>CP007053.1:2155000-7317842 GCA_000242935.3 Opitutaceae bacterium TAV5
TGCCCGTCTTGGCGTTGATCATGTCCTCGTCGTCGGCGGAGAAGAGACAGATCGTGGCCGAGCGGCGGACGCCGCCCGAAAGCACGGCCTTGGCGGCCCACATGAGGATGTCGTAGGCCTCGATGGTCTTCAGCTTGCGGCCTTCGGCGGCATGCAGGATGCGCTTGATATGAACGAGGCTGCGATAGAGCGGTTCGGGGCCCGGCGCCTTGCCGCCGGAGGTGCGCAGCGGAGCGCCGGCCGGGCGAATGAGCGAATAATCGAACTCCACGAGGCGGCCTTCGACGGCCGCGAGCATGAGGGTGTGGATGGCGTCACCCCATCCCTCGATGGTGTCCTCGATCGTATGGATCGTGCTGCGCGCGTCGAAACGGACCGGCGCGAGCGGCGGCAGTTTCTCGACATGGTGCTTTTGCACGGAGAAGCCGACGCCGCAGCCGCACAGCAGCAGGTAAAAGGCTTCGCGAAACACCTCCAGCCGGTCGACATAGGTGAAAGCACAGTTGTAGACACGGGCGTGCTTGGTGAGGATGGCCTCGCCGCCGAACTGGAGCGAACGCATCGAGGGCAGCGTCTCGCGGCGCTCGACGGCGTCGAAAGCCGCGATCACCGACGCATGCAGGCCGTCCAGCGGACCGATGCGGACCAGATCCTCCTGCGTGATCTCTCCGGCGGACAGGGCCTCGAGCGCGGCATCCGCGAGGGAAACATCGGCGTAGCGCCCGAGGTGCATGTCGCGCACGCGCCGGACCGCCTCGGGCCACGTTTCCCGCCGGCCTTTTTCAGGCGAATAGCGGGCATAACGCGAAATCGCGATGTAGTCCTGGAGACCGTTGACCGGATGGGAAACGGGAAGCGGATGCGGAAAGTCGGCTGGCACAGACATTGAACGATGATGTGGAAAAAAGAAGAGACAGGAGAGGGAAAATGGCGGGATCCGCTCGCAGCGCCACTGTCGTGCGATAACGGGTAAAAACCCAATCTGTTGTGTTTTCTGCCTCCGTCAACCCCTGGGGATTGTGTTCCTTCAGTTATTAAAACTTCTTAAAGCGTCTCCCTGCGCTCGCCGGGGAGCGGTTCCGCGGCATGACAAGATTTGCGCAGTGACGCCCGCGGCAAAGCGCAGCCGGCCCCCTGCCCCCTCTCCCTCCGGAACCCGGTCCGGTATCGCCGGATGCCTCCAGTTTAGGGCTGCAAACCCCTGGCGCATCGTTCACGATCTGCCGTTTACTTCCCTGCCATGATCCTGCCCAAACCCTCCCGCCTCTCCTCCGAGCAACTCGCCGAGATCACCGCCATCGTCGGCGAGTTCGGCTGTTCGATCCAGCCGATCAACGGCGAGGTGCGCAGCATTTATGCAATCGTCGGCGACGAGCGCAGCGAGGTGATGATCAACCGCCTCGAGGGCCTCGATTTTGTGGAGCGCGTGGACCGCATCCAGTCCCCGCACAAGCTCATGAACAGGAAATCCCCGCTTTCCACGCACCGCATCACCATCGGCGGTGTGACGCTGGGAGAGGAGCTGTTTGTCATCGGCGGCCCCTGCACCATCGACCCCGCCAATCCCGGCCTCTTTCTCGAAACCGCCCACGCGGTCAAAGCCGCCGGAGCCCACGTCCTGCGCGGCGGCGTCTGGAAACCCCGCACCAACCCCTACTCCTTCCAGGGCGACGTGAAGTCGCTCGACATTCTCATGGAAGGCCACCGTGCCACCGGACTCCCTGTCGACGCCGAAGTCATGGACGAACAGCAGCTCAAGCTCGCCCTCGACGCCGGCGTCCACGTCCTGCAGGTGGGCGCGCGCAACGCCCTCAACTATTCACTCCTGCGCGCCATCGGCCGCGCCGTCGCCGCGCATCCGACCGTCGCCGTGCTGCTCAAACGCAGCCTCCACATGGGCCCGGTCAACGAATTCATCTCCGCCGCCGAGTATATCGCCAGCTTCGGCAACCCCAACATCCTGCTCTGTCCCCGCGGCACCGCGCCCGCGCTCGATGGCTATCGCAACCATCCCGACGAGAGCATCACGCCGCTCCTGAAGGAAAAAACCTGGGCGCCGGTGGTCGTCGATCCCTCGCATTCGGTGGGCAAGGCCGCCTACGTGCCCGCCGCCGCGCTCGCGGCCGTCGCCTACGGGGCCGACGGCCTCTGCATCGAGGCGCACGCGCAACCCTCGCGCGGCATCGGCGACGACCCGAAGCAGGCGCTCACTCCCGATGTCCTCGCCGCCACGATCCGCAAGGCACGACAACTCTGGACGCTCACGCGCCCGGCGCAGGCCGTGGCAACCGCCATCGCCTGACACGGGGACGCGGACCAGCGTGGCACGCGGGCAGACGGAAAGAATGCAGACGCAGGCAATCCCGCCGGCCATACGGATTCACTTGAGTGAGCGATCCCGATGCTGACAACCGCCCGCGCCTTCGGTCTATTGCCAGTTGGCCATGATCACCTCCGCCCATTCTTCGTTTCGCCACCGTGTCCTCCGCCTCTCCCCCAACCGCGTGTGGCGGACCTATCAGGGCGGGCGACAGCTCGACGCGCTCGCACAACACGACGACAAGGCCGCCGCCCCGCCCGCCGACGGCCATTTTCCCGAAGACTGGATCGCCTCGCTCACCAACGCCCGCAACTCCGGCCGTGAACACCTCGCCGACGAAGGCCTTTCGCGCGTGGGAGACGCGGACGACACGACAACCACCGTTCCGTTAAAAAACCTCGTCGCCGCCGATCCCGGCTATTTTCTCGGCGAGGCGCACATCGCCCGCTTCGGCGCCGATCCGCGCCTGCTCGTCAAGTTTCTCGATCCGGCCATCCGCCTGCATTTTCAGGTCCATCCCTCCGCGGATTTCGCGCGCCGGTTTCTCGATTCGCCCTCCGGCAAGACCGAGGCCTACCATGTGCTCGGCATCCGCCCCGGCTGCGATGGCCGCATCTGGCTCGGTTTCCGCAACCCGCCGCCGACGCGCGACGCACTTCGCCGCATGATCGAGGCGCAGGATATCGCCGCGATGAAAACCTGCTTCAACACCCTCGACGCCCGTCCCGGCGACACCTTCATCGTGCCCGGCGGCACGCCGCATGCGCTCGGCGCGGGGCTGTTCGTGGTCGAGGCGCAGGAACCGAGCGATCTTGTGGTGCGTTTCGAATTCCAGCGCGGCGGCCTCGTCCTGCCCGAGTCCGCCCGCTTCATGGGACGTGGCCTCGACTTCTGCCTCGATGTCTTTGATCTCGCGCCGCACGCCGATGCGGGCGACGGCACCGCCCGCTTCCGTTGCCAGCCGCGCCGCCTGCGTGAATGGAATGGCGGCGCCTCGTGGCGCGACGAACTGATCGGGCCCGACCGCACCCCCTGTTTCCGCATGACCAAACTCCATCTTGCCGGCGGCGCTCCCGTCACGCTCGACGATGCCGAATGGATCATCGCCATCGTCACCGCCGGCGCTTGCGAGGTGCGGACCGCCGGCGACCCGACAACCGCCCTCTCGCCGCAACGTTTTGGCCCGTACGAAAAATTCCTCATCCCTGCCGGTCTCGGCCCCGTTACCGTCATACCGCAACCGCACGCCGAAATCCTCGAATGCCGCCCGCCGGCCGGATAGCACCGGCGTCCCTGATGTTTTTGATTTCACACGAAGGTCGCAAAGAGCGCAAAGATCCGGATTCCAAAGACTTCGCGTTCTTCGCGACCTTCTTGCAAAAATCCGGAGACCCCGGAATGCCGGTATCGAGAAACAGATGACACCACGGACGGGAATCACTCCAGCGCCGAACCGCCCTTGCGCAGCCCGGCTCGCAGCCGCGCCGCCTCGACCTGCGGGAAACCCGTTCCCGCCTCCAATGCCAGCGCGGCCGCGACGCCGGCCGCTTCGCCGGTCTGGTTGAGGTTCACCATGACGCGCACCGCACCGTAAGCCACCGGATCGGCGTCGAGCATCCGGCCCGCCACCACGAGGTTGTCGTACCCGCCCTGCGGCAGCAACGAACGCCACGGAATCCGGTAAAAAGTCGGGCTTTCTCCCGCCGCCGACTCGGGACGCCATCGCCCGCGCTCCTGCGGACGCCCCGGCACGTTGTACGTTTCCGTGCCGTCCAGATAACGGAGGGTGATCCCCGGCTTGTCGTGATGATGAATGTCCACCCGGTAGCTCCCCTGCGCGATCGTATCGTCGAAAGACCGTCCATGCAGGACATCGTCACCGGAAAGTGAATACGCGCAACAAACGTGGCGCGACTCCCGCAACCCCAGTCTCGCCGGCAGCGCCTCGATCGCCAGCCGCGCGCCCGGCGCCGCCTGCCGCAACAGGTCATGGATGATCCGGATCTGGCGGCGTCCCTCCATCTCCGCGCGCGTGAGATCGTCGGCATTGGTCGGGTCGATGCCGCCAATGCGCGTCCCCGCCAGCATATGCGTGGCCGCGCCCGGCACATCGCTGCCCCAGACGAAACCCGCAGGCACTCCGCAGGCCGCGCCATGCTCTTGCAGGATCGCGCCCACATTCACCTTCATGCCGCCCGCCTCCCCCGTGCGCAGGGTTTCCCAGCCGCTGAACCGCACGCACGCCGTCGCCGGCTGCGGCATCGCCGACGTGCGCACCGGACAACCCAGCCGCGCGGCCAGATCGCCGTCACCGGTGGCATCGATGAAGAGGGAAGCCCGGATCGCGGAGCGGCCCGACTTGTTTTCCACCAACACCGCCGCCAATCGCCCGTCCGTCACCCAGGGAGCCACGAATTGTGTGTGAAACAACACCGTCAACCGCGCCTCGCGCGCCAGTTCGTCGAGCTCGATTTTGAGTTCTTCGGAATTGAAGGCGAACCCGACCGACGGATCGGTAACGGCGCGCCGGTGCAGCGCCCCGCGCCGGTCGAGCCGGTCCACCACTTCCTGCGTGAGCCCGGCGATAATCTGACGCTGCCCGACCGTGTCCCAAAACGAATGCCACACATTGACGAGCGCCGTGGTGGCGACTCCGCCGAAACAGTTTTCCTTTTCGACAATGACCACCCGCGCGCCCAGCCGCGCCGCGCGCACGGCGGCGAACAATCCGGTGCAGGAGCCGCCCAGCACACACACATCGGCTTCGTGACTGACGGGAATTTTCCGGGCTGGCTCGGTAATATGGAGAATAGACATGCACCAAAACCTGCCCTATGGCTGTCGTTTCCGGAATAAGAGAAGCATTGGCAAACAGGATGAATATATCGAGAAAACCAACGATTTTGTCTCCCGCCCCGGCTCCACCCGCCTCCGACGGACAGCCTCCCGACCCCATCCTGGCCTGCGGGGCACTGTTGCTGCGTGCCCCTCTGCGGGTGACACATGCTGCCCGCAAGCACTTCCCGGCAGGCTGGCACACCGAAGACTCCGTGGTCGTCACCCACCGGCTCATTCTCATCCGGGAAGGACAACCCGACTACCTGGTCGAGGGCCGCCGGACGCGGCTCCGTGCAGGCACGGCATTGCTCGTGCCCGCCTGGTGCCGCCGCGAGTGGACCGTTTCCGCACGCGGCGCCGGCTGCACGCTGCTCTGGTGCGAATTCTCCTCGGAACCGGCGTCGCTTCCGCCGCGTCCGTTCTTTCGCACTCTCACGCCCGGAGAACAACGAATCGAAACGGCCGCACTCAACCGCATCGTCGCCGACCGGAATCCTTCACCACCGGCCGCCGCCGCACGCCTCCGGAGCGAAGGAGAGCTCAAGGCCTCCCTTGCCCGCTTCTTCGCCGGTGCGGAAACTGTCCCTGAAAGCGCCGGCGTTCCGCCCGCGACATCGCGCCGCCATCCCGAAATCGCCGCTGCGGTTGCGTGGCTGGAAACCCGCTTCACGCAGCCGGACGCCCTCGACCGGTTTTATGCCCGCCGCCTCGCCCTGAGCCCGAACCACTTCCGCCTGCTGTTCCGTGCGCAGACAGGCGGCACGGTCCAGCAAATGCTGGCCCGCCTGCGCCTGCGAAAGGCGCGTTATCTGGTGCACGAGACAAACCTGTCGATGAAGGAAATCGCCGCCGCCTCCGGCTTCGACGATCCCCTGTATTTCTCACAGTGTTACCGCCGTTTCTGGGGCACGCCCCCCTCCGCCGACCGGCTCACGACCGGCATGGCATGAGAATGTCAATCGGACTCGATGCGCACGCGGATCGCTGCCTCATGCACCGGCGCCGTGAAGTCGATGCCCACGCGCGTGCCAACCGGCGGGCGATCGGGCACGATGCCATGGATCCGTTCCTCCCGGATCACCACCGTGCCGTTTTCCGCTTCGTAAAATACCCTGACCGCCGCCTTCCCTTCGCGAACGACGAAGCGGTGATTTTGCTCATCAATGCCTGACCGCTCCTGGCCCCTGCGGAGGATGAGCGCCGTCCCGAATGCCTGCGGGGCCGTGCCGGCGCGGAAACGCACGCGGTCCGTGATTTCCAGCCAGCCGCGCCCGTTCTTCCCTTCGGTCCGCGAGAACACAAAAGTCCGCGTCAGCCGCTCCAGTCCGGGAACATCGTAGGCGCTTGTCAGATCGATTTCCCAGGTATCGGCCGTATCCATAAAATCCGTTCGTACGGTCACGCCCTTTGCCGCCGCTCCGGTTCGCTGCAACTTGCCGGCCACGCGAGGCACGGGATGACCAAAGGAATTGAGCACGCCGCTGGTGTAGCGCTTCGGCCCGAACGTGTCCTTGACGTAGGTGTCGCCACCGAGGTCGGTCAGCACGCGCCGTCCGTCGCACATAACGACAAACGAGCCGAGATCGTTGTGATTGTGCGGCTGGTTGTTGTTTCCTCCCTTGAACGCCGCTGCCAGCCCCTGCTCCGCCGGCCGCCGGCGGACGATGAGCGCGCCGCCATCGGGGAACCAGTCGCGCAGCGGCAGTCCCTCGCCTCCCTCATGCGCGCCCGAAAACGGACCGGCTCCCGTTCGCGGCAGGGACAGATCGAACAACCTCTGGTAAAGCGAACCCCCGCTCAGGTCCGCCGAACCCGCTACCGCGCCCAACCCGAACCGGATTGCGATAAAATCCGTCAACCAGCCCGACGGCTTTGCCGAAAGCGTGACATCACTGAAAGCTGGATACACGTTGCCCGCGATTTGCCAGCGCGCCCCGAATTCGGCGATCCGGCGTACCTTGTCCTGTGCCAGCAAATCGGCCTTCCCGCCCGTCGCCCGGCGCAACGCTTCGGCGCCCAAAACATAATGTCCGAAACCGTAATTCCAGTAACCCAGCCCCTCGTGACAAAATCCGTCATCCCCGAATCCTGCGATGAAGCGGCGTGTTCCGGCCTCGAAGGCCGCCGCGAATTCGGCCCGCTCGCCGGCATCTTCGACCAGCAGCAACGCCGCCCCGAGCACGCCCGAGTGACAGACGGCATTCCAGTTGTTGGTCGTGGTCATCCACCACCAGCCCTGCGAATCACCGGCGCGCACACGCTCCAGATACGGAGCCAGCACGCGTTCACGCACTTCGTCGCGTATCCGTTTTCTTGTGGCTTTTGCCAGGCTGTCGCCCAGCAACCGGTCGACAGTCGCCAGTGTCCAGGCTCGCCGGGATGCCCCGAGATCGACATAGGTCCGCGCCTCCGCCGCATTTTTGTACTTACCCGCATGAGCCGGCATCACCCAGGTCGTCTCGTCCAGAATCGCCGCCAGTTCACGTTCGACCATCGGCAGGAAACGCCCGCCCGTGGTTTCTCTCTCCGCATTCCCCCTCCCCTCTTCCAAGCCTGCCGCCACGACAAACGCGACCAGTCGTTCGAGACGCTGGTTGTAAGGCGTTTCATAAGGTTTGCGCCGTCCCGTCGTCCGAAAGTCATCGTAAAGTTCCGGGGGCAGTGCGGGCACGCGTTTTGCGGCAAACGCCTCCGCCTCTTTCATTACGGTTGCAGCAGCCGGCGTGTGAGCCAATGCCTGCCAGTAAACCCGATCTTCAAACGAAGGCGCAAAGTCGCCGGATGGCGCAGACTCCAGCCAGGTTTTCAGTTGCGCAATGCGTCCGGTGTCGGAAACCGGAGACGGCCGTCGGAGGTCCCCATCGGCTGCGACAACCGGTAAAGCGGAAACTACGACGAACAACGCGCAGGAAATCATCCGGCGTAACAGGACGAGGGGGGAATTGTTCATGAAGGCAGGCATAGCAGGATGGAACTCACCGGCAATCTTCCCGGCAGATCCCTCCCCGGAAATATCAGCCGGCGCCATTCCGGATGGCCGGTGCGAGGACGTCCGCCCACCAGGCGCTCACCCATGGCCAGCCCTTGACCATTTTCCAGTCAACCTCGTTGAACGCACCGTGCGCAAACCCGCGATACCCGTGCTTCAGTTTGAACAACAGATCCTCCGAACCCACCGCCACGGCAGAACTCAGCCCGTCATCCTTGCCTGGAACCGGCCAAAGTCCGCGAGCATAAAGTGTCACGGCCGTGGCCATGTCGATCGTCCATCCCTCCCAGACATAACGTGCGCAACTGCGGAACTTGCTACCCCGTTTCTCCCCCTGCGAGGTAAGAAATTCGTAACACATGCCGCGCTGACCCTCCCATGGCGAAACCAGCGGACGCCCCTCCGTATCCGTGCCCAGGATGCGCGTGAATTCGCCGTCGCGCCCCGAGACCGGCAAGCTCGACTTCACTTCGTGCGCGAACATGCGCCGGGCAAGCCTCGCGTAAATGGCCCAGGATTCGCTGGCGCGGTGCTTTCCATATGTGAAGGGATTGCCGCGTACGCCCCGGCCGGAGCCGGCCTTTGGATTATCCGGGAAAAAAGGGCCGCCATCCATGAGCACGCGACGGGTTTCGGGCGTATGCGTCCATGCTGCGATGATGTTGGTGAAATTTGCCGCCCGAAGCTTTTCGAGAAAGGAGTCGAAATCGAAAGTCTGGAAAAACATGTCGAGCCTGTCAGCCGTGCGATCGGAAGCGCTTTCAAAATACCAGCCAGCCGCCATGGCCGCGGCAACGTAACCCTCGACATGATTGGGATTGAACGTCTTGGCCGTGTTGATGTCACCGTCGATCATGCAGCGGTAGTTGTTATCGTCATTCACGTTGAAGTTCGCGGCCACGGCCAGCGCCTGCATGAGCAAGTCGGCGCGCGCGTGCTCGTCATCCGAAAGTTGATTCCAGACAGCAGGCGTGTGACGGGCCAACGCCAGCGTCCACGCAAAAGGCCCGTGCGTCCAGCCACCGAGGCCGCCCTGACATTCGGGTTCCGTGCCGCCGGCGAGAATCGTCCGCAAGCGGGCGGCCACGGCATCACTGGTCTTGTCCGCGGACGCCGGTTGCGCGGCATAGGCCACAAGCGCAAGCGTGTGCAGCGCGCAGGTCTGATCGATTTCGCGGTAACGCTTCTGGTACCTGTAACGCCACACGGGCGCGGGCTGCGCGAGCGCCTGCGCGATGACGTCGTCGGAAAACTTCACGGCGGGACGGATGGCAACCGTGTCCGCCGTCGCGTCAATCGCCGTTATGAGAAAAAGAAAAAGTATCGTGATGCGTGTCATGGATTTTATCCTATAATTGAAATCTGGATACGACATATTTGTCGCCCGCCCCTCCCCCCCGGGGGGGGTTATGGCCATTGCCAGTTGTCCCACAAGGCGGTCCATTCTTCGGACGTTCCGTTGCCGGCGGTCATACTGACCACATGCCAGTCGAAGAAAAGGACGTTGCGGTAGTTGCCGTGGATCGGCTTCTCGGGGTTTTTGGTATAGCTGGGATGCAGCATCTGGTCGATGTCCCAAAGAGCGCGGAGACGGGAAGGCGAAGGAATCTGATCCCACGCGCCGGGAGGTTTTTTCCATTTACCGTCCGCGTCTTTCCCGGCGTTTGAATCGCCGAAAGAGTAGCTAGTTTTGCCCCCCACCGCGTAAGAATTCTTCAAGCCAAAGACCCGGGCGTCTGAACTCAGGTTGGGTTTATACCATGCAGGGCAGGCGAGATTGGGAGAACGTCCTTGGCCGTCAATTTTGGGATTCCCCATGTATTCCCAAATGTATTGGCCAAGATGGCCGTTGTTGTTGAAACACGTCATGCTTGTGTAAGTCGCTCCGGGGAGAATGCCCTTGTTGTCTGTAACATAATTGGCGATACCGATTCCGATCTGGCGGAGATTGGAAACGCATTGCACGCGCCGCGCCGACGACCGTACTTTTACCGTCACCGGGATGATGATCGCAGCCAGAATGCCGATGATCACGATGACGGTCAGCAACTCGATCAAGGTAAAGGCAGAACGTGGACGACGAGCGAAACGCGAACCGGCGCAATCGCGAGAAAAAGACAGGAATGAGGAGGCAGGGGGGAGGTAACGGGAAATCATGACATTTCCCACCATGCGGATTCCGGCTCGTTTTACGAATCTCCGTTTGTTATCCCAAGATAATGCTTAAAAAATCCTCTGTCTCCCCAACTGACGCCTCCTCCGCGCCCGCCCCCCGGGTCACGCACAAGGAGATCGCGCAAAAACTCGGCGTGCATCGCACCACGGTCTCCATGGCCCTGCGCGGTTATCCTGGCATTCCGCAAAAGACACGCGACCGCGTTGCGCGGGTCGCCGCCGAAATGGGCTATGCGCCCGATCCGATGCTCTCGGCGCTTTCGGCCTATCGCAGTTCGCGCCGCCCCGCCGCCTTCCAGGGCACGCTCGCCTGGATCGTCAACTCCTCCGGCAGCCACTCCGTGCGCCAATGGAAAAATTACCACGACGGAGCCGAGGCCAGCGCGCGGCGGCACGGTTTTTCGATGGAGACGCTGGACATGAACTCTCCCGGCATGACCCCCGCCAGGCTGGCGCAGGCCCTGCGCGCGCGCTCCATCTCGGGGCTCCTCCTGTGCCCGCAGCCGCGCGCGCGCATCACGCTCGATTTTCCGTGGGAGGATTTTTCGGCGGTGACATTTGGATACACCCTGGCGCAGCCCTGCCTGCACACCGTGGTGCCCGCCCAGTATCGCAACCTCACGCGCATCATGCGCGAACTCCTGCGCCATGGCTACCGCCGCATCGGCCTGGTGTTGCACGACAAACACGACGCCCGCACCGATCACAACTACCTCGGCGCCTGGTATGCCGAGAGCCATTTTCTGGCCTCGCGGATCGAGCCGTTGCTCTTCGATACGTGGCCCGACTACCGCAAGCCGCTCGAAGCCTGGCTGCGCAAGTGGCATCCCGACGCCATTATCTCCGGCGCCCCGCACATCATGAGCCACCTCGCCAGCATCGGCATGGCCGTGCCGGAGGATATAGCCGTAGCCTGCACCACCCTCGGAGTCTTCGAGAGCAACGATGACTCGGCGGTCGCAGGGATTCACGAGGAGTCCGTTCACGTGGGTGAAGTCGCCGCCGATTTTCTGGTCGCCATGATGCACCGCGGCGAACGCGGCATCCCCGCACATCCCCAGCGCATCCACGTCGAAGGCACCTGGATCGAAGGCAAGACCGTGCGTCCGTTATCCTGAGATAATGGCAAGGAGATTGTGCGGGAGGCATTGGGGGAGCTTTCTCTCGGCCTCATGCCCGTTTTCGCGTCCGTCCGTCCATCAGGTGGCGCGATTCCAGAATCTCTTCGTTCCGCAAACCCGAAATCCCGCACGTCATGAAAAAAAACTACAAAACCCTGTCCTCCTCATTGGCGACCTTCGCGGCGCTCCTCGCACTCGCCTCCCCCCTCCGCGCCGCCGACGCATCCGTCGATCTCGTTTACTGGACATTCAATAGTGCGGGATCATTTCCCTCCGGCGGCCCGGCCACTGCTTATTCGGTAGCGACCGGTATCACTGCCACAGGGCTGACCCGAATCGCCGCCCACAGCATTTCTTCTGCCATAGGCATAAACAACACAGGCGGCATCGGTTACTTTCAACGTAGCGCCGCCGGTGAACTCAGAGTAGCCTCTTCTTCTTACACCAACGGCGGGACTGGGGCGAGTGCCTACAACAATTTCAGCCTCACAACGGCACTGGCCCGGGATAACTACTTCTACTTCACGCTCACTGCCAATGCCGGCTACGATCTCACCCTGGATTCGCTCACCTTCAAAAGCAGAGCCGCCGAGGTTACCGAAAATGCGCGTGGATTCCACGTCTTCTCATCCATCGACGGCTACGATGCCGGCAACGTCTTGCTCAGCGCTTACGCTCAATCAGACAGCGAGGGGGAACCTCTCGCAGGCAGCACGCTTACCACTGAATTTCAAACATTCACAGTCTCGTCCATAGCCGGCACAACGATCTCCGCAGGCGACTCTGTGACCTTCCGTTTTTACGTCCAGACTCCCGGTGTGAGCGCATACATGTATTTTGAAGATCTCATCGTCACCGGGACCGTCACCCAGGCCCAAACCCCCGGCGTCCCCGAGCCCTCGACCCTTGCCCTGATCGCCGGATCAGTCGTATTATTTATTTCACTACGCCTTCGCCGCCGCGCCCGCCACCTCTGACATTCCCCTCCCCCCCCCCGGCAACCGCCATCCCTCGCACGTGAGTCAAGGCGACCAACAAAATGGCGACGCAAGCGCGCCGGGCGCTGGCGTTGTCGTTCCGCCGCAAAAAACGTGGAAGGCCGGCACGCTCACCTACACCGCCGGCGCACTGGTGGTGTTGTTTTGCTGGCTGCTCTTCGGCGATTTCGCGTGGTCGATGCGCGAACGCTCCGTCGGGCCCATCGCGCACTGGTATCTGAACCACCTCAAAATTCCCAATTTTTATTTCGCGCTGCTGCTCGGCACCTTCCCCTCCCTCATGGGCGTGATCATCAGCCCGGTCATCAGCGTGAAGTCCGACCGGCACCGCGGACGCTGGGGACGCCGCATCCCGTTCCTGCTGGTGACAACCCCCATCGCCACCTTCGGCATGATCGGCATCGCCTTCACCCCGATGCTCTCGCACTGGGCACGCACCCGGTTTTTCCCGGAACAAAGCGAGATGATCGTGTCGGTTGTTTGCTTCGGCCTGTTCTGGACGGCATTTGAATTTGCGACCATCGCCGCGCATCCCGTTTTCAACGGCCTGGTCAATGACGTAGTTCCACGTCCATTACTCGGACGTTTTTACGGACTATTTCGCGCCGTGAGCCTCATCGACGGCGTGATTTTCAACTACTGGATCATGGGCAAGGTGCCCGATCATTTTTTGCTGATCCTCTGCACGATCGGCGTCTTTTACGGCTGCTCCTTCATACTCGTCTGCCTCAAGATCAAGGAAGGCAGCTACCCTCCCCTTCCGCCTCCGGCGATGGCGAAGAAAAAAACCGTGGCGACGCCCGGCGACGGCGGCGGGGTGGAGCGGCCCGGCGCGGCGCTCCGGTTCTTTTACGAAGCGAAACGCTACTGCCGGGAGTGTTTCATGAACCCGTATTACCTGCTCGTTTTCCTGTTCCTGAAAGTCGCCATGATGTCATTCGGACCGATCAACACCTTTGCGATTCCCTATGCGCGAAGCCTCGGCGTGAGCATGGATACTTACGGCAAATGCCTCTCGCTGTCGTTCACCATTTCGCTGTGCCTGGCATGGTTTCTGGGCTGGGCGGCAGATTTTTTCCACCCGCTGCGCATGGCGCTCGGATCGCTGCTGTGTTACGTGGGCGTGACGGTTTTCGGCGCATTGTATGCGACGACGCCCGGCGCGTTTGTGACGGCCTATGTGGCGCATTGCATCATTTCCGGCTGCTACTACACGAGTGCGGCCTCGCTCGCACAGCGCCTCTTCCCGCACACGCGGTTCGCGCAATTTTCCTCGGCGGCGGGCATCTGCACCGCCGCCGCCAACATGACGCTCGGCCCGCTCGTCGGTCTCCTGATTGACCAGACGGGCGGCGTGTTCCGCTACACCTTCATCGTTGCCTCCGGCATAACCGGCACGGCGCTCGTGACGGGATTCTTCGTCCATCGCAAGTTCATGAAGCTCGGCGGCCCTAAAAGTTATGTGGCGCCCGAATAAAGACTCCATTTTCCAATCGCAAAAATTATCACGTCCGATGACTGCCGTTCTGTCCGCACTCGCCAAACCGCCTTGCGCATTCCCCGCGCAATCGCGCGTCCTCTTTGCCCTCGTTCCCCGGGAGAAAGAGATCTTTCTTCCCGATCTCGATTTGTCCAACCCCGGCGCATTCGACAATGCGGATTGCATCTGGCCCGATGTCCTTCCGACCAGGGCCGAACCCGCCGCATGGCGTGCTCTGCTCGACGCCATCCGCCCCGACGTGATCGTGAGCGCATGGCGCACGCCGCCGCTGCCCGTTGACTGGATCACCGGCGGCGAGACAAACAGCGGAGCAGGCGCAGGCGGCCCCGCCGGCGGAGGCGATGGCGTGCCGTGTCCGCTGCGCTATGTCTGCCACCTCACCGGCACCGTGCGCCAGAAAGTGCCGCGTGTGTTCCTCGAACGCGGCGGACTCGTCACCAACTGGGGAGGGCAGGTCGCTGCCCAGGTTGCCGAACACGCGCTGCTGCTCGCGCTGGCCTCGCTGCGCCGCGCCCCCGCGTGGATGGGCTCGGCGGGCGCCTCCTCCGCAGGCAAGGCAAGTGCCCTGAAAACGGATACACAAACGCTCTTCAACCGCCGCGTCGGTATTCACGGTTGCGGCGGCGTGGCCCGCACGCTGGCGGCCCTGCTGGAACCGTTCACCCGTGATTCCGGCGGCATCGCCTGTTTCTCCGCCGGCGTGCCCGATGAAGTTATCCGCGCCGCCGGGATGCGACCCGCCGGTTCATTGGCCAGGTTATTTGCCGGAAAAGAAATTCTCTTCGAATGCGAAGCGCTCACGCCCGTCAACGAGCAGTCCGTGGATGCCGCCACGCTCGCACAGCTCCCCGATGGCGCGCTTTTTGTCAACGTGGCCCGCGGCCAACTGGTGGACGAAGCGGCGTTGTTGCACGAGGTCCGTTCCGGACGCCTGCAAGCCGCGCTCGATGTGCTGGCGATCGAACCTGTGCCCGCCAATTCTCCGTGGCGGACGCTTCCCGGCGCAATCTGGTCCCCCCACATCGCCGGTCCCACCAGCGACATGATGCCGCGCATCGGCTCCGTCGCCATGCAGAACCTCGCCAGCTACCTCGCCGGCCGGCCGCTCTCCCATCTCGTTTCCCTCGAAGCATACGACCGGGCGACCTGACGACACCGTCCGGCCGGGATTCTCTCAGTGAAAGCAGGACTGACGGGAATCCGAACCTGCAACCCTTCTCTGTCAGGTAATCCACAATACGGACGAACTCGTCAAATTTGTCGTCATCGCACCCTCCCCCATATCCCTGCAGGACAAAATACCGGGGCCGGGGCTCCGGGCGCATCGCAGCGTCGAAAGCTTTCGATTCCGAGCCGTACGGCTTCGATTTCCATAAACCGCACCGGTCACCGCCGACCGGAGGACGGCCGGCGTGGCATAATGCTATACGTCAAACGTCAGGATGGAAGTTTTCCGGCATGGATTTTCCGCGTGAGGTTTCGATGCCAGTCAACATCGCGCCACATGCCCCGGAATTGCGGACCGCAGAAATTGCTCGTGCAGATCGCCGCCCACCGGCCGCTCGCCACCACGCGCTCCACCGCCCAGGCATTGAGTTCCTTGACCCAGCCCCAGTCCAGCCCCGGCCAATCCTTGTAGTCCACGATCGCCCAACCCTCGGTCGTCACCAGCGGCTTGCCCGTGGCGCGACTCCAGTCGACCAGCGCGTCCAGTTCCCGTGCGAACAGCCCTTTCCAGTACTCCGGATCGCTCCGGTAAAGCCGCTCTGCCCGTGCCACCACGTTTTCGTAACCGATGGATTCGAAGCGCTCGAAGTGATAGCCGACTCTCTCGTAAAAATCAGTCGCGAAACTCATCCACCGATGCGGTTCGAGAAAATCCAGAAAGTCCGGATTGGCGTCGCGGAGATCTTCGCCAGACAAAAATGTGCTGAACGAGGTTGTAAGCGGTAACGCCGGGTAACGTTCCCGCAACAACCGGCAACACTCACGCATCCAGTCAAACGATGCGGGCGTGCGCCAATCATTCCCCTGCTCCGGGAAAAAAGGCGCCCAGCTTCGGCCCGGCCACTCGTTGCAAATGTCGACATAAAGCACCGCATCGAGCAGCCCCGCCCGTTCGATCTGTTCCAGCGTGGCAATCCAGATGGCGGCGTGGACTCGCGCGCTCGCAATCCCGAGACGGCGCTCCGTCGTGTCATTCTGGAACCACGTTGAAAGCGCGACGCGCAGTCCACGTTCGCGGCACTTGCAAATAAATTCCGTCAACGCCGGCATCACCCGTACGTGCACGCGTGCCGGACTGCCCCAGTCCTGCTGGTTCCACGGAGGCAGGATTTCCCATTCGCGGTGCGGGTCGGCCGCCACCAGGTGCGGATACGCGTCGATGCGCACGGCGTCGTAACCGCGTTCGACGAGACCATCGAGCGCCTTGTCCCGGTCTTCGTAACCTGCCCCCGGCCAGCGGCGTTCGAGCCAGGAGAAATCCCACATGGTTATGGCGAGCGGATGCTTAAGCGTGTCGAGCAAGTTCATGATGTGAATAAAAACGGGAAGACGAGGGCAGGGCAGGAACGGATCTTTCGTTTCTGGATACAAACCCGGCATCATTCCCCATCAATGCGCAACCGGATTGTCGCCTCACGCACAGGCCTGGCGAAGTCGATGCCCACACGTGTCCCTGCCGGCAGGCTGTCAGGTACAATGCCAAAAATCGGCTCCTCCTTCACCACGAGACCAGCGGTTCCCGATGTTTCGCTTTTGCCATCCCAAGAAACCCGCACTCCGCTCAGCCCCTGTCGCACGACAAACCGCCGCGCTTCCTCATCGACGGCCTCGCGAGCCTGTTTGCCCTGTAGCACCAGCGCCGTGCCAAAAGCTTGCGGCGCCGCGCCATCGCGGAAACGCACCCGGTCCACGATTTCCAGACTCCCCTTTCCCGTCACTCCATCGTTACGGCGAAATACAAACGTCCGCGTCAACCGCTCCAGTTCCGGCACGTCATAGGCGCTCGTCAGGTCGATCTCCCACGTATCGGCGGCATCGGTGAATTCGGTCCGCATCGTCATCGCCTTCGCCGCCGCGCCCGTCCGCTGCAACTTGCCGGCCACGCGCGGCACGGGATGACCGAAGGAGTTGAGCACGCCGCTCGTATAGCGCTTCGGCCCGAACGTATCCTTGACGTAGGTGTCGCCGCCGAGATCGGTCAGCACGCGCCGTCCGTCGCATACAAGGACAAACGAGCCGAGATCGTTGTGGTTATGAGGCTGGTTGTTGTTTCCCCCTTTGAACGCCGCCGCCAGTCCCTGCTCCGCCGGTTGCCGGCGGACGATGAGCGCGCCGCCGTCGGGAAACCAGTCGCGCAAGGGTAACATGCCGCCGTCTCTTGCCGTCGTCCGCCGTGCAGCCGCCGTCCGCTCCGCCGGACGCGGCAGGGAGATATCCAGTGCCGCCTGGTAAAGCGGCTCGTCGGTCAGGTCCGGCTCTCCCGTCACGGCTCCGAGCCCGAAACGGAGGGCGCTGAAAGCGACCAGCAAAGGAGAAGGGCGGGGCGAAAGTTTCACGTCACTGAAAGCCGGATACACGCCGCCGGCGATCTGCCAGCGTGCGCCAAATTCAGCTATTCGCCTGGCCTGGCCATCGGCCAGCAAATCGACCTTGCCTCCCGTCGCCAGCCGCAGCGTCTCCGCACCCGCCACGTAGTGACCGAAGCCATAATTCCAGTAATCGAGTCCCTCGTGGCAGAATCCGTCGTTGCCAAAGCCGGCCACATACCGCCGCGTGGCAGCCTCAAACGCTCCCGCGAATTCCGCCCGCTCCGCGGCGTCGTCCACCAGGAGCAATGCCGCGCCGAGAACACCCGCATGGCAGACGGCGTTCCAGTTGTTGGTTGTCGTCACCCACCACCAGCCACGCGCGTCGCCGGAGCGCACGCGTGCGAGATACGGGGCGAGCACGCGCTCGCGCACCTCGGTACGAATGCGTTCACGGATCGAAGGTGCAAGCCGGTCCCCAAGCAGCCAGTCGGCAGTCGCCAGCGTCCAGGCGCGTGAGGCCGCACCAAGGTCAACGTAGGTGCGTATATCGGCAGCGTTGCCAGCCTGCGCAGCATGCGCCGGCAAGACCCAGGCGGATTCGTCGAGGATGGCCGAGATGGTGGCTTCGGCCAGCGAAACGAAATGTTCGCCCGTGTTTTCCGCAATCGCACCGTCCGGGTTTTCCTCCGTCAGACCTGCAACCAGCACAAACGTATTGAGCCGGGAGAGACGCGCCTGGTAGGGCTGCTCGAAGGCTTTGCGCTGTCCGGTCTTCTGGAAGTCGTCATAGAGTTCTTGCGGAAGAGCGGGCACCGGCTGGCGCGCCATCGATTTCGCCTGCCGCCGCAAGGCTGCGGCAACGGCCGGATTGGCCTCCGCCCGGGTACCCCAGAATGCCCTGTCCTCAAGGGACGGCGCGAGGCCGGTGCGGGGCGTTGCGGCGATCCATCCGGCAAGCTGCGCGACGCGAATCGGATCGGGCACGAAAGCGGGAGTTGTATTTTGAGCCGCGCTGGCGGCGGATACGGGAGGCATCGAAACAGGCAGCAGCGGCAAGGTGACCGCAGGCCAGAAAGCGCAGCGCAGGAACAGGTGAGGGCGAAATGACATGGAGATCGGGATTACGGGAATCGGAAAGACGGGAAAAGGCCGCCGGGGAAGCGGCAGGCAGGCACAGCACCGGCCACCGTGCAGAATTTCAGCTGGTTGGGCGAAGTCTCGTTTGCTATCACAGGAGAGCACACAAACCAGGATAACAAAAGCGCTTCCGGCATGGCCCGTTCCTCCTCATCACCCAAGGCTTCTGCAACCGCAGCCACGTCCGCGGCATCCGGCGACGCGACATCCGCTTCCGCCTCGCGCCGGATAACGCACCGGGACATCGCGCAAAAACTCGGCGTGCATCGCACTACCGTTTCGATGGCGTTGCGCAAGCACCCCAGCATTCCGGAGGAGACACGCGAACGGGTTGTCCGTGCAGCTCAAGAAATGGACTATGTGCCCGATCCCATGCTTTCCGCACTCTCCGCCTACCGCAGTTCTCGACGGCCCGCCGCTTTTCAGGGCGTGCTCGCCTGGGTCGTCAACACAACCGGCGGTTACGACTGGACCGCATCCAGCATTTACAGCGGCTACCATGCCGGCGCCCGGGCCGGAGCCCGGCGTCACGGCTTCACTATGGAAACGGTGGATATGGGTGCTCCCGGCATGACGCCGGCCCGCATTGCCCGCGCCCTTCGCGCCCGCTCTATTTCCGGCCTGCTGCTTTGCCCGCAACCCCGCGCCCGCATGTCGCTGGATTTTCCCTGGGAGGAATTTTCCGCCGTCACCTTTGGCTACACCCTGGAACAACCCGGCCTGCACACCATTGTTCCCGCCCAGTATCGCAATCTCACCCGGGCCATGCGCGAACTCCTCCGCCGTGGCTACCGCCGCCCGGGTCTTGTCTTTCACGACAGCCATGACCTCCGGAGTGACCACAACTATCTCGGCGCCTGGTACGCCGAGTGTCACTTCCTGGCCTCGCGTGTCGAGCCGCTGCTGTTCGAAACCTGGCCCGACTACCGCAAGCCACTCGAAGCCTGGCTGCACAAGTGGCGTCCTGATGCAATCATTGCCGGCGCAACCAATATCATGACGCATCTCGCAGACATCGGCATGGCGGTGCCGGATGATGTGGCCGTTGTCTGCCCGGGCCTCGGCGATGCCAGTTCGACGGTTTCGGGAATATTCGAGGAGCCTGTCCATGTCGGCGAGATCGCCGTCGATTTTCTCGTCGCGATGATGCACCGCAACGAACGCGGCATCCCTGCCCACCAGCAACGCATCCACGTCGAGGGTTCCTGGGTCGAAGGGAAGACCATCCGGCCGGCCTCCTGAAGGGACTGCGGGGGGACCACCCGCTTACAGTTTCCACTGGTCCACTGGCAGCGCGTTGACGTCGAGAGCCTTCACGTGCCAGTCCATCCACAGGACGTTGCGCACGTTGCCGTGCGCCGGTTTGGGCGGAACGTCTGCGCCGGGCCAGATTTCGTTGTCCAGATCCCATAGGGCCATCTCATGCGACGGCCTGGCTACAGCCGACCAGCGGATCGGCTTGTTCCCGTCCGGAGCATAACCGAAAGACCGGCCCCGTCCGCCAGCGGCCAGGTCTACATTGCGCGCCGCTGCGGTTCGTAAATATTTCTGGTCGGCGGGCGCGTTTCTCGACCACGCCGGACAGGCAAAAATTTCGGCCCGCCGCTCCGTACCCGGCGACGGTGCCGGAAGACCCAGGTAGCGCCAGATGAACGAGCCAAGTCTCCCGTCCGCGCCATCGTTGTCCCTGTAAAGCGGGTCCATTCCCGTATAGAGCGGCCCCGGCAACAGATCCTTGTTCTCGATGGTGTAGGCGGCGATGGCCACACCAAGCTGCCGGAGATTCGACGCACAGGCCACGCGGTTGGCGGCCCGCCGCACCGAGGCAACCGTGGGGACGAGAATGGCGGCGAGAATGCCGATGATCGTGATGACGGTCAGCAACTCGATCAACGTAAACGCTCCGCGCCGCGAACGAGGTGAGGCAGGGCGACGGAGAAACGGCGCAGCGGGGAAGCAGAAGGAAGCGGGTGTTTTCATGGTAACACCCGCACTGTGCAGAAAGGGACGATGGTTGGCGATTTTTCGTTTGCTCTCTCAGGATACCTCTCTGGACACGGCTTCATTTTTCATGGCCGGCATAGTATGCCCGCTATCCTTCCTGTTCTCTTTTCGGCGCCCGTTCGACAAATATCATCTCATTGCCACCCAATACCGATTCCTCTGTTTCCTCCCTTGAAGATGAAGGGGCGAGACTCTCATTCTCCTGAGAGAGTTATAGCATGCTTGTTTGTTTCTCCGAGCGGGTATCGGTTGGCCGGGAAAAGTCCGCTCCTCCTTTGCGGACGGTGCTCACCTGAAACGAACAACCTTGTCCCACCCGTCATGAAACACTGTCTCCCCCTCCTCGCGTTTGCCCTGGCCACCACGGCGCACGCCGCTGTTGTGCTCACGGACAACTTCAATGATACTTCCAACTGGACCAAAGCCGGTGATCCCTTCACTGCCGAATCCACTGCCGACACCGGCAACCTCTTCGGTGGGGGCACGGAAAACAATTACCTCAATCTGGTTTTCACGGCAGGCAGCAGTATCCACGTTCTTCACACCGCCCAGTCCCTGTCCCTTGGCACGACCGGACAAATCGCGTTCGACTTTTATGAGCCGGTTGTCGATGGCGCCACCGGTGCTGGCATCATTCTGCGCCTTGGAACAAATACCGGCAACGGAGGTACCGCCTTTGCCGTGTCTCTCCGGCGAGGCGGCCTCTTTGCCGCCAACCTGCCCTCCGTGGGCGTTGACACGGCTAATCCGATCGCAACCTACAGCCAGCTTTCCCGGCACACGCTGACGGTTGTTTTCAACAACACCGCCAGCTCCATTTCGTACGGAAATGACAACTACACGCTGGCTGGCAGCCAGATCGATGTATGGCTGGACGGCGCCCGGGTTGGCTCCGGGCTCGCAGCGGTTGCGGGCAACAGCCTCACAGGTTCAAACATCACGACGATCAACTTCACCGACAAGGCCGGCACCGCCAGCACACTCTACCTCGACAATTTCGAGGCGCGCACCGACATCACCATCGGCACCACCGTTCCCGAACCCGCTACCGAGGCAACGCTCGCAGGCCTGCTGGCGCTTGCCGGAACCTTGGTTTTGCGCCACTGGCGCCGTCGTGGCTGAACCGGCGAAATCCGCCAAAATCTGGCGTGTCGGCACGCTCACCTACACAACAGGCGGCCTGCTCGTCGTTATTGGCTGGCTGCTTCTGGCCGGCTTTGCGTGGTCCATGCACGAGCATTCGGTCGGGCCGATGGCGCAGTGGTATCTTGATCATCTCAACATTCCCAACCTGTCTTTCGGTTTGTTTGTCATGTCGTTCCCCTCGCTCATCGGCCTGCTTTCCGGGCCGATTATCAGCGTGCGGTCCGACCGTCATCGTGGACGGCTGGGACGGCGCATCCCGTTCCTGCTCATAATGGCCCCGATCGCCGCGCTGGGCATGATCGGCATCGCCTTCACGCCGGTCATCGCGCGGCAGCTTCACGCCAGCCTGCTACCCGCACAGAACGGGACGACCGTCGCCCTTGTCTGCCTTGGCCTGTCCGGAGCCGTATTCGCATTTGCCATCATTTCCACCCAGTCCGTTTTTGGCGGCCTCATCAACGATGTAGTCCCCGTGGAAATACTCGGTCGTTTCTGCGGCCTTTTGCGCGCGGCCAACCTGATTGCCGGCATCACCTTCAGCTACTGGATCATGGGCCTGGTGCCGGCCCGCTTCACCCTGATCCTGAGTGCTATCGGCATTTTCTACTGCACTGCCTTCATGTGGGGTTGCCACAAGGTGAGGGAAGGCAAGTACCCGCGGCCTTCGATGCACATCGCACGCCCCGAGCCGGACACCCGGAACCGGACAGTTGGAGGCGGATTCATCGCGGAGGTGCGAACCTATTGCCGTGAGTGCTTCACCCACCCGTATTATCTCGTGCTGTTCGCCATGCTGACGGCGGCCGCGCTGGCCTTCGGCCCCGTCAACGTGTTTTCAATTCCCTACGCACGCAGCCTTGGTGTGGACATGAATGTCTACGGAAAAATGCTCGCGATGACGTTCCTTATCCTGCTCGGGCTTTCCTGGTTTCTCGGATGGCTCTGCGACAGGTTTCATCCCCTGCGCATGGTGATGGTTGCGCTGGCCGCCTACACACTCGTCGCCGCGTGGGGGTCGATTTATGCCGGCACGTCCCGCGCTTTCTTGTGTGCATGGGTGATGCACGGCGTAATTTCCGGTTGCTACTGGGCCTGCGTCGCCTCGCTCGGCCAAAGGCTGTATCCGCATTCCCGATTCGCCCAGTTCGCCTCGGCCGCCGCAATGTTGCTGGCAATTGGCAACATGATCATGGCTCCGGCAATCGGCGCGCTGATCGATGTGTCAGGAGGATGTTACCGGATGACCTTTGCCATCGGTGCCCTGCTCGCCATGTCAGCCCTCGGTTGCGCCATCCATGTCCATGGAAGATTCACCGCACTGGGCGGCCCCTGCGCCTATGTCGCACCGGAATGATCCGCTTCCTCCGGCCACCTGCAAGCCGCGCTTGATGTCCTGACAATTGAACCCGTGCGTCCGATTCTCCCTGGTAAACCCTGTCCGGCGCGATCTGGTCCCCCACGCGACCTGACGACACCGTCCGGTCAGGACACATCCGGCAGGGGCAATTCGGACGGGAAGACAAACTTGCAACCCTGCTCTGTCAGGTAATCCACAATACGGACGAACTCGGCGAATTTCTCATCATCCCATCCTCCCGCATGCCCCTGAAGGACAAAATACCCGGGACGGGGCTCCTGGCTCATCGCGGCTTCGAAACCTTTGACCAAGGCGGAGAGATTGGGTTTGTGAACGGGATTCTCGATGTTCACCGAACCCACCCGGCGGGCGACAAATTTGCCTCCGGTGTCACGGGTATTCCCATACAACCAGACGCGGATTTCGGGGATTTCCGACAGCACGCGGGCGGTCGTGGCGTCGGTCGCGTTGAATGGCGCTCCAAACGCGACAAAGGTGACGCCGAGTTTCTCCTGTGCGAGTTGCATCCCCCGCAACAGGGAGTCGCGTTGTTTCTCATAACTGCTCCGGGAAAATTCCGTGACCCGGCCACCGTCTGCATCCTTCGAGCTGCCGTGGGTGTAACCGTGGTGCCAGAATTCGACCAGGCCGGTCGCCGCGATCTTTTTCAGCCCCGCGATGTAGTCCGGATTATCGGCGGCAAGCGAGTTGCAGATGATGCCGACGGAAATCTTTATCTTCCGCTCGACCGCAAAATCCACGACCCGTTGCCAGGCGGCAGGAACCTTGCCGTCACGCGCCCGCATGTCGTCCAGCTTGAGCACGATCAATGGCGCTTCTGCCGCCGTCGGCTCCGGCGTGGGCGGGGTTGCGGCCGCCAGGCGGCCACAGCCGGCAAACAGGAGGATCGCAGCGAACAGGAAGGGACCGGACAGGAACGGGAAGCAACGGGGAGACTTCATGAGGTCATGCAACTTGGCGGCACCAGATCATGTTGCGAACTTTCTTTCATTCTCCCGGGTGAACAGGGAGCGGCTCGGGGCGATATTGGCGGCGGGAAGCCGTCTCAGTGCGCGTGCCCCTCGGGCGCCACACCCCAGGCCCAAAGCCTGGCCGACCATATTTCACGACCATCGCGGCGCAGGGTCAGCTTCACCTTGCGATGTTCGAGCGGATTGATCGTCGCCTTCGTCGGACCGAAGGCGCTCCGCTCCGCGTTCCATGTCAGCCGCTCCGCGCCGAATGGTCCCGCGATTTCCATCACCGCGCCCGTGACGGGCGACGGGCGGACGATCACCGCCAGATGTTCTCCCGGCCAGCCAAGCTCCACGGTGCTCACCACGCCCTCGATCGTCGTGTCGTAGATCGCGCCGTAGAGTTCGCCGCGTTTCACATGCGCCGCCTTTTCCTCGAGATGTTTCTGGTAAAACGGCGTGGCAATGATCGTGCCCACGATCGCGAGCACCACCGCAACCGCAGCCACGAGCATCCACTGGCGGCGTCCCCAACGCCTCACCGGCGCCGGGCTGACAAGAACGGGTTCATCGGAGAAAGCACTCATGTTGCGACGGATGAGAAACACGAAGCCGTCACATGGCAACGCGCTTGTGAGCAATGAAAAACAGCCGGCGCCCGCCTCTTTCACCGTGAACCCAGTTCGCGTTCGAGCTCTCCCGCCAGTTTCAGCAGTTCCTTTTCCAGCTCCGCCTGATCGCGCACCGCAAATACCTCGTGCCGCATCAGCAACGCCACGGCCAGGCGTGGCGGATCGATAAAAGGCTCCCTCACCACGGCTGCCACCGACACATGGTCCTTGCTGGTTTCACGCCGGTTCCACGCAAAACCTGCCCGCCGGGCTTCGCGGAGCTGGGCGATGAATTTTTTCGGGTCGCGGTTCGTATAACGCGTGGCCGGAGCCTCCTCGTTGCCGGGCGCATAGCGCGCCCATTCTTTCTCCGGTAACTGGGCCACCAGCACCTTGCCGATCGACGACGCATAGGCGCGCCCGTGCGAGCCGAGCCGCGTCGTGTTGCCCTCCTCGCCCGCCGCGCAGACCACATACGTGTCGCGCCGCCCCAGCATGCTGATGTAGATGCTGCAATCCAGCTTCGCCGCCGCCGCGCGAAGCTGGTCGTCGAGCCGCAGATTGCGTCCGAAGTGCCACGCGATCTCGTGCACGAAATCAAAGATGTCCGCGCTCAGCGTGTAGCGCTTCGTCGCCTCGATTTTTTGCACGAAGCCCAGCTCCTGCAACGACGCCAGCAAGCGGTGCGCCGACGACTTCGGCATGTCCAGTTCCTCCGCGATGCGCGTCACCCCAAGCGAGTGCCCGGCGTGAACCATCATGCGGACGAGTGCGATGCCTTGCGTGAGCGGAGTCTGTTTCATGGCGGGTTTCATGCGGGGACCAGACGCGCATCCAGCCAGCCCGCCGCCCCCGGCGCAAGCCGTGACCGGGTTCGTGTTCCACCGGCGAAACATCACGCGTCTCTTCCGCTTCTCTCCGGGGCGCCGTCAACTGTTGCGAAACTCCCGCGGGCTCAGGCCGGTGGCCTCGCGGATGGCGCGGGAAAAGTAGTTCGCGTCGGCGAAACCCGAAGCGAGCGCCACTTCGTGGATGGGCGCGCCGGTTTCCCGCAGCAAGGCAAGGCCGTGCTGCACGCGCAGGTTGTGGAGGTAGGTCGAGGGTTTCAGTCCGTGGCTGGCGGCAAAGCGGCGAAACAACGTGCTGCGATGCACACGCAACCGCTCCGCCAGTTCGGTCACGCCCACGGCGGGGTCGGTGAAGAGGCGGTCCATGAGCGCCCTCGCCCGCGCCGGAAGCGAGTCGGGCGCGGAGGGGCTGGTTTTGGCCGAGGCGGCCAGCAACAGCGCGTGCGCCAGGTGCGCGGCCCGCCGCTCGCCCTCGGCCGTGTATTCGCGCAACGCGGCGGTGATTTCCAAAAAAACAGTCTCGGGACACGGTCCGGCCTGGTGGAGCCGTCCGCCAAGCCCGAACGCATCGAACCAGCGCACGCAGTCCGCGTGGTCGAAGGTCACCCAGCAATACCGCCAGAAATCCGACACGGCGCGCAAATGGTGCGTATCGCCGGGCCGATAGATAAAAATCCGGCCCGGTTCGAGGGAGGTCCAGCCGTCGTCCACCCGAAATTCACCCCGCCCCTCCAGGCCCCAGAACAGTTCGAGAAACCCCTTTTGCCGCGGCGGCTCTTCCCAGCCGCGCGGCGCCTCGTTGCGGCCCGCCGAGCGCACGGTCAACGGCAGGTTGGGCGCCGCCGGGGTGGCGGACCGGAAGACAATCAGGCGGTTTCGATTGCGCAACATCAGTGCTAAAAATGCCACAACGCTGCTATTGTTAAAAGGAAATCCGACCGGCCACGGTGAAAACGATGAGCAACAAAAAACCTAAAATCGTCATTATCGGAGCCGGCAGCCTCTTCTTCGGACGCAAGGCCGTCTGGTCCATGAACCACCTTCCCGGCCTCAAGGGCGGGACGCTTTCCCTCGTGGACACCGACCCGGCCAATCTCGACCGCATGGTGCGGCTGGCGCGCCTCGCCGCCGACACCTCCGGCTCCGGCACCACCGTCGAGGGCTTCGCGGATTTCCGCGAGGCGCTGCCCGGCGCGGACTACGTGGTGCTCAGCTTCGCCGTGCGCAACGCCCACTACCGCCGCATCGATTGCCGGATTTCCGCCAAATACGGCATCCGCATGTGTTCGGGCGACACCATCGGGCCGGGCGGCGTGTTTCGCGCCATGCGCGAGTTCCCCCACATCCTCGAGATCGCCCGCGCGGTGGAGGAGATCTGCCCCGAGGCATGGTTGATCAACTACATCAACCCCTCGGCCATCATGGGCATCGGGCTCATGCGCCACTCCCGGGCGAAGTCCTTTGCCCTTTGCGATTCGCACCACCTGCCGCACAAGAAGCTCAGTTACCTCAAGCTCCTCGGGCGGGACGAGGCGGAGGCGGCGGACCTCGACCTGCGCATCGCCGGCGTCAATCACTTCACCTGGATGCTGCGCGCCGAACTCAAGGGCCGCGACGTGCTCCCCGACATCCGCGAAGCCTTCCGCGCGAAAGCCGCCGGCGAGAAGGACTCGGGCTATTCCAAGGGCCGGTTCAACAACTTCATCACCGCGCAACTGGCCGACGTCTTCGGCGCGGTGCCCACCCTGACCGGCCACACCAAGGAATACGTGCCCTATTACCAAGGCCGCGCCGCCATCCAGGAACCGATCCCGCCGCTCTCCGTCTTCGACTGCGACGAGCGCGACGAAAAAACCGCCGCCATGTGGACCGAAGTGGACGCCTACATTTCCGGCGCGAAGCCGATGGACGAGTTTCACGCGGGCAACGGCCCCGACCACGCCACCGACATCATCAACACGATGGTCACGGAGGACGGGCGCAACTACTTCATCAACCGCGCCAACTCCGGCTGCACCGGGGGCGGCGAACGCCCCGTCGGCAACCTGCCCGGCGACGCCTTCCTGGAGCTGGAATGCCGGCTCGATCGCCACGGCCCGCGTCCGCTGCCGGTGGGGGATTTCCCCCTTGGGCTGCGGGCGCTCCAGATGCAAATCCTCGATGTGCACGAGCTGACGATCGAAGCGATTGTGAAACGCGACCGCGGCCTGCTCGTGCGAGCGCTGGCGATGGACCCGCTGGTCAACTCGATCGCCACGGCAAAGGCGGTGATCGACGAGCTTTTCGAGGCGCAGAAAGAGGTGCTCCCCGGCTGGCCGGACCAGACGGACGCCGACGCCTCCTTCGCTCCCGCCCATGCCGCCGCCGGCAATGCGCCGCAGCTCTACTAGTAGTCCGTCACAGGTCAAAAGTCGGAAAGTCGAAAGTGTGTCCCCCGTAGGGCCGCCGCTTGTCGCCGTGCCGTATCCGGGTTTCCGCACGCACGCCCCGCCCGACACCAACCGCGACTCGCAACCTGTTCCATTAGAGGAACGCCACTCGTCCCCAGGATCGGCTTCGGCTCGCCGGTCCGGTTCGCCTGTCGCTTGTTCCCTGTCGTGAGTAGTCCCCTGCAACGCCACGAACTGGAAACCACCTGCCTCGTCATCGGCGGAGGCCCCGCCGGCTACGGCGCGGCGCTGGCCGCCCTGCGCGGCGGCTGCCCCACCCTGCTGGCGGAGCGTCACGGCTACCTCGGCGGCATGGGCACGGCGGCCGGCCTGAGCTGCCACCTCAACCACCGCGCCGGCGGGCACGACATCGCCGGCGGTATTTACCGCGAATTCGTGCAGGCCCAGGCCCGCCTCGGCGCGCATTATTACGACGCCCACACGCAGGCTGATTTCTTCGAGCCGGAGACCTGCAAGCGCGTCATGGAAACCCGGATACTCGACGCGGGGGGATCGCTGCTTTTCCACGCCCTGCTCACCGCCGTCCGCCGGGAATCCGCCGCCAGCGACGCGCGCTGGCTCGTCGATTTCGCCTGCAAGGGCGCGACGGTCCGCGTCCGGGCCCGCTACCTGATCGACGCCACCGGCGACGCCGACGCCGCCGCCCTGGCCGGCGCGCGCCTGACCCACGGACGCCGCTCCGACGGCAAGACGCAGCCCATGTCGATGGTCGTGCAGCTCGGCGGCTTCGACCCGACTGCCTGGCGCGCCGCCGGTCACCGCCTCGTCGCCGGACGCTACGCCGTCGAAGGCGACCACTTTGCCGCCGAAATCGCTCGCGCCCGCGCCGCCGGAGCGTGGACCATTCCCCGCACCGAAATCGCCATGTTCTGGTCGATGCCCGCCGACCCCACCCGTGTCACCGTCAACGGCACCCGCATCAACGGCCTCAGCGCCTGCAATCCGCTCGACACCGCCCGCGCCGAGATCGAAGGCCGCCGCCAGGCCGGCGAGCTCCTGTCCTTTTTCCGCAACTACATCCCCGGCTTCGCCAGCGCCTTCCTCCTGCAAACCGGACCGCAGATCGGCGTCCGCGAAAGCCGCCGCCTCGTCGGCCGCGCTACCCTCACGGAGGACGACGTGCGCGCCCGCGCCATCCCGCCGGAAAGCGTCGTGCTCTGTTCCTACCCGATCGACGTCCATGCGCCCGAAGGCAACGGCACCCGTTTTGAAAAACCCGATACCGCCGCCGGCGCGCACGTTTACGGCATCCCGTGGGACTGCCTGCTCCCCGAGGACGCCGATGCGTTTCCCGATCTGGCCGTCGCGGGCCGGTGCATCAGCGCCACGCACGAGGCCGCGGGCAGCTTTCGCGTCATGCCCACCTGCATGAGCCTCGGTGAAGCCGCCGGCACCGCCGCCGCCCTCGCCCATCGCGATGGCTGCGCCCTGCACGAAATCAGCGCCGCCCGGATCCGCGTTTCCCTGGCCGTCGCCCGCCGCGCCACCGGTGCCCCGCCGCTGGAGGAACTGTTTCCCATTGCCCCCGATGCATCTGCCTCACCCCCTATTCTTGCCTTTTCGGACTGAAGCGCATCCCGCTTTGCTTCCCCACAATTCATTTCGTCCCCGTTTCCGTATGTGTCGCCTCCGATTTCCATTTCTGGCCGCCTTTCTTCTTGTCACGATGCCCGTCGTTCCCGCCGCCTTGCCCCTGTCCGCCCCGCCTGCCGATTCACACATCGCAACGATTGCCGGCGTCGAGGCGAGCCTGCCCTGGCAGGCGCGTTTTGTCGCAGTCGATACGGCAACGGCCGCCGCCGATGCGGCCCGGACTGGCGTTGCAGAAACCTGGATAACAATCAAAAACAGCGGAGATCGCGAACAAACCATCCGCCTCGATCTCACGCTCACGCCCCGCTCCTCTTCGCAAACGCAAGGCCTCGCTTTCTCCCACAATGTTTCCCTTGCGCCCCGCTCGGACCTGCGCGTCCCCCTGCCGTCCTCCCTGCTCGCCCGAGCGGACTACGGCCTCCATGACGCGAGTATTCGCCTCACCACGGACGGCGGCCAATCCTCGTCTGCCACCGACGTGCTGGCGCTCTATCCCCGCAATCCGCAACCGGCCAGAGGCGAGAGCATCATGCCCATCGGCTTCGCCACCGGCGCCGCCCTCGCCACGCCCCGCCTGCTCGAAATCGCCTCTACCCTCGGCTTCGAATACTACCGCTTCAACGCCGTCTGGAGCGAGGTCCAGCCTCGCGAAAAGCAATGGCGCTGGGATCGCCTCGACGCCCGGCTCGCCCTTCTCCGCCAATACAATTTTCGCTGGCACGTAACCACCACCGGCTCCACCCGCTGGTCCGGTCCCGGCCAACGCTTCGACCCGCCCCGCCTCGACGCCTGGCGCGACTGGATCACCGCCCTCGCACGCCGCTACCACGACGACATCCAGCTCTGGGAAGTCTGGAACGAGCCCAATCTCCCTTTTTTCACCGGCACGGTCGATCAATACGATCAGCTCCAGCGTGTCGCGCACGACGCTATCAAGGCCGTCTCCCCCGACCTCCCCGTTACCTCCGGCGGTTATGCCGGCATCAACCATGGCCGCTCCAAGCCCGGCGCCTTCGAGGCCGCTTTCCGTGCGTATCCGGAATCCTGCGACTGGTTCGCCTACCACATGCACGATGCCTTTCCCCAGTTTTTCAACGATCTCCACATCCGCCTTCCCGAAGCCGCCCGCCGCGCCCGCGGCGATGGCACCTTTCCTCCTCTCGTTTTCACCGAAACCGGTTTTGACACCCGTTTTGGCCAATCCTTCCAGGCCAGCACCCTTGCCAAAAAGATGACCTATGCCGCCGCCATCGGCGCGAAAAGCTACACCTGGTATAACCTCATGGACCGCGCCGGACGTGACACTCCCGAAAAACCCGGACACACCTTTGGCCTCATCACCAACCCCACCGGCACCGGCGACTTTGCCTCCATCGAGGATGACATCCGGCCCAAGGAATCCTTTGCCGCCGCCGCCACCGCCATCCGCCTCCTCCGTCATGCCCGGCCCCTCGAAACCTGGGCACAGGACGGACGCTATTTCGCCTGGCTTTTCGCTCTGCCTGAAAACACCCGCCTCCTTGTCGCCTGGACCGAAGGCGAGGCCACACCCGACACCCTCCGGGTTGTCCGCACCGGCTCCCCGCAAACCGTCGTCACCAAACTCGATATCTTCGGCAACCCCACGCCCGTGCCGTCCACCGACGACCTCGCGCTTGTGCAATTCGCGGCCGCCCCCTGCTACTATCTTTTCCGCGGCGGTGACGCGCCGCCCGCCTCGCACGATCCTCTGGTCATGCTTTCCAGGCAGATCGTCCCCGACTCTTCCGGCAATGTCTCCATCGACTTCAGCCTGACCAATCCGCTTTCGCGTCCTCTCGTCCTCACCGCTCCGGAACCGTTGACGATCCCCGCGCGCGAAACCGCTGTGCTTCCTCTCCGCCGTGCGATTCCTCCCGGAGCCTTCGGAGACATCCATTCCCTTTCCATCCCGTTCGCCTTCGCCAACCTCCCCTGGACGCCCTCCCTGCGCGTCCCCGTCGTTTTCAATACCCTCGACGCCACCTCTCCCGCCGGGCAGCGCTTCACGCTCAGGGAACTCCGTCACGTTACCAACAAGCAGGATCACGATCCGCACACCCTGCATCTGCTCTGGAGTGGTCCGAACGATCTTTCCGTGCAGGGAACCCTTCGCGCGTTTCGCCCTGCCTCCTCATCCACAATCCGCCTGCGCATCGAACTCGAAGTCACCGACAACACGCTTCACCCCGCCGCCTCCGGCTCTCCCCTTCTCGATGGAGACGCCCTCGAACTCGGCTGGGCGTCCGCTTCCGGTTCTTCCGGTCGTCTTGAAATCGCCGCCGATCCTGGCGACTCGCCACGTGTCGCAGGCGATCCCGCGCACCGCCGCGCCCTCGCTTCCGCAGTCATTCGCAGCGAACCCGCGCGCAATCCGTGGGAAGGCCCCCGCATCCACTACACGCTTGAGCTTGATCTGTCCCGCATGGGCCTGACCAAGACCGACCTCGCCTCCGGATTCCGCTTCAACCTCGCTCTTCACGATAACGACGGCGACGGTCCCAAATCCTGGATCGCCCTTGCCCCCGGCCTTGGAGGCCCCGCCAGTTTCCGGCCTTCCGACTTCCCGTTTTTACGCGCACAAGCAGCACGATGACCGCCTTGTTCCACTAATGGAATGCTGATGCGCCACCTTATCGCTTGCCGGTTGTCCGGCACCACCGCCGGGGCAAGTTTCCCGTCCATCGCCTCCCCTTCACTGCCAATTACATTCTCAAAACCCATGAAAACGACCGCCGCTACCCGCGCTCACCTGCGCACCCTCCTCGCCACCTGCACCCTGCTGGCAACCACCGCCCTCGCTGGCACCGCATCCGCCGCCGCCCTCCAACTGGATTTCGGTTCGGTTGACGTCACTTCAGCCGACGCCACCAACAGCCCGCTCCACACCGTTGACGGCACCTTCACCGACACGTCGTGGAACAAGATTGTCCATACCGTCGGCCAGCAAACCAACCTCCTCTATTCCAACGGCACCGCGGCGACCGGCGTCTCCGTCTATGTCGGACGCTCCTCCGGCCTTGCCGACGCCTGGAAAACCCTCACTCTTGCCGGGGCCGCCACCAATTCGACTTCCAACCCCAATCCCGGCGGCCTCGACGGCGTGTTTGCCAGTTCCACCTCCATCGGGCGCGACGGCATCTACGGAGCCACCGGCGGCGGCACTCCTGACCGGATCACCGGCGTCGCCATCGGCGGTCTCGCAGCCGGCACTTACGATATCTATATCGTTGGACTCAATCCCAACCTCGCTCTGACGGACGCATCGATGGGCTTCTGGGCCGCCGAGCAATCCGTCTCAGGCCCTATTGTTACCAGCGGCTCGGGTGCCACCACTTTCGATTTTACAACGCTGATCGATAACGGCCCGCAGGCCGTCTCAACCAACAGCGTCAGTTCCACATGGGTCGAAGGCTCCAACTATGTGAAACTCACCGTCACGCTTGCCTCGTCCGACTCCTACCTGACGATCTTCTCCCACGGCCTCACTGGAACGGAACAGCGCGGCTTTCTCAACGCCATCCAGATCGTTCCCATTCCCGAACCCGCCACCATCTCCGCGATTGCCGGACTCTCGATTCTTTTCGTCGCGTTTGTCATTCGCCGCGTTCGCCGATAATAACTCACGACCCACCAACACCACCCAACCCGCACTTAACCCCTCTTGCATTTGTCGCCATGAAATCCACCCCCTCGCCCCGATTTCGAAGCTTTCACGCCGCCTTCACGCTCATCGAACTCCTCACTGTCATCGCCATCATCGGTATCCTTGCTGCCATTATCATTCCGGTGACCGGCAAGGTCCGCGAAAGCGCGCGGCGGGCCTCCTGCGCCTCCAACCTTCGCCAGATCATGGGAGCCACGCTGCTCTGGTCCGGCGAGCATCGCGACAACTTGCCACTGGTCGTTGATTCCAACTTGCCGACCGACGAACAGCGATGGGCGGCCCGGCTCCTGCCCTACGTCAGTTCCATGACCGCCCGTGCGACGACCGCCCAATCCGTCTTCCGCTGCGGCTCCGACAACATCGAGCGTGTCCAGACCGACAGCACTCCCTGCAGCTACGGTCTCAATATTCGCGTCCACAAATCAGGTGCCGTAAGCAATACCACCTACAAGAAAATCACCATTATTCCCGCTCCTTCCCGCACCATCCTTTATGGAGACGCATGGCATAACACAAACCGCGTAGTCAGTTCTCTCAGCCTCTGGCAATTCTGGGGCGACTTTCATTCCGGCCAAGGCTCCAACTATGCCTTCGCCGACGGCCATGTGCAATTCCTCGCCCAAGCCACCATCGACGCTGACAAAAACCTGCACTCGACGGTGCCAGACCTTCTCTACATCCCGGACTAGACAGGTCCCCTTTCCTGCCTTCATGAAACGCTGCCGGCCTTGGTGTGCCCTCATTTTTTCCCTCACAATGTTCGCCATCGCACCCGCCCGGGACGAACTGACTCTCCAGCAACAAATCGACAGGGTCATTGCCCGCGGTGAAACCCGCTTCGTCATTCCGCCCGGCGAGCACCGCCTTCCCGCCGGACTCCGTCTCCGCAACCTCAAAAACTTCACCCTCGAGGCCGCCTCCGCCGACGCGCCCGCAACGCTCATTTTCACCAACCTTCGCGACGGCGGCATCTTCGCCACCGACTGCGACGGCCTCACCCTGCGCGGCTTCACCATCGACTTCGATCCGCTCGCCTTCACCCAAGGCACCGTCGAATCCATCGACCCGAAAAAACGTGAAATCACCTTCGCGCTCCACGACGGCTACCCCGACCTTGCTCCGCATTTCCTCACCGGACGCGCCCATCTCTTCGACCCCGCCACGTTGTTGTGGAAAACCACCGCGCCCGACATCTACGCCACCTCCGCCCGCGCTCTCAGCCCGCGACGAGGCATCCTCCAGTTCGCCGCCAATCCCGCCAAAAACGAGGAATTCAACGCCTTTGCTGTCGGCGACTACATTGCCCTCGATTTTCGTCACGCCCGCGGCATCCGTGTCGAACGCGCCCGCGACCTGCGCATCGACAACCTCACTCTTCACAGCATCCCCAGCATCGCCGTCATCTGCCGGTTCATGGAAGGCGACAATGTATTCAACTACAAAATACTTCCGGGGCCACCTCCTCCCGGTGCCACCCTCCCGCGCCTTCTCTCCTCCTCCGCGGACGGTCTCAACTACGCCTACGCCCGCACCGGTCCCGTTATCGAAAACTGCGATTTTTCCCGCATGGGCGACGACTCCGTCAATCTCCACGGCATCGCCTTTTACGTCGCTTCCTCCAGCAACGACAACCGCACCCTGCACCTCCTCCGTCCCTATGGCCCGGAAGCCTTCCCCAGCGTCATCCGCCCCGGTGACGAAGTCCGCGGCCTCGCGTCCGATTCCTTCGACGTAAAAGGCCGTTCCACACTTGCCGCCTTCCGCGCCGAGGCAGCGCCTCCTCCCGGCGCCCGCGAACTCGCCGCCAGCGTCTGGAAATCCGTCGCCGTCCCATCCGGAAAACTCACGTCCTACCGCCTCGATCTCGACAACCCCCTGCCCCTCTCCACCGGCGACTTTGTCGAGATTCCCGCCATCGCCGCTCCCGGTTACATCATCCGCAACAATCGCTTCACCCAACATCGCGCCCGCGCTCTCCGCCTCATGAGCAGCCACGGTATTGTCGAGGACAATACCATCGAAGACATCAAGCAGTCCGCCATCACCATCGGTCCCGAATTTACCTTCGCCCGCGAAGCCGGCTGGGTCGAAGATGTCGTCATCCGTCACAATACCCTGCGCCGCGTCGCCCTCGATCCCGCCCTCCAGCGTCCCTCCGCCTACACGCCCGGCGCCATCTCTGTTTTCCACCGCGGCGAAATGCCCTCCGCTCCGCTCCCTGCGATGCGTCACAAAAACATCCGCATCGAGCAAAACACCCTTACTCACACCGGCGGCCCCGGCATTCATGTCAATCAGGCCCAAAACGTGCGCATCGTCGGAAACACGCTGTCCGATACCAACCTGAACACTCGTCCCTCTGCCTCGTCACTCTACAAACTCACCACCGGCCAGCCCGTCGCAGTCGACAACTCCACCGACGTTACCCTCTCCGAACCATGACCCTCGCCCGCCCGATCCTCGCCGCCATCGCTGCTTCTCTTCTTTTAGTTCCCGCCATCTTCGCTGCCGATACCGCCTCTCCCGCAGGCCGCCGTCTCACCGTGGATGCCCGGCTTTCCTCCGCCGAAGCCGCCTCCGCGTCAGATACCTTCCGTTCACTCGCTGCGGCCGTTGCCGTCCTTCGCCCCGGCGACACCCTGTGGATCGCTCCCGACAGCGGACCGTATCGGGAGGTTCTCTACATCAGAACCTCCGGCACTCCCGACGCCTCGATCATCGTCGAAGGTAACGACAACGAAATCACCGGATTCGACCCGCTTGCCTTTTCCGCCGGCAACTCCGCCGCCGTCGCCGCGCCCTGGCCCTTCGTTCTCCGCCACAACGGCAAACGCATCCCGCAGGACGCCTCCACGCAAGCCTTCACCGGAGGCATCACCTGGAATCCCGATAACAAAACCCTGACCCTCGCTCCCGGCACTTCGCCCGAAGGCTGGGAAATTTCCGTCCGCGATTTCGGCGTCCGCATCAGCGGAGCCTCGCACCACATCTACCGCAACCTCGTCGCCACCGGCTCGCGCAACGACGGCTTCAACCTTCACGGCGACTGCGCCGGACTCCTTTTCGAAAACATCACCGGCGCGCAGAACCTCGACGAAGGCTTCTCCGCACACGAAACCGCCAGCGCCGAAATCCGCGGCGCCCGGTTTTACGAAAACGACAACGGCCTTCTTAACATCCAGCAAAGCCGGCTCGTTCTCACCGATGCCGACATTCACGACAACCTTGGACTCGGCCTCGGCTTCAACGCCGAGACCACGGTCGAAGCCCGCAACGTCCGTGTCTGGGGCAACGGCATGCTTCAGTTCCTTCTTTCCGGCACGGTCAGCGCCTCCTTCGAAAACACCACCATTTACCGGAATCCACACTCCACCCGTCCCTGGATCACCTACCAGGAAACCGCCAGCCGCCCCTCTCCCGGCACCCACGCGGTCGCCCGCACCATCCAGTGGACCGGCGCCAAACCCCGCTTCTCGCAAGCCGACGCTCCATGAGCGCCCCATGCCCGCCCGCCTGCCCCCATTCTTAATTCTTAACTTTTGATTCTTGATTTCCATGAAGCACCGTTACGCCGCCGTCGGCACCGGGGGACGCATCCCGATGTTCATCGATCCCATCGCCGACACTTACCGCGACACGTCCGAACTTGTCGGCCTCTGCGACACCTCTGCCACGCGTCGCCGCTATCACCGCGACCGTCTTTCCCGCGACTATGGCATCGCGCCCGTTCCTGATTACGATGCAGCCGACTTCGATCGCATGCTCGCCGAACAAAAACCCGGCACCGTCATCGTCTGCACACCCGACTACACGCACCACGACTACATCGTCCGCGCGCTCGATTCCGGTTGCGACGTCATCTCCGAAAAACCGCTCACCACCACGGCGGAAAACTTCGCCGCCATCGACGCCGCCATTCGCCGCAATCCCGGCCGCCGCCTCCGCACGGCCTTCAACTACCGCTGGGCGCCCGGCGCCACCCGCGTGCGCCAGCTCGTCGCCTCCGGCGCCATCGGCACGGTCAAACACGTGGATTTTGAATACATGCTCAACACTGCCCACGGCGCCGATTACTTCCGCCGCTGGCACAGCTACAAAAAATACTCCGGCGGCCTGCTCGTTCACAAATCCACCCATCACTTCGACCTCATCAACTGGTGGATCGACGCCATTCCGGAAACCGTTTTTGCGATGGGCGGCCTCGTTTTTTACGGCAAACAGAACGCCCTCGCCCGCGGCCAGGAACACCTCACCCGCTATCCCCGCTACACCGGGCATCCGGAGTCGGAAGGCGACCCCTTCCGCATGAACCTCGAAGGCGATCCCACGCTCAACGCCCTCTACCGCCAAGCCGAGGCCGACAGCGGCTACATCCGCGACGAGAACGTCTTTCGCGACGGCATCGACATCGAGGACAGCATGAGCCTCACGCTCCGCTACCGCACCGGCGTCATGGCCTCGTATTCACTCAACGCCTACTGTCCCTGCGAAGGTTTCCGCGTCTCCATCAGCGGCGACGCCGGTCGCCTCGACTACACCGAGCAGCACGCCGCGCACATCATCACCGGCGACCGCGAGATCAAACACGACCCCCGCGCCGCCCGCGGTTCCACGCTCTGCATCCAGAAACTTTTCGGCGACCCCGAAGAGATTCCGGTCATCATGCCCGAAGGCGGCCACGGCGGCGCCGATCCGCTCATTCAGGAGCAGATGTTCTCCAGCACGCCGCCCCCCGATCCCGATCACCGCAATGCGGGCCACGAACAGGGTGCGGCCTCGCTTCTCGTCGGAGCCGCCGCCAACCGCTCCATCGCCACCGGCCAGCCCGTGCGCATCACCGACCTCTTCCCACTCCAACCCGCCGCCCGGAGGCTTCATGAACTGGCCTGAGCGCATGCTGCCTGTCTGCCTATGCGGTTGGTCCGTCAGCCAAGTAAGCTCGATTGCCGGGAAATCGATCGAAATCAATTAGTGTTAACACGACCTGGAACACCTTCTCCAGGATGCCCGGATCGACCTGGTCGGCCTGAAGCGATGATCTCCTTTACTTGAAGCCGAAAAACATGAGCTTCCATTCATCGCTTTCCGGTGCGTAGCGAACGGGGGCGGCGTGGAAATCCGCAAAGACCACGTTCACTTTCGACTGGTGCCGGTCAGGCACTCGATCGGGGGAACGATAAAGGTGGTTGGGATAATTGATCGCATCGGCGTAGAGTATGGTTTGCGAGAGGAGTTGGGTTTTGCCGGCAGCTGCTCCTTGAAGTGCAACCGGACAGTTTTTGGGATCCACAACTTTCTCGGGCGTAAATCCGGCGAGTCCGTCGGCATTGATAGCGTAACCGAACTGCCCGCGAAAGAGTGTGTCCGGGGAAGAAATGGCGGCAGGACAGGTGTAAGGATTGCTGGCAAGGGAACCGACGACTTTGATTTCCAGACTGTTTACGTTTTCATACGCAACACTGAGATGGGGAACGATGTCCTTTGGCCAGTAATTAACTTGCGGATACGTATTTCTATTTTCCATCATGAACATGCTGGTGGCGATGCCAAGTTGCCGGAGATTGGAAATGCAACGGACCTGCGTGGCCTTTCCGCGGACCGAGGACACGGTCGCGAGTGTGATCGCGGCGAGGACTCCAATAATCGCAATGACAACCAGCAACTCGACCAGCGTGAAGCCCGTCGCCAGCCTTCGTGTCCGAAAAAGTGGCCGGTATGACTGAGCAAATGGCGGGGTGCAGGGAACGATGGGTTTTGCAGGCATAAGCAAAGTTTACCGGGAGAGGGGTGTGAAAGAGTGTCCGGAACCGGACTGGCCGACGAGGGCAGGCCTCCGTCGGCCAACAAACAAACGGGCCGGGATTCGGCTATCGTAAGATGCGGCGGCGACGCATGGAGACAACCAGCAGCAACGCAGGGAGGGCGGTCAGTAACGCTGCCGTGGATGGCTCGGGGATCGAAGAGAACGTAGAGGGAGCCGAATCGTAGAGACGAAAGAGATCGTAATCTATGTTCGAAGCTGTCGCGGAGGGATCGCCTCCGCCGAGCAATAACTGACTGTTGGCAAATCCGTTGCCCGCGATACTGGAGCTGATCTTGAAGGTGGCGGTAGATGCGGAGGGGAGCGACGCGCCGGTGATATCAATGGCATCGCCGTCGGCCTGGGTAAACAACTTCATCGTCACCCAGCCATCGTCATCCGTGCTGAACGTGAATCCGATATGATTTACCGCTCCGAACGTATAGGACAGCGGGGCGGAGATCTTGACGGAAGAGGAAGTGTTGCCGGTCGTCTTGTCGGTAAATGCAGCCCCTCCGCCAGCCAGCAGTTCCAGAGTGAACGTGGTGGCGCTGTTGGCATTCAGGACAAGGCGCAGGCCTGACGTATCCGTTGTACCGCGCCCCCTGGTGTCGATGGGGCGAAACCAGTTGACCTTGGAGGCGTCGGTCACGCTGTTGACCCGAAAGAACAAGTCGGCCCCGCCGTTGAGCACGACATTCGCTCCCGACACGGTGCTCATCGCCGCCCAGGAATTGGCTGCGCTGGTTGGCGTGAAGTCGGCGACATAGGAGGAGGTGGTGGCGCTCCCACTACCGTTATTGACGCGGTTGAGATAAGAGCCTTGGCCGAGGCTGTTGGTGTCCTCGATGGATGCGCTCCAGTTGGCGTCGCCGGCGTTCACGACACCGGTGCCTCCGATAGAAACGATCTGGCTGCTGCTGGCAAAGTCGGCCTCAAAGATGAGGGCGGCGCGGGTGGAGGGTATGGCAAACGCGGCCAGAAGAGCGGCGGCGGTGGATACGGCAATGGCCGATGATTGTATTTTATTTTTCATGGCAAATGGAAGGAATCCAATGGAATTGTGCGCTGTTGTTTCAGAAGGAGGTGACGGGGATGGAGGAACCGGTCTTTTCAACTTCCACGTCGTCGAACCAGACGATGCCTTTCGCCAAGCGGAGTTGCAGGACGATGCGGAGTTGTCCGGTGTCGGCCTTGGTCTCGAAGGGAAGCTCAAGCTGGAACCAGTCCCGGGTGCCGCTGCGAAGTGTCGCGGGAATGGGCTGGTTGATACGGAGATTTTTTCCGTCCCAGAACAGGGCATTGTCCTTGGGACCAATATGCGTCCAGACGTGAACACCACCCCGGTGTTCTTTGGGATTGGGGACGACGCCTTCGGTCTTCACCCGGAGTTTGATCACGTAGCGGGTGTTGGCCTGAACGGGGAAGGGCGAGATGGAGGCGGTTGTTATGCCGGAGTCCTCCGCGTTTTCGATGCGCAGCGAGTATTTCCCGGAGTGTTTGACGTCGGCATCCCTGGCCAGGGTGCTCTTCACGGGGTCCTCGGCGGTGCTGAACGGGGCCAGAGCCTCGGCCTGAACCGTGACGCCGGCCGGGATCTCTCCGCCGGGCAACAGCGGTATGCGCCGGCCGGGAGGCGGATCGAAATGTATCCAGTTTTCCATCCCTCCATTGATCGGAATCGGCTGCGAATGGAGGGCAATGGCGCCGGCTGACAGGGCGAACAGGAGTGTGATCGCGCCGAGGATACAGGGACGGCAGACGGCGGTTGTCGAATACGTGGTCATGATTTGCGAGAGGTTTATTCGTGATCGGGTCGGGTAATTGTCTTTTCGTGAATATCCAGGGTGAGCGCCCGGATGGAGAGCCGTCCGGCGCCGCCCCAGGCAAAGAGTTCAAGCGTGTTGGCCGAGCGGGGCCGCACCCACGGCGTGAGATCGAGCGTCCAGCGTTTGCCGATGTTGTGATGGAAGCGGCGGACGAGGCGGCCGTTGACAATGATGCCAGCCAGGGGGCCATCGGCATCGACGCGCAGTGAGACGCCTTTCCCGGCCAGGTCTTCGGGCAGCTGAACGGTGCGGCGGAGGGTGAAGGCGGTGACCGTCCCCGGCAGAGTGACGGGCGAGGCGGGATGCAGAGCGTCTTGCGTCGGAATCCATTCACCGGACAGGTCGATGGTGCCGGCGGGATTCGGCGCATAGGCGAGCCAGGGAGCGCCGGCGGCTCCGGCCACATCGCCCCTCCCGCGGATTTCTACCGCCAGGGTGTGCTCGCTACCGGGAAGCATAACGCCGGGAGACAAAAATCCTTCGAGGCCATTCGGACTCCAGTCGCGGATGAGTTTTCCGTCCAGCCAGACACGGGCCTGATCCCGGAAGGTGTGGCCGGACCAGATCGACATGATCCAGAGGGAAATCTCGCCGTCGTTCCACGCTGCCGGAATAGTGAAGGTTTTCCGGAACACGGCATGCTTCACGCCGGAATGGCCGAGCGGAGTCCAAATGCCAAAACGCATGCGCTCCCAATCCTTGTCGTCGATTCCGATTCCGGAAAAGGCAGCGCCATCCTCCCCGGCCTGAAGCGGCCTGAAAGCCCAGTCGCGGCCGAGGTTCCTGGAAATCGCCTCGTCGGGCGCAGGCAACGTGGCTTCCTTCGGCGCGGGAGTAGTGCCGCGCCACCAGGAGCGTTGCAGGGCGAACCATGAGGAGGCGGCATTCGTGATGGCGTGGCGCGGGGTGAGGAAGCCGCGGGTTTCGAGCGGGCGCAGGACCATCCGGATACGGTTTCCCGAAACAGGAAGGTTTCGTCCAGCCTTGACGTCAAACGCCGTGCCGACCGTCGGATTGCCGGGCAGCACGAGCTGGATGTCGAAAGATTCGGCGGGATTCCGGTTCCAAAGCATCCACACGTTATGGAGTCCATTGTTGGATACAAAATGACGGACGATGATAGAGTCCTGCGCGGGTTCAAGCCGGTAGGGCAGGCGGGGGACACCGCGCCACTCGAGCAGCCGGGTCAGGAGACGGGTAAGAGCATCGTTCTGGCTTTGCGTGGTATTCCGGAACGGCCGGTGGGTGCTGGCAGCAGGCTCTATCCGGTCCGGGATGCCGTCGGAAGAAAATTTGCAGCCAACTTGCACGACAAGACCTTGGCCAAGCGAGCGCATGCCGATGGCGGTGGAGCCGTCGGGCCAAAGCATGAGCGGTTTGGCGTCGGGGACGACAGGCTGGAGCGTCAAGCCATTGGCAGGCATGGCGCTCCAGTCGTCGACAAACACATCCTGCCCGGGAGCGGGCGTAAGGGAGCGGAAGGTTTTTTCGTCCGTCCCTGGTTTCCGGGAATCAATGCCAGTCACCCGAAAGCCGGTAAGCCGGGCGATGGGCCAGGCATTGGCCTGCGTGGAGGTGTGGCGTCCGGTCTGGCCAAAGGTGACGAAGGTGCCGCCAGCGCGAACATAGCGTTCGATGGCGGACACGAGCGGCTCGTCCATGATCGCGGTGCTGGTGTCGATGATAACGGAGTAGCGGTCTGCATCGGCCTCTTCGTTGGCGGAAGCAAAGAAGGAGGACTCGGTGAGGGCATCGCTTTCGAATACGCCCTGAAGGTTGGCGCGGATGTTCCAGCTCCAGTATCCGGAACCGATATTGATATCGGGCGCCTTGTTGGAGACCGGGTTGCCCGCTCCCCACGGCCAGGAGGTCAGGCCCGCGGAGCGGTCGGAATACAGGGCGGCGACACGGGCGGCGGGGCCGTGATATTTTCCGAGGAGCTTGAGGACCGGAAGGTCTTCTTCAAACTGGGCTTTGATTTCGGGATTCCAAAGCACAGAACCAATATGGATGAAATAGTCGATACCCTGCAGCCCTTCGGTTGAGTAGCGGCCAACAAGTTGCCGGAAGCCGGTGCGGTCGCGCGCGGGCTCGCCAGGTTCGAGGCTGAAAGGGAGACGCGCGCCACGCATGACGGCTGGCAACATGTCCCCCCAAACGGTTCCCATCCATCCCGTGTTGTGAAAATTCCCTCCATAGCCGAGAGCCAGTTTCTTGATGCCATCCAGAGCGGAATCGGGAGCCATGAGCACGATCTGGCGTTCCTTGTCCACGGCGCGAATCATCTCCATGCCGCGCCGCAGGGTGTCGATGCGGGTTTGTATCATCCAGTCATGGAAATCCGCCCAGCGGGCGTTCCAGGCCATGTCGGACGACGGATAGGTTTGGGGTGGAATGGATGAAAGATACACCTTGTATCCAAGAAATCCCTTCGGAAGCCGGAGCGTGATCTGGTTGCGCCCCGCCTTGAGTTTCCCGGTCACTTCCAATGCCCCCCAATGATTGAATTGGGGCACCGAGCTCGCATAGCCGGCGCGCCCTGTGAGCTCTCCGTTAAGGGCGACGGCAAGGTGGTCGCGATGGGCCAGGTTCAGATCCCAAATGTAAAGCCAGACGCGGCGGTTGGCGGGTGCGGACAACCAGTCCTCCGAAACGTCTATGTCGCGTCGGTAAACCGCGGGACGTTTGGGCAGGAGCATGACGATGTCATCCCCAGGGGCCCGGACCTGCGGCCAGGCGGAGTCGTCGAAGTTTTCCGCGAACCACTCGTCGGGCGCCCCCTTGGTGGGCACAAGCGAGGATCCCATGGTAATCTGGCTCCAGCCGGGGGCTTCGGTGTTCTGTCCTGCAACGGAGGGTTCGTAGCCGATCCGCCATGTGCCGGCCAGATCGATGGCGCGGTTGCCATCGGTTTCCCAGCCAAGGAAAGATGCCACCTCGGGAACGCGAACATCCTGCCATGAGGCGAAAGCGGAACGCCATTTTTCGTTAAGGATTTCGAGCGTGGTGTATTTTTTTAAAAGATACCTTCGGAAGGTGGCGTCGGCAAACGGTCCATACTCCAGGAAGAAATCGTGCTGACCGTGTTTAACCTCGCCGCTTGGCTCAAGATAGCTGACGACATTGGGGAGGCGCGAGGTCTGGCGCACGGTTTCCTGAAGCAGGCCATACTCCCAGTCGCGAGCGGTGGTGGCGCTCCACGAGAGCGCGCCTTGCGCGCCGTTGGTGGGATCTCCCACCTTGCGGTAGTTGCCGGAAAAATCGGGCATCTTCATCATGGTCTGCTCGCGAAACCGGTCCATGCTCATCTGGGCGGAGGAGCCGTAGCCGGTTCCGCCCGTGATGTTGATCCCGACCGGGAGTTGTCTTTCGGCGGCGGCGTAGAGGCCCCAATCCCAGAACGGGTGCTGGTCGATGCCCTGGGCGGCATCGTTGGTGTTGGGGCGCGCCCAGAAAACAAAGCCGAGGCGTCCCTTCCCGGCTGCGTAACGAAACTCATCCATGAACTTGTAGTCGGCAGCCGCAGTGTTTTCCGGGAGCTCCCAAGCGCGGTAGTAAAAGCGAAAGCCGAACTTGTCCCAGCGATCCAGATACATCGGCACTTCGACCTCGGGTTCGGAGAATGCGGTGCGCGGGTCGATGGTAGTGCCATTTTCGAGCAGCGTCTTGAGCTGTCCGGCGTCGGAAGCGGCGAGGATGCTGACGCATGCGCCGGTGCGAAAGGCGGCGATGGCGCCCTGGTCACCGATGAGGGCGGCGCACGTGCTTGCGTCGTTACCGAGACGGATGTCGGTCACACCGGGCAAGAGGCGCAGGTCGGAGAGATATTTGGCGTGAAGCAGCGCGGCCTTGGACTCGTCCTCGCAGGAGATTTCCAGAACGCTGCCCGAAAACGGAGCGATGGCGGACCAGGCCGTGCCCGAGACTGTGCCGTAACCACGCAGGGCGACAGGAGGATACTCCGCGTCCTTGCTCAGGACAGAAGGCAGGACCAGCGTTGGCGCGGCGCCTGACCTGGCGGTCTTCAGGAGCGATTCTCCGTGAGCCGCGATTCCGGCCAAAACACAAATGAGGGAGATGCTGACAAGGCGTGGTTTCATGGATTTGCAGGGGGATTCCGTGAGACCGAAGTGGAAACTGGATACATCGTGACAGGGTAAATGAGCCGGCTGGAAAACAGGTGATGAAGGGGGAGGAGCTTTTCCCAAAGGGTTTTGAAGTATCACAGAATGCAAATGTGGAAATTTTAATGAGTCAATTGTTTTTCTTGATTCAATTGACTTTTTGAAGTCTTGTTTTATATATGAATTTTATAAAATCTTACTAAAGTATAGAAGGTTAAGAAGTTAAAATCTGATTTATTCATCCTGTTTCAGTGAATTCACTCCATCTTTATGCCTGACTCTCCCGCAACCGTTTTCACCGCAGCATCGCTCCCCGTCACCTCCGCCATCGCCGCCGATGCCGCAGCCCGCAAAGCCATCCGGGGGCAGGTCGTGGTGGAGCGCGTGGAGTCTCCCACCTTCCAGATTTCTGCGCGTGTGCGGCAGATGATCCGCGACGCGCAGTTGCTGCCGGGCATGAAGCTTCCCACCAACCGCGCGCTGGCGATCGAGTTGGGAGTCGATCCCTCCGCCGTGCAGCGGGCGCTGGCGCAACTCGTGAAGGAGGGGCTCCTGATTCGCACGCGGCGGGTGGGAACGTTTGTTGCCGAACCGCCGAAAAGCCTCAAGCGCCTCGCCTACTACTACCGCGCCAATCCCGACCCGGCTCTGCCCGGATTTGCCCGGACTTTCCTTGCGGAAGTCACCCTCGTCGGCCACGCACGCGGCTTCGCCGTCGATGTGTTTCTGGATACGCGCAAGCCGGATGTCTCCTCTGTCGCCCCCCTTCCCGAGTTGCAACGCCAGGCGCGCGCCCGGCAGATTCAGGGTGTCGTCACCAGCACGGTTTCGGCCGAGGAAACGAAGTGGTTCCTTGGACTGCCTGTTCCCTACGCGATGATCGGAAAGAGCAAATTGCCGCACACGTTTAACTGGGATCGCGGGCAATTCGTGGAACTCGCCGTGAAACAACTTGCCGCACGCGGCTGCCGCAAAATCGGGGTGATCTGCTCTCGGGTCATGCATGAAGATCCCGAGGGTGACGACTATCAACTGGGCATGTATCGCGCCGCACACAGGACGCTCGCAGACCTGGGCCTGGCCGAAAATCCGAACTGGCTGGCCGGCATCCCGCGGGCGAAGGACACCGGTAGCATTAACGGGGACCTGGAGCACGCTGCGTTGGGTTTTGAACTTTTTAACCGCATCTGGAACCAGCCCGAAAAACCGGACGGCCTTTTCATCTATCCTGACTCCCTGGCAACCGGCGCACTCATCGCCGCCGGCAGGCACGGCTGCCGCGTCGGCGAGGACCTGCACCTCGTCGTGCATCGCAATGCCGAGATGCCCTTCTTCTGTCCCGACCCGGTGGACTGGCTCGTGGTCCGCGCCTCCGATGCTGCCGCTGCGCTCGTCGGGCACATCCGCGATCAACTCGCCGGTCGCACAACCCTGAACCGCACGCTGCGAGCTCATATCGAGCCGCACGCCTGACGCGCGCCGCAGTCTCTCACTTTCCTCCTTTCCACGTGACGATTCCCTTCACACACGCATCCGCGTGAATACGGAAACGCTTCGCCTGCCCTCCGGTATCCGCCCGCCCGCTTCGCCCGCCGAAATTCGCCATCAGCAGGTCGCGCGCTTCACGGGTGAGTATTGTTAAACAACTACAATCCGGATGACACGTGGCGTGCCACGTCCACCACGCCTGCCATACCCGCCAAGGCCACGCCCGGTATGACTTCACGGGAGGCAGCGCCGTGCCCGTAACCTTTTCCCGGATCTCTGCCCGCCCTCCTACAAGAGGAAGTGTTTTTCCCGATATACGCTCGGGCTTGTGCCTTCGCTCCGTTGGAACCAGCGGGAAAAGGCATGGATGGAGGGGAACCCGAGTTGATCCGCGATTTCGGTGATGTTATGCGCCCTGTGCGCGAGAAACTCCCGCGCACAGGCCAGCCGCCGCGCCGTGATGTAGGCATGGGGTGCGCAACCGAACAATTGCCTGAAATGCCGTGTGAAATTACGGGCCGACATGTGCGCTGCGGACGCCAGTTCCTGCAATGACGGCGGGGTCGACAAGTGTTCGTCAATGAGGTGTAGCGCGCTCTGCATCCCGGTCCCTGTTTCCACCGCCGATTCGCTCCGGAAACCGTGTCCCGCGGCACCCGGCGCGCCCGGCCAGTGGCAAAGCGCGTCTGCCAGCGTGGCGCATACGAGCGACCGCCGCGAACTCTCCACCGTTCCGATCCGGTTCAGTTGGCGCAGCGTTTTTACCAGATGATGATCGGCGAAGGTCAGTTTGAGAAACGACTGAAAAACGCGCGCCCGCACAGCCTCCCATTGTGGCGACACACGAATCTTGATGCTGAAAATCTCGGCATAAGGCGCGGCGGGCGTCAGCTCGATGGCGTGTTCCTGCCCGGGATAAAACGCCGCCGCCGTCACACCCTGGACCGGGATTTTTTCCCCGTCGATCACGACCACGCCGGTCATCCCGATATTCAAATCCAGTTGCAGCACGCCGGAATGGGCATGGGAGGGCACCAGGATTGCATCCTTCAGGCGATGCCAGTGCGCCTGGACCAGAAGTTGAGGATCCTGAAAGATGCATGCGCCCAGGGACAAAAGGGCGCGTTCGCGCGTTTCCTCAAAACCCTTCCGGTCTCTCAACAGACTCGTTTGGCAGGACATGTGTGCGGGGGATTACTCACAACGGATGAACCATCAAATGGCCCATAAACGCAAGAATCCCCTGCGGCACAGGATGAAGGAGCGGCAACGAAGAAAACCGCAATGGCTCCAATTATGAAAGCGACCTGTTCGTCCACGTTTGCAGCGGAGCAAACAACCCTGCGTCCAGGTCGAACGCCGTCCCGAGTCCCTGCCGGTGCACCGAGGCGCAGGAGATTTCGCCGTTCACGATGCGCACGGCGGGGCATCCGTCATCAAGTTCCTGATACAAGTCGGCGTGGTTTTTCAGCAAAGGAGTCCGGAGCGACTGGGGAAAATTTGACAGACCGCGAAAATAATGGTGCCCGTTGCGCTCCAGATCGGTGAGCCCCAGATTTTGCGCGACACACAAGTCCTGCAACAACGCTACCGGACCGATGTTCGTCAGGTCTTCGCCACTGAAGATAAACGCGGCGCCGGCCGCCCTGGCGCGATGAGCCAGCAGGCCGAGATTGGCCACGCTTTTGAAAACGCCTTTGCAGTTTTTGTGTGTCGTCCCCTCGTAACCGCAAGCGAGCGCCTGCGGCAGCGTGTCGATGGTGGCGTCCGATTCGTCGATGATCATCCGGGGAATGCGCGAACAACCGTCAAACGCCGCCCGGACGTCCGTCCGGAGGGCGACGTCCCGATGCAGAGGTTGCTCCACGAACAAAAGATGATCGAACCACCGCTCCAGTTCTTTCGTCCGCGACAGTTGATCCCAGAAATCGCGAAACGCTTCCATGCTCCGGCAGGATTCGTTGCCATCGAGCGTGCATTGATACCCGGCCGGGGCGTCGCGCTCCAGCAGGGCGGCGATGCTCGTGAGGCGTTCGATGTTTTTGCCGGTATCATCGCCGATCTTGATTTTGAAACGTGAGATTCCGTAACGAAGGATGCAGGCATGCAGGGAAACCGGCAGGCCGTCCGCCGGCCACTCGCCATGCCTCAAATCGTCGTCGGTCAACGCATCGCTCAGGCCGACGGTGTGTCGCACGATCACGCGACTGGCGGGTTCGCGCGGCAGGATGCCCGCCGGCGCACAGCCCGCCAGTTCCGGGTAAATCCGCCCCAGATCAATGCCCGCGCTATTCTCGCGCAGCACGACGGAAAACGGTTTTCCTTCCAACCGGCAAAAGGCGTCCAGCAAAGCCCGTTCGATGAGGGACGCGCCAAATGAGGCGAGCAAGGGAGGCCAGCCTCGCGCCTTTGCGCGTCGTTGTTGCTCGTGATAGATTTCCCACCATAACGCGAACAACGTGGTTTCGCCCGACGCTTCCTCCGCGATCCGGCACGCCTCTGCGACCACGTCCCGCATCTCGCGAATGTCGTCTTGATAGGTGGTGGCGGGATTTTTGGTGAACCACTTGGGCAGCAAATGATCGGCGGACACGCCCGCCGCCTGCCGCCCGTCCCGTTCCAGTGTCACACGAAGGATGAGGTGCGGCATGCGGCGCATGTCCGCGATGCCGAATCGAAACGGCATGCGCGTCTCCACGGGATGGATGCAGACGAGCGTTTCCCGGATTTTTATTTTCGGAAGGTTCATGAAGACGGGTGGCGTCCGCTCTCGGCGGCGTGGGATTGTGAAAGGATTTCGACGGCGGCGGTCATGGTTTTCAGCGCATCGCCAAAGTGCGACGAAGGCAGCCTGCCCGCGCGCATCGCATCGAGGAACTCCCGGCTCTTGGCGTGGAAGCCGCCGTAAACATGAATCTGGTCCGAGCCGCTGACCTCGCGGGTGTCGAACTCCACGCCGGTCGTGTCGCCATCGGCGTGGAGGCGTCCCTTGCCCTCATGCTGGAGTTCGGCGCAGATGCCGGGCGCGTGGATTTCGATGTCGAAAATACGCCGCCCGCTGGTCCAGCTGTTGACCAGCAATCCGGTGGCGCCGGTGTCAAATTCGATCAATGCCGAGATGAAATTGATGTCAGGCGTGCCGACGCGCCTGGTGACACTCTGGATGCGGATGATCTCGCCGCCGCAAAGCCAGCGCAGGGTGTCGATCGAGTGCACGCCGTCATCCATCATGTGATCCACGGCGCCGGAAAACGGATCGGAGGCGCATTTGTAAAATCGGCACACCGCGTGCACGATCGGACCACGCTTGCGGCATTCATCGTAGAGCTTCACCGCGATGGGCGCGATCCGCCGCTGGAAACCGACCTGTGTGATGCAGCCGTGTTTTCCCGCCAGATGTGCCAGGTTTTGGGCTTGGTGGAGAGTGAGTCCCAGTGGTTTTTCGATGAACAGGTTGAGGCCGCGTTTGAGGCAGTCGGTCCAGATGTCATACATGTGATGTGGCGGGCCGACCACATAGACGGCATCGGGCGTTATCTCTTCCAGCATGTCCCGGTAGTTGGTGTGGCGCCGGGCCACGCCGAACTGGTCGCCGACGAGTTTCAGGCGTTCAGGATTCATGTCGCACATTGCGGCAATCTCGACATCGGGCATCGACACGAGCGACGGATAATGCATGGCCGTCGCCAGTTGCCCGGCGCCAATCATGGCAATGCGAAGTGGTTTTCCGGATGCAAAAGTTTTCGGTTTCATGATTGCTGTTTCGGAGAGATCAGCGGGGCTTTTGGTTTGAAGTGGCTTCGGCATATTTCTCGGCAAAAACCTCCCGGGCGAAACGGATGTCCTCGGCGATCAACCGGTCTACCGCGCTTTCGTCACTGTATTCGGCAGTCAGGCAAACCGGCCCCTGATAACCGCGGATCGCCAGTTCACGGGCCACGCGTGGCCATGAAGCCGCGCCTTGCCGGCCCGAGGTCCAGTAAATCTTCCATGCCGCCACCTCGGCCTCGGGCGGAGATATGCGTTTCCGGTAGGCGTTTTTCAGGTTCACCATCCGCAGGCGCGACCAGACAATGTCCAGGCCGAGGTCCGGATCTTCGCCATTGAGGGCGTTGTGAGCGGCATCCCACACGGCGGCGAAATGCTCCGGGGAAAAATCCTCAATCAAGCGCAGGAGCCCCATCGAATGTGAAACCCAGCGGTCGCAGTGATTCTGCACGCCGATCGTCACGCCATGTTTGGCCAAAAGCGGAGCAAGCATCGAAAACTCCCGCTTCGCATCTGCTTCCGCATCCAGATAATTTTTACCTGCCGGGACAGGCACACAGATGCGAATCAGGGGCACACTCGCCGCCGCTGCGGCCTGGAAAACTGGCTCCGTTGGCTCGGCTGCGAGGCTGTGAATTTTGAGCCCTTCTCCGGAAAAAATGCGGACGGCCTCCGGCAGCGTCGCCAGCACATTGTCAGGTCGCACCGGAAACCCGGGCCGGACCGGAAGTTCGATGCCGTCAAAACCGAGTCGTTTGATTTTTCCGGCAAGCTGGGCGAGGGGCATTGCGCCCCAAGGTTTCACGAAGACTGAAAATTCGGGAAGATTCATGGCGCTCCAAGAATATCCGAATACCCCCGCAGGGTCTTTGCCATTACGCGCCAAAAATTCTCCAAACCGGGACAACTCGTCCTGGACTGCCTGCGACGGGAGGTTCCGTCCCGTTTTGCCCGCCGCCTGCCTAGGCGGTCGGTCCGTCCATCCACACGCCGTCGATGAGCGTGACCCTGGGCACGGCGGGCAGGCCGATTTCGTTGCGTGAGAGTTGCCCGGCGAGGAACTCGATCCCGGTCGAAAAAATCTCGCCCCACGACTGCCGGATGCCGGCCAGGGGGCGCGCCGAGCCGTTGAGAACATCGAGGCAGGCATAGCGCACCTGCGCCGGCACCGCGATGTTTCGGCGCGCCAGCCAGCCGAGCAGCACATCACGGCTCATGCTGATGATGGCATCCGGGCGGGCATGGTCGAACCACCGGTAAAATTCGTCCCGGTCCATCTCGAAATCCGTCAACAACGGCGGCAGCGCCTCGCCGCCGTGCACCCTCGACGCCCCGAGAAACCCCGACAGCCAGTAATGCCGCGCCCGGTCGTCGTCATCGCGTCGCAGCACCAGGCCGATCCGCCGGCAACCGCGTTCGCGCAGCTTCTGGTAACAGGTGACGATGCCGTTGAAATGCGCGTTGACCACCCGGTGCGGGTCGGCCTGCGAAAATGAATACCCCAGCGCCACGACCGCGAACCGTTCCCAGTCGATCTTCAACGGCAGCATGTGCGTGGGCAGCGGGGCTAGCAGCAGCGCGCGGTAACCCCGGTTTTCCAGCACGCGCGCCACCTGCGCCGAATTTTCACCGCGCGGCCCCATGTAAAAGATCTCCGTGCGCAGCCCCAGTTGCGTCGCGCGCTTGCCCGCCTGGGCCAGTCCCGCGGTCACGCTCGGCAGGGCCAGCCACTCGTCGGCCGGCAGCGCGGTGAGGAATGCCACCACTTCGCCCTCGCTCCGCAACCGCCCGCGCCGCACCTGCGAAAGCAGCGCGCTCACCAGGAGGTTGCTCCGGTATCCCAGCTTGCGCGCCATCGCCTGCACGCGCCTGCGGGTGCGCGGCGGGATGCTCGCGTGGTTGCGCAACGCCAGCGACACCGTCGTGTGACTCACGCCGAGGCGGGCAGCGAGGTCACGGATCGTGGGCGATGATTCGGGATTGGTGGCCATGGAGTATCAGCAGGTTACGGAAATTCAACTTTACGTGGAAAGTGACGGCGACGTTGCCGCGTTTGTCAACCGGGAGCAACGTCTGCCGCGTTCTCCGATCCCCGTTTTTCCGAAGCCTTCGCCAACACCGCAACCCGTCTCCGTATCATGAAAACTACCCGTCCGCTCCTGCGCTTCCCGCGCGTTCTTCCGGCACTCGCCGCCACCGCGGTTTTGCTCGCTGCGAGTCTCCTCGTCACCCTCCCCGCCCATGCCGCCACCAGTGTCACGGTGACCACCGTAACGTCACAGCCCGATGACAACATCATCGCATCCTACATGCCGCCGGGAAGGCCCGACATCGTCAATGGCCTGGATTGGCGCGCCAATACGGATGCGACGAGTGAAGTCTGGCGCGACATCGGCCAGTCGTTCACTGCCACGCAAAACGCCACTTTCGACGCCATTTCCTTCTTTGTTTCATCGGGCCTTAATACTCCGGCCAACTACACCAACGCCGCCATCACACTCACCATTTACAGCTTCGCCGCCGATTTTTCGTCCGGCTCCGCGACAACGCTTGCCACCCTTCAGGGCCTGACTCCGGCCTCTGTCGCCAAAAATGACTATCTGACCTTCGATGTGCGCGACGCAGGTCTGCAACTGCAGGCCGGCGTTGTTTACGGCGTGCTGCTTCACTTTGACGCGATGGACGTCAATCGCCACATTACGCTCTCGGTTCAGAACGCCACCGGACAGGAGATCGCCTACTCCGGAGGCAGGCTTCTCAAGGTTCTCAACGACAAGGATACCGGCGCTCCCGGCACGCTGACCGCCAGCGGTTCGGCCCTCGAATTTTACGTCCAGGGCACGCCCCTTGAGACTCCCGGCATCCCCGAACCCGCCACCGTCGCCGCCCTGTTCGGCCTTGCCGTGCTCGCGCTCGGCCTCTGGCGTCATCGCGCTCGTTCTCCCCGCTCATGATCCGCCTGCTCGTCGCCGTCCTTCTCGTGTTCGCGTCCGCAACTGCCCCCGTCCTCGCCCGCCCGACCGGGCCAGCCGCGCCCGACCTCCAGGCGCTGGTCGACGACGCGGCGGCGCGCGGCGCCAGCCAACTCGTCCTCCCGGCCGGCGAGCACCGGCTGGCCTCCGCGCTTCAGTTGCGCAATCTCTCCAACCTCGTCATCGACGGCGACGGCACCCGCCTCGTCTTCACCAGCCTGAAGGACGGCGGTATCGCCATATCCGATACCCAAAACCTCACCCTGCGCGGCATTATCGTCGATTTCGATCCGCTACCTTTCACGCAGGGCGTCATCGACAACATCGACACTGCCGCCGGCACGCTCACCTGGACCGTGCATGACGGTTATCCCGATCTCACGCCCGTTTACCTCAGCCACCGCGCCCACGTCTTCGACGCCTCCACCCGCGAATGGAAACGCGGCGCGCCCGATCTCTACGCCTCCTCCGCCCGCGCCCTCACCCCGCGCCGCGGACAACTTTCGTTTTCACCCGACCGGCGCTGGCAGCTCGAAACCCTCGCCGCCGGCGATTACCTCGTGCAGGATGTCCGCCGCGGACGCGGCATCCGCATCGACCGCAGCCGCGACATCACACTCGACCACGTCACGATCCACAGCGCGCCCGGCCTCGCCCTGACGCTCCGTTTCATGGACGGTCAAAACCGCTTCAGCCGCATCACCATCGCGCCCGGTCCTCTCCCGGCCGGAGCCACGGTTCCCCGCCTCCTCTCCACCTCCGCTGACGGTTTCAACTACGCCTACGCCCGCACCGGCCCCGTCCTCGAAAACTGCGATTTTTCCCGCATGGGCGACGATTCCGTCAACCTCCACGGCATCGCCTTTGTCGTCGCCGAAGCCGACCCGGCCGCCCGCACCGTGAACCTCATCCGCCCCTATGGCCCCGAGGGCTTTCCGTCCGTCGTTCGCCCGGGCGACGAGGTCCATGCGCTGGCCCAAGGCAGCTTCGACTTCACCGGCGTCGCCCGCGTCGTCAGTTTCGGGATCGATCCTGCGCCCGACGCGCATTTCCGCGATCTCGCCGAACGCATGTTCCCGCACGTCGGCTCCATCGCCAGGTTTACGATCTACCGCCTCGAGCTCGACGCACCGCTCTCTCTTGCCACCGGTGATTTTGTCGAGATCCCCGCCATCGCCGCGCCCGGCTACACGATCCGCCAGAATCGCTTCAGCCAGCACCGGGGCCGCGCCCTGCGCCTCATGAGTTCCCGCGGGCTTGTCGAGGACAACGTCATCGACGGCATCAAGCAGGCTCCGATCACCCTCGGCCCCGAGTTCGTCGGCTTTCGCGAAGCCGGCTGGGTGAGCGACGTCACCGTCCGCCGCAACACCATAAAAAACTCCGCCTTCGATCCCGTCCTCCTTCGCGGCGCCGCCTGGACGCCCGGCGCCATCTCCGTGATCTGGCGCGGCGAAACCCCCGACGCTCCCCGTCCTGTCGCCGCCCGCCACCGCGACATCCGTATCGAACAAAACATCATCGAGAACGTCGGCGGTCCCGCCATCCACATCAACCAGGCGGAAAACGTCCTGATAAAAAACAACCGCATCACCCGTGCCAACCAGGTGCCCGCCGCCGGCGCCAATAATCCGTGGGGCCTCACCATCGCCGGCCCCGTCGAGGTGGACCATTCCGAAAACGTCACCATCGAAACCGACTGATCTTCCCGCCCGGCCTCATTCCCTCTCTGCCATGCATCCCCGCCCCCTTCGTTCCGTTCCCCTGCTCGTCCTGGTCGCCCTCGCCGTTCTGTCTGCGGCCGGTCCGCTTCGTGCCGCCGTCACCGCCCGCATCGCCGAAGACGCTCCGGCTGCCTCCGTGCCCGTTGCCGCCTGGGCCGAGCCTCTCGCGTCCGGAGGCTGGCGGCTTTATTCGCGCGACGACCAGGGACGCCGCGAACTGACCCAGCACTGGACGCCGCCGGCCGCCGGGCAAACGATCACCGGACTCGCGCTCCGGATCCAGGCCGGCTCCTCTGCCCCGCTTGACGATTCGCGACTTCGTATCTCGATCACAACTACGCCGGCCTCCTCCTCCGGCGCGCCGGCCGGCCTCGCTCCCGGTCCGCTCCCCGACGTGCTCTTTTCGGACGACGCTGTCCTCCCGCCCAACACCGGCTTGCAGGTCTATCGCAAGGGGCGCTGGCTTGTCCTCGGGTTTGCCGAGCCGCTCGCGCTTCCGGCCGGCCGCCCCGTCGCTCTCCATCTCGCCTTTGCCGCTCCGAAACCCGGTCCGCAGGACATCATCTTTTCCATTGCGCCGCTCACGACCCGGGATACCGTCACGGCCAGCGGATTTGCGCAGGAGGGAGGCGAATGGAAATGGTGGCGCGACAAGGGCGTTTCCGGCGCGCTCGTCCTGCGCCTGCTCACCGACGCTCCCGCAACCTCCGCAGCCGCGGCACCCGCCGCAGATGCCTCCGCCCCGCTTCCTGCCGAAACCACGGCCTCCACCGGGCGCTGGCTCCGCATCGATCCGCGCGACCCCGCCGCCTTCCCTACGCTCGCCGCGGCCGCCGCCACGGCGCGTCCCGGCGACACGCTCTGGATCGCTCCCGGCAGCGGGCCGTATCGGGAAGAGCTCTACATTGCAAAATCCGGAACCCCCGACGCCCCCGTCACGGTCGAAGGCAACGGCAACGAAATCACCGGCTTCGATCCGGTCATCTTCTCACCGCAGCGTAGTGCGACGGTCACGACCGATTATCCCTTCGTTCTCCGCCACCGCGGCGTTCGCCTTCCCGAGGAGGCCTCGACCGGACGCTTCGTGGCACCGTCCGCCTCCTCCGCCATCACATGGGACCCCGCCACAAAAACGCTCACGCTCGGCCCGGAGGCCGACCCCGAGGGCTGGGAAATCTCGACGCGTTATTTTGTCGTCCGCATTCAGGGAGTCTCGCACCACCGTTACCGCAACCTCGTCGCCAGCGGCGCGCGCAACGACGGCTTCAACCTGCACGGACGCGGCTCCGGCCTGCTCTTCGAAAACATCACCGGCTGCCACAATCTCGACGAAGGGTTTTCCGCGCACGACGACATTTTGTCCGAAATCCGCGAAGGCCGCTTTTTCGGCAACGACAACGGCATGTATAACATCCAGCGTTCGCACACCCGTGTCCGCGACCTCCTGATCTGGAATAATCTCGGCATCGGCCTGTGCCAGCGCGAAGCCACGCTCGAAGGTGAAAACATCCGCATCTGGGGCAACGGCATGGTGCAGCTCGCCACCGAAAAATCGGGTGTCATCCGCGCCCGCAACCTCGTCGTCCACCGCAATCCGTACGCCGCCCGTCCCTGGCGCACTTACATGGAGTCCGCCAAATCGACCGCCGCCCCCGCCACGCTCGGCGGCGAAATCGGGCGGCAGCCCGACGCGCTTCCCGGCCCGGGTCTTGTGGAAAACCCCGACCCTGCGCCGTGGCAGACCGCGCCGGCTGCCACCCCCTGACCAGCCCCGCCAGTTTGTTTACCGAACCACCCGCCCCATGAAGACGAACACCCGTCCCTCCCCGGCAGCCGTCACCCGGCGCTCCGGTTTCACGCTCATCGAACTGCTCACGGTCGTTGCCATCATCGGCATCCTTGCGGCCATCATCATCCCGACGGTCGGTTCGGTCCGCCGCTCCGCCCGCGCGATCCAGTGCAAGTCCAACATGCGCCAGCTCGGCATGGCCATCCTCCAGTATGCCGACGAAAACCGCGGCCTCTCGCCGATTTCCAAAAACCCCAACCCCGATTATCCAAAGGAGACCTCCGAGACCATCAGTTGGTGGCAGCTCATGCAGAAACGCCTGACCCTGCGTTTCCCGACCGCCGGCGTCGACAACCTGTTTCTCTGCCCCGACGCGAAGACAACGTTCACGGTCGCGCCGCGTCGCACCTATGCCCTCAATCTGGCCGGAGCCGACGACACCGATCCGGTTACCTTTTCCCGGCTCTCCGCGCCGTCGCAGTCGATTCTTCTCGTCGAGGCCAAACAGAACGGCACGGAAGGCGACAGCGTCAGCGTCGTCGGCGTCGGCTCGATCACGCGCGGCGAGTTCGACTGGCGTCACAAGGGCGAGACCATGAACGTGGCCTTTGCCGATGGCAGCGTTCGCACGCTCAGAAGCAGTACGCTGGCGGACGGCACGCCCTCCTCTTTCGAAACCCTGCTCCGCAACATCCGGAAGTAACCGGAGGCGGAGCGTTTTCAGATAAATGAAAGGATGCCGGAAACTGAAAGACTCCGTGCTTCTGATCGGTTACGATTCCGCCGGGCGCTGTTGCTACCTCGATCTGAAGGCGGTTTCGGCGTTCAAAAGCCACGCCTCGCTTACGATCGGGCACCGGAGATTCGGAAGGATGAAAATCCGGAGACTGGCGGGCTTCATTTTCGATTCGGCGGGCAGGCTGGTTTCCGAATTTGAAGACAGGCTGGAGGGCGAACCGGTTCACGTTCCGGCCAACGGCTGACAGAGTGACGGGCAGGAGCAGAAGTGGCATGGGCATCTTGCCCATGAGCGTTGCCTCTCCGCGTGGCACGGGCTTCCAGCCCGTGAACATTGCTTCTCCGCGGAAGGGACACAGGCAGCAGGGATGCCCGTGCCTCCCCGGAATCATGGGCTGGAAGCCCATGCCACCTTGCGGCGCTCTGCGCCGTCCACGGCCAGGATGGCCGTGCCACCGGACACGCCTGCTCTGACACAACTGTTGAGCCGCACCCGATCGTGCACCCCCGTCCATTTTACTCTCGTCGGTGGCTTGCGAAAGCCTTACGCATGACTGCTTCCTTTTATGAAGCACTTCCTCAAAGAGACGGATTTCTCGCCACGCGAGGTGGCTGAAGTCTTCGCGCTGGCCCGGGACCTCAAGCAGAAGCGCGGCACCCCCGCCACTCCGGATATCCTCCGGTACCAGACGTGGGCGCTCATCTTCTCCAAATCCTCCACCCGCACGCGCGTCTCCTTCGAGGTCGGTATCCACGAGCTGGGCGGCAATCCGCTCTTTCTCAACAAGAACGACATCCAGCTCGGCCGCGGCGAATCCGTCGAGGACACCGCCCGCGTGCTCTCCCGCTTCGTCCACGGCCTGATCGTGCGCACCTTCGATCACTCCGAAGTCGAGCGCCTCGCCGCCGCCGGCTCCATCCCGGTCATCAACGCCCTCACGGATTTCCTGCACCCCTGCCAGATCTACACCGATGCCTTTACGCTGGCCGAACGCTGGGCCGCGCCCGGCGGCGATCTCTTCGCCTCGCTCAAGGGCCGCAAGATCGCCTTCCTCGGCGACACCGCCTGCAACATGGCCAACTCCTGGATTCTCGGCGCCAACCTCTTCGGCATGGAAATCGCGCTCGCCGGCCCGAAAGGCTTCGAACCTTCCGCCGAATTCAACGCCCTGCTCGCGAAGGAGGATTTCGGCGACGGCCGCGGCCCCGGCAGCGGACGGTATCATTTCACGCACGATCCTTACGAAGCCGTGAAGGGCGCCGACGTCGTTTACACGGACGTGTGGGTGAGCATGGGCAAGGAAGACGAGGCGAAGGAACGCATCGCGCAGATGAGCCCGTACAGCGTGGACGCCAGACTTTTCGCCGCCGCCAAACCCGATGCCTGGTTCATGCACTGCCTGCCCGCCTACGTCGGCAAGGAAGTGACGCAGGAGGTCCTGGACAACCCGCGTTCGATCATCTTCGACCAAGCCGAAAACCGCCTGCACACGCAAAAAGCCATCATGGCCACGCTCGCCCGCGGGTGAAGGAGCGGCGGCATGGCAAGCTGTCGGCCTTCGGCCTCGGTACCTGCCGCTGCGACGAGGCGCACCGCGCCTCGCCTCTCCCCCTCGGTCTGCGCTGCGGATCTCTCCGATCCGGCGACGCTTCGCGTCGTCAGCAGCGGCAGGAATGCCGCCGCTCCTTCACCCGATCCCTGATTTCCGGTTTTTCTTTCGTGTCTTTTCGTGTGTTTCGTGGGCAGTCTTTCCGACCTGATCCTCACACACCATGAGCACTCCTGTCCCTCCCTCCTCCGATCGTTCCTCGCTCCCCACGCACCGCGCGCAGCCCGATGCCAAAGGGTTTTTCGGCAAATTCGGCGGCTCGTTCATCCCGCCGCAGCTCCAGCAGCAGATGGACGAGATCAACCACGCCTACCACCGCATCTGCCGCAGCCACGATTTCATCCGCGAACTGCGCTCGATCCGCAAACACTTCCAGGGCCGCCCCACGCCCGTCTATTATTGCAAGAACCTCAGCGACGCGCTCGACGGCGCGCGCATTTACCTGAAGCGCGAGGACCTCAACCACACCGGCGCGCACAAGCTCAACCACTGCATGGGCGAGGCGCTGCTGGCGAAGTTCATGGGCAAGAAAAAGCTCATCGCCGAGACCGGCGCCGGCCAGCACGGCGTGGCCCTCGCCACGGCCGGCGCGTACTTCGGCATCCCGGTCGAAATCCACATGGGCGAGGTCGACATCGCGAAGGAGCATCCCAATGTAGTCCGCATGCGGATACTCGGCGCAAAGGTCGTCCCCGTGTCGCGCGGCGCGAAGACGCTGAAGGAGGCCGTCGATTCCGCGTTCGAGGCGTACCTCGCCGATCCGGTCAACAGCATCTACTGCATCGGCTCCGTCGTCGGGCCGCATCCGTTCCCGCTCATGGTGCGCGAATTCCAGCGCATTGTCGGCATCGAGTCGCGCGAGCAGTTTCTGGAAATGACCGGCGAACTGCCCGACAACGTCGTGGCCTGCGTCGGCGGCGGTTCCAACGCGATGGGCATTTTCTCGGGCTTCCTCGACGATCCGGTGCGCCTTCACGGCGTGGAGCCGCTCGGTCGCGGCGCGAAGCTCGGCGACCACGCCGCCAGCCTCAACTACGGCGAGGAAGGCACGATGCACGGGTTCAACTCGATCATGCTCAAGGACGCGAAGGGCGAGCCCGGCCCCGTGTACTCGGTGGCGAGCGGCCTGGATTATCCGTCCGTCGGGCCGGAACATGCGCACCTGTTCACGACCGGTCGCACGATCGCCGGCACGGCGAGCGACGACGAGGCGATCGAGGCGTTTTTCCGCCTGTCGCGTCGCGAGGGTATCATCCCCGCGCTCGAGAGCGCGCACGCCGTGGCCTACGCGCTGCGGCTCGCGAAGGAGCGCCCCGACGAGTCGATCCTCGTCAACCTCAGCGGACGCGGCGACAAGGACATCGATTTTGTCATGGAAAAATTCGGCGACTGGGCCGACCGCACGGATTATTGAAAAAAAGGAGCGGCGGCATTCCTGCCGCTGCATTTGCCGGACGGATATCCGGACTGCGGAGAACGTCAGGCCAACGCGGTGCCGCCACAGCCATGATCTCTGTACTGCTTACGGGGGGCGAGGCGCGTTGCGCCTCGTCGCAGCGGCAGGTACCGAGGCCGAAGGCCGACAGCTTGCCATGCCGCCGCTCCTGTCAGTTCCGTCCCGCGGCGTCGCTGCCGCCGCCATCCGGTCCGGCGACGAGCGGCCCGAGGTCGGCGCCGACGCCAAATCTTTCGTCCGGCATCTTGCCGGTGAGCACGCGGTAAATGTTGCCCGCGATCCGGGCGTAGCCGCGATGGTTCGGATACAGGTTGCGCGAGATATCGCCGGGAAACGGCCTGGTAACGGCGTAATTGTCGATGAGACCGACGTTCTCTTCCTCCGCCACGGTTTGCAGACGGGCGCGCAATACCCGGAGCCGCTCCTCGCTCACTTCCTTGTCATTGGGCCCGGGGACATAGGGCGGCAGGCAGATAAAAATGCGGGGGCGAGTCGGCAAATTCCTGAACGAGGCGATCAGCTCACGGGAGTCTTTTTCGAAGGCCGCCCGTTGCTGCCAGTTTTGCGGCCGGCTGTCGTTGCTCCCGAGCATGATGATCACGATGTCGGGTTTGGCCTGGAGCGCGTAGTGGTACTGGAATGACCGCCACCAGGAGCGCTCGCCCTTGCGGAGCAACGTGGTGCCGGTGCTTCCGTAGGTCATCACATGCCAGCCGTGCCCGAGCATGCGCTCCAGTTGTTCCGGATACGTCTGCCCGTGGACGGTGCCGATCCCGGACGTGAGGCCGTCACCCGCGCATACCACACGGACAGGCTTGCGATACCGGTCGGTGTCGACAGGGCGGTTGTCGATCGCCGCCTGCACGAGACATATCTGAAAAAAGACAAAAACAGACAGTAACCGGATGACAGGCGAAAAGCTGGACGAAATTCGCATATCAATGTCATTAAGGCCCTCTTTTCATGAGCCAAGAAAATCAGGTATTCACCTGGATTTAAATGGTGCTGAAAATGAGGGTATTAAGACGAGCTTATCGCATTCCGGCTGCCCCTGGTACGGTATGTGGACAAGATCCACGCCCCGGGTTCCGGTCCAGGGCGGATCAGGCGTTGCCGAAAAACCGGATGATCCGGTGCAGCGAAGCGACCAGCAGGCTCACTTCCTCTTCGGTATTGTAGAGATAGAAGCTGGCGCGGGCGCTGCTCGGCAGGCCGAGTTTTTTCATGAGCGGCTGGTTGCAGTGGTGCCCGCCGCGCAGGGCGATGCCGTCCTGGTCGGCGAAGGTCACGACATCATGCGCGTGCGCATCCTTGAGGGCAAAGCTCACGAGGCCGCCGCGCGGCTGGCCGGAGCGGGGACCGAGGAGGCGGATGCCGGGGATTTCGGCGAGGGCGGCGGCGGCGCGCTGGCCGAGCGCGTGATCATGCGCGCTGATCGCCGGGCGGCCGATGGCGTCGAGATAATCGAAGGCGGCGTGGAGCGCGATGGCATCGGCGACATTGGGCGTGCCGGCCTCGAACCGCTCGGGCGAAGGTTTCCACTTCGCGCCGTCGAAATCGACCGATACCACCATGCCGCCGCCGGTCTGCCAGGGCGGCATCGTGTCGAGGAGTTCGCGTCTGCCGTAGAGCACGCCGATGCCGGTGGGGCCGGCCATCTTGTGTCCGCTGAAGGCGAGAAAATCGCAGCCGAGCGCTTGCACATCGATGGGTTCGTGGCCGACGGACTGGGCGGCATCGATCACGGTGATCGCGCCGACGGCCCGTGCTTTTGCGCAAAGGTCGGCGATCGGATTGAGTGTGCCGAGGGTGTTGGAGAGGTGGGTGAAGGCGAAGAGCTTGACCTGCGGCGTAAGCAGGCGGTCGAGGGCGTCGAGGTCGAGTCCGTGTTCGGCGTCGTCGCCGGCGACGGGCACGTAGCGGAGGGTGGCGCCGGTGCGCTGCGCGACGATCTGCCAGGGCACGAGGTTGGAGTGATGCTCCATCTCGGTGGTGAGGACCACGTCGCCGGGCTTCAGGTTGGCGATGGCCCAGGTCTGCGCGACGAGGTTGAGGCCGGCCGTGGCGCCGGAGGTGAAGACAATCTCGGCCGGCTCGGCGGCGTTGATGAACTTCGCGGCGCGGGCGCGGGCGGCCTCGTAGCCGTCGGTGGCGCGCATGGAGAGGGCGTGCAGGCCGCGGTGGACGTTGGAGTTGTCGCGTTCGTAGTAGCGGGCGAGAGCGTCGATCACGGCGCGCGGCTTGTGCGTGGTGGCGGCGTTGTCGAGATAGACGAGCGGCTTGCCGCCGACGTGCTGGTCGAGCGCGGGAAAGTCGATGCGAAGATTGGGCGAGAGGGCGGACATGATTGGAAAAGCGGACAGAACGCGGGAGCTGGTTGCGACATTACACGGCGGACGACGGCCGGCCGTTGCGGAGCGCCTCGAGCGCGGCGTGCCAGGAAAGCGTGGCGCACTTGATGCGGGCCGGGTAGGCGTGGACGCCGGCGAAGGCGGCGAGTTCGTCAAACTCCTCCGGCTGCTCGCCAGTCGTGACGATGTGGCGAAACTGCTCGTAATCGGCGGCGGCCTCGGCGGCGGTCTTGCCCTTGAGCCGGGTCGTCATGAGCGAGGCGCTGGCCTGCGAAATGGCGCAGCCGGAACCCTCGAAACCGATGTCCGCAATACGATCGCCATCCAGTTGCAGATAAACCGTACAACTGTCACCGCAAGTCGGGTTGTCGCCGGTGGCGACGCGATTGGCAGCAGGCGGCTTGCCGCGATTGCGGGGGCGCTTGTTGTGGTCGAGAATGACCGTCTGGTAAAGATCGGTGAGATCGGACATGACGCGTGAACCGTCATCACTAACGCCGTTCGGGCGGCGATTGCAAATCCCGGGAACAGCACAGTACGGCATCTTTTTCCACATATCACTTCGGCTCCATCGCTTCCGGTTTTGCAAAAACGGGGATGCCGCATTCACTGGAAACAACTGCCACTTCACATATCATGCCTGACCAACCTTCAGCCCGCGCCGGCTTTTTTCGCCGTCGCCGCCGCCTGCTGATCATCATCGCGACGATCCTCGTTGTGCTTGTCGCATTCGCCTTTCTGGGGTTGCCGCCCATCGTCAGGGCGCAGGCCGTCAAACGCCTGTCCGCCGAACTCGACCGGCCCGTTGCCATCGAACGCCTGCGGCTCAATCCGCTGACGTTTTCCGCCACCATCGACGGGCTCGCCATCACCGACCATGACGGTCGCAATCTCGTCAGCTGGCGACGGCTCTACGTCGATTTCGATTTCTGGCGGCTCGTCACCGGCGAGATCGGTTTCAGCGAAGTGTTTCTCGACGGCTTCGCCGGCCGCGTCGTGTTGCAACGTGACGGCACGTTCAATTTTTCCGATCTGATCCCGCCGCCCTCCGCCCAGACCGCTCCGCCGGCCGAAGACAAAAAAAATGCCTGGCCGCTGCGCATCGGCAAACTCGCCGTCACCGACGCCCGCCTCGATTTCACGGACGAGACCCGCTCCCGGCCCTTCGCCACGACGGTCGGCCCGGTGAGTTTTGTCCTGGAAAACTTCCGCACCGTCGCCACCGAAGCCCATGCGCCCTACACCTTCCGGGCCGTCACCGAATCCGGCGAACATTTTTCCTGGAGCGGTACCGTCAACAGCCAGCCAGCGAGCTCCGCCGGGGAATTCCGTCTCGGCGGCATCGCGCTCAAAAAATACGCGCCCTACTATGCGCCGTATTTCCGCGGCGACATCCTCGGCGGCACGCTCGACATCGCCGCCCGCTACGCGTTCAACCTCGGCGAGACCACCCGCCTGCTGACCGTATCGGACGGATCCCTCCACATCACCGGCCTCCAGATCGCCCCGGCCGGCGACAACACACCCGTCATCGACCTGCCTGCGCTCGATGTGGAAGGCATTGATGCCGACGCCCTCAAACCCACCGCCACCATCCGGCGGATCTCCTCGACCCACGGCCACATCCACCTGCAACGCGAGGCCAACGGCTCCCTCAATCTCCTCGGTTTGCTCCCGGCCGCCGATGATGACGATGAGGATGAAAAAGCCGCCGCCGCCGCGCCGACGACCCCGCCGCCTGCGTCCCGGGCCAGCGCCTTTCCCGCCCTGCCCGATGTGAAAATTGCCGAGTTCGCGATCAACGATCTGGCGGTCGTTGTCGACGACCTCGCCACGCCGACGCCTGCGCGCAACATCGTCGAGGGCATCGGATTCACTCTCAAAAATATCTCGCTTTCCGAACCCGCCACGCCCGTGGCGCTGACCCTGGAAGCGCAATTCCCGCCCGGCGGCCGGCTCCGCATCGACGGTCCGGTCACGCCGGCGACCGCCGCCGCCACCCTCGCCATCGACGTGCAGGCGCTGCCGCTTGCGGGCATCACACCCTACCTCGAACCCTTTCTCAACCTGCGCATCGCCGGCGGAAACGTCGGGGTGAAGGGCGAGGCCCGTTACGGAAACGGCGAGGCCGGGTTCAAGGGGGACCTTGCCGTCAACCGCTTCAGCACCGTCGATGGCGTGCTCGCCGAGGATTTTGTGAAATTTTCCTCGCTCGGGATCACCGGTATCGACGCAAGCACTACCTTACCCGAGCCCCGCGTCACCGCCCGCGTCGATGCGATCCGGCTCGTCGATCCTTCGGCGCGCTTTGCCGTCAACGCGGACGGCACCACCAATTTTTCCAACATCCTGCGCAGCGGCGAAGCGCCGGCTTCTTCCGCCGCTCCCGCCGCATCCGGCGCGGCGGGGGCTCCTGCTCCCGAATCCGCGGTCACCACCGGACCGGCGGCATCACCAGCGGTTGACTGGTCGGTCGGAAAAATCGAGCTCGCCAACGGCAGCTTCGCGTTTGCCGACCGTTCGCAGAAACCGGCAGTGCGCGCCGGGCTCGATGCGTTCTCCGGCACCGTCACCGGCCTGTCCTCCGACAACCCTGCGCGAGCCGACCTGCAGCTCTCCGGCAAGATCGGCGGCACCGGCATCCTCGAGATCGCCGGGAAGCTCGACCCGCGTGCGCTCACGCACGAACCGGGCGCTGCCACCGAGATAAAGATCGGCCTGCGTGGCGTGGATCTCACGCCCGCCTCGCCCTACGCGGGACGTTATGCGGGCTACGAACTGGCCCGCGCCAATCTCGCCCTCGACGTCGGCACCCGGCTGGAGAGCCGGAAGGTGCGTAGTGACAATGTTATTACGCTCAACCAGTTCACCTTCGGCAACCCGACCAACCATCCCGACGCGACCAAACTCCCCGTGCGGCTCGCCGTCGCGTTGCTGAAGGACACGTCGGGCAACATCGTCATCGACGTGCCCGTGCAGGGCGATCTCGACGACCCCGAATTCCGCATCGGCCGCGTCGTCTGGCGCGTGATTCTCAACCTCGTGACCAAGGCCGCCACCTCGCCCTTCTCGCTCATCGGCTCGATGTTCGGCGGCGGCGGAGAGGAACTCGCCTGGCAGGAATTCGAGCCCGGCGCCGCCGACCCGCTCGAGAGCGAGATCAAAAAAATCGAAACCCTCCGCAAGGCCCTGCAGGCCCGCCCCGCGCTCAACCTTGACATCACCGGAAGTTTCGATGCCGAAGCCGATACCGAGGCCCTGCGCCGCCTCCGGCTCGCCCGGGAAATCCGCGCCGCACGCTGGGAAGAGTTGCGCGCCCGGGATGCCGATACGCCGCCGCCGGAACAGATCACTGTCGCGCCCGAGGATGAAGCCCGCATCGTGTCCACCCTCTTTGCCGCACGTTTTCCCGACGGCCTTCCGTCCCCGTCCGCATCGCCCGCAGCCGAAGGAAAAACCGGAGACGGCCCGGCCAATGCCGATATCGCTGCTACCTCCGGCGGCGCCTCTCCTCCCGCTTCCGTAGCCGCTCCGTCTTCCGCCGGCGTTATCCGGAAGGAACGCCAGTCTGATCCGTACCTGACCAACCGGGGCCAGTTTGCCCGCGACCCGTGGGCGCCGGTCGTTGCAGGCAAGGCGGATTCTTCCGTGTCCGGCCGGTCCGGGCCCAGCGGCTCCGCATCTCTCCCGCGACGTGCTGCCGCCGCGACCGCGACACCGGGTGGCGAGGAGGTGGCAGCCGGCGAACTGACTCCGGAACAGATGCGTGCCGCCCTCACCTCGACGATCGAAGTCACAGACGACGACCTGCGTGAACTCGCCACCCGCCGCGCCGAGCATGTGCGCGCCGCGCTCCTCGAAGGCGGAGCGGTGGGGGCGGACCGGCTCTTCGTCGTCACCTCGGCGACCGAAGGCCAGGGTTCGCGGGTGCTTCTGCAATTGAGGTAACGAGATAGCTGCGCGATCCGTTATGTCCGGAACGAACCCGAAGGCCGGAGGTAGTGGAATGCAAAGCTATACCGGTGGCTGGTCGGCGTTGAACCGCTCTGACCGATAACAGATTTCCAGGGCGTTTCCGGACGGGTCGTCGAAATAAACGGCATAATACGTTTCGGACTCATAGCCGGGCCCTTCAATATTGCGGGCTCCCATGTGCGCAAGGCCGGCGGCGAGGACATCCACCTGGTGTCTCGATTCCGCCCAAAAGGCGATGCGGGTCCGATTGGGTGTATGATCGCGATCTTCGGTGACGCCGAAAAATTCCGTCGCTCCGGAGCCGGCCGCCTCGAACTGGAGCCATCCGGGGATGTCTACCCGGATCGTGAATCCCAGGTGCGGCAGAAAGCTGCGATAGAACGGGCTGCTTGCCGCGAGGTCGCCAACCCGCAAATCAACGTGATCGAATATCCGTCCCATCGTTTTTGTGTGCCGATAAACAGGAACCGCGATCCCTCACCAAGGCAACTCGCCACGCTCAGGCAAAAAAGGCGAGGCAGCGAATTTTCATCCGGATTTCGAATGGTCGGGCTGGTGAGATTCGAACTCACGACCTCTTGCACCCCATGCAAGCGCGCTACCAGGCTACGCTACAGCCCGAAATTCCGAAAGGGGTGAGAGCAAGCCTGATGGCACGCGCAGAAGCAAGCGGTTTTTTACACCGTCCAAAACCCGCCCGCACATCCGCCGCAACCGGCCGGAACCGAAGAACTTCACGCCCCATTTGACACCCCGGCCGGAGATCGACAGTAACAACCTTGCTCCCGCCAACGTCCTCCGGTCATCCGGCACCCGCTCCTCCCGCACCCATCCCGCAACACCGCATGAACTGGCAGGAACTCATCACCCGGCAGACCACTTCCCTCGCCACGGCTTACGTGGTCCTTTGCGTGTGGATGACGGGCGGCGTCATCAGCGCACGCTTCAGCCGGATGCGTCCGGAACTGATGCCCTGGATCAACCTCCTCAGCCTCGTTGCCGGCCCGGTCGGCTGGACGGCGCACCTGCTCTCGCATGCCGTGCCCTGGCTCTCCGGCGAAAGCTCCGGGCGGCGCTCCGGCCGCACCGGCGCCTCCGGCCATGGCGGCATCGCGTTCGCCATCCTCTCCGCCGCGCTCGACCAGGGCGCGAGCGATGTCCACATCGAGCCGCAGGAAGGCGGTTACGTGGTGCGCTTCCGGATGTTCGGCCTGTTGCGCGAAAACCGCCGCCTCAGCCAGGCCGCCGGCGAAGGCGTGGCCGCCGTTTACAAGGTGCTGGCCGAACTCAACACCGCCGATCGCGCGCACATGCAGGACGGCCGTTTCCGCTGGACCGCCCCCGGCTCCGGCCACGTGCTCGACGTGCGCATCGCCACGTCCCCCGCGCTCACCGGCGAAAAGATCGCCCTGCGCCTCCTCAACCGCCCCGCCTCGCTCCTGCGGCTCGACAAACTCGGCATGTCGCCCGCCCGGTGCGACGCCATCCGCCGTCACCTTCGCCAGCCCGAAGGGCTCGTCCTCGTCGCCGGCCCCACCGGCTCGGGCAAGACGTGCACCTCCTACGCCCTGCTCCAGGAAGTGTCCGGGCCGGCGGTCAACACCGTGACGATCGAGGATCCCGTGGAGTACGCGCTGCCGCACGCCACGCAGATCGGCATCAACCCGAAGATGGGAGTCACGTTCGAATCCGGCCTGCGCACCGTGCTCCGGCAGGATCCCAACGTGATTTTCGTCGGCGAAATGCGCGACCCCGAATCATTCCGCATCGGCCTGCGCGCCGCCATGAGCGGACACCTCGTCATCAGCACCATGCACGCGCGGGACACGGTGAGCGCGCTCACGGCGCTGCGAAATCTCGAACTCGACCGTCAGGTGCTTTCCGCCGCCCTGCGGATGGTCGTCTCGCAGCGTCTCGTCCGGGAACTCTGTCCCGATTGCCGCGAATGGGCTCCGCCCGATGCCGACGCAGCAGGGTTTTTCGAAAACAACGCCGCCGGCGCCCGCACCGCTCCCGGCAGCGACGCCGCGGACACTGCGGACGCACTCCGCCACGCGCTGCCGGAGCAGATCGCCGGACCGTCCGCCCGGGGTTGCCCGAAATGCCACCAGGGTTTTGTCGGCCGCACCGGCATTTTCGAAATCCTGCGCGTGGACAACCGCGTCCGTGCCTGGCTGGTCTCGGGCGAACCCGAAGGGAAACTCCGCGCCGATCTCGCCGCCGGCGACTTCGTTTTCATGCGCGACGACGCCCGGCAAAAAATCATCGAGGGCCGTATCTGGATCGAGGATGCGATCCGCGCTCTCGGCATGAACGAAACCTGAACCCGCCCGCGCCGGCTCTTCCGTCACCTCTGCCACACAACGGAGTCAAATCTCATGAAATTTCTCAACGACTGGGTAACGCTCGGCCTCGCTTTCGGGCTCGTCTTCGGCGGGGCGGTCGTCGGCCGCCGGCTCGGCTCGTTCGCCGCGATCTGGCTGGCCGGAGCCGTGTGCCTGACATTCCGGCTGGCCGATGCCATCTGGAAACCGGGCGTGGCCGAGCTGCACAGATTTGCTCCCGGTATTGAATCAGCGGATACGGTCTCGCTGACCTGGGTGCTGCTGTTTCTCGGGCCGCTCGTGCCGGTGGTGGCGCTCGTGCTCGTGCTGCAACCCGGCAAACATGCGCCGTTGCCGCGCGCGGCGGAGGCGGCGGCCGGCGTTATCGCCGGCCTGGTTGCCGGCATCGTGCTGCTGGCCGGGCTCGTGCAATCACAGGCCTTCAACCCCGAAGTACGCGCCAACATGCCGTACACCTGGCGGTGGGCGCAGCCCGCGCTGGAAGCGGCCGGGCAGACGCACACGAAACCGGCGGACCCAAAGAAATAATACCGGTGCCCCGGATGTTTTTGATTTCACACAAAGATCGCGAAGAACCTGGAGCGGCTCTGCCGCAACCGAAGGGAAAGAAAGAATAGCCACGAAAAACACGAAAAAACATACCGCGCATGAAATCCTCCATCGCGCTTATAAGCGCGCGGGAGATTCCCGTTTGGTGGACGGGAATTTTGTGCTTTTTGTGGCCATCCCGGTTTGAATCCGGAACGCATCCGCATCGAGGGAAATCACGCGCTTCCGCGCACGATTTTTCAGGGTAGCTTTGCGAAGGACCTGACAAGTAATCCACTTTGCGCTCTTTGCGGCCTTCGTGTAAAAATTCGTACGCGGCCCTGCTATTTTCCTTCCTGCCCGGAGGCGGAGAGCATCGGCGCGGAAGAACCATAAGGGGTTTGGTTTGCGTCCACATACGGACATTCCCAGGATCAAGGAATGAAAGCTTTTGCCTCGACGTTCATCGCTACCCTTCTCGCTGTCCTCATTGGCGGAGGCGCACTCATGAGCTGGCAACAATATGACGCCCGAAAACAGGCGGAGCATGATCTCGCCGTGGACAACCTGGCCAAGTATATAGAGACAACATCCTCAAGTATAGTGAGTTACTCAAGTTATGTCTTTGATGATTCCCGCCAAGCCAAAGCGCAGGAACTCTCGGATAGTCTGCAAAAAAGCGAAGAGCGTGCCGAACAACTTCGCCAGAACCAGCGAACAACTCCTGTCGATTCCCAACGACTCAGAAATGCACTTCGGAAACTGAAGTCTGCCAGGGAGGAATTGGCCGAGCGCAAGGTTCAGCATGCCAAGTGGAAAGCAGAGCGCGAAAAAACAGGAACCGGGCAGCCCTGATCATGCGGGGCTGCGCATCGGTGTCCCGCCTACTTTTTCTTGTAGACGACCGCCGGGTCGAAGAGCGGCTTCGAGACGAAATCGAGTTGGAAGCTCTTGCCCTCCGCCGCGGCATCGAGGTCGGCGAGTTTGCGGTAGAAACAGGACTTGTATCCGTTGTGGCATGACGCGTTGGCCGCGCCCCGCTGCTCGACCTTGAGCAGGATCACGTCCTGGTCGCAATCGGTGTAGAGCTCTTTCACCCATTGCACGTTGCCCGACTCCTCGCCCTTGCACCAGAGCTTGTTGCGCGAACGGCTCCAGTAGGTGGCCTTTTTGGTCTTCAGCGTGTGGGCGAGGGACTCGGCGTTCATGAACGCGAACATCAGCACCTGGCCGGTCTCGATGTCCTGCGTGATGCAGGGGATGAGGCCGTCGGAGCCAAATTTTACCTGGAGCGTGGAGCCGTGCTCGATGTCGGCGGTGGTGGTGCGGGCAGGGAACATAATGGGTTGGAAGTTGGTAGTTAGTAGGTTGGAGTTGGAAGTTGGTAGTTTGGAGTTGGTAATTCGAAACGGATTACGCGCGGAGACGGGCGGCGAGCTGGCGGAGGTACTCGAAGGAGTAGATGCCGGTGCGGTGGCCGTCGCTGAAATCGAAACGGAGGGCGTAGCCGCCCACGCGTTCCCATCCGGTCACGGTGACGCCGGGGAAACGCGTGCGGTCGTCGCCGCCGTGGCGCTGCCCGAGGATGTCGCGCTCGCCGACGTTTTCGGCGCTGGGCGAAGCGGCGCGCAGGTCTTCGGAGCGGAAATACGTCTCCGCGCCGTCGTCCCACGCGATGGCGACCTCGTTTCCGATGATCTGGATGTTGACCGGCGTTTGCATGCCTCGAAAACGCGCAGGTTACCCGCGGAAGGGGCGGGGCGAAAGCGCAAAAATCGGGGGAGCGGTAGAGGGAGGGCCGCGGTTCCAGAACACGGGCTGGAAGCCCGTGCCACGTTTTCCTTTACAGCAACGCTCCTTGCGCACCGCCGGCCGCGGACTTGAGGCCGATGGCGTGGTAACCCTTGGGCGTGAGCACGCGGCCCTGGGGCGTGCGTTGCAGATAACCTTCCTGAATCAGGAACGGCTCGTGGACCTCCTCCAGCGTCTCCGTCTCCTCCCCGACGGCGACGGCGATCGTGCCGAGGCCAACGGGACCGCCGCGGTAGTTTTCCGCCATGACGCGGAGCATGCGCTTGTCCATCTCGTCGAGCCCGGCGGCGTCGATTTCGAGCAGTTCGAGCGCGGCGGCGGCCACGGGGCGCGTGATGCGTCCGTCGGCGCGTTCCTGCGCGAAGTCGCGGACGAAGTTGATGAGGTTGTTGGCGATGCGGGGCGTGCCGCGCGAACGGGTGGCGAGTTCGCGCGCACCGGGTTCGTCGATCTCCACTTTCAGCAGCCCGCAACTGCGCCGGATGATGCCCATGAGCGTGGGCACGTCATAGTAGTCGAGCCGGGTTTGCAGCGTGAAGCGCGAGCGGAGCGGCGCGGTGAGCAGGCCCGCGCGGGTGGTGGCGCCGACGAGCGTGAACCGCGGGATGGAGAGGCGCACGCTGCGGGCGTTGGGGCCCTGGTCGATCATGATGTCGAGCCGGAAGTCCTCCATCGCCGAGTACAGGTATTCCTCGACGGTCTTGGGGATGCGGTGGATCTCGTCGATGAAGAGGATATCGCCCTCCTCCAGGTTGGTAAGGAGACCGGCGAGGTCGCCGGCTTTTTCGACGACGGGGCCGCTGGTGACGCGCACGTTCTTGCCCATCTCGTGGCCGAGGATGAAGCAGAGGGTGGTCTTGCCGAGGCCGGGCGGGCCGCTGATGAGGATGTGGTTGAGCGGCTCGCTGCGGCGGCGGGCGGCGCCGACCATGACCTGGAGGCGTTCGACAGTCCGGGCCTGGCCGGTAAAGTCGGCAAACGAGAGCGGCCGCAACGCGGCCTCGACCGGAGAAACGGGCGAGGCCAGCGTGCCGGTGATGTAATCGAGACCTTTGGATGAATCGTTCGCCATGGAAAAGCTGCCCGCATCCTGGGCGAGCCGCGATGCGGTGCAAGCGTCAGGCGAACAGGCCGCGGTCACAGCCGGCTTCTACGCCGGTGTTTTCCAGGGGGCGGGGATGACCTTGTAGCCATCGGGCGTCTTGCGGAAGTAGATGCCGTCGCACTCGAAGTACTCCACGTCCTGATACCAGACGCTGGTGGCATCCTTTGGCAGGGTGCGGGTGACCGCGCCGAGCGGGGCTTCGGACCACACGAGGCCGTCCGCCGTCCGGCGGAAGAACTGGCCGTCGCGGAACAGGTACTCCACGTCGCCCACCCATACGGACTGGGTGCCGTCGGTGGTCGTCACCACGGCTGGCGCGGGCGTCGCCGGCGTGACGACCCCCGGCGCCCTGGTGGTGGTCGTCGTTGTCGTCACGACCACGGGTGCATCGACGACCATGTAGCCGCTGTCCACCTGCCGGTAGTAAATGTTGTCGTAACGATAATAAAACACGCCGCCAACATAGACCCGCGCATAGCTGGGCGGGAGGACCGGCACGATGCAGCCGCGCGGCGGGCGAACGATCCGGTAGCCCTGCGGCCCGGGCTGGTAAAACGTGCCGCGGCGGTAGTAATAATTGTCCTTGCCATAAGACACCTGAAGGAAACCGCCGGGCGTGCCGACGCCCAGGCTGATACCCAGGCTGCTCCCCGAAGGCGAAGGCCTCGACGGACTCCTGCGCATGGCATCGTGCGGCTGGGCGCCCAGGGAAGCGGCGCCGACAGCAATCGACAAACATCCGGTCAACAGACGTAGCGTTTTCATGATGGATTCGGTGAATGTGCCTCCTGCCGGTTCAGGCAGAGACAATCTCCAGGGACGCATCCGGCAGGCGGCAGGTTTCGGCCGGTGCACCGCGAAAGACGGAAGTGACTTCGGCAACGGTTGTTGAGCGATAACGCGGAGCCCTGGACGACAAGGGAAGGCAAGGGAGAGGCCAGCGCCGCTCGTGCGGCCGACCGGGGCCATCGATGCCGGGCGGCTTTACCGTCGGCGATTTTCCGCCACGCTTCGGCCTCATGAACATCACTCCGTCGGATCCCTCGCTCCGCTACCACGAGGCGCGGCCGCCGGCGTCGATCGCAGACTGGGTCGAGGCGATCTGGTGGACGGAGGGCGATGCCGGAGCAGGAGGGTTCCGGCATGACGTGCTGCCCGACGGATGCGCCGACTGGATCGTCAGCGCCAGAGACGGCAAGGTGGCGTCGATTTTTGTCGGCCCGATGTCGAAAGCGGCAACGGTGCTTTTGCAGCCGGGTGAACGGTGTTTCGGATTGCGCTTCCGGCCCGGCGCGCTCGGCCGGGTCGCCCGCCAGCCGCTGGATGAAATGCTCGACGCCACCGTCGATCCCGCGGTGTTGCCGCTGGCGGGCAGCACCCGGCTGACCTCCGCCTTCGCCGCCGGCGCCCCGGCCACAGCCCTGATCGTACAGGCGGAGCAGCTATTGCGCCCCTGGCATCGCCTCGCAGGGGTACAGGAGGAGCCGGACAAAACGCGTGTCGTCCGCGCCGCCGGCCTCCTTGCCGCCCGGCACGAGGACATGACGGTGGCGCAAATCGCGGCGCACACGGGAATGAGCGTGCGCACCCTGCGGCGGGTGTTTGCCTCCGACGTGGGCCTTGCGCCGAAAGCCTTCGCCAGAGTCATGCGCATGCAGGCGTTGCTGAAGACGCTGACGCGGCGACGGTTCGCCACTCCGGACTGGGCCGGCCTCGCCGCCGCCCACGGTTTTGCCGATCAGGCGCATCTCGTCCGCGAATGCCGGGCGCTGACCGGATGGACGCCGGCCGCCTTCAGGGCCGGGCTGGAAAATGGCCGTTTTCTTCAATACCAGCCCCGCAGCCGCCCGCTAGAATGAGGCCCGACATGAAACTCAAAAAAATCACCTCCAATCTCATGGTTTCCGACGTGGGGCGCTCGGTCGTCTTTTATCGGGACACGCTCGGCTTCTCGCTCGTCATGGCCGTGGACGCCGCTCGCGCCACCGACTCCGCGCTGCGCGAGCATGCGCAGTATCTGTTCGCGATTGTCAGCCGCGACGGTGTCGACCTCATGCTTCAGCGGGCTGAAAGCCTGCGCGAGGATCTGCCTTTTCTCGGGAAGAGGCCGGCGGGGTTTTCGGGAAACCTTTATTTCGAGGTCGAGGGCCTCGCCGCGTTCTACGAGCAGGTAAAAACCCGCGCCGCCACGGCCCTCCGGACAGAGCCCGAAACCAGCTGGTACGGCATGCGCGAGTTCTGCGCGGAAGACCCCGACGGACACGTCATCGCGTTCGGCGAACGGCAGGGCTGATGGCGGAGCGGGCGGGACGCCCGCGACACATGGAGAGGCAACGCTCACGGGCAAGGATGCCCGTGCCACGTCGGAGGCGGGCGGGACGCCCGCGCCACTTTTTTTCAGCACTTCGCCGGCTTGCCGGTTTTCGCGCTGGCGTAGATCGCGTCGATGATCCGCATCAGCGACACGGCCTGGTCGGGCGTGTTGAGCGGCCTGGCGCGGCCGGAAATCGTCTCCACGAAATTCGCGGCGGAGGCCTCGCGGCCCATCGTCGGATCAGGCGGCACAAGGATGCTTTTGTTGACCGAGCGGCCGTGCTCCTGCGCGTAGAGTTCGCAGGTGTCGATCGCGGTGTCGTCGAGGCCGTCCACGCCGAAGAGGCGGCGGACGAGGCCGCCGGCCTTCGTGCCCTGGAACGTCACGGACACCTCCTCGCGCGCGACGAGCTCGGCCCAGGAGATTTGCAGCGAGATCACCTGACCGGTCTTGAATTTCACAAAACCGTGGCAGGCGTTTTCCACATCGGTCACGCCCTTGGCCACATCGGGGATGCCCCACGGGCCCTTGAAGCCCTTGTCGGTGATGAAATCGGAAAACGTCTGCGCGAGCGCCCACTCGGGTTCCGGGTAACCCATGAAGTAAAGCGAGAGATCGAGCATGTGGAGCAGATCGATGAGCGGTCCGCCTCCGGAAAGGGCCTTGTTGGTGAACCAGCCGCCGAAGCCGGGGATGCCGGTGCGGCGAATCCATCTGGCCTGCGCGGAATTTATTCTGCCAACCTGGCCGGCCTGGCCGCCGGCGATGTAGTCCATCATGGCGACGGATTCGGGGCGGGCGCGGTTGTTGAAGTTGAACATCAGCGTGCGCTTCGCCTTCGCGGCGGCGGCGGCCATGGCGCGGGCCTCGCGGGCGTTCATCGCGGGAGGCTTTTCGCAGAAAACGTGCTTGCCGGCCTTCAGCGCCTGGAGCGCGAGCGGGGCGTGAAACTTGTTGGGCACGATGACCGAGACGCCGTCGATTTCGGGAATCTCTTTCAGCATGCGCGCCACGTCGCCGTAGGAGCGGGCGATGCCCTCCCGGGCGGCGGTCTTTTCGGCGGCGGTGTGGTTGACGTCGGCGATGGCGACGATCTCCGCGCCGGCGGCGCGGAATCCGGCGGCGTGGTAGCGGACCATGCCGCCCGCGCCGATGATGGCGATTCTGGTGGGTTTGCTCATTTTTGGAAAAAGCTGAAAACTGAAAGCTGAAACGCTGAAATCAGAAAACGGCGGGAGGAACGAAGTCTGCCAGGGAGCAGGTCTTCATTTCAGCGGTTCGGTTTTCCGCGTTTCAGCTTTTCGGGTTCCTTTACTGGTTCTTTTTATCGAAGGCGGCGTCAAAGGCCACGGTGCTGGGCGGAAAGTCGAGCTTGCGCACAAAGGCCGCGGCTTCGGTGCCGCCGTGGACGCGGTCCATGCGGATGTCTTCCCACTCCACGGAGAGCGGGCCGGCGTAGCGGATGTCGTTGAGGGCGACGATGATTTCCTCGAAGTTGATGTCGCCGTGGCCGGGCGAGCGGAAATCCCAGTAGCGGCGGTGGTCGCCGAAATCGGTGTGGCCGCCGAAAACGCCGGCCTCGCCGGTGCCGTGTCCCCACCAGGCATCCTTGATGTGCGCATGGTAGATGCGGTCGGCGAATTCACGGATGAATTTCACGTAGTCCACCCCCTGGTAGCCGAGGTGCGAGGGGTCGTAGTTGAAGCCGAACCGTTTGTGATTTTTCACCGCAGCGAGAGCGCGGCGGGCGCTGGCGATGTCGAAGGCGATCTCGGTGGGATGGACCTCGAGAGCAAAGTTGACGTTGGCCTTGTCGAAGGCTTCGAGGATCGGGAGCCAGCGGCGGCCGAAGTCGTCGAAACCGCGCTGCCAGAACGCCTGCGTGGTCGGCGGGAAGGCGTAAAGGGAGTGCCAGACGGAGGAGCCGGTGAAGCCGTTGACGACCGCCGGGAAGGTCTCCTTCGACTTGAGGCCGGGGCGCGCGTCGAAAAAGGTGCGGGCGGCCTTGGCGGTGGTGATCATCTTGCGGGCGGCGCGGCGGCGGACGCTTTCGGGATCGCCGTCACCCCAGACATCGGGCGGGAGGATCGACTTGTGACGCTCGTCGATGAGATCGCACACCGCCTGGCCGACGAGGTGGTTGGAAATGGCGAGGCAGGTCAGCCCGTGGTCGCGCAGCAATTCCCATTTCTGGTGAACGTACTTCTTGCTGTTGATGGCGGCATCGACGTCGAAGTGGTCGCCCCAGCAGGCGAGTTCGAGGCCATCGTAGCCCATCTGTTTCGCGAGAGGCGCGAGTTTTTCGAGCGGGAGATCGGCCCACTGGCCGGTGAAGAGCGTGACGGTTCTGGGCATGGAGGGAACAGGGAGTTAAGGTCGGGAGTGAATAACAGACGGGAAAACTCCTCGTAAAAATGCCGTTATCGCAAGCCGGTTTTGCAGGCGAAGACGCACAGCATGCCCCGGCAGCGGCTGAAAGCGGGTCCGCCGCCGGCCATTCCCCCCCGGGAGCAGCCGCGCGTTACGGGCGCTGGCGCGCCGGTTCCGCCGCCGGGGACACAACCGGAGCCGCGACCTTGCGCCGCTGGAAAAAACGCCGCCAGCTCAAGGCAAAACCGGTGTAGACGAGAACCACGCCGCCGAGCGAGGCGAGGCCGGCGAGGAGCTGGCCCGGCCAGCCGAGCGCGGCCCCGGTGTGGAGCTGGCGCATCCAGCCGCGGAGTTTGCGGCCCGGAGTCTGGTCGGCGTAACCGCTGCGTGAAAGGGTTTCCCCTGTCCAGGGGTTGAGCACGAGCTGGGTGGAGGCGAAGGGAGGCCAGACGGCATCCTGGCGCACGGTGGCGCTGTAAGGCTGCGGAGCGCGACCGCCGCCGCCGGCCCGCTGCTCGCCCTGGCCGGAACGCCGTTCGGCACCCTGGCCTCGCTCGCCGCGTTCGCCACGCGCAGCGCGTTCGCCGCCGCTGCGCTCGCCGCGCCCGGTTGCGTTGCCGGCGAGGGATTCGGCGGCGGGGCGTTGCCCGGCAGCCTCGGCCGGAGCGGAACTGTCGCCGGTGGCGGCGGCCGGAGGAGGCGCGCCGCGGCGGCCGCCGAGCCCTTCGCGCAGCGTGATCTGCGACCAGTCGGGGATCGCGGCGGCGATGTGTTCGAACGCGCCGGCGTAACCGATGCGGCGTGCGCCTTCGGGCCGGTCGATTTTCAGGTCGCTGCCGGAGGCCGCGGCGCCGCCGGGGCCGGCGCCTTGCGCGGGCGGCTCCTCGCCGGCCACGCGCCAGACGAGATTGCTGGCCCAGCGGTACGAGATGACCATGCCGGTCGCGGTGAGCACAATGAGCACGGGAAGCGACCAGAAACCGACCACGTTGTGCCAGTTCCAGTCGCGGGCGCGGCCGCGCAGTTTCATGAACCGGACGGACGGACGGAGCGCGCGCCACGTCCAGCGGCGCGGCCACCAGAGGTACAGGCCGGTGACAGCGAGCACAAAAAAGGCGGCGTTGCACGCGCCGGTGATGGCGCGGCCGGTGGCACGGTTGTCGCCCGCCATGGCGAGCCGGCGGTGCCAGTCCTCCATCAGGTGCATGAAATCGTGGACGCGGGTCGAGGCGGGCTGGCGGGCCACGCCGGTATACGGGTTGGCGTACCAGGTGGCGTCGCGCCCGAAAGCGAGCGTGACGGCATCGGCCGGACCGGCGCTCACGGTGACGGCCGTGGGGCGGGCTTCGATCTCCTGGTCGGCCCGGACCCGGGCCACCAGATCATCCAGCGAAAGGCGGGCGGGCGCCGCGCCATCGGGAGCGGCGGGCGGCGGCCCGATGCGGCGGGCATCGCGCTCGGCCCAGGCCACGATTTCGTTTTCGAACGCGAGCGCCGCGCCGGTGAACGACATGATGGCGATAACCATGCCGGCCGTGAGGCCGGCGGCGAGGTGGAGCCAGAAAACGGTTTTGCGGAGATTCATGGCAAGGCCGCCACGAACGGGCGGAAAGCGGTGCTGATGGTCATCGGGTCAGGTCGTTGGTCGTGAGTCGTCGGAAACCGGATACCGGTGCAGGCGCGGGCCGCTCACACCTCGGCCCACTGGCGGAGGAGGTTGTGATAGACGCCGGTGAGCTGGACGGCGGATGCATGGCCGGGATGATCGGCAGAGAGACGCTGGATGGCGACGTCGGTTTCGAAGAGAAGACCGCGGCGGGCATCGTCGCGGACGAGACTCTGCACCCAGAAGAAGGAACAGAGGCGGGCGCCGCGCGTCACCGGGGTGACGCGGTGCAGGCTGGTGCCGGGATAGAGGATCATGTGGCCGGCGGGGAGCTTGACGCTCTTCGCTCCGTAGGTGTCCTCGATGACGAGTTCGCCGCCGTCGTATTCCTCGGGCCCGGCGAAGAAGAGGGTGCAGGAGAGGTCGGTGCGCAGGCGCTGGCCGGTGCCGGGGATCTGGCGGATGGAGGCGTCGACGTGCGTGCCATAGGTCTGGCCGCCGGTGTAGCGGTTGAACATCGGCGGGAGAATGCGCAGCGGGAGCGCGGCCGACATGAAGAGCGGATTCTGGCCAAGGGCGCGCAGGATCATGTCACCGACTTCGCGGGCGGCGGGGTTGTCGGTGGCGAGCTGCTGGTTGTCTTTCACGCGCGCGGCCTGGTGGCCGGCGGTGGCCTTGCCGTCGATCCACTCGGCGGTTTCAAGGAGCTGGCGGGCGCGGGCGAGCTGGTCGGGCGGGAGGACGTCGGGAATGTCGAGAATCATGGGCGGCGGGCGTGGTGGTGCGGGAGCGGTGGAAGCGGAAAGCCGCCCGGGGCTCGCGGGAGCCTGCCGGGCGGCACGGGAAGCGGCGGGACGTCCGGAAGCGGACGGACGCGTTCAGAACGACACATCGGCGCTGAGCACGAAGGTGCGGGAAGCGCCGGGATAATAACGGCCGCCGTTGTTGTTCAGGCGGTAGTAGTCTTCGTCGAAGATGTTGTTCACATTGAGACGGAGGGTGAGGTGGCGGTTGACCTCGTACGAGGCCAGGCCGTTGAAGAGCCAGTAATCCGGCACGTCGGCCAGCGAGGTGGCGGTGGGCGTGGTGGCGGTGTTGGTGGCGCGGCTCACCGTATCCACATACTGGACACCGCCGCCGATCGTGAGGCCGAAGGGGAAGCGGTAGGTCGTCCAGAGGTTGCCGGAGAGCTTGGGCGTGAAGCGGAGGTCGGCGCCGTCGGTGGTGGTGCCGGGTGCGGCGGAGGGCGTCTTGTTCTCGCTGTCCATCCAGGCGAAGCCGGCGAAAACGAGCCAGTTGTCGGTGATCTTGCCGGAGAGGCCGAGTTCGATGCCCTGGACAACCTGCGAGGAGTCGTACCGGAAGGGGACGAGCGGGTCGCCGGTGGAGACGGGGACGTTGGTGTTTTCCGAATAGAAGTACGCCAGGGTGGCGAGGAGGCGGCTCTCGAAGAATTCCCACTTCACGCCGGTCTCGTAGTTGCGGGCTTCCTGCGGATCGGTGTTGGGGTTGTTGGCGTTGCCGGCGGCGGCGGAGAGGGTGAAGGTGCTGCCGGGCGGGATCATCGAGTTGCCGTAGGCGGCGTAGAGCGTGCCTTCCTTGACGGGCTTGTAGGCGACGCCGGCCTTCCAGCTGAAGAGGTCGTCGCTGGCCTTGATGCGGCTGAAGGTGTCGTCGGTCGCAAGGGCCTTGTAGTTGGTCCAGTATTTTTCCCAACGGCCGCTCAGGTTGACGAGGAGCTTGTCGGTGATGTGGATCGTGTCGAAGGCGTAGAGCGCGGCGGTGTCGATCGTGGACCGGGCGTAGGCCCCGTTGGCGGCGCGCGTCGGCTGCGGGCTGGGGCGGTGCGGGTCGGGATTGTGGACGTCCGTCGGCGTGCCGGTTGTGATGTTGCTCCAGGTGGGCACGTACTGGTTTTCGCGGGTGAGATCGAAGCCGGCGCTGAAGTCGTGCCGCAGGCTGCCGGTGTCGAAACGGGTGGTGAGGTTGGTCTGGTTGGAGAGGATGTCGTTGTCCTGCTCGCTGCGGACGGTGCGCGGCGTGACGAGGCCGGTGACGGGGTCGAAGGTGGCGGTGTTGGAGCTGCCCGGATAGGTGGTGACGGCGTCGCGTTCGGTCTTGGTGAAGACGGTCTGGTTGCGGATAGTGGTGTCGGGCGAGAGGTCGTGCTCGACACGGGCCATGATCGACCGGTGGACGACATCGTCGTAGTCGGTGGCGAGGCCGTAGAAATTGGTCTGGTCAACGGGCGCGAGGCCGGGCGTCTGGCCGGGGAGCGCGCCGACCGGAATGCCGGAGTCGGGGATGTTGTGCTGCTCGTCCCAGGAACCGGCGATGACGAGGCGGGTGGGGGTGCCGAGGCCAAAGGCGACCGAGGGCGAGATGCCCCAGCCGGTGTCTTCGGCGAAATCGCGTCCGGGGAGGCCGCTGTCCTGGCCCATGAGATTGAGGCGGAAGGCGGCGCCGGCCGCGCCGAGGTCCTGGTTGTAGTCGGCCGTGATCCGGCGCTGGTCCTCGCCGCCGTGTTCGGAGATGCCGTAGCTGGCGGTGCCGTTGACGAAGGTGCCGAGCTGCGGGGTCTTGGTGGAGAGGTTGACGTAGCCGGAGCTGCCGCCGCGGCCGTTGTCGGCGCCGGCGGGGCCCTTGGCGATCTCGACCTGCTCGATGTTGTAGATGTCGCGCTTGTAGGTGCCGGTGTCGCGGACGCCATCGACGAAGATGCTGCCCGAGGTGTCGAAGCCGCGCATGGTGAAGGCGTCGCCGCCGCCGGGATTGCCGGTCTCGCCGGCAGTGAAGGTGATGCCCGGGGTGTTGCGGAGCACGTCGCTGAGGTTGGCCGCGCCCTGCTGGTTGAACACTTCCTGCGGGATGATCACGATCGTCTGCGGAGTATCGAGAACGGGCTCGGTGAATTTGGGGGAACTGAGCTGCTTTTCGCGAGAACCGGCGATATCGAGGGCAGGCAACTCGACCTTGTCGGCGCCGTCGGCCGCCGGATCGGCGGGCGGCGTGCCGGCCGGGGCAGTGGCGGCGGGATCAGCCGCGACCTGCGCGCCGAGCGAACCGGCCATGACGAGCGGCGAGAGGAGCGCGAAAGCCCGGAACGCCTGGGAAGAGGCGGACAGCGGAGCGGCAGCGGTGGTGGTGGTAGCGCCGCATGTTGACGAGGACGAGTCGGGAGTCTGGTTAGCTGATGACATGGGAATATGAAGAAAGGGTTAAAATTGAGATTGGGTCTCGGATGCAAGATGAATAACTGTTCATTTTTGATTTCATTAAAATCGATTCAACATTCAGGATAATCGTCAGTTAACTCTGTTATTCGCATTTTATTTGCACCCGTTATCATTCTTTTCAACTCATGACCGAAGCCGGTTGACCGGATCGGCTCCGGGATAAACCGGAACCATCCGGCTTTTGCGATTGTTGCCCTTTTCTTGTGGCCTTGCGGCCATCCCGGTCTCGCTGGCGGGACAGCGCCTGTCGCGGCCGGCCGCCCTTCGCAAAAATGTCGCTCGGGCTCCGCGCCGGGCAAATCCGGTCTTCCCAATCGTCGGCGCGGCGGCTAATCCCGGCGGTTTCCATGCCGGATTCCGACACGCCGCCGCCTTTTTCGCCTGATCCGACCTCTTCGCCGGGACCGCTGCGCGCGGACATCGAGCGTTTTCTCGCTTTCGCCAACGAGGCCTGGCTCTCGGGCGATGCGGCGCGCCGCCAGTCCGCATTCGCCGCCAGTTCACAGATGCTGGAACGTCTGAAAACCGCCACCGCCGCCGACGGGCTCGATGCCGCCCTCGTTGCCGCCGTGTGGCTCGTGCGCGGGCACCTCCTCGAAACGCAACCCGACCCGCAGCAGGTGCTCGAAGCGCTGCGTTGTTATGAAAACGCCATCGCCACCCTCCGTCGCCAGCCCCCCGGCGGCCCGGGCGCAGCGACCGGCGCCGCTCCGCCCCGCCTCACCGCCCCGCTGGCCGGCGCATGGATGAACCGCGCCAACGCCCTCCTCCGTTTCGGCACGCCCGAAGCCTTCGAGGAAGCGATCCGCAACTACGACCAGGCCCTCGCCCTCTGGAAAAACGTGCCCGACGACGACCCCTCGATGCCGCGCAACGCCGCCGGCGCCGCGTGGATGAACCGCGGCAACGCCCTCCTCCAGCTCGGCGGCGAGGAACGCCTGCCGGAAGCGCTGCGCTCCTTCGACGACGCCCTCGCCCTGCTCGAACCGCTCGCCGCGCGCGGCGAACCCGCCGCCTGCCGCAACCTCGCCTCCGTCTGCGGTAACCGCGGCCTCGTCCTCATGGCCCGGGGCGACGCGGCGGGAATCGCCGACGCCATCGCCCTTCACGAGCGGGCCGTGGCCACGCTGCGTCCGCTCGCCACCGCCGACGCCCCCGGCATCCGCATCGAACTGGCCGGAGCCCTGCTCAATCTCGGCCAGGCGCGCTGGGCCTCCGCGCAGACACCGGCGGCGCTGGCGGAATTGCGTGAAGTCCTGCAACTCGTCGCCTCCCGCGAAGCCGATGACCTGCGCGCGGCCGACACCGGCCTGCGCGCCCGCCACGCCGCCTGCGTGATTTTCGCCGCGCAGATCGCGCAATCCCGCCCCGGCGGCGAGGAACGCGCCGCCCTCGTCGCGGAAGCCGGCGACTTCGCCGACGAGGGGCTCGCTCTCGCGCGCACCTGGGCCGCGCGCGGCGACTGGCTGCAACCCGCGGCCACCCGCCTCTACGAATTCGGCGCGTGGCTCTACCGCACGCAACAGCCGCGCTTTCTCGCCGAGTTTTTGCTGGAATTTCTCGGCGACAACGACGAACCCCGCCGCCGGATCGCCGCCCATGCCGTGACCGCGGCGCGGCAAAAACTCGTCCAGAACGGTTTTGCCGGCATGTCCGGCGACGCCCTCCAGGATGCGCTCGACCTCCTCCAGTCGCTCCACGATGTGGAAGAACGGCTGGCGCCACCGGCGCCTTCCGGCGCCGGAGAAGTTTGAAATTTGTAGTTGGAAATTGGAAATTTGTAGTTGGAAGTCAGTGACAATTCACCAGTCGACAACTCTGCCGAAGACCCATCCCCAACTTCAAATTCCCAACTTCAAAATTCAAAATTCAAACTTCCATCCCCCCATGCTTCCGCCGCTGACCCGCATTCCGCCCGACGTCGTCGCGCTCGCCGACTACGAACGACTCGCCCGCGAACGCATCGCGCCCGACGCACGGGAATGGCTCGAAGGCGGCTCGGCCGACGGCATCACGCTCCGCGAAAACCGCGCCGCCTTCGATCGCCTGCAACTGCGCGGCCGCGTGCTCGCCGACTTCAATGCGCCGCCGCCCGCGTCCGCCGCGAATGCCGACGCGGCTGACGCCATCGCCCATCCCACGCGCGTGACGCTGCCCGGCGGCACCACGCTGGCGTTGCCCGTGCTGGTCGCCCCGATGGCGCTCCACCGCGTCGTCCACCCGGAAGGCGAACGCGCCACCGTGCTCGGCGCCCTCGCCGCCGGCGCCGGCATGGTCGTGAGCACGCAGGCCAGCGTCAGCCTCGAGGAAATCGCCGCCGTCGCCGCGCAGGCGCGTGCCCGGGCGCAGCCCGACACGCCGGCCGGGGCCGCATCTGTTGCGGACAGCCCGCTCTGGTTCCAGCTTTACCTGCACCCCGATCGCGGCGTCACCCGCGCTCTCGTGCAACGCGCCGAAGCCGCCGGGTACCGCGCGCTCGTCGTCACGGTCGACGCGCCCGTCGAGGGCGTGCGCAACCGCGAACGCCGCGCGCAGTTTCGCCCGCCGCCCGGCGTCGAGGCGGTCAACCTGCGCGGCGCTCCCGCGCCCTCCGCATCCCTCCCTCCCCTCCCCCGCAGCCCGCTCTGCGGCGGCCTCATGGGCGTCGCGCCGACATGGGCCGACATCGACCGCCTGCGCGGCGACACCCGCCTGCCGGTCATCCTGAAAGGCATCACCGATCCCGAGGACGCCGCCGAAGCCCTCGCGCGCGGCGCGGACGGCCTCATCGTTTCCAACCACGGCGGCCGCACGCTGGATACCCTGCCGGCGACGATCGACGCCCTTCCCGCCGTCGCTGATGTCATTGGCGGACGGATACCGCTCCTGCTCGACGGCGGCGTGCGCCGCGGCACGGATATCGTCAAGGCGCTCGCTCTCGGCGCCCGAGCCGTGCTGGTGGGGCGCCCCGTCCTGCACGCCCTCGCCGCCGCCGGCGCGCCCGGCGTGGCCCACGCCCTGCGCATCCTGCAGGCCGAGCTGGAAATCGCCCTCGCCCTCACCGGCCGCCCGAGCGTGTCGCACGTCGACCGCAGCGTGCTGCGGCCACAGGCTCGCGGCAGAGCCGGCGGTTGAGAGGCTTCACCGGCCGCGACCGCGCAACCGGAAGGCACCGGCGGCGAGGGCTGCCGCGGCACACAGGATGGCGACCGCCGCCGGCTCGGGCACCGCCGTCATGCCTTCGCGCCAGATCAGGGCCAACTCGGCCGATGTCAGCGCCGTGTCGTAGATGCGAATGTCGTCGAAAAGCGCGGACGGACTGCGGTCAAACGAACTGGCTTGCGTGCCGGCGATCCGGAATTCGGAGGACACCAGCGACGAGGAAATGCCGTTGCCCAGCGAACCGGCATCGGTACCGGCGCCGGAGGCGACCTTGGCCGTAAGGTCGTCGCTTTCTGTCGTGGCCACGTAATACGAAACGCGGTCCGCCTTCGCCTGCGCACCGTCGAACGTCACGGCGATGAAGAGCCATTGCCCGATTCCGCCTTCGGTGATGTTGACCGTGCCGGCGCTGCTTCCGGTCACGGAAAAGGCGAGGCCGAAATTGTCGGCCGTTCCGCCGGTGTTCGGAACATCGAGCGTGAAGCCGGAGCCGAGACCGCTGGCGGTGCTCTGCCAGCTCAGGAGCCGGTCGTATTGCAGGGGCGCGGCCTGGAGGTTCACCCAGAGCGTGATCGTGAGCTGCGTCCGGTCGGCGAGCAGCGCCACGCCGTCCGCGCCCGTGGTGGCGAGATAGTTGCCGCCCCCGTCGCCGGTGGAAAAAGCATAACCGGCGCCGGATGGCGTGTTGCCGGCCACGTAGCCGGCAGTGCCGTCCGCGTTGTGGAGCGCAGCGTCGCCGGCCGTGGCGCCAGCGGCGGCATTGGTTGCCGCCTGATCGTCAAACGTGTAGTGGAGAATCAGCGACGCACGGGCATCGGCGGAAAGCAAGGCGGCCACAAGGACCGCGGCGGCGAGGGTGATATGACGGGTGGTTTTCATGATGGTTTTGCGAACGGGAAAGGTGGACGGGCAAACGCAAGGAAGAGTGATTTTTCCGGATTTACTTGCCCGCGTGCCGGTGGAAAAGCGGGGTGTGGCCGCGAGCGAGGCGGAAGGCGCGGATGAAGGAGCTGGGCGAACGATAGCCGACGCGCGCGGCGATTTCCTCGACCGGGAGGCGCGTGGTGCGGAGCAGGCGGGCGGCTTCCTCGAGCCGTGCCTGGCGCAACGCCCGGCCGGGCGCGTTGCCCCAGAACCGGTTGAGCCGCCGCGAGAGGTGCGAGGGCGAGTAGCCGAGCTCGCCGGCAAAACCCTTCACGGTCGTCGCCTGAAGGCCGATCAGGCGCGAATGTCCCGGAGGCTCGGTGACGATTTTGCCGAGCGGCACGCCGTGGCGCTCGGCGCACGACCACCAGGTCTGGAACCAGTCATAGGCGCGGGCCGACCAGGCATGTTCGTCGAGCGCGGCTCCGGCAGGCGAGGTCGCCAGGCGGACGAGCGCGCGGGTCTTGCGAACGATACCGGAGTCCGGCGGCAAGGTCTGCACCGTGCCAAAGCGATCGATCATGTAACGGAAGGCGGAAAGCGCGCACTCGCCCGTCATGTGGACATACAGGTGAACCCAGGGCCAGCCGGCCGGAGGCATGAGGAGACGGTTGCGGTTGGGCTTGAGCGCCACCAGCACGCGGCCGGGTTCGAGACGGATGCGCTGTTGCGCCGTTTCGTAAAAGGCGTGGCCGCGAAGCGTCATGATCCAGACGGCCTCGGGTTCGATGGCATCGAAGGCGAGCGGGTGCTGGCGCAGCGGGCCGGTGAATCGGGTGAGGCCGAAGAGCAGCGGGCGGAAATGAGGCCCGTCCCAGCGTTCGCCGGGCGGGCGGGCCTGGAGAATGTCGGGGGTCATGGCGTGAGTGTTTCCGCGAGCCAGCCGGCGCGCTCGGCCGGGGTATGGAGGGAGGGAGGGAAATCGACCAGCCGCCAGCGGACAGTCCACTCGCGCGATTCGCCGGCGCGGAGAAACCAGGTGGGCCCGAGCGTCTCGATTTCGTAAATTGCGCGACCGGGTTCGAGCCAGGTCTGGAGGTTGCTTTCGTCGAGGTAGAGCGCGGCCGGGTCGTAGCGGACGGTTTGCACAAAGGCGGAACCGCCGGAGACGAGCGCGATCCAGCGTCCCCAGGTGCCGACCTTCAGAGGCGCGGCAGCGGAGGCCGCGGCGGGCCAGGGGACGTGAAGCGCCCGTGGGGCGGCGGCCCCGGGAAGCGGAAATGCGGCGGGGCGGACCGGCGAGAGCGCGGGCCACCATTTGAAGGATTCGCCTTCGGCCGCGGGACGCACACGCCGGTCGTGTTCCATGAGCACGTAATCGCCCGCACGAACCGCCGTGACAGCCCAGACGTGGACGGGGTACGGAGAATCGGCCAGACACTCGAAACGAACGGTGTGGAGCACCTCCGCCCGCCCGGCTTCCAGCGTAATGGTGCGTATGATACGCAGGGCGAGATGCCGGCTGTCGCGGCTGCGCAGGGTGAGGCGGGCGGGAGAGGCGAGGGTGGCGGCCGGGTTATGTTCCATGACGGCCCAGGGCTGGTCGTCGAAGGCCGGGTCGAAGTTGTGCGCCCCGTAGATTTGCGGAGAGAGTTGCAGAAACATCGGCCAGATGCGGTCGCCTCCCCAGGGTTTCCAGTCGGTGCCGGAAGGCACGGCGCGGTCGTCGAACGCGATCCGGTCGGGTTCGCCGTGTCGGGCAAACCGGGTGACGCGACCGGCATCGGGAGCGACCTCGAGAGTGATGCAGCCGTTGTCGAGCGTGAGAACGGGGCCGGCACGGCGGAGCGGCTCACCGGCGACAGCGGATGCGAGCAGGAGGGTGAAGCAGGCAATGGCGGGGGATGCGCGCATCGGCGGGGCGGTTTTCAGGGAGCGGCGGTTTCGACGATGCGGATGTCGTCGAGCCGGATCTTGCCGGTGCCCTTGGCAACGACACCAAAGACGACGTGGACGGCGCCCGCGGGAATTTTGGCGACGCCGCCGAAGCCTTGCCAGTCGTCGGCGGGCTTCACGAAGTCGATGATTTTCCAGTCGAGCTGCTTCCAGTCGGCGTCGAACGCCTGGAGGACGATCTGGCCGAAAGAAAAATTCCCCTCGGCGCGAATCATGCCGCGGACATGGAGAGCGCCGGTGGCGGGAAGGGCGAGCAGGGGTTGTTGCGCGAAGCCTTCGGCTTCGGCGGCGGGCGCAACGGCTTCGAGCGAGAGAAGCAGGGACGCGGGGGCGGAGACAAAATCACCGGTGTCGCGGGCGAGGGTGACGTTACCGGCTCTGTGACTCCCGAGCGTCCACCCGGAAGGCGTGCCTGCCGCGGTGGCGAGGGTCATGTCGCCGTTGCGGATAAGGACAGCGGGCTGGCCGGCTGAAGATGGCTCCTCCTGCGCGGGGAGGCGGACGGCAGCGGCGACGGCGGCAAGAGAAACGAGCGCAACGACGGCAGCAGAATATCGGCTGAGGAGGATGGAGGATGACGGATTCATGAAAAAAATGGGGGGGGGGGAGAGGTTATTCCGGAGAAAGAAGATCGGTCCGGAAGATGCCGTTGCCGCCGGTGCCGACGACGAGCCGGGAACCGGCAAAGGCGAGGACGTTGCGGGGGTGGCGGTAAGGGAGGCCGGCATCGAGGCGCGTCCAGGTGACGCCGCCATCGGTGCTGAACCGGATGCCGTCCGCGCCGTTGAGCGCGAGGCGGGCGGGGTTGCCCGCATCGATGGCGAGGGTCCATGTATTCATGGACGAGATACGATTCCAGGCGAGGCCGGCGTCATCGGTGCGCCAGAGTCCGCCTTCCTTGCGGCAGAGATAAAAGCGGCCGGGGGTGGACGGATCGGCGAAAAGGGCGTTGACGCCGCCGGACGGGGCGCCGTCGGGCGAGGCAAAGGCGGCAGCGGGAACCTCGCGCCAGACCGCCGGCGACGGGGAAGAGGGCGCGGTTTCGAGGCGGAAGACACGGGCCCGGTCGTCGCTGGCGGCGAGCACGGAGCCGTCGGACGACACGGCGATTTCGGGACCGGCGACCCAGATTTCGGAACGGAAGAGCGGAACGCCGGTGGGGAGACCTTCGCCGGCCTGCGTCCAGGTCTCTCCGGCGTCGGCGGTCCGGTAGATGCCGCCGGCAGAGGGGCCGACCGGACCGCTGACAGCGAGCCAGGCTTCGTCGGGATGGTGCGGGTGGAGGGCGATGCTGTGGCAGCGGTGTTGTCCGCCTTCCATGCGAGGAAGCCCGCGCATGGGAGAACGATGCCAGGTGGCCCCGGCGTCGTCGGTGACAAACACCTGGTTCGCAAACCAGTCGGCCTCGCGGGGGCCGACCGCGTAGATGCGGCCCGGGCGGGCGGGAGAAACGGCGAGCGATTTGATGTTGTTGCTGATGCCGGCGTTGTGGACAGGCACGAAGGTGTCGGCCGCGTCGGTGGAGCGGAGGTAGCCGATATCGGCGAGGCCGGCATGGATGCGGGCGGGATCGGCGGGGTCCTGGGCCAGCGTGTGGACGACGGTCATCTCGATGCCCTCGATATCCAGTTTCCAGCTACGGCCGGCATCGCGGGTCTGGTAGAAGGCATACCAGTCGGTGAGCGTCCAGTGACGGGGGTCGGCAGGATCGATGGCGAGATGGCCGAGAGCGCTGCCGAAATGGGGATAGCCGTGGCGGGAGAGCGCGCCCCACCAGTCGCCTTCGTGGATGTTTTCCTTCTGCCAGGGAATTTTTTCCCAGCGGGTGGCATCCGGGGAAAGGCGGTAGATGCTGGCGCCGTTGCCGCCGAGAAGCACGAGGCCGCCGGAGGGATCGGTGGCGAGGGCGCCGTAGGATCCGTCGGTGCGATAGTGGGTGGAGTAAGGAGCGAGGCCGGCATCGAGAGGCTGCCAGGTCCGGCCGAGATCGGTGGAGCGGACGACGCGATCGGTGGCGGGCGTGAGCGCGATGAGCAGCCCGGAAGCTCCGGAAGACGCGGGCGGAGCGGGATGCCGGATGATCTCCTTCATGCCGATGGAGGAGAGTTTTTGCCAAGTGGCTCCGGCGTCGTCGGTGCGCCAGAGGCCGCCGTCGAAAGTGTGTTCGCGGGGACTGATCCAGATGCGGGAGCGGCGGGCGCTGAGCCAGAAACGCTGCGGATCGGCCGGATCCACGAGGAGATCGACCGGAGCGAGAACGGGCAGGGGCGAGGCAGCCGGGGATGCCGCGACGGGCGCGGTGGCGGCCCAGGTGGCGCCGCCGTCGGTGGAGATGTGCACGACGGTGCCGATGGCGGCGGCACCGAGCGGGGCGGCCAGAATGCGGTCGGGGTTGGCCGGGTCCGCAACGAGAATGCGTCCGTCGGCGCGGTGGGGACCGTTGCCGGCAAAGCGTGCGTCGAGGCGCTTTTGCCAGGTGCGGCCGGCGTCGGCGGAGCACCAGATGCCGTTGTCGGTGGCGATAAGGACGCGGTCGGGATCGCGCGGGTCCACGATGAGGCCGCGCACGGAATAGTTGTCGCCGTCGGCGGGGAGAGCGTCGTGGAGCATCCGCCAGGTGGCGCCGCCGTCGTCGCTGCGAAAGAGGCCGCCGACGTCGGACGACAGGTAGAGGCGTTGCGGCACGCGGGCGGAAGCGGGAGCGAACACGACCTGTTGCAGGTAACCGCCGCCGCCGATGCGGCTGGAATACCAGCGACCGTAAAGGCGATGCGAACCGGCCGGCGCAGGTTTGCGGGCTGCTCCGGCAACCGGACCGGAAACGGAGCCGGAAACCGCGGGAGGCGACATGGCGGACCCGCTACCGGCGACGGCGAGCGGAACGCCGGGGAGCAACAGGCCGGGGACGAGGAGAAGAAGAAGGCGGTGACCGGGCATCGGGAGGAAGTGACGGAGGTGGCGGAAAGGGGATTGCAGGAGCGGGAGGGGAACGGGGGGTTAGGGGGTTATTCCCACCAGCGGTAACGGCTGCCGCCGCCGGGAGGATCGAGCCGGAGGGCTTCGGCCGTGAGGGATTCGATGTGGCCGTCGCAAAACGCCATGTGCGCCTTGCTGCCGCCGGCGTGGCGGTATTCGAGGCGCGACCAGCTCGGGCCCGGTGCGGCGGTCCCGTTGTTGGGATCCTGCTGGAGATTGTCGCTGGTGCCGATGTGATCGACGTCGTTGGCCTCGATTTTGGGGAGTTTGTCGCCGACGAGAATGATGCGGGAGGGCGTCGGCACGGCGGAGAGACGACGCCCCCAGTTGATGTTGGCGTAGAAGGAATTGATGCCGTAGCTGTAACCGTTTTTCCAGTTGTCGGTCTGCGAGGGGAAATCCTTCCACGGACGGCCCGGAGCCTGAAAGACGGAGTCGCGCGTGAAGACGCGGTCCCACGGAGCGGAGTTTTCCGCCGTATAGATGCGGGCGGCCACCTCGACATGCCAGCCGTCGGCCTCGGGAGATTTCTGGACGCGGGGGTATCGGCCGTCGCGCGCTTCGTTGGCGAGCTGGTTGAGGGCGAGCGCCAGTTGCCGGAGGTTGGACAGGTCGCGGGCGCTGCGGGCGTTCTGGCGGACCTTGCCGGTGACAGGAATGATGATGGCGGCGAGGACGCCGATGATCGCGATGACGGCCAGCAGCTCGACCAGCGTAAATCCGCCCCGGCCGGGAGCGGAAAAGGAACCGGGACCAGGGGCGCCGGCAAAGGACCGGCAAGGATGGTTTTTTGGTGACATGAGGAAAACGGGGAGAGGATCGGGTGCGGAACTCGTGTCGGACCCGCAAGTTATACCGCCGGAAAAGCCGATGCTCAATATGCAGTGCATGCGTTAATGTGCATCCCGTGCCTTCCGGGAATTTTGAGAAAAAAGAACTTGCCAGAATGCTTAGCAGCAATTTGCTTAGAAGCAATCAAGAAGCCCGTTTCCCGTCCTTTCACCGCCATGTCCACCCCCTTTACCCGTTCTCCCGAATCCGTCGCTCCGCTGTACGAGCAGGTCATGCAGTGGCTGGAGCAGCGCATCGAAAACGACTTCGGGCACGACGAGCGTTTTTTCACGGAGCGCGAGCTGGTGGCGCGGCTCGGCGTGTCGCAACCGACGGTGCGGCGGGCGTTGCAGGAGCTGGTCGACCGTCGCCTGCTCCACCGGCACGTCGGCCGGGGGACATTTGTGCAGAAGCACAAACGCACGCGTCTGCTCGGGGTCATCATGCCGCACTCGCATTCGCCGGTGCTGATGCAGCAGCTCAACTGCTTCGCGGAGCTGTGCGACGAATTCGACTGCAACCTGCGCGTGCATCACATCCGGCCCGGCAGCGACCCCGCCGATCCGGCCGGCCGGCTGCGCGATGTGGCCCGCGCCCTCCCGGCCAACCCGCATGAGGAGCGCATGGTGTTTCTCGGGCATTCGCAGGAGGCGGCGTGGACGCTCTTCGACGAACTCGACCATCGCGGCTTCCGCACGGTGAGCGCGCTGCCGTTCGCCGGGGGCTATCCGGGCGACTGTGTGAGCATCGACGTGGGCCACGGCGTCACCCTGGCGCTCGACCACCTGCGCGCGCTCGGCCACCGGCGCATCGCCATCCTCGTCAACGAACCCGTGGCCCTGGCCAACGTGAAGATGCGCCTCGGTTACCTGCGCGACTACGTGGCCGCCCACGGCATGCAGGAGGAAACCGTGTTCGTCGATTGCTCCCCGCCGATGGGCGGCAATTCCTTCGAGCCGGTTCTCGCGGCCTTGCCTGCCCTTCTCGGCGGCGACCCGCAGGCCCGGCCCACGGCCATCGTGCCGATTTCCGGCATCGGCGCCTGGGCGGCGCTCCGGCATGCCGGCAGGGCGGGCCTGAGCGTGCCGCGGGATTTTTCGGTGCTCGCCTTCGACGACCTCCCCGGGTCCGACCTGCTTTTCCCGGCTCTCACCGCCATCCACACCGACGGGCACGCCTACGCGCGCCGCATCCTCGAAATCCTCTGGTCCGATGAGCCCGGCGCCGGTGGCGACCGGGCTTCCTCTCCCCGTCAGGAAACCTTCGCCCCGTCTCTCGTTCTCCGCGAAAGCACCGCCCCCCTCCACGCCTGATCCACACCCGACTGCCGCAACAACCCGCACCCGAACACTCTCCGTATCCCGTCGCCGCTACCCGGTCCGCTCCCGCCCTTCCTTCCGCCATCCGGCAACGCCCCCCCTTCCGGTCGATGCCGCCAGCTGCTGCTTTGCCCGTCCCTCTCCCGTCACCTCTTGCCAACCCGCTCCATCCCGTCCCGCCTCCCATGAAAACCACCACCACCCGCCAATCCGTCCGCTCGCCCCGGTCCGCCACCACCGGCCTCGCTCTCGTGCTTGCCGTCCTCGCCCTGCCTGCCTCCGCCCCGCTGGCCCGCGCCAAATGGACGGGCACCGTCGACAACGACTACACCAACCCCGCCAACTGGCGCGACGGTGTCATCGACGGCATCTTCTCCTCCAGCCTCGGGGCCAATACCGAAGTCCTGTTCCCTTCCGGCAGCTACGCCATCGACCGGCTCTCGATCAGCCATGCCGACAACTACTATCTGAGGATCCTCCCGCCCGCCGGCTCCTCGACCGCCGGCACCACGCTTTCCCTCGGCGACGTCTCCGTGGACATTGCCGGCGACAGCGCCTCGCAGGAAGTCGCCATCGGCGTCTCCTCGCGTCCTCTCACCATCGATTTCGGGTCAACCGGCACGCGCACGATCACCGTCAACCCGTCGCTCGTCACTTCCAGCAACGGACGCGACACCCTCAGCCTCTACGGCGCGGTCACCGGCCACAACCTCCTCAAGACCGGCGGCGGCAGCCTCAACCTTTACGCCGCCACGACGCTCTCCGGCAGCTACGTCCAGACCGGCGGCACCACTTTTCTCCGCGGCTACACTCACCCCTCCGCCGGCTACCAGGAAGCCTCTTTCAGCGCGGAGCGGCTCGTCATCGCCGGCACCCTCGGCCGCTTCGTCGTGATGAACAACGCCGGCCTCGACGCCGCCCTCCCCGTCTCGCTCAACGGCGGCACCCTCGGCTTCCAGTCCTCCTCCGCCATCGATCGCACCCTCGACACGCTCTCCCTCGACGGCTCCCGCTCCGCCCTCGCCGTGACCCCCACAGGCGGCGCGAGCGGCACGCTCACCATCAACCACCTCGAACGCTCCGGCTACGCCACCCTCTCGCTCCTTGCCACCGCCGCCAACCCCGCCGGACGGGGCAACATCGCCATCAAGGTCGCCAACGACGCCTCCCTTCTGGCCGATCTCCGTGGCGGCGGCGGCGCGGCCGGCACGAAAAACATCAGCATTCTCCCCTGGGCCACCGCCTCCACCGCCAACTCGAGCATCCTCGATAACCAGCCCAACGGCGACTACTACACCCCGCTCCAGGGTTTTGTCACCTACACGCACGACGGCGGCTTCCGCGCCCTCGACAAAGCCACGGAGTACCACGCCTCCCTCGCCGAAGCCGCCTCCGACGGCAATGTCCGCCTCACCGCCTCCGAAACACTCTCCGGCAACAAGACCGTCAACTCCCTCTACCTCGACTACGACGCCGCGTCCGATCTCGCGGTCGATCTCGGCGGAGCCACGCTCGATGTGACCAGCGGCGCGCTCGCCGCCAACAACAACAGCGGCGGCAAGAGCTTCATTATCCGCAACGGCACCCTCAACTTCGGTGACGCCACCGGCTACATCACGTCCGGCCGCAGCGACAGATCCTCCGCCATCTCCGCCAACATCACCGGCAACGCCGGCGTCGTCTATGCCCCTGCCGAGCGGCTCACGCTTTCCGGCGTCAACAGCTACGCCGGCCCCACGGTCATCAACACCGGTCTCGTCATCATCGACGCCGCCACCGCCCTGCCCTCCACCTCCGACGTCCGCGTGGACAAAAACGCCACCCTCCAGATCAACAACAACATCGCCGCCAGCGCCGCCACCCTGGCCGGCAACGGCCTCGTGAAACTCAACAACGCCACCGCTCGCCTCGACATCGGCAATGTCTCAGGAAGCGCCGCCGGCTGGACCACCATCGGCGCCGGCGGCACGGTTTCTCCCGGCGATGCCTCCGGCTATTTCCGGGCCGACACCCTCGGCTTCACCGGCTCGGTGCGTTTCGAGGCAGGCTCCAGCCTCCTCATCGACATCGGCGCTGCCGGTGGTGCCTTCGATAGCATCACCGTCACCGGCGACCTTGCCGTCGAAGCCGGCGCCACTCTCGTCCTCAACTTTCTCGACGGCTACACGCTGAGGGACGGCGATTCCTTCGCCCTCGCCAGCGTCAGCGGCACCGGCCTCGACACCCTGCAAAACTTCACCGTCACCGGCGCCGGCATCGACGGTTTCTCCTTCACGTGGACCGACGGCCTGCTCACCGCCACCGCCGTCCCCGAACCCGCCACCTGGGCCCTGGTCACCGGAGCCAGCCTTCTGATGCTTGCATTCGTCCGCCGGCGTCACACGCGTTGATCGCCGATCCCGCTCCAACCCGCTCCCGCCAAATCATCATCCCCATGAAGTCAAAAACCAACTACGCCTGCGCGGTACGAGGAGGGTTCACGCTCATCGAACTCCTCACCGTGATTGCCATCATCGGCATCCTCGCCGCCATCATCATCCCCACCGTCGGCAAGGTCCGCAAAACCGCCCAGTCCACCCGCTGCTCCGCCGGCCTGCGTTCGGCAGGCGCAGCCATCCAGCTCTTCACCAATGACAATCGAGGACGCCTTCCCATCGCCGATAACGGAGTCTCCAAAAACGGACACTGGTTTGTCCAGGTTGCGCCCTACCTCGGCGCGCAATATGCCGCAGATGCCACCGTGGCCCAGATGGAAGGCACCAGAATCAACAAACCCGTCGGCTGCCCGCTCGCCCCTCAATTCGAAAAAAGCTACGATGTAAAAGGCATTGGCGTAAGCTACGGATGGAATGGCGTGAAAGTAACCCTGCGCGTTCCCAAACTCGCCGAAGGAATTGACGTCACCCAAATCACCACCCCCTCGCGCACCATCATGCTTGGCGAACGCTGGGGGCAAACCGGCAGTGGCGGCCGCGACTGGGGCTGGCGCTGCGCCCCGCCGTGGGACGGCACAGACCCGATGGTGGATGCCGACAAGGACACATCTGCCGGAAAACCCGACTCTCTCCGCCTCAGCCACGGAGGCCGCGCCAACTTTCTCTTCTTTGATGGCCATGTCGCTTCCATGAAACCTGAGGACACCTATACCGCCGGCGGAGATCCCGATGGAGATTCCGCCAATCCCAACCTCTGGAAAGGTTTCTAGCTCACGCACCGGCTCGTTCACGTATCCGCACCGTCCTCTCACTTGCCAATCACCGTCGTCCGCATGATCCCTCCCGCCACTGCCGGACTCCCGTCCACGTCGTCAGAAGCCACCGCCACGCCCGCCGCCACCTGCGTGCCGCCCGTCATTGCCTCCGAGCGCGTCCGCATTGCCGCGCTCTGGGCCCGCTGGCTTCCCGGCATCCTTGCCCGCCAGTGCTGCGACGGCTCCGAAAACGACGGCGCTTTCGCCGAAGACGACACCGGCTGGTACTGCGGGCGCCACACCGCCTACACCCTCGCCCGCCTCATGGCCGCCCGCCTCTGGCTCGACGAACTGTATCCCTCCCCGACCCTTTCCGACATCCCCTGTGTCTCCGCAGCCGCGCTCGACTCCGCATGTGTCCGGGCGCTGGCCTTTCTTCGCCGCCGGCAGTCGCCGGATGGCCGGCTCGATCTCAACGGCATGTATGCAGCCAACGAGATCGGTTTTCCGGTCACCGGCCTCGCCCTCGCCTGGGCCCGCTTTCGCGACCTCGGCCTCTCTCCCGCGCCCGGCTTCATCGCCGATCTGGCGACGTTCCTCCGCCGCGGCGCCGAAGCGATCCTCGCCGGCTCGCCCATGACCGCCAACCACCGCTGGTCCGCCGTCGCCGCCCCCCTCGCCGCCCTTCATCACCTCTGGCCCGATCCCCGCTACCTCGCCCGCATCGAGTCGCTGCTCGCCGAAGGCATCGACATCGACGCCGACGGCTGCTGGCACGAAGAACGCAGCCCCAACTACAACAACGTCGCCAGCCAGGGACTCCTCGCCCTGGCCGATGCGCTCGGACGTCCCGAACTCCTGACGCCGCTGACACGTCACGGAGAATTTCTCCTGCACGGCATTCAGCCCGGCGGCGAATTCGACTCCACCCTCAGCCATCGCCAGGACCGCGCCCTCCCCGACCGCATTGCCGTCACCTGCGGCATCGCCCGCCGTCTCGCGCTTCTCACCGGCGACGGCCGCTACACCTCCCTTTGCGATGCCGGCCGGCCCTCCGCCTCCGCGCCCGAAGCCGAGCTCGTGCCCCTCCTGCTCCAGCTCGACGCGCATCCCGGCCCGCTCCCCGCGCCTCGTCCGCTGCCCGACCGTTACGAAGTCTTTTACGCCTCCGTCCCCCAGGCGCGCCTCCGCACGCCGCGCACGCTGGTCAGCCTGTCCGCCGATCCCGGCGGACACTACTACGATACCGTCCGCGACCAGTGGGGCGGCGCCCGCCGCAGCGACGACTGGCTCCACATCCATCACGGCGGCGTAGTCATTGAAACACTACACCTCGCCGGCGCCGGCATGCAAAACCTCCAGCCGGAAACGCTCCGGCGCCTTGCCGCCGGTCATTATGAACTCTCCGCCCGCCAGCCCGGCTGGGAGCACACCCTGCATTTCAGCCCCGGTTCCCCGCGCGTCCACGTCCGGTGGGACTGGGAAACGTCCGTCGCGTTCCGGCGCTCCGGCGACACGGCGCACCTCACCCTGGCCAGCGCCAGTCCCCATTCGCTCATGGCCTCGCTCGTGTGGTGGGTCCGCCCCGGCGCCCTTCTGCTCCAGTCCGGCGACCCCGGCCGCACGCTCTGCGCCGGCGATGTCGTCGCTCTCGCCGGCGGCTCACCCCTTCGCCTCGAAAGTGCCGACGGCGCCGCTATCGGGATCACCGGCCTGCCCGCCGCCGCACACACACAGCCGGTTCTCTTCCCTCCCGCAATTCCCTCGTCCATCCCGCAGACCTGCGCCGCTCTCCACCTCGGGCTGCTCTTCCCCGTCGACCTCGACCTTGCCCTCACCTTTCTCTGACCGCCCGTCTCCTTCCGTTCCCGAACCATGATCACCCGCCGCCTCCTGCTCGTTTCCGTATCCGGTTTCCAACTTCTCTGCGCATCGTTGCCCGCCGCCACCTTCGGCACCGGCCAGGCCGGTCTCACCGCGGCCGGCAACGACATCATCCGGCTCGACACCCCCGAAACCCGACTCGCCATCCGTTTCACCGCCGCAACCGACGGCGAACTCACCGAAGTCGCCTTTGCCTCCGGTCACGGCTCCGGCTACGCCGCCAACCAGCCCGACGCCTTCACCGTCACCCTTCACGCCGACACCGGAGGCCGGCCCGGAGAACGGCTCGCCACCGCCGACCGGACCACCTTCAACGCCACCGGCGCCCGCCTTCGCGCCGCCGCCTTCAGCGGAGTCGCCATCAAGGCCGGCACGGTTCTCCATGCCGTCATCGCCGCACCCGCCGCCGACGCCGCCCGCTATCTCAGCATCGAAAGCTCCCGGCTCCCCCAGGGCGTCGTCCCCGTGCAGTCTCTCGACATGACCACACGTGACCCGGCGGCCGGCGTGCTGGTGTCCACGGATGCCGGCGCCACCTGGAGCGCCCGTCCGCAGACGATCGCCGCGCATCGCGTCACGATCAGCGATCGCACGCAGGGCTGGGCCTACACCGGCACCCTCGACCTCCGGCTCCGGAACGGTCCCGCCGGCAAGGAATACCCCATGCAAAATTTCCGGTTCCTCACCGGCGAGGCCGGCGGGAAAGCCTCGGTCACGGCCATCCGTATTTCCCTTCGCCCCCAGGGCGGTCTTGTGAACAAACCGGTAAAGGTCTTCGCCCGCATTCTCGAAGATCCCTCGCTCCGCCCTCTCGTTTCCGCCGGGCAGACCGTGACGCTGGCCGATGCCGCCCGCTTCGAACCCGTCACTCTCCCCGTCACCGGCGACGCCACGCTTCAGGACGGCACCGACTACGTGCTCGTCCTTGGCCTTTCCGACGAGGTTTCTGCCGGCGAAAAGGACTTCCTCTTCATGCGCGCCCCCAACTGGGGCATCGGCTCTCCCAACCTCAACGACCTCAACTGGCAGACCGGAGCCAACGCCGTCACGGTCTCCCGCGCGCCCGACCGGATCGACGGCTCCCGTTTTCCCACCGCCGACATGCCCTTCCTGATCGAATACAACTGATCCGCCCTTCCGTTTCCCCTCCCGTCATCCGTCCCGTTTTCCCCATGCGCCATCTCCTGCTCCTTTCGGCCCTCGGCCTCCAGTCTCTCGGCACTGCCCTTGCCGCTCCCTTTGGCCCCGAAGGCAGCGCCACGGCGCAACCCGCCGCGCTCCCCCCCGGCGTCGATGTCATCGAGACGGTTTTCGACCGGACTCCGGTCGAACGCGGCCTCGCCTTCGACCGCACCGGCGTCAAGCCGGCCTCCCTCACGCTGAAAGACGGTCGTCCCGTCGATGCCTGGGTTTGTGAGGAAAGCATCGAGCCCGCCATGCGCTGGACGCGCTCCTTCCGCTTCACCGTCACCGATCCGCGCTTCCGCCAGGGTGGTCGCCCCGCCGTCGACCTCGAAATCACCTTTCACAGCCCCGGCTTCGGCAGCGTCCGCGTCAAGGCCGACACCGCCGCCGGCGCCCGCCTGATCGGCTCCGTCTGGGGCAACACCAAAGAGTGGAAAACGCTCCGCATCCCCCTCGACGACGCTTTCTTCGGTGCCCGCACCGACCCCGCCGACACAGCCCCGAGCGTCAACGGATTCGACCTCCGTATCGACGGCGTCAACGGCCCTCTCTACCTGCGCCGCGTCCGCCTCGTCGGCTACGACCCCGACAAGGATGTCCACTGGCCCCGCATGATCAAGACATCCGATCTCGCCTCTCCTTCCACTCCCGGAGGCGTATTCGCATTCACACGACAATCCGGCGCGCAGATCACCGCCCGTCTGCAAAACCTCGCCCGCGTCCCCCGCCCTCTCCGCTATCGCTTCCAGGTCTCCGGCCACGACGACAAAATCCTCCACCGCGCCGAATCCTCGCTCCTCCTCGCGCCGTCTTCCACCGCCGACGTTTCCCTCGCCTTCGACCCCGCCGGCTGGCCACTCGGCCCCTGCGACGGCCGGCTCGAACTCTTCCTCGACGACGATCCCGCTCATCCCGTTTACACCCGCACCTTCCGCATCGGTATCATCAGCTCCACGACACTTGCCAAGGCCCGACCCGGCGAATTTCTCTACGGGCTCGACGCCGCCAATAACACCATCTTCCCCATCCTCACCCCCGCCGCCTTTGCCTGGTACCGTATCATGGGAGTGGATATTCTCCGCAACCCCTGGAACAAGGGCATGCAGGAGAACGCCGCCGATCTGAAAACCGCCCTCGATGCCCTCGCCGCAGAGGACGTGCAGACTTCCATCATGGTCGATCCGCCCAAAGACCCCGATGCCGGCAAACGCGCCGGCCAGCTCGAAAGCAAGATCGCCTTTCTCGAGGAAACCGCCCGCCTTTTCACCCCGGCGCCCGGTGATCCCGCAGCCGGCAAACTCCGCTACTACGAAATGGGCAACGAACCGGACCTCCCCCATTTCTACCCCGCGCCCATCGACACCTACGTGGAAAGTTATCACGCCATGTACGACGCCGTGAAACGCGGCGCCCGCGGCGCCGGCCGCGGCGACGCCGATACCGTCGTCATGAACGGCGGCCTTGCCTTTGCCGGTCAGGAAAGCTCGCGGCGCGCCGCCGAATTTGTCGCCCGGGTCGACGCCTCCCGGCTCGATGCCATCGCCTATCACGGACACGGTCCCGGCATCGCCGCCGAGCGCACCGCCTGGGAACGCCTTCACACGGTCGCCGCCGCCAGCAGTCCGGAAAAGGCCCGTCTCCCCTTCATCGAAACCGAATCCGGATTTTCCGGCGTGGACCCTATAGGCATCGCGGAGCAGGCCCGCACCGTCGTCGAAAAGATGACCTACGCGCAGTCGAAAGGCATGCCCTTCTTCCTCTACTTCCGTCTCTTCATGGAGGGCGCCGGAGCCGGTATCGAAGGCGGCTACACCATGGCCGAAAATTTCGTCGAACCCCGTCCCTCGATTCTCGCCTACCGCCACATGGTCGAGCGTCTCCGCCATCATCGTTACGTTCGCCAACCCGATTTTGCCGGGGAAGCCGGCGCGGACGGGATCACGGCATTCCTGTTCGAGGAGATCGACGCCGCTGCCCGTCCTGCCGGTCGCAAGACACTCGTCGCCTTCTGCGAAAAACCGGTCCGTCACGAATTGCGCCTCGCCCTCGGCGACGCGACGCAGTCCTCCTCTCCGCAATTCTTCGATCTTTACGGCAACACCCTGCCGCTTTCCGCCGCCGTCGCTTCCGGTGTGGTCACCTTCGGCGTGGGCATCGATCCCGTTTACCTCACCTGGATTTCTCCCGCTGCCGCGGCCGACACGGCAGCCGTGCGCGTCATGCCTTCGCTCCTCTCGGTCGATACCACCGCGCCGCTTCTCGCCGGCGCCGACAATCCGCTGACCGTCACCGTGCGCAATCCCCATCCCGACAAACCGCTCTCCGTCACACTCTCCGCCGAAGCCCGCGCGCGCGTCGCCGCCCGCATCGAACCCGCCCGGCACTCCGTCACCCTCCCCGTCGGCGAGGCCGTCACGCTTCCTCTTTCGCTCGGCCTGGAGCCCGCCCGCCAGCCTCTCGCGCTCCCGCGCTGGTGGACGGTTTTCACCGACATCGATCCGGCCAGGATCACCCCCGCGCTCCGCGCCCGCATCCCGGCCACGCTTCCCGCCAGAACCGGCGGCGCGCCTGTCGTCGGCCGGCCCGCGCTGGCTGACGGAGGCCGCCTCAACTTCGGTCGCCTGGCCGGCGGTTTCGGCGAAAACCGCACCGGCCTCGCCTACGCCATCATCGACACCCCGAGCGCCGTCACCCTCGACTGCGGCGCCAGCGGCGACTGGTGGATGGCCTGGTATCTCAACGGCCAGCCCGTCATGGACACCCTCGAAACCGGCAACGGCCAGCATGGCCCCATCTCGCTGCACCCCTTCCGCCTCGCGCTCCGGCCGGGCCGCAATGTGCTCGCCGTTCTCGTCACCAGCGGACGCGGCGGCTGGGAAGTCCTGTACGGCGGCCCGAAGGAGTTGCAGATCGCCCGCGCCACGGATGACGATCCCGACAGCCTTGCCCTCACCCTCACCGATTCCTCCAGCGGGCAACTCCTCGCCAGCCACAAGGCGCCTCTTCGTTTGCAGCCTCCCGTCCCTCCGCTCGGCGACGCCACTCCCGACCTCGCACACGCCGACACCTGGCTTCCGCTCGAGCCCTTCGCCGTCGCCGGCCGCGAGTCCATCACCAACGAATGGGAAAAGGACCCCGACGCCTCGCGCTGGTACAAAGGCGAGGCCGACCTCTCCGCCGCCGTCTGGCTGCGGGACGATCCGGCCGGCAACCGCCTCCATCTTTTCCTCGTCGCGACGGACGACCGCCACGTTGCCCCCTCCGGCTCCGCCGCCGGGGCGCTGGCTGCCGGCGACAGTTTCCGCGTCCGGCTCTCCGCCGAGGCCGGACGCACCCTGCTCGATGTGACCGGAGCCCTCACCGGTTCCGGCCCCGTCCTCGCAGGCGCGCCGGACGGAGTCGCCTTCCATGCCCTCCGCCAGGAGAAAACCGCGGCCGCCGACGCCGCCACGCTCTACCACCTCGCGATTCCGAAACCGCTCGTCGGAGGAATGCCCTTCCGGGTCAACCTCCTCCTGATCGACAATGACGCCGGTTATCCGAAACAGACCCTCGCCATCGGCGATGTGGAGGCCCCGCAAACCGGCCTCCGTGCCATCACGCAGTGACGATGCCCCTCCCGGGCCAGTTTTGAAAGAACCGGAGCCGGCCTGCCAATGGCGTCAACCGGCCCGCGCCGGCATGGGCCTCACCACGCCAGCTCCACCATCTGGTGGCTGAGCACGCGCGGCACCGTGAATGTCACCACGCCGTCGCGCTGCGTGAACTCCAGCGCCGCGCCGTCCGGCACGAGACGCGCCGACTTCACCTTGCGCGGCAGGCGCACCGCGCAGCGCACATCGCTCACCGGAGTCACATCCTCGATCACCTCGACCGGCTGGGCATGCGGCCCTTCATGCTTCGCCCCGCCGCGCAATGTCGGCACGGCGTGCAGCACGTGCACCACAAAACGCCTGTGCGCACGCTGCTCCGTCACATTGACGCGGCCCGTGGACGGCAGGTTTTCCGTCACCACCGGCAGCGCGTCGCCACCACCGGACAGCGCCTTGATCGCCGCCCGCACGAAGTCGCGATAGAGCGGCTGGCCGTAGAGGCGATAACGGGTAAAAATCCGGTGCGCGAAGTACGCCACGTTGCCCTCCGCCGACAACGTCGCCGCCGGGCCGGTTTTTTCTTCCGATCCGGGTTCGTCCGGCGCGTGCTGGTGCGAACAGAAATGTTCCCAGGTGCGGTTGAAATACGGCACGGCCCGCTCCGCCAGCACCCGCGTTTTCGCCAGCGGCTTCACCTCCAGCGCACCGCCGTGAATCACCACCGGCGACTTCACCGGCACGTCGGCCGCAGAGAGCGCCGTCGCCACCAGATAATCCGGATCGGACGCGCTCTGGCCGACGTAGCGGATGCCCGCCTCCGGCAGCGCGATCGCCTTGCCCGCCTCGTCGAGCAGGCTCGTGCCGCTGGCGAGAATCCTGCCGCCCTGCGCGAGGTAACGGCGCGCCTTTTTCTGTAATTCACTCGTGAATACGATCGAATCGGGCAGGATAACCAGGTCAAACGGCGTCCATGCCGCCTTCGCGTCGAGCACGAGAAACGGCTGGTGGAGTTCCAGCAGCATGCGCGACGCGCCTTCGTCGGCCAGCGTCTGGCGCACTCCCGGTTTTGCCGCGCTCACCAGGCCGATGCGCGCCACCGGTTTCACACCGGCGCACCACGCCTCCTTCGCCTCGACGGCGCGGTAGGCCTCGCCGATCAGCGCCCAGGTGTCGCGGTTGATCTCGCCACTCGGGTGGAGCTGGTCGCCGATGCTGCACTTCGCTCCGTAGGCGATCATCGCCTCGCACTCGTAGCGCAGCGCCTCGGGTCGCTTGAACCCGCCAAACTCGCCCCACGTCGTGTGGAACTTGCCCGTCATGCCGAGAAAATCGTGCCCCGTCGTGATCGCGTAGCGCGCCGACAGCGGGAAGTGGTCGTAACCCCAGCCGCCCGTCGGCAGCGATTCCAGTTCCAGATGCGAATTGTACCGCAGCTCCTCCGTCGCCCCGATGTGGACGTGGCCGCCGTTGTGAAACACCGGCATATCCGCATTGTGAATACGCGCGGCGGCGGTCGTCTTTTTGTAGTAGTCGAGCAGGACCTCGTGCGCCCAGGCGGCCACCTCGGCCTCGTTCTCCGGGTTGTAGCCGAGCGCCTTCATCGCGGCCAGGCTCTCGTCGGAGTAATCGAGACGCGGCCCGATGATATCCAGAAAAATGCCGTCGGCATCGCGCCAGCGCGTGACGACTTCCTCGATCTGGCGGCACAGGTAGTCGAGGTAGGGCGAGTTCCAGCGCAGCACGCCGCGCCAGCCCGCGTGAAACGGCTCCACGCCCACGCCCTTTTTGTTGATCGTGCGCCATTCGGGATGCTCCGAAAGCGCGAGTTCGTCGAGCCCCGCGCTCAGGTAGATCGGCACGCGCACGCCGATCTCGCGGCACGCCTCGATCTGCTTCGCGAGCAACTCTCCTTTCATGTGCGGATGGCGCCGGCCGACCTTCGTGTCGTGATAGCTCCAGCCGTGGTGGCATTTCGAAAAACAGGTGATCGAGTTGACCCGCGCTTCCTGCAGCACGGCCTGAAACGCCTTCTTGTCGAACTTCGCCCCGACGCCGGGGATCGAGCCGTTGGTGTGAAAATCAAGATGAACCTGGCGAAACGGGAGAGGATGCATGGTGGTTTGGAGGAAAAAAAGAAAAAGACAGGGAGAAACGATGGAGAGACAACGATGGTTTTGCGCTTGAGCAGGATGCCCGGGCGAATGTCCATAATAACCCGTGCCGCCCTCTCCTGCCAATGCGCCGAAATCGCCCGAATGTGTGCAAAAGTCACCGGCGCCTCCCGCGCCCGCCGCCGCCGCGACGGCGCCCATGCACCTGCATCACCACAATCCGGGCGACCTGCAACTGCGGTTGTTGCAGTGTGTGACGGCGCGGCTCAACCGGTGGGAGCATGACAACCTCTCCGCACCCTACTGGCGGCTTTACCTGCTTTCCGGCAAGGGCGCGGCCGTGCGCTGGCGGGGCCGCACCACGCCGCTCGATCCGCGCCACGCCTGGCTGATCGGCCCCGATACGGATTTCGGCGCCACCCTGGAAAAACCGCTCACGCAGTGCTACGTCCACTTCACGCTCACGCCGGCCTTCGCCTCCGGCCCGGGCGTGTATCCGGTCAGGCTCACGCCCGTCATGCGGATGCTGCACGCGCGCGCGGCGCCCGGCTCCGGTGCCGCGTCCGCGACTGCGGTTCCCCCTTCTCCGGAGGAGTCGGTCATCGCCTGGAATGCGCTCGTGCTCCTCGCGCTCGGTGGCCTGCCGCCGGGCACACTGCGCGAGCGCCGGCTGGATGCGCGGGTGCTGCGCGTGCTGGAGCACATCGAACGCGACATCGCCGGCCCGCACACGCTGGAAGAACTCGCCCACGTCGCCGGCATGCACGCCCGCGCGCTGATCCGGCTTTTTCGCCACGAAACCGGCGTCACCCCGATGGCCAGCCTGCGCGCCCGCCGCGTCGCCCTTGCCTGCGACCTGCTCCACCACTCGGACCGGCCGATCGACGATATCGCCGCGCTGACAGGCTTCTGCGACCGCTATCACTTCACCAAAACCTTCCGCCGCCTCCGCGAAGTGTCTCCCGGCGCCTTCCGGCAACTGCAACGGCAGGCATAAAACAGGCCCCCGGCGCCTCGCGGAGGCGGTATCTGTTTAGCGACCCCGCGCCCTGTAGCTGCGAACGGATACCGGAGGCGCCCCACGGATTCCGCCCCCCCTCGCCGGGCAAGTGCATTCCCGGATCCGGAAACATGTCCGGAAGCAGCCAATGCGAGCGTACGAATGGCAAAAGATGCACAGTTCCGATACTGGACACTTTTTCATGAGTATGGCTGATTTGTGTGCGGCCATGTCAAACCCGCCGACACCCTCTCTCCTGCCCACGTTTTTCGCTCCGGCAGAGCGTGTCGACGCCGGGCAGATCCGGAGGCAGGCCGCCGCGGTCGCCGCCAGTCCGCTGGTCTCCACGCTGCTCAATTCGATGCTCGATGTGGCGCTGATCCTCAACGCCCGGCGCCAGATCGTCTTTGCCAGCGAGAACACCCTTTCCCTGCTGCCTTCCGGCGACCTTTCGGCCGCGCTGGGCAAACGTCCCGGCGAGGCCCTCGCCTGCATCCAGGCCTCAACCGGACCGGGCGGTTGCGGCACGGCCGCCGCCTGCTGCGAGTGCGGCGCCGTCCATGCGATCCTGTCCGGCCTGAGCGGAAAAGGCGCCACGCAGGAGTGCCGCATCACCCGCATCGTCGGCGGGCGGCGGGAATCCCTCGACCTGCGCGTCAGGAGCACGCCGTTCATGCACGAGGGCGAGCAGTATACAATCCTGTCGGTTGCCGACATCAGCCACGAAAAACGCCGCCGGGCTCTCGAGGACACCTTCCTCCGCGACCTCTCCGACCAGACGGGCTGCATCGAAGGCCAGGCGATGCTGGTGCGCAGCCAGTTGCCCGACGGCCAACTGCGGGACGAAGTGGACGATATGATGCAGATGATCGGGGAACTCTCGGAGAAAGTCCTCGCCCGCTGCGATCTGGCCGCCGCGGAAAACGACCGGCTGATCCCGGTTTTTGCAACCCTGCGCGCCCGCGATTTTATCAAAACCCTGGCGAGGCACTTCGCCCTCCACGTCCTCGGAGCCGGATGCTGGCTGCGGATCGATCCGGCTTCGGCCAACCCCGCCTTTTTGTCCGATCGCGGGCTGCTCCAGCGCGTGCTGGGGAACCTGCTTCGCAATGCACTCGAAGCCGCGCAACCCGGGGAAGCCATCACGCTCGGCTGCGACAGCGAGGATGATGTCGTCAATTTCCGGATACAAAACGCTTCCATCATGCCGCGCAAGGTCTGCCTGCAAATCTTCAACCGGTCGTTCTCCACCAAGTCGCCCGGCCGCGGGCTGGGCACCTACAGCGCGAGGCTGCTGGTCGAACGCTACCTGCACGGCCGCATCCGCTTCACCTCCGGCGGGACCACCGGCACCACCTTCATCGTCACCCTCCCGCTGAATCCGCTCGCGCCGCAGTGATGCGACGCTCCGGCCGCTTTTGCGGACTGCCCGGAAAATCCCGCCGCCGCCCTCACTTCGCCAGCTCGGCCGCCGCCCGGTTGTTTTTCGGCACCTGGTCGAGCGTGCCCGGCGGCATCGCCAGCTCGGCCCGGAAAACGATCTTGCCGTTGACCTCCAGCCGCTCCGACACCACCGGCACCTTCACCGACGTGCTCGCGCCCGGCTCCAGCGGCAGCAGCGGATACAGCAGCGGCGCGCCGTCCACCGTGACAGCGAGCGAGGCGCCCGAAAGCGGCTGCGCGCCGCGATTCTGCACCACCACTTCCACCGTGCCCGCCTTCGCATCAAAAACCCAAGCCGAGACCGCGCCATCCACCCGCGAGGCGTTGTCGCGATCCATCGCCCACGCGAGGTTGACCACGCCGTTGCCGTAGCTGGCGTCGGGTCCCGCCGTGCCGCCGTCGTTCGCATGCGTCTGCAACACCTGCGCGGCTTCGGCCGCGGTCAGCGACGGGTTCGTCGAAAGCAGCGCCGCGATCGCGCCCGACACCACCGGCGCACTCGCCGACGTGCCGCTGAAATAAATGCGGTCGCCCCCGCCCGCCGCCGTCGTGATCGCGTAGCCCGGAGCTGTCAGCCGGAGCTGTTCGCCCGAATTGGAAAATGCCATCTGCCAGCCCGCCGCATCCGTCGCCCCCACCGAAATCACCTGCGAGTACGCCGCAGGCCAGGCCAGTTGCCCGGCCTGGTCGTTGCCCGCCGACGCCACCACCACCGCGCCGGCCGCCTGCGCCTGGTCGATCGCCTGCTCCAGCAGCCGCGCCGTCGCGTAGCCGCCCAGGCTGACGTTGATCACCTCGGCCCCGGCCTCGGCCGCCGCCATGATCGCCTGCGCCACCGTAAAGAGATCGGACTGCCCGTTCGTATCTGTCACCCGGATACTCAGGATGTCCGCCGCCGGCGCCACCCCGCGCGCGCTCGCGTCGCCTCCGGCGGCGATGGCCGCGACGGCGGTGCCGTGCGCGGAATCCGCTTCCGTAAAACCCTGGCCCACGTCGAGCGTCTTCACCCGGTTGTCACCGAACGTCGCGTCGCCGAGCACGCCGCTGTCGAGAATCGCGATCAGCACGCCTTGGCCCCAGGCGGAGTTGTCCGCCGCCTCGAAGCCGAGCGCGGACAGCAGCCCGCCGAGGACCGGCGTCTGGCCCGACGAAGAGCGCTCCTCCGCCGGCGGCGGCGCGGGCGGTTGCATGACGGGGTTGGCTCCGATCGCCTCGAAATCGCCTCCGCGCCCGCGCAACGCTCCGGCAAACGCGTCGTAGTCGTCCACGCGCACGCGCACGGCGCGCAGCCCTTCGATCCGGGCCAGCACGGCCACGCCGGCATCGCCCGCCCGGGCAAGAAATTCGCGGTATGCGGCCTCGGTCGCAAACGTCAGCACGCCTTCGTCCGGCCGCACGCCGGACCGCCGGAAAAGCTGCGCCAGCCGCGCGGCGAGTCTGGCCTGGTCCGCCTCCGCCGCCAGGTCCGCGCCGGAATCGGAGCCGGCCCGTGACGCGACCGGCGCGTCGGCATCCGCCCGCACGCCGCCGAGGCTTCGCGGCAGCCGCGCCTCCCGCCCGTCCGCCGCCCGCTGCCACCACCACGCGCCGACGAGCAGCCCGAGGACGGCGATGGCGGACAAGAGAATGGGACGGATGCGCATGGGACGGAGCAGACGGACGGGCGGCAATGTATCCGCAACAGGACGCCGCGCGAACGGAAAAGGTTTCCGCCCTTCCCTTTCGCGGGGACGGCCCCGCCCGGCCATCCCTTCCCGTCCGCCTCCGCACCAAACCGGCCCGCCCGCTGGCATTTTTCACGAGGTTGGACAGAGTTGGCCTTGGTCCATCCTGTATTTCCACCACCGCCGCACCTCCCGCACCGAATCCGCCAATCCTACACGCCCGCCAGACCGGTTTTTAACCCCCCTCGCCCCGCCGGATGCGCACCCGCCCACGAATGTCAGTCTTGATGCCGCCGGATTTTTTTCCGAAGTCGTTCTCCTTGCATCGTCGCCTGCCGACAGAATGAATCCACCCAGCCATCCGCACCCGTCCTCCACTTCCGAAGCCAGCCAGCCCGGCGCCTCCCCGGCGCGCCCCGTGACCGCACTCCGTTACGAACTGCTCACGCTCGGCGACGAACTCCTCCTCGGCCTCACGGCCAACAGCCACCTCACCTTTATCGGTGAACAACTTGGCCGGCGCGGCGTGCTTCTGCAACGCAATGTCACCATCACCGACGAAGCCGACGTGATCGCCGCCCAGTTCCGCGAAAGCTGGGGGCGTGCCGACGTCGTCATCACCACCGGCGGGCTCGGCCCCACCTGCGACGACCGCACGCGCGAGGCCGTGGCCGCCGTGCTCGGGCAGAAACTCGTTTTCGAACCAAAAATCGTCAGTGCGATCGAGGAGCGTTTTTCCCGCCTCGGCCGCAGGATGACGGAGAACAACCTCAAGCAGGCGTACCGGTTCGCGGACGGCGAGGTGCTGCCCAATCCCAACGGCACGGCGCCCGGCCTCTGGATCGAGCAGGCCGGCCGCGTGCTCGTCATGCTGCCCGGCCCGCCCAACGAGCTGCAACCGATGTTCACCGACCAGGTGGTGCCGCGTCTGGCGGCGCGCGGGCTGCTCGCGGAGCGCGAATCGTACATCCAGCTCCGCACCGCCGGCATCGGCGAATCGGCGCTGGAGGTGTTGCTGCAGCCGGTTTTCGACCGCTATGGCGATGCGCTCGGCGTGGCGTTCTGCGCGCATCTGGGCCGCGTCGATTGCCGGCTGAGTTCGCCCTCCGGCGCGCTCCGGCCGGCCGAGCTCGACGCCATCGCCGCCGACTGCGCGCGGCTGCTCGGCGAGGATTTTGTGTGCTACGGGCAGGACCCGCTGGCGAAAGTCGTGGCCGAGCTGCTGCGCTCGCAGGAACAGTTGCTGGCGGTGGCCGAGACGGCGACCGGCGGCGCGCTCGTTTCGGCGTTTGCCGATTTCTGCGGGCGGTCGAAATTTCTGGCCGGCGGCTGCGTGTGCTGCTCGCACGAATCGAAAATGCAGCTCGCCGACGTGCCCGAGGACATCCTCATGCAGCACGGCGCGGCCAGCGACGAAGGCGCGGTGGCGATGGCGGTCGGCGTGGCCGAGCGGCTCGGCGCCGACTACGGCCTCGCGCTCACCGGCTACGGCGGCCCCTGCGCCGGGCAAAACGGCAGCAACGAATATCCGGTCGGCACGATCCACCTCGCGCTCTGCACGCCGCACGGCGTGTGGTCGAAAAAGCTGAGCTATCCCGGCGAGCGTTCCGTGGTGCGCACGCGCGCCGTGACGATGGCGCTCGACTGGCTGCGCCGCGAACTCCTCCGCGCCCGCCGCGGCGCCGTCGCCGGCTGCCCGCCGCGCACAGACGGCGTGATCCAGTAATACCTGCATTCCCGTAGTTTCCGGATTTTTACACAAAGCTCGCGAAGAGCGCAAAGGCTTGCTGATGTGAACGTCGCATTCCAGGCAATCCTGGTGGTCCGATGCCGGGAGATCGTTTTTTACATACGATTCCTCCCGGTAACGCGGTAAACGGTCCTGCTTCCATTTTAACCACGGATTGCACGGATCTTCAGCGATTCCACGGATGGGAAGGTACCTTCTGACATCCCTGCCTTTATCCGGTTTTTTATCCGTGAAATCCGTGGTAAAAAATCCGGGACCTCGGCACGAGGATAACGGAAAACCCCGGAGGCGGCGGCCTACCGCCATTCGAGGTCGGCGCCGAGGCTGCGGAGGTTTTCGACAAAACGCGGGTGGGCGCGCTTGATGATCTCGGCGTTGCGCACCACCGAACGGCCGGGAATCGACGCCGCCACCATGGTCAGTGCCACGGCGGCGCGGATGATGTAGGGCGAATCCACCACCGCCGGGTGCAGCGGCCGGTTGCCGAAAACCACGATGCGGTGCGGATCGCTCACGAGCGCGTGCGCGCCGAATTTCGCCAGCTCCGGGATCCAGGAAAAACCGTTTTCGTAGACCTTGTTCCAGAAATGGATGACGCCTTCGGCCCGCGTGCTCAGCGCGATCATCAGCGGCAGCAGGTCCACCGAAAAGTACGGCCAGGGCGCGGCCTCGATCTTCGGCAGCAGGTTGGTCGTGTAAGGCGTTTCAATGACAAGCCGCTGGCCGCGGCGCACGAGCGCGGCGGCCGCGCCGTCGGGAGCCGTCTCATGCGCGATTTCCACGCCGAGCTTGTGAAACGCGCGGGTGATGAGGTCGAAGTGTTGCGGCAACGCCCGCTCCACGCGGACTTCGCCGCCGGTGATCGCGCCGAGCGCGAGGAACGTGACGATCTCGTGATAATCGCTGCTCACGGCAAAGGTGGCGCCGCGGAGTTTTTTCACGCCGGTGATCCGGAGCATCGAGGTGCCCGTGCCGTCGATCTGCGCCCCCATGGCGACGAGCGCGGCGCAGAGGTCCTGCACGTGCGGCTCGCTGGCGGCATTGACGAGCGTGGACTGGCCGTCGGCGAGAACCGCGGCCATGACGAAATTTTCCGTGACGGTCACCGACATGTAGTCGCACCAGTGGCGGGCGCCGCGGAAACCGCCGGCGGGCAGCGTGATGACGAGCGGGTCGCCGCTGTCCACGTCGGCGCCGAGGGCGGAAAGAATGTCGAGATGCGGGTCGATCTCGCGCACGCCGAGCGAACAGCCCTTGGTGTTGGAGTGGATGGTGATCGTGCGCAGGCGGTGCAGGAGCGCGGGGTAAAGCAGGACGGTGGAGCGCATGTCCTGCGGGAGTTCGTCGCCGGCCAGGACTGGGCGAAACCCGACGTGATCGACCTGCATTTCACCCCGTGCGCGGTCCCAGGCGACGCGCGAGCCCTGGGCCTCGAAAAAGGCAACCAGCTTGTTGAGGTCGGTGATGTCGGGCACGTTTTTCAGCGTCACGGGCTCGTCGGTGAGCAGCGTGGCGCAAAAAATCGGGAGGATGGAGTTCTTGTTGCCCGACGGAGTGATGACGCCGGAGAGAGGCTTGCCGCCGTTGACGATGAGATCGGCCATGGAGGCGAAAGGCTGAAGGCGGAAGGCCGAAGGCTGAAAGCTGAAAATGGGGAAACGGCGGCAGGGAGGTTCTGAAAATTGACCGCGAAGGACGCCAGGGATGCAAAGATCAGAAAAACAGAATCCGGATCCTGATTGCGTGGCGACCTTCGCACCCTTCGCGGTAAAAAAGGATTTTCAGGAGTTCCCTTTACAAAAAACGGCCGCCCGGAGAGGGCGACCGTTGATGGAACTGCGCAAGGCAGGAGGCGGATCAGGCGGCCGGGCCGCCGTTGTTGCGGTAGCCTTCGCCACCACCACCGCCGCCGCCATTGCGGCCGCGGCCTCCGCGGCGACGGCGACGTCCGCCATCGTTACGGAATTCGCCGCGCTCGCCGCCTTCGCGGCGCGAACCGCCGCGCTCTTCTTGCGGGCGCTGGTCATAACCGCCGCGGCCACCCTGGCCGCCACGACCGCGACCGCCGCGACGGCGGCGTTGTCCGTCGCGCTGCTCGCCGGAATCCGGTTCGGACCGGGGAGCGGCGGCGGGAGCCTCGGCAGGACCGCCAAATAGGCTTTTGACCCAGTCGAGGAATCCGCCGGATTTCTTTTCCTCCTTTTTCGCCGCAGTCTCCGGAAATGCCGGGCGGGCGGCGGTTTCCTGCGGACGGGCGGCAGGCCGGTCGGGGCGCGCGGGACGATCCGGACGGTCGGGAGAACGCTCGGCACGGCTGCGGCGCTGGTCATAAGGACGGCCCTCGCGACCCTCGCGGCCTTCGCGCGGCTCGCGGTTATCCCCCCGGCGGTCGGGCCGGAAGACGGGACGGTCACCGCGGCGGGTTTCACCCGCGGCGGCTGCGGAAGGCCCGCTGCTGGCTTCCCAGTTCACGGCTGGCTGGCGCGCGGCCGGAGGCAGGATGTTGAGCTCGACGGGAGCGGCGCCTTCTGCCTGCGCCGGGGCCGCGTCCGCAAGGGCGACGGCGGCAGGAGCAGGAGAGGCGCTTTCGGTGGCGGCGGCAGAAACGGAGTCTGCCGCGGGTGCCGGGACGCTGGCGACCGGGGTCGGAGCGGGGGCGGGGGTGTTTTTCACAAAAACCTCCGGAGCAGCCGCAGGGGCGGGCTCGAAGGGGTTCTGGTACTCGGTTTCGGCCACCACGATTTGCACGGCGGTGGGTGTGTAGTCGGCGGAGGCCGACGTGGCAGGTCCGGCAGCGGGCCTGGTGGCGCGTTTGCCGCGGGCGAGACCGGCGCCCCGACCGGTGCCAAACGTAGCGGGCACTTCGGCGGGCGCTGCGGCGGCAGGCGCGCTGGCAGTCGCGGCGGGCACCTCGGAAGGCGTGAGGCCGGACGTGTTATCTTCTGACATGTTACTTGTTGTTTCGGTGTTGGATGCGCGCTCACCACAGGGTGCGGGAGCGGCGCGAACGGATTGCCCGGCGGGAGGGCGCGAAGCGCCAAGGCACGGGCAACAGAAGTGCAACAGTCGTGCATGACGACGGATAGAGCAACTTCCAATTTTTCCCGTGGCACGGCCATCCTGGCCGGTAACTGTTGAGCGCCCGGTCGATGGCGTGTGACGGAGCGGCGGCATTCCTGCCGCTGCGACGAGGCGCGTCCGCGCCTCGCCCGGTGCCTCACCATGCGAACCGGCGACGCGTTGCGTCGTCTGCAGCGGCAGGAATGCCGCCGCTCCCACGGCCCGGGGTTACGGATAGACGGCGGGCAAGGCGCGGCCCTGTTTCGCGCTCTGCACGGCGAGGTCGAGGATGTGGATCGGGCGGCGGGCCCATTCGCCGGTGATGACGAGCGGTTCCCCGGCCGTCAGGTGCGCGGCGATGTTCTGGTAAAATTTTTCACCCTGCGAAGGCGGACACTTGCCCTTCGTCACCTGGAATTCGCCGGTCGCCAGCGCGACGGTCGTCTCGTAATCGGGCCAGTCGATGAGATGGGTGCCGCGCGTGCCCACGATCTTGATCTTGCCGCGCTCGGGAGCGGCATCGAGTTGCGTGATCGTCAGGTTGATGCGCCGGCCGGTCGAGAAACGTGCGACGAGCTGCGCCTCGTCCTCGTTCATCGCGGCGGCGGCATAGGCCGCGCCGGGCTCCTCCGCCCAGAAGTTTTCCCAGGCGTAGCCACTGACCTCGGTGAGGTCGCCTTTCACGATCTGGAGCGCGTATTCGAGCAGGTGGACGCCCCAGTCATAGAGGATGCCGCCGGAGATCGCGCGGCTGCTGCGCCACCAGTCGCGCGGGCGGCCGTGCGCGCCCATGCGCAGGTCCACGCGCACGATGTCGCCGAGCACGCCGGAATCGACGACCTCGAGCGCCTTCAGGATCCAGCCGTCCCAGTGGCGATTGTGGTAGGTGCTCACGATGACCCCCTGCTTTTTCGCAGCGGCGATCATGGCGTCGCACTCGGCCGTGGTGATCGCCATCGGCTTCTCGAGGACGCAGTGGCGACCGGCGCTGACAATCTGCAGGCCGAGGTCGGCGTGGGTGTTGTGCGGCGTGATCACCGTCACGAGGCCGACATCGGACTCCGCCAGCATGTCGGCGACCGACCCGTACACGCCGATGCCGGGAAAATCCTGGCGGGCGACTTCGAGCCGCGCCGGATCGACCTCGGCGACGGCGACGGGCGTCATGCCGGCGGCCTGCATCTCTTTCAGGTGCTGGCGACCCATGTTGAACGCGCCGCCGTAACCGACGACGCCGACCTTGATGCCTGCGGGACTGGAGGGGGACTTTTTCATAGGAGGAAAGATTTACGGGAACTTCTAAAAATTGAACAGAAGGCAACGAAGAGAACGAAGAACAACCAGGAATGCTTGTCATTCACTTATACTTAAATACCTTGAATTAAACAACTTCTTGTTCAAAGTCTTCTTTGTTTTACCTTCGTTCCCTTTGTTTCCTTCTGTTCGGAAATGAATTTTCAGAACTTCCCGGAAATTTCACAGCGCTCCGCCGGCCCAGAGCAGGCCGCGGACGGTGAGGGCGAGAGCGTCGGGAAATTCCGAAAACTCCTCCGGCGCGTGGCCGAGCGCGCAGTAGAAAACGCGGCCGCGGCCCCAGCGTTTCACCCACGCCACCGGCATCGTGCACATGCGGCCGTCGTGGACGTAATCGGTGTCCGCCAGCACCTGCACGGCCGGATCAATGAGCATGTAATACTGCTCGGACCGGTAACGGAACGACGCCGGCAGCCCCGCCGTGATCGGACTCGCGATGTCGCGCACGCGCACCGTGTAGTCGCCCACGTGCGGGTGGCCGACAAAAAGGCCGCCGACCATCCACTCGTAATCGAGATTGCCGCGAAACGCGTCGCCCATGCCGCCGTGGATGCCCGCCAGGCCGACACCGGCCCGCACCGCCGCCTGCAACCCGCCGGCCTGCTCCTTCGTGAGCTGCCCCATCGTCCAGCACGGCGAGATGAGGTCGTAGCGCCGCAGCGTCGCCTCGTCGGCCAGCACGTCGAGCGAGCTCTCGATGTCGCTGGAGATTTCGTGGCGGTTGAGTTCACCGGCCAGAAGCTGGACGATTTTTTCAGGCTGGTGACCCGGCCAGCCGCCGGCGAGGAAGAGCGCTTTTTTCATGGGCAACGGAAACAAGGCCGGGCATCGTGCCATATTTTCCGCTCCGGCACAATGGAAGCGTCCGCCAAAAAACTGGATTTTCTGACCAAACACTGGGCACCCTACCGCCGGCGTTTCCCGTCGGCGTTTCCGGTGGCCACCGCCGCGCACGCCTGGCGCAAGAATGCGTGGGTGCACACGGCCTTCGATACCTGCAACTTTTCGCTGATCCTGCGCGGGCGCGGCGAGTTTCGCCGGTTCGGCCAGGTGTGGCCGGTGCAGGCGCCGTGCGTCATCACCCAATGGCCGGGCGAACGCCTCGACTACGGCCCCGACCTGCCGCACTTCACGTGGGACGAGCTTTACATCGTCTACGACCGCTCCTTTTTCCGCCCGCTCCAGGAAGCGCAGCTGATCGACCTGAAGCGGCCCGTCTGGCCCATCGCCGATCCGGCCGCCGTCGAGGCCCAGGTGGAGGAGCTGACCCGGCTCGCGCGGCACCCGGAACCCGAATCCGTCGTCGATCGCGTGGACCGCGTGTGCGAGCGCCTCGTGCTGGAAACCTGGCTCGCGCCCAACCCCGACAGCACCGCCGACAACGCCATCCGCGCGATCGCCGCGGAGCTGCGCCGGCGCCCGGGCGAACCGGTGGATTTCGATGCGCTGGCCGGCGAGCACGGGTTTTCCCCCACGACCTTTCGCCGGCGCTGGCAGGCCACGATGGGGATGCCGCCCGCGCGTTACCTGCAGGGCCTGCGCATGCGCGAAGCCTGCCGCCTGCTCGTCGAGACGGCGCTCCCTGTCCACGAGGTGGCGTCGGCCGTGGGCTTCGAGGACGAATTCTATTTCTCGCGCCGTTTTCACCATGAACAGGGCCAGGCCCCGCGCGATTACCGGAACACGTTCCGCCTTCGCCGGTGAATTCCCCGGAAAAACCGGGATTTGCCGCGCCGGCCGCGCAACTGGCATCAACCCGGTTTCTTTCAAGGGATAAGGGTATTTTCCCGACATGAAGTTGCATTTCACGCGCTAACCCTTCGCGGCCCGAACGATCATGTTTGCTGGAACCTGCGGCCGGGAACGAAGCGAAGATTGCCGGACGGCCCGGAATCTGCTTTCTGAACGGCTGACTCATCTACCACATGCGTTCGGCCATCGCTTATCCTGTCACTCCTCCCGGTACCGCTTGCGGCGGCACCGCGCTGCCTGGCCGACGGCTTTCTTGGACTCCGCTACCACACAGGAGACAAGACAATGGAAATCGCTATGTATCTTGCCGGGGTGCTGCTGCTGGCAGTTCCCGCGGCCTTTATCGTCCGGGGCAAGTATAGACTAGCCGCGTTCTCGCACATCCTCGACACCGAAAAACTCAGGCTCCGCGTCGTCAATCCCGTCGCCTTCGCCGATCTGGCCCGGGGCTGGCTGGGCACGATGCTGATCATTCAGTCCTTCCAGCTGACGGGAGGAGGCGGAAGCAAGCTGCCCTTCCTCATGACCGGGCTTGTCACGACGGTCGGGCTGTTGCTGCAACATTTCTTCACCCGCGAAGACGACGACGTGATGCCCGCTCCGGTGGCCTACACGATCGGCGTGACGCTGGCGCTGTTGCCGACGTTCAACGCGGGAGTATCCGTCATCGTCGCGCTGGCCACGGCGATCGCGATGCGCAACATCTACGCGTTCCACATCACCGGGGCGGCCTCCATTCTTGGCCTCGGGCTGCTCATGAAAATCTCGCGGCTCGATGTCGCGCTGGCCGCCATGCTTTTTGCCGCGCCCGTGGCGCTGGCCGGCATGATGCAACGCCAGCTCGGGGTGCGTGTCGCCATGCGCGTCATGACCGAAGCCGGTAACCTCCGTTCCCGCATCCGCGACGTGCGCATCGCTCCGGCCAACGCAGACCGGCGAGGGAACTGACCACCCGCTCCCCCGGCGTTCATTGTTGGCAAACCGGGCAGGCCGGCAAAGCACCAGGAGCGTGCCGCCGGCCTTTTTCCTGTCGTCTTGCGGAGCGGACCTGTCCCTGCATAGCCTCGGCGGCTCCCGCATATCCGCCATGAGCCAGCCCGCGCCCTCACTCCCCTCCTGCAGCCTCGCCATCAAGGCGATTCCCAACGCATCGCGCACGCTGGTCGCCGGCTGGCTCGGCGATGCCCTCAAGGTCAAGGTGCGCGCCCCCGCGCTCGAAGGTCGCGCCAACGGGGAACTCTGCGAATTTCTTGCCGGCACGCTCGGCCTGCCCCACCGCGCCGTCACCGTGGCCAGCGGTGAAAAATCCCGCCAGAAACGCGTGCAGATCACCGGCCTCACCCTCGCCGGCGTGCGCGAGCGGATCGACGCTCTCGCAAAACAACCCCGGTAACCCCGACCGCCGCCGGCCCCCCCCCTCGTGCGGCGTCCGTGTAATGCCCCACGCGGCAAAGCCTTCGGATTTTTCCCCAAACTGATGTTACGCAGACGGCCTTGAAGTGGCACGGGCGTCTCGCCCGCATCTGCTGGAGGCGCCTCTCCGCCTTGTCTCAGGGCGGCGCTCCCGCTCCGTCAGGCTAAAATGACCTTCGAGGTACCCTGCCGGCAGCGAGCGCTGCCGGACGACGTTTCGCCTGTTCCCGTCGGTGCCTTCATTTGCTCCGCGCTCCTGACATTAGGTCATTAAGTAGGTGAAATGCTTTCGCATTCGAGTCCCATAGAGCAAATGCCCCTCAATTGCTCTTTTGTTCTATTTTCATTATTTTATTATAATAAACATCTTAAATTATATTTTTTTAATTTAAATGAATTACCGGATCTATTTTCCAGATATTTTATCTTGCATTTGTCAGTTGACGCTTTCTATTGTCATAACACTTAGCCGCCTGTCACCCTCTCCTGCCGACCCGGACCTGACCTTTTCCCACCGTTTACCGTTTCCCGATCCGTTCACCCTGCTTTTACAGCCTCGTTCCCGCCCCCCCCCGCCATGATCGCCCCGGACGAACTCTCCTTCACTCCCGACTCCGCAGACCCGTCTCCCTCCCTGGAAATCTGTTTGCAGGCGCGCGGCGTGACGAAGGCGTTTTCCGGCGTTCCCGCCCTGCGTGACGGCCGCCTCAACCTGCGTACCGGCACCGTCCACGCCCTCTGCGGCGGCAACGGCGCGGGCAAGTCCACCTTGCTCGGCATTCTCATGGGATTGCTCCGGCGCGACTCCGGCTCCGTGCGGATCGGCGGCGAGGAGGTCGATTTCGAAAAACCCGGCGACGCGCTCGAAGCCGGCATCGCCATCGTCACCCAGGAGCTCAGCCCCGTGCCCGGCATGACCGTGGCGGAAAACATCTACCTCGGCCGCGAGCCCCACCGCCTCGGCTGCCTCGTCGATTACCGCACGCTCAACCGCCAGGCCGCCGCCCTTCTCGACCGCCTCGGCTTCAGGATCGGCGCCACCCGCCGCATGACCGGGCTCAGTCTCGCCGAAACCCAGCTCGTCGAGATCGCCAAGGCCCTCTCGCGCGACTCGCGCATCGTCATCATGGACGAGCCCACCTCCGCCATCGGCCAGCACGAGACCGACCTGCTCTTTGCCGCCATCCGCCACCTCACCCGGATCGGCAAGTCGATCATCTACGTGACCCACCGCATGACGGAGATCTTCGAACTCGCCGACGACTACACCGTGCTGCGCGACGGCGCATTCATCGAGGAAGGCCGCATCCGGGACATCGACCGCCGCCACCTTATCCGGCAGATCATCGGGCGCGACCTGAGTTCGCAATTTCGCTCACGAACCGCTTCCGCCCCGGGGTCTGCCGGTTCCCCTTCCTCCGCCAGCCCCTTCCGCGCCTCGCGCTCGCCCTTCCCGGCCTCTGCCAACGGCGACACCGCCACCGATACCCCGCTCCTCGAAGTCCGCCACTTCGAATGTCCCGGCCGCTTCGGTGCGATCGACCTGCAACTCCGCGCCGGCGAGATCGTCGGCCTTTACGGGCTGCTCGGCTCCGGCCGCAGCGAGTTCCTGCAAGCCCTCTTCGGCCTGGAAAAAGGCGTGCGCGGCGAACTGCGCGCCGCCGGCCGGCCCCTCCTGATCCGCCACCCGAAAGACGCCATGCGCCACCGCATGGCTCTCGTCACCGAAGATCGCAAGGCCTCCGGCCTCGTCCTTCCGCTCTCCGTGCGCGACAACCTCTCGCTCTCCTCGCTCGGTCGCGTTTCCTCCGGCGGATTCGTCAATAAACGCGAGGAACTGCGCGGCGCCCGCGAGATGGTGGAGCGCTTCCGCATCAAGGCCGCCTCGATCAACATGACCGTGCGCAGCATGAGCGGCGGCAACCAGCAAAAAGTCGTCCTCGGACGCTGGTTCCGCACGCAGCCGCAAATTCTCCTCCTCGACGAACCCACGCGCGGCATCGACGAAGGCGCCAAGCACGAAATCTACCAGTTCATGACCGAGTTCACCCAGGCCGGCGGCGCCATCATCATGGTCTCCTCCGAGGTGGACGAAGTCCTCGGCATGGCCGACCGCATCTTCGTTTTCCGCCGCGGCCTGCCCGCCGCGGCCTGCGAATCCGGCTTCGGCGAATCCGCCAAGGAAGACCTCATGCACATGGCCTCGCCCTGATTTTTTCCACGCCCGTTCCGCCGCCGCCCCGGCTCCCCTCCCCTGCACCGACCAACAACCCGCACCCGCAAAAACCCGATGAAAACCCGCACCCTCCGCTCCTGTCTCCTCCGCCTCGTCGCTCCGCTTGCCGCCGGCGCCCTTCTCCTCGTCGGCGCCGCCGGCTGCAACCCGCAGCAAGGCGCGTCCACCGGCTCCTCCGGCCCCGCCCCCGCGAAGCCGCTCAAGATCGGCATCTCGTTCCAGGAAATGGAAAATCCCTACTTCGTCGTCATGAAGCAGGCGATCGACGAAGCCGCCGCCACCCTCGGCGCGCAGGTCTTTGCCACCGACGCCCGCCACGACGTCACCAAGCAGATCAACGACGTGCAGGACCTTATCCAGAGAAACGTCGACATCCTCATCCTCAACCCGACGGATTCCGTCGGCGTCGAAGGCGCGGTCGTCGAGGCGAAGAAAGCCGGCATCATCGTTGTCGCCGTCGACGCCCAGGCCAAGGGCCCGCTCGATTCCTTCGTCGGCTCCAAAAACTACGACGCCGGTTTCCAGGCCGGCGAACACCTCGCCAAGGTCCTCGGCGACAAGGGCGACGTCGCCATCCTCGACGGCATCCCCGTCGTGCCGATTCTCGAAAGGGTCCGCGGCTTCAAGGACGCGATCGCCAAGCACCCCGGTATCAAGATTGTCACGACACAGAACGGAAAACAGGAACGCGACACCGCGCTCACCGTGACCGAAAACATCATCCAGGCGCATCCCGGCCTCGCCGGCCTGTTCAGTGTCAACGACACCGGTTCGCTCGGCGCGCTCTCCGCCATCGAGGCCTCCCGCAAGAACATCGCCCTCGTCAGCGTCGACGGTTTCTCCGAAGCCGTGGACCACATCAAGAAAGGCGGAGCCTTCAAGTCCACCTCCGCCCAGTTCCCGCGCGACCAGATCCGCATCGCGCTCGGCATCGCCCTTGCGAAATACTGGGGCGCCAACGTTCCCGCCGAAATCCCCGTGGACATCAAACTCATCACCCGGGAAAACGCCGAAGGTTTCTCCTGGTAATCTCCGGTCGCGCCGGACTCCTGTCCGGCCTCCGCGCCGCCCCCGTCACCGCTCCGCCAACCGACCTGCACCGCCATGAGCACAAGCACCTGCTTTCTCCGCCTCGAGGGCATCACCAAACGCTTTTCCGGCGTTACGGCCCTCGACCGCGTGGACCTCACCCTCCACCAGGGCGAGATCCTCGCGCTGCTCGGCGAGAACGGCGCGGGCAAGTCCACGCTCATGAAGATCCTCTCGGGCGTTTATCCCAAGGACGCCGGCACGATCACCTTCGACGGCCAGCCCGTCGAATTCTCCGGGCCTCGGGATGCGCAGAGCCGCGGCATCAGCATCATCTACCAGGAATTCAGCCTCGTCCCCTGGCTCAACGTCGTCGAAAACCTCTTCCTCGGCCGCGAGGAAAAGACCCGTATCGGACGTTGCGATACGGCCTCCATGCAGGCGAAGGCGCGCGCCATCCTCGACCGCCTCGGCGTGGACATCGACCTGAAGACGCCCGTCGCCCGCCTCAGCGTGGCCGAGCAACAGTTCGTCGAAATCGCCAAGGCGCTCCTCCGCGAGACGCGCATCCTCATCCTCGACGAGCCCACCGCCACGCTCACCCCGCAGGAAGCGAAAAAACTCTTCGCCGTCATGCGCGACCTCAAGGCCGCCGGCGTCGCCATGATCTTCATCTCGCACCACCTCGACGAGATCTTCGAGATCGCCGACCGCATCGCCTGCCTGCGCGACGGCAAATCCGTCGGCGAACGCACCGCCGACGGCGCGACGGTGAAGGACCTCGTCAACCTCATCGTCGGCCGCGATGTCACCCATGCCTTTCCCGTCCGTCCCGCCGACCACCGGCCCGGCGACGTCATCCTCGACGTGCGCAAGCTCCAGCTCAAGGCCGGCGCTCCGGAACTCCGCTTCACGCTCCGCAGGGGAGAGATTCTCGGCGTGGCCGGCCTGGTCGGCTCCGGCCGCACCGAGATGGCCCGCGCCCTCATCGGCGCCGACCTCGCCCACGCGCACGACGTCGTTTTCGAAGGCCGCCCGCTCCGCACCCGCCGGCCCTACGACGCGCGCCGCGCCGGCATCAGCCTCCTGCCCGAGGATCGCAAGCACCAGGGCCTCATTCTTTCCAATTCGCTCATCTACAACATCACGCTCGCCAACCTTCGCAACGCCGCCATCGGCATGTTCCGCTGGCTCAGCGCCACGAAGTGCCGCGACATCGCCCTGTCCTTCATCGAAACCGTCAGGATAAAGACCAGCTCGCCCCATCAGCTCGCCCGCGAGCTCAGCGGCGGCAACCAGCAAAAAGTCGTCATCGCCAAGTGGCTCAACGCCGGTTGCAACGTCATGATCTTCGACGAGCCCACGCGCGGCATCGACGTCGGCGGCAAGTCGGAAATCTACAAGCTCATGCGCCAGCTCTCCGACCGCGGGGTGTCGATCATCATGATCTCCTCCGAGCTGCCCGAAGTCGTCGGCATGAGCGACCGCGTCATCGTCATGCGCAACCAGCGCATCGAGCACATCTTCGAGTCGCCCGCCGACATCAGTGAACAGTCCATCATGCTCTACGCCACAGGAGGCCACCATGTCTGATACCCTGACCAGCGCCGCTTCCACGTCCGGCAACGCCAGTCTCCCGACAGGCGCTTCCGGGACAAACACCGCCCCGCCCGTCCGCTCCCGCCACTTCCGCGGCTGGATCGCGCGCAACCAGATCATCTTCCCGCTGCTCGGCCTCGTGCTGCTGTGCATCATCATGATCTGCGTCTCGCGACAGTTCCTCACGCCGCAGAATCTGAGCAACGTCGCGCTCCAGGTATCCACCAACGCGGTACTCGCCGTCGGCATGACGTTCGTCATCCTCACCGGCGGCATCGATCTCTCCGTCGGCGCGGTCATGGCGCTCTCCATGACGGTCATCGCCGGCTCCATGCTCGCGGGCGTGCCGCCGCCGGTCGGCATCGGGCTCGGCGTTCTCACCGGCTTCGCGTTCGGCTGCTTCAACGGCTTTGTCGTCTCCTACGGCCGCCTCCCGTCGATCATCGTCACGCTCGGCGCGATGGAGATCTCGCGCGGTATCGGTCTTCTCTATACGAAGGGGTATCCGTTCTCCGGCCTGCCCGAGTCGTTCGCCTTCTGGGGCCGCGGCTCCATCGCCGGCATTCCCGTGCCCGTCCTCATCATGCTCGGCGTCTTCGCCGTCGCCTGGATCATCCTCACGTATTTCCCGATCGGCCGCTACATCTACGGCATCGGCGGCAACGAGGATGCCGTGCGCCTCTCCGGGGTGCCCGTGCGGCGTTACAAGTTCCTCGTCTACGCCTTCAGCGGACTCACCGCCGGCATCGCCGCCGTCGTGCTCTCCTCGCGCCTCATGTCCGGCCAGCCCAATGCCGGCATCGGTTTCGAGCTCGACGCCATCGCCGCCGTCGTCCTCGGCGGCACCAGCATCGCCGGCGGCCGCGGCCACATCGTGGGCACGCTCATCGGCGCGCTCACCCTCGGCGTCCTCAACAACGGCCTCAACCTCATGGGCGTGTCGCCCTACACGCAAAAAGTCCTCAAGGGCGCCATCATCCTCCTGGCCGTCTACGCCAGCAACATGAAGAAGGAAAAGTAACCCCGTCACCTGCCGCCGCCCCCCCCTTTTCCCTGTCCGTTCCAAAATCTCAAACACTCAACACCACCTCATCATCATGAGCCAAACATACGAAGGACCCGCCCTCCCGAAAACGATGAAGGCCGTCGTCGCCTATGCGCCCGGCGACTACCGTCTCGAAGAACGCCCCGTGCCGGTTCCCGGCCCCGGAGAAGTTGTCATCCGCGTGAAAAGCACCGGCATCTGCGCCAGCGACATCAAGTGCTACGGCGGCGCCGCGCACTTCTGGGGCGACGAGACCCGCCCCGCCTGGGTGCAGGCGCCGGTCATCCCCGGCCACGAATTCGTCGGTGAAGTCGTCGCCCTCGGCGAGGGCGCCGGCGAGCAGTACAAGCTCGCCATCGGCGACCACGCCACCAGCGAGCAGATCGTCCCCTCCGGCGGCTGCAAGTACAGCCGCGAAGGCCACTACTGGATGGACGTCGAGCACAACATCTACGGCTTCCGGAAAAAGACGCAGGGCTCCTGGGCTGAGTACTGTCTCTTCCCGAAAGGCGCGCTCAACTTCAAGGTGCCGCCGCAGATTCCGTGGCACCACGCCGTCTTCGCCGAGCCGCTCGCCTGCTCGCTGCATGCCGTCGAACGCGGCGATATCAAGTTCCGCGACACCGTCGTCGTCGCCGGCTGCGGTCCGCTCGGCCTCGGCATGGTCATCGGCGCGAAACAGAAGGGCGCCGGCTGTGTCGTCGCCCTCGACCTGAAGGACGACCGCCTCGCCGTCGCCAAAAAAACCGGCGCCGATGTGGTCATCAACATCAGCAAGGAAGACGCCGTACAAAAAGTCCGCGACCTCACCGACGGCTACGGTTGCGACGTCTACATCGAGGCCACCGGCCATCCTTCCGCTGTCGAGCAGGGTCTCCAGATGATCCGCAAGCTCGGCACGTTTGTCGAATTCAGCGTGATGCGCGAAAAAGTCACCGTGGACTGGACCATCATCGGCGATGGCAAGGAGCTCAACATCCACGGCGCGCACCTCAGTCCCTACACCTACCCGAAGGCGATCGAGATCATCGGCGCGGGTCTGCTGCCCATGGACGAGATCGTCACGCACCGGCTTCCCCTGGCTGATTACCAAAAGGGGATAGACATGGTCATCAACGGGCTCACCTCGGTCAAAGTGACTCTGGAACCCTGAAGATGTCCATGTGACTGGCGGCGGGGGGGACGTTAAGGGGAGCCTCTCCGCCGCTCCGGTCACACCACAAATCCCGCACCTGATCCGCTCTTCCGTCTCCCCCTTCGTCTGCGCCCTCTCCGCGCTCTCCGCCCGTCCACCGATATCCGTTCTCCCCATGAATTCCACCACCACTGCCTCGACCGCCGCCTCCCCCTCGTCCGCCTCCGCCAGCGCCAGCCCGGGGTCGAAGCGCCGCATGCTCGCGTCCTTCCTCCAGCAATACGGCATCATCATCGCGTTCTTTCTCCTCTGCATCATCCTCACGTTCACGAGCGAGTATTTCCTGACGACCAAGAACATCCTCAACGTTCTCCGGCAGACCTCCATCAACGGCATCCTCGCCATGGGCATGACGCTCGTCGTGCTCACCAAGGGCATCGACCTCTCCGTCGGCTCCGTGCTCGCCCTCGCCGGCATCGTCGCCGCCAGCCTCTCCACCGGCGACAACCCGCAGCCCGCGCTCGTCGCCGTCAGCGCCGGCATCGGCGTCGGCCTCGCCTGCGGACTCGTCAACGGCCTCGTCGTCGCGCGCCTCGCCGTGCCTCCCTTCGTCGCCACGCTCGGCATGCTCAGCGTCGCCCGCGGCCTCACCTACATCTACAGCGACGGCATGCCCATCGGCAACCTGTCCAGCCCCTTCCTCGCGCTCGGCCAGGAACGCATCTTCGGCGTCCCCGTCCCTGTCTACATCTTCGCCCTCGTCTTCGTCTGCCTCTGGGTGCTGCTCAACAAGACCACCTTCGGCCGCTACATCTACGCCGTCGGCGGCAACGAGAAGAGCGCCCGCACCGCCGGCATCGGCACCCGCAAGATCATTGTCTCCGTCTACGCGCTCGCCGGCCTCCTCGCCGGCCTCAGCGGCCTCGTCCTCACCGCCCGCACCACCGCCGGCCTCCCGCAGGCGGGCATGTCCTACGAACTCGACGCTATCGCCGCCGTCGTCATCGGCGGCACCAGCCTCAACGGCGGCGTCGGCACCGTGCGTGGCACGCTCTTCGGCGCGCTCATCATCGGCGTCATCAACAACGGCCTCGATCTCATGGGCGTCTCCTCCTTCTACCAGCAGGTCGTCAAGGGCTGCATCATCGTCTGCGCCGTCCTCCTCGATCCCGCCCGCCGCACCCGCGACTGATCCGCCTCCCGATTTCCGGCTACCCGTATCCAAACAAAAACCACAAAAATCAATGAAAACGCTTCGATACCTCCTCGCAGGTCTCTGTATCGCCGGCCTCTCCCTCCTCGCTGTCTCGCCCGCCCTCGCCGCCCCCAAAAGACCGCTCAAGATCGGCCTCGCCGTCTACGGACTCCGCGGCGAGTTCATGAAAATGCTGACCAACTGGGTGCAGGATCACCCGGCCGTGAAAAACGGCGACGTCCGGATCACCGTCTTCGACGGCCGCTACGACCCCAACGTCCAGAACGACCAGTTCGATTCCATGATCGTCCAGCAGTTCGACGGCATCATCTTCGTGCCCATCGACTATGAGGCCGGCTCCCGCTCCGTCGAAAAAGCCGTCGCCGAAGGCATTCCCGTCGTCGGCTCCAACACCCGCATCAGCAAGATCGACCTGCTCGCCGCCTACGTCGGCAACAACGACGTCAGGGCCGGCGAGATGGAGGCACAGTCCGTCGTCGACCGCATCGGCGGCAAGGGCAACGTCGTCATCATCGAAGGCCCCATCGGCCAGTCCGCCCAGATCGAACGGCGCAAGGGCAACCTCAACGTCCTGCAAAAATATCCCGACATCAAGGTCCTCGACATGAAGCCCGGCAACTGGGACCGCGCCCTCGCCCTCTCGCTCATGGAAAACTGGCTCACCGCCTACCCGGGCAAGATCAACGGCGTCATCGGCCAGAACGACGACCTCGGCCTCGGCGCCATCCAGGCCATCAAGGCCGCCGGCCTCAAGGTCTCCGACTTCGCCGTCGTCGGCGTGGACGGCATCAAGGACGCCTTCGCCGCCGCCAGGGCCGGCGAAATTGTCAGCGTGCTCCAGGACTCCAAGGCCCAGGGCCAGGGCGCGCTCGACGTCCTCCTCCGCCACATCATCGGCCCCGAGTACAAACCGCAGTCCGACATCTGGGAATTCTACGGCGACCGGATGCCCTGGAACGGCGGCAACGAAAAACACTACGACATTCCCTGGACGCTCATCACCGCCCAAAACGCCGATTCACTCGCCAGGCAGGTCCTCAAGTAACCGTAAAACAACTACACACGAACGCCTGCCGACACTTGTGAGGGCGGGGGCCGCGCACCCACTCCGGGCTGCCGGCCGGGGGAGATGGAAGTTTCAGGGTAGCCTCTGCCTCTCCCGTCCACCCCCGCCCTCATTCCCTTTCTTCGCCCGTCTTCTCTTTCCGCACGCCATGAAAACCATCCGCCACCTCCTTCTTCTCGGGCTCGCCGCCCTTCTCCCCGCCGCCTTTTCCCCGACGACCCTCCTGGCCGCCAAGCCCGACAAACCCGTAAAAATCGGCGCCGCCGTCTACGGTCTCAAGGGTGAGTTCATGAAAGTCTGGACGCTCTGGCTCCAGCAGCACCCGGCCGTGAAAAGCGGCGAGGTCAAACTCACCATCTTCGACGGCCGCTACGATCTCAACGTCCAGAACGACCAGTTCGACACCATGATCGTCCAGCAATTCGACGCCATCCTCTTTGTCCCCATCGACCTCCAGGGCGGAGCCGGCGCCGTCGCCAAGGCCCATGCCGCCGGTATCCCCGTCATCGGCTCCAACGGCCGCGTCGAGTCGCCACTCCTCACCAGCTACGTCGGCAGCGACGACATCATCGGCGGCGAGATGGAAGCCGTCTCCGTCTTCGAACGCATGGGCGGCAAGGGCAACATCGTCGTCCTCGAAGGCCCCATCGGCCAGTCCGGCCAGGTCGAGCGCCGCAAGGGTATCGAAAAAGCCCTTGCAAAATATCCCGACATCAAGGTCCTCGACTGGAAGACCGCCAACTGGTCGCGCGCCGAGGCCATTTCCCTGATGGAAAACTGGCTCACCGCCTACCCGGGCAAGATTCACGGCGTCGTCGGCGAGAACGACGAGATGGCCCTCGGCGCCATCCAGGCGATCAAGATCGCCGGCCTCGACATCGCCGACTTCCCCACTGCCGGCATCGACGGCGTGGCCGACGCCATCACCGCCGCCGAACGCGGCGAGATGGTCAGCATCCTCCAGGACGCCAAGACCCAGGCCCAGGGCGCGCTCGATGTCGCCCTCCGCGCCGTCAAGGGCCCGTCCTACAAGCCGCAGTCCGACATCTGGGCCTTCTACGGCGACAAGATGCCCTGGAACAACGGCACCGACAAATACTACAACGTCCCCTGGACCGTGATCAGCAAGGAAAACGCCGCCGAACTCCGCCGCCGCACCACCATCAGCAAATAACCGCCGGGAACGCCGGTCTCCCGGCCGGCACCCGCCTCCCCCTCTTCCGCCCTTTCGCCATGGACTTCAAACCTTACGACAAAAACTTCTCTCTCCAGGATCGCGTCGCGTTCATCACCGGCGCCGCTGCCGGCATCGGCCGCGCCATCGCCGAGCTCTATTACGAGAAGGGCGCCACGCTCGTCCTTTTCGACCTCAACAAGGACGTATCCGCCCTCGCGCCACAAATCGCGCCCGATGCCTCCCGCGTCCTCGCCATCAGCGGTGATGTCACCGACACCGCCACGCGCAACGCCGCCGTGGCCGCCGCCATCGGGCGCTTCGGTCGCATCGACATCCTCGTCAACTGCGCCGGCGTCGGCCTCCTCGATCCCGCCATCGACGTCACCGAGGAGCGCTGGGATCTCACGCTCGATCTCAACCTCAAGGCCCTCTTTTTCCTCAGCCAGGCCGTGGCCCGCCACATGATCCGGCAGGGCGGCGGCCGCATCATCAACCTCGCCTCCCAGGCCGGCATCGTCGCGCTCGACCGCCACGTCGCCTACATGGCCAGCAAGGCGGCCATCATCGGCGTCACCAAGGTCCTCGCCCTCGAATGGACTCCGCACAATATCCAGAGCAACGCCATCTCGCCCACCGTCGTCCTCACCGATCTCGGGCGCAAGGCCTGGGCCGGCGAAGTCGGCGAGGCGTTCAGGAAAAAACTTCCCGCCGGCCGTTTCGCGTATCCCGAAGAGATCGCCGCCTGCGCCCTTTTTCTCGCCAGCGATGCCGCCGCCATGATCACCGGCGCCAACCTCGTCATCGACGGCGGCTATACCATTCAGTAACATGAGCACTCCTGCCATCAGCACTCCCTCCCGCAAGTCCATCGCGCTCGGGGCCGACGAAGCCGGCTTCGACCTCAAGGCCGTCATCGGCAAGCACCTCGCCGCGCGAGGCTACGAGACAAAAGACTACGGCGTCTTCAACAAGGACCCGAGCCTCTATCCCGACATCGCGCTCGTCGTCGCGCAGGCCGTCGCCGAGGGCAAACACGACCGCGGCATCCTCATCTGCGGCACCGGTATCGGCGTCTGCATTACGGCGAACAAGGTGCCCGGCATCCGCGCCGCCGTCTGTCACGACGCCTACTCCGCCGAACGCGCCCGCAAGAGCAACGACTGCCAGATCATGACGCTCGGCTCCCGCGTCGTCGGCGAGGAGCTCGCCAAGAGCCTCGTCGACATCTGGCTCGGCTCCGAATTCGAAAGCGCCCGCTCCGGCCCCAAGGTTGACCGCATCTCCGCCATCGAACGCCAGCTCCACGCCTGCTGAGCGCCTGCCCCCCTGTGCCGCGCTCAACTCCAGACGCCAAACTCCAAACTCCGAAACTCCAAACCTGAAGCCACCCATGCAACGCATCATCAACGATCCCTCTCTCGTCGTCGAGGACGCCGTCTCCGGTTACCTCAAGGCGTACCCGCAGTACTTCGCCACCACGGAAAACCCGCGTGCCCTCCGCCGCCCCGCCGCGCCCGTCGCCGGCAAGGTCGGCGTCGTCACCGGCGGCGGTTCGGGACACGAACCTGCCTTCCTCGGCTACGTCGGCCGCAACCTCCTCGACGCTGTCGCCATCGGCGAACTTTTCTCGTCACCCACCGCGAAAGCGTTCTTCGACGCCTTCAAGGCCGCCGACTCCGGCCAGGGTGTCGCGTGCCTCTACGGCAACTACGCCGGCGACAACATGAACGTCAGGATGGCCCGCCAGCTCGCCGAGCTCGAAGGCATCACCGTCAAGACCGTGGTCGCCAACGACGACGTCGCCTCAGCGCCGAAAGACCAGCCCGGCAAACGCCGCGGCGTCGCCGGCGAAGTCCTCATGTGGAAGGTCGGATGCGCCCGCGCCGCGCTCGGTGGCACGCTCGACGAAGTCGTCGCCGCCGCGCAAAAAGCCATCGACAATACCCGCAGCGTCGGCGTCGGCCTCAGCTCCTGTGTCCTCCCGGCGGTCGGCAAGGAGAACTTCACCATTGCCGACGGCAAGATGGAGGTCGGCATCGGCCACCACGGCGAACCCGGCGTCGAGGTCCGCGACCTCGGCACCGCCGACGAGATCGCGCAACTCGCGCTCGACCTCATCCTGCCCGACAAACCCTTCGTGAAGGGCGACAAGGTCGTCGTCCTCATCTCCGGCCTCGGCGCCACGCCCGTGATGGAGCTGGCCATCGCCCACAACAAGGTTGCCGACCTCCTCGCCGCCGCCGGCATCACCGTGCACCGCGCGTACCTCGGCAACTATTTCACGTCGCTCGAAATGCGCGGCATCACCTTCACCCTCATGAAACTCGACGGGGAACTCGAAAAGCTGATCGACCTCGACTGCGACAGCCTCGGCCTCACCCAACACTGAAAAGGAGCGGCGGCTTTCCAGCCGCTGCCGACGAGGCGCGGAAGCGCCTCGCCCCGACTCCAAACCCTGAACTCCAAACTCTGAACCCTGAACTGACATGACCACCACCCTGACCCTTCCCGCCGGCCGCGACCTGATTCTCGCGCTCGTCGACACCATCGAAACCAACAAGGCCTACCTCAGCGAAGTCGACGGCGCCATCGGCGACGGCGACCACGGCGTCAACATGGCCAAAGGTTTCCAGCTCGTAAAAACCCGCCTCGGCGACCGCGAGCCCACCGTGCCCGAAGCCCTCGCCCTCATCGGCAAGACGCTCCTTACCGACATCGGCGGCTCCATGGGTCCGATCTACGGCACCTTCTTCATCCAGATGAGCCTCGCCTCGCGCGACAAGGACCTCGCCGATCCGCAGACCCTCGCCGCCATGCTCGCCGGCGCCATGACCGGCGTCTCCGGACTCGGTGACGCCAAGGTCGGCGACAAGACCATCATCGACACCCTCGCTCCCGCCGAAGCCGCGTACCGCGAGGCCATCGCCGCCGGCGCCACGATCCCCGACGCTCTCGCCCGCATGACCGAAGCCGCCGACCGCGGACGCGATTCGACAAAAGACCTCGTCGCCAAACTCGGCCGCGCCGCCCGCCTCGGCGAACGCTCCCGCGGCGTTCTCGACGCCGGCGCCACCTCCTGCGCCCTCATTCTCAAAACCCTCGCCCGGGCCTTCGGCGCCAACCCGTAGGGGCGTCGCTTGCCGCACCGCAACCCATCCACCCTCGCCACCCGCCATGACCGCCATCCGCAGCCTCCCGCCCACCCGCGAACTCGCCGACGCCCTCCGGAGCCGGCGCCCCGTTGCCGGAGATGCCCCGTCTTCCCCGACCCCGGCTGCCGGCCACCGTCCGCCGCCTCCGGCCTCGCTCACGCCCGCCGAAGAAGCGTACTACGAATCGCTCGCCCCGGGCCTTTCGTCACGCGAAGTCGTCGGTTGCCTCGTGGCCGCCGCCGAACTCTCCCGCAAAACCCCGCGCCGCGCCCCCTGACCCGCCGACGGCTTTCCTGCGCAACCTTCCATCCATCAACGGCCTGCCATAGCCACCCCTCCAATGATCGACGCAACTCATATAATGCCGGAACTTCAGCATTCCCCCCCGGCCCCCGCGCGTGCATTGGATTTGGTTATGGCCCAATCTCCAGCAATCACCGGCTCCGGCGACGACACGCGATCCTTCGGCACCGATATCGATGCCACGATCACCGCGGCCTGGCTGTATTACCACCACAACCTCACCCAGGCCGAGATCGCCGCCCAGTTCGACATCTCCCGCCCCGCCGTGGCCAATCTCCTCTCCCGTGCCCGCGACGAAGGCCTCGTCACCATCTCGCTGCGCCCCGATCTCCTCAGCCGTCTCACCCTGGCCGACGAAATCCGCCAGCACTTCTCGCTCACCAACGCCTACATCGTCCCCACCCCGCCCAACGCCACCAACGTCGAGATCCGGCAAGCCATCGGCAAGGCCACCGCCCTCCTGCTCGAAAGCACCATGCAGCCCGGCGAAGTCCTCGCCACCGCCTGGGGCGCCACCGCGCTCGAAGTCGCCAACGCCCTTTCCGGCAAAAAAATCGAGGGCGCCGTCCTCGCCCAGGCCATCGGCTGCCTCAACAGCGGCGAGTCCATCAACCCCATCCGCCTCGCCAGCGTCATGGGCGAGAAACTCGGGGCCCGCGTCTACCACCTGCCCCTCCCCGCCATCGTCAGCTCCATCCAGGTGAAGGAAATCCTCCTCGCCGACCGCAGCATCCGCGCCTGCCTCGACATGGCCCGCTCCGCCTCCCGCGCCATGATCGGCATCGGCCGCGTCGCGCACGACGCCACCGCCGTCTCCGCCGGCTTCTTCGATCCCATCATGATCGACGAACTCCGCGCCAAGGGCGCCGTCGGCGACATCTCCTGCCGCTACTTCGACATCAACGGCAAGCCCGTCGAGACCGAATTCGACCGCCGCATCGTCAGCCTCACCTTCGACGACATGCGCAACATCAACCCCGTCATCGCGCCCGCCGGCGGCACCGACAAGGTCGCCGCCATCCTCGGCGCCCTCCGCACCGGCTGTATCGACATCCTCATTACCGACGAACAGACCGCCCGCAAGGTACTCGTCCTCGACAAGGCCACCCGCTCCGCCGCAGCCGCCCCGCACTGATTTTCCTTTTTCGTTTCCACTTGACCTCTGACCTCCGTCCGGCGCCCCGCGCGAAACCCTGAACGCCCGCCGCGCCGCCTCCGCCACCCGTGTCCGCACGGGCAAGGCTGCTGCCTTGCCCGAATCCTGCCTCGCTCCGCCCTCCCTTCCATTTCCCCGGCACCCGACGCTGCACTCCGGATTTCCTCTCTACCCTGACAACCCGAATGCAAACCACCATGCACCTATCAAGAAATCACCACCCCGGGCGCACCCTCCTCATGGCTGCGCTCGTTGCCGTGGGCACGAGCATCGGCTCGACGCCCGCGTTTGCCCAGTCGGCGGAGGACCTCGAAGCCCTCCGCTCCGAAATCAGGGCTTCGCGAGAAGCCCAGGAAGCCGCCGCGAAGGCCGCCCTCCAGGCGCAGCAGGCAGCCGAGGCCCGCATCGCCGAGCTGGAAAAGAAGCTGGCCACGCTCGGCGCGCAGACCGCCGCCCTCGAGCAGGGCCAGCAGGCCACCAGCCAGTCCCTCGAGGAAGTCCGCTCGCCTTCGTTCTACGAAAAACTCCTGTCCGAGGACCTGTCCATCACCCGGAATCTCTCCATCAACGGCTACCTGCGCGCCGGCGGCGGCATCAACGAGCACGGCGGCAGCCAGGGCAAGATCTCCGCCGGCGACGGCATCGGCGGCTCCCGCCTCGGCCGCCTCGGCAACGAGGACGACACCTACCTGGACCTGTTTTTCCACTACACGCTGCCCCAGGCCACCGAGGACTCGATCAAGTGGGGCATGCACGCCACCATGTCCGCCTGGTTCACCGCCTATGACGTCGACGGCGCCGACGACAATGCCGACATCTACCTGAGCGAGCTTTACGTCACCGCCAGCAATGTCTTCCGGACCAGTCCCGAAATCCAGCTGTGGGCCGGCAAGCGCTGGTACGACCGCCGCGACGTCCACATGTTCGACTACAAGTACCTGAACACCCTCGGCCACGGCGGCGGCATCGAGAACATCCCCCTGAAGGTCGGCAAACTGCATGTGGCCTACTATATCGGCGACAAGGAGGACGACCGCCTGCTGGTGGACAACCGCTACTACGTGACCAAGCACACCCTGGACATCCGCTGGAGCGACCTGCCCGTCTTCGGCGGCTCGGGCATGCTCTGGGTCTCGCCCCAAGCCGTCAAGGGCACCGACGGAATCTCGGATGCCTGGGCGCCCGAGTCCACCCCCGGCCTGGCTTTCGGCTGGGTGCAGAAGAACGAATTCGCCAAGGGAGCCAACACGGCCTCGCTGCAATACGGGTTCGGCGGAGCCTACGGGCTGACCGCGGCAGTGCCGATCATCAACGACGGCACGCCGCCGGCGAAGGACTGGATGGAGGACGCGCAGACGCTGCTGTTCACCAACGACCTCGTGTGGCAGGTTTCGGACCGGTTCTCGTTCAACTGGGCGGTGATGGCGCAGTGGGACGATCTCGGCTACACGCCGGCCGGGGGCTCCTCGGCCGACCGGGTGTTCGTGACCACGGCTATCCGGCCGGTGTACATGTTCACGTCGAAACTGGGCCTTGCCGGGGAGTTCGCCGTGGACTGGGCCACCGATGACCGGTACACGGCGAAAGACACCGACACGGCGATGGCCAAATTCCTGATCTCCGGGGTGGTCAAGCCGGGAGGCGGCGGCGTCATGTCGCGGCCGGAATTGCGCGCCTATGCCGGCTACTACTACTGGGGCGGCAACGACCACACCGAGTACATGAACGGCTCCAAGGCCGGGGCCAACGGCACCTGGGTCTTCGGCGTCCAGGCCGAATCCTGGTGGTAGGCCGCCATCGACCGACGTGGCATGGGCATCCTGCCCATGAAGCAGCACGGGCTTCCAGCCCGTGCTGTGCTCCCCGCGCCACCCGTCATTTTTCTTCGTTACATCCAACCCGGACGGGGTCACCCCGCCGGGACCTTTTCCGGTCGTATCCATGACGGTATGACCGGTGCCCGGGCCGGGCGGCCATCTCGTGGAGCCGCCCGGCTTTCTTTCAGCCCCCGCCTCCTGCCTTCCTGGTATCCTCTTGCCCCCGCGCCGGTCCGGACAACCCGCGCATCGACGAAGGCGGCTGCCCCAGCACGCGGCTGAACGCGCGGCTGAAGGTGTGCATGTCGGGATAACCCGCCCGGCTCGCCGCCTCCTTCACGCTCATCCCCCCTTCGCCGATCCAGACCGCCGCCTGCCGCAGCCGCGCCTCGCGCAGATAGCGCCCCAGGCTGATGCCCACCTCGCGCCGGAAACGCGCGCGCAGATGGCTCTCGCTCAACCCCACGCGCCGCGCGAGTGCGACCAGCGTTCCTCCCGGATCGGCGGCGGCTCCCGCCTGGATCGCGGCGATCAACCCCTCCGGTTCGGAGCCCTTCGTCTCCGTTTCCGTATTCGGAAACAGGCTACGCAGCAGCGCGAGCAGATGGGCTGCGGCCACGAGACCGTCCGCTTCCGGGCCGCGCCAGGCCGTGAACAACGCTCCCAGCCGGCGCGACGCCGCTCCGGAAAGGCGCCGCGGCCCGCCGCGCCATGCTTCCGAAAGCGCGGTGTGCCCCGGCCACTCGAACGTCACGTAAAGCCAGAGCAGTTGCGGATCGACGTTTTCGTAGGCGTGCAGATGCAGCGGCGGCACCAGCAGCACATGGCCGGGCGTGAGACGATGCGGCTGCTGGTCGAGCACGATGGTGCCCCCGCCGGTCATGGCCACGACCAGCACCCAGCGCTGGTGAAACGTCGAGGTGATGTCCGCCGGCCGGTGCAGGTCGGCGATCAAGCGGCGGGCGAAGAGCAACACGTTGTCGGGCAACTCCTCCGGCAACCGCCGCAAGCCGATAAAATAATCGTCCGGCTCCGGCAGCCCGCGCACGAGGCGTTTTGAAAGGATGGTTTCCCGATTTTTCATTGAGTCGGAAAGGGCCGAAGCCAGCCGCATGCCGGTTGCATCAAAACGCCCACGCCAGCACGCCGGCTAATGCGCCGCATGACCGGTTTCAGCCAGCCGGGTGTCTTCCCTGGCAGCCCGCACCCGGGATAGACGCCGGCGGCCGGGAAGGTTATGAGTGTCGGCATGCGCGACCTGCCTTCCGGCAAAATCCGAAAAATCCATCCGCATGCGTGGCTCTGGGAGCCGCTCGAGGCGGACCCGACGTTTCTGCTGCGCCCCATGTTCGGCGGACGCGCCGCGTACCTCGACGGCAAGCTGATGCTCTACTTCACCACGAGCACCGACGAGGACTGGCGCGGCGTCTGTGTGGCCACCTCGCACGAGCACCACGCCGCGCTCATGGCCGAGTTTCCCGAACTCGCCCCGCACCCCGTCCTGCCCAAGTGGCTCTACCTGCGGGAATCGGACAACCGTTTCGAATCCGTCGCCGAACGCCTCGTCAGCCTCGTCCGCCGCCGCGACCCGCGGATCGGCGTCGTGCCGCAGAAAAAGAAGAGACGCAAAACCGCACGCCCCGGCGGGCGCCCCTGAGCAAAGCCTGAATGCGGATGCTCCCCGTCTATTTACCCGGCCTGCAACAAACGCGGCATCTGGTGCTGATACGCACGCCGGATCGGCTCGATGGGACAATCCGCCAGTTCCGGCGGCATGAGACTGGCCGGAGAAATTCCCTCGGCAAGCAACACCCTGGCGGTTTTCGAATCCTGCAAGACGGCAAACGCGCGGCTGATAGTGACCTTGGCATTTCGCACATCTTCCTGATCTCCACCCACAGCACCTGCCACCATGTCACGCAAGTAGAGCGGAAAACATCGCGCAACCAGCCGAAGATGTTCGCGATCATGACGCGGCGGATCGTCGTCCTGCCGGAGCGTACGCACATTGGCGGCCTTGGCCTTGAGCAAGGCAATCGGGTCCAACAGTTGATAAACGACCCCTGCATGCTCAACGGTTGCACATTCGATATCGGTCTTTTCCAGACCGTTCACTTTTGTCAAAACTTCGACCAGCAGACGCCGCCCATCGGGAGACCTTCCATGGACTTGTCCTCTCCTGAGCGAGAGACTCCATATCGGGGTCTTCTCATACTGCCAGCCCGGAAGATTGCGTAGCATTTCGATCACCCTGTTTTCCTGAAGCACATCCATATCACCGCTCCCGTATTTGGTCGCAGCGATCAACGGATCCCCATCTTCCAGATAAGCGATTGCCCAAAGGTTGACCGCCTGACCGCCAACGACGATCGGCTTCACCTCATGCTCAAAAAGCATGCGGTAGTCATGCGGGTACGTTCTATCTTCCCGCAAACCGCTTCCCCCTGATCCCGACAAGCCGGGGCCGTTCCTTGCTTGCGATATCGATGCCCATCAGACTCAGGTTTTCGGCGAGCGCCTTGCGAGCCTCGCCGTTGGCGGCATGACGGGCCACCGATTCGCGAAACTCACGCTTGATCGCATCCGCCTCGGCATTGGGACGCCACCTGCGAAAAGGATTCAGGATTCGGTCTGTAATTCGGTCGAGCATGGGCGGTGGTATGGGACAAAATCCAATCCTGAACCGGACTTATGTCAAACCTCCGCCTTGGGGCAAATCATCCGGACCGGTTTGATGTCCCGCCGGATTTCGGTCAACGCCCTCGCTTCGCCCGGTTGACTGGCGCCGATGCTCTACCTGTGATGGGGCCTTTTCGTGAGCACTCCCGCCACATCCGCATCCGGGACAGCGTCGGTCGCCAGTCCTCCTTTTTCCTCCGCACCGGTTTCCGCCGGCCCCTCGTCCGCCACCCGCGGCGCGCTCGCGGCCGGCGGTTGTTTCGTGCTGTGGGGGCTGTTTCCGGTTTTCTGGAAACAGATGCAGGGCATCCCGGCGACGGAGCTCATCTGCCACCGGATCGTGTGGTCACTGCTTTTCCTGTTCGCCGTGCTGGCCTGGCAGGGAACGCTGCGCGGGACGTTTGCCGTATTCGCCAACACACGACTCGTCGCGCTCAACGCCCTGAGCAGCGTGCTGCTCGCCTGCAACTGGCTGATCTTCGTGTGGGGCGTAAACAACAATCACGTCGTCGAGTGCAGCCTCGGCTATTTCCTGACCCCGTTGTGCAACGTGGCGCTCGGCTGCGCCTTCCTGCGCGAGCGCCTGAGCCGCCTGCAATGGAGCGCCATCGTTCTTGCCGGCATCGGCGTGGCGATCCTGCTGCTGCGGCTCGGGCACATCCCGTGGATCGCCTTCGGGCTGGCGGGCTCGTGGTCGCTTTACGGCATCCTCAAAAAACAGTCCGCACTCGGCGCGCTCGCCAGCCTTACGGTGGAAACGCTGCTCCTGTTTCCGCTCGCCGCCGGCTGGCTTGTCTGGCTGGCGCTGCGAGGCGACGGCGCACTCGGCCACGTCAACCTCGCGCAACACGGCTGGCTTCTCAGCGTCGGTCTGGTGACGGCCGTGCCGCTGCTCCTCTTCGGCTGGGGAGCCCGGCGCCTGCGCCTGACCACGATGGGCCTGCTGCTCTATATCAACCCCACCCTGCAATTCCTGATCGGCCTCTTCGTCTATCACGAGACGCTGGAGACGCCGCAACTGTGGGCCTTCGCCTGCATCTGGGCCGGCCTGATCGTCTACACGGCCGACAGTTTTCTCGCCTCACGACAGGTATCCGGATCTCCACACCGGGCCCGCTGATCGCGCCCCTTGCCCGGATACGACAGGATCGATGATGATGCCAACGCGTACGCCTGTCCCGCGTATCCGGTTTCAGGCCACGGCCAGCGCAGGTGAGGACAAGGTCGTATTTTCCAGCGCTTCATCCAGCCGCGCCCGCACGGCTCGCGCGCTTACGTCCCCCAACAGGCAGTCATGACGAACCGCCAGCGCGACCGCCGCGCCTGCCGCCTCGCCCAGCGCCATGCAAGTGGGCATGACACGGAAGCTGCCCGCCGCTTCATGGGTGGCGCTGATACAGCGGCCGGCCGCAGCGATGTTTTCCAAACCGGCAGGCAACAGGCAACCATACGGGACACCGTAAAGAAATTCCCGCGATACACGGTCGAAGCTGGTGGTGGCGCTGTCGGGGGCGTGGATGTCGATGGGATACGCGCAGCGCACCACCAGATCTTCCGGCTCGCGGCAGGCGAGGATGTCGGCCTCCTCCAGCGTGGAGCGCCCCACGATCCGGCGTGATTCGCGCACGCCGACCTGGGGGCCGGTTTGCAGAAGATAGCTGTGTCCGAAACCGGGAATGTACTTTCGGAAAAACCGCGCCAGCTCCTGCGCCTGCCTGCGCCCTTCGATCTCGGCAGCCGTTACGTCGAACGGATTGCAGGCATTGTAACCGAGCAGACGCGTGCCGTTGACGCCAACGCGCGCAGGATCGTCCGGCATCGACCACCACATGGCAATGTTCTCGCGCGGGATTGACCATTCGCCCGCGGCCCTGGCTCGCGCCACTTCGCTGGCAAAACAGTCGCCTCCTGCGGCATAGCGGTTGCGCAGGAGACGTCCACCCGTTTGCGAGGCCCAGGCGCGAGGGTCGAAGCCGCCGAGTTGCACGATCATCGACATGGGCTGGGCCTTGCCGTCGCTGCGGCGTCCGTGGGTCATCGTCGCCCCGGCCAGCGCGCAGGTGTCCGCGTCGCCGGTGGCGTCGATCACGAAGCGGGCGCGCACGGCCACCGTGGCGCCCTTGCAGGCAAACTCCAGCCGCCAGTCGTTGCCGGCGCGTGCGACATTGCGCAGAAGGGCGTGGTAGAGGACCCGTCCGCCGTGCCGGAGCAGGGTTTGCTCCATGAGGTGCTTGCACGCCTCGACTTCAAAAATATCCACGTGGCCGCCATCACCCGGATACCCGTGACCGGCTTCGAACAGGACGTATTTAAGTTCCCGGTACATCGACTCGGAGAGGTCCCGCTCCTGATGGCGGTAGTTGATCCAGGAACCGAGTCCGGCGGCGGTGCCCATGCCGCCGAGGTAACCGTGACGCTCCACGAGGAGCACATCGCAGCCATCGCGCGCCGCGGCCATCGCCGCTCCGTAACCGGCCGAACCGCCGCCCACCACCACACATGTCGCGCGTATTTCCCGGGTTTCGAAATTCATCCCGCCAGTGTTGCGGCGGCCCGGCCCGGAAAGTGCAGCGCAAAGCGCGGTCCGGGAGAGACCCGGTTCAGCGGAGTGAACTGCCGTGAACGTGGCATGGGCATCCTGCCCATGGGCGTTGCCCCTCCGCGTGGCGCGGGCTTCAGGCAGCCCGCGCCACTTTTCAGGATTGCGACATCTCTCCCTCGCCTGTCCGTTTGCCATGCCCTCCCGATCACCCGATGCCCATGCCCGCCGACCGCTCCTCCGAACCCGACCAGAAAACAACCCTGAGCCAGGGCCTCGACGTTGTGCGCGTGCTCGTGCGCAGCGGCACGCCGCTCGGCGTGACCCAGGTGGGGCAGGCGCTCGGCATCTACAAATCGTCCGCGCACCGTCTCCTGCAGATCCTCGGCAAGCTCGGTTTCGTGCAACAAAATCCCGCCACGTTGCGCTATTCGCTGCATCCGGGGATCTTCGGATTCATTCATGAATTCGCCTCGCAGTTTGGTCCCAATACACGCGTCGATCCGCTGCTCCGCGCCGCCGCCTCACGTCTCCGGTGCAGCGTTTACCTGAGCATGCTGGGCGGCCGCGACACCTACGTCGTTTGCGCCGCCGGAGACGAAGGCAACACCACCCAGCTCGGCACGCACGGGCCGGTGTATGCGAGCTCGGCCGGGAAAATCCTCGTCGCCCGGCGTCCCGAATCCGAGTGGCCCGACTACGCGCCGCATCCCGGCGATCCGACGATCACCGAACACACGAGTCTGGACCCGGAGCGTTTTTACAAGGAGCTGCGCGCCGCCCGCGAGAACGGCGTGGCGTGGAACATGCGCGAGACAACCGTCTATCACGCTTCCGTTGCCGCTCCGGTCAACGAGCTGCTGCTCCCGTATCCGCGCATGGCGGTGGCCCTCCTCGTGCGTTACCAGGAGTTGCCGGTACATGACCGCGAAACGCTGGCCGGCGAGGTCATGGCGCTGGCCCGGCAGGTCTCCGGGGCGATCGCAACAACCGCCAGGAACTGACTCATTTCCGCAGGGCCGCCGGCTCAGTCCTCCGTGGTCACCGTGAAGCTCTCGAAGACCACCACGCTGCCCTTGGGCATCGCGCGCATTCCGGCCGGACCATTGATGTAAGCCGCATCGCTGGCACTGATCGTCGCAATCCGGTTCCCGCTGCGATCCGTCAGGACGGCCTGCTGCGTGGAACCCTTGACCGTGAGCGCAAGGGTCATGACGACTCCGGTACGGATGTCGAATTCGTCCTTGCCGAGCAGGAGAGTGCCGGGGCCGCCGACCCGGTAGAGTTGCAACTCCGCCTTGCCATCCTTGAGCGTGTAAATGCGGGCATGATAAAAGGATCCGTCATTTCTCAACCGGGCAACCACGCCGCCCCAGATATCGTTTCCGCTCCCGAAACGAAGCCGTGTTGTCACCGTGTAATCCGCTGCCGCGGCCAGCGAGGGCTCCTCGGAAACGGCCAGCAGGTGTCTGGACGATTTCGTGAAGCGTACTTCCCCCTTGGATACGCCCATTTCGGCATCCCCGCCATTGACCAGCCGGAATCCGGGCGGCCGCTTGCCCTCCTCCGCGCTCTTGAAGTCGGCGGAGAACAGCGTCCCGGCGACGGCCGATGCCGCCAGCAGACAGGCTGACAGCAATGCGGCGGACGTCAGACGAAGGAGGGAGGACAGGGAAGTGGAATGCGGGTTCATGGAGGAAATCGGGGATTTCTTTAACGAAGGTGGAGGAGTGAGCTCGCTGCGCTTACGCACGTCCCGCTGCCTGGCGACGACGAAGCGCGAATGCCGCGACAAGCCCCAGCGCGCCGATGGCGACCGCAACGCTGGCAGGTTCGGGAATGGCGGCTGTCGTGATAGCAAAATCTTCGTAGACCACCGCGCTGCCACTCGGGGGAGTGGTGCGCACGCCGGCCGTGCCCTGCGTCAAGGACGTGTCCGTCGCGAGAAGAGACGTCACGACAGAGTCCGACTGATTGTGGAGAGTGGCGGAAAGCGAGTCTCCATCCACCGTGAAAACCAGCTCCCATGTCGTAGCCTTGTCATAGACGAAGGAGCCGGATTCCGCGAGAAGCGTGGTTGCCCCGCCGACTGTCTTGTAGATCTGGAGCGTCGAGTTCCCGCTCGTATCGCTGATGAAGAGCCGCGCCTGATAAAAATTGACGGTGCTCGTGAAGCGGGCGACCAGTCCGGCATAGGCACCGGCTCTGTAGTCTCCGATACGGAAGTGGGCGCTGACCGTGTAATCGGTCAGCTCATAGGCGCCGGCGTCCGGTTCGTAGACGGAAAGCAAATTGGCTGTTCCGGATACAGCCCGATATTCGTTGTTTTGAATAAACAGGTTCGCGACGGTCCCGTTCTTCAGGACGAAACTCGCTGGCGTGGTGCCGTTTTCGCCGGTGAAGTCGGTCTGGAAGAGAGTGGTCTGTGCCCGGGCAGCCAAAACCGGAAGGAAACAGGCAATCAGGAGGGGAAGGAGTCTTTTCATGGTGTTTTTGACAGGTTGGGAAGGTTGGCGGACAACAAACGTGTTCTCCGTGCAGCAGGATTAAACGGCTGTGCCGGCCGTATCCGGCAACCGGTATACGATCTCGCCGGCCAGTCCGGTTCAGCCCGCTGGACGCGTTGGGCAACCGATCCGCGCCCAACCTCCGGCGCTCCCGGGACACTTCAAGGAAAGTCGGTGATCACGGGTAGCAACTATCCTGGGAAATCGCAGGGAATATCCGGCTACTTGTTGACCAGCCACAGGTCAGGCCGGCTCGAGTCGGATGGGATTTCCCCCTGAAATGTTTGCAGGGAACCATCCATTCTGGCGTAGTTGTATTTTCCGTTGTGACGCCTTTCGAAGGCATCTTTCTCCGTGCTGTCCGGGATATTAATCAGATGGTTATTGCCACTTCCAGTCGGAGCAATGGCGTCAAAAAGGGAAACGGGATTATTGATCAACGTGTTGATGTTCGTGATGGCATTGGCATTCATGCCGGGAGCCAGCTTGTGATTGACGCCGTAACTCATTCCACCTCGTGAGTCGGGAGGGCTCACCTTGTTGGGATATGGCCTCGTATCCGACGGACACAGATAAACACCGGGAATCGGCAGACTGGTGTACCAGTCCACGGGTGAGGGTCCACTCACGTAGGGCGAAATCTTCCGCTGCCAATGAATGTTGGAACTGACTGCCATCCCGGGAATCGCACTGTCCCCGTAGGGGTAGTTTCCCTTGTTGTCGTTGGCATAAAGAATGACTCCCTGCTGCAACGTCCGCAGGTTGGACTTGCATTGCGCCAGACGCGCGGTCTCCCGCACCTTGCCGACGGTCGGGATGATGATCGCCGAGAGGATGCCGATGATGGCGATGACGGTAAGCAGTTCGATGAGCGTGAAGCCGCCAGACGTTGCGGACGCCGGACGGCGGACAATGCAGGATGCGGTCATCGGAGAGGTGACGAGAGGCTCGGGGTGCATGATCCCCATGCTGGACTGACCCCGTCCCGGAAAACAAGGTAGCAAAACCACATGACCGCCCGGCCGGTTCAGCCCGCTGGACGGCCCCGCAACGTGGCCTCCTCCATCCACCTGCCGGGGATGAGCACGGTCTGGCGCACGACGGGGATGCCGCGGTCATTGCGATTGAGTTTGTCGATCACCCTGCGTGCGGCAGTAGGCGGCCGAGGCCGCGCTTTTCGCCGAGGCCCCGGGCCGCCGCTTGCCGGCTGTCCAGTGGGCTGAACCCGTCCGGAACCTTCCCCGGCATGGCGGTTGACCCCGGGAGGAATCGTGCGCGGTTTCCATTTCTGCCCACACCCGCAACCCTCCTCCTGAAATGATAACACGCCCGCCGCTCCCTTTGCTCCCGATCCTCGCCATTTGCTCCATTCTCCTCGCCGGTCCCGCCTTTCCGGCGCAGGCGACGGCAGACGCGGGAAGCCTTCGGGCACAAATCGCCTCGCTCGGCAACGATGCCGCCGGCTTCACGGACAGCGCCCCCGCCTTCGCCAGGTGGATCACGTATCAACAGGAAATTCTCACCCGCTCGCTCGACGACCGTCTCGCCTCCGCCAGCACGATCGCCGAAACCGACGCGGCCGAGATCTCCCGCGAAGAACAAAACCTGCTCCGCAGCGTCCGCGAGGCCATCGCCCTCCGGCGCGAGCACATCGCCACCCTCCAGGCCCATCCGCAAAAGACCTTCGACGTCCGCGACTATGGCGCGGCCGGCGACGGCGTTGCCAACGATGCCCCGGCCGTCCGCAAGGCCATCGCCGATGCCGTCGCGTATCCGAATTCCCGTGTCCATCTTTCCGCCGGAGTTTACCGGCTCGCCGATCTCGACCACGCCATCCGCAATGTCCCGAGTCCGTATTTCGACGGCTGCGAACGCGCTCCCGGTGTCACCCCCGCCGATCTTGGCTCGATCAACGGTTCGCCGCATCTGTTTATCAGCCGGGCGGCCAACCTCGTCATTTCCGGCGACGGTCCCGACAAGACGCTCCTCCTGATCGGCACCGCGTGGGAAACCGGCATCGACATCCAGAACTCCCGAAACGTCACCCTCCGCGACCTCGCCCTCGATTATGAAAAACTCCCCTTCACTCAAGGAAAAGTCGTCAACGTCATCGACAACAAAACCTGTGATGTGACCGTCGATGACGGTTATCCCTCGCCGCTCGATCCCCATATCCGCAATGCCCGCTTCGGCATGGTGACGCGGAATTTCGTCAAGACCGCGGAAGGCATCGTTCCGCTTCCCGCTCCCTCCGCGCCCAGCTACTTCACGCTTTCAGACATCCAAAAGCTCCCCGGCGACGAAAGGCCCGCGACATATCGCTTCACCATCGGCTCCAGCGGCGTGCACGCCAGCAGCGCCGCCCGCGCCGACGAACTGCCCGGCAACGCCCTCTTCGTCCTCTACGGCCGCGTGAGCAACGAGCGCCCGCTCATCAAGTTCGACGCCGTCCAAAACTGCGCCCTCGCCAACGTCAGCATCCATTCGTCCTTCTCCGCCGGCGTGCTCGTCAAGCGGAGCGGGCTCGTCGAACTCGACGCCTGCAAGATCATCCCCAAACCCGGCACCACGCGCATCTGTTCCACCAACGCCGACGGCGTTTTCGGCCAGAGCAATTACCTCAGCCCGTATATTCACGACACCCTCATGACCCTCAACGGCGACGATTTCATCAACACGCATGCCAACGCGATGACGATCGACGACTACGCCGGCCGCACCTTCATCGCCCGCGTCAACGGACACTCCCACTTCCTGCCCGGCCAGCGTCTCATTGTCGTTGAGACCGCAAGCTGGCAGCGCAAATACGCGAGTATCATCCGGAAAACTACCGTCCGGAAAACAAACGGTGTGCTCATGATGGAAGTCGAGATGGAAGACCCGATTCCCGGCGCCATCCGCAGCCGCAAATCCCTCGCCGCCGCTGGCGACAAAGGCCGTCCCGACCGCCTCCTCAACCTCGACGTCACCGGCCCCGGCGCGGTCGTGACGGATAACGAACTCGTTTACGGTTACCGCCTCATCCTCCGCTCCGCCAACGCGCTCGTCGCGGGCAACCACTTTCTCAACCGCCATAATCCCGGCAACTTTATCATCCTCGGCACTCACTCGCTGGAAGCCTGGAAAGCCAACAACATCACGATCCGCAACAACACCATCGACAGCCTCGGCAACATCCTGTTCGCGCCGCAGGCCCCCGTCCCCAACCGCAACCTGCTCATTGCGGACAACGTCATCGTGAATCCCGAAATCCGTTCAGATGCACAGGTTTTTCCTGCCAGGATTTTCGACTCCGGGCTCAACCATGCCGTCACCCTTCGTGACAATGTTTACCGTGCCCCGGCCGACTGATTTCACCGGGATGAGCGCATCCCGCCAACGAAGGAGCGCGCCACCCTCCGCCTTGCATGGATCTGCGGAATAGAGCCCCCTACCCTGCCTGCCGATGCGCCAGCCAGTGGGTCGCCCACGCCTCCAGCTCCATGCGCGGCAACACCCGGGGAGGAAACATCGCGTCCGGCAACAGGTCGCGTGACAACGGTTTTCCGGCTGCCGCCATGCGCAACCGGTAAGCCGAGGCAGCCCGCATGAAATCCAGCCAGCGCACGAACCGCCGCCCGCCTTCGTAATGCGGCAGCACGACCCGCAACCGGTCGCCGGACAGGCTTTCCACCCGGGCCGGCGGCGCCGGATCGGGGGCGGTTTCGTGATGGGTCAGTTCGATCTCGAATACAACCGCCGCCAGCTCCACCCGCAGCACGCTGCCGACAGCGAGGGGAACGCTTCCTTCCTCCCGCCGCAACGGTTCACCATCCAGAAAGGCCCGCACGGTCTCGCCGGCGGCATCCACGTCCAGAACCGCACCGAGAAAGCTCGTCACGACACCCTCGACCGGAGTCATCACGTGATCGTCGGCAAACGCTCCCAGGAACGCCCCCGCCGCCACTTCGCCCCGCCGTTGCATGGCGGAAAAATAGCCGCTGCAACACGGCCGTCCGTCACGCAGGTAACGGTGGCGCAAATACGCCGTTGCTCCCGCCGCTGCCCGCCAGTAGGCGATCAGGTTGTGGTGCTGTTCCCAGCCATCCTGAAACGCGACCGTCCCGAGGCAAAACGCCGGCTCCGCCCATGTCGTCAGCACCCGCGCCGCCTCACCCGGCCAAGGCGTGGTCGCGGCGGTGACCTGACGCGGCGCAACGGTCTCCGTCAGCAACGCATCCACCGCTTCCTGCGGCGCGTTTATCTCCAGCACCAGCGGCCAGATGGAGTCGAACAGATTGGCGTCGTCGGTTTCGTAGTGAAATTTTTCCGACGTCACGTGCCCGATCAGCGGACCCAGCCAGCCGGGCAGCCGGCTCAGGCTCGCGCTGTAGGCGCGGGCGTGCGGTCCCGCAAGTTCGCCTGTCGGCGAATGGAACCGGTCGGCGACTTCGAGCCACAGGCGTCGCAACAGGGCGGCCGCGTCGTCGCGCGCCGCCGGATGACGCACGATGGACTCCATCGCATGCAGCCCGACGAGGTTCACGCCCGCATAGGCGGGGCTGTTGTATTCGGTCAATACCTGCTGCCCCTCGATCAGGGCGCGCAACCGCGAGAGCCGGTCGCACGCATAGGCCAGCAGGCCGGTGTCACCGGTCAGCTCGGCCGCGGCCAGGGTCACGAATGTGCCCTTGATTGCGATGTTGGTGTAGTTGAGATCGACGTTGCGCCGGCGAATGGCCCTCGCCGCCCGGGCGATCGCCTGTCTCACGGCGTCGGCCACGGAACGCGACAGCACGTGTCCGAAACGGGCCTGTGCCACGCACAGGCCCATGCCGATAAAGTCGGCCCAGTTGATGTCGATGGTACGCAGCGCGGAGACAGGCTCCTCGGTAAAGTAAGCCCACTGCCCGTGACGCGGAGAGGCGGGATCGGATTGCTCCTGCGCGGCGATGATCCTGAGCAGGATTTTCCCGGCGCGTTCGATGTTCGGGGGATCGCCACTGGCGAGGAGAATCAGCGCGTAGTAAAGCGATTCGCGAACGGGATGGCGGAGCGCGTCCTTGGGCAGATGTTCGACGTGTTTGTTGCGGTAAGGCGTGATGGGGAGCAGCAAAAGACCTCCGGACGACGGATCGTGATCGTAGTGATCCTCCCCGTACCGGAGCAGGCGCGCGAGAAGCTGTGCGCGCCGGGTGGAGACTGCGCCGGATGGCGTGCGCGCGCTCATCGTCCGAGGAGGTAAAAATCGGATACCTCGATGGCGTTGTCGTCGGCGAGGCTGTTGAGGCCAAGCGACAGGTCGCTGATCTGGCGTCCGAGAGGCGCGTCGCCGTCGGCCGCAGGCTTGAGCCAGGAGGAGAGCGGTACGTAAACGACATGCCATTGGCCGTTGTCCGGGACCACGGCGGAGGAGGTGACGCTCATGTTGTTGTCGGCGTCCCACGACATGAGGCGAACGGTGGCGGGCCTGGCGCAACGCGCGCGCAGCAGGACTCCCGTGAGGCGATCGAGCGCGACTTCCTGCGGGAGCGTAAAACGCGGATACGCCCAGCGATCTCCTTTCCCGAAGGTGACGCGAAATCCCCAGATGGCGCCCGGCGAGTCATGCGCGAAAGTGAGTTTTCCGTTGGCATTGGAGCGCCAGCGCTGAGGCTCGTTGACCGGCAGCGCGAACTGCCAGGGATATTCGGCGAGGTATTCCTCGAGCCCGAGCGAGGGAATAAAAACGAGCGAAGCCGGCGCAATGCGCAGATCGGGTGCACTGGCGGAGAATGTGAGGGAAAAGGTTCCGTCGTCGTTGCGCGGAAGCGCACTGGCCGGGATGTCGAAACGGAGCTCGGCGAACGCGCCCGGAGCGACTTCGGCGGATTGCGGCGCGGAAGAGGCGGCATCCTGAGTGGTGTAAGTGACGGAGACGGTGCGCGGCTGGCCGGAGAGATTGTTGATACGCAGTTTCAGCGGGATGCGCACATCGTCGCCGGCAGGGAGATGATAGCCGCGTGTGACGGCTGTGATGCCCGTCGCTTTCAGATCGATCAACGGTTGCAAGATGACAGGTGAAGCCGGGGGGAGAGGGGGCGGCTCCTGACGGGCGATGCGACTCAGGCGCATGGCTTCGGTCGCGGTCTGGATGAAGGGAGTGACGGCCGCGCGGCTGGCCACAACATAAGCCACGCCATCGGGCACCGGCACAATCGTGGAGGATGCGGTGGATGTCGTGGCGAGCGCACGTCCGTCGACGCCGCATGCCGACTCGACAAGGAAAGGGAGAACCATCGTGGTGTCGGCAGGATCCTCGTCCGTGCAGATGACCACGAGCTTCTTTTCCGGATCCTGCGTATCAAATATCCGGATGCGTCCGGCCGGATCGGGAGATGATGTGCCGGAGGGAAGAGCGAGATCGCCGGCGTACGTGGAGCCCGAGAGGGCGCGTGTGACCTGGGCGATGGCGGCAAGCGGGCGAAGCGGAAGTCCATGGCTGTCGGTAAAGCCGAAATTGCTGAGTTCGCGCTCGTTGTAGGGAGGATAGACAAAAGGAAACCAGGCCGAGATGCCACAGGCTCTGGCTTCGATGGCCTGCATGGCGACGTAGCGGGCGACTTCACGCTGCTGGGCCAGCGTGGGAATTGTTTTCGGATCACCGCGCCAGCGTCGGCCGATTTCCGTGATCCAGATCGGTTTTGATTCGCGGTCATTGGCACGAAGCCAGGCGCGCATGTCGCCGATGTGTTTTTCGAGGCGCCGGGGATCGCTGTAATAGTGGAAACTGATGAAGTCCGATTCGTCGAGCAGGCCGTTACGGGCGGCGAGTGAAAGGTAGTCGGGGTTCAGATAGGCAAAGACGCCGCCGCCGATCGGAGTGTCCACGCCGGCGGAGCGAAGCGTGTGCCGGATGGTTTTGACGATGGGGAGGTACTGGTCGGCAGGTTGATTGCCGCCGAAGCCGATGTTGGGCTCATTCCAGACTTCGAGGGCTCCCCAATAGCTCTGCCAGCGGAGAGCGATATCGGTGAAGGAACGGGCGGAGCCGGAAAGATCGAGCGGAAACTTGCCGCCTTGTGCCTTGCCCAGCCAGGCGGGGGAGTCGTGAAACATTTCCAGGATTTTTATGCCGTTCGCCGCATAGTCGCGCCGGGTGGTTTCGTATTGGCGGACAGTTTCCCAATCGCGGTGATCCGGCGCAGGGTGAATGGCGTTCCACGAAAGGCGTTCGCGGGCAAGACCGGCGGTGCCGATGACCTGCGGGAGTTGTGCAATGCGCTCGGCGCGGACCTCCGGCGGGAGAAGCCAGGAGAGGGCGGTGTCGAAAGAAAAGAACGGATCGGCGCCGGCAAAACTGGTGACGGGCGGAAGGCGGAGGAAGGGGAGAGTGGCCGCAACGCCGGAGGCATCCGCAGGAGCGACGAGAAGGAGCTCGTAATAGCCGGATGGCAATGCGGCAGGAACCGCGAGGCGCCCGTCCGGACCGGCGGTGATCCGGCCACGAGCGACAACGGTTCCCGAGTAGTCATTTATCTGGTACGAGACAGAGGCCGATGGCCGGACGCCCTGAAGCGGAAGCGCCTTGTTTTCAGCCGCGTGTACGCTGATAATGGCGGATTCAGGATAGAACGGGGCCAAGGCGACCGGCGTCGGGGCGCCGATGGTGACTGTAGCGGTGCAGAGTGCAGGAAACGCGAAGAAAAGGCGACAGCGGGGAAACATGATGCCCGCATTCGAACGCACCGTTTTCCGGGAAACAATGTTTGGCCGGAGCGAATCGAGCGGGCAGTTCAGCCCTCTGAACGCAGGAAGGGGAGCATGTCAGCCCTGCTTGCCGAACAGCTTTCCGAACAACGCCTCCGATCGTTTCGCGCCTTCATCGGTAAGCACCACCGACTTCGCCTTGCCCACGGGATCGCCAATATAGCCGGCGGCATGAAGCCGCTCCATCGCCCCCCAGTCATGCCCCTTCCAGGCGCGGTAACAGGGGTTCCCGTCAAAATCCTTGCCCCCGGAAAACCTCGTCAGCCACAACAACGCCAGCACGGCCTCGTCCACTTTCTCCGTATCGTAGTCGGGTTCCATGAGAGAGAGGATGGATCATCAGGATGCAGGAGCACAAGCGAAGCGTGAATGCCCCGGAGTCCGCTGTTTCGACCGTTCAGCCGGTTAATTGCATCTGCTCACTACGCATTGCCAGCTGCACCAACGCCCGGTTGAAGTTTTCCGAGTGAGTGGCGCCTGAATCACCCTGCACGCACTGCTGGAACGTCAGCAACCTGAAGACTTGCCCACCGCTGCCGTCCGCGAAGCGGGCATCCGGCAATTCGCCTGTCGGCACCCCTCGCGTCACATGCCCTTTCCTCCCTCCCCCAGGCGGGCGCGGGCATGGCGGATGGCCTTGAGGAAACGCCGTTCGAGAGCGCGCTTGGGCAGCAGTCTGGTCAGGTAACTGGCGACGTGGATTCCACTCTTTTCCAGTTCGAGAAGCTCGATGTGCTGGCTGCGTTTGCCGGCGCACAGGATGATGCCGATGGGAGTGTCTTCACCCGGCTGTTGTTCGTGGCGGCGAAGCCAGTTGAGGTAGATTTCCATCTGCGCTTTGTCGGCGGTCTCGAACTGGCCGATTTTGAGATCGATGGCGACAAGCCGGCGCAGTCCTCTATGATAAAAGAGGAGATCGAGGTAATAATCGCGGTCGTCCACCTGCATCCGTTTCTGCCGGGCGATGAATGCAAACCCGGAGCCGAGTTCCAGAATGAAGGACTCCATTTCCCGAAGAATCGCGGCCTCCATGTCTTTTTCGGACCAGGTGTCTTTCAAGCCCAGAAAATCGAGGACGTAGGGATCGCGCAGCACGAGGTCGGGAGTAAGCTGGTCCTCCTTGCGGAGGGCCTTGAGTTCCTTCGCCGCGAGTGTGGCCGGCTTGCGCGAAATGGCGGTCCGCTCGAAAAGCATCGACTGGATTTTCTTTTGAAGCGTGCGCGTGCTCCAGTTTTCGATACGGCACATCTCCGCGTAAAAATCGCGCTGGAGCGGATCGTCGAGGTAGATGATCTGCCGAAAATGCGTCCAACCCAATTTTGCACTCAGTGCGTGCAAAATGTCTGGATCGGGAAACACCTCGGCAAAGCGTGTCATGTTTGCGAGGTTGCGTTCGGTAAATCCGCTTCCGAACTCCGCGACCAATTTTCTACTCAGTGCGTAGAAAATCTTCTTCCCGTAGTCGGCCCGCTTCTCCCGGAGCACGTCTTTGTGAATACGCTGCCCGATCTGCCAGTAGAGCAGGACGAGGCCGGCGTTGACGACACGGGCGGTTTGCGTGCGCGCCAGCTGGATGAGTTCGCGCACATCCTTGAGCAAGGACCGCGAGGTCGGAACAGGGGAAAGAAGAGCAGCGGGAGCCGGCTGCGGTTTTGCCTTGGTGGATCGCCTGGAAATGAGTTTGGGCATGCGCGAGAAAGATCGCCGCACCATTTGCCGAATCTATCCGCAGGGGCAATCCCGGTTTCTCCGCGACGTTTCCGGTCCTGATGTGAGACAGCGTTAACCTGCCCCTGTCTGATTCCCGATAGAGACGAACTGCCCACAGCCGCGTCGGGGGAATATCAAAAGTAAAGAAGCGATCCCATCGCTCGGCCTCCGTCGTCGAGTGCAGCCTCGGCTATTTCCTGACCCCGTTGTGCAACGTGGCGCTCGGCTGCGCCTTCCTGCGCGAGCGTCTGCGCCGCCTGCAATGGAGCGCCATTGTCCTCGCCGACATCGGTGTGGCGATCCTGCGGCGGCGGCTCGGGCACATCCCGTGGATCGCCTTCGGACTGGCACGAGACGCTGGAGCCCGTCCGATTGTGGGCCTTCGCCTGCATCTGGGCCGGCCTGGTCCTCTACACGGCCGACAGTTTTCTCGCCTCGCGCCAAGCCCCGGCGTTTCCCGTCCCGCCGCCAGCCACCCGCGCGCTGCAGAGTCCCCGGTAAGCGCCTGTCACTTACGATCGCCGCCTTTTCCGAACGGCACCGAAATCGAAGCCGCACCCGAATATCCACCGCCGCTGTTGCCGGTGCCGGAAGCCTGGAACGAACGGCAACCGCCCGTCGCCAGCACGCATGTCGACATTGCGGCGATCGCCAGAATGAGAATCATCGCCCTGTGCATATCCTGAAAATCCGGGGATTCCCGCGCAGTGTCAGCCCTGTTTGCCGAACAGCTTTCCGAACAACGCCTCCGATCGTTTCGCGCCTTCATCGGTAAGCACCATTGACTTCGCCTTGCCCACGGGATCGCCAATATAGCCGGCGGCATGAAGCCGCTCCATCGCCCCCCAGTCATGCCCCTTCCAGGCGCGGTAACAGGGGTTCCCGTCAAAATCCTTGCCCTCGGAAAACCTCGTCAGCCACAACAACGCCAGCACGGCCTCGTCCACTTTCTCCGTATCGTAGTCGGGTTCCATGACGGAGAGCATGGATTATCGTAACAGGAACAGGCAAGCAAAGCGCGTCTTCGGTGCCCCATTCCTTTCACGCCCTTGACCAGGCTTTCATGTCTGACATCATGTCAGACATGAAGGTCACAACCCGATCACTGGTCCGCGAATTTCCAAAAATCAAGGCAGCCGCCCGCAAGGGGCAAACCATCGAAATCCGTGATAGCAAGACGGGTGAAACCTTCCTCTTGACCGCAAGACCCGCGCAAACTTTTGGCGAATTGGCCGCTTCCGCCAAAGGGGTTTATTCCGGCCCGCAGGATCTCTCGTCCCGCGAAGGTTTCGGCAACTGATCCGGCCCCCCCCACGCACCGCCATGCCTGGCTATATCGCTGACACCGGCCCGCTCGTCGGCTGGATCAATCGCCGCGACCAGTGGCATTCGTGGAGCGTGGCGGTCATGCAACTGCTGGAACCCCCGTTAATCACCTGTGAAGCCGTTATCGCCGAAGCCGTCTGGCAACTCGGCAATTCGCAGGAGGCTGTCGATCAGCTTTACGGCATGGTTGAAGCAGGGGCTCTCAGGATCGTGCCGCTTTTCCCCGAGCACATTGCCCATATCCGGGCACTCTCGGCCAAATATCCTCAAATGAATTTTTGCGACGCTGCCGTTGTCCGGCTTTCGGAGATGTTTCCGCACGCCAAGGTGCTCACCACAGATACTGCGCATTTCACCATTTATCGCCGTCTTCGCAACAAACCTGTCCCGATTCTTCATCCCGGGGATTCTCCGTAATCTTGTGCCGCCACCGGTTTCGGCATTCACGCCGGTCCTGAAAATGAGACCGTGTTAACTTGTTCGCCATCGGGTTCCTGATGGCGGCAGCCTGTTTGCAGACGCGTTGACGGGGGGAGGATTATCAAAAGTAAAGGCACGACCCCGTCGGATCGCACTCCAAGGCACGGATGCCACTAATTCTCTCACAGCGTATGAGAGAAATTCTTTCGACGTGCAGGCGAGGTAGAACTGTTTCATACGCCATACATTCTGGTTGGAGAATCCCGACATTTGCGGGAACGCCGCCCGCAGGTCACGTGCCAGCCGCTCGACCACACGGAATCGCCCCAGCCGGCCTTTGCCTGTTTTTCGACGATCCTGCTCTATTTCTGCTTCTTGAAATAATAATTGTCGGTGCGCATCAGGTCGGAGGACTGTTTCATGGAGGAGACATGGCCATCAACCCATAGCACATTGGCTGCGTCGGAGTGGCGAAAATGGACGGTGCTGCGTTTGTTGCTGTCGGATGGTTTGCGCAGAATGCCCTTCCATGAGGTCGGGTTGCCGGGATCGTAGCTATCAGCCATGAACACGGTTTTGCTGGGGATCTCCACTTGTTCGTAGGTAACCCATTGGTTGATGCTCTGATTCGCCTGAATCCATGAGAGTTCGCTGTAGTTGTGGCTGTAGCCAAACATGCCCTCGTTTTCAGGACACTGATAGACAGGCATCACGTTAAAGGACTCCCACTTTTGACCGGGCGAGTTGTCACCTTTCCAACCCATGTAAGGAGCGAGAATGCCAGTCCAGTGTCGGAGATCGTCGGCATCGCCATCTCCAGGATAAAAGCAGGGAACAATGCGGCCTTTGTTTTCCGCCGAATATGCCGCGGCGGCGATGCCGATCTGGCGAAGGTTGGAGGTGCATTTGATGGCGCGAGCCTTGCGGCGCACCTGGCCGACACTGACCAGAACGAGCGACGCGAGGATGCCGATGATGGCGATGACGGTCAGTAACTCGATCAGGGTGAAACCGTGACCGGGACAGCGTAGTTGCAACTGGTATTCCGGTTGTTGACGAATGTTCATTTTGGGGAGGACTGAGTGGGTTGTTTATCGTGTGCGCACATTTTCCCAACCGGCTTTTGTGCCGCGGAAAAACAGGTAACTGCGTCCGGCTTCCACCTCAATGGTGTGCGTGGCCGCGGCCGGGTGCTCCGTCTGATCGAAAACCTCGAACAGAGGCGATGGCGTCGGGAGAGTGAGCGCAATGCGGCCGGTGTCTTTGGCATGCAGACCGACGAAGGAACGGTTCACATAGAGCGCATCCTCGGTGGTGGTCCAGGAATGGACTCCGGCCTCTTTTGCCGCGTAGCGCAGAAGCGCCGGCGACAGGATGGGAGAGGCGGTATAGAGGGAGGTCCAGTCACCCTGTTTCCTGATGGCGGCGCCGACGTCCTTGCTGTTTGAATACGTGGCGAGGGGAGTTGCCAGCGGATCCGTAACCGTGAAAGAGGGGGTGTAAGTCCAGTCGGCCGCCGTGGTTTCTCCGGGAGCGGTGCGGGTGAGCACGCCGAGGGGAAAATCGTCCGATACGGTGACCTTCCCGGCAAGCGCGGGAGCGGGGGACATCCTCCAGGCGCGGCTGGCGTCGGAAGCGGTGATTTTCATGCCGGTGACTTGTGACATCCAGGCGGCGTCATGGCCGCGCGCAGTCGAGTAGCCATCGGCCCAGGTGAAGAGCGCCACGCGGTTATCCCGCTGCACGGTCTCACGGATGATATCCGCCTGTTCCGGCGTGATGCCGAAGGTGTTGAAAAATACGTAGAGCTTGTAGGGGCGCGCAGCGGGAAGCTGGTCGATAAAAATCGTGTCAACGGGAACGCCGGCGCGGTTCCAGGTCCACTTGGCCAGATCCATGAAAGCGATCATACGGGTGGGCCGGTCCTGGAGGTCGTCGAGGCCGAGGTACTTTTGCCAACCGCGATCAAACACGAAGGCCACCTCGGCCTCGGAGTGACGGGGCAGCCGGACTGCCCGGTCCATCACCGCCTGTTGCTGGCGAAATTCCTTCAGAAGGTAACGATGGGCAAACTGGTAGTGACCCATTTCCCACTGGTAAGGGATGGAGCCGCTGACGAGGCAGTTGATGAAAACGCGTCGCTTGATGCCGGTCAGGTAACGTTCGTCGTTGCGAAGCGTCCTCGGGGAAACTTCGTGGGGCACGTCGTCCTGGATGACGAGGAGCTTGCCGTCGGCGGCGAGTCCCTGGATGGCGGATACAGGAAAACCGGTGCCCTGAAAACCGAGGTTGTGGCGGCCGACGTAGGGCTCCTGCACGTCGAAAAAGTCGAAGTCGGGGCTCTTGCTGAGCAGGTCGATGGGGTTGTTGCGATTCTCGCGCATTTCCTGTTTTTCTCCCCAGGACCAGAGATGCCCCATGAAGTTGCCGGTGCGGGCGCCGACGAGGGCGCGGCCATGAGTGGCCTCCTTGATCCAGCGGCCAAAGTTGAGGATGATTTCCTGAAAGACGATTTCCCGAAAGCGCTTGCTGTCGAGGTAGGCCTGGCGTCCGGCGAGATCGGGAACAAGCGGAGTCTTGAGCGTGGGCAACGGATTGCGTCCGGTGACGAGGTGCTCGGGAACCGCTGTGACGAAGGTCACGTCGGAGCGTCCCCAGGCCTGGCGCAGGGCGGCGTCGGTGCGGTAGTTTTCGCGCAGCATGGCGCGGAAACGTTCGAGGGCCTTCGGCGTGCTGTCATTGACCTCGAAATTGCAGTCCATGGTGAGCCCTCCGAAAAGTTCATAACCGATGACCGCCTGACCCCAGGCGCTGCTCTGGATGTGCGCGACCATCTGGCGGACGGCTTCACGGGCATCGCGCTTCCACTCTTCGGAGAGATAGTCGGGGATGCCGGGGTAGGAGTAGCCGGCGGCGGAGTTGCGGTCGCCTTCGGCGACAGCCCCGTATTTTCCCGTGGCGTGGGCGGTGTGGGCGTGGACGCCGGCGGAGTCGGGATGGAGGTTGGTCCACCAGTCGGCCCCGTCAAAGATGACGGCAAGGACAACCTTGTTGTCAGGCTTGAGGGCGAGCAACTCGCCGAGTTTCTGGTCAAGCCAGGTAAAATCGTATTGTCGGGGTCCAACCCAGGTGGGTGGATGAAAGCGCAGGTAAACGTCCTCGCCGAGGACGATGCCGAATCGCGTGATGCCGAAACCGCCCTGGTTGAGCTGCGCATCATAGTTTCCAAACTGCTGCGGCAGCATCGACTCATAGGCCATGAAATTGATCGGCTCGCCGTTGAGCAGGACGTTCATCACCCCGTTGTGCAGGGCGACGCAGGCTTCGTTCACGGGCGGATTTTCGAGAATCGCGTCGGCGTCGAGGCGATTGTCAACGGGCTGCCGCCAGATCGACAGGCCGTGGAGCCTGAGCGTATTCCCGGCGGCGGAGGACGGGGAAAACAGGATGCGCAATTCGTTGAGATAAAATCCGCGCTGGGCTTCGCCGATGGAATAGGCAACGGCACGGTAACGTTGTCCGTCGGCCGAACCGGGGACGCCCGTCGGCATGCGCAGCTCCGCGGCGGGAACGGTGACGATGTGGTTTTTCTTCCAGCCGTGCGGCACGCCTTCGCGGAAAACCAGTTCGAAGCTCAGGTCGCCGGCGGCGAGCCCGGAGTCCTCCACCGTGATTTCAATGCGGTCACCTTCGTAAATCTTGCGCGGACCGATGATGTAACCGGCCTTCCATGTCTGGCCGGGATCGGGCACTGTGACCGCCACCACGTCCTCACGAAAATCAAGGGCGGCATTCGTCGCTGGTTTTTCGATACGCGTGTCCACGCGAAACTCATACCACTTTTCCTGTTTTTCCCATCCCGGCAGCTTGTAGGGCGCGCCGTGGGCAAAGACGAAGCGATTGACGAGGAATTCCTTGCCGTCGTTCGCCGGGGAAGAGGCGGCGGCGATGACGGGGAGGAATGCCATTGCCAGCGCGGAGGGCAGGCATGAGGCAATGCAGCCGGGGATGTGTAAATTCATCGGAGAGGGAAATGGAATGGGCGACAGGTGTTATCCGGAAACAGATTCGGTGGTAATGACGACCCTGGTCACGCGCGAGAACCAGCTTGGCTGCGCGATGGCGGGGGTGGCGCAATGCCAGTTGCGAAGTTCGATGACGCGGATGTTTTCGGAGGCATCGCAAGTCACGCTGCCGGTTTGCGCCTTGTTACGAACATCTTTTTGGAGCTCCGTCGCGAACAGTTGGAGCGAGGGGGTGTTCGTTCCGCCGAAGAGAGCGAGTTGGGGCGCGCCGTTCACGCCGTAAACGCCATCAAAGGTAAGGCTGACGCCGACAATGACTTCGCCTTGCGGCGCGCTCCAGGTGGCTCCGGCAAAGGTGGAGACGGGAACTTTCCAGTTGGCGTTCTTGTTGGAGATGCGAATCTGGTTTGTCTCTGCGGACTGGACGAAAAAGAGCTCGTTGTTGCCGGCTTTTTTCCATTCGGGAACACCGTTTGCGGGAGAAAACCAGTTTTCGGTTTGGGCATCGAAAACATACTCTGCGGCCGGCGAAAGACAGGCAGCGCAGAGGGAGAGCAGAAGCGAGGCGGTGATAGTGAGTTTTGTCATGGCGTATATGGGTGAGTGTGCGTAGGGCAGGTCGGACCTTGAGGGACGGACGGGAAGGGGCTACCAGGAGGCAAGCGGCCCCGGCAGGGGCTGGCTGTGAAGCAGAAAGTCCGTGAGGGTATTGCCGGGGTGGAGATGGGCCGTTTCCGCGATCCTTGCCAGGCGGCCGACGATTGCCGGCGGCGCTTCGATATCGCCGACGAGCGCGAACAGGTATTCGCCAGGGACAGATGCGCCATTGCCGGGGAGCCGGGCCGTTTGCATGCGCCCGCAACTTCCTTTTTCCAGAAGAAGGGCGATCGTATCCGAAAATCCATCAGGCGATGACCTGTCAGGAGCGTGGGCGTGCTGACCTCGTGCTTCGATCTGATCGACCAGCCGGGACCAGCAATGGCGGGCCAGCCTGCGCGCCCGCTGCCTGGCTCCGGAATTCCTGACCAGATCGAACATGCAGGAAACAACGATCAGGCTTGGGACATCCCCGGGTTGGAATTCCGTGGCCGCAACGAATTCGGGCAGTGTCGCCTGTCCATTTTTCTCCGCCGGATCCATGGTCTCGGCGCAGGCCAGAAAGAGGAGTTGGCGGAGGAGCTTTTCCGGATCAAGCCGCCGGTTCAGGGGGCCGCCGGTTTCCCGCAGGCGAAGAGTCGCGGTGATCTTCTGGAGCTCGGCCGGGATTTTCCGGAGCAAACTCCTGCCCAGACGTCGCCGCTGGCGCGACCATATCCAGAACAGCGCGAAATCCGCCCACACATCCTGGCAGGCAGGCTTGTTGTCTTCGAGCAGACGGCGGATGATCGCCTCCGCCCTCCCGAGCCGCGAATGTTCGCCCTGTTCGAGCAAGAGCAGCGCGTAAAAGAGCGACTCACGCACCCCGCATGACTCCGGGTCGAGCAGACCGGAAACGGGATCGAACGTCTGATCCCGGTTGCCGATGAGTGCGGCCAGGAATTGCTGTTTGCGGGATTCGATCATGAGTGCGCCACCGTTGGTAAAAACGTCCGGTGAATTCCATGTGATTCAGCGGGCACGAAAACGCAGGCGGCGGAGGATGATGACGGCGAGGGCCAAGGCTCCGCCGATGATTGCCCAGGTGGAGGGTTCCGGAATGAGACTGGAACCGTAGATGCGCACTTCGTAGATCATGGGGCCCTGGGAAGCTTCGTTGGCGTTTGCCAGTGTGGATACGTTGACGGAAAGACGCAGATCGACGTACTGGGCCACGATCGAATCTCCGCTGAACTGCAGCAACCCTGTCGCATCGGTATTGGCGGTGGTGGCCCAGGAAGCGGCATCCAGATCGGAGGTCTGAAGCGAAGAGCCATTGCCAAGGGAGTTTGCGAAGTAAACCTGTTGTGCGCCGGCCATCTTGTCGATCCGGTGGGATGTTCCGTCCGTGTAGACGACTTCGACCCCGGTGATGGTGTAGCTCGCACCCAGATCGAAAACGATGTCGAACGAGCCGGAAGCGGCGTTGCCGCTGGTAGCCGTAGTTTCGGTGACTCCGACGAAATACCCCACGTAATTTCCGCCCGTATCCTTGCCGGTATAATTGTACCTGTCGGTCAAGTCACCGCTGCCGATGCTGAATGCACTGGCGGACTGGAAGAGCGGATCGGTAACCTCCCTCACCGCGTCGACAGGACCCGAATTGCCGTTTTCACGAGCGTTGTCCGAAGGCGTCCCGGTACCGCTGAAATGCGGTGCTCCCGGATTAAAGGCGATGGTGAACGGTGTCACCGTCTGATAGTTGGCATCCGTAGTGACCCGGCTGTTGCCTCGGGCATAATAGGTGTAAGTCCCTGTCGAGCGGACTTCATCGAGCCCGAGCAGGTTTACGGAGGTCTGGGCGATGGCAGACGAAGCAAACACCGATGCCAGCAGGGTGCTGATGACATGGCGGTTCAGGATGGAGGATTTCATGTTTGGATGGGTTCTACGGGTTGGGTGCGGTCTCCGGGGAGCCGGAGTAACTGGGTGTCTTTCCCTTCAAGGATAAGTGCAGGATTGCAGCAATGCCGGTGGATCGTTACACGTAACGAAACCAAAATTCCCCCGATGAAAATCACCTCCTCCTCCGCCATTCAAAAGCCGGCGATGCCGCCGACCACTCGCGAGCTGGCTGCCGCGCTGGGCGTGAGTCACAACACGGTGGCGCGGGCGCTGCGCAATGATCCGGAAATCGCGCTCGCCACCAAAAACCGGATACTCAAGGCCGCCGAAGAGGCCGGCTACCGGATGAATCCCCTGGTGAGCGCGCTGATGAACCGGGTTCGCCGACGCGGAAAACTGGAGTCAAGCGGAGAAGTGATCGGGTTTCTCACCAGCTACACCCGCGAGGACCGGTGGCGGACACATCCGTCATTGAGCGAGCACTACAGGGGAGCTCACACACGGGCCGAGGAGCTGGGGTTTCAACTGGAACCGTTCTGGCTGGGAACGGGAGGCGTGGATTCCGCCCGGGTCGGACGGGTGTTGCGGGCGCGCGGGATTCGGGGTGCGATCATCGGGCCCGTGCTCGCGGACTATCATCCGTTTCGCCTCGACTGGGATCATCTTGCGGTGGTGGCCATCGGCGCCGGATTCCGGCAGGTGCCGGTTCACCGGATCACGCATCACCAGACCACGGGGATGCAGACGTGTTATGCGCACTTGCGGCAGTTTGGTTATAAAAGAATCGGCTTCGTAAGTCACCTGTCCGACGATTCCCGCATCCATCATCTGTGGCGCGCCGGTTATCTGGCGGCACAGCAGGTGCATGGCGGCGACCGCCTGGAGATTTTTTTCACGGGGAGTTACGAGGAGTCCGAACCTGTCCGGAGCTGGTTGAAGCGTGAAAAACCGGATGCGGTCATCGGGACGTGGGTTCATCCCATGTTGCAGGAGTTGCAAGTGAGGATTCCGGAACGGTTGGGGTTTGCCAGCCTCGACATCATGAGAGCGCAACTGGGCCAGCTCGCCGGCATCTGGCAGGACAACGAACGCATCGGAGCAGTGGCGATGGATTTGCTGGCAGGGCAGATTTACCGCAACGAAACCTCGCTGCCGAAGACCCCGACCCTGACCCACATGGAGGGGACGTGGATGGACGGACCGACCGTGCGACGGCAGCCAGGCAGGCGATCACCATAACGGAAGACGCTCACGACGCAGTTACCGGAATCTGTATCACGGGAAGATGAGAGCCGGAAGCAAGGCGCCCTGTCCTGATTTCACCGGGCACAAGCGACGCCTCGACCGGCAGCGTGACCAGTTGGCCGCAAAGGCAGATGGGCTCCATGGGCATCGTCGAAACATTCTGCAAACGAAGCTCCAGCGTGTTGTTTTCCTGCAACGTGAGCGCGAGGAGGTGCAAGTCCAGCAAAGAGATTTAACCTGTCCTCTACTGCGCCCCCCCCAAGGCTGTTCAATTTCGAGAACCGTGCTCATGGCAAAAACGATGTGGAGATTCTTCTTTTTTAGCGACAGGGGAAACAGGATAGAACTTTGATTTACCTGTCCCTTTTAGTTCCTTTAATCTCGTGTTGCCATCGATTTCGGCATCCCCGCCGGTCCTGAAAGTGAGACAGCGTTAACTTGTTTGCCATCAGATCCCCGATGGCAGCAACCTGTTCGCAGGCGCGTGGGAAAAATATCAAAAGTTAACGCGCGACCCCTTCGGATTGATCTTTGGTGAGCAGGGCGGCGTACCAGGCACTCCATGACGCTTCCTGCGTCTGCCTGTCCGGCCATTGGGACAAAAAGGAGGCTTCCACATCTGCCAGAACGCTGGTGACGCAACCGGCTCCCACTCTATGGCGAAGCACCAAGGGAGATCCTTCGTTATCTGTCATCAGGATTTGGGCGCCACGAGGCTCGATGCGCACACGCATGCCCCGGAGGAAACATGTAAACTCGTATGGGCCTTCATCTGTTGCGGTGATCGCAGGCGTTGCTGCGCGGTAATCGGCAATCTCTGCGCCGACAAGCCGGCTCATGGCTTGTGCCCAATTGACCGGATCAGGGGCGTGCCAGAGAAGCTGCCCGCCTTGCTCCACCCAACTATGGAGCTCCTTGATTTCATCCAAACCGGTAAAAACTCCCGTAATGATGATACGTTCGACTTCGGATGGAGACGGAAGAGGCTGGTCGCCACGTACAATGCCGACGTGTTCCTCTGCCGATTGCAGGAGATGGTGGGCCAGGATCAGACGACGTGAGGTCTCGCGCGGCTCATTACCGGGATTTCGGTGGTTATTGCGATGATAGTAATGGCGCGGCCAATACAGATGCACCGTGGGGGCATCCTCGGCTGAGTGGTCGAGCTGTTCGCATGCGGTGAGGACCTTGAGGGCGCGCTGAGTTTCAGCTCGGGCAAATTCGACAAAGTATTCCAGCCCTTTCTTCACCCGGCCTTCGATGTCCACGAGTCCGAGCTCACTTTCGAAATTGTTTTTGATGTAGGGATGCAACGGTGCGGGAATGTCCTTGAAACACCACCACAAATAACCATTGGCTCCGGCCTCACGGCATGCGGGCAGAATGGCGCGCAGGTACGCATCTGTATGGGGAGCCGCAGCGCGTGACGTGAGAATGGTGCCAAATTCCTGTAACAGGACCGGACCAAAGGCCCGGGCGCATTTCACATAAAACGGCAGCAATGACCGGGTGAGTGGATCGGCCAGCCCGCTGCCTTGCACCGGATGCCAGTTGGGCACCGGGTAGCCGTGCATGGTGAGCACATCAATGCCGGGCTGGGCCGGATTGGGAACCATTCGTGGCGCGGGTGTCCCACCCGCAGAGTAGCACGGGCTGCTTCCGCCCAAACGCCAGCCCGTATCCGCGATTACCTGCTGGTGATCGCAGCCGGAAAGAATCAACGCTTCGGGCAACACCTCGCGGATGGCTCCTGTCATGCGCCGGCACCATTCATGCACTTGGGCCGGAGTTGCGGCGGAGCAGTCCGGGAGCGCATCCAGCTCGTTGCCCAGATCGATGCCGCAAAGATGTGTCGCAAACGGCTTCAGGTGAGTGGTGATGGTGCGTGCATAGGCGGCGCCACGCTCGATCATCACAGGATCAGAGAAAAGATTCTGTGTATCCGATTTCCAGGGAGGCCAGAAAATGCCGCCGCTCATCCAGCCGACGAACAGGCTGGGCTGGGGGCGCAGGCCGCGTTCCCCGCATGCGTCCAGGAGGCGCAGCAAGCGCGAGAGCATGGTGGCATCGTATTCGCCGGGGCGCGGTTCAAAGTCCGGCCAGCGAACAAAGAAACGCACGGTGTTGAAACCGAGTGAGGCCATGAGATCGAGATCGGAAAAGATCTCATCCTCCGGCCATGCCTGCCACATCTCCACGCCGCAGGAGGCAGGCCAGTAGTTGGCCCCGACGGGGATGAAACGGGCGCCTGCGGCGTCACGAAAGTAACCGGAAGAATCGATGGTCATGCAAGTGTGCAACCATGGACGTGCAGGCGATGGAGGCGAGAACTGGTATCGCAGGAGGGATGACAAGCGAAGGGCCCCGAAAGGACGAACAGGGGGCGAAGGGATGATTCCATCGGAGTGATCCGGGTTCCTGCGGTCTATTGGCCAATGAGATAAAAGTCGCTGACCTCAATGGCGTTTTCGTCGGTTTTGCCGTTCATGCCCAGTGACAGCTTGTGCAACTGGCGACCAAGCGGCGCATTGTCCGCGTCGGGTTTCAACCACGCGGACAAAGGCACGCAGGCCACATGCCACTTGCCGTCAGCGGGGATGAGTCTGGACGTCGTAAAATTCTGCGCTCCCTCCTGGTCCCACGACATCAAACGCACTTCCGCCGCCTGCTCGCACCGGGCGCGCAACAACACGCCCGTCACACGGTCAAGCTCCACCTCCTGCGGAATGGAAAATCTCGGATACGCCCAGCGGTCACCCTTCGAGAATTTTACCCTGTATCCCCACTTCGCCTCGGGCGATATTTTACCCCAGATTATCCGCCCGTTGGCGTTGGCCTGCCAGCGATGAGTTTCCGCAATCGGGAGAGTGAATTGATACGGGTTTTGCGCCAGATACTGTTCGAGACCGAGCGAAGGAATGAAGTCCACCGCGACCGGCGCGACACGTCCGCCGTCGCCATCATGCGTTGCCTTGACCACAAACGAATGCACGCCATCCGAACGCGCGGGCAGCTTTAGCGGGTCTATGTTGAACACCGCATCCTTGAACGAATGCGGCTCGATCACCACCGCCTCGCCCGCGGCGCCATCGTGGAGCGCGTTGTGTGAAAGGGAGACTTCGTGCGGCTTGCCGGACAAATTGTTGACGCGCACAGTTACGGGAATTGCCAGGCCCGCGCCTTCTTCCGCCTCCGGCGGCAATATGTAGCCGCGCACAACCGCCGTGATCTTGCTCGCGTCCAGATCAAGCGAGGGTTGCAACACGATTGGCGAAACATCCGGCAAGGGAGGGGGGGGAGAGTTTGCGATTTTCGTCAAACGCATCGCCTCCGTCCGTGTATCCAGATACGGCGCGATGGCGCTTTTTCCGGCGATCACGTAAACAAGTCCATCGGGAACCGGAACCTCCACCTGCCCCCGGCCTGAAGAAACGGGGAGAAGCGCGCGGCCATCCACGCCCAGGGCAGACTTCACGGCAAAGGGCAGCGTGACTGCCGCACCCTCCGCAACGTCGCCCGTATAAACGATCACAAGCACCTCGTCCGCAATTGCCGGAGTTTTGTCAAAAACCCGGATTTTGCGGACGTTTTTGTTTCCGGGAATATCAGGAAGGGCGAGGTCGCCCGCATAGGAAGTTTGCGCGAGGAGGCGCGAGGCCGCCGCTGCCGCCGCGGTGGAACGCAACGGCAAACCCCGTTCGTCCGTCATGCCAAAATTATTATAGCCGTGTTCATTATAGGCCGGATACACGAACGGGAACCAGCCTGCGACGCCGCAGGCGCGGCTTTCCACACCCTGCATCGCAAACACACAGGCGTTTTCCTGCTGCTGCGAACGCGCCGCCGCATCACCATTGCTGCCATTCCACGGCTGGCCGATTTCCGTCAGCCACACCGGTTTGCTTTCGTGGCCGTATTCGCGCAGCCAGTCACGCACTTCCGTGATCTTTTTCTCAATGCCAAGGGCGTCGCCGTAATGGTGAAAGCTGATGAAGTCACTTTCGTCCAGCAGACCGTTGCGGGCGCACTGCGAGAGGTAGTCGGGAGTCAGATACGCGAATACGCCGCCGCCGATGGGCGTGCTCACATTCGCGGTTCGCAGCGCGTAACGGACGGCCTTGACAAGCGGCGTGTATTGGTCGCCGGGCTGCAAGTCGCCGAAGGAGAGGTTGGGTTCGTTCCAGATTTCAATCGCGCCCCAATAACGTTCCCAGCGTTTGCCGATGACCGACCACGAGCGCGCGCTTTCTACAAGGTCTTGCGGGAATTTTTTGTTTTGTCCGCGTCCGAGCCATGCGGGGGCGTCGTGAAACATTTCCAGAATTTTCACGCCCGCCGTCTCGTAGGCGCGGCGCGTGGTTTCGTAGGCGCGGTCGGTTTCCCAATCAAACCGCCCCGGCGCCGGATGCAGCCCGGCCCACGAAAGGCGTTCGCGGGCGAGTCCGCCGGGCAGTGCTTGTGCGAGGGTGTTGATGCGCGCGGGGCGATTGTCCTGCCGCGGCACGAGCCACGAAAACGCTGTGTCAGCGGAAAAGAAATACGGCGTGTTTTTATCCGTCGCATCCGCCGGTTTCGGCGGCAGGCGCAGAAAGGTGAACGAGTGACTCCGGGGTTTGGTCGATGACGCGTTCCCCTCTGTTGCGGCGGCGGGAGAGGGGGAGAGGGTTGCGTCCAACTCATAAAAACCCGCGGCAAGGTTTTGGGTGGAGACGGCAAAGCGCCCGTCGTCGCCGGTCTTGATTTGTTCGGTGCGGAGTGTCGCGCCGGTGTAGTCCCTTATCGTGCAGGAAACAACCGTGGCGGACGGGGCGTCGTGGAATCGCAGCGGGAGGTCGGCGCCGGCCTGGGATGATGGGAAAAAATCCGTGAGATCGGAGGGTTGCAGCGCGTTCGCGGCCGGGAGGACGGCAAGCGTCGTGAACGAGGCGACAAGCAAAGCGGTGACGGGAAGTTTTCTTGAGGTTGTAATGCTTTTTAATGACATCATGGAAGTGTATTTCATGGCTGCACTTCGGGGTCGGTCGTTTTTACCAGATAGTAATTCAGGCCGTTTTTGGCGACCGCCTCAACGTGTCCGTCAACAAACAGCACGTTGTCTTTGCCCTTATGCCACAGGGCGGGGGAATCCTGGTAAAGGGTGGTGCTGAAGCGCACCGAAGGGTCGCCCGAACCGCTGTCCATCACGAGCGCGGTGATGCTCGGTTTGTCGAATGCCGACAGCGCGCGGCCGACGGTGTTGCTGCCAAACGAGTTCATCGTGTAGGAATACGGATTGGCGGACGCGAGGTCGAAATCGGGTTTGCCCGGACACAGGAAAACCCCGAGCGCAACGAGTCGTTTGTTGGCGTCGGTGTCGCCGCCTTTCCGGTTTTCGAGATAGGGGTTGAGGTAGTATTGCCACATGTTTTTCGGCCACTCCTCACTGGGTTTTGCGGCGGGCAGCAGGCCCTTGTACTCTTCGGCGTGGAGGCGCATTGCCACGCCGATTTGTCGCAGGTTGCTCACACACGCTGCCGCTCGCGCCGTCTTCCGAACCGCCCCGACCGTGGGCACGATAATCGCGGCCAGAATGCCGATGATCGCAATGACCGTGAGCAATTCGATCAGGGTGAATCCATCGCGGACGCTGGCACCGGATGTCGTATGAGGGGGAACGTAAACGGAGCGCTTCGAGGGTTTGGGGAGTGTTATCTTTGTCATTTTGTTTGATGCCTGATTTTCCGGAAGAACAAATGCTGGCCAGGGGAACAGGGGGGGGCGGCGGGGGCATGGCACGGGCATCATGATTTCGATGCCCGTGCAAACAATGAATGGTCAGCGGGCAGTCGGAAAGTGGAGTGGAGGCAAGGCGGTTACCCGAGTGGATGCGAAGCGGAGGGAAAACTATTCCCGCAACTGACGGGAACGGATTTTTTGCATAATGATGAACAAGCCGATCAGTCCTCCCATGGCGACTACAGCGGTGGCGGGTTCGGGAATGGCGGTGGTGATGGACTGAACAATAAAGTTGTCCACGGTCGATGCGCCCACCTCCGTCGAGGCTTGCGCATTAATTCTGAAGGCGGCCGCGCCGACCGCGGGGTTGGTCAAGGTGAGGGCCACCACCGACGCAACCGGTGCGCCATTGATGTAAACGGTGGCCGTCCTGGCGATGGTATCGTATTCCAGACCCAGAGTGTAAGAGGCAGTGGCGGAAAAATCTGCGATTGTGCCGTGTGTTATTTCGGTAGGGCCGTTTTGGCATAGATACCAGGTGCCGTTGCTTCTGAGATAAACCATGACGGGGTTGGTGGGCACAAAGAAGTCATTATCCCCCGTCTGGAAACCAACGCCCACCCACTCGGCGGAACCCACAATTACATCGGCCTGCACTCGTATTTTTTCAGTGGGTGCCGCAATGATAATGCGCCCTCCGGAAGAGGTTCCCTGTGAAGGAATCGTAATGCTTTCAGTATCCGTAAACACGCTGCCGGAAATCCATTGATTCGCGCCGGCGGTGTCGGGGAGGGTGTTGCCGAGAATCGTTCCGCTAGTGCGGCCGGAGAAGTGGTCTTCTACCACGGTGGTGATGACTGTCTGCGAAACCGCCGGGAACGGAATTAGTGCCAGACTGGACAGAAGGAAAACCGTTTTGAGCGGTCGCATGCAGAGGGTGATTGAGGACAATTTGCCGGGAATTTTCATGACGGATGTGTGTGTTGATTGTTGGGTTGGAGGAAAAGGGGGAGACAGGTTTGAGAAGATCAGAGGGAAGCCATCACCCTGTTGCGCAGTGGATGGCCTCCCGGCGATCGGTCGCCGGAACGAGGCGCCGAGTGGTGATTTCACCGGGCGCGATGCTGCCGAGATTGAGAAGCGTCTGCTGATTCAAGAAGCGGACGGTTGCGGTAGGGATCGGCAGATCGGAAGTGTTTTGCAGACGGAGCTCGAGCGTCGGCGCAACAGAATTGGAGGATGAATGGATGAGTGTGGTGGAGTCGGTCGATGTGAGCGCGAGAAGGCGAAGGGCGGGGTTGTCGATTTCCAGAAAAAAGCCATGAGATGGAAGTCGAGAACCCTGAACAGGCGAATGCGAGGGGACGGTGAGAATGACGGGCGGTTCTTCCAGTTCGTCGGCGAGGCGGGGGAGCGCGGCGAGGTCGGGCGTAAGGAGGGCGCGGAAGACGTGCTCGCCGAGGTCGGCGCAGGGTTGCCAGGGGCGTTCGGACGGGGCGCGGTTGACGTCGCTGCCGTAGCGCGAGGTGCGGGCGATGGTGGCGCGGAGTTCGTCCTGCGTGGTGTCGAAGCCGTAAAGGGCGTTGCTCGCAAAACCGACGGCGGAAGGAGTGCCTTCGACACCGGCGCGCACCCAGCGGCCTCCGGGAACCTCGCCGCAGGGCGCGCGGCGGACGGTGCCGCCGGGGACGGCAAACTCGGCTTCGCCGTTCGCACCGGTTGCCGGGATGACAAGCTTCATGCGCACGCCGCGGTCGGCGAGGAAGGCGCGGGCGCGAAGCTCGATGTGTTCGCCGTTGGAAGTCGTATAGAGCGTGAGTTCGAGGGTGCTGCGATGGTTTTGGCCGGCGAAGCGGACCCAGGTGGCGTGACGCAGGGGACCGGTTTCGAGAACGGCGGTATCGGCAATCGTGAGACGTTCGAGTTCGTTGGTGAGAAACCAGGAATCGGGCTCTTCGCGCATGCCGCCCCACGCGCCCCAGGTGTCGGCGTAGAGGCGGACCTGCAGGCCGGCGGGGAGCCAGGGAGTGGCGGTGCCGTCGGGCGCGTTTCGGGTGAAGTGTACGGCAGGAGAGCCGATGGCTGCGGAACAAACAAACACTGAACGCTGAACATTTAACACTGAACGCTCAATGGGGCGACGCTGCGCGTCGTCGGCGGGCGGGACGCCCGCGCCACTTCCGAGCGGGTCGAGCCCCATCTGCAGCAGCGTCCAGCCCATGGGCGGAACCTCGACCGGAACCACGGCGCGGCGACGCCAGAGCAGATCGACCATGCTGTCATTTTCCTCGGGGATGAGCTGGAAGGGCAGCGGCTTCCCGGTAGCGGCTTCGGTGACGGCGACCGGCGCCTTGTCGTGTGCTCCCGGATACGTCCAGATCGGGCGGTAATCGAGCGACACCTCGACCTCGACATGTTTTTGCAGAGGCCAAGGATGCGGGTTCCAGATCAGGACCGGTTGCGGCAACGGATGATCGTCCGGCACGGGCCAGGCGCCGGCGCGGGTGTCGATGCGCGAAGCGAGCGCGGTGAGCGCGGCGGTCTCGGCGCGCTGCGCCCCGGTGAGGACGGAGCCGAGCTGGGCGAGCTGGTCGTCGTAGGCGCGTTCGATGGCGGAGCCGGGGAGGATGTCGTGAAAGGCGTTGAACAGCAGCGTGTCCCAGGCGGGGGTGAGCGTGGCACAGGCATCCTGCCCGTGGGTTTTCGTGGCATGGCCATCCTGGCCATGTTGCCCGGAATCATGGGCTGGAAGCCCATGACACTTCACGGGCAGGAGCCCGTGCCACCTGCCACCTGCCGCCAGCGCCGCCGCCGTGCGCTCGGCGCGGAGAAGGGCGGCCTCGGCGCGGCGGTACGTGTATTTGAAACGCGCTACGGAGGCGGAGCAGCCGCGCAGGCAGAAATTGAGTTCGCCCTCGTGCGTGTCGATGAAATCGTCGCCCCGCCAGGCAAGCTCGGCACGGAGGTCGGCAAAGAGAGCGTGCAGGCCGGAATGTTTTACGCAGACCTCGGGGTGAGCGTCGGCCCAGGCGCGGATCTCGCGGAGGTGGGCGCGGGAGGGACCGCCGCCGTGGTTGCCGAGCCCGTAGAACAGGGCGACGGTTTGCAACCCTTCGGTTTCGGCGCGGGCCAGGCAGGCGTCGAGACGCTGGCCGAGGTTGGCGCGTTCGCTGGCATACCAGCCGTCATGCGGGCGATAAGCGAGGATGCGGGCGCCGCTGCGACCCCGCCACCAGAATGCCTGCTGGCGCAGGGGCAGGATTTTTTGCTGCGGACGCGTGAAGGCGAAGCTCTCCATGCCGGCGGCGGCGAGGATGTCGGGCAGGCCGGCGGAGTGGCCGAAGGAATCCGCCGCCCAGGCTGCGGTGACCTCGACGCCGAATTTTTCCCGGAAGTAGCGTTTGCCGCGCACGAACTGGCGCAGGAGGGCTTCGGTGGACGGCAGGTTGGTGTCGGGCTGAATCCAGTTGCCGCCGACAATGTCCCAGCGACCGGCCGCAACGTGCTCGCGGATTTCGGCAAAAAGGTCAGGTGCGTGGCGCTCGATGGTGTCGTAGATGGCCGCCTCGCCGCGGATGAAACGGAATTCGGGAAACTCGCGCAGCATCGCCGACATGGCGCGGCAGGTCGCGATGCCTTCGTTCATGCCCTCGCGCCAGTCCCAGAGCCACACGGGGTCGAGGTGCGCGCTGCCGATCAGGTGCAGCGTGGTGGTGACGGTGGCCGCGGAATTCACTCCGGACGGGACCGGCCGCGCTTTCGCGGCAGGCAACGGGGTGTCGAGCAGGGGGGAGGCACTGGGCATGGCAGGCGATGATGGAGGGTTTTGTATCATTGTAAATACCAAATTAATTTCCTTTTGAATCACATACTATTTCATTTAACAAAAGGAGGTTATCGAGTCGGTTGATTATGTGGAGGCGATTCCGGTTCAGCCTGTGGAACCCGATTTTCGGGCCTTCTTGACCTTTCTGGTATGCCCGACAATACAAACAAGGCATACAAAATGTCTTCCATCTCGCCCGATCACATCGCCTCCTCTCCTGCCGTCGAAACGCATCTGCCGGCGTATGCCCGGGTGGCTCGCGAGGTGCAGGCCCGGCTGGCCAATATGAAGGTCGGCGACCGGTTGCCGCCGGAACGCCAGTTTTGCGAAGAGCTGGGGGTGAGCCGGGTGACTCTGCGCAAGGCGATGGAATCGCTGCATCGCGAGGGTTTTTTGCAGACACGGCGTGGCGGCGGCACACGGCTGGCGCGCGCGGTGGCACCGCCCCGCAGGACCGGGCTGACGGTGCATCGGCTGATCGGGCTGGTGGTGCCCACAGTGGAGAATTCGCTTATCTCGCGCATCGTGCGCGGGGCGGAGGCGCTGGCCGCGGAGCGGGGATTCCATGTGGCGCTGGCGCATGATCACGGCGACATGGATTACCAGTTGAAACAATTGCGTCGCATGCTGGAGGGCGGCGTGGGAGGCGTGGCGGTCTTTCCGGATACCGGGAACGTGGTGCGGGCGGAATTTCACGAACTGATCCGCCGGTTCAGCGCGCGTTCGATCCCGCTCGTGATGATCGACCGCTACGTGCCGGGCGTGGAGGCGCCGGGCGTGATGTCGGACAACGTGGCGGGCATGTACGCCGCCACCGAGCACCTGATCCTGAGCGGACACCGCCGGCTGGCGCTGCTCACCTTTGGCGAGGAAGGCGGCGTGACGGATCGCGAACGGCGCAAAGGATTTTTTCAGGCGCTCCAGGACTACGGCCTGCCTCCGCAACCGGTGCATGAGGCGGCGTTGGGCACGCGCGGCCATGAAGACACCGCCCGCGAAGCGGTGGCCGCGTGGCTGGCGGCCGACGCCGCACAGGCGCGGCAGGAAACCGGCGGCCTGGCCGCCGACGGGGTTCTCGACGGAAACAGTGCGACAGCCGGTGCGGCGCGCCCGCGCTTCGACGGCATCGCGTGCATGCAGGACAACATGGCCTACGGCGCGTTTCTCGCCCTGCGCGACGCCGGGCTTTCGGTGCCCGCGGACGTGTCGCTGGTCGGCTACGACAATCTCGACCGCGAGCTTTTCCAGGCCGCCGGCCTGCGGCTGACGAGCATCGACCAGCCGGCCGAGGACATCGGTCGCGAAGCGGCCGCGATCCTGATCGACCGGATCGAGGGATTACCCCGCGCGCTCACGCCGGCCACACCCGCAACCGCCGCCGGCAGCGGACGCGCGCAGCACGTATTGCTCAAGCCGCGGCTGGTAGTGCGGGAATCGTAATAACCCGCGCCGCCGTTCATCATCAACGCCCGGAATCAGCGGCCGGTTGCAGCTTCAGCCAACCGTACTGCGCCGGGGTATGGGGTTTGGGGACAGGAAGCCGTGAATCCGACCAGAGGGTAAAAATCCCCCACCCTCTTTCCGCGTGATTCCAGCGTCCGAAATTGGCGCGGACGGACTCCGGTCTCCGGCCAATTTCCCCCGGCATGGCCAACTCCCGACGAAGAAAACGCCACGGTATTTCGACTTCCGCGATCCAGCCCGCGCCGGTCGCCACCTTGCTCCAGGGACGCAGCGAATCCACCCGCTTCGTCGCAATGCGAACTTTCGGGCCGGCCTCCCAGGTGAAGTCGAGTTTTTCGGGATTCCACACGCGCAAGTCGGTGAGCACTCCGCGCGCGTTGATTTCAAGACCGATTCCTTCGCCGATATCGTCTTCCGGCCGGGCAAAAAACAGCTCCACACAATCGTCCGCGTACGTGTCGCCGTCGTGCTGGCGGGTCGGGTCGGCGCGGATGTAGCGGTCTTCACACAAAAACGCCACGACGAGCGACCGGCCGGTGTCGAGGAGGAGAACTTCGGTCGACTCTGGCGGATGCGACTTCTGGTTCCAGAAATCGCACAACGTCAGCCGCGCCGCGTGCGTCCAGACCGGTTCGGAAAGGCGGGCGTCGATATGTATCACCTTATCGGGTACGAACAGAACCCGCGCCGTCGGCGGGGCGTCCCGGGCCGATGGCGATCGGCGCCCACAGAGCAAGCCGCCGGCGAGAGCGATCGCCGCAAACCCGGCAAAGGCGGGAAATGAACGCCATCGAAACATCACCTGCGACAACGCGCGAAACGCATGCCGGCCACAAGCAGCAACACGCCCAGCCCGCCGAGCATCGCCGTGGTTGCCGGTTCGGGAATGGCCGCCGGGGTGTAGGTGAGGGTAAGGTTATCAAATGTGAAACTCTGGTTGTTGGGCAGATTGGCCCGGATTACGAAACCTGCCGTCGATCCGATGACGGAGGCACCGCCAGCGGTGGTCGTCGTGTCGTCAATCATAAAGGTGTATATCCAGGAGGTTGCACCCACGCCCGGCAACGGGGCGAGGGTGGCGGTAATGCCAGTTGTGATACGATCATTCCACAGGTTTCCGTCTCCCGTCGAGGTCGCCAGGAGATTGACCCCGATCACAGCGGTGCTGGTCAGCGCGTAGCTGGCAGAAAATGTGCCCACATCGAATGTCACCGTGTAGGTGCCGGATTGCAGGGTGACACCTTCGAAAAACTTGCCGGTACCACGGTAGGCCGTCGCACCGCTGAGATTGAGGCCGCGAAAGTAATAGTTTCCGGCGGTGACGCTGACGCCCTGCGTTGTGGCGGAATCAATCCTGTTGTTGTTCGCGTAGGGATCGGTTCCTCCATAGTAGGAGAGATCCCAGCCTTGGCTGCTCTCGACGGCGTCGGTCAGCGTCCAGCCGCCGTCACCCGAATTGACAAGCGTCCAGCCGGTGGTGACAGGCGTGACGGCGTGGACAACCGTCGCACCGGACAGCGCGGCGAGGATCAGGGAAGCGGCCCGGAGCAGGCTCTTCGAAGCATGCGTTGATTTCGTATTCATTTTTATATTACACACCTGATTTTTATGCGGATGCACGGGGATGAAAGATTGATGCGGACGGAACCCGGCTGATGACAAAAGCAGGCGGAGACCGTTTCCCGAACGGGAAACGCGCCCCTTCCGAAAACGGATGGAGGTGTTTATCTGGAGGATATCTCGTCGAGTTTATCCCACTTATAGGAATTGCCGGGAGTGATAACCGCGGAGGTTTTTGCGACAGGCAGCCAGCTGGCGCTGCCGTTGAGACGGAAGACGTGCAGGCCACTGCCGGCGTGGTTGGGCAGAGGTTCCGTACCGGAGGTCCACGGAGTGGGTGTCCACCATGCGCAGAAGTCCGACACAACCGCCCGCATGGGGGTTTCGGCAGCCAGAGCATCGAGCCGGGTGCTGGCATTGATGTCGTCCGGATTCATCCAGTAGGTGCAGAGAACGCCGGCATCACGATTGGCGATAAGGTCGCGACGGGAAGGGTCCGTATCGGGACAAATCAGGATATCGGGAGTTTTTTTGAGATTGGCAGGATTGGCCGGCGCATTGACGCCAAGGTAAGGCAGGAGCAGCCCGAACTGGAGGTACGCCCCCCCTTCCTGGACAAGGGTCATTTTCCTGCCGCTGACCTTGGGACCATACCCCTTGTTGTCATCAGCGTAGAGGAAGATTGCTGTTCCGATCTGGCGGATATTGCTCAGGCAGGAAGCCCGGCGGGCACTCTGGCGGACCTTGCCGACGACAGGGATGATAATCGCCGCCAGGATGCCGATGATGGCGATGACGGTCAGCAACTCGATGAGCGTAAACGCCCGGGTGTTTTTTGTTTTCATGGGGAAGAAAGTGCGGTGGCGGTGGTGACGACTGCGGGAGCGACGGACACCTTTTCCGAACGCGTGCCGCGCCACACGCCGGCGCCGAAATTGGTCACATAGATGGTGTGCGGATCGCGTGGATCGAAAGTCATCGTGAGCGGACGCCAGAAGGGATAATTCCCGATCCGCGTCCACGTGGCTCCGCCGTTGCGGCTGGTGTGGAGTCCGTCGCCGCGGTCTTGCCAGGAGGAGGCATAGAGGCGTTGCGGATCACGCGGATCGGCGGCCACGGCGTAGGTCGAATGGTCGCGAATGCGCGTCCAGGTCCCGCCGGCATCATCGCTTTTCCAGGCGCCGCCGCCGGTCGCCGGCTCGTCGAAAACATCCTTCATGTGCAACGCGCTCACATAGAGCGTGTCAGGGCGACCCGCGTCGGGCGGCGTCACTTGGGTGAGAAACGGGTTGGCAGGATCGGAAAACAGTTTTTGCCAGTGGCGGCCCTGATCGTCGCTGGCATAGAGGGCGCCGGGGAGGACACGACCGCCGCCGACATGGCGGACGGTGGTGAGCGCGTAGAGGCGCCGGCCGCGGGCGTCGCCGGTGATGCGCAGGACGTTGAGGTTGTCGAAGGCGAACCCGGTGTTGCGCAATTGCCAGGTTTTGCCGGCATCCTCGCTGACATAAGCGCCGAAGCCGGGCACCGCAGCCCAGAGCCGGCGGGCGGAAGCGGGCGAGGAGGGATCGAGCCAGATGTCCGTCACGGCCTTGCGCGGGAGTTCGCCCTTCGCCGCGGAGCTGCCGGAGGCCATGCCAGCGACGGGCGCCCAGTTTTCCCCGGCATCGGTGGAAACCACGACTCCGCCGATATCCTGGCCGAAGCCGGTCTGGTAGCCCCACATGGGGATGTCGTGCGTGACGGAACTGGCGCCCCACACTCGGTCAGGCCGGTCAGGGTCGAAAGCGAGCGCGTAGGTGTTGTTGTGCCAAGGATTGCCGTCGGGGCGATAACGCCAGGTTGCGCCGCTGTCCGCGCTGCGCCAGCCGCCGAAATCGGTGAGAGCTACGTAACGACGCTCCGGATACACAGGGTGAAAATAGTAGCGCCAGGCGCTGGTCACCATCATGCCGCCGGCGGGTTGCCGGTTTTTCTCGCCATCAGGAGCATGGACCTGCCGCCAGGTATTGCCGCCGTCGCGGGTAACGAGGGCGCTGGTGATCGTGGTGGCGAATACATGGTCGGGGTCGCGCGGATTGACCTCCATGCCGGCGGGGGCGAACGTCCAGCCCCACTGGCCGCGCAGCCAGGAGCTGTTGGCGATGTTGTAGCCAGGCGCATCGGCGTCGTGACGCCAGACGCAGCGCCAGTTTTCCCCGGCGTCGTCGCTGCGATAGAGCGCCCGCGGAGCCTCGCCGGGAGATTCGCGATGGCGGGGATCGCCGCCCTCGATGGATGCGTAGATGATTTTCGGATACGCCGGGCTGGCGGCGAGCAGGCCGAAGGAAGCGTCGGCGGCGCGGGATCCGGCGAGGAGGCCGTTGCGCGGCGCGGCGCGCCAGGTGCGGCTGGCGTCGGTGGAAAGCCAGAGCCAGCGGCGTCCGTCTTTTTTGCCGGCACGGGTGGCCGTGGTGTCGGTCGTGGCGACGGCGTAGAGGAAGGTAGCGTCGTCCTCCCCCGCCCCGCCGGCGAAATCGAGAAGGGCGGGCGCGCCATCCTTGCCCGGCGCAGGCAGGCCGGCGGACGCAGCGGTCCAGGTGGAGCCGGCGTCGTCACTGCGCCATACGCCGGTCTGTGTGGCGACGACGAGTGCCGGACCGACGGCGGACGGGAGCCAGAGCGCATTGATAACCGCGCCCGCGGCGGCAGGCAGGGCGGCCGCTTCGCGCCAGGTGCGGCCGGAATCGGCCGAGAGGAAAACCCGGGCGCGCCGGTGCTGCGGGGTCGCATTGAAAAAAGCCGCGCCGGTGGCGGGCGCGCGCGGATCGAAGGTCGTGACACGGGGACCGCGGTGGAGTGCCGCGCCGTTTGCACCGGTTTCATCCCACGGCCCGGTTTGCAACGTCCAGGTGCGGCCGGTGTCGTCGCTGCGATAAAAGCCGGCGGCTGCGCCGACGAAGACGAGTTGCGGATCGGCCGGGTGAAAGGTCCACAGGTGATGCGGCTGGTAGTGCAGCTTGCGCAACGCCGCCTGCGGAGGCATGTGCCACGATGCGCCGCCATCGGCGCTGCGGTATACGCCGCCCATGTCGCTCGCGCTGAAGAGCAGTCCGGGATCGTGCGGCGAGAGGCCCGGGCTCATGAAGCGCCCGCCGCCCCCGATGCCGGCGGCCTCCCAGGACCATGTCTCGGCCGGCACGGCGGCGGACGCGGGAGAAACGGAAATGGCGAGCGCGGCAACCATGGCTGAACTTGTTTTTCGGAGAGTCATTGCACGGACGCAGGGAGGGCGGAAGGCCTTCGGTGTTCAGTCGGCGACGCGGCGGATCTCCACGTTGTCGAAAGCGAAGCCGGTGTCTTTTCTGGTGTTGGAGAGAATCAGCAAACCGAGCGGAGCGCCGATGGCGGGCTTGCCACCGCCGGTCTGCGCGCCGGGTTCGATGCGGAAAACACAAGTCCACCTCGCCCAGCCACCGTCGGGCGGCAGGGGGCGCTCTTCCTTTTGCGGCGCGCGAGGGATGCGCTGGCTCCACTTGTAAACGCCGGCGCCGTCCGTGTCGGCCAGCAAGGTGACGGAAAGGTTGGTGATGAAATCGAGATCGGGAAACTTGCCGACCGAAAGCGTTATTTCCCAGAGGCCGGGCTCGACCGTCACGCCCTTGAAAAACCGGGCCGCGCCGCGGTTGGTCGCCGGCGGCCTGGTGTCGAGCGTGTTGCGGCCGTCGAAAAACGCCGCGCCTTTTTCCGGCGCGAGGCCGGCGGTCCCGCCGATGAACTTGCCCTGCGTGACGACCTCCCACCCGTCGTTCGCCTCGACCGGGTCGGAAACGGACGCGTCCAGCGCCGCGGCGGCGCTCCGCGACAGGCCGCCGGCCAGCGAAAGCGGGATCAGGGCCACCAGTGGCAGAAGACGATAAGCGGGAGGATTCATGGCACGGATAAAAGCAGGGTTCGATTCGGGTGAATGGCAACGTTGCCGGGACGGCGCGCCAGCGCGAGATCGACAAGACCGATCCCGTTCGGTAAACAGGCCGGTAAAACTTCGCAAACCGATGGCCCGTCCTGTCACTGTCAAAGAAATCGCCGCCCGGCTCGGGTTGAGCAAATCCACGGTGTCGGTCGCGCTGCGCGGGCTTCCCGGCACTTCCGGAAAATTGCGCGAGAAGGTCCGGCGCACCGCGGAAAAACTCGGTTACCGGCAGAATCCGCTTATCGGCATCCACATGGCGCATGTGCGCAACGCCCGCGGACCGCGCTACGAGGCCACGCTCGCGTGGATCGACAACCACCCGACGAAGGACGGACTGCGCTCCATCCCCATTTTCAACGAGTATTTTCTGGGCGCGCGCGAGCAGGCCGAAAACAGCGGTTTCAGGCTGGAAGAGTTCTGGCTGCACGCGCCGGGCATGAGCCCCGATCGGCTGGCCCGCATCCTGCGCGCACGGGGCATCACCGGCCTGCTTCTCGGGCCGCAGCCGACTTCGGGTTGCACACTCGACCTGGACTGGCCGCAGTTTTCTGCCGTGACGATCGACTACGCACTCGTTTCCCCGCGACTGCACCTGATCAACAATCATCACTACCGCACCATGCGCGGCGCGTTGGCAAAACTGCGCGGTTTCGGATACCGCCGCGTCGGCACGGCGATCAATGCGGAAAACAACAGCCGTGTGGATCACGGCTGGTCGGCGATCGTGTGGGAAGATTACCACCTGCTGCCGCCGCGCCGCCGGATCCCGCCGCTGGTGTTTCACGAGGTCGACCTGCCGCTGACGGCGGAGATGTTTTGCGAGTGGTTCACGCGTTACCGTCCGGATGCGATCATCGCCGAGGACTACATCGCGCCGATTCACGCCGGGCTCGCCTCGCTCGGGCTCAAGGCGGGGCGCGACGTGGCGCTGGCGCTGCGCGGAGTCGCCGCCAGCGACCGGGAACATGCCGGCATGCACCAGAACGAGCGGCTTATCGGAGCGGCGGCGGTGGATTTTCTGGTGGGCATGCTGCACCGCAACGAACGCGGCATCCCTGCCGTGCCGCAGCGGTTGCTGGTCGAGAGCACCTGGCAACCGGGGCCGAGCGTGGACGAACGCGGACCGCGGACGCCTGTCGCATAGAGGCCACGGCTTCGCGATCCGAACGGGATCGCCTCGCCCGCGCTTTCGTCATGCGGCGCGGCGGACATGGTAATGCAGCATGGCTTCCGCTCCCGTCCGCCACGCTCCCTTGTCTCCGGCGTCCTCCACTGCCGATACCGCGCTCCGGCTTCCCTCCGTGTTCTCCGATCACATGGTGCTGCAAAAATCCGACCGCGTGCCCGTGTGGGGCCGCGCCCCGGCCGGGCAGCGCGTGGAGGTGACCCTGACGACCTCGTCCGCCCCCGCCCCGGGCTCCGCGCCTGTCGCCGCCGTATCGGTGACGGTCGCCGCTTCCGCCGTCACCGATAACCAGGGACGCTGGCAGGCGAAGCTCGATCTCGCCGCCGCCGGCATCGGCCCGGGGCCGTACGAACTCGTCGTCGCCTGCGATGATGGCAACCGGCGCGTGGTTCGCGTCATTCGCGATGTGCTCGTCGGCGAGGTCTGGCTCGCTTCCGGCCAGTCCAACATGGAGTGGGCGCTGCGCAACACGATCGGCGCCCGCGAGGAGCTTGCCGCCCTCGCGGACAACCCGCCCTTGCGCCAGTTTCGCGTGGACAAATCCGCCGCCGGCGCTCCGCGCGACGACTGCGGCGGCGCATGGTTCCCCGCCACGCCGGAGACCGCCGGCAACTTCAGCGCCGTCGCGTATTATTTCAGCAAGGCCCTGCACAAGGAGCTGCGCGCGCCCGTCGGCATCCTGTTTTCCGCCTGGGGCGGCTCTTCGGCCGAAGCGTGGATGAGCGCGGAGGCGCTCGCGAGCGACCCTGCGCTGCACGCGACCGCCGCCCCGATGATCGCCTCGATCCGGGGTTACGAAACCGAACGCCGCCGCCATGCCGAAGCCTTCTCCGCGTGGCTCGCCCGCACCGGCCGCGCCGACCTCGCCACTCCCGGCGAAACCGATCCTCACGCCGCGCCCGATGCCGACACGAGCGGGTGGAAACGTGTGCAACTCCCCGGTCCGGTCACCGCGCCCGGCCTGCCCGCGCAAGGCGTTTTCTGGCTCCGTCGCGAAGTCACGCTCCCCGACCCTCCCTCGCGCATCGAGTCGCTGCGCGTCGAACTTGGCGAAATCACCGGCTACGAGACGGTTTACTGGAACGGCCACCGCATCGGCCACGTCACTCCCGACCGCCATCCCGGCGCCGGCTTCACCCGCAGTTTCTACCATTACGTGCCGCCGACCTTGCTGCGCCCCGGCAAAAACACCCTCGTCCTGCGCATCTTCGCCCCGGCAGATCCACCGGCCATCAACGTAGTGCCGGAAAACTTCACCGCCGCCGCCGAATCGCTGGCCGGCGAGTGGTTGCTCGTCGCCGGATGCGCGCTGCCCGCGCTCGACGGCTATGCGGCGGCCTCGGTGCCGCGTCCGCCGCAGTGTCCGCCCGCGCTTTCCGTCGCCGCCTCCTGCCTCTACAACGCCATGATTCACCCGCTCCTCCCCTACGCCCTCCGCGGCGTCATCTGGTACCAGGGAGAAACCAACGCCGGCCGCGCCTGGCAACACCGCACCACCTTTCCGCTGCTCATCCGCGACTGGCGTGCCCGCACGGGACGCGCCGACCTGCCATTCTATTTCTGCCAGCTTCCCAATTTCATGCCGAAGCTCGCCGAGCCGGGCGAAAGCGACTGGGCCGAGATGCGCGAATCGCAGTCCGCCGTGCTCGCGGCGCTGCCCCGCACCGGCCAGGCCGTCCTCATCGACCTCGGCGAGGAAGGCGACGTGCATCCACGCGACAAGCGCGAAGCTGGCGCCCGCCTCGCCCGCCTGGCTCTCGCCCGCGACTACGGCAAACCGGTTCCCGACTCCGGCCCGGTCTTCAACCGCATGGAGATCGGGGAAACCGGGGACCACGCGGACGCAGCCGCCGCGCCGGCACGCATTCGCCTGTACTTCAAGAAACAATACGGCGGCCTCACGGCGCTCCCGTTGCCGGAGCACTACCGGCCGGTGAGCACCTCGCCCGTCACAGTGCCGCTCGTCCGCAACCGCCCCGGCAGCCAGCTCGAGGGTTTCGCGATCTGCGGCGAAGACCGCAAGTGGAGATGGGCGGATGCGCGCATTGAAAAAAGGACTGCGCCGGAAGGCGACGACGGCGACACGGTCATCGTCTGGCGCGACGACATGCCGCGTCCGACGGCCGTCCGGTATGCGTGGGCGCACAATCCGACGTGCAATCTCGGCAACGCCGCCGGCCTCCCCGCCTCGCCCTTCCGCACCGATGATTTCCCGCTCACGACCGAAGGGCAGCGGTATTGATGGAACGGCGGCAGGCCGGGCGGCCGCTTCGTCCGGTACGGAGGAGGCTATTTCCCGCGCTCCGTCTTCTTCGCCCGCACGAGCAGCAGCGCGCGGTCGTCGTCGCGGGGGGCGAGCGTGCAGAACTGGCGCAGGTGGCGGTCGATGCGCTTGAGGATTTCGTCGAGCGGCAGCTCCGCGCAGCGGGCGAGAACGCCGGCAAGGCGCTCGCGGCCGAATTCCTCGCCGGAGACGTTGCAGGCCTCGTTCACGCCATCGGTGTAGAGCGCGACCAGATCGCCCGGTCCCAGGTGCACCGACGCCTCGCCCAGCGTCGCGTCAAAAATATCCGCCGGCGCCATGCCGAGCGCGAGGCCGCCTTCCGACAACAGTTCGGGATCCGCATTCTCCTCGCCCGCATCCGCGCGCAGCAGGAGCGCCGGCTCGTGGCCGGCCCGCGAATAACGCAGCTCCAGCGTATCCAGATCAACGATACCGTAGAAGAGCGTGATGAACATGCGCGGCGGCATGTCGGGCTGGAGCGCGCGGTTGACGCGGCGCAGGACCGCTCCCGGCGACACTTCCCCCTGCGCGCACTGGCGCAGGCTGGCGCGGCAGGCCGCCATCATGAGCGCGGCCGGCGCGCCCTTGCCGGAAACGTCCGCGATGACGATGCCGCAGTGGCGGTCGTCCACCGCGATCACGTCGTAATAATCGCCGCCGAGGTGGCGCGAGGGTTGCGAGAGGGCGTTGACCTCGATGCGGGCGAAGGCGGGGAACACGCTGGGCAGCAGGTGCTGCTGCACGTCGCGGGCGAGCGTGAGCTCGCGTTCGCGGGCGGCGCGCTCGCGGTCCTCGGCGTCCTTGCGCGCGGTGATGTCGGTGATGACACCTTCGTGGTGGGTGACGTTGCCTTGTGCATCCACGCGGACGATGGTGTGGTCGTCCACCCAGCGGATCGAGCCGTCGCGACACTGGACGCGGTACTCCTGAGTGTATTCGCGGTGGCCGGACGCGGCGTGGGCTTCCAGCTCGGCGATGACGCGCTCGCGATCATCGTCATGGGTGATGTCGCGGAAGGTCAGCTTGCGGACGGTAAAATCCTCCGGCTCGTAGCCGAACTGGCGCACGCTCTGCGAAACGAATTCCACCGGCCAGCCCGGGTCGGCCCTCCACAGGACGACGACGGAAGGCGAGCGGTCGATGATCCGCGCCATTTCCTCGAGGCGACCGAGCGCGGCGCGCAACTCCTCCTGGGCCTTGCGGCGGATGCTGACGTCGCGCGCGACGCCGAAATAGGCGCGGCGGCCGTCGCGGTCCGAATAGGCGGAGCCGGTGCTGGCATGCCAGCGCCAGGTGCCATCCTTGTGAATGGCGCGGTACTCGATGGAGCCGTGGCTGGAGCCGTCGCGGATCGTCTCCCTGAAAAACGCCATGCAGCGCGCGCGGTCATCGGGATGGATGACCTCGGTGAAGCGATGGCCCAGAGCCTCCTCGACCTTGTAGCCGAGTTTGGACGTGAGGGCCTGGGAGACGAACTTGACGCGCCCTTCGGGCGTGAGCGCGTAAAGGATCTCGCTGGCTGTCTGCAGATAGGTGCGCCAGCGGGCTTCGGTACTGCGAAGTTCCTGTTCGGCGAGGCGCCGGGCCGTGATGTCCTCGAGCATGGCGAAATGGTGGGTGACGCGGCCCTCGGCGGAGCGCAGCACCACCACCGTGAGAATCGTCCATACGGTGCGCCCGTCAGGATGGAAATACCGTTTTTCGAATGAAAACCGGTCGCGCTTGCCGGCATAGATCTCGTCGGTGAGCTCCATCTGCCGGGCCCAGTCGTCGGGGTGGCTGATGCGACGGACGTTGTCGAGATCGAGGGCCTCGCTCTCGCTCAGGCCGATGATTTCGCAGAAACGCCGGTTGACGTGGTTGAGGCCGGGCGTGCCGTCGGGGTTGAACGAGCGCCAGCTCATGCCCATCGGCGAGTTGCTGAACAGGAGGTGCAGCTCCTGGGTCCTGGCGGCGAGTTCCTGCTCGGCGCCGACCAGCCGGGTCACATCCGTGCGGAGCGCAAGATAGCCGGCGGGCCGCCCACCCTCGCCCTCGCCCGGCAGGGGCAGGATGGTGGACTGCACCCAGTAGAGATGGCCATCCTTCGCGCGGTTGCAGATCGTGCCGCGCCAGATGTCGCCTGCGGTGATGGTCTTCCAGAGCCCGGCGTAAAACTCGGGCGGGTGCTCTCCCGATTTGACGATGCGGTGGGTCTGCCCGACGAGCTCGGCGCGCGAGTACCCGGAAATCTGGCAAAAGTGATCATTGGCATAATGGATGACGCCATCGGCATCGGTCACCGCCATGATGGCGTGCTCGTTGATCGCCTCCCGCAGCCATTGCCACCAGCCTCCCTTGACCCCGGGAAGTGGCGGTGAATTCGGCGAAAGTGAATGAAATGACATGACAGACAGAATGAGGGGACGCAGGCAAAGAGAACCTGAAACGCCGCGGGCTGAAAGCTGAAAACAGCGCGAGGGAAAACCGCGCCGGCATCAGGGCTTCACCTGACTGCACAGGCCGGCGCCGGTCTGGTACCCTTTCCGTCTTTTGACGCCATCCGCAATCCGCCACACATGAACGCCATCGAAACCCTCCCCCGACATCCCCGCAGCAGCCTGCTCCGCACCGTCGGTCCCGCCGCCGGCATTGCCCTGATCTGCGCGCTCGCCGTGCTGTTCTGGTCTCGCGACGAGGTTTCGGGCAACCATCCCGAACTGGCCGTCGCGCCTCTCACGCCGGAGCCGGCTGAAAACGCATTTGTCCAGATGCTCAATGCCTCCCGCATGATCCCGGCGGATCTCGTGGATTCGAACCCGAAAAAAATCGAACTCATGGCGCTCGACCTCGTCCGCGACGAGGAGCTGGAGGCTCGCCTTTCCGCCGCCGGTCGCCCTGCGGCATTGCTGCTGAAGCTCGCGCTGGAGCGCCCCGCCAGCCAGGCGCCGCAGACCATCACGCCCGACACGCTCGGCGACATCCAGTCGCTGCGTCGTCTCGAAAAAGCGCTCCAGGTGCAGGCGCTCGCCCTCGCCCGCAGCGGCCGCGCCGACCGGGGGCTCGATCTCGCGCTGCTGCTCGCCGAAGCCGGACGCCGGCTGGAGGAAAGTCGCGGCAACACCGTGTTCTGGTCCACCGGCAACGCCTTCCTCGATGCGGGCACGCGCATCGTCGATCTCATCGCCTCCCGCCATGCGCCGTCGGACGAGGCGCTCCGCCGCGCGCTCGCCGCCCTCCCCTCGCTGCGCACCGATCCCGCCACGCTCGCCCTCGCCATGCGCTGCGAATACGCCGCCTTCGCCAGGCACGTCGAAGCCGCCGGCCAAAACCGCGCCGCCCCGGCCAGGGCTTCGCTCTGGCAAAGCATCTCCGCCGGGGTCAGCAACCTCCCGCTCTTTTTCAAACCCCGGCAGACAGAAAACCTCTTCGTCGCCTACCTCGACCATTCGCTCCGGCTCATCGACGCCCCCGTTTCCTCGCGCACCGGCGCGCCGATTCATCCGCACCACGATCCCCGGCTCGGACAACGCCATCGCCTCAATCCGGAAAATACCGTGGGCATCGGATTGCTCGCGGTCGTGACGCCGCCCTGGCCTTCGCTGCTGACCAACCGCCTCTGCGAACAAAGCCAGCTCTCGCTCACGGAGGCGGTGGTGGCCCTCCGCCTCTACCACAACCGGCACGGCGCGCTGCCGGCCACGCTCGATGCGCTCGTGCCCGAGTGGCTGCCGGCCGTGCCGCGCGATTATGTTGACGGCGAGCCGCTGCGTTATTCGCGCGAATTTTTCAGCGTGTGGTCATCGGGACGCGAGGGGCTCGAGGTGCGCAGCGCTACCGATGACGTCGCGCCCTACGAAATTTTTGCGCGTCTGGAATTCGCGAAGGCACCCGCCGCGGAATGAGGGAGCGGCGGCATTCCTGCCGCTGCCGTGACTCGGCCGGACTCCCGTGAGCACCCGCGGAATGTCTTCCGGGACCGGAGCTCCGTCCGGCAAAAGCAGCGGCAGGAATGCCGCCGCTCCGGGCACGTCTCTTTCCGCTTTGCGCCGGCAGGGTTCCGGATTCAGGCTCGGCGTCTTTTGATTCCGGCCCTGTTCCGGTCCACACACCATGAGCACCTACTGGCACCTGCTGCAACTGATCCTGCCCGTCTTCGCGGTGATCGCGATCGGGGCGGGGCTGCGCCGGGCGGGATGGCTCGGCGCGGAGGCGGACAACAGCCTGCTCAAAATCGTGGTCGGCTACTTCTACCCGTGCCTGATCTTCGACAGCGTCATGGGCAACGCCGCGCTGCGCGATCCGGCCAACCTCGTGCTCGCCCCGCTGACCGGATTCGTCGCCACGGCCGGGGGCATCGTCATCGCGTTTTACGCCGGCAAGGCCATGGGCCTGACCATCGGCGGCGGGCTGCGCACGTTCGCCTTCGCGGCGGGGATCTACAACTACGGCTACATCCCGGTGCCGCTGATGGAATCGCTGTTCGGCAAGGAAAGCCTCGGGCTGCTGCTGGTGCACAACGCGGGCTGCGAGGCCGCGCTGTGGACGGTGGGCATCCTCATGCTGTCGGGGCTCTCGCCGCGCGAAGGCTGGCGGAAACTGATCAACCCGCCGGTGTGCGCGCTGGTCGCGGCGTTGCTGATCAACACCCTCCACCTCTCGCATCTCGTGCCGGGCGTGGTCCGGGAAACCATCCGCATGAGCGCCGCGTGCGCGATCCCGCTCGGCCTGGTCCTGATCGGGGCGACGCTGGTCGAGTTCCTGCAAAAGCCGCGCGAGCTGTTCGACGTGAAGACGGGGCTCGGCTCGATCCTGTTGCGACTGGGAGCGCTGCCGCTGCTGATGCTCGTCTGCGCGAGGTGGCTGCCGTGCTCGATCGATCTGAAACGCGTGCTCGTGGTGCAGGCGGCCATGCCGGCGGCGATCCTGCCGATCGTCATTGCCCGGCATTACGGCGGGCGCCCGCTGGTGGCCGTGCAGGTGGTGTTCGCCACGAGCGCGGTCGGCATTTTCCTGATCCCGCTGTGGATGGGCTTCGGGCTGAAGTGGGTGATCGGGGAATGAGGAACCTCGGGGCAAGCCCCGAAGTATTGGAGCGGCGGCGAGGACGCCGCCGCTCCGACAAGCCGGCGCAGATGCTCCGGCCCCTCCGGCCCCTCCGGCGATTCCGGTTTTCCGGGTCTCTGCCGGTCACCACACCATCAAGCCGCCCGCGTAGGTGAGGCCGGCGCCGACGGAGCAGAAGATGATCCGGTCGCCGGACTTGAAAATGCCTTCTTCCGCCGCCCAGCCGAGCGCCATCGACACGCTCGCGCCGGAGGTGTTGCCGTACTTGCCGATCGTCACGACAAAACGCTCGAAGGGGATGCCCACGCGTTTGCCGACGGCTTTCAGAATGCGCTCGTTGGCCTGGTGCGGCACGATCCATTCGATGTCGGCCGGCGTGAGCCGGTGGCGCGCCAGCGTCTGCTCGATCTGGTCGGCAAAGGCGACCACCGCGTTCTTGAACACGGCGGCGCCATCCATCTGGAGGTAAAAATCGTTGCGGTCGCTGCCGGTGGCGTTGGGGACCGGCCGCGTGGCGCCGCCGCCGGGCCGCTGGATCGCCTCGAAGAGGTTGGCGTTGCCCGAAAGCGCCATGCGGTGCAGGCGATGGCCGCCGCCCGCCGCCGTGAGGATGGCCGCGCCGGCGCCGTCGCCAAAAAGGAAGGCGGTCTCGTGGTCGTTGGGATTGGTGATGCGCGAGAGCAGCTCGGCAGTGACGACGATGAGGTTTTTCGCGGTGCCGCTGCGAATGAAGGCGCGGCCGATCTCGAGCGCGTAGAGCCAGCCGGAGCAGGCGGCGTTGATGTCGAAGGCAAGCGCGCCGGGGATGCCGAGCAGCCGGGCCAGGGCGCTGGCCATCGAGGGCACGGGCTGGTCGGGGATGATGGTGGCGAGCACGATGCCATCGATCTGTTGCACGTCCATGCCGGCCTGGTCGAGGGCGTGGCGGACGGCGCGGGCGGCGAGGCTGGTGGCCGTTTCGTTGGCGTCGGCATAACGACGCTCCTTGATGCCGGTGAGCTTGATCATCTCGGCCTCGGTACGGCCGGGGAAGGATTTCAGGATTTCGCTGGTGGGGCGGACGTTTTTCGGCACGGCGTAGCCGACGCCGGCAATGCAAACGGTTTCGTCGGCCGCAGCGGCGGCCGGAACCGGAGCGGGCGCGACGGCGGGAACGGAACCCGCCGCCGGAGCAACCGGAGTCTGCCGGGCGAGCCAGGCGGCGACGTCGTCGCCGGAAACGCGCCCGCCGGGACCGGTGGCGGCGATGCCGGTGATCGTCGCAGGGTCAAAACCGGCCTCGCGGGCGAGCTTGACCGCGCGGGGCGTCCACAGGATCGCGGAGCCGGAAGCTGCCGGAGCCGCGGCAGAGGCAGCGGGCTTTGCCGCCGGAACGGGCGCAAGGGGAGGGGCGACGGGCTTCACCGCGGGAGCGGGAGCAGCGGCCGGTTTCGCCCTGGCAGCGGCGGATGATTCCCCGTTCACTTTCAGATGCGCCTGGGAGGCGTCCGCGGTCTCGATGCGCATGAACGGCGAGCCGGAAGGGACGATGTCGCCCGCGCGGCAAAAAATCTCGCGCACGGTGCCGTCGCAGGGGGCTTCCCATTCGAAGACCGACTTGTCGCTCTCCAGCTCTGCCGCCTTTTCCCCTTTCTTCACGGAGGAGCCGGCAGCGACCTTGATGTCGATCACAGTCAGCTCGCTGACGGTTGCGCCCATTGAGGGGATTGGCACGTCGATAAGAAATGTTTCCATCTGAAAAGACCGGTTTGCTGTTCTGTCCGCCCGAGGTCAAGGGCGCGTCAATGGCCCCGCTCATGCCAGCCAGGAGCATTTTTTGGAAGCAAGTGGCTGCCAGCAAGTCAATTGATCAAATCTCCGGCCGCAAAAACCGGGTGTAATTGCGATTGGAAGCGGTGGAAGGGACAGAAGGGACGAAAAGGGAAGGAGCGGCGGCATTCCTGCCGCTGCGACGAGGTGCGTCAGCGCCTCGCCCGGTGCCTCGCCGTACGTCCGGCTGACCGTCCTGACCGGCGACGCCAAGCGTCGTCTGCAGCGGCAGGAATGCCGCCGCTCCTTCCTGATCAGCCACCGAAAATATCGGAAGACCATCTCCGGACGCGTGAACCGGCAACCGGTCACCACCACTGGCGGCGGGCGGCGGTGTGGAGCGCCTTGTCCAGCTCGGGCAGGTGCGGGTGCCAGAGGCGTTCCCATTCGAGGCTGACCACGCCGTCGAAACGGTCAGCGCGGAGCTGCTCGCGCAGCGCTTTCATGGGAAATTCGCCATCGCCCGGAAGCACGTACGAATACGGATGTTTGCCGTCTTCGGTGGGCTTGCTGATGCTGTCCTTCACGTGCAGGTGCACGGTGCGCGGACGCACGGTCTCCCAGGTGGCGAGCGGATTCTCCCCGCCCTTGCGCCAGGTGTGATGGGAATCCCAGAGCAGCCGCACCTCGGGAGCGGCCTTGAACAGGGCCTGGATCAGCGGGGTCGTCACAAAGGTGCCATGCGTCTCGACCATCAGATCGACGGCGCGAAAGGACTGGCGGCGCTCGGCCTGCCACCAGGCCAGCGTCTCCACCGCCTCGGCGACCAGGTCCTCCGCGCTCGCCCCCTGCCGCTCGCCGTCAAAGACACGCAGCCAGAGCGCATCGATGCCGTCGGCCCAGTCGGCAAATTTGAGCAGTTCCTCGCGATCTTCCGGCTTGTTGCCCACCAGGGAAAAAGAGGTGTTGAGCGCGCAGACCCGCATGTTGCGCCGGTGCAGGTGGTCCGCGAGACGCGCCGGCGTCCCCCAGGTGTCGGCAAACAGCGTCGGCAGGTCGGTGGTGCCGGAAAGGGCGCGCAATTCGAGCGCGTGAAACCCGTGACGCGCACCCAGCGAAATCACGGCATCAAGATCGAGTTCGGCACAACCCAGCGTGGAAAACGAGTGGAGCATCATAGGGGGGACGGGGTTTAGGCCTGCCATGCTGTCCATGATCGCCCGCCCGGGCAAGTCCCGGATTAGCGAGACGTAATAATTTTTATGATAAGGCCATTTATTTTCAATAACGGCCCGGCGAGACGCCAGGCTTCTGCCAGGGCGTTCCCGAGGGGCCGTCGTTCCTTTCAGTCTTGCGCGGGAGGAGCCTCGCGTTTTCTGGTGACATCTGTCGCACCTTCGCGCGGCCCGCCCGCGCCTCCCTTCTCCTCCGATGTCCGCACTCCCGGGCGCCACAACCGCCGCCACTCCTGCCAAACGTCCGCGCCTCCCGTCCGGCCTCAAGCTGCTGGAATGGGGGCTCGGCGCGTGGACGGCCATCGTCTTCGTCTTCCTCTACGCGCCCATCGTCGTGCTGGTGGCTTATTCCTTCAACACCTCGCGGCTCAACATCCTGTGGGAAGGTTTCACGTTCCGCTGGTATGGCGAACTCGTGCGCAACCGCCCCATCATGAGCGCGCTGACCAACAGCCTCATCGTGGCCGCGATCACCACGGTGGCGGCGGTCGTCATCGGCACGTCCGGCGCGTGGCTGCTGCACCGTTACCGGTTCCGTTTCTCGCGCTCCATCCAGACGCTCATCTGCGTGCCGATGATCATGCCCGAGATCGTCATGGGCATCAGCCTGCTCATCTTTTTCACCACGCTCAGCCTGCCGCTCGGGTACCTCACGGTGAGCATCGCGCACGTGACGTTCTGTTTCCCGTTCGTGCTCGTGGCCGTGCAGGCGCGGCTGCAGGGGCTCGATCCGGCGCTGGAGGAGGCCGCGCTCGACCTCGGCGCCACCCCGCTGCGCGCCTTCCGGCTCGTCATCGTGCCGTGCCTGCGGCCGGCCATCCTCTCGGGCGGACTGATGGCCTTCACGCTCTCGATGGACGAGCTGATCGTGAGTTTTTTCACCGTCGGCCCGGATTCACGCACCCTGCCGCTGCTGGTTTTCGGCATGGCCAAGGTGGGCCTCAACCCGATGCTCAACGCCCTCTCCGCGATCTTCGTCGTCACCACGGCGGCGTTTGTACTTTTTTCCGAATACCTTCGCCGCCTGGCCAGCCACCGCTGAAACCGGCCCGGGTCCTGCTGCCCCCTCCTCCTGTCCGCACCTCCATCCCGTCCGCTCAACCAACCGCCATGAAAACAACCAGATCCCTGTTCCTCCTCGCCGCGACGGCCGCCGCCGCCGCGTTGTTCGCCTTCGCCGGCTGCAAGCCGAAAAACTCCGCCGGAGAACTCAATCTCTTCGGCTGGTCCGAATACGTGCCGGAATCCGTCATCGACGGCTTCACGAAAGAGACCGGCATCAAGGTCAACTACGAGACCTACGCCAGCGGCGAGGAGATGCTCGCCAAGGTACTCGCCGGCGGCGTGGCCTACGACCTCATCCAGCCGCCCGACTACATCGCCGAGGCGATGATCAAAAACCAGCTCCTGCTCCCGCTCGACAAGGCAAAGCTGCCGCTCCTCGCCAACATCCTGCCCGAATACCGCGGCATGCCGCACGACCCGTCCGAGGAGTACACCGTGCCCTGGATGGTCGGCACCGTGGGCATTGTCGTGAACACGGAAAAAGTCACCCGCCCGGTCAAGGGCCTGAAGGACCTCTTCGCGCCGGAAAACAAGGGCCGCATCGTGGTCCTCGACGACTCGCGCGAACTCGTCGTGGCCGCGCTTTATTCCCTTGGACACTCCATCAACGACATCACTCCTGAAACGATCGCCGCCGCGCGCCCGGTCCTCCAGCAATGGCTGCCGCTCGTCAAACTGTACGATTCCGACAGCCCCAAGACCGCGCTGCTCAACGGCGACGTCGACCTCGGCTACGTGTGGGGCGGCGAGGCCGCGATCCTCTGGAACGAAAACAAGAAGTTCGTCTACGTCCTCCCCGAGGAGGGCGCGCACATGTTCGTGGACCTCATCTGCATCCCGCGCACGGCGAAGAATCCGGAAGCGGCGCACGCCTTCATCAACTACATCCTGCGTCCCGAAGTCTCGAAACAGATTTCGGAAGCCTTCCCCTATACCAATCCCAATGGCGAGGCCCGCAAGCTGCTCACCCCGGAGGAACTCGCCAACCCGGCCAGCTATCCGCCCTCGGACATGAAGCTCGACACCTTCCGCGACATCGGCGGCACCGGCACGCTGATCGACGAACTCGTCACCGACCTGAAAGCCGGCAGTTGAGCGCGGGGACGCCCGCGCCACGCTAGCCACGTCCACCGCGCTTTACTTGCGTGGCGGACGCCGGTCCTTGTCGCCGCGCAACACACGCACGAGGCACCAGACAAAGAGCGCCGTCACGAAACTCACGGACAGGATCAGGTTGATCCAGCCTCCCGGCGTAAGAGAAGTCGTCGTTATGGTGGCCATCATCTGAAAAGCTCCGCGAGGGTTGTCATTTCCGGTAGGTTTGCGCGGTCGGCTTGTAACGCCAGCGCCGCCCCGCGAGCGCCACGAGGCCGACTGCCAGCAACCCCGTCGCCAGGATGAAACCCGCCGTGGTCCGCGCCACCGGATCGGCTGCCTCGCCCACCAGATCGCGCACATAGCCGGTCGGCGCAAATTGCGGCGACGCAAAGCTGAAGTTCCACCCCACGATGGAACTGAGGACAAAGATTCCGAATATCCCGGCGAGATAGAGCGGCGTCACGTAACACAGCACCCGGCGGAAAAAACGGGGCACGCGCAGCAACGCCCCCCGGTGCATCTCGCGCCAGCTCTTGTCGATGCCGATCACCCAGGCGAAAAGGATCACAATCAGCAGACCCTGAAGATAGACGCCCACGGTGCCCACCCAGAAATCGATCGTGTCGAGCGCCTTCAGGTCCCTGGAGAAAAACCAGACGAAACCGGTGCCGATCGTCAGCAACGCCGCCAGCCAGGTGATCGACACCACCCGCCGCATCCGGAACGCCTCTTCGAGAAAGGCGATGGTCGGTTGCAGGATGGACAGCGAACTCGTGATCGCCGCCAGGAACAGGAGCACGAAAAACAGGGCGGCGAACACCGGGCCACCCGTCATGTGCGAGAACACTTCCGGAAGCACGATAAAGCCGAGCGCGAACGTCCCCTGGCCGGCCACGCCCGCGGCGCCGAGAAACATGAACGCCGCCGGCACCGTCGTGAGCCCGCCCAGCACCACCTCGCAAAACTCGTTCGCCCCCACCGCCGTCAGGCTGCTCAGCGTGATGTCGTCGGTTTTGCGCAGATAGCTCGCGTAGGTGATGATCACGCCCAGCCCGATCGAGAGTGAGAAGAAAATCTGCGAACCCGCCGCCAGCCAGAGCTGCGGATTTTTCAGGCTCTGGAGAATGTCTCCGGGGTTCCACATGAAACCCAGGGCGGAGAGCACGTTCAGTTCGGGTCTCGCCGCGTCGGGCGTGCCCAGCGTGAGCACCCGCACCATGATGACGACGGCGATGACGAGCAGCACCGGCATGCCCCAGCGGCAGGCCAGTTCGATGCCCCGCGACAGGCCGCGGTAGAGAAAGAACAGGTTGACGACGATCACCAGCACCACGAACAACCCCACGTCCGTCAGCCCGAACCGGATCGCCACCCCGTTCGAGCCCGAACCCGTGTAGACGGCAAAAAACTCCCGGTAATCCATGCCCGGCTCGCCCAGGTTTCCGGCCAGCGCGTTGAGGGCGTAGCCCAGGCACCACGCCTCGATGTAAACGTAATACATGCAGACCATGAGCGGCACCATGAAACCGAGCGCCCCGAGGTATTTGGCCCACGGTCGCCGCAACAGGGCATGGAAAATGCCGGGAGACGAATGATAGCCGAAATGCCCTCCATGCCGGCCCACGGTCCACTCGGCCCAGCTCACCGGTATGCCGATGACCAGAAGCGAAACGAAATAGGCGATCATGAACGCGCCGCCGCCGTACTGGGCGGCCAGGCCCGGGAACCGGAGAAAATTCCCCAGCCCCACGGCGCTGCTCGCCACGGCGAGGATGACGCCGAAGCGCGAACTCCAGGCTTCTTTTCCGGACATCCTGCCGATGCAACCCGCCGATACTTGCAGGGCAACCGCGAAAACGGAGCTTTCGACCGGGTGCGGAGCGTCCGCCCGCGCCGCAAGCGTTTCAACCGTCGCATGTCGTGCGGTTCGGGCCAACCCGGCGGGCTGCGTCGTGTCAGGGGGTTGTCAGTTCGGGTTCCGGTGCGACCGCAGGCTGGACGGATTTCTCTCCGAAGTAGGGAAGCGCCATCAGTTCCTCCTCGACGGCATCGATCTGCGATTTCATCAGCTCGGGCGAATACAACGAACGCCGCGTCGCGATGTGGTTGTCGGCCATGATCCGGGCGAGCAGGTCGTTGGCAGCGCGCAGGTCGTCGAGGCATTCGCGCACGTTGAAGCGGCCCGGCGAAGTCGGCGCCGGCGGCCAGCGGCAGTCGGAGACATAGGCCGAGATGATGCGGCGGAAAGCGGCGTCGATGTTGCCGTTGGCCGTCGCGAAATCCTTGCCGAGGTGGGCGCATATGTTTTTGAGGCCGTCGAGGATCATCTGGCAGACGGGATCGAGCACGCGCGAGTAGCCGGTGTTGAGCCATGCCTTCGCCGTGCCGCCGTGCCAGGCGATGCCGTTCTCGATCGAGGCCACCTGATCGTTGGCCAGCGGCGCCTGCGGGAGGTCGAGCACCTCGCCGGGCGTGGCGAGTGTGTATCCGTTTTTCAATGCACACTCGAGCATCTCGCGGAAGCGGGCCACACTGTCGGGCTCGGGTTCGAAAAAACGCGCCTGGCCGAATTGTTTCACATAAAAATAGGCGCTGGTGCCGATGTACTCGGCATCCTCGGCGTAGGGCAGGATAAAGTTGCCGGTGCGCGCGACGCGGTCGCGCCAGCGTTTGAACAGGGCGTCGATCTCCCCGGGACTCACGGGAGACCGGCGGCAGCCTTCGGTGGCGCCCATGAGGTACCAGAGCATGGGGTTGCCCATGAAATCGGAGCGGAAAATCAACTTCAGGCCATTGGAGGCGGTGGAGCAGTTCGTCAGGTAACGCAGGTACTGGTCCTTGTCGGCGATGCAGTCCTCGATGCGGAAGAGTTTGTTTTTGTTGCTGTGCCCGCGTACGTCGAAACTCAGGCCGGTCGCCTGGCGGATCTCGTCAAACGAAAGCAGGAGCGAGTCGCCGTCCATGACAAGGGCTTCGTAGCCGGCAGCCTTGTAGATGTCGGGAATGAAGTCGGCCCAGCTGCATTCCGGGTTCCAGCCGACGCGGGGGCGGACGCCGACATGGTCTTCCCAGGCAGCCATGCCGTCTTTCAGCGACTTGAGGCCGACCTCCGGCGGCAGGTTGGCCAGCATGATGTGGGTGTAGGGCGAGCCGACGCCTTCCACCTGCCCGGCGGCGACGAGCCGTTTCAGTTTGGCGAGCACGGACGGGGCGAGTTCGTGCATGGCCCGAAGCGTCTCGCCCGATGCTTCGAAACCGATCCGGTAGCCGCCCTCGGCCACGAGATCGAAGAGTTTTTCGTAGGAATTTTCGATCACCCAGAGCCGGCGACCGGGTGGAAGCTGGCTGTACTGGATGTTGGCGTGCGGGAGGAAGAGAGCGTATCCGGTTCTCATGACAATGAGTGGCTGGAGGAAAGGTCGGGACGGGTTGACCCGGCCACCGTTGCCGGAGGGAAACACAGGGGGAAGGACGGCGATTGTGAATTTATTAAGCGGGGGACGCAGTCCGGACTGAAGCTCCGCACTGCACCGCGCCGTGTTGCGTCGTTGTCAGAGCGTGACGCCGTCGTGCCAGACACCGTTGACGAGCACGATCTGGCCCTCGACCGCCATGTTGACGTTGTCGTAGGTCACGATCTTGCGGACGAGCATGCTGGCCAGCGTCTGGCCCATGGCTTCGACGACGTAAACGCCGGCGTCGTGGCCGGGTTCGGCATCGTCGATCTCGGCCACGGCGTAGCCGCAATCCTGCGGGAAGGCGAGGCCCGCTTTTTCGAAAAACGCGGGGTCGATGCTGCGATGGCTGAGAAGCGCATCGGGGTGGCTGGCCCGGAGCCACTTCCGGAAGCGCGCGGTCGACTCGCCGCGCGTGTACTCGAAAGCGTGAAGGCGGGCGTCGAGCTGGCCGGCCATTTCCATTTCGGCGAGATAACTGCCGAGGAGGTTCTTTTTCACCACGAGAGGAGCGTCATCGTGGTAGATAAGTCCGATACGGCGGTGGCCTTTGGCGCGTATCCGTTCCATCACAACGCGAACCGAGCGGAAGTGGTTCATGCTGATCCGGTCGATTGACGGATGGACGATCACCCGTTCGGTGGAAACGACGACAAACTCCTGCCAGGGGAACCCGGCGAGGCTATCGGGCTGGAAACCCCAGCCGAGGACGAGGCCGCGGATATTGCGCGCGAGCAGGATCTGGCGGAGGCGGCGGGAGGAATAACCGAGGGTGTCGAGGTAGAAGTCGGAAACGGAATAGCCGTAGGCGGCCATGCTGCAGCCGAAACTTTCACGGTGAAAGCGGAAGAGACGGGTGTGGGAAGAGTCTTTCGCGCAGGGGTGGATGACGGCGACTTCGCCAAGAAGCCTCTGCGCCTTGACGTCGGGCCGATAGGAAACGAGCGCGGAGAGGAAGGGGTCGGGACGGTAGCCGAGTTCCTCGGCGACGCGACGAATGGCGTCGCGGGTTTTCGCCGGAATACGGGGGTTGTCGCGCATCGCATACGATACAGCGGCCACGCTGACGCCGCACTGTGCGGCGATGTCCTTGAGTGTGATTCTGCGTCCCACGGGGAAAACGGGTGGGCCGGAAAGTCGGAGTTCCCGGCGTGGAGTGCAAGCATGATGGCGCGGTGTCGCCGCCCGGGAAGCATGATCGCGACATGGATGCGGTTACCCCTCTCCCCGGTCTTTCCTCTCGTGTGTATTTTGGCCCGGCTATTTGCCGTCGCCCGCGCTGCGGTAGCCCTGGCCAGCATAGGCGGGCTGTGGATCGAAGGCCGCGCCTTTGCCATCCCATTCGGCAGCGGGGGGAGTCCTGAAGACGGGGCCTTTGGCGGGCCGGGCAAGGTTGATCAGGGCGGTGTTGGTAAGCGCGACCTGCTTGCCGAGGTCGGCGGCGGAAACGTCCTTGTCAATCGAAACGAGGAGGCTGTTTTTGAGGCGGATGAGGATATCGTCGGGTTTGGCGTCCTTGCTCTCGATGTTGAACCAGGAGCCGTCGGTGACGAGCGTGCAGTGGTCGAGCGTGATCGCCTCCTTCGAGTAGATGCCGAGGTTGGCGGCGCCGCCGCTGCCGCCGCGTTTTTGCGGGAAGCCGGCAATGCAGTTCTCGAACGTGGCCGTGCCCCAGATGCGAAAGTTGCGCTTGTTACGGAAGGAGACGCAGTTTTTGAACGTCACGTTGTCCGCTTTCAGATCCCAGCCGCCATCGGTGCAATCGAAGGCAGCGCAGTTGACGAAGGTGAGGTTTTTGACACCCCGCTCGGCCACAAAGCCGTCGCCGTTCCAGTAGTTTTTGCCGGAGGGGGGCTGGTGGTAAGCGTTGCGGGCGGTGCAATTTTCGAAGGTCAGATTCCGGTCGTGGACACGTTCGATGATTTCGGGGAGGTCTTTCCGGCCATCGCCGCGGATGTCGTAGATCATGTGAAAGGGTTCGGTGAAATACGGTTTGCCGCCGGCGTCGCCGTGACAGTTGACGATGCGGAAATCGCGGTTGCCGCCTTCCCAGCGGAGGGCCGATTTGGTGAAGCCGGTAAAGGTGCAGTTTTCCACGAGCACGTTGCGCGTCCAGGTGGCGGGATTGTCGGCGCGCGCGTTGCCCTTGAAAACCGCGCCCATGCGCACGGCGCGGATGTCGAGCCCGGAGATGACGAGGCCGTCGTTGCCGCCCGAGGTGACGACAGCGGCCAGGTGGTTTTGCACGCGCAGGTTTTTGAGCGTCACAAAACTCGCACCCGGTCCAAAGGAGCAGAGGATTTCGCCGGAGGCCGGTTTTTCCTTGGTCCATGAGCCACGGAAGATCGGCAGGCCCGCGCCGGTGTCCTCGCCGAGAAGGGTCACCGGCAAGTCCCCGGTCCCGCCTTTTGCAATGGAAAAACGGATACCGGCATAGGTGCCGCTGCCAATGTGCAGGGTATCGCCGGCAGCAAGTTGTGCGATGCGGGCCGTCCAGGCGTCGGCCACGGGCGCGGCGGCGGCGTTTTCCCAGGAGGCTCCGTCACCGCTGCCTTTGGCTTGCGGCAGCACATAAAAATCGGCGGCGCCGAGCGAAGACAGAACGCAGCCAAATGCGAGCAGACCGGCAAGGCTGTCGCAAAGCAACCGGGATGCGATACCGGTATTCTTGACGTGTCGGGCGGATATCGGGAGGGGGTTCATGGGGACCGGACTTTGCCCGGGTCGCCGCCCGGGTAAATCCTGCGTGTCGTGAAGCTATTAAACGGGAGCCGTCCTCTGGAACGATCTGCTTTATAAGTTCACCAACGAACGGGTTGAGGTGCCTCCCGTGTTTGCGCACGTTTCATCCCACCTCGGCAGCCCCTGCATCAGCCGCTCTGCATCAATGCCCGAAACTGCCGACCAGAAACATACCATAAGCCCCCTCCGCTCCAGACATGAACACGACCCACACCCGACCCATTTCCCCTTGCAATCGCCTCTGTCTTCGGCTCGCCGGCACCGGTCATCCTGTCCGGTGCGGCCGTCGGTGCGGCTTCACGCTGATCGAGTTGCTCACCGTCATCGTGATCATCGGCATTCTTGCCGCCATCATCATCCCGGTGCTGGGCCGCGTCCGCGAATCGGCACGGCGGGCCACCTGCCTCTCCAACCTCCGTCAGATCCAGATGGCAAATATAGCGCACGCCACCGAAAACAAAGGAGACTACATCAGGGTCAAGGACGACAGCCGGTGGTGGCTTACGCAAGCCGTGTTCATCGAATACCTGAACGCCAACAAGCTGACCTCCGGAGGAAAAGAGAACATGCCCGACCAGTTAAAGTGCCCCACCGCCATGGCCACCTTCATACCGAACATTGCCAACGTTGCGGAAAGGGAAGCCTTCGGCGGCTATGGCTACCGGAATTATGGCACTTCGGCCACAGAGTCCGGTTTTACGGTCCTGAACCAGAGCAAGGTTCCGGCCCCCTCGCGCATCATGGCATTTTCCGACGCCCTGGATTTCTATTTCTACCAGTGCCCCGGCAGCACCTATAACTGGGAAAAGGAAACAAGAACCAGCACCACAAATTCCTACCGGCACCGGAACGGAGCCTGCATCGTGTTTTTCGATGGCCATACCCGGTGGCTGCCTCGTGAGAAAATCCACAAGACAAGCAGCACGACCGACCCCGCTATCCTGAGCCTTTGGGGCACCGGTGTGTGAACGCTGCACTCCGGTATTCTCCATCGGAAACCGGCCCCCTCCATCCGCTCGTTTCAAACCTGAATCAACCGTCACCCAACCCGTAAATCCATCCGCCCAATGAAAACCCTCACCCTTGCCCGCCTCGCAGTCCGCAGTCTCGCCACGCTTGCCGCCCTCGCCCTTGTCACCGCCACCGCACACGCGCAGACGACCTGGTATCTGAAAGAAAACATGCCCAAGGAAGCCTCCTGGCGCAGCCTCTCCGTCTGGAGCAGCACGCCCGATGGCTCCGGCCCCGCCCCCACCGCCATTTCTCCTGCCGACACCTACAACACCAACGGCAAACTCGTCCGCACCGCCGACGTTTTCACCGCCGGCAAACTCCTCCAGGATGGCGGACGCATCGACATGAAACGCGCCAGCCAGACCGTCGCGGGCGACTGGGAGGTGACCGGTGCCAGGTCCATCCTCCACCAAGGCGTACGCGACAACGCCAGCTACGTTTTCACCGTCAAGGGCAAGCTCATCCTCACCGCCCCCCTGACCGTTCTTCACACCAGCAACGGCATGCGCGGCATCGACCTCACCATCGGCATCCTCACCGGCGCCTCCGATCTCCTCATCGGCAGCGGCAACGCCGCCCGCAACACCACCGTCAGCCTCGGCGTCCTCAAATTCGACAACTACACCGGCAAGATCGTCGTCCAGTCCGGCTCCACCCTCACCTTTGCCAACGACCAGACATGGACCGGTCCCCTGGAAGTTTCCGCCAACGCTTATCTGACCCTCAACAAAGCCATCACGGTCCCTGCCGCCACCCTTGCGGGTGCCCCCCTCGCCGCCGGCACCTGGACTGCCGACCAGCTCAAACAAACCCACTCCGCCATCATCACCGAAGGCTCCGCGGGCACGCTCACCGTCGCCCCCTGACCGGCGGCGCTTCCCCCGGCGCGCACATCTCCTCCAGACATGGCTCCCTCCAGACATGGCCCGCCCCCCGCTCATCGCCCTCCTGACGGTTGCAATCGTTGCCGCCAGCCTCTCCGTATCCACGGTCCACGCACAAACATCCGGCGCCCCGGCCCCGGCTCCGGCTCATGCGGCCATCTACAAAACCGAAAGCGGCCTGCCCTACTACGAAGCAGACACTCTCGCCAAAGCCGGCGACTACCAGTGCACCCGATGCCGGCTCGACCTCTATTACCCGGCCAACCGCCCCGGCTACCCGACCCTCATCTGGCTGCACGGGGGCGGCCTCACCGGCGGACGCCCCGGCATCCCGGCTCCTCTCAGGGAAAAAGAACTCGGCCTCGTCTCCCCCGGCTATCGCTTTTCGCCCGAGGCCACTCCCGAAGAGATTTTCGAGGATGCCGCCGCTGTCGTCGCATGGACTGTCAAACACATCTCCGAACGTGGCGGAGATCCGAAAAAAATCTTCCTCTCCGGCCATTCCGCCGGCGGCTACCTCGCCGCTGTAGTGGGCATGGACCCCCGGTGGCTCGCCCCGCACGGACTCAAGCCCGCCGATCTTGCCGGGCTCATCCCGGTCAGTGCGCAGGTGAGCACCCACTTCCAGGTCAAAAAAGTCCGCGGCGACACCGGTCCCGAGTATCGTGTCATTGTTGATGAATATGCCCCGCTTTATCACGCCTCGCAAAAAAATCTCCCGCCGATCTGCCTGATCGTCGGCGACCGGCGTATCGAGTACAAAAACCGGATCGAGGAAAACGATCTCTTCGCCACCAGTCTCCGTAATCTCGGCCATACGCAGGTCGAGTTTTACGAAATGGGCGGCCTCAACCACAGCACCGTACGCTACGGAGCTTGGACCATCATTCCCGGCTATATCAAAAGAATCCTCGAGCGGAACCTGCCACCCTCCGGCCCGTAACTCCGGCCGGTTTCCGTAACCGCAAGTGCGGCCACGTGCTTTATAAGTTCACCAACGCATCCGTTGAACCCCGCACCTTTCCTGGCAGCCTGCGACAGCATACCTCCATCCCTGTCCTCAATCCGTAACTACAAACAAACCCGCAAAAATCATGAAAACTACCTGTCTCAAAACCGGCCGCCTGTTTCTCCTTTCTGCAATTTTCGGCTTCCCGGTCATTCTGTCGATGGCGCAGGCCGCCACTTGGTATTGGATCGGGCCGGCTGACAATTCACCCACCAATACTGCCTACTGGAATTCAACGCCAACAAGTGGAACGGGACAAACCATGTCAGCTGCCGGAGCAGTCTTCAGTGCTGGCGACATATATGATACCAACAATGGCAACAATATGCTCATAAACGGAAACTTTCCCACAGGGCTTCTCCTGCTCAATGGAAACAGGATCGCAATAAGAGGCACCCGGACCGTGACCATCACCAACCTCGAAGCTGCTGCTGCAACCACAGGCATACTTGCGTACGACGGATACAACCAGAGCGCTAGTGTGGTATCGAAATTTGTCGTCACGAACCTCAATCTGGCAGGAGACATCAGGTTTCACAATCAGGGAGGCTCGGGCACCCAGTCAGGCGCGCGAAACATGACTTACCAGATAACAAATGTAAGCGGATCAGGAAAATTCAGGCTTACCGGCGGCCTGAGCGGTGGCGAACGCAGCACGATACTCCTCTCCATAGTGGATCAGGAACTCACCAATGACTTCACGGTTGAAGGAGTGAACGTCACGTTTCAGAGCGACATCACGACCACCGGCACATTGACGCTGATCGGGACCGATCTCTCGCTCAACCTCGACACCCACAGTCTGGTGTTTTCCAGTATCACCGATGGTACCCAAACATGGACTACACAGGGGGCTGCTACCGCAGCCGTTCTCAATGCCTTTTTTGGCGCCGAATATTTCACCGGAACCGGCATGATCACCATTGCCGCTGTCCCCGAACCCTTCGCCTGTGCGCTTGCGGTGGGCATCCTGGCGGCCAGCTTCGCCTGTCTGCGCCGCCGGCTCGCCTGATACCAGGGAAACGCGGAGAGGCAACGCACACGGGCAAGATGCCCGTGCCACGTACGGAGCGGCGACGTCCTCGCCGCCGGACGGGATGAAGTCCCGCCTGAATTGCCTGGAACAGGCATGTTGCTCCCTCGGCAGCCCGGAGCGGAGGGCACCCGTTTGCTTGCTGCCTTGTCTGCGCGCTATCGTGCTCCGGGGCGCGCGTCCGGTGGCGAGGACGCCGCCGCGCCGGCACAGGTGCATCAGCACACAAGAGTGCGCATGCCGCTTGTTTTCATATGAGTGGATTGCCGGGGGGATCGTCGCTCTCTTGCAATCTCCCGCCGATGCTGCCGGCGAGGATTTTTGCCTGAAGAAGGGGAGACCAGATTCTACCCGAAAAAGCAGCAAGGCAACTTTCCTGCCGTTGAACTTATTAAACGCGGCCTGAAAAGAGCGTGCCGTCGTGCACGCGGATGCCTGCCGGCATGGGCAGCGTTGAGCTTGTCGGTGATGTTCTCGTTAGCAGAGCGGCGATGCCGTAGGCGCCGTCAATGGCGATGCCGGCGGAATCGCATCGCCGCCACAAACAGGATCGCCGCTCCGCCAACGAGCAGGGCGACCGTTGAAGGTTCGGGAATGGCGGAAGTCTGGACGATCTGTACCGAGTTCAGAAAACCGCGGCGCTCGGGGCTGTACTCCGTGGCGCTGGACCCGGCCACCGCCAGGTTCAGGACTTCACCCGCGCTCAGCACCACGGTCAGTTTCACGTAGTTTTCCCCCTCGACCCATGCGCTGGTATACGGATGCCCCGTGGCATAGGAAAGAGTCTGCTGCTGGAGAGGGGAGAGGGCAAAATCCCCCACCTCGGCTCCGGCCCCGGCATAGATCGTCTGGGTGTAGGCGTTGCTGCTCGCGCCGCTCGTGTTACGCGCGGTCACGTAGATGTCATAGGTGCCGGCCTCCAGACCGGTAAGCTGGAATCCCGTTGCCGTCCAGGTCGTGGCATTGGCGGCTGCGTCAAAGATGGCATCTTTCCCGACCGACGAACCACCGTAAATATTGCCAGAGTTGATCTGGCCGCCCAAGGCGCTGGAGCTGCTCGGTGAGGTGTCCAGATTCAGCGTTGCGCCCGCCGCGGTCCGTGTGGAGCCGATGTTGAGGGAAACCCCTGTGGCCGCCGAACCGTCCGCCAGAACGAGCGTGCCGGTATCGGTATTCCCGACCGTGTTCCAGGCCGAGGCGGTAGCGCCCGGATTCGCGGTATGATACGGGCTGTTGGTCAACCACTCGCCGGAGGCGGCGGTGGGACCGAAATCGAGAAACAGCGTCTGGGCATGCGCGCCAAAAGCGAAGCCGAGCAGGCCGGCAGACATGGCGAGGAGTGAACGAGCGGACAGGGATCGGGTTTTCATGGCAGTGCAGGGTTTGTAGTTGCTGTCTGATTACAGGTTCATTTTTTTTCCAGGGCGGCGATCAGCTCACCCGGCGTGACGAAGACGGCCTTTTCGGCGGTCAGGAAATCGACGATCTTGACGAACTCCTCCCAGCGGGCGTCGTCCCACTTGTTGGGATGGCCCTGAATGATGAAGTAACGACGCTTCGGCGCATACTGGCGATAGCCTTCGATGAATTTTTGCGCGTTGGGGCGGAAAAGCGGCTGTTCGATGTTCACCTTCCAGACACGGTCCAGCACGGTGATCTTGCCAGCGGCTTCGAGCGCGCGCCCGGCGTCGTCGAGAGGGGTCGGATAAAGGATGCCGCGCATGTGCGGGTCTTCGGAAAGAACGCGCAGCGTGGTAGCGTCGAGCGAAGGCGGCTTGCCGCCGCCGGGTGGACCGAACACGGAGAAAGGCACACCGAGCCGGGCCACGGCCTGGGCCTGGGCATCGGCAAAACGCTTTGTCTGTTCGGAGTAGTCACGTCCGAAAAATTCCGGACGTTCCACACCCTCGGCATCGGTCCAGGTTTTGTGGTCCCAAGCGTGGAACCAGAATTCGGCGAGTCCGCTCGCCTTCACTTCGTCGAGCCACTTCTGGTAGGCGGGTTTGGGACTTTCGAACGAGTTGACGATGACGCCCAGAGAATACCTGATCCCCCGCTCTTGCGCGAAAGCCGAGACCCGCCTCCAGCGATCAGAGAGCCAGCCGCTCTGGTTGGTCTGCAGATCGTCGAGCTTGAGAACGATCATGACGGGCGCGGCGTCCGGCGCGCCTTCGGGAGCGGCCGGGGCCAGGTGCCCTGCGCCGGGAAGAGCGAGCAGCGGAAAAGCGAAGTGGAACAGGCGTTGCACGGGGATGCACATGTGAAAAAAGAGGGACGAGAGGCTGAACGGACGTGACCGGTGGGTTCAGGGAGCCTTGTAGGATTCCAGGGCTTTTTCCGGCGTGAGCGAAGCGACATGGCCATCGGCGAAGAGATAGTTGGCCCTGCCGTTGTGGCGCTTCGGGTCTCCACTGCTTCCGATTGTGCCGGCAGTGGCGCCGGCGGTCCACGTACTGCCATCGATGAGAATGTGAAAATTGTTGCTGTCCCCGACAAGAAACCGGCGGCTCGGCACGTCGATATTGGTATGCGGAAAGCGGGTGGTATAAGGATTGATCCCCGCGCCCACATGCAGCTTGTTGCTCATGCCGTAGCCTGCCGTCGTATACGTCGTCCAGTCGGGATGATTGCGGAACTTGGAAATGTACTCGGGGCAAAATGCGTAGCCATCGATCTCCGCCTTGAGCGTGCTGAAGTATTGCACCTCACGGCCCAGATAAGGACTGATTTCGACCTGCCAGGTTTTTTTCGAGGGATTGGGATTGGAAACTGCTTCGTCGTACTTCGCCGCCGGGAAGAGACCGCGATTATCTGCAGCATAGAGCTGGAAGGCCACGCCGATGCTCTGGAGATTCTTGATGCACACCGCGCTGCGTGCGCTCTGTCGTACGCGGCTGACTACCGGGATGAGGATCGCGGCAAGCACGCCGATGATCGCAATCACTGCCAGCAGCTCCACGAGCGTGAACGCCCGCCGGCCGGTGACGGGCCGGGAGCGGAGAGATACGTGATGGGGAAATCGGGGAGTCATGCCACTACCTTGCCACACCGGTCGTCGGCGCGAAAGTGCGAGGCTTGTCAAACTGTTGAAACCACACCAACGCCATCCTCCCGCCTCCCTGTGAATCAACAGTTTGAAGCAGTACCGGCTTGGGTTGCCGGAAAAGGTTCGCCAGACAGGGCGGTGTTCGTTTGCCCCGCATGACCGCTCACGCTCCCGATCCTCTCCGAACCGTTTTCATGAAAACCTTCTCGATCGCATGGCTCCTCGCCGCCGCGTTGTTCCCCGCGCTCGCATCACCTGCGTCCGCCGCGCCGGCATGGCGCTCCTCGCTGTATCCGGAAAACTGGACGCCGGGTTTCGCCGACAGCGACGGGCGGTTTCTCCATGATTTCTCGTATGCCGGTTATCGCCGAGGCGAGGAGCCCATTCCCGATCAGGCGGCCAAAACCGGCCGCCTGATCGATGCCACGAAACCGCCCTACGGGGCCGATCCGACCGGCGCGCGGGATTCCACCGCGGCCATCCAGTCCGCGCTCGACGCCGCGGGCGAGGCGGGCGGCGGCGTGGTTTTTCTCCCCGCCGGCACCTATCGCGTGGCTCCGCCGGAAGGCGCCGGAGCCGCCCTCCATATCCGGTATTCCAATACCGTGCTGCGCGGCGCCGGACCGGAGCGGACGTTTTTGTGCAACGACACCTGGCAGATGCGCGACAAGCACGTGGTGCGGATCAGCCCGCCGAAAGATATCTGGTGGTTCGGCGAGGCGCCGTCGGGCTCGTCCAGCCCGCTCGTGCGCGACCTGGCCGGACCGTCGCGGCGCGTGCCGGTGCGCGATCCGCAAAAATTCGCGCCCGGCGAGCGCATCGTCCTGCGCATTGATCCTACTCCGCGCTTCATCGCATCGCTCGGCATGACGGGCAAATGGGACATCGCGGGCGCGACCGATGGCGGCAAGGTTCCCAAAGGCAAGAGCCACTGGCTCACGCTGCTCTACATCCGCAAGGTCGTCGCGGTGGAAGGCGACGAGCTGGTGCTCGACGCGCCCACGCGCCTGCCGCTGCTCGTGGCCGACAACGCCCGCGTGCAGAAGGCCCCGGCCGGAGTGATCGAAGAGGTCGGCGTCGAGGATCTCGCCATCGGCATGCGGCAGCATCCCGGCACGAGCGACGAGCGCGGGTGGGAGGAAAACGACTTCGGCAAAACCGGCACGCCGGCCTGGGACGTGCACCAGTCCCACGCGGTCGCCTTCGGCTCCGTGGAAAACGGCTGGCTGCGGCGCGTGCATTCGTATGCCCCGGAAGGCAATGACCCGCGCGTGCACCTGCTCTCCAACGGCGTGCGTATCGGACGCGGCCGGCACGTCACCGTCGAGGCGTGCGATTTCCGGTTTCCGCAATATCGCGGCGGCGGCGGCAACGGCTATCTGTTCACCCTGCACGGCAGCGAGAATCTCGTCGTCCGCTGCCACGCCGAGGGCGGGCGGCACAACTACGATTTCGGCACGATGACGAGCAGCGGCAACGTGATCCACGACAGCGTGGCGAAGGACGGACTGCTCTTTTCCGATTTCCACATGTTTCTCTCCGCCGCCAACCTCATCGACAACGTCACCTGCGACGGCGACGCGTTCGAGGCGACGTTCCGCCCGTGGGGCGGCACGCCGATGCACGGCGTGAGCACTGCGCAGTCGGTGTTCTGGAATCTCAACGGCCTGCGTTATCCGCCCGCCGAAGTCACGCTCGGCGTCGGACCTGATGCGAAGGAGAAACCGTGGACGCGCAAGCAGGTGCTCGTGCTGGTCAAGCAACTATGCGACATCACCATCATCGGCACGCGCGGCCCGGCAAACAAGGTGTCGGCCTGGCCGGCGAACCGGGAAAACCGCGTGCTCGTCGAGGGTCAAGGCCGCGGCGACACGCTGGAGCCGCGTTCGCTGTACCTCGACCAGCTCGCCCGGCGCACGGGCGGCGGGCGGCAATAACCGGCGCGGGAAAGCCCAGGTTGGCCTTCCCGCCTTACTTGTCCGCGCTGACGGCAGTGACCGTGAGAGCGAACCCTGTCGCGCCGGAGTTTTCGTCGAAACGGTAATTGAGGATATAGGCAAAGACCTCCCAGTTGAAGACGCGGTTGTCCTGCACTTCCTGGAACGCGCCCGGCGTCGCGAGCGCGAAGCCCGCGCCTGCCGCGTTTTGCAACCGGAAACTCCGGGCCCATCCCTTGGCGACGGTCTGCTTTTCTTTCGTGGCCGGAAAAGGGGCCGGGTTGTTGTTGCCCAGCATAAACGTCCCTCCGTCCGCGAGCGAAATCGGCAACAGCGTGACGAAGCGGAACGCAAATGCTCCGTCAGGCAGACCCGACCAGGTGTAATTCACCGCGTTCTGCGCGATGCCGATTCGCAGTTCGGCGCCAGACGGGTATTTCGCCAGCAGGGTGGCCGCATCCTCGACCGTGACGGCAGGTTTTTGTCCGTCGTAGTCGTCCGGTCGCAGCATCAGGACGGGAGCGGGCAGCGTGAACTCTCCCGCATCCGTCGTCCTGATGTTCACGCCATCCGGCGAGGCGGAAAGGCCGGGAAGCGGCTCGGCATGCAAGGGAATGCACAAAAGGGAGGCGAGGAGAAGGCAGGTGGAGTTTTGTTTGATATTCATGGGTGGACGAATCGGATGCGGTCAGTTTCCGGATACGAAAAGCGAAGTCGGCAGACGGCTACGCGTCAGCCAGCCCGGCGAGGATCTCCCGGTCGAAGGAATCGTCGATGCCGGGCAGGCGAAAAATCGTGATGAAGCGATGCGAGCGGACCGGCGCCGCCGGTCGCACGCGGATCGCGTGCCAGGGGCGGCCGTCCTGCACGATCTCCACATACTTCCGCGCCGGAATGACAGTTTCGGGAAAGCGGGTTTCGCCGTGGCCATGAAGGGCGAGCCGGCATGCATCGCCCGGAGCCGTGGTGACATGGACGCCCGCGGATTCCTCGCGCCACGGGTAGTCGGAACCCCATGACAGAACAAGCTCCGCGTCTTCAGAAAGGCGCACGTCGTCGATGACGGCCATCCCTTTTCCGGGGACGCCGATCACGATGCGTCTCCACTTCTCGAGATTCAGCGAGCGCGGATAATAGCACTCCAGGTCGATCTCGCCGCGCACCGTGTTTTCGTTTTCCGTGAGCTTCAGGCGCGCGGGGGCGAAATCGAAGGGAGGTGGCGCCAGCCAGACGTGGCCGTCGTTGTGCTGGCCGTGCCCGTTGACGAGAAGCAGGTTGTGCTCGGAGCCGAGCTTGGCCCAGGTGTAGCCGGAATCGGCCAGCAGCCATTTGCCGTCGTGGTTGAACAGGACGTTGCCGACGTCGGGGTGATGGTGGCCGTAGCAGTAGGTGTGCTGTTCCTTGCCGAAGAGGTTGTAGCCGTGCGCGGGACCGGTCAGGAAATACGCCTTGGTTTTCGGGCCGAGGTTGAGGATCAGCCAGCCGCAGTCGTCGAGATACTCGCAGGTGCGTGGCGGCGCCGGTGTGATGCGGAAATCCGTCGTCTCCAGGTGCGGCGCCCACACGCAGGTCCAGAAATTGCCGGCCAGACGGTGGGCCGGCTGCCGCCGGGCGTTGCATTGGCAGAACCGCCCCAGAATGCCCTCGACGCGCATCCGGGTTCGCGAGGACCCGGGACGGCGGGCAAACTCCCAAAGGGCGAGCGGGAGCAGGAAAGGCAGGGCGCCATCGGCGTCGTCCGTGAAAAAGCCTTCGGAGGAATCTTCCGGCAGGAGTTTTTCGGCGACTTCCCAGTGTTTTTCCAGCCATGCCTCGGGGATGAACGGTTCACCCGTGTATTGCTGCAAAAGCATGAGCGAGGGCATCAGGCCGAGCAGGCCGAAACCGATGTAGCCGATGCCTTCGTGGTAGGAGCCGTCCGGCGGCAGAGCGGCCGTGAAGCGGCGGAAGGCGGGGATGGCGACGTTGAGCCAGTGGAGGGCTCGGTCGTGACGGCCGAGCAACGCAAGGCCGGCAAGGACCAGCGTCTGGTGGCCGAAGAACGTGTGATTTTGCGAAACCGTGCCGGGCCAGGAGCTGCGTGCATGCACGATCCACCCGAGCATGGCCTCCGCCTGGAACGCGATCTTGTCGACAACGCGCGCGGTGCGTTCCGGGCCGAGACGGGTTTCGTGCCAGTTCAGGGCAATCGCGAGGCCGAGCATGTTGAAGTCGGCGGTGAGGTCGTTGTTGTGATCGGCGCCGATGGGATCGGCGGTGAAGCCCCAGTAGGGAAGATCGACGAGACCATCAACCCAGCGGATCAGTTGCTCTGCGTCTTCCGGACGGTTGCCGACGAGGAGCCTCAGGGAGAGCGAGGCGAGGTAGTTGCCGGGGAAGATCACGCTGTCCTCGTAAACGTGTTTTGTTCCGAGCGTCGTGCAGATGTTGCGGGCCTCTTCGGGTGTGCGCGGGGGAGCGGCGCGGACACCGGCGCAATCGTTGAGGATGGCATCGAGCCAGCACGACCAGGGGGAGCGGCCCCAGGTGCGGGCGAGCGTGTCGGGCATACCGGGAGAAAGCCAGAAACGCTGGCCGGTCCTGAAATCGTCCTTCGTGTAGTCCGCGAGGAAACCGTCGAACCGGGTGAGCTCGCAGCCTTGCCAGTCAACGTCTTCGAGGTCGGTTGCGAGTTGCACGGAAACCTCGCGCGGCGAGTCCACGTGGAAGCCGATGCGGCCGGTAAAGACACGGGCCTCCAGTTCCGGCGTGCGCGGGATAAAGACGCGGGCTTTCGTACGGATACCGTCCGGGTCCACGGCGAGCGAGACATGCGGGAGCAGGCATTGCCCGCGGTTCGGGGCGAAAGGCGGCGCGTAGTCCCAGGGACCGGTGCGGTGGTTCATCCAGTCGAAATACAGGGAACCGATGTCGAATCCCGGAGCCGCAAAGCGGTAGGCGATTTCGTAAAGGCCCTCGTCCAGGGTTCCGCGCCACAGGAGGGTTTCCCCGGATCGGGTGAATCCGCCAAGGCCGGACGATTTTCCGATTTTTTCGGGTTCGACTTCTGTATTCATTTTCTGGATATAGATTGCGGTAATCCGGTCAGTTGGTGACGAGGCGGGCGCGTCCCCATGAGCCGCGGTCGCCGGAGTTTTTGTCGGTGCCGCTCCAGACGAGTTGCTGCAGGCGCGTCGCGCCGTCGTCGCTGTTGTCGATGGCCACGTCGAACAGCAATTCCTGCCCGGCCTCGGGACGGAAACCGAGAGCCGTCCAGGGAATCCGCGCCTGCAAAGTGTAGCCGTTGCCGTCCACGTCTTTCAGCACGATCACGCGGCACTCGCGTCCGGCGTCCGGGTGATCGACGACAAACACGCCCGGCGTCGCGCCCGCGCCGAGGAGAATCTGCCGGTCGCCAAATTGCAGTCCGCCGCTTTTGTCGAGATTGCGCGAAGCGATGAACAGCTCGATGCCGTCGGCGGACCAGTAGCGGCCCGGCGCATGGGTGTTCTGGCCGGGCACGGGGTCCTTGACCTGGATGAGAAAGTGCAGGGCCTCATTGTCCCAGCAGAGACGGAAGGCACCGCCGAGTTTCGGATTCGGGGTGCCGAGTGCGAGCCGTTCGGGGCCGATCAGCTCGGCGGGGCGGCCCGGCCAGTTCACGGTGGAGCCGTCGAGTTGCAGGCCGGGCAACGCGCGCGGGATGGCCACGGTGCGGGCGACTCCGGAACCCCGGCCCGTGAAACGCGGATCGTCCCAGGCAAACGCCTTTCCCTTGTCAAAAATGACATCGTAGATGCGCGCATGGGTGAGGCGGGCGGCGGAGACGAGCGGTTCGTAGGGACGGTCAACCACATCGACGAGACCGGTGTTGTTGCCCTCGCCGTTGTAGCCTTCGAAATAGCGTCCGGTGATGGACTGGTCGGTGTAAACATACCATTGCGAGCCGACGACAAAACCGAGGGCGGCGGCCTGCTCCACGTAGTTGCGATAGCCGAGGCCCCGTTCGGTCTGGTTTTTCACCTCGCGAAACGCCCCGAGTCCCTGCTCCGTGGAGCTGAAATACCATTCGCTCAGGATGAGCGGCCGGCCCCCGCTCCACTCGTGGACCTTGCGCAGGAATCCTGCATCGATGCCGTAGGTGTAGTAGTTGACGCTGACGACATCGAGGTACTTGCCGCCGATGCGCACGACGTCCTCGTTGTTGGCGGTGTGAGGTGTCAGGCGGCTGCCGACGAGGAGGTGATTGCTGTCGTATTTTTTGAACACACGGCGGATCATTCCGTAGTAATTTTCAAGATACAGGAGAAGAAAGGCACGCATGTCCTCCGCGGCGGCGGCGGTACGGATGAAGAGGGTGGCGTCGTCGAGCTCGTCGAGGCTGGCAAGGGGAGTGAGGGGGTTCCAGGCGGCGTTGAAGCTTGCGATGTCTCCGTATTTCTCTCGCAACGACGCGGCGAGCCGTGCCCTGGCGGCGACCTTGCCGGCTTGGTAACCGAGGAGGACGCGGGGGAGGTTTTCGAAGTGTTGTTCGTTGCCCAAAAAATAGCCGATGATGCGCGGGTCGCCGGCCACGGGCGCCACGGATTCGGCAAAGGCGCGGTCTAGTTTTTGTTCGGCATCCGGGGCAAACGGGTCCATCATATGGCCCGCGCCCAGTTTGTCGGGGAGATACACGACGCCGTGTTTGCGGCCATCGGGGAGGTGCAGCACGACGGGAAAGTCGAGGTCGCGCATGGCCTGCGTCCATGTGGAAAACGCGCCGCCGCTGTTGAATCCCCAGGCACGGAGACGTTCGACGGCCTGGCCGGTCCAGGCATCGACGGAGTAGGGTTTTTGGTATTTGCGAATCCAGTTGGCGATCTGGAAGGAGAAAAATCCCCAGTCGGGCCGGTTTTGAAACCAGCAGGCGGCCCAGTCGGGATCGCTGGTGGAAGGAACCCATTCGTAGATTCGTTCGCGGCCTTTTACGACGGTGTAGTCGTTGGTGTTGGCGATGCCGCAGACGGCGAGCTGGAAGAAGGCGTTGCCTTCGGGTGTGACGAGCACATGGCGGCCGGGGGCGGCAAGGGCGGTGTGGAAGAAACCGGTTTTTTTCAGGCCGAGTTTTTGTCCGCTGCCGGCGAGGCCGCCGAAGCGGTCGAGCGCGGGACCTTGGCGGGGACCGAGGGCGGCCTTCTGTTTCACGATGTCAGCCCGCAGTTCGTCCTCGCTGCTCACCTTGCCGGGATAGTCGGTGCGCACGGACTGGCCGAAGCGGTCCACGAGAAAGCGGTGTCTGCGATCGGTGGAGGAGCCGGCGGCGTTGGCGGTGTCGTCGTCGGCTGCGGCAAGGGGTGTTATTTTGAAGGAAAATTCGGAGGAGCGTTTTTTGGGAGAAAGGTTGTGGGGGTGTATCCAGGCAAAAACGTTCCAGTTCCATTTCCGGTTGTCCTGAATCTGCTGATACGTATTCGGGATGGTGATGCGGACGCCTTGGCCGAGGGTGTGAATGATGTCGAGGCGGGTTGTCGTGGCGTCGGCGACGTTTTGACCGGCCAGGGTGGCAGGAAATTCGCCGGTCTTGTCTCCGAGGACATAGCGTCCGCCCTGACTGAGATTGATGGGGAGAAGTGTGACGAAGCGGAGGGTCAGGGCTTCCGGCGGCATGTCGGCAAGGGCGTAGCGGATTTCGTTTTCCTTGAGAGAAATACGCAACTGGCCTCCGGTGGGGTAGCTCGCCAGCAGGGTGCCGGTGCCTTCAAGGGTGAGGGCAGGTTTCTGGCCGGTGTAGTCGTCCTTGTGCATTGTCAGGACAGGCGCGGGCAGGGTGATTTTGCCGAGCTCGGCGGCGTCGATGAGCACGCCTTTTCCGGTGAGCGAAAGCTGGAGCGCTCTGGTGGGAACAGGCAGGACGGCGCAGAGAGCGAGGAGGCAGAATAGTGGATGCAGGAGGGGATGTCTCATGAGAAGAATGCGGGGATGGAGCAACGGCATCCCTGCCGTTGGTTTGCCAGCGAGGGTCACACTTGTGTTTTGCGGAAACGGAGGGCCGCCGCGAGAAAGCCGATGCCGAGCGCGGACAGCAGGACGAAGGCGGCGGGTTCGGGAATGGCGGCAGTAGTGAAGGTGAGCGAGTTGTCGTTGATGGCGAATGTGCCGTCAATGTTGGCACTGAAGATGCCGGCGTCGGTGAAATTGGTCGAATTGAAGGTGACGAGGGTGTAGGTAAACGAGGCGGGCAACGCGGAGCCGGTGAAGTCGAAAATGAAGGACGTGCCGTTGCCCTTGGTGAAGGCTCCGGCAATGTTCAATTGATCGGAGGAGGCTTGGTCCGCGCCGAGATCAAAGAAGAGGCTGGCTGCGGTGTTGTTGGAGTTCCAGGTGAACGAGCCGGCAGTCGCCAATGTGCCTGCGGAGGAAACGCCGCTTTCGTCCATGTCGCCGGTGGAGAAGCGGGCACCGGCATCAAGTGTGATGTTGCCTGCCACGCGGGCTGCGCCGCCGAGGGTCGCGCCATTGCGGACGGCTACAGCGCCGCGTCCAGTGCCGCTGCCGGTGGTATTGTTCACGATAAGTGTGCCGGCGGTAACGATGGTGGCGCCGTCATAGTCCATGCCGTCGGTGCGGTTGAATTTCACGATGCCGGCGCCTGTTTTGACAACTCGCGAGGTGTTGGCGCCATCGGTGATGTTGCCGCTGAAGATGGTGGTGCCGCCAGCAGCGGAAGTCACATTGAGGCGGTCGCCGTTTCCGGAGGCGGCGAAGGCGCCGAGGGTGATGGTGCCGGAAAAGGTGGCGGTGCCGGATGTGTGTTCGCCGCCGATGGTGCGCGTCCAGCTCGTATTGGTGAAGGAGTCGAATGTGATGGCGTTGCCGATGGTGACTCCGGCGGTGCCGATGAGGATATTGATGGTGTCGGAGTTGGTGACATTGCGAACAGTCAATCCGCCAGAGCCGAGGGCATTGGAGTGGTTGAGGTGAAGGGTGCCGCGAAGAAGTGATGTGTTCGATACGCCGGTGTTGTTGCCCCCGAGGTGGTAATTCGAGCCGCTGCCTGCGACGGTGTTTAAATCGGAGCCTCCGATAATCAGCGATGTGCGAGGGGCGCCGAAGGTGTTGGTAATGTTGCCATCAATTTTGATGGTTCCAGTGCCCCAGCTTTCCAGTGAAAGGTTTTGGGTGCCGCCGGTTGAGGCATTCGCAATATCGTTAATGGTAAGTGTGCCTCCCTGGTTGCCAAAACGACGGTGGCCTGCTGCCGCCACGTCCTCGAACATGCGAATGGTGCTGTTAATTGTGACGTTGCCGGTGCTCTGAATTGTACGAGTGGATTCCCAGCCTGCACTGTGACCACCAAGGATGATCGTGCCGCCGTTCAGAGTGTAACTGGTGCTGGCGTCGGCTGTGGTGCCTCCGAAGTCAAGCCAGCCTACGTTAACTTCGCCGCTGACCGCCACGGTGCCGGTTTTGCCTCTTGCGAAAAAGGCATCGTTGTAAGGAGTCGCGACGTTGTTCCATGTTTGCAGAGTGCCGCTGCCATCAGCAGCGGCGCTCCACAGGGAGCTGGCGGTGTCCCAGGTTCCGTTGCCGCCGTTGGCGTCGTTGTCGGGGGCCCAATACAGGGATGCGGCGGAGAGTGAGGTGGCGCAGGCCAGGGCGAGCAGCAGAGCGGGGCAAGTGGTGCGTAGTGTTGCCAGTGGTACGATGGCAGGGTGCTGTGTGGTTTTCATGATGGAGCTGGATTCGATGTCGAAAAACGGTTGCGTGGATGGGCCGTGGGGGGGAGGAGATCACGGAGACAGGGTGGAGAGTTTCGTTTTGTCTGAAACTTTCTGCACGTGGCCGTCGTAAAACAGGATGTTGCGCGAGGAGCCGTGGACGGTTTTTTGCGGACGTGCGGGATTGGCAGATTGACCCAGATCGGCCATCACGGGGTCGTCCTGATCGGTGAGCATCCACGTGCGGGAGAGAGGTTGGCCGGCAATCGACGAGAATTTTTTCACCGGCAGCGAAGCGCTTTCCGGATTTGTTGCCTGGCCGAAGGGCTTGATGCCCCAGGCACCAATGTTTACCACCAGGGAACCGTTGCCAGTCGCACCGGTGGCGGCCCAGGCCGGGCAGCGGAAAAATTCGCTGGTGAAGTTGCCGCCCCCCTTGTCAATCGCCGGGATATACGAACTCAGGATTCTGGAAAGTTGTCCCCGGGTGTACTGGTTGTATTTGTATTCCTGAGTCAACCAGAGAGGGCCGGGAAGGGAGTCGCGGTTGTCGTTCACGTGGAGATTGATCGCGGTATTGATCTGCCGGAGGTTGGAGATGCATTGCGCGGAGCGGGCGGATTCGCGGACTTTGCTCACGGTGGGAATGATGATGGCGGCAAGGATGCCGATGATGGCGATGACAGTGAGCAGCTCGATGAGGGTGAAACCGCGGGTAGTAAGGAAGCAGGCTGGACGGCGGGGTGTCATGATTTTCATGGTGGGTTGACAGGGAAATTTTTGTGCAGGGACTTGGAGCGGGAAATATGGGTCAGGTATGGAGAGGCAATGGCGGGCAGGGGAATCGTTGCGGCCCTATCCTTGCTCCCGGAGACACCGGGGGCGCAACGTCTGCAATGCGCCCACTGTAGCGTAGAGAAAGGGGGAGGCAGAACCGGCCAGCCGGAGGAGGAAGAGGGACGGGGGAGCCCAATCTTCCTGTCACCGTCCGGCAGCCGCGCGTTTCCGGGGCAGCGTCTTGCCGGGTTTCCAGAAACCCTCCGTCAACAGGCGCTGGGGAAAGCGCGGAACGCCTCGCTCGCCGCGATGGATCATGCCGACGAGAAAATCCACCGCGGCCCGGCCGCATTCCGTCGCGTTTTCGTCCACCGCAGCCACGTGCTCCGGGAAGTCGCACAACGACTGGGTGAGAAACCCGAAATCGTCAGGAATCCGGCAACCCTCCTTTTCCAGCAGTGAAAGGACCCGCGGCTCATGGCAGATGATCACGTCGGGCTTGTATCGTTTTATCCACGACAGGATGCCCGGTCCCGGCTCGTCGTATCGGCAAACCGGCAGCCGTTCCTCCGCGGGCCAGTGTTGCTGGCGTTCGAGAAATGCGGCCCCCCACGAATGATTGACCCGCTCATCGGAGACCGGGGAGATGACCAGGCCGGGACGCCGGTAGCCCAGCCGGCGCGCATGGCGGATCGCCATCTGCATGGAGTAATACGTGTTGTTGGTGATCGTATGCAGGAGCGGCCAGGCCAGCGTGTAGCCGAACGCCACGGCGGCGAAACGGGGCCATCCGATGTCGATGCGCACACGGGGCCTGGGCTGGGGCGCGAGGAGGAGGCCGCGGACGTTGCGTGCCACGAGAATCTCGCCGGCCCGCCTTTCCGTCATGCCGGGTTCGCGCAGCCAGAAATCCTCGAGTGCGTAGCCGAGTTCGTTCGCGCGCTTTTCGGCCCCGCGCCGGTAGAGGTCGAAGGTCTTGCAGGTATTCCAGCCGTCGCGCGTGGCCGCGTTGGTCAGCCAGACGATGTTGCCGCGGTATTTCGGTGTGCCGATGCGCACGCGGTAGGCGTTGAGGGCGGCCACCATGGGATCGGGCGCGTAGCCCATTTTTTCCGCGATCCGGCAGATGCGGTCGCAGGTCGCGGCCGGGATGCTGGAATGGCGGCGCAATGCCCGGGCCACCGTCGTGTAGTGAAAACCCGATTCCCGGGCGATGTCCCGCACAGTGACGCGTCTCGGTTCCATTCCACGCTACAGTTGGCGTGCGCGGTTCGTTGCGTCAATGCCTTCGGGGCCGGTCAATGGCCTGCATCGGGAAAGCGGTCGTCTTTCCTTTTCCCGTCCCACGCCCGCCATGATCGCCACACACGACGCATCTTCCGCCGCCAGTCCCCTCCCCTCTCCATGCGCCGCCGCACGGCCTTTGCGGATCGCCATAATCGGTTGCGGGCATATTGCGCGCCTGGTCTATCTCCCGATTCTGCTCAACCATGTCTGCCACGGCGAGGTGACAGTGGCAGCCCTTTGCGACGTGCGCCGCGAGGCTGCCGGGGCGCTCGCCGCCGGAGGGTCAGGGTTTCCGGACGCTCGAATCTATCCGGACGCTCGCGAGATGCTGCGTCGGGAATCCCTCGATGCCGCACTTGTGCTTACTTCCGAAACACAAAACACGGCGACGGCGCGCCTCGTCCAGGCGGCGGGCGTGGCCGTCTATCTGGAAAAACCGCCAGCGCAGGATTTGCAGGAACTGGCCTCCATGACAGAGGCTGAAAAGCGCGGCGAGGGTCTCGTTTATGCGGCGTTCAACCGGCGGCATGTGCCATTGTTCCGGGATATCGACCGGCCGGCATCCCTCCTCGCGAGGGTGCGCGGGGTGCTGGCCCGGACGGATCGCGCTTTCGACACGTTTCTGTTCACCGGTATCCATCTGGTGGATTCGGCGCAGTATTTCGCCCGGAGCGGGCTGGTGGATTGGATGATCCACTGCGAACGCAACGGCACAGCCCGCTGGCGCCTTTCCGGGCGGCTGGAATGCGGCGCCTCTTGCGAGCTCGACTTCATCCCGGCAGGGCCGCGCCTGGAGGAGCATCTCATTCTTGAATACAGGGACGGCAGCGTGCGGGAGCTGCATTTTCCCGATCCCGATCCGGCATCGGCGGCGGAGGTGCGGCTGGTGGAACGCCGCGGCGACACGGTGGAACGAGACGTCATGTCACCTCGCGAGGGCGACGCGCTCGACCGGATGGGCTACGCGCCTGCATTCGGCCGGTTTGTCGACCACCTGCGGCGCGGCGATCTGGCCGGGAGTCCACACCGGCTGGCTTCCTGCGTGCGCGATACCGAGGTGCTGGCCGACATGCAGGCATGCCTTCGCAACCGGCAGGGCGCCACACTTGCGGGCGCCGCCTGATAGCCTGCCATCGGGCAGGGCAGGCGTTTCTCTTCACGCCTGCTGTCGCACGCTTTCGCCCGGGTGCCAGACGCTCTCCACCAGCGTGCGGATCGGCACGGGCGGGATGCCGCGTTCGTTGCGCTGGAGCATGCCGGCGAGGAAATCGGCCGCCGTCGCGCCGATGAGCCAGTCGTTCTGGTGCACGCCCGCCCACCAAGGATCGGCCGGGTCGGCATTGAGGTTGGCCAGCCCCACATCCTCCGGAATCCGCAGGCCCAAGCCGAGTATCCACTTTTTCACCAGGCGGTCGATGGCGATGACGGCATCGGGCCGGTGCTTGCCGAACCAGCGGACAAATTCCCCGTGATCGCTCTCCCGGGTGATCAGCGGCGGCACGCGCTGGCGGGCGGGCATCCGGTGGAGGGCGAGCAGGAACACGCTCAGGAAGTTGTTGTTCACCTTCTCGTCCCAATCCTCCTTGAGGCACAGGCCGATGCGCCGGTAGCCGAGCGCCTGGAGTTCGCTCACCAGAAGCTGCGTCGCCTGGTACTGGTGATTGGTGACCACGTGAAACCGCGCCGGCTGCAGGCTGTAGCCGAGCGCCAGCACGGAGAAATCCGAGAGATCGAGGTCGAGCGTGGTGCGGGCATGCGGCTGCGGCGCGATGACCAGGCCGGTGACGCCGCGCGCCCGGAGGATCGAGCGGGCGGAGGCCGGCGTCATGCCCGGCTCGTGGAGCCAGAAATCGTCGAGCTGGTAACCGAGCTGCCGCGCCCGTTCGGAGGCGCCCAGAAAGTAGCGATCGAAGGCCGAGACCGTGCGGCGCATCTCGTCGCGTACCGGCCAGTTGTTGATCCACGCGATCGTGGACTGGTAACGGGTGGACTGGCGCCCCTTGCGGTAAACGTTGAGCGCGGAGAGGACCGGGTCGGGCGAATAGCCGAGTTCCTCGGCCACGGCCCGGATGCGGGCAGCGAGTTCGGGTCTCAGCCGCGGGCTGTTGCGCAGGGCCAGGCTGACCGTCGAGTAATGCACCCCGACGCGGGCGGCGATGTCGCGGGTCGTGACCCGGGCCCGGGTGATGCCGGGAGCCATGGGAGGAGTCATGGGGAAAAAGACAATCCGCAGGCCTTCGCGGCTCAACCGCCAAAAACAGGATGCCGCCGAAGTGACTGGCGAAAACGCTGTCCAACCCCGCCTGTTGTCTCCAGAAAGGGCGAATCGCCGCCATCGCCTCCGGCCCCCTCCCCTTTCGCCCTTCCCGCGCCTTCCCGTTCACCTTTCCGAATCCATGAAAAACTCCCGCCTCCTTTTCTTCACCGGCATCATCGCGGGAGCCCTGCTCACCCTCGCCCCGGCCTTCGGGATGCTGGGCACGGTGCTCGGCATGATCCGCACGTTTGACGAACTCGGCGCGCCCGGCGCCACGGATCCCGCCGCGCTTGCCAACGGCATCAGCATGAGCCTCTATCCGGCCGCCGTCGGCCTCGCACTTTTCCCCGTGGGGGTGGTCGTGCTGGTGATTTCCCTCGTCTGCTACTTCCGCGCCGCCCGATCTGCCGGACCCGCTCCCGCCGCCTGATGATTCTCCGCGCCTCACCCTCGATAAAAAATCATGGACACGACCACCGGAATCCCGTCCCCGCCGCCCGATCCCGTCACGCAACAGGATATCAGCCACCTGCAACTGCTGAGCGTGTTTCACTACGTCGTCGGCGCGATCGGTTTCCTGTGCGCATGCCTCCCGCTGATTCACGTGGGGCTGGGCGTCATGATGATCGTGGCCCCGGGCACGTTTTCGGACGGAGGACAACACGCGCCGCCGCCTGCCTTTCTCGGCTATCTCTTTGCCGGCATGGGCGCGCTCTTCGTGCTGGCTGGCTGGGCAGTCGCCATCTGCACGATCATTTCCGGATGGCTGATCGCCCGGCGGAAAAAACGCCTGTTCAGCTTCGTGCTGGCTTGCGTACTCTGTCTTTTCACGCCGTTCGGCACCGTTCTCGGCGTTTTTACGATCATTGTGCTCAACCGGCCCTCCGTGCAGCGACTTTACCAACGGTCCTGACCGGTGCGCGGGACCAACCGCGAACGGCCTGACTGCGGATTGCACGGAGTGTGTCGATCTTGCGCAAAGATCGCCAAGGACGCGAAGGAAATAACCGGCAACCCTTTGCGCGCTTTGCGGCCTTTGTGCAAAAATCCGGAAGCTTCGGGGCTTTGGTATAATTCCCACCCGTTTCGACCGGTGTAATCCGCCGTAAACTACAGAAACCGCGGGCTGCCGGTGCTACACCCTGACCGGAGACCAGGCATCATCGCGCTTGCGAACGGAGGGCAGGCGGGAAAATTTTGTCCCTTTTTCGTTTTCAATCCATGACCATTTCCAGGCAACCGCTCCGCGAGGGCGCCGGCATTCCGGCCTCGCTGGTGTTTCTCCTCGCCTTCGCGGCGGGCGCTACTGTCGCCAACATCTATTACAGCCAGCCGCTGCTCAACGAGATCGCCGGAGCGTTCGGCACGAGCGTGGCGGCCACCGGCGTCATCACCGTGGCCACGCAACTCGGCTACGCGAGCGGACTGCTCCTCATCGTGCCGCTGGGCGACACCTTCGAGCGGCGGCGGCTGATCGTCTCGTCGATCCTCGCCACGGCCGGGGCGTTGCTGGCGGCGGCGTTTTCACCGACGCTGCACGTGCTCGTCGCGCTCAGTTACCTGCTCGGGCTGGCATGCGTGTCGCCACAACTGATCGTGCCGTATGCGGCCACGTTTGCGGCGCCGGAGCGGCGCGGACGTGTGGTGGGCACGGTCATGGGCGGGCTGCTCGTGGGCATCCTCGTGTCGCGCTCGGTGAGCGGGATCGTCGGCGCGCATCTCGGCTGGCAGGGCATGTACTTCATCGGCGCGGGCGCGATGGTGGCGCTCGCGGTCGGGCTGCGCTGGAAACTGCCGCCGCAACATCCGCACGAACCGGTGCGGCTGCGCGAGTTGCTGACCTCGCTCTGGCCGATCCTGAAGCGGGAGCCGGTGCTGCAACGCCACTTGCTGATCGGAGCGGCGGGATTCGGCGCGTTCAGCGTGTTCTGGACCACGCTGTCGTTTTACCTCGCGGCGCGTCCCGAGCACTACGGCAGCGAGGTGGCGGGATTGTTCGGGCTGATCGGCGTGGCGGGCGCGCTGGTGGCGCCAGTGTCGGGGCGGTTGTCGGACCGGTTTTCCGCACGGGCGGTCAACGGGGTCGCGCTGGTCGTCATGGTGGTGTCGTTTGCGATGATGGCGCTCGCGGACCGTTCGCTGGCGTGGCTGGTGGCGGGCGTGTTTTTGATGGATGCCGGCGCGCAGGGCAGCCAGATCTCCAACCAGAGCCGCATCTACGCGCTGTCGCCCGCGCTGCGCAACCGGATCAACGCGATCTACATGGTAGGCTACTTCATCGGCGGCGCGCTCGGCTCGGCCGCCGGTTCATGGGCGCTGCAACAGGGCGGCTGGACCGGCGTTTGTCTGGCCGGCGGCGGCCTGGGAGTGTTGGGACTGGTGGCGTTGTTCCTGCCCCTTGGCGGGAACCGGCGGGAGGGGTGAAGGCGGCGATCCTCCGGGCATCACATCATTTTTTGCATCGCCGCGCCGGAGGAGGTTTTGCAACGTTGCCGGTTTTCCTGCTTCGATTTCCTGCATTTTTCGGCCTTTCGTTTTTCAGCCTTCAGTCTTTTCCATCAATGGCCCAGTTCCAGTCACTGCCCGGTTTTCGCGAATTTTATCCCGACGCTTTCATGCGCCGGAATCACATCTTCCGCAGGTGGCGGCAGGCGGCGCATGCGTTCGGGTTTCAGGAATACGACGCTCCGGTCCTCGAATCGCTCGATCTTTACAAGGCCAAGTCCGGCGACGAGATCGAGGCGCAGCTTTTCAGTTTCACCGACAAGGGCGGCCGCGAAGTCGCGCTCCGGCCGGAAATGACGCCCACGGTCTGCCGCCTCGTCGGCGCGAAAGCCAACGCGCTGAAGCGTCCAATAAAATGGTTCAGCATTGGCGAATTTTACCGCTACGAGCGCGCCCAGAAGGGACGCGAGCGGGCGTTTTTCCAGCTCAATTGCGACCTGTTCGGCGAACCCGGCCCGGAGGCCGAGATCGAACTCATCGGGTTGCTCGTGCAATGCATCCGCCAGTTCGGGCTCACCGCGGCGGATTTTTATGTGCGGCTCAGCGATCGCAATCTGTGGTTCTACTACCTGGAAGCGCTCGGCTTCTCCGACGCGCAGACACGCAGCCTGCTCGGCGCGATCGACAAATACGAAAAAATCGGGGACGACGCCTTCAAACCGTATGCCGAGGCTCACGGCGCGCTCGATCCGGCGCTGAAGGAAAAGGTCCTCGAATTTCTCGGCGTGAAAAGCCTGCCGGCGCTCGAAAAAATCCTCGCGCCGCACATCGCCGCCAACGCCGCCGCCGGCGAGAAACTCACGGCGCGTCTGGCCGACTGGCGCAAGCTGCTCGGAGGGCTCGAGGCGATGGAGCTGGGCGAATTCATCGAGGTGGATTTCGGCGTCGTGCGCGGCCTGGCCTACTACACGGGCTTCGTGTTCGAGGCGTTCGACCGCAAGGGCGAGTTGCGCGCCATCGCGGGCGGCGGGCGTTACAACGACCTCGTCGGCAAGCTCGGCTACGGTGACCTGCCGGCCGCGGGTTTCGCCATCGGCGACGTGACGATGGCGCTGTTGCTCGAGCAGCGCGGCCTCACCCCCGCCTGGGTGCAGGCGACCGATGTCTACGTGGTGATCGGCGGCGAGGCGGAACGGCGGACGGCGTTTGGCGCGATCGGCGAACTGCGCGCGGCCGGCTACCGGGTGGAGTATCCCTTGAAAGAAGTGGCCTTCGGCAAACAGTTCAAGGCCGCCGCCGAATCGGGGGCGAAGCTCGCGCTGATTTTCGGCGGCGACGAGGTCGCGAAGGGCGTGGTCAAGATTCGCGACCTCGGCGACCGCAGCGAACATGACGTACCGCGCGAACAACTGGCCGCTACCGTGCGGGACTTTTTTACAGGCGGGCAGCGGTAGCCGTCGCGCTCCCGCTCGGCAGTTTCCTACGTATCCGTTTTTTAATTACAATCCAGCGGCTTGGCCTACCCGCGGGCCAGCGCCGGGAACCAGCGCGGCAGCACATCGCCGGCACTGAAGGCCGCGAGTCCGAAAAATCCGGTCGCCTTCACGCAAAGCAGCACGGCCAGCATGTCCTGGTCGACGGTCTCGAAATACAGCGCGCCAAAAGCCATCAGCGAACCGAGCGCCAGCTCCACCAGGGTGATCGCGAGGAACAGGGTGCGGGTGCGCATTTTTCCCATGATGCTGCCGATATTGACGGCGCGGCCGCCCTTGGGCGTGCGCACGAATTCACCGCCGCGCTGGCACAGCCCTTCGATCACCGCCACGGTGCCGGTCACGCTCATCGCCAGACCAAACGCCATGAAAATCGGCGAGGTCAGGAACCAGAGCACGCCCTCCTTCCATTCGCGCTGCCGGAAGTACTGCGCGGTGATATAAAAGGCGACGCTGCCGGCGCCGATCACGAGCGCGATCACCGGATTGAAAAACTCCCACAGGCCCGTCGGATGTTGTCCGGCGAGGATCAGGTAAGGCACGAAACAGAGGGCGAACATCACGAGCAGCGGATGCACGAAGCCGACCAGCAGGTGGAGCGTCGCTTCCTGCTTGCTGCGCGAGGGCGCGTCGCTGCGCATGATGGTGGCGAGCTGCTTGCGCATCACCTGCATGCCGCCCTTGGTCCAGCGGCGTTGCTGCGACTTGAATGCCGTCATGCTCTCGGGGAGCTCGGAGGGCACGGCGTAGTCGGCACGGTAGATAAACTTCCAGCCGCGAAGCTGCGCGCGGTAGCTGACGTCGAGGTCCTCGGTGACCGTGTCGTCGGACCAGCCGCCCGCCTCCTCGAGCGCGCGCCGGCGCCAGATGCCCGCGGTGCCGTTGAAATTGAAAAACAACCCGGCCGCGAAACGCGCCTCCTGTTCGACCACGAAGTGCGCATCGAGAAACACGCCCTGGAAGCGGGTGAGGAGGCTGGACTTGCGGTTGGCAAATTCCCAGCGCGCCTGGACGACGCCGATCTTGCGGTCCATGAAATGCGGCATGAGTTGCTCCAGAAAATCGGGCTCCGGGCGGAAGTCGGCGTCGAAAATGGCGAAAAACGCCGCATCGGTCAGCGCCATGCCATGCGTGAGCGCACCGGCCTTGTAGCCGTGCCGGTCAACCCGGCGGATATGCTGCATGCGGGCGGCCTGCTCCGGATGCGCAGCCAGCCAGCGTTCGATGATGCCGGACGTCTCGTCGGTGGAATCGTCGAGAATCTGGATCACGAGCTTGCCGGAATCGTCTCGCCCCTTTCCGGCCGGATTTCCGTTCTCCCCTGCCCTGCTGCCCGCGTTGTCACCGGCAGCGCCCCAGCGGATCGCGGACACCTTCTCCAGCAGCGCCTCGACGACAAGCGGTTCATTGTAAAGCGGAAGCTGGATGCATACGCGCGGCAGCGGACCGGACAGCGGCGGCGGCACCGGCTTGCGGTGGCTGTAACGCGCGTACAGCCAGAGCATTTTCAGACGATGCAGGGCAAAAAAGAGCAGGCCTCCCAGTGTGCAGGCGTAGATGACGATAAAAAAAGATTTCATGCTGACAGTGCAGCGGCACGGGAATCGCAGGTGCGGTATCTGTGGTGTCGGTGCGTGAACATTGGGGGGATGTATGTGTGGTAGTTATGCGGTTTTACCATCGGAAAACAGGGATAATGCGACGCCTTTGCGCGTCAGGACATCAACCCGGCTCCTGGGTAAGAGCGAGATCCATCCCGAGTGTTTCGATAAATTTTTTCATAGCAGGCGTCAGCACGCGTCCCTTGCGGTGCAGGATCGCGAGCGGACGGGAAAAATCCTTCCCCTTGAGGTTGAGCACCGAAAGCGTTCCCTGCCGGGCTTCCTGTGTGACAGTGGCAAACGGCACGATGGCCACGCCGTGATCGATCTCGACCGCGCGTTTCACCGTTTCGATGTTGTCGAATTCCATCACCGGATCGATTTCCAGCCGGTGTTCGCGGAAGATCGTGTCGATGGCCTTGCGCGTCGGGATATCCGGATCGAATCCGATGAATTTCTGCTCCGCCAGTTCGCGCACGGAAACCTCGCCGGCATGGGCCAGGGGGTGGTTGGGATGCGTGATGAGCACAAGCCGGTCGTTGCGGAACGGGATGATCTCGATCGCGCGCTGCCGCTGCGGAAAGGCGACCAGCCCGAAATCGACCGAGTTGTGCAGGATGTCGTCGTAAACGAGATTGGAGCGCCGGTATTCCACGCGGATGTTGACCGCCGGATAATCGTGGAGGAACCGCTTGATGAACGGCGGCAACTCGTGCAAGCCGATCGAGTAGATGGTGGAGATGCGGATCGTGCCGCTGATGACGCGCTTGAGCTCCTGCAAATCGGAGGAGAGCCGGTCGTAGGCGTAGAGCAACTCCTTGGCGGACTCGTAAACACACTGCCCTTCGCGCGTCAGCTGGAACTGCTTTTGACTGCGGTCGATAAGCAACGCTTTGAAATGCCGCTCCATCGCACGGGCCTGCTGGCTGACAGCGGACTGGGTGATGTTGTTTATTTTTGCCGCCTTGGAAAAGCTCTTCGTCTCGACGAGGTCCGCGAAGATTTTAAAATTCTCGATTTGCATTGGCAGGTGAAAAAGTTGGATGACGACTATAACACACGCTTATTAAGTGACAAAAGAGCAAACAGCCGGAATGGGCAAAGAAATCCTCGCGCCATCGCGCCGCGGAATGAAGAAAATTACCGTCACGTTTACGACCGCTTCTCCCTCCCTGCTGTGAACTTCCCTGCCCGGCCTTGAACACCCGTCGTCACCTCTCGCGTTCGCCGACAATCGTTTGTGTGCACGATGCAGAACGGCTTCCATTCGATCAGATATCGGATATCGTTGAATAAAAATATCTTATACAAAAACGTTAAAAACCAACCGCGAACGGGAGCAAATAAACGCGAGTTAGGAAAATACCCCGGAATCCCTTTCATTCGTGTTTATTCGCAAAGCTACCCTGAAAAATCGTGCGCGGCAGCGCATGATTTCCCTCGGTGCGGATGCGTTCCGGATTCAAACCGGGATGGCCACAAAAAACACAAAATTTCTTTCTGTCCGACGAGAATCTCCCGCGCGCTTATAAGCGCGATGGAGGATTTCATGCGCGGTGTGTTTTTTCGTGTTTTTCGTGGCCATTCTTTCGCTGTCTTCATTCGCGTCCATGTCAGACTGTTGCTGCGCTCGGTATGCGGTTACGGTTTGGATTCTTCGGTTGCGGCTGAGCCGCCCCAGGCTCATTCGCGGTTAAAACCGGTTCGGTTCTTCAGAAGCTCCTCCGATAAAAAATGCAACCCGAGCCGAGACGCGATTACGGTGACCGTCTGATTCCCGGGGCGCTCGAATCCGGTAGCTGAAATTTAAAATTGCCGCTCCCGCCGCCGCCCCCTCCCCTGCCCTGCGTTGGCGGACCATCCGCCACGCCGCAGCCACTATCGACAAACACCATGGCCATGCCCGATCCGATCATCACCGCAGCCTCTGCCGACACCATCGCCGCCCTCGCCACGCCGGCCGGCACCGCCGCCATTGCCCTCATCCGCATCAGCGGACCCGCTTGCGCCGACCTCGCCGTCGCCCTCTTCGGCAAACTCCCCTCCCCTCGCCTCGCCACCCACGCCGACTGCCGCGATCTCTCCGGCCAGACGCTCGACGACGTCCTCGTCACCCGCTTCCCCGCTCCCCGTTCCTATACCGGCGAAGACAGCCTCGAAATTTCCTGCCATGGCAATCCCCTCATCGCCCGGCTCATTCTCGACGACCTCCTCCGCCGCGGCTGCCGGGCGGCTCACCCCGGCGAATTTACCCGCCGCGCGTTCCTCAACGGTCGCCTCGACCTCGCCCAGGCCGAAGCCGTCATGGACCTCATCCACGCCCGCAGCGAACGCGCCCTCGCCGCGGCCAACCGCCAGCTCCGCGGCAGCCTCGGCCGCCACCTCGCCACCCTCACCGAAGCCCTTCTCCTCGCCCTCGCCCGGATCGAAGCCTACATCGATTTTCCCGATGAAGACCTGCCGGCCGAAGACCGCGCCATCGTCGCCACCGAAATCGAAACTGTTCTACGTGGAACAAACCGTCTCCTCGCCACTCACCGGTATGGGGAAATCCTCCGCGAAGGCATCAAGACGGTCATCATCGGTGAACCCAACGCCGGCAAAAGCTCCCTTCTGAACCGGCTTGTCGGCAGCGACCGTGCCCTGGTTTCCTCCGAACCCGGCACCACGCGTGATTTCATCGAGGAGCGTATTCTCGTCGGCCCCCATTGCCTGCGCCTGATCGATACCGCCGGCCTCAACCCGTCTCCGGCCGCTCTCGAAAAGCTCGGTATCGAAAAAACCCTCGAACGCGCCGCCGAAGCCGACCTTTTCCTCTGGGTGCAGGATGCCACCCTCCCCCCCCCCGCCCTGCCGTCCGGAATTGCCGCCCGCCTCACCTCCGGAAACACCCTCGTCCTCCGCAACAAATCCGATCTTCCCCTCTCCCTCCCGCCCCCCCCCTCCCCTGCTTTCCTTACCCTTCCCGTATCCGCCCTTACCGGCGCCGGCCTCGACGAGCTCAGCGCAAGCATTGCCGGCCTTGCCGACTCCCTCGCGCCCGACGCCGGCGATGAACTCATCGCCGTCAACGCCCGCCATGCCGATGCCCTTCGCCGCGCCCTCGATTGCCTGGGTGAAGCTCGCCACAAACTTGCGATCGAGGGTCCCACAGAACTCCTCGCCAGCGATCTTCGCGGCGCCCTCGATGCCCTCGGCGAGATTTCCGGCAAGATCGACAACGAACGCATGCTCGATCACCTTTTCGCCACCTTCTGCATCGGGAAGTAGGCGGGCACCAAAGCAAAATTTTAACCACTCATGCACACTAATGGACACTGATCATCAGGAATCAGAGCTATATCAGCAAGAAGGCTATAACTTCATGGCAGCATGCTTTGAGGTTCACAACACGTTGGGAGTGGTTTCCTTGAAGAAGTTTATCAGGAAAGCCTGGAAATGGAGCTCACTGACCGAGGTATTCCCTTCGTGTCCAAACCCCGGCTCCAGCTTTACGACAAAGACCGTCCACTCAAAAAATACTACGAGGCTGACCTGATCATTCATCGGCGAAATTCTGGTGGAACTCAAAGCCGTCAAAAAGCTCCTGCCCGAACACGACGCCCAGCTCATCAACTACCTGAAAGCAACCCACAAACATGTCGGTTATCTCGTCAATTTTTGCCCGTTCCCGCGTCTCGAATGGAAGCGCCTCGTTCACTGATCTCCTCTCGCTCTCCAGTCCTATTAGTGTCCATTAGTGTGCATGAGTGGTTAAAAATCCTCCCTGTTTTCCTCCGTGATCTACAACGACCAGAAACCTTTTGATGTCATCGTCTGCGGCGCCGGCCATGCCGGTTGCGAGGCCGCGCTCGCCGCCGCGCGCATGGGCTCGCACACGCTCCTCCTCACCGGCAATCTCGACACCATCGCTCAGATGAGCTGCAACCCGGCCATCGGTGGCCAGGCCAAGGGCCAGATCGTCCGCGAAATCGATGCGCTCGGCGGCGAAATGGCGATCAACACCGATCACACCGGCATCCAGTTTCGCCTCCTCAATGAATCGAAAGGCCCGGCCGTCCAGTCGCCCCGCGCCCAGTGCGACAAGAAAGCCTACCAGTACCGCCTCAAACACACCCTCGAACTGCAACCCGGCCTGCAACTCTTCCAGGCTACGGTCACCGGTCTCATTTACGAAACGACAAAAACCGGACGTACAGTCACCGGCGTCCGCACCAACCTCGCTATCGAATTCCTCGGCCGCACCGTCGTCGTCACCACCGGCACGTTTCTGCGCGGCCTCATGCACATCGGCGCCAACCAGAACGAAGGAGGCAGGGCAGGGGATTTTTCGGCAAAAACGCTCTCCGGCAGTTTTCTCGAAGCCGGCATCGAGCTCCAGCGCCTCAAGACCGGCACGCCGCCGCGGCTCCTCGGCCGCTCGCTCGACTTCAGCAAGATGGAGCCGCAACACGGCGACGCGAACCCGACCTTCTTTGCTTTCCACGACACCCGCGACCCGGAAGCCGATCCGTTCCACGTGGAACAAACCGGCGAACGCCGCCTCGGCTGGACGCCCGGCTCCGACCAGGTTGCCTGCTGGATGACCTACACCACGGACGAGACGGCCCGCGTCACACGTGAGAATCTCACCCGCTCGGCCATGTACTCGGGCAACATCACCGGCACCGGCGCCCGCTATTGCCCGAGCTTCGAGGACAAGGTTGTCCGTTTCGCCGACAAGCCCCGCCACCTCCTTTTTCTCGAACCCGAGGGGCGCTCCACCAACGAATATTACGTCAACGGCCTCTCCACCTCGCTCCCGTTCGACGTGCAGCAGCAGCTTGTCCATAGTGTGCCCGGTCTCGAAAACGCCATCCTGCTGCGCCCCGCCTACGCCGTCGAATACGACTTCGCCCCGCCCACCCAGCTCTTTCCCTCGCTCGAATCGAAAAAAGTGGGAAACCTCTTTTTTGCCGGCCAGATCAACGGCACCTCCGGCTACGAGGAAGCCGCCTGCCAGGGCCTCGTTGCCGGCGTCAATGCCGTCCACAAGGTTCGCAACGAGGCTCCGCTCATCATCGGACGCCACGAAGGCTACATCGGCGTGCTCATCGACGATCTCGTCACCAAAGGCACGACCGAACCTTACCGGATGTTTACCAGCCGCGCCGAGTACCGCCTGCTCTTCAACCACGGCAGCGCCGAGCTCCGCCTCCTGCACCACGCTCGCGCCCATCATCTGGTTTCCCCGGCGCGTCTCTCCCGGATCGAAGAAAAGAAACGCCAAATCGAGGAGTGGATCGTCCGTCTCGAAACCACCCGTCCTCCCGCCGGCAGCGACGGGGCAGGGCAGGGGACCTGGGCCGACTGCATCCGCCGCAGCAACCACTCCGGTGACACGGCCGCCGTCCAGGCCCTCACGCCGTCCGGCTTTACCGACCTCCCTGCATCCCTGCGGCAGGAAATTTTCTATCGCGTCGCCTACAAGGGCTATCTGGAACGCGAGCAGCGGCAGATCGAAAAACTCTCGCAAATCGAAAAGATCAAAATCCCGCCGGCCCTCGATTATGCCCGGATCCGCGGGCTGCGCCATGAAAGCGCCCAGAAACTCGCCGCCGCCCGACCCTGGACGCTCGGCCAGGCCAGCCGGATCAGCGGCGTCAATCCGGCCGACATCAGCATCCTCATGGTCGTGATCGCCGCAGGGCAGGGGAGGGGAGAATCACATCCGGCCAGCGCTCCGGCTGCCGACTGAAGCCAACGGTCCCGAATCATTCAAAATCCCGAAGCAGACCCGTATCCGTTTCCGCGAACGGTTTTTTCACGCGACCTTTCCGGAAAATCAGTTCATGATCCGCCAGAGAATACTCCGATGACACTACCACCTCTGATTCGCCACGCCGCGTTCTGCCTCGCGGTTCCGCTGCTCGCACAAAACCTCGCCGCCGACTACAAGGATGATATCGGCTACACCGCCCTGGCAGCCGAGCTCGGTGCAGCGACACCCGACGGCTCCGGCGTCACCATCGCCCATGTGGAGGCAAGCACGAGCGGAAGGGAAGACGTTTATACCTACACCCCCAACACCGCGGACGCCCGGTTTTCCGGCGTCACCTTTACCAACAAAAGCGCCAGCGCCAATCCGCCGACTGGAACCTCCGGCCACGCCACCACCACCGGCGGCCTTATTTACGGAAACAACGGCATGGGCTTCGGTATCACGGAAGTGGATACCTATCTGGCCGATCACTGGATCGGTAACGGTTTTCTGAATACCGATGGCATCACCACCGCCCCGGCAATCGAAACGCGGGACGTGCAAAATCACAGCTGGGTCTCCGGCCCTGAAACCACAGCAGAAGAGGCTCGCGCCGTCCTCAGCCGGCTCGACTACGCCATCCAGCGCGACGACTTCGTGGCCGTTGTCGGCGTCAACAATGGCAAAAACAACGACAGGCCTCTCCTCTCCGCAGCCTACAACGTCATCAGCGTCGGACGAAGCGATGGCGCTCACAGCTCCACGCCCACCGCCGACGGGGTGCAGCGGCCGCACATCGTGGTGCCGGTGGGAACCACCAGCGATGCCACGGCTGTCGTCAGTGCCGCCGCGGCGCTCCTCATCGGGGCGGCGCGCGATGCGGGCGCGGGTTTTGCCGATGGCGACAAATCCGAAACCGTCAAGGCCCTGCTCCTCGCCGGCGCCACCACGCTCCCCGGCTGGAGCCGGCAGTCGGAAACCTCACCGCTCGATCCGGTCCAGGGCGCCGGCCAGCTCAATATCTTCAACAGCTACCACATCCTGGCCGCCGGCCAACAGTCGGGAGCAACCCTTCCCGAAGGAGCAGCGGTTGCGTCCACCGGCTGGGATTACGCCGGTATCTCGTCCGGCGAGACGATCTCCTACCGGTTCAACCTCGACGCCCAAAAAAACATGACCGTGGCGCTGACGTGGAACGCGATCTGGTCCGGCAGCAATTACGACGACCTCACGCTGTCGCTCGCCAATCTCGACCTCTGGCTTTACGAGGTCGGCGTGGACGGTTCGCTGAGCCTGGTCCAGCAAAGTCTTTCCACGGAAGAGAACCTCGAATTCATCCGCGTCAACGGTCTGGCTGCCGGCGAATATCTCATCCAGGTGAGCCTGCTTTCCGAAGGCGACATCGAGTATGCGCTGGCCTGGCAGGCGTCGGTCCCCGAGCCGGCAACCGTCTTTTTCGTGCTGGCGGGGATTGCGGTTCTGGTCATCGGCCGGATTGCCGGCCTGCCGACCGGCAGAAGGCAGGGATAATCCCGGCGTCCCAAAGCCTTCGGATTTTTTACACAAAGATCGCAAAGGACGCAAGGAATTGGTGTTCCGACACTTCGCGTTCTTTGCGATCTTTGTGTAAAAGTCGGAGATTCCGGGGACACCGACCGGGGGCAAATCCCGGGGAACACCTCCTCCTCGGGCGCTCCCGGAAAGGAAGCATTGCCCGGCCAGGATGCTACCGGCAGGCTGGCTCCCTTTGACATGAGCACAGGCGACGATGGCGGGAGTCATTTCCACCCTCCGGCCGGCGACAAGGAAAGCCCGACCGCCGAAGGACAAATTCTCAACCCGGCTGCAGCCCTCGCGGCAGCGGAAAGCGGCGGCGGCACGCCCACCCCGCCGGTCCTGCCTGTGCAAGCAGCGACCTTTATCGAAAAAGGCACCCCGGCATTCCGGCGCACCGTCGCGGCGCTGTTTGCCGCAGGCTTCGCCACCTTCGCGCTGCTTTACTGCGTACAGCCGCTCATGCCGGTGCTCGCCCGGGAGTTCGGGCTCACCGCCGCCGCCAGCAGCCTCGTTCTCTCCGTCTCCACCGCCACGCTTGCGTTCGGGCTGGTATTGACCGGCCCGCTCTCCGATGCGATCGGACGCAAGCCGATCATGGTGGCCGCTCTCTTCGGCGCCGCGCTCTGCACACTCGCCGCCTCGGTCATGCCGGGCTGGCACGGCGTGCTGGCGATGCGCGTGCTGGTCGGCGTTTTCCTGAGCGGCCTGGTGGCGGTGGCCATGACCTACCTGAGCGAGGAGATCCAGCCGCAGGTGCTCGGTTTCGCCATGGGGCTCTATATCGCGGGGAACGCCATCGGCGGCATGGGCGGGCGGCTGATCACCGGTGTGGTCGTCGATTTCGTCTCGTGGCGTGTGGCCGTGGCCCTGATGGGCGGGCTGGCGCTGGCGGCGGCGATGGTTTTCCGGCGGCTCGTCCCGGAGTCGCGGCATTTCCGCCCTGCGCCGCTGCGGATGCGCTCGCTGGTGGACGGGTTCCGGCTCCACCTCGCCGACGCCGCGCTTCCGTGGCTGTTCGTCGAGGGATTTTTGCTGATGGGCGGATTTGTCACGCTTTTCAACTACATCACTTACCGGCTGCTCGCCGCGCCTTATAACCTGAGTCAGGCGATCGTGGGGTTTGTCTCCGCCGTCTACCTGACCGGCATCTACAGCTCGGCCCGCGTCGGCGCGCTCGCCGACAGGCTCGGGCGGCGGCGCGTGCTCTGGGCGGTGATCGGCGTGATGCTCGCCGGCGTGCTCGTGACACTCCTCGACCCGCTCTGGCTGGTGCTGGCCGGCATGCTGATTTTCACTTTCGGCTTTTTCGGCGCGCATTCGGTGGCGAGCAGCTGGATCGGCCGCCGGGCGCGACGGGCGCGCGGCCAGGCATCGTCGCTCTACCTGCTGAGTTACTATCTGGGTTCGAGCGTCGCCGGCACCTGCGGCGGGTTTTTCTGGCATCGCGCCGGCTGGACGGGCGTGGGCCTTTTTATCGCCGGTCTCCTGCTGGCAGCCCTGTTCGTCGCCCTCCACCTGACCCGCGTGCCACCCCTGGCGACCGGAGACGCCGGAGCCCGCTGACAAAACCCGGAACAATCCATACGAACCCGAACCGGAAACGTAATCTATTAAAAATCAGATACTTTCATTCACTGATGTCGGTATTTTTACGGCCGCCATCCCAGAGAAGCGGAGCTTTTGGCAAAAACAGGCCGGGTTCCGCACGTGACGCGGAGGCGCGGGCCGTGTTGCGTTTTCCGATACCGGTTCTCCCGCTTCATCATGAAACCTCGTGCCGCCGCTTCCTCCTCTCCTGCTCCCTCCGCGACCGACTACACGTTTCGCTTCGGCGATGCGCTCGTCGGGGCGCAAATGCTCTTCGTCGCCTTCGGCGCGCTCGTGCTCGTGCCGATTCTTACCGGCCTCAATCCCAACGTCGCCCTGTTCACCGCCGGCCTCGGCACTCTCATTTACCAGCTCATCACGAAAGGCAAGGTGCCGGTGTTCGTCGCGTCGAGTTTCGCGTTCATCGCGCCGATCCAGTACGGTCTGGGCAAGGACGGATGGGGACTGCCGGCCACGCTGTGCGGGCTGGTGGGCGCCGGGTTCATTTATTTTGTCGTGAGCATGCTGATACGCTGGCGCGGCATCGGGTTCATCCGGAAAATCATCCCGGCCGTGGTTGTCGGGCCTGTGGTGATGGTGATCGGGCTGCTGCTGGCGCCGGTGGCGGCGGACATGGCGATGGGCAGGACGAGCGGCGGGGCGATCCCGCAATGGCAGGCGCTGGTCATCGCCGGCATTTCCCTGCTGGCCATGGTGCTGGTGTCGCTGCTCGGGCGCGGGATGCTGCGGTTGCTGCCGATCCTGTGCGGCATCGCGGCCGGCTATGTCGCTTCGCTGGCGATGGGGTTTGTCAATTTCGAGAAAGTCATCGCCGCACCCTGGATTGCGATGCCGGCGTTTGTGACGCCGACGTGGAATCTCTCGGCGATCCTCTTCATCGCGCCCGTCGCGCTGGCGCCGATCATCGAGCATTATGGGGCGATCCAGGCGATCGGCCAGATCACCGGACGCGACTACGTCAAAAACCCCGGCATCGACCGCTGCCTGTTCGGCGACGGCGTGGCGACTTCGGTGGCGGGCATGCTCGGTGGTCCCCCGTGCACGACTTACAGCGAGGTGATCGGCGCGGTGGCGCTGACGCGGGCGTTCAACCCGGCGATCATGACCTGGGCGGCGATCACCGCGATCCTGCTGGCATTTGTCGGCAAGGTCGGCGCGGTGCTGGCCACGATTCCGGGTCCGGTGATGGGCGGCATCATGACGCTGCTGTTCGGAGCCATCGCGGTCGTGGGCATGCAAACGCTGGCGCGTTCGCGCGAGGACCTGCTGGAGCCGCGCAACATGACGATCGTGGCGCTGGTCCTCGTCTGCGGCATCGGCGGCATGGTCATCGGTGACAAACAATCTTTCGCGCTGGAGGGCATCGGTCTGGCCGGCATCCTCGGCATCGTGCTCAACCTGGTGCTGCCGAAAGCACGACCGGAGAGCGCAGTGACGGAGGCAGGAGAGAAGACGCGGGAATAACGCGCGAACTGTCTGGCGGGAGGGAGCCGTTCCGCGAAGCCTGCTGCCGTTTTGCCCTTCTCCTTGCCGCTCGTCACTCGTACCGCCCGGCGCGGCCGAAGTAGTTGAGCAGCCAGCATTCTTTCCACACGCGGTAGCGGCCTTCGTAGGTGATCTTGCCGTGCTCCTCGCGCTCGCGGTGCGGGAAAAGGAAACCGAGCTCGGTGTTGATCTGCTCGAGCTCCACCTGCTGGCCGTTGATGTCGTTGAGCGGTTCGCTCGTCCAGGGACACGGTGTTTCGCCCGCTTCCGCCAAGCGCCGGCGGTGGCGGGCGAGCAGCTTGCGCGGTGAACGACAAAGCGGATACCTCCGCACCAGCCAGTTCTCCGGATAAAAACCGGCGAAGGGCATGAAGATATTGTCCGTGACGATCCGGTGCCCGCCGGTCGTATTGGTTGCCAGATGCAGGCACATGGCCACTGCTCCGGCAGGTTGCGGGAAGAACGTCACCTGAAGCCGGATCTTCGCCTCGGCATCGTGATAGACCGACATCCGCAACCGGATGCCGGGCGCAATGTCGGAATGCAGCGACTGCACCTGCTTGAAACCCTCCCGCCGCAGCCAGTCGCGCACGCGCAGAAAGCGGATATCCGTCGGCCATTCCTCGCCGCCGGCATTGACTGAAAACCGCGGAAAAAGCGGCAACGGACTCACGCTGAGCGCCTTGATTGCCAGCCAGTTGTAAACCGTATCTCCGAGAAACCAGACGAGAAAAAAGGCCAGCGTCAGCGCCGGCAGCGGACGGTCACTCCATTCCAGACCCCGGACCACCAGCGCGCCGCCGAGCGAAAAAATCACCAGCCTCAGCCAGCGATTGGCAATCGCCAGCACCGGCGAGGCACGGCGCTGGTTGATCTGCATCACAACCAGCGAGGCGATCATCGCAGCGTAAACGTAGTAGAGCGGGTCCATGGATTCAGGATGGAGCGACGACATGGCCAGCGGCCGGCCTTTGGCTTCGGTACCTGCCGTAGTCCGGTTGAAGTCGCTTCGTGCCTCGACGGGATTCCTGTATTCCGGCTCTCTGCCCGGCAAGGCAGCGGCAGGAATGCCGCCGCTCCCGGGAAGCAGCCGTCTTTACCTTCAGCTCAGGCGGACGGGCATGATCACGCAGATGAAGTTTTCCAGCGTCTTGAACACACCGGGGCTCACCTCGTCTTTCAGCTCGAAAAACACCTCGTCCTTGGTCAGGGCGCGGAGCGGGTCCATCACGAACGCCGGGTTGAAGGCCACCTGCAGATCGGGGCCGCTGTAGGCGATCGCCATCGACTCGTGCGCCTCGCCGAAATCGGGACTCTGCGCCGTGATCTCGAGGAGGTTGGTGCTGATCTTGATTTTGACTTGGTTGGACTTGTCGGAACAGACAAGCGCGGCGCGGTGCACGCACTCGGCGAGGAGTTCGCGCTCCAGTTTGATGCGCTGGTGCGTCTCCTTGGGAATAACCTGTTGGTAATTGGGATAATTTCCCTCCACCACCTTCGAGTACAGGTAGATGGAATCGACCAGTCCGGTGTCTTCCCCCTCGGTGCTGATTTCGAAAGAGGCGCGGCGGTCGTTGAAGGCGATCTTGATTTTCTCACCCTTGCCGAGCATGCGGAGGAGTTCGCCCACGGTTTTGGCGGGGAGGATGATGGAGCCGGCGGATTCCTCGGGGATTTCCATCTCTTTCGAGATCAGCGCGAGGCGGCGGCCGTCGGTGGCGACGAGAGCGAGCTTGGCGTCGCGGAAATTGAAGTACACGCCGTTGAGGATGTAGCGCGTCTCGTCGGTGGACTGCGCATAGGCGACGCTCTTGAGCATGCCCGTAAGCTCCTCCTGGCTGAGGGTAAAGCTCTTGTCGTCGCCGAATTCCGGCAGTGGCGGGAACTCGTCCTTGCCGATGCCCATGATCTTGAAGGTGGAGCCGCCCGAGGCGAGTTTCACCTGGTGGTTGGCGGATCCGTCGAACGAGACCTCCACGGAAGGGAGCTCGCGGACGATGGTGGCGAGGCGTTTGACGGGCAGGGTGACGGCGCCGGGCTCCTTGATCTCCGCCTTGATCCGGCAGCGGATGCCGAGATCGAGGTTGGTGGTGGTGAGAGAGATGTGATCTTTCTCGGCCTCGATCAGCACGTTGCTGAGGATGGGCATGGTGGCCTTGGAGCCGACAACGTTGAGGACCTGGGCGAGTCCGTTGCTGAAGTGATCGCGGTTGATCTTGAATTTCATGAGGCCTGTTTTGGAAAAACGACTAGGAGAGGGAAGAGCGGGGGCTCTGTCGAGAGTCGAGAAAAGGAAGATGCCAACAAAGGAGAATAGAGACTTCTTTCAATAAAAGAAAATACATCGTCTTATTATGGGCTGCGAAGAACCGGAATAACCGGCCCGTTTTCACTCGCGGAAGGGGACCCCGAAGACGGTGAGCAACTGTCGGGAAGGGGAGGGGAAAGTGGCGGGTTGTTCGCAGGGTCAAAGTTGTGGGTCGGTTATTGGTCAGTTGTTCGCAGGGTTTTTCGCAGGTGGTCGCCGGGAGGGAAGGGCGGGGAGAGGATGTGACGGCTTCAGTTTCGGATGCGCGGGGAAACATCGGGCCAGCGGATCAGCCAGTGGAGCGGATCGGAGCGACTGGCAATGAGAGCGGAAAAGATCAGGGTTTCGTTTTGCAACCCATAGAGGATGAAGAAGGGGAAAGCTTTCAGGTTGCGACGCCGGATTTCAGGGATAATGAGCGAACCCGTGTTCAGGAAATGGCCGGCGGCACCGGGGATTTGTTTTATTGTTTCGATGGCTTCATCGATTTCGGTTCGAAATCTGGTTTCCAGACCGGGTGAGATTTCCGCGTACCGGGCGGCCTCGCGCCGGATGTCGCCGGGGAATTCGGGGTGATAGAGGATTCGCATTACAGCAGCGCGGCGCGAAACTGTTCCTCGTCAAGGGCTGCAACCTTGCCTGTTGCGATGTCTTCGAGACGGCGGACGCCTTCGCGAACCGCTTCCGAAAGGGCGGCAGGCGCAGCAACGCTTTCGATCAGTTCACGTGCGAGCTGAAGGCGTTCCTCTGCAGTCAGCTCCATGGCGGATCGGGAAAGTTCGGTGGTGGTCATTTGTGATGAATATAGGCGCCTTGCCGTTCCGAAACAAGTGCGCCGGCTATGCCGTCTTGCGTCGCAGGCGGCGGACTTTGCGTGCGCGGTGGAAGTGGCGGCCGAGTCCGAAGAAAATGTAGCCGAGGCAGCAGGCGAGCATGCCGAACTCCTTGAACATGATGACAGTAGCCAGCACGATGCCGAGGAGCAGGAAGGTGACGAGCGGCGTGCGCGTTTGCAGGTCGATCTGCTTGCCGCTCGGATAACGCACGGTGCTGACCATGAGGATGGCGATCAGGAGCAGGAGAAACGGCAGGCTGAGTGCGGCCCAGCGGTGGAGGGTCTTGTCCTGCGAGGCGAGGTGGAGCAGGAAGAGCACGAGCGCGCCCACGGTGCCGGCGGCAGCCGGCACGGGCAGGCCGACGAAATCCTTGTTGCTGTAGGCTTCGTTGCGCTGGAGGAGCGGGTGGGTAATCACGTTGAACCGCGCCAGCCGGATCGCCGCGCAGAGCAGGTAAACGAAGCCGAGCAGCCAGCCGATATCCTGGAAAATCGGATAACCCTGGGAGGGCGACATGATGAGGAAAAACATCATCAGGCACGGCGCGAGACCGAAGGAGACGACGTCCGCCAGCGAGTCGAACTCCGCGCCGAAGAGCGATTCCCGGCCGCCCATGCGTGCGAGGCGGCCATCGAGCGCATCGAAGGCCATCGCTCCGAAAATCAGCCACACGGCCTGTTTGTAGTAGTCGATCGCTTCCGGCGGGAGCGGGGACACTTCGCTGATCCGGGCGGCGAAGTTGGCCTGGATGCAGCGGATGACGGCGCCGAAACCGCAAAAGATGTTACCCGCCGTCATCAGGTTGGGCAGGAAATAGATCCGGCTGGCATGCGAGACGTGGTAAGGGGAATCTTCGTCGAATTGGGGAAGGTTGTCCGGGGGAGTCATGAAAGGGAAAAGGGAAAAGCTGGAAAGAGGCGGGGGCGGTCGAAGGTGGCGTCACTTCGTCAGCGTTTCGAGATATTTCCAGAATTTGGAGTGTTGTTCCACCAGTTGTTCTTCGGAGACGGGCAGCTTGTTGCGGAGAAGGAAATCCTCGAGCGAGTTTTTGTGGAGGATGTAGCTGACGTGGAGAAAGGTTTCGTCGCGGATCTCGAAATACAGGCGATGTCCGCCGGAACGCAGCCGGTAAAGTGTCTTGCCGCCGCGCACGAAGCGGCCCAGCGGTTCACGCGGGTGGGCCAGTTCCTCGGTCTTGAGATTGGCCAGCGGCTCGATGGCTTCGAGCTGCACGAAAGGATCGAGCTTCTTGAGCTCGCCCAGCGCCTGTTCGGAAAACGTCACCTGAAACATGATTGTGCAGGGCTTAGCTGTCCGGACCGCGCGATGCAAGCGGGACAGCGCGGCGGCGATTCCCCACCCCCTTCTACCCGATACGCGGGCTTGCGCCGGAGCATCCGATGCCTTCTTGCTTGCACCCTTCATCATGAGAACACCCCTCTTCTGTGTTTCCTCACTTCTCCTGAGTTGCGCCCTGCATGCCGAAGTCGTGCTGGCGCCCCTGTTCCGCGACGGAGCCGTGCTCCAGCGCGAAAAACCGGTCCCCGTCTGGGGAGTCGCCGATCCCGGTGAGAAAGTCACCGTGACTTTTGCCGACAAATCCGCATCCGCCGCCGCCGGCACGGATGGCAAGTGGCGCGTGGACCTGCCCGCTCTCGCCGCTTCCGGCGAGGCGCGTACGCTCACGGTCACCGGCCAGAAAGATGTGCTCACCGTCAACGACGTGGTCGTCGGCGAAGTCTGGCTCGCCTCCGGCCAGTCCAACATGGAATGGGTGGTGAAAAACACCAACAGCGGCGGATACGAGGCAATTGCAGCCAACTGGCCCCTCATCCGCCACTACAAGGCAAAGCGCACGGTCTCCGATACGCCAGCGGCCGCCGTTGAAGGCGCATGGGCCGCAGCTACACCTGCGGCCGTCGGGGAATTCACGGCGGTCGGCTATTATTTTGCCGTCGATCTGTACCGTGCACTCGGCGTGCCTGTCGGTATCATCAACAGCTCCTGGGGCGGCACGCGGGTCGAAGCGTGGATGGACCCTGCCGCCGCCGATGTGAAAAAAGGCCCGGTTTTCGCTGCGATTCACGAGCGTTGGGCCAAAGCGCTGGCGGACTACCCCGCGGCGAAAGAAAAGTACGACGCCAGCTACAAGACCTGGACTGCCGAACGCGATGCCGCCAAAGAAGCCGGCCAGCCGTTTACCAAACGTCCTCCCGGCGCGCCTTGGGGTCCCGGTCATCCCGCCACCCCGAGCGGTCTCTACAACGGCATGATCGCCCCGCTCGTCCCTTACGCCCTGCGTGGCACCATCTGGTATCAGGGCGAGAGCAATGCCGGCCGCGCCAACGAATACCGCGAACTCTTCTCCGCCATGATCACCGGCTGGCGTTCGTTGTTCGCGCAGGGTGATTTTCCTTTTTATTGGGTGCAGCTCGCCAACTACCGCGCCTCGGGGCCGGACAACACCGAATACGCCTTCCTCCGCGGCGCGCAGACCGAAACCCTCTCGCTTCCGAACACCGGCCAGGCGGTCATCATTGATATCGGCAACGTCACCGATATCCATCCGCGCAACAAACTGGATGTGGGCCGCCGCCTCGCCCTCGTTGCCCTCGCCCGCGATTACGGCAAAGCCGACCTGATCGACAGCGGCCCGGTTTTCGCCGCCGCCACCCGCAATGGCGCGTCGATGGTGGTGACCTTCGAGTCCCTCAAGAGCCCGCTCATCAGTCCGCTCGGTGTGCAACCTCCCGGCTTCGAACTCGCGGGCGCAGACCAGGTCTTTTATCCGGCCGAGGCGCGGATCGAGGGCGACACGGTGGTCGTCACCTCCGCCCGGGTCGCCGAGCCCGTCGCGGTGCGTTACGCCTGGCGCAACGCGCCCGCCGCCGGCCTCTTCAACCGCGAGGGCCTCCCCGCCGTCCCCTTCCGCAGCGACAACTGGTAACTGAAAATGTACAGGCGGGGTAACGTAGCACGCGCTTCCTTGCCCGTGGACGACGTTCCGCATCGCATACGTTTTCTGCCCCGCCTCCCCTCCGGTCAGGAAACCGGAGCGGGCCGGTCGAGGGCCTCGAGCGCCGCGCGCACCGCAGGCCAGGCGAGTGCGCGTGGCGACTGGCCGGAGCGGGCGGCGAGCGCGGCGGCCACGCCGGCGCCCTGCCCGAGCGCGACGGCGTTGCCCGTCACGCGATAACTCGAATGCGCCTCGAAATCGCCGCCGATGCAACGGCCGGCGAGGAGCAGGTTGTCCGCATCCGCCGCGATGAGCGCCCGCAGCGGGATATCGTAGGGCTGCGTGCGGGTGGTGTTGGCGGGGTCGCAGGGCCGTTCGCGCGCGGCCGCGGTGGTCGAATGCACGTCGATGCCGAAGGTCGACCGGCACACGGCGTCCTCGTGGCGCACGCCGTTGACGAGATCGTCGCGGTTGACGGTATAAAGTGCACGGATACGCCGGCCCTCGCGCACGCCGATCTGCTCCGCGGTGGCCACGATGCGCAGGCCGCTCCACGGGCTGCCGAGAGAACGCAGCCCGGCGACCAGCCGGTGGACCTCGGCGCGGGCGCGGAGCGTCGCCAGCGTCACCTGCGCGGCGTCGAGGCCGGACGCGCCGTATTCGTGATTCGCCATGAAGGCGAAAAGATCGTCGCGCATCGGGAAAAGCGTCGGGGCCGCATAGGACGGAGTGAGGCTGGCGCGCCGGAGCTCGGCCAGCAGGCGCTTCTTCGGCTCGTTCAGGCCGCCGCCGACGAACGGCTCGATCTCCTGCATGCGCACGCCCGTGACGAGCGCGATCAGGCTCATCGGCTGGGTTTCGCCCGGGGAGCCGGGGCGCCCGAAATCGAAACCGCACCCGGCCTGCGCGGCGAGGTCGCCGTCGCCGGTGGCATCGACAAAACACCGCGCAGCCCACGCCTGGCGTCCGCTCTTCGATTCCGTGAGGAGGGCCGCCACGCGTCCCGGCGCCTGCGGGTCGCGAAGGGCGGCCGCGACGCGCGTGTGCAACTGCACGCGGATGCCGGCGGCGAGGACCATTTCTTCCAGCAGGAGCTTCATCTGCTCGACGTCGCAGGCGAAGCTGCGCCCGCCTGCGACGCGCAGCCTGCGGGCGCCGCGCCGGTCCAGCTCCGCGATGATCTCGCGCATGATGCCCGGCTTGTCCGCCCCGTCGATCACCCAGCCCAGCAGACCCGAGGTCCAGATGCCGCCGAGGCAGCCGTGCGCTTCGAGCAGGACGGTTCGCGCGCCGGTGCGGGCGGCCGCCAGCGCCGCGGCCACGCCCGCCGGCCCTCCGCCGCAGACGATGACATCGGCGAGGCGCTCCGCCTCGACGGGGAGATCGCGCGCAGGTTCATGCACGGGAAACGGTGACGCGGCGGAGCCGGATCTGGCAGGGTCGGTTTTCATGAAACGCCACCCTGAGGACGAAGAGAAAGGTTGGAAACGACGGCATTGCGCACATCATTGCGCAAATGACCCGAAACCCTTCCGGCCTTCCCGCCACCATGGGCGATGTTGCCCGGAGCGCGGGCGTGCATCCCTCCACCGTCTCGCGCGCGCTGCGCAACGACCGGCGGATTCCCGAGGCCACGCGCCGGCGCATCCGGCAGGCGGCGGAGGCGCTCGACTACCGGCCGAATCCGCTGGTCGCGGCTCTCGTCGCCGGCCGGCGCCGGCGCAGTCGGACAGGCGTGTCCGACGGCGATCAGGGCGGCGACGGGGAGCCCGGCTGTGTGCTCGCCTTCCTCACGGCCTGGAAAACGCGGGGGCAATGGCGGGGTTCGCGTCTGTATGCCGCGGTTTTCGATGCGATGCAGCGCCATGCGCGGAGGCGCGGCTACGCGCTGGAGGAATTCTGGTTGGGAGAGCCGGGGATGACCCCGGCCCGGCTCCGCCGGATCCTGACCGCGCGCGGCATTCGCGGGATCGTCGTATGCCCGTTGCCGGCCGGGCTGCACACGCTGGCGTTCGACTTTTCGGGATTCGCGGCGGTGTCTCTGGGCTACACGTTGCGCGAACCGGCGCTGGATCACGTTTCGTACGATTATTGCGCGGTGCTCAAGGAGGCCATACGCCGCCTGCGCGAGCGGGGTTTCCGGCGTATCGGCTTTGTCACGACGCGGAATACCAGCGACCGCGTCGCGCACCTCTCGCTGGGAGCGTTTCTCGCCGAACGTTGCCTGGAGCCGCGCCGGTTTCCGGCGCCGCTGGTGGCTCCGGCATGGAGGCCCGGAGCGTTGGCGGCCTGGGTGCGGGGAAAACGGCCCGACGTGGTGATCACGCCCACGCAGGCGGAGTGCGTTGCGCTCCGCACCGCGCTGGAGAAAGCCCGGTTCCGGATGCCGGCGGATGTGTCGCTGGCATGCCTCGATTGCCACGACAACAGCAGGGAGGGCGGGATGGTGCGCGACACCGATGTCGAGGCGCGCGCCGTGGTGGAGCTGCTCGCCGGCCGGGTCGAGCGCGGACAGGAGGGGGTTCCGGACCTGCCGCAGACCATCCTTGTCGGCGGCCGCTGGCGCGACGGCGCGTCATTGAGGGAAGCGGTCGCGCCGGCCCGCTGATCGCTCATGCCGCCGCCGGGGAACGCAGCGTGTGGCCTTCGACCCACTTGCCCGGGATGAGCACCGTCTGCCGCACGGCAGGCACGCCGCGGTCGTTGCGGTTGAGCTTGTCGATCACCATGCGCGCGGCGGTGGCGCCGAGGGAGACGTTGTCCTGGTCGATGCCTCCGGTGTGCTCGTCGTGCTGGGTGTTGATGTTCAGAAGGGAAAAATCGGCCGGCATCGCGAGCCGGTGTTCGCGCGCCCAGCGGGTGACGCCGTGCAGGCCGGGCGTCGAAGTGATGATCGCCTCGGGGCGCTGCCGCTCGAACCAGCGGGCAAATGCATCCTCGTCCCACGGGTCCAGATAGAGCGGCGGGATGGCGGCGAGATCCGCCGGATGTGCGGCGCCGCCGGAGCGGACAGGCGGGGTTTTTTGTTCGATCCAGTAGGCGGCGCCGATGATCTGCTCGGTGCGTTCGTGTCCGGTGGTGGTCAGCATCAGGCCGATGCGACGCAAGCCGCGTTCGCGGCATTTCGCGATGGCGAGGCGCATGCCTCCATAACTGTCGTGCACCACGCGATCGAAGGCCGGTTGCGTAAACGTGTATTCGATGACGACGGTGCAGAAACGCGGCCAGTCGAGTTCGAAGTGCCCATGCGCTTCGGGCAGCGGGCCGATGATCAGGCCATGGATGTTGCGCGTGAGCAGCACGGTGTTGAGCCGCGCCGGGCTCAGCCCGGACAGCCCGACAACAAAGGTTTCGAGCCGGTATCCGTGTGTTTCGGCGGCCTGCCGGGCGCCGCGGACATGTTCGGCGCGAATGTCGGATTTCCGGTCCGCCCGGAGGATGTACCCGAGCGTGGTGCCGTTGGCGGCGGCCGGGGCCTGACGGGCCCGGCGGGCCGCACCGAGAGCCGAGAGCAACGGGTGGGGGCGATAGCCGAGTCCGGTGGCGACGCGTTCGATTTCCCTGCGCGTTTCCTCCGGAATGCTGCGATCGTGGCGGAGCGCTCGGGAAATCGTCGTCTGGTGGACGCCCGCCGCGCGGGCGATGTCCTGCATGGTGACTCTGGGGGCGGCGTGCATGATGGTTACGCATCGGTATGCGCGGCGCATGGCTTGGTCAACGGTCGTCTTCTGCTACACCCCGTCCATGCACTTGCCATTTACCTCTCGCCCCCGCCGTGCTTGTGACCGCAACACCCGCCTCCGCCAGTCTTCCACGGGCGGGTTTACGCTGATCGAGCTGCTCACGGTCATCGCCATCATCGGTATTCTCGCCGCCATCATCATTCCTACGGTGGGGAGGGTGCGCGAGAGCGCGAAGGGTGCGACGTGCATCAACAACCTGCGGCAGACGTTCATGGCAATGAACCTCTATGCGGAGGACCACAAGGGCATGATCATCCCCTCATATGGCGGCTCGATCGACGCCAGCTACACGTGGTGGTGGTATGGTTCCTTTTACAACAGCGAGGCCACGGGATTATCTCCGCTGGCCGGATACATCAGCACAAAAGACATCCGGACGCTGAACCGCATCACCACGTGTCCGCTCAATGCAAGCGACACGCTGAATACCACATCGAGCGGGGCCCAGGCCTACGGTTATCCGTATGTGGTGAATTACATCCTGATGCCAAACGGGGTGACACCGACAAACCTCTCCGCCGTCACCAGCCCCTCTTCCAAGGTTCTTATGACGGACAGCAATAACAGCGCCGCCGGCTGGGGCGGGCCCGGGTTTCATGCCACGGCCGGGTACGAGCGCATCGGCGAGCCTCACGGCGGCAAGGCCAACGTGCTCTGGGCCGACGGCCACGTCGGCAAACTGAAACGGGATGACATCAAGAACGACGTTCCCGGCAAGATATCGCTCTGACGGGGCCTCGAGTCCGCTTCTCCTGCCCGATCCCGCAAACGCTAGTTCAATCTGACTCAACCCGGCCCATGTCTCTCCACCTCACATTGTATAACATTTCCAAATACATCCGGTCGCTCATCGTATCCGGTTTTGTGGCGACACCGTTGTTTCCGGCGTTTGTTCCGGAGAATCCGGAGACGGTTTTTACATCCCCCGGCATTCCCGCCTCGCTCCGGTTGCGCACGGACGCGGCAAACCTGCACGGGAAGCCGCTCTCCTTTGTCGTGAACGATTACACCGGACGAACGGTTGCAACGGGCGAGACCGCCGTGGACGGTTCGGGACGTGTGGCTGTCCCGGTTGTCTTGCCCGCCGGTTTTTATGAAGTTTCGTTTCCGGCAGCGGGCGAGGGCGCCGCGCCGGTGGGCGTAATGAGCATGGGACAGCCTGCCGAAGGAAAAGACCCAGGCGCCGGTGAGGGTTTTTTTTCCATCGACACCGCCCTGTCCTGGCTGACGCCGCCCGAAAAACGCCCGGCGCTGATCGGCAACCTGCGCCATGTCATCGAACCGCGCGGTCTCGCGCGCGAACGTTTTTCGTGGGCTGCGATCACCCCCGCGGAGGGTCGCTGGAATTGGGCGGCGGACAAGGATTATGACAACACCCGCCGCCTCTACGCGGAGGCGGGTGTCAGGATACTCGAAATGTTTCACGATGCGCCACGCTGGATGGGACGTTCGCAAAACGGAAATTTCCCCGACGACCTGATCGCCGCCGCGCGTTCGTGGTGCGAGGTCGCCACCCGCTGGCACGGTTACTGGGCGGCACTTGAGGTATGGAACGAACCCGACATCGGCTTTGGCGCCTACCAGCCCGCCGACCAGTATCTGCCGCTCGTCAAAACCATTCGCCACACGATGCGCGCAGCCGGCATCAACACGCCAATCGGCGGCGGCGCGTATGCCTCGCTCAATCCCGACTATCTCGACCTCTCGTCGCGCAACGGACTGCTCGACGAGTGCGATTTCATTTCCTTCCACTACTACGGCGATCCGCTCGGACTGGAGCGTCACGTCTCCGAATACCGCGCTTGGTTACGCGCCTGCGGGCACGAATCGAAACCGCTCTGGCTGACGGAGGTTGGCCAACCGTGGCACGGCAAGCCTGTCTTGCGCGCGGATGTGAAAACGCAGGCAGTGACGGCCTTGGCATTTGCCATGCAGGCCGTAGAATCGCGCGCCTGCGGCGTCGCGGCGCACTATCCGTTCGTTTACGTCGATTACAACGAGGGCAACCGCAACTACCCTGTGCGCAACTACGGGATGCTCGACCGGACCGGTTCGCCGTTGCGTCCGTTCGCCGCCTACGCGCAAACCGCCCGTCTGCTGACAGGCGCGACCTGCATCGGCGACATCGTCATCAACGGCGTTCCCGGCGCCAGGCGTATCCGGGTTTTCGAGACACCGGCCGATCCGGGCGATGCGATTATCGCGATTTATACAGGCGAGGTCGCGAGTGACGCCACGGCCGCCGCCGCTGCGACGGTGCGGCTGCCGTTTGCCGCGCGCGCCGCGTTCGGGATCGACGGACGCGCGCTGGCAATCGCCGAAAACGGCCGCGTCGTTTCTGTAACCGACGGCATCGCCTGGTTGCGGGCTCCGCGGTCAAGGCTCTCTGCGTTTCTGAAAACGGACACCGAGGCGGCGCGCCTGCTCCGCCTCGCCCGCCCGGCGACGACGGACTCCGTCGCCCCGGTGTCGCCCATCGTACTTCAGCCGCAGATCGACATCGCAAAGGTGACGGCGATTTCGCGTGGTTATCTGCTCCCCGCCGGCCTGACCCGCCTTCCCGTCACGATATGGATCAACAACCTTTCGGACGCCACTCATACCATCACTCTGGAAAACAATGGCGCCGCTCCGGCGCAGACCGTCACGGTCGCGAAAAACTCGCGTCAGGCCGTCACGCTCGACATCGATGCCCGCGTCCTGCCGGTCAGCGCGGGCGGCATCTCGCAACTCGCGATCACGGCCAGCGCGACGGGCATTGCCCGCATCGCTCCCGCCGCGCTTTCGCTGATGGTTTCGGACGGCAAAGGCGTTGAAGAACACCTGAAGGCAAGCGCATATCACTTCGCGTTGCCGATCAATGAAACCCACCGCTGGGATAAAAACGCATCGGGAGGCGTGACGTTCACGCGCAGCTCGACGGAGCCTTTTCGCATCGACGTGCGTTTCCCGCCCAACGTGGACCGCTGGGCCTTCCCGCGCTTTTCGGTGCCGCAGGAGGCGGACCGCGACAGGATCACCGGCGTGCTCGTCCGCGCCCGCGTGAGCAAATCCGCCACCGTGCGCCTCATGTCGTGGGGCGCGTCGGGCGACATGAGTTTTACCAAGTTCCCGATCCTGCCCGCCGACGGCGAGTGGCACGTCGCCTATATCCCCTTTTCCGGTTATCTCGGTTTCGGCGCGGGCGGTTCGCCCGGGCAGCAAATCGACAAACTCTCCATCGGCCTCAATTCGCAGGTGGACGAGATCAGCGTCGAGATCAGCGACCTGTATCTGATCGGGAAATAGACCGCGGCGGCAGGCGCTCTCCCCGGTTGCCGCGAATGCGAGCTTTTTGCCCGCAAATCCACCAGCAAACACACATCAAGACACACCAATATCATGAAAAATCGGATACAAATAAAAACATCCAGCGTCATGGCCGCCCGTGCCATCGCGTTTCTCGGCTCCCTGCTTGCCGTTGCCGCCACGCCGACCCGCGCCGTTGTCGTGCTCAACACCGACTTCGGTTCGGTCGTCGATGCCACCTATGCCAACAACGAGGTGATCGGCGCGGGCGGAAGCGCCACCACGCAACTCACCGTCAAGGTGCCGGCCAGCGGTTTCAGCGTGAAAACGACAGGAGGCACGATGCAGTTCACCCAGACCGTGGCGGCCAACCCAAGCCCCGGCGGCGTGGAAAAGTATTTCGGGAACGGACCGGCCGTCACGCAACTGAGCGGCTCGGTTTCGTTCAAGGTGCTCACCTCCGTGCGACACGATTCGCTCAACTTTGCAATTACCGATGGCTCCACATTCGGGGCATCCGGCACCACTGCATCTGTGCAAGTGCGCATTACTAATGACAATCAGTTTTGCTATCTGGATGGCGGCACTCTCAAGATCGCCGTCGCCCCGTTGCTGACAGGCGTGAACTACAAATTCGAATTCGCGGCAGAATACACGAACGCGACGCAAAACACATGGTCGTTCAAGCTGATCGATCTCGATGCCACGGCCGGCGATGGCGTTGTGTTCAATTCGGGAACAATCAACACACGAGCGCCTCTGGCAGCGGCGAAGGGCATGGTCATCACGTCGGCCCAAGGGGATGCGCTCGCTGATCCCTACATCAGCATTTCCAGCATCACGCTCGACGCTACGCTGGCGTCTGTTCCGGAGCCTGCGACGTATGCGCTGTTCGTCAGCGGACTGGTGCTGGCGGGAGTCTGGAGCGCGCGCCGTATCGTCGGCAGGCGCCTCTGATGTTTCGTACTGTATCCGTCACACCGCGCGGCCATCGAATGCGAGTATGGGAAAAATCACAAAAATTGCTCTGGTGGGCGACTCGACGGTTTGCGATTACCCGCAAGCATCGCGACTGCGCGGCTGGGGCCAGATGTTGCCGGAGCTGTTTGATTCGCGGGTGGTGATTCACAACGCCGCCCGCTGCGGGATGAGCACACGGATTTATCCGGGCGAGCTGTGGGCTTCGGTGCTCGAAGCCCGCCCCGATCTCGTGCTGATCCAGTTTGGGCACAATGATTCCCACGCGCAGGGAAATCCAGAATCGACCGACGCCGCCACGGACTACAGGGACAACTTGCGCCGCTTCGTGCGCGAGGCACGTGACGCCGGTGTGCAACCTGTCCTGGTGACGCCTGTGCGCCGGCGTCTTTTCGATGCGGACGGACGGCCCACCAACGAACTCGCTCCGTATGCCGATGCGATGCGTGAAGTCGCACGCAAACTGTCCGCGCCCCTTGTCGACCTGCATGCGTCAAGCGGCGCCTTGTTTTCCCGACTCGGCGAATCGCAGACAGGCGACTTCACCGTCAATGTATCCGAAAATCCTGACAAGCCCGGACGGACGGACCGCACTCATTTCACGGCTGAAGGCGCCCGTGCCATCGCCCGTTTGGTGGGCGACGCTCTGGCCGCACTTTTTCCCCCTGTGTTATGCCAACCGAATTGTTAACTTCTGTTGCAAAATCCCGTACTGCCGGCGCCCGCTCCATCAAGCACAAGCGCCGGCCTTCATTCGACTGGCGGGTGTGGCGGCGTCCGGCGGCGGCGTATTCGCAGTGTCCGTTCTGGTTTTGGAATGATGCGTTGGATGAAGCGGAGATCGTGCGGCAGATCGGGGAGTTTCAGAAGCGCGGGGTGGAGGCGTTTGTCATCCACCCGCGTATCGGACTTCCAAAGACAATCGGGTGGTTGAGCGCGAAGTTGTTCCGGTTCATGCGCGTGGCGCTGTCCGAGGCGCGGCGACGCGGGATGTGGGTGTTGCTCTACGACGAGGGGATGTATCCGAGCGGGTCGGCGAGCGGGCTGGTCGTGGAGCGTAATCCGGAGTTGCAGGTGCGGGGACTGGTGTGCGAGGAAGCGGGCGGGACGCCCACGCCACATCACGGGCGGGATGCCTGTGCCACGCCGGGCGTGCGTGTGCGGCGGATCGACGGACGCGAGGTCGTCATCCATGACAGACCCGTCGATGCCGTGGTGCGCGGGCTGCATTATGTCGGCGACGAAAACAACCATCCGGGCGAAGAAGAACCGGTTGCCGCCGACCTGCTCAATCCGGATGCCGTGCAGTGTTTCATCGAACTGGTTTACGAGCGGTTTTATCGCGAGCTGGGAACCTTTTTTGGCAGCACAGTGAAGGGGATTTTTACCGACGAACCGAATCCGCTTTCGCGTCTGCGCGAGACCGGCGTCATGCCGGGGACGCGCGGGATCGTGTCGTGGGTGAGCGCGTGGCTGGGCTACGATTTCACGCCGCGTTTGCCGGCGTTGTGGTTTGACGACGAGCCGGAGGCGGAATGCTGGCGGCGCGACTACCGCAGGGCTATCGCCGCGCGGATGGACGAAACCTACTACGCACCGCTGTCGCGCTGGTGCGAGGCGCACGGCATTGCCTTGACCGGGCACCCGGCGGAGCCGGACGAGATCGGTCATCTGCGGCATCTGCACATCCCCGGGCAGGACATCGTGTGGCGTCAGATTTTGCCGGGCACGGCGAGCGCGCTGGAGGGCGCGCCGTCCACGATGGCGAAGGCGGCCGCATCCGTAAAATATCACCTCCGCCGCGAACGAAACCTCAACGAATTCGCGGGCGCGTATGGCGAATCGCTGACGTTTCGCGAACTGCGCTGGCTGGCGTCGTGGTTGCTGATCCGCGGCTGCGACTTGCTGGTGCCGCACGCGTTTTATTATTCGATGCGCGGGCCGCGTTGCGGCGAGCGTCCGCCGGACGTGGGACCGAACAGCGCGTGGTGGAACAACGGATACGCAGAATGGGAGGCGTTGACGCGCCGGTTGTGCTGGCTCAACGCGACGTTCGAGCCGGTGTGCGAAGTGGCGATTTTGGGACGGGCAACGGAGTTGCCATGGCGGGCGGCGAAGGCCTGTTTTGAAAACCGGATCGATTTTCACTACGTGGAACCGCGGGACTTGGCGGATGCGCGGGTGGGCGATGGCGGGTTTCTGCATATGGAGCCGGGCCGTTATTCCGTCGTTGTGGCGGAGGCCGGTTACGAGAGGGAGGCGCGCGCGGTGCCGGATGGCGCGCGGGTGTTGTGGTGGGACGAGTGCGAACGCGAACACGCGCGCGGACGCGGACCGGGCGGGGCGGGGGAGTTGCGTCGCCTGGCCCGCTCTGTGGTCGATTTTGATCCACCCGCATCCGGCGTGCGAGCCCGGCGGTTGCGCAACGCGGCGGGGGTGGAGGTGGTCGTGTTGTTCAACGAGGGCGAAGCGCCTGTTTCCCGGAAAGTGCCCATCGCCGGGCGCCGCCTCGATCCGGCGACGGGGGCGGAGTTGCCCTGGACCGACGTGGGCAATGACCGGCTCGAACTGCCGCCGCATGGCTGGGCGGTGTTTCTCGTCGAGGCACGGGAATGAGCGAAAGTGTCATGGAGTGGCCCGGGCGGGTCATGGCGGAGCGGGCGGGGAGGCGGTATCCTGCGGACACCATGAAACTCGGTTTATGCGCCTCTCCCGGCCAGGTCGCCTCGTGGCCGGATCTCCCGTTCGGCTACGTGGAAGTCAATGTGCAGGCGCAGTTGAAACCCGAGGCGGATGACGCGGCGTTCGCCGCCGAGGCCGAAACCCTGCGCGCATTGCCGCGGCCGGCGACGGCGGCGAACTGTTTCCTGCCGGGCAACCTGAAAGTCACGGGACCGGCGGTCGATCACGAGCGGCTGGCGCGCTACGCGGAAACGGCGTTCCGGCGGGCGGCGTCGACGGGAATCCGTCACATCGTTTTCGGTTCCGGCGGCGCCCGTCAGGTGCCGGAGGGCTGGTCGCCGGCCGAAGGTTTTGAACAGTATGTCGAAGCGCTGCGCATCTGCGCTCCGCTGGCGGAGCGGCATGGCGTGGTGCTGGTCGTGGAGCCGCTCAATCGCGGCGAGTGCAACCTCGTCAACACCGTCCTCGAAGGCGCGGTGGCCGTGGCCCGCGTGGATCGTCCGGGTGTTCGCCTGCTGGTCGATATTTTTCACATGCTGCGCAACGGCGAATCACCGGATGACATCGTGAAGGCCGGCCCCTGGATCGCGCATGCGCACGTGGCGGAGGCCGAGGTGCGCAGCGCGCCCGGCGTCAAGGGTGATGATTTCGGCCCGTTCCTGCGCGCGCTGCGGCGGGCCGGTTACACCGGCGCGTTGTCGCTGGAGTGCCACTGGGTCGGCGACCTGCGAACCGAGGCCGCGGCCGCATACGAGGTGCTCGGCAAGCAACTCGCGTCGGCGGGGTTTTGACGCCCACGCCCTGGCGCGGGCTAATGAAGAATGTAGAATGGAGAATGTCCGGACCCGGTGAAATGTCCGGACCCGGCGAATGAAGCATCCTCTGCATTCTTCATTCTTCATTCTTCATTAGCGGGCGGCACGCCCGCGTCGAAACGCCGGGCTTGCCGGCGTCTCCGGCAGGGCGTTAGCTCCGCAACATGCAACGCCTTCTGCCGTTCGTCGCGTGTCTCGTTCTGGCGGCCCTGCTCGCCGCGCCGTTCGTTGCGCAGGCAACGACATCGGCGGCCGGTCCGGCCCCGTCCGCATCCCCTCCTTTATCCGGCAATGCCGTCGCGCCATCCAATCCGCAGGCGCTGATCGGTCCCGTGGCCACGCAAATCGCGGCCATCACCGGCATCGCCATCTCGCCGCTCCTCGGCACCGGCGCGTACGGCGCGTATCACTGGTGGCAGGCGAAAACACCCGCGCAAAAAGCCGCGCTTCCCTGGTACGCCAGCCCGTGGTTCTGGCTGCCGGCGCTTCTTGTCGCGGCGGCCTGCGCGGCCAAGGATGCCGCCGGCGCCGCGTTGCCGCCGGGGCTCAAGAAACCGGCCGACGTTCTCGAGACCATCGAAAACAAGATCAGCGGACTCGTCGCCGCCGGCGCGGTCATCCCGATGCTCGTCAGCGGCCTCTCCGCCCTGCTGGCCACCTCCGCGCCGGATGCGGCCGGAACCGCTGCGGCGGCGACTTCGGCCGTGGCGAGCCACGCCACGCTGGCCGCGCACGGACTGGCGACGCTGCCGGGCGTGACCGCAGCCTTCGACGGTTCCTGGCTGCTGCACATGGCCGTCCTGCCGCTCGGCATTGCGGCGTTTGTCGTGGTGTGGATGGCCTCGCACGCGATCAACGTGCTCATCCTGCTCAGCCCCTGGGGAGCGATCGACGCCGGACTCAAGACGGCGCGGACGACGCTGCTCGGCGCGGTCGTGCTGGTGCCGGCGATCAATCCGTGGGCCGGCCTCATTCTGTCGCTGGGGGTGATTTTTGTCGCGTGGCTGGTCGCGGGCTGGTCGTTCCGGCTCACGGTGTTCGGCACGCTGTTTTCGTGGGATTTTTTCACGTTGCGCCGGCTCCGTTTCTATCCGCAGCCGCTGGCTAACCGGATGTTTTCGAGTGCGCTGCTGAAACGTGTCGGCGTGCCGATGCGCAGTTACGGACGGCTTTTTAACGAACCCGAAAACGGCCGCATCGTCTTCGCGTGGCGTCCCTGGCTGGTGATGCCGTTGCGCCGGGTGGAGGTGCGCGTGGACAACCCGGCGGTGGCGCGCGGCCTGTTTTTCTCGACGATCAGCAACGGCCGCGACACCGCGCTCATCCTTCCTCCGCGTTACCGCGGACACGAGGAGGCGATTGCGGAGATTTACGCCTTCGAGGGCGGCGTGCAGGAGGCCGGGCTGCTCCGCGCCTGGTCTTCGCTGCGCGAACTTTTCGGCGGCAGCGCCGCGCGCACGCAGATCGGGGGCTAGCAGAGCGCTGTTTTCAGTTTTGTAACGGATGTTACGCGAAGCGTCGTGGCGCGGGCGTCTCGCCCGCATTTCCGGGCGGCACTTCGCGCGAGACGCCCGCGCCACTTCAAGGCCGTCTGCGTAACATCAGTTTGTAACAGGGAGAGGCACGGATTGGCTGTGCCAGAACCGAAGAATTGCCCACGAAACATACGAAAAGAAAACAATGAAACAGGTTTCTTCTTTTCGTGTTTTCTCGTGTGTTTCGTGGGCAGAATTCATGGTTTGAGAGGGGGAGGGAGGCCGGATGGCATGGGTTCGGTTTTAGCGTCCGTTAGCGTTCTTTAGCGGTTCCTCCCGCCGCGCTCGACAGCGGGAAAAAACTCCGAACACTCCCGCCGCGTGAAACAAGCGATAGTCACCCTCGACATGGAAGGCGTGCTCGTCCCCGAGATATGGATCGCCGTGGCCGAAAAAACCGGCATCGACGAACTGCGGCGCACCACGCGCGACGAGCCCGATTACGACAAGCTCATGCAGGGCCGGCTCGCCATACTCGACCGCCACGGCCTCAAGCTCGCCGACATCCAGGCCGTCATCGGCACGCTTTGCCCGCTGCCCGGCGCACGGGCGTTTCTCGATGAACTGCGCTCGTTCACGCAGCTCATCATCCTTTCCGACACCTTCGAGCAGTTTGCGCAGCCGCTCATGCGCCAGCTCAACTGGCCCACGCTGTTCTGTCACCATCTCGTGATCGGGGACGACGACCGCATCACCGGCTACCGGCTCCGCATTCCCGACCAGAAGCGCAAGGCCGTGGAAGCCTTCCGCGCCATGAACTACCGGGTGATCGCGGGCGGTGATTCGTTCAACGACACCACCATGCTCGCCGCCGCCGACGCTGGTTTCCTCTTCCACGCCCCGGCCAACGTCCGCGAGCAGTTCCCGCAATTCCCGGCCTTCGACGAGTACGCCGACCTGCTGCGCGCGATCCGCGAACGGATCGACCACGGCTGAATGGCCTGCCGGAGCGGCGGCATTCCTGCCGCTGCGACGAGGCGCAACGCGCCTCGCCCCGTATGCCGGGAAAACCTCGCCAGATCGCAGCGTCACCGCCCCGCGCATGGGTTTTTCGTAAACCGGATCATTCGTCGGCAAATGCAGCGGCAGGTACCGAGGCCGAAGGCCGACAGCTTGCCATGCCGCCGCTCCGGCGCGAACGTGTCCCTCCCGGGTACAACACGATTTTGCCCTGGCGTGCTTTTTACATGAACAGATCCGTCGGCGTGCGGGCGAAGAACTCTTCCATGTACGCGGTCGTGGCCTTGCCCTCGATGAAGGTCGGGTCGCTCATGATCGCCTTGTGCAGCGGGATGGTCGTGCGGATGCCGCGGATCAGGTACTCGCTGAGCGCGCGATAGGTGCGCTCGATGGCGATCTTGCGGCTCGAGCCGTAGCCGATGAGCTTGCCGATCATCGAATCGTAGTAGGGTGGGATCACGTAGCCGCTGTAAACATGGCTGTCCACGCGCACGCCGTGGCCGCCCGGCGCATAATACAGGCCGATCGTACCGGGCGAGGGCGCGAAGTTGCGCGCCGGGTCCTCGGCGTTGATGCGGCACTCGATGGCGTGTTTGGTGAACGTCACGTCGCTCTGGTCGAACGACAGTTTTTCACCCATCGCCACCTTGATCTGTTCCTTGATCAGGTCGATGCCCGTGACCTCTTCCGTCACCGGATGCTCCACCTGGATGCGGGTGTTCATCTCGATGAAGTAATATTTGCCCTTCGCATCGACCAGAAACTCGATCGTGCCGGCGTTCTCGTAGCCGGCGGCCTCGGCGGCGCGCACGGCGTGGCGGCCCATTTCCTTGCGCAGCGAGGGCGTGAGGAAGGGCGACGGCGACTCCTCGATCAGCTTCTGGTGGCGGCGCTGCACGGAGCAGTCGCGCTCGCCGAGGTGGATCACCTTGCCGTGGCTGTCGGCGAGAATCTGGAACTCGATGTGACGGGGTTTCTCGATGTACTTTTCGATGTAGACCGAGCCGTTGCCGAACGCCTTTTCGGCCTCGCCGCGCGCCACGTTGTACTCCTTGCCGAGCGAGACGTCGTTGTGGGCGACGCGCATGCCGCGCCCGCCGCCGCCGGCCACCGCCTTGATGATGACGGGGTAGCCGATCTTGCGCGCGATCTTGATCGCCTCGGCCTCGCTGTCGATGGGACCGTCGGACCCCATGACGATCGGCACCTTGGCCTTGCGCACGGTTTCCTTGGCCACGGCCTTGTCCCCCATCATCTGGATGGTTTTGGACTTCGGGCCGATGAACTTGATGTTACACGATTCGCACTGTTCGGCGAACTTGGGGTTTTCGGACAGAAACCCGTAGCCGGGGTGGATGGCGTCCACGTTGGCGATTTCGGCGGCGGCGATGATGCGGTCGGCACGCAGGTAGCTGTCGGCGCTGCGCGGGCCGCCGATGCAGATGGCCTCGTCGGCGAGCTGGACATGGAGCGACTGGACATCGGCCTCGGAGTACACGGCCAGCGTCTTGATGCCGAGTTCGCGGCAGGCGCGCACGATGCGCAGGGCAATTTCACCGCGGTTGGCGATCAGGATTTTTTGAATCATGGCTGCAGGACCGGAAATCGGTCAAAAATGGGAAAAAATGGCGAAAAATGAGGGAAAATCGGGCAAAAACACGTTTTCTGACCACTAATGGACACGGATGGACACTAATAAAATCCAGGAAAGGCATCGCCGGTTTCGCTGCCGATTGTCGGAAAAATCAGCGCAGATCAACGATCTGCCCGATGCCTGATATTAGTGTCCATCCGTGTCCATTCGTGGTCAGAAATCCGCGGTGATTCCGGTTCCGGGCCAGAAATCAGCCCTGCTTCACCTTGAACAGGCGCTGGCCGTACTCGACGGGCTGGCCATTTTCGACGAGCGCCTCGACGATGGTGCCCTTGAGTTCGGCCTGAATCTCGTTCATGATCTTCATGGCCTCGATGATGCAGACCACGGAATTTTCGACGACTTTGGTGCCCGGTTCGGCGAACGGTTTGCTTTCCGGGGAGGAAGCCCGGTAAAAGGTGCCAACCATGGGGGACTTGATCCAGGTGACGCCGGCCTCCTCGCCACCGCCGGCTGCGGCGGCGGACGTGGCGGAGGTCTCCGGGGCGGCCACAGGCGCTGCGGGGGCGGCCTGCGGGGCAGGCGCGGAAAAGACAGGGAAGGGGTTTGCGGTGTTGCCGGAAGCGGCTGTGCCGGCGGCGCGGCAGATCTTGATCTTGAAATCTTCTTCCTCGACCGAGAATTCGGTGAGGTCGGAGCGTTTCATCAGGTCAATGAGTTGTTTGATTTGTTTAAGGTCCAAGGCAGGTCCTGGTTGAATTGAGCCGAAACGGAGAAACAGGAGAACGGATGTGTTGGTCGGCGTTTGAGGCGATGCGTTCAAAAGTAATGCCATTTTGAACGCAATCCCTGATTTTTTGCCGGAAATTCACCTGAAAGCGGGCCGAAACCGCGAAAAAATGATTTGTCAGGATGAGCTGCGAAGGCGAAACCGCAGGCCAGATGGAGTGCGGTTTTTGGGCCAAAAACAGGGTTTCTCGCCCGAAAATCGCCAGAAAAACCCGAAATTTTCGAAAAATGGCCGCAAAACCCGGAATCTTTCACCGGGCGGGAGTCCTCCACGCCGACACCCGAAAAAGCATGGGTGAAACCGCTAAAGAACGCTAAAGAACCGGATAGCCGGATGCGTCTTTCTTTTAGCGGTCTTCAGCGTTCTTTAGCGGTTCCCGCCGGTTCGGGGCTATTCCTGCCCGAACCGGAAGGTCCGGTTTTGCGCGCTTTGCCGCATCCAGTGATCGACCAGGACGAGCGCGGCCATCGCCTCGACGATGACCACGGCGCGCGGCACCACACACGGATCGTGCCGGCCTTTGCCCATGAGTTCGGCCGGTTGTCCGGCGAGGTCGACGGTGGCCTGCGTCCGCAGGATCGTGGCGGTGGGCTTGAAGGCGACGCGGAACACGAGGTCCTCGCCGTTGCTGATGCCGCCCTGCACGCCGCCGGAGCGGTTCGTGGCGGTGCGGATGGCGCCGCCGCGGTTTTCGAACAGGTCGTTGTGCTCCGAACCGCGCCGCGCGGCGCCGGCGAAACCGCTGCCGACTTCGAACCCCTTGGTCGCAGGCAGTGAAAGCATGGCCTTGGCGAGGTCGGCCTCGAGGCGGTCGAACACGGGTGCGCCCAGCCCGACGGGCAGGCCGCGCACACGGCACTCGATGACGCCGCCGACCGAGTCGCCCTCGCTGCGCACGGCCTTGATCCGCCCGATCATGGCGGCGGCCGTGGCGGGATGCGGGCACCGCACGGCGGTCGCCTCGACCTCGGCCAGCGTGGGCAGCGGGCTGCCGGCGGCCGCGTCGGAGGGGAAGACGTCGGCCGGCATGGCGATGTCGTGGATCTGCCGGACGAAGGCGCGGATTTCGACGCCGCCCGCCAAGGCAAGAATCTTGCGGGCGAGCGCGCCGCCGGCGACGCGCGCGATGGTTTCGCGGGCCGAGGAGCGGCCGCCGCCATGCGGATCACGGATGCCGTACTTGGACTGGTAAGTGAAATCGGCGTGGGAGGGGCGAAAGGCGGCCTTCATTTCGGAGTAGGCGGCCGGGCGCTGGTCGGTGTTGCGCACCAGCATCGAGATCGGGGTGCCGGTGGTCTTGCCCTCGTAGATGCCGGAGAGGATTTCGACCGTGTCGGCTTCCTTGCGCGGGGTGGTGATGTCGCTCTGGCCGGGGCGGCGGCGGTCGAGCTCGGCCTGCACCTCGGCGGCGGTGATCGGCAGGAGCGGCGGGCAACCGTCAACGACGACCCCGATGGCGGGGCCGTGGCTTTCGCCCCAGGTGGTGATGGTGAAAAGTTTGCCGAAGCGGTTGGGCATGGACGGCGAACCTTCGGCAAAAATTCCGGGACGGCAAAATTATTTCCCGGCTTTCAGAACAGCGCTGCGAACTGCGCGAGGTAGCCGTCGAACCACGGTTTGGCGGCGAGAAAATAGATCGCGCCGGCCACCGCCAGCATCGGGCCGAAAGGGATCGCCACCCCGAACGAGAGTTTTTCCGTGGCCTCGCCTTCCGCGGTCTCCGCCTTCGGGGCGATGGGCGATTTTTTCCCCGAAACCAGTCGCCATGCGAGCGCCAGCCCGATCCAGACCATGCCGACGATGGCCCCGCCAAACACGCTGAACACCGCGCCCTGCCAGCCGGCAAACGCGCCCAGCGCGCCCACAAACTTCACGTCACCAAACCCCATCGCCTCCTTGCGCAGCAGGGTTTCCGCCACCAGCGCGATCCAGAGCACGAGGCCGGAGCCGATGAACAGCCCCTGCAACGAACTCACCACCGACCGGATGCCGGCCGTGAGGAAAAACTCGTCGTGCACGCCGTGCAGCGCCGGCACCAGCGCCGAGAGCGCCACGCCCGCCACGCCCAGCCCGATCGTGAAAACGTCGGGGATGATCATGTGATCGAGGTCGATGAACGTTGCGCAGACGATGCACGCCATCAGCAGCATCCCGCAGGCGGCCACCGCCGGAGGGAATTTCAGCCAGCACACGGCAAACAGCCCCGCCGTCAGCAGTTCGACAAACGGGTAGCGAAACGAAAACCTCGCCCCGCAGCACCGCGCCCGCCCGCGCAGGATGAACCAGCTCAACACCGGGATGTTGTCGTACCACGCGATGGGTTTGCCGCAGGAACAATGCGATCCCGGCGTGACGACCGACTTGCCGGCCGGCACGCGGTAGATGACGACGTTGAGAAAACTGCCGACCACGGCCCCGAACACCGCGGCGCAGACCGGGAAAAACCAGGGGAACGCCTGGGCAAAAGCTGCGTAATCGAATGGCATGGAACCTCCCATCAAGGGCGAAAATCCCGCCGGACGGAAGCCGGAACACCGGAGCGGTGGCATCCCGCCGGTGATCCCGGCCTCAATTCTCCGGTTTTTCCTGCAACACTCTCTGCGCATCCAGCAGCGCCCGGTGCGCCACCGGCGTGCGGGCCGGGACGGTTTCCAGCCAGGCGACATCCTCACGGCTGCCGTTCCGGGCGAGCGCTCGCAAACCGGCCAGTTGCACGGCTTCCGACTGCGGTTTCCCGACAATCTCCCGGATCGCGCCGGCCACATCCGGCGGCATATCCCGTTGCGCGGCCACATCGAGGGAGGCGGCGAGGGTGAATTCGTTGACGTTTTCCCGGTCATCGATGACGGCACGGATGCGCCGGTCGAAAAAGGCCGGGTCGATCGGGGCGATCTTTTCGTTGCTGGCGAACAGGGCCGCCTGCAGGGCCAGCCCGCCGATGCTCGTTTCGTCTCCGAATGCGGTTTCCGTCAGGAATTTTTCCAGATGCGTCTGCCAGTCCGCCGACAGGGCGGCGGCGGCGTCCGCGTCTGCAGCCTGCCCTTTCTTGCGATGGGCGGCGCCGACGACGACGCGCAGCGCGCTGTCACGGATCAGCACCGGCATGGCATGGTTCGCCACGGCCTGTTCGAGGAAGCCGGTGTCGTCGCTCCCGTAATCGAGCCACGGTTCCCATGCGCCAATCGCGGCCGCGATCCGGTCGATGTAGCTGCGTCCCCACGTCACTTGCGGAAACGGGGCCAGCCGGCCCCGCACGTACTGCCCGAGCCGCGCTCCGGTCTCCGGTGCTTGCGGGAGCAGGGCAAGGCAGGACGCCGCTTCGTTGGCGGTCCGGCTTTTGAGGAATTTCTGCCAGACCTCTTCGGGAGGAGGATGGTTTTCGGGAGCAGAGGCCGGCGGCGTCAGCACCTCCTCGGCCACCGGCTGGGCGGGCTGTTCCCTTGCCATGAAATACGGCCTGAAAACGAAAAAAAGAGCTACGCCGCTGGCCACGGCGTTGACGACACAGAGAGTAACGATGCCCGATCTGCCCATGAAGCGCTTTTTTCGGAAAGGGATTCCGGAGGCAAGCGCCTTCGCGCTGTTGCCCGATCCCCGCTTCCGAACCGGCTGGCCGCGAAGGGGCGCAGAAATCCTCCTGCCCGCCGGGAGTCTCCCGCGCATCTATAGATGCGATGGAGGGTTTGATGCGCGGCTTGTTCTTTTGCGCCCTTTCGCGGCAATTTTCTCAGGTAGCAGCGAAGCCGGGTCGGATCGCTCGTGGTGAAATCCGGCGGTGGTGAAATAATGCAAATCAATGGAACTTTCTGCGAGATCTGCAATTTCAATTGACGGCTCATGAGCCATCCGGATAGATATAGTCTCGTTCTGCCAGCCATCTGCGAATCCTCCGTAGCTGGTTTTCTCTTACAACCTTCAGCCTCAACTGCCACTCCCATGCGAAATTTGTCCCTCTACGCCGTGCTGTCGGCGTGCCTGCTTCCCTCCACCCTTCTGGCCGACGAACCGTCCCGCGGCACGGTAGTTATGGTAAGCTCGATCGGAATATGGGTTGTGTTTTCTTCGGTTTTCATGATCCGGAAACGCCACCGGGAAGCCGCAAGCGCAACGGATACCGCCAAGCCCGATAAGAAATCCTGAACTGCGAAGGGGACCTGACGATGAACAGGACGGGAATTCGCAGCAGGTTGCCCCGGGCAACCGGACTTGTCACGTCCATTCTGGCCGCACTCGGCCTCGCCGTTTCGGCAACAGCAGCCACGGTGCCGTTCATCGACGATTTCGAGACGGCGGGCGGCTACACGGCCGGGCCACTGTCCGGCGAGGGAGGTGAGCATCCCTGGACGTTTGCCGCGCCGCTGTCGGCGGAGATTGTCACGGGCGGATTTTCCGGCGAGCAGGCGCTGTCGCTGCTCGGCAAGGGCTGGCTTGATTTTACGCCGGAAAACCCCGGGCAGTACCCGGTCACCTGGATCGACTTCTACACCCGTCCGGTGTTTTCGCCGGTCGAGGCGCTGCCGAAGCTGAAAAACCTCAAACGCGCCGCGGCGACCGGCTTCGTGACGGTGGAAACCTCCGGAGAAATCTACGTCGTCAACGGCGACGGCGAGGGTGGTGGGGAATGGATCGCCACCGGCCACCGCGTGTCGCTGGCGACCGACGACAGCAACCGTTCGGCCAACTGGCTGCGCGTGTCATACCGTCTCGACTACCCGTTAAAACGCTGGGACCTGTTCGTCGACGGGCAGCTTGTGCTGCCGAACCTCGCCTTCCCCGACAACACGCAGACCGGCTTTTCGCAGTTCTCCCTGCGCGGTGACGAGGAAACCGCCGCGTTTCTCGACTATTTTTATGTGGGCGGCGACAACCCGCTCTATGCCGATACCTCGGGCGACGGCATTCCCGACTCCTGGCTGATCGCCCACGGACTGAGTACCGCGATCAACCAGCGCGACCTCGATCCGGACCGCGATGGCCTGAGCAACCTGCAGGAATACCTGCTCGGCACCGATCCGACGAAAGCCGACACCGACAACGACGGCGTGTACGATGGCCGTGAGGTGGCCCGCGGCACCGATCCGAAGACCGTCGAAACGCATCCGCTCGGCGCGGTCCCGTTTGCCGACAGTTTTGAAGCTGACGCGCCCGACGCCTTTGCCGACGGCACCCGGCTCTGGCAGGTGACCGCCACCGGAGAAAACGCCGCGGTCGAGGTTCTCTCCTCGCCGACCCCGCTGGCCGACGGCGGCAGCCGCTACCTCAACCTTGCCGGCAGCGGCATCCGCGTGGAACGCAGCTTCGCTCCCGACCCCGCTTCCGGAAACAACGACCAATCCGTGTGGCTCGACTTCCGGCTCCAGGCCGCTCCGCGCCGCGAGGCCCCCGCCATCCCCGCCGATGTGGCCGCAGTCTTTTATGTCTCCGAGGAAGGTTACCTGATGGCGCTCGACGGCGACGGAGCTGGCGGCGGCGTCTGGCACGGCCTGGTCCCCGTCACTGCGGGTAACTGGCACCGGATCACGTTGCGGCTCGACTACACCTCGCAACGCTGGTCACTCTGGCTCGACGGCGTCCGCTACGGACAAAACCTCGGCTTTGCCCGTTCCGTTCCGTTCTTCTCCGGCTTTGCCGTGCAACACAGCGAACGCCCTGCGAATCCCGCCGCGCTCGATGACTTCCGGGTGACGATTGGCGCAACCGTAGCCGATGAACCGGCCGACCTGGACAACGACGGCGACGGCCTGACCAACGCGCAGGAACGCGCCCTCGGTACCGATCCGGACAATCCCGACACCGATGGCGACGGCATCCGTGACAACATGGAAATCGCCCTCGGCCTCGATCCACTCTCGCCGGAAGGCATGATCGCCAAACTCGTGGATGAAGGCAACGGCACCTGGGCCTGGCGCACGCAGTTCTCCACTGCCGAAGGTTACGAAACGGGCCCGCTCGACGGCCAGCTTGGCTGGCAGGCGACCGGAGCGGCTACCGTCACCGGCGAGGAAGCCGTCCTGCACGCGCCCGATGCGGACACACCCGCCACGCTCGAACACGTGATCGGGGCCGGCGGCATCGACCGCGTCTGGCTCTCCTTCCGGGCAAAACTCGAAGCGGGTCGCCTGCCGGATCCGGCGTCGATCACCGGAAAAGTCTCCAGCCTCTTCGGCTACTCCCGCGAGGGTTTTATGTCGATCTATGATGCGGCCACCGGCAAGTGGGTGGAGCACGATGTAAAAAATCTCGTGACCGCCGCCGGGGAGTGGAACGACTACACACTGTACCTCGACTATCGCGAACACCGCTGGCTGCTGGCAGTCAACGGCCGCCTCGTGGCGCGCGACATCGGATTCCGCGACATCGGCCTGACGACGATCGCGCGCATCCGGATGATGCAGGAAGGCAGCGACCGCGAGACGCCACACGAGGCCCGCTTCGACGACATTGTTGTCAGCAACACCGAACCGGCCGGCCTCGACTTCGACGGCGACGACCTGACCAACGAGGAAGAACGCCTGCTCGGCACCGATCCCTTCAACGCCGATACCGACGGCGACGGCATGCCCGACGGCTGGGAAGTGATTCACGGCCTCAACCCGCTCGACCCGAAAGACGCTCAACTGGATACCGACGGCGACGGTTTTTATAACCTTGTCGAGTACCGGTTCGGGCTCGATCCGCAGGTGGCGGACGGCGCGCTTCCCGGTTACGCGCACCTGGCACAGTGGAACGGCATCACCGGCAGCACCGTCAATCTGCTGACCGCCGACAGCCGGTTTGTCGATTCACCCGACCTGCGCACGCTGATCGACAGGCTGGAGCTCCCCAACACCCCGACCCGGGGCACCAACTACGGCACGCGTATCCGCGCCTGGCTGCTGCCGCCGGCGACGGGCGACTACACGTTCTGGATCGCCGGTGACGACGAGTGCGAATTGTTATTGTCCACGGACGAAACGCCCTTCGCCCGTCGCCGCATCGCGTTCAACCAGGGCAGCACCGGTTACCGTTCCTGGACCACGCGGGCCTCGCAGCAGTCGGTCGCGATTCCGCTTCAGGCCGGTCAGCGCTATTTTGTCGAAATCCTGCAAAAACAGGGAACCGGCTCGGATCACGTCTCGGTGGCCTGGCAGATTCCGGGTACAACGACGAAAGCGGTCATTACCGGCGAATACCTTGAGGCCTTCCCGCGTTTTGCGGATGACCAGGACGAGGACGGCCTGTCCGACACCTGGGAGAGCGCGCACGGGCTGAGCACCACCAGTGGCAGCGGGATCAACGGGGCCTATGGCGACAAGGACAAGGACGGCCTGTCCAATTTTGGAGAATACCGGCTCGGACTGCACCCCGGAAAAGTGGATACGGATGGCGACGGTGTTTCCGATTACGCCGAACTGGAGTTTGGCACCGATCCGCTCGATGCGGACTCGGCGGTGACGCTCGGTGCGCCGGCGCCTTGGCTGGAGGGCAGCATCGGCGGCAAGGCGTTCCAGCATGTCGCGCAGTCGGAGGGGCGCGTGTTCCTGTGGACCAATGCGGGCACCTTCAGCGGCAAGTCGGACGCCGGCGGCATCCTTTACCAAACCGTCACGGGCAACTTTTCGTGTGACGGGGCGGTGCATTTTGCCGACACCACCCGCACCGATCTGGAAGGCGGCATCATGGTCCGCGCCTCGCTGGACAAGGATGCGCCCTACGTGGCTCTCACCCGCAACCGCTCCTCCGGATGGCTCATCCGCTACCGTGTCGCCAAAGCCGGCCGGGTGACCAGCGCCGTAACCGGCGGCGGCACTTCGCTCGACTACACGCACTTCGCGGTTCGCCGGCTGGGAACGGTTGTTTCTCTCTATGCCCGGACACGCGGCGGAGAAATGCGCCGGGTCGCCGATTGCCCGGTCAGCTTCGACAGCGAGCAGGCGCTGGTGGGTTACGTCGCCTGGGGATCCTCGACGGCATCGCCCGGCATCCTCGGATTCACGCCCGGAACCGTGGAGCAGGAGACCTCGTCGGACGGCATGCCTGCCGATGCCGGACTGACCACCTTCGATTCGGTCCGGTGGATGCACGAATGGGACGGTCTGGCCGATCCGGCCACATCCGGGACATCGACCCACGTTCCGACGCTGGCGGAGTTGCTGGCGACCGGAGTGCCGCATGCGGTGGCCGCGCAGGTTTCGGGTGCATCTGTATCCGGGAAAGTCGGCCCCTGGCATGCGTCAACGGACGGAAGTGGAGCGATCGAGGCGGAAGACCGTCGTGGCGAACTTTCCTGGCAAGTCGATCTTGCCGGCAGCGGGCTGCTCCTGCTCGATCTTTCCGTCCGGGAGGCCCGGGCAGAAAAGGCCACCTCCTCGATCTTCCCGCTGAAACTCTTTGTCGATGGCCGGTACATCGGAACCCGGACCGTCACCGGTGCCACCGGAGGCGTTACCGCGTCGGCTCTCTGGTTCACTCCCTGGCTCGGGTCGGGCACGCACACGGTGCGCCTGGTCTGGGACGGTTCCCGCACGGGACCTCGCCTCCGCGTCAATGGCCTTGCCCTGCACGCCATCGGCGGAGCGGACGAGGATGGCAACGGCGTTGCCGACTGGATCGACCGCCGCCTGCGGATTTACAACGGCATCGATGCCGGAGCGGACGACGCGACCGTGATCGAATCCCCCGTCTCACCCGCGCCGCTCGAGGGCCGCGCCCGCTGGCCGGAGGCGGTCACCCTGACCGCTGGCGGGGAAAACCTCGCCGTCTCTGCCGGCGCCGGCTACCGCTGGTTCTCGGAAGCGCCTCTGGACCGCAACATCGCTACCGTCCTCGACTATTCCGGAGAAAACGGAGGCGTTGCCGGACAGCTGGTCGTGCGCTGGACGCCCCGCAATGTGCTGGCCGGCGGCACGGTGCACCTGCGCGCCGGGTCCAGGCTGCTTGTGGCCGTCACTCCGGCCGATCCGCAGGCAGGTGATGTGCCCTCCCTGACCCGCGACGGTGCTCCCGTTGCCCTGGATGCGGCCGGAACCGCCGAACTGGAATTTTCCTCCGCCGGCACCTTCGTGCTCGCAGGCCGGGTGCTCCCGGTCTCCGGCCAGGCCGCAGAGGCGACCACCACGGTCAGGGTTTATGACGCCGGATTGCCGGTCATGCCCGGGCTCGTTCTCCGCGAGCGGGTCATGACCCGGCCCACCCTGGCTTCCGGAGTGGTGCTGGAAGCCGATCCCCGCCTGGGCCTGGTCACCCTGCCGACGGACAGCAAGCAGATCGCCTGGCAGGCAGAGGACAACATCATCCACCGGATCGTGGCTCGCGGCAGCGAGGACGGACCGGTTCTCGCCGCCACCGACGCTCCCGGAAGCGCGATTTATACCACGATCGACACCTACACCCGGCTGGTGGAAAAATACGAGGACGGCACCCGGGAGGTCGAGGTTCTGGTCATCCTCAGCCCGGTCCGTCCCGATCACGGCGTCCGCCTGGATGTCACCGTGGCCGGCGTGGTGTTTGGCGACGGCAGCCGGACGCTGCTCCTCAACGCGGATGACTTCGATGAACTGGGCCAGGCCAAAGTTCGCCTGCTCAAGCCCCCGACCGCCACCACGTCCGTCTGTCACCGCACCCAGCTCACCTGGCAGGGAGCAGTCATCAGCGCAAAATAGCCATGAGGATGAAAAGAACGGCTCTCCTTCTGGGCCTCATCGTGGCAGGCGGTGCGGGCATGCTGGCCTGGTGGCATTTTGGAAAACAGGTCCCGGCAGGGGGCACGACCGCTCCCGCACCGGCGGCAGCCTCGTCTGCCCGCGAGGCGGGAACGACGCGGCCGGTCCTGGCCGTGCAGGAAGCGGTGTCACTGCCGGCGGACTGGCGCGTGAAAGCGGCCGCGCACCCCGCCCTGGCTGTGATCGTCGACCCGTCGCAGCGGCTTCCCCGGCGTCTGGAAACGGTCGCGCAATGGCTGCAATCGCCGGTCACCCCGGAAGAGGTCGTCCTGTGCGCTGCATTCCTGTGCTCGCCGGTGCCTCCCGGAGCCGGTCCGGAGGACCGTGAACGCGCGCTGCGCAACGACCTGCTCAACGCCCTGCGCAGCCGTACGGCCGAAACGGCGGGAATCCTGGTGCCCGTTCTTGCCGCCCAGGCGGGCGACCCTGCCCAGGACGAGGGGCTGCGCACCTACGCCGTCCAGCATCTGGCCTCCTGGGTGCCGGACCTGCCCGCCGACGAGCGCCAGGTGGCGGAACAAACCCTCAGAAAAACCCTCGCGACAAAAGAAGCCGCCCACGCCGGCACCGCCCTGCTCGGGCTTCACGATCTGTCCGGCGCGGGCCTGCTCGCAGGCTCCTTCGACACCGCCTCCGAAGCCCGGCGCATGGCGCTGGACGAACGCTGCGATATCCGCTCGCGCCTCACGGCCCTGGCTCTCTGTCGCCAGACCGGCGTCGTCGATCCGCGCCTTGCCGACATGGCCCGCCAGTGGATTGCCGATCCCTCTGTCCCCGAGGTCGCCCGCCGCGCGGCCGGGGCCTTCATCTCCTCTCTCTCTGCATCCTCTTCCGGAAATCCCTCATCATGAAACGCCATCTTCGCCATTTCCTGCTGGTCTCCCTCTTCTGGCACCTGTCGTTTGCCGCCAACGACCAGAACCCCTGCACGGAAGAAAAAGAGGGCTGCGAGGTCACCAAGGCTCCGGTGCTGAAGGTCTCAACCCCGGAAGGAGGGGAAGTTGTTCCCGGTACGACAGTCACCCGGACATTCAATTATTATATAGAGCCTGGAGAGAAAATCACCAGAGACGGAAATTGTGAAACCGAAGAAGAACCTGTCACCATAGACGGAACCTTGTTGAGCCCGCCCGCCAAAGACGCAGGCGGATTTGTCCCTTGTGAGCCGGGAGGAACCTTTACAGTGAAATCACCGACTGCTCTCGGGACTTACACGGGTTGCAATGGCAATGTGGGCCTTCAGCTTCCTGAAGGGAAAACAGAGGTTACCTTTACTATCAAGGATTTCGATATCCGCTTTGACAAGGTTACCAAGAGGGAGGAAATCAATCGTTTCCCCAGTGTATCTGTTGCTTGGGATGGAACGTGTCTGGACCGCGTTGTTTACGCTGTGACAAGAGGGGAACAGAAAATAAGGATTCAGACATGCCCGGTATATAAGGAAATCCCGGAGGGAGAGCCGCAATTCGAACCGGAGCCATACACCACAGAGGAAGAATTTGAACGGGTTCCGGGATCGGATTGCACGATTCCTTCGGCAATATCTTTCCGGGAATCCGGGGGGCCTGAATATCGGAAAATTGCATTGAACGGACTTCCGCTGCCGGATAAAAAGCCCCAATACAAAGAAGAATCGGACGAGGCGGACGAAGAAACCTTTATCGATCCGATCAACCTGAGCCTTCACCATGACACGACCGATATTTATATCCCGCTCCCGGCCACGGAACTCTACTTGGGGGTAAAACGCAGCGTTCGTCCCGAAACGTGGCGTCCGTCGAAAGATCTCCGCCCATCCGAGTTTCTCGGCAAACCGTTCGGCCCCAACTGGGCATCCAACCTGTCGGCATCCATTCGCTTCAACCGGGACGGCGATCACGAGTATGTGTATGTAACCGACGACAACGGACGTGAATTTACTTTTTTGCAGGCCTATGTATGGGAAACCGGTGAACCGGGCTCTACGGACCGCAAGGCGACACATACCGAACCTGCGCCGACAGAGGTGCAGGGAAAAACCGTTACCCGCATGTTTATTCCTCTGATGGCGACAACGGACGATCGGCAGACGGCCTTGTATTCGCTGATCCAGCAACCGGACGGGGTTTACCACTTCAAGAGAAAATTCGGTTCATTGCTTGTTTACAAACAGGCCGTCAGTCAGTCGGTCCCTTCGGGACGTGAGGAAGCCGGGAAAACCTATGCCTATGCACGACTCGAGTCGGTGGTGGACAGATACGGAAATGCCCTCGAATATACTTATGCTGCAGCTACTGATCTGATCCCCTCCAAAATCCAGTTTGTTCAAGTGGATGAGAGCTGGCCGACACATGTTATCGGCGGCTCGTTGCCAATCCCCATCAACAGGGGTCCGGCGATCCTGATCTCCATGAACAGCCATGGGTATGTGGAGTCGGTCACCGACCCGCGGGGCAAGACAGTGACCTACGGTTACGAGACTTTTAACTATACCAATCCGTTTGAACCCGCCGTCTATACCCATCATCAACTTGTTTCCGTCACTGCTGCCGATGGCGGCATGAGCCATTATACCTACAGCTTCTTCGGAGACAGGGATGCCCAGCATCCATGGGATCTTTCCCGGGCCGGTCTTCAGCTGGAGCTGGGGTCCATCTCCGATCCTCTCGGGCAGGCCTTTACCTTCGCATATACCCAGAATCATACCAATACCTGGTGGCATTCCGACGACGGATACGTCACGGTGACCGGTTTGCCACTCCTTGTAACCGGAATCACCCTGCCCGACGGCAACACCACCCGGTTTTCTACCGTGGCGAACCGGTCATTTCAGCAAGACTGGAATGATATCGCTGCCACCCGAACCACGACGGTCATTGATGCGGACGGGAATAAACGGGTTTATGAATTCTCCGATCCGCAAAGCGAAGCCGTTCGCGAATGGATTTCCGATCCCGGTTTTGAAGCGCCTCGCATGATTTTTTACCGTCAGTCACAAATCAGGAGTTATTCCGGAAGCAGCCTGATTGGGGAGGAAACCTATCGTTTTGCCCCGTCCGCAGGCATGGCGCTGGCGGAAGCGACCGACTTTAGCGGCAACCGGACGGCATTCACTTACGATGACCCTTTTATATATTATGCAGGCGGCAGTTATAATGTATCGGGAACTGTAATGACTTCGGGGTACTATGCCGACCCCACCACCCAGACCGACGCGTTCGGGGGTGTGAAGCGATTCACCTACGGCCCGCACCGTATCATGACGGGCATAACCGACGAGAACGGCGTCAGGACTCTCTACGAGGTGGATGCGATGGGACGCCGCCTGAAGGAGCAGGTCATTCCTGTCGGCAATACCACTCCTGTCCAGGAAACCGCTTTTGCCTACGAATCCGCGACCTTCCGGGGATTTGTCACCCGGAAAACCGTCAAAAAACTGTCCGACACCGCCTCCTGGGTTACCGATCTGGTGGTGCAGTATGTTCCCGATGCCACCGGACGCCTCTGGAAGGAGATTGTCGATCCGGCCAACCTGGCGCTCACGACCCTCTACACCTACGATGCCAACGGCAACAAGCTGACCGCGACCGATCCCCGCGGCAACACGACCGCTTTCGAGTACGATGACCGCAACCGCCTGAAAAAGGTCACCTATCCGGGCGGCCCGACAAAAACCCTCACCTACGACGCCCGCGGCAACAAGACCTCGGAGACCGACGAGAACGGCGTGACCACCCTGTATGCCTATGATGCGCTCAACCGCGTGACGACACAGACGCTGGTCATGGGAGGGACCACCCCCAACCTCGTCCGCACCTTCACCTACAACGCCCTCAACTCCCGCACGTCCGAGACCGACCCGGAGGGCCATACCACCGCCTTGGCCTACGACGCGCTCCAGCGCCTGATCACGAAGACCGATCCGCTGGGCGGCGTCACGGCTTACGCATATGGCGCCAATGCCGGGGGCACCGTGTTCGACACCTCGGGCTGGAAACCCACCCTCGCGACCGATCCCCGCGGCTTCCGCACCGAAGTCGCCTACGACAAGCTCTACCGGCCGGTGCAGGAAAAGGCCGAGTACCAGACCGGCGTCTTTGCCACCACCACCAAAACCTACGATGCCGTGGGCAACCTCACTTCCGTGACCGACCCGCTCGGCATGGTCGCCACCACCACGTACGACGCGCTCCGCCGGCCGCTGACCGTTACGGAAGCCGCCAACGTCCCCGCGCTGGCCGCCACCACCACGAAGAGCTACACCAGCACCGGCCTGGACTACCGGACAGTCGATCCGCTGGACGGTGAAACCCTCACCGACTACGACGCCGCCGGCCGGCCGGTCAAGGTAACCGGCCCGGCAGTGACCGGAGGACGCCCGGTGACGCTGACGGCCTACGACGCGGCGAGCAATGTGTCCACCGTCACCGATCCGCTCGGCCACACCACCGACTACACCTGGGATGTCCGCAACCGCCGCACACACGAGATCCTGCCATCGGTCACCGATACGACGACCGGGACCGCCTCGAGGCCCACCCGGATCACGACCTACGATCCGGTCGGCAACGTTGTTGCGGTGAAGGATGCGCGGGGCGCCACCACCACGACCGACTACGACGCTGCCCGGCGACCGACCCGGGTGATTGCACCCGCCGTGACCGCCCCGGGCGGTGGCACGGTGACCCCGACCACCGTCACCACGTACGACAAAAACGGCAACATCCTGACGCTGACCGACCCGAACGGTCATACCACGACCAATACGTACGACGCGCTCAACCGGCTGCTGACCACCACCGACGCGGAAGGCATCACGGTGACCAACGAATACGACGCGGCGGGCAACCGCACGGCGGTGATCGACGGCAAGAGCCAGCGCACGGAGTTCGGTTACGACGGGCTGAGCCGCAACACCACGACGAAGGATCCGGCCGGCCATGTCGTCACGTTGTCCTACGACGCAATGAACAAGACCGCCCGGGTGGATGCCCAGGGACGCCGGACCGAATACACCTACGATACCCGGCACCGGCTGACCGGGGTCAATTATGTAGGCCGCACGCAGGACAACCGGAGCTACACGTACGACAAGATGAGCCGCATCCTGACGGTGACCGAGCCGGGCAAGGGCGGTATCGCCGACGTGGTTTATACCTATGATACGCTCGGGCGGATCCTTTCGGAGAAATCGCACGGGTTGACGCACCTGTACACGTACGACCTTGCGGGGAACCGGACGAAGGTGATCTACGGGGGCACGGGCACGGTGCTGAATTCGACCTACGATACACTGAACCGGCTGGCGACGCTGACGGAGGGAGGACGGCTGACAGCCTACGGATACGACCTGAACGGGAACCGGGCAAGACTGGTGCTGCCCAACGGGGACACGACGGTAACGCAGTTTGATGCCTTGAACCGGCAGGTGGCGTCGCAGACGACGCGGTGGGGAGGATCGACGGTGCTGGTGGACCTGACGCAGGCCTATGACGCAGTGGGCAATCTGTGCGTGCTGACGGAGACGATGCCAGGCACGGGGCTGAGCACGCGGACGGTGACCAACAGCTACGATGATGCCAACCGGCTGACGGGCGAGACGGTGGAGGAAAGCACCGGGAAGGTAACGGTGACGACGTACGATTACGACGACGCGCACAACCGGCTGGAGAAGACAGTCGCGGTGACGGTTGGGGGGACGACGACCACCACGGTGACGACCTGCACGTACAACACGCTGAATCAGGTGCTGACGGCCACGACGGGAGCGGCGGTCATCAGCTACGCCTACGATCTGGACGGGAACCGGGTAAGCCGGAGCGACGGGACAGGCTCGGATACGCTGACTTGGGACTACGAGAACCGGCTGGTATCATTCACGAAGGAGACAGGAGAGGGAGCCGGAGAGTACACGTTTGTGTACGACTACCGGACGCGGCGGGTGCAGGCGGGAGCGCCGGGGACGAGCGGGGGATTTACGCGGTTTGTGTTTTCGGGAGGAACCGGTGTGCAGGAACGCGATTCCAGTCTGCCCAGCGGGGTTCTCGTGGTGGAAAACATCCGGGGGAGCGACTGGGGGGGCGGCGTAGGGGGCCTGCTGTACACGCTGCGCAACAGCACCCCTGGCTACAACCACTACAACAGCCGGGGCGACGTGATCGCGAAGACGAACGACAGCAGCACGTTCACCTTTGCGGCGCAATACGAGGCCTTCGGCGACATCAGGGCGCAAGTGGGCAGCAACCCGGATCGCCAGCGGTCCAACACCAAGGATTGGGATGTCCCCGGCTACGTGAACGAGGGCTTCCGCTTCCGCGATCTGGAAACCGGCAGCTTCCTTTCCCGCGACCCGCTCGGGTTTGTGGATGGACCGAACCTGTATGCTTACGTCGTCCAGAATCCGTGGACGAAATTTGATCCAGAAGGACTCAAAAAGAAGAAAGACTACGAAGCAGATATTAGGCGTGCATACAGGACTGCTGAATTAAAACAATCCAATTATATTAAAGAACATAAAACGCTTTCCGAAAAGGAAAGCAAACAGTATGATCTATTCGGGAAAGTAAGCGAGGCATGGACTGAGGCAAGTGCTCAAATAAAAGAAGCACAGGAAGAAATCAGGAGAATAGAAGAATCCGCTAAGGTGATATCATTAGTCAGTAGGATTGATGTATCTAAAGTTGAGCAGTTTTTGGATGACGATAGCGCATTGTATGCAGACAGCCGTACGCTTATCATGTCTGGTATTGTCGCTGAAAACGTGGCTGCCTATTATGGGGGAAAACTGGCAGGAACTATAATAGGGCAAGTTGTTAAGCGAATCGGGATTGTAGCCACACGCCAAGCCGCAAAGAGTGTAGGCAGCGGACCTGCCCGCGGATTTATCGAGGTAAGTGAATCCTATTCTTCTGTTAAGGCGGTGAAGAATTTCCAAGGCAAGGGCACCGACTTCGTTTTTGACCCAACCACCAAGCGATTTGTTATGGGCAATAATGAATTAGGCCACACTGGCATTGCTCGCGTCATGGGCGTGGGTGAGGCGCAAGAAGCTCGAATTGTTGGGGGACGAATCTTCCGGCAGGACGGAAAGCTAATAACAAATGAGCACAGCGGGCATTTTGGCCATCAATGGACGGACTCAACGCGCGCACAGTTCCAATCCTTCATGGATGAAATGGGAGTTGGTTCAGCACACTCCGCAACGTGGTGATCAAATGAAGTCCGAAGATATTATCTCTAGCGTCCTCAGTAAATGCGGCTCACTCGACTTCGTTTCGTCGCCTGAGCACCGTGATCGAGACTTACTCGTTCGGTGGATTAAGGCCGCTGAATTTAAAGATCTTCGGCTTGTCCTTGGGCTCTCATCTAATGGTTTTTGGGTCCGGCCAGGAGCTGAGGATGTTTGTTTGTTACGTCCGGGTGATTATCTCCTGCCATTGCTCCCAAGCCTAGAACTTCCCCGCTCGGAGTTTATGAGGCGGCTTGCTGATGGCCTTACGGCAGCGGGCTTGCCTGTCGAGCTCATAACAACGTTTCCAGAAGCGGATCTGATAATAACAGGATTACGCTCAGAGTCTGAGCATTGGATACGCCTAGCTTTGGCTTGGAGTGGGTCGACCCCGGTTCAGATGAAAATTAAAAATACGTTGAGTGATTTAGCGTCATCAAAGGATAAGCGAATACCACAATCGCTGAGGCATGAGGCGCATAGGATTTTGAATACTAAGTCGTGAAGCTGTTTGGGTTCTGAAACTGATCCAAGCGGCACGTCTCGCGCCAGTCCTGCGCCGAGCCTCCGGCCTGTCACGAGCCCTGCTTCCTCCCTCCGCTTCGCTCCGGTCCGGTGGAGTACGCCCCGTCGGCGGCGGCCCACGCGCGAGGAATCGCGCGTAGGAGCGGGGCGCATCGAGCGCCCCGGCACGTCAGGCTAGGAAGACGGACGGGGTGAGGCCGAATGTTGTGACGAAGGGGGAAGGGAACGCTTTTTTCTGGAGAGACGGGCACGAAGGACGTCGGGCGATGGGAGATGGATGATTGAGGCGATATACGGATGGGGAACGCCGTTTTTCCTGAGAAGGAGGGCAAGGTCGAGTGTCCACGGCGCATCGGGGGAAGCGGTTGCAAGCTCCGTTTCTGTTTTTCCGATCCGGACGAGGGCAAGGGAGAGTGCCTGGCGGTAATGCTGTTCCCTGAATTCGGCTATTTCGGACTGCTGGAGACCGGGAGCAAGGGTCGTACGGGAGAATTCGCGGGCGAGAGCTTTTTTCCATGCCTCGGTGCCGATCGCCCACCCCCGGGAAAAGGTGGCAAAACCCAAGCGCTCCTGCTCGGCCGGGTTCGCCGCCAGTTCCTGCAAGTGAAGCAGATAGTTTGACCAGCCCTGTTGATTCAGGGGCAAGCCGGGACGGCCCATGAAGCTGTCGGCCACCAGATGAGCGGGGGCGGTGCCACGCAGGAAACGGCGAAGGCTGCTCCAGCGAAACCCGGCCAGATGCTCGAGGGCAACGATACCGGCCCTGACGGGATTGAGATGGATGTAGTCAACGACGCGGCCCAGGGAATCATCGTTCTCGATCAGGAGCGCCTGGTAACGGCCCTGGAAAAGATGACCGCGCTCGTTTCTGAAGCGGTTGAAACGGGTAGCAAAGGTGCTTTGGAGCCAGTGCATGCCTTCGACCAGATTCGGACCGGGCGTTTCAAGCGCCAGGTGAAAGTGATTGCGCATGATGGTCCACGCATGCAGGATCCAGCCGTTGAGCTCGCATGCTTCACCAAGGCACTCCTCGAACGCTTTCGCTGCTCCGGCCGTCCCAAACAGGTCTTTGCGATAGTTGCCCCGGTTGATCACATGGTACCGGGCACCGCCAAACTGGATTCGCAATTTTCGCGCCATGAATTGACACATGAAACCGCCGATCCCTCCCCTGTCCACATCCAAATGTCACAATGTTCGGCCTGACCCCGTCCGCTTTCCCGCCTGACCCCGTCCGCTTTCCCGCACCGAGGTAAATCATAACAAACAGGAAGGTATTGATGTTTATCAAAAGAAATTGGTTGCTCTTGATTTTTATTACACTGGTCCTTTTTAGCACAGGATGTGGGCATAAAATGCCACATGAAATTAGTTGGCTCCATCCTCCAGATGATGTCGCCACTACTTTTTCAATCATCAGAGAAGCGGATAGTAAGGTGATTGCTTACAATATTGGAGACAAGTACGACAAACTAGCTAGGAGACTTTTGCGGGATATACCTTTTGTGGAAATTACTGCTGAGCAATATACGCAATGGACTGGAAGTAGGGCTTTATCAGAGAATAGATACTTTCTGATGCGCGCGACACAGGCAGCGCCTGTTGGTGCCTTTCAGGTATTTAACAGACGAGGTAGTATCTTGATATTATTTAGTGGTCTCGGTGAGCCATTCGACAGCATAAAAAATGTACCGGTGGCCGTCGGACTGAAGGATGCTCCCCATGAGCTGTACAACTTGACAAATAGCCATAGATAAGCTAAGCTAAACATGAACCTACAGGCCAACAAATGAACCTCCGAGCCAATCAATAGCAATTAGCCAATCCATAAAGGGTCAAATCTTTGTTGCCGAGCGGGGACGTGACGGGGCGAAGCTCGCTTTCTTTACATTTTCCCTCGCTTTTCGCCCATTTTTCGAGCCTAAAATATCAATTATTAAGGTTTGACCTGAATGGCGCTAAGTTAGGCCACCTCTTCGTTGAAAACCAGTAACTTCCAGTCGCATGAGAAACGTGGGGATTATCCGACCTTTTGGGAGGAGGAACTCCTCTGGAACCCAAGCCATAATCGAGTCAATTCATGTATTGGGAATTCCCCATCAGGTAGACGGAAAAACGCCTTAACTTAGCGCCATTCAGGTTTGACTCCTTCTGGGCTCTCTTCTTTACTAATCCTATTGAAACATGTAGCTGCAGTTTCCTTGCCGTGAAAAAAAACAAACGGAAATACCTGCGTATAATAGCCCCTCGTATATTATTGGTTATTTTGCTGTTTGGTATATTATCCGGTGGGTGGCTATTTTATGTTTTATTCGTAAGTTCAGAATTTGGTTATGCTTGGCCGACTATTGATAATGAGGAACAGCTTGTCAACGACTGTATGCTTCTTTATTTTCAAGCACCAAATGAATCTATGATTCCCGAAACATTATGGCCCGAATCAATCAAGAAATTGCACCCCGTTTTCGTCTGGAAATTCCGTTCGTTCATCACAGTTACAATTTCCACCGGGGGAATTGGACCTGGATGGGGTTATATTATAAATGGTCTTCCCGATGCGTTAGCGTACGAATTGGAAACGATTCCTCATGAGAGAACTGGGTATCCCGGAATATATAAATATTCGGGACTCGAATAAAGCACCCCCAATTGGTATAATGCTACAATCTTGTAAAAATAAACCTACGAGCCAACCAATAGCTGTTGATATGCCAACAATTTTGTTGGCCTTATGCTATTTGGGGAAAATGGCACTTGGACAACTTTTGTTCACTGCGTTCACCCGCTCGCTGTCGCTCGGGGCTGTTTCGCTCCGCTACACAACGCCATCTCCGTGCTGCGCACTCCGTCGGCTACGAACCTTTCCTGTTTCCCGGATCAAAGATTGCCTACATCAAACTGAACACCTCAACGCCTTCCGCCACGTGGCGCTTGTCCCTGTTAACCATTCATACTCACCTACGAGCTATAGCGAAGAAGATGCCGACAGGCTCGTGACAAATATCATCTGCCAACAGTCTTCGAGTTATCCTGCCCGGAGGGGTTTGGAGAAGTCGGCGTTATTACCCACACGTTGGTTTGCCGGGCTTGCTCGCCTCCGAATGAGGTTTTTATCGTTATGGTGAACCGTTTGTTCTGGCTCGCCTCAGGTTTGAGAACCGTTACCAGCCAGCGTCCGTCTTCAGTCTTGTTCAGGAACGGTTTGCATTCGGGATCGTTCGACTGGAGGCTTACAGCAGTAATGGGCTGCTGAGATGATTTCGACTCGATGAGGATTGATTTTGCCGGTTGCGCATCTTGCGGATGGAAGAACAACGAGCGAGGGGAGACAGAAAGTAGCTCCGGAATGGTCGTTTCCATCGCAAGTACGATTGGCGTGGCCGAATCGGATGTGGTCACCATGACTTCCTTCACTTGATCCCCGATTCTGTCTCCAAACGTAAAGACGGCGGTAATCTCGCCGGATTCACCAGGCATGTACCGATTCTTTTTCAATTGTGGAACCGTGCAACCGCAGCTGCTGCCAAGCTTGGTAATCAGTACCGGAGTATCCCCTGTGTTTTTAAAGCGGAAGGTGGCTTCCATCTTCTCGTCCGTCGGCTTTGCTTCGTAGCGGACCTTGGTCTCGGAAAACTCCAGGGCAGCATTTACGGGCAGTGCTAATGACAGGAAAAGGCCGATTATGCCCACGGGTTTCAAAAGACGAGAGGGTGCACGCATGTTCGTTGATGGGGCACTTATAAAGGAACGGTTTCGGTGCTGGATCAACCCCAATTGCCGGCCGGTTTCCTCCTGAAATTATCGTCCTGCGTTCACTCTTTCCTGGTTTCCACCGGCAATAGGCAGGGTCGGTCCGAAAGAGGCTAACCAAGGATACGAAACGAAGTTGCCTGCCCGCCGCCGGGAACCGGAGACAGTGGAGCTATATCCGGAAATCGCTGCGGCCACTGAGTTCGTGGAGGCCGCATTCGCGTTTCAGGCCACCGAAGCGGGTTTGTTCCTCGGTCATGCCGGGCTCCAGTTTCGAGGTGCTGTGCCATCGCCGACTCCCGGCAACGCTGGCGGGAAAGCCTGACGTCCTTGCCGACCGAAAAGCTGGTGTTCATCGATGAGACGGGGCTGAACACGAAGATGACCCGCCTGCGTGGACGTTGTGCCCGTGGCCGGCGCTGTGTGGGGCGCGTGCCGCACGCGCCACTACAAAACCTGCACGGCCATCGCCGCCTTGCGCCACGACCGGTTGTGTGCGCCCTTCGTCATCGATGGGGCGATGACCGGCGAAATGTTCCTCGCCTGCGTCGAAAAACAACTCCTGCCCGAACTGGCCCCCGGTGACATCGTCATCTGCGACAACCTTTCGGCGCACAAGAACCCCGCTGTCAGAAAACTGCTCGAAGAACACCGTTGCCAGCTACGCCACCTGCCCGCTTACAGCCCTGACCTCAACCCCATCGAACAGGCCTTTTCCAAACTCAAAAGCGATGTGCGCTGCGCTTGCGCCCGCCAATACGAACCGTTGATCCATGCCGCGGCCTCCTTCGTGCGCAGCTTCTCGGCCAAACTGTGCAAAAACCTCTTCGCCCATGCCAATTATACGGCTAATCAAATTGAAAATGCTCTAGCCGGAAGGGTCAGGGCAAGGGAGGAGTGTCGGGCGTTGGCGGTTGCGGGCGGGGTTTGCTGCGGCGGTGGCGGGCGGCCTGGCGGGAGCCGAAGCGCCAGGCAAGGTCGAGCAGGCCGCCGGTGGCGGCGCCGACAAGGACGCCTCCGATGACCAGCGCAGCGATGCGGGTGCCGAGCGTCGGCCTCCCCCTTGTCGTGTCTTCCGGTCCGGATTTCCGCTCCCTGTCCAGCGCAATCTCGTCCGCCACCCGGATCGGGGCGGGCAGATCGACGTTCTCCACGACGGACGTGTTGTGGCCGGAACCGGTGGCATCGATCACCGCCATCCCCACCAGGTAGGTCAGCGAGTAGGAAGGCACGGCCGTAAGGGGGTTGGTGATGATTTGCAGCCCGCCCATCACCATGAAATTGAGCCGGAACACGATCGCGAGGATCAGGGCAATCGGGATCTGGGCGCCGAGAATGGGGAGAAAGTTGACGACGCAGCCCAGGTAGAGGGCGGGGCGCACCTGCGCGGATTTGAACGACCACAGGTAGCCGCGCTTGCGGGCGCTGGCGGCAAAGCGGCCGATGAAGGGGTATTTGTGAAGTCGCGCCCGCCGCGGCATGAAGCGCAGGAGGCGCTTGACCCGCCGGATGCGGATGAAGCGTTCGTCAGAATGGCGGGCCTCGTCGTCCTGCATGAAATCAGGCCAGACGAGCCGGCAAATGCGCGCAAACGGAATCTTGCCTGCGCAGGGATGCTGCTGCCACCCGGGCTGACATGCCCCCGGCTATATCCGGAAATCGCCGCGGCCGCTGAGTTCGTGGAGGCCGCATTCGCGTTTCAGGCCGCCGAAGCGGGTCTGTTCCTCGGTCATGCCGGGCTCCAGTTTCGAGGTGCTGTGCCAGTCGCCGACCGAAACATACCCTTCGTCCCAGAGCGGGTGGTAGGGCAGGTCGTTTTCCGTCAGGTAACGGTGGACGGTGCGGTTGTCCCAATCGATGATCGGGTGGATTTTGGTGAGGGTGTTCTGGCGTTGCACCACGCCGAGCGCCTCGCGCGTGCCGGATTGCGAGCGGCGCAGGCCGGCCAGCCAGGCGGTGGCGCCGAGTTCGCGCACGGCGCGGTCCATCGGCTCGACCTTGTTTTCGAAGTTGTAGGCCTTCAGTCCCTCCAGGCCCTGTTCCCAGCGTTTGCCGTGGCGGGCTTCCTGGTATGCGGCGGTTTGCAGCGGCCGGTAAACCTTGAGGTTGAGTTTCAGCCGCTCCGCGAGCTGGTCGGCAAACCGGTAGGTTTCGGGAAAGAGGTAGCCGGTATCGATGAAGATGACGGGGATGTCGGGCACGATGCGCGTGACCAGGTGGAGCATGACGGCGGCCTGGATACCGAAGCTCGTCGTGAGCACCAGGCCGTCGCCAAAGGTGTTGGCCGCCCATTGCACGCGTTCCCCGGCCGTGGCTTTTTCCAGATCAGGCTGCGCAGGGCTGGCGGAGGGGGGAGGGGGGGGCGTGGCGGCGGCCTGCGTGGATGTGCTCATGATGGTGCGAGAAAAAAACGTAGTGCGTCCATGTCCGGAGTAAAGATTGGGGCGCAAAAAACCACCAGCGCCTCGGGAGAGGCGGGCGGCGGTGGAGGGCGGCGCGGGGCGGCGTCACCACAGGCACGAAGGCCTGTGGCCCCTCGACAAGCTCGGGGCCCTGTTTTGCAGGTAATTGCCCCCTTCCGGAGCCTGCGAACTTGCGTTCGCAGCTACCGGGCACGGGCTGGCTGAATGCGGGCGGGACGCCCGCGCCACGCTTATTTCTTGTTCCGGGCAGCGGCCTCTTCGCGGAGTTTTTTCTGGATTTCGAGCTGTTCGGGGGTGAGCAGGGCGGTGATTTTCTTGTTGGCCTCGTTGTTGAGGGCGCGGACTTTTTTGGTGCGGGCGGCCTTGTCGAGCGAGTCGTCGGCGTCGATGGTTTTCCGGGCGGCGGCCTGTTCGTCGAGGATGGCTTTCACCTTGGCCTGCTGGGCGGTGTCGAGCTGGTAGTCTTTGGTGAATTGTACGAGACGCTTTTTGTTGTCATCGGCCACGCGCCGCTGTTCGCGGATTTCGAGCTGGGCGGGGGTAAGGAGCGCCACGATCTTTGCGTTGGTCTCCTTGCGGAGGGCATCGACCTGTTTTTTCCGCTCGGCCTTGTCGAGGTCGGCGTCGAGGGCCTTGATGGCGGCGGCCTCGTCGGTGAGGATGGTTTTCACCTTGGCCTGCTGGGCGGCGTCGGGTTGATAGGTGCTGACGAACTGGTCGAGACGCTTCTGGACGGGATCGGCCCTGGTGGAAGAGGCGGCGGGTTTTTTGGGCTTGGCACCGTCGGACGTCTGGGCCGGGGCGAGCGGCGCGACAAGGGCCATGGCGAGGCCGGTGACAAGGGAGAGGAGGGCGAGTTTTGTTTTCATGGGTGTCTGTTGCAATGATTGAGGTTAAGGGAGGGCTGGCCGGTCCGGTTGCAGGGGCGCGGGATGCGCGCCGTGCCGGAACAGGCGGAGAGAGGGACCATAGGTACAGCATTTTCCCGCAGGTTCCAGCCGATAACGCGGATGGTGGCGGTGAGAACATTTGCAGGGGAGGGGAATGTGGCATGGGCATCCTGCCCATGATGCCGACGTGACACCGGTTTCCTGCCCATGTTTCGCACCGTGCAGAGGCGGCGCTGCGCGCCGTCCACGGCCAGGATGGCCGTGCCACATAGCACGCCGTCCCTGACCTCGCTTCGGACTACACCCGGCGGCCGGTTTTACAGCGAATCGAGGTCGACGAGGATCTCGCGGGGGCTGGAGCCGTTTTCGGGGCCGATGATACCCCGCTTTTCGAGCAGGTCCATGACGCGGGCGGCGCGGTTGTAACCGATTTTCAGGCGGCGCTGGATCATCGAGGTGGAGGCGCGTTTGGTGCTGCGGAGCACGTCGAGCACCTGCTCGTAGAGTTCGCTGTCGTCGCCGAGGTCCTCGTCCTCGTCGCCGTCCTCGTCGTCGGCGCCGCGGTCGATCTGTTGTTGCACGGCGGCGGCGTACTGCGGGGGGCCGTTGCGTTTGAGGAATTCGACAAACTCCTGCACTTCCTCGTCGGAAACGAAGGCGCCCTGCGCGCGCACGAGCCGCGAACTGCCGGGAGGCGAAAAGAGCATGTCGCCGCGGCCGATGAGCGTGTCGGCGCCCTTGCCGTCGAGAATGGTGCGGGAGTCCACCTGCGAGGCGACCTGGAAGGCGATGCGGGAGGGCAGGTTGGCCTTGATGACGCCGGTGATGACGTTCACCGACGGGCGCTGGGTGGCGATGATCAGGTGGATGCCGGCGGCACGGGCAAGCTGCGCGAGGCGGGCGATGCTCGTCTCGATCTCGGCGGGGGCCACCATCATGAGGTCGGCGAGTTCGTCGATGATCGCCACGATGTAGGGCAGGCGGTCGGGGATCTCGATGCCGTCGTCGTCCTCGAAGGGATCGACACCTTCGAGCGTCTGCTGTTCGCCGGGCGCGTGGAGGTCGGTGGTGGCGCCGCTGCCGGCGACGGGGAAGTCGGGTTTGGCGTTCTTCTTGCGGTGGTTGAAGCCGCTGATGTTGCGGACGCCGACCTTGGCGAAGATCTGGTAGCGCTGCTCCATCTCGCCGAGCAGCCACTTGAGCGCGGAGGGCACTTTCTTCGGCTCGGTGACGACGGGGATGAGCATGTGGGGCAGGGAGTTGAACACCTTCAGCTCGACGACCTTGGGGTCGACCATGATGAGGCGCAGGTCCTTGGGCGCCTTGCGGTAAACGATGGAGGCGATGATCGAGTTGATGCACACGGACTTGCCCGAGCCGGTGGCGCCGGCGATGAGCAGGTGGGGCATCTTGGAGAGGTCGCTGATGAGGGGTTTGCCGGAAACGTCCTTGCCGAGGGCGATGGGAATCTCGGCCTTGGCGGCGGCCCAGTCTTCGGATTCGAGGATGTCGCGCATGCCGACGGGAGAGGGCGTGCGGTTGGGCATTTCGATGCCGACGGCGGCTTTTCCGGGGATGGGGGCGAGAATGCGCACGGACTGGGCGCGCATGCCGAGGGCGATGTTCTTGTCGAGGCTGGCGATTTTCTCGACGCGCACGCCGGGCGCGGGCACGACTTCGTAACAGGTGATGACCGGGCCGACGTGGATCTCGCCGGGCGACACGGCGACGTTGAACTCGCCGAGGATGCGCACGAGGTCGTCCATGTTGCGGGCGTATTCGGCATCGTCGTCGGCACCTTCGGGGCGGGTCTGCTCCTTCAGCAGGGTGACGGGCGGGAACTGGTAATTTTCGTCGGAGGCGGGGACGACGGGCGATTTGGCCTTTTTTGTTTCCTCGGGTTTGACGATGGCGATGCCGCCGGCTCCGGCCGGCGTGGCCGTCGCGGAGGCCGGATCGACGGGCGCGGTGCTGCGGACGATGCGCGCGGGGCCGGGAGGCGGGACCGGCGGCGGATTGTCGCCAGCGTCGGCGCTGCCGGCGGCGGAGCCGTTGCGGTCCCCCGTGCCGGCGGTGACGCTGGCGGCACGCGGGGCTTTTTTCGCGGCGGCGAGCACGGCGCGAGCTTCCTCTGCGGCGGCATCGGCGCGGGCCCTGGCCTCCTGTTCCTTGCGGATGCGGCGGGCCTCGGCGGCGATGGCGCGGAGCCGGGCGCGTTCCTCGCGCCAGCGGTGCAGGGCGGCGAAAAGTTTGTCGAGCTCGGCCCGCGGATTGGGCGTGAGGACGGTCATCAGGGCGACGAAGTAGATGAGGCCGAGGATGACGGCCGAGCCGAACGTGCCCAGGTAGATGAAGGAAAAGCGGTTATAGACGAGCTGGCCGGTGATGCCGCCCCAGCCGGCCGAGAAGTACTGGCTGCCGCTGTCGATGCTGCCGTTGGCGTCGAGCATGGTGGCGAGCCCGCAGCCGCTGACAAGGGAGACGAAGATCGCCGCGACGCGCGGCCAGCCGAAGCGGTGCAGGTTGCGCATCGCCACCCAGGCCACCCAGAAGAGCATCGCCGGCACGAGAAACGCCAGCGCGCCGGCGGCCCGCAGGGCGGCGAATGAGAAATTCGCCCCGACGCGGCCGACGACATTGCTGCCGATCGGGCTGGTGGAATTGACCTGCGCGGGCGAATAATCCCCGAGCGCCACCGCCATCAACACGCCCGCCAGCAAGCAGATCACCGCGAGCAGCCAGCGAGGGCCGCGTCCCTGGGCAGGGAAGACGGGTCTGTTATTTGGGTTTGAGTTTGCGGGCTTGGGCATGTGGTTTGGCGGCGCTGAAAATCAATGTGAGCTGATACCACACGCTTCGCCACCGCACACGGTCAAACGCATTTCTCCCGGGCGACGCTGCCGCCGCCCGTTTCGTCTTCCTCCTGATTGCCTTCCGTCATCCTCGTCTCCACCCTTTCCAAACCTGTTTTCCTGCCATGAATGAACTCCTTCGATTCCAACCTCTCTACCAGGAACGCGTCTGGGGCGGCCGCGCCCTCGAAACCTCGCTCGGGCGCCGTCTTCCCGCCGGAGGCAAGCCCATCGGCGAGAGCTGGGAAATCGTCGACCGCCCCGAGGCGCAGTCCGTGGTGGCCTCCGGCAAGTTCAAGGGCCAGAAGCTGCGCGACGTGATCGCGAAACACGCCGCCGACGTGATGGGCCCCGGCTGGGACAAGGACAAACCCTTCCCGATCCTCGTCAAGTGGCTGGATTGCCGCGAACGCCTCAGCCTCCAGGTCCATCCGCCCGCGGAGATCGCCGCCTCGCTCAAGGGCGAGCCGAAAACGGAAACCTGGTTCATCGCCGACACCGAGCCCGGCGCCAGCCTGATCGTGGGCCTGAAAAAGGGCGTGACCCGCGAGCAGTTCGAGAAGGCCATCGCCGACAACACCCTCGAAACCTGCGTCCACCGTTTCCGCGTCGCCGAGGGCGACTCGATCCTCGTGCACAGCGGCGAGGTCCATGCCATCGACGCGGGCAACCTCATCCTCGAAATCCAGCAAAACTCCGACACCACCTACCGCGTTTACGACTGGGGGCGCACCGGGCTCGACGGCAAGCCGCGCCAGCTCCACATCGAGGAATCGCTGGCCTCGATCCGGTGGGACGACTTCGAACCGGCGCCCGTGCGCGCCGCCCCGACTTCCGGGGTGATCGCCGAGTGCGACGAGTTCCGCATCCGCCGCGTGGTCCTCGACCGCGGGGAGACGCTGACCATCCCGGCCAAGGAGCATGCGCGCATCCTCAGCGTAGTGACGGGCAAGCTCGCGCCGACATCCGGCGGCGGCAGCGCCGGCGCCGAAGCGCTGGAGCGCGGCGAGAACGCCGTGCTGCCGTGGGCGGGCGCTTTCACCTTCCGGGCCGAGGACGCGTCGCTCGTGTTGCTCACGGAGAAATTCGAGGGGTGAGGAGGCGGGTGTTCCCCGGATTTTCAGAACCGGTCTTTGACCCCGGCGCAGGCCGGGCGGCCGGCATGCCGGAAGTTGCACGGGCGGCCGGCCCGTGGACAGCGCCAGGCGTCGCAAACGCCGTCCCGGACACGGGCAAGGGTGCCCGTGCCACGCAGCCGGAATCACGGGCTGGAAGCCCGTGCCACGGGCCGGGCATCCGGTCCGCAGCGGAGTGGCGGCGTCCCTGCTGCCGCGACACCGTCCGCGGCGGCATCGCCATCTACCTGCTGCTTCTCGTCGTCATGGCTCTGGCCGGCGCCGTGCTCGTCTGGATGCTGCTCGCTCCCGGCGTGCTGGCGCGCCGCCTGCAGGTGCGCACGGGCTTCGGCTGCGAGGTCACCACGCTGGTGGCCAACCCGTTTGGCGGCACGGTGCGCGCCGGCGAATTTGTGATCCGCAACCCCGCCGGGTTTTCGTCGCGGGTGTTCCTGCGCGGACGCAGCCTGGAGGCGAGCGGCGGTTCGGCCGCCGGCCTGCTGCCGGGCGGAGGCACGGACGACGGCGGCCCGCTGGTTTTCCGGAAAATGCGGCTGGAGCTCGATACGGCGGAATTCGCCCGCGATGCCGACGGGCGCGACAATTTCACCGCGTTCGCCGCCACGCTCCCGCCGGTGCGCATCGACGAGTTTTTGCTGGTCGTCGCCTCGATGCCGGCGACGGCGACGCAGCCCGGGCGCGAAGCATTTTCGCGGACCTATCGCAGCCTTCGCAGCTTCGAGCCGGTGCTGGCCGACCTCGCGCATCTCGCGGCGACCGGGGGAGGGGAGGGCGTGCTGCCGGTGACGGCGCCCGTCCCGTTCTCGCCATCGCCTGTGCCGGCCCCGACCGCGCCGCCTCCGGCCGGCCTGCGGCCGGCGCCGGTGACGTCAGGGGCCGACGAGAAAGATCAGGATAACGAAAATGCCCCCGCCCCTCCGCCACCCGGCAAGATCGAGTTCCGGTATTAGGTCGGAGTAATACCGGTGTCCCTGCTGATCCTGATTTTACATAAAGATCGCAAAGAGCGCTAAGTTCCTGAAAAACAATTTTTTGCGATCTTTGTGTAAAATCCAAAAGAGTTGTGGTGCTTTCCTTGCGCATTTACCGCCGCTCGTCGGTCGGCGGCAGATGGTAGGGCGAACGCGGACCGCCGCCGCCGCGCTGGACCGGTTTCGGCGGGACGATGTTCACCTCGCGGTTGATCTCCGCGATTTCGCGCCGGGTCAGCAGGCGGCTGCGGAAGCCGGGCTTGCCATCCTCCCTCTGGTGAGCGGGCTCGCCCACTGCGAGCAGGGAACCGGCGGTGACGGTGGCCTCCTCGCCCGATCCGGCGGCAAAGCCCACCGCGCCTTCGGTCGCGGCCACGGATACGACCTGCACCCGGCTTTCCGCAACGATGCCATAGACGCCGGCAACCGAGCCCTGCAGGGTTTCCCTCACCTGGACACGGAACGTCGTGCCGCGCACGCCGGCGATGCCGAGCGGCGTTTCCACCTTGTAATTCGAGCCGGTCCTGAGCTTGCGCACATGCGTGGTGAGCGCGCCGCGGCGGATACGGATTTCCGTATCGGAGGCCACCGGCGCCTCGTCCTCGTCCGCCGGGGTGGTCTCCTGTCTGAAAGTGAGAAGCTCGGCCTCGGAATTTTCGCCGAGCGAGACGAGCGCGTCGTTGGGCAACACGAGCAGCACCCGCGACCGCGCGCCGGTGACGATCGAGCCTTCCGCCGGGAACGACATGCCTTTCGCGAGGGTCACGGTCTTCCTGTCGGCGCGTGTCCAGATCACCGTGCCCGATACTTCCTGCGCCTTGAGGAAGGCCGGGGCCGCCGCCGCCCACCCGTTGCCGGCCAGGGCGCACCACAACAAAAAGAATGTCGCAAACCGGATGCTGTTGCTGAAGGTTTTCATGGCTGGTCGAAAGTTGGCTCGGGGAAAAGTGCAAATATCCAGCCACTGACGAGAACCAAAAACAACCGTGAAAGCCGGATTATCCGTTATCGTAATTGTTCCTATTAGGGGGCGGCTTTGTACGATTGGCCGGCTGAATGGACCGGGAGCGCGCCTTGCTCCGGTCCTTTCGGCCTGGCACGGTTTGCAAACTTCTATCTTCAAACTTCGCGGAGTTTCCTCAAAGTCCGCGCTCATGCTCAAGAAGACAAAATCCGTGATCCGGGGCGCGGGCCTGTTGCTGGCGGCGGTGGCCGGCCTTTCCGTTGCCCGGGCGCAGTACCAGCAACCCGCGAATCCCGCCGCCGATCTCGCCGCCTTGCGCCAGGAAGTCGCTCTCGCCAGCGAGAACATCCGGACTCTCACCAGTCGCGTCGAACAGCTCGAATCCGAGAACGCCAGGCTCAGGCAGCAGATCACCAGTTCGGGGCAGAGTTATGCCAGCACCTCGTACGTCAACGAATCGGTCAACGAGACCAGCCGCCTCCTGAAAGCCGCCATCGCCCAGTCGAAGAGCGACACCCTCCAGCAGGTCGGCACCCAGATGGAGAAACTCGCCCGGGAAACCAACGCCGCCATCGATTCCATCGCCAAATCCGTCAACTCCCGCCCGCCGCCGGTCAGCTCGCCACCCCAGTTCGACCCGAACTTCCCCAAGGAGGGCATCGAATATGTCGTGCAACGCGGCGACACCCTCTCTTCCATCGCCGCCAAGACAGGCGGCAAGACGAAGGACATCATCAACGCCAACCGGATCGCCGACCCGACCAAACTCCAGGTCGGGCAGAAGCTCTTCATTCCCGGCGGCAACTGAACCGGGCCGCGTCCCCCCTCTCTCTTCACTCCGCACTCCACCTCCCGCATTTTTGCCAATGCCTCCTCCTTCCAAATCCCGCCTCGGTCGCGGCCTCGGCGGCCTCATCGCCGCCGGCGGTTCGGCCAAAAAAAACTCTGTCCCGCCCGCTGCCGCCGGGAAAACGCCTGCTCCCGCCGCTCCGCCCGAAGCCGCCGCCCCCGCCGCGCCGGCCGCCAGCGGGTTTCTGGAAATCTCCGTCACCGCCATCGCCCCGAGCCCGTATCAGGCGCGCAAGGACATCGCTCCCGCGCAACTCCAGGAACTCGCCGAGAGCATCCGCGCCGAAGGCCTGCTCCAGCCGGTGGTCGTGCGCAAGGCCGGCGACGGCAAATACCAGCTCATCGCCGGGGAGCGCCGCTGGCGCGCCTTCCAGCTTCTCAGGATCAAGAGCATTCCCGCCCGCCTCGTGGAGGCGAAGGACGCCTCCGCCGCCGCGCTCGGCCTGATCGAAAACCTCCAGCGCGAGAGCCTCAACCCGCTCGAGGAAGCATACGGCTATGCCAGCCTCATCCGCGATTTCGACCTCACGCAGGAAGCCGCCGCCGAACGCGTCGGCAAGGGCCGCCCCACCGTGGCCAACGCCCTGCGCCTCCTCACGCTCGACGGCGAATTGCAGGGGTTTGTCGCCCGAGGGCTTCTCTCCGTCGGCCACGCCAAGGTGCTCCTCGGCATCGAGGATCCCGCGCAGCGCGCCGTCCTCGCCCGGCGCGTGATCGAGGAAGGCCTCAGCGTCCGCGCCACCGAGAAACTCGTGCAGGCCCGCAAGGCCGGCGGCGCCTCGCCCGTCCCGCACGTGGCCGGCGCCGGCCGCAACCTGCCGCCCGTCGAGGCCGCCGCGGTGGCCAATATCGAGAAGCGGCTCATCTCCCATCTCGGCGCCCGTGTTGCCCTCAAACACACGCCGAAGCGCGGCAAGATCGTCATCGAGTACGCCGGCAACGACGACCTGCAGCGCATCCTGGAAAAACTCGGAGTGGAGGCATGAGGGACTGGTGAAAAAACCGCAGCCGGAAACCCGTGGCGGGGGCTTTTTTCCAGAAACGCCGGCAACGCGGCGTGTCGCATGAGTGCATTCCGCTTCTCGCCGTCCACTCTCTCCACTGCGTCGCAAGTCGGGCGCAGTTCCCTCCGCTGGCTCCGCGAGCGCTTCCCGCTCGGCGGCGAATTCCGCACCTACACTCTCGGGAAATTCCGGGCCGACGCCCTCGCCGCCGCCACCGTATCGCTCGTCTCGATACCGCAGGCCATCGGCTTCGCGCTCATCGCCGGGCTGCCGCCGCTCATGGTCATCATGTCGGTAATCGTGGGCGGGTTCGTGGCCGCGCTCTTCACGTCGTCGCACCACCTCGTTTTCGGCCCGAGCAACTCGATGAGCATCGTGCTCGCGGCCACCATCTACTCGGTCTCGAGCAAGGGGCTCACGCCGGCGCAGATCACCATCGTGCTGGCGGCCCTCATCGGCCTGTTCCAGCTCGTGGCCGGGCTGGCGCGATTCGGCAAGATCACGCAGTTCATCTCGCGTTCGGTCATCATCGGTTACGGCACCGCGATCGGCATCCTGCTCGCGGCCGGGCAGGTGTCGCATTTTTTCGGCATCATCCAGACCGGTTCGCACGGCAGCTTCATCGGCAACCTCTGGGATGCGTTGCAGCAGATCGTCCACTTCCGGTTCAACCCCTGGGCGCTGGTCGTGGGCGTGGGGACGCTGGCGATTTTCGAAATCTGCGCGCACTACATCCGCCGCGTGCCCGCCGAGCTGATCGGCCTCGTGGTCATCGCGCTGCTGACAAAGTACCTGCACCTCGACGACGTCTGGGGCCTGCGCACGATTTCCGACGAAGGCGTGCTGTCCGTGGAGCTGCCTTCCTTCATCGGCATGCCGCTCGGTCCCGACACCTGGGGCGTCATCCCCACGCTGCTCGGCGCCGCGCTCGCCATTTCGATCCTCGGCATGCTCGAGGCCGTTTCGCTTTCCAAGACGTTTGCCGCCAAGTCCGGCCAGCAGATCGATGTGAACCAGGAGCTCATCTCGATGGGCACGGCCAACATCGTCGTCAGCGCCTACGGCGCGATGCCCGGCTCGGCGTCGTTCGCGCGCAGCGGGGCCAATTTCCAGAGCGGCGCCAGGACGCAGATGGCGTCGCTGATGAGCAGCGTGATCGTGCTCGGCGCGCTGTTTTTCGTCGCGCCGCTCATCAACTACATCCCGGTGGCCAGCCTCGCCGCCCACCTCATCCGCATCGGCCTGCGCATGATCAGCCGCGACCAGCTCCGGCTCGCCTGGCGCGCCACGGGTTCGGACGCCATCGTGCTCGCGACCACGCTGCTCGCGGCCTTTTTCCTCAAGCTCGACATCGCCATCTACGTCGGCGTGGGCGTGTCGCTCGTCCTCTTCCTGCGCAAGGCCGGCGCGCCTTCGCTGGTCGAGTACGGTTTCAACGACAGCGGGCACCTCTCGGAACTCGATGACAGCAGCGGGCGCAAGAACGCCGCCATCTCGATCGTGCACGTCGAGGGCGAACTGTTTTTCGGCGCCGCCGACCTGTTTCAGGAACAGGTCCGCCAGCTCGCCGGCGACGAGGCCACGCGCGTGGTCATCCTGCGCATGAAAAATGCCCGCCACCTCGACGCCACCTCGGTGATGTCGTTGCTGCAACTCCACGACTACATGCAGACCACCGGGCGCCACCTGCTGGTGAGCGGCATCAACCCCGACGTCAAAAAGGTGCTCCGCCGCGCCGGCGCCTGGCAGAAAATCGGTGCGGAGAACATTTTCCCGGCCGAGGCCAACCTGACCATGAGCACCAAGCGCGCGCTGCTGCGCGCCTCGCAGCTCCTGCAACAGGACGGGGAAAAGGCCCGGCCCGATGTGCGCATTTTTTACGACAAGAACAAGGAAAGCGCCGCCGACCGCGGCACGGATTCCCGCGACTCGCGCACCACCGACAAACCGGGCGATTTCCAGATCTGACGACCGGTGTTCCGGATGTTTCCGGTTTTACACCAAAGCCCCAAAGCCTTCGGATTTTTGCACAAAGACCGCAAAGAGCGCAAAGGATTGCCAATTACCTTCTTCGCGTTCTTTGCGACCTTTGTGTAAAATCAAAAACATTCGGGACGCTGGTATTACACCAAGGCCGCGAAGGGCGCGAAGAATGTACGGCCCGCCGCTTGTCGGCATGCCGCCGATGATCTTCTTCGCGTTCTTTGCGGCCTTGGTGTAAAAATCCGGAGGTTTGGGGACGCGGGTATTGAATATCAGGCCAGCTTCGCCTGGATCAGTTTGCTGGCGGCGCCGAAGTCGATCAGGCCGGCGTCGGGGTGCTGCTTGAGCGCGGCGATGACCTTGCCCATTTCCTTTTTCGAGCCCGCGCCGGTGGCGGCGATGGCTTCGGTGACGAGGGTTTCCAGCCGGGCGGCATCGAGCTGGCGGGGCAGGTACTTTTCGATGAGGCGGAGTTCGCGGTCGTTGGCGGCGGCGAGGTCGGCGCGGCCGCCCTTTTCGAACTGGGCTTTGGCGTCGGCGAGATTCTTGACGGACTTGCGCAGCGTGGCGATGGCGAGCGCGTCGTCGATCGGCTTGTTGAGGTCCATCGCCGCGCGCTGGATGGCTCCGTCGTTGGTACGGAGGATCGTCGCGGTGTCGGAGTCGCGCGCCTTGACGGCGGCGATGATATCGGCGCGGAGCTGTTCGTAGATCGTCGTGGACATGGCGACAGATCGTGGCCGCAGACCCCCGGGCGTGTCGAGAAGGCAACACGGTTGCCGGGCGAATCCGGAGCCAGGCCGCACCGCGATCGCATGCGGAGTGTTGCTGAAAACGGCGTGCCGGCTGACGATGGGGTTTCCCGTTCCATGCCCGATTCCCTTTCCGAAAAAAAACTCGGCCGCGTGCTGGTCGTTTCCGCTCTCGATGGCTGGAGCATCGCGCTTTTTGCGGGAGCCTGCACCCTGCTTTCGCTCGCCTTTGCCGAGTGGGTCGGCGTGCTCGTCGGCACGCTGGTGACGGCCGGCGGGGTGATCGAGCTGCTCGGCAACCGCCGCCTGAAACGCGGCGATGCCGGCGGCGCGACCGCGCTGGTGGCCGCGCAGCTTATCATCCTCGGCACGATCCAGGTGTACGCGGCGGTCAACCTCGCGCTTTTCGACGAAGCGCGGATTATGGGGCAACTCACGGCCGAGGCCGGGGTGAGCGCGTTGCTCGACCAGGCCGGCATTACCACCGGCGACATCCGGCCGCTGCTCCGGCCCGCTTTTTTTGCGTTCTACCTGACGGTCATGCTGGTGACGTTGTTTTTCCAGGGAGGTCTGGCGCTCTGGTACCGCAACCGGCGGCCGGCGGTGAGACAGGCGCTGGCGGATCGCGAGCGGGCGACGCCGCCGCCGATGCCCCGGGGCTGAACCCGGATTTTGCCGACGGCAAAACCCTGACGTTGCACCCGCCGGGAAAACCATTTTCGTCGGCGGCTTCCGGTGAAGCCGGAGAACGGGCCTTTAGCTCAACGGTCAGAGCAGGGGACTCATAATCCCTTGGTTGCGGGTTCGAATCCCGCAGGGCCCACCATTCCGGAGAGCTTCCGGACCCGGGGAAGCCTCGTTAAAGAACTCCGGAAGCAGCGAAGCAGGTAGTACTACACCCCATATCTATTTGCGACGGTGTGTACCATCATGGCCCCCAATAACCATGAACCATACCAGTCGACTTTCCCTATCGCTCGTGGCGCTTGCCGCCCTGCTGTTACCCTCGCATTCCGCGCAGTCCCAATCGATTCTCCTCTCGGCCAGTGACTTTGTGCTGCTCGGCGGCACGGAGGTGACCGTGGCCGGCGCCGGCCCCGACGTCTTCTCGAACGGCAACGTCGGCGCGGACGCCTCCATCTCCGGATTTCCTCCGGCCACCGTCGTCAACGGGACGACGATCACCGGAGGCATGATTGTCGGGAATGCACTCAACGATCTGATCACCGCTCGCAACGCGCTGTCCGCAATGGTCTCCCCGCCCGCCAACAATCTCACCGGCGTAAACGGCGGCGACCTGGCCACCCAAATCCTGACCCCGGGCGTTTACAAGTTCGACGTGGCCGCGTCGCTCTCCCTCAACGGCGTGCTCACCCTCGACGCCCAGGGCAAAAACAACGTCACCTGGGTGATCAACATCGGCACCGCTCTCACCACCGGCGCCAACGCCCAGGTCGTGTTCATCAATCTCGGCTCCAACGGCGGCGCCGACAACGGCCTCTTCTGGAACGCCGGCACCGCCTTCACCTTCGGCGCCAACAACGTGATCGCGGGCAATTACCTGGCCGGCACCGACATCACCTTCGGCACCACCGTCCCCGCCGCCGGCTCCGGCAGCGGCCGCGCCCTGGCTCTGGCCGGCGTCACCTTCGACGGCAGCGCCACCATGGATGCGCTCGGCGGTCCCGGCAACGGCGACCTGACCGGCGGCCTCGCCTTCGACGACAACGGCAACCTCGTCGCCTCCGGCTACGTGCTGCTCAGCGCGAGCGGCACCTATAGCCAGGGAGCCTCCAGCGTCGTTCTCACCCCCGGCCAGATCTATAACACCCCCGGCGTCATCATCGACGGAGACAGCTCGGACACGCCCCTGTCTGCCCCCGCCACCCTCACGGTGTTCCAGACCATCGCGACCCTCACCGGCACCAACACCTACACCGGCGGCACCATCGTCGACGGCGGCACCCTCATCGCCGGCAGCGCCAATCTCCCGACCAACGGCGACATCTCCCTCATCGACAGCAACGCCACCGGCACCGCAGGTTCGCTCGTGCTGGACCAGCCTTCCGACGGCACCTTCGGCGGCGTGATCTCCGGCGAGGGCTCGGTCACCAAGACCGGCGAGGGCACCCTCACGCTCACCGGCGCCAACACCTACTCGAGCGGCACCACCGTCGACGACGGCACGCTCGTGGGCACCACCACCAGTCTCCAGGGCGACATCCTCAACAACGCCGCCGTCACCTTCGACCAGGACGACGCCGGCACCTACGCGGGCATCATGACCGGCACCGGTTCCCTCACCAAGGAGGGCGAGGGCGCTGTCACGCTCGCGGGCGCCAACACCTACTCGGGTGGCACCACCGTCTCCGCCGGCATCCTCGTCGGCACCACCACCAGCCTCCAGGGCGACATCGTCAACGACGCCGCCGTCATCTTCAATCAGGCCGACGCCGGCACCTATGCGGGCGTCATGACCGGCACCGGCTCCCTCACCAAGGCGGGCGCGGACACCCTCACGCTCACCGGCGCCAACACCTACTCGGGCGGCACCATCGTCTCTGCCGGCACACTCGTCGGCAACACCACCAGCCTCCAGGGTGACATCGCCAACAGCGCCGCCGTCACCTTCGACCAGGCCGCCGCCGGCACCTACTCCGGCGTCATCGACGGCATCGGCTCGGTCACCAAGACCGGCGCGGGCATCCTCACGCTCACCGGGGCCAACACCTACTCGGGCGGCACCACCGTCTCCGCCGGTTCGCTCGTGGGCAACAGCACCAGCCTCCAGGGCGACATCGCCAACAACACCGCCGTCACCTTCGACCAGACGACCGACGGCGCTTACGCGGGTGTCATGAGCGGCACCGGATCGCTCACCAAGACCGGCGCGGGCTCCCTCGCCGTCTCCAATGTCAGCACCTACACCGGAGCGACCACCGTCACCGCGGGCACCCTGCAAATCAGCGGTGCGGGCGGCCTCAACGGCAGCAGCGGCATCATCCTCGACGGCGCCACCGCGAAGCTCCTCCAGACCAGCACGCTGGCGGGCACGCCTGCGATCACGCTCACCCAGGGCACGCTCGACGGCACCGGCTCGGTCGGCAACGTCACCGTGGGCAACGGCACCGGCGGCATCGTGACCAACGGCAACGGCACCACCGCCGCGCTCACCGTCGCCTCGCTCACCTTTGACGGCGCGGGCACGATCTCCCTCAACAAGGCCGACAACACCGGCGCGGTCGCGCTCGCCATCACCGGCGCGTTCACCACCACGCCCGCCAACGGCCAGGTTTCCCTTGACCTGCTCGCCGTCCCCTCCTGGACCAACGGCAGCACCTACAATCTGATCAGCTACGGCAGCTTCGACGGACTCGATTCCGACTTCACGCTCGCCCCGCTCACCGGCCTCGGCATCCGCCAGACCGCCACGCTCGGCAACACCGGCGACGGCGCCGGCTTCATCACGCTGGCCATCGCCGGCGACACGCCCGTCTGGACCGGCCTCGCCAGCGGCGACGCCACCACCGCGACCGTCGGCGGCCTGCAAAACTGGGTTCTCCTCAACGCCGGCACCGGCACCGAGTTCATCACCGGCGATGCCGCTCTCTTCGATGACACCGCCACGGGCACCACCACCGTCGCCATCAACGACGGCACCTTCAGCCCGGCCAGCACCACGTTCACCAACTCCACGCAGGACTACACGCTCACCGGCTCCAACGGCATCAACACCGGCACCCTCGTCAAGAACGGCACCGGCACCCTCACCATCGAGACCCCCAACACCTACACCGGCGGCACCACGATCAACGGCGGCACCGTCGCCCTCTCCGGCGACGGCACCCTCGGCGCCTCCACCGCCCCGCTCGCCGTCAACGGCGGCACCCTCGCCCTCGGCGGCACCAGCCAGACGGTCGGCGCGGTCACCCTGGCCGACGGCACCATCGACAACGGCACCCTCACCGGCGACTCCTACACCTCGACCGGCGGCACCGTGAACGCCGTCCTCGCCGGCACCGGCACCTTCACCCACACCTCGGGCACCACCACCCTCGGCGGCGCCAACACCTACACCGGCGACACCCTGATCAACGGCGGCACCCTCGTCCTCGACAACGGCACCGTCAGCGCCACCACCGTCGCCTCCGGCGCGTTTCTCCGCGGCGAGGGCACCGTCAACGGCGACCTGTTCAACAGCGGCACCGTCAGCCCCGGCTTCTCCCCCGGCACGATCATCGTGACCGGCAACTACACGCAGACCGCCGGCGGCGTCCTCGTCATCGAGATCGCCTCGGCCGTCTCGTTTGACCAGATCATCGTCAGCGGCTCGGCCTCCCTCGCCGGCACCCTGCAGCTCGACCTGCTCGACGGCTACAACCCCGTCGGCCAGTCGTTCGAAATCCTCACCGCCGCGGGCGGAGTCGCCGGCACCTTCAATCCTGTCACCGGCAGCGCCGCCATCGACGCCACCGTGACCTACAACGCCAACGACGTCACCGTTTCCTTCACCCAGTTGGACTTCGCCGGCTTCGCCGAAACGCCCAACCAGATCGCCGTCGCCAACGCCGCCCAGCTCGACCCCGCGCTCACCGCCGCCCTCAACGGCGTCCCGACCGCCGCCGAGCTGCCCGCCGCCCTCAACGCCCTCTCCCCGCAGGGCTACCAGATCTGGTCCGACATCGCCTTCGCCCGGTCTCTCTCCCTCAGCGAGCGTCTTGCCCGCGATCCCGGTATCATCTCCGGCCACGACAACTTCTACTTCCAGGTCGGCCAGAGCCGCAACCGCGCCAAGGGCGACCGCGACGTCGGCACCTCCTCGTTCAACAGCGACACCGGCCTCGTCGGCGGAGACTACGCCATCGGTCAAAACCTCGTTCTCGGCGGCTTCTTCGACTACACCGAGACCGACGCCGGCCTCGGCTCCTCCGGCAGCAGCACCAAAGTGAAGAGCAAGATGCCCGGCATCCGCGCCGCCTGGAGAAAAGACGCCTGGTTCGTCAACGCCGCAGTCGCCTACGGCTTCGACGACTACAAGTCCACCCGCACCATCGCGTTCACCGGCACCTCCGCCACCGCCAAATCCGACACCGACGGACGCCAGTGGCTCATGGACATCTCCGGCGGACGCCGCTTCATCGCCGGACCCATGACCCTGTCGCCCTTCGTCGGACTGCTGGCCAGCTCATGGAAGACCGATGGCTTCACCGAAACCGGCGCGGGCGCCTTCAACAACCGGGTTGCCGACCAGTCCGCCCACTCGCTGCGCACGCAGCTCGGTCTCGAGGCCTCGTTCGACTTCGTCATCGGCAACGTCGTCCTGAGGCCGCACGTCCGCGGCGCCTGGATTCACGAGCTGGAAAACGACTCCCGCTCCATCCACTCCGCGTTCGGCGCCGTCAACTACACCGTCGCCACCCGCAGGCCCGAACGCGACAGCGCCCGCTTCAGCGCCGGCTTCGACGCCCGGCTCAGCGAACGCGTCAGCCTCTACGCCGACTACGGCATGCAGACCGGCGACACCACCCGCGTGACCGGTGAATGGAACGCCGGCCTCTCCTTCCGCTTCTGATCCGTATCCGGACTCAGGTGACAAAGCCTCCGGGATTTCCCCGGAGGCTTTTTTGCGCCCGCGAATGTTCGCGGCCCGGGACGACGGGGCTTGCGTGTGCTACGGCTTCTTCAGGAGGGTTTCGATTTCAGCCCTGTGGGGGACCTCGATGCCGGCCGCTCGCATCTTCGCAAAATCCTGAGGCACCAGGTCGCGTCCGGGAGTCACGCCGTCCATGTCGATGAGGTCGGCGCAGGCGAGGTAGAGCTCTTTTGCCCCGGGCAGGTCGCCGGCAAACAGCGCCGCGTGCGCGAGGTTGATCCGGTGGATGCCGTAGCCCGGCTCGCGCCGCAGCCCCTCTTCCGCCGCCGCCCGGGCTGCGGTTGCGTCACCCAGATAGAGGAACAGCTCCGCGCGATAGGCGTTGATGCCGGGATAGCCGGGGGCCAGCGCATGCACCCGCTCGAAGGCCTCGCTCGACGCGGCGAACGCGTGGGCGAGAAACAGGTTCACGCCGCGCTCGACCAGGTAGTCGGCGGTGTCGGGCGCCAGCGCGAGCGCGCGGTCGTTGGCGGCTCGCCCGGCCGTCAGGTCGCCGAGCATGCGCAGCGTCTTGCCGGCCCCGTGCCAGGCGCGCGCGTTGCCGGTTTCGACAGCGAGCACGGCGAGGAAATCGGCCAGCGACCCGGCGTGGTCGCCGAGGCGCGCGCGGGCAAAACCGCGCACCGTCCGCGCCTCGCTGTCCCCGGGAGCGGACGCCAGCGACTCGCCGGCGAGCCGGGCGGCCTCGTCCCAGCGCCGGGCCGTCAATGCCGTTTCCATGGCGGTCGCCGCCGATGCCGTCGCGCCGCCGGAGAGGAGGATGAGCAGAAGGAAGGAGGTGATGCGGAGCATGCCTGTGAGGAAGCGAAAAGCATGCGCGCGGGCGGGTGATTTTCGGCACAAGGCGGCACTTTCGGTCCTGCCGCGGAAAAGGCGGTGGCGATGCGCGGGCGAGGGAGAGCGGGCGACGCTGCTCACGGCGGCAGGGTCCGCTTGAGGAAGGCGATCAGCGCATCGAGCTGCGCGTCGGTATAGTGCGGATGAGGTTCCATTTGGGCCGCCGGGTTCAGTTTCGTCGGCGTGCGCACATAGGTCCTGAAGTAGTCCGCGTTGTAGGCCGCATGCGCGGCCAGGATCTGGATCGGACGGGCGGCCTTCACGCCGCCGAGCCGCGCCTGCGGCACGTCATGGCAACTGAAGCACGAGTTGATCCAGATTTCGCGCCCTTGCGCCACGAGCGGTGAAGGCGAGGGCAGCGCGCCCGTGTGCAACGGCGCGAAGCGTTCGGCGTAGTTGACGAATTCGAGCGTCGTCACGCCCCACGGGCGCTTGTGCCCGGCGTCGAGCAGCGCGGGAGCCCCCGGCGCGAGTTGCGCGGCAAAGCTGATCACGTAGGGCCCCGGGTTGAATTTCAGCCCGGGCGGCGGCCATTTGTCCGGCCCCTGTCCGTTGATTTCCAGGACAAGGAACGGATGCCAGACCTCCATGAACTTTTCCGTATAGATCGAGGCGTATCCGTCCGTGCAGGTCGCGATGAGCGCGTCGGCGCCGGCCTGGCGCGGCAGTTGTGCGAGAATGTCCGCCAGCATCACCACGGTGACTTTTTGCGGCCCCGGCACAAATTCGCCGTCGAGCGTGAGTTCGCGCGTCGGCAACGACCGCAGTTCGTCCCACCGCAGGTAACGCGCCTCGTCCGCCGGCACGCCGTCGAGTTTTCCCTTCAGCGCGAGATCCCGGGGCGAACCTTGTTCCGGATGGAGTTCGAGCGCGAAGGCCGGCGCGGACACCGGGCCCATAAAAAACATCGCCAGGCAAACGGTTGCGGAAGCAGAAAGAGAACGCGTCATGAGTCGCCTCCGGGATAATGAAGGTGCGCGCGGGAAGGTTGCCGCCGCCGGTTCGCCCGCCGGACGGCGACGGGGCGGGGCATGGGCACACAGGCGGAGAACTCGCATGAAACGATGGATACAAGTGGCATGGGCGGTGCGGAACAGGAAAGGTTCCGGATCTGGTCGTGACTCCGGATTCAGCAGCTTGAGGGCCAATCCGGCGCGCCCGGCCGCGCGTGGAGGAGGCAAAACCCGCCCCTCCTGCGGCGCACCGGCGGTCAATGACGGAGTGTGTACGTAAATACCATCCCTGCCAGGCCTGCTTTTCGTCCGGGCACCCGGAAGGAAAAGCGATCACGCTCACGCGGTTGCGGGCACTCATGACAAAACTACCCGGTTTGGCGCGATTTCTGCCAGCTATCTCCTGCCGTGTCGGGGCGGGGCGGCACGTGAGTTGCTGAGCGCACGCATGCGTTTGATTGCCTTGTTTCCGGGAATAACCCTGTCGTTGTGCATTGCCGCGACCGCGGCGCCTGCCAGCGCGGCCGAGCCGCCGCTCAAGGTCGCGGTGGTCATCGTCACGATGTTCGAAATCGGTGCGGACACCGGCGACATGCCGGGCGAGTTTCAACTCTGGGTCGAACGGGAGAAGCTGGATCGCGTCATCCCGCTGCCGCAGGCTTACCACGACGTGCGCGCCAATGCCGACGGCTCGGTGATCGGCATCGTCACAGGCATGGGCAACACCCGTTCGGCGGCGAGCATCATGGCCCTGGGGCTGGATCCGCGCTTCGATCTTTCGCAAGCCTACTGGCTGGTGGCGGGCATCGCCGGCATCGATCCGGCCGACGGCACGCTGGGCTCGGCGGTCTGGGCCGAGTGGCTGGTGGACGCCGACCTCGGTCACGAAATCGACGCCCGGGAAATACCCGCCGGCTGGAAAACCGGCTACCTCCCCTTCGGCCGCACCGAGCCTTACCAGCAGCCGCGCAAGGACCTGAATCTCGGCGAGGCCTACCGCCTCGACCCCGGCCTGGTCGAGTGGGCGTATCAGCTCACGAAAGACACGCCCCTGCCGGACAACGAAAAGATCGCCGCGCGCCGCGCCGCCTACACGGGTTACCCGAACGCGCAGCGTCCGCCGTTCGTGCTCAAGGGCGACCAGCTCGCGGGCAGCACCTACTGGCACGGCAAGCTCATGAACGAGTGGGCCAACGACTGGGTCCGCTACCATACCGACGGCAAGGGCAACTATGTGACGACCGCGATGGAGGAGACGGGCACGCTCCAGTCGCTCACCTGGCTGGACCGGGCCGGCAAGGTCGACGTGAAGCGCGTGCTCGTGCTGCGCACCGCCAGCAATTTCGACATGCAGTGGCCCGGCGGCACCGCCGCGGAAAGTCTCGCGAGCGAGAAAGGCGACGGCTACTCCGGCCTCATCCCCGCGCTCGAGGCCGCCTGGCGCGTGGGCAGCCGCGTGGTCCACGAACTGCTGAAAAACCGGGATCGCTATGCCACCGAACTCCCCGGACCCTGATCCGTCCGCCTTTATGAAATCCATCCGTTGTTTCCTGCTGGTCTTTCTCGTCTGCCTGCCTTTCGCGCACGCGAAGGAGGCTTCGTCCGCGCCGCTGATCGCGGTGCTCAACGCGTATCCGCCCGAGATGGGCGCGATGATCCGGGAACTCGGCCTCGACGATCCGAAGTTCGAACAAAAGCGCATCAAGGGCTTCCGTTTCTATCGCGGCGTCGTCGAGGGGAAGAACGTGCTCGTGGTCGAGACGGGCATGAGCCTGGTCAACGCGGCCATGGCGTTGCAGCTCACCCTGGATCATTTTCCGGTGTCGCATGTGCTGTTTGCCGGCGTGGCGGGCGGGATCGACCCGGCGCTGGAAGTCGGCGACGTGGTCATCCCCGAGCGCTGGGCCTACCACAACGAGGCCGCCTACTTCAACGAGGACGGCAAGGGCGGCTACCATGTGGCCGACTATTTCAAAATCAGATACGCGAACTTCGGCATGATCTTCCCCGACGACATGGTGGCCATCCGCGCCGACAAGGAGACGTTCACCCGCGTGCCCACCTTCCCCGCCGATCCGGCGCTGCTCGCCGTGGCCCGCCGGGCGATCGCCAGGCTCGGCCCGGTCAAGGGCGAGGTCACCGGCCGCACGCTCACCATCGATGTCGGCGGCACCGGCGTCAGCGGCACCGTCTTTCTCGACAACGCCGCCTACCGCGACCACGTGTTCAAGGTCTGGCAGGCCCGCTGCGTCGACATGGAATCCGCCGCGTATGCCCACGTCTGTTACACCAACGAAGTCCCGTTTCTCGCCGTGCGCGCGCTCAGCGACCTGGCCGGCGGCCAGGAAGGCAAGAACGTGATCGATGCCCACGAGGCCACCTCCTCGGTCAACGCCGTGCGCGTGCTGCGCGCGATCCTTCGCGAGATGTGAGGAAGACGAGCGCGCGAAGGCGGGCGGCGATATCACGATCACGGCCGACCCCCGCCCTCGGCCTCACGCCGTCCATTGCGGGTCGCGCCAGAGCGCGCGGCCCTGGCGGTAGGTCGCGAGCACATCGGCGGGCGTGACGCGCGTGAGCACGCTGGCGATCACGTGGCGCGTCGCGCGCAGGTGGGGCCGGTTGAAATCGAGCACCACGAAATCCGCCGGCAGCCCGGCCTCCAGCCAGCCGTAAACATCGCCCTGCAACAGCGGGCGGATGTTGGCGGTCGCCATTTTCAGGATCTCGCGCGGGTCGGGATCGACGGCGTTGCCGAACTGCGATTTCGCGATCTTGTACGTGAAATCCAGCTCGGCGAGCATCGAGGGAGAGTTGAGCAGGCCGTTGTCGGTGCCGAGGAGCAGGCGGGCGCCGGCGCGCAGCAGCGCGGCGACGGGAGGCAGCGGCAGGCCGAGGTTGGCGTTGGCCCGCGGGTTGATCGCGCCGGTCTTGCCGCTGCGCGCGAACAGGTCGATCTCGTCCGCATTGGCCACGGTAAGATGGACAATGAGGTCGGCATCGAGGACCGACAACGCCCGCTCCAGATCGCCGCGGCCGGTCACCTGCAGCGAGGTTTCGCGGTAGCCGGCGTTTTCGAGGCAGTGGATGGCGCGGAGTTTTCCGCCCGCGGCCGTCGCGGCGAGGATTTCCCGCCAGGCCGGATCGGTGAGGTCGTTCATCGTGCTCTCGGAAAAACCGTCGGCCACCGCCAGCATGGCCGCGAGTTCGGCCCGGGCCGTTTCCGGCAGGCCGGCGCGATTGGCCCGAAGTTCGGCGGCCGTGAAAGGAGCGTCGTTGAACTGGCCGAGGATCACCGATTCCACGCCGGTCGTGTCGGCGGCCTTGCGGAGCAGCGAAGCGCCGGCCGCGCCCTGCTCCCGAAAATCGAGATGCCGCACGGTGCCGGTACGCGCCATGTACTGCAGGTGCGCAATCATGTGCGGCAAGTGTTCTTCTTCGGTCATCCTGGCCAGTTCGCGGTACTTGTAACCGTGGGGCCGGAAAAAACCTTCCTCCAGCGTGAGGCCGGTGGCGCCGTCGGGCAAAAAACTGTCGCCCATGTGCGTGTGGCCGTTGGTCAGGCCCGGGATCACGACCAGGCCGCCCGCGTCGAGCTGGAGGCAGGGCGGGCCGGGCTCCAGCGCGGTGATCGTGTCGTGCTCCCACGCGAAGCGGGCGCAGCGGCGGGCTTCGAGACCGGGGCCGTGGAGGAGGAGGCAGTCGCGGATTTCAGGCATGGTGCGGGTATGCGGAAGAAGCAGGTTGAGCGCCATCCTGCTTCGCGCGGTTTGCTGGCATTGACGGTGCTGTGGGGCAGGGCATGAGTCTCACCCGTTTCAGTGTCGCCCCGCTTCATCAACTGACTCGCGCGCTCGCCGCCGTGGCGACGGGCCGCGAGGCGCCGGATCTCGTCATCACGGGGGCGCGGATTCTTTCCACGTACACGGAGCGCATCCACGAGGCGCGGGAAGTGTGGATCAAGTCGGGTCGGGTCGCCGCAGTGAAGCCGGCGGGCGCGGCGCGGGCGCTGCACGGGAGCGGCGTCAAACGTTTCGACGCGCGCGGCGGCCTTCTCGCGCCCGGACTGGTGGATCCGCATGTGCACATCGAAAGCAGCATGATGACGGCCTGCGCCTATGCGGAGGGCGCGCTCCTGAACGGCACCACCACGATTTTTTGCGACAGCCACGAGATCGGCAACGTGTGCGACGCCGCCGGCATCGGGTGGATGCTGGAGGATGCGCGCCGGGCGCCGCTCTCGATCTATCTCACGGTGCCGAGCACGGTGCCTGCCACCGGCCCGCAGTTCGAGACTGCCGGCGGCGACCTCACGCCGGAGAAAATCGGCCGGCTCTTCGACCGCTGGCCCGAGGCGGTCGCCCTCGGCGAGAAAATGGACTTCGTGCAGGTGGCGGCGGGCGATCCGCGCAGCCACGCGATCCTCGCCGAGGCGCTCCGGCGCGGCCGGCCCGTCTGCGGGCACATCTACGGGCGCGAGTTCGTGGCCGCCGGCGCCGCCAGCGGGATCACCGACACGCACGAGGCCATCGACCGGGAGATCGCCGACGATTTTCTGGAAAACGGCTTCTGGGTATTCTTGCGCGGAGGCCCGCCGACCACGCCCTGGCACTCGCTGCCCCACGCGATCAAGGCCGTCACCGAGCTCGGCGCGTCGCCCAAACGCGTCTGCGTGTGCACCGACGACCGCGATGCCGACGACCTGTTCCTGTTCGGCCTCGACTGGGTGACGCGGCAGGCCGTGGCGGCCGGGCTCGCTCCGGTTACGGCCTGGAGCCTGGGCTCCCTGCACCCGGCGACGCGTTACGGCATGGACGGCGAGATCGGCGGCATCGCCCCGGCCCGGCGGGCGGACCTGGTGTTGTTGAACGATGCGCTGGAGCCGCAATGCACATGGTACGGCGGCGAGCTGGTGGTGAAAAACCGCAAGATCACTCCGCTGCTGGAGGCGGCGCTCTCCCGGCCCTACCGGTATCCGCGCGCGGCCTACCGGACGATCCGGACCGGCCGCCGGAAGCCGCTCGTGCCGCCGCTGCCGAAGGGTCCGGTCACGGCCAACGTCATCCGCACCGCGTTGCCCGGCATCATTCTTTTCCATGACAAAATCCGCCTCGAGCCGGCGCCGTCCTGGGCGGACCATCTTGCGAGGCACGGGCTGTGTTTCGTGACCGTGATCGAGCGGCATGGCCGGTCGGGAGCGGTGGCGCACGGGTTGCTCAAGGATTTCGGCCTGCGCGACGGCGCGGTGGCGAGCTCGGTGGGGCACGATGCGCACAACCTCATCATCGCCGGGACGAACGAGGCCGACATGCGCCTCGCTCTCGACACCCTCAAGGCCATGCGCGGCGGAGTGTGCGTGGTGCGCAGGCATCGCGTCGTGGCCCGCGTGGCCCTGCCCGTGGCCGGCCTGATTTCCGACCGGCGCGCGCGGGTCGTCGCCCGGGAAACCACGCGGCTGAAAAAGGCCTGGGCCGCAGCCGGATGCGTCCTCCCCTACATGGGCTTCAACCTGATTCCCCTCTCGGTCATCCCGGAAATACGGATCACCGACCGGGGCCTGGTGACGATCCCCGGGATGCAACAAGTACCACTTTTCGATCAATAAGTACCAGCCCCGGGGGTGACGATTGCAGGCGGTGGCACACCCGGTGCTGACGATTTGGCAAATCCCGCCAACCAACAAAACCAAATGAAGACGCAGCAAAACTATCCGGCTCTGCTGACGGCCCTGGGGATCATCGGCTCTCCGCTGATGGCGCAAACGCCGCCCGCCTCCGCTCCCGCCTCCACGCCTGCCAGCGAAGAGGTCGTGAAGCTCGAAACCTTCGAGGTCAGCACCGTGCCCATCGAGGAGAACATCATGCCGACCTCCCGCCCGTTCACCTCGGTGTTCGGCATGGCCGACAACATCACCGACATCCCGCGCAACGTGACCATCATCTCGCGCGAGCAACTGAGCGCGATCAGCATCAAGGACGTGCGCGATTTTTCCAAGCTCACGTCCAGCTCCTACACGCGCACCAACTTCGGCGCGCCGGGCAATCCGGACATCCGCGGCTCCTCCGCCGATGTGTTCCAGAACGGCATGCGCGAGCGCATCACGAGCAACGGCAACGGCATGCCGATCGACTTCAACGCCGTCGAATCCGTCAACATCGTGAAAGGGCCCGCCACGGCCGTCCAGGGCGTGTCCGCCTACGTGGGCGGCTACGTCGATCTCGTCACCAAGCGGCCGAGCTTCGCCGGAAGCGAGGGCAGCATCTTCGCCACCGTCGGCAGTTACAGCACCCTGCGCTGGGGGCTGGATTACAACCTTCCCGTCTCGGACAAGGTGGCCACGCGCGTCAGTTATTTCGGCGAGGACAGCGACGGGTATTATGATGACGAATACCGCAAGACCCAGTCCCTCTACGCCGCGCTCACCTGGAGGCCCAACGACCGCTACGAGCTTTTCATCAACGCCCAGGCGACGTACATGGAGTACACGGAAAACTTCGGCATCAACCGGCCCACCCAGGACCTCATCGACCACGGCCGGTACCAGACCGGTACGAACGTCAACAACGGCACCTCCGCCTCGCCCTCGGACCCCCAGAACGCCGCGAACGTCCGTGGCGAGAATCCGTTCGGCGACACCATGGACTGGTCCGGTCCCACCGTGAAGATCAACCGTCACACCCGCCTGCTCAAGCCCGGCGACAATTCGACGGCCCGCAACTTCAAGCTGCAGGCGATCCAGACGGTCTCCGCCAACCCGGATCTCACCGTGGTGAACAACAACCTTTTCACCTGGACGCGCCGGGAGACGCTCAGCTCGTATTATTACTCCGAGATCATCGATCCCTCGATCACCTTCGAGTCGCGCCTCGAGTTCCAGCAGAATCTCGGCGAACACAAAATCAACTACGGCGTCGCCGCACGTTACACGCATGTCAAATCCTACAGCGACTTCGGTTTCGAGCCGGCCAACGTGTGGGACCTGACGCAGGATCACCGCTACATCGATGCCTACCTCGCCGATGCCTTCTGGGCCTCGATCGGCACGGATCGCCTGCCCGTTCCCGGGTATTCGAACCGTTATTACGGCATCGCTCCCGGCAGCGGTGACGGCAGCGATTCCTGGGGCATCAGCGGCGCGCCCTTTGCCCAGGCGACCTGGAAGCTGGCCGACAAACTGAGTCTCCTCACGGGAGCGCGCGCCGACGTGCTCCACGTCAACACGCAGAACACGGATTCGTCCGCGACCGAAGACTCCGTCACCGTGGTGCTGCCCAACCTCAATGCCAGTCTGCTCTACAAGGTCACCTCGAGGCTCAGCACCTACGCCACTTACAACTACAGCAAGAACACCTCCGGCGCCGAGGCCAACGGCGGCGGCTACCTCGCCTCCGCCACGGGCGAACTCGACAAGGACGATTTCCGGCGCACGGCCGAGCTCTACGAGGTCGGGGCCAAGCTTTCCCTGCTCGACGGCAAGCTCTTCCTCGGGGCGGCGCTCTATTACCAGACGTTCTCCCGCCGGCCCCAGGGCGGCAGCCTGATCGACTACACCAACAAGGGGGTCGAGTTCGAGGTGAACTACCAGCCCAACCGGAACTTTTACACGACGTTCTCCTACGGCTACATCGACTCGACGGCCAGCATCGACACGAGCGGTTTTGTCGACATCGGTTCGGACGGGCTGCCCGGGGGCGGCAACTCGGTGGGTTTCGCCGGCGGCCGCCGGACCTTCGAATCCCAGGGCCTCCCCGATCACCAGTTCAACGCGCTGGTTTCGTATACATTCGACAACGGCTTCGGCGCGTCTCTCAACGGCACACTTCACAGCAAGATCAACAACAACTGGGAAGGCACGCTGGTCATTCCCTGGCAGTTCCAGATCGATGCCAGCGTCTTCTATACTTACAAGAACTGGGATTTCCGCATCGCGGTGCTCAATCTGACCGACGAGAAGAACTGGTCCCCGCCCAACGCCACCTATGGCAACGGCTCCATCCTCGCCGATCCCGGCATCCGCACCGAGTTCACCGTCACCTGCCGGTTCTAGGTTCCGGAATCCGTCGTCCCTGCGCCGCGAAAACTTCCCGTTTGCCTGCTTCGGCCATGCTGCGTTTCCTCGTCGTCTGCTGGCTGGCGTTTCCCGCCTTCGCCTTCGCCCGATCCGACATGACTGCGGAAACACTCATCGCCCGGCTCCGCATGGAGAAAATCCCGTCCGAGGGAGCATGGTTTGCGCTCGCCTGGCAGAGCGCCGACCGGCTCCCCGCCGGCGGACTGCCCTCCCGCTACGGCGCGTCACGGCTCGCCGGCAGCGCGATTTATGCCCTGGTGACGCGGACGGATTTTTCGGCCCTGCACCGGCTGCGGACCGACGAGGTCTGGCATTTCTACGCGGGCGATCCGCTCGAGCTGGTGCTGCTCCATCCGGAAGGGCGGAGCGAGGTGGTCGTGATGGGGCCGGATGTGGCCGGCGGGCAAAGGCCGCAGTTCGCCGTGCCGGCGGGCGTGTGGATGGGGGCGCGCCCGCTGACGGACTCGCCCGGGGCGTATTCGCTTTTCGGATGCACACTGGCGCCGGGCTTCGACTACGCCGATTACGAGCCGGGCTACCGGGACGAGTTGCAGGCGGGCTGGCCGGAGCGGGCCGGCCTGATCGCGGAGCTGACCCGCGAGGAATTTTTGAGGCGTCCGCCGACGGTGACCACCGCCCCGGCCGCGCCGGCTGCCGAAAAACAGTCCGTCGTTTTCGATCCGGAGACGGCGGACAGGATCGCGGTGGCGCCCGGGGTGGAGTTGCGCGAACTCGTCGGGCGCGAGGGCCAGGCGAGGACCGGTGACTACAGCATCGCGCGCTTCGCCCTCGCGCCCGGGCGGGGCACCGGCCTGAGCTACAACCGGGTGGGCGAGGAAATTTTCCTGATCATCGCGGGACGCGGCACGGTGGTGCTGGACGGCAAATCCTCCCCGGTGCGCGCGGGCACGGTGGTCGTGATGAAGCCCGGGTCGCGTCACGCGCTGACTGCGGCGGCGGACGAGGGGCTGGAGTTTTATGCGGTCACGTTTCCCGCGTTCAGCCCGGCGGATTATGTGCGGGTAGAGGAGGAGCCGGCTCCGGCCGCAGGGAGCAGATGACGCGCGTGTTCATCATGCCGGCCTCGCGGTCGCGCAGGCCGTAGCCGACCAGCCATTCGGAGCCGGCATAAACGAAGCCGGCGAGAGTGGGCGTGTGTTGCGAATCCGGCCGCAGGCGGTGCACGATGACCGCGGTGCGCACCGTGCGGGCGCCCCGGCCGCGCAGCCATTCCGAGGCGACGCCGAGCGTGCGGCCGCTGTCGCAGATGTTGTCGACCAGCACCACGTCGCGGTCCTTCACATCGAGCCCGAGCCATTCCATGCGGACGGTTTCCCCGGGTTCGCCATTCCTGTTTTTGGCATAACTCCAGGCGCGGCAAAATCCCGGCTCCACGGAGGCCCGCATGTGCAGGAGCAGATCGGAAAAGAAAAACACGCCGCCGCGCAGCACGCAGACCGCAATCAGCATCCGGCCGGTTTCGGCCTGCGACCCGGCGGCCCAGGCATCGAGGACGCCGGCGAGCTCGCCGAGGCGGGCGTCGATCCGGGAGGACGTGTAGAGGAGGTCGACATGAGCGGGCAGTTGCATGGGAAAAATCGCCGGCCTGCCGCCCCGGCGGGAGACGGAGGGCAGGGGATTGCCGGTGATCCAGCACACGGGGTGCCAGCCGCGGCGGATACTGGTGCGCAATGTGCTTCGCAGGCCGCGTGCACACCGCCGACGATCCCGCGCCCCACGCGCCCTCTCTGGTTTATGGCCTGGAAGAGCGGGTGCCGCCCGGCCCGGCCGTGCTGGTGAGCCTCCAGCATGTGGCCGCGATGGTGGTGGGCACGATCACCCCGCCGCTCATCCTCGCGGGCATCCTGAAATGGAACCCGGCCGACACGGCTTACTTCGTGAGCATGGCGCTGCTGGCCTCGGCCCTGGGCACGTTGTTGCAGACGCTGCGGCCGGGGCCGGTGGGTTCGGGGCTGCTGAGCGTGACCGGGACGAGTTTTTCCTTTTTGCAACCGCTGGTGCTGGCCGGCCAGGCGGGGGGACTGGCGCTGATGTTCGGCATGTCGCTCGTCACCGCGCCGGTGCAACTGGTGATCGCGCCGTTTCTGCCGAAACTGCGCCGCGTGTTCACTCCGCTGGTGTCGGGGGTGGTGGTGCTGCTGATCGGCCTGTCGCTCATCCCGTCGGCCATGCATGGCATCGTGGCGCCAGCCGGTCCGGATGCGCCGGTGTGGGCCGGGGGACTGGTGGCGATGGTCGTCATCACGGTGGTGCTGGGCGCGCAGGCGGCGGGGCGTCCGTGGGCGCGGGTGGGCGGCGTGCTCTTCGGGGTGGCGGCCGGTTACGGGGTTTGCGGCCTCGGCGGATGGCTGGCCGCGCCGGTCGCGGGCGACGGATCGTGGATCACCCTGCCGCGCTGGATGCCGCACGGGTTTGCCTTCGACTGGTCGCTGGTGCCGCCGTTTGCGTTCATCTATCTCGTGTCCGTGCTGGAGGCGATGGGCGACATGACCGCGACCGCCCAGCTCTCGGGGCTGCCGGCGGAGGGGGCGGATCACCGGGCGCGCCTGCGCGGCGGGATTTTTGCCGACGGCCTCACGAGCCTGCTGTCGGCGCTGGCGGGCGGTTTCCCGAGCACCACCTACGCGCAGAACAACGGCGTGATCCAGATCACCGGGGTCGCGAGCCGGCGGATCGGTCCGCTCATGGCGCTGATCCTCGCGCTGCTGGGGATTTTCCCGGCGGTGGGCCGTTGGGTGACGGCCATGCCGCCGGCGGTGCTCGGGGCGCTGGCCTTGCTGCTCTTCGGGCTGGTGGCGGTGTCGGGCCTGCGGCTGATCGCGAGCCGGGGCGTGGGCCAGCGCGATGCGCTCGTCGTGGCGCTGGCGCTGGCGGTCGGGCTGGGGGCGCCGACGCAGGCCGGGTGGCTGGCGGAGCTGCCGGGCGCGCTCCGGGCGCTCCTCGAATCCGGCATCGCGGCAGGCGGGGTGACGGCGCTGGTCCTCAACCTGGTGCTGCCGGGAGGGGCGGAGGCGGCTTCAGGCGTCGGGACAAAAACCGTAGAGGAGGTCGTCGCGGCCTTTCCCGGGCCAGTTGACCTGGTCGACGCGCAGGTGGCGCATGACGGCGAAGACAAGCGCGTTGAGCGCGGCCTCGAATCCGAAAATTGAATACAGGGGCGGCGCGTTCACCTGCACGACGAAGGCGCTCAGGCCGACCTCGCCGAGCATGCGCACGCTGCGGTCCACCAGGTCGGCCTCGGCGGGGGAGTCGCCCTGCAGGATGATCACGGGCTTGGGGTGGGCGTTCATCTGCTGGAACGGGCCGTGCGCAAACTGCAAAAAGTCGGAGATGGGCGGGCAGGGCCAGAAAAGGCCCTCCATGAACTTGCAGGCGAGGTTTTGCGCAAAGTCGGAAATGGGCGCGGCGGTGACGATGTTGAAACCCTGGGAAAAGGCGCTGGGCAGCCGGAGCATGGCATCGAGCAGCGCGGGAGGGGCGGGCGCGTCCAGCAACGGCAGGATCACATCGGCGGAGGGCGACGGGAAGCGGCAGCCGGCCAGTTGCGCCACAAACTGGAGCGCGGCGAGGTAGCCGGCGACCGGGCCGACGAAGCGGATGAGCGTGGTGTACTCCTCGGCGAGGGGAAACTCCACCCGCTCGCCGCCGTCATCGAGGAGGCTCCGGAGAAGCGCGGCGCGGTCGCGCTTGCCCGCGGCGAGCGCGGCGTCGGGGGTCGTCGCGGTGAAGAGCACGCAGTGGGCGAAATCCTTGCGGCGGTTGAGCGCGATCTGCGCGTTGGGGGAAACGCCCTGGGAGAAGACGACGAGGGTCTTGCCCGCGAAGGCGTCGCGGCGCAGGTCCACGAAACCGGAGAGCGGCAGGTAGGCGGCGGCGCGATCGGTGTGGAGGTTGACCAGCATCGTCAGGTAACGGGCGTGCGCCTCGGAGCTGCCGGTGCCGGTGATGATGAAGCGGTGCGCGCCGAGGGTGGCCGGTTTCAGCGGCGTCTGGCCGCGGTCGATCATGCCGGCGAGCACGGCGGGAATCTGCGCGAGCCGGTGCGCGAGCAGGTCGTGGCCGAGCGGATCGGAAGGGGCGTCAGGCATGGGCGGGGGAGGCGGGTTCGCCTTCGAGGAAGATCCACCGCTCCACATCGATCTTGTGGCGGTTGAGAGCCTCGGCGTATTCGGGTTTCCTGACAAGGCTGGTCGGCGAGTTCATCACCATCTGGATTTTTTCGTTGGGGATATGGTGGCGCAGAAGGATGATGGAGCAGTCGTAGTCGCGGCTGTCGTAGCCGACGCCGAGCTTGCGGTAGGCTTCGTCGGAGGAGAGCGCCTGGTTGGAGTCGGTCATCATGCGGTCGGTCGCGTAGGCGCCGAAACCGGCGCCGCGGCCGTCGTTGTGCAGCAGCAGCATCGCGCCGACGCCGTAGGTGACGATGTGTTTGACCGACTGCTTCAGCTTGTCGCGGTTTTCCACCGTGCGCAGCGGGAAGCGGTTGAAGAGCGATTCGCTGTGCACGCGCACGACGGGCAGGTCATGGATCTGCGGGGTGCCGTGCGTGAGCACGACAAAATCCTGCGACGTCACGATGTCGTAATAGACGTGCACGCGGAACCAGTACGGCGTGGTCAGCAGGTCGAGGACGGGATCGTCGGGGTTGTCGCGCTTGAAGAGGTTGAAGTTGTCGACGGAGATTCTGACGAAGAACCGGTTCCCGCGAATCGCCCGGCAATCAAGCACCGGCGGGTGGGAGCCGGCCGTGTAGCGGCTCAGGGCATCGTACCGGAAAAGTTCCCTGAATCGCGCCTCCGTGATGAGGATGTCGTTGTCCACCGGCTTCACCGGCAGGAAGTAGCTGGCCGCGTAGATGAAGCGGCGCGCCTCGGGGAGAGCATGGGGCTTGAACGGGATGACCGGCTCGGGCGGGAGCGCGCGCTTCACCTCCGTCATCGCCGGACGCTTCAGGCTGTGCCCGCCGGCGGCTTTCGAGGTGAGGTAGGCGAGGTTGAAGGGCGAGGGCTCGAACTCCAGCGCCTCGGTGCCCGCGATGGCGAGCCCCTGGGATTTCATCGCCTCCACCTTGTCGGGATTGTTGGTGAGCACGATGAAGGAGGCGCGGATGCCCAGCAGGTAGCAGATGTGGGAAATGTTCTCGTAGTTGCGGTGGTCTTTCTTGAGTCCCATCGCAGAGTAGGCGGCGAAGGTGGAGAGCTGGTCGAGCGAGGCCTGCACGAGCATGCGGTCGCGGGCCTTGCCCATGTAGCCGACGCCGCGGCCTTCCTGCATGAGGTAGAAGAGGATGCCGTTGCCCTTCCCGGCGATGACCCGGAACGCGCCTTCGAGTTGCTGGACGCAGTCGCAATCGCCGCCGCGCAGGGTCTCGCTCGTGATGCACGAGGAGTGCAGGCGGGTGTAGAGCGTGGTGGCGTTGACGATGTCGCCGTGGACGAGCGCGATGATGTAGTGCTTGTCGATGATGTCCTGGAAAATGTGCGCGCGGAAGTAGCCGAAACGGGTGTCGAGCGTGCAGGTCGCAATGTACAGGGTAGTGCCGTAAACAGGACGGTCGTCGAACGGCCGGGGTTCGAGCACGGAGCCCGACGCGTGCTGGAAGCGGGCGATCAGCTCGTCGAAATCGGGAGTCGCGGCGGAATCAGGCAGGATCGGAGCGGAAACAGACATAAGGAAAAAGGCGCGGCTCAGCCGCTGAACGGGAAGATATGGAAGAACTCCAGAAAGAAAACCGCCGCGATCGCATATCCGGTGATGGTGAAGCCGCGCGGCTTGCCGGTGGCGACCGCGAGCACCGCGGCCGCGATGAGCCCGAAGCCGATGCCTTCGGCGATGCTGAACGTGAGCGGGATGCCGACGATGGTGAGCGCGGCGGGGGCGGCGATCCGGAAGTCGGTCATCTCGATTTCCGTCACCGACTGGAGCATGAACACGCCGACCACCACGAGCGCGGGCGCCGTGGCGGCCGCCGGCACCACCAGGATGAGCGGCGTCAGGAAGAGCGCCAGCAGCATGAGCAACGCGGTGGACACGGCCGTGAGCCCGGTGCGGCCTCCCGCCTCCACGCCCGAGGCGCTCTCGATGTAGCTGACCACCGTGGACGTGCCGAAAAGCGAGCTGAGAATCGCGGCGATCGAATCGGCCACCAGCGCGCGTCCGGCCTTGGGGAGATGCCCGCTCTTGTCGAGGAAACCGGCGCGCTTGGTCACGCCGATCAGGGTGCCGAGATTGTCGAACATGTCGACCAGCAGCAACGTGAGGAGCAGCGGAAGGATTTTCAGGAAGGTCTCGAGGCTGGCGAGGAAACCGAATTCGAGCTGCAGGAACACCGGGGCGGGCGAGGCCGGCAGGGCGAAGAGCGACGAGGGCAGGCGCGTGACGCGGCCGCCCTCGCCATCCGGCACCACCAGCCCGACCAGGGTGGTGGCGATGATGCCGATGACGATCGCACCCGGCACGCGCCGCGCCACGAGCACCAGCACGAGAACGATGCCCCCGAGCGCGAGCGCGACCGGTCCCTGCGTGAAGTCGCCGGGCGACACAAACGTGGCGGGATTGGACACGATGATGCCCGCGTTTTTCAGCCCGATGAAGGCGATGAAGATGCCGATGCCGCAGGTGATGGCGATCTTCAGCGGATACGGAATGCACTTCACGATCTTTTCCCGGATGCCGGTGACGGAGAGGAGCAGGAAGATGCAGCCGTTGACAAACACCATGCCCAGCGCCTGCTGCCAGGGCACGCCGGCGCCCAGGCAGATGCTGAAGGCGAAAAACGCGTTGATGCCCATGCCCGGAGCGAGTGCCACGGGGTAGTTGGTCATCAACGCCATGAGGATCGTGCTCACGGCGGCGGTCAGCGCGGTGACCGTGACCAGCGCGCCCTTGACGGCCAGAAACGACTGCGACGCCGGATCGTTGCCGATCGCGGGATCGGCGCCGAAGCCGTTCATCAGAATCGCCGGGTTGACGGCGAGGATGTAGGCCATGGCGGCAAACGTGGCCAGGCCGGCAAAGAGTTCGCGCCCCGTGTTGGTGCGGTTTTCGGCGAGTTTGAACAGACGCTGGAGCATGACGGGAAAAGGGTGCGGTTGCGGGCCTGTTCCGTTCAGGCGGCGGCACGCCGCAACGTCACGCGCCGGGTGGCGACCGGCGCCGCGGCAAAGGCGGCGCGAAACGCTCCGGTCGTCGTGGCCTCTGCTTTCGGCACCTGCCGGCAGGGGATTTCGAGTTCGAGCTTGTCCGGCGCAAGCGGCCAGGGATCGAGGGTGTACGTGTCCGCCCCCGCCGGCGCGCACCGGATCGTGTGGCGCACGCCGTCGGCATCGGGGTGCGTGTGCCGGAGCGTGCGCGGCTGTTCGTAGCCGGAGCAGACGATGAGCGAGAGGTTGTCGCAGCATTGCAGGAACTCGAAACCGCGCAGCAGCGCCTCCGGTGCGGCCCCGAGGCGGGCGGCCGTTTCCTGCTGCCAGGATTTTTGTTCGTCGAGAAACCGGGCGTGCGCGTCGCGATGTTCGGGGCGGATGCTGTCCAGATCGGCCTGTTCGGAAAGCAGGTTGTACGTGTGCATCGATACGAGGATGCCCGCGTACGGATTGACCTCCGCCACTTCGGCCGTGGCCCGGGCGCGCACCGCCAGATAGGCGGGCAGGTCGATCTCCTCGAATGCGCTGTACGCGCCGACCAGGGTGCGGGTGAACGCCTCGGGCAACCCTGCCGGGGTGAGCGACGGAGCGGCGTCGCGCGCCAGCCAGCCGTCGTCATGGTGATAAACGGCGTAACGGATATCCTGATACGGTTCGGGTCGGGCGAAACGATCGTTGCCCCAGGCGTCGGCGAACCGGCCGGCGAGACGGGCGTGGTCGGGATGGGTGATGAGCACCCAGTCGGTGGCGGTTTCCTGGCGAATCATGAGATGATTCCCGATTCAGCAACTTGAGGGCCAATCCGGCGCTTCGGGCGCAGCGTCGGGAAAAGAGATGCGCCTTCCCCGCGACAGGCTGCCGGTTAATGACGGATTTCGTACATAAATACCACACCGGCGCCGGGGTCCGCGCTTTTCATCGGCAGGGCTGCGCCCCTCCGCGGCTGCGGGTGTCGTGTGTTCGGGGGGGGGAACGGCCTGGAGTTTGGTCGTCATTCCGCCAAATGCGCTGACTGCGACCGCATCCGGCGCGGTTCCTGCGTTCATCGATGCCGGAATTTTCTGTCCTGCATGCACCACACGCTCGCTCCCGAACCCTTCGTCCATCGCTGGAACAACGCCCTGCCGCCGCGGCTCACCGTCGCGCCCGGCGACACGGTCACGTTCCAGTGCGCCGACTCCAGCGGCTGGCAGGTGCGGCCCGACTGGACGACGGAGGATTTCCGGACGCGCTTCGATCCGCTCAAGGTCCACGCACTCACTGGCCCGGTGGCGATCGACGGCGCCGGACCGGGCGACGTGCTGGAAATCAGGATCGAGGACTACCGGCATCACGGCTGGGCATGGACGAGCCTGATTCCCGGCCTCGGCCTGCTCGCCGACGATTTCCCCGACCCGCATCTTTTCATCTGGAAACTCGACGGGAACCGGACCCGCAGTTTCCCCGGCGTGACCCTCGACCTGCATCCGTTCGCCGGCATCATCGGCGTGCAGCGCGCGGAGGCCGGCGAGTTCCGCACCCGCGCGCCGGGCGCGTTCGGCGGCAATCTCGACGTGCGCCACCTCACCGCCGGCACGACGCTGCACCTGCCGGTGTTCACGCCGGGCGCGGGGGTGCTCGCCGGCGACTGCCATGCCGCCCAGGGCGACGGCGAGGTGTGCATCAACGGCATGGAGGCGCCCATGGACGTCACGCTCACGTTCAACGTGCACAAACAGCGTCCGCTGGCCGCCCCCTATGCGATTTCTCCCGGCCCGCTCACGCCGTCCCGCTACGCCGGCAAGCCGTGGCACCTTTTTGTCGAATCCGACGAAAATCCGCGCGAGGCCTGCAAGCGCGCCGTGCGCCGCGCCATCGCCTTCATCGTGGACCGCCTCGGCGTCACGCCCGCGATGGCCTACACGCTGTGCAGCGTGGTGCTCGACCTGAAAGTGAGCCAGCTCGTCAACGCTCCCGTCACCACCCTCACCGCCTACCTGCCCGAAGCCATCTTCGATTAAGCCATGACCGACCCGATCGAAACCAGACTGGCCGAACTCGGCCTCGTGCTGCCCTCCCCGCCGACCGCGGGAGGAAACTACGTCCCGTATCGAAAATGCGGCGACATGCTGATCCTGGCCGGCGTCATCTGCACCCTCGACGGCGAGGTCACCCATGCCGGACAGGTGGGCGGCGAGCGCACCGTGGAGGAAGGATATGCCGCCGCCCGGGTGTGCGCGCTCAACGTCCTCGCCGGCATCAAGGGCGCGCTGGGCCGGCTGGACCGGGTGAGCGAATTTCTTTACCTCGGCGGCTACGTCAACGCCGTCGCCGGCTTCGGGCAAAGCCCGCAGGTCATCAACGGCGCGAGCGATCTGTTCGTGCAGCTCTACGGTGAAGCCGGCAAACACGCCCGCGCGGCGGTCGCCGTCGCCGGGCTCCCGCGCGGGGCTTCCGCGGAGATCCAGGTGACGGTGCGTTTTCACCTGTAACCCGCCCGGCCCGCATGTCCACGCAACCCTCGATGCTTACGATCGCCGCCTGGCGCGCGCTCTCGCCCGCGCAAGCCGCTCGCCGCGTCCATGAGGCCGCGAACCGCCTCGCGCCGGGCCAGCGCCGGGCCGCGCTCGCGTCGCTGTTGCTCGAATACACGCTGGCGGAGCAGCTTGAACGCGCGCCGCGGTCTTCTCCCCTCGGCGGCGTGCCCTGTTTCCTGAAAGACCTGTGGGACGTCGCCGGTCTGCCGACGCTGGCCGGTTCGACTTTTTTGCCGGAAGTCCGCCCCGCGCCTCCGCGCGAAAGCAGGCTGGTGAGCGTGTTGCGCGACAAAGGCGCGGTGCTCGCCGGCAAAACCCACCTGCACGAATTCGCCTTCGGCCTCACCGGGGAAAACCCCCATTACGGCGATTGCGAGCACCCGCTGGCGCCCGGGCGCACCTCGGGCGGGTCCAGCAGCGGTTCGGCGGTGGCTGTCGCCGCCGGCCTGGCTCCGTTCGCCATCGGCACCGATACGGGCGGATCGATCCGCGTGCCCGCGGCCTTTTGCGGGCTCTACGGATTTCGCACCGTGCCTCATCACGAGTGGATTGCCGACGCGTTTCCGCTCGCCCCGGGCTACGATACGGCCGGCTGGTTCACCGCCCATGCCGGCGACATGGAAATCCTGCTCGCGGAAATGCTCGGCGACGGACGCTGCCACGAGCGGCCGCTGCGGGGTGCCTGGCTGGAGCTGCCCGGCCTCGATCCCGAGGTGAGCGCCGCCTTTCGCGCGGGGGCCGGGCGGCTGGCGCCGCCGCTCGACGACGCTCATGCGGCAATCCTGCGCGCGGCTTTCGCGCCGGCGGCGGAGGTGTATGGCGTTCTCGGCGCGATCGAAGCCTGGCAGGTGCATGCCGGCTGGGCGGAGCGGTTTGCGGAGCGTTACGATCCGGTCGTGTGGCAACGCCTGGAGCGCGCGCGGCGGCTCGGGCCGGAGCAGATCGGCCCGGCCCGCGCGGCGCTGGCCCGGCTGCGCGAAGCCTGGACCGGATTTTTCGATGCGTGCGATTTTCTGGTGCTGCCGGCCTCGCCTTGCGTGGCGCTGGCGAAGGCCGATTGCAACCCGGCCAACCGCACGCGGCTGCTTTCGCTGACGGCGCCGGCCAGTCTCGGCGGCCTGCCGGTGCTGACCCTGCCGCTGGCTCTCGGCGGGGGCCCGCTGGGCACCGGCCTGCAAATTGTCGGGCGTGATCTCGCGAGCCCGGTCTTTCTTCATGCGCTGCGCCGGTGAAAAAAATTCTCCGTGAAGCTTATGTGCCACACAGCACAGAATCTCCGACGATTTGTGCTACATATCTGCCGAAAGTGACACCGGGCTGGCCGGATAATTGCTGAACAAGTCGTCAGTAATTCTGCCACACATGACAAAGCCGGAAAGGCCGGGTGCTCTTCAAACCGGAATGCGCTTCCGGGCCGGCGGCGTCTGCCGTGGTCATTCGTCATCGCTGCAACGTCTTCACCGCCTCTTCTTATGACCAATCAACTGACTCTTGCCTTCCTCATGGGCCAGTCGCCCATGGAGCTTTTTGTCCACGGCGGCCCGATCATGTGGCCGATCCTCATCGTTTCGTTTCTGGCGGTCACGGTGGTGATCGAGCGGACGATCTTCCTGCTGCGCGAGAAATCCGCGCGCGATCCGGCCATTGTCGACAAGATGCTCGAGCAGGTCGAGGCCAGCGACACGGAGGCCGCGGTACGGCTGGGCAAGAACAGCCGCGACTACGTGGCGCGGATTCTGGTTTACGCTCTCGCCCACAAGGAACACTCGCTCGGCGATGCCTTCATGCGGGCGGCCAACCGGGAGTTCGCCCGGTTCCAGCAGGGCATGGCCACGCTGGATACGTGCATCACGGCGGCGCCGCTGCTCGGCCTGCTCGGCACGGTGACGGGCATGATGAACACCTTCGGCGCGCTCGGCGGCGGCGACATCGCGGCCAATGCCGGCAAGATCACCGGCGGCGTCGGCGAGGCGCTCATCGCCACCGCTTGCGGCCTGGGCATCGCCATCATCGGCCTGCTGCCGTTCAACATCCTCAACACCCGCATCGAGGCGGCCAAGCACGACGTCTCCGACGCGTCCAACGCACTCGAGGTCATCATCAAGAAAACCGCGGCTGCCGAGGCCGCCGCCGGGGAACCCGCCGCGGTTGCGGCCGGCCGCTGACACCGCGCCTTCCCTGCTGCCATCTGTAACTGCAATGTCACTACAAGCCGACAAGTTTGCCTCCGGTCCCGCGAAGAAGGCGCGCATCGAGATCATCCCGCTGATCGACGTGATCTTTTTTCTGCTGGCCACCTTCGTCCTGTTCACGCTCTCGCTGAACAAGTCGGGGGGTCTTAACGTGGCCCTGCCGATGACCGAGACCGGCGAGATGCGCAGCGCCGACAATGCGGTGACGATCTCGATCACGCAGGAAGGCACGCTGGCCTGGGACAAGGAGCCGGTCACGCTCGAGGAATTCATCGCGCGCTTGCAGGCGTACAAACAGGTGGAGCCCAACCCGAACGTGCTCATCAACGGCGACGAGAACGCATTGTTCACCCAGGCGCGCTACGTGATCGACGAGGTGCGCAAGGCCGGCATCAGCCGGATCAAGATCGAGACGCGCCTGCGCCCCGGCGCCTGACCTCTCCCGGCGACGATCACTCTCTCCCGACTGCCAATTTCAAATTCCCGACTTCCAATTTCAAACTTCCAACTCCACCCGAACACCATGTCAGGCTCAACCGGCGGATTCCACAGCGGCGGCGTCAAGAAAGCGCGCATCGAGATCATCCCGCTCATCGATGTGATCTTCTTCCTGCTCGCCACCTTCGTCCTGTTCACGCTCTCGCTGAACAAGATCCAGTCGGTGCCGGTGGACCTGCCGCAGGCCACGCCCGCGCCTCAGCAGCAGAACAACGACGACGAGACGATTGTCCTGCAACTGTCCGAGCCGGGCACCGCCTACTGGAACCGCGAGCTGATCAACATTTCGGAAATCGCCCCGCGCCTGATCAACTACAAGGCCTCGAACCCGAACCCGCGGGTGCTCGTCACCGGCGACGACCGGGCCCGCTACGGCGCCGCCATCAACGCGCTCGACGAAGTCCGCAAGGCCGGCATCACCCAGGTTTCCATCGAGACCGCCTATCGACCCACCGGACGCTGACCTGACCCATGAAACGCGACCTCATCATCGGCATCATCGGAGCGATCCTCCTGCACGCTGGCTTCGTTTTTGGCGGACAATGGCTCAAGCCGTCCGAAAAAACCGTGGCCGCGGCCGAAGAGGAGGTGCCGACCATCGAGCTGATGCCGATGCCGGCGGTCGAGCCCGACGAGCCCGAGGTCGTCGATTCCACGCCCGAGGAGGCGACCGCCGACCTTTCCGACCTGGCGCCGCCGATGCAGACCGACACGCCTTCGGCGGTGCCCTCGCCCTTCGAACAAAAAATCCAGCCCCCGCCCCCTCCGGGCCTGTCGCGGCCGACCGGGGTCATCTCGATCCCCGCCGGGCGGCCGGGAACGGGCATCGCCGGCTCCGGCATGGCCAATCTCTTCGATCTGGCCAGCCTCGACGAGCGGCCCACGCCGCGTTTCCAGTCCGCTCCCGTGTATCCGTTCGCCATGCGCCGCGCCGGCATTGGCGGCCAGGTCATGGTCGGTTTCATCGTCGACACCTCCGGCGACGTGCGCGACGCCTACGTGATCAGCTCGAGTCACCGCGAGTTCGAGCAGGAGGCCGTCAACGCCGTCATGAAATGGAAGTTCCGGCCCGGCAAAAAAGGCGGCGCCACCGTCAACGCCCGCATGCAGGTGCCGATCTCGTTCAACCCGACCCGGGACTGAATCATGAAAACCGCGCTCCGCCTTTTTCTGCTCCGCCTCCTGCCGCTTCTCGCCGCGCTGTTGCCGCCGCTTTCCGTCCGCGCCGCCGCCGACGATGCGCCGAAGAAGGAAATCTCGGCCGCCGTTTCTGCCGAGCTGGGCAAACTGCGCACGCTCACCGAGGCGAAGGATTACGCCGGCTCGCTCCGGCTCATCGACCAGTTGCTGCCCGGGACGGCCGCCGACAGCTTCGACCGCGCCATCCTTTCGCAGATCAAGGTGCAGATCCTGCTGACGGTCGACCGGTATGCCGAAGCGATCGCGCCGCTCGAGACCGCGCTCGCGCTCGGCGAACGTTACAGCTTCTTCGAGAAAAAACCGCTCGTCGACCAGCGCTACCTGCTCAGCCAGCTTTATTACCAGGAGGGCTCCGAGGCCAAGGACCCTGCCCGGCGCGCCGACTTCCTCCGGAAAGCGTACGAGCAGATCCGGCTCTGGTTTGCCGGCGCGCCGCAACCCACGTTCGATGCGCGCCTCTACGCCGCCTCGATCCTGTACAGCCTGGCCACGCTGGATGCGGAAAAACCCGACCACGGGCTGCTCCGGCAGGCCCTCGCCGAAGCCGGGGAAAGCCTTTACCTGAAAGCCGCCCCCGGCGACCAGCCGTATATCCTGCTCCTCGCCATTCACCAGCAACTCGGGGAAGCGGCATCTGCCGCGGAGTTGCTCGAACTGCTCGTCAGCCGCCATCCCGACTCCGCGCAGTACTGGCAGCAACTGGCGGCGACCTACTTCGGGCTCGCCTCGGAATCGAAGGATCCGAAAGAGACCGCGCGCTACAATCTGCGGGCGATCCTCACGCTCGAGCGCGCCCGGCAGCAGGGCCTGCTCGATTCGCCGAAGGAAAACTTCAGCCTCGTGGCCCTCTACCTCACGCTGGAAAACTACGACCGGGCCATCACGCTGCTGGAAGAAGGGCTCGCCTCCGGCGCGATCGAAAACACCCGGCGCAACTGGGAACTGCTCGCGACCGCCTGCCAGCAGGCCAACCGGGAGAAACAGGCCGTCGAAACGCTGGGGCGGGCCATCGGAATGTTCCCGCACGATGCGCAACTGGAGTTTTCGCTGGCCCAGTTGCACTACTCGCTCGGGGAGATCGGAGAGGCGCGCACGCGGCTGGAGGCGGCGCTCGGCAAGGAAGGGCTGGAAAAACCGGGCCAGGCCCGCCTGTTCCTCGCCTACATCGACTACGAACTGCAACGCTTCGAGGAGGCGGAAAAATGGGCCGGAGAGGCCGCCGCCCATCCCGACGCCAAACCCGAGGACGTCAGGCGCCTCACCCGCGCTGTCCGCGACGCCCTCGCCGCCCGCTCCGGCAAAAGCTGACCTCACGACTCGTCACCAGGAATTAACTACAAGATACCGATTACCAACTACAGAGGGATCTGAAAATTGAACAGAAGGCAACGAAGAGAACGAAGAACAACCAGAAACGCTTACCGTTCATTCTTCTTTAAATTTATTAAAATCAATAAGTTATTATTCATGGATTTCTCTGTTTTACCTTCGTTACCTTTGTTTCCTTCTGTTCAAAAATGAATTTTTAGAACGCCCCTTCGAACTTCGAACGACCAACTTCCACACCCGCCATGAACAAAGCCTACTTTCTCGCACCCATCATTGCCGTCCTCGCCTTCGGAGGTTTTTACTGGAATTTCCGCAGCGGCTATCAGGAGCGGGAGATGGCCAAACAGGCCGCAATCCGCGCCGAAAAGGAGGAGAGCCTGAAAGCCGAGGCCGAGGCGCGCCGCAAGGCGATCGAGGAAGCGGTGGCGCTCCAGGAGCAGCGAAAAAAAGAGCGCGCCGAAAAGGAGGCGCAGGAGCAGGCCGCGAAGGAAGCCCGCCAGCGCGCGCTCGACGAGCGCGACAAGGCGTATTCCGACATGCAGCAATCCGGCCGCCGGCTCGACCAGTTGAAGAAAGACGTGGCTGCGGTGCAGGCGGACATCGCGTCGGTGAAAACCGTCCACGAAGCCGCGCTGGCCGAGGAGGCGTTCCTGAAGACCTACGTTGAAAAAGTCCGGGCCAACCAGCGGGCGCTCGAGGGTGTCATCAGCAAGATCCCGCCCGGAGGCATCGTTCCTCCGGCCCCCGCCGGCAGCTAGCCGCAATACGGTTTACCTGATCGTTTTTTAACCGCGAATGAACGCGAATGGCCGCGAATAAAATACAATAAACTCATGTTTGGATAATTATGTACGTCATCCGTCTTTCTGGATGTCAGACTGTCGCTGCGCTCGGTACGCGTCTATTCGCGTTCATTCGCGGTTGATCTTGATCGAAAGGGATTGCGGCCAGTTGCGGCACCCCCGGTAAACGCATCCCCCTGTCACCAATTTCCAACGACAAACCGCAAATTCCCAACTACCAACTTCAAACTTCCATCTCAAATGAACCGCTTTTACCTGATCGTTCCTCTCGTCCTTGTCGCGCTGTTCGGTGGCGTTTACTGGAATCACACGAAGCACGCCGCCGAGCTGGCCTTGCAGAAGGAAGCGGAGACGCTCCGGCTGGAGCAGGCCGAAACGGCGAAGAAAGCGGAGGCCGAGGCGAAAGCGCGTGAGGACGCCGCCCGCCGTGCCGCCGAGCGCCAGGCCGAGGAAAAGAAGAAGGAGGAGGAAAAACAGGCGCGCCAGGAGGCCGAGAGCGCGAAGATCGCCGCCGACACCAAAACCGCCCGCGAAACCGCCACCGCCCGCGCCGCGGAAATCGCCACGCTGGAAAAACAGCTCACGGAGCTGCGGGCCGGGCTGGAGACGCTGCACAAGGACACCTTCGAACTGAACCGCCGCGTGGAACTGGCGCGGATCGAGCGGCGCAACGCCGAGCTCGAGGTCCAGCGCCTCACCGAAATGATCGCCCGCAAGGCCGGCACGTCGCTCGTCAACTCCAGCGAGTGACCCTTGGGCCCCGTTCGGCCTGTTTTTGAAAATATCAAAAGTAAAGGCTTGCCCCTTTATGGCTTGCCGTGGGGGGGGTATCACGCCGTCGCTTTGGCCTTCGGCTTGCGCGCCGGGATGGGAGTGCGAACGAGCTTCTGTCCGGGCACACGGTAGGGTTTGGCAAGATAACCGCGAGGGGTGAGAATGCCCGCATCCACGAGCGAAAGGATTCAGTCCTCCTTGGTCATGCTCTTGATGTCCTGGATAGTCGCGGCAACGATCTCGTCAACGGTCATGGGGCGGGAAGACGTGACAGAGATTTTCTTCGTTTTTTTCGGACAGCGACCATGGAGAGCCAGCATGAGCAAAAACGGAGAAGGGATTATTTCACTTTCGCCACCGCCTTCGCCCTCAACTGGCCGGGGAGGATCTTGAGGCGAGGGACTTTTTCGCCGGGCACACGATAGGGTTTGGCGAGGTAGCCGCGAGAGGTGTAAATGCCAGCGTCGATAAGTGACTGGATGCCTTCTTCAAGGGTCATGCTTTTGACGTGCTTGATCGTAGCGTCAACAAGCTCATCGACTGTCATTGGAGGTTTGATGGCTTTTTTTGTTTTCTTGCGGGCGGCGACCATGGAAAGAACGATGCGTAAGCAGGGGGGAATGGTCAAGAGTGACTGCGCGGCTGAAAAACACCGACGATGCAGGCCGGATCACGCACAACGATCTGGATGTGGGATTTTTCCATGATGCAGGAACACCCCAGTTCAGCATTGCTCAATCAAGCCGCCTCAAAAACGGGAGACCGGAGCTGTCCATTATCCCTGAATTTTTGGGGAGATCCACTCCAGTATCCCGGTGAAGCTGGACAAACTCCGGATAAATATCTCGCAATGCCGTGGTGTAGCGCACATCCAGCAAATCCAGGCAGCGGCCTAGGTGGATGACCGCGCCGACCACGGCGGGTTGGAAGCGCCTGGATGGCTTGGGCCGTCGCTTCCATCCTGTCTCTCTGGCCCACTGGAGGGCGCGCTCGGGGCCGTATTCCCAAAAATAAATGCCGCGCCCGAGCCAGTCGTAGTCGTTGTCACTGGAACGGAACGTATCGCCGTCCAGGATACGCTTCGCCGCGTGCCGGTCGCAACCATGGTAGGCAAAAACAGTGCGCTGATAGTCGAGGGTTGCCATGCGTGGGATTCACGGCGCCAGCGCTCAGTTGAGCACGGGTGTTTTTGGGTAAGCATTTTTGCGTGATGCCGCGCCGCGGAACGCCAGGCCGAGGAAAAGAAGAAGGAGGAGGAAAAACAGGCGCGCCAGGGGGCCGAGAGCGCGAAGATCGCCGCCGATACCAAAACCGCCCGTGAAACCGCCACCGCCCGCGCCGCGGAGATCGCCACGCTGGAAAAACAGCTCACGGAGCTGCGCGCCGGATTGGAGACGCTGCACAAGGACACTTTCGAACTGAACCGCCGCGTGGAGCTGGCGCGGATCGAGCGGCGCAACGCCGAGCTTGAGGTCCAGCGCCTCACCGAAATGATCGCCCGCAAGGCCGGCACGTCGCTCGTCAACTCCAGCCAGTGACCCTTTGGCCCGTTCGGCCTGTTTTTGAAAATATCAAAGTAAAGGTTTGACCCTTTACGTGACCCTTCACCATTCCGCGAAGAACCGACTTATTGCGCCACGCTGGCACGGGGGAGCCAGCCGTCCGGGCGCAGCAGGCAGGTGTAGCAATCCGGCGCGTCGTCGTCGTCCGCCTCGATGATGAGGCAGAGCCGGTCCACCGCGATCCGCCCCGCTTGGTTCAGATCGATGTTCAGGCACGGGTAGTTGCGATGGTTGATCGGACTGTCCGAATACGAGATCGAATAAACGCGCGAATTCCGCTTCGAGAGCGCGAGAAAGGTCCGATAGACGTCCGCATGTTCCAGCCCGTTGGTGAAGACCGCGGTGTCCGGCCGGAGGTGCCGGCCTAGGCGTTCGAGTTGCGAGGAGACCCGGGCCTCGTCCCGGTAATCGGCCAGAAACACGTTCGGGGCAGGCAGTTCCAGACCGTGGTCCTCCAGCGTGGAACGCAGGTAGAGCAGGAAATACTTGCCCACGTCCGTCTCCAGGTTTTTCGCGAAATAGACGAAGTGGCGCGCTCCGTCCTCCAGTGCCCGGCGGACGGTCATCCGCGCGGCCTCGAAGAGATCGACCTGCACGGAATGGACGGCCGAGGAGAAGTGGTGGGCGCCGACCACGACCACCGCCAGCCCCCGGCTCCGGTAGGCCTCCACGATGTCCTCGGTGACAACTCCGGCGAGGATCACGCCGGCGAGGTTGCGGTGCGCATCCTTGTCCGGAGGCACCGTCCCGTCGGTGTCGCTCATGGTGAGTGCGCACCCGCGCCTCCGGCAGCCGAAGATCACCCCGTTGAGGATCGCGCTGTAGGGGTCTTCCTCCAGCGAGCGATCCACGAGCGAGAAGAGCAGCTTGTGCGATGTCCCGGCGGCGATTGCCGCGCTGCTGCGCCGCAGGGGCACATATCCCATGCGCTCCCGCAGCTCGGAGATTTGCCGGCGCAGCTCCGGTCGGATGATCGGGTCGTTGCGGACGGCCAGCGAGGCCGTGGACAGCGACACGCCCGCGGCTTTCGCGAGGTCGGACAATTTTACTTTGGCTCGTTTGGTTCGGACGGGGGTCGTGGGCATGGCTTGGGTTCGGTTTTTTTCAAACAGGCGCGAGGTCGGAGAACAAGACAAGTTTCATGGAACTTTATTGAAACTAGTTCTACTTTGGTAAATTGAACCAAACCGGACGCGCACGAGGCACGCCCCTACAGGCAAGAGCGGGTTTGTAGCAGGGGCGTGGCTATTCGCGTCCGTGGTCTTCGGTCATTTTACCAAAGTAGAACTGATTGGAAGCCCCCCCTCCGCGGCTCCCGGTCCCGTCGTGCCGAGAGGCCGGCGGTCGCCATGCCGGCCTCCCGATGTGATGGCGATTGGCATGGGTTTTGCTTGTATCTTTTAATTTTAAAGAAGTTAATTGAAATTATATTGACTATGGAGTGACCCGGTAGCATGCATTGGCTACAGTCTCTTCATTACACCCATATGAAACTGAAAACCGAAAACCTCACCGCTTGAGCCTCAATCGCGGTATCCGGGTTAATCTCAGCCAGTCTCGTTTTCACCGCCACCATCCCACGCCTGTCTCCCCGCCGCCCATGCCTCCTTCGCCATCTGTAACCATCGCAATCAACGCCAAAAACACATGAAAAACATCGACACCATCACCCTCCGTAACCGTAACGCGCATGGGAGGGACAGATGTCTGTCCCGCCCCAAACGTCTAACCGCCGTTGCTCGCACCCTTTTACTGGCACTGGCGCCGCTCATGGGCGGTGTAAGCACTTCGCGAGCCGCATCGTGGATCAATTCTGATCCCGAAGGGGGCGATTGGCACACGGCCGCAAACTGGACCGGCACATCCATCCCTACTACCGCCAATACGGTCCAAATTTATAACGGAGGCTGGACAAAAATCATCTCGGCTAACGCGTCCTCCGGGACGATGACCATCGGAGGAACCCAAGGCACAGGCCGTCTCTCCATCACGGGCTACACGCTCACCATGGGTTCCACTTCGTCGATCAGTCTGGGCGTTGGTGCGAATGCCCAAGAAGGCACGTTGGAAGTCAATGCGGGCGGTTCCGTGATTGCGGGCGGCCTAATTCAGCTTGGCTACGCCGGGACGCTTACCGTCAACAGCGGCGGCACCGTCAGCAGCACCAACGATTTGTATGTAGGCAACACCGCCAGCGGCACCGGCTACGTGACGGTGGACGGCGGTTCGCTGACAATGAACACAATCACTCTCGGCCGCCAAGCCAACGCGAGCGGTTACCTTGAAGTCAGCAATGGCGGATCGGTCACAGCCAACACGCTGACACTCGGCAGCGGCAGCACCTACACCGGCTACCTCTACATCGGCGGGCGGACCACGACGAAGGCCGCGGGCACGCTCAACGTGGCCACGGTCGCCGCCAGCGGCAACAACTCGGAACTGCACTTCAATCACACGAACACAGATTATCGCTTCGTGACAAAAGACGGGGGCGTCATCGCCATTACGGGAAAAGTCAAGCTGCGGCAGGACGCCGGTACGACAATTCTCGAAGCGGCCAGCACCTACACCGGCGGCACCCAAATCTCCGGCGGCACGCTGCTCGTGGACAACGCCGACTCAGACACCAGCGGCACGGGGACGGGCGCTGTAGAGGTGCAGGCCGGCGGCGCCCTCGGCGGCGCGGGCCGTATCAGCGGGGCTGTTACGGTTCACGGAACTCTGCAAGATGCCCGCAACACGAGCATCCTCAATTTCGCCAACGACGTAACGCTTGCCTCGGACGCGACAGTCTCGCTGGCCCTGGGCGGGCAGACGCGCGGCGAGGATTACTGGTCCTTCACGGTTGCCGCAGGCAAGACGCTGACGCTTGGCGGCACCCTCAACGTGTCGTTCCTTGAGGACCTTGTCCTGACAGACGGCCAAAGCGTCAGCTTCACCCTTTTCTCGGCGGAGACTGCCGGGAGCTTTTCCAGCGTGGCGCTTCCCTACACATGGAAGGGGAGCAGTCTCGATTGGGATACGACTCAACTGGCATCCGCCGGGGTTCTCAGTGTGATCGCCTCGGCGGTTGTCCCCGAACCCCGCGCCACCGGCATTCTTATCGGACTCGCCGCCATCGCGGGGTTGCTCGCCGTCAGGAAAATCCGCGCGGCCCGGTCGCGATAACCCATGCCGCAATCTCCCTCCGACACCAGACATCATGCCCTCTTCGACCACCAAAACACATCATGCGCAGTAAAAATCCGATGACACGCCGCCTCTCCGGAGGCTCTTTTGCCCGGCTTCTCGCTCTCCTCTCCGGGCTCGGAGCGGGAGCGGCGGTTTTTGCGGGGGAGGAGCCAGCGCCCGCCACGCGCTCCGGATGGGACACCGTGCCGCTCGGCGAGGAAGCCCCCCGCCAGGCGTTCGTGCCTGCTCCGGTGAAAAAAAGCGCGCCCGCCTTCCGCCAGAAGCGACTGCTGGACGGCGAACCGCTTACCTTGCTCGACACAGACGCGGGCCAAACGCGGTTGGCATTGATCGTCCCGGCAAAACCCCGCCCGGCGGAAAAACTCGCTGCGGAGGAATTGCAGGCGGCGTTCGAGGCGATGAGCGGCGTGCGCGTGCCCATTTTCAACGAGAACGCCGTGGTCTTCGAAAAGGACGCCGTGCTGGCAGATGGCGGGCCTTATCCCCGCGCCGTTCTCCTCGGCGCATTGAAACACGGCCTGGATGCCGGGGCTGATAATCTCCCCCCCGAAGGATTCCGCATTGTGACCCGGGGCAACCATCTCCTGATCGCCGGGCGTGACGGCCTCGCGAAGAGCGAACCCGACAACGAACCCGACAGCGCCTATCACGGCTCGCACGGCGAACGAGGGACGCTTTACGGAGCGCTGGCTTTTCTGGAGGAGGAATGCGGCGTGCGCTGGCTCTGGCCGGGACCAAACGGAACCGTGCACCCGAAGACCCATCGCATACAGGCGGTCCGTGCGGACTGGCGCGACGCGCCCGCCCTCAACCAGCGGCGGGTGCGCAACTGGGGACCCGTCACGCGAGGACCACGCGGAGCTTCCCTCTCCTCGTTGGGGAGCCGGGTCAAGCAGGGGCTGGCGGTGTATCAACTGCCACTGGAGCGTTACATCGAAAACTCGCTCGTGGCAGGCGACTGGTTCCGGCATCAGCGCACGGGCGGCAGTCTCCAATACCGCTACACCCACGCTTTCAACGACTGGTTCAAACGCCACGGCGAGGCGCATCCCGAATGGTTCGCCCTGCAACCCGACGGAAGCCGCGCTCCCTTGCTGCCGGGCCGCATCCGCCTCTGCGCCGCCAACCACGACCTGACCCGTGCCATCGCCCGCGACATACTGGACAAGGCTGCGAAGTCGCCCGGCGAAATCTCCTTCTCCATCTCGCCCAACGACGAGGACGGGAAGAATTTTTATTGCATGGACGAGGCGTGCCGCCGACTCGATCCCCCCAATGGCAATCCGCTGAATTTCAGGGTCATCCGCGAGGAAAAACCGCTGGCCTTCTCCTATCCCTCGCTCAGCGACCGCATGGTGGATTTCTATAACCGCATCGCCACCGAGGTGGCCGCGGAACGCCCCGACCTGACTCTCGGCACGTATGCCTACGCCAGTTACAGGACCCCTCCCCTGCGGCAGAAACTTCACCCAAACGTCCTGATCGGCTTTGTCGGGCTGACCTATCTCAACGACAACACCCTGGAACAGGACCGTCGCCTGTGGGAGGGCTGGGCGGGCGTGACCGACCGCCTGTTCCTGCGCCCCAACTTGTTTCACGCCGGCCAAGGCTTTCCCGCCATCTACGTCCGCAAACTGGATCGCGACATCAAGCGCTGCTTCGAGACCGGGATGGTCGGAGCCGACTTTGACGCCGTCGTGCACCACTGGGCCACGCAAGGGCTCAACTATTACGTGCTGGCCCGTCTGTTGTGGGACCCGTCGCAGGATGCGATGGCGCTGGTTGACGACTATTGCCGGACGGGCTTCGGAGCCGCTGCCGCGCCCGTCCGCCGCTACTTTGAAAAAGTGGAGGAACTGACCGACAGAATCGCAGCCGTCATGGGCGGGGAATCGGGCAACGACACGCTCCGCGAAGAGGAAATCGTGGATGTGCTGAAACAGGCGGGCTCCAGACAGGGATTCTTCGCCGTCGCTTCCCGTATCTACACCCCGGAACAACTCGGCGAACTGGAATCCCTGCTGGACGAGGCCGCGGGTATCGCCTCCGTCGATACGGCGGTGGCGGCCCGCGTGGAATTCCTCCGCGCCGGGCTGGCTTACACCCGCCAGCAAAGCCGCCTCTTCCGCCTCGTGACAGATCAAACGCCCCCGCCCGCCGAAGACATCCACGCCTTGCTGGAGGAACGGAAGGAGGTCTTCCGGCAAATCTTCGAGGAAAACTTTTATGCGGTGGGTTTCGCCCATGCGGGATTCCGCGAGCGCGTTGCAGGAATTTTGAAAGAATATCGGAACACTCCCAAAAAGCCAAAACCGCAAAACTGACGAACCCAATGACTATGAAAACGACCCGCCAGACTCGAAACGCCTCCGCTTTCACCTTGGTCGAATTGCTGGTGGTGATCGTCATCATCGGCATTCTTGCCGGCATCATTTTGCCTGTTGTTTCCAGTGTGCGCCGCACGTCCCGAACCGCCCTCTGTGTCAGCAACCTGCGCCAGATCGCCACGGCGGGCCAGCTCTGGATAACCGAGAATCGCGGCCATCTGCCCGATGCCTACCTGTGGCAAGTGGGGGGTGACAACAGGTATTCGCTCCGCTCCTATCTGGGGATTAGCACGAACAGCAGTGCCAAACAGACTGGCGTTTTCACTTGTCCGGAAAGCTTTCTCCGTCACCCCTCGCCACTCACCGGACTTAGCGACAACCTGCGCACCTATGGCATCGTGATGTCCGTCTGCCGCACGTATGATGGCGATATTGATCACGGAGACGTGAAGGGCAATGCCAAGACCATTGAGATGCTCAGGTCGCCCGGAAAAACCGCCTTCTTCACGGATGGCGACTTGTTGTCGGCCACGGGTAACGCCCGGCGTTTTGTTTACAGCGGTGTTTTCAATCCCGGCAATATCTGGACCGGACAAAAACCCCTCGGTCTGCTTGCCGTCCACAAGGGCAAGGTCAACGTCGCCTTTATTGACACGCACGTCGAGACCCGCGACCCCGCCACGATTCCGTCCAATACTTCGGAAGGCAGTATCGAAAAAGCGCAGGCGCATGTCTTCTGGGGCGAACGCCGCCGTTACTAATCTTCTCCGGCCCTTGAATATGCATTTTGTCGATTGGATGATCCCGGCCGGGATCATCGTTCTTCTGCTGGCGATTTGCTGGGGAGCCTCTCGCCTGACGAATAGCGTGGCCGATTTCCTTGCCGCCAACCGCATGGCTGGCCGCTATCTTCTCTCTATCGGCCAAGGAATTACCGCGCTTGGCGCCATCACCATCGCAGCCAATTTCGAGAAATACTATCAGGCAGGTTTTGCTGCCGCATGGTGGATAAATATGGTCGCCCCCATCGGGCTTGTGTTGGCGCTGTCCGGCTTCGTGGTCTATCGCTATCGCGAAACGCGCGCTCTGACGATGGCCCAGTTTTTCGAGATGCGTTACAGCCATAATTTTCGCATCTTTTCCGGCATTCTTGCTTGGCTATCGGGTATTCTCAACTACGGCATTTTCCCGGCGGTAAGCGCGCGTTTTCTGGTTCATTTCACCGGTCTGCCGCAGCAGGTGGAATGGCTTGGCTGGTCAATCCCGACCATCGCTCCGGTCATGGTCATCCTGCTGACGGTGGCCATGACGATGACCATGCTGGGCGGGCAGATTTCAATCATGATCACCGACATGATCCAGGGACAGTTCGTGACGCTCGCAATGCTGCTGATCCTGTTCATCCTACTCTGGCATATGTCGTGGAGCGATGTATTGGAAGGGCTGCGTCACGCTCCGGAAGGGCAATCGCGCATCAATCCATTCAAACAGCAGAATGTGACAGATTTTAACGTGTGGTTTTTTCTCATGATGGGCGTGTTGCAGGTTTATGGAACCCGGGCTTGGCAAGGATCGCAGGGCTACAACGCCGCCGCGCGCACCCCCCACGAGGCGCGCATGGCCGGCATCCTCGGCGAGTTTCGAGGCATGATCACCGGACTTGTCATCCTGATGGTGCCGATCTTTGTCTTCGCCTACCTGCATCTGCCGCAGTTTTCGGAGAACGCTGCGTTGGTGCAGGAGCAGTTGTCGCAGATCGGTGATGCGCAAATCCGGAAACAGATGCTCGTCCCCATGGCGCTGGGTGACATCCTGCCGGTGGGCGTGATGGGCATCTTCGCCGCCGTTGTCATCATTGCGGCCGTTTCGACGGACAACACCTATCTGCACTCGTGGGGCAGCATTTTCATTCAGGATGTGCTGCTGCCGTTGCGCAAAAAACCGCTCCCACCGCGCGTGCATATGTGGGTGTTGCGGTTGTCGATCCTGAGCGTGGCCGCGTTCGCCTTCACCTGGAGCCTGGTATTTCCGCTGCACGACTACATCTACATGTATTTTCAGATCACGGGGGCCATTTATCTGGGTGGAGCAGGCGCGGTGATCATCGGCGGACTGTATTGGAAACGCGGCACGGCGGGCGGCGCATGGGCGGCAATGATCACGGGGTCGGTGCTGGCCGTATCCGGGATTGTCCTGCGCAACATTGTCTGGCCGTCGTTGCTGCCCGGCTGGCGCGAGGCCTCGCCGGATTACTGGTTGTGGAATTCGTTGCCCGAGGCGTTTCCGTTTAATGGCATGCAAATGTCTTTTGGCGCGGCATGCGCGGCGATGGCGGCTTACGTGACCGTTTCGCTGCTTTCCAAAACGCCCCCGGCAAACATGGATAAATTATTGCATCGCGGTAAATACGCGGTGGCTGGCGAGCATATAAGGCAGCCCCGACTATCCCCCAACAGGAGGACGTGGTGGCAGCGGCTCGGAGTCGGACCGGAATTCACGCGCGGCGACAAGGTCATTTACGTGCTCAAAATCAGCTGGGCCATGTTCTTCGTTCTCGTTTTTCTGATCGGCACGGCAATCAACTGTTTTTGGCCCGTCCCTGATTCCGCCTGGGAACAATGGTGGGGATTCAAGGTGGGCATTACCATTGTCGCCGGACTCATCACCGTGGTCTGGTTTCTATGGGGCGGTTTCAGGGATTTGGCGGTGATGGTGCGCATGCTGCGAACCACGGCACGCAATGCTTCCGACGACGGGACGGTGACGGAGGCGGAGCGCGTACAGGTCAAAGAAGAGAAGATCAAGCCATGAATCACCACCGGCGCGTCTTGATCGTCTTGGCAAGCATGCTGTCTTTTCCCGGCTGCGCATCCTTACCGTCCACCATGACCGATCATTCTCGAAAAATCCCCGTCGTCCGCGCACTGCGGACGGACACGCCTGTTGTCGTTGACGGGAAACTGGACGAGGCGGTGTGGCGCTCGGCCCCATCAGGCCCTCTTGGGCTGCCGGATGGCTCGGGCGCCATGCCGGAGGAGCCCGGCGACGTGCAATTCGCCTGGGATGACCGGCATCTCTATGTGGCGTTCCGCGTCGTGGATCGCGACGTGGTGCAGGAGGCGACGGAGGATCAGCGGCAGCACTACCAGACGGGCGACACTCTGGAGTTGTTTCTCAGGCCGGTGTCGGCCTCCTGGTATTGGGAGTTTTATGTCACGCCCAATGGATTGAAGACGGCGTTTTTTTATCCCGGACGCGGCCACAAGGGGCTGCCCGGCACGCTTGATTATCGCAGCGGTTTGCGGGTGGCCGCGCAAATTGACGGCACGCTCAATCACTGGAGGGACGATGATCGGGGCTGGACGGCCGAGATGGCGATCCCGCTCGATGAGCTTGCCGCGCAGGGCGTTTCGTTGGACGCCGAAAACGCATGGTTGATCCTGGCGGGACGATACAATTACGGACGCCATGTCCCGGAGCGTGAGCTTTCCTCTTACCCGGCGTTATCCCGAGCCAATTTCCATCATTACGAAGAATGGGCGGGATTGGAACTTTCCAAGCGCGAGCCGGCTGATTGCTCATCCGAACCACATCGATAAACGTTTCTATCCGGTTTGATTTCCGGGAAAGCGAACGGCGAAAGCGAACGGGGTCAGGCCGGAATGGCGCTTAGATAAGGGGGCTGGTCGTTATTTTTTGCGTCTGGAGGCAGGCGGATGGGGTCAGAGGCAGGCGGATGGAATCAGACCGTTGTTGGTTGATTTTCCGGGGACCGGGTGAACGGGCGCCCGGCCCGGAACGGCGACCGGGAAACCCGTGTCGCTCGTGGTAGTTTTTCCGAAGAATGGGCACTTGCGTCGGGGAACCGGCCGGTTGGCGTTCATCCTGCTTGGGATAAAGGCGCATGAGTCTTTTATCCGTGATGTCGACCGGTTGGGCGGGTCTGGCGGGAGCCGTCGTGCTCGCGTTGCTGGCGGGTTGTTCCCGGTCGGAATTGCCGGGCAAGGCCGGGGAACCCATCCCCGTGATGCTGCAAACCGACTGGTATGCCCAGGCCGAGCACGGCGGCTTTTATCAGGCCGTGGCCACCGGGCTCTATCGCGATGCCGGTCTCGACGTGACGATCAACCAGGGCGGCCCGGGCGCGTTCGGCACCCAGAAAGTGGCGACAGGCCAGACGGCCTTCGCCATCGGCCGGAGCGACGATGTGCTCCTGGCGGTGCAACAGGGGCTTCCCCTCGTGATCGTGTCGGCGCTCATGCAGCACGATCCCCAGGCGCTGCTGCTGCACGCCGACAATCCCGTCAGTTCGTTCCCCGAACTCGACGGCAAGACCGTGATGACCACGCCCGGCGCGGCCTGGGTGCGTTTTCTGGAAGCCAAATTCAAAATCCGCCTCAACATCGTGCCGCTCAACTACGGCTTGGCCCAGTTCATGGCCGATCGGAATTTCATCCAGCAATGCTTCATCACCAACGAACCGTACTTCGTGCGCAAGAACGGCATCGAACCGAAGACCCTGCTCATCTCCGAAGCCGGCTACGATCCGTACCGGGTGATTTTCACCAGCCAGAAATTCCTGCGCGAGCATCCCGACGTGGTGCGCGCCTTTGTCGCCGCCTCCGCCAGGGGCTGGCACGATTTCCTGAAGGGGGAGAACCGGGCGGCGAAGGCGCTGATCCGTGCGGACAACGACAAGATGGACGAGGCGTTTATCGACTTCTCCGTGCAGGTGATGAATGCCAGCCGGCTCGTCGCCGGCGATCCCGCCGCGGGCGAGTACATCGGCCTCCTCAAGCCGGAGCGGCTGCAGGCCCAGATCAAGGCGCTGGCCGATGTCGGCATGCTCGACAAACCGCCTCCGCTGGAGCGGTTCGCCTCGTTCGCCTTTCTGCCGCCGCGCCCGCCGGATGAAAAGTGAGGGGAATGCCATTCTGACGACAAAAGTACCGGCTGCCGGTATTTAAAAACACCACATCTGGCATCGGAGATGCAATGAAAGTGTCACCATGATCAAAGTCGCGCGTTCAACACTGTCGGCAGACATCGTGGCCAGTCTGCCTTTTTCCCGCTACATCCAGGGCTACCGCAGTCCGGGGGCGTTTCATGTTTTCCGTTACGAGGAGAGTGTGGACCCGCGGCAGGTGCGCACCCAGCCGCACCGGCATGATTTTTTCCAGATGCTCTGGCTCGAGGAAGGGCAGGGCACGCTGAGATGCGATCTGGAGGAACATGCGTTTACGGGCCAGTCGCTGGCGTTCTTTGCGCCGGGGCGTCTGCATGCCTGGAACCACCGCATCGAGCCGCGCGGCATCATGCTGGGTTTTCCTCACTCGTTCTTCCACTCCGACTCGGATTATCCCGGACTGCTGGGACGGCTGCCGTTCCTGCACGAGCCGGTGGTGCCGATTCTGCATTTCAGCGGTCGCGAGGCGACGGAGATGGGACAGCACTTCGGACAACTGCTGGCCGAGGCGGCCCGGCCGCTGGTCGGCCGGGATGACATCGTGCGGGCCCTGATCACGATCATCCTGAGCAAGATCAGGCGGCATCTGGAGACGCCCGGCAAGCCGGAGCCCGCGCACCCGGCCCCGGCGGCCACCTCGCTGGCGCAGCGGTTTCGCATGGCGCTCGACCAGCAATTCCCCCGCCTCCTGCGAGTGTCGGACTATGCAAAGCTTCTCAACGTCTCCCGCTCCTACCTGAACGAGGAACTGCGTATCCACACCGGCATCACGGCGAGCGACCATATCCACGACCGGATCCTGCTGGAGGCGAAACGTCTCCTCGTCTACTCGCCGCGCACCATTGCCGAAATAGCCTACGAACTGCAGTTCCAGGATCCGTCCTATTTCAGCCGCTTTTTCAGGCTGCGCACGACCCTTTCCCCCGGCATCTACCGGCAGCAGGAACAGCAGCGGCTGCTCCGGAGCTGATCGCGCCCGCCTCGCCACGGCCTATGTATCCGGATTCCGGAGTCATCGGCCCAGGCTGTTGTCCGGATGGCTGGCGGCGGACACCGCGATGACGACGGAATTCCTGCCCTGCCGGCTCGCCTCGTCGTCTTCCTCCCGCCAACTTTTCTCATGCTTTACCGCCGCGCCCGCGTTCCTTCCGCCTGCCTCCCCGCCGGGCTCGCGCCCGCCGCGCCGGACCCGCTGGAGCCGTGGGTCGAGGTGGACATCGGGATTACGGGCGACCGGATCACCGGCGTGTCGGCGGCCGGCGGGAGCGGCGACGGCACGGACCTCGGCGGCGTGGTGGTTTTTCCCGGTCTCGTCGATTGCCACACGCATCTCGACAAGACGCATACGTGGGACCGCGCCCCCAATCCGCGCGGCGAGTTCCGGGACGCGCTGTCGGTCCTGCGCGCGGACAGCGTCCGCTGGGATGAGGAGGACATCTATCGCCGGGCGACCGTGGCGCTCCGGTCCGCCCGGGCGCATGGCACGGTGGCGCTGCGCACCCACCTGGACTCCGGCGAGAATACCGGAGCCGCCTCCTTTGCGGTCATGGACCGCCTGCGTGAAGAGTGGGCCGGGCGCATCACGCTGCAAACCGTGGCCCTGTGCGGCCTGCAAGCCTTCGCGGGAGGGGCGTCGAAGGCCGTCATGGGCCTGGCCGCCCGTCACCACGCATCGGCGCTCGGCGGCTTCCCGCAACCCGATCCCGACCTGCCGAGCCAGCTCGACTACCTGATGGCCGCGGCCAGGGAACTCGGCATCGGCCTCGACCTGCACGTGGACGAAAGCGGGCTCGCCCATGCGGAGTGTCTGCGCGCGACCGCCGAGGCCGTGCTGCGCAACGCCTTTCCGCACCCGGTGGCCTGCGGGCACAATTGTTCGCTTGCCGCGCAGGATCCGGCCCGCGCGGCCTCGACCCTGGCGCTCGTCCGGGAAGCGGGCATCCGCCTGATCTCGCTGCCGTTGTGCAACCTTTACCTCCAGGGCCGCCGTTATTCCGGCGAGGGAGCGGAAGCGGCGCCGGCCACGCCGCGCTGGCGGGGTGTTACGTTGATCCACGAGGCGCTGGCGCAGGGGAGTCCCGTGGCCTGCGCCAGCGACAACGTGCGCGACGCGTTTTACGCGTGGGGCGACTACGATCTGCTGGAGGTTTTGCGCGAGAGCATCCGTATCGCTCATCTCGATACCCGGATGGAGCAGGCGGCCGCGCTCGTATCCACCGCCCCGGCCGACATCATGGGGCTGCCCGATCACGGCCGGGTGGCGCCGGGAGCGCGCGCCGTGCTGGTGGTGACGGAAGCGCCGGGGATCAACGCCCTGCTTTCCCGCCCCACCGGGCGCCGCCGCCTGATCCTGGGGGAGGCGCTGGTCAATCCGGAGTTGCCCGGCATCCCGCGTTTTTCCACATGATGCCAAGGCCTCGGGGTTCACCGCTGCCAGCAAGGCCGCGTCGCCGGCTCCAGAGGGGTAGAGGGGGCGGCTGCGGCAGTCTGGCGGAGGCGGGCACCCGGCGGATGAAGAGGCAGAGCATCGTGGGCACGGTGATGGGGATGCTGATGACGGCGCCGAGGTTGAGCATGGAGGCGTTCATGCCGACGAGCCACCAGGTGCCCTGCGAGCCGCCGCGGAAGCAGTCGCCGACGTTCCGGTTGAATTTCCTGAAGATGACGCCGATGGAGACCATCCTGAGGAGGCAGACTCCGATGACGCGTATTCGACGGCATGGTTGATGCCGGGTTGGGTCATGAAAAAAGGAAAGGGCGCGGAGCGCCGGCCGGATTATTGCCGCCGGTCGACGGGGGTCGCGGCCACGTGCCAGTCGAAGTAAAGGGTCATGCGGACGTTGCCGAAGACGGGCTGGGCGGGGACGGAGTCGTTCCAGCTGGCGTCGATGCCGAGGGGGTGGAGGGCATCGACATCCTCCACGGCCCAGGTGCGGGAGCGGTTGGGGATGCGGGGGGCCGGGATGGAGGCGCTCTCCACACCGGTGCCGGTGTTGAGGTAGCCCCAGGGGTTGACGTCGGCGAGGCCGGCGGGCGTGGTGCCGTCGTCCTCCTGTATCCGTTTGCATACGACAAAGACGGGGCTGGGGCTCTTGCGGCGCAGGCGGGTGTGGGCGGGGTTTTCGATCACGGGCAGGATCTTGTTGGTGGGGCCGGGCTCGGGAGCGCCGAAGTAGCTCCAGAGGTGGTGGCCGAGGGTGCGGCGGTCGGTGGCGTTGTAGGTGTTGTATTGGCCGGTATTGAGGGGGCCGGGGAGCTTGTCCTTGTGGTCGTCCATGTAGAGCTGCATGGCGGTGCCGATCTGGCGGAGGTTGCTGGTCGTGACGGCCCTGGCGGCGGTCAGGCGCATGCGGCCGAGCACGGGGACGAGGATGGCGGCGAGGAGGCCGATGATGGCGATGACGGTCAGCAGTTCCGTGAGGGTGAAGCCGGACCGGCGGGCGGGGAATGGCGTGGGGGAAGGCATGGAGCTAGTCGAGGTGAAGGCGGTCGGAGCCGGCGAAGGTGACGCGGTCGGTGGCGCCGTCGGGACGGGTGATGGTGCAGAGGGTGGCGTCGCCGTCGCGGGTGAGCGTGAGGGCGGGCGGCGGGGTGTCGGCGTCGGAGGGCCAGAGGACGGCGACGATCTCGTGCTCGCGGGCGGGGGCGGCGGTGCGCGCGGCGAGGTGGCCTTGCGTGGCGAGATTGAAGCGGGCGAGCCAGGCGGGGTCGGGCGGCACGGGCCAGGTGTCGCTGGTCCCGGCGAGAAGGGGGCCCTGGAGGCTCTGGAGCGCGACGGCGAGCCGGGCGCGGTCGTTGCGGAGGAGGGCGGTCTGGGTGACGGCGTCCCAGGCGATGGTTTTTTCGGAGTGGAGGAGCCAGTCGACGACACGGGGTTGGGGGAGCCGGACGGTGTCGCGGATCACGAAGTAGCGGCGATCGACGAAGACGATGTCGCGCAACACCCGGTCGGCCAGGGGGGAGGCGCGCCCGGCGTTGTAGGCGGCGGTGGCGTCGCCGGTGGTCCATATGAAGCGGTCGCCGGCATCCAGTCTGAGGATACGTCCGGTGGCGGCCTTCGAGCGCGGGGTCTGGCCTTCGCCGCCGATGAGGAGGGCGTTTTTCGAGAGGGTGCGGCGCACGTAGCCATCGTGGTGGGGAGAGCCGTGGAATTCGCGGTAGCCGGCGTTGACGGCGAGTTCCTCGCCCCAGGCGGAGAGGATAAAGGCGTTTTGCGCGGCGTGGCTGTGGCTGAAGGAGCCGTAGGGGCTGGAGATGAAGGTGAGCATGATGTCCTCGGCGGGGCGGCCGAGGACGGAGTGGAGGCTGACCCAGCCGATGTCGCGGAACCAGCGGGCGGAGGGCAGGGCCGAGAGGTCGGCGGTGGCGGGAAGGGGTTTGTCCGCATCGGCGAAATCCGAGAGGAGGTATTCGATGCCGGAGGGGTAGTTGTTGAGGGCGAGCGGATACGGGGGCGCCGGTTCGCCGAGGTCGGCGAAGGCCCGCAGGTGGCCGTCGCCGAAGATGCGGGCGAGTTTGCGGAGGAAGCGGGCGTTCTTCCAGTCGAGGTTCACCTTGCCGGTGCCGGAGATGTCGCCGAACGAGGTGGCGGGCCGGGGCTGGAGGAGGTAGCCGGCGAAGTAACCGGTCTGTCGCCAGAAGGGATGGGTCCAGGCGTCGGGGTGGTCGAGGCGGGCGAGGGCGTCCTGGAAGCGCACGGGTTCGCTGGCGACGCCGGTTTCCCAGTAGCGGATGCCCTCGGACCAGCCGCCGTCGTCGCCGCCCCAGGGAGGGAACTGGTCACGATACCAGCGGGCGGCGAAGGCGAACCAGTCGCGGGCTTCGGGCAGGTCGTCGAGGAGGGCGAGTCCGGCCAGGCCGACGGTGGCGACGAAGCGCACGGAGTGGCTGCGGGGTGAGGAGTCGAGGGAGTTGCGCCGGGTGTCCCGCAGGTCGGAGTGAACGAGGTCGAAGAAGGGGGCGCCCCAGGCGCGCAGGCGGGGCAGGAGGTCGGCGCGTTCGGCGTCGGTGAGGACGGGGCGGAGCTGGTCGTAGAGAAAGGGGAGTTTGCGCCAGAGGCGGAAGGCGGCTTCGTCGTTGTAGGCGAGGCCGGCGGCGCCGTCGGGCGCCCAGCGGGAGCCGGCGAGGAGGGCGGCCCTGGCGAGGGCGAGGTAACGGGGCTCGTCGGTGGCGAGCCAGAGGACGACGGCGGCCTCGCCGGCGCCGGTCAGCAGGCTGGCGTCGCGCTGGGCGGCGCGCCACGCCTGCACGGCCCGGGGATCCTTGTTGGCGGGGAAGGGGGTGCCGTAGGGTTGCGGCTCGGCGGGCAGGGGCGCGGACAGCCAGGCGGCGTCGAATTCGGCGCGGAGGCGGGCGAAGGAGGCGGCGCCTTCGCCGGTGGCACACCAGGTTTTGAAGGCGTCGCGCCGGGCGGCGGTCACGTAGAGCCGGGGGGAGGACGGGGCGGTCCAGTCGGCGGAGTTCTCCCTGGCTGCGCCGGAGAGGGCCGGCGCGAGCACGAGCAGGGCAAGGACGGGGAGGCAGGGGCGCATGGCGGGAGCGGGGCGGAGCCGGTCAGCGTTGGGGGCGGCGCCACAGGAGGGTGGCGAGGCCGGCCGTGACGCCGAAGCCGAGAAGGATGGCGCGGGGCTCGGGGATAGTCGAGGTCGAGATCGTCACGTCGTAGAGCGTGAGGCTGGTGAAGGCATTGCTCATGCCGGCGATGGCGAGGGTGTCGAAGGAGAAGAGTCCGGAGGAGTCCGTGTAGCTGTAGTTCAGGGAAGTGCCGGCGATGCTGAAGGAGATGCCCGTGGCGGTGTCGGAGCTGCGGGTGATGATGAAGGTGCCGGTGTAGGTTTGGCCGGAGGCGATGACGGCGTCGGCGGAGCCGCCGGAGCCGAAGTTGGTGTAGGCGGTGAGGCCGGTGAGGAGGACCTCGTTGGTCTTGTCGCGTTTCCGGATGCTGACGGGGCCGTCGACAGTGGCGCCGGGATTGAGCAGCGCGGCATAGCCGGTATAGGCGTTGAACGTGGCGTTTCCGGCTCCGAGGCCGTCTGCGGAAATCCGGCTGCCGCCGGAGTTGAGGATGGCGACGCGGAGGCCGCCGGCCGAATCCGTGACGCCGGCGATCGAGAAGGTGAAGGCGACGGTCAGGGTTTCGCCGACGCCGAGCGTGACGCTGCCGCTGTCGGTGAAGCAGGTGAGGAGGTGCGTGGAGTTCGATCCGGTGTTGAGGGTGAGCGAGCTGTTCTCGTAGGAGACGCTGGATGACGAGCGGGAGGAATACCAGGCCGAGGTGGCTGGCAGGTTCGAGGTGGTGCGGGCGGTTTCGAACGTCTCGTCGAGAATCAGGGCGGCGAGGGAGGCCGGGGCGGGCGCGAGGGCGGCCAGGGCGACGAGCGGGAGGAGGCGGGTGGTCGGGTGCATGATATCGAGGTCGGGTTGGATGGAGGGGGAGGTGGGCGTGGGGGAGACTTGATTCCGGATTGACGCGCCCGACAACGGCACATGCATTCGCACATGTGAATGAGAACAGGACGCAGGCGGCCGGCGGCGGGGAGGGCGGGAAGCCGGAGCGCGCGCCGACGCAGGCGGACGTGGCGCGGGCGGCCGGGGTGCACCGCACGACGGTGAGCCTGGCATTGAAGAACCATCCGGGGTTGCCGCGGGCGACATGCGAGCGTATCCAGCGGATCGCTACGAAGCTGGGCTATGCGCCGGACCCGATGTTGTCGGCGCTGATCGCGCGGCGCAACCGGCTGGCGCCGCACGCGTTCCAGGGCACGCTGGCGTGGCTGGTCAACAACGTGCCGCCGTGGGACTGGCGGCCGATCTTCCACGAGTATTACGAGGGGGCGGTGGCGCGGGCGAAGCGCTACGGCTACGGCATCGACGTCTTCGATCTGCACGCGCCGGGGATGACGAGCCGGCGGCTGGCGTCGATTTTCAGCTCGCGCAACATCCGGGGCATCCTGGTGCCGCCGCTGCCGCAGGCGAACATGGAGCTGGATTTCCCGTGGGAGCGGTTTTCGGCGGTGGCCTTCGGCTACACGTTGCGCCGGCCGCAACTGCACATGGTGGGGGCGGCGCAGTTCCGCGGGCTGGCGCTGGCGATGCGGAAGGTGCGGGAGAAAGGGTTCCGGCGGATCGGCTTCATCTATTCCCCGGAGCACAACGAGCGGGTGGACCACAACTATCTGGCGGCGTATCTGGTGGAGGAATACATGCACCACGGCGGGCCGCTGATCCCGCCGCTGGCGGACATGGCGGAGTTCCGGGCGTGGCACGCGCTGCACCGGCCCGAGGTGGTGGTGATGAGCAGCAGCAACCGGATCGTGGACCGCATCCGCGAGCTGGGGTTGCGCGTGCCGGAGGACATCGGGGTGGTCAGTCCGTTCTTCACGTCGCGGCACGAGACGTTGTCCGGCGTGTATGAAAACTCCCTGCGGATCGGCGAGACGGCGGTGGACCTGGTGGTGGCGATGATCCAGCGGGGGGAGCGCGGCGTGCCGGAAGCGCCCCAGCGCATCCTGATCGACGGCATCTGGATGGAGGGAACAACGTTGTCGGCCCGCCCGCGGGAGAGGGCGTAGGGAGGGAGGGGGGCGATGCCTCAAATGCCGGAGGAGCCCCGGGCGCCCGCGGGCGGCTACGTGGATTCGTCCCAGATGCGCGGGGTGACGATGGCCTCGGGCTGGCGGCCCTGGAGGCAGGCGCCGATTTGTTTCAGGGCGAAGGCGCCGGCGTCGCGACAGCGGTCGAGGGTCGGGCCGGCCTGATGGGGCATGAGCAGGATTTCCGGGTGTGCGCGCCAGGGGGAGTCGGGGGGAAGCGGCTCGGTGTCGAAGACGTCGAGCGCGATGCGGAGCCGGCGGGTGACGGCGGCTTCCAGCAGGTCGCTTTCCACGACGACCGGACCGCGGCCCACGTTGATGAAGGCGGCGCCTTCGGGGAGCAAGGCGAGCAGCCGGCGGTCGACGATGCCGAGGGTGTGGGGATTGAGGGGCGCGGCCTCGACCAGCACGGAGGAGGTGGCGAACAGGGTTTCGAGCGAGTCGCACACGTGCACGCGGAAGGCTGAGGTCACGGACTCCGGCGTGCCGGGCGCATAGGTCCGGAGCGTGACGCCGAAGGGCTGGAGCAGGCGGGCGAGGGCCTGGGCGACCCGGCCGAAGCCGTGCAGGCCGACGGTCCGGCCGAAGAGGCTCTGCTCCGGGCGGCCGGGGAGTTTCCAGCCGCCCCGGTGATGCAGGTTTTCCTGGTTGGCGGTCACGCAGCGGAGGGCGCACAGGATCATCATGAGCGCGGATTCGGCCACGACGTGGCTGACGGAGCCGCCCCAGTTGGTGAGGAGCAGCCCGTTTTCCAGCCAGCAGCGGGGAACCTTCTTGCGCACGGTGCCGGTGAGGTAGCAGAGGTAGCGGAGGCGGTGCCCGGAACGGCTCGACGCGAAGGGAGGCAGCGGCGGCATGTCCCAGCCGGCGAGGAGGATGTCCGGACGGACGCGGTCGAGGAAACGATCCCACCCGGCGGCCGCCTCCGGGATCTCGTGCCGCGTGATGGCGGGCGCCGGCGACCCCGGGATGGAGGCCGGCAGTCCCTCGGGGAAAAAATGGGCGAGTTCGAAGGGGGAGAGCAGCGCGACGATGCGGCAGTCTTGCGGAAGGCGGGACCGGGGCGAGGACAGGGCGGCAGCGGGCGAGTCCTGCCCCTCGTCGGGAGGAGTGAGGATGAAGGCGGAGGTGGCAGACGGGGCGGTAAAGGACGGGCGCATGGGTGAACGGTGCAGGTGAGAGGGAGCAGGAGTGTGGCGACGGCGGCCGGCGGGAAACAAGACCTCTGTGGTTCACACAAGAGAACGGGACGGGGAGCCGGGAGACGAGAGGCTCCACCGGGCGGCGCAGCCCGGGCGCGCGGCAACGCCGGTTGCCGGCGAATGCGGCCGGGCGGGCCCGGCGTCGGGCAGCCCGCCATGTGCAAGATCAGGAACACCGGAGACACCGGTGTGAGATCCAAAATCCCGGAGAGGCGTGAAAAATCCCGGTAGCGCCGCCCGGCCCGGCCGGTTACCTGCTGTACCGGCTCCATCCTTCCTTCACCATGATCGCATCCCGTCTCGCCAAGGTCGCATTGCTGGGCGCGTCCGCCCTGTTTTTCCTGATCGTCGTTCTGAACAACGCGGTTTTCGACTACATCTCCAACTACGAGTTCGTGCGGCACGTGCTCAGCATGGATACGGTGTTTTCCGGCGACGCGCAGCTCTGGCGCGCCTTGCCGGACCCGACGCCGGAGGACCGTTCGTACTGGCTGCACCATGCCTTTTACTGGTCGATCATCGCATGGGAGATCACTGCGGGCGTGCTCTGCGCGCTCGGGGCATGGAAACTCTGGACGAAGCGGCATGCGCCGGCCGCCGAATTCCAGCGCGCCAAGACGCTGGCGATCTGCGGCCTCACGCTGACGCTGCTCCAGTGGTTCACGGCGTTCATCACCGTCGGCGCGGAGTGGTTCCTGATGTGGCAAAGCCGCACGTGGAACGGACAGGAAGCGGCTGGCCGCATGTTCATGGTCTTCGGCCTGATCCTGATCTTCGTATCGATGCGCGACGACGAGCCGGAAATCGCCGGCTGATCGTGGAGAAGCAGGATTCCGGCACCGATGCGCACGAGGATGCGTCCGGTGCAGTTGAATCGACAAGGCCCGCGACCGCCAGCATGACTTGATCACCATGCTCCCCCCGACCCTCGATCGCCGCCTGCCCGTTGTTCTGGCCGTACTCTTCTGGCTGCTACCCGCTCACGTTCACGGAGCGGATCTGTCCGCTTCCTATGCGTGGAAACCCATGAAAATCGGCGGCGGGGGGTGGGTGACAGGCCTGGACATCAGCCCGACGGAAAAAGACCTCGTCTATGTGCGCACCGACGTGTCGGGCGCGTATCGGTGGCATGCGGACACCTCCTCGTGGAAACAGGTGGTCACCCCCTCCAGCCTGCCCGCGGGTGTGCTGTCGTACGGGAACTACGGCGGCGTGGACAGCCTGGTGGGCGCGCCTTCCGACCCCCGCATCGCGTACATGGCCTTTGCCGCCAAACCCTACGGCGGGGCCGACGGACAGATCTACAAGAGCACCAGCCGGGGCGACACCTGGACCGCCACCGATTTCCTCCGGCACAAGGTCAAGATGGAGCCCAACGGCGAGGGCCGGCAGGAAGGCGAACGCCTGGCCGTGGACCCCGCCAACAGCGACGTGGTTTACTTCGGTTCCCTCGACCACGGCCTGTGGACCACGCAGGACGGCGGCGACACGTGGACCCGGGTGGAAGCCATCCCGCCCGGCACGCCCGGACACGGCGTCAACACGGTCGTCTTCGATCCGGCCTCCGGCGTCACCCGGGGGAAAACCGGCGTGCTCTACGTCACCGTCATGGAAGGCGGCGTCTACAAAACCTCCGACGCCGGCCGCACCTGGACCCGGATCTCCGACAGCGGTCCGGGCAACGCGGGCAAGCCGCGCGATGCGGCCATCGGGTCCGACCGCACCTGGTATGTCGTTTACGACGACCTGAACGGCGTGGCCGGCTCCGTCTGGAAATATTCACCCGCCGGGGTCTGGACCGACATCACGCCTCCGCCTCCGGAAGGAGGCAGCAAATCCTGGTGGGCGGTGGCGGTAAACCCGGCTGACGCCAATCAGGTGGTCGCCATGATCCATGGCGGACGTTGTTTTGTCTCCAACGATCAGGGAGCCACCTGGAGCCGGCACGGTTTTCGCCTCAAAAGCTCAAAAATCCACTGGCAGGAGCGGCAGACCAACTACTTTCTCAGCGTGGGCGAACTCGCCTTCGATCCCTTTGCTCCCAAGCCCGGCCGGCTCTGGTTTGCCGAAGGCTTCGGCGTCTGGCGGGCCGCGATTCCATCGGCGGCCACTCCCGACATCGAGTGGCACTCCGCCAGCGAAGGCATCGAGGAAGCGTGCGGCAACGACGTGATCGCGCCGCCCGGCGGCCGGCCCGTCGCTGCCATGTGGGACCTCGGCGCCTTTTATTTCACCGATCCCGATGCTTACACCGCCCAAAAGTCCCACCCCGGTTTCATGTCCGCCTGGGCGCTCGACTGGTGCCCGGCCAACCCGAAGTTTATCGCCGCCGTTTTCCGCAGTCACCTCGATCATGTGCCGCAGCCCAATTCCAGCGGCTACTCGACGGACGGAGGCCGGACATGGACCCGGTTTGCCGCCCTGGAAAACGGCGCCGCGCCCGGCGATCTGGAATACGGTGTCATTGCCGTTTCCGCCAACAGTCCGGACAAAATCGTCTGGTCCCCCACACGCGGAGCCCTGCCGTACTACACCGCGGATCGCGGCGCGACCTGGACGCGCTCCTCGCTCGGCGGCGCGACCGTCACGGGCCATCACGCGCACCACGCGTCGCTGAAACCCCTCTGCGCGGACCGTGTCCTGCCCGACACGTTTTATCTCTACACCCCGCAGGACGGGCTCTTTCGCTCGACCGACGGCGGCGCGAATTTCGCCCAGGTCGGCAACCCGGTCCCGGACCGGTGGAACCTCACCCTGAAATCCACCCCCGGACACGCCGGGCATCTCTGGTTTGCGGACGGCGCCGGCGGCGGCCTGTGGCGCTCGACCGACGGCGGCGTCACCTGGACCGCGATTGCCGGGCTCCGGCAAGCCCTCAACATCGGCCTCGGCAAGGCGCGGACGCCGGAGGGTTATCCGACCCTGTTCGTGGCGGGCATCCAGGATGGGCAGCACGGCATTTATCGCTCCACCGACGAAGGGCAGACCTGGGACAAGATCGGCGACTGGCCCCTGGGCATCACCGATTGGGTGGATGCCATGGATGGCGACAAGGATGTCTTCGGCAAAGTGTATGTCGGTTTTGCCGGCGCCGGTTTCGCTTATGGAACGACCGCCGCGCCCTGAAGCCGCGCGGTCTTTCCGCCAGCCGGTGACCGGCTTCCCGATTCCCTGACTTTCCTGTCATGAATGCCGGAATAACCGGTGAGAGTTAACCAAGCGCCATTCGGCGGAATATGTTCCTGTACTGCCCTGGCGTTTGTCCCGTGAATTTCCGAAACAGACTGTGCAACCGGGGAAGGCTGAGAAAACGGCAGGCCTCGGCGATTGCCGGCAATTTCATGTCCGTCGTCCGCAGGAGCAGCTTCACACGGGCGATCCGTTCCCGCTGGATCTCCTTCAGTATGGAGCAACCGATGGCTGCCTTGAAACGCTTCTGGAGGGCGGGCCGGGATACCCCGGCCGCCTTCATTACGTCGCCGACGTAAATGTCCTCGAGCGCATGCTCGCGGATGTAACCCACGGCCTTTACCACCACCGGGTCCTTCACAAACACGATATCCGTCGATTTGCGCGGGGCCATCTCATAAACGGCATCGCTTAGTAGCCGGGTATACGGGCGCCGGATACGTCCGCAGCACAAGTCGTCCAGAAGCCGGGCCGACTCGTATCCAGTCTGTCGCGACGGGAGCTTGATGCTTGACAGCGGGGTGACCTCGAAATCCGTCCAGAACTCGTCATCACCCACGCCCAGCACTGCCATGTCCCCTGGTATCTGCCAGCCGAGACGGCGCGCGGCCTTCATCAGATGCAGGCCGTATGTATCAAGCACGGCGAAGACTCCCAGCGGCCGGGGAAGTTCCCGCAGCCACGTTTGCATGCGCCGGATGAGAGCCAGCCCCGACTCCTTCAGCACGCTCGGGCTCTCGCCGATGACACAATCCAGACCGTGTTCCCTCAGGCGTGAACGAAACCCCAGCAGGTTGTCTCGCGAATACGGCGCCTGTGTCTGTCCCCAGCAGGCGTAGGCGGTACAGTGGCGGCCCAGCAGATGGTCGGCCGCCACACGGCCGATCGCCACATCGTCCTGCTTGGCCATGGAGAGTCGCGGATTAGGCAGGCTGTTGGTAACCGTAACCACCGGGATATCCAGTTCGAGGAGCCTCTGCTCAAACCGCCGGTCCCGCACCTGCGCGATGATGCCGTGGATGCCTTCCTCCTCCACCATCGATCGCAGTCCGCTCTGGTCCTGAAGCAGCCACCTGTCGTCGAGCAGGATATGCGTGTGCGTGAACGCATAATGCCTGGCCCCCAGAATAATGTTCCGGAAGTGGGTGATGCTGGTGTCGCAAATGATCTGGATACGGATGCGTCGTCTCATGCAAGGATCGAAGGGATATCAAAAATAGTATGTTTTAGATCATTTTTGGCGACGATTTTCCAGAGAGGATTTGATATTTTGAAGCCCGAACCTCAGGCCCTATTATGAAAACACCTTTGTCTCGTCTATGCTGCTTGGCCGACCGCTCTCTGGTTGCCTCGTTCATTTCCATCACGCTTTTTGCCTATCTTGTTTTCAGCGCGGCACTCCACGCAGCCGATGGCGTTTATATCACACCTAACCATGCCGATCCGTCTTGGGATGCTACCGGGCGTTGGGAGGGCGGCGTCGTCCCTGGCGGCACCGGAGCCAAGGCCACCATCCATACAGCCCAAACGGGGGGGGGGCGTACATTCTCGATGCCAAGTTCGGTCACCTTGGGCGTACTGGATGTCGAATACAACCGAAATGACGGCGGCTCTCTCTATTACACCTTTGGTGTCGCCAGCCAAACCACCACTTCCCTGACATTCGATAACGGAGGGAGCGGTGCCAAAATCAAGATTGCCAAGGGCAATGCCGGAAACGTCGGCACCACGTTCAATATCCCGCTTCTGCTTGCCGACAATCTGACCATAACCAACGATACCACCGGCTTGGTAACAGTTGCCGGGGGTATCACGGCCTCGGCCGCCGGACTGAAAACCATCACGGTGGCCAGTGGGGACGTGACATTTTCGAGTGTCATCGGCGATGGGGCCAGCCAAACCGGTCTGACGCACAACGGTGGCACGGTGATCCTGTCCGCCGACAACAACTACACCGGAGGCACCAGCATCGGCAGCGGTAGCACGCTGCAAGTCGGCACAGGCGGCATCACGGGCAGCATCATGGGCGATGTGACGAACAATGGCATCCTGGTTTTCAACCGTTCCGACGAGTTCATTTATGCGGGGGACATCGCCGGCACCGGCGACTTGGTCAAACGCGGTGGCGGAAAACTTAACCTCACGGGAGAGAACAGCTATACGGGGGATACCAGTATCGAGGCGGGGACGCTTTCTATCTCCAGCGACGGCAATCTCGGCAACGGAGGGGACATTGTCTTCAACAACGGTTCGGCTTGGGCTCAGTTGGAACTGACGGCGAGCCTGACCACGGACCGGAATATTGAACTTAACGGCACGCTGGCACGGATCGGGCTCAATGCAGGCAGGACATTCACCGTGAATGGCGACGTTTCCGGCACGGGCGGATTGATGAAGCGGTTTGCCGGCACGCTCGTTCTGAACGGGACGGGGTCCTACGCGGGTACGACCACGGTCGAAGGTGGTACCCTGATCGTAAATGGCGATTTTTCCGCCGCCACCGGTAACATCACCGTCAATTCGGGCAACACTCTCGGCGGCATCGGCACCCTCGGTGGGGCTGTCAACGTGAGCGGCTGGCTGGCTCCCGGCAACAGTATAGGCACACTTTCAACCGGAAGCCTCTCCCTTGGTGCGACCAGCATCCTGGACATCGAACTGGGGCGCAGTGCCGGAGTCGCGATCAGCGACCGGGTCAACGTCACCGGCACGGTCTCCATCGCCAATGGAGCCAACCTGAATCTCACCGTGTTCGCGGGCCTGGATGCTCCGATGGCCGGCGATATTTTCTGGCTGGTGATCAACGACGGCACCGATGCAGTTTCCGGAGTATTCACCAGCCTGAACGGGGTGGTTGCCACCTCGCTTAACGAAGGGAGCCTCTTTTTCTGGAACGGACAGGGTTGGCGAATCACCTATCAGGCCGACCTGGACTCAGCCTCCTTTTTCGGAGGCAACGACATTGCCATTCAGGCGGTGCCGGAGCTCTCCGTTTGGGCACTCATTGCCGCCAGCTTCTCCGGAGGCTTCGTCCTGTTCCGGTCCGATGCATCTCGGAGGAGCTGCCAGCGGAAGAAATGATCTACCCACACCAGTCGCCCCTGCCGCGTTCCCACACATTCTCCGGCAATATTTTTTTTGGCTGCGCCTTTCTGGAAGGCACCCGTTCCTCATGCCACTGCCGAAGAGAATGCGAACATGGCTCACTCCTGTTTCTCCACATGCTTTTCTCTCAATGATATATCCCATCATCCGTTTTGCCTTGGCGCTTTCAGGAAGGGCTCTGTTGCTGGTTTCCGTCGCCTGTCCGGCCTTGTCAGCCGGCACGCCGGCCTCGATACCGCTGGTTAGCGGAGAGCCGCTTCCCGTCGGCACCCCCGACCGGCGCGGGCCGTTAAGCCTCGGGCTCTCCCATCAGCCCTGCGCCGCCGTGCGTCTTTCCGGCGGCGCCCGGCCCGACATCCTCGTGTCAGCGGGAAACTGGAGCCGCAATCCGGGGCTGTATTTTCTGCGCTACTCGGGGGAAGATCCTTCGGGAGCCCCCGTCTTTGCCGATCCGCTCCGCATTCCCACGCCTGGCACGGGCAAGATGACCCCGGCCAATGCCTTCTGGCAGGAAAAGGGCGGGCCCATACGGGCATTCTGGATCATCAATGGAAAAATCCATCGTACGGTCTTGAATCCACAGACGCTCGGTTTTGAACCGACGGCACCGCCTCTGGAGTTGACCGGACTCCCGCGCGCCCCCGGCGCAATCGCTGTACATGCATGGGACAATGGCCGGGTGGACATCGTCCTTGCCGTTGGCAACGGCGAAAGCCAGCACCCTGCGGACAAGATCGACTGGCGCAGCCCCGACTACCGGCCTTACGATGGAGCCTTTATCTCACGCGGTGGCCAGCCCGCCCAAGCCCTTTACCAGACGAGTTTGGCCTCGCATGAGGCCCCGGCAGCGGAGCCTGCCCGGAAACTTTTCGACGCTCCCTACGAAGTCCGCTTCTTCTTTGGCGGGCTCACCTTCGCCACTTTCGAAGAGGACACCCCCGAAAGCACCGCGCTCGTCGGCGGCACCGTGTATGGAAACATCCACGTCTACAGGAATACCGATCCGGCCTCGCTTTCCCTGGCGCCATCCGTGCTGGCCGTCACACCGGACGGTATCGCCTTGCGCACTCCTGTTTTCAATGCGCCTCCCTTGGCCTACCCGTCCTCCGATGGCTTCGCCTCCGACCTGATCATCGGAGGCGAAGGCAGCCTGAGTTATCTCCGCTACACCGGTCGCAAAGCAGCCTCCGGCGCCCCGATCTATGCTCGGTCTGTCCCCGTCCTGCAAGAGAACGCCCTGCTCTACTCCGGATCGCTTCCGGTCATCAACGTGGCCGACTGGGATGGCGACGGCGCGCTTGACATCGTTTCGGGCAACTCGGAGGGCCGGGTGCTGTTCTTCAAGAATCTGGGCGACAGCCGAAACCCGGCATTCGCCAACGGCGTGGAAATCGAAGAGGATGGCGAACCCATCCACATCCAGCAAGGCTACGTCGCCGTGCAAGGCCCCATCGAACAACGCTGGGGATACACCAGCCCGCGTGTCTTCGACTGGGACGGAGACGGCCTTCTGGACATCGTGATGAGCAGCGCCCTCTCCCGCCATGAAGTCTATTTCAACCGAGGCACTCCGCAAGAGCCGCGGCTTGGCCGGGCCCGGCGTCTTTATTCGGAAGGCATCGACGTGCACGGGACTTGGCGCGTGCAGCCGGCGGTGGCCCGCATCGGCGATCGCGTGGCCTATGTGATCCTCGACACCCAAAATGAGCTCCACCTCTACTGGCAGCTCGATCCTCGCAATCTCGTGGACGCCGGCAAGCTCCTGCTCGACAACGGCTCCCCGATCAACGCCGGCTACCAGCAGGCAGGCGGCACCGGCCGCCTCAAGCTGCAACTTGTGGACTGGGATCTCGACGGGCGCCTGGATCTGCTCATCGGCACCCACCGCTGGAGCTCCGTGCCCAACCCCCAAACCGGCTTCCCCCGCGCTCTCAGCCACAAGGACGCGGTCGTGCTCTTCCTCAAGAATGTCGGCACCGACGAGAAACCGGTCTACGCGTTTCCCAAGCCGCTGAAATTCCAAGGCCGCGTCATTTATCAGGATTCCCATATTTGCACTCCCTATGCGACCGCCCTGGGCGCCCCCGGAGGCCCCAACCTCCTTGTCGGCGATCAAGGCGGGTGCATCTACTATTACGCCCGCAAGGACCTCTCTTGGGATTGAGTCTGTCTCTGCATCCTCCGGAAAATTCAACAGCACCCCCATGAACAATATCACCAAACACCCTCCATCCGCCTTTTCTCTGCGTGCCTTCACGCTTATCGAACTGCTTTGCGTGATTGCGATCATCGGTATTCTGGCCGCCCTCGTGTTCGCTACCTTGGGGCAGGCACGATCCAGTACCTATGCCGCTCGCTGCAAAACCAGTCTGCGCTCCCTTCAACTGGCCAACATTGCGTATGCCACGGACTTTCAGGGGAAATATGCTCCTTATTTCAGCAACTCGGAGGAAGTCGGCGGCCCCGGTCAGAGAGCTGAGTGGCATCGCAATTCCCTGTTTTTGGCATACTATGGAATAAACTTTGAGGTAAAACACGGCGGTCCCGAATGGCCGGAATCCTCTCTGTGCCCGGCCTCTCCCCGGGACCTTGCGTTCCCGGGCTCCACGGGCTCCAGTTCCGATGCGCTCGCCTCCTTCTCTTATGGTTATAACGGGACAGGTATCGCGATGGGGTATGGCGACAAAGGAAGCCGGCCGACCCTGTCCATCTCCGACATCGAGAATCCCTCCCGAACGATTGCCTTTGGCGATGCCCAGGACTGGATCATTCGCAGACAGCAGGCAGGCGACTGGCCCAAGGAAGGGCTCGACCCGAACCATTACCTCGGTGGTGCCTTGGTTTACCGACACCGCGGTCGGGCCAATGTCGTTTTCTTCGACGGTTCGGTGGCTTCCATGGACAAGACGATGGCCACCAGAGGCACGGCGACAGAGGCCCCTTGGAAACTGAAAGAATGATCTCCCGCCATGAATATAAAGTCCACCGTTGTTTATCTCGGGTTAATGGCTGTTTCCGGAATAACCTTCCTGCAGGCTCAAATCACACAACCCGTTCCGCTGCCGGTCCCACCTGCTCCCTTTGTGACGATCTCGAACGGGCAGATAGACCGACTCACGATGACCACACAACGGGCGCTGGCCCCCATCACGCTGCCCAAACCGATTGGCCCAGCCTGCAGCATCACTCTGTGGGTTCGCCTCAATCCCTCTCCATCTCTGGACAAGACCGGCTTCGGCGGCGATCATCCCGTCACGCTGGTCAATTTTCATCCCGTCGACCGGCAATCCAATTACCAGCAGCTTGTCCTGCGCATCGATTCGGGCTGCTTCCAGGCCTACGAGCTCAATCATGGGCAATGGCGAAGGCTGGAGGGTAATTACCCTCACGCCACTCCCGGCACTTGGCATTTCCTGGCCTACACCCGATCGGCGACTGGCGGCGTTTTCTACGTCAATGGAGAGATTGCCGGACGCACCCGGGTGAATCCTCCCGTGCATGACTGGCTTCAAGTGCTCAGTCTCGGACACTTCGAACAAAGGCGGCTGGCCGATGGCATCCTGGTGCGTCCCCGCCTTTATCTGGAAGCACTGACCAATGAGCAAATTGACAGGCTGTATCAGCAACGTCCCCCGGAAATCCGCTGACGTCCCTCCTCTTTTCTCCTGCTTACCAGCCTTCTGACTCCCTATCTTCTTGTATGAAACTCGGTCTGATCGACGCCCTTGTCCTGATGCTTTATTTTGTGAGCCAGATCGCCATCGGGCTCTATGTCGGGAGGAAAAACAAATCTACCGAGCAATACTTCCTGGCAGGCAAGTCTTTCTCCGGGCTGGTCATCGGTATCAGCTTCATCGGCTCGGTCATCAGTTCGGTCACCTTCATGGCCATGCCCGCCGATGCCTTCAAGACGGCCTGGTTCCGGTTCATCCCTGCGTTTACCTTTCCCATCGTGACCTTGCTGGCAGCTTGGCTGCTGGTCCCCTTCTTTCGCCGCGGCACCATCACCTCCGCCTACCAATACCTCGCGTTGCGCTTTGGCAGCTCCATCTCCGCCTACGCCTCCGTCGTCTTTATCGTCACCCAGCTCCTGCGCACCAGCATGATCGCTTACCTGCTCTCGCTCCTCGTCGGCGAGATCACTGGCTGGGGCTTCACCAATGCCCTCCTTCTCGTTGTTGGTGTCACCGCTATTTATACAGTGAAAGGCGGACTGAGTGCCGTCATCTGGACCGACGTCATCCAGGCTGTCGTCCTTCTGGTCGGCGCCTTTGCTTGCATCACCGTCGCCCTCCTCAATATCCCTGGAGGCATCGTCAACGTCTTCACCGACGGCATCACTCACCACAAATTCTCCTTCTACGACTTCGATCAGAGCACCCGAACGCTTGTCCCCACCTCTTGGTTCGGCGGCTTTAGCGAAAAAAGCGTCCTGATGATCTTCTTTGTCGGGCTGATGCAGTACCTCAACCTCCAGTTCGACCAGTCCACCGTCCAGCGTTGGTGTTCGTCTAGGTCTGCCGAAGATGCCCGCAAATCCATGTTCATCCTCGGCTTCGGCTGCATCCCGGTCTGGGCTCTCTTCCAGTTCCTCGGCATCTGTCTGTTCGTCTACTTCCTTTATCACCCCGCGCCGCTACCCTCGGCCATCCTCATCGGAGAAGAGAAGGCCGAGCGTATCCTGCCCTACTTCATCATGCACCACCTGCCGGTGGGTATCGGCGGTGTGGTCATCGCTGCCGCCTTCGCGGCGGCTATGTCCACCCTCAGCGCCTGCATCAACGTTTCCAGTATGGTCGCTATCGACGACATCTACAAGAAATACATCCACCCCTCCGCTTCCGATCGTACACGATTGGTCCTCGGCAAAAGCCTCTCCCTCATCGTCTCCCTCTTCATGATCATCGGAGCACTTCTTATCCACAGCCTCGACGTCATCACTCTCACCGATTTCCTGCTGGCCGCCGGTGTCATCATCACTATCGGCATTCCCTCCATTTTCATCGCCGGCATGTTCACCCGCTGCGTTGGCTCCGTCGCCATCTGGATCGGCGTGCTCTCCGCCCTCGCCCTCATGCTCTGGGTCATGCTCAGCAATGCCGGTCGCATCCCCGATCCCGTTGCCATCAAGATTCCTGCCTACTACGTCTCGATCATCGGCAATCTCTTGGCTCTCGCCATTGCCCTCCTTGCCTCCCTTTTTATCAAATCCGAACCTCGTGATCTGACTAATCTCACAATTTGGGACCAGTCCCGGCAACCCCTCGAATAGATGCGGTGCAACTGGCTGGCTGCCTCCGTTTTGAGCAGCACCCCCATCTCGCCGGGTAAATGCCTCGCGCCGCTTTTCGCCGCCCTCTGTTCCCCGCGCTTCCTTCAGGAGAAAACGAAACCGTCATTGATATTGGACTACAATCCAGCCTGTTCTGGTTTCGTGGCCACTTTCCCCGCCGCTCCCCTCTCTCCGGCGTAGCGTTAATAACTCTGGCAGGACATCGCCTTGATACCACGTCTTCCTCAGTCTCGCTCATGTTACCTGACTCCCACAGGCGTTCTCCCAATTCTTGGACAATGCCCTAACTTTCCTTGCGATAGCTGTCGTGCCACTTGTGCAGCGTCAGCCAGCTCAGGCTGAGCACGATGCTCACGAAGACAAAGCCGAGCAGGCAGCTCACGATGGCGGTGGCGAAGAGCGCGCCCATCTGGAATTGCGAACTGTAAACGATGGTGAGAAACCCCAGCCCCCCCTGGCCGCCGGCGGCGTTGCCGGCGTAGAGATCCCCGACGATCGCGCCGATGGGAGCGAGCGTGGCCGCGATGCGCAGGCCGGTGAAAAAGTACGGGAGCGCCGACGGCACGCGCAGCCAGAAGATTTCCTGTCTGCGGCTGGCCGAGCACATGGTGAAAAAATCGACCAGATTCCGGTCCGTCGAGACGAGCCCCTGGGTGGTGTTGACCACCATCGGGAAAAAACAGATGAGGAACGTGATGATGGCGACGCACTTGAGCCCCGGCCCCACCCAGAGGATGAGGATGGGCGCCAGCACGATGATGGGCGTCATCTGCAGCACCATGAGCATGGGATAAAAACTGGCGCGGATGCGCGCGGAGAGGGACAGGAAAAGCGCGATGACGAAGCTCAGCGCCACCGCCGACGCGAAGCCGATGACGGCGCCTTTGCCGGTGTTGAGCACGGCGCTCCAGAGGGCGGGGCCTTTGTCGGCGAAGGCCTGCAGGACCTGGTGCGGCGCCGGGAGGAGGAAATGCTGCTCCACGGGCATGACCACCCGGACGAGGTACCACGCGCCGATGATGCCGGCGGCGGAGAGGGCGGGGAGGAAGGAATCGAGCTTGTATTTGCTCATGGAGGACAAGGTTCAGGAGACGTGCCTGAGGCGTTCGACCGAGCGGAGCAGGCGGGAAACCTCGGCGACGAGTTGCTGGTAGCGGGCAGAGGAACGGGTTTCCTCGGTGCGGGGATAGGGCAGGTCGATCGCGACCTCGGTGTGGACGCGTCCGGGATTGGCGGCGAGCACGACGATGCGGTTGGAGAGAAACACCGCCTCGGCCACCGAATGGGTGACGAAAAAAACCGTCCACGAGTGCTGCTCGCGGATGGCCAGCAGTTCCTCGTTGAGGTGGTCGCGCGACATCTCGTCGAGAGCGCCGAAGGGCTCGTCCATCAGCAGCAGTGTGGGCGAGACGGAAAGTGCCCGGGCAATGGATACACGCATCTTCTGTCCGCCCGAGAGTTGCAAGGGATAGAAGGCCGCGCGTTCGGTCAGGCCGACCTGGGCGAGGGCCTTGCCCGCGGCGGCGGCGCGCTCGTGGGCGGGACGGCCGAGGATCTTGAGCGGCATCTCGACGTTGGACTGCACCGTGAGCCAGGGAAGCAGGGTCGGCTCCTGGAACACATAAAAAAGTTCGCTGCGGGCGTTCACGGGAGTCATGCCGTCGATGATGATCTCGCCTTCGGACAGCGGAAGCAGGCCGGACATCAGTTTGAGCACGGTGGACTTGCCGCAACCGCTGGGGCCGATCAGGGAAACGAAATCGCCGCGCCGGGCGGTGAGGTCGATGCCGTCGATCACGGCAGGGCCCTTGCCGAAGCGTTTTACGATACGGTCGAAGCGGACGAGCGGAGGCTGGGGGCGCGTGTCGGTCATGGCTACGAAAGGCTCAGGCCGGGAGTGTCGGGAGTTCGAGGCGTGAAGGATGGTCGGAATCATGTCTTGTAATTTGCAGGGCGCGGACGAAGTCGCCCGCCCGGCTTACGGAAGCGGGATCGGTGAGTGTGTCGGGATGGCGGATGAGCAGCGGGAAGGCGGAGCTGGCGACGTCGAGCCGGATGCGTTCGCCGGCCGCGAAGCGCACCGCCACGGGATCGAGCGCGATGCGCACCTCGGCGCCGTCGCGGGCGCGGACGCGGGCCGCGCCCAGCGTGAGGAAGATCGCCTTGCCGTCGGGCAATACCCGCGACAGGCGCGCGACGAACGCGGTTTCCGCAGCGCTCGACTGCACGTGCAGCGTGCAGACCGGATCGCCCGCCACCACCAGGTCCGCGGCCAGCGGAGGCGAGGTGTAGACGAGCAGGTTGTTGCCCTGCTGCTGGGCGGAAAGGTCGTGCGGGCCGAAGGTCGCGTGGCCGTTGACGTTGCCGCCGGGCGCGAGCACGGGCACCTCGGGATCGTAGGTGAACAGGTCGTCGGGGCCGGACGGCCCGTCGGTCGAGAGCCGTCCGTCGCCGAAACGGGAATTGGCCCGCCCCCCTCCCGCCAGAAACCAGGATTGCGGACCGGATCCCGGCGGAGGCCACGAGGGCGCGTCGCGCCAGGCGTTTTCGCCGAGCAGGAAATAACGGCAACCCGCGAGCGGGGGCGGGCCGGATGGCTTTTCGTGGTCGAGCCAGTGGTGAAACCAGGCGGCCATCAGCTCGTCCACGACGGGCTCGGCCGCCGGCCCGAAATGGGCGCCGCCGACCGCCGGCCCCCACGGGATATGCACCCAGGGAGAGGCCAGCAGGAACTGGTGCGGGTGACTCGCCGCCATGGCCCGGTAGCCGTCGACCGAGCCGCGCAGGTAAAAATCGTACCAGCCGCTCAGGTGAAACATGGGCAGGCCGAGATCGCCGACGCGTCGCAGCAGGTCGAATTCCCGCCAGTAATCGTCGTAGGCCGGATGCCGCAGCCAGTCGCCGCCGTAGGATGGCAGGCCGGGATGCGTCAGCGCAGGGGCGTCGCGCACGGGCAGGTGGTGGGAGAGGCGGCCGGAGGCGAGCCAGTTTTCATCGAGCGCCGGTTCGGCGGGGGAGTGCAGGCGGCGGGAGTCCTCGCGCAGCATCTGGCCAGCCCAGCCGACGGTGGTGGAGAGCTGGAGCAGGCCGTCGCGGTAGAACCAGCCCGAATACAGGTCGAACGCCGTCATGTGCGGCGCGAGCGCCCTGAGCGGGGCGGGGCGCGCGAGTGCGGCCAGCAGTTGCGTGGAGGCCTGGTAGGAAAAGCCGTACATGCCCACGCGGCCGTTGGAACCGGGCAGGCCGGCGGCCCAGAGGACGGTGTCGTACCCGTCCTCGCTTTCGTGGCGAAAGGCGTAAAACTCGCCCTCGCTGTCGCCGCGGCCGCGCACGTCCTGCACCACGACCATGAATCCGCGCCGGGCGAACCAGACGGGATGCGCGTAAACCACGGTCGAGGCGATGTCGCGGCCGTAGGGCTGGCGCATCAGGAGCACGGGCCAGGGGCCGGGCGCAGCCGGGGTCGGCGCGGGACGGTAAATGTCGGCGACGAGGCGGACGCCGTCGCGCATGCGGGCGAGGGCGCCCCCCTCGAAACTCACGCCGGAAACCGCATTCTCGGGAAGGGTGATCATGGACGGATGCTGCGCGCTCAGGCGGCCGGCTCGACAAACGGGTTGTTGGCGTACGAGGCCATCTTGCCGGGATTGAGCAGCCCGGCGGGATCGGCTTCGGCCTTGAGTTCGCGCTTGGCCTCGAGGTCGGGATGGCGGCCGCCTTCCTCGAGTTTGAAGGTGTGCGGATTGGCCACGAAGACGCCGATTTCGGCGCAACAGTCGATGATCTCGCGCAGGCGTTCTTCGGTGGAAAAACGGATGAGGGGGATGCCGCTCACGCGAATGTTGTCCCCCGTGATACGCTGCGGGTCGCCGTCGATATACCTGACCCCCGAAGCCACCCATTCGAGATGCTGGAGAATCTCTCCCGGGAAACGTTCACGCAGCGTCTTGATGCGGGTGCGGAATTCATCCCCGTAACCACATTGCAAATACGTGATCGCCGGATCGGCCTTCATCGCCCAGAGCGTGGTGTGGTTCCACGTGTAGTCGGTGAAATAGGGAGGCTTGGGCGGATCGGCCAGCGGGATGCGGTGCGCCAGCCGGATGCCGGCGGCCTGCGCGGCGGCCGCCACGGCATCGGCCTGCGTATTTTCGACGAGCAGGAACGTGCCATGCTCGCCCGGCCGGTAATATTTGCCCAGCGGCTTGAAAAAAGAAGGCACCGGCGATTCGAACATCGTGACGAGACGCTTGCGCACGGAGGCATCGCGGCCGACGCCGTCGGTCCAGTCGATGAGCCGGTCCCAGTCGTCGCCGGCGAAGGCCAGTTGCTCCCAGGCGACCCTGGGGGCGAGCCGCATCTCGATCTCCACCATAAAGCCGGTGGTTCCGTACGTGTGGAGCGCCCGGGTGCAGTCGGCCTCCTCGAGGCGGATGAGCCGGGGCCCGGCTTCGCAGGTCATGAGGGTGACGGACTTGACGTTGCCCGGAGACGCGATGCCGCCCCACGTGACGGAACCGACCCCGCCGGAGCCGCCGCAAAAAAATCCGCCCAGGCTGCTCTTGACCCAGGTGGACGGCAGGCAGCGCAGTTCCCAGCCGTGCTTGCGGGCTTCCGGCTCGATCACGCCGAGGCGCGCGCCGGGCTCGCAACGCAGGACACCGTCGGTGGTGATTTCCAGGATACGGTCGAGGCGCGAAAGATCGACGACCACGCCGCCGTACAGGGGCACGCACTGGCCGTAGTTGCCGGTGCCTCCACCCCGGGGCACGACCGGCACGCGGGCGGCGAAGCAGGCGGAGAGCACGCCGCGCAATTCGTCCATGGAGCCGGGGCGCACCACGAGGTCGGCCCGCTTGTCGTCAAGCTGGCGTTTCAGGACCGGAGAATACCAGTAAAAATCCCGGGAAAGCGTTTCCAGCAACGTGCCTCCGCGGATCACGCCGGATTCGCCGACGAGGTCGGCCAGTCGGGAGGGAAGAGAGTCAGGGATGACGGACATAGGGGTCGAATTGAGCAGGTTGGCTGCCAGTTGGCCTGGCCGGCGGGAGACATCCGTTTTGACGCCAAAAGCACCAGCGGGCCCGGGCGGTGTTGGCATCAGACCTGCAAAAGCAAGCTCATGCCCATCAACCAATCCGCCGGTCCGTTTCCGTCATTATGTATCGCCGATGACGCGACTTTCTGGCCCTGGCATCCGTGGACGGATTTTGCCCGCTGGCCGGACCCCGGCTCGGTGACGGTGGTGCTGCCGGTGACCGGCATGGCCGACTGGGAATTGGGCTGGCCGCTCGATGCCGAAGAAACCCTTTCGCTCGGCATCCTGCGCGCGGCGGCCGCGCGACCGGCGCTGCCGGAAGGCCGGCTGCTGGTCCTGCCGCCCCTGCGTTTCGTGCTCGGCCCTTCCGCGTCCTGCGCCTTTCCCGTCGACCCGCCGCTCGCCCATGCGGCGCTGGCCGAAGGGTGCTCCGGCGTGGCTGCGGCGGGATTCCGGCGCATCGTCCTCTACAATGCCAGCCCCTGGAACGAGGAACTGATCGACGCCGCCGCCCGCGATCTGCGCATCGATCACGGCTGGCAGATGTTCTGTATCAACCTGAGCGCCCTCGGCCTCGACCTCGCCCCCTGGCGACGGAGCGAGACGACGCGGCTCCTCGCCCTCTGGCAGGAACTGCACGATCCCGCCGGCGGCGGCCCCGTCCTGGAAGCCGCCGCGGATTCGCTCGTCGAGCTGCTGCGGGAAATCGCCGCCCGCCCGCCCCTGCCCGCCAACGGCGCAATCCGCCCGATGACCGCCTGATCCCGATGAACTCCGCCCTTGCCTTTCCCTCGTATCGCCACCGCTACCTGCCGGGCTGGACGCTCGACAAAATCCGCACCCTTTCCGACAAGGCGCTCGTGCCGGTGATCGTGGCCGTCGGCGCGATCGAACAACACGGGCCGCACCTGCCCGTGGCGGTGGATTCGTTTCTCGGCCAGGCGTGGCTGACCCGGATTTTTGCCGCGTTGCCCGATTCCATCCCGGCCTTGGCGGGCCCGCCTGTGACCGTCGGCAAGAGCAACGAGCACACCGGCTTTCCTGGCACCCTGATCGTATCCAGGGATACATTACGACTCCAGGTCCTGGCCATCGCCCGCCAGCTCCACGCGTGGGGTTTCCGTTCGCTGCTGGTGCTCAACACGCATGGCGGCAACACCGCCGTGCTCACCTGCACGCTGCGCGAGATTGAAGCCGGATACGAAGGCATGAAAGCCGGCTTCCTGACCTCGGGCGTCCGGCCTGACATCAGTGCCCAGGAAGCCGCATACGGATTTCACGCCGCCGAGGTCGAGTCGTCGCTGCTCTACGCGCTGGCGCCGCAGTACTGCCGGCCGGAGGCCGCGCCCTGCCATTATCCGGCGCGCCTGGAAGATCCCGGCCGGCTGCGTCCCGAAGCCGCGCCCGCCACTTACGCCTGGGCCTCGCAGGACATCGCGCCGCTCGGTGTCATGGGTGACGCCACCGCAGCCACGGCGGAGAAGGGCGCCCGCTGGCTCGACGCGATCACGGCCGGCTATGTCCGGCGCCTGACTGCTCACGCCGCCGCCTTGCGTTCTCCCTGACCCATACCGCCTTCGCAGCTATTTTCGGGTAGCCTTCCCCCCCCCCGCCTCCCCCTCCGGAGAGACGAGGCCGGGGGCTCCTCAGCCAGATTCATCACTTCAGGTTCATCACATGAAAATCATCCGTCATCTTACCGCTGAAGGGCCTGCTTACGCATCGCTCCTGCCCGATGGCCGCGCCCTGGCCCTGGCCGGCGATCCGAAAAAGGGCGACTTGCGTGTCACCGGCACCGAAGTCGTGCCCGGCCGCCTGCTGGCCCCGGTCGAGCCTTCCACGATTTACGGGATCGGCCTGAACTATCCTCAATACGCCAGTGAACTGGGGCGCCCTCCCCTGGCCTGGCCGCTGCTCTTCATCAAGAGCGCCTCCTGTGTGCAGGATCCCGGCCAGCCCATCGAATTGCCCGTCACCCTGGCCAGCGGCGCGGTGGACTATGAGGGCGAACTCGCCGTGGTCATCGGCCGCACGGCCAAGAACGTTTCGCGCGAATGCGCGCTCGATTACGTGCTCGGCTACACCATCGCCAACGACATCTCCGCGCGCGACTGGCAGTTCGAGCTGGGCGGCGGCCAGTTTTGCCAGGGCAAGAGCTTCGACACCTTCTGCCCCTTCGGCCCGGTGCTGGTCACGGCCGACGAGCTGCCCGATCCTTCGGCGCTCACCCTCCGCACGTATGTCAACGGCACGCTTCGCCAGAGCGCCAGCACCCGCGACATGTTTTTCGACGTGCCGTCGCTCATCGCATTCCTGAGCGCCAGCAAGACCCTGCTCCCCGGAACACTCATCCTCACCGGCACGCCCGGAGGCGTCGGGCACTCGTTCGATCCGCCCGTCTATCTCAAGCCGGGCGACACCGTCAGCGTGGAAATCGAAAAAATCGGAACGCTTACCAACTCCGTCATCGAGGAAGCGGGACCGGCTGATCTCACGCAGGCGGAACTCCGTTTCCGGCACCAGTAGTGCTTTCTTAAGTACAATAGTCCCGGACCCCGTGGCACACCCGATGCTCCCTGTAATTTCCCGCAATCATGACCAGAACAACAGACACATACACGCTCCTCATGCTTTTCCCTCTCACGGCTGTTTTGGCCGTTGCCCAAGGCGCCCCTTCCGACGAGACCGCTCCTTCCGGCCAGACCGTGCCTGTCGATCAGGGCCCTCCTCCCGACACGGCGGCTCCGGCCGGCCGGCCGGCTTCCGCCGATGTCATCGAAATGGAGAAATTCGAGGTCAACGACGTCCCGCTCGACGAGCAGATCCTGCCGACGGTCCGGCCGATCGGCAGCGTGCTCGGCGACGATCGCAACATCATCGACACGCCCCGTTCCGTCAGCTCCGTGAACAAGGCCTGGATGGATGAGCGCCGCGTGACCAATGCCATGGATTTCGGGCAGTTCTCGCCCGGCGTCTATTCTTCGGCCCAGTACGGCGTGCCTGCCACCCCGCAGATCCGCGGCGACCTCGGCGAACTCTACATCAACGGCCAGCGCATCAAATACAGCCGCAACAGCGTGCTGCCCAGTTTCAACGGCGTCGAGGCGATGGACATCATCAAGGGCCCCGGCTCCGCTGTCTACGGACCGCAAGGGCAGGGTCCCGGCGGTTACGTGAACCTCGTCAGCAAGGCGCCGTATTTCGATGCGCAGCACACCACCCTCACGACCACGCTGGGGTACTGGACCAGCGGCCGCTCCTACTTCAATCCCGAGGTTCAGCTCGATACCGGCGGCCCGCTCGGCGACAAGCTCGCCTACCGCGTCAGCTACCTGAGCCGTTACGGCGACGGTTATTACCTGAACACGGACAACGAGACGCAGGACATCTACGCCGCCCTCACCTGGAAACCCACCGACCGGCTGACAATCGACTGGTGGGGCCAGTACTACAAAAACGACTTCAACGAGATCGCCGGCATGAACCGCGTGACCCAGGACCTCATCGACAACGGCAACTACATCGCGGGTCCCGTCACCGGCGGTCCGTGGTTCGGCGTGCTCGAGGGCGCCAATGCGCACACCGTCAAGCTCCACCCCTGGCAGGCTCTGGTTTCTCCCGACGACTACAACGAGTCGAGACGCTTCCAGACCCAGCTCATCGCCACGGCCGATCTCGGCGACGACTCGAAGCTCGTCAACCGGTCCTATTACGAGGACCGCACCTCCGAGAAAGTATCCGGTTACGGTTACACGGAATACGTGCCCACCGACTATTCGTTCAGCAACCGCACCGAGTGGCATACCCCCGGGTTCACGCTCTTCGGCACGGAGAACAAGGCGATTACCGGCGTCGAGTTTCGTTATGAACGCCTGGTTTCCTTCCAGGACTTCAGCCAGGAGCCCTTCTTCTACTACGATCTGACGCAGGACCCCGACACCTGGGCGTATCCTTTCACCCCGCCGACCGGCGGCGGCACACCGGTGCCCGGGCATGAGAAATTCGGCTACAACCCCTGGGCGGGCAACGGCACCCAGGACAGCATCATCCGCGACCTGGCCGTCTTCTACCAGCAGGACACCCGTTACACCGACGAACTGTCGTCGGTCCTCGGAATCCGCCTCGATCATATCTGGGCCGCCGCCAATTCGCCCAAGGTCATTCCTTCCACCGACGGCGCCTACTACCGGTCCTCCGGCGATGAGGACAACATATCGTATTTCGCGAGCCTCATCTACAAGCTCACGCCCAACTCCTCCGTTTACGTCACCTACAACCAGGTCAACGCCATCACCGGTTCGGCCAACTTCGGCGGCGTCGACGGGTCCGCGGGCGACGAGCGGCTCTCCGATTCCCTCCAGGCGGAGAGCGTGCTCTACGAAGCCGGCTACAAGACCTCGCTGTTCAACAACACGCTCTATCTCTCCGCCGCCGTCTTCAAGCAGACCCGCATGCGCCCGCAGCTGGTCGGCCCGGCCGCCAAGATACGCGATTACGGCCTCGAGCTCGAAGCCGTCTACCAGCCCAACCGGAAACTCACCGTCAACGCCAACCTCACCTGGCAGGACGCCCGGCAGTACGGCAGCGGCTTCTATCAGCAGACGGGCGATTACCGCGACGGCTACGCTCCCGACATCATCGTGGACGGGCAGCCGGGCACCGGCGTGGGCAGCCCGAACTACGCCACGTATGTTTCCCCCAAAGGGTTCATCGAGGCTCCGGGCGTCCCTTCGGTCATGGCCAACCTGTTCGTGCAATACGAATTCGACAACCATTTCGGTTTCGGCATCGGCCCCCAGTTCCAGAGCCGCATGAACGCCAACGCCCAGGGGACCCTGCACATTCCCAATCAGGTCCAGGTCAACGGCTACGTTTTCTACCGCGGCTCCAAACGCTGGGACGTGCAGGTCAACGTCAACAACCTGCTCAACGACGACCTCTACGATCCCATCGACGTGGGCTTTGCCGGCAACGACGTGGTCTATCACCGCCCGGGTCTTTCCACCTCGATCACGTTCCGCATTCACCTCTGATCCGGCCTTCCGGCCGGCGCGGGCCGGCTGAACAGATAACGGGCTTCCCGTCCGTGTGCCGCGGGCGTCCCGCCCGCTGACGGCGAAGCCGCCAATCCGGCTTCCATCACTTCCGGTTACACCCCCGGAGCCGGTATTCCGGACCTGGAGATCGGCTTTTGCCCGGGCAGCGGCAACCCGGGAAAGACCGGTCGGCATCGCCTGGGTCGCCCGGTTGACGACCCTGCTGTTTACTCTGCCATTCTTCGATTACGGGGCCTCGGCCGAACTCGCCGCGCTCACACTGCGAGAGCACGATGTGCCCGGCCATCTCGCCCGCGGGCTTGTCGGCAAGCAGGCCGGCGACCGGCCCGGAATCAGCGAACAGACCGTCCGTGTCCATATCCGCAACCTCCACGCCAGGCTCCCGGTCCACTCGCGAACCGAGGCCGTGCTCAGATACCCCGGGCGGTGAACGGGGGCGCCGGGGCGAGCGGGCGGATCGCGCCAGATCAAACCGGATCGCATTGTTTCAAACATTCCTCTGGTCTGGACGATATCGGATTACACAGGAAATGATTCGCCACATTGTTTTTTTCAGCGCCCGGAACCCGGGGGATACCGACGCGATGCTTGCCGGGCTCAGGCGCCTTGGCGAGATACCGCATGCGGGCGTTTTCGAGGTGCTCGAAAACACCAGAATCGACCCGCTTTCCGATGAGATCGATGCGGTCGTTTACGCCGAGTTTGCCGATCAGGCCGCGCTCGCCGCCTGGAAGGCGCATCCGGTCTATGCCGAGTGCATTCGCATCGTGCGACCGCTGCGCGAACTGCGCTATTCGGTGGATGTTGTCTCGTCCTTGCCGGCCACGCGGCCGGCTGGCTGATCGTCGATAATCGTTTACCCCATCGCTTACTGCTTCTCGCCGGCAACCGGCACGTTGCCGCTTGCCAACTATTTTGCCGGCGCTTTCCGTCTCGTTACTTCCCTCCATGTCCGCTTCCATCTTCACTGCCAGTCGCCCGGCATCGGGCGCCGGTCCGTCGGCGGAAATCGCTTTCAGCCTTGTCGACTGGAACGCGCTCGCTCCCGGTCGGGCGACCCGCGAGGCATGGATGGAGTGGGCCGCGTCCTCCGCGCAGGATATCCCCGCGCCGGACGTCGCCGGGGAGGGCGGCCCGCCTTTGCCGAAGACGCCGCACATCCCCATGATGGCCGCCCGTCGCATGAGCCCGGGCACGCGCCTGGCCGTGGAGGCGGCGCTCGCGCTCATGGAAACCCGCGCGGCGATCCCCGGCGCGCCTCCTGTTGACGCCCTCGTTTTCTCCAGCCGTCACGGCGAGCTCGAACGCACCCTGCAAATCATCCGCAACCTGGCGGACGGTTCCGAAATCTCGCCCACCGATTTCGCGATGTCCGTCCACAACACCGCGGCCGGCCTCCTGACCATCACGGCCGGCGCCGCCCTGCCCGCCACGTCGGTGGCCGCCGGCATCGACTCCTTCCAGCAGGCGCTTTTCGAGGTCGCGGCCTTTTTCGAGGCCGGGATGCAGTCCGTGCTGCTCCTCGATTTCGAGGGGCGGTTGCCCGAATTTTATCGGGCGCAACCGGGCGACACGTCCGGAACCCTCCCGCCGGCGCCCGGCTTCGAAGCCTGCGCGGTGGCCCTCCTTCTCCGGCCCGGCAACGACTGCCGCGTGACGTCCCTCCCTGCCGCGAATCCGGCTCCGGACGCAGCCGGCGCCGCCTCTCCCTGGCCGCAAAGCGTGAGGTTTCTCCGTCATTATCTCGCTCGCAGGAACAGGTTCACCCTCGGCGGCGACCACCGTGACTGGCTATGGAACTGCGTCGCATCCTGAACAGGGCGGCAGAGGCCTGGCGCATCGTCGCGACCGTCATCTCGTTCATGATCTTCGGGGCCGGCGGCCTGGTGATCGCCTGTCTCTGGATTCCCTGCATCTGCTTCCTGCTGCACGTCCGTGCTTTTTTCCTGCGTTCCTCTGCCGGGGTTACCCGGTCCCGGCGGCATGAGCTCACCCGGCGCAGCATCGCGGCCAGCTTTCGGCTTTTTATCCGGTTTATACGTTCGGCCAGGGTCATCGACTACCGCATCGAGAACGCCGGCCGCCTCGCTGCGGATGACGGCTGTCTCATTGTCGCCAATCATCCCAGCCTTCTCGACTACGTGTTCCTCGCCTCGCTCGTGCCCTGCTGCGACTGCATCGTCAAGGAAGCCCTCCTGCGAAATCCCTTCACCCGGCACATCGTCCGCGCCGCCGGCTACATTCCCAACCACGACCCGGAGCAACTCCTCGAAGCCTGCCGCGCGCGCCTCGCCGCAGGAGGGCGCATCGTCGTTTTCCCCGAAGGCACGCGCAGCACTCCCGGCCAGCCGCTCCGGCTCCGGCGCGGCGCCGCCAACATCGCCATCCGCAGCGGCGTGCCCCTGCGTGTCGTGCACATCACCTGCACGCCCCCCATCCTCACCCGCCAGCAGAAATGGTGGCGAACCGCGCCCGTCCGTCCCCTGTTCCGCATCGTCATCCGCGAAAAGATCGACATCGCCCCGTTTCTCGAAAACAACCTGCCTCCCTCGCGCGCCGTCCGCCTCCTCAACGACCGCCTCCAGACCGCGCTTGCTCCCTCCGGCGCCGGATACTAGTACCATCAGCCGATGAATCCCCTCCACGACGAGATCAAAACCCTTATCATCGAGACCCTGAATCTTGAAGGGCTTGCCGTGGACGACATCCGGACCGACGCCCCCCTTTTCAACGAAGGACTCGGGCTCGATTCCATCGACGCGCTCGAACTCGGTCTCGCCATCAAGGGCCGCTACGGCATCGTCCTCTCCGCCGACAATGCGGACACCCGCCGGCACTTCGCCTCCGTCGCCAGCCTCGCCGACTTCATCGCCGCCAGCCGTGTCTGACGCCCGTGCTTCACCCCCTCCCTCCGCCACACCTCGCGTATCACATGCAAAAAGACCAGATTCTTTCCGGGCTCAAGGAGCACCTCCGCAAGCTCTTCGACATCGACCCGGCCACCGTCACGCCCGAATCCCGCATTTACCAGGATCTCGGGCTGGATTCGATCGACGCCGTCGATCTCGTCGTCCACCTCCAGCGCTCCACCGGCAAGAAAATCAGGCCCGAGGACTTCAAGGCTGTCCGCACCGTCGCCGACATCGTTGACGCCATCCACGCTCTGGTCAACGGCCCGGAGACTGTCGCTCCTCCTCCGGCGGAAGCCGGCGCCGCCCGCCGGCAGCCCTGACCCGGTGTGCGCCGCCCGCTCGACATCCTTACCGCCCTGGCGCTGATCCTGTATCCGGTTGCCGTCTACGCCGGCCTGAATGCCTGGGGCGTCGGCACGCTGGCGCCGCTCCTGCTCGCCATGTTTGTCCTGCGCCTGCTCCGGTCGCGCCCGAAAGCCCCGGTGTTTTTCCCGGTTGCCGCTCTCCTTGCGCTGGCCGGCGGCCTGCTCGCACTGCTCTCCTGGACGCTGAAACAATCCGGCTGGCTCCTCTGGTATCCGGTCGCCGCCAGCCTCGTGTTGCTCGGCCTCTTCGGCTGGACGCTTCTCCGTCCGCCCAGCTTCGCGGAGCGCGTCGCCCGCCTCGCCGACCCCGTGCTGCCTCCGGCGGCGGTTGTCTACACGCGCAACGTCACCCGCATCTGGTGCGTTTTCTTTTTCGTCAACGCCCTCGTCGCGCTCGGCACCTGCCTCTCCGGCGACCTCCGCCTCTGGACGCTCTACAACGGAGCCATCAGCTACGCCCTCGTCGGCCTGCTCGCGGGCTGCGAGTGGCTCGTCCGCCGGAAGCTCCGGCGCAGGCTTCGCATGGCCGCGCCCTCCGTCGCCGCATGAAGCCTGACATCGCCAACCATCCCGCTGACGTTGCTCCGGCCGCCGCTCCGCCCTGCCTCGACTTTGCCGACATCCTTTCGCCTGCGCGGGACGGAGCGATTCCCGTCGCCTGGCGTTTCTCTTCCGGTGACCCGCCGGCCGGTTTCCGCCTGTTCACGCTGGCCGACCTGCGCGCCGACGCGGCCCGTGTCGCCGCCGCTCTCGCCGCCCGGCCCGAAATCCGCTGGGCGCTCTGCTTCGCCAGCACATACCACTTCGCCGCGGCCTTTCTTGCCGCGCTCCATGCGCGGAAGACGGTCGTCGTCCCCGGCCACACCCTGGAAAATCTTCTCGAGGAGCAACGCGACACCTTCGACGCCCTCCTCACCGATCTCCCCTTCCGGCATCCCGATTTCCCCCGTATCGATTTTCCGGTGACATCTGCTCCCGCTCCGGCGCCGTCTCACGCGACTGCCGCCCCTGCGCTTCCGTCCCTGCCGCCTGTTCGCGGCTCATGTGCGGCTCCGGAGAAGGGAGGCGTCATTTTCCACACCTCCGGCTCCACCGGCCATCCCAAGGCCGTCCACAAAACGCTTTCCGCTCTCCAGCGCGAAAACGACATTCACGCTGCTCGCCGGGGCGCGGTCCTGCGCGGCGCGCACATCGCCGGCACTACCTCGCACCAGCATCTCTACGGTTTCCAGTTCCGGATGCTCCTCCCGCTCACCCTTGGCGTTCCCTTCAATGCCGACATCATCGAGTACCACGAACAACTCCTCGCCGCCACGCCCCGGCCGTTCGCGCTCGTGACCAGCCCCGCCTTTCTCAAGCGCCTCGACCCCGCGCTCGCCCGCGCGGCGGACGAGCTTCCCGGCTGCCGCCACGTTCTCTCCGCCGGAGGTTTTCTCGCTCCGGCCGACGCCGGGCTCTGCCACCGCGCGCTCGGTTGCCATCCGTTCGAAATCTACGGCAGCACCGAAGCCGGAGCCATCGCCTGGCGCGACACCGCTCCCGCCGGTGAAGACCGCTTCTGGAAGCCGCTGCCCGGCGTCCGCATCTGCTGCGACCCTGCCGACGGCCGCCTTTCCCTGCGTTCTCCCTTCCTGCCCGAAAACGAAACCCTCGTCACCGATGACCGGATACGCCTCGCCCCGGCGGGCGACGGCAGCTTCGAGCTCCTCGGCCGCATGGACCGCATCATCAAGATCGAGGAAAAACGCGTCTCGCTGCCCGAAGTCGAACAGCGTCTCCTCATGCTGGAAACCGTCGCCGATGCGGCCGCCGTTCCCCTGTCCGCGCCCAATCGCGCCATTGTCGGCGCCATCGTGGTGCTGAGCGATGCGGGTCGCCGGCAGTACGAACGCGACGGCCACGGCCGTTTCCTCCTCGACCTGCGCCGCCAGCTCCGGAACTGGCTCGAACCGGTCGCGCTTCCGCGCCAGTTGCTCGTGACCGACGCCATCCCGGTCAACTCCCTGGGCAAGCGCATCACCGCCCGCCTTCAGGCGCTCTTCGGCTCCCGCCCGCTATCCGCCTCCCCGGCGGCGGATTCTCCGTCCCCGGTCGTCGTGAGCGCGACCGACCGCGAAACCGTTGTCGAAATACGGCTGCGCCCGGATCTCCTCTGGTTTCGCGGACACTTCGCCCGCCGCCGGATTCTCCCGGGCGTCGCGCAGCTTCACTGGATTCTGGAACATGCCGCGCGCGCCTTCGGAACCGGAGATCGTATCCTGAATATAGATACGATAAAATTCCGCCGTCCGCTCGTCCCCGGCGATCTCGTCCGCCTCCGCCTTCTCTGGAGTGCCGGGGACCACCGTCTCGAATTCACCGTCGCCGCCATCGCTCCCGGCGGCCCCGTCACCGCGGCCTCCGGGCGGCTTGTCCTGCTCCCGCCGCCTCGCCCGCTCCGGCCATCCGGCACGCCATGACTCCGCCCGTCCCGGCCTTCAGCCCCTGCGTCATCATCCCCTGCTACAACCACGGCGGCACCGTGCCCGCGCTCCTCGCGCACCTCGCTCCGCTGGCGTTGCCCGTCATCGTCGTTGACGACGGCAGCGACGCCGCCACCGCCGGGACGTTGCGCGCGCTCGCCGCTTCCTCGCCGCTTTCCTGCGTCCTTCTCGCGCATCCGGAAAACCGGGGCAAGGGCGCCGCCACCGCGACCGCCCTCCGCGAGGCGCTTCGCCGGGGTTTTTCGCACGCCATCCAGATCGACGCCGACGGCCAGCACGATCCGGCGGTCCTCCCGGCGTTTGTCGAGGCCGCCCGCGCGAACCCCCGCGCCCTCGTTTCCGGGCGGCCCGTTTACGACGGGAGCATCCCCCGCTCGCGCCGTATCGCCCGGCATATTACCCATGCCTGGGTCCGGATCGAAACCCTCTCCCTGCAAATCCGGGACAGCATGTGCGGCCTGCGGGTGTATCCGGTCGCCGCCACGCTGGCGCTCATCGACAGGCGCCGCTCCCGCGCCGCCCGTTTTTTCCGGCTGCCCGCTCCCAGGATCGGCCGTCGCATGGATTTCGACATCGATATCATGGTCCGCCTTTTCTGGAAAGGCGTGCCCGTGATCTTTCTGCCCGTGCGCGTCACCTATCCGCCCGGCGGCATTTCCCACTTCCGGCTTCTGCGCGACAATCTCCGCATATCCTGGCTGCACACCCGCCTCGTCCTCGGCATGATCCCGCGTGCTCCCGGCTTCCTGCTCCGCCGTCTCCGCTCCGCGCCCGCGACGGCGGAACCCGCCGCCGACCCGCACTGGTCGCGTATCGACGAACGCCGCGGGCTCGCCGGCATGCGCCTCATGTTCGCCGTGTATCGGCTGGTCGGTTACCGGGCGTTTGCTCTTCTCCTGCACCCGGTCGCGGCGGTTTTCTGGCTCACGGGCCGCCGCCAGCGCCGCGCTTCCCGCGCCTGGCTCCGCCGCCTGCGGGACTACGGCCGCGCCACCGGGCGAAGCCTTCCGCGCGGGCTCAACAGTTACCGGCATTTTTATCGCTTCGGCGAAGCTCTCCTCGAAAAACTCGCTGCCTGGAGCGGCGACATCCGCGCCGCCGACGTCGAAATCGCCGACGACCGCTGCCTCGCTCCCTTCCTCCGCGACCGCGCCGCGCCCGGCGTTCTCGTGTTCGTCACCCATCTCGGCAATGCCGAGCTCTGCCGGGCTCTCGGCGCCCGCGCCGGCAAGACGATCAACGCCATCGTCTTTACCGACCATGCGGCTCGCTTCAACCGGCTCCTCCGCGAGATCGCGCCGGATGCCCATCTCAACCTCGTTTCCGCCGCCGGGCTCTCGCCCGCCACCGCCATCCGCCTGAAGGAGAAAATCGACGCCGGCGAATGGGTCGCCATCGCCGCCGACCGCACCGCCGTCCTCAACCCCGGTCGCACGGTCACCGCCGACTTTCTCGGCGCCCCGGCTCCCTTTCCCGAAGGCCCGTTCGTGCTGGCCTCCGTTCTCGAATGCCCCGTTTTCCTCATGTTTGCCCTCAGGGAAAACGGCCGCCTGCGCATCCACGTCGAGCCCTTCGCCCATCCGCTCCGGCTTCCGCGCGCCACCCGCGCCGCCGCTCTCGCCGGCCACGCCCGCCGCCTCGCGGCCCGCATCGAACACCACGCCGCCAACGCTCCTCTCGACTGGTTCAACTTTTACGACTTCTGGCAAACCTCCGGCTCGCGTCCGCCCGTCCCGCCGCCGAAAACTCCGTGTCCTTCCTGACGCCCCCGCCCGTTTCCGGGCTCCGCCTTTCGCCACCATGACTTTCCGCCGACGCTTCCGTTTTTACTGTCGCTTTCACGCTTGCCCCCGCCGTGGCGCGGCGTTGCTCGCCGCCATCGGCCTGTGCCTGTCGGGCATTCCGGACGGCGCCTGCGAGGACGCGCCGCTCGCGCCCGAGGCATTGCAGGCCCGGCTTGCCGTCAACGGCGTTCTCCGGTGCGACTTCGAGCAGACCCGCACGATCAGCGGCATGGCGCGTCCCCTGCGTTCCTCCGGTTCTCTGGAACTCTCCTCCGGCGGCGACCTCGTGTGGCGGCAGGCCAGGCCCTTTGGCCAGACCGTGCGGCTCTCTCCCGGACGCATCGAAATCACACTCGACGGTCAGCCACCCGAAATCATTACCGAACGGGACAACCCCGGCCTCTTCCGGTTCAACCGGCTCCTCTCCGCGCTCCTTGCCGCCGACCATGCCGCTCTCGCCCGGAGCTTCGACCTTGCGATTTCCGGCACCGCGGCGCACTGGACTCTCCGGCTCGATCCGCGCGACGACCTCCTCCGGAAGATCTTCCTCCGTATCACCCTGACGGGTACCGGGCGTATCGAAACCATCCTGATCGAGGACCGGCAAGGCGACGTCACTTCCCTGCGTTTCCTCAACTATCAGGTGACGCCTCCCGCGTCGCCGCCCGTCCCGTGAAAACGAGGTTCGCCAGCATCACGCTCCGTCGCCTGCAGCCCGTCCTCGCCCTCGGCTGGCTTGTCGTCTGCATCCTGACCGTCGCCCTGCTCGCGTGGCTTGTCCCCCGCGCCCGGGTGGACACCAACATCCTCTCGCTTCTTTCTTCCGCCGGCGAGGACAGGGATGCGGAGATCAACGAAGCCTGCGCCCGGCGCATCGAGCAACAACTCCTCTGGTTCGTCGCCGCTCCCCCGCCTGCCGCCGCCGGCGAGGATTCCGACGACGCGCCGGCCCGCTGGTGGCTCGGGCAACTGGCCGCCATCCCCGGATTGCAGGACGTTGCCGGTCCGGTCTCCGAAGATCACCAGGAGGCGTGGGGCCGCTTCCTGCACCGGTATCGCGCCCAGGTGCTCGACGCGCAGTCGCTCCACCGTCTCGACCAGGGGCCCGACGCCTGGGCCTCGTGGGTGCTTTCACAGGTGTATTCGCCGCTCGCCGGAGTCGGCTCCCGGGAACTGGCGGGCGACCCGCTCCTCCTCGTTCGCAGCAACCGGATGGCGGCCGTCTCCCGGGCGTCCGCATTCCGCCTCGATCGCGGCTGGCTCACCTGCGACGACCCGGACGGCCGTTCCTGGCGGATGATTCGCGCCAGCCTGCACGGTTCCTCGTTCGACGTGAAAAGCGTCCATGCGCTTTGCGACCGCCTCGCCCTGCTCGAACAGGAATTTCTCCAGCGCTGGCCGGGCGCGGAAATCCTCCGGCGCGGAGCCGTATTTTACAGCGACTACGCCTCGCGGCAGGCGCAGGGGGAAATCGCCCTGATCGGCGGCATCTCCACGCTCGGCATCATCGCCGTCTCCTTTCTGCTTTTCCGCTCCCTGCGCCCCATGCTGCTCACGCTCCTCTCCACCGGCATCGGCCTGGCCGCCGGGCTGGCCGGGGTGCTTCTGATCTTCGGCTCCGTCCATGTCATCACGCTCGTGCTGGCCACGAGCATCATCGGCATCTCGGAGGATTATGCCGTCCACTACCTCGTCGAACGCATGCGCCACGGCGGGGAGGAGAGCCCGCTGGCCAGCCTGCGCCGCCTCCTGCCGGTGCTTGCCCTCGCGGTCGTCACCAGTTCCGCCGCCTACCTGGTGCTGTTCGTCGCTCCCTTTCCCGGATTCCGCCAACTCGCGGTGTGCGCGATCCTCGGCCTCTGCTGCGCCTTCGCCACGGTGGTTTGCTGGTTCCCGCTGCTCTCGAAAAAAATCCGCCCGCACCGGAAAAACGCCGCCCTGCACGCCGCCATCGCCGTCTGGTTGCGGCTCTGGCAAACGGATCGCCGCATGCGCGTCGGTTTGCCGCTGGTCCTCGCGCTCGTCGCCCTGGCCGGGCTCCTTGCGACCCGCGTCGATGACGACGTTGCCCGGCTTCAGGGTTTTCCGCCCGCCTTCCGCGAAAACGAAAAACGCATCGCTGCGCTCACCGGCGAGGATGCCGACTCGTCGTGGTTTGTCGTGCGCGGTCGCACCGCCGAGGAAACCCTCCGGCGCATGGAGGCGCTCGAACCGGTTCTCCGGCAGGAACAGCGTGAAGGACGGATTCGCGGCGCGCGCCTCCTCACGGAGCAGCTTCCGTCGCTCGCCCGCCAGCGCGCCACGCGGGAAAAACTCGCCGCCGCCGCTCCCGCGATCCTGCAGCGCCTGCGCGACGCGGGGCTGGAGCCGGCCGACATGCGCGGCGACGGCGAGAGCCCGGTTCCGCCCTTTTCGCCGCTGACGCCCGCCGGGTGGCTCGCCGGCCCGGCCAGCGATGGCTGGAGCATGTTGTGGTTCGATTTCGACGACGGCGCCACGGCCGCGCTCGTTCCCGTCGCCGGAGCCGCCGCCGGCTTTGCCCCCGACGGGATCGCCGCCCGCTTCGAGGGCGTGTCCTGGCACAACCGCCGCGCCGAAGTCAGCCATGTGTTCGCCGTGTTTCGCAGTCACCTCGGCCGGTTGCTGGCCGTCGCCATCGGTGTGATCGCGGTCGTCTTCGTCGCCCGGTTCGGATTCCGGCAGGGCCTCCGTTGCCTCGTCCCCCTGACGATTTCCATGGGCGTCGGGCTCGCCCTGCTCGCCCTGAGCGGGCATCCCTTCAACCTCTTTTGCATGTTTGCCCTGATCCTGGTCGTCGGCATCGGCGTGGACTGCACGCTGTTTTTTTCCAATCCGGCCTGCATCCCGGAGACGGCCATGCTCTCGGTGCTGATGGCGACCCTCACCACGATCATCGGATTCGGCGCGCTCGCCCTCAGCTCCACGCCTGCCATCTCGACTTTCGGCCTCGTCCTCGCCGGCGGCATCGGCGCCGCCTTTCTTCTTGCCCCGCTCGCCCGCCCGGCGACAAACGACGCTTCCTCGCGGACTCCCTCATGACGCGCCACCCGCATCCGTTTCTTGCCACCCTGCCGCTGCTGGCCCTCCTCCTGCCGCTGCTTTTCCAGACCGGCTGCGCCACCCGCCCGGCGTCCGCCGTCGCGTCGCCCTCGGCTCCCGTCGCCAACCTCGACCCCCGCACGCGGGTCACGCTTCCCCCGCCCGCGCTCGCCGCGCCGCTTGCTCCGCTACACCGCGAACAACTCCTTCGCGCCACGGCCCGCGGCCGCACCTGGACCCTCCACACCGTTCTCGATGCCGACGGGGAGAAAATCACCTTCGCCGGCCTCTCCCCGCTTGGCGTCCGTCTTTTCCTCCTCACGTACCGGGATGGCCGCATCGACGCCGAACAACTCGCCGCGACCGGCGAACTTCCCCCCGCCGCGCAGGTCCTCGCCGACATCATGCTCGCCTGGTGGCCGCTCGACGCCTGGCAGTCCCGTCTTCCCGCCGGCTGGACGCTTGCCGATGACGCTCCCGTCCTCCGCACCCTGCGCGACCCGCGGGGAGAGGTGGTCATGGAGATTCACTACCAGCCCGCATCCGGCGCCGCGCGCGGCGAGCCCGCCGTCATTCGCCAGCACGCCTTCGATTACCGTATCGGGATCACCACGCTCGCCGACGACACCGCGCCATGACCTGCATCCGGGCAACAGGACTCATCAATTCGCTCGGCGTCACTCCCGCCGCCATCCGCCGCTCGCTCGCCTGCGGCGAAAGCCCCGGCATGGTCGTGAACGACCGGTGGCTCGCCGGCGGCACCGCCTGCCGCGTGGGGGAAGTCACCGCGCCCCTTCCCCCCGTCCCGGCCTCGCTTGCCCGGCACGATACCCGCAACAACCGCCTCCTGCTTGCCGCCCTCGCGCAGATCCGCCCGCAGGTCGATGCGGCTCTCGACCGCTTCGGCCCCGCCCGCGTCGCCATCATTCTCGGCAGCAGCACCAGCGGCATTCACGAAGGCGAACTCGCGCTCCGCCACCGCCGCGAGCACGGCCGTCTCCCCGCCGGCTATCACTACGCGCAGCAGGAGCCGGGCGATCCGGCGCGGTTTCTCGCCGCCTGCCTCGCCACCACCGGGCCCGCCTACACCCTTTCCACCGCCTGCTCTTCCAGCGCCCGCGCCCTCGTCAGTGCGCACCGGCTTCTTCGCGCCGGCCTCGTCGATGCGGTCATTGCCGGCGGCGCCGACACCCTCTGCCAGCTCACCCTCAACGGATTTCACAGCCTGCAAGCCCTGTCGCTCTCCCCGGGCGGCTGCCGCCCGTTTGCCGCCGGCCGCGACGGCATTACCATCGGTGAAGCCGCCGCCCTCCTCCTCCTCGCCCGCGAGCCCGCCGGAGAAACCGTCCCCGTCGCTCTGCTCGGCGTCGGCGAATCTTCCGATGCCTACCACATGTCCGCTCCCCGCCCCGACGGAGCCGGAGCGGAAGCGGCCATGCGCGCCGCCCTCCGCGACGCCGGCATCGACGCCGCGCGCGCCGGCGAGACGCTCGGCTACCTCAACCTCCACGGCACCGGCACCCCGCTCAACGACAGCATGGAGGCCGCCGCCGTCTCCCGCCTCTTCGGCGACCGCATCCCCTGCAGCTCCACCAAGCACCTCACCGGCCACACGCTCGGCGCCTGCGGCGCCACCGAAGCCGCCCTCTGCCACCTCCTCCTGACCGATCCCGCCGCCACGCTCCCGCACCAGCGCCTCTCCTCCGCCGACCGCGATCCCTCGCTCGCTCCCGTGCGCCTCGTCACCGCCCCCGGCGAGCCCCTCGCGAAAAAAGCCATCCTCTCCAACTCCTTCGCCTTCGGCGGCAACAACGCCGCCGTCATCCTTGCCGCCGCCTGATGCGCGGCGCGCTCCCGCTCTCTTCCGCCAATGACCGCCATCGCCGATTCCCTCGATCTTCCGGCCGCCGACTACCTTCCGCACGAGCCTCCCCTGCTTCTCGTGCAACGCCTCCGCGCTGTCGCGTCCGACACGGTCGCCTGCGAAACGGCGCCTGACGCCGCGTTCGCTCCCTTCGCCAATCCCGACGGCTCCTTTCCCGTCCCGCTGCTGCTGGAAGTCATGGCGCAGACCGTCGGCGTCTGGGCCGGCTGGCACGCCCGCGCCGCCGGCCGGCCTCCGCAGCCCGGCCTCATTCTCGGCTGTCGTGGTTTTTCGACTACATGGACCGCCATCCCTCCCGGTGCGCGCCTCCGCTGCGAAGCCCGGAAGATCTTCCAGGACGACGCCACCGGCACCTTCGAGGTCGCCATCGCCGGGGACGGCGCGCCTGTCGCCAGCGCCACCCTCACCACGCGGCAGATCACCTGGCCCCAACTTGACACCCTTCTGGCCGCCCTCTGCTCTCCTCAGCCATGACGCCCTCCTCCCGCACCTTCCTCGTCACCGGAGCCAGCAAAGGGATCGGGCGCGCCATCGCCGCCCGCCTCGCGCGCGACGGGCACGCCATCGTCGTCCACTACCACCGCGACGAGGCCGGCGCGCGCGCCACCCTGGACGCCGTGAGAGCCGCCGGTCCGGAAGGCCGCCTGGTCACGTTCGACGTCCGCGACCGCGCCGCCTGCGCCGCCGCCCTCGAGGCGGACATCGCCGCTCACGGCCCTCCCTACGGAGTCATTCTCAATGCCGGCATCACCCGCGACGGCGCTTTCCCGACCCTCTCCGCCGAGGACTGGGACGACGTCCTCCGCACCGACCTAGACAGCTTCTACAACGTCCTCCATCCCTGCATCGCCCCGATGATCGCCGCCCGCCGCGGCGGGCGCATCGTCACCCTCTCCTCCGTCTCCGGCCTCGCCGGCAACCGCGGCCAGGTCAACTACAGCGCCGCCAAGGCCGGACTCATCGGCGCGACCAAAGCCCTCGCCGTCGAACTCGCCCGCCGCCAGATCACGGTCAATTGCGTCGCCCCCGGCCTGGTCGATACCGGAATGCTCGCTCCCGAACCCGGCATGCTCGACGAAATCCTGAAAACCGTCCCGCTCCGCCGCATCGGCACCCCCGGGGAAGTCGCCAACCTCGTCGCCTGGCTCGCCTCCGACGAGTCCTCCTACGTCACCCGCCAGGTCATCTCGGTCAACGGAGGCATGCTGTGAGTGCCCCGCACCCCGCCTCCACCCTCCGCCGCGTCGCCATCACCGGCATGGCGGGCGTCACCGCCTTCGGCAACGACTGGTCCGCCATCAAGCCCCGCCTCCAGGCCTGCCGGAACGCTGTCGTCCACATGCCCGACTGGGATCATGTGGCCGGTCTCAACACGCGCCTCGCCGCCCCCATTCCCGATTTCACCCTGCCCGCGCACTACACCCGCGTGCAAACCCGCGCGATGGGCCGCGTCGCGCAGCTTTCCACCGTGGCCACCGGGCATGCCCTCGTCCGCGCCGGCCTGGTCGGCGACCCCGTCCTCACCGGCGGCCAGGCCGGCATCGCCTACGGCTCCTCCACCGGCAGCACCGCGCCCATCCGCGATTTCGGACGCCTTCTCAACGAAAACGATACCGGTGCCATCACGGCCACGACCTACGTCCGCATGATGCCCCACACCGCTGCCGTCAACACGGGCCTCTTCTTCGGCATCCGCGGCCGCCTCATCCCGACTTCCAGCGCCTGCACCTCCGGCAGCCAGGCCATCGGCTACGCCGCCGAAGCCATCCGCCACGGCTACCAGACCGTCATGATCGCGGGCGGGGCCGAGGAGCTCTGCGTCTCCGAGGCCGTCGTCTTCGACACCGTTTTCGCCACGAGCCTGCGCAACGACGCCCCGGAAACCACCCCCCGCCCGTTCGACCGCGACCGCGACGGCCTTGTCGTCGGCGAAGGCGCCGCCACCTTTATCCTGGAAGACTACGAACACGCCCTGGCGCGCGGCGCCGTCATCCTCGGCGAAGTGCTCGGCTTTGCCACCAATTGCGACGCCACCCACATCACGCAGCCCAACCGCGACACGATGCAGGCCTGCATCCACTCTGCCATGATGCAGTCCGGCCTCGCTCCGGAGGCCATCGGGTTCATTTCCGCGCACGGCACCGCCACCGATCGCGGCGATGTCGCCGAGAGCCACGCCACGCATGCGCTCTTCGGCGAACGCGCGCCCGTGGCCTCGCTCAAGAGCTACTTCGGCCACACGCTCGGAGCCTGCGGCGCGCTCGAGACCTGGCTCACTCTCGAAATGGCGCACGACGGCTGGTTCGCTCCCACCATCAACCTGGAAAACCCCGATCCGGCCTGCGCCCCGCTCGACCACGTCACCGGTTCCGGCCGCCACCTCGACGTCGAGCATATCATCTCCAACAATTTCGCTTTCGGCGGCGTGAACACCTCGCTGGTCATCCGCCGGCACCGATAGATCCGCGCCACAAGATACCGACCACCCGCACCCGCCACGCCATCACCATGAAACAGACAATCCGCATTCCCGCGCTCGCCTTCCTCCTCCTCGTTGCGGCCTTTGGCCTGGCCGCCTGCTCGAGTACCGGCGGCGCATCCGCCGGCTCCGGCGCCACGGCGGACAAGACCTCCGTGCTTGCCCTCGCTTACGATGCCTCGATTTCCGATGAAGTCATGAAGGAGGCGGTCGCTGCCGCTGCCCTCCGCTACAACTGGACCTTCGAGTCCGGGGCAACCGGCAGACTTCAGCTCAGCTACAAGGGCTATCCCTGCACCGTGACTTACGGCAACGGCCAGGTTTCGATCACCGACTCCGGCCTGCACCGCAAGACGCGGAACTGGGCGATCAATCTCCGCAACGCGATACAGACCGAGATTGTCAGGCGCTCGAACTGAGCCTGCGTTCGCGGGCTACCAGACGCCCGACACGAAGCCCTGGGCGAGCTTGATGACGAAGACGCCGAGGTTTTTCGCGCCGTGCGCGGCCATGCAGGGGAGCAGCGAACGGTGCGGGTTCCAGCTCGCGAAACGCACGTAATAAAACCACAGCGAACTCACGAAAACGACTCCGGTGCTGAACCACCCCTTGAGGCCGAAATTCCAGATCAGTTGTCCCTCCTCCCATTGCCATAAAAACGGATGGCCGGCGGCGAACAGCACCGAGGCGACGAGGATGCTGCCGATCAGCCAGGCGCGTCCCCGTTTTTCCACGACGATATAACCGCGGAAAATCACTTCCTCGATCACCGCCGCCATGAGCGAATAAAGCCCGAACAGGACGGTGACGGTCGATTGTTCGCCGCTGATGCCGAGCGCGATCTCGCCGGCGGTTTCGGCGCCGAGCAGGACGAGCGCGCCGGCCACGGCGATGATCGTGGCGCGCGCCGGCGCATCGGTCGCGCCCGGCAGGGAGCGCCGCGGATCGGCCTTGCCCGCCCGCCACAGGTTCCGGTCGGACCACCAGAGCCACGCCACATAACCGCCGACGGCCAGCATCAGGATAACAAAAAGGGGATGGTTCATGCGCGCGCACCGTAGTCATGACGGGACGAACAACAAACCTGTTTTGACAGGAGCGGCGGCATTCCTGCCGCTGCGACGACGCGAAGCGTCGCCCGGTCGGGAAAATCCGTAGCTTCCTGCACGCGGGCCGCATCTGCCGGCGAGGGGCGAGGCGCGTTGCGCCTCGTCGCAGCGGCAGGAATGCCGCCGCTCCCGGGGGGCACGACGTCCGCCTTACTTGCGGCGGCGGCGCGCAACGAGGGCAACCGCCAGCAGGGCTCCACCCGCCAGCATGGCCCAGGCGGCCGGTTCGGGAACGGCCTGCAAGCCCCAGGCGAGGGCGAAGGTTTCGGGTTGCCAGTCGTAGTCCTCGACCAATTGCACGCCTCCCTGATGGAGCACGCGCAGGCCGATCGACGTCGCCTCGACCAGTTGCAGGCTGATGTGTTCCACCGTGTCGAGCCAGGTATAAGAGCCGGCGAGCAACTCCGCGAGGTTGCCCTCGGCGTCGAGCGACCAGATCTCGAGATCGAGGTCGGCCAGCGCGGCGAGGCCGGTGGTCAGGTTGTCGTCGGCAATCACGGAGTCGGAAAACCAGGCCAGCGTCGCGACAAACAGGCCCGCCTCCCAGGTGCCGACCTCGTAAACCGCCATCGCCGCCGGGGCGATGGTGTCGAGCAGCCATTGCTGGTTCGTGTACTGTTCGAAAGCCCGGTCGAGGTTGAGCGCGCCGGCGCCGAGTTCGTAGTCGAGCGCCTGCACCGTGGTCCAGACGTAGGTCAGGGTCACCGGATTGCCGTCGCCGTCGAAGCTTTGCACGGTCTGGTAGCTCGCCCCGTTGTTCCAGCCGGAGAGCTTGTCGGCGGAAGTGAGGAGCACGGCCTTGATGACGCGGGCGTCGCGCGAATCCAGCGCGACCTGCGCGGCGTCCTTGCCCTGCTGCGGCTTCCACTGGCCGCCGATCGCGGCGGGGGCGTCCGCGGCTTCCTTTTGCCGGCTGAGATCCGCCATCAGGGCGACGCCGCCGGCGACGAGGGGCGCGGCGAAACTGGTGCCGCTGCCGTGGGCGTATCCGTCTGTGCCGGCCGCCGTGTAGGCGACCCCGATGGCGTCGCCGGGAGCGACGATGTGGACGGTGGCCCGATTCCAGGTGACTTCACTTTCGTCCGCATAGGTGATCGTGAACGGGGACGGCCCGTAGCTGCTGAAATCGACCCGCGAGGTATAGCCGGTTGCGGCGTCGAGAGCGCCCACGGAGATGACGTTGAAGCCGAGGGCCGGTTCGCCGACGGTATTGGCCCCGTATTCGCCCCCGTTGCCGACGGAGGCAACGAAGGTGGTATGCGGGTTGGCCCGGGCGAGCGCGTCGGTGCCATCCATGATGAAGCCGCCTGCGTCTCCGCCCCAACTGCTGTTGATCACATCGACCCGCCCGAAAAAATACCGGTAGGTCGTGAAAACACTGTCCTCGCTGACCTCGAACTCTCCGGTCTCCTCATTGATGTCATAACCGATGGCGCCGGAGGAGAGCGTGGCGCCCCAAGCGATCCCGCGTGAATTGTGGCCGCCGAAGTCATTGCCGGCGATCAACTGGGAAACAGCCGTGGCATGGAGGTCGGTCTGCCCGGTGGAGTCCGTGCCGGTGAAGAACTCGCCTCCCCGCGTCAACTGGTCGGCGAGGGCGGCATGATCGGTCGCGTAGTGGCCGCTCTCGATGTTGGCGACGGTGGCGTTGGCGCCGGTCACGCCGGCATCGTAAAACGTGTCGGCCCCGATGAGGGCATTGATGTCGATAGCGGAACCGCCGACGATTCCCTCGACGGCGCGGGCGGGGACCGCGAATGCGGCGAGAGCAAGCAGGACAAGTGTGACGAGAGACCGCGTACGGACCTTTGGGGCGCACGGGCCGGAATGGCAGACAGGCATCAGTGTGGTAGAGGTTGACGAGCCGGTTGAACAGGACCGCCGGAAAAAAAAGACGGCCGGCGGCTCCACGGCAAGCGCGGAGAGGGGAGAAACCGGAAATGACAGAAAAGACGGCTGGCGCAGGCGTATCCGTTCTGCAGTTGTCGCGCCGGGAAGTTGCTGTTTGTCTGTTCGTGCCATGTCCAGACCCCCGTATCTTGGTCGTTCCCTGCTGAGGTTGCTCTTGCTCTTGCCGTTGCTGTACCAGGTTCTGCTGGTGGGCGTGTTCCTGGGCGCAGGTATCGCTGTGGATGGCCACCCGGCCGGCCTCGCCGCGCTCGGCGGCGTGGCGGGATTGCTGTTTCTCTTTTTGTGCGCGCGTTCGGGAATGACGCTGGTTCTGCATTCGTATCCGGAAAAAGAGGATGCTCCGGAAACCGCTGCCGCTGATGGAGGCAGGCCCGTCAGGGAGGGGGTGATGCCGGACCGTTTTTTTGTCCGCTACCAGCCGGTGATCGTTGCATCCTTGTGGACGCTGCCCGTCGCTCTGGTCGCATTGATGTTTCCGCCGGGTGAATCGGGTTCCGTGTTCGGAACGTTCGTCAGTCTTTTCACCCTGGCTCACCTGCCATCATCGATTCTGACCATCGTTGTCACGATGTTTTCCGTGCCGTCGCCCTGGATGTTTCTGGGGCCGCCCCTGGCGATTTACGCCGCTTACGGACTGGGGATGGCATGGGGCTTCCGGCGTTTGCGGGCTCCGCGCACCGCCCTGCGCGGACAATTCGTGGCCGGTATCGTGTCTGTCGCGTTCCTGCTGGCGATCGTATGGCGCATGGAGGTCCTGACAGAGGGCCTCGTCGGCGGACGTCCCGAAGACGCCTGGATGCCCGACCGGTTTTACATCGAAAACTACCGGCCTCATCGCGAAGGCAACCGGCTCGTCAAGGTTGCGAAGCCGACGCTGACGATCACGGAAAACCATCCCCGGCTCGATGGAGCCACGGCGGCGTATCCGGTTTACGCGGCTGCCGCCCAGGCCATCTACAAAAACCTCAAGGATTACGAGGTCGAGGGGCGGGTGGTTGCCTCAACGACTCCTCGTGCCTACACCCGGCTGATCGAGGGCAAGGCGGACCTCATTTTCGCGGCGCACCCGTCGCCGGAACAGATCGCCGCGGCCCGGGAAAAGGGACTCGTTTTCAACCTTACGCCGATCGGGCGGGAGGCATTTGTGTTTTTCGTCCACAAGGACAACCCGGTTGAAACGCTTTCCACGGACCAGATTCGCGCCATCTACACGAAAAAAATCCGCAACTGGCGCGAGGTGGGCGGGCGTGGCAAAAAGATCGTGCCTTTCCAGCGTCCGAAGGGCTCGGGCAGCCAGACGGCGATGGAGCACAAGGTCATGCGCGGGGAGCCGCTGCCCGAGCCGTTGCGCGAAGAATTCGCGCAAGCGATGGGCGGGATCATCCGGCGCGTGGCAAGCTGGCGCAACACGAGCGAGGCTATCGGTTATTCATTCCGCGTGTTTGCGACACAGATGAGTCCGGACCGCCAGATCCGGCTGCTCCGGATCGATGGCGTGGCACCCGGGCCGGCCACCATCCGCACCGGCGAGTACCCGTACACGGTCGATGTTTTTGCCGTGACGGTATCACCTGCGAGTCCCGCCGGAGCGGACGGCGCAACAGGCAGTGTGCCTTCGGCAACCGCGCCCAATCCGCACGTGCAGGAACTGGTCGACTGGTTCCTGGGTCCGCAGGGCCAGCGCCTGATCGAGGAAACGGGTTACGTCGGGCTGGCGCCCGTACAATAACACCTCCGCCCCTCCATCACATGCGTTCTCACCGTCTCACTCCACGGGCGTGATCGTGCAGCGCAGCGAGGCCCGGGTGACCGGCTGGGCGAAATCGATGCCCACACGCGTCGGGGCGGGCGGGCGGTTGGTTTCGACCGGCTGCTTGGTGACGGTGAACGATCCGACGCTGCTTTCGATTTTGACCCGCACACGCGCCGGGCCGTCGATGAAGAGAAGCGTGTCGGCTGACTCCTGTTTCATCGTGCCCATCGTGATCAGGGCGGTGCCGAAGGTTTGCGGAGAGGAAAACTCCACCGTGTCGTCCACGACCAGCCGGCCCGCGCGGGTGCGCGTGTAGGTGAAGGCGCGTTCGAGTCTGGTCAGGCCGGGAGCGTCATAGGCGCCGGCAAGATCGAGCACGTAGGTATCAACGTCAGGGGTGAAGTCGATGCGCACGATGCGGGTGGTGGCGCGTTTGCCGCCGAGCTGGTACTGGCCGGCAACGACCGGAACGGCATGCCCGAAGCTGCCGATCCGGGGGATGGTGAACCGGGCGCTGGTGAAGGTCTTCGAGTTGTAATTTTCGGAACCGGGATCGAGCAGCGGAGCGCGGCCGTGGAGGGCGACGACAAACTGGCCGAGGTCGGCGTGGCTGTGATTGGCGCCGCCGCGGCCGCCCTTGAGCGTGACGGCGAGACGGGCCGGATCGTTGTCGCCGGGGCGCGCAACAAGGATGCCGGCATCGGAGAACCAGCCGCGGAGCGGGTCGCCGCGCTGCATCGTCACGGTGGAAATCGGATCGATTTCGAGTTTTGCGAAGGCGGCCGTCGAATCCTTCGGCGGGAGCGGAAAGGCTGTCAGTCCGACGCTGTAGAGGAAGGGACCGGGATCGGCCGGATCGAGCTTGTCGGCCGCAGGCGGGGGAAGGCCGAGGCGCGGATTGGCGAGACGGTTGATCCACCACATCGGCTGGGCATCGAGGCGACTGTCGCCAAAATAGGGATACAGCCCGGGCGTCATTTCGAGATCGACGGGAAAGGCGGCGATTTCCTTTACTCGGGGATCGGCGTACAGGTTGACCTTGCCGGCCGTCTGGCGAAGGAGGGTTTCGGCGAGGGCTACGTAATGGCTGAAGCCGTAATTCCAGTAGCCGAGCCCTTCGAGGCAGTAGCCGTCGGCGGGAAATCCGTGGACGTACCGGGGAAGATTTTTTTCCGCACCGGCCACGATTTCGGCGCGCAGCCGCAGGTCGGGCAGCGCGGTGAGCGCGGCGAGGACGACACCGGCGTGGCAGACGGCATTCCAGTTGTGGTCGACGGCGATCCAGTAGCACCGGCGGTTTTCCGGATCGCGCAGGCGGTTGAGGTAGGGGTCAAAGATGCGGCGGCGGAGTTCGGCCCGGGTTCGCGAGACGAGGTCGGCGGGAAGCTTGTCGCCGACGAGTGCGAGGGAGGTGCCGATCATGGCGGCATTGGTGGCGGCCATCAGGTCCACGTCGACGAGTTCGCCGCGATAGTTGAGCAGCTTGCCGTCGTGGGCGGGCGCAACCCAGGTTTTTTCGGCCAGCATGGCCTCGAGTTCGGCGGTGATGGCGGGGACAAAGCGGCCATCGTCCACGGCGCATTCGGCGAGGGTGAAGATTTTCAGGCGATAGCGGCGCTGGTCGCTGTTTTTGGCGTAGTCGCCGCCGCGCTTGCCGGTGCGGGAATATTCGAGCCGGTCTTCGTCGGTGAGCAGCGGGGGAGGCTGGAGGCGGGCCTTGTCCGCGGGCGGGATCACCCGGCCGCCGAAGCGCGTGGCGAATTCTTTCCACGCGGCGCGATCCGGACGCGGGGGGCCGCAGAAGCCGGGTTCGGCGGGGAGAAGCGTCGCAATTTCATCGATACGCGCAGGGGATGGAGTGACGTCGGCGGAGGGAGCGGAAGCAGCAATAAGGCCGGTTGCAGTTGCAAGAAAGAGAATGAGACGGGTTGGTTTCATGAAAAGGCGATGGCAGGTGAAGTCAGGGCGAGGAGGGTGTCGCTTCCTCGATGAGACCGCCAGAGAGGGCGAGATCGATGGTGCTTTCGAGGACGGACGCGAGAGCCGCGTCGCCGGGTGCGGCCACGGGATCGAGCGCCGCGAAGAGCAGACGGGAATCGCCGAGGCGGACGCTGGTGAGGAAACGGCGTCGGGCGTTGTCGAGATCGCGATGGAGCGCGGCGGGCCAGGCGGGCGCGACGGCTTGCGTGAAGCGTTCGACGCGACGCGAGGCGGAGTCATCGGCGTTGGGAGCGGGCTCCTCGCCTGTTGCGCCGAGGAGATGCAGGTTTTGCTGGAAACGGAGCAGTGCATTGGCCCCGGGCAGGCCGGCCATGCGGAGCGGAAGACCGGAAAAACTGCCGTCGAGATCGGGCCGGAGGATGGAAAGTTCAGGGGCGACGGGAACGTCGACCACGGCGGAAAGGCGGCGGCTGGTGGCCGCGAATTTTTCCGCCGTCCGGTGGCTGGTGAGAAAGCGCAGGAAATCGAGGGCGAGGGCGGGGTCGGGCGCGGTGTTGGCGATGCCGAAAACCGCCTCCATCCAGGTGGCTTCGGAAACGGGTCCGAGGGAATATTCGCCCCAGTGCCCCTCGCCCGCGGCGGGCAGCGGAAAGCGGGCGATGCCGACATCGAAAGCCGCTTCCTGCATGACGCCGGTGTAGTCCCAGCTCCCGGCGTAGAGAAAGAGCGCGCGGCCGGTGACGAAGTTGAAGTGGGCATCCTCGCGCTGAAGGGTGAGGAAACCGGGCTGGCAGAGATCGAAGAGGCGCGCCTGGAGTTCGAGGGAACGGCGGACTTCCGGGGAATCGAGCGACCAGTCGCCGGCGAGCCAGCTTTCGGCGAGCTCGACTGCGTCAACTTGCAGGGTGCGCGAGGGGGAACTGCGCTCCATGAGGGACTGCGTCATGCTGGCATCGAGCAGGTCGAAGAGGCCCTGGGCATAGGGGCCGCAGACCGAAAGCGGCACGAGCGCGGTGGAGCGGCGCCGGTTGTAGTCGCGGGTCTGCGCGGCCAGAGCGAGAAACCCGTCGAGCGTGCGCGGCGGGGTGTCGGAACCGGTGACGGCCCGGAGAAGGTCACGGTTATAGTAGAGGCGAAAGGTGGAGACCTGGAGCGGGATGCCGCAGGTTTCGCCGAGAGCGGGGAAGTAGCTGAGAGAGCCGTTGAGGCCGTCGATAAACGTCTGGCGCCAGGGAACGCCTTCGAGCGGGGTGCCGGTATTGTACGGGTTGGGTTCGTCGAGGTGCGGGGAGAGCGGGGTGTAGTAACGGCCGACTTCGGGCAGGCCGGTGCCTTTGCCGAGCTGCATGATGTCGGGCGTGGTGCCGCCGGTCCACTGGGCGCGCTGCCAGGCAAACCAGGTTTTTATCGGGACGGCATTTTGTTCGATGCGCACGCCGGGATGGAGCTTTTCGTAGTCGGCAATGGCTTCGGCAAAGGCCTCGGGCATGCCGGCGTGGATCAGCCAGTGGCCGATGCGCAGGACACGCACGCCGGAATCGGCGGCGGCGCGATGGCGGGCGGCGATGCGGAGCGCCGCCGTGGCGAAGGCGGCGACCAGAAGGGCGAGGCCAAGGAGAGGAACGAGGCGTTTCACGAAAAGTCTGAACGGCGGATGGGCTGAAGGCGGGCGCGGGTGCAGGCGAGGGGCGACCGGGAGGGTCCGGTCTCAGCCCTCGGCTTTTTTCGGAGCCCCGGCCTGTTTCAGGGCGGCCAGCCGCTGGCGGAGGGTGAAGGCGCGGGTATCGCGCGAGGCGGATTGCAGGAAGGTTTCATAACAGCGGATGGCGAGGGCGGCATCACCGGTTTCGGAGGCGAGCTCGCCGACGGTGACGAGCAGGGAATTTTGCCGCTGGACCTGGCTGAACCCGATGGCGGCGGCGCGTTCGAGGTGATGACGGGCCGCCAGCGGATCGAGACGCCAGCGGAGGCGCGCGCGGCCGATGAGGTAGCGCGCATCGCGTTCGGCGGCAGGCAGCGTGAGGAGCGGGAGAACCGCCTCCGCTTCGGCCAGGCGGGCCTCGCGCGAGATCGACGGAGTTGCGGAGGCGGCCGCGGTCGGCGCGGGCAACGGCTGGAAAAGGAGGCTCGTGATGAGCCACACGCCGCCGTGCTGGGCCAGCGGGGCTTCCGGAGCGGTGGCGAGAAGATCGGCATAGAGCGCCCGGGCTCCGGCGGGATCGGGCGGTTCGAGGTGGGATTGCAGGATGCGGGCTTCGAGATAACGGGCGGCGATGCACAGGGGACCGGAAGCGGAAGGTGAGGCCGAAGAAACCGCGCGGGCGATGGCAAGGGCCTCCCCGATATGGGATGCGGTGCGCGGCTGCGCGCCCAGCAGGGCGGCGGCGACGGCAAGCTGGCGGCGCAGGGGAGCCTCGTTGTCCGGGCCGGTGGTGTCGCCGCTGGGGCGACCGGCTTCGTCAGGGTGTCCGGCGGCACGCAGCGTGCGGAGCGCCCGGGTGAAATCGAGCTGTGCGGCCTGTTCTCGGGCGAGGTCGTCGGCAGAAGGGGACGGCGCGGGGCGGGAATGAAGATGAGGAGGCAGCAGCAAGAGCATCGCCAGAACGGTCGCGATGCGGGAAAGGCAAACGGACATGGGGCGGCGACGGGTCAGGGATTGGGAACGAAATACTGTCGCTTGTCCTCGTTGGTGGCAAGGTCGGCGAGCTTCAGCGTGGCGACATGGCCATCGGCAAAACCGCACATGATAGTGCCGGGGTTGCCCCGGTCGCTGGGTGACTGGGAAGCCGTGCCGCCGGCGTATCCCCTTCCGAGATACCAGGTCGCCTTGGTCAGATCGGCGTTGGGAGCGGTCGGGGTGACGAGAACCAGGCGCGATGGTTGGGCGAGGGTGGAAGCATCGATGGCGCCGTCATTTTCCGAGCGGATAACACTGGCGTTGGCGCCGTAGTCGGACGCCGAGTGATGTTTGCCGTCGGCCACCATCGGGTCGAGCAGCACGGGATTCTGCATATCGACGGTGGTGCTGTCGTGATAGATTTTGCCGGTGCCGACCTTTGGCGACAGGTAAGGCAACAGACGGGCAGGCCACAGCGGGGAGTCGAATCCGGCGCCGCCGCCCTGAAGCGGATATTTTCCGCGGTTTTCCCCGGCATGGAGATTTATCGCCACGGCGATCTGCCGGAGATTGCTGAGGCTTTTCGAGCGTTTCGCGCTTTCGCGGACCTTGCCGACGGTGGGGATGATAATGGCGGCAAGGATGCCGATGATCGCGATGACCGTGAGCAGTTCGATCAGGGTGAAGGCGGCGGAAGTACGGGGCGTTTTCATTGCGGAATTGAAGGGCGAAAATCGGGAACCCGGCGGGAGCGGGAAGGGGGGAACCGGTGGCTGCCGTTTCGGGCGACAGGCAGTATCTGTTACCCGAAGCGGCAAGGAGGAAGGGGGATTAACGACGACGCCGGCGGCAGCAACCCAGAACAATCGCGAGGCATCCGAGACCGAGCAGCGCGGTTGTCGTGGCGGGCTCGGGAATGGCTTTTACGGAGACATCCACCGAACCGAGACCGATGCTCGTCCCCGTATCGACATTGCCGAGATTGAGAGCTCCAAGCGCGAGATAAGATCCCGCAGTGGTAAACATGGTCGCGGTGACGCTGGAATACGTGCCTGTCTTTGTGACCGAATTATCTGAAAACCTTGCATCACCGCCGAGGGTCAACGACCAGGAGGGAGTGTCGCCGGTGGCGTCCACTGTCCATTCAAGCGAGACAGGAATGCCGGTGATGTCGAAGGTCTCGACAATAGCCGACGAGCGGCGAAGGGACACCTGCCAACCGCTGTCGAGATGGGTGACGAGCACGGCGAGATAACCGGCGCCGTCGCTGGTCGACTTGGTGGGATAATAGCTGTTTCCCGTTCCATCGCCCGCAGCGCTGGTATTTCCGATCATCGCATAGAATACGTTGGCTCCTGTGCCCGGCGTGCCGCCAACCGAGAGACCCGAAAACGAAAGAGCCAGCGACTGCTCGAACGGATTAAAGTCGGAGCGCCTGGAAATGATCGTGGCACGCTGGCTGCCGCTGGCCACACCTGCGGAAGCGAGCAGGTTGCTTTCGCTGACCGATATCGAGCCGCTCGCTGTGCTGGTGACATTGGAATTCCAGTTGTCGGTATTCAGCGCAGTCCCTGAAAAATCGTCCGAGAATGGAGAGAATGCTGCGGATGCGGTGGTAATCGCCAGGATGGCGAGAACCGACACGAGGGTACAGGCCGGCACAATCTTGTGCGAAGGGAAAACGGTTTGTTTCATGGTATGGGCGAATTTGTTTGAGTTGGTATGCCATCCAGCAGCCGGTAGCCGGGGAAAAACAAGGCGGGGCGGAATTGCTGTGACATTACAAACCGTAGCAAAACTTCGTCTGCCTGCGTTAGGACAATCCCGGTTTTTCAACCAGGACAATTTCGACATCATCTTCCATTTTCCCCGGAAATCGTCAGGACTCCGTGGCGTGACCGGATCGTACAAATTCAAAATCATCGATGATCTCGACGACTTCCACACGCGCTGGAGCCGGCGGTTTCGCGAACGCCAGATTCCGGTCACGGCCTATCATTTCCCGCACGAGAGGGCCGGCGGGCCGCGCCACGATCACGACTACATCGAAATCCAGCTTTGCGCCGGCGGCACCGGCTGGCAGGAATCCGCGCTCGGCGACCGGCCGTTTCGCGAAGGCGACGCCTTTGTCCTGCATCCGGGCGCGTGGCACCGCCACCACGACAACGACGACGTGGATTCTTACGTGTGCGGTTTTCTCGAGGACCTGCTCCACCACGAACTGCTCTGGACGCTCGACAATCCGCGCCTCAACCGGCTCCTCTGGCGCGCCTCCACGCAGGACCACAACGGCATCGTGGCGATTCACCTCGACCCGCCTGCGCTGGCGCGTTGCGTCGCGCATTTCGAGGCGCTCGTGGCCATCGGCGAAAGCGAAGATCCCGAAACCAATCCCGACCGCCTGGGACACCTCATCCTCATCCTTTCGTGCCTTGCGCAGGGGATGGAACCGCTTCGCGACGAAGACCGGAACGGCAGCGGGCGCGGCGCGGATGTTTCCGCGGCCTCCGGCGTCGTCCACGTGGCGGTCAAGCGCAGCGTGGCGCTGGTGAACGAAAACCTCGCCGAACCCTGGACGGCCTCCGAACTGGCGCGGCGGCTCAACATCGACCTGTCCTATCTCGGCCGGCTTTTCCAGGCGGCGCTCGGCGTATCACCGATGCAATACATCGCGCAGGCGCGGGCCAAGCGCGCGGCGCATCTGCTGCTGCGCACCCCGATGCCGATCGCCGACATCGCCGAGGATGTGGGCTGGCCGGACCCCAATTACTTCGCGCGCCGGTTCCGCGCCCACTTCGGTATCACGGCCTCCGAATACCGCACGCGGCATCTTTCGCCTCAATCATGACGCCGCGCCGCATCATCAACATCGTTAACTTCATCCGCTACGACGACCCGCGCGATCCGGCGCTCGATCTGCTGGAGCCGGTCGTGCGACAGATGCAGCTCCTGCGCGAGGCCGGGTTGCCCTGTACGTGGCTGCTGCAATTCGACGCGCTCGTCGCCGGTCCGTATGTCGATTTCCTGAAGGCGAATCTGCCCGACAATCACGAGGTCGGGCTCTGGTTCGAGATCAACCGGATGCACTGCGATGCCGCCGGCGTGGTGTTCCGCGGCGCCGACGGCCTGAACTGGGATCATCACGTGCAGGCGGCGTTTTCCGTCGGCTACACGCCGGCGGAGCGCGACCGGCTGGCCGATGTGGCGGTGCGGACGTTTCGCGAGATTTTCGGAAGCGAACGCGGACCGCGTTCGGTGGCGGCATGGTATATCGACGCCCGCACGCTGGCCCGCCTTTCCGAAAAGCACGGCGTGGAGGCGTTCGCCATCTGCCGCGACCAGTACGGAACGGATGGATACACCTTCCAGGGGGGTCCGTTCGCGGGCGGCTATTATCCGTCGCGCCGCAATACGCTTTCACCCGCGCAAACGCCGGCCGGACAGATCGGCACGCCGGTTTTCCGGCTGCTCGGTCCCGATCCGATCCACCAGTACGATACCGGCCTCGGCACCTCCTGGCAGGGCGTGCTCACGATGGAACCGATCTATGCGGAGGCCGGTAAAAACCCGGAGTGGGTGCGGCGGTTTCTCGACATCGTTGCCTGCGCGCCGGCGCTGGCCTTTTCGCATGCGCAGGCCGGCCAGGAAAACAGCTTCGGCTGGCCCGTGATGGCGGAAGGCTACGCGATGCAGGTGGCGGAGTTCGGGCGCCGGCGGGATGCGACAGCGGCAGGGCAGGGGAGGCTGGAATTCGAAACGCTGGGCGACACCGGGCGGTGGTTCCGACGGACATTTCCGGCGGACGTAACCGGGACGCCTCCGCAGGCGATCGTGGCATTGCGTGATACACTGGGCGGGACACGACGCTCCGTCTGGTATCATTCAGGACATTACAGGATAAATCTGCTGGTCGAAGGTGACCGGCTGTACCTGCGCGACCTGCATCTTTTCGATGAACGTTATGCGGAACGTTATCTGGAGGCGCGTTGCGACCTGCACGCGGCCCGGTTCGACACGCTGCCGGTGCTCGACGGTTTCGGGTGGTCGGCGTCAGCGGACGACCGTGCGCTGGGACGCTGGTTGGCCGACGGGTGCGAATTGCGGCTCACCGGCGAGCCGGAGGTGACGGAGGCGAATAGCCGCACTGGCAGGTTGGCGGTGCGTTTCCCTGTCGCTTTCGCCGGCACCGCCGATGTGCTCACGGTTACCTTCGAAAAAACCGGCTGGCTGGCTGCGTTGCAGTCGGGCGCGGCATTGATGCTGTCTGTCCGCTGGGCGCACGCGGCAGCGACATCGTTTGTCGGGGTGCGCGGCGCGGCCGAGGGTGTCCCGACACCGGAACTTTGTTTCGAATACGAGGCTTTTTCGTATGCGTTGCAGGTTACCACAGGCGAAGCGGAGGCTATGGCCGATGGTTTCGATGTCGCCGGGCTGGCGGACAAGGCCGGCGGCATCGGTTTTCAGGCCGCCAGTTGCATCCGCGTTTCATATTCTCTTACCGCCGCTTGCGGCGCGTAGTGCCGCCTGCCTGCCAAAAACCTCCAATCATGACGATCTTTGGGTGCTTCGGGACTCCTCGTTCGTGCTGGCGCACGCCGCTCACCACCAAATCGAGCGCCGCCGCGCCGATTTCCACCGAATTCTGGTTCATGCCGCTGACATTGTTGCCAACGGCCACCGTGAGATCGATACTCGCGTAACCCACATCGTCCGGCACCCGGGCGCCGCAACGTCCGATCCAGTCCGTCACCGGACGATCGATACCCAGAACGGCATCCGGATGATATTCGCGAAACCAGGCGGCGAATGTCTCGAAATCCCAGCGCGGCGTGATCAGCGGAGGCACGGGTTGCGCTCCCTTGTCCGCCAGCAGATGCTGCGCGCACAAAAACCCCGCCCGCCAATGGTGCCCGGTGCGCGCGTCGTGGTGCGCCGGCAATGCCAGCCCGATCCGCCGATAACCCAGCGCATGCAACTGGCGGAATGCCTCCTGCACCACCTGGGTGTGGTGCGAGGAGCTCCGGTGGATTTCCGGTTTCGCCACGGAAAACGCGATCGTGGCCACCGAGAATTTTTCCCAGTCCAGTTGCAGCCTGAACTCTCCCGGGTCGAAAAGTAGTGGAAAAATCAACACGCCTTCGATGCCGCGCGCCCAGAGGATCTGGCTCAGGCGTTTTTCGCTCATGTCCTTCCGGTTGAGGCTGAATTCGGCCAGCAAGTAGCCGAGTTGCTCCGCCCGCCGTTTGGCTCCGTCGAAATAATCGCGATATGTGGGAAATTGTTCCCACGCGGGATCGGTTACAACTGCCAGGGTAGATTCGCTGCGCGTGCGCGCGACGGTGCGCAACCGGGCCATCAGCGCCGACATCTCCGGGTCCGGCCGGTAACCCAGTTTCTGCGCGATGCCCGCGATGCGTTTGCGCGTCTGCGGCGGGATCGTAGGGTGACCGCGCAACGCCAGCGACACCGTCATGCGCGTGACCTTCGCCTTCTCCGCGATCACGCGCAACGGAACGGGCTTTGACGGCGATTCCCCCGAACCGGACGGGGTGGAACCCGGGGAAACAGATGCGGAGCCGGAAGCAGGGATCGGGGTGCTTTTCATGGACTTTACGTAAAGAGAACAGTCGCTGGCGTTCAATCCGTTTGTGCGGTTCGGTGTTCGTCGTCGTCTTTCTCCGACCGTAACCGGACATTTCCCGAATCTTCCCCGCCATGCACCACCCCGCCTTATCCAGAAGCCGCTTTGCAGGAGGTTTCACGCTGATCGAACTCCTTGTCGTCATCGCCATCATCGGCCTTCTCGCCGGCATCATCATTCCCGTGGTCGGCCGGGTCCGCGAATCTGCCCGCGCCGCCGCCTGCGTCTCCGTCCTCCGCCAGTACGGCGTGGCGTTCAACATGTTCGCTGTTGAGAACAGAGATATATTGCCCACTGGCAGTAGCAGTCCTCGGTGGTTCGATCAGCTCAATCCATACATGGCTGCCATTGCGAACAAACCTGGTCGGATCATGTCGGCGCGTGCCGGCACATGCCCGAGTTTGGCGGCGCGGTTTCCGGAATATGCGTGGTATTTTGCCGGCAGCGAGAATCGCACCGAAGAAGATCGTCGCGGGTATCAGTACAATCGCTATCTGAACCGGGATTCCTTCATGGACGTCGATAAGACCGTGAAATATCCTCCCGTCCCGCTCTCCGCCATCCTCAACCCGGCACGAACCCTTTTGCTCTGGGAATCGATAGGCGTCGGTGCCGGTAGCGATGACCATTCGGGTTACCCCAATGAATCATACTTCCATCCCAAATACCGCCACCGCGGGAAAATGAACTGCCTCATGGTTTCCGGCGCTGTCATCACGCGGCGCGGCAACTACGACTCCGACGAAACGAAAACGGACACCCACATCGACTACGCTTCCGGTGGCATCAACTGGGCCAAGGGAGGCGAACCCTTTTTCTTCAAACCATGATGTCCCGCTCCTCCTCCCGAACAGCTCGCGCTGCTTTTTGCCTCGCTGCCTGTATTGCCATATTGTCGGCGTTGCCCGCCTCCGCTGACCCGCTCGACAACGTATCGGCTTATTCACTGCAAATCGGTTCTGATGGTGTTCCTCTGCCCGGCCACTTTCGCATGGGCCTGAGAGGCGGAGGTGCCGCCGGACAACCACACCTCACTGTCCACTCCGGGTTCAACGTCTGGCAAGTGCAGCCCGACAATAACAAATTCGCACAAGGAGTGCCCTTCCGTGATGCGGGCGAACCCGAGTACAATCTCAACGAACGTTACGGCTATTTTTATTACACCCAAGCTCGCGCCGCCCTTGCTCTCCGTCGCGGCAAGCCACGCCCTCCCGGTCAAATTGGCCCCTACCACTTTCCGCCCTTTGTTCAGGAAGACGGCAAACCCGCTCCCTCAAACCTCCTCATTAACATCTTCACCGACACTGCCCGCGCCTACTTCACCGACTACGCCAAAACTCTCGCAACCTCCTCTTGGGGACAGGGGCCTGTTGCCAAACCGACCCTTTTCTGGGGCATGGATAACGAATGGGAAGGCCGTCTCGATTACGCTCCCGAAGCTCGCCAGGCCTACATTGCGTGGCTCAAAACCCGTTACCGCGATCTCGACGACATCAATCACACTTGGGGCACCCGATTCCGCTCCTTTGACGAGCTTCGCGATTCCGCCCTGCCCACAACCGCCGAATTTGCCACCCGCCCCGGCGAATTTCTCGTCTGGCACACTTTCCATCGCGAAGCCTTCACCTCGCTTCTCGCCGATATGGCGGACGCCTTGCATACAAACGATCCGCACCACCGCCCGGTTGTCTATAAAAGCACGCAACAGAGCATCGAATACCCCTTCGTCAAACGATCGAGAGTCTTTGATCAAGTCCTCTTTGGCGAACGTGCCCGCGCCTTTGGTGGCGGCCACATCGGTGTCAACATATATGGAGCCGGAGACCGCCAGGCTTACGAAACCAACTACATTTACAACATCATCCGTCCCCTCGACGACGCACTCAATTCCGACGGGCACCACGGTGTCATGTGTCCCGAGCTCAACAACCACAGCGGCCCCGGTCATCAGTGGGGAGCCACTTTCTGGCGCGTGCTTCCCAACGGCCTCAAAGCCGCCAACTTTTTTACCACCGGCTATGAAGGTGCTAAAGGCGACTATGCAACCTTCGGGCATTTCGCGCCGGACGGCACTGCGCGCGCCAAAATGTTTTATTCCGCCCGCTGGGCGCACATGGTTCACCGCACCGAGGCACTCTGGACTGCGGCCCGCCCCGCGCCGGACATGCCTCGCATCGCCATGCTGCTTCCTCGCCGCGACGTCATTCTCGCCGAGCGCACCGACCGCCGTGTATCCAAATGGGCCTATCCCATGAATCACCGCGTCATGGTTTATGGCTGGCTGCGCGAACAGGGCTACTGGGTGGACGTCATCCCCGAGACAAAGCTCGACGCCGCGTATCTGTCAAAAAACTACAATGCCCTCGTCCTCATCGGCGCCGAACACCTTGCCACCTCCGAAGCTGACGCCATCACCCGCTACGTCCGCGACGGCGGCGTCCTCCTCGCCGACGAACGCCCCGGTCACTTCGACGAACTCCACCGCGAAAAACGCCAGCTCGAACCCATCCTCGGCGTAGCGCTCGGTCGTTACGACAACACTCCCTCCTCCCGTTTCACATTTGGCAAACGTCAGGCTCCGCTCACCGGTGTGCGTGCCACCGGTCGCCTCGAACTCCGCACCACCAGCCCGACAGCCAAAACCCTCCTCGCCACCGACGACGCCCGACCCCTCGTCACCACCAACACCGCCGGGAAAGGCCGGGTCATTCACCTCGCCTTCATGACGGGTGATCTCCGCGAGGACGTCAATCTCCCCGTCGAAGTCTCCACTTTCACCTCCTCGCACGGCAATGAAACCGCCGACACCGGAGATGCCGGCACGCCGCAACCCGGCGGCGCCGTCAGTCGCTGGCTGGCCGGCCTCCTGAGCGACGCCGGAGTCGCACCCGCTTATACTGCACGCGGCATCACCGCAGCCGAAGCCGCCATCCTTCGCGTCGAGCAACCCGTCACCGATTCGCTCGGCAACCTCGCCGTTGTCGCCACCGTGCGTGGCTCCGCCGATCCCGACGAACGCGTCCCTTCCGCCACACTCGATCTTCCGCTTCCCGGCGGCCCTTGGACCCGCGCCCTCTGGGGCTCCGCCGAAGACGCCGGCCTGAGCTATGTCGAAATCAGGCCTGTCCCCGGCGGCGCACCACAAAACCTCCACCGTGTAAAACTTCCCGCCATCGAAACCGCCGGCATATTGTATCTTCTCAAAACCCATTCTCCGCTCATCAGTATCCCGAAAATAGATACTCCGGACCGCGCCATCGACGGCCACGCCGCCCGCGTGCGTCCCGGTGCCTCGTTCCAGGTCAAAACCCGGCTCGTAAATCCGACCTCCGCCGCCGCTCCCGCCGGACGCCTCCGTCTCGCCGCCGTGCAAGGCTGGACGGTGACGCCTTCCGATGCCGCCACCGGCGAACTCGCTCCCGGACAGGCTGCGGATATTACCTTCACCGTCACTCCCTCCGACGCCTCCGCGCTGAAACGCAACTGGCTCTATCCTCTCGTTGCCCGTTGGTCCAGCGAGGGCACCGACCGCTCCATTGCCGCCGCCAATGTCGAAGCCTGGCTTCAGGACTGACCAGCGTCTCGGGATCGCGCGGGAGTGTGCTCCCGCGCGGTTCGTGACGTCACCGTTTTTCTACTACTGTATTCCTGCATGAACCTTCGCCTCCGGTCCCGCGTCCTTCTTCTTTTTGCAACGATCACTCCCGTCATCGCTGCGGCCTCCGCCGTCACGCCGCTTCCTCGCGAAGTCGTTTACAAAACGGCCGGTGACGTGCCGCTGCATCTCTACATTTGGGAACCTGCGGCCACGATGGCCTCCACCGCCACCACCCGCGCCCGGCCCGCGCTCCTCTTCATCCACGGCGGCGGCTGGGACCACGGACGCCCCTTGCGTAAAAGCGTCGTGCAACTCGCCCAAAAGTTTGCCGACATGGGGCTCGTTACCTTTGCGCTCCAGTATCGCCTCATCCCCGGCTGGAAGGACATGGAGAAACAAAGTGAAGCCGAGAAGAAAGCTTACGGTGGCGTTATCTCCGATGAAAACACTGTTTTCGACAGCGTGCGTGATGCGCGCTCCGCCATGCGCTACCTCCGCCTCCATGCCGCCGAACTCCGCATTGATCCCGATCGCATTGCCGTGGCGGGAGGCTCCGCCGGCGGCCACCTCACCGCGGCCACCACGCTCTTCACCGGCCCCGACATCGACGAACCCGGCGAAGACACCTCCGTCTCCTGCGCCGCCAACGCGCTCGTTCTCTTCAACCCGGTCATCGACACTTCCCGCGCCGGCTACGGCAACAAGAAGATCGGCGCCCGCTGGCAGGAACTCTCCCCCGTGGACCACGTTCGTTCCGGCCTCCCGCCTGTCATTCTTTTTCACGGCACCGCCGACCGGACGGCGCCGTTTGCCGGTGCGCAGAAATTCCACGACGCCATGCTTGCTGCTGGCAATACCTGCGAATTTTACCCCCACGAAGGCGGCGACCACGGCTACATCAGCAAAGCCCCCGCGCTCCTCAACGAAGGCCTGACTCGCATCGAAAATTTCCTCCGTCGCAACGCCATCCTCCCCTCCCTCCCGCTCGCCTCTCCGCTCACAGTGAAATGACCCCCGCCATTCATCCGCTCATGAACCACGTTGCGACATTCTTTGCCCTCACGCTTTTGGTATCCAGTTTATCATGCATTGCGGCACCCAAACCAGCCGCGCTGTTTTCCGAACACGCCGTTCTCCAGCAAGGCAAGCCCGTGCCCGTTTGGGGAACCGCCAACCCGGGTGAGAAAATCCGCGTGAGCTGGAATGCCGTCTCTGCCGAAACCGTTACCGGCGATGACGGACGCTGGCGCGTGACGCTGCCCGCGCTGCCATCCGGTCCGGCCGCCGATCTCGTCATCATGGGCGATACGACCATCACCCTCCCCGATGTGATCGCAGGCGACGTCTGGCTTTGCTCGGGCCAGAGCAACATGGTCTGGCACGTCAGCCAGGCCGAGGGAGGACGCGACGACGCAAAGACGGCCGACTTCCCCGCGCTCCGGCATTTCAAGGTGAAGCGCGCCAAATCCTCCACGCCCCTCACCGAACTCGAGGGCCAGTGGCAGGTCGCCTCTCCCAAAACCGTGCGCGGCTGGAGTGCCGTGGCGTTTTACTTCGGGCGCGCCCTGCACCGGCAACGCGGCGGCGTCCCCGTCGGCCTCATCAACACCGCCTGGAGCGGCACGGACATCGAAGCCTGGATCAGCAGCGACGCCCTCGATGCCTCGCCCGCCGTGCGCAACCGCTGGCAGGAACTCGCCGCCACCTGGCCGGCACGCGAAGAGAGCTACAAAACCGCCCTTGCCGCCTGGGAAAAAGCGCATGCCGAAGCGGAGGCCGCCGGAAAGCTCGATACGTTCAATCAGCGCCGGCCACGCGCCCCCGTCGGTCCCGGCAGCAGCTCCGAACCCTCGGTGATTTTCAACGGCGAAATTCACCCGCTGATTCCGTATGCGCTTGCCGGCATGATCTGGTATCAGGGCGAAAACAATGCGTCGCGGCCGGGCGAATACGCCGCGCTTCAGCGCAGCCTGATCCGCGACTGGCGTGCCCGTTGGGAATCGCCCTCGCTGCCCTTTCTCTTTGTGCAACTTCCCAACTACGCTGCCGCGCGCAAGCCGCTCGGCACCGGCTGGGCGGCCTTTCGCGATGAACAGGCTCGCGCGCTTTCCGAACCCGCCACTGGCATGGCCGTCGCCATCGACGTCGGCGAGTCCCGCACCGTGCATCCCGTCAAAAAACGCGAGGTCGGCGAACGCCTCGCCCTGCTCGCCCGCGCCATCGCCGGTGGCGAAAAAAATATTCCTGCCAGCCCGCGCCTGCTCGACGCCAACCCGGACGAGGGCCACGCCGCCATCCGTCTGACCTTCGACACAGGCGGCTCCCCGCTCGTCCTGCGCCCGGCCCCCGCCGACGGGGCCGCTCCCTCCGCGTTCCAGATCGCCGGAGCCGACGGCAATTTCATGCCCGCCAGCGCTGTCCTGGAAAATGACGATACCCTCATCCTGAAAAATCCTTCCGTAGCCGCGCCTCTCTATGCCCGCTACGCCTGGATCAACGATCCCGTGGCCACGCTTTTCAACCAGGCCGGCCTGCCCGCCACGCCCTTCCGTACCGACAAGGAGACAACCCGCTGATCATGCCCGGAACGAAGGCGTCGGCCGACACCACCAGCGCTACGCTTTCACTCTGACTTTACGTATAGTAATCGCCGGATGGCGAATGCCCAGGCAATCGGCCTCGATAGATTTCACACAGATCCGTTCGCGAATCCGCACCAGCTGCTTTCCCCGAACCAAACGCATCATCAATCCGTAGGCAAAACATCACTACACCCATGAAAACAACATCGCGTACCCTCCGTCATTGCCGCGCCCTCGCCGCGCTTTTCCCGCTGGTCACCATCATCGCCACGCCGCTTTCGGCCCAGACCACGACACTGTTAAACGAGTCGTTTTCCGACGGAACCTCCGGCTGGCAGACCGGCACCCGGGGAACTATATCAACCAGCAACACGGTCGGACTTGACGGCAACGCGCTCGTTTTCAATAGCCAATCGGGCGGCAGTGCCTATGCTCGCGTGGCCTATACCGATTTTACCGGCACGACTCTCGCCAACACCGGCGACACGCTCTCCGTCTCGTTTGACTTCAAGGGGATTGTTTATCTCCAAAACACTGCGAATCGGGTGATCTTCGGTTTCTTCAACAGCAACGACACGGCAGGGATTGGTGATGATCGCGGCTACATGGGCACCATTCGCGCCGATCCACGAACGGGTCAAGGTGGTTCCAATCCCAGCCAGTTTAGGAGCCTGAATGCGGGACCGGAGTTTAGTGACAGCGACCCCGGCACCACGTACACGGCCACCGTGTACCTGGGCACCCAATTCTATTTGAACGGGGTGATCGGTGAACCCACCACCGGCAACATCGGCGATGTCTTTCGGTTCACCTATTCGATCTCCCGGCAGGAGAACGGCGACTTGCTGCTGAGCCAGACGTTCACCAACGTGACGAATCCCGCGTCCTTCACCTCGACCGCGACCATCGCGGCGGCGCAGGTGCTCACCTACACGTTCGACACGCTCAGCATCGGTCATTACCGGTCTGGTACTTCTCCTGCCTTCGTCGAGTTTGCCATTGATGATGTTTCGGTTACCTTCACCTTCGCCGTTCCCGAACCTGCGACAGTTGCATTGCTCCTCGGTCTTGGCGGTCTGGCTGGAGCATTTGTGTGGCGGCGCGTGCGGCGCTGATTCCGGCGACGCAACAATGGAGCGCGAATCGCCCAAGCATGTCTCAACCCTCCTCCCCCCCTCCCGCCGATGCCGCTCTGATTCACAAAGTGCAGCCGACGGCGCCCGAAGACCGCGTGCCGGTGGGACGCCGGATGGCGTTTGGCATGGGAAATTTTTCGGACCACATCGGCACCGATTCCCTCATCAGCAACGCCAACCCGATCTTCAACATCGCGCTCCACCTCGACCCGCGTCTGCTCGGCCTGGGCATCGGCATCTGCCGGTTGTGGGACGCGATTACCGATCCGGTGGTCGGCGTCATTTCCGACAATGCCCGCACCCGCTGGGGACGCCGTCGCCCCTTCATGCTGGCGGGGGCGCTCGGAGCGGGACTCGTTTTCCCCCTGGTCTGGCTCGTCCCCCAAGGCTTCGGGAGCACGGGTTTGTTTATCTGGTTCACGCTCGGGGCGATGCTGTTTTTCACCTGCCAGACTTTTTTCACGATCCCGTGGACCGCGCTCGGATTCGAACTGACACCCGATTACAACGAACGCACCCGCATCATGGAGTGGCGCGCCTACCTTGGCACCGCCGTCAGTCTCGTGGTGCCGTGGACCTATGCGTTCACGCAAATGCCTGTGTGGGGCGGCAACACGATCGTCGGCGCACGCTGGATGGGTGTGTGCGTGGGGGTGTTGATCATCGTCAGCGGGCTCGTGCCCATCCTGTTCCTGCGCGAGCGCAATTTCGGAAAAGCCAGGGGCCAGGAAAAAACCGGGCTTCTGAAAGGCATAGGAATGACGCTGCGCAACAAGCCCTTCATGATGATGGTGGCGATCACGCTTTTCACCGTCGTGGGGTCGCGCACCGTGCAGTATCTCGGGTTCTACATCGGGCTTTATTACCTGTTCGATGGCGACACGACGAAGCAGGGCATCTACAACGGCATTTTTGGCAACGCCACGCTGGTGGTGGGGATTGTGTCGGTGTTTTTGCTGAACCGGCTCTCGCAACGCATCGGAAAACGGAAATCCCTCGCACTCTGCCTGGTGCTTCTCGTCGTCAGTTCTCTCGCAAAATGGGCGCTTTACGATCCGGCGCACCCGTACCTCAGCCTGGGCGTGCTTGTGTTCACGGTGCCGGCGGGGATGGGGTTCTGGCTGCTGATCACGTCGATCAAGGCGGATATTTGCGACGATGACGAATTGCGCACGGGTTTGCGCCGCGAGGGTTCCATTGCCTCGATCTCGGCATGGATTTCCAAGCTCTCGACCTCGGCCACGGCGGTGCTGGCGGGTGTGATTCTGACCGCCACCGGCTATCATGCGGCCGCCGGTCCGGAGCAGGCGGCGGGTGTCATCGACAAGATGCGCTACTGTTTTTACTTTATCCCGTCGGTCACGGCGATTCCGGCCCTGGTGCTGTTGTATTTTTTCCCGATTACCGAAGCGCGCGCACGCGAGACGCGGCGATTGCTCGAAGAGCGGCGCGGAAAACTCTGACATCGTTTTGCCGCGCATTTTTTGAACATGAGCCCGCGTGGCTTTCGGTCAGTTCCCCGTAGCCAGGGATTCAATCCATGGAGACGTAAGGATGATATTCGCTGAGGCGGATATTCGCATGGGCTTCCATGTCGTAAAGCATCTGCACCGAGGGGGTCGGATCGTTCCACCTGTCGGGGCCGGGGAGCCAGGCACGCTTGCCAAGGTCGGGAGTTTTTTCCGGGACAAAGTTGAGCAATACATAACGCCGCCCCTTCCACTCGATACCAATCGCCTGCGCCACATACTTGTAAAGGTTATGTCGATACAGTTCGGGAACCACATTGAAGAAATGGGTTGCGAGGACCAGCGCGGTGTCGATTTGCGCGCCCGTGGGTTGGAAGAAGTCCAGCGGCTTGTCATGCCTGAGCCCGAGTGTATTGCGAAGATTGCGCTGTGTCTCCTTGTCCGCAAGGGCATCGGCCGGGATAAATCCGCCCCGCCGGGCCACGAGGTTGCGCTCGCGATAAAACAGAATGTCGTCATCCGTCGGCTGAATGGAGGGAAGCAGGTCGCGGTCTGTGCCATGGCGGTACTCCAGATAATTCCGCGTTTCCGGGATAGCGCCGGACTCCACCGGATCGAGCGGGATATGGGCAAAGGTTACGGGGATGCCCTGCGGGTCGCGAAGCGTGACGCTCACCGTCTTGCCCTCATTCCGGTTTGGGAAAAAACGCAGGCGGATGCCGGGATCCACCGGATGAAACCAGCGGAGTCGACCGTCGGACAGGCGGGCGATGTTGGTTACATGGGGCGACGGCGTATCGTGGTTCTCCAGAAAGCGGACCGCCTCTTCGCCCAGCGTTTTCGCCATCCCCGGAGCCGTGTAATCGATGCCGACGGCTTCATCCCAGGCGTTGTCGCCCACACGGGATTCCAGGACGTGCCAGGCATCGGGATAACGATTTCGGAAACGGACCAGTTCCCTTCTGGTCAGGCGGGAAATACGATCCGGAACATGCTCCGCCCGGATGAGCCGCGGGGGCATCGTGGCGAGATTCCAGATGGCAATTTGCCAAGGATTGTTCCGGTCGATATCGGAAAGTCCCACCAGAATATCGTTGTCGGACGAGAGCCAGAGCCGGGTGAGGGGAGGGCAGGGGATTTCAGGGCGCGCCGTTTCTCCGTTTCTCTCCGATGCGTCATTTGTCATGCCGATGACAAGACGGGAGAAAGTATTTTGTTCGGAGAAAAACTGCGCGTGCGTGCCCGGGTCGCCGGCAAGGCGGGCCATCTGCGGACTTGCCGGATCGTGCCGATGGGTGATGCGCCAGGGGCCTCCCGAGATTTCTACGGTTTTCCATTCCGGAGCGGCGGACAGGGGCAGGTGGCATGAGATTATGAATACAAATGGAAGGAAATCGAGGAGGCGGTTTTTCATGTCGGCAGGAGGCGAGCGGTGGCGGGAGAGGGCGGGGAGGACGCGGGGGGGAGCCGTGACGGCGCTTTCGGTCAGTTTTCCATATCGGGCATGCGCAGGCGGATGATGGCATGGCGGGCCGGGTCGTAGAGCATTTGCAGCGGGGGATCTTCGGTCTGCAGTTGCGTCTGCCAGCCGGGGGGATCGCCGGGACCGGATGCCGGGATGAAATTGAGCAGGGCCAGGCGGCGGTCTTGCCAGCGCAGACCGATCATCTGGCAGCGGAGTTTTTTCAACTGCTCGAACTTGAGTCCGGGCAGGACGCTGAAGGCGTTAATGGCGAGGGTTCGCGCGCCGTCGGCTTCGAGCGGCGTGAGTTCAAATGTATCCGGAATAATATAATGATTGGCCGGAGTGGTGACGTTATCCCCCGAATCCGGCGGCACCTGCATGGCCCGGAGCATGTCCGCGAGTTGTTTTTTCGTGTCACTGACGGATGACCCGGCAGCCGGAAGGCGGGCGAAATGGCGAAGCAGGCACGGCGAATCAAGTGCCCGGGTTCGCACCTGGCTCACGAAAAATCCGCGACCGGAGGCAGGTTGCAGTTCGGGCAAATCTTCCTGCCGCAACCGCTGCCGGGGAAAGGGGGTTTCCGCTGTGGGTCCGGGAGGATTTGTTGCGCCGGATGCCGGGAGGGGGATGTGGATACGAAACCGCACGTTGCCGGGGTCGAGTAGCGAGAGTTCGATGAGCTCCGGTGAGAGCATCTCGATGCGCGGTGCCGGATCGTCCTGGCTGTACCAGTATACGAAGTTGGTCACGGTAGAACTGAAATGGGGGCTGTAGGGGTGGCGGTTATGCCAGGGGCGGAGAAACTCCCCAAGGTATGTTCTCTCTGCCTCAGGGATCCCGCGTTGGCGTGTGGTTCCGGACAACACCACGAGTTCCCCCCACGGGCGAATGCCTTGCGCGTTGAGTTGCCAGGTTTTCGGGAACTTCTTGCGGAAACTGGCAAGTGCTTCGGCTGGCAGCGCATACACGTTGGGGTGGATGCGCTCGCGCCAGAGCAGCCGGGCGCTGCCTTCCGGCGACGCAGGAATTTCCCAGACCGCGAGTTGCACCGGATTGGAGATCATGATGTGTGAAAGCCCGACGAGAAACCGGTTGTCGGGCGAGAGCCAGAGCCGCGTGAATGCGGGACAGGGTGTGTCGAGACGCACCGCCTGTGAGGAGGTATCCGTAACCGTGATGCGGGCGCATTTGTTGGCTTCGGAAAACATGGCCGCGACATGATCCGGCTCCTTGTTGAGGGTATTGGAGGCGTCCCATTTTCCCCAATCATAGGTATGGCGGACTGCCAGTGCGCCTTGCTCCAGGGTGATGGTTTCCTTGCCGGAATAACCGACGGTGTCGGCAAACAGGGGCGAGGGGGCAACGATCGCATACACGAAGAGGATGACCGTGAAGACGAGGCGAGGGCAGCTCATGCATCCATAAAATGCCTCATCTTCATTTCGGCCAGTCCGGAGTGTGGGCAGGCGGGTCAGGCAGCATCCATCCGGTCCAGTCCATCCGCCTGCATTCGCACCGGTTTCGGGTCGCCAACGGCATCCGCGCTTCGCGTCCTCTCACCGCCGCTTGCGGCGCGTAGTGTCGCCAGTCTGCCAGAAGCCAAACCTTCCGATCATGACGATCTTCGGGTGTTCCGGAATGCCGCGTTCGTGCTGGTGCACGCCGGTCACGCACATCCGAAAGGGGGTGGCGACTGACCTGTGCAGATTACGCAGGTAGATGGATTGCGATTCCGATTCGTGGACTGCGTCCGGAGGAGAGACTCAGCCGACAGCGAGGCACCGGGGATGGGGCAACCACGGTCAGGAAGGATGGAATGTCAGTTGGTTGCATTTATTCTCGCAAAATCCTTGCATAAGCTGGGCGGAATGATGTTTAATGGGCGCTTATTACATAACATATAGCTACAATGCATCTTGCAAAATATAACGCATTAGTTGTCCTGATTTTGTCTGCCTTGGTCATGAAGGCTCAGGAATGGACAGTTGTGGACAACTCGTTCATCCCCTCCTTCTCCAATGCTGTTTCGGGGCCGGAAACAGGAGGCACCAACACCAAGGTCGTCAGCGACCTTCAGGGGCTGCCCAAGGACGGCACATGGCGGACTTTTTATGCAAATGGCTCGGCAAGTGCCAGTCTCCACCCCAAGGACAATCCCGATGTGTTGCTGACTATGGCTGGCCGGTCGGGATCGGGCTATTGGACACAGAATTACACCTCGTTTTCGGTGAGTGACGACGTTCTGCAAAGTCAGGGCGCCCGGATATCCTTTGATGTCACCTTTCTCGCCAGTGCAGGTTCCATCGGGAGTTTTGTCGAGGTGGCTCCCTGGATTGTGCGGGAGCAGGGGGTGGAATTGAGACGGCAGACAATCACGCGAAACACCAAATTCCTGTTTGGCCTCGTAAACAACGCCACCGGGGAAATCTACCAGGCGGACTTTTCCACGGGAGGCAGTCAGGTATTCGATTACGGCAGTAACAACTACAAGATCGTCACGGACGAGGACGGCAAGCTGACCGTGAGCTTTCTCCTGAACGGATCCGATCTTGCGAACATCGATGCCGATGGCGGTTTGAGCATGATCATCGAAACCACCTGGGGAGGCGGATCGGATGACGGTGAATACTATACGATCGGAAATCTCAGGGTCGAAACCCTGTCGGCCGTCCCCGAACCGGCGGTTTACGCCGCCTTGTCGGGTCTGGCGGCGCTTGGGCTCGCGGCGTTGCGGAGACGCAAATAAGCCTGAAAATCCCGGAATTCCCGTTCCGGGATTTTTTTTGTCGGTCAGTTGTCCGGTGAAGGCGTTCCCGGGGAGGGGGCGGCCAGGGAGGGTCTGAACGGAGGGGCGTGGCCTTGGGCAACCCGGGAAAAAAGATAAGTCGGCCGGTCGTCGTCGCCATGCGCGGGTCTGGCACGGGAACGCGCAGGAGGACACGGCGTGGTTCTGCCGGAGGCAATACGGCGGCAGATATCCGGCATGATATGGGTATTTCCGGAACATGACTCGACGCGCCGGTCGGCGGAGGTCATGCTGTGACGGCATTGTGAGTTGCCCGCTGTTTTTTCCCATTCAGGCGATCCGCCTGCATTCGCACCGGTTTCAGGCGGGGTATGCGTTTCGCGCGCACACGCAGGCGTTTCACCAGTTTTATTGCGTGCTGGATGGCGTCGTTGCGCAACGGGTGGAAGGCACGGTGCACCGGCTGCGCGCAGGCGAGGGCGTATGGATCGCGCCAGGACTGGAGCGCGAGCCGCGTGCGGAGAGCCAGTCGGGGCAATACATGGTGGTGGATTTCTCGCCACCCTGGCCGGAACTGGGCGCCGGAAGCGGGATGGCCTGCAAGCTCGACCGCAGGGCACTGGCCGATGCACGGGAACTGGCAGCGCTTCGCGCGGTGGTGACAGCGAACCTGCGCGTGGCGATTCTGTTTCACCGTTTGTGCCTGAGCGTGTTGCCGGTGAAGTGGTTTGACCGGTTGCCGGCAGGTGATGGCGCCAGGGCAGGCGGACCGATCAGGGCAGGCAAGGCGCGGACGGTGGCGGAGGAGCTGGCCCGGGTGGAGCGGATCGAGCAGATGATGTCGGCGAATACGGGCAATCCGCTGCGGCTGGAGGAGTTGGCGGCGCTTTCGGGCCTGTCGCGCTCGGCGCTGGGGCGGTTGTTTGTGGCGCATCGCAACGAGTCGCCCTGCGCGCGTTTCCGGACGATCCGGCTGGAGCGGGCGAGGCAATTGCTGGAAGACGGCGAGCGGTCGGTCACGGAGGTGGCGATGGAAACGGGGTTTTCCACGTCGCAACATTTCGCGGGGGCGTTCCGGAAAAAATTCGGACGCAGCCCGTCGGAGGTTCTGAAGGGGACCGCTCAATCACGCTAGGGGCTGTCTTCAAAATAAGCGTTGGGAAAGTATTCAAATAAAGGATACTTTTCTCTTGACCTGGTGCGACATGAATGGTTCATATTTTGTTGTGAACCAACAGATAAGGTTCGTTATATCCGACGGCGGGTGGGACGAGCTAAAAAAATTAACGGCCACCGGAGCACTCTGAGCGGCCCGCGGCAGCGTGGCCGCAGGTGCAAGGACGAGCGTCTTCGCATCGAAGCGATCCTGTGGGTGCTTCGCACCGGGGTGCCATGGCGAGATCTTCCGCCGTTTTTCGGTCCGTGGAAGAGCGTCTATACCTCGTTCAGAAGGTGGACCGCATCCGGCTTGTGGAAGGCCTTGCTGAGCGCGATCAGCGCTCAACGCGACGAGGAATACCTGATGATCGACAGTTCCAGCTGCCGGGTTCATCAGCACGCTGCCGGACCGGCCGGTGGCCAGATTGCCCAGGCCATGGGCCGATCAAGAGCCAGTCTGTCCACCAAAATCCACATGGCCTGCGATGCGCTCGGCTACCCGCTGGGCTTTATCCTCACCGGTGCCAACGTCTCCGACTTCGACCAATGCAAACCCTTGCTCACAAAATATCTGAAACCGGGGGCCTTCGCCATCATGGACAAGGGCTACGACAGCGATGCCATCCGTGCTTATGTGAACCAACTCGGCGGCGCCGCCGTCATAGCCTTGCACCCGAGCAGATCCTATAAACCCCCGTTTGACGAGCACCTCTATCGTGAACGCCACCGCATCGAAAACACCTTCGCCAAACTTAAACATTACCGCCGCATCTCCACTCGCTACGAAAAACTCCACGACTCCTTCGCCGCCATGCTCTCCCTCGCATGCATCCTCCTCTGGCTCCTCGCCTGACTCCTTTATTTTGAAGACAGCCCCTAAAGAACGCTAATACCAGCGTCCCGAATATTTTTGATTTTACACCAAGGCCGCAAAGGATGCGAAGAAGGCAACTGGCAATCCTTTGCACTGCTATCCTGGGGATTCGCACATTTTTGAGAGGATTTTATATGTGCCTTTTATGCGGCGAGTTTTGTGAGTTGATCGACATCGGCCTGATGGGCGGCGAGGAGAGCGGTGACGATCCTGCGGCCGTGGTCGGTGAGCAGCCAGCGGTGGGTGCCGGAGACTTTTTTGAGCAGGCCATGGGCGCGGAGCAGGGCGAGCTGGCGGGTGACTGCGGCGGCCTGGCGTTTTGTGTCGGCGGCCGTGGAGGCGGGCGGATACAGCAAGGCGCGCAGATCGCGGTTGCGCAGGCCGTTGAGGGCAAACTCGCCGCGGCTGATGGCTTCCAGCAAGGCGCCATCGGCGGGAGCCCACGGGTTGAGAGCCCGGTAACGCTGCCGGTCCACGGTGCGTGCCCGGCACACCGGCCGGGCTTCCTGGGCGAGCGGGGTTTTGCCGGTGACGCTGGCCAGGGCGCCCAGATAGCGGCCGTTGGCCGCGCGGCTGACCTCGGCCCGCCGCCACAGGTCGGCCACGCCCCGCCGCAGGTACCTCCATGCCGGTTGCTGCTGCGGATCTGTTTCGCTGGGCCGGTAGACCCGGAAAGGGTGCGGATTGACGATGGTCGTCTCCACCCGCAGCACGCTGCCCTGCTTGTCGTAAACCTTCAGCGAGTTGCCGTTGACCACATGCTTGAGCCGCACCCCTTCGGGCCGGCGCCTGAGCGTGGAGGTGACTTCTCCGCGGAACTTGTCGGGGCAGGCCGCCCCGAGGAAGCGCAGCACGTCGGCACTGCCAAAGCTGCGGATGCCGTGGTGCAGGAACTGCGGATACCACCCGGCCAGGCTGGCCGCGTCGCGGAACATCACATCGGTGGCAAACTCGGTCTGGCTGGCGCTCCAGTAATAGCGCTGCCCGAGCGGGCGGCCCAGTTCGGCGTGCAGGGGATGGGCCTGCTCGAGCAACCCGTCGAGCACCCGGGGCCAGTCGGTCTTCAACTGTTCGTCGAGCAGCGCCTGCGCGCGCACCGGATCGCTCACCCGGGCAAAACAGTTGTCGCGCTGCTCGTAGTCCAGTCCCGCGCGGTCCATCTGCCGGGCCAGCCACTCGCGCCCGTTCAGGCACACCTCCACGTTGAACGGAAACCAGGTCTGCACCCGCACGTGGATCAGGCCGAAACCGGGGTGCTGGTAATAGTGATACAGGTGCGTGCATTTGCGGTTCTCCAGCACCAGGTGGATCTCCCTGCTCTCGCGCTCGCCGCGCACCGCGTAGGACAGGCACGGCTCGACCGCGCTGAACACCGCGATCAGCCCGCTGGCAATCCCCTCCTCCCGCGCAATCTGCCGGGCAAGCTCCTCCTTCGATTGCTGCGCGCAACCCAGGTAGCGCACCGGCCGCCCGGCCGCCTCCGCCGCCGCCCACGCCGCCTGCCGGATGCGCTGCGTGATCTTCTCGGCAAAGGGCTTGAAGTGCTTGATCAGCACCCCGCACGCCTGCAGGTACGCTTCCATCGCCGACGGCTGAAACAGCAGCCTCAGCGTCGCCCGGAACCTCACACGGTCAAATCCGCAAAGTATCCCTGTGATCTGCCCGCCAAATTTGTTAACAAAGGCCTCCGGGACGCCGTGCCCGCTGGTGGATGTCTGGTTATTTGTTTTCACACCCGGACCCTGCCACAAAGCGCGGCGTCCCTCCACTTCGGTTGCGGCTGCGCCGCTCTGTGCTCTTTGCGGCCTTGGTGTAAAAATCCGAAGGCTTTGGTATAAAATCCGGCCATACCCGGTCTTTTTCCCTGTCCTGCGACAAGGACCGGTCATTTAGCGTTCTTTAGCGTATTTTAGCGGTTTCCCTGTCCGAACTCCGGGCTGCGCTTGCCCGACCGGAGCAGGTGTGGGTATTTTTTGTACATGGGATCGGGCGAATTGAGGACGCGGGGTTGCCGGATTTTCGATATCATCGGGGTTCCTTTATCTTTTTCCTGTTTCCCATGAGTACTCAGTCATCAAAACCCGTCGGCGTCGGTATCTGCGGCTTCGGCCGCAGCGGTTGCGGCATTCACGCCAAGGCGCTCGCCCGCATGGGCGAGCGGTTCGTCATCAAGGCGGTCTTCGATCCGCTGGAGGCGCGGCGCAGCGATTATGCGACGCTGCCGTCCGATGTGGCGGCGGGGATTCGTCCGGCGGCTTCCTTTGAGGAATTGCTGGCCAATCCCGAAGTGGAACTGGTGATCGTGGCTTCGCCCAATCTCTGGCACGCGCGCCAGGCGCGGCAGGCGCTGGCGGCGGGCAAGCATGTGCTTTGCGAAAAACCGTTCGGTTTCACCACGGCCGACGTGGATGCGATGATCGCGGCGGCAAAGGCGGCGGGGCGGGTGCTGCAGCCATTCCAGCAACGGCGCTTCGAGCAGGATTTTCAGAAAGTGCGCGAGGTATGCGCGAGCGGACGGCTCGGGCGGATCACGTATGTGCGCACGGCATGGCACGGATTTTCGCGCCGCTGGGACTGGCAGACGCTGCGCACGTTTGGCGGCGGGCAGCTTTACAACAACGGTCCGCACCCGCTCGATCACGCGCTGGAGCTGTTCGGCCCGGGCGAGCCGGAAGTGTGGTGCGACCTGCGCCGTTCGCTGGCGAGCGGCGATGCGGAGGACGAGGTGCGCATCCTCCTCCGCGGCAAGCCGGGCACGGAGTCGGCGGAGGCGCCGGTGATCCAGATCGAGTTGCTCGCAACGGCCGCGTATCCGGACGACCGCTGGCTGGTGTGCGGCACCGCGGGCGGGCTGCGCGGCAACGGTTCGCGGCTCGACTGGAAGTGGGTGGACTGGTCCACGATGCCGGAGCGGCCGGTGGACGAGCGGCCCACGCCCGATCGCAGTTACAATTCGGAGAAGCTGGCATGGGAGACGGCCAGTTGGGAACCGGTCGTCAAGGCGGACGCCGGAGCGGGCGCGCCGCCCGCCGAGCAACCCGTGGCCGACATGTACGACAGCCTGTGGCGGACGATCCGCGAGGGCGCGCCGCAGCTCATCACTCCCGACGCGGTGCGCCGGCGCGTGGCCGTACTGGAAAAATGTTACAGGCAGTGCGGCGTGCCTTTCCCGGAAGGAACGCTCGGCGCATAAGTGGCATGGGCTTCCAGCCCATGATGCCGGCGGGCACATGGCCAGGATGGCCATGCCACTCATTTCCAGAATCACGGGCTGGAAGCCCGTGCCACCTCCATTCATCTCATCATGAAAACCAATCCATCTTCTTTCGATCTCGCCCGTGAACTGGGCGTGAAGAGCTATTCGTTTCGCCATATCAAGGACAACGCCGACGTCGCCGCGGCGGTCCGGCATTGCGGCGCCGACGGCATCGACCTGTCGGCATGCCATGTGAACTACGACGACGTGGCGCAACAGGAACAGGCGCTGGCGGCGTATCGCGCGGCAGGCGTGCGGGTGAGCGGGATCGGCGTGGTGGGGCTGCGGCCCGACGACGCGTGGAACCGCCGGTTTTTTGAATTCGCGCGTCGCGCCGGGTGCGACGTCGTGAGCTGTTCGTTCGATCCCGAAGGTCACGAGGAGACGTTGCGAAATGCGGAAAAACTTGGCGAAGAGTTCGGCATGCGCGTCGCGATTCATAACCACGGCGGAAAACACTGGCTCGGGAATGCCACGATCCTGGACTACGTTTTCCGGAGAACAGGAGCCCGCGTCGGGCTTTGTCTCGACACCGCCTGGTGTTTGCAGGCGGGCGAAGATCCGGTGACGTGGCTGGAAAAATTCGGCGTGCGGCTGTTCGGGGTGCACCTGAAGGATTTTGTGTTCGACGAAAAAGGCCGGCCCCGCGACACGGTCGTGGGTAGCGGGGCGCTGGATCTGCCGGCATTCCTGAAGGTTTTCCGGACGCTGCCCTTCACCGGTTCGGCGGTCGTCGAATACGAGGGCGACGACGCCGTGGAGGCGACGGCCCGTTGCGTGGAAGCGATCCGGACGACGTGGGCGGGAGTGGACGCCTGAGCGGGAAGCGGCGCGTCAGCGTCTCGTCCTCCGGTCCGGCCGACGCTGCGCGTCGTCTCCACACGCAGGGACGCGTGTGGCTACGTCGTACGTAACCGCGTAACATCAGCGGAAACGTAAAGATGATCCTCCGTGCGGGCTCCGCGAAGGGCAGAGGAGGGGGGGAGGGGAGCGCGCGGCGCGCGGTATCGCATCCCGCGTATCGCGCTTGCGCTTGCCTGCCTCGTCCTGTTTCGGTGCGTTCCCATGAAATACCTGTCCGCATCCGGACTGTCCTTTGTGCCGGGCCGGTTTTTCCTGTTTGCCGCCATGTCTTCCTCCATCGCCTCCGCCTCGCCTTCCGGCTCCGCTTCCTTCCCGGCCGCGGCCGACACGACATTCACCGCCTGGGTCGGTACGTATACCAAGGGAACCAGCCGCGGCATTTACCGCGTGGCGTTCGATGCCGCGGCCGGGCGTTTCGGTGCGCCGGAACTCGCCGCGGAGCTGCCATCGCCCTCGTTTCTCGCTCTCCGGCCCGCCCCCGGAGTCGGCTCCCGTCTCGCTCCGGCGCTCTATGTGGTCAGCGAATCCACGGCAACCGTCACCGCCTTGGCGCTCTCCTCTTCCGGCGCGGCAACCGGCTCCGCCGCCTCGCTTGCTCTTCTCAACTCGGCCCCGACGCGCGGCGCCGGCCCGTGCGATGTGGCGGTCGACGCCACCGGCCGCACGCTCGCCGTGGCCAACTACTCCGGCGGCAGCCTCATTGCCTGGCGCCTGGCCGATGATGGCAGCATCGAGCGCGAGACCGCCTTTTTCCAGCACACGCACGCGAGCCATGGTCACCCGCGCCGACAGGACAAGCCGCACGTGCACGGCGTCACGTTTTCGCCCGACAACCGTCTGCTTCTCGTCCCCGACCTCGGCGCCGACCGCGTGTATGTTTTCCGCCATGACGCCGCCTCGTCTTCGCTGGTCCCGCACGAAACCGCGCCCTGGATCGATTTTCCCCCCGGCAGCGGCCCGCGCCACGCCGTGTTTTCGCCCGACGCCCGCCACGTTTGCGTGATCAACGAGATGGGCAACACCGTCAGCGTGTTCGCCTGCGATGCCGCCGCCGGCACCTTCGCCCCCGTCGCGGACGTCCCGACGCTCCCGGCCGGGTTCGCCGGCGAAAGCACCACGGCCGAGCTCGCCTTCTCGCCTGACGGTCTGCGCCTCTACGCCTCCAATCGCGGCCATGATTCGATCGCGATTTTCGCCCGCGATCCGGCGACCGGTCGCCTCACGCCGGCCGGTCATGTGTCCGCCGGCGGACGCGGCCCGCGCCACTTCACGCTCGCGCCCGACGGTCGCTGGCTGATCGCCGCCAACCAGGGCACCGGCAACCTCTCCGCCCTGCGCATCACACCCGACGGGGGTCTGGCTCCGGCGGCAACCGACGCCGGCGCCACCCTGCCTCTGGACGCGGCGGTGTGTGTAAAATTTCGCTGAACGGACGGTTTCCTTCCGCGTTATCCCGCGTTATCCCGCGGTCATCCCGGCGCATCCGGGACGCCGGCGATGCACGGAGATCAGCGGATCACTCCCGCCTGGGAGCCGGCCAGCAAGGCCAGTCCGCCAAAGGCAAACAGGAACAGCAGGCCCAGCCCGATGCCGATGACGAACAGGATCAGCGCGGCCCGGCAGTAGTTTTTCTTCGATGGCGCGGTCGAGTCGCTGAATGCCCAGTAGAACAGGAAAAACAGTCCGATCAGGGGCAGGCTCATGAGGATAAAGGTGAGGATCCAGTCGCCGATCGAGACCGGTTTTTCTCCGTAAGATTCAGTGGTCATGGGAAATCTTGCCTGTCATTCATGCACCCGACTGGCAAGTGACATCCTGTGATTCCCATGACCATCCGTCCGGCTCCTCGCTTTGTGCTTCTGCGACACAGGCATCCGGCAATCCGGAGACGATCTGTACGGCTGCCGCGCGGGGCGCGTCCCGGAAATCGCCGCGCACATTCGTAAAACTTTCTCTTGAACACCGGATTTCTCCGCCTACAGGTTGGCACCTCTGTCCACTTCGACATATAGTCATCGCATGAAGATCAAAGCCTATCTCAAGCCGCACTGCGGTTGGTCCAATGGCGTCCGCGCCATCATGCGCAAGTATGGACTCGAATATGAGGACATCGACATCATCAACAGCCGCGAAAACTACGCGGAGATGGTGCAGAAATCCGGCCAGCCCCTCTCGCCCTGCGTCGAGGTTGACGGTGTCATGCTGGCCGACGTCTCCGGCGAGGAAGTCGAAAACTACCTGCTTTCCAACGATCTCGTAAAACCGGGCGACAGCGCCGCCGCCCCCGACGTGCCGCTCAATGCCGGCTGTTCCGACGAGGAACACGCCCGAATGGCCACCACCAAAACCATCCGCTTTTTCTGAAGCCCTCCTCCCTCTCCCTTTCGCCAGCCCGCGCCGGGCACCCTCTCGCCCTTCCCTCCGCATGAACTTCTTCTACCTGAACCAGACGCCCGATGCCGATCCGCCACCCGGACGCGGCCACGCGCTCCTCTGTTTTCACCGGATCTTTCCCGTCACCGAGCCGATCTCTTGCGAGATCGGCTTTTTTTGGCCCCTGCGAAGCATGATTAATAGCCCCGGTTAAAAATTCTTTTCGTTCCGGCCCGCACCGTCTCCCGGTGTCCTCGCCGCCGGAACCCGATCCCTCCGACCCGGTGCGACCAACACCGCTCCTCCCTCACCCGATTCCCTCCCTGCCACCTTTTCCCGTGAAGACCCAGTTGACCGACCACACCGCCTCCGCCGCTGCGTGCGCTCCCTCCATCGCGTCCGCATCGCCTGCCGCCCACACGAGCCCGCACGCTCCCGCCGCCTGCGCCGCTGCGTCCGACGTCGCGCGTCCGGCGTCCTCCCTGCGTCCCGGCAAACAGGGTCTCTATGATCCCTGGTTCGAGCATGACGCCTGCGGCGTCGGTTTCGTCGTGGACATGAAGGGTCGCGCCACCCACCGCATCGTCGAGCAGGGTCTCGAGGTCCTCGAAAAACTCGATCACCGCGGCGCCACCGGCGCGGAAACCAACACCGGCGATGGCGCCGGCATGCTCCTGCAAATCCCCCACGAGTTCCTCGTCCGCGTCTGCAAGTCCGTCAGCATCACGCTCCCCGGCCGCGGCCACTACGGCACCGGCCTCGTCTTCCTGCCGCGCAACCCCACGCAACGCCGCCGGCTGGAAGACCACCTCGCCCAGATCATCCGCAGCGAAGGCCAGATCTTCCTCGGCTGGCGCACCGTCCCCACCAACAACGCCATGCTGGGCGACACCGCCAAGTCCTGCGAACCCTTCATCCGCCAGATCTTCATCGGCCGTTCGCCCAAGGTCACCGACGAGCTCGCCTTCGAGCGTAAGCTCTACGTCATCCGCAAGCGCGCCACGCACGAAGTCGTCAGCGAGGGGCTCGGCGGCGCCGACATGTGGTACCAGCCCAGCCTCTCCTCGCGCACCATCGTGTACAAGGGCATGCTCCTCACCACGCAGCTCAACGAGTACTTCCTCGACCTGCGCGAGCCCGACTTCAAGACCGCCATCGCGCTCGTCCACTCGCGTTTCTCGACCAACACTTTCCCGAGCTGGGACCGCGCCCACCCGTATCGCTACGTCGCGCACAACGGCGAAATCAACACCCTGCGCGGCAACGTCAACTGGATGCACGCCCGCCAGGCGCTCTTCAACAGCGACCTCTTCGGCGACGACATCAAGAAAATCCTCCCCGTCATCAACCCCAACGGCAGCGACTCGGCCATGTTCGACAACACCCTCGAACTCCTCCACCTCGCCGGCCGCTCCCTCCCGCACGCCGCCATGATGATGATCCCGGAGCCCTGGTCCAACCACAAGACCATGGAGCCTGCCCGGCGCGCCTTCTACCAGTACCACGCCTGCCTCATGGAGCCCTGGGACGGCCCCGCCGCCATCGTCTTCACCGACGGCAAGCTCATCGGCACCATCCTCGACCGCAACGGCCTCCGCCCCGCCCGCTACTACATCACCAAGGACGACCTCGTCGTCCTCGCTTCCGAGGCCGGCGTGCTCGACGGCATCCCCGCTTCCGAAATCGCCACCAAGGGCCGTCTCCAGCCCGGCCGTATGTTTCTCGTGGATACGCTCAAGGGCTGCATCCTCGACGACGAGCAGGTGAAGGACCAGCTCGCCGCCGAGTATCCCTACCAGCAGTGGCTGAAGGACTACCTCGTCCACCTCAACGACCTCCCCGCCGCGCCCGACCTGCCCGAGCCCGATCCCGAAACGCTCAAGCAACGCCAGCTCGCCTTCGGCTACACCTACGAGGACGAGCGCGTGGTCCTCTCGCCCATGGCCCGCGACGGCGTCGAAGGCGTCGGCTCCATGGGCAACGACACCCCGCTCGCCGTTCTCTCCGAAAAATCGCGCCTCCTCTACGACTACTTCAAGCAACTCTTCGCCCAGGTCACCAACCCGCCCATCGACTGTATCCGCGAGGAAATCATCACTTCCGCCGAGACGCGCCTCGGCACCGAGGGCAACCTCCTCAATCCGCAGCCCTCCGCCTGCCGCCGTGTCGAGATCGACTGGCCCGTCCTCACCAACGACGAACTCGCCAAGATCCGCCGCATGCAGCTTCCCGGCCTCAAGGTCGCCACGCTCCCGATCCTCTTCCGTGTTTCCCGCGGCGAGAAAGGGCTCAGCAAGGCCATGGAAGACCTCTTCGAGCAGGCCCACCGCCTCATCACCGAGGAGGAAGCCAGCGTCCTCATCCTCAGCGACCGCGGCGTCAACAAGGACAACGCCCCCATCCCCGCGCTCCTCGCCGTCGCCGGCCTCCACCACTACCTCATCCGCGAAGGACTCCGCACCCAGGCCAGCCTCGTCATCGAGACCGGCGAGGCCCGTCAGGTGCACCACTTCGCGCTCCTCATCGGCTACGGCGTCAGCGCCGTCAACCCGTACCTCGCCTTCGAGACCATCGACGACCTCATCCACCAGGAGCTCCTGCCCGGCCTCGACCACAAGACCGCCTGCAAGAACTTCGTGAAGGCCGCCTCCAAGGGCGTCGTCAAGGTCATGTCCAAGATGGGCATCTCCGCCATCCAGAGCTACCGCGGCGCGCAGGTCTTCGAGGCCGTCGGCCTCAGTCAGGAAGTCATCGACCTTTATTTCACCTGGACGCCCTCGCGCATCGGCGGCATCGGCCTCGACACCGTGGCCGAGGAAGTGCTCATCCGCCACCGCGCCGCCTTCGATCCGCGCGGCCCGGTCGCCACGCGCGACCCCGCCCTGCCCGCCGGCGGCCAGTTCAAGTGGCGCGATTCCGGCGAGTTCCACCTCTTCAATCCGGAATCCATCCACGCCCTGCAAAAATCCGTCCGCACCGGCGACTACGGCGTATTCAGAACCTACACACGCCTCATCGACGACCAGTCGAAAAACCTCTGCACCCTGCGCGGCCTGCTCGAGTTCAAGCCCTCCGAATCCGTCCCGATCGAGGAAGTCGAGCCTGTCGAATCGATCGTCCGCCGTTTCAAGACCGGGGCCATGTCCTACGGCTCCATCTCGAAGGAGGCGCACGAAACCCTCGCCATTGCCATGAACCGCCTCGGCGGCAAGTCCAACACCGGCGAAGGCGGCGAAGACCCCGAGCGTTTCCTCCCGCTGCCCGACGGCGATTCGAAAAATTCCGCCATCAAGCAGGTCGCCTCCGGCCGCTTCGGCGTTACCAGCGAATACCTCGTCAGCGCCCGTGAAATCCAGATCAAGATGGCGCAGGGCGCCAAGCCCGGCGAAGGCGGCCAGCTCCCCGGAGCCAAGGTCTATCCCTGGGTCGCGCGCACCCGCCACACCACCGCCGGCGTCGGCCTCATCTCGCCCCCGCCGCACCACGACATCTACTCGATCGAGGACCTCGCCGAGCTCATCCACGACCTGAAAAACGCCAACCGCGCTGCCCGCATCAGCGTCAAGCTCGTGGCCGAAGTCGGCGTCGGCACCATCGCCGCCGGCGTCTCCAAAGCCCACGCCGACGTCGTGCTCATCTCCGGCCACGACGGCGGCACCGGCGCCTCCCCGCTCAACTCCATCTGGCACGCCGGCCTGCCCTGGGAGCTCGGCCTCGCCGAGACGCACCAGACCCTCGTCCTCAACAACCTCCGCAGCCGTATCGCCGTCGAGACCGACGGCCAGCTCAAGACCGGCCGCGACGTCGTCATCGCCGCCCTGCTCGGCGCCGAGGAGTTCGGTTTCGCCACCACCGCGCTCGTCTCCACCGGCTGCATCATGATGCGCGCCTGCCAGCTCAACACCTGCCCCGCCGGCGTCGCCACCCAGGACCCGCGCCTGCGCAAGCAGTTCACCGGCAAACCCGAGCACGTCGTCAACTTCATGACTTTCATCGCGCAGGAAGTCCGCGAACTCATGGCGCAGCTCGGCTTCCGCACCGTCGAGGAAATGGTCGGCCGCGTCGACCGCCTCGAAGCCCGCCAGGCCGTCGAACACTGGAAGGCAAAGGGACTCGACTTCTCCAACATCCTCTATGTGCCCGACTCCGGCCCCGAAGTCGGCCGCCATTGCCAGATCCCGCAGGATCACGGCCTCGAAAAATCGCTCGACGTGACGACCCTCCTCGACATCTGCAAACCCGCGATCGAGAAGGGCGAGAAAGTCGTCGCCGAGATACCCGTGCGCAACATCAACCGCGTCGTCGGCACCATCACCGGCAGCGAAGTCACGCGCAAGTGGGGCGCCAAAGGCCTGCCCGACGACACCATCGACATCCGCTTCAACGGCTCCGCCGGCCAGAGCTTCGGCGCCTTCCTTCCCCGCGGCGTCACCTTCCGCCTCCACGGCGACGCCAACGACTACGTAGGAAAAGGCCTTTCCGGCGGACGCATCATCATTCGCCCGCCCGCCGACGCCACCTTCGACCCGTCGAGCAACATCATCGCCGGCAACGTCGCGCTCTACGGCGCCACCTCCGGCGAACTCTTTGTCGGCGGCATGGCCGGCGAACGCTTCTGCGTGCGCAATTCCGGCGCCACCGCCGTGGTCGAGGCGGTGGGTGATCACGGCCTCGAATACATGACCGGCGGCCGCGTCGTCATCCTCGGCCCCACCGGCCGCAACCTCGCCGCCGGCATGTCGGGCGGCGTCGCCTGGGTCTTCGACGAAGATGATTCGCTCTCCGGCAACATCAACGCCGGCATGATCAGCATCGAGAAAGTCGATACAGACACCGAGGCCGCCGAACTCCGCGACCTCATCGAGCGCCACGCCACCTTCACCGGCAGCGCCCTTGCCCGTCGCATCCTCGACAACTGGAGCGCCACGCTACCCAAATTCGTCAAGATCATGCCCAAGGACTACAAGCGCATGCTCGAACGCATCGAGGAAGCCAAATCCCAGGGCCTCACCGGCGACGACGCCATCATGGCCGCCTTCGACGCCAACGCCCGCGACCTCAGCCGTGTCGGCGGCAATTAACCGTCCCCTCTGAATCGACTTAAGTCGCCTTCCATCGACTTAAGTCGGAAACCACCACCACGTCTCCCCCCTCATATGCATTTCGAACCATCCGGCGGTTATCGGACGCTCGACTCGTGGGTACTGGCGAGCATCGCCCAATTTGCGACCCACCGGTTTTGCGAAAAATTCCTTGACCGCCGCCGGGATCCCACGGGCCGCCAGTATGACCAGATGACGCAGGCTGCCCGCTCCGGCAAAGTGAACCTCGTCGAAGGCTCTGCCCGCTCGGCGACCTCCAGGGAAACCGAGATGAAGCTTACCGACGTTGCCCGCGCCAGCCTCGCCGAACTCATGAGCGACTACGAAGACTGGCTCCTGCGCCACAGCCAGGTTCCCTGGCACCGGGATTCCCCCGAAGCCAGGGAAGTCTTTGCCGTGCGTCTCGACCGCCCGAACTACGGCAACGACTTCATCCATGACTCCTGCAAACACATCCTTGAGCAGCAGAAAAAATTTTCGAAATGGCTGGAGTCCGACAACCCCGGCGTAGTTGCCAACGCCCAGATAATCATTCTTACCCGGGCCATACGCACCATCATGCGCCAACTCGAAACGCAGGGTGAAAAATTTGCCGAGACCGGCGGTTTCCGCGAAAAACTGACCGCCGTTCGCGTAGCCGCCCGAGCCCGGCAGGAGGCCGCGCCTCCCTGTCCCGACTGCGGCAGCCCCATGCACCGGCGCAAAGCCAAAACCGGCCCCAATGCCGGCAAGGAATTCTGGGGCTGCACCGCCTACCCCGCCTGCAAAGCCATCCTCAACATCCCCATTCCCCCTCCGCCCTCGGCTTAAGTCAAAAAACCATTACTCTCAACCACCACCACCAGCCACACACCATCATGGGCAAACCAACCGGCTTCCTCGAATACATGCGGGAACTCCCCGTCGATCGCTCTCCCCTCGACCGCCTCAACGACTGGTCCGAGTTTCATCTCCACATGGACGAGAAGAAACTCCGCAACCAGGGCGCGCGGTGCATGGATTGCGGCGTCCCCTTCTGCCATACCGGCCGCCTCATCAGCGGCATGGCGGCGGGCTGCCCCATCCACAACCTCATCCCCGAGTTCAACGACCTCGTTTATCGCGGACTCTGGCAGCAGGCTTATGAGCGTCTGGGCAAGACCAACAACTTTCCCGAGTTCACCGGCCGCGTCTGTCCCGCGCCCTGCGAAGGCTCCTGCGTGCTCGGCATCCACAACCCGCCCGTCGCGATCAAGAACAACGAATACTCGATCATCGAGCGCGCCTGGGACGAAGGCTGGGTGATCCCGCAGGAACCCCGCACGCGCACCGGGAAAAAAGTCGCCGTCATCGGCTCCGGCCCCTCCGGGCTTGCCGCCGCCGCGCAGCTCAACGCCGCCGGCCACACCGTCACCGTTTACGAGCGCGCCGACCGTCCGGGCGGGCTCCTCATGTACGGCATCCCCAACATGAAACTCGACAAGCGCGACGTCGTCCTCCGCCGCATCGAATTCATGAAGCAGGAGGGTGTCGCCTTCATCTGTAATTCCGAAGTGGGTACAACCGTCGACGCGCACGAACTGCTCTCCGCCCACGATGCCGTCGTGGTGTGCACCGGTTCCACGCAGCCCCGCGACCTGCCCGTCGAGGGCCGCCAGCTCGGCGGCGTCCATTTCGCGATGGATTTTCTCACGGCCAGCACCAGGGCGCTCCTTGCCTCGCCTGCCGGCTCATCTCCGGCCGTGTCCGCCATCACCGCCCACGACAAGGATGTCGTCGTCATCGGCGGCGGTGATACCGGCACCGATTGCGTCGGTACCTCGCTCCGGCAGGGCTGCCGCTCCGTCACGCAGATCGAGATCATGCCCAAACCGCCGCTCGAACGCCAGCCCGGCAACCCCTGGCCCGAATGGCCCAAAATTTACAAGATGGACTACGGCCAGGAGGAAGCCGCGGCCAAACAGGGCGCCGACCCGCGCGTCTACCTCACCACCGTGAAAAAATTCATCGGCGATGCCGATGGCCGTATCCGTGAACTCGTGACGGTGCAGATCAGGTGGGACAAGAACGAAAAGGGCCAGTTTGTGCCTGTCGAGCAGCCCGGCACCGAAAAGACGCTCCCGGCGCAACTCGTCCTTCTGGCGATGGGTTTCCTCGGTCCCGAGCAGCCGCTCCTGAAAAAGCTCGGTCTGGTGACCGACGCGCGCAGCAACATCAAGGCCGACCACAACGTGCACACGACGAGCAACCCGAAGGTTTTTGCCGCCGGCGACTGCCGCCGCGGCCAGAGCCTGGTGGTGTGGGCGATCAACGAAGGCCGCGCCGCCGCCCGCGAATGCGACCGCTTCCTCATGGGCGCCACGCAACTCCCATAGTAGAATGGGACATCATTGTGATGTCAGCGGCGAAGGAGCCGGAGGAAACGGGTCCGGGGAGTGTATTTTCCCCGGCCCTGAAAAAACCGGTTCAAATAAAGCCATCCCCATTCCCTGCCTGCAGGCCAAACTCACCGCCCCATCCTTGGAATGGGGCGTCAGCGCGACGGCGCCTCCGTCATCAATCTGACGACCAGGGATCGCGTGAAAGTCGGCAAGGCGATGCCTGCGTTCCCGTTCAGTCCCTGCCGGTCTGCCCATCCGCAATCGCGCCACGGATCATAAAACTCGACCAACCCCGACGTGGCGAAATCGGATAGGAGGCATAAATGCTCGCCCGCAACCGGCACGGCGTCCCGGCCAGCCTCCAGTTCGCTGCTCCAGTCGCACCGGCGATCTCGTAGCCAAATCAAGGATACGTCCTTTCCGTGCAACGCATACACCCGCAACCGCGGCGTCTCCCAAAACACCGGCTCCGCGCCTTCCGCAACCGGATCGAACCCCGCGATAGCGCGGGCGAAACGCCCGAAATGCCACCAAAGCTGATGCCGCGCCACATACACATCCCAATGCCACGCCTGCCCGCAGCCCGCCGCTCCGGCAAAAAACGGCGCGAAAAGCACATCGTGCAAAATGATCCCCTCGTGATCCCGTTCGTAGAGATTCGACGGCCCTGCGTGATGTGCCTCCACCGCGCCTCCTTCCGCCAGCAACACTGGACAAGTCACCCCGCCCGCCTCGGTCCTCCATTCGCATAACGTGCGCACCGCGTCAGCTACCAGCACATCGACCGGCCCGCGGCACACCTCCCACTCCGCGCCCGGATCAAGATACCGGTGAACCTGCGCCACATCATTGCCCGGCAACCCGCACAACCAGCGATACGCTGGCTCCGCGTACCCACCACAAAAACTCCCCAGACTCTGGAGCGTGATACAACGCGGAAAACGCCTCCGCAACTCCGGCAGCATCTGCTCCGTCCACACCTCCCAGCCATGACCCTGCGCGGCGTTGATCTCGTTCCACAACTCCCACGCCATCACCGCCGGGTGTCCCGCGAATCGTTCCGCGAGCCAATCGAGTTTTTCCAAATAAAACGCCTGCGCCTCCGTCCCGCGCCAAAACGCATCCATCGATTCCACTGGCCCTCCCTTGGAACAGTGATACTGGCCGCGCTCGAACCGCGCCGCCCCCGGAAAGATTTCCGCGACAGGCGCTGTTTCCAGACTGCGGAAATGCTCCAGTGTGACCTTGGTTCGCAGTCCCAGCGACCATGCTAGGTCAAGCACCCGGCCAAGCCGCTCCGCCGCCGTTTCGTCAAACTCGCCGGCCCGGTCCGGCTCCACGTCGAAAAATGGATGTCCCAGCCAGAGACGAAAAAAGTTACCCCCGTTTGCCGCCAGTTCGTGCAACCATTCCCCGTAACATACCAGTCCCTCCTCCGCGTTTTTAGCAAAACGTGGAAAACTCAAATTGAGCCCCACCGGAACAAACGTCGTGCCGTCATCAAATTCCAGATACCGTCCATGCCGCGCGCTGACCCGCACCGCCTGTGTAACCTGTCCGCCTTCGCCACCGGCGGAGCCGGGCGAAAGCGTCGCAGCCCTCGCCAGTTTCGTTACGGACCGTGGAGGGGAAAAAATATCGGAAAGTTGAATACACGGCATAAGACAGGCCAGCGTAACCCCCGCCAGCTTGCTGGCAACATTTCCGGCCTGCAAGATTGCCTCAAAAATTGCCGGAGCGAGTTTCGATGCGCGGATTGCGTGCGGTGACCGCGCGAACCAATTCTGCCGGAGTCATGCCCAAGCCTTTCGCCAGTTGGAATACGATGTAGAGGCTGGGCTCCCTGGCCGCCCGTTCCAATAACCCCACGGAATTCAGATGCACGCCCGACCGCTCGGCCAATTGCTCTTGGGTCAAGTCGCGCTCGGTTCGGAGCGTCCTCAGTGTCGTTGCGAATGCCTGGGCAAATTGCATCCGACAAACCTACCCGTCAGACACAACCGTGTTTACACACAGAAGGGTTTATTTTGATTGATGCTATACACACAATCGTGTGCCTTACCGTTCTGTTCTTCACCGCATCTCCCATCTTATGGAACCAGCGTCCATCATCCCCTCCGTTCATATCCGCACCATTGGTGCGCGCAAAAACAGCCGGAAAACACAAACAAACGCCGATAGATTAACTGGCGAAGGGAGGCACCAAGGACAGCCTGGTGACTGCATCCGGATTCACCGCCACAACTTGCCCCCCCTTCCTCCACCACCTTCTCAATCCTTGTGAACGCACGCCTATGAGAAACCCAAAACACACCGCCTTTACCCTGATCGAATTACTCACCGTGATTGCCATCATCGGCATCCTTGCCGCGATCATCATCCCCGTGACCGGCAAAGTCCGCTCCTCCGCCGCCAACGCCCAGTGCAAAACCGCCCTGCGCAACTACGGAGTGGCGATCCAGATGTATGTCAACGACAACAGGGATAAACTCCCCGGTCCCTGCTACGGATTCGTCAAACGCGATATGTTACTCGAATCCCAGAAACACCTTTTTGGATACATCGCTCCTTACATCAGCCTGCAAAGTGCCATCGGGAAACTCCCCGACAATTACCTCTGTTCCCTCCTCTTGAAGAAAGCCGTAAAACCTGCGGAGCCAAACATCGCTGTTTATAAGTTGGCGGGCAAGGTCAAGACGGGTCCGGACAAAGACGACAGAAGCTGGCCCATGGGTTACCCGACATCGGAAACCACCACCGACCCTGTCCGCACTTACGGTTTTGTCGCCGGTTATAACACCCCTTCCCAAACCAAAGCGCTCCATGACGTTGATTATGAGAACGGCGTCGACGACACCAAACGCGACGCCCTCCCCCTCAAGCCCGTTCACGGCAACCATCGCAACGTCCTCTTCTTCGACTGGCACGTCGGCACCGAACCCGTGACCCCCAGCCCCTGATTTTCTCTCTCTCTCAACTTCCCATCATCCATGAAAAACACAACCCGCGCTAACCTCTGTATCGTTCTATTCCTCGCGGCGACACTTTCAGCCGCCGCCCAGACCACCTACAACTGGTCGGGAAACACTGACAACCTCTGGTCCACCGCCACCAACTGGACCCCCACCGACTCCCCAACCGGCCCCGCTGCGAACGACACTGCTGCGCTCGGTGACGCCACCGCCAACCGCACCCTCATCTACGACGCCGCGGCCCCCGGCACACTCGGCACACTCACCTACGCGCAGACCTCCGCAGCCACCAACACGCTTGAAGTCCGCCGCACCCTCACGCTCACCAACGCGCTCAACATCTCCGCCGCGGACACCGCACACGCCCGCCTCTTCATCAACACCGCTCCGACTGCCGGGGACAACTTTGCCGCCATCACCAGTGCCAGCATTCCCGTGCTCACCGCCACAGCCGGCACCACGCTCGGCAACGGCGGCATCCTCGAATTCGGACGTAAAACATCCACCGACAACAATTCCATCACCTACCTGAGCGGCCCGCTCACCCTTGACGGCGGCACCCTTGCCATGCAACTCGCCGTCAGATCATCAGCCACCACCCTCACCAGCTTCATCTATTCCATCAACGGAAACGTCACGATGAACTCCGGCGCACTCGTAATCGGTTCGGCCAACACCAACATCGACGCCACCTATACCACGACGATAGCCGACACCCGCCTTCGCATCATGGACAACTTCATTGCCAATGGCGGCTCCATTCAAACCAACGGCAACAACATCAACGGACTCACACTTGCCGGTTCCGAAAACAAAATTGGCACTGCCGTTACCATCTCAGGCAACCTCGGCGTCGTCCTCCAAAGCTCGGCAAACCCAAACCAAAGCCTCGAAAACAACAAAACAATCTCCTCCCTCACCCTTCGCGGTTCGAACAACGCCATCAAAACACTCTCCGGTAACGGCTCTATCGGTAACCTCAACTTCTGGGCCGACAACAACCAGTCCCTCACCCTGAAACTCGACGACAATCTCACCGTCACCACCGAACTCAAACGCTCCAGCGGCACCGGCGCCACTCTCACGCTCGACACCAACACGCACATCCTCGACACCTCTGCCGGCACCCTCAACCTTGCCAACGCCACCTGGAACATCACTGGCAACGGTACCCTCAAAGCCAAAGCCTTCAACCTCTCCGCCGCGACAGCCACCAACGTCGAAGGCACCACCACCCTCCTTGCCACCACCGCAGGCGGAACCAACAACCTCGGCGGCACCGGCACGATCTCCGCCAACTCCACCTTCCTCTATGCCGACACCACGGACGGAGCCGCCGCCACACTCGAATCCAACCGTGCCATCGGTTCCCTCAACGTCCAGAGCGGCACACTGAAACTCGCAGGCACCGCCAACATCGCCGCCACCAGTGTCACCGTGCAAGCCGGGGCCACCCTTGATCTCACCACACGCGCCTTCATCAGCGACGCGCTCACCCTCTCCTGCAACGGCGCCGCCACCGGACGTATTTTAACCTCCGATACAACATTTGCCGCCATCGGGGCTCTCACGCTCCAACTCGACGCCGCGCTTGCCACCGACGCCGTGACCTTCTTCGACGGACTCACGCTTACTGGAGACGGTTTTGATTCTGTCACCTTGGCCGGCATTTACGGAACCATCGCCCTGTCCCAAAACGACAACATTTGGAGCGGTCTTTCCGCCGATGCGCTCAACACCTTTACGTTCTCCCAACTTACCGGTGAACTCACCATCACCTCCGTTCCCGAACCTGCCACGGTTGGCACACTTGCAGCCCTCGCCACGCTCGCGGTCGCCCTCGTCCATCGCCGCCGCGCAGCCTGAACCTCCCTCCCCCCCCCGACGCACATCACATGAAAACCAAAGAACCATTCGCCCTGTATTTCATTTCCACGCTCCTGCTTGGCATGCTTCCCGTCGCCGCGCAGAGCACCCAAAACCTGATTGCCAACGGCGACTTTGAACAAGGGAAACAAAACTGGAACCTCTTCGCGCCCGGCGACGCCAAAGCCGCCGGGGCCATATTTGAACTCGCCGACAGCGGCGCGCACACCGGCCAAATCGCCGCGAAAATCAGCTCCACGCAATTTGCCCGCTACGGCATCGGCACACGCGGTGTGCGCGTCGCCCCCGGCGAACGCTACCGCTTCTCCCTCTGGATAAAAGCCGCCCCGGACGCACAGGCAAAAATCGGCACCAGCGGTTTTCTCGCGCGACTTACACTTCAAGACGGAAACACCGCAACGCCGGACGACTGTTTTTATCTCCTTGCCGACGGCAGCACCGTTCGCGCTGCCCTGCCGCCTCCTCAAACCGGAAAGCCCGTCTCGCTCCCGCAAGAATGGACGAAACTGGAAACCACCCTGCAAATTCCAGAAGGCGCAAATTTCCTTATCCTCAATCTTTTCGCCTGGCAAGCCAGCGGCTCGATCCTGATCGATGACGTAATCCTCGAACGCGAATAAACGCTCTCGACCTCCCCCCGCATGCGACACGCAACATTCCTGACCGCCGCCCTGCTCGCGGCCACAATCACCACGCACGCTGCCGACAACAGATTGCCCGCGCTCGACGCTGCCCGCGCAGCCGAAATTTCCCAATGGCTCCCCGCCTCGCCTGTCTGTTTCACCCCGCCCTTTGCCGATCGCGTTTATTGGGACGCCATCGCCCGCGCCCATCCCGCCAACGACCTTTTCGCCGAAGCCGACCGACAAGCCCGCCTCCCCACGCCCGAACTCACCGAAGCCCTCTTCGCTATTTTTGAGAAAACGGGAGACCGCAAAGCTTACGAAGCCCCCTACATGACGCGTACGAAACGCCTCGGCCAGTTCCTCTTTGCCGAAGGACTGCGCAACGACGGCAAACTGCTTCCCGCCATCGAACGCGAAATCGCCGCCATGCTGGACGAACCCACCTGGGCCATTCCCGCCCACGCCAGCAGACGCGCCGACTGGCACGCCGCTTACGACCTCGTGGAACTCGGCGCCGTTAATCGCGCCGCCAACCTTGCCCTCGCCCATTACCTGCTCGGCCTAAAACTCCCCGCCCCGACACGCGCCAAAATCCGCAAGGAAATCCAAACACGCGTTTTTGCCCCTTACCTCGAACGCATCCGCTCCCGCGACAACCCCGGCCCGGAATACTGGTGGATGACTACCAACAACAATTGGAACGCCGTCTGTCATGGCAGCATCCTCATGAGCGCCCTCCTCCTCGGCCCTGCTGGCCCCACGGACATCGACGACAACCGGGCCACCTTCATCACCGCATTTGAAGCCTGTACTCCCGCCTTCATCGCCGGTTTTGGGGACGACGGCTTCTGTCATGAAGGCATCGGATATTGGTTCTACGGATACGGAAATTACATCCTCGCCTCAGAACTGACCCGCCTCGCCACCGGCGGACGAATCGACTTTCTCAACGCGCCCAAACAACAGCGTATCGCAACCTTTGATACGCGATGGCAGATCGCCGCCGGCATCTACCCGCCCTTCGGCGACGCCTCTGTCAACGCCCGCGCCCCCGCCTGGATGCACGACTTTGCGACGCTCCGCTACCAACTCCCCTACGGCATACGCGGTCCCGGCGTCGGCTTGGGAATGATCCACCCCGTCGGCATCGGTCCCAACCTCTGCATCACGCCCTTTGACCTCTCGCTACCCCGCCCCGCCGGCCCCCCTTCCCCCCCCGAACCCGGCTTGCGCGACTGGTTTCCCGACGGCGGCGCACTCGTCGTGCGCCGCGCCACGCCTGCCGCCGGTCTGGCCGCCGCCTTCAAAGGCGGCCACAACAACCAGCCTCACAACCACAACGACCTCGGCTCTTTTGTCATCGTTTGCGATGGCGAATCCATCCTCTCCGACCTCGGAGTGGATACTTACGTGAAGGATACTTTTAGCTCCAGACGTTACACCAGCTCCGTGATGAACTCCTTCGGCCATCCCGTCCCCCTGGTCGCCGGAAAACTCCAGCGCACCGGCGCCGACGCCCGAGCCATCACCTTGCGTAACGAATTTACTGATACAATCGATCTCTGGGAAATCGACATCACCAGCGCCTATGCGCCCGACGTTCCCGCGCTCGAAAAACTCACGCGCACCTTTGTTTTCACCCGTTCCGCCAGCGACGCTCCGCAAGGACGTGTTGAAATTATTGACCGCGTAAAATTCCGCGACGGACAACCTCAGGCCTTTGGCACGGCACTGATTTTTCGTCCCGAGCAAACCCGGTCCGCGCCCCCCGCCGCCGGTCTCTCCGCCGGGCACACCGGTCTTCGCGTTCGCGCCCCTTCCGGCGGCACGTCGCTTGATGTTTTCTGGCAGGCTCAGGCCGATGGTCACGATGTTGTTCTGACTCAAAGCGAAGACGCCGTGATCGGGATAGTGCCTGAGCAAGGGAGCAAGGGAACGCGTCTCGGCCTCGATCTGCCCGCGCCCACGACCCGGGCAACCCTCCATATCACGATCATCCCGGCACGCTGACATGTCCGCTCCGATCAGCGAATCGACCTCCACTCCTTCCACGCCGGTCACGGCGGCTCCGGTGAACGGGCCGGTGATCGACCCGAAGACGGGCCAAAAAACATGGTCGGTCGGCACGCTGACCTACACCTCGGGCGGGATCGTGGCGTTGTTCCTCTGGCTGTTGTGGGGCGACTTTGCGTGGTCGATGCGCGACCGGTCGGCGGGACCGATGTCGCAATGGTATTTGAACAGCCTGGGCGTGCCGAAGCTGTTGTTCGGGTTGCTGGTAAGCTCGTTCCCGGCGCTGGTGGCCCTGATTCTGGGGCCGGTCATCAGCATGAAATCCGACCGGCACCGGGGCAAATGGGGGCGGCGCATCCCGTTTTTGCTGGTGACGACGCCGGCGGCGGCGCTGGGCATGATCGGCCTGGCGGTGACACCGTTTATCGCGAAGTGGATGCACGGGGCGTTTGGCAGGGAGCATGTGATTGGCGCGTGGTTGCATGAAAATCTGGATACGACGAAGGCGGGCGCGTGGTTGCTGGCGCAGTTGCAAAACGAGATGGTGGTGGCGGTGGTGTGTTTCGCGGTGTTCTGGGCGGCGTTTGAGTTTGCGACGATCGCAGGCTCGTCGGTGTTTGGCGGGCTCATCAATGATGTGGTGCCGAGACCGTTGCTGGGGCGTTTTTACGGGTTATTCCGCGCGGTGAGCCTGATCGACGGGATGATTTTCAACTACTGGATTTTCGGGCTGATACCGGATCATTTCACACTGATCCTGCTGGTGATTGGCGTGTTTTACGGCGTGGCGTTCATGTGGGTGTGTCTGAAGGTGAAGGAGAGCGATTATCCGCCGCCACCGCCGCTGGACAAGGTGAAGCCGGCAGGGACGGGGACGTGGCTGAAACCGGGGATGTTCACGGGATTCATCGGTGGGGCGCGCGTTTATTTCCGCGAGTGTTTCACGAGTCCGTATTACGTCTCGGTGTTCGTCATGCTGATGACGGCGGGGCTGGCGTTTGCGCCGGTCAACATCTACGCGATTCCCTACTCCAAGGGACTGGGCGTGAGCGAGGACACGTATGGGAAATTTCTGGCTTTGACGTATTTGATCTCGCTGAGTCTCGCCTGGTTCCTCGGCTGGATGGCTGACCGGTTTCATCCGTTGCGGATGGCGATGGCCACGCTGCTGGGCTACATGCTGGTGACGGCGTGGGGGGCGGTTTTTGCGAAAACGCCCGGCACGTTTCTTGTCGCGTGGGTTCTGCACGGGGTGCTGACGGGGAGCTATTTTACGAGCGCAGCATCACTGGGACCGCGATTGTTTCCGCATTCCAGATTTGCCCAATTTTCTTCGGCGGCAGGCATTTGTTCTTCGGTGGCGGGCATGGTGCTGGCGCCGACGGTGGGCCTCATCATCGACAGGACGGGAGATGAATACCGGCACACATTTACAACCGGTTGCCTGCTCGCGACGATCGCGCTGGTTTGCGCAGTGTATGTTTATCGTCAGTTCATGAACCTCGGCGGGCCGAAGGATTACGTGGCGCCGGGCGAATGAGCGGCGGACCGGCGTGGTTTGCGCAGAGTCGGCCCATCCACCCAGTGCGGGCGGATCAAGACCTCCCTGGGGATTTCAGGAAAACCCGTTTCCCCACGCAGCAAAAGCGTATGCAGTTGTTCGACCGCCGTCTCGCCGGAGATGTCCAGATGCTGCGAAATGCCTGCGACCGGCGTATCCACAGAATCACGATTCAACAACGCAACACCGATGTCGCGCGGGATACTCCAGCCGTTTGCGGGCAACCACTCAAGAATTGCCGGATCATTTCCGACAACCGCCTCCGGCCTGTTTACCCTGACCCACTCCGTGAAGGTTCGCTCGCAAAAATCCTCCGGCAGACACGGCGGGACGATCTCCAGTCTGCTCCCGTCCACTGCGTCCGGCGCGAACAACTCCTTGCTCATCGCGCCTAGCCATTCGTAGCGCAACCGCTGCTCGGCGATCAGGGCGTGCGCCAGTCCGATGCGCCGGTAGCCGAGTTCACGCAGCCGGTTGCAGGCAATGTGCATGGCATTGAACGCGTCACTCCCCACGCGATGAAACGGCAGGCTCTCCGGAGGATTGCCCACCACCACGATTGAGAAGCGTTCCCACTTCACCCCTTTCAAGCACAGCGGCACATCATGCGACTGAAGCGGCAGCAGCACCATGCCCCGGATGCCGCGTCCGTGCATAATGCGGTCGGGCTGCCTGTTCGCGCCGAGATCTGCCTGGATTTGCAGCACGTCGAGAGCATATCCCAGGCGCTCGCATGCTCGCTTCATGCCGTTGATAAACGACCGGTGCCAGGATCTCATTCGCTCCGCCTGCCAGCGGTCGTCCACGAGTGCCGCGAGATTGCTGCTGGTCACCCGGGAACGATGCCGGTCGCGGCGCGCCACCAGCGCGGCCAGCACCGGATCGGGCGTGTAGCCGAGTTCTTCCGCCGCCCTGAGCACCCGCTGCTGCGTCGCCGCCGGGATGCGCGGATCGTTGCGCAACGCCCAGGAAACCGTGGCCGCCGTCACTCCCGCCCGGCGGCCAACATCGGCCTGCGAAGGCCGACGGGGAGAATTACGGACATCTTCTTCCTTCATTTAATACATTAAATCCGGCATCGGTTGAGCGCTTGCAAGCCTCGTTCACTGTCCGTGCTCAATCCCGCCTGCCCGCACCCGCTTTCCATCCCCCCCCACTTTTTTTCCACCGTCCGATGACACCAACCGCGAACACCCGACAAAACATCGCCGACCAGCTACTCGCTCATTTCCGCAACCCGGAAACCAGCGTCGAAAAGCGCGTCGCCAATGGCATTCGCCGTCACCGCATGGGACCGGCGAAACTGCGCTTCGTGAACGCGGACGGGCTTCCCGCCGCTGACGTCCCCATCACCGTCCGCCAGACTCGTCACGACTTCCTTTTCGGCTGCAACCTGTTCCTCCTCGACGGCTTCAAGGCCAGCGAAGACAACCGCGCCTACGAGCGCGCCTTCCTCGACCTCTTCAATTCCGGCGTCGTCCCCTTTTACTGGTCCGACCTCGAACCCGTTCGGGGCCAACCGCGCTTCGCCGCAGGCAGCCCCCCGATCCCGCGCCGCCCGCCGCCCGATGTCGTCGTGGACTTTTGCGAACGCCACCGCATCACCCCCAAAGGCCACTGTCTTGTATGGCACCAATGGATACCTGGATGGCTCCCCTCCGATCCTGATGAGACCGGGTGCATTATCACCCGCCGCATCCGCGAAATCGCCAGTCGCTACGGCCGCAGCATCCCCATGTGGGACGTCGTCAATGAACCGATGGAAAAGCATCTGTTTCCCGGCGCCACCATGCTGCCCGACGACTACATCGCCGACGCCTTTTGCGAAGCCGCCCGCGCATTCCCCTCCTCCACCACCCTCTTTCTCAACGAAGCTACCACCTACTCCTGGCGAAACATCGAGGGTCGCACCACCGGCCTCCACCTCCTTGAACAAAACCTGCTCCTGCGCGGCCACAAAATCGACGGGCTCGGCCTTCAGTATCACCTCTTCTTTTACGACAAAAACAACGTTCTCACCACTTCCGTCGAAGACCTTATCCGCGCCCGCGACACTCACCTCGATCCCAACCGGCTTTTCGCCGCCCTCGATCTTCACGCCCAAACCCGTCCCGGCCGCCCCATCCATATTTCGGAAATCACCCTCCCCGCGTATCCCGATCTTCCCGACATTGTTGCCGAGGACCTCCAGGCCCGCCTTCTCCGCGAACTCTACCACCTCTGGTTCAGCCATCCCGGCGTCGAGGGTATCTACTGGTGGAACCTTGCCGACGGCGTCGCCCACGGACGCGAAAGCGCCCTGCGCGCCGGCCTCCTCCGCGAAGACCTCTCCCCAAAACCCGCCTACGATGCCCTGCGTCAACTCATTCGCGAGGAATGGACCACCTGCTTCACAACCTTGAGCGATGCCGACGGCATCTGCGAATTTTCCGGCTTCCACGGCGACTACGAAATCACCGTCGAACACCCCGGCGGCCATCGCACCACCCACACCATCGGCCTCCACAAAAACAGTCCGGTCCACTTCACCCTCAACATCGACGCTCCAGCCTGCTCGTCCAGGGCGGCTCCGGTGAACGAATCCACCAATGCAATAACCTGAATCCACCCATCATCCCAACCATGCAAAACACATCCCGTTACATCCTCACGATCCGGTCCGCGATCTTCGTAGTTGCTGCGTTTTTCACGCCGGTAATCCACGCTCAGTTCGCCACTGGTTTTGAAACTTCCACCTATACCGCTGGCAGTACGATCATCGGCATCACGGAACCCACCGCCTCCGCGAAGTGGGAGGACGGATTCAACAATTCCAGCAGCGCAGTTATCATTGCCTCCATCGCCAATCCATATTCCGGCAGCCAGCATCTGCGCATCACCAATGACGCCTCCACAGCTCGCTCGGCCACGCTCAATCTTGGCAGTTCTTTTTTCGACACGACTGCCGGTGCTGGTGATATCACCATTGCTTTTGCTTTCGCGGTCGGCGCGGATGTGTCCGCGGGCACAGGGGGCCAGGCTCAGTTTTATTTGGGCACCAAGAACACTGATTTTGCCAACCCTTATTGGTTCGGTTTGCTCTACAATGACGGTAAAATCGACCTTCGCGTTAACGGTTCCACCGGCATAAGCAGTGCTGCGTTCACAATCGGCCAATACACCGATTTTTCCGCGCTTGGTGGCTATGTGCGGTGTGAAATTGTGATTGATCCGACGACCCAAAAATACAAATCGGTCAAACTCTTCGGCACACTCGCTGATGCTGACCTAACCTCCATCGTCCAGAGCAGTGCATCGGGCGGCACAATCCCTCACATCGCCGCGCCCTCGGGTGCCATCCCGAACTACTTTTCGGTCATAACCGGCAGCAACGACACGCTGACCCTCGACGTTGATGCCATCAGCATCTCGCAAACCTCGATCCCCGAACCGGCCAGCAGCGCGGTACTTTTCGCTGTGCTCGCCACGTCCGGCATGTTTTTCCTGCGACACTCCCGAACCCGGGTCCGCTCCTGATGGCAAGTCAAGTATCCCCGACGCTCACAGGCGGACAGACACCACGCCTGTGTTTTTCACCCCACCATTTCGTTCCCCGATTTAGTCCCGTATTCGCGCTCCTAGTACATTCTCCAATTGTCCCATGAAAAAACCATCCGCTTTCACACTGATCGAACTGCTCACCGTCATCGCCATCATCGGTATTCTGGCCGCGATCATCATCCCCACGGTGGGGGTTGTTCGAGGCAAAGCCAAGGCGGTCACTTGCGCCTCCAACATGCGCCAGATCGGAACCGCCATGCTCACCTACGCCAGCGATAATAAAAATCATTTCCCTTATGGCTACGGTTACCCGCTGTCTGACGGCAATACAGTTCAGGACACATGGCTGGTAGCACTCTCCCCATATGTCGGTCTCGAAAACCGTCTTGGTAAAAATCCGCTTCCGCGCGCCGAGGGCGTTCTCCTATGCCCGGCCTACAATTACGACGCAGTCGCACGGAAAATCCCCTACGGATACAATCCTAACATCGACCCCAGGAATGACGGAAATCGGTCACCAAGATGGAATTACAATGCAATCATCGGCACGCCTTCACGTTTATTCCTTGTGATTGAGACAGACACCAGTGGCGACTTCTACTTGTCTATCTATGGCCTCGCGCGTCGCCATCCCGGCGACATCGCCAACTTTCTTTTCGCTGACGGTCACGTCGAAGCAATCAAAAGCCCTCAACCTGGGATCTATCACGTCGATGGTGAAGGCGGTGGCGGCGACAACCGCTGGAACTTTTCCCGCAACAATTGATCCCCCTCCTCCCCCCATCCGATATTTTTATACCCTCACATGAAACCCGGCAAATCCCTCAGCACTCTCGTCGCGTGCATCGCTCTGTTGCACATCGCATTGCGCGCCGATGTTACGCTATCGTCCATTTTTTCCGAACACGCTGTTCTTCAAAAAAGGGACCGTGTCCCCGTCTGGGGAAAAGCCTCCCCAGGCGAACAAATCACCGTGTCACTTGGTAATGGTGGCAATGCCCTCGTCGTTGCCAAAGCCACCACTGGCAGCGATGGCAAATGGTGTATTCAACTTGACCTTTCCCGCGCCTCCTCCGGCCCGTTCGAACTTGTGGTCACCGGCAACAACACACTGCGCATCGGCGATATTGTTGTCGGCGAAGTGTGGCTTGCCTCCGGTCAATCCAACATGGCGTGGACCGTTTACAATTGCACCGATTCCAGGCCCCTCATCGCCGCCTCCGCCAACCCTCACATCCGTCAATTCAGTGTCAAACGCGACACATCCCCTGTTCCTTTGGACGAGGTGCAGGGCGAATGGCGCATCGCCGGTCCCCGCACCACCGGTGGCTTCACCGCCGTTGGCTACTTCTTCGCCCGGGAACTCCAGAAAAGCCTCAACCAACCGGTAGGACTCATTCACGCCAGTTGGGGCGGAACCAACATCGAAGGCTGGATCAGTCCCGATGGTCTCGCCCGCAATTCCGACCTCAAGACCTCCGCTGATCGCTACCGCGATGATGAGCAAACTTTTTCAAATCGTATCGAAAAATACAAGACAGATTTTGTTGCATGGTCTATTCGTAATCAACGCATGGATACCCCCGTCCTTTCTCCCGCTGACGTGTTTGGCCCGGCCACAGGCACCGGCCCGACCCTTGCGTGGACACCTGTGCATCTGCCTCTCCCATCCACCACCGTCACCGCCGCATCAGTCACTCTGCCTCCCGCTGGCACTGTCTGGTATCGACGCACACTTGAAGTTCCCGTCGCAAATGCCGGCATCCAGCAAGCGCTGGAAATCGGACGTATCGACGGATTCTATACCGTATATTTCAACGGCGAGAAAATCATTGAGGTCACCCCTGCCACGGGCGCCCGCCCACCCCGCCCGATCTACGTCAATGGCCAGTTCGTCAAGGCCGGCGCCAACACTTTGGCGGTTCGCATTTATAATCCCGGTGGCATTCCGGTCATTCGCAGCGGACCCCCACTGCGTTTCATCTTTCGCCCCATCGATGGCGAATGGCAGATGCACGTCGAAAAATCCTTTCCACTCCCCGTGCCCGAATCTCCCGGCATGCCCGCGTTCCCGATCATGCCACAGAAGCCCCAGGACATTGGTGGCTACATCTACAACGCAATGATCCATCCACTTGTTCCCTACGCCATCCGCGGAGCCATTTGGTATCAGGGTGAAAGCAACGCCAGTCGCGCCTGGCAATATCGTGATGCATTCCCTCTTTTGATTGCCGACTGGCGCGCACAATGGAAAAGCGATGACTTCCCATTCTACTTTTGCCAGCTCGCTAATTTTGGAGGGAAATCCGACAAGGCCGGTGACAATGCCTGGGCGGAGATTCGCGAAGCCCAAAACCTCGCGCTCAAACTTCCTGCAACCGGTCAGGCTGTGCTCATTGACATTGGTGAAGCCGACGACGTTCATCCGCGCAATAAAATCGACGTCGGCGATCGCCTCGCGCGTGTCGCCTTGGCCAATACCTATGGTCAAAAAATCACCTTTTCCGGTCCTGTTTTCGCGTCGCACCAGCGCGAGGGCTCCTGTATCCGCCTCACCTTCACCCATGCGGATGGCGGTCTCGTGGCCCGCGAACTTCCCGCCACCTGGCAGCCACGTTCTACCGTGGAGCGCTTCGTTCCACTCGTGCGCAACAGCGTCGGCAGTCAACTCGAAGGATTTGCCATTTGCGGCGCTGATCAGGAGTGGGCCTGGGCGCAGGCAAAAATAGAAAACGACAACAGGGTCGTCGTCTGGTCGCCATCCGTGCCCGCCCCGGTTGCCGTCCGGTACGCATGGGCAATGAACCCGACCTGCAACCTTTACAACGCCGCCGGGCTTCCTGCCTCGCCTTTCCGCACCGACGATTTCCCGGCCATCACCCGCAACACCAAATACTGAGCGACCACCTGCAACAACTGGAACGTTTTACAGCCCTTGTTTGCAGGCCGCGACGAGTTCATGCATGGAACCGGTGGCGAGACAGATTTTGTCGTCGGTGGCTCCGTAATAGAGGCGAAGCTCGTCCTTGTCCCAATCGCCGAGCGCACCGCAAGGGAAAACGGTATTGTCGCAATTGCCGTTGCGCTCGCAAGGTTCCTTCGGGGCGAGTATCCAACTGTTGGTTTTGCCAATAATTTTCCACGGTTTTTCCAGATCGAGCAGGATCGCGCCCACGTAGTAGTAGGTGCCGCCTGCGGGCGTGAAAACGCCGTGCATGATGTCGAGCCAGCCTTCAGGCGTCCAGAGCGGCGGCGTGGGGCCGATCTTTTGCGTGTTCCAGTAACGATAGCCGGCGGCGAGAAGCGGTTGAAAATTACCCCAGTGAATGAGATCGGGCGAGGAGCTGATCCAGATGTCACCGTTGCCGCCGTCGCCCCCGCCGGGGCGGTCGAGTTTCCAGTATTGTCCGTTGATTTTTGCGGGGAAAAGCGACGCGCCGCGGTTCTTCGGAGCGGTGATGATGGCAATGCGTTCGTAGGTCTTGAAGTCGGTGGTGTGGCCCAGCATGCCGACGGGGCCGTCGTATCCGTGAACCATGACGGGGGTGATGATATATCAGGTGTCGTCGATTTTTGTCACCCGGTTGTCGATGTAGTGGTGGTACAATGACCACGGATGTTCATCGGACTGGACGTCGATGAAGTTTTCACGTCCAAGCGTGAAGTGAATGCCATCGGTGCTGCGGGCAATGCGCGTCTGACCCACGTCGCGTCCGTAACCGCGCGTGGCGGCATGATCGACAACGGAGACAAGCAGCAGGGTTTCGTCGCCAAACTGGACGGGGCTGGGGTTGTAGATTTACGCCGTGCCGGGATAATCTTCCAGACGGATGAGCGGATTTTGAGGATGGCGCTTCAGGATGGTTGTGGCGTCGCGGCAAGGATATGTATTCATAGTAAGACTACTATTTTTTGAAAAACAGGTGGTGCGGGTTGTATGGCTGTTGCATCATCGTTTCCATGATGGCGATTGTGGAGCGGCAGGTGGAAAGCCGCCAGATGGGGGCGGGATGATCTCCGCTGTCCAAGGCGGCGATGAAGGCGCGGAAGGCGGGTGCGTAGCCCATCTCTTCGGTGTCGTCGCCCGGAGTTGTTGCCGGGGGAGGGGGGGAGAGGGCGTTTGTGCGCAGGATTCGTCCGCAGGGAAAGGCGCTGGCGGCGTTGGGGAACTGGATGTCGAGCGTGTGGTCGTCGCCCTCGAATACGAGGTATTCGCAGTTGGCGCCGCTCACGGGAAGAAATTCGAGATCGCAGGTGACTCCGCCGGGCCATGTGCCGCGCACGTGCCAACTGTCCGCCGGGGAAGGCGAAAAGCGAACTTCGGCTTCGGCAAAAAAATCTCCGAAGAGAAATTGTGCGGAATCGATCAGGTGAATGGCGGTGGTCGGAAAATGATCCAGGCGACGACGAAGGCGCGCCATGCGCCCGCGGACGTGGCGGATTGTCGTATTCGATAACTCGATGCACTTGAGCAGCGGCGTGTGGCGGCGGTTGAATGCGACAAAAAGCCGGGTGCCTGTCCGCGTTTCACAGTCCAGCAGCGCGTCGAATTCCGTCCGCGAAATGGCGGGGGGTTTTTCGAGGTAAACGGTTGTCCCGGCCTGCATGGCCAGAGTGGCCGTCGCGGCATTGGCGCGCTCGGTCGTCAAGACCATGACGGCGTCGAGGCCGGGTGTTTCCAACAGTTGCGCGGCGTCCGGGCAGGGGCTGGCTGAGGGAAAAAGTTGGGCGGCGGTGGAGAGATTTTGCGGGTTTGGATCGCAGACCGCCGCGACTTCCACGCGGTCGGAAAGGCGGCGGATAATCGGCGTGTAAGTCCCCCGCATGATCCCCCCGCAGCCGAGTATGCCCAGCTTGTGTCTCCGGGTTTCCATAATGGCTAACCCTCCGACCAGTCGAAGAGGATGCCCATGGTGCGCACGCGGTCCGTGTTCGCCAGACGGTAGGCTTCCACGCATTGCTCCGGGCGGAACCGGTGCGTATTCAGGCCTGCGAGCGAAAAATGTCCGTTTCCGACCGCTGCAAAAAAACGGTCCGCGGCGACGCGGTTGTTCCATTCGGGTGAATTTCGACCGTCATGCACGCCGCGCAAGGTAAGGCCGCGTCGGATAAAGTCGGGCGTCAGCGTCTGACTGACGGGCGACCCGGTGTCTCCGAGCAGCACCACGGTTCCCAAGGTCTCCACCATTGCAAATGCGGCGTGGAGCACGGCGGCATTTCCCGTTGAGTCAATGACCGCGCGGGGCGCTTCGTCTCCGAGCGCGTTTAGCACGGCGTCTTTTGCCTCCGCGGCGGGAACCGCCACGGGAATCGCTCCGGCGGCGGCGGCCATGTTCAGGCGTTCCGGGGAAAGATCGATCATGGCTACGCGCCCGGCCCCTCCCATCAAAGCCCAGCGACATGCCATCTGTCCGATGGGGCCCGCGCCGATGATTGCGACGGGGTCGCCGAGGCGAATGTCGGCGGCGCGCACGCCGTGTCCTGAGATTTTGGCGAGAGCGAACCACGGTGCGTCATCATCGCTCACGTTGTCCGGCACAGGATAACATTCCTCTGCCTTTAACAGTCCGTGCGACGAGTGTGGATTGCGACAAACAATCCGGTCGCCAACTTTCAACGGCCGTCCCGCTTGCTCGTCTGCGCTATTTGACGAGTCAGCAGCGGGGCCGATTTCCTGCACCACGCCCATCACGGAATAACCGGGATGAAACGGATATTTTACCCAACGATCCCAGTGCGTGCCCGGATCAAAATTACGGTTAAAAACGATATTCTCCGTTCCGGTGCTCATCAACGTCCGCACCTTTCGCACCAGCACCTCGCCGGCGGAGGGGACGGGGATTTCGCAAGGAACGCACTCAACTTGTCCTTTCCCCGTGAAAATCAGTTTTCGGCCAGCCAACATGGAGGTGTTTTTCATACGCAAACCAGGCTGGCGGGCCTTATTGGCGCGGCCAGTTGAGTTATCGGTGTTTGTTTGTGTTTTCCGGCTGTTTCTGTTTTCAGGAGGCATGGATAATGGTTGGAAAAAACTTCACCGTCACCTCGCTTCTGGGCACCTCCTTTCCTACATGGTTGGCATGAGACACCACCTCGTGGATGGCCACCAAACGCCGCGCCATCTGCATCCAAATGCCATTGAAATTGTATTCCATCCCACAGGCTGCGGGCACACCACAGTGTTCCCCAAGAACAGGAAGCCCGAACGGGTGAATTTTTCCGCAGGTGACGCGATTTTCTATGCGCCCGATCTGCTGCACGATCAGGTGGTGGATGATGGAGGCGAGGACTGGTGCGTGCTGGCGGCCGCGCCTCCCGGACTGAGATTGAATGGTTGTCTCCATGTTCCCGCCATCGCAGACACCGCGCTTTGCGCCGAGATAGAAACGTTGGCGCGAAGTCTGTCCACGGGACCGGACGCCTACCACGGCGTCCCGGACGCGGGGAAACCCGACGGCCTGCCCAACGCGATTTCCGTCCTTCTGGATCTTCGCACGAGCGCGATTATGCTGCACATGATCGAACTGGCCGTCGCCGCCGACTCCGCCAGGGCGCGGCACGGCGCGTCATTTTCATTGCGGGCGGCGCGTCAGGTGGAGGCCGCCGAACGCTACATCCAGCAGCATCACGACGAGATCAAATCGTTGTCCGAGGTGGCCCGCCATGTGGGCCTGAGTCACGATCATCTGCGCCACGTTTTTCGCAAAATCCGTGGACGAAGTCTGGTGCGTTACCTCAACGAGATTCGCATTGCGCGTGCCCGCACTCTCCTCGCCCACACGATGCTGCCAATCAAGGAGATAGCCGATCTTTGCGGTTTCTGCGACGAGTATTATTTCTCCGCCCTTTTTCGTCGTCTTTGCAGCATCGCTCCCGGCGCCTACCGTGAGCAGCACCGCACATCGAAAAGTGACAGTACCCCGCCGTTGACAAACGGCCGGCATACTACATGGGCGCCACGCAACTGCCGTGACCTGCTCGCGCGCTGACGGGCGCGCCGGGCGTGGCCACGGTTCATGCGTCTGTTTTTGGAAAGACAGATGCCAAATGTCTCAAGGGAACTCCCGGGAACTGGACAGAAGGCAACGAAGAGAACGAAAAATAACCAGGGATGCTTACCGTTCGCTTATTTTTAGGGGTCTCCTTTGTTTTACTTTCGTTACCTTTGTTTTCTTCTGTTCAAAAATGAATTTTTAGAACTTCCCTCAATATTTCCGGGGGCGGCCCTTCCGATGGGATATGACACTCTCCCGTGCGATCAGTCTGTAAGGAAGGACGGTTCGTCCGGGTGTGTTGCGGTCGGTCAGCCTCGCCTCGATCACATCGGCAGTGGCCGCCGCCATCGCCTGGTAATCGGGGGAGATCGTCGTCAACGGCGGCACCGTATAGCGCGAGAAGGAAGTCTGTTCCGAGGCGATCAGCGATATGTCGTCCGGCACTCGTCGTTCGTAGAGTGAAAATGCATAAAGCGAGATGATCCCGGCGTTCCCTCCCGGACAAAACAGGGCATCAATCCCCTGTTTCAGAAGTTTTCCCGTCAACTCGACATAGCTTTCGTCGCCCGGTCCCGAGAAAAAAATCAGCGAATCCTCGCAAGGGAGTTTTCGGGATTTCAGCGCACGAACAATGGCCGCGTGACGTTGGCCGGTGTTGCCCGTGCCGGGCTCGCCGTGAATAATGCAGCCGATCTTGCGACAGCCGCGTTCGTGAAGATGCCCGATCGCAAGCTCCATGCCCTGCTCCTCGTCCGAGCGGATGTAATACACATGGGGTGGATTGGCCGCGCCCTCGCGATCGAGAATCACCAGCGGCACCGGAAAACGGTCCGGCCAGTCGGCGAATGAAGCCGGCTCCGCCCCGATGGCCACGGCCGCGCAGAACTGGATGTCGTCAAGCCGCTCGCAATTGTCGGCAGGCAGGATTTCCAGCCGAAAACCGCGCCGGGGCATCTCCTGCGTGAGGGCCATCAGGATCATGTCCACGCAACTGTGGACCGGATACACCGGGCTGTAAGGCGTGATGATGACGACGTTTTTTTGCTTGAGGGAAAGTCGGGGGAGGTAGCCGTGCTCGCGCGCCACGGCCAGCACATGCCGCCGGAGTTCGGGGCGAATATTCGGGTGATGGTTAAATACACGTGAGACGGTTGCCATGGAGACGCCGGCGATCCGGGCGACCTCCTCGATTTTGACCGCGGGCGCCGCCGGTTCCGCGGCCTTTTCCTCCAATCGTCCGTTCCTTTGGCTTCCTGCCACCTTGCCTTTCCGTGTCGATTGGGTCGTCTTCATTCTTTTGAAAATCTGTTCCGGTTCCTGGAAAACTTTTCTTTCTTTCGGAAAAGAAAGATTATTTTCAATGATAATTCTGAAAACCTTTCTGTTATCATGCGTGATATGAAACCCTTCATTCCACACAAACAAGGTTCCTTCCCCTTGCCCCACACACGCAGACGATGACCCCCGCAAAACGAAAAGCAGTTTTATTCACCTCCGCAGGAACGGCGAAACTGACCGATATCGAGCAGGGCGAACTCGATGACGACAGGGTGCTCGTCAGAAACGAGGTGTCCGCCATCAGCGCCGGCACGGAACGCGCCTGCCTGCTGGATTTGCCAAACCTCGCCGACGCACCTTCCGGACAATTTCCGAAATGTCTCGGCTACAGTGGCGTGGGGCGCATCGTCGAAGCCGGGAGAAATGTCGGCAACGTGAAAATCGGCGACCGTGTTCTGACTCATTGGGGGAGCATGCATTCAAACTACAACGACATCACCGAAGCCAACCTGCTGAAAATCGACAACGAGGCGCTTGCCTCCGAGCACGCGGTTTTTGCGGTGATCGCCGGCTTCTCGCTCAATGGCCTGCGCAAGACGCGGCTGGAGCTTGGCGAAAGCGCGGCGGTGGTCGGCATGGGCATCCTTGGCGCGTTTGCGGTGGCGCTGTGCCGCATCGCCGGCGGCGCGCCGGTGATCGCCACGGATTTGAGCGAGCGGCGTCGCGCCCTGGCGCTCTCGCTTGGCGCCCATCACGCGTTCGATCCTGCCGACAAGGACCACATCCGGAAAGTCCGGGATGCCTCGCGCGGCGGTGTAAACGCGGTTGTGGAAGTCACGGGAGTGTCGGCCGCGTTGAAGCAGGCCTTGGCCTTCACCGCGAAGTTCGGACGCGTGGCATTGCTGGGCTGCACCCGCGTCGCGGAAAATGACATCGATTTCTATCAGGACGTCCATCGTCCGGGCATCGAGCTGATCGGCGCGCACACGGATGCGCGGGCGAAACAGGAGTCGCGCCCGCACGCCTGGACCTGGAAGGATGACGCGCGGGCGTTGCTGGATTTCATGGCGGACGGACGTCTGGACATGGCGAAAATTTTATCGGCGGTCTATTCGCCGCACGAAGCGCCGGCGGTTTATGACCGGCTCGCCAGGGCCCCTGCTGATTTTCCTGTCGGGGCCGTGTTCGACTGGAGAAAACTATAAGAAATGAAGACGCCGTCTTCTGTTCAATCCCCCCCACACGCACCCGTGTAATGAAAAAAACATTTCTGAACCAGAGTCCTCCGGTCATCACATCGCTTTTCAGTGGAGCAACGCCGCAGGAGCTGATTGCCAAGGCGGCCAATTCCGAATTTGACGGCGCGGGCGGCATCGCGATCGAACTGCACGACCTTGAACCGGAATTTCGCAACCGCAAGTCCCTGAAAAGCATCATCGAGGCGGTCAACCTGCCGTTCATGGCTTGCTTTTACCGCAAGGACTCATGGGAGAATCGCGACGACGACGCACGCCAGGAACTCCTGCTCGCCGCCGCGGATGCCGGCGCATCGATGATCGATGTAATGGGTGATTTGTATGATCCGTCGCCGCTCGAACTCACGCGCGCTCCCGCCGCCGTCGAAAAACAGATGCGCCTGATTGACGCCATTCACGCCAGGGGCGCCGATGTGGTCATTTCCTCTCACATGGCCTGTTTTCGTTCCACCGAACAGGTGGTCGAACACCTCAAAACCGTGGAGGCACGCGGGGCCGACGTGGTGAAGCTTGTCCACACTGCCGATACCGAACAGGAACTGGAGGAGGCGATCCGCACCACGCTCGCCCTGCGGCGCGAGTTGAAGGTGCCGTTCATCCATCTGTGCAACGGAAAGTTTGCCCGTCCGCACCGGTTTTTCGGACCGGCGCTCGGCGTATCCATTTTCTTCGCCGTGCAACGCTATGAAAGCGGCGCCGGCTCCCAGCCCACTATCACCGCGGTAAAGGCGGTTCTGGACAACCTTCACTGGAACATTAACGCCACATAATCGTCCCCCCTGTCCAAACATTATGAATACATCCACATTCCCCGTTAAATTTGGCGTCTGCGGCCTTGGCCGTATCGGCATGCAGCATAGCCGGGTCTTCTCCGAAGACCGCAAACGGTATCAACCCGTCGCGTTTTGCGATATTGACGCCCAACGCGCTCGCGACATCGCCCGAAAATTCGGAGGCAAACCGTTTTCGGACTTCGCGGAATTTCTCGCGCGGCCTGAAATGGAATTGGTCATCATTGCCACGCGGTCGCTCGATCACGCGCGTCACGCCGGACAGGCGCTCGCCGCCGGAAAAATTGTCCTTCTGGAAAAACCTGTCGGCGTGACCGCGGCGGATTTCGAGTTGCTCAAACGCCTCGACAAGGCGTATCCGGGAAAACTTTTTTTCGGGCATAATCACCGCTTCGAGCCGGCGTTTCAAAACACGCTCGCGATTGTCGCGTCGGGCATTCTGGGAAAAATCCACGTCGCTAAATTTTCCAAATCGCACGGGTTTTTACGGCGCAACGACTGGCAAATGCGGCTCGATTGCGGCGGCGGACAACTCTTCGTCTGGGCGCCGCACCTGCTCGACCAAACGTTGCAACTCATCGGCGTGCCAACGCGCGACGTGTGGAGTTCGCTGCGGCGCGTGCTCACGTCGGGGGACGCCGACGACCACCTGCGAATTATGCTCACCGGGGCCAGCGGCATTTCCGGAGAGATCGAGATCAGCAACATCGTCGCGCAGGACGGTTCGTATTGCGTGCTCTATGGCGATCGCGGAACGCTGACTTACGGACAAGACCAGAAGCAGATTCGGCTGCGTTATCTCCATCCGGAATTTCAATGGACAGCCGCCGCCGCCAACGCGGAAACGCCGCAGCCCGGTCAGCGTTGGAATAGCGACCCGCTGCTGCCGTGGGTCGAGGAAACACGCCCCGTCGAACCCGAAGGCAACATGTGGGAACAAGTCGAAGTTGAAATCGCACGACACCTCCATTCGGCGCTCCGCCTCGGCATCCCGTTTCCCGTGAAAAATGCCGACGCGCTGGAAGTCGTCCGCATTACCGAGATCGTGAAAAAACAGAATCCTCAATTCAGCTGGCTCGGATGATGGAATGATGAAAAAGATCCGGATCGGCCAACTCGGCGTCGGCCACATGCACGCCTACAAAATCAAAACGCTGCGCCAGTTTTCCGAGGTGTTCGACGTGGTCGGCGTGGCCGAGGACGACCCGGAGCAAAAGGCCGCGTTCGGTCATCACGCCATGTATGACGGCCTGCCGTGGATGAATAGCGACGAACTGCTGTCGCTCCCCGGTCTCGACGCGGTGATGGTCGAGACAGAAGAGCACGCGCTCGTCCCTGCCGCCCTGCGTTGTATCCGCGCGGGCAAGCACATCCACCTCGACAAGCCCGGCGGCGAAACCCTGCCGCCGTTTCAGGAACTTCTGGCGGAGGCGGAGACGCGCCGTCTCGCGGTCCAGATGGGTTACATGTATCGCAACAGTCCCGCGATTCAGTTCTGCATCGATGCCGTCAAGAGCGGTCTGTTGGGAAACATCTCCACGTTCGACGCGGTGATGAGCCGCCACGACGGCGAGGAGTTTCGCAGGGTTATCAAGACCTTCAAAGCCGGCGCGCCCTGGATCTTCATTTGTCATCTCGTCGATCTGGCGGTCATCCTGTTTGGCGAGCCGAAACGCGTTGTCCCCATGTCCACGTGCACGCGCGACGACGGCGTGGTGGACAACGGTCTCGCCGTGATGGAGTTCGCCGGGGGGCTCACTGCGACCTTGCGGACTTCGATTGTGGAAGCCGGCGGCTTCCAGCGGCGAAACCTGGTGATCTGCGGCGACAGGGGCACGCTGGTGGTGCAGCCTCTGGAGCTTCAGGGGAACATGACTGGCGGACGCGTCTTCGTGACCTTGCTGGAAGATGCCGGCGGTTTCAGAAAGGGCACGCAGGAAGTGCCTCAGCCGCCACCCGAGGGCCGTTACGACGGGCAGTTGCTGGAGTTCGCCCGCATTGTTCGTGGCGAAATCCCGAACCCTTGGCCTTACGCGCATGAACTCCGGGTCCAGCGCTGTTTCCTCGATGCCTGCGGGGACTGGTCCGGGTGAATTTTCCGTTGCCTCGGCCCCCCCCGGGGGGGGGGAAGTATTATAGTTTGAATCATAATACGCAATGCACGCCATCCTCATTGATCGACAACAGAACCTGATCTGGAGCGAAGTGCCCGATCCGGTGGCCAGGGAAAACGAACTGCTGATCGAAGTGCACGCGGCGGCGTTGAACCGCGCGGACCTGATGCAACGGGCCGGAGAGTATCCGCCGCCGCCCGGCTGGCCGGAATGGATGGGCCTCGAGGTCGCGGGCGTCGTGCTCGAAGCGCCCGCGCAGGGCCGTTTCCGGCGGGGCGACCCGGTGTGTGCGCTGCTCGGCGGCGGTGGTTATGCGGAAAAGGTGGCCGTACCCGCGGACATGGCGCTTCCCGTCCCGCCCGGCTTGTCGATGGCGGAGGCGGCGGCGATTCCCGAAGCGTTTGCCACCTCCTGGCTCAACCTCTGCCTGGAAGGCGGCATGAAGGCGGGCGACACGGTCTTGATCCAGGCCGGCGCCAGCGGACTCGGCATCGCCGCCATCCAGTTGGCCAGAGAACTCGGCGCGACGGTCATGACCACCGTTGGTTCGGAAGAAAAGGCGTGCTTCGTGCGAACCATCGGCGCGGACATTGTCGTCAACCGCCGGACGGACGACCTGGGGGCGATCATGGAGCGACATCCTGTCAACCTGGCGATGGATTGCGTGGCCGGCGCCGGGCTCGGCGCAAACGTCGTCAGAATGGCGCCGGGCGGACGCTGGATCGTGATCGCCACGCTGGGCGGGGCGAAGACGGAGATCGATATGAACGCATTTTTCCGGCGCGGCCTCAGGCTGATCGGCAGCACGCTGCGCAGCCGCACGTCGGAGGAGAAGGCAAAAATCCTGTCCGGCCTGGAATCCCTGCTCTGGGAAAAATTTGCGACGGGGAAACTCTGCCCGGTCATTCACAAGATACTGCCGATGCGCACTCACGCGGAGGAAGCCCATGCCATTCTGCAAAACCAGGAAAACATCGGCAAAGTCGTCATGACGCTGTGAAAGCAATCGGAAGCCCGATGCGCACTGGCATGGCAGCAATTCCATCAACCATCGCCAGTCGACGCTACTCGGCGGGCGATGCCATCATCACAAAAATCTTCGAAAAGTCGCTCGACGGATTCGTCCCCCGAAGAGGGTTACCGTGACCGTGCAGATCAAGTGGGGCAAGAACGACAAGGGACAGTTCGTCCCCGTCGGGCAGCCCGGCCCCGAAAAGACCCTCTCCGCGCAACTCGTCCTGCTCGCGATGGGTTTTTTCGCCCCCGAGCAGCCGCTCTTGAAAAAACTCGGCCGGGAGACCGCAACTCCCGTGAACCGGAGTCGGCGAATGCCGACGTATCCGAAAGGATATTACGATAATTTTCCGGCTCTGCGGCGGCGTCGGGTATTGCCTCCACGGCGCCCGTCCGGAGATTCAGCCGGCCTGATGGCAGGCTGCTTCCCGTTGCCTCCAGCCCGGGTGGTCACCGACCGGGAGCAACGAGCGCACCCGCATCAGCTCGCCCACGTTTTCCATCGTCATCAGCCCGACAAAACGCCCGTGCCGGTCCGTGACCGTCAGCACCGGGCACCCGTATCCCTGCATTTCGCGGAAGGCGTCCTCCAACGGCGCATCCGCAGCGACGGACGGCAGAATCGCTGCGCATGATCTCGGCGTGATAATAGCCGAGGCCGATCCATGCCAGGAAAAGCCAGAAAGTGAGATGTATCCGGATTTCGGTGCCCGCGATACGGGCGATCAGGGTTGACCAGCGCATGATGTCAGGCGGGTTGACGGGTTGATGTCGTTGTTCTTTTCCGGGTCGTCGGGAGGTAGAAACCCGTGCCTCCGACGGACCGGATTTCCGAAAGCGTGGTGAGGCCCCTGGCCACCTTGAGCAGGTCGTCCTGCACGAAGGAGAGTGTCCCGCCGCGGCGGATGCGGCGGCGCAGGGTGTGCTCGTCCACGTGTTGCAGGATCATGTCGGCATCTTTCTCCCTGAGGCGGTAAACCTCGAAAATGCCGATCCGCCCGCGATAGCCGGCGTGCCGGCATTCCTCGCAACCGCCGGCATGCCAGGTGAGCGCGGGCACCGGCTGCCCGCAGTCTTCCAGCCATTGCGCTTCGGCCGGGGTGGGCGGCTCCTGCCGGCGGCAGGCGGGGCAGAGCCGGCGCACGAGACGCTGCGCCACGATCAGATCGAGCGAAGCGGCGATTTCGTGATCGGCCAGGCCGAAGTTGCGCAGGACGGTGATGGTGCCGGCCGCGTCCCGCGCGTGCAGTGTACTGATAAACGTATGACCGCTGTCGGCCGCGTCCAGCGCCGCACGGGCGGAGACGGCGTCGCGCATCTCGCCCATGAAGATGACGTCGGGATCGAGCCGCAGCAAGGCCTTCACCCCTTCGGCGAAACCCAGGCCCTGTTGCGGATTCACCTGAATCTGGGTGACGTCCTCGATGGTGTATTCGACCGGCTCCTCGATGGTCACGATGGCCCGGCCGGTTTTCCGGAGTTCGTGCAGGAGGGCGTAGGCCGTCGTCGTCTTGCCGGTGCCCGTGGGGCCGCTGATCAGGATCATGCCCCGCGCATCGTGAAGCGCGGCGGAAAGCGTCCGGTGGTCGGCGGGACTCAGGCCCAGCTCTTCGAACTGCATCCGTGCCGGCTCCGTGAAAAGAAGCCGCAAGGCCAGCTTCTCGCCGATCACCGTCGGGACTGTGGCCACACGCACGGCGACCGTGCGGTCATCGACCGCGAATTCCGCCCGCCCTTCCCGGGGTGCGAGGGCGAAAGCGGGCTCGATGCTGGCATTGCTCTTGAAGGAGCGCAGAACGTGCAGGCCTGTATCCGTATCCAGCCGGGCCGTGTCCGACAATTCCCCGTCGATCCTCACGCGCAGCCGGTAACCGTCCGGCGCGGGGTCGAGATGGATGTCCGAAACATTTTCGCGCACGGCGTCTTTCAACAAGGCTCCCACCAGAGCGCTTGTCCGTGCGGTGTCGTCGTTATCTGTCGGCCCCTCGTGCAGGAGCGCGTTCAGCTCCCGGGAGAGATGGAGGCGGAGTGCACGCGGTGTTTCCGTATCCGGCCCGTTGCCGGAGGGGCCGCGCGGATTGGCGTGCGTGCCGGGCGCGGCGCCGGCTGCTGCCGCCGGGGCGGGGCTGCCTTGCCGCGCGGCCGGAGAGGCCGGCTCCGGTGAGGCTGCCGGCTTCGCGTCCGTGGACAGGGATCTCTGTTTTCGGGTCGCGGTCGCCATAGCTTGACCGGGTACCCCTTCATAAAACATGCCAACCGGTACTTCGTAATTATGATATTCGTGGACAATATCTTGTGTGTCAGGCTGGCATTGGCGGCGAGTCAGGATTTCCGCAAACCGGGTCGCCGGGTCCGTTCCGGGTGAGTCATTGTGTCGCAGGCATGACTGCCGGTTTGCGAGGTGGCGGAGCCTTCTTCCGGGCCGCTCCGGGGTGTCGCAATTCCGGGGAGGCTTCCCCTGGTGGTTGCGCATCCTCGTGACCGTTCGCGGGCTGCCCGCGATTGTGATTTTCCCTGCTTATAGTAGTGAGACGCGAGATACGGTCGGGAAATTGCTGCGCCCGGGCGTGAAGGTTTCACTTGAACAGCAGGTCGCTCCGCCTACTGGTTGGACCCCTGTCTCGACCAAAACAAGAACGAATGAGTATCGGAGCCACCTGCAAATCGCTCGACGACCATCCTGCTGATGACCCTGTCACTGGCATCCTTGCCGTAGCCCCGGTTGACTCCAAACGCTCCAAAACGACGACTGCCACGATTAAAACCATCCGGTTTTTCTGACGAGACCCGACCCTACCAAGACGACTAGCAACCGATCAGGCCGGCCTCGCAGAACCAGCGACGAGACCGGCTTTTTTGTGTGCGCATGCATCCTGCTACGCGTTCCGGCAGCCAATCTCTCCGAAACCCGACCGTCCAGAACCAGAAAAACCGGCAACACTCTCACCGCCACTTAACGCCAGAATCCGGCATCCGCCCTTTTCAAATCCGTTTCCCTCCCTCCATCCTCCCGCCCGACGCGACCACACCCGTTTACCAACATGGCCAACATCATCCCGTCTCCCCTTTACCACTCCGAGCAGGAGCACGACGCCTGCGGCGTCGGCTTCATCGCCAAGCTCAACGGCGAACGCTCCTACGACGTCGTGGCCCGCGCCGTGGCCGCTCTCAAGGCCCTCGCCCATCGCGGCGCGATCGATGCCGATGCCGTGACCGGTGACGGCGCCGGCCTGCTCACCCAGCTCCCGCTCCCGCTGTTCAAGGACTACCTCGCGCAAAAGGGCCTTCCTCCGCTCCGTCGTGACAGCGACCTCGGCGTTGGCATGTTCTTCATCTCGCGTCGCGACGCCTACACCGAGATCAACGCCCGCAAGCTCATCGTCGATTCCATCCAGGCCGAAGGCCTCACCCTCCTCGGCTGGCGCGATGTTCCCGTCAACGCCTCCTGCCTCGGTCGCAAGGCCCTCGACACCCAGCCGCTCATCGTCCAGGCGCTCGTCGCCCGCACCGACGAAGCGGTCTCCGACGACGAATTCGAACGGAAGCTCTTCCTCGCGCAGAACACCATCGAGAACAAGACCTACGCGCAAAACTTCAGCGGCCTCTACATCTGTTCCTTCTCCTCGCGCACCATCGTCTACAAGGGTCTGCTCACCCCGGCCCAGATCGCCCGGTTCTATCCCGACCTGAAGTCGCCGCTCTTCCAGACCGCCTTTGCGATTTTCCACCAGCGTTTCTCGACCAACACCTTCCCCACCTGGGAGCTCGCCCACCCGTTCCGGATGATGGCGCACAACGGCGAGATCAACACCATCCGCGGCAACCGCAACCTCATGCGCGCCCGCGAGAACTCCACCGCCTTCGGCGTCTGGGGCGAGCGTTTCCACGACCTCAAGCCGCTCATCCAGCCCGGCATGAGCGACTCCGCCACCTTCGACAACGCCCTCCAGGCCATCACCCTTGGCGGACGCAATCCTCTCCACGCCGCCATGATGATGATGCCGCCCGCGTGGGAAAAGGACAATACCCTCACCCCCGAGGCGCGCGCCTTCTTCCGCTACCACGCCTGTATCATGGAGCCCTGGGACGGCCCCGCCGCCATCATCTTCACCGATGGCCGCACCATCGGCGCCGCCCTCGACCGCAACGGCCTCCGCCCCGCCCGCTACAAGATCTTCGACGACGGCTACGTCATCCTCGCCTCCGAAGCCGGCCTCGTGCACGACTTCCCCGGCAAGGTCACCGAAGCCGGCCGCCTCGGCCCCGGCCGCATGATCGCCATTGATCTGACATCCGGCGCCTTCCTGCGCGACGACGAGATCAAGGGCGCCATCACCCGCCATCCCCGCTCCGGCGATCTCAAGGACTGGTGCGAGGAGCACCTCGCCAATCTCCAGGCTCACGCCGCCGGGCAAAACCTCGTCGACACGCCCGCCGCGCCCGATGTCCGCGAACAACTCGCCTTCGGTTACGAAACCGACGAACTCGAACTTGTTCTCACCCCGCTGGCCGAAGGCCTCGACCCCACCGGGTCGATGGGCGACGACACTCCGCTCGCCGTCCTCTCGCGCCGCCCGCGCCTCCTCTACACCTATTTCAAGCAGCTCTTCGCGCAGGTCACCAACCCGCCGATCGACTCCATTCGCGAGAAGGCCGTCATGTCGCTCTCGATGATCCTCGGCGGCCGCCTCGGCCTCTTCGAGGAACTTCCGGAAACCACCGGCTTCGTCGAACTCGACACGCCCATCCTCTTCAACAGCGAACTCGCCGCCCTCGCCGATCTGCCCGCGCTCAAGGGCCGCGTCGTCCGCCTCGCCGCGCATTTTGATGCCGCCGCCGGCCCTGCCGGACTCGAGCCCGCGCTCAAGGCCCTCGCCGCCGCCGCCGGGAAGGCCGTCCGCGACGACGGCGCCAAGCTCATCGTCATCACCGACAAGGGCGTCGATGCGCAACACGCGCCCCTCCCGATGCTCCTCGCCGTCGGCGCCGTGCATCAACAGATCGTCCGCGCCGGCCTCCGCCTCCGCTGCGACCTCGTGGCCGAGACCGGCGAAGCCCGCGAAGTCCACCAGATCGCCACGCTGCTCGCCTTCGGCGTCAACGCCGTCAACCCGTACCTCGCGCTCGACACCGTCAGCGACCTCGCTGTCACGGAAAAGACCGGCAAGCCGGTCGATCCTCTCACCGCGCGTATCAACTATCGCACGACGATCGACGCCGGCCTGCTCAAGATCATGGCCAAGATGGGCATCTCCACGCTCGCCAGCTACCGCGGCTCGCAGATCTTCGAAGCCCTCGGTGTCGGCCGCGACGTCGTCGAGGAGTGTTTCACCGGCACCCCGTCGCCTGTCGGCGGCATCGGTTACGAACAGATCGCCGAAGAAACCCTCCGCCGCCACGCCCGTGCCTGGCCGCAGGCAAGTGGCACGGGCTTCCAGCCCGTGGGCGTTGCCTCTCCGCAGGGTGGCGCGGGCGTCTCGCCCGCCTCCGACCGGGCCGCAGGCGTCCCGCCTGCTTCCGGCACGGCCGAGCTCGCCGCCGCCACCGCCGTGCCCACCCTCGCGCCCGAAGGCTACTACCGCGTCAACAAGAAGGGCGAAGGCGAGTTCCACGGCTGGAACCCGAAGGTGGTCGCCTCGATGAACAAGTTCATCCGCGGCGGGACGTACGAATCCTGGACCGACTGGCGCACGCAAGGTGACGACCACCAGCCCGTCGCCATCAAGGACCTCCTCAAGATCCGCTTCGACGGACGCACACCCGTCGAACTCGACGAAGTCGAGACGATCGAGGAAATCCGCCGCCGCTTCACCACGGCCGGCATGTCGCTCGGCGCGCTCTCGCCCGAGATGCACGAAGCCCTCGCCATCGCGATGAACCGCATCGGGGGAAAATCCAACTCCGGCGAAGGCGGCGAGGACCCGGCGCGCTTTTCCATCCGCGAAAACGGCGATAACGCCAACTCCGCCATCAAGCAGGTTGCCTCCGGCCGCTTCGGCGTCACTGCCGAGTACCTCGCCAACGCCAAGGAAATCGAGATCAAGATGGCCCAAGGCGCCAAGCCCGGCGAAGGCGGCCAGCTTCCCGGCAACAAGGTCACACCGCTGATCGCGCGCCTCCGCCACAGCGTGCCCGGCGTCATGCTCATCTCGCCGCCGCCGCACCACGACATCTACTCCATCGAGGATCTCGCGCAGCTCATCTTCGATCTCAAGGAAGTGAATCCGCGCGCCAAGGTCTGCGTGAAGCTCGTCAGCAGCAGCGGCGTCGGCACCGTGGCCGCCGGCGTGGCCAAGGCCTACGCCGACGTCGTGCTCGTCTCCGGACACGATGGCGGCACCGGCGCCTCGCCCATCGCCTCGATCAAGAACGCCGGCTCCGCCTGGGAGATCGGCGTCGCCGAGGCGCACCAGGTGCTCATGATGAACGGCCTGCGCGGCCGCGTCGTCCTCCGCACCGACGGCGGCATGAAGACCGGCCGCGACATCGTCATCGCCGCCCTGCTCGGCGCCGAGGAGTTCAACTTCGGCACCGCCGCCCTCATCGCCGGCGGCTGCGCCATGTTCCGTGTTTGCCATCTGAATACGTGCCCGGTCGGTGTCGCCACCCAGCGCGAGGACCTGCGCGCCAAGTTCCGCGGCAAGCCGGAAAACATCATCAACTTCTTCAACGCCGTCGCCGAGGACGTCCGCCACTACCTCGCCCGCCTCGGCGCGCGCACGATCAACGAAATCATCGGCCGCGTGGACCTCCTCGAACAGATCGATGATCCCGCCAACCCGAAGACGAAGTACCTCGATCTCGCCGGCCTCCTCCACAACCCGGACCCGGCCGGCGAGCACGACCGCCACCACACCCGCGAACGCAACGAACGCTTCGGCAACGAAGGCTCGCTCGACGAAGCGATCACGCAGGAGGCGCGCGACGTCATTCTCGGCAAGTCCGCCCGCCTCGTGGGCCGCTACAAGGTCACCAACGTCAATCGCGACATCGGCACCTTCCTCTCCGGCCAGATCGCCTACGTGCGCGGCAACACCGGCCTCCCGCCCGGCACGATCGACCTCACCTTCACCGGTTCGGCCGGCCAGTCGTTCGGCACCTTCCTCGTCAACGGCATCCGCCTCACGCTCAACGGCGAGGCCAACGATTACGTCGGCAAGGGCATGAACGGCGGCGAGATCATCATCCGGCCCAAGCCCAGCGAAACCTTCGTGTGGCGCCACCAGTCGATCCTCGGCAACACCTGCCTCTACGGGGCGACGGGCGGCTTCCTCTTCGCCGCCGGCCGCGCCGGCGAACGCTTCGCCGTCCGCAACTCCGGAGCCACCGCGGTGGTCGAGGGTGTGGGCGACCACGGTTGCGAATACATGACCGGCGGCCTCATCGTGATCCTCGGATCGACCGGCATCAATTTCGGCGCCGGCATGAGCGGCGGCCTTGCCTTCGTGTATGACGAAAAGGGTGACTTCGAAAAGAAGATCAACCCGGCGATGATCGGCCTGGAGCGCCTCACCGACGACAACGAATCCGAAAGCCTGCGCAACCTGATCGCGACGCATTTCCGCGCCACGAGCAGCCTGCACGCGCAGTCACTCACGGAGGACTGGGACAACGAGAAGCACAAGTTCTGGAAGGTGATCCCGCACCCGCCCGTGGCTGACGCTCCGAAGCCCGTCTACCAGTTCGACCGCGCCCGCCTGCCCGAAGGCGTGGCGGTGTGAAGAAGCCGTTTGCCCGGACTCAGGCCTGCTCCCTGAGCGTTCCGGATTTTTACACAAAGATCGCGAAGGGCGCGAAGAACTTAACAAGCAATTTTTTGTGGTCTTTGCGTCCTTTATGTAAAAATCAGAATGTCTTGAGGAGTTGGACTCAGGTCCCGGCGAACGGATCGACCGGCGAATTCACCATCGTCCGTGTGCGGAAATCCCGGATACGGTGGAAGGTCAGGAAATTCGCGTCGTGTTCGTTGGGCGCGCCGCCGTGGCGGTCGTCCCAGGCGGTGCGGCTGGCGACCACGAGGTCGTCGCCGTCGAAGAGCCAGTCCACATACTGGAACGCGTGGCGCTTCGAATCGGGATGCCAGAGCGGCACGTGGCGCAGTTGCCAGGTGCGCAGGTCGGCGGAACGCAGCAGGGCGAGGGTGTTGCGGATAGCCGCGTGGTTGGCCTTGTCGCAGGCGTGGCGCGGCGGCACGGCGTTGGCGAGCGTCCAGTAAACCGGCGCGCCCTCCGGCGAGCGCGGATCGCGGCGAAGGGTGAATTTGGTCGGCCCGCCAGGCAGATCGATAAAATCCGTTTCCGGTGAAAATTCCAGGCTCTGCCCGTCGTCGCCGAGCGTGACGAGGGCCGCCTTGCCGCCGGGCGCGTAGTCCACGCGCAGGATGTCGGCGATGCGGCCGTCGGGGAGGGCCACGGCATTGCCTTCGAGCCAGCCGCCGAAGCGCCCGCCGAGCCAGTCAGGGGATTGCCGATACATCTCCGAAAAACTCCAGTCGTCGCGCCGCAGCAGGTCGGCGCCGAGAGGGGCGGACATGAGCACCGGGTTGTAGCGCCGGCCCCAGTGCGTGCCGGCGGTGGCGTCCTCGATCGCTCGCCAGATGCGCCCGCGATGCACGAGCATCGGCATGGGCGCGGTGTGGTACTGGCCGTATGGAGTGAGCAGGCCGGTGGCAGTGTCGCGCGGCTCCGTCCATGTATGACCGCCGTCGTCGCTGCGGCGGATGACGAGCAGGCCGTGGTGGTGCGTGGGGCCGAGCAGGTAGAGAGCGGCGCCGCGGCCGTCGCCGTTGTCGTGGACGAAGAGATTGCTCCAGAAGGCGGGTTCGATGCGGGCCACCTGCCGCCACGTTTCGCCGCGATCCTCGCTGCGAAACACGAGCGTCGTGGCGCTGCGGTGTTCGCTGGTGCCGGGGCCGAAAAGATCGTGGGAGGCCACGAGAGCGCCGTCGGGCAGGATTGCGATGGAGGGCGAGCCGACGTACTGGCCGATGTCGGGCCGGATGTGGCTGATGATGCGGCCCGGAGGAGCGGCGACGTCCCCGTCGCCGAACGGAACGCGCAGCCCTGCCACCGGGGTATGCGCGTGAGGAGGGGCGTGGGCGCGCTGATGCGCGTCCGGTGGCGGTTCGACAGAAAAAGCCACCGCTCCGTTGTTCGAAAGACCGACGGTGTTTTGCGTTGCAGGCATGATGAGATATCCGGCAATCATCGTCTCCCATGCGAACCCTGAAAGCCCTGAGCCGTGCACATGGCGGTAAATACACTGTCCAATCCGGTATCAATCCGGGTGAAACGCGCGATTACTGGCTCATCATGGAGTCGTTCCATACCCCGGTGGCGGGCGGCATCACGCGCAGCGCGCAGATTCACCGGAGCTGGGCGATGCAGCAGCAACTGGCGGAGGGCGCGTGGCGCACGCTGGCCGGGTACTCGCTGGTCTATGTGACGGAAGGTGGCGGCCGGTTTCGTGACGAACGCCACAAGGCGGACCTGCCGGTGTCGGCAGGCGATGTGATTTGCCTGTTTCCGGGCATCGCGCACGCCTACGGCCCGCCGGCGGGCGAACGGTGGAACGAGATCAACCTGGAGTTCTCCGGTCCCGTTTTCGACGCGTGGATGGGAGTCGGCCTGCTCGATCCGGCGCAACCGGTGCGCCGGATCGGACCGGCGCAGGTGTGGATGCGGCGGTTTTACGACGTGGTGCAGCCGCTGGCAAAACGCGGAGCCGAGCAGACGCTGCGCGACGCGGGGCGTCTGGTGGCGCTGATTGCGGAAATGTGCGCCACCTGGCAGACGCCGCGCCAGGACGGCGACGTGGAGTGGGCCGGACGGGCGCGCGCCCGCCTGCTGGCGATGCCGCCGGAGGAGACGCTCGATCTGGTGAAGGAGGCGCGCCGCTTTGGCATCGGCGAGCAGGCATACCGGAAAAAATTCAGGCGCCTGTGCGGCATCACCCCCACGCTGTTTCGCTCGCGGCATCTGGTGGAACTGGCCTGCCACCGGCTGATCTCGGGACATGAATCCGTCAAGACCATCGGCCTGACCTCGGGCTTCGGGAGCGAGTTTTATTTTTCGCGCCGCTTCAAGCAGATCACCGGCATGTCGCCCGGCGAATACCGCCGGCGGGCGCTCGGGTAAGCCCTCCGGAGTACCGGATCGGACAATGAAATGAACGGATTCTGCATGGCTTTCCGGTTGAGCGGGTAACCGCCCCTGCTGGAATCGTTGCCAGCATGAAACCCCGTTTCCTCTCCCCCGGACAGCATTCCCGGCTTTCGCCAGACGGAAGACCAGCCGTCGCCCTTCGCGCTTTCACCCTGATCGAACTGCTCACCGTCATCGCCATTATCGGTATCCTTGCCGGGATCATTCTAGTAGCGGTCAGCGGAGCACGTCAGACTGCACGCGAGGCCGTTTGCCGGTCCAACCTTCGCCAGTTGGGCACCGCCTTTCATCTGTATGCCAGCGACAATCGGGGGCTCCTGCCCAAGGAGCATTCAGCGGCAAATGAGAGTCCGGCCTGGTATTATCCAAATCTCTTGGCTCCTTACGCGCCGCCCGCCTGGTGGAGAGACAAGCCCAAGGGCAACGCCCGCGGCGGCGTCTGGCAATGCCCATCCCTCAAAGAAGAAGAATTGTCATGGGGAGGCGGATATGGGACCAACAGGAATCACGTTGTCATGGCGGATGACAATGCAAGGCGTCTGGACGAATTTTCACGCCCCGCGCAGATTTTCATGATCGGTGATGTGTGGCGGAAAAACAATACGCCCCCGTCCTCATGGATAAGCCTCTCGTGTCCCAAATGTGTTGGCTGGGGAAACACCGCCGAAGCCAATCCTCTGCACAACGGGAAAACCAATGTCTGCTTCGTGGACGGCCATGTGAAGGCCATCGTTTTTCAGGATCTCAAGAGCAACAAGGACGACGTCTTCGGACACAGCAGCCTGTAACTCTCCACACACATGCTCCGGCGGCGACCGTGGCCCCCTTTCTGTCAATCAACCATGAACCTCGTCCGGTAACGGATACCAAACGATAACCTGCCATGAACAAAACGATACTGTCTGTAATTGCCGGGGGCGTGTTCGCCGCTCTTGTCCTCTGCACATCCTCGAAGGCGGACGATTTCACCTGGTCGGCCACCGACACCGGCCTGTGGAGCGACGGCGCAAACTGGGTCGGCGGCGTGGCTCCGAGCGGCGACGATATTGCGTTGCTCACTCCGACCGGCTACGGGCAACTCAACCTCGATACCGATGTTTCGATAGGCAGTTTCACCGCTTCCTTGGCCACTTCGGGGACATGGAATATCCGAGCTTACGGCGCGACGCGCTCGCTCACCATCGACAGCCTCGTCAAAGGCGGAAGCGGATATCTCTACATTTCGAATTCGGCGAACAATAGCTCTCTGCTCAACCTGACGATCGGTTCGATTACCCATACAACATCGCGTCTGGCCTTGGGTGAGGCCAACACTGCCGTTAAGATAAACAGTGTGATCGTAACCGGGAAAACTACGGTTTCGGGAAGCGCCATCCTCTACGCCAATGCTACGACAGCTGTTTTCGACGAGGTGAGCCTGTCCGGCACGGCGGCTTTCGAAATTTATGCAAACAGGGGTGGTAGCAGTACATCCCACAACACGGGCGGCGCCACCGTGGCCGGTCTCTCCGGCACGAGCGGCCAGGTGCGCACGATTTATGCGAGCCTCACGACCCAATATGTGGACGGCACGCTGACACTCGACCCTGCTGCGGGCGCTGCCTATTCCTTCGGTGGCACCATCGTCAATCGTGGTTCCTCTGGCGGCGTCGTCACGCTCTCCCTGGTCAAAGACGGCGCGGGTACGCAACACCTGTCCGGGGCCAACACCTACACCGGCACCACGACGGTCAACGCCGGCGCACTCTATGTGAACGGCTCCCATCTCGGAACCGTCACTGACACCGGCACGGCTGTCGCAACGGGTGCCGGAACCTACACCGTCAACGACGGCGGTTTGCTCGGCGGTATCGGCACGATCACCACGGCTGACGCGGACGTGGTCATCAAGGCTGGCGGCAAGCTCGAGGCGGGCGACCCGACTGTCAGTTCCGGTATCGGCACGCTCACCTTCGCCTTGGGAACCGGCAAACTCGACATCAAGGAAGCCCTCTCCTCTGCCGGCGCGCTTCTTTTCGACCTCGGCTCTATCGCGGAGAGCGACCGGATCGTCCTCACGACCGGTTCGATTGACATCGGGACCGGTCTCCTCGGGCTCGACAGCTTCTCCTTCACCGTCCCGGGCTCGCTGGAAGAGGGGACCTATACATTGTTGTCTTCCTCCCAATCCATCATCGGCACGCTGGGCGCGAATCTTGCCGGTGTGCTGGACGGACGCGAAGTGGCACTGGCCTTTGCCAACGGCAACCGGGATATCGTGCTCACGGTGGCGGGAGCAGCGGTCCCCGAACCGTCTACGCTGGCCGCCTTGTCCGGAGTCGGTGCGCTTGCCGTTGCTTTCCTCGCGCGTCGCCGGTTTTCCCGTCCGGTGCCCGGTGCCAAACGCTGAGCGCACTCCATACGCGGCGCGCAAGACCACCCGTTCATCTCCTCCATGATCTCGTCTGTCGTAAAAATCCCGGCACTTCTTTTTTCGTCCCTGTTTCTTGCGGTGAGCGCCCCGGCGCTCGAAGATACCTGGCTTCCCTCAGCTCTGAGGGAAGCCGCCTCCGTCGAAAAGGAGAGGCCGCCGAAGGAATCGATCAGTAATAGAAATTCCGTTACGACCGGCACGCCATTGCCATCGCCTCATGTCTCCGTTCACAACGACCATATCGGCGTCGCCACCCATTTCGTCCGCAAGCGGAAGATGCTTCACTGGGATCCGCAGAAATACATCCCGCTGATTGCAGACCTCGGGGTCGGCTGGATTCGCGACGAGATCATGTGGAACCGGCTCGAAGTGGAGCAGGGCAAACTCAAGGTGCCCGACGCCGATCGGGAATGGATCGATCTCGCCCACGAGCATGGGTTAAAAATCATCGTTACCCTCAATGGCAGCAACTCGCTTGTTTACGGTCGCACCGACGACTACGAACCCGAAGCCTACGCGAAAGCCGCCGCCTTCCTCGCCCGCGAACTCAAGGATAAAGTCCGGGCCATCGAAGTCATCAACGAACCTTTCAACTGGTATGCCCGCTCTTATTTCGAGGGCACCAGCCGGGGCGGCGATCTGTATGGGCTGAACAAGGACGGCCAGCCCGAGTCATGGCTGGGCCGTTACGTGAAACTCATCAACATGACGGGGGAGGCTGTCAAAGCCGCCAACCCCGACATAAAGGTGATCGGTTTCGGCGGATTCCCGGCGATGAACATGCGCATGATCGAAATGGGGATTTCGCCCACGGTGGACGGCGTTGTGTTGCACCCCTACAGCTACCGCACCGTCTCTGAAATCGTCCCCTACGCCGCATCCGACGAAAATTTCAAACGCAACGGCGGACGCCAGACTGCTGACGAGGAGGGTACGTTCACCTCGCTTATCCGGTATTCGCGCGAGTTTTCCGTGAAGCATAACGGCCCGAAGGAAACCTGGCTCACCGAATGGGGCTGGACCACCAAGCGCGACCGGGCTGGTTCGCGGAGTAACTTTGCCGGTTTCACCGAGGTGGCGCAGGCCGCCTACATCCAGCGCCGTTTCATGGAATGCCTCGGCCTTGGAGTGGAAAACAGCATTGTGTATTCATTTATGGATGACCGCAACAACCCGCCGGAAACGAGTGAGTTTAACGGCGAGGATAATTTCGGTCTCATCAAATCGGATGGCACGCCCAAGCCCGCCTATGCCGCCGTGCAACGGCTCGCTCGGGCAACAGCCGGTTTCGTGGTCAGTAACGACATCAAGGTAAGCATCACCACGCCCACCCAACGACCGGACGGGCAGGCATTCCATGCCCGGGATGGCACGGTGCTCCATGCGCCGGATCGCGCGGCTTGTTACCAATTCAAGGACCACGACGGAAACACCGTCATTGCCGTTTGGTCGATGGAACGCATCAGCGACCAAAGCCCGCGTCCTGCCGACGTGGAAATCGCCGTGAAACCCGACACCGCCGTGTCCGCCACCGATTTGATGACAGGCCGTGTTTATCCACCTTTGACCAGCGAGAAAAACGGCCACCTCTTCCTCAAGGACTTCGGCCTCTCTCCGCATCCCGTGCTGATACGGTTGCAGTCGAAATAGACGATGACCCTTCGGGCGGCCCTTCACTTTATCCTCTTTATGCCGGCGGCAGGCTTTATGCCGTGACCAACACCAACGCTGGACTCTCCCATGTTCTCCCACTTCCGTTTTCCCCTCTCTTTCCCTCGTCTGTCATGGTTTGCCGCTCTGGCAGCCTTGCCGCTGACCGTGACCGCCGTCCCGGTCGGGACGACTTCCACTGCAACCTCCTCCCCAGCACTCAATCCGCATATCGGAGTCACCACGCACTTCGTTCGAAAAATGAAGGCGTTTCAGCATTGGGATCCGGACGTTTACATCCCGCTCATCGCGGACCTCGGTGCGGGCTGGGTGCGCGACGAAATCGTCTGGGCATGGATGGAAAAATCCAGAGGCAACTACGAAATCCCCGCCAAGGATCGCAAGTGGCTCGACCTTGCCGAGCGCCACGGAATCAAGGTGATCCTGACGCTCTCCGCAAGCAACGGGAAGCTCTATGAAGATCCTTATGATCCCGACGCCTATGCAAAGGCGGCGGCTTTTCTCGCAACCGAGCTGAAAGGGAAGCTCCACGCCATCGAAGTGCTGAACGAACCCTATCACTGGTATGCGAAAGCCTATGGCGAGGGTACCACGCTCGGCGGCGACCTCTATGGGCGCGACAAGAACGGGGAGGAGGAATCCTGGCTGAAGCGCTACGTCGTGTTGCTCAACAAAACGGCCGAGGCGGTGAAAGCAGCCAACCCCGACATGAAGGTCATCGGCCTGGGAGGATTCCCGGCGATGAACATGCGAATGATTGCAATGGGGCTTTCCTCTCAAGTGGACGGGATCACCCTGCATCCTTACAGCTACCGTATCACCCCGGAGATCGTCCCTTACGCAACTTCGGAGGAGAATTTCAAACGCAATGGTGGACGTCAGACAGCCGACACGGAAGGCACGTTCGCCTCGCTCATCCGCTATTCGCGCGAATTTTCCGCGAAACACAACGGGCCCAAGGAAACCTGGCTCACTGAATGGGGTTGGAGCACCAAGCGCGACGCAGTCGATACACGCAGCAATTTTTCAGGATTCACCGAAGAGGCGCAGGCCGCCTATACGTTGCGGCGCTTCATGGAGGGGCAGGGCCTGGGTGTCGAGGTCAGCACCATGTATTCACTTCTCGACAACCGGAACAGTTGGCGCACACCTGAGCGGAGCGAGTTCTTCAGCGACGACAATTTCGGTCTGCTGCGAGACGACGGCACGCCCAAGCCTGCCTTTGCCGCCGTCCGTCGTCTGGCCCGCGAAACCATCGGACTCACACCTGGCGGCAAACTCCGCTACACGCTGACCGCCACCACCAAACGCCCGGATCACCAGGTTTTCGCCGCCCGCGACGGCACCCGCCTTCGTGCGCCCGACCGCGTCATCAGTTACCAGTTTACCGATGCCGCCGGACGTCCCGTGATCGCCTTCTGGTCGATGGAGAGAATCAGCGACCAGTCGCCTCGCCCCGCGGATCTGGAAATCGATGTGAGCCTGGAAGAGATACACGCAGAGGCGTTCGACCTGCTGACGGGCCGGATTTACGAACCCGTCGCCACGGAAAAGGAGGGAAAACTTTTCTTCAAGGACATCGCAGTGCCGCCTCATCCGGTTCTTCTGCGATTGCTGCCAAGGTGAAACCGTTGGAAGAGTGCAGCACAGATCCTTTATGTGTAAATCGAATGGCGATGCCCTCTCCCCGGCATGGCAGGTGGCCCGCTGCGCACATGCTGCAAAGCACCGATAAGCCAATGCTGCCAGCACTGTAGCCGAGGAGTGGCAGAACTTTGACCGTTTTCGGGAAAGGGCGCTTGCTAATATCAGATTCCGTTACTGATATTAGATTCTGTTGGAAACAATCAGCAAGAAATTTGCATGCTCACGGAAGACAAGACGCACGAGTTCAAGCGTGAATACACGGACGGAATCAAGAAAAGCGTGGTTGCGTTTGCCAACACGGATGGCGGCGAAATTCTCATCGGCATTGACGACGATGGAACGGTCTGCGGTGTCGAGAAGCCGGACGCCGTGATCCTGCAAGTCGGGAACGCCATTCGCGACGCGGTGCGCCCCGATGTGACGATGTTCACGGATTGCGCGGTCAGGCAAATGGGCGGGAAGTCGGTCGTGGCTGTCACCGTCCAGCGCGGGACGGCGCGGCCCTATTACCTCGTCGGCAAGGGCATCCGGCCGGAGGGCGTCTTTGTCCGGCAGGGCGCGGCCAGCGTCCCCGCTTCGGAGACGTCCATCCTTTCGATGCTCCGCGAGTCGGCGGGTGACAGTTATGAAGCGGCGCGCAGCATTCAGCAGAAACTCGACCTTGGTTACGCCTCCGGCTATTTTGAGCGCAAGGGCGTGGCGTTTGGCGCCACACAGCGAAAAACACTTGGGTTGCTCGGCAGCGACGGGATGCTTGCCAACCTCGCGTTGTTGCTATCGGAACAATGCCCGCATTCGATCAAGGTCGGCGTATTCGGAGGGGCGGACAAGTCCTCGTTCCGCGACAGGCGCGAGTTTTCCGGTTCGCTGCTCCGGCAGGTGGAGGATGCGTTTGCCTTCATTGACCTGCACAACCCGCTCCGTTCGTCCTACAAGGGATTGGAGCGCGAGGATGCGAGGGATTACCCCGTCGGCGCGGTGCGCGAGGCGTTGCTCAACGCGGCGGTGCACCGCGACTACGGGCTGTCGGCGAGCACACTTGTCAGCGTATTCCCGGACCGGCTGGAGGTGGTCAGCGTGGGCGGGCTGGTGAAAGGCGTCTCGCTTTCCGACATCCTTCTCGGCGTGTCCGCTCTGCGAAACCCGAAACTCGCAAACATTTTTTACCGTCTGAACCTCATCGAGGCATACGGAACCGGCATCGCGAAAATCATGGGCAGTTATACCGGAAGCGCGGCGCAGCCGGAAATCACGGTGTCCGACAATGCGTTCAAGGTCGTCCTGCCGAATCTCGGAGATGCCGCTGTTGCGGGCCGGACGCGCAACGCTGCCGCCGTGCCATCGGCAGACGCTCGCGAGGAAAAAATACTGTCGCTGCTGAGAGAGCGCGGAACCATCACTCGCAAGGACGCGCAGGAAACAGTCGGCGTGTCGCAAGCCTCGGCGATTTTGTTACTGCGCCTGATGCTGTCCAAGGGAACCATCCGCAAGACGGGGCGGGGCAAATCCTCCGCATACACGCTCGCTTGACGGGGCCGGATGACCCTCGCAAAGCAATGTGCGTGACAACCGCCCCCCCTCTGCTCGGAAAAGCTCCTTCCCCTTGTCGAACCAGTTCCTGGAGGCCGGCTCGCCGGCGTCGCCGCTGACGCGCCTCGCCGTCCGAACCCGGCGACGCGCTGCGTCGTAGCGCGGATAATATCGATTATTTTTCTCCATCCGCGAAATTCAAAAGAAATCCGTGCAATCCGTGGTCAAGATCGGCCACGACTTTAGGTTTATTCCGGCCCGCGTTTCAGGTGAGCGCGGAGTTCGGCGATGAGGGCGTCGATGGCGGCGCCGATTTCTCTCGTCTCGCGGACGACGTCCGCCAGCCAGCCGGGATCGACGAGGTTTTGTTCGGCGCAGCTTTCGGCGGCGAGGAGCGCATCCTCGATGAAGCCGGCAGCCTTCTTCAAACGCACGATGGCCGAGGCCGTGAACAGCAGCGGCGGCGGCCAGTCCTCCTCGCCGTCCAGGGCGCCGCCGAGTTTGGGTCCCACGCACATCAGGCCGGTGGAGAGCAGAAATACCGGATGCTCCCGGTGGGCATCTCCGGGCAGCCAGTTACGCTCCTCGATGTCGTGATGCACTCGCATGCCGAAATCCAGTGCGCGGCGGACCAGCGGATGCGTGTCGTCGTCTCCGTCGTCCGGGGAAACATCGCCATCGTCCGCGGCTTTTTTCCATTTTTCCGCCTCCATCTCTGCCATCACTTCTTCGGTGGCGGCGTTGAACTCCTCGATGCGTTGCTCCCGCTCGGCCAGTTCCTCCGGCGTGGGGTCGGGTTCACCGCGTTCCTTGCGGCGTCGTTCGAGTTCTTCCTCCAGGATTTTTTCATAGTCGGCATCGTCGCCTTCCCGCTCCATGCGTGCCATGATGCGGTCGACCAGCAGGTCGGAGTCGGCCTGCATCTTCTCGGCTTCTTCCTCGGTCGGCGGCCGCCATTCGTCATCGTCCTCGTCGGCGCCGGCGCCGGTCTCGCGGTCGCCCGCGTCCCGGGTGTCTTCCTCCTCCGCGAAATCCGGATTGCGGATGAGGGTGGCGAAACCGTCGCCATCCACACTGTCGGCGAGCGTTTCGGCCTCGGCGGCGGCGAGTTCGGCGTCGCGCGCAGCCTTTTCCTCCGGGGTGAGCTCCCAGGCGGGGGCGTCGGGCGAGAGGCGCAGATCGTAAGGCGCCTCGATGACGATGCGGCCGTTGGTCTCGCTGTACCATTCGAGGTAGAGAACATTGCCCCAGTGATATGGAAGCTTTTTGCCGGTCTTGTAGTAATCGACGATCCGGTCGATCGGCACGTCGGGGATCTTGACTTTGCGTGAGGCGGTGATGTCGCCGGCCGTGCCGCGCTGTGCCATGCGGAGGCCGGCGGGGAAGCCGGGCTTGGGGTCGGGATTGGTAAACGTGATAAAGCGTCCGTGCAGGTCGGGATGGGCATTGCCGGTCAGGACAATCTCCATCGGCGTGTCCTCGTGTCCGCAAAACCAGAGGCGAGCGGTCACTTTCCCGCGGATACGGTTGTCGATCTCGCCGCGGACGACGTGTTCTTCAATGCGCCAGGCCATGACGGGGAATGAAAACACGGGCAGGCAGGCAAAGAAAGTCGAAACTACCTGACAGGCAATGAGAGCGTGTATTCGGACGTGGTGAATGGCGGATTGGTCGATTGGCAGTAAAAGTGGCACGGGCATCCTGCCCGTGGACGGCGCGAGGCGCCGCCTTCCGGAACACGGGCTGGAAGCCCGTGCCACTTCATGGGCAGGATGCCCATGCAGCCTCAGCGGGAGAGGTGAAAACCGCCTTGGGCCAGGCTCTCGCCATTGACCAGAATCTCCACCGCGTGAAGACCGGGATGATGGGTGCGCGTCGTGAAATCGCGGATACTCTGGCTGCGCGTGATCTCCACCGTTTCGCCGGGGCCGAGCGTGAGCTCCTTCAGCTTGAAGACCTTGGGTGAGGCGCCGCCGGATTTTTTCACATAGTGGATGGCGTAATCCACCACGAGGCGCTGGCCGCGGCGGGCGGTCGATTCCAGCCGGAAGGAGAGGGCGATGCGGCCGCCGAGCGCGACACGCCGCGGCTCCACGCGGAAATCGCTTACCCGCACCCGTGCCTTGTCGCCGGCGCCGATCACGGCGAGCGCGCGGCGGTCGCCTTTCTTGATCAGGGTGCGCAGGGCGCGTTTCACGATCCAGGCGGTGTGCGGGTTTTCCGCCGGCCAGCCTTTTATCCGGTCGAGCACCCATTCGGGGTGGTCTTTCGTGATGTCGTTGAGATGGTTGGCGACCGACTTGCGCACGTAGAGGCTCGGGTCGGCCCGCAGATTTTCCAGAATCGGCGCCACGGGCGAGGGGTCCGCCATCAGCGCCTCCAGCCGGAACGACCACGGCAGACGGGGGCGGCAGCCTTCGCTCGCCAGGCGGCGGACGGCCTCGTCGTTATCGCGCGACCACGTTTCCATCACGGCGAGCGTGCGCGTCAGGTCGCGGCGCAGGAACTCGCGGATGGCAAATTCCGACGAGCCGAACGTGGTGAAAAATTTCAGTGCGTCCATTGACACGTCGAAATCATCCGGCGCGTGTCCGTAGAGACCCACGTAATCGGGCAGCACCAGGGAGACAAATCCGTGACCGATCCGTGGCGCCAGTTGGCGGAGGATGCCGATCACGTGCCGGTAACTGCGGCCACCTTGTCCGTTGCGGCCGGCATCGGCGGCGGTCGCCAGCGTGGCGTGCAGGCATTCTGTCATCCGGCGCAACCGCTGCATGAGCGAGAGGCCGTCGAGATCACGCAACGCGAGGGTGAGGAAGCGCCTCGAATTGAACTGCGGATCGATTCGGGCGAGTTCCGAGGCGACGAAGCGGAAGCGTTTCGCATCGAACATCTCCTTGAGGGCCGGATTTCCCGTTTCCGTTTCGGCGGCAGGCATGCGGGCACTGTTCCAGCAAACTGCATCCGGGCAAGCATGCCGTTTTCAAACCACCCATTTGTGCGGGTTGACGCTGATGTTACGCGGAGCGACGTGGCGGGGGCGTCCCGCCCGCAACGTGGCATGGGCATCCTGCCCATGAACGTTGCCTCTCCGGCGTGGCACGGGCATCCTGCCCGTGGACGGCGCGCAGCGCCGCCGGTTCGCATTCAGCCCGGCCTGCGCGCAGAGGCAACACTCACGGGCAAGACGCCCGCGCCACTTTTACGTTCGCGATTGCGCGAGCAACGCCTCCAGTCGCCGCACGCCTTCCGAGGCTCCGGCCTGAATATGCCTCACACCCGGGCGGGCGTTTCCCGCGCGCAGGTGTACCGGTTCCGGGTCGATCAGATAAACCGGCGCATCCGGCGGCGCCAGGTCAACCAGCCCGGCCGCCGGATAGACGGCGAGCGACGTGCCGATGACCACGCAAATATCGGCCTCGCGCACGGTTCGCGCGGCCTCGCCGATCAGCGGCACATCCTCGCCGAACCAGACAATATGCGGACGCATCAGCGAGCCGCGCGGGCAGCGGGCGCCGGGCTTCATTTCCCAACCCTCGACCTCGCGGACATGGCGCGGATCGACCGAGCTGCGTTGTTTGGTCAGTTCGCCGTGCAGGTGGAGCACATGACGGCTGCCGGCGCGTTCGTGGAGGTTGTCGATGTTTTGGGTAATAATGCGCACGTCGAACCGGTCCTGGAGGCGGACGAGTCCGCGGTGTCCGTCGTTGGGTTCGCAGGCGAGCATCTTGCGGCGGCGCTCGTTGTAGAAACGCAGCACGAGTTCCGGATTGCGAGCCCACGCCCCGGGTGTGGCCACGTCCTCGATGCGGTGGTTTTCCCAAAGCCCGTCCGCTCCGCGAAACGTGGGGATGCCGCTCTCGGCGCTCATGCCCGCGCCGGTGAGGACGGCGAGGCGGGCAAATGTGGCGCAGGATTTCATGCCTGAGGGAGTACCGTGTGTTTTGGCATGGAGGCAAGGAAGCAGAGACGCCGGTTGCTGCAGCGAGTGCTCCTCGCGTCCTGCGCTCAGGATGCCCGGCACGAGTTGCAGGGTTAACGCTTGTGCAAACACTTCGGGATTGATGCCGGCGGCGCCTTGCGCGATTTCCGGACGCGTCATGCCGACTCCCCCGATCTCCCCGAACCATTCGCCAGCGCCCTCCAGGGCCGTCAGCCTCGGCGACATCGCCGCTGCTGCCGGAGTGTCGCGCATGACGGTATCGCTGGCGCTGCGAAATCAGCCGGGGCGCGTGAGCGAGGCCGTGCGCAAGCGCGTGATGGCGGTGGCAGGGAAACTTGGATACCAGCCCGACGCGCGCATCACCTCGTGGATGTCGCAGGTGCGGGCGAGCAAGGTTCGCGAACTTGTGCCTCTCGCCTGGCTCAACGCTGACAAGGACGAGGATGTGTGGCATCGGAAGAAGGATCTGATTCCGTATTTTGAGGGAGCCCGGAAACGGTGCGAGGAATTGGGATACCGTCTGATCGACGAGTTCTGGCTTCGCGCCCGGGGAATGACGGGCCGCCGTATGTCGCAGATTTTGTTCAATCGCGGCATTCGCGGCGTGATCGTCACTCCTTTCGACATGATTTTTCACACTGGTCTGGCGTGGGGGAATTTTGCCGTGGCGTCGTTCGAAAAATCCCTAGTCGCCCCTCGCCTGCATCAGGTGACTCAAGACCACCACTACAATACGATGCTGGCGTTAAAACATCTGCGGCGTTTCGGGTATCGGCGGATCGGGGTGTTTCTCTCGGCGTGGAGCGACACGCGATCGTATCACGCATGCCATGGCGCGGTCGCGTATTTTCACCTACAGACGCCGGCGGAGGAGCGGGTGCCGGTGCTGATGCAGAAGGCAAGAAATGAGCCCGGCCCGGAGTTCAGGCCATGGCTGCGCGAGCATCAGCCTGATGTGGTCGTCGGGCAGCACAGCGAACTCGTCCGCTGGGTGGAAGCGGAGGGGTACCGTGTGCCGCAGGATATCGGCGTGGTGCACATGGCGCTCGAAGACGACTGCGCCAGTTGGGCCGGCGTGTGGGCGTGCAAACGCGAAATCGGAGCGGCGACCGCCGAACTGGTCATCGCCCAGTTGCACAACAATTCATTTGGCCTCCCCAAAACCAGTCATGACGTCCGCATCACGGGACGCTGGCATCCGGGCCGGACGCTGCTCACTCCCAAGCCGGTGAAAACGCAGAAAACGCCGTCCCCAAAAGTGAGGAGAGCACAACGAAAACCGTAGCCGGGTTGATCGCATGGCAGACGCAGCGATGATGCGAATCGTGGCGTTGAAAGGCGAAAGACGATGCCCGTTTATGTAAACGTTCGAGCTTCTTGCCGAATGATAGACGCGCGATTGGGTCGGGGAGTCTCGTTTACACTGTAATCCATAATCCCATTCCCCGTACCCGTATGAAAACATCATCGATTCGCACTGGTTTGTTCCTGCCCTGCATGCTGCTGGCTCTTATGACAACGGCTCTTTTGGCGGCGTCTGTTCCCGCCCGGGCCGCGGCCGAGGTGCTTTACACCTTTTCGGAAGATTTTGAGAGCATCACGGCTGACACTACTATTAACGGTAAAAATGGCTGGATCGCTTCAACAACTGACCAATCCGTGATTACCAGTTCCAAAGGCACCAACGCTCTCAGGCAGCGGGGGGCAAATCCACATCTTTGGGCAGCTCATGCGATAGACCAGACTTATGCCGGCCAGGCAGACACCATCACGTTTTCGTGGAAAGAGTGGTCGGGCACCGGCACCGACCTTGTCGCAGGTGCCGCATTGCTTTCCGGCGACGATGCGGCAACGGCAAGCTCCCTTGTGAACATTGGAATGTCTCGCTCCAACGTGGGTGGTTGGCACACAAGCCTTACTTACGATTCGTGGAACGGCAGTGCTTACGAGACAGTGATGGTGTCACAGGCGGAGTTTTCGACTCCTGCGCGGAATACCGTTTATACTTTTGACGTGTTGGTAAACCTTACCGCGCATACGTATTCCTTCACCGTTACAGGCGGGTCTGTGACTTACACTTCCCCCGCGATTGCTATCGATCCATCATTGGCATTCCCAACTTTTCTGAAACTTCAGACCACTGGCACCGATGGCAATACTAGCGGCGGACATATCGGTCTTTTTGACGACGTCTCCTTGCAACTGATCAAAACCCAAACCGTGCCTGAACCAGCAACCTGCGTCTTGATTACCGGCGTGTTCGCATTGCTCGCGCTTGGTATTGTTCGTGCGAGGAGATCGATGGGAAATTGACGAACGCCGTATTCAAAAGATCACATGATTGTTTCCAGGGTAATCAACGTGGCGGTTTGGGCCAGTGTGCTTGTGTTGCCGGCGTTCATGCTGGCCGCTCCAAGCCGCATGTTGGCTGAGGCTGATCTTTTTCAAATCCCGCCTCTTTGTCCGCAAATCATTGAGGCGGAGGACGTCGTTCTTCCCTCTGTCCAGAAGGTCCCGGATGCCTCCGCTTCCGGCGGAGTCTATGTCACCTCGTCGAAGGAGTGGACGACACTCGTCCGCGTGCCTGTGCCATCCGCCGAATCCAACGAAAGCATCGCCGTGTGGATTCACACACGAGGCCTTTCGATCGCGTTGAAGGCGGAGATTGATCCCGTGAAAAAAAAGCCGGGCAAGGAACTCGCATGGACTTGGAAGCCAGGCGATACCCTGAAGGATGGCGCGCCCAATCCCGCTGCGCACGAATGGGGGTGGCGGCGTTTGGGAACCTGGCGGCGCGAAACTCTGGGGGACCACATCCATCTGATGCGCGGACGCGACAACAGCAGCGAAGGGGCGGGGCTTGATGCGATTTTTTTCGGACCGGTCGGTGCTTCGCCTGAAAAGACAGGGCAGGCAAACAGCAGCGCTTCCTCCAAAACCGTTCAGGCGCTTGGCGACCTGAACGCCCCGCTGGCCGCCCCGGACGGCAAACAAAATGAAATGGGAAGCAACAAGTCGGATGGCGGCGCGGCCACTTCTCGCGGGGCAGCCCGGCTTTCCATTGACTGGGCGGAGACGCTTGGAGAGGCAACGCGCCGACAATTCGGGCTGAACTTGATGACGGATTTCGAGGCGAGGACTGGAGAGAAAAAACGTTTGTATTCAGAAAATCTGACCTATTTTAATCCGGGTTTTGCACGTTACCACGCGGGCGGAAAACCGTTCGCGCTGTGGTTTGATTATCAGAACCGCATGTGGGATCGCGAAAAAATCAAGGCAGCTCTCGACAGTTGGACGCCCCCTGCGACCGGGAATGCGAGCGTCGGGCGCATGCTGAACATTTCAGGCGCGCCGCGCAAATCGGATAATCCCCAAAAGTCCGGTTGGTTCGAATATAACCAATACGGCTGGCTCGACCCCAGACACTACGACGAATTCGGGGACCTGTGCGCTGACCTCGCACGTATCATCAATATCGAACAGAAACGCGGCTTTGAGTATTTTGAAATCACTAATGAGCACGATTTCGCCTACTGGCGCAACCGCGCCAAGGCGGGCGAACCGACGAACGCCAAAGGGCTTGGCGAATTGTTTGTCGCCGTCGCGAAAAAAATCCGTGCGGTTGACCCAAGCATCAAGCTCGGCGGCCCCGCTTCTTGTCGGGGCGAACCATGGCTGACGGAATCATTTCACCGCGAGTTTGCTCAGGTGGCGCTACCCTGGCTGGATTTCTTCTCGTTTCATTGCTACCCAACCGGCTCCGCCGACACATCCGACTCCAAAGTCTATGACGGCATTGCGGAGATGGGGGAGATGATTCGAGCCCATCGGAAAATGCTGGATAAATTGAGCCCGAATCGTCGTATCGAAATTCACCTTACAGAATACAATGTCAACTGGGCCTGGAACGTCGGCGATCCACGCATGGCCAACCACAAGGGAGCGGTTTTCGACAGCCTGTTTTTTATCGAGGCCGTGCGCAGCGGGCTTGACGTTGGCGCTGCATGGAACGACCACGATGGCACTTACGGCAAAGCCGATTATGGATACGCGATCCGTCCGGCGGGACGGGCATTCCACTATTTCAACAACTGGCTTGTCGGGCGTGCCGTGAAGGTTTCGGGCGAAATCCCTCGCATGGTCGTGGCCTTCGCTGTCGAGCAACAAGGAGAGCGGCGTAGTCTCGTGCTCGTCAACCGCACCGGTGAGACGCAAACCGCAATCCTGCCCGATGATGTCTTTGGGATAGGCGTGAACAAAAACGTGGCTGATCTTCCTGTGAGCACCGCGCGAATCGCCGAAGACGGCCTTTGGCGCGGAAGCGTCACCGTTGCCAAATTACGCAACGCCGAACTTGGTTTGCCGTCCGACTCCGTGACATTCCTTACGCTGCCATTTTCAAATCACTGATACCCCTCCCCCCCTGCCATGAAGACAAAAAACACATCAACCCATGCCTTCACGCTTGTCGAATTGCTCACTGTGATTGCGATTATTGGCGTATTGGCCGCCATCCTGATTCCGGTGCTTGGCAAAGTCCGCTCGTCGGCGCGTGACGCCGTTTGCCTCTCCAACTTACGACAAATCGGCACTGCAATCACATTGTACACAAGCGAGCATCCCTATTTCCCGCCTGGCGCCACCAAAACCGGTGCGCTTGGTTACGAGGGAATTACCGGCTATTGGACAACGGTCCTCGCTCCTTATTTCAGCACCTCTGGCACAAGTTCCGCCCGCGCGTGGTATGATTGTCCTTCGAAAGCATTTAAAACCGCCACTCCTGCCAACACCTATTCCTGTAATCGAAACCTGATGCCCGACAACCAGTATTCGGGTCCGAATCCTCTGGTGCGAATTGAAAAAGTCACCCGGCCCTCGCAGGTCGTCGTCGTCATGGATGGCGCGCAGCAGGACGAGGACGGTTACACCAATCCATTGGCGAGCGCGACGAAGCTCCCTTACGGGGCGGATCCGGAAAAATATTACGACCCGTTTGATAACAAGGATCTGGTGGGGGGTGGACAGCCGCGTTTTCGCCATCGGGGCAATCGTTTCATGAACGTGGTGTACGTTGATGGTCATGCCGCTTCCATCGAGAATGGGAAATTGAAATACGGAAACATCAACCCCTGACCTGATTCCCGTGGTTTTCGAGACGGCTATAAATCGGCTTGGTTGGGCTCTTCCGGAGACAAGCCTGTTAAGTTTCATATTCGGGACTCGATTCGATCTCTGAAAAATAAGCTGCACCCATATGGATACACTATGCGCCGGAGGCGCTGTCTGGGCTGAAAAGACGAATACGGACGGACTCACGACATCCGCTGGAAAATCCGCGCCGGAACCGGTGTTCGACGCCCGGCCCGGCTGGGTGGATTTTTATCATGAGGCACTGCGCATGGCTCGGGCGCATGTCGTCGAGGTCGCAGGTATGCCGCGCAGCCCTTACATGGACGAAGGCTTCGCTCCCGACACGCTTTGGATTTGGGATACCTGCTTTATGGCGCTGTTCTGTCGTTACGCGCCCGACGTGTTTCCCGGTGTGGAAAGTTTGGAAAATTTCTATGGCCCCATGCATGGCGGTCTCTCGTCACCGCTCAAAATCCAGCATCCCGACAACCCGCCGCTGTTCGCCTGGGTCGAGCGCGAGAACTTTCGCCTGACCGGCGACCTTCGCCGCGTGCGCTGGTTGTTGCACGAAACACAGGCACTCCAAAAGCATTTCCATTGGTTCGACAACCTGAGTCGCGGCGATGCATTCCCGTGGGCGCGCATCCCGTCGGCATTGCGGCGCGGACACGCCGGCTTTCAGTGGAGCGGCATGGCGGCGGGCATGGATAACTCTCCGCGCTTCGACGGCCCCAACGGAGAGGTGGACGGCGCCCGCGGTTTCAACGGCTCGAAGGGTCTGGAGGGCGATCCGTTCGTGGTGGACGCCCTCGCGCAGCAAGGACTGGCGGCGCGATGCATCGCGGAGCTGGCGCGGGAGGCGGGCGAATTGTCATTGGCTATCGAATACGGGGAGCGCTACGAGCGCATTCGCCACGAAGTGAATACGCGCCACTGGGACGAGGCGGACGGTTTTTATTACGATCGGGCGGCGCGGGCGGACGGATCGGCGGGCGGGTTCTCGCGGGTGCGCACGCCGGCCTCGTTCTGGCCGGTGCTGGCGGGCATGGCGTCGTCCGCGCAGGTGGAGCGCATGGCTGCATTTGTTCGTAATGCGGACGAATTGGGCGGAGAAATCCCGTGGCCCTCGGTGTCGCGCTCGCATCCGGGTTTTGACAACGCGACGGGCGAATACTGGCGCGGTGCGGTGTGGTTGCCCACGGCCTACATGGGAATCAAGGCGCTCTCGGAAAACGGCCACGGCGCGCTGGCCGACGAGACGGCGGAGCGCGTGTTGTCTCACATGTATCGAACATGGAAAAACTATGAGCCTGCCACGATATGGGAGTGCTATGATCCCAATCTTCCGCGTCCTTCAACTCATCGCGGAAGTCTGGTTCGACCGGATTTTTGCGGATGGTCGGCGTTGGGGCCGATTTCGCTGTTCATCGAGCATGTGCTGGGTTTTCACGCAATTTCGGCCACGCAGCGCGAGGTACATTGGCGGCTGCACCAGACTGGACGACACGGGATTCGGCGACTGCGATTTGGCGATATTGAAACCGATATCGTTTACGAAGAAGATGGCTCCCTTTTCGTAAAAACCTCGTGTCCCTACCGCCTCCATATCAACGGCCATGTGCAATACATACGGCAGGGCACTCAACGATTCCGGATTTAGTGCGCCTCTCTACTGCGGCGGGAGTATCCTCGCGTATCACCCATCCCCGGATATGAGATGTGGCGAATCAGCCTTTCGGCTCGACGGTGATGTCGTCGAAGAGGACCTTGCCTTCACCTTCCAGCAATTCGATGGAAAACAGGATCGTCTCGCTGCCGCGGACATGGGAGAAGTTCCAGGTGTAGGCGTGCCACTTGTCGTCGGCTTTGAGGTCGCTGGTGCGGAAGGTCGAGGAACCGTCGTCGCGTTTGCCGCGCAGTTCGAGCCCGCGTCCCTTGTAGTCGGAGGTTTTGTAACGGAACTTGAGAACGAGATCCGTTATGCCTTTGGATTTCACGTCCTGGGAGAACGAGACGATTTTCTTCTTTTCGGCGCTGAGGGAAAGGGCGCGGTTGCCATCGACCGTTTCGTATTTCCTGTCTCCCTTCCATCCGCCGGAGCCGTTCATGTCGCTGTTCTTGAAAAGATTTTCGGCGCAGGCGACGACAGGGACGAGGGAGGCGAGAACGAGGAGGGTCTTGAGGAGTTTCATAGGGTGAAGATTTCTGATCGTTCGACCTCGCGGAGGCAAGACGCCAAACAGGGATTGTCGCAGCGGGAATCTCGCTCACCGCACATCCATGGGCAGCGTGCTGCCCTCGTTCCAGCGGTTGGGGATGCTCAACACGCCGGGGCGTTCCGGCAGGCCGAGTTCGCCGCGTTCGAGCGCACTGCTCAGCAGGTTGACCACGGCGCGTCCCATTTGTTCGTAGTCCGCGGCCAGCCCGGTTTCCGGCCGGCCGGGTATACAATCGATGCGGCAAACCGCGATGTCTTCCGGAAAACGCCAGCCCGCTTCCTGCAACCAGTCGAGCGGCTCGGAGCCATTGACCACGATGACCTCCGGTTTCTCCTGGCGCACCCATCGCAGCAAATTTCGTTTCGTATAACCTGAAACATCCTCCAGCGGGCGTAACGCAGGCAGATCCGCGTTCCGGTGCCGAAAAAGCAAATACGCCGCCAGCACGCCCCAACGCCGTCGTACCTCGTCATCGCGATTCATGGCCAGCCCGATCCTCCGGTAACCGCGCTTCCGGATCTCGGTAAACATCAGTGCGAAATCATCCGCCAGGTCACGCTCCACGCGCATCAATGCCGGACGCCATAACGAATGCCCGAGTTCGGCCGCCGCGAAGCGTTTCCATTCCAGATCCAGTTCGAAGGGCGTCCAGTCCGTGACCGGGCACACGGCCACACCACGAATCCCCTGCGCGTGCAACTGCCGTGACAACGCCCGTTGCGCCTTCGCCTCGCGCGGAGTCACGATACACCGCACGGCATAACCCAGCCCTGCCGCCCGCTCTGCAAACCCCGTGTGGAGTCCCTGCAGCCACGCCAGCCTTCCGTAACGTGTTTCCGGCTCCACCGCCAGAAACGCCAGCGTCTCCCGGTAAACCGGTTTCTCTGCCCGGCGTGCGAACGAGAACGCGCTGGCGAGTTGCGGGTCGCGCACATAGCCGAGCCGGTCCGCCACGGCCTGTACCCGGGCCAGCGTCTCCGGATCGACCCCTGCCAGCCCGCGCAGGGCTCGCGATACCGTTCCCAGGCCCACCCTGGCCTCCCGGGCGATCATACGAAGATTGGCGCGCATGGAACGGTTCCATTACGTGATGATTGTGCTCCTGCAAAGAGTGAATTCACCTTTCCGTCATGAATTCTGCCCCTTGCGTTTCCGCTCCGAGCACACGCCTCCGTCAACGTGGATTCACACTCATCGAACTTCTTGCCGTTATCGCGATCATCGGCATCCTGGCGGGCATTCTCATCCCTGTTGTCGGCGCCGTCCGCGGCAAGGCCCGGGCCGCGCAGTGCCTGTCCAACATGCGCCAGATCGGCCTGGCGATGAATCTTTATGCCGATGAAAACAAGGACAGCTTCCCGCGTCGTTACGGAGACAGCACCAACGGCGCGGACGAAACAAAAACCTGGATGTGGAAACTCGCTCCCTATGTCGGCATGTCCGAAAATCTGATGGGACCGAGCCCGTTGCCCAAAGCTGCCGGGATATTCGTTTGCACGGTGTTTGACCAGAAAGCCGAAGGCCGTGTAGTATCCTACGGATACAACTGGCATATCAGAAGCACTGCCTGGGATTACCGGCGCGGCGCTCTTCCGGCGGCGAGCAGGACATTTCTGGTGGTGGAGATGCGCAAGGATGGCGAGGACAGGACGCGCGACGCCGGCGATCTGATTCGCCGTCATCCCGGCAACATCAGCAACGTCCTCTTTGCCGACGGCCACGTCAGCGGCCTCAGGGAGGCTGTCGAAAGCACCGATCCCCGATGGCTGCCGTAAGTGTAATTATAGTCAGGATACTACGAGGTCCCCCCCCCTCGCCAACAACCACCCGATCCAAAAAAACATTATGAACATCATGAAGACTATCATCGCATCCACAGTCATGCGCATCAGGCGTCGGCCTTTTGCCATCATGGCGCCGGTCGCACTGGCCGGCGTGCTCTTTGCCCTGCCGGCACCGTCAGGGGCCGCGACCCTTGTCGAATACAATTTTGACACCGACTCCGGAGGTCCCAATGCCAACACCTTTTCTCCGGCAGCAGGTTGGGACTCTGGCTTGAAAACTCCGGGGGATGTGGCGTTCGCCCCGGATGCCTTCAATGGTGTGGGGCAGGGTGGCGCCACCAGTCCGGGCAGCTACGGCCGGATTTCTTCTTCCGGCAAAGACGCTACAGGCGGTCTTCTCGTTCGCCTGAAAGCAACGGGAGACATACCAGGCTCTCCTGTCATCGTTTCGACGGACGCCGCCACCGCGATCGCTACCAGTTCGTATGTCGAGTTTACGGTGGCGCCCGAGAACGGCGGGACGGTGAGCTTGGCGGGGTTCTCCGCGTGGCTCGGTCTCTACGATGGCAACTCCGGTGCGAACAGGCCCTTTACCGCCACGATCTTTCTTTGCTCGAGCGTGGATGGTTTCGGCACCAGTAACATTCTCGGCAGCAAGGCGGTTTCCACCAGCACCGGGTCCTCGAAAAACAACGGCACGCTCGACGTGGATTTTTCAGGCTTCGGCGACAAATTTCAGGAGATCGGGGAGTCGGTGACATTCCGGCTCTACATCTTTGCCTCCCAGAATGGATCAACTTACCCCAGCAGCGCCCATCATGTTTATCTCGATCAGTTTGTCCTGACGGGAAGCACGGCGACAACGGCGGTCCCCGAACCCGCATCCGCCGCGTTCATTCTCGCGTTGACGATGCTGGCCACCGGCCTCTGGCAGGTTCGCCGTCATCGCCGCAACAACCCTCTGTCCTGATTCCCGGACATGACGCGCCTGCCCGACAACGTGTCCCCGGTACGGAACACGCCTGCCGATTCGCTGAACGAGCTCCACCGTGGCGTGAGCTTCGGCTACCTTGCCAAACGCGGCTACTATGCCACACCCGAGGCCGCCGCCCAGGTGGACCGCATGGCCGCGCTCGGCGTCACCTGGGTTGCGCTTATGACCAGTGTCATCCAGGAAACTTTCAGCAGCACGCGTCTGTATCAGGATTTTGAATTCACTCCCTCCGATGACGAGCTTGCCGCCATCATCGACCGTTTCCATGCCCGCGGCATTCGCGTGATGCTCAAGCCCATGGTCGAGTGTCTCGACAGTTCCTGGCGCGGGCGCATCCATTTCCCTGACGGCGACCAGCAAATCCAGGGCCGCGTTACGCCCTACTGGGACACCTGGTTTGCCAGCCTTGCCCAAAGCGTTGTTCACTACGCCGGCCTCGCCCGGCGCACCGGTTGCGAGATGTATTGCATCGGTTGCGAACTCTACGGGGCCGAGCAGGCCAACAACAACGACCGTTGGCATCACCTCATCTCAACCACACGGAAACACTACACCGGCCCCATTTGCTATGACGTGCAACCGCCCACCCTGCTCGAACTCGCCGAGCCTCCCGCCTGGCTTCGCTCGCTCGACGCCGTGTGCATCAGTTACTACTCCTCCGCCGCCGACGCCCCCGGAGCGACCATCCCGCAAATGATCGAAAAACTCCGCCCTACCGTCGCCATCCTCCGTCGTGCGTCGGAAAAACTCGGCGGCCTCCCCATCATCTTTGGCGAAACAGGCTGTCGCTCCGTCCGTGGCGGCGCTATTCTCCCCGGCGAATACCGCAACACCGGCCCCTACGCTCCCGACGAGCAGGCCAACTTCCTCGACGCCATGTGCACACTTTTCTGGGATGAACTTTGGTGGCGCGGCTTTTACTGGTGGAAATGGGAGGAGCAGCAATACCGCCCCCACTATCATGCCGACCCGGCGGGAGACACCGGCTTCACACTCGACGGCAAACCTGCCGCCGACGTCATGCGCCGCTGGTTCGCCCGCCAGCAGCCCGAATCGCATCCTGCCTCCAACGGCATTCATCCGGTATCCGCCCGCGCCGGGAGGAACTGCATAATGGAAGCTTCATGACACCCCTCGCTCTTGCCCTTTCAGAGCCGGCAGCGTTTCCCCTTCGTGCCAACGGTTCGGCGTGCTGTGCACCCCTGGATAAGTCAGCAATCCCAGCTCACCGCGCTCCAGCGCGCTGCTCAGCAAATCTACTGCCGACGCGCCCATCTGTTCGTAGTTCCCCGCCAGCCCGGTTTCCGGCCGGTCCGGCAGGCAGTCGATCCGGCACAACGCCACATCCTCCGGTACCCGCCATCCCGCTTCGCGCAGCCAGTCCAGCGGCTCCGACCCGTTTACCACGATTACGTCAGGCTTCTCCCGTTCGATCCACCGCTCCAGCGCTTTCGCCGAGTAATCGCGGCCATCCTCCTCCTCCAGCGGACGCAGCGCAGGAAGATCCCGATTCTGGTGTTGAAAAAGCAAATACGTAGCCAGCACGCTCCACCGCCGCCGCACCTCGTCCGTGTGGCTCATTGCCAGCCCGATGCGCTGGTAGCCCCTTTGCCGGATTTCCGCGAACATCCCGAAAAAATCGTCCGTGATCTCGCGATCCACACGCGGCAATGACGGCGACCACAATGCCCTTCCCAGTTCCACGGCCGCGAAATGCTCCCACGTCAGCTCCATCGAAAACGGCGACCACTCCGGTCGCGACGACACCGCCAGTCCGCGGATACCTTGCGAATGCAATTCCCGCGAAAGCACGCGCTGCGCCCGCGTCTGACGCGGCGTCGTGATATAGCGCACCGTGTAACCCAGATTTGCCGCGCGCTCGCAGAACCCGGCATGGATTCCTCGCAACCACGGTATTTTCGCGTGTTCGGATTCCGGCAAGGCCCCCAGAAACGCGAACGTCTCCCGATAAACCGGTTTTTCCGGCCGCCGGGCGAAGGCCAGCGCGCTGGAAAGTTGCGGATCGCGCACATATCCGAGCTTGCGCGCCGCTTCCTCCACGCGCCTGCGGGCCGCGGGAGACACGTTGGCCAGCCCGCGCATGGCGCGCGACGCCGTCGCCACGCCCACCCCCGCCTCCTTCGCAATCGCTCTCAGGTTGGTCCTCACTGGAACTGTTCCACTAAACATCGGTTGAGTAACGGAAAAGCCTGAAGTTTCTTTCAGGTCCAGAAAGGCAATCCAATCACTTTCCTTCCATGAACCCCCGCCCATACCCGCATTTTCGGCATCCTTCCCGTTTCGCCTTCACGCTGATCGAGCTTCTCACCGTGATTGCGATCATCGGCATCCTTGCCGCGATCATCATTCCCACGGTCGGCGTCGTGCGCAGCAAGGCGCGCGCCAGCCATTGCGCCTCCAACCTGCGCCAGATCGGCCTCGCGCTGCATCTCTATGCCAACGAAAACAGGGATATGTTTCCCGCGCGGGGTTCGATGGGTGACACCGAAAATCCGCCATGGATGTGGAGACTCGCGCCCTATGTGAGTATCAATGTCAACCAGCTTGGCGCGCCACCCAAACCCAAGTCTGTTGGTGTTCTTGCCTGTCCCGATCCGAAGTTTGATCCCTGGAACTCCGAATCCAGGACTTCATACGCCTACAACAACTTCATCCATGAAACCACCAAGCCGTGGCTCTACCGGCGCGGCGCCGTGCCTGATCCGTCCCGGACCTTTTTCATACTCGAAATCGATGCCGCTGCGGAAACCGTGTCCTATGACTCCACAACCCGGTTTGCGTATCGTCATCCCGGCAACACTGCCAACGTCCTTTTTGTCGACGCTCATGTCGTAACGCTCAAGGGACCGCTCCAGAAAACCGACGAACGATGGAAGTGGTGGTGAGAGGCAGGTCTCCACGATCCGATCCCTTTCCGGGACGTCCGGCGCCATGGAATCGATCCGACCGATACCGCAGGCGGGTCGGGAAGATGCCGCGCCGCAGCGGCGCCTCTGCCGCCCGCGCTCTCCGTATCGGGTTGTCCATCCTGCCCGCCCGGTCTCCGCGGCTTGTCGCTAAGGTTTTGCTGTCGGCTGACAAACTCGCTCGCGCCGGATGCCCGGCCGGGACGCGTCTTGCCCGAAACCGTTCCGCCTCTTTAATCACGCAATCCATTCCTCGATGAAAACCCCCTGCACCCGATTCCGGCTGTTCCGGATATTTGTCCTGCTTCTCGTTTCCGGAGCATTCACCTGCCAGGCTTTCGATGGCCGGTCACAGACGGCGCAGGCAGCCCCTCCTCCTCCCGTCCTGATCCAGATCCGTTACCCTGATCTCCTCGCCAACCGGGCCGAAGCCGACTCCGGCGACGCTCCCCTCAAAAAAGCCGTCGCCTCGCTTGCCGCCAAAGCCGACAAGCTTCTCGACCAGCCAGCCTTTACCGTCACCGACCCGGAAAAAATCGTGGCGCCCTCCGGCGACCCTCACGACTTCCACTCCATCGGCAAATACGCCTGGCCCAACCCCGACACCGCCGACGGCATGCCCTGGGTCCGACGTGACGGGTACACCAATCCCGACTGCTGGACCGGCAAGTATGACCTGACCCGCTACGGGCGCATGCGCGGCAATGTCACCACGCTCGGCCTGGCCTGGTTTTATACCCGCGATGAAAAATATGCGGCCAAGGCGGCCGAATTTCTCCGCACCTGGTTCATCACGCCGGAAACCCGGATGAATCCGAATTTCAACTACGCCTCGGCGCAGCCGGGCGTTCACGACGGCATGGCTATCGGCATCATCGAGGGAGCCGACCTGATCCGCATGCTGGATTCCGTAAAGCTGCTGGGGCTTTCCCGATCCTGGACCCCTGCCGACGATGCCGCCCTGAAAGACTGGTTTCGCGCCTATACCACATGGCTTCTCGAAAGCCCTCCGGGAAAAGCCGAAGCCGCCATGGTCAACAACCACGGCGCCTGGCATGCCGCCCAGGTCGCAGCGTTTTCCCTCTATGCCGGCGATGCCGACCGCGTTGCCGGCGCCCTGAAAATGGCCCGCCATTTTGTCGCCACCCAGATCGCCGCCGACGGAAGTCTTCCCCATGAACTTAACCGCAACCGCTCCCTGTGGTATACGCTCTACGGCCTCCGCGCCCTCACCACGCTTGCCGGATGTGCCTCCGCTGCCGGTGATGACCTCTGGGCCTGGCGCAACCCGAAAACACCCGAGGCGCCTTCCCTCAAAATTGCCTTCGAGGCTCTCATTCCCTTTCTGACGGACAAGGCTGCCTGGCCGCGCAAACACCTCGACAAACAGCAGGCTGTTCAGGTTGCCGCCCTTCCTCTTTTTTATCAGGCTGCCGCTGCCTTTCGCACACCCGAACTCATCGAGGCCACCCGCTATCTTGCACAGAAAACCGGAGACCGTGCCAGCCTCCTTGCCCGCCTTCCCGATTCCGTCGCTGCCGCCACAACGACCGTATCCCCGGTGCCGGTCATCCTCGTCCGCTCCGGCTGGCAGACTGTCAATATTGGAGACATCGCCCACACCCCGGGGCTCCTGACCCTTCTCCGGAAACACATCCCCGAAGCCCGTCTCATTCTCTGGCCCGCCGACATCCGCGATGACGTCGAACCGCTTCTCCGCCGGCAATTCCCCGACGTGGAGATTGTCCACGGAGGCCTCGATTCCGCCGGTTTTCCCGACACTCCCGCCGTCCGTTCCGCCTTCGACCGCGCCGGTCTCTTCATTTGCAGTTCCGCCCCCGACATCCATGTCGCGACCAAAGTCTTCGATGCCTGGAGAAAATACCATGCTGCCGACATCGGCCACCATCCCTACGGCTTTTACGGTGTGACCGTGGACCGCGAGTCCGCCTTCGCCAGATTCGTCGGAGCCCGCCCCCTTTCTCCGTCCGAGCGGGACCTGCTCGATCACGCCGCCTTCGTCTATACGCGGGAAACGACCAGCCTCGACTACCTTCGCCGTGAAAACGTCAAGACGCCGGTCCTTGCCTTTGCACCCGACGCCGTTTTCGGCGTCGATCAGTACGATACCGCCCGCGCCAACGCCTGGCTCCGTGCCAATGCGCTCGAAAAAGACCGTTACATCTGCGTGATCGGCCGCACCCGGTTCGCTCCCTATTACAAGATTCGCAAGCACGCTCCGACCGAAAACGATCGTGCCCGCGAGGCCTACAACGAGCAGCACATCGAAAACGACCTCGGCAAGATCCGCGACGCGATCACCCGTTTCGTTGAGCAAACCGGTCTCAAGGTCGTTCTTTGCCCCGAAATGACCTTTGAGGTCGAAGTGGCGAAAACCGGAATTTACGACAAACTCCCCGAACGCATTCGCTCCCGCGTCGTCTGGAAAGACAGCTACTGGATGCCCGACGAGGCCGCCGCCGTTTACCGCGATGCGGTCGCACTGCTCAGCATGGAGTGCCACTCGCCGATCATCGCCGCCGCCGCCGGAACCCCCTCCCTCTATCTGCCTACCGCGACCGAAACGTCCAAGGGGCAGATGTGGCCCGACATCGGCCTCGGCGACTGGATGCTCAACCTCGACCGTCCGGACGTGACCGGAGAAACGCTTGCGACAGAGCTCGTCGGTATGCATAAAAACGAGACGGAAGCCCGGGCGAAACTTTCCGCCGCCATGGCCCGGGTTCGCGGTATCCAGCGCGAAACGATGGCGCAGATTCGGGCCCTTCTGCCTCACCAGAGTCTCTCGAACTGAGCGGCGGTCGGCTAGAAAGCCGCATCCGCAGAACGTAGCGGCATGCCTCCCTGCATGCCGGACGAGGCGCGCCGGCGTCTCGCCCCCCCCTTGAACCGGGTGACGCTGCGCGTCGCCGGTTTGTGTGGCGCGGGCGTCTCGCCCGCTTCCGACGTGGCACGGGCATCCTTGCCCGTGGACGGCGCGAAGCGTCGCCGGTTTGTTTCCGGACGACGCGGAGAGGCAACGCTCACGGGCTGGAAGCCCGTGCCACACGATCCGGCGGCTTCGCCGTCAGCGGGCGGGACGCCCGCGCCACTTCAGGGCCGTCCGCGTAACATCAGTCAGCAACTTGATTTGAAATACTGTCGTGTAGCCGCGACTACGACTGGAACTGTTCCAGCAGCAATCTCTCGTTCCCGTTCCCCGGGCGGGCAAGATGCAGGGCATGAAATCCCTGACAATGCCCTCCCGTTTATTCCCGCTCTCATTTGCTGCCGGTCTGGCCCTGGCGACTGCCGGCGCTCACGCAACTGTCTATCTTGAGGAAACCTTTTCCGGATACGTTGCCGGATCATTAGGCGGCCAGAGCGCGTCATCGGCCAGTGCCGGACTCTCGGGAAATTGGGAGCGTAATGCAGTAACGGATACTTATGCGGACGTGCAATCCGCCAGCCTCGCATTTGGCGATCTGGCCAACGAAGGAGGATCGCTTCGCCTCTACGGGACTGCGGCCAACAAATCCGTTGTCATTGGCGCCAGGGTGGACGCATCGCTCGCCGGCACGGTATATTCCGCATTCGTATTCCGGTTCGACACCCTTTCCACCTCGAACGCGGCGTCTTTTTCTGGTATCCGCATGAGCAGTACGCAGGATGGCAGTTCCGATACCCGGTTTGCCGTTTCACCTGATGGCAGTGCCTCACTTGGGGGCACACCTGATGCCCGGTTCAACGGCAGTGTCGGCTCCAGCGGATGGGGCACGCTTCTGGCCAGTGAAACCTACATTGCACTCTCCAGATATGAGCGCGTTGGCGACACCCTGTCGGCTTCAGCCAAAGGCAAGCTTACGACCTGGTATCTGACCCTTGACCAGTTCAACGCTTACAAGACGGATAACTTCGCAACGCTCAATGCGGCTACCGCCGCCGATGTCGCGGCCAAGACCTATTCTGAATCCTCTTCCGGGACGAGCACCATAACCGGGAGCTATCTCCAGTTTGTTGTCTTCAATGCCAGCGGGGAGACGGGACTCATCGACGTCACGTTCGACGCGCTCCGATTTGGCGACTCTTTCGATGCCGTCACCCCCTTGTCCATTCCCGAGCCTGCCACATGGGCGGTGCTGATCGGCGCCGCCGCATTCGGAATCGCGGTCATGCTTCGCAAGCGCTCACGCCGGTGAATCATTGGTCAGGAAGCGCGTTGTCAGGGATCCGGCGATCGATCGGGTCTTGAGACGGAAGATCGCACCAGTCGAAACGCGGACGGGATGCCCATTCGGGCAAAGTCCACGGAGTCCATGTTGTCGAAGCTGATGTCATCACAATCGATGCAGCACAGCGATTCGGAGCGTTGCCCTTCCGCGCGGGTCCAGTCGAGCCGGACATTGCGGAACCGCACACGATCCGCGTAACGGACGAAAATACCGCAGGCGGGCGGATTCGTGACCGCTTCTTTCCAGGGGTGCTCCAGGGCGCAGGACTCCGCGTCGAACGGCGATTGCAACCTGTGGCCGAAGAACCGGAAGACGCAGTCGATGAAATCGATGTCGGACACGCGCACGGTTTCCTCGCCGACGATATAGACGGACTTGGTGGCCCGGCAGGACAGACCCTTGAAGACGATGTTGCCGACCGCGGCCTTGGCCCCGACGCCGAGCGTCAGGTTCACCGGCGTGGTGACATCCATGACGATGTTCTCGAACCGGACGTTGTCGATATCGGTTCCTCGCGGATAGCGGTCCGAGTAAGCGGGCCAGATGCTGATCCCGGTGCGGGTGTCACGGATGACGAGGTTGGAAAACAGGCAGTCGCGAATGGTGCCGTCGCCGACGCCGAGCCGCAGCGCGCAGCAGCGGGTGCGCAGGATGCAATTGGAAACGATGGCGTTCTCCATTGGCACGTCCGCGTCTCCCAGCACCTTGTAGTGCCCGCGCAGCACGATGCAGTCGTCGGCTGTGTCGATGTCGCAATTGTCCACGACGAGGTTGCGGCAGCAGTTGAAATGCAGTCCGTCGGAGTTCGGAATCTTCCGGTCGCTCCGGATGGTCAGCCCGGAAATCTTCACGGTGTCGCAGTCGAGCAGGTAAACGCTCCAGAAGCAGGCGTTCACCAGCGAAACGTTTTCCAGTCGCACGTGGGTGGAGCCGACAAAATACAGCATTTGCCCGGGGCGCTCGTCGGGCAGCTTGTAATGGTCGTGGCTTCCCTCGCGTTCCGGGTCGCGCGCGATGACGCCTTGATTAAAAAACGCGGAGGGATTGCCGTCGATGGTTCCCCGACCGGCGAGAGTCACGTTGTCGCATCGGTAGGCGATCAGCAGGTGCGTTCCGTTGGCGGCCTGATGGGCGACCACGTCCTGTTCGGGAAAGCAGTCGATCGCGTTGTATTCGTCGCGCTCGGGGCAGGCCAGCAGGGTGCAGCCGGCCTCCAGATAAAGCGTGATGTTGGTTTTCAGCCACAGGGTTCCCGTTAAAAAAGTTCCCGGAGGGAAATAAACCACACCGCCACCGGCGTCGGCGCATCGGTCGATGGCCTGCTGGATGGCGCGGGTGTTGATTGCCGAGGGAGAGGCGATCGCGCCGGTTTCCGTGATGGATATGCGCATGATGGGCTTGTTGTGGGGGTAGGGGGGAGGCGGGGAGCAATGCTCACACGCCGCCGACGATGGGGAACCAGTCGGGGCGGCGGGGATCCTGGTGGAAGCGGGCGTAGTAGTCGCCGCGCTTCTCGTATTCGCGTTCGTATTTCTGCATTTTCTCCTCGTCGAGTGTGACGCCGAGGCCGGGGCCGCGGGGAACGGGCAGGCAGCCGTCGCGGTATTTCATGAGGCCGCCCTCGATGATGTCGTCGGTGAGGTAGTGGTAATGCGCATCGCCGGCGAACGTCATCTCGGGGATCGTGCTGGCAGTGTGAAGCATGGCGGCCAGCTCGATGCCGAACTCCGCGCCGCTGTGCATGGCCACGCCGAGGCCGAAGGTGCGGCAGACGGCGGCGAGGTCCTTCACACCGCGGGGACCTTCCCAGTAGTGGATGTCGGTGAGCACGATGTCCACGGAGCCGAGTTTCACGGCCGGAGCGAGGTCGTCGAAGCGGGCCGGATACATGTTGGTGGCCACCGGAATGCGGATCTGTTTGCGGACTTCGGCATTGCCATTGAGCCCCCAGGACGGGTCCTCGAAATACTCGATGCCGAGCGGTTCGAGTCGTCGGCCGATGCGGACGGCGGTGGGCACGGACCAGACGCCGTTGGGGTCGATGCGCAGGCCGAAATCGGGGCCGAGCCGTTCGCGGCACAGTTCGAGCACACGCGCTTCCTCGCCGGGGTCCATGACGCCGGCCTTGAGCTTCATGGCGCGCACGCCGAGCGTTTCGTAGAGTTCCTGGCACCAGTCGGCGAGGTCCCCGGCGCAGGTGTCGTCGCCCCCGCCGGGCCGGTCGTAGCGCCAGAACAGATACGCGATCATGGGAATGGCGTCGCGCACGGGGCCGCCGAGCAGGTCGCAGAGGGGGCGGTCGACCGCCTTGCCGATGATGTCGAGGCAGGCCATTTCGATGGCGGCGTAGAGGCGGGCGTTGGAGAGGTAGTAGATCGAGCGGAGGACCTTGAGCTTGATCGTTTCGAGGTGAAACGGATCCAGCCCGACGATGCGGGGTTTGAGCCGGAGGAGGGCGGCGCGCTGGTCGCCTCCGCCAACCTCGCCGAGACCCACGATGCCTTCGTCGGTGACGAGTTCGAGGATCGTACGGAGAAAATATCCGGGATGGACGCCGGTATTGTGGCGGAGCTGGCAGGTGAGGGGGATGGCGACGGTGCGTACTTTCAGGTCAATGATCTTCATGACGGAGGCGGTCTGTTTGCGGGTTTTTCTGCCGAAAGGATCCCCGGAGACCTCCGCCGGATCAATTCCGTATTGGATAAAAAATTATCTGTTATGGTAAAATCCCGGATTCTGTGGCTGGCTGTAACGATGAACACGATACCCGTTCTGCAAAAAGCCCTGGATGTGATTCACGCGATTGCCGCGAACGAGGGCGGCGGCCTCGGTGCGAAGCAACTGTCGATGGAGCTCGGTATCGCACCGGCCACGACATACCGGATTTTGCGTACCCTCGTGAAGAACAACTGGCTGCGGGAAAGCCGGCGCGGGGAGTTCCGGCTGGCTTTCGGACTGGCGCAGGTGACGCGGTCGTATGCGCGCCTCGAACACGTGCTGGGGTTGTTGCAGGGGCCGTTGCGCGAACTCTCGCACGAGACGGGCTTGTCGGCGAAGATTTCGATCCGCGAGGGGTTGCAGGCGGTGACGGCGCTGCGGGCGGAGTCACGGCGTCCGAATTCGATTTCTTCTCCGGTGGGTTCCCGGATGCACCTGCTGGAGGCGGGATCGGTCGGCACGATCCTGCTGGCGCAACTGCCGCGTCCGGAAGTCTTGCGCGTGCTGCATTCGGCGAGAGAGGACGGGGAGCGGTTGCCGGAGCGGGAGGAGCCGCAATGGTTGAAGGAGATCGCGGCGGCCCGGCGGTCGGGTTTCGGCAGCGCATTCGGCACGCGCAATCCGGCAATCCACGCCATGTCGGTGGCGTTGCCGCTGACGGATTCCGAACTGGCGGCTCTCACCGTCGTCGGCTGGCCGGAGGATTTCCGGGAAACGCTCGGCCAGCGGGAATTGCTGCGCCGGCTGAAGCGCTGCGCCGGCACGATGCGCAAGCTCGCCGGCACCGGTTGAGGCGGGCACGATGATCCGGCGTCAGCGGATATTCATCCGGCCGCGGTCGATCGATCGACCGCGGCGGAGGGCTCCGGGCTGCCGGAAAGCCGCCAATAGAAGCCCTGTTGCGCGAGCAGCCCGGCGTGGGTGCCGCGTTCCTGGATTTCGCCGTGGTTGATCACGATGATCTGGTCGGCGTTACGGATGGTGCTCAGGCGGTGCGCGATGACGAAACTCGTCCGGTTGTGCATCAGCCGCGCCATCGCCTCCTGGATGTGTTTCTCGGTGCGCGTGTCCACGCTGCTGGTCGCCTCGTCCAGAATCAGGATCGACGGATCGGCCAGGATGGCGCGGGCGATGGAGAGCATCTGTCGCTGGCCGTGGCTGAGGCTGCCGCCCCCGCCGCTCGTCAAGAAGGTGTCGTAGCCTTGCGGCAGGCGGCGGATGTAGGGATCGGCGTTGGCCAGGCGCGCCGCCTCCTCGACCTCGGCGTCGGTCGCATCGAGCCGGCCGTAGCGGATGTTGTCGCGGACCGTGCCGGAAAAGAGAAACGTATCCTGCAACACGATACCGAGGTGGCGGCGGAGGTCGTCCTTGGCGATGTCGCGCAGGTCCCGGCCGTCGAGGAGGACGCGGCCGCGGTCGATTTCGTAAAAGCGGGTGAGGAGATTGATGATCGTCGTTTTGCCGGCGCCGGTGGGGCCGATCAGCGCGATGGTCTGGCCGGGGCGGGCGTGGAGGTTGATGGCCTTGAGGACGGGGACGCCCTCGCGGTAGGAGAAATGCACGTCCTCGAAAACGATGTCGCCACGGACCGGGCCGAGCGGTTGCGCTCCGGGGGTGTCCGCCTCGGGCGGCTCGTCGATGATCTCGAAAACGCGTTCGGCCCCGGCCATGGCGGACTGGATCTGGTTGTAGAGGTTGGCGATTTCGTTGAGGGGACGGCCGAACTGGCGCGTGTAGTTGATGAAGGTGGCGATGGTGCCGACGGTCGCCAGGCCGCGGATGGCCATGAAGCCGCCGAGCACGGCGACGATCGCGAGGCCGAGGTTGTTGCCCATGTTCATCAGCGGGCCGGTCACGCCGCTGAAGGTCTGCGCCTGCACGCCGGCGCGGAGGCTGGCCTGGTTGATGTCGTCGAAGCGGGCGACGATGGCGGCCTCCTGCCCGCAGGCCTTGACGAGTTTGCGGCCGCCGACGCTTTCCTCGATGAAGCCGTAGAGGCGGCCGAGGGCGGCCTGCTGCACGCGGTAGCGGGCGCGGATGCGCGCGCCGAGCCAGCGGTTGGCGGTCACGGTGAAGAGCGAGATGAAAAACACGCTCGCCAGGGCCAGCCAGGGATTGATCAGAACCATGGCCACGGCGACGCCGACCGTGCTGAGCGCGCCCGAGACGAGCTGCGTCACGCTGTTGCCGAGCACCTGGTTGATGCTTTCCACGTCGTTGGTGACGCGGGCCATCAGTTCGCCGTGGGCGCGGCGGTCGAAGAAGCGCAGCGGCAGGCGTTGCAGCCGGTCGAAGAGATCGATGCGCAGGGCGCGCAGGGTGCGCTGGGAGGCGCCGGCCATGATCCAGGCCTGGAGGAAGCCGGACGCGGCCGAGAGCGCATAGACCAGCAGCATGAGGCCGAGGGTGCGGGCGAGGCCGTCGAGTTCGCGGGGGACGATGTGGCGGTCGATGACGCGGCCGAGCAGGAGGGGGCCGGCGAGGTCGAACGCCACGGAGCCGGCGACCAGCAGGCCGGTGAGGATCAGGGCGAGCCGTTCGCGGCGGAGATAACCCCAGAGGCGCAGGACGGTGCCGGTCGCGTTCCTGGCGCGTTCCACGGGCGCCTGGAAGCCGGCTCCGGGACCGCCGCGCCGTCCCGGCATGGGCGGCATCCGGTCCTCGGCGGAGGGCTGGCGTTGCGGGTCATTCGCCTTCATGCGGCGTGGCTCCTTTCTCGATCTGCGACTGGTAAATCTCCCGGTAAACGGGGCTGGTTTCGAGCAGGGTGGCGTGCGTGCCCGCGGCGACGAGCTGGCCTTCGTCGAGCACGAGGATCCGGTCGGCGTCGACGACTGTGCTGATGCGCTGGGCGATGATGATGCGCGTCTGGCAAAAGTCCTGCGCGGAGAGGGCGTCGCGGATGAGCGACTCCGTGCGCAGGTCAACGGCGCTGGTGCTGTCGTCGAGGATCAGCACGGCGGGGCGAGGCAGGAGGGCACGGGCGATGCCGAGGCGCTGTTTCTGTCCGCCGGAAAGGGTGACGCCGCGCTGGCCGACGGCGGTGGCGTAGCCCTCCGGCATGTGGGAAATGAAGGTGTCGGCCTGCGCGGTGCGGGCGGCGTCGGCGACGAGTTCGGGCGGGGCGTCGGGCCGGGCGAAGGCGATGTTTTCCCCCACGGTGGAGCCGAAGAGGACCGGCTCCTGCAGGGCAATGCCGACGTGGCGGTGGAGGTCGGCCTCGGGGATGTTGCGCACGTCCACGCCGTCGAGCGTGACGCGGCCTTCGGTCGCGTCGTAAAAACGCGGGATGAGGTGCGCGAGGGTGGACTTGCCCGAGCCGGTGGCGCCGAGGATGGCGACCGTCTGGCCGGGCCCGGCGGTGAAGCTGATGTTTTTCAGGACCGGATTCCCTCCTTCGCCGGCGTAGCTGAAGCTCACGTTTTCGAAGGCGACGCGCCCCTCGACGCGAGGAGGAAGCGCGCGCGACGGCGAGGCGGAAGCGGGTTTCAGGCTCGGCCTGGCTTCGAGGATTTCGGCGATGCGCCGGACCGACGCATGCGCGCGGGACATCTGGACGACCATGAAGCTGAAAAAGGCCAGCGACATGAGGGCGTGCATGAGGTAGTTGATAAAGGCCACGATCTCGCCCACCTGCAGGTCGCCGGTCCGGACGCGGTGGGCGCCGGCCCAGAGCACGGCCACGATGCCGACATTGAGCGTGAGCATCATGAAGGGCTGGAGCCGGGCGCCGGTGCGGATGGCCTCGACCGTGCGGCGCACCAGCGTGTGGTTGACCCGGGCGAAGCGTTCCGACTCGTGGCCGGCGCGCGCGAAGGCCTTGACGACGCGGCTGCCGGCGAGGTTTTCCTGAAGGACGGTGTTCACGTCGTCGAGCCCTTGCTGCACCTGGCGGTAGAGCGGAAAGGTTTTGCGGGAGATGATGACGAGCGCCGTCACCAGGATGGGGATGATGACAAGAAACAGCAGACTGAGCCGCGGACTCGTGAGCACCGCCATGACGATGCTCCCGACGAGCAGGAGCGGCGTGCGCACCATGCCGCGCAGGAGCATGACGGCCATGTCCTGCACCTGGTTGACGTCGCTGGTCAGGCGCGTGATGAGAGGGCCGGTTTCGAGCCGGTCGAGATCGGCGAAGGAGAGGGACTGGACCTTGTGAAACACCGACCGGCGCAGGCTGGCGCCAAAACCGAGGCCCGCGCGCACGGCAAAAAAACCGCAACCGCCGCCGCAGACCAGGCCGCCGACGGCGGCGGCCAGCATGAAAAACGCCGTGTGAGTGACCGTCGCCAGGTCGGACTGGCCGATACCCTGGTCGATGATGTGCTGCACGAAACGCGGCTGCAAAAGATCGAGCACGACTTCCCCCGTCATGAGCAGAGGCGCGATGAGGATGGGGAGCCAGTGGCCGCGAAGGCAGGGAAGGAGCTGACGCAAGGCGCGCATCGGCGGCGTATTACGCAGACGAATCTGGCCAGGAAGCGCATCCTGGACAAGGCCGGGAAGGCGACGGGAGCAAGGATGCGTAACAGCCGGTGCGTATGAACATATGACACCGGATCTCAAACCGGCGCCGGGAAAAATGCGACGGGAAATTGTTCACGCCGTCCACGGGCAAGATGCCCGTGCCACCTCCGACGGAAAGTGCGTCCGTTGTTTTTTCTGTATTGAAAAACAAAATCCAATAGGCGACTTGAGCGATCCGGCTTTCCGTCGCAGGATTACCCCGTTCAACGAATCCGAGCGCCAACCTCCAGACCTGTCCCCATGTCCGCCCACACCGTTCCCATTCTGAAAAAAGCCATCGCCGTGCTGCGTGCCGTGGCGGAAGGGAAGGGGGACGCGACCACGACCAAGGCGCTGGCGCAGACGCTCGGGCTGCCGCATTCCAGCACGTATCGGATTTTGCAGACGTTTCTCGCCGAAGACTGGGTGCGCGCCTCCGCCGCCGGGCAGCACGAGATCTCGTTCGGGTTGCTGCCGCTGCTCCAGCCGCTGTCGCGTCACGAACTGTTGATCGAAACCGTCCGCGAACCGCTCCGCCAACTGGCGCGCGAGACCGGACTCACCGCCAAGATTTCCGTCCGCCAGGGTGACAACGCCATTACGATTTTCCGGGTCGAGTCGCCGCGCGCCACGTCCGTCAACGTGAAGATTGGCGCGGCGTTTCACCTCGTGCTGGGTTCGTCCGGCAGCGTGTTGATGAGCCCGCTGTCCGCGACGGAGCGCGAGGCGATCATCGCCGCTGCCCCCGCCGACTGCTGGCAAAACCAGAAACCGGCCGACATCGCCGCGCGGCTTCGCGAACTGGCGCGTTACGGACGTTGCTCGGATCTCGGTCACTACCGCACCGATCACTCCGCCATGTCCGCTCCGCTGCGCGACCGCTCCGGCCGTATCGTTGCCGCGCTCACGGTGATCGGTTTCCCGCAGGATTTCGAACCCGCGCCACGCAAGGCCGCCTCGCGTCACCTGCTCGCCTGCGCGGAGCAATGCAACCGGCTCCTCGCAGGCACCGGGAATTGATTCCGGTTTTTTACACGAAGGACGCAAAGAACGCGAAGGACACAATCCAAAGATCAGGATTACAACCTGTTTATAATTAGTTAAATATGATAACTCCATTTCGCCTCATAATCTTCGCGTTCTTCGCGATCTTTGTGTAAAAATTCCCCGTCCGATGATTCTCGCCGATTTTCTCCCCGCCAAACCCGACCGTTCCTGGCAATTCGCCCGCCAGGCCGGCGTCACGCACGCGATCTGCAAGTGCGCGCCCGAGCTCACCGGTCTGCCCGCGCCCGACAACATCGACGCGCTGCGCACGATCCGCGACCGTTTTAGCGAAGCCGGCCTCACGCTCGCCGGGCTCGAAGGCGACGAGTTCGACATGCAACGCATCAAGCTGGGCCTGCCGGGTCGCGATGAAGATATCGCCCGCTATCAGCAGATGCTCCGCAATATGGGCGAACTCGGCATCGGTCTGCTCTGCTACAACTTCATGGCGACCATCGGCTGGTGTCGCACCGGCACCCATGTTGTCACCCGCGGCGGTGCCATTACCAATCGCTTCGACGCCTCCCGCCTCGACCCGGCTCCCGTTCCCGAAGGCCAGCGCGTAACTGAAGAGAAACTACGCGAAAACTATGCGTACTTCATCACCCGCGTTCTCCCCGTCGCCGAGCAGGCGGGTGTGAAAATGGGCCTCCATCCCGACGACCCGCCACTCTCGCCGTTGCGCGGGGTCGGGCGAATCTTTACTTCCGCCGACGCCTTCGCGTGGGCCATGTCACTCAGCGACTCGCCCGCGCACGGCATCACGTATTGCCAGGCCAACTTCCTCGCCATGGGCGAGGACATCGTCGCCACCGCGCACCGCTTCGCCGACCGCATCGTGTTTGTCCATTTCCGCGACATCAACGGCACCCGGGAAAATTTCACCGAAACCTTTCACGACAACGGCCCCACCGACATGCCGGCGATGCTCCGTCTCTACGGCCAGGAACTCGGCCTGCGGGTGCCGATCCGCGTCGATCACGTGCCTTCGCTCGCCGGCGAGGAAGACCTGCCGCACGGCTACGCCACGCTCGGCCGGCTCTTCGCCATCGGCTATATGAAAGGTATTCTGGATACACATCGCATTTCCTACTCATGAGCACCGAATCCTCCTCCACACTCGAGCGCTTCCGGATCAAGGGCCGCCGCGCTCTCGTCACCGGTTCCAGCCGCGGCATCGGCGCCGCCATCGCCCTCGCGTTCGCCGAAGCGGGCGCGGATGTGGCGATCCACTACACGGGTAACGCCGCCCAGGCGCGCGATGTGGCCGCGCGCGCGGCCGCCTTGGGCGTGCGCACCGGTGTGGTGCAGGCCGATCTCGGCGAGGTCGACGGCGCCCGGCGCGCTTGGGACGGAGCGGTGGAGGCGCTCGGCGGCGCGCCCGACATCCTCGTTCTCAATGCCTCCGTGCAACTCCCGCGCTCCGACTGGCTGACCATCCCGCGCGAGGAGTTCGACCAACAGGTCAACGTCAACCTGCACGCGAGCCTGGAGCTTTGCCAGCTCGCCGCGCCCGCGATGACGGCGCAACGCTGGGGCCGTATCGTCACCGTGGGCAGCGTGCAGGAAGTGCGTCCGCATCCGCACATGGTCGTGTATGCCGCCACCAAGTGCGCACAGACCTCGCTTGCCGTGAACCTCGCCCGCCAGCTCGCGCCGCATGGCGTGACGGTCAACAACCTCGCGCCTGGCGTCATCCTTACCGACCGCAACACCGGCCGCCTCGCCGACGAAACCTACGCCGCCAAGGTCCGCGCCTCGATTCCGGTCGCCGACTTCGGCACGCCCGCCGACTGCGCCGGCGTCGCGCTCCTGCTCTGTTCCGATGCGGGGCGCTATATCACCGGGCAAAACCTCTTCGTCGATGGCGGGTTCGGGCTGGCCTGAGGCGAACCGGAAACGCCATGCCCGACCTGCCCACAGAAAACTGAAAGACCGAGATCCCGGAGGCGGCGCTCCTGGCGCCGTCACCACTACGTAGCGGCATGCCTCTGTGCATGCCGGACGCGGGCGGGACGCCCGCGCCACTTTTTCACCCGCCAGAACAATAACCGCATCACGACATAAACCATGAGCAAAGACCTGAATGCCGATATCGACGCCTACAAAAAAGAAGTGGGCATGATGAACCTCGAGAAGCTGATCGCGCAGCGCGAATACATCTCGACCCAGCCGTTGCCGATTCCCGAAAAGGAATTGCTGGCGCGTTACGAACAGCTCTACACGGGCGCGGTGAGCGACGTGTTGCGGGAACACGCGCTGCTCGACCAGGCATTGCCCGGTCACCTGAAGCCGCTGCGCCCCGAACTTACCGTGGCGGGTATCGCCTTCACGGTGAAGAGCGCGCCCAACGTCAAAATCACCGGCGAGATGACCTACCGCACGCAGATGCTCACCGAGTTGAAGCCCGACAGTCTCGTCGTGTGGGACACTTCCGGCGACGAGAAAGCCACGCTCTGGGGCGGCGTCATGACGGCGACGGCGGTCGGCCTCGGTGTGAAGGGGGCCGTCATCGACGGCGGCATCCGCGACACGCACCAGATCCTCGAAAAGAAATTCCCGCTCTTCTACAAGCATCGCATCCCGAATGGCTCGCTCGGTCGCTGCCTGATCACGCATTACCAGATTCCGATCAAGATCGGCGACGCCGTTATCCGCCCCGGCGACGTGATCCTTGGCGATATCGACGGCGTGGTCGTCGTGCCGCGCGATATCGCGTACGAGGTGCTGCTCCGCGCCGAGGAGATTCGCGGCAACGAGAAAAAGATTTTTTCGTGGGTCGCCGAAGGCCAGACGCTGGAGCAGATCACGGAAAAGGGCGGGTATTTCTGAGCGACTCCGGATGCCGGATGAACCACGGAGGTACGGAGCCAAAACCGGGTTCTTTTTTAACCACGGATTGCACGGATAAAAACCGGATAAAGGCAGGGATTTTCAGGGGAAACAGGTATCCTCCCATCCGTGTAATCTCCGAAGATCCGTAAAGCTACCCTGAAAAATCGTACGCGGAAGCGTATGATTTCCCTCAGTGCGGATGCGTTCCGGATTCAAACCGGGATGGCCACAAAAAACACAAAATTCCTTTCTGTCCGACGGGAATCTCCCGGGCGCTTATAAGCGCGATGGAGGATTTCATGCGCGGTGTGTTTTTTCGTGTTTTTCGTGGCCATTCTTTCCGTCCCTTTGGCTACGGCGTAGCCGCTCCAGGCAATCCGTGGGGAAAATGAATGCAGACGCGGGGCGCCGCCAACCGGTGTCTCCGTGCCTCTGTGGTTAAAAATTCCGTCAAACGGTGTCGTATTTCGTATCCTTTCGTGTGTTGAGTGGGCGATCATGAACATCGGCCTTCTCGGCGGCAGTTTCGATCCGGTCCACAACGGCCACCTCACGGTGGCGCGCGAGGTGCTGGCGCGGTTTCCGCTCGACCGTGTGCTGTTCATACCGGCAGCCCAGGCGCCGCTCAAGCCGTCCGCCGTCCGCGCCTCCGCGGAGGACCGGCTGGCTCTCCTGCGCGCCGCCATCGGCGACACGCCCGGCCTTGAAATCTGCGATTTCGAACTCCGGAAGGGCGGGGTCAGTTATACGGTCGATACGCTGCGCCACCTGCGCACGGTGTACCCGCCGGAGAGCAACCGGCTGTTCTGGATCTTCGGGGCGGACCAGCTTGCGCAGCTTCCGCGGTGGCGGGAACCCGGCGAACTGGTGCAGCTGGCCGAGTTTGTCTGCGTGACGCGTCCGGGTCATGCCCTCCCGCCGCCTCCGCCGGTTCCCGGCCTGCGGGTGCATTTTGTGGATACGCCGCCGGTGGATGTCAGTTCCACGGAATTGCGGGCTCGGATCGCCCGGGGAGAACCGGTGGAGGCATGGATGCCGAACAACGCGATTGAGTATCTGCGGAAAACCGGCCTCTATCGCGACGCATGTCCAACACCCGCACCCGCCCGGATACCACCCGCGAACTCCTGAGAAACGTCGTCATCGCGCTCGCCGACAAGAAGGCCGAGCAGCTTGCCGTTCTCCACGTCACGCAGTCCGACATTACCGATTACCTGGTGCTGGCCACGGGCAATTCCGACCCGCACCTGCGCGCCTTGCGCATCGAGGCCGAGCGCATTCTCGACACGGCCAAGGCTCCGATCGCCGGCATGGAACAGGGCGGCTACGGCAGCGGCTGGACCGTGGTCGACGCCTACCAGATCATGATCCACCTTTTCACGGCCGAGCAGCGCGCCAACTACGCGCTCGAACGCCTCTGGAAGGATGCCGAAGTCGTTGACATCGGAAAACTCGTCACCCCGCCGAAAGCACCGAAAGCGACGAAAAAGCCGGCGGCAAAAACCGGCGTTGCGAAATCTGCGAAGGCGCCGGCGAAAAAAGTTTCGGTCAAGAAAGGGGCGGTGAAGGCCGCGAAAACCTCCGGAGCGACGAAAAAGCCGGCCGCCGGAAAGGCCAAGGTCGCGGCGGGGAAGAAGAAGCAGGCCGCTCCGCTATAACCCGAGCAGCGAGCCGTTGCGCTTGAGCCAGAGTTCGGCGGCACGCCAGCCGGGGCAGACCTCTTCCACGCGCGCCCAGAACCGGGCGGAGTGGTTCATCTCCTTCAGGTGCATGAGCTCGTGGTAAATGATGTAGTCGCGCACGCTTTCAGGCGTCTGGATGAGGCGCCAGTTGAGCGAGATCACGCCGCCCGTGGTGCACGAGCCCCAGCGCGTGCGCTGGTTGCGCACCGTCACTTCGTGGACCGGCATGCCGGTGACCGTCGCCAGTTCCCAGGTGCGGGCCGGCAGCTCCACCCTCGCCAGTCGCTGGAAGTGCGCTTCCAGCGTGGGCCGCAGGTCTCCGGAGAACGCCGGCACGCGAAACACATCCGCACCGAGGCAGACTTGCGGGCGCGCCCCCTCGACGGCCTTGCGGATTTCGGCAAGCTCGCCGCGCCAGAGCACATGCGTGCCGACCGGCCAGACGGTGGCGCCGCGCGGACGCGTGCGCTGGCGGGCCCGGGCGCGTTCCAGCCAGGCGGTGTGCTGCTCGACGAAGGTGCGCGCCTCGCGCTCGCTGCCGCGGGCCGGGATGGTGGCCACGGCGACACCATCGCGCCGCAGCGTCAGCCGGTAATTCCGGGCGCGGGCGCTGCGTTCGTAGAGGACGGGCGGCGGTGCGGTTTCCGCTTCGGCGGGTTCCAGATCCCCGGCCGGCGCTTCCGGGTCCGCCACGTAACTGGCGGGCGCAGGCGGTTCCGGCGGTTCTGGCGGAAAAAATGGCGAAGCGGCGGCGCGCGCCGGCGGCGCGTTGACCGTCTCCAGGCCGAACAAATCAAAAAAACTCTGCTGCACTGCGCTCACCTTGGGGAGGGCGAATAAACAGGCCAACGTTTGCAGGGCGAGCGTTGTTTGCGTGGCGCGGCGGGCGTTCCGCCCGCCTCCGTTGCCTCTCCGCAGCGGCTGCAAACACACCGGCGGCGCTCCGCGCCGTCCACGGCCAGGATGGCCGTGCCACTCCGGAAGCGGGCGTTTGGCAGAAAAAGCCCGCGCCACGTTGTCTCCCCATGCTAAAAAGCCCGCCTCGCCGGTCGGCGTAAGGCGGGCTGTTGAAAGTTGCTGTCAGGAACCGGGACAGGAAAGCCATCGCCCGGAGGGTCCGGACGGGGCCGCGGGGACGCGACCGGCTTACTTTTGCCAGGTGCGCTTCTTGTGGCGATTGGACTTCAAGCGCTTCCGGCGCTTGTGCTTGTTCATCTGGAGGCGGCGTTTCTTCTTCAGGTTGCCCATGTGGAGAGGTGTTTGGTTTGAGTGAAAAGGGTCTTCAAAACAGGTTGGAAGGGCTCCTGTAAAGCTCATTTCGCAGAGAGGTCGCCTGCCGGGGGGCGACCGGATGGGGAGAATGGCCGGGAAGCGGCACGGGCATCCTGCCCGTGGACGGCGCGAGTATCCATCAGGCGGGGGAAGCGGCCGGCGACGGCATTCCCGCCGCCGCGGCAGGGGGGATGTCGGATAACTCGCACGCGGTGCCATACTTGACACACTCTCCGCCTTCCCCCTACCGTGGCGCCCCGTGAAAACTCCCCTTTCCCCGGCCCTGCCCGCCCTCTGCGCCACGGCCTGTTGTATCAATGCCTCGATGACAACACCCGCGCCGGCGGCGCCCGTCGCGGATCCTTCACCGAACGTCTTTGCCCTTCCGCGCGCCGCCCTCGCCGCCGCTCGTGAACGGGTGGCAGCCAACGACCCGCTCGTACGCGAGGCGCTGGCCGGGCTGCGCTCCGAGGCCGACACGGCGCTGACGATGAAACCGCCTTCGGTGATGGACAAAACCAGGGTCGCGGCGAGCGGCGACAAGCACGACTATTTCAGCGTTGGCCCCTACTGGTGGCCCGATCCGGCAACACCCGACGGGCTCCCCTACATCCGCCGCGACGGACAGCACAATCCCGAACGCAACGAAGGCACCGACTACCCGGCCTTCACCGGCATGTGTCGCGCGGTGGAGCGCCTCGCCCTCGCCTGGTATCTCACCGGCCACGAACCCTACGCCGCGCAAGCCGCACGCCTGGTCCGCACTTGGTTTCTTGATCCGGCCACGCGCATGAATCCACATCTTGACTATGGCCAGGCCATCCCGGGTCGCACGAACGGACGCGGCATCGGCATCATCGAAACGCGCGCCCTGATCGACCTCACCGACGGCATTGCCCTTATCGCCAGTTCCCCGGCATGGACGCCCGCCGACGACCAGGGACTCCGCGCCTGGCTCGGCGCTTATCTTGAGTGGCTGCAGGGCAGCAAAAACGGTCTCGACGAAAAACGGGAGCACAACAACCACGGCACCTGGTATGACGCGCAGGTGGCGCAACTCGCGCTCGTCCTTGGCCGCACGGAACTCGCCCGCGACGTGCTTGCCTCCGCGCTCCGGACCCGGCTCGCCACGCAGGTCGAGCCCGACGGCAGCCAGCCGCACGAACTGGCGCGCACGCTCTCGCTCACTTACTCGACGTTGAATCTCGCCGGCCTGATGACACTCGCCCGCCAGGCCACCCATGTCGGCGTGGACTGGTGGCATCACACGACGCCCGATGGACGCAGCCTGCGTCAGGCGATCCGTTTTCTGGCTCCCTTTGCCGGGCCCGCCAGACCGTGGATAAAACCCGACCTGAAACCTGCCGATCGCGAGGGCATCCGCATGTTGCTCGTGCTGGCCGGCATTGCCTATGGCGACGATGAACCGGCTTTCCTCGATGAGATCAGCCGGCTCCGCAACGACGGCCAATTTGCCCGCGAGCGCTGGCAGTTGTTTGCCTCCGGAATCAAGCCGGGCGTCAACCCGGACTGAGGCCGGGGAATCCACGAACATCCCGACAGGCGACGCTTCACGTCGTCAGCAGTGGCAGGCACCGGGGCCGAAGGCCGACAGCCCGCCATGCCGCCGCTCCCCCCCGGTACACGCACGGGCAAGGAGCCCATGCCGCCATCCCGTTTCAATGACACCCGGTCCACGGAGGGCGGCTGCCCTCGGCCAGGTGCCATTCCCGGAAGCGGGCCAGCCCTTCCGCGAGCGTGACGGCGGGGGCGTAGCCGAGGAGGGCGCGGGCGCGGGTGAGGTCGGCCCGGGTGTGGGCGACATCGCCGGGTTGCTCGGGGAGACGGCGGATATCGGCCTTGCGTCCGACCGCCTGCTCGATCGCGGCGACGAGCGCGGCCAGTGTCACGGGCCGGTCGCCCCCGAGATTGCAGATGCGGAAGCCGGGTTGCAGGCGGTCGAGCGCAGCCAGCGTGCCGGCGACGATGTCGGTCACGTACGTGTAGTCGCGGCTCGAACTGCCGTCGCCGTAAAGCTCGACCGGTTTGCCGGCGGAGATGGCGCGCACGAATTTCGAGATGGCGAGGTCGGGGCGCTGGCGCGGGCCGTAGACGGTGAAAAACCGCAGGACGGTGACGGCGGCGCCGTGGAGTTGCGCATGGATCCGGGCGAGACCTTCGGCGGCGAGTTTGGTGACGGCATAGGGCGAGGCGAGAGCCAGCAGGGCGTCGTCCTCGGCGAAGGGGAGTTTTGTATTGTCGCCGTAAACCGAGCTGGACGAGGCGACGACGATCCGGCTGATGCCGGCGGCGCGGCATTCGTCGAGCAGGTGCTGCGTGCCGGTGATGTTGCTGTCGATGTAGAGTTGCGGGGCCTCGATCGAGGGGCGCACGCCGGCGCGGGCGGCGAGATGGATGACGGCGTCGGGACGGAAATCGCGCAGCGCGGCGCGCACGGCGGCGCGGTCGCAGAGGTCGGCCTCGTAGACACGGGCGCCGGAGAGGGCGGCATTGGCGCGTTTGATGGCGACCGGGCAGGTAGCGTTGAAGTTGTCGAACAACGCCGTGTCGTCGCCGCGCGCGCGCAGGGCCTCGAGCGTATGCGTGCCGATAAACCCGGCGCCTCCGGTAACAAGAACTCTCATGGCCGAGGAGGGAGGAGGCGGCGGGGGATTGTGTCAAAACCGCATCTGTCAAAAAATTCGCCGAAGCCTGCGATTGGCATGACGGTTTTTTTTGCATCCAGTGGCCGTTTGCAGATTTTACCGACGAGCCAATCCGCTTCCGTGAACGTTTCTCTCCCTCCGATCTTTTTCCCGCAACCCGTGCCGTCATGCGCTGGCTGATACTCACCTCCTCCACCGGCACGGGCCACAACATGCGCGCCGATTCCTTGCGGCAGTGGAGCGAGCGCGTTTTTGGCGGCGCGGTGGAGACACGCGTCCATGCCACGCTCGAAAACACGCACCGGCTCTACCGGTTTGGCGTCGGCCTCTACAATTTCATCCAGCGCAACTGCCCGCGGCTGCATCACCTCTATTTCAACTACCTCGAAATCGCCGGCATGCACCGGCGGGGCGCGCGGATCATGGGCGGCGACCGGTTTTCGGCGCTCGTGCGCGAGTGGCGGCCGTCGCGCGTCATCAGCGTGCATGCGCACACCAACCACGGGTTTTTCGATCTCGCGCACGCGGCGCTGGGCGGCGCGGACCGGCCGCGCTGCATCACGTATTGCGGCGAGCTTTACGGCGGCTACGGCTTCAGCCGCCACTGGGCGAACCCGCGCGCCGACGGTTTTATCGGAGCGACGGCCGAGACCTGCGCGGCGGCCGCGGCGGTGGGCACGCCGGCGCCGGCGATTTTCAACGGCGGATTTTTGCTTCGCCCCCGCTTCTACGAGCCCGAAGCCGGGATCGAGCGTGACGCGGACACCCTCGCCGCCGGACTCGGCCTCGACCGGTCCGTGTTTACGCTGTTGCTCAACACCGGCCTCGCCGGCGCCAACAACCACCTGCCGATCCTGCGGCACCTCGCGGCAAGCGGGCGGCGCCTGCAGGTCATCGCACTGTGCGGGGGCAACGACGAGACGCGCCGGCGCATCGAGGCGTTTGCGCAGCGGCATCCGCGACTCGCGATCCGCACGCTCGGCCACACGGAAAAAATGCCGGGGCTCATGCGGCTGGCGTCGGTCGTCGTGGCGCGGCCGGGGACGGGAGCGACCAGCGAATCGATCCTGCTCGGCGCGCCGCTCATCCACAACGGCATCGGCGGCGTGATGCCGCAGGAGCTGATCACCGTGCAATACTGCCGCTTCCACGCGTGCGCGCGCTTTGGCAGCACGCCCCGCGACATCGCCCGCGAGGCGCTTTTTCTTTTGGACAACCCTCGCGAACTCGCCGCGCAACGTGCCCGCCTGCTGGCGGCGCGTCCGCCGGGGCGGCCCGAGGACATCTGCCGATGGATCGCCGGGCGAGGCTGCGTCCGTCCCGACGATCCGGCGGCAGAGTCCGGAGTTTAGGGTCTGGAGTTCAGGGTTCGTTGTTGAAGGGAGCCATCGCGCAACCGGAACCCTGAACACTAAACGCCGGACCCTGAACTCCGGCCCGCCGGGCGGGCCGCGCTCGTCCCGGCGAGCCAGCCGGTCGTCCACGCCGCCTGGAAATTGAAACCGCCGGTCACGCCGTCGATGTCGAGCAGTTCGCCGGCGAAAAACAGGCCGGGGCACACGCGGCTCTCCATCGTGCGAAAGTCCACCTCGCGCAGACGCACGCCGCCGCAGGTCACGAATTCCTCCTTGTTGAGGCTCTTCCCCTCCACCTCGAATTCGCCGCCCGCCAGTTGCGCGGCGAGCGCCTGTAACAGGCTGTTGGATACGCCGGTCCAGACCGCGCCGTCGGGAATGCCGGCCGCCGCGACGAGCCGTTCCCAGAGCCGGGCGGGCAGGGCGAACGGGTTCCACGTGACGACCTGCTTGCGCGGATTGGCGGCGCGGGCCGCGCCCAGCTCCGCAAACACCTGGTCCGCCGTGCGCCCGGCGCCCGCCCATGCGACCCCGAGCGTGAAACGGTAATCGCGCGCGGCCAGTTCGCGGGCGCCCCAGGCCGAGAGTTTCAGGATGGCCGGGCCGCTCATGCCCCAGTGCGTGACGAGCAGCGCGCCCGTTTCGCGCAGCTTCGTGTCTTTCACCGACGTCGCCACGTCGGGCACGGCCACGCCTTCCAGTCCGCGGATGCGCGCATCGTCGATATGAAACGTGAACAGCGACGGCACCGGCGGTTCCAGCGTGTGGCCGAGCGAGGCCGCGATCTGCGGCCCCGCCGAGCCGCGTCCGCCGCCGGTGGCCAGCACCACGCGGTCGAACTCGCCGGCCGAACCGTCGGAAAACGTCACGTCAAACCTGGCGCCATCGGCGGCCGCTGCCGTGGCGGCCGCCGGCATGCGCACGATGCCGCGCACACCCATGCGGGTGAATACCCGCACGCCCGCCTCGTCGGCGGCGCGCAGCAGGCATCCGGCGATGGTGGCGGAGTCATCGGTGACGGGAAACATGCGGCCGTCGGACTCCGTTTTCAGCTCCACGCCGCGGGCGGCAAACCAGGCGATGGTCTCGCGCGGACCCCATTTGTGAAACGGCCCGAGCAGCTCGCGGGCGCCGCGCGGGTAGCGTTTGACCAGTTCGCGCGGTTCCGGGCACGCATGGGTGACGTTGCAGCGGCCGCCGCCCGAGATGCGGACCTTGGCCAGCGGCTGCGCGCCCGCTTCGTAGAGCACGACGCGCGCCTGCGGATGCGCTTCCGCGCACCGGATCGCGGCGAAAAATCCCGCCGCCCCGCCACCGACTATGAGCACTCGCAAGGACATGAGTTGCCGGCGACAGAAGACCGCTTGCCCGGGCGGCACAAGTCCCGTTCTGCAAGCGGCGGCGTGTCCGGGGAGTGTAATCGGAAGTGGAGGTGGCACGGGCTTCCAGCCCGTGTTCCGGAAAGCGGCACTTCGCGCCGTCCACGGGCAAGGATGCCCGTGCCACTTTTTCTGCCTGTCCGGCATTCACTACTTCCGATTATACCCGTTTCCGGCCGCGATCGTGGCCGGAGATTTTGACATCGGGAGCGATGGACCCTAATCCGGCAGTCCACCGGTCAGAAACAAATCGCCTCCCGCCTCCGCTTCCTTCCTGTGCCAGAGCCCGCCTCCATCGCCATTCGCACCGCGCTCAAGAGCATTGTCGTCAATGCTTCGCTTGCCGCCGTCAAGATCGTGACCGGCGTGATCGGGAATTCGTATGCGCTCGTCGCGGACGGCATCGAGTCGATCAACGACATCGTGTCTTCCGGCGTGGTGCTGATTTCACTGAAGCTGGCGAGAAAACCGCCGGACAAGGACCACCCGTACGGACACGGCAAGGCGGAGCAACTGGGCGCGCTTTTTTCCGCCATCTCGCTGCTCGCCGCCGGCGGCACCATCGCCTTCCAGAGCACGCGCAATCTCTTCGAGCGGCATCATTCGCCGGCGTGGTTCACATTGCCTGTCCTGTTGCTGGTGATCGTCACCAAGGAGCTGCTTTCCCGCTATACGCTGAAAAAGAGCGAGGAAACGTCCAGCTCCGCGCTTCGGGGCGACGCCTGGCATCACCGCTCCGACGCGATCACCTCGGGCGCCGCCTTTTTCGGCATTGTCGTGGCCCTGATCGGCGGGCCGGGTTACGAAAAGGCGGACGACGTGGCGGCGCTGGTCGGCTGCCTGGTGATCGGGTTTAACGGCATCTCGCTGCTGCGTTCCGCGCTGCACGAAAACATGGACGGAGCGCCGCCTCCCGAACTGCAGGCGGCGGTGCTGAGAGTGGCGCGGGCCGTCCCCGACGTGCGCTTCGTCGAGAAACTGCGCATGAAAAAAATCGGCCTCGGCTACTCCATGGATATCCATGTCCAGGTCGAGCGGACGATGACGGTGGAAGCCGGCCACCGTGTCGCCCATGCGGTCCAGGATGCGATCCGCGAGGCGCTTCCCCAGGTGAGCGACGTGGTCACGCACCTCGAACCGTATCCGGATCAAAACTGCCCGTAGCTGCGAAGCAGTGACCGGCGGTGAACCGGCGAAGGGGAGGGCGGGTATTATTCCTCGCTCCAGTCGCGGCGGCCGCGGGCGGGACGGTCGCCTTCGGCGGCGCGACGACGCCAGCCGGGTTTGCTGGCGAGCGCGGAGGGTTTTTTCTGGCGGGGACGGGCGGCGGCCTGTTCGGCCTTGAGCTTGCGCCAGGCGGCGAGCCTCTCCGGCGCGAGCGCGCCGGATTCGACGGCGGCACGCACGGCGCAGCCGGGTTCGTTTTCATGGCGGCAGCGGCCGAACCTGCAGCGCACGGCCAGAGCGGCGATGTCGGCAAAGGCCTCCTCGATACCGGCATCCGCATCCCAGAGCTGGAGTTCGCGCATGCCGGGCGTGTCGATGACGAGCGCGCCCGAACGCGACACGACGAGTTCGCGTCGCGTCGTGGTGTGGCGCCCCTTGCTGTCCTTCTCGCGGACATCGGCGGTGGGGAGGGCGTCGTCGTCTTCGTTGCCCGCATCGCAGGCGAGCGCGTTGATGAGCGAGGATTTTCCCACCCCTGACGACCCGACAAAGGCGAGCGTGCGGCCGGGGCGCGCGTAACGCTGGAGAATGCGCAGGCCCTTGCCGGTCTCGACGCTGGTGACGAGCACGGTGACGCCGGGAAGCAGGGCTTCGATCTCCTTGCGCACGGCGTTGGCGTTGCCGGCGAGGTCGCACTTGTTGAGCACGACGACCGGTTCGGCTCCGCTTTCTTTCGCGGCGACGAGGAAACGCTGGATGCGGCCGGGGTTGTAGTTCCGGTCGAGACCGCTGACGAGAAACACGGTGTCGATGTTGGCGGCGATGATCTGCTCGGCCTCCTCCTCGCCGGCGGCGCGGCGCGAGAAAACGGTGCGGCGCGGGAGCAGCGCGTGGATGTGCGCCCCCCGTCCGTCGGGCAGCCGGCTGACGGCCACCCAGTCGCCGACCGCGGGATAACCGGCGTTGGCGGAAGCGGCGACGGCCATCGCGGACACGCCGGCTGCGCCGCGCGGGGCGGTCGCGGCCTGGTGATGGAAACGCCCGGTGCATTCCCCGAGCCGTTCGCCGGCGGCGGTCTGCACGGCGTAATAATGGCGGCGCAACTCCACGACGACGCGGGCCGGTTCGTATCCTTCCTTCAGATACGGAGCGAAGGCGGCGTCCCAGGCGTCGTCCCAGCCGAATTCGCGGAGGGTGGGGGAGTCGTCGCTCATGACGGGGCAGCGGTGCGGGGCGGGCGGGTCGGGATCATTCGCGTGGCCCGATGCGCACCACGCGGCGTTTCGGGTCGGCCTGCTCGCGGTAAAACAGCGCCGTGTGGCCGACGGCGCCCACGCACACACAGCGGCCTTCGTCGGCAATCTGCTCGCAGAGCGCCGCGCGTTCGTCGCGGCCGGCGCCGGCAAAGCGGAGTTTCACGAGTTCCCGGTGGTCGAGGTGGTGTTGCAGTTCCGTGAAGAACGCGGGCGAGAGACCGCCCTTGCCGATCTTGAGAGCGGGTTCGAGTGTCTGGCCGAGGCCGCGAAGCCGGGTGCGTTGCGCGCCCGTGAGCGAAAATTCGTACATGCGCCCTCACCCGAAGCAGGCCGGAGCGCGGGCGGCAATGCCGGAACGCGGCGGAACGGGATGCGGAGCGGGGCGCACGCGGTCAATCCTTCGGCGCCAGGAGGCGAACCGGCGCAGTGGTTTTCCAGTTGAACCACAGGCCGAGCATCCGGAGGGTGAAGGTCACGGCGATGGCAATGATCGCGGCGACGGAGGCGGAAACGGGGGCGAACATGCCGACGCTCACAAACGTCACCGCGCCAGCGAGCGCGACGAGCACGTAAAACTCGCCGGGCTTGAAAACCATCGGTTCCTCGCGCGAAAGGACGTCGCGCAGGATGCCCCCGCCGGCCGCGTTGATCACGCCGACGAGCAGGGCCGCGGGCAGGCTGATGCCGGCGCCGAGGGATTTCTGCGTGCCGAAGACGGCGTAGGTGCCCAGGCCGATCGCGTCGGCCACGAGAATCACGCCGTTGAAACGGTGGATGCGCGGCGCGAGCAGGATGCCGAGACCCGTGGCGAGGGCCACGGTCTCGATGTAGCGCGGATCGGTGACGAGCGCCGGCGGCCCGCTGGAAATGAAGATGCCGTCACGGATGAGGCCGCCTCCGATGCCGCAGATGAGCGACAGCGAAAAGATGCCCACGATGTCGTAGTGACGGCGGATCGCGGCGAGCGCGCCGGTGAGCGCGAATGCGAACGTCGCCATCAGGTCGAACCAGATCGGCAGGTCAAACTGGCCATGCAACATAACCCGCAAGCAGCTTGCGGGAAATGCACGGCGTCAAGCGCGCTCCGGCGGTTTGAATCAGGATGCTGAAGGGACGGGTGCCTTTTCGGCGGTGGCGGCGGATGTGTTGCGATGATCCTGCGGACGCTCGAAAAAAGAGGTCTTGCGCAGTTCCATCCACATGAAGGCTCCGGAGGCGATCCAGAGGAGCCCGAGTATTCCAAGAGTCGTTAACATAAAACCTCGCTGTCGTGTGTGGTAGCTGAAGCCCGTGAGGTGACCGGGCGATGTTGTCAGTTGTGTCTGTCGGCAAAAGCGCGCGGGAGGGCTGGAACTCGCGGGCGATTTCGGGATACCGGGGTGCGTCGCTGGATGGCGTCAGTGTTGCATGGTGAATCGGTAGTGATGACAGAAATGATGCTGTTAGCAGTTGTGCTGGATGCGTGAAGAGGAGCTTACTGCATGCCAGAGGTCTGCATCTGGCAAACATTTTCGCGACAAAAAAACCCCGCGCGGGAAAGCGCGGGGTCGGTGGAGGGCAGAACCGGGGCGGATCCAGGCGAGCCGTAGCACACCGGGAGAGCCCTGGTACCGGGGATCACTCGTCAGGAGCGGCGGCGACGACCGCGATGGGCTCGTCGGCGTGACGCCGGCCCTTGAGGGCGGAGTCGCGCTTGCGGATCATGCGATCGAGTTTCTCGATGAGCAGGTGCACCGATTTGTAGGCATCGTCGGACGAGACGGACGCGATCATGTCCGGCCCGCGCAACTCGATGATCCCCTTGGCGATGAACAATTGCGGACCACTGTGAACGTGGTCGAGCTCGACATCGATGCGGATGCGGTCGATGCGCGGCTCGTGTCTTACCAACCTTTCCACCATCCCCTCGATAGACGCCTTCATCGCGTCGGTGAGGTTGAGGTGGACTCCACGAAGCAGAAGCTTCGTGCCGACTTGGATAGCTGGGGTGTTTGGCATACGTCGGTATTATACACCAGCGGGCGGATTTTGTTTCCGTCAAAATGACCTTGCCGGTGATTTTGCAGCCGGAAATGAGAAGGACTGCTGGAGATCATCAGGATGTGAACTGGCTGCGAACCGGTTCGCGCCGTTTTCGGTTGCCGGGCCGCGGGCAACCGGGCAACACGCGCGGATCATGCCTCTGGAAGAAGCTCTTGCGGTTCGTGCGCAACGTCTCGACAGCCTGCGTGACCGGCTCGCCGCCTTGCTGGCCGGGCCCGTCGCCGGGGCGGCGCCTGCCCGGCGGGGCGTGACGCTGGAGATCGGCTGCGGCCACGGGCATTTCCTCACCGCCTACGCGGCGGCTTATCCGGAAGAGTTCTGCATCGGCATCGACCTGTTGCCCGACCGGCTGGAGCGCGCCGGGCGCAAATCCTCGGCCGCCGGTCTGGCCAACGTCGTGTGGTTGCAGGCCGAGGCGGAGCTTTTTCTCGAAGCGATGCGGGTTTTGCCCGACGGCGGCGCCGGCGCGCTGGGGCGCGTGTGGGTGCTGTTCCCCGACCCGTGGCCCAAGCGCCGGCACTGGAAAAACCGGCTGCTCCGGCCGGCGTTTCTCGACACGCTGGCGGAGCGGATGCGCGCCGGGGGCGAATTGTGTTTCCGCACGGACCATGCGCCCTACTTTGCCGAAGCGCGGGAAGGGGTGGCGGCGCATCCGGCCTGGGAGCTGGTGGCGGCGGATGGACCGGGCGGCACCGGCCGCACCGCCGACGCATGGCCGTTCGAGGTGGAAACGGTTTTCCAGAGCCGGGCGCCCTCCTTCCAGTCGCTCGTGGCGAGGCGGAACGGGGAAAAATAGAGCCGCACACAGCGAATTGATTCGCTGCCTTATCAGAATTCATTCAGCTTTTGCTGCATCCGGCTGGCGAGAACTACTGATTATTTGTCGCATTAGGGATGATTACTTCATGTGTTGACGAGTGAGTCGGCGTTTGCCTGGGTCGGCCGTTTCTCTGACTAAACCCTCCGCGCATTTTGTTTCCATGACCTGCTTCCAAAAAGCCTCCTTGTTGTTTCCGGGCACGGCTGTGCCTGTGCTGGCTGCGGGGGATGGGCACGGTATTTCCGTTGCAGCCGAACCACTTTTCCACGTCGGGCCGATTCCGGTGACCAACAGCATGGTGACCAGCTGGGTGGTGGCGCTGGCGCTGATCGTGATCGTGCGTCTGGCGGTCGGCCGGCCGAAACTGGTGCCGGGCCGGGGGCAGGCGATCGTCGAGAATCTGGTGCAGGGGCTGTTCGACATGCTTTCGCCCATCGTGGGCCCCCGGGTCGCGCGGCCGGCGTTTCCGCTGCTCATCGCGCTGTTCGTGTTCATTCTGATCCAGAACTGGAGCGGCCTCCTGCCGGGCGTCGGTTCGATCAAGATCCAGGAAGCCGGCGGGCACTGGGGAGACCTGATCCGCCCGGGCAATGCCGACATGAACGGCACCATCGGCCTGGCGCTCGTGGCGATGGTCGCCTGGGTCTATTTCATCATCAAGTATGCGGGAGTAAAATTCATCCTGCACGACTGGTTCGGCAACAAGGCCGACAGGAGCGAGATCCCGGGTCTCATCTATTATTTCCTCTTCCTCATTTTCTTCGGCGTGGGCCTGATCGAGATCATTTCGATCGTCTTCCGCCCGGTGTCGCTCTCGTTCCGTCTCTTCGGCAACATCTTCGGCGGCGAAAATCTGCTGCACGCCATGTTCGGCATGCAAAAATGGCTCCTGCCGACGCCGTTTTACCTTCTCGAACTGCTCATCGGCGTCGTCCAGGCGCTGGTTTTCACCCTCCTCGTCGCCGTTTACATCGGCCTGATCTGCAACCACGACGAGGGTCACGACAGTCACGGGGAGGCTCACGCCGCCCATTGATCGCGCACTTTACCGCCGGGAGCGTGCCCATGCTGCGCGCACGGCGGCAGTCCAACCAGAAACACAGAAACCACACATACGAAATCCCATGATCAACATCCTCGCACAAGTCACTGGTGACATTCAGGGCGCCTTCGGCTGCCTCGCTGCCGCCATCGGCGTAGGCATCATCGGCACCAAGGCCGTCGAGGCCGTCGGCCGTAATCCCGGCGCTTCCGGCAAGATCCTCGTCCAGTCCATTCTGGGCATGGCGCTCGCCGAAGCCGTCGCGTTCTACGCGCTCTTCCTCGGCAAGTAATCCGGCTCGTCCGGCTTGTCCGAAAAGCCTTCCCGCTGCCATTCCGGGGGACCGGTCGCCTGCCGGCCGGTTCCCCCCCTCCCTTTCCGATCTTTTTTCCGTCCGACTCCTGTCCGCCAGCGCCTTTCCGCGCTTCCTGCTTCCGACCATGTTTTCCATCCTGCTTGCCGCCGCCAGCCACGGACCCGAAGCCACCGGTGAATCCGCCAGTGGCATCACCAAACTTTTCAACCAGTTCGGCATCGACGCGCCGCTCTTCCTCGCGCAGGCGCTGAGCTTCACCATCGTCGCGGTCCTGCTCTGGAAGTTCGCCTTCAAGCCCGTTCTCGCCACCCTCGACGCCCGCAACGCCAAGATCGAGCAGAGCCTCAAGGACGCCGAAGCCGCCGCGCTCCGGCTCGCCGAGGCGCAGAAAGAAGCCGAGGCTCTCATCGCCAGGGCGCGTGTCGAGGCCGGCCAGCAATTCGAGGCCGCCCGGCAGGCGGCCAAGGCGTTCGAGGAAAAAGCCCGCGCCGACGCCGGCGCCCAGGCGGCCGACATCGTTGAAAAGGCCCGCCAGGCCAACGAACTCGAGCACAAGCGCCTGCTCGAACAGGCCCGCGGCGAGATCGCCCGCCTCGTCGTCGCGACCACCGAGCAGGTGCTCGCCAAGAAACTTTCCGACGCCGACCGCGCCGCCTACAACGAGGCCGCCGTCCACGAGCTCGCCAACGTCTGAGCCCCACCCGTTATCCGTCTGCTTCCATGACCGGCAAAAAACAAATCGCCCACTTCGCCCGCCAGTATTACCAGGTCAGCCTGGCGGAAGACGGGCGCGTCTCGCCGGAACGCGTGACCGCCGTCCTCACTCTCATCGACAAGACGCCGCCCCCGCATCCCGTTGCCGTGCTCAAGGCCTACCGCCGGCTCGTCGCCGCCGCCCTCGCCCGCCACGAAGCCGTCGTCGAGCATGCCGGCCCGGTCAGCGAGGCCACGCTCGCCGCCATCGGCGCCGCCTTCACCCGGCGCTACGCCCGGCCCGTCACCGCCAGCGCGCAGCCCAACCCGGCCCTCATCGCCGGTCTGCGCATCCGCGTCGGCGACGACGTTTACGAATCCACCGTCGCCGCCCAGCTGGCCGCTCTCGCCAGCTCCTGATCCCCCCTCCCGCGAGCCACCACTCTTAAACATCCAACACCAACACCCACCTTTCCAGCATGAGCTCCCCGGTCCTCGACCAGATTGAACAGCAGATCGCCCAACTCAGCCACAAGGCTGTCCGCAAAAACACCGGAGTCATCCGCACCGTAGCCGACGGCGTGGCCAAGATCGACGGCCTCTCCGAAGTCATGTACAACGAGATGGTGCAGTTCCCCGGCGGGGTGACCGGCATCGCGCTCAACCTCGAGCAGGACGAAGTCGGCTGCATCGTCCTCGGCGACGTCTCCCATCTGAAGGAGGGCGACGAAGTCCGGACCACCGGCAAGCTCCTCTCCGTGCCGGTCGGCAAGGGCCTTCTCGGCCGCGTCATCGATGTCATCGGCAATCCCCTCGACGAAAAGGGCCCGATCAGCGCCACCGAAAACTACCTCGTCGAGCGCATCGCCCCCGGCATCATCGCCCGCAAATCCGTTTCGCAGCCTCTCTTCACCGGCATCATGGCCATCGACTCGATGATCCCCATCGGCCGCGGCCAGCGCGAACTCATCATCGGCGACCGCGGTACCGGCAAGACCACCATCGCCGTCGACACGATCATCAACCAGGCCAAGATCAACAAGGTTGGCCTCGCCTCCGGCAACCCCGACTTCCGCCCCGTCTACTCCATCTACGTCGCCGTCGGCCAGAAGAACTCCAACATCGTCCGCACCCTCGGCGCGCTCGAGGCCGCCGGCGCGCTCGAGTACACCATCATCGTCGCCGCTCCTGCCGCCGACAACCCCGCCAACCAGTACCTCGCCCCCTACGCCGGCGCGGCCATCGGCGAGTGGTTCATGGAAAACGGCATGGATGCTCTCATCGTTTACGACGATCTCTCCAAGCACGCCGTCGCCTACCGCCAGATCTCGCTCATCCTCAAGCGCCCCTCCGGCCGCGAAGCGTTCCCCGGCGACGTGTTTTACCTGCACAGCCGCCTCCTCGAACGCGCCGCCCGTCTCGAAGGCAAGGGCTCGCTCACCGCGCTCCCCATCGTCGAAACCCTCGCCGGCGACGTCTCGGCCTACATCCCGACCAACATCATCTCGATCACCGACGGCCAGATCTTCCTCGAAACCGATCTCTTCAACCAGGGCATCCGCCCCGCCGTCTCGGTCGGTCTCTCCGTTTCGCGCGTCGGCTCCGCCGCGCAGATCAAGGCCACCAAGCAGGTCGGCGGCAAACTCAAGGGCGAGCTCGCCCAGTTCCGCGAACTCGCGGCCTTCGCCCAGTTCGGCTCCGACCTCGACGCCAAGACCAAGGCCCAGCTCGACCGCGGCTCCCGCATCGTCGAGCTCTTCAAGCAATCCGCCTTCAACCCCATCCCGATCGAACAGCAGGTCGTCACCCTCTTCGCCATCCAGAAGGGTTTTTACGATTCGCTCGACCTGAAGAAGGTCACCGCCGCCGCCGTCTCGATCCGCGAGTTTTTCGCCACCCGCAAGGCGCCGCTGCTCGAGGAAATCCGCACCAAGGCCGCGCTCGACAAGGATCTCGAAGCGAAAATCGAGGCCGGCCTCAACGAGTGGAAACCCACCTTCGTCGCCTGAAGCCGCCGGTTCCGCCCGCCTGATCCGCACCCAGCACCACTCAACCGATGCCTTCAACCCGCGACATCCGCCGACGGATCAAATCCGTCAAAAACACCCGCCAGATCACCAAGGCGATGGAGCTCGTGGCGGCCTCCAAGATGAAGAAAGCGCAGCAGGCCGCCCTCGCCGGCCGGCCCTACGCGCAGCTCATGACCACCATGCTCGCCTCGCTGGCCCCGCATCTCGAGGAGATCGAGCATCCCTTCCTCGCCCGGCGCCAGGTCAGGACACGCGGCGTGCTCCTCATCACCACGGACAAGGGCCTCTGCGGACCGCTCAATTCCAACCTCTTCAAGGTGGTCGGCGAACTCGACAAGAAGACGCCCGTCAAATTTTTCTCCATCGGACGCAAGGGCGCCCAGTTCCTCGCCCGCACCCGGCGTGATCTCGTCGCCGATTTTCCCGTACACGACAGCGTGCCCTTTGCCGAAGTCCGCGCCGCCGTCGGGCTCATGGTCAAAAACTACCTCGACGGCACCATCGACACCATCGAGCTCGTTTTTGCGCGTTTCAGGAACACGCTTGTCCAGGACCCCGTCCTCCTCCCCGTGCTGCCGCTCGGCGAGCTCCATGACTTCGTTGAAAAAATCCGCGCCGACATCCAGGCCGGCAAGCTCAAGGTGAAGGACGCCCCCAGCGTCAATCCCGACGACCACCGCGACATCATTTTCGAGCCCGGCGCGCAGGAAACCCTCAACGCCCTGCTCCCTTACTACGTCAACCGCATCATCTACCAGCACATGCTCTCCGCCAAGGCCTCCGAGCACAGCGCCCGCATGGTGGCGATGAAGACCGCCAAGGACAACGCCACCAACCTCCTCGACGATCTCACCCTCAAGTACAACAAGGCCCGCCAGGCCGCCATCACCAACGAAATCCTCGAACTCGCCGCCGCCTCCGCCGCGGCGTAGCGCACGCAGGATTCACCCGTATCCACCTTTCCAAAACCACCCGTCCGCACCTTTCACAAATGAGCAACACAGGAAAAATCGTCCAGGTCATCGGCGCAGTCGTCGACGTGCAGTTCGCGGAAAACGCGATCCCTGCCATCTATCAGGCGCTCACCGTCGAGTTTGACGTCAACGGCAAGAAGGAAGTCCTCACCCTCGAGATCCAGCAGCACCTCGGCGACGGCGTGGTCCGCACCATCGCCATGTCGTCCTCCGAAGGCCTCCGCCGCGGTATGCCCGTTACGGATACAGGCGCCCCCATCTCCGTGCCCGTCGGCGAAGGCGTCCTCGGCCGCATCTTCAACGTCACCGGCGATCCCGTGGACGACCGCGGCCCGGTCAGGTTCGACAAAAAGTACCCCATCCACCGTCCCGCGCCCACGATCGCCGACCAGGACACCGACACGCAGATCCTCGAGACGGGCATCAAGGTCCTCGACCTCATCTGCCCCTTCATCAAGGGTGGCAAGGCCGGCATCTTCGGCGGCGCCGGCGTCGGCAAGACCGTCGTCATTCTCGAACTCATCAACAACATCGCCAAGGCCCACGGCGGCTACTCCGTGTTCGCCGGCGTCGGCGAGCGCTCCCGCGAAGGCAACGACCTCTATCACGAAATGTCCGAGGCCGGCGTCATCAACCAGAAGGACCTTTCCAAGTCCAAGGTCGCCCTCGTCTACGGCCAGATGAACGAGCCCCCGGGCGCCCGTATGCGCGTCGCCCTCTCGGCCCTCGCCATGACCGAGTACTTCCGCGACGAGAAAAACCAGGACGTGCTGCTCTTCATCGACAACATCTTCCGTTTCTCGCAGGCCGGCTCCGAAGTGTCCGCCCTGCTCGGCCGCTCGCCCTCCGCCGTCGGTTACCAGCCCACGCTCTCCAACGAGATGGGCCTCCTCCAGGAGCGCATCACCTCCACCAAAAAAGGCTCCATCACCTCCGTGCAGGCCGTGTACGTCCCCGCCGACGATCTCACCGACCCCGCGCCCGCCAACACCTTTGCCCACCTCGACTCCACGATCGTGCTCGAGCGTTCCATCGCCGAGCTCGGCATCTACCCGGCGGTCGATCCCCTCGCCTCCGTTTCCAAGGCGCTCGAACCCGCCGTCGTCGGCGAAGAGCACTACACCGTGGCCCGCGAGGTGCAGCGCGTCCTCCAGCGCTACAAGGATCTCCAGGACATCATCGCCATTCTCGGCCTCGATGAACTCTCGCCCGAGGACAAGCTCACCGTTTACCGCGCCCGCAAGCTCCAGCGCTTCCTCTCGCAGCCCTTCGCGGTGGCCGAAGTCTTCACCGGCACGCCCGGCAAGTACGTTTCCGTCAAGGACACCGTCCGCGGCTTCAAGATGATCCTCGACGGCGAACTCGACGACGTGCCCGAAGGCGATTTTTATATGAAAGGCGGCATCGAGGAAGTCATCGCCGTCTCCGGCAAGAAAGCCGCGCCCGCCAAGGCCTGAGCGCCGGACATCCCGTTTCATTTCCGCACTTCGCAATCCGCACTCCGCATTTATCCGATGCCACTCACGCTTGAAATCATCACCCCCGAAGCCCGCGTCTATTCGGACACGATCGACACGGTGGTTATTCCGACCGTGATGGGCGAGGTCGGCATCCTGCCCGGCCACATGCCGCTGCTCACGCAGGTGGCCGACGGCGAACTCCGGGTGACGAAGGACGGCAAGGAGCAGCACCTCATCGTCAGCGGCGGCTTTGCGCAGGTCGAGGGCGACACGGTTTCCATTCTCGCGGAGAACGCCATCACAGCCGAAAAAATCGACACCCGTGCCGCCGAGGAGGCGATGAAGCGGGCCGAGGAGGCGTTGAAGAATCCCGGCAAGCTCGATCCGGCCGAGAAGGACCACTACGAGAACCTCGTGCGTTTCGCGGTGGCCCAGCTCAATATCAAGCGTCCCCGCCACTGAGCGAGGGAACGAAAAAAACGCATGCGCCCCGCAGCCACCCGCGCCCTGTAGCTGCGAACGTGAGTTCGCAGGCTCCGGGGGGGACGATTGCCTGTGAACTCACGTTCGCAGCTACGCTCAACGGTTACCATGCCTCTCTGGCATGGGGTGACGGCGCGAAGCGTCGTTTCTTCCCGTCGAGGCGCTCGCCTTGTTGTCCTGTTGACCCCGTCCGCACGCTCCGGCAGCCTGCCTGCTTCCTCCCATGGCTTCTGCCGACATCGCTATCGCCACCGACCCGGTCAAACAGTTCTCCGTTTTTGCGGAAAACCGCGTCGGACGCCTCTTTGATCTCACGACGCTGCTCAAGGACAACAACGTCCACATCATCGCCGTGACCGTGCTCGACACGACCGACAGCTCGATCCTGCGCCTCATCGTCGACGATCCCGACAAGGCCCGCGAGCTGATGATCAACAATGATTTTCCCTACACCGAGTGCACTGTCCTCGCCGTCGAGATCGACGACGAATCCGCGCTCAAGGGGGTGCTCGCCGCGCTCCTCGAGGCCGAGATCAACATCCACTACGTGTACAGCTTCATCAAGCGCCCCGAAGGCAAGGCCGGCCTCGTGCTCAACATCGAGGACATGGATGTGGCCGTCCAGGCCCTCTGCACCCGCGGTTTCAGCATCCTCTCGCAAGGCGACATCTCGCGCTGACCGGTTGGAAGTGGCGCGGGCGTCTCGCCCGCTCCGGGAGGTCTGGAATCGTTCTCTTTCTCGTTCTCATTCTCATCCCTCCGGTTCGGTCCTCCTTCTCTTTCTCTTGATCCTTCTCCTGTCCGAAGAGCAGGAGAAGGAGAACGAGTAAGAAAAACGATCCGGAGTATGAGAATGAGTAAGAGAACGAGAACGATTGGTTGCGGGCGAGACGCCCGCGCCACTTCCCCTGCCTGCGCAACATCAGTGCGCAACATCGGTTGGAATCACTCGCTACCGGCGGCGAGCCAGCACCAGCCAGTCCCAGGGGAGCGGGTCTCCCATCCAGTCGGGCGGATTGTGGAATTCGGTGGACCACGGATAGGTGATCTTGTCGACCTCCAGCACCTCCATCTGATGGCCGGCGAGCAGCACTTCGAGTTCTTCCTTGAGGTGGTGTTTGGTCGGCACGCCTTCGAGGGAGCGGATGCCCTGGTGCAGGGCTCGCACCGAACCGCGCGCAGGGAGGCTGTCGCGGATGGCGGCCGTGCAATCGAGGCCGTCGCGCAGGCACCAGTCGATGCGGCGAAATTGCGTATAGAGCATCGATTCGGTCGACGGCACCACCAGCAGCAGGTGCCCGCCATGCCGCACCTGGGCGGTGACGGCGCGGAGCGCGCTCATGCGCACGTCGAGCGAAGCCATGATGAGCACGTTGACACAGAGGACAAAATCCACCGGTTCGAATGGATGCGGTTCGCGCGCGAGGTCGGTTTGCCGGAAAACGATGTTGTCGAAGCCGTCGCAAGCGGCGCGGGCCTGGTCGAGGAGCCGGGGGGAAAGGTCGCAGGCATGGACGCGCCCGAAGTGCTCGGCGAGCAGCGGCGTGAAATTGCCCACCCCGCAGCCCAGGTCGGCCGCCGTGGCCTCCGGGTCGGCGAGGGCGCGGATGTGACGCTCGATGAGCCCGTCGGTGTCGTGCTCGCGGACGCTGAAGATCTCGCCGTCATAGTTTTCGCCGATCGCATCCCAGTAGGCGCGGTTCATTTCCGTAAACGCCGACGGCGTCGGCGAGGCGGGTGTGTGCTGTGCTGCCATGGTGACCAGAAAAAAGCCGGACGGCACGCACGGCAAGGGATGATTCGTCCCCCCGGTCACGCCATGCGACTTGAAACCGTCGCCCACCTCGGGTTTAGTGTCCGTTTACCATGAACCAGGAGTCTGACGAAAAACCGCAATCCTCTTCCGTTTCCGATCCGGCCACGCCGTCTCCGGCTTCACCGTCCGCTGCCGCCGACGCGCCGCCCGCCGCCGAATCTTCCGCCTCCGCGGCCACCGGCAGCGGTGCTCCCGCTGATCCGGCAACCCTTCTGGCCCAGGAACTTGTCGCCGCCAAAAAGGAGGCTGCGGCCAACCACGACCGCTATATGCGCGCCATGGCCGACCTGGAAAACTTCCGCCGCCGCACCATCCGCGAGAAGGACGAGCTGCGTCAGTTCGCCGCCAGCCGTGTCCTCGAGGACCTGTTGCCCGTGCTCGACAATCTCGGCTTCGGCCTGGCTGCCGCGCAGGCGCCCAACGCCACGCCCGCCAGCGTCGTTTCCGGCTTCGCGCTCGTGGCCGACCAGTTCAGGAACGCCCTCTCCGGCCACGGCCTGAAAGACATCAACCCCGTCGGCCAGGCCTTCGACCCCAACCTGCACGAGGCCGTTTCCCACCTGCCGAGCCCGGATGTGCCCGCAGAACACGTCATGAACGTCGTCCGCATCGGCTACACGCTCAACGGCCGGCTTTTGCGCCCGGCCACCGTGGTCGTTTCCAGCGGCCCGGCCGCCGTGAAAGACACCGCAGGCGGACAGGATTCCGCCAAAGACAAGGAAACCGTTATCTGAGACCGGCCCCGTCTCTCCCTTCGCACACATCACGCTTCACACTCACCGTTCCGCACTTCGCATTCCGCAATCCGCATTTCCCAGATGGCTGCCAAGGAAGACTATTACGACCTTTTGGGCGTTTCCAAAAACGCCAACGACGACGAGCTGAAAAAAGCCTACCGCAAAAAGGCCATCCAGTATCACCCGGACAAGAATCCGGGCAACAAGGAGGCCGAGGAGAAATTCAAGCAGATCTCCGAGGCCTATGAAGCGCTCAAGGATCCGCAGAAACGCGCGGCCTACGATCGCTATGGCCATGCCGCGTTCGCGCCCGGCGGCGGCATGGGCGGAGCGCGCGGCCCCGGCGGCGCGGGCGGCGGCGGTTTTCACGATCCGTTCGACATTTTCCGCGAAGTCTTCGGCGGCGGCGGGGGCGGCGGCATGGGCGGCTTCGAGGAATTTTTCGGCGGAGGCGGCGGACGTCGCGGCGGCGGAGGTCAGGATGGCGACGACCTGCGTTACGACCTCGAAATCTCGCTCGAGGAAGCCGCCCGCGGCGTGGAAAAGGAGATCACGTTCCGCAAGGCCTCGACGTGCGACCACTGCCACGGCAGCGGCGCCGAGCCCGGCTCGAAGCGCGTGAAGTGCCCCACCTGCCACGGCAGCGGCCGGGTGCAGACACGGCTCGGCCCCTTCGTCACGCAGCAGGCCTGCCCGACGTGCGGCGGCGCGGGCGAGCGGATCGAGAAACCCTGCTCGGTCTGCCACGGCGAAGGCCGCGTGCAGAAAACGGCCAAGGTGCACGTGCGCATCCCGGCGGGTGTCGATACCGGCACGCGCCTGCGCTCCAGCGGCAACGGCGAGGCCGGCGTCGGCGGCGGCCAGCCGGGCGATCTCTACATCGTGCTCACGGTGAAAACCCACGAGCTTTTCGAGCGCCAGGGCGACGACCTGTTTTGCGAGATTCCGATCAAGTTCACGCTGGCGACGCTCGGCGGTTCGATCGAGGTGCCGACGCTTTCCGGACGCGCCTCGCTCAAGATCCCGGTCGGAACGCAGAGCGGCACGACCTTCCGCCTGCGCGGCAAGGGGGTGCCCTCGCTCCACCAGCGCGGCCGCACCGGTGACCAGCTCGTGCGCGTGCACGTCGAGGTGCCGCAAACGCTGACCGGCGAGCAACGCAAGCTGCTGGAAGAATTTGCCCGCGTGAGCGGCGACGCCGACCAGCCGACCTCGCAAGGCTGGTTCGACAAGGCGAAGAAGTTTTTCTGAGAGGTAAAAACCGGAGCGGCGGCGGCGTGGCACGGGCTTCCAGCCCGTGGGTTTGCGTGGCATGGCCATCCTGGCCATGTGCTTCGGACCACGGGCTGGAAGCCCGTGCCACGCAGTCACTCCCGTGCGCCGTAGAGCGCGGTGCCGATGCGCACGCAGGTGCTGCCGGCGGCGATCGCCGCCTCCATGTCGCCGCTCATGCCCATCGACAGCTCGTTGAGGGGCACGCCGCGGCTGGCGACCAGTTCGTCGCGCAGCGAGCGCAGCGTCTCGAACGTACGTTTCGCCACGTCGGGCTCGTCGCTCAGCGGCGCGATGGTCATGAGGCCGTCCACGCGCAGGTGGGGCAGGGTCAGCGCCACGTCGAGGAGTCGCGGGGCATCCTCGATTTCCGCGCCGAATTTCGCCTCGTCGCGCCCGGCGTTGATTTGCAGGAGCACGGCCAGCGTCTTGCCGAGCCCGGCGGCGGCAGCGTCGAGCCGGGCAAGAAGTTTGGGTGTATCCACGCTCTGGATGCGCTCGAAATGCGCGGCGGCGAGCGCGGCCTTGTTGGATTGCAGGTGCCCGATGAGCTCCCAGCGGATCGGCGCGGTGGAGTGCGCGCGTTTGTCCACGCCCTCCTGCACGCGGTTTTCGCCGACGGAGCGCAGGCCGTAGCGCGCGGCGTATTCCACGGCCTCGGCCGGATGCGTCTTGGTGACGGCCAGCAGCGTGACTTCGGAGGGCAGGCGGCCGGCCTTCGAGCAGGCGGCGGCGATCTGCGTCTCGACGCGGGCGACATTGGCGGAAAATTGTTCGTAGGTGATCATGAGCAAACGGCGAAGCCGTCAGTCGACAGCCGGAATGCCGGAATGTCAAAAAAACGGAGAGTCTGGCAGAGGATGCTTTCGAGCGTCTCGAAGCCGGCTTGCCTCTTGCCCGCATCCATGCGACATTTGGTCCATGAGCAATCGTGAAATGGTCATCGATCTGGTGTCCCGGCTGCCGGAAGACATGCCGCTGGCGGACATCGTGCGCGAGATCGATTTTCTTGCCGGCCTGCAATCCGCCCGCGCCGAAGCCCGGCGGGGCGAGGGGTTGGACGCAAGCGAAGCCCGCTCCTTGGTTGAATCATGGGTCTCCGGGTAATCCTTACTCCGCAATCACAGGCGGATCTGAAGGAAATCGTCCGGTATGTGGCCCGGGACAGCCGGGTTCGTGCTCGCGATCTGGGCAACACCCTGATCGACCGGGCGCTCCGGATCGGGGAATTCCCTCATGCAGGAAAAATAACACCCGAATCCGGCGATCCGGAGGTTCGGGAAATCGTCCATGGCGCCTGGCGGATTATTTACGAAGTCCTCGAACCGCAGGGCGCCGTTTATGTGCTCCGTTTCTGGCATGGGGCGCGCGGAGAGCCCGATCTGACGAACCGGTCAGGATAGTCTCTCGCCGTCAGGCGAGGGCCTCGGCGAGGGCTTCGATGATTTCGCCAGCCGGTTCACAGCCGATGGAGAGCCTCAGCAATCCGACGGGGATGCCGGCGGCGGCGAGCGTGGCACGACCGGTCTCGCTCGTCACGAGGTCGTAGTGCGCCAGGTAAATGAAGGGCGAGATGAGCGTGGTTTTCATCCCGAAGCTCGGCCCCTTGGCCAGGCGCACGCGGTCGTAGAAACGCTCCAGCGGAAAATCCGCCGCGAGCGAAAAGCTGACCATGCCGCCGGCCGATTGCGGCGTGCGCGCGATGGCCGCATAGTGGGCGCCCGATCCGGCGTCGGTCTGGCCCGACCAGTAAACGCGATCCACGCGGGGATGGTTTTCGAGAAACGCGACGACGTCCGGCACGGTGCGGTTGATCTGCGCGATGACTTCAGGCGTCTCGCCGATCTGGGCCGCCAGGCGGGCCACGTCGCGCGAATAAACCGGCTCCAGCGTCTCGGGCAGCGCCTCGCGGAATGTAGTTGCATATGGACTACGATCGTTGATGGCCACGGCGCCGAGCAGCACGTCGCCGTCGCTGGCGGTGTACTTGGTGAGCGACTGCACCACGATGTCGGCATGCGGGAGCACGTTCAGGTTGAGCGGCGACAGGACGCTGGTGTCGATGACGAGGAGCGCGCCGTGTTCGCGGCAGAGCGCGGCGAGCGCGGCCACGTCGGGCGTCTGCACGAGGGGGTTGGTCGGCACCTCGGCGAGGACACCGGCGATGGCGCCGCCTTCGCGCGCAAAAAGCTCGCGGAGCGCGGCCGAGTCGGCGGCGTTGGGCAGGGTGATATGGTCGCCGGGCGCGGCGGCATGGTACTTTTCGAGGAGGGCGATGGTGTCGAGGTAGAGCCAGCCGAGCTGCACCCACTTGCGGCGACCGCGCGCCCGCTGGAGACGCGTGGCGATGGCGAGCACGGAGTGGATGGCGTTCATGCCGCTTGGCGCGAGGAAGACATCGTCCGGCGCGGTCTCATAGTAGCCGGCGAGCGTATCGATCACGTGATGCTCCGCCGCGCGGGCGAGGGTCTCGCTGTCCCTGCCGTCCCTTCTGTCGTTTGCGTCCTTTTCGTCTCTTCCGAACAACGCTTCCGGCTCTGCCGCCGGCAGCACGCCTTCGCGCACCAGATAATCTTCGGCGGCGCGCGAGGAGAGAAACATGCCGGTGTTTTGCAGGAACGTCTTGGCGCGGCGGCCCAGTTCGGGATCACGGTCGCGAGGCACGAGGACGCCGGGCAGGGGGGCGTCGGCGAGGAGCGTGGCGCGGGGATCGTCGAGCCAGGCGATGAGCGCGGTGGCGGCGCAGAGCGAGGAGGCGAGCCAGACGTCGTGCGTGTCGTCGCCACGCTGCTGCATAAGGTGGGCAGCGGCCTGGCGGATGAGCGGATGCACGACAAAGCGCGGGTAGCCGGACGTCATGTGCCGGGTGATTTCCGGGTCCTTTTCCTCGTAGCCGATGACCGCGCGCATGGTGGGCAGGCTGCAGGAGACGCCGTGAAGGCGGTCGGGAATGCGGGTGCCCGGTGGCAGGTGCGTGAGCGTCGTCGGCATGGCAGGTCTTGAGAACGGAAGAGGAAAACCATGCGCATGCGTTGGCCGGCTGGCAACTGCGCAGGCGCGGCGGCTTTCGTTCCGGGTGTAACTCAAAGCGGGGACTGGCCGGCGCGCCCGGTGTGGCACGGCCATCCTGGCCGTGGACGGCGCGCAGCGCCGCCTGTGTGCGGAGAGGCACCATTCACGGGCTGCCCGTTCGGCAAACTCAGGGTTCCGGGCCTGTCGAGGGAGAAGCCCGTGCCACGCCGATCCGGCGGCGAACCGCCGGGAAGCCGTCAGGTCGCCCGCCGCCGCCACACGACGAGGATCAGCATCGCCGTCCCGCAGGCAAAGGCCACGCCGGCCGGTTCGGGAATCGCGGAGGTCACAAACTCCAGATCCCACGCCAGCGCATAGGTGACGCTGTTTTCGGTGCCGATTACCGTGCCGTTGCTCACCACGCAGATGGCGATGGAGGTGGCGGTATCCGTATCGAGCAGGAACGAGAGGTGTTCGGTCGTATCGGCAGCGGTGGCCGAAGTCGCCAGCAGGGCGAGGAGGTTGCCGTCCCCGTCCGTGGTCCAGATTTGCAGGTCGAGATCGGTCAGCGCGGAGATGGAATAGTCGGTGCTGTTGTAGCCGGCGTACCAGGCCAGCGTCACCGTGATGACCGACTGCGAGGACACCGAGGCGTCGAACGTGTAGGTGTCGGTGAACCCGCTCGCGATGGTGGCGAGCGTCCAGGAGGCGTTGGTGATATACTGGCTCCAGGCACTCGTGAGGTTGAGCGCACCGGCGCCGGAACGGGTGTCGAGCGCCCGGGTGGTGACGATGACGTTGGAATACGAGGTCCCGTTGAACGTGTAAGATTCGACGGCCGTCTGCCCGTTGTCCCATCCCTCGATCTTGGTGGCCGAGTTCATGAGGATCGCCTTGATGACACGCGAATCGGTGGCGTCGGCGATGGTGTCATCGCTCCATGAGGTATTGCTTTTCGCGGCGCTGACCAGCAGGGAGGCGGCGCCCGCCACGACCGGCGCCGCGTAGCTCGTGCCCGAGCCGGTGGAGCTGCCCGTGGAATTGCTGGTTGTGGAGGCCACCGTCACATCGGTGCCATACGTGACGATCTGCACGGCGACATGGGTGCCCACGACATTGCCGGAAGAGTCGGCGATGTCCACGGTGCCCCGGCTGCTGTAGCTGGCCACCGCGGTGCCGGCCGCGTTCAGCGCGCCGACCGAGATGACGTTGAGGCCGACCGCCGGCGTGCCGACCGTGCTGGTGGAGGATCCGGCCGGAGAGCCGTCGTTGCCCGCCGCTACCACCACCGTGGTGCTCGTGTACTGCCCGGCAAGGCCGTTGATGATGCCCGTGATCCAGGCAGAGGAGGAAGTAACCTCGCCGCCCCAACTGCTGTTGATGACATCGACACCCGCCTGGAAATAATACTCATACGCCGCCCGGATGATGGCAGAGCTGGTGCTGAAATTGTTCCCGCTGATGGAGCCATCCGTGGCGATGGAGCCCGAGTAGAGGCTGGCTCCGTAAGCGATGCCGTTCCAGTTCGTCGAGCCGGTGCTGCCGGAATCGCGCCCGGCGATGATCTGCGCGACCGCCGTCGCGTGAGCGGTGGCGTCGTCGGTCGCGCTCCATGCGCCGGGCCCCCGCCCTCCCGACGGCGTGTACAGGGCATCGTCCTCCACCCATGAAAGCGAGGTGTGGCCCGTCCAGAAATGCCCGGCCTCGATATTGGCCACGCTGGCGTTTTCTCCGGTGATGCCATTTTCGTAAAAGACGGTGGCTCCCGTCAGTCCGGCGATCTCCGCCGCCGTCGTGGCAAAAGCCGCCGGGCTCGCCAGCGACGAACCGAGGAGAGACAAGGTCAGCAGTCCGATGTGGTGGCCCGATGAAGAGGTGCGCATGATACGCGGGCCAGCATGCTCCCTGTTTGTAAAGGGATGATGTGGGTTCCGAAAAAATACCGGCCGGGAACCCGGGCGGACCACGACGGGCAACGTCGTCGTTGTCCGAAGTCGTCTCCGGTCCCGCCGCCGGCATGCGGTCTTACGGCGAAGGCGGCCGCGTGTCCGCCGGCTCCTCCGCTATCTCCAGGACGATGACCTGCTGCTCGCGCACCTCCCCGGAGCGCAGGGTCAGCGAGAGGTCGAGCCTGCCCAGGTTGTCCAGTGCGGAACGCATGCCTTCGAGCGTCTGCGTCCGGCCCGGGTCGACTGAAAACGTTCCGGGCACCGGGACGAAATTCCCCATGATCGACTTCACCTCGACGACATGCACGTCGACCGACGCCGGACCGGTGTTGCGGAAACTGACCACGAGTTCCTGGCGGGGAGGCATGGCCGGCACCCTCATGCCCTGCGATCCGCGCTCCCCGCCCGGCTTGTCCGGGCCGCCTCCCCGCGGTCCCCCGCCGCCGCCAAGGCCCGGGCCCTTACCTCCGCCGGGATGCGGACCGGCCTGCGGCGCGCGGACGCGGGCGGAGGCCACGAATGTTCCCCCGAAAAACACACCTTCGCCGGCCAACGTCGGCTGCGGAGGTCCCGGGATGTCCGGACCTTCGCCGGGGCGTGGCCCGCGATGGGCGCAGCCGGCAACGAGCAGCATGAAAACGAGCAGCCCCGGTCCGCACAACCGGGACAGGCCGGATAACCGGCGTGATGAAACGGATGATGTCATGGCCGTCTCCCGATGACGCCGTCCTTGCGGGAAATGTTGCGCGCGTCCTGACAGCGGTGTCGTCCGGAGCCGCGATGTTGAAACTTGAAACCGCCGCGCCGCCCCGCGACTTTCCGGCCCGATGAAACTTGTTTCCTGGAACGTCAATGGCGTGCGCGCCGTGCTGCAAAAAGGGTTGCTCGACTACATCGCCGCCTCCGGCGCCGATGTGATCTGCCTGCAGGAAACGAAATGCCAGCCGGGCGACGTGCAGCATGTGGTATGGCCCGCCGGCTACCGCGCCTGGTGGAACGCCGCGCAGAAAAAGGGCTACAGCGGCACGGCGATTTTTTCCCGCGTGGAGCCGGTGGCCGTGAGCTGCGGGCTCGGCCTGCCCGACCACGACAACGAGGGCCGGGTGCTCACGGCGGAGTTTGCCGACTTTTATCTGGTCAACGTCTATGTTCCCAACGCCCAGCACGAGCTTGTGCGGCTGCCCTACCGGCGGCGCTGGAACGCGGATTTTCTCTCGTACCTGCGCTCGCTCGAAAAGAAGAAGCCGGTGGTGGTGTGCGGCGACATGAACGTGGCCCACCAGGAGATCGACCTCGCGCGGCCGAAGGAAAACGTGGGCAACGCCGGTTTCAGCAACGAGGAGCGGGAGGACTTTTCGACGATGCTCCGTGCCGGATTTGTGGATACGTTCCGCGAATTCGAGAAGGGTCCCGGCCACTATTCCTGGTGGACCTACCGCGCCGGTGCGCGTGGCCGCAACATCGGGTGGCGCATCGATTACTTCCTCGCCTCCGCCGCGCTGCGCCCGCGCCTGAAACGCGCCTGGATCGAACCGACCGTCATGGGCAGCGACCACTGCCCGGTCGGGCTGGAACTAAAGTAGGGGGGCCGGAGTGGCATGGAATCCCGTTTCTCTCTCCCGCTCACCGCGGCATGAGACTGATCCGGTTCGGGTCCTCGCTTTTCTCGTCCCTGTTTGCCGGATATCAACCTCGGTCACTTGTGCCCATAAAGTTGCGTGATCGGGATGCGCAACGCCTCGGCAATTTCCAAAACCTCAAAAGTCACCACGGGATTATTCGCATAACGGACCCGCTGCATATTTTGGCCAATCAAGTTTCGGCCTTTGAGTTTTTTGTGAACGGGCAGCTTCAAGTTTCCAAAAAAGAAACCGCAGTTCAGGTTCGTTTTGTCGATTTGACCACTTTTCCTTTGGAGATTTCGGTTCCGGCAGGAGGCGAAAATGTTTCCGGCGTGATGATGACCGGGAAAGTCAGATAGCCGTTTTCATCGAAGAAGGTTGCGGCAGCCGCACCGAGTCGCCGCAAAATCTCGGGTACGGGGGTGCCATGTTTCGCTTCAATCCTGCGCAACCGGGCCTTCAACTCCTGCGACATCTTGACGTTGATCTGGGCATCGAAAAGCGGTTCCGGAGTGTCTTTGGCGGGCATGCCAAACTGAAAACAGTGAAAGAAAAAGCTTGCGCGAAGGATACTTTAAGTATCTTAGGTATTATCTCATCCGGATGAATCGTCTTGCAGGTTGGTATAGGCACCACCGGCCAGACTTCCGGACCCGACAACCTCTTATCTCCGTTCCTGTCCCCTCCCTCTCTGAAACCCGCACGTCATCCCATGATCGTTACCCGCCCGGTAGTCCGTGCTGCTCTCGCCCTGCTCTGTTCCCTTCCGGCATGGAGCGTGCGCCCGACTGCCGCCACGCCTTCTGCTTCCATACAGGATGTCTATCTGGAACCGCTTCCGGCCACCGGTATCTCTCTCCATCCTGCCCCCGCCAAGGCCGGCGCCAACGCCGCCGACGCCAACAATGGCGGGCTGAATCAAGCCCCCGTCCTGTCCAGCCTCGCCGGCTCCACGCTCACGGTTGATTTCCCCGCCGGCGCCACCCTGCGCGGGCTGGCCGTGCCCCGGGTTGGCTGGAAGGACTGGGCCGTGCCGTCCGAAATCAGCATCGAGGCCGACGGCATCAACCTCGGACGCTTCGCGCTCAAAGCCCCCCGGCACAGTCCCGCCACCGGCAAACCCCAACGCCCGGACTTCCCGCCCATCGTCACCGCCGACATCATCGACTTCGGCCAGCCGCGCTCCGTGCGCCAGTTGCGCGTGACCGTAGAGAAGACCGAAACCACGGGCAACAAACACGGCATCCTCAAAGTCTGCGGTTACACCAGCGCCCCCGTCAGCATCGACCTCAATCCCGTCGGCGGCGTGTCCTCCGACAGTGAAGGCGTCGAACTCACGCTCAACCTCGCCCCCGCCACGTCCCCCGCCGCGTCCCCCGCTTCTTCCACCGCGTCCGCGTCCCGCGGCGGACTGCACCTCACCGCTCTGGTCCGCCAATTCCGTCGCACGACCTCCATGCGAGCCCCGCTCCCGCCCCTTGTTCCCGGTGAAAACCGCGTCCGCGTGTGCTGGGAGGAGTTTGTCGAAATCGAAAGCCCGGGCATCCCGCCCCTCGCTCCCATTTCCCCGCAACACTTTCACACGCTCCTTATCGGCGCCGACTCTCTCGATAAAAACGAAGGTGATATCACCGTCACTTCATGGTCTTTCATCAAGACGCCCGGCCAGCGCCGCTCCGCCACGATCCCCCTCCCCGCATGGGAGCAAATCCCGCGACGCCAGTTCGCCGCCAACTCCGAAGGCTGGCGCCCCGGCATCCCCTCCGACGGTTTCGGGCGTTTTGGCTGGGTGCAAAACAGCGGGCTCCTCGTCGGCAGTGTTGCTCCCGGTCGTTTCGGAGCCACCGCCATCGACGGCAACGGCGGCAAGCAGACCGCCACCTGGAATTTTCGTTTCGGCAAAGCCACCGTGCAAAACTGGACCCGCACCACCGCCGACTGGGTCTCCGTGCGCCACCAGACCCATCACGACCTCACGGCTGAAATGCGCAACGAACTCGAAGCCAAGGCTCCTGAATTGCTCCGCGAAGAACGCCGTTTTCCCCCCGAAATCGTGACCGCGAGCGTGCTCGCCCCCGGATTCCTGCTCGACTCGATGGACCGCCTCATCGTCATCGAACCCGCCCCCGACAAAAAAACGACCGGCCCCGTCCCGGCCTCCCCCCGCCTTCTGATCTCCGGCGCCACCGGCCTGCGTTGGCTCACCCCCTCCGCCAGGGAACCGCTCCCCGGCGCCGCCCTCTCCGAAGGCTGGATCATCGTCACCTGGCCAGGCCTCGACGGCATTCCGCTGCTCCTTGCCCTTCAACGGAAGCCCGTCTCCATCAAAACGGATGGCGCCGCGCTCGAAATCACCTTCGGCGGCCCGCTTGGCCGCATCGGCGTTTCGTATCCATCGGGATATTACGAACATGGTTCCGGAAACGCGGGCGCCACCTCCACCGACGAAACGCTCGCCGGGCGTGCCCGCCAGATCGCCGCCATCCTCCGCGCCTACCCGCTGTCGGCGACGCAGGAATTCCGCACGCCCGCCGACGCACCCGACACCGTTGAAATCCGCGAAACCATTCGCCACCTCGAATGGACCAACGACTGGGAGGAGCCTTCCCGCCGTATTGCCCCTCTCCCTCCCCTCGCGCGCTTCGCCGCCGATCAAGGCTACCCCGTCAAACTCCCCTCCAGCTTCCTGCCTGGCTTCGACTGGCCCACCAAGACCGGCCCCTACACCGCCGTCGAAGGCAACGCCGTCACCTGGCGCCTCCCCGTCCCGGACTTCGGCACGCGCCTCTACTTGCGCCCCTCCGGCCCCGACCCGCTCTCCGACCACGTTGCCAAAACCATCCCTGCCAGCACGGCTTTTCCGCACCTCGTCACCACCACTCCCCAAAGCCTCCAGGTCGACAGCCTGAACATGTGGTTCCGGCGCGCCTCCTCCAGCCTCGCCCTTCCGTTTCTCAACGACACGCAGCGCCATGACTTCCTCGCCGCCTGGCGGCATCGCGTTGATGACACCCTGCGCCCCAACGCCTGGTTCCTGCGCACCGAACCCTTCAGCCGCTCCGCCTACCCCGTCTCCTTCGGCTGGATCGAGCGCAACACCGGCACCCTTGGCGACGTCAACTCCGGCATCGGGGCCACTCTCTACGGTGCATGGGCCTACGCGCGTTCCGGTGGCGACTGGCCCTTCATCGAACAAAAATGGCCGGCCATCCGCGGCGCCCTCGAATACTACCTCGTCCAGCACGACTGGAACAACATGCAGACGGGAGCCCGCGAACACAGCGGCTCCTCCGCCATCGACATGGACGGCATCGGCTACGAGGGCGCCGTCGCCTTCGCCGCCATGTCACAAGAACTCGGGTACGCAGACGAGGCCGCTCTCGGACGCCTCCTCATGGCTCGCCTCTCGCTCTCCGCCTGCATGCGCTGGCTCGGCCCCGCATGGACCCGTCCGGGCCTTCCGCGCGAACAATGGAAAAGTGTTGGCGTCGGTTTCAGCGAATTTGCCGGCTTCGACACCTTTGGTGCTCGTCATGGCGGCCCCGACCACGCCTCCGGCGAAATCGCCCTCTCCCTTTCCTGGGTCGGCCAGTTCCCCGAACTCTACCACGCCCATCTCCAGGGTTTGGGACGCGATTTCTGGCAATGGTTCGAACAGGATTTCGTTGAGAAAAAGATGCAGGACTGGCGCAAAGACCATCCCGGCAACCGCAACAATCATCCCGCCAACATCGCCGCCCATCTCTACCTGCGCGGGCTCCTCGGCGCCCCCACATCCGAACTCCTCGACGAACTCTCCCGGCAGGGCAAATGGGGGCTCGAACCAGGGACGCTTGTCGCCCAGGAAAATGCCGCCCTCTATGCCATGATCGCCGGGCGCGATTTCCCTGTGACGCTCGTTTCGTGGGGTCGCGCCGCCGTGAAAGAAGCCGGGTTCGACCGCGTCGCCCGGCGCGCCCACCTGGAGTTTTCGGGCACGCAACCGCTCACGCTCACACTCGCCGTCACGGCGACGCCCAACGCGATTCGCATCAACGGCGCCCCCGTTCCCGCCGACGCGGTCCTCTCCGTTCGCGGACAAATCCAACTCGCGCTCCCCGCCGGCGACAGCCGCGTGGAACTGCAATTCCCGTAACCACGCCACATCACACCGACCGCATCTGAAAGATCAACAGCACCCGTATCCAAAAAACCATGAACGCTCACATTAAACGCACATTCCTTCCGCTGGCCGCCGCCTTCCTGCTGGCCTGCGCGCCCGCTGCCGCCACCGCCCAGGCAGTCGTCTGGACAACGGTCTTTGACAACGAGACCACTTCGCTCGCCAACTGGACAGCTTCCATCGCCGATCTGCCGGAAACCCGGCTCTCCGCCGATGCCGCCAACGGCATCAAGATGGCGAACACAACTAACGCTCAGGCGAATTTCGTGCTCCGTTCGAACCAGACATTCTCTGCGGTCAATGCCACAGGCGACGCCCTCTCCTGGCGCATCACGCTCACTGACCTCACATTCGCCACAGGCATCAACCCCGGCGTAGAGTCATTTGTGATCGGACTGGGCAACTCTCTGAAACTGCAACTGACTTCGAACGGCAATCTGGTCGCCGGCAGCAGAGGCCGGGTCTATTACAACACCGCCGCTTACAACCTCACCAACGCCCCCGTCCTCTCAAGCACCGCGTCACTCCAGATCGAATACGATGCGACCACGCAACGACTCCTCATCACCCAGCTGGCCGGAAATTACAGCACAGCCAGTACGCCTGTGCCCGCCGGAGGCCTCGTTATTTTTGACCAGATCATGCCCGCCTCGCTCGTGATGAGCAACGTTGCCTTCCAGATGTCGGGACTTGGTCAATACAACGGCGGATTCGATGCCACGATCAGGAATATCAAAATCGAGACCGGCCTCGTTCCCGTTCCCGAACCCGCGACCACCGCGCTCCTCGTCGCGTTCCCCATGCTAATCCTGACCGCGTTTCGCCTCCGCGGAATACGCAAGCCATTCCATTTGTAATTTAGATTTAACTACAATCATTTCGTCCGGGACGCCCGCGTTCGTTCAACCAGGTCGAACGCCGCCGTCCCTCCCCCGTTTTCTCCCTCCCCCCGCGCCCCGCTGTGCTCGCTTATCTTGGCCATAGCCATGACAACTCATCCGCATCTCCAAACCGACCCCTGCACCCGTGCCCGCCGCGCCCCGGACGGATTCACCCTCGTTGAACTGCTGACCGTTATCACCATCATCGGAATCCTTGCGGCGATCATCCTGCCCGTGACGGGTAAAGTGAGGGACGCCGCCCGTGCCGCCCAATGCCGCGGCAACGTCCGTCAAATCGCCCTCGCATTCCTGCTCAACCGTGACGACAACCGCGGCGCGTTTCCCGATGCCGGACGCTCCGGCAACATTGACGGCTGGATCGAAAAACTGCGGGAAACCTGGCCAGCCCTCCGTGGTCGCGGCGCCTTTGCATGTCCGGCGGACAACACCGTTCGCAAGGACCCCGAAAAAGAAAAACGCAGTTATTCGATCAACCGGAACGCAGTTGTTGATTTCAACCTTGCGAAGAAAAAGTGGTATAATCCGGAAAGGCCCTCGCAGATGATTTTGCTGGCTGAACGGGTGTCGGTCCAGTGGAGCGTGATTCCGAACGACGGCACGCCGAGCACCGGTTGCATGGAAATCGTCGGTTCACCCGACGCCGCGAAGCTTCACATGGGACGCACGGCAACGGCGTATGGGTTTTTTGACGGCCATGTCGAAATCATCAAATACGACGTCAAAATCCATGATTGGGGAAAACCCTGGCACACGGCGCACTGGAACAAACAATAGAGCGTTTCAGGTTGAACCGTAGCCGTAGGCGACGTGAACGGGATTGGCGGGAAAAGTGGCACGGCCACGGCCCTCACGCCCTCCGGGACACGGACTGGAAGCCCGTGCCCCGTCCCGCAAGATTTCACACCCCCGGCAGCGGTTCGCACGCGGCGATGAGGTCGTCCACGTGGGCGCTGGCCATCGCCACCACCGTGTCGGCCGCGCCGTAGTAGAGGCGCGCCTCGCCGCTGTCCTCGAGGATGAGGCCGCAGGGGAAAATCACGCTGCCGCGAAAACCGTCGAGTTCGTAGTCGGCCTCGGGCGTGAGGAGCGGCTGGCGGCACAGGCCGATCACCTTCGTCGGATCGTCCAGGTCGAGCAGCATCAGGCCCGCATCGTAACGCTTCGTCCACGGCGATTTCTCCCAGCCTTTCAGCGGATGTTCAGCATCCTTGAACACGCTGTGGATCGGCGTCAGCCAGCCGGCGCGGGTGCGCACGGGCGGGGCGGCGGGGCCGATCTTGCTGTTGGCAAACGGCACCTCCTCGCTGCCCAGCACCAGCCGCGTGTCTCCCCAGTAACGCAGGTCGGGCGAGCGGCTCGCCCAGATCTCGAACGCCTCCGGCTTGCCACGGCCGTAGATCGGGAACGGACGCTCCAGGCGCACATAGTTGCCGCCGATCTTTTCCGGGAAGACGACCATGTTGCGGTTGTCCGGCGCGGAGAGGCTGAGAAATTCGAACGACGAAAAATCCTCCGTCGTGGCCACCCCTCCCAGCACGCCGTGGGCGGTATCCACCGCGAAACACAGGATCAGCCGTCCGTCCACCACCGTGATGCGCGGATCGTACACGCGGCGGATTTCCTGCGGACCGAAACGCGACACGTGGTAGAGCCCGGCCAGCGCCACGCGGGCGCGCTCCTCGTCGAGCACCGGCTGCGGGGCCACCGTCCATTGGATGCCGTCGTCGCTCCAGGCCAGCCCGAGATTGGTGCCCTCGAAGGGCGGCGGTTGACCCCAGGTGCCGTAGTCGTTGCGGAAAAGCATGACGTAGCGCCCTTGGTATCTGGCGACGCCGGCGTTGAACACCGTCGTGGCCTTGAAGGGACAGTCGGTGTGTTTCAGGACGGGATTGGCGGGATGACGGGTGAGCATGATAGAAGAACGGGGAATAACGGGTGCGGAAAAAAACCGGAGAACAGAACTGGCCCGCCGCGCCGGAACAGGCAATGTGTCCGCATATGAACACGTTCATATCCGACGCGCACGGGCCTCGTCCGGCGGCGAAATCGCCGACGCTGCGCGACGTGGCGAAGGCGGCCGGCGTGAGCCTGGCTTCCGCATCGTATGCGTTGCGCGGGCATCCCACCGTGTCGGAAGCGACCCGCAAGCATGTGGCGGCGGTGGCGGCGCAGGCGGGTTACCGGCCCAACCCGCAACTGGCGGCCTTCATGCAGGCGCGGCGGACGGGCCGGAGCATGCGCACGGATGCCACCGTCGCGCTGGTTTACGGCGGGCCGTCGCTGCCCGCCGAAGGAGAAAGCTACTTTGGCTTGTGCCTGCGCGGTATCCGCCCGGTGGCGACAGACCGCGGTTATGCGATCGACCCGCTCCGCTGGGATGAGGCGCGAGATCCCGACGCATCCCGCCTCCGGCGCATCCTCGACCAGCGCGGCATCCGCGGACTGCTGCTCATGCCTGCCGACAGGACGAGCCGCTGGACGTTGCCGCTCGACTGGTCGCGGTTTTTCGGCGTGGCGCTCGATCTTTCCATCCGCGGCGTGCCTGTTCATCGCGTGGCCGACCACCATTCGGCCGACATGCTGACCGCGCTGACCCGCGTGAAAGCCGCCGGCTGGCGGCGGCCGGGACTGGTTCTCGATCCGCTCAACAACGAGCGCACCTGCGAGATGCGGCTCGGGGCTTACCTCGCGCGCACGCATCGGGATTTTCCCGAAGCGCCGCCGCCGCTGCTGGTCCCGGCCGGCGAGGACCGCGTCGGCTGGCTCCGCGCGTGGCTGCGCCGGCACCGCCCGGACGTGGTGCTCTCGCCGGACCGGGGAATCCCGTCCCTGCTGCCGCCCGCCGGCCGCGCCGGAGCCTGCGCGTTTGTCAGCCTCGCCAACTACACGGACCGGACGCCCTGGCCCGGCATCTTCATCGACGGCGAAGGCGTGGGGCGGACGGCGGCGTTTTTGTTGTTTTCCCTGCTGGAAAACCCGCAGACCGCCGCCGCATTGCGGCCGCAAACGATCCTCGTGGAAGGGCGCTGGCACGACGCGACGTGAAAAACCCGGCGGAAGTAACCCGGGAACACCGATCTCCCGATCGGCTTTCCCAAGGAAGTTGCGGCGGCGCGGGAAACGGGCAAGGCTTCGGCTTTCTCATGCAGCCGCAAACGCAAACCATCTGGTGCAACTATGTGTTCAACGACGCCACCCGCGCCCGCTTCCTCGAAGCCGCCGCGCCGCATCGGGTGATTTTTGCCACGAAAGCGGGCGCATCGGTCCTCACGGCGAGTGCGCCCGATCCGGCATTGCGCGAGGCCACCATCGCGTTCGGCCAGCCCGATCCGGCGACGTGCCTCGACGGCGGACGCCTGCGCTGGATCGCCCTGACCAGCGCCGGTTACACGCGTTACGACACGCCCGCCTTCATGGACGCGCTCAAGACCGGCGGCATCGCGTTCACGAATGCGTCGTCCGTGTTTGCCGAACCGTGCGCGCAGCATCTGCTCGCCATGATGCTGGCGTTCGCGCGCGAGTTGCTGCCCGCGCATGCCGAACAGCTCGGCGAGCGCGGTTGGAAATTTCTTGAGGTGCGCCGCCGCTGCGTGCTGCTCAACGGCCAGACGGTGGTGCTGCTCGGATACGGCGCGATCGCCCGGCGGCTGGTGGAGTTGCTCGCGCCGTTCGGCATGAAAATCTATGCGGTGCGCCGCCGGGCCTACAGCGAGCGCGGCGTGCATGTGATCTCCGAAGAAAAGCTGACGGCCGTCCTCGCCGAGGCGGATCACGTGGTCAACGTGCTGCCCGACAACGCGGCCACGCTCAACTACATCAACGCGCGCCGGCTCTCGGCAGTGAAGCCGGGCGCCCGTTTTTATAACATCGGCCGCGGCACCACGGTGGATAACCGCGCCTTGCTGGAGGCGCTGGGGAGCGGACGGATCGGCGGGGCGTATCTCGACGTGTTCGAACAGGAGCCGCTGCCGCCGGAACATCCGCTGTGGTCGGCGCCGAATTGCTACATCACGCCGCACTCGGCCGGAGGTCGGCGCGATCAGGACGAAGCCATCGCAGACCATTTCCTGAAAAACCTGCGGGTGTTCGAAGCCGGTGGCGAAGGGATGTTCGACCGGGTGGTGTGAGGGTTGGAGAAGTTGGGAATTTGAAGTTTGAAGTGGGTCGCAGGCGGCGGACGGGAGGTGGCACGGGCATCCTTGCCCGTGGACGGCGCCTCTCCGTGTGGCATGGGCTTCCAGCCCATGATTTCAGAGCACATGGCCAAGGATGGCCATGCCACGCAAACCCACGGGCTGGAAGCCCGTGCCACGCCAGCCGGTCGCTCAATCCGTATCCGTGCGGAAAGGACACGCGGGGAAGCCGGCGGCGTTGTAGAGATTGCACGTCGGGTTCGGGAACCAGGCATAACGGACGGCCTCGGGCTTCGGCACACGGGGCGAGGAGACGATAACCGTCTCGCCGTCGATGCGGGCGTCGGCCCATTCCCATTTCCCTCCGGCGCCGCGAATGAGGAAACCTTCGAGCTGGCTGTCGGGGCTGTTGCGTTTCAGCGGTCTGGTCACGCGTTGCGGCACGCTCTGATAAAGGTATTCGGCCGGAACCGGACGGGCCACGAGGCCGCCGCCGAGGTGTTTGAACCGGACGCGGATCGCCGGGCCCTCGATCGTCATCGCATCATAAACGGGTCCGGAATACTCCACGGGGCTGCCGTAATCATGAGCCAGAGCCAGCGCCGCGAGGCGCGCGCCGGCTTCGTGTTTGCTTTTCGGATGAACGTCGCCGGCCTCGCCGGCGTCGATGAGCACGGCCTGGCCGGTGCGGGGGAGTTTGAGGGTCAGCGTCTGCGCCTCACGAATGCCGGCCCAGCCGGGGGAGGCATTCGGGTCGTCGGTTTTTTCCTGAAAGTTGGGAAGCTGGCACCAGTAGAAGGAAAGCGGCGTGGCGGCGGTGGCCAGTCCCGAGCCGGCCCAGCGGGCGCGCCAGTCGTTGATGAGCAGCGGGAACGTGGCGCGGTAGCGGAGCGGATTGCCGGCGTCATTCTCTCCCTGATACCAGATAAAACCGCGCAGGCCGTAGGGCACGAGCGCGTCGATCATGCCGTTGTAGAGCGAGGCGGGGACGTTCCAGGGGCGGAGCGGAGCCTTGAGCGGACCGGGACTGGCGGCGCGGGCGGCGGGCGTGAGCGGAGCGAAGGCATGCTCGGTCTTGAGCAGCCAGTCGCCGAAAAGTTTTTGCGAGCCGGCGGTGAAGTAGCCGGCGTTGATGCCGGATTCGCCGAGCGGAGCATGGATGCGGATGGCGAGGGTGTGGCGGCCGGCGGTGGCGTCGGATGCGGGCACGCGATACTGACGGCGGGAATTGAGGCGGGAACGTCCCTCGCCGTCGAAGGTTTCGAGGGTGCGGCCTCCGATTTTTTTCCCGTCGAGGTAAACGGTGTCGATGCCGACGATTTCGTCGATGTCGATAGTCAGGGGTTTGCCCGCGTCGGCGGGCGGAACCGTGATGTCGCGGCGGACCCAGAGGATGCGCTCACCGGGGAGTTTTCCGGCGAGACGGACTTTTGTCCATCCGTCGGCTCCGTCGGTGGCGGGGCCGGTGGTGAAGGCGGCGAGAGCGTCGGGCGGGGTGGGGCGGTCTTCGCGTTGACTGGCGGCGAGCCAGGGTTTGAGGGCGGCGAGCCAGGCGGCCTTGGTCGCGGGGAAATCGGCAAAGGCGGTCACTTGCGCCGTGGCGGCGGGGCTGATCGCGGGGTCGGATTTGAGGGCGTCGAGGCTGGTCCAGGCCTCGACGGGCGTGCCACCCCAGCTCGAATGGATGACGCCGAAGGGAACGCCGAGTTCGGCCTGAAGCTGGCGGGCGAAGTAATACGCGACGGCGGAAAAACCGGGCGTGGTATCGGGCGCGGCGACGACCCATTTGCCGGCGACGTCGGCAAGCGGCGTGGGCGAGGTTTTGCGCGATGCAGTGAAGAAACGGATACTGTTGTTGACGGACGCGGCGATTTCGTCCTTGGAGGCGCTGGCGCTCATGGTGCGGGCCATGTTGGACTGGCCCGAGGCGAGCCAGACTTCGCCGACGAGGACATCGGAGATGGCGAGGGTATTGGCGGCCTTGACGACGAGCCGGTGAGGACCGGCGGGGATACGGGCGACGCCGGAGAGATCGAGATCGATCCGCCAGCGGCCATCGGCGCCGGCGGTCGTGCTCGCGGTGGCCAAAGGAGCGACGGATGAAGAGGCGGCGGCGGAGGGCGCCAGGGTGATCGTTATTTTTTCTCCGGGTGCGGCGCGTCCCCAGACGGGCGTGGCGGCGGAACGCTGGAGGACCATGTGGTCGGAAAACACGGAGGGCAGCGTGACGTCGGCGTGCGCGAAACGGGGCGCAGCGGCGGACGTGATCAGGAGCAGGGCGAGTGTGACGATACGGGAGAAACGCATGAGGAGTGATCGGGCAAAGGGTCGGGTTACTGGAATCGTGCGGCATTCAGGCCGGGATCGGCCTGTCTGTCACGCCATTCCGCGAAGCAACCGTTCTCAGACGCGTGCTTTCCGTTCACGGATGTCCGTCGCGCGGCTGCGGACCGACGGGGAAGTCGAGGGGGACGGAGCCGGGCGCGGGGCGCGTGGGGATTTCGTCGGGGACAGGGAGCGTCGCGGCGAGTTTGGCGAGCGCGAGGCGGTCGAGGCCGAGGCGGTGGGCGGCGGCGAGACGGGAAAGATTGTCCGGATCGGCAGTGATTGCGTTGGCGGGCAGGCCGCGTCCGTGGGGACCGGCGGCGGTGGCGGCAAGGGCGGCGACGGTCGTTTGGGCAAGGACACTGGGGAAGCCTCCCTTGAAGGCGGCGAGGTTATTGTCAAAAATGATGCCGGAGTCGCCGGCGCGGGGCGAGAGGGTGTGGGCGAGGAGGATGTTGTTGACGAAGTAGAAGTCGCGCAGGGGACGGTCGGGCGGGTTGAGGAGCGTGAGGATGCGGCCCGACGGGGTAAGCACGGTGTTGTGCGCAACCCAGAAGCCTCCGAGGCACGGAGCGTCAGTGTGTGCGGAGGTGGAGGCCGGGGCTTTCCACCAGCGGTCGTCCTTGCTGATGCCGAGTTTGAAGACGGCGCCGGTGTTGGCGGGGGACGAGGCCTGCGCGTCCGGCGTCTGGAGGATGATGTTGTCGTAAATGAGGATGGGGCCTGGAAGCGCGGCGGCATCCGCTCCGCTCAGGGGTTGCCAGGAGAACGGCTCAAAGGTGTCGAGGACGAGGTTGTGGTGGATGCGCAGGTTGCGGGCGCGGGGCTCGGCTTCGATGGCGTTGTCGCAGATGCGTTCGAACCGGTTGTGGTGGATATTGGCGTTGGTGCTGTGACCGGAGCCGCCGCCGTTGATGGCTTCGAACATGTCGTAAAAGTGGTTGTTGCGGATTTCCCAGGCGTCGCCGATGCCGTGGAAGGCGCCGACTTCGTAACCGTAAGCATAGCCGGGGCCCTGGTTGGGGAGGGGCAGGGTGCCCTTGCGCTGCCAGTGGATGATTTTTTGCCACCATTCGGAGCGTGCGCGCTGGGCGGCCAGCTCGGCGGGCGTGAAGTCCTCGATGTCGGCGTAGGCGGGGAACTGGGTGAAGTAGTTGTTCTCGACCAGAACGCGGTCGGCGCGGGGACGGTTGCGAGCGCCGGGTTCATCGTCACGCGGGGCGGAGATGCCGACGCGGCAGCCGTAGAACCAGTTGTTGCGGAGGGTGAGGTCGGAGGCGTCGGTGCGGACGCCGGCGATGCCCGGTGTCTCGAAGGTGAAACCGTCAATGATGACGTGGGCCGGTCCGGAAAAGGCGAGAGTCAGGTTATGGTTGTCCGGGCGATTCGGATACACGCCGAATCTGCCGGCGCCGGTTGGCGGGGAGACGGCCATGGTGGCGTCGCCGGGATCGACGGGGCCGTAGCGTCCGTCGGCGCGGAGACGGATGTAGAGGTGCCTGGTCGCGGGGTCCCAGGCGAAACCGTGTTTGTGCCCGGGGTAGTCGTCGGCGAGGAAACGGAAGGCGCGCAAGTCGGCAAGCGTGGGGTACGCGAGGAGATCGGCGCGGTTGGTGAGGACGCGGGCGGGGCGGTAGCCGAGGGGGATGCGCCAGAGGCCGAGTTCGCGGTCAACGAGTTCCCAGGGGACCTGTTTCTCGCGGATGCCGCGTTGCGCGCCGGTGATGATGACGCGGTCGCGTTCGACGCGGTCGGCCATGATGCGGATGGGGGCGTCCGCCGTGCCGCCGCGGCGGAGGACGACGTGTTCGTAATATATTCCTGGATACGCGATGACGGTGTCGCCGGGTTGCGCGGCATCAATGGCGCGCTGGAGGGTGGCGAAGGCGGCGGCGCGGGTGCGCCCGCTGTGGGTGTCGCTCCCGCCGGCGGCGTCGGTATGCCAGGTGGCGGCGCGCGCGGGGATGGCAAAAACGCCGGCGCCGAGGCTGGCGCCGGCAACGAATGCGAGGATGAAAAGGAGGGGGCTGCGCAGAATCATGAAAACGGATGGAAGAGAGGGAGCGGGGGGGTTGCGGGGACTGCGCTTACGAAGCCTGTGAGGAATGTGGACTTCGTCCCGCAGGCGCGAGGCGTCGCAAGTAAGCGTTTAGCGTAGCTGCGAACTTACGTTCGCAGCTACAGGGGGCGTGCTGGCCAAGCAGATACCGTCGCAAGCTACGCTCCTTGTTGTTTTTCACGGCACGCGGTTGGTTTCGGCGGCGGAGAAGGAGCGGACGGAGCCGTCGAACATTGCGATGTGGCGGCGTCCGCCGTGGATCGGACGGTCGGGGCAATCCTTGCCGGCGGAGACGAAGATAGAGTCCTTGTCGGCGGAACGAAGCATCGTGCGCGAGTTGTCGCGGAGCGACACGGGCATGTTGGAGGTGTCAACGGCGGTCGGATTTTCGATGCTGTTGATGGAGTGCGGAGGCCAGCCCTTGTTCTTGTTGCCGAAAGGACTGTCCTTCGCTCCCCACTGGTCGTTGCTGGATTGCGGGACGGTGAAAAAGACGGTCAAACCCGTGTAGGGTTTGCGCGCCTCCCACGCGCGCTGGGCGCCAGTCAGAATGGAAGTAGCGTCGCGTTGTCCCGAGCCTGCGGGAGTGGCGAGGCCGAGGTAGGGATGAATGAAGGTCAAAAGCAGACCTTGATTGTAAGCCGTCGACTCGGGGTTGGAGTTCCAGTAACGGATTGTCTGGTCCATGTAGAGCGGGCCGGGGAGCGTGCCGTTGCGCTGGTCGGCAGTGTAACTGAGAACGGAGATGGCGAGTTGCCGCATCTGGTTGGTGCCTTCGATTGCGCGGGCCTTGTCGCGGACCGCGCCGACGGTCGGGATGAGGATCGCGGCGAGAATGCCGATGATGGCGATCACGGTGAGCAACTCGATGAGGGTGAAACCGGAGCGTAAGGACGGGGAGGACCGGGGAGAGGAAGGCTGGTGATTGGGCATGGCTTTGGGAAACATGACAGGACAATCGCTCAGGAGGGCAGGAGGGCGCAACCGGCGACAATTTTAACTCGTTAAAATCCGGCCCGTCGCTTGTCTTTCCGACGATGCCGCCACCTGACACACCTGTTACCCTGCAAACCGTCGCCGACCGCGCGGGCGTCACGCGGGCGCTGGTGTCGATGGCGTTGCGCAACTCTCCGAAGGTGGCGGCGGCTACGCGGTTGCGGTTGCAGCGGATCGCGCAGGAGCTGGGCTACCGGCCCAATCCGATGGTGCGAGCGCTCATGACGAGCCTGCGCGCGCAGCGAGAGGTCACGTATCAGGCGGCGCTGGGATTCATCACCGTGTTTCGCGAGCGCGATGTCTGGAAAACCTACCTGACGTATCCCGAGTATTTCGAGGGTGCCGCGCGCCGTGGTCTGGAACTGGGCTACCGTCTGGAGCATTTCTGGCTTGGCGATTATGCAAACCATCCCGGCCGGCTGGAGCAGGTGCTGCGCGCCCGCGGCATCCGGGGCGTGCTGGTGCCCCCGCTGCCGCAAGACCGGACCGGAACATGGTGGCGCGCGCTGCGCGACATCAACCTGGAGGATTTCAGCGTGGTGACGTTCGGTTATTCGCTGGCGCAGCCGAATCCGCCGCGCGTGTGCAACTACCATATCCAGACGGTGGATACGGCCATGCGCCGGCTTGCGGCGCGCGGCTACCGGCGGATTGGCGCGGTGATCAGTGAAAACGACACCCGGCAGGTCAACATGCTCTGGTCCGCCGGGCTGCAAGTGGCGCGGATGCAGATGCCGGAGTTGGAAATCATGGAGTTTCCGTGGAGCGCGTCCCCAGGCGGGCGGGGCGGCGGCACGGGTGGCTGGGGCGAGTGGTCGGAGAAGGCGTTTCGCGCCTGGTTCGCCCGCCGGAAGCCCGAGGTGATCGTGGGCCTGACGCTTGAGGTGTGGGATTGGGTGCGCCGACTGCGCAGGCGCATCCCGGACGAACTGGGCTTTTTGCATCTGGACTGTCAGCGCGGCGGCATTTTTTCCGGCATGTGCCAGAACACGACCAGGCTCGGCATCGCGGCGGCGGAGTTGCTGGCAAGCTTGGTGGAGGGCAACGTGCAGTGCGAGAAGGCGGAGCCGCGGGTGCTTCTTATTGCGAGCGATTTTGTGGAGGGCACGACGCTGCGTCCGGCGAGGGCGCCGGTTTGACGGGGCGGATTTTAACGGGTTAAAATCCGTCTGCATTGTAGCAGGGGAGCGGGAAGGGGATTGGTGGGGAAGAAAACGGCATCTGTCCGTTGTTTCAGTCACCAAAACGCAACCCTGATTTACTCATCACCATGAAACCTCGCTCCATCCGGTCTTCCGTATCCCGATTGGCTCTCTGTCCGTCTGCCTTTCTGTTCGCCGCGCTGTTGTCCGTCCCTGCCGTGCAAGCCTCACTGATCTGGCAGGCGGATTTTGAAAGTTACAACACGTCGGCCGGCGCGGCGGCGCTCACGATCAACAGTACGGGTAATAATGATACGTTTACTGCAACGTCTCCAAGCAACCTTGGCACAGTCTCGCCGGAGGTGCGCAAAAGCGGCGCGCCCGCGTTCATGTCGGGCAATGCGCTTTACATTGGTGGCGCCTCGACGGCGGCTTCCATCAATTTCCAGCTTCAGCAAGCCGCCATCGCTTCGATGACGGGCAATGGCGGCGTCCTCGTCGTCAGTTTTGACGTTTTCAGTGACAGCGCCTCGCAAGTCAGCATTTCCGGGGAGGGGCGCACTGCCAGCGGACGCGATGGCACCAGTCTTTTCAGCGCCAGCACGGTGGCCTCCATGCCCTATCGTGTCACCATCGTTATCAACCGCTCCGGCGCCACCATCACCCTTCCCGACACGCTCGGCACGCTTGATAATCGTAGTTCCGCGATTTATCGTTTCGACGGCACAAGTTACTCCGGTATCTCCCTTGGTGCGGAAAATAGCGTCGGCTGGAGCTCGATCACCGCCGGTTTTGCCACGGGGTTTTCGCTCAGCAGCTCGGTGGTCGGTTCCGCCTACGGCATGTGGCTCGACAACTTCGGCGCGTGGGACTCGCTGTCGGATACCGTCAACGGTACCAACATCCTTTCACTCGCGCCTGGCACTGCGCTTTCCTCGATCCCCGAACCGTCCACGCTGACATTGCTGGCGGGTATCGCGGCGCTTGCGGGCGTGACCGGATTCCGCCGGTTGCGGCGCGCGTGCGCTGAATGAACGAGGCAGGCAAGCCACGCAATACGGGCGGCCACGATGTATCACGTCTCCGGATTCCCCGACAGGCGAGCCCGCATCCGTAAGACGCGCATGGTGAGTGACCGGGGAAAGAATCAGGTGACAGGAATCGTCATCGTATATCCCGGGGTTTCTGACGGCCTGAGAACAGGCCCGGTCTGCACCATGCGTCTCAATCTCCGGCCGGGGGAACGATCTCGTAAGCCAGTTGCGTGCCGGCCTCTGTCACGGTTTCCACGCGCAGATGCCATGCGCCCTCCTCGCCCTGGCTCAGCGGGACTTCGCGCAGGCGCGCTCCGCTCGCCGAAACCGCCCATGCTTGCCACGACACGCCGGGCGCGAGGCGCAGCGTCAGCTCGGCCGCGCCGCGCCGGACCAGATGGGGGAGTTTTCCCCGCTGTTCGAGAGTCTGCCGGTCGGCCGAGGAAAAGCGCGTGCCGGCCGGGAGCGAATCGGTGAGGTACGCGACCAACACCCGCCGGCTGTCGGCCAGATCGCGCCCGTCGGCAGAGATCACGCCTAGCGTGGCAAAGTCTCCCCGGTTCCGGACTGCCGCAAAATGCCCTTCGAGTCGCACGTCCTGCGGAAGGACAAACAGCTCGCTGCGCGGGGTGGCAACCCGGAGCGTGCCGGCGGAGGTATCCAGAATGATCTGACCGGTGTCGCTCTGGTAGCGCGTGTTGTCGGGGCTGACCGATCCGGGCGGGAGAATGCCTTCGGATTGCAGCCGGACGGCAAGGTTTTCGTTGGCGGGAAAAACACGGCCGGCGAGAGCCCCATCGACCGCACGCGGGCTGGCGGGTTCCTGGACGACAATGGCGGCCGGCGCGCGCCCGCGCAGAATGTCCGCGGGGCTTTCGGTGAGGGAACCGATGCGGGCTACGAGCCCGATGCGGGAGAAGCCGTCGGGGAAGGGTTGGTTGATCCGGCCGAACGCCGTGGAATCCTGCACCGAAAAAACGATGCGCGTGGCGGCCGGCGCGATGTCGCCGCGGAGAAAAAGCACGGCGGCGAGCCGGTCGCCCAACTGGCCGATCGGGTCGTCGGCGATGGAGAAGGTGCCGCCGCGTCCGGGCGCGGCAAGGGCGGCCCGGCTGGAAGCGTAGTCGAAATTGTAGATGGCATCCCAGTCCTGCAGGCTGGCGTAGGCGGGCATGAGGGCGAGCGCCTCCGAGCGGTGGCGGTTGGGGCGCACGTAGTTGAACTCCGTCACGGCATACGGTTTCCCGAAAATGCGGGATGGCATCAGCTCCCGGGGAAGCGCGGCCGCGGCCTCCGTTGCGCTTGCCTGGTTGAAGCGGAAGGGGAGCTTGAAGCGCTCCTGCAGGAAGCGCGGGTGATCCCAGTAGCGGTGGTTGTCCACATAGTCGTAGTTTTCTCTCAGATACGTGAGTTCCTGGCCTTGGCGATGGTTCACGCCGGTCAGCGGAGTCCGTACGCCGAGGGAGCGGAGAAAGCCGGCCATGCGCTGGTCGAGCCGGCGGTGCGCCTCGATGATGAAGCGGTTGAAGACGACATCGCGGCGGCCGGCAACGTCGTCGGCTGCGGCACCTGACGGCAGCAGGCCGCGGTTGGCGGGCTCGGCGAGCCAGGCGTCGAAGGCCGCCCGGTAATGGCGGTTGATGACCGGATCGCTGTGGATGCGGTGGTCGGGCGAGTTTTCATTGACGGGGCAGATCCCGGCGATGGCGGGGTCGTCCTTCCAGGCGATTCCGGTGTGGGGATTGGTGTGCGTGAGGAGGTTCCGGGCGAAGCTGGCCCATGTGTCAAAGGCCGCGTCAGATACCGGCAGGAGCGCCTTGAAGCGCCAGTGCATGTCGCCGCTCGCCGTCGCCGAATGCTTGCCGGGGGCGTCGAACCCGAGGGCGGCGAACTCTTCCGGCGAAAAGGTCCGGCTGGTGTAGAGGTCGAGGTTGATGTAGAGCCCGCGCCGTTTGCACGCGGCAAACAGGTAGTCGAGGGCATCGAGTTTTTCCGGGTCGAGTTCGTGCGAGGCGCCGCCCTTGCGCTGGAGATCGCGGTCGTAGTGGTGGATGCGGATGCTGTTGTAGCCGGACCGGGCCAGGCGCTCCGCCAGGAGCTCCGCCTCGTCGCGGGTGGGGTAGTTGGCCGAGAAGCAGAGATTCACGCCCCAGAACCGGACGCGCTCTGCGGGACGGTCACGAAAGGCGAAATGTCCCTCCGGGGTCACGATCACCGGGCCGTGTTTCCCGGCCGGCGCGTCGAGTTGCGTTGAAAAATCGAATACGCTCCCGATCTCGACCTCCATCCGGTGGTCGTGGGCGGCCCAGTCGCGATCGGCCGTGGCCGTCCAGGCGCGCCGGGGAGTCGCCGGCGTGATGCGGAGGTCGGAGCCGCTGACGGCCGCGATCATCCACATCGAGGGGCCGCCGGTCTCGAAGTCGAGCGAGGCGACGGGTTTTTGGCGGAGGTCGAAACGGGAGAGATAGAGCCCCACTTCGCTGCTTGGGTTGCGCCCTGTCCAGACGACGGCGGCGTTGGCCAGCGGATACGGATTCCACCAGTTTCCGATGTCGCGTCCGTTGCGGATTTCGTGCGTCGTTTCGGTCGCGTCGGCATAGCGCACCGTGAGGCGCCCGACCGGAGGGCCTTCGGCGACTTTTCCGGAAAGCCAGGCTCCGGCGTGGAGGAGGTAGAGGCTGTTCCAGCCGGCCGATTGCGCGGCCGTTTCCGGCGGCAGCGCGAGCGTGCGTTTTTTGGGAAGAAAATCCTGGCCGGCTTTGCCGAGAACGATGGCGGCGCGGCCGTCGTTTCGGGTTTCGTCGAGGATTTCGAACCGGATGCCGGAGACGGTCAGCGGACCGGGGGCGAGGACGCGCAGATCGTTTTGGTCTCCCTGGTCGGTCCACCCGCCGCGCCGGTCGCCGGCGATTTCGTCGCGGAAACCGGAGTTGGCCGCCTCGCCCAGGAGGAGGGGCATGTTGTCCGAAGGGGCGTGGCGCAAGGCGAGCGACAGGGAGGTCCGCATGAGCGGCTCGCCGCTGTTCAGCGGGAAGCGGAGGCGGACGGAAAAGACATTCCGCCTCCACTGGCGGGCGTCCTGGATGAGCAGGCTGAAATTGCCGGAGATGGTTAGCGTGCCGGTCGCGGAGGGCAGGGTCAGGACGCGGGGGCGGACGGACGCCGCCGCGACAATCCGGGCCTGGGCGAACGTTTCCGGGAGCGGGTGCGGCGCGCCGTCGATCGTAACGGCCCTCCCGATACCGGTCGCCGCGGGGATGTTGAACTCGATGAACGCCTCGCGCACGGAAATCCCGGACGGATGGGTGATCTCGCTGTCGAGCTGCAAGGCGTGGGGGCCGGTGCGCCGGAGGCGTTGCTCGAGCGCGGGCGGGCCGGACACGCCGCCGCCACGGCGAAAGACGATCCGGGTTTCATAGTCCTCCTCGCCGTCGATTCCCAGGACGCGCGGATATCCGGGGGCCGGTTGCGAGAGAGTCTGGTCCACGCGTTTCCAGTCGGGGGAAAAGTAACCGGCGACAACCTGGATGCCGTCGAACGTGAACTCTCCGTTTTTCCGGTATGCGAATTCCGCCGCCGGGATATCGGAGGCTTGGGCGGCAGTGGCGGCGGCGGCGCCCGCCGGGCGGAGCGGAAGGAGGGAGAACGCCGCCACGACGCAAAACAGGGCGCGTGCGGGGAGCGCGGCATGGCCGGATGTGGAAACGGAAATGGACGGGTACGGTCTGGGCATGACGTGGCGGGAATGTCTTGGCGGCCATGAGGGCACGCCGGAGCGGGGGGGGCGAATACGGAGTCGGGATACGAAGCCAGGACCGCACAGGAGTGGCGCGCGTCGCCAGCATCGTTGTCGGTATCAGTAGGTGATGACAAGGTTGCGCTGCCGGATGGTTCCCTTGGCGAAAGCGCGGACGGAGCCGTCAACCATCACGGCGTTGAGTTTCCCGCCGTGGCGGAAGCGGAAGTAGTTGGGGGTTTCCGGTTCGGTGTCGGGGCCGTCGGGCAGCGCGTCGTCGGCGGTAGAGGGGCTGGCACTCTGGAGATCAATCACGTCGCCGTGGAGGCCCGTGAGGCGGAAGCCCGCGCAACCGGGCCAGTTGCTCTCGGTCGTGGCGCGCTGGATGGCATCGGCGAACATCATGATTTCCGTCGGCCGGACGATGTCTTCAGGGCGGACCGATTTCTCGTTGAGAGGCTGGCCGCTGTTGTTCGTGGCTTCGGGGCCACGGACGAAGACGAAGGGGTTGCACGAATACGAGCGCGTGATCCTGCCATTGATCCTGAAAGCGCGCGAGGGGCATTCGTCCACGAGGCTACCCTGCTGCTTGTCGTTTGAGTTGCCTTCGCGCGGCGTCAGGTAGGGCTCAAGATACCAGGTGTAGGGCTTATAGTCCCCGGGGGGGAACGTGTTCCGGTTGTCGGTGGCATACAGGTGGACCGCGGCGCCAAGCTGGCGGAGGTTGCTTTTGCACTGGGCCATGCGGGCGGATTCGCGAACTTTTCCTACCGTGGGAAGGAGGATGCCGGCGAGGATTCCGATGATGGCAATAACCGTGAGAAGCTCGATCAGGGTGAACGCGGAAATACAGGATGTGCGGACGGGTTTCATGTGAGGGGCCTTGCGGGATAACGGTGCAAAGGATTTTACCTCCGGCGGCGGAAGACAAGGGCGGCGATCAGCCCGCCCGCGCCCAGAAGAACGGAGACCGTGGAGGGTTCGGGGATGGCCGTAGTGGTAATCACCACGTCCGACAGGGTGATGGAATCGAACGCACTGGCGCCGCCGATGGTGATGGCGAAGGTATCGAAGGTGGTGTAAGTTGAGGCTACCGTCCACGAACCGTTGTAATTATCACCTAGGCCCGCTCCCGTAACGGAAATGGAAATACCCAGATTCGCGGGGTCGATGCGAGTGATGGTATAAGTGATGTTGTAAGAGGCACCGGACGTCAGCGCGGTGCTGCTTGCCGGACCACCGGCAGTCTCGCCGGTATGGGCACTGGTGCTTCCGAGGACGGCGTTGGCGACGGATCGGGTGCGCAGCTCGAAGGGTTGGGTGGTGGTGCTTGCCTGGGCGCGTATACCTACCCGGTAGCCGGTGTAGTTGAAGAAGGGGCTTGAACTGCCCGATCCCTGACCAAGCCCGTTTTCCGGGATTTGGCTGCCACCCGAATCATAGAATGCGAAATTGAAGGCATAATTCGTTGGGTTGTTGAGTTGCCCCGAGAACGTCAGCGACACGCTCAGCGAATCGCCGGAATTCGCCAAGGTTGTTGACGTGAAATACGTTAGAACGTGCCGGATGCTGGTTGGATAGTCAGCAGTAGCTTTCGTGGTAAATGTCAATCCGTCTTCCCCCGAAGTTACGGCGCTGGAAGGGCCGGAGTAATACCAGGTCGTGGGCTCGATTGTGGCGGAGTCCGCCCGGACAAGCAGCGGGGAGAGTGACAGTCCCAGCAGGGCGCTGGCACCTGACAGGCGAAGAGCACGGATGGCAAGGAGACGAAATAGTGGAGTGTTCATGGGTGTATTCGCGGGATTTTTACGGAGGTGTCGGGTGATCGGGGTAACAGTGCATGGCTTGAATAGCATCGACAAGGAGCCCGGAAGTTAAATCGTTAACTGAAGTGTTTTCCGAATCATGATCACCCTGAAACAGATCGCGGAGCAAGCGGGCGTCACGACCGCAGCCGTCTCTCTGGCACTGCGCGGCGCGCCCAATGTGTCGGAGGCGAAGAAAGCCGAAATCCGCGCCATCGCCGACAAGCTCGGCTACCGCCGCAATCCGCATGTATCCACTCTGATGAGACACATCCGGCAGGGAAGGGAGATTCCGCAAAAGGCGACGGTGGGCATCCTCTTCGCGCATCCTTCACGGACGGCCAACAAGCACATCGTATTCGTGAGACGGCGGTTTCAGGGCATGGAACGGCGGCTGGCCGAACGGGGCTACCGGCCGGAGATTTTCTGGTATAACGATCCCGACTACACGCCGGAGCGCATCAACGGGATTTTTCTGGCGCGCGGCATTCGCGGCATTGTGCTCGCGGTGTATCACCAGTCGCAGCTCGACATCCGGCTCGACTGGGAAAACTTCGCCGTGTCCACCCAGAATGATTTCATCGCCGGACCGCTCGTTCACCGGGTGGCCGAGGATTATTTTGCTAACACCGCCACCGCCATGACGCACCTGTGGGAAAGCGGCTGCCGGCGGATCGGCCTGGCCTACAACGGCAAAAATGCCCGGAGCGCGTATTTTCACATCACGGCGGCCTGGCAGCGGTTCCTTTCCCTCGCCCATGGCGAGCGGGATGTCGCTGCCGTGGCCGGGCTTCCTTCCGTGTTCATCCCGCCGGCCGGCCAATGGACGGAGGAAGGATTCATGGCGTGGTTCCGTAGTGAAAGGCCGGATGCGATCCTGACGTTTGACTGGGGAGATATTCCCGGCTGGCTGGCGAAAGCCGGTGTGCGTGTGCCGGAGGATACAAGCGTGGCAGTGCTCAACCGCTGTCCGAGCGCCCCGGAGTTTTCGGGAATCGATCCGGAGCCGGAACGGCTTGGAGCCACTTCCGTCGATCTCGTCATCGAACAACTGGAAAGCAACGAAATCGGCCTCCCGGAAAACCCCAAGGTTCTTACCATTGCCGGTCGTTGGGTGCAGGGGAGAACCACACGGGCCGTCTGACTTTCCCTTGCCCCTTCAGAACCGCAGGCGCCGGTTGTCGTGGCCGCAATGCGGGCAGCGGCCCTGTTCGCTTTCGCCCTGGATGGCGTAGAGGTGGCCGCATTTCGTGCAGTGAAACGACACCTGCCGGCGTTCGGCCTCGAAGCGGGCGTGGTCGCGCCGGTCGTAATAGATCCACAGGCCAAGGAACACCCCGGCGACGAGGAAACAATAAATGGCCGTGGCGATGTTGAGGTCCATGAACGGGAGTGGAGGTTTTGCGGAACGGAAACGCTACGCGGAGCGCTGCGGCGGTTGCCACCGAAAAGTACGGAAATGCCGGTCGGCAGACCGGAGTTCCCGCCCGCTACAGGCCCAGCGACAACTGCGCGCCTTCCTCGGGGTCGGGCGGGGCGAAGCAGTCCGGTCCGTCGAAACGCACGCTGTTGACGCGGGTCGAGACGCGCAAGGCCGCGGTCAGTTCGTCGGGCCACGGGACGAGCAGCGGGGCGAGTTGCACGGGCTCCGCGATGCGCGGATCGAGCCAGCGGCGGAGGGCGTCGTCGCCGTCCAGCATCACCGGCATGCGATGATGCACGGGCGCCATCACGGCATTGGCAGCGGTGGTGACGAGCGCGCAGGTCTGATGCACGGCGCCGTCGGGCGCACGCCAGGTTTCGTGCAGCGCGGCGAAGAAAACCGGAGCCTCGTCGCGCCGCCGGAACAGCCACGGGAGACGGTCGCGTCCGCAGCGTTCCCATTCGTAAAAACCGCTGGCGGGCACGACGCAGCGGCGGCTCCGGAAGGCGTCGCGAAAGGCCGGTTTTCCCGCCAGCGTTTCGGCGCGGGCGTTGGCGGGCGGCGGATTGCCGGGCGCTTTCGCCCAGCCGGGAATCAGGCCCCAGCGAGGAAAAAAGGCCGAAAGCCGGAGGTCGAAGCCTGAACGGGGAGCATCACCGGTGGCGCGCAGGGCCAGGAGGGCGGTGCCGGGAGCGATGTTGTAGCGCGATGCGGGCAGGGTTGCATCGTTATCCTCGTCTTCGCTACCCGCGGCGAAGGCGGCAGTGAGGATTCCGAGTTTGGCGAGAACAGTCCGGGCGTGATTTTTCTGAAGGGCAAAACGGCAACACATTTCAGGGTTTGGAGTTCAGGGTTTGGAGTCCGGAGTCTGGAAACCGGAACAGGGCGAATGCGAAACTAAAGGGAGGTTCTAAAAATTCATTTTTGAACAGAAGGAAACGAAGGGAACAAAGATAAAACAAAGAAGATTTTGAACTGAAACTCATTTATTGATAACATGTTGTGAATAAAATAAGCGCCGAACACCCTTGATTGTTCTTCGTTTTTTTTGTTACCTTCTGTTCAATTTTCAGAAGTTCCCTGATCTCCAAACCCCGAACTGCCGCCGCAAGCGGCGGCGGAGGCGGCCGCCCATGTCTCCACGGCGGCGGGAAGTTCGCGGATGGACTGGAGAGCGAAAAAACGGCCCGCGCTCGCTTCGGCGGCGGGCGGTTCGGCGTGTTCGTGCGCCCAGAGGAGCGGATACGGGATGTGCGCCCCGGCGCCACCCAGCGCGAGGACAGGGAGGATGTCGGACCTGAGCGAGTTGCCCACCATCAGAAAACGGTCGGGCGCGATGTCGTGACGACGGAGTACGGTCGCGTAGGTCGCCTCGTTTTTGTCGGAAACGATCTCGGTGTGGGCGAAAAGATCGAGAAGGCCCGAGCGGCCGAGTTTCTGCTCCTGATGGCGGAGGTCGCCCTTGGTGATGACGAGCAGGCGCGCCACGCGGTCGCTGCCGGCGAGCACGGCGAGGGTCTCGGCCACGCCTTCGAGGAGTTCGACAGGATGCTTCAGGATGTCGCGGCCGAGTTCGAGAATCTGGCGGATTTCGGCCGCGCTGATCCGGCCCGCGGTGAGTTCCACGGCGGTTTCGATGGCCGAGAGGGTGAAGCTTTTCACGCCGTAGCCGTAGAGATCGAGGTTGCGCATCTCGGTGGCGAAGAGCGTGTGTTCCACGGTGGCGGCGTCGGCGTCATGGTGGCGGGCGAGCAACTCGCGGAAACGCGTGTGCATCACCTCGAAGAGGGATTCATTGTGCCAGAGCGTGTCATCGGCATCGAAGCCGATCACAAGATCGTCGCGGGCAGGTGGCAGCATGGCGGGAAACAAGCCGAAAGCCGGAAGCGCGGAAAGCTGAAAACCGGAGGAAGCGGGCAAGATGTCCGCAGATGAAAAGCTGAAACACTGAACCTGAAAACCGCAGCAGAGGGAACCGCTAAAGGACGCTAAAGGACGCTAAACAAAGACATTGTCAGGCAGGAGAATCCGACGATGCCTTCACCCGGCAGGTGAATGTCACGGTCTCCTGATTTCATCATCAACCTGTTCTCCTTTAGCGACTTTTAGCGCCCTTTAGCGGTTTCAATTTCTGAATCCAGGCTGAAAGCTGAAATGAAACCGGCGGGGGTGTGGACGCGCGACCATTGCCGAAGGTCTGTTTTTCGGCTTTCGGCTTTTCAGCTTTCAACTTTTCCAAAGCCGGCGGGCCGCCGCATGACTGCGGATGTTCCTTTTTCACCGCGAAAAATCTGCCTCCGGAACGAGCGTTTCCGGCGACGCCCGTAAACAAATGTCGGGACAAGCCGATAATTTGCTTTTACGAACAAGGATCTGTCCTGTTCACAAGAACCGTTCTGTCACCAACGAGAAAGATGAAAAACCACTTCGCTATCCGCCGCTGTCTGTCGCTTCTTGTCATCCTTGCAGCTTGCGGCCTGTCAGGAGGTTGCATGGGAACGAACGCAACGGTGGAACGCAAACTGGAAGCCTATGATACCGACGGCGACGGCTATCTGTCGCTGTCGGAATTCCGCAATACGCTCGTCGCGGCCCGTTCCGGCGATCCTGTCGCCCTGTTCCGGAGCATCGACACGGACGGCGACGGCAAGATCACCGTGAGCGAAATCAAGGCTCACCGTATCCATCGGGATCCCAATTACTGACTGATGTTGCGCATCTGTGTGGGGGCGCACTTCACGTGCGCCCGTTGTTGCTACAATCCCAAGCGAAACACCCCTCCTGCCCATCATTTCCGATTACACCCATCTGTCGGACCGCTCCGAAAACCGGCTTGCAGGCACGGGGTTGCGAAAGCTATCCGGTGGAGGGTGGATTCCCTCGGCATCTCTTCCGGCCTCTATTCCATCCCCGCGCTGATCGAGCTCGCGGCCAAGGCTGCCTGCATCGTCCATCTCATCCGGACCGGCCGCAGCTACCTGTGGTTCTGGGTGATTCTCCTGCTGCCGTTTGCCGGCGTGCTGATTTATTTTTTTGTCGAAATCCTGCCCGGCCTGCGTGCCGGTCGCCGGAGCGGCGGCGGGGTCGCGCTGAAACTCCCGCAGACCTCCGCGCGCCGGATCGCGAAACTGAAGGACGAACTCACGTTTTCCAACACCATCGAGAAGCGCGTGGAACTGGCGCAGTGCTACACGGCGGCCGGTCGCCACGATGAAGCCATCGGGACGTTGCGCGACGATCCGCTGCTCACCTGGGAACTGGCCCGGGCGCACTTCGCCGCCGGACACTACCGCGAGACGCTCGCCGCCCTGGCGCCCCTCGCCGCGCAGGGCTGGCGGCACGACATCCCGGGCCGGTTGCTGCTCGCCGCCCGCGCGCACGAGGCGCTGGGGGACCACGCGGCGGCCGATGCGGTTTATGCGGAGGCGCTCAAGGTCGCTTCCGGCCAGGAGGCCCGTTGCCGTTACGCCCTGCTGCTGGAGCGTCTGGGACGCACGGACGAAGCCCGCGCGCTGTTTGCCGAGACGGTCGAGCACGCGCGCCGCGCGGACGGACGCTATCGCCGTATGAACGCCGAATGGATCAAAACCGCCCGGGCCCGGCTCGCCGCGCTGGAGTCGGCCTGAGCAAGCGCCGCAGAAGGCCGGAGAAGGCGCCGGGTTGATGTTGAATGCCCGCCGCTCTTGCCCTCATGCTGTCCGTCTTCACCCACCCGTCCGTCAATCCGTCCACCACATAACCGCCATGCTTATTCCGCTCATCGTCATCGGAGCCATCCTGCTCATCCTCGTCCTCTGGGTCGTCGGCATCTACAACGGGCTCGTGACCCTGCGCAACCGTTTCAAGAACGCCTTCGCGCAGATCGACGTCCAGCTCAAGCGCCGCTACGACCTCATCCCCAACCTCGTCGAGACCGCCAAGGGCTACCTCAAGCACGAACGCGAGACGCTCGAAGCCGTGACCAAGGCGCGCAACATCGCCGCCTCCGCCGCGCAGGCCGCTGCCGCCAATCCGGCCGATCCCAACGCCATGAAAAGCCTCCTCACGGCCGAGGCCGGTCTCGGCGGCGCGCTCTCCCGCCTGCTCGTCGTTTCCGAGCGGTATCCCGATCTCAAGGCCAACCAGAACATGATGCAGCTCACCGAAGAGCTCACCTCCACAGAGAACAAGATCTCGTTCGCCCGGCAGGCGTACAACGACGCCGTGATGACCTACAACACCCGCCGCGAGACGTTCCCGACAGTGATCCTGGCCGGCGCCTTCGGCTTCACGCCCGCCGAGCTGTTCAGGATCGAAGACCCGACCGAACGCAACGCCCCCAAGGTGAGCTTCACCTGAGCCTTATTGCAACAAGGGGCGTAGCTTGCGCGTGGCGCGGGCGTCTCGCCCGCATCCGGAGTGGCACGGCCATCCTGGCCGTGGACGGCGCGGAGCGCCGCCGGTGTATGTATCCCTGCATTTTTCCCATACCATGGATTTTTTCGAAGCCCAGGCCCGCGCCCGCCGCCGCACCGCGCGGCTCGTCGTCCTTTTCATCTGCGCCCTCACCGGCCTCGTGGCGGTCGGCTATTTTTCGACCATCGCCGTGCTGCGCGAATTCGTCCCGCAGGGCGGTGACGGCTACACCGCCGGTATCGAGACGGATACGACCGTCCGCTCCTGGTGGGACCCGCAACTCCTCGCCGGCATCGCCGCCGGCACCTGTGTGGTGGTCGGGCTCGCCTCGCTTTTCAAATGGACGCAGCTCCGCTCCGGCGGCCGGGCCGTGGCCGACATGGTGGGCGGACGCGCCATCGATCCGCACACCACGGACCTGAAGGAACGCCAGCTCCTCAATGTCGTGGAGGAGATGGCGCTCGCTTCCGGCGTGCCGGTGCCTGGCGTGTACGTGCTCGACAAGGAGCCGGCGATCAACGCCTTCGCCGCCGGCCACACGCCGGAGGACGCCGTGGTGGCCGTAACGCGCGGCACGCTCGACCAGCTTTCGCGCGACGAGCTTCAGGGGGTGGTCGCCCACGAATTCAGCCACATCCTCAACGGCGACATGCGGTTCAACCTGCGCCTCACGACGGTGATTTTCGGCATCCTCGTCATCGGACTCATCGGCCGCATGGTGCTCCTGAACATGCGTTACATGCGCGTGCGTTCTTCCGGCGGCGGCAAGAACAACAACGGCGCGGGGCTGATCGCGGTGATCGTGGTCACCGGCCTGCTGCTCACGGTGCTCGGCTACATCGGCTACTTTTTCGGCCGGCTGATCCAGGCGGCGATCTCGCGGCAACGCGAGTTTCTGGCCGACGCCTCTGCGGTGCAGTTCACGCGCAACCCGCAGGGCATCGCCGGCGCGCTGAAAAAGATCGGCGGTTTCGCCGAAGGTTCGCGGCTGCAAAGCGGCCGCAGCGAGCAGATCGAGCACTTTTTCTTCGCGCAGGGTTTCCGCTCCGGCCTCGCCGGCCTGTGGGACACGCATCCGCCACTCGCCGAACGTATTCAGGCCATCGATACCGGATTCCGTCCGGAAAAACCCGAAGCCGGCGCCACACCCGCCGCGCCGCCGCCGATGCCGGAGAAGTAGCCGCAAAAGGGCGCAAAATCCTTCAAGCGGAATGAAATCCTCCATGGCGCTTGTAAGCGCCACGCAACGTTCCATCCGCGGTATCCCTTTTGCGCCCTTTCGCGGCCATCCGGTTTGGGAAAAGCGCAACAGGTAACAGGTGACGCACTCTCACCCGCCGGCGGAAAACAAACTGCAAACTTCAAACTTCCCTTCCGGTAGCTCAACATTCCGGCCTCATGGACGCATCCATCAACAAGGACACCCGGCTCTGCATGTCGCTCTCGGGGCGGCCGGGGAATTTCGGCACGCGGTTTCACAATTTCCTCTACCGGGAGCTGGGACTGAATTTCGTTTACAAGGCTTTCACGACAAACGATCTCCCGGCCGCGATCGGCGGCATCCGCGCCCTCGGCATCCGCGGCTGCGCGGTGTCGATGCCGTTCAAGGAAGCGTGCATCCCGCATCTCGACGAGCTTGCCCCGTCGGCGCGCGGCATCATGTCGGTCAACACCATCGTCAACACGGACGGCCACCTGAAAGCGTACAACACCGACTACCAGGCCGTGGCCTCCCTCCTCGCCTCCCGCGGCATCCCGCCCGCCACGCCTTTTGTCCTGCGTGGCAGCGGCGGCATGGCGAAAGCCGTGGCCTGCGCGCTGCGCGACGCGGGTTTCACCGACGGCGTGATCGTGGCGCGCAACGAGGCGACCGGGGCCGCGCTCGCGCAGCACTACGGCTATCGCTGGCAGCCGGAACGGGCGGCGGACGATGCAGGCACAGCCGCGACTGCGGGACTGCTGGTCAACGTCACCCCCGTCGGCATGGCCGGCGGTCCCGGAGCGGACGACCTTGCGTTTCCGGAGGCGCAGGTGCGCGCGGCAAATTTCGTTTTCGACGTGGTGGCGATCCCGGCCGAGACGCCGCTCATCCGGCTGGCGACGTCGCTTGGCAAACCGACGATCTCGGGCGCGGATGTCATCGTGTTGCAGGCCGTCGAGCAATTTGTGCTCTACACCGGCGTGCGGCCGGAGGCGGACCTGATCGCCCGCGCCGCCGCCTGGGCGCGGGGGTGATTTTTCCCGGATTTTCTTCGGCTCATGACGAGAGCGCCATGGCTACGCCGAGAACGATGAGCAGCGCCCCCGCCGCCTGTTCGATCCGCCATTGCCAGCGTGCGAGCGCCCGGCGCGTGGCCTCGCGTCCGGTCAGCGCGCAGATGAAGAGGTCCCATCCGAAAACGACTGCGACCATCCAGATTCCGCAAGCGGTCTGCCACGCCAGCGGCGTTTCCGGGGACAGGCCGACGGAAAAAAGACTCGCGTAAAACAGTCCGTTTTTCGGATTGCCCAGACCGGAAAGCAGCCCCGGCACGAAAGCCTTTTTCCAGCCCGGTTCACCGTAAGCCTGTTTTTCCCCGGACAACGTTTCCGCGCCGGCGGGCTGCACCCGAAGGAAATGCCAGCCCATGTAAACCAGCACCGCCGCGCCCGCCCACTGGAGCAGGCGCATGAACACCGGCCATTCGCGAACCCGCCCGATGGCGAAAATCGCCACGCCGATCCACACGGCATTGGCCAGCGCGATGCCGGCCGAGGCGCCGGCGGCGACGCGAAAGCCGTGGCGCAGAGACGTGCGCACCAGCAAAAGAAAATCCTGCCCCGGGCTTAGCAGGGCGAGAAAATGGGCGGAGGAGATGAGCAGAAATTCACGGAACATGCGGCGAAGGCGCGAGTGCGCGTCGCCGGCCATCATGCCACGGAAGGGCGTCCGTTTTTCTTGTAAAAAATTGCAACGTTCAGTTCCTGACGGCGTCCGTATGACCATGCGGGCGCAGCGCATTGCGGTAGCGTCCCGGCGAGAGCGAGGTGTGCCGCCTGAACACATGAGAGAAATGGCTCTGGTCGGAAAATCCCGCGCGCAGCGCCACCTCGACGAGCGGCATGCCCTGCTGTACCCAGCGCCGCGCCTGCTGCACACGCAGACTCTGCTGCAAGGCGTGCGGAGTCACCGCGAACGCGCGTCGGAAACCTCGCAGCAATCGCCATGCATCCAGACCCGCGATCGCCGCCAGTTCGGCGAGCCCGACCGGTTCGCAGGCGTGGGCTTGCAGGTAATCACGCGCGACCCGCAAGGCCGGCCCTGTCGCCGGCTTCTCCGCGAGGGCGGTGTCGGCCCACGGCAGCACTTTCAGGGAATGCAGCAGTTTCAGCAGCGCCGCATCGATGGCCAGGCCAGATGCATTTTCCGTGTTTCGCATCGCATCTGCGGCGCCGGTTGCGGCCCGGCCGAGCACCTGCGCGAGTTGTGCGAAACATGCTCCCGTGGTGCGGGCATCGGCGACGGGTCCCGCGCCTTGCGGCTGGCGGAGATTGTGCGAGGCGAGCCAGCCGGAAGCGACGTGCAGCATGCGGTAGCTCCAGATGCGCGCATCACGCGGGTTGCAGGCGTGGAGCGCGAAGGCGGGGATGCAGACGATGTTGCCTGTGCGGAGACCGTATTCGGATCCGGTGATGCGACAGATGCTTTCTCCGCGAAGGATTTGTCCGACGGAGAGCGTGTCGTGCAGATGTTCATGGTAACACGCCTGGCTGCCGCGCGCCTCGCGCAGTTCCCATGCGTCCGGCCGGCCCCAGATGCGTGGCGCGCGGCCGGAAGACGGGCCGGAACGGGAAGGTGTCCGCAATCCGGAATTTTTCATGGGGCATCCTTCCCGGAGACGCCGGCTTGCCGCCGGTATCCGTCGTCTTGCAAATGTCGTCCGATGCCGTCGCCGACGCCTTCCGTGTCGGCAAACATACCGGAGATCAGCGAGAGCCAGGGCGGCAGCCGGCCACCGGTGATCCAGAGGATTTTTTCGGCAAAGAGGTCTTCGGTGAGCCGCGCCAGGTTGATGCCGAGCGCCTCCAGCGAATAGCGCGGCCGGCCGAGCTTGCAGGGAAGGCCGGCCTGGCGTGCGCACGGCGCGGGGGCGCAAATGTTGCATGCGCCCGGCAGCGAGGCGCGCGCGCCGGCAAGCTCCGGCTCCGCTTCCAGGGCCATGAGCGATGCTCCCAGCCATTGCTTCGCGTCATCCATGATCCCGAATGCCGTTGCCATGGCGTCGCCGCTTCTGCTGTCGTGATTTTTCAGATACATCCCTGTGTCCACTTTCGTGCGGATCACATAGACTGTCCGGAATCCGCCGATATAATCGCGCGGCGAGAAGTCGAACGGCGGACAGGCGTGGTTGGTCGCATGGTTGGGGCACTGCGCGCAGAGCGCGGCGAAGTAGGCCTGCTCGCTGTAATCGAGCAGCCGCGCGGAGGGCAGTTCGCGCACCTGGATCAGGAATGTGCCGAAAAGGGACGATCGGTGCATGCTGACCGGGATCTTTTGGCAAATCCGGTGTCCGGACAATCAGCAAAACCCCATGGAATCTCATGAAAAGCACGCGCGGCATTTCGGTCATGCGCCGGGGAATGTCCGGATCATGCCAGAAAAGATTTTCGCGGGCGCTCCTGACGATGCGTCAGTTCTTCTCTATCGCCAGAACGCAGCGGGCGACATGAAAGCCCGTCTGTATCTCGTGGGCGGCGGCAGTGTGCGGAAGCGGTTGGCCGTCCGCCGTGCAGACCGTGACCCAGCGGCCCGGAGTTTCGGCCGGTACGAGATGCGCATGGGCCCACGCGCTGACTTTCCCGAATGCGGCGAGATAATCGTCGCGCCGGGTGAGCCGGAAAAGACTCCACATCGCCGCCGCCGTTTCGACTTGCGGCCACCACCAGACCCGCCGGTCGTCGGCGGAGCCTTCCATCGGGCCGACGTACCACACGGCGCCATCCGGACTGATTCCGTCCCGAAGCAATCCCCGGGCAATGCATTCGACCAGCGGAAGAACGGCAGACGGCGGGCGGCCGAGGGCGTCGTTGGCATTGAGCAAATACGAGATGGTCTCGGCATTGAGTCCGTAGAGCGTCCGGTTGTTGATCGGGCGGGCGAATGTGGCGGGGAGCCAGTCACGGCCAAGCGCCCAGCGGACATGTCCGGTCTCCGTGGATACAAAGCGCGGGACGAGCGAGACAAGCTCTTCCAGTCGCGAGCGAATGGCCGCGTTCCCCGGATCGACCCGGAGCAGGCGGGCGAGAGCGAGCATCATATGAACCTGGGTCGAGGCATGCTTGCGCACGCTTTCCGGATCGCGGTCGGGATGGGCCGAGGCGGCGGAAGGGGGATTGTCGTAATCGACAAAATAACCGCCGTACAGGTCATCATGCGCCAGTGAATCGATCCGCCGGAATGTTTCTCCGGCGAGGCGTCGCGCATCCGGTTTGCCGGCGAGCCTGTGGATATCGTCCAGAATCAGAATGGCCCACGCCTGGTCGGCGGTGTCCCTCTTCTGCCGGGACAGGTCGGGGATCGGTACATCCGCGTCGGCGGTCGAAAGCCAGTCGGCTGTCTGCGGATCGTAAAAACGGGAGACGAGCGCGGCGTACCGGTGATCGAATCGCATCCGCAGAAGGTTCCGGACATCTTCGTCCTTTTGCCGGGAAAGCGCGACTGCGAGGACATACAATGCGCGGAGTCGCAGCGAGAAAACCCGGTCTTGCATGCGGGCTTCCGGCAGGGCCGGAGATGGCGTCCGTTCGTTGTCTGCCAGCCAGAAGGGCAGGACGTCGCGGTCGAGGTGTTCGGACCAGCGTTGCGGCCAAGGGGAAGATATGCCGGAAGCACCGGTTGCCGCCGTCGTGAGGATCGTCGCCAGCGCGATGGCCAGCAGCCGGAAGAGAAGCGACGGCGGGGAGCCGGAGCGCCCGGAGATGATCATGGACGGGTTTTGACGAGGAGGAAATCGCCCGAGCCCAGTTTCGAGTCGTCGGGTTGGGTCCTGGTGATGGCGGTGGACCACCATTCGGTATAGAGCCGCTGGTCAGAGCCGGGCAGATAAGCGGTGTGGCCATCGAGGAAGGCTACATTGATGCCGCTGCCGCCGCCGTGGCGCGGAGGCATGCGACGGCTGGAATTCCATGTCTGGTTCCAGCCGTCCCAGAACAGGGGCGTGCGGGAGGGAATCTCGTAAAACGCATCGTATTTCTCGTCACGGGCCAGCATGCCGTAATCGGGACCGCGTTCCGGATTGGTGGAATTGGCCTGTGAGTGAGTGGGCACGGCCATGGGGCAGAGCTCCGTTTTTTCGATAATGAAGACGGGGCCGGCGCCGAAGATGTAGTTGGGTCCCGGTTTGTAGTACCGACGGAGAAGCTGGATGCCGGGCACGTTGTGATTTTCGCTGAGCGGATGGTCCGGGTTGGCGGTACCGGGCGGGGAATCGCCGCGAAATTCGTTGCGGTACATCGCGTGGGCCATGGCCAGCGTGCGCAGGTTGGTGAGGCACTGTGTCCCCCGGGCGGTGTCACGCGCCCGGCCGACAACGGGGATGATGATACCGGCGAGAATGCCGATGATCGCGATGACGACGAGGAGTTCCACGAGCGTGAAAGCGCGGCGCCGTTCGCATCCGCCAGGACGAGCGGCAAGAAGGGCAGACGGGAACGCGATGCGTATGTGTCGGGGTAGCATGGCGGGGAGAGGATTCAGTTGGCGGTGTTGCGGGAAAGGAAATGGCGGCGGGTGATCATGGCGACCCCGAAGACGCCGAGCGCGGAAAGAAATGCGGCCGTTGCGGGTTCGGGAACTGTGGTGAGAACAACGTCATCCCATCCGGTGCCGATGCGGATGTCGTCGATGATATAGACATTGGAGCCCAGGCTGTTGGTGCGCAGGATGACGCCCCGGTAACCGTTCGAGCCGACGCCGGTATCCGTGCTTACAGAGGCGTAGCTGGAGGTGGTGACGATCGAGCCAACGGGTGTATCGATGAAACCGTCCGATGCGGGATTCAGCCAGACCGAGGTCTGTTGGTAGGTTTTCGAATCGGCGTCCCATCCGCTGAACCTGCCGACCACCAGGTAGGTGGTGCCGTAGGTGAGGGCGGTGGTGACATTTTTCGTCTGGTTGTCGACGCGAGCGCCTGCATTGGCTCCACTGAAGGTGATGCCATTGTCCTGGACGGCACTAAAACCGGTGTCGAACAGCGACACGCTGAGAAAACCTCCCGAAACGGCTTCGCCAGCGGTGCCGCCGGTGATCTGGATCACGAAGCTGAAATAGATGTCCGCACCTGTGGTCACGACTGTGGGGCTGAATACTCTTTCGGCGGCGCGAACGGTGTTCGCTCCGGAGACGCTCATGGCGTTGCCGCCACCATAGGTCACGCCTTCGGCCGTGTAGCTGATGTTCTTGTCGGTGGTCACGACCGTGGCGGGATTGTCGGCCGCGCTGTTCCAGCGGCTGGTCCAGCCGGTTCCTCCGTTACCGTTGGCGGTGCTGCTTGGAGTGATGATGGAGCCGGTTTCGTAATCAAAACCGTCATACGCGAGGATCGCGGCTTGAAGACCTGTCGTCGGGAGTGTGAACAGGCCGGCGGCGAGACTGGCAAGGGGGAGGAGGTTGATGGAGATTTTCATGGGCATTGAGGCGGTCGGGTTCGGGTTGACTGATGACGGGTTCGCACTGGCGAGACCCGGGGAAAGGCATGAGGGAAAGGTGCGTCAGGGGACGGAGGAGGTGCAAAGTCCGGGTTTCTGAACCCGTTCAAATTTGCCGAGGACGGGAACGGCTTCGTGCATTGTGCGGATGCTCCGCTCCTGCGTGGCGCGGACACCGTCCATGATGGCTCGGACGCGGGTGAGGGCGGCGGGACGGTTGTGGTGGATTTCAAGCAGGCGCTCTGCAAGGGCGAGGCCGGTGGTTTCGGTGATCTCGAAATACCAGTCGCCGAGGCCGACGTCGGCCCACATCTGGCCCTTGGTGGTGTCGCTGGGCTGGCGGACAAAGAGAGTCGGGGTGCCGACGGCGAGAGCGAAGATGGGCGAATGGTTGTCGAGGCTGACGACGGTGTGGGCGCGGGCGTAGGTGGAGCAGGCTTCGTCGGGCAGCCAGTAGCCGGGACGCCAGACGACGTTGTTGCGGACATCTTCGGGGAGATTCTGGCGGATGAGGTCGCGGCCCAGCTCGACCTGATAGGTCATTTCGGGGCAGACGAGCACCTTGAGGCCGGTGGCGCGGACCCAGCGGGTGATGAGGACGCGGAGTTTTTCCATGTCGGCCTTGCGATGACGAGCGCTGACGAGGGCGCGGCCTTCGTCGCGCGGCGTGGGCGGAGTGTCGTGAGTTTCGTGATACGGGGTGAAACGCAGACGGGGGATGACGCAGATGAACTCGCGTTCGCGGAGGCGGTGGTTGCGGAGGAAGGTGGCGGCGCTGTCATCGTCGCGCAGGTCGATGCCGAAAGCGCCGTCGGGCGCGAAGTCGAGGCGGGGCTGGCGGAGATTCTGGGTGCGGAGGTAATCGAGGGTGAGGGTATCGCGGCAGAAGACAAACGAGGCGGAGTCGAGCACGCGGCGTTCGCGTGCGGGGAGGTGATCGGCGGGGAGCCGGGCAACGAGCCGGCGCTGGCGGGCGATGGTATCGCCTTCGTCGGGAATGGCCTGGTGCGCCGGTCCCGCCCCGAGGGGATCGACCGTGATTCCGTAAATGCCGAAGGGTTTTCCGCCGGCGAGGCGGATCCAGGCTTCGAGGTGCGGGAGGGCGACGATGCCGGGACCGGAGCCATGGACAAGCAGGTCGGCGTCGGCGATGGCCGCGGCGAGCACGGGTGTGGTGGGCCGGCCGGTATCGGGATCGATCGTGCCCTCCGCGATACGCAGGCGAGGGAAGCGGCGGAGGAGCATGGGACGCACACCGCGGTCGAGCTGGTCGGGCCAGAGCGTGAGGGTGGCGCCGGGAAAGTGTTTTTCGAGGAGAGCGAGGACACCCGGAGAATGTCCGATATCGCCGATGTTGACCGTTTGCCAGGAGGAACGGAGAAGCAGGTGAAGGCCCCTGTACGGATCGGATGCGGTCGTGTCTCCGGCCGGTGTGGCAGCGACAGTCGGGTGGTGTGCGGACGGCGGAGGGTCGGTGATGACGGGCATGGACGCACGATGGACGCAGCCGCATGGCGGGGGCAAAGGAGGCGGGTTTGAATCCGTTCAAAAAGGCAGAGGCAAAACGCCTCCGGCTCACTTGCGCGGCAGGATCAATTCATCCGGATTTCGTCGTGTGTCCCAGATGCGCAGTACTTCGACCAACCGTTCCGCAGTCCTGATTCGATAGTAGAGGGCGTAGCTCCAGCAGAAAACCTTGCGCATGTCCTTCCTCGCTTTAACCGGAGACCCTCGGTGCGGCAGGTGCGCGAGCGAGTCGGCGACGGCAAGCAAACGTGCACCAACATGACTGGCCATATCGGGACTTGTCCGGGCGATAAATTTTACGATTCCGGCAAGATCGGCAATGGCTTCCTCGGTCAGGCCGACTTTGAAATCCAGTTCGGCAACCATTGTGCGACTGTAGAGACAGGGGTGGTTCCTCGCGTGTCAGCGGAACGGGCAGCGGCATCAAGAGCCGCGAGCATTTCCGGAGTCTCGGACAGTTCCTGCGCATGCACCCATTCGCGAACTTTCTGCTGTTCGTCTGCAGGCAGCGCCTTGATTTGTTCGATGATATCGGTTGCGAGCACGGTGACAATCTGGTCACCGTTTGCAGGCGCGCAAGAGAAGATATGCCAGGATTTTTATGCGGGTGTAGTCCGAAAGAAACGATGACATGGGTATCATGCAAGGTTGTCATCGATGCTATCGCGCCAGCTCCACCGTGGTCGTGAGGGAAAATTCCGTCACCGGCTCGCGGCTGCGGACGATGGCGACCGCGTGTTCGGAAATCGTGCGGGCGCGCAGCGTGGCATCCGGAGCTGCTTCGACGCGAGTCACCAGGGCGGCGTCCGTTTCCCAGGTCAGACGCACCGGGCCAATGTCGAGGCCGTCCTTGCGCTGGCTGACCGGAGCGTCAGGCGCCTCGCCAGTGTGCCAGCGGAAGAGCACAATGTCGGGCTGCGCGAGAACGACGTCGTCGTGGACGCGCATCCGCTCGCCGCTCCATTCGACGCGGCGTATCCAGCGCGTGACGACATCCGCAGCGTAACAGCGGCTGGCGTCGATGGTGATGCCGCCGCCGTCGGCGTCGAGGCGGTGCACGGTGAGCGGCGCGGAGCGGTGCGCGTCGTCGAGGATCTGGCCGGCGCGGGCCAGCCAGGCCACGGTCATCTGCTCAGGGGAGGGATCACCGACTTGCAGGACGTTGTGGCCGGGGACGCCGCGAAAGCGGACGCCGAAGCCGGGCGTGGCGTAGTTGAGCGCACCGGCCTCGATGAGAAGCGGCTGGCGGCCGATGATAAAGTTGACGTGTCCCCGGTCCTGGTGGTCGTGGCGGTCGCCGGCCTCGCCGCCGCGTATCCAGACGCCGGTTGCCGTGGAGTCGTCCCAACTGCTGCGCCAGACGATGCGCGCGGCCGTCGGGTACGCGGCGAAAAGCGGCGGCGGCTGCGCAAGGGAGCCGGGAATCGTGGCGGCAATAAGGGCGTCGGTGTGGTTGCCGGTGAGGCCGCGGGTGCGCTGCACCTGGAGCGCATGAGGGTTGCCGGTGCTGACGACAATCTCGGCAAAGACGTTGTCGAAGATGCGAAGCTGGTCGCGCGCGCCGTTGAGAGTATCGAAGGCGTTGACGAGAAATCCGCCGGGCTGGATATGGTGGGCGAACCAGGTGCCGGTGTTGGCCAGAAACGGGTGGCGCAGGGCGCGGTCGTCGCCGGCGCGGGCCATGGCGCGGGCGGAGGAAAGAAGGCCTTTGACGGTGATGGCGGCGTAGGTGAGCCCTTCGCGGAACTCGCCGAGCGAACCTTGCGAGTCGAGCGATTGCATGAGGCAGTGCACGCCGAAGTCGTAAGCGTCGCGCAGGGCAGGCGGGGCATCCTCGCGCAGGGCGCCGCGATGGAGGCTGGCGCGGACAAGGCCTTCGACCGGGAGCACCCACTGGTTGCTGGCGGGCGCGGGGTTCTTGACAAACCACGGGCGCTGCGCGCGCCAGTCGGCGAGGATGGTGGCGATCTCGCGGTCGAGGAGCGCATCGAGCGCGGTGCGCAGGTCGGCGGGGATTTCGTCGGACGGAAGGAGGTCGAGCGCGTCGGCGATGCCGCGAAGATGCCAGCCGGTGCCGAGCCAGATGCCGTCGCCACCGGGCGGGAGCGGCTTGCTGCCGGCGCTGCCGAGCGTCCAGCCGGGGCGTTGCAGAGGGCTCCAGGTGGCAAGCTCCGCAAGCTGGGCGAAGAGGCGGTCGCGCAGGGCGGTGTCACCGGTAAGCCGATACGCGGCGGCGAGGCGCGGGAGTTCGGTGGAGAGGGCGCTGCCGGAGTCGGCGTCGAACATGGCGAGCGCGAAGGTCTCGCGGTTTTCGGGGCGGGCGTTGGCGACCGTGGGCTTGAGAGCCACGCGCGAGGTTTCGATATCGGCGATCGAACGGGCGCGGCGGATAACGGGTTTGGCGGCGTCGGCGCGCGCCCGGGCGATGAGCGTTTCGCGAATCCCGGCGACGGCGGGATCGGAGTCGTTGGCGGCGCGATCGAGGAGTGCTCCGACGGGCTGGAGCGGCAAGGCGGCGAGGTCGGCGGACTCGCCGCGGAACGACGATAACGCCGTGGCGCAGAGGAGCGCGAAAACGGGAACGGAGAGGCGATGCATGGCAGCAGGTTGCGCGGGGGCGGGGAGGGCTACGGTTGCGCGGGCGGCGTGACGTCGATGGTGGTGGTGACGGTGAGGTTGCCGACCGCCTCCGGCGTGCGGACGACGAGCGTGGTGTGCGGGTTTTCCGTGCGGCGGAATTTGAGCGTGTGGTCGGGATGGGTGATGGATTCGATCGTGAGCGGGGCGGTGGCGGCGATTTCCATCGTGACGGCGGCGGTGAGGAGAATGTCGTCCGCCTCCGGACGCGGAAAATCGGGGTCCTGCCAGGGACCGATCCAGCCGGGAAAAACGATGCGGCCGGCCGGGATGCCGATGCGGTAACGGCGTTCGTCGATGCGTTCGATCCGGGCGGGTTCGGCGCTGGCGAAGTGCCAGCGCCAGGCAGGCGTCACCGGGGAGGCGCCGGAGGAGGCGGCGAGCGTGTCGGTGACGTGCAGGGTGCGCGGCGTCCAGCGAACATCGCGACGGGCTTCGGCAAGTTTCGGATAAACCTGCCGGAGGTCGACGGCCAGTTCGCCGCCGTCGGCCGTATTGCGAGAGACGGTGACCGGCGCGGGCGCGGCCAGCGGAAAGGTATCGCCGTCGAGCGTGAGGACGTTGTGGCCGAGGGTGGAGTCGTAGTCGGGGCGTTTGCGTTTGCTGGAATAACCGGGTGTGCCGGATTCGATGAGGACCGGGATCCCGGAGACGATGAAGTTGACGTGGCCGCGGTCGTGGTGGGTGTGAAAATCCTCGGCGTCGCCGCCGCGCACCCAGAGGCCGGACGCAAAGCGATCCCATGACTGGCGCCAGACAAACATGTGGGAACGCTGAAAAAGTCCGGAGGTCGGCGGCGGCGTGATCCGGTCGCCGGCGCGGGCGAGCTCGCCGAGGGCAATGAGGCCGAAGAAATCGCGGCGGATGGAGCCGAGTTCGTGCCGTACGGCCCAGGCGAGCGGGGCGCTGCCGGAAACGCCGGCCAGCCGCGTGAGATCGTTGAGGGCGCGGTTGCCGCGCTGGGCATTGAACCCGTCGAAGGCATTGACGGGGTTGCCGCCGGGCTGGAAGTTGAGCGCCATCCAGTCGGGGAAATTCCTGAAAAAGGGTTGGCCGGCAAACGTGTCGTCTCCGGCCTGCAGGGCGAAGTGGCGGGCGAGCAGGAGCGAAAAACTCGTCCAGGCCATGCCGTAGGTATAACCTTCGTTGAGAGAGCCGTCGTCACCGGCGAGCGCGAGGCTGCGGCGGAGGCTGTCCGCGCCGAGCCGATACGCGTCGGCAAACCGGTCGCGACCGAGCGCGGCGGCGCCGACGAGCATGCCGCTGGCGGGCACGACCCACTGGTTGGAGTTGGCCTTGCCGCTCTTCACGTACCAGGGGACTTCGTCCTTCCAGTCGCTGAAAGAGAGGCGGATTTCCTCCGCCATGCGCTGGCGGACGGCGGCGTCGAGATCGGCGGGCAGCGTGTCGGACGGGAGGATTTCCAGCATGATGGCGAGCGCCTGGAGCAGGGTGCCGGTGGCGAGCCACACGCCGTCGCCGCGCGCCGGCAGCGGGTCCTTGCGGGCGGAGAGCGTCCAGCCGGGACGCTGGAAGGGTTTCCAGGTGACAAGCTCGCGGAGCTGGCGTTCGAGATGGTCGCGGAGCGGTTCCCTGCCGGTGAGGCGCCAGGCGGCGGCGAGGAGCGGGAGTTCCTGAAGCATCTTGCTCGACATGCCCATGTCGGCGGAGGCCATGGCGAATTTTTCCGCGTCGGCATCGGAAAGCCGGCCGCGGACGGCCTCGCCCTTGGAGCGGGCGTCGGAGGTGCGACGGTCGGACGCGGCCGAGAGCTCCGCCATCTGTGCCATCGAGAACGAACGCTCCAGGACAGGGCTGCCCGCGAGTGCGTCGGCGCGGGCAAGAATCGCGGCGATATCGGGTTCGGAAAGCCGGTCGCGAAGGGCGTCGACCTGGGCGGCGAAGCCGGAGGCCGGTGCGGATGCGGCCGCGGAAGGCGGACCGGGAAAGATCAGCGCCAGCAGAAGGGCAAGGAGGATCGGGAAAGCGAGGGGAAGGAAAGGCGGGGCGGGTTTGTCCATGTGGCGAAAGGAGGAGGATGGGGAAGGTTTGCCTCAATGGCACGCCGTTTGAACCCGTTCAAAAAATCCGGGCTCGCATGGGTGACCGGGATGTAGCGTGCTGGAGGCTGTCATGAGTTCCGCATCCGCCCGGCGCCCCACGTTGCAGGATATTGCCGACCGCACCGGCTTCGGCCGGGCGACGGTGTCGATGGCGTTGAGAAATCATCCGGACATCCGGCAGGCGACGCGCGACCTGATCCGGCAGACGGCGGAGGCGATGGGCTACCGGCCCAATCCGATGATCGCGGCGCTCATGACGCAGTTGCGCGAACGCCGGCCGGGGCGCGAGGAGGGGCGGATCGCGCTGATCAGCCGTTTCGCACAGTCGGTCGCGCGCCACCGGTTTCCGGATACATTTTACCGGCCGCTGTTCGATGCGATCACCGAAAGCGCGGCGGCGCACGGATACGGGATCGACGAATTTTTCACCGGCGAAAATCCGGTGTCGGATGCGCGGCTCTCGGGCATCCTGCGGGCGCGGGGGATTCAGGGCGTTCTCTTTTTCCCGGGCTCGGATCAGAAGGTACCGGACCACGAATATCCGGCGCTCGACTGGCGCTGCTTCGCCACCGTGCTGATCGGTTTCAGGACAACGCACGAGGGGCTGCACCAGGTGGCGTCGGACTACACCTGGGATATCGACCACGCGCTGGCCCACGTGCGCGGGGCGGGGTTCCGGCGGATCGGCCTGGCGGTGCCGGCCAACGTGGATGCCTCGGCCAACCATGCGTGGGCGTCGCGGTTTCTCTTTTACCAGCACGGCGTGCGGCCGCGCGACCGCGTGGCGCCGCTGCTTTCCGGACATCGCGACATGGACCGGGAGGAACTGGCGGCCTGGTTCCGGAAACAGCGTCCGGAAGTGATCCTGTCGGCGGGCACGACGGTGCGTGACCTGCTCCGGGAATCCGGCGTGCGGGTGCCGCAGGACGTGCGGATCGTGAATCTGGTGCAGCGCGGCGAACCCGGCATGGCCGGCATCGACCCGCACACCGCCGAGGTGGGGCATGCGGCGGTGGACCTGCTGGTGTCGTTGTTGCAGGGAAACCATCTGGGGCAGCCGGCGTTTCCCCGGATGATCGCCATTCGCGGGCACTGGACTCCGGGCGAATCGTTTCCGGAGCACTGACAGGCTGCGAAAGAGAGGCGGCAGCTCGCGTTACCGGAATCTTCTTTTTTTGCCCTCCGATATGAGGGCCACGGATTCCAGACCGGATGGCCGCGAAGGAGCGCAAAAATCCTGACGCGCATGAAACCCTCCATCGCGCTTATAAGCGCGCGGGAGATTTTCGCCGGGCAGAATGATCTTTGCGTCCTTTTGCGGCCAATTCTTCCGGATTCGACGCAGCCAGCCCGTTAAGGGAAGTTCTGAAAATTCATTTTTGAACAGAAGGAAACCAAGGAAACGAAGGTAAAACAAAGAAGACCCTGAATAATAAGTTGGGGACTCCTGAAAATTAAAAAACAAACCAACCGCGAATGGGCGCGAATGAACGCGAATAAAAATACAAGAAGCCTGGAGTTGAATGATTATGGAGATAATCGGTTTTTTCCGGATTCGCGTCCATTCGCGGTTAAAAAGCGTTTTTCAGGAGTTCCCGGTTATTTATTTCAGAAAAGTTAAACAGGAGTGAATAGCAGGCGCCCTTGGTTGTTCTTCGTTCTCTTCGTTGCCTTCTGTTCAATTTTTAGAAGTTCCGTTAAAAATATCCGGCGCTACTTGTGGTCCCACGGGAACGATGCCGTGACGCGCGGGTGTTTCCACACTTCGAATACGTCGAACATTTTCCCCGGGTTGAGCAGGCCGCGCGGGTCGAGCGCATCTTTCACGGCGCGCATGGCGCGGACCTGCGCCTCGTTGTGCTGGATGCGCAGGAAGGGTGTCTTGGCCAGGCCGATACCGTGCTCGCCGGAAATCGCGCCGCCGAGCGACACGACTTTCTCCATCAGCGCGACCACTGCCTTCTCGGCGGCGGCGCACTCGGCCGGGTTTTCCTTGTGATACATGATGTTCACGTGGAGGTTGCCGTCGGCGAGATGGCCGAAGGTCGGGATGGCGAGCTTCGAGGTTTTGCGAAGTTTTTCCAGAAAACGGGCAAACGGCTCGTAGGCGCGGAGCGGCACGGTGATGTCCTCGTTGAGCTTGGCGTCGCCCATCTGGAACATCGCGCCGGAGCATTTGCGGCGCACGGCCCAGAGGGTTTCGGCCTCGTCGCGGTTGCGCGCGGCGCGGTGGCCGACGGCATGTTCGCGCGCCCAGGCGAGGACAGTGGCCTTCGTTTCGCGCACTTCGGCGGCGGTGCCGGCGAGTTCGAGGAGGATCACGGGACGGCCGGCCTGGCCGGGGAAAATGGTGGTCTTCATTGCGCTCTCGGCGCACTGCACGCTGTAGCGGTCGAGGAATTCGCAGATGGCCGGCTGCACGCGGGCGGCGAAGAGCGCGCGGGCGGCGCGAAAGGCGGCCGGCTCGTCGGCGAAGCTGGTGAGGAGCGTCCAGCGCGCGGCGGGTTTGGGGATGAGTTTCAGGATGGCGTCGGTGACGACGCCGAGCATGCCCTCGCTGCCGATCCAGAGGTCGCGGAGGTTGAAGCCGGCGGAGAATTTTTTCGTGGCGGTGCCCCACTCGACGCGTTCGCCGGTGGGCAGGTAGCCCTTGAGCGCGACGACAAAATCGCGGGTCACGCCGTACTTGCCGCCGTGCATGCCGCCGGCGTTGCAGGCGATGTTGCCGCCGATGGTGCAGTATTGTTTCGAGGACGGGTCGGGCGGGTAGAACCAGCCGAGGGCGTCGGCGGCGTCCTGGATGGCGGCAACGGTGGCGCCGGCCTGGACGTGGGCGAGGCCGGCTTCGGCGTCGATGGTGATTTTATCGAGCCCGAGCAGGTCGATCACCCAGCCGCCGGCGCGTGGCGAGGCGGAGCCCATGAGCGTGGTACCGCGCCCGCGCGGGGTGACGGGGACGTTGTGCTGGTTGGCGAGTTCGAGGACGATGCCGATGTCCTCATGGCGGCGGGGTTTGATGACGGCGGCGGGCAGGAAGGACAGCCGGCTGCTGTCGAAGGAGGCGGCGTAGCGGGAGGCATCGTCGGTGAGCACCACGCGCGCGCCGAGGCGGCGTTTGAGGAGCGCGGTGGCGCGGGAAAACGGTGCGGCGGAAGCGGGCGGTGTGGTGCGCGAGGCGCGGGTGCGTGTGTCCATCGTTGGTCGTGGAACAGGCACATGAGCGCGCCCCGGCCTTCGCATCAATCAGGAAAGTGGTCACGGCTGCCAGATCCGGCGAGTTTTCACCTGGTGCGGCGGGCGTTATCCTTGCATATGAATGCGAGCGGCATCCGATGCACTCAACTGTGTAAATGGACAGACTCTCGCCCTGCGGAACCAACAGATATTTCCCTTCCTTCGTTTGTGCCGGGCTTGTCGCCCTGTTTCTTCCATGTCCACAACCCGCAAAATATTCCCGCCAGGCTTCATCTGGGGTGTCGCCGCCGCCGCCCCGCAAATCGAAGGCGCTTCCCGGACTGACGGAAAAGGCGAGTCCATCTGGGATCGCTTCGCCCGCACTCCGGGACGTATTCTGAACAACGATACACCGGATACCGCCTGCGATCATTACCACCGTTACCCGCAAGATTTCGCCCTCATGTGCGAACTTGGCATCAAACACTACCGGCTCTCGATTGCCTGGCCCCGCATCTTCCCCGAAGGCGACGGTGCACCCAATCCCAAGGGTCTCGACTTTTATCGCCGCCTGCTGTCCTCGCTTCGCGAAAACGGCATCACTCCCTGGGTGACGATGTTCCATTGGGACCTGCCCCAGTCACTTGAAGACCGCTTTGGTGGCTGGCGTTCGCGCCGCACCGTGGATGCCTTTGCCCGCTACGCCGACACCATCGTCACCCACTACCGCGATGAAGTGGAAAACTGGATCACCCTGAATGAAATCGTCGCCTTCACCCGCAATGCCTACGGGATTGGCCGCAACGCCCCCGGCCTCAGGGAAAGCGACGATGTCGTCAACCAGACTTACCATCATGCCCTGCTTTGCCACGGCCACGGCGTGCGCGCCGTTCGCGAACGCGGCCGCCCCGGCAGCCGCGTGGGCCTTGTCGACAACCCCAGGGTTCCCATCCCGCTGACCTGTTCCGAGCCCGATCTTGTTGCGGCGCGCGAATGGTTTGTGCGCGACAATGTCCGGGTGCTCGATCCGGTGTTCCGCGGCCACTACTCCGACATCTGGCGAAACGAAGTCGGCCCGACCCTTCCACACGTTGAGCCCGGCGATTTCCCGCTGATTTCCCTGCCGTCCGATTTCCTCGGATTGAATCTTTATTGGGGAGCTTTCGTGCGGGCGGGCCGCGACGGAGCACCTGAGAAATTATCGTTCCCCTCCGAATACCCGCGTGCGGCCAGCAGTTGGCAATACCTCACCCCGCAATCGCTCTATTGGGGACCCCGGCTGGCGTCGGAAATTTACAAGGTGCCGTCGATGTTCATTACCGAGCACGGCGGCGGTTACGACGACGAACCGGTGGTCAACGGCGAGTGCTTCGACCTGCACCGCTGCGAATTGCTGCGCACCTATATCTCCGAACTGCATCGCGCGATCGAGGAAGGCGTGCCTGTGAACGGATATTTTCTGTGGTCGTTCATGGACAATTTTGAATGGTGCGCCGGATACAGGCGGCGTTTTGGCATCGTGCATGTCGATTACGCTACGCAAAAACGCACGCCCAAGCTCAGCGCCCGCTGGTATGCGGAAGTCATGCGCAAAAATTGCCTGCCATAGCACGGAGCAGGTCCAGGCCTGTTCTGGCCCCCTGTTTTCCGTGGTGCCCCAAAATCCGGATGGATACGCTCATTTGAGCCTGGCTGTCCGGTGAAACACCGCCGACCATGGCCGGCATGGATGCCTCCCGACGAGTTACCCAGCGCGACATTGCCGAACGAGCCAAAGTCCACCGCGCCACGGTTTCGCTGGCCTTGCGCGATCTTCCCTGCATTCCGGCGGCAACACGCGCGCGTATACAAAAAATAGCGACTGAACTCGGTTACGAACCCGACCCCATGCTCTCGGCCCTCGCCACCTACCGCGAGCGGCAGCGCCCTGTGTCCTTCCACGGCAACCTTGCCTGGCTTGTCAACACCGCGAATCACTTCGACTGGCAGCACCATCCTTATTTCTCCTGCTATTTCAAAGGGGCCGAAGAGCGCGCCCGCCGTTACGGTTTCCAGTTGGAAATTCACGACCTGCACACGTCCGGTATGACGCCCGACCGGCTGGCAAGGATTCTGAGGGCCCGGAATATTTCCGGTATCCTTCTCTGCCCGCAACCCTCCCCCGGCACCGAGCTCGAGTTCCCCTGGCAACACTTCTCCGCTGTCACCTTTGGCTACACCCTGAGCAAGCCCGGACTGCACACCGTTGTTTCCACGCAATACCGCGCTGCGCTCACCGTGATGCGCGAACTGCGTCTGCTCGGTTACCGTCGCATCGGCTGCATGATGGCACGCCAGCATGATCTGCGCGCCGATCACAATTACCTTGCCGGCTATCTCGTCGATGAAGTCCTCGCCCGGCAAGGCACGCTGCCCATCCCGCCCTGGATCGAAGACGCCCAGGATAACAGCTCTCTCTCCAGATGGCTGAAAACCTGCCAGCCCGATGCGCTGCTTGTCGGCAGCACCGGCTTCCTCGAAAAACTGCAACGCCTCGGCCTGCGAATCCCCGATGAAATCGGTGTCGCCTGTCCCTGTCTCCGTTCCACGGAGACGCCTCTGGCCGGTGTGGCGGAGCCTTCCTTTCACATCGGCGAAGTGGCAGTGGATTTTCTGGTGGCGATGGTGCACCGCAACGAACGCGGCATCCCTGACTATCCCCAGCGGCTTCATGTCGAAGGCCGCTGGCATGCCGGTCTCTCTGTCCGGGCGGCTCCAGAAAAGACAGTGCGTGGAAAACGCGAAAGCCGACAGGCTAGGCCCCTCCAGACCTGAGCGTACAAAAGCCGGTAGCCGGATAATGATCCGGTTCTTCATTCAACTGTGTGCATGGCGGCCCCGTTGCCCCGGTGAGCGAGGCCGTTTGGCTACGCCTGCTTATGAAAATACTCCCTGCAAAAACCCTGGCCCTGATCGTTTCCACATTGGCCGCAAGCTGCGCACTGCAAGCAGCCGTCACCATCGGTGATGATTTCCAAAGCTACACTCCGGCATCCGTGTTGCCGACCGGCGACCTGCCTGATGTCTGGAGAACCGCCGCCGCCAACCGTCTCGACGATGGTGAAAATATCTTCACCCGGGTCGAAACCGACACCCTGGATCTTTTCGGCTCCGGCACCGCCAACCAGTACCTGCGTTTCCAGGCCGTCGCCACCACCAGCAGCACCTATCACAATGTGGCCACCAATTTTCAAAACATCGCCACGACCGGCCAGATATCCCTGCGCTTTTATGAGCCGGTGGATGCCGCCGCCACCGGCAGCGGCTTCATTCTGCGCATCGGCAGAGGGGCAACGGCAAACAGCGGCACCGCCTTCGGATTGGCCTTCCAGAGTGGAACCCTCTACGCAACAACTGGCGCGAGCGTTGGGGTCGGCGGCGCGCTGGCGACCTACTCACAAACCACAGCCCACACGCTCACCGTGGTCTTCAACAACTCCACCTCAAATGTCACTTACGACGGGACACGCAGCCTTGTCGCCAACACGATGGATGTCTGGCTGAATGGCACTCTCGTGGCATCTGGCGTCGCCAAGTCCGGCGAACTTGCGACTAACGCAATCATCAACGGAATCAACTTCACGGCCAAAAACGGATCGGTCGGCACCCTCTGCATCGACGATGTGGCCGTCAGCGACACCATCAGCATCACATCCATTCCGGAGCCAGGAATCACCGCCCTCGCTGGCAGCATCCTGGTCGGCCTGACTGTTCTGGTTCGCAGGCTCCGGCCGAGGTCGCGCTCCTGAAAGGCGTATTCAGGTAAAACGACAAAATCACAAAAACCGGAAAGGCGTCCCCGGCCACATCACCCGGCGATATCCGGTCCCCTCATTTCCTCCTTCCGCCCTCGATTCATCCACCATGCCTGCTCACCAAGCCAGCCTCCCTTCCTCCGACACAGCAGTCGGTCATCCCGCCCTGCTTACCCCCGTCATGCTGGGCTCATGGTCCCTGATTGGCGATGCCAACTGGGGCCAGCAAAGTCGCGCCGATTCGGAGGCCGCCATCGAAGCGAGCCTCGAATCCGGCATCACCGCCTTCGACACCGCCCCCGCCTATGGCGATGGCTCTTCCGAATCTCTCCTCGGGGACAGGCTATCGTCACGGCGTGAGCACATTTACCTGGCCACCAAGTTTCGCGCCCCTCTCACGGACACCAATATCCGTCAGTCACTCGAAGACAGCCTGCGCCGCCTGAAAACCGATTACGTGGACCTGTATCAGATTCACTGGCCCGACCGCGCCACCCCCATCGCCCGCACCGCCGAGACATTGCTTGCGCTCAAGGACGAAGGCAAAATCCGCGCCATCGGAGTTTGCAATTTCGGACCGCAGGATCTTGCCGAGGCCGTCCGGGTGATGCCCATCGCCACCAACCAGATGCCCTACAGCCTCCTCTGGCGCGGGGTGGAGTTTGAGGTCATTCCCCTCTGCCGGAAACTCGGCATCCGCCTCCTCGCTTACAGTTCGCTCATGCAAGGTCTGCTTACAGGAAAATTTGCCACCGCCGCGGATGTGCCCGAAGGCCGCGCGCGCACCAAACACTTCGCCTCGCAAGACCGCCCCAGGATCAAACACGGCGAACCCGGCCATGAAGCGACCACCTTCGCGGCCATTAAAAAACTCGCCGCGGTTTGCCGTGAGCTCCGCCTGCCCATGTCCGTCGCCTCTCTGGCCGCCCTGCTCGCCGAACCCGTTGTCGCCTCCGTCATCATGGGAGCGCGCAATGCCACCCAGTCTCGGGAAAATGCCCGCGTGCTCACCACCCGCCTCGATCCCTCCATGGTGCGCAGACTTTACGAAGCCACCGACACCCTGAAACAGGAAATCGGTCCTGAAATCGACCCCTGGCTGACGCCATCGCGTATCCAATAAAAAAAGACAAAGGAAAAACAGTGAAACTCGGCCTTGGCTTAAAACCTCACCTCTGGACTGCGGAGCGCCTCAAGCTCACCCGGCAACTCGGCTGTGAAAGCGTCGTGGCCTGGGTGCCCCTGCCGGAAGGCGACGGCATCTGGCACCTCGACGACCTCCTCCGTCTCCGGGAGGACGCGGATCGCGCCGGACTGGAATTCTCCACCATCGAGAATTTCCATCCCGGCCACTGGGATCACATCGTTCTGGGCGAGCCCGGCAAGGAACGGCAGATCGACAACCTCTGCCAGACCCTGACAAATGCCGCCCGGGCCGGCATTCGCCACTGGGGCTACAGTTTCAGTGTCTGTGGAGTGCAGGGTTATTATACCGAACACAACAACACGGCCGGTCGCGGACTGTCGAGTATCAAGTGTTTCGACACGGGAAGGCTGCCCCCGGACTGGACTCCGCCGCCAAACCGCGAATTCTGGTTCAACACCACCCTGGAGCGCCGGCCCGCCACCGGCACCATCCCCCCTGTCGGCGAGCAGGAAATGTGGGAACGCTTTCACTGGTTTCTGGAAAAAATCCTGCCCGTTGCCGAGGAGGCAGGCATCAGGCTTTGCGCCCACCCCGACGATCCTCCCGTGCCCGTCCTGCGCGGGATGGCCCGCCCGCTGTGCAATCTGGAGGGGCATCGCAAGCTGCTCTCGCTCGTGGACAGCCCCTGCAACTGTCTTGAGTTTTGCCAGGGCACGGTCTCCACCATGCCCGGCGTGGATATTTACGAGGCGATCCGGGAATTCGCCAGCGGGGGAAAAATCGGCTACGTTCATTTTCGCAACACCAGCGGCACGCTGCCCGCCTACTCGGAAGTCTTCATCGACGACGGCTACGTCGATATGCGCAAGGCGCTCCGTCTCTACCAGGAATGCGGATTCGATGGACTGCTCATTCCCGACCACACCCCGATCGTATCAAGCGACGCCCCTTGGGACACCGGCATGGCCTTCGCTCTCGGATTCATGCGGGGCGCCTGTTCCGGAAAACATCCCGCAAAACCGGATTCCGGCCATTCGACGTGCAGGCAATCACGGCTCCTCACCGAACATGAAATCAGTCAACACCCTTTCCTCTGTGCCCTCGGCGAGTCCTCTTGATGCGATTCCCGCGGTACCGGATTCCGGAAACGCCGTCCCGGACACATCGAAAAAAACTCCAAAAATCTGGACGGTCGGCACGCTGACCTACACATCCGGCGGACTCGTCGTTCTTTTCTGCTGGTTGCTGTTCGGCGACTTTGCCTGGTCGATGCGCGACCGCTCGGTGGGACCGATGGCGTCCTGGTATTTGAAAAACCTGGGCGTCTCAAACCTGGTATTCGGGCTGCTGGTGAGCACATTCCCGGCGGCAGTGACGCTGGTCCTCGGGCCGATCATCAGCGTGAAGTCGGACCGGCATCGGGGAAAGTGGGGGCGCAGGATTCCGTTCCTGCTGGTGACGACGCCGATGGCGGCCTGCGGCATGATCGGGATCGCGTTCACCCCGTATATGGCGCGGTGGGTGCACGGGTTTTTCCCGGAGGCGAGCGAATTGTTGGTGGCGGTGGCCTGCTTCGGGGTGTTCTGGGCGGCATTCGAGCTTGCGACGACGGCGGGGCAGGCGGTGTTCGGCGGTTTGATCAACGATGTGGTGCCGAAGGAAATGCTCGGGCGGTTCTACGGTCTGTTCCGGGCGGTAAGCCTGATCGACGGCATCATTTTCAACTACTGGATTATGGGCAAGGTGCCGGATCATTTCACGCTGATCCTGGCGATCATCGGCGTATTCTACGGGATGGCATTCATGTGGGTTTGCTTCAAGGTGAAGGAGGGGAGGTATCCGCCGCCTGCGGTGGATACGAACGTCCAGCAGCCGGGGAAGGAATGGCCGGGAGCCGGGGATAGACGATCGCGGTCGGCGTGGAAGCCGGCTTTCCACCAAGGCGTGTTTGCGGGTTTTGGGCGGGGTGTGCGTCTTTACTTTCGCGAGTGTTTTACGAATCCATACTATGTATCCGTTTTTGTGATGCTGATGAGCGGAGGACTGGCGTTCATGCCGGTCAACACCTTTGCGATCCCCTACGCGCGGAGCCTGGAGATGAGCATGGATTTTTACGGAAAGTGCACGGCGGCCACGTTCCTCACGTCGCTCTGCCTGGCGTATTTCCTCGGCTGGCTGGCGGATGTGTTTCACCCGATCAGGACATGCATGGTGGCGCTGATCGGGTATTTTTTCGTGACGCTGTTCGGCTGGTTTTTCGCGACGACACCGGAACGGTTTGCGGTGGCGTATGTGCTGCACGGCGTGCTGGCCGGGTGCTACTACACCAGCGCAGCGTCGCTGGGGCAGCGGCTGTATCCACATTCCCGGTTCGCCCAGTTCGCCTCGGCGGCGGGTATCCTGACATCGATCTGCACGATGGGATTAGGACCGCTACTCGGGGTGGTGATCGACTGGACGGGGATGATCTATCGCTACACGTTCCTGGCTGGCGGCACACTCACGTTGGTGGCGCTGGCGGCGGCGCTCTACGTTTATGGCAAGTTCATGAAACTGGGTGGCCCCAAAGGCTACGTTGCGCCCGAGTAAACCTGCCGATTGAAAACAGCAACAAACCCGATCAATCTTCCACTCCCCCTCCAGCCCCATGACATTTCATCCTGTCCTGATTGTAGTATCCATCGCTGTCGTCCTCAAAATGGCGACGGTGGAAGTCCGCAGTAACACCGAGCCGGCCAACGCGGGACTTTTTTCCGGATCGATTGTCGCGCGACCGGAACTACGCGGCAAGCATCCGCGACTATTCGTTTCCGAAAGGGAACTTCAGTCCGCAATCAATCGCTGCCAAACCGACGACACGTGGAGAAAGCATTATTTCCGCCCGCGCGGCGTTGAGCTTGGCACCGTTCCCCGCCCCGTTGATCTGCGCGACAGGTCTCTGCCCTGCACGGTGCTCGGGAAACTCGCAGTCGCCTACGCCCTGTCCGGCGACTCGGTTTATCTGGAGCGACTTCGAGCTTGGCTGACTTTCATGCAGGGCTCCAGTCCCGTCACAATCCGTAGCATTGGCAGCAGGGATAATGCGGATCTTTTTTGCGGGCAGATGCTGACGGGGCTCGCCATCTCTTACGATGTGCTGAAAGGGCGCGTGCCTGCCGAAGTCGAAAACGCCCTCCGCGACCATCTTGTTTCCCAGGCCCGTCAGACCTGGGCCGACCTGATTGCCATCCGCCATTATCCCTACGAACAAAACCACTTTTCCATTCCGGTGGGCGGCCTGCTTGTCGCCTCACTTGCTCTTCTGGACGAGGAGGCCGATGCCTCCGCCTGGGGAATCTGGTCGTCCAATGCGCTCCGCCGCTGCCTGGAGGCGCTTTCTCCCGACGGCTGGTTTTTCGAGGGTATGAATTATTGGGGATATACGATGCAATTCCCCGTTACCGCCGCCTATGCGCTTCAGCACGTGACCGGCGTAAGCCTGTTCGAAATACCCTCGCTAAAAAACAGCCCCTCGTATCTCGCTCACAACTTCCTCCCGAACCCTGACTTCGTTTTTGATTTCGCCGACTGGGGGCCAAGGGTGAACCAGGATGGAACCACTGCCCAACGCGGTTATGATCGGCCTTGGCATACGCACCCGACGACAATCCCGACATTCATTCCTTCTCTCCTGAATCGCGCCCGCTCCCATCCGCTGCTGGATGCCTTTCTGGAAGGACGCCGCACAAGTGATGTCGGCCTGAACGGCATTATCGGTTCCCTGCTGCAACTGCCCGCCGTCCAGAAGGGCAGGACGTCTGCCGACCTGAGTCCATATCCTCCCTGCCACTATTTCGAGGACATGGGAGTAATCCACTGGCGGGAGAACTGGAGTGATTCCGGCGCCACGGCCATCGCGTTCAAGTCCGGTCCTCCCGGCGGCCACGCCATGACCTCGCTCTTGCGCCAGTTTCCCGACTGGAAGCCCTCCCTTGGTCATGCCCATCCGGATGCCGGCTCGTTCATTCTGTTTTCCAAGGGCGTTTTCCTCGCCAACGATACCGGCTATGCAGTCAAGAAGACCGCCTGGCACAACTCGATCCTCGTGAATGGCGCCGGTCAGGTGGAGGAAGGCACGGCTTTCCTTACCTTCAAAAATGTTCCCTACGAGAAACTGAACCGTATCCGCATGGAAAACGTCTGGCTTGGTCGGAGGATAATCGCCGGCACAGCGAATTTCGCCGCCGCCTACGATGATGCACTCGGCCTGACTGAAATGCGCCGGCACCTCGTCATGATCGACGGACGCTACCTGGTGATTCTTGACCGGATGGGTGCGTCGTCTCCCCACGAATACGAATGGCGCCTGCACAGCGATCAGGCTGCCGTCAAAGACGATCAAGGGCGTTTCGTCATGACCAACGGCCCCGGTCGCCTTGTCATCAAAAACCTGCTCCCCGTGGCGTCGGCGGGCGTGTCGCCGACCATCGTGGAAACCGAGCTTTTCGAATTCAAAACACGCTCGCGTCCGCAACAACGCGGCCACCACCTCGCGCTAAAATCCCCGCGAACCGCGCGCGCCCGGTTTCTCGTTGCCATGAACATTCAGTCATCGGATGCGGACTCGCGAAACTTCCATGCGAGGGAAGTCTTCGATGGAAAAACAGAACTGTCCGACGCAGCGGGCTCCTGCACCGTGTGGATCGGAAACAGCGCCGAGCTGCGGGGATCGTTTGCCTATGTTCTCCGTGACCCGCGGGGTGTTGCCATCTCGGCAGGACTCCACGGCGCCGAACTCAAAACCCCCGATGTTTCCATCACGCGAAAAAGCGAAATCGGGGCCGTCACCCTGGACCTCGATCCCGATGTCGGCTCATGGAGTATCGAAGACATGAATACGCACGCAGGTTCAGCGACATTTCCTGCTTCAATTGCTCCCGAGTCGGGAGCAGTTCTTCAAATCAACGGCAGACGCCAGACAATCGTCATGCCCAAACCCTGACACCTCCCCCCAAAAAACACATGAAATCACCATCCCGTCCACGCGCCGCCCGGCGCGCCGCCTTCACGCTGATCGAACTGCTCACCGTCATTGCGATTATCGGCATCCTCGCCGCCATCATGATCCCGACAGTGGGGAAAGTGCGCGGCATGGCCAATGACGCCCAGTGCAAAACCTCCCTGCGCCAGTGGGGCATGGCCATGCAACTTTATATCGACGATAACAAGGGGCGCCTGCCCGGCCCATGTCCTGTTTACATCGAACGGCAACTGGATCCCGTCAACCCGGACGATACCGGCAACCGTCATCTTTTCCGCTATCTCGCCCCCTATGTTTCCCTCAAAAACCACGATTCAGGCATCGTTCCCGATGCTTACATTTGCTCCGCTTGGGTTCGCGCAACACCCAATGCCAAGAGAGGCGAAGTCTACATGCTGCGCAGACCGGAAGACTCGGATTTTTTCCCCTACGGCTGGAACACTTCCAGCCCTTGGCTCTATGCAACCGTGATTGCCGATGAACGTTGGCGCGAAACAGTTGCCATGATCGACATGGACGACGAACTGCCCACCTCTGATCACCTCACAAAAGCCCCGCCCCGTCCCGTTCACGGCGGCCACCGCAACGTCTTGCATTGGGACTGGCACGTAAGCCCCCGCAAAGTCACCGGGAAAAAAGGCGAATCCTGATTCCGCACCGCACCGTCCTCCCCCTTCTTCATTTGTCATTGGTTCATCATGGAAAAAGAAAAACACAAAATCGGCATTCTTGGCTGCGGATGGATCATGCGGGATGTTTACACCCCCATCATCCAAAAACTCTCCGACCGTGTGGAGGTCGCCGCGCTCTGCGACCTGAAGCCGGAAAATCTGCAAACGGCGTCGCGGAATTTCCCGCAAGCCCGCACCTATGCGAACCCGGAAGCGCTCGTCGAATCCGCCGGTCTGGATGCCCTCATGGTTTTGACCTCCGTGCACGCCAACGCCAGAATGGCATCCCTCGCACTGCAGGCCGGTCTGGATGTCTTTTTGGAAAAACCGCCGGCCATATCCCTGGAGGAGCTGGACTGGCTGCTGGAGTGCGAAACGAAAGCGAGTGGCCGACTTTACACAGCGTTCAACCGTCGGCACACCCCCCTCCTTGCCGGTGTCGATTTTTCCACCTCCATGCATTGCGTTCGCGGACGTATGGAACGGCGGCGGCGTGTTGTGGAAATTTTCCCTTACACCGCCATTCACCTGATCGATTCCGTGCAATTCTATACCGGCTCCCGTTTTTCCGAAGCGGAGGTTCTTTTCGGCCATTCGCCGTCTCCGCACTGGAGCGTGCGAGGTGCATGGGCCGGTGGAGCTACCTGTCATCTCGAGCTTTTCCCTGCGAGCGGCGAATATTGCGAATCGCTGGTGATTGAAGGCAGCGCCCATACCTGGGAAATCCAGTTCCCCAATTCCGCCAGCGCATTCCCGCGAGGCCAACTCCTGCGAACAACAAGGGCGGCACCCTCTTCGGCGGCGCGCATTCCCGATGTGCCGGGCGACGACCTTGAGCAGATGGGTTATGCGCCGGCTTTCCGGAAGTTTGTCGATGCCCTCGACGGGGATGACCTGCCAGGGGCCATCTGGCTCCTCTCCGACTGCCGGACAACCATCGCTATCATGGAATCCATGATACAAAAATCGGAAAAACCAATACATCTTTCAATCGAAAGGACGGATGTATCCAGGCTACAACAACATTCCTCGTAGGACATGCCGTCTGACTTTGTTCACAGTTTCCGCAGCGGCGGCTCCATGCCCCGCGTGCTCTTCGCTCTTTCCGGATATGACCGGAACATGTTTTTGCCACACCTTGCCTACGCAATCGAAACGCTCAATGAAGCGGAATGCGTGGTGCCGGATACCCTGCCGGCCAAATCGGAACCCGGTTTATGGCGCGCCTTGCTCGAAGAGACCCGACCGGATGTGATCGTGTCGGCGTGGGCCACGCCCCCCGTTCCCGCTGACTGGATCGCGGCTGACAGCCCGGCCCCGTGTCCACTGCGCTACCTCTGTCACCTTGGCGGCAGTGTGCGTCAAAAAGTGCCGCGCCTGTTTCTCGAACGCGGCGGCCTCGTCACCAACTGGGGTGGGCAAGCTGCCGCGCAGGTGGCCGAACACGCCCTGCTGCTTGCCCTCGCCACCTTGCGTCGCGCCCCCGCGTGGTTGGGTGGCGAAAATGGCCCACCGGTCCGCATGATTCGCATTGGTGATCTGGATACACGCACGCTTTTCGGCCGACGAATCGGCGTGCACGGTTGCGGGAGCGTGGCGCGCAAACTCGCCGCCTTGCTGCGCCCCTTTGAATGCGATGTTGCCTGTTTTTCGGCGGGAGTGCCCGATGACGTTGTCCACGCCTCCGGGATGCGCCCGGCTGGTTCGCTGGCGGAGTTGTTTGGCGGAAAAGAAATCCTCTTCGAATGCGAGGCGCTCACGCCTGCCAGCGAATTGTGTGTTGACGCCGCCATGCTGGCCCGTCTGCCCGATGGGGCGCTTTTTGTGAACGTGGCTCGTGGTCGACTCCTGGACGAGACAGCCTTGTTGCGTGAAGTGCGCTCCGGGCGGCTGCAGGCCGCGCTCGACGTGCTGACTGTCGAACCCGTGCCCGCCGATTCCCCCTGGCGGGTGCAACCCGGAGCGATTTATTCACCACACATCGCCGGCCCCACGGGTGACATGATGCCCCGCATCGGGGCCGCCGCCTTGGAAAATCTCATCAATTACCTTGCTGGCAGGCCGTTAGGAAATCTTGTCTCCCTCGACCTGTACGATCGCGCCACATAGTTCGCGCACGGTCTCTCCAGTCGTGCCAATGAGCGCGGAGCTGGATCCTCCATTGACGACGTTCGACATCCATTTGCCCGACCCGATCAAGCGCGGTTCGTGCGTGTCGTTGCGAGCACCGTTGCAAGCAGGGTCGGGGGGGCGGTCAGTGTACGTGAGTCCACCTTGGGTCATGGAAGCACACACATGAGCGTGCCGTGGTTTTTGTCGCAACATGGAAACCGGTGGGCCGGAAAACCGGAATGACGGAGCGCAAGCGGATATCCGGCAATGTGTTCAGGGAGTAACCAAGCGGCCGGAGAGGAGGAGGTCGGAGAGGGTCAGGACATTGCGCGCGTAGTCGGGATCGGCGGCGAGGAGGGCGGCGATCTTGTCGCCTTTTTTCAGGATACGGGCCTTGTCGGGAGCGGCGGCCAGGAGTTCGATTTTTACGCGATGGCGGCCGGGAGAGAGCGTCTCCGGATAAAACCAGGGGCGCACCCGATAGCGGCGAGGCTGGCAGAACGAGTCAAAAAGCGTGACGTCGCGGGGCGGCCGGTCGTCGACGGTGACGCGAAAGCTGCCCGCGTCCGGGCCCTTGAGCGAGGCAAGGCCGAAGGCGCTTCCCTCAAACTCGAACGAAAGCACGTCGCCGGGCCGGGTGATCTGCCAGGTGGGACGGCGCAGGTTTTCGGGGATCGCGGCGAAGCGATGGTCGGAATCCGGGAGCCGGACTGCAGGGGAGCCGGTAACCATTTTAAGGATACGTTCGGCCGGGACCAGGCGGGCGTCGGCCCAGTTGTCTGGATGAAGCGGAGGGGGAAGGGAGCGGCTTGCAGAAGCGTCCTTGCCGGCGCTGGCGGAGGCGAGGCCGGGCAAGCTGCGGGCGACGGCTTCGGTATAGATCCTGTGACCGGCGGCGGTCGGATGAACGTTGTCGCCGGTGAAGGATTTCGGATCATCGGGTGGTCCGCGGAAAACAAGGCTGCCGTTTTCGAGACGGCGCAGGATTTCGACGCCGAACTGGAGCGAGGGAATACCGTAGTGGCTGGCGACATTTTCCATGGCGCGGGCGGACGACGGGTAGCGTCCTGCCTTCATGTCGGCCAGGCCGGCGGACGACAGGGTGTAGACGAACCAGATGTCGAGATCGGGCAGGGCGAGGCGGGCTTGTTGGACAATGCCTTCCATGGTCCGTTCGATCTGCGAGGCGGGTTTCCCGAGATCGTTGACCGCAAACTCCACGAAGAGAAGGTCGGGTTGGTGAACGAGAACGTTTTCGTGCAGGCGGGCGGCTCCGAAGTCGGAGCCGGTGCCGGGAAGGGCGGCCTGGATTTCGGTGAACCGGGTGTCGGGAAAAGTTTTTCGAAGGACTTCCAGCGTGCCGACGCGCCAGCCATTGGCGGCCGTGATGCTGCCGCCGAGGAAGGCGACGCGGAGTTCCGCCTTGTTGCCGGCGTTGGCCTTGGCAAGGAAAACGGGAAGCCCGTCGCGCGGATTGAGTTCGGTGAGTGTGGCGGGAACGCCGGAGGCAAGGCGTGCGCACAGGACGGGAAGGACAAGCGCGAGGAAAGGGCGGAGTTTCATGATGCGGATCTTCGGGATATGCCACCGCGGCCGGTGAGCGGCACGGAGATGTTTGGTGAATGCGTTCACTGGCGGGAGGACGTTTTACGGGGATTCCCGGCATGTCGCCTCTCCGGAGGGGGGAGCAGGAGTATCCGGAACGATGGCACCGTGGGCGCGGAGGAGCGCGCGGATTTCAGTCAGGGGAATAGCGCGGATGTCACGGTTGCGGGTGGCGGCGAGCGCGGCGGCGGCTCCGGCGACCTGGCCGGTGGCCATGGCCGTGGCCTGCACGCGGAGGGCGGAATTGGCCTCGCGGTCGCTGCCGATGATGCGCCCCGCGACGATCAGGCGGCGGCTGCCGGAGGGAAGCTGGGCGCGCAGCGGAACCGTGGGCACGGCGCCCGCTTCGAGCGGGCGGGTGTGGACTCCGCCGCCGGCGCTGTTGTGCAGGTCGATGGGGAAATAGCTGTGGCAGAGACTGTCCTCCCACGCGCATCCCGATGCGTATTCATGACCGGATACGCGGTGCTCCGCATCGATGGTGACCGTTTCACGAATGCCGCATTCGGAACTCATGTGTTCGACCGTGAAGTTCTCCAGCCCGGGCTGCGCGCGCAGGAAAAGGATGATGCGCAGAAGCGTTTCGCGCGCCGCCAGCTCGGCTCCCGTTTTGCCCTCGCTGGTGGCGGCGTCGATGCCGGTGACGTGCATGGTGTTGGCGCCGCGGTTCCGGAGAAACTGCGTGACGGGAGTTGTCGCCGGGTAAAAATCGGAGCGCAGCAGGGTCCCGGCAGCCACGGCCGAGGCAAAGGCGGCCTCGAGAGCGGGATAGTCGAGGCGGGCGGGATCGTAACCTCCGGCATGGAGGGAGAGCGTTCCCGGCTGGAGTTCCGGGTTGCGACGAAGCCGGTGGCCGGCGAGGGCAACCGCATTGGCGTCCCCGGTGCAGTCAACGAGCACTCCGGCGCGAAGCGTTTTCAGACCGTCTTTCTGGCACAGGCGAATAATCCAGAAGGCGTGACGTTCGTCGTAGTCTGCTGCGGCGAGCATGGTGTGGAGCCGGAGTGCGGCTCCGGACCGGGTGACAAGGCGGTCGGCGAGCGCGGCATAGACGGGGATGTTGACCCGCAGGGCCAGTTCCCAATGCCGGAGGTTTTTCCAGTCGGAGAAATCGGGCAAGGGCTGTCCACACATGCGAAGGGCTTCCGTGGCGAGTTCCCATCCGATGCCGGCGATGATCTGGCGACCGCGGGCGTAAAAGAGACCGGGGCTCGCCACGCCGGCAAGGGTGGTCGCGCCGCCAAGGATGCCCGATTTCTCGACGAGCAGGACGCGGGCTCCGGCCCGCGCGGCCTGGGTGGCCGCGACCAGGCCCGCCGGGCCCCCGCCGATCACCACAACATCCAGGAATGGGAAAGGAGAGGTCTCACAGGCAGATTTCATGGGCGCCGACGGACGAGCAGGGTGACAATGCCGTGTCGGTGGAGTTTTACCGTGTGTCGGGTCTTGATGCGAGGGCGGCGCTGGCGGGCGATTGCGGGTGTGAGGGGTTTTTCGAGAAGGTTGGCCGGTGCGAGCGACACCGGTTCGTCGAAAGCAAGCGTGGCGCGTCCGGCGCGGCCGGCAGTCTCCTGGAGGCGGAGGACCCAGGCATTGGAAAGGTCTTCGGCAAGTTTCCATGCTGTCACGATGGCATTGCCCTCGAGCGTGAGGGGTAGCGTGGCGAGAGGAGGGGCGGCGTTGTTGTAGGCATAGCCTGCGACGGTGAGGTCATGCGGCGTGAGCGGAGAGGATGCGTAGGGAATGAGTGAATACTCGAAATGGTGATGGCCGGTGTCGCGCTGGCCGTCGATGTCCCAGAATTCGTAATTGCCGGCTTCGACGGCGCAGAAGCTCCATTCGGGTGAACGGAGGAGCGAGAGATCGAAGCGACCGGGAAGCCAGCGCCAGCAGGGAAGTCCCTTGTTGAGGAGCGCGACACCGGCGGTGTCCGTAACCGGACGGTGCACCCAGTGGAGAGCGGGATACTCCATGGTGTGGGCGCGCCATTGGCTGTAATCGAGTTTTTGCGGATCGTAGCGGCGTTCGACAAAACCGTAGGGAATTTCGTAATACGCGGTGTCGGAGGGACTGTTGACGGGGAAAATGACGCGGAGACGGCGGCTGGCGGTGTCCCAGTCGACTTCGGTGGCGAAATCGAGACGGCGTCCGTCGGCGGAGGGAGCGACGGTGACCGTCCATGCGAGGGTTTTGACTTTCGGGTCGCCGCCGGTGTAGCGGCCGTGCCAGCGGATGGCGGCGGCTGATTGGGGTTTGGTGTTCAGGGTTCGGGGCTTGGCGTTGAGAGCCGTTGAGAGGACTTCGACCCGGGTATGGAAGCGGCCGAGGGGGACGCGGGAGACGTCGCGTTCGATGCTGGCGAAGGGGGGAATGCGTTGCGACCAGGCGTCGCCGAAATCGGCTTCGAGCAACAGTTCGCCGATGCGAAGGGGACGGTCGGCACGCGTGAAGCCGGGGATTTTTCCGAAGAGATCGGTTTTCGGAGAGGCGGCGTGGCGGATGTCGAGGATGCCGTGAAGGTCGCAGGTGAGGGTGAAATCGCCGAGGCGGTGAGTCGCAGGAAAGGTGATGGGGGGAGGGAGAAATGCGGCGGATTCCCGAAGCGGGCGGGACGCCCGCGCCACGCCGGAATCACGGGCTGGAAGCCCGTGCCACGCCGGAATCCCGGGCAGGATGCCCGTGCCACGGGGAGGCCGCGTCACGTCGAGACTGTCGGCGATCGACTCGGCTTCGTCGAGCATCTGCATGAGTTCGTCGTAGGCGGCGTCGATGTGCGTGCCGGTGATGGCGTCGTGAAACTGGTTAAAACAGACCTTGCGCCATGCGTCTCGCAGGGCGGCGAGTCGAAGCCGGAGATCGGTGGCAGGTACCGGGTCGTTGCGTCGCCACACGTCGGCGGCAAGCGCGGATTCGGCCTGGATGAGTTTATAGGCGACGGCACGGGTGCGCTGCTTGGTGCGGATGCGTGTGACCGCACAACCGGGGGAGGCGGGGGCGAGTTCGATGGTCGGTTTTTTCCAGGAACCGGAGGCGACGGTTTTTTGCAGCTCGGGGAGGTAACGCCGGTAGATGTCGGCAACGTTGGCGATGCGGAGACGGGCGCGGCGGCGTGCGGAGTGTCTGCGGTTCCAGGTGGTGATGAAGGTCTGGAGCGTGGCGTCGGGGAGGTTCTCTTCGGTGAGGATGTAAACGACGGCCCACTCGCCTTTGTGCGCAATGGCTTCGTCGATGAAAGCCTCGATCTGCGCGTGATCGAAGGAGTCGATCAATGTCATTCCCATTCCATTACAGTCGGGGCAGGTTCCGTTTTTTGAGGTTTTTTTCGTGCCGTGGCATGCCGGGCAGGGTCGGTGTTTTTCTACAAAAGCGGGGCGGAATTTGGGATATTGGTCGAGACAGGGGAGTTGCGTGCCGTCGATGCCCGTCCAGACGGGGTCGGGGCATTTGTTGTAGGTCGTGGCGATCGCGACCTCGGCTCCGACACCCTTGAGGATCTGCGGATAGTTGGCGCTGTTGCCGAAGGCATCTTCCATCCAGGCCATTTTGAGCGCGAGGTGACCTTCGTCCGGGTCCGTGTCGTCATCGAGGAGTTCGCGGTAAATGTCCTGCGCGACGAGGAAATTACGGACCAGGCCTTCGGCGGAGGGGAGGTTGGTGTCCTGCACGGTTTCGCCGGCGAGCATGAGGTCGAGGAGGCCACGTCTGGCGTGGGTGCGAAGGCTGTCGAGGCGTTCGGGGTGACGTTCGAGGTATTTGCGCCAGATGGCCGTTTGACCATCGCTGAAGGGGTAACCTTTTTCGGCAAGCGGGAGCCAGCGTTCGATGCAGAGTTCCTCGATTTCGTAGTAGCTACGGATCGTGACACCGTGTTTCGTGGCCGGACGATCAAAGGCGCGGCGCCAGGTCAGGTCGAAGTGGTTGTGAGGGATGACGAGGATGTCTTTCATGGAAACGCTGAAAACTGGAATCCGGACTTCGGCGTGTGTGGATTGTCGAGTGGTTTTGAGATTGTCCGGTTTCAGCTTTCAGCTTTTCCGGTTCCGGTTTTTTCCGGCTCATGGACCTGGCCGTCGTCTGCGATGTCGCGTTGTTTTTCCCGTAGGAGGCGAAGGAGGGCGGCGAGGTCTTTGAAGCCGCCCCAGAGGAACCAGATGATGGTGCCGGTGCCGACGACGGCGCTGAGGAGGATGACGAAAAGCCAGTAGTTGGCCCAGGTGGTTTTGCTGAGTCCAATGGTGAGACCGAGGACCGTGCCGACGATGAAAATGAGGGTCCACATGGCAGTCCAGCCGAGCTTGAAAAAGTAGATGGCTTTGTCGCCGCGGGTGAAGTTGCTGGTGAAGCCGAGCAGACGTTTCCAGGCGGGCAGGTTGTGGAGTTGCGGGGCGGCTTCCTCGCCGGCAAGGGCGTATGGGCCACGATGCAACATGCGTTCGAGGTTGAAGGGTTCCTTGCAGGTCGCGAGCGAGACAACGATGTAGCCGATGATGCTGGTGGTGTAGGCAATCATGGCGAGCCAGGCACCGTTGACGGGGAATTTGGGTGCGAGGGAAACAAGTGTGGGGATGTGCGGCCAGGCGGATTGCAGGGAGATGCCAATGACAGCGACGGCGCAGCCTGCGATCATGGCCGTCCAGGCTCCGGCCGTCGTTCCGCGTTTCCAGTAAAGGCCGCCGACGATGGCCGCTCCGGAACCACCGAGGTAGATGGTGCCGGTGAGCAGGAAATACATGAGGATGTAGTCGCGAAGGGGGAACCAGGAACTCCAGCAAAAGGCAAAGAGGGCGACAAATATGATGGAGCTGCGCAGGAGCCGGATGTGGGCGCGAGGGGAGAGCGGGGGCTTGTTTTTGCGGAAGGGGAGGACGACATCCTGCACGAAGATCGATCCCCAGGAGTGGAGGCAGGAGTCGTCGGTGGAAACGGAGGACATGGCCATGGCGGCGGCAAGGAGGCCGACCACGCCGACCGGGAGGAGAGAGACGAGCGTGATAGGCACGGTCATCTGTTTGGCGATTTGCGGCTCGGAAATGGCGCCGATGGTGGCGGTAGCGGTTTCCTTGATACTGTCGTAGCCGGTGTGGTGCATGACCACATAGGCCCCGATGGGCAGAATCATCAGGAGCAGGTAGGTCACGCCGTTGCGCCACTCGGCGAGGACACGCGCCATCTTGGCCTCGTGAGGAGTGCGGGCGGCGGCGTTGTAGCCCTGCGCGGCCTGCCAGCCGAGGCAGTTGTAAACAGCCTTGAAGATGAAGATGGCAAAAAACCAGAAGTTGAAATCGCTGATTTTTTGCTGGTCGAAGGGATCGAGCAATGACTTGCCGGGCGGTGTGTCGGAGAGGGCTTCGACCGTGTGGCCCCATCCGACTTTCCAGAAAATGGCTACGAGCAGAATGAAGAAGACGATGTTCATGAACTGCGCCTGAAAAAAGTCGGTGACCATGACGGCAACCATCCCGCCAAAAAACACGAGCGCGAGGGCGAGGCTGATGAACACGCTCATGATGAGCATGAGGGTACGGATTTCGAGGCCGGCGATGGCGACGGTTTCGGGGAGCCCGCAGAAGTGGATGAAAAAATTGGCGACGATACCGGGGAAGACGCCGTAGTTTAAAATTCCCGACACCCAGCCCATGATGCCGGCGAGGATACGGAAGTTTTTGGAATACCGGATTTCAAAAAACTGGGCCATGGTGAGGACGCGGGTTTCGCGGTACCGGTAGGCGACCCAGCCGCTCATGGCCACGATCATGGCCACGGGGGCGAGCATCTTGCCCCACCAGAAGGCGGCGAAGCCGGCCTGGTAAAATTTTTCGAAGTTGGCGATGAGGCTGGCGACGCCGAAGGAGGCCATGCCTTCGGAGAGCGTGAGCAGGTAACGTCCGGCGCTACGGTTGGCGGCGAGAAAATCGGAAACACTTTTGGTGTAGCTTCGTATCCAGATGGCAATGGCGGCCAGGGCGATGAGGGAGGCGGCGAGGATGCCCCAGTCGAGGAGGGAAAGATTCATGCGGGGATGGGGGGAGGGCCTACAGCCATGAGCCGCCGATCCAGAACAGTGAGTCGTAAATATTGGCGGGCACCTCTATCTCCTTGTCGTATTTCAGTGTTGCTACGTGGCCATCGAAAAAGAGCGCATTTGTTTTGTTGTTATGGCGCCAGTTGATTTTGTTGGTGTTTGGGCTCAGATCAGAACCGTTGCACACTTCGCCAAACCACATTGTTTTCGAGGGAGCGGTGAGTTTGGAGACCGGTATGCCCGAAGTCGCGTTTTTCCCCGGAGGGAAAGGGCTTCTGAGGCCGTGATAGTTGGGAGCGTAGGAACGCAAATTGGTGAAAGGGTCTTTATAAACCGAGGGACATTCAAAGATGGTGTTCTTGCAGCGTGTCGGCGGATTGCCCCACGGGTTTGGATCGCTGTCCCACTTGATGTTTGAGCCTGAGTAAGGCCAGAGTTGCTTGTAAAATGCGAATCGTTTGTCCGGCGCGTAACCCTTGTTGTCCTCTGTGTATAATTGCGCACAGACGCCGAGCTGGCGGAGGTTGGAAACACATTGAGCGGAGCGGGCGGCGTCCCGGACTTTGCCGACGGTGGGAATAATGATGGCTGCGAGTATGCCAATGATGGCGATGACGGTGAGCAGTTCAACGAGCGTAAACGCGGCGGGGGTGTTGTGTGTGGCGACGGGGCGGGTTTTCATCGAGCGGGGAGTTTGAAGGTTTGGGTGGTATTTTGCCGTCCGTCCGCCGTGGTCAGGCGGATACGGAAGGCGGCTGTTTCATCCTGATCATATGGATACACGCTGAGTTCGTAGGGGGCGCGATCAACGGCGGCTGCGGTGTTTCCTCCCAACAATAGCTCGGCTTTGGAACCGGGTGGAATTTTGCCGGAGAAGGCGAAATAGAGAGCGTCCTTGCCAAACGGGGAACGGATGCGGAAGGCACGAAGTTGTCCCCACGGATCAGGGAGCGGGTGGGTTTGCGGGGCGGCAGAATCGGGAAGCGGACGCGGAGGAGAGGCGAATCGCCCGGTGTCGGGTGCGGCGTCGAAGGTGAGGACTGCCCAACCGTTTTTCGGGAGGCTGATGGTTGCACGCCCGTCAGCATTAAAGGCCTGCTTCATGTCGGTTTCTGCGGTGCGCAGCCGGGCGGACCGGCCAAACTCACCCGCTGCAACAAAGACGGGAGCGCTAACGGCAGACCGGGACTGGTTGAGGAGGACGAGGTGAAATTTGTCCCGGCTGCGAGCACCGATGTAATCGACCATGCGGGTTTCGACGCGGAAACGTTGGCGTGTTTTGTCGAGCCAGGGACGGCAGTTCGTATCGTCAAACACACGGCCTGGTTTTCCGCCATAAATGCGGGCGGAGAACCAGGCGTAACCTTGCTGCTTTGCATAGGGAAAACTGACGGCTCCGCCTGTGCGCATCTCGGCGTCGGTAAAGAGGTAATCGAGGACCATCGCCAGGTGCACAGGGATGTGGTGCCAGTAAAAGGTGTTGATTTCCGGGCCGGTGCGCGGGTAGGCGGGATTCTGGAGCAGGTCGCTGTAATCGGCGATGTAGTAGCCGGGGTAACTGCCACCGCGTCCGATGAGCGTGTTGCGGGCGAAGGCGCGTATGTAGTCATCATTCGAATACGCGGCAACGCGCAGGAGATTCGCGGCCCAGACGGAGAGGAGGATGTTGTGGTAGGAGCCGCTCGCTCCGGCGTTGCGAACGAAGGTGATGGGTTGTTCGAGACCGAGACCGACAGGCGAGACGGTCCAGGCGGGAACGGTTTTTTCGGGAATCGAAAGCACCGCGCTCTGCCAGTCGCCGAGTTTCGCGCCGGGCTTTTTGGGGAAGCCCAGGCGGCCGACTGTGCCGTCTGGCAGAAACCAGACATGGTAGTTGTTGGCGATTTTTCCTCCAGGATGGATGCGAACGAGTTCCGCAGGGGAGGGGGGGGAGGGATGCGTCCACAAGCCGGCGATGGTGAGTTCTGCGCCGCGCATGGCGGCGTCGAGGTAACGCTGGTCGCGGGTGAGTTCGTAAAGGTCGGGCAAGTCCCACCAGGGTGGGTAAAAGTTACCTGCGTTGTAAAACGGACCGGCGCCCACAGGCCGTGTTTCGGCAGCGGCGGAGAAGCGCCGGGCAATCCAGGCGTCCGCATCAGCACGGATTTTTGCGAGCAGTTCCGGCGTGGGAGCGTGCCGGTAGAGCGCGAGCAAATCCGACCACTCGGGGGCGCGACTGGGGGAGCGCGTGACTTTGCGAATGTCGCCTCCGGGAAATGCGTAATCACGCGCCAGCCACGGATTCGCGCCTTCGCCAAGCAATACGTCAACGCCCTGCCAGACGGCGGAGCTGTAGGGGCGTCTTTCAAAGTCAAGCCCGGCCTCGTTTTCCCTGACATAACTGGTGTTTTTCAGCCCGAAATGGGTGGAAGGCCGCGTCAGCAAAAACTCCACGGTTGGCAGGACCCGGCGTGCGTAGAAATCTTCATCGCGCGTCAGGTTTGCCGCGGACAGGTAGGCGAGCGGGGCGGCGTGCGTGGCGGTTTTCACGCTCTCGATGTTGAGCGGCCCCTTGAGGCGGGCGTCCCAGCCTGCCGCCGTTTCATCGCCCAGCAGGTCCATGAGGTTGAACGCCTGCTCGGTGAGGGACACGGATACGGGTTCGCGGTAATCACGATTCGCAAAAATCGAGAGGTCGGCCTCGCGCATCGCGGAGGCCCAGGGGCCGGGCGCGGTTATCACCCACCATGAACGCCGCAGTGAGGCCGACTTCGCGACCTGTGAATCTTCAAAGCCCATGATCGGCGTGAACAATACGGGTTGCGTTCCGCCGTCCGGAGCGGTGAGCGAAAATCCGCAAGCCGAGTTGTCCCGTCCGAACCATTTTGGGGATGGGCCAGGCGAGCCAGCCGAACCGCCGCCAGCCGCGTTGTTTTCGGGAATCAGCGTCGCATCGCGCGCGGCGACAACTCCGTGCGTAACCAAAACAGCCGTCTCGTCCGCTGTTTTTTTCGTCCCGACTCTGCTTTCGACGACCGCGAGCGGATGCGGAGTTTCGACAGACATGAGCATCATGGGAGCTTCCGGCAAACGGTGAAATTGAAACAGAGGGGGCAATTGCACCGCGCTGATTTCAGCGGGGCCCGGCGAGGGTCCAGCCGCGAACGCGAGCGAATACCAGGCCGTTTCCGGCGCGGTGAACACCGCGTCCAACCGGGTCGCATGGCCGTGTTCGGGGAGCGTCCACGTGAGGGTCGCCTCAAGTGGTCGCGCCAGCGTTTTTGAACCGGCGACGGCGGCAGGCACGGGGTTTGTTTCCCGATAGACAAGCGCGACGGCCCGCTCCGATACGCGTCGCACAGAAACAGGAGCCAGACGCCGCAAAACGCCAGCGGTCCACGGGTCTTTGGGGTCGCCCTCCGGTTCAATCACACGCGCGCCAATCCGCCAGCGGGTCGTCACCGCGGGTTTCCACATCGCGAAATAATCATCCGCCAGCAGCGTGCGCCGCGGATTTTTCTCCGAATGCAAAACGAACAGCGGTTCAAGCCCGGCAGTCATTTTCCCGGCGTTCCCCGGCAGGGAGATTTCGCGCCAGATGCGCGGCGAGCCGTCGGCGGCGCGAACCGTGCGAAAGACCAGCGTGATGTCACCGTTTTTCAAATACAGTGGAGCGGCCAGATCGCGTCCGGCGTCAGCGGGGGGAGGAGGGAGGGCTTCGGCGGCATGCGCGCCCTCATAAATACGCTCCGGCTGAACCAGCCTGGCGATGAAGCGCGAACGAAAGGCAGTATTGCCGCCTTTCGCGGCGCGGGAATTCGGGTCGAGCGCGGTGCTCGTCAGGATCACCGCATCGCAACGCGCCCAGTTGAGGCCCGCGTCTTCGATTTCCGCGAGGTGATCGCCCGCTTCAAGCCGCAGCGTGAGCACCTTTTCCCAACGCCAGCCTTCCTGACGGTGCTGGCCGGATTCGCGTCCTCCAACGCCATCAATCTTTAATAGAAAACGCCGTGTCGCCGGTCCGTTTTTCGGGAAATCGGGAGCCAGTGTCCAAACGTGATAGTCACCCGATTCAGGCACGTTGAAGCCGGTAAACGCCACACTGCCTCGCTTGCCTGTCGCACGGATGAACCCGCCCTCTTTCTGCCAGGCGCCAAGGGACACAAATTTCTCCGGTTCCAGAACCAGCGTATTTTGTTTACTCAGTTTTGGCAGCGGCGAATCCGTCTGCGCGGGGGTTTTACCGGCAAACAATGTAAACAAAAGTGTGCAGAGCAGGGTACAAGTGCGCAGGGAGTTTCGGCAGGGCAGTCGTGTCATGACAAGAGAAGGGGAAATGGGCAGCGGGGAAGGGGAGGGGGCTCGCTTGCGCGGCGTGGTTTGGCTTCGCCACGCAAATGCGCACGTTCAACGCTCAACGTCGAACACGCGTGTCTGCGGACGATGTTCATCCAGTCCGGCGACCGCGGTGGCGGCAGAACAGGATGCCCAGAAACGCAAACACGCCGATGAACGCAGTCGTCACGGCAGGCTCGGGAACAGCGGCGTAGGTGACCGTGAGGTTGGAGAAAGTCAGGGAGCTGCCGCCGCTGGTTGTGGCAACGTTGCCCAGGGCGATCGCGTTGAATTGTTTGTACCAGGCGTTTGTTTGCGTTGTCTCAATCCACGCCTCGTTTGAGCCAACGACCGAGGTGATCCGCAACGTGACGCTGGATGCGTCTTCGGAAAGCAGTTCGATGCTCAACGAGCCGGTGATCGTCGCGATACCGCCAGTGGCGATGGCGATCGTGTAGTCCGACTGCGCGGAGTGCTCGCCGTGGTCGAGAGTGGCGTAAGCGGAGGAGTTCCACAGATCCGGATAGGAATTGTGCTGGTTTTTCCTGTAGATGCGGTTGCCCGAGTCGTTTGTGCCGAGGTCAACCCGGAAGCCGGTGGCCTGCTTGAAATAATTTTGGCCATTAAGGTTCGCGGTGCTGTTGCCCGAGGTTTGCGGGCCGATCCAGTAAAGCCCGGCGCGGAACGCGCGACCCGCCTGGTTGAGACCGGTTCCGGTGAGGGAATAAGAGAGCGTGAGCTTCTTGCCGACCTCAAGGATCGTCTCGTCAAACTTGGCGATGAAAAAGTCGTAGGTGGCCGAAGAGGCGCCATTGTCGAAGACGAGGTCTTTGCTCGCGGGGTTAATCGTCACCGTTCCGCCTTTTCCGCCGCCCGTGGGGGAGGTAGGCAGGAAAACGTTCTGGCCGTTTTCGACGCCACCGGTGAGAACGGCGTCGGGAAGGGAGAAGAGGGTTTCGACAGCCTGGAGCGAGGGAGCGAGCAGGGAGGACAGGGCTGCGGTGGCGAGGAAGATACGGGGCAACCGGCAGGGTGTAGGTGGAGGCAACGGGTTCATGTGTCGAAAATTTCGTAAAGGTTTACGATATTGCAAGCAAAAATTTTATCCGGAGGGAGCTTTCCCTGTTTTCCGGATCGGGTGTGCGGGGAACATTGCGAGATCCTTGTCTCGACTCTCCCTCCCGTTCAGCCGGGTACCTCCCGAGATCCGGAACACCCTTGTCTCCGTCGGACGAATTTCTTCGTAAATGAAGTTGTAAACGTTTTTGAAGATGGATTCTTTACCGGACAATGAAATCGTCCGAATCAGTCGATACCGGGGATGCCGGTCTGGAATGGGAAGCCGTTACCGGCGTTACGGAGCAGGAAGGGGAACGCAGAGGCCGGACCGGGAACTCCCCCATCGGCATCACGCAGCTCGCCGACGTGCTCGGCATCAGTGTCGGCACGATCTCGCGCGCGCTGAACAACCGCTACGGGGTCAACCCGAAGACGAAGGCGCGGGTGATCGAGGCGGCGCGGCGTTACGGTTACGTGCCCAATGGCGCGGCGCGTCAGTTGAAGGCGCGACCATCGTTGATGGTCGGGATGTTTTTCGCGCCGTATTACGGTCCTCAGGGCGAAATCAATCCGGCAGCGCTGGGCATCATCGAAGAGTTGCGCGTGTTCATGCGCAGCCAGGGGATGGAGTTGCAGGTGCTGCATTACCGGGGCGATGACGAGGAGCTGAAAATGCAGGCCAAGACGGTCAACGTGGGCGTGTTTTTCGGGCATTTCGAGGAGGCATCGTTCGCCGCCGTGGACGCGGTGGGGTTGCCGTCGATCCTGTATTCGAAACGGTCGGTGTACGCGTCGCAGGTGTGCGTGCTGCCGAGCACGCGGCACTGCGGCAACACGGCGGTGCAGTACCTGGCGGCGCTCGGACACGAACGGATCGCGCTCGTTACGGGGCCGCTGGTCGAGACGCCGTTCCAGGGATATCGCGAGGGCTTTGTCGAAGGGATGGCGGAATTCCGGATTCCGGTGCGCAAGGAGTGGCTGATCGCGCTGCCCGAGGCGCAGTGCAACCGCGACGGGGCGGCAGCGGCGTTGCTGCCTTTGCTGAAAACGAAGAAGGCAACGGCCCGGCCCACGGCGATGGTGTTTTCTTCGGACTGGCTGGCGCTCGGCGGACGCAAGGCGGCACGCGAGGCGGGCCTGCGCGTGCCGGACGACGTGAGCCTGATCGGCTATGACAACCTGCCGATGAGCGCGGAGCTCGATCCGCCGCTGACGACGTTCGACATCCACCTGCCGGATCTCGTGCAGACGATCACCCGGCTGGCGGCGCAGCTTGGCGCACCGCAGAATCGCGGCACGCCTCCCCCGCAGCACGAAATCCTGATCGTGCCCGACCTGATCAAGCGCGGTTCCTGTGTGTCGTTGCGGCCGGCGCTGTAATTTTCAGATCTTGACGGATGTGACGCGGAGCGTCGTGGCGCGGGCGTCTCGCCCGCAGACGGCGCGGGAGCGCCGCCCCGAGACAAGACTGAGAGGCACCTCCAGAGATGCAGGCGAGACTACCCGCGCCACACGTAGGGGCTTCGCTTGCGAAGCCCGCGTATGCAGGAGGCGGCATCAATAGGCATGCGCGGGCGTCGCAAGCGACGCCCCTACCTGCGGGCGAGACGCCCGCAGAACACGGGCGGGAAGCCCGTGCCACGCGATCCGGCGGCTTCGCCGTCTGCGGGCGAGACGCCCGCGCCACTAATTTCTTCGCGCACTTCGCGATCTTCGTGTAAAATCCAGAACGTTCAGGGAACCGGTATAAGGCGGCGTCCGGGGGCGTTCGGTTTTCAGGTCTTTGAGTGAGAACCGGCTTCAGTTGCCGCCGTGGATGCGGTCGCGGTAGGCGGTGGGGGCTTCGCCGGCGATCTTGCGGAAAACGCGGTTGAACTGCGACAGCGACTGGAAACCGGCCTCGAACGCCGCCTCGCTGATCCGCTTGTGCGGGTTGAGCAGCAGGTTCTTGACCTTTTCCACACGCACACGCGCCAGGTAGTCGGTAAACGTCATGCCCGTGGCCTTCTTGAACATCTTGCAAAAATAGAACGCGCTCATGTTCACGGCCCTGGCCACCTCGTCGAGCGAGAGGTCGTCGGTGTGGTTGTCGGCGATGAAGGCGCGCGCGCGGGCGATGGTGGGCGATTCGGCGTTCTCCTCGCGTACGGCGAGCTGGTTGCTCAGCGTCGAGAGGTGCTGCGCGAAAATCGTCAGCAGCCGGAGGATCGAATCGTACTGCTTGCGCGTGACCACCCGCGTCTGGAAATACGCCTCCTCCAAACTCTTGAGATCCACATCGGTGCCCCATTTCAGGAGCTGGCGGGTGGTTTTGGCGAACTGCTCGTTGTCGGGCTTGTGGAGCAGGATCTGGCCGGTCTGGAGGAAGGCCACGAGGTTTTCCCCCACCCGGATCGGCACAGCCGAGTCACACAGGCCGGCAAAACATTTTAACGTTTTCGGCTCCATCTGCGCCTCCTCCTCGACCTTGCGCTGGAGTTGCAGGCAGGCGGCGCAGGTGTGGTTGGTGGTGGCCATCAGGGCACAGAACGGATTCTCGTTCGGATCCCCATGATGCGGCAGGTCAAAGGCTTCGATCGGGCGGAGGTTGAGCGGCAGGCCGGTCGTGTCCCGAAACGCCTGCTCGTAATCGCGATAAATCTGCGATCGTTTGAGCTGTTCGACGAGCTCCCTGCTGCGTTTGGCGGGCGTATCCGATGACGACATAAAGGATATATCCTCGTTTTTTGTCCAAAAATCGGCAACAAAATCTGCACGATGGAAGGCAAATGATACGCCACCTGATAGCCTTCCCGGTGGAACCCTAATACCCGCTGCCACATGAAAATTGCTGTTTTTAGCGCAAAATCTTATGACCGGCGCTTTTTCGATGCGGCCAACGTCCGGCATCGTCACCGGTTGACTTACTTCGAGGCGCGTCTCACGCGCGACACCGTGCCGCTGGCGCACAGTTTTGATGCGATCTGCGTGTTTGTCCACGACCGCCTCGATGCCGGCGTGCTGGCCCGGCTGGGCGAAGCGGGCATCGGGCTCGTGCTGTTGCGTTCGGCCGGCTACAGCCACGTCGATCTGCGCGCGGCGGCCCGGCTCGGCATGGTGGTGACGCACGCCGCCGCCTATTCGCCGCATGCCGTGGCCGAGCACGCGGTGGCCCTGATGCTGGCGCTCAACCGGCGCATCGCCCATTCGTACATCCGGGTGCGCGAGGGGAATTTTTCCATCGAGGGGCTGCTCGGTTTCAACATGCACGGCAAGACGGCGGCGATCATCGGCGCGGGCAGCATCGGCGCGATCGTCGGCCGCATCCTCCAGGGATTCGGCTGCCGGGTGCTCGCGCACGATCCCTCGCCCTCGACGGAAGCGGCGGAGTCGGATTTTACGTTCGGCTCGCTGGAGGAGGTGATTTCGGAGGCGGATATCATTTCGCTGCATTGTCCGCTCGTGCCGGCGACGCGCCACCTCATCAGCCGCGTCACGCTGCCCTGGTGCAAGCGCGGTACAATGCTGATCAACACCAGCCGCGGCGGACTGATGGACCTGCCGGTGGTGACCGACGCGCTGGAAAACGGCTGTCTCGGTTCGCTCGGCCTCGATGTCTACGAGGACGAGGCGGGTGTGCTCTTCGAGGATCATTCGCGGCAGGATTCCGGGGACGACGTGTTTTCACGGCTGGTGGCGATGCCCAACGTCATCGTCACGGGCCATCAGGGCTTTTTCACGCAGGAGGCGATGGAGGCGATCGCGGAGAGCACGCTGTCGAGCGCCACGGTGTTCGCGTGCGGTGAATCATGCCCGCACGCGCTCGCGCCGGCGGTGCCCGCGCGCGGTGGCAGCCACCCGGCGACGGCGTGAGCAGGTCAGCCTGCTCCGTCCCGAACCGGCTTCGGGAAAAAGGAGGGGCGGCGGGGCAGGGGGGGAGCGGCACACCGCCGGGCAATTCTCCCGTTTTCCCGGGCCGGCTTCGGGAAACTCCGGGTCCCTGGCCGGTTGCCCGGCGTCAGCTTCCCGGAGTTGCGATCATGCCCGAACCGGCGTTCACTCCCGGTCATGCTGTCACTGCAAACCGCCGTGCCTCCCGCCGCCGCTTCCGTCACGCCTGCCGGCGCAGGACAACCCGCGCCCGCTCCGATCGACGTGCTCGACTGGGGCCGCACCCGCTACGAAGCCGCCTGGCGGGCGCAGGACGAACTCGTGGCCCGCCGCATTGCCGGCGATGCGTCCGACACGCTCGTGTTCACCGAGCATGAACCCGTTTACACGATCGGCCTGCGCAGCGGCGCCGAACAACACCTCGTCTGGCAGGAAGCCGCCCTCGCCGCCGAAGGCATCGAGGTCGTCAAGACCAACCGCGGTGGCGACATCACCTACCACGGTCCCGGCCAGATTGTCGGTTACCCGATCGTCAGCCTCGCGCCGCGCAAGGACCTGCACGCCTACCTGCGTTTTCTCGAGGAAGTCCTGATCAACAGTGTCGGCGCGCTCGGCCTCGTGGCCAGCCGCCGCGAGGGCAAGACGGGCATCTGGATCGGCCCGCGCAAGATCGCCGCCATCGGTGTGGCCGTGAAACGCTGGGTCGCGTACCACGGTTTCGCGCTCAACGTGAACACCCGCCTGCAGCACTTCGGCGGCATCGTCCCCTGCGGCATCTCCGCGACCGACGGCACCGTCACGTCCCTGCAAGCCGAACTCGGCCGTGAACACGACATGGACGAGGTCAAAAAACTCCTCGCCGACGAATTCGCCGCCCTCTGGCCCAGGTACCTGGGCGCCGGCGGAGGCTGATTTTCCTGCCCGGGCCGGAAAAAAGCCCACGAAACACACGAAAGGACACGAAAAACGAACCATCGGATTTCTGTCTTTCTTTTCGTGTCCTTTCGCGAGTTTCGCGGGTCGCCCTTCTGTTTTTTGTCCGGTTTTTTGCTCCGGTGGCTGTTATCCAGACAGCCACGAAACCCATGCCGGACGACGCCGCTCTCCTTTGCCGTTACGCCGAAACCCGCGCCGAAGACGCCTTCGCCGAACTCGTGCGCCGTCATCTCGCGTTCGTTTATTCTGCCGCGCTGCGCCGCACCGGAGGCGATGCCCACCGCGCCGAGGACGTCACGCAGATCGTCTTTACCGACCTCGCGCGCAAGGCCCGCGCGCTTTCCCGCCACCCGACGCTGGCCGGCTGGCTGCACACCAGCACCCGCTACGCCGCCGCCTCGGTGACGCGCAGCGAATACCGCCGGCAGCACCGCGAACAGGAAGCCAGCGCCATGGCCGACAACGACACTGCAACCACGCCGCATACCCTGCACCCCGCTATCGCCGACTCCGCCAGCGCCACCGATGCCGACTGGCAGCAACTCCGCCCCGTGATCGACGCGACGCTCGACCGCCTCGACGCCCGCGACCGCGAGATCATTCTCCTGCGCTTTTTCGGAAATCACACCTTCGCCGCCATCGGGGAAAAACTTCGCCTGACCGACGACGCCGTCCGCAAGCGCGCCGATCGTGCTCTCGAAAAACTCCGCCGCCACCTCGCCCGCCGCGGCATCACCTCGACCGCCAGCGCGCTCGGCCTGGCGTTCACCACGCACGCGACGGTCGCCACGCCCGCCAGCCTGGCTGCCGGCGTCACGAATGCCGCGCTCTCGGCGGCAACAGCCACCACCGCCACGACTGCCGCCACCCTTGTCCCGCTCGCCCTCATGACCAAACTCAAAACCGGCGCGCTCGGCCTCGCCCTTGCCGCCGCCGTTACCACAGCCGGCTCGGCCACGCTCGCCATCGTCGTTACGCAACAACACGCGCAACTCACCCGCCTCCGCGCCGCCATCGCCGCCGCCGACCCGGAACTCCCGCGCCTGCGCGCCCGCCTCGACGCCGCCGAACGCGACCGCGATGCCGCCCTTCGCAAGCTTGCCGAAGCCCGTTCCGCCCGAGCCACGCCCCCGCCGCCGCCCCCTCCCGTCCGTACGCTTGCGGACAAGTTTTCCGCCGAAGGCAAAGCTCTCGACGCGAATCCCGAATACGCCGCCTTCCAGCGCAGGCAAAGCCGCCTGTCCGTACAAAAAGACTACGGAAACTTCTTCGACCAACTGGACCTCGACCGCGAAACCCGCGACCGGCTCAAGGAAATCCTCGCCGATTCGCGCGACGAAGTCGTGCGCTCCGCAAAAGAAGCCGGTTACCAGGGGCGGTCTCTTCCCGACGCCGAACGCCGGGAAATCCTATCCGTATTCGATGAAAAGATACGCGAGGTTCTCGGCGACGCGGCCTTCGACGCGCTCGAGGAATACCGGATCATCAACGGAGTATCCGGCTACGGGGACAGCCTGGCCGCCAAAAATATCGGCCTTGCTTTGGCCGACGCGGGCCAGCCCGTCGATCCCGGCCAGCAAGCCCGGATCAGCCGCTATATCTACGAGGAAATCTACGCAAAAAAACCGCCCGCTCCGGATTCCCTGGCCGGGGCGTTGGCCGAAGCTGCCGCCACCACCGGCGGGCTGAGCGCGGATGAACACGCCGTCCTCGCCCGCGCCGCCGCCGATGCGCTTCTCACTCCGGCGCAACGCGAACTCATCCGCCGGTATTTTGCGGACGAACGCGAGTACCGGTTACTCATTTGGAAAACCAGAGAAAGCCTCTCGCCTTCTCCGTAATCCCCCCTCCCGGTTTCCTGCGCGCCAGCCATTCCAGCCACCGCCTCCATCAACTGCCTCCGCATTGACTGTCTCCATTCCGATGAAACACCGTCGCCTTCTTCGCCTCTGGCTCGGCCTCAACCTTGTTCTCTGCCTGGCGCTTGCCGCCGCCTGCGTCGTTGCCCGCGTCGAAATCGCCAGCCTCGCGGTTGCCCGCGACCATGCAACCGCCCAAAACGAAAACCGCCGCCATCGCATCGAAGAGCGTATCCGCACAGCATTACAGGCTCGCGACGCCGCCACCGCCGACCTCGCTGCCATCCCGTCCGGACAATCCGCCTCCACCGGCGCCGGCACTGTTTCCACCGGACCTTCAGCCGAAAAACGCAGCACGATGCACGACCATGAACGCCTTATGAAAAAACTCAGGGCCGACCCCGACTACCGCCGTCATGCCCATCGCCATTCCCGCTGGCGTGTGCAGGAGGAATACGGCGGTTTTTTTGCCCGCCAAAATCTCTCCCCCGACGAGATCGAAAAACTGAAAGAACTCATCATCGAAAAAAGCGATTCGATGAGCGACGCCCGCAAGATCGCGGTCGAACACGGCATCGATGAAGACAGCGGCACGGCCGACCGCCTTGCCAGCCGCGCAGCCGACGATGTCGAAAAGGACATCAAAACCCTCCTCGGCCCCGAGCGTTTCAGTGCCTTCAAGGACGTTTACCACGAAAACCGGGCCCGCGATTTTGCATCCGAAATCGACAGTGTTCTGGGCGACCAGATGCTGCCGACTTTGACCGCCGGCCAGTCTGCCGCGCTCGTCCGCTCTGTCCTCGGGCTCAAGCAACGCTGGAATACCAACAACCCGAAAATCCTGGCCGACATGGCGCCCCTGCTCACTCTTGCCCAACTCGACGCCATCGCCGGGCACCAGAAAGCCGGCATTACCCAGCTGGAGCTTTACATGAAGATCAGCGCCGAAGTCCGTGCCGCCGAAACCGGCGCGGCGGAGAAGCCGGAATAGCCGCGAAGACGTTTCCGGGCAGGATATTCCCCGCGCCCGGAAAAAACAAAAGTTGTGATTCCGCCCGCGGTGGCTTCCCTTGCTCTCTTTCCGACCGATGACCGACACCACGGACACCACGCGCAAACCTTCCTGGCTCCGGGCCAGGCTGCCCACCGGCCCCGGCTACGCCGCCGTGCGGCAAATGGTGGACAACAACAAGCTCCACACTGTCTGCCAGAGCGCGCAGTGCCCCAACCTCGGCGAATGCTGGTCGCGCGGCACCGCCACCGTCATGATCCTCGGCAACATCTGCACGCGCTCCTGCAACTTCTGCGCCATCCAGACCGGCCGCCCCACCGAACTCGACCTCGCCGAGCCCGCCCGCGTCGCCGACGCCGTGGCCGCGATGAACCTCCGCCACTGCGTCATCACCTCCGTCGCCCGCGACGAGCTCAAGGACGGCGGCGCCTCCGTCTGGGCCGCCACCATCCGCGCCATCCGCCACCGCAACCCGCAGACCGCCATCGAGGTGCTCGTGCCCGATTTCAAGGGCCGCACCGAACACATCGACATCGTCCTCGATGCGCGGCCCGATATTTTTAACCACAACGTCGAAACCGTCGAACGCCTCCAGCGCCCCGTGCGCGTGCAGGCCCGCTACGACCGTTCGCGCGGCGTGCTCCGCCACGCCAAAAGCCGCGGCTTCACGACCAAGACCGGCATCATGCTCGGCCTCGGCGAACGCCGCGAGGAGATCGAACAGACGATCCGCGACATCGCTTCCGACGGCACCAACATCCTCACCATCGGTCAGTACCTGCAACCCACGCCGCAGCACTGGAAGATCGACCGCTGGGTGACGCCCGGGGAGTTCGTGCACTGGAAAGAATTCGGCCTCGCCGCGGGTCTCGGCGTGGTCGAGAGCGGCGCGATGGTGCGTTCCAGCTACCACGCCGACGAGCAGTCGCACAAGTACACCGGCGACGCCCACCTCAACCGCGTCAACGCCCTCGTCAACGCTGCGTGATCCGGGAGCGGATTTCACCGCCAGCACCGTCACTCCCGCGGGCCGACAACGGTATCCCGGCTGTTTCCGGTTTTACACAAAGGTCGCAAAGAGCGCGAAGTTGCTGAAAAACAGATCGTTGTGGCCTTCGCGATCTTTGTGTAAGAATCCGGAGGCTTGGAGACGTTGGCATGACCCCTTTTGCCGGGCAGCAAAACGAACGGAAAAACACTGTTCCCTTCGTTGCCTTCTGTTCAAATGAGCCATGCCCGATTTCCGCGCATATTGTCCGACTGGTCCGGCTGAAAAAACCGCCCCTCGCGAACTGCGTCTCGATGCCGCCGAGTCGCATCACCTCGTCGTCGTCAACCGGGCGCGGGCCGGCGATCCGGTCGTCGTTTTCGACGGCCGCGGACGCGAATGGTCCGGCACGCTCGCCGATGCCGGCAAACGCGCCGCCGTCGTTGCCGTCCGCGAAGAATACCGCCGCGCCGTGCCGCTGCCTTGCGCCGTGACGCTGGCGCAGGCCTTGCCCAAGGGCTCCGTCATGGACGACATCGTGCGCCACGCCACCGAACTCGGCGTCGCGCGCATCGTGCCGCTGGAAACTGCGCGCACCCAGGTTCACCTCGAAGCCGATCGCTCCGGGAAAAAACTCGAAAAATGGCGCGCCGCCGCCCTCGAAGCCTGCAAGCAGTGCGGCAACCCTTGGCTTCCCGACATCGCACCCGTGCAAACGCTGGCGGCCTTTCTCGCGGCGCTCACGCCCGCCTCTCTTCCTGCCGCCGCCGGTGCCGCCACTGTTGGCGACAACGAAAACAGCCACGGCGGTGGCGAACTGCGCCTCGTCGCCAGCCTGCATCCCGGGGCGCGCCACTTGCGCGAGGTGGTGGCCGAAGCCCGCACTCTTGCCGGCGGCCATACCCCGGCCCGTGCGGTCTGGCTGGTCGGGCCGGAGGGGGATTTCACGCCGGAGGAGATCGCTGCCGCCCTTGCCGCCGGATTTCAGCCGGTGACACTCGGGCCGCTCGTGCTGCGTTGCGACACCGCCGCCACCAGCGCCCTCGCCATACTCAATCACGAGGTGCTTTGAACCCTGGATTCAGAAGTTGAAACCGCTAAAGAACGCTAAATGACGCTAAAAATGAACGGATTGATCCTGCCAGGGAATGGCTTTGTTTAGCGTCCGTTAGCGCCCTTTAGCGGTTCCCTCTGCTGCGGTTTCCGGAATCGCTCCCTCAGAACCGGAACGACACCCGGTCGCCACCGCCCACAAGGCGACGGACGGCAGACGGCAGCACATCGTCATCGTTGACCCGGCGGAGCTGACTGCGCGAAACCCCATCCTGCGAACCGGTGCCGTCGGAGGAGGCATAGGATTCGGCATCTGCGGCCAGCGCGATAAGCCGCGCCACGCGTGAATCGCCGCGCACCGATGCGAGCGACGCTTCGGAACTGCCTCCGGGCGTCGCAGCGTGTCCGGCCGAGGCCAGCAGAGGCGCCGGCTGACCGGAAAGCGGGCTTGCCGCCGCCGCGAGCAGCGAACCGAAGCTGGCGTGTTCCGTCCCTGCCCAGTCGTCGGCGTCGGGCGCCAGGGTCTGGCTGCCGCCGGGAGAGATCACCAGGCCGGAGCTGCGCTGATCAAGAACGCCCAGGACGTCCACGACAGAAGAGGAAAGGGGAGGCGAGGCGGGAGACATGCCGTCGAGCGCCGCCACCGCGACAAGCGGGCCGCGGACGGGAACCGCCGGCGGCAGGATCGAGGACGGCGTTGTCGCCGGACGCGAACGGGGCGCGGGAGCCGCTACCGGAGCGAGCGAAGGCGCGGTATCCGGCGCAGAAGCCGCGGCCACGAGAATTGCTTCGTCAGACCCGGATTCCGGGCGAGGAGTGGTGGCCGGTTGGCCGGCTTGCGCAGACGCCGCCGGAGAATCACCGGGGGAAGAGGGCGCCGGTGTCTCCGTCGCAGCCACCTGTACCGGAGCTTTGGGCGGCGCGTCAGAGACCGGTGCGGAGGAGGCCGGCCTGGCGGTGGCGGCCACGGTGGCCGCGGCCTGTGGTCGGGTGTCCTGGCTGGCAACGACGATGGCGGGCGACGGGCCGGAGCCGGCGGGGGCGAACGCCACACGCTGGACGCCGACGACAGTGAGGGCGAGGGCCGCCAGCGCTCCGGCCGGGAGGGCGAACGGGGCGGACTTGCGCCAGAGAAGGGCAATACCCAGCCACCACGGGCGGGGTTCGATGCTGGCGGCGAGCTGTTTGGTGCGCAGCTCGGTTTCGAAGCGCGCCCAGAATTCCTCGGGCGGGCGCTCGGCGCGTTTCAGACGCAACAGATCCTCAACAGTCACCACGGTTTTTTTCTGCTCGGGTTTCATGCGCGGAGGTAGGGTTGTAACTCTGCTTGCAACTGCTGCTTGGCGTAGTGGAGACGAGAGCGCACGGTGCCGGTGGAGCAGCCGACAATCTCGGCAATCTCCTCATGGCTGAGTCCGTCTATCTCGAAGAGTGTGATCACGGTACGATGACGGATAGACAGTTTTTGCAGCGCCTCGTTCAATTTTTCCTGGAGTTCGGAAAGGAACAGCCTGCGGTCGGCGCCGTTCTTGTCGGTCAGCTGGTTGACAATCTCGGCGACGGGCGGGTCTTCCTGGAGCTTCTCGAAGCTGAAAAACGAGCGCAGTTTGCTTTTGCGCAGGTGCGACAGCGTCGAGTTGACCGCGATCCGGTAGAGCCAGGTGAAGAAGGAGGACTGGCCCTGGAAGCGGTTGATGGACTGGAACGCCTTCAGGAAGGCATCCTGGGTGAGGTCGGCGGCGTCCTCGCGGTTGGAGGTGAGGTTGTAGACGACGCCGAGCACGCGTTCGCGGTAACGCCGGACGAGAGTGTCGAATGCCTGGACGTCGCCAGCCTGCACTTGCTGGACAATACGCCAGTCCGCATCCGCCTCCTGCTGGCGGTCGGGTGAAGCCGCAAGCGGCCTCGCGATGATTCTGGTGGCGCTGTCCGACATGACGAAGGAGCGCCAAACCTTGGTCAGGACGCCGCGAGAGGCAAACTCAAAGAGGCCGGGAGCGGCGGCGCAGCAGGGTGAAGACCAGCAGTCCGAATCCGGCCAGCGCCGCATGCGCGGCAGGTTCGGGCACGGCCGTGAGCTGTTGCAGGACGATGCTGTCGTTATTGTAGACGATCGTGAATTCGGCCCCGTTGATCGTGATGGACTCACCCTGCGCAAACTGTCCGGCCGCTTGTTGCGAAAGGCCGGTGACGAGAGTGAAGGTATCGGACATGTCCAGCGAAGGCACGTAACCGGAGGCGTTGATTTCGAGCGTGGCCCCGTTCAGCAGCAGGCTGGCGGGGGTGTCGAACACGATCTGGCTGAACGTGTCCGCATCCACGATGGTGACCGAGAGCACGGCATCGGCACCGAAGGTGACGGCATTGTCGGTATCGATATGAAAGGCGCCGGCATCGGCCCGCAGCGTTCCGTTTACCGCGAGCAGGGAGGTGCGGAGCGTGCTGCCCGCGCCGCCCCGGAGCGTGGCGTCTGCGCCGACGGTGAAGGTGCTGTTGGCCGTCGTGCCCTTCAGGCCGAAGAGGGCTCCGTCAGCGAGTCTGAAGGTGCCGCCGGAAACCGTGGTCCTGGTGAGGAGGGCGGAGTCGTGTTCGTAAAAGACCACCTCACCGGCGCCGGTCTTGTTGACCGTCACCGTCTTGCCTGCGGCGGCGGCGATCGGGTCGTGGAACCGGATCTGTTCGCCGGCAGCCGTGTTCAGGTTGAGCGTGGCGGTATTGCTGCTCACGCCGAAGTAAATGGCGTTGGGCGTGCCGGAGCCGGCGACATACGAGAGCTTGCCTCCGGTCGTGCTGAAGCCGGCGCCGTGACGGTTGCCTTCGAAGACGACGTTCCCGTTGAGGTTCAGGGTTCCCTGGTCGAAGTAGATGGCGCCGCCCAGCGTCCTGGCGTAGTTGTTGGTGAAGCGCGAGCCGGAGCCGAGGGTGAGCGTGTTGTTCTGTGTCTTGGCGTAGATGGCTCCGCCGTAGGCGTTGCCGCTGTCGCTGTAAGCGAGGTTGTTTTCAAAGATGCCCTTGTTGATCAGGACGGTGTAATCCCTGCCCGCTGGCGGGGCTGCCGTGTCGGGATTGGTCTCGCCCGACATGATGCTGAGCGCACCTCCGTAGGCCTTGGTGGTGGAGTTGCCCCACACGTAATTGTCCGTGAAAGTGGTCGTGCCCCGGAAATCGAGCTGGGGAGTATCGGTGCCGGTGATATAACCGACATTCACCGCGCCGCCGCGCACCCCGTAGGCATGGGCTCCTGTATTTTTGACGTAATTGCCGGTAAATTCGGCATCCTTTTTGAAGGTGGCGTGCGAGTCGCCGCCATACAGATCCAGCGCTCCGCCGAAGTAGAGCGTGGTGTAGTTGCCCCGGAAAACGGCCTTTTCCTCAAAAACGGCGTCCGCCCAATAGTTGATGGTGACCGCGCCTCCGTAATAGGTCGTGGAATTCCCCTCGAAGGTCGTCTCCCCGGTGAAGGTCAGGGTGGAACGGATGGATGCGCCGCCGCCATAAACGCCGACAGCGCCGGAGGCCTGGCCGGCTCCCCGGTTGCCGGTGAAGGAAACATTCCCCTGCACGGTGGTATTCGTGTTCGACATGACGGAGAGGGCTCCCCCGTATCCGAGGACATCTCCGGCCGTGTTTCCGCTGAACGTGGTGTTGTGCAGGTCCAGGGTGGAATTGCCGGCGGTGACATGGATGGCCCCGGCTCCGCCCGACGAGGCGGTTCCGGTGATCACGGCATTGCGGATGGCGAGCGTGTTCCCGGCGGTGTTGACGTTAAAGCGGTAGCCGGCCCCGCGTCTCTCGATCACGGCCCGCGATCCGTCTTCCCCGTAAGCGCCATCGATGATGACGGTTTTCCGGGTAGTGCCGTTCATGTCGAAAGCTGCTCCCAGCCAGACGTCCCCCAGCAGGTCGAAGGTGTAATTCGTGGCCGTTGCCGCGTTCAGCGTGATTGTCAGGTCGCTGCCGGCGGCAACCGGCGTGGCGGCAGGGAGCGGCGCAAGACCCGGGCCGGACAAAAAAAGCCCGGAGAGCAGGACACCCGGCCACCGTCGAATCGGGGTGATCTGGTATAGCAGAATGTTTTTCATAAGCATGGATAATGATATCCCGCCAGAAAGGTCCGCGTATAGTCAGGTAAACACCTTATTTTTCGTCAGGATTTAGTGCGACCGACGGCCGCACCCTCCCGATTTGTGAGGGGAACGCCGGCTTTTCATCCTGCCGGAGCGAAGGCTGGCCAGGGCTTTCCCTCGTTCCTGTCGGGACGCGACCTGACCGAACTGCCGGAAATCTGCCTGCCTCGCCCGGCCACGCCACGCACAGCAGATGCTGCGTCGCATCGACGCAGCGCCACCGCTCACGCAAACGCGACATGGACCGGCATCGCAGCAAATCCCGGCGAACCCTCTCCAAAAAAATCCATTTTACCGAAGTAGGACTATTTAATGTAAATATCTTCGGACCACGGTCCAACTCCTGCCGTGCCAAGGACTTCCGGGGTCGTGGCAGCAGTCGTGTTGTCCGTTACCTTCGCCGTCCGGGTGGCCATCAACAAAATGCCATACCAAGGCTTGGCGGCGACCTCGCTTTGCTCGGGCGTTGGAACCGGACCGGATGGTGCCAGCGTTCGCAGGAGATTCAGCGGGTTGCCAGAAATACCTGCGGCAAATGGCGCCTCAATCCGGTTGCCGGAAATCACGACATCCTCCGCATTCAAGACCGCTATCGCCGGCCCGGAGGGGCGAACGATCCGGTTGTTGAGTATCCTGATGTCCCGATTCTGCCGCCAGGGCGTAAATTCAGGAGGATTGAAGTAGCGGGCTCCAAATATGGACGAAACCTGGATGGCGGCGAATCCGTAATCGAAGTGCCGCGTGTCCAGCCCGGGCAGCGGCGCGTCGATGACGCTGTTATCGGCTATCTCCACTCCGTCCAGAAACGAGGACTCCAGCCAATAGCGTTCAGGCATCAGTGCAACCGGAGCCAGCACCGTTCTCTCGATCCGGTTGCCGATAATCTTCGTGCCGGGTGAGCGAATCAACAGGCCCCGGCTCGCCGAGTCATGCACATGGCATCCGCGGATTTCCGCACCCGCGCCGGAAAACGTTTTGGAGTCGGCCAGCATGAATTCCTCGCCGGCAACATCCTGATCCAGCTGCGCTTTGATTACGACCCATTCGTTTGCGGGAATGCTGCGTCCGCCCGCCAGTCTTGCCTCTGCACGGGCCGCCTGCCATGCGGACAGTTCCCTCTGTCCATCCACGCGGGATAATTTCTCAAGAGACAGAACGGTGCTGCTTCCCTGAGGCCGCCCGTCTTTCAGGGAGTAAAACGACACCACATCGCCGACATCCAGATTCTGCCCGAACAGACAAAGTATATAGAGCTCCCGCAGTCCAGCCGTCCTGAGAACCGGACTGAAAAAACCGTGGATCGCGATGGCGTCATCCGCCGTGTAGCCGATTTCGCATCCCTCCAGGAGCGGTCCCTTTTTCATCATGTAGGAATGAAACCCGTCCCGATTGGTACTCATCAATCGTCCGCTGCCCGGCTTCGGGATCAGACGGCAATTCCTGAAAACGTTGCCGCCCCGCCCCCCGTGTTCTCCGATTCCAAAACCCGGCGCTGAATAAATATTTATGTTATTGAACGTTATCTGCTCACATTCGCTCACTTCGAGCGCCATGCCCGAATTCGGGAAAAGCGTGAAGCGATCCCCCGCCTTCAGACTGCCGGGTTGCACTCCCGGACGGAAAAGGCGGCCATGCTGCAAGGTCAGCTCATAGACAGCGCGCCCGACATCCCGGATTGAAGTGGCCGCCTCCCAGAGCATGGCATGCATGCGGTCGCCAGCCGGATTAAAAAAGCGTATACCGCCACGCGCCTCTCCGCCGTTCTTGATTTGTATAGGAAAACCCGGATCTCCCGGCGCGCTGAAGTCGGGGTCGAAACGAACCTGAATGCATTTTTCCGCCTCATCGACTCCCGCCACGGTCCCCTGGGTAAAGGGGAGCGGGTCATAATCGATGGTGATATTCTCGATGGTCAGGCCCTTGCATTCGACAACCGAAAACTTCCCCCGACGATTGAACAGGAAGGTGGAGCCGGCGCCATCGATGCGCAGATTTTTATATCGGGAAAGCGTCAGGCTCTCGTCCGGCCCGAATTTGTATATCCCTGACGGGAGGACGACTTCGGCTGCGTACGCGTCGATGGCACTCTTGATCAGTCGAACCGCGTCCTGGCCCGGGTAGGTGGGGACTTCCCTGGCACTTCCGTCTGACGTCAGCAAGGAGAGGCCGGAGGCGAGGAGGAGGGTGAGCAAATGGGTTGATTTTGTCATTGGGTTCTCCCCCCGGGGGGGCGGGTTATGGAGCCTGAAAATCGCTTTGTCTGGAACCGCCCCGGATGACCTGGTCAGGTTTCCCGAGCAATTTTACGGTTCCGTCGATATAACCAAAATATCCGCCAAAACGGCCATCCGCCGTTTTCATCTGGTTGGTCGTGCTGTTTTCATTGTCCGCCCGCTGATCCCACACAACGGGAATTCGAGTATCCTCGGTGATCCGGAGATAGGTGAAGGCATTGGCTTTTCCGTCCCAGGTGGTGGAAACGATATAGTTGGCGGAAAAGTAGCAGTCCCTGTTCCCTCCAAAAATATTTTGACCCAAGCCACGCCTGCCTCCCACGGCGTTGAACGGGTTGATAAAAACCTTGGTGTCCCGGATATAGCCATCGTCATATAGAACGCGCAAACGCCATGTTTCATCAACGCTTCCGTCTGGCCGTTTGGGAGGAGGGAGCACCTGTTTGTGGTCGGAGGAATAAAGCAGCAATCCGGTTATCAATTGCCGGACGTTGGACGCTGCTTCCGTTCGCCTGGCCGAGTTGCGGACTTTGCCTGCCACGGGAATCAGGATCGCGGCAAGAATCCCGATGATGGCGATGACCGTCAGCAATTCGACAAGGGTGAACCCACGCGGGGAAGGGGTATGTTTGGCCGTATTCATGATCATGGAGCAAGGGGTTGCGCAGCAGGATAGCAGGTTGGGCTGGTCAGGAAACCCTGCGTCTTTTGGCACTCCGAATTGCGCAGGCGAGCAAGCCTGCGGCGGCAAAAATCGCAACCGCCGAGGCCGGTTCGGGAACGGTTGACAGGTTGACCGATCCATAAAGTCCATTCGCATTGCCCGATAGATAGATGCGCGAGAAGGACGAAAAAGAGGCATCCACAACAGACTGTTTATTAACTCCATCGACCCATAATTCGAGCGTATTGGTTGCGGCAATCCATGACAGGGTGACGGTGGCGAATGGAACGGTGTTACCGCCAGCGGCAAGATGCCCGGATTGAACATACTGTGGCGAGGAAAGTAGCGTGCCTGGATTTGTTTGGTATCCTGCAATGGTAGCGGTGATTTTGCCGATGCCTACTCTACCTTCTCCATTATATTGAGTGTCCGCTGCCCCATCCCAACGGACATAATATCCATTGGTTCCGGTTGCATCCGTGATCGCAAACCAGTTTGATCGTCCATAGCTTTCGCAGAACATGGTGACCGTAAGCGAGAAATCGTCGGTGATCATCGTGTCGCCTGCGCTCGTGTAAACGGTTGAATTGTTTAATCTCAAATAGGTTTCCGGCCATGCTCCACTCCCGTTCATCAAGGCGGGCGTATTCACCACGGATGTCCACGTGGCATTCATCTTGTTGTCGCCAGTGTTCCATCCATCATAAGTAAAGTCTTCGGAAAATACGATGACGGATGCGTGGGTTTGTTGCAGCCCGGCGACTGCGGTAACGAGGGCAATGGTAGCAAGCAGATATAATCTGGATTTCATGTGTGGTGTTTTATCGGATTGGGGTTTCGAGTTTGACGGAGGAGATGAGAGCGGCGCTGTTGCCGGCCAGGAGGAGGCGTGACAGGGAGCCCGGCGAAACGTCGTCCGCGCTCGCGATTTCGATATTGTTCACCAGCAAGGTGAGCCGCTTTTGGGCGTTGCTCCACTTGAGAGCCAGTGTCGCAAAGGGAGGCGAAATCGCCGCGCTTTGTGTGTTTGAACTGTTGTGTCCGGAGGTGGCCGGTTTGGTGATAAAGGGACCCGGCCGCTGGTAGCCGAGCCGTTCCGAGGGCTTGAGGTCGATCTTGCCAATCGCAACCCGGCCTTGGGACGAAAATTGCGAAGCAAGCCCGGTGTCCCATGCGACAAAATAGCCGTCAGTCCCGTCCTCGTTGGAAAGTCCAAACCAGTGAAGCCGGCCATAGTGGGTGCTCAAAAGTTGCACGGTCAGAACAAAATCGGAATCGACGGGTTTCCTGAGGGACGTTGAAACGATGCTGTTGGCCAGTTTGAGGTAACGGGCCGGATACACAGGGTCGGCTCCTTCTTCTATAACCGGCTTGCGCTGCCAGGACTCCCACGTGGCGGACATGGGGCGGGGACCGGCATCCCAGTCGGAGTAATCAAACGAGTCTTCAAAAAGTGCGGCTGCTCCCAAATGAAGTGTCGCCAGAACAAAGAAAGCAGCACCCTTGATGAGTTGAATTTGGACACATGAGGCCGCTTTGAAAATTGGGATGAATGGGAATGGGCGCATGGCGTGGACAGGGTTATCAGTGAGGTAAATGATGTGGGTGGCATTTTAGCTTTGAGCTTCCGAACGAGAAGGCATTGTTTGCCCATCACGATGCGCAGTGGCGCTGAAAATCTGAAAAAATCCGGACGCCCGCCGACGACACGTGAGATCGCAGCGGCCTGCGGGTGTAACCAATCCACTGTCTCGCAGGCGCTGCGCGATCACCCGCGCATCTCACCGGCGAGGCGGCGCGAAATTCAGGAAGTGGCACGGCGCATGGGATGGCGTCCGAATGCCTTTGCCTCGGCCTACATGGCGCATCTGCGCACACAGCGCCTCCCGAGCTATCAAGCGACTTTGGCCTTCCTGACCACTCATGCCGGCTCGCCGCATGTGAAGGACTTGCCGATCTACATGAGGCGGCATTTCAACGGCACGCGTGAGCGGGCGGAAGAGCTGGGCTATGCGCTGGAACCGATCTGGTTGCATGAACCGGGGATGAGCGGGCGTCGGCTCAACAGCGTCTTGCGCAATCGCAATATCCCGGGGGTGATTATTCCCGGTATTCTCAAACCAACACCACTGTTCGGCCAGTTTGACTGGTCGCGGGTGGTCGCCGTGGCCTTGGGGTTCTCCTTGACCGAACCTGATATTGACCGGGTGGCGGTGCGAACCACGCATGGGTTCGACCTGATGCTGCATCGCGCGGTGGAACTGGGGTACCGGAAAATCGCGGTGGTCGTGTCGCATGCCTATGATCATCGGGTGGACCACGGCGTGTTGTTTCCCACCTCCTATGCCCAGCAGCACTGGCCCCGGTCGCAAACGATCGAAACGTTCTGTTTCCCCCGGCCCGACGAGAGCGAGATACCTCGTATCCAGGATTGGCTGCGCCGGTATCGTCCGGAGATCGTGTTGGGGGAAGACATCGTGTGGCGTTCCATCAATGCGATGGGGTGGCGCATGCCTCGGGATGTGGCATTCATCAGTGTGGACCGGCTGCCGGACTGGCCGGACATTGCCGGATTCAACCAGAGGCACGAACTCCACGGAAGCGTCGCCGTGGACTTGGTCGTGGGGCAGTTGTTACAAAACCAGCGCGGGTTGCCCGCCGTGCCGCGTTGCGTACTGATCAAGGGATGCTGGGAGGATGGGGCGACCGCTCCGCCGCGAACGTCTTGACAACAAAAAGGACGCACTTCGAGTGCGTCCTTGTGTGTGACGGTAACGGGCAGCGTGCCGCCGGCTCAGACCTTCGGGCCGCCCTGGGCGAGGTTGCGGGCGCGCAGGCGCAGGCCGTTGAGGCGGATGAAGCCGGTGGCGTCGCTCTGGTTGTACCAGCTCTTCACGCCTTCCATCGAGGCGATGTTCTCGTCGTAGAGCGAGTACTTCGACTTGCGGCCGCAGGTGATGACGTTGCCCTTGTAGAGCTTCAGGCGCACGGTGCCGGTCACGAATTTCTGGCTCTGGTCCACGAGCGCCTGCAACGCCTCGCGTTCGGGCGCGAACCAGAAGCCGTTGTAAACCAGTTCGGCGTATTTCGGGATGAGCGAGTCGCGCAGATGCTCCACTTCGCGGTCGAGCGTGAGGCTTTCGATCTGCTTGTGCGCGTGCATGAGGATGGTGCCGCCCGGCGTCTCGTACACGCCGCGGCTCTTCATGCCCACGAAGCGGTTTTCCACGAGATCGACGCGGCCGATGCCGTGCTTGCCGCCGAGCTTGTTGAGGGTTTTCAGGACCTTGCCGGGCGTGAGCTTCTTGCCGTTGACCGCCACGCAATCGCCTTTCTCGAAATCGAGTTCCACGTACTCGGGCTTGTCGGGCGCGTCTTCGGGCGAGACGGAGAGCTTGAACATCGCCTTGTTCTCCTTCGTGGTCGGATCGAACCACGGGTCTTCGAGGATGCCGGCCTCGTAGGAGATGTGCAGGAGGTTGCGGTCCATCGAGTAAGGCTTTTTCAGCGAGGCCTCGACGGGGATGTTGTGCTTCTGGCAATAGGCGATCATCTCGGCGCGGCCGGGGAAAGCCTCGCGGTAGGCGTCGATCTTCCAGGGAGCGATGATCGTCAGGTCGGGGGCGAGCGCCATGTAGGTGAACTCGAAGCGGCACTGGTCGTTGCCCTTGCCGGTGGCGCCGTGGGCGACGGTGTCCGCCTTTTCCTTGCGGGCGATGTCCACCTGCGCCTTGGCGATGAGCGGGCGCGCGATGGAGGTGCCAAGGTAGTACTGGCCCTCGTAGATCGCGTTGGCGCGGATCATCGGGTAGATGTAGTCGCGGGCGAACTCCTCGACGAGGTCGAGGGTGTAGTGCTTCGAGGCGCCGGTCTTTTTGGCCTTTTTGTCGAGGCCCTTCAACTCCTCTTCCTGGCCGACATCGGCGGCGAAGGTGACGATCTCCGCGTCGTATGTTTCTTTAAGCCACTTGACGATGACGGAGGTGTCGAGACCACCGGAATAAGCGAGGACGATTTTCATGGTTTTGTCGGAAAACGGGAAACGCGCATCAAAGACAGCGTTTGGCCGGGAATCAACGCGAATGAACGCAGGCCCGCGCGCGGGGATGTAACCGGAAGGGGTGGCAGCCGGATTGGCAGATTGGCGGTAAAAGTGGCACGGGCATCCCTGCCCGTGGACGGCGCCTCTCCGTGTGGCGCGGGCGTCCCGCCCGCAACCGTTGCCTCTCCGCTCTGACGTGTCACGGCTGCCTGGCGGTAAAACCCCGTGCCACTCCCGGCGGGACCTGAATGTTGGGAGTTGAGCGTTCGGCGTTGAGCGTTCAGCCCTTTCCTCCATGAGCGCCCTTTACGAAATCAAAACCGCAATTCGCCCCGAAGCCGCCGATGCCGTCGACGACATCCTGCTCGAACTGGGCGTCGAAGGCTGGAGCCTGTTGCAGGACGTGATCGTCAACCGGGCGTGGATCGTCGGCATTTTTCTGTCGGACTCCGAAGCCGAGGCCCGCGCGCGCTGGCAGGAGCTTGCGCCGCTGGTCCGCGATATCGCCGCGCCGGAGGAACCGGCGATCCGTGCGCTGGCCGACCAGGACTGGCGCGACAGCTACAAGGCGCATTTCCACCCGTGGCAATTCGGCCGGCTGCACTGGGTGCCGGTCTGGGAACGCGACCGGTACACGCTGCCGGCCGGCGACGGCGCGATCTGGCTCGATCCGGGGCTGGCCTTCGGCACGGGCAACCACGAGACCACACGCCTCTGCGTGGAGCGGCTGGTGCGCCAGGCCGAGGCATACGCCGCTGCCGCGGCCGACGGCAGCGGCCTGGACGGCAGGCGCGTGATCGACGCCGGCTGCGGGTCGGGCATCCTCGCGCTGTCGGCGGCGCGGCTGGGATTTCGCGAGGTGGACGCGTTCGACAACGACCCCGAAGCGATCCGCGTGAGCCGGGAAAACGCCGCGCTCAACGAACTCGCCGGAGCCGTGCGGTTTTACGAGGGCGACCTCGTCAGCGGGCTCGCCGGCCGGACGGCCGACATCGTGCTCGCCAACATCCAGGCCGACGTGCTCATGCGTTTCGTCAAACCGCTCGTCGGGGCGGTCGCGCCCGGCGGCTTGCTCGTGCTCAGCGGCATCCTCGCGCACGAGAACGAGCAGGTGCGCGCGGCCTTCGCCCCCGCAACGGGCGGCTGGCGGACGGAGCACCGCGTGATGGGCGAGTGGAGCGATGTGGCGTTGACGCGGCCGGCGCAGAAAGCGTAGGGGAGCACTTCACGTGCGCCCGTTGATGATCACCGGAGCTTCATTTCGTGAACGGGCGCACGTGAATGAAGTGCGCCCCTACGAAACCGCCCTCGCCGCTTCCGCCCTTTCCTCGTCACGCAGTATCCGCGCATCCACGACAAACGGGCCGGCAGGGAGCAGGCTGGCGACGAGGACGACCGCCGTGCGTTTCCACGTCCACTTGAGCTCCAGCGCGGCCTGGATCGCCAGCCACACGTAGAGCAGGAACAGGATGCCGTGCGCCATGCCGACGACGCGCACCGCCTGCGGCTGGCCGGCGAGGTACTTGAGCGGCATGGCCACGCCGAGCAGCAGGAGAAACGAGATGCCTTCGAGCCAGCCGGCAATCCGCAGCCGGCCGGTGGTAGTCTTGAGTGTGTTCATGGCTGGAAACAGGGAGAGAAATTTGTGATGGTTGTCCGCCACCGCTACGCAGAAGCGTGCATTTCGCAACGTGCCCCGCGCAGTCGGGCCGGTGCCCGGCAACCGGGCGGACAGAAGAAGAGGAGGGAGAGGGAAGAGGGGCGACAGCTATATCTGGTCCTGATAGTTGCACATGCCGCCCGAACCGGTAGGATGATACGCTGAAAACTCAGGACGGGTTTGTTTCCGGAGCCGGCAATCCCGCCAGAACACCTGCCACGTCAGGCCCGCAATCCGAAACCGGAAGGCCATCATGAAGACGACCATGGATACCCTGCACCCACCCGAGACCCCGGAAAACCCGCCGGCCAGCCAGAACGGCCGTCGAACCTCCCGGCGCTCCGACGCCGGCAAGATCGGCTGGATCCTGCTCTGGCTGCTGGGCGTGCCGTTGCCCGTGCTGCTCATCTTTTTCCTCCTGCGCGGTTGCACATGAGCTGGGCCGGCGTCGCAGGCAGGGGAGGCGGCGTACAGAACTCCCTGACGACCTTGCCGTATCTTTTGGCAAGGCGGCTCGCCTTGTCGCGGTGTTGCGTTACCGGTTAACGTCATGCGTTACGATGTCGTGATTGCCGGCGGCGGATTCGCCGGCGCCTACTGTGCAAAAACCCTCGGCAAGGCTCTCGGCGCCGAAGGGGTGAAACGGGTGGCCCTGATCGCCGAGCGCAACGTCCTCGTTTTCCAGCCGATGCTGGCCGAGGTCGCCGGCTCGTCGCTCATGCCGGCGGACGTCGTGCAGCCGCTCCGCCAGATGTGCCGCCACGTGGACGTGCTGCAAGGCGCGATCAACCACATCGACTGGCCGACGCGCACGCTCACGCTCGACGGCGGCCGTTTCACGCGCAACCACCAGGTGAGTTTCGACCACCTCGTGCTCACCCTCGGCAGCGTCACCGACCTGAGCCGCGTGCCCGGCATGGCGGAGCACGGCTGGCCGATGAAATCCGTGGCCGACGCCCTGCGCCTGCGCGCCGCCCTCATCAACCGCCTGGAGGAGGCCAACCTCGTGGCCGACGACACCATCCGGCAGCGGCTGCTGACCTTCGTCGTCGTGGGCGGCGGTTACACCGGTGTGGAAACCGCCGGCCAGCTCTTCGATTTTATCCACGAGTCGCTCCGCTTCTACGCCAACCTGCGCGCCTCGCGCGTGCGCGTGCTGCTCGTTCACAGTCACGATTCCCTGCTCGCGGAGATCGGGCCCAAGCTCGGCGCCCATGCCGAACGCGTGCTGCGGCGGCGCGGCATCGAGGTGCTGCTCTCGACGCGGGTGGCGGCGGTGACGGCCTCGAAAGTGATGTTCGAAAACGGCGACGAGATCGAGGCGCACACCGTCGTCTCCACCATCGGCAACGCGACGCACCCGGTGGTCAGCGACCTCTGCCGGCAGATCGGCCTGCCCCTGGAGCGCGGCCGTGTGCCTGCCGAGCCGACGCTCCGCGTGCGCGGGCAGGCGCACCTGTGGACGGCCGGCGACTGCGCCTCGGTGCTCTGGGACGACCGCGGCGAACAGAAAATCGCCCCGCCCACCGCACAACTCGCCCTGCGCCAGGGCCGGCAACTCGCGCTCAACCTCGTCCGCGTGCTCCGCGCGCCCTCCGGCACGGAGCCGGCGCTGCGTCCGTTCACCTACCGCTACCTCGGGCAGATGGCGACGATCGGCGAACGCGAGGCCGTGGCGGAGGTATTCGGGTTTCATTTCAGCGGATTCATCGCCTGGTGGATGTGGCGTTCGGTTTACCTCGCCAAGCTCCCCGGCCTGCTGCGCAAGCTGCGCGTGATGGTGGACTGGACGTTCGAGCTCGTTTTCCCGCGCGACCTGAGCCTGCTGCTGCCGCCGCCCGAGGACATCCTGCGCTCGATCCACCTCGAACCGGGCGAACTGCTCTTCAAGCGCGGCGACCGGTGCCGGGCGTTTTTTTATGTGACGGAAGGCGAACTGGAACTCGTGCCGGCGGAGGGCCCGTCCGCCGCGCGGGTGCTCCCGGCCGGCTCCATCATCGACCAGGACGAACTCGACGCCGACGGCTGCTGGCGCGCACAGGGCCAGGCGCGCACGCGGGCCGACGTCGTGGTGTTTCGCGGCAAGGCCCTCGACCTGCTCCGCAGCGGCCTGCGACTGGAGCGGCGCGGGTAAGGCCGCGATGTCCTTTTTACACAAAGCTCGCAAAGGACGCGAAGGAGATAACTGGCAATCCTTTGCGCTCTTTGCGGCCTTTGTGTAAAAATCCGGAAGATTCCGGGCATCCGGTTAGCGGGAGTATTCGTTCAATTTTCCGGCTCCGGACCTCCCGGCTTTCCCGTCGAAACGCCCGAAGAATCAAAATCCCCGCTCTCTGCGTTTGCTTCCGTGCCGTTTCCGCAACTACACCACCGTCCGCCACGCCCGACCGATGACCGCCACCACCGAACCGACCAACCTCTACGATCTCACCCGCCCGGAACTCCGGGCGCGGGTGGAGTCGTGGGGCATCAGCCCGGTGCATGCCGCGCGGCTCTGGTCGTACCTCTACCTCGAAGGCGCGGACCACCTCGCCGCCATGCCCGAGTTGCCGGATCGGCTGCGCGCCCGTCTGGAAGCGGAAACCGCCTTCGGCCGTCTCGCCGTCGCCCGCGAAACGCATTCCTCCGACGGGTTTACCCGAAAATACCTGCTCGCCCTGCGCGACGGCCGCGAGATCGAGACCGTGCTCATGCGCTACACCGGCCGCGTGACGGCATGCGTGAGTTCGCAGGTCGGCTGCGCGATGGGTTGCGTCTTCTGCGCCACCGGCCAGATGGGCTACACGCGCCACCTCACCGCCGGCGAGATCGTCGCGCAGGTGATGCACGTGGACCGCGTGCTCCGCGAAACGGCCGCCGCCGCGCTTTCCGGCCGCGATGAAGCCCCCGCGCTCGCCGAGCCGGACAACGCCTCCCCGCACCACCGCCACGAACGCCTCCGCAACATCGTGCTCATGGGCATGGGCGAACCGCTGCACAATTACGACGCCGTCATGCGCGCCCTCGACATCCTGCGCGACGGCAACGGCCTCGCCCTCGGCGCGCGCAAGATCACCCTGTCCACGGTCGGCGTGGTGCCCGGCATCGTCCGCCTCGCCGACGAAGAGCGCCCCGTCCACCTCGCCGTGTCGCTGCACGGCGCGACGCAGGAGGAACGGGCCGCGCTCGTCCCCGCCGCCCGCGCCTGGCCGCTCGACGCGCTGATGGAGGCGTGCCGCTACTACGTCGAAAAACAGCAGCGCCGCATCTTTTTCGAATGGACGCTGATCGAGGGCAAAAACGACGGCCCCGACCAGGCGCACGCCGTAGGCCGGCTGTTGCGCGGGTTGCAGGCGCAGGTGAACCTCATCCCGCTGAATCCGACTTCCGGATACGCCGGCGGACCGACGCGCGTCGAGGCGGCGAAGCGTTTCCAGTCCGTGCTTGCGGACTACGGCCTGCCCAGCACCGTCCGCCAGCGCCGCGGCATCGACATCGGCGCCGGCTGCGGCCAACTGGCGACGCAGCGCTGATCCTTCCGCCCCCGCTTACCACGCATGCCGCAGCGTCACCGCAGCCTGCCAGTCCTCGTATTCGCGGCCGGGATTGCCGGCGACGCGCGAATCGCCGATGTCGCACAGCACCGAGAAATCCAGCGTGGTGCCTTCGGCAAATGTGCGCGTGACACCCGCCGTCACCGTGTGAATCCAGTCGTTGCGCGCTGCGGGCGCGTCCACGCTGTCGCGCCAGTCGCCGGACTGGAACCAGTAGCCGGCCCGCGCGCTCCAGCGCTCGTCGAACCGGTGCGTCCATTGCAGATCGAGCGACGTATAGTCATACGCCGTGCTGCCGCTTGCGCTCACCCAGCGGTGGGATTTCAGCTTCACGGTCAGCGTGTCCGCCTCCGTGGCTTCCCAGCGCAGGTTGCCTTCGGTGTAGGGCAGGACGGGGTGGCGGTCGTCGTCGCCCGTGCGCGGCATGTCGCTCGTGTAACGGCGAAAATCGGGACCGGCAAACAGGCCGAGCGTGAGCGTCGGCGAGAGTTTTCCTTCCACGCCGACGAGCGGACGCAGGAAGAGGTTGGACGAATTGACATCGACCCACGACAACTCGTCCTGCCACTGGCCGCCGCCGCGCAGCGAGGCCACCAGCGCAAAATCCCGCGTCCCCGGAAGCGTCCAGCCGCGCTCGATCCCGGCCCACGCTTCGGCGCGGTCCACGTAGTTGCAGTAGCCGGGCAGGACCGCCGGCCGGATGTTCCTGGTATAAAAATCCTGATACATGGCGGCGAACACCCCGCGCACGAAGCCGCCGTCGAGTTCGCGCGTGAGCTTGCCGTCGGTCCGGAGCACGAGCTGGTCGCGACGGTCGCGAACCGTGGCCGCGCCGATGGCGGGGCTGCCGCCGGGCCGGTCGTAAACGGGACCGCGGTCGGCGCCGTCGGTGAGCAGGGCGCTGGCACGCACATCCCATTTCCAGAAACCGTCCTTGCCGGCGAGGCTGGCGTGGAGGCGGTGATCGGTGTGGTTTTCGTCGTGGTAATCGGAGTAGCCGGTGTACTCGGCCGAGTAGCCGGCCTCGAATTTCCCGAGGCCGGAAAACGGGTGCGTCGTGCCGATGCCGGCGAGCACGGAGCCGGCAAAGGCGTCGGCCTTGGCCGGGGCGGCGACGGCGGGGTTGGCGGGCGTGCCGCGGTTTTGCAGATAGAGGTTGGAATCCCAGGAGAACCGGACCTGTCCGGTGATCTTCAGGGTCCATGACGGGGCGGCGGCCACCGGCGCGGCCGCTGCCGCCGGATCCTCCGCAGCGGCGAGCGGTGCGGCGGGAAGGGCCGACGCCAGAAACGCGATGGCGGCGAGACGGGTTTGTACAGTGATAGTCATGATCCGGGAAATCAGGTCTGCTAATCAGAGCCTGTCCGGTATCCGCCGGGCAAAGGCCAACCCGCCGCCTCGTTTGCCAATCAGTGGGCATTTTCTGACCCGGAGCTGCTGCGTCCAAAGGGATGGCCACAAAAAACATAAAAGAACACGCCGCGCATGGAGCCCTCCATCGCGCTTATAAGCGCGCGGGGGGATTCTCGCCGGGCAAACGGGATTTTTGTGCTTTTTGTGGCCATCCCCTCTGCGCTCCGGACGCCGCCCGCCGGTGATTTTTTCGGCTTTCAGCCTTCGACCTTCGGCCTTCAGCTTTGTCCGATGCCCGAAGCCGAGCCCGTCAACCTCAAGGAAAAGGTCCGCCACCTGCCCGACAAGCCGGGAGTCTACCTCATGCGCGACCGCCTCGGCCGCATCATCTACGTCGGCAAGGCCAAGAGCCTCAAGAAGCGCGTGTCGTCGTACTTCATGCCCTCGCGCGCCGCCCGCGAGCTGCATCCGAAAATCCGCACCCTCATCAGCCTCATCGCCAATTTCGACACCATCGAGGTGAAGTCCGAGCCCGAGGCGCTGTTGCTCGAAGGCCGGCTCATCAAGGAGTGGCGGCCCAAATACAACACCGACTTTACCGACGACAAACGCTTCCTCCTCGTCCGCGTCGATCCCGCCGAGCCGCTCCCGCGCTTCCGCCTCACGCGCCTGCGCAAGGACACCCGCTCCCGCCACTTCGGCCCCTTCGCCCACAGCGGCCTGTTGCGGAAAACGCTCGCGCAGATGCGCCGCCAGTTCGGCATCCTGCTCGGCGACGCCACCCCGCGCCTCCTGCCCGACGGACGCTGGCAACTCTACGACGACGTGCGCCAGGAACTCTACGGCTGGCCCAACGAAGTCACCGAGGCCGACTACCGCGCGCGCGTCGAGGAAGCCTGCGCGTTTCTCGACGGCAAATCCCGCGAATGGCTCGCGCAGCTCCGCGAGGAGATGGCCGCCGCCGCCGGGAAGCACGAATTCGAAAAAGCCGCCGAGCTGCGCGACATCGTTTTCGCGCTCGAAGGCACGTTGCAGAAAACGCGCAAGTTCGAGCGCAACCACCCCGTGGTCGCCACCGACACCGACGCCATGCGCGCGCTCGGCGAGGCGCTCGGCCTGCCCGCCCCGCCGCGCACGCTGGAGTGCTTCGACATCTCGCACATCAGCGGCACGTTTGTCGTGGCCTCGATGGTGCACTTCGCCGACGGCCGGCCCGACAAGAACAACTACCGGCGTTTCCAGATAAAAAGTTTCATCGGCAACGACGATTTCCGGGCGATGGAGGAAGTCGTCGGCCGCCGTTACCGCCGCCTGCGCGAGGAAGGAAAACCGTTTCCCGATCTCGTGGTGATCGACGGCGGACGCGGCCAGATCGGCGCCGCGCTCAAGGCCTTTGCGCTCATCGAGGCCGAGCCGCCCGCGCTCATCGGCCTGGCGAAGAAACACGAGACGATCATCTTCCCCGACGAGCGCCCCCCGCTCAACCTCCCGCTCGCGCACCCCGCGCTCGGCCTCCTGCAGCGCCTGCGCGACGAGGCGCACCGTTTCGCCAACACGTATAACGCCGACCTGCGTTCGAAAAAAATCCGCGAGAGCGTGCTCGACGATTTCGAGGGACTCGGCGACGTGCGCCGCGCCGCGTTGCTCGCGCATTTTGGCGACATCGACCGCCTGCGCGCCGCCACCGAGGAACAGATCCGCGAGGTCCCCGGCTTCGGCCCGAAGCTGGCGGCGGAGCTGCATGCGTGGCTGCATTCGTAGGAGCGGCGGCATTCATGCCGCCGCTCCGTCATGTGCTCTGCGCCGCCCGCGTTTGCATCGCGTCCGCAACTGGCTACCGTGCGCGCAAATGTTGTCTCGTCCGTCTTGCCTGCCGTACCCGTTCCGCCTGCGCCGTCCGTTTTCCGGTTTTGCCATCGCGTTTGCCGTCGTCATCGCCCTGGGCGCCGCACTTCCGGCGGCCCGTGCCCAGGTCAAGGCCAGCCTCGTGGCCGCCGATGCCTCGATCCGGCCGGGCGAGCCGTTCACGGTCGCGCTCCGGCTCGAACACGAGGAGCACTGGCACACCTACTGGATCAACCCCGGCACCGGCTACCCGACCTCCCTCGAATGGCAACTGCCCGCGGGCTGGAAAGCCGGCGACATCCGCTGGCCCACGCCGCAACTCACCCGCACCACCGCCGGTGACATCACGGGCAACGGCTACGAGGGAGTCGCGTACCTGCCGGTCACGCTCACCCCGCCCGCAGACCTGAAGCCGGGAGAAACCGTCACGCTTCGCGTCAAGGCCGGCTGGCTGATGTGCGCCGACGTCTGCAAACCCGGCGAGGCCACGCTCGAACTTGCCCGCCCCGTCCGCGCCGAACCGCCCGCGCCCGATCCGGAATACGGTGAAGCGGTCACGGCCGCCGTCGCCGACCTGCCGCGCGCGTTGCCCGAAGGCTGGAGCGTGGCGGCCGTGCGCGCCGGCAACACCGTGGGCCTGCGCCTCTCCGCCACCGCCGACGCCGCCCGCCCGTGGCCGTCATCCGACGGGCTCTGGTTTTTCTCGGACGACGGTTTTATCGCTTACGAGGAGCCGCAGCCTGCCACCTCCGGTGCTGCTGCCGCCGATTCCGGCAAGGCCGGCGGCAAACGCGAATGGACGCTCGCTCTCAAGGTCTCCCCCGCCGCCGAACCCGGCACCGGCGAGCGGCTCAAGGGCGTGCTCCGCACCACCGGGGCGGACGGAGCCGTCGCGGGTTTCCTTGTCGATGTGCCGATTGAAACCTCCCCGGCGGGTGTCGTCGGTACCGGCGGTCTGGAAATCGTCGGCAGCGGCGGCGTCACCACGACCGCGGTGCCGACCTTCGGCGCGCAGCTCGCGCTCGGGTTTCTCGGCGGACTCATCCTCAACCTCATGCCGTGCGTGTTTCCCGTGCTCGGCATCAAAATCCTCGGTTTCGTCAACCAGGCCGGCTCCGACCGTCGCAAGGTTGTGGTGCATGGGCTGACTTTCACGGCGGGGGTACTCGTTTCGTTCTGGGCGCTGGCCGCGGTGCTGGCGGTGCTGCGTTCGGGCGGACAACAGCTCGGCTGGGGCTTCCAGCTGCAATCGCCGGTGTTCATTTTCGTGATGGCGGTGGTGCTGCTCGTTTTCGCGCTCAGCCTGAGCGGCGTGTTCGAGTTCGGGCTTTCGGCGACGGGCGTGGGCGCGCGCCTGCAATCGAAGGGCGGCAGTGCCGGGTCGTTCTTCACCGGGCTGCTCGCCACGGTCGTGGCCACGCCGTGCGCCGCGCCGTTTCTCGCGCCCGCGCTCGGGGCGGCGCTGGCCTTGCCGACGGGGCCGTCGTTTCTGTTGTTCACCGCCATCGCGCTCGGGTTGTCCGCTCCCTACCTGCTGCTTTCGGCGTTTCCCGAGGCGATAAAACTCCTGCCGCGGCCGGGCGCGTGGATGGAGACGTTCAAGCAGGTGATGGCGTTCCCGCTCTACGCGACGGTCGGCGGCCTCGTCTGGGTGCTGGCCGGGCAGGTGGAGGAACAGGCGCTGCTGATGACGATTTTCGGGCTCACCACGGTGGCGCTGGCGGTGTGGTTTTACGGACGCTACGCGGCGCCCGGCGCACCCTCCCGGCGCGTGCGGATCGGCATCGCCGGCGGCGTGCTCCTGCTCGCGGCCGGCACCGCGCTGGGCTGGCCGCGCCCTGCCGCGCCGACCGATATCGTCTGGGAAGAATGGAGCCCGGAACGCGTGGCCGAGTTGCAAAAGGAAGGCCGCCCGATCTACGTGGATTTCACCGCGCGCTGGTGTTTCACCTGCCAGACCAACAAAAAACTCGTTTTTGGCTCCGGCGAGGTGCTGCGTGTTTTCCGCGACAAAAACATCGCCACGCTGCGCGCCGACTGGACGAACCAGGACCAGCGCATCACCGAAGAACTCGCGCGCTGGAACCGCGCCACGGTGCCGTTCAACCTCGTGTATCTGCCCGGCCATGACGCGCCGCAGCCGCTGCCCGAGCTGCTCACGCCCGACATCGTGCTGAAGGCGGTCGGGGCGAAGCAGGAGTCGTAGGGGCGCACTTCACGTGCGCCCGTTTGCGGGACGACGCTCCGATGATCATCAACGGGCGCACGTGAAGTGCGCCCCTACGGCTCCTGCCATGCCGATTTCAATGCCGAGGGAGTCCCGGTGGACTTACGCTTCACGAAAAACTTTGCCGCGCCCGCATGCAGCGGCAACCATGCCGCCGCTCCCGATGTCACGTGTTTTCGCCCTCACTCTCCTCCTTATGAGTACCCTCGCCGCGACCGCCTCTTCTGTTCCTGCCGATACCGTGATCGTGCTGCACGGGCTGGCGCGGCATCCGCCGTCGATGGCGAGGATTGCGGGATCGCTACGGGCCGAGGGTTACACGGTGCGCAATCCCGGTTATCCCTCGCGAGGGGCGACCGTCGAGGAACTGGCGGAGCAGGTGTTCGGCCCCGTGTTTGCCGAAAGCGCGGCGGGCGGTGTGGACCCGGCGCAAGACGCGGCCAGCGGCGGGCGCATCCATGTGGTGGCGCATTCGCTGGGGTGCATCCTTTTGCGGCAGTACATCGCCGTCCACGGCGTGCCGGCGCGGCTCGGACGCGTGGTCATGCTGGCTCCACCCAACACCGGCAGCGAAATCGTGGACCGGCTCGGCGACTGGCGGCTTTTTCAATGGATCAACGGCCCGGCCGGCGGCCAGCTCGGCACCGCGGCGACGGGCGAGGCGAGCATCGTCACCCGGCTTGGACCCGCGCCGGCCGGCGTGGAGATCGGCGTGATTGCCGGGAGCTTTTCGTGGAACCCGCTTTATTCGTCGCTGATTCCGGGCGACGACGACGGCAAGGTGGCCGTGGCGCGCACGCACCTCGACGGCGAGGCGGCGCACCTCGTGCTGCCGTACTCGCACACCTGGCTGATGTGGCGAAAACGCACGCTGGCCGCGGTGAACGCGTTTTTGCGGACGGGACGGTTTTAGTACCGGCATCGCTCGCCGTGTTTTTTACACAAGGCCGCAGAGTACCGAAACCGAAGGAATGGCCACAAAAAACACAAAACTTCTCTTTTGCCCGGCGGGAGTCCCCCGTGCGCCTATAGGCGCGATGGAGGGTTTCATGCGCGGCCTGTTTTTTCGTGTTTTTTGTGGCCATTCAACAACCGGCGGTCCGGTCACGGAGTGACAGCAGCCGCCTCCTCGATCCGGAAAAACGTCGCCGGCAAATCCGGACGCGGGCGGACGGCGAGCACGTCGTGGAGTTTGGCGAGCTGGCGTTCGATCTGTTCGAGGCGAGGCGTGTCGGCCACGAGCAGGAACATGCGGCTTTCGGCGCCGTCGCCGACGGGCGCGCACCGGATCGCCTCCAGGTTGAAGGCGCGGCGCGCGAACAGGCCGGTGATGTGCGACATGGCGCCGGGATGGTTGCGCACACGGAGATCGAGAATGATGGAAGACATGGTGATGACGGTTTGTCGTTCGGTATGGCGGCGAGAGGATGCGCGGGCCTGCGTTATGCCGTCGCCAGATGATGGTGCTCGATCGTCTGGCGGTTGGCGGCGCCGGGCGGCACCATCGGCAGCACGTTGGTCGCATCATGTATCGGGATGTCGATGACGCAGGGACCGGGGCGCGAGAGCGCGTCGGCGATCTCGGCGAGCGGGTCGCGGGAATTGGCGGCGATGCGGTGGCCGCGCACGCCGAAGGCGCGCGCCAGCGCCGCGAAATCCGGGCCGGTGTCGAACCGCGAGGCAGCGTAGCGCCGGTTGAAAAACAGCTCCTGCTGCTGGCGGACGAGGCCGAGGTGGGCGTTGTTGAACACGAGGACGGCCACCGGCAGGTCGTGGTCGGCGAGGGTGGCGAGTTCCTGGATGTTCATGAGCAGCGAGCCGTCGCCGCTGACGCAGGCCACGCGGCGGCCGGGCGCGGCCAGCGCGGCGCCGATGGCGGCGGGCAGGCCGAAGCCCATCGTGCCGAGTCCGCCGGAAGTGAGGAAGGTGCGCGGCTCGCGGAAGGGCCAGGCCTGCGCCACCCACATCTGGTGCTGGCCGACATCGGTCGTGACGATGGCGTCGGGCGGCAGGGTTTCGCCGAGGAAACGGCAGAGGTTGACCGGATGGAGCGGCTCGGTTTCCCGCGGCGGATGGTGCAGCGGATGCGCGTCGCGCAGGGCGGCGGCGCGGGCGAGCCAGGCGGCACGTTCGCGAGAGATGCGGGTGGCATTTCCCGGCAGCCGGGCGAGCAGGCGGCGGAGGATGTCGGCAGCGTCGCCTTCGAGGCCGAGGAAAGGTTTTTTGATTTTCCCGATCTCGGCGCGGTCGATGTCGATATGCGCGATGGTGGCGCGCGGGCAGAACTCGGCGACCTTGCCGGTGGCGCGGTCGTCGAAACGCGCGCCGATGGCGAGGAGCACGTCGGCCTCGTCGAGGATCGTGTGTGTGGCGCGGGTGCCGTGCATGCCGAGCATGCCCATGAAGTGCGGATCGTCGGCGGCGATCGAGCCGAGGGCGTTGAGCGTGCAGACCACGGGCGCGGCGAGGCGGCGGGCCAGTTCGCGGGCGTCGCCGGAAGCGTTGGCCGCGATGATGCCGCCGCCGAAATAGAGAACCGGACGGCGGGCGGAGGCGAGCAGCGTCGCCAGTTCGTCGATACGGGCCTCCGGACAGGCGGGAGCCGCGATGCGTCCGCCGGGCGCGGGGAGCGCATCGTCGGCGATGGCGATGGAGGCGGTCTGCACGTCCTTGGGCAGGTCGATGAGCACGGGGCCGGGGCGGCCGGATTCGGCGAGTTCGAAGGCGAGCGGCACGATTTCCGGCAACTCGGCGACGTCGCGCACGAGGAAATTGTGTTTGGTGATCGGGACGGTGAGGCCGTAGGTATCGACTTCCTGAAAGGCGTCGGTGCCGATGAGCGATTGCGGCACCTGGCCGGTGAGGGCGACGAGCGGGATGGAGTCGAGCCGCGCGTCGGCGATGGCGGTGAGCAGGTTGGTGGCGCCGGGCCCGGAGGTGGCGACGCAGGCGGCGGCGCGGCCGGTGACGCGGGCCATGCCCTGGGCGATGAAACCCGCGCCCTGTTCGTGGCGGGCGAGGATGTGGGTGATGCGGCTGTCGTGAAGCGCGTCGTAAAAGGGCAGGATCGCGCCGCCCGGGATGCCGGGCAGTTGCGTGATGCCCTGGCGTTCGAGCAATTTTGTCAGGAGGGTGGCTCCGGTGTAGTTCATTTTCGGTGACGTTGGTGTTGGAGGATGGCAGGCGTTGGTTTCGCGGTGCGTGTGGTGCGGGATGCCGTCCTTGCCGTCGTCGCCGGAGTTTTTTGGGGCGAAAAAAAGCCCCCTCCGGCGGTGACGCCAGAGGGGGCAAAAGTGATCTGTTTTAGCAGAAACCCTCTCGGCGCGCGGCGGGCACGACGACTACGACGACGGCTACGAGTACGAGGCCGAGGATCATGACGAGGGCGTTGGTGCCGGAGAGTTTCATTGGTTTCTGTCGAGGCGAAAACGGATGCACAGATGCGCGGAGCATGTCAAGACATGGAAAAAAGGCCTGCGATGGAGAGGGGATAACCGGGCGGAGCAAAGAGGGTTGCCGGTTTCCGGGAGCTTCGCGATTTGCCGCCGCTATTTCACCGCGAACGCATCGGGATCGTTCCATGGCCAGGCGCTGGCGTCGCAGACATCGTGCGCCTTGACATGCCAGTCGGCGAAGAGGAACACCGCCTTGCGACCGTAGTTGGGCGCCGGTCCGAACTGGCTGGTCGTGCCGGTGTAGCCGAGTTTCGTCGCCTTGGGTGACGGTCCGCCCGGATTCATCCGCAACCCCCCGCCGACATCGCCCTGGCTGGTGCTCATCACCGGAAAATAACCCGGCGCAGACAGGTCGCTCACGCGGACGGATCGGGTTTCAAGGTTGATGTTGTATCCGAAAGTTCCCGATGCGGAGTTGTCGGGGTTATAGGCGTTGGCCGGGTCCCGGAAGACAGGCTCCTTGTAGAAAAGCCTGATGTCCACATCGACCAGGCCGTCCATCTTGCCGTCCGTCCAGCGAATCTGCCATGGCCCGACGTAGGGCGCCACATGGAAAGGCCAGCGGGTTTTTTCGGTGGCTTCGGGCTGGGGCAGGAGGTCCTTGTGGTCGTTGGCGTGGAGCTGGAAAGCCGTGCCCAGCTCCCGCAGCCGGCTGATGCAGACCGATTGTCTGGCCGATTCGCGCACTTTCGACACGGTGGGGATCACAGGATGGCGGCGAGGATGCCGATGATGGCGATGACCGTCAGCAACTCGATCAGGGTAAAGGCCGGGGCAGATGCGACCGGGCAGAGCCCGTCACATGCGGCGGGAGTTCGGGGTGTTTCGGGTTTCATGGTTTTCAGGCGAATGAGGGCCGGCGTCCGGAGAGCCGGCATCGGGTTGATGGATTTCGGGTATTCGCGGGTTGACTACTCAGTGCCGCCGGCGGCACGCGCACATTGCGAGAACCAGCAACGCAACGCCGCCGGCGACCGTCGCGGAGGTTGCCGGCTCCGGGATCTGGCTGAGGCCGGCCAGGCGGATCGCGTCGAGTGCTTCGGCCGACAGCGCGCCGGATGCGCCGGAGGTTTCTCCATAGACCCGGATATCGTCGAGCCATCCGTCAAAGGCGCGCCCCAGCGATCCGGTGGCGCCGAAAGAAAGCGCCGCCAGGCTCTGGGCTCCGACGATGGTCGCGGATGTGCCCGATGCGACGAGTGAAACGGTCTGCGCGGAAGACCCGGCATAAATCTTCACCGTGCTCTGGCCCGCCACGCTGCCATCCCAGGTTACGGCGACAAACACCCATTCATCCTGCGCGGCGAGAATCGGGTCGGAGGTGGCGTTCGCGGCCAGCACGGTGCCGGAGTAGTTAAAACTTAACTTGCCGTTGCTTGTGCCGGCCAGCAGGAATCCGTTGGAGGCGTCGAACAGCCGCGCGCTGCTCGCCAGCGGTTGCGCGCCGTCGGTCTTGAACCACATCGAAATCGTGAACGATGTGAGGCTGTCCAAGGATTGCGTGTAGCCCACTCTGCCGCCGCCGGTTGGTGCGGTATTGAGACCCATGGTGGAGGCCGTGTTGTCGAACGCGTGATCGCCGGCCGCGCCGCTGACGCCGGTCTTGTCCGCGCCCCATGTCGCCGACCCGGCCAGCGTGCCGTCGCGGTTGTTGCCGGAGCGATCGGGCACCGTGCCGTCCACGACGGGCTGGTTGAAATCGTAATGAAGCAGCAGCGTTTGCGCCCGGGCGCCGAGAGGGACAAGGCAGAGCGATGCGGACAGGAGGCGAATCAGGATTTTTTTTATGTTGTATTTATTTTTCATGACGGGTTGGGAGGAAAAAGGAACTGGAACGGGGGGGGGGAGGGCCGCAGTCTGCACGCGGGCAAGGCAAGGCCCGGCCGTGCGGATCAGGGCGCACGCGAAAGGTCGAAAGGGAGAGCGGGAGGGCGCGCCGTCGCCGGCGCGATGGAGGAAGCGGAGGGTGGTTACCGGGCGGGTGTGGCGGAGGCGGCGGTTTCGAGAACGATGAGTTCGAGCGCACTCGGCTCAGGCGGAGGACCTTCACGCGGCCGGTCGCGGTTTACCGGCAGCGTTTCCCAGCGCAGCACGTAGCGCAGCCCGGCCGGAGCGGTTCCCGTATCGGCGGCGGTGCGCAGGCCAAGCGGAGCACGGACGCCGTGCCCGAGTTCGGGAGGAAGGCGGCCGGGCACCTGCGCGGCGGGAATCTTTTCACCGAGCTTGAGTGTATCCGGATCGACCTTCAACACGCCGCTGCCATGCCGGGCATTGTGGATGGAGATGTAAAGGCCGAGCGCCGGATCGTGCTGCACGCCGGAGTGCCGGATGTCGAAGGGGATGGAGCCGCCGCCCCGCGGTTCCCAGCGATACGTCCACTGCGTGACCTGCCTGATTTTCCAGGCGCCGTTTTCGGCCCGGGCAAGGTAAAGCTGGGTCGCGCCCTTGTCATCGAATTTGTGATACGCGACGATCACGCGGCCCTTGTCGTCGAAGCCGAGCTTGCCGCTGCCGTTGATGATGCCGCCGTTGGCCGGCACGGGATCGAGAATCACGCCCGGAGTTTGCAGGGAGATCGGCAGCGTGACCGGGCGGCCGTCCACGGTTTCCCAATGCCGGAGATCACGGGAGCGGGCGTAGCCCAGGTCGTGATTGGTTTCGGCTGCCGGGGTGTCGCGCCAGACCCAGGACAGGTGCCAGAAGCCGTCGGGGCCGCGTTTGGGGCCGTCGGCATAGGCGTTCATCATGTCGTCGGTGTCATGGGGAGGACGCGGCATTCCGGCCGGACGCCGTCCTTCGAAAAGAGGGAGGTCCAGCAGGCGCGACCACGATTTTGTTTTTTCGTCGTAACGGTTGTAGAGATTGGAGCCGTTGCCGCTGCTGCCATCGCGGTAAGTAAAGATCAGGCTGCCATCGGTATCCTCGATAAACCGCGGATAGGTCATCCGTTGCTCGCGGTCTCCGGTCATGCGGGGGATGGCGGCCAGGGTCGTGATGTCGCCCGCCGCCGTGGTGCGGAAGTAGATGAGCGGGGTGACATGCAGGTTGCCGACCACATGAAGCTGCCCGTCGCGGTCGAGGGCGAGGGTGATGTAGTTGTGGGAATCCCACCCGATTTTCGACGGCAGGATTTTTTTCGTCCACACCCCGGCATCGAGGGCGCGGGAGACAACGACCATGTTGCGGTCGGCGTCATAATACGCGGCATACTGCCGGTTGGCGGGCGCATCGGTGAGGAGCGCGAAGCCGACCGGATGCCCCGCCCACACGGGGGAAACGGGCAGGCGCTGTTTGATGCGGACCTCGGCGGCGAGGAGCGGAGAGGAAAGCGCCAGGCCGAGAGCGAGGCCAAAAGTGCCGCAGGTGGAGAGCAGGGAGTTGAGGTTGGGTTTCATGGTATGGGTGTCGGGTCGGGAAAGAGGCGGTTCAATCAGGAACGTGGGGCAGCGGGGAGGTTCGATCAGAGGAAAGTTGAAGGACGAATGGGCGTTTGGAGCTTGGGGACATCAGGATTTAGCAGCTATTAGCAGCATATGATTTCCAAAAGCACAAGTGCAAAAAATCCCGGATTCGCATCCTTGTGCCCATGGCCGAGAAACGACGCTTTACCATCTCCCTTCCCGAGCATGTGGCCGAGGAACTGGAACGCCGCAGCAAGGCCTTGGGAGGCAACCCGACCGAATACGCTGCCGACATCATCCGCTGGTGGTACGGGGAAGGTTCCCCGCCTCTGACCGCCGAAGAAAAGCGTGTGCTCGAAAAAAAGAAGGCCAGTAACTGACGCACGTTCTGATCCCGTGGGAACAATCGGCAAAGACAGGGCTTATACCAGCGTCCCGAATGTTTTTGATTTTACACAAAGGCCGCAAAGGACGCGAAGAAGGTAACTGGCAATCCTTTGCGCTCTTTGCGGCCTTGGTGTAAAAATCTGAAGGCTTTGGTATTACATCAGCGCCAGAGCACCGAAAGAACTCGCCGAACTGATCGCCCCCCCTCCCCGGCGCTGCCTGGAGACCGGACAGATTTCGCTTGGTCCGGGGATATTTCCGATCGTTTGGGATTGTCTGTGTTCACAGAAATAGCAATGTTCACGAATACATGAACATTGCATAAATCGTGAACAAATCTCCCATATCTTTTGCCACGCTTGCTTCGGAGCTGGCGGCGCGCTTTCGCTCCCTGCTTGGGGAAGCGGGTTGGCTGCACGAATGGGAAGTGCGCATCCCGGATACCGCCGCGGAGGCCGGATTCGACCTGCTTGCCACCGGGCCGTTGCCAGACGGCGGACGGGCAGCCCTGTGCGTCGAGTGCAAACGCGAGCTGCGACCGGGCATGTTCCGGCAGATGGCGGAAAAAACCTTTTCGCCCGGCGGTCGGCCCAAGGTGGTGGTGCCGGTGCTGGCCCTGCCGTTCGTGTCACCCCGGATTGCCGAACTGTGCGCGGAGCACGGCTGGAGCTGGTTTGACCTCGCGGGCAACTGTCGTCTGGAGGTGCCGGGCCTGCTGCTTCTGCATTATACGGGACAGAAGGCCGTGCATGCCCGCCCGCGTCCGGTGGCCAACCTCGGCACTGCGGAAACCGGGCGGGTGATCCGGGCGCTGCTGGCTGCGGACAATGCCCGCGCGGCGTGGACGCAGCGCGAGATGCAGGCGCATTGCCAGCCGGGCGTCAGCCTCGGGCTGGTCAACAAGGTCGTTCGCCACCTGCGCGACGAGGCGTTCATCGAGGAGGCGCCGGACGGCGGTTTCCGCCTGCGCGATCCCGGGCAACTCCTGTCTGCGTGGCGCGACGCTTATCGTTTCGACCGGCACGAACGGCGTCATTACTTCACCCTGTTGCAAGGCAAGAAACTGCGCGAGGCGCTGGAGGGGCTGGACGCTTTGACCGGGGGCCGCGCCGCCTACGCATCATTTTCCGCCGCAGAGTTTCAGGCGCCGCACGTGCGCCAGCCCAGGACATGGCTCTATATCCGGGCGCAAGACCTGCCCGCCTTCGAACAGGCGGTCGCCGCAAAGCCGGTCGATTCGGGAGAAAATCTGGTCGTGCTGATTCCGGCCGACAATGGCGTTTTCTACCTGTCCGATGGTGGCACGGCGGCTAATCCGAGGCTGCCCTGCACCAACGCGGTCCAGACCTATGTGGACCTCTGGCACAGTGGCGGACGCGGTCAGGAGGCGGCAGAAGCGTTGCTGGAACAATACTTGAGGCCAGCCTGGAAAGCGGTTGCACTGCCTGCGTGAAGTCCGAACCCCGCCAGCGCAACGATTACGGTAACCGGCAGACCGAGGCTGCCCGCCGCGCATTCGAACTCGTACAGGAATTTCTCCGACATTTCGGCTGAACTCGCCCATGCCCAGGTCGATTTCCGGTCTGGTTTATCCAGCACCGGAGTTGTCCCGAAGCTCGTCCGGATACCGGCGGTGAGCCGGTCACCCGGAAAGATTCCCCGTCCGCAAGAACGGAATCCTTGCGATTCAGGGACGGGAAGGGTTGAAAACAGAGGCCGTGATTTCCCTGCTTCTTCCCCTGCTCCTCATCGTCGTGGTGGCCGTGCTCTGGGCGCTGACGCGTCCCCGCGCGCAAGGGCCGCGGATGTTTTTCATGTTCCTGATCCTCGTCCTTGCCTGCCTCGCCTCGGTGCAGATCGGCATCGCGGCGGGGCGCATTTTTGCGGAAAACGGGTTTTACGCGGGACCGGGACGCGAGCTGGGCAGCGTGCTCGACGATACGCGGGCGGATCTGGAGGCGGGCCGGGTCGATGTGGCCCTGAAGCGGCTGACCGTGATGAGCCGGCAATGGTCCAGCGTGGACTTCTTCACCAGCGATCCGCCGCGACCGGGGCGCAAGGCATGGCCGGAATTTGTGAGCGATATCAGGCGCGCAGGCAGCGCGGAACCGGTTCAGGATCAGGCACCGGCGAACGGGGAGGCCGACCGGGACGGCAGGCGCTGAAAGTGGCACGGGCATCCCTGCCCGTGGACGGCGCGCAGCGCCGCCCGCTGTGCCCCCCCGAAAACACGGACCACGCGGAGAGGCAACGCTCACCGCTCACGGGCAGGATGCCCGTGCCACGTCCGAAGCGGCGACGGCATCCCTGACAACGTTTTCGTCGCGTGCAGGCTCGACGGCTTCCGGCGGGCCGGGGAAAGTCACCGGTTTCCATGTCCTCCCGCTCTCCCGCCGCGCCACTGCCTGACCTGAATCCGGACGACTACGCCGAAGCCGACTGGCAGAATCCGCTCGTTTTCGGGGTCAACAAGCTGCCGCCGCGCAACTCCGCCTGGCCGTGCCCGGATGCGGCTTCCGGGTGGGCGAGCGATTACGACCACTCGCCGTGGGTGCGCTCGCTCAACAGCGGCGCGGACAATGCGGATGCCGGTGATCGCGACGGCGGAAACCGTGGCGGCGAATGGCTGTTTCACTGGTCGCCGGATCCGCGCTGGCGCCCGGTCGGGTTTCACGAGCCGGATTATGTTGCCGATCCGTCGCGCCCGGTGGCGGCGCCCGCCGTCGGGTGGCGGCCGATCGCCGTGCCTTCGTGCTGGGAACTGGAGGGTCTCCGGACCGAACCGGCGGGGCAACCCGACTATGGCACGCCGATCTACACCAATTACACGTATCCGTTCCCGCCCGACGCTCCGCGGGTCATGAACGAGCCGCCGGCGGACTGGACGACGTTCCGCGAACGCAATCCGGTGGGGTGCTACCGGCGGATGTTTCGCGTGCCGGCGGCGTGGGGCAGGGGGGGGCGCACGCTGCTGCACTTCGCCGGGGTGAGCGCGGCGATGTATGTGTGGGTCAACGGCCACAAAGTCGGCTACAGCCAGGATTCGCGCTCGCCGGCGGAGTTTGACGTGACGCCGTTCCTGCGTCCGGAGCCGGAGGCCGAAAACCTGCTCGCGGTCGAGGTTTACCGGTATTGCGATGGTTCGTATCTGGAAGACCAGGACATGTGGCGGCTGAGCGGAATCTTTCGCGATGTGTTTCTGGTCCATACGCCGGCGGTATCGGTGTGGGATTTTTTTGTGGATGCCTCGCTGGCGGACGATCTGCGGACGGCGACCGTCGGGCTGCGGTATGCCTTGCGCCACGGGGGAGACGGAGAGGCAGGGGCGTTTCGTATCCGGCTGAGTCTGCGCGCGCCGGACGGAAGCCCTGTCGGCGGAGGCGTCTTTATGGACGAGCCGGTGCCGGCCGGAGCGGTTGGGGCCGGGGGAATCGGGCCGGAGCAGGTTGCTGCGCCGCGTCCGTTGCCGGAGCCGCCGCTTCTCTGGTCGAACGAAACGCCGCATGTTTACGATGCGCTGGTCGAACTGGTGGAGGCCGCCACCGGCCGCACCGTCGAGGCGCGGCGCGTGGACACCGGTTTCCGGCGGATCGAGATTCGCGAGCAGGAATATTTCATCAACGGGCGATCGATAAAAATCAAGGGCGTCAACCGGCACGAAATGTGTCCTGAAGCCGGATACACGCTTTCGCGTGAGCTGATGGAAACGGACGCGCGCCTCATCCGGCAAGCCAACCTGAATTTCGTGCGCGGCGCGCATTACCCGAACGATCCGCGCTGGTACGGGATCTGCAACCGCCTCGGCCTGTTCATGCTCGACGAGGCGAATGTCGAGAGCCACGGGCTCAGTTATCACAAGCGGGTGCTGCCCGGCGACGATCCGGCATGGGAGCCGGCCTGCCTGGACCGGATGCGGCGGCTGGTCATCCGCGACCGCAATCACCCGTGCGTCGTCATGTGGTCGCTCGGCAACGAGGCCGGTTACGGCAATGTTTTCCTGAGCATGCGCGAGGCCACGCTCGCCGCCGATCCGCAGCGGAGACCGATCCAGTATGCCGATATGAACCTCGCCGCCGACGTGGACAGCCAGACGTATCCCATGGTCGAGTGGCTGCGCGACCACGTCGCGGGCAAGGCCGTGCGCAAGGGCGAGCACGGCGAACTCGGCAGTCCGGAACAGCACGGCGCATATCCGTCGGAAAAGGCGTTTTTCACCAACGAATACGCCCACGCCCAGGCGAACAGCCTCGGCAATCTTCAGGATTACCAGGACGTCTTTGACGCGCACCCGATGCTGTGGGGCGGGTTTATCTGGGAATGGTGCGACCAGTCGCTCTGGAAAACCGGCGTGGATGGTGTGCGGTTTCCGGCGTATGGCGGCGATTTCGGTGACGTGCCCAACAGCGGATATTTTTGCGTCAAGGGCCTCGTCGATGCGGAGCGTGTGCCGCGCCCGCATTATTACGAGGCGAAGAAGGTGTTTCAGTGGATCCGGGTGACGGCGGCCGGCGCCGGGGGCGGCGGGGAGGGAGATGCCGGCGCGGTTGTCGCGGCTGATGCGCCGGCGGTGCGGATTCGCAACGGGTATTATTACACTTCGCTGGCGGAGGTGGCGGGCGCAGGTGTCGCCGGAGAATGGATACTGGAGGAGGACGGCCGCGCCGTCGCCCGGGGCGGGCTGCCGGAGGCGGCGCTGGAGATTGCGCCGGGCGAAGAGAAAGTCGTGACGATCCCCTGGGGCGCACCGGCGTGGAAGCCGGGGGGGGAGTATTTCCTGACGGTGAAATTCTCGCTGCGGGCGGACACCGCGTGGGCTCCGGCGGGGTTCGTGGTGGCGTGGGATCAACTGGCGGTGCGTGCAGGAGCGGCGGCATTCCTGCCGCTGCGACGACGCGAAGCGTCGCCCGGTTCGGGCTCGGGAGGTTCTCTGGAAAATCCGTGGTTCGCATCGGCAAGGGGCGAGGCGCGTGGCGCCTCGTCGCAGCGGCAGGAATGCCGCCGCTCCGATGATGTGACCGCATCCGCAGGCGGCACGGTGATCCGGGTCGATCATCGCACCGGGTGGCTGGCTTCGTTTGCGGTGGATGGCCGCGAGTATCTCGCCGCGCCGCTGCGTCCGGATTTCTGGCGCGTGCCGACCGATAACGATCTCGGCTGGGGCGTGCCGGAAAAGATGGGCGCATGGAAAACGGGCGCGCGTGACGCCACACTGGAAACGTTCGCGGCCGTCGCCCCGGACGCAGAGGCGGGGGAGGTGTGCTGCGTGGCGGCGGGATGGTCGTTGGCCGCGGTGCCGGCGCTCGGGAAGAGCGAAGTGAAAATCGCGTACCGGTTGCGCCGGGACGGCACGCTTCGGGTGGAAATGCAGCTCGACGTCGTCGGCGAGGCGGTCCCGGAGTTGCCGCGCGTCGGCGTGCGATTCGCCCTGCCGGCGGCGCTCGATGTCGTCCGCTGGTACGGGCGCGGTCCGCACGAGAGTTACCGCGACCGCAAGACCGGCGCGGCGATCGGCCGGTACGAGGCGCGGGTGAGCGAATGGATCACGCCGTATTCACGCCCTCAGGACAACGCCAACCGGACGGATATCCGCCGGATCGGATTTTTCGATGCGGCGGCGGGCGGCGGAAACGGCAGCGCCGCGGGTCTGGAAATCCGCGCCGCTTCCGGTGACGGGCGTCCGCTGGTGGGCGTGACGGCGTGGCCGTACACGCCGGAGGATCTGGAGGCGGCGACGCATCACCACGAGCTGCCGCGACGCGAGGCGATCACGGTGAATGTGGACGGTTTCCAGATCGGCGTCGGCGGCGATTCGAGCTGGGGGTTGCCGGTGCACGAAAAATACCGGCTCCGGGAGAAGGGGACGTATGCGTTCGCCTTCGAACTCGGTCGGGCGTCGTAACTCGCAGGGGCGCACTTCACGTGCGCCCGCGAACGGCGTTTGTCGCGCCATCCTGCGAACGGGCGCACGTGAAGTGGCCCCTACGTTTCCCGGTTTGCAGGCGCAGGCGTGGCGAGTGCCGGGGCGAGCAGCGCGATGCCGGCGCTGGTCAGGACGATGCTCCCGAGCGCGCCGCGCAGGCCGATCAGCTCGGCGACCAGCCCGATCAGCGGCGGCGCGGCGATGAAACCGAAATAACCGAGCGTCGTCACCGTCGCCAGCGCCGTGCCGGGTGCGACGCCGGGCAGCCGTCCCGCCGCGCTGAAGACCGCCGGCACGATCGTCGCCAGCCCCAGGCCGACGCAGGCAAAGCCGATCAGGGCCGTCTCCGCGCCGGGCAGGAGCAGCGCGACCAGCGTGCCGGCCGTGGCTGTCAGTCCGCCCCAGCGCACCAAGCGCACGGCCCCGAGCGTGGCGGTCAGCCAGTCGCCGCCGAAGCGGCTTGCGGCCATCGCCACGGAAAACGCCGCGTAGCCCGCCGCCGCGAAGCTCTCCGAGGTGTGGCGCACGTCGCGGAGGAAGAGTGCGCTCCAGTCGGCCATCGCGCCTTCGCCGACCATGCTGCACAGGGCGACGACGCCGAGCGCGAGCAGCCCGCGCGACGGCCACGGGAACGCCGTCCGGCGTCCGGCGGGTTTTGTCCGCGGATCGGGTTGCGCGGCCGGTGTCAGGTGAAGCGGGTGGGACGCGAGTTTCGGAAAAATCACCATCGCCGCCGCGCCGAGCAGGAGGGCGGCGAGCAGGAAATGCGTCAGCGGCGCGAGGGACAGTCGCGTGAGCGCCACGCCCGCCGCGGCCCCCGTGAGTCCCCCGAGGCTGAACAGCGCGTGAAACGATGACATGATCGGGCGCCGGTAACGGGTTTCCACGTCCACGGCCTCCGCGTTCATCGACACGTCGAGCGCGCCGTGCGCGGCGCCGAAGCAGAGCAGGGCCAGCACCAGCGTGACGTGCCCCGGGGCGAGCGCCAGGCAGGGCAGCATCAGGCAGTAGAGCGTTGCCGCCACCTTGCAGACGGGCGCGCTGCGAAACCGGCCGATGAGCATGCCCGCGGCCGGCATGGCGATGACGGCTCCGAGCGCCATCACGAGCAACGCCAGCCCGAGGGCGGCGTGGCTGAGCGCGTGCCGCGTCTGGATCGCCGGGATGCGCGACACCCAGGTCGCGAAGAGCGCGCCGTTGCAGAAAAACAGGACCGACACCGCCAGTCGCTCCGCGGCGAACGCGCTGCGCAGTCGCCGCGGTCTCCCGAGCCAGGCGGCTGTCGTCACGGTTGCGGTCAGGGTGGCCGCCGCGCCCGCCGCCCCTGCGCCTCCGGAGGGAGCATCCGCAGCGGGAGCGGATTCGCTGACGGACGGTGCAGGGCCGGAAACGCCGCCGGTCGCAGCCGCAGGGGAAAGGCCGCTCACGGGAGGGCGGCGCCGCGGGCCGCGTCGGGCGAGGCGGGTTTGCCGCCGCTTTCGTCGTGGAAGGTCAGCCAGTCGGTACGGATCTTGTCCCAGTCGCGCAGGGCGAGGCCGTGCGTGCTGAAAAATTCGCGGATCTGGCGGGCGTCCCATTCGAGGATGTCCTCGAGGATCGGGACGAGCACGCTGAGCGCGTTGTCGCTGAGCACGGTGCGGCGGGCGATGCGACCGATGGGCTTGGCGGCGGACACGGCGATGGTGTGGCCGTCGCGGCTGTTGACGTGGTGCATCACGTAGAGATCGGAGCTGCCGTCGCCGACGTAGATCGTGCGGTCGGGGCTGGCGTTGAGGCGGGTTTCCAGATCCTGGAGCGTGGCGACCTTGCCGTAGCCGGCGGTCACGCGGCGGATGCGGGCGATTTCGCCGGTCTGCGGATCGTAGTCGAGCTCGGTGCCGAGCACGTTTTCCGGCGGCACGATGCCCTCGAGGGCGGACTGCACGACCTCGCGCGGCGACGCCGAGATGACGTAGAAACGGAACCGGTTTCCGCCGATGCCCTCGCGCAGGATTTTCGCGAAGAGGTCGACGTTGTTTTTCAAGCGCACGCGTTTTCCGGCGGCGATGAGGTCCTCGCGGCGCACGCTGCGGAACTGCGGATCGTGCCGGAGCAGGTAGGCGAGCTCCGCGCCCTGGTTGACGAGCGTGGACTGCGAGAGACCCTGGACCTTCTTGTCGAAATCGGTGATGCCGAGCATCTCGGCGAGAACCTGGCCGGAGTCGTTGAAACTGAGCGTCTGGTCAAAGTCGCTGGCGACGAGGTAGTCGCGCGGGAGCTCGAACGGGAGCGTGGTCGGTGTGATGGTTGTCATGATGTGCTTTCTGTTTCGTCGGACCGGTCATCCGGGGAGCGTGTGTGGCGGTGTGGCGTCGGCAGGCTCGCGGGGGATCGTCTTCGCGGAGTGTCGCGGAGGCGTCGGCGCGGCGCGCGCAGGGTGCCCGAATGATGCGTTGGCCTGGTGTGCGTGGTGATGACCGGTGTCTGTGTGTTGATGCGTGTTGTTATTGTGTACGACCGCACCCTACCGCAAAAAGCACGCCAGTTCCAGTGCCTGCCAGCCCGGGCTGTCAGAAACCTGATATTACGGCTGGCAGACCTGAGAGTGGCAGGTCGTCGCCATTCCCTGTGTGGACCGGCCTTCTTTTTGCCATTTTATTGCTTCAGGCTTGAATCAGGTGCGGTTATCCGGCGTTTTCTGGCCTTTATCCTTCATTATGGCCACCCCTCAGCCCTCCTCCTCCGGTCTTTCCGGCAACGTCAGGTTTTTCAGCGGCGAAAGCCTCCCGCTGGAAATGCACAAGGTGCGTGTCGTGCAAAAACTCCACCTCGTGCCCGTCGAGCGCCGCCTCGAGGCGATCCGCGAAGCCGGTTTCAACAGCTTCCTGCTCGGCACGAAGGACGTTTACCTGGACATGCTCACCGACTCCGGCACCAACGCCATGAGCGACAACCAGACGGCCGCCATGTTTCAGGCCGACGACGCCTACGCCGGTTCGCAGAGTTTCGTGCGCCTCAACCAGGCGGTGGAGGACGTGTTCGGCAAAAAATACCTGCTTCCTGTCCACCAGGGCCGCGCCGCCGAGAACATCCTCGCCCAGACATTCGTGAAGCCCGGCACCATCGTGCCGATGAACTACCACTTCACCACGACGCACGCGCACATCCACCTCAACGGCGGCACGATCGAGGAACTCGTCGCCGACGACGCGCTCGAGGTCGAGAGCACCAAGCCCTTCAAGGGCGACCTCGATCCGGACAAGTTGCGCAAGAGCATCGAAAAACACGGCGCCGACAAAATCGCCTTCGTGCGCATGGAGGCGTCCACCAACCTCATCGGCGGGCAGCCATTCTCGATCGGCAACATGCGCGAGATCCGCGCCATTGCCGACCGGCACCGGCTCCTGCTCGTGCTCGACGCCTCGCTCATCGGCGAGAACGCGTACTGGATCAAGCGCCGCGAGGAAGAGTTCCGCCACGCCGATATCGCCACGATCCTGCGCACGATGTGCGGTCTGGCGGACATCGTTTATTTCTCGGCCCGCAAGGTGACGTCCTCGCGCGGCGGCGGCATCTGCACCAACCGCCGCGACCTGCTCGACCGGATGAAACACCTCGTGCCGCTCTACGAAGGGTTTCTCACTTACGGTGGCATTTCCGTGCGCGAGATCGAGGCCATGGCCGTCGGCCTGCGCGAGACGACGGACGAGACGGTCATCTCGCAAAGCCCGTCGTTCATCGAGCACCTCGTCGGCCGCCTGCAAAAACAGGGCGTGCCCGTGGTGACGCCGGCGGGCGGACTCGGCTGCCACATCGACGCGACCGGCTTCCTGCCGCACCTCGACCAGCGCCAGTATCCGGCGGCGGCGCTGGTGGCGGCGTTTTACATCGCCTCGGGCGTGCGCGGCATGGAGCGCGGCACGATGTCGAGCGTGCGCGACGAAAACGGCGACGACGTGCTCGCCGACGCCGAGCTCATGCGCCTGGCGATGCCGCGCCGCGTGTTCACGCTCTCGCAGGTCCGTTACGTGGAGGACCGCCTCGCGTGGCTCTACCGGAACCGCGACCTGATCGGCGGCGTGCAGTTTGTGGAGGAGCCGCCGGTGTTGCGCTTTTTCATGGGTCGCCTCGGCGCGACGAGCGACTGGCCGGAAACGCTCATGGCGAAATTCCGGAAGGATTTTGGCGACAGTCTGTAGTGCCGGTAGTCCGAACGCTCCGGATTTTTGCACCAAGGGCGCAAGGATCGCCAAGGGGCTATCCTCCCTTCTTCGCGTCCTTCGTGCTCTTTGTGTAACGTTCTGCTTTTTCATGTCCGTGCCCGAGCAATACGGCGGCGATGGCGGTCCACTCGTCATCGAGCGGGATGCCGCGGTCCGGCATCGTCCGGCCGGCGCGGGCGTACCAGTAGCCGGCATTGCCGAGGTCGCCCTCCTTGCGGTGCAGGTACGCGTGGACCCAGTCGCCGTCGCGCGTGCCGCCCTGCTGGCAAAGTTCGTGCGCGCGGTCCCAGTCGCCCTGCGCATCCGCATGCAGGGCTTGCAGCGGCAGCGACAAACCGGCGGCAGCCAGTTCGGCACCGGACAGCGAGCGAAACGTTGCGGGCGTGAGAGTCGGTTTCATGCGCAGCAACAAACCCCTCGCCGCCCGTCCGGCAAGCGCCGGCTCGATCCGATGTTCCCTATTTCAGCCGCACCGAGGGTCCGTCCACCCAGACGCCTTCGACCATCACGACCTTGGGGTCTGCGGGGATGCCGGTTTCATTGCGCTGGATCTGGCCAATGACCAGGTCGATGGCCGAGGCGCCGACCACTTCGGGACGCTGGTCCAGCCCGGCGTATCCGGAATAGCGCTCCAGCGTGGCCAGGCCGATGCCTTCCGGGGCAATCTTCCGGCCTGCATCCCGCGCCCATCCGAGCAGCGCCACATCGGGCACCACCATCGCATCGGGCCGATTCTGGCCGATCCACCGCTCCATTTCGGCGCGGTCCGGCGTCGGGTAGGTGAAATGGCGGATCGAAGCGGCGCCGTGCATTTGCCGGAAGACGAGGATCGCCGCCAGCCAGTTATGAACGACGATCCGGCTCACGCGTTTTTCCAGCGCCACGCCGATCCGCCGGTAGCCGCGCTTCCGCAGCGTCTTCAACGTGTGCAGCATGCCCTGAAACTGGTGCGGGCATGCCCGGTGCAGCGACGGCCGGACCATCGAGTATCCCACGGCCGCGCACGAAAACCACTCCCAGCGCAGGCGCATGTGGCCGAAACCTTCCGGTAGTGGCGCCACGCATACGCCGCGAATGCCGCGGCTGTGCAGGATTTCGCTCAGCCGCCGCGCCGTCATGCCCGGTTCGCGCAGCCAGAAATGCTCCACGCGATAGCCCTGCTGCGCGGCCCGCGCGCGGGCGCCCGCATATGCGCCAGGCGAAAAAGTGGTGCAGTACCAGCCTTGGCGTTCGGGGTACGCCGTCACCCACGCGATGGTGCCGATCTCCTCGCCCCGCCGCCGGCCGCTGCGCCGCCCGGCGAGCGCGGCGATGAGCGGATCGGGGTGGTAATTCATCTGCGCCGCCAGCGTCTGGAGCCGTTCGCGCATCGCCAGCGAGATGCGCGGCGAATTGCGCAACGCCATGCTCACCGTCGCCGCCGTGACGCCGGCGGCGTCGGCAATCTGTTTCAACGTGGTGCGATGGGTCATGCTCATGGCGAGGAGGAAGCCGGCGCGGGCGTCTGTCAGTCGTGGCGCTGTTTAATCAGTTAAACAACGAGCCGGTTGCGGACGCAAGCGGGCAGGGGCCATCGTCCGCCCGCACTTACCCGATCCCGACCCGCCAACATCCGATCACCATTCCGCCATGAAGAAACCTCACCGATCCATCTTTGCAGTCACTGCGGTTACCGTGACTGCCGCTGCCATCCTCCTCACCGGCGCGCCCTCCGCCAGCGCTGCGCTCGAAATCAAGGCCACGGACGTCACCGGAAACGCCGGTGCCTTCGGCTACACTTACAGCCTCGGTTATGCCGACCTCACGGCGGCCGCCACGGCAGCGGACAAGGATCCGGCTGGCGGCAACGTGAATCTCCAGAGCGGGAAACTCTTCGACGACGTGTTTTCGATCAGTGCGAACATTTACCAGAAGATGGAAGCATCCAGCGGAGCATGGACCAACGGCTACATCTTTGCGAATGGCGGCACCGCGCAGTCGTCCTTCACCTACAAGTTCGATTTCACCGGTGCCGGTTACGAGATCACCTCGTTCACCGTGAAAGACATTCTCTTTTCCACCAGCGCCAACAGTTACTGGAGCGGTATGAAATCCGTGACCACCCAGTACAGCCTGGATGGCACCCACTGGACGGATCTGCGCTCCACCACCTCGCTGGCCGGTGGAAGCAACACCTTCACCGGCGGCACTTCGTCAACCATCACGCTTTCGCCGGGTGAATCGATCGTTTATTATCGTGTCCTCTTCGAATCGCTCAACGGCACGACTACCCTCGGCAGCGAACAATCCTGGAACCGCCTCAACGGCATCACGGGAGCCAACAACGCCAACTTCTTCGAGGTCGATTTCAACCTCGCTCCGGCCTCCATCCCCGAGCCTGCTGCGATGGCTGCGCTGCTTGGCGCCGGCGTCGTCGGGTATGCGTTGATTCGCCGCTTCCGTTCCCGTGCCTGAAACGACCACGATTCATTGCATTTTCAAACCATGCCGTCTTTTCCCAAATCCGCTGCGTTGTTCGGCTCCGCCGTCCTTGCCTGCCTGCTGACGAGGGCCGCATTTGCCTCGCAAGGCACTGACGGGCCCGGACGCGAGGTGACGGTCATTCGCACCACGGCCACCGGGGACAGCGATGCCTCCTGGCGGACCGAACGCCGCGCGGCTTCCTCCTCCGGAGGCGGGCTCCGTTTCGGCGCCTTGCCGGCGCCGGAGGGCGGCGACGGCGCGATTGTCACCATCGTCCGGATACCGGAGGGAGGAAAAAACGACAATGTTCTCCGCCTGGTCAAACGCCTCGGCTCTGCCGACTGGACCGACCTGGAGTCGCTCACCCTGCGCCTCGGCTGGCGATTCGCCGCGCCTGCGCAGGGCCGGCACCGCCTGTTCCTCGTTGTCCGTTCGCCCGGCGTCATCGCCAGCATTCCACTCGACAGTGCGCTCGAAAGGAATCTTGCCAACGATGGTTCCCTGCACGCTTTCACATTTGCACTCCGGGGATCGGCTGCGCCGCCGGAAGCCGCCCCGATCGACTGGGCAAAAATCACGCAGATCGACATCACCATCGACGGGCTCACCGCCGCCGACGCCGGCGAGGTTTTTTTCGCCCCGCTCGCCGGTCGCCTCGCCGTCGCCCCCGCCGGCAACGTGCCGCTTTCGTCCGTCAGGATTTCCAATATCCCCCCTGCATTCTACGAACGGCCCGGCCTGGAAAAGCTGCCGCCCGTCGATTATGCCGCGCTCCCCGTCGTCAACGTCCGCGATGCCGGCGCGACCGGCGACGGGGAGACCGACGACCAGCCCGCGTTCGAAAAAGCGCTGAAAACCCTGAAACGCATCGGTGGCGGCGTCCTTTACGTGCCGGCCGGCACCTATGCGTTCCATAACAAAAAAAGCCAGGCTACCTGGACGCTCGAAGGCGATTGGGACGAGCCGTTGCGCAACATCCACTTTGTCGGCGAAGGCGAGGCCTCGCAGATCCGTTGCATACCCCGCTCTTTCGCGGGCGGTTCATGGGGGGCGACGTATGCGTGGGATTTCGGCAGCGCGGAAAACGTCACCCTGCGCGACCTCTCCTTCAGCATCTTCCCCTTCTACAATGCCCGCGGCACCGGCCTGTTTCGCGGCATGTATGCGCTCCAGTTCGGCAGCTATTCGCCCGACGCCCGCCGCGTCTCCGGCGTGCAGATGCTCCGCGTCACGTTTGACCAGAGCGTGATCGGTCCGCTTTTCCGGCGCGGCTGCACCGATTCGTGGGTCGTCGATTGCCGCGTGCGCAACACCACCGCCGACGGCATCCACCTCGACACCGCCTCCGGCATCACCGCCGCGTACAATCTCGTCGAATACTCCGGCGATGACGCGCTCGCCTCCATTTCCGTGCAGAGCGTCAAACGCCCCGCTACAGCCAACCGCTTTCTCCACAACACGCTCATCGCCGCCCAGTGCCGCGGCGTGGCCGTCGGCGGCACCGATATCGAGGTTGCAGGCAACTGGATCGAACGCTCCCAGCTTCCGGCGATTTTCCTGCATGGTCACGGTCACAATCCTGTTGACGGCGATCCCGTGCTCCGCCCTGTCCTGCGCAACAACATCCTCGTCGGCAACAACCTGAACCTTTCCAAAGCCGCCTATCCCGGCGGCATCCTCGGCGAATTCAACATCCGGGACGCGCTCATCGAAAACAACGCCCTCTACGCCACCGGCGGGGACGGCATCAACTTTCACCGGTATCCGACCGGAAAATACAAAACGGGAATCGAGGTCTTCGATCCCCGCGGCGTGATCCTCCGCAACAACCATATCGAGGCCAGCACCGGCTACGGTTTTCGGATCACCCGCGGGCCGGTCGTCACCGGCCTCGTCCTGGAGCAAAACACGTTTGTCGCCAACCACGACGGCGACCTCGCCATTGAAGGCGAAGCCCCCGGTGCCGTTATTCGAGAGAGCACAACCGGCTCCTCCGCTGCCCCTCGCTTCTACGACATCTACCGCCTCGTCCGTAATCTATCCCCCGCCACTTCTCACGCCCCCGCTCCCGTCATCGCCTCCGTTTCCCCTTCCGCGAACACCGTTCTCAATGCCCGCGATTTCGGCGCCCGCGGTGACGGCGCCACGGACGACACCGCCGCCCTCCAGCGTGCGCTCGACGCCATGCCTGCGGCAGGCGGCATCCTGCGCATTCCCGCCGGCCGTTACCGCATCGCCACGACCGCATCCGATCGCGCCACGCTCTTCAGCGCCCTCGACCGCCACCTGCTCGTCGCCGGCAAGACCGATCTGCGGATCGAGGGCGAACCGGGCGAACCCGGCGCCGTTCTCCTTTTCGAGAATCCCGATGCCATCGGTCTGCGTCTCGTCGCCAGCGAACGTGTCACGATCAGCGATCTCGAACTCCGCCTGACGCCTCCCGCCGCCTCGCCTGTCGCCGTCCGCCACAACCGCGCCCTGCTCGACGCCGCCGGCTGCACGCAACTCGCCATCGACCGCGTGACAGCCATCGATTCCGGCGGCCCCGGCATCCGTATCGACACCTGCCGCGATGTCACGATCACCGGAAGCACGGTGCGCGGCGCCGGCACCTTCGGCATGACCATCGAATCGAGCGACGCCGTGCGCGTCGCATCCTGCCACCTGGAAAACAGCCGCGATGCCGGCCTCCGCATCGACCAGACCGGCGGCCTGACCCGCGCTTCGCAGGGCGTCGTTTTCGAGAACAACACCATCACCGGAACCCGTGAAGGTTTCGGCATCGCCCTCTGCGCCGGAAACGATATTCGTGTGACTAAAAATACGATACGAGGAACCTACCAGTCGGCCATCGCCTTCTGGCAACAACAGGGTTTTCTGCCGCGCATCGGCCGCGCGACGCTTTCCGGCAACACGATCGAGGACTGCGCGACCGGCAAGCTTTCTCCCACACGCGGAGCCATCACGCTGTTCGGCACCGCGCTCACGCACCTGGAAATCACAGACACTCGCTGGCAACGGACCGCCGACCAGCCCGCGGTCACCCTCCTTGCCCTGTCCGCGAAACGCCCGATAGAATCGCTCATTCTTCGCGGCAATACCTTCGGTCGCGCCGACATCGGGATCGCGGCGGATCAGGAGAAAAACATCCGTAGCCTTACCCTCGACTGATCCCGCCCGTTCTTTCCTTCGTATCGCCGCGCATTCTCCCCAAACCGCCATGAAAACATCCATATCTCCGAATATCTCGTCCCGCATCATCCGCCGTTCGCGTCCTGCGGGTTTCACGCTCATCGAACTGCTCACGGTCATTGCCATCATCGGCGTGCTGGCGGGCATCCTTATCCCCGTCGTCTCGCGTGTGCGCCACTCGGCGCGCGCGGCCACCTGCAAGAGCAACCTTCGCCAGATTGCCACCTACATCATCATCGGGGCGAACGACAACCGGGGCAAATTCTGGGGCGATACCGATACCAACGACGAGTATACCCGCATCCAGTACATCATGGAGTACCACGACGACTGGGGAGCCATCACCACCGCGGGTCTGCTAAAAAAAGGCGAAGAGAGCATCCTCATCTGTCCGGTCAACAAAGCGGACGGCAACCCGTTCGTCGATCCGGTGGCTCACGGATCCTCCTGGGAGTGCCATTATGTGGCCAACCGGAAAGTGTATCCGAACTGGACCACGACCGGGCGGGTCAACACGGCCACCCGGCTCGATGATCCCGATGCCTCGCGCCTGCCGCTGGTCTGGGACTGGCGCGGAGACAAGGGCTCGGGCACATCGCGGAGTTCCCATCACTCCAGCCCGGGCTCAAAGCCTGACAGTGAAAACTCCGCCACCTTTGCCTTCACCGACGGCTCGGTCCGCTTCCTGAAGCATCCGGAAAAAGTGGTGCCCTGACTCTGCCGGCGGGTTTACATCCGCTCCTCTCGCCATGCGTTGCCTCACACGTTTACGGTTCTCTTCCCCTGCTGCCGCCACGCGCGGTTTCACGCTCGTCGAGTTGCTCACGGTTATCACGATTATCGGCATTCTCGCCGGCATCATGATTCCTGTGGTGTCACGCGTCCGCTTCTCCGCGCGTGCCACCCAATGCCGCAGCAACATCCGCCAGATCGTCAATTACATGGTCCTCGGCGCGAACGAGAACAAGGGTCGTTTGCTGGACCGGACGGATGGCGGAGGAAATGATGAGATAACGCGTATTCAACTCCTGATGACGGGTCAGAGTTCCGGAACGCTCAAAAGCATCGGATTGATGACAAAGGGTGAGGAAAAAATCCTGATATGCCCGGTGAGCAAATCCGTCGGAGCCACTCCTCTTGTCAATCCGGCAAGTGGCGCGAGTTGGGAGTGTCATTATTCGGCCTGCCGGAAAATTTATGTTTCCTGGGAAAGCTCGGCGGGGCGCGTCGACACGCCGACCCGGCTCGATGAGTCCGATGCTGCCCGAATCCCGGTGGTCTGGGACCAGCGAGGCGACAACCCCTCGCAGAAAATGAACAAGCATCATTCTGCCCCTGGAGCCGACGACGAGAAATCAGCCGTTTTCGGTTATCTCGACGGTTCGGTGCGTTTTGTGAAAAGCCCCGGGTCAGTGTTCCGGTAAGCCTTCTTTTTACCGGCCTGCAAACCACCCTTTTTCTTCCGGACAGCGTGAAGCCTCTTCGCGTCTGTCTGTTCCGTCACTCCCGTAACCCCCGTATCATGAACCTTCCATTCTGCTCCTGTTCCCGTCGGCCACCGTTTCCTGTCTTTCGCGTCGTTTCCGTTCGCGCCGGCGCCCTGTTGATCGCTCTGTTCTTGCTGATCCCGTTATCCGGATACCCAGCGTCGGAACCGGGCACATTTCTGATCGATCCGGGGCAGGGTGGTTTCGATGCGGGCTCCCTGCCGGCGCCAGGATGGTCCACCAGTTTGCTCGCCGGTGCCTCTGCGGTGGCGATCGATCCTGCCGTCCAGTCACCTTTTTCGGCCGGTGCCGGCTCGCTGCTGCTTCACGATGCCGATGACGGTACTTCCGGAAATACCGGCCCGCGCGTGTCCCGAAGTTTTGTAGCCCAGGCGTGCGGAAGCGGCTCTTCTGGCACGCTCCTGTGGTCATTCGAGTACCGGATTCCGGAGGGTGCGCCCGACTCGACCGAGTTCTCCATCCGGCTCGCGCAGAATCTGGCCAGCGGAGTTATCGGGCCGGAGCTTTTCCTCGGGCGAGGCGGTTACCTGCAAGCGCGCAACGGTTCCTCGTTGGTGCCGTTGCTGGCTGTCGCGGCCGGGACTTGGTATCATGTGGAGGTGACGGTGCGTCTGGAGACGAGGACCTATGATGTGGCGGTGGCGTCCCTTGCCGCCGATGGCGAAACGGGACCGCTCGTCGTGCTCGCATCCGGTTTCGGTTTCTTTAACACGCCCGTCAGCCTGGCGGTGCTGGCTTCCCAGGATACGGTTGCCGGTACTGCCGGCGGTGCGCTTCACCTGGACAACATTACCCTCCGCGTGGCGGCGGAGACCGATGCGGTTGTCTATAACGTCAAGGCTTTCGGGGCGGCGGGTGATGGCATCGCCGATGATGGAGCCGCCATCGCTTCCGCCGTGGCGACGCTCAAATCAGCGGGCCTCGCCGGTGTCCTTTATTTCCCGGACGGCCGCTACCGACGGGGGAGCAGCGGGCACGGTCTCGTCCTCAACGGCGTTTCCGATACCACGGTGCTGTTTGCGCCGGATGCCGTCCTTGTGATGGACAATCTGGTTATTCAAAACGGGAAAAAAGTGGGTTCAGGGCACGGCGTGTATGTGCAAGGCCCGGGTGCGCGCCTCTCGTTCATCGGTGTGCATGTCCGGTGGGCGGAGCTGGCCGGGGCACGCAGCATGGGCGACGGATTTCGTTTTCTCGGGTATCCCGGAGAGGAGGGCAATATACTCGAGGATCTGCATTTTCGGGACTGCCGCACGGAACGCAGTCCGCAAACGGGTGCGATATTTCTGGGATGCGCGACGGTCGATGTCCGGAATTTTTATGTCGAGGACAGTCTGGCCGACGGACTCCATTTCAACGCCTGCAACTCGGTGACTGTTGACACGGTGACCGGTATCAATACGGGCGACGACACGCTGGCTTTCGTGACGTACTACGATCCAGTTCTCATCTACGATCAGTCGCACTACAACCAGCCGGATCTGAATCCGGTCTGGAATAATGCCCACTCGACGGCTACCGGCATCACGTCGATCGGCGGTGCCGCCAACGGCGTCCGTATTTCCGGAGGCCGCGACATCACGGTGTCCGACGTTTACGTGGATGGGAAAGCGTCCTGCGGCGTCGTGATCGACAGCGCCCGGGCCGATGGCATGAACGTCAGGTGGACCTATCTGGCTTCCCGGGGAATCACGCTTTCCGATCTGACGCTGCTGAACTGCGACACGGGGTTGCTCGTGCACTACAACCCTGCGACCAACCCGCTTTCTTCCGATCCGGTGTGGTCCGGATTCGATGTGACAGTGACGGGGGCGAATACGATCAGCGGGGCGGCCAACGATTCGATCCACCTCTGGAATTGTGCCGCCATTCCAGGTGACAACGGACAGATAACCGGGGGCGTTCGCATTGCCGGAGTCGAGGCCGCCGGCCGCAGGATTCGCGTCCGCAACAGTCGCAACTGTTCCCTGACGGACATCTCGCTGGAGGGTGCCTCGTTTGCCGTTATCGGCGCCACGACGATTTCACCCGACCTCGGCGATTTGCCAGACAGCGACATTGCGCTCGATGACATCGTGGTTACCGGCGGCAGCCTCCTTGTGCAAAACGGACGGGGTTTTACTGTCGGTTCGCTCGAGGTTCGGGATGCACCGACCGATGGCGTGATTTTCCAGAACGTGGTCCAGCCGGCGGGTTATCCGGCGGTCAGCTCGATCGCGGTCACGTACCCGAATCGCAACAACCAGGCGGGCGCCCGGGCGCTCCTGCTGGCGAAATGTCAGGGACTGACGATCGATAATTACGACCTGATCCAGGACGATCACCCGATCCGCTCGGTGGAGATCGGCGGGGGCGACGCTGCGGCGGTTACCTCCGATGTGGCGGTCATGAACATGAACTACGTCAGTGGCATCGTGCCGCTCTCCCCCGGTCACGTGATTCAGGGCGGCGCGTGGGCGCCCGTATCGTGGTACCTGAACTTGTATTACTCCGATACTGCCGGCCAGAACTCGGGACACTACCTTCATGTGCCATGACAGGAACGACCTCCGATGGCAGATCCGAAACGGGTGAGGGGAATCAGCGGGCTTCGGCGGCCTCGACGATGCGGTGCGCCATCCCGGTCATCCCCGGAAAATCATGGAGTGAGGCATGGGCCGGATATCATAAAGACGCTTCTCCCGTTGGCCGGGTGCTTGCATTTCCGGCTTTCGGCTGTTTGTGAGATGGCAAATGGCCGAACCCGCCCATATCTCCATCCGTGATCTCGCTGCCCGGCTGGGGCTGGGCCGGACTGCCGTGTCGATGGCGCTGCGGAATCATCCGCACATATCCGAAAAGACACGACAGCGCGTGCAGGCCGAGGCGGAGCGGCTCGGCTATCGCCCCAATGCGCTGGTCACCGCTCTCATGTCGCAAATCCGCACCCGTCGGGTGAAGCGCAGCGGCGAGACCATCGCCTTTTTCAGCGCCTGGAAAACCCGGGAAGAATGGATCGACGCCAACCCGCACGACCGGATTCTTCAGGGCGCCAGCGTCCGCGCCGGGCATCTCGGCTTTCGCGTCGAACCCTTCTGGCTTGGCTTGCGTGGTGGCGACTCCGCCCGCATTGCCCGCATCCTGCGCGCCCGTGCTGTACGCGGCGCCATTATCGGCCCCATGCCGCTCGATCTCGAAACGCTGCAATTTGACTGGAACAGTTTTTGTGCCGTCGCCGTCGGCTATTCCTTTTCGCAGCAGAACTTCGACCGCGTAACCAACAACCATTTCAACATCATCCGGCTTTGCTACGATAATCTATGGCGTCTCGGGCATCGTCGTATCGGTCTGGCGATTACAAAGGAGTCGGATGATCGCGTGCAACATTTGTGGCTGGGCGGTTTCAGCACGAGCCAGCAAGTGCTCGGAGGCTCGGCCATCCCGCCTCTCTGGCTGGAACACTGGGAGAGTCATCCGGATTCGAAAAAGCAATTCCTGAAATGGTATCGCGCTCACAAGCCCGATGCCGTTCTCGGCATCGGACCCGACAATCCCCTGCACTGGATGCGCGAAGCCGGCATCAGCGTTCCCCGGCAGACAAGCTACGCCAACATCGATCTCGATCTCTGGAAAAAGGGTGTGGTGGCGGGAGCATTGCAGGATATGAACGCCGTCGGAGCCGGAGCCGTGGATTTGGTCACGGCGGGAATCAGCCGCAACGAATGCGGCATCCCTGCCAGCCCCAAGATCATCCTCATGGACGCCGCTTGGTCCGACGGGCGTACGGTTGCGCGTCGTGGATGATGCTTGCCAAATCCGGGAAGGGTTGGAGGGGGGGGCAGTAATGGAGCGGCAGCGTCCCGCCCCTACGGGCAGCTACGCTGACATCAGATTGAATCGCACCCGGCGGGGAGGGGGCGGGGGATCATGTCTCTGTTTTCGATAGAGAGCCGGATAGTCTCCTCGATTTTGCGGACGGCGGCGATGTCGATGTTGCCGCGGGCCACGTGTGCGCGGACGGCGTTGTTGAATTCCAGCCGTTGCCAGGGGGTCCAGACAGCGCCCTTGTGAGCGGAGACAAGGGAGACAGCCTCCTGCCAGTTGGCGTCCCGCATGTAGAGTGATACGAGGACCGAGGTGTCAAAACAGGCGCTCATTCGCGGCCGGGGATGATGCGCCACGCTTCTTCGCCCTCAAAGCGTCCGGCGAGGTGAGCGGTGAGTTTGTCGTAATCGACCTTGCCCTTGCGGCGGCTGACACCCGCTCCGGCCAGTTTGCCAAGCACGTAGGCGTTGAAGCTTTTTTTGGCGCGGCGTGCCTGCGCTTGCAGACGCTTTTTTTCCTTGTCGGAGACCTTGAGTGTGATCGTTGCGGTTGGCATGATGCGAAGTATGATAGCGCCAGTGGACGGGTCAAGAGGCCGGGCGGGAGGGAGGGTCGCGCGAACCCGAACCGGCTGCCATTGCCCGCCTGTGCTGTCCGTGTTCTGCTCCACCCCGTGCGCGCTCATTCCGCCTTTGCTCCCCGTCTCCGGTCCATTCGTTTACGCCCCCGGGAGTTCTCCGCTCCGGGCGTTATTGCTGCCGATGACACCGGTTTTCCCGAAAATGAAGGTAAAAGCGGGAATGGCGGTTTTGGCTACGCCGGGTTTTTCCAGACATACCGTCGTCGGGGATCGCGGTTGTTTTTCCCTACGGGAATGACAAGGCCCAGCCGCTCCAGCCTGGCCATGCGGGTACGGATCGTGCGGGTTGTGACACCCAGCGCAGTGGCGATTTCCTTCGGCGCCAGGCCATCGGCAGCTTCATGAGAGATGAGGAGTTGACGGATTTGTTCCCCTGCGGGATCGAGCGCCGGAGCCGTCATCGCAACCGGGACAAGCGGGAGGATGGCCCGGAAACGGAAGGGCAGTTCCTCGAAGCGCGGCGGAGGCAGGCCGGCGTCTGCGCATGCGGCTACGGCCCGCTGGATGCCGCTGCCCCACTGCTCGATGTAGCCGAGTTCCTTGAAGACGCGTCCGATCACGCGATTGCGGAGGCGCGAGACTCCTTGCGTGATGTCCTCGATGGTGAGGCCGGCGAGGAGAATCCCGGGATTCTCGATTTCGAGGCGGTCGTCGAACAGCGACACCCGGACGGGCGCTCCTGCCTGTGAGTAATCGGCATGCACGATGGCATTGACCAGCAATTCGCGGGCGGCGCGCAGCGGAATGCTTTCACCGGGTGTGTTGCGCAGCCCGTCGATGCGAACAGGGCGGTTCGAATGCCGCCGGATGAAACCGTATGCCTCCTCGAGCGCCTGCGGGAGGAGTTTGGTGGATTCGAGCGTATCGGCGAGCCGGGTTTTGTCCGTTCCGGAAAAACGCCCGCACTGAATCCATGCGTCGGGAAAGCGGCGTGTGTGGTCACGCCCGAAGAGAAGAAAACCGCCGGTAGAGGGAACTTCGCGCCGGGCGTGCCGGACGAGAATCCGGAGGGTCTGGAGCGTTGCGGAGGTGAGTTTGATGCGGGGGGAAAACAGGGCTGCGGCCGCTTCGAGGTCGAGATCGGCGCGACCGAATTCAGGGAGGGGGATCTCGTCAAACGTTTCGCTTGCGGACAGGCGCTGCATTTCCCGAATGAGCGCGATGTCGGCCTTGCGGTTGGTGGAACCCAGGCGGACAAACACGCCGTTTTCCGGACCGAGGTTTTTGAGGAAGCAGGGGCTGCTGTTTCCAGGGTAAACCTCGATGCGCATGAGCTGGGCTCCGCGCCACGAAAGGATTTCGAGAGTGGGAACGAGCCGCGGGGAAATGCGGTCGGCGATCAGGCTGGCGAGGCGTTCCTCTTCCTTGAGCGGATCGGCGAGGCCTCCGGTTTTCCTGGTCTTGTCGTCAACACCGACAAGCATGATGCCTCCGGCCGTATTGGCAAAGGCGACGATCGTCTTGAGCACGTTGTCGGGCGAAGACAGGTCGCGCTTGAATTCCAGCGTCTTGCCCTCGGGTTGGCGAAGCAGTGCGGCGATGTCCATAACTAGGAAATGGAACTAGGAAGCCCGGAAGCGTCAAGCCTTCCGAGTCGGGCGGCCCGGTCCGGGGGGGGGGACCGGCGGGCCGAAGAGCAGGGGCGACGTTTCGCCGCACTTCATTCCAGCCACATTTCCGGCAGGAGGACGCGGTGGCTGCGCGGGCGGCAGTCTCTGGTGCTTGTTGGCGGACTCCGACAAATCGGGACAAGACAAGATAAGGGTAACCGGAGTTGTGCCTCTGGTCAGTGGACGTGTCCAGTATCATGACGCTTTCATTTTCCGGGAGACGAGGGCAGGTTTGCGGAAACCTTCACCACCTCCCCGTCACATCGCTTCCCTGTTGTTTCCATCACCGTTTCCGATGTCCGCCACTACCGTCACTTCCGACACGCTTGCCGAGCTTCCGCCCCGCCAACAGGTGGAAACCCTCATCCGTACCTGGCTGAACACGGGACGTTACGGACCGGGCGACCTGCTTCCCACCGCGCGCGACATCGCCCATTTCTGCAATGACATCAGCAGGCCCACCGTCCGCCGCGTCCTCAAGGTCCTGATCGAAGAGGGACTCCTTCGCGGAGTCCAGGGCAAAGGCGTATATGTGAGCAACAGGACGAACATGGAAGGAAATTCGTAGTTTAATAACCGATACTTGAGTACCTGTCTCGAAAACCCGAGTTCCAACCCAACCAGAATCATATGAAGACCCGATTCATCCAAATCGCCACCTTGCTCGCCGTCCTCATGGGACTGCCTGCGGTGCTCCACGCCGCTCTCTCCATCTCCGATGCGGACATTCAGGACGGCAAGTACATATACGACCTGACCTTCGCAGACATGACTACGACAAGCCCGTCCACGGGCCAATTTTTCGAGGACGTCTGGTCTTGGAGCAACATTGCGCTCTCGACGGAAGATAACTGGAAATATGTTCGCGCGATAGACACCTCGGCGAATTTCATCTACAAATTCGATTTCAGTGATACGAATTTTCGTATCGAGAAAGTAGATATAGCGGGTACGGGACGGCTTTTCGGAGATACCACCGGAAACATTGTCGGCACCGTTTCGATTTATTACAGCCTGACCGGAAACGATGACGACTGGACCTTGATCACAAGCTCCGACAATAAAGGGTTCACCGGTTCAACGACAAACCGGGGGTACAACACCGCCGCAAGCATCACCCTTACGGAACTTGCCGAAACCTTCTGGTACAAGGTCGTGTTTGATGTGGAAAAAGGAACGGCGAGCACGCGTTATCAATGGAATCGTATCAATTCGACTGACAATCCGTTCACCGTCACCTTCGATGTCGCCGCCGTTCCCGAGCCTGCAACGGTCGCTCTCCTGTCGGGACTCTCCGTTCTTCTCGTCGCTCTTTGCCTTGGCCGTCGCTTGCGCTGAACATGCCGGCGCTTGCCAGCGTGGCTGCTCATCCGAAAACAGGGACGGGCGGCGATTCCCGCCCCGACTTTCCCGGCAGTACGGCTTTTCGATTTTTCCCCATGAAAACACACTTCCGCCAATGTACGGCTTTTACGCTCGTCGAACTCCTTACCGTCATCGCCATCATCGGCACACTCGCAGCCATCCTCATTCCGACGGTCGGCATGGTTCGCCAGAAGGCACGTCATGCAAAATGCACGACGCACATGCGCGGTTTCCTCAACGCGGTGCCCCTCTACGCGATCGAAAACGGCGGACGCCTGCCCGTCTCGACTTACCGGGATCCCGACAACCCTGACAACGCTACCAACGTCGTGGAGGTTCGCGTTATCCTGGCGCCTTACATGTTTTCGATCCCGCCTGACGTAGCATCATGGAAGGTCTTCAACATGACCAAGGACAAGATGTGTGCCGTCGATAGCTGGATCTACGGTTTCAACTCGTACGTGAGCAAACTGCCCTTGTCCCAAATCAGCGAACCCTCGCGCCTCGCCTATATCATCGACGAGAAAAGCCGCTGGATCAATGCGACAACCCTGAGCAGCTCGACCGGCGAAGCCGATTTGCGGAAGGCCGTTCCCAAACCTCACAACAAAAAAATCAACGTCGGTTTTCTCGACGGACATGTCGAAGCATGGCTGGTGAGCCAGATGACCTGGGCGCAATTCACCCGCAGCACCCCGAGCTACACCAACGGGCACGAAACCCAACACTTCGCCACGGCGGAGTATGACCGGTAAGATGATGGCCGTCTCTTCCGGCCTCCGTTTCTTGTCCACCGAAGGGTGATCCGGCTTTCGATTATCTCCATCCCTCCAATTTGCAATGAGAACAATACGACCATGCGCTGGCCCGTCTGCACGAGGCGCGTTTCTTTCCCTGCTGATGGTTGCGGCCATCGGTCTGTTATCCGCATCGCCCGGGTCAGTTGCCGCCACTGCCGCTGAAAGTGTCACCTCCGTGACAAATCACCTGCAGAACGGCGATTTCGAATCCGCGGCTACATCCGTCGCTCCCTGGCGCTGGGCGACCTCCGGCGGGGCTCAAGCCTCGGGTGAACCCGATTCCGAAACCCGTTTTTCCGGACATCGCTCCTTCAGGATCACCAACGCCACTCCTCGTGCTCCCGACGTTTATGGAGGCCTCCGCCAGATCGTGAAGGGTTTGAAGCCCGACACTGCTTACCAGGTGCGCCTTTGGGTCAAGGGGGAGAATGTCTCCAGTGCTGTTCTCGTTTGTGGTGTCCGGTGGGACAAACGCATGAACTTGCCTCGCGGCACGTATGGATGGCGCCGCGTTGTGTTTGATCTCGAGACCGGTTCTTCCCCGGGCGATTTCAATGTCATCGTCATCGCGGATTCCACCGTAGGGGCGCTTTGGGTGGACGACATCGAACTCGTCGAGACAGCCGAGGTCGAGGCCGTCGAAGGCCCCATCGAACGCACTGGCCTGCGCAACGGCGGATTCGATCAACCTGGTCTTGCCTGGTGGGACTGGTCGCTGGCCGGCAAGCCTGCGCCCGAGGCGAGCGGCGACCTTGATGCCTCCGTGAAACGCAGCGGACGCCACTCCTTCAGGATCACCAACCAGACACCCGAAACCCGCAACACCTACGGCCGTCTCCGCCAACTCGTGGACGGTCTGGAGCCCGGCCGGAAGTACCGCCTCCGCATGTGGATCAAAGGGCAGTCTGTCAGCAAATGCGTGGTCGCCCTCGGGGAAGGCTGGAAGATGCGCAAAAATATCCCCGCCCGCACCTACGACTGGCAGGAGTTTTCCTTCGATTTTACCACCGACCGCAAAACCGCGTTTCAGGTCATCGTCATTGCCGCCGGGCCAACGCAGGCATTGTGGATCGACGACGTGGAAATCATTGCCCTCGACGACGTCCACCAGACTGCCACCGTCCCTCGTATTTCCCCTCCCGCCGTGTGGGACAACCTTGCTCCGTCACTCGCCTTTTACCCTGTGTTTCAGCATGCCCTTGCTTCCGCTTCCGCCCCACCGCTCACTCTCCTGCCCGACAAGGCCGGACGCGATGGCAGCGGCGGCGGCACGGTTCGCATCACCCATGATACACTCGGCCTGCATTTTGTATTCGATGCATCCGGACAACATCGAGGGGAAGTCATTGATGGCGAATCCATGTGGCGAGGCGACAGCGTTCAGGTCGCCATCGACCTGAAAACCGCCGAGCGGCCGGATGGCAGCACTGCGCCATGGTATGAGATCGGATTCGCGCTTCTGCCGGCCGGCAAGGTTGGCATCCATGCCTGGCGTACCGGCCAGGACCCCGATTTCGATTACGCCTCCATCGCCGCCACCACCACCGGCGTGCGAACCGAGAGCGGTTATCGCATTACCACAACCATCCCTTGGCATGTGCTCAAGGTGGATGCCCGAAACCCGCCTCCTGTGCTTGGCCTGAATGTCGTTTTCAACAGTGAAGGCGAAGGCGGCGTGCGTCAGGCCGCCGAGTGGACTCCGGGCATCGCGCACGAGAAAAACCCGGCGGCCTTCGCAATCGCGCTTCTGGAACAATCCCGGATGCCGTCGGTGGCCTTGCTTCGCCTCGACAAAACCACTCACGACGCCGGCGAACGGGTTTCCGGGACGTTGATCGAATACGCGCATCAGGCGCTGGTGTCGGAAAAGGTGGTGCTCGGGGCGCGGCGGGTGACGAGCGAGCCAGCGGAGGCAGCGGGATCCGCCCGGGGAGAAGACCCGGTTGTTGTTGGCGAGGTGGTGCTGCCTGCCGTGGCACAAGGCGAGGCGCGCAGTGTTTTTTTTTCGGCAGGCAACGCGCAGTTTGACCGGCAGGGCGCGTGGCAGGTGTTCGCGCGCAAGGCAGGCGGGAGGGATGTGACGCGCACGGCAACGCCCGTGCTGGCGGAAGCCGATTTGAGACGCATCAACATGCGCGACCGGCTGGCCGGTTTGTTCGAGACGGTGAAAGCACGGCATGAAAAAACGGGAAAGCCCGGCCAGCGGGATGACCTGTATTTCAATGCCGGTGACAGCATCGCCGGACATTTTCTGCGCCGTCTTTCGGGCGAGCAGGAGGAGCATCACTTCGAAAAAAACAAGGAATGGAGCCTTCTGCAACTGGAAGAGGTGCAGGCTATTCTGGATGAGCTTGAAGAACGAAACCGCGAGAGCATCGCGGCGATGTCATCGCAGCAGGGAAAAGGCGAGATGCCGTCACCCGCTGTCGGAAAAACCGGAATCAGCGACGGCGTTCTGGTCCGTACGACCGATGGCATTCCGGATGCATCCCGACCTTCTTTTTTTAACGGCTTCGGACACTTTGACGCGGTTGCACGCGATCTGCCATTTCTGGCAGGAATCGGCGCGAGGCTGATCCAGCAGGAACGTGGCCCATCGGACTTGCTGGCGGATGGCAGGCCGGGCCCCGGTGTGGATTCGATCGTGAAAACCCTGCGGGAAGCCGAATCGACCGGCGTCATGGTGGACCTGTTGCTTTCTCCTCACTATTTTCCACGCCGCGTGCTCGACGCGCATCCGGATATCCGTCTGCGTTCCGCCGACTCGAAGGGTTTTATTCGGTTCAATATCGATCACCCGGAGGCGCGCCGGGTGATCGAACAATGGCTGCGGACCATTGTTCCCGCAGTCAAGGATTCGGCGGCGCTTTTCGGCCTGTGCATTTCCAACGAACCCGCCTACGTTTTCAGCGGCAAGGATGCTCACAGCCGCCCGCAATGGATCGCATGGTTGCGCAAACGGCATAAAAGCATCGGCTCGTTAAATACGCTTTACGGAACCTCGTGGCGTGATTTTGACGAAGTTCCCGTTCCTGCGCTGACGATGCCTGAAGGCGTCGAGGCACGCCGGGCGTTTTACGATTGGGTCAGATTCAACCAGGTGAACTTTGCCGCCTGGCATCAATGGATGGCGAATGTTATCCGGGAGATGGCTCCGGACGTGCTCTTGCACGCGAAACTGATGCCGGTGATGCTTGAGCGCAGCCGGCTGGTGGACGGCATCGATGCCGAATTGTTTGCGGAGTTTACCGACATCGCCGGCAACGATGTTTCTTCGTATTTTGAATCCCGTTACGGATATGCTTTTGCCTGGCAGCGTCAGCAAATGTGGTACGATCTGCTGCATTCGTTTCGGGGTCAGCCGGTCTTTAACTCGGAAAACCACTTCATCCCCGACGGTTTTCCGGCGCGCCATGTGCCGCCGGAGCATACACGCACGGTTATCTGGCAGGGCGGCTTGCATCATCAATGGGCGACGGCGTTGTGGGTATGGGAACAACCGCGTACCCCCGCGCTTTCCGGCAGCATCTGGCTGCGGCCGGCCAATACGTTTGCCGCTGCCGGAACGATGCTCGACATGAATCGCCTCGCTCCCGCGTTCGCCGCCGTCAATCAGGCGAAGGCGGAGGTGGCGCTGTTGTATTCGATGCCATCCACGTTCTGGAATCCGGACTACATCGACGCCCTCACATCGGCCTACACGGCCCTGACCTTCATGGGAAAGAAAGTGACGTTCATCAGCGAACGTCAGTTGGCCGGTGGCATCCGTTCCCCGGCCAACGCATATGCCCGTCGGATCGTGGTGTCGCACGCGACGCACGTGTCGGCTGATGCGGTTCGCGGGCTGGAGACGTTCGTGCGCGATGGCGGTCAGCTCGTGGCGGTGGGCCCGGGCAATCTGGCGTACGATGAGTACGCACGTCCGCAAAGCCTTCCGAAGATATTCGACGAACAGATTGTCCGGGTTGGAGGCGAGGGTTCCGATGAACGGCTGATGCATGCATTGCGCGACGCGTTCGGCGGCGGAAGTAACGAGGCTGACAAAACCGGACTTCGTTCGGAAACCGGAGCACTGGCCTGGGGAATCGAGTATCGAATCGTCAGGACGCCGGACGGCTTTCTCGTGCCACTGACCAATCTGTTGCGTGAGCCGCAGGTTGTGCGCCTGTCACTCGAAGGTTCGGCACGCGACCTGGTCAGCGGAAAACCGGTGGATCCGGGGCGCATCGAATTGCTGCCGATGACACCGGTTTTTCTGAAAATAGAATGAACCCCCGACCGGACCGGGTTTGGGGCGGGGCGGACCGACAGGACAAAGGCCGGCGGACGTTTCGCCGCACTTCACTCCAGCCACATTTCCGGCAGGAGGACGCGGTTGCTGCGCGGGCGGCGGGCATCGTAGAGGCCGAAGACCGGTTTGCCTGACTCCTTGCGGGTGCGTACGAAGGCGAGCGGTTTTTCCAGGTAAAGACGCAGACTGGAAGAGGGCGCATCCGGGCGATCTTCGGGCCGGAGTGTGACGCGGAAGACTTGCTGGTTGTTGATGCGGGTGTTGGTCCCGTCGATGGCGGCGATCCGGAAATCGCCGAGCGTGCCGTGGCGCAGCAGCCAAAGCACGCGGCGGCGGGACCGAATGCAGAACCAGATGAAGCACGCGCCGGCAGCCGGGAAAATGACGACAAAGCCTGATGCCGCGCTACCCTGGCTCAGGCGCGCGCCCTCGATGCAGGCGAGCGAAGGGTCGGCAGGGTGGTGACGCACCGTCACAACGGCTCCGGGCTGCCAGCGTTGGCCGGTCGTGAAACACTCGCCGGTGAGAAGCGCAGCTTCGGCGGCAGGGGCTGCTGGACTGTTGCCGCCGGTGCCGGGTTTCTCCGGCAGGACGGGGGCGGGAGAAAATTCGAAGGTGTAGCGCACCACCTTGACGTCGTTGATGCTCATGCTCGTCTCGGCGACGCCGACAACCTTGCCGCGCGTTTCGACGTGCGAGCGTGCCAGCGACCATTCGCGGGGAAGCGTCCATGGAAAGAAGAGCCAGAGGAAGGGCAGGCCGAAGAGAAAGAAAATCAACCCGAGGATACCGACGGCGAGCGGAGCGGAGGAGCGCAGCGCGGCCTTGCGCAGCGCCGGCGGGATTTCGCGGGGGGCGGGCGAGCCGAGAAACCCGCCGAGCATCTCGTCGGTAATCGTGGAGGCGGAGGGAGTCGCGGGGGTGTCGTCGGCAAAGACCATTGTGATACAGGCGCTGATGCTTTTATTCCACCACGATGCCGGTCGAGAGGGTGGCGAAATCCTGTGCGGGGGTGCAGACGTCGATATCGCCTCCGTGGAAACCTTTTCGTTTCGCCTTGAGCGTGAAAACGACGTCCAGCGAATCGGACGGCGGCAGCGGACGGTTGAAATAGAAGGAGTGGAAATCGAGCGTCTTTTGCGGGGCTTCCGCAGCCGGGGAGACCTCGACAATCTCGAAGCCCGACAGGAGGCTGTCGTAGATGTCGATGCTTTCGAGTGTGGTCCGGGAGGTGTGCGGATTGGCCGTGCGGATCGCCAGCCTGAATGTCTCTCCATGGGCGACGCGGGCGGGGTAATCGACCTGCACCTGGAAGGGAGGCAGGTCGGCGGAGGGGCCGGAATCGGACGCGACGATCGAAGGCGGATCATCGGACGATGAAAACAGGAGCGAAGGCATGACGCCGGCCTCCCGGAGCAAGGGAACCAGAAACAGGAACGTGCAGAGCGCGATGCCTGCCAGCCAGAAGAGGCTGGTGGCGATGAAGGTGACAACGATGGTGAGGGCGGTTTTCATTCCGGCAAGGACGGGTGCGGATTGTGCGCGGAAGGATTTGCGTTTGGCGATAATGAACGCGAGGGGTGGCACGGGCTTCCAGCCCGTGGGTTTGCGTGGCATGGCCATCTTGGCCATGTGTTCGGAACACGGGCTGGAAGCCCGTGCCTGGAGTTTGGCGCTGACTAGTTTTGCAGCAGGAAAGGCTTGATTAAATATCTAGTTATAATACTAGTTTCCTTTATGGGCTATCCAACCAAAGTTCAATGCATCCAGCGCAAGGAAACCGCGCAGTATTACATCAACTTCCCCGCCCCCATCGCGCAGGCGATGGACTTCGCCAAGGGCGAGACGGTCGAGTGGACGATCCACGACAAGGGCCACCTGATCGTTTCCCGGCGCGAGGTTCCGCCCGATCCGGTCCCGGTAAAAAAAAAGCGTCGTTGAGCGAAGCCTTCGATTCCCTGCTCGACGGGCTGGCCCCCGCCTTCGGCTCGCCCGGGGATTTTACCCGGGCGCGCACCCAGTGGCTGGCCGGTCTGCTTAATCTGGGTCGCCACACGGTGACCGGAGCCCTGAGCACGGCCGGGGCGCAACACCGGGACTGGTCGGCGCAGTATCGCCTGCTGCAACGCCTGCCGGTCGATCCGGTCTTCGCGCACGTGCAACACGAGGCGCTGGCGGCCACCGATGCCGCCCGGCCCTGGGTGGTCGCGCTGGATGACTCCATCACCCGCAAAACCGGCCGCTGCATCCCCGGCTGCGGCTGGCGCAAGGATCCGCTCGGCCCGCCGTTCAACCTCAACTTTGTCTGGGGCCAGCGTGTGCTGCAGTTCTGCGCGGCCCTCCCCGCCGCCGACGGTTCGGCCCGGCTGGTGCCGGTGGACTGGCAGGAGGCCCCGCTGCCCAAAAAACCTTCGCGCCACGCCGATACCCGAACGCAGAAGGCCTACGTCGAGGCCCGCAAACAGGCCAACATCAACGAAGTCGCCGCCGGGCGGATGGCGCACCTGCGCACCGCGACCGCGCGCCCTATCCACTGGGTAAGCGACGGACGCTTCACCAACCGCACGGTGTTGCGCCAGCTGCCGGAGAACACCGTCCTGATCGGCCGGGTGCGCAAAGACACCGTGCTCTACGCGCCCTGCCAGGCGCGGCCCGGCAAAAAGGGACGCCCCCGCAAGTATGGCGACACCCTGCCCACGCCGGAACAGTTGCGCACCGACCAGACCGTCGGGTGGAGCCGGGTGCCGGCCTTCGCGGCGGAAAAGCGCCACGATTTCAAGATCAAAACACTGGGGCCGGTGCTGGCCCGTATCACCGGAGTCGATACCTTGGTCCGGGTGATGGTGATCGCCCCCCTGGGCTACCGGTTGAAAAAAGCAGGCAAGCTGCTCTACCGCCAGCCAGCCTGCCTGATTTGCACCAACCCGGACGTGCCGCTCGAAGACATCCTGCAGGAATACCTCTGGCGCTGGGACATCGAGGTGAACTTCCGGGATGAAAAGTGTCTGCTGGGCGTAAGCGAGGCACAGGTCAGGGAGCCGGAGGCGGTGCGCCGCCAGCCTGCCTGCGCGGTGGCCGCGTATGCCCTTTTGCTGCTTGCCGCGCATCACACCTATGGCGCGGACAAACTGCCCCCGTCGGTGCCCTTGGCCAAATGGCGCCGCCGCGAGCCCCCGCGCCGCGCCACCACCGGCTTGCTCATCAACCAACTGCGCGTCGAACTCTGGGCCCGCCACCTCCGCCGCGAGAGTTTATCCCACTTCTGCTCCCGCTCCTCCTCGAACACCAAGTCGCATAAACCCTCCACCGACCTCGCCTCCGCCCTGTTCTACTCCCATAACTGACTCTCCGGTCCGCCAAACTCCAGACACGGGCTGGAAGCCCGTGCCACGCGGAGAGGCAACGTTCACGGGCAGGGATGCCCGTGCCACATTGCGGCCGGGAATCACTGCGCCTGCTTCGCCACCTTGCGTTCGCGCGGGGCTTCGCCTTGCGGGAGGGCGAGCAGGTCGTAGTCGGCGAAACCGGTGATGGTGACATCGGCGAATTCGCCGACAGGCAATTCGCGCGGCACGTACACGCGGCCGTCGATGTCGGGCGCGTCGGCTTCGCCGCGGGCGATGCCGGGCTCCTCCACCAGAACGCGAAGTTTCTGGCCGACATGGCGCTCGCTGACCTGCGCGGCGATTTCCTTTTGCAGGCTCATCGTCCGGTGCCAGCGGGCGTCCTTTTCCTTGAACGGAATCTGGTCGGCCATGCGGGCGGCCTTCGTGCCTTCTTCCTGCGAGTAGCGGAAGACGCCGAGGCGCTCGAACTGCGTGTCGCGGATAAACCGGCACAGCTCCTCGACATCGTCTTCCGTCTCGCCGGGGAAGCCGACGATGAAGGTCGTGCGCACCGCGATACCCGGGATGCCGGCGCGGATACGGGCGATGAGGTCGCGGATGTAGTCGCCGCTCGTCTCGCGCTGCATCAGGCCGAGCATGTGGTCGCTGATGTGCTGGAGCGGGATGTCGATGTAGCGGGCGACCTTGGGGCACGCGGCGATGGTGCGGATGAGTTCGTCGCTCCAGTGCGCGGGGTGCGTGTAAAGGAGGCGTATCCAGAAATCCCCTTCGATGGCGTTGAGCTCGCGGAGCAACGTGGTGAGCGCGGTGCCGCGCGAGGAATCGACGGGCGTGCGCGGGTTGGGGCGCTGCTCCCAGGTGTCCATGCCGAAGTAGGTGGTGTCCTGCGAGATCAGGTTGATCTCCTTCACGCCCTCGGCGACGAGCTGGCGGGCTTCGGCGACGACGCTTTCGACGGTGCGCGAGCGGTGGCGTCCGCGGATTTGCGGGATGATGCAGAAGGCGCAGGGGTGGTTGCAGCCCTCGGCGATCTTGATGTACGCGGTGTGTTTGGGGGTGAGCCGGAAGCGCGGCGTGTCGTAGTCGGGAATGTATGTGGAGCGGCCCTGGATGTAGTTGGCGGGAGCGTCTTTCCTGCCACGTTTGAGGCCGGTGATCTCCTCGATGATGGGGGCGACCTGCGTGAGCTGGTCGAGACCGATGAAGGCGTCCACCTCGGGCATGGCGGACGGCAGCTCTTTCGAAAAGCGCTGCGACATGCAGCCGGCGACGATGAGTTTTTGTCCCGAACGGCGTTTGGAGAGGCCGCGGGCCTGGTGGGCGGCGAGGATGTGGTTGATCGATTCTTCCTTGGACGAGTCGATGAAGGAGCAGGTGTTGACGATGACGACGTCGGCTTTCTCCGTTTCGGGCACGACCGTCATGCCGGCCTTGTGGAGATGGCCGACCATGATCTCGCTATCGACGAGATTCTTGGCGCAACCGAGTGAGACGAGACTGACTTTGAGCATGGAAGAAAAGGCGGGTGCCGGCAGTGAGCGATGGCGGGAAACCGAAGACGGGCGGGACCGGAAAAACAAAAGAACCGCGGCTACGGAGGGCCGCGGTTCCCGGAAAGATCGGGAGACCGTACTGGCGTGTGGTGTTGGTCGTTGAGCGTGGTCCTGTGGCGGTCGTGGTCGTTGTTCGGGCTCCGGCGGCGGTTTCCGGCGCGATGCGGGATCGCGGGCCGCGGAGCGAGCGGCAAGGAGGGCGCAGGGGATTTGCCGAGTCAAGCGCGACGGCATGCCTTGTCCGTTTCACGTTGTCACCCGCCTGCCTCGGCGGTGTCGTCCTTTCTATATGAATTTCATTTTATCTATTTAATCTGAAAAGGATTGGGGGAATCAGGGGTTCGTTTCCCGTCCCCGGAAATCGCCGCGGACGGGAGACAGTCGGGGGGGTATGATCCGGACTTGTATCGGGGGAAGAATACGGGTTTTACCCGACTATCCGGTATGCATCCGGTGCTGGTAATGTGAGATCCGTTACAGAAACCGACTCATGAAACAGCCTCTTGTCTCCGATCATATCGATCACGTCACGCCGTGCCCTGCGCCGGCTGCGCATCCCTGCCGCGCCGCAAACCATACCGGCGATTTTCGCCGGTTGCGGATGGCGCTGGCCCTGATCCCGTTCGTGTTTGCGGGCGGGTTGGTGGCGCAACCGCTCATCCAGTTCGAAATGCACTATCATGGCGGCTGGTACGGCGGGGACGGCTGGGCATGGTCCCGGGACGGCGAAGTTTCGCTCCGGTTGACGGACCCGTGGGGCGGAGATGGCATGCTCGATATCAACGCGCCCGGAAGCATCGGAGCGAGCGGTCCGTACCAGTGGGACTACAACTGGCTGGTCAGTTCGGAGCTCTGGAACGGCGCCAACTGGAGCATGACCCGGGACGGCAGTCCGGTCACGGTTGGCCATGTGAATGTATGGGGAACCGGCAAGGAGGGTTTCTTCTTCCACGGCCTCGATACGAGCTGGCTGGAGAGCGAGCCTCTGTCCGCCGACACGAGCCTGTTGTCATTCCAGATGTACGGCGGCGGTTACATGGATCCGTGGCTGGCCGATCACTTCCAGATCTGGTTGTGGGACGGAAGCCAGTCGCAGCAACTGTTCGCGACCATCAACGGAGATCGCCTGGAGATCGATCTGTCGGGCGTCGATCTGGTAGCCGGCGGCAGCTATGGCCTCAGTATCGACTTTCACATGCGGTCGGAGACGTGGCTGGAGGGCTACTCGGATACGGGCGACCTGCTTTTCCATGGACTTGTGACCAACGATTCCGGCTTTGGGCAGTATATCAATTTCTCCACCGCCGCCGCCATTCCCGAGCCGGCTACCGTGGGCATGATGGCGGGCGCGCTTGTGCTGGCTCTGGTCTGTGCGCGGCGAGGCTGGAGGGCCGGACGCGCACGCCGTATCTGAGTGGACCGGGAACGTTGGTCCGGGTTGTTCTCCACGTCACTGGACAGGGGGAAGAGTCCGGAGTTGTGACCATCCTGTGGGCAGGCACCCGGATCAGGCAAAGGGAGATCGGAAACTGCTGGCAGGTCAGTCGGCTGTTTTCCGGGGCCTGCCGGGCTTGGATTTGATGCGCTGGGTCAACTCCGTTGCGGAAATTCCTGTGAGCTTGGAAACCAGAGGGATGTCGTCACAAAGCAGAATCCATGGTTTCAGGTTTAGCACCTTGGCCAGGTTCTCGAGCATCCGGATCGAAGGAGAGCCGGTGCGGCCGATTTCGAAAAGCTGGTAATATTTGTAGTCGAGCTGCGCTTTCTCCGCGAATTCTTCCTGCGTCAGGCCCTGCGTTTCGCGCAAGGTTCGGGCAATACGTCGCATGAGAGGATAAGCGGATGGCATTGCCGGAATCGTAATGAAGTGGCATCGTGAAAAACACCTTGACCGATCACTGTATTTAGGTCTGGCTGATTCTGCCCGACTGATTCGGCCATCCCATTTGTTTATTCCGGAATCCGCTACCTGCTCTCCCTTTTCCCAACCCTCGAACCTCATGAAACCCTCCCCATGCATCCGGCTCCCTGCCGCGACTCGTGTCCGTCACGCCTTCACCCTCGTCGAACTGCTCACCGTTATCGCCATCATCGGCATCCTCGCCGCGATCCTGATTCCGACTGTCGGCGCCGTCCGCAAGACGGCTCGCGACGTGCGCTGCAAGAGCAACCTCCGCCAACTCGGCGTGGCCGTGCATCTCTATGCCGGCGAACACAAAAATTTCTTCCCCGGCGGAAACATCGCCCCCGATCCCGTCAACGGCATCCCCCGCATCACCTGGGACAAGGCCCTCATCCCTTACCTGGGCCGCGCCGAAACCAACTACGAAGATTCGCAACGAAGCTGGCTCGTGGTCTGCCCTTCGTCCGCCGTCCAGCCGGACACACCCGATCCGCAATACAGCGCGAACAAGCTCCTGTTTTCCGCCAGCAACAGTCCCCTCGGCATGGATCGTGTGGAAAATCGCAGCCTGGTTGTCATGATCGCCGATGGCTGTCTCCGCACCGATCAGGTGAACACCCAGGCGCATGCCGTCCTGGAGACCGGCGGCGCCGGCCTGAACGTCAGTACCTCCGATCCCGATCAGGCGGTTTCCGTAACTTACGGAGATTCCATGATCGATTACCGGCACGGCGGCGACAGCACGCATGTCGTCATGGTCGATGCGAGCGTCCGCGCCTTCAAAAAAGGAACGCTCCGGAGCCGCAATTTCCTCGCCGGTGATTGATCTTCTCCCGTCGCAGCCTTCTATCCTCTTCCGACATGCGCCCATTCCCCCTGATTTTCCTCCTGCTCTTTTCCCTGTCGATGCCGGCCGCCCCGGCGGCGACGGAGGCAGTCGCGGACGCGAAGACGCCGCTGCTCACCGAGGAAAAACAGCAAGCCCTCTTTGCCGCGCTCGATCCCGCATGGCCCGCCCTCGCGCCTGTGCACGCCGCCGTAACCGAAAAAAACTACGAAACCGCGCGCCGCGAACTGGCCGGTTATCTGCGCACGCGCACGCTGCGGACGTGGCAAATCGTGCCGCACCGCGCTCCGTATCCGGATGCGGCCTCCGTGCGCTACAATGCTGCCCGGGCCAACGCCGCTGCCGAAGGCCGCGTGGTCGGCGGACTCGTCGCCCTCGAAGCGAATTTTCCCGGCAACCGCATCGACTGGCTGCGCAACGAGACCCGCGTCCGCGCCGAACACGGCGAGGCCGTACCCTTCAATCCCGAGTGGCAATGGCAGCTTTGCCGCATGGCGTTCTGGGGCGACCTTGCTTCGGCCTACCGGGCGACCGGCGACGAGCGTTACGCCCGCGCCTGGGTGACGCAGTTCCGTTCCTTTATCGAGCAATGCCCCGCACCTGACCGCCAGCGCAACGGGCAGGGCTCCGCCTGGCGCACGATCGAGTGCGGCATCCGCATGTCCGGTTCCTGGCCGGCGGCGTTTCACAGTTTCCTGCTCAGCCCCTCCGTCAGCGACGAGGACCTGCTGCTCTACCTGCACGCCAGCCTGGAGCACGCCCGTTACCTGGAAAAATTTCCCACCAGCGGCAACTGGCTGACGATGGAAATGAACGGCCTCTACTCCATCGGTGTCGTCTTTCCCGAGTTCGCCGAAGCCGCCTCCTGGCGGCGGCAGGCCATCGACCGGCTGCACGCCGAGGTGCAAACGCAATTCCTGCCCGATGGCGCGCACTACGAACTGACGCCTGGCTATCATCAGGTGGCGCTGGGCAACATCGTCGGCCTGCTGCGCACCGGCCAGACGGTGGGGCGGCGCGACGAATTCCCGGCGGACTACATCGCGCAGACGGAGCGCGCTTACGATTTTAATCTCCGGATGATGACGCCCGACCGCTCCCTGCCCGAGCTCAACGATTCCTGGCCGGTCAATGTCCGCTCCAGTCTGCGCGGAGCGCGGGAGTTTTTTCCGCAACGCGACGATTTTCGCTGGATCGCCACCGACGGGCGCGAAGGCCGCCCGCCTTCTCCGGACAACCTCGCCTCGCACGCCCTGCCGTATGCGGGTTATTTCGTGATGCGTTCCGGCTGGGGAACCGACGCCAATTATGCGCTCTTCGACGCCGGTCCCCTCGGCTACGGCCATGTGCACCAGGACAAGCTCAACCTGGTGTTGTGGGCGTGGGGCCGCGAACTGTTGTTCGACGGCGGCGGCGGTTCCTACGAGCGCAGCCGCTGGCGTAGCTATGGAGTGGATACGTTTTCGCACAACACCGTTCTCGTGGACGGCAAGCCGCAGCGGCGACCGACGCGCAACCGCGAGGCCAATGTCTCCCGCGTGCCGCTCGATGTCGGCTGGGAAAGCACGCCGGCGCACGATTACGCCCGCGGCGTTTACAGCGATGGCTACGGCAACGAAACCGACCGCATCGCCACGCATGTGCGCCGGGTGTCTTTTCACAAGCCCGACGTCTTTGTCGTGGCCGACACGCTGACCCCGGCGGACACGGCGGAGCACACGTATCAGGCGCGCTGGCACCTGCTCACCACGCAGACCCGTCGCGATGCCGGCGCCGGCGCGGTCGTCACCGCCGACGCCGGCCAGCCCAATCTCGCCATCGTCCCGCTCCTCGCCGACGGGCTCGAAGTCGCCGCCGTTTCGGGCCAGACCGAGCCCGAACTGCTCGGCTGGGATGTGCGCAAGGACACCGTTCCGCAAAACGTCCCCGCCACCACCGTCACGCACACGCGGCGCGGTTCCGGTCGGCAATCGTTCCTCACGCTGCTGTTGCCGCTTCGCGCCGATGCCGGGCCCGGCAATCCCATCATCAAAACCATCGAGCCTGCCGGTGGCGGCGCCGTTCGCGTCACCCTCGCCGACGGCCGCATCCTTTCGCTCGCCTCCGGCACCGATCCCGACACCCCCGTCACCGTTTCGGAGACCCGCTAACAAAACACCTCCCGCCAGTCCGACCTTCCCTTGCCATCTTTGTCGCCGCCATCCTCGGGCCCGCAACGCTCGTCTTGCCGGCCGGCCGGCGCGGCGCTGCTGTCCGCGATGTCGGGTCACTCCCACCGCTTGCGATACAGCACATGGGGACGCAGCGGGTGATTTTCCGGCACGGCGGGGTGCGGGAAATCGTCGTGCGGGTTGCGGGAAAAACCGAGCCGCTCCATCAGGCGGCGCGAGCGGAAGTTGCTTTCAGTCGTAAACGCGACCAGCTCCGGCAGGCGCAGCGTGTCACGTGCATAAGTCATCGCCATGGAGGCGGCGGCGAAGGCGATGCCGCGGCCCCAGAATTTTTTGTGGAAACGCCAGCCGATCTCGACGCAGGGCGTGAAGTGCGTTTCCCACGCCGGCTCGTTCAAGCCGGTGAGCCCGGCCAACTCGCCGTCCACCTCGACGGCCCAGAGTCCCCAGCCGCGGCGGTCGATGTCGTTGCGCATCCGCTGCATGAATGCACCGCTTTCCTCGTGCGTGAGCGGTTTCAGGAAAAACCGCATCACCTCCGCATCCGCACACATTGCCGCGAAGGAATCGAAGTCATTGTCGCGCCATTGGCGCAGGGCAGGGGAGGGAGGGTTGGACGTGGTGGCGGATGACATCCGCGTGATGCAGGGTGACGCGAAACCGGTCTGTCAAGACCGGGTGAAAAACGTTTTCGTTTTCAACTACCGATGCGATCGAGCTGATGCAGGAAGGCAGACGGGATGTCGCCTGCAGGGGTAACGGGAACATCCCGCGTCAACGCCGCCTCCGCATCGCAGACAGAACGTGTGCACGCACGGGCCAGATCATCGGAAAAACGCGGAGCCCCCTGTCCCCACCCGTCGCCGAGATGGCTCAGGCTCCGCTTTGGCGCACCAGGCGAACAAATCGCGGGACGTCGAGACTGTCCACGCGGCGGTTCCATTCGCCTGGCGGGGTGGCGGAGGCGGCCTTGCTGCTGGCGGGCTTGTCGAGGTAATGGAACATCCGGCCGGGGCGGGCGGAACATAGCCAGACGGCACGGCTGTCGGAGCGGTTTTTCATGATCAATGACTACGGGCATTTTTCATTTAGCACGTCCCGACTTGCGGTCGAGCTCGCTTTGTATCCAGGCGCGGGTGCCTTCCTGCTGGTTTTGCGCCTCAATGGTCTCACTAATGTGACGCAGGAGGACATTGTTGTCGGTGCCGGGATAAAAGAGGAGTTCGTTGTTGGCCGCGAGGATGAGGTCCTGGCGCCCGATGTTGAGGCGGGCGATGTGGATCTGGCGGGCGAGGTCCTGACGAACGGCGGCGGGCAGGCGAGGATTGACGATGGACTTGAATTCCTCGACGGAGCCGGAGGGTTGTACGAGGTTGTTGTTGGCGTTTTCGAGGATGCGCCTGGTATTGCCACCGATGGTGCGGATGTTGAAGCCGTCCACGTAGCCGTTGGTGCGGGGGAGAAAAGGCTGGACGAAGCGCGGGGCCTCCACGTCAACGATGCCGGGAAGCCAGTCGCTCAACCGGGTGAATTTGGCGTTGGAGGTCCTGGAGGTGATAAACTGGAGGAAGTCGATGGCGCGTTCACGGTGGCGGGATTGGCGCAAGATGCCGAAGCTGAGGCTGACGGTAGTGGCGGCTTCGGAAGCGGGGCCGTACACATGGGCTCCGTATTCGGGATGAGAACGCGAGGGTATCGGGATTTCAAATACCTTGACTTCGAAGGACGCCTGCTGACGGAAGCTGGGGGCATCCCAACTGCCAGCCGCGATCATGAGGGCGCGGCTTTGCACAAAGTAGAAGGCGGAATCCTCACGGGTGACGGACATATAGCCGGGCTGAAGACGCAGGCCGACGTCACGGGTGATGGAAAGCATGCTTTCGATGGCAGGGGTGTCCAGGGACCAGTCGCCACGCAGATAGCCAATGCCAACCTCGGCGGGGTCCTGCTTCATGGAATAATTGCGCAGGACAGAACGGGCGAGGCGCTGGGTCTGGCTGGCGGCGAGTTTGTCGATGAGATGGGGACCGTTGGCCTTGGAACCGGCGACGGGGATGACCTTGGCGCCGGTTTTCCCGGCGTAGTCGCGGACACGGTCGCAGATGGCGATGAACTGGTCGAAGTCGGCGGGGACGGGGGTGTCGCCGAGGATGCGTCTCCAGAGGGAGGCGTTGTAATAGACGCGAACGGTGTGCATGGACATCCCGACGCCATAGTATTCGAGGAGGTTGGGACGGTAACCTCCGACAAGGCCGTCGATGAAGGTGTCGCGCCATGCGGTGTTTTCGAGGTCGGTGCCCTGGTTATAGGGGTTGGGTTGCTCGACGAGATCGGAGAGCGGATGGAAAAAGCGGGAGAGCATTTCATCCTCGCCGGCGGAGAGGCCGCCAATCTGGAGAATGTCGGCGGCGGTGCCTCCGATGAGTTGGGTCTGTATCCACTGGGCATAGGTGCGCTCGGGGATGGCGAGTTGTTCGATTTTGACTTCGGGGTGGAGTTTTTCGTAGTCACGGGCGAGGGCGTCGAACGCCTTGCGCAGGCCGCCTTCGAGCTGCCAGTGGGCGAAGCGGATGATCTCGCCGCCTTGAGCCCCGGCGCGGGCGCGTCCGAAGACTTTGAAGAGGGCAAAGGAAAAGCAGCCGAGGAGCAGGAGGAGGCCGATAATGTTGCCGAGGTTTTCGCGTTTCATCGAGAAGAGGATGGCTTTCGTTTGAAAGCTCCGGATTACTCATCTGTCGGATCAGGTGATAAGGGACGGTAATTGACGCCCTGGAAAAGATCACTGGCGAGCAGGGTGCGAAGACGGTTCCGAAAGGAGGCCGGATTTTTCCGCCCGGGAGTTGTCCAGGCGACTTCCGCCAAAGCGCACAGACGCGGGAATGCCATGTATTCGAGATCGGAATACTCAGGAACAAGCTCGCTCCAGAGGCAGGCCTGCACGCCGAGAACGAGGTTGTGCCGGGAGGGGTCGAGGCCGGCAGGGACAGGTTCATAGCCGTAAACTTTTTCCAATGTGGTGATGTGCGAGCCCATCGCTGGTGGCTCGGTCGCGTGGTCGCCCTGAGCGTAGTCGAAATAACAGTGACTGGACGGGGTCATGACTACGGGGTTGCCCTGTTCGAACGCAACCTGCATCCAGGCGGTGTCGTCGCGCCAGGACATCACGACGGCGGTCGGCGAGAGGCCGCCTTCGTGGATATCGTCCCAGCCGACGAGTTGGCGGCCGCGCGAACGGAGGAAGGTTTCGATGCGGCGCACGAACCAGCTTTGCAGGGCGTCGCCATCGGCGAGCCCGTGCGCGGACATCACGCGGCGCGCGGTCGGGGAGGCGAGCCACTGGTCCTTCGGCACCTCGTCGCCACCGATGTGGATGCAGGGGGAGGGAAACAGGTCGAGAATCTCGTCGAGCACGTTTTCGAGAAATCGGAAAACCGCTTCGGTTGGCGCGAAGGTGTAGCGGTGGATGATCCAGCGGGTTTGCACGGCGGGATTGAAGTCCGGCGCGTCCTGGTTGCCGAACTCGGGGTAGGCGGCGATGGCGGCGGAGGCGTGGCCGGGCATATCGATCTCGGGCACTACAGTGATGTGACGTTCGGCGGCATAGGCGACGATCTCGCGGATTTGGTCCTGCGTATAAAAACCACCGTAGCGTTTTCCGTCGCCCTGCGTGCGGTCGTGGAGGAGAGGCGACTCGGCCCGCCATGCGCCGACTTCGGTAAGGCGGGGATATTTTTTGATCTCGATGCGCCAGCCTTGGTCGTCGGTGAGGTGCCAGTGAAAAACGTTGAACTTGAGCAGCGCCATCAGGTCGAGGAAGCGCTTGAGCTCATCCGCAGTCTTCATGTAACGAGCGACATCCACATGGACGCCACGCCATGCGAAGCGTGGCTGGTCGCCGATAAACAGGGCAGGGAGTGCGGTGGCATTGGCAGCCCGGGCGTTGGCGACGAGTTGCCGAAGGGTTTGCCGAGCGTAAAACAGACCGCGTTCGGTGCTCGCGGCGAGCGTGATGCGACCGCGGGTGGCGGGAGCATCAGGAGTGATTTCGAGCGTGTAGGCCTCGTCCGACGCCAGGTCGTCGGAAGCGGCTGACATGAGCCGGCAATGAATGTCGGCGGTCGGAATATCGGCATGGGCGGACGGCAGGGCATAGCTGCCTTCACGTGATTCGGAGGAAACCGGAAGCGGTATGGTTGTCATGAGAGGATCGTCAGTATTGATACTGAAATTACGAGTGTCCGGTCATAATCAGGCCAAGGGGGGGAGGGAACATAGCCAGACGGCACGGCTGTCGGAGCGGTTTTGCATGATCAATGACTACGGGAGTTTTTCAAAATCATCCAGACTGGCAGCCTGACGCACACGTATGACGGCCCGCCAGGTCTCCCCCGCAGGCCTCGCACGCGCGGAGTGTCCGCCAGCTTCCGATGGGGCTTCCGTCAGGACGAGCAGGGGCGATTCAACCGGTCCGGCGTCTCCGGAGGTGATCAAGGTCGCATCGCGCGTTCCCGCCGTGGTGCTGCGAACCCGTTCGTCGTTCGCATGGTTCTTCATCCATCCAAAACCGGAATCTTTGTTGTAAACCATGCTCCCGGAGAGGCGTTCATAGCCGGCGGCGGGTTGGATGTTCGCAGGGCCCACGTCGAACAACCGGACCGGGGCGCCGTCCGCGACGCGGGTGATGATGAGTGCGTTGACCTTCCAATGCTGCGAGGGAGAGGGTTTGAATCGCAAACGGAGGGAGCCATCGCGGACAACAACCGGGAATGTCCGTTCGGCAAACTCGCCTGCCCGCGCCTTGACGAGGATGCCCGGGTCCACGCCGTTGGCATCAATCCGAAACGGAGCCGTCTCATTGTCGGCATCGCCGCTCACCAGCGTAACATTGTAAGAGGCATTGGGGAGATCCATGCGGAAATGAAGGGGGGCCTGATTCTCCGTTCCCGCCGGTGCTTCCGGCCTCCATGCGCCCGTCATCGCCGTGACGCCCACGCAGAGCGAACCGTAACGGGCGGACAGCGTGCGCCCGTTGAGGCGTTTTTCATCCACTCGCGGCAAAACCGGGGCAAGAGACAGCCGCACATCGTCCAGATGGCAGGCCTCCGTTGTGGTCACTGTGATTTCCCCGTCGAGACGTCCGAGGCCCAGCGTCCAACGTTCGACCGTTTCGACAGGAAGCCGGGCGGGGAGCCCCCCCGACCATGTGCCCCCTGTTATCTTGCCCACAGGCCGGCCAAACAGCATCGGGCGGGCGGTCTGTCCAGCCGACATGCGGGTTTGCCGGGTGGTGATGGTCACCGTCCGTCCATCCTTGCTGGCTTGCTGGTCAATGTGGGGAGCCATCTCGCCAAGGAACCAGGATTGCCCGTTCTGAAAAAGTTCCACGAACACACCCGCCAAACCGGAGGACGGAGCGGCATCAATATCGTCTGATGAAAGACCGTCATCGGGGCGATCCGGCGTCGTCAGGGCCGACACCCGTGTATCCAGTGATGAATGACGGCCGGAGAGATTGACCGTCCATGTCCCCAGGGGCGTTGTTTGCCGCATCTGCCATCCGGCGGTTTCCGGAGCCGGACGCAGGAAATTTGTGGGGATTGGCTCCACGAGTCCCCGGGCGCTGCTCAGCCAGTAAAAGGACAAGGGGTCAACCACCCGCCGGTTGGATTTTTCGATGTAGTTGCGCAGTTCCCTGATGCGCCCTCTGAGAAGGGGGGATCGGGTCGCCTGAAAAACCAGTTCGAGCGCGGCGTTGCTGGTGGAGAACGGCGCTGTGTGCCACATGTGTTTTGCGTAGGGCGACATGCCGCAATCCATCATGCCGCCGGGTTCGAGAAACTTTTCGTAATACTCCTGGTGTCGCTTGATCTGCGCGAGTGCCTCGGGGTCGTCACTCAATTGCCAATACCGTCCCAGGTAGTGCAGCGTGATTTTCGTGTAATGGGGCGCCGGCGGCCAACCTTTGAGATAGTCCCAGGTGCTCCCTGTGAAACACTGGCCGAGAAGACGAGTCCTCTCCACGGACTCCGCCCGGAGTTGTGCGTCGTCAAACAACTCGGCGGCCTGCCTGAGGATGAGGAGGTAGGCGGCGTCCATGTTCGGGTAGCCCGCAAAGCGACCAAAAACGAGTTCCCGCCCATATGTCTCTTTCTGGAAAGCACAGGCCCGCCAGTAAAGCCGGGCGAACTTCTCGTGTGTCTCCTCTGTCAGCAATGGCCAGGCAAGAATGACCGTGTCAAAAAAATTGGGCAGGACAAACCGGTCAACATTCGGATCGGGTGTGCGCAGGGTGCCCGGTTCTCCATAGTGCGAGAGAATCCAGTCCACGCCTTCCCTGACCCGGACGATGGCTTCGTTTTTCTGGAAAAAACGGCTTCCGGGAGTGACGGCAGCTATCACCATCGCATGCAGGTCAACGCACCGGTAGGCGATGGTCCAGCCTTCGCGTCCCTTGTGTAGTCCTTCCGAAGTGATGTGAGGGAGCGGGTTTTGGATAAAAAGGCGGGCGCGGTCATCCAGACGCCCGAGCAGCAGATCGAAATCGGGGCCGGCCTCCCGGCGGCTGTTCTGAATACGATCGGTCTCCAGCGTGTGAAGTTGACTGGCCCGCGCGAACGCAGTCCGGATTGCCGCGGAGGAGGCTGTGTCCGGATTTTCGATCAGGGAAAAATCATCGAAATCGGCAACGACTTTGGCGTGATCGAAGGAGTGTATCCAGACCGCCATACGTGTTGCCTGTTCGGGAGCGATCGCCACGAGTGAATAAGTTGCCCATCCGGCGGACTCGGGGATCGACTTCACGAACTGTTTTGGTGTGTCGATCCGGTTTCCCTTCGCGTCGAAGAAACGCAGATAAACTCCGATCCCGGCGCCCTGCACGATTCTGGCATGGAAGGTGAGTTTGTAGTCGTTGCCGGGCGTGACGGGCAGCTTTTGGGAAAACAGGCTGCTGCCGCTGGTCTCGTCATCGTCGGTTACCCGGAGCCCGAGCCTGCCACTGTGGGCTGCTTCGGGAATGATCCGGCTCATTCCCTTGTCCGCCGCCGCCACCATCCAGCCATCGGGGCCGTTTTCGAAGCCGGGATCGGGAAAGGGAATGTCGGTGGCGGCCTGGACGGAAGCCCAGGCCACCACGCCAAACCAAATGGAAAAGAGATGCCTCATATCAAGAATCCCTACGAGTTCAGATCGGCGGTCGCCTCCGCTTTTTCGGCGATACGGATGAGGATTATCGGGGGAGGACGCGGAGATGCGTCAGCGACCAGGGAGGCAGGGAGGAGGAAAAGGGGCCGGTGGCGACGGCTCCGCCGGTATTGCCGGCCTCGTCGATCGAGCCAGCGACTTCCAGCCGTCCGTCCGGGACTTTCTCCAGTGCGACCGTCCTGATCTCGCCGGACTTGTTCAGCACCCAGGCGTGCAGCGCGCCCTGCCCATCGCGCGCCGCCGAGACGATCACCGCCGGGTCGGAGCTGCTTGCGTCCACCCACCGCGAGCCGGGCAGGTCTTTCAACAGGCGGAACACCTCATAGCCGGGCGTAGGCCGGTAAGGCGGGGTCATCTCGAAGAGACCGCGCCAGCGGCGAGGGCGTGTCGGCGGATAGGATACCCCGCCTTCAAGGCCGGGAGGCGCCTCCACCTGCCAGAACATTGGCCACATGCAGGCGATATGGGCGTCACCTCCGGCGATCTGCAAAAACATCTCGCCCTGGGCCAGCGCCCTGACGGCGGGCGGTATGGAGGGTTCCGGTTCTTTGGGCAGCGCGATGTTCCATTCCAGCACCGTCAATCCGATGCGACCCTGCCCCTTCTCCGCCAATTGGGCGCGCAGCCGCTTCAGATACTCCGTGTAGGTCCGGGTATTCTCGGGCTCGATCCATTTCCATGCGGAGGTGGTGATCATCGGCCGGGAGCGCTTCCAGCGTTCCTCGATCGGGCGGCCGCCTCCCCAGTAAAAATGCAGATTGAGGTAATCGGTATAGTCGCCGGCCAGCCGCAGAAAGGTCTCCAGGTGCGGGGTGAAACGTGGCTGGTTGTTGGGGCTGGCGATAAATTTCAGGTGTGGGGCCACCTGCCGAATCGCCCGGGCGTATTCCACATATACTTCCGCATAGGTGTCACCCGGGAAAAGGTAATAGCCCGGGTGCCACGGCTCGTTGTCCATGTAGAGATAGCGCACCGGATAACCGCGCTCCACGATCCGTTGCGCCAGCCGCACCGCCTCGGCGATGCCGTCGGCCCGCCGGTTCATCACCTCGCCGGAGGTCATGTTCACCCCCACGATCGGCTCCGCGCCGATCCGCACGCAACGGGCGACGAACTTGTCCAGATCCACGAACAATTCGTTGCGATCCCAGTTCGCCCGGCCCACCCGGACCGATTGCCACTGCTGGTCGTGGAGTTCGGGGTTCCAGAGATCGATATAGCCGTCCACGCCCGGATGCTCCCAATGGAAGCGCGAGGTTTCCTCCCCGCCGGGATAGCGCAGCGCGCCCGCGCGGATCTCGCGCAGACGCTCCTCGACGTTTCCCGTCTCCCACACCACGTCGAGATCGTTGAAGTAGCTCGTGTTGAAACCCGTCAGGATCGGGCTTACCTGGTGCCGTTCCTCGCCAAAAAAGACGCGTGCGACATTCGAGGGGAGGGGCTCCGTCGCTGCGCGGACCGCACATGCCGGAAGCAACAACGAAACCAACAAGGCAGGGATTCGGTTATACATGATTGGATTGGGAGGGGAGGGTGAAAGGGTGATCCGTCCGGCGTGTTCTTCGGTGAAGCCCCGGACGTGATTCCAGAGTATGATGAGCAAGCCAGTGCGGGCTGTTCCGGCCAGGCGTCCGGTGATCAGAGCTCCGCTGCGAAGTGACCGACCTTGACCTCCCCTTTGGGGATGATTCTCACGCTGCCATCCACCATGACGAACATCGCGGCGGTGCCACGCGAGGCCCGGTAGGCGATACCGCTCATATGCCCCCCTTCATCCGGCGTGTTGCCCGGCTCGGGAGGAATCACCTCATCGATGTTTTGACCGGTGGTGATCGTCCCGGGATAGCCAAGGGTATTGTTGGCGCCGTAACTGGTGCCGGGCATGATCACGGCACTCCCCACCATGATGATTTGAGTCGGACGGATGACCGCCCTGTGGAGAACGCCCCGGTGGTTTGTATTGTAGATGACAGAACCGAGGTCGGCGGTTGCCGTCGCTGCCGTGCCCATGAGGCGGGCGTTGGCGGCGTAGGTGGAGCCAATCGCGTTCTCGTTGGTCGGCGGCCACCCGATCGTGCTGCTTTCGCTGGCAGGCACCAGCGGATCCACCAGCAAGCGCGAGGCGTTGAGCGCCCGGTTGGAGTCGAACCCCAGATAGGGGCGGATGAAGAAAGCGAAATTGGCATTCTCACGGATTTTGACGCCGTTGGCATCATTCAGGATAGAGGCCGCAGCAGGAGGGAAGCGTCCCTTGTTGTCGTCGGTCGCCACCAATACACCCAAACCTGTCTGGCGGAGATGGGAGACTGCCTGCGCCTGCCGGGCCGACTGCCGGACCGCGGAAACAGTCGGCACGATAATGGCGGCAAGAATGCCGATGATCGCAATGACCGTCAGGAGCTCGACCAGTGTGAACGCGGAAAAAAAACGAATATTACGGGGAGCAGGATGTCTCGAATCCGAAAGCGATAAAATGGAGCGGGAATTCATTTTGGAGGCAAGTTATCGGTTGGAGGGGAGGAAACCGAATCACCGCGTTTCCTCCCTATGGCTGCGAATGCCAAAGATACGGAGGCAACCGACTGCGAGCAACGAGAGAACACCCGCCGTCAAGGCGACGGTCCCGGGCTCGGGGATGGAGGATATCTCGCGCAGTTGCAGGGCGTTGATCTGCGCCCTGCCTGATGCGGTGGTTATCGAGGTGGCGGTGATGTCCTGGGTCGGGCTGGTGGCGATAAAGGAACCGAGGACATACTGGCCGAGTCCGCCGGCAAGCTCGGCTTCGGAGGTTCCGGACTTGATGTTGGCATCCAGTGTGACGCTGCCGCCTCCGGTCGTGGAGAAGATGGTATCGGCCAGTGTGTTACGGGCGGTGCTAACCCAGATCTGGATTTGATAGGTTGCGCCAACCGTCAGGCCTTGCAGGGAAAAGGTGAAGGTGCCGGCACTTCCATCCGCGTTGATGACGCGGACCGTGGAGGTGAGAAGGGCTTTATAGCTGGGGGACAAGCTGGCAAAGGGTTCCGCGTTTGGATAGCTGCTTGGGTTGCCTGCATCGGTGCGGCTCCAGCCCGGTGTGGACGCGAACGAAATGATGTTGGGTATGTCGGTGTCCCAGACTTCGGTAAAGGTGACGCCGTTAACGACAGGATCAGGGTCGGTGCTGACGCTTCTCCTGCCGAAGTTGAGGGCGTAAACGATATCGCCAGTGGTACTGACATCGGTGTCGCCGGTGATATTTTGTGGAGTTCCCCATGTGATGGCGGCTGCCTGCATGGGAACGGTGGGAAGCACCGCGATGGCGATTGCGACAAAAAGATTGCGGCAACGCCGGGCAAGGGGAGAGGAGGAACAGAAAAGCGACGGGTTCATGGCCGCTGACTATTCTCTCCATCTGCATTGCATCCAACAAACCTCTTGCGCATACAGTTGCGTAAACCCTCATGACTGCTGCGCCCACATTGCGAGAAGTTGCCAAAGCCGCGGGCGTTCACCAGGCCACCGTAAGCCGGGCCCTGCGTCATCAGCCGGGCGTCTCCCGGAAAATGGGGGACGCGATACGAGCGCTCGCGACGAAGATGGGTTATGTTCCCGATCCGATGTTAAGTGCGCTGGCGGCCTATCGCACGACCCGGCGACCGGCGGCCTTTCACTCGGTCATTGCATGGCTCAACCCGAGCACGATACGCGCGGACTGGAAGCGTTACCGGACATTCCGGGAGTTCTTTGATTCCGCAGCGTCCCGGGCCCGGGCGCTGGGGTTTCAGCTGGAGGAAGTCGTCCTGCCCGCTGCCGGTGCGGGGGCCGCCCGCGTAACCTCCATGCTCAGGGCGCGCAACGTTTCGGGGGTGATCGTCGGCCCGGCTCCCGTGCTTGGCGTCGGGCTGGAAACGATCGACTGGCGGTTGTTCTCGGGAGTACGTATCGGGCTTTCGCTGGAGCGGCCGCAGCTGCACTCGGTCGCGCCCCATCATTCGCAAGGCATGTTTACGATCATGCGCGAAGTGGCGGCCCGCGGTTATCGCCGGCCGGGTCTGGTCATCTCCACGCATCTGGACGAACGGGTGCAATGGCGCTGGTCGGCGGCATTTCTGAGGGCGCAACTGTGGCTGCCTGCCGCCAGGAATCGTATTCCTCCCCTGTTTTTTGTCGGCGAGCAGGTACAGGCCGCCGGACTGGTTTCGTGGGCCCGCAAATATCGCCCGGATGTCCTCTTGGCGGTGGGCAACGAGGTGTCCCTGCCCTTGCTGCGCAGGCAATGCGGCTGGAGAGTGCCGGAAGACATCGGGTTGACGGTGCTCACCCAGCCCGATGAAGACAGGCCGGTCACCGGTATCCTGGAGAATAATACGGAGACCGGAACCCGGGCAGTGGATTTCGTGGCGGACATGATGACCCGTCAGGAGCGTGGTATTCCCGAATACCCGCAAGTCCTGCGGATCACCAACCGGTGGATCGAAAACGGCACCCTGCGTCCAAGGCCGAAGCAGCCGGAGTGAATGGCGTTCAGATCTACGCCCCGGCGCTCAGCACGTAACGGAGCGAGTAACGTTTGGCGGTGAGGCGGTAGCGCTCGAGGGTGTCGGGGCCGCAACTGGCCGTGCCGAGGCCGCGGTGGGCGGCGTCGAGGTAGAGGATCGTTTCCGGGCGCGGCGCCAGTTCGTGCGCGTGTTTGGCGGCGTAGAGGTCCTCGACGGCATAGTGCGTGGCGTTGAACTCGAAGAGCGGCGCAGCCTCGATGCGCAAGGCCGGCAGGCGGCTGCGCTTCGCAGTGGCGGCGAGTTCGAGCCAGCGCACGTCCGTGTGGTGGCCGTGTTCCTGCGGCATCACGTAGTCGACGTATTCGCCGGTGACGGTGTTTTCATACACGCCGACGAGCGTGGAGGCGCGGCGGTCGTTGTAGTTTTCCCACGGACCGCGTCCGAAATACGCGAGGGCTTCGTAGCCGGGCACGAGATCGAGGCGAATGCCGGCACGGGCAAGATCGGTCACATCGGCGCCGGAGAACACGATGTCGTTGTCCACCGCGAGCGTGCCGTCGGCGTGCAGCGTGTAGCGGTGGGTGTGCGTGCAGTCGGCCCAGCGGTCGCGCGCGGTGGCGTTGTGCGCGAGCGTCACGGTGACGGAGCCGTCGGCGTTGATGGCGTGGCTGAAGGCGTTTTTCGCGGCGGGGCGGTGCTGGAGCGGGCTCTTGAGGAGGCCGAGTTTGTGCCAGCGGCCGAGCACCTTGTTGTCCTGGCCGGACCAGAGTTTGATGCCGTCGTTGTCGGTGGCAGCGCGGTTGAGTTCGACGAGCGGGGCGCGGGCAAGGACTTCAACGCCGCGGATGCGCAGCGAGGCGAGCGTGCTCGTGGCGCGGTCGAACTGCGCGGCGGTGTCGCCGGCGATAAGGAGCAGGCCGCCGGCCGTTTCTTCGGTGAGGACACTCGCCGAAGAAGCGGAGTTTGGCGTTTGGGGTTTAGTGTCTGGAGTTTTGGCCGGCGCGGCGATCTCGGTCAGCGCGAGTTGCTGCCAGGCGATTTCGTGGCCGCGTTTGGCGTAGAGCGTGTCCTTGCCGGTGGCGAACCACACGTTGAGATGCGCCTCGGTGTCGGCGGGCAGCTTGCCGGTGGCGAGCGTGATCTCCTTCGACTCGCCGGGGGCGAGGTTGAGGGCCGGGAGGGCGGCCTGTTTGGCGAGTTCGCCGTCGAGAAGGAGTTCCCAGGAGCCCTTGAGCCAGCCGAGAGCCGTAAAATCCTGGTCGTTGCGGATGCGGATGCGGGCGGTGCCGGCCCTGGCGTTGAGCGCGACGAGTTCGATGGAGACGGGCTGCGCGAGGTGCTTGTGCTCCCACATGGCGGGGTGCGGGTGGCGGTCGGCGGAGACGAGGCCGTCGCACACGAAGTTGGCGTCGTTGGGCGTGTCGCCGAAATCGCCGCCGTAGGCAAACCATTCGCGTCCGTCTGTCGTTTTCTGGCGGATACCATGGTCGAGCCACTCCCAGATGAAGCCGCCCTGGACGCCGGGCTTGGTCCTGAAGGTGTGGAAGTAGTCGGAGAGCGAGCCGTTGGAGTTGCCCATGGCGTGCGAGTATTCGCAGAGGATGAGCGGACGCTGGAGCGGGTGGACGGGCGTGTGCGGGACGAGGCCCGGACGGCAGTCCTTGCGGTAGGCGGCGCGCTGCTTCTCGAGGGCGGCAGCCGCGGCGGCGTCGATCCAGGGGGCGGAGTGCTTTTCCGGCTTGTAGTGGCGGGTGCAGAGGTCGCTCCAGGCTTCGATCTCCGCGATGCTGGCGTACATCGGGCAGATGAGATCGGTGACGGCGGAGCCGTGTTCGTAACAGGAACGCGACTGGTAGGAGATGCCGCCTTCGTAATGGAGGATGCGGGTGGGATCGTACGCGCGGATCCAGCCGGCGGCGGCATCGTGGTTGGCGCCGTGGCCGGATTCGTTGCCGAGAGACCAGGCGATGATGGCGGGGTGGTTTTTGTCGCGGATGACCATGCGCATGGGGCGGTCGAGCCAGGGGGTGGCGTAGCGCGGGTCGTGGCAGAGCTGGTTGTGGAAATCGTGCGATTCGATGTTGGCCTCGTCGATGACGTAGAGGCCGAACCGGTCGCAAAGGTCGAGCCAGCGCGGATCGTTGGGGTAGTGCGAGGTGCGGACGGCGTTGAAGTTGAACTGCTTCATCAGCGTGACGTCGCGGACGAGCGTCTCGTACGGCACGGCCTTGCCGAAATCGGGGTGGTGGTCGTGGCGGTTGACGCCCTTGATGAGGACGCGCTTGCCATTGATGAGGAGGTCGCGTCCGGAAATCTCGACGCGCCGGAAGCCGATGCGGATGGCGGCGTGTTCCTCGCCCTGCGGGGTCCTGATGCTGACGAGGACGGTGTAGAGCGCGGGGTCTTCGTGCGACCAGGGGCGCAGGCGGGCGGGCGGGATTTTTTCTTCGAAGCGGGCGATGTGACGGGCGAGATTCAGGCCGCTGCGGGCGAAGATGACGGGCTGTTGTAACGATTTTTTGAATACCGGTTTACCGGCGGGATCGAGGAGCTGGAGGGTGACGGTGGCATCGTCCCGGAGGTCGCCGGTCCAGGCGAGGCGGGCGTCGAGCTGGAGGGTGGCGGTGCGGTTGCCTTCGTGGAGCGTGGGGATGGCGTGGATATCGGCGAGGTGGATGCGCGGGGTCGCGTAGAGGAACACTTCGCGGTGCAGGCCGGAGAGCCACCACATGTCCTGGTCTTCGATAAAGGACGCGTCGGACCACTTGATGACGACGGCGAGCAGTTCGTTGTCCTGGCCGGCGGGACGGAGAGCGGGGGTGAGGTCGAATTCGGCGGGGAGGCGGGAATCCTTGCTCAGGCCGATGGCGGTGCCGTTGAGGTAGACGGCGAGCACGCTGTCGGCGCCGCCGAAGTGGGCGACAACGCGCTGGTTTTTCCAGGCAGCGGGGGTTTTGAAGGTTTTGCGGAAGATAGCGGAGGGGTTTTTTTCGGGGACGTGCGGAGGCTCGTCGCGGAAGGGCATCTGGACGTTGGTATAGTGGGGCTTGCCGTGGCCCTGGACTTCGAGGCTGCCGGGGACGGTGATGGCGGACCAGCCGGCGGCGTCGGCGGAGGCGGACGGGGAGCCGGTGGCCCGGGTGGTGTGGTCGTCGATGAAGCGCTGGGCGTCGGCGGGCGTGGGCTCGATGCGGAGCTGCCATTCGCCGTCGAGATTGAGGCGGCGGGGGTGCTTGGGCGCGGCGGCATTCCCGGGTTCGAGGAGCGCGAGGGCCTGTCTGGCCGTGGCGCAGGCGTGGAACGTGGCGCGCGGCGCGAGTTTGTTGAGGGAGGTGAGCTCGGGAGTTTCCCAGGCGCGGATGAGGCCGTTTTTGAGCATGGCGGTGTGAAGGAGATGAAAGGATGACTTGCGAATGCGGGGAGACGCAAAAAAACGAAGCAGCCAGCCAGATACGAAGTCCGGCTGGCTGGCCAGCCTGAAAGGGGCGAACGCGTCGGGAGGAGATGAGGAGGCGGTGCGATATCCGGGACTTCCCGATCGCCTCCGGTTTCCGGAATGGGCAATTTTCAGGAAGCTGACCTTCTGTCCGCGAGACCACCACGGGTTTTTATCCGCCCGGGCCTCGGGTGATCTTTCGGAGAGAAAGCCGGTTGGCAGCGTGATCGCGGCAGGCCATGCATGCCTTTTGGATTGCAGTCTTTCCGGGCCAAAACTTACTCGAAGCCGATACATGAAGCGGAACTTTTGGCAGAACGTTGGCCCATTGGGGCACACCGAATTTTCCAGCGTATTGAAGGCCAGAAAGTCCCTGTAGTTCAATGGATAGAACAGCCGTTTCCTAAACGGTTAATCCGGGTTCGATTCCCGGCGGGGGCACCAGGTTTCCGCCGGGCACTCACAGGCCAGGTTGCCGTATTCCGGGTTTTGTGGTTACGCGTAAACACCGCCGCCGAGAAGGCGAGGTCCCTCATGGAGGGCGAGAATCTGGCCGCTGGCGAGGCCGCGCTGTGGCGTTGCGAAGCGGACCCGCGCCGTGCCTTCGCCCGATCCGGGTGTCGGGATCAACGCGATCGGGACGCGCGGGTCGCGGTAACGGACACGGCCTTCGAGCGCGAAGGCGGGCGCGTTCGTTTGACCGGTGGTATCGTCTGCCGCGGCGAGCGGTCCGGAGGCGGCAGGGAGGACGGGAGCGAGGCCGCCGGGTGTGTTCCATTGCAGCGAATGGATGCGGACTTCGTTCTGGAAAAGGCCGGGAGCGTCGGGAGCGTCAAAGGCAACGAGGAGGGCATTGTCCGCGGACCGTTTGCCGGTGACGACGTAGGCCTTGTTGTCGGTGTTGGACGGGATGCCGATGCCCTTGCGCTGGCCCATCGTGAAGTAGTGCAGGCCGCGGTGTTCGCCGAGCACGCGGCCGTCAGTCGCGCGGATGATCGGGCCGGGCTGGTCGGGGACGTACTGGCGGAGGAAATCCTGCATTTTCACTTCGCCGATGAAGCAGATGCCCTGGCTGTCTTTCTTGTCGGCGGTGGCGAGCCCGGCTTCGCGGGCGAGGCGGCGGAGCCCGGGTTTTTCGATGTCGCCGATCGGGAAACGGGCGTCGGCGAGCTGTTCCTGGGAGAGGAGGGCGAGGAAATAGGACTGGTCCTTGTTGCCGTCGGCGCCTTCGTGGAGCGCCCAGCCGGCGGCGTCCGGCAGCGCCACACGGCGGGCGTAGTGGCCGGTGGCGACAGCCGTGAAACCGTGGTCGCGGGCCCAGGCGCGGAACACGCCGAACTTGATCTCGCGGTTGCACATCACGTCGGGATTGGGCGTGAGGCCGCGGCGGTATCCGTCGAGCAGATACGCGACGACGCGTTCGCGGTACTCCTCCATGAGGTTGACGACGCGGAAGGGGATGTCGAGCTGGTCGGCGACGCGGCGGGCATCCTCGATGTCCTGCTGCCAGGGGCAGTGGCCGATGATGTTGTCCTCGTTGATCCAGTTTTTCATGTAGGCGCCCTCGATCGGGACGCCGGCGCGCTTGAGCAGGAGCGCGGCCACGGAGCTGTCCACGCCGCCTGACATGGCGACGAGGACTTTTCCGGAGGATTCGGGCTGGGGCGCGGATGCTGTCATTTCGCGCCGCCGCTCCAGTTGAGCTTGGTGCGGACGACGGCGAAGTGGGAGTAGTCGGCGCGTTGCACGAGTTTGAGCCGGCGGGTGGAAAGCGAGATGTCGACGGGTTCGCCGGAGGGTGCGGAGTTGAGGGGACGGCCGTCCACGGTGACCGTGAGGCGCGAGGAAGGGTCGCGGTTGATGACGCGCAGGCAGACCTTGTGATGAAAGATAATGGAGCGGTTGCTGAGCGTGTGCGGGCAGATGGGCGTCATCGCAAAGACTTCGGCGCCGGGGTGGATGAGCGGACCGCCGGCGGAGAGGTTGTAGGCCGTGGAGCCGGTGGGCGTGGAGATGATCAGGCCGTCGCAGAGATAGTTGGTGACGAGTTCGCCGTCGGCCTCGACGCCGAGGGTGACGATGCGGGAGTTGCTGGCTTCCTTGATGAGGATGTCGTTGAGCGCGGTGGCGTGGCATTCGTCGCCGATGCAGCAGGCGAGAAGCGAGCGCGAGGCGAGGGTGTAGCCGCCGGCGAGCAAGGCGGGGAAGGAGACGCGGGCTTCGTCGGCGGAAAAGGTGGTGAGAAAACCGAGCGTGCCGCGGTTGACGCCGATGACGGGGACGTCGTGCGTGGCGGCCTCGCTGACGACGCCGAGCAGGGTGCCGTCGCCGCCGATGACGCAGCAGGCATCCTGGCCGGCGAGGTAGCCGGCGGGGAGCGGGTGCGCGGCGGTCTCGATGGTGGCGACGCCGGCGTCGCGCGCGATCGCGACGAGATCGGCGGCCAGTTCGTGCGCGCCGGGTTTTTGTTCGTTGATGACGAAGGCGAGCTTGCGGATGGGCCTCATGGCGATGGCGGATGGTTGGCGGATGCGGCGGACACGTTTTCTCCCGGCAGGGTGCGGAGGGAAGGGGCGGGAGCGCAAGCCGTCGTTGGCTGGCATGAGCCATGCTGTTGTAAAAGGCCATGAGCATCATGAAACAACAAACCTGCTGAAACGGGGTCGGGGCCGCCGACCGGCTGGCCGGCGACGGCGGGGATGTCGCACGCTGTCCGGGTGACAACGGCGGTATCAGGCAAACGCCCGATTGCTTTTCGGGCGGGTTTGAGAGATACTCGGGCGTTCTTTGATGACGCTCGTGATCAGCCGGGAGACCTGGGGCAATGATGTCCGAAGTCTCCATCTGATCATGAACACCACCAATAGCACGTTCGCTTCGGCAGCGTTGCCGGGGCTGGCAGCACGCAGGAATGCGCGCCGTCCGGTCCGGGGTATGCTGCCAGGCGATACCGCCACGGCCGCCCAGGCCGCGCGCCTTACACAGGCGCTGGGCCGGTGGGTGCCTGCGAATCAGTGGCGCAAGGCCGCAAGGTCTTACGTTACTGGCTGAACAAAGAAAATAACGCCGCCCGGGAGACTTCGGTTTTCCGGGCGGTCTCCATTTACGGGGAGGGGAAGTTTGAAGTTGGTAGTTGGAATTTTGCAGTTGGTCTTCGGCTGCGCAGCCCGCTCCTCGCCGCTACCGGGGATCGGAGACCAACTCCAAATTTCAAACTGCCAACTACCAACATCCAACTTCCCCGGCCTCGGCCGGCCCTTCATGCCGCCAGCCAGGCGGCGACGGCGCCGAGCGCGGCCAGGAAAAGGCCGGCGAGGAGCGCGTAGAGGCCCCATTTCAGCGGTTTGGCCAGAGCGATGAGCAGGCCGCCGACCAGTACGCCCACGCAAACCAGCACCAGCCAGTGCGGGTAGGCGCGGAGCGATTCGAAGGAAAGGAGCGGCGTGTCCATCGTCGGGGGAAAATGCCGAAAGCCTGAAAAGCGGAAAGACTGAAAGGCAGGGACCGGAAACCGAAGTGATGTTGATGGAGCGGCGGCATTCCTGCCGCTGCCGCTGCGACGAGGCGCGACAGCGCCTCGCCGTCTCAACGGGGTGCCTCTCGATTGCCCATGTTTTCCCCCTCCACTTCCCTTCCCCCCTTCTCTTCTCTCACCTTGCCTCCCCCTCCGATCCGGCGACGCTTCGCGTCGTCTGCAGCGGCAGGAATGCCGCCGCTCCGTCAATCCCGGTCCTCCGATTTTCCGGCTTTCCGACCTGCCGGCTTCTTCCCTGAATCCCGCCATGCGTTCCAAACCGATTCCCGGCTCTACCGGAGAAGTGCTCACGTGCCTGCCGTCGCCTTACCTGCCGCATCCCGCCACCGGGCTGTTGTACCTGCCGCGTTTCCTGGCCAAGTGCCGGTATGTGAAGGCGCACGGGGCGCTTCCCGCCAGCTATGCGAAAAATTACAAGCGCGGCATGGACCGGTTCTTGTGCCTGCACCTCGGCATCGATCCGGCGGCGGTGGAGAAGATCGTTTTCGAATCCGGAACCGACGGGCAGGCGGAGGCGCGTCTGCGCGAACTGCTGCCGGCCGACGTGCGCGCCGCAAAGTGGAATCGCGAACTGGTGCAGAAAGGCATGACACCCGCCGGGCGCGATTTTCTGAAAGAGGCGCTCACCAACATGGGCTGCGCCGACCGCGTGGACGAAATCATCAGCGTGCCCGACCTGATCGACTTCGACGAAGGCCGCATCGACTGAACGTGCCACGCCGGTGGCACGGGCATCTTGCCCGTGGACGGCGCGAAGCGCCGCCTCTGTCCGGCGCGAAACACGGGCAGGATGCCTGCGCCACGCGGAGAGGCAACGTTCACGGGCTGGAAGCCCGTGCCACGCCGGGCTCTCTCCAAACACCGGCTTTGACGCGCGGCCTCCGACGCGTTTCCTGTGCGGCATGAAGAAAGGCCAGCGCGTCGTCTGCATCAATGACACCTTCTCCGAATTTATCCGGGCCGTTTACACCGACCTCCCGGTGAAGGGGAAAACCTACACCATCCGCGAGGTCTTTCTGGGCCGCGAAAAGATCGTGAAGGGCGGCGACAGCGCGACCGTCGGACTGCTGCTCGAGGAGCTGCACAATCCGCCCGATCCGTTTCACCAGGGCGGGCAGGAACTCGGTTTCACGTCCGAGCGTTTTGCCCCGCTGGAAGAGCTTCCGGACGAGGAAGCCCGCGCCGAGGCCGAAGGCGAACTCGTGGAAGCGGGGTCCGGCCACAGCGGGTTCTGGAACAACTGAGGGGGGCGGCGAGCCGCGTGGCGGCAGGCCTCGACTTTTCCTGCCGGAAAAGTGCCTGCCGGGACGCGGGCGAGATGCCGTCAGCGTTTGGCGTAGCTGCGAACGCAAGTTCGCAGGCTCCGGAGAGGAGGCGATTGCCTGCGAACTTGCGTTCGCAGCTACAGCACGCCCCTTGCCGCGTCGGTCATGCGCGGCAGAAACGAAAACAGCCGCGTCGGTCATGCGCGGCAGAAACGAAAACAGCCGCTCCGGTGAGGGAGCGGCTGTGACTGAACAAGAGAATGTCAGCGACGAACGCTGATTACTTCTTCTTGGCGACGGCCTTCTTGGCAGGGGCCTTCTTGACGACGGCTTTCTTGGCGGGCGCCTTCTTGGCGACGACCTTCTTGGCGGGCGCTTTTTTGGCGACTGCTTTCTTTGCGGGCGCCTTCTTGGCGGCCGGTTTCTTTACCGTCTTGGTGGCTTTGGCCATGGTTGTTGCTCCTGTATGTTGTGGGTTGTTCTGATAAACGCCGCGCGGAAATTTTTCCGTTCGGGCCCACCGAGTGGGTTTCGGCGGACAGCAGCAGCTTCAACGTCCGTGGTTTAATTGCAAGTGCGCAGTAAAACTTCTTGTCAGGATTTTTAACGGTGCTTTCCGGGCCTGTTTCGCATGTACCCGAAATTCGGATACGAAGGGGCGCGACAGAACGGAGGGACGGCGGCATTCCGCCAGCGGGATGGAGTGAATAACCTGCGGACAACTCCTCGCAACTTCCGTTTGCCAACCGGCCTGTTCGCGGCGAACGTGCGCCGTCCATGAGCGACGTATGCAAGATCCCTTTACCGGCCGAAACACCCGTTTGCGCGGAGCCGCGCTCCCCGGCGCCGCCGGCTGCGCCGCTCTTCAGGACGATCACGAGCGACGACTGGAAGCACTCGCTCGCCTCCGCGCGGCAGCGGCGGCAGTCGGCATCGCAACGGATCCGGACGACGATCTCGTCCTCTTCCCCGAAGACGAGCTGAGCCTGTTGCGCGGCGCCGATCCGCTCTGGGCGGAGATGGCGGCGGCGGTGGATGCGTTTCGCGCCCTCCTGCCGGTGGTGCCGCTGGAGGTGTTCGGTTTTCCCGAGGGAACGGACGACCCGGTGGGCGACGGCAGCCCGCGCCTGCGCCGGATCGGCAGCGGGGTGGAGGCGTCGGCGTTCGAGGCGGAGGACGGCTCGATCTACAAGTTTTTCCTGCCCCGCGAGGAGGGCCGCGTGGGCGGCAGCTTCGTTTTCGGCAGGGGCAACGAACAGGCGCAGGAACCGGCGTTGCTGGCGGAAGCGTGTCTGGGGAGCTATGGCGACCTGTTCGAAAAGCTCCGGCTCATCCTGGCGCTCGACGGCATGCCGACGGAGGTGGTCGGTGTGACGCCCGAGGGGGTGGTCATCACCAAGCAGGCGCTCGGCGACCGGTTGCCGGAGGGAACGGATACATCGGCGATGCTGCCGGCGGCCCTGTTGCCGATTCCGGCGCGGTTTCTGCGGGCGCATCGCGATCATCCGCGGCTGTTTTTTCATGGCGGGCGCGCCTGGCTGGTGGCCGACCTGCATGCGAAAAATCTGGTGCGGGCAGCCGACGGCGCGTGGCGGGTGATCGACCTGCTGGCCGCACCCTGGCCGATGGAGCTGGCCGCCCGTGAACCGCTGATGGCCGACTGGCTGGCGCGCGTGCAGCTCGATCCTGCCGCCGGGTTGCTGCGCGGAGCGGACGACGCGGAATTGTGAAACGGTGCGCCCGCGAATGGCGTTTGAAGCGGCATTCTGCAAACGGGCGCACGTGAAGTGCGCCCCTACGATGGGATCGGAAATTTCAGGACATCGCCACTGGGCAACCGCCGTCACTTGATACCGGCGCGGGCGTCGGTGGCGACGATGTGGCGCTGGAACCAGCGGAAAAACACGATGACGGGCAACGTCGCCATCACGGCGCAGGCGAGGATGTCGCCCCACCGGACGGGCGGTTGCGTGAAGAGGTTGGCGAGGCTGATCTGCACGGTGCGCGTCTCCTCGCGCGTGGCGATCATCAGCGGCCAGAGAAAATCACCCCAATGGACGAGCAGGTCGAGCACCACGACCGTTGCCAGCGCGGGCCGGATCGAGGGCAGCGCCACGCACCGGAACTGTTTCCAGGCGCCCGCGCCGTCGATCACGGCGGCTTCCTCCAGCGCCACCGGCACGGAGAGGAAATGCTGGCGGAGGAAATAGATGTTAAACGCCTTGGCGAGGAACGGCACGGTGAGGCCGGCCATCGCGGCCGCATGGCCGCCGGTCAGCCCGAGATCGCGGGCGGTGAAAAACATCGGCACGGCGAGCACCTCGACCGGCAGGATAATGAGGATGACCACGCCGGCAAAAAGCAGTTCGCGTCCGCGAAACTCCATCCGGGCAAACGCGTAGGCGGCGAGGGCGTTGACGAACAGACCGACGCCGCCGATGATGATCACTTGCAACGCGGAGTTGACGAGCGCCCGGCCGAGCGCGGCGCGCCGCCAGGCGTCGGCGTAGTGGGCAAGCGTCCAGCCGCCGGCTTCGAACCAGGCGCCGGGGCCGGTCCGGAAAATCTGCGACTCCTCGCGCAGCGAGGCCGCCGCCATCCAGAGCAGCGGTGCGAGAAAGAGGAGCGCGACGCAAACGCTGGCGAACCAGGTCCAGGCGAGACGGAAACGGGGGCCGCCATCGCGAGGGCGGTGAGGTTGGTTCTGGCGGGCGGTTTTCATTCGCGTTCCTCCCGTGTGGAGCGGCGTTGCAGCCAGGTGAGCCCGCCGACCAGCAGCAGGAACAGAAATGCCGCCGCGCAGGCGCGGCCGAGGTTCTGGCTGACGAACGTCATTTCGTAAACCGACTGGATGAGCGACAGCGTGCTGTTGCCCGGCCCGCCGCGCGTCATCAGGTACGGCTGCACGAAAATCCGGAACGCGAGGATGATCGTCACCGTGACGACGAACACGATCGTGTTGCGCATGGAGGGCACGATCACGTGCCACACGCGCTGCCACGCGCCCGCGCCGTCGATGCGGGCGGCTTCGAGCAGCTCCTTCGGCACGGACTGGAGGCCGGCGAGGAATACCATCATCTGCAACCCCGTGCCTTGCCAGATGGACATGAACGCGATGGCCGGCAGCGCCAGTGCCGGATCGCGCAGCCACGCCTGCGGCGGCAGGCCGGCGAGGCCGAGCGCCGCGTTGACGAGGCCGGTCTCGATGCCGCCACCCGCGCCGGTCTGCGCCGGCTGGTAGAGCAGCGTCCACAACACCGCGAGCACGGGCATGGCGACGATGGTCGGCACGAAGAACACGGCGCGCAGCCACCGCCACGCCGGTTCGGGGCGGTTGACCCAGAGGGCGAGGAAAAACGCCAGCACCGTTTGCAGCGGCACGACGAGCGCGGCGAAGAGGAGGGTGTTGCCGAAGGCGCGCAGGAAACGGGCGTCGCCGAGCAGGTCGGCGAAGTTGCCGAAGCCGATGCCGCGGGCGCGTTCGGGCGCGAGCAGATCGGCGTCGGTGAAACTCCAGTAGCCGGCGCGCAGCATCGGCCAGACGACGAAGAGGGCGAGCAACGCCAGCGCCGGGGCGAGAAACCAAGGCGCGGCGCGGCCGCGGGCGCGTTGCCAGGCGGTCACGGGCGGACCTCCTTTCGGATCGGAGCGGATGCCTCACCCGCGTCACCCCGTTCAGGGTCTTTCGGCCGCGGGCGTGCCGCGCCGCGGCGGTCGATCACGCGCTGGATTTCGTCCTCGGCCTGGCGCAGGCGGGCGGCGACATCGGCGCCGCGCGAGATGTCGCGCAGGGCGGCGGCGAAACGCTGGGTGAGCGTGGCGTAGAAGGGTGTGCGCGGACGCGCCCGCGCCGTCGTTTCCAGTTGTCGGCGGAAAAGCGAGTAGGGAGGCGTTTCGTATTCGGGAAACGCGGCGAAGGCGGAGCGGCGGCCGGGCACGGCGCCGTTGGCGCGCACGATCGGCTCCACGCCGTGCCGCGGATCGGTGACCCGGCGCAGCCAGAGCGCGGCGAGTTCCGGATCGCGGGCGTGCGAGGAAATGCCCCAGCACCAGCTCCCGCAGGGCGCGGCGGGTTTCGCACCGGCACGCGGCAGCGGCATGACGCCGAGCCGGTCGCCCTTGCGCTCAAGGTGCGTGCGCGCCATCCAGTGGCCGCTCCAGTCCATGGCGACCTTGCCGTTGCCGAAGGGATCGGGATCGACGGGATCGGTGGCCGCGAAGTTTTGGGTAAAAAGCTGCTGCCAGCCTTGCAGGCTGCGGACGTTGGCGTCGCTGGCGAGCACGCCGCGCACGCGGGAGCGAGCGTTGTGGCCGGCGGGGGCGGGGCCAGCCTCCGCACCGGTTGTCGTTTCAGTTTCGATCAGCGTGCCGCCGCCGCTCCAGACGACGGGGCTGAAGGCGTAGGTGAACCATTCGTCGGAGCTGTCGTCCATGTGGAGCGCGAGCGGCTCGATGCCGGCATCGCGGAGGCGGCGGCAGGCGGCGAGAAATTCGTCCCACGTCCAGCCGGCGCTGTCGGGCGGCGGCGGGATGACGCCGGCGCGGGCGAGCAGTTCGCGGTCGTAGTAGAGCACGACGGCCGAATCGAACGCGCCGAGCGCGTACAGTTTTCCGTCGATCGTGCCCTGTTCGAGAAGCGTGGGCAGGAAATCGGCGCGGGTCGCGTCGTCGATCCACGCATCGAGCGGCGCGAGCAGGCCGGCATCGACGAGCCGGGCGACGAGCGGGCCGTCCATGTCGAAGACATCGGGCAGGTCGCGGGCGGCGGCGGCGATGGCGAGTTTTTCCGTGTACTGGAAGTCGGGGAAAAACGCGATTTCCACGCGGATGCCGCGCGCGGCGTGAGCGGCGTTGAACGCCTCCGCGATGGCGCGCATGGCCCGGTTTTCGGCTTCCTGCCCCTGATGCGACCACACGCGGATGACGCGTTCATCGTCGTCGGCGGGCGCGCGGCGGCAGCCCGAAACCGAAGTCACCACGGACAAAAGAACGATCGCCACGCCGGTCAGCGCCGCGATCCGTAGATGCAGGCGGGGGGGTTGCATTGCTGTTACCGGGAAGCCATCCGGCGGACATTGCAATGCCCGATGACAGATCGGGGGAATTTTTTCAAAGGAGCGGCGCTCCGTCAGGCGCACGCATCGAGCGCGGCGTCGAGAGCCTGTTGATCGAGATGCACGCCGATGAACACCAGTTCCTGGCGGCGGTCGCCGTGCGGCGGCTCCCAGAGGGCGCGGATCGTGGCGGGCAGTTTCTCTTCGGTGATCTGTCCGCGCTCGACGAGCGTGGCGGCCCAGGGGCGCAGGTATTCGATGCGCGCGATACGGCCGGCGGCGGAGAGAAACGCCATTTCATCGTTTTTTTCCTTCGCCCAGAAAAAACCTTTGGCGCGCAACAGGCCGGGGATGCCGTCGCGCCCGATCAGCGCACAGACGGCGTCAGCGGAGAGTGGCCGGCGGCGCGTGTACAGGCAGGTCATAATGCCGAAACGCGCGGCGTGATCACCGGCGCCGGCGGAGCGCGGACTGGCCGGCGTGGAGCCGGACGCGGAGGTGACGACGGGCGCGGTGCGGGCAGTGCGGCGGCGGAGATTGGCCTCGCCGAGGGTATTCAGGTTCTGAATCCACGCCGCACTTTTCAGCGAGACCTGCGGATCGAAACGGGACGCGCCGGGCCAGAATCCGGGCCCAAGGCGGGCTTCGCGGGCCGGGTGGATTTCGGCGCGCGGGTTGAGGCCGGCCAGCAGGGCGGTGACGGTGGCCAGCTCGCCGGCGGAGACGAGATCGGTCTTGTTGACGACGATGACATCGGCGCACTCGGCCTGCTCCACCATGAGCTGGAAGACCGGCGTGTCGCCGCCGGCGGCATCGGAAGCGGGCGGGGTGTCCGCAACCACTCTTTCTCGTTCTCCTTCTCTTTCTCGTTCTCCGGATTGTGGTCTTTCCCGTTCTCGTTCTCCTGCCTGCGTTCCGGGGCGTCTTGCGAGTTCCGGAGCAGGAGAATGATCAGGAGAAAGAGAAGGAGGACGAATCCGGACCGGAGAAAGAGAACGAGCAGGAGAAGGAGAACGATTCCCATCGGAAGCGGGCGAGGTGTCCGCCGGCTGCCGCCAGCCGGCGAGGAAACGGGCGGCGTCCACGACGGTGACGAGCGCGTGCAGGCGGGCGAACTCGCCGAGGGTGCGGCCAAATTCGTTGGGACGCAGAAACAGGTCGGCGAGGGGGCGCGGGGTGGCGACGCCGGAGCATTCGACGACGATGTGGTCGTAGCGCCCGGAGGCGGCGAGTTCGGCGACGGTTTCGGCAAGCTGGTCGCGCACGGAGCAGCAGACACAGCCGTTGGTGAGTTCGATCATGCGCGCGGCGGACGCGACAGCGTGGCCGGGCAGCGCCTCGCGGAGGAGCGCGGCGTCGAGATTGAGAGCACCGACGTCGTTGACGACCAGCGCCACACGCAGCCCGTGCGGTGCGGAGACCAGGCGGGTGAGGAGCGTGGTTTTTCCTGCGCCGAGGAAGCCGGATACGATCGTGACCGGCGGCAGCCGGGCGGGATCGGTTTCGACGGGAGGAATCAGCGATGGCATGGTGGCAACACCAGCAGATGCACCGGGAAGAGGAGAGGCAAACAAACGCGTCCGTTTCTGCGGATGTGGCTCGGCTTGAGGAAGGAGGGCGGCGCGGGAGCGCCGGTCACCACAGGCAGGGACGCCTGTGGCTGCGGTTTGCGCGTAGCGGCATGCCTCCGTGTGGTTCGACTCCGCTCACCACCCTGAGCTTGCCTCCCTGCATGCCGGTCCGTCAGCCGGAGGCGGGCGTCAGCCTGTAAACGTGCGGTTGGGGGCGGGCGGCGACGCGGATTTGTTCGACGAGGGCACGGATGCGGGTCTGCGTTTCGGCCTCCTGCGGTTTCATTTTCAGGTAACGTTGCACGACGCCGCGGTTGTAGTTGTCCATGCGGTTGTCGCTGCCGTTCCATTTTTCGACGAGGGCTTCGAGGCGGGCGCGGACGTCGTCAAAGCTGACGGGATGGGCGACGTCGCGAAGGTGGAAGTGTTCGACCTGGGCGACGCCGCGATCGCCGTGCGCGACGAGGGCGCGCCACTGCATGACGAGTTCGAGCACCCCGGCGGCCTGTTTTGCCTGGGGAGTCCCGGGCAGGGTGGCGAGGTTGACGCCGGTGGCGAGTTCGGCGGCGGTCCAGGTACGGATGATCTGCTGGTCGATGGCCAGGGTGTAGTTGCCGGGCGCGAGACTCTCGACGACGAGGGTCTCGCGGTTGAGGTCGTCGGTGAAGGGGATGTAATCGAGGGCGGGCGTGGCGTTTTTTTCGACCGGACAGGGAAGGGCGGCGGCGTTGACGGTGAAAGTCAGGGTGGCGGCGCCATCGGCGGCTGTCCGGGTGAGGGCGGTGACGGTGGCGTTGCGGACCCTGGTGACGCGGGGATTGGCGCCGGAAGCATCGATGGCGACGTGCGAGACTTCGGCAGGGGCGCCCTGGCTTTGCAGGAAATAGTAGGCCATGACGAAGTGGCCGGCCTGACGCGGATGGACGCGGTCGGGGCCAACGAGGGTGAAGGCGGGATCGGCCTGCTGGAGTTTCGCGTTGAGCGTGGTCATGGGACGATGGATCTCGATGAGGCCGATCTTGCCGTCACTGGCGGCGGCGGTGTCGCGGGCGAACTGCGCGCAGTCGGCGAGGGCAAGGCTGTTGACGCCGGGGAGGTTTGCCGCGGCACGGTCGCTCTGCATGGTTTCGTCGTAGATCGACGGGGTGAGGAGCTGCACGCGCGCGCCGTCGGCCTGGAGGCGGGCGATGAGCTGTGTCATGTTCTTCCGGTACGCGGCGAGCGCGTCGGCGCGACGTTTGAGGATGTCGGGCGAAGGTTCGGTGGAGCCTGAGGGGAGTTCGGCGTAGAGGTTGCGGTTCACGTCGTTCATGCCGAGCATGACGGTGGCGACGGTGGGTTTTTTTGCAGCGATGTCCCAGTCGTAGCGACGGAGCGCGCCGGCGGCGGAGTCGCCGGAGATGCCGCAGTTGAAGATGTCGATGGCGCGGTCGGGGAAACGGGTGGCGTAATAAACGGCGATCCAGGTGTGGTAGTATCCGTTCTGCGTGACGCTGTCGCCGACGACAGCCCAGCGGTCGCCGTCGCGAAAGAGATCGGCGGTGGCGGCGTGGGCAGGGGAGACAATGAAAACGAGAACTGTGAGCAGCAGGGCGGGGAGGTGACGCATGCGGGAATGATCAGTAGCGGACGGGCCACTCGGCGAGAAGATTTACACGTCCGTCGAACCAGAGGGTGGTGCGCTTGTTGCCGTGCGGAGGAGTCTTGGGCAGGGCGTTATACCAGCCGGTTTGTCCTTTGACTTCAGAATAAGGGATAGTCTGGTCCACCTCCACGAGTGCCCAGGTACGGGAGGCTCCGCCACCTGCGGCTTCCAGTTCGGAGTAACGGAGCGGGCGCACGCCTCCGGGGGGATCGAAGAGCCGGGGGTTGGCGGTATCGGGTTCTCCGAAGGCACGTTTGCTGCCGTTGGGTGATTTGGCGGTGTCGAGGTTACACTGGACGGCGAAGGTGCCGATGGACATGGAGTCTTCGATGCCGCGGGAGGGGCAGTGCAGGAGGGGGAATTTTACCCGCACGCCCGCGCCGGGTTTTTCAGGATCCGGATACCCCATGTAGGGAGCGAGCCGGGCAGGGAGGGCGGTGTATTCTTTCCATCCATATTCGGCCAGGACTTTGGTATAGATGGGACCGGGGAGCTTGTCTTTATTGTCGCTCACGTAGGCGAGCATGGCGATGCCGACCTGACGGAGATTGGAGATGCAGCGGACCTGATGCGCTTTTTTGCGGACGCTGCCGATGGTCCCGAGGATGATGGCGGCGAGGATCCCGATAATGGCGATGACGGCGAGGAGTTCGATGAGGGTGAAACCGGCGGTCATTCCGGAATGAAGACGCGAGCGGGTTGCGGGGTGGACAGGGGATTTTTGCATGGCGGCAGGTTTACGGGTTTGTAGTCACGGAGCGGATACGGGCGGCGAGCTGGGCGCGGTAAAGGGAGCGCGGTTCGAGGCCGGGGCGGTTGCTGCCTTCGATATGGCCGGCGGGTTGCGGGAAATAGCCTTTGCTCTCCACGTTGCCGGAGCAGCCGATGGCGTAGTTTTGCGCGGTGGGCGGCTTCTGGATGATGAGGCGGCGGCCGTCGGTGTCGCAGCGCCAGGCGACGGAGTGGGCGGCGGCCCAGCCGTGGCCGGTGCCCCAGCTGCCGCGATTGTAGAGGCCGAGGATGGCGGGGTTGCCGACGGGATTGCGCGTGGTGAGCCCGTCGAAGAGCAGGGCTTGCGGCCAGCGGCGGTGCCCCTCGGAGGGAGCAGTGGAGGAGTCGCTGGAGCAGTCGAGAAAGACGATGCCGGAATCGAGGGTGGTGCCGTTGCTGATGAAGGCATGGCGGGCGTGGGTGGCGTGGCAGTTTTCGAAGAGGACAAGCTGGGCCTGGAACACGCAGAAATTGTAGCGGCGGGCGCCGGTGACGAGGGAATGGGGATCGAGGGCGCGGCAATCGAGCGCGGTGCCGCGGGCGAAGTCGGGGCCGAACTTGATGCCGGCGGCGACGAAATGGAGTGCGGTGACGTCGCGCGCCCAGCAATCGAGGGCGCGCCGGAAAACGAGGGCGTCTTTGGCGTGGTCTTCGGACTCTTCACCGGCGGTTTCGATGTCGATGCGGAGACGGGCGACGCCGATTTCGGTGAGGAACGGGGCCGTGTCGTATTGGTAAACCGTGCTTTGGCTGAGAGCGCGGTCGAGGTGGTTGTAGACGGGAGCGTCGAGCGTGAGCGTGGGCTGCCCGGTGGTGCCGTCGCGGTCGATGGCGACGATGTGGCGGAGATAGCGGATGGTCATCTCGGCTTCGCGTTCGCCGATCTGCCAGGCAGGATCGGTGTCGGTGCCTCCGCCGTCGACAGTCTGTATCCATGAGTCAGTTACGGGATGTTCGACGACGACGGTGTCTCCGGTGGAGAAGGGGGCCGCGTCGGCGACGGCGAAGGTGCGGGAGCCGACAGTGACGCGCGGCGTGACGATGTCGGTGCGGGTGCCGGGGACAGGCGTGCGGAATTTGTCGTGCCGGCCGGCGCCGCCGGCCATGAGGACGGGGTTGGGGTCGGCGCCGGTGCGGCGGAGGAGGGTGTCGTGCGCCGGATCGTCGCCCGAACCGGAGCCGAGCAGGACGATGCCGGAGTGACGGATATGGACGGTGGAGCGGAGTTCGTAGATGCCCGGAGCGAGGAGGAGAGCGCCGCGGCGTCCGGTGGCGGGGTCGATCGGGTGGTCGGCGAGCGCGTCGAGCGCGGCCTGGAGCCGGGCGGTGTTGTCGCCGGGAGCGGGTTCGAGGGTCGCAAGGACAGGAATGGTGGGGATGTCGGGAAGGGAGACGTCGGCTCCCCGGTAGCCGGCATGGCTGAAATCCGGGATGCGGTTGCCTTCGGCGTCGGCGGTGTAGCGGAGCGCGCCGGTGGCGGAGTCGTAATGGACGAGAGCGGATTGCCACGGCTGGCCGGAGGCCGGTGACGCCCGGGTGATGGCGCCGGCGGCGAAGAGGCCGGCGACAGCGAGGCTGGCGGTCAGGTGAAGAGCGGAGAGTATTCGCAAGATCATGACGGGGCTTTCGGGAGCGGCACGGGTGATGGTGTGTGTGCGGTGAAAGGGGGGGCGCTTTGCGCCGAACATTTAACATTTAACGTTCAACATTTAACACTGAACACCGAACACCGAACGCTGAATGTAACGCTACCGCGCCGAAGGGGTGTTTATCCGGTGTTCGGCGGTGTATTGGTTTTTTAATGGCGTCGGCGGATGACAAGCGTGGCGGCCAGGATAAATCCGGCGGCGAGCGCGGCCCAGGTGGAGGGTTCGGGAACAGGTGCAGCACTGGCGAGAAGCTGGTCCTGCGTGAGCACGCCGTTGGTGAGGCGGACTTCGTCAATGGTGCCGCCGAAGTTGCGGTATTCATAAATGCCACCGTCCTTGTTGGAACTGGTGCCGATGACGAAGGGGGCGGTGGAGGCGGTGGCAAGAGCTTTGAGTGAGGCCGTTTTGATGACAGACTGAACGTCGCCTCCGGCGCTCAGGTCTTGAAGGTAAAAGACGGCGGTGGTGCCGGAGTCGTCGGCAATGACGCTGGCTCCCACGTAGTAGTTTTTCGCGTTGGCCCCGGTCGTCAGGAAGAGACCGGAGTTGAGGTCGTTGTAGGAGGTGCCCTGATTGGCGGAGTTTCCGAGGCGCAAGTAAAGTTCACCAGTGGTTTTGACGCCGAAGAGCCAGTTGGCGTTGGCATTGGCACCTGATTCGTAGCCGAACTGGCTGGCGATGATGGCGGGGTTGCTGCCGTTAAATGAGCTGATGCTGATGTTGGCTTCGATGGTGAAGGATTGGAAGTTGAAGACAGGGCTATCCGCGATGTTGAGGTAGTTTTTGACGGTGCCGGAACTGTCGAGGCTGATGGCTTTGGTATTGGCGTCGCCAGTCAGGGGGACGGTGCTGCCGAAGGGGGTATTGACCTGGGCGGGAGGAGTGGAACTGGCGGTGAGGTGAAGATTGTTCCCGGAATAATCGCGGCCGAGGTTGGAAGCGTCTTCGAAGCGCCACCAGCCGATGGTGTCCGCGGCCATGGCGGCGGGGACGGCGAGGATGAGGCTGGTGATGAGAAGGAGGGGACGGAGGTTTTGTTTTTTCATGATATACGGGCTGATCTGGAGGTGAAAGGAGGATGTGGGCGCGGGCGTCAGGTGGTGGTGGCGGCCCGGGGACGTGCGGTGGTTCTGGCCGTCGTCGCCGGCGGCCGGGCCGAGAGATCGTGCACGGAGCGACGGATGACGAGGCGGGGCGCGATGCGCACGTTTTGCGAGGGACTGTCGCCGCCGGCGGAGCCGGCCATGCGGTGGAGGAGAAGATCGACCGCCACGCGGGTCATCTCCTCGAAGGGCTGGTCGAGGGAGGTGAGGGCAGGGGTCATGAGCGGGCAGGCGGAGGTGTTGTCGATGCCGACGACACTGAGCTGGCGGGGGACGGCGATGCCGGCGATGGCGGCGCGATGGAGTAACGGGAGCGCGAATACATCGCTCGTGATGAGCGCGGTGGGCGCGTCGGTGCCGAGGTTTTTCCAGGTGGCGATGATTTCATCGACCTTTTCCAGAGCCGGACGGTCGGAGGCGTCGGAGATCTTCTGGAATTCGGTGTAGTTGCGGATGTCGCGCTCCTCGGTGAACTGGCGCCAGGCGTTGACGCGGGCGCGGAAGAAGGAGTTGTCGGGACAATGGCCGAAGGTGGCGATGCGACGGTGGCCGAGAGACCAGAGATGTTCGGCGGCCATGCGGATGTTCATTTCCTGGTCGATGCTGACGACATCCATCGGGGTGGCGGAGCGGCGTTCACGGTTGAGCAGGACAAGGGGAACGCGCGAAGCCACCCAGTGAAGGAGAGCGGTGTCGGTGTCGGCGGCGTGCCAGAGAACGCCCCGGACGTCGGACTCGGCCAGCCACTGGGTGAGGCGGGTGGACTCGCCGAGGTGAAAGACGGAGAGGGTGAAATCCTGTTCGTTGAGTTGCTGGCTGGCCGTGGTGAGGACCTTGCCCATGAGGGTCTGGTAGGTGTTTTCGATCCACTCTTCGTTGGTGGCCTGGCGGGGGCCCTGGGGGCAGACGATGAGGACGTTGCGGGTGTTGCTGCCGGCACGGGAGGCGGTCTTGCGGGAGACGTAGCCGAGCTTTTCGGCGATGGCCAGGACACGCTGGCGGGTCTCGTCGCTGACGGTCAGGGTGCCGCCGCCGGTGCCGGAGAGAATGGCGGAAACGGCGGCCTGGCTGATGCCGGCCTTGCGGGCGATCTGGGCCTGCGTGATTGGGCGTGGAGGGGTTCGCATGATGTGGCGGGTTTCGAAGGGAAAGTGGCGGTAATTAAGAATAATCTGTTTCTAATTATAAATAATGTCAAGGCGGTTTTGTTATCATGGGAAGGCTTCCGGGAGCCGGTCGGCGGAGGAGACGGTGGCGCCCGGTCTTGTGTCGCCGCCAGGGAGGGCGCAGGGTGGCGGGTGATTTTTGTGTCATGGCCTCATTCCTGGTTTCTTCTCCGTGGCTTGTTCCTGTGCCGGCAGCGCCCCGCTCCTCGGTGCTGTTTCAGCGGGTGGAGCAGGTTGAGGCGGCGCGGGTGGCGGAGCGGCACCGGCATGATTTCTGGCAACTGGAGTGGGCACGGAGCGGGGAGTGGGCGCTGGAAACGGATGCCGGCGAGATGCGCCTGAAAGCGGGGGCGCTGGTTCTGTTTCCGCCGGGGACGTGGCACGCATTTCGGTATCCGGGGCGGGGAGAGTCGTTCCTTTCCGTGAAATTCCATGTGGAGAACGCGCCCGCTTTGCCGGCGCGGATGTTACCGGTGCCCCCAGGTCGCTTTTACCGGGCATGGCGCGGGTGTCTGGGGGCGCTGCTGGCGGAGGAGCCGGCGCCGCGCAACCGGTATGTCCTGGCGGGGTTGCTCGACAGTTTGCTGGCGCGCTTGCTGGCGTGGGATACGCGGGAGGAGCGCCTGCCGGGTTGCGTGCGGCGGGCGCTGGAGCATATCGGCGCGAATGCGGGCCGGTCGCTTACGGTGGCCGAAACAGCAAGGGTGGCGGGCGTGGCTCCGGGTTATCTGGCGGGTGTGTTTCGCGAAGCGACAGGCCTGACGGTGAAACAGGCCATCGACCGCCAGCGGATGGAACTGGCGAGGTCGCTGCTGCGCTATTCGGAGTGCTCGGTCAGCCAGATCGCGGACCAGTTGGGGTTTGGGGATGTGTTCACGTTTTCCCGGTTCTTCAAAAAACACGAGGGGCTGAGCCCACGGCGGTTTCTGACATGGGCAGAATAACCTGGAGCGGCTATGCCGCAACCGAAGGATTGCCCACGAAACACACGGAAGGACACGAAATCCAAACCATCGGATTTCTGTCTCTTCTTTCGTGTCCTTTCGTGTGTTTCGTGGGCCAGATTCATGGTTTTTGGGGAAGACGGAGGGCTGAGATTTTGACAAATGAATGAGGAGGAAACGCCATTCTTGCCCAAGGGCCGAGGGTGTAGGATATGACAAATCATCCAGTCTCCTTGTTTTCCATGTCATCGCCTCTTTCGGATTTTCGTCCGGTTTTTGCCCCGTCGTCATCGACTGGCCCGACTCTGCCGCCGCTGGCGGTTTTTACAAAACCATGGCATGAACCGTTGCACGCACTTGCCGGACGGATGGCTGCGCTCGGTGTGGATGGCGTGGAGTTGCCCGTGCGGCCGGGGTTTCCGGTGACGCCGGAGAATGTTGCGACGATGTTGCCGGAAGCGGTGCGTGTATTCAGGGAACGGGGACTGCGGATTTTCAGCGTGGCGGGCGAACCGGATGCGGCGCTCGCGCGGGTGTGCGCTGCGGCGGGTGTGCCGGTGATCCGGGTATGCCTGCGCGTGAACGACGGGGAAACTTATCCTGATGCGGAGGCGCGCTGGCGGCGGCGATTCGACGAATTGCGTCCGGTGCTGGACGAAACGGGTGTGTGCATCGGCGTGCAGAATCATTGCGGGAACTGGCTGCCGCACGCGATGGCGATCCGGGAGGTGTGCAGGGGGTTCGCGCCTCGTCAGGTGGCGGCCGTGTGGGATGCAGCCCATGCGGCGTTGTGCGGAGAGCCGCCGGCCATGGGGCTGGATCTCGTGGCGTCGCACCTGTGCATGGTGAATCTGAAGAACGCACAATGGGTGCGGCATGGCGGAGGTGGATCGAGAGCGGCGAGCGGGGAAGGGCGGGACGGAATGGAGGTGGCGGAGTGGAAGATCGGGTGGTGCCGGGGCGGTGAAGGCATCGCGTCATGGCCGGGCGTCGCGGCGGAACTGGCGAGGCGTCGGTTTGCCGGGCCGGTCTGTCTGACGGCGGAGTATTCCGACCCGACATCGGTGGATCGTTTCATCGCGGAGGATGTGCGGCTTGCCCGCGGGCTGCTGGCGGCGGCGTATGCGGAGGCGCGGACATGAGTGCGTGGAGCAATATCCGCATTGTCGGCGTGAAGGCATATGTACTGCCCTTGCGGGCACGGATGCCGTTCCGGTTCGGCATCTCCTGCGTCACGCGGGTGCCGCATGTCATCGTGCGCGTCGAGGTGGCGGAGAATGGCCGGCGGGCGGCGGGCGTGGCGGCGGACAACCTGATGCCGAAGTGGTTCACGAAAAGCCCCGACACGACGTTCCGTGAGGATGTGGACGAACTGCGCGAGTCGATCCTGTCGGCGTGCGAGGTGGCGCGGGCGGCGGGGGAGGGAGGGACCGTGTTTGCTCTCTGGCATGAGGTTCACGGAGAGCAATTGCGCCGCGGAGACGCGCGCGGCTGGCCTCACTTGCTGGCAAATTTCGGGGCATCGCTGATCGAGCGGGCCTTGATCGACGCGGCTTGCCGCCTGCATGGATTGACCTTTCATGACGCGCTCGTCCGGAATTTTCCGGGGATAAGGCTGGAAGCGATTTACCCGGAGCTGGAGGGAACGGCTCCGGCAGAGGCGGTTCCGTCCGGACCGGTATCGCATATGCGGGTACGACATACGATCGGGCTGACAGACCCGTTGACCCGGGAGGATCTGAAGGCGGGGGACTGGCCACGCGACGGGCTGCCGGTGTGCCTGGAGGATGTCATCGCCTGCCACGGTATCCGTCGCTTCAAGATCAAGGTTTCGGATGACACCGGAAAAAATATCGACCGGCTTCGGGCCATCGCCGCCGTGATCGACGCTGCTCCGGGAGACGGCGATGCCGTGTTTACGCTGGACGGGAACGAATCCTGGCGGACACCGGAGGCGTTTGAGGATTTCTGGTGTAGTGCCATGAAAGATACGATCTTGAAAAACTGGTTCCGGCGATTGCGGTTTGTCGAGCAACCGTTGCATCGCGACTGCGCACTGGATGGCGAAGGGATCCGGGCGATGCGGGAGCGGTTGCGGGGGGCAGGACCGGTGCCGCCCGTGATCATCGACGAATCGGATGCGGATACGGACACGCTGGCGCGTGCGCTCGCAGCGGGTTATGCGGGCACGACGCACAAGAACTGCAAGGGAGTGTTCAAGAGCGTGGCGAACCTCGCGTTGCTCCACCGCCGCGCCCGCAGGCTTGCGAGCCGCGGCGAGGGAGCGGGGATTCTCAGCGGCGAGGACCTGACCAATGTGGGGCCGGTGGCGCTCCTGGAGGATTTGTGCGTGGCGGGAGCGCTCGGTATCGACGATCTGGAGCGCAACGGACACCATTATTTCGCGGGGCTGGGCGGTTTCCCTCCGGAGTTGCGCGAGCCGGCGGCGCGACATCACGCGGATGTGTTCACCTCCGTCGTCGCCGGGGGCGCGGGGAGCGGAGAGGCGCCATCGCATGGCGACGGGCTTGCGACGGTGCGCATTGTCGCCGGGCGGATCGAATGCGCCTCGCTGCATCGGCGGCCGGGGCTTGGGCCGGCGGAGCTGGCGAACCCGAGTGCGTTGCCCTCGCTGGAGAACGACGCTGACTGGGCGGCAGTCCTCGGTGCGCTGGCAGCTTCGCCGGATGAAGATTAGTCCACCCGCCACCACACACATAGCTGCCACCCCCCGGTTGATTGTTCTTATCCTGTTTTATTTCTGAATATTATGAAAAAAAGAATCGGAGTTGTCATTCACCGGGAACTACGCCGGCGTCTGTTTGCGGAGGCGGACTGGGCGCGACTGAAGACGTTGGGCGAGGTTGTCGCCACAGAGGCGGAGAAGCCGATCAACGCGGAGCAGGCGGTGGCGTTGTTGAAAGGCTGCGAGATCGCAGTCGGCTCGTGGGGCACACCGGGGCCGACGGCGGGAGTGGTGGCGCATTGTCCGGACCTGAAGCTGTGGATTCACGCGGCGGGAACGGTGAAGCCTTTTTTCGGCCCGCATCTGGAAGGCCGGGAGCTTCGCATTGCATCCTGCAAGGCGGCTATTGCCCGAAACGTGGCCGAACTGGTTCTGGGCGAAATTATCCTCGGGCTGCGTCGCGTGCCGCAGGATGCCGCGGCCAATCGCAACGACATAACGTCAAAGCCGGCCGGACTGAAGACGCTGGCGGAGTCCACCGTGGGCATTGTGAGCGCGTCGGAAACGGGGCGGGCTTTGATTGCGTTGCTGCGTCCTTTCGGGTGCCGGGTGCTGGTGTGGGATCCGTTTCTCGATGAAGCGCAGGCACACGCGCTCGGTGTGGAGCGGGGGGCGGAGATCGTGGAGTTGTGCGCGCAGTGCGACGTGGTGTCGCTCCATGCGCCGGCCTTGCCGGCGACGCGCCACCTGCTGGGGGCGAAGCATTTTGGGGCGATGCGTGACGGCGCGATTTTCATCAACAGTTCGCGCGGTACGTGCATCGACGAGCAGGCATTGATTGCGGAGCTGGAGCGGGGGAGGTTGTTCGCGTTTCTGGATGTGACCGATCCCGAACCGGCCGCGGCGGACAGTCCGTTGCGGAAGTTGTCCAACGTGATTCTGACATCACACACGGCAGGCCCGCCGTCGGTGTTGATCGGGCGCCAGGTGGTCGAGGACATCGAGGCCACGCTGCACGGGGGAGCGCCGCGCCACGTCATCATGGCGGACCAACTGGCGAGGGTGGGGTGACGCCGGAAGCTGTTCAAATTGACTCCCTTTGTTGAGGGGCATATTGTATTATTTATGAATCGTATTGTTGTCGAACCAGATATTTGCAATGGCCAGCCCACTATCCGGGGAACACGAATCACGGCCCGCACCGTTCTGGAATTTCTCGCAGCGGGTGACTCCATCGAAAGCGTGCTGGAAGAATATCCGTCACTGACGAGGGAAGATGTGCTGGCCTGCATCGGCTTGTCGTCGGAATTGATGAGGCATCATTTTTCCATGCTGGAGGTTGCATGAGGGGTATTTTGTTCGACGAAAACGTCCCCCGCCGGATTACATTTTCCCCGTCAGCGCCCTTTTCCCATGCGACCGACCTCGGAAGCAGTGTGTCGGACTCGGCGATATGGGAATACGCAAAACAAAACCGGTTGGCAATCGTGACAAAAGATACGGATTTTTCTCATCGGATCATGCTCTCCACTCCGCCGCCATGGATCGTGCATTTGCGATTCGGCAACCTTCCCAAGCGCGAGTTTCACGCACTGCTGGCCCGCCTGTGGCCACAAATCGAATCCCTGTTGCCAGCCAACAAATTGATCAGCGTTTTCCACGACAAAATTGAGGCCATTGCGGACTGAGCCGAGAGGGAGTCCGGGCGAACTCCGGGCGGATGCTTTTTAACGACTCGGAAAATCCTTTCACTTGGGGCAAGGACGCGACGGGCAAACCGGTGCACGGGGATCATGTCTTTCCGCTGTGTAGATCAATGGATCCCTCGCGAGTGGTCGCGGATCGGCGACGGACGAGGGAGGCGATGGTCATTATGGAGGCACCGGCAAGGATGGCGGCAGCAGCAGGTTCGGGGACGGCAGTGAAGGTTAGCGTGAGGGCGCTGTCGTTGAGGGTAAGGGTGCGATTTTGGGAATTTGCACCGCGAAGAGCAATGAAGAGCTGGTCGCCTTCGTTGAGCGTGATGCCAGTGAGAGAGTTCGGAACAGGCATCTCTACGCTACCGTCAAAAAGAGTGTAGGTGCCGAGTGCCGTTGTGTTGTTCGAGAGACTCAGGAGTGTTTCGAGGGTGGTGGCGGTGGTGGTCCCTTGACGGACAACGCCGATGACTATCCTGGCTCCATTGGCACCAGCATTTTTCTCGAGTGTCCATGAGAGGGATCCGCCAATGTCGTAGACGCCCTCGGTATCAGCGGTGGCGGTGTAGGCGGCAATCAACCAGGGAGGGCGAAAGGCATCCTCGGGAGCGACAGAGGGATTGCCCGGGCTGTTCCAGAAGATGCTGAGTGCGGATTCGGTAGCGCGGACGTAACCGGTGTTGGCATTGGCGGAGGCTCCATCGGGGGAAGAGGGGGTGGCGTTGACGGCAAAGCGTGAGTAGGAACTCGACCAGGGCATGTAAATCCAGTCTTGGGGATCGAGAGTGTAAATGGAACCGGAACCAGTCTTGTAGCCGGCTTGATAATAATAGCTCCAGATGGAGTCGGTGGGGGCAAGGGTGGAGCCATGGCCGTTGCCGGAAAATCCGTCGGTTCCAGATGCGGTCCAACTCGCGGCGCGGGAAACGTCAGTGGAATCCGACGCGTGGACGGAGTTCGTAAAAAAGACGGCCGCGGTAAGAATTGCGGCAGCCGTGATGTTGATCTGATAATTCATATTCATTTTTCAGGTGTAATGAGATTTTAGTTACGATTTGTCTTGTGGGATGAGGGAGGCAGGCGGCGGCGAGGGGGCGGATTACTTCCGCGGAGTCCACGGAAGCTCTTTCTGCTCGGCGCTGCCGAGAGGGATTTCCGGAAGAGCGCGGGTTTTTACGTGGCCGTCGAAGTAGGCGAGGTTCGCTTTTTCGCTGTGCCGGAGCGCCAGCTTGTTGGCGGAGAATCCGGTGAAGTCGCGCTCGGTCGCATCAAGAAAAAGGACGACATGGGCGGCGGGCTGCACCTGGGAATATTTGTAACCGGAATTTTTGTTGCTGCCCGGCTCAGGGTTGATCTGGCCGTTGACGAGGAAATTCTTTCCGTAGTCGGATTGATGTGACGCCGTGATGAGAAAGCTGCCGGCGGGACAGGCAAAGATGCCGGGCGGGCGAATGTCCTTGTCCTGGAGCGAGGTGACCACCCGTTTGTCGGAGAACACGTAGGGAGCGAGTAACTGGCACCACGTCATGGTGCCGCCCGTGGCGGTGGGTTTTTCGGTATTGTGCACAACCCTGTCGCGGTTGTCGGCAGCGTGGAGTTGCGCGGCGATGACGAGTTGACGGAGGTTGCTGATGCATTGAGCAGTGCGCGCACTGGCACGGACGCGGCTCGCGGTGGGCAGGATGATGGCGGCAAGGATGCCGATGATGGCGATGACGGTCAGTAATTCGACCAACGTGAACGCAGCGCGTCGGGATGGGGAGTACATGATGCTTGTGCGGGTAAAGAGTTTCGGGCGGGTGTGGTTGGAATCAATAATTCGACGTTGAATTGTCAAGGGTTAAAATACCCGCATTTTTACATTCGGGAGCATTTTTATCAGGTGCGCGGAGGGGAGGAGAGGGAGCCGGAAAGCTGCGCCTGGTCCCGGAGCAGGATGTCCAGGGTTTCCGGGGTTACGGGGGGTTGTCCGGGTTCTTCAGGTTCGATGCGGAGGAGAAGATTTTTTTCACTTTCTCCGGGACGCAGGCGGAGCCACTGGGGAGGGCTTTCCCTGGCGATCACCGTGTGGCCGAGGATGCGTTGGGGGATGCCTTCGGGGGTTTCCAGCCAGACGCGCAAGATACGGGGAGTCGTTCCGGTGTAGCGGGTATTTGGCGACACACCGATCCAGCCGGTGGAAGGAGGGGGCGGGGGGTCGATCCCGATCCGCCAGCGTCCGTTGTCCCGCGGAGCCTGCCGGAGAGAGGAGGGCTTTTCCGGAATGGCGGGATCAATGCGCAGAACGAGGTTGGACATTGCGGGGACTTCGAGCGTCACGGTGTTGTCAGGGGCGAGGACTCCGAAAGCGGTGATTGCGCCATGGGCGCGGTGACTGACTTCCTCCACATACCAGGGGGCGGCGGGGGGAAAGCTCCAGCCTTCGAGCCGCAGGCGAAGGCGGCGCTGTGTCGGGTTGGTGTTGGCAACGAGCACACGGCCCTGGCCGGTGTGCGGTTCGCGGGCGGCAAGGAGTGAGAGGTTTTCAGGAAGCGCGTCGGGAGCGGGGACTTTTGTGAGGTCGAGTCCGCCGGCGAAGGCGCGGGTGTAGAGGCGGGCGGCTTCGGCTCCCTTGGTGGAGCGGAGGATGGGTTGGAGAGGGGAATTCTGGTCGATGACGTGGGTACCGTTTTTCTTGATTTGTCCGTCGGGCATGTTGGCGCTCTGGGTGAAACGGAAAACGTAGAGTTCTTTCAGGCCGATGCGGGTGTAGGCGGCGGCGATGGCACCAAAGGCTGCATAATAAGCGGGGGTGTCGAGGGTGTCGGCGGTTTTAAGGAAGGCGGCGGCGGTGCTGACGTTCATCTCGGAAATGATGAGCGGGGGAATGCCCTGAGGGCGGTCGGCACGCATGGCGGTGAGGACGCGGGCGGCTTGCCGGTCGATGGTGCGGGGGTCGCGGGTGTAAATCTGAAAGGCATACTGATCGAAGAGGGGCCGGCGGGGGAGGCTGCGCCCGGGGTAATCGTCGTCGATGGCGGCAAGGGTGAACTGGCCCCAGCCACGCGCGGCATCGCGGGTGTCGGGGCGTCCGGAGCGGGGGAGATAAACGTCGAGGCCGGCGGTGACCGGGGCGGAAATAAGGGGAACGAGGTGGCGGTCGTAAAGGCGGTTGACGTCGTCGATGGCGGCGCGAACGGCGTCGGAACCGAGCTGGACGAGAGTCAGGAATTGTTCCTGGGTGATCGGTTGGGACTCGCGGTGATCGGGTTCGTTGAAGAGCTGGAAGCGGCGAATATCGTAGTGGCGGGCGAGGTAAAAGGCATTGAGGTAGATACCGCGCCAGTAGGCATGACGGGAGATCCAGTCGGGGGTGCCGTCGGGGTGGTTGAGGGGAAAGCGGCCTCCGGCGAGCGCGTTGCGGGCGCCAATGGTGAGGGGGCAGAGGATATCGACGCCGAGGCGACGAAATTCGGAGAGGGAATAACAGTCGCCTGTCATGCCTGAACGGCCGCCGCCGAAGATCTGCGCGATGCGGGCCTCGTGGGCAGGCCAGTCGGCAGCATCGGGTGCGAGCGGGTCGCGGCGGAGTCGGGCGCGGGCGTGTTCAAAGGCGGCGAGGGTGTTCTGGAGGTTCTCGTCCGGGGAGTTGGCGGGGGGCCGGAGGGGATCATCGGGCCAGGCGGCGAGGGGCCACCAGAAGCGGGCGGCAGTCATGCCGCTGTATTCGATCCAGTCGGACGCATTGCTCCCGGGGATGTTTTGGCTGGTGTTGTAACCGATGTGTTGAGGCGTGCGCCCGATGACGGCAGCGGGAAGCGTGATGTCGTGCGCGACCGGGGAGGCAGGCGCGAGCGTGGCGGCGACGAGGGCAAAGAGGATGGGGACTATCTTCATTGCAGGGCGTGAAGGGTGAGGCGGCGAAGCCAGCCGTCGAAGTGGTATTCGGGGCCGGAAGCCGTGCCGATCTGGATGCGGGCGTCGGAGGGAAGGGGGGGCGGGGTTTCGATCAGGGTGTCGAGCTTGCCGTCGAGATGGAGGGTGCAGTGCCGGCCATCGAATGTGATGCGCGCGATGTAGTCCCGGCCGGGTTCGATGCGGGTGCGGCTGGCGAGAGTTTTGATGACGGGGCCGGAGTCGGAGGCGGTGTTGATTTCGAGGATGAGCTGGCCGCGTTTGTTGAGGAGAAGGCGGAAGCCGTCTTTTTTGTAATTAAATTTTTGATACAGACCGGCGAGCGAGTTGCCGGGCCGGGTGGCCGCGGCGAAGGCGAGTTCCAGGGCAAAAGGGAGGCCATCGGACGGGATGATGTCGGGGCAGGCCGGGGAGTTGAGGGAGGCACCGCCCTGGAAGCGGAGCGCGGGGCGGTTGTCGTGAGTCTCGGGCACGGGCGCGGTTTTGGCGGGACGGAGGGCGGGGGCGTTTTTGACGAGATTGGGGATGGCCCCCTTGGCATCGGGTTGGGTGAAATCCCAGCCGCCAAGGAGCGGGTCCTGGGCGGCGGGGAGCGGCCTGGTGACGGCCGACGGCATCACAGGAGAGGGCGTGGCGGTGGTTTTGGGGATGACGGCGGGAGCGCCGGCGCCGGCGCGAGTGCCGCCAGTGATGGCGAGGAGCACGAACTGGGTGGGGCCGAGGGCGGCCTGGATGTCGAGGGTGCGGATTTCTTTATCCGGATGGGGGTTGGTCCAGGCGGTGCTGTAAATGCCGACGGGAGAGTGAAGGAGATTGCGGCCGGTCCAGGCGATGCGGGAGTTGGGGACGGCGGCAGGCGTCCACCAGTCGGAGGTTTCGAGGCCGTAGCGGATGGGGAGGGTGACGGTGATGGCGTCGGCGTAGTGAACGGTGATGCGGGCGACGTCCTGGTGGACTTTGGGGGAGGCCCAGGAGGCGGCGTGAAGGAGCCAGAGGGTGTCGGCGCGGCGGGCGACGGGGACGGCGCGGGCGGCGTCGGGAAGGCGGGTGCCGTGGTCGGTGCCGCGAAGGCTGACGATGGCGCGGCCGGAGTTGCGGGCGGGGTCGATGAGGCGGAAGGGTTGGCCTGCGAAGTCCATGCGGGTGGGAAAAACTTCGGCTTCGACTTCCATACCGGTGTCGAGGCCGCCTTCGCGTCCAGTGTGGTTGATGAGGAAGAAGCGCATGTCGTTGTCTCCCTGGTCGGTCCAGCCGCCGATGCCGTCGTCGGCGATACGGTCGTGGTAGCCCATGTTGGCGTGGGCGGAGAGATCGACAAAGAAGTGATCGTAGCGGGGAGCGTCGCGGCGGGGGGCGGCACGGGCTCCCTGGTTGATGGCAAGAGAGCTGACGATGCGGGTGACTTTGTCGCTTTCGAAGGCAAGGGCGTCTTCCCAGCGGAGGTTGTCAAAAAGAAGGGTGCCGGAACCGACCGGGATTTTGACAAGGAGGGCCGGGGTAATGAGAGGAACGGCTGTGGTATTGTCGGATGAAATACGAAGCGCGGGACCGCCAAGGGGGGCGGTGGATTGCGCCCCTTGGCTGAGGCGGCCGAGGTTGATTTTGGCCCAGAAGAAGTCGAAGGTGGACAAATTGTCGATGAGCGGATCTTCGGTCTGACGCGCGGCGGTTTTTATGTGTTTGGGGTAATCTTCGAGCTCAGGTTTGAAGGGGAAGAGAGGGGCCACGGCTGAAAGAGTTTCGCGGGTGTATCCGTGAATCCAGACGTGACCACCGGAGGTCAGGTGATTACGGATGGAGGCAAGCTGGGTTTCCGAGGGCGCGAAACCGTCGGCGAGGAGGAGAGGGCCGCCCGCGGGCGCGGCCAGGTCAAAAGCGGTGGTGAAGTCGATGTCGGCGGCTCGAAGAGCTGCGGGGATCTTTGAACTGGTGGACGCGAGGAGCCGAAGCGGGGCGGAGGGGCGGGGATGGTGTTCCAGCGCAGAGCGGATGAGGGATGCGAGTATCCGGCCGGCGAGCGGTTCGTCGTCGATACGATCCACCAGGTTGAGTTGCGAGAGGATGAAGAGACCCTGGCCGTGAGGAACCTCCAGGAGCGGAGACCAGAGAAGGCCGAATTGCCCGCCCGTATCGAGCATTACGCGGTAATCGCCGGTGGAAGGTTTCTGAAAGGTTTTTCGGGAGACAAGGTGATCGGGTCGCCACCAGGAAAGTTGGCGGGGATCGAGACCGGCGAGGGCAGGGTGAGCATGGGTGCGTGGCCAGGCACGGGTGGAGACATGGGCGGCATCAGGGGCGGGAAGCCAGGGCAGGGCGGAGGCAAGCGGAGACTGCGCATCTTGCCGGAGAACGAGAACGGAGCCGCCAGCGGCGGCGAAATCGGCGATAATCTGTTGTTCTGCAGGGGAAGGCAGGGTGTCGTTGCCGATGACGAGGAGGCGGATGCCGGCGATCGTCTGCGGAGCGAGGGTCTTGCCATGCGGGGGCGTCCAGCCGAGCTTGCCCATGGCGGCAGCCGTGTCACCGGATGTATCGAGCAGGAAAATGGCAGGAGTTGAGGGAGCGGATCTGGCAAAGGAGGCAAGCGTGGCCCGCGGCATGATGAAGACCGTTTCCTCGAACTGGTCGAGGGGCTGATTGCGATCACTGCGGACGTGGGCGAGCTGGACCGTGAGAAGGGCTTGCACCGCGGGAGTGTTTCCGGAGCTGTCTGCGAAGGGAAGAGAAGGAACAGGTATCGGGATATCAAGCACGTTGCGCTCGCCGGACGCGGCTTGTGCGGGGATGGTTTCGCTCCACAGGATACGTTCGCCGATTTTCAGTGTGCAGAGGAGGTGCATGCGCTCCCAGGCGGTGCGGCTGTCGTTGAAGACAACGACTTTGCGAGTCTGCGTTTTCCCGGCGAAGAAGTTGGGAAAGTATTCGAGGGGACGCACGGCAACGGGCTTCAGGGTGCGGGAGCGGTCGCCGATCCACGGGTTAAGACCGGCGACGCCCTGGACGCGGTAGGCGTCGGTGATCATCTGGAGCGGCGCGGCAAAGGCTTCGCGGAGACGTCCGCCGCGCTCGCGCTCGGTCCAGTCGAAAACGGTTTCTCCCATGTAACTGGACTTGCTTTCGGCGTCGCCGGTGAGGTGCCAGTATTCGCCGATGACGAGAGGGCGGTCCCATTCGAAACGGGCGCGCCAGGCGGTGTTCTCACCGGTCTGGCGGAGCCAGTAGAGGTCGTTGGGGAAGACGAAGCCGCTGTGCGGATAGCGTTCGCGCAGGGAATTCCCGACGGAGGACTCCGGATAGTGGATGTTGATGACAGGGAGGCGTCCGCCCCAGCTGACTTCGGCGTCGCCCTGGAAGGGACGGGTGGGATCGGCTTCAGTGGCGGCGGCGATGAGCTTTTCGGCGATAGCCATGCTGTCGGGATCGGTGGAGCCCCAGAGGGATTCGTTGGTCAGGCTCCACATGATGACCGAGGGGCGGTTGCGGTGGAGACGGATGAGGCTCCGGGTGTAGTCCAGGACATTGGGGAGCCAGAGGTCGGTGTGTTCGCGGGAGTATTTTCCGGACATGTTGACCCAGGCGGACTCGGGAATGGCCATGATCCCGAGTTCGTCGCAGAGATCGAGGACTGCCGTATTGTTGAGCCCGTGATGGAGACGGATGGCGTTGAAAGGACGGCCGGCAGTGGAGCGGAGTTCGTCGAGGATGCGCGGAGTGGCCCCGAGGGCCATGTTGTAGAGCGTGCTGTCGCGGAGCAGAACGGTACGAATGCCGTTCAGGTAAAAATCGCGCCCGCGGATTTCAAACTCACGGCAACCGAAACGGACGGTGTCGCGATCGATTTCGCGTGTCGGTGTTTCCGTATCGGTTATCCGGATGCGTGCATGGTAGAGAGCCGGAGTATCGGGGCTCCAGAGGACGGGCGCGATCCAGTCGCGGGAGAGCGTGACGGTTTTTGTCTCGCCGGGTTTGAGGGTGAGACGACGGGCCGGGAGATCGGTTTGCGGACGGTTGTTTCTGTCAACGACGAGGCCGTCGATATCGAGGGTTGCGGGGGCGCGGGTTTCATTGACAAGAGTGGTTTCGAATTCGATGCGGCGCTCTTTGACGAATGTTTTGACAAAGATATCGTCGATGCGGATGGCGGGGAGTATCCGGAGTTCGACGCGTCCCCAGATGCCGCTTGGCGCGCCGGCGGTGGGAGCAACGAAGGTGCGGGTGGCGAGGTCCACCAGTCCTTCCTGGGCGGCGAGGCCGACGAGGAGGCGGTTTTCGGCGCCATCGGCCTTGAGGAGGTCGGTGATGTCATAGCGGAGCGGAACGAGCCCCTGCACGGAGGAACCGAGGCGAACACCGTTGAGCCATGTTTCCGTCTTGTGGGAGATGCCGTGAAAGACGAGGTGGACACGTTTTCCGGGAGGGAGTTTTCCGGGGTAAGTGAAGCGGCGTTCGAACCAGCCGGCGATGCCTGTCTTGCGAATCCACTGGCCGTCTTTGGTGAGGATGCGGTCGATGAAGGTGTGATAAGGGCTCTGGACAGCGGGGCCGTTGAGAACGCGGGTGCGTCCGGGGATTTTTTGCGGAGACCAGCCCGTTTCGGGGGGAGGGTAATGTAACTCAAGGCCGGATACGGGTTGTGCGCGCCATTCGCCTGCCAGGTCGAGCGTGGCGCGTTCGCCGTCATGCAGAATGGCCGGGGCGGGGAGTGATTGCCCGGCGACAAAGGTTCCCTGCAAGGCCAGGAGCGAAACCAGAATGAACACGGCACGGATACGGGAAAACATGTGGGCGGCGAGTAATACGAAGGGCATGAGGAGTATGGCAAATACCGGTTAATTCATCGTCGAATTGAATCAAGCGAAAAATACATGTTCACCAAAAATCAGGGGAAGCGGCTGACGGCTATTGCAGGCGGAGAGCCGGGAGGAGTGAAGAACGCCAGAGGCCGGATGCCGTCTCCACCGAGACGTCGGGAATGAGACGGCTGGCGAAGACTTGCGAGGGGAGGCTGCTGATGGCCTTGTCCTCGACAAGGCGCACCGCCATCCCTGCCGCCGCGCGAGCCATCGCGTAAAAGGGAATATCCATCGTGGGCATGGCGACCGGGGCTTCGCGCGAAAAGTCTCCGTTATAGCCAGCCACGACAAGCTGGTCGGGGACGCGGATATCCAGCCGGTAAAGAATGCGAATGAGCCGGAGGGCGCTGAGATCGTCGGGACAAAAGATGGCATCGATCCCGGGCTTCGTTTGCAGCCAGCTTTCGACTTTGGGTTCCCATCCGGCTCCGAAATCGAGAATTGCCGGTTTGAGACCCCGGGCTGCCAGGGCCTGCGTGCAGCCCGATTGACGATCGTTGAGACTGTAGTGCATGGAATCGTCGTTGCCCCGGAGAAAGGCGATGCGACGGAGTCCCTTGTCGAGGAGATGCGTGGTCAGTTCGGCTGCGCCTCGTATGTCATCCACATAGACGGAATTGGTCGCGCGCTTTTCGTTGAGATAAACAACGGGCAGTCCGCTGGCGTCGATGGCCTCGGCGTAGGCGGGGGGCAAATTGCCCTGATGGACGACCACGAGGGCGTCGAGGTGGGATTGCCTGAAAACGATCGGGAGGGCGCTTTTGTTATTGGTCAGGTCGGCGGGTATTTTGACCAGAACTACGTGATACCCGTGTTCGGAGGCGGCATCGAAAACGCCGGCCTCGGCCCCGAGCCGGGGGTAATGGACGACGCTGCGACTGGCCTCGAAGTAGCCGATGTTGAAGAAGCGTCCGTAGCGCATGGCGCGGGCGCTGGTATCGACGCGATAGCCGCGTTTTGAAGCGAGTTTTTGCACGCGTTCGAGCGTGGCGGGGCTGAGCTTGACGTTGCTTTCGCGGGGATTGAGCGCTTGGGAAACAGCGCGGTCGCTGAGGCCGAGTTCACGGGCGAGGTCGCGAATGGAAACTTTTTTGCGAGGTGTCTTCAAAACGGGATGGCTTACCACGACTTGTTACGGCGGACGATGCCTATGTCAGGAATTTTTTGCAGAACCGTTGCCATCTCCCGAATGCCGTTGCCTGACCGCTTTCCGGATGAGGGCAGAGGGATTCGTTTCCTCCATCTGGTGGCCCGGAGAGATTGGATGCGAAGGGGGAGACGAGGTCGTTCAGGAAGCTGCCGGAGGCATTCGGAAACACGATAAGGTGTTTCGAGGGTGAAAATGCACGGGCAGAGCGGGGAGTGATCCCGCCGGTATCAGATGGAGATGATGCCGGCGGATGCCATGAGCGAACAAATCGATCGGATCATGCGTATCCATGATGCGCGCCGAATGTGCTGGCGGAGGGTGAATGGAGGAGAAAATGCCTCAGCGGACGATGGTTTCGATGGTGAGAAGATGGGCTTGTCCTGATGCGAGCACCACAGGGCCGAAAGCATGGGGGTCGTTGAGGACGGGGGCCTGGGCCATGTAGTCGATTTTGGTGCCTGCGCCCGGGCAAAGACAGCCACGACAGGTGTGGAAAATATCGAGGTCGTCGGTGATGTAGGCAAGAAGCCCGCGCATGCCTCTTTCAAAACGGGTACGATGGGCGTTTGTCTCCGGCGTATCGGGGAGGGCGAGCAGGCCGGCCTCCAGTCCGGAGCCGAGGGCGTAGAGCAGAAGCGCGGAGCCGGAAGTCTCGACGTAGGATGTCGGCTCGGTCATCTCCTGGTGCCAGAGGCCGTCGATATCCTGAGCGCGGGCGCAGGCTTCGACGTGATCGCGATAAAGGGCGAGCGACTCGGCCTTGCGGGGATGAAAATCAGGCAGGTGGCGGGCGAGTTCGATGAGGGCAAACGCTCCCCAGCCGTTGCCGCGGCTCCAGTGATCTTCGGAAATACTGCCCGGTCCGGTGAAATTGCGGCCTTGGTGGAGGAGTCCATTGTCGGGATTGCGGAAGAGGCGGACCATCTTCGCGGTCTGCTGGAAGGATTCTTCGACGTAGCGGTCGTCGCCCAGGGCGAGGCCGGCGAAGAGCAGGAAGGGTCCGACGGCGAAGGCGACGTCGATCCAGGCCAGACCTTTGGCGGCGTCACGCGGACGCGTAAGAATACCGTCGGGGTCGCGCGGGGCATGATTGAGGATTTCCTCGGCGTAGCGGCGGACGGCATCGCGGACTTCGGGCAGGTATCCGCGCCAGAGAAGGTAGGCCGACGCCGCGCCGCCACAGAGATAGTTGGGAAAATTGGTCCGGAAACGGAGTTCTCCCCGGATGAAGGGCATGAGCCATTCGCGAATTTGCGCCCTGATCGCAGGGTCACCGGTACCGGTCGCGAGGCGGGCCATGCCATAAAGGGTGACAATGCCTTCGTAGCGTTCGAAATTGCCACAGATGGTGAGGTGTTTGCGGGCGGCTCCGAGGGCGAGATCGAGGGATCGGATGGATCGCATCGGAGCGAGGTCAGTCCTGTCGCGAGGAGAGCCGCAGCCTGAGCTGGGCTTCGTAGAGATCGGGCGGATCGGGGACCGCTCCGGGGTTTTCGATGCGACACCGGGCGAGGTCTCCGGTCGGGGTTTCCTCCGGGCGGGCATCGGTGACGATGGCGGCGCCCTGAAGGCCGACGATGGCGCCCTGGGGCATGAGGTTGGCCCAGCCGATCATGTAGTTGCGGTTGTTGGTGACCTTGATGTTCCAGTTCACGAAACGCGCTCCCATCGGAGGACCGCCGACGCCGCCGTGGTTGCCGTCGTTGTTGAGCGTGATCCGGGTGCGGATGTTGTCATAGGGGAAATTGCGGTGCGTATCGAACGTGCCATGACTCATGGTGCCGTGCGACCAGACGTTGCCCGCGGAGAAGTGTTCGGCGTTGAGGCCGTGCATGGGGGTGGTTTCGATCGCGAAATCCTGAAAGAGGATGTCGAAGCTGCGGGTGCGGCAGGTGGTGGCGTGGTGATGTTTGCTCAGGGCGGGGCGGCTCGCCTTGAGCGTGAAGCCGGTCAGGGTGACACATTTGGAGGCCGCGGTGCCGGGGCCGTTGTCGGCGTCGATGAGGGTGACGTTGCGCAGCCAGCAATGGATGGCGGCGTTGAACCAGGGGGCGTTCCAGCCTTCGTCCACGTTGTGCAAGGCGGGCGTCCAGACGCGTTCGCGGGCGTAGCTGAGCGTGAGATTTTCGATGCCGCTTTCACGGATGACGGGGCCGAGCAGGCTGACCTGGGGCTGCCATTCGGAGCGCACGTCGGAGCGGAGGGGCTGGCGAAGGGTGAGACGGGAGCCATCGATGGCGGCGACTTCCACGACCCATTGCAGGTGCACGGCGCGCTGGTAGCCGGCGTGGGTTTTTTGCGCCCAGTCATAGGCGTCGGCCCACGGGCCATCGCCGCAGAGGTTTTTTATGAGCGTGGGGTTTTGCGGGCGGGTGTCGTTCTGGCGCAGGATGATGAAGTCGCCAGGGCGAAGGGCGTCGGCGGGAGGTGGCGTTGCGAGGACAAGCGTGCGGTCGCCGCGGCGGGCGGGGGCAGACACGGCGCCGAGCGAGGGGCCGGCGTCCCAGCCTTCGGTGAGGCGTTGGGTCGTCCAGGTAGCTTTGCTCGCGGGCGTGAACCAGACGAGCCCGCCGGACCAGGACCAGCGCGAGGGCAGGCGGCGGTCGGGGGGAGCGCCGGCGATTCTGATTTTACCGTCGCGAAAGGCAGTGGAAAGGGGGCGGGTAAAGTGAATGCGCGTGGCATCGCGGGACTGGCCGCGGAGGACCGTCCTGTCGGTGTTGACGAAGAGGACACCGCTGACGTTGTAGGTGCCGTCGGGAAACCAGATGACGCCGCCGCGGGCCGGATCGACGGAGGCCAGCGCGGCGCGGATGGCTGCGGTGTCGTCGGCGGAGCCATCGCCCCTGGCCCCGTGGTCGCGGACGTTGATCAGCGGTCCATCCGGCGAGGGGATGGGCTTTTCGCCGTACTGATAGCCGGCCCAGGAGCAGTTCGGGATGTTGGGATGGGTGTCGGGCGAGGCTGCGTATTCATCCCACAATGACGCCCGGAGCGGAGTGCCGGCGACGTGAAGAAGCATGGCGGCAAGGACGATGTTGCGGACGAGGACGGCGGTGGCGGGACGCATGGCGGGAGTCGGAATGAGCGGCTGGGCCGCCGGTTCAGGGTCTGGAGGCCGGGGTCCGGAGTTTGCCCGGGGTCGGGAGTGTGTGGCGACGGATGAGAGCGGCCGCTGCGAAGACGAGCAATCCGGAGATGGCGGCAATGGTCGCGGGTTCGGGGACTGCGGTTGTATGGACGACAGACACGTCGTTCAGGGTGTACTGCACGGTGCCGCTGGCGAGGCCAATGGCGATGGTGTCGAAGGTTGAAACGATGCTGGCGGTGTCGCTGCCTGTCGCCGTGTAGTCGAAGGCGTTGCCGTCCTTGTCGATACCGGTAATGCGGGCGCTGATGAGGAGATTGCCCGCGTCTTCGGGATGAAGGGAAAGGGTGAACGTGTAGGTCTGGTTGGTGGTGAGAACGATGGACGTGCCGGCGGTGTTGGCGTTGGTGGAGGAAATGGGGGTGGTGAGATTGCCGCCATCATTGATGATGAGGGTATTGCTGGCTGAAGTGCGGCGTTCGTTGAGGACAAGCTGGGTGCTTCCGGTGTTGAAGCGGGCGGTGGCGCGATAGCCGGTATAGGAGATGAAACCGTCGGCGCCCAGATTGCTGCCTGCCTTGTTGCCGTTGGTGCCATGGTCGTCGACGTTGACGTGGCCATTGGCTCCCGCGTTGTACAGGCCGAGCCGGAAGAAATTGCCGCTGGCCACGTCGGTATCTCCGCTGACGTTGAATTTCACGGTGACGGAGAGCGTCTCGCCCACGCCGACAGTCGCGGGGTCGAAATAGGAAACGGCATGGACGCTGGCCGCGTTGAGCGTGAGGCCGGTGTTTTGTGTCCAGGAGAGGGTGGGGGTGTCGCCGGTGACGGCGCCCGAGGAGTACCATCCGGTGCGGGTGGCCGCGCTGAAATCGTCAGCAAAGACGGGGGTTGTCTGCGCCATCGCGTGGCAGACAAGTGCGGGAAGGGTTGCCAGGAGAATGGCGGATACGGTAGTTGTTTTATGGATATTCATTGTGATGGTGAACCGGGATGATGGCCGGGCGGAGGTGTGAGGACATGCGGCAGCCGGAAGGGCAGGTCAGTACCTGCCGGTGCTGCCGGAAAAAAGAGGACCGGGCCGTGAATCAGTAGCTGACCGAGAAGTTACGCTGTTTGAGGGTGCCTTTGGCGTACGTCTTGACGGAGCCGTCGGCATGAACGGCGTTGAGTTTGCCGTTGTGACGGAAGCGGAAGTAACCGTCGTTGTTGACACCGTCGGCATCGTTGCCGTCGGGGAGAATGTCGTCGGCATTGTTCACGGAGTGAGGAGGACGGCCCATCCAGGCAGGGCCGGTCTCAAGGTCCTGAAGGCGGATGTGGGCGGTGCCGGTGGTACGCTGGCTGGCGTCCATGTAGAGAATGGTCTCGGAGGGCCGGGTCACCTGTTCCGGGGAGATGCGGACGGGGTAGGTGCTGAGGCTGACATGAAGGAAGGGGTTGGCGCTATAGGTGCGAGTGATTTCGCTCGTGGAGGGACGGATGGTGCGGGAGGGGCATTCGTCGATGGCGGTGCCTTTATCCTGGAGGCTGCCGAGCGTGACCTTGGGATTGAGGTAGGGAGCGAGTTCCCTGGTCAGCATGGGGATGTTGCCGGAGGGATAGACACGATTGTCGGTAAGGTAGAGTGCAATGGCGACGCCTGTCTGCCGGAGGTTGCTCTTGCACCGTGCGCTGTTGGCGGATTCGCGAACCTTGCCGACAGTGGGAAGAATGATGGCGGCAAGGATGCCGATGATGGCAATGACGGTGAGAAGCTCGATCAGGGTGAAGGCGGCGCCGGGACGGGGCAGAATCGGTTTGGTGACAGGTTTCATGGGATAGGGCGGAAAGGAAGGCTGCTGGTTTCGGGTGGTGGAGAAACGACCGCGTCGGTACACGGCGAATTGACTGTGGAAAGCATGTGATGAACGAGTCGGAAACTTGCAATTTCCCCGATACTCATCACGAAGAGTACGACGTTGTTTTCACCGTCATTCTTTTCGTTATGCCCAACCAACGCGCCATCGCCGCCGCGCTCGGCGTGCATCAGACCACGGTATCGCTCGCCCTGCGCGGCGATCCGTCGATCCCGGAAGAAACGCGGCGACGCGTGGAGCAGGCGGCGGTGCGGCTCGGCTACCGGCCCAATGCCTGGGTGACCTCGCTTATGGCCCACATCCGTTCGGGCCGGGTGGCTTCGAATCGCGGCTGCATCGCGATCCTGCTGGATGCCCGTGACGAGGCTGACGCTTTCCCCAACGAAACCTACCGGCAGCAATACGAGGGCATGGTGGCGCGCGCGGAGGCGACGGGTTTCCGCATGGAGTGCTTTTACCTCCAGGCCAGAGGCATGGATGCCGGCAAGATCGACCGGATCCTGACCGCGCGAGGCATCAACGGACTGGTGCTGGCCGCACCGAAACGGAGCGCGGGCGAGGTGGCGATGAACTGGGCGCGCTATGCCTGCGCCTCGGTCGCGCACTCGTGGGAAACCCCCGACGTGCACCGGGTTTCCACCGATCATCAACAGAATGTGAACATCGTTTTCCGGGAACTGCTCCATCGCGGCTATCGGCGGATCGGCATCGCGCTGGCGCCCGAGGCCGGGACGGTGCGGTCGTTCTGGCTGGCGCAGTTGTTGTTGTGGCAGCACCACCGGCCGGCGGAGGACCGGGTGCCGATTTATCCGGCAGTGCCGCACTTGCCGAGGCCGGACCGGTTCCGGGCGTGGTACCGGAAGTGGAAGCCGGACGCGCTGGTGTGCCTTCTGGGAGAGGAACAACCGCTGGTGGAAGCGGCGGGGCTGCGCGTGCCGGAAGACATCGCCATGGTGTGCCTGAACCGGCCGTCGCGTAGCCGGTTTTCGGGTACGGAGGAAAATCACCGTGTCATCGGGGCCAATGTCGTCGATCTGGTGGCGGGCCAGATCCTGAAAAACGAATACGGCCTGCCGGAGCATCCGACCAAGGTTCTGGTCAAGGGCACATGGGTGGAAGGCGAGACGATCCGGGCGAAAGCGGGCAGGGGAAAGCGGGCATGACATCAAAAAGCTGGCGCGGCCGGCAGCGCGGGTCGTATTCGTTGGCCATCGTTTGCCGACAGCCATGAACCGCCGCACCTCCCCTCCCGCCTCTGTCACTGCTGCGCCTGCGGTGCCGCGAACCATGGCCGAACTGGGAAAACTCGCCGGATGCAGTGCGATGACCGTATCGCTGGCCTTGCGAAACAGTCCGCGCGTCTCCGCCGCCACGCGCAGACGCATCCAGGCACTCGCAGCCAAACACGCGTATCGGCCCAATCCGCTGGTCGTGGCGTTCAACGCGCACCGGCGGCGTTCGCATCCGGCGTTTCAGGCGACGGTGGGATTTGTAACCTGTTTCGGCACGCGCGCGGGCTGGAAAACACAATTTCCCGCCTACCGGACCTTGCGAAACGGACTCGGAAAACGGGCCGAGGCGCTCGGCTACACGGTCGAGGAATTCTGGATACGGGACCCGGAGATGCCGGCCCGCCGGCTCCGGCAGATCATCGAGGCCCGGGGCGTGCGGGGTCTGGTGCTCGCGCCCCTGCCCGCCGACGGTTTCACGCTGCCCGCCTTCGACTGGTCGGACCTGGCGGTGGTGGCGACCGGCTACTCGATCCGGAAACCCGACTTTCACCGGGTCTCGCACGACTACTTCCATGGCATGATGCTGGCGCTGGAGCGTTGCCGGGCAAAAGGCTACCGGCGCATCGGCTTTTTTGTGGACCGGCGCGTCAACCGGGTGATCTACAATCTGTGGCTGGCGGCCTGGCTGGCCGAACAACGCACGACGGCCGGAGCGCCACGTCTCGAAGCCCTGCTGACAGAACCGGACACGCGGCCGGACCTGGCGGGATGGGCGCGCCGTGAGCGGCTGGACGCGGTGGTGGGGCTGGATGTCCGGGAGCTGGAAGCGCGCGGCATGACGCTGCCGCCGGGCGTGGCGCGGGTGGCGCTCAATGCCGACGAGGCGGGCGCCGGGCGACGGCAACCCGGCATCAGTCGCAATTTTGCCGGACTCGGGGCCGCTGCGATGGACCGGCTGGCGGGATTGTTGCATGCCAACGATTACGGCGTGCCGGCCTGTCCGCAGACCACGTTGATCGCAGGCACATGGATGGGCGACCGGTTCCTGCCGGAGCGGCGGCATTCCTGCCGCTGCTGACGACGCGAAGCGTCGCCCTGTTCGGGAAAGTCGGGGAAGGTTTGAGTAAACCGCGGTGCTCACCGGCAAAGGGCGAGGCGCGTTGCGCCTCGTCGCAGCGGCAGGAATGCCGCCGCTCCGTTACGTGACGGACGGGCACGTTTACTGTTAAAACAAACGGACCCTTGGCCGCTCCGGCATCCGGATGCTGAGTGCCAGCATCATGCAAACCCGACTTTCCTGTGCAGAACCTTCCCGGAGCATCCCGGTCGTTGCCGATGCGGATGTGATCGTTTGCGGCGGCGGACCCGCCGGCGTCGCCGCCGCTCTGAGCGCGGCGCGGAGCGGTGCCCGTGTCGTGCTGATCGAATTACAGGGATGCCTCGGTGGCGTATGGACCGCCGGGCTCCTCGGCTTCATCATCGACGGCAATGCGGAGACCGGCGTGATGGCGGACATCCTGCGGGGGATCACCGCATGGCAGGACGGGCGCGGCCCGCAATTCTGCGATCGCCCCGTCAGTGCAGAGCGCCCGCGACGCGGCGTTTCCTACAGTGCAGAGACCATGAAAGTCGCTCTGGAAGACCTTTGCGCCAGCGCGGGAGTGCGCGTGCGCCTGCACACGCGTGTGGTCACTGCGCTCAACGACGCGCAGGGACGACTCACCACCGTCATCACCGAATCGAAAAACGGACGTGAAGCCTGGCGCGCCCGCGTGTTTGTCGATTGCACCGGCGACGGCGATCTCGCGGCGCAGGCGGGTTGTGCGTTCGCCTTCGGGCGCGACGATCCGGAGCCTCGCACCGCCGGCCCCCGGACCGGACAAACCCAGGCGATGACGCTCATGGGACTCGTCACGGGTCCGGATTACGGGCAGGTGTCGCACTTTGTCACGGGAAGGGTTTTTGACAACGGGCAAGGCAAGGATGCCCTGGTGGCCGAATTCGGGCGCGCCGGTTTCGCGCTTTCCTACAGCCGCCCGACCCTCTTCCACATCCACGACCGGCTGTATGCGCTCATGGCCAACCACGCTTACGGATACTCCGGCATCGATGCTGACGATCTCACGGCGGCTACCCTTGCGTCCCGCGCCGAAGTTTTTTCTGCGGTGCGGGCCTTGCGACGGCTCGGCGGCGTGTGGGCTCACCTCGAGCTGGTGGCCACGGGCAACCATATCGGCGTTCGCGAAGGCCGGCGTATCGCCGGACTCATGACGGTGACACGTGAGGACCTGATCAATGGCGCGCGTTATCCGGACGCCGTCACGCATGTCACCTTTCCCGTCGACGTCCACGCAACGGCGCGCAGTCCGGGCAACGGGTCGCCGGGCGCGGCAGCCAACGGTTATTCCAACGAAGGTGTCCATGCCCGTCCCTACGACATTCCGTTCGGCGCGCTCGTGGCCCGAGATGTGGATGGCCTGCTGCTGGCCGGGCGTTGCATCAGCGGCGACTTCATTGCGCATGCGAGCTACCGTGTGACGGGTTATTCGGTCGAGCTGGGCGAAGCCGCCGGCCGCGCTGCGGCCTGGTGCGCACGCCGGGGAGTGTCGCCGCACAAGGTCGCCTGGCGACAGATTGTCGCGGAGGACGATCCGCCGGCGGGGAGCGGGAGTGCCTGACCGCGGGAAACGAGGGACCGCTCTTCGGGGTTGCTATCTTCCGGAGGACCTACTTGTCAGGACGGGAATTTCTTTTCCGTCCATGTCGTCACTCCTCCCTCCCTTTGCCCCGGTTCCGACACCTGCGCAGCTCGCTTGGCAGCGCACCGAAACCAATCTGTTCGTGCATATTTGCGTGAACACGTTTACCGGACGCGAGTGGGGCGACGGCTCCGAATCTCCGGCGATTTTTAATCCGACCCGGCTCGATTGCCGCCAGTGGGCGCGTGTCGCCCGCGAGGCGGGAATCAGGATCGGTATCCTGACGGCGAAACATCACGACGGTTTTTGCCTGTGGCCGACGGCGACGACGGACCACTCGGTAAAGACATCGCCGTGGAGGGGAGGGAAGGGCGATCTGGTGCGCGAATTTGTTGATGCCTTCCGGGCCGAGGGGCTGAAGGTCGGCTTGTATTTGTCGCCATGGGACCGTCACGAACCGTGCTATGGCGATTCGCCGCGCTACAACGACTTTTACTGCACGCAACTGACGGAGTTGCTGACCCACTACGGCGAGTTGCACGAGGTGTGGTTCGACGGCGCGTGCGCCGAGGGGCCGAACGGACGCAAACAGGAATACGACTGGAATCGGTTTTTCGCCTTGGTGAAAAAGCTGCAGCCGGGCGCGGTGACGTTTGGCGACGGCGGCACCGACGTGCGCTGGGTGGGCAACGAGCGCGGGTTTGCCAACGAAACGTGCTGGGCCACCGTCGATCCTCGGACGGTGCGGTTTCCGGGTGATTCGGGCATCAACCAGGCCAACGACGCGGCGGCGCGCGAGGAGCTGAAGCGGCATTTCGGCAGCGGCGACGCGCCCGATCCGGCAGGTCGCGAGCCGCGCGTATGGCGTCCGGCGGAGTGCGACGTATCGATCCGCCCCGGCTGGTTTTATCACGCGGAAGAGGACGACAAGGTGAGGTCGGTCGAGAATCTGGTGGACCTGTATTTCCGCAGCGTGGGTCGCAACGGCCTGCTGTTGCTCAACATTCCCCCGACGCGCGAAGGGTTGTTTCACGAGAACGACATCGCGGCGATCACCGGTATGCGGCGCGAACTGGACCGGATCTTTGCGAAGGACCTGGCACGCGCGGAGGGCGTTCGCGTGATGGCGGATAACGAACGCGCGAGCGGTCCCTGCGCGGTGGTGGAGTACCTGGCGGAGTCGGTCTGTGACGGAAATCCGGACACCTGCTGGGCCGCGCCGGAGGGCGTCACGAAGGCGGTGCTGGAGATGACATTCTCCGGCGGCAAAACCGGAGCGGAGGCGGAAGGCGTGACGGTCAGTGTACTCTGTTTCGAGGAGCCCGTGCAACACGGTCAGCGGATCGCGGCGTATCGCGTCGAGGCCGAGGTGGGCGGCACATGGACGGAAATCGCTCGCGGCACGACGATCGGGCGCAAGAAACTCGACCGGCTGGCGGCGCCGGTGAAGACGCGGCGGTTGCGGTTGACGATCGACGAGGCGCTCGCGCCGCCGGCGTTGTCGGCCTGGCGGGTGTATTGACGGAGCGGCGGCATTCCTGCCGCTGCCGTGAATCGACCGGACTCTCGTGAGCATCCCGCGGAATGTTTTACGGGACCGGAGCTTCGTCCGGCAAAAGCAGCGGCAGGAATGCCGCCGCTCCGGTCGCTCAGGCGGAGGCGGGTTGCAGGCAGGATTGGGCGAAGGCCTTGATATAACGGCGGAGGCTGGCGAGGGCGTTGCTGCGGTTGGCCGAGAGCGCCTGCGGGAGGCCGACTTCGGCGAGAAAATCCGGCTCGGTGGCGAGGATGTCGGCGGGCGTCTCGCCGTTGTAAAAATCGCACATGAGGGCGGCGATGCCTTTGGAAATCTGCGCGTCGGCATCCATATGGAAATAGCAGCGGCCGTCGCGCAGTTCGGGCTGGAGCCAGAGGCGCGAGATGCAGCCGGGGAGGAGCCGGTCGTCGGTGTGGTAGCGGGCGTCGAGCGCGGCATAGCGGCGGCCGAGCGTGAGGAGGTGGCGGAAGCGTTCCTCGTCGTCGGGCAGCAGCGTGAAGGTTTCGACCAGCGCGTCGCGTTTTTCGGAAAGTGTCATGGCGCAGAAACCGCAACTGTGGCGCAGGAGCGGGATTCTCGCCAGCGGAGTTTTCCCGAATTTTTGCGGGCGGCGCACTGGCGACCGGTGCGAACGGAGGCTGCAACGACGGGCGATGACCGCGCGGTCACCGGCCGGTGAGGCTGGCAATAATGAGGACGAAGGCGGCGATAACGATCGCCACCCCGACCATCAGCGCCGTGGCGATCAGCGGGGGATTGTAGTTGCGGTTTTCGGGAACAACACGGCGTCGGCGGCTGACCTTGGCCGGCTGGTGGTCAAGGTGAGGGGTGATGGGCGGCGGGAGAGGATCGGAAGAGGGCATGTTCAGGGCGTCCTGTCGCTCAGGGAGACAGGAGGGGAAGACGGGTTATCGCGAAAAGGCCGGCGTCCGCCAGAGACGGACGCCGGCTGCAGGTGCAGGATCAGGCAATGCAACGGGGACGAGCAGGAAAAGCGTCGCGCGAGCACAGCAAGGTGAACAGAAACCGGACGAGGGGCGGACGGAAGGGAGGCGATATCGGCTCCCGGAAACCCCTCAGCGGTGCGCGAGGGCGGTCTCCTCGCCTTCCGGAGCGGGGCCGGGACCGCCCGCACCGCGGCCCGGTTTGCCCGGGCCGCGCGGCGGCGGGGCGGGAAATTCGTCGGCGGTGAGCTGGCCGTCGCCGTTCTTGTCGAGCGCCTTGAGGACGGCCGAAGCGTTGGCGATCTCTTCGGCGGAGAGGACGCCGTCCTTGTCGGTATCGAAAAGGGCGAGGATCGGATTGACGCGCGGAGGCGGCGGACCGCCGGAATCGTCGCGAGGACGGTCGGGCTGGGCCAGGCAGGCGACGGAGGACAGGAGGGCGGCGGCGAGCGCGCAGGAAACAAGGCGGGTTCGGATTTTCACAGGTTTTGTGGTGGTTCGCCGGTACGATAGGCCCGCTCTGTAAGGGGATGATGTCGGAAGGCCGGAAATTTGTTAGCGGTGTGTAAATGCAGGGCGACGCTTCACGCCGTCCACGTCCACGGGCGGGAAGCCCGTGCCACTTCCCGGGCAGTCTTCCCTTCCCATGACACCGGCAAAATGCAGCGAGGCCGATCCGGCGGCCGTCTGCTTCAGGCGGCCGCCAGCCGTATTTCGGCGCGAAAACCGTGCGGGCTGCGGTTGGCGAACTGCACCGAACCCCGGCAGGCTTCGACGGCGCTTTTCACGATCGCCAGGCCGAGGCCGACCCCGCCGGTTTCGCGCGAGCGGGCAAATTCGGGACGGTAGAAGGGTTCGCCCAGCCGCGTGAGTGTGTCGGGAGCTACGCCGGGGCCATCGTCCTCGATCACGATGACGACGGAGGATCCGTCGCCGGATGACGCGCTTGCCTCCTCGGCGCGGGCGGACAGGGTGATCGGCCCGGGCGCATCGCCGGCATAGCGGAGGGCGTTGCGCACGAGGTTGCCGAGCGCGCGGGCGAGCAGTTCGGGATCGGCGCGGACGGCCAGGCCCGGGGAGACGGAGGCGGCCACCCGGTCTTCGGCGCCGGCGGCCTCGCGGGCGATCACCCGCGCGACGAGCGGCGCGAGTTCCATGGCGGCGAGGTCGACGTGGCGCGGCCGAAGGCCGGCGCGGGTGAGGGTGAGCAGTTCGTGGACGAGCGCGGACATCTGCTGGACTTCTTCCCGGACGTTGGCCACGGAGGGTTGCAGGTCCTCGCCGGCGCGTTCTTCGAGAATGCCGACCGCAAACTGCATGCGGCCGAGCGGCGAACCGAGCTCGTGGGCGATGTCGCCGAGGAAACGGCGTTGGCCGTTCACGAGATGATCGAGCTGGCCGGCCATGCGGTTGACGGCGCCGCCGAGCCGGCCGATCTCGTCGCCGCGGCGCTCGTCCACACGGGTGTCGAAATGGCCTTCGGCGATCCGTTCGGTGGCGCGCGTGAGCTGGCCCAGCGCACGCGTGATGCTGCGCACGAGCGGCAGCCAGAACAGCACGGAAAAACCGAGGGTGACCAAGGCGGTGAGAAGCCAGGGCTTGAAATCGAGCAGCAGCGCCGCGGAGCCGAGCGACGGGGCGCGCAGGAGCAGCACGGGGCCGGACGACAGAAACGGCGACCGCGCCTGGCCGGCGAGGCGCGGCAACCGGACGCCGATCCACCAGGCGGCGGGTTCGCCGGCACGGACGAGAAACCGTTCGCCGGATGTATCGCCGGGAGGGTGAGCGGTGGCGGCAGCGGGAGAAGCGGGGGCCGGATTCCCGTCCGGAAGCCTCGCGAAGGGTGTGGCGCCATCGGCGTCGGGAGCATTGGTGGCGGGATCGTCGCGCTTGTCCGCGCCGGTTTTCGGGGTGGCTGACCGCGTGCGGGATTCCGGTTGCATGCGCGGATCGTCGCCGGCGGGAAAACCGGGCCGGAGGAAAAACGGGACTTCGGAACCGGTTTCATCCGGAAAACGCCCGCCGGGCAGAAACCGGCGGCCGGGTGGCAACAGGAGCGGCGGTCCGCCGCGCAGGGCGACGACGCGGATGCGCACGTCGTCGGGCAGGGAGGTCTCCGGGCCGGCGAGTTGCCGGCCGGCGGGCGAAAAGAGGGAAAACTCGACGCCGTAAGCTTCGCTGAACTGCGCAAGCAGTGCGTCGTGCGAGGCGAGGGGTTCGTTGCGCAGCCGGGCGGTGATGACATCGGCCACGGCCTGCACGCGGTTGCCGGAGGAGCCGGCGACGAGGGCATCCCAGCGGAAGCCGGAGTGCGTCAGCAGGAAGGCGCCGGCGGCGGCGGCCAGCAACAGGAGGTTGAGGAGCAGCCAGAGCGAGACCTTGAGCGAGAGGGGAAAGGCGATGCGTTTCATGGGCGGAGGGGAAGTTTGGAATTTGAATTTTGGAATTTGAAGTTGGCAGTTTGTAGTTGGGTTCCGACCACCGATTCATGTCACCAATTTCCAAATACAAATTTCAAATTACAAACTTCCAGCTTCAAAATTCAAACTTCCGGCTACTCCGGCCTTGCCGGCTCCGGCTCCACGAGCATGTAGCCGGCGGAGCGGAGGGTACGGATGAAGCGCGGGTTGCGGGCGTCGTCGCCGAGCTTGCGGCGGAGCGAGGAAATGTGCACGTCGATGGAACGGTCGAAGGCGTCGAAGTGGCGTCCGCGGATTTCGTCGAGCAGGACTTCGCGGGTTTTCACGCGGCCGCGGGCGGAGGCGAGGCTCGCGAGCAGGTCGAATTCCACGGGCGTGAGCACGAGGGGTTCGTCGTCGAGCACGGCGATGCGGGCATCGAGGTTGATGCGCAGCGGGCCGACGACGCGCTCGGCCGGCGGCGGCTCCTCGGCCGGCGCGCGGACGGACCGGCGCAGGATGGCCCGCAGGCGGGCGAGCAGTTCGCGGGTGGAAAAGGTCTTGGGCACGTAGTCGTCGGCGCCGACCTCGAGGCCGACGATGCGGTCGGTCTCGTCGCCGCGCGCGGTCAGCATGAGGACGGGGATGTCGCATTTCTGGCGGATGCGCTTGAGCACGGCAAAACCGTCGAGCCCCGGCAGCATGACGTCGAGGAGGACGGCGTGCCAGGGAGCGTTGTCGGCCGTGGCCCGTTCGACGCCGGCGAGGCCGTCGTGCACGGCGGTGACATCAAAACCGAGCGGACGCAGGTAATCGGCCACGAGCAGGCAAAACTTGCGGTCGTCGTCGATGAGGAGGAGCCGGGTGCGGCCGCCATCGGGATCAAATTCTGTCATGAAAGGAGTCGGATGTGTCGCTGCACAATGCCGGATTCCGGGCCGGTGGCAGCTAACTTTACACGGGCTTGACACAAGGGTTTCGGCGGAAGCCGTTGGCCGGGGTCGGCGACCGGGATGACTCGCGGGAATGACAAAACGCCGCCCGGGGGCCGGACGGCGTTTGTTGGCTGCCAATGCAGGGGATGATGTGACGAAGGGGAGGCCGCGGGAGCGCGGGCGTCTACACGTAGTCGCGGTACTCGGGCTGGAACATGCTCGCCTGGATGGTGGCTTCGAGGTCGGCGGGACGCGGCAGGTTGGCGACGTTGGCCTCATATGCTTTTTCGGCCACGGCGACGGCAATCCCGAGCGAGACGTCGCGGATCTTCGACAGCGGGGGATAGACGCGGCCCATCGCAAGGTCTTCCTTCGAGACGAGAGCGGCCAGCGTACGGGCCGAGGCGAGGAACATCGAGTCGGTGACTTCGGCGGCTTCGCAGGCGAGCGCGCCGAGGCCGACGCCGGGGAAGATGTAGACATTGTTGCCCTGGCCGGGGACGAGCGTGCGGTCGCCGAGCTTCACCGGAGCAAAGGGGCTGCCGGTGGCGACGATGGCGCGGCCTTCGGTCCATTTGTAGATGTCGGCGGGAACGGCTTCGGTCTGGGAGGTCGGGTTGGAGAGCGCGAAGATGACAGGCTGCTTGTTGAGCTCGCCCATGCGGCGGACGATGGCCTCGGTAAAGGCGCCGGGCTGGCTGGAAACGCCGATCAGCACGGTGGGTTTCACGAACTCGACGGCTTCGGCCAGCGTCCCGAGGTGGGCGGCGGCGTGGGCGTAGGGGAGCTTGTGGTGGGCGAGCGGGCGGCCGGGGCGTTCCTGCACGACGAGCCCCTGCGAATCGACGAACCAGCAGCGGGCGCGGGCCTGATCCTCGCCGAGGCCGGCTTCGCGGGCGGCGGCGACGTAGAGGTCGGCGATGCCGGTGCCGGCCTCGCCGGCGCCGAGGAAGAGGAGTTTCTGTTCTTCGAGCTTGCCGCCGGTGATGCGGAGGGCGCCGAGGAGGCCGGCGAGGGCGACGGCGGCGGTGCCCTGGATGTCGTCGTTGAAACTGCACACGCGGGTGCGGTTTTCGTGGAGGAGGCGGAAGGCGTTGGTGTTTCCGAAGTCCTCCCACTGGATCATGGTTTTCGGGAAGACCGCTTTGACGGCCTCGACGAACTCGTTGATGAACGCGTCGTACTCGGCGCCGCGCACGCGTTTTTCCGGCATGCCGGGGTAGAAGGGGTCGTTGCGGAGGGTTTCGTTGTCGATGCCGGTATCGAGCGAGATCGGCAGGCAGTAGGCGGGGTGAAGGCCGGCGCAGGCGGTGTAGAGAGCGAGCTTGCCGACGGGGATGCCCATGCCGGACACGCCGAGGTCGCCGAGGCCGAGGATGCGTTCGCCATCGGTGACGACGATCATGCGCACGTCCTGCACGGGCCAGTGACGGAGGATTTCGGCGATGCGGCCGCGGTCGCGGATGCTGAGGAAGAGGCCGCGGGGGCGGCGGAAATTCGAACCGTACTCGAGGCAGGCCTGGCCGACGGTGGGGGTGTAGACGATGGGGATCATCTCCTCGGCGTGGTCCTGCATGAGCTTGTAGAAGAGCGTCTCGTTGCGGGACTGGAGGGTGGTCAGGTAGATGTACTTCTCGATGGGGGTGGGCTTCTTGGCGAGCGCGAGCATGGCGCGCTCGGCCTGTTGCTCGAGCGTGAAGACGCGCGGCGGGAGAAGGCCGCGCAGGCCGAGTGCATCGCGTTCGCGCTCGGAGAAGGCGGTGCCCTTGTTGAGCACGGAATCGGCAAGCAGTGCCGTGCCACGAAGGTGGGCGCGGGGGCCGGTGGCAAGGAGTCCCTGGGTAGATGCAGTATCGGGCATAATTTTGAGTATTAAGGCCCGACAGGATGCCCGATCCGTTGCCGGGCGGCTGCTCATCTGTTGGCGTAGTCTGGGCGGGGACGGGATAGCGGGATCGGTTTTGTGCTGATGAACGCCTGCGAGGGAGGCCGGGGGGGCGGCAGAGGCGCGCGCGTTTGCCGCCGTCGCCTAGTGGCCGGGAATGGTGACGCGGGGCTGGCGGCGCGAGGGCGGGAGTTCCCAGAGCTGGCTCCGTTCGCGGGCGAGTTCCTTGCCGTCGGTGCCGAGCAGGCGGACTTGCCAGGCGGTGGGTGTGGCGGACGCGTCGGGCCAGTCCTTGCCGGTGACGCCGACGAGGAAGGGATTGCTGCCCGATTTCAGGTCGAGCGTGAAGAAGTGCACCTGCGGCTCGTCGGTATCGGGCAAAAGGAATTCGACGACGAGGATGGCGCCGGAGACGGTGGTGTCGGCCTTGACGCGGGTGGTGAAATAATAACCCGCTCGCGAACCGGTCTGGGTACGAAGGGCGCCGTCCTCCTTTTTCGGAGCATCCTTGCCCGCGAAAAACTCCCGGATCCGCTGGAAGGAAGTTTCGCTGCGATACCCGGGCCAGACATGGACAAACGAGGCCGAGGGTGCGCCGACGGCGAGGGGGGACAGGGAGGTCGCAAGAAAGAGGCAGATGAGAGCCGGAAAACGCATGGCGGCATTGGATAAAGGGCTCCGCGCCCGCGCACAAGCCAAGTTGCGCGGCGCGTCGTCACGCCGGGCAGGAAGCCCCCGGCGCCCCCCCGTGCCCCCGGGAGCGTTGCGCAGGCCGTGTTTTCGCTATCGCTCCGTGGCGCTTCCGGGCTTATGACTGGCGGCTTTTCCATCCGCCCATGAGCATCACTCCGTCTCCGTCCGCCGCCGCACCGGCACGTGTTGAAATCTGCGCGTTCCCGAAGGGAAAACGCATCGCCGTCACGACCAGCTTCGACGACGGGCACACGTTCGATCGCCGTGTGGTGGCCGCCTTCAACGAGTGGGGATTGAAGGGCACGTTCAATCTCAACTCGGGCAAACTTCAACACACCGGCAAGCCCGCGGTCGAAAACCCGGCCAAGGGCGTGCGCACGTACCTTGACGCTTCGGAAGTCGCGGAGCTGTACCGGGGCCACGAGGTCGCCGTGCATACGGTGACGCATCCGTGGCTCGACCGGCTCGACCCGTTGCAGATCGCACAGGAAGTGATCGAGGACCGGCGCGCGCTGGAAGCGCTCGTCGGCTATCCGGTGCGCGGCATGGCGTACCCTTTCGGAAACTACAACCGGCGCGTGATCGACGTGCTGCGTTCGCTCGGCATGGTGTACAGCCGCACGACTGAGAATGCCGAAAAATGTTTTCCGCCTGCCGAGCCGCTGGCATGGCCGGCGACCGCCCACCAGTATGCGGTGAACCAGGACGGCACCGTGCCGGAACGTTTCGCCAAATGGCACGCCAATCCGCGCGCGACCGGCGTGTTTTATGTGTGGGGCCACGCCTACGAATTCGACGACCGCGACGACTGGGCCGGACTGGAGCGCCTCTACAAGCCGCTCTCGGGCAAGCCTGACGTGTGGTACTGCACCAACATCGAGCTTTTAGACTACGAGGCCGCGCGCCAGCGGCTGGTGCTCTCGGCCGACCGCACGCTGGCTCAGAACCCGGGCGCGATTCCCGTGACGCTCAGCGTCGACGGCCGCCTCGTGGACGTGCCGCCCGGCGCGGTGGTGTCGCTGCGCGGGTGATTGCCGGCATCCGCGCCGTCGGTCCGTCGCGCCAGATGCCCTCGACGAGCGTCACGGTAGGGATTTTCGGGATACCGATGTCATTGCGGAAAAGCTGGCTGGCGAGCAGGTCCATGGCGGCCACGCCGATGGTGTGGTTGTCCTGCTCCATGCCGGCGAGTTGCCCGGCGTGTTCGCCGAGATCGAGCGTCGCGTAGCTCACCCGGTCCGGCACGCGGATGCGCTGCGCGCGCAGCCAGGCAAGCGGCCGGTCGGGCCAGAGGCCGATGACGGCGTCGGGATCATGCTCCGCGAGCCACCGGGAAAAAGCCGCCGCGCTGGCCGTGGTGTCGGCATCGTCATCGAAGAGAAACGGTGGCAGGACGGCGTCGCCGTGCCGCCACTGCGCGCCAAGGTAGCCGGTGACCCAGAGGTAGCGCCCGCGCGCGCCATAACGCTCCGCGATCGCCAGGCCGATGCGGCGGCAACCGGCGGCACGCAGCCGGGCGTAGCAGGTGGCGATGAGGTTGACGCTGTCGTGAACGGCGCGGTGGAGCGGCACCTGCCGGAAGCCGTATCCGATCGCCACGGACGCGTGGTTTTGCCAGTCGAGCGCGAGCGGGCCGTCGTCGCCCGACACGCCGGAGGCGAGCAGCGAGCCGCGCACGCCGCGGGCATGGAGCACGCGCGCCATCTGCCGCGCCTGTTCGCCGTGGTGGCCGAGCCACACGGGTTGCAGGTTAAAGCCGAGCTCCGCCGCGCGTTCGCTCGCGCCCTCGAACTGGTTGCAGACCGAGGGGAAGCGCCGCCACGCATGCTCGTCGTCGAAACCGGTCAGGAACGCCACCACTTCGCCGGTCGGTTTGAGCCGGTGGCGCTGGCGGACCTGCGCCATGAGGGCGTTGACAAGCGCGTTGGCGCGATAACCGCTCCGGCCGGCCGCGGCGAGCACGCGTTCCCGTGTCGTCGCCGATACGTTGGGCTGGTTGCCGAGAGCCCGCGCCACCGTCGCATGGTGCAGGCCCAGTTCCGCGGCCAGTTCTCGCACCGTCGGCGGATTCGTATGTGACGACAAGGTGGATACGGTTGACGGGGGCGTTTTCATGGCGGTGTGCAACACGAACAACGATACCGCTCCCGCCATGCAATGCGACAAGAATGCGACGTGTCGCAGTCCGCCGCCGTTGAGCCTTCCCGATCCCTCCTGCAGCTTGTCTGCACCCGATAGCCAAACCCGTCAGCGTCATCACGTCACCGCCATGAAAACCCGAATCCTCAAGCCTCTTGCCTTCGCCGCAACGCTCGCCCTTGGCAGCGTCTTTGCAACCGTCCCCGCCGCGCGCGCAGCCTACCTGTTCTACACTTTCGACACTGCGCAGGATGGTAACGGCGCGTTTACATTGGCCGCCTCCGGCAACGATGGTTTTGCCTCCGCTCCCGAGGTGGTCTATTCCGGCGGCAAGCTGTCCGAGACGGGCGGCAGCGCCGCCTATACCGATCCGGAGGAAAACACATGGTCGGGCAGCGGCGGCGCCGCGACTCCCGGCCATTCGATCGGCTGGGGCAATGGCACCGGTAATTTCTTTTACGTCATCCTGAACATGACCGGACTGAAAGACCTGAAGGTGAAATTTGATATTCGTTCGGCCGGATCGAGCATCCCGACTGCGTTCACCTCCATTATCCATCGTGTGGACGACGCGAATCCGACAGCGATCAACGTGCCGCTGACTTTCCCGACGGGCGACAATCGCTTCTACACATGGACAGCGGATTTTTCATCGGTGACGGCCATCAACAACCAGTCGTTCGTGAAGCTGATCTGGTATATCCCCAACATTTCCAGCAGCGCCAGCCTGCGCATCGACAATCTCGAATTCACGGCCGTTGCGATTCCCGAGCCTTCCGCCTCTGTGGCGGCCTTGGCCGGCGTTATCGGTCTGTGCGTCGTGATGTGGCGCCGCCTGCGCCATTGACCTGCTCCCCGTCATCGTTGTACCCGGAATGTTCTTTTCGGGAACGCCTCCCGTCCCCCCCGATTATCTCCCATGAAAACATCCCCTCTCACCCGCCTCCCGTTGGCCCGGCAGGGTTTCACCCTGATCGAGCTGCTCACCGTCATTGCAATCATCGGCATCCTCGCGGCCATCCTCATCCCGACGGTCGGGCGCGTTCGCCAGAGCGCGCGGGCCGCCACTGTCGTCAGCAACCTCCGGCAGATCCACGCCGGCGTCATGCTCTGGGCCGGCGACAACAAGGACCGCTACATGCCTGCCAAAGGGAAAGCCGTGAGCGCTTCCCTTGACTGGTACTGGTATGGCCGCAAATACAGCACCCAGCCCGAAGTGTACGAAACTCCCCTGGGCAGCTACATGAACATCGCGGTGAAAGACTGGAAGGCGATCAACAAGATCACCGTCAGTCCGCTCAATCAGCGCGATACCAGCATCCCCACGAGCAGCGCCTACGGGTATCCCTACCGCGTGAATTATTGGGTGATGGTGCACGAGGGGGGACCCGGCGGAGCCCCTAAAAAACCCGTTCCGATCTCAAGTCTCAGTGCGCCGTCGCGCATTATCATGATGTTCGATTCCTTCGCCGATGATGGCAAATGGAGCATGGGCAGCGGAGCCCTCGGCACGATGGCGGATCGCATGGACGCTCCCTTTGGAGGCAAAGGCCACGTTCTCTGGGCTGACGGTCATGTGACTCTCGCGAAACCGGAGGCCCTGACCGAAGACATGCTCATCCCCTGACGAACCGCCCTTCCGCTCCCGGCTCGTGCCGCCTCACCCTTTTCCGATGATCGCCGAACTCCACCCTGCGGTGAAACGACAACCGCAGCCACGGACTCTGTGCGCTTTCGCACAACGCCGTTATTTGACCTATCCGCATGCCAATGGCTTTGCGGACGGCGGACGCAGCCTCGTGTTCGGACAACGCGATACGAACGAGTACAGCCTCTGGAAACACGATCTCGTCACGGGCGCCGAACGTCACATCTCCACTTGGCCACGCGCGCTCTGCCCTGGCGACATGCTTTGGTTCGACATCGCTCGCCACGTCAATCGCCTCGCTGTTGTCACAAAAAATACGCTACACATCATCGATCTCGGATATCCCGGTTCCGCCCCCGTTCCCGTCTACCGCCCCTCCACCGCCGCGACCCTCATCCCGCTTCCCTCTATCACCGCCGACGGCACCCGCGTTATCCTCGGCCAGCGTACCGGCATCAACGGCCACGCCTCCATCGACCTCATTGAAATCTCCCTCCCTCCGCCCGCACGCCTCACCTGCTCCATCCTCCACCCTCCCCCCCGTCCTCTCGCACGCTTCGACTGGCCCGCCAATCATTTTCATCTCTGCCCCGCCGACGAAACCTGGATCGGCTTGTGCCACGAGGGTCCCGCTCTCCAGGTTGCCGCCCGCGTCTGGGCCTGGCATGCGCAACACGCTCCGCGCGGACGTCCTCTTTTCGACAATGCCGCCGCCGGCCTCGCCATCGGACACGAACGCTGGGCCTTCCATTCCCCCTGCACCTACGCCGTCGCCTACGGCGAAAGCCCGCGGGAACCCAGAGGTGTGTATCAGATTTTTAACGATGCCCGCCCGGCCCGCCTCATCAGCGAAGGCAACCGCGACTGGCACGTCTCCCCCAGCCACTGCGGACGCTGGCTCGTCATCGACACCACCGGCCCGCACGATGCCCCCGGACGCGGCTGGGAAAACGCCGCCAGCATCAGCGACATCCTCCTCATCGACACCGCCACAGGCCGCCGCCATTTTCTCGCCCGCAGCCGCCTCCGCCACGACTGCCATCTCCATCCGCATCCCGTTTTCAGCCCCGACGGCTCCGCGATTTTCTACAATGAATCTTCCCCCGACGCCACCGGCCACCGCGTGCTCTCCATTTCCAATCCCTGGATAAACGACTGATCCAGCAACGTACCTCTCCCTGAACCTTCAAGCGCATGAAACCGCACACGCTACTCTTTTTCCTGCTCGCCTTCGTTCCGCTGACAACCCGCGCCGGCCTGCCGCCCGTGGAAGAACAGGATATCAACGCAGGACGCCACACCTACACCGCAGGCTGGGATTCCCTGATCCCCGAATCTGCGGGAGAACGCGCCAGAGCCGCCGGCACCTTCTTCGGTGACGCCGAACACGTCTCCGGTTTCAGCGTGGGCAACGACACCGCCAACGGCATCCGTACGGTCAACGTCCGGCCCGGAGTAAAAACAGCCGTGCTCGAATACAAATTCGACTTCGGCCGGACCTCCTCGCGCGTGATGCGCATGAGCGTGCGGGACATCCTCCGCCTCGAACCGGAGCCGGGCAACTGGGCCGCGATCACGGTGTATTGGCAGGCCGACGACAAGGGACCGTGGATCGAATTGCGTTCGCTCAACAGCACGCGTTTTGTCGCCCCGCCGGCGCGCACCAGCGAGGTGATCCTGCCTGCTCCGGCGGCGGTGATCCGGTATCGCGTGGAGTTCGCCTCGGAAAAGCCGGTCGCCCACAAATGGGGACGCGCCCGTTGGAACTATCTTAAGAAAGACGCCGCCGCCGACTCCGCCTTCCGGATCGATTTCACCCTGGCGAAGGCGGGGACGGGCGCTGCGAATACACCGGCGGAGGTCCAAACCGCGCCGCCGGACGGAGAAAGCCCGTGGGGGATTTCCTCGCACCCCTTGCGCAACACCGAATGGGATCACCTCGACACGCTGGTCGAACGGGTGGGCGAGGCCGGGATGACCTGGCTGCGCGAGGATTTTTCCTTTCCCCGGATTCTGACGCGGGGAGGGGAGCGCGACTTCTCCAGATTCGACGTGCTCGTGGACCGTCTCGGGCGGGCCGGCGTCGGCACGGTTGGCATCCTGACCGCTTACGACAGCGATCTCCGCAATAAAGGTCATGGAGATATCGTGCCCATCCACGAACATCCCGAAGCCTGGCGCATCTACGTGCGCGCCATGGTCGGCCGCTACCACGACCGCGTGCGTCATTGGGTCATCTGGAACGAACAGGACGGCGGATTCTGGTTCCCCAAACCCGACGCTGTCCAGTACACAAAAATCCTCAAAATCGCCCACGACGAAATCCGTCGCATCGATCCTGATGCCAAAATCATCACCGGCGGACTTGAGTATTGGAATACCGGATATCTGCGCGACATGTATCTCGCCGGCGCTGCGGGAAACTACGATGTCATCGGAGTCCATCGCTACGGGCCCGGCCCCGATGCCAGCCCCCTTGTGCGTCGCACCCTGCGCGAATTCCGTGCCCTCATGGCCGAACACAACGAATCGCACATCCCGGTGTGGCTCCTCGAAAGCGGCGGCAGCACCTTCCAGTCTCCTCTCCTCGCGCAACAGCCTCGTTTCCTCGAAAAATCCATCCGTGACGCCCTTGCCCGTATCGGGCGCGCCCCCGCGCCCGGAGCGCCGCTTACCGCCGGACTCGCACTCTCGCCCCGCATCACCCCCGCCCAACACGACGAAATCGACACTACCCGCCGCTGGCTTCCCGGCGTTACCCTGCGCCTCGTTCCGTTCGGGCAACTCTCCACGCTCTCGGCCGACGACTGCCCCGTTCTCGTCATTGAAAACGGCCTTCACATCGACGCGCCGCTGCTTCCCCGCCTTCAGGACTGGGTCAAGCGCGGCGGCCTCCTGGTGCTCATCGGCCACCCGCCGATGTATGTCCTCCACACGCAGGACGCCAACGGCATCTGGCAACGCCGCGACGCCGTCGGCGAAACTTATCCTTTGTTTCGCATGGCCTTTGCCGCGCACTGGAACCGAAAAGGCATCCCGGCCCAGACGGAGAACGTTTATGTCCCCGACGCCGCCCTTGCCGCAGGCGTCCCTCCTGTATCCGGAATCTACGTCAACCGCTTTTTCAGCGCCGACCGCCTGCAGCCTGGCGACACCTTCATCCCGCTGCTTGGCATCCGCAACTCCAGGGGCGAACCCGTTCCCGACGTCGCGGCCATTGCCCTTCACACCTACCACGACTGGAAAGGCGCGGTCCTTGCCAGCGCTGTTTCCCTTGGCGGCGGCCTGACCGAGGAAGAGCAGGCCACGCTTATCCCCCGCATGTACCTGAGCTACCTTGGCACGCCTGAATCCGGCGTCGAAAGAATCTTTACCTATGATCTCCACGACGACGGACAGAAACGCGGCGAACGCGAACACAACTTCGGTCTCGTCCGCTGGGACTGGTCACCCAAGCCGGCTTTCCACGCCTATGCGGAAATGACGAAAGCACTCGGGGCGGCTCCGAAATTCGTGAAACGTCTTTCATCCGCGGATACATCCGCCTGGGCGCTTGTTTTCCGGCGCCCCGGGGACAATCGCCTCGTGCTGGCGGCATGGACGACAGAGGCGGACGGACGTTTCGAGGTGACGGGAGCCGGCATCACCGTAACGGTTTCCGGCGACGTTGTCCGTTATCGGGAACTGCCGGAGGACGCCGATCCGGCGGCGTTGCAAATCCGGTTCTGACCGGCACGGAAGGAGCGCGGCGCGGGACGACCGGCAGCGGGCCTTATGCGATAAACGCATGACGGCAGCCGCGACTTTGCATTATGCGTGCGGTCCACAGACGTGGTATCGTGGGGCTTGTCGTCGCAACCGCTGCGGCCATATTGATACCGTTATCAACCGAATCCGAATCGAGGACCCGTCATCATGAGCGTTAAAATCAAGGTTATCTTCCACAGCCTCTATGGCCACGTTTATCAACTCGCTGAAGCCATCGCCGAGGGCGCGCGTTCTGTGCCCGGCGTCGAGGCCGAGGTGTTGCAGGTCGCCGAAACCCTGCCCGATTCCGTTCTCGAAAAGATGGGAGCGCTCGAAGCCAAAAAGGCGTTCGCCCACATCCCGGTTGCCGATCCGAAAACGATCGCCGAAGCTGACGGACTGATCTTCGGCACGGGCACGCGCTTCGGCAGCGCAACGGCACAATTGCAGGCGTTCTTCGACGCGACCGGCGGCCACTGGGTCAAGGGGGCGCTCGTCGGCAAGGCGGGCGGCGTTTTTGCCTCGACCGGCACCCAGCACGGCGGACAGGAGACGACGCTGATCAGCATGCAGACGTTTCTCTTTCACCAGGGCATGGTGGTGGTCGGTGTGCCGTATGCGGCGCAGGAGTTGACCAACATGAAGGAGATCACCGGCGGTACCCCTTACGGTTCCACGACGCTGGCGGGGGCGGATGGCAGCCGGCAACCGACCGAAAACGAACGCGCCATCGCCCGCTACCAGGGCAAGCACACCGCCGAAGTCGCCGCGAAACTCGCGCGGAAATAATGGCGGAAGGGGAGGGATTCGAACCCCCGGAACCTTGCGGTTCAACTGTTTTCAAGACAGTCGCGATAGACCACTCTGCCACCCTTCCGGTCTGCGAGCAGACCGGAAGTGGAGCCAACGCAAGCCGTCAGGTCAACCTTGCTCGCCGGGTCATAAGCGGGATTCCGCGACTCGTCCGCAGAATGTCTTTTCGCAAACGAGGATATGAATGAAGAGGATATCATGCGGGCATACGAAACATGGTATGATGGCTGAACCCCGTCTGGCGGAGAACCGGTTACGGACAGGCCGATCCGCCGGATGAACCGGTTCCGGTGCTTCATGTGGCGAAAAGCGGTCCGCTTTGGGTATCACCGTCCCCACACCGCGCACGAGAATCGCTTGACGAGATCGGCGTGGACCATGCGGACAGCTTGAGCGGGGGTTTCCGGCGCATGGGGGTTCTCCATCAACTCGGTGGCGGCATCGAGTACAGCGTCCGCCATGGTGTCGTGATGGACGTCGAATGTCGTCAATGCGGGCATGAGCTCCGCTGCCGCGGGTACGTTGTCAAAACCGATCAGACTCACCCCGCCGGGCACCGCAAGTCCCGCCGCTTGCGCCGCGCGCAACCCGCCCATCGCCAGCCAGTCGGAGCCGAACACCAGGGCCGTCGGACGTTCCTCCGCCGGAAGCGCCAATAGCGGAGCAAGCGCGCGGATCGCGCCCTCTTCGTTAATATTCGCCGCAGACAAAGCCACTCGCCACGCATCCGGAGAGATCAGTCTGAACTCGTTCACTGCTTCGGCGAAGCCCTCGATGTATCCGCGATGGTGCAGGGATTCCCATCCTCCCGCGATCAGCGCGAAACGCACATGTCCGAGCGCCGCCAGGTATTTTACGGCCCGATACGCAGCCGTCTTCGTGTCCACTGTCACGCCGATCTGGCGCGGACCGCCGGGCAGGCTTTGCAGGCAGACGGCGGGGACCGATCCGTCGCGCAGCACGGCGAGCGTATCGTCATGAAAATGTCCATACGTTATGATCACATCGGAGACCTGTTCCGCCACGTGCGCGGCCAGGTCCGCCGCCATCGTCGCTCCTGCGGCCGATCCCGGCTCGGAAAACTCGCGCATGGTCAAAAAAATCCCTCGCGCCTCCGCCCGCCGGTGCAGCGCCCCGATGGTGGCCAGCGCGGCCGGGTTGATATTGTGATGGGGGTCCGGATACGGAGAGAAGAAGATCTCGACGCGCAGGCGCGGATGCGATTTGAGGCGGCGCGCCGTGGCATCGGGCACATAGCCGATCTTGCGCGCCATCGCCATCACGCGTTGGCGTGTCCTGGCGTCGACGCGGTCGCGATTGTTCATCGCGCGCGACACGGTGCTGATGCCCAGCCCCAGGCGCGCGGCCAGTTCCCGGATGCCCGGCGGGCGGGCGTCGGCGGTGGCTGTGCCGCCGATCGCCTGCTGTGATTTCCGGGAAGAAGAGTCCCTGCGTCTCCGGCCCTGTCCGGAGCCGACGATGCTGCCTGACGAAGTGAGTGCTGGAGTCGTGTCGTTATCGGGAGCCACGGTCTGCATGACGCCAACCGCGGCACAGGATGACAAGTGTGATTCTGAAAGGGAGCATGCTTTCAATGTAATTTTATGGTTACTTAACATATTTTTATAGATAAAGTTAAAAAGAGGAAACGTTTTTACAATTGACCAAAGATGCATTATGGGGAAACGTTTCCACATCCAGATCCCCGATCTCTTGACCGGAAGGGGTCTGGTACATCCAAAAACCCGATCCACACCCAACCATGAATATCAAGTTCTCACCCGGACTCCCTGTTCTGCGTGTCGCCAGCGTCGGCGCACTGGCACTCCTCGTCGCGGCATTCACCTCGGCCCCTTTGCTGGCGGCGGATCCGCAAACCCTTGTCGCCAGTCAGGACACTTTTATCCACGGCGGAAATCAGACTACGAATTACGGCAATTCCACGAGTCTTGCGCTTGCCGGTCGCGGCGTGTCCAACGCCCGGAAAATCTATCTCGGCTTCGATCTGTCCGGGATCGATTCCTCTGTGGCATTCGATGCGTCTTCCACGTTTTCACTCACGCTGACGAATTCCTCATTCCTGATCGGAAACGCCAACGGTTCGGTTACAATCAACGTGTATGGAACAACCGATAACACCGCACCTTTTAGCGAAGCATCGGTCACCTGGAATAATGCTCCGAAGAACAATACGAGCAACAGTACCGGTTTCTGGACAACCGGTGTAACACTTTTGGGATCGATCACCATCGACTCGACCAGTGTGAGCGGAAACACCACTGTCACCCTGAGCGGCCTCGGATTGTCCAATTATCTGAACTGGGCAATTGGCAACTCCGGCGATCTTTACGGCACGGGAGCCACGCAGGCGAACAGCAAGAAGATTACTCTCATGCTTGCTGTGGATGCCGCCTATGGCGGCACGGACTATCCGGGATTCAACTTCCATTCCTCGGAAGCCGGCGTGGCGGACGCCCTCAAACCGACGCTCACGCTCAGCACCAGCGAGATTCCCGAGCCGGCTACGATTGCCATCATTGCCGGAGTGGCCGTCCTCGTGGCTGGCGCGTTCTGGCGTCACTCTTGCCGTCGTCGTTAATTGGCGAAGAAATCCGATCCCCCGTCTCCCGTCACCAGCGAACGGTTCACCTTCTCTCGATGATCACTCTCACGCCCCTCGCCCCGGTTGAGTCACAGACCACGCACCGGACTCCCGGCCGGAAGGCGAACGCGTCTGGTGATCCGCTCGATGCGGCAAACGAAGGTGTATCCACAATTTCATTGCAACATACTCGTCCGGACGCGCCCGGGCTTCTGTATTCGCGCCCGGTGCGCCTGCCAGACTGGAAGCGTTGTTGTTACTACGCGCCATTCCAGCGTCACGCGATCAATCCTGCGCTCGACCTTTGGCCCGAAGGCTACAACCAATGCCATCCGTTGCCCCTCCGCAACCGTACAGAGCTCCGCCAGGCAAAACGTGGAGGCATGTTTGCCATTTTCGGGCTCACCGATGGATCGTTTCTCGCCCTGCTTCCTCTGGTCGGAATGAGGACCGCTGCGTGGCTCCGTGGCGATCCGGATGCGGAATTGCAAATCGATGTCGCGCATTTCGGCTCCCACCACACAGCCTTCACCGGAGACATTCCCCTGCTGGTCTCCGCGTGTGCTGCCACGCCTTATGCCGCCACCGCCCGCGCGTGGAAGCTGGCCTTGTCGCATCCCCTGATGCGTGCCGCCGGACGCCTGCGCCACGAAAAGGAATACCCGGAAGTTTTCGAATACCTCGGATGGTGTTCGTTTGAGGAATACAAGCTCGACATCAACGAAGGCATCATCACCGGCGCCTTGCGTTCCCTGGCCGCCTCGCCGGTTCCGGTTCGCTGGGCGCTGATCGACGATGGCCATATCGACGATGGCAGCCGCGCCACCGATCCGCTCATGCAGACCCAGGAAGGCGCGGATGGCGGTCCCGGTCAGGTTTCTGCCACCATGCAGGCCCGCCAGTTGCACAGCGCCCGGCCTCACCCTGAAAAATTCCCGCATGGCTGGGCTCCCGTCCGCGCCGTAGCCGACGCCGATCCACGTCTGCGCTGGCTTGGACTCTGGCTCAACTACAATGGCTACTGGGGTGGCATCGCACCCGATCACCAACTCGGTGCGGACATCGACCGCCATCTCATCGCTCTCGATCCGGATGATCCCGGCTCGGCCCGGCTTCCTGGCGAAAAGCCCGGTGATGCCGAAGCATTTTATGAAGCGTTCACGAAACCGGTTCACGAAGCCGGCTTCGACTTCATCAAGGTGGACAACCAGGCCGCCAACCTCCGTTTTTACGCCGATTCTCCAGGCGTGCAAAACGCCGTCGCCGCTGCCGCCAGCTGCCGCCATGCGCTCGAAAAAACTGTCGCCGGCCACTTCAAGGCGATCATCGGCTGCATGGCACACAACAACCTGTACATTCTTCACCAGCCCGTGTCGCAGGTGATGCGATGCAGCGAGGACTACAAGAAAGAAGATGCCTGGCGCGCGAAGCACCACCTGCACAATTCCTTCGGCAACATGCTCTGGATGGGCCAGACCGTTTGGGGCGACCACGACATGTTTCACAGCAGCGACCGGGTGGCCGGCGCACTCATGGCCCGCAGCAAGGCGATTTCCGGCGGTCCCGTTTATCTCTCGGATCATCCCGATCATTTTGCCAAGGAGCTCATCGCTCCGCTCCATCTTGCCGACGGCCGCATCCTGCGTCCGCTGGCGCCCGCGGTTCCCCTGCCGGAGAGCGTATTCATTGATCCGTACGAAGATGATGAGGCATACCGTGTCATCGCGCCCCTCCCGCACGACTGCGCCGCGCTGGCCGCCTGGAATCTCACTCATCCCGAAAAAACGGTGCGTGGCGCATGGCATATGGATGACCTCCAGCACCGTGACGCCATGCTCGCTTCAAGTGGCGCGGGAGTCCCGCCCGCTGGTTTGGAAATCACGGGCGGGACACCCGTGCCCCATTTCGGAAGCGGGCGGGACGCCCGCGCCACACCGGGTCGGCAAGTCCTCCTCTACGACACGCTCACCCGCACCGTCCGCCTTCTCACGTCCAACGACGCGGAAGTTGCCTTCACGCTCGCGCCGCTCACCGACGCCTTTGTTATCATGTCGCCCGTCGTTCGAGGATGGGCACTCATTGGCAATCCCGAAAAATACCTGCCCCCCTCTTTTGTCTCACGATTCGAAATTTCATCTGACGGCACCGCCATCACTCTTGCCGGAGCCGAAGCAGGTTCCGTTCTCGTCTGGCATACCCGTTCAGGGCTGCGCCAGATCGACGTTCCATCTGGTCAACAGCCCGTTACCATCAACCAATAATCCGTCGCCATGAATCCCCGTCCCCAAACCAACATCGTACCGCATCGCCTGTCGGGCCATGCCTTCACGCTCATCGAGCTTCTGACCGTCATCGCCATCATCGGTATCCTGGCCGCTATTATTATTCCCACGGTTGGCAAAGTCCGGGATTCTGCTCGTTCCGCACAATGCCTCAGCAACCTGCGTCAGATGGGACTCGCGGCGCGCCTTTATGCGGAGGACAACAAGGGGAAACTCATGCCCGCCGACTATAATTTCCCAAGAGGACTCTGGAAATACACAGGCCGGTCAGACAGCCGCCTTCCTCAAATTAGTGGCGATCCTCCGCCGGATCTTAAAGGGACTATCTTTGAATGTCCCAAAGTGTATTCCGACAAGCTGACTCCTCGCCGGAGTTACGGTGTGAATTATTGTTTTGGTCCCGACTACGTGGTCGAGACAAGTGCGCAGAGCGGAAAGATCGTTCTTCTGTCCCGTTTCGAAATGCAGTCACGAACCCTGCTTTTTGGCGATCTCGGCAGAGGCACAAGCGCGACAAGCAATCTCCATCCCGGCTCCCTGAATGGTCGTCACAACGAAAAGGCCAACGTCGTCTATCTCGATGGCCATGCTGCCGCCTTAACCATTACCGAGGAAATACGTGCAGATCCTCCGCGTATAACCTTCTGGCTCGGATACGAACGCTGACATCCGGCCAGTACTCGCTCCTGCTCCCCTGGCTGCCTTCCCGGAGGAAGATGTAGTTTTTTTTCTGCCATCTCAAAACGGGATTTTCTCCCCGGTCCTTTTATGAAATTTTTTTTGAATCTGTCTTCCGGATACAACAGGCATTTGTCTTTGGCACGCCTGTTTCCCGTCCACCTTGCTCGCCATGCTGCCCGGGCAGGCTCCCTGCTGCTGGGAATTACGACCGCTTGCTGTATCGGGGCGGTGCAACCAATCGTCGATCTTGCTGATGAAAGCACGGTCATCGGTTTTCGATTCAAGGATCACGGCCAGAGCGGCCAGATCACCCGACTCGGGGAGCGGCCCGCGTTAAAGGTGGAATGGGATGGTACGCAAAAGGCCTGGTGCGAATTTGGGTTCAGGCAAAAGCCGGAGGTTCCTGACTTCATCCGGGCTCGCATGATCATTGATGTTCACGTACCGGACGATAACCGGGCCACCCTGCTTACGATACGCCTGGAAGACCGCGACGGGGAAATCTTTCAGTTCAGGCAGGACATCCCGGACGGAACCACGGGTTGGGGGAAAATCGTGTTCGAAATGGATATCAACCAACCTCCCTCCGGGAGCTGGGGGGGAAAACCGGCCAACAAAAGAATCGATCTGCCGGTAAAAGTCTCGGGCATTTCGATCGGCTACAAGGACCGGAAATCGACCGGCACATTGGGCATCGGCAAAGTGGCGATGGAGGTTGTCAGTGGTCCGGTGAGCGCCGGCCTTGAGACGGGAAATCCACTCCACGTGGTCAAACCCGGCGAGGAAGATCTGCTCGGTATCCGCATCTCCAATCCCGGTACGGAAAGCACCCGTGTCAGTTTCCACTACGCCATCGCCTTTGCCGGAAGCGACGATGCCGACGAACCTCACATCCAGGAGCTGTCACTTCGCCCACGGGAGGAAACCGTCGTCCCCCTTCCGCACCCTTCCAGGTATGGTGTTTACAAACTCCGTTTCAAGTTGACGGACGATCAGGGAATGCTCGCGGAGAACACGCTGAGTTATTGCTACATGCCGCCTGCCGGTCCGGTTCCCGGACAGGCCAGAGGATTCCTGTTCGGGATAAGCGAACACCCGCAATGGTATCCGCGCGAGGAGCAGGACTTGATGGCCATGGCAGCTGCCTGGGCCGGCATCAAGGTTATCCGGGATGGTATCGACTGGCGGAAAATGCAACCGGCCAAAGACCAGTGGAGATTCGACAGTTTCGATTTCTTTCTGGAGGTCTTCGCGAAATATGGCATCGAGCTCGCTCCTACCTATCCTGGCCCACTTCCCCAATGGGCGACCGCTGCCGACTGGAAGCCGGCCAAGCCTGTCAATCGCGGACGTCCGCGCCCTGATTATGGATACTGGGCGGAGTTTGTCCGGACGTTCGTCGAACGATATAAAGGTCGTATTCGTTTTGTTGAGACATGGAACGAGCCCGATTTGCTCTCCTTCGCCAATTTCACTCCGGAGGAATATGTCCGGTTGATGGAAATCGCCTACAAGGAAACGAAAAAAGTTGATCCGGGCATTCAGGTACAATCCGGCGGCTTCACGACCTTCAGGCTGGATCCATCCGCAACTTCCGATCCGAGATTCATGGAAAAATCCGTCCGCAACGGGAAAGATTTTTACGACATTTTTGCATTTCACGGACACGGCCCTTTCCACCGCTATGTGATCAATCTCGGAAACCTGGCCGAAATGCGCACTTCGCTGGGCGACACCAAACCATGGTGGGCCAACGAAACCGCCATCTCGACCGTCCATGCCGGAGAAATCGGTCAGGCCGAAACCCTGTTCCGGAAATTCCTCTACAGTTGGGCGCACGGAGCCATCGGCTACAACTGGTATAACCTCCGCAACAAGGGCTTCGACCCGAAGAACAACGAGCACAACTTCGGGCTCATCACCAAAGACTTTTATCCCAAACCCGCTTACGTGACCTACAACATGCTGGCGCGCTACTACCGGGAGGGCGAATTCATCCGTAGTGTTGATCCGGGCACGGGTCAGCACGGGTACCTGTTCCGGGGAAAATCAGGAGACTATCTGCTGGCCAACTGGAACGGCGACCCGGCTGCGGGCGATATCCGTCCTGTCATCATCAACGGTGTTACGGGCAAAGCCTTCATCATTGATCTTTGGGGCAACGAAACCCCTGTCGAAATTGCAAACGGCACATTGATTTTGCCCGTTACACGGCGTCCATCGACACTTCGCATTACGAACCAGACCGGCGAACCGTCCATCATCGGCGAACTGTTTGGAACCAGGGGAGAATTCACAATTCTACCCGGAACGAAGCGTGATTTTGCTCTCACGCTCAACAATCCTGGTCAACGCGAACTCACCTTTGACCTGAATTTCTCCGCCCCGTCCGGAATCAGGATCACTCCTGCACAGAAGACAGTCACCCTTCGTCCGGGCCAAAGCCGGGATATCGTTTTTGATGTGTCGGCGGATGCCTCCTCTCCTGTTTCCTCCAGGTCTGATGAGAGGGACATCGTGCAACTCAACCTCCGCGCAGGGCAACTCTGGCAGGGAACATTTGACTACAAAGTCAGAACAGCCACGCGCATCCCGAACGGGAATTTTTCCAAAGAACCCAACTTTGTTCTCAACAACGTAAGCCAGGTAACGTCGCTCGTCGTCAACGAACCTTCATCCGCTCATCTTTTCTGGAAAGGTCCGGAGGATCTTGGCGCGAAAATCTGGTTGAGCGAAAAAGACGGGCGCTTGTTGCTGAAGGCGGTCGTGACGGACGATATCCATGTTCAGCCTTATTCGGGTCCGGAAGTCTGGAACGGAGACAACATTCAGTTTGGATTCAAAATTCCCGGCCAGGAACCCAACTGGGAAATAGGGCTCACTCATCTTGCCTCCGGTCGCTCCGAAGTCCACATCTGGCAGGCACCCCGCGGTCGCTCCGTCCATTCTGTATCCGAAAAAATCTCACTCAAAACGCGACGTGATGAACCGGTAAAACAAACGATCTACGAAGCAGAAATCCCGCTCGACATCATTGGACTGGACAGGGAAACCGCCCGACACGGCTTCAATTTCAACCTTCTGGTCAACGACAACGATGGCACGACACGTGAAAGTTACATCTCCATCGCCCCCGGTCTTGGTCGCGGCAAGGCAACGGAGGATTGGCCCGTCGTCGTATTTGACCAATGACAGGGGTATAGTCTCCCCTTCCTCTTGCATCAGCTAAACATATGGGTAGCTCGTCCTGTTTTCTTTTTTCATATTTTACCGGCAAGGGGCAGGAGGGTCTCCGGCTTGCTGCAAGCCGGGACGGCCGTTCCTGGGCTCCGCTGGGGAACGATCATGTTTTCCTGAGGCCACAGGTCGGCGAATCAAAGTTGATGCGCGATCCGCATCTGTTTGCCGGACCGGATGGAGTATTCCATCTGGTCTGGACGACATCGTGGGACGGGCAAACCATCGGTTATGCGTCCTCGCGCGATCTCATCCACTGGTCCGCACAACGTGCGCTCCATGTCATGGCCAACGAGCCGGGGTGCCGGAACTGCTGGGCTCCCGAACTGGCTTTCGACGAGTCCTGCGGCGAGTTCGTGATTCTCTGGTCATCCACGGTGGAGGGACGATTTGAAACCACGGCAGGCAGTTGCGAAGACGGCTACAACCATCGCCTCTACGCTTGCCGCACCCGTGACTTTGTCACGCTGTCACCCGCGCAACTGATGTTCGATCCTGGTTATCCGGTGATCGATGGATCGCTGGTGCGGCGGGGCGATTTCTGGTATCTGATTTACAAAGACGAAACGCGTCATCCCGAACCCCGCAAATACCTGCAATGGGTGTCCGGACCGTCTCCCTTCGGCCCGTGGTCCGCGCCTTCCGGTCCGATTTCACCCTCATGGGTCGAAGGACCGGCTCCGCTGGAGAAAGACGGGTACTTGTGGGTTTACTACGACGTCTATCGTGAAGGCCGTTATGGAGCTGTCCGGACGCGTGATTTTGTTACATGGGAGGATGTGGAAGGTGTCGCCATGCCGCGCGGAGTACGCCACGGGACAGCCTTGGCTGTGCCAACGGAAGTCGTTTCCCGGATGTCTGCATCCATCGATATCGGCACGTTGTGAGGCACTGACCCGGACGGGTTGGTCGCAATACTTCCCGGTGAACGGAATCTTTACGAAGAGGAAACTCCGGTGCTGTGAAAAAGTAGCGGCAGGCATCCCTGCCTGTCGGGCGAGGGGACTCGCCTCAAACCGGCGATGCTTTGCATCGTACCCACATGCCGGTTCACCGAAAATGAATACGTCGGGGTACTCATTGATGTGAGTGGCATTCCGCTGTCGTTCGCGCAGGCGCAGGATAGCGTCCGGGGGAATAAATGAACCGCTGTTCCGATAATTCCGTCACCGGCCGGCCATCGCTTGCCTGTTCGCCCTTGCTGCCTGAGATAACCGAGCCGGAAAGAAGTATTCCGGTCCAGGATTCCTTCGATGTGCTGGTCTGCGGAAGCGGTCCCGCCGGTATCGCCGCGGCGCTTTCGGCGGCGCGAGCCGGAGCGCGCACCTGCATTGTCGAAAACGGCGGCTGTCTCGGTGGTGTATGGACCGCCGGGCTCCTGACCTATATTCTCGATGCCGGGAACAAGCCCGGTATCACCCGCGAAATCCGAGAGCGTTTGCGCGAACGCGGCGCGCTCGCACAATTGCATGATCTATATGACGTCGAGGCGATGAAGCTTCTTCTGGAAGAGCTTTGCGAACTGGATGGCGTCCACGTGCGGCTCTATACCCGGCTGGTCGCCGCGAGGGTTGAAGAGAGGCGTGTCACCCATGCGGTCTTCGAGTCGAAAGAGGGACGCTTTGCCCTGGAGGCCGCGCGTTTTGTCGATTGCACCGGCGACGGCGATCTGGGGGCGTTTGCGGGTTGCGGGTTCGATTTCGGGCGTGATTCCGACGGACTTACCCAGCCCATGACCCTGATGGCGATCATCGCCAATGTTCCTTTCGCCTGCCTGCACGGGGATCACCCGTGGGGACCGTTTCTTGCCGAAACCAAGGACCGGTTGCGCGAAATGCTGACGAGCGCGGGCTTTCAGCCTTCCTACGCGAAACCCACGATCTTTCCTCTGCCCAACGGACTGGGAGCGCTCATGGTGCACCATGCCTATGAAATGTCGGGACTGAGATCGACCGACCTCACCGCCGCCACGCTCCAGGGCCGCCGCGAGCTCCATCAGGCAGTCGCTGCCATGCGCCGCTTCGGTCCCGGGTGGGAAAACCTCGTGCTCGTCGAGAGTGCCGCCCATATCGGGGTGCGCGAGGGGCGTCGTCTGCACGGCCGTTACCGGATTGTCGCCGATGACATTGCGGAAGGGAAGACGCATCCCGACGCCGTTGCCCGCGCGACCTTCGGTTTCGATGTTCACAGCGTGCGCCGGAGCGACGGTGGCGGTTATGGTTGCGACGGACTCGGGAAGCACCCGCAGCCCTACGATATCCCGCTGCGCGCGCTGATTGCCCGCGATCGTGACAACCTGCTCATGGCGGGACGCTGTATCAGTGGCGATTTTCACGCGCATGCGAGCTATCGGGTAACGGGCAACGCCACCATTACGGGTGAGGCGGCGGGCGTACTCGCCGCCGTGTCACTGTGCGATGACACCACGCCCTTCCAGGTGGAATTCTCCCGCTTTTTCCGCGCGCTCCATGACGTGCGGGAGTGTGCGGCATGCGCGGTGACAGCAGGGTAAAACCGGCATGTTCCCCGTCTTTCCCGATTGCGGGAAGATAGCCGCGTCATGATCGGACGACGGCTGGCTTCGTTATGAACCGGCCAGCTCGTTGGTATTCATGCCTGGTGCAGGCCGGGAGGCATATTGCGGCGAGCGACAAATCAAATCAGGAACGGAGAACGCGAGGGCGAGGATATCGTGATTCCTACGCTCAGCGCGCGACGAGTTTCATGTCGTCGAAGTACAGAACCGTGTCCGGCAAGGCGGAGCCTTTCCAGCCATCGGCGTAGATTACGAAACGCGTGATGCGGCTCCAGCCTCCGGGGGATTTGTTCGGGGCGAACCGGGTGAAGGGGACGACAACCTGCCGCCAGCCGGTCCAGTCAACCGTGAACGTATGGCGGTAGTAACTGCTCCGGTCGTCCGGGATGTCGGTGCTCCGGGGGGAGGTGAGTACGATGCTGAGCTGTTGTCCGTTGTTCGTCTCCGAATACAGCCAGAAAACAAGCGCCTCGTAAGCGGACCAGTCGACGGGGACATCGGCCAGTTGCAGGTGTTTGTTCACGGGCAGGTCGCTCCATCTTCCGGAGGTTTTCCCCTGTTTCACCCGTTCGGGAATGGAAACGTATTCGAGAGGGCTCTTTCGGGGATTGGAGGGACGCAACCACTGGCGTTGTGCGTGAGGGATTTCGAAGTCACTGAGGAGGAGTTCCTGAGGGGCAGTATCGGCGGCGGTGACGGCGATTGCGAGGATCGCGGAAGCGAGGAAGGCGCAGACGGCAATGCCATAACGGACGGGAGACAGGAGCGGCAGGCGAGCTGTGTTTGTTTTCATGGGAGATCGGGTTCGGGATGGAGAGTCCATGTCGTGGTCCAGGTAAAAGTGTCGCCGGGAGCGATGTCGTAGCGGGTGAAGAGTTCGGGGCAGAAGACCCGGCGGGTGGCATAGAATGCGAAGCGAACGGCGGGAGTGTCGTTCGCGATCGTTATCCCGGTACCGAAGCGTCGGTGGATAACCCGGACAAAGGCGTCGGCGGGTTGCAGGCAATCGACGCTGAAGGTGAGCTTGTCGTCTTCGGCAAGTTCCCGGGCCAGGCGGAGGCGTCCACGCGCAAGCAGGAGCGGATCGGCGCCCATGATGCGGGTGAGAGGCAGGCGGGGCGGGAGCAGGAGGAGGTAGTCGGTGCCGACGGGGACGCGGCCGATGGAGATGAAGTTATGGCCGTAGTGGTGGCCGGACAACAGGCGGGCGCCGGTGTTGGTGAGATGGCGGCGGATGATGAAAGCATCCCCTGTAACCGGAATGGTGATGTGTTTTTCGAGGGTGCAGGATGTGCCGTCGGATGAGGCCGGGCTTTGCCAATGGAACGTGAGGGCTGTGGTGAATTGTCGCCAGGTCCAGTGGCCGGCATCGGCGAGAACGGAGGCGTGTTCGTTCTGGCGGATGAGGCCGACGCCGATTTTGAGGGAGGTGGTGTCGCCGGTTTCGTCAGACACAAATTCTTCGGCGGTGCCGGCAGCGCTGTCGGGGGAATGCGGGTCGTGCGAATCGAGGTGGGCGCCGAGGAGTTCGAGGCCGCGCCATCTCGCGGAGAGCATCATGCCGGACCAGTCGAAGCGGGTGGAGCGGTAGTAGCCATGAGCGGCTTCGGGAAGCGTGACCGTGAGGTCGATATCGCCGTGACGGAGCCGGGCGACCGGGAACGGGTGGGCATCGTCGCCCTTGGCGGCGGAGAGAGCGAAGAGGAGAAGCGGGATGAAAAACAGGGGCAGACGAGGGTTCATCGTGCCGTGGTGATTTTTACGGGGAGTTCGCCGCCGTCTCCGGGGAGGGCAATGACGAGGCGCTGGATTGATTGATGCCTGGAGGAAGCGAGCTGGCCGGAGTGGTTCGCTGGCCATTCGATGATCACACTTTTGCCTGCGGGGTCCTTGGGGCGGAAAAGGATGCGGTTGGAGGCGGACGTTTCGAGGGTGGCTCCGTCACGGGCGACGAGCGGGAGGTTGAGGAATACTTCGCGGATGGGTTCGACTGCGCGAAGGCGGATGATGATCGTCAGGATGTCGCCGGTTTGCGAATACTGCCAGACGAGATTGCCGAAAGGATTGTCGAGTTTTGCATTGATGGCGAAGGTAACAGTGGCGCCGGCTGCTGCCGCGCCGGTGCCGGGATCAGTGGAGGTGGAACGTTCCTTGCCGGTGTGGAAGAACCGCCCGGATGCATCGCGGCCGTAGATGCAACTGAAGAGGAGATCCTCGGGGCGAGTGATCCGGGCGGTGGCCGAGGGAGCGAAGGGAGCGCCGCCATTGATGAAGGAGCCGAGTTCCCGTGTCCAGAGAACGGTGGGGCCGCCGCCCATAAAGTTGTCGAGGCGACGGGTTGCGCCTTCGACATCGTAAAAGACGACGCCATAAAGATCGCTTCCTTTCCAGGCACGCAAGCCGGGCAATTGCCAGATCCGGTCGCTCTCCTCGAAGGGCAGGCGGGCGGGAGCGGCAGTTTGCGGAAGGTCATACGCCTTGAAGAGATGGGGAAAGAGATTTCCGTAGTTGAATTTCCACGCACCATAGCCGCGAGCGAGCCCCTGCTCCACGACCTTGCGAATCCAGTCGGGGTTGTTGGCGATATAGCTGGCGTTGGTGGCATCGTTGCCGACACCCTGCCGGGGCTGGCGCGAGAGAGCGGCGCGGGCGGCGGCGAGAGGGAATTCGGCCCTGGTGATGTGATCGGTGCCCCAGATGGCATGGGCGAAAGGGATGGTTTTGCGTGTGTTGACCGAACCTGGCGAGACGACGCCGCCACCGGGCTGGGGCAACCAGAAAAAACTTCGCAGGCGAAGATTTTTACCGATCGCCTCCCGCATGGTCGAAACGATCTCGGGCGAGGCCGCGGGGAGTTCGCGGTAGATATGATAGCAGGCGGCCATGTAGGCGGCATTGACGGCGTCGTAGTTTCCGTCCGGCCCGTAATTTTCCAGATAAAATCCGGCGGGATGTTGTCCGAATTTTGAATCCGGCGCATCGCGACCGGCGGCAAGGAAGGCGCGCATCTGGTGCTCGAAGTAGCCGAGAAAGCGGGGTTCGCGGGTAACGTGGTAAACCTGGAGGTGGGCAAGAATGATGTGAAGCCACTGGTTGGACATGTAGGCGCGGAAGTCGGCAAGTTTGTCGCCCACGGCCATGACAGCTTCACGCCACAGGGCCTCCGCGTCGGAGGGCAATCCGGGATTCGTTTTGAGGAGCTGCAGGGTTTCGGCGAGCTCCATGTAGACGAAGAACACGTGCGTCATCGGGTAGCGGGTCTCGATGAGGGTGCGTTCGCGGACGAGGTCGTCGCCTTGCAGGCTGACGATGTTGGAGAGGGCGGAAAAGGTGGCTCGGGTGAGCAACTCGTCCGTGCCACCCGCGGGATTGAGCGGGGAACGGAAGGCCCAGGCGGCAGCTAGGGCGGAGGGGATGCGGACGGAGGCCTTGTCGGTGGGAAGGAAGTGGGTCCAGTTGGGTGTGAGGCGGGCGGCCGGAGAGGTCCATGTCCACCCGAAGAAAGGGCTGGCAGGATCGAGGTTTTCGTTTTGCAGGCGGAGCATGTGCTCCAGGTTGTTGAGGGGAGCGTAGTATTTGCCGAAGGCGAGGGCTTGTCGGGCCAGTTCACGGTCGCTGGCGGCGAGCGTAGCCGGAATGCGGTCGGGCATGTGCCAGGCAGTAACGATGTCGGGATGGATTTTGTGGACGTTGCGCACCATCCAGTCGCGGGCGCGGGCTTGCAGGGGGCCGGCGGTCCAGAGTCCGTGGCTTTTGATGGCGCCGCCGCGGAGTCGCCGGGCGGCTTCCGGATCCGGACAGAGGAGGCCGGGGGCGCCTTCGATGACGAGTGCTCCGGCGGCGGTAAAGGTTTCCGGAATTTTTACTTGGCAGATCGTGTCAGGGGACGGTTTTTCCCAAAGAAGGCGGGCGGGGCGTTTTACGGGGTCCGGAGCGGGAGTGGCGACGAGTCGCCCGGCGCCGTCCCGGAGTTCGAGCCCTGCGGGATCGCCGGCTTCGATGCCAACCAGCAGCGTGACAGCGCTGTCGGGCAACCAGAGGAAGGCGCTGCGCGGTGTGGTTTTTGTGACGCCGAGAGCCATCTCGCCGCGTACGCCCCAGGTGTCGGTTGCCGGCAGGCGGAATTCCACCATGTCTCCCTGGCGTCCTCCGGTGAAGGATACACGCCAGATGCCGGCGCTGGCGGGTGCGTCTGTTGGCAGACGGATTTCATGAATCGCCACGCCGGTTTGCTGGCCGGAGAAACTTTCGATGGCGACGAGATTGCCGTCGGGATTGAAGATGCGCATGTGGGCGGCGGGTTCCCAGGGCTGCGCGTCCGGGATGACGGTTTTGCGGGCAACGATGATCCGGTCTGGCCCGCCTTTGGCATACTCGGCCAGCATGCCGACTCCGCGAACCCCGCCACTGAGGACCTGGATGCGCATGCGCTGGACAAGCGGGAGCCCGCCGGCCTTGTCGGCAGGGATCAGTGCAACGTCATCGGCCGGAGTGGAGACGAGGGCTTCGGGGCCAGCCTCGACACCGGTTTGGGAAAACGCGGGTGTGAATGCTGCGAACTTCAGGGCAAGACCACCAAGGAGTACGGAAAAAGCGGGGCGCATTTTCCGCAGGGACGCAGAGAGGAGGATTGCTGTCATGGAATGATCGTCGATCCGAGAGCCCACCCGGAGCCGAGCCAGGCGTCGTTGGGGCGGCTGTTGACGGCGGCAGAGTACCACCAGCCCGACCAGAGACGCTTGTCGGAGCCTTTTATCCGTTCCACGTGACCATCGAGAAACACGCAGTTCAGCGCCCCGGAATGGCGCAGCGGCAAGGTCTTTTTGGCGCCGGAATCATTGGTCCAGGCCGCGTTCCAGGAATCCCAGATGACAGGTGTGCGCGAGGGTTGCTCGTAGTGGGTGTGGGCGTTCTTGCCGGTTGCCTGGCTGGCCATGCCGTAATCGGGTCCGCCGTTCACGGGATTTGTGGTGAGGCCGTTTTGCGCAACCGAGGGGCAGATGTCCGTTTCGTCCCTGATGAAGGTGCCGTCCGGCTTCCAGACGAAAGCAGGGCCCGGGCGGTAGTATTGACGCAGCATGCGTATGCCCTGCGCCGTGTGGTTTTCAAATTTCCAGGCCGCATTGTCGGTCGGCGGCATGATGCCCTTGTGCTCCTGGAGGTACATCTGGAGGGCGACACCGAGTTGGCGGACCTGACCGGAGCAGCGCACGGCTGTCGCCTTGCTCCGCACCGATCCGAGAACAGGAAGAATGATCGCGGCGAGTACGCCGATGATCGCGATGACCGCCAGCAACTCTACCAGGGTAAAGGCCCGCCTTGGCGGAGCGGATGCTTCTGTTTTCATGGGGGAAGGAAAGAAATTGAGCGGGAGGCGAAACGCCGGGGCGATGCGGGAAGGGAAAGCCGGAAGTGAGACGGGCAGTGGCGCAATAACACCACGTTCACTTTCTGCTTGCACGCACGAGCAGCGCAAGCGTTGCCGCACCGGCAAGCAGCAGCGCGGTGGCGCCTGCTTCGGGGACGGCAACGGAGCTTCCGTTGATAACGATGTTATCCAGACGCACGTAATGCGCACCGATGTTGGCCGTGTCGTAGAGATAGAAATTCAGCGTGACGCCCGATTGCCCCTGGAAGGCTATTCCGGACAGATCCACCGTAAATGAGGTGAACCTGGATACCGAGTCGGTGTTGGCAACGGTATGGGAGGCCACCGTGCCGCCGCCTTCCAGAACGAGGCTGGTGGAGAAGGGAGATGTTTCCCGATCACTGCGCACCTCGGCGGAGAGGAGATTGCTGATTCCGGTAGAGGTGGCGTTCCCGCCGAGATCGAACGAGACGGAGTCGAGATTCAGCACGTGGCCGGATTCCGCGCTGATGGTCACACTGAGGTAAAAGCCGGCGTCAAACGCATCCGGCGTATTGTTGGAAGTGACATACGCGGTGCCGCTGCCGGAGCTGAAACCGCCGCTGGCACTCCAGACGGCGGCTTCCGCATGCACGGCTTCGCCCGGCGCTATGGTGGCGGCGCCGGTGCCGTCGCTGAACGTATAGCTGACCAGAGTCGCAGCTCCGGAAGCCTGCTGGAAGCCGACGGCTGCAGCGAGTGTGAAGAGGCCGGCGAACAGATGAGCGGGCCGGCTGACGAGGGTGAGTTTCGGGCGCATGAAAAACGTCTGGCGGGAATTTTTCTGGCTGGAAACGGCTTCGTCGCTCACATCATTGAGTGATGCCGACACCCCGACCCGCCACCATGAGCGACGTAGCGAAGAAAGCCGGTGTGCACCCGTCCACGGTTTCGCTGGCGCTACGCAATCATCCGAGCATCCCGCGCGTGACGTGCGAGCGTATCCGCGCGCTGGCCGACAGGCTTGGCTACCGCCCCAATCCCCTGGTTTCCGCACTCGTCGCCGAACGCAAGCGCAGGCGGCCTTCCGGTTACGGCTCCACGCTGGCTTTCCTTACGGCGGGGAGGGCGCCGGACGAGTGGAAACTGTCGCCCAATTACGTGGTCCTGCACGATGCGATGCAGGTCCACGCCGACCTCCGCGGCTACAGGCTGGAACGGTTCTGGCTGGAAGAGCCGGGGATGTCGCCTGCCCGGCTCCGGCAAATCCTGATCAGCCGGGGCATCCGGGGCATTGTCGTATGTCCGTTGTTCGGGCCGCCGCGTGGACTGGATTTCGACTTTTCGGGTTTCGCCGCCGTCGAGATCGGCCACACCGTGAGTTCGCCCAACCTGCACCGTGTCTCCATCAACTACTACGCAGTCATCCGCCTGGCCATGGAGCGGTTGCGCGCGACCGGACACCGACGTATCGGCCTGGCCACGACATCGCAGGTGGACAATCGCGTCAATCACCTCTCCTTGGCCGCGTTTCTGGCCGAGCGGCACAACGATCCGAAACATTTTGTCGCGCCGTTGACGCGGTCGCACTGGGACAGGGAGAGTCTCGGACCATGGCTGCAGGCGAAGAGACCCGATGCCATCATGGTGCCGCTGGCCGGAGACCACGGGCTTTTCGGAACGTTGCTGCGCGACTTGTCCGTATCGGTGCCGCGTGACCTGTCGCTGGTCTGCCTGGACAGCCTGCCCGGCTCCCGGCAGAGCGGGGTGGTGCAGGATCTGGAAGCAGCGGGCCGCGCGGCGGTCGACCTCGTGACGAGCCATGTCGAGCGGGCCGATTTTGGTGTTCCCCGACGGCCGCAGATGATCGTCGTCGATGGCGACTGGCAGGATGGCGACAGCTTCATGCCGAGAGGGCCGGGGAGCGTTTGAGCCTGGCGAAACCGTCGACCGGCCTGTTTGGCTCGATCCGGTCGAGGGAAACGGTGATCCGGTAAAATGGACATCAATGTCCGGCGCGCGGGTTGGCGCGGGCCTTTCGGAGTTCGGAGAGGGTGCGGGTTTTTTTCGCGGCGGCCGGCTTTCCGGGACGGGCTCGCAGGCGGGGTCCGGTGGCGAGGCGGTGTTTCGCGGCGGCAATGGTGGGGCCGTATTGCGGCAGCCACTTCTCGCCCGCCACCAGCATGTCATCCACGAGTTGCCAGATCTCCGGCGGATTGCAGACCGCGCCGGTCAGCGGATCGAGCATGAACGCTTGGCGCAGCAGCGCGTCGTCGCCGGAAACCGCCGCCGCGACCGCGAGGCGCTGCACGTTGACCGAGACATGGCACACCGCCGCGCAGCCGGGCGGCAGGTCGCCGACGACAGGCATGCTGATGCCGTTGCGATCCACATAGCCGGGGGCCTCGATCACACAGTCGTCGGGCAGGTTTGGGATGACGCCGCGGTTGATCGTGTTGAAATGCCCGCGATAGATGCGGCCGGTTTCGAGCGCCTCCACGATGCGCGAGCCGTGTTCGTCGGAACGGTTTTCCGGAGCGTAGGCGAGCGGCGCGATTTTCCGGCCGCGGCCGAATTCTTCCTCGAACCAGTGACGGCCCTCGGTGCACACGCGGAGGTAACCGCCGGTCTCGCCGTGTATCCATTCGCCGAGGTCGATCCATTTCCGGATTTCGGCGGGGCGCTTGCGGTACCACGGCACGTATTCGCTGAGGTGTCCGTTGGATTCGGTGCTGTAAACGCCGAAGCGGCGGAGCATGTCGATGCGTACTTTTTCCGTGCGGGAATAGCGCGGGTGCCGCTCGAAGGCGGCGAGCAGTTCCCCGCCGCCGATCTCGCGTCCGGCGTAACGGATTTTCACATACCAGGTCTGGTGATTGATGCCGGCGCAGACGATGTCCACCTCGCTGCGCGATTTCGCTCCGAGCACGTCGGCGATCTGCGTGTGGCCGTGCTGCACGCCGTGGCAAAGGCCGATGCAGCGGACGCCGCCGTGCGTGTTGGCCGCCCAGGTGAGCATGGCCATGGGGTTGGCGTAGTTGAAGAGGATGCAGCCGGGCGCGGCGACTTCGCGGATGTCCTTGCAGAAATCGAGCAGGGCGGCGATGCCGCGCTGGCCGTACATGATGCCACCGGCGCAGAGCGTGTCGCCCACGCACTGGTCAATGCCGTAGCGGAGCGGGATGTCGATGTCGGTGGCGAAGGCTTCGAGCCCGCCGATGCGCACGACGCAGAAAACGTACTTCGCGCCGCGGAGCGCGGCACGGCGGTCGGTGGTGGCGACGAGTTTCACCGTCTTGCCGAGACCGTTGGCGGCGATGTCGGCGCGGCAGATGCGCGCCACCCTGTCGAGGTTGCGCCGGTTGATGTCGGTGAAGGCGAGTTCGATGCCGGAAAACTCCGGCACGGCGAGCAGGTCGGCGACGAGTTTGCGGGTGAAGCCGATGGAGCCGGCTCCGATGAAGGCGATGCGGATCATGGGAAATGCGGGATGTGGAATGCGGTTCGTGGAGCGCGGTTCGTGACAGGCGGAACGGAGGATGCCGGTTCCCCGGATGTTTCGGGTTTTACACAAAGATCGCGAAGGGCGCGAAGAGCCTGACAGACAATTCTTTGTGGTCTTTGCGATCTTTGTGTAAAAATCAGAAGGTTTTGAAGCGTTGGCAGGATACCGGTTCTCCCGAAACCCCGGTTGTCAGGGAATCACAGGATTTGCGGGATCGTGCTCGATAGTAGCGAAGTCTTTTCCCGGTTGCTACGGGATGAATGTGCGATTTTTTGCAGTTTTGTGCTTTTGTCGAAAAACGTGTCGGGACGACTTTCCCGAAAGATTCCGGTCGGGGCCTGTCCGCTTTTTTTCCCGGCGCGGACGGCGCCGCTGCATGCGATGGCGAGCGGTCTGGGTCACATGACGGAGACGTCGCCGGCGTATGACTGGCACGGGTTGAAGCGGGGGCGGTCGGAGTTCGTACTGTTCCAGTACACGCTTGCCGGTCGCGGGCGTTTGCGGGCGGGAGATCGCGAGTGCGAGGTGACGCCGGGCACGGCCATGTTGCTGCATTTTCCGGCGGACAACCGTTACTGGCTGCCGGCAGCGGCGGGCGCATCATGGGAGTTTTTTTATCTGTGCCTGCATGGGCTGGAGGTGATGCGGCTGTGGCCGCGCGTGGAGCAGGCGCACGGGCCGCTGGCGGAGATCGCCCCGGATGCGGAGCCGGTGCGGCTGGGGGCGGAGTTTGTGACGGCGGCGCTGGAAGGGCAGGTGACGTCGGCGTTCGAGGCGTCGGCCTGGAGTTACCGGTGGCTGATGGCGATGCTGGCGCTGGCGCCGGCGCGGGAATCACACGCGCCCCACGCGGCGGCGCTGGAGCGGGCGCGGCGGTATGCGGAGGAGCATCTTGCGGAAGCGCCGGGGCCGGGGGTGGAGGAGATGGCGCGGGCCGCGGGGATGTCGCGGTTTCACTTCACGCGGTTGTTCACGGCGCAGTTTGGCGCCCCGCCGGGCGAGTGGCTGCTCGGGCGCCGGATCCGGGAGGCGGCGCGGTTGCTGCGGGGGACGGAATTGCCGCTCAAGGAAATCGCCATGCGCTGCGGGTTTCGCGAGCCGGGGTATTTCGGGCGCGTGTTCCACGAAAAGACCGGGCAGCCGCCGGGGAGTTTCCGGAAGAGCGGGGTGTGACCGCGGGAGGCGGCGAGGTTCTTGCTGCCGGACGAGGGAGGCAGCCTTGTCGGTCAGGATGCGGGAGCCGGTGCGGGCGCGGGATTTGCCGGGGCAACTGGTGCGGCCGGGGCAGCCGGTTCCGGAGGCTGGGCCGATGTCGCCGGGGCCGGCGGGGTGGCCGGGGCCGCAGGTTCGGCGGGTTTTGGCGACGCGGGGGCATCGGCCGGGGCGGCGGGTTGGGACGGCCCGGGTTCTCCGGTGTTTTTGGCGTCGGGTTTGGCGTCGGGCCCGGCGGGTTTTTGCGGACCGGGATCGCGATCCGCGTAGAGGAGCGCCCAGAGGGCGTCGATCAGGGGCTGCGGGGCCTCGAAAACCAGGTTGAGATCCTGGTTGGGCGAACCGAGGAGCCAGGTGGTGCCACCCGAACGTTCGGCGATGAAGAGCGTGACGATGCCCGGCGCAGGCGCGTTGCCGGCAGGGCTGGCGGGCGTGAGCTCGATTTTCCAGGCCCAGGGACGTTCGCGTCCGTTGACGTTGACGCGATCGGGGAACGAATCATGGGTGATGGTTTTGGCCTGGATGCGGGGAATTTGCGCGAGAAGGGCGGCGAGAGCGTCGCGGCGGGGGCCGGGTTCGGAGGCGAGGGCTTTTTCCCATGTCTCGCCGGATGCGAGGGTGTGTTCGTAGAGCGTGGTGGCGCCATCGGCGGTGCGGAGGGCGAGGCGGGCGACGGGGGTATCGGGGGGGAGGATTTGCAGGGTGCGTTCGCGGTAATCGAGCGGGTTGGTGGAGAGGGTGTTGAGGATTTCGGGCGTGATTTCGTAGATGAAGGGCTGGCCGGCGACGCGCGCATAGAGGGCGCGCTTGTCCCCGACTCCATGGCCGAGTTCGAGCTTGATGCTGGTGGCCGGTTGCGCGGAGGAGGGTTTGCAGGCGAGGGTGACGGTGCGCTCGGGGAGATTGAAGCCGTAGGTCTCGATGTCGGCGCGGGAGGGAGCGTCGTTCACGAATTGTTCGGGTTTCTCGACCTTGAGCAGCGAGAGTTCCTGCACGAGGCGGGCGACGCGGGCTCCGTCGGCCGTCACGGTGCGGGGCGCCATGTCGCCTTCGCGGCTGAGCACCTGCCAGCCGGCATCGGGCGCGGCATCCTCGAGATGTTGCAGGGTGATCTCGGACTGGGGAGAGGCAATGGTGACGGAGGCGATCGCGCTGGTGTCGAGATCGAGGATGTTTTTGTCGCGGAGCGCGGTCTGCGCTTCCCTGAGGGTATCGGCGAGTTTGCCGGGAACGAGGGTGGAAAAGAGGATGCCTTCGCGGTCTTCGAGCCGGGCGTAACGTTCGACGATATTTTCGGCGCCGGCGGGCGCGGCCGCAGCGGCGGAGGAGGGGGGCGTGACCGGGTTGCCGAGGAGGAGCGTTTCGCGGCGGTTGTTGCCTTCGAGGGTGATGCGGATGGCGCCGGGGCCGAGGCCGGTGCGGTCGGGAGGCAAGGGAGCGCCGGCGTCGAAGAAGCGGTGGACGCGGAGGGCGTTGAGGTCGTTGATGGCGAGTTCGGTGGCGGGCTTGGAGGCACGGGCCACGATGGGGGCCTCGAACATCCAGCGGGCCTGTTCGCGACGGAGCCGGAGGCGGGGGGCGGAGGCGCTGGTCTGGAGATTGAGCGAACGGACTTCGAAAACGGGAATGCTGAAGACGGCGTCGGAGCGGATTTCCTGGAGCGTGAGCACGAGGCTGTCGGCAAGGGCGCGGCTGACGACGTGGATGCGGTCGCCGGTGCGGATGTAGAGGCGGTTGCCGACGGCGGTATCGGAGCCGATCTCGAGGGTGCCGCCGAGCGCGGGCGCGCCGGGCGTGGCGGCGGGGGCGGACCAGAGGATGGTCAGGGCGGGGGTTTCGAGTCCGTAATCGGAGAGCTTCTGGCCATTCTCCTCGGCGTCGGAGACGGAGAAGCTGGTTTCGTGTTCGAGGAGTTGCAGCTGGGTGATGATGCGGGAGACGGCGAAGGTATTGGCCGGCCAGCGCATGGGTTCGGTGAGCATCCAGAGGTCGCCGCTGCGTTCGACGATGCGCTCGAGTTTGATGGAGCCCTTGTTGCCGGTCAGGGTGAGGCTGTCGATGCTGGCGGATTCGGGGCCGAGGACGCGCTTGCGCACCTGGAGGGCAACGCGCTCGGCGCGCCAGTCGCGTTCGAAAAAGAAGATGAAGGCGAAGAGGGCGACGTTGAGGAGGACGAGGATGAGAGTGACTTTGGTGCGCATTGAAGAAAAAGGCTGAAATGCCGAAATGCTGAAAACTGAAATGGAAAAGGCGGCGCGTCAGCGTCGGCGGGTCCAGTAAACGATGAAACCGAGGATGGCGGCGAATCCGGGCAGGCCAAAGACGAGCGCGTAGCGGAGCTGCGTGATCCGCTCCTTGCTGAGCGTGAGCTGGTAGCGCTGGATGGGGCGCGCCGGGATGCTGAGTTGTGCGTCGCGGTCGATCAGCCAGTTGATCGACGAGAGGATGAGCGAGAGGTTGCCGCCGGCGGCAAGGCGTCCGTTGGCCACCCAGTCGGCGCCGCCGTAGGCGACGACGCGACCGCCGCGGATGCTGAGGGCGAGGTTGGCCCTGGCGGTGGTCCGCTCGGAGGCGGTGCCGACGGCGAGGGGGCCGGCGAGATCGGCCTCGGGATCGTAACGCGGCGGCGTCTGGAGGTTGCGATAGTCACGTTCGCCCCAGGCCTGCCTGGTGGTGGCGAGGAGCGGCACGACGTTGAGCGCCGGATCGAGGTCGCCGCCGAGGGGGCGCACCTGGCGGGAGGGGCCGAAACGCACGGCGATACGGTTCTCGGAAATGAAGCGGGTGATCGGATGCTCGGATTTGGCGGGGCTGAGGATGAGATCGCCTGTATCGCTCTGGCCGATACCGGCGGGATCGATGACGAGGACGTTGTCCACAAACATGCCCCAGTCGTAAAAGAGCATTTCCAGCCCGTGCGCGTAGCCGGGGGTGAGCAGGACGAGGAGGCGGCCGGCGCGGTTGGAGAGATACTGGCGGAGGATTTCCTGTTCGTTCTTGTCGTAGCTGCCCTGGGGGGCGGCGATCACGACCAGAGCGGCATCCTGCGGTATCCGGGGGTTGTTGTTGAGATCGAGCGTTTCGAGCACGAGATTGCGGGCAACGAGTTCGTCCTTGAGGAGCGAGATGCCGCGGATCGGATCCACATCGTCGAGCCGCATCTCGCCGTGGCCTTCGAGGAAATAGATTTTTTTCTTTTCCGGGTTGGTGACATCGAGGATCGCGGAGGTGAGGGTCTGTTCGCCGAGGAAGCCTTTTTTTTCGCTGTTTTCGATCCGGTAGAGATCGTTGAGGACGATGGTGTGGCGTTTGGTGCCCGAGGAAACCAGGATGATGTTGGGTTGTTCGATCCCCCAGGTCTCGGCGTCGCGGCGCTGCTTGTAGATGTCGAGAAACTCGACGGTGATGTGGTGTTCGCTGGCCTTGGTGGCTTCGGTGTAGTCGCGGAGGAGGTGGGTGACGTCCCGGTAAGCCTGGGTGACTTCATCGTTGTCGGCATCGGGCGCGAGGGTGACGACGACCGTCACCGGCGCGGGCAGCGTCCGGATGTAGGCGAGGGTTTCGGGAGAGAGCGAGTGGCGGCGGTTTTGCGTGAGATCGAAGCGCCAGCCGTGGTTGATCGCGAGGTAGTTGAGGCCGCCGACCAGCGTGAGCACGAGAACCGCCTGGAGCAGGAGGTTGATGGTGCGGAGCCAGCGGGCGGTGCGGAAGGAAAGGGACATGGCGGAATGGCGGAAAAAGCTGAAAGACCGGGTAGCGTTTTATGAGTGCAACTGGCGGGCCTCGACGCCGAGGACGCTGAGGATGAGGGCGAGGGCGGTGCCGCTGAGATAGAAGAGGATCTGCCGCGTCTCGACGACGCCGCGGGTGAAATCTTCCTGATGCTGGAAGATTTGCGCGTAATCGATGATCTGGCGGACCGGGGCCATCGCTTCGGGTTTGAGCAGCTCGAGCCCGGCCGCGTAACGCAGGCCGACGATGACCGCGAACAGGATCGCGAAAGCGACGATGGCGGCCACCGCCTGGCTGCGGAAGAGCGAACTCGCCAGAACGCCGATTGCCACAAACAGCATTCCCGAAATCGCCACATAGATATACCCGCCGGCCAGCGAACCGTAGTCGATGAAATGCGACGCGCGGGCGAAGCGGTGCAGTATCCAGAAAAACCCTCCGGTCGAAACCCACAGGCCGGTGTAGAGCAGCCAGGCCGCCGCATATTTGGCAAACACGACTTCGCCCGTGGTGACGGGCGTGGTGAGCAGGGTTTCCAGCGTTCCCAGCCGGCGCTCTTCGGCCAGGCACTTCATGGTCAGCAGCGGCACCATGAAGAGCACAGGAATCCAGAAAAGCTGGAAAAACACCGAGGCGGGCGAGACCTCCTGCATGGTGACGCTGTAGTTTTCCAGGATGCCGGCGAAGATGAAGCCCATGAGCATGAGAAACAGCACGGCGGCGATGTAGGTGCCGGGGCTGACAAGCAACATCCGGAGTTCGTGGCCGAAAATGGTAAAGAAGTGTTTCATCGGAAAATGCGGAAAGCGGAGTGTGAAAGGATCGGAGTGTGAAGCCGGCGACGGGGCGAGTCAGCGGCGCAATACCTGCTGGGCGTCGTCGCTGATTTCCCAGGTGCGGCGGGTGGCGGCGAGGAATACGTCCTCGAGTGTCGCCCGGCCGGGCGCGAGCAAGCGCACGCGCAGGGCGGGCTCGTGGACGAGAGCGGCGAGGATGCGCTCGCCGAGGTCGGGGAATGGCGGCGTGGTGCCGGCGTGCGTTGATGAAGCCGGCGGGCCGGCGGGTGGCGGGGAGAGTGGCGCGGCGAGGGCTCCGTCACCGGACGGGGCGGCAGCCGGCGTGGCATCCTCGCCCGGGCGGGTTGCCTCGGGGGCGGCGGCGGTGGCAGCAGCGGGTAGCGTGAAACTGATCCGCCCCCGGTAAAATCCGTCGGGCGCGGCCGCGCTGGGCAGGGCGAGCGCGAGGCCGGAGTCGATCCCGGCGAGCACGCGCGAGACATCGGCCGGCTCGCCGGCAAACTCGACGTCGTAATGCGCCCCGCCGATCAGATCGCGCCGCAGTTCGGCGGGCGTGCCGGTGGCGACGAGGCGGCCGCCGTTGATGATGAGCACACGATCGCACGTCATCTCGATCTCGGGCAGGATGTGGGAGGAAATGATCACCGTCATGCGTCCGCGGAGGCTGGCGATGAGGTCGCGCACGATGAGAATCTGGTGCGGGTCGAGACCGATGGTGGGCTCGTCCATGATGATGACGGGCGGTTCGGCAAGGACGGCTTCGGCGATGCCCACGCGCTGGCGGAAACCTTTCGAGAGTTTTCCCAGGATGCGGTGCCGCACGCGTTTGAGATCGCACAGCTCGAGCACCTCGTCGATGCGGGGACCCAGCTTGCGGCGCGACACTTCCTTGAGGCGGCCGCGGTAGTGCAGGTACTCGGAAACGCGCATGTCCTCGGGCAGCGGATTATTTTCCGGCATGTAGCCGATGAGGCGTTTCACGTCTCCGGGGCGGGTGGCCACGGGCACGCCGCACACCTCGACACGTCCTGCCGTGGCCGGCAGGTAGCCGGTGAGGATGCGCATGGTGGTGGACTTGCCCGCGCCGTTGGGACCGAGAAACCCGACGATCTCGCCGCGCGCCACGTTGAATGAAACCCGGTTGACGGCCGTGACGCCGGCATAGGTTTTCACGAGATTTTCAACAACAATGGCAGAGGCAGTTTCGGACATGGCCCGGAAAACTCACACGGACAGCCGCGGAAGTGAAGCCTGCGGTGAGATTTTGCAGACGATCCGCGACAGCGGGAGGGCAGGGAGGTTCCGGGAAGTCTTCGGCGATGTTACGCAGGCGCGGCAAAGTGGCACGGGCATCCCTGCCCGTGTTCCGGGGGGAGGGGGGAAGGGGGCTGGAACATTTGGAACATTTATTTGATCGGCAGGCAGGAACCCCCATCCTGCGGGGCTGACAATACGTTCACCCTTCTTCCGCATTACCATGAAAATTCCTCTTGTCCTTTCTGCCACGCTTGCCGTCTCCGCTCTCGTGACCGGTTGCAAGACCGTCGATGTGAGCAGCCGGGAATCCGGCAGCATGCAGGCCGTCTACCAGTACGGCGAATTCAGCATGTTGCTCAACGGCACCGCGCCCGCCGCCGCCGCCGCCGCCGAGGCCGCCATCAAGGAGCTCGATCTGTACGCGGTCAGCAAGAAACTCAACACCTACGATGCCGAACTCGTCGCCCGCACGCGCAAGGACCAGAAGGTGACCATTGCCATCAACGAGGTGAACAGCCGCCAGACAATGATCAAGATCCGCGTCGGAGCGACCGGCGACCTCGCGGTGTCGCGGCAGATCTACGACGCCGTCGAACGCAACATGGCCGCTGGCGACAAACCGGCGCACTGAACCGGCCCGAAGGCCTTTGTCTCCCATGCACGCCCATGGACACCCGTGAAAAAGGCCGGGCGGACCAGCTTCGAAGCCGGACTTCCCGTCACGGGTGCAGTTTCCGGATCTTTTGACCGCTTTCTCCGCATCCATCCGTGCCTGTTCGAGTGCATGGGTGGTCAACCTTTTCTCCCTCCGTTTCCCTCATCATGTCCGAAATCTGGCACGCGACTTATCCCGTCCTCGTCTGGCTGCTGACGGGCGTGCTTACGCTGGTCGGCGTGGCGGGCGTGGTGATCCCGGTGCTGCCGGGCACCACGCTGATCCTCATCGCGATGGGCCTGCACCAGATTTTGCTGCCGGCCTCGGCTCCGGGCTGGTGGTGGATCGGTGTCATCGCGTTGATCTGGCTGGTGTCGGTGATCGGGGATTTTGTGAGCGTGATCATCGGCACAAAATGGTTTGGCGGCTCGAAGTGGGGCGCGGCGGGAGCGACCGGCGGCGCGCTGGTCGGCATGTTTTTTTCCCTGCCCGTCCTGCTGCTCGGCACGGTGCTCGGCGCGATGGTGGCGGAAAAACTGGTCGCGAAAAAAGACCTGCGCACCACAATGCTTTCCGGAGCGGGTGCGGCCGTGGGGTTTCTGGTCTCGACGGTCGTCCGTCTCGCCTGCGCACTGGGCATGGTGGCGGCTTTTCTTTTTGGCGTATGGCAGGCGGCGGGGTGAACGGCCAGGCGCTGGCCCGGCATTACCGGCGCGCCGCATGGCGCTCCTCGCGGTAACGGCCGGGAGCCATGCCGCAGGACCGGCGGAACACCGCCGAGAAATAATACTCGTCGCGCCAGCCACACAGCGCCGCGATTTCTTTCAACGTCAGCGGCGAATGCGCCAGAAGCGTCCGCGCCCGCGCCACGCGGACCTCGTTCAGGTAGCTGACCAGCGTGCGTCCGCGCAGCCGCCGGAAAAGGTGCCGCAGATGATCGCCGCCGAGGCCCGCGCCCGCCGCGATTTCGAGGACCGAGCCGATCCTCGCGTAGTGTTCCTGCACATACCGCTCGGCGGCCCGCACGTGGCGCTCGCCCTGCCGCGTTCCGGCCGCCTCCCGCGCGTGGCGCCCGTGCGCCAGTTCGAGCAACTGCAACAGCACCGCCGTCGCCCGCAGGTTGAGAAGCGCCGCGCGGCCCGGTGTCGGCGCATGCATCCCGTGCGCGAGCAACTCCATCTCGCTGCGCAATACCGCATCCTCCACGCGCCCGATGTGCAGCGCGCCGGTCAGGCGGTGGCCGGCCGGCGCCCGGAGTTGCACGCAGTGATCCTCGCCGCCGGCTTCCATCCGCTGGTCGTGGAGCGTGCGGGGCGCGTACACGATCACGTCGCCCGCGTCGAATGCCAGTGCGCGCAGATCATCGCCTCCGGTTTTCCCGGCAGCCGCGTTGCCGGTCCGGGTGACGCCCCGCCCTGTCGGGTGAAAGACGATCTCGATGCTCTCGTGCTCATGCAGCGGGCAATAGTAGCCGGCTGCCACCGGATGGCGGAGCCCCGCCGTGTGCCGGAGCACGGCGCCCGCCACGAGCTTTTCCTGCAACGCCTTCCATGCGGAGGCCGGCTGCATGTTGCCTTTCATGCGCGTTGTCATGCCCGGCCACGCTGAGCCTGAAAAGCCGAAATTCACAAACAAACACCGATACCTCCACTCGCCCCCGCTCGACATCGGCGGCACATTGTCCCGGCATGAAAGCTACCTCGCCAACAACCTCGCCAGCCGGCCTCAGGCTGGTGTTTCCTCGCGGATCGGAAGTCATCGCCGAGCCCTTTTCTCCTGCCGAACCCGCAGCGGATGAAGTCCTCGTCCGGACCACGTGCTCGCTTCTCAGCACCGGCACCGAGACCATCGTCTATGCCCGAAAATTCGATCCCGGCACTCACTGGGATAACTGGGTGCGCTATCCGTTCTATCCCGGCTACGCTTCTGTCGGAACGGTGCTCCGGGCAGGAAGCGGAGTCAGCGCGCTGAAGCCCGGCGATCGCGTCGCCTCGCGCACCGGCCATGCGTCCCATAGCGTGCGCAAGGCCGACGACTGTTTCCGTGTGCCCGACGGCGTGGCGCCCGACGAAGCCGTGTGGTTCGCTCTCGCCAAGATCACCGGCCACGGTGTGCGCGCCGCCCGCATCACGCTCGGCGATACGGTGGCGGTCATTGGCGCCGGCCCCATCGGCCAGATGACTTGCCGCTGGGCGCTGGCCAGCGGCGCGGACCGCGTGATCTGCGTGGACATGGCCGAAACCCGTTTGCAGATGGCGGCGGCAGCCGGAGCCATCCTGGTGCACGCCCCTGCCAGCGAAGCGCTCGCCGCCATCGAAAAAATCACCGGCGGTGTCCGTCCGCGCATTGTGATCGAATCGACGGGCAACGCCGCCGTCCTCAAATCCGCCTTCGAACTCGTCGCAACCGAAGGCACGGTTGTCCTTCTCGGCGACACGGGCAGCCCTGGCAGCCAGACGCTCACCGGCGACGTCATCACGCGCGGCCTCACGCTCGTCGGCGCGCACGACGCGCGCAATTCTCCCGCCTGGAACAACCCCCTGGCAGCGGCCTGCTTTTTCGAGTTCGTGCGCGGCGGCCGTTTCCTGCTCGCCGGCCTCAACACGCATCACTTCGCTCCGGCGCAATGCAAGGACGCCTACGAACTCGCCATCAACGACCGGACCCGCACGATGGGCATCCTCTTCGACTGGTCGGCCTGACGGAGCGGCGGCATTCCTGCCGCTGCGACGAGGCGCGTCAGCGCCTCGCCGGTTGCCTCGCCGACCGACCATCCGACCGACCTCCATCCTCCATCCAGACCGGCGACGCTTCGCGTCGTCGCAGCGGCAGAAAATGCCGCCGCTCCTGCTGATTCTCCATGAACACCTCTCCCCTGAAACAATCCTTCACCTGGTGGTCGTTCGCCAACCGTGGAGTCGAACCGGAGACCCTGCTCGCAGGCGCGGCCCGGATCGGCTACGCGGGTGTGGAACTCATCGACGAATCCCTCTGGCCGCGCGCCCGCGACCACGGCCTGGTGATCGCCACCGCCGGCGGACACGGCACAATCGGGAACGGCCTCAACCGCTGCGAGAACGCGCCGCGCATTCTCGATGAACTCCGCGCCAGCATCGCGAAAGCGGTCGAGTGGCGCATTCCGGTCCTGATCTGTTTCAGCGGCAACCGGGCCGGAGCCGGTAACGAAAATCTCGATACGAATCACCCTGGAGATGCCGACGGCCTCGCCATTGCCGCCGAAACCCTCGCCCGCATCGCGCCCGAAGCGGAGCAGGCCGGTGTGACGCTCGCCGTCGAGTTGCTCAACAGCCGCGTCGATCACGCTGGCTACCAGTGCGACCGCACCGCCTGGGGCGTGTCGCTCTGCGAACGCGTGGATTCGCCGGCGGTGAAACTGCTCTACGACATCTACCACATGCAGATCATGGAGGGAGACATTATCCGCACGATCCGTCGCGACCATCGCTGGTTCGCCCACTACCACACCGCCGGCAACCCGGGCCGCGGTCCGATCGACGGCGGCCCGGGCTCCCCGCAAGAGCTCAACTATCCTGCCATTTTCCAGGCCATCCGGGAAACGGGATACGCGGGATTCGTCGGCCACGAGTTTATCCCGGGCGACAACCCGATCGACGACCTGGCCCGGGCGTATATGACGACAACCGCTGCGTTTGCGACGGATTGACGCACAGGGGTTACTCCTGTTCCCGAGTCACACCTTTCCGGGAAGGTGTTGTGGCATTGCAGGCATGAAAAAATCCTGTTTTTCGTAAGCCATGTTCACGCCCGGCACTTTTGCTCCTCCGTCCTCACCACGCGCCACGCGCGTCCTGTTGCTCGGGTCGGGCGAGCTCGGCAAGGAGGTCGTCATCGAACTCCAGCGGCTCGGCTGCGAGGTCATCGCGTGCGACCGCTATGCGGGGGCACCCGCGATGCAGGTCGCGCACCGGCATCATGTGTTTTCCATGACCGACGGGGCAGCGTTGCGGCGCGTGGTTGCCGAAGAGAAACCCGATCTGGTCGTGCCCGAAATCGAAGCCATCGCCACCGATGTGCTCGTGGAACTGGAAGCCGCCGGGCAACGCGTCGTGCCGACGGCACGCGCGGCGCGGCTGACCATGAACCGCGAGGGCATCCGGCGGCTCGTCGCCGAGGAACTGAAACTGCCGACCTCGCCCTACCGGTTTGTCGGCACCGAGGCCGAGGCGCTGGCGGCGGGAGAGACGCTCGGGTTTCCCTGTGTGCTGAAACCGCTGATGTCTTCGAGCGGACACGGACAGAGCGTCGTCAAGACCGCCGCCGATCTGCCGGCCGCGTGGAAATACGCGCAGGAAGGCGCCCGGGCCGGCGCGGGACGCTGCATCGTGGAGGGGTTTGTGACGTTCGACTACGAGATCACCGTGCTCACGGTGTCAGCGGCCAACGGCATCCAGTGCTGCCTGCCGGTCGGGCATGTGCAGATCGACGGCGACTACCGCGAGAGCTGGCAGCCTTGCCCGATGTCGGAGGCGGCGTGGGCGGAGGCGCAGCGCATCGCCAAAACCGTGGTGGGCAATCTGGGCGGTTACGGATTGTTTGGCGTGGAGTGTTTTGTGCGCGGCGACGAGGTGATTTTCAGCGAGGTGAGCCCGCGTCCGCATGATACGGGGCTGGTGACGATCGGGAGCCAGGCGCTGACGGAATTTGCGCTGCATGCGCGGGCGATCCTCGGGCTGCCGGTGCCGCCGATCCGGTTGCTGCGGCCGGCGCACAGCGTGGCTTTGCTCGGTTACGGCGATGGCGTGCCGGTGGTCTCCGGCGTGGCCGAGGCGCTGGCTGTACCGGAAAGCCAGATACGGATTTTCGGAAAACCGGAATGCCGCGGACATCGCCGGCTGGCGGTCGCGGTGGCGAGCGGCGACACGCCGGAGGAGGCGCGGGATCGCGCGCGGGCGATGGCGGCGGCGGTGCGGATCGAGGTCGGGTAGGGCGCGGCGGATTAGCGGAAAAAGTGGCACGGGCATCCCTGCCCGTGGACGGCGCGAAGCGCCGCAAAGTGGCATGGGCTTCCAGCCCATGATTCCGGTGAGGCGTGAGCATCCCTGCCCGCGCCTCCCGCGCTTCCCGCGCCACTTCTGCCGGGAGGCAACGCTCACGGGCTGGAAGCCCGTGCCACTTGCTCAGACCTCACGGGCAAGGATGCCCGTGCCACTTTTCAATCCCCTACACGTTGACCGGCGCGCCGAGTTCGTCGGAGCGGAAGCAGGCGTCGAGGACTTTTTGCACTTCGGCGCCGCGCGCGAAGTCGGGTTGCTGTTGCACGCCGCTGCGGATGCTTTCGATGAAACGGCGGTAGTTGTTGGGCGTGGGCTTGACCTGCACGTCCTTCCACTTCGCCTTGTCGAAATCGGGGCCGGTGCTGATGCGGTAGCCGGCGGTGGTGCGCTCCGAATCGATCTCGATCGAGCCGAGCGTGCCGGAGATTTTCAGGTAGAGGCGGTTGGCGTGGCCTCCGGACCAGCGCGTGGTGTGGATCGTGCCGAGCGCGCCGTTGGCAAACTCGACGGTCATCACGGCGGAATCGTTGGCGTCGAGCGTGTATTCGCCGATGCGGTTGCGCGGCGCCTTCCTGAACGCTTTCAGCTTGCAGTAAACGTTCGCGATGGGACCGGCGGGGAAGGTGGCGAAATCGACAATGTGCACCCCAACATCGCCGAGCACGCCCTTGCTGCCGTGTTTCGAGGAGAGGCGCCAGAGCCAGGCGGGCGTGGTGCGCCAGTCGCCCCAGACCTTGCTGGCGAGCCAGGATTGCAGGTAGCTGGCCTCGATGTGGCGGAGCTCGCCGAGCTTCCCGGTGGCGACGAGCGTATGCACCGCCTGGATGCAGGGCCAGTCGCGATAGGAGAGATTGACCATGTTGATGACGCCGGCCTTGCGGGCGGCGGCGACCATCGCCCTGGCGTCGGCGTGGTTGAGCGCGAGGGGCTTTTCGCAGAGCACATGCTTGCCGGCTTGCAGGGCCTGGATGGAGAGCGGCGCATGGAAGGCGTCGGGCGTGACGATGGAGACGGCGTCGATTTCGACCGTCGCGAGCATTTCGGCGACATCGGTGAAGGCGGCGGGGATCTTGTGCTTTGCACAAAAGGCATCCACACGGGCGCGGTCGACATCGGCGGCGGCGACGAGCTTGCAGCCCCGGATGGCGGCGAACTGTTCGGCGTGGCGGTTGGCCATGCCGCCGGTGCCGATGATGGCGAGGCGGACGGTACGGGCGGCGGGCTTTCGGGCGCCGGCTTTTTTCCTGGTGGTGGTGCTCATTGGGAAATCGGATGTGTGGTTGGTCAGGCGATGCGCATGCGCCCCGCAGGTCACACAGACCCTGTGGGGCGCATGCGCGCACAGAGGATGCTTCAGCGGTGTCCGACCGTCGGACGCGCGGCGGCTTCGGGATCGTCGGGAAGCGGCTCCAGCGGATCGACGCGCGGGCAGATGTCGGGAATGTTGACCGTGGGCCGGGCCCAGCGGACGGCGTTGGCGATGACCTTCTGGATGTTGGCGTCGTGGTAAGTCGGATACGTCTCGTGTCCGGGGCGGAAATAGAAGACGCGCCCGTTGCCGCGCTGCCAGGTGGCGCCGCTGCGGAAAACCTCGCCGCCGGTGAACCAGGAAATGAACACCAGTTCGTCGGGCGTGGGAATCCCGAAGGGCTCTCCGTACATTTCCTCGGCGGGGAGTTCGAAGTGCTCGGGGAGGCCGGCGGCGATGGGGTGGGCGGGGTTGATGGTCCAGAGGCGCTCCTTGTCGGTGGACTCGCGCCACTTGAGCGAGCAGGTGGTGCCGAGGAGTGTCTTGAAGATTTTCGAGTAGTGGCCGGAGTGCAGGACAATGAGCCCCATGCCTTCGAGGACGCGCTTCTGCACGCGTTTCACGATTTCGTCCTGCACGTCGCCGTGGGCCATGTGGCCCCACCAGACGAGGACGTCGGTGGAGGCGAGGACCTCCTGCGTGAGGCCGTGCTCGGGTTCGTCGAGCGTGGCGGTGCGGGCCTCGATGCCGGGCTGGCTGCGCAGGGGCGCGGCGATGGCCTCGTGCATGCCTTGCGGGTAAATGGCGGAGACCTTCGGGTTCTTCTTTTCGTGGCGATATTCGCCCCAGACGGTGACGCGGATCGATGATGCGGAATGGCTCATGATAATTTTATGATACGGATGAAGGCGAACCCGGGTCGCGCCGGCATTGCGCCGGCGGCATGAGTCCGCGAGAGATAACGGAGAACCAATCAAGCCTCGCCGGCCCACGTCGCCAAGAATGAGGGATCGTATTTCTCCGCACTTTATATCAATTTTCCGATCAATGCCTGCCTCCGTCCACGCCACCCGTCCCGATCCCCGCGCCGAATTCGAGCGCGATCTCTCGCGCACGCTGGAACGGATGCACGCGGGACGTTTGCGGGTGCATGTCGCGCCGGAGATCGACCTGCGGCGGCCGCGGCCCGGGGCGCATTTTCATCCGACTCCGGAATTTTTTATCCAGACGGGCGGCGGCACGGATTTCGTCTGCCCGGGCGGAGCGTTTCGCGTGCGCACGGGCGATGTGTGCGTGATGCCGCGGGGGGTGCCGCACGCGGAGACGCCGCGCGATCTGCGCACGCCTTATGGCATCCTCGTGTGCATGCACCGGAGCGACGGCCTGTACCTGCATCGCGGCCGTGCCGATCCGGCCCGCCGCATCCAGGGTTACGGCACCACTCTGGTCCCCGGCACCCGCGGGCGCGATGCGCTCCGTTACCTCGACGACATCGCCGCCCGCGACAACGTGCCGCGTTCCGGACAGAAGCGCTACACGGAGGCGCTGGTCGAGGCGTTCCTGCTGACGGTGCTCGGCGAATTGCAGCGGCCCGCCCAGACGGCGCCCGCCGGATCGGCGCTCGTGGTCGAGACGGAAAAGCTCGCGCACACTCATCTTGCCGATCCGGCATTGTCGGTCGCAGCCCTGGCGAAGGGACTCGGGTGCACGCCGGATCATCTGTCGCGGCGTTTTCACCGCGAGCGGGGCGTGACGCTCAACACGTGGATACGCCGCGAACGCGTGCGGGCCGCGCAGGAGCTGCTGGCCGATTCGCGCTACAACATCGCGGAGGTGGGCTGGGCCTGCGGCTTCGCCACTCCCTCGTATTTCATTCGCGTCTTCCGCGAACACACCGGGCTGACACCGCGGCTGTTTCGCGCCGGGCAGGCGAGGTGAGACAGGGGACGGTGCACGGGAGAACTCGCATACGTCCTAAGGATATCGATCCGATGACACGTGAACTGAATGCACAGGGCAATGATATCGTGCCCGCCCTGCTCCCGTGCGAGGAAGATGAGTGAATCGGAGTCTGTCCGGACGTTTTTTTCTTGGGGATATCAGGGTTATACTTGATGCTATTGCAGCATTCGATTGTGAAAGGAATACCGGGAAGGGATGTCAGGGTAATTTAAAAACAATCCTGTTGCCCTCTTTTAGAAGAACTGCCGGGGAGTCGTTTACGGTTACCGTAATGTCGTCGGCGGAAAAATCATTTTTCTCTGTGACATCAAAAATAACATGCTGGCCAGAGATGGCGCCAGTAACAGAAATCTCAAAGGGGCCCGATCCGGTCTTTTTCAGGTTTTTGACGTGAAGAAAAGGCTTATCCAACACCGTGGTCAGGTTGATCCCGATGCGTGCTCCAGAATGCCATTCCAGGTCATTGCCTCTCAGAAAATCATTGCCAGGCAGGAGAGTTGCACCTTCGCGCAATGTCACCTTGCCGTTCACACGGCCTGTCCCGCCCAGTGTGGCTCCGGAACCAACGGTAATATTACTGGCAACGGAGGCCGTTTTCCCGTCGATGAAAAGCTCTCCTCCTTCGATGATGGTAGTCCCCGTGTAAGTGTTGGCACGCACGAGGCGCAGGCCGTTGTTTCCCTTTTTCAGCAACCCACCTTTCCCGCGTATTGCGGACGCGATGGTCGCAACCGTGGTTTTGGCGTTGTTGCCAATCCCCGTGGTGTCGAACACCACACCGTTTTCGCCAATTTCTATATGGCTGCTCTCCGTTCCTTCAAAGCCAGTGATAAAGCCGTCAAGCCGCGTCTGAAGCTGTGTCGCATTCGCGGAGGAGTATCCGGAATCCAGTGACTCGGCGGTGCTGACTTTCACCGTCGCGCCGTCAAGGTTGAGGATGGCGGTGCCGCCGGGCGCCACCCTGGCGCGAATGTTGGTCACGGCAAGCGTGCCGCCCTTGAGATTGACGATGCCGCCTTTGTTGGTCGCACCCAACCCGATCGCGATGCCCGCGTAGGAATCGTTGCCGCCGGCCGACCGCGGGTCGCCCAGCGCGGTGATTTCACCGGAAACGAGATTGAGTGTCGCCGGAGCGCCGTCTGGCGTTGCGCCAACCGCAATGCCAAAGCCCCGCCCGTCGGGGCCGGCGAGCGCAAGGGCTTTGGCGTGATAGCCTGTGATGAGACGCCCGCCATTGACCGTGAGAGTGCCGTCTTCGAGGGCGATGCGAGTCGCCACGGGGGGGAGGGGCTTGGCAAAGTTGCCTGTCATTGCGGTATAAAGAGTGTCGTCATTAAAATTGACCGTGGTGCCTTCGCGGATGGTCAGGCGGCTGTTGGCGGAGCCGTTGCGCACAAGGGTGCGGGAGCGGAGGTCAACGACGCCTCCTCCGGTGAAAAGCAGTCCCGGGCCGGCGGATACATCGGAACCGGTTACGAGGGCGATCTGCTGTCCGTTGCCTCCAAGGGTGAGCGTCGCTCCCTTGCCGACGTTGTAAACGATATGGGCAAGGGCGCCCGAACTGATGGCGCCCCAGGGAGCGAGATCGGGGCTGGTGAGGGTGTAGTGGCTGCCCGGGGCAAAGTTCAGGGTGTGCGTCCGGTTGGGTTTGGGATTGCTGCCGAAAAAGGCGATGTCGGTTTTGATGATGGTGCCGCCTTTGCCGTTGAAGTTAAGCGTGGCGTCCTGCGTGGCGGAGCCGAAGGGGAGGCGGTTGCCATCTCGCCCGTTGCCGCCGGCGGCAATGATTTTTGTCCCGTCCCACCAGAGAGCATATGCGGCGTTCCATTGGCCTGCGCCGCCTTGCGTGGCACTCGCTTCCGTGCCTTCGGGTGCCCAGGTATAGGTGGCGGAGCCGCCGTGGAGCACAACGGCAGTCAGGGTGTTCAGGAGGAGGAGACGCAGGTTGATGTCGGGTTTCATGGGATTTTTCCGTGGCATGGTCGCAGGCAGGTCGATGAAAAGGGGAGATGGAACATGGTGTCTGATGGCAATAAATGATACCGATATCAATATAAAAGTGCTCATGCAGAAGCATGGAATCTCCTGATTAACGATCGGTGGTTCTTGGATGAGGAGAGAAAATGTCAAAATTTTATTGATATCGGTATCAAATTTGATCCTTCTTCCGTTTCCCGGATCAAGGCTTCCTCATGATTTCGGGATTTTCATTTCATTTCCGTTACCCATCCAGCCATATCTTTCCAATAATGCATCCCCTTGATATATCGATTATTCTGCTGTTCTTTGTCGTGATGGGGCTCATGGGGGCATATTTTGCCCGGAAGACGAAAACGACGGACAGCTATTTTTTGGGAAATAATCTTCCGGGCTGGGCGATCGGCCTGTCCATGCTGGCGACTTCGATCAGTTCCGTCACCTTTCTGGCCTTCCCGGCGGCGGCCTTCGTTTTAGACTGGCGGCAGGTGGTGCCCAACCTGGCGAATCCGCTGTTTGCGGTGCTGGCGATCTGGCTTTTCGTTCCTTTTTTTCGCAACACCGCCAAGACAACCGCCTACGAGTATTTGCAGAAACGCTTCGGGGAAGGCGCGCGGTTGTATGCGGCGATCATGTTTCTGGTCTCCCAGTGTCTTCGACTCGGATCCATCCTCTACTTGCTGGTCATTCCCATGCAAATGATGACGGGGATTCCCCCCGCCTGGATCATCTTGATCACCGGAGGGATTGCCGCCCTCTACACCATTATGGGCGGCATGTCCGCTTCGGTGTGGACGGACGTGGTGCAGGCGTTCATCCTGTATCTGGGCGGATTTGTGGCGGTGGCGATCATGATTTATGACATACCGGGAGGGTTGGGCGAAATCATCCGTGTGGCGGAGGCACATGACAAATTCAGCATGGGACCGATGCGCTGGGACTTGTCGGAGCGCACGTTTTGGACCATGGCCATCCTCGGATTGACCCACTGGGTGGGCGGCTATGTGGCGGATCAAAATGTGGTGCAGCGCTACCTCGCGGCCAAAAGCACGGCCGAGGCCCGGCATGCGACCTTGATATGCGCCCTGATGAGCCTGCCGACCTGGCTGTTTTTCTTTTTCATCGGGACCTGTCTGTTCGCCTATTACACGGTGCTGCCCAGTGAACAGGTGGCGGGTTTGCCGGCCGACTATGTGTTTCCCCATTTCATCATGTCACGTTTGCCGGCTGGACTGAGCGGTCTGGTGATTGCCGGTGTGCTTTCCGCGGCGATTGGCTCCCTGAGTTCCAGCCTCAACGCATTTTCCACCGTCTCCACGGTGGACATACTCCAGCCCCATGTTTTCAGGAACCGGTCGGACCGGTTCTACGCGCGGCTGGCCCGGGTGATGACAGCGGTGGGCATGGTGGCGATGTTTGCCGTTGGCTACGGATTTCTGTTCGCGGAGAAGGAGAGCTTCCTGGATCTTTCCTTCAAGGTCGTGGGGCTGATTGGCGGAGTGACGGTTTGCTTTTTCATGCTGGGGTTCTTCGCGCCGAGGGTAAGCCGGAAGGTGCTGTGGCAGGCTTTCTCGGTGGCATTTGCCCTGAATGTTTATCTGGCGATGGTCGAGTGGGGCTTCATTCCCAATGTTCTGAATATCAAGATTCATGCGTATTGGGTGTCCACGCTGGTCATTTGGGTGATGATCGTGCTGGCCTTGGTGCTGGCGCGGATTCAGCGGGTGAAGCCTGACCGGCGCCCAGGCATGACTCTGGTCGGAGGGCGGGTGGTGGCGGAGGGTGCCGGGCAGGACACGTGATTGATTTTGTAACGATAAGCCATGAAAAGTAATAAATATTCTGTCATCCTGGGAAATCTGGGGAACACCTGTGATCGTTTCCTTCCTACCGGTTACAAATCGCAACCGACGAAGGCGGAGATGATCCGGCAGGCCGCTTCGATCGAAGGGCTGGGAGGACTGGAACTGGTCGGGGGCTGGGATGTGACCCCCGAAAACGCCCGCGAAATGCATTCGCTGATGAGCGATCACGGTCTGGCCTGCGTTTCGATCATACCGGACTTCTTTTCACGGAGTGTCTGGGGGTCGGGCAGCTTTTGTTCCCGGGATGCGAACGTGCGCAAGCTCGCGCTGGAGGAGGGGCACCGGGCGGCCGAGGTTGCGAGCCTGATGGGATGTCCGTTACTCAACCTGTGGCTGGGGCAGGATGGTTATGATTATCCGTTGCAGTCCGACTTCGGAAGCCAGCGGCAATGGATGCTGGAAGGAATCCGCTCCCTGGCCGGGGCGTGGCCGGCGTTGAAATTTGCCTTGGAATACAAGGTCAAGGAGCCGCGGGTGCGTTCGTTTCATGCTCGTGCGGCGGACACACTGCTGATGGCCCGGGAGACGGACTTGCCAAACGTGGGGGTGTGCATCGACGTGGGGCACGCTTTTGCGGCGGAGGAGAATGTCGCCGAGTCGGCCTGGCTGCTCAACCACTACGGCAACAAGCTGTTTCACATGCACTACAATGACAACTACGGTCATTGGGACGACGATATGATCGTCGGCAGTGTGCACCTCGTGCACTACATCGAGCTCTACTATTGGCTCCGCAAGATCGGATATGAGGGCTGGCACTCCATGGACCAGTATCCTTATCGCGAAGACGGCGTGCGCGCGGTATCCGAGAGCATCGCATTCCTGCAATCGCTCGAACGAAGCCTGACAACTGAACGGCTGGCGGAGATCGGGGCATTGCTGGCCAAGGGAGACGCCACGAAATCAACCCGCTGGATGCGCGAGTTTGTGTTTGGCCGTCACGAGCCTGCTTTTGCCGGGGAGCAAGCCTTTGCCGAGGCGGCCTGCGCTGTTCGGTAGCCGGACGACCAAGTCCACAAGAAAGCCGCCTCTTCCCGGAGGCGGCTTCTTTGTGGATGCGCACTACTTGTTCACTACTCGTGCAAGATGAGGAGCGCCAGCGAAACGCGGTCTCCCTTCGTCTTGCCAAGTCAGGCGGAGCGGCGGCGGCGCCAAGCGACCAGTGCCAGCGCGCCAAGCCCGATCATGGCGCCCCAGGTGGAAGGCTCCGGGATGGCGGTGAAAGAAATATCATCGTAATACGCCGCAGTGTTGGTGCCACCCAGCCAACCGGCGGCAAATGTGATTTGCGACGCTTCGAGGTTGATTCCACTGTCAATCAGCGCCTGTCCAGTTAACGAAAGGATCACCGTGCTATTAAGGCTCATAACCAAACTGTTGGCAGCCTTATCGAATGAAATGTTGAAGTTGTTCCAATTCCCTGGCGTGAAGCTGGCACTGGTATATGTAACGCTTTGGACGTTTGTCCCGCTGGCATTACGGATCTGTAGGGCGGTGGCACTGATACCCAGGGCGAAATTACCAAAACCGATGCTGTAGCTTACGGTTCCGGCAGTGTGTTTAAACCAGAAATCCAGACTGCCGGCGGACACGGTTTCCCCCAGGGAATAAGTGGCCGAAGGTGTGTAAGCTGCCGCAGTATCATGTATGTATAGGCTCTGAGAACCGCCTGGGGTATGATTGTCACCATTGCTGATCACCACGCTGGTTCCGGAATTGTTACCTGTCCACCCGGCCTGGGCCGTGGGAGTCAGCACGGTGTTTACGGTCCACCCCTCGAAGTTTTCGTTGAACCAGGGGTCCGCTTGAGCGGTGAATGGCAATACGAGTGCAGCTATGAACAAACAGGCTGCATTTGAGTTCACGAAAGTTCGATTATACACTCCGTTTTTCTTATTGTTTTGGGATGTGAGTTTCATTGTGTCTGTATTCGTTTTCAAACAGTTGGTGAAGCGTTTGTAATGGTTAGGGTTGATATCTGATTTTGCCGGTGGGTGAGGTGGAGTTAATGTCGCTCCAGTCGATGGTCTCCAGTTTGATTGCCTTCACATGGAAATCTGCGAAGAGGAAATTGCAGGGGCCGGAGATGGATTTTGAGCCGTTGACTTGCGCATTGGCCGCCGGGCCAAGTGGCTTGTCGGGGTATGCTCCCGTCAGGTCAAGAATCGCACCTATGGCCGATCCGTTGCCCCATACGCCGGAGTAGCGTTCGGCCAGCAGGACCGTGCCGCCAGGCCAAGTGATTGTATCGGCCGGGATACCTCGGTGGCGGTTGCGGGTGAGGATATTGGGATTGCCACCATAAATGCCCATGGATTCGTTGGGGAGCGCATTAACGTTGTACTCTTTGGGGTCGGTAAACGGACTGTGGAAAATGGGAGTCCGGTAAGCATCATCGAAAGTCGTGACCCATCCCACTCCGGCTTCATGGCTATTGCGGTCCGTTTTGGGGCCGGGGAGGTCCATGTAAACTCCAATACGGTGCATCCATCGGTAGATTCTTCCGTTGGCGTCGGGTCCTGATCCACAGTAGATGCCTTTGTTCTCGGCGAGAAGCATCGCAAAGCCTTGGCCGCAGGCACGCAGGTTGCCGACGCATGTGACATGCTTGGCTTTGATGCGCGCGGCCCGGATTCCGAAGAAACTGAGAGAGGCAAGGATGCCGATGATCGCAATGACGGTGAGAAGTTCGATCAGGGTGAAACCTCGCGCGCGTCTGAATATATTTGATGACGATAGGGTTACGTGGGCGGGTGGGATGGATGCAGGGGATTTCATAGGTTTATTGGGCGGGAAGATAACTGGGCACTTCTGGAGCGATTGGCACGAGTTATCGTGCAAGATATGATACCGATATCAATCAAAAAATCGTTTTTTCTGATTTTTTGTGATCACCGGTCTTTCGCCTTCGGCGCGAGGCGGGAATCGGGGGAGGAATCAGGTGGATTCGCGGATCACCAGTTCTGCCTCATACTGCTGTTTTTGTAAGGTGGGGATGTCGGATTCCGCTTCCAGATGGCGGAGCAACAGGGTAACGATATCAGATACCATTGCCTTCAGGGGTTGCCTGACCGTCGTGAGTCCGGGATTGAGGAGGCTGGCTTGGGCGATGTCGTCAAATCCTGTGATGGCAATGTCTTGCGGGATGCGCAGGCCGTTTTCCAGCGCCGCCTTGATGGCGACCATCGCTATCATGTCGCTTGTGCAGACGATTGCCGTGGGGCGCGATTTGGCGCGCAGCAGCTGGTGGGCGCGCTGGGCGACGCTGTCGAGCGAAGGGTTGCCTTGCGAGATCCAGGCCGGCTCCGCTGGCAGTCCGGCCTTTTCCAGGGCGGTGCTGAAGCCTTCAAGGCGATTCTTGATGTTCAGGTTGTCGGCCAGCCCGCCGAGAAAGCCGATGGAGCGGTGTCCCCGGCTGACAAGGTGGCGGATCACCTTGGCAATGGCCCGCTTGTTATCGAGGTAAAGGTGGTCGTGGGGAATGTCGTGCTGCTGGGCTCCGGTGATGACGACCGGGCGGGACCGTTGCCGGGCCTGCTTCAGCTGTTTTTCGATCTCCCCGGTCATCGCGCCTTCACTTATGTCCAGAACCAGTCCATCCACATTGTAGGTTCCGAACAGATTGATGGTGGCCTGCATACTGGCGCTTTCGCCGAAGGAACAGCCGATCAGGCACTGATACTGGCGCGCTGCCAGGGCGTTGTGCATCTCCTGCAAGAATTTGGTGTAAAAGGGATTGTCGATAAAAGGAACCATGATCCCGATGATCCGGGAGCGTCCGGTGCGTAGATTTGCCGCATTCTGGTTGCGGACGTATCCCAGTTTTTTGGCGCAATCCAGCACCCGGTCCCTGTTTTTTGAGCGGCGGCTGGAGCCGGCAAGAATCCGCGCCGCCGTCATGGGGGAAACCCCGGCAAGTTCCGCTACTTCGTAAATTGTGGCCATAAACCATTCCGGGAAACACCACTTGCCGTCATGGGGCAAGCCTGCGATTGATATCAACAGAAACAAGAGGTGCGCATCAGATCCTTCTCTTTTAACGAATAAGAATAGTTATTTTAAAATATGATACCGATATCATTTTTTGTTTGCTCATGCCCGGCCATTTCTGCTGATTGCGGGTAAGCTATCTCTTCAAATCCATGAATCGTCCCCCCCTTCTCCCCCTGTCCGCCTTGTGTTTGTCTGTGCTGGTTGCCGCATTCCCGGCGTTTCTGCCCGCGCAACCGGAGGTGTTCTATGGTTCCGCTGCGGCCAAATCCACGGAACCGTTGCCGCTGCTGGCGTTCAACCATCCGGACCTGCTTGTGGACCTTGGGGTCGGTCCGTCCGTGCCGCTGCCCGTCGACTATAATGGAGACGGCCTCCTGGACTTCGTGCTGATGTGCCCGGCCGTGCCTCACAACGGCACCTGGCTGTCCGAGAACACCGGCATCATCGATCCCCGGACGAACCTGCCGATTTTCAAGCCGCCGGTCAGAATCGGGAAAACGGTGGACGGGCCGGTGATCTCTTATGCGACCGGGAAACCCGTGGTCACAAGTGTCGGCGCGATGCATCCCAATTTTCTGCGCAGCCTCTTTTCCGAGCCGGTCAAGCTCCCCGCTCCCAAACGGATTCATCTGGAGCCTGGCATGGTTCGGCAAAACCACTGGCTGCTCGCCGACTACGATGGCGATGGCGCCTTGGACCTGATCGTGGGCAACGATTACTGGGGTATCCAAAAATACCCCCACGGGTCCACGAAAACTTACGGCTGGCACGCCGCCTTCGACGAGAAGGGCAAGTGGACCAACGGCCCCCTGCACGGTTACGTTTACCTCTTGCGCAACACAGGCACGACGGAGGCTCCGCTCTACGCCGCGCCGGTGATGATCGAGGCGGGCGGGGAACCCATCGACACGTATGGCATGCCTTCGCCCATGCTCGGGGACTTCCGCGGAACCGGGAAACTCGATATCATCTGCGGCGAATTTCTCGATGGGTTCACCTTTTATGAAAATATCGGCACGCGCACCGAGCCCCGCTACGCCGCCGGGCGGCGGCTCGGCGTCAGGATGGATCTGTGCATGACCAAGCCCGTGGCGGTCGATTTCAACGGCGACGGCCGCCTCGACATCGTGTGCGGCGACGAGGACGGCCGCGTGGCCCTGCTCGAAAACACGGGCAAGGTGGACAAGGATGGCGCGCCGCAATTCCTGCCGCCGCGTTATTTCCGCCAGTTCGCCGAGTATGTGAACTTTGGCATACTCTCCACCCCCTACGCCTACGACTGGGATGGCGACGGGCTGGTGGATATCATCACCGGCTGTAGCGGCGGCTACCTCGGGTTCATCAAAAACCTCGGCGGCAACCCGACGCGCTGGGCGGCGCCGGTCCTGTTGACGACCGCGGAGGAACCTGTCCCCGGCGCGCCGGTCAACGGCCCCCACCGTAGCGCGCATCCGGATACCGCTTTCCAGGGCAGGATCATCCGCGAGCAGGCCGGTTACAACGGCTCGATCCAGGGTCCGGCCGAAGCCAATTGGGGCTACTCCATCGTCTGCGTCGCCGATTGGGACGGGGACGGGCTGCCCGACCTCATCACCAACGGCATCTGGGGAAAGATTCTCTGGTATCGCAACATCGGGACGCGCACCGAACCGCGCTTGGCTCCTGCCCAGCCGATTGAGCTGGCGCCGGGGCACACGTCGCCCAAGCCCGCCTGGAACTGGTGGAATCCGCAGGGGCGCGAACTCGTCACCCAGTGGCGCACCATGCCGCAGGCTATCGACTGGAACGGCGACGGACTCATGGATCTGGTGATGATGGACCACGAAGGCTATCTGGCCTTTTACGAGCGTGCCCGGGCCGAGGACGGCTCGCTGATTCTCCTTCCGGGCAAGCGGGTGTTCCGGGGGGAGGGCGACAGCGTGTTTGACGAGAGCGGCCGGGTCAAAAAAGGCGAGGAAGGCGTGTCGGGCCTGCTTCGGCTGAATTTCCGGGACAAGGGCGGCAGCGGTCGCCGGACCTTCTGCATCGTCGATTGGGACGGCGACGGCATCCTCGATCTCATCGTCAACGGAGCCCCCAGCGCGAACTTGTTGCGCGGCCTCGGCCGAAACGCCGACGGTTTGTGGGCGTTCAAAAACGAGGGGCCACTCAGCCAGTATCGGCTCGCCCACCACGCGACCAAGCCCACCGCAGTTGACTGGAACGGAGACGGCATCTTCGACCTGCTCATCGGCGCCGAAGACGGCTTCTTCTATCAGCTCAAAAATCCCCGTTCACGATGACCCGACACGCACCGCCTGCGATCGAGCCGCATTGCGACTACGTCGCCTCTCCTCTGGGGATCGACACGCTTTCCCCGCGTCTCGGCTGGCGCTTTCTGGAGGACGCGCCAGCCTCGTCCCGACGGGGCCGCCGGCAAAGCGCCTGCCAGATCCGCGTGGCTTCCTCACCGGAGCGGCTGGAGACGCCCGATTTGTGGGACACCGGGAAAACCCCTTCGGACCATTCCTTTGGCATCCCCTATGAAGGCCCGCCGCTCACTTCCCGCCAACGCTGTCACTGGCAGGCGCGGGTATGGGACGAGCGGGACGTGCCTGGCGCCTGGTGTCCGCCGCAGACTTGGGAGATGGGTCTCCTGTCTCCGGCGGATTGGGCCGCCCGCTGGATCGGATACACCGGCGGGTGGAATGGCCAGGCACTCTATTTCCGTAGCCGTTTTGCCCTTGGCAAACCCGTCGTTCGCGCCCGCGCCTACATCGCCGGACTGGGCTGCTACGAACTGCGGCTGAATGGCCGCAAAGTCGGCGACCACGTCCTCGACCCCGCATGGACCGATTATTCCAGGCGGGTGCTTTACGTCACCCACGACATCGGCGACCGCCTGCGGCAGGGCGTCAACGTGGTCGGCGTGATCGTCGGCAATGGCTGGCACGGCCAACCCAAGCTCCTGCTGCAAATCGAGATCACCCACCCGGACGGCAGCCGGACGCTCGTCGCCACCGAAGGCGGCCACTCCATGATAAACGGCGAATGGTTTGTCTCCAGCGGCCCGATCACGCGCAACAGCATCTACGATGGCGAGACCTGTGATGCCCGGCTGGAAAAGGACGGCTGGGATTGGCAGGATGTGCGCAGTCCGATGGGCAGCGCCGGACTGCACGACATGTGGCAGACGGCCGTGGAGGTTCCTCCCCCCGGCGGACGACTTGTCGCCCAGGCGCTGGAGCCGATCAAGATCGTCGAGATCCTGCACCCGGAGCGCCTGACTTCACCCTCCCCCGGCGTGCATGTGTTCGACGCCGGGCAGAATCTGGCCGGCTGGGCGGAACTGCGCGCGAAGGGCGAACCGGGCACGTGCGTCACCCTGCGCTTTGCCGAGCACTTGAGCCCGGACGGCACGATAAATCAGGAGAATCTCCAGAAGGCGGCGCAGACGGATGCCTGCATCCTGAAAGGCGGAGAGGCCGGGGAAACATGGGAACCCCGATTCACGTATCATGGTTTCAGATACGTTCAGGTGGAGGGCTTGCCCGGAGAACCCGCGTCGGACACGCTTGCCCTCAAGCGCGTTCGCTCGGCGGTGGAGCCGGCCGGAGCCTTCCGCTGTGGCAACGAACTCCTCAATCGCATCGAACAAATGGTCGTCCGCAGCGAGACCGGGAATCTCCACGGCGTGCCGACTGACTGCCCGCAGCGGGGCGAGCGCCTGGGCTGGCTCAACGACATGACGGTGCGTTCCGAGCAGGCGCTCTACCATTTCCGCCTGCCGCGTTTTTATCGGAAATGGATTGCCGACATCGCAGACACGCAAGACGAGGCGGGGAGGATCACCGACACCGCCCCCTTCAAGTGGGGAAAGCGACCCGCCGATCCCGTGTCGGCCAGCTACCTGCTGGTCGCGTGGCACGTCTGGCTGCACTACGGCGATGACACGATCATTCGTGAGCACCGGGCCGGTTTCGCGCGCTGGGTGAATTATCTCCTCTCCCGCAGCGAGGACGGAATTCTCGCGTACAGCAGTTGGGGGGATTGGGCGCCGCCGGTCGCCTTTGCCATCCCGGGCAGCGTTTCCGACGCCGTCTCTTCGGGCACCCCCGGCCCACTTGTCTCGACCGCGCACCTGCATTGGCAGTTGCGCTTGCTGGCCGACATGGCGCGCGTGCTGGACGATCCGGCAGAAGCGGCCAGGCGCGAGGCGCAGGCGGCTGCGGTGGCGTCTGCCTTCAACCGAAGTTTCTGGGACGAAGCCGCCGGCGGCTACGGCTCCAACAATCAGGCGTGCAACGCGATCGCCCTTCACCTCGGATTGGCGCCTGCCGGCCGTATCCCGCGCACGCTTGCCAGCCTCGTGCGCGCCGTCGAGGCGAACGACGGGCATCTCAGCACGGGCAACCTCGCCACCAAATACCTGCTGGAAGCGCTTTCCGAGCACGGGCGGACCGACATCGCCTACCGTATCGCTACCCAAACCACCTACCCGAGTTGGGGCTACATGCTGGAGAACGGGGCGACTACGCTTTGGGAACGATGGGAGCATGTCACGGGCTCCAGGATGAATTCTCATAACCATCCGATGCTCGGCTCGGTCAGCAGTTGGATGTTCAAATACCTGGCCGGCATCCGGCCCGATCCGGAGGGACCGGGCTTCCGGCGCTTTGTCATCCGGCCCCACCCGGTTGAGGGTCTGGACTGGGCGGAGGCGGAGTATCGCGCCCTACCGGGTACGATTCGCAGCGCGTGGCGGCGGGACTCCGGTCGGCTGGTGATGCAACTGTCCGTTCCTCCCAACGCGACGGCGCGGGTGCATGTGCCGTGTGGAGAGGAGTGCGCGATCACGGAACGGGGCATTCCTCTCGCCGCGGTGGATGGGGTCCGGGTGCTCCCGGCGACTGCCACCGGGCAGGGAGAGACCGTAATCGAGACCGGTTCGGGAGACTATGAACTCACAGTTGGATGATTTCGGTATCCATGAATAAATTACGAAAACTGTTTCTCCTGGCGTTCTGCGTATTCTTCTGCGTATCCGTTTCTGCTTCCGAAATTTCCGGCACGGTCCGCGACGGGGCGGGAACCAGCGCCGTGGGTTATGCCGACGTGGTGGTCGTGCCGGAATCGCAAGCGATCCGCACCGGTGCGGACGGACGCTTCCGCATCACGAACCTCCCTCCCGGACGCTATCAGGTGACCGTAACTCAGGAAGGCCGGCTGCCGGAGACCCTGAAGGTCGAGGTCACCGATGACGGCCTCCGGGATGTCGACATCCCTTTTCACAAGGCGGAGCCGGCAGATCAACCCGTTTCCCGGCTGAAAGACTGGCCATGGATGTCTGTCGCCGACTGGCACAAAAAACATGCCGCCAATGTCGCCCGTTCCCGACAAGGCTCACTCGATGTTATCTTCTTTGGTGATTCGATTACCGAACAATGGGAAACATCCGGGGCCAAGGTATGGGAAAAGTATTTCAATACCGGGCATGTGGCAAATTTCGGTATTGGCGGCGACACGACGCAAAACCTTCTTTGGCGGATACAAAATAATGACGGCCTGAAAGGCTTGTCGCCCGAGGTTGTGGTTGTCCTCATCGGCACGAACAACTTCGGCTTCAGCAAACACCGACCTGACGAAGTCGCAAACGGCATCACTGCCATTGTCGATGCACTCTGTCGCCAATTTCCCAAGACTCATGTCCTGTTGCTGGGGGTGCTGCCTCGGTCTCCCAATCCCGATGCTTTCGTGCGCGGCCTGATTCACGAGGCCAACGGGGGCATCGCGAGTCTGGGCAATCGTCCATCGGTGACTTATCTGGATATCGAGTCTGTTCTTCTGACTTCAACAGGACAAACCCGTGAGGACATTTACACGAAGGACCATCTTCATCTTGCCGAAAACGGTTACTATGTCCTGCTGGAAATTCTGCGCCCGTATTTACGGAAACATCTTGATGAAAAAACAGCTCAAAGAGTTTTTAAGTGACACGATGTCTCGCGGAACAGGTAGCTTGAATTGCTGAAATCATATCATAAGGGCTCACTGCAGAAGTGCAGCCATTTGAGTGTGAAGTGCGGCAAACCGGTCCAGGCATTTTGGAGGCGCCGGGAGACTGAGTCTCGTCTGCAAGCTATTGTTCCCCAATGTTCTGTTGGCGAACGAGGGCGGAATGTGCAATGGTTCGCCGCGATTATGGAAACCAGTTGGACTGAAACACTCGCGAGGTTTTTGCGCAACGAGCCGGGCGTCGAGGCCGTACGTCTCGATCCGGTGACGCGCAAGGTGGCCGTGGCCACGCTCGGCGAGGTGGACATGGTGCGGTTGCGTGAACGTCTCGATGCCACGCTGGCGGCGATCGACTCGCAACTCGGCACCGTCCGTCCGGGCGCGATGCGCGACAGGAGGGTGCGAACCGGCCACGGATCCGGCGCGGGAGCGACCGGGAATGCGAGCCCGGCGAGCTTGCCGGAGGACTACACGGTCGAACACGGATCCGACGGCATCACGCAGGTGGCGCGGCCGACGTGCGCGACGGCTCCGCGGTTCTGGCAGTGGCGCGAGTTTGCCTGGCCGGAATTGCGTCCGGATGCGGAAACCGGCGTGGCAGGGGCGGGCGAGGAGGGCAGCGAATGGAAACAACTCGCCTGGCTGGCCGCGGTTTGCGGCGTGTCGGGTCTGGCGGCGTTTTTGCTGGAAAAATCCGGTGTCGCCGGAGACGGGAACACGGCGGGCGATGCGACCGGCGGCGGCATCCTCGCGTGGCTGCCGCGCGCGCTCTACATCGTGGCGCTGGCGACCGGTGGATGGGACGCGGCGGTGGATACGCTGAAAAACCTGCGGCGAGCGAAGCTCGATATCCATTTCCTGATGCTGGCCGTGGCGGTCGGCGCGGTGTGCATCGGCGCGTGGGGCGAGGCGGCGCTGTTGTTGTTCCTGTTTTCCGCGTCGGGAGCGATGGAGGAGTTTTCGGTGGACCGCACGCACCGCGAGGTCAGCGCGCTGCTCCGGTCGGCGCCGCGGCAGGCGACGCTGGTGGAAAAGGACGGGCGCGAACGCGAGATCGCGGTCGGGGAAATCGGCATCGCCGACGTGCTGCGCGTGCGGCCGGGCGCGGTGTTTCCGGCGGATGGCGAAGTGGTGCGCGGCGAGACGGCGAGCGACGAATCCAACCTCACCGGCGAAGCCGCGCCGGTGGACAAGGCCGTGGGCGACCCGGTTTTCAGCGGCACGCTCAACCTGTGGGGCGCGGTGGATTTCCGGGTGCGGCGGCTGCCATCGGAAAGCACATTGCAAAAGATCATCCGGCTCATCCATACGGCGCAGAAGCTGCGCGCGCCGAGCGAGCGGCTGACGGACCGGTTTGGCCCGCACTACACGCTGCTCGTGCTGGGGGTGTGCGCGGCGATGTTTCTGGTCTGGTGGCTGGGGATGGGGCTGCCGGCGTTTGTCAACGAGGAGGGCGCGCGGTCGGCTTTTTATCGGGCGATGACGTTGCTCGTGGTGATGAGTCCGTGCGCGCTGGTGCTTTCGATCCCGTCGGCGATCCTCGCGGCGATTGCATGGGGGGCGCGGCATGGCGTGCTGTTTCGCGGTGGCGCCGCCATCGAGAAACTGGCGGGGATCGGCGTGGTGGCGCTCGACAAGACCGGCACATTGACGACGGGCGAACTGGTCGTCGAGGGGTGCGAGAGTTTTCCGCCGGGGCGCGAGCGCGAGGTGTGGGAGTACGCTCTGGCGCTGGAACTGGGTTCGCAGCACCCGCTGGCGCGCGCCATCGTCCGCGATGCGCGGGCGCGCGGCGTGGCCGAGCACGGGGTGGCGGAGTTTCAGTCGCTCACCGGTCATGGCGTGAGCGGCCGCGTGGGCGCGGTGCGCGTGGTGGCGGGGCGGCGCGAGTTGCTGGAGGCGGGGCCGCTCGCCGGCTGGTCGCGAGAGCTGCCGCCGGCGCGGCCGGAGTTTACCGAGGTGTGGATCGTGGCGGGGGATTTGCTCGGACGGCTGCTGCTGCGCGACCAGGTGCGGGCGGAATCGCGCGAGGTGCTGGCGAGCCTGAAGGCGGCGGGCATCCGCACGGTGATGCTGACGGGCGACCGGCGTCATGCCGCCGAGAGCGTGGCGCGGCAGCTCGGGCTCGACGAGGTGCGGGCGGGATTATTGCCGGAGCAGAAAGTCGAGGCGGTGCGCGAACTGCGCGCGGAGGGGTGTCCGGTGGCGATGGTGGGCGACGGCGTCAACGACGCGCCGAGCCTGGCGGCGGCGGACGTGAGCATCGCGATGGGCGCGCGGGGCAGCGACGCGGCGCTGGAGCAGGCCGAGGTGATCCTGATGCACGACCGGATCGAGAACGTGCTGTCGGCCCTGCGGCTGAGCCGGCGGGCGCGGACGATCATCCGGCAAAACCTGGTGATCTCGCTCGGGGTGGTCGGCGTGATGGCGCTGGCGGCGATTTCCGGGATCGTGCCGCTGGCGGCAGGCGTGGCCGCGCACGAGGGCAGCACGGTGGTCGTATGCCTGAACTCACTCCGGTTGCTGTTCGGGAAGAACCGGTGACGCGGCCCGTGACCGGCGGGTGGACGAGGCGGCCCCGTGAGGGGGCTGCCTGCGTGTGGAGGCGCCCGGCACCCATGCGCCGGCGACCGTCACCATCAGCGCTTCGCCCGGCACGCCGCGCGTGTTGTGGTTGAGCACGGCGATCAGCAGATCGATGCCTGCCGCGCCCACGCGATCGGGATGCTGGTCAATGTGCGAAAACGCCTGCCCCTCGTTCACACCCTCCAGTGATATAAAACCCACTTCCTCCGGCACGCGCAGACGCGCCCGCCGCAGCCATTCGTAAAACACCACGCGGGAGGCGAGGATGACATCGGGCCTGTGCTTCAATCGCCATGCGGCGAACCGCTTGTATTCCGGTTCCGCCTCCGGCGCGCGCGCGGACTCCGGCCCCGGATCGGGTCCGAGCCCGCACAGCTCCAGCACCGGCAGGCGAGGCAGGCCGGCGCGGGTGTACTGATAATCGAGATACGCCGAACGGATGGCGTGGGCACTGCGTTCATTGACGTAGTCGTCGAGCATCAGCCCGATGCGGCGGTAGCCGAGCGCATGCGCCTCGGCGAGGGCGAGGCGGCTGTTCTCGAAATTGCGCGGACGGGCGCGGTGCATGGTCACATCGGGAAACGCCGCCGTGGCCGCGACGACCGAAAACCGCTCCCAGGCGAAGGCGAATGTGCGGCTGTCCTCATCCGCCACCGGCCCCGCCAGCACGCCGCGCACGCCGCGATTGACGAGCACCGACTGGAGACGCCGGGGCGTCATGCCCGGCTCGCGGGCCCAGTATTCTTCCAGCCGATATCCCAGCGCTTCGGCATGGGTGCGCGCACCGTGAAAGAGCCGTCTGGTGTAAAGGTTGCCGGCACGTTCGATCCGGTCTTCGTGCCACGACAAAAACGCCAGCGTCTCCACATAACGCCCCGCCTTTCGCTCCCGCAGCAGGCGCAGCGCTGCGCTCAATTCCGGGTCGGGCCGGTAACCGAGTTTCCGGGCTATCGCCTGCACGCGTTCGCAGGTCGCCGCCGGCACGCGCGGATCGTTGCGCAAGGCCCGGCTCACACCCGAGCGGGAGAGTCCCGTCGCGCGGGCGATATCGTTGAGCGTTACCCTGCTGGCGAACATCGGCGGCAACGCTGCCCCGGCTGGCGGCGGCGGGCAATTCACGATTGCGGGCCGGCGCTTCGGCGCCTCCACCGTGGGGGAACAGAAGCCGCGCCGGCGGGCCGTCGTGGCCCGGGCGCCTTCATCCGCGGTTGCCGGCGCCTGCTCCCTCGCCGCCGTCCGTTATCGGCCCGGGCAGTCCTTCCGCCCGCACGCGTCGGCCCAGCGCTCGCAACGTTTCCACATCCGCCGGATGCAGCGAACCGTCGGCGCGCGGCGCGGTGTTGAGCAGAAAATTGGCTCCCTGCCGCCGCGCTGCCGCCAGTTCGGCCCATGCTTCGTCCGCAGTCCGGTGATAAGCGCGTTCCACATTGAACCACATCCGCCAGCCGGAACCGCCGGGCTGGTCCAGTTGCAACGTCGTGCACACCTCGACCGGTTTGCCACGATGGCGTTCCGCGATGACACAGCCCGCGCCGCCCGCCTCCGCGTTTTCCGGCAGGCCGTGCCGGTGCTCGAACGTCAGGTAATCCTCGTCGCCCTGCACGCCCTCGCAGAACGAGATCAGGCCGTGCGGCTGCAACGTGCGCAGCAGCGCATATGTTTCGGCAAGCCGTGGATATTTCTCCGGCTCGCGATGGAAATGCGGCGCCGAGTCGATCCACCAGCCGGCGACCGGCCCATAGTTGCGGCCAAGCTCGGTCAGCAACGCCCGGTTGCGGGCCCACACCGCGTCATGGGATTCCGACAACGTGAAATGCACGTAGTGAAAATAGCCCAGCCCGCGCCGCGCGCACGCCGCCGACAATTCGGCGACGAGATCGCGTCCTGCCGGCAGTCGCATGGACGAGGGTTCGCCCACCGCCGAGTCCCACAAATATGGACCTCCGCCATGATACGGCGTGAAGCACACATAACGCGCTCCGGCCTCCGCCGCCAGGCCGGCGATGGCATCCGCATCAAACCGCTCCGCCCGAAATCGCGCCGACAGTTGCTCAAATGTCACGCCGGCCGGCAGCGGGTCATATTTGCTGCCGGGGAGCAGGCTCGTGTTGTTGTAGTGGACGAACAATCCGAACGCCGCTTCACGAAACCATTCCACGGAAGCGGCTCGCAGGGAACCTGTTTCCGAATACGCATGAACCGCGGCCGCACACGGCGCGAGGTGAGGCGGAAGCAGGAGGGACGCTGGAGGCCGGGAAACAGTGCCGTCGGCGACGGACGAGGTGGAGACGGTTGCGGGTTTTGACATGACGCGTGAAACACCAGCACACCGCCGCGCCTGCGACAAACTGCCTGGTGCTCAACGTTGAGCATGGTTTGGGTGTCCCGGCATGCAGCGCGGGTAATCCAGCTGGCGGATGAAGAGGCCGCCGACGACGGAGCGGGCCGGGAAGGCGATCTGGCGGCCGTCGCCGGTGGTGGAATGCAGTCCGGAAGATCCAGTCGAGCCTGGTGTACATCTTGCGGCTGTCGGGCGGGAAACCATGCCGCTGCTGGGTCCGGCGGCTCCGGGAAGACCTCCGCGGTGTTTCGGGGAGGTGGGGATTTTACGAGCGGCCGGGGGCTGTGGGGCCGTCTTGCCACACGCACTCGATGGAGACGCTTTTGCGAACGGTGGGGATGCCGTACTGGTTGGTGTTGAGCTCGCCGGCGACCAGCGAGACGGTGGCCGCCCCGATGTCGGGGAAACGATGGTCCACGCCGGCAATGCCTTTTGTGTGCCAGAGCCGCAGGAGCGCAAAACCGCAGTCGCGCGGCACGCGGATGCCGGCGTGTTTCATCCAGTCGAGGACTTCGGGAAAATGGGAGAGCACGACGTCGGGCTTGTGGAGCCGGTACCAGCGGAGGAAGGCGGCAGCGTTCCAGTCGTCGCTGATCATGGGCTCCACGCCGCGGTTTGCGGGGAGGGCGCGGTTTTCGACGAGCAGCGCCCCTTGCCAGCGGTGAGCCAGGCGGGTGTCGTCGGTTTCGGATACACACAGGCCGATGCGCTCGTAGCCGCGCGTGACGAGGTTTTGCCAGGCCACGCGGAAGACTTCGAAGTGGTCGACGGACACGCGGTGCAACAGGGGGCTGAGCAGGGAATGGCTGCAACAGGCGGTGGCGAAGTGCTGCCACGGGAAGCCCTCGATACTGCCGTGTTCGAGAAGCGGGGCGAGGACGATGCCGCGGATGCCCTGGTTGTAGAGAATGTTGCCGAGGCGTTTCGGGGTCATGCCGGAGGTGCGGAGGCTGAATTCTTCCAGACGGTAGCCGAGCCGGTGGGCCTGGGCGGTGGCGCCGCGAAAGATGTCGCAGGTGCCGGGGTTGTCGCGCCAGCCGCCGATGGTGTCGTAGGTCGTCATCCAGGCGAGTGTTTCGAAGCCGGCGGTGCGGCTTTTCCGGAGGTGCCCCATCAGTTCGGATACGGCGGGATCGGGCCGGTAACCGAGTTTTTCCGCGATGGCCTGGATGTGCTGGCGGGTGGCTTGCGAGATGCCGCGTTCGCCGCGGAGGGCGCGGGAGACGGTCATCTTGCTGACGCCGGCGGCGCGGGCGATGTCGATGGTGGTGACGCGCCGGTTGGCGGAGCCGGAAGCGGGGGCGCGGTCGGAGGCGGGCTTGTCGGAGGCGCTCATCGGAGGGGCAGTGGCGGGGAGGATTAAGCGCGGAGGGTGATTTTTACCGTGGCGGAAAATCCGGTGATGCCGGCGGCCTGATTCCCGGTGCCTGAAGGTGCGAGGATCGCTCGTCGCCATGACCGCGAGGTGCCGTCGGGCATGGAGCAGGGGTGGGTTTCGATGCGGGTCCAGGCGCAGGGGGGCGTGGTAGTGTCGGGAGCGTCGGTCCGGATGCGGAATTCGAGGGTGGCGCCGGGTTCGCGGATCACGAGCACGGCCGGCGACTCGATGGTGACGTGCTCGCTGTCGGTGATGAAACCCGACTCTACCGTGCCGGGTCCGTTGAGGTGAATCGTATCCGTCCAGAGGCAGACGCCGGCGTGCGGATCGAGGGAGAGCCCGCGGATGAAGCTCTTGCAGTTGGCGGCAGCGGGCCAGGCGCGGGTGAGGTCGGCTTCGAAGGGGAGGAAGGTGGCGCCGGGCGTGAGGCCAGCGTGGCGGACGGTGGCGGAGAATTCCGCGCCGGCGGCCTGTTCGCAGCCGTTGATGAGCGGGAGCGAGTGGCCGAGGGTGCGCGCGGCGAGAATACTGTAGCGTTTTTCGGAAAAGTACGCGGCGTTGTACTCGGGCATGCCGATCTCGGCGACGAAGGGGATGCCGTTGATGTGGAGCAGAAAATTGCCGACGTCGTTGTGATTGTGATGCTCGGCGTTGTGGCCGCCCTTGGCGGCGAGTTCCCAGGTGTTGCCGTGGCGGTCGCGGCCGCGAATGACCCGGACGCCGAGGCTGGGGAGGAAGACGCCGGCGGCGTCTTCCCCGGGTTTGGCGTTCGGGGTTCCGGGTTTGGAGTGGTGGGTGCCGGCGGGCGGGCGGAGGAAAAAACGCGACCAGAAGAGAAAGTCGGTGCGCTGGAAGTCGCAGTCGACCGGCGGCGTGGCGAGCCGGGTGTAATTTTCTCCGGCCTGGCGGAGGCAGTCGGGGAGGTCGAGCGTGGCGCCGAGGTACTGAAGCGTGGAGGGGCGCAGGACGCAGTCGGGGCGGCAATCGGCAAAGTTGACGACGTGACCGCCGTGCAGGCTCATGGCGGGACCGTAGGCCGCGATGCGGCGGATTTTTTCGTCGCCGGCAAAGAGGGACCATTCGCCGCGGGTGCGGGTTTCGAGCTGTTCGTTGAGGAGCGCGAACCAGCCGAATCCGTAATCCCAATACGCGGGGCCTTCGGAGCAGGCGCCGTCGTCGCCGAAGCCGTCGAGAAAGGCGGGGAGGTGGCGGGCGGCTTTTTCCACGAGGGCAGCGAGCAGGTCGGGGTCGTCCTCGATGGTGAGCGCGGCGCCGAGGACGCCCTGGTGGCAGACGGCGTTCCAGTTGTTGGTGGCGAGCATCCACCAGCAGTCGGTGGCGAGGTAGTTTTCGAAGATGTCGCGCCGGAGTTTCTTGCGGATGATGGCTTGCTGGTCGGGCGGAATGATGTCGGCAAACACGGAGAGGAGTTCGGCCATGAGATGGGCCGTCTCGGCGGCGAAAAGATCGATGACGAGCGGATCGCGTCCGGAGGGGGTGTCGTGCACATGGGCGGGGAGCGCCCAGGAACCTTCGGCAAAGATGTCCTCGAGTTTGTCGATGAAGGACCGGAGAAGCGGCGATTGCGGGTCGCGAGCGGCGTCGGGCGAGGCGAGGAGGGCGATGGCGGCGCGGGCGAGACGGCGCCGGCGGGCGAAATAGGGTTTCTCGAAGCGGATGCGGGTGCCGGTGGCGGCATAGTCGCGATAGAGTGCGTCGGTGAGCTCGGGGAGGGGGGCGTCGCGTTCGGCGGGATCGGTGGCGAGCCGGGTGATCGCGGCGAGCGCGGGGCCGGCGGCGGGAGCGGTGAAGGCGGTGGTCCAGCGCGGGTCGCCGAAAGGAGGGAGCGGGGAAAGCGGCGGGGATTGTCGGAAGAGGGCGTGGAGCGCGTCGCGGGCGGGCGGGGTGCGGAGGAGGTTTTGCATGATCGGTGGCGTGGGCGAAAGGCCGGAAGCCAGGCGGTTTTTTTGCCGGGTGGCAATGGCGGCGCGGCATCGAAGGTGTGCTTCGTCGCTCAAAAAAAAGCCCCCGGAGTACGGGGGCCAGCAAGGAGGCGGAGGAATTTTTTCCGGGCGGTTCAGGCTTTCCGGCGGCGGAGGGCGAGGGCGGCTCCGGCGGCGGCGAGCAGGACGGTGAGGGCGGCGTGCGCGGGCTCGGGGATGGCGGCGACGGTAATGAACCCGTCACCGGTGGCAGTGACGCCATAGGTCGCCAGCTGGGCGGCGGAGAACGTGCCGGAATCCAGGGTGGTGCTGCCAACCGTCAGTGAGGAAACGGTGACGGATTTTCCGTTAAGGTCCACGTTGCTGCCTGTGGCCAGCGACAGAGAGCCGGCCGTGGAGAGATCGCTGGTGAACTTCAGGTTTCCGCCCAGCAGGGAGAACGTGCCGGTGAAGGCCGAGGCGTCGGTGATGCCGAGGCTGAAATTGATCGTCGATCCGTTGGTGGTGAGGTTCTCGAATGTCATCGTGCCCTCGCCGGACAGCGTGCCGATTGTCAGATTGAGGCCCCGGTTGCTGGTGCCATCGGCATAGAAGCGGGTGGAGTCTGTCTGTTCGAAGGTGCTGACCGAAAGATTCTGGCCGGTAGCGACGATGTTGCCCAAGGAGAAAGAACCACCTTGGGTGATCAGGTGGTTGATCACTGCGGTTCCGGCTCCGGACGTCTTGAGAATGAACAGGCTGTTTTCAAGGATGAGTGTCCCTCCTCCAAAAGTATCAGTGCCAGTGGCGTTGTTTGTGCTTCGGAGGATTTTTCCTCGCGTGTGATAAATGCCAGCCGGATCCATGGCGGTTGCGTTGGAGCCTCCGGAGGGACTGGTGAACCAGCCGGTGCCACCTGTAAGTTGGTTCCATCCCCAGCCTGCACTTTGGTCATTTTGCAGATAATAATCGGCGGCCTGTGCGGTGGAGGGCAGGGCGGCGGCAGAGAGAACTGAGGCGACGAGCAACAGGGGACGGATGTGACGGAATTTCGATTTCATGATGGAGCGAGGTTCGGGTTTCGGGACTGGATTCGGGTTTGGGCAAAAATCCGTATCCGCCGGTTCGGAGAAGAAGCAGCGGACGCGGGGAACTGGACGGGGTTATAGGAGATTTACGCAGGCGAAGAGAGCGTCTTGATGCGTTACCGTAACGACAAAAAGCAGAGCCACGGACGGGAAACGATCGTACCATTGGCATCAGGGTGTCGAAGCGCCGACGATGATGGAGCCGGCGCCGGAGAGGGTGACGCCATGGCCCTGGAGGTCGGCGGCGGCGTAGGTGCCGGGTTCTTTCGTCGCGTCGCCGACCGTCAGGGCGGAGAGGGTGAGGGTCTTGCCGTTGAGATCGACGGTGGAACCGGCCTTCAGCGCCAGCGTGGCGCCGGGGGCGTCGAGATTGCTTTCGAAGGAGAGCACGCCGCCGGAAAACTCGATGGTTCCCGTGTAGGCGGAGGCGTCCTGAAGGGTGAGGTTGAAGGCCGTGGATTTGTCCGTGATTTCCTGCTCGGCAAACTTGATGGTGCCGGCGCCGGTGAGTTTTTCGACGGTGAGGTTGTATCCGCGCCCCGGAGACGTGGCGGCGAAGGTGGTGGTGCCGGATTGCTCGAAGGTGACGATATGGAGGTTTTGCGGGCGGCTGCCGGTGCCGGCAACAAAGGTGCCGGAGGCGGACACGAGATGATTGACCTTGGCGGTGGCGGAACCGGCGGCCTTGATCGCAAGCGAACCGGCGGCGGCTCCGGCGCCTCCGGAGGCGGCACCGTCGATGACGAGGGTGGCGCCTTCGAAGAGGTCGGTCTCGCCGGCGCCGTTGACTTCCCGAGTGCGCGCCTGGAAGCCGTTGGTGTGATAGATGCCGGCCGGATCGATTTCGGCGAGCGGGGCGTGGCCGGCAGGCTTGGGGAACCAGCCGGTGCCGGCGTTGACGGCATGCCAGTGCCAGCCCTGGGTCTGGTTGCGCTGGAGGTAATAGTCGGCGGCTGGCAGGGCGCCGCCGGCAACGAGCAGGGAAGCGACGACGAGGAGGACGCGGGCGCGGCAATGAATAATGTGTTTTTCGGTGTTCATGAGCGGTGATGGATGAAAGGCGGTCCGGACTACGGCCAGGCGTATCGGAATGATTGTTACCAACCGAGGTCCTGCTTGAGGGCGGCGGTGAGTTTTTCGGCCATGAGGGAGTGGGTCTTGACGCTGGGGTGCCAGGAAGCGCCGATGCCGTGGTGTTGATACTGCGTGCCGAAGTCGATCAGGCGCACGGGGGGGCCGCCGGCGGCGTTGGCCTGCTCGACGACCTTGGCGAGATAACCGAGGATGGTCTCGCGGGGTTTGCGGTCGCCGGGCCAGTTGCTGAGCATGGGGCCGACGGTGCAATAAACGAGGGCCTCGGGGTAGCGGGTGCGGATTTCGCGGATGAAGCGGAGGTAGGCGGTGGTCCAGCCGGCTTCGTTGGGGTTTTTCTGATCGTTAAATTCGTTGGTGCCGAGGTTGATGACGACGGCGTCGGGCGCGGGGACGGAAGCGAAATCCCATTTGGCCGAGGTGACGGTGGGCGCGGTCTGGTCGTAGAGATCAATGATGCTGTTGCCGGGCCAGAGGCGTTTGCCGGCCCAGGCGATGCAGGTGTAGTCGGCATCCACGGCGCGGGCGGCGACGGCGCCGTAAGCAAGCCAGCCGTTTTCGGTGGCGGGGGTGAATTTTTCTTCCTTGCTGGCGGCTTCGTTGCCGTAGCCGCAACTGATGGAATCGCCGATGACCTCGATGCGGCGGGAGCGGACGGGGGTGGGCAGGAGCTTTTCCGCATCGTCGATGCGAAAGGACACGATTTGCGTGGCGCCTTGGGAGGCTTCGGTGCGTTTGACGAGCTCGATGGTGTGCTGGCCGGGAGGGAGATTGCTGGCGAGGAGGTATTCTTTTTCGCCGGCTTCGAGGGCGAGGACGCTGGCGGGCTGGCCGTCGATGACGACTTGCCAGTGGTTTTTGCCGGTTGCGCCCTTGAGGGTGACGCTGGCGGAGCCGCCGGTGAGGGTGAGGGCGACGGCGCTGGCTGTCCAGGTGCAGCGGGGGCCGGCCTGATCGGTGCGGTCGAAGCGACCGGTGTAGCGGAGTTGCGGATCGGTCGCGGGGATGACGGCGGCGGAAAGCGTGGTGGCCAGCGCGGCAAGCGAGAGAAGAGGGAACAGGAGGCGGGAGGGCGTTTTCATGGATTGTCTTGAACAGAAGGAAACGGAGGAAACGAAGATGAAACAAAGACTGATATGTATTATAACTTATTTTTCATAAACATGTTGAGAAGAAAAAATGACAAGCGTCCTTGGTTGTTATACCAAAGCCCCAAAGCCTTCAGATTTTTACACAAAGGCCGCAAAGAGCGCAAAGGATTGCCAGTTACCTTCTTCGCGTCCTTTGCGGCCTTTGTGTAAAATCAAAAACATTCGGGACACTGGTATTATTCGTTCTCTTTGTTGCCTTCTGTTCAAAATGGATTGGAACGAACGGGAGGATTTTAGCGGAGGCGCCGGAGTTCGAATTTTTCGCCGGCGAGGGCGCGTTTGGCCGGTTCGCCCCAGAAGGGCGTGGGAGTGTATTTCCAGTCGGCGAGCATGCGCGGGCCGGCTTTGGGGTGGAAACACCAGCCGGTCCAGTTGAGGCGGTGCTTTTGGATCAGCCCGAGCATGTCGGGCACCCAGGTCCCGGGCGGGACAAAAGTCTCGTCGGTCTCGAAGGGCATTTTTTTGACGTCGGCGCCGACTTCGCCGATGAGGATCGGGTGGAGCGCGGCGGCGTCGAGCATCTTGCCCTGCCAGTCGCGTTTCCAGGGATAGATGTGTGAGGCGTACATGATGCCGTTGCCGTCGGGCGTGTCGGTGAGGGCGTAGCCGTTGACGATGCCGGAGAGGTCGTAGGCGTAGTCGAGGCCACCGGCGACGATGACGTTGCGGGCGCCGGTGGCGCGGACGACTTCGACCATTTTTTGCATGCCGGGGGATTCGAAACCGTGCTTGTTGTACTTTTTTTCGGCGTCGGTGAGGAAGGTGTCTTCTTCGCCGGCCTTTTTCTTTTCCTCGACGAAGCCGCCGTTGCGCCAGAGCTCCCAGGAGACGCCGTGGGCTTCGTTGAGAAGATCGAAGAGGACGGCGGGATGGTTTTTGTAGAGGGTGGCGACGTCGGTCCAGAACTCGATGTGCTCGGGGCGGGGGGCGCGGTAGCGGTGGAGGTCGATGACAACATAGGCGCCGCGGTTGGCGGCGAGGGTGATGACGGCGTCGGCGAGTTCGCGGTAGGCCTTGCCGCCGTCGCTCTGGGTCTCGTTGCGACCGTACCAGTATTCTTCCTTCACGGGGATGCGGATGACGCTGGCTTTCCAGTCCTCGATGGCGACGAGGGTGGAGCGGAGGACGTTCTCGCCGTTGGCGCGCCATTCCATGCTGGCGACGTTGACGCCCTGCAGCCAGACTTCGCTGCCGTCGCGGAGGGAGACGAGGCGGTTGCCCTGGACGCGGATTTCGGGAGGGAATTTTTTCGGGTCGGACACCTCGCGCGGGGGGGCGGGCGGCGGGGCGTTTCGGGCGAGTTCGGCTTCGAGGGGAGCGCGGGGGATGGGGCGGAGGATGACGTCGTCGAGGTCGAGGGTGCCGGCGGCGGCATTGAACATCGTGGGCTGGAAGTCGAGCGTGGTGGCGCCGGGCGGCACGAGGAAGCGGGTGACGGGGGTTTTCCATCCTTCGGTGTTGGCGCCGAACCAGACGGGGGGAGCGCTGCCGATCTGTTTCCCGGTGGCGTCCTTGAAATTCATGATGACACGGGCGTCGTTCCAGGATTTCGGGCCTTTTTTGAGGTCGGTGACGCGGGCGCGGGCGGAGAATTCGAGGGCTCCGGCGCCGGGGGGCAAGGTGACCGGCAGGTAGAGGGAATCCATCCGGGCGGGGCCGCCGGAGGTGATGCGGAGGAAGCGGTTTTGCTGGCCGGTGGCGGGATCGGGTTCGGTCTCCCAGGAGACGGCGCGGCCTCCGGGCCAGCCAGCGGGGCGGCCGGTGGCGGGGTCGAGGGTCTCGAAGGTGCCGTCGGGGAGTATCGATGGGGAGGATACGGTGGGGGAGGATACGGTGGGGGCGGATTCGGACGCGGCGTCGGCGGCGAAGGCGGGTGCGGCGGCAAGCAGCGGCAGGCCGGCGACAAGCGCAGTGATCAGGGCATGGCAGAGGCGGCAGAACGGGCGTGGTTTGTGCATCGGGGGATGTCTCGTCGGGAAAGGGCGGTGAAAAGAGGACAGGAGATGAAGAGGGAAGTCCGGTTGCGGAGGCAAATTGCAAGGCGGGCGGTGAAGGTCGCTACCGCCCGAGGGGAATATCCGGTTATGCGTAGTTGATTTATAGCTACAATACCCGGAGCCAATGGAATTGATCAGGGAACGAATTCGGAGGGAGCGCTTGGGTTCAATGTAATTGGTGCGGGTAATTTCGTATCCTCCGGAACCATCCAGAGATTGGGGGCAATACTGGTAGAACCGCCGAAGATGCCGGCCTGTTTGCCTGTCAGGCTCCTGGCCGAGGCATCGGTAAGGACAACGTTCTGGCGGGTGCCGCCGTTATGGCGAAATGCCTGTGTTCGCTTCGCCGTGCCTGCATAGCTCGAAGCATTCCACGGCCAGATGCCATCGTAATTTCCTGTTTCAAAATCCGCCACCAGGATGATGGGTTTGCTAAGATTGGAAACGCGTCCTTTCACGGGACCCCTATCGAGGAAAAAGGAGATATTGTAGGTCGTTTTATGGTCGGTGTCCGGCTTGGGATTGGCTTCCTGGCAGATGAAGCGGGACCGGGCACTGACCCAGTCCATGCCCATATAGGAGGCGATTTTCTGGTTCCAGGTCTTTCCGCGTTCCGAGGAGCCGATCGGCCACGGGAAGGTCGTATTGTAGTCGCCATCGGATGCTCCACGCAGGGGCAGCATGTCTTTATTGTCGTTGGCGTAGGCCATGCTGGCGATGCCGATCTGGCGGAGATTGGAGAGGCACTGGGCCGTGCGTGCGTTCTGGCGGACTTTTACCGTGGTGGGGATGATGATGGCGCAGAGGATCCCGATGATGACGATGACGGTGAGGAGTTCGATAAGCGTGAACGCGGCCGCGTTGCCGGAAGTGTCTCGGGGAGTGGCTGATGCGGGTTTCATGTGTTTCGGGTGATGTTCGGGGTGGATGGACAGGCGGGATCGACAGCGAAATCCTTGCCTGGCGAAGGCGGTGTTGGAGAGGTATTATTAACGTTACCGTAACGATGGTGTTTGGCGGGGGGAATAGGCTCGTCATTGCGGCGGGGTGTCTGTTGAGGCATGTGGACATGTGTCAGACGGGCATCCAGCCAACTCTCTCCGACTACACGCCCTGGCGAGCGACGAAATTTTATATTCCGCTCGTCATCCAGGCCGCGTCGCAAAGCCTCACGTATCCGCTTGTCGCCTCGATTGTTTCGCACGGAGCCTTCGGCAAGGACGCGCTCGCGGCGTTCGCCCAGGGAATGGGCATCATGTTTGTCATCGGTTCGCTCGGCGGCGGGTTGCTCACCACAGGGATGCTTTTCGGTCGCGACGCGGAGGGTTTCCGGCTTTTCAAGCGGCTCAACCTGATGTTCGCGGTGGCGTTGCTCGTGGCGCAGGGATGCGTGTGCCTGCCGGGCATCGACGGGCTGGTTTTTCGCGGGATTCTCGGGTTGCCGGAACCGCTCGACCACATCGCGCGCAACGTGACGTTCATGTGCATCCCGGTGCAGTTATTGTTCTTCCTGCGCAACGCGCCGCTTGTCGCCCTCTACAACGCCCGCGCCAGCGCGCCGGCCAACTGGGCGACACTGGCACGCATCGCACTCACGCTTTTTTTCGCGTGGCTTTTCCCGGTGTTCGGCTGGACGGGCTACCAGATGGGGGTGATCGCGATGACAATTCCGGTGGGGCTGGAGTTGTTCCTGTCGCAGTATTTTGCGCGGCCTTATATTCCAGGTATCCATAGTGAGACTACTTCGGTGTCGAGTCTGCGCACGCAGTTCCTGTTCACGATCCCGTTGTCGTTCGGAGGGGTGTTGCTGGCGTTTTCAGGAATCATCATCGGAGCGTTTATCGCGCGCGCGGAAGCGCCGACACAGATGTTGCCTGTCCATTACATGGTGCTCGGGATCGTGAATCCGGTGGGTTTTGCGGCGTTGCGCATGCAGGCTGTGGTGCTGGCGTTTCCACCGGGAGACAGGTACGCGAACAACCTCCTGCGTTTCGCCATCGTCGCAGGGCTGGTGCTTGCGATTTTCCCGCTGCTCGGGCAGGTGCCCGCCGTGGCGCGGTGGTATTTCGTCAACGTGCAAAATCTGCCGGAGGCGGATGTGCCGCTGGCGGCGGGCGCGATGCTGGTGGTGGGCATCCTGCCGGTATTGCAGGCGATGCGCGGACATGCCGAGGGTCTGGCGGCCTGGCGCAAGCGGCCCAATGCGATCATGGCCGGACAGGCGGTTTACCTGGCGTCGATCGTGACGACGCTGAGCCTGTGCCTGCATTTCGGGATGCCGGGTTATCTGATGGGGATAACGGCGCTGCTGGTGGCGATCACGGTGACGCTGGTCACGGTCCGGCTCGGGCTTCTCTGGGCCGACCTTGAGGATTCCTTTGAGCGTGTGCCCCGTCCGCGTGGCACCGAGGGGCCGAATTCGGCGCCGTGACCGGGGCGCTGCCGGGCGTGCACTGGCGTGCCCGGATGCCGGCGTTTCAGTCGGCGAGGCGGAGCCGGGTGAGGGCGCGCGGGGAGTTCCAGTAGTCGTAGTTGACGAGGGCGAGGAGGGAGACGGATTTTCGGAAACCGTGGTCGCAATCGTCGCTCATGAGGTTGACGCCAAGGGTGTCGCCGGAGGCGGGAGTGTGGCCGATGGCGGCGAAGGGGACGGCGGCCTCGATGAGGTAACCGCCGTGCCAGACGCGACTGGCGATCCTGATTTTCGATTCGTATCCGGTGCGGACATATCCACCGAGCGAGGCGACGAGGACGGCGGGGGCTTCATCGTGAAATTGGCGGGTTGGCGCCATGAGAACGAGAAGATCCCGCTGGCTGATGTTTTTGGTGCGTTTTTCGGGATCGGATTCGGCGGAGAGGAAGAGACGGACGTTGTCGGCATCGCGCCAGTCACGACTGGTGAGATCGAGGAGGCTGAGGTCGTCGTCCTGCACGAGCCAGGCGAGGTAGAGGTGATGCTCGTCCCAGCGAAGCGCGACGCGAACGCGGGCGTCCTGGTCGGCGGGGTGGAGGGCGTCGCGCAATTTCCAGTGTCCGTGCTGGGCAAGCGGAACAAAATCGTCGGGGCTCCATTTGTTCGCGGTCAGGTTGCCGTCGATGGAATCGGGTGTGAGCGCGGAAGAGGCGCGGCGGGCAATGACTTCGGCGGGACCGAATCCGGTGGCATCTTCGTCGATCGGACGACGGACGGGGTAATCGGGAACGGTTTTTTCCAGGAAATGCCGGGCATAGGGGAAGGCTCCCCTGAGCCAGATGCGGGTCTCCCAGGGCTGCGTGCGGGCGGGGCCGGCGGTCTCGACCGCGAAGGCGAAGCGGTATTCCACGCCGGGCACGGCGTTGGCCGGGGCGGTGAGCGTGATGTCCCTGCGCACGGTCTGGCCGGGAGCGACTTCGAAGGCTTCCGGCAGCTTGATCGTCCAGCCGGGCATGCGGGCGACGACGGCCGGGTGGGCGGTGACGGGGGCGTTCCCGCCGTTGAAGACCACGCAGGGGACGGCGATGGTCTCGCCGGCGGCGATTTCCCAGCGGTGAAGGGGGTGGTTGAAATTGCGGTCGTCCATCGCGTCGGCCAGCAGTCCTAAGTGCTCGTAGCTGGTAACGGAGGCGGGCAGGCCTTCGATAAGGAGGGGGCGTTCGCCGAGAGTGATGGCGCGGGAGGGATCCATGTCGAGCCGGTTGCCCGCGGTGTCGTGCACGGTGTAGTCGCCGGCCGGGAGTCGCAGGTTCACGGATACGCCATCGCGCAACGCCCAGGCGGCGAGGAACACGCGGCCGTCGGCGCGGCGGAAGAGTTGTTTCTGGACGGGTTCGGTGGAGGCGGTGCCGCCGAGGGGCATGGCGTCGTTCACCCAGGTGGAGATGAAGGCGAGGGTGTGGTAAACGGGCCGGGGATTCATGTCGGCGTCGACCAGCCAGAAGGTTTCGGGGTCGTTCTTGCCATACATGTTATACCAGTAGATGCGTTCGATGCCTTTGGCGCGGCCGAGAAGATAGAGGCGGGCGAGATAATCGGCCTGCTGTTCCCGGGTGTAGCCGTTGACGAGGGTAAGCTGTTGGGTGGTGGGGTTGAGGGCGCCGCCTTCGTCGTAGTGGAAGCCGACTTCGGTGGCCCAGATTTCCTGCTTGCCTCCGAATTCGCCAATCACGGCCCGGTTGGCCTCCAGTTTGGCGATGCCGGCTTCGGGAACGCCGCAGTAGGGATGGACGGTGACGGCTTTCATCCAGGGGCCGATACCGAGGCGGAACATTTCGCGCAGGTAGTGCGGATCGGCCTCGGCGATGGCGAAGGTGGCGGGGCGGGCGGAGGGATCGGCGGCGAGCGAGCCGAGGGCCATCGCGCGGTTGTGCGCGACCATGTCGGCGGCGGCGCCGTAGGCGCTCCAGCCGGAGTTGGTCTCGTTGCCGTATTGGTAATCGAATACGCGTCCCTTGTAGTGCTCGCCGACGGCCTTGGCCCAGTCGTGGGCGAGGGCGGCTTTTTCGCCGGTGCGGTGGAAGGCCGGGTTGAAGAAGGTGAGGGCAAAGAGGCTGTTCATGCCGAAAGCCTCGGCGCCGAGCTGGGCCTGTTCGTAGCGGGGGTCCATGAGGAAGGTGCCGTCGGCCTCGCGAGCGCGGAAGCCGGGCTCGATGCGGACGGAGCGGACGCCGGCGGCCTTCATCAGGCGCAACAGTTTCCACTGTTCCTCGGCGGTGTAGCGCTGGAGGTGGACGTTCATGCCGATGAAGTAGTCGCCATCGCGGGCAACGGGGCGCGGGGTGCCGACAATGGCGGAGTGGGTTTCGGTGTGAGTGGAGGTGACGGCTTCGCCGCCGGTTTCAGAGCTCAGGTCCGGACTGTCAGAAGCGGGGGAGGAAACGGTGACCGGGGTAAGGGTGAGGGTGGTGCGGAGGAGAGCGATGTCGTCGCGCAGCGCGGTGCGGGGGTCGGCGGGGGTGGGGGCGTAGGCGGGGTAGGTGTCGATGTTGCCGGGGGCAAGGGTGTAGGTTGAGGCCGCCTGCTGACGGATTTCTCCCCGGGTGTCCTCGAGGGTGCTGGTGACGACGATGGTGAGGGGGGCAGGGGTGGTATTGCGGATTTCGTAGCGGGGAAATTGCGAGAGGTCGGCGTCGCGCTGGATGCGGACGAGGGGGGCGGCGGGAGCGGAAAAGAGCGAAGGGGAAAGCGTGAAGAGAGAAAGCAGCAAAAGGCTGAAGCGGGAACGCATGGTCGCGGGACGGAGTGATGTCATGGAAAAGTGGATATTCCGGAAACGGGTGAGGACTGACGGATGGGGGCGTCCGCCACTTCAGTCTCCGGTCCTTGCGAGCGCAGCGAGCACCGTGCGCGTGCGGGCGATGGTGGCGCCTTCGGCGTTGGTGGCGGTGGCGGTGAGTTCATAAAAACCGGTGGCCGGGATGGAGAGTTGCAGGTAAACAGGACCGCCGCCGCCGCGTATGTCGTCGGTGGATTCTGCGGTGGAGACGGGTTTGGCTGCGCGGGGAGGGAGACGCCCGTCCACGTCGTAACGACGGAGTTCGAGGGTGACGGAGAGGCCCGGGAGGACGAGGCCGGTTTCGACTTCGATCTGGATGCTTTGCGGCCCGGCGCCGGTGAAAATGAGGCGTTGTTCGGAAGGGAACCGGAGTTCGACGGGCGTGGCGCGGGCGGCGAGCGGTGCAAGGATGAGGAGAGCCGCGAGGGCGAAGAAGGGGTTCAGTTTCATTTTTGCAGGATGAGATATTGCGGGAGGGGGCGGACTTTCCAGAGGTAGCCTTTTTCTCCGATCTCGATGGTTTGTTCGCCGCCTTGCCAGTCGCGGAGGAGGTAGCGGCCGGGCTTGGGGCGGATGTTGACGAGTTCGTGGTAAAGGCTCTGGACGCACCAGCCGGCGATCACGGAGTCGTCGTCACCGTTGCTGTATTCGTGAATGGCACAGGTGGCGTTTTCCATGATGGCTCGTTTCCAGGGACGGTCGCCCAGGGTATGGGTGAGGGTGGCGGTGGCGACGTAGGCGGGTTTGGGGGAGTAGTCTTTGCGGATGATGCCGAAGTTGTGTTCGGGGTTTTGCGGGTTGGTGCCGTCGTCGCGAAAATCATACCAGACGAGGACGTCCATGGTGCCGTGGCGGCGGGCGAGGAGGTAGGCGCGGGTAAGGAAAAGGGCCTGGAAGGGTTCGCCCTGCACGAAGCTGACGGGGGAGGTGAATGCGCCGTATTCGGTGACCCAGAGACCGAGTTTTTTGCCGTCGGACCGGAGGTTTTTGGGATTGTCGATAAAGCGGCGGAGGTGCTGCGACACGCTGGGGATGCTGACGCGGCCGATGGGGGAGTTCCAGGCGCCGTAGCCGTTGTCGGGCGTGCCGGGAGGCGTCATGTAGGGATGGATACTGAAGGCATCCATGGAGTCGAGGCCGCCGTGGCTGATGACGGCCGCGGCATAGTCGCCGCCGGGGCCGCCTCCGGCTCCGCCGCCGCCGCAACCGATGACGGTGGCGAGGGGGTCGAGTTTTTTGATGGCGGCGTAGACCTCTTTGAGGAGGAGGGTGTAGTGTTCGTTGGTCGGTTTGCCCCAGGCCTGGGGTTCGTTCCAGACTTCCCAGTGGCGGACCTGTTTGCCGTAGCGTTTGACGAGTTCGGTGGCGTAGCGGACGAAGAGGGCGCGGGTTTCGGCGGTTTCGGGAAAGCCTTTGGTGCCTTTGAAGGCTTCGGGGTAGGCGCGGGCGTTGCCGAAATCGAGAACGATGAGGGGAGAGAGACCGAGGTCGGCGGCTTGCCGGATGTAAGCGTCGTGATGGGGGCCGAACACAAAGGCGCCGGGGGTGCGCTCGACGGTGTCCCAGGAGACTTCGTCGCGGATGCGGGAGAAGCCGGCAAGTTTGATGAGGGCGAGGGTGGCGGGGACGGATTCGAGGTCGTCAGCGGTGGGGGTGTGGCCGAAGTGGGTGGCGGTGGCGAAATCGGCGGGACCCACTTCAGTGCGCGGGGGGACGGCGGCGCAGGAGACGTTGATGGCGGCAACGGGTTCGTCCGCGGTGTCGAGGGCGGTGAAAGTGATGTCGTAGAGGCCGAGGCGGGGGAGGTCGACCTTGAGAGTGAGGTCGCGGGTGTCTGCGGTGGTGGAGAGCGTGGCGACGGGGATGGGAGTGGTCGTCGTGGAGAGGGGTTTGGGGGCGATGCCGGCGGAGACATCATAGGCACGAACTTCGGTGCGAATGGTCGTGGCGCGGAGGGTCGCGGGGAGAGTGAGCCGCAGGTCTTTTTCTCCCGCACCCGGGGAGATGAGCGGATATTCACGGCCAGTGGCGGTGAGCCGTGGCGCCTCCGCGGCGGCCACGATGGCGGAGAGGAGTGTGGTCGCGCCGAGAGAGGCGAGGAGGAAACGGCGGAGAAGGGAGACGGTTGTCATAATTTAAGGGATACGTGTTTGGCGTTGGATCCGGGGATTGCCGGGAGGAGAAAGACGGAACGTGGTCAAGGTGCCGGGAAAAACCGGGAGGCGATGGAAAGCGAAGGAGGAGGCATGGAGGGCCTCGTCCGGCGGCCGGAAACCTCCTTCCCTGCGCTTTGCATTTTGTCACTCTCCGGAAACAACCTGGCCTTCGAGAGTGACGTTGCGGACGCGGACATCGATGGCGTCCTGATAGCCGATGCCGGCGACGCCGATGGTGGTGAAGCGGGTGTAGGTGGTGTCGGCTTCGGCAAGCTCGGGGCCGGGGATGTTTTTCATGGTGATGAGCTTGCTGGCGACGGTGACTTTGCCGTTGGAGATGGAGAGCCAGATGAGGTTGGTGTTGAACTGGTGCTCGCTTTCCCTGGTGCCGAGGATGGTCCAGCCGCCGGTGAGGCCGTTGTCGAGACGATAGAGGGTGGCGGTGCCGGCGCGACTGATCTGGGCAACATAGCCGTTGCCGGAGTCGTCGAGGAGGGCGAGGTTGTAATGGTAGGCGGAGGAGTTGCCGCCCCAGGCCATATTGAAAAGGGCGGTGAGTTTGGGGTTGGTTACGGCGCGGCCTTCGGCGAGGGGGCCTCCGGTGGTCAGCTTGCGGAAGAGCCAGCGTTGTTCTTCGGGTTGGGCGCGGCTCTGGAAGGTGACGGCCATGTCGAGTTTCTCTTTGGCAAGGCCCCAGGTCCAGGCGTGGGGGCGGGAGCCGTTGACGGAGTCGTCGGTATTGAGAGGGGCATACCAGCCGTTGCAGGTGCCGGGGGTGGGCTCGGCGGGGAAAAGGGTGCCTTTGGGGGTATCGCCGCCGAAGTTTTCCCGGAAGAGGGGCTGAGCGGTGGCGGCGGCAGCGGCAAGGAGGGCGAGGGTGGCGGCGAGAACGGGGGCGAGGTGCTGTTTCATGGATGGATTTTGCGGGTGGAAAAACGGGAGCCGGGAGGAGGGATGGAGGAGGGTCATCAGGCCGGCGCGTGGCGCGCCGGCCCGACCGGTGAGGATGTTATTGGCTGTTGGTTGCGGGAAATGCTCGGGCCAGGCGGCGACGTTTCCGGATGGCGGCTCCAGCGAGCATGGCGAGACCGGCCAGGATGGCGACGGTGGCGGGCTCGGGGATGGCGCTGGTGACGGAAACGATGCCGGTACCGGCATCGAAGGAGAATTCGAAGCCGGCGAGGTTGCTGGCGATCGTGATGAAATCGCCGCTTTTCGTGCCGGTGAAGGCAACGGATGCGCTGTTCAATTCGGAAGCGCTCCGGAACAGGTCGAAGGAGGCTCCGTCCTCCGGCGTGTAGCCGTCCAGGAAATTCAGATACAGCGTGCCGTTGAACGCGATGTTGAAGGCGCCGAGGTTGACGACGTCGTAACTGGAGGCGCTGGCGATATCGAAGACGGAGACGGACGTGGCGGCGAGGTTGATCGTGGGAATGCCGGAGACAGTCCCGGCGGCGCTGAAGGTGAGGGTGCCGGTCTGGCCGGCGGCGTCACCGGCGGAAAGGCCGCCGATGGAGCCGGAGGACCAGGTGACGTTGCCGGAGGAATTGATGGCGTGGTAGGTGCCGGAGCCGGTGATGCTGCCGGTGAGGGTGGTGGCGTAGCCGCCGGCGGTGTAGGTGGCGGCGGTGTTGATTTTCAGGTTGCCGGTGAGCGTGAGGGCGCTGCCGGTGCGGGTGAGGGCGGAGGCGTTGACGCCGTTGCCGACTTCGATGCTGGCCAGGGCGTTGGTGCTGGAAAAGGAGCCGGCGGTGCCGGTGTAGTGGAAGCGGGTGGAGGCTCCGAAGGTGGCGTTGGCAAACGCGTTGGCCCCCGTGCCTGTGGCCTGGAGGGTGAGGTCGCCCGTGACGGTGTTGGTATTGGCGGCGTTGAAGGTGTAGTTGGCAGCGACGATTTTTCCGGCGGTGGCGGCGGTGTTTTTGATATTCCATGTCGCACCGGTGAGGTTGGCGCTGATGAAATTGAGAGTGCTGGTGTTGGTGAGAGTGTGGCCGGCGGTGTCGAGGTTGAGGGTGGTGCCGGTGGAGGCTCCCCATACGCCGTCGGCGATGCCGTTGGTGAGGGCGAGATCGCCGCCGAGTTTGAGGGTGAGTTCGCTGTTGGCGGCGTAGTTGCCGAGGCGGATTTGGGTGATGACGCCGGAGCCGGTGGTGGCGAGGGTCTTGGTGCCGGTGGCGCCGCGGAGGGCGAGAATGGGGACGGTGATGTTGGTGGAGAAGGACTGGTCGGCGGCGCCGCTGGTGGCGTTGCCGTTGAGATAAATGTAGGGCAGGCCCTTGGTGCTGGCCAGGGTGTCGGAGAGTGTGACGTTGTTAAGGACGTTGGTCGCGCCTTTGAGCTGGAGGATGCCTTGTCCGGCGTTGCCGGCAACACGTTCGATGGTGCCGCCGTTGGCGGTGAAGTTGCCGAGGAGGGTGGTGCGGGTGTCGACGGCGGCGGCCGAGTTGAGGGTGATGAGGCCGCCGGCGTTGAGGGTGACGTTGGCATCAATGGTGGGACTGCTGGAGGAATCGGTGGCCAGGAGGACGGCGTTCTGGCCGATGGTGAGCGCGCCGCGAGTGGTGGCATCTCCGATTTTCAGGGTGGTGCCCGCGCCGAGTTGGAGTTGCGCGGTGCCGAGGGCGTCGTTGCCGCCGAGGGCAATGTCGCTGGCAATGGTCAGTGATTTGGAGACGAGTAGGGTGTTGGCGAAGCCGGACGCGGCCTGATCGAGGATCAGTGTGCCGAGCAGACCGCTGGCGGCGGAGTCATAGGTGACGGTCTGATCGGCGGAGCTGCCGGTGATGGTGGCGGTGTCGCCTGCTCCGGGAGCCGCGGTGTCGGGGGTCCAGTTGGTGGCGGCGGACCAGTTGCCATCGCCGCCGTTCCAGGCGGAATCAGCAGCGATGGCCGGTGTGGCGGCCAGCAGGACGGTGAGTGCCAGGGACATTACAGGGCGTCCGGCGGTGTGTTGGCGGGATATGTTCATGGTGGTTGATGTGTGCGGTGTGCGTTGCGGGTTTCCGGGGAGGGCCGGATGGGGGAAAGGGCTGGTCAGGTGCGCGGGTGTTGGAGGTTAGCAGCGAGGCGAAACGGGATCAGTAATTGTCGAGACCTTCCCACTGGGAGCGGCCACCGGAGGGAGGATTGCCGCCGGGAGCGACACCGCCGGCGATGTTGCTGCCTGTCAGTTTGATCCAGCGGGCGCTGCCACTCCAGGTGCCGACATGAAAGCCTTTGCCGTCCCATGGCTTGCGGTCGTTTTTGATGATGCCATCCAGCGATCCGTCCCACCAGTGGGTCAGGTCGGCAACGATGGCACGGCGGGCGGGGATATCGGAGTCGCGGTATTCGGCATAGCCGCTGTAGGGAGGAGAGAAAGAGTAGAGGTTGATCTGGTAACCGGCCATGAGCGTTTTCTGATACGCGATGGTGTGCTGAAGTCCGCCGGAGCTTCCGTTGGAATCACGCTGGTAGAATGGGCACATGAGCACATCGGGGGTCCGTGTAAGGGAAGAAGGATTGTTGTATTGTTCCTGCAATGACAGGTAGGGGAGGAGATAGCCGACGTTGTCGAGCGCGCCGTTGCTGTTGAGAATGAGCCTGGGGTCGCCGCTTTTGCGTGCCGGGAAAACGCCTTTGTTCTCCTGCCGGCACATCATGTGGGCGATGGCGAGTTGGCGGATGTTGGAGGCGTTGGCGGCCTTGCGGGCACTTTCGCGGACCTTGCTGACCGTCGGAATGATGATGGCGGCGAGAATGCCGATGATGGCGATGACGGTGAGGAGTTCGATGAGTGTGAAGGCGGATGCAGCCGGACGGGCAGCGGTGCGGGCATTGCGCAGGCAGGGGCGGGTTATCGGGGCGGAGGTAGCTGCGGGGTTCATGGATTTTGCGGCGTTATCGAGTGTCGGGTTTCAGGTGTCGGGCAGACGCGGGAATGGCGAGGGTTCTTCGGGAGCGGCGGAAGATGTCAGGGCATCCGGGGGCGGAGACTTTCGCCTTCGCGGAAATCGGGATTGATGAGGATTTGCCGGTCCTGGGCGCCGGTGTTGAGGAGGCGGAGAACGGCGGCGGCAAACTTGTCCATGGGGGTGACGAGGGTGGCGAGTTTGGGCTGGACGATGCGGGTGAGTTCGGAGCCGTCGTAGCCGAGGAGCGAGATGTCTTCGGGGACACGCACGCCGAGGCGGGAGAGGCCGAAGAGGGCGCCGGCGGCAGCGTCGTCGGAAATGCCGAAAATGGCGGTGGGGCGACGGTTCGCGGGACGCTGTTGCCAGAGATTTTTGATGGTGTGCGCGGAGGCTTCGGAGGAGTTTTCCCAGACGTGGGCGCCGCAGTGGAGAACTTCGGCTTCGGAGGGGACGTCCAGCCCCAGCTCGCGGGAAATCTGTTCGAAACAGGCCACGCGTTCGATGACTTCGGGGACTTCCTCGGGTTCGCTGACGAGAAAGAGGATGTGGCGGTGGCCGGCGCGGGTGAGGTGCTGGAGCCCGAGGCGGATGAAGGCGGGGTTGGAGATGCCGACGCTGTTGCAGGAGCAGCCGGGGAGGGGGGGGCCGATATGGACGGTGCGGTAGCCTTCCTGCGCGAGGAGGTTGTGGAGGTCGATGGTGGCATGGGGAGTGTTGCCGAGAAACACCACGCCGCCTTCGGAGGGTCCGAACGAGATCTGGCGTTTGCAGGTCTGCCAGTCGTCTCCGCGGTTGAAGGAGATCAGGGTGAGGGTGGCTCCCTGGGCACTGGTCCGGGCGGTAAGGGCGGCGAGGTGGGCGGAGTTGGAATAGCTGGGGAAGTTCGGGGCGATGACGGCGATGTTCCTGAGGGTGGTGTCACTGGCGGGGCGGCGAGTGATGACGGTGCCGAGGGCGCGTTTGCGCTGGATGAGGCCTTCTTCAACGAGGCCGTCGAGGGCGCGGCGGACGGTGGCCTGCGAGACGTTGAGGAGATCGATGAGGGTGTTTTCGGGGGTGAGTTTTTCGACGTGTGCAGGGGTGGACCGGATGACGCGGCGGAGCGAGGCGCGGAGCTGGACGTGGAGGGGGATGCCGTTGTCGCGGTCGAGAACGATGGAGCGAAGGTTTTCTTCCCAATTCCATGCCGGGCTGTTGGTTTCTCGATGGTCTCCCATCTTGTTCAAAACGCTGGCAGTCACTCGTCCGCCGCTGGCTTTTCGCGGCGCGGCAGATGTGGTGGTGACTGGGGTGATGAGGTTCGATGAAACCATTGTTCCTAAGTTTCGATTCTTCGAAGAATCGAAACTTGTGGTTTATTCGCAAGCTCAAAATAGGGGTTAATTTATAATGAGTTTGTGGTTAGTAGGTTATGGTGTAATTGTGCCTGTGATCAACACTTGCTCAGGCTTGGGCCGGGGCGGAATTGAGGGGCAATCAGAATCTGGCGAGGGGGGGATTCAGTGGAATCGTCGGTAGAGCGGGGTTCGTCGAGCAGTGAAAGGAGGGCGGCGGCAGAGGTGTCCATCGGTGTGACGAGGGTGGCGAGGCGGGGTTGGACGGCCTGGGTGAGCGGGGTGCCGTCGTACCCGAGCAGGGAAACATCGTCGGGAATCCGGACTCCGAGGTGGGCGAGGCTGTAAAGGGCGCCGACCACACAGGCGTCGGAAACGCCAAAAAGGGCGGTGGGGCGCTTGTTCGGAGCACGCTGTTTCCAGAGGGCGGTGACGGCGCGCCCGGAGACTTCGGAGGGATCGTCCCCGAATACGCAACCGCCATGGATGACTTCGGCGCGGGGGAGGCCGAGCTCCCGGGCGAGTTCCTCAAAATGGCGGACGCGCTCGACGACTTCGGGGTGTTGCTCGGGTTCGCCGACGAGAAAGGCGATGCGCTGGTGGCCGGCGTCGCGGAGGTGTTCGAGTCCGGTGCGGACGCAGGCGCGATTGTCGATGCCGACGGCGGGGCAACTGCATCCCTCAAGGGGAAGTCCGATGGCCGCGGTGCGGTAGCCTTGCGTGGCGAGAATATTGTGGAGGTCGTGAATCGTGGCGGGAGGAAAACCGCCGAGAAACAAGACGCCGCCTTCCGCCGGGGAAAAATCAATGCGGGACCGGGTCGATTGCCAGTCGTCGCCTCTGGTGATGGCGACGAGGGAGACTTTGGTGCCCCGCGCGTTGGCTTGCGTGGTGATGGCAGTGAGGTGGGCGGAGTTGGAGTAATTGTCGTTGCCGGGAAAAATGAGCGCGATCCGGGAGACGGCCTGGGTCGTGGCGGGGGCGATGCGCGCCTGGCCGGATGCCGGGGTGAACGGGGACAAGGTGTTCGGGCGGTTGCGGGTGATGAGGGTGCCGAGCGCCCGGCGGCGCAGGATGAGGCCCTCGTTGACGAGGCCGTCGAGCGCGGTGCGAATGGTGGCCTGCGAGACGCCGAGGAGCGTCATCAGCGTGTTTTCGGCAGGCAGTTTTTCGACGTGGGCCGGGACGGTTTGGAGGATGCGGCGGAGGGACGTGCGGATTTGAACGTGCAGCGGAATGCCGCCTTCACGGTCAATGACGATGGCGCGGATGAGTGGTTCCCATTCGAAGCTGGAAGCGGCAGGAGTGGCGGAGGGGAGTGATGAGTTGTTGGAGGTTGCGTTGTCCATTGCGCGGGAAACCGATTGTGCCGGTTCGATGCATGATGGCGGAGGATGTTGCAGGCAACGGCAATAGCTGGATTGGGGCGGCCAGGGCTTGGCGGCCTGGTGGAAGCGTCCGAATGCGATCCTGGCGGTCCGGCTGGGTCTTCTCTGGGCCGATCTCGAGGACTCGTTCGAGCGAGTCCCGCGCCCGCGCGACACCGAGGGGCCGAACGCCGCGCCGTGAGAGGACGTCGAAGTTTGCCGAGGGCGGTTGCATCAGGGACAGACAAAGATAGGCCAGAGATCGGGGGTCTTTTGGTCGCCGAGGCCGTCGGAGAGCTTGACCCATTGCTTGCGGCCCTTGGCGTCATTGTCGTTCACGATGAATGTGAGGCGGAAGCTGTCGGAGGGCGGTTTCCCGTCCTTGCCGCCGAGCGCGGCCCACGGCAGGCGGATGCGATAGGTGGCGGCGGCGGATTGGTCGCGCGAGACGGTGTAGTTGACCGGCGGATCCAGGCGTCCGAGCGGGAGGGCGCTGTCGGGCGTGGTGGAAAAGACCCAGCCGCCGGTCTTGCCGTCGTTGCCGAGCGCGAGGCCGAGTTCGATGTAGCCTGAATCGGTTTCAAGCAGCCGGATGCCGATCTGGAGGCTGTCCCCGGCCCAGAGTTCTTCCCGGATGTTGGTCTGGTGATGGACATCGTCACGGGCGACCACCTCGATGTGCAGGGCCGCGCCATCATGGGCGATACGGGCGGTGGCGCTGAGGTCGCCGGGGCCGTGCCAGTGCATGGCGGGCAAGGGCTCGGCGGAGTAGAGGTTGAAGATGTCGGTCTGGCGGTCGAGCCGGGCGAGGGGAGGGAGGCTTCCGATCCCGGAACCGGAGGCGAGCGCGGGGACTTGTTTCGCGAGAACGAGGGGGATGCGTGCCGGCAGGTCAAGACCGGCTTCCGGGATGGAAAGGTGGAGATTGAGCACAGGACGGTGCTTGTCGTTGGATGATGGCGGCGGGGATGCCGGGGCGAGGTGCAGGTCGAGCGATTGGCGAACGGTTTCACCGGGCTTGAGGGTGATTGGCGGATGGTCCGCGGGCAGGGTGAGGCCGGGGAGGTCGGAGGTGAGCCGGAGTTGCGCGGTGGCGGCGGCAGCGAGTGGATTTGATATCTGGATACGCAGGGGGGAGGGCGCATCGGGGATGAGGACGAGAAGCGGCGGTGCGTCGAGGATGGGCTTGATAACGAGGCGTGGAGCCTGGTCGTGGTTTATATGAACATAAACGGGCTCACGGGAGAGGTCGATCACGGCGCCCTGATCGGTGATGGAGGCGGGAAGGGGGTTGCCCATGAGGTTGAGCACTTGAGTTATGCGAGCTTGTGAGTTGTCCGTGCCGAGCCAGACCGGGACGTTTCGGCTGGAACCTTCCTGCCAGAGGACAAGGACGTGCGAGGCGTGTTGGCCGGCCGGGGAGTCCGTCCGTTCGTAAAGGTGCGCCCACGTGCCGGGAGGAAGCTCGGCGGCGGGAAGGGAGCTGTGGTAGCGGGCGGAGCCGAGTTCGCGGATGAGGTTTTGGTAGGCGGACCAGGCGGGTTTGGGCTGGCCGTCGTAGCGCGTCAGGCCGAAGTGGTGTTCGGGTTCGCGCGGATCGAGGCCGTCGTCGCGGAGGTTGTACCAGAAGTAGGCGGAGATGCCCTGCGCGGGCGAGGTCGTGAGCTTTTTCACGAGGGTGAGAGCCTGCTCATGTTCTCCACCGGCGAGAAGGGTGTGGTGCCCGCCTTCGTTGATCCAGAGCGGCATGTCGGGAGAGAGGTTTGCCAGGTGCTCGCCGACTTCGGCCCGGCGGGTGAGGAACTGGGCAAAGGTATGGTAATCATGATACGCAAAAACGTCCCAGTTGGACTTGTCGGCCCTGGCGACAAACGTTTGGACGAAGTCGGGATTGGGCTGGCGCTTGACCATGGCGAGGCCGCCGTTGAGGACCTGGGCGCGCGGGGAGGCTTTTTTGATGAGGGCGGAGCTTGTGTTAAAAAGCTCGATATACTGTTCGGTGGTGGCGCGCCAGAAGCTGATGTCGGGCTCGTTCCAGATTTCCCAATAGCGGGCGCGCTCGCCGTAGCGTTCCATGACGGTGCGGACGTAAGTGTGCCACGGGGTGAGGCGGGGGGCGGTTTTGTTCCAGTCGTTCCAGTCCTTGGCGTTGGGGTCGCCGGTGGAGGCCCAGCGGGTGGTGTAGGCGAAGATGGGCTGGATTTCGATGCCGAGCGGGGTGAGGGTGTCGAGGACTTGGTCGGCGGCTTTCCAGTTCCATTGTCCCTCGGAGGGCTGGGTGCTTTCCCAGCCGGCGAGTTCGGTGCGGATAATATCGATACCGAGGCGGTCGGCGAGGGCGGCTTCTTTTTCGAAGAGGGGCGTGCCGATGTGGCGGCGCATGTGGGAGCAGAGGCCGTAGCGGAAGTGCCGGCCGGTGCTGCGCGGAGTGTGGCCGACGGAAAAGGTGCGCGTCTGGCGGTCGATCAGGGCGTCGCTGGTGTCGCGGAGTTCGAGGGCGACTTCGTGCCAGCCAAGGGCGGATGGCGTGTGATCGAGGTTGATGACGGCGTTGTCGCCAGGTGGGATTGCAGGGACGGGGATTTCTCCGGAGGGAGCGGGTGTATCGGACGGGTTCGCTTGCGGCCAGGCGGAGACTGTCCAGACCAGACGGGAACCGCTCAAGGGAGTTGTCGTGGAGGGATTGACCAGCGTGATTCTCCATTTCAGGGATTCGCCGGGAGCGTAAACTTCCACGGGCTGGCCGGTGCGGATTTTGCGAATGGCGGACGGTGGCCGGGTTCCTGGCGGATTTGCCGCGTGCGATGCAACGGGATCAACGATACAGGCGAGCGCGGTCAGAGCCGCAAGGGAGACGAGGCGAAGCGGGGGATGTGAAAATTTCACGGGACGGCGGTGACATCGATGTTGTCGAGGAAGAGGATGGCGGCGCCATGGCGGTCAACCGGGGCGAAGTCGGCGACGGTGGAAAGGCGGTCGATGGACTTGGGCGCGGAGGCGAGCCAGGGAACGGCGTTGGCGACTTTTTTGCCGTCAAGCCAAAGGTCGAGGGTGCGGGCGGTGATGTCGAGTTCTGCCTTGAGAGCGTGCCATTTGCCGGGTTGGTAAGCTCCCACCGTGAGGCGGGTGGTGTCGCCTTTGTTGGCGTGGAGGATGATTTTGCCATCGGCAAGAAGGACGGCGGCGGCCGAGCTGTCCCAGGAGCCGCCGAGGAAGTGAATGCCGAGGAAGGGCGGCTCGACGGGAACCAGAAACTCCCAGGAGAGAGTCAGGCGTCCGGAGGTTGGGGCCTTGTCTTTCCAGGGGAATACCAGACTCGAACTTTTGTTAAGGGCCGGAGAGTTGTCGTGGATGGCGATCACGTTGAGGCGATCTTTTCCGGTGGCGGTGGACTCGGAGCCGGGGAATTGATCGGTGATCTCGATGCGGCCGAATTCGCGTTCAGACGGACCTTCCCACGGAATGATGTGCGGGTAGCGGCCGGAAGCTACGTGGCCAACGGGCAGGGAATCGAAGTTCTCTTTGACGAGCGTTTGGGCGGTGAGTGAGGGCAATGGCAGAGTAACCAAAAGTGCGACAAGCATTGCGGATGCGTTAATGAGTGCGGTGGTATTCATGGAGAGAGAAATGCGTATTCGGATTGCGAGGAAGGATTGGGCGCGGCTGTTTTGATTCCCGGCTTAGAACGCCCGCTCTTCGTTATCCCCGGTTTTAAGCAGATAGTAGTTGAGGCCGTCTTTCGGGATTGCTTCGACATGACCGTCCACGAACAAGACGTTGTCGCGTCCTTTGTGCCAGAGTGCCTGGAAATCCCGATACATGTAGGCGTAGTTGCGAATGAATACAGTGCCGGTGTTTGAATCGACGACGAGGGCGGTGATGCTGGGGCGCGTGAATTGGGTGATGCTTCGGGCTGTTGAGATATCGGTGTCGTTATCGCCAAAGCAGTTCATGCTGTAGGAGAGACGCGGGATGTCGCCGGGGCCGTCCATGTTATAATTGCCTTTGCCAGGATCGTGAAAAACGCCGCCATAAATCGCGGATATTTTCCCGTTAAAATCGCTGACCGCCGGTTTTTTGTTTTCCATGTAAGGCTGGAGGGCGGTCATCCAGACATCATTGTACCAATCGCCGCCTGATGCGCGTGGCGGCGGAAAAAATCCCTTGTTGGCCTCCGCGTAAAGCGACATGGCGACACCGATTTGGCGCAGGTTGCTTTTGCAAACGGCGGCGCGACCGCTTTTGCGAACTTCACCAACCGTGGGAATGAGGATGGCGGCGAGGATGCCGATGATGGCGATGACGGTGAGCAGCTCAATGAGGGTGAATCCACGCCGGATAGAGGATTGGCATATGTTGGTGATGGGCGGGAATTGGATATGCGTTGCCATGGGAAGAAGCAGAGTTTGGGTGGACGGGGAAAAAGCCGGATTCGAATGGAGAAGTGAATTGGGGTTACCTTACAGGCGGGTTTTAGAAAGGCAGGGAAAGAAATGGTTGCCATGTAAACCTGCTGCGAGGCCCCTCTTGTAAGGTGATCAGTTTGGCGGTGAAGAGAGAGGGGCGGCAATCAGGGGACGGAGGAGACTCGCTTTTGGAATCGGGCGCTTTTTGGTTTGCGGAGGCGGCCAGCAAGGACGGTTTCCTGGTCATGGGCGAAGGGTGTTGTCGGGCCATTTCATGAGGTAATAATTCACACCATTTTGGGGCAGGGCTTCAACGTGGCCGTCGGCACGTACAGTTCGCCGGAGCTGAGACCTTTTGATGGTAAGGGGGACCGAGGCTTGCGGGCTCTGAAAGCTGCCGCCGGCAACGGCGCAGGCGAAAAGGTTGTCCTGCGTGGCCGTGGACGGATAGGCGGCATCGCCGGTGGGGTTGGCTGTTCCCGATGAGGGATTGGCGTCTCCGAATGCAGTGCAACTAAGGGTGAGCGGAGTCGCGGCGCCGGTGCTGTCGATGAGCGGGACATTGGAGCCCCCTCCGGGGACGGTGATGTTGTTCCAGCCAGGTACGGTTGTCGGGTTGGCAGATGATCCGAAGTCGATATAGATCGTAGCGGAATGGCATGCAAGCGGAGCAAGCAACGAGAACGCCAGGATTTTGAGGAATGTTTTCATGGTTTTTGATGTAATGTTTGGGTGGACTGACGAGGTGAGGACGGCACTTTGGCGGGTGTCGATTTGGTCTGTAAAACCAGATAGCCATGTTTTCGATACAAACTGTATCTATATAGTTGTGACATTCAGCATGATGATCCGGCCATTGCCGGGTGGATACAATGAAGGCGCACCGGATGCGGGTGCGTCTTTTTTCAATACGGATGATTCGATTATTGGGATGAGGGGGAGGACGGTTCAGCGAGAGGCTGATATCGGAGCGTTATGCGCCTTGGAATGGACGGAGTCGGCGGTCTTTTTTCCTCGGTGCATAATGAGAGGTGCTGTGGCGTATATCATTGGCCGTTACCTGAGCGGAGCGCCGCTTTGTGGCGGCGTCGCCAGAAAGCGAGGCAGATCGCGCATGCGCCGAAGAGCGCGGCATAGGTGACGGGCTCGGGGATGTTCCCTGTTGTGAGGGTGGCGCTCAGTTGCTCGACAGGCGACGAGCCCCCTGTCGGAATGGAAAATGCATAAAGGCTGTAGAGACCGCCAGTATCGGCAGGGGCCACCCACGCCATCATAGAATTATCAACTATTGCATCCGAGCGAAAAAAACCGTAGTTTAAGCCTGATGTGACGATGGAACCTGCATCCGTAACGGTCGGAAACCAGTAGAATGCCAGCAGGTCACCAACATTAAGACCAGGAATATCGGAATATGAATATGTGCTCAAAGTTCCTCCAAAACCGTTTACCCCGCCCAGATCAACAGCGGTGTAAGTATTGAGAATATATACATTGTCCGCGCCAAAAGTGGAGCCGGTCGAGAAAGTGGACCCGACAAGCGCCTCGTCTTGGGCGAAACCCGCCCCAGTGGTATCGACGACCAAGACACCGATCACACCAAGAGCCACCGGCGCGCCGGATGCATCGAATGTCTCAATCTGAAAATCTATGGCAATATTCGCAAGTGACATGCCTGCGCTTGCACATATAATCAGGAAGAGCTTCGTGGTTTTATTCAACATGATCATTGTTTTATTCATATCTATTTTGTTGTTTTGGTTATTCTGACATCAATATAATGGATTGTTGGTGAAATAAGAAACACCTCCGTCTGTTGTCGGATATTTTCGGATCACCAGCCCCGCGCCAACCGGGATTATGTAATCGTTGGAGACAGGGAATCCCGATGTGCTTTCCACCCAATTGTTACCTGTCCTAAAAAATGATCTGGAAGGAGCCTTGTTGAGCGATGCTGCCTCGTTGTCGAAAACGAGAACTTCGTCCCTACGCTGTAGGCCAAGGGTACCGTTGCTGGGAACGAAGGCGTTTTCCAACCCGAGTTGGTCGAGACGCAACTCCATCGGCCGCTGTATAAACAGCCAAGTGTCCTGCTTGTTATCCGCAAGAGATGACAGAAAAATGGAAATTGGATGGAGATTAACACTGGCGAGCGATTCCATCACTGTGTCGCTGCTGACCGTGGCAGGATGGCGGATAATGAAACAGACGTCAGGCAAGAGTATCCGGGAGCCAGCTTCGGGAAAGCCTGCGTCTGTGCTGCGCCATCCGCCGGCCGCTGTGATAAAATATTGTTGTTTGGGCGGCAGGTTACTTCCGGAGCCGGTATAATCGGGCAGGAGCAATTCGGAACGCCTCTGAATGCCCAGAGTACCGGCTGACACTACAAAAGTTGTTTGCGTGGCCGGAGGGAATAGTTCATCCAATGTCCAGTATCCGATCAGATCAAATTGAGAGGCGACAATATCGTCGGAAATAATTTCACCCAGCGTAATAAACTTGAGGCTGTTTGATGAATTTTCCGTTACGGTAAAGTATTTGCCTGCCAAGGGGCCTGTTTTGAATCGGATATAATGGGAAGCGGCAAAAATATCGTTTGGCCAAGCAGGATTACCGGGAACCCCAATCGTAGCGATTCCGTCTGTAATTCCCCCAAATGTCTCTGTAAGACCGGAGAAAGAGGCACTTTTCTCCAATGGGACACCGAGCAAGGTGTCCGAGTTCGCCTTGCATATTATTTTCACAAGACCGACAAGGGATGACGTAATATATTGAGAGAATGAAGCGGACGAACTGACGGCGAGCCGTAAAAACCTGCGGGCATGATTGGAGATGAGTTCAGTGTCCACGGCGGTGTAGTAACCGGCGACGTTTTCAGCACCCGTGCTGGTAAAGACTGGTATCCACTGGCCGGAAACCAGATCATCAGTCGCTTCCACCGTGTAGGTGAGATCAGGATCGGCGATACGGGTGAAGGTCAGAGCGAGGCGCTGGCTATCCGTGCTTTTGCCGATGGTGACGGCCCCGGCGCTGTCGCTCAGAAGTGGGTCGAGGCCGAGGGCGTATTCGAGGAGGTTGGGCAGGCCGTCGCCGTCGGGATCGGCGGAGTCGGCGGCTTCTCCGGCGTTGTCAGTGGTGCCGAATTGATCCTGCCGCCAAGTCTCCAGCGAGGTAAGCGGCGGCGGGGTGTCGGTGGTGGTGGCGAGGGCGGCATTGCCGAGGGCGAGGGCGGTTGTCTCGTCCAGCGCGCTGTCATAAATCTGCACGTCGGCGAACGACATGGCGACACCGGCTCCTGCCTTTATCCGGCCAAGGCCAAAGGCTTGGAAGTTGTTCAGAGATGCAAAGGCCGCCGATGACACGTAGGCGCCGTTGATGAACATGTCCAGTTGACCGCCGTTCTTGGCCGAATTGTAGATGGCCACGACGGTAAACCATTCGCCGACCGCCGGTTTGGCATTGGACCCGCTCACAAAAGCCTCCGGGGTGCCGTTTTTCATGTAAACGGCTTCCTGGGTGCCGGTGTTCATGCCGACCAAGGTGGCGTGAGGCCAGTCCGTCCCGACGAATGTGCTGTTGTTGAAGAGTCCCCAGTTGAAGGTGCCGCCGGGAGGGGCCGCGTCGTAACGCAGGGTGATGATGAAGGTGGCGGCGGAGCCGAGGGAGGGGAGGGCCGTGCTGTTGATGGCGGTGTCGAGAAGCAGGGCGTTGGCGGGGAGAGAGACGTAGCCGCCGGAATCGGAGGAGTGGGTTGCCGTTCCGGAACCGAGCGCCGTGAGGGTATGACCGCCGGTGGTGAGGTCGGCGGAGGTGCCGGTCTCGAAGGTCCAGTGGAGGGCGAGCGGGGTCGGTTCGGGGTCAGGATCGGGCGGGGGAGTGGAGCCGAGGTAGGGTGTCAGCAGCGTCACCAGGTTTTCCGTGAGAGTGGCGTGGCCGGCTTCGTTGGGGTGGATGTTGTCACTGCCGATGGCGACGTTCCAGGATGTGGTATCCACATAATGGATTTTGGTGTCGCCGGCATCGATGCGGGCCTGGGCGGCGTCGCGGATGGCGGTCTGGACGTCGGCGGCGGGGATGCTGACGGGGCGCATCACGAAGATCCCGGCGGAGGGATGCGTGGCGCGGACTTGCTGAAGGAAGGTCTGATAGGCGGTCCGGAAGGCGGTGACTTCCGGGGCGTTGCCGGTGATCTGGGCAAAGTCGTTGGTGCCGAGGTTGATCACGATGAGGTTGGGATGGGGGGCGGCGGTGAAATCCCATGCGCCGCCGGTGCCGTAGCCGGGCATGCCTTTCTGGAACCAGGCGGACTCCATGCCGGAGCGGACAAAGACGCCGGCGGGCAGGGTGTAGTAGCCGCGTCCGTCGCGGAGGGCGATGCCGGGCCAGGCGATGCGGGTGCTTTCCACGCCGAGTTGCTCGGGGACGAGCCAGGAATAGCCGTTGTTCCAGGCGGTGATGGAGTCGCCGATGAATTCGATGAGGTTGGGATTGACGGCGGGGGCGGCGAGCGCGCCGGTGTCGTCGAGCACGAGGGAGTCGAAGAGTATCCGGTCGTCGAGGGTGAGGGCGGCGATGCGGAGGGTGTGGGTGTCGTCGAGCGAGAGGTTGGCAGCGATGGTGACCAGGCCGCTGACGTTGTTGTAGTCGGTGCGGACGCCGTCGAGCAGCACGCTGAGGCTGGCGGCTTGGAGGAGGTTGATTTTCACCGAGGAGGTGTGGGTGACGTTGACCTTGAGGTAGGGGCGAATCCAGTCGCCGCGGAGGGCCGCCCCGTCGGAAGACCAGCGACCGGTGTAGTTGATTTCCAGTGACGAGGGGGGGAAGGCGCGCGTCTGCTGGACAAGGCTGAAGGGGTTGGCGAGGAGGGTGGTCTGAGCGGAGTCGGCATAGAGAAAGAGCCGGGCGGTGAGTTTTGCTTTGTCCAGGCCGGCAAGCGAGGCGCTCAGGGTGGCGGTGGTGTTGGAGATGCCGGCAGCGCCTTTTCCGTTGATCGTCATCTGCTCCACGATGGTGTTTTTGAGGACGCCTTGTTCGTAGAGTTTGAGCACGAGCCAGGCGGGCACGTCGGTGGCGCTTGAGCTGTTTTGCACGATGGCGCGCACGTGGATTTCCGTATCGTCGGCTGCGGGAGCGGCGATTGGATTGTCGTTTGCGTCGAGCAAGTGGGTGGCGGAGGCGAAGAAGTAGCCGGTAGGGATGCGACCCACGCGAATGTCGTCGATATACCAAGGGGCGGAGTAGTCGGCTCCCGCCGGGGCGTTGACCATGATGCCGACGGCATTTGCAGGGCTGTCGAAGTCGGGAATGGTGGCGCCGGCCACGGGGTTCATGGGGATGTGGTTCCACCGGCCTTTGACCAGATTGGAAACCGGGAAGGTTGCGCCGGTGGCGACCACGGTGTCGCCGGTTTTCCTCTGAATGAAATAAGCGTAGGGCGCGCCTTGGGTCAGGTCGGCGTTGGCGGGGACATAGAGCCAGTAGCCGCCGCCAACCACGTCTCCGGGGCGGGGGAGTTGGTCGTCGGGGGAGGTGGAGAGGTCGGCGATGTTCCATTCGACGCCCGACGCGTTGATGGCCATCATATTGTTCCCGCTCTTCGCCACGCCTGCCGCGGTGGAGGCAGGGTTGGTGATGAGGGGCATCGACGGATTCCTTCCCCAGTAGGCATTGCCGATGATGGCGTTTCCGATTTCGAAATTTCCGTTAAGAGTGGAGCCGACGTATTCCACGATGATGGGGATTATCGTGGTATCGATTGAGTCGGGGGTGGGGGTGGGCGGGGTGGTGCCGTTGATGGTGGCGAGGGCGGCGTCGGAGAGGGTTTTGATCTGGGTGCCGTCCAGCGCGGAGTCATAGAGTTGCACATCGGCAAACGACATGGCGAGGCCGCTGCTGGCTTTGAGTTTGCCGAGGGCAAGGGCCTGGAATGCCTGTAATGTTCCGTTGGACGTCGTCGAACTGACGTAATTGCCATTTACGAAGGTATCGAGCCGCCTCTGTCCTCCCTGCTCTGATGAGAGAACAAGTGCCACGGTGGACCAGGTGCCGACAGGCAGGGGGGCGCCTGGCGAATAATTCAACATCTGGTCAGCCACAGGGGAACCCGACCAAAGATAGGCGGCTTCATACGTGGTGGACTGCATGCTGACCAGGGCCATCTGCGCCCAGTCGGCTGATGTGGTGGCATTGGTCAGGCCCCAGTTGAAATACTGGAGGGCTCCCGGGGCCTGATCATACCGCAGGGCGACGAGGAGAGTGATGTTGTCGCGCAGACCCGGCAGGGCGGTGCTGTTGATGCTGGTGGCAAAGAGTTCTCCGTGTTGCGTGATGGAGATGTAGCCGCCGTTGTCGGTCGAATAGGTCAGATGTCCATCCCAGTTGGGGACAAAGGTGTGGCCGCTGGCGGTCAGATCGACGGAGGTGCCGGTGGCGAAGGTCCAGTGGGCGAGGGGGGCGGGCGTCTGGGCGACGGCGGTTACGGCGGTGAGCACGGTTAACAGCAGGCTCGTGGCAATTGCCATGAGGCGGGATTGGGGAGGACGGCAGGGTTGTGGGTTCATGATGGAGTGGGGAGTTGTTGAAGGGGTTGGGCGGGTTGTTCTTTGGAGCGGATTTTTTATTCCTCCGGGGGAGGAGATGGTTCAGGGGCGGATGGAGTCGTCGTCGGGGTCGGCGGTTTTCATGAGGTAGTAGTTCACGCTGTCTTTGGGGAGGGCTTCGACGTGGCCGTCGGCGAAGAGCATGTTGTTTTTTCCCTTATGCCAGAGGGCGATGTCGGCGGCGTTGTCGTAGAGATAGTTCGCGTTGCGGAGATGGCAGGTCGCGGTGTTGCTGTCGGACACGAGGAGGGTGATGGTGGGCTGGCCGAGGGAGGAAAGGGTGCGCTGCGTTGTGGTGTCCCCGCCGTTGCTGAAGGCATTCATCGCGTAGGAATTTTTTTCGCGATCCGTAGGGCCATCGATGTTGAAGTTGGTTTTGCCGGGGCAGCGGAAGATGCCGCCGAAGACAGCATCGATTGCGTTGGTCTGATTTTGCTTGTTTTCGAGGTAGGGCTGGAGCTGCCACTGCCACATTTTTTCGTTCCAGATGGTGGTGTCTCCGCCCCATGCGACGGGCAGTTTGTCCCTGTTGGCCTGGGCGTGCATGACCATGGCGACACCGATTTGGCGGAGGTTGCTGATGCAGGAGGCGGCCTGAGCGCTTTTACGGACGGCACCGACAGTAGGGATGAGGATAGCGGCAAGAACACCGATGATCGCAATGACGGTGAGAAGTTCGATCAGGGTAAAACCACGCCGGTTGATCGGAGTGGCGCGCGATGCCGTTGCAGACGGGAATCGGGTATGTATTGCCATGGGGAAGGAGGGAACGGAGAGGATCAGGAAAAATGAGCAGGACGCCCAAAGGGGGCTGCGCCCGGCGAGACCGAAAGAGTAATACAGACCTTTTAGGAACGACCCCATGGCCGGTTTCTTCCGCAGGTCCGGGCGAAGACAACAGAGAGTGTGGCGGCAACTCCGAGCAAAATGACAGCGGTTTGTGGTTCGGGAACGGCGGTGGAGGCGAGTGCGGCGTTGCCGAGGGAGACGGCGGTGGCTTCGTTGAGAGCGCTGTCGTAAATTTGGACGTCGGCGAACGACATGGAGACGCCGGCGCCCTCCTTGATTCTGCCGATGCCGAAAGCCTGGAAGGCGTTGAGAGTGATGCCGGTGGCCGTCTGGACGTAGGCGCCGTTGAGGAAGAGATCGAGGCGTCCGTTGTTGCGTGCGGAGTCGTAGATGGCGACGAGAGTGAACCAGTCGCCGACGTCGGGGACACTGGCGGTGTTGGGAAAGGCCTCGTTGACGCCGTTTTTGGTGTAAACGCCTTCGCGGATGCCGCTGTTCATGCCAACGAGAGTGGCGTGCTGCCAGTCGGTGCCGGCGGAGGTGGTGTTGTTGAAGATGCCCCAGTTGAACGTGCCGCCGGGAGAGGGTTCATCATAGCGCATGGTGATGATGAAGGTGGCGGCGGAGCCGAGGTCTGGAGTATCGTTACTGTTGATACTGGTGCTGACGAGGAGGGCGTTGTTCGGAAGTGAAACGTATCCACCGGAGTCGGACGAATGGCTGATCGCTCCCGAACCGAGCGCCGCGAGGGTGTGCCCGCCGGCGGTGAGATCGGCGGCGGTGCCGGTGGCGAATGTCCAGTGTGCAAGTGCGGTTTGAGCGATGGCAGGGAGAGCGGTCAGCAGGAGACCCAGGACGATGGTGACAAGGCTCATGGAGCCTCGGGATGGTTGCGAATTCATGATGTTCATTGCGGGTTGGCGGGGGGGATGGATATGTGCGTAACCGAGTCAGGCAGGGGAGCGGTGCGGGTTTGGGCGCGGGTGAGACGGCGAATCGAGAATCACCTTATGGACATGTTTCCCAAAGGCAGGGAAAGAAATGGTTGCCATGTAAACCTGTTGCCATCATCCATGCCCATGCATTTCTCATAACATCCCAATCGGCAAATAGATGAACTCACGAGATCTCGCCCGGATTCTGGGTGTCAGCCATACGACAGTGACGCTGGCGTTGAACAACAATCCCCGTATTTCCGAGGCGATGCGGCAGCGGGTGCGGGAGGCGGCGGAAAGGCATGGCTACCATGCCAACGCGCTGGTGAGCGCGTTGATGTCGCGCATCAGGCAGGGCAAGCCGGCGCCGGTGCGCGGAGAGGTGCTGGCCTACTTGTCGGCGGAGCGGACGGAGGATGGGTGGCGGAAGTTGCTCAATGTGCGGGAGTGCGTGAAGGGGGCGGAGAGACAGGCGGGGCGGCTGGGGTATCGGCTGGAGCATTTCTGGATGGGGTATCAAGGGGCGAATGCGCGGCAGGTCTCGCGGGTGCTGCGGGCGCGGGCGGTGCGTGGGGCGATGATCCTCACGGCGGTCGGAGACTCGCCCGGACTGCTGCTGGACTGGGAGGCAAGGCCGGTGGTGTCGATCGGGTATGGATTCCGGCAGCAACGGCTGCACCAGGTGGCAAACAATCATGTGGAGGGGGTTAAATTGTGCTACCAGAAACTGAGATCGCTGGGATGCCGGCGTATCGCACTTTCAATTACAAAAATCGACGACGAGCAGGTGAGGCATTACTGGTGGGCCGGTTTTTTGATGAGCCAGCAGTTGTTTGGCGGGGATTTGTTGCCGGTCCATATCCTTTCGGGATATGACGCGGACGAGGATTTCGGGGAGTGGTTGAGGACGAAACGTCCGGATGCGATCATTGGCACGTTTCCGAACCAGTCGTTGAAATTTTTGCACGAGGCGGGGGTGCGAGTGCCGGAGGAGGTGATGTATGCGAGTCTCGACATTGACGCGGAACACGTGGGTGAGATCGCCGGTATCCGGCAGGATTGGGAGAACACGGGGGCGGCAATGGTGGATGTGCTGGCGGGGCAGATCAGCGCCAACGAACATGGCCTGCCGACGGTGCCGAAAGTGGTCTTGATTGACGGGCGCTGGGTGCCGGGGAAGACGGTGCGATGGAGGCGTTGAAGGGAAAGGGCTGGAGGCATGTGCACCCCTGGCAGGGTATGGCGTGTGGCGCCGTCAGTGGTGAAAAATAGAGGAACCGGATGGCTTGGCGGCTGAATGAATGCCAGCCCCTTTCCCTGTGCCGCCACATTTCGCGGAGGAAGAGGAGTTCTCGGCTCCGTATGCGGCCATTCTTTCACGAAGCGTTTTCAGTTCGTCTCCGCTCACGAACTGCAAACTAAACATCTAAATGTGCGGGCCTGTTTGGGGAATGAGCCCGGTGATCGTCCACCAGGGACCGGCGGTCCAGTACCAGGCGGAGACATCCGTCCAGGCATGGCCGTCGCTGGCGAGGATGCGTTCATGGACGAGGGTGGAGTGGTTGCCTCGCGTGGCCGCGGTGACGCTCCAGAGGGTGCCGTCGGTTTTTTGTTGGATGGGGCGTGGCTCGGTTTCGTACCCAAGCGCGCGCAGGCAGTCCGCGGCGGGATGCAGGCGGCGTGTGGGCCGGGCGAGCCAGCGGACGATGTAGGTGCGTCCTGCATCGTCGGAGAAAATGCCGATTTTGCCGGGGAAATCCCGGGCAAAGCGGGCCTCGCGGGCATTGGGCGGGAGTTGTATCCAACTGGAGGATATGAGAGGATCGACGGGGGCGGCGTGCCAGCCGGGGAAGGCGGAGGCGGTACTCGCTGCGAGCGTGGCGCGGGTGGCGGCGGTGACCGGCATCGCGGAGGCGTTCGAGACCGAGACGGACGAAAGCACGGTTGTCGATGCCGACGGCAGGGCAGGAGCAGCCTTCCGGGGGGAGACCGACGCAGACGGTCCGGTAACCCTGGCCGGAAAGGATGGCGTGGAGATCGTGGACGGTGGCAGGGTTGAATCCTCCGAGAAAGACCACGCCGCCTTCGGCGGGACCGAATCCGATGCGGGAACGGCTGGATCGCCAGTCTTCGCCTTTTTCAAAGGAAACGAGGGTAACGGATACGCCGCGGGCGTTGGCTTGCGCGGTGAGCGCGGCGAGGTGTCCGCTGTTGGAGTAGCTGGCGTGGGCAGGGGAAATGATGGCGAGGCGAGGGTGCGGGATCGGGGCGGCGGCGGCTTCGGGAGCGGGAAAGTTGTCGTCGGTCCGGAGTGCCTTGCCCGCGCGACGGGCGGAGGAGAAGGCGGGGCGGTTGCGTGTGATGATGGTGCCGAGGGCGCGGCGGCGCTGGATGAGGCCTTCCTCGACGAGGCCGTCGAGCGCTTTTCTTACGGTGGCCTGCGAGACGCCGAGAAGGGTGATCAGGGTATTTTCGGGCGCGAGTTTTTCAACGTGAGGGGGGACGGCCTGGATGGCGCGGCGGAGCGAGGTGCGAAGCTGGACGTGGAGCGGAATGCCGCCTTCGCGGTCGAGGACGATGGAGCGGATGATGGGGGGCCAGTCGAAGGTGGTCACGGTTTGCTGCGAGGATGGAAGTGTGTGGCAGGAGGTCGGCTGGTGGCGAAGTGGCGTCGATCAGAAAGTCGAAAATACCTCTCGGGTGAAAACCGAAAAAACAGGACGCGGATCCATGGCGTTTATGGTGGAAGTCGAAGAATGGCAGATGCGGAGATGATTGCCACGTAAACCTCCGGATGACCGGAAGACCCGCGCTACGGACGATGGTCGTGAGCCGCATGGATACTGAAGATTGCCGCCTCGTGGTGCGTGGTTTCCGTCAGGGCCTTTGTCCTTGCGCCAGCGGGTGGCGGTCTTCCAGGCTCTTCCTGTTTTCGGTTCCCTCGTCTTTCTCCCATGTCCTCCTCCCTGTTGCTTGCTTTCCAGGCTCATCTCTCCGGTGCCGCGGAGCTGCCCGGCATTTCGTTTAACAGCCTTGTGGTTGTGTCCGGCGTGCTCGCTGCGATCCTGGCGCTGCCGGTTTTGCAGGACCGGCTCTTCGGCTGGCAACGGTCCGGCGGGCCGGTCGCCGCCACCCGGTGGCCGGCAATGTCACCTGCGGTGGTCGCCTGCGCCGCCGAAGCCGCTTCGCAGGTCGCGTCCACCGTATCCGCTCCCGCTCCCCGGGCGGAGTCATCGGGTGATGACCGCGACCGGAGCGAGGTCATCCCGGAAACGCATATGACGCTCATCGCGGCGGCGGTCGCCAACGCGTTCGGCCGGCGGGCCCGCATCCGTTCGGTGACGCACGACTACAACAGGAGCATCGAATCCCGCCAGTGGGCTCACGAAGGCCGGCGGGATATTTTTGCATCGCACCGCATCCGCTAGCGCGCCTTGCCTTCGCCTGCCTCTCCGGGCGGCCAGGCCGGCCGGAAACGTGTGTCTGCGGAAAGTTGCGCCGGTCCGGGTCCGGAGTATTACCAAGGCGTTCATGATGCCTGCCGCCACGACTGCCGCTTCCGCCGTTTCCGCCCTCCCTGCGGATGTCTGTTTCCTCTTCGACAACGGGTCGTTGCGGGCGGAGGCAACGCGATCGTTGCGGGCGCTGGCAGGCGCGCTGGAGCGGCGGATCGGCGTGCGCGTCGAGGCCGTGTCGCTGCTGCACTCGGATGGCGTGCCCGCGGAGGAGCTGGACGGAGAACCGGCACGCTTGCTGGAGCCGGCGCTGGGCGCGTTTTTGCAAAAAAACCCGGCGGCGCATGCGGTGACGCTCCCCCTGTTTTTCGGCCCGAGCGGGGCGGTGACGGGTTACTGGCCGGGCCGGCTGAAACCGCTGCTGGACCGCTTCCCGGCTGCGCGTGTCACGCGTGCGCGCTGGCTGGTCGATACGGACCGGCCGGGCGGCGACGCGCCTGAGATCGTGGCCATCCTCGCCGACCGCGTGCGCGCCGTGACGCGGGCGAAAGGGCTGACGCGCCCGCAGGTGCTGCTGGTCGATCACGGCACGCCGCGGCGCGGGGTGACCGCCGTGCGCAACCTGCTGGGCGCGGAGCTTGCGAAGACGCTGGCGGACGAATGCGCGCCGGCGGGCGTCGGCGTGGCTTCGATGGAACGGCGCGACGGAGACCATTACGATTTTAACGAACCGCTGCTGGAGCGCGCGTTGCGCACGCCGCCGTTCGATCGCGGCGATGTGGTCGTTGCGCTGCAGTTTCTTTCGCCCGGGCGGCATGCCGGCGCGGGCGGGGACATCGCGACCCTCTGCCGGGAGGCCGAGGCGGATGCCGCCGCCCGGGCAGGCGGGGGCGGCGACAGCCGCCACTTGCGGACGCACATGACGGAAACGATCTCCGGCGACCCGCGTCTGGTCGAGGTGCTGGCGCGGCGGGTGGCGGAAGCCTGCGGGCTTCCGCAGTTCAGGGTTTAGGGTTTTGTATTAACGTCCGGAATACGCTACGCTTGTCTCCCGTATGAATGAAAGGCTCTGAGAACCTGAACTCTGAACCCTAAACCCCAAACTTTGAACTCTGTAACCCCCCGGCGCCGCAGGGCGCCGGGTTACGGCGCCAGCGCGGTGAACGGCTCCCACGGCAGGTTGCGGAGCACGGCGAACGTGATGCCGATGCCGAGCAGCCACCAGGCAGTCGAGGCCGGCAAGGGAGGAGGCCGCCAGCGGTTGTGACGAAGCGCGTGCCACCCCGGGCGGAGCAGCACGATTGCGGCGACCAGCAGGACGGGCAGGCCGAGGAGGTTGTGGCTGAAGGCGGCGCGCCACTGGCCGTGCAGAAGCGCATGCAGGGCGCGCGTGATGCCGCAGCCGGGGCAGTACCAGCCGGTCGCCCGGTTAAAGACACAGGGGAAATACAGGCTGCCGGGGCCGGGCGGGCGAAACCACAGGGAAACCGCTCCGCCCAGGGCCGCCACCAGGGCGGCAAGGGCGAGAGTCCGCGGAGCGGACGCGATGGCTGACAGACGCGACAGACGGGAAACCGCTCCGGCATGCGGCGGTTGCGAGCCGCCGCCGCCAGCGACCGGACCGGAGCCGGGAACCGGAGGCGGAGTGGTCACCTGCCGTTTTCCGGGGTTCATTCCGGGGTTCAGAACCGGCCGAGGCCGGACAGGCCGCCGCCCACTACGGCAAAGAGGCTCCATAACGCGCCGACAACCAGGCCGACGCCGGCGGAGATCCATGCCCACATCTTGGCCTTGCGGGCCGCATCCTCCGCTCCGGCGTAGTCGCCGCTGGCGTATTTGGAATCGACCTGCGTGGCGAAGATGATCGCCGGGATGCCGAAGGGTATGCAGCAGAACAGGGTAACCAGAATGGCCCACACGAGATTGTTGGCGGGTTTGGGCGGGCGGCGCGAGGTCTGCCCGGCGGAGGCGCCGGCAACGGGCGGGCGGACGTGGCTGCCGTGCCCGGTGGCCGGCCGGGGGCGAAGGGTGAGCGGCGTGGCTCCGGGTTCGTCTCCGCTTTCGCCGGCCTGGGCCGGATTGTTGATTTCCGGGATGGCGGCGATGTCGGGGAGCGAGGGCAGGTCGGGCAAGGCGGGCGCGGCGTCGCCGGTCATCGGGGGCGGGGAAGCCGGGAGGATTTCGGCGAGCGTTTTCCAGGCGGGCATGCCCTCTTTCCAGACGAAGTCGCCTGACCGGAGTTCACCCCGCTGATACAGGGCAATGATTTCCTCGAGTGTCCAGACGCCGATTTCCTGACCATCACGACCTACGCGGTATTTCATGGCCGGAGACGAAAACGGATTATCGGGCCCGGCGGAATCCTGAAATGCGCAAATACCACCGGGGGATTGCCGGCGCACGTTTGGGGAAAACAGGGCCCGAGCGACGGATTGACTCCCCGCCCCGGCATCCAGGAACATCCCGCCCGTATCTTGATGCGAACATCGTTTTCCAGATGGCAGGTATGGATGAGCGTGATCACGCTCGTCGCGACGCTGTTTGCGGTTTTCGAGCACGAGGACCTCATCCTGCAAGGGGAGGGGGGCTCCCCGGCCGAGGCCGTTGCCGGCACCCTCCCGGCTCCGCAACCGGCCAGCGCGGCCTGGCCCGCCGTCGGCGATATCGCCATCGAGGAAAACACCACCCGCGACAGCGGCACCCACGGGGTTTTTCATGCGAAAAAGAGCCCCGTTTCCCTGGCCGCGCCGGCACGCGAACTGCCCGGCTGGCTGACGCCTCCGCTCGACCGCGCCACGCGCGTGCGGCGGGTTGCCCGCGCCGGTGATCGCGAGCCGGCGCCGGTCCGGGACCGGATTGTCGGCATCGTGGTGCTGCGGCTTTAGCCTTCGGGGCTTCTCCCGGCTGCCGCCACGGAAGGGTGACGTTCCCCGTTGCCCGGCGCGCATCAGCGCGTCCCTCCGCCGGTCCCGTGCGGCGAGGCGGGTATCCGTTTGCCGGTGACATCCCCGTCGCCGTTCCTGTCCGCGTTTTCCCGAATGTCTGTTCCATCACCGTTTTTCCATGATCAATGAAACCATCGCCCTGTGGGGCGGCTTTACCCTTTTTATCGTCGCCATGCTGGCGCTCGATCTCGGCGTCTTCCAGCGGCGCCCTCACGTCATCTCCATGAAAGAGGCGCTCGCCTGGTTCGGCGTGTGGACCGGCCTCGCCCTCCTCTTCAATCTCGGCATCCTGCTCTTCCACGAACGCGGCGGGCAGGCCGCGCTGGAATTCTTTACCGGCTTTCTCGTCGAGAAATCCCTGAGTATCGACAACATTTTCGTTTTCCTGCTCATCTTCAGCTTCTTCCACGTTCCCCAAGTCTACCAGCACAAGGTGCTATTCTGGGGCATCGTCGGCGCGATCATCCTGCGCGTGGCCTTTATCCTCGGCGGGCTCGCCCTGCTCGAACGCTTCCACTGGACGATCTACCTTTTCGGCGGATTCCTCCTCTTCACCGGCATCAGCATGATGCGGAAAAAGGAATCGAAATTCGAACCCGGCAACAACCGGATCATCCGCCTCTTCCGGCGCTTTTTCCCGGTCGCCGAGCGTTACGACGGCAACCGCTTCTTCACCCGCCTGCCCGCCGATGGCGACGCCGGGACCGGCAACGGCAACGGCGCTGGCGGCAAGGCCGGCCGGCTGGCCGCCACGCCGCTGTTCGTGGTGCTGCTGGCCGTCGAATCGTCGGACATCATTTTCGCGGTCGATTCCATCCCGGCGATCTTCGCCATCACGGGTGATCCGTTCATCGTCTACACGTCCAACATCTTTGCGATGCTCGGCCTGCGCGCGCTCTATTTCGCCGTGTCCGGGTTCATGCGGATGTTCCACTTCCTGCACTACGGGTTCGCGTCGATCATCCTGATCCTCGGCGTGAAAATGCTGCTGGCCGATGTGTACAAGGTGCCGGTGGGCATCTCGCTCGTATTGATCGTCGTGATACTGCTCGTGTGCGTGATCGTGTCGCTGCTGCGTCCGCGCCACGACGACCTCAAGATGCTGTTCGAGCGGCCCGAACGGCTCGGGCTGCTGCCGTTTCGCCGGCTGCTGCTGATCGAGAACATCGTGGATCTCGGGGACATCCGCGTGCGCGATTCGATGCGCCGCCGCAGCGGCGTGCGCTCCGTGCGGCTCGACCTGCCGTGGGCGGACAACCTGGCGATGATCCGGGAAACCCGGTTCTCGCGTTATCCGCTGGTGGAAAACCCCGGCGCCCGGCCCGTCGGTTCGCTCCACGTCAAGGATCTGTTCCAGTGCTTCACCGCCGCCGGCCCGGGGCAACCGCCGCTTCCGCCCGCGGCCGGCGAATTGCGAACGCTCGCCCGCCCCTGCCTGGAACTGGCGGAGGATTCTCCGCTCGAGGACGCCCTCGCCCGTTTCCAGCGCAGCTACAATCACCTCGCGGTGGTCCTGGACGCCCGCGGCGAATGGACGGGCATCCTCACCATCGAGGACGTGCTCGAGGAGCTCGTCGGAAAGATCGGCGACGAATTCGACACGGCCCGCAGCGGCCGGTTTGTCTCGATGGCCGACGCGATCACGCCCGGCCGCGTCGTTTTCGGCGTCCGCGGCACCAGCCTGCGCGATGCGGTGAAAGACATCTTCGCCCACGTCGCCGACGCCGAGCTGCCGTTGCCCGGCCGCGAGATTCTCACCGCCGTCCTCGAACGCGAGGACGCCATGCCGACCTGGCTGGGCAAGGGCCTCGCGATCCCGCACTGCCGCCTCGACAGCCTGGAAAACCCCGTGCTGCTTTTCGGCCGTTCGGATGAAGGCGTGCCCGTGGAAAACTCCGGCGAGCGCGTGGAGCTGATTTTCCTGCTGCTCACGCCCGGCGGCATGGCCCGGCTCCAGCCGCGCCTGCTGGCGGACATCGTCGGGCTGATCGAAAGCGACTACGTCACCGAACGCCTGCACAAGGCCGACAATCCCGCGGAAGTCATCGAAGCCATTCGCGACGGCCAGCAGATCGTGCTGGACTGACGGCAGGAGGCGACGACGGGGCACGGGCTTTCAGCCCGTGATTCCGGGGGGGGGGGACGCTTGCGGCGCGGAGCGCCGTCCACGGGCAAGGATGCCCGTGCCACTTTACTGCCGCCGCTCTCTCACGAATCCTTGATAAACTCGAGGATCACTTCGGCCTGCCTGGTGGTGGTGCCCTTGTGGTCGGCGTAGACGATCTTGCCGTCTTTGTTGATCAGGTAGGCCTGGCGGCTGGCGCGGCCGCCGGCGGGCTGGCCAAAAGCCTGGGCAACCTGCTTGTCGGTGTCGGCGAGCAGCGTGTACGGGAGATGGTTTTCTTCCTTGAAGCGCCGCTGGGTCTCCACGTCGTCGGTGCTCACTCCGATAATGGCGACGCCCTTGGCGGCGAGCGCTTCGTAACCGTCGCGCAACGAGCAGCTCTGCGCGGTGCATCCGCCGGTGAACGCCTTCGGGTAAAAAAACACCAGCGTGTATTTGTTTCCCGAGTACACATCGGCCAGGGCAAGCGTGGTGCCGGCCTGGGTGGTGGCGGAGATTTGCGGAGCGGGGGAGCCGACATCGAGAGGTTCGGCCGGCAGAGAGGAGGTGGACATGGCGAGAAGGAGGGCGGTGACGACGCCGGTGAGGCGGCAGTTGAGTTTCATGGTGTTTCGGAAGGACGGGAGGACAGGAGGCATCGCGCTGTGGCAGTGGATGCCCGTTGCGGAGTGCTGATCGGGAATGAAGGCCCGTCTGCCCGTTTTCGCAAACGGGGAGCCACGATCCCGCACGAAGCCGGCATGCCCGTGCTGCACACCGGGAGCCGGAGGCCGGTTCGCCCCGGGCAAAAACAGGGCGCCCGTCCGCCTGTGACGGCGAACGGGCGCGAGCGTGTCACATTGTCCCGGATTCCGGCGACCGGTCTCTTCCCGGAGCGGTCGCGGACCGGTCAGTAACCGAGTTCTTCCGGCAGATGCAGCGGCGCGGAAAAGCCCGGCGACGAAAACCCGGCCGAAGGCATTTCCGGCTCGGGTTCGGGCACCAGCAGAATCGGGATATCCTCTTCGGGTGTGTCGTGAACATGGAGCCCGAGATGGACCAGAAGGTTTCCCGAAAGCGCCTTGTGGGCGCCCCAGTGCAGACGGTGTGATGACAATAAAGATGCAGACATGACAATAACAGCAGTTGATTCAGGTTTTCCTGATTTGGTTGTTGCGGGCCGACGCATGCGCGGAAACCGGCCGTGAGACATTCCGTCATCGGCTCTCTTCCGCAAATCCCTGCGCCAGCCAGGAGTCCGGTTTCAGGCCATGTGCGGCGGGCCCCGGATCGGGCGCCCGGCGAGCAGGGTGAGAGCCGGCGTTTCTGTCGGCCGGAAGACCAGCCGCCCCAGACAGACGAGGTCCGGAAAGAGCCGGCCCGGCGCCGCCTCGGCGAACAGCAGCAGGGCGGCCGGCGGAGACTTGGCCTTCGCGCATTTCGAGCATTTCCCGGCCTTGGCCAGGCACGTGTCGCTGTCCGACAACGTGGCGGCCAGCGACATCTGGCCGGGCAGCACCGGCGATGTCTGCCGGTCCGTTTCCACGACATCCGCCCGCGCCTGGGACAAGACCAGCGCAACGGCGATCCAGAGGATGCAGAGACTGCTCCGACGGATGTTCATGCCTTGTCCATCAGCATAATCGATGCCATTGCCGTCGCAGTCTCCTGTCTGGCAGGCAGTTATGCCATGTTTCTTCTGGACGGTTTTCCCGGAAGAAGATAATCTGATGCAGATGCCCGACGCATGGCGGCGGGGGCGCATTTCTTCCGCCCGCCGCTCCTTTACCCTGCCAGGCCGGCCGCCAGTTCGCGGATGCGGGCGCGGGCGCCGGCGAGGCCGTTGCGGCGCGTCGGCGTGAGATCGCGCAAGAGGCCGAGTTGTTCGAGCACGTCCGGTTCGGTGGCTGCGGCATCTTCCGGCGTGGCTCCGTCGTAAACCTCGCAGAGCAACGCGACGAGCCCCCTGACCAGCGGCGAATCCGCGTCGCTGCGCAGGCGCAGCCGCCCGCCGTCGCCGCGCGCGGCGACGATCCAGACGGCGGATACGCAGGCCGTCACGCGGTTGGCCTCGACGCGTTCGCTCTCTCCCAGCGGCGGCAGCCGGCGCGCCCGGTCCACGACGGCGGCGAGGCGCTCCTGCGCGTTTTCGATGATGCCGAGATCCTCGACGAGCCGGGCCTGTTTGCTGGCGACCGTCATGCTCACAGGCCCATTGAAAACGTCTCGGGATCGGGGCCGATGCGGCCGGCGGCGCCCTTGTCGAGCGTGGCGATGGCGGCGAGATCGTCGGCATCGAGTGCGAAATCGAACACCGCGATGTTTTCCGCAATGCGCGCGGGCGTCACCGATTTCGGGATCACGATGTTGCCGAGTTGCAGGTGCCAGCGGATGACGACCTGGGCCGGCGTCTTGCCGTGTTTTTTCGCGATGGCCGCCAGCGTGGCGTCCGCGAGGAGTTTTCCTTGGCCGAGCGGGCTCCAGGCTTCCGTGGCGATGCCGTGCTTTGCGTGAAACGCGCGCAGCGCCTTCTGGGAAAACGCCGGGTGCAGCTCCACCTGGTTGACCGACGGCGCGATGCCGGTCTCGGCAATCAGGCGTTCGATGTGCGCCGGGTTGAAGTTGGAGACGCCGATGGAACGGGCGAGTCCGTCGGCCTTGATTTTGGTGAACGCCTTCCACGTATCGACGTAGCGGCCGGCCTTGGGCACGGGCCAGTGGATGAGGTAGAGGTCCACATAATCGAGGCGGAGGCGGCGCAGGCTTTCCTCGAGCGCGCGCAGCGTGGAATCGTAACCCTGCTCGGCATTCCAGAGCTTGGTCGTCACGGTGATGTCCTTGCGCGGGACGGAGGTGGCGGCGAGGGCGGCGCCGACGCCTTCCTCGTTGCCGTAGATGGCGGCGGTGTCGACCGAGCGGTAGCCGGCGTCGAGCGCGGTGAGGACGGTGCGTTCGGCAATGTCGTTGGCGACCTGCCAGACACCGAGCCCGAATTGCGGGAGGGTGGTATTGTCGTTGAGGGTGATGTGTTTCATGGGCGGGAGACGCGGTGCGGCAATGTTACGGCGAGGCCAGGCCCCGGAGTTTTGCACAGAAGATTTTACACAGAAGTTAACGAAGGAAACGAAGCTGTTTCCGGTTTCCGGAACCGGCAGCGGTTACTTTCAACCACGGATTGCACGGATGCACACGGATAAGAAGGAAGCGGCAAGGCATGGTTTGAATCCGTGATAATCCGTGAAATCCGTGGTTAAAAAAGACCCCGAAGGGTCAGGCAGCGAGGCGGAGGATCTGTTCCACCTTTTCTGCGGTGATATCGTCGCGTTCGCCGAGGGGCGTGGCCCCGCGGGCGTCGAGACGGCGGGCGACTTCGGCGGCGGTTTGCGCAGCGGCGGCGTCTTTCACGTCGTAACCCGAAAGGCGCGTGGCGATGCCGAGCGATTCATAAAAGCGGCGCGTGGCGCCGATGGCGGCATCGATGCGGGCCTCCTCGCTGCCGGCGGCGGTCGTGATGCCCCAGACGCGTTCGCCGTATTGCAGGAGTTTTTCCCGCTTGGTGGCGCGTTGCACGTCGAGGAGCGCGGGCAGGACGATGGCGAGCGTGCGCGCATGGTCGATGCCGTGGAGCGCGGTGAGTTCGTGGCCGATGGCGTGCGTGGCCCAGTCCTGCGGCACGCCGACGCCGATGGCGTTGTTGAGCGCCCAGGTGGCGGCCCACATGAGGTTGGCCCGCGAGGAGTAGTCGGTCGGGTGAGCGAGGGTTTTCGGCGCCTCGGCGACGAGCACGCGCAGGACGGATTCGGCAAACTGGTCCTGGATCGCGGCGTCGGCCGGGAAGGTCAGGTACTGTTCGAGGACGTGGCAGAAGGCGTCGCCGATGCCGTTGGCCACCTGGCGGGCGGGGAGGCTGAAGGTGGTTTCCGGGTCGAGGATCGAGAAGACCGGGTAGACGTGCGGGCTGAAGAAGGCGAGTTTCTCGCGCGTGGCGCGGCGCGAGATCACGGAGTTGCCGTTGGCTTCGGAGCCGGTGGCGGGCAGCGTGAGCACGGCGCCGATGGGTAATGCCGATTTCACTACGCCGCCGTGCGTGCGGAGGATCTCCCAGGCGTCGGCAGCGGGCGCGGCGTCGAGGTACGGGACGGCGGCGGCCACGAGTTTGGCGCCGTCGAGCACGGAGCCGCCACCGACGGCGAGGAGGTGCGTGAGCTTCTCGCGGCGGACGAGATCGATGGCGCGGGCGAGCGTGTCGAAATCGGGATTGGCCTCGACGCCGAAGAATTCGGTGGTGGCGCGGGCGCCGAGCGCGGTTTTCACCTGGTCGTAAACGCCGTTCTTTTTGATGGAGCCGCCGCCGGCGAGGAGGAGGACGCGGGCACCGGAGGGGAGCTCGCGGTCGATTCTGGCGATTTGCCCGCGGCCGAAGTGAATGCGGGTCGGGTTGTGAAACGTGAAGTTTTCCATAACGAGTTGCCGCGAACTTGGCGGCAAGGCGAGGAGGCGGCAAACTGTTAAAGGAGCGGCGATCACTCCACGTCCACCCACTGCCAGGCGCGCATGTCGATGACGTTGGGCACCCAGTTTTTCACCCGCGGGCTGATGGCGTAAACGCGTTTGTAGAAATACACCGGGATCGCGGGCACGTCGCGCGCGAGGATCCCGTCGAGTTGCCGGTAGATCGCATGGCGGGCGGCGGTGTCGGGCGCGGCGAGCGAGGCGGCGACGAGCCGGTCGTAGTCGGGGTTGGCGTAGCCGGTGCGGTTGTTGCCGCCGTCGGCGAGCCAGAGATCGAGGAAACTGAACGGGTCCGGGTAGTCGGCATTCCAGCCGGCGCGGGCGATGTCGTAGGCGAGGTTGTTCTGTGTCTCGATGTAGACTTTCCACTCCTCGTTGCGCAGGACGATGTCGATGCCGAGGTTGCGCTTCCACATTTGCTGGACGGCTTCGGCGAGCTGTTTGTGGGCCTCCATCGAATTGTACAAAAGTTCGAGACGCGGGAAGCCGCGCCCGTCGGGGAAACCGGCTTCGGCGAGGAGGCGGCGGGCGTCGTCGAGGGTGCCATCGATGCGGGCCGGGCTGTGAAAGGCGGGCGAGGGCGGCACGAAGTTGTATGCGGGCGTCTGGCCGGCGCGGAGAAGGTTTTCGGTGATGCTCTCGCGGTCGATGGCCAGCGCGAGGGCGCGGCGCACGCGCACGTCATCGAGCGGCTTGCGGGTGGTGTTGAGCCGGTAATAATAGAGGGCGTAGAGGTCGTCGGAACGAAACTCGGCGGGACGCTGGCGGCGGTAGTAACCGGTGCGCGAGAGCGGCAGCGTGCTGGTGATGTCGAGCGTGCCGGCGCGAAACATCCGCTCCTCGGCGTCGGCGTTGTCGACGGCGAAAAAGGCGATCGCATCCAGCTTCACGGCGGCGGCATTCCAGTACGTCGGCGAGCGCGTGACGGTGATTTTCTGGTTGGGCAGCCAGCCGGCGAGGGTGAACGGGCCGTTGCCGACAAAGTTGCCGGGGCGCGTCCAGGCCGTGCCCTTGGTGCGGAGGCCGCCGAATTTTTCCACGGTGGCGATCGGCACGGGCATCCAGGAATGGTGCGTGAGCGATTCGAGGAGAAAGGGAACGGGCTCGCGCAGGCGCAGCCGGAGCGTGCGGGCATCGGGCGCGCTGAAACCGGTTTTCGAAAACTCCTTCAGCGTGCCGTTGTTGAACGCCTCGGCGCCTTCCACCTGGTAGAGGAAGTAGGCGTATTCGGCGCCGAATTCCGGGGTGAGCGTGCGTTCGAAGGTGCGGACGAAGTCCCCGGCGGTGACCGGTTCGCCGTTGCTCCAGCGGGCGTCGGCGCGGAGGTGAAACGTCCACTCGCGGCCGTCGGCGGAGGTTTCCCAGCGCTCGGCCACGCCGGGGGCGACGCCGCTGCCGGAGGACGCATAGGTGACGAGGCCCTCGAAAAGGGCGCTGATGATGCGGGCTTCGGGCACGCCGGTCGTGACGGCCGGGTCGATATCCTGCGGTTCGGTGCCGTTGCCGAAGTTGAGGATTTTTTCCCGACCGCCGCCGGTCGCGGCACAGGCGGCGGTTGGCGCGGTGGAAACGAGAGCCGCAAAGAGGGCAACCGCCAGGACCACGGGAGCCGCCACCGGAAAACGGAAAACGAAAGGCACGCGCATGAAGCCCATGAAATCATGGGCCGGCGCAACCGCAACCCGGGGAACGGAGGGAATGGCCACAAAAGATCCGTTCCGGCCCGGCTGCGGCCAAAGCAGGATAGCCGCGAAAGAGCGCAAATTACGCGCCGCGTATGCAACTCCCCATCGCGCTTATAAGCGCGCGGGAGAGCCACGACGGGCAAAATGATTTCTGCGCTTTTTTCGCGGCGATCCGGATTGATCGGTGCCAAAGGAGAACCCTCTCGACAGGTATTCCGTCCATTATGCCCTTTGCAGGCCATTCTTTCCTGTTTCGCGCGAAGGGCTTTGACGCGCCCGCGCGGGCTGCGTAAAACCTTGCGACGTTATGCAGACATCTGTCGCTACCCTGTCCCGCTCTCCGTTATCCGCCTTCGTCCGTCGTGGCCGTGGCCTCATTCTCGGCGTCGCCCTCACGGCCGGCCTGCTCGCGCCGGCCGCCGGGTGGTCCGCCGCCGACAACGCGCCGCGCACGTCGGTCAAGCTGCTGACCATCGGCAACAGCTTTTCGAACAACGCCATCTCCCAGCTTCCCGAGATTGCGAAGGCGGGAGGCAAGGAATTGCTCGTCGGCCGTACATCGCTCGGCGGCTGTTCGCTCGAACGCCACGCCAAACACCTCGCCGCCGCGCTCGCCGATCCGGACTCGCCGGAGGGCCGGCCCTACAGCAACTCTCCCGTCTTCGGCGAGGCGCTGGCCGGCAAAAAAACCGTGTCCCTCCCCGAGGCTCTCGCCGCGCAGAAGTGGGATTTTGTGACGATCCAGGAATGGAGCGCCCGGAGCTTCAAGCCGGAGTATCAGGAGCCCTACGCGCAACAACTGATCGAGGCCATCCGCAAGTATGCGCCCACGGCTGAAATCCTCATTCACCAGACCTGGGCGTACCGCGAGGATCACCCGTGGTATCAGAAGGGTGACGAACTCACGCAGCAAAAGATGTATGACGGCCTGCTTGCCGCCTACCGTGAGCTTTCGGCGCGCTACGGCGGCCTGCGGATCATTCCTTCCGGCGCCGCCATCCAGGCCGCCCGTCAGACGCCGCGCTGGACATTCCGGGAAGACACGAGCTTCGATTTCAAGAACGCGACCGAAGGCCAGCTGCCCGACCAGACCGGCAGCCTCAACACCGGCTGGCGCTGGAGCAAGCAGAAGGACGGCAAGCAGAAACTCACGCTCGACGCCATCCACGCCAACACTGCCGGCTGCTACCTCGGCGGCTGCGCGTTTTATGAAACGATCTACAACGACTCCGTGCTCACGGTGACCGGTTACACGCCCAAGGGAGTCTCCGCCGAGGACGCCGCGCAACTGCGCCAGATCGCGCATGACGCCGTCGCCACCGAGCGCGCCCGGGCAGCCGGCGCGGCTGGCGAGGCAACGGCCGCCAGTATCCATTAAGCGATTACGGGCCCGTGGCTGCGAACGCAAGTTCGCAGGGCTTGGATGTCGGCGACTTGCGATCTGCGAACTTGGTATCCGTTGAGCGACGGAGCGGCGGCAAGTACCGAGGCCGAAGGCCGACAGCTTGCCATGCCGCCGCTCCGTCACACGCCGTCGTCGCTAAACAGTTACCGAACTTACGTTCGCAGCTACGCGCGGCGGATGCACCCGGTGCCGGCGCTTACAGGCCGCCGACCGGGCCGAAGACCAGCGGGAGCGCGTCGGCATTGTGCTGCCAGTCGAGCACCGGCCAGCCGGCGGCAGGAGCGGGGCGGCCGAGCAGGGGACGCGCGGCCGCGGGCGGTGCGGACGGGCGGCGCGTGGCGACACCGTCAGTCAAGACGATGTTGCCGATCCGCACCTGGCCGAGCCCTCGCAGGGCGATCCGCAGCGGCGCGGAGACGGACGCGGCCGGGACGGGCGCGCCAAACTCGCGGGCGATCCGCGTGCGCGGCCGCGCGGCAGCGGCGCGAAACTCGATCGTGAACCGGCTGTGCAACTCCTGCCAGGAGCCGTCGGATTGCTGTTGCTCGACGATGATTTTTTGCAGGGCGGGCGCAAAGTTGTGCACGGTGAACTGCAATTGCCACGCCCCGCAGACGGGGCTGGCTGCATGGACGCGGGCGGGGTTGCGCAGGGCGGCGCGGAGCCAGCGGCGCCAGGCGGCGAGGCGGCGGGCGTCGGCGTCGAGGATGGCGTGGTTCTGGCTGCTTTCGTAGAGCGACGGCTCGCGGCTGGCGTCCCACATCGCGCGGGCGGCGGCGCGGCCGGCGCGGAGCGCGCGGGCAAAGGCGTCGCAGCCGGCGAGCAGGGCCAGGGCGAGCGGAGCGCAGTCGTGGCCGGCGGCGTGCTGCCGGCGCAGGCGAAAGACGGCCAGCCCGGCGCGGCGCACGAAGGCGTCGCGGGCGGCGATGTATGCCTGGAACGCGGCCGTGGCGCGCAGCGCGGGCGAGCGTTTTTCTGTCGCCGGGTGCGCGGGCGCGGCCTGGCGGCGGAAAAACCGCTCCGCCTGTTCGTGCGGTTTCGGGCTTTCGCGGCGCGCAAGCACATCCCAGCGCGTGTTGATTTCCCAGCGCGCATAACCGGCGAAGGCGCGGGCGTCGCCGGCGATGAGGGCGCGCGCGGTGGCGGCGGCCGCGGCGGCGCCGGTCCCGTAAAGGCGGCGGCAGCCGCGGGCGAGGAGCGCGAGCGGGTCGTCGTCGGCGTCGGGTTCGAGCCAGAGCCCGGCGGCGGCGGCGTCGACGAGCGTGGTGGTTTCCAGGGCGAGCCGGTACGCCTCCCAGGACGTGACCAGAAAACCCTCCGCCCGGGTGCGCCGGGTGCGTTGCCACCAGGCATGGATGTTGGCGAGCCGTTCGCCGTAAACGGGCGCGGGCTCGAAGCGAAACGCGCCGTTCATCGGACACGCCCAGTAGCCGATGCCCTGCGCGGCGAGGGCGGGCACGAGGTCGTAGCCGGCAAAGTTGCGCAGCTCCAGGCGCGGGACGCGCGGGAAGGGGTAATAATACCAGTCGCAGGCGGCGATGCCGCGCGGGAGCAGCGGGATGGCTTCGGGCAGGAGAGCGAGCATGTCGGCCCAGATGACCAGGCGCAGCGCGTGCCGGCCGGCGATCGTGTGCAGCCGCCCGACGTGGCGGGCGAAGTGCGCGGCCAGCCCGATTTCGGCGATCTCGGCGCGCGACAGCGGATGGCGGCCGAGTGAAAACGACTCGTCGAGCCCCGCATGCACCTTGCCCGCCGTGCAGAACGGGGCGACGTCGCGCAGGAGTTTTTCCGCCACTTCCGGTGTGCGTGGATGGAGCGGGCAGATCTGCCCGGCAGGGAGCGGCGAACCGTCGGCGGCGCGCAGTTCGTTGAGGTCGCGCCATGCGGAGTGTTTTATAAGGTACTGCGTGTGACCGAGCAGATTGACGATCGGCACGACGCGGATGCCGGCGCGGGTGGCGGCGGCGACGAGTTTTTCAAGATCGCGCCAGGCGTACGCGTCGGCACGGGCGATGCCGGGCAACGACGGGTAATCCACGGCATCCTCCAGGTGCAGGTACAGCTCGTGGTAACCCCAGTCGGCATAGCGGGGCAAAAGCGCGAGCAGGTGGTCGAGCCGTTCGACCTGGCGGGCGAGATCCCATTGGAAGGCGCGGAGCATGTGTGCCGCCGATCTCTGCCACTTTTGCCGTGACTGGCAACCAGGCAAAAGAACGGAAACAGCGACGAAGGGCGCATCTCAAAAACGGGACAGACTCCGGAGTGGCACGGGCTTCCAGCCCGTGAGCGTTGCCCCTGCGCCGTGGCATGGGCTTCCAGCCCATGATTCCGGACACATGGCCAAGGATGGCCATGTCACGCAATCCCACGGGCTGGAAGCCCGTGCCACTCCGGGATGCATGTCCGCTTTTCACGTGCGCCCCTGCGCAAGGTATTACGTGGCCGCAGCGGCGACGGCGGCGGCCGGCGCGGGCGTCAGCGGGCGGGAGCCGACCTTGTGGAGGGTGGCGTCGGCCGGGAGAATCACGCGGTCGCAGAAATCCCCGAACCCTTCGCCTTCGCCGCGTTCGGCGGCGTAACGCTCGATCACCGGCGTGAGCAGCTTCACGGCGTCATCGACCGTCGAACTCGCCGATACCAGCCGGTTGAGGCGGCGGCCGGTGTAGTTGCCACCCAGGTACACGGCGTACTTGCCCGGCGCCTTGCCGACGAGGGCGATCTCGGCGAGATAGGGGCGGGCGCAGCCGTTGGGGCAGCCGGTCACGCGGATACTCACGGGCTGGTCGCGCAGGCCGGCGGCGTCGAAGACGGGCTGGAATTTTTCCAGAATAGCGGGCAGCTCGCGCTCGCTTTCGGAAAGCGCCAGCGGGCACGTCGGGAGCGCCACGCAGGAGAGGGCGTTGAGGCGGAGCGCGCTCTGCGTGTTCTCGCGGGAGAGCCCGTGCTTTTGCAGGATCGCCTCGATGCGCAGCTTCTGCTCCACGGTGACGCCGGAGAGGGTGAGGTTCTGCGAAGGTGTGAGCCGGAAATCGCCGGTGTGGATTTGCGCGATCTCGCGCAGGGCCGTCTGCATGGGCCAGTTTTCCCGGTCCTCGATGCGGCCGCTGAGGAGATGGAGCCCGTAGAACCAGGTGCCGTCGGCGCAAGCGTGCCAGCCGTGCGGATCCTGGATGGTGGTGAATTCGAAGGGGCGCGCGGGCGCGAGCGTGACGCCGGAGCGTTTTTCGACCTCGGCCTTGAACCAGGCGATGCCGCGATCCTCGATCGTGTACTTGAGGCGGGCATGGCGGCGGTTGGTGCGGTCGCCGTAGTCGCGCTGCGTGGTGAGCACGGCGGCGCCGATGCGCTTGAGCTGGTCGGGCGTGATGAAGCCGATGAGATCGGCGAGGCGCGGGAAGGTGGCCTCGTTGCCGTGACTCATGCCCATGCCGCCGCCCACGGTGACGTTGTAACCGACGAGCTTGTCGTTCTCGAGGATGGCGATGAAGCCGAGGTCCTGCGAAAACACGTCGACGTCGTTGGAAGGCGGGATGGCGAAGCCGACCTTGAACTTGCGCGGCAGGTAGGTGGCGCCGTAGAGCGGCTCCTCGCCGTCCTTCGTCCCGGCGATGCCGGCGTATTCGGGATACGCGGTGGCGGCGGGGGAGGGGGGGAGTTCGGCCTTCGGTTCGCCGCCGGCGACGAGTTCGTCGTCGATCCAGATTTCGTGGTAGGCGCGGGTGCGGGGGAGCGCGAATTCGCTCCACGCTTTCGCGTGCTCGTAAACTTCCTGGAGGGCCGGGTGGCGCTCGGGATTGGGCGGCGCCATGACATTGCGGTTCACGTCGCCGCAGGCCGCGATGGAGTCGAGGAGCGCCTTGTGGAGGCCCTGGATCAGCTTGCGGACGTCGCCCTTGAGAATGCCGTAAAACTGGAACGTCTGGCGCGTGGTGAGTCGCAGGGTGTGCTTGCCGGCGACCTTGAGCGAGAGGTCGTCGAGGATGCGCCACTGTTCGGGCGTGCAACGGCCGCCGGGGAGGCGCACGCGGAGCATCACGGAGTAGGCGCGCTCCTTGCCGGCCTTGCGCAGGGCGAGGCGCTGGTCGCGGTCGTCCTGCTCGTAGAAGCCGTGGAATTTGATGAGCTGGGCGTTGTCGGGCATGAAGGCGCCGGTGGAGGTGTTGAGGACGTCCTCGGCGATGGTGCCGCGCAGGTAATTGGACGCGGTCTTGATGCCCTCGTTGGCGGAAGGAGGTTTTGCTGTCTCTGTCGGGGCGGCCGGAGTGGCGCTGCTGGCGGCAGAGGCGGAAGCGGCCGGGTTGGCGGGATTGGCGGGAAAAGGCCGGTCGGCGCCGCGGGTGGCGGAAGTCGTGGCCGTAGGATCGTTGCTCATGAGTGTGCGGTCAGGTCGGGTCGGTCGGTGGTCGTCGTGGGTGGCAGAGAGAGGCGCGGAAGCGCGTGGGTCGTGAAGTCAGTATTGTCGGATTTGACAATCTGTCGAAACCGCGACGCCGGCGCAAGTGGATTTTAGTTTGTCAGGTTATTTACTAATGATTGTGGTTATTAAGAGGTAACAGGAAGATAAAAAGCGGGTTGTGACTCCGGAGTCTCCAGCCGGTTTTCCCGCGGGGTCGGAAAAAAGCCCGCCTCGCTTGCCGCGGTTTCCTGTCCTGCACAGCGTGAGTCCATGCGGCTTTCGATGGGAACAGCGAGTCTGCCGGCAGGATTGCTTGCCGGTCTTCTGTCCGGCGCCGTGCCGGGGGAAAAGCCTGCTCCGCAACTCCCGCCCCCTTCCGCCCGGCTCGTGGCCGGCCGCGATCCAGCCGCCCCCGCCAGCCTCCCCGCATCCGCTGCCATGACCACACCGCAAGCCCGCCTGTTTCCGGATGCCGGCGCCATCCCCAACAATCCCCGCCTGCCGCTGCTCGTCTACGCCGGGGCCGTGCCGGCCGATGCGGGCGCCATCGAGGCGCTGTTCCGGCGCAACGGCTGGCGGCCGGCCTGGCGCTACGGCGTGTATCCTTTCCCGCATTACCACAGCACCGCGCACGAAGTCCTCGGCGTTTACCGCGGCAGCGCGCGCATCCGCCTGGGACACGACGCCGGCGAGGTGTTCGAGGTCAGGGCCGGCGACGTCATCGTGATCCCGGCCGGCGTGGGGCACCAGAATCTCGGCAGCAGTCCCGATTTTCATGTCGTGGGCGGTTATCCGGACGGCCAGAGCGCCGACCTGCTGCGCGGCGAGCCCGGCGAGCGCCCGGCCGCCGACGGGCGCATCGCGGCCGTGCCGCTGCCTTCGGGCGATCCCGTCTTCGGTCCGGACGGTCCGCTCGCGCGCGAGTGGAAACTGCCCGCGGCGGAAAAATCCCGCTGACACCGGCAGGGCACATCCGTTGCGTATCCGTAAAAAAGACCCAACGAACCACATCTTCATCATGGAAAAACGACCCCTTGGAAAAACCGGCCTGCACATCGCGCCGATCGTTTTCGGAGGCAATGTCTTCGGCTGGACGATCGACGAAAAGACGAGCTTCGACGTGCTCGACGCGTTCGTCGATCACGGCTTCAACGCCATCGACACCGCCGACTACTACTCCGTCTGGGCGCCCGGCAACAAGGGCGGCGAGTCGGAGACGATCATCGGCCGCTGGCTCAAGGCGCGACCCGGGCTGCGCGACAAGGTGCACATTTTTACCAAGGTCGGCCTCGATCTCGGCGTGCCGGGCAAGAAGGGACTCTCCGAAAAATGGATCCTCCAGGCTGCGGACGAATCCCTCGCCCGCCTCGGCGTCGACCGGATCGACCTCTATTTCTCGCATTTTCCCGACCCTGCCACGCCCTTCGCGGAAACGCTCGGCGCCTACGAAAAACTCCTCAGGGCCGGCAAGGTGCGCGCCATTGGCGCCTCCAATCTCAACGCCGCCCAGCTCGCCGAATCGCTCGAGGTGGCCCGCGAAAAATCCCTGCCGCCCTACCAGGTGCTCCAGCCCGAATACAACCTCTACGACCGCCCTTCTTACGACGGTCCGCTGCGCGACCTGTGCATCCGGGAAAACATCGGCGTCGTCACCTACTACAGTCTGGCCTCGGGTTTCCTCTCCGGCAAATACCGCTCGAAGGCCGATCTCGGCCAGAGCAAGCGCGGCGAGGGCATCGCCAAATACCTGACCGACCGCGGCGCCGCCATCCTCAAGGTGCTCGACGACATCGCCGCCCGCCACGATGCCAAACCCGCCGAGGTCGCGCTCGCCTGGCTGATCGCCCGCGAAGGTGTTACCGCGCCCATTGCCAGCGCCACCCGCCGCGAGCAGGTGACGAGTTTTGCCCGGGCCGCCTCGCTGAAACTCACGCCCGCGGATATCGCCGCGCTGGACTCCGCCAGCGCCTGACCGCCTCCGGGAGCAGCGCTCCCGGTTTCAGAAACGTGCGTCGTTTCATGGCAGCTTTCATCGTTCTGTCTTTTCGGCGTTGGCGAGCTGGTCTTTAATGACCGGATACAGGTCGTAGGTCGGATAATATTCGGTGCGGAAGGCTTTCCACGCCGTCTTTTCGAGGGCGACGTTGACCTCGCGCAGCTTCGCGGCCGGCACTTCCAGGGTGACGACCTGGCCGATGCCCATGACCACGTGCCACGTGACGATCTTCGTGCCTGCCGGCGGGAAGGTCTTGAAGAACCCCTGCTCGCGCTGGATCTGCTGGATCTCGGCGAGGTTTTTCCCCTGGTCGTGTTTGAGAAAGATCGTGAGGAGGATCGCATCGGACGGTTTTTCCGCCTCGCCCGCCCGGGTCGGCAGCGGCAGGAGGAACGTGAAGGCGATGAGCAGGGAGGAGAGGAGAATTTTCATGATGGCGGATCGGATGGATGGTGACGGGTTGAAGGGGGTGAGCCTTTGCGATGGATTTTGAACAAGACAGGAGGGAAACCGCTAAAATACGCTAAGGACCGCTAAAACCAATCCCTTGAGGTTCTTTCCCTTTTAGAGCATTTTTTTAAAAATTGTAGCCGTACAGGATCCTGAAAACAGAACCACGGATTGCACGGATTTTCACGGATAAGAAGGAAGCGGCAAGGCATGGTTTGAATCCGTGATAATCGGTAAAATCCGTGGTTAAAAAACGACTACAGCTTTATCTGAACCGCTCTAGCGGATTTTAGCGTTCTTTAGCGGTTCACTTCCGTGAAAAAAACCGCCGTCAGCGTTTCCGCCACGCATCGAGCGACAGGCGATCGTGCGAGGCGGTGGCGAGCAGGCCGGTGAAGAACGCGAGGTAAACCATTTGCGAGCCGGCGGCGTTCCAGTTCTGGATGAGGCACACGCCGAACAGCAGCGTGCAGATGAGCAGCGCGCCCGCCGCGAGGGCGAAGCGCAGCCAGAGGCCGAGCAGGAGCAGCAGGCCGAGCACCGACTCGGCGGTGACGATGCCGTAAGCCGCGACATGCACGAGCGGTCCGGGCAGCGGCGAGCCGGCGAACTGCTCCTGCAACCCGGAGGAGAATGCCGAAAACTTCGGAATGCGCGTCCACCCGTGCAGGGCGATGTTGATGCCCAGCCCCAGCCGGGCGAGGCCGTGGGCGAGTGACGCGTCGGTGAGAGACGGGAACGGCTTGCTCATCGAGCCACGCTAACCGGCCGCACGCGCCGCGCAACCGGGCGGGGAATGTACCGGTTCCCGTCCGGTATTGTCACTTCAGGCTACCCCAGAAGGGATGCAGTCGTCTTTCGTCTGCGGTGCCTTTCGGAAAATCTTTCAGCGGGTCCACGGCCCGGAGATGTCCGTCGAGAAATGCCACGTTGGCCTTGCCTCCGTGTCCGGCGTAAAACCCGGCGACTCCGCGCTGTTTCCAGAGCGAACTGCTGTCCGCAACCGTGACGTTGGAAACCTTTCGCTCAGCGGTGCCGTCGGCGAAGAAATTGGCATCCATGAGAAACGCCATGACGGACGGCTGGGCGATTTGCTGGATATTGGTGGCGTGCCGGCTGAAAGGAGAGACCGGCGGCCACTGGTTGTTTTCCGTCCGGCAGGCATAGATGTTGATGGAGTAGCCGCGATTCCAGTCCGGGTTTGGTCCGACGTCCTTGAACGAAGCCGGACACGACATGAGCGTTGGCGTGTCCGGGGTGGCGCCCTGTCCGTCCGTGTAACCCAGATACGGCAGAAACGACCCGTCGTGGCTCTGGCTCGGATGACGCCAGAACATCGCATCAGGCATGTTGCCCTTATGATCGTTGATCCACAGCAATCCGGCGGTGGCGAGGCCTCGCAGATTGGCCGCACACTTCGTCTGGTCAGCCAGGCGCCGTACTTGCGAGAATCCTGCGAAGGACAGTGCGGCGAGGATTCCGATGATGGCGATCACCGTCAGCAACTCGATGAGCGTGAATGCCCGGTGACGGGCACTATGCAGTTCGATCACGAAAACGTGCGGGGTCATGGTTGCACCGCCTTTCCTTCGCTGGTTTGCGGCCCGACAGCCGGCGGGCTCCACTGGCGCCCCAGTGGGATCGCGCCGATGTTCGTGATCGTTTCGGCACCGGGCAAAACGGCTGCGGCTTCCGGCACGGCGACACCCTTGCCGAACGCCGGTCCCTTTTCATCGGCGAGAAAATCGCCGACGGCCAGCGCCATGTCCGGAAGCGGTGCTGCGAGTGTCGTGCCGCCTTCGCCGGCGAATGCTTCACCCCCGCTTGCCTTGCCGGCTTCTGCAGGCGCGTTTATCCACACGTTGTTGCGGAAAACCATTTTCGGGGCACGATAGCCGGCCTGTCCGGCGAACGCCTGCGCCACGCTGATGTTGTTGATGAAATGGAAATTTTCGAAAAGCCGGCTGTGCGGCTGCACCACGGTCAGAAAATGACCGCCGGGGAAAAGCACCGTGTTGTTGAACATCACCACCCCCGCGCCGGGAGCACGCACCGAATCTCGCGGCACATCACGCATGCGTTCCTTGTTCCACGGAGCGGTCCAGTTCTGTCCGCTCACTCCGGCCTTGAACCAGCCCGGGCGGTGTCCCGAGGATTCCGCGATCAGGCGATTGAACGCCTCGTCGTTACGAATGACATTTTTGTAAACATACACCGGCCCGGGCCACGGTTCGCCGCCGAGCGGCTGCCACGAAAGCGGCTCCACCGTATCGGCAATCAGGTTACGCCAGATCCGCATGTCCTCCGCGTGATCCTCCATCTCGATCGCGTTGTCCACCAGCCGCTCGAAAACGTTGTCGTGGATACGCATCCCCTTGCTCCACCGGACCGACCACGTGGACAAGCCCTCGAAGGCGTCGTGCACCCGGTTGTGGCGCACCGTCCAGTCGCTGCCCACCAGACCGCAGATGCCGGTTTCGTAGGTCCGGTTGCTGCCCGCTCCGCCGCCCTTGCGCGACCACCAGTAGAGCGGGTATTTTGGCGCGCCTTCCGTCGGACGCCGTTCACGGATGATTTCCATCATGTCGTCGAAGGCCGGATACTGCGTGTAGTCGCAGTTCTCCACCGTGATGTGGTTGGAGGTTTCTCGCGGATCCGGTGACTCCTTCCGTCCGGTCACGCCCGCCCGGCAGCCGAGGAACCAGCTGTTGCGCACGGTGACATGGCTGCCGTTGGCGTGCACACCGGAAAAGCCCGGTGTCTCGAAGGTAAAACCGTCCACGATGACGTGAATGTCTCCGCGCTCCATCAGGCCGAGATTGAAGAAGGTGGGACCATTATAGCTCGTCCCCGCGTGCCCGTTGCCGGTGCGCGGACCTGCGCTCATCACATGCTGCGCGGGATCGGATGGGCCGTATTTGCCCGAAGCGTGCAGCCGCACATAGAGCTGCCGGGTCTCCGTATCGTAAAAATAGCCGTGGGCTGGTCCCGGTTGTCCGTTCGCCACCACAAACGTCCGCAGCCCCTCCAGTGTGCTGTAAGGTTGCAAATCCGTTCCCGAATAGAGCACCCGGCAGGTGACGCTGTCCAGCGGCGTGCGCCAGAGGCCCAGGTTCGCGTCCACGAGTTCCCAGCGGCTGCGCCCTTCGCGGATGGCATGGTTGGCATTCGTAATGATGACGGCATTACGACTGCCGTCCTCGGCCTGCAACATGATGGGCCTTTCGGCCGTGCCCTTGAGCTTCAGCTCGACCGGTCCATAATACACGCCCCGCGCCACCATGATGCGATCGCTCGGCGTGGCTCGTCCGGCCGCCTCCTGGATCGTCGCTACCGCGTGTTCCGGCGAGAGGCCGTCGCGTGCGTTCGAGCCTGCGGAACCATGGACGTAATACACGGCCCCGCCTGCGCAGAGGGGCCACAGCCAGACGGCAGCGGCAACGATCGCGGGAAACGATTTAGGACGAAAAAAGAGGCAACAGAGAGGAGTCATAAACGTTGAGGGTTTGGATGAACTGGAGTGGGGCCGGTGGAATGCGTTCAATGAGTGTGCCGGCGGCGCAGCGCCAGGCAGCCGGCCAGCACGCAGAGCCCGGCAACGAGCGAGGCCGCGGCAGGTTCGGGAATCGCCGAGAGACTCATGATTTCTTCGTTCGTGAGCACGCGGTTCCAGACTCCGGCGGCTTCGATCAGTGTTCCGGCCGGCACCGCCCACGCGCTGCCCGAACTGCCGTTGTTAATCCCGCCGATCTGGAAATAACCGGCTCCGATGCTGTTGGTCGTGGAAATCGAGGCCGGGATGCCGGACGTGGTTTCCAGCGTATCGAGCAACGAGCCCGTGGTTGGATCGTACAGGTCGATCCTCAGACTTTTTGACGGATCGAAGCGCAGGGAGATATCATACCAGGTGTTCGCGCTCAGGGCTGTCGATTGCGAGTCCGACAACTGCGCTTCGTAAGCTTGTCCGTCCGACGACACGTAAGCGACCAGCCGTCCATTGGCGAGTTGCAGTGAAATGCCCCGCTGTCCGTTGTTCGCCCGGCTCCGGCTCATCAGTGTGATCGTCCCCGATACGTCGCCAAGGCTGACGCGCAGCCAGAAGGTCTGCGCGCCGCCGATGCGGAGGGCCGGGTCATTGGTTTTCAACACCGTGCTGCCGTTGAATTTTACGGCTTGGCTGCCGGTGGCGAGCCCCGGCAGGCCGGAAACGGTCACGTAATCGACATCGACGACCGGTGTCAGTCCGCTCGTCGAGGTGCTGACGGCCGTTAGGTTACGGCCGTTCGTGCCGGTGGTGGCCCCGTCGAAGGACCACCAGGCTACGGCACTCTGGACGAGCACCGTCTGGGCGACGAGAGCCTGCGCCGAGACGGCGAAGGCGAGACAAATCACGGCGCGCGCAGCGCCGGTGAATGGGTAGGTGAGGGTTGGTTTCATGAGATTGTCAGGTGGATTGCATTTCTCGGAAAAGAGAGGGTTTTGGTCAATGAAAAATATCCGATTTTAGGATATTTTAATAACTCAGGTAAGCTTCCCGGCTAAGTGCCCGAGTCTCCTGTCAAATCCTTGTTCAGCTTCGAAAACGACGTGCTCCGCCAAGTGCTTCGTGAGGAGAGAAAGCGCTTGGGCCTGAATCAAACCGAGGTCGCCAAGCCATGCGGATGGGAGCAGTCCGTGATCGCAAAAATCGAACAAGGGGAGCGGCGAATCGATGTCGTCGAATTTGTCCGTCTTGCCGAGGCAATGGGACAAAAACCCGAAAAGCTTTTTGCCACTTTTCTCCGTGCGCTGAGATCCGCTGGTCGTTGAAAAGCGGATTGAGGCAGAAGCAGAATTAGCCACGGCCTCGAACTATCGTCGCTGGCGAAATGCCAATTCGCAGGATGGCGGCTTTCACGAAGCATCGTAATTACGATTGAAGGTCGAGTACGCGGGATTGGAAATTTCGATGACCTTATTTATGGAATTGATTACTTGAAAAACACGTGAAGTCCACTTATCGAAACAAATCAGATCATAGATTATGACACCGTCTCAATTCTCTGCTGATTTGCTTGCCCCGGTATTTTCTGGCTTGGCTGGCTTTAATTTTATGGCGGCTGGCAGTTACAAGTCTGTCTATCGTGTTGCTCATTCCGACAATTCTCCAGACGAGGTGCTAAAAGTGGTGCGGTTACCTAATTTACGAGATACAGAAGAAAAAGAGGCAATTTATCAGCAGGAATTGGGACGGGTGCAGCGGGAGACAGAGATTCTGAGAAAGTGCACCAGTCCATTTGTGGTTAAGATGGGAAAAATACCTCCTCATGCTGTCACGATATCCGGTTATCCCTGCTTTGCTTACACCGAGGAACTTCTGAATGGCAGCGACCTTTGCTCAAGAATTCTGGCGATAAGGAGGGGGGCAGAAAAACGGCCCGTCGAAAAAGAGGTAAGGTGTTTGCTTCATTGCTTGGTCTCAGCGATTCAGGCGCTGTGGCGTGACCATCGGATCGTTCATCGAGACATCAAACCGGCCAATATTTTTGCTACACATGACCCCTCTCGTCCCTATGTGCTGATTGATCTCGGCATTGCGTATGACGTTACCGTGCCCGGCCTGACGTTGCGCAAGACTGACATGCCCCACACGCCGCTTTATATGGCACCTGAAATGCTAAGCGCCGACTTTCGGGAAACGATGAGCTACCGCTCCGACCTATATGCCGCGGCCCTCTCTGCCTACGAATTTGCTGCAGGCATCCACCCACTGAGCAAACGCGATGATGACCTTATGAAAACCTACACGCGGGTAGTGCAGCAGGAGCCGGTTCCGCTTGCTCAATGTAGGCCTGACTTTTCACCGACACTTTGCCGCCTCATCGATCAATTTCTCAAAAAAAGCCCTTCGCTTCGCCCGGCGAACATGGCGCTCATCCTTAACCAAATCGCCTAAATATTATGAAATTATACGCTCAATCAGGAGCCCAGGCTGGAGAAAAAATTACGGCAGGACTGAATGCAGGTGTTTTGGATGGAGTCATTTACGGGGCGAAAGAAATCTCAAACGACAAACTGCGTTCGGAGCTTGAGCAAATCGCAGCGGATTGGCCGGACGCCGGGCGTTTCTTCGATCCACATTATTTTGCTACCCTGATTGCCGCCCAGCCCGGAGCCAGACTTGGCTACTTGATTGGAGATAAGGGCCACGGTTATTTTCGTGCCCATATGCGTCGTGACTTGGAGCAAGTGACTCCTGTGCGGGAAGACATCCGTGCTTGCCTTCGATTTCAGGCGGCACTGCCTGTGACCGGCCTGATTTCTCCGAACATCGTGGTGCGGCGCAATCTCGATTCGATCGAGGCTGTCATCGCGAAAAGTTTTATCCGTCACGCACCAGAAATTGCACGAGAGGTCGCCCCCGACCGAGAGTTGTATGTGACGCTGGCCATCTCACAGGCTGCTCTTACAGATCGGAATGAGTTGCGGGCATTTTTACAGGAAATCACCGAGTTGGATGATCCTCCTGCCGGTTTTTACCTGCTTCTTGAGAAACTGGATACAACTCCACAACCGAGTCTCACGGAGCGCGACTGCCTGAGTCGATGGATGCTAGTAAACCACACACTCAAGGTCAGTGGGTTCAAAATCATCAACGGTTACACGGATTTATTGGCACCCTATATCGCTGCCACGGGTGCGGACGCAGTGGCCACCGGCTGGTTTGGCACATTAAAATGCTTTTCTCTAAGGAAATTTGAGCCAAACGATACAATCGCGTCTCGCGCAGTCCCACGCTACACCAGTGCCTCGCTGCTAAAAAGTATCCGTCATGCAGAGCTCCACGACTTACGTGACCATTTCCCTGAAATCCTTAATAACCTGCCAAGTGATGCCTTTTATCCCATAATCGATGGTTCGCGTCCCGACCTCACTGCTGAGGCTGTTCAAAACTGGGAAGGAATCCGGGCGATGATTGCCAAATGTGAACGTCCCGATGTGTCGGCTTCACTAGATGCTTGTTCAACCACGCTGGATGAAGCCGGGGAGCTTTACAGCGCGATTAATACGATTGCTTACCCTTTGCGCGAAAGATCGAATAACGAACATATTGCTGCGATTCGCGACGAACTGAGCGAGTTCTCAAACTTGGCAGAGCTTTAGACGATACTTTATCATCTCCAAGGCCCGAGCATGCGCTTGGGTGTTCCATGGTTTCCCCAATCGAGGGGTCGTGTGTTTGATGATTCGCCCGGTTTTGGGATCAAATTCCCACAACCCCACTCCGAGCAGTTTGAAAGTCTTCAAAAACAGCACGGCGTTCGTCGCACTCGCCGGAGGCAAAACCAGAATAGCCCGGTTGGTAAAATGACGGTAACGTGAGGCTTGGATCATCCCCTTTCGCCAGTCCTTCAACTTCGCTTCGATGGCGGTAAGCTGGACATGCTTTTCAAGCGCAAACGCACTGAAATCCTCATCCGTGCTTGGGCTTCGCCAAGCAAGCCAGATAACATCAGCGCGGCCATAGCCGTTCAGAGTAAATTCACGACCACGGGCAAAAGTTTCCAAGGCAGGGGATTGAAACGCTGCGAAGTAGGCACGTTCGAATTGCCCAAGAAAATTAGCCTCACCCCGCTTCAAGGCGGACTCTGCGGGTAAATTGCGACGCGTATTATGGCACCCAAAGCGGATGACTTTGGGTTCGCGTCGGAAGGGGATTATTGGCGCGACGGATTTCACGGCATAAGTGTTAGCACAGTATCGGCCTTTCAACGCGAGCGCAAATCGAGCCGCCTCCTGAATTGGAGGTCGTGAAAGGAAGAGGATTAGTCTGAGAACCAGCATTTTAAGTTCGTAAGATAATAATTATGTTTATGTTACGTTTTATATTTCTTCGAGCTACCCGCCAGCCTACAGCCCGGATGACTGAAAACGTTGACGAACCGGTTTTGACGCCTGGATGAAAATCGCCGCAAGTATCCGTCCCCAAACCGTCACCATGACCCAGAACATTTACGACAATCCGGAATTCCACGAAGGCTACAGCCAGCTTGATCGTTCCGTACACGGTCTGGCGGGAGCGGCGGAGTGGCCGGCCATCAGGCCGCTGCTTCCGGAGCTGGCCGGCAAGCGGGTTGTTGATCTCGGGTGCGGCTTCGGGTGGTTCTGCCGGTTCGCCCACGAACAGGGCGCGGCGCAGGTGCTCGGTGTGGATGTGTCGGAAAAAATGCTGGCGCGGGCCCGTGCGATGTCACCCGGCGCGATCGATTATCGCCGCGCCGATCTCGCAACGCTCGTGCTGCCGGAGTCCTCGTGCGACTTCGCCTGGAGTTCGCTCGCATTGCATTACCTCGAACACCTGGCCCCCGTATTTGCGAGGGTGCACCGCGCGCTGGTGCCGGGCGGAGAGTTTGTTTTCTCGATGGAGCATCCGGTCTACATGGCAGTCGAACATGCCGAGTGCTGCGAATGTCGCCCGGGGTTGAATTGACAAAACCGGAGGTCGCTGACATTTTTGCACTTATGCCGCACGTCCTCGAACGTTATCCTGAGCTTTCTGAAGCAACCGTTGAAGAGAAGTTTGCGGTTATTGATGAGCTTTGGGAATCAATCCGCAGGCTGGGCGAGATCACGGTGCCGGACAGTCATCTTGCGGAGTTGAATCAGCGGTTGGCGGCAGTCCGGGCTGATCCATCGTCAGCGCTTGATCCGGCAGAGGCCCGCCGTCTCCTGAAGCGCTGATCCCGCCGGGGCTCGGCGGGCTGGCCGAAGTTTTCGAAATTACGCCGAACGAGCTTCTGCCAGTCAAACGGCGTGGCGACTGACAAATCCCGCCTCTTCAGCAATAGCCGAGGCGACGGTTTTGCGGCGTGCCTTTTGCAATTCCGGGTCCGGCGAGCAAAACCAACCGCGCAGGTTTGCGTGGCGCGGGGGCGGTTCTTGCGCGAGTGCATCCAATTCGCACTGTCGTATCACCCGAACCGATACCTCTGCCGCTCCATGATGATGTCGACCCTCAAGCACATTGTCACCGATTGCCCATAGTTGGCCACGAGCGATTCCGGTTGAGCGAAAAACCGAAGTGTCGTTATCCGGCGCAGGCAGAAAGGCCTGATGCTTTACCCGGCCAGTCGATGCCGCGACCCAACTTGAGGACATGACAAATCGGGCAACGTTTTCCTCGTCAGCGAGTGCTGCAGGCAAGCCTGACGGGAGTTGGCTCATGCACACACCTGACGGATGGCGGCGAGAATCTGCGCGGGAATAACGGCACCGTCAAAACGCAGCACCGCATGCCACTGGTCGGTTCCGTCAATGCCCGCGCAAGCGAGGCGTTCATGGTCTCCGATGCTGACGGAAAATACCTTTCGATAGCCGCCATGCCATTCAAGCGAGATGGCTGCATCATCGGGGTCCACCGCGAGTTCCGGCGAAGGGATCGCATCCGGAAGCACCGAGATGAAATCCCGCACGTTCTGCTCCGTTGCCCAAGAGACGGGCGGAGCTTCGGTGCCATCCCATCCGGGAAGCGAGTGCTCGGCGACAAGGGAATCCAGTTGCGCCAATACTTCAGCATGTTGCCCTTGAAGGGCAATCGAGCGTCCGAAGCCTTCCCATACCTGGGTCACTTGGCTGCGGACAAACTGACCCTCCTGCGAGACTGCAGGACTGAAGCGTGGTCCATTCCGGAGCATGGCACAGGCGGCGACGGTCAGCATGGGCGTCAAAACAAGGTCAGGCATTTCGGCGTCAATGTTTCGCGGAACACATGGTTTTTCAAGCGTCTTAATGAACACAGCAGTCCGAGCACTTCATCCCATGCGTGCGGAGGGAGTCCGGTAAGCTTGAATGCATCGAGATCAAGAATAACGGGTAGTCCTGCGGTTTCTATCGGCTGAGCGGCGAGGATAACATTGATGAGATTACCTGTCTCTGCATGCACCATCTGGTGCTGATGCATGAAGCCCGTGAGCGCCACAGAGTAGCCGTCGGACATTGGCACATGCGGTGCGCATCGAAGGTAATCGGCCAGGTGAAGCTGTCCGTTTACGAACGGCACGACGATGCGATTGATGTAACGTAGCCCCACGCGCCGGATGACAACAGGCTTGGCAAATTCCAGAAACAGATCCCAGCAGCGCCGGATTTCCGGCAGATAGTCGTCAAGGGAGGAATAGGGTGCGAGGCGGTTGAATGAAAAACCGTCGAAACGGGGCTGCACGATTTGTCGCTTGTCGGCCGACAGGAAACGGAATGCCTGGATGCGTTGCCGGATGATCCCCGGTTTGGGAGGTGTATCGGGTTTCATTTCCACGTCGTATTCCTGTACCTGAACAGCCTGGATTCCACCGCTGTAGGCTTTACCAAATGCGGTGCGTGCAGCGGCCTCGAATGCGGCGCGATCCAGCCCCGGAGGCAAATCGCAGTGAATATCAACAATCGCTTCGATGATGGGCGCGTGTTTCAGCCGGAATTCAGGAGCATCAGACATAACCGTGCTATGACATGGCAAAGGTTTGTTCCGCCATCTCAAAAAGCAGCCGTCGTTCCAGAACTCTGCCCTCGGCCTGGGCATCTTCGATGGCGGTGCGGGCGGCGGGGTTGAAAAGCAGTTCCATCGTCTCGGCAATGGCGGCCAGCCGGTCGGCGGCAAGGATGCAGGCAACGGCGTTGGAGTGACGGGATCCCGATGCCGGAGCACTTACGCCCACGCCTTCGGGTCCGGCTTGATGTCTTCCGCATACCCGGCGGGCATCAGCACCTGTTGCCGGGCCGGGTCGACGATCAGGTCCGTGCCGGCGTGGTTGGCTCCGCCCTGGCCGATGATCCGGCGCACGAACCGGTTCTTGTTCAACCCGACCATGACCCGGGCATTGTCGAAAAACCGCCGGGTGATCCCGATGCCCAGGTTGAACAGGGCGATCCGGTTCACGGGCAGTGACAGGCCGATATCCGTCAGCATGGTGCCGGCCCACCAGAAACAGTTTTGCCCGTACACCCAGTAGGCCGTCGCGTCGCCGGCGGGATTTTTCCGCAGCTCCGAACGGCTGATCTGGTTGTGCACACCGGGAATCCATTCCCGTTTCCCGATTTCGTAGCCCACGCAGTTGACCTTGATCCATTCGCGGATGTAGTTCTCCAACCGGCGGATGTCGTCGATCTCGCAGGAGACCGGTATCCGGTAGCTCCTGTCTTCAGGCACCTCCAGGTCCGCAGGGTCGTTCTCCCACACACGGCCTCTCCGGGCAAGGTTGGCGTCGATCCCGGACTCGATGTACTCGCGGATCTTGTACAGGCCGACGGCCTTTCTGTCCCGGGATCTGGGCCTGGGCCATTCGTGCGGGTGCCATGAATACGAGCGCAGGGATATTCCTGCATCGTCGGTGATCAGCAGGTATCCGTGCCCGATGCGGTAGTCGTAAAAATATTCCGGACCGCCCTCGAACAGAAAGGCGCGCACGACGAAGTAGAGTCGCCGGGTTCCCCATGTATTTCCCTTCAGGCCTGGTATTCTGATGATCATTCCGGTGCGGACGCAGACAAAATTGCTTTCATGCAACCGTCCCGTGTCAACCGGGGCAATGCGCAAACGTGCTTGCAGGGGAGGGGGGGGAGCCCGAAGCGATGCCAGGCCGGACCGATTGCTTCCACTTCGTTAAATTTGAATTACCTGGAGCGGCCGGGCCGCAACCGAAGGGGCAGAAAGAATGGCCACGAAAAACACAAAAAACACGCCGCGCGTGAAACCCTCCATCGCGCTTATAAGCGCGCGGGAGATTCTCGTCGGGCAAAATGATTTTTTGTGCTTTTTGTGGCCCTCCCGGTTTGAATTCAGAAAGCATCCGCACCGAAGAAAATCATACCCCTTCGCGTATAATTTTTCACGAATAGTCAGACAGATGACCGTGAGGAGGCACCGAGGGCAGGGAGTTGCCAGGGAAAGGGCAGGCTGGCCGGGGAGAAAGCCCAAGCCGTCGGGCGGGCCTCAGCCCCTGTTTTCGAAGAAACGGCGGAGCGTCCGGACGGTTTCCTCCGGCGCTTCTTCGGCAATGAAGTGGCCGCAGTCGGGGACGGCGTGGCCGGTGACGGTTTCGGCATGTTGTCGCCAGATTCCCAATACGTCGAGCTTGCGCAGGTACGGCGCGGCCCACAGCACGAGCAGGGGCACCGGTATCTTCTTCTCCCTGGCCGCCGCGAGGTGTTCGAGGTCCACCGTCGCCCCGGCGCGGTAGTCTTCGCAGGTGGCGTGAATGACGGCGGGGTTGGAGAATTTTTCGATGTAGTGCGCCATCACGTCTTCGGGAAAGGCGTCGGTACCGCCCCGCGAACCCAGGCTGCCGGCCGTGCGGCGAATCCATGCCTCGGGGGCGCCCGCGAGCAGTTTTTCCGGCAGGTCGTTGGGCAGGATCAGGAAAAACCAGTGAAAGTAGATCGAGGCGAACTCCATGTCCGTGCGCGCATACATCTCCGATGTCGGAATGATGTCCAGCAGGGCCGCACGGCGCACGGATTCGGGATAATCCAGGAGCAGTTGATGGCAGACCCGCGCGCCCCGGTCGTGTCCTGCCAGGTAAAAACGGTCGAATCCCAGCCGGCGCATCACCTCGACCTGATCCCGCGCCATGGCCCGCTTGCTGTAGCCGAGGTGGTTTTCACCCTCCGGCGGACAGGAACTGTCGCCGTATCCGCGCAGGTCGGTCAGGACCACGGTGTAGTTCCCGGCCAGGGCGGGAGCGACCTTGTGCCACATCAGGTGGGTTTGCGGATAACCGTGCAGCATCAGCAAGGGTTCGCCGCTGCCGCGTACGAAGGTGTTGATGACCGCTTCGCCGGTATCGATTTTCTGCTGCCTGAATCCTGCCAGTCGCTCGTTTGTCATGGTCGTGAGGGTTGTGGCGGGTGTCATAACACGGCGAGGCGGCGGGCCGAAGAAAAAGTCGTCGTGCCAACATGAGGTTGAACCTGTCCACCGAACTTGCTCACCCGGTAGTCGTTCGTTTTCATGCTTTCTTCCCGCATATGGCTTCCGAATCTCCCTCTTTGTCTTCCCGCCTCCTGAACGATGTCCGTGCCATTCTGCGACAGGCCCGCGGCAAGGCTTACGCCGCCGCCAATACCGCGATGGTGGAGGCTTACTGGGAGATCGGACGCCGCATCGTCGAAGAAGAACAGGGCGGCGCCGCCCGCGCCGACTACGGCAGCCAGCTCATCCGCAACCTTGCTCGCGATTTGGGAGAGGAGTTCGGGAAAGGGCTCTCCGTGGCCAACCTCAAAAATTTCAGGCAGTTTTATCTTACCTTCCCCGATGCCGGAAAAAGCTACGCACTGCGTAGCCAATTGGCCTGGACCCACTGGCGTCTCGTCATGCGCGTCGAGGATGCCCGGGCTCGCGATTATTATATCCGTGAATGCACCGAACAGGCTTGGTCCACCCGTCAGCTGGAACGCGAAATCACCACCCGTTCCTTCGAACGTCTGTTGAGCAATCCTGCGACTTCTGTGCCACTCGCCCCGGCCTCTGCCCAGCCCGCCGCAGATTTCATCAAAGACCCCTACGTTCTCGAATTTCTCGATCTGCCCGAGCGGCATGACCCCGACGAACGTTCCCTCGAAACCGCCCTTGTTTCCCGCCTGCGCGACTTCCTTATGGAGCTCGGCAAAGGTTTTTCCTTTGTCGGCCGCCAGTTTCGCGTCAGCACCGAGACCTCCCACTTCTACGTCGATCTCGTCTTCTACAACTATCTCCTCAAGTGTTTTGTCCTGCTTGATCTGAAGACGAAAAAGCTTACGCACGCCGATATCGGCCAGATGGATATGTACGTCCGGATATTCGACGACCTCAAACGCAGTCCCGACGACAACCCCACGCTTGGCATCATCCTTTGCGCCGACAAGGACGAGACGCTCGTCCGCTATTCCGTGCTCAGCGAAAGCCGGCAACTCTTCGCCTCGAGATATCGCCTCGTCCTTCCCAGCGAGGAGGAATTGCAGGCAGAACTGGAGCGGCGGCACATTTTCGAACTGCCGGAAAAAGGAGCCGCGGATGAGTGACGCGATACCAGCACTCTATATTTTTTCCGGCCTCCCCGGCACCGGCAAAACCACCCTCGCGCAGCAACTGGCTCGCAAGCTGGGCGCGGCCTATCTGCGGATCGACACTGTCGAACAGGCGATCCGGGACCTGTGCGCCTTCGAGGTGCAGGGCGAAGGCTACCGCCTCTCGTATCGGATCGCGCAGGACAACCTGCGGCTGGGTGTCAGCGTGGTGGCCGATTCGTGCAACCCGATCGAACTGACCCGCGCGGAATGGGAACAGGTGGCCCGCGATAACGGCTGCCGGTTCGTGAATATCGAGGTGCTTTGCTCGGACAAAACCGAACACCGCCGCCGGATCGAAACCCGCCGTTCCACCATCCCCGGTCTCAGGCTCCCGACGTGGCCGGAAGTTGAAAACCGCGAGTATCATCGCTGGACGGAAGACCGCATCGTCATCGACACGGCCGGCAAGTCCGAAGCGGAGTCCTTCGGCGCGCTTTTGTCGGCGTTGTCTTCCGGGTGAAAGAACTTGAGGTTGAGCCTGCTCCACAAACCCGCTTGATTTTCCTCTTCGGGTCCCTCGACCGCCTTTCTCACCAGCCCGCCTCTTCCCTGCATGAGCAAACCTGCCTCGAAAAAGAAGATCACTTCACCCGCCATCACCAAGGCTTATCCGGTTTTGCTCGAGGACATCGGTCAGTTGCTGGAAGCCGCCCGCCGCTCCAGCGCGCGAGCGGTCAACGCACTCATGACGGCGACCTACCGGGAAATCGGCCGGCGGATCGTCGAGTTTGAGCAGGGCGGCAAAAAACGGGCAGGTTATGGGGCGGAATTGCTGGAGCAACTGGCACAAGATTTGACGGCACAATTTGGTCGAGGATTTTCCCGGCGCAATTTGCAGGATATGCGTTCACTGTATCAGGCATTTTCCCTTGAACAGATTTGGCAGGCACTGTCTGCCAAATCTGTTTAGTCAGCAATAGGCCAGACACTGTCTGGCCAATCGACAGGTACTCAAAAACGGGCTATCCTGTCGACTGGATCTTCGGCTCCGCTTCTTACCAACCTTGCCCGCGCCTTCCCGCTCCCGTGGTCGCACTACGTTCTCCTTATCCGTCGTGCCCGGTCTCCCGGGCCGCAGCTACACCTCGGAAAACATTGCCATCGGCGGACGGCCGCTCGGCGCGGCGCCCGAGTCCGGTCCCGCGACCGTCTGGGTGAATCCCGTCAATCCCGCAGAAGCGGTTCTCTGGCGACGTCCTTCCGAAATGGTTTTCCTCGGGGTGTTTTTCGCCGTCGCCTGCCCGTTCTTCGCCCGCTTCGTCTGGACCCGGTATGCCTGACCGGTTTTGTTGAACGGAATCTCATTCCTGCCCCGCCACCATGAATTCCCCTGCCTCCGAACAGCCTGTTACCTTCCGGGGAAAAGTCATCGAATGGGACAAGGCCAAAGGCTACGGTTTCATCGACGATGGCGGGCAGTGGCTGTTTGCCCACATCCGCGATTTTACGGAACGCCACAAGATTCCCGAAGCCGGCGACACGTTGATTTACTCCCCCGGCTCGGACGAACGGGGACGCCGCTGCGCCAAAAACATCCTCCAGCCCAACGACGGCGGACGCCTGCGCCCCGCCCACCTGGTCATTGTTGCCGTGCTGCTCATCGCTCCCGGCATGGCGATCTGGCGGATGCTCCCGCCCGATCATGCCCGCCTGGCTACCGGGTGGGTGCTGCTTGCTTCCACCGTCACATACGGTCTGTACGCGTGGGACAAACGCTGCGCCCGGCGAGGGGAGCGGCGCATCTCCGAAAGGACGCTGCATCTGTGGGAACTCCTTGGCGGCTGGCCGGGCGGGTTTGTCGCCCAGCGTCGTCTGCGGCACAAATCATCCAAAACGTCTTACCGGTTCGTCTTCTGGCTGATTGTCCTGGTGCATCAGTACCTGGTCATCGACTGGCAACTCGGCTGGCGTCTGTTTCAGCAGGCTCGCGCGTGGATCGGATCATAGTGGCCGATGTAGCGGGCGATGGTCGCGGCGGCGGCGATTTCAGCCGTATCGGAAAACGCGGGGGAGGGAATGAATTGGGCAGGAGCCGGCATTCGGGACGCAGTCCGGTATCACTCGCTCCGCGGCGGAGCCATGCTTTCGCCTTCGAAAACCGTCTCCGACTTGATGGCAAGCATGGCGCGGCCCTGATGCTCCCAAAACTCGGCCTCTCCGGCGGCATAGCGGGCTCCGGAAGCCGAACGTGCGCGAGGCAGCACCCACGTTTTCCCGTCCGACAGGCGTACCGTCACCCGGTCTCCGTCGCGGTCGAAACGCGCGGCCAGCAATGCCCCCTGTGCGGAGCGGTACACGGTTTCGACGGGAGCGGACGCCGCATGCGAGCAGCCGGTCGTGTACGATGAAAAAACGACGGCGAGGGCCGTGAACAGGCAGAGGCTGAAAAGCGTTTTGAACGTTGTCATGTACCGGCAAGTTTCACCGGCCGTCGCCTGCCCGGACAACCGGAAACCGGAAGACATTTTACGGGGATGCGCCGGAGCCCGTCATCGAGTGGCGGACCAACCGTGGTCGCGGCGGCTCCGCGCGGACCGGAGGCGCGGTTTGCTCCGGCCCGAGGAGCAAGGCCGGCAACGGGCAGGCGTGCCTCCCCGAATAACTCCCCCCCGCCCCCGATACACGGCAAAATCCCCGCCCCCCCTCGGAGGAGGAGGCGGGGAGATAATCACAAGAGAACTACTTCTTTTTGGCCACCGCGGCCTTTGCCTTGGTCGCCTGCTGCGCCGTGATGACGGCCTGTTTCTTCTGATTTACGGCATCCAGTTTCGACTGTTTTTGCGATGCCTGTTTCTGTGCGGATTTCGGAGATCTGTCGCCCATGACGGGTTTCCTTGGTTTGAGTTTCCTCGCCTTCGGGATGTTCGTTTCCCGCGAAGGCGTGGCTGGTTATCCCCGCGAGCCCGTCCCGTAGCAAGCCCCGTCGGTCCCGGGCGGCCCGGGCGAACCCGGGCAGGACAGGCTCGCGTCTGTTCGCGTCAGGCCCATCCTGCGTGTTCTTCACACCCATGACCACTCCCGACTCGACCTACACTCTGGCGGTTTTTCTCGATCTGGAGAACATCGCCCGCGGCGCGCAGGACGCCCGCTTTCCCCAGTTCGATATCGGCAAGGTCTTCGAGCGCCTCCTTATCAAGGGCAACATCGTCGTCAAAAAAGCCTACTGTGACTTCGAGCGCTACAAGGACTTCAAGCGCCCCCTGCACGAGGCGGCCTTCGAGCTGATCGAGATTCCCCACGTCCGCCAGTCGGGCAAAAACTCCGCCGACATCCGCATGGTCGTCGATGCCCTCGACCTCTGCTACACCAACGACCACGTGGACGCCTTCGCCATCATCAGCGGCGATTCCGATTTCTCTCCGCTCGTCAGCAAGCTCCGCGAGAACGGCAAGACTGTCATCGGCGTCGGCGTGAAAAACTCCACCTCCGATCTCTTCATCGCCAACTGCGACGAATTCATCTACTACGACGACCTCGTGCGCGTCGATCCGCCCAGGGTCCGCTCGCGCGGCACGGCCTCTGCCGCCGGGTCCAAAGCCAGGCCCGCCGAACCCGTCGCCAAGCGTCCCGATCCCGCCAAAGCCATCGAGTTGGTCATGGCCACGGTCAACGCCCTCATCGACGAACGCGGCGCCGACGAAAGCATCTGGGCCTCGATGGTGAAGCAGGCGATCAAGCGTCAGAATCCCGGTTTCAACGAACGCGCTTACGGCTTCAGCGCCTTCACCGACCTGCTCCGCGAGGGCCAGAAGCGCGGCCTGCTCAAGCTCGAGGAGAAAGCCGGCAACTGGCAGGTGCGCCTCCCCGAATAGGCTGTCGGCTGCGTAGGGTATTACCCTCGGTCCCTTCGTTCCGCCTGATCCTGACGGTACGGTGCCCGGTCGCGTCTGGCCAAGTTGTCCCAGGTGGTCGTTAACCGATAACCATAAAACGGGTTCCGTTTTCTGGTCTGTATAAATTTATCCGATACTTGCTTCCTCTACCGGCGACGGGCGCGGTGACGGACACGGCGTTGTATCGGGAGAATCGGGGCTTCACCCAACTATCGGGTGTCCGGGGGCCGCGATAACATGGTGTTCATCCATTATCACATTATGAAAAACATGAACACCCTGCACACCCTTGTCGCAGCGATCGCATTTCCGGTCGCGCTCCAGGCTGTCGACTGGATCAACGCCGATGTCGGCAACTGGACCGACGCCGCCAACTGGAACGGCAACCTGCCCGACGCCTGGGCTCACGCCTACATCAACAATGGCGGCACTGCCATTGTCGACGATGACGCGCGGGTGTCTTCGGCCACCACCTACGTGGGTACCAATGGCAAGGGCACCCTCATTATCAACAGCGGACAGCTCAACGCCACCTGGAATGTCATGATCGGCACCGAGGCTGGCGGGGAAGGTTTTCTCCAGGTCAACGGCGGCAAGGTGACCAACGGCTACGACAACAACTTCGTCATCGGCGGCAACGGCAGCGGAAAGCTGGAAATCAACAACGACGGCCACGTGGATTCCGACTGGGCCTTCCTCGGCGGCGAAATCTGGCGCAACCAGCTCCAGTCCAGCGGCCGGGGCGAAGTCGTCCTCAACGACAATGCCCTCTTCTCCAATACGAGCGGCATCGTGCTCAGCCCCGGCGCCACCGGCCAGTCCACGGTGACGGTCAACGACAACAGCACGATGAGGACCAGTGGCAGCCTCTACCTCGCCTACGCGGGGCAGGGAGAAATGACGGTCAACGGCGGTCTCGTCTCCGCCGCCGACACGACCTGGGTCAGCGGCAACGGCGGCAGTTCGGGCGCGCTCACGCTCAACGGCGGCGTCTTCGAAACCACGCGCATCGCCAACGGAAACGGCACCGGCACCCTCACCTTCAACGGCGGCACCCTGCGGGCGCTGGCCAATCACGACAGTTTCATCAACGGCGTCTCCGGCATCACCCTGCTGGAAAACGGCGGCATCATCGACACCAACGGCAAATCCGTGACGGTGAACAGCGCGTTTTCGGGTTCGGGCGGCCTCACCAAAATCAACGCCGGCACCCTGACGCTGAACGCCTCCTCCGGCATGGGCGCGCTGACGAACCGCGAGGGCATCCTCGCCATCGCCTCGGGCCGCACGATCGACGTCACCGGCGCGACCACGCTGGCGACGGGCAGCACCCTGAAAATGGAAGGTAATTCGGTTCTGGATACCGGACGGCTCGTTTTCGAAGCGTCTTCCCGCCTCGTGCTCGATCCGCTGGCGGCGGGGCTGCACGCAGGCGTCCTCGATCTCGAAAGTCTGGACGGCGGCAAGATCGGCATCCTCATCCTCGGCTTCCAGGAGTTCGGTGTCGGCGAGAGCCTGGAGATTTTCTCCTTCGATTCCGTGGCCGGCCTTTACGGCACCGGTCTGGATGCCAACGACTACTTCGTTTTCGAAAACAGCCCGGACAGCAAATATGTGTTCACCTGGAAAGAGGGCGCGCTGGCTCTCACCGTCGTCCCCGAACCCTCGACCTGGGCGCTCGTTGTCGGGATCGGCAGCATCGGCTACATCGCCGCGATCCGGTTCCGGAAACGATAATACCGGTCTCCTGAAACCTCCGGATTTTTACACAAAGGCCGCAAAAAACGCAAAGTTCCAGGACGCCACCCCTTCGCGTCGGGTGTAGTCGGAAGTGATGGAAGCCGGATTGGCGGAAAACGTGGCACGGGCATCCCTGCCCGTGGACGGCGCAAAGCGCCGCCTTCCGGAACACGGGCTGGAAGCCCGTGCCACTTCATGGGCAAGGATGCCCATGCTACCTCTACTTCCGATTACACCCTTTCGCGACCTTTGCGGTCTTTGTGTAAAATCAGAGAGCGCAAAACACCGGCATAACCCTCTCCGATGATTTCTGTAATTATAATATAACTACATTTTATGGCGGAGCAGGCGGGAGGCTGCTGCGTCTCCGTCTCCTCCCTGGCCAACCCCGCTCAGGGCGACCACTGGACGTAGATGTTGGTGAAATTGCTGCCGCCCTTGATGCGGCCAAACATCGACGACGTCTCGAAAATGCCCGACCGGTGGTGGATGCCCACGCCCAGCCACCAGTCCTTGAGCGCTTTTTTCCGGACCACGTCGCCGATATTCAGGTCGAGCGAGAAATCCAGGTAGTTGAGCAGGTTGCTCGTCCGGTAGCCTTTCCTGTGCAGGCTGGTTTCCTCGTACCAGGTGATCGAGTCGGTGTACGACATGCCCTCGGCAAAGCCGAAGCGTATCCGCCAGGGCAGGGGAAACGTGTAGTAAAATTTCACGGCGAGCACGTATTCGGTGGCGGCGTCTTGTGCGGACGACGCGTAGTGGTGCACGATGCCCGGCGTCAGATACACCTCGACCGGCAGGCCCATGAATTCCTCCGCCAGCGGGTGCCCGTAAAAGAGCGAGGTCATCATGATCGTCTTGTCCCCTTCGGCGACCTTGCCCGTCATCGCTTCCCCGATCGTGGCATCGGTGCCGAAACCCTGCGCCAGCCGCCAGTACGGGCGGATCGAGAGGGCCGAAGCCGAGGCCGGAGCATTGTTTCCGGACATTTCCGGAAGACTGAAAAAGCCCACGCCGAGAAACGCCTCCCATTCGAACCGCTCGTCCACCACCGGGCTGGACCGGGCCGGGTGGTCGAGCATCGACGCCTCGACGGAGCCGATCAGGTAAAGGTTGCTGTAGAGATGACGGCGCATCTTCAGCCGCACGCGCATGTCGATGCCCGCATCCACGTCAAATTCGTCCATGCCGTAATAGTTGCTGTTGAACGACGACGTCTTCGCCCGCAGTTCCAGCTCCGGCTGAAATCGCCAGCCCGGCCACTCGATCCGCGTCCGCAACCGGGCGATGCCCTGCACATGGCCATCCACATCGCTCAGGATTTCCGTGTCCAGCCACCAGTCCGGCCGCAGCTGGAACGAGAGCTGCGCCCCCATGTCGAGCGCGTCGCTGCGGAGCTCGTTCTGGTATTCTTTCGGGATGTCGAAGAACCGGTAACGGGCGATGAAGTTGAGATCGACCTTTTCCTCGGACCACAGCCGGATGCCGCCTTCCAGGCCGCGGAGGAAAATGCGTTCACCTTCGTAGAAGAACAGCGGGACGATATCGGCGACGGTCTCGTCATCGGCCACGAAAGGCACGTCGGCGTAGCGCAGGCCCATGGCCACACCCCATTCGCGCGCGGGCCGGGTCGTCTCGACCACGGGAACGGCTGCGGCGGCGGGCGAGGTTTCCGCCGGTTCGCCGGCCCCGGACGCGGCTGTCGCCGAAAGCGCCAGACCGGCGCAACCAAGGAGGCCGCCAAGCCGGCGCGTTTTTCCAGAATTCTTCTCCATCGAAAATCTTGTGAGAAATCGGCCGGCTCCGGTCAAACCCGGGTTCCGGCTTGCGGTTTCAGCCAGACGCCTCAGCCCCTCAACCCTCGCCCGGCCCGTCCTGCTGCTTCGCGGAAGACAGAGGGATTGTCAGGCTCGCCGCGATCCTTCACGTTCGGCTCTTTTCCTTTTCACGCATCCTTCACCACACCGTTCCCGCCATGTCTTCTCTCTCCTGTCCGGCCTGCACACTCGATGACGTTCTCGAACACGCCGACCACTACGAATGCGCCACGTGCGGTCACGAGTGGCCGAAGGACGCGCCGGCCGAGGCCGCCCGCGTGGTCAAGGACGCCCACGGCACGCCGCTGGCCGATGGCGACAGCGTCGTTCTGATCAAGGACCTGAAGCTGCGCGGTTCCTCCCAGGTCCTGAAGCAGGGCACGAAAGCCAAAAACATCCGCCTCGTCGACGGCGACCACGAGATCGATTGCAAGATCGACGGCAGCCCGATGGCCCTCAAGGCCTGCTTCGTCAAAAAAGCCTGAGCGGCGCCGGTCGCCCGGGGTGCTCCGGGTTCGATGTTCCGACGCCTGTTCTTTCCCGCCCCGGGAGTGTTCGCCCGGCGGCGCCGTCCCTCACAGCCTGCCGAAGTAGAGCCGTGTCCGGTAACGGAAGCTCACGCGGCCGTCCGCCTCCGCATGGGCCGCGAAGAGGTTGCGGAGAGCGGCCACAAATGCCTCGTGCCCCGGCTGCCCGGGGTTAGGCGCATAGGACGACGACAGGGAACGCCCGACGAGTCCGTCGAGGTCGAAGCGCTGTTCGTTGGCCGTCTCGATGCATTCATGTCGTTCCGGTGCGAAAAACGCTGCGATGGCCGTCTCGTCGACGTTGGTGTGTTTCACCCGGCCATAGTCGCGGGCGTGTTGTTGCAGGAGTGCTTCGTAGCTGCGCAGGAAAGGCGTGGTGTCCGTCTCGCGTTCGTTCCAGACGAGGGCGACGTGGCCTCCCGGCCTGAGGATGCGTGCAAACTCGCGCCGTGCCGCCGCGTGGTCGAACCAGTGGAACGCTTGCCCCGCCGTCACCAGATCGACCGATGCTTCCGGCAAGGTCGTGGCCTCGGCCGTCGCTGCGACGCTCACGAACTCGCCTGCGCCGCGCGTACCGTTGGCGGTGCCGGCGGCATTGCCTGCCCCGTGTCCGCTGCCCAGCCACGCTTCGGCCGCTGCGCGCATGGCGTCGTTGGGCTCCACCGCGTACACACGCCTGACTAGCGGCAGGAGCAAGGCTGCAAGGATGCCGGTGCCCGAACCGACATCGGCCACGACGCTGGCGGGCGTCAGCCGCGCGCGTTCGCGCAGGGTTTCGAGCAGCGCCGCCGGGTAGGCCGGGCGATAGCGCACGTAGTTGGCCACGCGATCGGTGAAGCGGCGGGTGGAATCGGTGGCGGAGGGCATGGTGGATTGAAGTCCGGTAGTTTGAAGGAAGGTTCTGAAAAAAACATCTTTTACCGCGAAGGACGCGAAGGACACGAAGAAGCAGAAAAATGTGGAAATGGCGTATTTTTTTCCGAATCAAATAATTTTGTATCACCAAAGGAGCCTTGTTTTTGAGTTCTTCGCATCCTTGGCGTCCTTCGCGGTCAATTTTTGGAAACTCCCGTTTGAAATTGGACGTTGGCAGCGGGAAACGAGGAGAGCCGGGGGGGAGGGGGGGGACCTGGCCGAAGACGAACTTCAAATTTCCAACTTCCAATTTCCAACTCCGGCGACCTTTCCGCCTTCACTCCAGCCACACTGTCAGCATGTCGCGGTGATCGTCGCGGAAACCGGCTTTCGTGTAGATGGATTTGGCGCGCGGGTTGTGGTGGTGGACTTCCAGACGCAGCGCGAGCACGCCGCGTTGCCGCGCCCAGGTTTTTGTCAGATCGAGCGCGCACCGTCCCCAGCCGCGACCGCGCGCCGCGTCGCACAGGTAAAGTTCGTCGAGCAACGCGAACGGTCCGCCAAACTCCAGGCTGAAGCCGAGCGTGACCACGGCGTAGCCGGCTGTCGTGCCGGAGGCGCCGCCGGGAGCAGGCGCCTGCGCGGCGGGATCGACGAAGAGCAGGATCGCGCCGCAGGCGTCGTCGGCCACGATCAGGCGGAAAGCCCGGCGGGCGCGATCCTCCACGAAGTCGATCCGGTCCTCCGCGTAAAACGCGCGCATCATCGCCAGCACCTCCGCCTCGTCGGCCGCGGTGGCGATTCTCGTTTGCAGGGCTTGGGCTGTCATGACGGGCAAACGTTGTGGACGGGATTACGGCAATGGCGAGGCCATTGCCGCCCGCCCGCCTCGCTTTTTCTCACGAATTTCATCGTGATTTCACACTCGTTTCACCGTCGCCGGCGATGATCGGACGCCGGTAATGTTTTCCGGATCCATGCGCTCTCCCTTCACTCTCTCCGTCCACCTGCTTCGCGGCGTTGCCCTGTGCATCGCAACGCTCGCCGCGTGCGGACAACAGGCGGCCGCGTGGACGCAGGAGGTGTATGTGTGGCAACGCCTGCAAACCGCCCCCGCCGTGGCGGAAGCCCTGCGCCGGTCTGCTCCGCTCGTCGATGCGTTTCATGTGCTGGCCGCGGAGGTGGCATGGCCTGCCGGACCGGCTGGCGCCGGGCAATGGGCGCCGGTCGCCGTCGACTACGCCCGGCTGGCGGAAACCAGCAAGCCTGTCGGGCTCGTGCTGCGCGTGGGCGCGTTTTCGGGGAAAATGCAACGCGACGATGCCACCGCGCGCCTGCTCGCCGCGCGGGCGCGTTCGCTGCTGGCGACAGCGCGGGCAGTCGGGCTGGAGCCGGCGGAGCTCCAGATCGATTTCGATTGCGCGGAGTCGCGGCTGGCGGGTTACCGCGAATGGCTGGAAGCGCTGCGCGGCGCGCTCGACAGCGATGCACGCCATGCGCCGGCGGAGCCCGGAACGGGGATGCGCCGCGTGCCCTTGGTGTTCACCGCGCTGCCCGCCTGGTTGCGGCACGAAGAGGAGTTTGCGGAGCTGGCCCGCGTCTCCGACGGCTTCGTGCTCCAGGTCCATTCGCTCGACAAGCCGTCGTCGCCGGATGCTTTGCCGGAGCTGTGCGATCCGTCAAAGGTCGCCGGACACGTGGCGCGGGCGGGGAAAATCGCGGCGGCGGCGGGACGGACGTTTCGCGTGGCATTGCCGACCTACGGCTATCTGCTCGCCTTCGATGCACAGGGAAAGTTTTTCGCGCTCGCGGCGGAAGGAGACCGTCCGTCGTGGCCGGCAGGGACGCAGGTGCGCGTGACGGGGGCCGACCCGGAACAGATGAGCGATGTGGCGCGCTCGCTGGCGAACAACGCGCCGCCGTCCTGCACCGGCGTGGTGTGGTTTCGCCTGCCTGTGACGGGCGACCGGCTCAACTGGAGCCCTCCGACATTCGCCGCCGTGCTGGCAGGGCGCTCCCCGCGGCGCGGCCTGGAGGCGGTCGCCCGCTGGCCGGAGGCCGACGGCGGCTCGGGAAACGACGGCCTCGCGGAAATCATCCTCCTCAACACCGGCGAGAGGGCCGAACTCCTCCCCCGCGCTGTGCGCGTGACATTGTCCGGAAATCCGGCAACGCCGGATTCCCTTACCATCGCCGGCGCGGACGGGCTCGGCGGCTATCGCTGGGAAGCGCAGGCCGGTGAAGTTTCCGGCGTGCTGAGCGGCTGGCGCCTGCCGCCCGAAGCCTCCCTCGAGCCGGGCCGGCAGCGCAAACTCGGCTGGCTGCGATTTTCATCAGCCCCGCACGGACGGCACAACTCCCTTTCTCATGAACAGGACCCGAATACCCGACCTCTTCTCAAGCTCTATATTGTCGATGCTCCGTAACGCGAAACCGCGTCCGCCCGAAACGGTCGCATGGCTGGCGATCGCCACCCTTGCGCTTGCCGGCGCGGGTCAGGCCAGCGCCTGCGGACCGTTTTTTCCCAACACATATCTGGCAGCGCCGGATTCCGTCTTCGTGAACGCGCCGGAAGGTTTTTTCGGCGTCGAAATCGAACGAATCTCGCCGTCGGGCAAGATCGTCGTCCGCTCCTCCGGAAACGGATCGAATCCGGAAGATGAAGAGGAATCCGCGGAGGAAAGCGACGGACACCGGAGGGAAATCGACAACATCCTGCCCCGCTCCGTGCGCGAGGAGTTGCAGGCAGCCTTGTCCGCAGCCGGCACGGGGCCGGCCGATGCGGAAAAAATCCTGCGCGCGTACGCCGCCCGGCTCGGGAAGGAACAGGAAACGTCTCGTAACAAAAATACAGATACCGAAGGCCCGACAGACGGGAAGGCCGCTCCGCAACTTCCCCCGTGGCCGGAATGGCCGGCAAAGCTGCCGGCCGAATTCGCCCTCTACCTGCGCGGGGCCGAAGCCTGGCATGCCGGAGACGTGGACAAGGCGGCGGACCGCTGGCGGGCGTTGCTGGAGTTGCCCGCAGGCGAGCGGCGTCATCGTGCGGTATGGGCCGCGTACATGCTCGGACGCGTCGCGCTGGAACGGATGCCGGAAGGCGCGGAGGCATCGGCGGCCGCAGAGGAAGCGAACCGGCGTTTTCTCGAAACAGAACGGCTTGCTGCCGAAGGTTTCTCTGACGCGCTCGATCTGCGCGGCTCCGCCGCCGGCACGCGCGGGAGGCTGGCCCTGCGGGCGGGCGATTTTGCGCAGGCTCTCGGCTGTTACCTCGACCAGTACGCGACGGGCGACGGCACGGCGCTGGCGTCGTTGCAGCAGGTGGTGGCCCGGGTGGCGGACGCCCCGCCGGAGACACTCGACGCCGTGGCGGCCGACCGGCGCGCGCGACAGGTGGTGACGCTCTGGTTTCTCTCACGTTTTCACAGCAGCTACGATTATGACGCCTCGTCGCAACGCGTCGAAAAACTGCACCGCTGGGCGGATGCCCTCGCCCGGGCGGGTGCGCGCGACATGGCCGAGGCGTCACGACTCGCATGGCTGGCCTACGAAGGCGGCGACACGGAGCGGGCGCGCACGTGGCTGGAAATGGCCCGACCGGACGAACCGGAGGTGCGCTGGATCCGCGCCAAGCTGGCGCTGCGCGAGGGCAGGCTGGCCGAAGCGGCCTCACACCTGCAACTTGCCGCCGCGGATGCCACCTTGGCCGCACCGTACCGCGAGCAGGTGCTGGCGGAGCTGGGGCGCGTGCGTCTGTCGCTCGGCGACGCCAGCGGATCGCTGAGGGCGTGGATGGATGGCGGCCACTGGGCGGATGCGGCCTATGTGGCCGAGCGTGTGCTGCCGCTGGACGAGTTGCGCGCATTTGTGGACGGGTACCTCCGCCCGCCCTTGCCGGTAACCGGCTACGGGGACTGGTACTGGACGCCGCGCCGGTCGATGCTTTCGGAGCGCCCCGTGGACAATCCCCCGCAGGCACTGCGGGCGCTGCTTGCGCGCCGGCTGGCGCGTGAAAACAAACCGGAGGAGGCGATGCGGTATTTTTCGGCGGATACACGCGAACTCTACGCGGGCTACATCGCGCAAGTGCGCGCCGGCTTCGATATATCCCTGTCCGCGACGGAACGGGCTGACGCATTCTGGCGGGCGGCCCGGATCATCCGCGAACACGGTATGGAGCTGATCGGCACCGAACTGGAGCCGGATTATGCCATCTGGGGCGGCAATTACTGGCAACAGAACACCGTCGCCGGCCGACTCGCGCTCCACGGCCCCCTCGCACCGCCGGCGGCGGAACGCGAGCAGACGGAGGACAGAAACCGCAAGATGCCGACGAAGCGCTTCAGTTACCGTTACCGGGCAGCCGACCTCGCGTGGTGGGCGGCGTCGCTTCTGCCCAACGACGACGAGCGCACCGCCGAAATCCTCACGACGGCGGGCGGGTGGCTCCGCTGGCGCGATCCGTCAGCGGCCAACCGCTTTTACCAGGCGCTCGTCATCCGTTGCGGCAATACACCCGCCGGCCGCGCGGCTACGGAGAAGCGTTGGTTTCCGTAGCGCGACGCGCGGGGCGACCGCGTTTCATGCCTTATCCCGCCAGCGCCGCGGCGATGCGAGCGAGCGCTTTTTCGACGTTCTCGCGCGAGTTGAACGCGCTGATGCGCACGTGCCCCTCGCCGCACTTGCCGAAGCCGGCTCCGGGCGTGCAGACGACCTGCGCCTTCTCCAGCAACAGATCGAAAAACTCCCACGAATCGCGGCCGGTGTTGATCCAGATGTAGGGCGCGTTGTCGCCGCCCACGCAGGAGAAGCCTAGCTTTTGCACGGCCTCGCGGATGAGCGCGGCGTTGGCCAGATAATAATCCGTCGTCGCTTTCACCTGGCGCTGGCCTTCGGCCGTGTAAACCGCGGCGGCGGCTTTCTGCACCGGATACGACACGCCGTTGAACTTCGTCGTGTGGCGGCGGTTCCAGAGCGCGTGCAGCGAATGCGTGTTGCCCGCGGCGTCCCAGGCGACGAGCGACTTCGGCACCACCGTGTACGCGCAGCGCGTGCCGGTGAAGCCGGCGGTCTTGGAAAAGCTGCGGAACTCGATCGCCACCTCGCGCGCGCCGGGGATTTCGTAGATCGAGTGCGGGATCTCCGGATCGCGGATGAACGCCTCGTAGGCGCTGTCGAAGAGGATGATCGCCTTGTTCGCCTTCGCGTAGGCCACCCAGGCCGCGAGTTGCGCGCGCGTGGCGACGGCGCCGGTCGGGTTGTTGGGGAAACACAGGTAGATCAGGTCGGCCGCGGCCGCGGGCACCGCCGGCACGTAGCCGTTGGCCGGCGTGCTTTCCAGGTAGGTGATGCCGGCGTAGCGTCCGTCGGTGTTCGCGCCGGTGCGGCCGGCCATCACGTTGGTGTCCACATAAACCGGATACACGGGGTCGGGGATGGCGAGGATGAGGCCTTCGGTGGCGAAGATCTCCTGGATGTTGCCGCAATCGCACTTGGCGCCGTCGGAGACAAAAATCTCGTCGGCCGCGATGTCGCAGCCGCGCGCCGCGTAGTCGCCGGCGGCGATGGCCTCGCGCAGGAAGGCGTAGCCCTGCTCGGGACCGTAGCCCTTGAAGGTCTCGCGCTTCGCCATCTCGTCCACGCCGGCGTGAAACGCCTCCACGCACGCGGGCGGCAAGGGTTCGGTGACGTCGCCGATGCCGAGCCGGATCACCGGCTTGTCGGGATGCGCCGCGGTGTAGGCCGTCACGCGGCGGGCGATGTCGGCGAACAGGTAGGAGGCCTTGAGTTTCAGGTAGTTTTCGTTGATGCGGATCATGGATCGGAAGTGGCGGGAACGGCGGGAGCGGTAAACGGTGGATGAACGGCGCTGGCCGTATTGGTATGAAGTAAAGGTGCGACAAAAATCCCGCGCCCCGCCGCCCGCAAACCGGAAATCGGGGAATCTCTTCCGGCCGCAGGCAGGTCGAGCCCAAAACCGTTTTTCAATCAAGGAAGCACGGAAAGGCAGAAAGGACGGTTTTCCGCACCTCCGTGTCTGGCGGGGCTTTACCTTTCCGTAACCTGATCGTAACATTTCTTTCAGGCATCCTCGACAGGCCGCGCTATCGGAACACGTTCGCGAAAAAGAAAATCGGTACGGATGATGATAAAAATAAGAAACCTCCTGCAATTCATCCCGTTGAAGCAAGATGACGATGCCCCTCTCTCCGGCTTCCCCCGGCTGGGGCGGTCGCTCCCGTTCGCCTCCTCGCTGCTGGTGACCGTGGTCGTCGCCGCCTTGCTGGTGTTTGTTGTCGAAGTGGTTGCCCGCGGGTCCTTTCGCCAGACGCTGCCGTTCTTCATGTCCACCTGGTACCCGTGGTGGACAACCATCCTGTTTTTCACGTTGTTGCTGGTCGGGCTCGACGCCTTGCTGGGCCGGGCGCACCACGCGCTGCTCGTGATCGCGCCGCTGATGTTGCTGGCCGCCTGGTTGTGCCACCAGAAAACCCTCTATCTGGGCGATCCGCTTTATCCGACCGATTTTCTCTACGTGCGGCAGGTCCTTGACCTGATGCCGCTTCTCGCCCGCGACCGGCCGGGCACCGTCATCGCCGCCGCTCTCGGGCTGGCCGGCGCCATCGTGTTTGTGGTCCTTGCCTGGGTTTTCTGGCGGCGGCGTTTCCCGGTGCTGCCGATGCGTCACCGCGCGGTGCGTCTGGTCATCGCCCTGCCCGTTCTCGGCCTGCTCGGCCTTCTCATGGATTACTCCAGCTATTCCTGGGTGCGCGACCGCTTCAGGATTTCCCCGATGATGTGGAACCAGAAGGAGAACTACTCGCACAACGGCTTCACCCTCGCCTTTGCCCTCAACCTCCCGATGGCCAAACTTTCGGCGCCCGCCGGCTATTCGGAGGAGACGATCCACGCGCTCACCTCCGGCAGCGGCCCCGCCCCCTCTTCCCCCGAATCCGCGGACAGCGCGACCGCCGGGTACGGGCAACCCCCGCCCGCCGCCGCGGCCTCCTCCGCGGTTCCGGTCTCCGCCGTTGCCACCCCGGCCACCGTCCCCGCCGAACCGCCCGATATCATCATCGTGATGAACGAGTCGTTCTGGGATTCCACCCGCCTGCCGGGCGTGACCCTGGAGCCCGATCCGGTGCCGACCGTGCGCTCGCTGCTTTCGGGCCATGTCTTCTCGCCCGAATTCGGCGGCATGACGTCCAATGTCGAGTTCGAGGCGCTCACCGGTTTCTCCAACGCGTTTCTTCCCTACGGCAGCATCCCGTATCAGCAGTACATCCGCCGCCCCGTGCCGTCGCTCGCCCGTTTCCTGAAAGAGAAGGGCTACGCCACCTGCGCCCTTCATCCCAACAGCGAATGGTTCTGGAACCGCAAGGCGGTTTACTCCGCGTTCGGGTTCGACGAATTTCTCTCCGAGGAGACGCTGCCCGCCCCTGCGCTCGAAAAACGCGGCCCGCTCGTCTCCGACGCCGCGCTCACCGAAGAAATCATCCGCCGGGCCGACAAGGCCGCGGAACCGTTTTTCTTTTTCGCCGTCACCCTGCAAAACCACGGTCCCTACGAACCGCACCGCTATCCCGACAACGCGATCCGGGTCGAGACGTCGGCCGACGAGGAAACCCGCGAATCCATCGCCAGCTATGCGGAGGGCACGGCCGACGGCGACCGCGGGCTCGCCCGGCTCGTCGAGTGGGCGCGCGGGCGCAAGCGCGAGACGATCATCGCCTTCTTCGGCGACCACCTGCCGCCGCTCGGTCCGGTTTACATCAGCACCGGCTTCATGCCCGGCCTGGTTGCCAGCCGCAACGAAGCGCCCGACAAGATGACGGTCCAGCACGAGACGCCGCTCGTCATCTGGTCCAACCGCACGGGGCCGGTCGCCGATGTCGGCACGATCAGCCCGGCGCTGCTGCCGCTCCAGGTGCTGCGCACCGCCGGCATCAGCCACCCGTGGTACACCGGATTTCTCGGCGCCGTGCGGGAGCGTTACCGCGTGGTCGACCGCAACCTCCTCGTCGGCCCGGACGGCGCTGCGTCGGCCGGTGCTGCGTGGCAGCAGAAGGAGGTCGACCCGCTGCTCGGCGCGTATCGCCAGTTTCAGTACGACATGATGTTCGGCAAAGGCTACGCCGCCTCCGCCTGGTTCCCGGAAATGCAGGCTGCCGCCACCGAGGACACCGAAGCCGGGCCGGAACCCGCTGCCGCGGTCGCCTCCGGTCCGGCGCGCCGGCCGTAGCGGGTGCGCCCGTCACCCGCGTTCCTGTGCCGGTCTGCCGGCGATCGCCGCGCGCCGGCCCTGCATCCCGCGCAGCGCCTCCGCCGCGATTTCGAATGAGCGCAGGCGCGCCCCGTGATCGAAGATCGTCCCGGTCACGATGATCTCGTCCACGCCTGTTTCCGCGATGATCGCTTCCAGCCCGCGCCGCACCGTGGCCGGCGAGCCGACGACCGCGTAGCGCAGCATCCGGCCGGCATGCGCGGCCTCGACCTCGTTCCACAGGTCGTCGATCCGCTCCACCGGCGGCGGGATCTCGCCGGGGTGTCCGCGCACGAGGTTGAGAAACTGCTGCTGCAACGACGTGAACAGCCGGCGCGCCTCCTCGTCGGTTTCGGCCGCGATCACGTTGACGCCCATCATCGCATGCGGCCGCGCGTGCGCGGGCGACGGGCGGAACGTTTCGCGATAAAGCTCCAGCGCCACGTGCAGGTAATCGGGCGCGAAATGCGAGGCGAAGGCGAACGGCAGTCCCGTGGCCGCCGCCATCCGCGCCCCGAAGTCGCTCGACCCGAGGATATGCAGCGGCACCGGCAACCCCTCGCCCGGGATCGCCCGCACCGGCTGCCCCGCCACGGACGGGCGGAAATAGCCCTGCAACTCGGCAAAATCCTGCGGGAACGTGTCGCCGCTGCTCCCGAGGCCGCGCCGCAACGCGCGGGCCGTGCGCTGGTCGCCGCCCGGCGCCCGCCCCAGCGCCAGGTCGATGCGCCCCGGATAAAGCGATTCGAGCGTGCCAAACTGTTCGGCGATCACCAGCGGCGCGTGGTTGGGCAGCATGATGCCGCCCGCGCCCACGCGGATGTGCGACGTGCCGCCCGCGATGTAGCCGATGACCACCGACGTCGCCGCGCTCGCCACGCCGGGGATGTTGTGGTGCTCCGCCACCCAGTAACGGTGGTAGCCCCACTGCTCCGCATGGCGGGCCAGATCGAGCGAGTTGCGCAACGCCCGGGCGGCGTTGCTGCCCTGCACGATCGGCGAAAGATCGAGTACGGAAAAAAGAACCGGCGCAGACGGATGAGGCTCCATGCCGACAAGAAGACCCGTAACCGGGCAGAGTCAAAACACCGCCCCTCGTCCCGGCACTTCATGATCGACCTTCCGCGCCCGGCTTCCTTGCCTGTGACGCTTATGAAACCGATGTTACGCGGAGACGTTTTTGTCGGGTCGCACTTCACGTGCGCCCGTTTGCAGGATGAAGCTTCCCTCGCCATTCGCGGGCGCACGTGACGTGCGCCCCTGCGTTGCTGCGTAATATCACCGATGAAAGTCGTTCTGGCGGAAAAACCCTCGGTCGCGCGCGACATCGCGAAACACCTCGGCGCCACCCGCCGCGGCCAGGGTTTTCTCGAAGGCAACGGCTGGACCGTCACCTGGGCGTTCGGCCACATGGTCGAGCTCCAGGAGCCGGAAGACTACAAGCCCGAGTGGAAACCCTGGCGGCTCTCCGGCCTGCCCATCATCCCCGCCGAATTCGCGCTCCGCCCCCGCGCCGCCGACCCCGACGGCACCGCCCGCGCCCAGCTCGAAACGATCAAAAAACTCTTCCTCGAGGCCGACGAACTGGTCTGCGCCACGGACGCCGGCCGCGAGGGCGAGCTGATCTTCCGCTACATCCTCACCTGGACCGGTTGCGAACAGCTCAAGAAACCGTTCCGCCGCCTCTGGATCAGTTCGCTCACCAACGAAGCCATCGAGAAAGGGTTCAGCAACCTCGCGCCCGGCTCCGATTTCGACCGCCTCTACCACGCCGCCCGCTGCCGCAGCGAGGCCGACTGGATCGTGGGCATCAACGCCACCCGCTTCTTCACCGTCGAGTACGGCCGCCGCAACCTCCTCCTCAGCCTCGGCCGCGTGCAGACGCCCATCCTCGCGATGATCGTCAACCGCGACCTCGAGGTGGAGCACTTCAAACCGGAAGATTTCTGGGAAGTGCACACCCTGTGCCGCGGCGCCACCTTCAGGCACACCGCCGGCAAATTTTCCGTCCGGGCCGAGGCGCAGGCCATCGTCGATCGCGTCACCGGCCACGAACTCGTCGTGCAGACCGTGACGAAAAAAAACGCGCTCACCCATCCGCCGCTCCTCTACGACCTCACCGGCCTCCAGCGCGACATGAACCGCCGCCACGGTTTCACCGCCGACCAGACGCTCCGCCTCGCGCAGAGCCTCTACGAAAGCAAGCACCTCACCTATCCGCGAACCGACAGCTGCTACCTCAGTTCCGACATCCAGCCCACCCTCGCTCCGCTCCTCGAACGCCTCCGCGCGCTCAAACCCGCCGAGATCGGCAAACTCGACCTCGACGCCCTCCCGTTTTCAAAACGCATCATCGACGACAAGAAAGTCTCCGATCACCACGCCATCATCCCGACCAATGTCCTCGGCGGCGACCTCGCCGGCGACGAGGCCAAGGTATACGACGCCGTCGTCACGCGCCTCATCGCCGCCTTCTATCCGCCGTGTATCAAGGCGATCACGACAGTCGAGGCCGTTGCCAACGAGGAGCCGTTTCGCGCGCGCGGCACCGTCCTCGTCGATCCCGGCTGGCAGGCGCTCTACGGCGACGAGGTGGCCGACGACGAGACCGAAGGCGCGGCGAAACTCAAAAAAGGAGCGAAGGACGGAAAGGATAAAAAGGACGCCGCCGAGGGAGACACCGCCGACGCCGCGCAGCCGTTGCCCGACTTCCAGGAAGGCGAGCGCAACCCGCACGAGCCGGCCCTCCCGCAATTCAAGACCTCCGCGCCCCGCCGCTTCAACGAAGCCAGCCTCCTCCAGCTCATGGAAACCGCCGGCAAGATCGTGACCGACGAGGCGCTGAAGGAAGCGCTCAAGGACAAGGGCGTGGGCACGCCCGCCACGCGCGCCGCGATCATCGAGGTGCTCATCACGCGCGGCTACGTGGAGCGCAAAAAGAAAAACCTGCTCAGCACCGATTCCGGCCGCGCCCTCATCGCGCTCGTGCAGGACGAGCGCCTCAAGTCGCCCGAGCTCACCGGCGACTGGGAATACCGCCTCAGGCAGATCGAGCGCGGCGAGTACGAGCCGCAGGTGTTCATGAGCGAAGTCGAGGCTTACACGCGCGAGATCCTGCAAGGCCGCGCCGAGCAGACCGTCAACCTCGCCAACCTCGGTCCGTGCCCGCTCTGCCACGCGCCGGTCATCCGCGGCCGCAGCGGCTACGGCTGCTCGACGTGGCGCGACGGCTGCACGTTCGTCCTGCCCGGCGAGATTCTCGGCCTGACAATCACGCCCGTGCTCGCCCGCGAGATTCTCATTCACAAACGCACGCTCGGCCCGCACCCGGTGACGATCGACGGCGCTCCCCGCATCGCCCATCTCGGCCTCGACAAAAAAGGCGCCGTGCAACCCGACGTGGTCACGCAGATCGACAAGAAAAACGCGGACGACGAAACCCTCGGCCCATGTCCGGCCTGCGGCGGCGACATCGTTGTCGGCAAAAAAGCATACGGCTGCTCCAACTGGCGCAACGGGTGCCGCTTCGTGATCTGGAAGACGATCGCGCAAAAAGAGATCACGCCGGACATCGTCAAGAGCCTGCTTGAAACCGGCGTCACCGGCCCGCTGACCGGTTTCACGTCGAAAGCCGGCAAGCCCTTCGATGCGAAACTCAAGGTCACCGGCGGCGAGGTGAAGTTCGACTTCGGGTACTGATTTCGTGTAGCTGCGGGGCAGGCGCTCCTTCGGATGAATTATGCAGGGCAACGGGCGATTCTGGAAACGCGTGCGGTTTGCGGAATCGCGGCGCCGAGTGCCCGGGCAGAGGGATGCGGTGAACAGCCGCCGACGTGCACGGTGAAGGCGAGCGGGGCGCGCGTGCGACGACCATTCGTATCGACTAACAGGATATGTTCCGGGGGGATGCTGAATTCGACGCGACGGCTCTGGCCGGGGGCAAGGGTGACGCGGTGAAAATCGGCAAGGTTTTCGCGCGGTACGGGGCCGTTGCCGGGCGCGTCGAAGTCGGTGAGGTAGATTTGCACGATCTCGGCGGCTTCGTGGTCGCCGGTGTTGGTGAGAAGAACACTGCCGCACAAGGGGCTATCATTGCCTGGCGAATACACATCGGAAACGCGCAGGTCGGAGTAGGTGAAGCGTGTGTAGGTGAGGCCGAAGCCGAAAGGCCAGGCGGGCGTGCCGTCAAACCAGCGGTGGGTGCGGCCGCGCATGGAGTAGTTGGCGTAGGGGGGGAGGTCGTTGATGTTTTCGTAAAAGGTGATCGGGAGACGACCGGAGGGCGAGGCGCGCCCGAGGAGGATGTCGGCGAGGGCGCGTCCGCCTTCCTGTCCGGGGTAGCCGGCCCAGAGGATGGCCTCGACCTTGTCGGCGAGCGGGCCGAGCGAAAGGGCGCTGCCGCCAAAGAGGATGACGATGACGCGGGCGCCGCGTTGGATGAGGCTTTCCAGAAACAGGCGTTGGGGCGGGGGCAGGGAAATGTCGTCGCGGTCGCCGTGCAGGGACGAGGCGATGGCTTCGCCTTCCTCGCCTTCGAGCAGGGCGGTGAGACCGAGGCAGGCGATGGTGACATCGCATGAGGCGCAGTCGAACTCGGCCCATTCGAGGGCGTTTTGCTTGGGGGTGGAGAGGAGCGCGCCGGGCCGGTAGTCGGCACGGATGCCTTCGGGAAGCGCGGCGGCGAGGCCGTCGAGGAGGGTGATGGCGCGGGGGGGAAGTCCGTAGTAGTTGCCGAGGAGGGCATCCTGCGTGGCGGCGAGGGGGCCGGTAATATAGATGCTTCGGACGTCGGGACGGAGGGGGAGGATGTGGTTGTGGTTTTGAAGAAGAACGCAGGAGGCGACGGCGGCTTCACAGGCGAGCGCGGTGTGAGCGGCGCAAGTAACGATGGCCTCGGGGGCGGGGGGATTCGACCAGGGGTTGCGGTTGTCGTCGGCGGGGTCGAACATGCCGAGCTTGAAGCGGGCGCGGAGGTGGCGGGAGAGGGCGCGGTCGATGTCGGCCTCGGTGATGAGGCCGCGTTGAACGGCTTCGCCCAAAAGTTCGAAGGTGGTGCCGCAGGCGAGGTCGCAGCCCTTGGTGAGGGCGAGGGCGGCGGATTCGACGGGGTCGGTCGTGATGCGGTGCGTCTCGTGGATGTCGCGTAGTGCCCAGCAATCGGATACAACGTGGCCCTCGAAACCCCAGCGTTCGCGCAGGATGTCGAGGAGCAGGAACTGGCTGGCGCAGCAGGGTTCGTCGAGGGTGCGGTTGTAGGCGCCCATGACGGATTCGACACGGGCGTGGCGCACGAGGTGCTCGAAGGCGGGCAGATAGGAGTCCCAGAGGTCGTGCGGGGTGACGCGGGCGTTGAAGGTGTGACGTTCGTTTTCGGGACCGGAGTGGACGGCGTAGTGCTTGGCGCAGGCGGCGAGTTTGAGGTGGGTGTCGGGCGTGTCGCCCTGGAGGCCGCGAACGAAGGCGGCGGCGAGCCTGGCGGTGAGGTGCGGGTCTTCGCCCCAGGTTTCCTGACCGCGTCCCCAGCGGGGGTCACGGAAGAGGTTGATGTTGGGGGTCCAGAAGGTGAGGCCCTGGTATTGCTGGGTTTGGGCAAAACCTTGGCGGGCGAGGGCGGCGTGGTGTTTGGCGCGGGCTTCGTCGGAGATGGCGGTGGCGACGCGGTAAACGAGATCGGTGTCCCACGTGGCGGCGAGGCCGATGATTTGGGGGAAGACGGTGGCGCGTCCGTTGCGGGCGACGCCGTGGAGGCATTCGTTCCAGTAGTTGTAGGCAGGGATGCCGAGGCGCGGGATGGCGGCGGCGGCGTGCTCCATTTGCGAGACCTTTTCGGCGAGGGTGAGCCGGGAAACGAGGTCGCGCACGCGGTGGTCGAGCGCGAGGTCGGGGTCGCGAAAGGGGGGCGGCATCGGCGCGGCGTCGGCGGTAGTATCGGTGGGTGCGGTGGTGGATGCGGTGATCATGATTGGCGGAAGTGGTTGGTGAGGGAGGCTGCGTTCACAGTGCGCCACGACGGGTTTCGAGTGCGCTGCGGATGACCGCGGAGCGAGCACGAGTCAGAGGGTAAAAGCAGGCCGCTGACATCGCGATACTCCAGATGACGAGCGGGAGGATGAGATAAACGACAAACATACGATGAACGACATCGGCAGGCTGGGCGTCGAGTCTGGCATTGAAGCCGGAGAGTTGCAGGACGAGTCCGCCAATGCCCATGGAGGCCGTAAACGCCACTTTGATAAACCATGAGTAGAAGGAGTTGATCGATCCTTCGCGGCGGCGTGTGGTATGCAGTTCATCGTAATCCGCGACGTCGGCTTTCATGGAGGGAAGAAATATCCAGATGGCCGAGATGGCGCATGACTCAAAGACGCCGGGAATGATTTGCAGGTAGGGATTGGCCGGAGTCATGAGGAACCCGTTGAGGAGGTGTCCGGTCATGCTGGTGCCGAGCATGACCATGACGACGGTGCGTTTGTCGAAGCGCTCGCCGAGCCATGTGAAAAACGGGATGGCGGCAATGCCCGCTGTTACCGTGATGGTGGCTTTCCATCCGAGGATGGTGGCTCCAAGGGCAAGGTCGCCCTGGCAGGCGTAGTAGAAGTTCACATACTGGCCGAGACTGGCAATCGAAGTGGTGCCGAGGACAAGAAAGAAGGAGATGCAGATGAGCGCCCGGAGGGGAGAACAGCGGGCGGATTCCCTGATGCTTTGCCAGAAGGGATCGCGTGCCTGGGCGGCGGCTTCGGGTTTATAGTAGCGCTCTTTCACGAAGAGGGCGGGAAGGAGGCCGAAGCAGAGAATGCAAAGCGCGATGAGCCAGCAGGTGATGCGCATGCCGACAATGATGGGTTTTTCGTCGGTGGCAGGATCGGCGATACGGGCAAGCACGGGTTGGATCGTGGTGAGGATTCTGGTGGCGAGGGGGCCACGGTTGGCGAGGGCGTCGGGAGCGTTGGCGGCTACGGTGCCGAGAAGGATGACGATGGAGAGAAGCCAGCCGCCGGCGAGCGTGGAGAGCTTGCCAAAGAGAGCCATCCAGGCGGCGAGGCGGGTGCGTTCGTCGTAGTTGGGGGTGAGTTCGAGCTGGAGTCCGTAGTAGGGCATGGACCAGAATGTGAAGCAGGTGAAAAACGCCAGTCCGACGACTGTAAGATAAATACCGCGGCCAGTGTCTCCGAGGGAGTCGGGAACGTGCCATAACAGTGGATACATGCATGCCGTGGCAACGGCCCCGAAAAATATGAACGGACGGCGCCGGCCCCAGCGGGTGCGGGCGTTGTCCGATATGTTGCCCATGACGGGATCGGTGATGGCGTCCCACGCGCGGAGGATCATCAGGATAATGCCAAGCACAACCGGCTCCATGCCGAGGCCGATGTTGAAGACCGGCATCCAGAGCGTGTTGATCATGAACGTGGTGGCGACGTAGTCCATGTTCACGCCGGCGGCAAAAGCGATTTTTTGCGGAAACGGGATACGGTCGGTTTGGGCAATGAGAGACATGCGCGGAAGGGTCCTGGCGAGACCGGGCAGAATGGCGGTTTCGGCGTTTTTGAATGAGGGCCGGAATCATCCCCTGCATATCCGCTCAGAGCGGCAGACGGAGGAGTCCGGACGGGGCGCCGATGTCGTCATCGGCCATGCCGTCTTCCCACGCGCCGCGGTCGCGGCCGCCGGGCCATGTGGTGATGCTGTCGGGCCAGCCCTGGCGGGCCGGATAATCGCTGCCGCTGTCTTTGCCGGGAGTGCCGGGACGCAGGCGCAGGTCGCGTTTTTCGTCAGGGATGCTGGCGTTGGCGGCGCCGCGGCCGGGGTGTGTGAAATGCCGGGCCAGTTGCGTGTCGGTGACGGCGTCTTTTTCGGCGGCGGGTCTGTCGATGTTGTAGAGGTTGGCCTCCCAGTGGTTGTCACCGCCGTCGTCTTCACGGGATGCTCCGCGAAATGTGATGTTGGCCTTAGGCGAGTGCGAAAAAAAGACGTTGTTGACGAAGTCGTAGCCATGCCAGCGGTCAGGGGCAGCGTCGTCGGTTTTTTCCCACACGTTATAGGAGTTGGCGTAAAACGTGTTGTGGTAAAATTTGATGTTTTCGGACTTCCCGGCCCAGTTGACGCCGCTCTTGATGCCGAAGCCGTTGTTTTTCGTCGCCGGATTCATGGCGGTCTGGAAGCGCGTGCTTTCGACCACGTTCCGGTAGATGTAGATGGGGCCGGGCGTGTTGGTGGTGACGCTGATGCCGGTCCATGCGCCATAGATGCGATTGTTGAAAAACTCGATGTTTGCGGACCAGGGTGACTCCAGCTCGATGCCGTCGTCGATGATGTGCCCGAGGGTGTTGTGATGGATGCGGACGCGGTTCCCGCGAACAGCCATGCCATCCCACTGTCCCAGGATCAGGCATTCATGGATTTCGCTGTCCTCCAGGTTTTCGAGCCGGAGGCCGGAGCCCTGCCAGGGGCCTTCGTGGCGGGCGCGGGTGTAGGTGCCGATTTCGTGTGTGTACCCGCCGTGCCATTGCCATTCGTCGGGGATGCCGTTGAGGATGCGGACGCGTGAGATGAGAATACGGGAGGCGATCGCGGTCTTGCCCTGGGAGTCGATGCCATTCCAGCAGTTGCGGATGGTGACGTTGCTGATCTCGACGTGCGAAAGGGATTTTTCGGTGGCGGTGAGGCGGATGCCGGTGGTGCCGCCGTTGCGGATTTCGAGCGAGCGGATGCGGATATGGCTCTGGCTGGCGAGGTCGATGACGGCGAGGGCGCGTCCGATGCTGAGGGAGGTGTGATTGGGGTCCTGGTCACCGGCGAGTTTTATGTAGGTGTGTCGCGTGTCGCGGAAGATGCCTTCGCCACGCGGGGCGGCCTTGAGTCCCTGGAGACTGGCGTAGGTGGCGATGAGGCGGTCGCAGCCGTGATTGCCGGGTGTGCCGGCGCGGGAGGCCCAGGTGTTCACGCCGGGAATGGTGATGCCGATGACGGGAAGCGCGGCGCGATAGCAGGTCAGGTTGAGGGTCTTGTCAGTGAAGGGCGTCCATCGTTGATTCGAGGAGGAAATTTGCTGAAATGCAGGGTCGGCGCCGTCGATGATGGTTTGCGGGCCGTGGCCTTCGAGGGTGATGGGGGCATCGGTAAGACCGGATTTTTTGAATACAAGGTTTTCGTGGTAAACGCCGGGTGCGATTCTCACGGTGTCGCCCGGAGCGGCGGCATCGAGCGCGGCCTGGATGGTGGCGTGGGTTTGCTGCGCGCCATCGGCTCGTTCGAGCGTAACGGCGGGGATGGCAGGTAGCGCGGCGGGGGCGGAATGGACGAATGATGCGAGGAGAAGCGCGGTGAAGAGAGAATGGCTGTTTTTTGTTTTTTCCATTGAAAACGGGCAATGTGTATCCGACTAGCGGATTTTATATTTTTCCAGGAAACCTAGAGGCGTTGGAGGAGGGCAACGGGTCAACGGTCATGGCGCCAGAAGATCGAATTGGAGGAGGCGCTGTGATTGTTGATCATGTCGGTTCTGGAGATGCGTTGCACGTGGCCGTCAACAAAGACGACGTTGATGGCGTTGCCGTGCGGGTAAACAGGCTGGGAGGTGGAGGATTCCTGAATGTCGGCATGGCCGATGGTCAGCTTGTAATTGCTGTTGGGAGCCTGATTGATGGCACCGTCCATGAAGAGCGCCGTGCGCGAAGGAGAGGGAAAAACGGCTCCGGGAGGCGTGTGGAGGCCGGGGTCGAAACCGTGCTCGTTGTTGTCGGGGCCGCCTTGATTGCCTGTGCCGCTTGAGGCGTGAAGGTTCATCGAAAAAGTGCGGTCAAAGCGTTTTCCGGCCTCATCGGCGGCGGCGGGGGCGCGGAGTCTGAACGAGGAATCACACCGCATGACGGAGGGCTGGCCGGGAGTCCAGTCCGTGTGTTGGATGGAAAGGTAGGGGGCAATGGATCCTCGTGTCGCGGGCAGGAAGTGCCAGCGTTGGTTGTAGGGCATCCTGCGGTGGTCTTCCGCATACAGCAGGGCGGCGGTCGCGAGTTGTTTGAGGTTGCTGGCGCATTTGGCGGCGGTGGCGGTTTCACGAACTTTGCCGACCGTCGGTATGACGATGGCGGCGAGGATGCCGATGATCACGATGACGGTCAGCAATTCGATAAGCGTGAAACCGGACGGGCGGGCGGGTGATTTTTCCGGGTTCATGGGGAACAGTGTGTGCGGAGGTAACGTTGGGAAAGCGGAGTCAGGGTAGTTATTTATTAGCTACGTCGTATCAGACGCACTGTGGCCAGCGAGACGAGGGCCGCAATGCCGACGACGAGGGCGGCGGTACGGGGTTCGGGTATGGCGGGAACAACATCATTCCATGTGGTGGCGATCACGAGGTTGTTCACGAGATACTGGTCGGTTGCCTCGTTGCTGGCTCCCCGGAATCCGACATTGCTGATCGAAGTCAGCAAGGTGCTCAGACCGCTGCCCGATACGGTGCCGGTCGGACTACCGAGGTCCGTGGCGGTCGGGTCAACCCACCACTGGACAGTATCGAACATCTTGTCGCTGCCGGATACGCTCTTGGTATAGGCAACCACGAGTTGATAACTCGTGCCGTTGACGACGGCGGGACCGGTGGAAACGCGGGTGGTGCTCAACCGGGCGATAAGGTTACCCGAAGACATGCCGACATTGAGACGTGAGGTGGCGTGGGTGCCGCCATCCACGACATTGTCGAGCCAGAGGGCGAAAAAGTCATCACCCGCGTGGCCGGTCGCGGTGAGGGTCATGCTGACGAAGAGGGCGTCACCGCTCTGCGCCGCGAAGGTGCGGTAGGCGAGCTCATTGTTGTTGGGGGGCGGCGGAGCCGCGTTTCCGAAGGTGACGCCGGAGTCGGTCGTCGTGGCGACGGGGTCGGCGGTCCAGTTGGTTGCCCAGCCGGAGCCTCCGGATGCGCTATCAAGGGGGCCGGTACCGTAGGAGAACGAATCCGAGGCAATGATTTCGGCTGCGAGCCGGGATGATAGGGCAGGGCTGGCTGCGAGGAGGAGTCCGGCGAGGCTGGCTCGGAGGAGACGGGCAGATTGGCGCGGGTGGTTATTCATGGGGAGAGGCGGGTGATGGTGATGGAGACTGCGGGTGCAGGAACCGGAACCGCGTTATCAGTGATAGACAATGGCGGCGTAATTATACACGTTGAAAACCTATGGCTCAACGGGTGACAATTCGTGATGTGGCGGCGGCGGCGGGGGTGCATTTCACGACGGCGTCGCTGGCGTTGCGCAACAGTCCGGCATTGCGGGCGACGACGCGGGAGCGGGTGCAGGAGGCGGCGCGGCGGCTGGGCTATCAGACCAATCCGATGGTGGCGGCGTTGATGGCCACGGTGCGGGCGGGGCAGCATCCGCGCAATCACCCGACGCTGGGGTACCTGACGAACTGGGAAACGCCGGATGGGTGGCGCGAGGTGCTGGCGCACCGGGAGTTTTTTGCGGGGGCGAAGCAGCGGGCGGAATCAATGGGCTACCGTCTGGCGCATTTTCATCTGGGGCGCGCGGGAATGTCACCGGAGCGATGGAACACGGTGCTGCAAACGCGGGCGATCACGGGGCTGGTGCTGGCGTCGTTTGACGAGGTCAGACCGCTACCGCTGGACTGGTCACATTATTGCGCGGTGCGGATCGACCCCAACCCGCCGGAGCCGCGCCTGGATGTAGTGACCAATAATCAGGCGCAGGTGGCGCAACTGGGGTTCCGGCGGCTGCACGAGCGCGGATACAAGCGGATCGGGCTGGCGGTGCGGCGGCTGTGGGATGAGCGACTGGATCACCGGTTTCGTTCGGGATACCTGACGGCGCAGTCGGTATTGGGGATCGGGATACGGAGTCGGGTGCCGTTGTTTCTGTCGGACGAGTGGACGCAGGAGGGGTTTGCGCGGTGGTTGCGCGAGGCGCGGCCCGATGCGGTGATGACCGTGGACCCGTTGTATGTGCGTCCATGGTTGCGGGCGCTGGGGCTGCGAATACCGGAGGACATCGGCTACATCAATCTGGATGTGAGCGAGGATGATCCGGCGGGCGAGGTGGCCGGTGTGCGTCAGAATCACACGCTGGTGAGCGCGCGTGCGGTGGAGTTGTTGATCGGGAAATTGCAACGCAACGAACGCGGCGTACCGGAGGTGCCGTCAGTGACGCTGGTGGAGGGAACGTGGATGGAGGGGCGGAGCGTGCGGGCGAGGTGAAGTCCTATTTCGGGTGCTGACGTGGCACGGGCTTTTACTGCCAATCCCCGTGGGTTTGCGTGGCATGGCCATCCTTGGCCATGTGGCTCCGGAACACGGGCTGGAAGCCCGTGCTACTCACTTGCGCGTGGCGAGGTAAGCCATGAGCGCGTCGTTTTTGGCCTTGCCGCACGCCGGAGAGCTGCGATGTCCGCTGGCGATGTCGTTGTAGATGGCCTTTTTCCCGGGCAGATTGTTGTAGGCCGCGTAAACCGAGGTCGGCGCGCAGGTCGTGTCGATGAAGCCCGTCGTGAAATACGCCTCGGCCTTCACGCGCGTGGCGAAATTCATCGCATCGTAATAGCGCACCGCCTCCACGACTTCGGGGACTTTTTCCGCCTCGGCCTTCGTTTCGGGCAGGAACTTCGGCCAGCCGCGCTGGCGGTTGACGAGCACGCCGGTGTTGTCGCAGAGCGCGGGAACGCCCGCCGAGATGTAGGTGACGCGCGGATCGAGTCCCCCTGCCACGATGGACTGGGCGCCGCCCTGGCTGCCGCCGGAGACGATCAGCGTGCGGCCATCCCACTCCGGCTGCGCGGTGAGGAAATCGATGGCGCGCACGAGGCGCAGGTACATGCCGAGAAAGTAGATCGTCTCGCGCGAATCGCGACCGCGTGCGCGGTAGTCGCGCAGTTCGCCTTTCGCGAGAGCTTCATAGAAGGAGGCCGGTTTCCCGTTGGGCAGGCCGTGCGCATTGATATCGAGCGCGATCAGGCCGCGGCCCGCCCAGTTCGCCGGCCCGCTCAGGCTGGAGCTGCGCACGCCCGCGCCGTGCACCGTGAGGATCGCCGGGAGGCTCTTCGGTTTCGCGCCGGCGGGACGTGCGTAATAACCGGATACGGGAGCGCCGAGGCTGTCTGCTTGCAGATCGAAGGTCTCGATTTTTGTGGCGTCCGCCGACTTCGGCGGCGCGACGGGCGTGAGGCGGGCATTGACCGGAATGGCGGCGAGGGCTTTTTTCTTTTCCGCCCAGAACGCGTCGAAGTCGTCCGGCACCGGCAGGCTCGGCGCGATTTTCAGCGGATCGATGGCGGCGCCGCCGAGGGCTGTGGTTTTTCCTTTCGCATCGGGTTTCGCTGCCGGATCGGGGAGGGTGACCTGGCAGAGCAGGAAACCGGGTTCGTCGAGCGAACCGGTCACGGTGGCCGCGCCGTTGACGAGCGCGACGGTGCCGGAACGTTTGGGGGCCACGCCGTCCTTGCTGAGGGTCCATTGGGCCTCCGGGGCGGCATCCGCGCCGGTGACGCGGATCGTGAACGTCACGGTTTCCCCTTGGCGGTAGATCGCGTCGGCCCGGTCGGCGGAGACCGTGAGCGACAGTTTGGCGGACTCGGCCTGGGCGGCGGCAGCCGGAGCCGATGTCTGCGCATGGCCCGACAGCGGCAGGGCGCCGGTGGCGACAAACGCCGCGGCGAGCAGGCACGACGCAACGAGCGCCGCGCGGGAACGGGAGAGACGGGAGACAGCAGGGGCGGGAGAGATCATGGAGAGAAAATTGTGAGACGGAAACAGGAGCGCGGCAAGGCTCACCTTTGTTGGCCAACTGGTCCCTTGGGCGGATTTCTTCCGGCAAACCGTTTCGCCTGGATTCCGAATTTGAAACCGCTAAAGGACGCTAAAAGTCGCTAAAGGAGAAGCGATTGACGATGGGATCAGGAGACAGGGGGGATTCACCTGCCGGGTGAAAACATCGTTGGGTCATCCTGCCAGGCAATGTCTTTGTTCAGCGTCCGTTAGCGCCCTTCAGCGGTTCTCTCCGCTGCGGTTCTCAGGGTTACTTTTCCACCCCGTCGCCTGCCGGCTCCGCCAGTCCGGCGCGGATCTCGCGCAGCAGTTCCGGGTCGCTCGCGATGCCGCGCACGCCGGTGACGATAAACTGGATTCCCACGCACAGGATGAGGAAGCCCATGATCTTGGTCATGGCGTGGAGGCCGTTGACGCCGAGATGGTGCACGAGCCGGGTGGACAGCCGCAGCACGATGTAGGTGATGGTGGCCACGACGAGAATGCCGATAAGGATGCTCACGTAGTCGAGCCAGCCTGACGCCAGCGAGGTGAGGCCGATCGTCACCGAGATGGCGCCGGGTCCGCTCAGGCTGGGCATGGCGAGCGGGGTAAAGGAGATGTCTTCCTTCTTGCGCGACTCGGCGCGTTCCTGCGGCGTCTGGTCGTGGTCGTCTTTCGGGTAGAGCATGCGCATGCCGACGCCCGCCACGAGGATGCCGCCCGCGATGCGCAGGCCGGGGAGCGAGAGGCCGAAGAAGTTCATGATGAAACTGCCGAAGAGCAGGAAGCTCCCGAGGATGGCGATCATGTAGATCACGCCCTTGCGCGCCTGCTCCACGCGTTCGGCATCGGTGTCGCCCTCGGTCATGGCGAGGAACAGCGGCGCCGTGCTGAACGGGTTGATGATCGGGAGGAGGGCGGCGATGGAAGCGAAGATCAGGCTCATGTCGTCGGCGAATGGAACGGCTCCGCCGGTCGGGCGCAAGCCCCGGGGACATGAGAGGGACCCGAGCCGGTAACGGCATCCTCACCCGGCCGGGGAGCAGCCGGCCACCCGGACCGGAACCCGCCGGAGCATGATCGGGAGGCCGGATCAGTGAACGGGTTCACTATGCCACGGCTCGCCCTCGTCTTGCGGGCCGTGTCTGCTGGCTTCCCCCTCATGTTTATCCGTCTTCCCGCGTTCCGCCCTGTTGTCCTCCGTTTCCTGGCCTGGTCAGGGGTCTTGCTGCTTTCCGTGCATCTTTCCGTTCTCCCCGCGGTACCCGCGCGACTCCAGGTGACCGGGGAACCCGTCACGCCGGCCCGGTGACGCGTTTGCGCCAGGGCTCCCCTCATATCGTTTCCACATGAAAATCCCGCACTTTCGCTGGTGGATCATCACCCTGATCTTTCTCGCCGCCGTCCTCAACTACGTCGACCGCCAGACGCTTTCCGCGCTCGCGCCGACGATCCAGCACGACCTCGACATGGACGACCGCGCCTATGCCGACATCGTCAACATCTTCCTCGTCGCCTACACGATCTCGTACCTCGTTTCCGGGCGGCTCATCGACAGGCTCGGCACGCGGGCGGGCATGGCGGTGTTTGTCGCGTGGTGGTCGGTGGCCAACATGCTGACGGCCGCGGCGCACGGCATGCGTTCGCTGGGCACGTTCCGTTTCGCGCTCGGGCTCGGCGAAGCGGGCGTGTGGCCGGCGGCCTCGAAAGCGGTGTCGGAATGGTTTCCGGCGAGAGAACGCGCGCTCGCGATCGGTCTCTATACGATGGGTTCGACGATCGGCGCGACGGTGGCGCCCTACATCGTGATCCCGCTCGCGCAGTTTCCCTACGTCGAAAAGTTGCCCTTTCTCGCCCGCCTGCTCGGCAACGGCACGGGATGGCGTATGGCGTTTCTCATTACGGGGGCGCTTGGCCTGCTGTGGCTGATTCCGTGGTCGGCCTTTTACCGCACGCCCCGGCAATCACGTTTCGTCACCGACCGGGAAATATCCCTGATCGAGGAACCGGAGCCCGGCGACAAACCGGCGGGCGCCGCCTCGCCGGCAGCGCTCGTCCCGGCGCCTGCCGCCGACAACACGCCCTGGACATGGGGCCGCGTTTTTTCGTCGCGCATTGTCTGGCTGCTGCTCGCGGGGCGGCTCATGACCGATCCCGTCTGGTACTTTTACCAGTTCTGGTTTGCCAAATACCTGCACGCCGCGCGCGACCTGGAGCAGGGGCAACTGACGATCACATGGATCATCTATGCGGCGGCGGGCGTGGGCAGCCTCGCGGGCGGGTGGCTGTCGGGAGCGCTGGTCAGGCGCGGGATATTGCCGGCGGCCAGCCGGATGCGCGTGATGGTTGGCTGCGCCTGCCTGATGCCGCTCTCGCCGGTCATCGCCTCGATCACGGGGATGACGGGCACGATGGTGTTTGCCTCGATTGCGGTGGTGGCGTCACTGGCATTTCTGATCAACATCAGCTCGCTGGTGGTGGATGTGGTGCCGAAACATTCGCTCGGCACGGTCTTCAGCGTGGTGGCGGCGGGCAGCACGGTGGGAGGGATCATCATGAACACGCTCGTCGCCCGGATGGTATCCGGCCCGGCACCTGCGGGCAGTGCCGCGGGTTTTCTCGATCGTGGCATCCAGACGGTCTTCGGCCCCGTTCTCGATGCGGTGGCGGGCAGCGGTTACGGCGCGTGGTTCGTGGCGATGGCTTTCCTGCATCCGCTCGCCTGCCTCGTTCTCTGGCTCGGCGGCATCCATCGCGAGGGCGCGGGGAAACGGGCGGCATGAACGGGTGCTGAAGGATGCGCGGTCATGAAGCGGCCGGCGATCATCCCGTTTTTGGAATCGTCGGACAGACCGAAGAGGCGATCGGTGGCGAACAGACAGTTTTTCCGGACCCGTGATCGATCGGCCCGGAATCAGTAAAAAAAGAACGGGTCGCCGCTTTTGGTCCAGTTGATGCCCCCGTTTTTCGCTGGCAGGTGTGTATCCTTTACGGATTCGTCGGGGTTATTGATACCGCGTCGAGGGACCACCGCCCCGGATACCATCAGGAGGTTGATTTTTCCGTTATGCCTGTATTTCGGAAAACAGTAACCCGGCGGTCTGCAGGTGGTGTGTTCGCTGTCGTCGCCCACACCGATCGAGTCCCACATCATGAGTGTGCGCGAGGGCTGTTCGATGGCAGAGAGGGGAATGGCGTCGTTGAGGCCGGGATCGGTACGGAAATAGCGGTTGTACTGGTACCCGCGGCAATCGCGTTGCCTGATGCCTTTTGTGTTGGTGTCGAACCAGTAGGAGAGCGGTCGCCGCCAGAGCCCTTGAAACGCCACCCTCCTCATGCGCCCGAATTCGCCGGCCAGAACACGCTCCTTGAGCCGCAACCGCCAGGGTTGGGCGATATGGTTGAAGCCGACCTGCGTCTTGATTCCGGCGCCGGTGTCGGTCGCGATCATTGCTTCCAGCTCCTCCGGATCGAGAGTCGGCGGTTTTTCCAGATAGCAGGCGATGCCCCGTTCCACGCAGGCACGGTGGTGTGCGGCATGAAAACGGATTGGGCTGACAAGGTGGATGACATCAAGGTGGTCGCCGTGCGCGGCCAGCAGGTCGTCAAAATCCCGATACATGTGAACGCCGCGATTTTTGAATTCGTATTTTGCGCAACGCACTCCCGGTGAATCCAGGGCCGGATCACAGGTGGCGACGACTTTTGCCCGACCTGCGCGTTCCATATCCAGCAGAGCCGCATGGTGCGCTCCGGCGAATCCGCCGATTCCGACAATGGCTGTATTGAGGCAACGGACAGACATGGGCTTTGAGAAGGAGGGAGCTAGCGAGCGGGAATAGCGGCGATTGTCGCGACGTAAAGACGGGTGAAGCCTCCGTCGCTAATGTTGAAATACACACGTTTTCCATCGGCGCTGAAGACCGGGTGTGGATCGGGTTTTCGCCATGAACGGGCACCGTCGCGATTCATGAAACGGTGGATGGTTGTAAATTCGTTGGTCTCGAGCGACCCCACAATGATGCCCCACTCACCGGGTTTCCCGGTTTCCCTCCTGGCGATATCCGAGTCGGTCACGTAAAGCCTCCCGTCGGGACTCACGCTCTGGTGATTACTCGGGCTTCCGACGGCATGGCGCCGGATGGTCGAAGTATTCAGATAGTAGATACGGATTCCTTTTTCAAGAATACCGGTGCTGTCGGGCGTCCACGCCGGATGTCCCCAGCGCTCATAAAAACCGATGAAGCGTTGTGCGGCGAGATCATACACAAACTTGCCTTCCCGCTTGCTTGCCTTGCGCGCCCGGAAATTGTCGGTGTCAGTGCCGCGGGACACTTTGAACATGACCCTCTTCCCGTCCGGGCTCATCACCGGAAAGAAGAGGGAAATGTCTCCTTCGCCGACCATCCGGACCACCTCCTGGCCATACCTGGCAAGCACGTCGCTAGCGAGCACGGCAGGTTTGATTGTGCCTGTCGTGACGTTTATCAGTTCCAGGTTCCGGTGTTTGCCCGGTTTCCAGTGGCAGCCATAAACAGGGACCCATTCACCGGCAGGGGCTCCGAAGCCGAGTTGCCGGTCCGAGGCAAGGATACGTTCGCGTCCGCTTTCGATGTCCACGGCGGCGACAATCCAGAGACCATCACGAAAATCATGATACGCCACCATGCGCCCTCCTGCGATCCACTGCTGACATGCCACCCGGTGCGCATCTTCCGCGGTGAGGTTGGTGACCAGCGTCCGTTCCACTCCGGTGGCTCGCTCCATGATGCGAAGATCGCCTTTTTCACCGTTCGCGGCGGACGAGGAAAAATACAGGACATAGCGTCCATCCGGGCTCTCCGGACAGGTGTTGAAGTAGCTGTGTATGCTGTGCTCGTTCAGCGACGACGCCACCGGGAGGATTCGGGCGTTGCGCCATGCCCGGAGTTCGGGAGTGGTGATGACCGGGCTGTCCAGCAACCAGGGCTGGGCGTCGAGAACGTGGGTGGTGGTCATGCAGATCACGAGGAATGACAGGAATGGAAGGAGTCTCATCATGCGTGCGTCGCTACAGTACCCGTTTACTGATTTCAGGGCATCTCCCGCCTGCGGCGAATCACGGCGAACGCGAGCAGGATCGCTCCTGCCAGAAACGCGCAGGTGGAGGGCTCGGGAACTGCAGGAACGTAAGTCACGCTCAATTCCGGGAACGTCAATGTGGAGTCGGCCTTGCCGGAGGTGGCGAAAAAGGAAAGGGCGTCGAAGGTGGTCACCAGGTTGCTGGCGGTTGTGACGCTCTGCCCGGTGCCGCCATTGATGACACTGGTTATCAGAAGGCCTCCCTCGATCAACTTCAGGGTCAGGGAGCCGGTGATGACACCGGTTCCCGGGCTGACCAGCGTGGGAGAATCGGCAATCTCCGTGCGCCCCGACCACAAGTTTTCATTGCCGTTGCCTCTGCGGAAAAATTTGCTGTTGGCACCGGGCGTGGCATTGGGCGCATACAGGGCGGCATAGCCGGTGTCGTTGTTGAACCTCGCATCGGTGGCGCCGCTGACGTTCCCCGATATCTGGCTCCCGCCCGAGTTGAACAATCCAACCCGGAGGGCACCATCGACATTTCGGAAAACATCACTTCCGCTTGGTGTGATCTGCCAGGAAAGGACAAGCGAATCTCCGACATTCGCCAGAGTGACGGCATCGAAGGTGGCGACCATGTAATTGTATTTCCCTGAACTCCCCAGTGTCCAGGTGAGCGTCGGGTTGCCGGCGTCCGCCGAATAACTCAGGCCGCCAGGATAAGTCGTGTTGGTATCCCCCGACACGTACCACGTATTTGCACCGGCCGTCCCGTCGAGCTTGGTATCCGGTAAATTATAAAGAGCGAATGCCGGAAGAGGGAGCACTGAAAGGAGAGCAGGGACGGCGAGGAGGTGTAGTGGAGTTTTCATGATTTTTCGGGTGTAGGCCAGTGCAGGCAGAACGAGCCTCCATTATGCTTGAAGCAAACCCGCAGAATTTCATACTAATGAAAAATGACCTCTCCAAGCTACCCCGTAACCACGGCGAGCCTCGCGCAGGAAGCCGGCGTCAGCCAGTCCACGGTGTCACTGGCTCTTCGCAATGATCCGCGTGTCCGCGAATCGACCCGGTTGCGGATCCAGGCGTTGGCGGAGGAGCGCGGTTACGTGCCCGATCCGGCTCTCTCCGCTCTGGTCGCCTACCGCGCCCGCACACGCAAGGCGGGGGATTTTGGAAAAATCGCGGTGCTCCACGACTTCGACCGCAAGGAATCCGGTTTCCCTGTTCCGCTGCGGCAGCAGGTAGCCGGCATGAGAGAACGAGCGCGACATCTGGGGTATGATGTGGAGCTTTTCCGGGTGTATCCCGACCAATCCGGATCAATGCGGCTGAGTTCGGTGTTGCACGCTCGCGGTATTCGCGGACTCGTCCTTCTCGCCTTGCGCATGCCGACGCTGTTCATGCGGTGGGAGCACTTTTCCGCCGTAGTCATAGGCGAATACTTTTCCGAACCCAGGCTGAACCACGTCAATCACCACCAAGGCACGATCCTCAACACGATTTACGCGGAATTGCGCAGCCTGGGATATCGCCGGATCGGTTTCTGCAACATCGGCATTTCCGAAGAGCGCAAGCATCACATCTACCTTGGAACCTATCTCAAGTGTCTCTGGCTGGACGGCATTCCGGTCGAAGATTCCCCGCCGTTGTTTTATGACGAGGCTGCCGACTGGTCACCGGTCCCCTGGATCAGGCGCCACAAGTTTGACGCCGTGATGACGATGTTTCCCATGGCGTTTCTCGAAAAGCTGAAGGGAACCCGTTATCGGGTGCCACAGAATCTCGGCCTCGCCGGATATTCGGTTCCGCTGCAGGGAAGCGAGTATCCTTGTTCCGGTTACGCAATCGATCATCACCGGATGGGGGCTGCGGCGGTGGACATGGTCCAGTCAATGATTCACCAGGGCCGGCGGGGTGTGCCGCGGGAAAACGAACTTTCCGACCTCTACATCCGCGGCCAGTGGGTTCACGGAAAAACAACACGCGCACAGTGATTGCGCCAATCCGCCCGGCATATGACACGCCGGGAAATCCGGAATGAACGGCTGGCATCCAGAACCTGCGTAATCCCGGTGATATTACTCGATTTCGAGGCCAAGCAGCCAGGCGCCTTGGCGGGCAGGATTGGCGTCGTTATAAACGAGCCAGCGGGCGTCGGGGCCGAGAGTCGGGTGGCGGGTGACGGTGGCGACATGCAGGGCGCCGGCACGGTGCAGGAAGCGGTGCGGCTTCCGGCCGCCGGCATTTCCCCTCTTGCAGGGCGATTTCAGTTTCTCGCTTTTCCGTCCGTTCCTGCTTTCGACGGCAAATCTCTTTCCGCCTGCGCCCGGTCGTTCCTTCCGACGCCCGCCTCGTGCAACAATTGTAGCACCTTGTCATATCTTCCGACATCGATTGCCGCGTCGCCGCCGCCCCGCACCAGCACCAGGTCCCATGACGGAATGACAATGCAGATGTTGTTCCGGTTGCCTTGTGCGGCAAACGCTTCCGCCGGCGCGTTCGGCCACAGGCGTTTCCCCTGCGCATTCACCCCGTTGGTCCACCAGTTCAATCCGTAGCGTCCCGGCAGGACGGCATACCAGGCATTTCCCTCAAACGGTCTGGTCTCCGGCGCGACCCGGGGGCGCGTGGCCGCCCGCACGTAGTCCGCGCTCAACAACGGCCGCCCGGCCCACCGGCCTTCGTTGGCCAGCAACCAGCCCAGGCGGGCCAGGGCCAGCGGCGTCGTGTGCAACCCCGTTTCCGGATAACCTGCCCCGCCATTGGCAACGACGCCGTCGGGGAAGCGGTTCACGCCCCACGTCCACTCTTCGCTCCGGATGCCGAGCGGAATGCCGATGCGCCGCGCAAACAACGCCTCCAGCCGCTCTCCCGCTGCTACGGTGAGCAAGCGCGCCAGCAGGTCGGACTCCGCGGAATATCGGAAAATCTCACCCGGCGCATGGCGGGGCGCTCCCACCGCGTGTGTCTTGTGGTGGTAATTCACACCACTGGTGAACGTCGCCAGATGCGCCAGCGTCACTCCGGGATAGTCGCTCTTCAGGGCCGGGTCGAACCGCCACGCATAATCATCGGGGGCGAGTTTCCCGTCGTCCCACAACAAGCCCATACACACGCTCAGCACCGACTTGGTGCATGACCAGACCGGCTCCACCGAACCGGCCCCGGCTCCCCGCCAGACCACATACCCCCTGTAAACCACCACGGAGCGACGATTGCCCAATTCGCCGCAAATCGCATCGAGCCGCCCGATCGCGGCCTCGAATGTTTCGGGATCGAGCCCCAGTGCGTGTGGCGCGGCGACCGTCCACTCCTCCGCGGGAAAGACCCGCTCAAGCCCGCCCGCGTCCGCCCACAACAACGCCGGGGCAAAAGTCAGACTTGCGGCCAAACCGGGGAGACGGAACAACCGTTGCGATTTCAGGCTCATGGCAAGATAGCGGCATCCCTCCGGCTACTCCCCCAAAGGCCAGCGCAGGGTCGTCAAATCTCCGCTCTCGAAATCAAAGGTCAGCAACTTCCGCAGATCCGGCGTCGGCACGCCCGGACGGGCCGCCGCCAAGCCTGCCCCAGTCCGAAAATCCAGCGCTGCCGCTCCCGGCACTCCTGCTGCTGCCGCATTGTCTACCGATTCCCCGCCGTCCCCCGCGCCGATAGCGCCGGGGCCGGGAACGCCGGAGCGGGCGGGCATGGCAAGGTTGCGGGCAAGTGTGAAATGGCCGGCGGTCATCTCGTTTTTGGCGTTGCCGGTGACATCGAAGAGCCAGTCGGTGGCGAAGAGGTTGTCGTGCAGCCGGATTTCCGGGATGGATACGTTGCGATCGCCGATGAGTGTGAAAAGGCGTCCGCCGGGGAACCAGACGAGATTGTGGCTGATCTCGATGCCGCGTCCTCCGAGGGCGGGGGATTTGGGGACGCCGGCCATGCTGGCAAGGGCGCTCCAGTTGGAGGCGGACGCGCCGATCTTGAAGACGCCACGCCCGCTGAGCACGGGCTTCCAGTAGTCGGCATGGGCGGGGGTGTTTACGATGACGTTGCGGGTGATGACGATATCGGTCGGCCAGGGAAGGCCGCGCAGGGGTTGCCAGGAAATGGGTTCGAGGGTGTCGAGTATCAGATTTTCGGTGACAGTCATACCGCGCGACCAGTCTTCGGTTTCGATGGCGTTGTCGGCGAGGCGGGCGAAGAGGTTGCGGCGCACGGCGAGGTTTTCGCTGCCGGCGACGGCGTGGCAGGAAAGGCCCTCGAAGGCGTTGACGATCATGCTGTCTTCGATGGTCCAGTCGCGCCCGATGCGGCAGGCGATGCCGATCTCGTACTTGAAAAGTTCGGACGGCAAGCCCTGCCCGGCACCCTTGCGATGCCACATCGCTCCGTAGCGGACGGCCCTCCCGGCGCGCCCGGCGGGGATGTTTTCGGGGAGGCGGGCGAAGCAGTCGGCGATATCCTCAAAGATTGGATACTGGGTGAAAAAACAGCGGCGCAGGGTGACGCGCGCGGCGACGTGGTCGAGGGTGGCGGGATCATGGCGGAGGTTTTTGAAGGCATGGCCTTTTGCCGGGTCGATGGGGGTTTCCTGATAGTTGCCGGAGACGGCGGTGCGGCAGCCGTAAAACCAGTTGTCGGTGATGGTGACGTCGGGGGCTTCGGTGTAGATGCCGGCGACGCCGGGCGTCTCGAACGTGAAACCTTCGATGCGGATGTGCGCCGGGCGTTCGCCGAGAATGCCGATGTTGTAGTGTGCGGGCTGGCTGATGAGGGTGCCTTCGAAGCCGCCGCCGGTTGGAGGGGCGACGGCGATGATGTGGCTGGCGGGGTTAAGGTCGGGCGCACCCGCGGCGCGGCGGGCATGGCGGGGATGGAGGCGGAGGTAGAGTTGTTTTCCGGTTTCGTCGTAATAATAGCCGTGAAGGGGGCCGGGGGCGTTTTGAGTTTGAAAGGTGTTGAGGGCATCGAGCGTGGCGTAGGGATAGAGGTCGGTGTTGTCGTAGAGGACGCGGGCAGGCCAGCCGGCGGCGGGGTGCTGGTAGTGGGTGCGATAGAGATGCGTGGCAGGGTCAACGAGTTCCCAGGTTGTTTTGGTTTTACGGATACGTATATCGGCCCCGGTAATGATGACGGAATGGGGAGAGGGGTTTGAGGTCCCGGGTGTGGCGGCGCGAAGCGTGATGGGGGCGTCGGCGGTGCCGCGAAGGGTGGCGGGGATTGTGACGTGTTCGAAATAGATGCCGGGGGCAATGAGGAGGGTGTCGCCGGGTTGAACACGGGCGACGGCAGCCTGGATGGTAAGGAAGGGCGTGTCGGGTGTGAGGCCGGCGGTCGCCGCCGGAGCGGCGTCATTGCCCGTGGCGGCGTTGATGTGCCAGGTGGTGGCAGGGGCGGCGAGGGGGGCGAAGATGAGGAGCGCGGTGACGAGGATGCGGTGCATGGTGGATTGTTCAGGGAATGGGAAAAAGAAGAGGAATCGGAGGGGGAGAAGCAACGGAGCGGCGAGCATCCCGCCGCCGGACGAGGCGACAGCCTCGCCTGATCGGGAGGCAGGGGTCGCGCGCACAGTCGGGGGCGCGCTGACGCGCGTCCGGCGGCGGGACGCTCGCCGCTCCGTCATGTCTCGCGCGGGCCGACTTTCGGTGGGAACCAGGTGTCGCCGGGTTGCAGGGCTCCGATGTCGGGGAGGGGGGGGACGGGAATGGGGATTTCTGGCGGTTCGGTGTCGTCGCCTGCGACAAAGGGCGCGGGACCGGGCTGACCGGGCGTGGCAGGTGAAACATGGTTGCGCGCAAAGGTGAAAAAGCCGGCGGGCAGGTCGGCAGCGGGATCTTTTGAAAGAACGTAGTCGGTGGCGATGATGTTACGGGTGAAAAAGACGTTCTGGATGGGAACGTTGCGGCTGCCCATGAGGGTGAAAAGGCGTCCGCCGGGGAAGGTGATGGTGTTGTTGCAAAAGAAGAGTCCGGGCAGGGGAGCGGCGAGGGGGGACTTGGGAACGTCGGCGTTGCGACCGTTATTCCAGTTTTTGAGCGATATCCCGATTTTGAATACGCCGCGTCCTCCGTGGGGGGCGGGTTGCCAGAGGCGCGCGGCGTCGGGGGTGTTCTCGATGATGTTTTGGTAAAAATAGACCGGGCCGGGCCAGGGGGGGGAGCCGTAAGGCTGCCAGGAAAAGGGCTCCAGAACGTCGAGGAAATGGTTGCGGTAGATATGGACGTTGCGGGATCGGTTTTCGGTTTCGATGGCGTTGTCGCAGATACGGGCGAAGACGTTGTCGTGGATGCGGACGTCCACCGCGTTGCCCATACCGTCGTTGGCGAGGCCTTCGAAGGTGTCGTGGATGTAGTTGTTGCGTATTACCCAGCCGCGGCCGATACGGACGGCGATGCCGTTTTCGTAGTTTTTGGTGTTTTTGGGGAGTCCGTAGCGTCCGGTGGTTTTGCGATGCCAGATGGCGGACCAGGGGGCGCGCTGGCCGGGCTGGAGTTTGAGTTCGCGGAGGAGTTCGGTGGCATCGTTCCAAGTGGAAAACTCGGTGTATTCGCAGTGTTCGATGGTGATGTCGGAGGCGGTGGCGTACGGGTCGGCGTCGGGTTTGCGGGCTTCGCCTTTGTTGTTGCCGCGGACGGCGTAGGGGGCGCCGAAAAACCAGTTGTCGCGGATGGTGATGTTGCTGGCGGTGGTGGTGATGGCGGAGTCGCCGGGAGTTTCAAAAGTGATGCCTTCGATGATGAGATGGGCGGGGCCGCGGGCACGGATGTTGATGCCGGTGCCGAGAACTCGCCGGGGTGAGACGGCGATGGCGTGTTGGTTGGGGTCGGCGGGGCCGTATTGGCCGGATGGATGCAGGCGGAGGTAGAGTTTTTTTCCCGATCCGGTGCCGTCGTAAAAAAATCCGTGGCGGGGGCCGGGAGCGGTGGTGGTGTCGGTGGGGCGGAGGGTTAAGGTGTTGAGCGCTTCGCGGTCGGCATAGGGGAAGAGGTCAACGTGGTCATAGGTGACGCGGGCGGGAGCGGGGCCGGCGTAAGGGGCGGCGTAGAGTTGGGTGTCGGGGTCGATGAGTTGCCAGCGGGTTTTGCCGGTGCGGATGGCGGGGTTGGCTCCACTGAGAATGACGCGGTTTTTGGCGATGCGGTCGGCGCGGAGGGTGATGGGGGCGTCGGGGGTGCCGCGTTTGTCCTCGGCGAGGGTGACGTGTTCGAAATAGATGCCGGGGTGAATGATGATTTCGTCGCCGGGTTGGACGAGGTCGGCGGCGCGCTGGACGGTGCGGAAGGCGGTCGCGGGTGACAGGCCATCGTGTCCGTTGTCACCCGTCGCAGCGTCAACGTGAAGGGTGCGGGCATGGAGGCATGGAAACCAGATAACGCAAATCAGGATACAAGTGAGAAATACCGGACGTAATGCGATGGGCGGGAGGAGGAGGGGAGAGGCGCGTGTAGTCATCGTCACAGGAGGGGAGGGTAGGGGCGGGCGGGAAATTCCGATCCGGTGTGGTTTGGTGATCAACAGTAAAACAATAAACCAAGGGAGGGCGGGAGGGATACGGAGGAGCGTATAAAGGTTAAAACTCTCCGTGTTCTTCGCGGGTCCCTAATTTTGCCCCCAGAAGGGGGTTTTTTTGGCAGCGGTGTTGCCCATGTCGTCGGAGGGAATGGTGGCGGGGGCGCGGGTTTCGACGTGGCCGTCAATGAAGGCGACGTTGAGTTTGCCTTTATGAATGGCGGGCAGGGTCTCGGCTGTTGTTTGTTCATTCCAGACGATGGGGGGATCGATCACAATCTTTTTGGCTGTGGTTGATCCCGGATGGACGTATTGGCGGACAGCGCCTTGGGCCAACATGCTACCGTCCATGAAGAAACAGGTCTTGCTGGGAGTGCTGATCTCGTGGATGTTTCTGGTGGTGCCGCAGACGACCTGATTGATGCTGTAAGTTCGGAGTCCATCGGTGAGTTTGTCAGGATCGGCGTGGCGCAGGAGGGTTTCGGGGCAGGTGAAGACACCGGCTTTTTTGGCGCCTGTGACCGCGATGTAGGGGCGAATGCTATTCGGGCTATTGTTCTCGGTGTCCCGCCATCCTGACGGGTCAGGCATGCGTCCGCGGTTGTCGGCGATCCAGAGTTGGGCTCCTTGCGCGACTTGGCGAAGGTTGCTGATGCATTGGACAGTCCGGGCGGTACGGCGGACGGCGGATACGGTGGGAATCAGGATGCCTGCCAGAACGCCAATGATTGCGATGACCGTGAGCAACTCGATCAGGGTGAAGGCGCGGTGTTTCATATGGGTGTTTTTGGGGGGAGGTGTGGTGGGAGGGGAAAAGAGGAAAACGTCAATCCCCTTCCGATTGTGTGCGCATTATCAGCGACAACGAAGTTTAAGGACGATCATGCACAGTAAAGCGATAACACCGCCAAGCAGGGTTGCGGCCCGGGGCTCGGGGATCGTGCTTATCGTAATGTTGTCGATCCAGTAATCGGAACGATTGCTGACATTGGAGAAGCGCAGGGAATCGAAGCCACCATTCACGCCGCTGTAGTCGTAGGTCTCCGGGGTCAGGAATGCCGTGCCTGTGATGGTGCCTTCCGCATCGAGCGTATAGACGGCCACTCCGTAGGTGCCGCTTGATCCGGTAGCGGGGTTGACGGTGAGCACGAAACGATACCACGCGTTCTGGTCCAGGATTGCCTGTCCCGTGAGATCGGTGCCGTCGTCCCGTATGCGGAGGCTTGTCGTCCCGCCGGAAGAGCCCGCACTGTGCAGACGAATCAGCGGAGCTTTGGCCGGAACGCTTGTCCCCTGGCCCAGGCCGAAGTTGAAGCTCGCGCCAGCGCTTCCGCTTTGCGGCCCGACATAAAGGTCGAAGGAAACGGAAAACGTCTCCTGCACACGATGCTCTGCATCCGTAAAGGCGAGGGTGGCGACGTTGGTGTTGCTGCTGGTAGCGCCTTCGGTTCTCGCACCGATCCAGAAGAGATTGCCGTCGGACAGGGACGCGGGATGGGCGCTGAGGCCGCTCGGTATTTTGGGATTTTGCGTTCCAGGCCCGGCGATGAAGAAGGTATTTATCGTGGATGTACCGCCAAGGCTGATTGTCCAGCCAGCGGTGCCGGTGGGGAGCGCGCCAACGGTGTAACCGTCGGCAGCGGAAAAACCGGTCTCGTAGATGACGGCTGCGCTGACGAGCGGCGCGATGGTGAGGAATGCAACCAGAGGGATGACGGAGAAGCAGGGAGTACGGTGACTTTTCATGGGTGGAAACGTGGAGGTTCAGGCTTGTTTTCGGGATGACGTCGAAAGGCGTGGTACGGGCGACGGATCTTACGGTGGCATCTTCATGGAGGTGTTTCCAGCCTCTCGTGGCTTTATGATAAAGTAGGCGACCCCATTTTTCGGGAAGCGTTTTGCAGGAGCTATTTCAGGCGATGCCGAGACCCGGCCGGCGCGGGGCGGGTGGTTTTGCCCTGCACAAAATCTCCGTCCACCCTGAGCGTGCGGGGGATGGCGGGAGGCCGCGCCTTCAGGCGCAGTGTCACGGACGGAATTCTCCGCGAGGTGAAATGAAAGGGAGGCGGTAAACCGTGAAATCGGTGTGGTCGGTCGTCAGCACCGTGGCACCGCGATGGCGGCGGGCAAGCAGCACCGCGCAGGCATCGGCGTAGTCCATGCGCGTCTTCCATGTCGCCATCTCATCCAGCACATCCACGGGCGCAGGGTCTTCCACCTGCATGCGTTCGACGAGTGTGCGCAATTTGACCATGCCGGACGTGCTGTTGCCAAGTCCGTGCGTAGCCTCTGCCACTGCGGCCGAGGTGACGATGAAGGGACCCGGGCGGTTCAGCATCGAACTTTTTGCCCATTCGTGGTCGGGATCGCGCGCGTTGAGTGCCGCTATGAGCGGACCCGCATCAAATATTATGATCGGCGAGGATGCGCGCACGAATGTGTTGTTTGAGTGCCTTGCCCTTCAGCGGAGGAAACGACAGGGAGCCGAAAACATGCTCCACCCCGGCAAAGGGATTGCCGGGAACGGCCTTCATGGTGACAGGGGCTTTTGCGCGCGCGGCAGGCTTGCGGCGGCGAGCGGGTTTCCTGGCTTTGGCCAACGTACTCATGCCCGCAGACTGTGTCCCGAAGTGCATTTTGGCAAGAAGGCAGCCGCCCGCGGCATTATTTCCGGCGGCGAGACCCGGGCGGCGCGGGGCGGGTGGTTTCGCCCTGCACGAAATCGCCGTCCACCATGAGCGTGCGGGGGATGTCGGGGAGGCCGCGTTCGCCGGTGCGTATCTGGGACAGGAGAAAATCGACCGAGGAGGCGCCGACTTGCGGGGCGTTCTGGTTGATGCCGGTGACGCCGGGCATCGTCTCGTTGATGTCCACGTTGGCCAGGCCGATGTCCGCCGGTGTGCGCAGGCCGAGTCCGGACAACCACCGCTGCACGTCGATATCGACCGTGACGACGACGTCGGGCCGGGAGGCCCGGAGCCAGTCGGCGAAAGCCGCCCGGGTCCAGGCGCCGCCTGCGCCGAAAAACATCGGGAGATCGCGGGTGCTGGCGTCGGGCAGGAGACTTTGTGTGGCGAGCCAGGCGGCCCGCCAGTGGTGGTTGGCGCGTTCGTCCTGGCCGGGCCCCATGGCCAGACCCATGCGCCGGTAGCCGGCCTCGAGGAGGCGGCGCAGAAGGAGCATCATCGACTGGAACTGCTGGTTGCAGCAGCGGTGAAGCACAGGGGTGAGCAGCGAATAGCCGAGCTCGACCACGGAAAAGTGTTCCCACTGGAATTTCCGGAAAAGATGACCGGGATCCTGAAGCGGAGCGATGATGGCGCCTTCGATGCCACGATTGCGCAGGATGCGGGAGAGGCGCTCTTCGGTCATGCCGGGCTCCCGCAGCCAGAACTCCTCGAGGTGATAGCCGAGTTCGCGGGCGCGGCGGACAGCGCCGTCATGGTAATCACGCTGGGTGGGGATTTTTTTCCAGGCGAGGCGTTCGCGGTGGGCGGTCAGATAAGCGAGAACGGTGCCGGTGGCGGTGGGCTTTTTGCCGCGCACGCGCTCCATGAGCTGGCTGATGTTGGGATCGGGGCGATAGCCGAGCTTCGTCGCTATTTTCTGGATACGGGTGCGGGTCTGCGGCGGGATGCTGGTGTGGTTGCGCAGGGCGAGCGACACGGCCTGCGCCGACACGCCGGCGGCGGCAGCGACGTCTTTGAGGCGGGGAACGCAGGCGGCGGCAGGTGCATCGGGCGGCATGCACCGAGGTGAAGGACGAACGGGAAAGAGGGAAAGGGGAAACTTTCCGCCCCGGGATTGTCGGGCGCGAGGAGGTTGACGGCGATACATCCCTTGCCAGCTAACTGATCCGGATCTCGCCTGATCACGATTCCTTGGGGATGTGGCCCAACAACAACGCACCTGCCTTTCTGAATGTGATATGCGTGCCGTGTCATGTCGCATCAGAGGAGAAAGAATTTGCGTAAAAACTTAGAAAAAATGCGTGAAATCGTTTCTTTCCGCAGCCTCGATTTTACTAGAATCCACGACGACATATCCCGACACGCCCCCATAAGCATGCCTTGCCGAAAAAAACGAAAATCCATGAACCGCCAACCACGCTCCAGCCCCCATGCCCTCGCGCCAATCTCAAATACGGCGGTTTTTCCGCAAAACACAACACGGATGCTGCGCCATGTTCATCATGCTTGCGCCGCCTTCACTCTGGTCGAATTGCTGACCGTCATCGTCATTATTGGCATTCTTGCCGCTATTGCCATCCCCGTGATCAGCAAAGTCCGGGAATCCGCCCGCACCGCCCAATGCCAGTCCAACCTCCGTCAAATCGGAAATTCCCTGTATCTCTTCATCAATGACAACAAAAACAGCATGCCCGTAGCCAATGTGAACTGGTACACCTGGATGCATGAGCTGAAACCCTATGCCAATGCCGGTGACAGGGTCCGGTCTGCAACGATGTCGGGGCGATTCTTCCTCTATTGTCCCACTTACGAATACGAAGCCACCGCCAACAAAAACTGGACCTACCTGGGTTACAAATGGAATGGCAACGTGGGCTCCGACCGGAACCCCAAGGCCAAAAACGTCAGTTTGCTGGACTCACCGGGCACGACCGTTGTTTGTTGGGATGCCAAGTGTATTTCCGGTTGGGATATAGGCTTGCCGGAAGCTGGCTGGGGAGGGGGAAGCTACGTTGAATTCGCCTACCGCCACGGGAACCGGTGTCACTTTCTGTTCCTGGACGGGCACGTGAAAGGTTACGCCAGTGGCCCCAAGGGGAATCCACTCGATTATCCGAATCTCTCCTGGCACCCGTGATACCAGGATCCCCTCTGGATTTTATCCTTAACTACGGATTTCACAGATCCTCCAAGAGATTTAAAAGGATGGGAAACTATCTTTTGAAACCCTTGCCTCGATCCGGGTTTCACCGGGCGGAGACCTGACGCCGGTAGCGCAGCGGTGAAACGCCGAGCCGGGCGCGGAAAAGCTGCGCCATGTATTCGGGGGACGAGAAGCCGGAGGCATCCGCCACCTGGGGGATGGGCAGGGTCGTCTCGCGCAGGAGTTCCCTGGCGCGCTCCAGGTGGGTGTCGCGAATGTATTCGGCCGGACTGCGTTCGAGCGTCTGCGCGAATTTCTGTTCCAGGGTGCGCCGCGAGACGCCGGCATGCCGGGCCAGATCGTCCACCTGCAACGGTTCCCCCGCGTGCTGGCGCACGTAACCGATGGCGGCGCGGAGAGCCGGATCGGTGATCGCCAGCACATCGCTGGACTGGCGTGTGCGAATGCCGAGCGGCTTGATGAGCCGGACCGGCGGCGGAGCGGACGGCCGCGATTGTCGGACGGGGCCGGCGCTTCTTTTTTTTACCGGCGTTCCGGCCGGAGGCGCGGCGGTCGCCTTCGCGGCCATCAGGTCGGCGAGCATCTGTGCCGCCTCGTGGCCGATCTCCGCGCCGGGATGCGTGATGCCCGACATGGGAACATGCGACATCTCCAGAAAAATCTCGTCATCCGAAAGCATGACAAGCGCGACCTCCTCCGGAATCCGAAGCCCGGCGAGGTGGACCGCGTGGATCACTTCGCGTCCGATCGCCCAGGAAAAAAGTCCGACGGGTTTCGGCAGTTCGCGCAGCCAGCCGGCGAGTTCCCGAATGCTCACGTTCCAGTCGGCCACCCCCCAGGCGCGGTTTTTCACGCTCTTGGGAAAAAAGCGGCCGCCTGCGTGTTGCACAAAATGGCCAAACTCGCGGGACATGTTTCCGTCAAAGGCGTTCCGGTCCAGCCGCAGGTAACCGAGGTTTTCGTAGCCGCGTTCGAAATAATACTCCGCCGCCATGCGCAGGCAGGCGGAGATGTCGGTGGTCACGGTCGGGAACGCAAGGCCCGGAAAGGTGAGCTGCGAGATGTTGACGACCGGAATGTCGAGCGCATGCAACTGGCGCGCCATGGCCATGTCCTTGATGTCGGCAATGACGCCTTCGCCGACCCAGCCGGCGGGCATCCGGATGCTTTCGTTGGAGCCGTGCGGCTCCAGGAAAATCTGCCAGTAATCGCCCTTGCGCAGGTAGCGGTTGATCCCGTCGAGAATGGAGCGCGCCCACGTGGTGGACGTCTCGACAAGCAGGGCGACGCGGGGAGAATCGGGAGAGGCGGAAGAAGCAGGAGGCATGGCCGGGACAACGGGAAACAGGTATCAGAAAAATAATGACAGAATTTTCCCGATAGTCAGCCGGCATTCCGTCTGGCGGCAATCAGACGGAGTTCCCTGGCTGTGAGCAGATCCTTTTCGCGTCCCAGTGCTTCCTTGGCCGAGATCAGATCACGCAGGGACATCACCCTGAAACGGGTGCCATCCACCTCGATTTCTTCCGCTTGCTGTTTCAGGCGTTCGAATTCGCCCACGCCCATAACCGAGGAAAGGATGTCAATTACGCCCTTGTCGGTCTGGAGGCAGAGATTTTTGACGGGTTGATCGTCTGCCGGGTATTGAAGAAACGACAGTCGCTGGGGCGTCATCCGGTGCCGCGGATTCCACTCGGCCAGAGCCTGTCGCAGCCTGGATACGTTTTCGGGTGTAAGCAGGGCACAGATGTCGATGTCCTGGGTGACGTAGGATGCCCCATGCGTAACGGCTGCGAACCCGCCGATGATGACAAAATCCAGCCCTGCCTCAGCGAGCCGTTTGAGAAGTGCGCTGAAGTCCTGCATGGCGAGTTTCCATAGCGTTTCTGAGTTTTAGTGCCAGCGTCAGGGCGGCATCGTGCCGGCGCCAGCGTTCGGCTACGGGCAACGCCAGAAGGGTATCCACCAGATCGAGATCGATGCCCGCACGGCGTGCGTCTTCGATGTCGTTCATTTCAGGGGTCTGCTTCCGGTTGTACATGCCAACAACGTGTAATGATTCGGGGGCGCAGGCAAATACCTGTTTTGCCGATTTGATTCCTGCACCAATGGCGGATCCTGGCGGGAACCCGGGCCTGCTGCTGCATGATCTTTGGGTCATGGACATGTTCTTGCGTAAAATATAAGAAAATATGCGCAAAGCCACATTTATCTGCGCGGCCGATTCTGATAGAGTGATGTCCTCGCCTCTCCCGTTGGCCCCGTCTCCCTCGCTACTTCCATTCCCGATGAAAACCGTCCGCAGCACTCCCCGTTTCCTCTTTCCGTTTCTGCTGGCTGCCATCGTGCCGGTCACCGCATTGCCGGCCTTTGCGTACACCGGTGGCGAAGGCATGACGTTGCTCTGGAAGTGTGACGAGACCGGCGCGCTCGCGCAGGTCGCCGACGCTTCCGGCAACGGCAACGCCGGCACCGTCAACGGCACGCTCGCCGGCACGGCGGACGGCGTTTCCGGCGGCGCTTTCACCGGGTTCACGTCCGCCGCGAATACGGTGTCGTTCGAAACCGGGCAGGAGTGGCCGGCCCGCTTCACGCTCCAGCTCTGGCTGCGCAACCCCGGCAACGCCGCCGCTAACGTCATCGCGGTCGGCGGTGCCACAAAAAATGCCAACCGCCCCTGGCAACTTCAGGTCAGCGCGCCCGACGCCGCCGGCAACCGCACCCTCGCGCTCGTTTACCAGTCGTGGATCGGCACCACGCAGACCTTCACCAGCGAACCGTTCAAATGGGAACGCGACACCTGGTACCAGCTCACGCTTGCGTGGTCCTCCACACAAGTCCGCTACAAGGACAAGGACGGCAAGGAAAAGGTCGAGACCGGCGTCGGCTTCAAAATTTACCTGACACCCGCCGGAGCCGAAGAAGCCAACTTCCTCTTCGGCGGCACCACCGCCCGCGCCCGCTGCGGCGGCAAGGCCACGCAACTCTTCACCGTCGGCGGCGCCGGCCGCGGTTACTACAAGGAGCAGGTCGCCGGCAGCTTCGGCGGCGACATCGACGAAGTCGTTCTCTGGCTCGGCAAGATCCTTACCGATGCGCAGCTCAACGCAGGATTGAAACCGTAAGTCCGTTCTCCCCCTCCATACACATATACATACCACCCGCAAGTTGCCGAAACATCAATACACCAACTCCGAACCACCATGAAAACCCGAACCTCAACATGCCGGAAATTCGTAAAGCCCACCGGCGCGGCCCTCGCCGCCGCGGCCCTTGCCAGTCTGTCTCACGCGACTGACGGCAACTGGATTTCCATCGACACCCCAACCGACTGGAGCGATGCCACCAAATGGGAAAGCGGCAACATCGCCGATGGCGTCGGTGCCACCGCCACAATCAACACCAACATCGGCGGCGCCAAAACCATCAACATCGATTCGAATCGCACGCTTGGCACCCTGAACATTGGCGACACCAACAACACGCATGCCTTCACACTCGCCGCGACCAATGACGCCGTGCTTACTCTCGACAACGGCGGTTCCGGCGCACATATCAACCAACTCTCCACCAGCAAAGGCGACACCCTCTCGGCCAACATCACGCTCGACGATGACGTGACATTTTCCAACGCGAGCGGGAACACCCTGCTCGTTACCGGAAACATTTCGGGAACCCGCGCCCTCACCATCAACTCCACCGGCACCGGGGCGACCCGGTTCAACGGGGCCAACAGTTTTTCGGCTGTAACCATCAAAAACGGCACGCTCGGCGTGGGTCAGCGCCAAGCACTGGGTGATGGGGTCATCACCATCGGCGACGCCTCCGCAGGTACAGGTGCGAATGCCACGCTTTCCCTGTATGGCAGCAGTGGATCATTCTCCGACACAGCCAATGCCATCCATGTCGTCGGTACAGGGGTCAATACCCTGGTGCACACCTCCTGGGCTGCCACGTTCACCAACACAGTGACGCTGGACCAGGATCTCATCCTCCGCATCACCGGAACATCCACCAACGCGCTCACCCTGTCCGGTGCCATCACAGGAACTGGCGGATTGATCACAGAAACCCCGTGGGGCTCCCCCAACGTCATTAGCCTGACCGGCAAAGGAAGCAACTATTCGGGCGGGCTTACCGTCAAGGCAGGGAGAACCAGTGTCCGTTATACAGACGGCCTCGGCACTGGCGATGTCACGATTGGCGATGCTGCCAACACCGGTATCGCCGCCAGCCTCACCATAGGCGGAACAAGCGAAGGCTTTTCAGCGACCAACCAACTCCATGTCCGTGGCAACGGTGTGAACACGCTTGGGGTGACCGCCTGGAGCGCGACCTACTCGGGTCCGATCACACTGCACGACAGCAACCTCACTCTCCAGGCGAACAGCACCAGCGGCGCCACCCTCACCGTCGACGGGGGCATTACGGGCACGGGCGATCTCACGCTCACCACCACCGGCCACGCCACCAACACCGGTGCCAGCCCTACGCGCGTTTTTCTGAACGGTTTCGTCAACAACACCGGCACCATCACCTCGACGAGCACGGGCGTCCCCACTACTCGCGGCGTTTACATTGCCGGCACCATCGGCAGCAACGTCACCGACATCATCCAGACCGGAGCCCAGTCGCGGCTTGTTTTGACCGGCACGGATAACGCCTTCACCGGCGACGTGGACATTCAGGGCGGTACGCTGACCCTCGGTAGTGGAGCAGTTACTACAACAGCCACCTTCCTGACCGACACCGCCAGCCTCTATCTCTACACGACCGACGAATCCGGCCTCGTCCTCAATTTCAAGGACTACACCGTCATCGAAAGCATTGCCGGCCTCTACATCGACGGCGCGAAACAAGCCGCCGGCACATGGGGCGCGATCGGATCGGGGGCCGACTACGAATCCACGCTCATCACCGGCACCGGCCTGCTTCAGGTGGGGGCCGTCCCCGAACCCGCCACCGTTGCCCTCCTTGCCGGGGCCTTCGTTCTCGGCGGCACCCTTGCCATTCGCCGTTTCCGCAACCGGAAGTAAACTCCCTCCTTCCCCCCCCTCCCTTTGCGGCGTGCAATCGCACGCCGCCCACTTTTCCCATCAACATCCCCTGCCGGTCACGGCAATATTCGTCATCAACCAAACCATGCGCCTTCCTGTAAAAATCCTCCGCTCCCTTGTGGCCGCCACCGCACTGCTCGCCATCACGGGCAGCGCGCTTGCACAGACCATCAAGCAACCCGGCCTCACACTCGAAGCGAAAGCCTGGGACAACATCCGGATTCAGGACGACAGCGGGAAGACGCTGCTCACCCTCACCGGCCTCGACCTCAAACCCGCGCCCCGCGCCAAAACCACCGGCGGTGTCGTCACGCAAACGACCTCCCCCGACGGTTACCCCGCGCTCGCGATCGATTACACGCTCGCCGCATCCGACGACGCCGTCACCACCGCAAAACTCACCGGCTACTTCACCCTCAAGCCCGGCCTCGTCGATGTCACCTGGACGCTTGCCGGTCTCCCCGATGACGCCAACCTCGGCCTCAGCATGTTCGGCCGCCGCCTTGCCGCTGGCGCGACTTCCCTCCCCATTGAAAAAACCGGCATCTGGAAACGCCATGCCCACGGCGGCCAGCCCCAGGAGCACCCCGATGGCAAATTCGCCCGCTATCAGGTCGATGACAAAATCGTCGCCCTCGCCTTTGGCTCCGAAAACAAGGTCAACCTCGACTGGAAAGATGGCGCCCGGCATCACATCAGCTTCGTCAAATCCCCCGACCAGCCCGGCACGCAAACCGCCGCGTTTTCCATCATCCTGACACCCGCCGACTGGCCCCTCGAACTCGTTTCCGCCCGCTGGCACGGCCGCCCTGTCGGCCTGAAGATCACCACCCCGAAACTCTACAACTGGTGGGAATCGAGAGAAAACCAGCCTGCCGGCCAACAACCCGAACTCACTCTCGACGCCGTGCTCGCCAACACCGCCGATGCCGCGCGCACCGTCACCCTGAATCACTGGATCCGCGATTTCGCCGGCAACCACGTCTCCCGCGAGGCGCGCGACATCGAGCTCGCCCCCGGCCAGCGTCTCGACGAGACGATTCGCTTTCGTCCCTCGGCCGATTCCGTCGATCCTTCCCGGGAAATCTTTTTCGCCGAGGTCTCTGCCACCGACAAGGCCACCGGCGAGGAACTTGCCTTCGCGCGCACCAACCTCACGCTTCTCCCTCCGCACGACTTCAAGGGCACTTCCACCGAAAGCCTCTTCGGCATCGCCGCCTACTGGCCTTTCCCCGACGAAGCCTCCGTGCAGCGCGTCATGGAGCGCATGGGGGTTCGCTGGTATCGGCAGGGCAACACGCACAATTACAAAAACATCACCGCCATCCGTCACACCCAGATCCCGCGCAAGCGCCACGACGAAGACCCCGTCGCCGGCGACAAATGGGTTCGGGAACAACTTCAGCTCTGTGTCGATCACGCCAACCCCGCTTGGGAGTTCGGCAACGAGATCAACTACGCCGTCATGAGTATCGGCATGGGTGATACGGTAAAAGATCAGGAACGCGTCAAACGCATCGACAGATACCTCGGCTGGGTGCGCGCCATCCGTCGCATCCAGCAGGAAATGGGACCACCTGCCGCCGACGTGAAACTTCTCAGCGTCGGCCTCGCCGGCATGGATGTGAAATTTGCCGACGGCATCCACGACGCCGGCGGCTGGAAACTCCTCGACGGCCTCGCCCTGCATCCTGGCCGCGGCAACTTCACGCCCGACTACCCCGTCTCCGAACCTTGGCAAAACTGGAAGAGCGGCGCTTACGGCAACTACTGGAATTATTACGGCTCCGTCCGCACCGCCGCCAATCTCGTGAAAAAATACGGCGATACGCCGGACAAGCCCAAGGAACTCTGGCTCACCGAAGTTTACGCCTGCGCCTACCCGAACAGTTTCTGGGAAGACTCGCTGCGCCACGGTGCCGAGAATGCCATCCTTTCCTTCGGCCTCGCCATGAGCGAAAACGTCAAGGCGCTGATGTGGTATCAGCTTTTCGACTCCGTTCATTACGACAAGCTCGGCGTGAACCCGAAGGACCGCGAATATTACTTCGGCCTGATCAACCGCGACCTCAGCTTCAAGCCCGCGCTCCTGGCCTACGCCACCGCGGCCGAGGAACTCGACCAGGCGAAGTTCGTCCGCTGGCTGCATTTCCCCGAATCCGGCGAAAGCAAAACCCGCGGCCTCCTCTTCGACACGCCGCGCGGCCCGATGACGATTCTCTGGGATCGCACCGACGGCTATGTCCTGACCGAAAAGGTCAAGGATTTCGCCTCGCCCGAACCCTGGATCGACTCGTGGCGTTCCCGTATCCCGACCTTGTTGCCCGTTGCTCCCGGCCAGGCGTCGGTCACCACGGTCAATCCCATTGGCCAGCGGCAGAATGTGGCTGCGACCACCACGGCACGCGGAACCGAGGTCACGCTCAAACTCACCGGTGCTCCGGTGATCGTCTATGGCCTCGACGCGAAAAGGCTCCCGTAATGCAGCCGCGCCTTCCCGACCCCTTCGACGCATCCTTCCGCACCCTGCCTTGAAAGCACCCGCTGCTGCTGTCCGGTCGTCCACCACCGACGCCGTCCGCGATTTTATCCACCGCAACTGGGCGGCCACGCTTCGCACGCACACGCAGGACGAGGGCACGCTCCTCGGCCTGCCGCATCCCTACACCGTGCCCTGCCGCCGGGCGATGTTTCAGGAACTGTATTACTGGGACACTTACTTCACGGCGCTGGGTCTGGTGCGCAGCCCCGGCGGCCTCGCGCTCGCGCAGGACAACCTGAAAAACTTCATCCACGAAGTCGAACGCCACGGCTTCGTCCCCAACGGCAACCGCACCTACTATCTGAATCGTTCCCAGCCGCCGTACCTGGCGCCTCTGGTCAATCTCCTGCGACGTGGCGCGGGCGCAGTCCTTCCGGTCGAACTGCCCCGCCTCCTTTCCGCTCTCCGCACCGAACACGCTTTCTGGACCACCCGCCGCGCCGCTCCTGCCGGCACGTCCGCCGCCGGCCTTTCCCGCTACGGCCATCACGCTTCGCCCGACTACGTCATGCAGTTTTTCCGCGAGATCAAGGACCGCGCCGGCCTTCCCGGAGGTGACGAAACCGCCTGCCGCGAACAGGCCGGCCACATGCTCGCCGAATGCGAGTCCGGCTGGGATTTCACTCCCCGCTTCGACCAGCGTTGCGAACACTTCTGCCCCGTCGATCTCAACTGCAATCTTTACGTCCTCGAAGCCACGCTCGCCGCTCTCAGCGCCACCGGGGATGTCCATCTCCCGGCAAGCTCCGGAAAAATCGATCGGGAGCCCGACGCTTCCACTGCGGCGTCCGATGCCGCCGCCCGCACCGAGGCCGCGACCTGGCGCATCCGGGCGGATGCCCGCCGCCACCTCGTCCACGCCCTCAACTGGGATGCCGACCGGGGCGCCTTTTTCGATTACGATTTTGCCCACGCCCGTCGCAGTCCGGTGCTCTCCGCGGCCACTTTCCAGCCGCTCTGGTCCGGTCTGGCCACCGAGGAGCAAGCCGCCTCCGTCGTCGCGCGAGCCCTCCCGCAACTCGAACGCCCCCACGGCCTCACCGCCTGCGCTCCAGCCATTCGACAATCCGCATTCCGCAATCCGCATTCCTGCCAGTGGGATCACCCCAATCTCTGGCCTTGCCTGCAAGCCATCGCCTGGCGCGGCCTGCAACGCTACGGCTATGTCACCGAAGCCCGGCGTATCGCTCAAAAATATGCCGATACCGTCTGTCGCGTTTTTGTGGATACGGGTGATCTCTGGGAGAAATACAACGCCGACACCGGCACGCACCACGCCAGTGGCGACGCCGGCTACGAGACTCCGGCCATGATGGGCTGGACGGCAGGCGTGTTCCTCGACGCCGTGGCGTTGCTGGAGGAAGAGGCGTAAGACCGGCGCCCCCTGATGGTTTTGATCTTACACAAAGACCGCGAAGAACGCGAAGGCTCGGAACTGAAGTTACGCACTCCCGACGTGGCGGCATGCTTTTACTGCCAATCTGCCTGCAGGACGGAAGCGGGCGGGACGCCCGCGGAACACGGGCTGGAAGCCCGTGCCACTCCGGAATCGTTCTCGTTCTCGTTCTCTTGATCGTTCTCCTGCTCCGGCATTCGCACGACGCGCCGCAGCACGAGAAAGAGTAAGAGAAAGAGAAGGAGTACGAGAAAGAGTACGATCCGGAGAACGAGTAAGAGAACGAGAAGGAGAATGATCCGGAGAGCTACTGGCGAAGGGCGGCGACCTGCGCATGCAGCACATCGCAGAGTTCCAGCAAGTGCCGGACCGGCGGGAGCGCGGCGTGCGGGGCGAGGGCCTCGCGGGCGGCGGAGGTTTCTTCGGCCAGGGCCGCGGCGACCTGTTCGAAAATACCGTGCTCCTGCATCTGGCGCAACCGCGCGGAAAGATCGGGCGGGCGCTGGCCGGTGATCTCGGCATGGAGTGTCTCGCGTTCGGCCGGTGAGAGCTTTTCGGCAAGGAAGAGGAGCGGGAGCGTGATCTTGCCGCTGGCAAGGTCGGTGCCGAGAGTCTTGCCGATGCGGTTTTCCTGTCCGAAGAAATCGGCCAGGTCGTCGTAGATCTGGTAGGCGATGCCGAGCTTGCGGCCAAAGGTGGCGGCGGCGGGCGCAAACCCGGGGTGGCCGGACAGGCGGGCGCCGAGCAGGCAGGAAACGCGGAAGAGCTCGGCGGTTTTCAGGTCGATGATGCGGTCGTAATCGGCGCGGGTGACGTCGATGGTGCCGCGGCGGAGTGTTTGCACGATCTCGCCGGCGCAGACTTTCCGGGTGGATTCGGAGACGGCGGCACAGACCTCGGTCGTGGGGAATTGCGAAGCGAGGTAAACGGCATGGGCGAGCAGCGCATCGCCAAGAAGGACCGCCGCTTCGGCTCCGTATTTGCGGGCGGCGGTGGGACGGCTGCGCCGGACATCGGCTTCGTCCATGATATCGTCGTGGACGAGCGTGGCGAGATGGACGAGTTCGACGACGGCGGCGGCGCGGACGAGCGGATCGCCGTGGGTCGAAACGGCGGCGGGGGTGGCGTCGTCCGAAGGATCGCTGTCGTTCCAGCCGCTGAGGAAGACGAGTGCGGGCCGGATGCGCTTGCCGGAGGTATCGATGCAATAATCGGCCATGTCGCGGATTTCCGGTTCGAAGGCGGAGAGCTGCGCCCGGAGAAACGCATCGAGCCGGCTCATGCGCGGCTTGAGCCGGGCAAAAACCGTGGCAAACGCAGCGGCAGTGGTGATGGTGGATGGGCGGGCGGCGGGCGCGGTCATGGACTGGAAAGCAGGAACGTGCACATCTGCGCAGGCCTTGTCGAGGCAACGGGTGAATGCCCGGAGAAGTGGCACGCGCATCCTTGCCCGTGGGTTTGAGTGGCATGGCCATCCTGGCCATGTTGCCCGGAATCATGGGCTGGAAGCCCATGCCACTTCACGGGCAGGGATGCCCGTGCCACGTCGTTGTGATGAGCCGGGCGCCTGGCCCCCCGGGGGGGCCTCACTGGCAGGCTTCGCATTCGCCGCCGTTGCGCATGGCCTCGATGCTGCAGGCGAGTTTTTGCTCGGCGGTGTAAGTGCGTTGCGTGGCGGCATCGCTGGTCGTGGCGGTGGCAACGCCGGGAGACACGCCGCGCATCTCTTTTTTCACGGAGACCGTCGCCTTCTCGATGTTGGAGGCGCCGAGCGTGCGGAGATAGTAGGTGGTCTTGAGTCCGACGTGCCAGGCATGGCGGTACATGTGGCTCAGGGTCTTGAGGTCGGGCGTCTCGAGCCAGAGATTCACGGACTGGCTCTGGTCGATCCACTTCTGGCGGCGCGCGGCGGCGTCGATCACCCATTTGTGGTCGATGCCGAAGGCGGTGCGGTATTTTTCCTTCAGGTCGGCGGGGATGGTGTCGATGTCACGGAGTTCGCCGTCGAAGTATTTCAGGTTGTCGATCATCTCCTGGTTCCAGAGGCCGCGCGCCTTGAGGTCGCGGACGAGGTACGGATTGAGCACGATGAACTCGCCGGAGAGGTTGGATTTGACGAAGAGGTTTTTGTACGTCGGCTCGATGCAGGGCGAGGTGGCGGTGATGTTGGAAATCGTCGCGGTGGGCGCGATGGCGAGGACGTTGCTGTTGCGCATGCCCTGCCTGGCAATTTTCGCGCGGAGGGGCGTCCAGTCGAGCTTGCCGCCGCGGGGGACTTCCACGGGGACGCCGCGCTCCTGCTCGAGGAGATCGACCGTATCCTGCGGGAGGATACCCCGGTCCCATTTCGAGCCCTTGTAGGTGGAGTAGGCGCCGCGTTCGGCGGCGAGGTCGCTGGAGGCTTCGTAAGCGTAGTACGCGATGGCTTCCATGGCCTCGTCGTTGAACTCGACGGCCTCGGGCGAGGCGAAGGCGTGGCCGCGCAGGTAGAGGGAATTGGCAAGGCCCATCACACCGAGGCCGATGGGACGGTGGCGTCGGTTGGACGTCTCGGCGGGTTTGGTCGGGTAGAAGTTGATGTCGATGACGTTGTCGAGCGCGCGGACGGCGGTGCGGATGGTGTCGCGGAGCTTGTCGTGGTCGATCGAGCCGTCGGGACGCAGGTGCGTTTCGAGAATGATGGAGCCGAGGTTGCAGACGGCGGTCTCGTCGTTGCTCGTGTTGAGCGTGATCTCGGTGCAGAGGTTGGACGAGTGGATGACGCCGACGTGATCCTGCGGGGAGCGGAGGTTGCAGGCGTCCTTGAACGTGATCCAGGGATGGCCGGTCTCGAAGAGCATCGAGAGCATCTTTTTCCAGAGTTCGAGCGCCTCGATGCGCTGGCCGGTGATCTTGCCTTCTTCGGCGAGCTTCTCGTAACGGAGGTAGGCTTCCTCGAATTTCCTGCCGTAGAGCTCGTGGAGATCGGGAGCCTCGTTGGAACGGAAGAGCGTCCAGTGCTCGCGGGCCTCCATGCGCTTCATGAACAGGTCGGGAATCCAGTTGGCCGTATTCATGTCGTGGGTACGGCGGCGGTCGTCTCCGGTGTTTTTGCGCAGTTCGAGGAATTCGAAGATGTCGTTGTGCCAGGTTTCCAGGTAAGCGCAGCCGGAGCCTTTCCGCTTCCCGCCCTGGTTGACGGCGTTGAGCTGGTCGTTGTGGAGCTTGAGGAAGGGGATGACGCCCTGGGATTCGCCGTTGGTGCCGGCGATGTGCGCGCCGGTGCCGCGGACTGCCGTCCAGGAACCGCCGAGGCCGCCGGCCCACTTGGAGAGCTGGGCGTTTTCGGCGATGCCGCGGTACATGATGCCTTCGAGCGAGTCGTCCACGTAGTAGAGATAGCAGGACGAGAGCTGCGAGTGGAGCGTGCCGGAGTTGAAGAGGGTGGGCGTGCTGGAGCAGAAGCGGCGGCTCTTGTAGAGCTCGTAGAGCGAGACGATGCGCTGCTCGCGCTGGCCGGTCTTTTCGTCGCCGTCGTTGAGGAAGAGGCCCATGGCGACGCGCATCCAGAAGAGTTGCGGGGTCTCGAGCCGGCGGGAAGGTTTTTGCGTCTTGTCGACGATGAGGTAGCGGTCGTAGAGGGTCTGGATGCCGAGGAAATCGAGCTCGAGATCGGCGGAGGGGTCGAGCGCGGCGGCGAGTTTTTCGAGGTCGTAGTCGAGGAGGCGGGGGTTGATGCGCTTGATGGCGGCGCCGTGGGCGAGGTGTTTTTTGAAGGCGGCCTGGTGGAAGGTCTTCAGTTTGCCGATGCCGTCGCGGACGATGTCCCAGCCGAGCACCTCCTCGTAGATGTAGGTGAGCTGGATGCGGCCGGCGAATTTCGCGAAGTCGGCGTCGCGCTCGATGAGGGTCTTGCTGTTGAGGATGATGGTCTGGTCGAGATCCTTGCGGGTGATCTGGTCGAAGAGGGAACGGGTGAGCTCGGTTTCGATCTCGTCGCTGGTGAGGCAGAGGTCCAGGCCGATGCGGGCGAACTCGATGCGCAGGCGCAGGTCGGTGCGGTCCCAGAGCGTGGTGGAGCCGTCGGGTTGCTGGACGACGATCATGGTCGCCGAGGTGTCGGCTGCGGATGCGGGGAGGGCGGCGGAGGATCCGGAGTCGGCGGGAGGTTCGGCGGAGCGGGTTTCGCTGCGGAGCGCGCGGTAGAGGATATAGGCTTCGGCGACCTTGTAGTGGCCGGTCTTCATGAGCTCTTCCTGGACGATGTCCTGGATTTCCTCGATGTGGATGAAAGCCTGCCGGGAACCGAGGACGCGGTCGGAAACGGCGCGGGTGATGTCGATGGCGGGGGAACTGTCGCGCTGGAGCGAGAGGAAGGCCTTGCGGATGGCGACTTCGATTTTTTGGGGGATGAAGGGGACGACCTGGCGGTTGCGGCGGATGACGCGGGTGGCGGTCTGCGCGGTGGTGGCGCCGGTGGAGCCGAGCTTGCGGGAGCGGTGGAGGAGGACGCTCTTGGCGATGTCGTAGGCGTTGTTGTCGACGAGGGTCTTTTCGATGAGCTCGTAGAGATCGTTGAGCGAGAGGCGGAGGGGCGCGGTCTTGAGCGCGGCGGAGGCGAGGTTGCCGGCGGCCTCGCGAATGATGCGGCCGACGAAGTCGCGCGTGGAGGGGGTGAAGATGTTGCCGGTGTCGCCGCGGGCGAGGTGGACGTTGGTGAGGGCTTTTCCGAGGGTGTCGGCAATCTCGCCGAGGTCGAGCGGGGTCTCGCCGGCGGGCGTGAGGAGGAGGATCTCGGGGAGGAGCGGCGTGTCGGCGGGGACGCAGTCGCGCCAGTTGTGCGAGGGTTTTTGTTCGACGGGGGCGTGGGTGGCGCGTTTGAGCGCGAGGTCGTGGGCGAGGGCGCGGGTGGAGCTGGAGGCGGTGGCGGAAGTGTTCATGTTGGCGTGAGTGGCGGATGAGTCGGCGGGTGAAAGAGGACGGAGGAGAACATCCGGCACTTGACGTTTAACATTTAACAGCCAGCGGCGGCGCTGCCGCGCCGGAGGGTTGTCGGGTGATGTCAAGCGTTAAATGCCGGATGCCAGGCGTTGGATGTCTGGCCGCAAGGCGGCCCGGGTTTCGGTCTACAGGTCGTCGTCGTGGGTGGTGGCGAGGGAGGAGGCTTTCTGGTATTCGGTGACGCGGCCCTCGAAGAAGTTTTGTTCCTTCTTGATGTCCATCATCTCGGCGAGCCAGGGGAGCGGGTTTTTGATGGTGCCGCCGGAAAGCGGGGCAAGGCCGACGCCTTCGAGGCGACGGTCGGCGATATAGTCGATGTAGTTGAGAAACTCGTCCACGGCCAGGCCGACGGCATTGACCGGGAGGCAGTCGCGGATGAATTCCTTCTCGAGCGCGACGGCTTCGCGCATGGTTTCGCGGAGTTCCTCCTTGAAACCGGACGTCCAGATTTCGGGGTTCTCCTCGACGAGATCCATGAGGAGATTGCGGAAAACCTCGATGTGGTTGCTCTCGTCGCGCAGGGTGTAGCGGAACATCTGGCCGATGCCGGGGAACTTGTTCTGGCGGTAGAGCGAGAGGATCATGCCGAAGAGCCCGTAAAACTGTGTGCCCTCCATGCACTGGCCGAAGAGGAACATGTTGCGAGCGAGGAGCTGCTTGTTCTCGGGCTGCGTGAGGTCGATGTCGCGGCGGAGCTCGCGGGAGTTTTTGGTGACGAACTCGTTTTTGCGGACGATGGTCGGGATGTCCTCGAACATGGCCTCGCACTCGTGCGGGTTGATGCCGAGGGAGGAGATCATGTAGAGGAGCGAGTCGGCATGGATGTTTTCCTCGTGGGCATGGCGGCCGAGGACGAGCTTGAGCTCGGGAGCGGTGACGAGTTCGCGGGTGACGTGCTGGATGTTGTCGCCGACGATGCCCTCGGCGGCGGAAAAGTAGCCGATGCCCATGCGGATGATCCAGCGCTCCTGGTCGGAGACGGCGCGCTCGTCGCGCCACTGCTCGATGTCCTTGCCCATGGGGATGTCCTCGGGCTCCCAGTGGTTGGCCTTCATGGTGCGGTAGAGATCGTAGGCCCACTGGTATTTGAGCGGGAGGAGGTTGAAGGTCATGGTCTCGCGACCGTTGATGACGCGCTTGGCGGCGAAGGCCGCTTCGGCTTTGGCCTGATCGAGGACGAAGGTTTTGGTTCCGACGGTGAAGGACTTTTGCATGAGAAAACGACTGGGGAAACGTGACGAGCGTGAGCGGCAGATGGAGAGGGCGGGCGTCGTGAGACGGAAACGGCGAAGGACAGTGATGCGATGGGTGCGACGACCGGAAAATGTGGCAGAAAGGGACGGATTTTTAGTCCACTTATGGAGTAATCAATCCCGACTTATTCGTAGTTGCTGACGTGTTATTAACCACAACGGGTTGTGGTTCCTGAGTTGGTAGACCACAATGGATGGGATTGTCGGAACGGCAGGTCAAACGTCTTTTGGTACTTTCAGGGAGGAAAAACGCACTTTTTTTGCTTGCCGCACCGGTCCCGGTTTCCCTTGCCCGGAGAAGGGACAGGGCAACCGGGAGCCGGTGATGTCTTCAGGCTCATGCGTGCGAGCCGGGGCGAGGCGTGACGACCGGGGCTACGCGGGGCATAACCCCGCCTGTTATAATTATCCTGCATACTCCACGCGTATCCGGCCGATCATCACGGAAGCCGGACAACCACTTGAAATTTAACGTTTAACATTTAGCGCTCAATGAAAACACCGGAAACAGTCTGTTTGGCGAATGGAATCCCGTCAGCCGGCATCCTGTTTAATGTTAAATGTTAACGGATGTTACGCAGACGCCCGCGCTACAGCGCATTGCGTAACATCAGATGTTAAGTGTTTAATGTTAAAACGTTCTCCGCCATCATTCGAACAGCTCGTCTGCATCACCCGGTCTTGCGATGAACTATCCGGGCTACCTTCGCGGTTCCACCCAGGCCCCCTCGACGAGAATCTCGCGCCGGTGCTCGGGCAGTCCGCGCTCGTTGTGCGTGAGCTGGTTGACGACAAGGTCGCAGGCCATCTCGCCGACCAGCGTATTGTTTTCGTCGATACCCGGGAACGGCGAGTTTGCCGGACGATTCAGGCATACGAGCAACGTGCCGCCGCCTCCCGCATCGCCGCCGCGTGCAAGCGGCGACACGCCCATCGTTTCCAGCCACCGGGCCTCCTCGCCGAGCAGCGTGACGAGCCCGTCGGGCTTCCAGCGTTTGTGCCAGGCCCGGAATGTGGCGAGGGGCGTGTCGTGAATCGTGCCGACGAATACGGGCAGCCGCCGTGCCTTCGGGATCTGCGCCTGCGCCACGAGGTAGCCGGCTATCCAGTTGGCATCGACGCCGCGGACGGCATTTTTCGGCAGGCAGAAGCCGATGCGCCGGCACCCGCGCTTCACCAGCCGGGCAAACGCGTGATCCATGTTATGCCGGTGATGCGAGGAGACGCGATCCACGACGGGTGAAGTCCATGTGTAGCTGACGGTGGCGCAGGCGTAGTTTTCCCAACGCAGCCGGACCGCCGGACGCTGCGCGTGCTTGGGCGCGGCGAGAATCACGCCGATGATGCCGCGCGCATGAAGCTGGCGGTCGATGGCCTCGTCGCTCATCCCCGGGCCGCGCAGGCAAAAACACTCCGTGCGATAACCGCGCAGGGCGGCGCGACGCTGGTAGCCGGCATACTGGGCGGTGTAGGTGTTGCGTTCCTGAGCGAGCCATTCCTCTTTCGACGCGTTGTCGAGCAGGATGGCGATGCACCCGAGGCTCTGCGGCGCACGTCCCGCGCGGATACGCGCCATGAGGGTGGTGACAAACGGACTGGCGCGATAACCCATCTTGCGGGCCGCTTCCTGCACGCGCTTTTTCGTTTCGGCGGCGACGAGCGGATGATCTCGCAGTGCCATCGAGACGGTGGCCTGGGTGAGCCCGAGCTTTTGGGCGATCTCGCGCTGATTGGCCATGGGATTGAAGCGACTTCGGCGGGGGGGAATCGAAAAGGCTTTACCGGTTGCGCGTCATCCGATCCGGACAGCTTTCAACCCGAGCGCGCTGGCGGCGGCGATCTGGTGGGTGTCGTGCGAATGCACCTCATCAAAACCGTGATGCAGCGCAGTCACCAGGTGCAGGCAATCGGCCGCGCGCAGAAACACATTTTCAGGGAGTGTCGCATAGGTCCGGGCCGCCTGCTCCGGAATGCCTCCATCCAGAGGGAACCATGTCCAGTAACCGCCGATGTCATCCTGGGCAAACTGCCGGGCAGCGGCTTGGAAATCCTCCCGGCTCCATTTTTTTTCACGGAGGCGGCGGTGAAAAACGGCCATCAGTTCCGTGCGCGCCAGCTCGGACGCAAAGACCGAAGGTCGAGCGTCCAGCCAGGCCCGGACGGCGGCGGACTCCGGCTCCGGCACATAATACTTGGCGAGGGTCGAGGTATCGCAAAAGGCCATCGGGAATACGCCTCCTTTCAGCGTTCACCGCGCACGGCATCAAGGTCATCGAGCACATCGCCACCCGGCACGCTGGCGGCATGGCCTGCTTTCTTCAGCAACGCCGCGTATTCAGGAAGCACTACGCGGCGACGGCGTTTTCCCGGCATGGCCGAGACAGGGGCGAGCACGGCGATCAATCGTCCGCGATCCGTGATCGGCGTGGGCGTTTTGGCCTTGCCGGCAAGGCGGACATGCTCGCCGGTTTTGGCGTGAAGTTCCTTGATGGTGATCGTGGCAGGCATGGTGTCACAGTGTCACTTTCCGGATACGGGTCAAGCGGCAGGGCGCCGGCCTGCTGCATGATTTGCCGCGAATTGCCCGACGCTACTCTCCCGCAAGGCGCAAGGCTTCGGCCAGGATACCCGGGCCGAGGTGGAAACCACTCGCATCAAGCGCATCCAGCAAGGGCCTGACCAAGGGGACCACTCCGAATTCTTTTGCCTTGAGCAACAATCCGACGGTTCCGGTCACCGGCACTCCCAGGCGGGCGGCGACCGCCCTTGCCTTGCGATCATCGAGTATCACGCGTATCCCCTTTTCCTGGGCCAGCGCAATAGCCTCGGATTCCCCGGCATCCACCATCATCCGCAACGAGGCTACCAGTGCCCGGTCGGCAGGCGGGACAATTTGCAACCAGGCGGGACGCGCGCCGAATTCCTTTTCCACGGCAGGCGGCGCCCATGCGGGTTGCAGCAACGCGTCGATGACGTCCAGCCGTCCGATGTTATCGAGGCCGATCAGGCAGGTGCTGTCCAATACGGCGGCGATTTTGGCCGGAGCTACCATGCCAGATCGTCAGCCAGTTCAGATGCCGCGTGGTTCGCAACGGGTATTCCCTGCTGGCCGAGCACATCGAGAAATGTCCGTTTGGACAGATTGGCGACGGTGGCGGCCTGCCCGGCGCTCAATCGCCCCGCTTCGAAAAGTTTTATGGCAAGCATCAACCGGGCATCCTCCTTGGGCACGAACGGCGGCAATGTGACTTCCAGGATATTTTCCGGTATGGCAGGCATGGGGGCAAAATGCGCCCGCTTGCCTCCAAAATCAATCTTTCGCTCATGAATGCCGATTTCCCGGCGACGAACACGGCCCGGGTTTCCCCGAGCAAGCTTCGGATACCCGTCCGAAGCGGACGAAGGTCTTCGACGCTTGTGCCAGATCGGGCATATTGTTCCCGTGCACACCTCCCCCCCGGATCGCCAGGCTTCAATCCAACAAGTGAACCGGGTTTCATGGTATTTTATCGTGATAAATAAATGAAGTTTTGTCAGAAAACCGGAAACCCTGCCTCTTGTTCGCAACACCCATTTACAGCAGAACGCCCCTCCCCGCCATGATTCCGATTCTCTCAAAACCAGATTTCTGCCCATCCCGGTGCCTGTCGATCCGCAACCGGGGCTTCACCCTCGTCGAGCTGATTGTGGTCATCGCAATCATCGGCATCCTTGCCGGCATTCTGATCCCGACTGCCCTCCATGTTCGTTATTTGGCACGGATTGCCCAGTGCTCCTCCAACCTCCGGCAGATATTTTTGACGTTCGAGCTTTACGCCGCCGACCACAAGAACCACTGGCCGCCCTCCCGCTTGGCAAACGAGTCGGGCACCACAACGGCCTCCTATCCCTATATCATCAAGGACTATGTTTACGGGAACCGGTATGGGAGTACTCCGGGGGGCTCCGCCTCCATGTATGTCTGTTCCGAATGGAAGGTGCAACTCGACTGGACCGGCGGCACCCATTACAGCATAAACGACTACCTCTACGCCGATCTGCCGGACGGAAATTACAGCCCGGCTCCCAAAATGCGGATCACTCAACCTTCCCGCACCCTCCTGCTGGGCGACATGTGCTGGTGGGAGTCGTCACGGCAGTCGTTCGTCAACATCAATAGCTCGGGCCGGCTTCCCGGAACCGTTTACGATAAGAGAAATAATCCGCCGGCCTCCACCTCGCACACCAATGGCGGAGCCAATGTCCTCTTTGCCGACGGCCATGTCCGGTATTGGAAAAACAGCTACATTTATCGCGACGCAAAGTATTGGAACGGCGGTCCCGAGGATATCTGGTCGGCGGTCAAATAGGCCGCGCTCCGTGTTCGCCCCTCCCGATCGCCAGGATACCAGCCTGCCTCTCGTTTTTCCCCGTCAGACCAACCCCGCAACTCTCCCCATCCCATTCCATCCCTACCTACACCATGAAACCGTCACATCTCCACCTCCATGTTTTCGGAGCCATCCTGGCCGCCGCCTGCGTCCAGCTTTCCTATGCGCAAACCGCCTCGGATAATTTCAACGCCTATTCCGCAGGCGCTTTTGCTCCAGCGGGTGGGGCCGGATCTTGGATGCGTTTCTACGCAGGGAACAACCTCACAGGGTCTGAACCTTCGGGTCACTCTTGGTCCATTTCATCCGATTATGAATCCCCGTTCTCAGGCACGCCGGGAGGGCGGGGATTTGTCTATACGGATACATCGACCACCACCGGCGCTGCGACGGGCTTGTTCTATGATCTCGGCGCCGGTTATACCCAGCTCAGCCTCTCGTTTGATTTCCAAATCATCACTCCCGGGCTCGGTCTGAATCTGATTGCTTCACAAACGACCAATAGGAGTGCCACCAGTGCGTGGCTGGGGCTGAGTAGTCCGCTTAGCTACAGCACTGGCCCTAGTAACCCCAATACGGATTTGGGCACCGTGCTCACGCCTGGCATATGGTATCACATCGAGGCGGCCTATACGGTGGCCGGATCAGGGGGCACGGATTATTATACTGTTACGATCACGCCTTTCGGGGGGGAGAGCGTGGTGCATTCGGCGCTCACATTCCGCTATGATGCGAACAGCATCCGTTACATCCAGTTCATAAGCACCGGAGGCAATGTCCAGACCGGTTCCTTCGCCATCGACAATTTTTCCATTCCCGCCGTCCCCGTCCCCGAGCCTTCATCCACCGCTCTCCTGGTCGGCGTCTTCGCGCTGGCGTTTTTTCTTTGTCGGCGGCGCTGAAAATGACGGCATCCTAGAGTCGGCCATCCCGTTGACGAGATGACCGGTCCCGCTCGTCCGCATCCCCCCATTCACACTCGTATGTCTCCCGGCAGGTATTCATGTTTGGTCCGTCTCGGCTGCATGATCTTCGCATTGGCAGCGACGCCGTTTGGTCTCGCGGCATCCGCCTCGCCCACCGTTCCCGCGGCGACCAACGCCGCGGTCCCTGAACCCGCGTTGCGCGACCTCAAGGAAGTCTTCCCGCGAAACGGGATTCCTCGCGTGCTGCGAAAACTGGAGGCCGGCCAAAGCCTGCGCGTCGCCTATCTGGGAGGAAGCATAACGGCGCAGAAAGGCTGGCGGGTGCAGAGCCTGGACTGGCTCCGCCGGCAATATCCGCAGGCCAGGATCGACGAGATCAGGGCGACCGTGGGAGGCACGGGGTCGGAACTGGGCGTCTTCCGCCTGCGTTCCGATGTATTGGACAAAAAGCCCGATCTCCTGTTCGTGGAATTTGCGGTGAACGATGGCAAAGCCCGGCCATCCGACATCCACAAGTCGATCGAAGGCATCGTTCGCCAGACCTGGCGCACGGTGCCCGATTGCGACATTGTTTTTATTTATACCGTCACCGGCTCCCACGTTCGCCGTCTGCGCATCGGGAAGATGGAGCCGGCGGCCTCCGCCATGGAAGACGTGGCCGATCACTATGGCATCCCTTCCATTCATTTCGGCGTGGAAATCGCCCGGCTCCTCCAGGAGGGCAAGCTGGTCATGTCTTCTTCCGGCGCCCGCGTGGAACGCGTGTCCGGCGAAGAACTCGACATGACGACTCCGCTTCCAACCGACGAGCAGGGCCGCATCGTGTTTTCCAGGGACGGAGTGCATCCTTATCTCGATACCGGCCACATGCTCTACACCCGGACCTTCGTTCGCGCGATGGAGCCGATCCGCGCCGTCCGGGCGACAGCGCCTCTCGCCGCCACGCCGCGGACTTTGCGCGACCCGTTCGACGCCGGCAATTGGGAAAAGGCCACGGCCGTGCCTCTCGGCTCCAGTCCGGCGCTCCAGGTGGACGGTTCGTTTTCGGTGTCAAAAGACGGCGTCATCTGGCGCCTGGAGCCGGGGACGACGCTGCGCTTCCGGTTTCGCGGGACCAAGGTGGCGTTTTACGATTATCTCGGCCCGAACTCCGGCATGATAGAAGTGTCGCTTGACGGGGAGAAGCGGACGGTCACGCGCTTCGATGGCTATTGCACCTATCGCCGTCAGCACATGGTGGTTGTCGGCGACAACCTGCCGCCGGGCGAACATGAAGTGACAGTCACCGTACTGGCCGATCAGGTGGACAAACGAAACATCCTCTTCGCGCGCAATCGGGAGGACTTTGACAAGAATCCCGCCAAATATGAAGGCAACATCTGGCACGTGCGGTCGGTTCTCCTGATCGGGGAGCTGATTGAATAAAGCGCGGATCCAAGGAACACTTCGTATGCTACGTTTCCCTTTGACCCTCTTGCTCCTGTCGGGTGGGTGCGGTGTATCGAGCGCCGCGCTTCCTCCGGAGCCTGTCTCCGGCTCGTCGGTTTCCAAGGAGGAGACCTTCGTTGACTACATCTTCGACGCGGAGCGGCAGGTGCTCCGCGACCGGTGGGGACGGCAACCCGACCGGCCCGCGCCGGGCATCGCCCCGGTGGCCGAGACCGGGGGCGCGCCCGCCCTGCGCCCCCAGGCGGGAAAACCGGTCCGGCTCACCGGCCTCGATCTGCCTGCCGGCCCGCTGACCCTGTCGCTGTGGGTGCGTCCCGACGCTCCGCTTTCCGGCGCGCCCCAGGTCATCCGTGCCAGCGGCAGCGTGCTCACCCTCGGCATCGACGGGCAAAACCGCTACCAGGTCACCCGCAGTGACGACGACCGGCGCCCGCAGTCCGCCACCGCCGCCGAGCCCGTCGGGCCGGGGCGCTGGCAGCATCTCGCCGCCACCCACGATGGCGTGACGCTCGCGCTCTACGTCGATGGCCGCCTCGTCGCCACCCAGTCCTGTCGCGGACGAAAAACCTCCCACAGCGATTCCGGCGAGGCGCTTGGTTCGCGCGGGGATGGGAGCAATCCCTTCCGAGGGCTCATCGCAGCCTACGCCGTTTACAACCGGGCCTTCACCGCCGCCGAGATCGCGGCGCTGGCCCGGTCCTTCCACGCCCGGTCTCCCGACAACAACGCAACTATCCAAGTCCGTTCCCTCTCTTCTTTATGATTCGACCGCTGTTTTCCTTTCTTCCGATTTTCTGCCTGACGCTTGCGACCCCCGCGGGCGCTCCCGCCACGGAGCGGCCGAACGCGGTCGCGCCGGAGTTTCCCCCGTTTGTCCTCTTCCATGGTTGCCCGCAATGGGCCTCGGCGCGGGGGCATCAGGATTATCACCGCTACAACTTCGACCGTCCCTTCGCCCCGGGTGACACGCCCAATCGGGTCTGGCAGCTCCGCACCATGCTGGAGCACGTGCCCGGCGGCGTCTTTGGCACCTACCTTTTTTTTCAAAATCTCGACCGGCTGGACCGTCCGGCCATCATCTTTGAAGAATACCTCGAGGCGGCGAAATCCGTCGAAGGCGCGGCCATCGTGCCCATTGTCCACGCCATCGGTCCCGCGGCCGAACGCCCGCAGAAGCTCAAGGCTCTGGTTGAAGAACTCCTCAATCGCCATGCCGACCATCCCGCGTGGTTTCGGCTCAACGGGCTGCCCGTCATCGTTGACTATGCCGCCGGGGGGCTGGGCGTGGAGCGGGCGGAGGAGCTGGCCGCGCTCATCGCCTCCCTGCGCGCCGAGGGGCGCCGCTTCATCTGGCTGACGCACGGCGTCGGCGGCCTGTCCTTCGCGGTCAACGGCAAGGTGGACGAGCCGCAACTGGCCGTGCTGTTGCAGGCCACGGAAGGAGCTTACAATTTCTCCGCGCCGCTTCCTCAAGGGCTCGGCGGCCTGGCGGACCTCGCCACCGCCGTGCGGCGGACACCGGGCCGGCTTTTTGGCGGCGGCTTCAACCCCGGGTATTATTCCAGTCGCCTGAACGGCCGCAATTACATCAGCCAGCAAGGCACCTGGCGGCTCAGGCAAGCGCTGGAACTTCTGGCGGAAACCAAGCCGGACTTCCTGCAAGTCGCCACCTGGAACGACTGGGTCGAGGCCACCAGTTTCGAGCCGAGCTACAATCATACCACCGCCCTGCTGGACATCGTGCGCCATTACGCCGACCGGATGTTCGACCGCCCGCCGCCCGCAAGCGACCGGCCCCGCGTCATCGTCTCCTATCGCAAGAACATCTTTCCGGGTGAGCCCCTCGATATCGAAATCCTCAGCCTCCCCGTCGCCCCCGGCTACGAAACGGTGAGCGGCACGCTCACGCTGCGCGATCAGGCCGGCGGCGTCCTCGCTACCCTCCCTTGGGGCCCCCTTTCGGGTCGTAGTGCCGAAGCCACTACCGTCACCTGGACCGTCCCGGCGACTGCCACCCGCGACATGCTCCGGCCCGAAGTCACGGTCAACGCCGCCGCCTTCAGCCAGACCTACAGGCAACTGGCCCCCGTCCCCGTCGTCACCAACTCGGTGCAGGCCGACATGCTCTACTTCAACGTGCCTCTCCACCGTCTCCGCATCGACGCGCAACCCGTGCTCCTCGTCAACGGACGCCCCGGCGGGCAGCCCTCCCTCGCCGGCCCCCGCCTGCTCGTGATCGACCCCGCCTCCGCCGCCACGGCCGGCACCGCCGTGGCCGGCGTCTCCTACCTCAAGAACGGCCACGTCATCAACGACCCCTTGCCCGACACCGCCAGCCGGGCGGTGGTGGACAACTGGCCCGGCGATCCGCTCCTCACCGGCATGATCGCGCACGACTACTACGGCGCCCTGGTCGGCTATGCGGACGGCACCATCGCCTATGCCACCGGCCAGTGGGCCGCCGACGCCGCCTGGCCCGACACCGCGGCCAGTTACCAGTTTGAACTCGAAAGCCTGTTCCCCCGGCTAAAAATCGGGAGGGACAAGCTGATCGACACCTCCGGCCACAAGCTCCACGGTCAGCTCGGCCGGACCGATCAGGCCGGCAAGGCGGGCCGCCCCGCCTGGAAGAACCTCTCCGACCGTTGGGATGCCCTCCAGTTCAACGGCAAGGACACTTTTGTGGACATCCCCCTCGCCGCCATGCCTGCCGGCCCGGTCACGGTTCAACTGCTTGTCCAGCCCTCGGAGAAACCCGGACGCCAGCAGGAGATATTCATCCAGCGCGGCGCCAACCTGTCGCTGCGCATCGCCGCGAACGGAAAATTCGAGGCCCGGCGTCTCAACACCCGGAGGGATTTCGACCTCGCCACCGGCTCCACGACCCTGAAGCCCGGCCAGTGGTATCACGTCACCGCCACCTACGACATGACCCGGCTGCGACTCTACGTGAACGGCGTCGAGGAGGCTTCCGTGCCGAGCAACGGCCTGCGCTCGCCGGAAAAAATCCGTCTCGGCGGCCCGTTCGGCGACACGGAAAACGACGCCATCATCGACCGCACGCGGGGCGATTCCTGGTTCAAGGGCCGCATCGCCCACCTGCGCATCCTCAACGGCGCCGCCCGCCCCGACGCCATCGTCGGCGACCACCGTGAACTCGCCCAAGTGCTGGCGGCGGCCAACCCATAGGAGCGGTGACATCCTGTCCTCTTCATTCCCCGTCAACCCCGTGTGCGATTCAGCCTTACCCCATGCCCAATCGATCCCTGTCCACACTTGCTTCCCCCTCCCATCACCCTTGCGCGGGCATTCTTCTGGGTTGCCTGCTGGCCGTCGGAGCCTCCCTGGGCGCGCAGACCACCCACACGCCTTTCTGGATCGGAGGCGGCTCCGCCAACGACTGGTCCGACGCTGCAAACTGGTCCGATGCGCCGGGTGGCGCAGGGGGCTGGCTGCCCTCCGGCAGCGGCGTGGCCGTCGCCACGTTCAACAACGCTGCAACGGTCAACGTGAACGCCGCCTGGTCGATCAGGCGTATCATGTTTTCAAATACAAGCGGCGTCGTGACGATGGGGGGCGGCGGCTTGCTGGATGTCCGGCTCCAGACGCACAACCAATATTGGATCAACACCTCCGGAGCGGGCGGCCGCACAGCCGGCGATCTCGTGCTTTCTTACAGCGGCAACGTCGCGGAGCAACTCGGTCATATCAGTTCAAACGGAGGTTCGCTTGCGCTTGGGAACCTTTTTGTGACGCAGGCGGACGGCACGTCGGCCACCTCGATCTCACTCTCCCTGCGAGGCGCCTCCACGAGCGCGAACAACCTGGTGGCCGGGGTTGTCTTTGACGAGGCCACCACGCCCGCGGACAGGATTCTCCAAAAGATCGACACGGGCCGCTGGACGGTGGGGGGCGCTGCCAACAACTTCACCGAAGTGGGGGTAGGCCGGGGGGCGTTGAGATTCGCCACGGCCGCGGCGCTGCCCTCCGCCGCCCATGTGTGGCTGTCCACCTCCTCGGCTGGCTATTCCTCGACCCTCGAACTCGATGGCCGGCATCTTACGGCCGCGGGGCTCGTCGCCACCGGCGGCGCGCAGGGCGCCACCCGCATCGCCGGCGAGGGCAGCCTCACGGTCGCCAACGGCATCGTCGTCGATACGGTCTGCTTCCTTGTAAACGGCCGGGTGAATTCGGGCGGACATGTCGCCATCGCCGAAAGCGGCATTTTGGGGGGCGACGGCAGCCTGGCGCTCTCCGCGGGCAAGGACATCGTGATCGAGGGCGTGCTGGCGCCCGGCATGGTGAACAGCCTGACCTCGGCGGACAGATACAGCCTGCCCGGCTCCCTTGAGCTTTCGCTGGCCGGTTCCGGCAGGCTCAGGTTCGCGCCCGGCTCCGTGCTGGCATTTGACCTCGGGGGGACAGACGCCGCCTCGGACAAGATCGTGTTCGCCACCACCGGCGACTGGCTCGCCGGCAGCGGCAACGCCACGCTCGCGCTGACGGGCGTCGTCGATCACAACAAAGTCCATACCCTCTTCCGCAACGTCACCACCGATGGTTTCGCATTCGAGAGCATCATCGGCTACGACGACTCCGGCTACATCGCCCGGCTCGAACGGGTGGGTAACGATTATCAGCTCCGCTTCACTCCGATGTATCGGCTCCCAGCCTACAATGGCTACTGGCTCAAGTCGTCCGGGGTGGAGAACGAGACATTCGGCGATCTCGTGCTTTCTTATAGCGGCAACGTCGCGGAGCAAATCGGTCATATCAGCTCCACCGGCGGTTCGCTCGCGCTCGGGGATCTTTTCGTGACGCAGGCGGGCGGCACGACGGCCACCTCGATCGCACTCTCCCTGCGAGGCACCTCCACGAGCGCGAACAACCTGGTGGCCGGGGTTGTCTTTGACGAGGCCACCACGCCCGGGGGCAGGATTCTCCAAAAGACCGACACGGGCCGCTGGACGGTGGGGGGGGCGGCCAACAACTTCACCGAAGTGAGGATAGTCCGGGGGGCGTTGAGATTCGCCACGGCCTCGGCCTTGCCTTCCGCCGCCCTTGTGCGGCTGTCCACCTCCTCGGCCGACTATTCCTCGACCCTCGAACTCAATGGCCGCCATCTTGCGGCCGGACGGCTTGTCGCCACCGGCGGTGCGCAGGGCGCCACCCGAGTCGCCGGCGAGGGCAGCCTCACGGTCGCCAACGGCATCGCCATCGATGCGGTCTGGTTCCTTGCGAATGGTCAGGTGAACTCGGGCGGGGACGTTGCCCTTGCCACCGGCGGCATCCTGGCCGGTGACGGCGCGCTGTCACTCTCCGCGGACAAAGACATCGTCATCGGGGCTGGGGCGACTCTTTCGCCCGGCAACGTGAGCAGCCTGACCTCGGCCTCCAGGCAAAGTCAGGCCGGCACCCTGACGCTTTCGCTGGCCGGTTCCGGCAAGCTCAGGTTCGAGACGGATTCCGTGCTGTCTCTCGATCTTGGGGCGACGGACGCCGTCTCGGACAAGATCGTGTTCGCCACCACCGGCGACTGGCTCGCCGGTGGCGGCGGCGCAACCCTCGCGTTAAAGGGAGCCATCGACTACGGCAAAACCTATACCCTCTTCCGCAACGTCACCACCGCTGGTTTCACCTTCGAGCGCATCACCGGCTACGACGACTCCCGCTACATCGCCCGGCTGGAGCGGGTGGGCGACGATTATCGACTCGGCTTCGCAGCCGCCTTCGTCGTCTCTAAGGAGGAAGTCTTTGTGGACTATCTTTTCGATCCGGCGGACAGGATGCTTCATGACCGGTGGGCGCGGCAGCCTTCACGCCCCGCTCCAGGAATAATCACCGTGGCGGATTCCGGCGATTTGCCCGCGCTGCGTCCGCAGGCCGGGCAACCGGTCCAACTGACCGTCCTCGATCTGCCTGCCGGTCCGCTGACCTTGTCGCTGTGGGTGCGTCCCGATCCCCCGCTTTCCACCGCTCCGCAGATCATCCGTGCGGGCAATGTAGTCACCCTCGGGATCGACAAGAACAATCGATACCATGTCTCCCGCAGCAACGATGATCGACGCCCCCAGACGGCGGTCGCCTCCGTTCCGGTTGAATCGGGACGCTGGCAGCACCTCGCCGTGACGCACGACGGTGTCTCCCTCGCTCTCTATATCGATGGCCGGCTCGCGGCCACTCAAGCCTGCCGGGGCCGGAAAACATCCGGCCGCGATTCGGTCGAAGCGCTTGGCTCCCGGGGAACCGGGCTCGATCCCTTCCACGGGCTCATTGCCGCCTACACCGTTTACAATCGCGACTTCACCGCCGCCGAAATCGCCGCGCTTGCCCAAATCCCGCCGTCCTCCGGTCCCCACACCCCTTGATATGACCAAGTCGCTTCTCGCCCTGTTTGGTTTGCTCTCCGGTCTTCTTGCCACCGCCGCGCCGGAGGTTCCCCCGTTCATCCTTTTCCATGCCTGTCCGCAATGGGCCGCGGCCCGCGGTCATCAGGATTATTACCGCTACAGCTTCGACCGCCCCTTTGCCCTCGGCAATGAATCCGACCTGAAAGTATGGCAGCTCCGCGCCATGCTGCGCGAAGTGCCCGGCGCCGTCTTCGGCGCCTATCTCTACAACGGCAGCATCGAAAACCCCGACCAGAGAGCGCAGCGCCTTGAAGATTATCTGGAAGCGGCCAGGTCCGTCGAAGGCGCCGCCATCGTGCCCATCGTTCACGCGACCGGAGGCAACGCGGCCGAAAAGCTCAGGAATCAGGTCAAGCTGTTCCTGGACCGTTTTGCCGATCATCCCTCCTGGTTTCGCATCAACGGCCTTCCCGTCATCTTTGATTACGCGGCCGGTGGCATCGGCCTTGCGAATGCCGGCGAGCTGGTGGACCTGATAGCCAGCCTTCGCGGCGAAGGTTATCGCTTCATCTGGTTCGGTCACGGCGTCGCCGGCACCTCTTTTTCGGTCAGCGGCCGGGTGGACGAACCGCAACTGGCCGTGCTGTTGCAGGCTGCCGAAGGAGCTTATAATTTCTCCGCGCCACTCGATCAAGGGCTCGGCGGCCTGGCTGACCTCGCCGCCGCCGTGCGGCGGACTCCGGGCAAGCTCTTTGGCGGCGGTTTCAACCCCGGCTATTATTCCAATCGCCTCGATTCCCGCAATTACATCAGCCAGCAAGGCACCTGGCGGCTCAGGAAGGTGCTGGAACTCCTGGCCGAAACCAGACCGGATTTCCTGCAGGCCGCCACCTGGAACGACTGGGTGGAGTCCACCAGCTTCGAGCCCAGCTACAAGCACACCACCGCCCTCCTTGAGATCGTGCGCCATTACGCGGACCGGATGTTCGACCGCCCGCCGCCCGCGGGCGACCGGCCCCGCGTCATCGTCTCCTATCGCAAGAACATTTTCCCGGGAGAGCCCCTCGAGTTCGAAATCCTCAGCCTCCCCGTCGCCCCCGGCTACGAAACGGTGAGCGGCACGCTCACGCTGCGTGATCAGACCGGCGGCGTCCTCGCGACCCTGCCTTGGGGCCCGCTTTCGGGCCGTAGTGCCGAAGCCACGACCGTCACCTGGACCGTCCCGGCCGCCGCCACCCGCGACATGCTCCGGCCCGAAGTCACGGTCAACGCCGCCGCCTTCAGCCAGACCTACCGGCAGCTCGCCCCCGTCCCCGTCGTCACCAACTCGGTGCAGGCCGACATGCTCTGCTTCAGTGTGCCGCTCCATCGTCTCCGCACCGGCGATCAACCCGTCCTTCTCGTCAACCGGCGCTCCGGCGGCCAGCCCTCCCTCACGGGTCCCCGGCTTCTGGAAATCGACTCCGCATCCGTTTCCGGGAATGCGGTGATGGGCATTGCGTATTTGAAAAACGGATTCATCATCAATGATCCCACGCCCGACACCGCGGCCCGGCCCGTGGTCGAGAACTGGCTGAGCGATCCGCTCCATACCGGCATGGTCTCGGAGGATTACTACGGAGCCCTCGTCGGCTACGAGGATGGCACCATCGCCTACGCCAGCGGCCAGTGGGCCTCCGACGCCGCCTGGCCTCGCATCGCGGCCAGTTACCAGTTTGAACTCGAAAGCCTGTTCCCCCGGCTAAAAATCGGGAGGGACAAGCTGATCGACACCTCCGGCCGCAAGCTCCACGGCCAGCTTGGCCAGACCGATCCGGCCGACAAGGCGGGCCGCCCCGGCTGGAAGAACCTCTCCGATCGCTGGGATGCCCTCCAGTTCAACGGCAAGGATACCTTCGTGGACATCCCTTTCGCCGCCATGCCCGCCGGGTCCGTCACGGTTCAACTGCTTGTCCGCCCCGACGAGAAGCCCGGCCGCCAGCAGGAGCTCTTCATCCAGCGTGACGCCGGCCTTTCCCTGCGCATCACGGCGGGCGGAAGGTTCGAGGCGCGCCGGCTTAACGCCCGCCGGGATTTCGACTTCGCTCCCGGGTCCACCGTCGTCCAGTCCGGCCAGTGGTATCATGTCACCGCCACTTGGGACATGAGCCGGCTGCGCCTCTATGTGAACGGTGTCGAGGAAGCCTCCATAATAAGCGACGGGCTGTGCTCGCCGGAGCGCAGCCGGCTCGGCGGTCCGCTCGGGAACTCGGAAGACGACGCCCTTCTGGACGGCACGCGCGGAGACTCCTTCTTCAAGGGCCGCATCGCCTATTTTCGTATCCTTAACGGCGTGGCACGTCCCGACGCCATCGCGGGCGACCATCAGGAACTCAAAAAGGTGCTGGCGGCGGTCAACCCATAGAAGCGGCATAATCTCTCCGCAGAGCAGTCCCGCGAACCCAATCACATCATTCGGCCCCGGCCATTTTCCGACTTTACCATCATGAACCCCACTTCCATTTTCCCCGTGTATTTCACCGGCTTTGCCGACGAGGTGGCGCCCGACATCGACGTGCAGATCGAAGTCACCCGCGAACTGAGCTGGCGTGCGATCGAGCTGCGCAAGGTCGGGGTCCCCGGGTTTCCCGTCGGCAATCTCCACGACATCCCGGACGAAGCCTTCGACCGCGTGGTGGCAGCGCTGGACGATGCCGGCGTGCGGGTGAATTCCCTCGGCTCCACCCTCGGCAACGGGGCACAGGATATCCGCAATCCGTTCGATGACGAATTGGCCGCGGCGAGACGCGGCGCCACGCGCGCGCAACGTCTGGGTGCGTCGTTTGTCCGGGTGATGAGCTATCCGGTGGGCGACGTATCCGATTTGCGCGAGACAGAGCGTTTCCGGCGACTGCGCGAAATCGTGCGCATCTTTTCGGATGTCGGCGTCACCGTGGTCCACGAAAACTGTGCCAACTACGGCGGCATGAGTTGGAGGCACACCCTGAGCCTGCTGGAAAACGTGCCGGGCCTGAAGCTGGTTTTCGACACCGGCAATTGCGTGAAGGATGCCGACCACGCCCGGCCCGCCCCGCATCCGCGGCAGTTGTCCCTGGAGTTTTTCCGGCAGGTGAGGGAGCACGTGGTTTACGTGCATATCAAGGATGGTGTCTTTGATGCTGAAACCGGGCACGTGCGGTGGTGTTTCCTGGGCGAAGGGCAAGGCGATGTGCATCGTGTCGTGGCCGATTTGCTGGCGGGCGGCTATCGGGGCGGTTTGTCGATCGAGCCGCACATGGGCGGCTCGAGTTTTTACGGACCGCCGACCGTGGAGAACCGCCGCCGCATCTATCTTGAATACGGACGCAGGGTCGAGGCCTTGGTGGCGTCACTGGCCGGGGCGAAGAAAAATGAGGGAACCGCGGTCCCGGTCGGGGGTGAGCCGCAATGATTTTTCGAGCTCCGCGATCACACCCGCACACTGCGGCGATACTGTGTTTCGGCGTGTCATGCCTGTTTCCCGGGGCGGCGCAGTCGAGACCCGAGCCTGCCGCGCTCTTTGGTGACAACGCCGTCCTGCAACGCGATACGCCCGTCCGCATCTGGGGGCGGGCCGATCCCGGCGAGCCGGTTGTCGTGCGCTTTCACAGGGTTTCAGCCAAGGCCACGGCCGATGCCGATGGGAACTGGCAAGTCATGCTTCCCGCGCCGCCGCGTGCCATCCAGGGCGGCAGCATTCAAACCGAGGGAAGCGATCTTGTTTTCAAAGGCGCGTCGGAGACGGTGATCAGCCGCAACGTCGTGTATGGCGATGTGTGGCTTTGTTCCGGCCAATCCAACATGGAGTGGTCGATCCGCAAGGCAGCCAATGCGGTCGATGAAATCGCAGCCGCCAACTATCCCGGCATCCGCCAGTTCAAGGTTGCCGGTCGCTCGGTCGGGCGACCGATCGCTCCGCATGAGCTTGCCGGACATTGGGTCGTGTGTTCGCCCCCCACGGTGGGGCGGGACTTCACGGCGGTCGGCTACTTCTTCGCGCGGGATCTGCACCGCCGCTACAACATCCCGCAAGGTCTTGTCACAAGCGCGTGGGGTGGCACGACGGTCGAGGCGTGGATAAGCGAGGAGGCGTTCGACCGCCATGCGATTTCAGCCGTCGTCCAATCCGGCTCCGAAAACCGGCGCGCGCCGTCGGGCGCATTCAATGCGATGATTCATCCGATTATCGGGGTGGGTCTGCGCGGGATACTTTGGTATCAAGGCGAAGCCAACGCGCGTGAGCCGGACGGATACGGCGCGCTTTTCCGCGCCTTGATCGCCGACTGGCGGCAGCGTTGGGAATCGCCGGCGCTTCCCTTTCTTTTCGTGCAATTACCCAACTATGGCAGCACCGAGGGGATAAATTGGGCGCAAATTCGCCAAGGGCAGGCGTCTGCCCTGGATTTGCCCGCCACAGCGATGGCCGTAACCATAGATCTTGGCGAACCCCGGGGCATCCATCCGCGCAACAAGCAGGACGTTGGCCACCGGCTGGGCTTGCTTGCCAGGCGGACGATTTTTGGCGAGGCGGTGACGGCGGAGGGACCGCGGTTTTTGTCGGCTACATCCGAGGGCAGTGTCGCTCGCTTGCGCTTTGGTGGAACGGAAACCGACGGTGGACAGCTGGTGCTGCGTCCTCCGCCGCCGCCGGACAAGATTGCCTTTGAACTCGCCGGGGCTGATAGCGTGTTCCACCCTGCCGGAGCGACCTTGATCGACAGCGAAATCCAGCTGCGCAGCGAACCGGTGCGTGTGCCGAAGACGGTACGCTATGCCTTCCGCAATAATCCGGCCCCGGTCCTGTTCAACGAAGCGGGGCTGCCGGCGGCACCATTTGTCGCGGGGGTCTCGGAAAGCAATCCGTGAAGTGGCGGCGAGGCAGGGGCAGCCGGTCGCACGGCCTGATTAACAGGGATGCCCGCCCATGCACTCATTCCACCCTGTCGATTTCGGTGATGACCACCTGTTTCGCAGCGTGATCGACCCAAAAATCGAAGATGAAATTGTCGATCACCAGATGCGAGATTTCGCGTCCCGATGCGTCGATGGTCTGGAAATCAGGGAGGAGAAACGGGTCGGCGGCCAGCTCATGGGAGCGATCCAGAATGGTTCGTTGTTTCCGCTTGGTCAGCCGGACGAAAAACTCGACTGCGGAATCGGTAAAGACCGGCTTGTAAGCACTACGATCAGGCACGGCGATGGAGGGATTCCAACGTTTCTATTGTCGTGAACCTCCCCGCTTTCACCGCGTCTATTTTTTGGGCGGTGGCTTTTTTCCATGCCGGTGTCGTTCGCTTGAGCTGGTGCAGATAAACTTGTATTTCCCTGCGCTCACGAGCGGAAAGGCGGGAAAGGTTTTGTTTGATCTCCAGAACGCTCATGCCGTCAAAGATGCGTGATGCCGGGAGCGGGTCAAGAGGGGAGCGAGGTCGATGGCACCAAGGGGTGCGACTCGAAAGTGATGTCAGATCCGTGCGCTCCCCGGACCTGACATCGGTTTGATTCACATCCTCCGCTAGCATCAAGTCTATTGGGTGCTGATTGCGCCTCATCTCCGGATTTGATGGAAATTATCGAAATTATAATCCGCTCATAATTTCGATAATTTTCCTACACTTCCGGAACCATGAACTCCATCTATAATCCGTTTGCTCCCGGCGTCGTCATCCCGTGATCATGGTTGGAGCAGGCTTACCCCAGCTTCGAGGCCGGATGGGGCGCGCCAGGTCCTCGACGCCTTCAGGTGCCGCATCATGCCGGACGACGACTGGAAAACTCAACTGTAGCACGCCTGATTTTCAGGCTCATGCCGGCGTCCCTGATGTTCTTAAGGGGGGCTGAAAATTGTTTTTTTGAACAGAAGTTAAAAAGATCACGAAGGCCCGGAGGAGGCTGGAAGGTGGTTGGGCGGATATGGCGTTTTCTTCTTTCTGAAAAAGAGGTGCCAGATACGGGAGATGGTTACGGGAACGGCAGTGCCTTCGTGATCTTCTTAACTTCTGTTCAATTTTCAGAACCTCCCTTGATTTTACACAAAGATCGCGAAGAACACGAAGTTTCAGGGAACCAGCCCTTTGTAGCCTTTGCGATCTTTGTGTGAGAATCCGGAAATTTCGGGATGCTGATATAAAAACGAATTAATGGAGACTGTATGCGTCTTGCCGGTTTCAGGCGCGGTCGCTTTTGAACAGTTCCCACACTTCGCCGGCGGGGCCGGTGAAAAAGGCGAGGCGCACGGGCACGGGACCGAGGCCGTTGGTGGTTTTTATGGTGACGTCCTCGGGGCCCCGCGTCACCGGGTAGCCGGCGGCGCGCACCCGTTCGATGGCGACATCCACATCGGCGGCGTGCAGGGCCATGTGCAGGAGCGGCCCGGTCGCCTCGCTGGCAGGAATCGGGCGGGCGGCGGGGTCCTCGAAGATTTCGAGGCGGCAGTTGCCGCCGATGTCGAGCAGGGCGCAGCGCAGCCCGTCGGGACGCGACCAGGCGACGTGTATCGAGAAGCCGAGGACATCGCGATAAAAGGCGACGGCGGCGTCCCAGTTGTCGAGACGCAGGGCGACGTGATGAAAACCTCCGGAGAGTGACGGGTGATGTGACATGGTGGAAGATTGAAGTTGGAAGTTGGTAGTTGGTAGTTAGGAGTTAGGAGTTGGAAGTTGGTGTCTGGTGGCGGGAGAGTGTGTCGGGGGCGGATGTCTTGTCGGCTGCGAATCTGGTATCACCAATTTCCAACTACAAACTTCAAACTACCAACTACAAACTTCCAACTCTACCGGCGCAGCCGGTCCGGTCACCATGCAAAATGGCGTTTGATGCGGAGCGGTTCATAGAGATCGGGCGGGAGTTCGCCGAGGAAACGGCTGGGCGTGGCCATCATGCCGTTGGGGCCGGGACGACTGTTGATCTTCGGGAAACAGAGGTACAGTTCGTCCCGCGCGCGGGTGACGCCGACGTAGAAGAGCCGGCGCTCTTCCTCCTCGTCGCCGTTCTCGATGGCGCGGCGCAGCGGGAAGAGGCCGTCGGCGAGGCTGATGAGAAAGACGGCAGAGTACTCGAGCCCCTTGGCCTGGTGGACGGTGGTGAGACGCACGGCGTCGGCGTCGGGATCGACCTTGCGGTCGCCGGTCTCGCTGTTGAGGAGCATGATCTGCGCGAGCATGTCCTGCATGTCCTCGTGGCGCTGCGCGAAGGTGACGAGGGCCTTCAGTTCGTCGAGACGCTCGATGTAGTCGGCGAACGCACCCTTGAGGTAATCGCCGTACCAGCCCTCGATGGCGAGCTCGACGGCGCGCACGGGGCTTTTCTCGGCGTGCATGGCGGCGGCGACTTCGCGCAGGGAGGCGCAGAAACTTTCCCACTCCTCGCGGGCGGCGGCGGGCACCTTGCTTTTCACGTCGTCGGTGATGAGGGCGTCGACCGGATCGGTGCGGAGGAGGCGGGCGTGTTCGCGGGCGGCGGCGTGGATTTTGGCCGCGCCCTTTTCGCCGACCTTGGGCAGGAGCATGGCGATGCGTTGCCAGGAGGATTCGCTGGCGGGATTGTAGACGAATTGTAACAGGGCGACGAGGTCGCGGATGTGTTGCCGCTCGAAAAACTTCACGCCGCTGGTGATGTGGTAGGGGATGCCTTGTTTGGAAAGTTCGACCTGGATTTCGAGAGCCTGAAAGTGGGCGCGGTACAGGATCGCGACGTCGGAGAGCGCACAGCCTTCGTCCACCAGGCCCTTGATGCGTTTGGTGATGAACTCGGCCTGTTCGCGGGCGTCCATCGCCTGGACGAGAAAGGGCTTTTGCGCGTTGGCGCGGTGGGCGCGCAGTTCCTTGTCGAAGTGGCGGCCGCGGGGCTGGGCATTGAGCACGCCGTTGGCGAGGGCGAGGATCTGCGGGGTGGAGCGGTAGTTGGTCTCGATGCGGTGGATGACGGTGCCGGGGTGACGTTCGGGGAACGTCATGATGTTTTCGAAATCCGCCCCGCGCCAGGAGTAGATGCACTGGGCGTCGTCGCCCACGGCCATGATGCGATGGTGCGCGGCCATGAGGTCGATGATGCGCGACTGGAGCGTGTTGGTGTCCTGGTATTCGTCGACGAGGAGGTGGCGGAAGCGTTCGGAAAAATGCGCGGCGATGTCGGGACATTTTTCGAGAAGCTCCAGCCAGAGTTCGAGGAGGTCGTCGTAATCGAGGACGTTCTGTTCGCGCTTGCGGGCTTCGTAGGCGGCGGCGAAAGCGGGGAAGCGGCCGACGATGTCCTTGTATTGGGGAAACCGTTTCTCGACGGTCTGCACGAGTGTCTCCCGGGTGTTGCGCGAGAGGGAGAGGACGGAGTGGAGCGGGCCGGGCTTGGGGTGGGTCTTGTCCTTGAAAAAGGTGCGGTCGGCGGCTTCGACGGCCTGCTTGAGAACGCCTTCGGATTCGTCGGCGTCGAGGATGGTGAAGTTTTTGGGGATTTTGATCGCTTCACCATGGATGCGCAGGATGCGGCTGCCGATGGAATGAAAAGTGCCGCCCCAGAAGCGGCCGGGTTCGTAACCGGTGAGGTCGTGCACGCGATGGAGCATCTCGCGGGCAGCCTTGTTGGTGAACGTGAGGAGGAGGATCTGCCACGGTTTGACGCCTTGCGAGAGCAGCCAGGCCACGCGCCAGGTGAGCGTGCGCGTCTTGCCGGAACCGGCGCCGGCGAGAACGAGGAGCGGGCCGGGCTCGGCGGTGACGGCGGCGTACTGTTCCTCGTTGAGCTCGCCGCGAAAGTCGGGTGGCGGAAAGGCGGCGTCGCCGTCAGGGCGTTGTTGATCCAGAAAGTAATCCATGAACGCGGGCACGCTCGCAGCGCCGGGCCGGGGGGACAAGCCCGGAGGTGGGGGCGCCTGCGAAGGGCGCGCCCGGGTGTCGTCACGGCGCTGCGGTAACGACTGCCGCTTGCAGGACGAGGAGCCCGATCGGGATTGGGCAACCGGCGCTGTGTCGGCGCGCCGGAAAGAAGCATTTTTGCATTTTCACAGAGAGAAAGGCGGGTTTCGGCGGGAAAAGGATGGGGTTGGCCGAAATCACCTTCTCAAAACTCCGGCGGCGGTTAGCCCGTGGCCTAGCCATGTTTTTGCCGTTTATTTACAAGGGGTCGTTTCCCCGGGTTACCGCCGCCGCCTTGTTCTCATGGCTGGCCACGCATACGCATCTGTCGGCCAACCCCTCCGGAGGTCATGTCGCCGCCGGGGGCGCCACGATCTCGGGCGGCGCGGGCGCGCTCACCGTCAACCAGACCACCGCGCGCGCGATCATCAACTGGCAGGACTTCTCCATCGGCGCGGGCGAGCTCGTGCGCTTCGTGCAGCCCGATGCGGCCAGCGCCACGCTCAACCGCGTGATCGGCGGCGCGCCCTCGTCGCTGCTCGGCAACCTCCGGGCCAACGGGCAGGTCTTTCTCATCAATCCCAACGGCGTGATCGTGGGCGCGGGCGCGCGCATCGACACCGCCGGCTTCCTTGCCTCCACGCTCGACGTGAGCGACAGCGCCTTTCTCAAGGGCGGCGACCTGCTCTTCACCGGCGACTCCACCGCCGCCGTGCAAAACCTCGGCGCGATCGACGCCGCGGGCGGCGATATTTTTCTGATCGCCCGCAAGGTCGAGAATCGGGGCACGCTCTCCGCCCCGCAGGGCACGGCGGGCCTGGCGGCAGGCTCCGAGGTGCTGCTCACCACCGGCGGCTCGCAGCGCGTGTTCGTGCAGGCCGGTACCGCGCCCGGCCTCGTGGTCAACGCGGGCAAAATCGCCGCCGCCACCGCCGAACTCAAGGCCGCCGGCGGCAACGCCTACGCCCTCGCCATCAACAACACCGGCGTCATCCGCGCCACCGGCACCGCCGAGCGCGACGGCGAGGTCTGGCTCGTCGCCGCCACCACCGCGGGCCTCGACGGCCTCGCCCGGCACAGCGGCGAGATCACCGCGACCAATGCCGGCGGCACGGGCGGTTTCGTCGAGACCAGCGGCCAGACCGTGCAGATCGCCGACGGCGCGCGCGTGGACACCCGCGGCTCCTCCGGCGTTTTCGGCACCTGGCTGATCGATCCCGACGATTTTGTCATCAGCTCGGGTGGCGCGGCCCAGACCTCCCACGGCATTGGCGCCGATACCCTCGTGACCAACCTGGCCACCAGCAACATCACCTTGCAGACCACCGCGGGCAACCTCTTCGTCAACGCCGCGGTAAGCTGGAGCGCGGGCACGGTCCTGACCCTGGACGCGCTCCTCGGCATCCACTTCAACGCCGACATCACCGCCACCGGCGATGGCGCCGGCTTGGCCCTGACGCACGGCGCCGGCTACGGCTATACGCTGAACAACGGAGCCCGCGTCACCCTGAGCGGCAGCGGGGCGTCCTTTTCGGTCAACGGCTCGGCCTACACGGTGATCCGGAGCCTGGAGGCGTTGCAGGGCATCGCGACCGCGGATCTGTCCGGACGCTATGTGCTGGGCGTCGATATCGACGCTCGCGACACGATCCTCTGGAACAGCGGCGCGGGCTTTGCCCCCATCGGATCGGGCGGCACCCCCTTTACCGGCGTTTTCGACGGACTGGGTAACACGATCAACGGGCTCAGGATCAACCGCCCCTCCAGCACCCATGCAGGTTTGTTCGGAGCTCTTGGTGGCACCGCGCTGGTGCGCAACGTCGGCCTGACCGGCGGCTCCGTGGCCGGAAGCGATTATACCGGCGCCGTGGCCGGGACCAACAGCGGCACAATCACGAACGTTTATACGACGGGGACGGTTTCGGGAAGAGACACCGTGGGCGGGCTCGTTGGCTCCAACGACGGAACGATCACGGATTCCCATGCAACCGGGGCGATTTCAGGCACAAACAAGGAGGTGGGCGGAGTCGCGGGATCGAACAGCGGGACGATCATGCGAACGTATGCAACCGGAAGCGTGGCCGGCGTATGGGATACCGGGGGGCTGGTCGGCTACAACGGGGGTGACATTGTGGAGTCTTACTCGACCGGGGCGGTCTCCGCCGACTTCGGCGGCGGCCTGGCCGGCTGGAACGACGGCACGATCACGCGGAGCTACGCGACCGGCTCGATCTCCGCTGGCGAAGAGGCGGGCGCTCTGGCGGGCGGAAACTTCGGCACGATCACGGAGAGCTACGCCACAGGTTTGATCAACGGCTGGTGGTCCATGGGCGGCCTGGTCGCCTGGAACGAAGGCCACATCTCGTCGAGCTACTGGGACGGCGACAGCACCGGTCTCGATTTCAGTGACGGCGGCGACCGCCTCACCACGGCGCAGGCAAAAACGGCGGCGAGCTACGTCGGCTGGGATATTGGCAACGATCCGTCCGCCAACGTCTGGGTGATGATCGAGGGCCAGACACGCCCGATGCTGGCGTGGGAATACAGCACGCGCATCGCCACCGGCCATCAGTTGCAGCTCATCGGCCTCAACAGCGAGACGCTGGCAGCGCACTACACCCTGGTGCGCGACCTCGATCTGAGCGGCACGGGCAACGTCTCCTCCATCTGGGGCGGAGGCGGCGGGTTTGTGCCCATCGGCTCGTCGGCCACACCCTTCACCGGCACGCTGGACGGACACGGGCACACGATATCCGGGCTCGTGATCGACCGCGGGACGGAGTCCCGCGTGGGCCTGTTCGGTGTCGCGGGGCCGGGATCGCAACTCCTCGATGTCGGCCTGGCCGGCGGCAGTGTGACGGGTCATGAGGCCGTCGGCAGCCTGGTCGGCCTCAACGACGGCGGCGTCATCACGCAGGCCTACTCGACCGGCGCGGTGTCCGGCACGGGATCGTCCGTCGGCGGACTGGTGGGGTACAATCGCGAGGGCGAAATCTCGCAGTCCTACGCGACCGGCGCCGTCTCGGGAGACTCCGCGGTCGGCGGCCTGGTGGGACGCCACGAGGGCGGCTCCATCTCGCAGTCCTATGCGACCGGCGAGGTATCCGGAAACGAATACGCGGGCGCGCTCGCCGGCGTGAACGACGGCGGCGCCATTGACACGAGTTACTGGAATGTGGACACCGCGGGCGGCCTGCCCGGAGTCGGTTCCGGAGCGGTCGACGGTGTCGTCGGCCTGACCACGGACGAGTTCATGTACCTCCGGCTTCCCTCCGGGTTCAGTGCGGCCACCTGGTATGCTGCGACCGGCGATTATCCGCTGCTTCGCTGGCAGCTGGCCTCGTTGCCCGAAAACACCCTGGTCGGCGCGCTCGAAGGCGCGGGCGAGGGCATCACGCTCGCGCTGGTGATCAACGGCCAGCAGGTCGCCACGACCGTCACCGCCGAGGAGGGCGCGTTTGTATTTTATTACTCCGGCGAGTTCGAGGCCGGCACGACCGCGCTGGTCTATACGGTGGGCGACGATTATTTCCGGTCCAACCGGCTCGTGTCGCTCGCCGGCAACCTTACCGAAGAGGTGGCGCTGGCCAACCGGCAGGTTTGGGTCACCAGCGGCGCGACCAGGCTGAGCGACCTCATCGCCGACATGGGGAACGTCCTGGGCTCCTTTTCCGACGCGGATATTCTCTATGCGTTTTCGGGAGACGTGTTCGGCATGACCGCGGGCATCGGCCTGCGCCTCGAGCTCTCGTCCGATGTGTTCACGTTCGACACCGCGCTGAACCTGCCTGGCAACACCCTGCGGATCAACGCTCCCGGCTCCCTGATCGCGCCGCACGCGCTGGTCGCCGGCGGCTTCATCCTCGAGCAGGGCGAATGGATTCAGAACGACGCCACGCTGCCGGTTTTCGAGGTGGGCGACTTCCGCATCGAAGGCGGACGTTTCCTCCGCGCGGTCGGCGGTGACGGCTCGGCGGATACGCCCTGGCTGCTCGCCGATATTTATGGGTTGCAGGGCATCATCACCGGATCGCGGTACGCGCATTATGAGCTGGCGGGCGATATCGACGCCGGCGGCACGGCCAACTGGAACGACGGCGAGGGGTTTCTGCCCGTCACCTACGATTCGACCTACCCCGAGGGGCTGCGGGCCGGGTTCCAGGGAGTGCTGGACGGCCGGGGCCATACCGTCAACGGCCTGACGATCAACCGTCCGGCCATGGACGACGTGGGCCTGTTCGGCATCCTTGGCGATCTCGCCGAGGTCCGCGATCTGGGGCTGGTCGGCGGCAGCATTGTGGGGAGAAGCTCCGTCGGCAGTATCGCCGGAACCCACTACGGCGCCATCCGCCGGAGCTACGCCACGGCATCGGTTTCGGGCAACGACGTGGTCGGCGGTCTGGTCGGCTACAGCGGCTACGAATCCTTTGCCGGCCGCGCCACGACTGTGATCGAGTGGAGCTACGCAACCGGGACGGTCACTGCGATTACGCATAACGCCGGGGGCCTGGTTGGCCATACCTGGGAAGGCGAGATTCTCTACAGTTACGCGACCGGGGCGGTGACCGGCGGATTCCAGGTGGGCGGCCTGGTGGGCACCAGCATCGACACCTCGATCAAATACAGCTACGCGACGGGCGCGGTGACGGGTGAATACCTTGTGGGCGGCCTGGCGGCCATCAATTACCTGGGAACCATCGAGCAAAGCTATGCAACCGGGGCCGTGTCCGGTGAATCCTCGATCGGCGGCCTGGTGGGCTGGAACGATCGGGGAACGGTCAGGCAAAGCTACGCGACAGGCGCCGTGACCGGCGAGGACGAGGTGGGCGGCCTGGTGGGCGACAACGACCGCGGCTCGGTCATCCAGTCCTACGCCACCGGCGCAGTGTCGGGCGAGGACGATGTCGGCGGCCTGATCGGCTACAATCATCGCAACAGCACGGTCACCCGGTCCGTCTGGGACGTCGACACGACCGGGCAAAACGCCGCGGTGGGCGGAGGCTCCCGCACGGTCGACGCCACCGGCCTGACCACCGCGCAGATGACCGATCCGGCTTCGTTCGCGGAATGGAGCATCGACGCCGAGGGCGGGGCCGACACCGTCTGGCGTATCTACGCGGGAAATACAGCGCCCCTCCTGAAAGCATTCCTCACGCGGCTCGAGGTCAACGGCGAGGACAAGACGGTGGCGTACACCGGCCTCGCGCAGACTTCGGGCTACAGCGTGAACGGCCCGTACGACACCTCGCTCCTGCTCGGCTCGACCTCGAGCGGAATCAATGCGGGCAGCTATGACGTGACGACCGGTCTGTATTCGTCCCAGCAGGGCTACGATCTGGTTTCCACGGGGAGCGCCCTGACCATCGTGCCCGTGTCGATCGTCGTCACGGCCAACGGCGGCGCCTCGGTCTACGGCGATACGCCGGCCAATCCCGGCCTTGCCGCCGAAGGTCTGGTCAACGGGGAAACGGTCGCGGTGCTCACCGGTCTGGACAACAGCTTCGGTATCGGCGCGACGACGAATGCGGGCAGCCACACGCTGACGGTCGAGGGTACGCTGACCAACGGCAACTACATCATCACCACCCGTAACGACGGCACCTGGATCGTCTCGCCAAAGGAAATCACCGTCACGGCCAACGGCGGCACGTCCACTTACGGCGATGCGCCGGCCAACCCCGGGTTCACGGCCGGGGGTCTGGTCAACGGGGAAACCGTTGCGGTGCTCACCGGCCTGGGGAACAGCTTCGGTATCACGGGCACGACGAACGCGGGCAGCCACACGCTGACGGTCGAGGGCACGCTGACCAACGGCAACTACACCATCGCGCAGCGCCACGACGGCGCCTGGATCGTCTCGCCGAAGGAAATCACGGTGGCGGCCAACGGCGGCACGTCGACCTATGGCGATGCGCCGGCCAATCCCGGCATCACCGCCGAGGGTCTGGTCAACGGCGAGACCGTCGACGTGCTCACCGGGCTCGCCAACAGCTTCGGCGTCGGCGCGACGACCGGAGCCGGCAGTTACACGCTCACTGTCGAAGGCGAACTGGCCAACGGCAACTACACCGTCATGAGCCGCCACGACGGCACGTGGATCGTGTCGCCGAAAGACCTGCTGATCACGGCCAACGATGCGACACGGCTCACGGACAGCCCGAACCCGGTTTTCACCGCGAGCTTCGAAGGCCTCGTCAACGGCGAGACGGCCGACGTGGTCTCGGGGCTGGAGTTCACGACGCCGGCCACGCCGGAGTCGGAGCCGGGCGCGTATGCGATCACGCCCTGGGGAGCCGCGGCGGCCAATTACGCGATCCGCTACGAGGACGGCGTGCTCACCGTGGTGTCTCCCGGCATCACGGTGGACGGATACACGGTGCCGGTGGTACAGATCGACGGCGTGCCGGTGCGTTCGGATAAGTATGCCGCGGTGGTGCGCGGCGGGCGCACGACGTTGGTGCCCCTGGTCGATGCGCAAACCGGTGAGAGCCGGGCGGTGGAGCAGGACGTGGGCAACGCGCTGGCCTCGCCGCCGCTGCTGACTTTTTCCCTGTCGCCATCGCCGTCCGGGCCTCCGGCGAGCTATCGCGCCGGCGCGGAAGGCGAGGCGCCGTCCGGTCCCGCGCCGCTGGCCGTGACGAGCTTTTCCGAATTCCTCAAGGCGGAGGGCGCACGATGAGCCAATTCATGAAACCCGTCCTCCTTGTCCTCCTCCTGACGGCGACTGCCGCGTCGCATGCGCAGACCTACGAGCAGGTGGCGCCGCAGACGCCGGCTCCGGCGGAGCCGGCCCCGCCGGTCCTGCCCGTGCCGCAGCCGGAACCGGAGTCCGGCGACGACCGCGTGCTCACGCCCGCCCTGCTCGGTCTGGTTTTCGTGACCGACCCGGCCGGGGTCAGGCCGGAAGGCGTATCAATTGATGGAATACACATGCCCTCCGGTCTGCTGCTCGACACGCCGGCCTTCCGCGAAAAACTGGAGACGCGGCTGGGGAAACCCCTGACGCTGGGCGGGCTCCGGGAGATCACGCGCGAGGCGGTGCTGGCGTATCGGGCCGCGGACCGGCCGATCGTCGATGTGGCCGCGCCGGAGCAGAACATCCGGTCGGGCACGATCCAGCTCCTCGTCACCGAGGGGCGGCTGGGAGAGGTGCGCGCGGAAGGCAACCGCTGGTTTTCCTCCGGACGGCTGACCGGTGAGGTGCGCATCGCACCCGGCGAGTCCATCTCCGGGTCGGAGCTGCTCGACGACCTGGCCTGGCTCAACCAGAACCCGTTCCGGCGGGTGGATCTGGTGTTCGCGCGCGGCGCGCAACCCGGGGAGACCGACGTGATCCTGCGCACGCAGGACCGGCGTCCCTGGCGGGTGTATGCCGGCTACGACGACTCGGGCACCCCGCTCACCGACGAGGACCGGCTGTTCGCCGGCTTCAACTGGGGTGATGTTTTCGGCCTGGACCACCAGCTCAATTACCAGTTCACCACGAGTCCCGATTTCGAAAAAATGGTGGCGCACTCCGCCAGCTATGTCGTGCCGCTGCCCTGGAGACACACGCTGACGCTCTTTGGCAGCTATGCGAAGAGCGAGCCGGACATCCCGCCTTTCAATCTGGAAGGCACCTCCTGGCAGGCGGGATTGCGTTACCGGGTGCCGCTGCGTTCCTGGCAGGGAGTCGAGCATGCGGTTTCGGCGGGTTTTGACTTCAAGCGCAGCGACAACAACCTGGCGTTCGGCGGCATGTCGGTGTTCGCGCAGGCGACCGATGTCGTGCAACTGGTTTTGGGATACGAGGCGAGCCTGGCGGACCGTCTGGGAGTGACCTCGGCTGCGTTCACCGTGGCGCTGAGCCCTGGCGGCATCGGTGGCCACAACGACGATGCCGACTACGCGGCGGCGCGCTCGTACGCCGAAGCGCGCTACGCCTGGGCGCGCCTCGCGCTGGAACGCACCACGCGGCTGCCGCAGGAGTTTTCCTGGGTGGTGCGGGCCGAGGCGCAGCTTGCGAGCGGCAACCTGCTGGGCAGCGAGCAGCTCGGGTTTGGCGGAGCATCGTCGCTGCGCGGCTACGACGAGCGCGAGGCCAACGGCGATAGCGGCTTCATCCTCGTGAACGAACTGCACGGTCCGGCGTTTTCCGTGGCACGGCATCTCGGCTTCACACGCGCAAGCGACCGGCTGGTGCCGCTGGTGTTTCTCGACGCGGGCGTGGCGGTGATCGCCGACACGCTGCCGGGGGAGGAGCGCACGCGCGAGCTGCTGAGCACGGGTATTGGCCTGCGCTATACGCTGGCGGCGAACATCGTCGCCCGGTTCGACTACGGCTGGCAGTTGCGCGACAGCGGCGTGTCCCCGACCGGTGACAACCAGCGTGGCCATGTGAGCGTGACGGTGGCCTGGTGACCGTTGCCCCGGAGGCCGCTTCCTTCCGGGAAAATCCACAGACTTCAGAGTGCTGGCATTATTTGCAATATATTTTCTTTAATAACGGAACAGACTTGAGTGTGTGAGGTTGCGGGAATGCAATCTCCGGATGAATTCTCTCTTCCCTCGTCGTGTTTTGTGGTCGTTGCTGACTGTCGTTGCTTTTGCCATGTCTGCCTGCGGACGGGCTCCGCTGGAGCCGGCGGAACGGCTTGAGGTGATGAAAACGGTCTTGAGGGAAGTGCAGGAACTCCGGGGCGACACCAATCGCGCGATCGAGTTGCCCGAGTACGTGCTGAAAATGCAGTACATGAACGCGGTCATCGACAAGGCCCTCAAGGGCGCGGACGAGGAAACGGCCGCGAAGATGCGTTATTATGCGGCGCCCTGGAACGCAGCGCTGGAAATATGGACCCATTTCCAGGGACCTCCCTCGGAACTGATGCCAACCCTGGTCGAACAATGGAAGATCGGAGCGGAGCGCGTGCGGGAACTGCAAAACGCCATCCGCGAACTGGAGGCGGAAGCGGCGGCCGGGGCGGAGGCCGGCAGCCCGACGTAACGGCCGGGCTCCCGGCCCGGCGTTCCGGGAGAGCGACCGGCGTCATCGCTTGCGGCGTGTTCAGTTTTTTTCCGTCCGCGGGAGCAGGGTCAGGACGATGTCATCGCCTTGGGCTTTCAACTCCCGGGTTACCGGATCGATGTCGGTGGGCCGCGTGTCGAGCTTGCCGTTGGGGCCGGTGGCCACGAGAGTGATGAGGCCGGGGTAATAGTGGATGCCGTCGGGGTCGGCAGGAATGATGACGCGATACCAGGACGTCACCTTGCGGGCGAGGGGATCGTCGAGCAGGGTCCAGGCGTCGGGTTTTACGGGCAGGGTGCGGGCGGTGGTGAAGGCGCCGCCCATCTCTCTTTCCGTTTTCTGTCCGGAACTGCCGGGCGCGGTTTCGAACGTGCCGGTGGCGTCGAGCGTCAGATACGGGCCGTTCCATCCGCGCCAGTTGCGGTTATTGCCCGGCCCCGGTGACTTCGGGTCGCGGACAGCGAGACGCGTGGCGAGCAGATCGCGGAAATCGGCGAGGTCGCTTTCGCGAAGCGCGGCGGGCCGTTCGGGGACCGGAGCGGAAAAGATCTCTTCCTGGCTGTTGGTGCCGGGAGCGGGTTGTGAGGTGGCGGGCGCGGCGATGCCGGCGAGCGGCCACAGGCCGAAACGGTCGAACAGCTCCATGTCCTCGTCCTGCAACTGGCAGTCCTGGTAACAGCGCCGGAAGGCGGCCTGGAGGGTGCTCATGTCGGTGAGGACGATGGTTTCCGGAGGGAATTCGGTGGTGCGCCGGCAATCCGGCACAAGGATGATGAGGAGAACCCCGAACAGCGTGCCGACGAGGAGGAGTTCGAGCAACGAGAGTCCGCGTTGCGAACGCAGACGGTTGCCGGGTTGAGGGAAGCTGCTCATGAGGGCCGCGATTATCCAGGGAGTGTTTCGTCGGGGCAAGCATGACGCTACAAAATGGCATTAACGGGCAAGGTTGGCCGGTGGTCCCCGGTTTCCGACGGTGGCTCTCTTCTGCCCGATTCTCCGTCCGCCCTTGCGCGCAACCCCGGCGAGAGTCTCATTAATAAACCGCCGTTCCGCGTGTTATTATGAGTACATCAGCAGCTGCATCCCCCATGCCAACCCGCCTCCGCGCTTCATGAACCAGGCTCCCGACGCTCTTTCCGTTCACGGTCTGATCGCCGAAGCCCTTGTGCGGCACGAAGCGACGTTGTTCCGCTACGCGACCCGACTCCTGCACGATGCCGACCAGGCTCGCGACATCGTGCAGGAGACCTTTGCCGCTCTCGGCTCCACGCCTCCCGCGGCGTGGGCCGATCACACCGGCGCATGGCTCTTCACCGTCTGCCGGCGCAAGGCACTCAACGTCTTGCGCAAGCAGGGGCGCATGACGCTTCTCGACGACGAAGCCACCGGCCGCATCCCGTCACCCGAAGCCGATCCCGCCGCTCTCCTCCAGCATGCCGAAGACCGGCAACAGATCCTCGCCCTCGTCTCCGCCCTCCCTCCCGCCCAGCGCGAAATCGTCCGGCTCCGCTACCAGGAAGGTTTCAGCTACCAGGAAATCGGCGAGATCACCGGCCGCTCCGCCAATCACGTCGGCGTGCTCCTGCATACGGCCGTCCAGTCCATGCGCCGCGAATGGGAGGCCAGCAACAACCGCTAGTCCTTTTCCGGCCCCGCCGCCGCAATCCGCCGCCCGCCCGGCCTGCCGCCAACCACACTTTTACAGACAATCCGACGATCCACGATCGAACGCTCCACCGCCACCACGCAGCCGCCACGACCATGACCACGACCTCGCGCACCGCTCCGTCTCCCACTCCCGATGACCCGCGCCTCACCGCCTACGTTTCCGGCGACCTGCCGCCCGGCGAAGCCGAAACCTTCGCCCGGGAGGTGGCGGCCGACGCCGCCACCCAGGCCGAAGTGGACCGCACCCGGCAATTCGTCGCCGCGCTGGAGGATGCGCTCACCTCCGAACCGCTGCCGGAGCCGCCGCACGATACCGACGTGCCGTTGCCGCGACGCCTGCGCGAGCAGCCGGTGATGCGCCGCCGCCTTTCCATTTTCCCGGCCCTCGCCAGCGCGCTGGCGATCGCCGCGTGCCTGGTCATGGTCGCCGCGCTCCTGCTGCCGACGGTAGGGAGCCAGTTCCTTCCCGTCGTGGTCCTCGGGCTTGCGGTTGGCGGGCTTGTATTCCTGCGAATCACCGGCCGGATCGGCACCCTGACGCTGATGGTGGCGTTGGTGGCGGTGGGGATTGTCGTGCTCGGCTGGCTGGGGATCGCCGGCGGGGTCCGGGAATAACTCCAGGACGGTTGGTGTCACTCCCCCGCCAGCAATCGCAGCAACCCTTCCTCGTCGAGCACGGGCACACCGAGTTTCCGGGCCTTTTCCAGTTTCGACCCGGCTTCCTCGCCGGCGACGACGTAGTGGGTTTTCTTGGACACGCTGCCGCTCACCTTGCCGCCGGCCGCCTCGATTTTCTCCGTCGCCTGCTCGCGGCCCAGCGTCGGGAGCGTGCCGGTGAGCACGAACGTCTTGCCCGCCGCCGGGCTGTCCGCCGCGTTCTCCGCCGGCGGCGTCGGCGCGAGGCCGGCGCGTTGCAGGTCGGCCACGAGTTCGCGGTTCGTCCCGTCGTCGAACCACGCGCGCACGGCCTGCGCGGTGATTTCGCCAAAATCCGCCAGCCGCACGAGGTCGGGCAGCGGCGCGGCGGCCAGCGCATCGAGCGAGCGGAAAGAGCGGGCCAGCGTCTTGGCCGCCGTCGCGCCGACCTGCGGGATGCCGAGGCCGTGAATCACGCGCCACAGGTCGGCGGTGCGGCGGGCGTCGATGGCGTTGATCAGGTTGTTGGCCCATGTCTCGCCGGATTTTTTCAGCGGCAGCAGGTCTTCGACCTTCAGCCGGAACAGGTCGGGGATCGTCGTGATGAGTTTCTTCTCCAGAAGCAGGTCCACAATCTCCCGGCCGAGACCATCGATATCGAGGCACGCTTTGGAGGCGAAATGCGCGACGCGGCGGCGGACTTTTTCCGGACAATGCGGGTTGGGGCACCGCCAGGCCACACCGCCCTCGACGCGCACGACAGGCGTGCCGCACGCGGGGCATTTTTCGGGGAAACAGTAGGGTTCGCACGAAGGTATCCGCTTGTCCATGACAACGCCGATGACCGCCGGGATGATCTCGCCCGCCTTTTCGATGAGCACGGTGTCGCCGATGCGCACGTCCTTGCGCGCGATCTCGTCGGCATTGTGCAGCGTGGCGCGTTTGACGGTGGTGCCGGCAAGGAGCACGGGATCGAGCTCGGCCACGGGCGTGAGCACGCCGGTGCGGCCGACCTGGATGGTGATGGCGTTGATGCGCGTCTCGGCGCGGTCGGGCGGGAACTTGAAGGCGCAGGCCCAGCGCGGCGAGAGCTTGCGGGCTTCCTGCGCGCGGCCGGCGGCGTCGGTGCCGCGGTAGCCGAGGATTTTTTGCTGCGCGAAAAGATCGAGTTTCACCACCGCCCCATCGGTCGCGTAGGCAAAGCCGCGCCGCAGCCGGTCGAGCTCCGCGATGGCCTCGCGCACGGCCTCGATGCCGCGCACGGACCAGGTTTTTTCCACCGTCGGCAGCCCCCAGGCGGCGAGTTGTCGCTGGAAGCCGGTCTGCGAATCGAAACCCCAGCCGGGCGTGGGGGGGGCCGCGGTGGCCAGCGCCGCCAGCGCCTGTTCGGGCGCGGGTTCGCACGCGCCGAGTCCATAGAGCACGATTTCGAGGCGGCGCGAGGCGACCACCGAAGAGTCGAGCAGCTTGAGCGTGCCGGCGGCGAGATTGCGCGGGTTGGCGTAGGCGGCTTCGCCCGCTTCCTCCTGCTGCTGGTTGATCCGGCGAAATTCTTCCTCGCGCAGAAAAATTTCGCCGCGGATCTCGATCAGATCGGGGAAGGGGGCAACGGGCACCGGCGCCGCCGGTGTGGAGGCAGGAGCCGGGGCGGCGGCGAGCGAAAACAGGTCGTCCTCCGGTCCGGGTCCGGCGGGCGCGGGGGGGGAGGGGGGGGCGACCACCGGTGGCGCGGCGCGCAGGGTGTGCGGGAGGCCGCGGAGGGTGCGGACGTTGGCCGTTACGTCGTCGCCTTCGGAGCCGTCGCCGCGAGTCACCGCGCGGGTGAGCTTGCCGTGTTCGTAGGTGAGGGAAACGGCCGCGCCGTCGATCTTGGGCTCGACGATGCAGGCGAGCCGGGCGTTGTCGGCATCGGCCGCGTCGTTTTCGGCGCGGGCTTCGCCAGTGCCGGCGTCGATCGCGCCGGCCGCCGCCAGGGTCTTGAGCAGGCGGGCGTAGAACTCGCGCAGTTCGCCGTCATCGTAGGTGTTGTCGAGCGTCATCATCGCCTGCCGGTGGCGCACGCGGGCAAACCCCTCGGCGCGATCGTCACCGATGCGGCGCGTGGGCGATTCGCCGGTGGCGAGTTCCGGGTGCTGCGCCTCGAGATCGGCGAGCTCGCGCTTCAGGCGGTCGTAGTCGAAATCGCTCAGTTCGGGACGCGCGGCACGGTAGTAGAGTTCGTCGTGCCGGGCGAGTTCGGCACGGAGCGCGGCGATGCGGGCGGCGGGGGAATTTTCCGGAGAGGCGGACATGGGAAAAAGCTGAAAAACTGGAAGGCTGGAAAACTGAAGGGGAGTTCTGAAACCGGATTTTTTGAACAGAAGATAACGGGAGGTTCTGAAAATACATTTTTAACCACTCATGCACACTGATGCACACTAATGGGCACTGACGAGCAAACCTGATCGGAATGCAATCAGATGATATTGAATGGATTCTGAACCGTTATTAGTGTGCATCAGTGTGCATGAGTGGTTAACTTGATTGAAAGAAGTTAATTTTCAGAACCTCGCTGAAAGGCGGGAAAGCCGGATTGCCCGGCCCGGTCAGGCCGACTGGACGGATTTGTCCGATGAATCGGCGCCGGCAGCCGACGCGGCCGGGGCGACGGGATCCTGGCCGGCCCCGGCAAGGGTCTTTTTTCGCCGCCGCCACGTCCACAGTTTCCATTCGAGCAGGCGGCGGTACGGGCCGATCAGGCAATACGCGGCAATGGCGACGGCGGCGCCCGACGTGTCGGCGATCCAGTCGCGGATGTCGGAGGAGCGGCCCGGGGTGAAATGCTGGTGAATCTCGTCGCTCGCGCCGAAAAGCGACACGAGCAGCAGCGCCAGCCACCAGCGGCGCTGCCCGAGCTGGCGCAGCACGAGCGTGCCCATCAGGCCGAAGACGCTGAAGTGGGCGAGCTTGTCGAAATTGCTGATCGAGGGCGCGGCCACGCGGCTGTGGTTGGAGGCCCAGATGACCGTCGAGATCAGCAGGACGACGTAAACCCAGTGCCAGAGCGGCGCGTTTTGCGAACGTGACATGTCACCGACGATGCACGTCTCCTGCCAATTGTCTTGCGCAAAACCGGACCGGTCACCGCGTGTCATTTTTCAAGGACGGCCTCGCCCGGAACGATCCGCGTCCGGAGCGCCGTTTGCGCTCCCGGGGCCCGGGCGAAATGTCCGCGCCGTCCGCACCAGGATCACCCGCGCCGGCAGCCAGATCGCCAGAAACAGCAGCGGCGCGGTCGCCGCCCAGCCGGAGATCGCGTGCAGGATCGCCCACCCGAACCGTCCGCCGAACTCGCGCAGCGGCAATGCATGAAACGCCCGCGTGAGGGTTTGCAGATCGAACGGCGCATCGTGCGCGCGCCAGAGCCATTCGCCGATCCGCAGGTAAACGAAGATCATCGCCACATGCACCGGCGTGAGCGCGTAGTTGAGCGCGATCAGCAGCGGCTGGTTCATGCGCAGCCACAGTCCCATAAAGATGTTGAGCGTGGTCGTGGTGCCCATGACGGGAAACAGGGAGCACACCGTGCCGGCCGCCACCGTCGTGGCGATCCGTTCCGGCGCCACGCCCTGGCCCAGTTGCAGCATCACCGGCCGCACCACCCGCCGCCGCCACATGCTCTCGTGCGCCACCTCCGCCACGGCGGGAGCAGGAGATGAAGGCGGAGAGGCGGTGGCGGACGTTTCCGGAGACATGCGGAGAAGAAGACTGCGGACAATGCCATGCCGGCGGTGGCGACACAAGAGGACAACGGGGCTGCCGGAGCGGCCGCATGGCAGACCGCCGTTCCTGCCCAATCCCCTTGTCCCGCAGCCTTCCGGCCGCATGATGTCCGTCGGCCTTTCTTCCCTTATGAAAAAACTCACGGTTCTTTTTCTCGCCGTTTCCCTCACCGCCAATGCCGCTTTCATCGCCCGCTCCGCCTGGCGCGCGCACCGGGAATCCTCCGACGGCGCCGCCGATTCCGGCCGCAACGCGGCCCGCCTCGCCACCGCCGGCAAGAATGCCCGCGCCGGCGGCTCCGCTTCCGTCGGCGAAAGCGACCTCCTCGAAGCCTTGCGCGGCGACGATCCCGTGGCCCTCCGCGATGTCCTCCGCGCCGCCGGCGTCGACGACCGCACCCTGCGCATGATCGTTTCCAGCACGATCTGGCGCCGTTACTCCGACCGCATGAAGGCGCTCCAGCCGCAGCCCGATCCCGAAACCCTCAACAAAAACTGGTGGAAGGAAAACCCCTGGGAAGCGCAGTACAACCGCCAGACCAAAGAGCAGCGCGCGGAAGCCCGCCGCCTGCAACGCGAGGTCCGCGACACACTCGAAAACCTCCTCGGCAAGGACCCCGAGGCCGGCCGTTACGGCGGCTGGGTCGATCCCCGCACGTCCTTCCTCCCCGAAGGGAAACGCACCTCCATTCAGGAAGTGGAGCAGGACTACGCCGAACTCACCAGCGAACTCTACCGCGAGGCCGGCCGTTTCCAGGTCCCCTCCGACGCCGAGGCCATGCGCGTCCTCCAGGAATCCAAAAAGCAGGATCTCGCCGCTCTCCTCACTCCGGAAGAATTTGCGCAATACGAGCTGCGCAATTCGCAGACCACCCAGCAACTGCGCGGGGAAATGGCGCAATTCGACGCGAGCGAAGACGAATTCCTCTCCATCTATTCCCTCCGGAAAGAGTTCGACGAACGCTACAGCAACAACGACATGCTCGGCATGGGTCCGCGCGGGCGCGACCAGGATTACTGGAAGCAGCGCCAGGAGGCGGAAAAACAGCTCAACGAGCAAATCCGCCAGGCGCTCGGCGAAGAACGCTACACCGACTACCGGCGCGCCAAGGACTACGATTACCAGCAACTCGTCGCCGCCGGCAAACGCTTTGGCCTGCCCGAAAACACCGCCTCTCAACTCTACGACCTGCGCGACGCCACCCTCGCTTCCTCGAAACGCCTCGCCGCCGACGACACGCTGACCGCCGAACAAAAAAAGGAATCCCTCAAGACCCTCGCCGCCGACATGCGCAACCAGGTCACCGCCGCGCTCGGTCAGGAAGCCGCCTCCGCCTACTTCAATAACGGCCGCATGAACTGGCTCCAGCAAATGGAAAAAGGCTACGTCGTCGAACTGGACGACAACGGCCAGTCCACGAGGATCGTCAACCTTACCAGTCCCCCGAAAAAGAAAAAGTAGCCCCCACGGCCCGGTCAGGAGAACCCCTTCGCCCCCGGCCGCAAGGCCGGGATCGCGAGCGACAGGGACGGGTCCGTCTGAAGTTCCGCACCAGTGAGCGGAACACGTCGCTGGACGCTTTTCCCATCGTGGATTTCAGTGCGGGATATTTCACCCGCCCCCCCGCATGAACTTTCCCCGCAAAAAAACCGTCTGCCTTCTGCGTCCTTCTTCCCCCCGTAATGTCCATCCGGGGGTATCCGGATTCACCCTGATCGAGTTGCTTACCGTCATCACCATCATCGGCATCCTGGCGGCGATCCTCGTGCCCACCGTCAGCAGGGTTCGCCAGTCGGCGCGGGCGGCGCAGTGCCTGAGCAATCTGCGCCAGATCGGCTTGGCGGCTGTGCTCTGCGCCGAAGACGAAAAGGGATTGCTGCCTTGGGGCACCAACAGCAGCTACAGCGCCTATTGGCATCTGTATCTCAACAAATACCTCGCGGGCTATGGCAGCAACAGCAAGCCGGGGGTTGGCATCTTCCTTTGCCCGTCGGTTCCTCCGCCCAAGGACGCCACTATCGTCGGACGCAGCAGCTATATCGCAAACTCCCTGCTCATGCCGCAGGAAAAACCAACCGCAGCCCGCAAAAAAGTCGCCGACATCCGCGCCCCTTCGCAGGCCGTTATCGTGACGGACGGCACGGTCAACAGCAACAACGTCAGCGATTGGGGATTTTACAACGACAAGGCTCATGGTCCCATCAAATCCGGCAACGCACTGGATGACCCGATTCCCGATCAGACGGCGGATGGTGCCGCACGCATTGCATGGCGCCATAACGGCAAAACGCATGTCGCTTTTGCTGACGGGCACGCCAGGTCCATGGCGGTCGGCGAATTGAAATACAGGCACGTTCAGAGAACGACGGAGTAACCGGGCTTTGACCTGCCGGGGCAGATTTCCGGGGGCGACCGGTTTTCGAAACGATGAAGAGAGGCCATGAAGAATGTATTTATTTTCCGGTTACTGACGATTCTTGTGATGAGCACCTCGCAGGCGCAAGTGGCACATGACATGCAAGCCGCGTCTTCCCCGGTTCCCCCGTCCGGGGAGATCCGTGTCCTGCCCGACGTGGATTATCTGGGCTCGGATCGTGCCGAAAAACTTGATCTCTATTTGCCCGCCGGCCCCGTCCCCGAGGGCGGCTTTCCCGCCGTGGTGTTCATTCACGGTGGAGGATTTGGCGCAGGCTCCAAAGACAGGGTTGGAACCATGGCTAATTGCCTGCGACTGGCCCGGGACGGCGTTGCTGCAGCCTCCATCGACTACACGCTGGCCGCTCCCCAAAAACCTTCCTGGCCTTTGGTCATACACGATTGCAAAAACGCCGTTCGGTTCATGCGTGTCCATGCCGCCCGCCACAACATCAACCCGGGTCGTATCTCGGTGATGGGAGGCTCGGCTGGAGGTCAACTCGCCCTTCTCGTCGCCTTTACCGCGGGCGACAAGGAACTGGAGCCGGAGTCCCCTTGGCCTGGCGTCCCCGACCACGTCCGCGCTGTCGTCAACCTTTATGGTGGAACGAACTTCGCCACCCGCCGCAAGACGAGCGCCAACGGCGAGCCCACGGACGTTCCCTTTTATGCGACCGGATCGGGTCTGGTGGGCGGAAAAACCCCTGCAAGCAATCCCGCCCTCTGGGCGCAGGCCTCGCCCGTGACGCATGTTCGCCCCGGATTGCCTCCCGTCCTGACCATCCACGGCAAACGCGACCGCGCAGTTGATTATCATCAGGCGACGGAACTCGCCGACGCGCTCAACAAGGCCGGAGTGCCGAACAAACTCATCCTGCTGCCTGGCGTGGGGCACGGCATCACTTTCGATGGCTGGCAGGCGAAACCGATGCGGATGGAGAAACCGGTTGAGGTGCCCGATGGCATCAATCTTTGGGACGAGATTGTCCGCTTTCTGAAACAGTGATTTTTGTAGTTTAAATCAGCTACGGAGATGCTGACTGCTCCCGCAGCGTGCTTGCATCCATCCATTGATTGTCGATGCGCAGCGTCTGCGGATATCGGGGCACGCCGCGTTCCTGCCGGTTCATCATGGCCACAACCAGATCAATGGCGGCGCGCCCTACCTCGGCGTTGTTTTCAGCCAGTCCGCTGAGGCGTTCGCCTTCGCCCGGCGGTTGCACCAGCACGGCCAGCCCGATGTCTTCCGGCACGCGCAACCCGATCTGCCGCAAGGTCGGCAGCAGAGCCTCTTCACCAATGGCGATCACCACGTCGGGTCGACATTTCTGCACCCACTCCGCCAACTCCTTCATGTTGGCCATCACGCTCGGGAAAAGGCATGGCGGAATACGGTTTCTTGCCACGGGCAACTCGAGTTGTTCCCTCAAAAACGCGGCCGACCAGCGGCGTCCGGTGCGTTCATCCATGTGACGCGACATGAATAACCCCGGTCTTCGATAACCGCGCGCGGCCAGTTCCTGCATCATGGTGAACATACCGTTGGAGTGATGCGCCGTGATGGCATGCAGACGCGGCACGGTGAGCGATTCACCCACGCGCACAGCGGAGAACTGACTCCAGTCGATCATGTCGAGTTGTAGTCCTATTGTGGGTACTGGACCGACGATCAGGCCGGTGATGTTGCGGGCGGCGAGCATGGAAGCCACACGGGCTGCGCCCGCGCCGATGTCCGGCAATGTGACTTCCTCCAGTTGGAATCCCAGCTCGCGAGCTCTCTGCCCTGCCGATTCGAAATAATTCCGGTAGGTGCGCACCTGCTTCCATTCCGCCCGTTTCACACTCGGATTGAGCCAGGCGATGACGGAGTGAAACGCAGCCGGCCTGCGTCCAGTACGATAGGCGGCCAGGGCACGGAGCATCGGATCGGGGACGTAACCCATCCGGGCGGCGAGGGCCCTCAATTCTTCCGCCCTGGCTTTCGACACATCGGGGTGTCCGCGCAGGGCACGACTCAACGTTGTGTGGTGAACGCCCGCGGCTGCGGCGACCTGGCGGAGCGTGGGAGGCGGAGAAGGGGGGGAGGATGGCGAAAGCATCGGGCAAACAAGTATTCCGCACCAGTGAGCGGAACGGTGTGATGGACGCAATCCTTTGTGGTGTTACGGTCCAGACATCTCCCCGCTCGTCGGGATGCGCCACCGAGCCCTTCCGCTTTCATTCCAACATCCAACCTCTACCGACGATATCGCACTATTCCCAAGCTCAATCGTATCATGAAAACACTACATTTCCTCAGCCCTCTGTTTGCCAGTTTGTGTCTCGCCCTGCTGCCTGCTGCCCGCGCGCAGAACACGCTTGTCTGGACCGGTTCCGTCGACGGCAACTGGTCCGAAGCCGCCAACTGGACAGGCACCGGTGCGCCTCCGGGCACGGCGGCCACCGACATCGCCCGCTTCGACGCCGACGTGGCCAACGACGAAATTTCCATCGGCACGGCCACCACCATCGACAACCTGGAGTTCGTCGCGGGAGCGGGCCGTTATACCTTCTCCGGCGAGGCACTCACGCTAAACAGGATCAGCACTAGCGGCGCGACGATTTCCAACTCGTCGGGGAACCTCCAGACCTTTTCCACGAGAGTGAATTTTGCCGGCTCCGCCATGCTCGATGTGAGTGCCGGCAGTTCGCTCACGTTTGCATCCACCATTGGCAAGACCGTCGCGACCGGCGGCAACTTCACCGTCACAGGCGGCGGCGTCGTCAACTTTACCGGCTCGTTCAGCAGCTTCACTTTGTTCCAAAACCTGATCGCGTCAGGGGGAGCTACGATTAACTACGATACGACGAACCAGAACGGCGTTAACAACTATCAAGCCAACGGCGGCCGGATCAATCTCCATCGCGCCACGGGGACATCGGGCATCTCGCTCCAGCTTATTGGTGATGGCAGCGAGATCTACCTGTCGGAAGCCGGACTCACCGTGGGCGCCGCCTCCCTCCAGTTTCGCGGCGACGGGGCAGCCGGCAAGACCCTGACTTTCGGCGCGGATTTTTCAGGCACGGGCACCGCGACCTATAGCGGCGTGGTTCGCTTCAACCAAACCGGAGCAGGAGCCAGCAACACCTACCGCCTCCAGGCCGCTGCCGGCAATACCCTCGCGCTCAGCGGAACCATCGTCGACAACATCGCCTCCGCCAGCGGCACCAAGGTGCTGATCGCCGGCGACGGCATCGTCCGCTTCTCCGGCTCCGGACCCAACACCAGCGTGACTCCCATCGAGATCGACGGCACACTCGTGCTCGCCAAGACCGCGGGTACCGACGCCATCGGCGGCGGCTCCGTCACCGTCAACACGACCGGCACCCTCCACCTCGCCGCCTCCAACCAGATTGCCGACGCCACCACCCTGTCCTTCGCGGGCGGCCTGTTCGAGGTCGGTGAATTCACCGAGGCGCTCGGCGCGCTCACCGTCGGCGCGGAAGGCGGCACGATCGACTTTGCCGGGCAGGCCGGCGCGCTCACCTTCGCCAGCCTCTCCTCCATCACCGGCATACTCACCGTCACCGGTTGGAGCGACGACGCCTCCATCCTTTTCACCGACGGCTCCGGCTGGGACGCCACCGCCCTCTCCCGCGTGGTCTTCGCCGGCCACGGTGCCGCCCTGTTCAACAGCGCCACCGGCGAACTCTACGCCGCCGCCATCCCGGAGCCCGCCGCCACCGCGGCCCTTGCGGCTTCTCTGGCGTTTGCCCTCGGCCTTGTCCTCCGCCGCCGCACGCGCTAAAACCGGTTTTCTTTCTCATGATACTCCCTCGCCTCCTCCTTGCGACGGCGGCCGCCCTGCTCGCCGGCCTCGCCCCCGCTCTCGCCTCCCCGCTGCCCGCCCCCTCACTGCGCACCGTCGTGGTCGCCGGTGCGGACCTTGCCGCCGGCCTCAAGGTCGATACCCGGCAGGACCCCGCCGCGCTCGGTGGCGCCTACGTGTCGCCACGTGAGAAATACCAGACCATCGCCCGCGTCTCGCTGCCCGCCGAAGGCGACACGCTCCACGTGTGGGTGCATTACCGCGGCCTCGCCCTGCAAGTGAAGACCCGCCTGGGCGACAAGACTGTCGGGTTCCCCTGGAGCTGGCAGCGCAACGCCAAGGACTTCGCCTGGCGTCTCGCCGGCTCTTTCAAGCGCGACCAACTCGGCGATTCCGTCTGGCTCATCACCGATCCTAAGTTCACCGAGGCCAGCGGCGTCGATGCCCTCGTCGTCACCGCTGACACCGACTGGAAGCCCGTCGGCGTGACCAATGCCGCGGCCACCCCTGCCAAGCCCGCGCCGCCCGCCGCGAACCCCGACGAGCCCGACGCCGCCAACGCCACCGTGCAGGCGGAGGTCGCCGTGATCGAGGAGACTTCCGAACCCGGCGAAGCCACGGTCTCGATCAACTGGGGCAAGACCGGCGAACGTGTCTCCCCGCTCCTGTATTCGCTCAACGGCCTCCGGCGCGCGCCCGACCCTACTTGGGAAGCCGGTATCGCCCTCATGAGGCCGCCGCTTATCCGCCAGCACAGCTCCTCCCTCGCGCGCTCCTGGTTCGTCGAAACCGCCGACGGCAAGGTCACCTGGGACTACGCGAAAGTGCGTGCCACCTTCGAGGCGAGCCGCCCGCCTCCCGGCACCTTCCGCATGCACAACGTCAACATCTGGCCCGCCTCCTGGGACGCCGACGAGGACGGACGCCTCGACACCGACCGCGTGGACGACTTCGCCCGCCTCTACGCCGACCTCGTCCGTTTCGTGAACATCGAGATGAAGGCCGGCATCCAGTATTGGGAAATCACCAACGAGAAGGACATGCCCTACTGGCGCAAGCCCCGTAAAGACAACACGCCCGACGTTGCCGCCCTTGCCCGCGTTTACAACACGACCGCGGCCGCCATCCGCGCGGTCGATCCCACCGTCAAGATCGGCGGCCCCGCCGTCTGCAGCCCCCTGCCCATGGGACCGCTGGTCGAGTTCGCCCGGCTGACGCGTGACCAGCTCGATTTTTTCTCCTTCCACCACTACGCCACCGGCAACAACACCGAGCCCGATCAGGTCATCTACGAAAAGGCGTTCGTCATGGCCGACGACGCCCGGAACCTCATCCGCCGGATCGACGCCGTGATGAAGGGCAAGGTCATCGAGTATCACCTCAACGAGTTCAACATCTGCTACAGTTGGCGCAAGCCTGAGCCCCGCATGACGAATCACAAGGGCGCGGTCTTCGACGCCCTCTCCCTCATCGCCTACACACGAGTCCCCGGTCTCACCGCCACCAACGCCTGGGGCGCCATGGACCGCGTCTATGGCAAGATGGACCAGCGCGGAAGCCTCCGTCCCGGCGCCTATGTGTATCATTATTTCAACCGGTTGCTCTCCGGCCGCCCCGCCGCCGTCACCACGAGCGCGGACAAGGCCGTGGTGCCCTTCGCCGTGGCCGACGGCCACGAAGGCCGGCCCGCCTTCGTCCTCGTCAACCGCACCAACGGTGAGCAGACGGTCACGTTCACCGAGTCGCCCGCGCAGACCGGCTCCTGGCAGGTCGCCGTCATCGACGCCGGCGGCCCCCGCCCCGCCGCCCCCGCCGCGCCCTTCAAGGCCCCTGTCACGCTCTCCCCGCACAGCGTGAACTTCTACTGGCTGGACTGACGCCGCCTCCCATGCCCCGCCGCCGTCGCTGATCTGTCCGGACGCTCTCTTCCTCCTTCCCATTGCCCATGACCCGTTTTCCATTCCCACTCCCCCGAATCACGGTCGTGTTCGCCGGCCTTTGCCTCCTGACCTCCACCCTGCGCGCCGCCGCGCCGATCCCGGAGGCGCCACGTGAAAACACGGTGGCTCTCTTCGGCCCTGCGGTGGCCGAGGGGCGCAACGTCGCCCTGCGCGAGGACTCCGCGGCCTACACCGGCCGGCATGTCTCGCCGCGCAGGAACTACGAGATCCTCGCCACGGCGTCGCTGCCCCACGGCGGCGACGTGCTGCACGTGTGGGTGCGCTACCGCGGCCTCGCCCTCCAGATGAAGGCGCGGGTGGAGGGCAAGACCGTCGAGTTTCCCTGGAACTGGACCCGCAATCCCGACCGGTTTGCGTGGCGCCACGTCGGCGCCTTCCCGCGCGAGCAGCTCGGCGAGGGCGTGCTGTTTCTCTGCGACACCAAGCGCGAGGACAACAGCGGCATCGACGCGCTGGTGATCACCGCCGACGCCGCCTGGGCGCCGCCCGGGGCGACCAGGCCGCGGCCGCAGGCCGTCGCGACGCCCCCGGTGAACCCCGATGCGCCCGACGCGGCCAACGCCACCGTGCAGGCGACCGTTGCGGTGATCGAGGAATCGTCCGAGCCGGGCGAAGCCGCGGTCGCGATCGACTGGTCCGCCATTGGCCCGCGGGTCGAGCCTTTCATCTATTCGCTCAACAATTTCCGCGGACACAGCGTCGCGCGCATGTCCGAGACCACCTGGCACGACGGCCACGCCTACATGGGCACGCGGCTCATGCGCCTGCACAGCTCCGGTCTGGTCCGCAGCTGGTTCGACGAGGAGACCAAGGACTGGAAATACGACGCCGTCGCCGCCGCGCTCGTCGCCGGCACGCCGCCGACGGGCGCCGTGCGCATGATCTGCCTCAACTCCTGGCCCGCCTCCTTCGACGCCGACGAGGACGGCCGCCTCGACTCCGATCGCATCGACGACTTTGCCCGCCTCTGCGCCGACCTCGTGCGCTTCGTCAACATCGAGCGGCGCATCGGCATCCTCTACTGGGAGGTGACCAACGAGAAGGACTTCGCTTACTGGCGGAAGCCGCGCAACAACAATCAGCCCGACGTCGCCGCGTTCGCCCGCATCTACAACCAGGCCGCGGCCGCCATGCGAGCGGTCGATCCCACGATCAGGATCGGCGGCCCCGCCGCCTGCAGCCCGTTGCCGGTGGAGCCGCTGGTCGAGTTCGCCCGGCTCACCCACGAGCAGCTCGATTTCTTCTCCTTTCACCACTACGCCACCGGCAGCAACACGGACAGCGACCAGACCATCTACGAGAAGGCGATCGTCATGGCCTCCGACTCGGGTGACCTCATCCGCCGGATCAACGCCGCGCTGCGCCCGCACACCGGCAAGATTCTCGAGTATCACCTCAACGAATACAACATCTGCTATAGCTGGCGCGTGCCCGAGCCGCGCATGACGAACCACAAGGGCGCGGTGTTCGACGCGCTTTCGCTCATCTCCTACGCGCAGGTGCCCGGCCTCACCGCGACCAACGCCTGGAACGACCAGGACGGCGTTTACGGCAAGATGAACAACCAGGGCGATCTCCGGCCCGCCGCCCACGTTTACCACTACTTCAACCGCCTGCTGCAAGGCTCCCGCGCCACGGTCTCCACCAGCGACGAGAAGACCGTGGTGCCCTTCGCGATCGCCGACGGCAGCGAGGGCCGGCCCGCCTTCGTCCTCGTCAACCGCACCAACGGCGAGCAGACGGTCACGCTCACCGAGACTCCGGTCACGTCCGGCTCGTGGCGGGTCGCCTCGATCGCCGCCGAGGGGCTTCTTCCCGAGACCGCGGCCTCGCCCTTTGCCGCGCCCGTGACCCTCGCGCCCCACAGCGTCAATTTCTACTGGATCAACTGACGGTTCCCGTGTCCGTCCATGCCCAAAACCACAGTCATCGCACCCCCGCCGCCCGGTGACACCCCCGTTCCGACTACCGTCGGCGGCTCCGCGAGCTTTCGGCCGGCCGTTTCGACTCTCCGCGTCGCGAGGAAAAATTGCGGGCTTTGAACGAGGCGCCGGGGGACTTTTGGAGCGAGTTTTCAGGTCCGGACGCAGGACCGGCTTTACAGGTGTCGCTGGAAGGGGACGGCGGGGAGTCCCTCCCTGTTGAAGAGGCCGGCGACGGGGGCATCGCGCCAGGCGTAGCGCACGGTGACGGGCACGGGGACGTCCGCGCTGGTGACGAGGACCGTGTCACCCTCGATCCTGGCCTCGGCGGGCTTGAAGACCTTGTCCTCGCCGGCGAGCTCGAAGCCGTAGAGTTCGTTGAGCGGGGCGATGAGACCACCGGCGGTCTCGGTGAAGCTTACGCGGAGGCCGGCGTCGGCGCGTTCGACCTTGGCGAAGACGGGACCGCTGTCGGGCATCGCGACGCCGTAGGTGCGGTTGAGGGCGAGACGGGCGAGGCGGCGGCCGACGTCCTGTTTATTGCCGGGATGGATGTTCCGGCTGTTGCCGATGTCGAGGATGACGGCCTGGCCGGTGGCAGGCAGGGCGAGGGTTTGCGTCTGCGCCTCGCGGAGGAGCGCCCAATGGATGCCCGCGGGGCTGCCGTGGTTGGCGAGCTGGACCCAGTAGAAGGGGAAGTCGCCTTGTCCGAACTTCGAGCGCCAGCCCGCGATCATGGCGGGGAAGAGTTCGCGATATTCGGAGTGACGGCCGATATTGGACTCGCCCTGATACCAGATGGCGCCGCGGAGGGCATAGGGGACGAGCGGGTGAATCATGGCGTTGTAGAGGCCGGAGGGGGTGGAGGAGCTGCCAGGGCCCCTTGGGCCCCTGGGCTGGCGCTTGGCGAAGGGCTGGCCGGCGGCTTTGGCGGCGTCGCGCTCCTGTTTCCATGCGGCGACGGCGGCGGCGTGTCTGGCCTTGGCCTCGGGGTAGTCGGCGAGGGCCTTGGCCCAGCGTTCGTGGACGGCCCGGAAGGGGGCGCCGTTGGAGGGATGCAGCGAGTCGGAGTCGATCCAGCCTTCGATGAGGGAACCGCTCCAGTTGCTGCCGATGATCCCTACGGGGACGCCGGTGACTTCGTGGATGTCTTTGGCGAAGTAGTAGCCGACGGCGGTGAAGCCGCCGGTGGTCTCGGGGCCGGCGACCTGCCAGGCGGCCCCCTCGATAGCCACGGTGTCGGCGGGAGCCTCGGCGACGGTCCTCCTGATCTTGATGTGGCGGATGAGCGGGAGTCGGGCCGAGGCGGGGATGCTGAGGGCCTGGTCGTAGGTCTTCTTGACGTTCCACGCCATGTTGGACTGGCCGGAGGCGATCCAGACCTCGCCGACGACGACATTGGCGAGGGTGAGGGTGTTGTCGCCACGGATGACGAGGTCGGAGCCCTCGTGGCGGGCGGGGAGGGCGGCGAGGGTGACGCTCCACCGGCCGGAGGCGTCGGCGGTGGTGGCGACGGTCTGGCCGGCGAAGGTCACGGTGACCTTCTCGCCGGGAGCGGCCTTGCCCCAGACTGGGACGGGCTTCTCGCGCTGGAGGACGGCGTTGTCGGTGAACAACGGCGCGGGGACGACGTCGGCGCGCAGGTGGGCGCCGAGGCCCAGCAGGGCCAGGAGGGTGAGGGTAATGCGCATGATGGAGAGCGGTGAAGTCTGCCACCGCACCGTAGGCCCCCGGCACCCATGGTGCCAGCTTTCGAGTCCGCTCACTGGTGCGGAGCGCCTCCCGCCCTCCCCCCCGACCGCTCTCCTCCACTGGATATCCTTCCATGAGGCTCCACAGGCGGCTATAGTCCCGGCATCGCAATAGACACGGCCCGTTTTCCCGCAGACAGACGTTCCCGCGCGGGGAATCACCTTCGCTCACGATCATCCGTTCGACCCGACCTGAGGTTTTTCGCCGGAACACCTGCGCCGGCTCGAGCCCGCCATCGACGAACCCGCGGATTTCACCGCCTTCTGGCGCGCGACGTTCGACGAGGCGATGCGCGCCACTCTCTACAACGCCGCCGCCGTCGCCATGCGCGCCGTCGACCCCTCGATCAAGATTGGCGGCCCGTATGCCGCTCGCCCCGTCGACCTTGCCGCGCCTCTCCGGCTCGCTCCGCACTCCGTCACTTTCTGTTGGCGTCATCCCGTTTCAGACAGCGAATGAGGTGAAAGCCGAAACGGGCAGGGCTGGGAGTGGCAAGCGGGGGCGCCCTGTACGTATGACGCGCTGCGGAAGCCATCGCCATCGCTTGACGTGCTCCGTCGTGTGCTCTACGTAGCAAGAGGATGAAAACCACGTATTCAGTCACAGAAGCGCAGGCCAGCCTCCCGAAACTGGTGAAACAGGCTGACGGGGAGGTCCTGACGATCGAGCGACGGGGAGAGGTGGCTGCTTACCTGATTGGCCGGGACAGGATGGAGGCTATCGTCGAGACGATGGAGCTTCTGGCCAATCGTGAGTTTATGGATACACTGGCGAAGTATCGGGCCGGCAAACTGAAAATGAAGGCGCTTGCCGCTGCTCATGTATAAAGTCCGCATCTCGGAGCAGGTGGAGTTTTTCCTGCGGACACTCCCTCCCGGACCCAAACATGCGGTGCGTGAAGCCGTCGCGCGGCTGGCCTCGCAAAAGGGCCAGATCAAGGCACTGGAAAACGAATTGTCCGGTTTCTGGCGTCTGCGTGTAGGGCGTTATCGTGTGATTTTTACCTATGCCCGACCCATGACGATCGACTGCCTTTTTGCCGAGGAGCGAAAGCTTGTGTACGAGGTTTTTGGCGAATTGATGAAAGAGAAACTGCAGGGGCAGCAGGAGAAGGAGTGACAGAAAGCCGGATTGTCACGTACGCCTCTCGCGTCCTCACTCGCCGGTTTCTTGTTTCTCGCGGCGCAGGAGCAGCACGAGGCTGACGCCGAAGATCGCGATCGTCAGGAGCATGAGGCCGCCGACGAGGGGAGGGATGCCGAGGCCCCGGTTGCCGCCGATGCGGGGACGGGGCTGGCGCGACCAGAGGGATTTTTCCGCGGGCGTGGGAATGTACTCGCCGATGGTCGTGCCCGGCGGGAGCGCTTCGAGGATGTTGGCCGTCCTGGCGCCGTCGGAAAACCGGATGAGTTGCCCGCCGCCATCCGTGAGGTTGCGGAAAAACTGGACGTTGCCGCCGAGAAACACGATGTGCCCGCCCTGTGTGCCGTAAGGGCTGTCGGCCGACCACGTGCCGTCGGTCCGGAGCCCGCGCGTCCAGCCGATGGGGGTGGTCGAGGGCATGGTTACGTGAAGTTCACCGAGCGGGACGGCAAAGGTCGGTTTGAGCGCCTTGAAGGAGGATGTCATCACCGGGATGCCATTGCTGTCGAGGCGGCGGTGCTGTTCCATCACGGTCGAAAGCGTGTGGTTGCCGGGGTTGGCCGGGTCCGCGTTGCTGGACCAGATGGCGGCGTCATTGAGTCCACCGCCGTAAGCAAGGAGCGCGGCGTAGTCGTGCAGGTTGGACGCGCGGGGGAGCTGGTCGTTGTTGTCGGTCGCGTAGATGAGCGAGGCCTGGCCGACCTGCCGGAGGTTGCTGGCATCGACCATGAAGACCGAAGTGGATCGCGTGGTGGCCATGGCAAGGGCCGGGTGGGCGAAGAGGGCAAACAGGCAGGCGAGGATAAACGGCGAAAGGCGGAAGGCGGGCGAGGGTCGCATGGCGGGGAGAAAACCGGATGAAAGGGTTCCGGTCTTCACGGGGCGGGGCAATTCGAAAGATTCCGGAATACTTCCACCCTTGCTCGTGGTCGCGGTCAGCGACTCTCGCCGGTGACCGGTTCGTTCTGGCGTCTGCGTGTGGAGCGTTACCGTGTAACAGCCCCGATCAGAGGCCGTTTTGCCCGGACAGGATTTGCTTGCGCATGTGGGCCTCAATCGCCTGCCGGGTGCGGGCCGCCGCCGCTTTTTTTCCCCGTTGCAGCATTTCGGGCGTCCATCCTGGCCGCAATTTCGCCTCCGTCGGCTTCGACTGCGCGTTTGATTGTGCTGTCTTTGTCAGCATAACGTTCGGCAACATTTTCGGGGGCGTTGAAAAAGTCAACGCCATGCCCGACCTGCCGGATGTCTTCTTTGCGTCCGCGACTATCGAAAACGAGAATTTCAACGGAAGGTTCCCTTGCCTTCGCCTCCGTCAAGATTTGCGACAGGTGGCAGGAGGCTTCCCTTGCCATTTGACATGATATTCCGACATGATAACGTCCGCATTATGCCGATCACCGCCACCCTGACCGAACGCGGTCAAATATCCATTCCGGCCTCCCTTCGACGGACCATGCGCCTGCGGCCCGGGCAACAACTGCAATGGGAGCAGATTTCTCCCACTGAATTTCGGGTGATTGTCGCCCGGGCAAATCCACCCGGTCCCCTGTCTGTCCTGGGCTATGCGCGCAGGCTGGAAGGCAGGAGCAAACCCCGCCGCACGCAGGACTGGATGCGTGAACTGCGCGCAGGGGAGAAGGGCGTCTGATATGTGGATTGTGGATACGTGTGTGGTGATCGACGTTTTCGAAAATGATCCGCAATTCGGGCAAGCATCTGCACGCTTGTTGCAAAAACTGTTGCCGCAGGGATTGGCCGTCAGCCCTGTGACCATGGTGGAGCTTTCCGCCGCGTTTTCGGGAGACTTGAACGAACAAAAGCAATTTCTCGATCAAGCAGGTATTTCATATGCGGAATCCTGGACGTCGCTGGATACGGAGGCAGCGCATCAGGCATGGAACCTTTATGTGGGAGCCCGCCGCAAGCGGCAGACGCCCAGGCGTCCCGTGGCCGATCTTCTTATCGGAGGTTTTGCCAGCAATCGTGACGGACTCGTCACCCGGAATCCGAATGACTTCACGCGGTGGTATCCGTCGCTCGTTGTCCGTGAACCATAACGCAAGATCCGCCTGCAACGCCAATTCGAAAGGGAGGTTCCAGGGAAACATTGGACACAGAGAACACAGAGCGCGGACACAGATGGCACCGAGGTCGAAAAGAAATACGATTGATTTTACTGAAATACGACTCGTTGAAAGTAATAGACTGAAAACTACAACTTCCACCCCTGCCCGTGGTCGCGGTCAGCGACTCTCGCCGGTGACCGGTTCGGGAACGGCCTCGTCGCCGGTCATGGTGTAGGGGAGACGCCAGACCTGGGTGCCGTCGGAGTTGGCGAAGTAGAGGCGCGATTCGCTGAGTTTTTGCGGGTTGCCGTCGGCCCAGAAGGCGAAGAACGGGTCGCGGGCGTTTTCGGGGCGACGCACATAGCTGTGGTTGAATTCGCTGCCGGCGGTGACCTGGCGCGTTCTGGTCCAGGTGCGACCGGCGTCGGGGCTCGTCCAGAGCGCGACTTCGCCGCCGGTGCCGTAGCGCTGCGGACCGGTTTCGGTCGGGCCGAGGATGCGCCAGTCGTCGCCGTTCACGTAGAGGCTGCCCATGTCGTAGTTATGATCGGATGACGTGATGACGCGTGTTTCCCATTTGCCGTCCTTGCCGCCGGTCCAGTGCAGGAGCGTCCATTCGCGGGGATCGCCCTTCGGGCCGGGCTCTCCGGCGCGGCTGACGATGCAGAGGAGGATCGGGTTGCCGGCGGCGTCGAAGGCGAGGTCGCAGGTGTACATGAACTTGCCCTGCGCTTTCAGGTCGGCGAGGAGCGCGGGATTGTCGGGCGTCGTCAGGGGGAGAGCGAGCGGCGTGCCGTCGGCCGTGGTCCAGGTTTTCCCGGCGTCGGTGGTCTGCGCATAGTAGATGTTGGTGCGGCGGTCCACGTGGCTCTCGGGGTGATAGTTGAAGAAGGTGGCGTATTTGGTGACGCGACGACCGGTGGCGGCGTCAATGCCGGACCAGCGGCCGCTCGTCTGGTAGTGGCCGCCGAAGGCCGCGAGCGCGTGATCTTCGCTCCAGGTGCGTCCGTCGGCGCTGGTCTTCCAGAAGAGATTGCGGGCGGGCCCGTATTTGGTGCCCTTGAAATATTTGGTGAAGAGGAGGAAAAAGCCGTCGGGCGCGGCGGGGCTGCCGTCGTTGTCCGGTCCGTGCCAGATTTCCGGATACGTGAACTCCTGGAGCGAGACGCACTCGAACGAGGTGATGTCGTGCGGGCGGGTGCTGCGGAAGACGATGCCGGGGCGGTGGGTGCCGCGTCCGCTCTTGAAGATCCAGAGGTGGCCGTCGGGGGCGAGCTGGATGGAGGCGTCATCGTGGGGATCGTTGACCGCGGGGTCGGCATAGAGGGCGACGGGGCGTGAAACGGTGCCGCGCGCGTGGTCGTAGCTGCCGACCATGATGACGAGCTGGCGCTTGTCGGCGGAGGGGGTGCCGCCCCAGGTAAAGAAGGTCTTGCCGGCCGCGGGCGCATACACGGCCATGGGCTGGTGATTGGCCGTGTAGGTGCCGAGTCCGCCGGAGTACTTGTCGCCGTACTCGAACTTGAATCCGAGCGTGAACCAGATGCCGCGGTAGCCCTCGGCAGGGACGGCATTGGCAATGAAGGGGGAGGGATCGGCGGGGGCGGCGGAGCCGGAGGCGGTTTTGGGCGGGAGGGTGGAGTGTGGTGTGAACATGGCGGTGACGAGAGCGGGGGCGGGTTTGGCGGCAGCGCCGGACCGGGCGGCCGGCAAGACGGGCGGAGTGGAGTCGAACGGTTCCTTGCGGTCGGCGGCGGGGAGTTCGTCCGGGGTGGCGGCGATCTGGTAGCGGTCGATCACAACGACGCCGGCGACAGAGGTGACCTGCAAGGCGACCGCGTTGGCGCCGGCGGGAAGCGGGAAATGGTAAAGGATATCGGTGGCATGCGTGGCGGAAGCGGCGGGCCACGTTTTTGTGCCGACGGGGCTGCCGTTGAGCGTGACGGCGAGGGTGGCGCCGTTGCGGGCGACGGCCTGCACGTGGAAAGCGAATACGCGGGCATCGTCGAAGCCGGTTTTGATGACGAGGGGCTGGCTGAGTGCTCCCTCTTTCTTGCCATAGAGACGGGTGCTGAGTCCGGTGGCGGCGGTCCGGGCGGCTTCGTCGGGGCTCGCGGCCGGGATGTCGAGCGTCCAGGCGGCAGGCCTGGCGCCGCGCTGGTCAACGCCCGGAGTCAAGGTCAGCAGCGCGGCCGCGAGCGGCTGGAGGCAGGCGGCGGCGATCGCGAGACATGCGGCGATACCGACCGGCCAAAGGGCGGGGCGGCAGCGATGCGGGTATGGACAGGCAGGCGAGGTTGAGGACGCGACGGGAGAGAACATACGCGCGGTATTTTCGGGGGCGACCGGAGGACGGGCAAGGCAGGCGGATTTCATGGCATGGTCATTTTGTTGCACGGGATGATCATGCGCGGGGCGGGAGGAGGGGGGGTGCACCCGGGTCACCCGCCGGCCACCTCGCCGGTGATCGTGAACTCCTCGCGGTCGTGGTAGAGGTGGCGGGTGCGGAAACCCGGGGCGCAGCGGCTGAAAACGGAATCGGGCCCGTGCAACTCGCGCAGGAGCGCCACGGGATCGGTGCGGCCGAATTTCAGGATCACCACAAAACGCCGGCACCAGCGGCCTTCGAGCCAGGGGGCGACGAGGTTGCGCATGACGTGATGCGGTTCCTCGACCAGATCGCAGAACATCCAGTCCGCCACGCCGCCCGCGACATCGGCCGGAGCCGGGCGGTAACCGAAGGCGTCCTCGCGGCGATGGTCGATGAGCGGATGGTCGAGCGCGCCGGCCTTGAGCGGGCCGTTGTCGATGGCGATGACGCGGGCGCCGCGCCGGGCCGCGCTGTAGCTCCAGCCGCCCGGAGCCGCCCCGAGATCGACGACCGTTTCGCCCGCCGCCGGCTCGCGGCCGAGCACCCCGTACGCCTCCTCGATCTTGAGGTAGCTGCGGGAAGGCGCGAGCGGATCGTCGGCCATCCGGCGTTGTCCGTTGAAATCGGCGACACGCGAGACGCACGCCTTCCTGAAATCGGTGAAAAACACGAACAACCCGCGCGTGCCCGGCGCCACGCCGCAAGGCCTGGCGGTGGAGGCGAGCCGGGCGACGCGGCCCATGCGTTTGCGCAGGATGTCGCCAAAAGCCTTCTCCACGGCATCGACGCGGCGGCCGAGCCCGTCGAGCCCGGCGGCGGCCTCGAAGAGGCATGGCCAGGCGGCCTCGAAACGCTCGGTCCGCGCCGACTCGAAAAAATGCCCGGCGATGCCCAGGGCGAGCGCATTGACGGAATCGCCGGTGATTTCGACCGGCGCATGCAGAATGGAGTGGGCAAAGCACAGACCGGCGGCGGCCACGGCCGGCGGGAGCGCCGGGGCGGCCTCGCCGGCGACGCGCAGCCAGCCGCTGCCGGTCTCGGTGGCGGAGAGGCCGTGGAGACGCAGTTCCTTTTCGAGCAGGAGTTCGAAACCGGGCCGGGAGCGCAGGATCATCGCGGGAAAATTGCGGGAAAGGGGGAGCGGCTAGCGAGCAGGATTTGAGCGGGGTGCCTCCGCGCGGGTGTAATCGAAAATGGTGAATGCCGGATTGGCGGAAAAGGTGGCACGGGCATCCTTGCCCGTGGGCGGCGCGAAGCGCCGCCTTCCGGAACACGGGCTGGAAGCCCGTGCCACTTCATGGGCAGGATGCCCTTGCCACGATTACACCCCCTCCACGCCCCTTCGCCGAATTGGCACTTGCACGCTTCGGGAAGGCTAGCAGATGTTCTTATAGACCTCATGAAAAGCCCTACCACGACTGCCGGTGTCGCCGAGAAGCGCACCATCTGGAAAGTGATCGCGGCCTCCTCCGCAGGCACGCTTATCGAATGGTATGATTTCTACATCTTCGGCGCGCTCGCGAAGATCATCGCCTCGCAGTTTTTCCCGAAGGACAACCCGACGGCGGGCTTTTTGTCCACGCTGGCCGTTTTCGCCACGGGATTTATCGTGCGCCCGTTCGGCGCGGTGGTTTTCGGGCACATCGGCGATCGCGTGGGGCGCAAGTACACGTTTCTGCTGACGTTGCTGCTGATGGGCGGTTCGACGTTCGCGATCGGTCTGCTGCCGACTTACGAGCAGTGGGGCATCGCGGCGCCGGTATTGCTGGTGCTGCTGCGCCTGGTGCAGGGCCTGGCGCTCGGCGGCGAGTACGGCGGGGCGGCCACCTATGTGGCGGAGCATTCGCCGGACAACCGGCGCGGCTTCTATACGAGCTTCATCCAGACGACGGCGACGCTCGGCCTGTTCGTTTCGCTGGGCGTGATTCTTGTCGCGCGCAAAGGGCTGGGCGAGGAGCGGTTCGGCGACTGGGGCTGGCGGCTGCCGTTCCTGCTCTCGGTGTTTCTCGTCATGATTTCGTACTACATCCGCACGAAGATGCAGGAGTCTCCGCTGTTCGCGAAGGCGAAGTCGGAGGGGCGGCTGTCGGTCAATCCGATCAAGGAGAGTTTCCTGAAGCCGGAAAACCGGCGCATGGTGTTGCTCGCGCTGTTTGGCGCGACGGCCGGGCAGGGCGTCATCTGGTACACGGGTCAGTTCTACGCGCTGTACTTCCTGCAACAGCAGGCGGGGGTGGATTTTGTGTCGGCCAATGTGATGATCGCGGTGGCGCTGCTGCTGGGGACGCCGTTCTTCATCTTTTTCGGGAGCCTTTCGGATCGCATCGGCCGCAAGCCGATCATCCTCGCCGGGTGTCTGCTGGGCGGGTTGCTCTATTATCCGATCTACCGGGGGATCATGCACTACGCGGATCCGGTCAATCAGGTGATGCTGGTGGCGCTGGTGTTCGTGCAGGTGCTCTTCGTGACGATGGTGTACGGGCCGATCGCGGCGTTTCTGGTCGAGCTTTTTCCCACACGCATCCGGTACACGTCGATGTCGTTGCCGTACCATGTGGGCAACGGCGTGTTTGGCGGCCTCGTGCCGTTCATCTCGACATGGCTGGTGGCGATGACGGGCAACATTTACAGCGGTCTGATCTATCCCGTGACGATCGCGTTGCTGACGGTCGTGATCGGCGGGCTGTTTATCCGCGAACGGCGCGGCGGCGGGGCGTTTCACGAGTAGCCCGGCGGCCCGGGGCCCTGCCGGCGTGCGGCGCCGGGGGGAGGGGAGCGGAACGACGCCGGAGGGGGCCGGTCAGGCCTTCGGGAACCGCGTCCACCTGGCGCCGGCGCGGGCGCTTTTCACCGCGGTCTCGATGAACGCCATGCCGTAGACGCCGTCGTCGATCGTCGGGAAATCATAGCCGTCTTTCGGCGGCTTGCGACCGCTCACCTCGTCCGCGACGGCTTCGGCGGCGGCGCGGTAGACGTTGGCAAACGCTTCGATGAACGCCTCGGGATGGCCGAAGGGCAGGCGCGTGGCGGCGCGGGCGGCCGGGCTCAGGTAACTGTTGCCGCGTCGCCAGACCTGCACCGGATGGCCGGCGGCCTTGACGACGAGTTCGTTGGGATGCTCCTGGTGCCACTCGAGCGAGGCTTTGGTGCCGTAGACGCGGATATTCAGGTTGTTCTCCTCGCCGTTGGAAATCTGCGAGGCGTAGAGAATGCCGCGTGCGCCGCCCCGGTAGCGAAGGAGGCAGTTGCCGTCGTCATCGAGCGTGCGGCCGGGGATGAAGGCGGTGAGGTCGGCACAGAGGCTCTCGATCTCCAGGCCGGTGATGTAGCGTGCGAGGTTTTCCGCGTGCGTACCGATATCGCCGATACAGTTGGAGGCGCCGGCCACGGCGGGATCGGCGCGCCAGCCGGAGATGGCGGCTTTGGCTTTCGCCTTCGCACAGCTGCCGGCGGTGTTCGCCGCCGCCTGCGCCTCCCGCAAGGCGCCGATGGCGTAGCCCTGCGGGTATTCGACGACGACCTTGAGGAGGGCGCCCAGTTCGCCGGCGCGGACTTTTTCGCGCGCCTCCTTCACCATGGGGTAGCCGGTGTAGTTGTGCGTCAGGACAAAGACTTTTTTCGTGCGACGCACGAGGTCGCGGAGCTTGCGCGCTTCGGCGAGGCTGAAGGCGAGCGGTTTTTCGCACACGACATTGAACCCGGCCTTGAGGAAGGCGCCGGCGATGGCGGCGTGCGTGTTGTTGCGCGTGACGATGCTGACGAAATCGAGCCGTTCCCCGGCGGGGCGGGCGGCTTCGCGCGCGGCCATTTCAGCATAGTCGGTGTAGACGCGGTCGGGTGCGAGGTGAAGGTCGGCGCCGGAGGCGCGGGATTTTTCGGGATCGGCGGAGAAGCAGCCGGCGACGAGTTCGATCTCGCCGTCGAGCGCCGCCGCCATCCGGTGGACCGCGCCGATAAAGGCGCCGCGTCCGCCGCCAATCATGCCATAACGAAGTTTGCGGGTGAGTTTCATGTCGGGACGAGGTGCGATGGGTGAGCCACGACAGAAACAAAAACCCGCGCCTGCGGAAAGGCCGAATACAGCCGCCGGTCAGGCGCGGAAGGGGAGGTGGCATGGGGCATCCTGCCCATGAACGTTGCCTCTCTGCAGAAGTGGCGCGGGCAGGGATGCCCGTGCCACCCCGGAATCATGGGCTGGAAGCCCATGCCACTTTGCGGCGCTTCGTGCCGTCCACGGCCAGGATGGCCGTGCCACGGCCGCCGGTCAGGCGCGCGGCTGGTCGCTGGCGCGCATGGGGGCGAGCGACTCGCCCTTGATCCGGATGCCGGCGAGTTTTTTCACGACGAGATCGACATGTTCGTCGGCGACGTCGGCGAGCGTGTGACGCTGGTGGATGTCGATCGCGCCGACGATGGTCGCGGGCAACCGGGTGACGCCGGCGATTTTCCCGACAATGTCCGCCGGCGTGACGAGTTGCTTGCGGCCCACATTGAAAAACACCGGGGTGAAACCGGGCTGGTTGCCGGTGCGCGGGGCGCGTTCGTATTTCGTCTTCGGGGAGCGGGCGGCGGACGATTCCGGATCGTCGTCGTCGGTTTCCCGGGAGCGCCAGGCTCCTGCCTGGCTCCGGGCAGCGGCGGCGGAGGGGGGAGGGGGGGAGAAGGGGGCTTCGGCAGGACGGGAAGGAGCCGGTTTGCGCGAAGGTTTGACGCCGGCATCTCCCGCACTGCCGGGCAGGGTCCTGGCGTTCCCGGAGGAAGCATCTCCGGCTGGGCCGCCGCCATCGCCGCCCTGCATCATGTGGAGCAGCGCGGAGATGATGTCGGTGCTCGGGTAGCCCTGTTCGAGGAGGCGGTCGATGATGCGGTCCTGCGGACGGAATTTTTTCGCGTCGAGCGTGGAGCGCAGTTTCTCGAAAAATACGTTTTCACGCGCCTCCTCGACCTGATCGAGCGAGGGGACGCGCTCGCGGCGGATGTCGAGCCGGGCGAAGCGCACCATGCTCTGGAGCTTCCAGAGTTCGCGGCCGGAAACGAAGGTGAACGCCTTGCCCTTGCGTCCGGCGCGTCCGGTGCGGCCGATACGGTGGGTGTAGTCCTCGGCGTCGTTGGGGAGATCGAAATTGAAAACGACCTCGAGGTCGTCCACGTCGAGACCGCGGGCGGCGACGTCGGTGGCGATGAGGAACTCGAAACCGCGCCGCTTGAATTTTTCCATGGTGCGGGTGCGCTGGGCCTGCGTGATGTCGCCGTGCAGGCGGTCGCAGGCATAGCCGCGGGCGTGCAGGTGTTCGTCGAGTTCGTCGACCATGATTTTGGTGGAGCAGAAAACGATCCCGTAACGGAAATCGTGCAGGTCGATGAGACGGGTGAGAACCTCGATCTTGGAGCGGCGGTCGACCTCGAAATAAACCTGGTCGACCTGCGGTGCGTTTTGTTCCTTGGCCTCGATTTTGATCCAGGCGGGATCGGGGATGAAACGGCTGATCATGTCGCGGATTTCGCGCGGCATGGTGGCCGAGAAAAAGAGCGACTGCCTCTGGGCGGGCATGGCCTTGAGGATGTGTTCGATGTCGTCGCGGAAACCCATGTCGAGCATGCGGTCGCACTCGTCGAGGATGACCATCTTCAGGCGGTCGAGCTTGAGCGTGCCGCGTTCCATGTGGTCCATGACGCGCCCCGGCGTGCCGATGACAATCTGGGCGCCGGCGGCAAGGGCGCGGAACTGGCGTTCGTAGGACTGGCCGCCGTAGACGGGCACTTCGATGATGCCGCGCTTGAAGAAGGCGAGCTTGCCGACCTCTTCGGCGACCTGTACGGCGAGTTCGCGTGTCGGGCAGAGGATGAGCACCTGGACAGCTTTCAGTTTGGGGTCCACGCGTTCGATGGCGGGAAGGGCAAAGGCGGCGGTCTTGCCGGACCCGGTGGAGGACTGGCCGACGACATCGCGCCCGGCGAGCAGGAGCGGGATGACGGCGGCCTGGATGGGCGAGGCCTCTTCAAAGCCCATCTTGTCGACGGCCTTGAGGAGTTCCGGCGACAGCCCGAGTTCGGCAAATTTGCGTGATTCCATGAGGCAGCATGGACGGAAGTATGAAAAATGGAGAGGAGAAAAACAGGGAAAAGGGAGACGGTAGCAATCGGGGCTGTTATCGCTTGCCCGGAGCAGTCGCCCCGTCGCACCAGGTGCCTTCGATGCGAGTGATCATCCGGTTTTTGTCCGGTCCCGTTTCATTGTGGTAAAGCCGGGATACCACCAGGCTCACGGCTGCCTCACCCACTGCCTCGTGGCTTTGCCTCATCCCGGCCACCTCCGCTGCGGTCTCGTCTGGCGGCAGGTCGAGTTCCACATAGGCGACGTCACGCGGCACGCGAAGTCCCAGCTCCGCCAGCCAGCGCCACACGAAGGTACGATCAAGCGTCAGGATCACGTCCGGTTTTTCGGTCCTGAACCACTTCGCGAACGCCTCCGCATTCCACTCCCGCGAAATAAACGGCTTCAGCCGCTCCCTCTCCGGTACGCCATGCACGCCATGCGCCGCTGTCAGATAACCCGCCAGCCATGTGTGTCCGATGTAGGCATCCCACGATGCTTCGATCGCCAGTCCCACGCGCCGATAGCCCAGCTCGCGTACGCGCAGATAAGCATCGCGCACGGTCTGTGTCTGGTCGTTGCTCACCGTCGGCAACATCGGCAACAGGACGTGAGGCTCGATCTGCACTCCCGCCAGCCCGTCCCATGAAATCTCTCCCGATTTCGGCGTGTCAAAAACCGTCGTAAAAACCACTCCGCGAATGCCGCGCGCCCGCAGGATCGAATTCAACCGGTGCCCGATGATTTGCGCGCTCTCGAACACTTCAAGTTTGCAACCCAGCGACTCCGCCTTCGCCACCGCGCCGTCATAGAACCCCCGATACGCATGATTTTTTCGCCAGCCCTGCGGGCACGTATTGCCCGGATACGTCACATAGGCGAGCGTCTCGCGATGCCGCTCGTGCCGCCCCGCCCGGATGCGCGACATCAGCGAAGTAAATAACGGGTCCGCCACATAACCGAGCTGCCCTGCCATATCCTGAACACGCTTCACTGTTTCCGTCTTGATGCGCGGATCGCGCCGCAGCGCGAGCGACACAGTCGAGTAGTGCAGCCCCGTGGCGGCGGCGATGTCTCGGATGGTCGGCGGGCGGGGCATAATGAAAAGAGTGGATGACAAGCTATGAGAGGGGGAGGGGAGTGGCAATGATGTTTTCAACGTGTTGAAAGCCATATCCATTGCCCCTCCGCCATGATTCTCTGACTCCTTCCGATGTTCACTCCAACTGCCTCCCAAAAAGCACATCAACTCCCTACATCCCATGAAATGCGCCCGACAACCCTCTCCCGTTGCGTTGTTTATTCCTTCTGCCGTCGTCCTCTTCTCCGCCGGCTGCCTCGCTTCTTTCGCGCACGCCGCCACCACCATTGTCACCAATGAAAGTCAGCTCGCCTCCGGAGAGGTGACGCATGTCGTCAATACCTACGATCTTGGCGGCGGAGGCCTCACGCTGGGCGCTGGCGATACGCTTGGCCTCGGCGGTTACGTGGCCAACACCGGCAATCCCAACAACGTTCCGGTTGCTCTTTCCGGCGGCCCGCTCGTCATCGACAACGGCGGTGTGTTCGACCTCCAGCAGGCATGGAAAAACAGCAATCCCGCCCAAGGTTCCGTCCAATACAACACGTCTGCACTCACGCTCAATTCCGGCGGCATCATCAACTTTGGCGCGGCCTCCACTGTGGCGGATCGCGGATATGGCGCGGTGACCGGTGACTTTCGCCTTCTGATTGGAGGCAACCTTAACCTCAACGGCGGCACGCTCTCCTCATCGGTTGCATCTCCTCAGCTCTGGCTCAAGGGAGGTTCCAACGTCATCCGGTCCAGCGTCATTCTGCCTTCGTCGCTCGCCGTCGTTTTGAATGCCGCTGGCAGCATTGCCAATCCGCAGGCGCTGACCAGCGAAGTTGGCCTCGGCAGAGTTCTCATTCGTTATGGAGGCAACCAGGTGACGGCACTCAGTGCGACCGGCGTGACCAGCGATGGTCTCAACGTGGACCAGATCCAGTTCTATCAGCAAAATTCCGGAGCATCCTCCACGCTCAAGCTGGAGAGCGACCTTGCGACAAGAGCGCCCACTATTACCGGCGGTCCCGCGTCGGGCAATGTTGCCTACACCATAGACACCAACGGGCATACCTTCGATATCACTGCAAGCAATGCGCGTTTTGAACCTGGCCGGCCCAATGGCAATACCGCCACGACCTGGAACCTGTCCGGCGGCGGAGTCATTGATGCGCATTCGTTCCGCTTTAATCTGCACGACAATGTTTCTGTCAACATCGGCGCCAACACCACGCTTGTTGCCCATGCCAACAACGTGACCAACTCCCTTGGCACCCAGGCATCCGGCACCGTGGACGCCACCTCCACTTTCATTTACGCCGCCGCCGATTCTGCCCACAAGAGTTTCCTCAATGCCAACGTCGCCATCGGCAAGGTGGTGGCCGAAAAAGGGATCATTGATGCTGCGTCAGACCTGGATATTCGCGGCGGCCTTGTCATCCAGGCGGACGGTGTATTTGACGCGAAGAATTTCACCGTCACTACACTTTCCTACACCTTTGGCGTTGATGGCATCCGTCACGGGAAGATTGCGGCGGACAATGCGATCTCGCTCACGGCCAAAGACCTTGTCTTTGACTTCGCAGTCGCGCCGATCGGGGGAGAAACATACTCCTTCTTCACCACGAGCGTGACGGGAACTGCGAACAGCGTATCCGTGACATTTTCCGGGACTAACGCCCTTGCGCTTGTCAACGATAGCGGCATCTGGTCGGCCACCCTGGATGGCCTGGTGTATTCCTTCGATCAATCTGTCGGTTCTCTTGCCATCACGGCTGCCGTGCCCGAGCCGGCAATGCTTGCCGTTCTGATGGGAGTGAGTGCGTTTCTGCTTGGCATTGCCCGTCGTCGCATGGCACGCGAATGATTCGCCAATCTCGGAGGGCTCTTGTGCTGACTCCAATCCGATCACCCCATTCTTCCCAAAAGCTCATGATTACCACATCCCCGTTTTTCCCCCGTCATGTCAGGGCATGCAAATCATCGCATGGCTTCACGTTGATCGAACTCCTGACCGTCATCGCCATCATCGGCATCCTGGCGGCCATTCTTATTCCCACTGTCGGCAAAGTCCGTGAAGCCGCTCGTCAGGCTCAGTGCATCTCGCGTCTCCGGGAACTCGGGACAGCGATGCAACTTTACGCCGAAGATCATAAAGGCACGTTTGTCCAGGCGGCCAATACGGGGTCGGCCCGCTATCACATCCTTCTCGTGCCCTGGCTCAATCCCGCTCTCAGCGGACTTGGTGGCGACGACATCCTTCGGCGGAGCAACTACTTCAAGTGCCCCAGCTTTGACAAACGAGAGCTTCAGGAGGCCAACGATGGCATGTTTGCCTATAACAAAAATCTCGAATGCAAAACGGACGGGGCTGGCGGCTATGGAGGGAATTCCACGGGCGAACCCGTTTTTTATGTCTCTCAACTCACTGCGCCCAGCACATTCCCCGTGCTCGTGACATCGGGTGAAGATGGTGGTCCACGCCTTTTCGCCAACCCCTCCAACGAAGATCCCACGGATGAGGCCAAAAAGTATGGCTGGACGGGCAATACAAATCCTTCCGGTCCCAATCCCAATTTCGGGAACAAGGCGGTCTGGCTCTTTGGTGACTGGCATGTGGCCGCAAAGAATGTCTGCGATCCGAACGCCTGGCCGTGGAATGATCCCGACGCGTTTAAGTTCCGCTAATCGCTTCCGCCTGTCACCCGATCATTGCCATGACCCTCATCAAACCTTTTGCGTTCACCCTTCTTGTCGCCGGCATTTGTATCTCAAGTGGAACTACGTCTGACGCCCGGCCGCTCTTGCCTGACGGCGGCTTTGAGCAGGGCGGAAAGGCATGGGCGCACTCCATTCCGCCTGAGGCAAAGGATGCGGAAGCGGCTTTCGATATCGTCACGGACAATCCGCACTCCGGTACTTACGCCGCCCGTCTTTCCTCCGCGAAGCCGGCCCGCCACGGGTTTGGCGCCAAGGGGAGCCAGGCGGCCATTCCGGTATCGCCGGGTGAGCGCTATCGTCTTTCCACGTGGGTTCGCGCCGATGAAAACACCCAGGTTCGGAGCGGCACTCCTGGTCTTCTTGTTCGGCTGACATTGTCCGGCGCCGACAAAAAAGATGCTCCCGGCGGTCATTATTATGCAGGCCTTGGCAACTGGCTGGCTCGGGATAGCCAGCCTCCGGCGGCCAGCAAGCTCCCTGTGGAATGGACCCAGATCGATGTGGTTCTCGAAATCCCTTCCGATGCGGCCTGGGCATCGCCGTCATTCTTTGCGTGGCGCGCTCAGGGGGCCGTTTATTTTGACGATGTGGTTTTTGAAAAAGTCGCCTCCGATACGCCATTGAGCGCGCTGGCCGATCTTTCAGGTGCAAAACCCGGCTCCCCAAATTTGGGGTTTGAAGAGGGTGCATCCGGGTGGACGCATTTCATCCCGGCTGATTCTCATAATGCGGAAGCCCGTTTTACCGTCACTTCTGACCGCCCGCATTCCGGAACACAGGCAGCGCGCTTGTATTCCGCATCCCCGGCCCGTCATGGGATACATCACCGCAGTAGTGTCGTAAAAGTGACCGCGGGCGAACATTGGAAAATTTCCGTATGGGTGCGTGCCGATTCGGATACAAAAGTAGCTCCAGGAACGGCAGGCGTGTCATTACGCCTCACGCTCAAGGATGCCGCCGGCCGTGATGTCCCTGAAGGACATTATTTTGTCGGGCTTGGCAATTGGGTTGGGCGCAACCTGGAACCACCGGCTTCCGCGAGCATTCCTGTTGAGTGGACGAAGATGGAAGTTGTCGTGAAGATTCCTCCCGATGTTTCCCGGGTCATTCCCACGCTCTTTGTCTGGCGGGCTCAGGGGGCTGTTTATTTTGATGACGTCGTTTTTGAGAAGGTTGCCGCATCGGTGCCGGTGAGCAAGGTTTCGGAGTCCCGCCAGACAGGCGCCTCCTCCGCGCCGAAGCCATCCGCCCCGCCGGCCAGGGAGCTTCTTGCTCCTGATACCCAGCGCGAACTCTTTTCCGTGCTCAATCTGGATTTGCCGGAGTTGGCGGGGGTCAAGGAGGCGGTTGGCCGCGCCAGGTTGGATACGGCGATCACGAAATTCGCGGCTTACTTGCGATCCAGAACACATGGAAATTGGCTTCTGGACCCCTTCGATCCAGCCCATCCCGATCCCTCTTTCAAATACCGGGAAGAACGTGCGAACAGCGGGGCCATCGGACGCATCACGCCCAGCGGGTTGGCCGAACTCTGGCACACCTTTCCCGGCAATGTCATCGACTGGTATCACAACGAAACCCGCCACCGTCCCGGTCTCGCCTACAACCAGGAATGGCAATACCAGCTCTGTCGCATGTCCTTTTGGGGAGACATGGCCAATGCCTATCGGGCCACGGGCGACGAGAAATATCCCAAGGCTTGGGCGATTCAGTTTCGCTCGTTCATGGCCCAGTGCCCGCCTCCGGAAACTGCCGCCAATTATCGAGACTCCACCTGGCGCACCATCGAGTGTGGCATTCGCATGCGTGACGCGTGGCCCCGCGCATTTCAGGCCTTTGTGCGTTCTCCCTCCGTCACCGACGAAGACCTGCTGCTTTATGTGTATTCAAATCTTCAACATGCACGTTACCTGAAAAAATTCCCTTCTGGCTGGGGCAACTGGCTTACCATGGAAATGTGCGGACTCCACACCATCGGAACCATGTTTCCGGAGTTCAAAGACGCCGCCGATTGGCGGCGTTCCGCTATCGATACAATGCACGCCAGCATCTCCCGCCAATTCCTCCCGGATGGCGCACAGTACGAACTCGCTCCCGGTTATCACATCGTATCGTTGGACGAGAATGGCATGGCAATTCCGAGGCTGGCCCGGGCAACCGGCCGCCTGAATGAAATCCCTGCCGACTACATCAAGAACATGGAGAAAGGGTACGATTACCTGGTGTATCTCATGACGCCCGATAGATCCGAGCCGCGCTTCAATGATTCCTGGCCCATCACCTGGTTGTCCAACGTGCTCAATAACGGTCTCCTCTTTTTCCCGGAACGGAAAGACTGGGCATGGATTGCCACCGATGGCGCAGTCGGTCATCCGCCCTCGAAAACATCCCACGCGTTTCCCTATGCAGGGTATTTTGTCATGCGTTCAGGATGGGAAACCGATGCCAACTACCTTGCCTTTGACGTTGGGCTTCCCGGCTATGCCCACTCGCATCAGGACAAGCTCAATCTCGTATTCTGGGTTTACGGACGCGAAATCCTTTTCGATGGCGGAGGCGGTTCCTACGAGGACAGCAAATGGCGCCAATATGCCACCGATGCGTTTTCGCACAACATCATCCTCGTGGATGGAATGCCCCAGCGCAGGCAGTTGCGTGATCGCGAGGCAAATGTCGCCCGTAAACCGGTCGATGCCGTGTGGGAAAGCACCGGCGATTACGATTTCGCCGCCGCAACCTACGACGATGCGTTTTCCAAAGCTGGCATGTGGGCCGAGCAGCAACCGCGTGGCCCGGTCACACACACCCGTCGTATTCTCTTTTCCAAGCCGGACCTGGTCATCGTTGCCGACACGCTGGTCCCCACCGATCCGGCGGACACGCGCAGTCACTCCTACGAGGCGCGCTGGCACCTGCTCCCCACCAGGACAGTTGTCGATCCCTCAACCCAGGCGGTGACGACGGCCGAGCCCGGCCTCTCCAATCTGGCGGTCATTCCTCTGGATACACGGGAACTCTCCGTCCGCGCCGTCTCCGCACAGACCGAGCCCGAGTTGCTCGGCTGGCATGTGCGCAAGGACATGGATCCGCAGTACGTTCCCGCCACCACGGTCACGCACACCCGGGGCGGCTCCGGAATACAGACGTTTCTCACGCTCCTGTACCCGCTCCGGCCCGGCGAAGAAAACCCCGTAAAGGCCGTTGCCGCAATCAATGCCACCGACACCCGCATCACGCTTGCTGACGGACGGCAACTCCGGGTTCATGCGCCTTCTGCTCCCAAGGAGAAAATCACTCTCGTCCGTGAGTAACCGGCGCTTCGCCGGCCGCCTTTTTTTCCCTTTCCGCGCTCATTCTTCGCAACGTCTCTCCAATACCTCATCCCCGAGGCTGCACGCTTTCATGGTCACACGGCATTTCCTGCATGTCTCCCGCCCTCTTCTTTCGTTCTCCGCCGTGATCGCGCTTGTGAACGTCTTGTTTTCTTCGTCTCCATCACGCGCCTCCGACTCCGCATTCATGGTCAATCCCTCCCCTGCGATTTTGCGTGAACTTGCCGCCGAGCTCGATGGCACTCTTCGTATCCATGTTCTCGATTCGTGGTTTCCCCGTTGCATCGACAACGACCGTGGCGGCTTCCTTTGCACTTTTGACCGCGATTGGACTCCTGCCCCCGCCAGTCGTCAGCCGAAGACCGTCGTTTTTCAATCACGCATGACCTGGGTGGCGGCGCAGGTTGTTCTCCACCGTCCCGACCTCGCCGACCGTTGCCGTCCGATCGTCCGTCACGGCGCTGATTTCCTTCTCCACATGTGGGATTCCAGGCATGGCGGCTTCCTGTGGGAGCATCCTCTTCCATCCGGGAGCCCTCGCTTCAGGCAGCCCAAGCATTCCTACGGCAACGCCTTTGCCATCTATGCCCTCGCCGCCGCTTCCGCTGCGCTCGATGACCCGGCGCTTCGGGACAAGGCCATCGCCACCTTTCACTGGCTGGAGCAACATGCGCACGATTCCGTCAACGGCGGTTATTTCGACGCCCTCGATCTCGACGGCACACCCCTTCCCGTCCGTGAACCGGCTACCACACCGTACGATATCCCCCTCGTCGACACCGTCGGCACTCCCTTCGGCTGCAAGTCGATGAACACCCAGCTTCACCTTCTCGAGGCTTTCACCGAACTTTACCGCGTGTGGCCCGATGCCCGCCTCCGTGCCCGTATGGACGAGCTTCTCCATATCATGCTGACCCGCATCCATGCCTGGCCCGGCACCCAATACATGAATTTTACCGCCGACTGGAAGGTCATCCCCGCGCCCATTTCCTTCGGTCACGACGTCGAGACTACGTTTCTGCTTGCCGATGCCGCCGCCGCGCTCGGTCGCCCCGACGATCCTGCCATCTGGCGTGCAGGACGCTCGTTTGTCGATCACGCCTTGCGTGTTGGATGGGATCCCGAAAACGGCGGCCTTTTCAATACCGGCAGCACCCTCTATGGACCCACTCCGCCGTTCGTGAAAATCTGGTGGGTCCAGTTCGAAAACCTGAATACCCTGCTGCTTCTCCACGAACGTTACGGCCTCCCCGAAAACAATCCCGTTTACTGGACCCGCTTCGTCGAACAATGGCGTTTTATTCAAAACCACCTCATTGATCCGCGCTACGGCGGCTGGTATCGTGAAGTTGCCGCCGACGGCACGCTCATTCCTGGTCCCGGATCGGCAAAAGGCTGGCAATGGAAAGCCGCCTACCACGAAACCCGCGCGCTCCTCCTCGCCATCGATCGCCTCAAGCGCCTCGCCGCCGGCATGTCCGGCAGCAGTTGATACCGGCTGACGTCGTTTCCCGGACGCCCGCATAACAGCGAATGCAATAAAGATGCGGTGCCTGTGACACACTACTTTTCACTGAATCCAGATCGAGCCACTTGGGATTTAGGTGCTTCAGCTTTGTTCGATCAGGATTTTTTGGCCAAATTTTCCCTTGAAAGTAAGAAATATATGGTGAAAAAAACATTTTTTGAGGAATTATCATTGCAAATTTAAGGATTTTAGCCGAAATTGCCTGCATGAAAATCACAGTGGACATAGACGACCAGACGCTGGAAGAGCTTTTGGCGGCAACGAACGAGCGGAAAAAAGGTCCGGCGGTCGCGCAGGCCGTCGAAGAGTTTCTCAAACGCAGGAAAGCCCGCGAATTCGGGCGTCTGCTGATGGAAGGCGCCTTCGATTATCCGGCGCCGACAGAGGAGACCGAGCGGCAAGGCTTCTGACCTGAAAACATACACGGAGAACAAAACGCCATGGTGTTGGTGGATTCCTCGATCTGGATTGAAGCTGCGCGGCGCCAGGGCGACCTGATGGCCAAGCTCGCCCTGCGCGCCTTGCTTGACGAGTATGAGGCGGCCTGGTGCTCGCCCGTAAAACTGGAGGTGCTGGGCGGCGCGCGGCGCGAGGAACGACGCGCGCTGGAAAGCTTTTTTTCCTGCATTCCTTACGTCGCGTGCAACGAGTCCGACTGGGAGGCGGCCAAGGCGCTTGGCTGGCGTGCGCGTGATGCCGGTCACACGTTGCCCTGGAACGATTATCTGATTTCGGCCACGGCGGCGGCGCGCGGATGGCGGCTTTATGGGCGCGACGCTCATTTTGCCACGTTGAGCGGGCTTGGCGGCGCCTTTGTCTATCAGCCCGGCTATGGCGGCACCTTCGCACCCGAGGACAAAGACTGAGGACGCGGGGAGGAAAAACCCGGCCCGGGAGATGCGGGGGGGGATCGCAGTCGGTTGGGCAAACATGTTGACCAGACTGCCCCGGAGAAGCGGATGACCGGTCAGTGTGATCTCACGAGGGGCGGGCCTCGGCCGGCCGGATACCCCTGCTGGCGCTGCTGTTTATCGCCCTGTTTCCTCTGAAATGACTTATGCGCGTAAGTTAATTAGATTGACAGATGCATTTTCGACCCGCCATGATCGTCATCGTCATGCATAAAAACTCCTCCCCATATCCGAAGCATTCTTATGCTTTTATTTTAAAAACAATATCTTCTGTATCTACCATGTTTGCCGGTGTGTTTCTGTCGCACTTGCTCCCCGCCGATGACATTCAATGGACGGGCGTAAGTGGAACCGGCTTCGCGGACAACGCCAACTGGTCCGGCAACGTCGCGCCGGCCGACCACATCTCCACCGACATCGCCAGCTTCACCGGCACGCTGACGGCAAACCAGCCGGTCATCTCGGGCACCCGCAGCATTGGTGGACTTCTCTTCGGCTCGACCGGCTGGCAGATCAGTGGAGGAACGCTCAAGATCGGCTCCAGCGGCGTGGACGCCTCTGCCGTGACCTCCGGCGAGATAACGCTCGCGTCGGCCATTCAGGTCGCCGCCACCCAGACCTGGCTGGTTGGCACAGGAGGCACGCTTGATATCAACGGCAACGCTGCCTCCATTGACACCAACGGCTCCAATCCGGTGTGGACGCTCACCGTTGGCGACGCCACCAACACCGGCACGGTGCGTTTCGGTAGCGACGTTGCGTCGCGTTCCCTGAAAGTATATCTGAACGTCGCGGGCGGCACCGTTGACCTGAACGCCACCACGCTGACGCTCTCCGGTCTGCGCGGCTCCGGGACCATCACCAACTCCGGCGCGACGGCGGCCAGCGTGGTTATCGACTCGCGCAACGCCGACTCCACCTTTGCCGGCACACTGAGCGGCAACCTGTCCGTCACGATGGGCGATGGCACGAACACATCGAACAAAGTCCAGTCCCTGAACGGAAACAACAGTTTCACTGGCGGGTTGACCATCAAGTCGGGCACGGTCCGCTTCGGACAAAGCACCTCGGTCGGCACCGGCACGATCACCCTCGGAGACAGCGCCAAGGCGGGGATCGACGCCACCCTCTACGCCAACGGCACTGGTTCCACCGCCTTTGCCGACGCAATTACCAATGCCATTCAGGTCGTCGGCACCGGCACGAATACTCTCGGCGTCAGCAGCTACAGCCCGACGTTTTCCGGCGCGATCACGCTGAACAACGCCAGCCTTACCCTTGCCAGCCAGAACAACAACGGCAGCACGCTGACCATTACCGGCGGCATCACGGGCACGGGCGATGTGACGACTTTTGTGAGTGGCCCTACCGCCGCCGCCGCGACTTCGCGCATCGTGATCAGCGGCGCCGCTGTCAACCACACCGGCGCACTCATCATCACCTCCGGAACGAAGGGCGCGGGCACTTTGGCGGGCACCGTGATCAACGCCGTCATCGGCAGCAACGTCACTGGCGTCAGCCAGACCAGCGCCGATTCCTCCCTCACCCTCGCGGGGGCCAACACCTACACCGGCAACACCGTGATCAGCGCCGGCAACTTCACCCTTGCGAGCACCGGCGCGCTGGTCTTCGACGTTGCGAAAGGCAATCAGCTCCAGCTCTCCACCACCGGCACGGTCGTCGTGGACGGTATATTCAACGTGAATTTCGGCTCCCTGCTCCCGACCGGCGACACCTCGGTGACGCTTGTATCCGTGACGGGCAGCGCCGTCACCTACGGCTCGACCTTCGCGGTGAATATCGGGAACGATTCCGGCGAGACGTTTTCCCTGACCGCCGCCAACGCCTACTCACTGACCAATGCGCTCGGCACATGGGCGTTTGATCTCACCGGAGGCGAACTGAGTTTTGTTGCCGCCGCCGTTCCCGAGCCCGCCGCTTTCGGATTGATTCTGGGCTTTTTGACCCTTGCCGTCGTCGCTCTCCGCCGTCAGCGCAACCGCTAATCTCCCCCGTTGAGCGCCCCCTCCCCCTGGATCAAGCGGGGGGGGAGGGGGGAAATTTTTATTGGGGAACCGCGCCTGAGCTCCGCCGCACCACCAGTTCCCCCTTGATCCGCAACCCCGTGGCGGCGCCCTCGCCAAGCTCCGCGCCGTTGATCTGGTCGAGCAGCAACGTCGCCGCGATCCGCCCGAATTCGTAGCGCCGTTCCTGCACCGTCGTCAGGCTCACCATCTGGTAGCGGCTCATCTGCATGTCTCCGATGCCCGCCAGCGAAATCTCTTTCCCCGGCGTCAAACCGTGGCTCATCACCTGGTGCATGATCTGGTAGGCCACGGTGTCATTGATCCCCAGGATGGCCGTGGGACGCCGCTCCGCCGGCCTCCCCAGCACGCGATCCACCGCCGCGAAGATCGTCTCTTCCTGTCCTGTTTTCCCCGATACGAGGCCCTCGCTCGCAGCCACGCCCAGCCTTTCCAGCCTCACCCGCACCGCCGCGTAGCGCTCTTCCGTCGTCGGACTGGCTCCGTCCGGGCCGATCACCACTATCCGCCGGTGGCCGAGACTTTCGAGGTGATCGAATATTTTGTGAACCGCGTCCGCCCCGTCGATCATCACGAAATACTCGTCGTCGCCATCCAGCTTGTCCGTCACGTAAACCATCGGAAAGCGGTTCTTGCGCAGCGCCAGATAATGCGCGGCGTTGGCCAGCCCCGGCAGGCAGATCAGCCCCGCGATCCGCTTGCCCAGCAGCGCGTCCAGTTCCGCCCGTTCCCGCTCCGCGTCCCAGCAGGTGATGGACAGAAAACTGCCATGTGCCGTCGCAATCCCGTCCGTGCCGGTTCCCGGGCTGGCCTCCCGGGCCTTCTCCAGCACCGACTGGATGCCTGCCACGATATCCTGCGTCGCGTTCATCGTCGCATCGGGAAACAGCAACCCCACGCCCGATCTGTCCTGCCGTGCCAGGCTGCGCGCCCAGTAGTTGGGGACAAACCGGTGTTTCCACGCGGCCTCGCGAATCCGCGCCTCCGTTTCCGGCGGGATCTTTTTCTGCCGGGCCTGGCCGGCCAGCACATAGCTCACCGTGGCCCGCGAGATCTTGAGCTCATCGGCCAGGGTCTGCATGGTTACTTTCTGGCTGCGCATAAAACGGAAGATGCTATCCCACAGCTTACGCGCCGGAGCACGCACAAAACGCAGCCGTCGGCGTATTTGTTCTCCTCCCGCAGGCCGGATATTTTCAGAGGCTGGCATCCCGCTCTGCCCTTTTTCCGACAAAGGGGTTGACACGATTCGCCTGCCACCCGAAAACATCGCCGTAACTTACCCGCGTAACTAACGAATTTCCTTACACCCCTTTCCACCATGTCCGACCCGTTCCGTCATCCGTCCGCTCCCGCATCCGGGTTTGTCTTTTCACGACCCGCCCTGCCTGCGCTCGCGTTCTTCCTGCTCGCCGGCGTCGCCGTGCCTGCCGCCGCCCAGGTGGCGGCTGTCCAGGACATCGACGCCAACGCCAGAAGTGCTCCGGCCCCCGGCGAACCGCGTTCGGTCAACATCGCCGAAACCCTGACGCTCGCCGAGTATGACCCTGCCGCCGCCGCGGCCCTACCCCTGCGCCTCTCTCGCGGTGTCAGCCAGAAAATCACCGCCCCGACCTTGGCGCGGCCCGATGTTTCCCGTGTCCACAAAATCACTACGGACGGGAAGTGGGCCATCCTCTACCTTCCCGGCGAATATCCGATCGAGGGCGCCACACTCACTCTCGACTATTACGTCCCCGAACATTCCGCGCTCCGCTCCTTCACCACCAACGAAAAACAGCGCTACAAGGCCACCCGCGCCATCGGCAAGGGACGCTGGACCCGCGTTTCCATCGACTTTGCCGACATGGTCGGCGGCGACCTCTGGCGCCTGCAAAGCCTGCGCTCCATCACCGACCCCACGCTTACGTTCACCAGCGGCGGCGGCATCGACGTCGAGATCGCTCGCCTCGCCATTACCCGCCGCCCCGCCATGCCACTTCCCGTCCCCCGTGTCATTCGCTCGCGCCATCCCGAGGCGCCGCAGGTCTTTACCCGGGAGATCGAGATCGGCGCCGTGGATGCGGATGCCTGGTGCCAGCTCATGGCCGACGGGGATTTCGTGCTCACCGTCAACGGCCGCGAAGCCGGCCGCGGCGGCGACAACGCCGTCGACACCGCGCGCTGGCCGAGCGGCGGCCGCTTCATGGCTCTTGCGAAGGAAATCCCCGTCGGCGAATACCTCGTCCCGGGCAGGAACCTTCTCCGGGTTGCGATCACCTCGCAAACCCTCGCGCCCGAACTCGTGCTCGCGTTCGGCTGGCAGGAGGGCGACCATCGCCATGTTGTTGTCAGCGATGCCTCCTGGGCCACGGTCGTGCCATCCGGCGGCGGCGCCCCGGTCGAGGATCTCGGCAGTCTCCCTGCCAAAGAAGCCGGCAGGTTCAATCGCGCCGTGGACATCTTTCCCCTGCTCGTCCCCAGGCCGTGGGATACCCGGAACTACGTCGCCGCTCCTCTCGCCGATTTCCCGCCAGTGGAGCACACTGCGGCCGCCCTGCGCCCGCGCATCGTTCCCGGCGCGTGGAGCGCACGCAACCTCGGCCCGCGCTGGAGCCTCGTCGATCCGGCCGGCGCGCCTTTTTTCCTCCTCGCCGCCCAGACCGACATGATTCTCCCGCGCTGGGCGTATCGATATTCCAAACACCTCTACAACACCTGGGAAACCGAAGCCGCCTGGGCGGCGCACGACGTCGCCGCCATGCGCCGCCTCGGATTCAACACCCTCGCCGTCTCCCTGCACGCTGCGCACTACCAGCACGGCGAGACGCTCGGCATGCCCTCCTTCCGCAACCTCGACATCGCGATGCGCGCCGGCGGTCCCCGCCTCCGCGCCAACGACGGCAGACAATCCAAAATGCCCGACCCCTTCGACCCCACCTGGCGCGCCAACCTCACCGCCTACCTCGAAAAAACCGCCGCCGAATGGAAAGACCAGGCCGTCACCGGCGTATTCATCGACAACGAACTCGACCTCGACGGCGCCCTCCACTGCGCCTCCATCACCGGCGACGCATTTTCCGACGCCGCCGGCAAAAAATTCGTCACCTGGCTCCGCACCCGTTACCGCACCATCGACGACCTCAACCGCGCCTGGTTCGGCTCCGCCGCCCATGCCGCCGCAAACGAACCCTCAAAAAAACTCGCCGGCTTCGACGACATTCTTGTCAAAAAACCCGCCCCCCCTCGCGAAAAATCCACGGGACTCAACCACACTAAAAAATCCCCCGCCGCCGGCGCCCCCGCGATGGAGCGCGACTATTACGATTTCGCCATGCTCACGGTAAAGGAGTTTGCCGACTGCGTCCTCGCCGAAGTCCGCCGCACCATGCCCGGCAAGCTCGTTGCCAGCAACCGCTTCATGGGCGGCGCCACCGCCGAAGTCCTCGCCGCGTGGAAAGACTACGACATCATCGCCTGGAACGCCTACCCCATGGACCGCTGGGACACCGGCGAATACACCGACATCCAGCTTGACCGCATGAAGCTCGCGCACCGCGTCACCGGAAAGCCGGTGATTGTAACCGAATTTGGGATACAATCCCTCGATTCCGGCGTTCCCAGCCCCACGGCCAAGCTCGCCACGCAGAAGCGCCGCGGCGAGGAGTACGGAAAAATCCTCGATCAACTCCTCCGCGAATGCCCCTTCATCGTCGGCCTGGTTCCCTTTGGCTGGATGGATTCCACCGAAGGCGAGCGTGCCAACTGGGGCATGGTCAGCCCCGACGGGCAACCGTACCGCGACTACCTCGAAGGTCTTGCCGCCGCCCACCGGAAACTGGACCGCACACTCGGTCCCGACCTCATCGCCAAATAAAAACAACCACACGCCATGAAAACCTCCATCCTTCCCGGGTTCGCCTTCCGGCGACATCTCGCAGCAATCGTCTTGCTGACCGCCGTCCTGTTCGCCCCGATGGCCCTCCTGCGCGCCACGCCTGTTTCGCCCTGGACGATCCAGCAGGGCGCGCCTTCCGGGCTCACCACCGCCTCTCCCCTGCTCCCGGTCAACTCGACGGCCTACGCCCTCCTGCCGAAAATCTACAGGCTGGCCCAGGCCGGCGACGAACTTGTGCTTACGGCCAAGGTGACCTTCCGCTTTGCCGAAGCTCCCGGCGGCGGCCAGTTCCGATTCGGCCTGTTCAGCCCCATCGGCGACGACATTGCCGACACCCGGGACTGGGCGGGTTACACGATCATCGCCGGCGGCACCCGCCGCGCCGCCAGCCACGAAATCTGGAGCCGCACCGGCGGGGGATGGGCCGGAGGCAAGGGCGCCGTAAAGCTCGGCACCAAAGCCACCGTCCGGAACCTCGATGCCCTTTACGAAAAAAACGACACCGTCATCTACACGCTGACCCTCACGCTCAAAAAAACCGGGCGTGGCACGTTCGTCACCTGGACCCTGAAAGACGCCGCCAACGACGACACGGCCTACTCTGTCGAGCAAGGTGTCATCGACACCGCGGAGACTCCGCCTTCCATCTTCGACCGCGTGGCCTTCACCGCCGCCAACGGCCTGCGCGGCTCCGTGCAACTCGCCGATGTCGATGTCACCTTCACTTCCGCCGCGCCATCATTGTAACCAACCCGACTCCCCGCCATGAACCTCTCTGCCCCTCGCTCCATCGTCGTCAGCCGGCGCGCTTTCACGCTCGTCGAACTGCTCACCGTCATTACCATCATCGGCATCCTGGCCGGGATTCTCATCCCGGCTGTCAGCCGTGTCCGCCTGCAGGCCAAAATCGCCGTCGGCCGCAGCAACCTCCGCGCCTGTGTGCAGGGTGCCCTCATCTATGCCACCGATCACAAAGGGGAGCTTCCCCCGGTCAGTATCACGAGCGCCGTTTACAACTCGGCATGGCTTTATTGTGACAAGGAGATCCGCAACCTCGGCCATCTCCTCGAGGAGGGCATCATTACCGATCCCGGGGTATTCTACAATCCCACCTGGGATGCGAATGATGCCCGTGGATACAAACCGGACAACTGGGCCAACGGATGGGCGGGCAGGGGAAACACCAACATCAACAGTTCGTTCGCCACACGCCTTACCCCCAATTACTGGCCCGGCACTCCCGCCAGCAAAATCCTCCGTCACGCCGAGTATATCGACAAGGTCATCTATACCGATTATTTCCCCCGGGGCCTTGAGGGATCGAGCAAACCCGTCAACGGCAGCCAGGGCTTCAATATCGCTTTCGGCAACGGCTCCGTCCGCTGGGCCAAGGGAGGTCCGCTTGCGCGCAAGGTGTACAGTTCGATGAACACCAGCGAGTACCTGGCAGTCTTTAACGAATTCGACACCCTCCGCGAATAACTCACCCCACATCTCCTGCCACCGCCACCCGGCCCCTGTTCATGCAACTCACCATCGACGAACCGTCCGCCACCACCGTCATTCCCCCCGCCCCGCATCTCTCCACCACTCCGGCGTCCGCCAGGCTTGAACGCTTTATCGCCACCGAGTGGGAGTGCACTCTGCGCATCCCCGCCGCCACCCCCACCGATCCGGCGACCCTTGGCCTGGCATCGCTCCCTCGGCCCTTCGTTGTCCCCTGCGCGGACGAAGGCTTCCGCTCCTTCTTTTACTGGGATTCTTGCTACGCCAGCATCGGCCTCCTCCTCCAGGGCCGCATCCGCGAAGTGGTCGATGTCGCCGAAAACATGCGCTGGCTCGTCAACCGCCTCGGGTATGTCCCCAACCAGTACGAAGCCGGACAACTTTTCCGCAGCCAGCCCCCGCACTACGCGCTCGTCGTTTCCATGCTCGTGTCCGCCGCGCCCGGCGCGCTTTCGCCCGACGGTCTCGCCGCCCATCTCGAGGCGTTGACCGCCGAATATGCGTTCTGGTCGACGCTTCGCGCGGCTCCCGATTTGCGATATCGCGGCCTCAACCGCTACGGCCACCACGCCCATCCTGAAGAACTGGCCGCCTTCGGCGAAATGATCGCCGGCCGCGTGCCTCCCTGGCCCGACGATCCGCAGGCGCGGCTCGTCGCCATCGCCCATCACCTTGCGGAGGCCGAGAGCGGCTGGGATTTTACCACGCGTTTCGGCGGACGCTGCATGGATCACCTGCCGGTTGACCTGAACGCGCTTCTTTTTGCCCACGAAACCGTCTGTGCCGACCTCGCCCGCCGCACGGGAGACGAGGCTGCCGCCGCGCTCTGGACAACCCGGGCCGTATCACGCCGCGAACACATGAACGCCGTCCTCTGGTGCCCGGAGGCCGGTGCATTTGTCGATCGCGACATGGCCGGCGACCGCCTTTCTCCGGCACTGACCGCCGCCTCGTTTTATCCGCTCTGGGCGGGTGTCGCCACGCCGGCCCAGGCCGTCGCGACCGCGGGACGTCTTCTCGCCGCGCTCGAAACCGGTCATGCCCTTCGGACAACCTGTCCGGCTTCCGGCGATGCGCCCGGTCTGCAATGGGATTCTCCCAACGCGTGGCCGCCACTCCAGGCGGCGGCGGTGCTCGGTCTGCTGCGATACGGGCTCGAGGCCGACGCCTGTCGCCTCGCCCGGAAATGGGCGCGGACCGGCGAGCGCGTTTTTGAACGGACCGGAAAACTCTGGGAAAAGTACAACGCCCTCACCGGTGACATCGACGTGCGCGACGAGTATCCTATGCCGAGCATGATGGGCTGGTCGGCGGGCGCCTGGCTGTTGTGCCATCGGGTGGCCTCCGGCGATATTGATGCCGCGACCTCCTTTTTCCCGTCTGCGCTTGTGGATTGATGCCGGGGCGGACAACGCACACAACCGGCGGGCATGGTTCGCCTGGTTGCCGTTGTTATCTGTGTCTGCGGAGCGCTCGCGTGGAGCAGCGCGGTCGCGCGCGCGGACGCGGCGACGCGGACGGAGGACGTGGTGCTCGATGTTCCGGTGCTGGTGGCCGGATACGGGGCGGCGTTTTTTGAACAGGTGGCGCGCGAGTTCGAGGCGTTGCGGCCGGGCGTGCGCGTGCGGCTGCACGGCGATCCGAGGATCAGCGACAAGGTGCGCATTCGTGTGATGGCGGGGGACTACCCGGACGCGACGGATGCGGTGCTGCTGTATCCGAATCTGATCGCCGCCGGCCGGATTCTCGATCTCGCGCCGTACCTCGACGGGCCGAACTGGGAAGGCGATGCGCGCTGGCGCGACACGTTTTTGCCCGACGTGCTCGGACGCTGGACGGTGCAAGCATCGTCCAGCGTCCGCGGTTCGGAGTTCGGAGTACAGGGTTCAGGATCGGGAAATGCTGCGAGCGGGGATGCGGCTTCGCCGTCCGAAACTCTAGACTCCAAACCCCAAACCCTGAACTCCTCTTCCGTTTACGGCCTGCCGTTTGCCCACGCGGTCTGGACGCTGTTTTACAACAAACAGCTTTTCCGCGAGCATGGCTGGGAACCGGCGCAAACCTGGGACGAGTTTTTCGCGCTATGCGAAAAGATCGAGGCAGCCGGCATCGCGCCGGTCGCGCTGCCCGGTGTTTTCATGCGTTACGGCGACGCATTTCTGCGAGCGGCGCATTACAACCTTGTCGGACCGGACGGGTATCGCGCGTATCTGGAACTCGCGCCGGGGGCGCGGAGTGATCCGCGTTTTGTCCGGGCGGCCGGGGTGTTGCAGCGTGTTTCGACGCGCTACCTGGTGCGCGGCTGGGAGGGGATGTCGCATACGGCCGCCCAGCTCGAATTTATCGAGGGACGGGCGGCGATGGCGGTGTCGGCCTCATGGTTCGTCAACGAAATGCGCGGGCGGCTGCCGGAAGGGTTCGGGTTGGGGGTGATGAACTTTCCGGTGTTTGCGGAGGCGGAAAGGGGCGCGGGCGGGACGCCCGCGCCACAATCAGGGGCGGATACGTTGCAGGCGCAGAGCGGGTATTATTTTTTGTTCAAAACGGGAGATCCGGAACGGGAGCGGGCGGCGGTCGATTTTTTCCGTTACCTGACGTCGCGCGAGGTGGCGCGGCGATTCGCCCGCCAGATCGATTCGCCGGTGGCGTTGCGTGCGGTGCGGGCGGAGGATTATTCGCCGTGGATGCGCGACACGGCGGTCCTGATCGAGCACGCGGCGACGTCGGGCGCGGGGAGTTTTGACGCGGCGCCGGCCACGAGCGCGGCATTTCAGGCGATGATGAATCAGGCGCTGACCGATGCGCGTTACCGGCTGATGACGGGGCGGATCACTCCGGAGGAGTTTGGCGAGCGGCTGGAGGCTGCGGCGGCGACCGAGCGGGCGCGGCTGGCCGATCCGGATCGTGTGGAGGTGCGGCACGGGTGGGCGGCGGCGGGGCTTTTGTTGTTGGTGGCGGGGCTGGCGGGGTGGATCGGGTGGGGAGGGGGGTGGCCGAAAAGGTGGCAAAGGCAGAGGGGGCGCAAGTCTGGAGCGGCGGCATTCCTGCCGCTGCGACGACGCAAAGCGTCGCCCGATTCGGGGAATTTGAACGGGATGGCGCATTCGCAAGATGTTTCGACAAAGGGCGAGGCGCGTGGCGCCTCGTCGCAGCGGCAGGAATGCCGCCGCTCCGGGATGTCCGCCCCGCCAGGCTTTCTCGGGCATCTGCGGTTGCGCTTTGCGGCCGGGTTCGTGGGACCCGCGTTTTTGTTGTTTGCGGCGTTCGTGCTCGCGCCGGGCGTGGTGTCGCTGGCGTGGGCGCTGACGCGGTGGGACGGATTCGGCGAGCGCTCGTGGGCCGGCCTGTTCAATTTCAGATGGCTGCTGCTGGAGAGCGACGTATTCTGGTTCGCATTACGCAACAATCTTTACCTCATGCTGGTGCCGGCGCTGGTGGTGGTGCCGGCGGCGTTGTTTTTCGCGGTGCTCATCCATCGCGGCGTGTGGGGCGCCCGGGTGTTTCGCGTGGTGTTCCTGTTTCCCAATCTGCTCGGCGGAGTCGCGGCGACGTTGTTGTGGATGGCGGCCTACGATCCGCGCGGCGGCATCGTCAACGCGGGGCTGGTGGCATGCGGGCGCTGGCTGGCGGCGGCAGGCGCGCCGGATGCCCTCGCCGGATGGTTTCTCGGGTTCGAGGGGTTCGCGTGGCTGGCGCAGGGACATCTCTACGGGGCGCTGATCCCGATCTACCTGTGGATGGCGTGCGGATTCAATCTGGTGCTTTACCTGGCGGCGATGGAGTCGATCCCGGCGGAGCTTTACGAGGCGGCGGAGATCGACGGGGCGTCGCCGGCGCGGCAGTTTTTTTCGGTAACACTGCCGCTGATACGCGAGGTGCTCGTCATCTCGGCGGTGTTTCTGGTGATCGGCGGACTCAACGCGTTCGAACTGGTGTGGCTGCTCACGTCGCAGGACCCGGCGAGCGGGTCGCATACGCTGGGCACGTTGATGGTCTCGACGATGTTCCAGGAATTCCAGATCGGGCGGGCGACGGCCATCGCGGTCGTCATGTTCGTGCTGGTGCTGGTCGGCAGCGCGGCGGTGATGCGGGCGATGAGGGAAAATGCTGAAAGCTGAAAACTGAAAAGCTAAAATGAAGATGCCGCACAAAATGAACGATCACCAACAAACAGGCGCACGCCGGGGGGATTGGGTTTCAGCGTTTCAGTTTTTCAGCGTTTCAGCTTTCTGCTGGATCGTCCTGGCGATCCAGCTCCTCTGGGTCGTCTATCCGATGGCATGGATGGTGGCGTCGTCGTTCAAGACCGACGAGGCGATCTTCCGCGATGCGTTCGCATTCCCGGCGCTCGATGCGCTGGCGACGGAAAACTACGCGAATGCATGGAGCGGCGCGCGCTTCGGCGACTATTTTGTCAACTCCGTGCTGGTGACGGCGTCGAGCGTGGCGCTGATCCTGCTCTTCGGCTCGATGGCGGCGTACGCGCTGGCGCGGTTCTATCATCTGGCGGGGCGGGCGGTGTTCTGGCTGTTTCTGGCGGGGCTGATGATCCCGGTGCAGCTTTCGATCGTGCCGCTGTTTTTCGAGCTGCGGGCGCTGGGGTTGCTGGATTCGCTGCCGGGGCTGGTGCTGGTTTACACGGCCAATGGGCTGCCGTTTGCCGTGTTCATTCTCGCCGGGTTTTTCCGCGGTTTGCCCCGCACGCTCTACGAGGCGGCGGTGGTGGACGGGTGCGGCGAGGCGGGCGCATTCTGGCGCGTGATGCTGCCGCTGGCGAGGCCGGGCCTGGCGACGGTGGCGATTTTCCAGTTCATCGGTATCTGGAAGGAGTATTTTTTTGCGTTCATGCTGGCGAGCGGCGGCGACGCCGGCGGGGCGGGTGCGCGCACGTTGCCGCTCGGATTGGCGAATCTCGCGATCACGGCCCAGTACCGGAGCGATTACGGCATGCTGTTCGCCGGGCTCGTCATGGTGACGGTGCCGATCCTCGCAATCTACATTCTGTTGCAGAAACACCTCGTCAAGGGCATCACCGCCGGGGCAGTGAAGGGGTGAGGTACGGGGGAGGGGACCGGTGCATTCCCGGTGACGACGGGCTCCGGCGCACTTCCTTATTCCGTATTCTCATTCCCTCTTCACTTCGGGCGGCAGTTCTGGCAAGGTGCGCACTATTCTGTTTTTCCACACCATGAAACGTTCCATTTTCCTTGTTACCTGCGCCCTGGCTTTTGTTTCGACGCTTTGCGCTGCTACCGTCCACGAGAAGCTCGCCGGCCGCTTCGAGACATGCGAGGCGATCATTCGTAATTTTCAGGCGGATATTCCGCCCGAGGTGCTGAAACAGGCCCGTGGCATCATCATCACCAACCAGGTGAAGGGCGGCCTGATCTTCGGCATGCGCTACGGCTACGGCGTCATCATGGTGCGCAAGGCCGATGGCAACTGGAGCCTGCCGGTGCTGATCCGCGCCGGCGAGACGAGCCTCGGCCTCCAGGCCGGCGGCAGCTCCATCGAAACGGTTTACATCATCAACGACGAGCAGACGCCCAAACTCCTTTTCACCGACCGCCTCAACATCGGCATCGATGCCAAGGCCATCGCCGGCCCGCGCGTGGCCGAAGCCGAAAAGATCAGCCGCGAACTGCTCAATACGCCCGTCCTCGTTTACAGCAAGAGCAAGGGCCTCTACGCCGGCGCCACCGTCAGGACCGGCTGGATTGCCCGCGCCGACGAGGATAATTTTACGTTCTACCAGACTCAGAACACGCTCCCGGAGCTGCTTTACAGCGACTGGGTGCAGGCCCCCGTCGAGGTGCAGCCGCTGATCGCGTTCGTTGGCGAGATCACGAAGTGAGGAGAGGTTTTCCGGACTGGTAAGTACATTTTACCAGTGGCCCCGGTTTGGCAGGCGCCGCGCTGACGGGTGATGCTGCATCCGTCACCATGAACCTCATTGCCGCTCCCTTCACGCCGCTCGCTCCCGACGGCTCGCTCAATCTCTCCGTCATCGCGCCCTACGCCGCCCGCCTTCGCAAGGACGGCGTGGCCGGCGTTTTCATCTGCGGCACGACCGGCGAGGGCCTCTCGCTCACCAACGCCGAGCGCAAGCAGGTCGCCGAGGCCTGGCGCGCCGCCATCGCCGGTGACACGCAGACCGGAAAAAAGCTCACTCTCATCGTGCACGTGGGTCACACGTCCATCGCCGATGCGCGCGACCTCGCCGCGCATGCCGAAAAGATCGGAGCCGACGGCATCGCCGCGATCGGTCCGGTTTATTTCGCGCCCTCGTCCGACGCCGCCCTGATCGAAACGAATCGCCGGATCGCCGCCGCCGCGCCCGCCACGCCGTTCTATTATTACCACATGCCGTCGATGAGCCGTGCCAGCGCGCCGGTGAGCCGCTGGATCGCGCAGATGGCCGCCGCCGTGCCGACCTTTCGCGGCGTGAAATTCACCTACGAGGATCTCGACGACTACGCTTCCGCTCTCGCCTGGGCGCGCGCCCGCACGAAGGAAACCGGCAACGAACACGAGGTGTTTTTTGGCCGCGACGAAAAGCTCCTCGCCGCGCTCAAACTCGGCGCCACCGGCGCGGTCGGCAGCACCTACAACTTTGCCGCGCCGCTTTACCTCGCTATCGCTCGCGCCCATGCTGCTGGCGACCTTGCCGAGGCGGAGCGCCTGCAAGCCTTCTGCACGCAGGCGATCGACATCATCGTCCGCCACGGCGGCCTCCCCGCGATCAAGGCCACGCTTGCGCTTGCTGGCATCGACTGCGGACCCATGCGCGTGCCGCTCGCAATGCCCGACAAACCGGCGGTCGCCGCCCTCGAAAAGGAACTCGGCGAGATCGGCTACTTCGAGGCGATCAGGCGCCCGTGATCAGTGGCCCACGAAACACACGAAAGGACACGAAAAACAAACACACCCCGTTCCGGCCTTCTTTTCGTGTCCTTTCGTGTGTTTCGTGGGCTCTCTTTTCTCCTGTCGAAAAACCCGAAAACAAGAATCCCATGATTCAGAAATTCCTCGTCAACCGCGATGACTCCTTCTACCAGGCCTGGCCGGACCTCGCGCTCACGCGTTCCGGCCGGCTCGTCTGCGTGTTCAGCGAATGCACCCATCATGGCGACCGCACGCATTCGCGGATCATGGGTGTGACGTCGGACGACCGCGGACGCACCTGGACGGCGAAACGTCCTGTCACACCCGCGCTCCTCAAGCAAAAGCCCGGCGACCCGCATTGGAATTGTGCCCGCGTCACCGCCCTGCGCGACGGCCGTCTGGTGGTGATCGTTGACCGCGTGGCCGGCGCACACGAAGGCGCCGCCAATGACGGTGAACAAACCAACTGGCTCTGGTTCAGCAGTGACGAAGGCGAGACGTGGGACGGCCCCGTGCCCACGCCCGTCACCGGCATCGTGCCCGACCAGATCGTGGAGCTCGCGCACGGTCCGCATGCCGGACGCTGGACGACCACCGCGCATTCTTTTCAGGGGCCCGACCGCCGCTTGTGGAGCCAGCGTCTCTGGTACTCCGACGACGCCGGGAAAACCTGGCACGGGCCGTCGATCATCGCCGAGGAACCCGGTCTGAAACTCTGCGAGGGCAGCGTGCTGGAACTGCCCGGTGACCAAGGACTCGTGTGTTTCCTGCGCGAGAATTCGTCGCTCGGTCTCGATGCGTTTCGCGCCTTCAGTCGCGACGGCGGTGCGACGTGGAGCCAGTTGAGCAAATTTCCGTTGCCCGGCTGCCATCGTCCGGTGGCGGGCATGCTGCGAAGCGGACGCGTCCTCATCACGCACCGGTTCCTGCCCGGCAGTGCTGGCGGCTGGGGCTGGATGACGCAAAACATGTTTGCGGCGATCACCGATGCGGACTCCTGCGCCAACCCGGAGCGCAACGCCGCGAAGCTGCGCATCATGCCGCTCGACTACGACCGCAGCCCGGTGGCGGATACAGGCTATACCGGTTGGGTGCAGTTTGCGGACGGCGAAATTTACATCGTCAACTACATCGTCGATGACGCCGACCCGCTGGCGCAGATCCGCGGCTACTCGCTGCGCGAGGAGGATTTTTACCTGCCGGTGAGGGCAGTTTAAATTGGGTCGTAGCCGGGAAACGTAGCGGCATGCCTCCATGCTTGCCGGACGAGGTGCGCAGCGCCTCGCACCCCTACGGCTACAACTCGCGAGGCGCACTTCACACGGACTCCGGCGAGAGCTTCTGTCGTCCCGGCGACCAGCAGGTGGTGCGGCCGCCGATCTGTTCGCGGACGAGCGGCACGCCGGTGCGCGGGCAGCGCCCGCCGTCCTCCCACCGGTGGGGGAAAAGCCAGGTCGCCGGCGGGTCTTCGCAGGTCTCGCCGATGGTCTGCATCGCCTGTTCGGCCACCCAGCGGATTTCGCGCCAGAGTTTGCGGACCGTCGCGGGCGAGAGCGAGCCGGCGGGCTGGCGCGGATGGATGCCGGCGCGCCAGAGAATCTCGTCGGCCATCCAGTTGCCGATGCCGGGAAAACGCTCCTGCATCAGGAGCACGGCCTTGACCGGAGCGCGCGCCCGGCGGCGCAGGAACGCGGCCACGGCATCCGCTGTGAACTCATCCGAAAGCATGGCGGGAGCGATGGAGGTCCACCACGCGGGCGGCTCCGCGCCGGCGGCGAACTGCACGCGGCCAAACATCCGCGGATCGTTGAACACCAGCGCCGCTTCTTCCTGCACCAGCACGAGATGATCGGCGGCTTCGGCATGATAACGGGAGGCGTCGTCGGCCCGCAGCCGGCCCGTCATGCCGAGGTGAATACCGAGCCAGGCATTTCCGCCGGAAGCGGACGCGGAACGGAAGCGGAAGATCATCTGCTTGCCGGCGGCCCGGGAGTCTTCGAGCACCGCGCCGGTGAGGCTCTGGCGCAACGCCGGTACATCGCATCCGCGAAACACACGAGCGGCCGGATGCAGTTTCACTTGCAGGACGGGCGCTCCCAGCCCGCGGTTCCAGCGTTTGCGGAAAAATTCGACTTCGGCGAGTTCAGGCATTGATTTTAACCACTAATGGACACGGATGCACACGGATCCAGGCAGGATAGTTAATGATGTTACGCACTCCACAGGTAGGGGCGTCGCTTGCGACGCCCGCGCCAGCCGGACGAAGTGGCGATGCCCCAAGGTATTCGCGGGCTTCGCAAGCGAAGCCCCTACGGTCGCTCCGCGTAACATCAGTGGTTAGTTCTCACCGCAGTTCCCATTCGTAGTGATATTCCGACAGCATCCGGGGCTTGCGGTCGGTGACCTGCACCACGTCCTCGATCCGGCAGCCGCCGAGGCCGGGATAATACAGCCCCGGCTCGACCGTGACGACGGAGCCTTTTTTCAGGGTGTAATCGACGGTGGATACCCGCGGCGCCTCGTGGACGGCGAGACCGAGCCCGTGGCCGGTGCCGTGAAAAAAGCCGACCGAGCCCTTGGCCGTGTGCTTCGTCTCGAACCCGCGCGTCTCGAACACGTCGAGGCAACGCTGGTGGACATCCTTGCCGTTGACCCCGGTGCGGATCGCGCCGAGAGCGGCAAGCTGCGCCTCGCGCACCGCCGCCACGAGTTTTCGCTGCGCATCGCTCGCCCGACCTTTCAGGAATGTGCGCGTCATGTCGCCATGGTATCCGGTGCGCATGACGCGCGGGAAAACATCCACCACGATCAGCTCGCTCGGACGGAGCGGGCCATGCCCGTGTTCGTGCGGGTCGCACGCCTGGTCGCCGCCGGCGGCGATGGTGCCGACGGAGAGCGCGCCCGCCTCCAGGCAGGCGACCTCGATGGCGGTGCGCAGCCGTTCGGAAGTGAGCACGGCGCCCCCATGCCAGAGTTTGCCGGCGCGGGCGGTGGCGGTGCGCAGGAGTTTTTCGGCGGCGGCGATGCCGGCGGCGCTGGCCCGGTTGCCCTCGCGCAGAGCGGTGGCCTCGGCGGCGGTCTTGATCTCGCGTTCCGGAAAAATCGCGGCCACCGGTTCCGCGCCGATGCCGAGCGCGCGGAGGCGGTCGGCAAAGCCGGCGGGAAAATCGTCGGGCACCCGGAACGCGTCCACGCGGTAGCGGCGGGCGAGCAGCGCCACGATATGGGCGGGGTGGGGGCGCTGGTCCTTCGGGAGGCCGAACACGCGGCGGGCGCGGTCGAGCAGCGGTTCGAGCGGCAGCACCGTGTCGAAGCCGGAGGAGCGCCGGGCGCGGCCGAATTCGAGAGCGTTGAGCGCGGCGATCTTCCGGCCCCGCACGCCGATGGCGATGAACGGATCGGGTGCCGGGAAGCGGCCGAAATACAGCATGTCCGCGCTGCGATCGGTGTCGGCGTAGAGGAGAACCGCAGGGGCCGGAGCGGCGGCCGGACGGGAAACAGGGCGGGAGGCGGAGCGGGAGATGCGGGATGAGCGGGCCACGTTGAAGTTGTGTTTGTCGGGCAAGTGAGTAGCCACCGGGACGTGAGAAACGCAAATCCGGTTTTGAAATCGAGGGGTGGAAATGACGGAAAAGAGCCTTCCGCGGGCGAGCCGGCGTTGTTTGCCGCGCTTGCCGGCCGCAGGCGAGGGTCGCTCGCGCTGGCTGGCATCCTGGTGCTGGCCGGGCTCGGCGCGGGACTGGCCGGTTGCGGCGGGAAATCGTCCGACACCGTCACCGCGAGCGCGCCGGCGTCTCCGGCGGCGAAGGGACCGGAGACGTTTTTCCCGATCCGGGTGGGCACTGCCACGGCGCGGATACAGCTTGCGGTGACGCCGACCGAGATGGAGCACGGCCTCATGGGTCGCACCGATCTCGGTGACGACGACGGGATGATCTTTGTCTATCGAGGGCCGCAGCGGATGAGTTTCTGGATGCGCAATACCCCCACGCCGCTCGACATCGGTTTTTTCGACGCGGACGGCGTCCTGCGCGAGGTGTATCCGCTCCAGGCGTACGACGAGACGCCGGTCGCTTCGAAAAGCCGCGCGTTGCACTATGCGCTGGAGATGAAGCAGGGCTGGTACCGCTCGCGCGGCGTCCGTCCCGGCGACCGGCTCGACCTCGCCGCGCTCGACGAGGCGCTCAAGGCGCGGGGATTGCCGGGCATCCGAATGCCGGCAGAAACCGTGGACCGCTGAGTGGCGCCGGCCGGCACTGATCCGGGGACGTTTTTTACCACCGATGGACTTGGATTGGCCGCGCCCAAACCGAAGCATTGATCAGAAGATAAGAAGGGCACGAAGATGTTCCGGTTCCAGACACCCGGTCCTGCCTCCGGAACCTTTGTTTTCTAAAAAACGTCACGATTGCACAATGATCCGCCAGCCTCCGGGGATGCTTTCGTGATCTTTTTACCTTCTGTTCAATCCTCTGGAGCCAAAGCTTCTTGTTTTCTTTGCTTGGGATTAACGCAAATCAGCGCAGAATGGCGGTCCCTTCATTCTGTTTTCCCGAAAAAGCTCCAAGGATTCGCCTCGCCGGCGCGTCTCCATTGCAAACCGGCAATGAATCTCCCTCCCGAAACCGAAATCGCTGATGCCCGCCTGATCACTAAGGCTGCGCAAGGGTCGGGCGATGCGTTTTCGGAGCTGTTCAACCGTTATTATCCGGTGATCCACGCGTTTGCCTGGCGCCTCACGCTCTGCCCCGCGGAGGCCGCCGACATCGCGCAGGATACATTTATCCACGCCGCCCGTTCGCTGGGCGGTTTCCGGCGCGAGGCATCGTTCAAAAACTGGTTGCACACGATCGCGGTCAACAAAAGCCGCGATCGCTATCGTCAGCGTCTCCGGCGAGAACGGCTGTCGTCCGAACTGGCCACCTTGCAGGCCGGCGCGGATGCGGATGTCGGTGGCATCGGTTTTTCCGGCGACGGGGCTGCTTCCCGCCATGCTGCCGTGCGCGACGCTCTCGCCGCGTTGTCCGACGAACTCCGCGAAGCCGTGGCGCTCGTTTATTACGAAAACCTGAATCACGCCGAGGCCGCGCGCATCCTCGGCTGCGCCGAATCGACCGTTTCGTGGCGGATATTTCGCGCGAAACAGAAACTCAAACGCCGGCTCCGGAATCCGTCTCCACACGAATGATCGCGGCGCGGGCCGAGGAAAAACGAAAGAGGAAAACAATCATGAATGACAACGACCTGAAAAAACACCTTTCCGCGCTGGCTCCTCCTGTGCCCGACGCGTCCGTCCGCGAAAACGCACGGCTCGCCGCGCTTGGCGCGCTTGCCGGCGATGCTGCATCTGTTGCCGATGCCGGCCGCACCCTCGCAACCATGCCCGGCTCCCGCGACCGCAGTGACATCGGCGGCCTTTGCCGACGACGTGGTTTCCGGGAACTCTTCCCGGCCGCGGCTGCGCTCGTTGCGACCCTCGTGATTCTCGGAGTCTTCATCTGGCGACCGGCCGGGCCGTCTGCGCCCGGTGCCCGCGATGGCCGCAACGCTGCCGCTCTGCCCGTCGATGACGCCCGCGAAATGCTCGCCCAGGTGGAAAAACTGTTCCCTGGCCAGCTCAACGCCGTGATCGAGCGCAATGGCGCCGTCCGGATCGAGGTCAGCGAACCATCGTCCATCCCGGCTCGCAGCTCCGCTGCCACCGTCACCGTCGCTCCGCTGACCGACAGCCAGCCGCTGGTCGTGCAACTCCAGCGCGGCACAGAGCGCCTGCGCGTTCTCAGCTATAGCGGGCGCAGTGTCTGTCTCGATCTCAACGGCAGCCGCGTCTGCTTCGATGTCCTCGCGACTGCCGATGGCGGAGTCCTGCTCGCAGGCGCGGATTTTCTCTGGAGTCCTGCCCATCCGGTCCGCGTCGCCGGCTACGAAATCCGCGCTCGCTCGCTTTCAATCATCCCGTTTGCAACACCGTCACCGACACCTCCTCCAGTCCATGAAACCTGAATGCCTCCGCTTCCCTGTTTCCCGCAAGCACCGTTTGTTGCCGCGCATCATCTGGATATCGTTCCTGGCAAGCCTCTGCGCGACACGTTCCCTCTCGGGTGCGACAGAAACCGATCACCCTCAAGTTCCCCAGGCAATCATCCCCCTCTACCAGCTTGACCGCCCGTTCCAGTTGACCGGACTCGCAGCCACCGGCGGGAAAAAACTTCCGGTCGCACTACATATTCACGCCGGCATCGACCGCGAAACCATATTCGTGAATATCCTCCAGTTGGCCAACCGGATTGTCGCCCGGCCACAGGCGCCTCTCCGGTTGACCGACCTGTTGCTTCCCCCCTCTCCTCCTCCCCGGACGAAAGACGACATCATCGAATTTCCGCTGCCCGCAGTGGAACGTCCCACCAGCATGATGCTCGTATTTCTCCAGAAAAAACCCGACGGGAAGCGCAACGTCTCGCTCGGTTACATCCCTGTCACCGTTTACCCTGACGTACCGCTCGGGAAACATGCGGCTCCGCTTGCCGATGCCATCCGCAAACACCAGGACGATAATCCCGCCGCCCCTTCCGCGCTCACGCTTGTCGGAGGCTCATCCGAACTGCGCTACCTTCGCGATTTTCTCATCGCCTGCGGCATCCCTTTCGTTGACGGCCCCGAAGATATAGACGACGCCATCCGCACCGGCGATTCGCAAGAAACCCTGCATGTCGGCGGCATTCCCGACGGCACGCCGCTGGAAAAATTCCCCGCTCCCTTGGCCGGTCGATGGATATTCTTTATTGCAGGCGAACACTTCTATCACGACCGCCTTGCCGGAGTGCATTCCGTAACCACTCCCGAAGCCGTGGTCACCAAAGTCACGCATCCGCTCCTCCCGTATCTCGCCGGTGATCCGGGCGCCCGGGAGGCCGTCCTCAAACTCATCACCGACGCCGTCACGCCTGTGCTCTCCACCGGCTCCATACTCCATAATTCTCCATAAAATCGTCATGAATACACACTACATACCGGGCCTCGCCCGCCACATCGCCGGCCTCGCCACCGCGCTCGCGCTTTGCGCCGGCGTTGCGTCGGCTGCTTCAGAAACGTCAGCCGTCGCCGCCACCGATGTGGACCAGCCGCTGCCGATGGCCGTCTTCGATTTCCAGACCACCGACCGCTCTCTCGACAAGAAAGGTGCGGAGGTCGCCACGCTCCTCAACGCCCATCTCTCGATGTCGCCCGACGTGTTTCTCGTCGAACGCCAGGAGGTCGAAAAGATTCTCGGCGAGCAGGAACTCGGCCTCTCCGGTACGGTCACGCCCGATTCCGTCGCCAAAGTCGGCGCGCTGGTCGGCGCCAAGGTGCTTGTCACCGGTCGCCTTTTCGAATCGGGCGGCAAGGTTTACGCGGTCGCCAAGATCATGAGCGCCGAGACGGGTCGCGTTTACGGCGAGATGGCCACGGCGAAAAATTTTGACGATATCGAAACCGCCGTCACGGCACTCTCGGAGAAAATCGTGAAAGTGACAACTGCCCGCGCCGATACTCTCCTGGCGAAAGTCGAAACGCCGGAAGCCCGGCTCGAACGCTACAAAAAACTCCTCGGCGCCGCTGATCCTGCAAAGCTGCCGTCTGTTTACGTGACCATTGCCGAGCAGCACCTCGCCCGACCGGTGATCGATCCGGCGGTCCAGACCGAATTGATGCTCGTTCTCCGGCAAATCGGCTTCACCGTGTTGTCGGCGGATGAAGCCGCGAAGCGTTCCGATGCGGTGACCATCACCGGCGAAGCCTTCAGCGAGCTCGGCATGCGCCGCGGCAACCTCGTCTCGTGCCGTTCGCGAGTGGAAATCACCGTGAAGGACGGTTCCGGGAAACTCCTTCTCGCCGACCGCCAGATGGACGTGGCCATCGACATCGCCGAGCACATCGCCGGCAAGAAGGCGCTGGAAAATGCGGCGCTGAAACTCCTCGACCGTATCCTCCCCGCGCTGGCCGGGCAGGCGCGCTAGCTACCGGGCTGCGGAGCAGGCGGCCCGCCTGCGTCGCCCGCATGCCTCGACTTTTCCTGACGGGAAAGTGCAGGTGGTGACGACGCACGGCGTCGCCATCCGCAGACGACCTGCTTGGTGCCACCTCGATCCGCCCCGCCTCTTTCCCGTTATTCATTACCACCTTTCCCGATGCTTCGACTCAGCCTTACCCTGCTCATGGCCGTCGTGCTGGCCGTTCTCGTCACCGAAGTGATGGCCGCGCCCGCCGCCGTCACCGTCACGCCCCTGCCGTTGCGCGTGGCCGTTTTCTCACCCGAGGGGGATCGTGATCTGGAGATGATGATTACGGTCGCCCTCATGTCGGCACACGGCGCGGACGGATCGGACACCCCCCTCCACGTCCTCGAACGCCGCCAGCTCGACATGCTTCTCGGCGAACGCAGCCGCCAGCATGCCTTTGCCACGCCGCAGGCCGCCGTCCGGGCCGGGCACCTCGTGCGGGCCGACGTGATGCTTTCCCTCCGCCGCATGGCCTCATCCGGCGCCCTGCTCATCGAAACCGTGGACCCGCAAACCGGCCGTATCCTGGGCCACGCGGAAGCCGCCTCCATCGCGCCGGAGGAAGTCGCGGCAACCGTTCGCCGCCTGCTCGCCACCGCGCCGCCCGCGCCGCGCAAGCCCTCGATTGCCGTCACCGATTTCGACGGCAACGGGTTCAGGGGCGCCGCCGCGCTCCGCGAGACCCTGCGCGAGGCCGGCTTCGCCGTGCTCGACCGGGCGATCATCGAGCACGCTGTCGCCGAGACCGCGCTCGCCCGGGCTGGCATGGTCGGGAGCCCGTCCGCTTCGGTTTCCGGTGAGGCCGCCTCCTCCGCCGCCGCCGCTTCCGTGGAGCCCGCGTTGCTGGGCGCCGATTATCTTGTCCGCGGCCGGTTGCATGACGGTAATGGCCGCCGGCTCACGTTGCAGGTGCTCGGCACCGCCGCCGGCTCGCTGGTGGCTGCGCATGAGTTTGCCGCCGACGCCACGCCCGATAAACTGGCCGCATGGCTTGCCACCGTCCTGCCCGAGCCGCCCCGCCGCCGCCTTGTGCCCGAGCCGCTCGTGCAGGTCGAGGCGCTGGCCCCGCTTTACGAAGGCATCGCCCGTTTTCGCGACGGCGACATCCGTAGCGCCCTCCGCTCTTTCTGGCGCGCGCAGGAGCTGGACGACAAGTTTCAGGAAGCGCTCGAATGGGAAGCACGCTGTTATGATGCCCTCGGCCTGCCCCGTCTCGCCGCCGCGCTGCGCCGTTACAGCCGCGAGTGCCTCGTCGGGCGTGGCATCTCTGTCCCCTCGCGTAATGTGCCCGTGGACGGCATCACCTTTCTTGGCATCCAGGGCGCGACCCCCGCGCTCGAAATGCAGGCCGTCAACGCCCTGATCGATTCCGCGCCCGGCCGCATCGTTCTTCCCGACCACCTTTCCGCGTATCGACATGAATATGACGCGCTCGCCGGCGGCGTGACCGCTCCCTCCGCCGCCGGCTGGACGCGCGCCCCAGGCTTCCTTACCCGCTGGTCCCTGCGCGCTTCGTTTGCCGATGACGCTGGCGGCAACGACGATCTGCGGTGGACGCTCTTCGACACGCTCACCGGCCGTATCGCCGCCACCGCCCGTTCAACCGGTCCGGAGGATTTTCCGTCCGCCGTGCTCCTTGCGGATGCGGAGCCCGCCTCAGACCGCGCCGTATCCGCTGCGATTCCCTTCGGCCCGCGCGACGCTGCCGCGCTCCGGCGGGACATCGTCTCCTCCATCGAGCCCGTTGCCAACCTTGCCATTGTCGAACTGCTCGCCAGCGACCCGACCAGTCCGGATCTCTGGGGTCGCCGCTTCAAACGTGGGGGAGATGAACGGGGGGGCATCGCCGGTTTCCTCAACTTCGCGCTCCATGAACACCTCTTGACCGTCCTTCCCGACGATAACCCCCAGCGCCCTTGGCTGGAACTTGCGCAGCTCGAAATGTTTTTACCCTACGAGCAGCGGGGTCTCTTTTTTTCCGGCGAGATGCGTGACCCGCTCCGTCTCCTTCGCGATTTCATCGCGCGCCACCCCGGTGCCGATGACGCTCCCGGCGCCCTCGCTCGCTACATGCTCCTCTACGAGACTATCGCCATCACTTCGTCCGCCGATCTCGTCCGTCTCAGCCGCGAAGCCGAGCACTGCGCATTTCAGGCCGCCGAGTCCGAAGAAGGTAAAAAACACTCTCGCCAGTTCACCTATCTGAAAGGCATGGCGCGCCACCTGCGCATCCTTGCCGAAGTCGCCGCGGACAACAGCGCTTTCACTGCCTCATTGGAAGAACTGCCCGGCGATCCCGACCCCGTCCGCACTCGTCCCGAACTACGTCCGGACGGGGCTCTCTGGTTTTCGCAAACCTCCTGGTGGTTTGCCAACGAATGGCGCTTCGTCGCAGCCCCTCGCAAACTCTGGCGGCAAGAAGCCATCGCAGCTCTTCACATTCTCGGACGCCGCACCAACACCATGAAGGTGCCTTCCGCCTGGATCGAGGAGTCGCCCGACTCGATCACGCTGCTCAACTATGCCATAAAATCGCTCCACGAAGTGGATCACGGTTTTGGCACGCCCTTCGCTCATCCCTTCGACATGGACGCCGAACGCGCCGCCTATTTGCGGACGGTGGACTATTGCGAACGCGGCCTCCTTGACTGGCTTGGACGCGCCAGCGATGCCATGTCGCTCAAAGCTCTCCACCTATGGTCGAGCCGCTGCATCTGGTATCTCTCCCGCTATGCCTTCGCCGATTCGCTCTCCGACGCCCGGGCGCTTCAGATCAAGCAAAACCTCATTGGCGCCATCGATCGCGCCAAGCTTCGCCTTGGAGACAATAACCCTTATGTGAGCACCGCCAGTCTCCAGGCAATTCCGCGCCGCATGCCTGTCGAAATCTGGAGCGTGTGGCGCGACACACCGGATCATCCGGTCGATTTTGACGATCTTGTGGATAGAGAAGCCGCCGCCGCCGGAAAATCGTTTGCCGGGGACAATTCCCCCGCCGCGGAAACCGCATGGTGGAGGCTTATGGGTCAATGGGAAATCCAGCGTCTGCGTCCGGAAAAACAGGCGGAGCTCGCCATGCGCCACGCGGAGGCGATGCGGCGCATCTTCCCGGACAGCGACGCGGCGGCCGGCGCCCTCGGCCCGCGCGAGGCCGCCTTCATCCACAACTACGCCTTTATTCTGTATCTAGGACGCCGTTACGCTGACGCCGAGCCCTGGTTTCGCATGGTTGCCGATTTGCCGGAAAACGACCTCATGCGTACGCACACCGCCCGCGAGCTTCGCGAAAGCGCCCGCGTTTACCTTGCCGCCTGCCTCGTGCCGATGGGGCGTGAGGACGAAGCCCTTCGCCTCGCTCGCGCCTGCGTGGAGATACCCGAGCCGCCTGACAGGCCGCCATACCGCCTGCTCGGCTCGGTTTCACCGAGATCAGGCAATCTTTCCTTTGATGGAGCTGGTCCGCTGAAAAGTGCCGCGCTCCGCCTGATGCGTGATCTTCGCCTCGCCGCTGCAGCTTCCACGTTGCCTGAAAACATCCGGGCCTTCCTTGTCCCGATCAAGGACGGCAACGGAGCGCGTTCGATGTTCTTCCTGCGCATTCCGCCCGACGCGGATGAGGCCGCAGCCGCCTCGCGCCCGGTCCTCGTGCTCGTGCCTTCGCTCTGGCATGGCGGTGAGGAATACATGGAGGACGCCAACTCGTGGGCGCGCTATGCCGACCGCCAGGGCATGTTTTTGCTCGTTCCTGAATTCAACTGGGCTTCCGGTGAAGGTTCGGGCGGCCTCCGTTTCTGGTATCACGACGCGCAAAACTGGTCCGGCGAGGCGCTGCTCACCGCGCTGGGTCAGGTCGCCCGCGAACATCCCGCCGCCTCCACCGGTCGTGTACTCCTGCATGGCTACGGAGGAGGAGGCCAGTTCGTGCAGTGTTTTGTGCGCTGGGCGCCGGAACGCACGCAAGCGGTGTCCATCCACAGCGCAGGCAACCGGAGGTGGCTGGACGGCATGCCGCGTATGAAACCCTTCTCCGCGTTGCGCGATATCCCGATGCTTCTCACCTGCGGCGAACGGGATGACCGTCGCGATGACGACCGTCTCGATGTGATGATCCAGTACGCCACTGCCGCGCTCGGCGGCGGCGTCGATGTGACTTGGAAAGTGCTCCCGGAAACCGGCCACACTCCGACCGGGGAGATGGAGACGCTGGCGCAGGAATTTCTGGCTGGCGCGGCCCGGACGCCCCGCCCGCCTGCCGCCGCCGAGACTTCGCTTGTCGGGTTGCCTGAGCGGAGCCGGTTGCATCCGGAGGAAGGAGGAATCCGGTGAGGCATGTCGCGGTGCTCGCGCTCCTTGTCACCGTGTTGTTGAGCGGTGTCCGCCTGAACGCGGCGATTCACGATCACGACGCCGCGCCGGGCAAGGGATACACGGCAATGTATCGTCTCTTTCTGCCCGAAGATGTGGGCCGGGTGCGGTCGGTGGTGGTGCTCGTACCGGGTTTAAACGGCGACGGGCGCGGCATGGCTGGCGGCGCCGTATGGCAAGCCTTCGCCACGCGCAACCGTGCCGCCCTGTTCGCCTGCTTCATGAAGGGCGACGATTATTATGTGATGCGGCGCGGCATGGGCCGCACGTTGCTGAAGGCTCTCGAATCCCTGGCAGGTGAAACCGGCCACCTGGAGGTTGCCTCCGCGCCACTCGCATTCTGGGGCCATTCGGCGGGCGGCCAATTCAACTTCAATTTCGCCTGCGAGTACCCGGACCGTGTCCTCGCCTTTGTGGTCAACAAGGGGGCTTACTACGAGGGCGATCCCGGTGTGCGCACCCGCACCGTCCCGGCTCTATGGATCGCGGGAGGGAAAGACACCGATCTGCGGATCGACAATATCACCAGCCGCTACACCGAAAACCGCCGTCGCGGCGCGTTGTGGGGTCTGCTGGTCGAGCCCGGCGTCGGCCACGGCGTGGGCCGGAGCAAGGAGATCGGCATGGCGTTTATCGAGGAGGCGATGACGCTTCGTATCGGGTCTGACGGCCGACTCCGTTCCGTCGATTCGGCGCCGGGCGACAAGGGCTGGCTCGGCGATCTGAACACGCGCGCGATCGAGAAGTGCCCGTCTGCGGCGCGTCCCGGTGATCGTACAAAAACCTGGTTTCCCGGCGAGGGCACCGCACGTCTGTGGGCGGAAATCACCGGCGGGGACGGCTTCGCCATGCAAAAACCCTCTTCCGGAAAATAACAACATGCCCGACATCCTGACTCCCGAATCAACCGATCGCTCCACCACCCGTGGAGTCATTCCGATGTCCTTTTTGTCACGCACCCTTTCCCTCATGAAATCCTGGTCTGGTATTCGTTGTTATTTCCGGATTTTTGCCTGCTTTCTGGCCGTCCATATTCCGTTATCGGCAGGGCCGCGCGTAGCTTTTCTGGTGGATGATCCCGACCTTGAAGCTCTTTTGCTCGCGGGGCTTGGCGGAGCGGAAACACTGTCGCGCAGGGAACTCCCGCGTGTCGCCGCCGAGCGTTTGCTTGCGGGGGCGGAAGGAAATCTGGAACTGACCGGCGCGGATGTCGTGCTCGTCGTGGAACAAACGGAGGATCGCGGGAGTGCGCGGCTCGTGGCATGTCCGTCCGGCGCCACGATTTTCGCGCTGGATTTTCCGAAAATGCCGGTCGGAGAGACTGCCCGCTGGATCGTGACGCGGGTGCAACCGTCGCTCGGCGCGGCGGCTGATCCGGACCGTCCGCGCATCAGCCTGACCGGCCTGCGCTTCGTGACGGATTCTCCGGAAAACCGGATACGCGAACGCACGCTCAACCTCATGCTCACGGCGCGCCTGCAAGCCCGGGGCGCGCTGGTGCTGGAACGTTGGCGCATGGGCGATCTTGTATTCGAAAAGCACATCACCCGTGACGATAGCCCGTTCTGGAAGACTGCCGGACTGGTTGACGGAAGCCTGTCTTCTCCGGCCAGCGGTGGTGAGATCCAGGCAAGTATCCGGATTCGTGATGCGAGCGGGAGGGAAATCCGCCGCCATGTCGATGGCGATAATATCGGGGAACTGGCTGACAAAATCGCGTCGCACATTTTGAATGGGCAAGACCAAGAGGGGAGGGGGGAGGTGAAAATGTCTGCGCCCCCGGCAGGTCTGGAAATCGAGGCGGAGTCGTTTCTGGCCGAGGCCGGCTGGATGCTGGACCATGGATTGCCCCGTGACGCATGGCAGGCAACGGAATCGGCGCTCGCACTGGGAACTGCATCGCGACGGGAAGCAGAAATGCTCCGTGTAAAAGCGGCCGCGATGTGCGCATATCCGGACCCGTTGATAGTTCACGGCGTTCACAATGTCGATGTGGGACATTGGAAGGATGCCTTTGATCTTGCTGAACTGCCAGAGAGAGTCGCGTTTGCCACGATGGCACTTACGCTTGCCGGGGATTATTGGAACGCTTATCCGGTGGATCATCATCCTGGCGGGGCAAAACTCGAACACCCGGCAAATCTTGGAGTGCGCACCCTTTATACGGGTTTGCGTATTTTACGCATGGCGTACGACAGCGGCTGGAAAAATAAATACCCCGGGGAATTTGAAAACCTGAGAAAAACGATACAACGCAACAGCGAGGCTCTGTTGCTCAGCAAGAAGCTGGGCAACTTGCGAGCCACCCTCTGTTCATATCTCACCGTGTATGCCGCCTATTGGAATGAGTCTCCCGGGAAGACCATGAATTTTTACAAGGCGATGCTCGACACCAGGCCCAGGATGGGGCTGCACAAGGGGCAGTGGCCGGTGAGGATTCGCAAGGAATTGGCAGGCGACGATCTGCCGCATCCTCCTTTTTTGACCGGGCTTGCATCGGACGATGATTTCCCTCGCGGGTTTTCATCATGGCGGCTGATTGGTGCGGACGAAAGTCCGGCGCGGACGGCATGGGCTGCCTTCCTGGACGAATTGGAACAATCATCCGATGTGCTATCGCGGGCCGATGGGCTTGCCTTGCGCTGGCAATCAACTGCCGACACGCCGGGCCGTATGAAATTGGGGGTGCGCATGGCAAAATTTCTGGCTGAGGAGATTGACAGTCTGTCAGGGGAATATGGCTACGCGATTCTCCTTCAGTTCGATACTCCGATTCGCAAGCTTGGTTTCAGGAACGACCTGATCCCGATGATGGATAAATTGCAGGAGGCTTGCCTGGCTTGGCTGGGTGAGGATGTGGACATTTCGCCGGAGATCATAAGCGGCACATTGGGCTTGTTGGCCGAGTACCTGGATGAAACGAAGGCGCGGCGTTTTCTTGACGCCCTAAAGCTTCGGAGGGACGGCCTTCAGGCGGTCAAAAAGGAGAGAGGCGTCGCCAGAATCGACAACGCGATATCGGCTCTTTTGAAAAAATTCCCACTCTTGTTCCCAAAGGATGAAGGGGAAATCTCCTTGAATGCGTCTCTTTGGATTGCCGAAAAATACATTCCCGGCGAATTGCGCAGACGAATTGGTTTTTCGCATGAGGCGGTTGTTTGGATGGAGGGGCATTTATGGGTTATGGACCCATTTCAGGGACATATCTGGAAAATACATCCACCAAGCGGGCGCGCCGTGGTTTACTCCATGGAAAAACTGCCGGACACCAATTATGGAACGCAACTTCTGGAATGGGAGAAAAGGCTGGTTGCCACAACCGGAACCGGTATCTGGATTTTGGATATACCAGGAAAAACCTGGACCCGGGTGGACTTGCCTCCAGCCTTTTACCGGATTGGCGTGGCTCATCGGGAGCTTTGGGCTGTCACGGGAACGCCGGATTTTTATCGACGGAACAAAAAACAGGTTGAGGGGACTTTACTGTATCGGATCGGTTCGGATTTGCGCCCTGTTCTTGTCGCCTCTTCCCGTCGGCGTCCTCCGGTCCATCCTCTTGATGCAACGTTAAGCGGACAGCCTCGGGCCATTTTCCCCTACAGGGACGGCAATGTGGCTATTTTGGAAAACGATTCCTGGCCGGGCTTTATCGAAAGCGGGCAAGGTCTGCCTTTGCCCCCAAAGGAAAAGACGTACCTTGGCAGAATCCAGTTATCCAGTACGCCGGGACTCATCCTCAGGGAATGGTTTGGAAAGCAGTTGACTCGTATCGAAAAAATAGACGCGACCGGGCGACATGTTTTGATTTCTCATCCCGATTATTCCGACCTGTTAATACCTGAATACCCTTGGCCCGAAGAGTTGAATACACTCAGGGGAACCTCTTTCCGTTATACGGCTGCCTTGTCGAAAGACGGGTTGGATATTCTTGTCTGGTCCAGGACCGGGGCGCAGGGAGACGGGGCTTCGAAGGCTTGGCTTATGTGCATCGGTCCCCGTGGGCGGAGTATTGCTCCTGTCCGCTTCGCATGGTCGGATGACTATGAACATCAGGTTCGCAGATTTGATATTTCGTGGCCGGAGGCCTATAAATATCCGGAACCTGTCGAGAATGGTCTGATACCCACGAATGTCGGTCTCGTCATCACCGGTCGCGGCATGGCCGGATTCTGGTTTATCCCCAACAGCGAACGCGACAAACTCCGGGAATCCGTTCGCCCGGCCAACTACAGCGCGCCCGAAAGCATCGCGGGTAAGCACCAGCCGGACTGACCGAATTTTCAACCCGACAACCACCATACGATCACATCATGTCCATACCATCGAACCTCACCCCCGAACAGACCGCTCAACTCGCCTCACTCCTCCGGCAAGGCAACAAGATCGGCGCCGTCAAACAATGCCGCATCTTCACCGGCCTCGGCCTGAAAGAAGCGAAGGATGCCGTCGAGGCGCTCGAGGCGAAGCTCCGGGCGGAGTCGCCGGAACAATTCGCCGCCCCGCCCGCATCATCGGCGGAGCCCGGCTTGCGCCAGAAGCCGGCCGGCTGCCTCGGCGGCGCCGCCGCGCTGCTGGCCGTGACGGCCGGTATTCTGGGCTGGATCTGCCTTGTCGCTTTTGCATCGCCTTCCGCGCCATCGCCAGTGTCGCCGCTGTCGCTCGCCCGCTCCGGCGGCTGGCTCGAGGTGAAGGATGTGGAAGACGGCCGGTTGCCGTTCCGGGATGGCAAGGCGCATGGTTCCTGGACACAGGAACTCCCGGCTTCGTCTGCGGATGAATCCGGGAAACCGGCGAAATCCTCCGGACTCCATGTGGGGACGGTTCTCAATGCCTCCATCGAGGACGGCGTGGCGGGAGGTTCGGTGTTCGCCGTGGGATTTGAGGGCTACATCGATCTCGGTTCACCGGGCGGACCGGAAAAACTGGCGCCGGTCACAAAAGTCAACGAGGCCGCTTTCAGGATCGCAAATCCCGGCCCGGACTGGACGCGGGTCGAAATCGGCGAAGACAGTTCGCTGTCCGTCCGCTGGATTTGCGAATGACCCGAAACCCGCCGATTCCCTCCTCCGACATGCTTTCCCGTTGTTTTGTCCCTCTGCTGCTCCTGTGGTTTTCCTGCGCCGCGGCGCCAGGCGTCCCTGCCGCCGCGCCGCGCGTCGCGGTGAGCGTGAGCGCGCCGGAAGAACAGGCCGCCACATGGCAAGCGTTGCTGACGGCGGAGCTTTCCGCGCCGCCTTCGACGCCGGCAACACCGTCCCCGGCTCCGGCGGAAACCGCGACGTGGCAAATCGTCGAGCGCGCCGAACTCGCGCGCATCTGGCAGGAGCGGGCGCGCGACACCGACCTCGCCGCGCTCGGGAGCGTGGCGGTGTATCTGCATTTTCGCCAGGTGCAGCCGGACCGCTGGATTCTCGATACGGTGGATGCGGCCGGCGGCCGTTCGCTGGGTTCGGTGGCGGTGGAGGGTGTTGCCGGCCCCGAAGACGCGGGGAAACTGGCAGACAAGGCGCGGGCATTGCTGTCCACGGCCATCGGGCGACTGGTGGCGGAGGCGTCGCGTGAGACCCGCGGGCGCCGGATTGCCGTGGTGGAGATAGAACCGGCGCGGACACCGTCCCCGGAGTCCGGCGCGAGTTCGTCATCCGTGACACCGGAAAAGCGAAGCGCGGAGGAGGATGATGCGACGCGTCTTTTCATGCTCGCCTCCCGTCTGCGTGCGGCGTTGGCGGAAAACGGGGTGACGGTGCTGGACCGGGCGCTGACGCAGGAGGTGGTCATCGAGCGCCGCGAGGCCGAACGCGGCCTGCGCGATGCGGCGCCGTCGTCCGCATTCCTCGGGGTGGACTGCTGGCTGGAGATCGGGCCGGCAGTGGTGCCGGAGCAGGCGCGCGTGGCCTTGCGAGCCGGGCCGGGACCGTGCGTGGAGACGCGCCTGGTGCGGGCGCGGGATGGCACCTGTATCGGGGCGCGGATAATCGTCTGCCCGGATGCGCGGCTGGTCGATGCGATCCAGGCCTGGCTGTTGCCGCTGCTCCGTGACGATGCCGCCGGTGCGGAGCCTCCGCCCGAGCCGTATCTGCCGACGGTGGAGGTCGAGGCACTGGAACCATTCTACCGCGGACTGGCGCTTTATGACGCCGGACGCTTTATCGAGGCGACGAGTGAGTTTACCCGCGCCTGGTTGCTCAACGGCCGGTTTCTGGAAGCGCGGGAGTGGGAGACCCGGTGTTATGACGCACTGGGCATGGCGCCGCTTGCGGCGTCGATGCGGCGGCATATGGAATTTGCCCTCGTCGAAAACATTCCCGCGGCGTCGGCGCATACGCACTCGACGGGAGGCATCATGTTCGCGGGCGTGGGTCGGGTCGCCCGGGATGAAGGGGCCGGGCGCGGCGTCGGCGGCGACGCGCGCGGCAAGAGGCTGGCGGACGCGCTGGCCGTGAGGCTGTCGGCGGCGGCGGCCAGCGCTCTGTCGTCGCGCCCGGAGCTTGACATTCGTCTGCCGGACCGGTTGCGGCGTCTGCGTCAGGAATATGACTGGATGAGCGGCATCGGAAAACGGAGTGGAGACGGTTGGGAACAGGCGCCGGGACTGTTTTGCCGGACTTCATTGAGCGGGCGTATCGACAAGATTCCGGATGACGGCGGACTGGTGGTGTCATGGATTCTGCGCGACACGATTTCGGGTGGCGCCATTGCCGGGAAAACACAGACCCTCGCCGCGAACTGGCAACCTGGCGACGTGGTCCGTTTTTTTGAAGACTGGCCCGGCCCTGGCGAGATCGCAGCCAGGGCCGGTGCGAGGCCCGACGCCGGTATCGGTGACGGGGAGCGTCTGCCGCCGTCGGACTCGCCGGAGCGCCTGGCCGCCTTGCAGCGAAGCGGCAGCCGAAGCCAGGAGGCGATTCTCCGGCTCGCGCTGGCCGCGCCCGATCATCCCGCGGCGGGCGCGAGGAAATTCGAGAAGGGGGACTCGGGCTCGATCGAAAATCTGGCGCAGTTTCTCGACTACGGGCTGCGTGACTGGCTGATCTCCCGGCTGCCCGAAAAACATGAAAAACGGCGCTGGCTGGAGCTGGCGCGTCTGTTCGACCACGCCGGTCCGCATTCGCCGGGCGAGCAATATTCCGGCCTCGTGATTCCGTTCGGGCCGGCGCTGGAAGAATTCATCGCGGCATCGCCTCCGGATGGGCCGGGGGTGCTGGCCCGCTACAACCGGCTTCTGGACCGGCAGGCGCTCATCCCTCCCGGACAACTCGCGGACGAATGCGGTGCCTTGCTGGCCGACCTGCGGGCGGCGCATCCCGATTCGATCGTGCATCACCGGTGGCTGCTGGGCATGACGGAATCGTTGCAACGGATGGCCCGGATCGCAGGTGGCGACGCCTCGGTGGAGGCATGGGTGGAGTGGGGGCCGGAACGCCCGGCTGCGCGAAGGGCGAGGCCTGCCTGGCAGAATTCGGGAGAGATGTATCTGATCCGCGAAAATAGAAGATTTTCGCTGCTGAACTACGAGGGCCTGACACCGGAAGAAAAAATCGCCGAGGCGCGCGCCTTCCTGGCCGTCAATGGAAAGGCGCGCGGCACCGTGCGCCTGGAGCGCTCTGTTCTGAAACAACATCCCCGCTCCCTGGCAGTGGCTCTCGAACTCGGGGAAGAATTGCGGCAGATCGAGAATGCCAAAGGGCTGCCGATCCTGCATCCGTTTGATTACGACGCCTGGGCGGAGGATATGCGCGAGGTGGTTGCTTATGTCGACGAGACCTTGCTGCATTGGCTGGCGCGCGCGGGGAACGAATCCCTGGTCAATGCACTCAACTGGCAGGCGACCCGGTTCTGCTCGCGCCTCAACGAACGGGCTCTGTCGGAGGTGGTGACGGAAGCGGAGTTTTTGCGCATCCGCGATCGGCTGGCGGCGGGCTATGCGGAAGCTTGCAAACGGCCGGGAGTCAAGCCGCGCCTGCCGAGGGCCGACATCGTCCCGTGGCAGACGCTGACGCGCGCCCGGATGGTCGATATCCGCCGGGACATCCTGCAGGAATCGCACGACTGGGCGCTTTACGAACCGGCGGCGCTGGAGCGGGAGCAGGCACGGCTGGCGCGCGTGGCGCTGGGCGCGGACGGGATTTTCAATCCGATGCCGTGGTGGGACTACATGCGTCTTTGGAACGTCAACCGGGCGTTCACCGCCCGGGAAAAAGCGCAATTTTACCTGGCTCGCACATCGGATGTATTGCGCGTTTACGAGACGGAGGATCCGGACACGATCGTCATGCCCCGGCTTTACGAGCATGCCCTGGCACTCTTCATGGGCGAGGAATACGAGGCGGCGGAGGCGGTGTTTCAGCGCCTGGTCGAGATCCGTGGCGACGGGAAATGGCGGGCGACGCCGTTTTACCAGACAATAAGGGCCAATGTGAGTTTCCGGCGTGCGCAATGGCTGCGCATGCAATCCCGGATACCGGAAGCGATCGAGGAGGCGAGCCGTGGCATCGGGTTGTGCATCGACAACCGGCCATGGCTGATCGATTCCCGCTACGATTGGCGCTGGGGCAAAGACAGCCTTCTCGGTCACCTGCTGCGTTTGTTGCGCGAGTTGCGTTACGCCCCGGCCCGGGCGACACTGCCGGAACGAACCGGCGTGGTGACCATACCGACCCGCAACGGCGACAACCCGTGGCTGCACGTCTTTTATCGCGTGCCGCCTCCTCCGGAGCCGGGCGCGAGGGCCGGCGGCGGGGAAGCCGCGGCGCAGGAGCGAGGAGAATACGAGTATTCTAAAGATGGATACCGCGTGCTGGTCGTGGTTCCCGTATTCAACTCGGACGCGCTGGAAATACTGCGGCCCGGCGGCGCATGGCCGGCATTTGCCGACGTGCACGGGCTGGTGCTCGTCGTCCCGGAGTTTCACGGCAGCGCCACGACCAACCGTGCGGAAAGCCGGTTCACCCGCGCTCATTTTGTGCAAACGTGGTCGGGCGAGGCCCTGCTGGGCGCGTTCGGGGAAATTGGCCGGATCGTGCCGATTCGGAAGAACCGCCTGTTGCTGCACGGCGTGACGGGTGGCGGAGGATTCGCCACGCATTTCGCCGCGTGGCGTCCCGACCTGGTGGAGGCGGTGTCGGTCAACAACGGCAACCGCTACATGCCCAGGTATGCGGAGCCGGGCTTGCGTCCGATGCGGGATTGGCGCGGTGTGAGGTTTTTTGTGAGCGCGGCGGAAGGGGATAATTTCGTGAGCGGTGATTTCGCTCCGCGCCACGCCACCGCGGTGGATTTTGTGACGCGGTTGCGCGGAGCGGGTGTTGATGTCGAGTGGCGTTCGTATCCGAATGCTCCCCACCTGCCGACGCTGGAAATGGAAGAGGCCGCCCGGGCTTTTCTGGCAAGACAACTGCGACCATGAAACATCCTGCGAAAGTTTTTCCGTTCATATTCCTGGTTCTGGTATCCGTGACACCGGGATTTCCCGACTCCCGGATGATGCCGGTCCCGGGGACGACGTTAACGCTGGAATTCCCCGACCTGCCGCCGATGCACGACGGCCTGCCGGCGGCGTGCGAGGTGAACGTTCCCGGAAACCACGATCCGTCCGCCCCGGACCGGCCTTTGCCGTTGTTCGTATGGTTCGGCGGGGGCAAGGGATCGCACAAGGTGGACGGTGCGCGCGGATTGGTGGATTTTGACCGGTGGGCAGTGGTGGCCCTGCCGTATCCGGGCGGAGTGACGCCGCGTTCGCTGGCCAGGGATATGGAGATCGACGGCCACTGGCGTTACGCGCGGCGGATGCTGGCTCGGGTGCGCGAGTTGCTGCCGGGCGTTGAGCATGGGCAGCGCGTTGTTGCAGGCACGAGCAGCGGCGCCCACATGATCGGTTGCGGACTGGACCGCGTGTGGCTGGATTTTGTGAACGGCTTCGATGCCTTCATTCTGCACGAGGGCGGTGCGTCGCCACTGGATGTGTATCGTGGAGCGCGAGACAAACGCCTGCTGGTGGTCTGGGGCGAGAAGTCCACGGCGCTCGACTGGCAGCTGTCGTTCAACCGGAAAATCCGCCGCTCCGGCGCGCAGATCGCCTTCGAATCCGTCCCCGGCGCCGGTCACGGGTTGACCGATGCGGGGCGTGAGAAAATCCGCGAGTGGATCAATGGCATGACGCCGTCGGCATTGGGAAAATGAGCAACACCCTCCACCCCTTCGGCCATCCCTTCCTTCACAGACGCAACCAGCCTTGTCGATGCCTCCTTCCTTGAAAAATCTCCCTTTCCGCTTCCTTGGCCGGCTTGTCTCCGCCTGTGTATGCCTTGCCATCACGTTTCCCCTGGCATCCGGGCAAACGGACGAAATTCCCGAACCATGGCGTTCGCTGCCGGACCGGCTGCGGGCGGCGGCGGAGACGTTTCCTCTGGCGCGCGTGTCGGCTGGCGAAGCATGGCCTGTTTTCGAAACCGTGATGCTGGGAAATAACGCGATTCGTTACGAGGATAGCGGGCGGTGCTTCGATGCGTTTCGTTTTCGGACGCCGCCCGCGCCGGAGAGTTCCGGCGACATGGTATGGGCGTTTACCGCGCCGCGCGCATGGCTCCACTGGTATATCCTGCCGCGAGAGGGAGAGATGGAAGAATTCCGCAGCTGGCACCATGCCGTTGCGCTCCATGAGGAGTTTCCCGCCGCCACACGGGAGAATCCCGTGATTCTGCAGCGGCTGGAGGGCGACCGCCTGAAGCCGGATACGGAATATATCCTGTGGTTCTCCGCCCGGGACAGGGATGCGCCCGGAGGGGAATTGCGTTTTGCGATCCATTTTGAGAAATCCGATGACCAGGATGATGGAAAGGTGAAGGAACCGGACGATCCCGATGCCATCATAAAAGCTCTGCGGCTGCAAAAGGCGGGCGCCAGGCGGCAGGCGCAGTATCTCGGATCGCGCGGTGCGCGGTTGCTGCTCGACACGAAACTGTTCGAGGCCGGTTATGGTGAACGACGTATCGACGATTTGCTGACATCGCTGGAACGCACGCGGCGATTTCGTGGCGGGTTTTTCATGACGATGGAGTTTCATATCCCGCCATGCCGCAGCGAGCCGTTGCTGGCCGACATCGTGAAGGCTTATGGTGAACCGGATCTCATGCTGCGTCCCGAGGATTTTCCCAAACGGGAGGACAGTGACGACGGTGATGAAAAGGAGCCTCCGCGTGACGTGTATTATTTCGACTACTTCGGCCTGGAGGTGAACCGGGCGGCGGGGCGCGTTGTGCGCGTGCGCTCGCAGGCGGTGGATCTTGCGCGGTGGCGGCAAAGCATCCCCGCTGCCGGGCTGGCGTGGAGCGAGTGTCCGGTGGTGCAGGCGGATTGCACGTTGTTTTATCGCGATGGCCGCGAACTCGCGCGCGTCGTCTCATGGGGGAAGCCGGACGCGCGCCGCATCGATGACGGCGGCCCATTGCCGAAGGGCGCCTATGCGAGCCCCGACGCGCCTCCGGGGTCGGGACTGGTGCATGAGGGCGAAGGCCGGTTTCGTTTCGAATACAACTATGCCGACGGCACGCCGCGCGTGCGGGCGAAGCTGGTGAAGTATCGGTGGCAGGGCGCTTACGAAGAATTTTTCCCGAACGGAAGTCCGAAGGCCCGGATGCCCTACAAGGACGGTGAGCTCGACGGCGAGGCGCGCATCTTCGACGAGTCGGGCAAGGTTGTGCGCTCTGTGATCTTCGAGGAGGGCAAGCGCGTTGATATGTCGGAAAACGCGCCATGAAAATACGAATACACTCGTGCATACCATAACTCCCACGCTTTTTATCTGGTTTCTCGTCCTGTCCTCGCCGGTCTTGCTGCCGCGGTGGTTGAACCCGGTGTTTGCCAGTCTTCCCGGCGGGTGGCAGGAGGTGCCGGAAGTAAAACTCGTCGATGCCGTCCGACGCGGACGGCGAAGGAGAGGCACGCCGCCTCATCGTCGCCGGAGTCAACGTCAACTTTCTGGATGCCCCTTGCCGAAGTCGCCAAATTCCTTGAGGCACCTGAACCCAAAACCTGATCCCCTCTGACCCAATCATGCCAGACAGTAACATTTTCCTGTTTCACACTGTTCATCGTGCCGGCGTTGCTCACCCGGGAAATTTCAACCAGTGGAGTTCCCGCGGCATTTTGATGGTCGCGTTTTCCCTGTGCGCGTTCACATCATCCCTGATATCGGCGTCGGAGAAACAGACGGGAAACGCTGGCGCGGCCGGACGGGTGACCGCAACATCTGCCGACGATTTTGTCCGCTTCATCGACGCCGCCCGCACGGGCGACGTGGCGGAGGTGCGGCGGTTGCTGGCGGCAGGAATGGATGTGAACCGGGGCGACGCCTATGGGCAACCGGCTCTGCTTCATGCTATCGATGCCGGGCAGTCCGAAGTGGCGGTTGCGCTTGTCGAAGCGGGGGCGGACCTGACACAAACCGTGAACAATGAACTGCCGCTTTCATGGGCAGCCATGACCGGTGATGTGGGCCTTGCCAGGGCCATGTGGAAGCGCGGAGCCGATCCGGCGGCGCAACCCCGCCGTGGACCAAGCTATTCTCCAGGGGCGACGCCGCTCATGCGTGCTGTCGAATTCGGGCATCTGGCGATTGCCCGTGGATTCGTGAATGCGGGCACACCGTGGCGCAACGAGACCGACCGGGGGACCGGCGCACTCGAATTCGCGGCGCGGAGCGGAAGCGTGGAGTGCATCCGGTTCTTCCTCGGGAACGGAGCGGACCCCGACTTCCCCGTCCCGGCCTCAAGTGCGTGGGCGGGTAGCGAGCATGGAGGGCCGTTTCGTCGTATTGCGACCGGAAATACGCCGCTTGTCGCCGCCGTCGAGTGCGGGCACCTGGAGGCGGCGCGGGTGTTGATCGATGCCGGGGCCGACGTGAACCGGCCGGCCACGGGGATCGTCAGCACGACGCGCGGCCTTGTCGGGAAGTTGACGCGTACGCCCCTGGTCTCGGCGGTGCTGCACAATCAGGCCCACCTGATCCCGCTGTTGCTCGAACGTGGCGCCGACCCGCGGGCGCTGGATGGGCTGGCAATCCGTCTGGCTGATCTTATGGGTGACAGGGAAGCGTATGCGCTGTTGCGACAGGCAGGGGCACCTGCGCCGGAGCCGTTCGCATTTCGGGAATGGCTGCCGAAAACGGCGCGGGCGACGGATACGGATGGCGAAAAGACCTGGTCCTTCCGGCGACTGCAATTGCCGGGACAGGTGACGGACAGCCGGTCTGCGCCTGCCTTGCCACCCGGGGGGATTACGCTGGCCATTATCGACGAGAAGGGAACGGCTCCCGATATTGAGGCGCATCTGGTTGCCCGGCTTTCAGGGTTGGAGAATGTGACGCTGGTCGAACGCGGCGAATGGAAACGCATTGCTGCCGAGCGTGGATATCTGGCAAACGGGCGAGTGGTGGAGCCGGCGCGGCTGGGTAATGTATTGGGAGCGGATGCACTGGTCTTTGTGCAAATGGATCGTTTGTTCGGGGAACCGGTTTGCAGTGTGCGGGTGGTCAGCGTGAAATCGGGAGTGGTGGCCGGTATGGTCCGGCTGGCGGTGGTCCCGGAGGAGAGCGAGCGTGTGACCGATGTTCTCGCGCGGTGCTGTCTGGAAGCGGCGGCTCGCGGGTTTGCCGGGACGAGCCTGGTGGCGGTGGCACCGTTCGTGGCCTCGACCAATACTCGCGAGGCACGTGAACTGGAGCGACTGTTCGGATTCGGCATCAGCATGGGGCTTGCGGCGTTGCCGGGCGTGGTGCCGGTGGAGCGGGCGGAACTGGCGCAGCTGCGCATGGAAACCGGAGGGAGTGATGAATTGCTGCCGAGCCACTGGTTGCTGGAAGGGCAGGTGGAGCCAGCCTTGACGGATGGAGATGCACCGTCGTTGGCACTTGTTCTCACGCCGGCCGGTGGTCCGGGGGAAACTCCCGGACATGCGGTGCGGCGGCTGCAAATAAAGGGTACAGGGAAGACGGTTGCTCAGGTGGCGAATGAGGCGATCGCCGGATTGACGAGCTTGCTGGACTTGATTCCGGAGTCGCCGGGTGACCGTGAGGCGGAGGCGGGGGGATTTTCGGAGATGGCGCGACGTTATCTGCAACATCGCATGTGGGGAGCCGCCCGGGCAGCGGCGGAGGCGGCATGGGCTCTCGGCGGCGGTGGCGACGTGGCGTCCGGTTTGCGAATGGATGCGATTTCCGGAAGATTGATGTATTACGAAAAATATTACAGGGAAACCGCGGAGACCGAGCAGGAATGGTCGGGATTGTCCAGTCTGGTGTCCCGGCTCGACCCGTTGTCGGTGGCGCGGAAAGAGGATGCCGGGGGGCGGGCGTTGTCGCCGGAATATCTTCTGGAGGATGCCCGGACATTGCTGGATTTGTTCGAAATGGTGCTGGAGCGAGTCGAAAGGCAGCATGACGAGGGTGGAGGAAGTGACGCCGGATTTGCCGGACAGCCGTTCACTGCGTGGATCGCTGGCGATATCTGGAATGCCGCCACGGTGCCGTTGCGAATGACGGCTCCATTGTCATACGAAGATAATTACGGGGCGGGTTTTAATGAATTGAGAAACAGATTGCTGGATCTGAACAACCGTGCGTTCGCACTGGCGTTATCGCGAGGAGATACGGTAGCCGCGGCTTCGTTGAGGGTGTGGCGTTGCCGGAACATGCCTTGGTGGGAGCCGGACGGGAGTCGCGGGCGCGCGGAGGTTGTACGATGCTTGCGGGAATCGCGCGACTGGGCCGGGCCGCTTTCGGGGCACGCCGTGTGGGGCGGAGTATGGTGGTCGGCATGGGAGCGCGCAGTCACGCCGCCTGCGGTGGAGGATGCGGCATTCCGTTTTTGGGGAAAAATGGCGAGGGAGCTGGTGATATCGTCCGATGCGGGCGAACGATTTCTGGGTCTGGCGCTTCTCAATCGCATGAGCATGAGCCAGCGTGTGGCGGAAGATGCGTGGCGAGAGGCGTCTGTGCTTTGCCGGATATTGTTCGAAAGCGAAAGTGCATGGCCGGGTGCGATTCGCAGGGAATGTACGGGAGAGATGCTGCGAGGGAAGAGCCCTTGGCGGATGGTGACATCATGGTATGCAGACGCCATGTCGGTCATGGTACAGCCGAGGTTGCTCCGGACGCCGGGAGGCCGGACCTGGTTGCCCGGACCACGGATAAATTCGCAACCGGAGCGCCTTCTGGAAGACTGGAAACGGTTTTGCCTCGAATGGACGCTGACGGGACTGGAGCGCATGTCTGGATCGGGAACGGTTTCCGGTTACCGGACCATGCCGATGGTGGTTGGAGACGAGACGGGTGGCTTGCCGGCGGTCGGGATGCAGAGGCTGGCCGACGCAATGCACGGAGCATCCCGCGTATTGCATGGGGAGGGAGGCAAGGGAACGCCATTGCGAGAGATGGCGGAGAGTCTGGAATGGCGGGCAAAACGCTACTCGGTGCAGGCCACCGCAATGCAGGCCGAACATCGGGATCCGCCCGGAATGGGAAAGGACGAAAAAAAACGGGATCACCAGCGGGTGTTGCCGACGGGTCCGGCGCGTGGCCTGGTCACGACAACTCCGGATATCAGGACCGCCACGATCGATGAGCGCATTCTCGCCCGCATTGGTCCGGCCAGTGCAGGCGATTACCTCGGGGTGAGGACGACGGCCGGGGACTGGTTGATCAACGGTCAGGATGCATCGGCCTGGCAGTTTGACGACGAGGGGCGAATTGTCGGTCGCATCTCGTTTTATGATACGAACGAATCGCGATCGAAAGACGGGGCTGATACCGGAAATGGCGGACGTCCGGTGTGGATGCCGGGCCGCCTGGAGGGGGACATGCAGGCCGCAGGGGCGGACGTGACGGATAAATGGTTTGCGTGTCCGGGGGGGCGAGCGGAAACAAATCGCCGGCGCCCGGACTGGCCCGACCGGATTTTTTTGCAGAATCGTGTTGTGGGAGGCTGGCACGAACTGAAGTCACCACAGCCGTTTCATGCGATTTATGATGTGAAGATTATCGGAGATGCTGTGTATTCAATTTTCGTATATAATCCGGACGCGGCGGCCGGACCGCGCAATCGGGGAGATTTTCTGCTGCAGGGCGACCCTTTGGTCGGGATCATGGAATACGATATCGAAAAAACAGAATGGCGGTTACTGGTGAGTAGTCGCCGGATGCCTGCGGCGTCTCCGCTGGATGGCAAAATGCAAAAGCCTCCGGAGCGGCTGCTAAAAGTGTCGGACGGGAACAAGGGAAGCATTCTGATGGTGGATGGATTTCCCGGGCATGTCTATGATGCTCGCACGCGGGCATGGCGTGCGTCGGCGTCGGAGGAAATCGGGCAGGCGAAGAAGCTGGAAGAGGACGCGCGGTTCTGGCGCCTGGCGGGGCGTCAATGGTTTGCCTGGGCAAGCGAGGGGCGGGCGGGTTTTCTCGAACGCGGGCGCGGGAAGACACCGGTGCGGCTTGCTCTGGAGTTCGACACATCGGGGGAAAACGGGTTGCTGGCGCGATTGCCCGAGGATGTGCGGCGCCAAGTGTCGCTTGCGGGGTTGGGCGGAGGTTGGGCGACCAGGATGTCGGGCGGCCTGTTGCTGTGGCGCGGGCCGGTTTATTACTGGATACCAAAGGCGCGGCTCGAAGAGGCGCTGATGCAATAAAACATTATCCGTTTTTCAGATCATGATAACCGCACGCTTCCCTTTTTTTCCGGCTGGTTGTCTGGCGTTCGCCGCAATATTGCTCACGGGTGATGCAATCGCGCCGGATGGATCGGATGTGGTTCCGCAAAAAAGCGGTGAATCGTTCACCGGCTTCATCCGCTTCATCAATGCCGCCCGCACGGGCGACGTGGCGGAGGTGCGGCGGTTGCTGGCGGCAGCCATCGCATTCGGAAAAACCTCGGGAGCGGACGCGAAAACATGCTCGAACGGAATATCGTCGAGGCCGTGCCTGCGGAGGGAGGCGTGCTGTTGTGGCAGAGTCCAGTATATTACCGGATCCCCGACGCCCGTTTCCGCGAACTCCGCGATGCCATCCTTTTCCGTGGAGAGAAACGTGAACAAATCCTTTCGCCTCAAAATCTGCCGATCCTGAAACGATTCCATTTTCCAGCTTCTTTTCATCCACCCTTGTTCACTATGAAACCGGCATCCATTCCCGCTCTCGTCATTTGCGCCATCATTGCCTTGTCCCTTGCGCCTGCGCTCGCATTTTCCGGCAGCGAATCGCAGCCGAAACCGCCGCTGGTGGCGGTGATGCCGGAGGTGCTGGTGCAGAAATTGCCGGGAAAGGAACAGCAGTTCAAACGCGGCGGCACACTGGCCGTGCTGGTGCAGGCGTCGCTCGGGGCCGATCCGCGCTGGGCGTTTGTCGAACGCGAACAGATTCAGGTGATCGAATCCGAACAGGAACTGGCCGCGGCAGGCGCGTCGCGCGAAGCGGCTGCGCTTGGAACCGTGTCGGCATTGCGCCGCGCCCGGCTGGCCGGAGCAAGCCGGGTGCTCTCCATCCGGTTGTTCGGAGACCGGGAAAATCCCCGCGTGCTGGTCGAGGTTGCCGATGCGTTGAGGGCGGAGCGGCTGGCACGGGTCGAGGAAACGCTGTCACCCGATTTGTTACCCAACGAAAGCTGGCTTTCCATGCCGCCCGATGCCGCTGTCGCCAGTGTCGCCGGATGCGTGACGCGCGCGCTCGAAACCGCTGATGCCGGCGCGGCCCGGCTGGAAGACATGACCGTTGTCGCCCCGCTTGCCTTCGTGAACCGGAGCGCTACCGATCGGCTCGAACCGTTGGGACGCGCGCTCGACGAGGCGCTGCGCCACCGGTGGTCGCGAGAGGATAGCCGCATCCACGTCCTCTCCATCGGCAGGGAAATGGCGGATGGCGCAACAGGTCATTCCATCGGGGCCGAAGGCACGTTCGATGAATCGCTGCTGGTGCTCGCCGGCATGAGCGCGGAGAGCCAGGAGGCGTGGGCGCGGGTCGCCGACGTACTCGTATGGGGCGAGTTTTCCGAGGCCGGGGACGACGGCCCGCATGGATGGCGTCCTCTGGAAACGCCGGTAACGCTGACCGTCAGGTGGTCCGCGGGCGGTGACAAAACCGGCTCACTCCGCATGGACGGGACGTTGGGAAACCTCCCGCAACTGGCGGAAAAGATGGCGGCGCAGGTGACGGACAAGGTTCGCGGACTGAAGGGCCGGCTTTCGGCGGAAGATCGCCTGAAGGCGGCGGCTTTCATGTCCGAGGCAGCCAGCGCCCAGGGAAGTGAAAGCCGTGCCCGTGCCACGGAGCGCAGCCGGGAACGGTTTGCGGAGGCGGCGCACCGGATGAGTGTGGCCGCGTTTCTCGCTCCGGAAAACCGCGAGTGGCGCGAACTGCGCGTGCAGATGGGCATGTCGGTTTGCGAAGACCGCAGGGAACGTCCCGGTTACGATCTGGCATCGTGGCGGAATTACTGGGCGACGGAGTTCTGGCGGGTGTACGACCAGTTTGGCGTGGATGCGCAGGGGCGTGTGGACCTCGGGCTGATGGCGCGGGGCGCCCGGTATCCGATTTTTACGACAGGAGCGTCGGAACGGTTCATGAAGGCCGGCCGTCTGCTGGCCGGTGCCAGGATAAAGAGATCGACATGGCCTTTTGGCGATTTCTGCGAAAAATTTCTCTCCCAGTTGCAGTCATATGACGTGGAGCTGGCGAGGCGGCGCGAGATTTTCGAGGCGATGTGGCCTGTCGTGAGGCAGGGGATACAGAATGAAAAGGAGAAGGCGTTTTCGGTGGTTCACTTCATCTATGAAGGAGATTCCGTCCGGGCGACGAAAGCGCTGGACGGCGATTCCGGTTCGAAACCGGCGGCCGGGATGGCGGAGGCGACGCAGTCGCGCGAGGGGGCGCCGGTGTGGTTTGTCTCCGATGATCCGATGCGCATCTTCCGGGCTTCTCCCGGAGGCCGGGGCGCGGGAGTGGCGGGGCGCGGAGCCGCCCGTCCGGAGGAGTTTTTCATTCGTGTGCGTCCGTCGCTGAAGGACCGGATGGCGGCGCAACCACTGAAGCCCAGGAGCGCATGGGAACGGGTGCGCTCGCTGTTCTCTTCGGACGAGCCGGAGACGATAGCCGCGGCTGTGGCGATTCCCCCTCCATTGCCCGTTCTCGATCCGGAGGAGTTGCCTGCCGCGCGGTGGATGTCGCTGGGATGGGCTTGGGCCAAGGGCGCCCGCCGGGGAGACAACCTGGCGGACTGGATGGATGACGTTTCGGCGGTGTGCGCGGAGCCGCGCGGCGTGTGGGGCGTGATCCCGGAAAAATGGGGTCGCAAGCGATACGGAGCGGCGGACCAGAACGGGTTGTTTCTGGACTTCGCCGGGTTTGGCCTCGGATCCGCCGGAAGTGTGGCAGGGGTGAGCCCGGCCGAACGTATCACGGATGTGGCTCTGGTCGGTGGCGAAGTCTGGCTGGCTGCTTATGGCGGAGGTATCCGGATCGTGGAGCCGGGCCTGCTGACCGACGCGCCCGGCGCCGGAAAGACCCGGCGACTGACGGGGGCGGAAGGTTTGCTGCGCGACGATGTGGCGGAGCTGGCCGCGGGCAAGGGCTTCGTTCTTGCCGGAGACAAGGTCGCCCGCCGCCAGTGGGACGCTGACGGGAACACGGAAATGATCAGCAGCGTGGCGACCGATTTGTCGCGTATCACGAAGGCTGCGTTACCGGATTCGGCCGCGCTTCGGGGAATCCCGCCGGTGGAGCGTGCCGCGATCCAGTCATTCGGAAATGATGCCGCGCGTCTGGTGAAGTTGCCCGAACAGGTCGGTCGTATTTTGTGGAAACCCCTGCCTGATCGCGAACGGGAGATCCGGCAAAACCGCAGGGAAGGAGAGATGTCGGGGCCGTCGTTTTGTCCGACCGGCGCGGGCGATGGTTACTGGGTGAGCGACGGTCGCTCGGTCGCCTGGGCGGCGGGCGAGCGGATGCAGCCGCTCGCGACCTGGGAGAGCGCCGAAGTGGGCGCGCTGGCGGATGATGGCCGGCATCTGTTTGTCGCTGCGAGCATCGACGGCTTTCCCGTTCTGCACTACTTTACACCCCGTCCGACCTGGGACGGGCTCCGGGTTTACGTTTACGACTACAGGGAGGGAGCGTGGCGGGGGTGGTTCCGCGTGCCCGGTCCGGTGACGGCGATGGCGGCCACTCCGGGCGTACTGGTGTTCGCCACCATGGGCACGGGTGTTTACGACCACGGAGTGATGTTTGTCAGCACCGGAATGATCGCACCGCCCTCGGGCGGAGCCGGCGGCGGCGTGCTGTCGGCGGTTGTTGGCGGGGACCTGCTGGCCTTGCGGGCCGCGATCGCGGCCGGAGCTGATGTCAACGAAGCCTCGCCGTGGGGCTGGACGCCATTGATGGCGGCCTTGTGGAGAGCGCCGGATGCATTTCCGGATAATGAAAAAGTAACTACGAGTGGAGCGGCCGCCGGCCCGGAGGGGCCGGGAAATGCGGATGATCTCGCAATGGTCAGGATGCTGCTGGATGCCGGAGCGCGGTGTGATGTGAGCAACGCGTGGGGCTGGCATCCGCTCTTTGTCGCCGCCGCGTGGTCGCGTCCCGGAGCGGTGCGCCTGTTGCTCGACGCCGGAGCGAAGGCGGACTACCGCATGGAGCCGGTGCTGGTGAACGGGCGTCCTGTCGCGGCGGCGCGTGTGCGCCCGACAGCCTTGCATGGCGCAATATGCTCCGACCGGGCGGACGTGCTGGCGATGTTGCTGGAAGCGGGCGCCGATCCTGTGCTGGCCGACGGACTGGGCCGGTCGCCGTTTGCGCTGGCCGCAACTCATGCGGGGGAAACGGTGGCGGGCAAGCTGCTGGCCACTGGAGCCGTCAGACGGGCGGAGGCGCTGCGGCTGGCCACGGCGGCGGGTCGCGCAGGGTTGGAGTCGGCGGCGGATCCCTCGGCCGCTGGCGTCGCGTCTTCGGGCGGAGAAAAACAAAGTAACGGGGATTCAACTACGAAAGAGGGCGTCGGGAAGCGGGATCAGGAGATGCTGGATATGGAACTGCGCGCGGTGGTGGCGCGGGAGCGCGGGGAGCGTTTGCTGTCTGCGATCAAGCCTTTGTTGGAGGCCGGAGCCAATCCTGTGCGTGAGATCCGGGAGGAGGAGCAGGGCGGGGTCCGCACGGGAGCGACCGCGATCGAAATGGCGATGAGGCAGCGTCAAACGGAAGCGATTGAGATGATGATCCGCCATATGGCAATCGATTCTCTCAACACCGCCCGCAAGACGGACTGGCAGCGCCCGGGGACGTCGGTTGGCGCGATGTTGCTGCGGTTGCTGCTGGATCGCGGATACCCGGAGCAGGCCGCGTTGCTGCTGGAGCGCGGGTTTGCGCCGGATGTGAAGGCGGACGAAGAACTGGGAAAAATGGATGACAGTGTGTATCCATTGTTGCGAGTGGCCGTATTGCATGGGAATTCACGCGGCGACGCTGCGGAGGTGGTGCGGGCGTTGCGGCGTTCGGGTTTCCGGAGACTTGCGCGGCGCGTGGCCCGCATGGGAGACGAGAGCGTCATGGCGGGGATCGTCCGGATGCGTGATGCGGTTTCGCTGGAGGCATTGTTCGAGCCGATTCCGGATTCACTGGTGGAGCTGCGAGCGTGGGATGAGGTGGAAGATCTGAGAAAAGCCACCGGGAGCACCAATCCGTTTTTTCCCGTTGTCGAGGCTGGCTGGCGCGAGGGCATCGAGGCGCTGGTGCGCGCAGGTGTGGAGCGCAATGCGATGAGCAACAGCACGGAGAAAACGCTGGCGGACATCATACGCGACCGGCCGGAACTGGCCGTGATTTTCAACGGGCGTCCCGGTTCGCCGGACAACACGCTCGAAGGCGCGCGTGCCCTCCTCGCCGTGGCGAACAAGGAAAGTGCTCCGCCGGATTCCCTGTTCACCCCGGCCGTGTTGCGATATCGTGACCAGGACGGCGCAGGTGTATTGTTGATATCGGTACGAAATGGCGGTGGGAAAACCGTCCGGCGGATTCTGGACGCGGCGAGAGGGCTGGGTATCGATCCGGGGTTGTCCGGCCAGACCTGGCGAGGCGAGACGGTCGTGAATGCCGCGGCGACGGCCTGCGACGCTTCGACGGTCAAGGCGCTCCTCGATGCAGGCGCCGATCCGGATGGCCCCCGTGACGCCTGGACGCCGCTCGTCGCAGCGGCAAGGGAAGGTTGCAGCGACGTCGTCAAGGTGCTGGTCGAAGCCGGCGCAGATGTCCGCCGCATGGATCGTCTCGGTTTCCAGCCCGTAATCGCAGCCTGCATGGCGACTGGCGAGATGGAGTCGCTGAAAATCCTGCTGGGGACAGGCAAGGCGGGGCTCGACGCGCTGACCGACGAGGGGCACGGCGTGCTGGAGGCGGCCGTCATTTCCAATTCGCCCGAAAAAATCCAGTGGCTTCTCGATCAGGGGGCAAAGTGGGCGCTGCCCTGGAAGGAGGATTATCATCCTCTCAATACGGCAGCGCGGCGCGGGCTTGCCGGCAGTGTGCGCAAACTCCTCGAACTCGGACTCTACAGCCCGAAGGCGCTTTCCCTTGCCAGGGACGACGCCACGCGGGCCGTCCTCCAGGCCTACGGGGGCGAAGTCATGCATCAGTCGGGGGAGGACGAGGCGTTGTGGCCGGAAATTCTGGCCGACGCCAGGAACTGGCGAAAACGCGCCGAGGAACGGTTGGCGGCGGGCGGCAATGTCAATCACCAGTCGATGTACTGGACGCCGTTGTCGCTGGCCCTGAAAACGGACGATCCGGCCCGTGTGCGTTTTCTGGTGGAGCGCGGAGCGAAACCGGATGCCGGTCGTATCAATTATCAAATGACAGGCCCGGTGACCGTCTATTACGCATGGCTCAACAGTCGCGCCGCCGGGCATCATGACGAACCGAAAACGGATGCGATGGCGCTGGCCTGCCTGGATATTTTCTGGCCTTACGATCGCGATTCTTACGTGCGGAGTAGCCTGCTGGCGGCAGCAGTTCGCGGCAATATGCCGAAGACGGCGATCCGGATGATCGAACTGGGTGTGCCAAGGGAGGAAGCCGTCCGGGAATTTCGCAAAAATACACTCCTCACTGCCGAACAGCGCGCTCAATGGTCCAGAATCCTCGGTGTGACGGAACCGGTGCCGGATAACGCTCCGGGAGCAAAACCGTGAAAACCTGAAACACCTGTTTCATTCGCCTGCCATTCTTGTCTCTCTCCGACCTGAAAAACTGCCACTCATGATCCGTCCCTCCAGCCTCCCGCGCAAGGGGAGCCCGCTTCTGTCGCGGGCCGCCCTGTCCCGTTTGTTCATCGTTTCGATCCTGTTGCTGCCCTTGTCGCATCCTCTTTCGGGCGCGCAGGTCGATGCCCATACCGGTCTCGTTCGTGCGATCCGCATGGGCGACGAGGCGGAAGTGCGGCGGCTCGTCGAGGCGGGCACACCGCTCGATTTCCCGAAGGAAACAGGGGAGTATCCTCCGCTCTATCACGCGCTCGATGCGCGGCAGTTCGGCGTGGCCCGGTTCCTCGTGGAAGCCGGTGCGGAAATCACGGCGCGCAATGCCACCGGGCAACTCCCGATCCGTTGGGCGGCGCGGGCCGGGGACGTCGGCTTCGTCCGTTTTTTGATGAGCCGCGGCGCAAATCCCGGCGAGCGCATCCGCCGGCAGGACGGCGTGGAGTATTCGGCGGTCATGGACGCGATCGTCTGGGACCGGCTCGAGGTGCTTCAGGCTTTTGTCGAGGCAGGCGCGAGCCTGGACAACTTTGACCCCGGGCGCACCGCGTTGGGTCTGGCGGTGGAGTGGGAAAGCCTGCGTTGCGCGCGTTATTTCCTCGAGCGCGGAGCCAACCCCAACCGGCCGGAGAACGGCAACACGCTGCTTTCGCGGGCCGTTTTCATGCGGAGTTTCGACATGACGCGCCTGCTGCTCGAATTCGGGGCGGACGCCAACCGCGTGAGCCGCGGCGAGTTTCCCGTGACGGGATACGGAGTGGTCAGGCATACGCCGCTGTATCTGGCGGTGCTTCGCAGCGAACCGGAACTGGTGAAAATCCTCTTGCAAGCGGGGGCCGATCCGCAGGCGCTCGACAACGCGGCGATCCGCCTGGCCGACATGCTGGGCGATGCCGCTTCCCACCGGTTGCTGCGCGACGCGGGCGCTCCCGATCCGGGACCGCATCCCTGGACTGCGTGGGCGCGCGATGCCGGTTTCGGCGAAGAAGAAAAGGGAAGCCGAGCGACGGCGGAGCCCGGAGGAGCGGTGGACACCCTTCGCTCCCTTTTGCGGTTGCATCCGGGAGGAGCAGCGGTCGCCGAAAACCACGCCGGAAACCGCTCCGAACGCGATGCCGACCGCGCCGAGGCGCTGAGATTTGCCGCGCTCGCGCCGCCGCGCGCCGGTGCGGACGACGGTCCCGGCCGGCTGCCACGTGAGGTGAAATTTGCCATCGTCAACACTTCCTCCGCTGCCGCTTCCGGACAGGCGGCCAACGCGGAAAGCCTGCTGGCGGCCATGCTCTCGCAGACGGAGAACGCCGTCGTCCTCGACCGCCCGGAACTGCGGCGAGTGCTGCGCGAACGCGCGGTGCAGGCGGATCTGGCACGTTCGCCGGGGGACGTCGTGCGCGCGGGCAGGCTCCTGGGCGCCGATGTGCTGATCCTGCTGGCCACGCACCGGATCGGCGAAAAGAACGAGGTGATCGAGGCGCGAATCGCGGGGACCGGCACCGGACTCGTGCTCGGCAATTCACTGGCGGCGCTGGAGCCGGCCGCGCTCGAGGCGTGGGCGCGCGATGTGCGGGCCATGTGCATCGGCAGCGCGGACAAGCTGCTCGCGGCGCCGGAGGCGGTGCGCGTCGTCTCGGTGGCCCCTGTCGTCGCTTCGGTCAACACGCCGGATGCACGCGAACTGGAGCGGCAGACATCGCTGCTGCTGGCCCATCTGCTCGGACGTTCGCCGGGCGTGATTCTGGCGGAACGCGCGGCGCTGGAGAGACTTGCGATCGAAGGCGAGGCCGCCGGCCAGGACGGTTCGCAGACTTTCCGGGCGGGCGGTCGGGTGCTGGAAAGCGGACTGGAGGTCGCCCTCGATCCGGCGGAAAAACGGCTGTCGCTCGAACTGGTGCTGCGCTCCGTGACGACCGCGGGACAAGGCGCGGAACCGGTCCGCATCGTGGTGGAGGGCACGCGCGACGATCTTCGCGGGCTTGCGGAGGAGGCCGTCGCGCGGGTGGTGGCGGTGCTCGCTCCCGTATCCGGAGGGGAAGGACGCGAAGACCGGACCGACCGGCGGGCGGAAGCCGCGCAACTGGCGCGTCAGGCGGAAGACTATGGCAAGCGGGGGATGTGGACGCAGGCATCGGCCGCCGCAGAGGCGGCCTGGGCGCTGGGCGCGCGCGACGACGCCCTGCTGCGGCTCCGGCTGGAGGCTTCAACGGGGCGCGTGCTTTTTTCCTCGCGGCTGCTGCTGGCGGACAAACGGGCGCGCACACAGATGGCGGGCATCGTCAACCTGATGTCGTTCCGCGTGCCGCTGGCTTTCCCCGCCGAGGACGACCGCGAGCTTTCGATGGAGGGCTACCTCGACGAGGCGCAGCGCATCCTGGATTTTTATGAGGCCGGACTGGCGATTCTGGAGCCGGGGAGGGGAGGGAAGCAACTGGCCGGGAAGGACCTCCGGCGATGGATGATCGATGCGCACTGGGAGGCGGCCGCGGCGCCTCTCCGGTTCGGGGAACCGTTGTCATGGAGAAATGACTACGCAGGGGAGCTGGATGCCCTGCGCTCGCGGCTGTCGGCCGTGCATGCGCGTTCGCTGGCGCTGGCTGAGGCGGCCGGCGACGCGGGGCTCGTGCAATCGCTGGTGGTCCTGCGTTGCAAGAATCTCCCCTGGTGGCTGCCCGACGTGGCGGACTTCGAGGACGAGGTGATGCGCGTGCTGGCAGAGTGGCGCGATGCGGAGCCCCCGCGCTCGACCCATGCCGTGTGGGGAGGCATCCACGAGATCGCCCGCCAGCACACAAACTCCGTCAGCGGCCGCGCCCGGCAGTCCTGGGTGAAACTGGGACGCCGGCTGGCCGCGTCGGACGACATGAGGGAGCGGTTTCTGGGCATGGCGATCATCGCGGGCGATTCACTTTCGTATGCGAAAAAGGAGACCGCGCTGGCCTATATGCGGGAGGTGTTTCCGCAACTGGTGGAGGAGGACGCCGCCGTGCCGGGTGAAATCGCCCGGCCCTCCTTTGCCGACGGGCCGGTCAGTCCTTTCGACTGGCCGCGGTTTGCCGCATGGTATGCCGAAGTGCTGGAGCGCGGGGTCTTCGACGGCCGCTGGAGCGGGGAAGGGCAGGAACGCAGGTTTTTGGAAAACCGGTTTTCCACGAATCTGCTGTTTTCCGACGGACGGGCTTTCTGGCTGGCCGGCCTCAGCCGGCGGTTCGAATTGCTTGGCGACACCGGACGCGGCGGGTTTTTCGGGCTGCGCGGATTGCGGGAACGGGTTCCGCTCGGGGAGGCTCCGGGGGAGGGCGGGGCGGAGAAAATGCGCCGGCTGGTGTTGCAGGCAGCGGAGCGTTGCCAGGCGTTGATCGGGGCCGGGACGATGGAGTCGGGTCCCTGCACCGCCCTGCTCCACCTGGCGAGGGAACTTCGGGAGGCGGGCGGCAGGGAGGCGGAGAGCGGGCGGGATGGCGCGCTCGTCCTGCGCCATCCGCGCATGTATTTCGGGGAAGACTATCTGGCGTCGTCCACGCCGGTCCGCTGGCTGCACAAGGTGACTGCCGGGGGGCTTCGCGTGAGCGGGGAAACGGAACCGTGGATCGTCGCCTACAACGGTCTTACCGGCCGCCAGACTCTGTTGCGCCTGGACCGCGAAGGAAACGTGGCCGGAACGATCCGCCTGCCGGAGGAAAAATATGAAATGGTCCCCCACCTGATCGACGTCAGCGACCGATGGGTGGCCGGCGCCACGGGCAACAACGCCCTGGCGGTGCTGGACCGGAGAACGGGCGGGTGGCGTTTGCTGGAGGAAATCGAACCGCAGGCGTCCGTGCGCGGGCTGATCCTGCGGGGCGACAAGGTGTGCGTATCGTTTGAATACAGCCCGCAGGTGGCCGGGGACGCGTGGCAGCACCGCAACACGGTCGAGGAGGCGCTGCGCGGCGTGGTGGCGATCGATCTGGCGACCGGCGGCAAGGATTTGCTGGTAAGCAGCCGGCGCCGCCCGGCGCGCTCCCCGCTCGATGAATTCATCCGGCCCTACGAGGGGTTTTTCAAGACGGGGACGGACGAGTTTTTTATGAGCGCGGGGCCGCCGGTGGTGTGGAACTGTGCGACGGGCGCCTGGCGCGAGGGAACGGCGGACGAGCGTCGCGAGGCGGCGCGCGCGGCGGAAAGGTCCCGCCTGGTTCGCGCTGGCGGGGCGCTGTGGAGCGTGCAGGGGTGGGGCGCGAAAAACACCCTGCGCGTCACGAATGCCGCCAATTCCCGGCAGGTCCTGGAAATCGCCTATGATCTGGATTACGGGGATCTGGAAGGGCTCCGCCGCCGACGCCCGGAACTGGTGGCGGCGCATGAACGGACGTTGCGAGGCGGCAACCCGGGACGAGCCACGGTCCTGGACGGCGGCGTCCTGATCGAGAACGGGATTTTCTATTTCTGGCTGTCTGAGCAGGAACTCGGCGAGATCATCGTCCGTCACGAAAAGGCTGGCGATTCATGAGCGGGCTGCCGGGTTGTGGAAGAGCGGTTGTCGAGACGCTGGCCGGCGCCCACGGCAGACGGGCAAATCAGGGGCTTGCGGGTTGCTCGTAATTGCATGTATGTCACCGCAGACATATTGATCCTGCCACTTCCTTCGTTGTCCGCCTTCTCGTTGCCATGAAAAAGATATCCTCTGTGGCCTTGCGCCTTGTCCGGTTGTGTTGCGTGTGCGGCGGATCCTTTCTCTTCGGGTCCGGTTGTGGCAAGGAGGCTCCTCGTCCGGAATCCGTCGTCGCGGGTACTTCCGTTGAGATTCCGGAGGCCGATTCCGTACATGTGCCGGTCAGGCGGGCCGACTGGCGGTGGCAAAACGAAAGCCATTTTGTCGTCGATTCGGTTGTCGGTGAAATTGCCTCCACGCTCGCGGCACTCCGCGATCCGGAACGTGTGAGTGCAGTGCCGGTGACGGTCGATGTGCGGGAACGCCTTCCGGCCGAAGGGGAACCGCTGACTTACGATGTCACGATCACCCCCGGCTGGCCCGACGGGCCGGGACCGTGGTCAGGGACGCTGGCGGTCACCGGAGCCATCTGGGATCCTGCCATGTACGCGCAAATGGCGCGGGCGTTTGCCGCGCACACGGGAGTCGCGCTGCCGTCGGCAGACGCGCCCGCGCCCGAGATCGATGCGCGCGCCGACACGGCTTTTGCAAAAGCGTTGGCCGAAGCGGACGGCCCGGCGCTCGAGCGGATCAACCGGCTGATCTCCGCGCAAATGAAGGAGAACTTGCGGGCGGCTTCGATACATGACCGTGCGGTATTATTGCTCGCTGTCTTCGCGCTGCGTGACGCGGCAGGGGATTTTACATCAATTGCCCCGACGCTTGACCGCATGGCAGCACAGCTCACACTGGCCGAAGTTCTGGGCGGTGATGTGACCGAGGCGAGCGAAGCGCATCGCTTCGCGAATGCAGCGCTCGCGACGCTTGTTAACGACCAGCGACGCGCGTTGGCCTTGCTCGATGAACTCGAGCCGGCGGAAGGTCTGGCTTGGGCAGCATGGAAACGAGCGCTGCGCACGCGTATCACGGGAGACTACCGCATCGCGCCGCCCGCAGGACAAGAGTTGCTGTTGCTGGAGCGGCGCGAGCGTTATCGGGCTTATGCGCAACGCGTGGACGGCGAGCGCGCTTGGGCGATATGGGAACAGTTTCCCGAACGCTGGAAATCGATGCCGGACTGGTTTCGCATCGTGCGGGGCCAGGGCACGGGTGTCGCGATCGGGCATGTGCTTCTGGATACCGGACTGGCCCTGGAGGAAAATGAAATCAGGACAGTCTACAGTCTTTCCACTCGCGGAGCGGAGCCGGCTGCAGATGGTTCCCGGCGCGAACAGCGAACAGGTGATGATGCCTGGGTGGCGGCGCTCAACACGCCGCCCGGCCCCTTGATAAGGGCGGCCGTGAAAGAACCGGGCGGGTTCGCACTTCGTATTATCGACTGGGGCCTGTGGGCGGATCAGCTTCAGCGGCATCTGTGCCATACGATCAAGGGCGATCACCATTTTCTGATGCGCCAGTGGTCCGTGCCGGACTATGCGGAAAAATATCGCAGCCGGGCGGATGCGCTTTTCGGCAGATTGCGATTGTATGCCTTCGCACAGCGCGAAAACGCAGTGGATCAGGCCGGGTTCGACCAGGCGCAGAAAGACGTTATCGTAAAAATGCAGGCTACGCCCGAGCTCGTACCGCCTGCTTTCTGGAGCCTGGTGCGTTATCAGGTGCGTCGGATGCCCCTGCATGACTTTATGCCGGCAGATGACATCGCTGCATGGCGTCGGCATTCACCGTTGCCCGGCACGGCGTACGATCCGCAACCGGCATACGCCCGGTTTGCGCTCGACCATCGGTCGGACCAGCCTGCCGTTTTCGATGATCTTCTGGCGCGCGCTCCGTATGATGCCGGGATCGTGAAGCGTGTATTGTATTTCCGTTACAAGGAAAATATACCCGAGAGCGCCGCGGAGAAGCTGTATGGTCCTGTGCTCGATTATGATGCCGGAGCCGTCGCATGTCTCGTGAAGATTACGGAGAAAGATCCCGGGAAAAATATAGTCTGGCTGGAAAAGGCGGCGAAACTCGACCCATTCTATTTCTACAAACTGGCAGAGTATTGGGTTGCACAGGGCGATGCCGCCAAAGCCGAAGATTTTTACGAAAAGGCTTTCGCACAAAATGCCGACTCCGTGCAGGCAGCGAATAAATCGTTCTGGCTTGTCAATCGTTACGAAGATACAGGCCGGTCCGCACAAGCGACGAGGCTGGCCGATCAGGCGGGGCAAACCTGGTCGCATCGGGGCCTGGAAACCCGGGCGTGGCTGCATGAACGGCGAGAGGAATACGGGCAGGCGATGAAGTTCTACGAGGCGATCCACGAGCGTTACGATTCACCGGAGCCGCTGGTGGCGGCCGCGCTGAGGATCCGGGCGAAGACCGGCGATGCGTCCTGGGCAGAGCGCTACGCAAGGATCATCCGCGAAATGTCTCCGCAAGATCCGGAACCGGTGACGGTTGCAAGTCTGGGCAGCGATCCGCCGGTGGTCGGAATGAGGTTTACCGGTGACAGTGAATTGCTGCGCAGTTCAGGGCTGCTGCCGACGGATATCGTGGTGGCGGTGAGAGGCTACCGGGTGTGGGGACACATATCGTATTCGTTATTGCGGGATACAGAGTTCGGAAAACCCATTGCGCTGATCGTCTGGCGCGATGGCGCCTATCGGGAAGTCGTGGCGCCGGCTGTTCCGAACAATCTCTTCGGTGTCGGGATCGCGGACTACAAGGCAGCACGGTGACAACAGAAATGGTGAAGACCATCGGCCGTGTCAGCCGCGCTCCAGCACCAGCATCGAGTCCGCTCCCCGGAAGAATGCGTGCGGCACCGGTTCCTCGCGCGAGGCGATGCCGTCGCGGGCGAGTTCCTCGCGGAGCGCGGCCAGGGCCGGGTAAGGCAGGCCGTTGTTGCCGCAGACCGGGTGAATGCGGACTTCCCCGCGGCTCACGCGGACGAGTTCGCGGCAGGCGGCGAGGTGGAAGGCGGCGTCGAACTGCGCGGCGTGCAGGAACAGGAAGTGCGCGCACAGCACGAGGTCGAACTCGCCGTCGGCAAACGGCAGGTGCGGGAGCCGGGCGCTGACGTAGCGGCCGCTCAGGAAACCGGTTTCGTAGTCGTCGAGAAAGCGCGCGGCGGCGGCGCGGCGGTCGGCTTCGGCGGCGTCGATCGAACAAAAGTCCGCCCCGTTCGCATCGCAACGGACAAGGCCGGGTTTGGTCCGGAGTTGCCGGAACATCGTGGCGTAATCGATTTTTACATACGCGTCGAGCGTGCCGGACGTGCAGCCATAGAGCGGATCGGCGGCGGTCACATCGAGGCCGAACGCGCCGGCCTCGGCGGCAAACGAGGACGGGCCGGCGGCCGTGTCGAGGACGCGGCGGCCGCGCAACGTCGCGGCGTCGAGCGAGAAGAAACGCAGGTATTCGGCCAGCGAACGGCCGAAGAAACGCACGACGGGCGTTTCGAAGACCGCGGGTGCGGGCGGGATTGTCTGTCGGACAGGACTGTCGTCGGTCTCGTCGGCGGCGATGGCGGATTCGGGGAAGGAGGCGGTGGCGATCATGATGTTTTGATTTGGAAAAAAGGTTGGCGGAAATACGGGAGGGAATGCGTGGCGGGTGGATTTTGGCCGGAAACAAAAAGCCCGACTCTGGAACGAGAGTCGGGCCCGGTGGGATGGGTTACGCCGCCTTCAGGCGGTCTGCGTGTCTTTTGCACGCGTCACCATCGCCGGGCCAATTGCCACCAGCCATAGCCGTAACCAAAAAAATACAGCGCCGACGCGGGAAGCGTGGCGGTGCCGGTTAACAGGCGTTTGCAGGCGGAATTCATAAACGTGAACCACACCGATGCCGGATCTTGCCGAAAAGGCAAGCCCGGGAATTTTCGGGAGCGGCGGCATTCCTGCCGCTGCCGACGACGCGAAGCGTCGCCGGTCGGGGAAGGTCGAGGTCATGCTCCGTGCAAGGGGCGCGTCGCGCCTCGTCGCAGCGGCAGGAATGCCGCCGCTCCACCGCTGGCGCTTCTTCGCCACCTTCATCGCGTTTTATGGATTGGCCGGGGCGTAAAGATCGTGTTCTCTCCCCGGCGTGTCCTCCCTCAGAATACTCTTTGTTTCCCCTGAAGTAGAGCCGTTCGTGAAGGTTGGCGGTCTCGCCGATATGGCGGGTTCGCTCCCCAAGGCGCTGGCGGCGCTGGGGCACGATGTGCGTATCGTCTGCCCGGCCTACGGCTGCGTGAAGATTGGCACCAACTGGCGGGCGCGCCAGGACCCGCTCGGCGTGGACGTGGGGGCGGCGGCCGAGTGGGCGCGCACCTGGGAAACGACGCTGCCGGGCGCCACCGTGCCGGTGCCGGTTTATTTTCTCGAACACCAGCGTTTTTTCGGGCGGCCGGAAGTTTACACCGGCCCGTGGGGCGCGCACGAGGACAATGACCTGCGCTTCACCTTCTTCTCGCGGGCGGCGCTCACGCTCTGCCTGCAACTCGGCTGGATTCCCGACGTGATCCATTGCCACGACTGGACCACCGGGTTCGTGCCGGTTTACCTGAATACGCTCTACCGCGACACGCCGCTCGGGCGGACGGCGTCGATGTTCACGATCCACAATCTGGAACACCAGGGGTTGTTCGGGCGGAGGGCGTTCGACTACTCGCGGTTGCCTGCCGCCGAATTTCGCGCCGACAGCGTGGAGGCGTTTGGCGGGGTCAACATGATGAAGGCGGGCCTCTACCACGCCACGAAGCTTACGACGGTGAGTCCGACCTACGCGCACGAGATCCGCACGCCGGAGGGCGGTTGCGGGCTGCATGACGTGCTGGCGTTTCGCGGTGCGGACCTGATGGGCATCCTCAACGGCATCGACACGTCCTCCTGGAGTCCGGAGATCGACATGAGCCTGCCGGCGACGTACAGCGCGGCCAATTTCACCGGCAAGGCCGTGTGCAAGGCGGCGCTCCAGCGCGAACTCGGCCTGAAGGTCGACCCGCATGTGGCGGTGTTCGGCATCGTGTCGCGGTTCGCCAGCCAGAAGGGACTCGATCTCGTGGCCGAGGCGTTGCCGCACATCGTGCGTCGCATGCATGTGCAGTTCGTCATCCTCGGGGCGGGCGATCCCGGGCTCGAATACATGTTCCGCGGCATGGGCGACGAGTTTCGCGGCCAGGTCGGCACGTATATCGGCTACAGCCCCGGTCTGGCGCGCCTCGTGCAGGCGGGCAGCGATTTTTTTGTGATGCCGAGCCGGGCCGAGCCGTGCGGGCTCACGCAACTCTACGCAATGCGCTACGGCACGCCGCCGGTCGTGCGCGCCACCGGCGGCCTGATCGACACGGTGGAGCAATACGACGAGGCGACCGGCGAGGGCACCGGTTTCCTGTTCAACGACACCAGTGCCGCCGCGCTCTACAACACGGTTGGCTGGGCGTGTTCGACCTACTACGACCGTCCGCACCACGTGCGCCAGCTCCGGCGCGCCGGCATGGCGAAGGATTTTTCGTGGCGCCGCAGCGCCGAGCTTTACGTGGACGCCTATCACTGGGCGATCGCGGCCCGGCGCGAGTGAACCGTGCGAGGCGCCCGGATACCGGTTTCTCCCAGGCATGGCCTCCCCCCCGTCCAACAAGCTTCAGACGATTGCCGACCTCGCGGGCGTATCGCGCATGACGGTGTCGCGGGCGTTGCGCAACCAGCCCAATGTCCGTCAGGAAGTGCGCGAGCGTATCTATAAAATAGCGACAGAGATCGGCTATCGGCCCAATCCGCTGATCTCGACCCTGATGGCCGACCTCAAGCGCCGCCGGGTGAAACGCGTCGCCGAGGTCATTGCTTTTCTCACCGCCGATCCCGAAGGACGCGAGCAATGGCGGCGTTCCGAGACCGTCGCGCTGTTCCACGCCGGTGCCGTCGAGCGCGCGGCGCAGCTCGGTTACCGGCTGGAACATTTCTGGGCCAAGGAACCGGGCATGACGCCGGGCCGGCTCTCGCGCGTGCTCTGGTCGCGCGGGATCAGCGGCGTGTTGCTGGCTCCGTCATGGATGTCCTACCAGCACGACTACCCGGAGTTCGACTGGTCGCACTTCGCGGCGGCCTGCCTCGGCTACACGATGTCGCAGCCCGACCTGCACCGCGCCTGCAACAACCAGTATCTGACGATGCGCAGCGCCCTGCGTCACCTGCGCGAATCCGGTTATCGGCGGATCGGGCTGGCGCTGAGCCGGTCGGACGACAACCGCGTGCTCAATCACTGGCAGGCCGCGTATCTTGCCGATCAGGCCATGCACGATGCGCCGGAGGCCCGCGTCCCGGTTTTCCTGAGCGACGAGGTTCTGGAGCTGCCCTCCAACCGGCGTCCGTTTCAGGACTGGGTGCGGCGGCATGCTCCGGACGGGGTGGTATCGGTGCATCACGGCTTCCTGCGCGACTGGATGGAGGAAGCGGGCCTGCGTGTGCCGGAGGACATCGGCTACGCCGACCTCGATTTGTCAGGCGACATGTTCGGCCGCGTCGCCGGCATGGACCAGAACAGCCGTTTCGTGGGCGCGGCGGCGATCGACCTGATCGTGGGCCAGCACCACCGCAACGAGCGCGGCATCCCGGCGATGCCGACGATCACCTCGGTCAACGGAAGCTGGTGCGACGGGGAGACCGTGCGGGGGCGATGACAGGCGGACGTAATGCGCCGGACATTACCTGACGTTGCCGCGCAGGCGGTCCTGCTCGCCGGGCGTGACATCCGGAATCTTGGCAAGGATACGGCGGATATTGACCTTTGAGCCGCGTCTGGCGCGTTCGGCGAGGTAGCGTTCGGTGTCGAGCGCCGCGAGTTTTTCGGCGACGGCGCTGGAAATAAACTGATTGATGGAAACCCCTTCCTCCCGGGCGAGTTTGCGAGTGTGCTGATGGATGGAATTGGGCAGACGGATACTGAGTGTGCTCATAAGCGGTGAAGGATTTTTTGCAGGCAGGTTTGTGGTGTGATGGCCGTAATTCCGAGGCTGCGACTGCCACGGAAATGGCGAAGATTGAAGGTTACGATCGTGCATGAGCCGGCGGCCAGCGCAGCCTCCAGCATCATGTCGTCTTTCGGATCGGGCAAATGAGGACGCCAGAGAAGATGGATGGCATGAACTTGCGCCATCGAAACCCACCAGTCGATGAATCCACGGATGTCACTGGCTGTGAGATGAGGGAGCAGACCCGGCCGTGACAGGACATCCTCGTATTCCAGAACGAGAGGCACGGTGACCACTGGCACGAGACGTCCGCGGGATGCGTGTTCAATGAGCTGAAACGAAGCTCCCTGTCTCGAACGGAGACCGGAAAGCAGCACATTGGTGTCAATCACGCAGACCATAAAATGGTATCAAGTGTGATACCGTCTGTCTGTCAATCCGGGAAGCGTGCAGACCTGCCTTTCCCGGCAACCTTCATTGATCAAGTTTCAGCGACCGACGAACTTGCTGCGAGGAAAAGACTCACCCCGCGGCGCTGTCCCGCAAGCCGGCATCCACCTTTTTACGGACGTAGATGCCATACATGAGATCTTCCCAATCCGACTTTTCGGGGAGGGTTTTGAGGATCTGACTGGTTTCTCTTTTCAGCTCGGCGCGAGTCATGACAGGTAACAGGGAGGATGCCGGAATCAGGTCGACCGCAACGGACGCGGCATCCCGGTGATGCCGACGATCACCTCGGTCAACGGAAGCGGGTGCGACGGAGAGACCGTGCGGGGGCGATGACGGACGGGCGGGTGTTGTGGGTGCTCACCCAGGCCAGCCGGGTTGGCACGTGATCAGGGTATCGGGTGAAACTTCACGGCATCGACGATAACGCGTCCGGACGTACCCGTATTGTCCACCTCAACATAAACGGCATCGGTCGAGTTTTCCCAGGCGGTGGCTCCATAAGGTCGCCCCGGTTGCCAGGCATTGAAAAAGTACGTGCCGAGATTGATCCAGCCGTCTGGATTGGTCCGTTGATCGACCGTCACGGTTGTGATGCCATCGGCATGCTTGATCCTTACCGGAACCACGGCGGCATTGGCGGCGTCCGGAGGAAAATGGATGGAAACCACATGGTTTCCTGTGGTCAGGATTGCCGGGTAAAACCTTACGTAATGGCCTTTGTTGGCATTATTGTCATGGCGGTAACCTCCGAAAAAGGAGCCGGGTAAGGCGAAATCTTCCAGCCATGCAGCGGGGGAGGAGTACCTGGTTACCGGCGCCAGATACGAATCGTCCACGATGGTGTCTCCGTGCAGCGAAGGCACCGATCCGAACCCGGCAACCGCTTCGCGATAGACATCGAAAGCCGTCTTTCTGGCGCCGAAGCTCCATTGTCCGGCCCCGTCACGCCTGATGGTGCAAAGGCCGTAGCCGGCTTCGTCGCTGAAAGCCGTGCGATTCGGTTCGTCCAGCAATTCATACAGGAAGACCGCCTGCACGCCGGGGAAATTTTCCGTTGCCGGGAAATTCCACATTTCATGCAAAAACTCCGCCACACGTTCCGCCTGAGTGTCCTCGTCGTGCCGATACACGTTGATTCCGATATTGTCCAGGAGTGGTCGCTCGGTGGCTCCATAGCCGCGCACTGTAATGGCCATTTTGTCAAAGATGTCATGGCTTGTATCCGTGACGATGATCGTCGCGAACGCCCCGCCGCCGGCGCCGTCATCAACACGAAGGTTGTTCCTCGTGTCGATGCCATCCCGACGGAAGCGTATCCGTTTCAGGGCAGGATCGCCGTTGCCGAATCCCTGTTGATTATAGCCGGGGCCGTGGGCCAGCAGTGTGGCAATGCCGGCATCGAGCCTGTAGATCGAGATGATCGTATCGTCATTGGCCGGATTATTTCCATTTCCCTGTCGCACGCGGACGCGGTAGCCATTGTCGGAGGCATCCAGCATGTCGCAGTCGATCGTCAGGTTGTGAGATCCATAGCCCGGACCTCCACCATAGCGCCAGTCGTAATCGAAGACCGCCTCCCACGAGTCGCTGACAGCCGGGGAGATTGCCCGGCTCAGGGATTGCGGGCCGCTCGCGTCCTCATTGGAGACGCCTTTCACGCTCCCATATTGCCGCACTTTCCAATTCCCCGACGCGGTCCAGCCGGGGGGAGCTTGTCCGATGACATCGTCATGGAAATCGTCAGACAACACCGACTCCCGCACCAGCGAACCATACCGGCGGTTGGTTTCGGTTATCCAGACCGGCTTGCCATAATCCGAGAGTTTTTTTATCACCCGGCTCGGCGAGCCCGAATCCGTATACCAGTGCCAGCCGAGGATCTCGAATTCGATCCCGAAGGCGACGGCCAGATCGACAAAACCGTAGTGATACCAGCCGCCGGGGCTGGCGAACACCCGCCTGACGGCTGGATCGCCCGCCCGCACGCCGTCGGAAAGCCCCTTGAGGACATTCAGGCAACGCAAGGACTTGTCTGCATCGTAGTCGCCAGGCAATTCTCCGCTGCGGCCTGCCAGGATGCAGCGGTTGTCCAGTTCATTCTCCAGCTCGATGTGGGTAAACACGCCCTGATATTTTTGGGCAAAAGCCCGCCCCCGGTTGTAGGCGGCCGTGTAGATCTCCTGCGGAGTATACTGGATATCCAGCATGTTGACGGGGGAAAACAGGATCGGCAGCACCCGGATCCCTCTCAAATCTGCCGCCACGAGGAGTTGGTCGAGTCTGGCCTCAGCATCGGTCGTCGCGCTGACGCCGACACGGTAGTAGTCGGCTCCGAGTTCATTGATCAAGCCGAGTTGGTCGTCCAGAGAGACCGCGGAGGAGTAGGAGGGAGCGCTGCTGCGGATATGTCCGTTTATTCCCCATACAAACTCTCCCGGACGCACCACACGGATGCTGTCGAGTTGCAGGCGCTCGGCGGCACCAAACGTTGTCTGGAAGACGATTTGATTGAGTGTCCGGATTCCGGCATCGATTCCCGATGCCACCACAACCATGCCGGTTCCCGGATCATATGAGGCGGTCAGTCGGCCGTTCCTCGCATCCCTCGTGAGCCGGATCTGCTTGAGCCGGGGCGCGCCCGCCGGATTCCAGCCTCCCGTGTTGTAGCCCCGGCCTTCTGCGATCAGAGTCGCGATGCCGTTGTCGATTTTGAAGATCCTGATCACCTTCTCTGTATTGGCCGGGTTGTTACCGTTGCCCTGATGCACGCGGATCCGGTAGCCCTGATCCGAAGCCTGGTCGAGCAGGTCGCAATCCACGATCAGTTGGTAACCGCCGTGGCTCGGCCCTCCCCCGTAACGCCAGTCGTAGGAAAAATCCACGCTCCAGGAGTCGCTGACCGGAGAAAACGTGCGACTCAATCCGGAGCGGTTCGTGCCGCTGCTGGTCGCATCCTCATTCACAACGGCCTTGTTGTTGCCATAGGCGCGCACATTCCACTGGCCCGTGGTGGTCCAGCCTGCGGGGGGCGCGCCCTCACCATGCGATTCGAACGTTTCCGAAAGCACCGTGACCGGCGCAGACACGACGCCGGACGGGAACAGAGCCCAGAGAAAGCAGGCGATGCGACAGATGTGTTTTTTGAGGAGATTCATGGGGAAGCCGGAGAGAGTCGGGGGGGGAGGGGGGAAAGAGCGGAGATGCGGGAGATGTTGTAGTTGTTATCTGGATTCACCTGATTTTTTCCGGAACGGAAATGGCAAATCCAGGGGTAATATCCTGAAATACTCTAACGGGGACGCGTCGCCGGCGCTTCGGAGATCTCTTACGGGGTCCACTTGTGGATGAAATCCATCACCGCCACGCCACCCGGGTCGTCGGGAGTGAGCAAGCGATCTTTGATAGAGCCATGACCGCGGTCGGGCACCACCAAGACCGAGATGTTGGGGTTCTTCGCAATGTCATTCGCGGCTGCCACAAAAAGACGCGTCTCTTCCACACGTGCCGGCATGTCTTTATCGCCCACGAGAAACAGGATTGGCGCCATATCCCGGTGTAAATGGTATAGCGGGGCGGCCTCATTGCTGAGGATGGCGAGTCGCGTCAGGCCAAGCTCTTTTCGCACTTGAGAATGGGTGATCAACTGGCCGCTGATGGGGATGTATCCGGCCACGCTTCCGTCAGGCACTCCGGCTTTTCGCAGATAGCGTGCGTCTGCAGCCAGCAGCGCGGCCAGATAACCGCCGGCGGAATGCCCCCCCACAAAGAGCGCCCTTGGGCGCATACCTTTGCTTTCGCCATGCTGCGCGGCCCAGGCGACGGCCTGGGCCGCGTCCTCCACATAGACGGGAAAATCCACCCCGGGATGGCGACGATAAGTGGCGTTGGCCACCGCGATCCCGGCCGACGCAACACGTTGGGCCAGCGCGGCCGTCGACTTACGGGAACCGGTATGAAGGCCCCCCCCATGGAACAAAACAATCAGGGGAAAACCTCCGGCGGGAGAGACCGCGGGAAGGTAGAGATCGAGCCGGCAAAACTCATCGATACCTGCATCGACCACCCCGGCCGGAGCATAATAAATAATGTCACGCTGGATCGTGACCTCGGCCGCACCGAGCACAGCAAACGCCAACAGGGCGAAACTGGCAGCGCCCCATTGCGACAGGCGACGCAGGAAGCAGGATCGGGCGGAAGGGGACTTGAGCGAATGGTGCATAAAGAAGATGAGTAGAGAGTCAGGAGGGGATGTGGGAAATGTTGTAGTGGATTTGATTACACGGCGTCACGTCGCAGGGTGTTGGACGAAATCTCCGTGTGTCCGCGCCACCGGCATGCGGTGCGGAGAGGAGGAGCAGGGGAATGTTACGTGCACGGCTGTCGCCGCGCATGAACAGCGGCGGGATTACGGAGCCTCCGCTCCGCTTTGGCCTTCACTGCGTCGTCCCCAGCGCCTGTCGCTGGCTTCGAAGTCTTCCTTGCGAAAACTCGCAACATGGCCATCGAGAAAGACGAAATTACGCCGCCCGTCCGGATGGAAAACCTGCGTCGGCGTATCCATCGCCTTCTGGTCAATGCCTCCGCCATCCATCTTGTTATAGTCCTGGTTCGCCCAATGCCACTCGGTCAGCATCATGATGCGACTGGGATTTTCGAATTTTTGCAGAACAACGGATTTCGATGTGTCTTCCTTCGGAATCGTCGGAATCATCGCGGGAGTGACATAGGCGTAACTGCGCGGACGCGGTTTGCCTTCCGCGTTTTTGTCGGCCGGGCACGTCAGCGTCTTGCCTGCCTTGTCAACATAACCACCATCCACGAGTTTTCGTGCCCAGCCTCCGCCGGCATTGCGCGCGGGGAAACGTCCCTGATGCTCCTCGGCGAACAGGATCATTGCCAGGCCGACTTGCCGGATGTTTGATTTGCACTGCGTCATCCTGGCGGAGGAACGGACCTTGCCGGTGACGGGGATGATGATCGCGGCGAGAATGCCGATGATGGCAATGACTGTAAGCAGTTCGATCAGTGTGAAACCGGTCTTTTGGTCGGGGTGTGGCGTTTTCATGGGATAGTCTCGGGTTCAGGGAGAAAACAGTGATGGAAGATAAAAGCTGGTGATCGCGAGCCTTCAGGAAGCAGGAGCAATGTTGGCGAAGGTGACTTGTCCGCCACGAGGCGCTCCCTTTCCTGTAGCAGATATACAGATACGGATTTGTTTGAGGGGAAAACGCGGTTTTCCATCGCCGGCGCCTCCCCACGACTGGCCCTTGATGTCGGCCAGATCGATACGGAAGGGTTGCCATTCACCGGTCTGATTGTAAGGCCGCTTGATCTGGAACGTCTGTCCGGTCGAGTCGATCAGGCGAATGGCCAGCAGAAGCGGATTCCCCGATTTGGCGAAAAATCGGATCTCGCCGGCAGACTGTGTAATCCCGAAGGAAGAATCGGCCGAAACGTAACGTCCGCCTCCCGTGAAATCGTAGTCCACAGTCACTACCGGAGTGTCATCCTCGTCGGTGCGGGTGAGCTTTCCGGTAGCGCCGGGAAACTCCTTTCCAGGATTGAACTTCCATGAGCGATCACGGGCGAAGAGAGATACGGCATCATTGGCTGCCGTGGCGTCAGGGGAAGGGGATGTTGTGAGAACAGGGGATCCTGCTGCTGTAGTGGAAAAGTCATCGGTGGCGGGGGTGATGAGCACAGGCGTGTCGGGGACGACGAACTGCTCGAGGATCCAGGTGTTGGCATTCTTTTGCCGGGGAGTCATGGTGCGCGTCTTGCCGGTCCACAGGTCATGGACCTTGAGCGTGCGGAGTGTGAACGCACTGCCGGAAGCGGTGGCGAGTTCGATGTCGGCGTGGCGGGGATGCTGGTCGCTGCCTGCACGCTCGGCGGACCAGAGGGCGATAACAGGCGTTCCCGACTGATCGACAAAATGATGCACAGGAATAGTGCCGGGGGCAGCGATCTTGGTGCCGTCCCAGACGATGGGCCACGCGTCGATACGCTCGGCGTGGGGGAAAACGGTAACCGTGATTTTTGCGTTCCCGGGCGCAGGTTCGCAGGTGGCGAGAGCGGTAGCGACGCGGTTAACGGCGCCGAGGGCGGGTTTGGGCGAGAGATCCCAGTTGATCATGCCGAAATGATGCTGAGCTCTGTTCGGGTCGCGTCCGTCGTTTTTGAAATCATACTGGAAGAGCATGTCCACGCCGAGGCCGAGCGCCTCGACGATGCGACGTTGCAGATACCTGGCCTGCGCTTCTTCGGTAAAGCCGGCGTGAAGCTGCCGGTCCACACCGGAGTAGGTCGTAAAGCCGGTTTCCGTAATCCAGAACTGTTTGGGACCGTTGAAACGTGCGGAACGTTCACGATACATGCGCACCTGGGAGGCGTAGGTTCCGCGCTGGTCTGCCGTGGCGATACCGTCGCGTTTCAGGATGCCATCGGTCGCCGCAAAGAGGACAAGTTCGGGAATGACACGCCGGCTGTAAGGGTGGTCGGCGATGCCGTCCACTTCGGAGGCAATACCGATTTCAAGCATGCGGAAATTGACGGGAGCTTCGGCCCCGAGACCGACAACCGTCATACGCGGATTGGCGGCCTTGATGGCACGGGCGGCGGCGTTGAGGAGTTTGACGTAGTGGTGAACCCAGGGCGAGGTGCTGTTGTCGGGTTCTCGGCCGTTCCACGTGCCGCCGAAGACGGTGCCCATGCCCTTGAAGTTGAAGGGTTCGTTCATGATCTCCATTGCCTGGACCTTGCCGTCGAGTTCCTTCGCGAGCCAGGCAGCGGCGCGGGCATAGGCGTCGGGGTCGTAGATGTTGTCGTAGAGTTTGTTTCCGCGGGTGTTGAACAGAAGCAGGATTTTGAGTCCGGCCTTGTGCGCGGCTTCGATCCAGCGGATGTCGTGTTCGGGGATGACGTAAACGCCTTTTTCCCTTTCGAGCGAAGCCCAGCTGATTTCGTCGCGAATCCAGCTTACCCCCGACTGCGCAATCAACGGCATGACGGTGTCCACGTCCCAACCCTTGCCCGTCTGGTGAAAATGCACACAGGTACCCAGGCGCGGGTGCTTGACAATGGGTTCCGAATCGGTCGCGGCCTGCGCCAGGCAGGCGAATGGCAAGGCGAGAAGTGCCGCGAGCAAAGGAAGGGGTCGGGAGCGTTTGTGCATGGGTAGAAACAAGGGGGAGCGCGCGGTTCAGGAAGACGGGTTACGTTTTCTGATGATACGAACACCCGCGACCACGACCAGCGAGACGAATGCCGTCCAGATCGCAACCGTGCCTGGTTCGGGAATGGGCGTGCCAAAAATGCGCACTTCAAAAATACGTCCGCCATTCTGGCCGTTACTGCTAAAATCATAGGATGTGGACATAAAAAGCGAAAGATTCACATAGCGTCCGACAATGGATTCTGCAGATGAAAAAGTCAGAAGTGATCCAGCAGGAGCGTTGAGGGTGGCTTTCTCGTTACTCCCAAGTTGTGTGAGGGATGAAGAGGAGGTTGGAAAGGTCTCGGATATCCAAACGCTTTGTTTGGTATCGGCTGTATTCCAGCGGCGATTTATGGCATCGGAATAAACGATTTCAACGCTACTGATAGAATAAAGGCCTCCCAAATCAAAAAGCAGATCAAAGCCTTTTTCGAAATTCACCGCTCCATTGTAGCCGGAAACAGAACTGGTGGAGTCAATTACCCCGTCTGTGAGCTCGCCATGGGTGAAGGAAATGGGACCGGCATTGTTGGTCACGCCAAAATTCTGGTTCCATGTGACTGTTGCACCGGCATCCTTGTCCGTAGTGCTCGAATAACTATTGCTTCCTGGAAAGAACGGTACTGTCCAGCGAGCTATGCCATCGTTGGGGTTTTCGGAGGTCACATTCGGGGTGCCCCGTGCGTAGTAGGTGTAGGAGCCGCTGCTGCGGACAGTACTGTTGTCAATCAGCAGATTAACCGGCGTAACCTGGGCGGTGACGAGGACGGGCACGAGCATTGCGCAGGCCGGCAGCGCTGCGTGCACACTGGAGGCAAGACGGGAGAATAATGCGGTACGTATTGATTTCATGATACGAGGCAGGGCTAAGGATTCGGATTTGCGGAAACGGCAGACAGGGCATGGGGCCACCGGAAGGAGGTGGCGTGCCGGAACAGTCTCCCTCGTCAGGCCGGGCGGCAATCCGGGCGGATTGTTACCCGTAACAACGTGGGCGGTGGACAGGGCTCTGCCATCCGTGTGCACTTGCTTGCCGTTGCCGGAGGGCCGGGCCAGCTTCGCCTCCGTCATGAGCAACCGTTCCCCTGCATCCGTTTCCGCACGCGTCACCCTTGCCGATGTCGCCGCTGCCGCAGGGTGCTCGCTCATGACGGTGTCGCGGGCGTTGCGGGGGGAAGGAGTGGTGGCGGAGGCGACGCAGCGGCGGGTGATGGAAACGGCAGTGCGGCTCGGATACCGTCCCGATCCCGAGGTGGCACGGTTGATGGGCAGGCTGCGCGCGAGTCGCGTCGCGGGAGCGGAAGTCATCGCGTGGATCACAGCCGAACCGACGCGCGAAGGCTGGCGGCGCTCGCCGGCGAGCTCCGCGATTTTTGCCGGAGCCGGGGTGCGGGCGCAGCGGCTGGGATTCCGGCTGGAACCGTTCTGGCTGTGCGAGCGTGGCATGACGCCCGCGCGGCTGGGAGGCGTTTTGCGCAGTCGCGGGATTCGTGGCGTGCTCGTCGCCCCGATGCCGAAGTCGGGGACGCGCATCGATGCCGGTTTCGGGTGGGAGCATTTTTCGGCGGCGGCCTGCGGTTTTTCACTCGTGGAGCCGCGCTTGCATCGGGCGTGCAGCCAGCAATACCAGACGCTCGGGATCGCCTGGCACGAACTTTCGCGACGCGGTTACCAGCGGATCGGGTTTGCCCTCTCCGCCGAGTCCAACGAACGCACCGACGGCATGTGGCTCGCCAGTTTTCTTGCCCGGCAACACAATCCGGGAACCCTTGCCTCCGCCTGCCAGGCTGTCCCGCCGCTCGTGATGAACGGATGGGAGCCTGAAAAATTTCTCGGCTGGTTTCGTGAGTTTCGCCCCGATGCGCTCATCGGTGGAGGAGACACCGCCGGCTTCCTGCGCAGGAATGGCGTTCGTATCCCGGATGACTGCGCCTTCGCCCACATCAATATCATCGGACAGCCGGAGTCGGCCGCCGGTGTGGATCATCACATGGAGGAACTGGGAGCGGCGGCATTCGATCTTGTTGTCGAACAACTGCACGCCAACCAGCGCGGTCTGCCCGCCGTGCCGAAGATGGTGATGGTCGAATGTGCGTGGCGCGACGGGCCGGAGGCGCCGGTAAGAGGTTCGTTTTTTACCACTGATACACACTAATGGACACTGATGACTCAACCTGTTCAGGGAGGAACTGAAATTACGTTTTTAACCGCGAATGAACGCGAATAGAAATACGACAAGTTCGTGTTTAAATAATTATATAATTAATTTGTATTTATGAGCTTACGTTCATTTGCGGTTGATCTTCCGGATTGGGAAATGGGTTCTTAACCTGTTTATCAAAAATGGATTCTGTAGTTTTATCAGTGTGCATTAGTGTCCATTAGTGGTTTCCCCTCCGGAATTGTTACGCTAACAATCCACCGCCATTGCCCGCCTCCGGCCTCTGTTTTTCCTGTTTCGACCATGTCCCGAAATCCGTCTTTCGTTTCCCTGCAACTTCTCGCCAACTGGGCGCGCGCCGCCGAGGCCGACTGGAGCGATGTCCCTTCGCCAGCCGGCCAGCCTGCTTTCGGTACGTACGGCACCGGTTACGACGGCTGGGGGGTGCAGACCCAGCAAAAATACGCGGCCGCCCTCGCCGCGCTGGGCTGTCTCGGCGAGCGCATCGGGTTTTCCGATACGGAATGGGCGATCGACCGGGGGCTGGCGGCGCTGCGCTTCAACCTCGCCGGCCACAAGAGCGGGGCCTTTCACTGCACCGACGGCGCAAAGTGGGGACACACGTGGATCAGCGCGCTCGGCGTGGAGCGCATGATGTACGGCGTGCAATTGCTGCAACCCCATTTCACCGAAGCCGACCACGCTGCGCTGCGCGCCATGCTCTGCAGCGAGGCGGACTGGCTGCTGACCGATTATCACCGCGGACCCGAAAAACGCATCACCGCCACCCGCTGGGCGCACGAAGGCGGCAACGACCCCGAATCCAACATCTGGAACGGCGCCCTGCTCTGGCGTACATCGGTGATGTATCCGGATCATCCGCACGCATCCGACTGGCAGGAACGCGCGCATGTTTTCCTGATCAATGGCGTGAGCATCGAGGCCGACGCCACCGACGACCGCATCGTGGCCGGAAAGCCTGTCCGGGAGCGCTACATCGGGCCCTGCTTTTTTCCCAACTACGCGCTCGATCATCACACGTACCTGAATGTCGGCTACATGACGATTTGCGTGAGCAACGCCGCCATGCTGCACCTCGACCTGAAGGCGGCCGGCCTGCCGCGGCCCGAATCACTCGACCACCATCAGGCCGATCTCTGGGCTGTGCTCCGGCAAATGATCTTCGACGACGGACGCCTCGCCCGCATCGGCGGCGATACCCGCGTGCGCTACGCCTATTGCCAGGAATACCTGATGCCGGCGCTCCTCTACGCAGCCGATCACCTCGGTGATCCGTCCGCGATCAGGAAACTCGCGCCGCAACTCGCCCGCATCGAACGCGAGGCGGCTGCCGATCCGGCGGGCAACGGTTATTTCTACGGCGTCCGTCTCGCCGAACTGCGCCGCCAGAGTCCGCTCTACTACACCCGTCTCGAATCCGACCGCGCCTGCGCTCTCGGCATGGTGGCGGCGTATGCGGCTACGCCTAATGAAGAAGGCAGAATGAAGAATGTAGAATGCTCTCAGCCGGCACCTGCGAATAACCTTCGTCATTCTCCATTAGCGCGAAGCACTTGGGCGGAGCCCGAACACGGCGCGGCGCTGCATCGCAGCCCCACGCGTTTCGCCTCGTTTTCGTGGCGCGCCTTCAACCTCGCACAAGGCCTTTGCCTGCCGCCCGACGATGGCCATCTCGCCGAGTGGGAGCACAACCTCGGCGGCCTCGTCGAATTCTGTCACCATGCACACCCGACGCACGGACAGTGGAAACTTCACCGGCGCGTGAACCGCTATCACGTGGACGCTTTTGATGGCGGTTTCGTGACCTGCGGCTCCGTTTACGAAGGCACCGATCTGATTCTCGCCGAAAGCTGGAGCGGCACCGACTCCGCCCTTCATCAGATTGCCTTCGCCGCGTTGCCCGACAATCACACCGTAGTTGCGTTGCAATACTGCCGGATGGGCAACCGCCGCGGTTACGTGGCCGCGATCAAGGGGCTGCACCTCAATGTACCCAACGATCTTTTCAACGATTATCACCGTCGCTTCTTCAGCCAGAGCGGCGAACTCGAACTCGCATCGCCAGCTGCGGCCGAGGAGGTATTGTCGCTTGGCAGCCGCTGGGCGAACATCGAAAACCGCATCGGCGTCGTGGGCCTTCACTCCCCTGACAGGTCTTCGGAGGCGAACACGCTTTCCGTGCATCGCGCGCCCCATCGCCGGGCGGGAGCGTTGCGTTCTCTCCATGTCGAGCACCTCTGCTGGCCGTGCGTGATCGGTCCGAAAAAGTTCGAGGCGGGCGAGACGATTCTGGATGTCGGCTGGGCGGTTCTCTCCTCGGTGGACGCAAAACAGACGGCGGCCTTCGCCGCCGCGCACCCGCCGAAGCAGACGCGGGTGGACACCGGTTTCGAAAACGAAGGTGTTCGCGCGATACGCGTGACCGGCCTGGACGGCGTCCGCTACGTGCTGGTGGCGAATTTCGGAGGAAACTCCCTGACGCTGCCGACAGCCGGGTTTGCCGGAGAGGGCGGGTCGTTGACGGATCTGTCGACCGGAACAGCGGCGGGGAAGGCGTTCGCATTGTCTGCGGGCGAAGCGCGTGTCCTGAAAACCGGATGACACGAGGCGCTTTGTGTCACTCTGCTGTCCCGGCCTGCATGAGCGACAGATAACGGAGGTAATCCGCGTGCAGGTCGTGCTGAAACTCGGCCACTCGCGTCCATGATGACGCCATGGCTGAAGCAGCCGGTTGTCCGGTTGACGACGGCTGTGTTCGCAACAGTCCGAGATGCGCGTCGGCACGCCGGATTTCCTGCTGTTGTCGTGTCACATAAAACGCGAGATCGCGCCGCAGCGCGGCGGGCATTTCGTCGTCGAGCTTTTTCAGGAAGGCTTCGCGGTCGCCGCGCCGGTCGATGAGCGTGTGCAGGTTGCGGTGAAACGCGTTGTGCGCGTGGCTTCCTCCGAATGTAAAAAAATCCACCGTACTGCCCGGTGCTTCGCCATCGAGGCGCGGGGCGAGTTCGGCCGCCCCGGCGGGCGGAGGCACGTCGACGATTGCCGACATGCGCAGGCTCCGCTCCGCAAAGAGCGCCGCCATGCGGTAGCTGCTCAGGAAGCGCAGAAAATCCAGCGCGAGTCCCGGGTGCCGGCTCGTGCGCACGATGCCGAACATCGATTCCGGGTAGCCACCGGCATCCGAAATCGGTCCGAGCGTGAAACGCCCGTAGTCCGGATCGTCCGGCGCCGGCAGGGGAATCGGCGTGATGGCAATGCCGAAGCCGCCTTCCTGCCGGAAGGCGGCATAATCGCCGCTTCCCGCGCAGATCGCCACGGCATTGCCCTGCAAAAAGGCGAACAGGGCATCGTCGCGCTGGAGTTGCTGAAAGCCCGGCGGCATCAGCGCCGTGACGTCGCGGAGGAGATCGAGGCTCGCTTGGTATTCGGATGAACGATACGAGAGGCGGCCTTGCAACATCAGTGCGGCGACTTCCGCCGGACGCAGGTTGAGGGTCTGCATGAGGCTGAGGGCAACGGCGGCCTTTTGCGTCTGGGAGGGGAGCAGCGCATTGAACAGGTACTGCGCATACGGTCCGCAACCGGCCACGGGCACGAGTTTTTTCCCGGTGCTCTCGTTCCAGGCAGTGACCTGGTTTTCGAGGGCGCGAAACGTCGCATAGTCTGTCGGCGGTACGTCCGATCCCGTGACGGACCGGAGCAACGTCTTGTTATAGAAGACGCGCAGGGTGCTGAGCTGGAGATGCACACCGTTCACCTCGCCGGTCGAGGGGGTCAGGGCCTGCATGGAGGCGAGCCCATCGACAAACGTGTCGCGCCAGCGCAGGCCTTGGAGCGGCGTGCCGGCGTTGTGGGGATTGGGGGCGTCGATGAAGCGAGTGAGCGGGAGAAAGTAGCGGTTGATCGTCTCCTCGTTGGCCTGGAGGAGGCCGGTGATGTCGGGCGCGGTGTCGCCGACGAGCTGGGTGCGCATCCACGCCGGCCATACGCGGATGGGGACGGCGACCTGTTCGATCACCACGTCCGGATGCAGTCGCTGGTACTCGGCGGCGGCTTCGGCAAATGCCTCGCGCATGCCCGTGTGCAGCAGCCAGTGGCCGATACGCAGGGTGGTTTTGGCCGGATCGGCGGCGACCCGCCGGTGCGAGACGACATGCCAGAACGAACCGCCGACAGCGGTGGCGATGACGAGTGCGGGCAGCAGAAAACGCAGGCGGGATTTCATGGACGGGCGGGAGTTTTGTGTCCGGAGGCGGCTTGTGCGGATGCCGCCTTCAGTCCGGCGACAAGGCGGCGGACGGTGCCGGTGCGCGGGTCGCGGCGATTGGCTTCGGCGAACGCTTCGTAATGCGCAACGGCGAGCTCCGCGTCGCCTTCCCGTTGGGCGAGGCTGCCGATCATCAGATCGAGTTCGGCGTCGCGGAAGGGTTTTTCGCAAGGGATCCGGCGTGCGGCGAGCAGGTGCGCGATTGCGGGGGCGACGGCCTGCCTGGCCTGCCAGTGAAACCGGGCGAGCACGATGTGCAGCTCGCGCCGGGCCTCCGCGTGCCGCGCGCCGGCGAGAAGTTCTTCGATCCGGGCGACGACGTCGTCCGGCGAGGCGGCCGCGGCGCCGGATGGTTTGTCCGGTTGCGGCGGGCCGAAGGCGAAGATCAGAGCCAGTTGCACCGCCGCCTGGTCGGCGAGTTCATGGCCGGGGTAGTCGCGCACCAGGTTTTCGTAGGCCGTCACCGCGTCGTCCGGACGCGCGGGCGAGCGATGGTCCTGATCGATGCGGGCTGCGAGGTAGCGGCACAGGATGCGTTCTTCGGTTTCCGTCGATGCCGCTTCGGCGGTGTGCATGAGAAGCGCGCGCGCTTTCCCGATGTTGCCTTCGGTGCGCGGCTGCCGGACAAGCAGCGTGCAGGCGTACCCGATGGTGGCGCGGGCGTCGTCGGGAGCGGCGGCATGCATCTGCGCAAACCGCGCGTCGGCGGTGGCGTAATCGAGCCGCAAGGCGATGCTCCAGGGATTTTCGCCGTCGCCGCCGTTTTTCTCTCCCGCGGCGGATGGTGCGGAAAGAGCCGGGGCAGCCAGGGTGATGGCGGAGAGCGCTGCGCATGGCAAAAGGAGACGGGGAGCGGGGATGTTCACGGAAAAAGAAAAAGGGGAGGGCAGCCGGTCCGGTTCGGGAAAACAACATTGACCATCTGGTCTGAAGAGAAGACCAGATCAGAATCATGCCCCGCCGACGCCGCGCGACATCCACCCGCACCCGTTCTTCCCCGGTCTCCGGTCCGTCCGGACCGTTTCCGGCGCTTGCCGTGGAGCGCGCCCGCCTGCCGGCCGAGGTGGCGCGCCGCATCGCCGAGGAGCTGCGGCAGGGGCGCTGGACAAATCACCTCCCCGGCGAACGGAAGCTGGCCGAGATGCTGCAGGTCAGCCGCACCACCTTGCGTCCCGCCCTGGCCGAGCTCGAAAAGCAGGGCTGGCTGCGCACCGCGCACGGGCGACGACGGGAGGTAGTCGTCCGTCGGCACGCTACCGGAGCGCCGGCCGCGGGTCAGGTCGTGGTGATGCTCTCGCCGCGTCCTCTCGAAAACATCGATCCTTTTATCGTGTTTCAACTGGAGAGCCTGCGCGAGTTGCTGGCCCGGCGCGGCATGTCGCTTTCCATCGCGGTGCGTCCCTCGTGCTACACCAACGACGCGGCCACCGCGCTCGGCCATCTCGTCGCCGAGGAAAAAGCCTGCGTGTGGCTGCTCTGGCTTTCGACGCAGTCGATGCAGGAATGGTTCCTGGCCAAGGGGCTTCCGCACATCGTGCTTGGCTCTGCCTTTCACGCCGAGGCCAGCATTTCCGTCGATCTCGACCACTTCGCCACCAGCCGCCATGCGGCGCTCACGTTCAGGCGGCTCGGCCACCGGCGCATCGCGCTCATCATTTCCCGGCTCGGCCTCGCCGGAAACAGCATGGCCGAGGCGGGTTTCCGCGCGGGCGCGGCGGAAGAGAGCGGAGGCGAGCCACTGGTCGTCGACGTCATCAAGCACGACGACTCGCCCGAAGGCATCCGGCGCAGCGTGGATCATTTGCTCGTACTCAAACCGCGTCCCACCGGCGTTCTGTCCGTGCGCGGGCTCCAGACCGTGTCGGTGATTACGGCGCTTCTCGGCAAGGGCTTGCGCATCCCGGGGGATATTTCGATCATCAGCCGCGATGACGATCCCGCGCTCGATTTCGTGAACCCCGTCCCTGCCCGCTACTACCGGTCGCCCTCGAAGTTTGCCCGTCTCGTTTTCAAGCTCATCACCGGTTGCCTCGCCATGCGGAATGTCGCCCAGAAAGCCGTGCGTGTCTTCCCCGAGTTCCAGTCGCGGGAAAGCCTCGGGCCCGCACCGGGCAAATCGTGAAAATGGTATCCTGAAAAGACCAGTTGGCCGGAGTTGAGGCCATCGTGCCGGCGGGCGAGGCTGCAATCCGTATCCCCCGGACCACTTGCCCGATTACGCCTCGATTGCCGATCAACCGGTCCGGGAATTTCACAACCCGACACTCCTGCCCGCACCATGACCACCCGAACCGTCCCCGTCCTCTCCCGCGCTCCGCTTGCAGGCGCCCTGCTCTCCCTGTTTCTCGCCACGGCCACCGTCTCCATCCATGCCCAGGACACGCTTTACTGGAATCGCGGCTCCGGCACCTGGGAACTGTCCGCCACGACCTGGGCCACCACGCCGGGAGGGGAAGGCACCACGGCGTGGAGCAACGGCAACTCCGCGGTCATCGAAAATACCAACCCGAGCCTCGCGCTTGCCGTCGATATTTCCGCGCAGGACTTTACGGCCGCTGGCGGCGCTTCGCTCGTCAATGTATCCGCAGCGACCGCCACGACCTGGCGGACCCTGACCGTTACGGGGAACGGCAGCGGCAATCTGGACATCAGGGCGAGCATCGGCCGCCTGACTGTCAACCTGGGCGGGACGTCCGCCTGGGACGGTTTGCTGGTCACCCGCGGAGGCGGCTCCAACCGGGTTGCCATCACCAGCGCTACCGGCGCCGGCATCGCCACGCGCGTCCGGCTTGAAGGCGGGTTGCTCGGTCTCGATACCGCGCTCGCCGGACAGGTGGTGACGATCGGGGAACTCTCGGGCTCGGCGACCGGAGCGGAGGTGACGGCGGCCTACGGCGCCAACAACGTGGCCACCAAAACCCTTCGCGTCGAACAGTCCACCACCACCACCTATGCCGGCAAGCTGGCGGCGACCAACGGCGGACGCGAACTCGCCTTTGCCAAGGCCGGCAGCGGCACGCTGACGCTTTCCGGCGCGCTCCTGCACAGCGGCGGCGTCACGGCCGAGGCGGGCACGCTCGTCATCACCGGCACCACCAGCGACCAAGGCAACTACACGGTCGACAGCGGCGCCACGCTCCGCGCCGCCACCACGATCAACTTCGGCACCGCCGCCTCCCGCGCGCTCACGGTGAAATCCGGCGGCATCCTTGCTCCAGGCGCCACGGATGCCGTTGGCACGCTGACTCTCGTCGGCGGCGACGGCACCGGTGCGGGCCTCGTTTTCGAAGGCGCGGCCACCGTCCTCTTCCGTCTCGGCTCGGCGCAGGACAAGATCGAGCTCACCGGCGCCGGCATGACCGGTTCCGCCGCCGGAGGTGCCGGCAGCATCGTTTTCCGGTTCACCGACAACGGCGGACTCGTCGACGGCCAGGCCTACGACCTGATCTCGTTTGCCGGCACCTCGCCGGGCATTGCACTGGAAAGCTTCACGTCGAACTGGGGCGATACGTTTCAGTACAACGGAAACACGCTCCAGTTCGTCTATAACGCGGCCAACATTCCCGAACCCGCGAGCGTCGCCCTGCTGCTTGCCGGCGCGCTCACCACGGGCATGCTCGTGATCCGCCGTCGCGGCACCCGGGCCTGAACGGTCCTCACGTATCCCGAAATCAACTCCATCCCCGCCATGCCAAAACCCGCTCAACACCTCCCGGATGCCAACCCGCCGTTCCGGCATCCGGGCGGTTTCACGCTCATCGAGCTTCTCACGGTGATCGCCATCATCGGCATCCTCGCAGCCATTATCATCCCCACCGTCGCACGAGTCAGAAACTCGGCGCGGACGGCCGCCTGCCTCTCCAATCTTCGCCAGATTGCGCTCGCCGGGCAGATGTATGCCAATGACAACAAAATGAATCTCGTGCCCATCTGCCGGGGAACCGGAGCCACCGATGCGGGAACCTGGCGCATCCCGCTCGCACCCTACCTCGGCCTCGACGAAAACAAACTGGGTGCCGGTGGCGTGCTCACGTGTCCCGGAGATCTCGCCACCTTTGGCCCCTACACATCCGCAAACGAACAAGGATTCCGTCCAGCTTCGTATGGCATTAACAAGACCATCGGCATTCACGAATACCTCGGATCAGTCAAAGGCCAGAAATTCACCGATGTGAAGCGTCCCTCACAGACTATCTTTATTTGCGATATCGCCAACGCTGGCAACACGACCGCCGCTCCCTCCGCCTGGACCGACAGGCGCGCCAATGCTGAAGTCAAAAGCTACGGCTATGCGTATTTCCCCGGCGATTCGCATTTCGACGGTAGTGATGCGTGGGACGTGTTTCCACGTCACTCCGGCAAGGCCAACGTCGCATTTTACGACGGCCGGGCCAAAACCCTCGATGTACAAAAGGACCTCGTCGAAAAACAGGCCGGCGATCCGGGCTGCCTTTTTATGAACAACTGACCGGCGCGCCCTTCCGGCGCTCCCCTTTTCTCCCCCGTTAACCCCTGTTCCTGCCATGCAAACATTTGCCAAAAATATCCCCCGCCGTTCTCCACGCTTCCGGATGCCGGGCGGCTTCACGCTTATCGAACTTCTTACGGTGATCGCCATCATCGGCATTCTGGCTGCCATCATCATTCCGACAGTCGGCAAGGTCCGCCAAACCGCCCGACGCGTGAATGACGCGGCCAATCTTCGCAGCATCTGGACGGCCGCCACGCTTTTCTCCGAGGAGCATCGCGATTTCCTTCTCCCCTGCAACCTGCCCCGTGCCCAGGACGCCGAACGACTCGGCTACCCGACGGGCACCTTCTGGTACAAGATTCTCCGCCCGTACCTCGGCTACGCGGACACGACGCCTTACGCCAACATGAAGATCATCCAGTCGCCGGCCCGGAGCGAACCCCTGCGCAGCTACAGCCCCAACGTTTACACGCAGGAATTCACGTATCAGCAGGCTGGACGGGGGTTGCGTATCCGATCCGATGTGACGGCTCCGAGCCGGTTCATGTACTTCGGCGACCACGAGGCGGAGGTCGCCGGCGGGCGCAACACCAACTATCTCAATCCGGTAAACACGGATTCGATGGCGGCCATCCCCCGCGACTGGTTCGATGGCAAGGCGCAGTTCGTCTTTCTCGACGGCCATGTCGAACTGATCCCGGTTGACGACGTGCAGGTCGGCGGTGCCCGCCACAGCATGTTCACCGACGGCCTGTAAACCGGCCTTCCCGTCCATACCGTTTCTCCTCCTTCCTTTCCCGCGCCCTCCGGAATGCGCTCCCGATTTCTCATGCAACTTCTCCTTCGCCGTCTCTTCCCGACGTTCCTGATTTCGCTTTTGCCGTTCGGCGCAGGCGCGGCCACGCCGGCTGCTACCGATACTGCCCTTGCCACGTACCGCGCGGAGCGCGCCCGACTCGCCGCACGCCCGCGTCCGGTCATCTGCAACAACGACGGCAACGATTTCCAGAAAGTCACTGAAGTCAGCAAGGCGGTTTTTCTCGCCGCCCGCACCACCGGTCTTGAAAACACGCGTGTCGCAGCCATCTCCTATTGCACCAATCACTCGTGGGGCCTCTTCAGCCATCCGACGAAAATCGGTTCTGTCATCCGTGATCCGATACCGCACTCCACCGGTTTTTCGACCGACATCCTTGCGCGCTATCTCGACGCCGGTCTCGATCCGCTTGCCATGATGGTCGAGTTCGGGAAGGCGCACGGCATCGAGATTTTCTGGTCGCTGCGGATGAACGACACCCACGACAGCAACCCGGGCCTCTACGGTCCCGGTTTCCTCGCTGCCAACACACTCAAGACCGCCCATCCCGAATTCCTCCTCGGCACGCCCGAAAACAAACCGCGCCATGCCGGCTGGACGGCCGTGAACTATGCCCTCCCCGAAGTGCGCGACTACACGTTCCGTTTCCTCGAGGAAGTTTGCCAAAACTACGACGTCGACGGCGTGGAGCTGGATTTTTTCCGGCACCGGGCTTTCTTCAAGACCACGGCCAACGGCGAAAAGGCCACCTCCGGCGAACGCGCGGCGATGACCGGGCTCATCCGTCGCATCCGGGCCATGACGGAACGCGAGGGGTTGCGTCGCGGCCGCCCTCTTCTCGTTTCCATGCGCGTGCCCGACTCCGTCGCGTATTGCCGCGATATCGGGCTCGATATCGAGACCTGGCTGGCGGACGGGCTTCTCGATCTGCTCGTTGTCGGCGGCTACATGCAACTCAACCCGTGGGCGACCAGCGTCGCTCTCGGCCACCAACACGGCGTGCCGGTTTATCCCTCGCTCGACGAATCCCGCGTCAAGGACAACGACGCGCGCAAACTCCGCAGCAGCCTTCTCGCCGAGCGCGGCCGCGCTCTCCTTGCCCGCGAAGCCGGCGCGGACGGCATTTACAAGTTCAACTATTTCAATCCCCGTTCGCCTGCCTGGAGCGAGCTTGGCGATCCCGCCGCGCTCGCCACGCAAAACAAGGATTACTTCGCCAGCATCCGCGGGCTCGGCGCATGGACGCAGGCGCTCCCGCATCTGCCCTATACGACGATTCCGACGCTTTGCCCCGATGCTCCCCTTGCGCTCGAACCCGGCGCGAAGCGTTCGGTGACCTTCCTGCTGGGCGATGAACCGGCTCTGGCCGGACAGACCATCCGGCTGCGCCTCAATTTCACGAGCGTGGTACCGAGCAGCACGCGGGACCTCGTGGTGTCGGTCAACGGCACCCGCCTGGCGCGGGCCGAGAGCGGCGGCCGGTGGCTGACCTTCAACCTGACCGGGGAGCGCGGCGCCATGCTCCGGAAGGGAGAAAACCGCGTGACGCTCACGCTCGCGAGCTCGGCCCCCGAAGCGCTGACATGGACAGATCTCCATGTGCAGGTGCGGTACGCCGGTTCAAAATAACGACGCGCCAAAACACTGTTGACGCTTCGGCGGCAAACGGGGAGCAGATCGTACATGCCCCGGCGCGCTAAAACCGAGTCTGTCGCTTCCGTTCCCGTCGCGGAGGCTTCTGCCGCTTCCACGCTGGCGGTCGACCGGTCGCCACTCGCCGCCGTGGTGGCCGACAGGATCGCCGCGGAGCTTCGGCAAGGGCGCTGGACGGGGCATCTGCCCGGCGAACGCCAACTCGCCGGGCTGTTCCAGGTCAGCCGCCCCACGTTGCGCGCCGCGCTGGCCGCGCTGGAAAGCCAGGGACTGTTGCGCACGGCGCACGGATGTCGTCGTGAAATCGTTGCCCGGACCGGATCGCCTGCGGCCGCCGCTTTGCCCGCGGGCGGGGCGCGGACAGTTGTCATGATTTCGCCATACCTGCCGGAAAACATCGACCCGCAAATCGTCCTCCAGCTCGAAAGCCTGCGCGAACTGCTGGCGCGGCGCGGCATGACGCTCTCCATCGAGGTCCGCCCTTCCTGTTACACCGGCGACGCGGCGCATGCGCTGGAGCGGCTGGTCGCCGAAACCGGGGCCGACGTGTGGCTGCTCTGGCATTCAACAAAAACCATGCAGGAGTGGTTTCTGGCGAAAAACCTTCCGCACATCGTCTTCGGCACGGCCTTCCACGACGGCGCCAGCCTGTCGGTCGATCTCGACAATTTCGCCACCGCCCGCCACGCCGCGCACACGATGCGGCGTCTCGGCCACCGCCGCATCGCCCTGCTCATGCCTCGCCTCGGCCTAGCGGGCGACAACATGACTGAAGCCGGTTTTCGCGACGGCGTCGCGACGGCGCCCGCCGGAGAAGGGGAGGGGAGCGCCGGCGCTGGCCAGCCGATCGCGGCCGATATCATCCGCCACGACGGCACGCCGGAAGGTATTCGCCGGGCGCTTGATCACCTGCTCGCGCTTGATCCGCGACCGACCGGAATCTTTTCCTGTCGCGGTCTGCACACGGTTGCCGTGATGACGTATCTGCACAGCCGGAGGCTGCGCATTCCGGAGGAGATCTCCGTCATTAGCCGCGACGACGATCCGGCGCTCGATTTCGTGAATCCGGTGCCCGCGCGCTACCACCGTTCGCCGGCGAAATTTGCCCGGGCCGTGTTCCGGCTGATCCCCGGTTGTCTCGCCCGCCGCAATTTCCGGCGGAAGACGGTGCGCATTTTTCCCGAGTTCAGGCCGCACGGGAGCCTCGGGTCGCCGCCGGTGCTGCGGAGTTGATCGTCAGGGCTGGATTTTTTTAGCCGCGAAGGAGCGCAAAAATCTCCACGAGGATGAAACGTTGCGTGGCGCTTATAAGCGCCATGGAGAGCTCCCCTGCAAAAAAAGCTTTTGCGCCCCTTCGCGGCCAAAACTCCTCCCCCGGATTTTTTTCAGCCACAAAAAACACAAAATTGCCCTCTGCCCGGCGAGAATCTCCCGCGCGCTTATAAGCGCGATGGAGGCTTTCATGCGCGGCGTGTTTTTTTGTGTTTCTTGTGGCTATTCTTCCCTTCGGTTGCGGCGGAGCCGCCCTCCGGGCTTTGTGTAAATCAACGACATTCGGGACACTGGCATAAGCCCGGAGACACGGGGTCTTTCACGAAAATACTTTGCGCCGGCATCAGGAGCCGTCCGCCATCACGCCGTCGCCGCGTTCGCGGGCCCAGGCGAGCAGGCGTGTGGGATCACCGCCCCAAAGGCCGGGATGGTAGGTGGGCAGGGTCTGCGGTTCGCCGTCCAGCTCCAGGCGGATGACCGGGAACAGCGGATGCGGCGGGGCGTCGGGCAATCCTTCCAGCACGATGCCGCGTCCGCCGTCGTCGCGGTGGCAGGCGATTTCCTGTCCGGTCGTCAGCAATACGGCCCGCTTCACCGGCGTGGCGAGTCCCTGGAAACGCAGCGTCGCACCCGGCCAGAAGCGCACGATCAGGTACAGCGTGTTGCCACGGCGTGTCTGGCGTCCGAAAAGCGTGCTTTCGCCAGCGTTGACCGGATCGGTGTTGTAGACGGCCTCGCCGTGGAGCCGCAGCCAGTCGCCGATGGCATCGCTGCGCTCGACAAACTCGGGCGGGATTTTTCCGTCGGCGTCGGGACCGACGTTGAGCAGGAGATTGCCGCCCTGGCTCGATGCCTCGGTGAGCATGTCGAGCAGCGTTTCCGCGGAGCGCCAGCGTTCGCCGCGGCTGTGGCACCAGAGCCGCCACGTGCTCACCTGGCACGATTCCCAGAGTTTGCCGCGCACCGGGGTGATGTGGTGCTCCGGCGTGCCGAAGTCGCCGCCGGCGCCCTCGTTGGCGCCGAATTCATCGTCATGGTCCTTGCCCGCGCCGAGGAAGCCGAGCCGGTTGTTGACGAGGATGCCGGGCTGGAAACGGCGGATTTCCTGCAAAAGTTCGGCGCTGCGCCAGTCGGCCGCCGATCCCGGCCACACACCGTCGAACCAGAGCACGTCGATCTTGCCGTAGCGGGTCAGCAGTTCGCGCACCTGGGCATGGACATAATCGCGAAACCGCGCCCAGCCGTCGGGATCGCCCTGCGGGCCGGCAAACATGGCGGGGATGCGAAAGTCGTTCCACGAAAAATACAGCCCCACGCGCAGCCCGGCGGCGCGAAACGCCTCGACGTACTCGCGCACAAAATCGCGGCCGGCGGCCTGGCGGGCGCTGGAGTAATCCGTCGTAGCGGTATCCCACATACAGAATCCGTCGTGATGGCGGGTGGTGAAGACGGCGTAGCGAAACCCGCCGTGCACGGCGATGCGGGCCCATTCGCGGGCGTCGAAGGCGGAGGGATTCCATGCGCGGGCCTGCCGCGCGTAGTCGCGCTGGTCGAGCAGTTCGCGCATGAGCACCTGTTCGCCGCGTCCGTGGAGCACGTAGGGGCCCCAGTGGATAAAGAGTCCGTAAGTGGCTTCGCGGAACCACGCGTGCGCACCGGCGCGGGCCGGCGTGTCGGCGGGTCCGGCGTCGGAGAGCGCAGAAGACGGGGAGGATTGGCGGAGGGTGGCGGAGGGTGCAGGCGTGGCGGGCATGACGGGAGGTCACCATCGCCGCGAATCGCCGGGAACAAGTCAACATGACAGGCAGGGAGCAACGGAAACGCGTGTCTTCCGATATACCGCCGGACGCCCGGCACATCATTTGCCCGCCGGGCATACCCTTTCCGTTTGAGCGGACGGAGCAGCGGCGCACGTTGGAGAAAAACATCAGCCATACCCCGAGTCCATGCCATCCATGAAAACCGCTTCCCGTTACCGTCCCCGCCAACCGGCCTTCGCGTTCACGCTCATCGAGCTGCTCACGGTCATTGCCATCGTCGGAATCCTGGCGGCCATCCTCGTCCCGACCGTCAGCCGGGTACGCGAATCGGCACGCACGGCGCAATGTTCGTCCAACATGCGCCAGCTTGCCCAGGCCATGCTCCTCTATGCGCAGGACAATCGGGACCTTTTGCCCCGGACCTGGGGGTCGCCTGCCGGCGACACGAGCGCATGGTGGCAGCACCTCTATCCCGACTATTGCGCCAGCAAGGATGTCTTCAGGTGTACCGCTGACAAAACGACCTTTACCGGGAACCCTGCCTTCACCGGTACGTTTACCCGCAACGGGAAAACCCTCGCCGACGGCAAGGTTTCTTACGGTATTCCCGGCACCGGAGGGTCGCTCGATTATAAAGCGGCGAACAAACCGCTTTCGTCGTTCCCGACGCCGTCGCGAATGTGTCTGCTGACCGAATTCGAGCACTCCGACCGTCGTCTCTCACAGCCCTGGTTTGGCAATCACCCGCAGTACACGAGCCAGATCCCTTTCCCGCACAACGGAGGGCAGAAGGGCAACTTTGCCTTTCTCGACGCCCATATTGTGCTCATGACCAAGGCCCAAATGGACGCGGCCAGTGCCGAAAAGAAATACAATTTCGGACGGACCGAACCCTGGTAGCACGATCTCCTCCTCATTCGTTCCCCGGCATTCCGCCTTTCACATGATTCACAATCATTACCTGAAAATCGGCCGCTCTGCGGCCGCCACCCTCCTGGCATTTGTCATGTTCCTGTCCTCCCGCGGGATCGCCGGTGAAAATGTCGTGCCTGCCGCGATCCCGCCTTCCGGCGATGCACGTCCGCCGCTCAACTACAACATGGGAGTAGCCACGCATTTCGCCCACAAGACGCCGTGGATGAAAACCTGGGACGCCGAACGGCACATTCCCATGATCGCCGACCTCGGGGTCGGCTGGATTCGTGACGAAATCACGTGGCGCGATGTCGAGCCACGGCGCGGCCAGTATCGTATTTCGGAAAACACCCGCAAGTGGATCGACATCGCCAACGCCCACGGCCTGAAAATCATCGCCTGTTTCAACAACGACAACCGGGAGAACTACGAGGACCGCTGGGACCCCGTCGCCTACGGCCGCGCGGCTGCCTGGCTGGCGAAGGAGCTCGACGGCAAAATCCACGCCATCGAAATCCTCAACGAACCTTTCGGCGGTTATGCCAAGACCTTCACCGGCGGGAAACCTCACAACTGGGCCGGACGCGAGCCTGACGGTTCCGTCTCTCCCTGGATCGCGCACTACGCCAAACTCCTCAACACGGCGGCCGACGCCATCAAGGCGGCCAATCCGCGCATGACCGTCATCGGCCTGGGCAACGTCATGCCGCAAAACTACCATCACCTGGAGATGGGCGTATCGCGCAATGTGGATGCGATCACGGACCATCCCTACAGCTTCCGTTCGCCGCCGGAGATCGTGCCGCATCCCGACAACGAGACTTACCGCAAGCGTGTCGGCTTCGCGGTGGCCGATGCGTCGGGCACGTTTGCCTCCTATGTCCGCATGTGTCTGGAAAAATCCCGCCAGCACAATGGCCCCTCGCGTTACTGGATCACCGAATCCGGATGGACGACCTACCGCGAGGGCGATCCGAAAAAGAAACCCCTCTACGCCGGTTTCAGCGAAGCCGCCCAGGCCCGGTATGCGCAGCGGCGCCTGGTCGAGGGGCTCGCCGTCGGGGTCGAGGTCAACATCCTCTACGATTTCCTCGATGACTACGGGCGCGCCGGCGGCGGCAAGGGTAATCCCGACGTGCCCGGTGACCCGTTCGACCCGGAGCAGAACTTCGGCCTCGTCCGCCAGGGGGACATTCCCAAGCCCGCTTACGCCGCCGTGCAGAAGGTCGCGCGCGCCACCGCCGGTTTCAGGATCGGCAGCCCGGTTCGCATCAAGGCGTTTCCCTTTTCCGACCGTTCGGAAAACAAGCCCCGCCAGTGGGACGGCATGGAGGTGCTGCCGGCGCTCAGCCGCATCATGGCGTATCCGTTTACCGATACGGAGGGTCGCGCCGTCTTTGCCATGTGGTCGGCCGAGCGTGTCAACGATCTGAATACACGCGCGGCCGACGTCGAGTTCGCCGTCGCTCCCGGCGGATTCACGGTCGAGCTGACCGATCTGATGACCGGTGAGGTCAGCACACCTCCCGTGGAAGATGTCGGGGGCCGGCTCGCGCTCAAACGTCTTGCCGTGCCGGATTATCCGATCCTGCTCCGCCTCATCCCTGCCGCCGCTTCCCGATAATGCCTGCCGTCATCATGTCCATCACCCGGAATCTTCTTTTCTCTGTGCTGCCGTGCCTGGCGGTTGTGGTCACGTTCGCCGGCGAGCCGTCGGCCGCATCCGGCCGGGAGTCGCCGAAATGGCTGGCCTCTCCGCACTGGAGACCGGCTCCGGCAAAAGGCGTCACCCTCGAAACCGAACGCGTGACCATCGACGGCAAGCCCGCCCTGCGCCTCCGCTGCGATTTTGCCGGAGGCGGGCGTTACGCCGCCGCTTACCTCCGCACACCGGTGGAGCCTGCCTTTGCCGAACTGCGCCTCACAGTCAAAACGACCCTCGCTCCCGCCCAGGTGCTGGTGCGGTTTCAGGATGCCGACGGTGAAACCCTGCAATATGCGGTGCAGGTGAGCACTGCCGACGAATGGCAGGATCTCCGCATCGACGTTTCCCGGCCTACGGGAACCTTTGCCGAACGACAGGGCGCTGTCCTCAACCGGAAAGCCGATTTTCCGCTGCGCGGCATCCTGCTCGGCCTGCAACCGCCGAAAGGGGCCACCGCTGCCGGCGACGTGATTTTTTCTGACGTGGAGCTGATCCGGTGAACGCGACAGGGACCGACGCCACGACGTTTTGACAAACCTGCCGGCCCTGCGCAAAACCACGCGTCATGCCCCCGGCGCGCCATACCCGATCTGTCGTTTCGTTTCGCCAACCCGTCCCGAAAATGAATCCGCGCCACGTCCTCGCCTGCCTGCACTGGTCGACGCACAAGCTCGACTACGGCATCCGCGCCTACGCCCGCGAGGCCGACTGGACGCTCTCGTTCATGCGCAACGCGGCCGACTATCCGCACGGCTCGCGCAAGGTGGACGGCCTGCTCGTTTTCCCCGGCCATACCCCGGTCGATTTCCGCAAGCTGTACCCCAACGCGAAGATCGTGAATCTGCGCGGCCTTGGCGATATTCCGTCGGCCGATGCTTCCACGCGCATCGACCACGAACAGGTGTCCCGCCTGGCGGCCGATTACCTGAGCGGCTCGGGTGGTTACCGGCACTTTCTCGGTTTCGGCTGCAAACGGGTCGAACCGATCGTCACTCGCATCGATACCTTTTGCCGTTACCTTGCCAGGCGCGGTTATTCCGCCAGCCAGATGTACCTCAACTACTGGCCCGAACAGATCGTCATTGATCCTGGTGATCTCCGGGCGCGGATTCATCGCATCGTGAAGAAGAACGGATTGCCCCTCGCCGTCTTTGCGCCCGACGACGCTTATGCCGAGGCGTTTATCCAGACCGCGCTCGATCTCGGGTATCGCATTCCCCAGGACATCGCCGTGCTCGGCGTGAACAACAGTCGCGAGATTTGCGAGGCCTGCCGGGTTCCCGTTTCGAGCATCGATGTCAATTTCTCGCGTCTCGGTTATGAGGGCGCGCGCCTGCTCGACGGGCTGATGAAGGGGGAAATCACCGCGGCGAGTCCGGCGGGCGAGCGTCATCTCGTCATCCCGCCGCTCACGATCGAAAAACGCCAGTCGACCGACAGCGCCGCCGAGAGCGACAAGGCGGTGGTCGCCATCCAGCAATACATCCGCGAGCATTTTGCCGAACGCATTTCCCTGGAAACGGTGCTGCAGGATCTGCGTTTGTCCCGTTCGACGGTTTTTGCGCGTTTCACGCATGCGGTCGGCCATCCGATCGGGAAAGAAATCACGCGAGTGCGGATGGACCACGCCCGCTATCTGCTGGCCGAGACCGACTACAAGATCGACGCCGTGGCGCGCATGAGCGGCTACGAAAACACCTCGGCCTTTTGCCGCCTGTTCAAGCGCCTCCACCAGCAGTCTCCCGCGGCCTGGCGCAGGCAGCAGTGACTACGGTGTTTGACGGAGCGGCGGCATGGCAGGCTGTCGGCCTGCGGCCTCGGTACTTGCCGCTGCCGACGACGCAACGCGTCGCCGGTCCGGACGGCGAGGCACCGGGCGAGGCGCTGACGCGCCTCGTCGCAGAGGCAAGAATGCCGCCGCTCCGTTGACACATCCGGCAAACCCGGATCGTGCTTCAGAGCCGGTGCCGGATCCGGGCGGCAATGGCCACGCCCGCCGCCAGCAGTCCTGCCAGCACGGCCCAAGTGCCCGGTTCGGGGATAACCTGCGATGTCGTCGCCGATTCCCAGTCGGTGCCGATGCGGAGGTTGTCGAACGCGGTGACGGTGCCGGCGCCGTTCCGGTTGCCATCCTGCCGGCGGAGGAACAGGCGTCCGATATTGTCCACACTCGCGGTGAGCGTGCGGGTGGTGAGCGGAGGGGCGTTTTCGTCGTCGGCATTCAGCCAGAGGGTAAGCGTGGCCGAGCCGTCGCCGCCGAAGGTAAACTTGCCGGTAATCGTGTTCACGCCGCCGCTGACGTCGAACCCGCCCGCATTGAAGTCCCCGCCATTGACCCGGTACCGCCCGGTGGCTCCTCCCGTGCCGTAGGCGATGCCGACACTGAACACGTCGCTCCAGGAGCTGCCGTTCCACGTCTGGAAAACAAGCTGGTCATTGAACGAGCCGGCAGCCGAAGTGAACGCCGCCACGCTGACATCAAACGAGAAGTAAAAGGTGTCGGAGAGGGAGTCGAAAGCGCGGCTGGCCGTCGTGTCTCGGGTGCCGGTGATCGTGGCGACGCCGTCGTTTACGGTCCACAGGCCGGTGCCGTCAATGCTGGCGCCGCCACTCCAGGCGGTGGTGAAGCCGGTGCCGCCATTCCCGCCGGCGAGGTTGCCGTCGGCATAACCGAACAGTTCCTCGACCAGCGTGACACCGGCCGAGGCGAGGGGAGAGCTAGCGAGAACGGCCAGCGCCGCGAGCGGGCCGAGGACGGTGCGAGTGTGTCGTTTCAGGGAAATCATGAAATCGAGGCTGCGTCGACCGGGCCATGCCAACAAAACCAAAGTGTTTGCCCGCGATCCGGACTATGTGCCGGGCGTCGTTTTGTCCGGATTTTCGCTCTTTCCACCGGGGCGTGTCCGGCGTGTGCTGGTGGCGACATGAAGTTGCACGTTCTTCCCGCGGGGCCGATCCGCACCAACGCTTACCTGCTCACCGACGCCGCCTCCGGTGAGGCCATTCTCATCGACGCTCCCGAAGGCGTCTGGGCCGACGTGGAGCCCGTCCTCAAGGCCGAGGGCTGCACGCTCCGCGAACTCTGGCTCACCCACGGCCACTGGGACCACATGCAGGGCAGCGCCGAGGTCGTCGAAAAATCCGGCGCCACCGTCCGCGCCCATGAGGCCGACCGCGTGCTCATCGAGACGCCCGAGGTTATGGAGCTCCTCGGCCCGGGCGTGCCGGTGCGGCCGGTGAAAATCGACGCCACGGTCAGCCAGGGCGACCGGCTGGCCGCGTTCGGCATGGAGGCGGAGGTGCGCCACGTGCCGGGGCATTGTCCGGGCAACGTGCTGTTTTATTTCGCGCCGGTGAAGGCGGCGTTTGTCGGCGACGCGCTGTTTGCCGGCAGCGTCGGCCGCACCGACCTGCCGGGCGGCAGCAGCGAGGAGCTGGCCCGCTCCGTCCGCGAACAGATCTACACGCTGCCGGGAGACACGCAGGTGTTCCCCGGTCATGGCGGCCCCACTACGGTTGACCGCGAGCGGGCGACGAATCCCTTCGTCCGGAACGTCTGAAAATCCTTTTTCCCAATCCGGCAAGCCAACCGCGAATGGACGCTAATGAACGCGAATAAAAAGGCAGGAATCATTGGTTTTATTCCCTTGGGTCTAATACCCCGAAGCGTGCTTCGGCTTGTCGGAACGGCGGCGAGGACGCCGCCGCTCCAATACCTCGGGGCTTGCCCCGAAGTTCTTTATTCGCGTCTGTTCGCGTCCATTCGCGGTTAAAAACTGAATTTCCGGATCCTCCCTTGATTCCCGCCATGTCTTCCCTCCCCGCCACTCCCGCTCCGTCCGCTTCCGATGCCGGCAGGATCACGCCGCAACAGAAGCGGCGGCGGTGGCGCGGGCAGTGGCTGGCGGTGGCGCTCCTGCCGCTGGCGCTGCTGTGGGCCTTGTTCGATACACTGGGCGCGTTGCGGACAATCGAGGAGGAGACGGTGGACTGGCGTTTCCGGTGGCGCGGCACTCTCGAGGCGCCGGTGAACGTCGTGTACGTGGATATCGATTCGCAGGCGGTCAGCGAGCTGGGCAATTTTCCCTGGAACCGGGACCGGTTCGCCACCGTGTGCAAGGCGCTCCTCGCCGAGGCGCGGGTGAAGGCAATCGGAGTCGATGTGCTCATGTCGGAGGCCGGGATGCCGCAGGTGGTCAATCGCGCGGCATGGAATCGCGGCAACGCGGAGCTGGGCGATTTTCTGTTCTCCGAACCGCCGCCGCCGGTCGTGCTGGCCGCGGCCTACATGGGCGCGATCCGGAGGGACGAGGAAGGCAATGCCCTGCCGGTCGAGATCCCGCTTGCGGGCAGCATGCCGGCGGACTTTCCCGAACAGCCGCGCTGGCAGGGGCCGGACGGGTTGTGGAAACCGGCGCCGCATCACGGCCTGATTGATACGCTCGACAACGACACCCGCATCGTGCCGCTGTTCGCCCCGCTGCCGGACGGCGGCAACGTGCTGCACCTGTCGCTGGAACTGGCGCGAATCTGGTGGGGCGTACCGAAAGAAGGAGTACGGATACGCGATGATCGCATCGACATGGTGGACGAAGACGGCCGGCCGGTGCGCCGGATCCCGCTTCCCGGCGGACAGTTTCTGGCGATCAACTGGTTCTCGGCATGGAAGGCGGAAGGGCAGAATCCGCGGATCAGCTTTGCGGATGTGCATACCTACGCGGGCATGCTCGGCTCGGCAGACGAGGCGGAGCGGGCGGCGGCGAAGGAGTTTTTCGGGCAGGAGGGATTCCGGGATGCGGTGGTGCTGATCGGGGCGACGGACCCGCTGATGCACGACATGGCAACAACCTCGTTTGACCGGCATCCGGTGCCGAAGGTGGGGATCTACGGCAACGTCCTCAAGATGCTCGTGGCCGGCCGCTTTCTGCATCACCCGCCGGGCTGGGCCGTGTGGGTGATCACGGGGGTGCTGGGTTATCTGATCACGAAAGGCTTCGCGGGGGCGGCTCGCGAGCGGGAGCGGGTGACGGCGCTTGTTCTGGTGCTGGTCTACGTGGCGCTGGTGTTTGTGGTGTTTTCGCGGCTGGACTGGGTGCTGCCGCTGGCGGCGCCGGTGGGCGGGGCGCTTTCGGCCGGGTTTGCCGGGCTGGGCGTGCAGGTGGTCATCGAGCGGAGGCAGCGCAACCGGCTGCAGGGCATGTTCGGCTCATACGTCTCGCCCGAGGTGGTGAGGCAGCTCGTGGAGAGCGGCGAGGAGCCGAAGCTGGGCGGGGTGGAGGAGGAGATCACGGCGTATTTCAGCGACGTGCAGATGTTCGCCTCCGTATCCGAAAAACTGACACCGACGCAACTGGTCGAGCTGATGAACGAATACCTGGGGGCATGCGCCGATGTGGTGCAGGCGCAGGGCGGTACGCTCGACAAGTTCGTGGGCGACGCCGTGGTGGCGATGTTCGGCGCGCCGGTGCCGCTGCCGGATCACGCGCACCGCGCCTGCATCGCGGCGCTGCGGGTGCAGCAACGGCTGGAGGCGATGCGCCGGCAATGGGCGTCGGAGACGCACCGGGATTGGCCGGCGGAGGTGGTCGGCCTGCGCACGCGCATCGGGCTCAACAGCGGACGGGCGGTCGTGGGCAACATGGGCAGCAGCGCGCGTTTCAATTACACCATGATGGGCGACACGGTGAACCTGGCCGCGCGTCTGGAGTCGGCGGCGCGGCAGTGGGGGGTGTTCACGTTGTGCACAGCGGAAACGAAGGCGGGTTGCGAGGCGGTGGAGCCGGGGCGTGTGGTGTTTCGCCGGCTCAACAACACGGTCGTGAAGGGACGTTCGCAGCCGGTGGAGATTTATGAAGTGGTGGGCCTGCGCGAGCAGGTGTCGGAGGAGACGCACGAGTGCCTGCGGATTTTCGGCGTGGGCCTGCGTTGCTACAATGAACGCGACTGGGAGGGGGCGCGGGCGGCGTTTCGGGCGAGCGCGCGGCTGGAACCCCACAAGCCGGGAGAGGCCCCCGGCGTGACCCTGAACCCGTCTTTAGCGTTGCTGGGGATGGTGGGCGAGTTGCAGACCAACCCGCCGTGGGGCGACTGGGACGGCAGCTACCGGATGCGGGAGAAGTAGGCCGGAAGCCGGGAAGACGGGTTTATGTCCGTTTTGTTTTACACAAAGAGCATCGGGCGGCGCAGCCGCAATCGAAGGGAAGAATGGCCACAAGAAACACAAAATTACCCTCTGCCCGGCGAGAATCTCCCGCGCGCTTATAAGCGCGATGGAGGCTTTCATGCGCGGCGTGTTCTTTTTGTGTTTCTTGTGGCTGAAAAAAATCCGGAGGGTGGAGTTTTGGCCGCGAAGGGGCGCAAAGGGGTTTTTTGCAGGGGAGCTCTCCATGGCGCTTATAAGCGCCACGCAACATTTCATCCTCGTGGAGATTTTTGCGCTCCTTCGCGGCTAAAAAAATCCGAGGCGGGGAGGGGCCACAGGTAAGGAAACAGGCTCCGGGAAGCGCGTAATTGTCCGTCTGCCAAAATCCTTGCGAATATGAGCGAATACCCAGGACAGCAGTGCAAAGGATCGACCCCCTCTTCGCGTTCTTCGCGATCTTCGTGTGAAAATCCGAAGGGTCCGGGGCAGGGAGTCACACGACCTGGTCGAGGCGGTGCGGGTCGTGCTCCACGTCGGGATTGAGCTCCTGCAGCGTGGCGGCGAGCGCGGTGACGGCGGCGGCGGTGTCGGCCATTTCCTCGAGGGGCATGAGGCGGCCGTACAGATGGACACGCGAGAACGGGCGCGGGATGCGAAAACCGTCCCAGCTTCGCAGGACCCAGGCCGACTCGAAGGCGGCACCGAAAGCGACGATCGGCGAGTGGCCGTTTTTGGCGACGATGACGGTGCCGGGCTTCACCGTGTAGCGCGGCCCGCGGGGGCCGTCCGGGGTAAGGCCGATGTCGGAGCCCCGGCGGAGCGCGGCGATCAGGGCGGTGGCGGCCTTGTGTCCGTAGTTGCTGCTGGAGCCGCGAATGACGCGGATGCCGAGCATTTCCAGAAAGGCTCCCATGAGCGCGCCGTCCTTGCTGGCGCTGGTGAGCGCATGGAGGGGACGGGTCGGGCGGAAACGGGTGGCCTGGTCGGCGATGATGAAGGTGCGGTTGTGCCAGAGAGCGAAGGTGAAAGGCCGGTCGGTCCGGGTGAACAGGCTTGCGGATGCCGGGCCGGTGGTGACGTGGAGGGTGGCATTCCAGAGGTGCAGGAAAACGGTGAGAGGCCAGAGCGCGGCGCGTTTCAGTCCGCTCACCTGATGGATGCGTGCGGGTTTTTTGCGCGCGCGGGTCGCTGCGGCCGTGGCCGGCGCAGCGGCGTCAGCGTGCGCGGTGTCGCCGATGGCGGTTTCCGGTGGCGGCTGGGCATCACGTGGCTGGGTCATGCGGATGTGCGAAACAGGAGAGGCTGGTTTCTTCATGCGACGCTTGCGAGGATGAAGAAAGGGCGGTTGGGTCGGCCGGATGTCTTCTTCCCCGGAAAACCTTCGCGGAGAGCCGGAATCCGGTTTCGGGCCGGAGCCGGTGGTCGTTCCGATCACGGGCGAGCTCGATCTGCACACGTTTGCCCCGCGCGAGACGGCGCAGGTGCTCGATGCCTATATCGAGGCCTGCCTCGAGCGCGGCATCCGTTCGCTGCGGGTGATCCACGGCAAGGGCACCGGCACGCTGCGCGAGACGGTGCATGCCTTTCTGCGCCGCGACCCGCGGGTGTTGTCGTTCCGCATCGGCGACGAGACGTCCGGCGGCTGGGGGGCGACGCGGGTGCAGCTGAAGGGATAGGGCGCGTATCCCCGCAGGCTTCGTCAGCGCAGGATCAGCCAGGCGCCGAGCGGGCCTTGCCAGAAGCCGAGGACGACGGAGGCGGCGGCGAGGACGACGAGTGTCACGCCGGCGAGGGCGCCGACCGGCGCGCGCGGGGGACGCGGATCGGTTTCGCCTTCGAGCAGCGGGGCGCGCCAGACGTTGAAGAAGGCGGCCTTGATCCAGCCGAAGTAGTAGTAGATCGAAATGACCACGCCGATGATCGCCACGGCGAGCAGCAGGTACAGCTCGGCGCGGAAAGCGGCGAGGAAGACGAAGAGCTTGCCCATGAAGCCGGCCAGCGGCGGGATGCCGGCCATCGAACCGAGGCCGATGGCGAGGACGCCCGCGAGGAAGGGGTGCGTCTTGCCGAGGTCGTTGTAGTCCTCGAGTTCCTGGGTGGCGTCGTTTGCGCCGGCGACGTGTGTCATCACGCCAAAAACGGCGAAGCTGGCGAGGAGGTAGGCGAGGAGGTAGAAGTTGATCGCGCCGACGGCCTGTGCGGCGATGTCGGCGTTGAGCGAGGCGATGACGCCGATCAGGAGGTAGCCGGCATGCGAGACGCCGGAGAGGCCGAGGAGGCGCTTGACGTTGTGCTGCGTGAGCGCGGCGAGGTTGCCGAAGAGGATCGTGGCCACGGCCATGATCACGAGAACCTTGTAGAGGAGTTCCGAATACGTCCCGAAAACGCGGGTGAGGATGAGCAGGAGCGTGAAGCCGGCCGCCTTGGAGCCGACGGCGAGGAAGGCGGTGACGGGCGTCGGCGCGCCTTGATAAACGTCGGGAATCCAGATCTGGAAGGGGACGGCGCCGATCTTGAAGGCCACGCCGCAGAGCACGAGGACGATGCCGGCACTGGCGAGGAAATTGCCGGGGTTGGCGGCAAGGAAGAGGCGCAGTGCGGTGAAATCCATCGGTTCGCCGCCGGGCAGGGTGCCGGGAAGATCAGGCGAGCCGGCCACGCCGTAGAGGAGCACGATGCCGAAAAGGAGGAGTCCCGAACTGAGCGAGCCGGTGATGAGGTATTTGAGGCCGGCTTCGAGGGTGAGCGGGTTGTGCCGGAAATAACTGACGAGAATGTAGAATCCGACGGTGACGGTTTCGAGCGCGACGAAGAGCAGGATGAAGTTGTGCGCCTGCGCGAGGAGCATCAGCGCGCCCGAGATGACGAGCGTGATGGCGAAGAACTCGATGCGGGGGAGTCTGGCCGGCCCTTGTCGGGCGAGCGAGACGGTGCCGAGGATCGAGACGAGGAGCGAGGTCAGCAGGAAAAACAGCCGCATGAACTGGCCTTGCGCCGACTGCTCGATGAGGCCGTTGAAGGTGAGGCCGGCGGTGGCGATGGCAGGGTTCGTGTAGTTGACGACAAAGGCCACGAGGATCGCCAGCTGGCCGAGGATCGCCAGCGCGGGGATGGCGCCGTGGTTCTTCTTCGGGAGGACGATCTCGAAGACGAGAAGCAGGAGCGCGAGGAGGCCGAGCGCGACTTCGGGTGCGATGGACAACCAGTTGTTGCTCGCGGCGCGCTGGAGAAGATCGGTTGGGTCAGGCATGTTGAAATGCGGATTGCGGATTGCGAAATGCGGAATGGGCGGACGCTGGCTGTGGCCGGATTATTTGTGCTGACCGGCGGGAGCGTCGGCGTAGAGCGTCGTGACGGTGGCGTTGAGTTCGGTGCTGACGAGTTTGGGCCAGAAACCGAGGGCGAAGAGCGCGACGATGAGGATGAGCGCGGGGATCTTTTCGCAGCAGCAGAGATCTTTCGGCGGCGTTTCGGCGGCGACCTTGGCAAAGGCTTCCGTTTGCGGGCCGAAGAACACGCGGGCGACGGCGCGCAGGCCGTAGATCGCCGAGATGATGATGCCGGTGACGGCGAGCGCGGTGTAGAGTTTCGAGAACTGCCACGCAGCGACGAAGATCGTGAGTTCGCCCCAGAAGTTGGCGAGGCCGGGGAGGCCGATGCTGGCCATTGTGGCGACGACGAAGAAGGCGGCGAGCACCGGGGCGTGTTTCACGAGGCCGCCCATTTCGCCCATGTCGAAAGTCTGCGTGCGGTGGTAGACGCTCGTCGCGAGCAGGAAGAGGAGCGCGGCGGAGAACCCGTGTGCGACCATCATCATGACGACACCGCCGATGCCCATGGCCGAATACGCGGCGAGGCCGAGGAAGGCGTAGCCCATGTGCATGACCGAGCTGTAACCGACCATCTGTTTGAGGTCGCTCTGCGCGATGGTGATGAAACCGATGACGAGGATGTTGCCGACGACGGCGAGAAGCGCGATCCACTGCACCCAGTGGCCGGCGCCCTGCGGGAGAAGCGGGAGGGCGATCTGGATGAGGCCGTAGAGGCCGAATTTCTTGAGAACGCCGGCATGGAGCATGGCGGCGGAGCTGGGCGCGGCGCCGTAGCCGAGCGGAGCCCAGGTGTGAAAGGGCCAGAGCGAGACGAGGATGCCGAAGCCGAAGAGGAGCAGGCCGAAGATGACTTTTTGCGAACCGGCGCCGAGCGGGTTTGCGCCCGAACCGCTGTCGAGGATCACGTGGCGGAGGGTGATGATATCGAAACTCTGCGCACCGCTCCTGGAATAGAGGGCGATGAGACCGAGGAGGGAGAGCATCGCGCCGAGCGTGAGGTAGATGGTCATCTTCATGGCCGCGTAGTTGCGGTCACGGCCGCCCCAGATGCCGACCATGATGAAGGTCGGGATCAGCGCGAGTTCGTGGAAGAAGTAGAAAAAGAAAACGTCCACGCTGCTGAACACGCCCATGAGCCCGCCGTGCATGACGAGGAGGAGCGAGAGGTAGAGGGGGAGCCGCTCCGCCTTGGTCTGCATGGCGTAGAGACCGGCGGCGAGGCCGACGATGGCGGCCATCAGGTAGAGGGGGAGGGCGATGCCGTTGAGGCCGAGCTTGAGCGTGATGCCGAGCCCGGAGAGGCCGGTGTCGATCGTATGGAGGAAGCGGTAACCCTCGAGGGATTCGACGACGGGGAATTTCCACGCGACGAATCCGGCAAGGAGGGCGGGCATGAGGAAGCCGATCGCGGCGACGAGCCTGGCCGGACGCGCGGGGAGCCGGAGGACGCTGATCAGGATGGCCGCAAGGAGCGGCAGCAGGATCGACAGGAGAAGCGGATCGAACGGGAAGGGAGACATCGAAGAAAATTAAGAATTAATAATTAAAAATTAAGAATGAAGGAGGCGGGGGATGCGTGGAAATTAAGAACGGGATGGCGGAACGTGGACCGGGGAATTATTAATTATTAATTGTTAATTAATTAGCTGCCAAGGCCCAGAGCAGGCCGGCGCCGATGAGGAACCAGTAAACGTAGGCGTGGAGGCTGCCGGTGTGGAGGGCGCGGGCGGCGAGGCCGAAAAGACCGGTCACACCGGCAAGGCCCCGGACGGCGAGGCCGGAAAGGAGGAGCATCTCGGCACCGTTGAGAAGCAGGGCGAAGCGCTGCTGGACCTTTCCAACGTAATAATTGTAAACGCCGTCGAAGGAATTTTTGAGCGCGGCGAGGAGCGTGAAGACAGGGCGGGCGTTTTTCTCGAGGCTGTCGGTCGGCGCACTCTTGTAGAAGGCGAGCGCGAGGCCGGCGCCGAGAACGAGGATGGCGACACTCATGAGGATGACGCTGGCGCCGTGCGCGTGGGGAATCTGCGACCAGACGCCGTCGAAGTGGCTGCCGTAAACGAGGGAACCGAGGCTGCCGGTCGTCCAGCCGCCGGCGACGGAGAGGAGGGCGAGGACAGCGAGCGGGATGATCATCGAGGGGCCGCTTTCGTGCGCGTGTTCGGACGCGTGGCTGCGCGTGGAGCCGAGGAAAACGAGCTTCCACATGCGGACCATGTAGAAGGCGGTGAGCACGGCGGTGACGAGGAGGATGAGGAAGACGGGCTGGCTCTTTTCCTGGGCGAGGTGAAGGATGGCGTCCTTGGAGTAAAAGCCCGAGATGAAGGGGAGGCCGGAGATGGCGAGGACGCCGATCGTGAACGTGATGAACGTCACGGGCATCTTTTTCGCGAGGCCGCCCATTTTGAAGATGTCCTGCTCGTGATGGCAGCCGTGGATGACGGAGCCGGAGCCGAGGAACATGAGGGCCTTGAAAAAGGCGTGCGTGGTGAGGTGGAACATCGCGGCGCCGAGGCCGGCGAGGAGCACGGTCTGGCCGGCCGGCGCTTCGGGGTCGATGATGCGGCCGAGGCCGAAGGCGGCGACCATGTAGCCGAGCTGCGAGAGCGTGGAGTAGGCGAGCACCTTCTTGATGTCGCGCTGGGTGATGGCGCACAGGGCGGCGTAGAGCGCGGTGGCGGTGCCGATCCACATGACGACATCGAGCGCGTCGGGCGCGGCGGCGAAGAGGGGTTCGATGCGGCAGAGCATGTAGATGCCGGCCGCGACCATGGTCGCCGCGTGGATGAGCGCGGAGACGGGCGTGGGGCCTTCCATGGCGTCGGGGAGCCAGATGTGGAGCGGCATTTGCGCGGATTTGCCGATGGCGCCACAGAAGAGGAGCATCGGGATAAAGGCGGCCACGGCGGCGCCGCCGTTGGCGAGGGCGGCGAGTTGCGAAAGGTTGACGGTGCCGAACACCGCGTGGCAGGCGATGATGCCGAGCAGGAAGCCGAAGTCGCCGACGCGGTTGGTGACGAAGGCTTTTTTCGCGGCGTCGGCGGCGCTCTGCTTGTCGCAGAAATGGTTGATGAGCAGCCAGGAGCTGAAACCGACGAGCTCCCAGAAGATGAAAATCATGAACAGGTTGTCGGCGAGGACGATGCCGATCATCGAGAACATGAAGATGGAGAGCCCGCCGAAGTAGCGGGCCTTGGCTCCGTCGTCGCTCATGTAGCCGAGCGAGAAGACGTGAACGCAGACGCCGACGATGCCGACGATGGAGAGCATGAGCGCGGCGAGGTCGTCGAACCGGAAGCCGAGCGAGAGGGTGAAATCACCAAGCCGGAGCCATTCGACGGAGGCGGGTTCCGTGATGCGCACGCCGCTGAAAGCGAGGGTGAGGGCGCCGACGACGATGGCCACGGAGACGAGCGTGGAAAAGAGCGCGGCGATGTTGCCCTGACGGCGGAGGAAGAGGGCGATGAGCGCGGCCGCTGCCAGCGGGAGAAGAAGGACGAGGAGCGCGAGCTGGATGGGAGAAGTGCCGAATGGGAGTGGCATGACGGAAAAAGCTGAGAGGCTGAAAAGCTGAAAACTGAAAGGGTGGCGTGTGCGGGGGGAGGGAGGGGACGGGCGGTCAGTTTTTCAGGGCGTTGAGTTTGGTGACGTCGATGGTGTGGCGCTGGCGGAAGAGGGCGACGATGATGGCGAGGCCGACCGCCACTTCGGCGGCGGCGACCGTGAGGATGAAGAACACAAAAATGTTGCCGCTCATCGTGCCGTTGTAGCGGGAGAAGGCCACGAGCGCGATCGTGGCGGCCACGAGCATGAGTTCGAGGCACATGTAGATCACGAGCGTGTTCTTGCGGACGAGGACGCCGAGGAAGCCGACCGCGAAAAGGGCGGCGCTGAGATACAGGTATTCGTTGAGTCCGATGGTCATTTGATGGCCTCCGTGAGCGGGTCGGTCGAGGCGGCGGCAGCGGCGCTGTCAGCCGGTTCCCCGGTGAATTTCTTGCTGATGACGATCACGCCGAGCATGGCGATGAGGAGAAGGAATCCCACGATCTGCACCGGCAGGAGGTAGGTGGTGAAAAGTTCCTGTCCGTAGATGCGGAGAACGGAGCCGGGACTGGCGGCGGGGGCGACGGTGTCGAAAGAGCCATAGAGAGCAATGGAGGCCAGCCCGATGAGGAGCAGGCCGGCGGCGAGGGTGCCGGAGACGAGCGTGCCCCTGCTGAAGCGCTGGCGGTCGCCGCCGGCGGCATCGGTGAGCATGACGATGAAAAGAAACAGCGCCACGACCGCGCCCGCGTACACGAAGATGAGCAGCACCGCCAGGAGGAAGGCTTCGAGCAGGACAAAGATGCCGGCGAGGCTCACGAGGACGCCCAGCAGGCAGAGGGCCGAGGTGACGGTGTTTTTGTTGAACACCACGCCGAGGCCACAGGCCAGGGCCAGCACGGAGAAAACGTAGAAGAAGATGTCGGACATGAGTGTGGAAAAGCTGAAAAGCTGAAAATCTGAAAAGCTGAAACGGGAGGGTGCCGGGTGGAGGGAATGTGGTGAAAATGAATGAATCAGTGCCGGTGGAGGAAAACGCCGTATGGGCTGTCGGCTGGTAATCCGGTTTCAGTTTTCAGCATTTCAGCGTTTCAGTTTTTTTAGTGGTGACCTCCGTGGGCGGCGGCGTCCTCGGCGGCTTTTTTCTTGTCCCACTTGAAGTGCTCGTCGGGGAGGGTGCCGCCCATCTCGTAGAGTTTCTGTTTGTTGTTCACGAGCTCCTCGCGGGTGTAGCCGGTAAGGGTGTACTGGTTTTGCAGCCAGATCGCTTCCTCGGGGCAGACTTCCTGGCAGAGGCCGCAGTAAATGCAGCGGAGCATGTCGATCTCGAATTCCTGCGGGCGTTTCTCGACGTGCGCGTCGGGATCGTCGGCGGGAATCTCGCCGGGCGTGATCCGGATGGCCTTGGGCGGGCAGACGAATTCACAAAGCTGGCAGGAGACGCATTTCTCGCGTCCGTGCGGATCGTAAACCAGCGTGGGCGCGCCCCGGTAGCCGGGAGGGATCTCGGGGCGCTGTTCGGGATACTCGAGCGTCAGGGGCTTCGCGACCATGTGCTTGAGCGTGGTTTTCAGCCCGCCGACGATTTGCGGGATGTAGGTGCGCTCGAGCAGCGTGAGCGGTTTTCGTTCTACCTGGATGACGGACATGGCGGAGAAGGTGGCGGACGGTTGTCGAGCGTTGGCGGTTAGTGGATGAAGGCAATCCCGAGCGTGTAGGCGACGAGATTGGCGATGGCCAGCGGGAGGAGTTTTCTCCAGCCGATGTTCATGACCTGGTCGTAGCGGAAGCGCGGGAGCGTCCAGCGCACCCACATGAAGAAGAAAATCATGCCGAGCACCTTGCCGACAAAGATGACGATGCCGAGGAGGCCGGTGAGCAGCGGGATGTCGGCGATGTGCAGCCAGGTGGCGAGGTCGGCGAGGCTCATGACCCAGGGCAGCGGATTCCAGCCTCCGAAGAACAGGAGCACGAAGACCGCCGAGCCGACGAGCATGTGGCAGTACTCGGCCACGTAGAAAAGCGACCATTTGTAGGCGCCGTATTCGGAGGCGAAGCTGTTCACGAGGTCGGCTTCGGATTCGATGGTGTCGAAGGGCTGGCGGTTGGTTTCGGCAAAGAGGGCGACGAGAAAGATCAGCGCCGAGACAGGCATGATGAAGATGAACCAGGCGCCGCCCCAGAAGCCGGGTTGCGTCTGGAACTGCACGGCGCGGAAGAGGCTGAGCGAACCGGCGAAGCCTTCGGCGGATTCGCCGGCGAGGGGGCCGTTGATCCAGAGGAATACCGGCAGGACGCTGAGCGTCATCGAGAGTTCGTAGGAGATGAGCTGGGCCGAGGCGCGGACGCCGCCGAGGAAGGAGTATTTGGAGTGGGAGGCCCAGCCGGCGAGGATCTGCGAGTAGACGGCGAGCGAGGAGACGGCGAACACGGCGAGGAGGCCGACATCGACATTGGCGAGGACGAGCGGGACAAGGTCGCCGGCGGCGTTGATGTACGCGCCGAAGGGGACGACGGTGATGGTGCACAGGGCGGGCACCATGGCCACGATGGGCGCGGCGATGAAATACGCTTTCTCGACGAAGCGGGGAACGGGGTCTTCCTTGAAGAGGAACTTGCCGCCGTCGGCCATGAGCTGCATGACGCCGAAGCGTTGGAGGAGCGGGCCGAGGACCGGTATCCAGGAGAGCAGCGGCGTGCTGGTGCGGTTGGGTCCGGGGCGGTCCTGGATCCACGCGGCGATCTTGCGCTCGGCCATCGAACAGGCGGCGGCCACGGGGAACATGACCAGGATCACGGCACCGCCCTGGATGACGAGGCGGAGGAGTAGCGGGAGGTTGAAGTAGAAGTCGGCGAGAGCGGCGAACATGAGGAAATGCGGATTGCGGAATGCGAAGTGCGGATGAAGAGCGCGGGTCCGGTCTTCGTCAGGTGGTCGCAGGCTTGTAGTGGAGGGAAGCGCCTTCCGGGAAGGGCAGCGCGGACCACGGTGCGGCATCGAGGACGAGGCCGGTGTCGGGGAGGGCGGAGCGGGCGAGGCCGGCGAGCGCCGGGACTTCGGCAGCGAGCGATTCCCGGACGGCGGCGAGGGTCGGCGCGAGCGGGGCCGGAGCGGAGGAGGGAAACCGGGTGACGCCTGCGGTATCACCGGAAGCGGGCGGGACGCCCGCGCCACTTGGGCTGACGGCGGCGAGGAGTTTTGTCAGGACGAGGAGATCGTCGTGCGCGCCGGCGAGGCCGGGGACGGCCTTGGCGAACGCCTGCAGGCGGAACTGCTGGTTGATGAAGCTGCCGGCTTTTTCGAAGACGGTGAGCGTGGGGAGCACGACTTTGGCGGCGGCGCTGGTGGCGTTGGCGTGCGTGCCGAGATAGATGATCGCGACCTTGCCGAGCTGGTCGGCGGTGAGGCCGGCGGTCGTCAGGTCTTCGTTGATGACGAGCAGGGTCTTGACCTTGCCGGCGTCGATGTCGGCGGCGAGGGACGCGAGCTTCGGCGCCGGGAGCGTGGCGGCGAGGCCGGTGACGAGCGCGCCGCGGGTGTTGGGCGCGCGGTCGGCGGAGAGGAGGATGCCGTCGCCTTCGCCGAGGTGGGCGGGGAGGTGGACGGGAGCGTTGCCGAGGGCGGCGGAGAGTTTTTTCGCGAGGTACTGTTCCTCGACGCTGCTGCGGGTGGAGGCGACGAGGGCGAGGCCGTGGCACGGGCTTCCAGCCCGTGGGTTTGAGGAGGAGGCGACGCCTGCGGCGTCGTCACACGGGCTGGAAGCCCGTGCCACGAGGCCGGCGGCCTGCGCGACCAGATCGTCGAGCGGGGTGGAGGACGAGAGGCGGTTTTCGGCGGCGACCTGCTTGTAGAGGAGGCGGCCGCTGTCGGTCATCCAGGTGTCGTTGACGGCGTCGTTGCGGCGCGGGGTGATGCGGTAGATGACGCCCTCGCGCGACCAGACCACGGTGTTGGCGCCGACGCTGCTTTCGGTGTCGATGCTGTTGGTCTGCTTCAGGAACCAGACGCGCATCTTGAACCGGAAATCGGTCGAGGTGAGCGCGCCGACGGGGCAGATGTCCACCGTGTTGAGCGAGTAGTTGTTGGCGAGTTCGCGGCCGGGGTAGCAGGTGAGCGTGGAGTAGCTGCCGCGGTCAACGAAGCCGAGGACGTCGTCCCTGGCGATTTCCTTGCTGAAGCGGACGCAGCGTGAGCAGAGGATGCAGCGTTCGTCGTCGAGCGTGACGCGGGGCCCGAGGCGGGTGCGCTTGGGTTTGACGTTTTTCTCTTCGATGAAGCGCGAGTAGCCGCGGCCGTAGCCGGTGGCCTGCTCCTGGAGTTTGCACTCGCCGGCCTGGTCGCAGATGGGGCAATCGAGCGGATGATTGATGAGGAGGAACTCCATGACCCCTTCGCGGGCATCGCGCACCATCTGAGTGGTCGTGCGGATGTGGAGACCGGGGATGGCGTTGGTTCCGCAGCCGATCTGGGGGCGGGGCATCCAGTTGATTTTCTGCTTGCCGGTGGCAGGGTCGATGACGGGGGTTTTGGTCGCGGGATCGACCGCGGGAAGGCCCATCTCGATGAGGCACATGCGGCAGTTGCCGACCACGGAGAGCTTGGGGTGGTAGCAGTAGTGGGGCACGTCCACGCCGACGAGGCGGGCAGCCTCGATCACGTTGGTACCCTTGGGTACGGCAACTTCCTTGCCGTCGATGTTGACGGTGATGAGGTCGGGTTTGGCGGGCGCGGCGGCGGTCATTGCTGGAAAATCGGATTTTTTAACCACTGATGCACACTAATGGACACTGATGAAAGGATGGCGTGCGGCGTGGTGATGGCGGTTTGAATCAGTGGAAATTAGTGTCTGTTAGTGGTTTTTCAGACGAGCGGGAGCGTTTCGGCGGGACGCTGTTTTTTGGTTTCGTAGTAGTTTTTGAACTCGTCGCCGAACTTGGCGAGGAAGCTCTGCGTCGGCCACGAACAGGCTTCGCCCATGGCGCAGATGGTGCGGCCGGGGATCTGGTCGGCCACATTTTTGAGGAGCTCGGCATCCTGCGGGCGGGCCTCGCCGTGAACCATGCGGGCGGTGATTTTTTTCATCCAGAGCGAACCTTCGCGGCAGGGCGTGCACTGGCCGCAACTCTCGTGAGAGTAGAAGGCGTTGATGTTGGCGAGCGCCTCGACCATGTTGACCGAGTCGTCCATGACGATGACGCCGCCGGAGCCGCCCATCGAGCCGCAGGCGGCGAGGGTGTCGAAATCCATGGGCACGTCCTCGACGGTGAGCGTGCGGGTGGAACCGTCCTTGTTCTTGAGCGTGAACGTCTCGCCGAAACGGAAAATCTTGGCGGACGAACCGCCGGGGATGACGGCCTTGAAGGTGTGCCCGGGGCGGGGGCCGCCGCAGACGTCGTTGAGAAGCTGGCCCATCGTGACCTTGCCGGCCTCGAATTCGTAGTAGCCGGGGCGCCGCACGTGGCCGGAGACGCAGAAGATGCGGGTGCCGGTGTTGTTGGGCGTGCCGATTTTCGCGTACTCCTCGCCGCCCATGTCGATGATGTGCTTCACGTGGCAGAGCGTCTCGACGTTGTTGACGATGGTCGGGCACTGGTAGAGGCCGAGGACGGCGGGGAAGTAGGGGGGCTTGATGCGCGGGTTGGCGCGCTTGCCTTCGAGGGACTCGATGAGGCCGGTTTCCTCGCCGCAGATGTACGCGCCGGCGCCGCGGTGGACGTAGATTTCGCAGGAATAGCCGGTGCCGAGGATGTTCGGGCCGACGAGGTTTTTCGCGCGGGCTTCGGCGATGGCGCGTTCGAGGATGCGGGCGCCTTCGGGCATCTCGCCGCGGATGTAGATGTAGGCCTGCTTCACGTCGTTGGCCCACGCGGTGATCATGATGCCCTCGATGAGCTGGTGCGGGTCCTGGTGGATGATGTAGCGGTCCTTGAAGGTGCCGGGCTCGGATTCGTCGGCATTGACGATGAGGTAGATGGGCTTGCCGCTCTTGCGGTCGACGAGGCCCCACTTGACGCCGGCCGGGAAACCCGCGCCGCCGCGTCCGCGCAGGCCGGATTTTTTCACTTCATCGCGCAGTTCCTCGGGTTTGCGGGAGACGGCTTTCCTGAGGATGTCGTAACCGCCGTTGCGGAGGTAGCAGTCGATGTCGTTGGTGTAGCCAGCCTCGTCGATGTGCTTGAAAATGATGCGGCGTTGTTGCGGAGCGGAAGCGGACATGACTGAAAATGCGGATTGCGGATGGTGGAAGGAGGAGGCGGGCGGTGCGGTTACTTCTGGCGGGCGGCGGCTTCGGCCTTGATCTGCGCGGCGAGTTCGCGGGCGCGTTCGGGAGAGACGTTTTCGTGGAGCGTTTCGTCGATCATGACGACGGGCGCGGTGCCGCAGGAAGCGAGGCACTCGACGAACTCGACCGTCACCTCGCCGTCGGGGCTCACCGCGTTGAGGTGCGTGTCGAACTCCTTCTGCATCGTCTCGCACACCTTGTAGCCGCCCATGAGCGCGCAGGAGAGCGTGCGGCACACCTTGATGTGGCGGCGTCCGATGGGTTTTCTCCGGAACATCGGGTAAAAGGTGACCACCTCGAGGACGTGGATGCGCTCGATTCCGAGTTTGTCGGCGACCCACTCCAGCGCCTCGTCGGAGATATACCCGGCATCCTCCTGGATGAGATGCAGGAGCGGCAGCGTGGCGCTGCGCCTCACCGGATAGTGTGTAATGACTTCGTCGATACGATGGAGAGTCTCTGGCTTCAGATTCACGGGAAAATTTCTGTTTTCAGTCTGGTTTCAGCTTTCAGGTTTCGGCATTGGCGGAATGTCGCTTCGCTCGGCACGGCTTTTCGGCGCGCGGTGTCACCGGTCGGCCTCGCCCATGACGAAGTCGAGCGAGCCGAGGATGGCGGTGAGATCGGTGAAGAGGCAGCCGATGCCGACCTTGGGCATGATCGAGAGGGTGCAGAACGAGGGGCTTCTTATCTTCATGCGCCACGGCACGCCGCCTCCCTTGCTCACGATGTAGAAACCGAGCGCGCCTTTCGGATTTTCGGCCTCGAAATACACCTCGCCGGGCGGCATCTGCGGGCCTTCGGTCACGATCATGAAGTTGTTGATCAGCTCCTCCATCGAGGTGAGCACCTTGTCCTTGCGGGGGGCGTAGATGCGGCGGGCGTCCTCGGCGTACCAGGCGCCGCCGGGGAAATTTTTGATCACCTGTTTCACGATGCGCACGGACTGGCGCATCTCCTCGCCGCGGCAGAGGTAGCGGTCGTAGCTGTCGCCGGTGGTGCCGACGGGGACGTCGAACTCGTAGTTCTCGTAGCCGTTGTAGGGTTTGTCCTTGCGGATGTCGAAGGGGACGCCGGAGCCGCGCAGGTTGGGACCGGTGAGGCCGTACGCGAGCGCGTCCTCGCGGGTGATCACGCCGACGCCGACCGTGCGGTCGAGGAAGATCTTGTTGCGGGTCAGCATGCCGAGCATCTCTTCGAGAAGCGGCAGGAACTGGTCGCAGAACGCCTCGACGCGCTGGAGCCAGCCTTCGGGCACGTCGCGGGCCACGCCGCCGATGCGCGTGTAGCTGGTGGTGAAGCGGGCGCCGGTCAGCTCCTCGAAGAGTTTGTAGAGTTTTTCGCGTTCGGTGAACTGGTAGAGGAAAGCCGTCCACGCGCCGGTATCCATGGCGAAGGAGCCGAAGCCGAGCAGGTGGGACGAAATGCGGGCGAGCTCGGTCACGATGACGCGGATCGCCTGGCAGCGCGGGGGAACTTCGAGGTGGGCGAGGCGTTCGACGGCGATGGCGTAGGCGACGTTGTTGGCGAGCGGGGAGAGGTAATCGAGCCGGTCCGTGTAGGGCACGAACTGGTTGTAAGTCATGTTTTCCGCGATTTTTTCGTCGCCGCGGTGAAGGTAGCCGAGGATGGGGTCGCACTTCGTGACGATCTCGCCGTCGAGCTCGAGCTGGAGCCGGAGAACGCCGTGGGTCGAGGGGTGCGAGGGACCCATGGAGAGCGACATCTTGTCGTCATCGGCGGCATGGACCGCCGCACCCTCGGCGTTGCGGGTGGCGTTGTCGGGAAAGGCGTATTCGGTGGACATTGCGAAAAAGGCGGAAGGACTGGAGGCTGAAAGTTCGGTGATGTGGCGATTCCGGTGATCGTCGGCGTTTTTCGGCCTTCAGGCTTTCAGGTTTGGCAGACGGTCGCCAGCGCCCGGTACAGGCTTCGGTTTTTGTTCGTTCCAGCTCTCGTCCTTGGCGCGGGGCTCGGCTTCGGTGAGGTTGATCTCGCCGGGCGAGGCGACGAAAGGCCCGCCAGCCATGGGGGCGGGGAGGACGGGGGTGCCGGTGACGGCGGCCACCTCCGGATCGGGAAGCTCGGTCTCGACGCCGGCGAGCGGGAAATCTTTTCTCAGCGGATGCCCCGGATAACCTTCCCACATGAGGATGCGGCGCGGGTCGGGGTGGTTTTCGAAGGTCACACCGAGGAGATCCCAGGTCTCGCGTTCGTGCCAGTTGGCGGCGGGCCAGAGATGGCTGACGGTCGGGGCGACGGGCTCGGTGTCGCTCGCGCAGTCGGCGGCGATGCGGACATAGCTGGCCCGGGTCGTCGAGAGGACGTGCCAGACGGTGGTGAAACGCGGGGAGGCCTCGACGCCGTTGTCGATGGCGGTCACGTCAACGAGCAGGTCGTAGCCGAATTCGTCGCGCAGCGCCTGCAGGGTGGGTGCGGCTTCGGTTATCGGGACGTTGATCGCCGGATGATCGGCACTCGAACGCAGGGTGGCGTGAGGAAATCGGGTCTGGAGACTGGCGAGGACGTCGGCGGACGCTGTCATTGGAAAATGCGGAGTGCGAAATGTGGAATGCGGAATAGAGAGGAGCGACGGGCAGTGCGGAAGGCGCGTGGACGGGCTCGGCGGGGGGTTAGCTGTTCAGGGTGACTTCGTCGCGCCGGGTGGAGAGCAGGCGGCGCGCGGCGGGCTGGCGTTTGATTTTTTCCTGCATCTTGATGAGCGCATCGAGGACGGCTTCGGGGCGCGGGGGGCAGCCGCTGATGTAGACGTCCACCGGGATGATGCGGTCCACGCCCTGCAAGGTGGCGTAGCTGCGGTACATGCCGCCGGAGGAAGCGCAGGCGCCCATGGCGATGACCCACTTGGGCTCGGCCATCTGGTCGTAAATGCGCCGGACGTGCGGAGCCATCTTGTAGGTGACGGTGCCGGCCACGATCATGCAGTCGCACTGGCGGGGGGAAAACCGCATGACTTCGGCGCCGAATCGCGAAATGTCGAACCGCGCGCCACCCACGCCCATGAGCTCGATGCCGCAGCAGGCGAGGCCCATCGGCATGGGCCAGATGGAGTTGGAGCGGATCCAGTTGATGACGGCGTCGGCGGTGGAGACGACGACGTTGCCCTCTATCTTGCTGTCGCAGGCGAAATCTTTGTTGGCAGTTACCATGGTCGGAGCCGCCGGAGGCGGCTTGGTCGGTTAGGTCAGTGAACGGGAGAACGTGTCAGCGGCACCCCGGGGAGCGCAAGTTACATTTTGGATGCGTGCAGGTCGTGTGCCAGCTTCGCCCCGCCGCGCATTTCATGGCTGCCTCCGCTTCCGGTGTCGCGAACATCACGTACCGCTTGCTCTCCGGAAGGGGTTACGCATCTTCTCGCCCCATCATATGAGCGCCACTCACGCTTGGAAATTCTACCGTATCGGCGGCTTTTATCAGGTCGCCCTCGAAACTGCCGACGATCTCCGGAACCTCCACCAGCTCGACCAGAAGCTCTGGGTCGCGCTTTCCTGCCCGGTCAAGGGGCTTGAACTCGACGAAAAAACCCTCGCCCTCATCGATACCGACAAGGACGGCCGCATTCGCGTGCCCGAACTCCTCGCCGCCGTCCGCTGGGCTTCCGACCACCTCAAGGATCCGGCCGACCTTCTCCGCGGCACCGACGGCCTCACGATCGAGGCTCTCGATGTCACTACGCCGGATAACCAGCTCCTCGCTGCCTCCGCGCGCCAGATCATCCAGCGCCTCGGCAAGCCCGCCGGCTCTCCCCTGACTGTCGCGGAGGTGTCCGACACGGCAAAGATCTTCTCGGCCAGCCCGATCAACGGCGATGGCATCATCCCGCCCTCGGCCTCGACCGATCCCGCCGTCCAGGCGCTCATCAACGACATCATCGCCAGCGTCGGCAGCGCGGTCGATCGCACCGGCGAGGCAGGCGTCACCGCCGCCCAGGTCGAGCAGTTTTTCAACGACCTCGCCGCCTACACCGACTGGATCGGCAAGAGCTCCGGCCAGGACGTCGCCGTGCTCGGGGAAAACACCAGCGAGGCCGTCGCCGCCATCAAGGCCGTGCGTGCCAAGGTCAACGACTACTTTGCCCGTTGCCGTCTCGCCGCCTTCGATACGCGCGCCATCGCCGCGCTCAACCGCAGCGAGGCCGACTACCAGGCCATCGCCGCCAAGGACCTCGGCACCGTCGGCGACGAGGTGGCCAGCCTCCCTCTCTCGCACATCGGCGCCGGCCGCGCCCTCCCGCTGCTCGAAGGCGTCAACCCCGCTTGGGCCGCCGCCCTCGCCACGCTCCATGCCAAGGCCGTGGCCCCCGTCCTCGGCGCTGCGCAGACCAGCCTCACCGAAGCCGACTGGAAAACCCTCAACGCCCGCCTGGCTCCCTGGGAAACGTGGGCGGCGGGCAAGACCGGCGCCAGCGTCGAGAAACTCGGCGTGGCCCGCGCCCGCGAGATCCTCACCGGGAACGGACGCGCCGAGCTGGAAAAGCTGTTGGCCCTGGACAAGGCGATCGAGCCGGAGTTCAAGGCGATCAGCGATGTCGAGCGCCTCGTCCGTTTCCATCGCGACCTGCGCGAACTCCTGCACAATTTCGTCAATTTCCTCGACCTCTATTCACTCGATCGCGAAGCCACCTTCCAGGCCGGCAAACTCTACCTCGACAGCCGTGCCGCCGAGCTCTGCATCCGTGTCGCCGGCCCCAGCCCGCTCGCCGCGATGAGCAAGCTCTACCTCGCCTACTGTGATTGCAACCGCCCCGGCTCCGATCCCATAAAAATCGCCGCCGCCTTCACCCAGGGCGACAGCGATTACCTCTTTGTCGGCCGCAACGGCGTTTTCTACGACCGTCGAGGGCGCGACTGGGATGCCTCCATCACCAGCATCGTGGAAAACCCGGTCAGCATCCGGCAGGCTTTCTGGTCGCCGTATAAAAAAGTGGCGAAGTTCGTGGAGGAACAGATCGCGAAATTTGCCGCCGACAAGGAGAAGGCGGCCGACACCGGCCTCGCCGCCGGGCTCACCAGTGCGGCTGCGCCCGCGCCGGCCGCCGCTCCCGGTGCTGCGCCCACGGCGTTCGATATCGCGAAGTTCGCCGGTATCTTTGCCGCCATCGGCCTTGCTCTCGGCGCCATCGGCGGCGCACTCGCCGCGCTCGGCAAGGGGTTTATGGCGATCCCGGAATGGTACTGGAAGCTCGCCGCCATCGCCGGCGCGCTGCTGGTCATCTCCGGTCCCTCGATGCTGATGGCTGCGCTCAAGTTGCGCCAGCGCACGCTCGGTCCGCTGCTCGATGCCAACGGCTGGGCGGTCAACGCGCGTGTTCACGTCAACATCCCCTTCGGCACCAAGCTCACCGAGAAGGCCGAACTGCCCCGCGGTTCCCGTCGCAGCCTCGACGATCCTTACGAGGACAAGTCGGCCCGCCGTCGGCGCCGGATCATTTATACCGTCGTCATCCTCCTGCTTGTCGCCTGGGGCGCGGCGCGCTGGGACAAGGGCCGGCGCGGCGGCTACTGGTTCTGGCAAAAGCCGCCTGTCATCAGCAACGAGGCTGCGCCCGTGGCCCCTGCGGTCGCACCCGCCGCGCCGGCCCCGGCGGCGGTCGCGCCGTAAGCCGGAATCTGTTTCGGGCGGCGGGGGGGGGGCCGGATAGGGGAGAAATAGGAGAGATAGGAGAAATGGGAGGCGGAGAGGCAACGAGGTTTTGGCGAGACGCCAAACCTCGTCAACCCACCAGTCCCATATCTCCTATACCTCTCATATCTCCCCATCTCTCCAGCGGAGGTCGGTGAAATCCATGAAATAACCCCAGTCTTCGGCGGTGAGATCGTGTTTGCCGGCGCGCAGGTGATAGCCGATGGCGCCGGTATGGAGAGGCTGCGCGATGCCGGGCTGGATGACCGCGCCGACACCGGGAAGCGTGTAGAGACCATAAACCGGGCCGGCCTCGACGCAGGCGCGGAACTCGGCCGCCGGGTCCGCCCAGGCATCCTCGCTGGCGCTGGCGACGTACACGAGACGCGGCGCGAGCAAGGCCAGCAACTCGTGCTGGTCGACGGGCAGGCGGGAAACGTCGGCGCCGTAGTCGTGATAGTTGCGGGCGAACCAGTGGGGGAATTGTCCGTTGATGTCCTTGACGGTTTCCCCGCGGGTGATGCGGGCCGGGGCGGCGCCGGTGCTGCCGGAATTGTTGCTGATCGCCAGCGCCACGCGCCGGTCCTGCGCCCCGCACCAGAGAGCCGCCTTGCCGCCCCGGGAATGGCCGGCGACGGCAACCGGCACGCCGTGTAGTGCCGGTTCGGTGACAATCCAGTCGATGGCGCGGCTGGCTCCCCAGGACCACGCGGCGATCGTGCCCCAGGCGTTGCCGGGGCGGGGTTCGCCCCCGGTTCGCGGGGCGTCATGGATGCTGAATACGCCGCTTCTGAATCCGTCGGTCTTGTCGTCGGGAGCGAGGTCGCTGTTGTGAAAGGCGGCGGTCGCATAACCGCGGGCGATGATTTCGCGGGCGGGCCAGAAACCTTGCGGATTGTTTTCGGATTCCGTGATGATCTTGCGGTTGCGATTGACGATCAGCAGGAAACAGCCGCGCGGCCGGGCAGGGGTTTTCGGGAGGTAAACCGTCAGCGGGAAGGACAACTCGCCATGGGGGCCGACGCAGGTGATCCGCACCTGGCGGCAGGTGGCGAGGCCGTCGAAGGCGTCGGCGGTGGAGGTGACCTCGAAACGGAGAGCGTCGGGACGCCCGGCGGGATTGCGGCCGTAAACGTGTTCCCGAAAAAGCTCCAGAAGCTCCGGGCGGCGAAGCTCCTCCCATTGTGTGGCGGAAGTGATGCGGACACCGTTTCCGGTGAGCAGCGGATCGGGCAAGACAATGGTGGCGGCGGAGTCGAGCATGGCAGGAAGTGACGCGATCGGGAAAACGCTGATGAGAAGGAGAAGGGCGGAGCGGAGCATGGTACCGGGAGGAACCAGAAAGCTGTCGTTCTGCCTGCCAAAGGTCAGCAACGAATTTCTGCAACCGTGGCCTGCGGACAGGAGGTACGCAGGAACGCGATGGTCTCATCCGGTATTCGGGGAATGACGACAAGCGCGAACAACAGATCGACCGGGTCACAGTCGATCGTTTCTGGCGGCAGCCTGAGGGCGACCGCGCCATGAGTGGCGCGGTCCAGCAAGGTGGCCAGCGCGAGATCCTCATGAAAATCGTCTGGCCGCTTGAGACGATGAGCGATTTTGCGCCAGGCGAGATCAATCAGGGTCTCAATCGCCCCCCGGGCCGGAGCAAAATGCCGGAGGTGGTTTTCAAACGCATGCAGCATGAGCAATTCACGGAGGCGCCCGGCGGAATCCTCGCCTGTTGCGGCTGGTCGGTCCCTTTGCGCGATGCGGAGCCTGTCTCGCAGACAAACGGCTACATCGTTCGACAGATCATCGTCCCCGGTCAGCCCGGCGGCCGTGTGCAGGACGAAAATTTCGGCAAGATCGCCGGCGGGCAGCTTCCGGATATTGCCGGCCATGTGCACGATTGTCGGGGAGAGGCGCCGTCGCAAGGCCGGATCGAGACGGCGGTGGTGCCGGTGCCAGAGCAAGGACAAGGTGAAGCCGATGGAAACCCGTTCGTCGTCCTGACGGCGGATCAGGCGGGAAGGGACTCCGGGTGTATCGATGATGCGTGCGACGATCGCCTCGGCGCGACCCAGGCGCGAGCACTCGGCAAGTTCGAGAAGAGCCAGCGCGTAGCAGAGGGATTTGTAGCGGCTTCCCGAGGGAAGCAGTCCCGGGCCGGGATCGTACACGTCGTCCCACGCGGAGACGATGGCATGAAGCAACTCTCTCCGGTGTGCCTCGATCATGGCGCGGCAGGAGGGAGGGTTTCCGGGGAATCCGCCAGGATCAGCCGGCCGTAACGCTCGGGGCGGTGCGGGGAAGGGAAGGACAGGCCGGAGTGGGACCACAACGAGAACACGCTCGGGGGTTTTTCCCCGGGACGCTGGTTCCAGCGGCCGAAATTGGCGCGGAGGGCACCGCCGCGCTTCCGGGGGCCGAGAGCGGGGAGCACGGTTCTCCACGGTATGGAAATCTCAATGACAAATCCGGAGCGACCATCCGGAAAGGTGACGCGGCCGGTTTTTACGATCGCATGCGAATCCCAGCCATAGTGAAACCAGTCCGAATGCCGGTAATAGAAATCGGCGATGGCCCCGGTTACGGAAACCTCCAGGCCGATGGCGTCGGAGAGGCGTTCGCGGTCGTCGGCAAGGAAAACTTCGACGCAGTCATCGCGGTACGTCTGGTCATCGGCTGCGGTGCGGTTGCCGACGATATGGGTGTCGACGCAGTGGAAGCCGAGGTAGAGGGAATGGTCATCGTAAGCGATGCGGACGGTGGTCGTTTCGCCGGTCGGGGTCGCGTCGGGTCGGGTCCAGAATTCGGTGAGCATGAAGCGGGCGGCCCCGGCGACGTCCCATTTGTCGTCGAGGCGGCCGTTGAGGGCGACAGGTGAGGCGGTCCGGGGGATGCGAAGTTCGGGAAGGGGAGGGAGGTCGGCGGCGAAGACGACGGAGGTGGCGAGGGCGGCGAGCAGCAACAAACGACGTTTGCGCCGCTCCGCTGCGGGCGAGACGCCCGCGCCACGTCCGGATAGCGGCGTTCGCATGATTCAGAACGTCCGGTAGACCTGCGTCTCGCCGGGAGCGGGCAGCGAGGCCGCCGCCGTCGCGGAGGCGGTGGCTACGACGTTGACGGGTTGTTTGCCGGGCCAGGTTTTCAGCTTTTCGAGCCAGCCGGCGGGCAGGCCGTCGCCTTCGATCTGCCACGCGTCGAGGTTGCAGCCTTGCGGGGACGGCTCCGTGCCGCGGTCGCGGTTGCGGAAATCGTAGCTCGTCATCGTCAGACCGCGATCGTTGCGGACGAGGATGCTGTCGGGGTTGCTGGTCGAGACGAGGGTCTTGCCATCCACCGAGATCTTCCGCGCTCCCCAGGCGGTCCAGGAGCCGTCGCGCGTGACCACGGCGAATCCGTTGGGGCGTAGTCCTTCGATCACGACGTCGCCGAGCGGGGAGGATACGCGGACGGCGGCGAGAACATCGGGCGAGGCGGTGTTCGCGACGACGACCTGACCGGTCCAGATGCTCGCGCGCCAGCCGGCCGGGTCGATGAGGTGTCGTTGCATGCGTTCGGTGGCGGCGGGGGCGAAGACGCGGTTGAGTTCGAAGATCTGTTGCACGACCGGCGTGTAGTCCCGAATCCAGGCGGAGCGGGCGTCGTGGCCCATCGAGGCGCCGTAGAGCGCGCGGACGGCGCGGGTGGCGTCGTTGTACGTGCGGTTGTTGCCGTCGATGCCGACGATATTGGCGAAACAGTCGCCGTAAACGAGCTCCACCAGCGGCGCCCACGACACGGTCTTGTCGTTGCCGTACGAGCGGTAGTTGGGAGCCCAGTCGAAGTACGGCAGCATCTGTTCCTGGCCGTCCTCGGTGCCGTAGGTCATGTCGGGCGCGGTCTCGCGCAGCGCGGCGAAGAGTTTCAGGACGTCCTGATAAAAATGATCGCCGCCCCACGCAGGATAGCCGGCGCGCGGGTTGAAGTCGTTGTAGGGCGCCATGGCGCCGATCACGTCCCAGAAAACGCCGGCGGCCGGACCGGTGAAGGCATGCAGCCGGGAGAGCGTGCGGACGTTGTCGGCCGTGGCGAATTTCGGCGAGGCAAGGTAGAGCCGGTTGCCACCCCAGATATCGGGCCGCAGCGGCTGGCCGCTGGCGAGGGCGACCATGTGCTCGATGTCGAAGCCGTTTTCCTCGGCGTCGTATTGTACGGGATTGAGGTGGTAGAGGATGTGACGGTTGTCTTTCCGGTTTTCCTCCTGGAACCAGGTGAACTTCGCATCGCCGCCGAGCTGGTCGCTGACGGGGAACACGGAGGGGTAGTGAGCATCGAAGCGGCCCCACCAGCCGTCGTAGCGGTAGGAGGGCCGGATATCGTAGAGCGCTTCCAGCCCGCGGGCTTCGCGCAGGGCGCGTTCGAAGGTGTGATACGGCGCGGCCATCCGCTCTTTCCGCTCGCGCGGGGCGAAGACACGTTTGCCATCCTCGAGGATGTCGAGCGCGCCGAAGCCGACGAATTTGACGATGCCTTCCCGGATGGTGTCGGCGAGTTGCGGACGGGCCTTGAGTTTGTCGGACAGTTTTTGTTTCGCCCAGGATTGGGCGCGGCCGAATTCGGCGTAGGCGACGGCGAGATCGTTGATCGGGTCGGGTGTGGCGAGCGGCCGGATGACGTAATCGTAGGGCGGTGCATAAGGAGACTGACCGGGAGTGAGGACGACCGATTCGGACCAGCCCATGCGGAAACCGCCGGCCGGACCGTGTTGGGCAAATTTCAGGAATCCGGTGGTGTCTTCGGGATAGCTGACGAGACCGTTGCCCTTGCCGTCGTGATAACCCGTCCACTGCATCCAGAGATGACCGGGGGCGGGGTGCTCCTCGTATTTGACGGCATCGGTGCGGTAGAGTTTTCCGCTGCGGTAGGGGAGGACGTACCAGGCATCGGCGGTGGCATCGAGGTTGGAAAGGGCAGCGATATTGAAGCGCAGTCCGACGGGTTCCCCGGCGTCATGATCCAGCGAATACCGGACGCGCAGGCGGTCGCCTTCGGCGGTGTCGATCCGCCAGGTGAGGTGAACGCGAACGCCTGCGGGTTTGAGGTCGTAGACGGCCTTCACACCGACACCGCGATCGTCGCGGAAGCTCGCGATCGAGACGGACCCGGCATCGGCGAGGCTCCAGGTCTTGCCGCTCCGGCCGAGCGACCAGAAGCTGCTGGTCGGGAGGTTGAGCCGCCAGGCGGCCTGGCCCCGCGCATCGAGCCGTTCGATACTGCGCATGTCGCCTCCGGCGGTGATGGTGACGCGGAGCGCATCGCCTGCGATCTCCCAGCCGTTGGCGGCGCTTCCCGTGACGGAAACGGGACCGGCCGGCAGAGGCGGAATGACAAGCGCGGCCGCAGCGAGCGACGCGAGAGCAGAAAGAACAAGGGACCTGACGGGAATCATGATGACGAGTAGGATGGAAGGGGGAGACCGGAAGGAGAAGAGTGCGGGCACGCGGAGCGCCGGCGGCGACGCGAGGCGTCGCGGACAGGGAGCGGAGGACGGACCGGAAGACCGAGCCGGAAGCCTACGGGGCGGAGCCGTGGATTTCCACCTCGTAGAGGATGCCGCCCATGGAAGCGGTGGGCCCCGGGCGGCGGCTCACGCTGGCGCCGAGGCGGAGGTTGACGTAGCGGGCGGAGCGGGGTGCGGCGACAAATTCCACCGGGGACGACCGGTCCTTCGGAATCGTGACCGAGCCGAACAGGCGGAAATCGTTGTCGGCGGGTTTGGCCGGATCGGCGAACTCGCTGGCGGTGTAGCATTCCTGTTCGCCGGCCCAGCGGTGGCCGCCCTGGTCGCGTATCCAGAGGACAACCTTCGTCACCCGGTATCCGGCGCCGAGATCGAACAGGATGTCGAATTGTCCGGTGTTGGCGCCGGTTTCCGACACGTCGCCCCGGCTCAGCACGTTGATCCAGCCGGAGACGGGGGCGGTGGCTTGCCGGGTGCTGTCGGTGACGCCGTCGGTCAGCTCTCCCGAACGGACGGGAACGGGAGCGGCGTTGGCGCCGGTGTCGACGAGTTCTCCGTCACGGGTGAGAAGGCCGCCGCCGGCGCTGGCGTGGAGCCCTTGCGGTTTCGCGCTGTCGCCACCGCCCGGGTAAAACATGCGGGTGAAGGGCGTGATGTTTTTCCGCGAGGCATCGCCGCGCGCGAAGTACGTGTAGGCGCCGGATTCGCGGACTTCGGGACGCCGGAGGAGATTTTCGGCGGATTGCGCGTCTGCGTTTGTGGCCTGGGCGGCAAGCAGGCCGGAGAGCAGGATGGCCGATGCAGCGGCGGCGAATGCGGTTTTTTCCCGATAGGAGAAGATCATGATGGCACGAATGATGAGAGTGGGTTTCCGGTTCCGGGTCAGCGTTTCCCGGGCAGAAAACGGCGGCCGGCAACTCCGGCGAGGATGATTGCGCCGAGGCCCAGGGCCACGCTGGAGGGTTCGGGAATGGCGACGAGCGAGAAGGTGATATCGAGGCCGGGCTGGCCGTCGTTGGCGACACGATTGTAGCCGATGAAGCCCGTTTGCTGGCTTCCGCCCAGTTCGAAGCTGAAGCGATACATGACCGTGCTGATCGGTTGTCCGTCGGACAGGGCGGTAAGGGCGAGCGATTTGCCGCCGGCAAGGCTGTTGGCATTGGTGGAACCGGTGGCGGTGTCGCTGTAGATCGTTTCCCAGGTGGTGCCGTTATCCACACTGATTGCGCCCGTGAGCGTTGCCGTGGAGGTGTAGCCGCTGAAGGTCCGGAAATTGTCGGTATTGATGGTGATCGTATCCGGGGAAAATCCCTGGAGTTGTGAAAAGTCGAATGTCCAGGTGACGTATCCGCTGGTCGCGTTCGGGCTGTACCAGCGAACACCGCTGGCTCCGGTCCCTGTCTGTTGCGGGTTCCCGCTGAAATTGAACCCGCTGTAGTCAGCGACGTTTTTTATCTGCGAGATGTTGTCGTAGGTGAAGTTGGTGTAGTGCCAGGTGTAGTTTCCATTTCCGTCGTCAACAGGTGTGGAAACAACGATGGGGGCTGCATGGGCGATGCCGGCGAGGGCGAGGCAAAATGCGAGCGTCGCCGCAATGCGGTGGTGCGAGGCGAACGGGCGCAGTACGTCTGTGTTTTTCATGATGAGCTTCTGATTTGTGGTTGGATTGGGGAAGCCGGATGGCGCGGACCGGACGCCGGTAACAGGACCGGCGTCCGTCCGTTACCAGTCGTATCCCCGGAAACCGGAGGCGCCGGCGGGCGCGCTGACATAAAAGTAGTCGTGGCACACGCCCGGATCGATGTCCTTGCCGGAGGTGCCGGCGGTAATGTAGCCATCGTCCCGCACGCGTTTGATGCTGCCGTCCACGAATGAAACGTTGGCCTTGCCGTCGCCGTAGCCGCCTCGCATGCCGCCCGAGAGATTGGCGAGCAGCAAGGCGTCGGACGGGCGGGCGACGGTGCTCAGCCTGACGCCGACGAGAGGCGTGCCGGAGGTGATGGCGGAGGTCGATCCCTCGACCTGCTTTCCCGACCGTTCCCAGAGTTTCCAGAAAAAGACAAAGCGTCCGAGCCAGGGATCCGTTTCCTTGTAACTGCTGCTCGATGCGAGCAGGGCCTGGCGGGTGACGGGGCAGATCCATGCCGGCCCGGGTTTGGGATTGGTGGTGTTGTCCGAGGGCGTCGGCAGGTAGGGTTTCATCAGGCTGGCGTGGATGAAACCGCGTCCGAGGGTATCGCCTTCCCAGCGGTTGGGCAGCGCATCGCGGTTGTCCACGGCATAGTTGAGGATGGCCACGGTGCAGGCGCGCAGGTGTGAGATGCTTTTGCTGCGGTTGGCAGCAGCGCGGGCTTTCTGGATGCCATAGAACGAAAGCGACGCGAGGATGCCGATGATCGCAATGACCGTGAGCAATTCGATCAGGGTGAATCCTCGCGCTGGTGAAGCGCAGGTGCGAGGTGAAGGGGATGCCGGGATAAACGGTGGACGGGATGTAAGGCTCATGGGGCTTGGAATGGACTGGAAGGAGGATCGGGCCGACTCAGACGTGTCTTGACGACAGGAGCAATGATCCCAGCGTGTAACACGTTACATGTCCTCAGGAGAATCATCCGGCAAACCCGTCCCCCCCACGATGCGTGAGCTGGCCAAATCGCTCGGATTGAGCATCGCGACGGTGTCGCGGGCCTTGCGCAACTCGCCGCATGTCTTGCCCGAAACACGGGCCCGCGTGCAGGAGGCGATGCGGCGCACCGGCTATCGTTCGCATGCGCTCGTCAACGCGCTCATGGCGCAGGTGCGTCAACGACACCGGTTGCAGCCGACCGGGGAGGTGGTGGCCTACCTGACGTCGCACTCGGAGGAAAACGGCTGGAAGGTGCATCCGGCGCATGTGGCGCAGATCGAGGGAGCGCGGGAGAGGGCGATGGAACTGGGGTTCAGGCTCGAGCACATGTGGCTCGGTTACAAGGGCTGCCACTCGCGGCAGGTGGCCCGGGTGCTGGCGGCGCGCGGCGTGCGCGGATCGTTGCTGGCGCCGCTTCCGGTGGATCATCATCCGCTCGAACTGGACTGGCAGCAGCATGCTGTCGTCACGCTGGGCTACTCCTGGCGTCAGACGGCGCTGCACCGGGCGGTGCACGACAATGTGGGGCTCGCGTTTTCCTGCCATGCGCATCTGCGCGCGCTCGGTTACCGGCGCATCGGCCTGGCGCTTCAGGAAAGTGACGACAGCCGGGTGAAGCATCTCTGGCGCACCGGATTTCTCGGCGCGCAGTCGGTGCATGGCGGCGAGCCGGTGCCGCTGCTCCTGTATCCGCGTTACCGCGACGCCGGTGATTTCCTGCGCTGGTATGACGAATACCGGCCCGACGCGGTCATCAGCATCTGGCAGGATTTTCCGCTGACATGGCTGCGCGAGCACGGCGTGCGGGTGCCGGAAGATACCGGTTATGCGACGCTCGACCTCGGGGCTGGCATGGAGGGAAAACTGGCCGGCATGCGGCAGGACAACCGGGATCTCGGCGCGTCGGCCATGGACATGCTGGCGAGCCAGCTTTTCCGGAATGAAATCGGCATTCCAAAAACGGCTCTGGTGACGATGATCGACGGCACCTGGATCGACGGACCGACGGTGGCGCGGCAGGGCAGATCAGGCAAGCAGCGCGGCCGTGGCGCGCCCGGCCGCCCCGACATTTCCGGCGGGAACGGATGAGGCAGTCAGCTTTTCGGCGATATCATCCGGTAACCGGGGATTGACGATGAGAGAGAGCAGCCATCCGGATTTCCGACGCGGGGAAAGGCGGACAGGCAGATCGATCCGGGCCGCTCCGCAGGTGATCCGGCTGAAGAGGACGGCGAGAGGAGAGAGGCCGTTCGGCAGGCAGAGGGGATTGCCGGAGGGACGTTGCGCGATTTGCCTCCAGGTACGGACGAGCAATTTTTCCGTCAGGACAAGGGCGTCGGGGTGGCGCACGTGGTTCTCGATGGCGTGGAGAGCGATGAGGTTGGCCGCGAAATCGTCTGCCGGAGAGGGAGTCAGGCGCAGGTCCCGCAGGCGGGCGAGGCCGTTGTGAATCAGGGAGGAATCAAAGGACATTTCACCGGCAGCGATCAGGACGAAAATTCCACGCGTATCGACCGCGTCCTTGCAGGCGAGCCCGGCTGTATCCCGGATCGTCTCGGTGACATGCTGGCACAACGGCGTGGAGAGCCGGCGATGATGCTGGTGCCAGACGAGCAGCAGGATCATGCCGAGGCTGGCGGGATCAACAGGAGTGGAGGAAGCGATCCTGCGAAGGTACGCCTGCCGGTCGAGGATGCGGCCAAGGATTGCCTCGGCTCTTCCCACGCGGGAGCGTTCAGCGGTCTCCAGCAGGGCGAGCGCGTAGTGGATCGACTCGTACGCCGTCGCGTCGGCGGCATCGCCAGTCTGCAGCAGGCAGCTGCCGGGATCGAATGTACGGTCCCAGTTATCCACAATGGCATGGAGAAGTTCCTGGCGGTGACCTTCGGTCATGGCGAAGAATGCGTAGGCAGTTTGTAACCCGGATCCGGATCAGGGTTGCAGGATTCCGTGGCCAAGGCGGTCGGCTTCGTTGGCGATGCCGTTTTTCCAGCGCAGGTAGCGCACGCGTCGTTGCCAGCGGTCGGGGCGTTGCCCGTCGTCTTCGTTGACGATGAATGAAAACCGCAACGGCAGGGGGCTGGCGGCGTCCTGCATGGAGCCAATGCCGAGTTTGTCGAACGGCACCCACGCTTCGTAGCGGGTCAGGTTGCCGGTGCGGCTGATGCGTAGCGGTGTGTCCCAGCGGCCAACAGACGCCGGACCGGTTGAACGATTGCACCAGATGGCCTGCTCGCCTTTGTCCGTCAGACCGAGGAAAAAGGTGGTGACATGGCCGGCGTGTTCGCCGGTGCCGGAGATGGCAACTTGCACGCTGTCGCCGCGGTAAAGGGCGGAGGGAGTGGATACCTGCACGTGCTTGTCGTCGATGACGTCAAAACGGAAATAGACACCGCGTCCGTCATGTGCGATACGTGCAATGGCCGATAAATCCTGCGGCCCGCGCCAGGGAGTGATGCTCGGATCGAAAGCAAACTCCACCACGTCGGATTGCCGGTCGAGCGTGATGACGGGAAGCATGGCAATGGCTTCGGCCTGTTTCGCCGAGAACGGAGTGCCGCCGGTAGCGGGCAGGCGGCGCACCGGGTATGCGCCGACAATGCGCACGGGCAGGGAGAGATGTTGCTCTCTCCACCGGAGGTCGAGCGTCATGAGGCGGTCGGCAAGCATGCCGGTGGTGGCGAGTGCAACGGGGATGTTGACGGTAAAGGGAACGGGGGATCCGGCTTCGAGCATGAAGGATCGTTCCCACTCAGGAGCGTTGGAGGTGGCGGTTGCCCCGGAGTCGCGGAGCGAGAGATGGCCCGAAGCGGCGAGCGATTGCGGTTCGCGGAAGGCGACGGGAAGTATTCCGCCATTGTCCCCGTCAACGGTGACGGACGAAGGCGCAGTCAGAAAAATGTCGTCGGGTGAACTCGCGGCGAGTTCACCGGCGTCGCCGGGCGCGCCGGTCGTGAGATAGACGGGACCGGCGCCGAGCGCGACGACGGCGGTGCGGCCAAATTGCGGTGCGGGAGCGGCGCGGCCAAACAGGTCGGTGACGGTGAGCGTCCGGCCTTCGGGAACCGTCAGCCAAAGTTGCTCACCGGTGCGACCGCTTTGCAACCAGCAGACGTAAACGAGACTGCCATCGTCGCGGCGGAATTTGAGGGCGCGGACGTTGGGCGAAAACTCGGCTTCACCGGCAGGATCGGTATTGGCGAGCTGGCGAATGAGTTCGTTGTAGGCGATGAAGGAGGGTTTGGGGCGGTTGTCGGAGGTGACGAGGCCGAAGGAGTCGTCGGCTTCGGCATCCATGTCCCAGTAATCCTGGAGCGTAAACCAGATATATAGTTCGCTGGACGGGCGTGACTTGGCGTAGGCGACTTTCTGCACGAGGGTGATCGCCTGGCGGAACCGGCCGGCGGGCGTGTAGCCGCTGCGCTCGCCGGTCTCGGAGTTGATGATACGTTTTTCGATGCCGGCCTCGCGCAGCCAGCCTTCGATTTTTTGTTGCTTGCCTTCGTAGTTTTCGAGAGAGCCGTGGGCATGGAAGGCGGCGATGTCGTAATCGCCCGCATGGTCGATGATCGTGCTGCGTGAGGTGCCGGGAATTTCGTCGGCAAGGGTGAGTCCGCCGGTGGTGAGGAGCGTGGTTTTGTTGGTGGAGCGGAAGCCGCGGCTGAAGGTGGCGAACATTTTCAGGTAGTCTTCACGCGTGCCGTGAAAGAAACCGTGGCCGACGTTTGGGCCACCGGAATCGGGTTCGTTCCAGAACTGGACGTATTTGACCGAAGGGTACTTTGTGATGAAGGCGCCGAACTCCGCGGCATGCCTTTCGAAGCGGGCGTAATCTTTAGGCGGGGTGCGGTTGTCGCGGGGATTGGTGGTCATCCAGGTGGGCAGTTCGAAGAAAGTGAACAGCAGGTCGATGCCGGCGGCCTGATAGCCGTCGAGGATGGGTTTCCAACTATCGAAATTCCAGTGACCATCACGGCCTTCAAGTCGGAAGCCGCCACCGCCGATACGGTCGGCATCGGAGCCGAGTTGCCGGGCCCATTCGAGGTGCAGCGACCGCTCGGCTTCGGTTTCCCAGATCGTCTGATCCAGCACGCCAAACCACATGGGACGGGTATTAATGCGGCGATGGTTGGGAATAAAGACGCCGAAGGTGTCGTCGCAGGTGGCCTTGAGCGGTGTGCCCGAGGCGGTGGCCTCGAGGGTGACGTCAGCCTGCCAGGCGCCGACAGGGAGTATCCCGAGGTCGAAAATGACATCGGTGTGACCGCGGGCGGGAAGATGGAGGGGAACGGATTTTTCAAGATGGAAGACTCCTTCGGCGGTGTGCAGGCGGAGGGCAACGGTCGCGTCGAGCGGAGAGGGCAGGGCGCTGGAGGCGCGATAGACGAGGGTCACGGGTTTGCCCGGATCGTAGGCGAGGGTGCGCCCGGCATCGGGCGCCACGGGGCGGAGGGCGATCTGGTCGGCGGGCGCAAACCGCCCGGTAAAGGCGAGGTCGTCGATGAACACGCTGCCGTCGCCGGTGGCGTCGGTTTCGAGCGTCACGCGTTGGAGGTGGACGGGAAATTGTATCTGTGCCCACTCCGGAACAGTCGCGGGGCCGAGGTCGAGGCGATACGATTTCCAGGTCGAGCCGGAGAGCTTGACGGGGGCGGTGACGAAGGATTTGCGACGGGCGTCGCGGAGGGTGAAGCGGAGCGAGGCATTGTGCCCGGCTGGATTGGCGTCGAATTCGATACCGTCAGGTGTAGCCGTGAGGAGGGTGGCTTTCACGCGTTCGAAACCGAAGCGCGCGGGCGGCATGGCCTCCGGGTCGATGGCGAAGCGGACTTCACCGACGTAGTGACCATGGCGTTTTTCTTTTTTCGAGCTGCCAAAAAACACATCGGAAGCAAACCAGGAGCCGGGCCTTTGCCCATGCCCCTCGTGTTGACGCCAGGTGCCAACGTCCTCGAAGTCGTCGATGATGCGGCGCTGGCTGTCGGCCGGTGCGGCGGCATGGACGGAGCCGGCGACCAGCGTGCAGCCGAAAAAAGCGAGGAGGAGGTGGCGGAAAATGAAATACATCGGGCGGGTGGAGGCAGAAAGGGCGTTACGAGGCGGGAGAGGGATTGGGCTTACCTTGCGGGCTCTACCTGAAACACGACCTGGAAGAAGCGGTCGGGCTGGTCTGTGCGGGTGAAATTCCAGAGCGGTCCGCCACGGTCGGGGACGGCGTCCTTTTCGCCTTTTTTGAGATAGCTTCCGGAAACGGGCTGGTCGGAGCTAAAGACGACCTTGTAATACACCACCGATGAGGCGCCGGCATCGAGCGTCAGGGGATCGGTCAGGTATTCCTTGTCGCCACGGAAGCCGACATCGGGCGCGGCGCTGTTGATCTGTATCCAATTACCGGTGTCACTGATGCGATAGAAGGACGTGAAGCCGGTGCGCGAACGCTTCTGCCAGGTGACGCCGTCCTGCTCGATGCGCACGACCTCGCGCAGGCGCATGACGACAGGACGGACGCCGGCGGGGGCGAAATCGAATTTGTAAACGAACTCCGCGGAGGATGCGCCCGGTCTCATTCTGATGAAGGCCCAGTTGCCACCCTGCATCCAGAGGTTGGAAAAGGAGTGGACATCGTCGAAGAACTTGTTGCCGGAGTCGGTCCAGTCCCAGTCGGGAATCTTGCCCGAGGAAGGCGCGAGCGTCTGCATGTCCTCGCGGGTGAGCCGGTAGATGTAGCGTCCGTTCTTGATGTCCTCGGGCTTGATCACGAGCTCGGCGTGAGCTGTGGCAGCGGCGGAGAGTGCGACGGCAAGGGCGGAAAGAGGAAAAAAGGAGATGCGTGGAGACATGATGGTTCGGAAAATGGAAACACAAAACGGGACGGGACGTGAAGGAGGCTTCGCGTCCCGGAAATAACCCATGAGGGGAACCGAAGACGATTACCGCAGCCGGCGGCGGATGAGGAGGGCGGCGAGCAGACCGGTCACGCCAAACAGCGCGGCATAAGTGGAAGGTTCGGGAATGACGCCTTGGGAAATCGAAAGGGTGTCCAGAGAGAAGGACATGGATTTTCCCGTGGTGGAACCTGATGTCGCGAGGAGAGCGCCTATTTGTATCGAGAAGTTCGTGACATCAGCGATAGTCCGGAAATAGAGGCTGCTCGACGTAAAGGAGCTGCCAGCGGTGAGATCGTTGATCGTCGCGGTTAAGGAGCTGTTGGCGAGATTGATGTCGAAGCTGAAGCTGTAGGTGTTCCCTGTTACGAGGGCTATCTCCGAATCCTCTGTGACAGAGCCGGATCCTGGAGCGGTCGAAAAGCCACCTATTGTCCAGGTCGATGATGCATTAACCGTAAAGAGATTCGTGTCCCCGGTGCCCACAGTATGGGCGCCATTGTTGAAAATGAAGCGCCATCCTGTGCCGGTCGTTGGTGTTCCCACGGAGGAATCAGGACGGAAAAGGAAGGAAATATTCAGCGATTCGGAGCGATCAAAAAGGCTGCCATCCACGATGCGGGACACGAAGGCCTGTGTATTGGGGCCGTTGGTCGCACTCCCGTTGACTGTCGAGGAAAGGTAGCTTCCGGTCGCGTCTGTCCAGCCACCGGCTGGCTGGAGGCTGCTTGTCGTGGAGGATCCGTTGCTGCCTTGGCTTACCCATGCTGTGGTCCAGCCATTGTCGGAGGCGGCGCCGGGCCATGTGTTGAAGTCCTCGGTGATGACAATGGCGGAAGCCGTGAGAGCGGCAAAAAGTGCAAGGCCAAGCCCCGCACTGATTTTGAGTGATGTTGTTTTCATGGTTGGTAGGTGTTTTTTGGATGCGGAAAGTGATTACTCCACATAGCCTTTCAGGTTTGCCGGGCTTTCAATGTACTCTCGGATGATTGATCCCTCCGCTGTCCCCATCGGGGCTTCCTTGATACGTTTTACACTGCCATCAGCAAAGCCCACCGTCCCATACCCATCAGGGTATCCTGCCCATCTATTGCTTTGCGCGTTAAAGAACAAAAGAGCGCGTGACGGGTTGGCGATAGAAGAAACGCGAACCGGAACTGCCCGGAGTGAGCTGTGCTTGGCGCCTGTCGTTATCGATTTATTGAACCAAATACGCCCGAACCATCTTTCATTTCCGATTTTGTTGCCTCCACGCGCTTCTTGTCCGGCGACAGCAAGCGGATCGAACCACGCGGGATCCATGCCACGGATATAAGGCTCCATCAGCTTGGTGGAGACATGATCGTTGGTATCCGTCTTTGCATCGGGCAGTCTCCAGTCGCCCTCGGCATCGGTCACGTTGCCTTTATGGGGCAATTGATCCCTGTTGTCCGTGGTGTAGGTAAGCGCCGCGGTTACGATGCCTCGCATCTGGGACATGCTTTTGGCGCGGTGTGCGGCTTGCCGGGCCTTCTGGATACCAACAAAGGTCAGGCTGGCCAGTATCCCGATGATGGCGATGACCGTGAGGAGTTCAATTAACGTGAACGCATCCTTTCTGGGCCTATGATTTACCACCGTCGTCCATGGGTGGGCATACTGGGATGAGGTAATGGGCGGTGTCTTTTTCATTGGTGGGATAATTGTTGGGATGAATGACGCGGAGCTATGGATGAAACAGGAGCTGGCTTGACGGGATATTGCAATCGGCCCATTATCTGACACGTCAGATGTCCCCTGAGATCTCCACACCTTTATCCCAGCAAGTGCCACCGACCGTGCGCGAGCTTGCCGCGCAACTGGGAATCAGTCGAACAACCGTGGCTCTGGCCTTGCGAAGGCATCCGAGCGTGGCGGCGGCGACTCGCGATCGCGTGTTGGCGGCGGCGCAGGCGGCGGGGTATCAGAAAAATCCACTCGTCAATGCGCTTATGACCCAGGTGAGGAAGCGGCACCGGTTGAAGCCAACGGGAGAAGTGGTTGCGTATTTGACTTCCCACGACACGGAGGACGATTGGAAACGGCATCCGTCGCATGTTCATCAATTCGAAGGCGCCCGGGATCAGGCGCGGCAGTTGGGGTTCGATTTGCAGCCGGTGTGGCTGGGAAACCGGGGAGGGCAATCCCGTCAGGTTGCGCGGATGCTGGCGGCCCGGGGAATGCGTGGATCGATCCTTGCCCCGATAGGCATCGATCACCGGACGCTGGAGCTGGACTGGACGGGGCACGTGGTGGTGTCGACGGGTTATTCGTTTCGCCAGGTCTCGCTTCACCGGGCGGTGCATGACCATATCGGACTGGTGCGGGCTTGTTACGAGCATCTGCGAAAGCTCGGATACCGTCGCATCGGGCTGACCATTTCGGAGCAGGACAACGCGCGCGTCAAACATCTGTGGCACACGGGAGCGGCCGGCGCGGCTGCAGTGCATGGCGGAGCGGAGGTCAGGCCGTTGATTTTTGCGAGTTATGAGGACTCCTCCGCATTCCGGAAATGGCTGCGTAGCAAAAAACCGGATGCCGTGATTGGCATCTGGCTTGACCAGCAGATCGATTGGATGAACGAGGCCGGGTTGCGGGTGCCGGAGGATGCCGCCTATGCGACTCTCGATGTCGGCGACCGGGTGGGCACGATCGCCGGGATGCAGCAGGATCACCGCGGGGTGGGGGCGGCGGCGATGGATTTGCTGGCGAGCCAGCTCTTCCGCAACGAGATTGGCATCCCGCAAACGCCGACCGTGACCATGATCGAGGGCACCTGGGTGGACGGGCCGACAGTGGCGCGGCGGTGACGGGCGGGCGCATTGGGCGCCGCCGCATTCACCTGCATGGATCATGCAGCGGAAACGGGCGATCAGAGGAGCGCCGTATTTTGAATACAGGTGTCGATTTTTAGGCGACAGCGGCTTGCAGCGGAGATGAAAAATTGAGGTTGATCGTGAGGGAATGGAGCAACGCGGCTGCGTTGAGCGAGGGGATGTCGAGTGGGGATTTTTCGAGCGGGCCGGCTGCGACAGGGCCCGGGGTGGCGCGCTCGATGAGGATGGCGAGAATCGGCGAGCGGAGGGAGGACGAGAGGTCAAGGGTATCCCAGAGGCGAAGGAGAACAGGAACGAGGCGGGCGGCGATGCCGGGCGATTGGAGATGATTCTCCATGGTGTGAAGAATGAGGAGAAAATCGGCGAATGCAGGGGGCGCGGGAGCGCGACCGTTTTCAAGGGCGTCGCAAAGTTGCTGAAAACGGGGGAGCGCGGAGGCGAGAAGCGGGGCGTCGTAGGTGAGTTCGGCGACGGCGAGCTGAATGAAGATGGCCGCGGCGGAGGCGGGAGTTGGCGGGATTGCCCGGTTGGCGGCGTCAGGAGGGGCGCTGGCGGTTTGACGGAGGGTGTCGATGATGAGCGGTTGAAGCGATGAGGAAAGGCGGAGGTGATGCCGATGCCAGATGAGAAGGAGGGGCACTCCGATGTCCCCGCACGCATGGGCGGCGGATGGCGGCTGTGAGGATGCGATGCGGCGAACGAGGGCCTCGGCGCGTCCCATGCGGGAGCGCTCGGCGGTTTCGAGGAGGGCGAGCGCGTAATAGAGATTGCATGACAGAGACGCCGGCGGCGGGAGCAGGCCGGTGCCGGGATCGAATTGATGATCCCAGGCATCGACGATGGCGTGCAGGAGTTGCTGGCGGCGGGACTCGGTCATGGTGAACGGACGAGGCTCAGGGCTGCAGGATGGCATGGCCGAGGCGGTCGGCTTCGTTGGCGATGCCGTTTTTCCAGCGCAGGTAGCGCACGCGTCGTTGCCAGCGGTCGGGGCGTTGCCCGTCGTCTTCGTTGACGATGAATGAAAACCGCAACGGCAGGGGGCTGGCGGCGTCCTGCATGGAGCCAATGCCGAGTTTGTCGAACGGCACCCACGCTTCGTAGCGGGTCAGGTTGCCGGTGCGGTCGATGCGCAGCGGCGTGTCCCAGCGTCCGGTGGGCGCCGGGCCTGTCGAGCGGGTGCACCAGATGACCTGCTCGCCCTTGTCCGTCAGGCCGAGGGAAAGGGTGGTGACGTGGCCGGCATGTTCGCCGGTGCCGGCGATGGCGATTTGCACGCTGTCACCACGATCGAGGCGCGAAGGCGTGGAAACCTGCACGTGTTTGTTGTCGGTGACATCGAAACGGAAATACAGGCCGCGTCCGTCATGCGCGATGCGCGCGGTGGCGGAAAGATCCTGCGGGCCGCGCCAGGGTGTGATGCTCGGATCGAAGGCAAATTCCACCACGTCGGATTGCCGGTCGAGCGTGATCGCGGGAAGCGTGGCAATGACCTCGGCCTGACCGGACGAAAACGGGTTGCCGCCGGCAGCGGGCAGGCGGCGCACCGGGTATGCGCCGACGATGCGCACGGGCAGGGCGAGTTGCTGGTCCTGCCACCGGATGTCGAGCGTCATGAGACGGTCGACAAGTACACCGGTGGTGGCGAGCGCAACGGGGATGTTGGCAGAGAACGGAGAGGTGGCGCCGGCTTCGAGCGTGAAGGGTTGTGTCCACACGGGAGCATCGGCGCCGGCAGATCCGGCATCACGAAGCGACATGCGACCCGAAGCGACGTGCGATTGCGGTTCACGGAAGGCGAGGGGAAGCGTGCCGCCGTTGTCCCCGTCCACGGTGACGGAGGAAGGCACGTTCAGGAAAATATCGGCCGGTGGACTCGCGGCGAGTTCGCCGGCGTCGCCGGGCGCGCCGGTCGTGAGATAGACGGGGCCGTCGCCGAGCGCGACGACGGCGGTGCGGCCGAATTGCGGTGCGGGAGCGGCGCGGCCAAACAGGTCGGTGACGGTGAGCGCCCGGCCTTCGGGAACGGTCAGCCAGAGCTGCTCGCCGGTGCTGCCGCCCTGGAGCCAGCAGACGTAGACGAGGCTGCCGTCGTCGCGACGGAATTTGAGAGCGCGGACGTCGGCAGCGAGTTCAGCTTCGCCGACGGGATCGGTGTTGGCGAGCTGGCGAATGAGTTCGTTGTACGCGACGAAGGAGGGTTTGGGACGGTTGTCGGAGGTGACGAGGCCGAAAGAGTCGTCGGCTTCGGCGTCCATGTCCCAGTAGTCCTGAAGCGTGAACCAGAGATACAGTTCGCTGGAAGGGCGGGACTTGGCGTAGGCGATTTTCTGCACGAGGGTGATCGCCTGGCGGAACCGGCCGGCGGGCGTGTAGCCGCTGCGTTCGCCGGTCTCGGAATTGAGGATACGTTTTTCGATACCGGCCTCGCGCAGCCAGCCTTCGATTTTTTGTTGCTTGCCTTCGTAGTTTTCGAGCGAGCCGTGGGCGTGAAAGGCGGCGATGTCGTAATCGCCGGCATGGTCGATGATCGCACCGCGGGAAGTGCCGGCAATTTCGTCGGCAAGGGTGAGGCCGCCGGTGGTGAGGAGCGTGGTCCGGTTGGTGGAGCGGAAGCCGCGGCTGAATGTGGAGAACATTTTCAGGTAGTCTTCGCGCGTGCCGTGAAAAAAGCCGTGGCCGACGCCGGGGCCTCCGGAATCGGGTTCGTTCCAGAACTGGACGTATTTGACTGAAGGATACTTTCCGATGAAGGCGCCGAACTCCGCGGCATGTTTTTCGAAGCGGGCGTAGTCCTTGGGAGGCGTGCGGTTGTCCCGGGGATTGGTGGTCATCCAGGTGGGCAGCTCGAAAAAGGTGAACAGCACGTCGATGCCGGCGGCCCGGTAGCCGTCGAGAATGGGTTTCCAGCCATCGAGATTCCAGTGACCGTCACGATTTTCGAGGCGGCCGCCGCCACCGGCCAGGCGATCGGCATCGGAGCCGAGTTGCCTGGCCCATTCGAGATGGAGAGTCCGTTCGGTCTCGGCTTCCCAGATGGGCTGGTCCTGCACACCAAGCCACATGGGACGGGTGTTGAGGCGACGGTTGTTGGGAATGAAGACGCCGAAGGGGTCGTCACAGGTTGCCCGGAGCGGTGTGCCGGAGGCGATGGCTTCGAGAGTGACATCGGCTTGCCAGGCGCCGACGGGGAGCATCCCGAGATCGAGGATGGCATCGGCGTGGCCGCGGGCGGGAAGGCGGAGGGGAACGGATTTTTCGAGACGGAACGCCCCTTCGGCGGTGTGCAGGCGGACGGCAACGGTCGCGTCGAGCGGAGAGGGCAGGGCGTTGGACGCGCGATAGACGAGCGTCACGGGTTTGCCGGGATCGTGGGCGAGCGTGCGACCGGCATCGAGCGCCACGGGCCGGATGGCGAGCTGGGCGGCGGGGGAGAACCGGCCGGTAAAGGCAAGGTCGTCGATGAACACGCTGCCATCGCCGCTGGCGTCGGTTTCGAGCGTCACGCGCTGGAGGTGGACAGGGAATTTGATCTGCGCCCAGTCCGGAACGGTCGCGGGGCCCAGATCGAGGCGATATGATTTCCAGCCCGGGCCGGAGAGCTGGACGGGGGGGGTAACGAAGGACTTGCGGCGGGCGTCGCGGAGAGTGAAACGGAGAGCGGCGTTGTGCCCGGCAGGGTTGGCGTCGAATTCGATGCCGTCGGGTGTGACCGTGAGGAGGGTGGCCTTCACGCGTTCGAAACCGAAACGCGCGGGCGGCATGGCATTCGGGTCGGCGGCGAAGCGGAACTCCCCGACGTAGTCACCGTGGCGTTTTTCTTTTTGCGAGCCGCCGAGAAACACATCGGAGGCAAACCAGGCTCCGGGTTTTTGTCCGCGCGCCTCACGCTGACGCCACGTGCCGGCGTCCTCGAAGTCGTCGATGATGCGGCGCTGGCTGTCGGCCGGAGCGGCGGCGTGAACGGAGGCAACGACGAGCGCGGAGGCGAGGAGGGAGAGGCGGATGTGGCGAGAGCGAAAAATCATCGGACGGATGGGAAAGACGGGATCTGCGAGACGGGAAAGGGCATTGTTTACTTCGCGGGTTCCACCTGAAATACGACCTGAAAAAAACGGTCGGGCTGATCCTGGCGGGTCAGGTTCCAGAGAGGGCCTCCGCGGTCGGGATTGCCGCCCGGCTGGCCTTTTTTCAGATAACCTCCGCTGACGGGCTGGTCGGAAATGAAGACGACCTTGTAATACACGACGGACGAGGCGCCGGCGTCGAACTTCAGGGGATCGGTCAGATACGCCTTGTCGCCACGGAAGCCGACATCGGGCGCGGCGCTGTTGAGCGGTATCCATTCTCCGGATTCTCCGACGCGGTAGAAGGACGTGAAGCCCGTGCGGGAACGTTTCTGGTAAGTGGCGCCATCCTGCTCGATGCGCACGATCTCGCGCAGGCGCATGCCGACCGGGCGGACGCCGGCGGGAGTGAAATCGAATTTGTAGACGAACTCCGCGGCGGACGCACCCGGTTTCATGCTGATGAAGGCCCAGGCGCCGCCCTGCATCCGGAGGTTGGAGAACGAGTGGACGTCATCGAAGAACTTGTTGCCGACATCGATCCAGTCCCAGTCGGGGATCTTGCCCGAGGCCGGCGTGAGGGTCTGCATGTCCTCGCGAGTGAGCCGGTAGATGTAGCGTCCGTTGTGGATGTCGTCGGGCTTGATGGCGAGTTCGGCGCGGGCAGGGGCGGCACCGGTAAAGGCAAGAGGGACGACAAGTGCGAGGAGTGGAAGGGTGGAGATGCGCGGAAACATGACGGTTCGGAGAATGGAAACAGGAAATGAAAAGGGACGCGGATGATGGCTCCGCGTCCCGGAAATACCAATGCGCGGAGCCGGGAGGATTATTGATATCTGCGGCGGCGGAGGATCATGGCGGTGAGGAGGCCGGCCCCGCCGAGCAGCGCGGCCCAGGCAGAGGGCTCGGGGATTGTGGCAAGGTCAAAGGAAGCGGTGAAGAAACCACTGGTTGTACTGGTATTGGTGGTATAGTTCCAGTTAACACCGGTGTGACCATTGTTGGATTCTCCGGTGTAGCTGCCGGCAAGTGGACCGGATGAGGAAAGGACAACCTTGTAGTAAACAATGGATGTCGTCTCGGCCAGCGGCACCGTATCCGTGAAGGTAGTTTGTCCCATATACCCTTTTGCGGGCTCCACTTCATGCAGCAGCGACCAATTGACACCGTCCGTGCTGTACCAGGAGGTGAAACCGGTAAGATTTCGCTTGTCACCGTCAGACAGCCATGTGCCATCCTGCTCGCGCCTGACAACCTCGCTGATGGTAAAGCTGTTGACGGTGTAGTTCAGATCGGTGAAATCGAACTTGTAGACAAACTCGCCATCGGTGGCTCCGTTGATCAGGGAAACCGAGGAACGGGTTCCTCCGTTGAAGACGGTCATGTGGATATTGGAGAACGACAGCACATCGTCGACGAACTTGTTGCCCGTAGCCGTCCAGGGGGCATCCGCTACTTTTGACGTGGCGGCAGTATACTGGGCCGTATCCGTGAAGTTGAGCGAATAGGAGTATGTGTTATCGACAATGCTGCCCGCGTCGATAACGAGGGCCGCGCTTGCGGCGGTGGTCATGCCGAGTGCAAGGCAAAGCCCCGCACCGATTTTAAGCGGTGTTGTTTTCATGATGGGTGGTGATTCTGGTCCTGGGCGAAGGGGGCTGTTTCCCGAGTCGGGAAGGTTACCAGTCAAAGCCTCTCAGGCCGTAAGGTTGTTCGGGGACGGAGTTGTTGCGGTAGTCAGCAATGACACTGGGGGATTTATTGGGATCACCGTTGTCCTTGACCATTTTGACGCTTCCGTCCGCAAATCCGACGGGAGAAAATCCTCCATACTGCCCCCCGGTACCATTGGATGTGAATACGGCGTAGAGAAAGGCATCCGATGCCCGGACAATTGTCGATACGCGGATCGGCAAGCCGCGTTTATTCCCATAGGTAACCAGCCCGCCGGTTAATCCTTCGTTATATCGGATTCGTCCTCTCCACAGATAATCGGCGCTGCCGTAAGCATAGTTATCCCGATTTTGCAGCTTGACGACTTTCGGATCATACCATGCCTCGCTCTTGAACGGGAAGTAGGGCTCAAGCGCATTTCGGGCGACAATGCTGTAGGTTCCGAGATTGGTGTCTCTCTCGTGGGGAAGGGCGTCCTTGTTGTCATTTGCGTAAAGCAAAGCGGCCTGAGCGGCGCTGCGGACGTTGGAGATGCTCTGCATTTTCCGGGCGCTTTCCCGGACCTTGCCAACCACCGGGATGATGATCGCCGCCAGGATGCCGATGATGGCAATGACCGTGAGCAATTCGATCAGCGTGAAAGCCCTGATCGGCTGGCGGGAGGCAGAGGAGGGAAAGCCGATATCCGTGGAGAGGGAAGGGTTCGGATGAAAACGGAAGGAATTGTTCATGGGGATTTGACGAAGGTTTTACAGGAAACGGCTGCAGAGGACTCCATCTTGACGGACAGTGCAATCCGGGTGTTTGCTTACACGTAAGCATGACCCCGAAAAAAAACTCCGGACACCGGGCGCATCACTCCCGAAGGCAAAAATCGAAGACGGGCGGGACTCCTTCGAAGAAGCGGTCCGGTGGTGCCGGCCGCACTGCGGTCAGGAAGGCAGAAGCAGGCGCCATTGCGAGGGCGCCGACCGTGCGCGAACTGGCAGCGCAGCTCGGAATCAGCCATACGACGGTGGCATTCGCATTGCGCAATTCGGCGAGAGTTTCCGTGGAGACACGCAGGCTCGTGCAGGCAGCGGCTCACAAGGCGGGTTATCGGAAAAATCCGCTGGTCAACGCGCTCATGGCCCAGGTGCGGCAGCGGCAGCGGCTTCAGCCGACGGGAGAAGTGGTGGCGTATTTGACATCCTGCGACACGGAGGACGACTGGCGAAGGCATCCGTCGCTTGTCCAGCAGTTCGACGGGGCGCGGAAACGCGCGCGGGAACTGGGTTTTGATTTGCAACCGGTATGGATGGGGACCGTCGGTGAACACTCGCGCCAGACAGCGCGAGTCCTGACGGCGCGCGGCGTGCGAGGGTCGGTGCTGGCTCCGATCGGGATCAACCACCGGACGCTGGAACTGGACTGGACGGAACATGCGGTGGTGACGATCGGGTATTCCTTCCGTCAGGTGTCATTGCACCGGGCGGTGCATGACAACGTCAACCTGGCCATGTCCTGCTATTCGCATCTCCGGAAAACGGGCTACCGGCGTATCGGGATGGCCATGCACGCGCTGGATGACGAACGTGTCCGTCATCTCTGGTTGACGGGATGCCTCGGGGCGCAGCGGGTGCACGGAGGAGAGCCGGTGGAGCCGTTGTTGTTTCCGGACTACACCGATCCGGCAGCGTTCCGAAAGTGGTTCGCATGCGAAAAACCGGATGCGGTTATCAGCATCTGGCAGGACCAGCCTCTCGGATGGATGCGGGAGAACGGCATAGGCGTGCCCGAGGATGCGGGTTATGCGACGCTTGATGTCGTGGACCGGGTGGGACAAATCGCGGGTATGCTGCAAGACAACCGCGGCGTGGGCGCGGCGGCGATGGACTTGCTGGCGAGCCAGCTTTTCCGGAACGAGATCGGCATCCCGCAAACGCCGACGGTTACGATGATCGAGGGGACGTGGGTGGACGGCCCGACGGTGGCGAGGCGGGAATGACTGCCATCGGGACGTAAGGTTGTTTTCAGTGTTCTTTTCAAGAACGACCTGCTGGAAGCCGAAACTCACTATGCTGGTATTTCACAGCGTTTGGGTGATGATTCTCGAACCGCTAAAGAACGCTAAAATCCGCTAAAACCAGACCACTCCCATGCCAGCTCCCTCCCGGTTCGATTTTAGCGTTCTTCAGCGTTTTTTAGCGGTTACCGGTTTGTGTCTTGAAGCCGAATCGGGTCACGATGGCAGGCTCTCGTCAGGGAAGGCTTCCGGAGGGGGGATACACGGACCACCATAAGGATTGCCCAAAAGGACAAGGCACTTAACGTGTGCCCCATATACCAATGACGCTGAAACAGGAATTGCATGCTCTCGTTGATGCCTTGCCGGATGACTCTCCCCGGCTGGCCGGTTTGAGTGAGTCCCTGCGCATGAGCCGGGCATTGGACGAGGGGTTTGAAGACGTGCAACAGGGCCGCACTTGTGAGGCGGATGCGTTTCTCCGGAAAGTGCAGCAGCGATGGCCGCGCAAAACCTCCGCCTGACGCCTTGACCCGAACCGGCTCCGGCGCGACTTTCACGGCACGATCACATTGAGATTACCACCAAAAATCGAACGCGAATTGGGACGCGTGGCTAAACGCAGGAACAGCACCAAAACCGCGATCACCCGGGAGGCGGTTATGGATTTCCTGGCCGGATTGCGAGATGTCAGGGAACACCTCAGCGATGATCCGCGAAGCGATGGACAGATTGTCACGGAATTACGGAGTCGCTTGGCCGACCTCGAAGCGGGCCGTGATGCGGGAATGTCGTTCGAGGAGGTTTTTGGCGCACAGGCATGAGGGTCGTTTCCAGTTCCGCTTTCAAAGGGGAATTGCTGGAGGCGGAGACCCGGTACGCCTCGATTTCCGATCACTTGGGCGATGATTTTCACGAACGCGTAAAAGGAAACCATCCAAACGATTATCAGCAGAGGCGGAGGGGATCACGTCGGTCCGCACGGCCATCCATGCCGGCAATGCCGTCCTTTTCCGCATCTGGTTTATTATGCGATCAAATCCGAAACACTTTACATCCTCGGTTTGGTTCACAGGAACCGGCACCCTGATTATTTGAAGGGGCGATTGGCATCGGAGTTGGCTCCGTGAGTTGCCTTGGATGGCAGTTTTGTTCAACAAACTGCGCGTGCCCCCCAAAGTCCGTAACCGCAAGCTCCTCGTCCATGACGGACGCGCCACGCCGCCGACGGTGCGGAAACTGGCGACGCAATTGGGTATCAGCCGGACAACGGTGGCGCTGGCGTTGCGAAGGCATCCGGGCGTTGCAGGCGTTCTTTTCAAAAACGACCTGCTGGAAGCCGAAACTCGCCATGCCGGTATTTCACAGCGTTTGGGTGATGATTCTTGAACCGCTAAAGAACGCTAAAATCCGCTAAAACCAGACTACTCCCATCCCGGCTTTCCCCTCCCCCCCCTCCTGGTTCGATTTTAGCGTTCTTCAGCGTTTTTTAGCGGTTACCGGTTTCCGTCTTGAACTGCTCTACCCCCGGGCGAAGGCGTCGCGCACGTAGGCGCGGGCATCGTGGCGGAAGGCGGTCGCCGCGGCCTGCTCGGGCAGGCCGAGCGTGCGACGGGTGCGGGCGATGATCAGGTGCAACTGCCAGGTGTGATCCTGGCGCGTGTCGGCGCCGCGGTCGTTGCGGAGCGTGATCTGCTCCTCGCCGTGCAGCGATTTCCAGAGAGAGCGCGAGGTGGGCAGCAGCCCGTCCGCGGATGTCGTCCCGGCAAGGAGGGCGTCAAGTGCTTCGCGCAGCACGGGCGAATCTCCGAGGCGGACGGAGAGGCGCTCCAGCGTCCGGGCGAGGAGCGTGCGCAGGTTGAGCGGCCGCCCGGGTTCGCGGGCAAGATCGCGCAAGGCCGGGAGCGAGCGCGCGGTGCCGACGCGGCGAAGGAGCGCGAGGGCGATGGTCCAGAAAGGCACATCGATGATCTGGCCGTGCGCCCCGGGCACGGCATATTCCTCGGGCGTGGGACCGGTTTCGCGCGCGGCGAGCGCGTCCAGGAGGCGCGTCTCGACTTCCGGAGCCGGATCGGGCCAGTTGGCGAGAACGGTGGCGGCGTAGAAGGACACGCGCGGGTTTTCCGATGCGAGGCGGCGGGTGACGTCGGCGCGGAAGCGGGCCGGGTCCTGCGCGAGTTGCCAGAGGTGCAGGCCGGGGCGGCCTTCATCGAGGGCGGCGAGAAGCTCGCTGCCGGCCGGCGCGGCGGAGTCGGCGGATGTGGCCGGGAGTTTCGCGCCGCTGGTTTCGAGCGCGGTCTGGAGGGCGTGCAGGTCGACGGCGCGGGCGGCGCCGGGCGTGGCCGGATTCTTGACGGCGAGGGCGGCGGCGATACCGGCGGCCTCGGCGAGGCGCTGGAGATCGCGCTGCATGCGCATGCCGTAGGCGGCCTCGACCGTCACGCCGGTGGCGCGGCTGGGGACCCAGACGTTGGCGAGACCGCGCGGGAGGAGCATCCGGTAGGGGAGATCGCAACGCTGGGGCTGGCGGAAGAGGCGGCAGGCCCAGTAATAGAACACGGCTTCGTCGTTCTCGAACTCGAAGTCCACGGAGTGGGTGTCGGCCACCGTGTCGGTCTCGCCGACGGCATCGTCGAAGCGCGTGCGGTTGACCATGTCGGCAAAGGTGAGGGCGACGTCGGTGACGATCTGGCGCGACTGGCGCAGGCCGAGGAGCGGCGACACGGCGACGGGCGAGGTCTTGCCGGCGAGCGCGGGGGCGAGGTGTTGCGCGATGCCGTGAAGGCGGGCGCGGGTGAGATCTTCGGGATCGGTGGGATCGCACCAGCCGGCGTCGAAGTTGCACGAGCCGACGTTGAGCGTGCCGGGCACTTCGCCGGCCGGGCCGATGCCGAAAATGGACTGGCTGTAGGCGAGCGTGCGGCCGTCGCCTTCGCGTCCGGTGACGAAGGCGGCGCCGGCCTGCACGGCGAGGTCGCCGTCGCCGGTGCCGTCGATCCAGGCCGTGGCCGGGATGCGCGTGAGGCGACCCTCGACGAGGACGAGCGCTGCGGTGACGGCGGCGCCGGTTTTTTCGACATTCCAGAGCAGGGCGTCGCCGATAAAGGTGACGCCGGCCTCGTCGAACATTTCGAGGAGCACGAATTTTTTCGCGTCGTGGTGCCAGCCGCGGATTTTTTCGGCCGGGATGCCGGTGAGGAGAGAACTCATCTCGCGGGTGCGTTCGTTGATTTCTTCCTGGAGGCCGCCGGGTTTGCCATGGAAGTAGCCGCAGATGCCGCCTCCGGTGCCGACACCGCCCGGGTAGGTGGTGTGGTCGAGGGCGAGTGTGCGCGCGCCGGCCCGGCCGGCGGCGATGGCGGCGTGGGCGCCCGCCGTCCCGGCGCCGGCCACGACGACTTCAAAGGCGGGAAGCGCGGCCGGAGCGGGAAGCGGCGGCGGGGTTTGTGACAGAGGGATCTGCTGGCTCTCGCGGGCAGGCGGCAAGGTGGTCAGGAAGCCGAGGGCGAAGCGGTCGGCGGGAGTGGCGAGGGCTTCAGGGCGGAAGGCGGGGCTGAGCACGGCGAGGTTTTCATGCCAGGCAGGCGAGGCAGCGGCCGGCGTGGCGGTGGCCGGAGCAGCCGCGTAAACCGGGAAATCGCGCAGCGAGGTGTGGCTGACAACAAAACCGGCGGTGGCATCGGCCGCATTGACCGCGGAGCGGAGATCGCGGAGAAGCGCGACCGCTTCGCGATGCCAGGGCGTGCCGGCGGAGACGGCCAGGCGCAGCCGGCGTTCGGTGGCGCGAGAGGAGCCGAGCCATTCGACTTCGGGATGGCGGGCGCGAAAGGCTTCGGCGGCGGCATCGAGTTTTTCGGGCGTGGAAGATTGCAGGACAATGCTGCGGTAACGCGCCGACGGCGTGCGCGCGAGGGCGGCGGCATCGGGGCGGGCGAGGACGGCGAGCGAGCCTTGTTCGGTGGCGTCGATCCAGTGGCGGGCGCGCACGGTGCGCGCGCCGTTCTTGGTCGCCAGGGTGAGCGCGGCGAGGCGCTGGCCGGCGCCGGCGTCGGGTGCGAGTGAGACGGCGAGAGGGGCGGCGTAAAGGAGCGTTTGCAGGTTGGCGGGGGCCGCGGAAGAGGCGGCTGCGAGGGTGTCGTGCAGCTCCTTGCCGGCGGCGATTTCGGCCAGCGCAGGGTCGAACCAGGGAGCGGCGCCGGCGGAGGGCGCGACATTTTTCGATGTACCGGGGACCGGGATACCGGCGAGCCATTGCGTCCAGCCGGTGCGGGCCGCAGCGGGGAGGGCGGGGGAGGCGCCGGCGGTGTTTTCAAGGGCGCGTGTGGCTTCCCACAACAGGTCGCCGGAGGGTTCGACGAGCAGCACCTCATGGCCGGCGGCGGCGAGCTGGCGGGCGGCAGTCAGGCCGATAAAACCGGCGCCGACGACGACCGCATCAAAAGTCCGTTCGAAAACGGAGGTGAAGGCGGCTGCGGCGGGAGTGCCGGTGCCGGAGGATGCGTGCGCAGTGGAAAGGGGCGATGTGGACATGGACGCTATCATAGCGTGCGGGCGCCCGGGCGGCTAGTGGGAGAACCGGTCAAAAAAGTGTAGTTTTCGGCTGTTTTCAGTGCATGATGACACCTGATGAGAGCGAAAAAACAGATTCCGGGGGGACAGGCCGATGAAACCGGGGAATCCCGCGACGACGGCGGGACAGGCGCGGGCGGCGGGGCCGGGGAGGGGGAGCAGGACGAGATCGTGGAGGCGCTGGCGGCGTTCGAGGAGGCCACCGGACTGGCGGTGTGCATCAAGCTGCTGCCGGCATCGCATGCGCGGGGGACGGTGCTGGGGGAGGTGCTTGCGCAGCCGAACTACCATCTGCATCTGTCCCCGTTTTGCATGCATGTGAAGGAGGGGCTGAAGCTCAACATGCGGTGCCGGGATTGCGACTTGCGGGCGGTGCCGGAACGTTGCGAACAGGAGCGTCGTATTTTCGTGAATACGTGCCACGCCGGCGCGGACGAAATCATCATGCCGTTGTTCACAGACGAGGCCCTGGCCGGCGTGGTGTTCGCGGGGCAGTTTCGCACGCGGGCAGACCAGCCGGCGGGACTGCCGTTTCTGCGGGCGGCGGCGCGGCGGCGGGCGGTCGGGCTGGCGAGGATGCTGGCAGCGTTTCTCGGCGAACATCTGCGGAGGCCGCGTTTCAACAGCGAGACGTCGCAGGGGTTTCGCCGCGGGGCGATTCAGGCGTTTCTGGAAAAGAACGCGCGCACCAATCCCTCGCTGGGCGATCTGGCGAAGCACCTGGGGCTGTCCGCCACCCGGATGACGCACGCCGTGCGGGAGGCGACGGGGATGTCGTTTGTGGAGTTGCGCGATTCGCTGCGGATGGAGCGGGCGCGGGGGTTGTTGCAGGGGACGTACTACAAGGTGTCGCACATCGCGGCGGAGTGCGGTTTCAGTTCACCGCAGTATTTTCACCGGTTTTTCCGGCAAAAGGCGAGCATGACGCCGCTGGCCTGGCGCAAGCGGCATCGGACCGAGGTATGATGCCGGAGTCTCTGATGGTTTGATTTTACACGAAGGACGCCGCTGCTCCTTGCGGGCGGGACGCCCGCGCCACGTTACGTCAGAGCGTGTCCTTCTCCAGATTGAGCCAGGCGAGTTCGTCGAGGGTGAGCGGAACCTTGAGGCATTCCAGCGAGCTGACCGTCTCGGCGATGGTGCGCGGGCCGATCAGGGCGAAGGTCGGGAAGGGCTGCGAAAGCACATACGAACCCGCGATGGCGATGGGCGACACACCTTTTTTCGCGGCCAGCTCCACGGCGCGTTCGCGGCGGGCGAAGTTGTCGTCCGAATACCAGCAGCGCACGAGTTCGGCATCGGTGCGTTTATCGGGGCCGGCGCGGTCGGTGAAGAAACCGCGCGCCTGGCTCGACCACGCGAAGAGCGGCAGCGAGGTTTCGAGCAGCCAGTGGCGCGAGGCGGGGTCGCTCGCGCTGAGGCAGCCGCCCCACATCGGCTCGACGAGGCGGGCGAGGGAAAACTGGTTGCTCCATGCGCCGAAGCCCTGGAGGCGGTGTTTGCGTGCATATTCGTTGGCGGCCACCACGCGTTCGCGGCTCCAGTTGGAGCCGCCGAAGATGCGGATGCGCCCGGCCTGGGCGTGACGGTTGAGCACGTCGACGAATTCGTCGACGGGCACGTCGGGATTGTCACGGTGCATCAGATACACGTCGGCGTAGCCGGTTTGCAGGCGGTCGAGCGAGATTTCGAGCTGGCGCGTGATGCCCTCCGGCGTGCAATCGGGCGTGTGCGCGCCTTTCGCGAGGACGGCCACCTGGTCGCGCACGCCGCGGTGGCGCATCCATTGGCCGAGCAGTTTTTCCATGAGGCCACCGCCGTAGATGTAAGCGGTGTCGAAGGCGTTGCCGCCGCGCTCGAAAAAATCGTCCCACATGGCGGCGGCGTGCGGCATGGTGCGCTGGTTGTCGCAGCCCATGACGAGGCGCGATACGGATTTTTCCACGCCGGGAAGCGGCGCGTGCGGGATGGCGGCGGCGCGGCTGCCGCCGCCAGGTTTGGAGTTCAGGGTTTCGGGTCTGGAGTTGTTGCCTGAACCCTGTACCGAGGCCGCAGGCCGACAGTCTGACACAGGGAACCGGGAACCCTGAACACTCGCCGCATCCGCGGCGGGGGAGGCGGCGAGCGGACGGCGGGCGATGGTTTGCGTGTAGTTTTCCGGTTTTTCGGCTTCGTAGACGAGACCGATGGCGGCGCGCCACTGGTCGAGCGTCGCGAGGTTGCCGAGGGTGTCGTCGGTGCTCATCCCGGGCACGTCGCGCAGGCCGGCGCGGACGGCGCGGGCGAAGGCATCGGCCTCGAGCGCGTAGAGCGGGGCGCCGTCGATGACGATCTCTTCGGGCGCGGCGGCTCCCGCGCGATGGAGTGTGATCCTGGATGCGCCACCGTCGCGGCTGACGACCCACGGCGAGGGGATGTGCAGCCAGCCGGCGGTGCCGTAGATGCGTACGACATTATCCTGGGTGACGCCGATGCCGGTGGAGACCTGGGCGACGACGCCATTGGGGAAATCGAGCGTGGCCGCGGCATATTCGTCCACGCCGGTCTCCGGATGCAGATGGCCGGCACCGGTGACTTTGGTCGGGTTGAGGAACGGTTGTCCGGAAGCGGCGCCGGCGACGAGGCGGGCCATGGAAACAGGGTAACAGCCCACGTCGAGAATGCCGCCGCCGCCCGCGGCGTTGGACCAGAGGCGGGAGTTGGCGTCGAAGCCGGAGCGGAAGCTGAAGGCGGCCTGCACCACGCGCACCTCGCCGAGCGCGCCTTCGCGGATCAGTTCGACGATGCGCGCCGTTTGCGGGTGGCAGCGGTACATGAACGCCTCCATGAGCACTACGCCGTGATCGCGCGCAGCCTGCACCATGACCATGCCTTCGGCGTGGTTGAGGCCGAGGGGTTTTTCGCAGAGCACGTGCTTGCCGGCTTCGGCGGCGCGGATGGCCCAGGCGGCATGCTGGGGGTGGGGCGTGCCGATGTAGATGGCATCGACATCGGGGTCGGCGAACAGCGCCTCGTAGCTGCCATGGGCGCGGTCGGTCGGGATGGCGTGTTCGGTGGCGAATTTCGCGGCGGCTTCGGGCGTGCGGCTGCCGACGGCGGCGAGCTGCCCGAGTTGCGAGGCGGCGACGCCGCGGGCGAAGGTGGCGGCGATGCGGCCGGTGCCGAGAATACCCCAGCGAAGGGGCGCGGGAGCGGAGGGGGAAGATGTCATCGTGACGGAGAAACTACAGGCGCGGCTCGTTGGACGACAAGCCAGGGTTTGAGATAATTATTGTAAATTTGATCCTGAAATGGAAATTTGATGCCAGATTGTCGAATAATTTACAATTATGGGAAACTGCGCCGCGGCTGCGGATTGCCGTGGTGCAGGCTCATTCCTGGCCGGGCGGATACGAGGGCAGGTGGCACGAGCATCCGTTTTTCGAGCTGGCAGTGGTGCTGGAGGGGGCGTGTTGCTGGAGGCTCGGGCGGCGGCGGGTGGCGTTGCCGGCCGGGGAATGGCTGTTGCTGGCGCCGCATCGCAAGCACAGCGAGGAGGTGGCGGCGGGGCAGCGGGCGCGGATGGCGTGGATCGGGTTCGATTTTGCGAAGGGACAGGAGCCGGAGGGGTTGCGGGCTTGTTGCGGCGAGAAGCTTGTGGCCGGTCCCTGGCGGGGAGACATGGAGGGGCTTTGCGGCGTGATTTACCGGGAGGCGCAACAGCCGGATATGCCGGGCGCGGAGGCGCGGGTGGAGCTGGCGTTGCGTTCGGTGCTGATCCTGATCGCGCGGGCGGCGGTCGGGGAGGGGAGGACGGGGAACGTCCCCGCGCCTCACCGGCGGACGCAGGCGGTGCGCGCGGCGGCCCACACGCTGGCACACAACCTGGCCTCGCCGCTCCGGGTGGCGGAGCTGGCGCGTTATCATGGTCTGGGAGCGGGGCGGTTTGCGGCGAGGTTTCGTGCCGAGTACGGAGAGGCGCCGCGGGAATTTCGTCAGAGACGGCGCCTCGAAAAGGCGCAGCGGCAACTCGCGGAAACCTCGCTTTCGGTCAAGGAGATCGCCGCCGCCTGCGGCTACACGGATGCGGCGCATTTTTGTCATCACTTCCGCCGCGCGACGGGTCTCACTCCGCGGGCGTGGCGGCAGGGGCAGGCGGGAGGGGCGGTGGCGACTCCTTGACTCCCGCCTCAAACCGGGCAGTTGTTTCCTGTCATGATCGCCACGCACAAACGACGCCTTCGCAAAACCGTCCGGAAGCCAGCCGGTGACAAGGTGCGTTTTTGGGAGGGTTACAATCACCAGGAACTCCGGCATTCGGGTGAGTTGATTCTGGGAAAACTGGATGTCATTCGCCGGGAGTCTGTCAGTCGTGGCAATTCTCCGGGGAGGATCTGTTGTTTTTTTTGAACAGAAGTTAAGAAGATCACGAAGAGCCGGAGGTGGCTGGAAGGTAGTTGGGTGGTTGTGACGTTTTCTTTAGAGCATTTTTTAAAAAATTGTAGCGGTACAGGGTCCTGAAAACAGAACCACGGATATCACGGATGCACACGGATAAGAAGGAAGCGGCAAGGCATGGTTTGAATCCGTGATCATCCGCGAAACTGCCCTGAAAAATCGTGCGCGGAAGCGCATGATTTCGCTCGGTACGGATGCGTTCCGGATTCAATCCGGGATGGAGCCCGGGTGCTCCGGATTTTTTGCCGCGAAAGGGCGCAAATATCCCCATGCTTATGAAGCGTTGCATGGCGCTTATAAGCGCCGTGGAGAGTTTCCCTGCCAAAAGACCCTTTGCGCTCTTTTGCGGCAAAAAATGCGGTTCATTGGCGGTCGATTTCGGCCTTTTTCAAACCGGGATAGCCAGAAAAAGCACAAAAATCCCTTCTGCCCGGCGGGAACCTCCCGCGCGCTTATAAGCGCGATGGAGGATTTCATCCGCGGCGTGTTTTTTCGTGTTTTTCGTGGCCATCCTTCTCCCTTCGGTTGCGGCAAGCCGCCCCAGGAAATCCGTGGTTAAAAAACGGCTACAGCTTTATTTGAACCGCTCTAGTGTCCTGTCATTGAAGTTTCTTACATAAATGGGCAACCTTGCCGAGGATGATGTCGGCGGAGGCGGTCCAGAGGAAGGGGCGAGGGTTTTGGTTGTGGGTTTTAAGGTAGTCGGAGATGGCCGAGCGCAGTTGCTGCACGCTGAGGAAGCTTTCGCGTTGAAGCCGTTTGCGGGTGAGTTCGGCAAAGAAGCGTTCGACCTGGTTGAGCCAGGAGCTGTGGGTGGGGATGAAGTGCAGGTGCCAGCGGGGGTGGCGGGCCAGCCAGCGCACGACCGCATCAGTTTTATGGGTAGCGTAGTTATCGAGCACGACGTGGATGTCCAGACCGGCAGGGGTGCGATCCTCGATCTGTTTGAGGAATGCGAGGAACTCCTTGTGGGTATGGCGGGCATGACAGCGGCCCCAGACCTCTCCAGTGGCCACCTCGAGTGCGGCAAACAGGGATACCGTTCCATGGCGGAAGTAATCGTGGGTGTGACGCTCGGCCCGGCCCAGATCCATGGGCAGGATGGGCTGGGAGCGCTCCAAGGCCTGGATCTGGCTCTTCTCGTCCACGCAGAAGACCACCGCGTTTTGCGGGGGACTTTGGTAGAGGCCCGCCACGTCGCGGACCTTCTCCACAAAAAGCGGATCGGTGGAGAGCGTGAAGGACTCGTGCCGGTGTGGATGGAGCCCGAAGGCTTGCCAGATGCGGCTGATGGTCTGGTGCGACACGCCGGCCTCCCTGGCCATCGTGCGCGTGCTCCAGTGTGTCGCCGATTTTGGCCTGGTTTGCAGCGTGCGTCGCACGATCTGCGCAACCTGCTCGTCTTCCACCGTGCGCGGCGCCCCCGCCCTCGGCAGGTCCCCGAGTCCGGCCAGCCGTTCCAGTCTAAATCGCTCCCTCCATGTGCACACCGTCGGCTCGCTCACCCCCTCCTCCCTCGCCACCTCCTTGTTCGTCATGCCCTGCGCGCACCCCAGCACGATCCTCGCTCGGGTCACCTCCGCCACTCCCGCCTTCCTTTGCCTCGCCAGCGACTCCAGCGTCCGCTTCTCCTCCTCGCTCAACACCAATGGCTTCTTTGGGCGTCCTCGTTCCATATCCCTGATTCAATCACATCATCACACGTCCTTCACTCTTTATTTAATATATTTAGATGACAGGACACTAGAGGTGTCGGATACGGAAAGTGGTTACGGGAACGGAAGTGCCTTCGTGTCCTTCTTAACTTCTGTTCAATTTCTAGATGTATTTCATCCGTCTTTCTGGATTCGCGTCTATTCGCGGTTAAAAATGTAGTCTCGGGTTTTCCCTTTCTCACTCCACGGGCGTGGCGGCAGGGGCAGGCACTGTCGGGCGTTTTGGCGGCTTCTGCCGGCGGGTTGTCGCACCCTCCACCCAGTCACCCATGATCATGACCGTCTTGGCGCGGGCGGGCACGCCGTGTTCGTTGTGGTGGATCTGTTCGACGACGAGTTCGACGGCGGCGGCCCCGAGGAGGGCATTGTTCTGGTCGACGCCGCTGAAGCCGGACTGGTTATGCTGGAGATTGAGGCTTACCAGGCTGACGTCTTCGGGCACGCGCGCGCCAAGCGACTTCAGCCACGTCCGGACCATGAGCGGTTGCAGCGAGATGATCGCGTCGGGTTTGTGCCGATGGAACCAGGCGGAGAAGCCGGAGGGCATTTCGCCGCTGCCTTCCCAGTCTTCCCAGCCTTCTTCGCCTGCGCGTGTGTGTGCACAGGCGCGCGGCTGGTTTCGGGCGTAATGCCACAAAAATACAGGCAGTCGCCGTCGCGCCGGCAGATAGGGGTGAAACGACAAAAAACCGCCCCCCCATTTGTTTTCCACGCGGTGATCGTCCTCGTGGCGGATGGCGAGGCCGATACGTTCGTAGCCGAGTCCGGTGAGGCGGTGGACGGCCGTGCGGATGGTGTTGAACTGGTCGTTGGCGGCGCGATGCAGGGCAGGTGTGGTGTAGGAATAACCGACGGTGGCGCAGGCAAATGGCGACCAGTCGAAACCGATGTCGGGAATCGGATCGGGCAGGGGAGGCAGGATCACGCCGGGAATGCCGCGGGCGAGGAGCATGCCTCGCATCCGCGCGCCGGTCATGCCGGGTTCGGCGAGCGAGAAGCGTTCCAGCCGGTAGCCGAGCATGACGGCGCGTTCGGCGGCGCCCGCATGAATCCGGGCGTTGTAGGTGTGTGCCCGCGTGTAGACCTCGTCCGGGTGAGCGGTGAGAAAGGCAATCGTCGGCCACACCTTGGGCGCGCGGGCGTGGCGGATCTGGGCCATGAGCGCGGAAACGAGCGGATTGGGACGATAGCCGAGCCCGGTTGCGATTTTACGGATACGCTCGCGCGTGGCGAGAGACAGGCGGGGATTGTTCTTCAGCGCGCGGGAAACGGTCATCAGCGACACGCCGGCCTGGTCGGCAATCATCTGCATGGTGGGGGGTTTCATGGGATTGGGTGAAAATCGGGATCGTGGAGAACTGGTTGTGTTAGGACTAGCACAAAAAGTAAGTCGCATGGGGGCGTGGCTCCGCGCACAAAGGGTCGTCTCCGATTTTCCCCATGAACCACAAAAACGCACACCTCGAAAAATATCCTTCTACCCCTCATACTCGCGCGGCGTTTTGGCCGTTGTTTTGTCTGGCGATTGTCCTGCTGCAGCCCCTTGGCCGCCCGCTTTCAGCGGCGGACAAATACTGGAATGCCAATAGCCCGGCGGTGAACGCTTGGAGAAACGCGAATTGGGCCACCTCGCCGGACGGCGCGATTGGCGAGAATGTCGCCACAACAGGAGACTCCATTTTCATCACGCGTTCCACGGCGCAAATCTCCCTCGACGGGATAGCGTCGGCTGATTTTCCCACCGTCAACGGCATTACGGTTTCCAATGGCTCGGTTGTGACGATCACCACTGTCGCGACGGGCAGCCAGACGCTTACGGTGAACGGTGCGTCCAGCGGAGATCTGACGTGGAAAAGTATCAGTGCTGGCTACACGCGCCTCATTCTTGAGGGGGGGGTCGCATGGAATGGAAAAATCACCGAAGCCAGCACGGCGACGTCTGGAACCGCGAATTCCACTAACAGTAAAGAAATCCGCATCAATTCCCAGACTGCCACGAGTGCGAACACAAAAATCGCGCTGAACGGGACAGGCAAACTGGTCCTCAATCAAAACACGGGCACGGTGACGCTGGGCGAACTTTCCGGCACGAGTTCCAGCGCAGAAATCACCGCCATAAACGCGGGGGGCAATCGTGCAATTTCACTGGTGCAAGCAACGAACACGACTTATGCGGGCACCTGGACCAGGGGTGGGCGGGAATGGACCTTCACGAAAGACGGCGCAGGACGGATTCGTTTTACGGGCGCGATTTCGGCGTGGACGAGTGGCGCGCAGATCACCGGCGGCTCGGTTTATCTGAACGGCACCGTCACCGGTATCTCAAGCAGCTCGGGCACGGGCATCACGGTTTCCTCTGGCGCCACGCTTGGCGGCACAGGCAGCATCACCCTGGCGGCGGACAAAACCATCATCCTCGCCGACGGCGCGGTTCTCGACCCCGGCGATGTTAACGACGCTGGCGTCGCCACCACCGGCACGCTGACCATCACCGGCACCTCCGGAGCGGGCCTCGTATTCGCTGGCAATGCCACCATCAAGTTTAACCTCGATGGCGACAAAATCGTGCTTGTGGGTGATTCCCTCGTCGGCTCGCAGACCGGAGCGGGCATCATCACTTTCGACTTCACCGGCTCCTCCGCCAGCGTCGTGGGCACGACCATCGACCTGATCGACTTTGGCGGCACCACGCCAGGCATCGACCTCTCCCGGTTTGCCGCTTCCGAAGGCTGGTCCGGCAATTTCCTCTACGGCGGCGATGGCAATCTCCTGCAGTTTCAGGTTACCGGCACCCCCATTCCCGAGCCTTCGACCGTGGCGCTGATCTTCGGTCTTGGCGGGGCGGGTCTGTTTCTGGTCTTCCGCCGCCGCTGAAACCTTGCTTTCCGGTTACCCCTTCCGTCTCCATCCCTGTCCCCTGTGCTATCCGCTTCCCCATGAAAACGAACTGCCGCGCCGCCTTTACCCTGATCGAACTGCTCACGGTCATCGCCATCATCGGCATCCTCGCCGCCATACTTATTCCCACGGTCGGCGCGGTGCGGGCAAAGGCGGACGCCAGCGTCTGCCTCGGGCGGATGCGGCAAATCGGCACGGCGATTGCCGCCTACATGGTGGACAACAGGGACACATTGATTGGTCCCCACCCCGATCAGCGAGTAATCCCGTGGTTCAACCCCGGCGGCAGCGACGAGGAAAAAAACAAGATAATGGCCGCGCGGTTGAAGCCCTACATCGGCATCCCTCTGGGCACAGCGAACGGGCGCGTCTATCCGGAGGTCTTTCAATGCCCCTCGACCTACAAACGCCCGTCGCAATCGAAAACCGGCAGGAAAGAGGAAATCATCTCCCGGCTGCTCAATACGAGAGTCCATCTTGATGGCGATTCCAACCCCACAACCAATCCGTGGGGAAATTACAACAGTCCGAGCAACCCGATAACATATTCGCGACTCGGTGCGAGCGTCAGTCTTTCCCGCACATGGGCGATCCGTGAATGCGCGCTCGGCTACGCGGATAGGAATCCCGGCACCGCTGCGGGCTGGATACTCAACAAGGACATCCCCCACGGGAACGATTTCAACATCCTCTATTTCGACTGGCATGTCGGCAAGCTTGCGGCCGAGCAGTTCAAGGATTAATCCATTCCCCCCCTCCTTCCCCGTTTCCCCTCTCTAGCCTTTTCATGTCCAAATCATTCGTTCTCCGCGCGATCGCCATCCTCGGTCCTCTCTTTTCCCTCGTCCATGCCCCTCTCCGGTCGGCCTCCGACACTCCCTCCGCATCGCTTCCCTTTATGCGGAGTCCTGTGGCGCTCGATGGCCGGATTTCTGCCGGTGAATGGGATGATGCCGCCCTGCTTTATCCCGCGACTGTCCTCGGGAAAACCGACGACAGCGAGCATTCCGGGTCGCCATCCCCGGTCAACGCCCGCACTGCCGCCCGTCTGAAATACGACAACACCCATCTCTACGTCGCCATCACCTGCGACGAAGATCAGCCCGGTTATCCGGAGGCGTATCAGCGAGGATATGACGGAGATTTCACGCAGGACGACTCCGTGCAGGTCGTCCTCGGACTGGAGGAACCCGCCACGGTCGAGCGCGAGGTTCTCGACATGGGAGGTTACGACGGCGCCATGGGCACCCCCGCAGTCGCGGCCGACCACTACTATCAGTTCAACGTCAACGCTGCCGGGGCGCGTCAGCGCATGTGGAACGAACGCCCCCTGACCGCTCCCCGTTTCGAATCCGCCGTCGCCCGTACTGGCTCGGGCTGGACCGTCGAATACAAGATTCCCTTCGCCAGTTTCGGAGCCACCTCCGAGGTTCTCCGGAGCATTGCCGACGGCTCCACACCGCTCTTCCTCAACATCCTTCGCTACCGGCCGCCCCAGCTCATCGGCTGGCATCTCCCCGGTTACGGCGGTTATCGCGGCATGCCCTTCGGCCAGGCCCGCCTGCTCCCTTCGCCGTCGGCGACATCCGGCATTGCCTCCGGACGGGACCTGCAACCGACCCGCGAACAGCCTCCGGCCCGCCTGGCGGTCAAAGCGGGAAAACCGCCTCGCGAGGCGCGCGTGGCCATCGGCTATTATCCGTTGCAAGGTTCCGTGATCGGGATCATCGACGGCCCGCTTCCGTCCGCCGCAGCCCGGGCCACGCATGTCGTTCTCCGCGTCACCGGCCTGCCCGACACCACCCGCGCCCTCAAGCCCGCCGCCAGCCTCACCGCCCGCGACCGCCAGTTCGTTATCACCCGTCTCCAGCCCGGCACCCAGCCTGCCCGCACCGCCCGTCTCGATTTCTACACGACCGATCCTGCCCGTTCGTCCGGGGCGAAACCGGTGCACTCCATCACGCGCGACCTGCCCGCCGTCACCGCGCCCGAATGGCACGACACCGATGCCGGCGCCGACTACATCCACGACAAGATCCCGCCTCCCTGGACCCGCCCGGATGTCGATCCGTCTGCCGCCAGCATTCGTCTCGTGGACAAGACCCTTCGCTTTGGCGCCTTCGGCCTTCCGGAGTCCGTCATCCTTTCCGACGGGACCGAGCTGCTTGCCGGCCCCGCCCAGATTATCCTCTCCGTCGGTGAACGCGAACTCCGCTTCTCACCCCGCCCGCCGGTCATCACACCCGACGGCAACAACGCCCGGGTGGCCGCCACCGCGGTCGCCACGACTCCCGAAGGGGCTGTCTCCATCGAGACAAAATCCCGGGTCGATTTCGACGGATTTGTCGAAACGAAATTGCGGATACGTCTGCCGGCTGGAGGCGACGGCCAGGCATTTGCTCCGGGAAAAATTTCCCGTCTGAGCATTCGCATCCCCGTGCGCCGCGACATCGCCCGCTATGTGCACCGCGTTCTCGTGCAGGAAATCGCCGCGCTTGACGGCTACGGATTCCAGGGGCCTGCGGGGCCCGTCTGGACCGGGAACCAGCAAGGAGGACTCGCCTTCAGCTATGACACGCCGCTCTTTTTCTCGCGGGACATCCGTCGGCAGGTTCGCCTCGTCGAGGAGGCCGACCGGGTTTTTATGGAATTCAACCTCGTCGATGCTCCCGGCCAGTTTCCCGCGTCTCTTCCCGGTATCGATTCCATGGGGACGGAAGTCGCCGGCGAGCCGATTCTCCGTTTCTTTCTCCAGCCCACGCCCACCCGCCCGCGTCCGGAGCATACCTTCAATCCCTGGGTCACCGACTACAAATGGGAGATGTGGAGCGACTGGCAGGGCTATCCCGACCTGAAAAAAATCCCCGAGCTCAAAAAGTGGGCTTCCGCCGTGGTCGCGGTCGGGCGCATCCCCACGCTCTACACCTGCCAGGGGCTGGCCGAGGACTCTCCCGATTTCGAGGCGTTCAAGGAGGACATGATGCTGCAGCCGCCCTGGCGATTCTATCGTCGTCACCACAATCCCGGCAAGGACGTCAATGCCTGGGCGACCAGCAAGCGCGGCCCCGAAGGCGACCTTCAGCTTTGGGCGTTCCGCAAGCTCGCCAACGAAGCGGCCATTTCCGGGATTCTCAGCGATGGTCTCGGCATTGCCTGGGCGGACGACAACCCCGGCAATGCCGCCGGCGGAGGCCAGCCCGCCAACATCACGTGGGAGGAGGACTCGCCGACGCGAGTGACCGCGCAACGCACGTTCCTCAAGCGCCTCCGCGGTATCTTTGCCGACACCGGCCGTCCCCTCGCGATGTCAGCCCATACCGGTGGCGGCCTCGACCCGCACACGCTGTCTTTCTTCGACTACTACATCGACGGCGAGCAACTCGCCCGGTTTCCCGCCTCCTACCAGCCTCCGCTGGCCTCCTATGCCATCGGCTACAGCGGGCAACCTTGGGGTTTCCGCGGCACCTTCTGGGTAAAACGCTGGATCCGCTCCGAAGGTCCTTTCCGGGCGCTCACCTACGCCCTGCTTCACGACAACGAGATTCGCGACAATTCCCTGTTCCAGGAAGTCCTGAAGGAGATCGCTCCCTCCGGCCCCGATGCACCCGCGCCTTCTTTCCATCCCTACTGGAAACCGAATCCGCATCTTCAGATGCGCAGCCGCACCGGTGACTCGCGCGTCTCGCTCTACCTGACCGAAGACCAGGCGCTGGTGATTGTCGGCAACACCGGCCTGGCCGGGGACAGCGTGGCGCTCGACCTGAGCCGCCTCTTCGCGTCCTCCGGTTCGGAGCCTCTCGCCGATACCGAAGACATCCTGACCGGCACCCCTTGGTCGCTTGCGGATGGACGTTGCACGGTCGACCTCGCTCCCGGACGTTGTGTCGTCCTGCGTGTCTCCTCCACTCGACAGGCAGCCGCCTTGGCCGCCTCGGCATGGGATGCTTCCGGTACGCTCGCGGGCTGGATGCTCCCGGCCGGAGCCGTGCCGGGTCTCCTGCCCGACGGGCGTCGCGCGGCGGTCCTTTCCGGCAAGGACGCCGGCGACGAGGTGCGCGCGGTCTTCTCCGCCCGTCCGCTTTCGTCGGCCGCTTCCGCGGAATTTCTCCTGCTTCCGACCGACAACTTTCGCCTGTATCTCGGCGACGGCGCACTCGTCTGGACGCGTGCGCGCGGCTGGAGCGTGGAGGGGTTCCGTGCCCACGGCGTTTCGGGCGCAGGTTCCTCCGCGGCCACCAGCGACACCACGTCGCCGCATGCGCCGCCTGCCCTCGGCAGGCTTTTCGACCCGCCGCTTCGCACCACCGATGCGGAAGGGCGTCCCCGCTTCGCTTCCCTCAAGATCAATATTCGCGGATGCATTCTCGATGCCACGCTCGATGACCAGCCTCTGGCGCGTGGCCTGCAATGGGGTTCCCTCGTCACGGCCGGCAGGCCGCTCACCTTGGCCTTCTCCATCCGTGATGGTGGAGAACTGACCTTCGCGCCCGTTGCGCTCCGGTCGGGCAACATCCGCCTTTACGAGGGCGGCCTGGTCTCCTCGCGCGTGGCCGTTGCGCCTGCCGCTGCGCCGTTCGACTTGACCGACATCCCTCCCGGAGACTGGAGCGTCAACACGGGGGCCCAGGGAATCAGCAGTAAACCTGCCACGCTTGGCGGGCGGCCGGCCCTCACGATCGACCCCGGACGCAGCCGGGTCGTGGCCACGCTGAAGCACACGGTGGGGGATACCTTTTCCGCCGTGCTCCGGTTCGAACAGTTGCCGCGCCGGTTTGTGCTTCGCATCGGTTCCATCTCGCTCAAATACGACGGACGCTGGGTGCTCGACGGTCCGCTCAACGGCTGGGGACGCGGGGTCGGTCCGCGCACCGCTGACAAGGCGGCCTCGCCGCAGCCGGTGATCGCCCCCGATGTCCCGGTCGCTCTGGTGATGAGCATGCGTGACGGTGTTCTCGACATGGTGGTCAACAACGAACTTCTCGTCCGTGAAGTCGCCTTCGACATCCCGCGCGACGGCAATGTGGTTTCTCTTGAGACTTGGGCGAAGTTTCCCGCCACTTTCCGCTTGGAAAAACTCTCCTCCACTCCGGCCACGCTCTACGCTCCGCAGACAGCCGTGCATCCTGTCCAATGAGTAGTGGTATATGTACTACGTATTTGCCATCCGCCTGTTTCTTTTCATCATGTCTGCGGCTATCGTCACTGCCGATTCCCAAATTCCGGAATTGCGGGTCCCGCGGGTCTCCGGAGATGCCGTGAAGATCGACGGGGTCGCTGACGAACCGGTCTGGCAGCAGGCCACCCCGATTGCGTTGCGCAGCTATTGGCCCACCCGTGATACGGCGGAAAAGACGACGGTTCGCGTTCTTCATACCGGCACAGAGTTGCTCGTTTCCTTCGTGTGCGAGGATGCGCAGACCGTCGCCACACATACCGCGCGCGACGATCACACGTTTCGTGACGATTGCGCCGAGATCTTCCTTGCCGCCCCGCTACCCGGTCCGCTGCACGAAGGACTCAACATCGAGATCAGCGCCGACGGCGCGTGGGCCGACGTGCTTTTCCGCTATCCGAACTGGTTGAACTACGACTGGAACCCGCCGGGCATTCGGGTGGCGGTCAAGATCATCCCGGGCGGTTGGATAGCCGAACTGGCCCTCCCTTTTGCCGACATCGCCGACGTCACAAAAATCGGTGGCTACAACGCGGTTTTCAATCCCGCGCATCAGGATTTCCGCCAAGCCGAAGCGACCCTCCGCACCCTGCCTCCACACCGTCTCCGCGCCAACTTCGCTCGCTGGCACCGTCCGGAAAATGTGCTCACGATCTGGAGCGATCCGCAGCGCCCGACTCCCCACGCTCTCGAACCCGACCGGTATGGCTGGCTGGTGTTCGAGTGAAAAATCAGGATGCCGCGGATTTGAGCGGGAGCATCGCTATCCGCATCTTTCTCGGATCGATGGTAACGAGCGCTCCCGAAATCAGTTCTGACTGTGCCGCTTTCAGTGCAGATACAACCAGCGTCCCGGCCGAAGCGGGCCGAACGTCCTCACCGCGAAGTTGAATGACGCTCGGAGCCTGCGCTCCCGTGGCATGGAGCAGGGCGCCGAAATCAAGACTGTTGGTGAAAACGACATGGCCGGACGCCTTGGCCCACGCCATGATTTCAGTGTCGGCGGCGGTAGCTCTGCCGACCATCGACCAATGAACCGTCTGCCATCCGGCAGCCTCCAGAACGGCCACCCATTCCGGAGACAGATTCATGTCGAGAAGGAGCTTCATGCGGTCTGGAGATCAAGCTCCCGCTCCCCGGAGCGCCAGGCGGCATAGGCGAGGGCAGCCTTCAGGTCGGCCTCCTCCAGGTAAGGATAGAGGCGGAGTATCCCGGCAAAAGACGCACCGGAGGCTACCAGGCCCGTGATGGTCCCCACCGTGACACGCATGCCACGAATGCAAGGCTTCCCTCCCATCACCAGCGGGTCGATCGTCACTCTGTCGATTTCGGGAAATGTCATGCGCTTATAACCAGGCGTCGGCTTCGTTTTTTCAAGAAGCGTATGCTGCCGGGATGAAGCATGGGGGGCGCAGGGCGATCAACCGGCCATGCCGATCCTGACCAGGCCATCGGCATCCGGCTGAAGAACAAAACCGTGAGGGATGGATCGGGCGTTTCCGGAGAGAAGCATGACGGTGTAGTCGTATCCTTCATGGGAAAAACGAAGCCGGTTGCCGTCCACGCCGCGAAACGCGCACGGCGCGGTGGGTGACCAGTCGGCGGCGAGCATCCAGCCGGCGGGGGAGGAGCGGGGAGCGGCCGTGCCGCGCAGTTCGATGAAGGTCTCGCCGAAGGTGAATGCAAAATGGTCGTCAACCTGGACCCGCAGCGTTTGCGGGTCGCGTTCGGTGACTTGCGGCGGAGATTGTAGGTCGTGGCGGGTGCCGTCCGCATGGACGAGGCGCAGACCGGCTTTGTGGCCGTCCCCGCTCCAGAGGAAACCGTCGAGGAGCGGCAGGGCATCATACTTGCAGGCGCTGGTGGCGCAGGCGGTTTTGAGAAAGGCTTCCTCGCGTCTTTCGTCGAAAAGCTGGATGTCGCGGATGCGCAATTCCCCGCCCTCCCAGATCAATCCCGACCGGTAGTATTTTGAACAATACCAAGTGGCCCCGCGATCCGCGGCGTCCACGTCGCGCTCCGCAACGACGGCGGAGGGCGGCGTGCTCGCATAGGCGGAGCGGAACCATTCGCCTGAGCGGGAGAGCGTTTCGACGCGGATGAGCCCGGCGTCGCGCAGTTCGGCGATGCGGCGGTGCTGGTAAACGAGACCCTGCTCCATGGCAGGCCAGCCGAACGAGTTTTCCTGGCCGGCCTGGGCATAGCCAAAGCTCAGGCACGGAGTCTCGAACATGTTTTTGAAAAAACGATCGGTCCATTCGGGATTACGGCCGCCTTCGGGGGAGATGGGTTCGAGCGTGATGACGGCCTGTCCTCCACAGGAGCCGGTGCCGCGGGGCAGTTCGTATTGCCGGATCGGATCGCTGCCGAGCATGCGGAAGACGGGGATGTTGATTTGTTGACCGATGGTTTGCGCGGGGATGAAGGAGTTTTGCCGCGAAGGGTAGTAGGCCTGGTTGATGTAGCCGCCCCAGAGCGTATATCCGTCTGTTCCCCACTGGTCCTTGCAATTGCAGAAGGCGGCGATGCCGTGGCGTTTTTCGAGGTGCGCGAGCGAGTGGGCGTCGATGAACCAGGAGCCGGCGGCCCTGGGCGAAAAACCGAAGGTGGCGCGAAAGTCTTCGAGAAAGATATCGATCATGCGCAGGCGCTCGTCGGGAGCGTAGCCGACGGAAAAACCGACGTTGACGTGCCAGTCCCACGGGTAACGGCCCCGCCATGGCAGGCCGGCTTTTTCCACCAGCGGTTGCACGAACTCGAACCACACTCCGATTTCATCTTCGGGTCCGATGTCTTCCAGGATGTCGAGAAAACGGCGGTCGAGCATCGCGTCGTATTGGATGAGCCAGGTGACCGGCAGGCGGTGTTGCCGGGCGAGTGCGCGCTGGCGAACGACGGGTTCGACCAGGTCGATGTTGCGGCCCGGGCGCGGTTCGATGCCGCGAATGAAGTTGACGATGTTGATGATTCCCTGGCGGCGGGATGTGTGCATGGGGAGGATTTGTTCTATTTGCCGATGATCCTATCAGGTCGAAAAGCGGTAAAAAATGGTGTGAATGACTTCTATTTTGTCATAATTGATATCCTCATGCCCAAGTCTTCACAAAGAATTGTTTTTCGTCCGCGCAACGAACGGGTCTACCGGCTGGGGGCGCGGATGGGATGCGGCTTTTCGTATCGCGCCCGGCTGGAGACGGGCGGGCAGTGGGGGCGGCGGGACATCGTGGATCGCTGCTACATCCTGGTGTATATCGTGGAGGGGAGGGGGCGCTACGAGGATGTGAGAGGAAACGTGTTCGGGATCGGGCCGGGGATGTTGTATCAGCGGTTCCCCGGCGTGCGGCACTCGAATGTTTTCGAGACGTCGGCCGGTTTTTGCGAATGTTATCTGATCCTGCCTCCTCAGATCCACGAGTTGTTGCTGGCGACGCGGACGATCTCGCTGCGCAATCCGGGGAGGATCATCGGCGTGGATCGGGAAATCTGTGTGCGGTTCGAGCGGATCATGCAGCGACTGAAGACGTGCGGAGATGCGGAATTGCCGACCGTTCTGGCGGAGATGCACCTGTTTGCCGCGGAGTTGCTGGGACGGAGCAACGGCACGGAGGAGCAGGGCGATGCGTTTGTCGAAAAGGCGTCGGCTCTTCTGGCGGATGACCTCGCCTGCCGGCTTCCGCTGGAGGCGGTGGCGAAGTCGCTGGGGCTGGGTTATTCGAAATTCCGCCAGGATTTTCGGGAGCGTTGCGGAGTTTCGCCGGGAGAGTTCAGGCTGGGAAAACGCATGGAGCGAGCCCAGTGCCTGCTCGCGGAAGAGGGGGCGCAAATCAAGAACGTGGCTCAGGAACTGGGGTATCCGGACGTGTATTCGTTTTCCAAACAATTCAAACGCCATGCCGGGGTTGCGCCCGGGCAGTTCGCCCGGGCGCGGAGGCCGGTGTAGGGGGGGGTTGTAGGGCTGCCGGTTGTCGGCAGCCGCGCATGCGGGGTGAAATTCGATTTTCCGCCCGGCTTCGCGGCACGCCGACAAGCGGCGGCCCTACAAGGCAGGCGCTAGCGAGACGTCACGCTGAACGCTCCCTTGTTTTCCCAGGCCCGCATGTCCTCCTCCTGATCGGGTGAGGCCGGAGGAGCCGCCTCGTCTGCGGGAACGAGAAAGTATTTTGAGAGGAAGGTATCCCTATCTTCGTCGAGCAGCCTGAGGGCACGGCCGCAAGGTTCATGACTCCGCTGGTTTTCCTGATCGGCTTTCAGGGTGGCGACGAGTTCGTCGACCACCCGGGCCGGGATGGCGTGGCCTGCCTCCCGTTGCCTGCGCATGACCGTGGTCAGGTTTGTCTCCCGGATGTGATACCCATACGACAGGGCCCGGCGGCGAAATTCATCCCATGCCTCGACCGTCTTCCGGAAGCCTTGTTCCAGGTCGGCCGGGATCCGGTTTTTTGTCAGCATGTCACGTCCCAGGGCCAGGGCATCGGCCAGGCGCTCCGCGGAGAGCTGGCATTGCAGTTGGACGTCCTCCAGCATCCACGGGTCGGGCTGGAGGTTGTCTGTATTCATGAATACAGAACGCCGGCTGGATTCCCAACTGGGCGTGTGGGCCTGCTGGCCGCGGATGAAGGCAGCCTTCATGTTGTGATCGACCCGGCACAGGCCGATCTTGCGGATATACCACGAGGTGTGCCACGGGAAGAGCTCCATGGCCTCGCTCGCGATTCGCCAGAATTCGAGCATGGAGCCGGCCGCGTCTTCCCAGGGCTCGGCCAGCTTTTCGAGCAGTTGCCGGTCGTCCAGATGCGAGTGGGTGAGGAAGAGGCCGGCCAGTCGCAGGTTCGGATCATCGATGGTCGGATCGCAGCCGAAATACTCCTTCAGGCCATCGGGAGAAAGGGCGGAGATCGCCCGCAGGGAACGCAGCAGGGCGTGGGGCCAGGTCAGGTGCCGGAACGGTTCCACTTCCTCGGTCGCGCCTCCGAGGAAGTGCTCCACGACCACGGGGATGTTTCGCTCCCGCGCCCGGTGTCGTGCGAGTTTCAGCCAACGATCGACAGGCAGGGTGGCCATGACTTCCGCGATGTTGGAGTGCAGGGCGAGTCCCGTGCGCTCGGGGTCGAGGAGATCGATGCATTGCAGGGATTGGCCCGCGGAGAGTTCCCAGGGCTCCCACCAGAGCCGGCCCGCAGGCTGCGCGTGCCGCCATGCTTCCGCGAGCTTGTTGACGAAAGGAACGACGCGTTCGTGGAGAGGAATGCCTGCGCAGCGAGGGCACGGGCCAAACTCGTCGCAGAGCCACGCGTCCTGATCGTAGGTGTAGAGGAGGAGATCATCGACGCCCGGGAATTGGCGGGCGAAGAGCTCGATCAACTTCACATAACGCGTCGTCGTCCGCTCGTCGCTGAGGCAGTTGGGGGGCGCATCTCCGTAACGCTGGTGCGCATTGTAAGGAGCCCCGAAGTGAAAGATCGAGCGCAGGCCGGTGGACTGGCAGATGCGGATGCGGTGCCGGAGAGCCTCGCGGCGGGCCTGGAAGCGCTCCGGCGAGCGGTCGCTGCGCAGCGGGACGGGCTGGGCGAATCCGGACTCGCGCCCTGCCGGCACCTCCACCACGTCCTCGAGGTTGAGCGGTTCGTCCGCAGGGCGGGCGCCCCAGGCAATGTTGAGCTGCAGCGTATTGAAGCCGAGGGTCCGGAGTTTCCGGACGTTTTCGTCCGTCCAGGGGACATCCGGGCGGACCGGTGAGCCGAGAAGGGCGATTTTGTAGCGGCCAATGGAAGCGGCCGAGGCGGTGCTGGTCGGGGAAGGTTTCATGCCTTGACTTTAACGGGAGAGCCGTGGCTCCGTCTTGAAGGAAACCGGTTCTCTTTTGAATGAATCTCACATCGCCCCTTTCTCCCCGGAAGACAATTCGCCAGGATAGCGTGCAGTTGAGCCATCGCCGTCCGGTGCGCATCCATCCGTTTTCGAACCACGGGGACTATCCCCTGCACGACCACGAGTTTTACGAGATTTGCCTGATACTCCGGGGGCACGCCGAGCATCTTTCCGACGACGGCGTGTGCCCGTTGCGCCGGGGTTCGGTGGTCATCATGCCGCCGGGGCGGGTGCACGGCCTGCGCAAGCCCGCGGGGCTGAACGGGGTGAACATCTATTATCTGGCACCTTGGCTTCTGGGCGACCCGATGCTGCTCCGGCAGCGCCTGCTGGCGTTGCTGTTCCTGGGCAAGACGCTTTTCCCGGCGGGGACGGTGCGAACGCCGATCCTGTTTGAAGTTTCCTCACCGACGTTGACCCGGCTGGAGCGAATGATGGACGAAATCACGGCGGAGTATGCGCACCCGTTCGCCTCGTTGTTTTCGATCAGGCTGCTCTTCCTGCGTTTCCTCCACGAGCTGTCCCGGGAATACGAAATCCGGGACGGCGGATCGGGAATCCCTTTCCATGAGGAGGTGTGGGCGGCGATCCTGCTGATCGAGCAATGCGTGCAGCAGAACCGGAAGTTTTTTGTATCCGATCTGGCGCGACAAATCGGATGCTCCGCCGGACACCTGCACCGGCTGTTTTGCGGGGCCACGGGGGCCGGGCCCATGGAATATTTCCAGGCGCGCCGGATGCAGCATGCCGCCCGCCTTGTTCTCGATCCGGAGCTCAACCTCACCCAGGTGGCGTATCAGGTGGGGTGCGCGGATTCGGCCCATTTCAGTCGCTGTTTTCGCCGGCACATGGGAATGACGCCGCGCGATTACAAACGGAATTTCCGGACAGGAGAATGATCGTGGCGACCGCTTCGTGCCGGGAAGCGGCCTGGCTGCGCCGGCCTGGTTCGGAGAGGGAGGGCGGTTCCGGCAGGCGATCCACAATCGCATGGTCAGCCTGAAAATACACCCTTTCGACCGATTCCGTCACTGACAGAAGGGCGATATCCGGGTATCCTGGCCATTGCTTCATGAGTACCGAAACCCTGCCTCTTCTCCCTCCGGTCCGCATCCTCGATCAACTCGGCGAGAGCACCACGCTGCCCGACGAGGTCGCGACGCTCCGCGACCGGCTCATCACCGCCGCCCGCGAGGACGTTGCCCGTCAGCCGATCATCCGCCGTTCCCGCACGCTCGCCGAACTCCGGGCCGATGCGTCGATCCGGATGAAATACCGCGAGCAACCCTCGCATCTCGCCCACCTCGACGCTGCCGGCTGGGAACGGTTTGCTCTTTCGCTGGGCGATTGCGAGGCCGTCAGGCCGCTGGCCGAGCGCCGGCTGCCGCGCCTGGCTGCCGCCGTCCGTCTCACGCGCGACCCGGCGCTCGCCGATTACCTCTGTCGCCAGCTTGACGAACTCGCCACCTGGGCTCCGCTTGTCCGGCCCGGCTGGTCCGGCGCCCCTCATCCGGACGGAGCGTGGCTTGGCACCGGCTGGGCAGTCCGCGCGATCACCGGGAGCCTGGCGTTGCTTCCTCCGGAATTCGTTCCCGACGGTCTGGCTGACCGTATCGCCGAACGCCTCCGGGCCGAGATTGCCGGCATCCGCAACGACTGGCGGACCCGGCCCAACTGGTTCACGCAACAGGAGGCGGTCCACAGCAACCAGTGGGTGTTGCCCAACGAGGCGATCATCCTCGCCAGCCTCCATCTCGGACTCGACCGGCATCTCGACGACTACGAATTCGGCGTGAAAAATGTGCTCCGTTCCCTGGATGCGCAGGGTCCGTGCGGGGAATTTGTCGAAGGTCTCGAATACGGCTCCATCACTCTGGCCAGCGCCCTCTCCGCCGCGCGGGCGGCCGCTTTCGTGGCCGGCGACACGCGCCTCCTCGACCATCCCTTTTTCCGTAAATTCTCCGTCTGGTACCTGCACCACCTCCAGCCCGCCGGGTTCACCATCAACGCGTTCGACGCCCGCGTGGTCCAGATCGACCGCGGGCTCGTCGCCACCCTCGCAGCCACCACCGGTGATCCCGCCGCCTTCTGGTATCTGCGCACGTTTCCTGCGACGGAGGCGGTGGCGACTGCCCTTGACAATGCCGGCGCTCCGGTCGCGCCATCCAATCCCTCCGTTATCCTGCCCGAACTTCTCGCCGCCTGCGCCGGCGCGGGCAGGGGGTTGACCGATCCTTCCGCGCCGGTTCTTCCCCTCTACGCCAGCTATCCGGTGGCCGCCCGGATCAACTGGATCGAAAGCTGGAACACGGCCGGCATCGCCGAAGGTCATTCGGCTGACGTATCCGGGTTCTGGATGCGAGGAGGGCATGCGAGCGACGCGCACGATCATCAGGATCGCGGTCATGTCAATTTCATCGTCAAGGGGCGACCGGTGCTGATTGAGGCCGGCCTGTTTTCCTACGGTATTCCCGAACACCCTACGCATTTCAAAAGCGTTGCCGGGCACAACGTGCTGCAGGTGGGCGGCCATGCTCCGGCGGAGCTCACGCCGCAGGTGCTTGCCGGCGGCGCGGGCCAGATTCTCGACGCCGCGCACCGTTCCGCGCCACTCACGGTCAACCGTCTCGATGCCGCGGGCGGCGACGTGACGATGGATGGCTCGGCCTGCTACGCCGGCGTCCGCCGCTGGAGCCGCCGGGTCGTATGGGATGCCGCTGCCGTCACCGTTTGCGACGAGGTGGAACTCCATGCGCCGGACACGCTTCTTTTCCGCTGGCATCTTGGGGTGCCTCCGGAAACGGCCTGCTCGTTTTTTCCGGGCGAGATTCGCATTGGTGACATCGTGGTCTCCCGGGAAGCGGATGTCCCGTTGACGGCTTCCATCGAAGCCATGCCGGACAATACGCTGACGCCCGGAACCCTCCATCAGCATGCGACCCTCGTGCTTCGGACCGGGTCGCCTGTCACGCATTTGAAACTGACTACACACATCTCCCTTTCCGCCCAACCATGAACAAACCCGCGACTCCGTCCGGACAATATGTCTCGTCCGCCGCCCTGCCCGAACGGGTCATGCCCGCCGTTCACCCCTGCCAGCTCTTTCCCGAGGCCCCTGCAAGCGTGTCGAAAGTTACCCCGGGCCTTTGGCTGATCGACTTCGGCCGCGTGGCCTTTGGCAACCTGGAGCTCGCTCCGCCTGCCGGCATGACGGGCGAAATCGTCGTCCACCTCGGGGAAGCCTTTTCCGGCGGACGCATCGAACGTCATCCGCCCGGTTCCGTCCGTTACGCGAAGGTCGCCGTTTCGCTTGCCGGCGACGGGAGGCCCGTCGTCGTCGCCCCGCCTCCCGACGAACGCAACACCAACGAAATCGCCGTTCTTCTTCCGCCCGAATGGGGCGTTGTGCTGCCCTTTCGCTGGGTCGAGATCGAAGGCTGGCCCGTTGACGCCGCGCCGCCGGTTGTCCGCCGTCGGGCGGCTTTCGCCAAAACCTGGGACGACCATGCGGCCGCCTTCACCTGCTCCGATCCCCTCCTTGACCGGATATGGGAATTGTGCCGCTACACCATCAAGGCGACCACCTTTGCCGGCGTGTATGTCGATGGCGACCGCGAACGCCGTCCCTACGAGGCCGACGCCTGGCTCAATCAGCTCAGCCACTACACGTGCGACCCCGATTTCAGCATGGCGCGCGACACCTTTCGCTATCTCCTCCGGCGTCCCACCCGCTCCACCGAATGGGGCCTGCACATGGTGTTCATTGCCCACGCCGACTGGTTGCACACGGGCGACACCAGCCTGGTCGCCGCCCATTACGAGGCGCTTGCAGGTAAACTGCTTCCCGAGCGTGCCCGTCCCGACGGTCTCCTTGCCGGCACGCCCGAACAGATGAAAAACGACATCGTGGACTGGCCCCCCGGCGAACGCGACAACTACGTGTTCATGCCTGTCAACACGGTGGTCAACGCTTTCCATTTGCGCGCCCTCGCCCTCATGGCCGTGCTCGCTCGCGCCCTTGGCAGGGCTGCGGATGCCAACGCTTTCGAGGCGCGCGCACGGAGTGCCGGCGCGGCGTTTCAGCGCGTCCTTTTCGATCCGGCGCGCGGCCTTTACCGCGATGGCGAGGGCACCGGTCATGCCTCGCTGCACGCCAATCTGTTTCCTCTCGCCTTCGGCCTTGTGCCGGGGGAACACCGCGCGGGTCTTGTGGAGTTTCTCATCCGCAGGGGAATGGCCTGCTCCGTTTACGCCGCGCAATACCTGCTCGAAGCCCTCTTCGAACACGGCGCCGACGAAGCCGCCCTTGGCCTCATCACCGCCGACGGAGGCCGTAGCTGGAAACATATGGCAGAAAGCGGAGCCACGCTCACGTGGGAAGCATGGGATCAGCACTACAAGCCCAACCAGGACTGGAACCATGCCTGGGGGGCCGCGCCTGCCAACCTGCTGCCACGTTACGTTGCCGGGGTGCAGGTGGATGCCCCCGGCTGGAAATGCCTTCGCATCCGTCCCCATCCCGGACCGCTCGCGAGTTGCACGGCCAAGGTGCCGGCTCCGCTTGGTCCGGTCGTGGTCGACTGGCGCAGGGACGGCGAGGCGTTTACGCTGAATTTTTCCCTTCCGCCCGGTGTCACCGCGCGGCTCGAGCTTCCGGTTGCCGGAGCGGGCGACGTCCGGCTCGACGGACAGGCCGTGGATGCCGTTCGTCAAGGGAAGCGACTTGTGCTCTCCGGCAAATGGAACGGATGCCATCGCGTTGTCGTGCAGTGAGCCGGGGGGGGGGGTAGCCAGTCAATCCGTCGGCCACTTGCGAAAACGGACTCGCGGGATCGTGTGTTGCATGGCGCGCGGGATCTTCCGCGCCGACTGCTGGAAGCACTCGTCGAACAGTGATGGCGGAGGGGGGGAGCGGGGAAATCAGCCGTCTCGTTGCAGTTGCCTGCGTCGGGAATGCATCACTGCGGGTTGATGAACAGATCGGGGATGTCGGCGGCGTCGGATTCGACGCATTCGCCGAAAGGCACGGCGCGTCCGGCGCCGGTTGCGGTTTGCCGGAGTTCGCGGAGCGCGACATGGCGCAGACGAAGCGTCGGTTGGCCGGGGGCCTGATCGCGGGAAAGGTCGCGGCGGAAATGGTGGAGGCGCACGTTTTCCATCCGGGTTTCGAAGCGGAGGAGGGCAATGGAATTGTTGGCGGACTTGGCGACCAGCAGGTCCGAAGCGTCGATGTTGCGAAGGAGGCCGACTCCGTCGGGAAAGGGCGGGGCGGTTTCGTCAAACAGCGGCACACGGCAGCCGCGGGCGGCATCGCAGTTGATGGCGGCAACCTCGCAGGTGCCCCGCACCTTGCGGATGGTGATGTTTTCGACGGGCGACCAGACGCTGAGCAGGCGCACGAAGCTGTGGCAGCCTTCGGCCTCGATGTCCTCGATGTGGATGTTGCGGATGGGGCCGCAGGTCATGCCGTTGACTTCGGTACGGGTGAGGGCGTCGTCGGCGTTGAGGGCGACCATGTCGTCGCCCGTGACGCCGGGGTGGAGTCCCTTGATATCGCGGATCACGCCGTCCTCGCAGTGGCCGCCGAGGTGAACGCCGTCGTTGTTGGGGCGCACGCGCGTGGAGCTGAAGCGGATGGTTTCGATGTGAAAACCGCGGGCGTGGGTGAGGCGGAGATGGTAGGCTTCGGCATCGCGCAGGTGGAGGTTGCGCAGGCACAGGCCGGTGACGTTGCGGAAATGGAGCATGGCGCCGGAGAAGCCCGCGTCGAAGAGACCGGGCGGGCGCGGATTGCCGGCGTTGTTGCCATCCCAGATGCCGCCTTCGATGGTGATGCCGGCGTCGGCGGTGGCGGCCTCGGGGTTGGCGTTGGTGAGGAGGTAGTCGTCGGCCGTGCGCGCGGCGCCATCGGCGAGGGAGAGGGTGGCCTGCGGAGCGAGGCTCAGGCGGGTGTGGGCGTGGATGCGGAGGGTGCCGCCGATCTTGTAGTGGCCGGGGGGAATCCCGATGTGACCGGGGCGGGCATCGAGCGCGCGTTGAATGGCTTCCCGGTCGTCGGCGAGGCCGTCACCGCGGGCGCCGTAGTCCGTGATTTTTTTCGAGGGAGTGCTATTCGCCATACGCAGGACGGGTGCCAGCGGTGATGGCCGGAATCAATGCAATTCCCGGGCGCGCCTCCTACACGTATTCCCGGCGGAGGTTGCTGGGGAGGAGGCCGAGCTCCTCGCGGTATTTGGCGACGGTGCGGCGGGCGATGTTGATGCCCTTGCTCTCCAGCTTCGCCACGATTTCCTGGTCGCTGAGCGGGTGGCTGCGGTCCTCGCCGGCGATGAGGTCGTTGATCATCTCCTTCACGCTGGTATTGGAGACGGATTCGCCTCCGCTGGAGGCGTAGCCGGGCGTGAAAAAGTACTTCATCTCGAAGATGCCGTGCGGCGTCTCGATGAACTTGTTGGCGATGGCCCGGCTGACGGTCGTCTCGTGCACGCCGACCGCGGAAGCGATCTGTGTCATGGTCAGCGGGCGGAGTTTGGAAACGCCTTCCTCGAAAAACTCGTGCTGCACTTTCAGGATCTCGCGCGTGATGCGTTCGATGGTCTGCTGGCGCTGCTCGATGGAGTTGATGAGGAACTTGCCGGAGCGGATACGCTCGCGAAGGTAATCGCGTTCCTGCTTGTTGAGCGTGCCTTTGGCGATGAGGTCGCGGTAGGTGCCGGAAATGCGCAGGCGGGGGATGTAGTCGCTGTTGAGGATGATTTTCCATTCGTCGCCGTCTTTCTCGACGGTGACGTCGGGCGTGACGACGCGATTGGTGTCTTCGGCGAAACGGCGGCCGGGGGCGGGATCGAGTGCGCCGATCTCGCCGATGGCTTCCTGGACGTCGTCGGTGTGGGTGCCGGTCTTGCGCGCGATCTCGGGGATGCGGCGGCGGGTGAGGAGATCCAGGTGGTCGCGCACGATGCGGGCGGCGAGGCTGTCACCGCGGCCCTTGGCCTGGAGCTGGAGGAGGAGACATTCGCCGAGGTCGGCGGCGCCGATGCCGGCGGGTTCGAACGTCTTCAGGAGGCGGGCGGCTTCCTGGACGGCGTCGAGCGGGAGGCCGGCCTGCAGGGCGACTTCGGAGGCCGTCTGGGTCGAGAAACCGCGTTCGTCGAGGCCGCCGATGAGGTGTTCGAGCGCGGCACGGATGTCCGGCTCGTGGTCGGAGAGCTCGGCCTGGCGCATGAGGTGCTCCTGGAGCGAGGTCTCGCTGACCAGGGAATCGAAAAAGTGCTGGCGGCGCTCGGCGTCTTCGGACGTGTAGGGCTGGTTGCCGCCGGCCTGGGACATGTAGTCGCGCCAGTCCTCGCCGAGTTTGCCGAGAACTTCGAACTCCTTGCTGAAATCGAGCGAGTCGGTGTCGCCGGCGGCTTCATTGCCGGCGTCGTTGCGATCGGAGTCGTCGGAGCCGGAGGCGTCGTTGTCGGATTCGTTGCTGGCGGAGAGCTTGTCGCGCTCCTGGTCGAGGCTGACGCTGTCGCCGGAGAGCTCCTCGAGGGTGGGATTGGCTTCGAGTTCTTCCTGGATGACGGAGCGGAGGTCGAGGGCGGCGACCTGGAGGATCTTGAGAGACTGACGCAGTTGCGGGGCGAGGACGAGGGACTGCGTCTGTTTTTGTCTGAGTTCGTGGCTGAAGGAAGGTCCGCTCATTGCGTGCGCTCTGTAAGGTACTGGTCGTGTGGTCGTGGAAGGGCCGGGACGCGGGGGCGCGACGCGTCTCAGCCCATGAGTTCGCGGAGGTAGGCTCCGAGTTTTTCGTTGGTCGGCCCGTAGCCGTCGCTGTAGAGATAGAGTTCGAGGTCGTTGAGGACCTGGTTGGCGGTCTGGTAGCGTTTTTCCCGGTCGCGGGTGAGGAGATGCGCGATGATGGCCTCGAGCCGGTCGTCGATGCCTTCGCGCAGGGTGCCGAAAGCGGGGATGGGCAGTTCGAGGATGTTGCGGCGCGACTCGAGCCGGTCGGCGGAGCGGAAGATGTTTTTCCCGAGGAGGAGCTCGGTGAGCACGATGCCGAGGCCGAAAAGATCGGCGCGGGCGTCGGTGACGGCGTAGCTGGCCTGCTCGGGCGAGAGGTACTCGTCCTTGCCGGCGATGACCTGACCTTCCTCGTTGTACATGAGGTCGAGGGCCTTCGCGATGCCGAAGTCGGTGAGCTTCACGTCGCCTTCGTGGGCAATCATGATGTTCTTGGGGCCGATGTCGCGGTGGACGATGTCGAGGAGGCGTCCGTCGGGGTCGCGCTTGGTGTGGGCGTAGGCGAGGCCGCGGGCGACACGCGAGATGATGAAGACGGCGAGATCGACGGGAATCTCGCGGTTGAGGGCGCGGTGGCGTTCGAGAAACTGCTCCAGGTTTACCCCGTTCACGAACTCCATCACCATGAAATATTGTCCTCCGATCTGGCCGAGATGGTAGGTCTGGACGATGTTGGTGTGGATCAGGTCGGCGACGAGCTGCGCCTCGCCGATGAAGTTTTTCTGGAATTCGGGGACGGTGGAATACTCTTCACGGATCAGTTTGATCGCAACGATCTTGCGAAAGTTTCCGGCGCCCCGCTGAACGGCCTTGTAAACGAGCCCCATGCCGCCTTCCGCGATCTTCTGGGTCATCTCGTAATGCAGCTCATTAAAGATATGTTTGATGGAGGGCACAGGGCAGGAGCAAATGCCCGGGCGCAATTCTGGCAAGCGGGATTCGGTGTTTGGCAAGGATTGTGCTTCATCGCGGCGATCCGCTGCCGGGGGAGGAAGGCGGGAGAAAAAAATGAATGGCGGGAAGGCGCGCTTTGCTCCGGATCATCGCATCCCGCCTCGACACGCGGGGCGTCCTGGCAATATTTCCCGGCTATGGCCAAATCCTCGCGCATGACGCTGTGCTCCTTCTGCGGCAAATCGCAGTCGGAGGTCAGAAAGATGATCGCCGGTCCGGGCGTCTACATTTGCGATTCCTGTGTCACCGTCTGCAAGACGATCATCGACCGCGAGACGGCGACGGTGACCACGCCGCCGCCGGCGGCGCGCCCGGTCTTCCGTCTCGTCAAGCCCTCCGTGATCAAGGCGGCTCTGGACGATTTTGTGGTGGGGCAGGACCATGCGAAGAAGGTGCTGTCGGTGGCCGTCTACAACCACTACAAGCGGCTTCGTTTTGGCGGCGAGAGCGATGCGGCGGCGGAGGCGGGCTCCGGTTCTCTCCCCGCTGCGGCCCGCGCCGGCAAGGCGGGCGCGGCCGGCGCCCCTGCCACCGCGGCGGTCGGCATCACGCCGCCGGTCGAGTTTGCCGATGTGGAGATCGAGAAAAGCAACATCCTGCTCGCCGGCCCCACCGGCTCGGGCAAGACACTGCTCGCCCGCACGCTCGCGCGCGTGCTCGACGTGCCGTTTGCCATCGCCGACGCCACGACGCTGACCGAGGCCGGTTACGTGGGCGAGGACGTGGAGAACGTCGTCCTGCGCCTGCTTCAGGCGGCCGGCGGCGATGTGAAAAAGGCCGAGTGCGGCATCATCTACATCGACGAGATCGACAAGATCGGGCGCAAGACGGACAACGTGTCCATCACCCGCGACGTATCCGGCGAGGGCGTGCAGCAGGCCCTGCTCAAGATTCTCGAAGGCACCGTGTGCAGCGTGCCGCCCAACGGCGGCCGCAAGCACCCGAACCAGGAGTACGTGCAGGTCAACACGGCGCACATCCTCTTTATCTGCGGCGGGGCGTTCGTCGGGCTCGACGGCATCATCCAGCGCCGCCTCGGGCAACGCGCGCTCGGCTTTGGCTCGGCGGCAGCCGGGTCCGGTCGCGGCGGCTCCGCAGATGCCGATCTGAAGACGGCGGACGAGATCATGAAAAACCTCGCGCCGGAGGATCTCGTCCGGTTCGGCATGATCCCGGAGTTCATCGGCCGCCTGCCGGTGGTGTCGGTGCTGGACGCGCTGACCGTGGCCGACCTCGAAAAGGTCCTCATCCGCACGAAGAACTCGCTGGTGAAACAGTACGGAAAACTCTTTGCGATCGACGGTGTGAGCCTGCGTTTCACTCCGGATGCGTTGCGGGCCATCGCGAAAAAGGCGGTGGATATGAAAACCGGCGCCCGCGCCCTGCGTTCGATCATGGAAAACCTGATGCTGGAGGTCATGTACGACCTGCCGCAACGCGACGACGTGAAGGAAGTGGTGGTGGACGCTGCGGTGGTGGCCGGCACGCGCCGGCCTCACCTGAAAAAAACCGTGAAAGCGGGCGAACGGCGCACGTCGCGCGGCGCGGCCTCGGCCGAGCCCGACGAGACGCGCACGGCGGCGTGACGGCGCAAGGCGTGCGCCCGGCCCCGGGGTCGGGGGGCCGGGGGGGGGGGGGAGGATTTTGCCGGACGCTTTTTCTGCCGCGTGTCCCTGCCGATTCCGTTGCAAAACTGCCCTGAAAAATCGTGCGCAAAGGCGTATGATTTTCTCAAACCCAAGGCAGGCAAGCCAACTGCGAATGGACGCGAATGGACGCGAATAGAGCGGTTCAAATAAAGCTGTAGCCGTTTTTAACCACGGATTTCACTGATTATCACGGATACAAACCATGCCTTGCCGCTTCCTTCTTATCCGTGTGCATCCGTGATATCCGTGGTTCTGTTTTCAGAATCCTGTACGGCTGCAATTTTTTAAAAAATGCTCTAAAACCGGATGGAGCCGCAACCTCTGTCTTCATTCGCGTTCATTCGCGGTTGGTTTGCCTGCTCCGGTTTTTGACGCAACCGGCCTGCGCCCTTCGTATGAACATCCGGAAACTTTGAGTCGCCGGTATTATCCGTGCTTGCGGGCCACGAGGCTGAGGCGGGGCCACCACCAGGTGATCTTGCCGTTTTCCTCCGCGAGCCGGAGCGCGGTGCGGACGGATTCGGGGACGGTGCGGACGGCTTCGAGCACCCGCGCCCGGTTTTCCGGCGAAGTGGCGGCGGTTTCGAAATACCAGTCGAGATCGGGCTGTTTGAACGGAAACAGCTCCGAGCGGAGAATCGTCAGGACGCCGGTGGCGCGGACGAGGTCTTCCCAGGCGGCGCGGGAGAGGAAACGGCCGTGGCTCGGGTCGCGCCATTTTTCCACGCGGTGCAGCCACGCTTCGGTTTCGGGCGAGTGATCGGGCACGCTGCCGTCGATGAGCAGGAAGAGGCCGCCGGGCCGCAGCACGCGGGCGGCCTCGCGCACGAAGCCGGCGGGGTCGCTGAAGTGGTGCGGTGCGATGCGCGACGAGACGAGGTCGAAGCTCGCATCGGCAAACGGCAGCGCTTCGGCGGGAAAGAGGCGGGTCGCGAGAGTGAAACCGGCGTCGGCCGCGAGCCGGCGGGCATTTTCGAGCATGCGCGGCGCGATGTCGCCGGCCGTGACGTGGTAGCCGAGCCGGGCGAGGTGCAGGGCGGTGTGGCCGCCGCCGGTGGCGATGTCGAGGGCGGCGCCGTGGCCGGCGGCGGGGGAGGGAAGGTCGATGCCCTCGAGCGCGGCGGTGATGTCGGCGGTGTCGGCGAGGATGTGGGTTTTGCCGTAACGGTCGCTCTGGCGATCGAATTGTGCGGCAGCGGCGGCCTGGGCGGCGTCGAGTGCGTCGGATTTCATGATGGTGCGCGGGATGTCGTCGGCGACGATCTTACGCCTGCCGGGCTGATAACGGAAATACTTGTTGGGTTTCCGGTGATGCCCGGGAGGAATGATGCCGGCATCCGCGGCGCGGTTCGCGGGCGCGGGTTATCCGGCCTCGCGGCCTCTTCACAGATGCCGGAGCACCCAGTCCGTGGCGGTGCCGGCGGCGGGCTGGCGGAGGAGGGCGCGGAGGCGTGCGGCCTGCTCGCGGGTGCGGGCGAGGCGGGCGGGGCGTTTCTCCGGGTCGAGACAATCGTGCAACTCGCCGGCGAGCGCTTCGGGCGTGGCGGCGTTTTGCAGGTACTCGGGGTACATCGGTTCGCGCAGCAGGAGGTTGGAAATGCCGAGGTACGGGATTTTCACGAGTATCCGGCCGAGCAGGTAGGTGAGCGGATTGGCCCGGTAGGCGATGGCGCCGGGGATCTCCGCCAGCGCCACGTGCAGCGACATCGTGCCGCTGCTCATGAGCACGGCGGAGGCCGGGCCGGGTTCGTCGTGATCGCCGGTTTTCTGAAAATGCAGCCAGCGCGGCGGCGTGGGCGGTAATGTATTTTCAATGACGCGCAGGATGGTGTCGCTCGGGTAGAGGACGAGCGCGTCGCGCGCGTTGAAGGCATCGTCGCGGGGATGGTTGGCGTCGTGCGTGGCGTGGCCGGCGACGAGCAGCGGAAAAATGCGGGCGACGGCCTGCTTGCGGCTGCCGGGCAGGAGCAGGACGGGGCCGTCGGGGTCGTAGCGGACGGGCGGGCGGTAGTCGGGCGCGAGGAAGGGGTGGCCGACAAATTCGACGGGCAGGGGCGTGTCCTTGTAGCACTCGACCTCGAAGGGGAAAATGACGGCGAGCGCGTCGAGGTGTTCGGCCATCCTGAAGCGGCGCTTCGCTTTCCAGGCCCAGATTTGCGGGGAGATGTAGTAGAGGAGGCGGATGTCGCCGCCGCCCTTGACGGAGAGCCCGCGTTCGTGGAGCGCGGCGGCGAGGCGGAGGTTGAGGCCGGGATAATCGACAAAGAGGACGGCGCGCGGCCGGTAGACGGTGATCCAGCGGAGGATCTCGTTGAAGAGGGTTTTGAAGAAAGAGTAGTTTTTCAGCACCTCGACGAGGCCGACGACGGAGGTGGCCGTCATGTCGTGCAGGAGCTGCGCGCCGGCGGCGGCGATGGCAGGGCCGCCGAGCGCGGAGACGGCGAGATCGGGCTGGCGCTGGCGAAGGTCGGCCACGATGCGCGCGGCGTGTTCGTCACCCGAATGCTCGCCGGCGACGATGAGCAGATCGACGCGGCCGCCGGCGGGCGGCGAAAGACGAAAAGGAAGCTGGAGGCGCTGGTCGGACATGTTTTCCGGAGAAGAGTTAACCACTGATCCACACGAATGAACACTAATGAAAGGCAGATGAGGAACCGCTAAAGAACGCTGAAATCCGCTAAAGCCAATCACGGGCAGAGGTTGCCCGTACCCGGTTCGATTTTAGCGTTCTTCAGCGTTCTTTAGCGGTCAAACCGGTCCGGTTTATTTCGTGTTGGCGCGGATCTGGTCGCTGATGGCGATGGCGATTTCGAGGGCGGTCTTGCCGAGGCCGCCGCCGACCTTGGGCTGGCGGGCGGCGCGGACGGTTTCCACAAAATCGGCGAGTTCGAGCGCGAGCGGCTCGCCTTTTTCGATAGGGATGTCCTTGACCGGGATTTTCGAGAGATCGCCGGCCTGCACGAGGCCCATCTTCAGCTTGATGCCGTAGCCGAGCATGTCGCTTTTTTTGACGAGGTGCCCCTTCTGGTTCATGAAATCGAGCGAGAGGTAGGCGTCTTCCTGGAAGACGCGGATCTCGCGGACTTTTTTCGTGCTGATGCGGCTGGTGCTGAGGTTGGCGACGCAGCCGTTTTCGAAAACAATGCGGGCATTGGCGATGTCCTCGGTCTTCGAGAGGATGTTGACGCCGACGCTCTCGATGCGGGCGACGGGGGATTTGACGAGGGCGAGCACGATGCCGATGTCGTGGATCATCAGGTCGAGCGTGACGCCGACCTCGGTGCCGCGCGGGGTGAAGGGCGCGAGGCGCTCGGCGGTGATGTAGCGCGGGTCCCGGATGTGTTTTTCGAGAAAACTCATCACGGGGTTGAAGTGTTCGATGTGGCCGACCTGCACGACGACGCCGGCGGCGCGGGCGGCGGAGAGCACTTTTTCGGCTTCGGGAAGCGTGGCGGTGATGGGTTTCTCGATGAGGAGGTGGCAGCCTTTGGCGAGGAGGGGCAGGGCGACTTCGGCGTGTTTGTCGGTGGGCACGACGACGGAGACGGCGTCGCAGGCGTCGCCGAGTTCGTCGAGCGTGGCGAAGCGGTGACACTGGTGACGTTCGCAGATCTCCTTCGCGCGGGCGTCGTTGGCCTCGAAGATGCCGGCGAATTCGATGTCGGGCATGGCGGCGTAGATGCGCGCGTGGTGCTGGCCGAGCGACCCGGTGCCGACGACACCGCAGCGGATTTTGTTCTGTTTCGAGGAGGAGCGGGAGGATCGGGTGAAAAAACTCACGGAAGGATGCGGGATGGATGGATGCGAAACGGGAAAGGCGCCACGTTACAGGTCCGGCGGGGCTCCGCGATGCAGAAAAAAGCGGCAGAGACGGGGGGGAGGGGGGGAGTTTGAATTTTGAAGTTTGAAATTGGAAGCCGGTCTCCGGCATCGCGGGTCATCCCCGCTCTGGCGAGCACCGTCCGCTTGTCGACCCGCTTCCAATTTCAAACTTCAAAATTCAAACTTCACCCTCCCCGGCCTCCATTACTTGGCGTCGCTGCGTCCGGCCGCCCATTGTTTGGCGAGCGGGCCGTCGAATTGCAGGGTCTGCGTGGGGTAGGCGAAGGAGAGGCCGCGGGCAGCGACGGCGCGCATGATGGCCAGGTTGATGCGCTGGCGCAGGACCATGAACCGGTTGAAGTCGGGGCTCCGCGTCGTGTAGCCGACCGCGATGTCGAGCGACGAGGCGCTGAGGTCGCGGAACCACGCCTGCTGGCCGCCGGGCAGGACCTCCTCCTTCTCGGCCTCGAGGATTGCGGCGATATCCCGCACGATGGCCTCGATCTGTTCGGGCGTGGTGTCGTAGGTGAGGCTGACGACCATGTCGACGCGGCGCTGGATAAACCGCGACTGGTTGACGATGGTTTCGGCGGCCACGGTCTTGTTGGGAATGATGGCGAGCGACCTGTCGGGGAGCCGGAGCCGGGTGGAGCGCAGGCCGATGTCTTCCACCACACCGCTGTTGTTACCGATCTTGATGGCTTCGCCGATCTTGAAGGGCTGGTCGATGGCGACGACCACCGATCCGAAAAGGTTGGCGATGGTGTCCTGGGCGGCGAGGGCGAAGGCGAGACCGCCGATACCGAGGCCGGCGAGGAAGGCGCTGACGTTGGCACCGAGGTTTTGCGCGATCATGAGCACGGCGAGGATCACGAAGGCGGCGATGAGCGTCTTCTTGATCCACGGCATGAAGGCGGCGACGCCGGCCTGGCGCCGGAGAGCGATTTCATGGAGATGGTCGAGAACCGTGCCGAGGGCGCGGATCAGCAGCCAGAAGAAGCAGAGGGAGAAGGCGATGGTGGCGGCGTAGGCCTTGATGAGGGCGGTCGAGGCGGGGAGCTTCAGGACGTTGACGGCGATAAAAAATCCGGCGAGCAGAACGAAAGCGCCGACGGGCTGTTCGACGGCGGCGGCAAGTTTGTCGTCCAGCGTGCTGCGCGTGCGTGCGGCGAGCCGGTGAAAGAGCGCAAAGAGCCAGTAGGCGACGAGCCGCTTCAGCAGGTAGAACACCACGAGAACCGAACCCGCGATGATGTAGCGTGTGGTGGTGTTGCCGGAGGTCTTGACGTCGAGCGCCTCCAGCAGGGAGTTGGTGGCATCCGTGACGAAACCGGGTGTCTCGACCTTGGCCTCGCCGCTGGCTACGGCGGCGGCTGCCGCGGTGGTGTTGGGGTCGGGCGAAGATACGGCGGCGGACGGGGTGGAAGAGGAGGCGCTTTCGGACGCGGGCGGCGCGGGCTCGTTCCGGGCGGGCAGGGCCGGAGCGACGAGCAGCGGGACCAGCAGAAAGGCAAACCGGGCGAGGAAGCGTGGCAGGGTGGCGAAGGACGGCAAGTGCATGACGGTGATGTAGCGAAACGGACGGAGTGCGGAAAGTGCGAGACGGTACTTTCGTTTGCGGTATGCGCGCGAGAGCCGGGAGTCAAACCGGAGCAGGAATATCACGGTTCACGCAGGTGCGATGCAACGTGATGTCAGCCCGGGCGCAAAACATGACGATGCGGTGCGTCAGGTCGCCGGGGAGGGCGTCGAAGAGCCGCCTTCCACACTCACGGACCGGGAAGCCCGTGCCCCTTTTTGCGTTCCGGCCGCTCAACTCAGGATCAGCATCAGCGAGTTTTTTTCGATCTGCTGGTCCTTGGCCACGCGCACGCTGCTCACCGTGCCGGCGCGCGGGGCCATGAATTCGTTGTGCATCTTCATCGACTCGAGCACGACGAGCGTCTGCCCCTTTTCCACCGTCTGGCCCTCCTTGACGAGGACGTCCACGATCACGCCCGGCATCGGCGCGCGCAGGGACACTTCGCCCGTTTGCGAACCGGCCGGGCCGCGCAGGCCCGCGAGGCGGTGGGTGCGCTCGTCCACGATGCGCACGTCGTGGGTTTCCCCGCGCACCTGCACGCGGTAACAGTCCTCCATCGGCTGGAGGCGCAGGGCGTAGGAACGGCCGTTGACCAGCAGGCTGAAAAGCGTGCCGTCGAGCGAGGTTTGCAGGTCGGCGGTCACAGGCTCGCCATCGACCAGCAGCCTGTCGCCGTCGATCTTGATGTTGAGGGTCTGGTCTCCGACGGTGGCGATGTATTTCATGGGGAGCGGGATTTCGGGATCCGGGTGATATGGGTGGTGAAGGGCGACGGCAGCGGGAAGGGGAGGATCAGAGGGTCCGTTGCAAGGCGGCGCTGCGGCCCGACTCGCGCCAGGCCGAGGCCGTCGCGGCGCCGGGCGGCACGATGGCGTGGCGGATGCGCTGGTGCGCGACGAGCGCGGCGGCGAGCGCGGCCATGCGCATGAGCTCGGGCGTCCGCTTCTCCTTCGCGAGAAAGTTCTGTTCGAGAAACTTGGTGTGAACGCGACCCTCCTTGAATTCCGGCGTATCCATCATCTGGATGGAAAACGGAATCGTGGTCGGCACGCCGGTGATGTTGAACTCCTCCAGCGCGCGCCGCGTGCGGATGATGGCTTCCTCGCGCGTCTCGTCCCACACGACGAGCTTGCCGAGCATCGAGTCGTAATACGGCGTCACTTCCGAACCGGGCGAGACACCCATGTCGAGACGCACGCCGGGGCCGGTGGGCGTTTCGAGGCCGATGATGAGGCCGGTGGAAGGCAGAAAATTCATGTGCGGATCCTCGGCCACGATGCGGCACTCGATGCAGTGGCCTTTCAGCCGCACTTGCTCCTGGGTATGGAGCAGGGGTTCGCCCGAGGCGACGCGCAGCATTTCCTTCACGATGTCGATGCCGGTCACGCGCTCGCTCACGGTGTGCTCGACCTGGAGGCGCGTGTTCATTTCGAGGAAGAAAAATTCGCGCGTGTCGTTATCGACCACGAACTCGACCGTGCCGGCGCTGTAATAGCCGACGGCGCGGGCGGCGGCCACGGCGGCCGCGCCCATTTTCCGGCGCAGCGGCTCGTCGAGGAGCGGCGAGGGAGACTCCTCGATCAGCTTCTGGTGGCGGCGCTGGATCGAGCAGTCACGCTCGCCGAGGTGGATGATGTTGCCGTGCCGGTCGCCGAGGATCTGGATCTCGATGTGGCGGGCGTTGCGCACGAGGCGCTCGAGGTAAACGCGGTCGTCGCCGAAGGCTGCGGCGGCCTCGCGGCGGGCGACGCGTATCGATTCGGCGAGGACGCCCTGGCTCTCGACGATGCGCATGCCCTTGCCGCCGCCTCCGGCGGCGGCTTTCACCAGCAGCGGAAATCCGATGTCCGGCGCGGCGGCGATGAGCTCCTGGTCGGACATGCGGGCCACCTTGCCGATGCCGGGCACGAGCGGCAGGCCGGCCTCGGCCGCGGTGGTGCGCGCCGTGAGTTTGTCGCCCATGAGCCGGATCGCCGACGGGGACGGGCCGATCCAGGCGATGCCGGCGTCGATGAATTGCGTGGCGGCCTCCTCGTTCTCGGCGATAAAGCCGTAGCCGGGATGGACGGCGTCGCAGCCTGATTTTTTGGCGATGTCGATGAGTTTGTCGACGCGCAGGTAGCTCTCGACGGCGGGCGCCGGGCCGAGGAGATACGCCTCGTCGGCCATGCGCACGTGCGGCGCCATGCGGTCGGCTTCGGAGTAAACGGCGACGGAGGCGCAGCCGAATTCGCGGCAGGCGCGGATGATGCGCACGGCGATTTCTCCGCGGTTGGCGATCAGGACTTTTTTGATGCGGGGCACGGCGGGTTCCTCCTTCACAGCGGTATGTTTCCGTGTTTCCTGGGCGGGTTTTTCTCGCGCTTGTTCTTGAGCATTTCGAGGGCGTTGATGAGGCGGATGCGCGTCTGGCCCGGCTCGATCACGTCGTCGAGATAACCGTAGCCGGCGGCGACGTAGGGATTGGCGAATTTCTCGCGGTAGTCGGCCACGAGTGCGGCGCGCAACGCGTCGGGATCGGCGGCCTCGGCGAGTTCCTTGCGGTGGAGAACGTTGATCGCGCCTTCGGGGCCCATGACGGCGATCTCGGCGGTGGGCCAGGCGAGGTTGATATCGCCGCGCAGGTGTTTGCTGCTCATCACGTCGTAGGCGCCGCCGTAGGCCTTGCGCGTGATGACGGTGACTTTCGGCACCGTGGCTTCGGCGTAGGCGTAGAGGAGTTTCGAGCCGTGGCGGATGATGCCGTTGTGCTCCTGGCCCACGCCGGGCAGGAAGCCGGGCACGTCGACGAAAGTGACGACGGGGATGTTGAAGCAGTCGCAGAAGCGCACGAAGCGGGCGGCCTTGGTGGAGGCGTTGATGTCGAGGCAGCCGGCGAGAACCTGCGGCTGGTTGGCCACGACGCCGACGCTGCGGCCGTTGAGGCGCGCGAAGCCGACGATGATGTTGCGCGCAAAGAGTTCCTGCACCTCGAAAAAACTCCCCGTGTCCACGACGGTGCGGAGGACTTCGTACATGTCGTAGGGTTTGTTGGGATTTTCCGGGATGATGACGTCCAGCGCGTGGGCGACGCGCAGCGGATCGTCGTCGGTGGGGCGGATGGGGGCGTCCTCGAGGTTGTTGGAGGGAAGGTAGTCGAGCAGCGCGCGGACGAGGTCGATCGCGTGCACCTCGTTTTCGGCGGCGAAGTGGGCGACGCCGCTGGTCTCGTTGTGGGTGAGCGCCCCGCCGAGTTCCTCGGCGGAGACCTGCTCGTGCGTGACGGAGCGCACGACGTCGGGGCCGGTGACGAACATGTGGCTGGTTTTCTGCGTCATGACGGTGAAGTCCGTCATGGCGGGCGAATACACGGCGCCGCCGGCGCAGGGGCCGAGGATGCACGAGATCTGGGGGACGACGCCGCTGCTCAGCACGTTTCTCAAAAAAATGTCCGCGTAGCCGGCGAGCGCGGTGACGCCTTCCTGGATGCGCGCCCCTCCGGAGTCGTTGAGGCCGATGACGGGCGCGCCGTTCTTGAGCGCGAGGTCCATGATCTTCATGATCTTCACGGCGTGGCCCTGGCCGAGGCTGCCGCCGAACACGGTGAAATCCTGCGAGAATACGTAAACGGGGCGCTGGTTGACGGTGCCGTATCCGGTGATGACACCGTCGCCGAGCAGGCCGTCTTCGCCGCGTTTCACGAATACGTCGATCTCGCGGAACGATCCTTCGTCGAGGAGCAGGTCGATGCGTTCCTGGGCGGTGTGTTTGCCTTTTGCTTTCTGGGCCTTGATGCGTTCTTCGCCGCCGCCTTTGCGCGCTTCGATGCGGAGCTGGCGGAGCCGGGCTGTTTGCGGGTTCAGGGGAGAATTCATGATCAGGGAGAGGAGGACGGGTTTGCCCGAGAGGGCGGGGGTTGGAGGGCGAGGGTGGGCCTGACGGGGAAACTGGCCGGGTGGGGCCCGGTGTCAATTTGCCGCCTTCATGTAATAGAATTCCTAATGGAATGGATTCGGCGGACTGAAATCCGGTACGTGCCCCGGTCATGTCCGGCGTGCCGCGCTCCGCCGGGTTTCACGAAAATTCCTGCGCCAGCCGCCGCCGTCGCGCCGGGCAGGCGAGACGGGAGTTTGGCCCGGGCGATCCACGGATTCGCCGGACGGGCGGCTATCCGGATGTCCGGGAACGATTCTGTTGCGGGTGCGCCAGCCCCCAGGCGACGCCGGTGAGGTGGCTGTTGATGCGGCGGAAGCCGTTCACGTAATCGAGGAAGTACGTGTTTGTCGCGACGCCGGCATCGCTGCCGGCGCCCGCGGGCGCACCGGTCGAGGGCAAGGATTGCAGGCGTTCGTAGCAGGCTTGCTGGAGTTGGCGGCAGTGTTCGTTAAACGTGTGTTTGCCGGCGATGAAGGCATCGGCGAGTTCGTCGCCATCGAGCGAGAACAGGCTGACCGCGCCGTCGAAGCGTTGCAGGAGTTTGCCGTACACGTTTTCCAGGTCGCGCCATTCGTCGGCGGAGAGCCGGGCGGCTTCGAGGCGCTGCTTGATGACGAGATCGCAGAGGTGTTTGTCGAGCAGGTCGCCGACGGCCTCCATCTCCACGGCGAAGTTCATCAGGGCCACCTGCCAGCGGGTGTCGCGCGGGCTTTTCTCGCCGCCGATGTGGCTGAGGTAGTCGATGAGCTCGCGATTGTACCAGTCGACCTTGTCGTCCTCCTTCTGTATCCGTTTTGCCAGTTCAACGTCGCCGTTGCGGCAGGCCTGCCAGAAGCCGGTGAGCTGGGCGCGGACGCGGTCGGCCATGCGGAGCGTTTCGCGGGTGGCGCGGGCGAGCGCGACGGAAGGAGTGTCGAGCGCCTTGGGATCGAGATGGCTGGCTTCGCCGCCACCGGTGAGGGTGGCATCGGGCGCAGGCACGATGAGCGCGGCCAGGCGCATGACGGGCGTGAGGAACGGGAGCGCGAGCAGGCCGACCGCCACATTGAAGAGCGTGTGATACATGACGATCCGGTGCGTCAGGTCACCGGGGAGGGCGTCGAAGAGCCGGGTCGCCACGGAGGGCGCCAGCAGCAGGGGAAGGGCGAGGGCGAGTTTGGCGAGGAGGTTGCCCACGCCGAGCCGGCGCGCATCGGTCGTACCCCAGCCGACGACGAGCGAACTGACGCCGACGCCGACATTGGTGCCGAGCACCCAGGGCACGAGTTCGGGAGCACCGAGCAGGCCGGAGGCGCACAGGCCGAGACCGAGGCCGACCGTGGCGGTGGAGCTTTGCAGGATGACGGCGAGCGCGGCCGTGCCGCCGAAGATCATCCAGGTGTGGCCGTGCAACAGGGCGAAGGCCTCGCGGGCATCCTGCGATTTCGCGATCGTTTCGGCGCCGTCGCCGATCATGGCGATGGCGAGAAAAATGAAGCCGAGCGCGAGCAGGCACTGGCCGGCGCCGCGCAGGGCCTCGCGGCGGGTATACGCGAAGGCGGCCATGCCGAGGGCGATGAGCAGGCCGGCGTAGTCCTGGATGCGGACAGCCATGAACTGCACGAGCACGGTCATGCCGACATTGGCGCCGAGGAGCATGGCGAGCACGCCGCCGGGGCGAAGGCGCCCGTCGCCGAGCAGTTGCACGGCCATGATCGAGATACTGGTGGAGGAGGGGGAAACGACACCCGCCGCCGCGCCGGCGGTGAACGCTTTCCACGGGCGCGCGGTCAGGCCGGAGAGCCAGCCCACGAGGTGCCCGCCGAAGAGCCGGTCGAGACCTTTCCGGAGAAACCGGATGCCGAAGAGGATGAGGCCGATGCCGCCGAGGATCGCGATGGTGCTCAATTCGCGAGCGCCTCCCCGGGTGTGCGGTTGCGGTTAAAGTGGGCGGGCTGGACGGTGGCGGACATGGCTGGTTGTTAAAAAACGGAGGCAATCCCATAGAACCGGTTCACTCCGCGTGTCAGCATGGAAATGCACGGAAGGACAAATCCGGGAGCGGCTCGCTTATGCGCTGGTGGCCCATGCCTCATGACTGGCTGACCAGTGCCGCGGCAGCGCCAAATCGGGTGAGGTGGTCTTTGCGGTTGACGTAAAGGGCGCTCCAGGGAGCTGCTGCGGGGCCGGTGCGCCGGAGGTGTGTGGCGCCGCAGTTTACGTGGCCGATGTCTGCCGTGTATTCGGGAACGAGAGACGTCAGGAGAGCACTGAGGGATGCACCATGTCCAATGAAGGCAACGCGGGCGGGTGTAGTCGGTGATGCGACGAGTTCATTCCAGAGCGCGGTGACACGGGTGCGCACGCTGTCGGGGGGTTCAGGATACGCGGGGAACGCGGCGCGGTCACCCAGCGCCGGGTTGAGAGCCACACGGGGGCCGAAGCGGGCACGATAATCCGCGATATCCAGCCCGCGAAAACCGGAGAAGACGGGGTCGGCGAGGATTTCGCAGAATCGCCGGTCAACGTGGACCGGGATGGCGGTTGCGGGCGCTGCGCCGGTCGTTTCCGAGACATAGGGCCAAGCCGTTTGCACAGCGCGAAGAAAAGGACTGACGACAATGGCTTCGGGCATGAACTCCGAGAGGACGGTGACGAGTTCGCGGGCCTGTCGTTCGCCGAGAGGCGTGAGCGGGGGATTGGCGCGGTCGCGGATTTCGCGGAGGCCGTCGACAGGCGCGGTATTGTAGGCTTCGCCGTGGCGAACGAGCAGGAGGTCGGTAAGCATTTGGCAGTGAGCAGTGACCGGTGAGGTGGGAACAGGGAGGGGGGGGGATTGGTGAGATGGTCAGACGGACACGGGGTCGCGGTTCGGGTTCATGGTTCGCCATCCGGTGTTCATCGACGCGGCGAGGGCGACGCGGGTTTTGCGTTGCGCGATCATGTCGGTGAGCAGGCGCCAGCTTTGTGTCGCTTCGGCGGGGTCGCGGACTTCGACGAAGGCGCGGACAGCCGGGCCGGGCGTTTGGGTGAAGGCGGCAAGCAGGCCTTCGTGGTTGATCAGGGCTTCGTGGATACTGCGGATGGCGTGATGGTTTTTGAAGCGCTCCGTCGGGTGGGCGTGTACCTGGTGGATGTGTGCGGCCTGCATGCAGGCGCCGCCCGTGTGGAGCCAGTCGGCGAGGCTGAGTTCGTTGGTCACAGCACCATTGTTGCGGGCGTGGCCGGAATCGAAAATCCAGCCGATGCGGCGGGTGGCGGTTTCGGGACAGCCTTCGGCGCGGAGAGTGCTGCGAAGATAGTCGATCATGCGCAGGATGTGCTCGGGCCGGCTGGAGAGGCGGTCGGGGCGCCCGCCCTCGAAATGGCGGGCGTCGTTGTGGTGGTTTTCAATGCTGAGCTGGCGGCCGGGTCCGGCATCGAGGATGGCACGGGCGAGATTTTTGTAGATTTCCTTGATGCGGACAGCTTCGGGGGTTTCCAGGAAATCGCCCCGTCCTTCATCGGCGTAAACGAGGCGGGCGTCGATGGCGGGGAGATGGATCGTGTAGTCCTGGACGCCGGCGGCGGCGCACCAGGCGAGGTGAGAGCCGAGCTGGCCGAGCGGATCGGCGTCGGGTTGGGGGGCCGGATCGGGGAGATGATACGAGAGCCAGGTGTCGGGAATTTCGGCGCGCCAGGCGGCGAGCTTTCCGAGTTCGGCGGACAACGGCAGCGGCGACTGGCGGTGAAAAACGGCCTGCACGGCAGAGATGCGGTGGGCGCGGGCGATGTCCATGAGTTCGCCGAGGGTGGCATAGGGAGCGATGCCAGGGATGACCTTGCGGAGCCGGGAGCCGGGCGATGGTGTCCAGAGGAGCTCTTCGGGAATGCGCCGGGGGGTGATGGTGCGGTAGTCGCCGCGGATTTCAACGGTAGTAAATTCGGGGAGGCATTCGATGGTTTTGAGCGGATCGAGCCCGGCGCAGACAACCTGTCGCCAGCAGCCGGCGGTGTGTTCTTCGTGATGATGGTGATGGCCGGCGAGGATCAGTCCGGCCGGGAGATCTTGCGGGAGAGAAACGAAGGCATCGGCGGCGAGCGGTTGGTGGCAGGCGACGATCAGGGGACGGGACGTGGTTCTGTTTGCAGCAAGTGCACGGATTGAGGCGAAGAGCCGGTCGGGGTCGTTTCCGTTGACAAGAAGCAGGTCGGCGTCATCGAGGTTTTGCACGAGGGAATCGCGGACAAAATGGATGCAGCCGGGAGCGTCGCCGGGGAGAGCGAAGGGATGAGGGTCGCGGTTGCCGGGAACGCTGAAAAACCGGGAGAGCGGGAGGGCGGCGAGAAGTTCCTCGATCCAGCCGCCGGTGCCGGCATTGGCCTGGGTCTGCCAAAGGTCGCCGCCGAGGATGACGACGTCGGGCGGTTCGTGCGTGAGGGTAGCCAGAACCCAGTCCCGGACGAGGCGGTTGAGGGCGCCGAGTTCGGGTCCGGCGTGGAGATCGGAGAGGAAGGCGAGTTTCATGGAAGAGATTCTGGGAGTCCGTTTCCGGAGAGTAGGCGGTTTGGCATTGCGAATCAGCGGAAGATTCGGTGAGCGAAACCCATGTGTCTGAAATCCGCCGGTTCAAGGGGACCCCACGCGGCGCCTTCAAAACTGCCTCGGGCATCGGCGGGGCGTTCCTTCCACGGATTGCGGCCGGTCCAGCGGGTCAGATTGTCGGGGAAGGCGGTTTCGGTGACGATCCAGCAGGTTTCGCCAATCTCCATGTTGCGCACGAGAGGGAAATTGAAGGAGACCCATTGACCTCCGCTTTGGGCGGGCAGTTCAACGGTCGCCCTGGCAATGGTCTCGCCGTCGGGCCGGGCTTTGCGGAGAGCGACGGTCACGGAGCGTGACTGCGACGCCCGGTTGTTGAGGCGGAGAGCCACGGAAGAAAGGGTGCTGGAGGTGTTGCGGAAAGGCTGCGCCAGATAGCGATTGAGGGGACGATCCTGCTTGAGTTGGGTGTCCAAGCCGCTTGTGACCGCGTCCATCATGCTTGCGTTCAGGGAGAGGCGGTAGTCAATGCCGTTGTCACGTCCGACTTTCAGGGATACGGAAACGGGGGGGCTTTCGGGGGTCATTTCGAATGGCAGGGCAAAGTGATATGTTCCTGCTTTGTGGCCGGCGGGTTTCAGTTCCTGTCCCGAGGCAAAGGCGGCAAGACGGAGAACGGATGAGTCGTCCTGAAGATTGACGGCGAGGAGGCCCAGTTTCCCATCGGGGGCGCGCTCAATGGAGACGGAGAGGCGGCTGCCGTCGTCGATGCCGAGCGTCAGGGGAAGCCGGATATCCGAAGCGGGATAAATCCGCGGGCGCAGCACCAGAGTCATCGTGTGTTCGCGTGACTCGATCTCGCCGGATTCGGGGAATAGTTGTAGCGATATATCAACTACTTCGTTGCCTTTGAGTGTCAGTTCCGTGGAGGAGAGGCGGGCGGAGAGGTGGCTGTCCGGCTGTGTTTCCACGGCGATGTCGAAGGCGAGTGGTGTGTCGAGAGGGTTGCGAAAGGCGAGGGGAAGGGTGCACAGAGGGTGGCCTTTCCGGACGATGGATTGAGGGGAGCCGGGTTTGAGAAGGTCGGGGGCGGGCTGGAGGTCGTGAATGTCGCCGTCGATGTAAGCGAAGGTTTTTTCGCTCAGGGGAATCAGGGCCAGACCGTTGACGGTGTCGAGGCGGAGCGGGAGGCCGCCGGCGGCTGGCGTGAGGGTGATCTCGCGAGCGCGGGTGCGCAGGGTGAGGAGTTGCGTGGCAGAGTGCGACCAGGCGGTGGCGAAAATTTTACCGTCGGAATCCTTGATGAGGTGCACGGAGGCGTCATCCGATTCGATGACGGTGCGAATGGGGCTGGCGCCGGCGAGCCGGTTGGCGGCGATATTCATCGCGGCGAGCATGGGTTTCGGGGTGTAGTCGGTGCGCAGGAGCCCCATGGTCAGGGGAGGCTGGAGGCTGCTGGCCGTCTTCCAGTCGATGAGATCGAAGTAAAAGAGCGCGCCGGCACGCAAGCGTGCATCGAGGGCAAACCAGGTGACATACATCTGGGCAAGGGCATCGGGGGTCTTGCTGTGGAACTCGGTTCCGAATACCGGGCCGCCGAAACCGGCGGCATCGAGGTAGCCGAGCACGTCGCGCATGCGTTGTTCGAATTGCCGCGGAGTGACCGAGTAGGGGTGAAGGTCAAAGGCTCCGGTGTAGTTCAGGGCTCCGGCCTGAATAATGGCTTTTTGCCAGTCGGGGTCCATGCCTGCCGAGCCGCCGACCATGAGGCGCAGCGGAGAACGTCCGTCCGTAGCGCGGGCGGCGGTGGTCGTGGCCTCGTGCGCGGGGCGCAGGAAGTGTTCGACGTATTTGGTGGCGGTGATGCCTCCGGGGTAGCGAGAGCCGGCAATGCCAATGGGGTTGGGTTCGTTCCAGACCTGCCACCATACGGGTTTGCCGGCGTAGTCGCGGGTCAGGCGTGCGAGGAGTGTCTGCCATGCCTCTTTGCGCGGATGCGAGAGGCGTTGGCCTGCAATGGCGGGAGACCAGTCGGTATTGCCCTCAATGGCGAGGACCAGTTCGAAGCCTGCGTCGAGCTGGGGCTGGAATACGCGGGCAAAGAGAGCGTTGTCCCACTGGCCTTCGGCGGGTTCGAAGCGACGCCAGCGGAAGCGGTCGCGCAGATACCAGGCGCCGGAGGCATTCGCAGCGGCGAGCAGGCGGGGCAGGTTTTTCCCAAACGATTCTCCTCCGGACATTGTTTCGGCGAGATGGGCGTCGAGGCCGACAATGCTGCGCAGGTGCTTGCGGGGCAGCACGACCACAAAACTGCCGGCGAGATCGCCAGTCCGGCTTTCATACCATCCGGGGGGCAACGGAGTGGAGAGAGTGTGTGAGGCCGTGACGGGAAGGGGGGTGGTTTCGGTGATGAGGCGGCCGGTGACGTCGTGAATCTTGACCGAAGTGTGCGGGGGAATGGCGTCAAACCGGATGGCTTGGCCTGGAGTGAAAAGGGCAAGGCCCTGCTCGCCTCCGTCTATGGAAACCGTGGCGGCGTGGCCGTGTCGGGAAAGGAACATCACGAGGATGAGTGCTGTGCAAAGGTAGCGGGTCATTGTGCGGACAGGCAGTGGATGTGTGTGCGGTACGGGGGATGCTATTGGACGCGGGCGTAGGTGGCTTGGAAGTTGTTGAGACCGGTGTATTGGGTGCTGGCAGCGTCCAGCTCTGCGGTTTTTTTGATACGAGCGGCGCGTGCATCGCAGAAGACGACGTTCATGCCGCCCTGGTGGTAGTCAAAGAGCTTGGTGGTGGCGACAAGGTTGCCGGTCTGGTAGGTGTTGAGCGGATCGTGCCGTTCGAGGAGCAGGGCGACGCGGCTTGGAGTGGAGATGTCGCCGAGCAACATGCCGGTGTTGGCGGCGGGACGCCCCGGACCCCAGATGGTTTCGTTCCGGAATTGGTTGTCGTAGTTGACCAGCACGGCGTTGATGGAGTAGGAGCGGAGTTCGTCGGGATTGCTGGTGGTGCGGACGATGGTGTCGGCTTTGCAGCGGAGAATGGCGTTGTAGGGGGCTGAATCGATGTTTTGGCCGGTAAAGGTAGCCATCGCGACGGCATCCCAGCGGGGATTGTTGGAATTGGGCAGGCGTCCCTTGTTTCCATCGGTGTAGAGCAGGATGGACAGGCCAACCTGGCGCATGTTGCTCATACAGGCGGCGGCGTTGGCTGTCTGGCGAACTCGTCCAACGGTGGGAATGAGGATGGCGGCAAGGATGCCAATGATGGCAATGACGGTGAGAAGCTCCACAAGTGTGAAGGCGGATGCAGGGTGGTTGTGGCGGTGGGGCATAGGGTGCATGACAGGAGAGGTTTTATCCGGAAACAGACTGGTTTCTCATGGAGAGGATGCGATATGGTTTTTATGTAATCCGTTTCACGGAATTTACGTTAAATATTTATTTTAAAAATTTTATGATTCCAGATTGAGCCAGCCGTAGCGATCCGGTCGATGGGGGTGAGGCATGGAAAACTGCGGATCGGACCAGATGGTGAAGCGGGCCGGAGCGGAGGGGGTGGAGGCGCGATCCCAGCGGGCAAAGTTGGCGCGAAGCCGACCCGGCAAAGGGGGACCGGGATTTTTGTCCAGTAACGTAACAATAGATACAAGGGATCGAAAGGGGATTGCGATTTCGAGACGATAACCGGGGAGCGGGTGTTTGTCGGAAGCGAGGTCGGAAAACGCGGGCTGACGGGAGGCGACAACGCGGGCGTGAGATTCGTAGCGAAGGTTAATCCAGTCGGCGTGGCGATAGTAGTAGTCGGCGAGGGTTCCGATGGCATTGATTTCAAGACACGCGGTATCGGAAAGGCGTTCATCAGGTGCGCCGATGAAGATTTCGACACAATCGTCCCGGAAGGTCTGGTCGTCGTGCGCGGTGCGCGTGAAGATTATGTCACGATCTTCACAATCGAAGGCGATGTAAAGAAACTGTCCATCGTGGAGGAGTGAGACGCGCGTTCGGGAGGCAGAAGGCTGCGTGGGAGCGCTCCAGTAGCCGTGGAGTTCGATGTGGGTGGCACGGCTCCAGGCGGGATCGGTGCCAAGTCCGTCGAGTATTGGTGATTTGGTGGCGCGGGGCACTGTAATCTCGGGAAGCGGCGCAGCGAATCGTGGGGAGGCCGGGCCAGCGGAGGCTGGCAGCGCCGCGAGCACGGCGAGGAATATTGGGATGATTCTCCACGGGACGCGAAGGTTGAGGCGGCGGATCATGATCCTCGGCATAATCCGGGAACCGGTTGCGGGCATGTGTGCACCCTGTGGATTAACTGGAGGCATCGCGATTTGGATCGCTCTACCCTTGGCGCGATTTGCAAATCGCAAGTGAGGCGAGCAGACCGAGGGCGCCAAAAAAGAGGGCTGCGGTTCCGGGTTCGGGAATTTGCGTGACGGTGAGGTTATCGAAGCGGAAATTCATACTGGCAGTGCCTGTGCCTCCGGGCGCGTTTCCGAACAGGAGGTAGTCGGCAGTGCCGTTGTTGTAGAGCGAACTGGAAAGGGAGCGGGTGTCGTTGAGCGTTTCGTTGCCATAGGAAACAAAGGTGATGGCATCTCCCCTGACCTGAATGTTGACGGTAAAAAAGTTATCAGAACCCGTGCCTCCCGATCCCACGGTGAGAATCGAGGTCGCCACGGTGGTTTCGTTGCTGCCGTCCCACCATGTGATGGTGATTTTGTTGTCACTTCCGCTGCGGCGGAAGAAATAAGCGCCGGTAAGGCTGGCAAGATCGGTCGCGGCGGTCGCTTCGGTGCGGGGCGCAAGAATAGCGAATGGAGCGAGAGACGCCGTTGACGGGATGCGCAAGTCAACGCTGATGTCATAGTCACGGATGTCGTCCAAGCTGTAGTTCACGTAGGCGGCCAGGCTTGGGGCACTGGCCTGACTGTAGGCCATGCGTGCGGCGTTGTCGTAATAAAAAATGTAGGACGAAGTCGCGCTTGACTTCCAACTGTAACCGCCGGTTGAAGTCGTTCCCAGAGCGGCGTTGTTGGTGCCGTCAAACGTGTCGGCGTAGATGATCTGGGCGTGGAGGGCGGGAGCGGTGGCGAGCACCGCGGCGAAGGCGAGGGCGATGAATTTCATATACATGGGGCCAGGATATGGCAGGTTGTGGTTGTTATGTTTCGGTTGTTTTTGTGATTGATGGCGGTTGCGAGAAGACAGGCGGCTTCAGATTGTCGGGATGATGGCGTAGTTCCGGAGGGAGTTGGTAAACCTGACGGCCCTCTTCGAAGAGGGTGGCGGCAGGGAGGCCGCGGTAGCGTGTGAGCCTCGGGTTGATGAAGATAATCCGGCGCGTGGAGTCGTTGACGTAGTCAATTCTGTAATACGGAGTCCCGTTGGGGTATTCATCCGTTAAGGACGGCGGAAGGGAGCCGTTTTCAGGGGAATCGCCGGCGAGGGAGGCGGGGATGCCCGAAAATGCCTCGATATCGCCGCCGGGCGAGTAGGCGGCCCATCCGTGAGGGGGTATCCCGATGTCGCCAAAGCGGGGGAGCGTTGCCGGGAGAGGCGGCGCGCCGGTCCTGCGATTGACGAGGATGACAAGGCCGTTTTGCCAAGTGATTTTTATCCGGTCGCAGAAGCGGGATGGATTGAGCCCGGAGAGCAGGATGGTTTCGAGAGATTGCCAGCCTTCGGGGGTTTCATAGGTGATTTCGGAGACGGTCTGGAGGAGATAATGGCGCTGGAGGAGGCCGACGGTCATGGCTTCAGTCAGGGCTTTGTCATGGCATATCCGATTTGGAGCGTAATCGAGATAGGCGCCGTTGCCGTAAGCGAGGGTCATGGCACGGTAATCATCGGACCCGGGGCCCCAGGGAGCAGCATAGAGGGCGTTGCCACGGGCTTGTTTGTCGGTTTTGGCGTAGGGCGGAGCGAAAAAGTAACGGTAACCGAGGCCCATGCCATACATGATGGAGAGGTGGTGGAGGCGGCGGAGCTTGTGTTCGGGCGTGAAATGCCGTCGATAGCCTTCAAAGATGCCGAAGTCGCAGGAATCGACATACTCGCCGAGGAGAAACTGACTGCTGCCGGTTTCGGAGAGAAGCGGGCCGGGGACATGCTGTTTGATGCGGACGGCCTGCTCGCGGAGGGCGGCGCGGGCTCCGCGGATGGTGCCGGCAGCAGGATTCCCGGGCGTGTATTCGACGTAGGGCCAACCTTCCCCGCCGGAGGTAAGCTGGTCGGAAAAGGTGCCGGTGGTGCGCAGGATTTTCTGGATCCAGGTCTCCTGCTGGTCGATGGCGGCCAGCGCATCCTGTGGCTGGACATGCCATTTGGGTTTGCCTTTGGCATTGAGTCCGCGGCGGACGGTTTGCCGGAGGGGACCGTTTTTATTGACGTAATACTGGTAGTTGGTGCGCAAACCGGCAGGCCCCGTGTAGCGGGTGGGAACATTGTAGCCGATGAGGTCAGTGGCGACTTCCGGGCGCAGGTGGCCGGGATGGACTCCCCGGTAACGGCCGGTGAGGCTTTCGAGAGTCAGGATGACCCGGGTAGCGTGCGGCTCCGGACGGATTTCGGCAGTGAGGGTGAAGGTGTGCGTCGGAGGGCCTGCATCGGCGCGGACTTCGCAGAGGAGGCGGAGGGGATTGCCGGGCGTGGCATCGCCTGTTCGGAATACGATGGTGACGCGATAATCACCGGGCTTCAGGAATTTGCCTTTGGAGGTGAGCAGGATGGGGCCGAAGTCGTCGAGTGGAGACAAAGACGCTGACGGTGCGGGGGTTGGGAGGAGGAGTTCAACGAATGCGTGGGGCCAGGCGTCGGGCTGAATGATTACGGGAGAAGCAGGAGACGGCGCACCCGGACCTCGCGAGGTGAAAAGAGAAAGGAAAAGGGTGATGCAGAGAATGAGGCAACGCATATGCGGCGACAGAAGGGGAATCGGAGTTAATGGCGGGAGTGGTGCTGAAAATCGAAGAGTGTGTCGAAGGTGATTTAATGAAATCCGTTACATAAAATTTGTTGAATATATTGAAGTAAAAGACATTAAGATGATTTTATATGAGTAATCGAGTGACGATGAAAGACATCGCGAAACGGGCGGATGTGTCGGTGGTGACGGTATCGCGGGCGTTGAAAAACCATCCGGGGCTTCCGAAGAAAACTTGTCAGCGTATCCAGAAAATAGCGACGAAGATGGGGTATCGGCCGAATCCGATGTTGTCGGTACTGATGGCCTCGTTGCGACGGTCACGCATGGGCAAGGGAAAGAGGGCAGGCCGGAGGGACAACCCCGGGGTGGACCGGAACGGGCCGGTGATTGCGTTTCTGTTTTCGAATCCGAACCCGGAGCAGTTCGACGATCCGGGGATGCCGCTGGGCGCGATGTTCGCCGGGGCGCGGGCGCGCGGGGCGGAGCTGGGTTACAAGGTGGAGCGGTTCCGGCTGGATGAACCAGGCATGAGCGAGACGCGGATGCGGCAGTTGCTGCGGGCGCGCAGCATCCCGGGTATCATCATGGCGCCGCTGGTAGATCCGATCCCTGAGGTGGATTTCGACTGGTCGGGATTTGCGTGTTCAACCATCGGATACAGCTACACGGCCTCGGTTTTGCACCGGGTGGCCAACGACCAGTTTCTCACGATGCAACTGGCGGTAGAAAAACTGGTGGCGCGGGGTTACCGGCGGATCGGGCTGGTGATGCACCGGTTGAGCGACGAGCGCACGAATCATCGCTGGTCGGGCGGTTTTTTGTCGCTGCCATTGCTCCGCGGGAAGGAGGCCGCGCGGCGTGTGCCGGTTTTTTATTGGGAGGGCGAAACACCTGCGGAGGGACCGGCCGGTCTGGGGGACTGGATGAAGCGTCATGAACCGGATGCGGTGATCACGGTGCATCCGTATGTTCCGGAGTGGATCGAGCAGCGGGGATGGCGGGTGCCGGAGGATGTGGGTCTGGTGGATCTGGATTTGCAGGGGCGGGGACGGACACAACGCGCGCAGACGGGGCGGGAAGTGAGCGGGGTGAACCGGCGTCACGATTTGCTGGGCGCGATGGCGCTGGATCTGGTGGCGGAGCAACTGCACCTCAACGAGCAGGGCGTGCCGAACCGCCCGAAAACCGTGATGCTGGGTGGCGACTGGGAGGAAGGGGCGACGTTGCGGGCTTTATGGAAAGCTGGTTCAGGTGTGGAGGGATCGGGCTGATTTGGAGTGACGACTGTCAGCGGTTGGCGCGGCCCATGTTTGTTTTTCTCTCATACCAGGGTCCCGAATGTTTTTGATTTTACACCAAGGCCGCAAAGGACGCGAAGAAGGTAACTGGCAATCCCTTGCGCTCTTTGCGGCCTTTGTGTAAAAATCTGAAGGCTTTGGTATCAGGCAGGTTTTGTGTCCCGGAACCAGCCGAGCTCGTCCGTGGTAATACCGATGCAGCCGGCGGCTTGCACGGCACGGACGGTCTCGCGTGCGGCGGCGGGTTCGCGGGGGCAGCCCCAGGCGCGGACTTCGGGGACGACGCGGAGGGCACGGGCCACGGCATCGGACGTGGCGGCAGAAGCGAGGGGGCAGATCTGGAAAAGCCCGAGTTCTCCGGCAACGCTGAGCACGGGTTCGTCGATGGCATGGACGAGCCAGCCGAGGCGGATGCTGGCGGAGGCGGCGCGGGCGCGGCGGAGTTGTTCGAGTGAGAACGAGGTGAGCACGCTGCGGCCGAGCAGGTTTCGGGCGTCGAGGATCGCGAGGGTTTCGGCGGCGAGGCGTGGATGCGCGCCCTTGAGCTCGATGTGAAACAAAAAATCGGCGGCGTGGGTGTCGAGGAGTTGCGGGAGCGTGGCGATGCGTTCGCCGGCGAAGGCCGGGGAAAACCAGGAGCCGAAATCCAGTTCGCAAAGAGGCGTAGTGGCGCGGACATGCTGGTTTGATGGAGCGGCGGCGTCCCCGCCGCCGGACGCACGCCAGCGCGCCCAATCCTGCGGGGTTGCAGACCTGTCCGCCCGCATTGCGGGCACCCGGCCAAGTCTGGCCTTCCACTGCGCTTCAGGCCGCACCCTCCGGGTGCGCCATCTCCGCGCTGCCGCGCTTCGTGTCGTCCCGTCCGGCGGCGGGGACGCCGCCGCTCCGTAGGGCGATTCCTCGACACGTCGGTCGCCGAGACGGTAGCGGGCGAGGGTGTCATCGTGGCAGAGCACGAGGACGTTGTCGGTGGTGAGCTGGACGTCGGTCTCGATCTCGGTGGCTCCGAGTTGTTGCGCGATGCGGAACGAAGCGAGTGTGTTTTCCGGCGCACGCATTGGCGCGCCGCGGTGGGCGATGAGACGGAAGGGCATGGCCATCCGATTCACGCTTCCAGTTTTTGACCGATCGGGAAAGAAGAACCGCTGCCGGGTTATCCGGCTGTCACTGAACGGCGACGGCCTTCACGTGGGCGTCGAGATAGAGCTGGTTGCGGATATTGCCGTGGACGGGTTTGGTGACGCCGGAGTCCGCCGGTTTATCACGTTCGATCATGGCCGCGGCCGTGGAAGGGGAGACAAATTCGGTGATGCGCCTGGGGTTGTGAGCGGAGTTTTTCACGCCAAAGGGTGGCCTGGTCGTGCCATCGTGCAAAAGGTCGGAGGCATCGCTGACCATCGTGTAACATTTGCCCTCCTTGTCGGTGGTGGCCGCGAGCCATGCCGGACAGGTGAGGACGGGCATGAGGCGTTTTTCCGCCGGGTTTTCCGGGAGCGCCTGGCTGACGTAGGGGGCGATGGCATTGCCGAGCAGGGCGGTATCGTTGTTGTTGCCGCAAAAGGCGTGCATGCCGACCCATAGCGGACCGGGCAGCCGGTCCTTGTTGTCCCCGGCGTAGGCCATGATCGCCATGCCGACTTGCCGGAGATTGGAGGCGCACTGCGCCTTGCGGGCGGTTTCACGAACCTTGCCGACAGTCGGGATGATGATGGCGGCGAGAATGCCGATGATGGCGATGACCGTCAGGAGCTCGATCAGGGTGAAAGCGTGCCGGTGCGGCCGATGCCGGCAGCGGGTTTTCAGTCGATGGTAACGGGGCGATGTCGAATGCATGACGGGTACTGTGCGGAAAACGGACTCGCCCGGAAGCAGGCTTCATCTAACACTGGTTAAATGGATGCCGCCGATGCGAATATCTCCTTTTCTGACACCGGTTCCGTCGATGCCACGACACCCGGCACCCGGCGGGTTTCCCTTCGTGACCTGGCGCGGCAGGCCGGCGTATCACACGCCACCGTATCGCTCGCCTTGCGCGATCATCCGGCGGTGGCCGCCGCCACGAAGGCGCGTGTCCGTGAACTGGCGGAGCGGCTCGGTTATCAGCCCGATCCGATGTTGCGGGCGCTGGCCGAGTACCGACGCGACAAAACCGGTCCCCGCTACCGCGCGACGCTGGCATGGATCAATTTTTTCGCCGGCGAGAAATCCGTGCGCGAGCCTTTCGGTTACCGGGCCGGAGCCGAGGCGCGCGCCGCGGAGCTCGGTTACAGGCTCGATGTGTTTCCGCCCACGCGATCGCGCGAAAGCCTGAGGCAACTGGCGCGCGTGTTGCAGGCGCGCAACATCCAGGGCCTGCTTCTCGCGCCGCTGCCCGAACCAGGCGCGGTGGCCTTCGACTTCGCGCCGTTTTCCGCCGTCACCTTCGGTTTCAGCCTCACGTCACCCCGGCTCCATATCATTACCAACTACCAGGCGTATTCGAGCATGCTTGCGCTGCGTGAACTGCGCAAACGCGGGTTTCGCCGGATCGGTTTTCTGATCTCGCACGATCTCGACGAACGTTCCCGGCGCAGCTTTCTGACCGGTTTTCTGAGCGAGCAGATGACGCTCCCCGAAGCCGAGCGGGTCCCGGCGCAGGTCCATCCCGCCAAGGCGCTGCGGCGCGAGGATTTTGACGAACTGCGCCCCTGGTTTCGCCGCCACCGGCCCGACGCGCTCATCTCGCATTACGCCGAGCTGCCCGCGCTCCTTCGCGAGAACGGCGTGCGCGTGCCGGAGGATCTCGCCCTGGTGCGTCTTTCCGTGCGGACCAATCCTGACGAAAGCTACAACCGGTCCGCCGGAATCAACCAGAACGAATACGAGATTGGTCGTACCGCTGTGGATACGCTGGCCTCGATGCTTTATCACAACGAGCGGGGTGTGCCGGCCGTGCCGCGCACGATCCTCATCGACGGATTCTGGCAGGATGGAGAGACGATGATCCCGCGTGAGGCAATGCCGGCCCGGTTGCGCCCGGTGCCTGCACGGTTTCCCTCCGCAACAGGCAAAAGGCCGGTGGGGAACCGATGATCTAACCAGTGTTAGGCCGGAGATGCTTTCCGTCGCCTGCATCCGGGTGGCACGGTGTCGGGGCAATCAACAAAAAACCGACCCGCATCATGAAAACAACCCTGCCCGTTACCCGTGGCGTTCCTGTCGCCTGTTTCGCCGTAATCGCAACGCTCGCGCTCGCAGCCCCGGTGCCGTCCCTTCGCGCCGACACCCAATACTGGAACCGGACCGCCGCCGGCCTCGTCTGGGCCAACGCAAGCAACGCCAACTGGGCGGCTGCCGAGGACGGCGCAACGTATGCCACCTGGGGAGCCGGCAACGATGCCGTGATTGTCACGCCCTCCGCCGCCATCGCTTTTGGCGGCAGCTATGTGAGCGCCTCCAGCCTGGTGATCCGTAATGGCGCAACCTTTACGCACACCGGCGCGGGCAGCGGGGGGAATACCGGTCTCCGCATCACCGGTGCGAACGGCGCCAGCGGCGGCGGTGACTTTTCCCTTTCGGAAAACACGGACAGCGCCGCCTCGCTCCGCGTGTTTCTTGAATCACATGTCGCTGCGTCCACCGGTTATAACGGCACGATCACCGTCAACAGTTTCTCCAACACCAGTTCCGGCCTCTACCTCGGAGCGGATTCGAAAGACGCAGCCGCCGGAGCGGCCTTCACCGGCACCGATACCCGCACCCGCATTGTCCTCGGTGGAGGCACGCTCTTCCTGAATGGCGGACTCGCCGCCAGCGCCGCCACCATCGGTTCGCTCTCCGGTTCCGGGCGCATCGCTCTGGCCAATGTTTTCAGCGCCAACAGCGGCGTCCGTACCCTGCGCATCGAGCAGGTCACAGACTCCATCTTTGCCGGTGATATTGGCAGCCGCACGATCAGCCAGGGCAACAACAGCCTCGCACTCACCAAGGCCGGCGCCGGCAGCCTCACGATCCGCGCCGGCTCCGCCAGCGGTTATGCCGGCACGACGACCGTCGAGCAAGGCACACTCCATCTCGTCGGTGTCTTCGGCAGCGACAGCGCAGGCGGGCAGAACGTCAACCAGGGGGATTTCGTCGTAAAATCCGGCGCCACGCTCGGACTCGACGGCACTTTTAACCTGGGTGGCGCGAAGGCATTGACGATTGAGGATGGCGGCGTATTCGATGCCGGTCGGATAACGCTCGACGGGATCGGCACCACGACCAGCAAGGGGCTCGTCTTCGAGGGCAGGGCGACGATCCTTTTCACGCTCGGCTCAGGTGACACCGGCGATCTCGTCACGCTGGTCGACGCCTCGATGGTCGGGCAATCGAGCGGCGCGGCCGACAGTATCTTTTTCAACTTTACCAACGCGGGCGACGCACAGGCCGGTGTAAGCTACGACCTGATCCACTTCGGCGCCGACGCCCGTGCCGGCATTGCGCTCACCGAATACGCGCTCTCGCAGGAGAGCCTTGCCGCGGGCTGGGCCGGCACGTTCGGCTACTCGGCCGACGGCAAGACGCTGCAATTCACCGTCACCGCCGTGGGATCGACGATCCCCGAGCCAGGCGCGGCGGCGCTGCTTCTCGGCGGCGCGGCGCTCGGCCTGCTTGCCATGAGAAACCGGATACGATGATCTTCCGGGGAACTCCTGAAAAAACAGATTTTCACCACAGAGGCACACAGACACAAAGTTTCACAGAACAGAAAAAAATAACTCGTTTTTAAATTGATAGATACAAAATATAAAAAATCTCCTCTTCCGGTTTTCTCTGTGTCTTTGTGTCTCTGTGGTTAATTTTCAGGAGTCCCCTCCGCCGGATTTTCATTCGCATGAACCCGTTTCGCCTGGCGTCCCTGTTTTTCGCTCTTCTTGCGGTCTGCGCGGCCGGCGAGTCGCCCGTGCCTGAGCGCCTGCTTCTCTCCGACGCAGACCTCGCCCGTATCCGCGAGCAGGAAAAGACCGATCCGCTGATGGCTGAGTTGCTTTCGGAAATCCGCGCCGCCGCCCGGGAAAACCTGACGCTGCCGCCCAACACGTATTGGAAACCGGGTGATCGCGACATGCTCGACCAGGCGCGAGCCGCCGCGAGCCGCATCATCACCAGCGCCTTTGTGTATCGACTCGACGGTGACAGCCGTCATCGTGACGCTGCGCGGCGCGACCTGCTCAACGTGTGCGGGTTCCCCGACTGGAATCCGCGGCATTTTCTGGATGTGACCGAGATGGGTTTTGGCGTGGCGCTGGGTTATTCGTGGCTGCGGGACGATTTGTCCGGGGAAGAGGGCGCCATCATCCGGACTGCGCTCGTCAAAAACCTCCTGCGCATGGCCCCGGCGGCTTACGATCGGTCGGGGCGAGGCAGACTGAACTGGTCCGCTTTCGGTTCCTCGGCCAAGACGACGAACAACTGGAATTTTGTCTGCAATGGCGGTTTTGTCGCGGCGGCGCTGGCTTTGCGCGACGAGGAGCCCGTGCTTGCGGAAACGGTGCTGGCCGGCGCCCGCGAGTCGATTCCGGCTGCGATGGCCGGTTATGCGCCGGACGGCGCATGGCCGGAGGGCCCGACTTACTGGAGCTACGGAACGACGTTTCTGGTCAATACGCTTGCGATGCTGGAGAACACGCCGCAGGGCGACGGAGGATTGTCGCAATACCCCGGCTTCGACCGGACGCTATTTTACGGCCTGCAACTTTTCGGACCGAGCGGCGTGTCCTTCAATTTTGGTGACGGTGGCCCTGCGCGCGACCATGAGGCGGCGTTGCCGGCGCTCGTCTGGCTCGCCCGGCGCTTCGGAGTGCCGGATGCCTTGCCGGAAGTGCGGCGCCGGTTGCAGGCAAAATTGCGCGCAGCTCCGTCCGGCTACGCGCGCTCGCTGCCGCCCGGCATCGGCGGACGCGGACTGGTTTTCTGCGCGATTTTTTTCCCGGAGCAGACGGTGCCTGAGTCCGGCGGTAAAATGGAACCGGCATTATCCGTGCCGCTCGACGCGCATTTCCGGGGCGAGGCCGATTTTGTGGTGATGCGCAGTCACGCAACCGATCCGGCTGCATTGTGGGTTGCCCTGAAAGGCGGCGCCAACGGCGTGAGTCACGGACACCTCGATCTGGGCTCTTTTGTGCTCGATGCCGGAAGCGTGCGCTGGGCCGTCGATCTGGGATCGGAAAATTACGGCCTGCCGGGCTATTGGGAAATGGATGAAGGCGGGCGGCGCTGGAACTATTACCGGCTCAACAATCGCAGCCACAACACGCTGACGCCGGGCGACGCGTTGCAGTCGCCGATGGCGGTGGCGCCGGTCACACAGTTCGAAACGTCGCCGGAAGGCGGCGTCGCGGCGGTGGATCTGACGTCTGCGTATCCGGGTTTTTCAGACAGAATGGTGCGTCGGGTTTCGATGCCGGGTCGCAAGGCGGTCCTGATCGAGGACGAGGTGGAGGGGTTGCGCGCGGGCGAATCGCTCGCGTGGCGGATGCTAACGCCTGCGAGGATTACCATTTCCCCCGACGGCCGGGTGGCGACGCTCGTCCACTCCGGACGCAAGCTGCGAGTGACGCTGGCGGCTCCGGTTCCGGCCCAGGCGAAGTTTTCAGCGGAACCCGCCCGACCGCCGACAAAGGCGGAAAAACAGAATCCGGGTGTGTCGGTGCTCACGGTTGCGTTTGTTCCCGAATCGCCGGACGTGCGGCTGGCGGTGCGGTTTGATCCCGTGCCGAAATCGGGCGATTGAAGAGGGAAGAATCCGGGCCTGTCGAAGCGGGATGAGCTGCCCGGATATATCACACGTGTCCGTAGCTGCGAACGCCTTTTGTCTGGAAGATGCGGGTCAGCCCGCTCTCCGACGACGGAAGGCGAATCCGGCCAGCAGAACCAGCGACCCTGCCAGCAGGGCGACAGCTCCGGGTTCGGGGATGGGCGCGACCTCGACCTTGAGGTTGTCGAGGCCGAGACCGGCGGCAGTTGCGGGCTGGTCGCTGCCCCAGCGGAGCCAGAGATACCCGCCGGCCTGCCAGTCGAGGCCGGTGAGCGTGACGCTGACCGTCCGGCGATTGTCGTCGGCATTGCCGTTGAGTCCGCTGGCAGAGCCGGTGACCAGGCTGGTGACGTTTCCTTGCGGGTTCGTCGTATAGCCGGCGGCCGTGAGCTGGCTGCCGCTCTCCGCGGTTGCCAGATAGCTGAACGCCCATGTCGTGGGGTTTGTATTACGTCGCCACTGTTCGACATCGAAAGTGAGCGTCACGGAGTCGATGGTGGCTCCGGACGTGTTTTGAAGCTGGAGGCCGAGCCAGGCGGTGGAGGTAAACCCGTCGGCGCTGCCGGTGAAAAGTCCGAGCGCCCGGTCGGTGCCATCGGACGGGCCCCAGCTGTAAATCGTGCCGCTGGTGGCTTGGGAGCCGGAACTGGCGCGACCGCTGTTGCTGCCCCCGACGGTCGAATACCAGCCTGCCAGCGTGCTGTTGTTGGTAAAGGTGAAGGTAGTGGTGCCGCTGCCAGAATGGGTGCGAAGCGTATCGAAGTCCTGGGTGTAGGCATCCGTCCCGTTGAGAGTCGCCTGTGCATGAAGCGCAGGAGAGGCAAGCGTCAGGAGGACGGCGATTGCGGCTGTTGTCGGGATGGGCGGGAGGTGGTGCAGTTTCGTTTTCATGGTTCAGGAGAGACGGACAAAGCAGTGGCTTGCCGCCCGGATGGCGGCAGATTTGCGAGAGGGATGGATGCGGCTATTTGTCGAAGCGCCAGAAGGGCGTCTCGTTGGTGGCGTAGTTGGCCTGCATGTCGGCTTTGCTGATGCGCTGCACGTGGCCGTCGATGAAGACGACATTGATGCTGTCGCGGTGGACGTACTGGAGAGGAGGGGAGCCACTATCGGGTACGTGACTGTGGCTGACATTGGATACGTAATTGCCGCCGCCCGCGGCGACCGCGCCGTCCATGAAGAATGCCATGCGCGAGGGATGCTCGATCATCGAAAGGCGGCTGACATAACCCCATTGCGGGTCGCGGTCCTTGAGTCTGGAGCCGTCGTCCATCGTGGCAGTGGCATAGGTATTGATACTGTAGGTACGGCCAAAATGGATGGACGCGGAGGGCGGATTTTTGAGGAAGCCGGTATCGCACTTCATCGGGGAAGGAGTGTTCTTCCAGTCGAGGTTTTTTTGAGCTTTGAAGTTGAGGTAGGGGCTGAGTTGGCCGGACCAGGCATAGTTGCTGGAGCCTTCGTTGTAACACCATGCTTTGGCATCGGGCATTTTGTCCCGGTTGTCGCCGATCCAGAGCATGGCAGCAGCCTGAAGCTGGCGAAGGTTACTGATGCATTGCGCGGCGCGGGCGGTTTCGCGGACGCGTCCCACGGTGGGGATGATGATGCCGGCGAGGATGCCGATAATGGCGATGACGGTGAGGAGCTCGATCAGCGTGAAGGCGGCGCAGCTCCGCCGCGCAGTCCGGAGTTCAGGGTTTCGGGTTGGGAGTCGGGTATGCATCGGCGTGAGGTGGTTGTGTGGTTCAGTTTTTGGGCCAGGGCCAGTAAAGGTCGACGCCGGGTCCGGCGGGAGAAGGTTCGGAGCCCCAGGGGAGGGCGCCGATATCAGGACGGGCTGCGCTGTCGGCAGGAGGTGGATACGAATCGGGCCAGCCGGATTCGAGCGGCAGCCGGCTGCCGCTCGCGCGGGCCGGGCTGTCGGCGGCGGCAAGGCGGGCATCGACCGGGCTGGACGCGGGATCGGTGAGACGCGGGTCGGCCACGATGCCGGCGGTGGCAAAGGCGGGGTCGATTTCCGCGAGGCGGTTGAGGTCGGCATCCCAGGTGAAGAGGTTGCCTTCCCAGCGGATGTTGTTGGTGGAGGGTCCCATACCTTCGAAACCGACGGGGGCGGAGCGGCGATTGCGCTGGAAGATGTTGTTGGCGAAGGCGAGGTCGCGCCAGTTCTCGGGACGGTAGCGCGGGGGGCGGGTGGCGACGAAGACGCTGCGTCCGTTGCTGACGAAGGTGTTCTGGTAAATATAGATGCCATGCGCACCAGGCCCCCAGTCGTTGCCCATTTTGATCGGATACCCATAACGGCGGGTCTCGCCTTCCACGCGGATCGTATCCGTGGTCTGGATGCGGTTGCGATAGATATGGATGGGGCCGGGGCGGTCGGAGACGATGCTGATGCCGACGAAAAGTTTGAAGCCGACGTTGTCGTGGAAGCGGAGGTTGGCGGTGTTGTTGGATTCGAGTTCGATCATGTCGTCGCTGGTATGATGAACGAGGTTGTGGTGGAGAGTGATGTTGCGGCCCTGGACGCTCATGCCGTCCCAGCCGCCGGCGATTTCACAGTTGGCGATTTCGGAATCGTCGGCGCGGAGGCGGATGCCGTGGCCGCGCATGGGGGCGGTTTCCTCGTCACTGGAGGAGAGAGTATCGCGGTAGCCCTGACGCCATTCCCAGTCGAAGTTCCAGAAATTCTGGATACGGCAGCGGCGGATGGTGATGCGGCTGGAGCGATTTTTGATTTCCTCGGTGGAGATGCCGCGGAAGGCGGTGCGGATGGTGAGGTCTTCGAGCGTGATGTCGGTGACGCCGGAGCCGTTGAGATGGACGCCGGCGAAGCCGGCGTGGCGAAGGGTGAGGCCGCGGATGATCCAGCCGGTGCTGTCGGTGAGCTGGATGATGCCTTCGGCCGTGCCGATGTTGAGGGGCACGGCGTTGGGGTCGCGTCCGTCGGCGAGGCGGAGGCGCACTTTTCCTCCCGATCCGCCGGTGCGCCAGAGGGCGTCCCCGCGCGGGCCGCGGAGGAAAAAATCCTCATTGTGGTGCGCGGCGATGAGACGGTCGTCGGCATGCGAGGCCCACGTGAGCAGGGCCCGCGATTCCCGCGCCGTCCAGGTCCAGGGCACGTCGGCTTCCCAGCCCTGGGCGGGATCGGGGAGCGGATGCCAGCGGTTGAGGGGGGCGGCGGGGGAGGCGCGCTGGAGTTCGGGGTCGGCGCCGTCGATGATGACGGAGGAGGGGGCGTTATTGGCAGGTTCGAGCGTGATCGGATTGTCGGCGGGGGCGTGTTTGCCGGTGATGCGGATGTTTTCGTGGTAGATGCCGGGGAGGATCCGGAGGTTGTCTCCGGGTCGGGCGGCATCGACGGCGGACTGGAGGGTGGGGAAACGGGCCGGTTGTCGCTGCCCGTTGCGCCAGAGCTCGACCTCGGCGTGCAGGAGGGCGGGAAGAACCAGGGCGAGGAAAACAAAAGCCGCGGCGACAGAGGGCAGGCACACGGGAGAGAGCCGGGCCGGCGATACAGGGCGGTGGTTGCGGGGGATGGATAACATCGAGGGCAACGATAACCCGAATCGGGGCTGCGGACAATTTTCCTTGCCTGCAAAAATTCAATTTTTGTCTCATTTCCGGACAGAAAGCCGGACTCCCGGAAAATTTCATGACCAGATTTTGCACGACCTGTTGTGACCGTGAGGCGCTGGAAAAGGCGGCCGGACGGGTGCTGTTCGGGTTGGCGGCGTGCAGGCGGATCGGATGGCGAGGGGCTGTCGTGGTTGCCGGAGAGCAGGAGAGAGGGAAGAGGGGGCGGGTCTCCGGCGATGCGACGGTGCGGCAGGTGGTGTGGTTGCGGGGGCAGGTGACGTTCGGCACGATGCGACTGGAGCCGGGATCGGTGTGGAGGCCGGGCGTGACAGATCGTTTCGGGCGGGAGGAGGAAAAGGCGGCGGAGAGGGCAGGGGCATCGGGACTGGAGTTCACCTTCGCCGGACCGCTGGCGGCGGATTATGTGAATTTTCTCGAGGAGAATTTCGGGCGGATGGTGCGGTTGCCGCCGGGCTCTCCTGCTTTGCGGGCGGCGCGGGCGCTGGCGGCGGCCGCGGAGGCGGGGGCGAGGCGCGAGGTGATGTCGAGGCGGGTGTTCGGATGGCTGGCGGCGCTGCACGAGACGCTGGAAGAGCGGCAGGTGCACCTGCAGGATTTGCTGAGAGGGCGAATCGATCACCTGTTGCCCGAGGGGGCGGCGCACGGGTATTCGGTGAAGGCGCTGGCGGCGCATCTGGGTTGCACACCGGGGTGGCTGGCGCGGCGGCTGCAGCAGGCGTGGCGGCGCCCGGCCGGGGAGGTGTTGCATGCGCTGCGGCTGCAGCACGCGCGGGAGTTGCTGGCCACGACAGGGGCGGGAGCGGGAGAGGTGGCGTGGCGGTGCGGGTTTGCATCGGCGTCGTCGTTTTCCAAGGCGTTTCGCCGGGCCATGGGCATGACGCCGACGCAGGCGCGTGTCCTCGGGAAAAAGGGGACGGGCGGGAGAGGGACGAAGGCGGGCGGGAATGCGATCATGCGGGTGATGGAAGAGAGGCGGAGGAGAGGGCCGACAGAGCTGCGGGTGCTGCCGGCAGGGGAGGATGTGATGGCGGCAACGGTATGGGGCGGAGCCTACTTCCAGTGCGACGGGGGTGAGACGGACAAGGCCTACAACATGCCGTTCGATATTTCGATCAACAAGATCACGCGGGGTATCCACTGGGTGGTGACGCTGGAGGGGGAGGCGGTGTTCGAGACCGGAGGGTATTCGCTGACGGTGCATCCGGGGATGGTGGTGGTGTATTCCAGCCCGTCGAAGGGGCGCTGGATGACACCGTCGGGGAGGCCGTGGCGACGGGTGTGGGTGAAGGTGCGTTGCGACTGGGGCAATGAGGCGTTGCTGGCATTGGGCACGGCACACGGTTGGGCGGCGATGGTGCCGCTGGCGTCGCGTCCGGTGAGGCTGGCGAGGCAGTGCGTGCGCGAATGGAACGAGCACCGGAACAGGCCGTCGGTTGAAATGTCGCGTTCGGGTTACGAATGGTTGCTGGCGTGGTGGGAACTGCTGCATTCGGGGCGAGTGCGCCCGCTGGTCGATGCGCGCGGGCAGGCGGTGTTGCCGGACATGCGAGAGGTGGCGTTGCCGTCGTTTTTCCGGCGTATCAAGACGATCACGGGTTACGCGAAACAGATCGGCTATTCGCGTTCGCACACGATGCGGAAACTGAGCGAACAATGGAAGGGCGGGACGCCGGCGCAGATTATCCGACGGCAGCGGCTGGCCCAGGCGGCGCTGGACCTGCGAAGGACGCGGCTGCCGGTAGTCGAAATCGCACGACGCTCGCAGTTCGCTTCGGCAGGGAGTTTTATCCCGGCGTTCAGGCGCGAGTTCGGCATGACGCCGCTGGCGTACCGGCTGGCGCAGATTTGAACGGCAACGGTGTCGTTACGCCATCGCAGGTGTCGGCGACGTGCTCCGGTTCGATCTGCGATGTATCAAGGATACTGACGATGGGCGCGTGCGCTTTGGTGTAACGAACCCGGCCTTACAGGCATCCTGCTTCGAATAAATGTGAAGACGATACCGGGCTCGCCTTTATACAGATTTTCATCAGACAATCCCAGGTTTGTCGTCGAATGGGTTGATCAGCTTCAGGCCAGGCACATGCCGGAAGTCGTCCACGTTTCGGGTGACCAGCTCCCAGTCGTATGCGAGCGCTGTCGCGGCGATAATGGCGTCGGCAAGACCGGTGTTGCGCTGTTGGCGAATGGCAATGGCCCGGGTGACCACTTCGTCATCGAGCGAGAGTTCGGTCGCTTCAGCCAAGAAGAGCTGGAGATCGGCCAGTTCTTCGGAGGTGATGCGGTGATAGCCCAGAACCTCGATGCGGGATACGACGGAGATGCCGAAAGGCTCCGTTTCCAGCCAGAGGCGCAGCCAGTCCTGATCGGGACGGGTGGCATAGATGAGAATGTTGCTGTCGAGCAGCCTCATTATTCGCGTCCGGGCAATTGCCGGTCACGGCGCGTTTCGCGTTGCCAGGAAACGGGATCCTGGTCGCGGAAGGGCGACAGGCCGCCGCGAGCGGCGATCCGGCGCAGGGCGTCGAAAGCATGTTTCCTGCGGTCAGCCACAGGGGGCGTTCCGGTGTCGGGTACGGGCGTGAGAATGGCGGTGACCTGTACCTTGCCATGTCGCATCCCGGACGGCACCGGCAAATGCAAGGTGCCGGTTGCATCCGGTTCCAGGATGACAGTGATCGTGCTCATGACGTTGAAGGTTGCGAGAAACCTGTCCGGGTCAAGTTTGCTGCCGGACCCGGCGGGGTGCGGCGCAGTCGATATCGGGGCTCGCACGACAAAACCGGCTGCCCTCGGGGGAGTGGCTTTCGTACCGGCCCCGGATGAGGGAGGTATGTGGCTGGCAAGCCGAAGCTTTGGCCAGGCAGCCAGAAGACGGTCACGGATTGACCGGGACGGCCGCGACGTGCCAATCGAAAAACAGCGCCATGCGGATGTTGCCGAGAACGGGTTCGGGGGGGAGTTGCGACCAGCGTGATTGGGACTGGCTCACGTTTTTCTGGTCAACGTCACACATCGCCCAGATGCGGGAGAGGGGATAGTCTGCAAGCTGCGAGAGGTTTTTGGGTTGGTGGGCCAGGTTGTCAGGATCGTAGCCGCTTTGTTGCCCAAAGATTTTTGTCAGCCTGGGATAATTGGCTTCAACGGGATTGTTCGTTTCCGGGATCGTATCCCGGAGACCATAAACGGGACTTTCGGGATCCTGGCGATAGCGGGTATTGGCGGGATTGGCCAGGATGGCAGCCTCCTTCACTTTTGAGGTTGGCTGGGGAATGTTCAGATAGCTCCAGAGACGATAACCCAGCGTGCCGCTGTTGCTGGTGCTGTACCACGAAAAATTGTAGGTCCAGAACGGACCGGGGAGACGCCCTCTGGAGTCGTCGGTGTAAAGCTGGATGGCGGTGCCGATCTGGCGGAGGCTGTTGGTGGTGACGGCCCGGTCGGCGGCCCGGCGCGCGCGCTGAAACACGGGGAAAGCTATCCCGGCCAGAATGCCGATGATCGCTATGACCACGAGCAGTTCGATGAGTGTGAAGCCTCGCCTCCTGGAGAACACCGGAAGCGGGGACAATTTCCTGGAGACGGATGAGGGAAACGCTGCGGGTTTCATGAAACGTGGTGGTTTGGCAGGAAAGACAGATGTGCGGGGAGCGGGGCGGATTGCAGGCAACAGGATACGGTGAGGGCCTGGATTGTTTGTATTTGACGATCTGCTTCAACGCCCGGCTTACTGACACAGATGAGTAATTTGCGCAGGGCAACCCAGGCGGATGTAGCCGGAGCGGCGCGAGTGGCGCGCTCCACCGTGTCGCTCGCCATGCGCAATCACCCCAGCATCCCTCCCGCCACCAGACAGCGGATACGCGAGGCGGCTGCCCGCCTGGGATACGCGCCGGACCCTATGTTATCGGCGCTCGCAAATTACCGAACCCGATCCCGTTCGGCAAATTACCAGGGGGTATTGGCCTGGCTCGTGAACACGCAACTTGTCCCGCCTCACTCGCGCCGGTGGAACGAGGTGATGATGTTCAGGGATTATCATGTGGGCGCGCTCAAACGCGCCCTGGAGCACGGCTACAAGGTGGAGGTTTTTGACATCGCCCAGCGGGGCATGACAGCGGACCGGCTGGCCCGGATTTTCATCACGCGCAACATCGAGGGGATTCTCGTATGTCCGCAGCCCGGCCCCAACATGACGCTGGAGTTTCCATTCGAGCGTTTCGCATCGGTGACTTTCGGGTATTCGCTTGCCAGCCCGCTTCTGCACACGGTGGCGCCGACGCAATTCCGGGCGGTCAAGGAGATCATGCGCCGGCTGCTGCACGCGGGTTACCGGCGGATCGGGTTCGCGCATTCGTTCACCACCGACGCCCGCGCGGACCACAACTTCCTGGCCGGGTATCTGGTGGAGCAGCACCTGTGCGGGCGCGGCGACCGCATTCCGCCGCTCGACGAGGAAGTGCTCACGGCAGAGGCCTTTCGCGAATGGTATGACGAGCACCGCCCGGATGCGGTGATCACGGGCAATCCACGTCTGCTGGGGGTTATCGCCAGGTCGGGTTGCCGGGTGCCACAGGATCTGGCGGTGGCTTGCGCAAGCGTGCCAAAACCATCGGACGGTGGCCTGGCCGGCATTTACGAGGATTCCTTTCACGTCGGAGAGGCGGCGGTGGATTTTCTGGTGGCGGCGTTGCATCAGGGGGAGCGCGGGATTCCGGAGCGGCCCAAGTCCATCCTCGTGCCGGGCATATGGGCTCCGGGGGCAACGTTTCCCGAAAAGAATTCCGGGGCGCCGCAGATGAAGGGCGGCGGGGAGTGAGATGCCACTGATCTGTGTTAGTGCGGGGAGGATTGTTCGCCTTTGATTGTTGGAGGAAAAAGGAACAGCGCCGATCCGCCGCACACCCTGTCCGGCGGCTTCCGCGTTACGACCTGCAACCTCCACCCAATAATCATCATGACAACGTCCACCTACTCCTCGCATTCCGTGATGAAGCATCTGCTTCGCCCCTTCCTTCTGGCAGGCATCGGCCTGCTGCTTTCCTCGGGCACGGTCCGGGCCGCCCTGATTTTCGAGGCGGGTTTCGATTCCGCCAACATCGTCAACGTCGGCGGCACGGGCGCACTCAACAGCAATACCGCAATCTATCAGAGTTCGCTCACCACCGCCAATCCCCTCGGCCAAGGGTCTTACCTTCATGTGCTCAAAAACAGTACGATTTCCTCCGGTGGTTATCGTGCCGTCGTTAACTTCACGCCGACCAGTGCGGCCAATTCCTGGGGAGCGTTGTCCACCAAAGTGGGCGATTATGTCCATCTCAACGGCGGTGCCGATTTGTTCTTCCGGGTCAACAGTCTCCCCTTGTTCTATGCCAATTGGTTTCGTCCCATCGACTTGACGTTGGGCGCTCCCTCCAGTGGCAGTGGCGTGCTCCGCATCGCCCTGTTTTCCGAATCCGCCGCCAACAGCTTCAAACTCTACATCCAGGGGGAAAGCGGTGCCATCACCAATTCCGGCGGAAGCACCGTCAGCTCCATTACCCTGACCGGCACGCTTCCCATAACCACCGGAGTGAATGCCTCGATCAACCACATCGGTTTCACCTTCAGCACGGATGCCGAGGGATGGATCACGGCCAGTCTTTTCGGGAACACTGACGGCAGCGCCATCGACACGAGCGGGACGGCCCTGGCCACGGCCACATTCAAGATCAACTCCAGCGTGGTGACCACCGGATTGACGGACGGCAACTTCTCCCTGATCGGAGGTACCAACAGCGGCACCGAGAACAGCAGCGACATCGACTACGACCTGTTCCGCCTCTACGACGCGGCTCCCGCCTCGTTCTCCGCCATTTCCTCCATCCCCGAGCCGGCGTCGCTCGCAATGTTGTCCGGCCTCGTGGCCTTGCTGGCGTGCGGGGTGACGCGGAGCATGCGCCGGCGTCAGGGGCGTCTTTGATATCTGCCGTTGGCCTCCCGCTTTCAGGTTAACTCCGTATTGGATACATCATGACATTTCTTCGCGTTTTCCTTATGAGCATCCTCCTGTCGATCTCTCCGCTGGTCGGCGGCGCTCCGGCTGCCGACACCGGCAGGCTCGCTGCGCCGCCGGCGGGCCAGCTTCTGTTGTCCGATGCGAAGCTCGCGGAGATTCACCGGCTGGAGCGCGAGGACCCGCTCATGCGCGGGTTGCTGGACAGGGTGCGCGAAGCGGCGGAGATGAACCTGACCCTGCCGCCCAACACGCACCTGCAACCCGGCGACCGCAACATGCTCGGCCAGTCGCGCGCCGCCGCCGGCCGCATCATCGCCAGCGCCTTCGCGTATCGGGTCGATGGCGACAAGCGGCAACTGGAGGCGGCGAGGCGCGATTTGCTCAATGTCTGCGGCTTCCCCGACTGGAATCCGGTGTCCTTTCTGGACACGGCCGAGATGGGGTTCGGCGTGGCTCTGGGCTACGCGTGGCTGCGCCCGGAGCTGTCCGCCGAGGATCGTGCGACCATCCGCGCCGCGCTGGTCCGCAATCTCCTCGGCCTGGCCCCCGAGGCGTATCAGCGCGAGGGGCGCGGCGCATTGCGCTGGCAGGCCTTTGGCTCGCGGGACACCACGCTGAACAACTGGAATTTCGTGTGCAACGCGGGCTTTGTCGCCGCGGCCCTCGCCCTGCGCGACGAGGAGCCGGAGCTGGCCGCTCAGGTGCTCGCGGGCGCGCGCGCCTCGCTCCCGCTCGCGATGGGCGGCTTTGCGCCCGACGGCGCCTGGCCGGAGGGGCCGACCTACTGGAGCTACGGCACCACCTATCTGGTCAACGCGCTGGCCATGCTGGAGGAAACGCCGGAGGGAGATGCCGGGGTGGCCGACCGGCCCGGTTTTGACCGGACCTTGTTTTACGCGTTGCAGGTTTTCGGGCCGACTGGCCTGTCGTTCAATTTTGCCGACAGCAATCCGGCGCATGACTACTCGATGCCGCTTTCGACTTACGTGTGGCTGGCGCGGCGCTTCGGGCACCCGGAGGTGTTGCCCGAGGTGAGGCGGCTGCTGCAGGCGAAGGTGCGCGAGTCGTCGCTCGACAAGCGGGGCATGAGCGGGCGGGGGCTGGTCTTTTGCGCGCTTTTTTATCCTGAGAAGCAGGCGTCCGCGCCGGCGGCCGCGACAACGCTGCCGCTCGACGCGCATTTCCGGGGCGAGGCCGATTTCGTGGTGATGCGCAGCCGGGCGGCGGACCCGGATGCGTTGTGGGTCGGGCTGAAAGGGGGCCATAACAACGTGCCGCACAGCCACCTGGATCTCGGCTCGTTCGTGCTCGATGCCGGCGGCGTGCGCTGGGCGGTCGATCTCGGGCAGGATAACTACGGCCTCCCGCGTTATTTCGACCGCCGCGAGGGCGGCCAGCGCTGGAAATACTATCGGATGAACAACCGCAGTCACAACACGGTGATGCCGGGCGACCGGTTGCAATCGGCGACGGCCACGGCGCCGATCGTACGTTTCGAGAGTGCGCCGGAGGAGGCGTCCGCCACGGTGGACCTGACGGCGGCGTATCCGGGAGCGGCGAAAAAAATGCTGAGGCAGGTTTCCCTGCCCGGGCGCGCGGCCGTAGTGATCGAGGACAAGATCGAGGGTTTGCGCGCCGGTGAATCGCTGACGTGGCGGATGCTGACGCCGGCCAGGATCACGCTTTCGGAGGACGGGCGCACGGCGACGCTGACGCAGGAGGGAAAAACTCTCCGGGCCGTGGTATCCGCACCGGAGGGCGCGAGATTTTCGGCCAGCCCGGCCCGCCCGCCGACACGGGAGGAGAAACAGAACGACGGTATCTCGGTGCTGGCGGTGACGCTTGTTCCCGATGCTCCGGACCTGCGGCTCATTGTGCGATTCGAACCGGAGCCGGCGGCACGGGAGTGACCATGGCGGGATGAGGACCGGGTCTGTGGACGATCCGGGTTTCTGTAGTTAAAGTACAGTGACTATCCCGACGTTCAGACGTGAGTTCGGCGTGACCCCGTTGGCGTACCGGCTGACGCAGATTTGAGCGGGGGAGACGCTGTCATGCCGTCAACGGCAGCTGGCTGCTCGTCTTTCCCGAGCAGGGCATCGAGACCGGCACGGACGGCGGCAACCATGGTCTCGATCCGCAGATCGAGGGCGAGGGCGGAGGGCGTTTCGAGGGTATAGCTGAGGGTGGTGTGGTGTCGGCACAGATACACCGCCTCGGCGCCGGTGGTGTGTGTCGCCGGATCGAAGTCCGGGCGGATCAGGCCGGGGGCGGCGGTGGGGCGTCCGTCGATCATGGGCGACGCCTCGACCGGAATATGCCGGGCCGCGGCGGCGATCATGGCGTCGGCCAGCGAAGGACGTTGCGCGGGGTTGAGTTCGTAAAGGTAAAAACCGAGGGATTCCCAGTCTTCGTGCAGACAGAAAACCGTATGGAAGGACGGCCGGTTCTTCAGCCAGCGCAGGTGGCTGGTGACTTCGGTGGTGCGCAGTTCGAAGTAGTCGCGGTTCAGGTCCACGCCGTCGGCATTCTCGCGGGTACGGAGCCGGAAGCCGGCCGGGTTGAGCATGGGGACGAGCGTCCAGCCGGCGCGGTTGTCGAAGACGCCGAGTTCGAGCAGCCGCAACAGCGCCCGGGGCGGGGCTGGTTCGTCGCCGTGGATGCCAGCGGAGAGGTAGATGTGCGGCCGATCCGGCGGCGCGGGCCGGATGAGCGCGACGAGCGGGACGCCGGTCACTTCGGCAAAGGTTTCCACGGAGAAACCGCGGGAGGCCCCCAGGGCAACGGCTTCCGCCACCAGAGCGGCCGGATCGAGCGAGCCAACAGACGCAGATGCAGGCACAGACATGGGAAAAGTTTCCTGCTCGTTTCGCGGGCTCGTCACAAGCCCGGATCTGCTTGCATCCGGGCGTCGCGCCAACGGCTTTTCAGGCCGGACACGCTATGGCTTCGGATCGCCGCCGATGACGCGGGGAGTGGAAGCGGACGGATCGGTGGGGGGAGGCGCTGCACGGGATCCCCGTTATGCGGCTACGCCAGCGGTTTGTCGGTGGCTGCCTCGGTGACGGTGTCGTGGTGGCGGAGGACGAGGTCGATCTCCGGCGGAAGGGTGCGGGGAGGGGAACCGACGGTTTCGAGGTAACGGCAGGTGGCGAAACGCGCCGGATCGGTGACCGGGCTCGGCGCGGAGGCGGCGTGGAGGAGCTGGGCGAAGAAGCCGCGCGGGCGGGATTCGGGCGGCGGGGCGGGAGGTGTCCACAGGCAACGCCAGTATTTGGGGGTGAGGCGGGCGCGGTAACATTTCTGCACGCGGCAGAGCGTGGCGTAGCGTTTGTCGGCGCGCAGGCCGGCGAGGATGCCGCGGCTGTCGTCGGACACCGGATCGAACAGGCGGCTGATGCAGAGATAGCGCAGGCCGGCCCGCGTGGCGTACACACGGAAGGCGAGATCGGGCTGGCGCCCGGTGAGGCCGACGAGGGCGTCGAGCGCCTCGTCTTGCGGCACGGTTTCCTCGTCGCCGGCGTTGCTGGAATCGGGCGCGGTATCCACATCGACGAACATCACCCGGTAGGCATTGAGGACGGAGGCCTGGTAGCTGTTGCGCGTGATGCGGGCCAGCTCGACGGCCGCGGAGCCGGACGCGGGCAAGGTGAGACGCTGGAGGACGGGCTCGACGAGGACGCGCTCGGGGTAGGGATAAGTCCCGCCGTCGAGCGCGGGCGGAGTGACGCCGTCGGCGGCGGCGCGGGCGCGGGTTTCGGCGAGCGCGCGGGCGAGGCGGCGGGCATCGTCCTGGCTGACGGCGGAGCTGGCGGAAGCCGTGCGGAAAATCCGTTCGCCGCGACGTTCGGCGCAGGCCGTGGCCCAGGCGGTGTGGAGTGGCGGGGATGAGGACATGGGAGAAAGGTGGCGTGCGAACGGGAAAAGGTAAAGCTCTGCCGGAACGGCAGGCGGCAGGCGGCCGTTGACCAGGTGAACCGGGGAAAGCAGCGTGGCGGGAACCTCTTCCTGGAGGTGCGGGATTATCATCCGGTGGCGGAGTGACGCTCGAGGTCCGGAATCGCCTCTGTATCTGTTTTTCGATGACTGAAACGGTTGCGAAATTCCCGGGGAGAGAGTCCATAATGTTTCCTGAACCATGCGGAAAAATCCGAGGCATGTCCGAAGCCGAGGACGCAGGCGATCTGTTTTAGCGGGAGCGAGCTTTTGACCAGCATTCGCTTGCATGCTTCACGACGACGCAGATCGAGATATTTTTTGGGAGTGAGGAGCATGTCCGCCTGAAACAGGCGCGTGAATTGACTGAGCCCAAGGCCGGCAATTTGTGCCAGATGCCGTTCCCGGAGTTTCGAGGTGAAGGGCTGGTTTTCGAGATAGGAGACCACCTGACAAATCCGTTTGTCTCTTGTTCCGGAGGAGGTTGGTCGCAGGCCATGTCGTGGCAGTACTTTGTCGGGGGACATAGTGGTTTCGCCGATCCGGAGCAGGTCGGTTCCGGGCGCATTCCGGGGGGACTGGCGAGCCGTGCTGCCGGTGCGGTCTGCGTCGCTCGCATGGTTTATGAATCGGGCCGGACGGGCGTGAAGGTGGTCGTGAAGGTGGCTGCCGTTTCGCGGCCGGTTTTCTCGATGTAGAAACCGGCACGCCGGTGCGGGGGACGGTCGGGCGAGGAGCCCTGGTAGAGCGTGAATTCACCGGGCGTCGCCAACTCCACGCGGAGCACGCGGCCGCCTTCGAACTCGACGGTAAATGCCGCGCGGTCGCGGAAGGCGGCGGCGCGGATGTCACGCCAGCAGGTGAAGGGTTCGGGGCGGTCGCGGCGAAAGTCGTCGTCGGTGACGGGAGTGAAGCCGGGCGGCAGGCGCGGCGTGCCATCCAGGTGCAGCGAAAGGCCGAGCCGCGGCGAAGCGGTGACCGCGCTGGAGGAAACGTCGGCCGGACCGGTGAGCGTGATGGTGGTCTCGTCGATGAGGGAATCGGTGGCGGCATCGATGCGCAGGGTGCGGCGGGCGGAGGCGTCGTCGCGATAGTGCGGCTGCTCTGCGGAGACAACGTTGGCGGAGGCGTCGAAGCGGAGGAGCGTTCCGGGATGCCAGGGCTGCTGGCCTTCGCCGTTGACGAGAGGCACGTTGTGGTTGAGGCCGCGTTTGAAGTAGCCGGCGCTCAGCGGCGAACCATACCCGACGGTGCCGGGATCGCGGTTGATGACAAAACCGTCGAACGACGCCGTCCAGTTGAGCGCCTCGGCCTGGGTATGGGAGCGTTCGAGCTGGCCGTAGTGGAAAAACAACTGCCACCGCCCCTGCCTGAGAACGGCGAAGCGGGAGGATTCGAAACTGCGCGAGACGACGTCGGGCACGACCGGCGGGCGCGGCGGGGGAGGCGGCGGATCGACGAGGGTGTCCCAAGTGCGTTCGCGGGAAGCCATTTCGAGACCGAGGGTGGTGGGCAGGACGCGATAGTAGTGACCCATGCGGCCGGCGGGGGCGCGATAGGTGTGGGTGCTGTCGGAGGGGTTGGGAACGGTGCCGTCGGGGAAGCGGAGGAAGAGGGTGGTGAGCATCATGTTTTGCACGATGGCGGCTTCGGTGAGGAGACGGTGGCGGTTGCCGGTGAGACCGGCGAGGGTCAGCAACGGGCGCATGGCCATGAGCACGTAGTCGTTGTAGGCGACGGATTGCTCATACCAGAAGTAGTCGGAGGTGACGCCCCGGAGGAGCTGGTCGCGGAGACCCCAGGGGAGGTCGGCGGCGCGGGTCCACATGGCGTCGTCGTTGTAGAGGAGAGCGACCATGCACTGGGCGGCGCGCAGCCAGACGCCGTGGTTGTGGATGTTCTGGCCGGACTGTTCGAGCATCCGGACTTCGGGGACGAAGAGGCGGTCGAGCCATGCCTGCCGCCGGGCGGGGGCGGCGTACGGGAAAACGAGGCGAGCGGCCTCGACGAAACGGGTGAGCGTGGTGGCGTCCTCAAAGGCGTCCACACCGAGGCGGGCGGGCGATCCGCGCGCGAGGGTGAGGGGCCAGCGGAGGAGATTGTCGGCGTAAAAATCGAGCTGGCCGGCGACCCATCCGGCATAACGTGTGTCACCGGTAAACTGATACAGGTTGGCGGCTTCGACCATCATCTGCGTGTGGCGGTTGCGGAAACGGGTGACCCAGGCGGCAAGGATTTCGGGCGTTGGTTCGACATCGTGGCCGGTGCTGCTGTGCAGTTTTGCGACCGAGGCCCCGGGGGAATCGGAGACGGGCTCGCCGGGGACGTCTTCGGTCCAGATGAGGAAGGAGCCGTCGGCGGGACTGACGAAATCGTGGCTGCCGCCGGGAATCCACTCCGGGCGGTCGCGATGGCGAGCCATCCAGGCGTCAACCGCGACGCGTTTTTCGTCGATCCATTGCTGCCATTCGGGATCGGCGGCGACACGCTGGCGGGCGCCTTGCCAGTCCTCGACGGGAACGCGGAAGGGCGTGCCTTCGGGCTGGAACAGTTTGATGCCGGATCCGGCGTTGGTTTCGAGCGGGGTCGCTTTGGGGAAGGGCGGCAGGTTGGTGGGCCGGGCATAGGCGGCGAGGCGGGCGGGAGCCAGTGCGGCGAAGGCGGCGAGGCCGACTGCGAGACCGCGGGCGAGCAGCAGGGAGGGGATGGAAAAAAAGGGGCGCATGATTCAAAAGGGCGGCACAAGCGTCTCGCCCGCCTGTCGTCCGGCGAAGGCGGCGGGGAGCCCGGACGGGAAAACGAAAAGCGGAAGCGGGCGTGGCATCCGGAGAGGCAGGAACCGCAGGCATTTCATGGGCGGGCGTTCAGAAACGCAGGCTGTAGTCGAGCTTGTCGGCGGCGGCGAGCTGTACGCAGACGATACGACGCCCGGGCAGCGAGCAGGGCGCTTCGGTGAGCGAGGGCGCCTGCGTGGCGCCCTGGAAGGAGAGCGTGATCCGGGGGCCGGACGGGCCGCGTACGGTGACGGTGTGATCCTCGACAGAAACGGTTTCGTCCTTTGCGACGACGAAGGGAAATTTTTCGGAGAACGGACCGGCAAAGCGGACGGCGACCGTGATGGCATCGTCGGCGAATTTGACGGTTTTGTCACCGGTGGGTCTGGCGTTGCGGGGAAACGCGAGCTTGTAGCGGAGAACAAGGTCGCCATCGGGCAGGTCGGCGGCGGCGGGAAGCGGGGACGGTATCCTGTTTTTGGAGATGGTGACGACGGGGCGGAAGGTGCGCGAGTCGATGGCGATGGGGGCTCCGGGACCGTAGGTGCCCCAGACGAGCCCGTCGACGCGACTCTGGCCGGCGAGGATAACGCCGGTGTCGGGCCGCCAGAGAAGGGTGAGGCCGTAGCGTTGCTGTTTCGTCGTGGCCTGGCCGCTGGCGAAGGCGGCGTAGTAGGCGGGACGGCGAAGGTAGAGAAAATCGGCGCCGCCGTTGCCGGGCCGGTCGTCGTGGCGGGCGTGGTTGAAACGATCACGCGCGAGCCAGGGGAGCGTCGCGAGAGCGGCGTCGCGTTCGGCATCGGTCGGGTAATACGCCGGAGAGCGGCGATCCTGAAACAGATAGGGGATAAAGGCGGTGCGGTTGCCGACCTTGAGCGGGGCGACACCGGGCCAGTCTTTGGCGAGGCGGGTGCGTTCGGCGGCGATAGTGGCGGCGCGGGTTTCGCGGGTGAGGGAGAGGGCACGGGCGACGGGGACGTGTTCGGCCATCGGCGTTTCGAGATGGCGGACAAGCGGGTGCTGCTGGCGCGTTTCGATGGCGTGGTTGACGGCAAACCAGTCGGCGCCGGGTTGAAGGACGATGTTCCACGAGAGCCAGTCGAACCACTTTTTTTCCGTGGCAATGAAGGTGGCGGCGCGTGGAGTGTCGCGGACGTAGGGCCAGACGCCGCGGATGTTGGTTTCATGCGTGCCGAGGGTGTAGCCGAAGTCGGGACCCTGGCGTTCGTAAAAAAAACCGGCGGGGCTCTGGAAATCGGGGATGCTCTGCGCGAGGCGTTTTTCCCAGAGTGCGCGGATTTCGGTATCGTCGGGATGAAGGTGGAGCCACGCGAGGCCACCGGGCCAGAGGTTGCCGTACTGGTTGGTGCAGGTGGCGCCGAATTCGTAGAGTTCGTCGATGGTGAGGGCGGCGACGAGGGCCTTGCGCCAGGTGGCGTGGGCGCGGGCGAGAACGCCGGGGTCGATGGTGACGGGAGAGGCGGTTTTGGCGGCGGCGTCGAGGAGTTCGAGTGTTTCGCCCAGAAATTTGGTCATGAAGGCGGTGGCGGCGAGATTCCACTTTTGGGGCGCGAATTCGGAAAAACGTCCGTCGTCGTTCTGGATACGGGCGATGTAATCAAGTGCGGCCTCGAGGCGGACACAAACGGCAGGGTGGCCGCGGTAGGGATTCCAGGCGCGGTCGGCGGTGTAAAACCAGGCGAGTGCGATAATGTTTTCCTGGATACGGGCGTTGTACGGCCGATTGTCGCCGGAACTGCGCCAGACGGCGATCTTGATGAAGCCGCGATCGGGACCGTCCTCGACGACGGCATTGGCCACCTGCGTGAAATGCGCAAGCGGAGTGACGAGCTCGAGATCATCGGCGCTGAAATCGGAAGGGGCAATTTTTGTGAAATCGACTGGCGGGACGACAGGCCAGGTGGCCGCGACAAGAGCGGCAGAGGCGGCACAAAAAAGCAGGACAATGCGAAGAAGCCTGGGCATGGAAACAAATGAAGTAAGGTGAATAAAAGAGCGTGTACACTGCTGGAAACTTATTGGCCTTTTGGGATGGGCCAGCGGTAGTTACCACCAGTCGTGAATCCCTGTGTCTTGTCGTAGAGGACCCATTTGACGGAGCCGTCTGCGTAGCCTGCGTTCATACCGGTGGGGCGAACGCCTTTCTTCCGATCAACGTCATGCCCAAGATTCCCGGCAGATATCATGTAGGTAAGACAACCCCACATCGCGTATTCCAAGGGAGGATTATTGAGATTCTCGAAGCGCATGGCTTTTGCTTTTGGAGGCAAGCTCCCTGAGCCTTCCTTTCGGTTGAAATACTGGTAACTCATATATTGCGAGGTGGAGTTGCTTGCCCGCAGCTTTTCGGGGTTGTAAGAGTCATCCCTGGCGATGGCTCCAGGACAGTAAAGCGCATGAAAACGATCACCAAGATAGGGCCGCAAACAACGATCGTAGGCATTGGGATCCATCTGGTTTGGAACACCATCAAAGTTTGGCGCAGCGTCGGTGCCATAAGGGTAAGGTGGCCTGCCGCGATTTTCGTTACCGTAGGTGATGCTCGCAATGACGAGCTGGCGAACCTTGACAGTGCATTGAGCTCGACGCGCGCTTTCGCGGACTTTGCTGACTGTCGGGATGATAATCGCCGCTAAAATGCCAATGATGGCGATAACGGTGAGCAACTCGATCAGCGTGAAGCCGTGTGCGTTGCGAGGGGCGGGGTGTGTTTGCGGGTGCATTGGTATTTTGGGTGGATTGATCGAAAACGCGGGGACCGAAGAGGGGCGGGGGGAGTCAGAGAAGATCCCAGAGGTCGTTGTTGGTGGTAAAAGGTGTGTCGGGTTTTTCCGAAGTGACGTGGCCGTCGAGCCAGAGAACGTTGCAGGTTTGGCCTGGGTGACGGAAGTCCATGATGCCAGTTTCTCCGGGAAGCGTGGTCTTCCATTTCCCATAAGAAGGCTGGCGGACAAACACACGCCATTTGTCGGCGGGAGCCCGGTAGTTATCGGTCATACGCACGGTTCTGGAGGGAGTGGCAACGGCGTTCATTTTGAGCAAGGGGCGCGCGATGGAACTGCCGTTGGTGGGAGAAATGAGCACGTTGATGCCGTAACCGAAGGCTTCCGGCCCGGCGCCGAGTCCAGGACAGAGGAACACGGGTACGTCGGTGTAGTTTGCCAGCGGTTCAGTGCCGGTGCGTCCGATATAGGGAGCGAGCAGGGAGGGCCAGTGTTGTGCATTGAAAGGATTGGGCCTGTCTTCCTTGCTGTTGTGGATGGGGAGAATGTCGCCTTTGCGGTCTTCGCTCCACATCGCGGCGGCGACACCGATCTGGCGAAGGTTGGATTTGCATTGCGCGGAGCGCGCCGTCGCGCGGACACGACCAACGGTCGGAATAATGATCGCCGCCAGGATGCCGATGATGGCGATAACGGTGAGCAACTCGATCAGCGTGAAGCCGTGTGCCTTGCGAGGGGCGAGGTGTGTTTGCGGGTGCACTGGTGTTTTGGACGGGTTGATCGAAAACGCGGGGACCGGGGGGGATATCGGGGGCAATGTAGTTGCGCAATCATTACCGGCGCCGGAGGCAGGCGACGGCAAGTCCGGCGATACCTGCAAGGATCACCCATGTGGCAGGTTCGGGGACTGCAGTAACGGTGCCGGTGAGTTCCGTGCCTTTGCCGACGAAATAGGCCATCTGGCTGGAATGCCGCTCTGTTGTTTCGATAAACGCATAGATCCGGAAGGCGACAGAGGTGTCGATGTTCTGGAAATCAGCGAGCGAGGCGAAATCGATCGTCACCGTGCTGAGGGAGACACTGGTACCGCTGCCACTGGCCCCGGCTGCTTTGGCTGACCGTGAGGAGGTCGTATCGGCGATGAGTTCCTGATAACTCTGGAAGTCATCAAAGCTGGCGCGCACAAAGAAATGAACCGTGAAGGCAGCGACAGCGGTCTCGGTGGAGACGGAACCGCGTTGATTGCCGAGCTTCAGGGTCAGTTTGTCGAGGGAGAGCACATCGCTGTTTGTCGGGGTGAGGGAGAATTCGACGTAATCCCCCAGCGTAAGGGCGTCGTCTTTGGACGTGGCTAAGAATCCCACACCGGTAGAATTGGCCGCACGGCTGAAATAACCATTGGTGTTGGAGCCATATCGCCCGTCATCCGCACCGGTGAAATCCCCGGGCGCCAGGGAAGAAACGTCAAGATTGTCAACCGGTGTGGCGGACGACGAGGTGGAGGAACCCGCAAAGTCGAACAACGCCAGCGTTTGCGATTGCGCATGGGCGATTGTGAGCGGGGCGAGGCTGGCGGTGGCGATCAGCAATGAAGCGACTGTGCGCCGAAGCAGTGAGGTGCGGAGGTATGATTTCATAATGTTATGCGGGTGTTACGGGTGACGGGTCAGGGAAAACGGGTTTTTGCCGGGTTGGCAGGTGATGATTGGCAAGGGCGGCTGGGCGGCTGCGCCCCGACGGAATGGAGCTTGCGGGATGGGTTTCAGCATACAAGAACCGGAGCCCGCACACATGTGCGATGCATCGATATTCTCCTTCTCCGCCATGCACATTCCCGCTCTGGACAAACGTGTGACGATTCCCCAAATGGCCCGGCAACTGGGACTTCATCACGCCACGGTGTCGCGGGCATTGCGCAATCACCCAGAGATTGCCGGGGAAACCAAAAGGAGAGTCCGTGAACTGGCCGCGCAGCTCGGTTACCGGCCCGACCCCTACCTGACCGGGCTGGCGGCTTACCGGCAGGCGGGACGGGAGGCGGGATTTGCGGGCACGCTGGCCTGGATCACCAACTGGCCGACGCGCGGCGGATGGCGCGAGAATCCGGTTTTCCCGCAGCACTTCAGGGGCGCCGGGGTCCGGGCGCAGGAGCAGGGCTACCGGCTGGAAGAATTCTGGCTGCGCGAACCGGGGATGGATGCACGACGGGTGCTGCGTATCGCGGAGGCTCGCGGCATCCAGGGGTTGCTGTTTGCCGCACAGTCCCGGCCGCATGTGCGGCTCGACATGGACCTGTCGCGGTTTTCCGCCGTCACGTTTGGTCACACCCTGGAATCTCCGGTTCTGCACGGCGTAACGAATCACCATTACCAGACGATGATCGCGTTGCTGAAACGGCTCCATTCGCTGGGCTACCGGAGACCGGGCATTTTCCGTCTTCAGCCTCTGGAAGACCGCGTCAACCGCGTATGGACGGCGGCGTTCTGGGCCTACGCGTCCGATTACGGACGACGCGGAGATACGATCCCTCCGCTCGTGGTGCCGCGGCTTCGGCGGAATCTCTTTCTCGAGTGGGAGGCGCGCTATCGCCCGGATGTCATCATCGCCTCCAATGTCGAAACGGTGCGCCGGTGGCTGGAGGCGGCGGGTCGGAAAATCCCGGAGGACATCGGCCTGGTGCCGCCCATCATGTCGGACAACGGCGGCGGCTTTTTTTCCGGTATGGATGAAAACGGAGCGGTGATCGGAGCCGCCGCCGTGGATCTGCTCGTGAGCATGATCCATCGCAACGAGCGCGGCGTCCCCGTGCATCCCCAGCGCCTCCTGATCGAGGGCTCCTGCGCCTGGGTGGAGGGACGCAGCGTGAGGAAACTGCAGGCTCATGGATGACATGGGGAAATGGATACGGATACAGGAAAGTGCCTGTCGGTTTCCCAGCATGCCGCAGGCCGGTTTCCGTTGAAGACGTCATGTGACACATTGCTAGCACAAACGTAACCTCCGCTGCATTCCCGCCTCGCCACCGGAACGAGGCCGTGGCAGGTTTCCCGATCGACGTTCCTGATGCCCGTTCCCGACGCAAAATGAAATACCCCGAGACCACGGCCAGCCCCGATATTTTCAGGCAGCAGATCGAACCGTTCTTCGCGGGTCAGGCGACCGGCATCCGGGGCGCGCATCTGGCGGGCGAACCGGGACATCTTCCGGGAGAGGGGCGGATGACCGTGCTCGATGTGCCCAGGCTGAGCCTGTGTATCCGCGGTACGGGGCGCTACCGGGTGCGGCGCGGCAACCGTTTCGTGGAGGTGCGGGTCCGCGCGGGCGAAGTGATTTTCGTCGCGCCGGGATGCGGCATGGAGCCCGTCGATGGGGCGGACTACCTTTCACTCGGTATCGTGTTTCATCCGCAATTCACATTGTTTGCGATCGCGGAAAGGCTGCCCGGCTCGAACAGCGCACCGTGGCAACGTTTCATGAGCACGCATCATTGTCCTCATGTTCCGGATACGGACGGCGCGGCATTTTGCGAGGCGGCCGGCCGGGCGCGTGATCCACGCGTGTTGCGGCGGCTGGCGGAGATCATCCTGCTGGAGGCGGTCGGCTTGCTGGACCGGCCGGAGCAGCAGGTGGCGAGCGCGGGCAAGGGGCGCTTCACCTGGAGGGCGGCGTGCCAGTTTGTGCAGGAACACCTCCAGCATCCGATCACGAGGCAGGACGTGGCGGACTACCTGCACGTTCACCCGAACCACATTTCACGACTTTTTTCCAGATATGGCGACGGGATCAGTTTTAACGATTACGTACTGGAGCAGCGCCTGAGGCGGGCGCGGGTGATCCTGGCCATGCCGGGCATGAACATCTCGGACATCGCCCACGCATGCGGATTTGGCAGTGGCAATTATTTCGCACGGTGCTTTCGCAAAAAATTTGGCCATGCGCCGGGCACCGATCACAGGCGGTGAGCGGAAATACGGGTCACGCGGTCCCTGTCAGGCCGGGGCTCCGCTTTCTGCAGGAAGACCAAGGCGGGTGCGGAGTTCGCAGATAGCGATGTCTGCCGGATCGATGCCTTGTTCCACGGCCAGCGTGGCGCCGAGGCCGGCGGCTTCGCCCATGGCCACGGCGTTGCCGGTGACACGATAGCTGGAATGGGCGATGTGATCGCCGGAAATACAGCGGCCGGCCACTATGAGGTTGTCATGATCGCGGGCGAGCAGGCAGCGCCAGGGAATATCGTAGGGGCGCATGGGAAGGTGGAACAGGCCGCGTCCTTCGGAGGGGTCGGGGTGATGGATGTCCACGTTGAAGCGCACTTCGCAGATGCCGTCGTCGAAACGGCGACCGGTCTGGATATCTTCCGTGGTCAGATAGTAGCGGCCGAGGATGCGGCGGGCTTCGCGCACGCCGACGAAGGGGCCGGTGTCGATCAGGTAGATGTCGCGCCAGTCCTCACCGCCGCGGGTCTTGAGGATGTGGACCAGTTCGCGGATTTCCTTGCGGCCCTGAAACTCGGCGCGGGTCAGATTGCGCGCGTCGATGCCGCTGCCGAAAAGGTGGGTGGCCATGAGCATGAACACGCCGGGCTGGCCGGGCTGCGGGAACAGCGTGACCCGTTCATAGCTGAGCTGGAAGCCGGCGGCGCGGGCGATGCCGAGCATCGGCTGGTGCCGGGCGGCGCCGACGCCGCGGTAGCCGCCGATGCGGCCGTAGAGCGTCATGGGCTGCACCTTGCCGTCGCCCGGGCGGCCATGCTCGAAGGGGCAGCCGGCGCGGGCGCACACATCACCGTCCCCCGTAGTGTCTATTATGATACTGGATTCGATGAATTCGCGGCCGGATTTGCTTTCGGTGAATACGCCGGTGATGCGGTTGCCGTCGTGTGCCACGCCGACGACCTGGGTGCAAAGCTGCACTTCGAGGCGCGGGGCGCATTCCTCGGCCATCTCGTCGAGCAGCCCCTTCATGGCTTCGAGCCCGTAGATGGGCCAGCGAGGCCAGTGGTGCGAGTACTCGACGGCTCCGCGGGATTCGAGACGCGTGCGGATTTCCCGGTTGATACCGGGGCGGTTTTCGGCGTCGAGGATGATCGTGAGAGCGCCGGCAGTCCAGACACCGCCGAGGAAGGGGTGGCGTTCGAGGAGCAGCACGCTGGCTCCGGCGCGGGCGGCAGTGAAGGCGGCGGCGATGCCGGCGGGGCCGCCTCCGCAAACCAGGATGTCGGTCTTGCGGACGACGGGCACGTCACGCGCAGGTTCGCGGAGGGTGCGGCGGGTGGGAAACGACGTGGAGGCCGTGATCGGGTCGACGGTTTGCATGAAGCGCGAGTAAAGCGCGGTGCACAGGGTCCGGCAAAGGAGCGCTCGGAACATTTTGGTCACAAACGTAACCTCCGGATTCGGGGGGAGGCGGATGGACGCAGGCTTGCCGCTGCCACTTCATCGTGAAAGCGGGACCGGGGCGTTCAACGCTGTTCGTCGATGTTAACCGGCTACCGGCTTCGACAAACAGTGCTTACATGAAACGCCCTTCGTGGAGGAAGAGGGCGCGGCGGCAGCGGGCGGCGTGGGCGGGGTTGTGGGTGACGAGGACGAGGGCGGTCTGCGTTTCGTCGCAGAGGCCGAGAAGGAGGTCGATGACGGCGTCGCCGGTCTTTTCGTCGAGGTTGCCCGTGGGTTCGTCGGCGAGGATCAGGGCCGGGCGGTTCATGAGGGCGCGGGCGATGGCCACGCGCTGGCGTTCGCCGCCGGAAAGCTGGCCGGGCAGGTGATGGGCGCGGCCGGCGAGGCCGACCTTGGCGAGGAGTTCGTCGGCGCGCGCGCGGTCGGCGGCGGCGGGCGAGCCGAGCATGCGGGCGGCCATGAGGACGTTGGCGCGGGCGTCGAGTTCGGGGATGAGGTAAAAGGACTGGAACACGATGCCGAGGAAACGGGCGCGGCGGGTGGCGGCGGTGGCCGGGGAAAGGGGCGGGGGAAAGACGGTGTCGCCCTGCCAGACGAGGGCGCCGGCGTCGGGCGTGTCGAGAGCGGCAAGGAGATTGAGGAGCGTGGATTTGCCGGAGCCGGATTCGCCGCGGATGGAGAGCGTCTCGCTGGCGACGACGGAGAGATCCACGCCGTGCAGGACGGGCAGGCGGGTGGTCCCGCTGAGGTAGGATTTTTCGAGCGCGGTGGCGGCGAGAATGGGCGTGGCAGGGGAGGTCATCGCAGCCTATTGTTTCAGAGTCGTAAAATTAACCACAGAGACACGGAGACACAGAGGCTCAAGCCACGGAGATGAAAGAAGGTTGTAGTTGTTTTTCATGACGACTGGCTGGAGGTTTTTTCTGTGCATTCTCTGTGCCTTTGTGTCTTTGTGGTTAGATTTTGCTTCATTCGCTGCGGAGGGCGTCGACGGGCTTGAGACGGGCGGCGCGCCAGGCGGGGAGGAGGCCGGCGAGGAGCGAGATGAGGATCGTGCCGGTGACGATCATCAGATAGTCGGAGAGGAGCAGGTGCGAGGGGAGTTTGTTGAACTGGTAGGCGTTGAGCAGGGCCTGTTCGCCGCCGGTGATTTTTGTGAGAAAACTGACGATGTCGTTACGGTAGTGGAGCGCGGTGAAGCCGAGGAGGTTGCCGGCGAGCGTTCCGGCCACGCCGATGACGAGACCTTGCAGGCAGAAGCAGAGCGCCACCTGGCCGGGGCGCGCGCCGAGGGCGCCGAGGAGGCCGATCTCGCGGGTTTTGCGGACGACCGTGGTGAGGAGCGAGCAGGCGATGGAAAAACTGGCCACCAGCACGATGAACAGGAGCAGGAAAAAGATCATGCTCTTCTCCATTTGCAGGACGAAGAGAAAGTCGTCGTTGCTCTCCATCCAGGTGGCGGCGCGCTGGTCGAAGGGAAGCGTGGCATTGATGGCTTGCGCGACGTCAAAGGGCTCGGCACCGGGGGCGATTTTTATGTTGATGCCGTGCACGGCGGAGCCGAGGCCGTAGAGATCCTGCATGAGCCGGAGCGTCACGAGGACGATGCTGCTGTCGAGCTGCTGGTGGCCGATCTCGAAAATGCCGACGACGCGGAGTTCGCGGGGCATGAAGACTTCGTCCTGCTTGAGCTTTTCGAGGAGAAGCGGGGAGTAGACCTCGACCTTGCTGCCGAGGTGCGCGCCCAGGGTGCGGGCGAGCTGGGAGCTGAGGATAATGGAGTCGTCGTCGAGGTCGTCGAAGGAACCGGCGCGGAGAAATTTTCTCAAGGGGGTGACGGTTTCGACGTTGTCGAGGTCGACACCCTGGATGGCGGGGAAGGTGGGACGGCCTTCGCACTCGAGCATGACCATGCCCTGTGCGAACGGCGTGGCGGCGGCGACGCCGGGCACGCGCAGGAGGTTTTCGATGGCGCCGGCCGGATCGGCGATCGCGTTGCGGGCGCGGACCTGCACTTCGCCCTGGGTGTCGATGACCATCTTGCGGATTTCATAGCCGAAACCGCCCATGACCGACATCGAGATGATGAGGATCGTGACGCCGAGCGCCACGCCGAGGATCGAGATCAGCGTGAAGAACGGCGGCACCTTGCGCCCGCCGGGGAAGAGTTGCTTGAGCGCAAGGTAGATAGGCCAGGACATGGGAATTAATTAATAATCAAGAATTGAAAATTAAGAATGGGGTGGCGAAGCGAGATCCGGGCCGGGCGGATTTGGCATGCGCGTCGGAGGGCTCGTGTTTTTTTCAATTTTTTAATTCTTAATTATTAATTCTTAATTATTAATTTCCCGCAGTTGCGCCCCCCGGGCGCAACTGCGGGAACAGGATCACGTCGCGGATGCTTTCGGCTCCGGTGAGGAGGATGCAGAGGCGGTCGATACCGATGCCCATGCCGCCGGCGGGCGGCATGCCGTGTTCGAGCGCGAGGAGAAAATCGGTATCGATTTTCTGGATATCCTCGCCGGCCTGCGCCTCGAACATCTGGCGCTGCACGTCGGGATCGTTCTGCTCGGAGTAGGCGGGCGCGATTTCCATGCCGCCGATGGTGAGCTCGAACACGTCGATGACGGACGGGTCCTCGAGGTTGAGTTTGGCGAGCGGGCAAAGCTCCTTCGGCAGGTGGGTGACGAAGGTGGGCTGGATGAGCGTGGGCTCGATTTTCTTGGAAAAGATTTCGTTGGTGATCTCGTAGTCTTCCCACTTCGGGTCGGCGTAGAGGCCGAGCTTTTGCGCGCCGGCGATTTTTTGTTCCTTGCTGCGGCTGAACCAGTCGGGGTCGCCGGTGGCTTCGCGGATGAGGTCCTTGTAGCGGACTTCGCGCCACTCGCCGGCAAAGTGGATCGTTTCGCCGCTGGCGGCGTGCTTGATCTCGAAGGTGCCGAGGACGTCGCGGCAGAGCGACTGGAACAGGTCGCGGACGAGTGTCATCATGCCGCGGTAGTCGCTGTAGGCCTGATACACCTCGAGCATGGTGAACTCGGGATTGTGGCGGCGGGAGACGCCTTCGTTGCGGAAGTTGCGACCGATTTCAAAGACGCGGTCGAAACCGCCGACGAGCATGCGCTTCAGGTAAAGTTCGAGCGAGATGCGGAGCACGAAATCGACGCCGAGCGCGTTGTGGTGCGTCTCGAAAGGACGCGCGGCGGCGCCGCCGGCCACGTTCTGGAGGACGGGTGTCTCGACTTCGAGGAAGTCGCGGTCTTCGAGGAAGCGGCGGATGTGCGTGACGATTTTCGAGCGGAGCTGGAGCCGGGCGCGCGACTCGGGGTTGACGATCAGGTCGAGGTAGCGCTGGCGGTAAACCTGCTCGGGATCGCTGAGGCCGTGCCACTTTTCGGGGAGCGGGCGGAGGGCCTTGCTGACGAGCGTGTAGCTGTCGGCGCGAACGGTGATCTCGCCGGTCTTTGTCTTGAAGAGCGTGCCCCTGGCGCCGATAAAATCACCGAGGTCGAGCTTCTTGAACTCGGCGTAGGCGGCCTCGCCGATGACGTCGCGGCGGACGTAGAGCTGGATCTGGCCCTGCTGGTCGAGGATCTTGACAAAGGCGCTGCCGCCCTGGACGCGGATGGTGACGAGGCGGCCGGCGACGGCGACAGGGACGGTGTTGTCCTCGCCGTCAACGTAGGCCTTGAGCGCTTCGGCGGAGAAGTGGGTGGGCTCGAAATGGGCGCGGAACGGGTCCTGGCCGGCAGCGCGCAGGTCGGCGAGTTTCTGGCGGCGAACGGCGTGCTGGTCGTGGGAGATGTCTTCGTGCTGAGGTGCTTCGCTCATGGAAGGGAAGAGCGTTGCCGGGAGGGCGGAGGGGAGCAAACGGATTTTGCGAGGAGGACCGAACGGGAAAATTTCAGCCGGAATCCTCCGCCGGGTCGATCCATGTTCCCCGGAGCGATACGCGCTGGGGTGCGGCCGGCAGGCCGAATTCACGGCGGAGCACGGCGGGATGAAGCAGACGGACGCCATGACGGCCGATTTCGGCAGGCTGCAAGGCATAGTACGGGAACGAATGAAGGGCCGCCCCGCCGCTGTTGAGGAATGCGGCAGCAAGGCCCCGCGTCCGCAGAACTTTCGCAATTTCCGGATGAATCGTCAGCACGCCGTCGATGCGATGACGGCGCAGCCAGGCTTGCAGGCGCGACGGGTCGCCCCGTGCCCCGTCCGGGCAGATGAGCGGGGCGTGGCGCGGGAGGACGGCGGCGGCGTAGCCTCCCAGCCATGTCCCGCCGGTTCGCGATTCCAGATGGGGATCGACCACCAGCCCGAGCCGGCGGCAACCGTTGGCGAAGAGGCGTTCGCAACCGGAAAACGCGCCGTGAAAATAGTCCATTGCCACGGCATGAAGCGCCGGACGGTGCGTGAGCGCGCCGAGAGAGACCGCGGCGAATTCGGGCCAGGCCCAGCCGGTGAATTCCTGCGGGTGCTCCGAGGGGCCGAAGAGCAGCCCGCGCACCCCGCGATGAAAGAGAACGCGGCCGAGGCGGCGCTGCGCGGCGGGGGAGGGGGGGAGGGGGACCTGTTCGCAGGCGTAGCCGTCGAGGGCGGCTTCCTCACGTGCGCCGGCCCAGACGTCGCGGGTGAAGGCCGTGCCGTCGCAGTCGATGAACACGAGGGTGCTGCCGCGCGCCGCGCCACCTCCGCGCTGGCGATAGGCGGCGAGGGCAGAGAGCGCGGGATCGGGGCGGTAACCGAGACGGGCGATGACGTCGCGAACCTGTTGCGCGGTGGCGAGGCGGACGGCCCTGGAGCCGCGCACGACGCGGGAAACGGTCATATGGCTGACCCCGGCCTCGCGGGCGACGTCGTGGAGGGTGGGCGGTTTCATGGATAGGTGAAGCTCCGGACTACGGGCGAATGTTAACGTGAACATTTTCGGCGGCTTCTCAAGCCTTGCGTGGCCGGACAGGCTGGCGGGCGATGAACTCCACGGCCTCTTCTTCTTTTCCTCCGAATTTCTCCGGCGTTGTCCCTTCGCTGGCCCAAATCGCCGATTACGGTCCGCCGCGCAGCGAGGTAGGGATCGGCTGCCTCATGCCGTGGCAGGGCAAGCTCTATGTGCTCAACTACGTGTCGCACCGCAAGCAGACCGGCACCGGCACGGGGCTCAACATCATCGATGGCGATTTCAGGATGACGCGCTCGCCGGCCGCGGTCGATGGCACTTACGCGAACCGCTTCGTGCATCACGAATCGGGCCAGTTGATCATCGGTCCCCATCTGGTGGATACAAAGCACAACGTGCGCACGGTCCCGGCGCTGACCGAGGTGCGCCTGTGCGGCACGGCGCGGCATCTCACCGATCCGAAGAACCTCGTTTACATGCTGGGCATGGAGGGCGAACTCTTCGAGCTCAACGTGCACACGCTGGAGACTCGCCACCTTTTCGATCTCCAGAAAGAGCTGAAAACGCCGGGCGAGGGGAGTTGCCATTTCAAGGACTGCTTCTGCAAGGAAGGGCGTCTGGTGGTGGTGAACAACGACTACAGCGAGGCGGAGTTTCTGGGGAAGCGGCGCGAGGGCACGCTGGCCGAGTACGACGGCCGGACATGGACGATCATCGAAAACAAGCCGTTCGTCGCGGTGAACGGGCTGGGTCACTTCGGAAACACGATTTTCGCTTCGGGCTGGGATCGCGCATCGGCGTTGCTCAAGGTGTTCACGAAGGCGGACGGGATGTGGCGCACGTACCGGCTGCCCAAGGCGTCGCATTGTTTTGACCACAAGTGGCAGACCGAATGGCCGCGTATCCGCGCCACCGAACACGAGCGTCTGCTGATGGATCACCACGGCATGTTTTACGAACTCTCGCCCTGGGCCTACGGCAACCGCGTGTGGGGCATCCGTCCGATTTCGACGCACTTGTGGGTGCATGGGGATTTTTGTTCGTGGAAGGGCATGCTCGTGATCGGCGCGGACAACGCGAGTCACGAGAGCGGCGGCAATCTGCAATGCGCCGAGCCGCAGTCGGGCCTGTGGTTCGGGCGCACCGACGATCTCTGGAAACTTGGCAAGCCGAAGGGGTGGGGAGGTCCGTGGTGGGAGGATGCGGTCGAGGCGGGCGCGCCGTCCGATCCGTATCTGATGACGGGCTTCGACAAGAAAGTCCTGCACCTGAGCCACGATGCGGACGCCGCGGTGACGTTTACCGTGGAAGTGGATTTCCTCGGCTGCGGCGAATGGAAAACGTATCAGCGAATCGAGGTTCCCGCGAAGGGCTACGTGCCCCACGTGTTTGCCGACGGCTTCAGCGCCCACTGGGTCCGCGTGACCGCAGGCGCCGCGTGCAAGGCGACGGCGCAGCTTCATTACACATAATGAAAAGATAGCGGCGTGTGGCGGGAGGCGCGGAGGGGGGATCGATGGGAGTGTGAGTGGGCGTGGATAAAAGAGGACGGTGGACGGAATTTACCGGTTGACATCAAGCGCTTGAATTGATTTCAAGCGTTTGAAAAAACTCCATCATGATTATCCGAAAAATGAAAAGAACAACCCTCACCCTCGCCTCCGTCGGCGCGCTTGCGTGCGGCTTTTGCTCCTCCGTATCGCATGCCCAGGAAACACTTTACTGGACAGATACCAGCACTACGTGGGCCATCGGCGTCCCTGAAACCGCTGTCTCCCCCCAATGGTCGACAACTGCCGGCGGTGCGATGGATCAACGGTGGACGAATGGTTATTCGGCTGTGATCAATGCGAGCGACGCACAGATCATTCTGGCTCCCAATGACCGTGCCGTCAGTGTGGATACGCTTGCCATCCAGGGCGTGGCTACCCTCACCGGCAGCGGGAACAACACCCGCATTTTGACAATCACCGGTGGAGGTTCAGGTAATCTGACACTGGCGACAACGTCCGCCAGCACGGCGGTCAATGGTTCGTTTTTACGACTTGCCGGGACGAGCGCCTGGAACGGAACGATCGCCACCAGCGCTTCGGCCGGGGAGGCAGACAAGAATCGTGTGCAGATACAACAAGTGTCAGCCGTAAGCATCGCAACCAGGCTCAGGATCGATGGCGCTCGCATGGAATTGAGCGCGGGAACGTCCAACACCTACACCATCGGAGAACTGCAGGGTCTGGGGGGAGCGCTCCGCTTTGGAACCAACGCTGCCCAGACTACGACGCTGATCATAGATCAGGCGACAAATACGGCCTATGCAGGAGGATTGGAAAAAACCGGCTCGGGGTCGGCAGTATTGGTAAAAAAAGGAGAAGGAACGCTGACTCTGACCGGAAGTTCCGCACTGGACGGGTTCCAGATCGGTGCAGGCAAGCTCATCGTTGATGGAACGCTGACCGGAACTGTTGCTGTGGCGTCCGGCGCGACACTCGGTGGTGTTGGCTCGGTGGGAGCGGTGACTTTGAATGATGGGGCCGTGCTCAGTTATTCGCTCGGTGTCGGTGCGCAAAATCTCGCCGTTGCCGGTTTCGTGAAAGGCACCGATGGCACTTATGTTTTCGATTTTGGCGGCACGGGCGCCGCAGGGGAAACCTACACCCTGAGTTCGGTGGTTGGCGGTGGTTTTGACGTATCGAATTTTTCCGCCATCAATCTCGCTGAGGGTGTGACTGGCGTATTCTCGCTTTCCGGTTCCGAACTCAAGTTCGTGACCACAGCGATTCCCGAGCCTTCAACGTATGCGCTTCTGGCTGGCGGCGTGCTCCTCGCCGGAGCACTGGTCATGCGCATGCGCTGTCGCTGACCGGTTCACGGCGGGTAATCCGTTCATGATGCGTATGACGGGTTACTTCCTGTTTCCATGCCATCTCCCGTCCTCCACCCTGTCCCCCATCCCGATTTCCCAATGCATTCGATTCCCCAATCTTCCCCTCGTCCTGTTCCCCGCGATCGCGCAGCTTTCACGCTGGTCGAACTGCTCACGGTGATTGCCATCATCGGAGTATTGGCCGGCTTGATACTTGGAGCCATCGGCAGCGTCCGCAAGCGGGCGCGCGACGCCGTGTGCATTTCCAATCTCCGGCAAGTTTATGTGGCGTTGAATTTGTATGCCAACGACAACAAGGGTAAGTGGCCGACTCCACTCAGCCATGGTTCCGAATTTACCCGTTTCATTCCGGTCCGTTGGTACAACAATGGACAAGACTGGTATGGCAGTTCACAGCGAAACAAGGCTCTGGATCCCTATCTGGATAATTTGGATGCAACCATGTGCCCGACCGTAGTGCTGCAAAAAATGCGTGGTCCTACAGAGCTGCAATACTGGTATGTGAATAGCAGCCGGGATTCCAATGTGCCTGATCGTAACCAGACGGAACGTATCAACAATTCGGATCCTTATCCTTCCCTTGTCTGGTGCACATGGCCAAATTATTCCTCATTGGGAGCGCCCCATTCAGGAGGACGATCGATGAATGTTCTCAACTGGGATGGCCGGGTGAAAGCCGTGCCGCACACCGAGTGGAGATCGAGTGGTTATCCGTGATAACTCCATCCGCCGCGCGCCCTGCGCGATAAAAGGAGCGACGAAACGGATACGCAACTGGCTCCGGTCGACACGTGGGTGATGCCATCACGGATGATCGGAGCGGCTTGCATGTAGCGGTCGATGGCGGCGCGGCGTGTTTTCTTGTGATGGAGAGTAAGGGCGTGGGTGTCGCCGGAGAGCGCCATGCGGCCAGGAAAAGTAGCGGCGAATGAGTGTACTCGAGTCGATGGCGGGCATTGGTGGCGCGGAGCAGGGCCCGGACTTACACTGGTGCGGAAGAATTTGCGTGTGGAGGCGGACCCGGCGCCGAGCGGGATTTCGACTGCCGCCTGTGCGTCGGAAAAGGATTCCGGTGCATATCAGGAAATGTCCTGGACGTGGTGAGCGTGGTGTGTCGCACGCTTGCCGGCATGCCGCCTGGGCGCATGGACGTCAAAAAACCTCGCGGCACGGCGACAAGCGCCGGCCCTACAGGAATTTTCCGTCTACAATTTGGGTTATTTTGAGATGCTCCATCTCGGCCAGCGCCTGCATCGAGGGTTCGAGCCGGTGGCGCTGAAAGAACCATTTTTAAAGACAAGGCCGGGCCGTTCGATGCTCAGAAGACAGAAGAATTTTTGACCGCCTTCGAGATGCCGGCGAAGAGATTTACCGAAAAATTCTGTCGCGCCATCCACCGTATCGCAGCCGTGGCCGACGGAGTCGTGGGGTGCGTCATTGCGTGGTCAGCATGAAGGCGTCGATCTGGACGCACTGGAGTCCGGTGATGAGGGCGGCCTCGGCTTCCATGGCGGCGTCGGACTGGCCGCCGAGGAGTTGGGTGTCGGCCTTGAGTTCTCCTGCGTTGCCGGGGCGCGCGATGATCTCGAGTTTATGCGTGCCGGAGGGAAGGGGAGAGGAGAGGGCAAGGCGGTGCCAGCCGACCTTGATGTTGTTCACGCCAATGCCTGCATTCCACGGGTTGAGGTGCAGGGCGTCGGAGGGCCTTTCGGCGGCGGGAATCGTGCCGACGCGTGTGCCGTCAATGCGGATTTCGAGGTCCATGGCGGGGCGATCCATGCGGCGAAGCCAGAAGGTGGCGGCGTTGCCGGGACCGGTTGTCTTGAGGGTGTAGCGGGCATGCCAGGTTTTGCCGGCGGGTGGGTTGAAATACGTATTCATGCCGATGGCGGCGCCGCCGGGACCGCTGTAACGGCTGTAACCCTCGACGCGGGGCTGGACGAAGGTGGTTTCGTCGGGCTGCTCGGCTTCCTGCCAGGCGACGACTTGCGCGGGGGCGACGCCGGCGGGCAGCCAGCGGTGCCAGGCAGGAGCATGGGCGGCGAGTAGTTGATCTACGGATATGCCGGAAAGGATCGCAGCCTCGGGCTGGCCGGTGTCAGGGTGGTGATAGCCTTTGGGCAGGTGGGCGAGGTAGTCGGGGAGGTCGCCTTTTTTCTGTTCGTAGGGCGGACGGATGAGGGTGAGGCGGTTTTCACCGGAGGAGAGTTTTTCCGGCGAGAGCGGTTTGCCTGCGAGATTGGTGGCAGTGGCGGTGGCGGGGAGGCGAACTTCGGCGCGGTCGCGCTCCACACAGGTCCAGACGAGGAGGCGTCCGTCGGGGAGGGTCTGGCCGTTGAGGGATTCGGTCTGGAAAACGCGGTAGCCGAGGATGGTTTCGCGGAACTGGTCGAGCGTCATCCATGCGGGCGCCGGCGGAATGAGGCCGATGCCGTTGGCGGTGAAACCGTCGAGCGGAGGAGTGGCGGGAGTCGTGGCGGGGGATTTCGGATTTGAGATTTCAAATTTCAGGAGGGAGGGCGAGGCATTGCGGAGGGCGTTTTTTTCGGCTTCGGTGAGGAGGTCGGTGGCGGCGAGGACGCTTTTCCAGGGGGCATCGAGGTGCATGGCGGGGACGATCCAGCGTCCGTCGGGAGCCATGCGCATCTGCGCGACGCGCTGGGTGTAGTTGCCATGCATGGCGTAGGGGAGCGGGTTGGCGGATACGATCTCGCGCTCGCGCAGGTAGGCGGGATACCAGCCGTGGACTTCAGGCAGGTAGGAGGAGAGACGAGGAGCGGCTTCGAGAGTCTTTTGCCAGGTGGCGAGCCATTCGAGCTGGCGCGGATCGCGGAGGAGTTCGGTGACCTGGAAGTTGAGCGGGGGATCGAACGCGAAGCCGAAGGTATAAAAGCCTTTGGCGCCAAATTTCAGCATCTGGTCGAAGTCGTGGAGGAGCTGGATGCGGTCGAGGTAGCCGACGTAGTTTTTCTGGCCGTCGAAGGCGGCGGCGGAGGTTTCGGTGACGAGGGTCCACTGGCGGCGGCCGGAAGCGATGGCCTGGGCGTAGGGAATGAGGGAATTGTGGTAGGCGAGGCTGTCGCCGTAGCAGTAAGGTTCGTAGCCGAGCCCGTCCTGGCCGCCGGCGAGGGCGGGGTTGATGAACCAGTCGTTGAAGAAGGTGTTGTGTTTGAGGATGACGGGGACGTCGGCGATGGATTTGAGGACGTCGGCAACGCGGCTGATGGTTTGTTGGGCGAAGTAGCCGCGGAAAAGTTTGAGATCGCGAAGGGAGGGGGAGGGACTGCTGCCGCCGGCGAAGGCGTGGACGGAGAGGGTTTCGGAGTCGATCCAGTAAACGGTGTCGTCGGTCTCGCGCAGGGGGACGAGACGGGAGACCTGGGAGAAATCCTCGAGTCGCGCGTCGGGCCGGCGAGGTTGCCAGGCGGCGTTGAGCGCATCGATGGAGCCGTAGCGGTCGAGGAGCCAGTGTTCGTAGGAGCGGCGGACCGGGGCGTCGGTGCAGAGAGTGACGGGACGGGCGTGGAGTTCGTTCTGGAAGGGGTCGATCCAGAGGCGGAGACCGGGGCCGTAGGCGAGGCCGCCGTAGGTTTCGCGGAGGCTGGCGATGTAGTCGTCGAGGCCGGCGGAGTAGCCAATGACGTCCTGCGCGCCCATGACGAGTTGGGGCGTGTAAACGAGCGTGCGCTTGCCGGTGGTCGCGCGGAAGCGGAGGTCGAGACAGAGGTCGGTTTTGTTTTTGCCTTTGCCGTCGGGGTCGGAAGCGGGTTCCGGGACGAGGGTGCCGGAGCCTTTTTCAAGGAGGGCGTTTTTGTCGTCAAAGAGCGCCCAGAGGACGCGGTGGACAGGGCGGATGTCGGCGGTGTTGGTGGTGGTGCGGATTTTCCAGGAGTCGGCTCCGGAGGGGATCTCGACTGGGACGGTGGCGTGGTATCCGAGACTGCGATACGCGGGTGTGCTGGAAACGTGGAGGCCGTAGCGCATGCCGGCCTGCTCGGCGGCGTTGATGGTGGCGGCGAGAGCGTTGGGATCGGAGCGGAGAAAAAAGGCGTTGAAGTAGATGTCGCGCAGTCCGTAGTCGCGCAGGACCTGGAATTGGGCGCGGAGGAGATCGGTGGCGGTGCGCTTGACGGGGGAGCCATCGGGGTCGCCTTTGTTGGTTCGCCAGGTGTTGCTGGTGTTGAACATGCCGCCGACGGGAACATAAGGCGCGCCGTCCCAGAACATCATCCCGGAATCGTTGACGCTCCAGGGGTGGGCGCGGAGGTTTTGGGTCTCGCGATAGATGCCCCAGGCGTGGGCGAGTGGCGGGGGGTTGGCAGGGGCGGTGGAGGTGGTCAGGTCGAAGGAGGCGGTGGCCGTGGCGGCGCCGGGTTGGTCGATAGGGACGAGCTGGAGGGTAATGTTGCCGGCGGGGAGGCCGGGAGGAAGGTCGATGGTGTGGGTTTGCTCGCGGGTGGCCGGCGGGGGGAGAAGCTGACTGGTGTAGAGGGCGCGGTTTTGGGTGAAGCCAAGCCAGAGTTTTGTATCGGTCCAGGAGCGGTTCCAGGTGACCTTGAAGGTGAGCTGGCGGGGGGAGGAGGCGGACTCCGCCGGAATGAGTTGAATGTCGGTGATCTTGCCGTGAAGAGGGGTCCGGGTATTGGCGGCGACGAGAGTCTGGCGTTCGGTGGCCCGGCTGATTTCGTCATTGAGGGCGGCAAATTCGTGGTGCGCCCCGAGGTTCTCCATGAGGGCGCGGCGGGCGATGTCGTCGGCGCGGATGTTGAAGGCGGCGGCTTCGTCGGCGGGGAGGCGGGTGGCGAGGGCGCGGGAGAGTTGTTGTTGCTTTTCAACGACGGCGTCGGGTTTGTCGGCACCCTTGGGAGTGAAATCGCCACGGGTGAGGAGAAGGACGTCGAGAACGAAGAAAGGGATGTCGCCGCGTTTGCGGGTGCCGGTGAGCTCGATGCGGATGCGGTGTTCTCCGGGAGCAAGTTCGAGCGGGGTGGAGGTCCACGGGTGCCACTGCATGACAAAGGTCTTGTTGAAGACGGCGCGGTCGGCGGCGGGACCGGGTTGCCAGGTTTGCCAGGGCTGGTCGTCGAGCCGCCAGCGGGCGGGAGAGGACCAGTTGGGGTCGTAGTTGCGGCCCCGGAGATACCAGGGAGCGGCGGAGTCTGGCGCAGAGGTGGCGGATGCAGGGGGGATGGTGAAGGTGTATTCGATGAAAAACGACGACGAACGGCTGGCGTCCCGCACATTCATGACGGCGGGGGCGCGCTTTTCGGAGAGGATGTCCCAGTCGGGATTGTCGGGAAAATTGGTGGCGGACGGTTTTTCAAGCCAGATGAAGGTGGCGGCGGTGGAGGGGACGGCATGCGCCGAGACGTTAAGCAATAATGCCAGCAGTACGCCTGCGGACAGGGCAAAAGGTGCGAGCGGGGAGAGGCGGAGTTTTTGTTTCATGAAGAGGATATGAATTATGTTTTCAAACGCTTGAAAAAATTCAATTCTTTTCTCTCCGATTTCTGTTTCGCGGGTTTTTTGCCGTGTTGCAGGCAATCGGAGATATCCGGGCGAGCAGCCCGTCGCCGCTTCCGTATGAATTCTGAAATTGTATCCATGGATCAAACACGAAATGTCTTCCCGTTCGATGATTTGCCTCCCCCCGTGTGGCGGGGGCAAGGGGCGGACGGGGAAACGAAATGCCGGAGGGTGCAGGGTGAGCCGGTGCTGCTGGTGCGGGAGGCGGGCGAAAGGGAGGCGTCGGGCCGGTTGTTGTTTTCCCCGGAAAGGATTCTTCGGGTCCGTAACTCTGGCGGAACGGTGGTTTATCCACAGGAGCGGATGCGGGGAACCCGCCAGGGGACGGGAGGGAGGGCGGGCGGCGGACGGTTTTGGATGGAGTTGCCGGCACCGGCGCTTGGCAGGGATGAGCTGTTCCCGCCGATTGCCGGCGCGCGCACGATCGAACGGCATCGCGACGGGCGGCGCCTGATTCACTTTTCCGAAGGGCATTATTTTCACAGCCTGCAGGTGTGTGTGGACTACGAGACGGAAGAGAAGTGGAGCGGTCCGTTGCCGGTGGGCAGGCAGGAGGATTTGCCGGGGATGGCGGAGCGGTTGGCCGGGGGAAGGGGATTGCGGCTGGCGGTGCTGGGCGACAGTATTTCGACGGGAGCCAACGCATCGGGACGATGCGGGGTGGCGCCGTTTCAGCCGTGGTATGTGGAGCTGGTCGCCGAGGGCTTGCGACGGGGCGGAACCCGCGAGGGGACGCGAGGGGACGGGCGGTGGAAGGAGGTTGTGGTGAGGAATTTTTCGGCTGGCGGGAAGACGGCGGCATGGGGGGCCGATCGGGCGCAAATGGAGGCGGTGACCGGATTTTTCCCCGATCTTGTGGTGCTGGCTTTCGGCATGAATGACGCTTCGGCCGGCGTGAGCGCGGACGGGTTCGGGGCGAGCGTCGGGGGCATGATTCGTCATGTGCGCAGTATGCTTCCGGATACGGAGTTCGTTCTGGTGTCCGGAATGAACGCCCATGACGCGTGGCATCTGGCGCGGGCGGATTTGCACGAAGCCTATGGCAGGGTTCTGGCGGAGCTGGCTTTGCCGGGCAGCGGGATCGTGTTATGCGATGTCCGTCCGGTTTGGGACTACGTGGCGGGGCGCAAGGGGTTCTGGAGCATGACAGGGAATGGGGTGAATCATCCCAACGATTTCGGACACCGGCTTTACGCGGATTGCCTGCTGGCGGTGCTCGGATGCGAGCGGCAGGGCAAGGGGGGTGGTCAACCGGGACTGGCGCAGGATTCGCGTTCGATGATGGTGGAGGGGACGGTGATGATTTGATGAGGGATGGCGGGCGTTTTTTTACGCATCAGGCCGATCAGGAGGTCAATGGCGCGGGTGGCGAAGTTGCCGCTTTCCAGCGAAACCGTGGTGAGGGGAACGGGGCCCATGAGCTCATCCGAACCGACATGGTAACCGAGGAGGCTGATGTCGCCGGGGATGTTGATGCCGAGTGCGTGCAGGCTTTTGGCAAGGCCGCGCGCGAGCGAATCCTCGGCGGCGAAGATGGCAGTGGGCCAGTCCGCGCGCGGACGGCGGGCAAGCTGCATGGCGATTTCAATGCCGCCGTGTTCGTGGTCGGTGGCAAGGAATGTGTCGGCGTCGGCGAGCGGGAGGCCGAGTTCGGAAAAAAGTTCGCGGAGGATGCGCAGGCGGAGCTGGAACATGTCACCGCGTTTGCCTTCCATGCCGGCGGCGGTGGCGATGGCAATGCGGCGGTGTCCGAGCGAGAGAAGGTGTTCGAGGCCGAGCCGGAGACCGCTCCTGATGTCGATACCGATCTGGTGGCAGGGGACCGTGCGGGTGTCGTCGTCGTGTATCAGTCCGAGCAGGACGGCGGGGATGCCGGCGTTGTGGAGCAGGGTTGCGGTTTCCCTGAGCGAGGTGTCGAAGACGTCGGGCGCCCAGATGACGCCTTCGACGCAGTTTTCGCAGAATTGCTGCATGCCTTTGCGCTCGCGTTCCATGTCCCACCACGAGAAGTGGACGGAAAGGGTGTAACCGGCGGCTTCGCCGACGCGCTGGAACTCTTCGAGCGGGGTGGCGAAGAAGCGGCTCATTTCGGTCAGCATCACGCCAATGACGCGGGTGGCGCCGCCGGAGAGGGAGCGGGCGAGGCGGTTGGGGTAGTAGCCGATTTTCTTGGCGGCGGCCTCGATGCGTTCGCGGGTTTCGGTCCTGATGCGGGGGTCTTTGCGAAGAGCGAGTGAAACCGTGGAGAAATCGACGCCGGCCTCGCGGGCGACGTCCATGATGGTCGTGCGTTTGCCGGTGGACGCGACGGCCGGGGCGGTCGAAGACGCGGCGGAAGACGAGCGGGCCGGACGTTTGCCCGAGGGTCGGCCGCGGAGTCGCGCCTCTTTTTTTTCGGAAGCCATCGAGCCGTTTCAATCGCTTGAAGGAGGCTTGTCGACTGGTTTGTCGCCTGCACACGGTTTTTTGTGCGGCAGCGCGGTATTGGTATTCCCGAAAACCTGGGCGATGCTAGCCGTTACTTGCGGTCCGGGTCGCCGAGGTTGAGGCCGGTGATGATGCGGGAGCCGCGTTGCCAGGTCCAGTAGGCCCAGGTCCATTGCAGGAAAATGACGAGGCGGTTGCGCAGGCCGACGAGAAAGTAGAGGTGGATGGTCAGCCAGGCGGCCCACGCCGCCCAGCCTCGCCAGCGGAGCTTGCCCACCTGGGCCACGGCGGCGCTGCGGCCGATCGTGGCCATGGAGCCCTTGTCGCGATAATAAAACGGCCTTCGCGGGCGGCCTTTCAGATCGGCGAGAATCTGGCGGGCGGCGTGGCGCCCCATCTGCGCGGCGGCGGGAGCCACGCCGGGCACGCGCACGCCGCGCGGGTCGGTCAGCGCGGCGAGGTCGCCGGCGACAAAAACATGATCGTGGCCGGGAACCGCGAGATCGGGCGCGACCTGGACGCGACCGCCGCGATCGAGCGGCACGCCGGCAAGGGTGCGCGAGACCGGGCTGCCCTCGACGCCGGCCGCCCAGATCGTAACGACACTGTCGATACGTTGTTCGCCGGCCTGCACCCAGCCCTGGCCGAGGTCGCGGACGGGCGTGCCGAGGTGGACGGTGACGCCCATTTTTTCGAGGCGGCGGCGGGTATAGTCGGACTGCGCGGGGGAAAACATCGGGAGCAGGCGCGGGCCGGCTTCGACGAGATGGACACGGGCGAGTGACGGATCGATGCGGCGGAAATCGTCCACGAGCGCCTGGCGGGCGAGTTCGGCGAGCGCGCCGGCCATCTCGACGCCGGTGGGACCGCCGCCGACCACGACAAAGCTGAGCAGGCGCTGGGCTTCGCGGGGATCGGGCGCGGCTTCGGCACGTTCGAAGGCGAGCAGCATCTCGCGGCGCAGGCGGGTGGCTTCATCGAGCGTCTTGAGGCCGGGGGCGTGTTGCGCCCATTCGTTGCGGCCGAAATAGCCGGTGCGGGCTCCGAGCGCGACGATGAGGTAGTCGTAGGGCAGGGTGGTGGTGGAGAGTTTCACGCGGCGGGCCTCGAGGTCGATGCTCTCGACGGCATCCATGAGCGTGGTGACATTGTCCTGGTTGGCGAGGATGTGGCGGAGAGGCTGGGCGATGTCGGGCGCGGCGAGTCCGGCCGTGGCCACCTGGTAGAGGAGCGGCTGGAAAAGGTGGTGGTTTTGCCGGTCCACGAGCGTGACGCGGACGGCGGGCGTAGCCAGGGCGCGAGCCGCGGCGAGGCCGGCGAAACCGCCGCCCAGAATGATAACGTGTGGAGGCACGGTTGATTTGTTCATGCAGAAGGTGGATTCGTGTCGGCGGCGGCGGGAGGGGTGGCGGTCCCGGAGTCACGGGTGACCAGGTTTTCCAGCCACGCAAGTCCGGCGGGCGATGAGGCAAACCGCAGCGCCAGGCGGGCGAGGCCCGGGGCGTCGAAGAGTTCGAGCCAGAATTCGTCGCGCGCGGCGGAAGGGCGGCGCGTCAGCCAGGCGGTGTGGCCGGGCGCGGGGTTGGCGGGGTCGGGGTCGAGGAAGAGGTGGAGCTGGTGGCGGGTGTCGGCGAGGACGAGGCAGCGATCGCCGAGGCGGCTGACGTGCGGCGTGAACCGGGCGCGGGTGCGGCGGGTGGAGCCGTGTTCGAGAACGCAGTCGAGCGAGTGCGGCGGACAGTCGGGGGCGGCGTTGCCGCGGGTAACCGTCATCAGCATCCGGGCGAGGGCGGCGAGGCTGACGGGGCGGGCGCGTTCGGGGCCGAGAGCGCGGGCGGCGGAGAGGCGCCAGGCGGGCGTGGCGCCGGTGGCCAGCGAGGGGCTCCAGGCGGGATCGGCGGCATCCCAGCGGGCGGGGAGATTGTGGCCCCAGGCGGCGGGCGGGCGGGCGTCGGGGACGAGGGGAGCGGCGATGGACCAGCCGTCGCTGGCATGATCGGAGAGGAGGATGTGCCAGAGATCGGTATCGCGCGGGGCGATGTGGAGCTTGAGGAGACCATGCCCGTTCTCGTCGAAAATCTGCCAGCCGAGGACGCGGCCGCCCGGGGCGGGTTCGTCGACGGCGAGGGCGAGCGACCATTCGGAGAGATCGATCTCCGTACCGGTGGAGAGCTCCATCCACCAGGTGCCGGCGCAGGGCCGGAAATCGGGCCGGATGCCGGCGCGGGCGAGCCCGGCGGTGCGGGTGCGGACGACGAGGAGGACGGAGGAAAGTTCGTTGAAGGCGCGGAGCAGGGCCGGCCAGTCGGTGGCGAGCCGGACGCAACGGGTGCCGTTTTCAGCGGTATGGACCCGGCTTTTCGGCACCGCCGGCCAGGGGACGTCAGGGCAGACGGGCAGTTGCATGAGCGAGGCGCCGGCGGCTGCGACAGGCGTGGCGGCGGGTCCGGAAGCGGAGTGGCGGGAACCGGTGAACGGGAAAGGATTATCGTCGCGGAGCATGTGGCCGGCGGGATGAAAACAGGATGGTCGGGACGGGAAATGGCGGGAGGTTGCCTGCGGCCGTGACTAGACGGCGCCCTCATCCGGGGGCGGGAGGACGCCGGCGGCGAAGGCCGGAGAGGCGGCGACAAGGACGCTGACGCGAGCGTCGGGACAGAAACAGGCGAGCCGGCAGGCAAGGCACCAGACGGCGTGCTGGGAAACAGCCTGGCCGGGCGAGAGATGAAGGGTAAAGAGCCCGCCGGCCGGCACTCCGTCATGCCCGGTCGCGGGTTTGAGGCAGAGGTTTACCCCGACATCCCGGGCACAGACCTTGGCGACGTCTTTGAGGTACCGGACCGTATCCTGATCGGGCGCAAGGACATCGCAATCGAATGAAGGCCCGGTCAATCCGGCGCGAAGCGATCGTGATCCGACAGGGAAAGGGGGATCGGCATTTCTTTCAGGAATGAGACTCATTATCAATAAATGAGCCTGACGACCTTGCCGGCAGGGTTTCAAACTCTTTTTTTCGAGGGTCTGGGTGCCGATGCGGGTGGTGTCCCGGAACGGAGGAACCGCCTTCCCCGCTTGGGCTACGAAGTCATCGCGACGAGTTTCTCAACGTCGCAAAGCGCCACATCCACTCGTCCGCGGACGAATGTCGTGTAGCACACATAGCGGTCCTGTGCACAAAACTGTGGATGCGGATGCACATGGTAACGCTGCAACGCAGGTGGAGGATAATCCGAATGTGACACGATTTCAGCTTCACGTCCCGTATTCCGGTTGATGAACACCACGCGATAAATGCCGGTATGTGGTCCCGGTATGCAATCGGCGACGATCAGCGCCCCGTCGGCGCTCGCGTGCGCGTGCGAAACCGTGTTCGACGCCCACAGTAACTCCGGTGTGCGCCGTTCCGCCTTTCCGGACACATTGACCCGGAAGACACCCTTTCCGTAGTGCACATAAAATACATGCCGTCCGTCCATTCCCCACCATTCGTGGCCATGCTTCGTGCGCGCATCCGCGACTATTTCTGCTGTAGTATGCGCGTAATGCGGATTGCCCGGATGTATTGCCCCCGCAAGCGGATCGGCAAACACCGGCTCCGCCACGCCTCCGCTATTGCGGCGGAGCAACCACAGGCGATTGTCGTAGCGCGTAACCTCGCCCGTCACCGGATGCACCGAATGATCCCGCGCCAGCAATTGCAGATCCGGGTCGACCGGGCTGAACTGCGCATGGTTGAAACACCGGTCAAACCGGCCCCACAAAACAAACTCGCCACCATTCAGCGGCAGATGTCCGACCTGCCATTCGTTGCCGATTTCCACGTCGAGATTCACCGCCTTGCGGTCGGCCGAAAACGTCAGGTGGGTTGCCAACCGCCACGGGCGCCGGTTCCTCGCCAGTTTTTCAGGAAACCGGTTGACCAGCGTTGCCCTCGTATCTTCTGATGGACTACGCTTCCAGACTTCCAGTCCCGAGCACCAGTAAACTTCTCCCGTCCGCCCGTCGACGAGCGGAGATGCGTCGGTGAAATGGGTTTCCGGAAAGTGCGTGACTGTCCCCTCCGCCAGATCGGCCACGCCGAGCGAACGTCCCTGGTTGGCATTCCCGCTTGGCGGAAATGCGCAGTAAAACCAGCAAAAACGCCCGTCGTCGCCAAGGCTCCGGTTCACGAAATAAAACGACTGCTGTACCGGAGCTACCCGCGAATTCAGGATAAAGCTTTCCACACCTGATCCGGGATCCCTCCACGACTGGAAAAGTCCGGATTCCACGAGCAGTTTTTCGGTGGACGAGATGGCGGTGTCCGGAATTTTTGTAAACATGATCTCCGGGGAGGAATGGAGGTTAAATCATTAAGGCAGGCTCAAAAATCAACACCCTGACCGCCTCAGGATTCCAGCAGCCAGTCCACATAAAGTGTCGCGGACCAGCCATAGTCATGGATTGCCTGATGCGGATGGCGGCCCGGGATGTTTTTGAGTTTGCGCAGCAGAAACGGCGGCTCCACCTGACGGCGGTCGTCGAAGTATTCGAAAAACGTACCCCATGTCGCGCATGTCCGCTCCAGTTCCGCCAGCGTGAGCGTGCGCAACCGGTCGGCGGCGGCGCTCAGGCCGTAGCGGCGGAGGCCGCGCGCCACAAGCCAGTTGATGTTGATCCACGTCGGGCCGCGCCACATGTCCTTCGAATAGCTGGCCGCATCGCAGGCGGCGATCGAGGGAATCGGAAACGCGGTGCCGAAGGTCGCGGGGTTTTCGAGATGCGCGGCGAGCTCCATCGCCTGACACAAATCGGGAGCGCCGCAAAGCAGCGGCAGGAAGCCCGCACTCGACAGGATCCCCGTGTGCCGCCCGGTCCGGGGATCGAGGTCGCAATAGAGCCGGTGTTCGTCCGACCAGAGTTTTTCGTTGATCAGGGCGCACAGCGCGGCGTGGCGGGCGGACCAGCGTGCGGCCTCGTCGGGGCGGCCGAGGAGAAGCGCGAAGGCGGCGAGCGTCTCGTATTCGCTGGCCTGGTACGCATTGAAATCCGGCGCGTCGAGAGGGACGGCGATGTCGAAGCGCGGAGAGTTGTCCATGCCGCTCTCGCCGCTGCGGCAGTCCGGTGTTTGCTCGATGAACCATTCGAGCAGGCCACCGCCGTCGGTATCGCGGTGGGCGGCGTTCCACTCCACGCAGGCGCAGAGCTTCGGATAGAGGGCGGCCAGCCAGGCGAGGTCGCGTGTCTTTTCGAAAACGAGACTGGCGCCGAGCGCGAGGACGGGAGGTTGGGTGATGTCGGAACGTCGCCTCGGGTTGGCCATGTGCGGCACGAAGCCGTCGGGCGCCTGGACGTCGAGCACGGCGTCGATCATCTGCTGTGCGAGCGCCGGGTCGATGTGCCGCCAGCCGATGGCGTGGAAGGCGGAGTCCCAGAGCCACATGTCGCGGTGCGGCCAGCGGTCGGGCGTGGTCCAGGGGTGACGAATGATCCCTTCCGGTGAGCAGACCTGCCCTTTCATCTGCGAGAGCGCGCGGACGAGAGGATGACGGGAGGCGGCGGGCACGGGGCGGGGGAGTCGGGGAAGTTGCCGTTTCAGCCAGTGGAGGCGCGTGCGGACGATGGCATCGAAATCGATATCGAGCAGGGCAGGATTGAAACGGGCCGAGGAGCCGACAAGCAGGCGACCGTTGCCGGAAAGGGACGCAATCGCGGCGGAAGCGGCGTGCATTTCACAGGAACCTTCGACCAGGAGATGGTGCGCATCGAGCATCACGCCGCGAATGAGCGAACCGTCGTCCGCCTGCGCTTCGAACCAGTCGCCGGTGACACGGGATTGGCCGACCCGATGGAGAAACCGCACATGGCCCGGTCCGGGAAACTTGCAGTCGATCCCGTCGGGAACCGTCCGTGCCACGAGCCCGTGGGTGTAGTCGGCCGGACCGTCGAGATGGGAAAAGGCGAGCAGGTTGCCGGTGTGCCAGCGGTGCGAGACGGGAACGGATTCGGGAGCGTGCGCACGGGCGTGTGCGGACTGGCGTGGTGGTGTGTCGAGTACGGAGGAGGCCGTGTGCATGATTTCGTTGCGCCAAGGGAACGATACGCACCGCCCGGCCGCGAGAAGGCGGCAGGTGAAGCGTTCAGTCCGCCATGCCCACTGTGTAACTGATGTTACGCAGGCCGACGGTGGCACGGGCTTCCAGCCCGTGGACGACGCGAAGCGTCGTCGGTTAGCGTGGCATGGGCATCCTGCCCATGATTGCCGGGAGGAGAGGGGGGGGAGGGGGACGCTTGCAGGGACGGGACGCTTGCGGCGCGGAGCGCCGTCCACGGGCAAGATGCCCGTGCCACGTCGCAAGCGCGTAACATCAGTTACCGAACGTAAGTGCACAGGTTCCGGGGGGAGGAGGAATCACGATTTCCCGCGCCCGGTGTAGGTGCATTCCGGTCGTGTGCAACGGCTGTCGAGCGAGGCCAGCCAGGTGTCGTAATTCTCCACCCACTTGCCTTCGATGGAGATGATTTGGGGGTGTCCGGGCAGGCCGATTTCGTTCTGCTGGAGCAAGGTGACACAGTGATTGCAGGCCATCCGGCCGACAACCCAGGAAATTTTGTCGATACCCTGTGAGCGGGAGTCCGCGTGGCGGATATTCATGTTGACGTAGCGAATGTCGTCCGGAGGCGGACGGCGGCGCACCTTTTCGTAGTCGAGGGGAAAGTCTCCCCCGGCGCTGACGATTGCATCCGGACGATATTTCCTGATCCATGTGTCGAGATTTCCCTTTCCGTCGTCGGATGCGTTCACGGGGAGGCGTCTGTTGCGCGGCAGGGTGTCGTTGAAAAGTAAATACGCGGAGCGCCACAGGCTCCAGACCTTGGCATCGTCTCCGATCCTGATGTTGAGCCCGATGCGTCGGCAGCCTGCCTCGGAAAGCCGGTGAAGGACGGTGAGCATTTCGCGATAGTAGTCGGTCGTGGCCCGATGCAGCAGGGGAGTGGTCACGGAGTAGTCGAACGTCACCGCGGCGAAGCGTTCCCACGCGAGCGGAAGATGCGTGCCGGCCTGCGGAAAACCGGCGACGAGCAGCCCCCGGATGCCTCGTGCCGACAGCATGTCGCTCATGCGGGAGGGAGTCATGTCCGGGGCTCCGAGGTGAAAAGTTTCCACCCGATAGCCCAGCTCGCTGGCCCGCTCGGTCGCGCCGAGGTAATAATCGTGCTGGGAAATCCATGACCACTCCTCGTAACGGGCAAAACTGCTCAGGAAGGCGATGGTCTCGTGATACTCCGTCCCGCTCTGCGTGCGCAGGTGCTGCATGAGCGTGGCGAGCTTGGGGTCGGGATGATAGCCGAGGCGGTGTGCCACGGCCTGCGCCCGGGCGCAGGTGGAGGCGGCGATACCCGGATGGTTGCGCAGGGCCATCGAGGTGGCCGCGAGGGAGAGGCCGGCCTCGCGTGCGATGGTGCGCAGGGTGGGGCGGCGGGGAGCGGGCGGAGCCGGCGAAGCAGAAACAGCCGGAGTGTTTTTGGGGCTACGGTTGGCCATTTGAACGCTTCAGTAGCGTCGCGGTTGTGCCACGACAAGGGTGAAACATCGTGGCTGCCATCCAGGCGGCCAGCCCGCCTTACGCCCGCACCCGTTAAGTCAATACCTTCAAAAATCATGAAAGCGAAATATCTGTTTTCCCTGCTCCTTCCTGCCATCTCCCTGTGCGCGCCCCTCGCCCGCGGCGCACTCGTCTTCGAGGACGATTTCAGCTCCGGCGTGGGCAACTGGTCAACGACATCGACGGCGTTTGCTTTTGCGGCAACGAACACGGCTGGTCCGGCTTCAGGCAACCCGGCCGGCGCATTTTCCCGTACCGGTGCGGGCGACAGCAGCGATACCCGCCACGCCGCTTATGCCAGCTTCGCCCCGGTAACCCTTCGAGCGGGTGAAACGATTACGCTCTCCTTCGATTACAAGGGGATCGAATACGGAGCAAATACCGGCAACTATTTCGTTTTTGGCTTGGCGAATTCAAACGGCACGGCGCCTGTTACAGACGACAAGGGGTACCTCTCCGGAATTCGCGCCGATTCACGGCCGACCGCGGCGCAACCATCGGTTCAATCAGTGGGCACCCGATACTACCAATATAAAGCAGGCCTTGTCGCTGCGATGGGCGATGGCTATCTGGGTGATGGAACCAGAACTGGCAGTACTTTCTACCTGAGCGGCGAATCAGGAATAGCTCTGCCTGACGGGACCGCGACAAGAGCCACAGACGGCTATATTGATGATGTTTTTCACTTCAGCCTGTCCATCACCCGTGAGGCCAACGGTGACCTGACTCTTCTTTCAACCTTTCTGAACAAAACACTCTCCACCGAGGCGAATCCCGTTTCGTTTACCTCAACCATCGTCATATCTGCTGAAGATGTAACGACCTACACGCTAGACACCATCAACATCGGCGAATCACGCCGGGGAACCTACTTCGCGGTGGACAACGTCCTGGTTGACTATCAGGCCATCCCCGAGCCGGCCACCGTTGCAACCCTTTTGGGTCTCGGTGCGCTGCTGGCTTGCGCGTTTCTCCGCCAGCGTCGGTGATGCTCCTTCCCCCCCTCCCCCTATACGTTTTCTTTCCAAGTCTGCCCGCACGCTTCTTTTTCACCGCCATGTCTTTCTCTCTTCGCCTGCTGGCCGCCCTGGTCAGCCCGGCTTGCTTCATTTCTGCCGTCACTGCCGCCGCGGCACAGCCCGAAACGCTCTTCAGCGACGACTTTGCAACCGGCGTCGGTCCGGCATGGAAAACCACCCATCCTGCCTTTTCGCTGAGCGCAGTCACCGCGCCCGCGCAAAGTCCCTCGGCTGGCAAGCCTGCCGCCGTGTATGCGCACACCGGCGCGGGTGACAAGGCGGACGACCGCCACGCGGCTGGCGCGACCTTCCCGCCCGTCACGCTCCAGCCCGGCGAAACACTCACCCTCTCCCTCGACTACAAAGGTGTCAGCTACGAAGCCAACACCGGCAACCGGATCCTCTTCGGCCTCGCCGACAGCAACGGCTCCGGCTCCCTGGCCGGCGGACGCGGTTATCTTGCCGGCATTCGTGCCGACGCCCGCGCCGGCAAAGCGGGGGGGCAGGCCAACGCCCACGGAAATTTTTACCAATTCGATGCAGGCCTGCCCGGCCGCCATGACGCCGGCTCGCTCGGACGCGAACCCGACGGCAAAGGGTTTTATTTTTACGGCGCACCCGCCACCCCCGACGCCGGCGGAAACCTCGCGGACGCCTTTCATCTCGTATTCGCGATCACCCGCAAGCCAGCCGGAGACATGACGCTCCGGGCGTCATGGAAAAACATTACGACCGGCCAGGCCTGCGCCATCATCACCACGCTCCCCGCCGGCCAGACGGCAGCGCCGCTCACCCGGTTCGACACCCTTGCCATCGGCGGTGCGCGCCGCGGCAACACCTTTGCCATCACCAACGTCACCGTAACCCGCACCGCCGCGCCCGTGATCGCCGCCGACCCTCTCGAAAAAACCTCCGCCTACTCGCTCGAAATCACCCCGGACGGCCTTCCGACAAAAGACTATTTCCCCATCGGCCTGCGTAGCGGCGGCACGCCGCCCCAGGTCGTCCGTCTCGTCGCCCACGTCGGCTTCAACCTCTGGCAGGACTACCAGGTCGCCCGCCCCGAAAACAACAAGGCCATTACCACCACCAAACGCGGTGCCGACGATACCGCCGCCCTCTTCACCCACGGCATGTTCGGTTACACGCAAGCCAAAGACCAATCCATGCCGCCCGGCGCCGACGGCAAGCCGCTGGACATGAAAAAACTCCCCGCCGAGGCGCCTGGCTACGGCCTCGTCACTCTCGGCATGAACGAGGACGGCGATCCCGGACGTCTCAGCAGCGGATCCAAACAAGCCTTCAACATCTTCAGCCCGGGACGCCGCGCCCACCACATCGCCAAAAAACGCGTCACCGGCGAAGTCGTCGGGGCCACCTGGCCGCTTGGCAAACCCACCCTCTTCTGGGGCATGGAAAACGAATGGGAAGGCAGTCTCAACTACGCCCCCGAAGCCAAAGCCGCCTTCGCCGACTGGCTCGCCAAAACCTACGACAACAACATCGCCGCTCTCAACGAAGCCTGGGCGCCTGACGTTTCGTCCGCCGCCGCGGCTGCCGCCAGATACCCGAAAAACACGGCCTTCACAGTCGCCGCTGCCGCGTCCGTTTCCGCACCGGCTTACAAAACGTTCGCCGAGGCCGCCGCCAATCCCGCCCGGGGCGACGATTTTGTTCTCCAGCCCGGCGCGTATCTTGACTGGTACACGTTCCAGAGTGAAGCCTTTACCGATTTTCAGTCGGAATCCGCGCACACCCTCAACGAGGCCGATCCGCTGCATCGTCCGGTTGTTTACAAAAGCACCCAGCAATCCATCGACATGCCGATCGTCATGCGCACGCGCGGCACGTTTGACCACGAACGCTTCGCCAACCTCATGCGCGACATCAGCGGCGGCCTCTACGGCGTCAACATCTACGGTTCCGGCGACCGTCAGTCCTATGAAATCAATTACATCTATCACTGTATCCAGCCCCTCGCCGCGCGACCCGGTCCTTACGGGGTCATGACCCCCGAAATGAACAACCACAACGGTCCCGGCGACCAGTGGGCCGCCACCTACTGGCGCGTTCTCCCCAACGGACTCAAAGCCACCAACTATTTCGCCCCTGGCTACAAAGGCGCGAAAAATGACTACGCCACTTTCGGGCACATCGATTCCGTCACCGGTCTGCCGCGCGACAAGATGTTCTACGCCGCCCGCTGGGCGCACATGATACACCGCACCGAAGCCCTTTGGAAAAACGTCCAGCCCGCCGCCGCCCTTCCCAAAGTCGCCCTCCTCCTCCCGCGTCGCGACGCCCTCATCGGTCTCACTGCTCCGCATACTCCCAGCAAGTGGGCCAGCCCCGAAAACAACCGCGTCCAGCTCTACCGCTGGCTGCGTCAACAGGGCTATTGGGTGGACATTCTTCCTTACGACAAACTCGCCGCCCCGTATCTCACCCCCGCCCGCTATCAGGCCCTCTTCCTTGCCGGCGCCGAACACCTCACCCCGGCCGAAACCGCCGCCATCACCGGTTACGTCGAAACCGGCGGGCTCCTCGTCGCCGACGAACGCCCCGGCCACTACGACGAACACCACCGCGTCCGCCGCCAGTTCGAAAATCTCCTCGGCCTCGCCTTCAAACGCTGGGACAAAGCCACGCGTTACGAACTTTCCGGCGACTACAAGGGCATCACCGTCAACGGCCTCGTTCCGTTCGATGTTCGCACGGCCACCGTTCTCGAAAAAACGCCCGACGGACATCCTCTCGTTACCCAACGAAGCCAGGGCAAGGGTCGCGTTCTCCATTTCGCTTTCAGACTGGGTTCCATGTACTCGCCCGACGACGTCGAGAACTTGCGCCAGCTTTACGAGGCCACCGCCGAAAACACCGCCGACACCGGCGAGGATTTTGTCGAGAAATCCACCGCCCGTTTCCGCGAGGGACGTCTGATCGCCGCATATCTCGCCCGCAACCGTATCCGGCCGGCTTATACCGTGAAATCACCGAAGGCCCAAAATGCCCTCCAGCCTTGGGTTCGTCTCGAACAGCCCAACACCGACGCCAACGGCAACCTCGTTCTCACCTACAGCACCGACGCCTCGCGTCGCACCAGGGACCGCCAGCCCGTCTTTCCCGCCGCCACCGCTGAACTCACCCTTCCCGGCGGCCCTTGGTCCGTCGCCGTCTACGCTCCCGCCGAACACGCCGGTCTCGGCCTCCTCCCTCTCCAGGCACTCGGCGACGACCGCTATCGCATTGCGTTGCCCGAACTCGAAACCGCAGGCGTCATTTATCTCCTCAAAAATTACGCCCCCCTTCTCGGCATTCCCCAGATCCGGGGCGTTGCGCCCGCCCCGGACAAACACGCCGCCCGCGTCAAACCCGGCCAGACTTTCCCTGTGACCGTGCAACTCCTCCAACCTGCCGCTTCGCTCCCCGCCGGAGGCGTCCTCCGCCTCGAAGCTCTCGAAGGATGGACGGTCGCACCCGAAAAAATCACCACCGACGCACTCCCGCCCGACACGATCAGGGAATACACCTTCCAGGTCACCGTCCCCGCCGACGCCGCCACCCATCCGGGCCCCGACCTTCCCCCGCTCGTCGCTCGCTGGAACGACGGACGGCAACAGGATCGCGCCATCTGCACCGCCAACGTCGAACTTCTCCCCTCCACCCCATGAACACGAACACCCGCGCTGCAAACACCCCCACGTGCTCGCACCCCGCGGCATCCTTGCGCGCCTTCACCCTGATCGAACTGCTCACCGTCATCGTCATCATCGGCATCCTCGCCGCCATCATCATCCCCGTTGTCGGCAAGGCGCGCTCCGCCGCGCGCAATGCCAACTGCATCTCCAACCTTCGCCAATATGGAATCGCCGCCACGGCGTTTGCCGAGGACAACCGGGGCCGCCTCCCGCGTGCCGGCAGTTGGCAGGACAGCCTGGCTCCCTACTTCAGCATGAAAAACCGCAACGCCGAGTCCAGGCTCTGCTGCCCGGATTTCGCCCGCCGGTTCTCCGAATATTTCCCGACCCAGACCTGGACGAACCTCGGCTATCGCGGCTATCAGTTCAACCGGAACCTTTCCAACATGCCTTTCTACCTCATCCAGAACCCCTCGCGCACCCCTTTGCTCTGGGACTCTGCTGCCGGCGACAAAACGGCCAAGGACACCTCTGCCTACACCGGACGCCACAGCAGTTTTCTCCATCCAAAATATCGGCATTCCGGCAAAATAAACCTCCTGATGTCCTCCGGCGCTGTCCTGAACCGGAAAGGCGTTTACAATGCCGACGAGAACGAAAACGACGTCAATCTCACCGAAGCCGAGGGTGGCATTGTCTGGAGCAAAAACGGCCAACCCTTTTATTGGGAAGACAGCTATCCCAAGGCGTCGTCTTATTGGGAACAACAGTAGCCCTGAGCTTCGCCTCCCCGGTCGAGCAACGCCACAAGGCTGCGAGTCTCCCTCCGCCTTGCAAGCAGTCGGCTCCGGCCATGTCTGAAACGTCGGAAGGGAGCTACGAAGCCGCGAACAGATCCGTTACGCTGATTTTCAGGTCCGGCAGCGGAGGGCTTGTCAGTACGCGACCTTCGGTGAGGGTGGCAAGGGGGACGTCGGCGTTTTCCGCCAGGTTGTAAACCTTCACGACACACGCGGCGGGATCGCCAATCCAGTAATTCCAGCCCCCCTGTCCGGGCATAGATGTCCCTCTTCGGACCAGGATCGAATTTCGCCATCGAGGGAGACAGGATTTCCACGACCAGTTCGGCGCGCCGTTGGCCCCCCTCGCCGGTCAGATAACAGTAGCGAACTTTCGAGAAATAACACAGGTCCGGCTGAGAGACATATGTTTATACCCCGGGAAACCGCGTTGCGCCGATGGAGTCATTTGTTACTCACTACGAACTTCGCTACATTGGGAGGAGTATCGCCGTGAGTCGTGCCTTGCTGGTATTCGATGTGCTTCGAAACGGAGTCCGGGAGATTGTTGTAGAGGACCGTAACGCCGGAGGGCGGGCAGACGTAGTCGCCGAGGCCCGACGTGATCCAGGTCTCGGCGCGGATGCGTTTGGCGTGATTGACCGGATCGAAATAGTCGAGCGCCCGCGTGTAGTCGGGACGCCAGCCTTTGAGGCGGTTGAGTGTCACGCCGCCGAGGTCGCATCCCCAAGGTTTCCATGCGTTGCAGCGAGTCACGTCGGGATCGAGACCGGCGGCGAGCAGCGCCTGGAATCCCCCCTGACTGCCGCCATTGACGATGAGTGTTTTGCCGTCCCATTCGGGTTGCGCCTTGATGAACTCCAGCGCGCGCAGGGCACGGAGAGCGACGCCATAAAAGTAGGAGGTTTCGGGTCTGGCGTTTTCCTGATTGTTGAACGCGTAGCTTTTTAGCGTGGTCTTGCCGAGGTGGGTGTAAAATTCGGCGGACTGTCCGTTCTCGATCCCATGTACGTTTATATTGAATACAAGCATGGGGGTCGAGGATTTGGCAACTTGCGCGTCATCACGCGAAGCGGAGCGGATGCCGTAGCCGTGAAAATTGACTTGGGCCGTGGCGGATTGGGGCGCGGCATTTTTGGTTTTGCTGAAATAACCGGAGACGGGCTTGGGCGCGGTGTCACCGGCGGCGATGGGACCAGCGCAGGCGATTTTCACGTCGAAGGTTTCCACACCGGGATGCGTTTCGGGGAGCAGTTTTTTTTCGAGAACCTCGAGCGGTACGTTGGCCAGAGCGGCTTTTTGCGCGGCCCAATACGCATCGAAGTCCGTGGGCTCGGGCACGCTTTGCAGTTTTTCGGGCTGCACGCCGGCGCCGCCATCGAAGACGACTTTCTTTTTGCTATCGTTGACGAGTGTCTGGCCGTCGGCACCGATGGCGTTGACAAGGATGCGAACGAAGCCGGGTTTGGCGGTCGAGGTGGTGATGACGAGCGGCGTGACGTTGGAGACGGCTTCGCCTTTTTCGGTGAGGCCGTCGTCACCGGTGCGCGTCCACGAAAGGCGCGTGCCGGTGACGGGCTGGCCGTCTTTTTCGAGGCGAATCTCGAAAATCATTTTTTCACCGGGAGCGTAAAATGGGGTCGGCTTGTCGTTCCCGCCGAGAAGCAGCAGGTCGCCGGCAAAGCAGAAGGCGGCGGTGAGAGCGAAAAAGAGCGGGAGCAACAGGAGGGGGCGGGATTTCACAGGATGGAGATTGTAAAACTTGATTATTCGAGGGAGTGGAGCATTTTGGCGATATGGTTTTCACGGACATCAAACCGCAGATCGAACAACTTCCAATGGAAGAAATGCAGAAGGCCTTGGCGTTTTTGAAAAACCGGATGCGAGCCAATACGGAGGAAAACCGGTTCGCATTGTCTGAAATTCACAAACGCATGGATGAGGGAAGGAAGGTTCGTTGGGAGGATCTGAAACGTCAGCTCGGACTCGACTGATTGGCGGGTGTGATGAGCGGTTTGGGTTACGAGCTGGTTTTGAGCGAGGCAGCAGTGTTCAGGCTAGTCGCCGCATCGAAGGCGGGACAACGCCGCATTGGCAGGTTGCTTGACCGTATCAAGTCAGAGCCGTTTCAAGCGGGCGACTTGCATGAAAGCGACGCTGACGGGAGAGTCCATGAAATCGTTCTTGATGGCGACTGGCTTGTCACTTTCTGGACCGACCACGCGGCCAAGGAGGTGCGAGTAGTGAGAATTGAGGAGGTCAACGACTAGGCCTGGGGACTATTTGTCTGCGTAGGTCAGCAGCACTTTGCCCGAAAGGCCAGATTGCATCACGTGATAAGCGTCAGCGGCTTTGGAGAGGGGGAAGCGGTGCGTAATGAGGGAGGCGACGGGCAGGCCGTTACGGGTCTGGGCGAGCATGTCGGGATATTCGCAGAAGTGGTAAAACCAGGAGCCGATGGCGGCGATGTCGCGGCGGATGAAATCTTCGCTGGGGGAGAGTTCGAGCGCGGGTTGTTCGCCGTTGAAAATCACCATGCCACCTTTGCAGACGGACGCGAAACAGAGGCGCGCGGTGGCGGGCACGCCAGCGGCTTCGATGGCGACATCGGCTCCGGTGTCGCGGGTAAGGTTGCGGATGGTGGCGGGAATGTCTGCGGCGTCGGTGGTATCGATGATGTGAGTAGCCCCGAGGCGGCGCGCGAGTTCGAGGCGGGCAGGGGCGCGGTCGATGCCGATGACACGGCGTCCGAGATGCGTTTGCATGATGATATTGCCAAGGCCGATGGGACCGAGTCCGAAGATGGTCACGGTTTGCTGTGCGGGAGTGCTTGGGAGGGCGTGGAGTTTTGTGGAAGTGTGCCAGGGGACGCCGAATCCATCGCCGGTAATGAGCACGCCAATGTCCCACGAAATGTCGTCGGGCAACACATGACAGGCTTGCGCGGGGATCGTGAAATACTCGGCGTGCATGTCGCAGTGAAAAGTGAATTTGTCGCACCACGTATAGCGTCCGGCCGTGTAGTGGGGATCGGGTGCGGCCGGTTTTTCACCGGGCCAGCCGGCGATGGCGCTGACACCGACGCGGTCGCCGATCTTGAGCGGAGTGCGGGTGACGGGGTTGAAAATGACGTCGGCTTCGGGACCGAACGCAGCGACCACGCCTGCCGCTTCGTGTCCCATGTTGCCGTGGAGGCGTCCATCCTTGCCGCGGAAGGTGGACATTTCGCTGCCGCAGAGGGCGGAGACGGCGGTCTTGATGAGAACTTCGCCGGGGCCGGGCGCGGGCGTGGGAACATCTTCAATGGCGAGTCGGGAGTTGCCGAGCTGGTGGAGGATTTTCATCGGAGGGGAGGAGGGGGGCGAATGTCTTACAGTGGAAATTCCTGTGCGATTTGCACCGGACGTTTTTCAGCGATGGAGCGTCGGAGGGCGGCTTCGAATTGAAGTTCGCGCAAACCGTCGATTTCCGACACGGGGGCGGGTTTCCCGGCGCGGACGGCGTCGAGGTAGGCGGTCAGGGCTTTGTGGAACGATGTAGTGTAGTGCTGCCAGCGTGACGTGTCGCGTACCATGGAAATGCGTTCGTGGGTTCGGGTTGATCCATCGAGGATTTCAATGTCGCCGTCGATGTCGCGCATATGGAGGCGACCTCCTTCGTAGGTGAGGATCAACTCGAAGAGCGGGTGTTGCCACTTCAGCCCGGCGGTGCCGATGAGCGTGCCGGTCGCGCCGTTTTCGAGCGTGAAGGCGGCAACGATGTCGTGGGCGACGATTCCTTGTCCTTCGCGTTCCGGCGCGCCTTCCAGCGCGGTGATCGTGGCGATCGCTCCGCCGAAATGGTGAACGAGGTCGATGCAATGGCTCCAGCAGGCGTAGTGAATTTTTCCGGACACACTGATGAGTTTACCGAAGGATCGTTCGGCAACAATGCGGCGGGCGGTAATGGTCTGGTCGAAGAAGCGATAATTGAAGAGCATCGCCACTTCGGTGCCGGTTTGAGCGGCGCGCGAGAGCAGTTCCTTGCCTTGGGAAAAATCGGCTTCGCTGACATGGGCCTGGCCTTTGGCGGCGACGAGGGGTTTTTCAAAGAGCACGCGGGGGAGTCCGGCCTGGATGAGCGGGAGGCCTGCGTCATAGTGCCACATTTCGTTGGTGAGCACGAAGGCGGCATCGGGTCGCCACGCGATGAGTTCAGCGGGCGAGGCGAAGGTGTGGCCGCCAAATTTTTCCGAGGCGGTACGGGCGCGGTCGGCGTTGTTGTCGAGATATCCGAGCTGGATGCCGGTCTGGGCGGCGAAATACGGCAGGTAATTCTCCGTGGCTACGTTTCCGGTTCCGATGACTGCAATTTTCATAAGGAAAAACGGGAGAGAATGAGGCGAGGCGCAATGTGCCTCGTCCGGTGGTTTGGAGCCCACTGATCTCCGGTCAGTTATTCAACGACGAGGGCCTGGCCTTTGCGAAAGCAGCAACGAAACACGAGGGCTCCAGACAGACCGGTGGCTCCAAACAACAGGGCCAAATGACCGGGTTCGGGAATTGCAGGGCCGGTTTCGATGACGAGTTGGGGTGCGTAGCTCTCGGAGTTTTTCCCGAAGAAGGAATAGCGCCTGCTTTGGTTGTCGTCCACAAATTCCAGGTTGTCCACCTGGATGCGAAAGCTGCTGACCACGGACCCGGAGTCCAACTGGTAGTCGATTTTTACCCACTGGGTAACGTCCAGGGTTACAAGGAGTGGTGCGGAGGCCGATGCGATCATCGAGGTATTGGCGGCCGACAGCCCGGTGTTGGCATAGCTTGCGTCTTCATAGAAGGCCGTGTTGTTGGTTGTCCGATTCTGAGTCTGTGAATGATAGAGAATCGCATCCGGCGTGGCGCTATCGGTGCTGACTGTGCGCACATAAAACCTGAGCGTTGCAGATACGAGAACCTCGCCTTCAGCCAGTGTTGGCAGGCTGAAAACCATGACGGCTCGATCAAGACGCTTGGCGTTGGCATCATCCTGTTCACCTGAAGAAATATTGTCGCCGGCGGCGTTGTGACCGTTGCCTGTGCCGTCGACAGGAAGGTTGTCGTAGGCCGTGAGGGTGACGACAGGAGCGACGGGCGTGGTCGTCCCGTGCAGGGCGGAAACCAGGGAAAACGCCGCGAGGGCGGAAATAATACGGCTGATGTGGTGTATTGTTGTTTTCATGATGTTTGGTGCGGGGAGGTGAAGTAACGGTGACGAAACAAGGGTGTGGGCGAAGGGGGACGGATGGGTAACTCACCAGCGCCAGGAGGCGACGCAGCGCGGGGGGAGTTCGAGTCGAAGGGGCGCGTCGGAACGGGCATCGATGGCGCGGGTTTGCAGGGTGACGGCGTCGGGGGTGGCGGGAACGTTGGTGGATTGTAGCGAATTTCCGGTTACGAGTGAGAAAGTGAGCTTTCCGGAAGCGGGAGGGGGGATGTTTTCGATGAGAAGGATGACGGGTTCGGTGGCGGAACGGTTGACCGCAACGAGCGCATGCGCACCGGTGGCGACGTCGGAAAAGTGGGCGGTAGTTACCTGATAGGGGTAGGCGTTGGAACGGGCCCGGGAGGCTCCAGGAGGCTCGGGCGTGAGGAGTTCGTAGCGGGGAAGAAGGGAGTCGTTGAGAAGTTGATACAGCATGAAGGCACCGGTGCCGAATTTGTGGGTGGTGCCTTGATCCCAGTCGGCGTTGAGGACGCGCCAGGGGCCGCGGTGGAGGTAGCACCAGTAGTTGGCGCTGGAGATTTCGGGGCGGGCCATGGCACGAAGAAGAAAATCGCCGGCGGAGATTGCGCCCTGGAGTCCCCAGGATTGGGGGCGTTCGTCGAGGTTTTTGTAGTTTACCCAGCGGGAGTGTTCGGTGACGGCGACGGTTATGTTGCGACGGGATGGCTGGAGTTCGCGAATATCGGCGATGAGGGCATCGATGGAGGCGAGTACATAAGGGACGGAGTGGCCGTCGTAGTAAGGGTGAATGGTGATGGCGTCGATGGTATCACCGAGGTCGCGGATGACTTCGCGGTGCCAGTCGCGCCAGTGCGGATTGGTGGAGGGCCAGGGAGCGGTTTGCGCGTGGGCGAGGAGTTTGATGGTGGGATCGATGGCGCGCATGGCATGGATACGTTCGCGGCACCGGGCGATGTATTCGGCGGGGAGAAGCTTGCTTTTCTTTTCCCGTTCGGTTTCGGCGCGGGTGACATCCAGGTCGTCGCGGTTGATCCAGTCGGTTTCGTTGCCGAGTTCCCAGTAGCGGACGTTGTAGGGGGCGGGGTGTCCGTGAGCGGCGCGCAGGTCGGCCATGGGGCCGGTGGTGGCGTTGCAGTAAGCGACGAGATCGGCGAGTTCCTGGACAGGGCGGAAGGGGCTGGCGATGAGGATTGGCTCGGGGCGGGGGTCGGGCAGGGTTTCGAGCCACCGTAAAAATTCCTGGAGGCCGGCGTCGGGGCGGAGAGTGCGGCGGTATTCGTCCTTGATGATTTTGCGTTCGGAGACTGGACCGAAGGCGTCGCGCCAGGGATAAAAATTGCCGGAGTGGTAACGCATGACGCGCAGGGGCCAGGCGTGGGTAAGGGGAGTCCATGCGGGGTCGGGGCGGTTGGCGGCGGTATCCCAGAGGATGGGGGGACGGTTGTTGTTGAGGGTGCCGTGCCAGTCGTTGGCCGTCATGTTGTGGCCGTAGAGTTCAGGGCGGGTGGCGAGGGTATTTCCAGTAATATTGAGGACAACGACGCGTTTGCCGGTGGGTTGCGCAAGTGATTTTGACGCCGATGCCTGTATCTGTACCTGCGCGGACAGGAGAGCATTGAAGACGAGTGAAACGGCAATGACGGTGAGCAGGATGCCCGACAGACGGATAAAATTGTTTTTTGGATACATGAGGAAGGATGTGCTGATAAAAGGGAACGCAGGATTCCCGTTGCCCACAGATGCAGGTGAGCATGGAGGAAGCAGATGGGGAGGATGGGGGAAAACCGAAGCGTGGTGAGTGAGCGGTCAGGCAGGTAAACAGGCGACGGGGAGGGAACAGAGGATGAGGTGGAAGGGCTACCAGGTGCCGCGGCCGCACCAGAAGAGTCTTTCCTGGCCACCACGAGCCTGGATTTCAGGCCATTTTTTGAGTTCCACATGACCGTCGAAAAAAACGATGTTGGAGGCGTCGCCGTGAGGGATCAGGCCGTAGTAGTTTTTGTAAGCGGCGTCGTTGGCCCAATAATAGCGGGATTCGAGAACCATTGCGGTTTTGGAGGGAGTTTCGACGAGGTTGAGGGCAACGGGAGTTGTTTTGGTGGAGGCTCCTGTTCCGTAGAGGGGACCGTCATTGAGGCCGTAGCAGGTCCAGCCAGTCCCCGGCGTGATTCCAGGTCCGTAGTTGGGCTTTGTGCGTGTATTTTTACATTGGAAGAGATTCTGGCTTTGGTGCGTGGCGTTGTTAACAAAGTCGTTGGTGCCGACTCTAAACGAGGCTTCGCTGTATCCGGCATAGGTCCAGATGGCGTAGCACCATGTGTCGGTCTGGTCTCCGGGCGGCCAGTTTTTGGACACGGCTGGCAATATGTTTTTATGATCTTGCGCATAGAGAAAGAGCGCTTGGCTGATCTGGCGCATATTGCTTACGCAATCCGCACGGCGGGCGCTTTCGCGAACCCGACCAACAGTAGGGATGATGATCGCAGCCAGAATGCCGATAATGGCGATGACGGTGAGGAGTTCGATCAGCGTGAAGGCGCGGAGGCGGGTCTGTGTAGTCCGGATTCCGTTACAGGAGCAAGGCGGGGTTGCAATGATGGAGGGGCGAATGTGGTGTTTGGGCGTGTGCATGGGATATGGGCTTGGATTGGGTGAGGCAGACAGAAGGAACGAGGGCGGTATGACAGAAGGGGAGGGGGACGGCGGAGCGTGGCGGGGTCAGGCGGTGCTGGAACGGATGACGAGCTGGCCTTCGAGAAGGATGTTGGCGGGGTTGGGCTGGCTGGCGGAGCGGGCGGCAAGGCTGGCTTCGAGCAGGTGGAAAGATTCGAGCCCGATCGTTTCGTAGGGCACGCGGTAGGTTGTCAGCGTGATGCCTTCCGGGGGCTGGAGGGCGAAGTCACCCAGTCCGGTGACTTTGAGGTCGCGTGGCACGCGGAGGCCTTTTTCGAGGGCGGCGTGGATGAGGCCGATGGCGAGGATGTCGTCGGCGCAGACCACGGCCTCGAGATCGGCGAGGAAGCCGCCGGCTTCAACACGGGAGAGCCAGGCACGGGCGAGGGCGGTAGGCTCGGCGAGGGGATCGGTGAAGTTGACGTGCCGGGCTTCTTCGAGGCAGACAGTGGCTTCGGGGGCGGTGAGGCCTGCCTCCTTGAGCGCCCAGCGGTAGCCCTGGTGGCGGTCGCTGATGAAGTGCGCCCAGGCATGGTTGGCGAAAAATCCGATCTTGCGCAGGCCGCGGTCGATGAGGTGGCGCGTCAGGGTATAGCCGGCGTGAAAGTTGTCGGCCAGGGCGCAGGGGCGGCCGGAGCCGGGCAGCGTGGTGCCGGCGAGGACAACGGGGACGCTGGAGGTGCGGAGAGCGTTGGTGAAAAACATCTGCTCCTGCACGGTGGAAACGAGGGGGTTGATGACGGCGCCTTTCACATCGAACTCGGCGAGGCGGCTGATGAATTCGGCTTCCTTGTGGTAATCGGTGCCGGTGGTGAGGGTGACGACGCGGCGGTTGCGCTCGCGGGCCGCGAGCTGGAAGCCCTGGACGGTGCGGAAAATGCCTTCGTGGAGCTCGCTGGAATAGATGAAGGCAAAGGCGTCGAGTTGCACGGGGGTGACGGCGGGCGCGGCCGAAGAAGGTGCGGCAACACTGCGGGCAGGGGTGGCGCGGAGGACGCGGGTCCCGGCGCGGGTCTTGCGTTCGACGAGGCCGTCGTGCGCGAGGCGGGAGATGGCCATGCCCATCGTGGAGCGGCTGCAATCGAGTTCGCGGGCCAGCTCGACTTCGGTGGGGATTTGCTCGCCCACCTGCCACTTGCCGTCGGCGATCTGGCCCTTCAGAAGCTCGTAAACGGCTTCGAGTTTCGATCTGGAGGACGATGCGGAGGTGGTGGAGGTAGCGGGCATTTGCCAAACATAATCTGGATTATGTCTGGTAAATCAAGGATTTTTTCCATTTATCAAGAATAGAAAATTGATCAGGTAAAACCATGTTTTAAAATGCCTAATGAAATCATAAATTCATAGGATCGACCCGATCTCTGGTTTTACCAGACAAAAACAGGCTGAATGTTTGGTAAATCCCAAGGTGACGCCGCGCGTGAATCCCATGCCATGAGGCCGATGCCCGGTCGACGAAAGGAGAGCCTGCAAATAAGGAAGTGACAAGGGAACGGCGTCCGTTCTCTTTCGGGGCAAAATTAACCGGAATACGGGCAGGGATGCCCGGCAACTGTTCCGGATGATTACGCTTCAACTCCCTTTCATGGCAGAAAAACATACCGGCGAAGACTGGCGGAAGACCGTGCTGTTGCCCGTGCTGGCGATGGCCGCTATCGTGCTGCTGTCCAATATCCTCGTGCAGTATCCCGCCGGCGAATGGCTGACGTGGGGGGCATTTTCATACCCGGTCACCTATTTTGTGACCGATGTCTGCAACCGCTGGTCCGGCCCCCGGATGGCGCGGCGTGTGGCGTGGGCCGGATTTGTCGTCGGCGTGCTCCTTTCGCTCCTCATGGCCACGCCGCAGATCGCGCTGGCCTCGGGCGCGGCATTCATCACGTCGCAACTGCTCGACATCGCCGTGTTCAACCGGCTCCGCCGCCAGTCATGGTGGAAAGCGCCTCTTTTCGGTTCGGCGGTGGCCTCGGTCGTGGATACGGCGATCTTTTTTTCCATCGCCTTCCACGGCAGCGGCCTGAACTGGATGCAACTCGCCGCCGGCGATCTCGGCGTGAAGCTGGCCATGGCCCTCGTGCTGCTGGCGCCGTTTCGCCCGGTCGTCCGCTGGCTGACCGAGGCCGGACCCTGCAAGCCGGTCTTGTGAAACGGGGCAATTCCCGGCTTTACGCACGTTGGCCGACTTGTTTGCCTCTTCCCTTTCGTAACAACCATGTCCTCCCGGAAAACCAAATCTCCAGCACTCGCCGGCGACGATCGCAACCTCGTCAACCTCGACGAAACCTACGTGGCCGCCAGCTTCGAAGACAAGTTGCGCATCTTCTGGGGCAAATACTCCCGGGTCGTTCTCGCCCTTGTCACCCTGGCCGTCCTGCTTGTGGTCGGTCGCGGAGTGATGGCACATCTGGCGGCCCGTCACGACGAAGCGGTGCAGGATGCCTACAATGCCGCCACGGGCGATGACGCCGCGCTGCGCGCCTTCGCCAGCGAGAACTCGCGTCATGTGCTCGGAGCGGTCGCCAATCTCGAAGTGGCCGACGCCGCGTATGCCAGGGCGGACTACACCGCCGCGCTCGCCGCCTACAACGAAGCGGTCACCACGCTTGCCGGCACGCCGTTCGCCGCCCGCGCCCGCCTGGGCGCCGCCATGTCGCAGGTGCTCGGCGGCCAGGCCGAAGCCGGCCGCGCCGCCCTTCGCCAGATCACCGACGAGATCAGTTTCCCCGCTCCCGTCCGCGCCGAAGCCGCTTATCACCTCGCCGTCCTGCTGCGTGAAGCCGGCCAGAACGAGGACGCCGCGAAGCTCGCCGACCAGATTTTTTCGATCGCTCCCTCCAGCATGTGGGCCCAGCGCGGCCTGATGCTCAAGGCCCAGCTCCCCGCGTCGGCTGAGACGCCGAAGGAAAAAGCCGATACGCCGGTTCCTGCCGCGGCGACAGATGCCGCCGCGCCGGCGAGCACGGGCGAAACTCCGGCGATTTCGTTCCCGGCTTCAAAGTAACTCCTCGCAGGCAGACGCGGCCAGCGTGCCATGGCGTGGCACGGGCATCCCTGCCCATGTTTTCGGAGAGCGGCACTTCGTGCCGTCCACGGGCTTGGCCAGTGAACCTACCAGCCACAGGCCTCCGTGCCTGTGGCACGACGCGCAGTGTCGCCTGTTCGGAACAGCAGGCAGAGACGCCTGCCACTACGAAATCACGGGCTGGAAGCCCGTGCCACGAGGGGCGCTGCGTAACATCAACGCCTCAGATTGCCCCGGCCTTCCGCTTCTCGATGAGCTGATAGAAATCGGTGAAGAGCGGGTCGGCGTCGTTGGGGCCGGGCGCGGCTTCCGGGTGATACTGCACGCAGAACACCGGCAGCTCCTTGTGGCGCAGGCCCTCGACGGTGTTGTCGTTGAGGTTGATCTCGGTGACGAGGGCTCCGGTCTTTTCCAGGCTCTTCGGATCGGTGGCGAAGCCGTGGTTTTGCGCGGTGATCGAGACCTTGCCGTTCTCGATGTTTTTCACCGGCTGGTTGCCGCCACGGTGGCCGAACTTGAGCTTGAAGGTGGTGCCGCCGAGCGCATGCGTGATCATCTGGTGGCCGAGGCAGATGCCGAATGTCGGAAAATCGGGCAGGAGATCGGTGACAGTCTTGTGCACATACGCCAGCGCCGCGGGATCGCCGGGGCCGTTGGAGAGAAAAAGCCCGTCGGGCGCATGTTCGCGGATCTGCGCGGCCGTGGCCGTGGCGGGGAACACCAGCACGTCGAAACCGTGACGGACCAGCTTGCGAAAAATCGTGTGCTTCGCGCCGAAATCGAAAGCGGCGACCTTGAAGCGCTTCGTCACCGGGTGCGGCGCGCCGAGCGTGGTGCCGGCGGGCAGGTAGGCGAGGTTGTAGTTGGCGGGGTCCTCGGCGCTCCACACGTAGGGGGCGTCGCAGGTGACGTCTTTCACGTAGTCGCTGCCGGCGATGTCCTGCCAGGCGCGAGCGCGGGACACGGCCTCTTCGTCGGTGAGCGGCAGCGTGGAGAGGCAGCACTTCATGGCGCCGTCCACGCGCAGTTTCTTGGTGAGCGCGCGGGTGTCGATTTCGCTGATGCCGGGAATGCCGTACTTGCGCAGGTAGTCGCCGAGCGAGGCATGCGAGCGCCAGTTGCTGACGACGGGCGAGAGCTCGCGGACCACAAAACCGGAGGCCATCGGGCGGGAGGCTTCGTTGTCTTCGTTGGCGATGCCGTAGTTGCCGATCATCGGCGCCGTCATGGTGACGATCTGTCCGAAGTAGGAAGGATCGGTGATGATTTCCTGGTAGCCGGTCATCGAGGTGTTGAAGACGCATTCCCCGGAAACGGTGGCATCGGCTCCGAACGCGCGACCGCGATAAACGGAGCCATCTTCAAGGGCGAGCACGGCAGGCTTGGAGGTGGACATTAAAAATGAACGAAAAAACCCCTGCGCCTGTCCCGCAAGTTGGTTTTTCAAGTTTTAGCTCCGTTGCCGGGAAAGTCGCAGGGAAGCAGCGGGTTTTATCCTGAAAACCGCAGCAGAGGGAACCGCTAAAGGACGCTAACGGACGCTAAACAAAGACATTGTCAGGCGGGAGAATCCGACGATGCCTTCACCCGGCAGGTGAATGTCCCGGTCTTCTGATTCCATCATCAACCTGTTTTCTTTTAGCGACTTTTAGCGTCCTTTAGCGGTTTCAATTTCTGAATCCAGGTTTATGGTTTCGCCACGATTGTGCGAAGGGGAGAGGGGGGGGGAGCCGGTTCCGGCGGACTGGCCTGGAGTCGGGTCGAAGGTCAAAAACCGGAAAGTCCAAGGTCGACCGCGGCTTCACGTTGTGGCGCTTCCTTCCTCCCGCCCCCCCTCCCCAGGGTTGTCCTGCTCATGCAGGACGGTGGCGACGTTCGACATCTGGACTTTCGACCTTCGACCGGTCACGGGTCGGCGCAGACGACGACGAGATCGTTCACGTGCAGGCCGCACCAGACGCGGTCGCCGTCGTGGATCGGCTCCATGATGGCGCTTTCGTTGGCCACGATGGCGCTGAGGCGGGTGCCGGCGTCGCTGGCGATCACGAGCTGGTCGAGCGCGCCCTGGAAAACTTCCTCGGTCACACGGGCCTCGAAAACGTTTTCCGCCTGGATCGGCGTTTTGGAGACATGCACTTTTTCCGGGCGGATCGAAATCACGGCTTTGGTGAGCTCGGCCGGCCAGCGGCTGAGCGAGACCTTGAGCTCCAGGCCGCCTTCGAGGCGGACGCGGCCATAGACGCCGTTGCGGGCCACCATCTCGGCTTCGATGAGGTTGGCCTCGCCGATAAAGTCGGCGACGAAGGCGGTGCGCGGTTCGTGGTAGATTTCGGTGGCGGTGCCGAGCTGTTCGAGCCGGCCGTTGTTGAGGACGGCGATGCGGTCGCTGAGCGTGAGCGCCTCTTCCTGGTCGTGGGTGACGAAGACGAAGGTGAGCCCGAGGTGCTTTTGCAGCCGCTTGAGCTCGACGCGCATTTGCTGGCGGAGCTTGGCGTCGAGCGCGGAAAGCGGCTCGTCGAGCAGGAGGACGGAGGGGCGCGGCACGATGGCCCGGGCGAGGGCCACGCGCTGGCGCTGTCCGCCGGAGAGCTGGTGGGGTTTGCGTTCCTCGAAGCCGGTGAGCGCCATGAGGTCGATGACTTCGGCGACGCGCGGACGGATTTCGGCCTCGGGGAGTTTTTGCATGCGCAGCCCGAAGGCGATGTTCTGGCGCACGGTCATGTGCGGGAAAAGCGCGTAGCCCTGGAAGACCTGGTTGATGTTGCGCCGGTAGGGCGCGTGATGCGTCACGTCTTCGCCGGCGATCCGGATGGAGCCTTCGTCCGGGTGCTCGAATCCGGAGAGGAGCCGGAGGAGGGTGGTTTTGCCGCAGCCGGAGGGGCCGAGCAGGGTGATGAATTCGCCCGCGTGGACTTGCAGGCTGACGCGGTTGACGGCGGTGAACGCACCGAAGCGTTTGGTCACCCCGTTGATCTCGATCATGGGCGGGCGGGTTTCGCTCATGGCCGGGATGGCAAGGGAACGCCGTCGGGCGTCGGGGGACGGACCGGAGCGAGTCTGAAATTCATATGAGGGAGCATCGTGTGGATGGGTGCGTGATTAACCGCTCGCCGGGGAAAATAAACAGTGAATTTTCGGACCGGCTGCGCCGGGGGAGTTTGAAGTTGGGAGTTGGAAATTTGGAATTTGAAGTTGGAAATTTGTAGTTGGCAGTCGGGAGTGTGAAATCACAGGGGGAATTGCGGAGGTACGCTTGCGACCAACTTCCAACTTCAAATTTCCAACTTCCAACATCTACTCCTTGCCCGCCACCCGCGAGGCGCGCCATTGGGCGAGCAGGTACGAGACGATAAACATCAGCGTGAAAATCACGCCGAGCGCGGCGCCGAACGGCCAGTTGCGGCCGGTTTTGGAAAACTGGTTCTGGATGACGTTGCCGATCATGGGCACGCGAGCGCCGCCGAGCAGATCGGTGACGGCAAACATCCCGATGGCCGGCACGAACACGAGCAGGATGCCCGCCGCGATGCCGGGCATGGTGAGCGGGATGATCACTTCGGAGAAAGCCTTGACCGGTCCGGCGCCGAGATCGTGCGCGGCCTCGACGAGGGCGTTGTCGAGTTTTTCCGCGCTGCCGTAGATCGGCAGGATCATGAACGGCAGGTAGGCGTACACGAGTCCGATGACCACGGCCCACGGTGTGTAGAGGATTTCGAGCGGGGCGGCGATGACGTGCGTGAACTGGAGCAGGCCGTTGAGCAGGCCTTCGCTCTTGAGGATGGAAATCCAGGCGTAGGTGCGGATGAGGAAACTCGTCCAGAACGGGATCATGACGAGGAGCAGCAACCGGTTGCGGAGCGAATCGTTTTGCCGGGCGATGAACCAGGCGACCGGGTAGCCGATGGCGGTGCAGAGGACGGTGGTGAGCGCTGCATAACCGACGGAACGCCCGAGGATTTTGAGGTAAACAGGATCAAAAACGCGGACGTAGTTGCCCCAGGTGAAGCTGAAGACGACGCGACCGAGGTCGTCACGCTGGCAGAAGCTGTAGACGAAGAGGATGCACATCGGCACGACGACGAAGAGGGCGAGCCAGAGCAGCATGGGCGCGATCAGCACCCAGCCCCACACGCGCGGGTGGCGCGCATGGGCGTTGTCGGAGCCGGGAAGGGCGAGAGCGTTCATGCGGACGGAGGAACAGCAAAAAAACCTCTCCCGCAATCCGGATGTCAGAGGCCAGAGGCCAGAAGACAGGGGCCAGAGGACAGAAACCGGAGCGCAGAAAACCGGCAGTCATGGTCGCCGAAGTCTGTCTCTCGACCCTCAGCTCTCTTCTGGCCTCTGACATCTGGCCTCTGGCTTCTGCTTTACGGGCGGGGGCGGGGACGTTGTGCTGGCGGGCATGTTATCGCTGTCGTTGCGTTTCTCGTTTCTTCTCGTGCTCGTGGTTGTCGCCGTGCAGGCCGCGGTGGGCCAGCGGGAGCGAGGGCCGGGGTGGCAGGAGAGTCGCGAGGAACGGCGCGAGCGGAGGAGAGCGGAGTGGGAGGCGCGCAGGGCCGGGCAGGGGGGGCGGCCGGAGGAGGCGAAACCGCAGGTGCCGGAGGTCAAGCTGACGCGGGCCGAGGAAATGAAGCAGATCGCCGAATCCCTCGTTGTCGTGAAGGACGGCACGTTTGTGCCCGTGCCGGAAGAGGAGGCGGTGGCGATCCGGTTTTTCGCGTATTACTATGCGGCGGGCTGGTCGGGATCGTGCCGGCGGTTCACGCCGGAACTGATTGCGGCTTACAAGGAGCTCAAGGCGGCGTACCCCGCTTTCGAGATCATTTACATGAGCTACGACGAATCCGCGCCGGAGATGCTCGCCCATTTCCGGGAGACCGGGATGCCGTGGCCCGCGGTCGATTTCGAGAAGGCGACCACCCTTGCGGGCACGAGGCGGTTGCAAAAAAAGGGAATCCCCAATCTCGTTTTCCTGACCAGCGCGGGGAAGGTGCTTTCGACGAGCTACATTACGGAAAAGGTCAAGGTGACGACAGCGGAGGGCAAGGAGGAGGAAAAGAATCAGGAAAAATACGTCGGGCCGCGCAAGGTGCTGGAGGATATCCGGTCATACCTCGACAAGGACGGCGCGGCGCGGGCGGCCGCCGAGGCGGCGGAGCGGGCCAAGGGGGCGCTTCGCTGGAACAAGCGCCGGATCGAGATGCGCCTGACCCCCGGCCAGAAAAAGGCGGAGGCGACCTTCACCTTTACCAACGCGTTCAAACAGCCGGTGAAAATCACGTCGATCAAGACGAGCTGCAACTGCACCGCCGGGAAGCCGGACAAGGCGGTTTACGCGGCGGGCGAGAAGGGCACGCTGAAAGTGCACTTCGAGGTCGGCGACCGCGTCGGCGCGCAGGACAACTGGATCGACGTGTTCAACGACGCGGACGACAAGCCGGTGCGGCTGGAGTTTGCCGTGACGATCCCGGCGGCGATGGAACTGGCGCCGCGTCTGGTGTCGTGGACAGCCGACGAGATCCGCCGCGGCGGGGACGACGCGGCGAAGGTGAAACAGATCACGCTCCGTTTCGACAAGGGCGTGGGCGCGGTCGGCGAGGTCGTGGCGAAGACGGATGCCGAGTGGCTGCGCGTCGAGGTGAAGCCGGCGAAGAAGGGATCGACGGAGCGCATTCTGGAATTGACACCCACGTGGTACGCCGTGCCGCTCCCCTGGCGGGCGAAGATCACGGTGACGGCGAAGACGGACAAGCTCGGCACGGTCGAGACCACGGCCTTCGCGACGTGCCGGTAGCTGGCCGGCAACGAGTCCGGGTCCGGAAACATCGATGATTACCATAGGATAACGATTCCGTTTTCCGGTTTTTTCGCTATGCTGGCCGCCCATGGAATCTCTCTCCCAGGCTGCCATCGCCCGCCAGTTGCAGGTCTCGCGTTCCACCGTGAGCCATGTGCTCAACGGCCGCGGACATCTCATCCGCCCGGAGACGCGCCAGAAAGTCGAGGATGCCCTCAAGGCCAGCGGCTACCAGCGCAATGGCCTTGTCCGCGCGCTCAAGACCCGACGCAGCCATGTGGTCGGCATCATCGTGCCGGAAATCGGGCGCTCCTTTTTTTCCGAGATCATCCGCGCGGCCGAAAACGAGGCGCGCGAACATGGATTGCAGTGCTTCCTTGCGCAGAGTCACAGCGATCCCGATGTGATCGAAAAAAGCATCCTGACGATGCGCGAATACCGGGTGGACGGCATTCTCATCACGCCATCGAGTTCGACCGCAAACCCCGACCTCTACCGGCAACTCCGGAAGCAACGCTTTCCTTTCGTCCTCGTCGATTCACCGGTGCATGACGTGGAGGCGCCTTTCGTCGGCAACGACAACGTCGAGGTCGGCCGTCTCGCGACCGAGCATCTCCTCTCGCTCGGCCACCGCCGCATCGCCTGCATCCGGGGTTACAGCGAGGCCGACGTATCTGTCCAGCGGTTACAGGGATTCCGCGCCGCCTTTGTCGCCGCCGGGCTGACACCCGACGAAGCCCTCATCACCGGCGACGGGTTCCGTTTCGAATCCGGCGCCGAGGCCACGCGCACCCTCCTCGCCGCCCGCAGGCGGCACGATTTCACCGCCGTCGTCGCTCCGTCCGACCACGCCGCGCTTGGCGCGATCCAGGAACTCATCCGCGCCGGCTTCCGCGTGCCGGATGACATTTCGGTCGTCGGTTGCGCCAACGTGGACATCGCCGCCATGAGCAACCCGCCGCTCACTACGGTGGACCAGAAACCCGGGGAGATCGGCACCCGTGCCATGCGCGCGCTGATCGAGTGTATCGAAAGACAAACTACGCCGGAAGCCGTCGCCTCCGGATCATCCGCCGCCAAACCGGCCGCCGCCCGGGCCGGCGCCGCTCCCGCCGCCGTTTCCATCTTCGTGCAGCCATCCCTGCTCGTCCGTCAGAGCACGGCTGCCCTCGGCGCCACCGTCCCGGCCACGGCCTCCCGGTAATCCGCCGCCGCCGGACTCCGGCTGGCACCCGCAAGCCGGGAAAATCTTTTTTGATAAAAAATCCTTGCAATGATCATATGATAATTGAGGGTTGCGGTCTCGCCACCGCAAACGCCCGCCGCGCTCACCCCATTTTCCGCCACTGCCACCTGACGACCGATGACCGCCAAATCTTTCGCCCTCTCCGCGACCTCCGTCCCGTCGTTCTCGCCTGCTGCTCCGGGCGTCCTTCTCCCGGCTCTCGTCGTCGCTTTTCTTGTCGCCCTCTCCGGGGTTGTCTTCTCCCCGGCGGCTCGCGCTTCCGCTCCGGCTGTCGCGTCCGGTTCCGCTGAAAATCCTGATCCTGACACCCGGTGGCTCGGCGACCCCGACGCCCCTGTCGCTTCCGGCAACCCTTATCTGGCGCTCGCCCGTCGCAATGCCGCCTCCGCCGCCCGCGACGCAAAACCGGAAATTTTCTGGCTGGTCTGGGGCGCTCTCGCCGACGAAAGCGAACTGCGCGGCGACTCCGCTCTCCTGGCCAAAGCCCGCAAGGCCACCGATGACCTGGCCGCCCGGCTTGCCGCCAAGCCCAACGGCCACTGGGACATCACCATCCTCCTCGAGTGCATCCGTCTCTGGAAAAAACACGCCGCTGCCGACTCCGCCACACGGGCGCGCTGGCTCGCCGCCGCCCGCGCTTCCGTCGAGCACAACTACACCGCCAACAGAAAAGGCATCGACCGCGCTCCCGATGCCGACTGGATCACGGTTGCGCCCAACGCCCTGCTCCAGTCCGCCGCCGTCCTCGCGCTGGCCGGTGAACTGTATCCAGAAGAGCGTTACACGGATCTCGCCCGTGCCCTCGTCCGGGCGGCCGCCACGCATCAGCTTCCCGGCGGCGCCTTCTCCTACATCCGCGATTCCGGTCCCTCCTCGCTCTACTTCGGTTTCGATGCCACCTTTCTCGGCCGCTATTACCAGCTTACCCGCGACCCCGAAGCCCGCCGCATCCTCGTCGCCATGGCCCCCTACACGCACGACGCCCTCGCCAACGGCCTTTTCGAAAGCGCTTCCGCCACCTGGTGGAAACATCACTGGAGCACCGGGGGTCCCGTTCATGGCGCCGAAATCGTGGCCGGCCTCTCCGGCGATCCCGTGGCCCGCGCCCTCGCCGAACTCCGCCTTTCCGCCGCGCAGCGTTACTGGTTTTCCTATGTGGCAATGTATTTCTGGCGCGCGGACATCGACATTTCCGCCGTCCGGCCCGGCGCCGACGCCTGCCGGCTCAGCGGCAACATCAACGGCCCGCTTCTCCGCCGCGGCGACTGGCAGGTTGTCATGCCGCAGATGCCCTACGGCGACACCGCCGTCGGCGCCACGCTCACGCGGCCCGGCCTGAATCTTGGATTCGCCAACTACCTGGAAGCCGCCGCCCTTCCCGTTTTTCTCAAAGACTCCGGCAGCTACCGCGGACGCGGCGTATCGCTCTACATGATACCACCCGATGAAGCCGCCCGTCACGCCGGCCTCGTCAACGAACAGGAAGGGTGGATCGCCGCCGGTTCCGCCTTTCATCCGCGCCGCGCCGTTTTCGGCGAACCCGACGTGCCGCCGGCCGAAGGGTGGGAGCTTGCGCAAGTCTGGTTTGCCGACGCCGGCGGCCTTGCCGGCTGGCTGGAAGTCGCGCCCGACAACTCCGCCCTGGCCAAACCCGCTCCGCAACACACCCCGCGCGGCGTTCTCGTCTTCGGGCAGCCGCTCACCCGGACCGCCACCGCGCATCGCTACGAAACCGCCGGCCTCACGCTGACCCTCTCCGGTGACCGGATCGCCGGCACCCGCGCGCGCGGGAAAAACAACACCGAGGCCTGGATCGACTTCACCTCCGCCACCTCTTCTCCTGCTGCTGCCGGTTACGGGGCGACCCTCACCCGCGCCGGCCACTCCGCCGCCACGATTATCCGCGAACGCGGCCCGGCCGGCATCCTTGCCGCGCGAGTCACCCGCGAAGGCGCACCTGTAATGCTTATCCACTACAACACCGCCACCAACGAACTCCGCGTCGCGCCCGCGCCCTGACCGTTCGCCTCGCCCCCGTCCTTTTCTTCCGGTTACCGCGCCCCGCTCGCCACTCCAACTTCCGCCCGATCAGGGCCCTCCGCAAAAAACCGGATTTTCCAAAAAATTGCTTGAAATTACCATATGATCATATCTAGTTATCATAAGATAACGACCCCGATTTCCAAAACCATCCCGACCTCACCGACGAAGCATTTCCGCCCTGCGCCTCTCCCCGGTTCAAACCATCGCCCCTCGCATCCGCTACCGCATCATGAAAACAAAACGTCTCCCTCTCCTTGCCGCCGCCCTGCTTGCCGGTGTCTCGCTCCCGGCGGCCGCCCAGACTGTGCTTTCCGACACCTTCGAAACGGGCATGGACGGCTGGGTCGCCTGGGACGGCTCGGTGACCGGCTACGCTACGGTTGCCGATCCGCTGGTTCCGGCCAACACCGTGCTGAGCACGCCGCCGACCGGCCGCACCGTCACGATTCGCAAGAACACCGACACGGTTCTCAACGATTCGATGGTGCTTTCGTTCGACCTGTATTCGGGCAATGCCGGTGACAATTCGTGGAATCTGAGTGCAGCCCTGCTCACGGGCCTGGGTTCGGCCGTGCCCGGTTACGGATTTTCCATTACACCCACGACGGCGACCCTCTACAAATATCCCCAGGGCTGGAGTACGCTCAATGGTTCCGGAGCCGTTTCCCTCGGTTCCGCGTCGCTGGATTCCGGTCCACTGGCGGGCATCTGGAAGACCGATGCCTGGAACAGCCTTTCGTTGCAATGGCTCAAGGACGGCAGTTTTTCCCTCACGATCAACGGGACCGTGGTGGCAACGGGAACCGATGCCACCTACGACATCAGTGCCGCCCGCCTTGTGTACAAGAGTTTCTGCACCAACGACGCGGGCGCAGGGGTGACCGGCAGGGTTCTGCTGATGGACAACGTGCAGATTTCCGCTGTCGCTCCCATCCCCGAGCCCGCCACCGTCGCGGCGATTTTGTCGGCGGCGGTTTTCCTGATCGGCGCCGGTTGCCGCCAGCGCAACTCCCGCCGGTTCCGCTGATGCAGGACCGGCCGGATCGTTCGATTTTCCGTCATCTGTTCACCATTTCTGCCTCATGATTCTCCCCGAAACACTCCCATTGCCGGTGGCGCCACACAAAGCCGGCGCGACGCCGGCCCGGGTCGCCGGGCCGCGTCCGCTCCTCGACCGGTTGCAACCGGCGATCACCGGCGGCGGTTTCGAACTTCCGGATTACTGGGTCTGGTGTCCATCCGTGATCCGCGCCGAGGACGGCACCTATGCCATGTTCGCCTCGCGCTGGACCAAAAAACTTCCCTTTCATCCCGGCTGGTTGCTCGCCTCCGAAATTGTGCTTGCGACCTCCGCCAGTCCCGAAGGCCCCTACACGTATCATTCGACGATCCTGCCGGCCCGCGGCGCGCAGTACTGGGATGGCAAGGCCACTCACAATCCCCGCATCCTCCGCCTGCGCGATGGCGGTTACGCGCTCTATTACACCGGCATCACGCATCCTCTTCCCGACATCACGCCGGGGGAGCCGTTCGAGTTTTCCGATCCCCGCGTGGTCGCCGCCCGCGCTTCCAAGCGCGTCGGCGTGGCGTTTTCGAAATCCGTTTACGGCCCCTGGGAACGCCTCGACGAACCGATCCTGCCGACGAGGCCGGATACGTTTTACAGTTTTCTCACCTCCAACCCGGCGCCTTGCCTCACGCCCGACGGCGGTGTCACGCTCATCTTCAAATCGCGCCGCTATGAGGGCAATGTCCACGGCCGCATGCTGCTCGGCGTCGCCCGGGCGCCGGCCGGCAACCCGCGCGGCCCGTACGCGGTGCCGGGTCGCATGGAAATCGTCGGGCCCCGCGGCGAAGGGGAAGTCGAGGACCCGTTTCTCTGGCACAACGGCGCCTCGTTCGAACTCGTCGCCAAGGACATGACCGGCGCTCTTTGCGGCGAATACCATGCCGGCGTCCACGCCCTTTCGCGTGATTGCCTCGACTGGACCCTCGCTCCGCAGAAAAAGGCATATTCCCGCGAAGTGCGCTGGGACGATGGCCGGCGCGACGCCCTCGGCTCGGTCGAGCGTCCCTTTGTGCTCCTTGACGAGCAGGGCGACGCGACGCACCTGTTTGCCGCCATGGCCGACGGTCCCGGCGGCTTCCAGCAAATGACCCGCGCCTGGAATGCCTGCATCCCGCTCTCCTGAAACGCGCACCGCCCCCACCGCTTCCCGAAAACGCCAACCCTGAACTCCGGACTCCACACCGCTCTTCCCCCGCTTATGAAAACCACCCGCCATACTCTGTACCCCGGCGCTCATAGCCTGCGCGCTGCGTTCACCCTGATCGAACTCCTCACGGTCATCGCCATCATCGGCATCCTCGCCGCGATTCTGATCCCGGTCGTAGGAAGCGTCCGGGCGAAGGCCCGTGCGGCCAACTGCATCTCCAATCTTCGCCAGATGGGAAATGCCATTGTCGCCTTTGCCGCCGACAATCGTGATCTCCTGCCCGTCAACGATGCCGCCCCCGATTCCCTTTATTCTCCCGCCGGAGCGCGCTGGTACTGGCGCCTCAATCCCTATATGGGCAAGGACGTGATGGACCGGAGACGGCCCTCCCTTTTCATCTGCCCGGGCAATGACCGGCGCAGTAATCTGACCGGTGATACAGCCGTCGATTCCGACGTCAGTTACTGGTGCAATGCCCAGGTTATTCCGCGGTATGCCGGGGGTGTCTATAGCAATGCCCCCAAGGGGCCCACGAGGATGGCGAATCTCCCTCCCGACCGGATCCTTATCGCCGATCAGCCCAAAGACAAGGGAGGGTCTGACTATATGAATCATCTGAACGCCGGCGTGATCAACTCACGAAAACCGTATGGGGATGACGACAACAACGCCCGTATTCACGGTGCCGGTGTCAATGTCCTGATGAGTAACTTTGGCGTCAAATTCATGCCGGCATCGGAGGTGAACAAGACCGGGAGCGAAGTCTCCTGGTGGAAAGTGGTCCCGTAAGTCTTCGCCCCGACCGGACCAATCGCCGCCTCCCTTTTGAATGGAAGACGCGGTTTTCTTGCCATCCACGGCCCGATTGCATCACCCGTCATCCATGTTCCCGCTTTCCTTCATCCGGTCTCTCTTCCCGGGCAGCGCGCTTGCGCTCGCGGGAGTGATGTCCTCTTTTGCCGCGGTCATGCCCGACGCCGCTCCTTTCTCCGATCATCTCAACCAGCATCCCCCGCGCATTCTGCGTCACATCGGGCCGGAGGCGGATTCCTCCGCGAAGCCGCTTCCGGCCGGTGTGGTCCTTGAGCGGTTTGTGTTTGAATCGCGTATCAATGGTACGATTACTAACGAGGTTTTCTCCGTCGTCGCCCGTCCCGAAACGAAGGGGGCGAATCCACTCCCTGCGCTCCTCCTTCTCCACGGCGGCGGCGGCAACGCCACCCAGGAAACCGCGCCCGCCGCCGCCTGGGCTGCGCGCGGTTATGTCGTCCTCACGCTCGACCTCCCCGGCATCGCCAACCCGAAGGGCACGCCGCACTCCGCTGGCGAATGGACCCGGCTTCCTTACGGGGAAGGGCGCTGGACCGTCACACCCGACCTCACCGCATCGACGATCTGCCAGGGCGTATCCGCCGCGCTCGACGCCTTCGCTCTTCTCCGCGCCCGGCCCGACGTGGACCCCGCCCGCATCGGCGTCACCGGCACCTCCTGGGGCGGCTACACCACCACCATGGTCTGCGGCCTCCTCGGCGACCAGGTGCGCGCCGGTTTTTCCAATTACGGTTGCGGCTTCTATGAGGACACGACCTTCCGCGGTTCCATTTTCAAGCTGCCTGCGCCGCAACGCGAACGCTGGCTCGCGCAACTCGATGCCGGCCGCCGCGCTCCCGGCATTAAGACTCCGTTCTTTATCGCCGGCGCCACCAACGACACCTTTTTTTATCCGCCTGCCGTCGAGCGCACGCTCGCCGCAATCACCGCTCCGGGGCTTAACCGCGTTCATGCGCCCAACGCCCATCACAAGCTCCCGCTCCCCGGCGGAGTCACCGGCACCGGCGGCGCCGCCGCGATGGCGGCGGACTGGTTTGCGTTTCACCTCCAGGGCAAGGGAGAACCCTTTCCTGTCATCACCGTCGATCCCTTCTCCGCCGCTGACGCGAATCCCGTATCCGGTGATATGTTACGATTCCGCGTGCAAGGTCCGGCTCCCGTCACCGCCGCCGCCGTCTGGTATAGCCTGCCGCCCGACGAGGGTGGCTGGCCGAAGCGCGAATGGAAAGAAATCCGCGCCGTCGCGAAGGGTGACGGTCGCTATGAAGCCGTTCTCCCGTCCGGCATCGCGGAGCACGCCGGCGCGGCCTGGTTCGCGCTCGTTTCCGATGATCGCCCCGTTTCTGTCTCCAGCCGCATGATCATGCCATCCGGATAGGTTCGCCGCCTGCGCGTGATTCCCTTCGAGGCTTCGCTTTTCTCTTCATTTTTCCGCTTTCCGATACGGCCTTTTCCTGCCTCGCCGCAATCCCTGCGGAGGCCGGACCGTTTTTTCGTCCGTCCAATCACCCCCCGAAGAAACCATGAACCCGATCCCGTCCCCGTGGCGCACGCTGGCGCGTCTTTGCTGTCTGCTCATCGCGCTGCCTGCCGGCGCTGCCGTCGTCACCCAGGAAACGTTCGACACCCTGCCCACCGGTTCCCCGCCACCCGGCTGGTGGAACACGCCTTCCCAGCCCACGAGCCTGCGCGTGGCTGTCGATCCGCTCGATCCGTCCGATCATGTGCTCGCCACTCCGGGCGGCATCTCGCGCACGGTCGGCGCCTGGCACACGCTGCCGGGTTCCTCCGCGATCACGGCCGACGTCGGCCTCAGGCTCTCGTTCGACATCCACATCGCCCACGCCGGCGACAACAACTGGAACAGCCGCTGGTACCTGCAAACCGGCACGACCGACGACTACAACCGGTTCACACCCGGCTACGGCCTCTATCTTTCGCCGACGCAGGTGCGCCTCCACAAAACGGCGGGCGGAGGCTCGTCCGGCGATCCCGGCAGCGCAACCACGGTCGCCACCGCCAGCCTCGCTCCCGGCGACTGGAATGCCAACGGCTGGACGCGCGTCGAGTTCGAGTGGCTCGCCGCCGGCCGGCTCCGGCTCTCGCTCGGCGGCCGCGTGGTCGCCACCTTTACCGACCCGTCGCCGCTCGCGCCGGCCATGCGCACGCTGACGACGATCGGATTTCTCAACAACGACGCGTCGGGTCCGCCCGTATTCGAGGATGGAGTACTGCGTTACGACAACGTGTGCGTTTCGCAGGTTTTGCATCATAGCGACTTCGACACGCTCGCCATCGACGCGAACCCGTCCGACTGGTTCAGCGCCGGCGCCACGGTGACGATCCACAAGGTCGCCGCCGATCCGCTCGTCCCGGCCAACCGCGTGCTCTCCACGCCGGGCGGCTCCGTGCGCACGACCGGCGCCTTCAGCCCCGCGGCCGCGTCGACGACGATCCCGCCGGAGGTCGGTCTGCGGCTGGCTTTCGACCTGCACATCGCCGACGCCGGCGACAACAGCTGGGATACCCGCTGGTACCTGCAGGGCGGCACGACGGGCAATTACAACTGGTTCACCCCCGGCTACGGCATCTACCTGTCGCGGACACAGGCCCGCATCCAGAAAACCTCCGGCGGCGGCACCTCCGGCGATCCCGGCAGCGCGACCACGCTCGTCACCGCCAGCCTTCCGTCCGGCGCCTGGACGACCGATGGCTGGACGCGTGTGGAGTTCGTGTGGTGGCCGGATGGAGACCTCTCGCTCGCTCTCAACGGCCAGCGCGTCGCTTCGTTCACGGATGCCGCGCCGCTCGCATCCGTTTTCCGCACGCTGTCCACGATCAGCTTTGTCAACAACAACGCCGGCGGCACCGGCTTCACCGACGGCGTGTTGCGTTACGACAATTTTTCCGTCGGCGTTATCCTCCCGGCCAAGGAAAACCTCTGGTCGCTCGTCTGGTCCGCCATCGATCCGGCCAGCGGCCTGCAGGGCGATCCGGCGACCGTCGCCCGGGCGCTTGCCGCGACCGGGGCGTATGCCGACGAACTCGCCACGCGCGCCGCGGAGTACGACGAGGCCATTCTCCTGCTCGAATGCATCTATCAATGGTGGAGCACCGACGGCGGCGCCACGCCCGCCCAGCTCTCCGGCTGGCTGGCCGACGTGCGCGCTTCGGTCGAGCTGCGTTATGCGGCGAGCAACGGCGAGGTGGACGCGCCGTGGACGACGGTCAGCTATGTTCTCGAAATCCTCACCTGGGAAATCGAAGGCACCGAGGCCACCGGCAACCATCCCGTGCTGCCGGCTGCCGATCCCGTGACGGCCGGTCGCTTCAGCGTCGCGCCCGCCGCCGGCGTGCATCCGCGCATCCTGGTCAGCGCAGCGGACATGCCCGATGTCCGCGCCCGCCTGCTCGCCACCGCCTGCGGTGTGAAGGCGCGCAACGGCATCACGTCGTTTCTCGACAGCGCCATCGGCACCGGCAAACCGCTGCGCGCCGCGTGGGACCAGCTCCTCGTCGGGAACCTCAATGCCATGAATTCCGTCCTGACCGACGATGCCTGGTGGCGCGACCAGATGGGTTTTGTTGTCTGTTACGAGGCGTTCCTCGCGTTGATCGACCAGAATGCCACGCGCGGCGCCAACGGCGCCGCCGCCCTGACGACCTATGCGCAGATTACGCAAGGTCTCGCCTACAAGGCGAGCGAGGGCATCGACGAGTTCATCGGCTACGCCTATGATTTCGGCTGGGACTACATGACCCCCACCCAGCGCGACACCGTGCGCGGTATCATCGCGACCGCGACGGCGGGAAAATCATCGAGCGGGATGAATTCCCCTGCCTCTCATCGCCGGGACAACCTCAGCCCGCACGGCATGAAGCTCCTGCTCATGACGCTGGCGATCGAAGGCGAGACCGGCTACGATGCCACGATCTATCCGCGCAGCGTGTCCGTGTTGCAGGACTACCTCACCTACGGCATCGACGGGCAGGGGGCGCCGCTCGAAGACATGCATTACCTGAACTTCGGCATGGCCAAGGGCGCGCCCGCGCTGGTCGCCATGGCCCGCCGCGGCGACAACCTTTTCGGCGCCGACCATTACCGCCGGCTGTACAACTGGCAGGTGCACGCGATGGAACCGTTTGGCCGCGCCTTCTCGATGCACGACGACACCCCCGACGATGGCGGCGGCCTGCTGCCCAATTACGTCGTGATGAAGTGGGTGTGGCCGAACGATCCGATTGTGAATTTTGTCTGGAAGAATCGCGCGCATCCCGACTATTCGCGCGTTGTCGACCGTCGGGATTTGCTGATGGCCGCGCTGTTTCCCTCCGACTGGTCGGGCGCGGACAGCGACCCTGTGGCCGGCGTCGCCGCCCTCGGGCTGCCCCTGAGCTGGCAAGGTTCGGAGCGCAAGCTCTTCATCGCGCGCGACCGCTGGGACAAGGATGCGCTCGCGCTTCATGTCGAAACCAACCCCGGCCTCAAGGGGCCGGCCCACGCCCACTCCAACAGCGGCGACTTCACCCTCTCCGCGCTGGGCCGGAAGTGGGCCATCGATCGCGGCTATCATATCTCCGAATCGAAGGATCATTCGCTCATCCTGATCGACGGGGTGGGGCAGGGGTATTTTGCCGCGCCGGGCCGCTGGGTCGGGTCGAGTGACGAGCCCGGTCTCGCTCTCGCCTGCGTGGATTCGCGCTATCCGTATGCCTGGGCTTACGAATTCAAGAGCCGCATCGGGCAACCCTACCGCAATTTTCTGCCCTGGGAGCCCGAACGTTATCTCGGCGTGCGCGAGTTTTTCGCCGAGGCTGCCGAGCCCGGTTACGAGGAAACGCCGTGGAACAGCCCGGGCCTCAACTATACGTACAAGACACCGTACAATCCGCTGGCCAAGGCATTCCGGACATTCGCGCTGCGCCGGGCGACCCATCCGTACGTGCTCGTCGTGGACGATATCCGGAAGGATAACGCCGCGCACACCTACACCTGGCTGATGCAGGTTCCCGACGATCTGGAGATCAAGGAGAGCCAGTCCGGCCAAGTCGTGCTCGGCAGCACCGCTACGCCGGATGACCGCCGCCTGCTCGTGCGCATGATCGGCGCGGTGAGCGGAGCGTGGCAGCTCGAAAGCTACGACATCGCCAACTCGCCCGAGACCGGCAGGGACGAGACCTTCGGACAGGGAGTGCGGCTGAAATTCACGACGACCTCCCTGGTCGAGCCGGAGTTCCGGGTGTTGCTCTTTCCGCACCTCACCGGCGACCCGCTGCCGGCCACCACGCTCGCGTCCTCGCCCGCCACCCTGACGGTCGGCTGGACCGGCCAGCAGGATGTTTATTCCTTGGCGACCGATGCCGCCGGCCGGACGCTGCTGACACTGCAACCATGACGGCCGGCACAGAATATCGCTTACGAAAGCGGGCTCCGCACGGTCGCGCCTGCAAACCAGTCGCCCGTGATCTGGATCGAACGCGGATGGGCCGGCACGCCATACGCGTTGCGGTTGATCTGGTCGATCACCAGATGCGCCGCGGCTTGGCCGGCCTCGTGGTGATTTTGCCGGATGCCCGCCAGATCCTGCCAGCCTGCATCGAGATCGAGGTGCACGAAGCCCGCGTCATCGGGAACGTGCAGGCCGGCCTTTTTCAGGTAATCGAGCGGCGTGCGTTCGATGGCGATGATCACATCGGGCCGGTGCTTCCTGTACCATTGGAGAAATGGCTCGCGGCTCCAGCTCTCTTCCCAGTACGGAGGCGGCGCCGCCCGGCCCTTGCGGCCCGACTGTGTTGTCCATGCCTGAAATGCGGCCAAAGCCCGGTAGTCCGAACGCACGACGCGGGGAACCCGCGCCATCGCGAGCCCGATGCGGCCGTAGCCGAGCCCGGCCAGCGTTTCCATGACGATCCAGGCGTTGCGGTAGTCATCCGTGCTCGCGAAATGACACGGCAGATTGATGCGGCGGTTTCCGACCGAAGCCAGCGCGTAGTTATCCCAGCCGGACAGGCACCATTCCGGCACATCCCCTCCCTGAAACACCACGCCCGGCACGCGCCGCGTGCGCAGCCCTGCGAACAATCGTCGTGAGGACTCTCCGAAATCATCCCAGCGCAGTTTTTCGAACAGGAACCCCGCCTGCTCACACGCCGCGCGCACCCCCTCGTAACGTTCGCGTTGTGACGAACGCTCTTCGATCAGTTTTTCCGTCTGCGCCGACATCAGGCACGCGATGATGGCCCGCATCTGGCGCCGTGCCGTCGGACGCCGGTGCTGGGTCATCAATGCGGTGACGAGCGGATTGGGCCGGTACCCCGCCTGTTCGGCGACGGCCTTGATGTGTGCCCGCCGTTCCGCGGAAATCCCCGGCCGGTTGCGCAGCGCACAACTCACCGAAAACACGCTCACTCCGGCCAGCGCGGCGATGTCTCGATAGGTGGGAGTGGAGAGCGTGTTTCCCTGCATGTCGCGGGTGATTCAGACCATTGACGGGCAGCAGGCAAGAATTCGAGCGCAGATGTTTCGGTGGAGCACCCGCGTCAGGAACGGGAAAACAGCGTCTGGATATCTCTGGCCGAATGGAGCACACGGATGATTTCAACCCCTCGTTTCGACTCCCGGTAAAACACAACGTAACGGCCCAGCGGAATGCTTCGCAGCCGGGGGCGCAATTCTTCACGAGGCCGTCCCATCTGTGGATTTTCAGCCAGCCTTGAGAGCAACTGCTCCAATGCATCCAGCCATCTGACCGCTGCACCGGGGCTGTCCTGGGCGATGTAGTCCTGAATGGACGTCGCGTCCGCCAATGCGACAGGTGTGAGGTGGTAACGGCTCACCTGGACGGGCGAAGTCTGTCGCGCAGGGACTTGATTGCCGAAGGCCCGGAGATCAGCTCGCCCCGGTCCGCTTGCGAGAGGCCCACATCAAGATCGTTGAGCAATTCGTCACGTTCGCCGCCGAGAATATCGTCTTGCGTTGCGAGCCAGCGGAACAACTCCTGCCGCTCCGGTAACGGCAATTGTCCGGCTGATTGTTTGATCTCGGCCACTGTGTTCATGGTTTCCAAGCTACGCATCCGAACCCGAAAAACAAATCCGATTTTCGGGGATGGTTTCAAGCGGCGCCAGACTGTCACTGACAAGGGAAACATGTGACGGAGCAACGATCAATAACGTGTTATGAATCACCGGACTTGTTCGCCAGCCACCCGGTTTCATTGATACCCGCAGGCATCCCTTCGTCACGGCGATGCCGTTTCTCCACTGACAACGAATATCAGGCACACCATGAAAAACTACTCCTCCCTCACTGCATGCGCACACCCGGTCATCCGGTTTTCAGTCCCGATTATCACGATGGCTGCGGCCTTCGCCGCCTTGATGGCAGCTCCGTCGGCCCTTGCCTGGACACCGGTCAACGAATCCTTCACCGGCACGGCTATTCCGGCCTCCCTGACCCGGGGCGGCAGCGCCGGCTCCTGCGACGCCGGTGCGGACGGCGTGCTCACGCTCTCCACCGCCACGACCAACTATCAGACAAGCTACGTGCGCACCGCCGCCACCGATTTCACCTGGGCCAAGGACATCAACAAGGAGACGCCCGTCACGTATCAGTTTACTCTGGCCACTCCCTTTTCCGGCACCGGGCGCGTCATGCTCTACCTCATCGGCGGCACTGCCGACTCCGCCCTGCTCGATGTGGCGGACCCGGCCAATGCACGCACCTATGTCATGGGACTCTGCCTGACGTGGGATTCGCCATCGTCCACTTATAATGTGGATTTTTACCAGAAGACCCAAAACAACATCGCATTGGTCGCCGGGACAAAAATCGCATCGCTGGCGGGTATCGATCCCGCCACGACAACCTTCGGCTTCACGCTGGATGGTGAGGCCAGCACGGTGAAACTTTTTGCCGGCTCCACCTCCTCGGAATCCAAAACCGTCAGCGGCACCGGTTTTACCGGGCAGACCGCCGCGTATCTCCAGATGATGAATGTCGGCGGCAACACGGCCAATGCCGCCACGTTCTCCGGTTTTGCCATCGTCCCGGCTTCGACCATTCCCGAACCTGCGCATGCAGCCTTGCTCGCGGGAGCCGGATTGCTTGTCTTGTGCGTGTGGCGCCGTCACGTAGCCCGCTGATCAACCGCCCCCACCCTTTGCCTTTCTCCCGCATTTCAGCCCAACCCATGACCTCGACCCAAGACCCGTTCGCGCTCGGCGCGATGTACTGGCCCGATCCCCACGCCACCCGCGAAACGCTCGTTGCCGACATGCGCCGTATCCGGGCTCATCATTTCTCCGTGATCCGTTCGTTCATTTCGTGGGAACATCTCGAGGAGAATCGAGGGGCTTTCGATTTCACCCTGTATGACAACCTCTATGACGCCGCCCGGGAAGCCGGTATCCGGATCGCCCAGACCCTCGGCGTCTATCCGCCGTTCTGGATGAGCGACGAACTCCGCCGCAAAAACCTCTTCACCACCGACCGCTACCAGTGCCTCGATATTCCCGATTTCTACAAACCGTGCGCGCGCTTTATCCGAGCGGTTGTTCGCCGCTACCAGGATCATCCGGCGCAATTCATGTGGTTTGTCTGGAATGAACCCGTCAAACGTCCCTGCACCTGTCCGCACACCGGGAAAAAATTTGGCCGCTGGCTTCGTGAAAAATACGGTTCCATAAAAGACCTCCGGGCCGAATGGGGACGCGAAAACCACGTCTTCAATTCCACGCTCGCGCCCGCCAGCTTCGACACGCTCGACCTTCCGCTGCTCGCCGCCACGCTTTTCTCCGAAAAACGCAACTACCCCTGGATTCTGGACTGGCTTGCCTTTGCGCAGGACAACCTCGCCGAAAATATCCGCTGGATCGCCGACGAAATCCGCGCCATCGACAAAGTCCACCCCACCCACGCCAACCCCAACCAGCTCCTCTACAACGGCACCTGGAGCGGCGCACATCCATGGAAAATCGCAGCCTCCGTCGATTCCGTAGGGGCCTCCGTCCATCCCTGCCACTTTTACGAACGCGCTCTTACGACCACCGACCCGCTCATTTTTGATCCCCACGCTTCCTATGCGTATATGAACGACCTCATGCGCAGCGCCGCCGGCGGAAAGGATTTCTGGGTCTCCGAGCTCCAGGCAGGGCCCAACATCAACTCCGGTCACCGCCCGTTTTCCCCGACCGCCGCCAATATCAAGGCATGGATCTGGCAGGCCGTCGGCAAAGGCTCCAGCGGCCTCCTCTTCTGGCTCTGGCAGGCCTGGCGCAGTTCCTGGGAGTGTGGTGAATTCAGCCTCGTTGACGGCGTTGATGGTTCCGATACCGACCGCTCCCGCGCCGCTTCCGCCGCTGGCGCGATCCTGGACAAACACCGCGATCTCGTCACCGCTGCCAAACCCGTGCCCGCCCGGGTTGCCCTTCTCTACTCCCCCGAATCGCAGTCGCTCGCATTCCGTGAAGAGAAAAGCGAATGGACAACCCGTGCCATGGTCGGCTGCTACACCGCGCTCTGGCGGCACAACATCGCGGTCGATTTCGTGACGCCCGACGACATCGCCTCCGGGGCGCTCGATCCCGCACGCTACAAGGTTCTCTATGCGCCTTACGCCAAACTCGTCACGGCCGAAACCGGAGCGCATATCGCCCGCTATGTGCACGAGGGCGGCGCCCTCTGGGCCGACGGGCATTTCGCGTATCGCGGCGCGCATTCACATCTCCATGACACCAATCCCGGCGCCGGACTCGCGGCGGTCCTCGGCTGCAAGGAAAGCAATCTGCTGGTGGAAAAAGACTTTTTCTCCTTCAGTCAGACGTCCCCCCGTCGCCGGAAAATCCAGGGCTGGCTTTTCGGCCAGTGTCTGACTCCGGTCTCTCCCGACGCCCGCATCCGGGCCCGTTATGCCGATGGCCATGCGGCCGCGATCTCCGGTCTTTACGGAAAGGGACGCACTTTCATGGTCGGAACGTATCTGTGCATCGGATACCAGAGGAAACCCGATCCCGGAGCCGAATCCCTTATCGTCGATTTTGCGCGGGAATGCGGCGTGGCGCCGCGCGCCGTCGTGCAGGGAGATCCGCTGGAAGTCAATGTCCTGTCGGCAGACACCCACGACCTGCTGGTTGTCACCAATCATGCTGCCCGGTCCGCCACCGCGCGCATTACGGTGAATCCGGCAATCCGTTATCAGGAACTGATCAACCTCGAAACCGGGAAAACGCTCTCATCACCCAAGGGACCGTCAAAAAACGCGGTGATTTCCGTTCGTCCCGACGCTCACGACACGCTTGTCCTCCTCGCTCGCAAGGTTTGACGGTGTGTCGGGAAACAGCGTTTCGCGCAGCGTGCGGTGGTCCAGCTTCGCGGGCGTGCATCCGTCGCGCAGGCACAAGGCCGCCGCCACCCCGGTCGCCTCGCCCGTCTGGTTGCAGTTGACCATCACCCGTACACCGCCAAAGGCCTCGCGATCGGCATCGAGCAGTCGCCCCGCGACCAGCAGGTTTTCCGCCCCTTCCGGCACAAGGCTGCGAAACGGAATCCGGTAAAACAGCGGCGTGTTCGCATTCTCCGCGGCTCTCCAGCGGCGTTCCGAGACAGAACCATCGAGCGCCACGAGTTTTTCCGTGCCATCGAGGTAGCGCAGCAGCGTGCCTTTCGGGGAATGCACATCCACCGGATACGTTCCGACAGCCACGGTATCAGGGAAATCGACACCGCTCAGCAACTCGTCGGCGGTGAGCCTGTGCAGGCATGTTGCATGCCATGTTTCCCGCACGCCGATCGCATGAGGATGGGACAAGGCCGTAACCACACCCGCTCCCCCGCGGCCTTTTCCACACACGGCCCGGATCATATCGAGCAACGCCCGTTGCCGCCGGCGTCCTTCTGTCAGCGCCGCCGTGAGCTGATCGGCGTCGGAAGCATCCACGCCATTGAGCCGCGCTCCGAAAACATTGCAGACGTCGGCCGATGCCGGCGCCGGATAGTCGAAGAACCAGGGGCTGGCATTGTCTGTCGGATAGCCGAACTCCGGAGCCCGGGACCGCACCTCTGTCCAGATATTCCGGATTTTCCCTCCAAAATCCGCTGACAGCGCGCCGAGTCCGGCGACGAGTTGCTGATAACTCACCGGCTGCAACCGTGTATTTTGCCAGGCGGCGAAACCCGACCGCCGCAACAAATCCCCGTCACCGGACGCATCGATAAAAAACTCCGCCCGGATCGCCCGCCGCCCGCTCTTGTCCTCGATCACGGCTGCCGTGACCTTCCTGCCGTTCCGGATTCCCGCCACGCAACGCGCCGAAAGAAACACACGGATGCCGGCATGTTCGCGGACCAGTTCATCCAGTTCCGTGGCCAGCTCCGCACTGTTGAAACGGAACCGCGTGTCCGCCCGCCCCGGCAAGGTCTCGATCACGGCATCCCGCCGCCGCAGCCGGTCGATGACCTCTACGGTCAACCCGCCGATCACCCGCCGTTCCCCCCGGGCATCGGCCAGCGAATGCCATTCGTTGACCTGGGACGCGGTCGCCGATCCGCCCAGAATCACACCCTGTTCCACCAGCGCCACGCGCAGCCCTGCCCGCGCCGCGCGTACCGCGGCGAAAACACCCGTGCAGGAACCGCCCACGACGCATACCTCCGCGTCAAAGGCCACCGGTACACGACGTGCCGGTTCCACGATGCAATCGATCCCGTCCGACGGCTCCGGCCCGTTGCCATTGCTGTGAGTGACACCCGATTTGCGCATCCCGTAACCCTGCGATCCATCCCGGCACGGCCAATCATCGATACATTCACAAAACGCACGAAAACATGCAGGCCAGCACGAATCGCGGTTCCCTCCTTCCTCCCGGTTGCAAAACTGTCCCGCGCCTCTAGACCCGGCACATGCTTTTCCCGCTCGACCAGCTCGAACACCTCCTCCGCGCCCCGCTCCAGATTATCTGCACCTGTCGCGAAACGTTCAGCGGCCACCGCACGCGTGACGAGCACCTCGTTTCCCACCGCTACATCCGCATTCTCAAAGGCAGCCTCACCTACACGATCGACGGCAATGACGCCCGGCTCGACGAGGGTGCCATCTTTTTTGTCCCCCGCCACGCTCACCGCTACTGGCGTGTACCCGAAGGCGAAGTCTGCGAACTCGTCTGGTGTCAGTTCGATGCCCCCGGCTTCGATCCCGGCACCGGCACGCTCTACCTCGCCGATGACAGCAGACGCAGCCTCGAAAAGGCGTCACTGCTTCGCATGCTTCGCCTCTGGACTTTTCCCGGATACATGCGTGCCAGCCCGCATGGCGATCCTGCGCTTCCTCGTGAAATCGCCCTGCAACTCGAAGGCGAACTCAAGGCCAGCATGGTGCGTTTCTGGGTCTCCGCCCGCCCCTGGGACCCGGCCAAAGATCAGGCCCCGGCCGGTTCTGCCAGCCGCCGTCGCGTGCATCCCTCCGTGCGGCGCGGTCTGACCTGGCTGGAAGAAAACTTTCGCCGTCCCGACGCGATAAAACTCCTCCACGCCGAGATCCTCGACGTGAGTCCGAACCATTTCCGGCTCCTGTTCAGCCGCTATGCCGGGCACAGTGTATCTGCGCATCTGTTACAACTGAGGATGCGCGAAGCCATGACCCTTCTCCAGACCACCACCTTGAGCATCAAGGAGATCGCGGCTCGTGTGGGGTTCAGCGACCCGCTCTATTTTTCCCGTCGCTTCCACGAACACTGGGACGTCGCCCCCACCGCGCTCCGCAAGTAGACGTAACCGGCATCACACGGCGGCGCTTCCCTCTCCGGGCGCACCTCTATCGGAGTTTTCTCCATATCTTCATTCCCCCTGTGCATGGACTTCGGCTGGAGGCGTCAAGCCAGGCGGCCCAGATTTCTGTTCCCGTCGGTGGAACGATCCGCGGCGATACACCTCCCGCAGACACTCCGGACGACAACCCGCCAATCACCACTCCAACATATTGCCATGAATAACCCGCTCCTCAAAACTGCATCCCTCGCCATCATCCTGACAGGCGCCCTCGCCTGCACCGCCCGCGCCGAACAGCTCTTCGACTGGACAACCGCCACGGAAGGCACGGACATCTTTGCCGCCGGCGGCAGCGGTACCGGCGCCGGTGGTACAGGGAGCGGGAAGTTTTTCTACGGTGGCAGCAACCCCATTCCCGTGCCCCACACCAAACTCCAGTTCCAGAACGGCGTGACGACTGCCAACACGCTCGATTATTTTGTCGGCAAATTCAACTCCCGGTCGCTTACCACTGTCGGCGACACGCTCAGCCTCAGCTTCACCGCCACGATCACCAATCTTCGCACCGACATCGGGCAAACCCTGCGCTTCGGACTTTTCAACACGACCGGCACGACCAATGGCTTTGGCAACGCGACCGGCTATCGCGCAGACTACGGAGCCAGCAACAGCGGCAATGGAATACGCGAGCGCACGGGGACGAACGACGTCCTGTGGTCCACCGGCACGGTGTCTCCTCTGGTCGGCGATCAGGATTCGTCGAACTTCACCTTCACGCCTGCCAACGGCGTCGCATACACCGGCTCCTTCACGATCGAGCTGCTCTCCGGCAATCGCGTCGCCGTCACCTCGCAAATCGGCAGCGTCACCGCCACCAGCATCATCGATGACGCGACTCCCTTCACGACCTTCAACGCCTTCTCCTTCCTCATCATCAACGGTACTGAGCGTTCCGACATCAATTTTTCCAACCTCTCCGTCGATTTCACCGCCGGCTCGACCATCCCGGAGCCTTCCACATGGACCCTCCTTGCCGGAGCCTCGGTTGTCGTCCTTGCGGCGATGCTTCGCAAATTCCGGAAACATCCATGATCCGCAGAGGCATTTTTCCTGCTTCTGATTGTGCATCTGCGTGCGCCTGCGATCTTCATTGCCGGGCATAACGTGTTATCGATCAGAATGCTTGTCCCCTGTTGTCACCCGACCTTTCAATCCTGCCGTTATGAAAAAACACCTCCACCTGCCCCCTCGTGCTTTCACGCTGATCGAGTTGCTTACGGTCATTGCCATCATTGGCATCCTGGCTGCGATCATCATTCCCACGGTCGGGCGCGTGCGGCAATCGGCCCGCGCCGCGCAATGCGTTTCGCATCTCCGACAACTCGGCACCGCTTTCAATCTCTTTGCCGACGAAAGCAAAGGAATGTTTCCGATGCGTTATCATGACGGTACAACCCAGACCAATCCCAACTACGAAAAAACCTGGATGATGCAGCTCGCTCCTTACATCGGCATCGCAGACGGACGGATCGGGGTTACACTTGATGAAACCAAAAACGTCGGTGTTCTTGTCTGCCCTGCCTGGCGATGGCCCGATCTGAATCCGCCTGCGACCGAGCGCAATCAATCCTACGCGTACAACACGCAAATCCGTCAGCCAGGTGATAATACTGCTCTCGCCTATCAACGCAGCGCGATCGCGACGCCTTCGAAAAACTTCCTCGTCATCGAAGTTGACCGAAACGGAGAAACCGGAGGCTCTGCCGACGTCGTGCGTCGCCATCCCGGCGACCGTGCCAACTATCTCTTTGTCGATGGTCACATCGAATCCATCCAGGGAATCATTCCGGGAAGCGATCCGCGTTTCAAGTTGACCAACTGACACCATCGTCCCTCCTGAATCTGTCACATTTTATCGAATACGAACGCGATGCCTCGTGGTCGCTTGCCTGCCCTTGCCATGTCATTTGCGATTCGCCTTCCCGCGCTTGTTGCTGCGCTTGCTTTCACCGCCGGTCTTGGCGCCACGCTGTGCGCCCAGCCAGTTGCCCTGCCCAACCCGGGATTTGAAGAGGGATTGAAAGGGTGGTTCGTTTCCGCATCCGACCAAGGTCGCAGCACGGCTTCGCCCGAAGCCGCCCGCACCGGAAAGTGCGGACTTCGTATCTATGACAGGGATACAAAATCCGGAAGCAGCCTTTATCTGAACCGGTTCCGCATTGCCCCCGGCGCCACTTACGAAGTCACTTTTTGGGGGCGCAATGTCGAGGGTTCAGGCTTGTCCGTACACATGATCTTTGTGGACGCCGCGGGCAAGCACATGTCCCCCGAACACAAATACCAGTGCAGCCTTCCCGCCCTTCAGTACGCTTGGGGAAAGCGCATCCTCCATGCCACGGCGCCCGAAGGGGCCACCCACGCCACCCTCTGGATCCGTTCCTACGTTCCCAACACCGTTCTCGCCTGGCTTGACGATTTCACCCTCACCCGGGTTCCCGCCTCTGCCGGAGGCGAGGCGTTGCGCCAGCAGCAGGCCGTCAGTTACTCCATTCCGGAATGGATGTCCGAAGCCCGCCGTCTGCCTGCTTTTCCCAAACCCTTTCCCGAAAAGGCCTTCACGGACGGCCATCTGCCTCTGAAACTCCCCGGGACTGACGGCTCGCCTCTCCGGACGCCGCGCGAGGACTGGGAGAATGCCCGACGTCTCGTGGCGACCGACCCGCACTGGAAAAAGTGGCTCGCCTCCGGCCGGCGTGAGACCGACGCATGGATGACCCGCCATCCGCATGACCGCGCCGACTGGCGCGCCGGCTATTACCACGCCTTCATCAGTCCGCGCGACAGTTCGTTCCTCGTATGGGAAGACCGGATTCCGGGAGAAGAGACCGACACGTTCCGAAGCCGCTCCGGTCACGAGGTGAAGGTGACGCCCGCTCTCCTCAACGCATGGGTATTCGGTTTCCGCTCACGCCACGTCGGCAAGGCGACCGAAGCGGCCCGTCTCTACCGCATCACCGGCGAGGAACGTTATGCATCCTGGGCGGCCGCCCAGATCGACTACTACGCGCAAAACCTTCCCAACTGGCCCCTCCATCCCAATATCCACGAACACTCCCGTCTCGGCTACCAGGCTCTCGATGACACCCTCTGGGTCAGTGGTCTCACCGAGACGGTCCGGCTTCTCGACGGTTATCCCGGCCTCACGCCGGAACGCCGCCGCATGTGGTTCGAGCAGTTTTTCAGGCCGCAAGCCGACATGCTTTCGGGCAACTATCAGGTTATCCACAACAAGGGAGTATGGCACCGGGCCACCGAAGCCCGTGTGGCGCTCCTGTTCGACGACGACGCGATGTGGCGCCGGGCGCTTGAAGGTCCCTGGGGTCTGCGCGAACAATTCCGCCGCGGCGTGACCTCCGACTATTTCTGGTACGAGCAGTCGCTGGATTATAACAACTTCATCATAAACGCCACGCATCCGCTCCTGCTCTTCGCCGGGCTCCTGGGCAAGGGTCATCTCCTGCGGGAGGAGGCCGCCATGATCCAGAACCTCATGCTCGCCCCGCTCATGATCCGCTTCCCGGATGGCGTCCTCCCCAATCCGGCTGACTCCACGCAAATCCTGCGCGCTCCCTCTCCGTGGTTGAAGGATGGATACCGCGTTCTTCCGACGGTATGGGGAATCGCCCGGCTCCAGGAACAGCGCCGGCAAAACACGGCGATGGGCTGGAGCACCCTGCTGGATCCGCCCGAAGCCATTTCCCTCGTCACGGAGGTGAAGAAGGAGGCTGCGGATTCCGGTGCGCCGCTTCCCGAACTGCCTCCGGTCGTTTCGCGATCGATGGAGTCCACCCGTTTTGCCCTTCTCCGGCGAGGCCCGTGGCAAGTCTTTTTTCATTACGGCCAGATCGCCAGCTCGCATGCCCAGGCCGAAGCCCTCAACTGGTCCGCCAGCCTCGATGGCGTCGATGTCACCCATGATCCGGGCACGGTGGGCTACGGATCGCCGCTTTACCGCGGATATTATACGCGCGGTCTCTGTCACAATGTGCCCCTGGTCAACGGCGAAGGCCAGACCCCTGCCGACCCGGGCAAACTCCTGCTCTTTGATCCGGCCCGCGCCATTGTCATCGCGGCCCAGCCCCGCTACCGTCCCGATGCATCCGCCGCCCGGACCCTGCGCATCGACGGCGAGGGCGCGGATGCCCGCCTCGTCGATGAAGTCACCGTTGCGCTGACCGATCCGCTCACCCCCGATGCATGCCTGGGCCTTGCGCTTCACCTGCAAGGAACGCCGCACCTTTCCGATGCCTTTGCACCCGTCGATCGCGATGCGTTTCTCTCCGCTCATTCCGAACCCTTCCGGCAGTGGAACGACATCCGGGCCGCTACCTTTTCCGATACCGCCACCCTCTCCGTGACACTCGCGGGCGGACGCCGCATGAGTATCCGATTCTCTACGACAGGGAAATTTATCCTCGTCCATGCCGACACGCCCGACGCCCCGCCCGGCCACCGTTGCGGTTTCTATATCGAAAAAACCGGCCCTGCCCGATCCGCCACGTTCACCACCGAATTTATTCCCGAATGATGATTCCTGCCGCCCGCGCCCTTCTTCCGCTGGTCCTCGTTGCTTCCGCCCTCATGGCGTCCGCCGCCATGCCTCCATCGTCTTCCGCTCCCGTGCTCGTGGAGCTCGATTACGCCGGACTTCTGGCCATCCGCGCCGAACTCGACTCTCCCTCTCCGCCCGCTGCGCTGGCGGCAGCCCGCTCGGTCCTTGTCAGGAAAGCCGACGGGCTCCTTCCGTTACCCGCCGGGTCTGTCATGGAGAAAACCTCGTTGCCTCCCTCCGGCGACCGTCACGACTTTTACGCGACCGGAAAATACGCATGGCCCAATCCCGATACCTCCGACGGCATGCCCTGGATACGCCGCGACGGCTACTCCAATCCCGATGCGTGGGGACCCGATTACGACCGGCGGCGTCTCGGCGAAATGCGCACACGCATCGCCACTCTCGGCCTGGCCTTCTTTTATTCGCGTGACGAGCGCCACGCCGCCAAAGCGGCTGAACTGCTTCGCGTGTGGTTCATCGATCCCGCCACACGCATGAATCCGAATCTCGACTACTCCTCCGCCCAGCCCGGTGTTCACGACGGAATGCCCATCGGGATCATCGAAGGTGTGGACTTCATCCGCATGCTCGATTCCGTCAAGCTCATCGCCGCTTCCCGCCACTGGACTCCCGCAGACGACGCCGCTCTCCGCCGCTGGTTCTCCGACTTCACCACCTGGCTGGTCGAAAGTCCCTTCGGTCGCAAGGAAGCCGCCGAATCCAACAACCATGGCGCCTGGCATGCGGCCCAGGTCGCCGCGTTCTCGCTCTACGCCGGAGATACCGGCCGCCTCACCCGGACGCTCGAACACGCCCGCCGCCTCATCGCTGCCCAGATCGCCCCGGATGGCACACTCCCGCGCGAACTCGTCCGCAACCGCTCTTTCTGGTATTCACTCTACGGTTTGCGCGCCTTTGTGACGCTGGCTCGCTGCGGTGATGCCGTCGGTGACGACCTCTGGCATTACAGGACATCCGACGGACGAGGGATTGAAACCGCTTTTAACCGGCTCATCCCTTATCTGACGGGAGCCAAACCCTGGCCGAGGAAGCATCTCGACAAGATGAATGCGATCGAGGCCGCGGCTCTCCCGTTGATGCGCGGGGCCGCGGACGTTTACCGGACTCCGGAACTCGGCAAGGCGGCAAGATACCTCATCGACAAGACCGGCAGCAGAAATTCTCTTCAGGGGCGTCTGCGCTATCTTCCGGCAGGCTCTTGAAGCCCGAAGGGGAATTGCCCCCCCGGGCAGAAAGGAAGGGGTGGTGGCATGGGCATCCTGCCCATGATTCCGGCGTGGCACGGGCTTCCAGCCCGTGTTCCGGAAGGCGGCGCTTCGCGCCGTCCACGGGCAAGGATGCCCGTGCCACTTTTTCTGCCAATCCGGCTTCCCTCTCTTCCGATTACCCCGTGCGCCTTCCTTGGGCAGCATGGATGTCATGTTGTTGCTGAAAACCGGATACCGTTCATGGAAACTGACGACGATAATAACGTGTTATCAAGCACCGTCCTTGTCCCCTCCGGAGGCCCGTGCGGTAGTCATGGGCATCATGAGTTTCATGTTCAATCCGCACCCTTACGACGACCCCAACGCGATCAATCGGCTCGCTCTGCCTGACGGCGTCGATGACTCGCTCGTTCACGGAACGCGTGAGGTTGCCGTCCATCTTGCCAATCACTTCGCCGCGCACGTTGCCACGAGGAGAAAACAGGTCATTGCATTCGAGGGCTACATCGGCGCCGGGTTCGACGATGTACTCAACCTCACGCTTCAGCAACTCACGCTCAAGGGGGTGGGTGCCACTGCGATCAACGCCGCCGCGACCGGCGGCCTCTACAAACCGGCCCACGTTCTCGATGCCGAGCTGGCCGGCCACCTGCCGACCGATCGCGTGCAGGATCCCGTGCTGCTTTTCGGAAAACGCTTTCACGGGAGATTCGAAGACCTCTTCGACGACGACGCAGTGGACCGGGTGCGCAAGAGCGTCACTTCAGCGACCGACGGCATCCTGTTTGTTTACGGCTGCGGTTGCACCGCCGCGCCGCTCCGCGATCTCTACGACGCGATCCTCTATTTCGACGTGACCCCGAAGCGCGTCATCCTCCGTGCCAAGGCCGGGCTCGTCGCCAATATCGGGGACACCCACCCGCGTCCGTTCAAGGAACTGCTGCGCCGGCTCTATTATGTGGACTTTGAAGTTGCCGGAGCACTACGCAGGGAGCTGCTGCACGAAAAATCCGGCGCATTCCGGTTCTACATCGCCCGCAACGCTGCCGGCGAATGCACGCTCCTTCCCCGCGCCGCGCTCGACGCTACCCTGGCCTCGCTTGCCCGGCAGCCCTTCCGCTGCCGTCCCGTCTATATCGAAGGCGTGTGGGGCGGCTCCTTCGTGCAGCGCATCCGCAACCTCCCCGCGGACATGGTGAAGGTTGCATGGGTCTTCGATCTCATTCCGCTCGAAGTCAGCATCGTCGTGGAAACGGCCGCCGGTCGCCAGATCGAGTTACCCTATTTCACCTTCGTCCAGAAAGAAGGCGAGGCGCTCATGGGCCCGGAGACCGTGAAACGCTTCGGCGGATATTTCCCGATCCGTTTCAACTACGACGACACCTGGCATGCCAGCGGCAACATGTCGATCCAGGTGCATCCGACCCGCGAATACTGCATCGACCAAAACGGCGAACACGGCCAGCAGGACGAAAGTTATTACGTCGTCGCCACCGGCCATGGCGCGAAGACGTATCTCGGATTCAGGGAGGGGGTCACGAAGGAGGCATTCATGCGCGAGGCCCGCCGTTCCGAGGCCGAAAAAACGCCGATGGACCACGACGCCTTCGTTCATGCCGTACCGTCGCGTCCGGGCACGCAACTTGTCTTGCCCGGCGGCACGATCCACGCCTCGGGCCAGAACCAGGTCGTGCTGGAGATCGGCAGCCTCACGGTCGGCTCCTACACGTACAAACTTTACGACTACCTGCGCGCCGATCTCGACGGCAACCCGCGTCCGATCCATACGTATCATGGCGAAAACGTCCTCGATCCGCGCCGCGTCGCACCGCAGGTCGAACGCGAACTCGTTCCCGAGCCGAAACTCCTGCGCAAGGGTGAGTCCGAAGCGGAGGGCTGGAGCGAGTGGCTCGTCGGCGAACACGAAGACGTTTATTTCAGTCTCCGCCGCATCGACATCGCGCCTTTCCGGCAAGCGCCGGACAACACCCGCGGCGTTTTCCACGTCCTCGCTCTCGTGGACGGCGAGGCGATTGTCATCGCCTCGCAATCCGACCCGGCGCGCTGTTACCATGCCAGCTACCTCGACATCGTCGTCGTGCCGGCGAACATCGGTCCCTACACGATCCGCAATCCCGGCAAACAACCGGTGGTCGTCCACAAGACCCTCCTGAAATAAGGGTAGAAGATTAACCACAGAGACACGGAGACACAGAGAAACAAACCACAGAGGAGAAGAAGCGTTTGTATCTCATGATTGCACTCGGTGCTTTCTCTGTGCCTCTGTGTCTCTGTGGTTGAAATCAGATATCTCCCGATGACGGTTTCTCTCAAAAGCGCTCCCTGCATCCTGGCCATCGACGCCGGCGGCACGTTTTTCAAATCCGCTCTCGTTGCTCCCGACGGCGAAATCCTCGTCGGCACGCAGCACACTGTCCCTGTCGATTCGCAAGGCCCCGCCAGCGGCATCCTTGCCGCCTGGGTTTCAGTCTTCAAGGCAGCCTTTGCCGCTGCCGCCGCTTCCACGCCCGCTCGTCGCATTGCCGCCATTGGCGTATCCACGCCCGGGCCCTTCGACTACGCCCGGCACACCAGCCTCATGACGCACAAGTTCCAGGCAATCCGCGGTCTCGACCTTCGCCGCGCGCTGGGAGAGTTGTATCCGGAAATAGGCGACATCCCGCTCCGGTTCATCCACGACGCCCACGCCTTCATTATCGGCGAACACGGGCGCGGAGCGGCGTGCGGCCATGAGCGCGTGATCGGCGTCACGCTCGGCACCGGCGTCGGTTTCGGTTGTATCATCGACGGCGCAATCCGTGACAACGGCTCCGGCGGCCCGCTGGTCAGCCTTTTTCGGAAACCGTACCGCGACGGCCTCCTGGAGGATTACGTTTCGCGTCGCGGCATCATCCGTCTCTATCGCGAACACGCAGGGCAAGGCGCACCGCCCGGCCTCGACGTCGCTGAAATCGCCTCGCTCGCCATCACCCGGCAGGATCCCGCCGCCCGGGCCGCGTTTGACGACGCGGGCCGTGCGCTCGGCGAAACACTGCGCCCGGTCGTTGACGAGCTTTCCGCGACATGCCTTGTGGCTGGCGGGCAGATCGCCAGAGCATTTCCGCTTTTCGGCCCTGCGTTGCGCGACGCCCTCGCCGGATGTGGTTCGCTGCGCCTCGTCACCGTGGCGCGGCACATCGATACCGCGGGCCTGTACGGTGCGGCGATGGCTGCCGCCGGCTGAGTGACGGCGTGTTTCGTGCGGTTACAGACCGCGGCAACCGCGGATCATGCCGATGAGGCGATGGACGTTTTCCGGCGCGATCCGGTCGGTGATGACCGAGCGCGGGTAATTGTGCTCCGTATCGAGCCGCACGCCGTCCTCGCTGCCGGGGCGGACAAAGTCCTCGACAAAATCCATGCCCCCGCGCGGCCGCATCCAGCGCACGTAGGGATCGGGGTCTTCCGATTCGATGACAATGTCATCCTTGAGGAAAACGTTGCAGTAGAGCGTGAGATCGCGAAAGGACGCGAACCACGTTGGCGGATTTACCAATGAGTCCCGGATGATAAGCGTCATACGGAAAGCTGTTCCTAGCAGCATTCCTGCCAAGTCCGGCCGCGCAATTTTTCCGGCCCCGGCCCCCGGCGGCTCCTTGGCAAAATCTGCGTCGAAAATAGCCTTCCGCCCCCGCCCTTGCCCCGTCATGAATGGCAGCTTCCACAATTTTTACCGATCTTTTCCGATCCACCTATGAGCACGACCACACGTAAACCCGTCCTCCTTGTCATCCGCGACGGCTGGGGCCGCAATCCCCATCCCGAACAGGCCAAGTCCAACGCCGTCAACCTCGCGCACAAGCCGACCGACGACATGCTCCACGCCACGTACCCGTATGCCCTCGTCAAGGCGTCCGGCCTTGATGTCGGCCTGCCCGACGGCATCATGGGCAACAGCGAGGTCGGCCACGAAAACATCGGCGCCGGCCGCATCGTCGACCAGGAACTGGTCCGCCTCAACAAGCTGTTTTCCGAGAAAAAACTCGCCGCCAACCCGGTCTGGCTCGCTGCCATCGACCGCGTGAAGAAAAACCCGTCTGCCAGACTCCACCTCATGGGCATCGTGTCCGACGCCGGCGTCCACGGCATGCTCGAGCACCTTTACGGACTCCTCGCCCAGGCCAAGGCCGACGGCGTGCCCGCCGACCGCGTTTTTATCCACGCTTTCACCGATGGACGCGACACGCCCCCCTCCAGCGGCGTCGGTTACGTGGAGCAGGTGGACGCCCAATGCCGCGAACTCGGCATCGGCAGGATCGCCAGCGTCTGCGGCCGTTTCTGGGTGATGGACCGCGACAACCGCTGGGACCGCGTTTCCAGGGCCTACAACATGCTCACCGGCAAGAAGGCCGAGGCCACCGCGCCCGACGCCGCCACCGCCATCCGGCATTACTACGACCACCCCGCCAGCGACACCCAGAAGGGCGACGAGTTCGTGGCCCCCACGTGGATCACCGGCGCCGACGGCAAACCCGTGGCGACCTTTGCCGACGGCGACTCCGTATTGTTTTACAACTACCGCGGCGATCGCCCGCGCGAGATCACCAAGGCGTTTGTTTACGATAACTTCGAGGGCTTCGACCGGGGCAAAAAACTCGACCTCTACTACGCCACGATGACCGAGTACGAGGCGGGCCTCCCGGTGCACGTCATCTCGCCCAAGCCCGAAAAGTTGAAAAACATCCTCGGGCAGGTCGTCGCCGACGCCGGCATCGCGCAGTTCCGCTGCGCCGAGACGGAGAAAAATCCGCACGTCACCTTTTTCTTCAACAATTACCGCGCCGAGCCCTTCCCGGGTGAAGACCGCGCCTGCCCCGCCAGCCCGAAGGTGCCGACCTACGACATGCAACCGGAGATGTCCGCCGCCGAGGTGACGCGCCTCTCGAAGGAGGCGATCCTCTCCGGCAAGTACGGTTTCATCGCCGTCAACTACGCCAACCCCGACATGGTCGGCCACACCGGTTCGCTGCCTGCCGCGATCAAGGCTTGCGAGGCGACCGATGCCGGCGTCGGCGAACTGCTCGCCGCGATCAGACAGGTGGGCGGCAAGGCGGTGGTTTGCGCCGATCACGGCAACTGCGAACAGATGTGGGACGACACCGTTCACGGCCCGCACACCGCGCACACGCTCAACCTCGTCGAGGTGTTCACGGTGGGCGAGGGCCTCGTCGCCGGGAAGACGAAGATGCGCGAAGGCGGCCGCCTCGCGGACATCGCCCCGACGGTGCTCGCGCTGATGGGCCTGCCCAAGCCTGCCGAGATGACCGGCGAGAGCCTGATCCTCGGCTGAGCGCGAGTGGCTCGCGCGCGCCTGCCCGGAGCGGCGGCATTCCTGCCGCTGCGACGAGGCGCAATGCGCCTCGCCACGTTTGCCGGGAAAAACAGCACGAAGTCGTGACACATTCTGTGTCACGGGATGTTTTCAGGTATCAGGATGCTCCGTCCGGCAAAGCGGCGGGATTGGCGGAAAAATGCCGCCGCTCCTATGCGATCGTCGTCTCCGCGACAAACGCCTCCGCTCCCCACGCGTCGCGGATTGTTTCGGTGAGGGCGGCGATAGCCGCAGCCGTGCCGGTTTCCGCCAGCAGCGCGAAGCAGGCGCTGCCGCTGCCGCTCATCCGGACGGCGGTGCAACCGTGCCGTTCGCGCAGACGCGCGAGCAGCGCCGGGAGGGCAAGGTGTTTTTCAAAGGCTACCGCCTCCATGTTGTTGAAAAGCAGATCGGCGGCCGGCGCATGTTCGCTGGCGAGCCAGGCGGCGATCTTCGCTTCCGCGGTGACGGCGGGCAGGTAGAGAGTGCCGCGGTCGGCCATCCGGCGATAGGCCCAGGCGGTGGAAACGCCGAAAGGGGGTTTGAACACGAGCAGGCGTTGCCCGCGCAGCCGCGCCGCGGCGGTTGACGGGAGCGGAGTCACCTGCTCGCCGCGACCGCGCATGATGACCGGGCCCTCGTGCAAAAACAGCGGACAATCGGAACCGAGTTGCGCGGCCAGCGTTGCGAGCGTGCCGGCGGAGAGCGGATTGCCGGCCAGAGCGTTGAGCGCGCGGAGCGCCGCGACGGCGTTGCTGCTGCCGCCGCCGAGGCCGGCGCCGACGGGGGTGCGTTTTTCGAGCGTAAAATGCGCGCCGCATTTTATGCCGGCCGCTCCGGCGAACAGGCGCGCGGCGCGGAGGATGAGGTTGCTGTCATCGACCGGCACGCCGGCGACATCGCATGAAAGGGAAAAGCGCGGCGGCGGCGGGGGCGTGCCGGCATCGGCAGGCGACATCGCGGCGGCGTCCGTCAGCTCCGCATGCAGCGTGTCGCCGAACGCGAGCGGGGCGACGACCGAGACGAGATCGTGAAACCCGTCCGGACGCCGTCCGGTGATGGCGAGAAACAGGTTGATCTTGGCCGGGCTGAAAACAGTGGTGCGCACGGCCGGCATGCAACGGATTTCCCGCGGGCGGAGCCAGCCCGGTTTGTGGCACGCGCCCCGGTAGTTGGCGAATCAGCAGTTTGAACCGCTAAAGAACGCTAAAAATGAACAAGACAATGAATGAATCGGAAATCCGGGACCGTCATGTCAGATGAAGCCATTGCGTGTTCATTTTATTCCGTGAGCTATTTCTTTAGCGTCGTTTAGCGTTCTTTAGCGGTTCTCCCGACTGCGGTTTTCAGGATTATGGGCCGCAGCCCGAGCGTAACCTTGCCAAGGCCCGTTATCAACAGGTATGAATGGACCGACTCATGAATCCCTCCGGCTTTGTTTCCCTCATGCCGATTCTCGTGGGCGCGCTGCTGTCGCTGGCTGCCACCGGCGTGGCGTTCCCCGCCTCTGCCGCGGAGGCTGCCACCGCGAGTGGACGTCGCAAGGCGCTGGCGCCTTCCCCGGACGCGCCGGCCGTGGTCGGGCTGCGCATGCGTTCGGGAGAGAGCGAGAGCCACGCCGTCACGCAGCTTTTCGCGGACGGATTCCTGGTCCTTCCGCCAGCGCGCCTGCCTGCCGGCGAGGCGACAGGATCTGACCCGGTGCCTGCCGGGCGTTTTGTACCGTGGGGAAGCGTTGATCTGCCGTGGCTGCTCGCGGAGGGCCCGCCGCTCAAGCCCGGCCGGGCCATTTCGGTTTACGGAGGCGAGAAACTCGTACGCCGCGCCGTCTGGCTGCAAGTGCGCCGTGACGATTATGTTTCTGCCACGGATACCGCCCTTCGCATCGAGCTGCGCCGCACGACCGGCGGCGCGGGCGACGTGCCGGTGGAGCTGGAGTGCATCTTTCTGCATGCGGAAGGCGCGACGTTCAAGGTGGCCGTCCGGCGTGTCGACTTGCTGGCGTTGCCGCTCGGCGCATCCACTGCCGTGTGGTGCGCACCGAAGGCGCCCCTGCTGGACCGCCGTCTGGTCATCCCGCCCGCCTCGCGCGCCGGCAAGCGTCCCCTGCACTGGGTGGTGCGCATCCGCAGCCACCGCGAAGTCATCGCGACGGCCGGCTCCGACACCGCGATCGTCAACTGGGTGGACAACGCCCACCTGCCCGATCCGCGTTCCCCCTTCGGCGGCACGTGGAAAAACTACGGCCAGTGATTTATGAACCGCCTCATACCCGCCATCGTTCTCCTGCTCGGATGCCTCGCTCCGGCCGCTCCCGGAGCCGGACCGGCGTCCACCGTCCGGGCCGGTGGTGACGCGGCGTCGACCGACACCGAAGCCCGCGCCCGTATCGATTTTCTTCGGACGGAGATCGCCCGTCACGACGATCTTTATTACCGGAAGGCCGCTCCGGAAATCAGCGACGAGGCCTACGACCGCCTCAAGCGCGAACTGGCCGCGCTCGAACGCCGGTTTCCCGATGCGGCGGCAGCGGCAGGCGGCGGGGCGCCGGCCGGCGAAACCGTGGGGGACGATCGCGTGCCGGAGGCGAGGTTCGCTCCGTGGCGGCACCGCGCGCCGATGCCGGGTCTGGAAAAGGCCTACGACGAAGCCACGCTGCGGCGCTTTCTCGGGCGCGTCGCCGGAGTGGCCGGCGAGCACGCGCTTGCCTGCACGGTCGAGCCCAAGATCGACGGCGTCGCGATCAGTCTCGTCTATGAAAACGGCCGGCTCGTCCGCGCCGCCACACGCGGCAACGGCCTGATCGGCGACGACGTCACCGCCAACGTTCTCGCCATCCCGGGCATTCCGCCTGTCCTCCGCTCCGGAGACGGAGAGGCGCCGCCCGCCCGGGTCGAGGTGCGCGGCGAAATCTGCATCACGCCCGGCGACTTTGCCGAACTCAACCGGCAGCGCATCGCCGCCGGTCTCGCCCCGCATGCCAGTCCGCGCAACCTCGCGGCCGGCTCGATCAAGCTCCGCGATCCCGCCGAAGTGGCCCGCCGGCGGCTGACGCTCGTGTGCTATGGCATCGGTGCGATGGAGCCGGCGCCGGTTGTCGAAACCCAGTCGGCGCTTCTCGCCCGGCTGGGGGTCTGGGGATTGCCGGTGATCGGCCACTGGCAACTCGCGCTCACGCCGGACGAGATCCTCGCCGCCGTGCGACGCCTGGGGCAGGCTCGCACCCGCGGAGAGCTTCCCTGGCCGACCGACGGCGTGGTGGTCAAGGTGGACGCGTTCGCCGTCCGGACCCTCCTCGGCGCCACCGGTTTCGCTCCGCGCTGGGCCATTGCCTGCAAGTTCGGTACGACCCGCGTCGAAACCCGGCTCCGTGCCATCACGCTGCAAATCGGCCGGACCGGCGTGCTCACGCCCGTGGCGGAGCTGGAGCCGGTCGCGGTCGGCGGCGCGACCATCGCCCGGGCCACGCTGCACAATGCCGACGAAATCGCCCGCCTCGACCTGCGCGTCGGCGACACGGTTGTCCTCGAACGAGCGGGCGACGTGATTCCGCGCATCGTCGAGGTCGTCCCCGAGGCCCGTCCGGAGAAAACGGTTCCGTATCTGTTTCCGGATACATGTCCGTTTTCCGGAGACAGGCTCGAAAGAGTCGCCGGCGAGGCCGCCTGGCGGTGTCCGTCGTCGGCATGTCCGGGGCGGCTTCGCCAGCGGATCGCCTGGTATGCGGGCAAACCCTGCATGGACATCCCCGGCCTCGGCGCGGCGCGTATCGACAGGCTGGTGGCATCGGGGCGGGTGGCATCGCCCGCCGATCTGTACCGGCTGACAGCCGCCGATCTCGGTTCCGGAAAAAGCGCGGAGAAACTCCTCCTGGCGATCGCCGCCAGCAAGCGGCGTCCGCTCGATCGCCTCGTGCTGGCGCTTTCGATCCCGCAAGTCGGCCCGGCCGCCGCCCGTGCTCTGGTGGAACGCTTCGACACGCTGGATGCGCTGATATCGGCCAGCCCGGCTGCTCTTGCCAGCGCCAACGGTGTCGGCGATTCCTCGGCCGCCGCGATCCATTCATGGCTCCACGATCCGGTGAATCGCGCCCTGATGGACGACCTGCGGCAGCTTGGTGTGGGCCCCTGAGAGGAAAACGGGCGTGGCTGGATTCGCTGACGACAGGAATGTGACCATGCGGAGGCTCCAGGCAGACGGCGTAAGGAATCCGCCTTGCATGCCCGGTAATGTATCCATTGTTTGAATATGAAATGCCCGCGCGTGGAACAAGCGGAACCGGTGCTTTCCGCGACAAGCGGGTGATGATCCCTGGCGTTGGCAGATGGCTGGAAGACTGATCCTGGTTGTTCCCTTCGGAAAAAAGTTACAGGGCTGCGGACGATTTTCCCTTGCATTGATCGCGATCACGCTCCCCTTTTTCAGGGGAACGATCCTTCACACCTCTTCCCTTGAGGCTTTTTTGTCTGGAGAAACCCTCCCTTTGGCTTCTCCAGGACTGCATCAATCCGGACTACAGACGACATTTTTACGTCTTTGCAGCGAGTCCGCATTATGCCCGGGTGAGTCCGGATTTTTTGTGGTTTGCGCACAACGCGCAGGCCAGTCGCCACCAACATTAACCAAGGAAACTTGCAACAGGCTATCGATACCGGCCCTCCGGCATAGTCCTTCCAACTGATGATTGATAAGAAACTACTGAAAACCTGTCTGACAATTTTCGTCGGATTGCTGCTCGGGATCAGCAATCTGACCGCAAGCCCGGTCACCACCGCCGGCGCAATCCCGGAGGACGAGGCGGCCCTGCAGCGGAAGGTTCACGAACTGGCCGCCCAACTCGAACAGACCCAGGCTCAGCTCACCGCCCTGCGAGCCCGCAACCGGAGTCCCGGTGCAAACGGCTCCACAGGCGGTGCCACGGGAGAAGCCGCCACCCCGACAACCGCAGCCGCTGCAAATACTGCCGCCGCGAAACCTCCGGAAACACCGGACAAGCAGCCGGCGGAAAACCGTGATCTCCGCTTCGGCCCCCTGCGCATCGGCGGCGCGATCCGCGCCAATTACACGATCGGCGATTATCCGGACCAGGGCAGACCGTCGCGCGGCGGAGACAGAGGTAATTTTGAACTGGATACGTTCCGTCTCAACGCCGACATCGAACACAACGTCCTGATCGGCTCCGCCGAATACCGCTGGTACGACGGCTACAACTTCGTCCACCACGTGTGGCTCGGCTACGAGGACGCGGTGAACCGCGTGGAGGCCGGCCTCACCCGCGCCCCCTTCGGCCCCGGCCCCTACGGCGTTTCGCAGAGCTGGTTCTTTGACCAGCACTACTACGTCGGCCTCTCGGACGACATGGATCTCGGCGTCAAATACACCCGCAAGCTCGGCAACCTCACGCTCGATGCCGCCTGGTTCCTCCGGAGCGAATGGAACGGCAACGGCGCCAGCCGCGACAGCGCCCGCTACAGCTACGACGTAGTCCGCCGGGAAGACGGCACCGGCTACGACGAGGGAAACCGGTTCAACCTCCGCGCCGTTTATCGCTTCGACAACGGCGGCGACGGCATCACCACCGACCTCGGAGCCTCCGCGCAATTCGGCCTCCTCGACGGCAAGGGCGGCACGGACGACGGCCATCACTACGCGGCCTCCGTCCACATGGTGAACACATTCAGAAACTGGACGCTGGCCACCCAGGCCACGCGCTATGAATATTCGCTGAAGGGCGCCGACCTCGTCCCGATGGGCGCCTACGACTACGCGGCAGATGTGGCGGCGAAGGCCTGGGTGCTCGCCGCATCGCTCGGCTATCGCATCGAGACGAAAAACATCCCGTGGCTCGACTACGTGCTGCCCTATGTCGAATACAGCAGCATCATCAAGGACGAGAGCCGCTTCAACAACAGCGACATGGTCGTCATCGGCGCGGCGTGGGCCAGCGGCGGATGGTACATCTACACCGATCTGGCCTTCTCCAACGGCAACTTCTTCGTCGGCGACACCGGAGACTTCGGTGCCAACACCGACAACGACTGGCAGACCCGGTTCAACATCAACTTCGGTTACTACTTCTAGTCTTCCCGTGAGCGATACCCATTCCGTAGAGGTCAGGAATCTCTTCAAGATTTTTGGCCCGAGTCCGCGGGAGCACGCGCTCCCGCTCATCCAGCAGGGTCTCTCCAAGGCGCAGATTCTCAAAAAAACCGGCTGCACGATCGGCATCAACAACGCCTCCTTCGAGGTGAGGAAAAAGGAGATCTTCGTCATCATGGGGCTTTCCGGCAGCGGCAAGTCCACCGTGATCCGTTGCCTCAACCGTCTGATCGCGCCCACCTCCGGCCAGGTACTGATCAACGGCGAAGACATCACGAAGGTCAGCGCCAGACGCCTGCGCGAGATTCGCCGCAAGAAGATCGGCATGGTGTTCCAGCGCTTCGGCCTGCTGCCCCACCGCACCGTGCTGGACAACGTCGCCTTCGGCCTGGAAATCCAGGGCATCCCTCTCGCGGAACGTTACGCGAAGGCGAAGGAGGCGATCCTGACCGTGGGCCTCGGCGGTTACGAAAACAGCATGCCGGGCGCGCTCAGCGGCGGCATGCAGCAGCGCGTGGGCCTTGCCCGCGCTCTCGCCAACGACCCGGAAATCCTGCTGATGGACGAGGCCTTCTCGGCGCTCGATCCGCTGATCCGCGTCCAGCTCCAGAACGAACTGATCGAACTCCAGGCGCGCCAGCACCGCACGATCATCTTCATCACCCACGACCTCGACGAGGCGCTCAAGCTCGGGCACCGCATCGCCATCATGAAGGACGGCGAGATCGTCCAGATCGACACGCCCGAAAACATCCTCAGCCATCCGGCCAACGACTACGTGCGCAGTTTTGTCGAGAACGTCGACCGCACGAAGGTCATTACCGCCGGCTCCATCATGAAGAACACCGAGGGCGTCATTCCGCTCTCCTACGGCCCGCACCAGGCCCTGCGCGTCATGCGCAAGCACGACTACTCCACGCTCTACGTCGTGGACGAGGACCGTCGTTTCCTCGGTCTGATCTCCGTCGACGACACCGCCGCCCGCACCCGCAAGGTGCCCATCGAGGAGGACAAGACCGACAAGCACACCGTCGAGCCCATCCTCAGACGCGATTTCCACGTCGCGCGCGTCGACACCCCCATCGCCGCGCTGCTCACGGAAGCCTCGCGCAGCAACGTACCCCTGCCCGTCGTCGACGAAAACGGGAAGTTCCTGGGCATCGTCACCCGTCCCGCCATCCTCGCCGCCATCGCCGGATAATCCACATATGACGCCTCTCCAGATCGGAAAATTCTTCGAGCAGTTCGTGACTTTCCTGAAGGCCGCCTTCCAGGGGTTCTTCGACACCGTCAGCAGCACGCTGGGCTTCGTCATCACCGCGCTCAAAAACACGCTGATGATCGACCCCCGGCACCTCTACGCATCCGTCCTCTTCGGGCTGGTCGTTGCCGTCGTCATGGCCGCCCTCGCGCGCCGCTGCGCGGGCCGGCGCGCGGGGCGCAAGCTGCTCGTGCCGGCATTCGTTCTCACGGCGCTCGCCTTCGGCGGGCTCGAATCCTGGCGCCTGGCCAGTATCAACCGGCCCATGACACCGGACATCGCCGCGCAAATGCAGGAAGACTACCGGGCGCTCGCGCAGTTGCTGGAAGCCGAACCCGTGGACGCGCCGGTGGCCCTGCTCCGGTCGGCCGCCGACGCGCTTGCCGCCGCGCCCGCCGCGTCGCAAGACCCCGCCGTCACGCAGGCGGCCAAGGCAACGACCGACGCCATCCGCCGCATCGAAAACGCCCGCCGCGGCGACACCGAACGCATCTACGAGAGCCTGCGGAGCGCGGTCGACGCCCTCGCCGGACCCGCCGTTGCCGAATCCGGTCTCCTGCCGGCGGACACGCTCGCGGACCTGGAGGCGCAGGCCTTGCGCCTGCAAGCCCTCACCGCCATCACGCCGGCGAAGCGGTTGATCCGCGACCTGGAACGCCTGACGGAGCCGAAGCCGATGAACCGTTTCATCAACCAGCGCAGCTACGAGCGGCTGGCCGAAGTTCTCCGCGCGAGCCATGCCTGCTACACGCAGGCGGACAACGCCGCGTTGCGCGACGCCTCCGCCAGGGCCCTGGGCCAACTGCGCAAGCTCAACCCCGCCCGCCTCGACTGGTATGCGCCCGCGCTGCTGACCTTTGTGATGGTGACCATTGCCTGGCTCGTTGCCGGTCGCGGGGTCGCGGTGTTTTCGCTCGTCGGGCTGATCCTGATTTTCGGCATGCAGCTCTGGGAGCCCACCATCGAGTCGCTGGCGCTGGTGCTGGCCGCCACGCTGTTTGCGCTCCTCCTCGGCATCCCGCTCGGCATCGCCGCCGCCCGCTCCCGGCACGTTGACCAGGCGCTGCGTCCGTTTCTCGATCTCATGCAGACGATGCCGGCGTTCGTTTACCTGATTCCCGCCGTCATTTTTTTCGGCCTCGGCGAAGTTCCCGGCGCGATGGCCACGCTGATTTTCTCCATGCCGCCCGCCGTGCGCCTCACCGCGCTCGGCATCAGGCAGGTGCCGCAGGAAATCGTCGAGGCCGCGCAGGCCTTCGGCTCCACCGGCAGTCAGATGCTTTTCAAGGCGCAACTGCCGATCGCCATGCCGACCATTCTGGCCGGGGTCAACCAGACGATCATGCTCTCGCTGTCGATGGTCGTCATCGCCGGCATGATCGGCGCCGGCGGACTGGGCAGCGTCGTTCTCGGCGGCATCACGCAGATGAAGCTCGGCCTCGGTTTCGAGGGCGGCCTGGCCGTCGTGATCCTGGCGATCTACCTCGACCGCGTCACCCAGGCCATGGGCAAGAAAAACTGAATCCCGGCGCCGCCCGCGCCGGCAGGCGTCCGTATCCGGGCGCTCACGACAAATCCGGACCACGGAAAAACCGCAACAATCGCAAAAAACAACCGACATTCCCATGAACTACATAAAAATGATCACGCTGCTGCTGTGCGGTCTCGTTACCGCCGGCGCCGCCGACAAGACGCTGAGAATCGCCTACCCGAACTGGGCCGAGGGCATTGCCATGACGCATCTCGCCAAAGCCGTCCTCGAGGACAAGCTCGGCTATGAGGTCACGCTGACGCAGGCCGACCCCGGCGTCATTTTCGCCGCGCTCGCCAACGGCGACCAGGACCTGATGCTCGATGCCTGGCTGCCTTACACACACGAGGCCTACTGGGAAAAATACGGCGCCTCGCTGGAGAACCTGGGCGCGACCTTCGGCTACGGCGTGACGGGCCTGGTGGTGCCTTCTTACATGACGATCAGATCGATCGAGGACCTCAACGGCATCAGCGACCAGCTCGACGGCAAGATCATCGGCATCGATCCCGGCGCCGGCATTTCCGCGAACACGCTGAAGGCGATCGACGAATACGATCTGAAGTTGCAGCAGGTCAATTCCAGCGGACCCGCGATGACGGCGGCGCTTGCCGACGCCATCAGGAGCAAAAAACCCATCGTGGTGACCGGCTGGAAGCCGCACTGGAAGTTTGGCCGTTTCGACCTGAAGATTCTCGAGGATCCGCGCGGAGTTTTTCCGATCGACCAGATTCGCAAGGTCGCCCGCAAAGGCTTCACGAAGGATCATCCCGAGGCGTACCAGTTGCTCATCAACTTCGCCCTTACGGAAGACCAGTTGCTGAGCCTGATGGAGGCCATCGAGAAGAGCGGCAACGCGCCGGCCGCCGCCGAGGACTGGGCCCGCGCCAACCAGCCGCTGGTCAACTCCTGGCTGCTGAAGCCCTGATCAGCGGGGCGCGCCGGGCTCACACTTTCATTTGAGTTATGGCCGCCAGGGGTTGCGGAGAATGAAACCACGGATTACACGGATGATCAGAAAGATAAAATACGGATTGTATCCATGTGATCCTGGAAAATCCGTGAAATCCGTGGTTAGAGCATTTTTTTAAAAATTGTAGCCGTACAGGATCCTGAAAACAGAACCACGGATATCACGGATGCACACGGATAAGAAGGAAGCGGCAAGGCATGGTTTGAATCCGTGATAATCCGTGAAATCCGTGGTTAAAAACGGCTACAGCTTTAATTGAACCGCTCTAAAAACGGCCACGCCGTTTCCTGAACCGCTCTGGTCTTCGGCTGGCAGGATCGGTTCCAGGCGTGAATCCAGCAGGGCGAAGTCTTGCGCCTTGTCCACGGTGGCGGTGAGTTGCCAGGGCGTGTACGCTTCGCCGGCGCCGTCGCGCAGCCAGACTTGCGCGGTCCAGGTGTAGAGGTGGTCGCGTTTGAGGAGCTGCGAGCCGCGTTGCGGCGGCAACTCGCGGACGTCGCGACCTTCGAGCGCGGTGAGCGCGGCGGCGAAGCTCTTTTCCTGGTTCTTCATCTCGAAGTGCATCCAGGGAAGGAGGACAAGAACGGCCACGGCAAGGGCAATGAAACCGGCTTTTGCGGTGGTACCCCAGTCAGCGCACCTCTCCCAGAATGCGGTGCGACCTTCGGGATGAGGGGTGTATTGTCCGGAGGGTGAATTCATTGACGGCGGAACGAAGGAAACGCGGCGAGATGCCTGGCGAAAGCGACAGGAGACGGGCAAGAGGCGGGCCTCATTCGAACTTCACCCGGTCGCGGCAGAATTTTTCGCAGAGGGAAAGAATTTCGTCGGAGGACTCCATTTTCAGGGCTTTCGCCGCCAGGCGATGGGCGTCGTCCATGCGCATGGCGCGCACCACGGCCTTCACGGCGGGGAGGAGGGGGGGCGTCATGCTGAGTTCATCCGCACCGAGGCCGAGGAGCAGGGCGGCGAGCACAGGATCGCCGGCCATCTCGCCGCAGACGCTCACCTTGATGCCGGCGCGATGCGCCTCGTCCACGATGCGGTGCAGGATGCGCACCACGGCGGGATGCGTAGGCTCGTAGAGGTGCGCGATCCGGTCGTTGAGCCGGTCGATCGCCAGCACGTACTGGATGAGATCGTTGGTCCCGATGCTGAAAAAATCGCACTCCTTGGCGAGCAGGTCGGCGGTGAGGGCAGCGCTCGGAATCTCGATCATGCTGCCGACTTTCAGCCGTTCGTCGAAGCCGTGTCCCTCGGCACGGAGTTCGTCCATGCACTGCTTCAGGATTTCATTGGCCTGGCGCACCTCTTCGCAGCCGCTGATCATCGGGTACATCAGGTCGACGCGGCCGTGCGCGCTGGCCCGGAGGATGGCGCGGAGCTGGGTCTTGAAAATCTCCTGCTTGTCGAGGCTGATGCGGATGGCGCGGTAGCCGAGAAACGGGTTTTCCTCGCGGGGGGAAAGCAGCGAGCCGGAGACCACCAGCTTGTCGCCGCCGAGGTCCATGGTGCGGATGACCACGGGCGCGGGCGCGAGGGTTTCGACGACTTCGCGGTAGGCGGCGTATTGTTCTTCTTCGGGGGGCGCGGTGCCGGCGTTGAGGTAGAGGAACTCGGTGCGATAGAGGCCGACGCCTTCGGCATGGAATTCGCGAACGAGGCCGGTTTCGTCGCTGTTCTCGATGTTGGCGCGCAGGGGCACGGCGACGCCGTCGAGCGTGACGGAGGGGAGGCGGGCGGCCTCGAACAGGCGCTGCTCGTAGCTTTTTTTCTGGAGCTGGAGCTGGCCGTAACGGAAGAGAGTCTTTTCCGACGGGTTGACGATGACGAGGCCATCATAGCCGTCGACAAGGATGATGTCGCCGCTGCGGATGCGGCTGGTGAGGTCGCGCGAGCCGACGACGGCGGGCACGCGCATGGAGCGGGCCACGATGACAGCGTGGCTGGTCTTGCTGCCGCTGTCGGTGACGATGGCGAGCGCCTGGGAGCGGTCGATGCCGGCGGCGTCGGAGGGGGAAATGTCGGTGGCGACGACGATGCGCTTCTCGACGAGCTGGCTGAGCGTCTGGGCGGTGCGCCCGAGGAGGTTGTTGAGCAGACGCTGGGCGACGTCACGGATATCGGCGGCGCGTTCGCGGAGGTATTCGTCGTCGATCTCGGCAAAGGCCTTGATGTAGCGCTGGGCGACGCGGTTGAAGCAGGACTCGATGTTCTGGCCGGTCTTCTCGAAGTCGCGGACGGTTTCGGTGATGAGGGCCTGGTCTTCGAGGACGAGGAGGTGGGCGTCGAAAATGCGGGCTTCGTCGGGTCCGAGGTTTTTTTCGACCTGCTCCCGGGTTTTCTGGATGTGCTGGCGGGTGGTGACGAGGGCATGCTCGAAGCGGGCGACTTCGGCGGCATGTTTGTCCGGCTCGACATCGTAGCAGGGGACTTCGACGTCGTTCTTGATATAGATAAAAGCAGGTCCATACGCGATGCCTTGCGAGGCAGCGATGCCTGGCACGGTGTACTCGGTTGGACTGCTCTCGGAAGTCATGCGGCGGGTGCTTCCGCCGGCGGCGCCGGGCCGCCAGTCGCAAGCACGGCAAATCACGCGGGCGCGGAGGCGGGCGGTCAATACGGTTTTCCGGATGCACGGGGTGGAGGAGGCCCGGAAAGAGCGGTTTTGTGCTGGCCGCGGAGAGGAGGGGGCGTGCGGGGAACGGCCGGGACGAACGGGGCGGGGGACGGTCGAGGTTGTGATGGTCTCGGAGGATTTTTTTCTCCAGAGGTTTGGGCACCATGCCGTTGTCATCACTTTCCGGATCTGTTTCCGCCGCACTGCCCCCGCCTTCACCGCTGCCGCCGGCAGCCGGGGGGGCGGCGCTGGTGACGGGCGGGACGGGGTTTCTCGGACGGCGTCTGGTGGAGCGCCTGCTGGCGGCGGGCCGTCCGGTGACGGTGCTCGCGCGAACGCCGGCGCCGGATCTGGAGGCGTGCGGGGCAAAATTTGTGCGCGCGTCGCTCGACGATGCGGCGGCGGTGGCCGGGGCGTGCCGCGGGGCGGAGACGGTTTTCCATGTGGCGGCGCGCGTGGGCGTGTGGGGGCGTTACGAGGATTTTTACAGGACCAACGTGCTCGGCACGCGGGCGTTGCTGGAGGGTTGCCGGCGGCACGGGGTGCGGCGGCTGGTTTATACGAGCACGCCGAGCGTGGTGTACAACGGCCGCGATCTGGCCGGCGCGGACGAATCGCTGACGTTGACGGAGGCGTGCCCGAGCCCGTACCCGCTGACCAAGGCCCTTGCCGAACGCGAGGTGTGCGCGGCGAGCGCGGCGGGGCAGGAAGCCGGGCATGCGCTGCGCACGGTGGCGCTGCGGCCGCATCTGATCTGGGGCGTGGGTGACCCGCACCTGGTGCCGCGCGTGCTGGAGCGGGCGCGGGCGGGGCGGCTGCGGATCATCGGCGACGGGCGCAACCGCGTGGACATGGTGCATATCGAAAATGCGGTCGATGCGCATGTGCTGGCGGAGCGCGCGCTGGCGGAGGCCGGCGGCGCGGCGGGGGCGGGGCAGGGGAGCGCGGCGGGCAAGGCGTATTTCGTGACGAACGGCGAACCGGTCTTTTTGTGGGACTGGATCAACGGCCTGCTCACGGCGCTGGGCGAGCCGCCGGTGCGGCGGCGGGTGTCGTTGCGCGCGGCGTCGGCGATCGGCGCCGTATGCGAGACGGCGTGGCGGGTGCTGCGGAAGCGAGGGGAGCCGCCGATGACGCGCTTCGTGGCGGCGGAGCTGGCGAAGGACCACTGGTTTTCGATCGAGGCGGCGCGGCGCGATCTGGGTTATGCGCCGCGCATCAGCATGGCGACAGGGACAGCAGAACTGGTGGCGTGGCTGAAAGAGCAGGCGACGCGGCGCGCGTGAAGGCGCGACGGTTTTCAGGCCGTCGCTCCTTCGATTCTCACACACCGTTGCCCGCCAGAAAATCCGACGCCCATGGCTCCACGCCTTCGTGGGCGAGGAGCCGGCGCTTGGCGTCTTCGCCGAACGCGAAGCCCGTCAGCGAGCCGTCCGTGCCGATCACGCGATGGCAGGGGACGATCAGGGCGATCGGATTGGTCCCGTTGGCCCGGCCGATGGCCCGGGCCGAGGAGTGGAGCGCGCGGGCCAGGTCGCCGTAGCTGCGGGTTTCACCGAATGGAATCGCCCGCAACGCCTCCCATACGCGAAGTTGGAACGGGGAACCTTGCGGCGCGAGGGTGAGGTCGAAGGTCCGGCGGCTTCCGGCGAAGTACTCCTCGACCTGTTCGCGCGCCGTGCGCAAGCGGACGGCGTCGCGCATCGGCGGCTCGTTGCGGGAACGCGTTTGCAGGGCGTGAACGTCGCCAAAGGCAGTGGCAACGATGGTGCCGTATTCATCGGCCGCGATGGAGAAGTCGCCAAGGGGGATAGAAAAGGTATCGTAGTAAGATTTCATGACAAATGAAGAGAGGCGGGGAGAATCAGATGAAGAATGGCCACAAAAAGCACAAAAAAAACACGCCGCGCATGAAGTCCTCCATCGCGCTTACAAGCGCGCGGGAGATTCACGCCGGACAAGGAGATTTTTTGTGCTTTTTGTGGCCATTCATTCCGGATCGGGTTGCAAGGATTGCCAGAGGTGGGCGGTGGCGAGGCTGCGGTGCGGTGAAAACACCGACATCAGCCGCCGGGCGGCGTCGATATCGGGGCGGGTTTCGAGACCGAACAACGCGACGAGCCCGCTGGTGACGCCGGTGTCACCCCAGGGCACGCAGTCGGCAAAACCGAGCGAGCGCATCATGAGGTAGTTGACTGACCACGGGCCGAGCCCGCGTATTGCGAGCAGGGTGCGCTCGGCGCGCGTGGCGGAGAGATGACGCAAGCCATCGAGATCGAGCTTGCCGGCGGCGACGAGTCGGGCGGCGTTGATGAGGTAATCCGCTTTCTGGCGCGAGAACTTGAACGCGAGCAACACCTCCGGTTCGAGTGCGGCGAGGGCTGCGGGCGTCGGCAAGGCGACGAGACCTTCGCCGGCCGGCTCTCCTGTGTGGAGAGCGAGGCGCTGGCGAAGCTGGAAGGCGAAGGGGAGGTTGATCTGTTGGCCGATGATCGCCCACAGGAGCCCGTCGAAAACCGAAAATGTCTGCACGAGCCGCAGGCCCTCGCGGCCCTTGACGAGCCGGGTGAACCCGAGCCGCCGGGCAAGGCGGGAGAATCCGGCGGCGTCCTGCGCGAGGCCGAGCAGCCGGGTGACGAGGGTGTGCGCCTCGCGGGCGGGGCCACGCGAGAGCGTCACGCGCACGGTGGCCGCGCCGCTGCTGCCACCGGTGTCGGAAAACTGCAGCGTGAGCAACGCGGGGGCGCCGTCCAGGCGGATGGCGGCGGTGAAGGTGTCAGCCTCGAGTTTTTCGGTGACACCGTACGGGTCGCGCCCGAGCGTGCGCCAGAGCCGGGCGACCGGGTAGCCGGCGGGCAGCGTGAGGGTAAAACTGCGGGCATCGGGCGAGCCGAGTTCGCGAAACGCGGCGGGGGTGAGGCCGTTGAACTGACGGAAATGATCGTGAAACGAGGATTGCGATTCGAAGCCGACGGATCTGGCCACGTCGAGCAGCGGGGCATCGCCGGCGGCGAGCAGCGCGTTCCGGGCGGCGTCGATCCGGGCATGCAATAACAAATCGGCGGGCGTGGTGTGGTAGTGCTGGCGAAGCAGTTCGAAGACGCGTGTCGTGCCGAATCCGGAGCGCCGGACGATGGCGCGCGCATCGGGAAACGCCTGTGGCGCGGCGCGCACTTCCGCGACGAGCGCCTCGACGGTTTCGAGCACGGGATCGGCGCCGCGTTCGAAATCGTCGGGGTGGCATTTTTTGCACGGACGCAATCCGACCTCGCGCGCCGCCTCGCACGTGGGAAAAAAGCGGATGTTTTCGGGTTTCGGTTTGCGGGCCTTGCAGGAGGGCAGGCAGTAGATGCCGGTGGTGAGCACGCCCGTAAAAAACCGTCCGTTATAATCCGGATCGGAGGCGAGGAATCGCTCGTACATCTGCGCATGGCTCATTCGCATGCCGACACGGTAGCACATCGGCGGCCGGTCTGTCGTCCGGAGAATTTCGGAGCAATTTTGATTCGATAATGGCGAATGGTGATCATTTCCTGTCTGTTCTCCGTGCCCAAAAAGGTGAACAAGCCCCCGATGCCAGCCAAACCCATCAACCCGGCGATCACCATGCGCCACCTCGCCGACGCAGCGGGGGTTTCCAAGATGACGGTTTCATTGGCCCTGCGCGGCCATCACAAAATCTCCGAAGCCACTCGCATGCGTATTTGCAATCTCGCGGAAAAGATGGGCTACCGGCCCAATCCGTTTGTGCAGACGCTGATGGCCAACCTGCGCGTCACACGCCCGGCGAGCTATCATTCGACCATTGCATGGATCACGGCCTTTCCCACGCGCGACGGCTGGAGGCGGCATCGGGTCCACAGGCTTTATTACGAGGGAGCGACCGCGCGCGCCGCTGCGCTAGGTTACAAGATCGAGGAGTTTTGGTCGCTGGAACCGGGCATGAGCGGAGCCGCCTTGAGCCGCATCCTGCGCATGCGCGGCATCCGTGGCCTGGTGGTGCCGCCGGTGGGCACTCCCGGCACGCGGCTGGACATCAAATGGGAAGATTTTTCGTGCGCCACCATCGGATACAGCTTCATGACGCCGCGCCTCCACCGCTCCGCCGCCAATCTGCACGATGCGATGTGGCGCGCCCTCGACGAGTGCCGGCTGCGTGGTATCAGGCGCATTGGCTTCGCGACGCCGGCCGACACAGACAATCGTGTCAACCATAGCTGGCTTGCCACGTTTCTGGCCTGGCAAAAGTTCGCCCCGGCAAAGGACCACCTGCCTGTGATCCACACATCGAAGCCATTGGAAGACATGTTGCCCGCATGGTTGGAACGATATCGTCCGGAGGTGATCATCAGCCCGAATACCGAGTTTCTGAATTGGCTGCCTGCCTTGGGAAAACGCGTGCCAAAAGACATTGGCTTTGTGACGCTGAGTCATCCCGCGGAGAATTCCTCCACGATCAGCATCAGTGGTATCAGCCAGAACGATTTTTATATTGGCGAGGCGGCGGTCGATCTCGTGGTTTCACAACTTCAGCACAATGAGACCGGGGTCCCGGCGCGCCCGCGGATCGTGTTGACGGAAGGGTCGTGGGTGGATGGCAAGACGCTGCCGCCGCGCATCCCTGCCGAAGCCGCGCCGCCCGCTGCCCAAGCCTGACGCATTCGCCCGTCACGTCCAGGCCATGCGACCGTATTTGGGCGGTGTCGTCCCGAAACGCTTCCGGAAACACCGATGGAAGCCCGGCAGATCCCTGGACCCGCCGGCGAGGCATACCTCCAGTACACTCCGCTCAGCGAATTGTCGCGCCAGAGTACCGCCGCCGTGCGCAGTCGCTGCTCCATCAATCAGCCTTGAGCAATCCGGGTGGGAGGAGGGAGGGCGGGCCGACGTGCTCCGGGTCAACTCACGGCGCGGGGGCGTGATAGTCGTTGTTGTTGTAAGAGTAGAAGGAGATGAGGTTTTCGCCCTTCACCCAGCGCACGGAGCCGTCGGCGCGAGCGGCGTTCTGGCCCTGCACCGTGGACGCGCCGGTGTCGGGGTCGGAGTGACCGTGGAAACGACCGCCGGTCAGGGTGGTCACGCAGGTCCAGAGCGGGAAGCGCGCGGGCACCTGCTCGATTTTCTGGAGCGTGGTGGAGTCGAGGTTGTAGCCGGTTACGACCGCGGACTTGAGGGGGAGGTTGGCCCAGTAGGCATAGGTCGTGTAGTTGCCGAGGACGGGGGTGTAATTCGAGGACTCATGGTTGCGCCAGTTCTTCAGCGGGCCGGGGCAATACATGATCGGATACTTGGTCGCGGTGCCGCCGAGGTAGGGGCGAAACTCCTCGTTCCAGTCGGCGGTGACAAAGGCGTGCGGCGCCTTGTGCGACACCGTGCCTCGCGGGCGGGCGGGGATGGTTCCCCTGTTGTCTTGCGCGAAGGCGACGGTGGCGAGGGCGAGCTGGCGGAGGTTGCTCGCACAGGTGGCCCTGGCCGCGGTCTCGCGGACCTTGGCGACGGTGGGGAGAATGATGGCCGCAAGGATGCCGATGATGGCGATGACGGTCAGCAACTCGATCAGGGTGAAGGCGGCGCGCCACCGCCGCCGCTGCGTTCCGGCATAGGGGAGGATGTGAGGTAGTTGCGGGTTCATTGAGGTGACGGTTTTTAAGGTAAAAAGACGGGGCGCCTTCAATCACGGCTGCCACGGCGGCGGATACCCAGCGCACAGAGCGCGGCCAGCCCGGTGAACACAGCCCAGGTCGAGGGCTCGGGGACCAGCGACAGCGTGAGGTCGTTGCCGTTGTAGTGCAGGAAAAAATCATACGAGCCGGTGTTGTTGGTCAGGGTAAGCGCGTTGCTCGCGCCGAACGCCTCGCCGTTGATCGTGGCGAAGGTACCCGAGATGGACGAGAAGCCGTCTATCAGCGTGAAGCCGGCGACCGGGGTGAAGTCGGCGGCGAGCGTCAGGCTCAGGTTGGCGCTGTCGCCAAGGGTGAGTATGCCGGTAAAGTCCAGCGAATTGAAAGCTCCGTCCAGGGTGGCGCTGAACTCGGTGTTGATCGTGGCGGCCGCGACGTTGTCGAAGACGCCGCCGGCATGGGCGAAGGTGCCCACGGTCAGGGTCGCCACGTTGCGCAGCGTGCCGCCCGTCTGGTTGAAGGTGTCCACCGTGACAGTGCCCCCGGTCAGGTCGAGCACGCCGCCGCTCAGGTTGACGGTGGAGGTGACATTGGTGCCTTCGGTCAGATTGCCGCCGATCGCGAGCACGCCCCCGGCAAGGTTAAGCGTCGCGTTGACCTCGCCGGCATTCGCGCGGCGGCCCAAAATCAGGTTTGTATCCACCTGGACGTTCGCTGTCCCTGAGATATCGAGAACACCCACGGTCGCGGTGGGCGAGCCTCCGCCGGAATCCGCCACCCAGATTTCACCGGCCTTGAAGGTGCCTCCGGTGATTTCCAGGTGCCCCGCCACAGTGCCATTGGCGTGGCCTTGACCAGAAGCACCTTGCTTCCGTCCGACGACGACCAGGGTCGCGTCGATATTTCCGTCCCCGATGATCAGCTTCGATGTGAAGGTGATGTTGTTCCCGGCCGTGCCCGATACACCATTCACCGCCGAGCCGATCAGCAGGGTGCCCACACGCGCGTCAACCGAGCCCGCGCTGAAATCCGCCGTGGACGTGTAGCTGCCGGCAGTCGGGTTGTAAGCCCCGGTCAAGGCGCCGATCGACAGATCGGCCCGGGAATCTCCGCCCGCACTGCCACGAACCGTGAGCGTCGGGATTTCCGCCGCGGAAGCATTGGCCGCCCCGGAGTTCGCGGCCCGGAATGTGACAAGTCCCGGGGACCGGCCTGAGGCAAAAGCGATGGTGTCCACGTTCAGTTCCGTGCTGCTTCCCAAATACAGTCTGTTGCTCTGGACGGTATTCCATGCGCCATAGGTTCCCGAGCCGCCGCCGGTCAGGGTGGAGGCGGTAATCGTGCTGTTGCCGGCCAGGTAAACAGTGCCGGAGCCGCCGCTGCTGCCGATGGTGGTGCTGCCGTAATTGAACGCATTCACTGTGGCGGTGAAGGTTGCGAGGTACGACAGGTCCAGCACGGCGGCGGGATTGCCGCCGCTGCCCGTCGCGTTGTTGGTCACCGTGAAAGTCGCGGCGCTGTCGTTGATCGCCAGGGAGCCCGCGCCGGTGAACGCCGCCCGGGTCTGGAGACTTGAATTGCCACTCTGTCCTCCCACCAGAAACGCACCGCCCACGGTGAGCGTGTGACCGGCGCCGATTTCGGTAACGTGCCAGTTCGAGGTGTGGTTCCAGGTCAGGGAATTGATCGTGAAATCTTCGTCCACGATGTTGCTCACCGTGGTCGCGTTCGCGGTCGTGCCGGTCGCACCGAACGTCACCGCTGTGCCGGCCGGCGTGGCGTCGGTGCTCCAGTTGGCAAAATCCGACGCCGACCAGCTCAGGTCGGAAGACGCGCCTGCGTCCCAGACCGTCTGGCCAAGGCCGACAACGGCGGAACCGGGCAAACAAGGAAGCAGGAGAGAAACAAACAACGGGAGCTTTTTCATGCGGAACGGGGGGGGGAGGATTGCGGTTGTATTCAGGTTGCGAGAACCGCACAGGCGGCTCAACGGAAAGATAGGTTTACGCGTAATCCCTCGGCGGAAGTTTGGGCGAGCGACGTAGCCACGCGGTCACGAATCAACACGAAATCGGGCCGCCCCGGCCGCCTGGGATCGTCGAGAATAAACACCAATACGCGCAGCCCCGGCGACATCGGCAGGCCGGTCGAGCGCAGGCGCCGCCAGCCGTCCGCCGTGCGACACGCCAGCTTGAAAGGCAGCAGCCGGTTGACTTCCGGCAACGCCGCCGGCACGACCCGGTCGCGCCCCGGAGCGACCTCGAAGGATCGCTCGCCCAGCGTTCCGCCGAGTTCCATGCTCGAATAATTCAGAAGGCGTACCGACTGCCCGGGGAACACTCCGTAGCTGTCGTCGATCACTTGAATGCGGATACCCGATTCTCCCGGCGCAGGCGCGGAGCTGCGACCGAAGATGAGGAGCACCCGCGTCATACCCGGAGGAATCGTGACCGAGACCACGGGCGTCTCGGTTTTTCTGCCCTCGCGCACGACGGTGCGGCTGAACACCAGCGTCCCCGGCCCGGCGCACTCCATGGCGGGCGAGCGGTCGCGCCAGGGAATCGTCACGGAGCGCAATTCATCCCTGTGCGAGTAGTTCAGGACCAGACCGGAATCGGAGCCGAAGGTGTCCCAGGCCAGCGCGGTGAACGTCACCGGCCGCAGCGTGGGGGGGACGGCGGCGCGGAGCGACGGGAGGATACCCGGGAGCCAGAACAACAGCAAGGTGAGCACGGACAGGAGCGGTTTCATATTTCGTCGGGGCTGAGCCAGCGGAACCGGGTAATGACAAACTTGCGGCCAAAGGTGCGGCTCGCCGCGCCGAGCGCGGGATCGTCGAGGCGAAGTTCGGCGGATTCGCGGCCCACGAATTCGGGCAGGCGCTGCACGATGGCCTCGCACCAGGCGCGGCCGGAGATCTCGCCGGTGACGGGATTGCGCACTTCCCCGCAGGCGCGCACGCGGAACGTGTCGGAGCGGGCCGACATTGCCGGCGCGAGAGGCGCGAGCAGGTCGCTTTGCAACAAAAAGCCGGGCGCACCGGTGGCGCGCAACTTGCCGCGGGCCGCGTCGGGATTGTCGGCGTTGTCGAAACTGGCGGGGACGATCTTCGCCGGGTCCAGGCCGGGCAGGTCCTTCAAACCGTCGCGGCCGCCGCCCGAGGTGGAGGGGTCGGCGGTGTTCACCACGGCGTCGATGGCCGCCTGCACGACACCCATCTGGTTGCGCGGGTCGGTGGCGGAGCGGGACAGGTCGCGATTGATGAACTCGGCCAGGCTGCGGGCCGGGCGCCCACGAGCCTTGATACCCTTGACGATCTCGCTCGCGAGCGCCTGCAGCCGGGCGGTTTCAAGGGATCGGTATCCGGTCCACTCATACATGTTGTTTTTCGAGACGGACGGATCCCGGTCGTGCAGGCGCGAGAGGCGTGGGAAGGGGCGGACGTTGCTGTCGGTGCGCGTGCCGGAGCGGGTGCGGTAGGCGTAGTCGGCGGCCTGCACGCTGCCGAGGAAGGCGGCCCAGGCCTCGACCGAGGTTGAGTTGACGTTGAACGCGCCATCGATGAGCAGGCGGGTGGCGGCAAGTTGGTAGCCGTCGGCTCCTTCGAGCGCGGTGAGATCGGCCGGAACGCCGGCGGGATCGTGGAAGCGCAGGCGGGAGTTGGGCAGACGGGTGGGGTGAGTCGCCAGCGAAGCCGGCAGGGTCGAGATGAAGAACCGGTCCCACAACGCCTCGTTGAGCGCGTAGCCGTAGTCGGGCTGGTCGTGCGGGTAGAAGACGGAGGCGAAGCTGTTGCCGAGCGGATACGCGGGATGTTTCGCGTCCACGCCCCAGTTGACCTGCCCGAGACGGCCAAGGGAGACGATTTCCTCGTTCTCCCGCAAGACGTCGAACAGGATGGCGTGGGTGGAGCCATCGGAGCTTTCCACCGAGCCGCCCCAGTAGCCGAGCGTGTCCCCGCCCGAAACCTCGTGGTCGATTTCGGTGTAGTCCTGATATTTGAAGGAGGTGGCGAGATAGTGCGCGACGTTGTCCCGGCCATTCAGCCGCTGCGAGACGGTGGCGCGGATGTTGGCGTCGACGAGGAAACGGTCGCCGGAGGAGTCGTCGTCGGGCAGGTCTTTGCCGAGTCCGGGGTTGTTGGCGGTGGTGCTGTCATAGTTGAGCCGGTCCATGTCGGCGTGGCGCAGGGCGATGCGCAGGGTGCGCAACTGGCGGGCCTCGTCGGTGTTCAGCCCTGCTTGGGGATAGGGTTTCGCGTAGAGAACCGAGGAGAGGGGAAGGTTGCGCGAGACGAGTGAGGACACGGGGGTGGTTCCGGGAGCGGCTTTGCCGAGCGCAAAATCAATGCGCGGATGGTCCTGCGGCATATGCCCCAGTTGCACCTTGCAGAGAGCGCGCTTTTCGTCCGTGTGGACATACCAGCCCGGGGCCTGCGCGTCTGTCTCCACGTAGGCGCGCACGGTGGACAAACCGGGCTCCAGGTCGATGATGGTGGCGGCGGCCCCGAGGGCGATGTCCGCCGTGGCCGAGGCGGGCAACGAATAGATCTTGATTTCGCCGGGGTCGAAGCTGTCGGTGATGTTGAAGGCTACCTTCCCGTCGGTTCCGTCGAGATTGAAGATGTCGCGCAGAAAGAAGTCCTGCGAGTCCGACAGGGTGCCGCCGCCTTCTTCGGACGTCTGGTTGTAACTGAGCGAGAAAGAGAGGTCCGATTTTCCAACCGTGGTTGACTGGTAAACGAGGCAGTAATTGGCGTTGCGCAGCGTCACGTTATACGGGTTCATCAACACCACGCGGGGGCGCAACATGACGTGGTATTTGCCGCCGGAGGACACATCCAGCCCCCAGCCGATTTCGAGCATGACGGGGACGGGCATGATGGCATGCCCGGCGGCCGCCGGAGCGGTGATGCCGTTGCGTGTGGTGGTTGCGAGCGGCGCTGCGACGGGGTTCATGTTGTTGCTGGAGTCGGCGCGAATGGCGGTCCAGGCGCGGACTTGGCCCCAGGTGGGGGCGTGGGGTTCTCCGTTCAAGGTGCTGCCGCTCCACGTCCCGCTGGCCGTGCGGCCGTAAAGACCGGGCGTAGGCAGGGTGAACACCGCCATGTCGTCTCCGATTTCCGCCGATCCCATGGATCCGGCGGACGGTGCCGCCGCCAGCCCGCGCGTGAGGTCGCGGCGGAGGCCGCCATGTAGTGTGTCGGACAGTACACCGTGTCCATCGGTGGTGAGGTCGTGGCTGGCATGGGCGGTCTGCGCCATGGCACCGGACGTGGCAAGAGCGGCATGGAGCATGGGGATCTGGGTGTAGGTGATGAGGCGGGAGCGCAGGGTCTCGAAGGCATCGGTGGTGTTGGTGAAGACGCTGGCGAGGACGGGGGCATTCGCGAGGAGATCGATGCCGGGGCGGGGGGCGGCGTGCCGGCGCCAGGCCGCTTCCCCGGAGTCGGCGGCTTCGCCGCGCCAGGGATCGTCGAGATTGATTTTGGCCTTGATGCCTTCGTCTCCCACCCACCAGGCGAAGGCTCCTATCCCGATGGGAGTGGTATTGCCGCCGCCAAAGCCGGGCACCTGGTTTGCGGGGAGGGTGATGAGGGATTTGGCAAGCTTGATGCGCCCGTCCTGCGGATGGCCTCCGGTGATGTCGGGCGCGAGATCCTGGCCGAGCAGGGTGCGGAGCAGCCAGACATTGTCGTTGCCGGGCGCGGGATCGGCAACGGGAGCGGCGTCAGGTTTGAGGGCGACGCCGTTGATTTCGTTGCCACTGACAAGCCAGACCATAGGCGCGGACGAGACGGGCGGCGCGGCGTGCGAGGCATTGAGCGGGTCCGGCGGCCCGGCGTCCCATACGCCTGTCCAGAACGGGTTGCCGGTGTTGGCGGGATCGATGTCGGCGCGGGCGGTGACGGCCTGGTCGGATCCCGCGTATTTCTGGAGTTGGCCGATTGCGAGGTTGAGCGAAAAGAGGGCGTTTTGGCGTGCCTGGGCCATCTGCTGGCTATTGGCCGCCACCTGGGTTTCGACCCGCGTGAAGGTGGCCAGCGACACGAGGAGCAGCACGAGAAATGCCACGAGCACGATCGTCACGAGCAGGGCAAAACCGCTCCGGCTGGCACGGGAGGATGGGGACGGGGCTTGCCTGCATGGATGCATGCGGTCGGGAGTGATCGGCAGGGGGCGGCTCATATTCCGGGTTTGGGATGCGGAGCGGGATGAAAAAACACCGCATACTCCATATCGCACACCTATCCTCCGTCAGGCGGACCTCAAAACCCGCTTGGATTTACGCGTAAACCTTGATGGTTTTTGCGCACCTCGGGATTGTGCTGCACCACTCATGCCCTCCTGTCGTATCCACCGATATGCTTCCTGCACCCTTCATTGTAATCTTATGAAAACATACGCCCTCCTTTGCCGATGCCATCGATTGGTCCTCGCCGCTCTTTGCCTCGGCTTGTCAGGCCTGACCGCCCGGACGACCACGGGCAACCTGCTCCAGAATCCCGCCTTTGCCGACGGCGACGGCGACGGATTCCCCGATGGCTGGACCCCCTATCCGCCCGGTGACGGCGACACGCGCATCATCGCCCCCGCCACCGGCGGCGGCATTGTATTCAAAGACAATGACAAAAACAGCGGCCTCGGCATCGAGCAATGGGTGCCCGTCCAGGAAGGCCTCCGCTACACCGCTTCCGCCGACATCTCCGGCACCGGCGTGACCCTCAATATTTTCTTCGTCGCGAAGAAACTCGTCCGCGCCGGCGACCTCAACAAGGTGAAACTCTCCAGCAAGTCCGCCCGAACCGCCGCTGGCGCCCGCACCGAGGTTGTCGCCGTCGCCCCCGCTGGCGCCACCTGGGCCAAGATCTGGTTTTATTGCCCCAAGGCCGGCATCGCTGATGCGGTTATCCGGGACGCCGCGCTTACCTCCGCCACCCTTTCGCCTTCCGAGGTTGCCGCCGCCGCGCCCGCGCCTGCCGCCGCTCCGGCGGTCTCCGCGCCTTCCGGTCCGGTGCCTCAGGGCAATCTCCTGAAAAACCCGGTCTTCGCCGACGCCGACGGCGACGGCACGCCCGACGGCTGGAACCCTTATCCTCCCGGCAACGGCGACACCCTCGTCCTTGCGCCCGCTCCCGGCGGCGGCCTTGTATTCAAGGATAACGACAAAAACAACGGGCTCGGCATCGAGCAGTGGGTCCCCGTCCAGGAAGGACTCAACTACACCGCCTCCGCCGAGGTCGCCGGCAACGGCGGCGTGAGCCTCGTGCTCATCTTCGCCCCGAGCATCCCCAACCGCCCTGGTGATCTGAAAAAAATCCAGCTCGCGGACAAATCCGCCCGCGCCGCCGCCGGCCAGCCCTCCACTGTCCCTGCCATCGCCCCCGCCGGAGCCAAGTGGGTCAAGGTCTGGCTCTACAGCCCCAAGGTTGGCGTCACCGATGTCGTGATCAAACAGGCAAGCCTCGTTGCCTCCGTCCCGTCCGTCGCCGCGGTAAACGCGGCCACCGCCGCCGCCGCAGTGGCGGCCAGACCCCTCCCCCCCGGCCTCGCCAGCGTCATCGACTTCGAAACCGGCGACCTTTCCCAAGCCCACATGGGCAAGGCCGAGGGCGGCGACGTCACCGTCATCACCGCCGCCGAGGGCCCCGTGCGCGAAGGCAAATATTCCGCCAGGATCGCCATCAAGGCCGACAAGCATCGCGCCGAGGTCCCCGGCTACCGCTCCGGCGCCTACGGCGTCGCCCGCTACGGCTGGAGCATCTACATCCCCAAGGAATTCGACGCGCAGACCTTCTTCAGCATCATCACCCAGTGGCACAGCTGGGGCACCGGCCGCGAATCCCCCAAGGACGGCGGCCCCCCCACCTGCATGAACATCTCGAAGGGCAAGCTTCACCTGAAGCTTCTCGCCCAAGGCGACGACGGCTGGACGAGCAAGGCCACCTACCTCGATATCTGCGCCGTGGACGAGATGCGCGGCCGCTGGAACGACTTCGTCATGGAGGTCAACTGGCAGGGCCCGGGCAAGGGCGGCTGGCTCAAGCTCTACAAGGACGGCAAGCTCGCCATCGATTACAAGGGCACCACCTGGTATGACGACAAGGACAAGGGCCCCTACTTCAAGTTCGGCACCTACAAGGGCGGCGGCAAATGGCGCGGCACCGAGGAAGGCGCCATCCTCTACGTGGACGCCGCCCGCATGGCCCTCGGCGAACAATCCACCTGCAAAATGGTCGATCCCGCCGCCTACGCGCCCAGGCCCGTCCGGGAATAAGCTGCGCCGGCCATCACTTCCCCTGTCGCGCCCGCAACCGTCTCCGTTGCGGGCGTTTTTGCTTCACGCCAGCAACCGCGCCCGCCGCCGATACATCGCCGGAGGCACTTGATAAACCCGTCGATAAAGACGTGAAAAATGATACTCGTCGTAGAATCCGCACCGCTCCGCGACGACCTTCAGCGGCAGGTCCGTCGTGCGCAGCAGCCGCTCCGCGTACGCCGTCCTCGCCCGCACCAGAAACCGGTGCGGCGGCAACCCCGTGTACTCCGCGAACAACCGCCGGAAATGCACCGGCGACAAGCCCAGCCGCCTTGCCTCCGCCGCCTCGTCGAACGCCGCCGCCGGCTTTGCCCTGACCCGCTCCGCCAGCCGTCGAAACGCCTCAGCCCTCGGATCAGGCTCCGGCGTCCACTCGGGCTCATGCAGGTCCAGCAGCACGTCCTGTAACACCGGCAGCGCCCGGTCCGGACGCCCCGCTCCCAGATGCCCGATCATCCGCGCCATCTTTTCGCACACCGCCTCCGGCTCGACCGGAAACCTCCACCCGCGCGGCCTCGCCGGCGGCAGCAGCCCGCCCCGCCGCCACTCGTCCACCCGCTTTCCCGCGAAGCATACGTAATAATGATTCCACCCCGACCGCTCGCGATTCCCGTAGCAAAAATGCGGACCCGGCTCCGTCCACCACAGCACGGGCCGCGTGAATATCTGCTCCTCCTCGTCCCCGCACCGATAGCGCACCGTGCCCGTGTGCGCGTAGTTCAGCGAGACGTAGTCGGGAAACGCCTTGTCGATCCACACCGTGAAATCCGGCAGGTGGTTGAACAACGTGAAACGGAAATCCCGCCCGCCGATCGAGATCAAATTGTGCATTGGTTTCAGTTTTCCATCCATTTTCAGGAGGAGTTATTTCGGATATGATGGCACGAGAATGAGCGAAACGTCTATCCCTGAATCATCACTGCCGCTATCATCGCCGGTCCGCATCGGCCTCATCGGACTCGGCGCGGTCGGGCAGCAGCACCTCGACTCCGCACGAAAATTGACCGATGGCGTCATCACGGCCGTGTGCGACGCCCGGGCCGACCTGGCCGAATCCACCGCCAGGGCTCGCGGCGTCGTCCGCTGGACTTCCTCCGCGCAGGAAGTGTTTGACGACCCTGAAGTGGACGCCGTGCTCCTCGCTCTCCCCGCCGGCATCCGCGCCGCGCTCGCCGAAGCCGCTTTCCGCGCCGGCAAGCACGTGCTCCTCGAAAAACCCGTGGCCATGAACGCCGCCGAGGTGCGCGCGCTGCTGGCCGCGCAAGGCGACCGCGTCGCCGCCTGCTGCTCGTCACGACTGCGCCACTACGCTTCCGCCCGCGCCGCCCGCCAATACGTCACCACCGGTGCGCTCGGCGCGTTCCGCACCATCACCTGCCGCGTGATCGCACCCGCCGGCGCGCCTCCGGCGAAACCGCCGCCCGCCTGGCGGCTCAACCGCTCCCTCAACGGCGGCGGCATCCTCGTCAACTGGGGCAGCTACGACCTCGACTACCTGCTCGGCATCCTCGGCTTCGACCTCGAACCCGAATACGCCTTCGCCCGCGTCTGGAGCGCGCCGGCCCCCTACGCGCACTACCCCGCCCCCGGCTCCGACGCCGAGACCCACGTCGTCGCCACCATCGGCTTCAAGGGCGGCGCCGCGCTTCACTACGAACGCGCCGAGTGCGCCCTCGAACCGCCGGCCCGCTCCTGGCGCATCACCGGCGCAAAAGCCGCGCTCACGCTCGAAATGGCCCCGGCCAAGGGCGCCAACGTGCTCGTCAGCGAACCCGACCCGGCGCGCGGCACCGTCACCCGCCCGCTCTGGGAAGGCGACGAATCCGGCTGGGCCAATTTCAACGACGGTCCGCTCCTCGACTTCGCCTCGGCCATCCGCCACCGCCGCCCGCCGCTCACCAGCCTGCGCGACGCGCTGCTCATCGCCCGCATCACCGAAGGCATCTACCGCTCCGCCGATTCAGGGCGTCCCCTGAATTTCGCGGAGGCGGGAATCTGACCCGCGCGCACCAAAACCGCCTCCCTCCCGCCGCCCTCCTTCCAGCCGTAACCGTCATCCTCCTGTAATTGTAATCCCATGCGCTATTCATTCATGTCCTTCAGTTGCTCCCGGCTTCCGCTTGCCGAGGCCCTCGCCCACGCCGCCCGCCTCGGCTACGACGGCTTCGAGCCCCGCCCCGGCTGGAATCACGCCCACGGCGTCGAACTCACCGCTGACGCCGCCGAGCGAGCCCGTATCCGTCGTGTCGTGACGGAGTCGGGCGTCGCGTTGAGCTGCCTCGCCCCCGGTCTGCGTTTCGCCAACCCCGCCACTGTCGATAAACAACTCGCCGAGGCCTCCGCCTACATCGATCTCGCAGCCGACGTCGGCGCTCCGCGCCTGCGCGTTTTCGGCGGCGAACCCGGCAAGGACATCGACCGCGACACCGCCATCGCCAACGTATCCGCCGCGCTCAAATCCCTCGCGCCCCAGGCCCGTGCGCGCGGCGTCACGCTCTGCCTGGAAACGCATGACGCGTGGACCAATCCCGACCACGTCGCCGCCGTCCTCGAATGCGTCGACGATCCGCACGTCCGCGTCGTGTGGGACATCATGCACCCCCTGCGCGCCTCCGGCTGGACGATCCGCGACGCCTGGACGCGCCTGCGCCCGTGGATCGAGCACGTGCACATCCACGACGGCACCTTCGAGCAATCGAAGCTCGAGTTCGCCCCCATCGGCAAAGGACGCTACGACATCCCCGCTGTCTTCGCCTGCCTCGCCGAGATGCGCTACGACGGCTACCTCAGCGGCGAATGGATCGATTGCGACGGCGTGATCAACCTCGGGACCGAACTCGCCGCCATGCGCTCGCTGGAAGCCGCCGCCCGCGGTTGAATCCATCCTTCCGCCCGTGCATGTCCCCGTCCATCTCCTGTTCCCGCTGGCGAGCAGCGTCGCCTACGTCTTCGCCATGCTGCTCTTCAAGCGGTCGGGTGACTGGGGCGTGGGCGTGTGGCGCACCGCGCTGCTCTCCAACCTCGCCATCGCCCTCGCCTTCGCGCCGTTCTGGTTCATGGGCGGGCCCGGACAGCCCGCCGCCCTGCTCTGGCAACCGCTCGTCGTCGCCGTGCTGTTTGTCGGCGGACAGGTCTTCAGCTTCCTCGCGCTGCACTACGGCGATGTGTCCGTCTCCACGCCCGTGATGGGCCTGAAAATCGTGTTCGTCGCGCTCGGCAGCTCGCTGCTGCTGCCCGGTTCCATCCCGGCGCGCCTGTGGGTCGCCGCCACGCTGAGCACGCTCGCCATCGCCCTGCTGAGCCGCGGCAAGTCGCGCCCCAGGCACCGCGTGGGACTCACCATCGCCGCATCCGCACTCGCCGCGGCCAGCTTCGCGCTCTTCGACGTGTTCGTGCAAAAATGGACGCCTGCATGGGGCGTAGGCCGGTTTTTCCCGGTCATGTTCGGCATGGTCGCATTGCTCTCGTTCGGGTTCGTGCCGTTCTTCAGCGGCCCGTTGCGCGCCATCCCGCGTCCCGCCCGGGGCTGGCTGGCGGGCGGCTGCGCGCTGCTGGCCCTGCAGTCCGCCTTGTTCGTCTATGCCGTCGGCGCTTTCGGCGACGCGACAGTGATGAACATCGTCTACTCCGTGCGCGGCCTCTGGAGTGTGGCCGTGGTCTGGCTTGTCGGTCACTGGTTCGCCAACGAGGAACAAAGCCTCTCCCCCGTGGTGCTGCGTGGCCGCCTGTTCGGCGCGGGCCTGATGCTGGTGGCGATCTCGCTCGCGGTGATCCGCTGAACAACGAGCCGGTTTACGGGTAATCCGGGGTGGCTTTTGCCCGCTGCCGCTTTCATCGCGCAGGGTGGCGTCCTGTCCCTTTTTCAATCCCGATGATGAAACCCTCCATCTCCCTTGTTCCCTCCATGCCGGCGACACCCGCCGAAAAACCGCGCAAGACATGGTCGGCCGGCACCCTCGTCTACACGACGCCCGCACTTGTGATGCTGTTCGTCTGGCTGCTCTTCGGGGATTTTGCCTGGTCGATGCGCGAGCGCTCGGTCGGACCGATGGCCAAGTGGTATCTGAGCCACCTCGAGGTGCCCAGCGTCGTTTTCGGACTGCTGCTGAGCACCTTCCCGCTGGCGCTCTCCTTTGTGCTGACGCCGGTCGTGAGTGTGATGTCCGACCGGCACCGGGGGCGTCGCGGACGACGCATCCCGTTCCTGCTGCTCACCAGCCCGCTGGCTGCTGCCGGCATGATCGGCCTGTCTACCATACCATTTGTCGCCCGCTGGGTGCATTCGCATTTTCCGAACCAGAGCGAGATGATGGTCTCGGTCATCTGCTTTGCGGTCTTCTGGGCTGCGTTTGAAATCGCGTCGGCCGCCGGCGCCTCCCTGTTCGGAGGGCTTGTCAACGACGTCGTGCCCAAGGAACTGCTCGGGCGTTTCTACGGGCTGTTTCGCGCGGTCAGCCTGATTGATGGCATCATATTCAACTACTGGATACTCGGCAAGGTCCCCGGACATTTCACCCTCGTCATGGGCACGATTGGTCTTTTCTACGGCGCGGCGTTCACCTGGGTCTGCCTCAAGGTGAAGGAGGGTGACTACCCGCCGCCACCGCCGCGCTCCGCCGCAATCAGCGGGCCGGTGGCCAATTTCCGGACGGCGATCGGCACCTTTTTCCGGGAATGCTTCACCCGGCCTTACTATCTCTCGGTCTTTCTCATGATGACGGCCGCCTACCTCTCCTTCGGTCCGATCAACACCTTCTCCATCCCCTACGCGCGCAGCCTGCAAATCGACATGGACGTTTATGGAAAGGCGCTCGCGCTGACCTACCTGATTTCCCTGTGTCTGGCCTACTTCATCGGCTGGATGGCGGACAAGTTTCACCCGCTGCACATGTCGATCGCATCCATGATCGGTTACGCAGTGGTTTGCGGGTGGGCATGGCTCAACATCGATTCCCAGCGCACGTTTCTCATCGCTTTTGTCGCCCACGGAGTGATTTCCGGCTGTTTCTTCACCAGCGTGGCCTCGCTCGGCCAGCGGCTTTTCCCCCGCTCGGCGTTCGCCCAGTTCGCTTCAGCCCTGGCCATGATGATGGCCGTGGGCGGCATGGTGCTGGAACCCGTGGTGGGACTCGCCATCGACTCCGGCGCCCAGCAACGCGACTACAGTTACACCTTCGTGGTTGGCCTGGCCCTGACCGTGCTTGCGCTGATGATGGCCTTTATCGTCCACCGCCGGTTCATGCGGCTCGGAGGACCGAAGGGATATGTAGCTCCGGAATAACAGGGAAAAGTGACAGCCGGAGAAGGACAGGGCAGCACGCTGTTGGTGACACTGTTTCATCACGCCCGAATCGCTCTTTATCCGGAGAGGCTTTCGCAGTAATGGCGATGAACTCCCATATCCAGAAACTCCTTCTGTCAGTCGCCCGCCCCGTGACTTTCGGCGCGGCGCTCCTCGCCGGCAGCCTCCACGCAGCCGTTTATATCGAAGAAACCTTCACCGGTTACACGGCGGGCGCTCTCGCCGGACAGTCGGTGCAGGGGACCGGCTTGTCGGGAACATGGTCGAAAAGCGGCACGGGCTCCGGCTCCACGACGGGTGAGCTATTGACCAGCAATCTCGGGTTCGGAAGTCTCGCCAATAGCGGAGGTTCCTTGCGTATCAAATCTTCCGGGCAGGCCTCACAGGTGCTGGCGGCAGCGGTGGATGTGAGCGGCACAGGCAGCACCATTTATTCCGCTTTCGTTTTCAAAATCGAGACGGCATCGGTACTTCCCCCGTCGGGTTCTCCGAATCCGACGGCGTCGTTTGCGGGGATGCGTCTTAACAACGGAGGCAATCTTTCCGTCCTGCCTGACGGCAGTGTGGCCGCAGGTGCCGTGCCGTCATCGGCCTGGCTGAACTCGACGCTGAGCAGCTGGGGAGCCCTCGATGTCGGGGAAACCTATATCGTGATCTCCGAATACACCGGCATCGGATCAACTTCGAATGCGGGCGGCATCCTGACCAGCTATTATCTGACCGAAGCCCAGTTCGAGGTTTTCAAGACCAACGGATTTGCCGGCATCGCCTTGGCGAAGCAGACCGACGGAACCGTATCCGCCAAGACGTACGCGAAGGCGACCTCCGGAAATTTCAGCATCACCGGCAGCGCGCTCCAGTTTGCGCTCAACGACAAGGGGGAGGCCGACGGCCTGAGCATGGTGGTCGATGCCGTGCGTTTCGGCGATTCGTTCGATGCCGTCACACCGCAGGCGATACCCGAACCGGGGACCTGGGCGGGCATGGCGGGCCTCGCGGTGCTCGGGATCGCTGCCGCGCTGCGCCGACGCCGGCGGGCCTGAGTGGCATTTCCACAAAACCGGTCGCCGGATCATGCCAGCCGCCTTCGTTCAGGAGGCGGCTTTTTTGCGTTTGTGCCTGGCCGGCGGGACGGGTGGAGCCGCGGCGCCAGCCGTGCGATCGGGCAGGGTGGCGCCCTCGTGCCAGAGATTGCGCAGCGTCACGATCTTCGGCGTGGCCGGCATGCCGATCTCGCCGTGCTCGAGCGCGTCGCATAACATATTGGCCGCCTCCATCCCCATGCTCCGGTGATCGGCGGCCAGCCCCGTTTCGGGGCGTCCGGGCATGCAATCGAGGCGGCACAGCGCCACGTCTTCCGGCACCCGCACGCCGGCCGCCTGCAACCAGTCGAATGCCGCGCCTTCGTTCACGACGATTGCATCGGGTTTTTCCTTACGGAGCCACTGCCGCAAGCCATCCGGCGACCAGGGGTGTTTTTCAGCCAGCGGAGCGAGCGCGGGGACGTCGCGGTTTTTGTCACAAAAAAGCAGATACGATCCGCGGACGTTCCAGCGGCGGCGTTCCTCGTCCGCCTGCGACAGGGCCAGACCGATGCGCCGGTAGCCGCGATCGCGGATTTTTTCAAAGACCTCGAAAAGCTCTTCCGGAGACTCGCGTTCCACGCGCGGCAGCAGCGGCGCCGCGAGCGAACGCCCCACCGTCACAGCAGCGATGCGCGACCAGTCTATCGCCATGGTGAAGGGTGCCCAGGCCGGCGGTGACGTCACCGCCACGCCGCGAATTCCCTGCCACCAGAATTTTCGGGAAAGCACCTTCTGGTCCTCCGCATTGCGATTGATCTGGAAACACTTGACCCAGTATCCGCGTTTTTTGGCCTGCGCGAAAAAACCGTCGAAACAGGGCTGCAACCAGGGCAGATTGTCGAGGTGAGTCCAGATCTCGGAGCTCAGAAAGCCGAGCTGTTCGCGGTAGGCGTTCTTTTGTGAACGTCGCGCATAGGACATGGCGTTGGCCATCAGGGAATCGCGCACATAACCAAGTTCCTCCGCGGCTTTCAGCACGCGCTGACGCTTTTCCTCCACCACGTTGGGCATGCCGCGCAATACGCGCGACGCCGTGGACAGGCTTACGCCGGCCTTCGCCGCCAGGGTTCGGAGATTCACGCGCATGACACTGTTTCAATGAGCCGCTGTTGCGCGTTCGACAAGCGAGGACTCACGTCGTTACCCACACCCGAATCCCGATGAACACATTTACAGCGCCCCGCACCCTGCCTGTTCGCACCGCCCGTTCCGCTCCGGCGGCTTTTACGCTGATCGAGCTGCTCACCGTTATCGCCATTATCGGCATTCTGGCCGCCATCCTGATTCCGACCGTCGGCGCCGTCCGCGCCAAGGCCCGCGCCTCCCAATGCGCTTCCAACCTGCGCCAGGTCGGCATGGCCCTGCAACTTTACGCCGAAGACCACAAGGACCTGTTCCCGAGTACAGGCTACATGGGGTATACCAAGGAAGAGGAGATGCCCTGGATGTGGAAGCTCGCTCCCTATGCAGGGCTGCATCTCGAGCAGCTCGGCCCTGTCGCGGAAGGGAAAACCAAATCGGCCGGTATTCTGGTCTGCCCGTCCTTCGATCCGAAAGATCCGGGCAATCGCATTTCTTACGGCTATAATCTCCTCATTACTCCGACCAATTCCTCGATGTGGAAATATCGTCGTTCCGCCGTTGAAAATCCCTCGCGGGTTTTTCTCCTGCTCGAAATCGGCGATCCGGCAACCGGCGCCAAGGAGGGTGCGGGGCCGGATGGCGCGGGACTTCAGTTTCGCCACTCCGGAGACTCCGCCAACGTCCTCTTTGTCGATGCTCATGTAAGTTCCGTGAAAAAGCCGCTTTCAGGCACCGATCCACGCTGGAAGTGGTGGTAACAGCCCGGTTCGTCGCCGTCAGATTCCGGTCGGACCAAAAAGTATCCCGATAACGGGATACCCGGACTTTTCTGTTTTATGAAAATCAGCTCCCTTGTGTTTCTTGCCCTGACGTTCATGACGACGCGAACGGTGCCATGTGGCGCAGCATCCGTCAGCCCATCGGGTCCGGAACCCGCACTGCCCGTACTTTGCACGTTGCCGGCAAGCCCTCTCGCGACTGCCCGCGCCCGGCTGGCTGCCAATCCGCACGATCCGCACTACGCCCCCGCGCTCGCCGCACTTCGTGCCGAGGCAGAGGCCGCGCTGAAGCAGCCTCCTGCGTCCGTCCTGGACAAAACGCTGACTCCTCCTTCCGGCGACAAGCGCGACTATTACAGCTTCGGCCCCTACTGGTGGCCCGACCCGAAAAAACCGGACGGCCTTCCCTGGATCAACATCGACGGCAAGGTCAACCCTGCGAACTACGAAGGAAACGACCGCGTGGCATTCAAACGGCTCTGCGAAAACGTCCGGACGCTCGCCCTCGCGCATTACCTGGAGGGGAACGCCGCCTGCGCGGAACACGCCGCCCGCAGTATCCGCGTGTGGTTTCTCGACGAGGCCACCCGGATGAATCCGAATCTCGACTACGCCCAGGCCATCCCCGGCCGCCAGAGGACGGGAGGCGTGGGCACCATCGACGGCGCCGTCCTCCTGCAGCTTATCGACGGGATCGTCCTGCTCGAAACCCGGTCGCCTGAATCGTCTCCGTGGTCGGCGGCGGACCGCAAGGAGATGCGGGCATGGCTTTCCGGATACCTCGCCTGGTATCTGGAAAGCCCCGTCGCCACCGCGGCCGGAAAACGCGGCGCCAACAACAACATCTCCACCTGGTACGACGTGCAGGTCGTGCAACTCGCTCTCTTCCTCGGCCGTCGCGATCTCGCCCGCCGGACGCTCACCGCCGCCCGTCACGACCGGCTCGTTTCCCAGGTGCTCCCCGACGGACGCCAGCCGCGCGAACTCGCCCGCGTGGCCCCGCTCGGCTATTCGGAATTCGGCGCCCGCGGTCTCGCCACGCTGGCTCACCAGGCCTCGCTCCTCGATCCGGAACTCGGCCATGTCTGGTGGCATCGCGCCGAACCGGGCGAAGTCGTCCCCCGCCTCCGCAAGGCCATCGAATTTGTCTCCCCCTATGCCAATTCGCAGATCCCCTGGACGCCGCCTCATGGCAAGGGCGGCGACCAGGGCGGCGCCCGCGCCGACATCCGTGACCTGCTGGTTTTCGCCTCCGTCCATTATACGGACGCGTCCTTCCGGGCGCTGCTCGGGCCGCAGTTGTCCGATTCCGGATACACGAAAGAGCGGTGGCGGCTGTTCATCACTCCCTGAGCGGCGGAAAGCCGGTTTTCGATGCCACCTCCCTCCACCGGATCATCCCCTCCTCCTTCTTCTCCGGTCGCCCTTCCGGAAGCGGCCAAACCTGCCGGGAAAACCTGGCAGGCGGGCACGCTCACCTACACCTCGGCCGGTGTGGTCGTCCTGTTTTGCTGGCTGCTGTTCGGGGATTTTTCCTGGGCGATGCGCGACCGGTCGGTGTTTCCGATGGCGAAGTGGTACCTCAAGAGCCTCGAAGTGCCTAACGTCCTCTTCGGTCTGCTCGTCACCTCGTTTCCGGCGTTGATCGGACTGTTTCTCGGTCCGGTCATCAGCATGAAATCCGACCGGCATCGCGGACGCTGGGGGCGGCGCATTCCCTTTCTGCTGGTCACGACGCCGCTCGCGGCTTTCGGCATGGTCGGGCTCGGGGTGACGCCATTCATTGCGAAATGGGTGCACGGGCATTTTCCGGAGCAAAGCGAAATGGTGGTCTCGGTTCTCTGTTTCGGCGTGTTCTGGGCGGCTTTCGAGTTTGCGACGATCGCGGGCCAGGTGGTGTTTACCGGGCTGATCAACGATGTCGTCCCCAGGCCCTTGCTCGGAAGATTCTTCGGACTGTTCAGGGCGGTAAGCCTGATCGACGGCGTGATTTTCAACTACTGGATCATGGGCAAGGTGCCCGATCATTTCACGCTGATCCTGGTCATCGTGGGCGTGTTTTACGGGGCCTCGTTCATGGTGGTTTGCCTGAAGGTGAGGGAGGGAAATTATCCGCCGCCGCCGCCCGTGCCGGTTGACGAAAGGGGACGGCCGGTCGGCGCGGGCACACGGATCGCCGGCGGCATGAAAACCTACGCGAGGGAGTGTTTCGGCAGCCGGTACTACCTGTCGGTTTTCGTAATGCTGACGTTTGCCGGGATGGCCTTCCTGCCGGTCAACACGTTTTCCGTTCCGTATGCGGAGAGCCTGGGGATGAGCATGGATTTTTATGGAAAGTGCCTGGCGGTGACATATGCGATTTCATTCACATTGGCGTACGGTATCGGCTGGCTGGTGGACCGGTTCCATCCGCTGCGTGTGAGCATGGCGGCGATGGCGGGTTATATGCTGGTAGCGTTGGCGGGAACGCTGGTGGCGACAACACCGGAGCGGTTCGCGGTGATCTACGTGCTGCACGGCGTGTTGTCCGGCGCCTACATGACGAGCGCGGCGTCGCTGGGGCTGCGGCTGTTTCCGCAATCGAAGTTCGCGCAGTTCGCGTCGGCGGCCGGTGTGGTGTATTCGCTGTTCATGATGACGCTCGGCCCGGCGGTTGGAGCGGTGATCGACTGGACGGGCAATGTCTACCGGCACACGTTCACGGTTGGCTGCGCGGTGGCGCTGGTGACGTTGACGGCGCAGGTGCTGGTTCACCGGCAGTTCATGCGCTTTGGCGGGCCGAAGGGATATGCGGCGCCGGAATAAGCCGGGCAAAGTCCGTCCTCAGTTCTCCGAGACACGAAATGAAAGCAGCGAAGCGATGCACGAAAACACCAGAAACATGCAGAAAGTAGCGAGCCAGGAGGCTTGCGTGTAGATCCGTTGCGATCCGTGCAGCTCCGGCTGGAAGCAGTTCATCAAAATCCCCACGCCGTTGCCGAAGACGGCGACAAAAAAGTAAAAACTGAAATTCAGCAGGCAGACGGCAAAGCTGGCGTCGCCGGGAGCGTTGGTCTCGTAGAGCAGCGGGATGGCGATGGAGGAGATGCTCGCCGTCATCGACAGCAGGCAGAACAGGACGGCGGGAAACGAAGTCCTCGCGTCGAGCAGAATCAGGGCCGTGAGGGTCGTGAAAACGAACATCGACACGCATCCGCCCAGACGGATGAAGATCTTTTTACGGTTTCCAAAGGCGCGACTGAGCACGGCAAGGAACATGCCGGACAGGGCGGACAGGATTGCCATCAGGGAGAGAATCCATGCGGCGTTTGCCGGAGCGAGCTGGCAGAAATCTTCGAGAAATTTTTTCCCGATCACCGTCTGGAGCACATAGTAGAGACCGAAGTTGATCCCGGTGCAGAGGCAGAGATTCCGGTTGTTGCGCCTGGCCAGAAGCGCCGCGAACGGACGCAGGCTGAAATGCGCATGCCCGCGGGTCCGGGTTGTCGGAAATTTCAGGACGACGCCCGCGCCAAAAAACAGAAGCCAGCACACGGCAGAGCAGGCCCCGGCGAGGAGCAGCAGGTTGCGCCAGCCGATCAACCCGGCCCCGATCAGAAAGGGGGCGTTCGCCATGATGCCGCCGGCGTATCCGAAAAAAATCACCACGGAGAGGGCGGACGGGAAATACTTTCCGCGGAACACTCGCCTCGTTTCCTTGACCAGGCTCAGATAAATCGCGCTCGCGCCAAGCCCGACCAGAATCCGGCTCAGGTAAAGCTGGAGCAGCCCGTGGGAGAGCGGAAACAGCAGGGAGCCTGCGCAAAATACCAGCGCGCCGGAAAGAATGATCCGGCTCCCGCCGAAACGTTCGGCCAGGAATCCGACGACCAGCTGGTTCAGCGCATACACATACATGAACACGGCGCCGAGGCCGGTTATCCAGGCTGCGGAGACATCCATCTCTCCTTGCAGGGTGTTGAAAATGGCTCCCGGAATCGCCACCCGTTGCACGTTGGCAAAGAAATAAAGCCCGGTGGCGGCCAGGAGCAGGGTCAGCCGCCAGTAAATGGTCCGGGGACGTGGCATGGGGGGAAGGGCGGCTTGCGCTCAAATCCGCGGACGCCGAAACGGAGCAACACCTCCGGCGGAAGCGAGCAGGCGCAGGACGTTGCCCGAGAAAATCTTCTCCCGCGTTTCCTCATCGAAGGCGTTGCGCGCGCGGGTGATGAAAACCGCCGGGTCGAAAACCTGGAAGTCCGTCCCCCAGAGCAAGCGATCGGAGCCGAAATGATGTAGTGCCTTTTCCATGCGACCCAGGCGTTCGCCGGTTTCCTTTCCGCTCAGGTCGAGCCAGACATTCGGGAGGGCGGCGAGCGCTTCGAGCAGCTCGGGGAACACGTGGGCGGAGACGATTTTCAGGTCGGGCATCGCCCGCGCCACGCCCATGACGCCGCGGCTGCCGTGCAGGTGCAGGATTTGTCCGTTGCGCCGGCAGAGATCAAAGAGCCGCATCCATTCGGGCTGGTCGAATTCGGTGCGCATCCGGTAGGGAACGACTTCACCGACCCACATCAGGCCGCGCTCGCGAAAACGGGCGAGCCACTTTTCCGACGCGGCAGGGAAACGCGGATCGATGACTGCGCCCGGATAAAAAAACGCGGGGTCTTCGTCGTACAAGGCCAGCGCCTGTTCGTTGGCGAGGTTCACGTCCTCCTCCGAGTCGGTGAAGACGCCGCGCCACATGTTGAAGATGATGCCCGTGACGCCGCACGTTTTCAGCAGCGCGACAGCCTCGTCAACCGAGCGGAAAATCTTTTCGCACTCGTGGCCTTTCGATACCTCGGGCGAAGGGAGATGCACGTGTGAATCAATAATCATGGGAAGTAGCGGCCGAGTGGATCAGCGTGGCAGGGGCTTCGCTTGCGAAGCCCGCCGTGGGATGTGTGCTCTGTCCGGCGGACGCGGGCGTCGCAAGCGACGCCCCTGCGGGTTAACGGATGGTCAGGACGACCTTGCCGATGTTTTCGCGGCGCTGGAGGATGGCGTGAGCGGCCTCGGCCTCGGTGATCGGGAGGATCTTGTGTACGAAGGGCCTGATTTTTCCTGCTTCGACTTCGGGCCAGACTCTTTCCGCGAGTTCGCGCAGGATGCGGCCCTTTGTTTCCAGCGGACGGCTGCGCAAGGTGCTGCCGATCAGGCGTAGTCCGCTTTTCAGGACAGGGCGCAGGCTGATATTGGCGAACTCGCCTCCCAGCGTTGCGACCAGCACCCAGCGGCCCCCGGGGGCCATCCTGGGCAGGCATTCGGCGAGCGGGTCGCCGCCGACACAATCCAGCGCCACATGCACCGGGTTTTTGTCGAAAACCGCGGCAAGCGATTCCTTGTTGCGGTTCACGATGATGTCGGGGCCGAAGCGGCGGATCTGCCCCGCCTTCTCATCCGAGCCGACGGTGGTGATGACTTTCGCGCCGAGAAACTTTGCCGTCTGGATCGCGGCGAGGCCGAGTCCGCTTGCGCCTGCCTGGATGAAAACCGTCTCGCCGGGCTTGAGCCCGGCTTCGTGCACGAGGTTGAGCCAGCTCGTGGCGAAGACCTCGGGCAGCGACGCCGCTTCCTCCATGGTCAGGCCGGCGGGGGCGGGCATGAGCAGGTCTTCGTCGGCCGCGACTTTTTCGGCGTAGCCGCCGCCGCCGAGCAGCGCGCAGACCCGATCGCCCGGTTTCCAGCGTCCGGAGCAGTCCGGACCGAGCGCGGCAACGGTGCCGGCCACCTCGAGTCCCATCCACTCCGGCCAGCCGGGAGGCGGCGGGTATTTGCCCTCGCGCTGGAGCAGGTCGGCGCGGTTGACGGCGGTGGCGTGAATTTCGATCAGGACTTCCTTCCCGCCCGGAACAGGGTCCGGGGCGGTCGTCCAGTTCATCCTTTTGTTTTCATCAACACGTATGACATGCATGGCGGTTTATTCCAGAGGGTGGCGGCGGTCTTCGAGAGGCAAGCGCACGGCCCTGCCCGTGAGCTGCGAGGCCCAGGCGCCGTGGATCATTTCGAGCACGGTCCGTGCGTCGCGCGCGCCGGCCAGAGGTTCGCGGTTTTCCTCGATGGAGCGAATCAGGTCCCAGGCGGCGAGGCGGTTGTTTTCGGCGAAGTAGCGGTGGTGGCCCGCGAGGGCGTCGAGGTCGAGCGGACGCGCGCCCGGGATCACGCGCTCCTCGCGGAGGGGAACGTCATCGAAGCGGGATTCGTCCTCGGGAGGAAACGGCGAACGGCTGAGGCGGAGCTTGCGGTCTTCGTCGTAGCGGACGGCGAGGGTTCCGGTGCTCCCCTCGATGGTAAGGCCCATGCGGACACCGCGCGAGGCGAGGTTTTTCCTGCTCTCGAAAAGCCCGCGGACGCCGTCGGGAAATTTGTAGAAGGCCATGACATCGTCGCCGGCCACGGGGCCGAGGGGCTCGGTGGTGGCGATGCGGTCCTCCCTGCGCAGCGGGCGTCCGTTCACGGAGATATCGGCAAAGACGGATTCCGGAGGACCGAAGAAAAAACAGGCGAGGTCCAGGAGGTGCGTTCCCAGGACGAGCATGTCTTCCATGCCTCCGCGGGCGTCCTCCTTGCCGCGCCCGTAAAAGGTGAGCGGGCGCCCGATGGCGCCGGCCTCGATCATGCGCTTCGCGGTCTGGAAGACGAGGGCGTGCCGCCCGAGGTGGGCGACGGCGATGCGGACACGGTTTTCCTCGGCCAGTTGCACGATCCGGTCCGCCTCGCGGAGATCGATGGTGAGAGGTTTTTCGCAGAAGACATGGACGCCTTTTCGCGCCGCCGCCCCGATCGGTGCGAGGTGTTCTCCGGGTATCCGGGAACAAATGACGAGGATATCGGGCGTTTCCGCATCCAGCATCTCCTCACACGTCGTGTAGTGGCGAACGGCTTCCGTTTCGCGCAGGCGTTCGGCGATGCCGTCCGGGTTGGAATCCACGAGCGCGACTGTCTCGACACCAGGCAGACCCCGGAAGGCCAGATGGGTCAGGTGTCCACCGCGACCCTGTATCCGGGTGTCGTGCAGGAGGGCGATTTTCCAGGTTTTGGCTGCGGAGGGCATTGGGTCCGGGTGCGTTGTCCTTGGGCCTCGTCGGAACGTCTGCGCCTCAGGCGCGTGTGTCCGACCCCATCATGGCCAGGCTGCGTCCGCCGTCCACGACGTGGTTCTGGCCGAGGATGTAGCCGGATTCGGGCAGGGTCAGGAAGACGACCACGCTGGCGATGTCGTCCGGCGTGCAGAGGCGGTTCAGATACGAGTGGCGCCGGGCGAAGGTGGCGGGATCGTCGGTTTTCTCGCGCAGGACGATGCCGGGTGACACGCAGTTGACGTTGATGTCGTGCGGGCCGAGCTCCTTGGCGAGGGCGCGCGTGGCGGCGATGATCGCGCCTTTCGCGGCGGCGTAATCGACCGACCTCGCGAGCCCCTGAACGCCGACGGTGGAGCCGATGTTGACGATGCGCCCGGAGCGGGCGGCCACCATGTGGCGCGCGACGGCGTGGGTGCAGTTGAGCGTGCCGAAGAGGTTGACGGCGATGACGTCGCGGACGACGTCGAGCGATTGCTCGTGGAAGACCTTCATCCGCTTGCGGGCGCTGCCACCGGCGCAGTTGACCAGGATGTCGATGCGTCCGTGGCGGGCGAAGACGTCGTCCACCCTGGCGCGCACGTCGTCGGGATTGGTGATGTCGAGGCCGACCGGCTCGGCGGCGGCGCCGGCGGCGGTGATGGTCCTGGCGTTTTGTTCGGCGAACTCGGCGCGGATGTCGAAGAGCACGATCCTGGCGCCTTCGGCGGCCAGCTTGCGGGCGATGGCGCCACCGAGGACGCCGCCTCCTCCGGTGACGATGGCAACTTGGTCTTTCAGTTTCATAGGGTGGTGAGTGGTGTATTGAGTTTTTTTACCGCGTACCGAGTGAAGCGACTGTCTGACATGGATTCAGGTTGGCAGAGCCAAAACCACGTTCTTTTTTTAGCCACGGATAAAACCGGATAAAGGCAGGGATTTTCAGGAAAAACAGGTGACTTCCCATCCGTGTAATCTCCGAAAATCCGTGAAATCCGTGGTTAAAAAAGATCGGGTTCCCGTCATTCGTGTTCATCCGCGGTTGGTTTTTAGTGTTTTCCTGTCAATAGCCCGCGGCAGCGAGCAGGGCCTCGTGAACGAGGAATTCGTGGGCAGGCGGAAACGGATTCTTCATCTCGCCACGAACGATGCGGGCGAGCTCGGTGAGTTGCCCGGTGTAGCGGCCGTTGATGACACCGACATCCACGACATGCGTGCCGGCGGAGAACTCGCCGCACGGCTGCGCGAGCGTCAGGCGCACATGCAGAGGGTCGATCGCGTAGCGGCTGCTGTGGTGCTCCAGCGGTTGGATTTCCACGGTGCCCCTGGTGCCGCACACGACGAGCTGGCGGCGCTTGAAACCCTCGACCTCGACGATGGAGGTGCGGATCGAGGCGGTGGTGTGCGGATATTCGAGCACGGCAAAGCCGTTGTCGTTGACGCCGTCGTCGCGGGTCGGGCGCTGGAAGACCGTCACGTTTTGCGGGCGGCCAAGCAGGGCAACGACGATGTCGATCAGGTATCCGCCAAATATATACATGGCGCCGCCCTTGAAGTTGGCGACCCACTTGCGGTAGTCGTCGCCGTCGAGGCGACTCATGACGGCATGGACCTCGAAAATGTCGCCCAGCCAGCCGGCGCGCACTGCATGCTTGCAGAAGTTGATCGCGGGGTTGTTGCGATACATGTAGCCGAGCTGGATACAGAGGTTCTGGCGCTCGCATTCGTCGAGGAGGGCCTTGAATGCCGGCAGGGATTCGCCGCCGGGCTTGTCGAGGTGCATGTGCAGGCCGCGCGCGGCACAGCGGGCGGCGGTGGGCACGAGTTCCAAGCCGTCGGTTTCCACGGCGACGGCTTCGAGGCCGGGAACGTCAAAAAGCTCCTCCTCGGTCATCCAGGGCAGGCCCTGATAAACCTCCATGTTGCCGCGCCGTTCGCGCCACACGGGATCGTCCTCCACGACGCCGACCACCTCGAACAGATGAGGCAGGTTGCGGAGCGTCCGCATCTTTTCCGACGCGTGGTTGTGGCCAATGCCGATCTGGCCGATTTTTATGGGTTTCGATTTCATGCGATTGCGTTTCTCCAGTCGAAAAGGATGCCGGGCGGGTTCGTGCCGCCCGCGGCCAGGCGTTGATAGATCTCCGGGGCTTTTTGCGGGACGACGACTTCGGCGATCAGCGGGGCGGCGTGGAGCCGGCCCGCGGCGAAAAACCGCAGCAGCATTTTCAGGTCGTCGCGCAGCGTCCAGTAGCCGGGGCGGGAGTTTTCGGAGGGACGCACGAAGTTGTGCGCGCCGATGAGGGTGATGCCGGGTTTGTGGACATCGTTGTAAAAATCGATGTCGAGCGTGGGGGTGCGCGAGCAGCCCGTGAGGGAGACGCGTCCCATCGGGGCCGTGCAGGCGAGGGCTTGTTTGACGGCAAGGGGTGATCCGGTGATTTCGGCGACGGCGTTTACGCCTCCTCCGGTGAGGGTCTTTATTGTCGCGGGCAGGTTTTTTTCGTCGGGTGAGAAGACGTGGTCGGCGCCGAGTTGCAGGGCGAGGGCGCGGCGGGCTTCGGAATAGTCGAGGGCGATGATGGGCATCGCGCCGCTGAGGCGGGCGCATTGCGTGGCGAACAGGCCGAGGAGTCCGAGTCCCATAATCATGGCAGATTCGCCGAGTTCGAGGCGCAGTTTGCGCACGCCTTGCAGACCCATCGCGGCAATGATTGCGAACACGGCTGTCTTCGAATCGAGCGCGGGGTCTTCGATGCGCACGACGTGGCGCTGTTCTTTTATCGAGAGGGTGGCGTGATTGCTGTGGTAGGCGATGACGCGGTCGCCGGGTTTGAGTTCCGTCACGCCGTCGCCGGTGGCGAGGATTTTACCGGCTGCGCTGTAACCGGGGCGTTTGGGGAAATTGCCCGTGGTGTTGGCTCTTCCGTGAAACATGTCCATTTCCGTGCCGGGCGAAATGAGCGTGTATTCAGTTTCCAGCAACACGTGGCCTGACGGACAGTTTTCCGGCAGGTCGAATGTTTCCAGTTTTGCGGTCCGGGGGGCGGGAAATGTGATGCGGTAACCTTTCATCTCGTCATGTCGTTTTTCGGGTGGGCGGACCTTGCCGCGGTTCGTTTGAAAACTGCTGGAGGAGGGAAAGTGGCGGCAAGAGGGAATTTGAAAATAACCTGTAAATTGGAATGTAAATTTCGATCAGTTTCAGAAAATCAGATTTTTTATTGAAAACACCTCAATAGAGGCCATTTCGACCTGCAATGATCACCATACAGGAAATCGCTCGTGACGCGCGGGTTTCGACGGCGACCGTTTCCCGGGTCTTCAGCAATCATCCCAATGTGAAGGCCGGCATCCGCGAACGTGTCCTTCAGGTTGCGCGGTCCCGTGACTATCATCCGCGTCTTTCGGGCCGCCGGCGCAACGTCATGCTCATCACGCCGTCCCGATCGGCGTATCCTGTGCAAAACTACGTGGAAATGGTGGTCTCGCACCTTGCCGGGGAACTCGCCGCCCGCGGCTACCGGATCGAGATCCTGCCCGCGGACAATCTCGACCGCCTGGAAAACATCCCGTTTTGCGGCGCGATACGGATCGGTTCCGACGAGGTGCCCTGGAATAACTGGAACGCAAGATTCGACGCGCCGCTGGTGATGATCGACCGCGAGGTGACGCCTCCGCTTCCCAATGTGTTTTCCGTGCGTTCGAACGAAAAGCAGGGGATGGAACTGGCGGTGGAGTATTTGTTCCGGCGCGGGCATCGCCGCATCGGCTGCCTCGTCAGCATGTCGAAGCTGGGCAATCCGCTCCAGCGCGAACGGTACCTTGAGGAGGCGCTGGCGGAGAGGAAGTTGCCGGCGGGCAAATCCCTGGTGCGACTGCCCACGGAGGAAAATTTCGTGGAGGAAGTCGGCAAGCTGCTGCGAAACAAACCCGATGCGATTTTCAGCCCCGGCGGATCGGGCGGCATCATCACGGCCTATGCGCTGTCGCTTTACGGCAAACGGGTGCCGGACGACATTTCGCTCGTCGTTTCCGAGCGTGCGATGATTTCCCGTTACTGCATCCCTCCGCAGACGGCGATCACGCAGGATTACCATGCGCTGGCAGTCGCGGCGGTGGATGTGATCGACGCCCGGCTCCGGCGGCAGGATTTTCCGCGGGAAACGGTTCTGGATTACCAGCTCATCGAGCGCGACAGCGTGGCCGATCGCGCTGCTGATCGTCCGGTCCTCACGAATCATCCGGTTCCAGGTGGTCCGGGTGGCTCAACGTGAGCGCGGCCAGATAGCAGGGGAAGTAGAGTGGCTCCTTATGGCAGTCGTTTGGTGAAGAGGAGGCGGGTCTCGATTTTTTCGACAGGCAGACCGGTGAGAAGGGCGGCGGCGCGGCGGTAGATGTCGAGTTGCGATGCGTAGCGGGCGGTGGCGCGGGCGTGGTCGGCGTCGTCGCGGAGGCGGTCGGTCTTGAAATCGTGGATCGTAGCGGAGAAAGCGCGGCCGGAGGCGTCGCGGCGAATGACCACACGGTCGAAGGTGCCGGTGTACCAGGTGTCGCCAAACGCGACTTCGAAGGTGCGCTCGCGCCAGACTTCGGCTCGCGCGTCGGGACGCGCGAAAACGGCGGAACATGTCGCAGCGTTTTCGATACAGGCACGGGCTTCGGCGATGGCAGGTTCGGGGATGCCTGCGGCGAAAAGCGCGGCTGTCCAGGCATCGGCCTCCCAGGTATCGAGCCATTCGACGGCGGCGAGGGCGTTGTGAACCGCGGTGCCGAAGGCGGCGGCGTGGTCGCCGGTGTTGCCAAACACGAGCGCGCCGGGCAGCGTGCCGGTTTTGGCGTCGGATGGCGTGCGGGGGATCAGGCGGCGGACAGGCTGGAAGGGAGCGGCGGCATTCCTGCCGCTGCGACGGGACGCGGAGCGGCCCGCCGGATCGGAGGGGGAGTTACCCGTGTCAGGCAGCGGCAGGAATGCCGCCGCTCCGGCACAGGTGTTGTCGGGACAGTCGCGGAACCAGGCCGGGTTGCCGGTGCTCCAGGCAGCAGGGAGGGTCAGGTCGCCGATGGTGACTTCGTCACCGGCGGTGCCGAGGGATTCGGCGAGGATGCGGGGGAAATTTCTCGAGCGGCTGGACGTTTTGACCGGCTCGGTGATGAGGTACATGCCGAGTTTGGCCCGGGTCATCGCGACGTAGAAGAGACAGAGTTTTTCGTAGGCGGCATCGGATTCCTCTTCGGCCATCCAGGCGGCAAGCGCGGGATCGTGATCGGCGAAGAGTTTCGGGGGGAGGCTGAGAATCCATTCGGTGTTGCGTTCGTCGTCTTTTTTCACGGCGAGCGAGTCGCGGCGGCGGGTGGAAAGGGAGTTGCCGGCGAGATCGGGGAGCACGACGAGATCGAAGCCGAGCCCCTTGGACTTGTGGATCGTCATGATGCGGATGACAGCGTCGGACTCGATTTCGCGAACGGTGTGGCGCTGGCAAAACCGGACGAATTCGGAAAAGTCGCGGCTGCCGGTTTCGTCGAAGAGGCGGGCGGCTTCGGCGAGCTGGTCGGCACGCTCGCGGTTGAAGGGGTCGAGCGGGGAGAGGGATGAAGGAGCAGCGCCTGTGGTGGAGGCACACGGGCTGGAAGCCCGTGCCACGCCGGAATCATGGGCAGGATGCCCATGCCACGTTGCGGGCGGGACGCCCGCGTCACGCGGAGAGGCAACGCTCACGGGCAGGGATGCCCGTGCCCCGTCGGATGCGGGCGGGACGCCCGCGCCACTTGTTTCCAGACGGCGGAGCCAGGTTTCGACGGTGCGTTCGAACCCGTCGGTATGGACTTCGCGGAGGAGGCCGGCGGAGAGGTGTTCGGGAGCGGTCCAGCGAAGGGCATCGAGGACGGCGCGCAAGGGGGTCATGCGGAGGTGCTCCCACGCGAGGGTGTCGCCGGGGTGGGCCGCTGCCTGGAAGAGGGCGAGGAGGGCGGCGGAGAGCGGGTTGTCGGCGCAGACGTGGAGATCGGAGGCGGCGATGGCGGGAAGGTTTCCTTGCGCACGAAGGTAATCGGCGAGGGCCGTGGCGGTGTCGTTGGTCTGGACGAGGACGGCGACCGAGAGGCCGCGGTCGAGCGGACGGATTTCCTGGAGGAGGCGGAGCGTGAGCGCGAAACGGGCTTCCTCGGCGTCGCCGTCGGTGTCGGCAAGGAGCCAGGCGGCATGGCCGTCGAGCGCGGGGCGAGCGCAGACATGGTCGCGCCACTCGTCAGACCAGCGTTGCGCGGCGGGAGCGGGCAGGTGGGTGGCGAGGGCGATGGCGTGGCCGAAGACGGCGTTGACCATGTCGATGATGGCGGGGGCGGAACGCCAGGATTTGTCGAGGCGTCCTTCGGCGATGAGGCCGGGGGTGGCGGCGTTGTAATGATCAAAAATCTCGCGGAAGAGGCGCGGGTCGCCGCCGCGCCAGGAAAAGATGGCCTGCTTGACGTCGCCGACGTAGAAAAAGCTGCGCGCCTGCCCGGAGTCCTGGATGGCTTCGTCGATGAGATTGCGGAGAATGCTCCACTGGCCGTGGCTGGTGTCCTGAAATTCGTCGAGGAGCCAGTGGTCGAAACGCGTGTCGAGCCGCCAGTCGATGAGAAGGCGGGCGTCGGGCGAAAGGCTGAAACCGGAAGATGTGGAACACAGGACAGGCGCGCCGGCTTCGGGCATGAGCAGGCGTTGCACGTCGGCGAAGGTCATGCGGCCGCTGCGGCGGACGAGGTCGCCATAAACGGCTTCATAGCCGCGCAGGACGGTGTGGATGCCCTGGGTCATCTGGATGCGGCGCGTGAACTCGCCGTGGAAAATCGAGCGCGTGAGCGTGGCGAGGGCGGCGCAGGCGGCGGGCGGGAGGGTCTGTTTCTTGCGCTCGATGACGAGTTGCACGTCCACGGGCTGGTCGCGGGCGGGTGCGAGGGCGTCCCATTGGTCGAGGACTTTTTCGAGCACGTAGGCGACGGGTTTGGGAAGCTCGGCGCCGGGGGACCAGTCTTCGAGCGTGGCGGCGAAATCGTGCCAGCGTTGACGCTGTTTTTCGTTCATCAGCGATTCGGGAGCGCTGCCGGCCCAGGCGCGGAGGGTTTGCAGGGCGGCGTCGCGATCGTTGTCGGCGACGGGAGCGAGCCAGGGCGAGGACGCGCCAGGCCAGATGCGGGCGGGGTTGCCCCAGGCGGCGGGTGCGGGTGCGTCGAGGTAGAGTTCCTGGTGCTCGTCGAGAAAGCGGTCGAGGCGCGGAGCGAGCCGTTTTTCCTCGGTGCCGAAGGTGGCGCGCTTGAAGGCTTCGATGAACTCGCGCGCGGCGTCATCGGGCGTCGCGCCGGCGGGGCTGAACATTTTCCGGAGGACGCGGCGGCGTTCGAGGTGCGAGCTGTGTTCCTGGAGGATTTCGAAGTCGCCGCCGAGGCCGAGTTCGAGCGGGAAGGTTCTCACAATTTTGCCGAAAAAACTGTCGAGCGTGCCGAGCGAGAGGCGGTGTATGTTTTCCACCATGACACGCAGCAGGGAGAGAAAATGCGGAGAGGGAGCGGCGGCGGCGGAAGAGGAGGGGGGGGGAGGGGAGGGGGGCGCAGATGCAGATGTCGAACGCTGAACACCGAACGCTGAACATTGAACATCGAACAGGCGACACTGCGCGTCGTCGGGGAAAAGTTCGCGCGCGAGGGTGGAGGCGTAGTCGGGGTCGGCGGCGGCGCGGGCGAGTTTTTTGAGGATTTCATCGGAAAATTCGCCGGCGGCCTTGCGGGTGAAGGTGAGGGCGACGATGCGTTCGGGGGCGGCGCCGAGCGCGAGGAGTTGCACGAAGCGGTTGGTGAGCGCGTACGTCTTGCCCGAGCCCGCCGAGGCGAGGATCATCCGGTGGCCGGGAGGTTGCAGGGGGGACGGGTTCATTGTTCGCAGGGCCATTCGATGCTGTCGGCGGCGCCGTTGTGGAAGAGGGCGGCGTAGTCGTCGTACGCGGCTTCGGCGGCGGTGAGTTCGGCGGGGGGCCAGAAACGGCGGGCGGCGATGGCGGCGACAATGCCTTCGGCGCAGGTGTCGGCGGCGCGTTGGGTGGCGGGCGTGTAGTCGAGCCATTCGCTGACGCGGGTTTCACCGATGGCTTTGGGGAGGTTGAAATAACCGCAGGCGACGGCGTCGCCATACTCGGGAGCGACGGCGCGGAGGTAGAGAGGGAGTTGCAGGTCGGTCCAGAGGAGAGAGCCAGCGGTGCCGGTGCCGGAGAAGAGCGTCCAGGGCGGGAGCGTATCCGGTGAATCGTTACGGCGGGGTTTGCGGAGATGGGCGTCGACCGGATTCACGGCCGAGTCGGAGGTTTTGTAGTCGAGCACGCGGATGGCGCCGGTGGTTTCGTTGCGATCGATGCGGTCGATTTTTCCGCGGACGGGGAGGCCGCCGATGACGAGATCGACGGGGTATTCGGTGCGTTCGATGAGCCAGCCTTCGGCGCGAAGGCGGGCCTGCTCCCCGGCGGCGCGCGAAAGGCGCTGGCGGGCGGATTCGAGTTGGACAACGAGGGGGAGCGGGAGCTGTTCGCCCCACGTGGCGCGGGCGCAGGCTTCGAGCCGGTCGAGCAGGAAATCGCGGAGGAGGGCCGGGTCGGCGCAGTCGCGCAGGCCGGATTCGGGGCGGCCCATGGCTTCGAGCGCGGCGTGGCAGAGATTGCCGAAATCGAGGGCGTCGAGTTCGGCTTTGTCCGGGTCGACGGCACGCATGCGGAGGGCGTGTTTGAGGTAGAAGCGGAAGGGGCAGCGCAAGTAGTCGCGGAACGCGGTGACGGAGAGTTTTTCGATGGGAGCGTCGGTGCGCGGAGCGAGTTTCCAGGCTCGGCGCCAGGCGAGGCTGGCGCGGCCGGAGGGAGGCGTGCCGAAGAGATAGAGGACGCGACCGGGGAGGTCGGCGTCGGCGCACTGGAGAAGAAGACGCGAGGGGCGGAGCGGGTCGCCGGCGGCGGAGGTCTTGCCGACGAGCAGGTCGAGGCGGCCAGTGGAGGAGAGGCCAGAGGCCAGAGGCCGGAGGCCAGAATCCGGAGAGCCAGCAGTTGTCGTAGCCGAAGTCTGTTCTCTGACTTCTGTCCTCTGGCCTCTGTCCTCTGGCCTCTGTCCTCTGGAGTAGACGAGGGTTTGCAGGAGGTACGCGTCGCGGGCGAAGCGGGCGGCGTTGGTCTTGAGGCCGAGGCGTTCGCGGAGGGATTCGGGGAGGAACGCGTCGCCGTTGACGGCTTCCGGGACGCGGCCGTCGTTGAGACCGGCGATGACGAGATGCGGGGTGTCGTCCCACGGGAGTTCGAGCCAGCCCTGGAGGTCGATGGCGCGGGGGGATTTTTCTTCGGGAAGGGTAGCATCGCCGAAGGCGCGGAGGGCGAGGTCGAAGGCGTCGGCAGGAGCGATGCGGGGGAAGCGGCGGAGGGCGGCGGTGGTGGCGGCGAGGGCATCGCGCCAGGCGCCGGCGGCTTCGACGGTGCGGGCATCGTCGGGGCGGGCGAGGTCGAATTCGCGTGCCGAAAACAGGTCGGCGAGGGTGGCGTCGAGTCCGGAAGGAAAGGGAGGCGCGAGGAGCTGGCGGGCGAGGGCGGCGATGGCGTCGAGGTCGGCGGCGAGGGAAATATTGCCGGCAGCGGCAGCGTGTTCGCGGGCGACGGAGAGCGTGGGGGGCAGGTGGGCGGCGTGGAGATTGTCGAGCGCGGCGAGAAAGCGGGCGGCGGACCAGTCGGCGCGATGGCGCGAGCGAAGCCAGTGAAGGATATCGGGGCAGCGGGCGAGCGCGGCGACGGACGGGAACGCGGGGTCGCGTTCGCGGGCGAGGTCGGCGAGCGCGGTGAGCAGGGCGTGAAGCGCGCCGGCGCGGTGGGGGCGGCCTTCGGGGTTGTGGGAAGGGATGCCGGCGCGGGCGAGCCCGGATTCGACGAGCGGAGTGATCTCGCCATCGGCGATGCCGATGGCGAGGACACCGTCGGCCGATTCGTATTGGCCGGCATATGACACGATGGCCGCGGCCTGGGCGGCGGGGTCCTCGCAGAGGCGTACGTGCTGTTTGAAATCGGGAAGGTCGAGCGGGCGGCGGGTCCAGGCGTCGGGCCGGGGGCGTCCGTAATGGTCAAAGAGCGCGGAGAGCCCGGCGGCGGACTCCGGGCCGTGCACGAGGATGTGCAAGGTGACTGCGGACGCAGCGGAGGCCGCGAGCCGGTCGAGCGAGCGAAGGGCGAGCGGGAGCGGATCGGGCGTGGCGATGACGGCGATACGGGTGATCGTGGAAGGCGGCATGCCGGAGGTGGCCGCGGTGATCTTGGCGAGCTGTCCGTCGCGGAGGCCGCGGCGGGCGAGGGCGGCGTCGTACACGGCTTCGAGCCGGCCGAGCTGTTGCCAGCGGACGGTTTCGGGAAAGTCGTCGCCGGCGCGGGCGGTGACGTCGCCCATGCGGAGGGCGTTCTCGGCCAGCGTGGCCTGGAGACGCTGGAATTCGCGGGCGAGGCGCGAGGACCAGGCGAAATTGCGCGCGGGCGGGTCGACGGGGAAAACGGCGCGGAAATCGTCGAGGTCGATGGCGTCGAGCACTTCGATCCAGGCGAGAAGCGACTCGACGGGGGTGGCGGGGGCGGCTTCGCCGCCCGGTTTCGGGTTTGGGGTTTCGGGTTTGGAGTTTGGGGTTTCGGGTTTCGTGACAGGTTCTGTGATCGGGAACCCTGAACCCTGAACCCTGAACCCTGAACTCTCCGCCGGAGGCGAGGGCGGGAGGAGTTCGGTGATGAAGCGTTCGGGCGAGACGACGTGGGGCGGGAAGACGGCCTGGCCGCGGGCGGCGGCCAGGACGGCGAGGGCTTCGCGAAGGCGGCGGCCGGACTGCGCGGTCGGCACGATGACGAGGGTGTCGGAGAGATCGAGGGGTCCGCGATCCTCCCGGTCGCCGACGAGCCAGGCCGCCGCGGCGGGTGCGAGGGGCTTTTTCCAGGACAGACTGTGAAGGCGCGGAACGGCGGGCATGGCTGAGTGAGTGGAACGCGAAGCGCGCGCCGGGGGAACAGGAAATTTTCGGAACAGGTGACGTTGCAGGAGTTGCGGCGCTGGCGCGAGTTGCCCGTTTGCTCAACGATTTGCAACGTGAGGCTAACTAAATTCCCCCTGGCACGAGGGGGATTGTCTGGTGTAAATTGGCCGATTCCATGAGCACAACTGCTGCCGATACGGCATCGGGATCACACTCGACGACAACCACGACCGCATCTTCCGTCCGGGCGAAATCCGGCCACCCGCCCGCGGAGCCTGCACACGAAAACGGGGCACCGGCGCACAAGGGACATCCGGAACACCGCCCGCCGGCTCATCCGGTGGCCCGCGTGGCATCGTCGCGCGGTCGTCGCCGCTGGACGATGCCGCTGGTGATTCTGGCGCTCGCCCTCGTTGCGGCGGCGATCGGGGGGCCGCATCTGCTCTTCGCTCTCCGGCATGAATCGACCGACGACGCGCAACTCGACGGGCACCTGAGCCCGGTGCTGGCGCGCGTGAGCGGCGAGGTGGTGGCGTTGCTGGTGGCGGACAACGAACGGGTGACGGCCGGTCAGGCGCTGCTGCGGCTCGATACGCGCGATCACGACGTCAGGATGGCCGCCGCCGAAGCCGCGCTCGCCCAGGCCCGGGCCCAGCTCGCCTCGGAACGCACGCTGGTGGCGGTGGTGGAGGCCAACATCGACGCCGATGCCGTGACCCTCGCCAACCTGAAGGACGACTTCGTACGCGATTCCGAGATGTTCAAGACGGGTGTGATTTCCGACCGCGATTTCCGCAAGTCGAAGGCCGATGCGGAGAACGCCTCGGCCAAACACACCGCGCTGCTCCGCCAACTCGACGCGGCGCGGGCGCGGGTGACCCTGGCGGAGGCGGCGATCCCGGTGCGCGAGGCCGACCTCGCCGCCGCCCGGCTGCAACGGTCGTACACCGACATCGTGGCGCCCATCGCCGGGCGTGTCTCGCGGCGCTCGGTGGAGCCGGGCCAGTTCGTCCAGGCAGGCACGCCGCTGCTCACGATCACGGGTGACGAAGACGTGTGGGTGACGGCCAACTTCAAGGAAACACAGACCGGCAAGATGCGGCCCGGGCAAACGGTGACGTTCGAAGTCGATGCGTATCCGGGCGTGGAGTTCCACGGGCACGTCGATTCGCTTTCAGGCGCGACCGGCGCGAAATTCGCGCTGCTGCCGCCGGACAACGCCACGGGCAATTTCGTGAAAGTGACCCAGCGCGTGCCCGTCAAGGTCGTCATCGACGATGCGGACAATACCGCGCATCCGCTCCGTCCGGGCCTCAGCGCCGACGTGAGCGTGCTCGTCAAACAGGACCCCCGGCGCTGACCCGAATCACGATGGCCACGACAACCTCCCAGGCGGGCTTCGCCGGCGAAGCCCGGGAAACACCCGCTGCATCCGCGGCCGCGCACTCCCATGGCTGAACACGGATTCCGCCGCTGGATCATTGTCATCACGGTTGTCACGGCGACCGTGATCGAGCTGATCGACACCTCGATCGTGAACGTGGCTCTGACGCAGATGAGCGGCAACCTCGGCGCCACGCTCGAGGATGTGTCGTGGGTCGTCACGGCCTACGCCATCGCCAACGTCATCATCATCCCGATCACCGGATTTCTCGCCGCGATTTTCGGCCGGCGAAACTATTACCTCGGCTCCATCATCCTGTTCACGGTCACGTCGATCCTGTGCGGCAACGCCACCAATATCTGGGAACTGGTCGCCTTCCGTTTCCTGCAGGGGATCGGCGGCGGGGCGCTGCTTTCGACCTCGCAATCGATCCTGTTCGAGACCTTTGAGGAAAAGGAGCGCGGCATGGCGGCGGCGATCTTCACGGTGGGCGTGATTTTCGGGCCGACCATCGGGCCGACGCTCGGCGGATGGATCGTGGACAACTACTCGTGGCCGTGGATTTTTTATGTGAACATGCCTGTCGGCGTCGTTGCGGCATTGCTCACATGGGCGTTCATCAAGGACCCGCCCGATGCGATGAAGCGGCGCGTGACCATCGACTGGGCGGGCATCGGATTGCTCGCGGCGGGCATCGGCTCGTTGCAGTTCGTGCTCGAGCGCGGGGAAACGAAGGACTGGTTCGGGACGGGCTACATCACGGCCTTCACCTGCGTGGCGGTGGCGGCGCTGGCGGCATTTGTGATGTGGGAGCTCCATGCCAAAAACCCGGCGGTCAACCTGCGCGTGCTGAAAAACCGGTCGCTGACGGTGGCGGCGCTGCTGACCTTCGTGGTCGGCTTCGGGCTCTTCGGCTCCACGTATGCGGTGCCGGTTTTTTCGCAACAGATCATCGGCATGACAGCTTACGAGACCGGCCTGCTGATGATGCCGGGCGCGCTGGCGGCGATGGTGATGTCGCCCATCTCCGGCCGGCTGATGCAGCACGGCTTCCCGCCGCACGTGCTGGCGATGGCGGGCTTCGCGATGCTGGGGCTGTTTTGCTGGAACCTCGCGGTGCTGACGAGCCAGATGGGTCCGCAGGATTTTTTCTGGCCGCTGGTGTTGCGCGGCGTGGGCATCGCGAGCCTGAGCGTGCCGCTGACGACTATGGCCGTATCCGGGCTGCAAGGACGCGATCTCGCGCAGGGCGTGGCGCTCAACAACATGATGCGCCAGCTCGGCGGCTCGTTCGGCATTGCGCTGATCAACACCTATGTGGCGCACCGGAATTTCTCCAATCGCACGGGCCTGCTCGCGCATGTGGGCGCGGGAGACCGCCTGGTGCAGGAGCGGCTGGCGGCGTTGACCGCGTTTTTCCAGGCAAAAGGCGCTTCGATCGAGGCGGCATCGCGGCAGGCATATCTGATCATCGAGCAAATCATTGTGCGCGAGTCGGCGGTGATCAGTTATGCGGATACGTTCCGGGTGCTCGCGGTCTTTTTCGTGCTCTGCGTGCCGGTGGTGCTGCTCATGAAAAGGAGCGCCGGCGGCAGGATCGTGGGCGGGGATCACTGAGGACCAATACCAGCGTCTCTGATATTTTTGATCTTACACAAAGATCGCGAAGAGCGCCAAGTTCAGGGAACCAATCCTTTGGGATCTTTGTGTAAAATCCGGAAGTTTGGAGACGTTGGTATAGCAGGCCGGGCGCTCGCGGGGGGATTATGGATCGTGGCGGTAGCCGATGCCGTGGACGGTGACGAGAGTGCGCGGGGTGTCGGGTTTTTGTTCGATTTTTTTGCGGAGCTGCGCGACGTGCTGGTCGAGGGTGCGGGTGGTGCCGAAATACGAGACGCCCCACACGGCGTTGAGCAGGGTGTCGCGCGCGAGGACGGCGCCGGGATGCGCGGCGAAGACCTCGGCGAGCTTGAGTTCGCGGGCGGTGAGAGCGACCGGTTCGCGGTCGGGAAGCGTGGCGGTGAGCCGGTTGCGGTCGATGCGGGCTTCACCGAGCGTGAAGACGGGCGGGAGTCCGGCGGCGGGGGTGCGGCCGTTGCCGGGAGCATCGGCGGCGAGCCGGGCGCGGCGGAGGAGGGCTTCGACACGGGCGAGGAGTTCGTGGACGCCGAAGGGTTTGGTCACATAGTCGTCGGCGCCGAGCTTGAGTGCGGAGACCTTGTCGATCTCTTCGCCCTTGGCGGTGAGAAAGAGCACCGGGATGCGGGCGTCGTGCGCGCGAAGCTCCCGGCAGACATCGTAACCGCTGGCGCGGGGCATCATCACATCGAGGATGACGAGATCGTATTTTTGTTGAGGATACAGGGCGAGCGCCTGCGCGCCGTCGCTGGCGGCGGTGACGTCGTAGCCTTCGCTTTCGAGCGTGGCGGCGAGACCCTGGCGGATGTTGGGGTCGTCTTCGGCGATGAGGATGCGGGCGATCATGGGAGAGCCGGCTGCGCCGGCGGAGTTTGTAGTTGGTAGTTTGTAGTTGGAAATGGGTGGGGGGTGGACGCGTCAGTTTCCGGTTTGCGGAGGGGGGATTGCAGGCAGGCGGAGGATGAAGGTGGAGCCGCCGCCGGGGCGGTCTTCGTGGCGGAGGTCGCCGCCGAGGCCGCGGGCGAGCTGTTGCGCGATGCTGAGGCCGAGTCCGGCGCCGGCCTGCGCGGCGGTGAGGGTGTCGTCCACGCGGTGGAATTTTTCGAAAACGCGGGCGCGGTGCGCGGGCGGGATGCCGGGGCCGCGGTCATGGACGCGGAGTTCGACGCCATCCGTGACGGCGGTGAGATCGACCGTGAGCTCGTGGCCGCCGGCGGCGTACTTGCAGGCGTTGTCGAGGAGGTTGAGCAGGATCTGTTCGAGGGCGTCGCGGTCGGTGGTGACGGTGAGCGGCGCGGACGGGAGGACGCGATGCAGGGCGAGACCGGCGTCGGCGAGCCGGGGTGCGTGCGCGTCGAGGAGCGCGGCGACGGCTTCGGTGAGATCGAGCGGGGCGAGCTGGTAGTTTTTGCGCCCCTGTTCGAGGCGGCTGAAATCGAGGACGTTGTTGACGAGGCGGGCGAGGCGCTGCGTCTCGCGTCCGATGGTGCGGAGGTAATCGGTGCGGCGGGCGTCGTCGCGGACACGGCCCTGTTCGAGAAGTTCGGCGTAGAGGCGGATGGTGGTGAGCGGGGTTTTGAGTTCGTGGGAAACGTTGGCGACGAAGGAGGTTTTTTGCGTGGCTTCGGCATCGCGGAGGCGGGCCTCGCGGGCAAGGAGAGCGCCGCCGGAGAGGATGGCCGCGAGGAGAATGGCGACGAGGAGGCCGCCGAGGGTGAGAAAGCCGGAGCCGGGAGAAAGGCTGCCGTTGGCGGGCAGGGCGACGAGGCCGGCCACGCTCCAGCCGGGAAGAAGATCGGGGGCGATCGAGGCGGTGGCGACGGGTTGTGTGGCCGAAGTGGCGCCGGCGTAGTGGCGGGCCGGGGCGGCGTCGGTCGCGCGGAGCTGGTAAGCCTCGTCGGCGGAAAGCTCGGCGGGAAGGGCGTCGCCGAGGCGGGCGGCAAGCTGGACGAGATCGACTTCGAGGCCGAGCCAGTCGCCCGCGGGGAGCTGGCGCCAGGCGTAGAGGTGAAGGCCGTCGGAGGCGTTGTGGGAAGTCCACGTGACAGGATACGCGGGAAGGGCGGCGGGAGCGGCAGCAGCGGCGGACGCGGGCGCGGGAGGGGGTGCGCTGCGGAGTTCGGCGGCCTGGCGGTTGTGGCGGCCGGCCGGTTTTTCGGGGGCGTATGCAACGGCGGCGGGCGCAGACGGTGCCGGTTCGGCCCGGGCGCTGGCATCGGCGGTGGTGTCGGCATCGGCCGGAGAGAGGGAGGCCGAGGCGGCGAGAGAAGGGGTTTCGTCGAAGCGGAGGGAGGCAGATCCGGCATCCATCCCGGCGGACGCTGCGGGTGGAGTCGGCGCGGCGGCGGCGACCATGGCGTCGGAAGCGAGATTGCTGTTCGCTTCGGTGAGCAGGGCGCTGCGGGCGCGCTGTACCTGGGCGACATTGGCGTAAACCTGTTTGCTGAGGCGCTGGTCGGCCTCCCGGACCGGAAGGGTGGTTTTCTCTTTCGGGAGGTCCAGGGAGAACATGTCTGCGCCCGGGACGGGAGTGGCGGCGGCCGGTTCCGGAGGAGCAACGAAACCTCTGGAGGCGGTGGCCCGGGGGGCCGAAGGCGAAGACGACGCGAGCCAGGCTTGCAGCGCGGTGGTGGCGGTTTGCCGGGCGGATGAGGCCGGGGCGGGGTGGAGAATACGGCCGTCGGGCGAAGCCCGGAAAACCAGGCGGAGCAGGGGAGCGCCCTGTTGCCAGCGGTCCAGATATCCGGCGTCGGGATCGGCGGGGGCCTCGGCGAGGAGCGAGGCGAGGCCGGTCCGGGCATCGGTGAAAAGGAGCGCGAGGTTTTCCGCGATGAGGGCGGTGCGGCTGGCGATGGCGGCGCGGCGGGCGTCGAGGGTGGCGCGGGCGCGTTCGTTGATGCGGGCCTGCTCGCGCGTCACCAGCCAGAGGGCGCCTGCCGCCACGCAGAGCGCGGGGACGAGCAGGAGAAGCCAGTAGCAGAGGGTGCGGCGGCGGGCGGTGGTCATGCGGGAGGTGATGATGGTGATGGCGCGGGGGATGGCGAGAGCGGGAAAGGGGGGAGGGCAGAGGCCAGAGACCAGAGGCCAGAGAACAGACTTCGGCTACGACAACTGCTGGCCCTCCGGATTCTGGCCTCTGCCCTCTGGTCTCTGGCCTCTGGTCTCTGGCCTCTGGCTTGCGGGCGGGACGCCCGCGCCACAACAGACGTGCCGCTTCCCTCTTCGGGTGGGTTATGGTGCGTCGGGCGTGGCGTCGTTTTTCACGCGTTGCTGGTTGACGGTTTGCAGGGAAGAGGCGCGCCAGGTCTTGCGGGTGGCGTTGTCGAAGTTGCCGGTGGCGATCTGTTCCGCGGCGGCGGCGGGGGCCGGAGCGAGAGTGGAGACGGCGGTGTTGTTGTAAGTGCCGCCGAGGACGCGGAATTCATCGCTTTGCGCGTTGAGGAGGCGGGCGGCATCGTCGCGGCGTCCGGCGTCGACGAGCGCGATGGCGCGGTCTCTGGTCTCGGCGAGCTTGTTTTCGGCGTAGTCGGCCTGCACGCGATGGTTGGCCGAGGCGATGACGGTTTTCTCATCGGTCGTGAAGGTGACGCTGGCCGTGGCGGCGGCGTTTTGCGGGCGACCGGTCGTGGCGTCTTCATAACGGATGGCGGCATTGGCGACGGGACGGTTGCGACCGGAGGAGGCGGCGGGCGAGACTTCGGCTTCGACGAGGACGAATTTTTCCTGACCTCCGTAAACCTGGCCGAGGTCGATGCGGGCGCGCTGACCGTCGATGGAGCCGTCGCGTCCGACGATATGGCGGGGGCGGACGCCTTCGGGGAAGGTGACTTCGACGACCACCGAACGGGCGACCACGCTGAGAACATCGCCGAGTTCTTCCGAGAAGATGCGGGGGAGATCGGCACTGTGTTCGACGAAGTAGGTGTTGCCGTCGGAGCGGCGGGCGAGGCGGGTCATGAGGTCCTCGTTGAAGCCGAGTCCGAGGCCGATGGTGGTGACGGAAATGCCTTCGCGGCGGAGGGCGGCGCCGGCGCGGCCGAGATCGTCGGGCGAACTCGGGCCGACATTGGCAGCGCCGTCGGAGAGGAGGAGCATGCGGTGCGAGAGGATGCGACCGGCAGAGTGTTCGCGGGCGCCGGAGCCGGAGCTGACGGGTTCGGCGGATTTGCGGAGCTCGGCGGCGGCCTGGGTCACGCCACCGTAAAGGGCGGTCATGCCACCGGCGGCGATTTCGTTGATGGCATCGCGCAACTGGCGTCCGTCGCCGAGGCGCGCAGCGGGGCGGAGGGTGCGGACTTCACTGTCGAAGACGACGAGGGAGACGATGTCGTCGGGCGAGAGGTGGTTGATGGCTTCGAGGGCGGCGGCGCGGGCCTGGCGGATTTTTTCGCCGGACATGGAGCCGGACTTGTCGATGACGAGGGCGAGGTTGACGGGCGGGCGGTCGGCGCGGGCGGGAGAGCGGTCACCGGTGAGGCCAACCTTGACCACGACGGTTTCGGCGCGGTCGGCGGGGAGGACGGGACGGTCGAGCTCGACGGTGAGCTTGACCGGAGCCGGAGTGGCGGCGGCGGGCGGAGTGGCGGCGGTTTTGGCGAAGGAAACGGCGGCGAGGCCGGTGGCGAGGAGCGAGACGGCGAGAACGGCGAGGTTGCGCCGGGCGGTGCGGGTGTGGTGGCGGGTGTTGGTTTTCACGCCGGCCATTACACCACAGGGAGGGGAGCGGTTGTGTCAGGCGTTGGTCAGGGAGATGTCAGGGAATTGTCAGGACGGGGATATTTCAGGGAGGTTCTGCCAATGTTTTTTGAACAGAAGAAAACGAAGGGAACGAAGATATGAACAAAGAAGAAATCGGTCAGGGTAAAATTGTCGTGCTCCGGGGGGATCTAAAATCCCGTTTCCCAATCCGGCAAACCAACCGCGAATGAACGCGAATGGTCGCGTACCGAGCGAAGCGACAGCCTGCCATAAAAACACAACAAAATCACATTTAGAGCGGTTCAGATAAAGCTGTAGCCGTTTTTTAACCACGGATTTCGCGGATTATCACGGATTCAAACCATGCCTTGCCGCTTCCTTCTTATCCGTGAAAATCCGTGCAATCCGTGGTTCTGTTTTCAGGATCCTGTACTGCTACAATTTTAAAAAAATGCTCTAAATTGATTAACCGGTGGAGGGAACGTTGTGCATCGGAAATCGGAAGCTGAAACCTTGGTGATGCTGTGTTCTCTTCGTTGCCTTTTGTTCAATGTCCAGGGGCACGCTTCAGATGGAGGATTTCAATGGCCCGAGGTGTGGGCGGGCACAGGGTGGTGGCGGGTGGTCGCCCCGTCGACCCAGTCGCCGGTGATCATGACGGTTTTGGCGCGGGCGGGGATGCCGTGTTCGTTGTGGTGGATTTGCTCGACGACGAGTTCGACGGCGGCGGCTCCGAGGAGGGCGTTGTTGAGATTGATGCCGCTGAAGGTGGCCTGGTCGCGCTGGAGGTTGAGGCTGGCGAGGGCGACCTCCTCGGGAACGCGGTGGCCGAGATCGGCGAGCCACCAGCCGACGATGTGCTGGAGAACGAGAATCGCATCGGGCCGGTGGCGGGTGAACCAGGTGTCGAAGCCTTCGGGCATGCCGGTGTCGGGCAGGCGGTAGTGCCAGAGAAAGGGAGGGATGCGGTGCGCGGCGGGCCAGCCGGCCTGGGCGGCGAGGTAGCCGCCGACACGTTTGCGCTGGGTGCGCTGGTTGTCCTCGTGACGGATGGCGAGGCCGATGCGGCGATACCCGAGTTCGCGGAGGCGGTCGGCGGCGAGGGCGGCGGCGGAGAAGTGGTCGTTGTCGGCGCGGTGGAGGTTGTGGTTGCGCAGCGTGTATCCGATCGCCGCGCACGCGAAATGCTCCCAGTCGAAGTCGATGTCGGTGTGCGGAAACGGGTCGGCGAGCGGAGCGAGGATCGCCCCCGGGATGCCGCGGGCGCGGAGGATGGAGCGCATGCGCTCGCCGGAGATGCGCGCGCCGGTGGCGTCGGGTGCGACGAGGGAGAAGTGCTCGATTTTGTAGCCGAGCATGGCGGCGCGCTCGATGGCGCCGTGATAGATGTCGGCGGCATGGGTGCGGCCGGGTTCGAGTTCGGTGAGATCGGTGTTGGTGGTGAGGTAGGCGAGGGTGGGGTGCGACTTCGGCGGGCGTCCGTTGCGGAGCTGCGCCATGAGCGCAGAGACGAGCGGATTGGTCCGGTAGCCGATCCTGGTCGCTATTTTCTGGATACGCTCGCAGGTCTTGCGCGGCAGGCTCGGATGGTTGCGAAGGGCGCGGCTGACAGTCATCCTGGAGACTTTCGCCCGGTTAGCGATGGTTTGAAGCGTGGGAGGCTTGGAGGTGCTCATGGGCGAAGCGTGAACGGAATACGGGAACGCGTTATTTTTGTGCGAGGAATGCGGAGAGATCGGTGGTGACGGCAGCCGTAAAGTTGTCGGCATTGCCGCTATTGCCTCGCTGTCTGGATACGTTCGGGAAACAGCCGGTCAGGCCTCCGTCAATCAGGATGCCGCTGCTTTCATCAAAAACCCGTCGCAATTCCGAGGTGCGCAGTGCCGGGCTCAGATCGAAGCGGATCAGAACGGCGTTCAGCTTTTCGAAGAGCGCAAAAAACCGCGGCCAGTCCTGCCACGGAGGAAAACCGTCCGGGCGAGACCAGGAGCGAAGAAAACTCCAGTCCGCTTCGCGCACCTGGTAATGCCGTTCGCGGCCCTGGCTCGTCACCTGCACGAGTCCCGATGCAGCCAGTTCGCGCAAGGCATCCTCCACCGTCCGCGGGAAATAACAGGTCGCCCGCGCCACTTCCGCCGCCCGGCCGCCGTTCGGGTGAGTCAGCAGCCAGTGTACGATCTCGCAACGGGCCTGCACACCAAAGAAGGCGCGCAGCTTCCATGACAATGCCGCTGCCACGTTGGGGTTGGGAGCCCGGCTCAGGCTTCGTGGACGAATGACGCCCCGGCTCCATCCGTATTTCAGAAACACGGGGTCGGCCATGCCATACACCGGTTGCGGAGCGCCATCATGGCGGGAAACAAAAAGCGGCACAGCCGCTTCCACGGGTTGAGCGCCGGTGCTTTCGAGGGAGCGCTCGCCTCGGGTTGCAGGTCCGGCTCCGGCTTTGACTTCGGCGGTCAGTTCGGCAGCCAGCTTTTTCCATTTGGCGAGCGCGGAGCGTTGTCCGAGCCACCCGGATACGGCTGCGAGAACGCGGGCGTCGCCCAGGCCGGGCGTCTTCCGGATGTTGCGCAATCGTTGCAGGTTCACCCACTGCGCATGGGCCCGCAGCCAGTCCAGCATCTCGTCAAACAGCCTTGGGTCGCTGCGGGCCAGGTTGGCTGACGCCAGCACCAGAGCCTCGATGTCCACGCACCAGCGAGTGTCTTCGGGCGAGGCGGCACCGGCCACACCGAGCACAGTCCATTGTTTCCAGAGCAGATCGAGCATGGCGTCATGGATTGCGACGACGGAGGCGGGCAAGGAGGATGAGGTGGACATGGTGGAATGGGGAGAAGAGCGCGTCAGAGTTGGCGGGCTGATCCCCCGCAAACGACCAACTCGTAAAAGGCCCCCGGAACGAGGCCCAGCCGTTCATTCAGGAGAGACAGCGCTTCATCCAGGTGGCTTTTATAAATTATAAAATTCATGATATTTAAAATAAGGTAATAGCACTTTTTAAATATCCATGATTCATGGCGCAATCTTCTTTCCCCGGATGTACCGGTTGCGTGGGTGCAAACCGGCACAGTGCGCGGCTGGCGGTCTTTCCGGAGACTTTCGCACGGTCGGCGATGGTTTGAAGAGTATGGGTTTATTCATGATTTTCAGATAATTGCCTGTTTTTCAGATTACGGGTAACACAAGATGAATATCGCCTGGATCCAGGAAATAACACAAGGGTTTTGTCAGAAACGAGCCAGCGCCCGTTTCGATGACCCAAACCTCGACAGCACCCAGATTGCCCATGAAGACACATCGCTTATTATCCTTTGCGCTCCGGCTGATTCCCCTTGCCGGTGCTTTTGCCCTCACCTCGTTTGCCGGAGCCCAAACCATCGTTAACGGGAGCTTTGATGAAAGCAGCGGAGCCAAGATTGCCCCGGAAACGGGTTATCTCCAGGCGGCGCCCTATGGTTGGTCGTGGGATAACAGCAGCTTCTACTGGATCGCCGATGGTGGACTTGACGGGATCCGGTCTGACGACGGAGGCGTCTTTGTCGGCCTGCAACGCGGGAGCACGACGCAGTTGCTGGACGCGGTTTTGAGGCAGAGCCTCACCGGCTTGGCTGCGGGAGAAAGCTATGAAGTTTCCTTTCTGGTCAGGGCTCGTAACGCCGTTTCTGAAGGCGGTACCTGGACAGTGTCGGTAAGTGACAGTGACGCGATCCTGGGAAGCCTCAGCGATAACCCGATTGCCGGATCATGGGCGGAATATTCGTTCGTGTTTATTGCCACCGACGAGAATCCGGTTCTGAGGCTGTCGTTTACCAACAATCTCGGCGGTGATTACATGGTTCTCTTTGACAATTTAACTGTAACACAGGTGGTGCCGGAACCTGCCGCCATGGCCGCATTCGCAGGAGCGGGAGTGCTGCTGGTTGCGTTTGTCCTTCGCCGCCGTCGCAACACCTGACCCTGACTCCCCATAGCTGTCGTTCCCATAGTTATCATGAGAAGGTTTCCTCTTTTCGCCTCTGTGATTCTTGCGATGGTCCTGACCGGTGTCTTCGCCACCACATCGCTCCCTGCGCAGGCCCTGCGGAGTGCGAGTTTCGAGGATGGCGCGCCGCCCTCGGGGTTTAACCAGAATGCTCCCAGGGGCTGGGGTTGGGAAAATGGCAATTTTTACTGGTCTGCAAGCGGTGGCCTGGATGGCCTCACTGCGCAGGACGGGAACGCATTTGTCGGCCTGCAACGCACCGGAACGAGCGACGTGTCTGCCGTGCTCAAACAGCAGATAACGGCCCTCAGTGCAGGGACGTCTTATGTGGTTTCGATGTGGGTTCGCGCGCGCGTCGGCTCCACCAGCGGCACATGGACGGTCTCGGTCATTGACGGGGCCGACGTGCTGGCGACCCGCAGCGATCATGCCAGACCCGGCCAATGGGAGCAGGTGTCGGTTTCATTCACGGCGACCCGCTCCGAAGCGACCCTCCGGCTCGGTTTCAAAAATGAAAGCGGGAAGGATCAGATGGTCTTTTTCGACAACGTATCCATAACCCCGGACGGCAAATAATCCTTATGACACCTGCTACCCCAAAAACCTCGCATGGCTTCACACTCGTGGAATTGCTCACGGTGATCGCCATCATCGGCATTCTGGCGGCAATTCTCATCCCGACAGTCGGCAAAGTTCGCGCCACGGCCCATGCGGCGGCCTGCCTGAGCAACATGCGACAACTGTCGCTTGCTCTCCTCGTTTACAGCGAGGGCAACCGCGGCGTGTTTCCCGACAATGCCTTCGTTTCCCGCTGGGATCGCATGGCGCTTTCCACATTCACCAACGGCGATCCGGTTCCCTACAACCCGATCCTGCATTGCAAGGCCGACAAGGTGGTCAGGGACACCGCCACACTGGGGGCCACGGTCGCGGGACAACCACGGTCGTATGCGCTCAATCCCGTCATGATCAATTTCAACGGAAAATACGGAAATCCTGCTCTTTGGGGATCCGGTTTGCCGGAGGCAAACAAGGGCATCCGGATCAATGCCATCGTCACGCCAAGTCGCATGCTGATGCTGCTGGAGCGGTTTCATCAGGACAACGGGTTTACCGAGGGGCGGGAAGTGGCATCGGCAGGTTTTGCGGATACGCACGGAGGCGCGATGAACGGCGCCTTTTGCGACGGCAGTGCGAAGCGTATCAAATTCTCTGCTACGCTCAATGACATCAGTCCGGATGGCGGTGGCCAGCTCAACAATTTCCACACCGGTTATCTGCGAAACGGTCCCTGATCCGGTCGGCCTCCGCCACCTGCCCCGCCCGTTCCGTTCTCTCTTCGCATTCCCCTGTGCGTTCCTCATGCTGCCTCCTGCGATTCGCCGAAGTGAGGAGCTTTTTTTCTCCAACCCATTCAGAAGATAATGACATTCCTGTCCCGTATCATCTTTCCGGCTGCGCTCATTGCCTTGGTCACCGCCCCCACTCTCCAGGCGGCGGTGACGACTGAAATCACGCCCGCCGACTATCCCGGTCGCTTGCTGGCCATCACGTCGGGACGCTCCGGCTCCTCCGCCTCCATACCGCTGCTCTCGGGCTTCGGACCGATCTTCCGGGACGGTTCAGGGCTGCGTTATCCGGGGGACTACCGGGTGAGACTGCTTTCCGACCTGAAAAGCGTGGACGGGAGCGGGCGCACGCTTCGTTACCAGGCGTCCGACGTAGCCGGAGAGCCGGTGTTCTCGATCACCCTCGCGGACTTTCCGGACGGCGGGGGAATGTCGCTGACCCTGGCGGGAGAATCCGGAGATTTTGCGGGCGTGCATCCCGGCCGTCTCCCCGCGCAGGACGGGCTCGCGGGGTTTAACCTGCCGACCCGCCACACCGAGGATCATCCCGGACATGGCCGGTTCCCGAATACGTTTTATCATCGCAAGGCGGGCGTCTGGATACGCGGCGATTGGGACCTGGACTATAGCAACGCCAGTCTTTCCCGGGAACTTTATCCGACCGGCGTCAGTGCGCTCGAGGGCGAGGACGCGGTGTTCTTCCCGGGTCTCGGCGTGGAGGGCAAGGCATCTCCGGACAGCACCCGCATCACCGACTACTACCTGGGCACGGCCTTGCTGTATCAGACGGGACAGGACGGGAAGCGGAAGCCGTTGCAGGAAAGGTTCCGCCTTTATTGGGGCGAACATCTTTGGGCGGCCGTCGAAAAGCCCGACCTCAAGCCGAGCCCGTATCGTGAGGTGATGCGCGATCTTCTCTACGTTGACATTTGGGACGGGCACTACCCGGACCGCTCCGCCTTCACCGCGTGGATGCAGGAAACCGTGGGCAAATACGTGGGCGGGCTCTGCATCGTGCAAAACTGGCAGGGCGGTGGTTTCGACTCCAGTCTGCCCGAGTCGATTTCCGATGCGCTGCCTCCTTCGCAAGGCAAGGCGGGCACGCCGGAGCAATTGAAGGTGTGGATGGAGCAGATGAAAAGCTGGGGCCTGGCCGGGCTGCGCACCAATTATCAGCTCTACCGCGACAAGGGCGCGCCTCTGCCGCAGACGGTCGCCCGGTCGCTCGATGAAAAGGGGAAGCCCAAATGGCACACGCAGGTGCAATCCGTCCTCGAAGTGATCACGCGTCAGGAAAACTACATTCGGGATCACTACGCTACGACTGCCTCCTTTTCCGATCAACTGACATCGGTGGGACACGGCTGGCCGTATGTTGACTTCACGCCGGGCAACCCGGACGCCGGGACGATTCGCGGAGCGCGGGCCGGGCTGCGCGCGCAGGCGCACCGGATCAAGGAGATCGTGAAGGGGCCGCTCCTGTCGGAGACGCTCAACACGCAGTTCCTCATCGGCGAGTATGTGGACACGGGCGACTACGGGATTTTCGAAGGATTCAACCGCCTGTTCACGCCGGAGTTCAAGTTGCGGCGTTTGCACGGGCTTTCGGTGTTTCATGGCATGGGGCTCAGTTACCGTTATTTTTACGGACCTCCGTATGGCGGCACCGACAGGCAACCCAGGGGGTTTGCGATGTATGCGGCGGCCTGGGGACCGGGTTCGGACGATTACCGGGCCATGACCATCGCCTACGGCAACGCGGCCTACCTCGACTACGGGCCGCAGCGGGTCACGTATGACAAGGCGCTGACCGAGGCCATGACCGTAGGCGTGTTGCAGCGTTATTATCTGTATCAGCCAGTGAGCGAAATTTCGTATGAGACGCCCGACGGATGGGAAACGCTGGAGGCCATCTTGCTGGCGGGGCACGATCCGAGGCCTTTTTTCGCCCGCATCAAGGTAGTGTATGCGAACGGGCTCGTCGTGGTCGTGAACCGCAAGAACGAACCACTGGCATGGCGGCTGCCTTCGTTTGGCGACGTGCTTTTGCCCAGGTATTCGTATGCCGTTTATTCGGACGATGGCGCGGTGGAGGGGTTTTCGGGCATCCCGGCCGGCACTGGAGATTCGTCGTTGAGAATCGACTACACCAGCGACCGGAACCGGAATCTGCTCTTCATCAATCCGCGGGCCACGGGTTGGCGCGACCTGCCGGCGGCGACGATTTTCGAGAACGGAGATACGGTGTATCAATTGCCCAAAAAAAGGCGTTACCGTCCGCACGTCACGAATGGGGCAGACTGGACGCTGGACGATTTTTCCGGTGCGCTGCGTTGGTCGCCGATGGGCAACCGCAAGGCGCGAATCGTCGAGGAGGGGGACGATCTTTTCGTACGGATCGAATCGGATGACCGTCCGTCGCGCCTGGACCGGCAGATCGGGCGGAGGATGGCCGGGACGGTGAAGTTGCGCTACCGGACAGAGGCCGAGGCAACCGTCGCGAGTGTTTCGCTGATGCGATTCGGGAGGGTTGACGGAAGCATGCGCGAGATTACCGGACGCAAAACGGTCGCCTTGCCCGGCACGTCCGGTGAATGGCGAGAGGGCGAGGTGCCGTTCCGTTTCCCGGAGGACGGGGCATTGCATGTCGTCCTGCGCCTTGCGGCGGCCGATCCCGAAGCGGCCGGAGCCGGAGTTGTCCGGAAAGCGGCGACTCTGGATGTGGAGTCCGTCCGGATCGTTGAGGGAGAGAACAGACCATGATGTCCGGCGGACCGTTGCAGGTTGCGTCGGGCAGACTCGTGGCGGGCTTGCTGGCGGGCCTTGTCCTTGCGGGGATGTACCCGTCCGGGGCGCAGGCGGGTGACGCCGCCTTGCCGGAGATCGTTGTCCCGAAGGTGGCGACAGTCGTGGTCCTGGATGGGAAGGGCGGCGATCCTGCATGGGAGAGGGCGGTGCGGATTGATCTTCGGGATTTCTGGCAACCGACGCAGGGCGCAGAACCGGCGGCGCGCACACGGGTGTCGCTGTTGCACGACGGGGAGACGTTTTACCTCGCGTTCGATTGCGAGGACGACGACATCCGGGCGACGTGCGCCGACCATGACGGGCAGACGTTTCGTGACGACTGCGTGGAGTTGTTTTTCGGTGCGGACGATCCGCGCGGGGCGTTTGTCGCATGTCTTGAAATCAACGCCATCGGGACGGTGGCGGATTATTACTACCAGCACGCGGACTGGATAAACTACCGGTTCGAGTCGCGGGCGCGGGTGGAGGTTTCGCGCTCACCGCATTTGGACGGGAAGGGAAAGGGTTATCGGGTGGAGGTGGCGGTGCCGTTTGTGGCGTTGCAGCCGATTGTGAGTTTGTTTGTCGGTGAGGAACGGGGAAGCGCGATGCGTCGGGGCGGAGCTCCGGAACGTCTTCGGGCGAACTTTGCGCGATGGGATCGCGGCAGGGCGGAGGCCGGCAAGAAAGACCGGTTCACGATCTGGTCCGATCCGCAGTTTCACCAGCCGCATCCGCATCGCCCGGAGCGGATGGGGTGGTTGAGATTTGAGCCGTAGTTTTTTGGCACCGCGCCGATGCTTGAGCGACACACGAAAACGCCAGCCAGCCGCCCTCCTTGCGGGCTGAGGATCACGAGAAATCCGGTCGGGCTTTGGAATCCGGGTGCGGACGATCACACCTTTCGGGGGGTATCCATGCACGTAAAATAGTCAGATAATATTTATTTATATATAATTGTTTATAAATTAATTAAGAATTTTTAAGATTACGAGTAACGTAACAAGAAAGTCGCCTTGCCCGGAGCATCAACATCAAGGTCTTTTCCTGAACGAGCCAGCGATCGTTTCGCTCTTCCTGACCATTCCCCCCCCTTTTCGCCTTCAAATCACCCACACGACCCTCACCCATGCGTCCATATTTTTCAGGAATTGCCGTTTTTGTCCTGCTGTTGCCTGGTTTGGCTTCGATGGTCGAAGCCGCCTCTATCTGGATCGATGCGGAAGACACTACGGCCAACAACTTCTCGCGCGGGCATGTGCTGGCCGAAATGCGGGCCGATGCGGCGGGCGCGGCGGGCGGGTCGTACATGGCGGTGCAACGTTCCAGGGCCGTTGCCGCCGCTCCTTATTTTGCCAGCTACTCCTTTCGCGTCACGAAGCCCGGCAACTACAAGATATGGCTGGCCTGCTCGCCGCAAAATGCCGGCTGGGCGTCGCCGTTTTATCTGCAACTCGACGGGCTGCCGTTCATTTCGCTCAAGGGTCGCCCGACGTTGAGCAAGGTTTATGGGCTCAAGCCGCACACTTACTTTGGCTGGGTCAACGCCGGCACTTATGATCTGGCGACGGGCGAACACACGCTGCGCCTCGAGGTGCGCGATGTGCGGGCGATGGATGACGACTATGTGGCGTTCCTCGATTCCATCTGGCTGACGCAGGATCTCGCCGTGGTGCCCGAGGACATCGTGCCGCCGGAGTCCGGTTTGCCGTCGTGGCAGGCGCAAGTGGAGGCAAAGGGATTCGATCCGCTCGTGAAGGAAATCCGCGCCGGGTATTACCGGAAACGGCTGTCGGCAGCGCGCGAACGGGACGGCGCCACCAGCGCGGCCGATGTCGTGGCGAAACTCAAGTTACGTCCGTTGCCGGGAGCGGCGATCCGTGGTCCGGGGCCGCATGAGTTTGGCGTGCATGGCATGGAGAAGCCGTTTGTACGCGCCGGAGTGGACACGGAAAAAATCCGGCTCGCCTACGAATTGCTGGCGCGTGCCGGCGTGCAGAGCTTCCGCACGGCGGAGTCGTGCTGGCACCGGCTCGGGGAAAATTACGACAACTTCACGGAGCTCGATTATCAGGTGGAGAGCGCAGCGCGTTATGGAATGACGCAGCTCCTCACCGTCGGGTATCCGCCATCACCCTACAGGATATCGACGCAAAGCGGCCTGTCGGCAGTGAAACCGGAGTACCGGGAAAAATATCGGGATTACCTGGAGCGTTTGCTGCGTCGTTACGCGGGGCGAGGCGTGATCCGTTATGTCGAACTCGGCAACGAGGTCGATGCGCCCAATCCGTGGTGGCGCGACTCCACGCCGCAAATGTACGTCGATGAAATGAAGCTCGTCCACGAGGTGACGAAGCGGATCGAACCGACTGCGCAGACCGTGGCGTTTGGCGCGACGTATTCCCGCCGCGAAGATCGCGGAGGTCCCGACGGGGGTCGCCGGTTCATCCGCAAGTGTCTCGATCTCGGAATCGCCGACTACACCGACACCTGGTCGATCCACTACACCTGGCCGCTGGCCGAGAGGGATTTCCCTGCGTTCATCCGGCGTGAGGAGGCGGAGCGTTCGATTCTCCCCAAACCTCTGCTCAACACGGAGGAGGCCGGTTACGGACACCCGTCCGACATGCTGAAACTCTTCGCTCGCGACTTTTACGTCCATGGGATGCCCCGGGTGGATTATTACCTCGCCCGCGACTGGTATGAGGCGGGCACGCTGATTTATTCGGGTCTCTTCGACCTCGACTGGAACCCGAAACCGCGCCTGCTTGGCTACGCCGCCGCCGTAGACGCGATGCAGCGGCGCGTGCTGGTCGGCATGCTCGACACCGACGACGACCGCGAGGTGTATGTACTCGAAAATACGGAGGATGTCGGTGCGGATCGTCCGCGCCATGCGATTGTGGCGTGGGTGAACTCGCCGCAAATCCGCGAGTTTCACGCGCCGGGCCTGCGTCAGTCGCTGCCCGGTCTGCGTCGGCAACTCGACGGCCTGAACGGCGAGGTGTCCGCGATGAACTGGAATCTCGATCCGCTGCCGCTGGCCGGCCCGGGCGTCGTGGAAATCGGCCAGTATCCTGTCATCATTTTCACCGACACAAAACCCGACTGGCCGCTGATCTCCGGCGCACAGTGGCTCGAGAAACAGGCGCAACGCAAAGCCGATGCCGAGGCTCTGGTGCCCGTCCGGTGAGAGAGACACCCCGTTGCCACATTTTTAGCCAACCACCATGAAAACCCGCTCCTTGATCGCCTCGTCGTTCGCATCGGCCGTTGTGGCTGCGTTTGCGATGTTCACCGCGGCTGCGCCCTGCGCTGCCGACACGTTGTGGTTCCCGGCGTCCGATGCCACGGCCACCACAAACCAGGTTGCGATGATCAAGGCCGAGCGTGGCGTCGAGGCCAACGGCGCGCGCATCCTGCAACTCCAGTCGTTCGCGGACGGACCGCATCAGGCGTCGTTCAGGTTTCTGGTGCAGAAGCCCGGCACCTACAAAATCTGGGCCTCCACCACGCCGCAGACCGCCGGCTGGGCCTCGCCGTTTCTCGTGCTCGTGGACGGGAAACCACTCGGAACCGATACCGGAACGGCTGCCAAAAGCCTGCCCATTGGCAGCACGAGACCGATCTACGGCCTGGCCAACAATCCCGGGCTTTTTCAGTGGTTCTGCTTCGGCGAGATGGCGCTCGAAGCGGGCGAGCACGAAGTGACGTTTCAGATAACAACCCGGCGTGCAGCCAGGGAGGCCAGGGGGCAGGCGTTCGCGTTTTATCTGGATTCGTTGCTGGTGACCGATGACGCGGCCCTCGCCCCGTCCGGCCCACGCGCAAAGGAGACGGCGGAGGGCGCGCCCAGATAAAAACTGACCGGGTAAACCGATTGAAACGAATCCCTGAAACTTGCCCGACTCTCATGCGATCACATTCCGCACTCCCGGCACTGGTTGTTTTACCCGCACTCGCCGGGTTGTTGTTTTCCCTCGCAAACACGACATCGGCAGCAGCCTCCGCTGTGGCCAAGGTTTTTCCGTCCGTCTGGATCGAGGCCGAGGATGCGGACGAAACGAATTTCCTGCCCGGAGCCGGTCCGGCGAACATCACACCCGAAAGCCCGGGCAACTCGGGCGCGGCATTTCTCACGCTTGCCGCCAAAAAAACCGCGGACGGCAGCCCGCAGTTTTTCGCAGACTACCGTTTCCGGATCAAGGAGGCAGGGACGTATCGCCTGTGGGCGGCGGTGTCGCCGCAGGATGTGGACTGGACATCGCCGTTCACGCTGACGTGCGACGACGGGCCGGCGATCAGTCTGGAAAACCGTCATGCGGCCAGCGGGCGTTACGGAAATCCACCCCGCAACCAGTTCGAATGGATCGATGCCGGCACGGTGACGCTGACGCCTGGCGAACACGTCCTGCGCCTGGAAACGATCCGTCCGCGCACCAGCGCGCGCGACAATCTGTTTCACGCCTTCGCCGATGCGTTCCTGCTCACGCAGGAACTCGACTATATCCCGTCCGGAGCGTATCCGAAATACACGACACAGCGCCCGTGGGCGGAGGTGATCGGGGACACGCCTTGGGAAGAGTTCGTGTTGCAGGCGCAACTGCCGTTTTACCGAAAAAAACTGGCCGGGACCGAAGAAGGCGCAGGCGAGGAGGCAGAGCGTGAGGTATTGCGGAAACTGATGGCGCGTCCGTTGCCGGCGGCGGGCTCCGCGATCCGGCCGCCGGGACGTTACGAATTTGGTGTTCACGGCATGGAGGCGCCGTTTGTGCGGGCGGGCGTGGACATGGAAAAGGTGCAGCTTGCCTACGAGTTGCTGGCGCGGGCGGGCGTGCAGAGCTTTCGTACGGCGGAGTCGTGCTGGAGCCGTCTCGGGCGCGATTACGACAATTTCACGGAACTCGATTATCAGGTGGAGAACGCGGTGCGGTTCGGGATGACACAGATGTTCACGGTGGGTTATCCGCCCGGTGACTTTCGCGTCGGCAAGGGACTGTCGGCGGTGCGTCCGGAGTTTTTCCCGAACTACCGCGATTACCTGAAAGCGCTTCTGACGCGCTACGCCGGGCGCGGGATTTTTCATTATGTGGAGCTGGCCAACGAGGTCGATGCGCTGCGGCCATGGTGGGTGGATTCGACGCCCGCGATGTATGTGGACGAGATGCGGATGGTGAAGGAGGCGCTGGTCGAGTTTGCGCCGGGGGCGCAGACGGTGGCGTTTGGCGCGACCTACTCGCGCAACGAGCAGATGGGCGGCCCGGAGGGCGGACGCCGGTTTGTCCGGCAATGCCTCGATCTCGGCATCAACGACTACGTGGATGTGTATTCGCTCCACTACACGTGGAAACTTTCGGAGCGCGATTTCCCGGCCTTTTTCCACCGCGAACTGACGCAACGCGAACTACCTCCACGCCCTCTGATGAACTCGGAGGAAACCTCGCATGGACCGCCGTCCGACATCATCAAACTCTTTGCCCGCGACTTCCTGCTGCATGGCATGGTGCGCGTGGACTACTTCATGTCGAAGGACTGGTTCGAACTCGGGTCGTGCCAGATCATCGGCCTGTTTGACCTGACCTGGAAGCCCAAGCGACGCCTGCTCGCCTACGCCGCCGCCGTGGATGCGATCCAGCATCGTGAGTTGCTCGGCATGGCCGAGCCCGCGCCGGGGGTGGAGGCGTATGTGTTGCGGTGGGCGGGCGAGGGATCACCGGTCGGCGCGGAGTATGCGAGCGTGCTTTGGGACAACGCGGGCGGCGACACGCCTTCTGCCACGGACCTCGCATCGACCCGCACGCAAATCGTCGGCTGGCGGGAGGTCGTGCGCGCGATGGACTGGAAGCTCGACCCTGTCGCCATAAGCGACAGCAACGGCAACGCCACACTGGAAGCGGAGACGGGCGGCAAGCCGGTGATCGTTTTCAGCAAGGCTGCGCCCGACTGGAAACTCGTGACGCCCGCGCAGTGGCTGGAGCGTATCGAGCGGGAGAACCGTCCCGAGGAGAACATCGTCCCGTCCGTGCCGCTGTAAGCTTTTCCGTTCGTTCCGAACGCAAACATCAAAACCAAACCTGAACACACATATCATTATGAAAACCTCACTTCCCAAAACAGCGTTCGCCGCGGCTCTCGCGGTATTCCTCGGCGTGGTTGGCGCGTGCGCGCAGACCATCGTGAATGGCAGCTTTGACGAAAATCTGCCGACGTTTTCTGCGAGCGGTTTCGTATCACAGTCACCAACCGGATGGGGGGCTGTCACTGTCACTCCCTACTGGATACAAAGCTGGGATGGCGTGGACACGGCTGCTGCGTTCAAGGTCGCCGCCGAGGACGGAGCCGCATTTGTCGGTCTACAAAATAATGCATCAAGCAATACTACCGCTACCGGGCTTTACCAAAACAACATTACCGGCCTGACCGCAGGAGAAACCTACACGGTTTCCTTCTATATCCGCGCTCGCAATGTTCAATCAGAAGAGGGCAATTTTTCGGCCAATATTTCCGGAGGAACCAGCGTCATCTTGGTAAGCAACATTCACGCGAGCTCCACGGCATGGACACTGATCACGGCTAACTTCACGGCTGCCTCTGCTTCAATCAATCTTGGATTCACCTTCCGAGGTATCAATAGTGAGGGCATCACCGCCAGAAACGATCAGATGATTTTCATCGATAACGTCAGCATCACCCCCGCCATCCCCGAGCCTTCCACCTATGCCTTGCTGGCGGCTCTCGCCATTGGCATCGCGTGCGTAATCGTCCGCCGTCGTTCCTTGCGTTAAGCAGGGTGCTTCGCGTCTGAATATGCCGAAAGAGTCCTGTCCCTTTATCGAAAATGAAAACCACCGATCGCACCTCCCCTGCAAATTCCCGGGCTTTTACCCTGATCGAACTTCTGACGGTAATCGCCATCATCGGGATACTCAGCGCGCTGGTCCTTGCCGGAATCGGCGGCGCCCGCAAAAGCGCACGCCGCGCTCAATGCACGTCCAATCAGCGTCAGATTCTCACCGCAGCGAATTTGTATGCGGATGAACACAAGGGCGTATTCCCGCGTCCCAATGACATCGTTCAAGGGATGGCCTATAACTCCACCGCCAAGGGCATCATTGATTTGATCGACCCTTACACCGGGAAAGACCGGCGTCTCTTTTACTGCACGGATGCCGCGCATGCTTACGCGACAGGCGACCTCCGCTACACTTATGAATATCAGTCGGCGTTGACGCCTCAGCCGTATTGGCTGAGCGGTTACTACTGGACCAATGCCCCGGGTGGAGGATGGAATCCACCGTCGCCGCAACTGAACACCGGATCGCCCCGGCGCGTTTTGATCACGTGCATCACCATGAACGGCTATAAAGGCGTGCACGGCGGGAGTGTGAATTTTGGCTTCGCAGACGGTCACGTGCAGGCATTGAAAAAGACAATCAATCAGGACGTGACGGTGAGCACGCTGGAACTGAAATAGGCTGACCATTCAAAATCCGGCGTGGCCCCACGTATCTTTTGGAACTGGCAGGCAAGATGCCTGCTCTGCCGGGGGGGGCTGTCGCACTGTTGTTTTACATGCTGCTTTTATGATCCAGCTTTTGGATAACGATCCTGTATGTGGCCATGCGCCTGTCGGAATGGCGGCACCGGAGCGGACGCCTGCGCTGGCAGGTCCGCATTCATTGCGGACGGAGCAGCATGTGAATCCTCTCGGGTTGGGGTGCGCGCGGCCGCGGTTGTCATGGAAGCTGCCGGTGGAGATCGGTGGGCGGCGGGTGGTGCGTCAGGTGGCGTGGCAGGTGCGGGTTTCGGGCGCTTTTGATACGGGGCGGCGGACGGGCTCCGGATCGGTTTTTGTGGAGTGGCCCGGGGAAACGTTGCGGAGCCGACAGCGTGCAAGCTGGCAGGTGCGCGTCTGGGTGTGCGTGGGCGAGGAGGATGCCGTGGTGGCGACCGGCTGGAGTGATGCGGCCGTTTTCGAAACGGGGTTGCTCGCGCGTGATGACTGGGCGGCACGATGGATCGGGTATGGAGACGAGGGGAAGACGGATACGCCGCCATCGCCGTTTTTGCGCCGGGGGTTTTTGTTGGAAGCGGAGCCGGTACGGGCGCGGCTGTATGCCGCGGCTCTTGGGCTTTTTGAGTTCCGGATGAATGGAGAGCCCGTGCATCCGGAGGTGGTGCTGGCCGGAGGATGGACGGATTTTCGCAAGCGGGTGCAGAGTTACGCGTTTGATGTCACGGCGCTGGTCCGGCGCGGGGAAAATGTCCTCGGGGCGATTCTGGCCGACGGCTGGTATGCGGGGTATCTTTCGTGCGACGGGAAACGGCACATTTACGGAGGGGCGCCGGCATTGCTGGCGCAACTGGAAATCGAGTGTGCGGACGGGAGCGTGGTGCGCGTGGTCAGCGATGGATCGTGGGAGGGACGAACGGGGCCGATCGTATCGGCTGATTTGTATCATGGTGAACATTACGACGCACGTCTGGAACTGGCGGGGTGGTGCGGGGAGGCGCCGGAGGAGACCGGAGCGAAAGAATCAGTGCACATGGGCCGGAAGCCCCTGCCACTTCCGGATCACGGGCTGGAAGCCCGTGCCACATGGCGGGCGGGACGCCCGCTGACCAGAGATCAGAAGCCAGAGGACAGAGAACAGAAGTCAGAGGACGGAAGTCAGGCTGTGGCGGTCGGTTGTCTGTCTTCTGATTTCTGTCTTCTGACCTCTGAATTGCGGGCGGGACGCCCGCGCCACACGGAGGGGTGGACGCCGGTTGACGAGCGGGCGTGGCCGGAGGGATTGTTGATCGAGCCACGGGTGGCGGAGCCGGTGCGGCGGATCGGGGAGCGGGTGACGCATGCGGTGACCGAGCCGTCGGCGGGGGTTTATATTTTCGATTTCGGACAGAACTTTTCAGGCTGGGCGCGATTGCGCCGGGCGGGACGACGCGGGCAGCGGGTGGTGCTGCGGTTTGGCGAGATGCTCAACGCCGATGGAACGCTCTACACGGCCAACCTGCGCACGGCGCGGGCGACGGATGCCTATACGTTCGGGCGTGATGAGACGGTCGAGTGGGAGCCGCGATTTACGTTTCACGGATTTCGTTATGTGGAGGTGCGCGGGCTGGAGCTGGCGGCGGGGGAGTTACCGGGGCCGGATGTGATCACGGGGGTTGTCGTGCACAACGACATGCGGGAGACGGGCGCGTTTCGGTGTTCGGATGAGCGCGTCAACCAGTTGGCGGAGAACATCCGGTGGAGTTTGCGGAGCAATTTTCTGGAGATTCCGAGCGACTGTCCGCAACGCGACGAGCGGTTGGGGTGGTCTGGCGACATCCAGATTTTTGCGAAGACGGCGGCGTTTTTTTACGACACCGACGCCTTTTTGACCAAATGGATGCGCGATCTGCGCGACGGGCAGCTCGCGGACGGGGCGTTTCCCGATCTGGCGCCGACATTCATCTGCGGTTTCGGAAACGCGGCTTGGGCGGACGCGGGAGTGATCGTGCCGTGGGTGTTGTATCGGCGTTTCGGCGACGTATCGGTGCTGGAGGAAAATTATGCGGCGATGTGCGCGTGGATGCGATTTCAGGAAGCGACGAGCCGGGACGGGGTGCGTCCGCCGACGGTTTACGGCGACTGGCTGGCGCTCGATGCGGTGAAACCGGAGCATGCGCCGGTGCCGAGCGATTTTGTCGGGACGGCGTATTTCGCGCGGACTTGCGCGATCATGGCGCGGGTGGCGCGGTTGCTGGGGCACGAGGAGGATGCGCGGGGGTTCGCGGCACTGGATCGCAGGGTGAGGGCGGCCTTCAGGCGTGAATTTGTGACGGCAGGCGGGCGGCTGGCGGGGGAATGCCAGACGGCGTATGCACTGGCGCTGGCGTTCGATTTGTTGCCGCCGGCGTGGCGGGCGGGGGCGGTGGATCGGCTGGCGGGGTTGATCGGGAAGCATGGCGGGCACCTGAGCACGGGATTTGTCGGAACGCCGTTGCTGTGCCCGGTGCTGAGCCGGTTCGGGCGGCACGATGTGGCGATGAGGTTGTTGCTGAACGATACGTATCCGTCATGGCTTTACACGGTGAAGCAGGGGGCGACGACCCTATGGGAACGCTGGAACAGTTTTTCGCACGAGCACGGGTTCGGCGACGCGGGGATGAATTCGTTCAACCACTATGCGTTCGGCGCGATCGGAGAATGGTTAATCCATTTCGTGGCAGGGATTGCGCCGGGGCAATCGGCCCCGGCATATCGTCACATCGTGTTTCGACCGCAGCCTTGCGCGGGACTGGACCGTGCAGAGGCGGAGCTGGAGACGCCGTATGGACAGGCGACGATTGCGTGGCGTGTGGAGGGAAGGCGGATGGAAGGGGTCTTGAGGGTGCCGCCGGGGGCGTTTGCGGATTTCGAGGGGGGAGTGTTTTCGCGGTCGCAGGTACGGCCGCAGGACGGAACGGAGTCGTGGGCGGAGGCGGGAGGGGAAAGGATGAGGTTGCGGGCGGGGAGGTATGTTTTTGATGGGGTGTGGTGAGATCTACCAGGCGCTGATGCTGTCGTAACGGAAAGTCATCTTGTCGGAGTCGTAGTCCTTGAAGGTGGACACGTGGCCGTCGGCGAAGAGGATGGCCTGGGTGCCGTCGGAGAAAAGGGTGCCATCGGAAGCTTTGACGCAGTTTTGCGTATAATCGTCCTTGTCGTAATCGGGTTCCGAGAATTTGTAGTTGGTTTCTCCGGCGAGGACGAACTGGGCAGGAAATTCGATCAGGCTACGAATGACTTGGGAGAAGTCATTATCCCTTATGTAAGCCGCCCGTGTGCCCAGGAAGTAGGCGCTCCCTTCACGATCGAAGCGTGGCGTATGAAAAAAATCACGACTGTTGATATAGGGAGAAAGCTGCTGCGACCAACTCATGTTCTCCGGTTCGGTTTCTCCGATTTCCCAATCTTTCCATGGAACGGTAGCGGTCGCCAACGGGAACTTGTCCCGGTTTTCGTCAGCGTGCATCGACAGGGCCAGGAAGATCTGGCGTAGGTTGGAAATGCTGGCGGAGGCTCGCGCCTTGTTGCGGACGAGGCCGACGACCGGAATCAAAATGGCGGCCAGAATGCCGATGATGGCAATGACGGCGAGAAGCTCGATCAGCGTGAAGGCGCGTCGATGATGGCAGGCTCGTTTCTGATGCATCACGAACCGTTGACGGGACGCAGCGTGATCAGGTTACGAGCGAATGTCCTGCAAGGGAAATCCCGCAGGCACCAGACGCGTCTACACAAGCTCCCGGTAGAGCGCGGCGAGGCGGGCGGCGTTTTTGTTGGCGTCGAAATTGTGTTCGACCCAGGCACGGGCGGCCGTGCGGAGGCGGGTGGCGAGGGCATCGTCTTCGGCGAGACGGCGGAGCGCGACGACCCAGGCGGCAGGGTCTTCGGGCAGGGCGACGAGGCCGGTCTGTTCGTGGGCAATGGCTTCGGTGGTAGCGGCGGCGGGAGAGGTGACGACGAGAACACCGGCGGCCATGGCTTCGGGGATGACGTTGGGGAGGCCGTCGCGATCGCCATCGGCCGCGATGACGCCGGTGTGCAGCATGACGTCGGCCCAGGCGAGCAGGGCGGCGATTTCGGGCTGGGGAAGGTGGCCGGGGAGGGTGACGCAAGACGAAAGGTCCAGCGCGGCGATCTGTTGTTCGAGCGCGGGGCGGAGCGGACCTTCGCCGGCAATGCGGGCTTCGAAAGGGATGCCGGCGTCGCGGAGCGCGGCATGGATGCGAAGCTGGTGATCGAGCCCTTTTTTGGAAACGAGCCGGGCCACGCAGAGCAGGCGGAGCGGGAGGCGGGGGGCGGGGCGAAGCGGCTTGAGCGGAGCCAGCGTGGTGAGGCCGCGGCGGATGAGGTGGATGCGATCGGCGGGGACGCCGCGTTCGAGAAGCGTGCGGCGGCCCATGTCGGTCGAGGTGTGGACGAAGAGGGCGGGGCGGAGTTTTTCGGCGAGCCACCAGTCGCCGCCGTCGCGATAGAGGTCGTAGGCGTGTCCGGCGGCACTGTACGGGTGGCCGTCGAGTTGCCAGAGGAGCCAGGCGGCCGTGGCCGGGCCGCCGCCCCAGACGGCGTGGATGTGCGCGGGGCGGAGGCGGCGGAAGTGGTTCGCGTGCGTGAGGGCGAAAGCGACCGCGAGGAGGTTCTCCCAGAAATTGAGCCAGGAAGGCGGGGGGCGGCGGGGAGAAAGGATGCGCCGTATCAGAGACGCAATTACGCGGGGGCGGCGGACGGTTTGCCGGGGCAGGTGCCAGAGGAGTGTGAGGAGGCGCCACTTGGAAAAGGTGGCGACGGGGAGTTTTTCTGCCGATCCGAATACGCCGCCGCCGCCGTGCATGGAATAAAGGCGGGGGCGCAGGCCGCTGGCGACGAGTCCGGAGACTTCACGCTGGATGAAGGTTTCCGTGGATTTCGGGAACGTGGTGAAGATGTAGACGAGGATGGCCGGCTCGGACTGGTTCTGGTTCACGGAAAAGGCGGATTAACCACAGAGGCACGGAGACACAGAGTTTGCACGGAGGGATCGGGGGGAGTGGTGCTTGTGCGGTCTCCGTGTCTTTGTGTCTCTGTGGTTCAAATTCATTCAAGGTCAAAGTAGCGCGCCTGGATGGCGTGGCGGATGCGCCACCAGCCGAGGCGGGCGAGGAGAGGGGCGAGACGGGCCTGGAAGAATGAGCCGCTGCGAACCATGCCGCTGCGGCGGCGGAGGAGCGCGCGGCGGAGGTCGCGGACAGCCACGGCGGGGAGCGGGGCGGCGGCGTGCATCGCCTCGAAGCGGCGCCAGACGCGTTGCCAGGCGGGCGAGAGGTCGGCGGGAAGGGCGGCGGCCTGGTTGAACGGGGTGCGGAAGTCACCGGGACGAAAGTCGATAACGCGGACGCCGGTGCCGCGCAGTTCCCAGGCGAGGCTTTCGGTCCAGGCGGAGAGGCCGGCCTTGGCGGCGTTGTAGCCGCTCATGCCAGGGATGGGGAACTCGGCGGCGAGGGAGCTGATGTTGACGATGGCGCCGTCGGCCGCAGGGCGGCGCTCGAGCATGTCGCGGAGAGCGGCATGGGCGAGGGAGAGGGTGTTGGTGAGCAGCGAATCGAGTTGCGTGCGCCAGGGCGCGAAACCGGTGGAGGCGGATTCGGCGAAGACACCGTAGCCGGCGTTGTTGATCAGGAGATCGATGCCGGGCGCAGCGGCGTTGGCGGTTTGCCAGGCGGCGGCGATGCTGGCGGGGTCGGCGAGATCGAGCGCGAGCGGGTGGAATTTTTCAGGATGCGCGGCGGCGAGGTCGGCGAGGCGGGCCGGGTCGCGGGCGGTGCCGTGGACCGTGAGGCCTTCGGCGAGGAGCATTTCGGCAAAGGCCCGACCGAGTCCGCTGCTGGCTCCGGTGACGAGGACGTGGCGGTGGAGACGGAGGAGGGATAAGCGGCTCATGCCGGATTGGAAATTTCAGATTTCATACCGGTGCCCCGAATGTTTCCGGTTTTACACAAAGATCGCAAAGGACGCGAAGGAGATCGTTGGCAACCCTTGGCGCTCTTTGCGATCTTTGTGTAAAAATCCGCAGACTTCGGGATGCTGGTATCATAAGCCGGAGCCGTTTTTTCTGCCAATCGCCTGCGCCCTGTTATCGGACACGGCGGAGCACGATGCTGACGTTGGCGCCGCCGAAGCCGCTGCTGTTGCTGATGGCGATGTCGGGCGTGCCGGGTTCGGTGGCCCGGGGGATGCGCAGATCGGCGAAGGCGGGGTCGAGGGTCGTGATGTGCGCGGAACCGGGAACGAAGCCGCGCCGGAGGGCGAGGGCGCAGAAGCCGGCTTCCATCGCGCTGGCGAGCGAGAGGCCGTGGCCGGTGAGCGCCTTGGTGCTGCTGACAGGGATGTTCGGCAGGCGGGGGCCGAAAACGGTGCGGAGGGCCTTGACCTCGGAGGCGTCGCCGATGGGGGTGGAGGTGGCGTGGGCGTTGATGTAGCTGATGTCGGCCGGCGTGAGGCGGGTGGCGCGGAGGGCGTTTCTCATGGCAGCGGCCAGACCCTCGCCTTCGGGGTGCGAGATGGCGACGTTGTGGCCGTCGGAGGCCTGGCCCCAGCCGGCGATTTCGCAATACGGGGTGGCGCCGCGACGGGTGACCTCCTCCTCGCTTTCGAGGACGAGGACGGCGCCGCCGCCGGTGCCGACGAAGCCGTCGCGCGCGGCGTCGAAGGGGCGCGAGGCGGTGTCGGGATCGGGGTTGGGGGAGAGGGCGCGCATGCCGGCGAAGGGGAGGATGGTTTCGAGGTTTCCGTCCTCGGCGCCGACGACGAACATGCGTTTCTGGCGACCGAGCGCGATCTCGTCGAAGGCGTAGCCGAGAGCGTGGCCGGAGCTGGCGCAGGCCGAGGAAAAGCCGGTGGAAGCGCCCTTGATTTTGTAGTGGGCCACGAGATTGAACTGCACGGTGCCGGCGATGCTGGCGACGACGCCGAGAGGATTGCAGCGCATGACGCCGTGAGTGCCGATGCGCCTGATCTGGTTGGCGAGGATGCGGGGCGATCCGGCCGAGGCGGCGTAGAGGCCGGTGTCGGGACTGGAGATATCGCCGGGGGCCAGCTTCGCATCGGTGATGGCCTGCCGGAGGGCGCAGGTGGCGTAGAGGGCGTTGGGAGAGAGGCTGCGGAGGTGCTCGCGGCGGATGGTGTACGGGGCGGGAATCGTCCAGTCTTCGGGGTCATCGGAGGCGGTGTCGAACTCGCGGACGGGCGCGGCCACTTTTACCGGGATGTTCGGTGCCTCGAAAGGCGCATAGCGGACCATGCCGTGGCGGAGCTCGCGGAGATTTTTTTCGACGGTGGCGGAGTCGTTGCCGATGCTGGTGATGAAACCGAGTCCGGTGATATAGACGCGCATGACGGATGAGGGGAAACGGTGGCGGGCGAGTGGCAGGATGAGAACGTTGGGAATCACGCACGGGCGGCGCCCGTACCGGTCGGAGTGGAGATCAGGGTTATTTGTAGTCGAAGGTGAGGGTAAGTTCCTCGACGGTGGCCGTTTTTTCCGTACCGACGCGGATGGTGCCGGTGAAGGTGGCGAGCGGGTGGCGGACGCGGAGGAGGCGGAGGGTTAGCGCAAGTTCGTCATCGGGGCGGCAGATGCGGTGGCAGCGGACGCCCTCGGACGAGGCAAACCAGATCGTGGCGGGATCGATGGACCGGCCGGCAGCGGGAGCGGGTGGCGAGGCCAGCAGCCAGAGGACGCCGAGTTGCCCGAGAGCCTCGACCATGATCGAGGCGGGAAAGACGGGGTTATCCCGAAAATGCCCGCGCAGGAAAAACTCGTCGCCGGTGATCCGGTAGCGGGCGGTGGCGGGGGGGGAAGACGGGACGGAAATGCCGGTTGCCGGAAGGACGGCTTCGTCGAGAAAGAGGAAGGGCGGCTGGATGGGCATCAGCGCGCGGATCTGGCTGGCAGTGAGAACGGGCATCTTGCAAATGCAGAATCCGGAATCCGGATGACGACACGGGCCACAGCAAGGCGGGGTTTGCCGTTGCCGGCTGCGGTCGGGAGAGGCGGACGGCGACTACGGGGTGGAGGAGGGCGGGGGTTTGCGAGCCGGCGAGGGGATGCCGCGGGCCTTGGCATCGATGAAGGCGTTGATGTCACCAATGCTGCGGAGGCCCTGGAGTTCTTCGTTGGAAATGGACATGCGGGTGACCTCCTCCACGAGCATCACGATTTCCATCATGGTCAGCGAGTCGATGCCCAGGTCGTCGATCAGATGCAGGGTAGCGGCATCCGGAGCGTCGAGGCGGTGACGGAGTTCGGGATCCGTGAAGCGCTGTACGACACCGACGACCACAGGCGAGAGATGCCTGGGGTTGCCGGTCTTGCGCCACGCGAGTGCAGCCTCGATGGTTGCGGCGGAACAGCGCCGCAGGCTTTCCCGGAGGATGACTTCGTCGTCAGGAACAGGGCCGGCAGCACTGTTGGTATGGTCAGGAGTGGTGGCTGACATGAATGGATGAATAGAGAGAAATAAGTAACCCCGTTGCAAAGGGGAAGGCTTTATCAGAGTTTTTACGGTTGGTTTACAAAATAACGGGAGCCGGAAGCAGAAGTGAGGCCGGTTTGAAGAGACTTTCAGGGAGACTCCGGTTCCAGCCGGACGGTCTGGTAGCGGTGAATGCCGAGGAGCGAGGGCGGCCAGTCGCGGACATCGGGCGAGATGAGGTAGGTGCGGGCGCCAAAGACGACCGGGGCCACCGGGGCCTCGTCGAGGAGGAGTTTTTCGGCACGCTGGAAGGCGGCGAAGCGGGCTCCGGTATCGGGGGCTTCGGCGGCGTCGGCGATGGCGCGGTCGTAGGCGGGGTTGCTCCATCCGGTCTGGTTGTTGCCGCCGCCGGTGACGAACATGTCGAGAAAGGTATTGGGGTCGTTGTAATCGCCGACCCAGCGGGAGCGGGTGATCTGGTAGGCGACGGTGCGCTGGTTCTCGAGGTAGGCGCGGAAGTCGAGGGAGACGAGCGAGGTTTCGACGCCGAGTTCGCGTTTCCACATGCCCTGGATGGCTTCGAAGATGCGCGAGTTGAGGGCGTCGGCATTCATCTGGATTTCGAATTTCGGGAAGCCGGCGCCGCCGGCGTAACCGGCTTCGGCGAGGAGGCGGCGGGCGGTATCGGGATCGTATGACTGCCGGGCCTCGGAGGTATAGCCGGCGGTGTTGGGCGGCGTGTAGTGCCAGGCGGGCGGGCGGCTGCCGAGGAGGAGTTGTTGCGAAATGGATTCGCGGTCGATGGCGAGCGCGAGGGCGCGGCGCACGCGCGCGTCGTCGAGCGGCTTGAGGCGGGTGTTGAAACGGACGAAGAGGGTTTCGAGCAGGGGATCGATGCGGAGCTGGCCGGGGGCGTTGCGACGGTAGTGCTCGATGCGGTCGGGAAGGACGTCGTACGTGATGTGGAGGCGGCCGGTGCGGAAGGCGGCTTCGTCGGCGGCGATGTTGTCGTTGGGATAAAAAACGACTTCGGCGATGTGGCCGCCGATGGCGTCGCCGGGACCGGAGGCGGGCGCGGTGGCGGCGGCGTTCCAGTAACGGGGGTTGCGCACGGCAACGATGCGCTGGTTGGGGAGCCATTCCTTGAGGACGTAGGGACCGTTGCCGACGAGGGTGCCGGGCGTGGTCCAGCGGGTATCGCGCTGGTCGATACGGCCGCGGGCGAGGATCGTTTTCGGGTGAACGGGAAACCAGGAGGGATTGGCGGCGAGGGCGAGGAGTTGCGGGGTGGGGCGGGCGAGGGTGAGTTCGAGCGTGTGCTCGTCGAGGGCGCGCACGCCTACCTGGTCGAAGTCGGCGAGCTGGCCGGTATTGAAGGCTTCGGCGTTTTTGATCGGGTAGAGCATGTAGGCGTATTCGGCCCCGAGGGCGGGGCTGAGGACGCGGCGGAAGGAAAAGACAAAATCCTGCGCGGTGACGGGATCGCCGCTGGACCAGCGGGCTTCGGGGCGGAGGTGAAAGGTGTAACGAAGGCGGTCGGGCGATATATCCCAGCGGGCGGCCGTGCCGGGGACAGGGGCGGAGGTGGCCTCGTCGATGACAGTGAGACCTTCGAAGAGGGCGATGAGGAGGGTGTAATCGGTAAAAACGATGGTGGTGTGCGGATCGAGATCCTGGGGCTCGGCGCCGTTGCCGATATGAAGGGTTTGCGTGGCGCGGGCAGCCTCGACGGGGGTTTTGTTCGGAGAGCAGCCGGCGACGAGGAACGCAAGAAGGACGGATGCGACGGCGGGAACACGATGGCGCCAGGCAATGGACATGCCGGATAAGGAATGGAGTCGGGTGCGAGGTGCAAGCGCGCATCCTCCCCCTTCCGGGGCGTCCGGGATTTGCACCAAAGCTGTTTGGGTCCCCCAGGTGCCGGGATATGGGAGGAACCGTCTGATCCCGATAATCTTGAACAGAAGATAACGAAGGGAACGAAGATGTCCCGGTTCCCATAACTTGTCCCGCATCCGGAGCCTTTTTTTCAAAACAGAAAAGGGTTCTTTCGCTCAACCCTCTGCCAGCCTCCAGCGAATCTTCGTTCCCTTCGTTATCTTCTGTTCAATTTTTCAATTCCTTGATCAACATGTTGATTCCCTTCATTCCCCGGCCCGCCGGGTTCCCCTGCTTCTGTGCAAAGAAGAAAAAACCGGTTCCTGCGATGGAACCGGTTTTGCTGTCACTGTCAGCGGTAATTGCCGAAGCCGCCCATGCCTCCGGGCGCCTGGCCTTCCCAGGAAGCGGGACGGCTCCAGGGGATGGATGAATCGTCTTTGGTCTTCGTCGTGCAGCCACTCGTCCCGAGGGCGAGAAAGGCGGCGGTGAGGAGGACGAGTGCGGCGCGGATCATTTGTAGCTCTGTATCGGGCAAAAATCAGTTGACCTTTTCGGCCGCGTCAGGAGTCGCGGGGGCGGTGTCGGTCGAGCCGGCAGCGGGAGCGGGGGTCGTCTTGGCGATGGTGATGATGCTGGCGGTGTCACCCTTCTGGATGCCGGTGCGGATCGACTTGGGCTCGACCTGGGCGATGGTCAGGTCTTCCTGGACGGAACTGACGCGGGCGCGGGCGATTTCGTTGCCATCGCGCTTGATCGCGAAGAGCTGGCCGACGGTGGCGCCCTGTTTGTTGCCGAGATCGAGAACGACAAAGGAGTTCTTGCTGCCGACGCTGGCAACGGCCGTGTTGATCATGCGGCTGACAACGCCTTCGGTGGCGGCGGCGCCGGCTGAGGCGGCGATGGTGCCTTTGTTGATGGCATCTTCGTATTCCTTCACCTTGGCCTCGAGGGAGGCGATCTTGGCCTGGTCTTCGGTGTTGCCGTTTTCGGTGTTGAGGCGGATCGCGACGAGTTGCTCGCGGAGCTTGGTGACGTCCTGCTTGAGCTGGGCTTCGGAACGTTCCTTGGCGGCAAACTGCTCCCTGGCCTGGGCGAGGTCGCGGTTAAGCTGGGTGGTGCGGGCTTTTTCCGACTGGAGCTGCGACTTGGTGTCGCCGAGCTGGCTGTCGAGAGTGGCGAGGCGCTTTTTGGTGCCGGCGAGGTCGTCGTTGGACTTCTTGAGGTCGGCGGTAAGTCCGTCGGCGCGTTGGGTTTCGGCTCCAAGCTTTTGCTGGAGCTCGGTCTTGGTGTTGCCGATCGAGATATAGAAATACGTCGAGGCAGCGGCTCCGAGGAGTGCGAGAATGCTCAGTATGAGGGTCAGGGTCTTCATAAGCGGGGATGTGAAAAGCTGACTAATTGGCCGAGTTGCCGGGGAGATTAAAGGCAAAAGTGGAGTTCGGGAGCGGAAAATGTGAAATTGTTGCCGGTTGCAGGCCGGATGAGTCCGGGCAACCGGCGAAAAAATCCATCGATTGGCAACAACCGGTCGCTTCAGGCGGCGGACCAGGTGCTGTCGTGCCAAGGTGTCTGTGCGGTTTTTTTCGCCCCGCCGTTGGCGGCGAGGTGTTCGAGAATCTTCCAGACAGGTTCGGCACGTTCGGGTTCCCCGATGGCGGCGGCGAGGGATTCGGCCGTGAAGGTTTGGGCCGGTGCGGCGGCGAGGGCGGCGGTGATTTTTTTCTTCAGCTCGATGACGCCGGTGGCGGCCTTCTTGCCGGCCTCGACGCCGGGCTGGTGGTAGGCGTTGATGCCGACGAGCGTGGCGTAGAAGCCGACGGCGCGTTCGTAGAGCGCGATGAGCTGGCCGAGGGTACGCGGGGAAACGTCGGCCACGGTGATCGTGATCGAGGCGCGGTCTTTTTCGGCGAGGGCGTCGCGGGTGCCGAGGTAGAATCCTTGCAGGTAATCGCCGGCGGTGATGCCGGGCTCGACTTCGAGCGAGGTGGCGGCCGGGCGGTCCTTGAGGACTTCGATGAAGGTGATGAAGAAGTTGTTCACGCCCTCGCGGAGTTGCTGCACGTAGGCGTGCTGGTCGGTGGAGCCCTTGTTGCCGTAAACGGCGATGCCCTGGTTGACGACGTTGCCGGCGAGGTCGAGCTCCTTGCCGAGCGACTCCATGACGAGTTGCTGGAGGTAGCGGGAAAAGAGGAGGAGGCGGTCCTTGTAGGGGAGAACGACCATGTCCTTCGCGCCGCGTCCGCCGGTGGCGAAGTGCCACATGAGGGCGAGGAGGGCGGCGGGGTTTTCCGCGGTCGTGGCGGAGCGGGTGACGGCGTCCATCTCGGCGGCGCCGGCGAGGAGGGCGTCGATGTCGATGCCCTGGAGGGCGGCGGGGAGGAGGCCGACCGCGGAGAGTTCGCTGGTGCGGCCGCCGACCCAGTCCCACATGGGGAAACGGGCGAGCCAGGCGTCGGCGCGGGCGGTCTGGTCGAGCTTCGAGCCGTCGCCGGTGACGGCGACGAAATGCTTCGTGTAGTCGAGGCCGGCGGCCTTGAAGGCGGCGGCGGCTTCGAGCTGGCCGTTGCGGGTCTCGACGGTGCCGCCGGACTTGGAGATGACGACGACGAGGGTTTGCGGGAGCTTGCCGGCGAGGGTGTCGAGGACGTAGTCGATGCCGTCGGGATCGGTGTTGTCGAAGAAGTGGACGGCGATCTTGTCGCGGCCGGGCCGGCCGAGGGCGTGGTTGACGAGTTGCGGCCCGAGGGCGGACCCGCCGATGCCGACGACGAGGAGCTGGGTGAATTCCTTGCCGGTGGAGCCGGTGATTTCGCCGGAGTGGACCTTGGCGGCGAAGGCCTTGATGGCGGCGAGGGTGTCGGTGATGGCGGCGCGGAGCCCGGGTGTGGGGGCGAGGGCGGCGTTGCGGAGCCAGTAGTGGCCGACCATGCGGTTTTCGTCGGGATTGGCGATGGCGCCTTTCTCCAGCTCCGCCATGGCGGCGAACGCTTTCCGGATTTCGGCCTCCTTGCCGGCCAGGAAATCGTCGGGGAAGGGGATGCGGCTGATATCGAGCGAGAGGCCGAGCGAGGCGTTGTGGTAATTGTGTTGTTTGAAGCGTGTCCAGGACATGTGAAATGCGGTGTGCGAATTTCGGAATGCGGAATAGGAAAGGATGGATTGTGGAGAATTTTGCCAGGATGTGGAGCGCGGAATGCAGGCTGATTTTGTGCATGCCTGCGCAGCCCGGGCGGAGCAGGGGCTTTCTGGCGGCGTTTCTGCAACCTGTTATCTCCTGTGTCTTGAACTTTTTCCCGGAGCGGGGAAATAGTGTCCGCTTTTTCCGTGCCCGCTTCTCCCGACATCGCTTCTCCCAACATCGCCCGTCACCTCGACCGGATGGCGGCGCACCAGCCGGATCAGCCGGCGCTCAAGGTGCCGCGCGGTGTGTCCGCAGACGGTCGTATCGATTATCTCGTGCTCTCGTTTGCCGAACTCGCCGCCGAAGTGCAGGCGTGGGGCGAGCGGCTGCGCCACCAGGGCGTCGTGCGCGGGGATCGCGTGCTCGTCATGGTGCGGCCGGGGTTGCCGCTCATCGCATCGGTGTTCGCCCTGTTCCGGGCGGGCGCGGTGCCGGTCGTCATCGATCCGGGCATGGGACGGAAAGCCTTTCTGGCCGCGGTGGCGCGTTCGCAACCTCGCGTGCTGCTGGGGATTCCGACGGCGCGGCTGGCGAGCCGGATTTTCCGGCGCGCATTCCGTTCGGTGAAAATCCGGGTGCCCGCCTCCGGCCGGATGACGGCGCGGCTGGCAACCGGCGCAGGCGGGGGAGGAGGGGAGGCGTCCCCGTGCGCGGCGGTGTCGGCGGACGAGACGGCGGCGATCCTGTTCACTTCCGGTTCCACGGGAGCGCCGAAGGGCGTGGTCTACACGCACGGGATGTTCGCGGCGCAGGTGGAACTGGTGCGCAACACGTACGGGATCGCGCCGGGCGAGGTGGATTTGCCGTTCCTGCCGGTGTTCGCGTTGTTCAATCCGGCGCTGGGGACGACGACGGTGGTGCCGGAAGTCGATCCGTCGAAGCCGGCGACGTTTGATCCGGCGCGGGCGGTGCAGGCGATCCGGCAGGAGGGAGTGACGTATTCGTTCGGCTCGCCGACCTTGTGGGGGAAAATCGCGCGTCATTGTCTGGAGACGGGGCAGACGCTGCCCTCGGTGCGCCGGGTGCTGTGCGCGGGTGCGCCGGTGCCGCCGTGGTTGTGGGAAGCGATGCGCACGGTCTTGCCCAACGGCACGCTGCACAGCCCGTACGGCGCCACGGAGGTACTGCCGGTGGCGAGCATCGAGGGACGCGAGGTGACGGGGGGCGGCACGGCCCGGGCGACACTGGCCGGCGCGGGGACGTGCGCGGGACGGGTGCTGCCGGGCAACCGCGTGAAAATCATCGCGCTCACCGATGCGCCGCTGGCCTCGCTCGACGACGCCCGGGAACTGCCGGCGGGCGAGGTGGGCGAGATCATCGTGAGCGGGCCGACGGTCACGCTCCGGTACGATGCCCTTCCCGAGGCGACTGCGGCGGCGAAAATCCGCGAGTTGCCTGCCGCCGTTGCGGGTGCCGCTGCCGATCCCCGCGCGGGGGCCGCGACGGCGGGCGGCGCCGGCGAGTCCGGGGCGGAGGTGATCTGGCACCGGATGGGCGATTGCGGTTACCTCGACGGCGAGGGGCGGCTGTGGTTTTGCGGGCGCAAGGCCGAGCGCGTGGAGACCGAGGCCGGCACGTTGTTCACCGAACAGGTGGAACCGGTGTTTGCGGCGCATCCGGAGGTGAGACGCTGCGCGCTGATCGGCCTCGGGGCGAACGGGCGGAAGCGCCCGGCGATCGTGGTGGAGCTGGCGCCCGGCTGCGTGGTCGAGTCGGGGACGGACGGCCGCCGGCTGGCTCGCGAATTGCGGGCGCTGGGGCAGGAGCATCCGCACACGGCGGCGATCAAGGTCTTTTATTTCCATCAAAAATTTCCGGTCGATGTCCGGCACAACGCCAAGATCCACCGGCTCGCGCTGGCGGCCTGGGCGCAAAACGGGGCGATCGGCTTCGAGTCGGACCCGAAACGCTGAGGGGCGGGCCCCCGCCCGCCTGCCCGGCGGTTTCCCTTTCTTTCGGCTTCCCGCCCGCCTGGCCTTGTGGCCTTGTTCCCGCCATGCCTCCTGCCTCGTTGCCACCGGTTGTTTACGAAGACGAATCGATGCTCGCGTTTGACAAGCCCGCCGGGCTCCTCGTCGCGCCCGATCGCTGGGACAAACAACGCGGCTACCTCATGCGCCTCGTCCACGAGCGCTACGGTCCCGATACGGCCAACGTTCACCGCCTCGATGCCGACACCAGCGGCGTGCTTCTCTGCGCCCGCAACAAACCCGCGCTCGACGTTCTCAGCGGCCAGTTCCAGAGCAAGGCGGCGACCAAGATCTACCACGCGCTCGTCGTGGTGATGCCGCCGGACGAGGCGATGAAGGTGGGCTCCGTCATCCGCGATGCGCAGGGGCTGCTGCCGGACGAGTTTGCGGTGGAGCTTGCGCTCGGCGCGGACGAGGCCCGGCCCGGCCGGATGCGCGTTTTCCGCAAACGCGGCGGCAAGGCCTGCGCCACCCGGTTTCGCACGCTGGAGCGGTTCGGACGCTTTGCCTTCGTCGAATGCCGCCCGCTCACGGGACGCACGCACCAGATCCGCGTGCACCTCGCTGCCGCCGGCGCGCCGATCCTCAACGACGCGTTTTACGGCGTGCCCGGGGCCATCCTGAAATTGTCCGACCTGAAGCGCGGTTACAAAGGACGGGCTGACGAGAAACCGCTCATCGCCCGGCTCGCGCTCCATGCCAGTTCCCTTGCGGTCCGCCACCCGGTGACGCGCGAGCCCGTGACGATGGAGGCCCCTCTCCCGGGCGAGTTCGGGATCGCCCTGCGCAACCTCCGCAAATACCGGCCCCGGCGCTGAAGCGGCCTTCGCATTCTCCGGTACGCCTTGGCCTGGCGGCGGGACAGCCGCCCGCTGTGCAGATTTTGCTCTGGCAGAACCGATGACGTCGCCCGTCCGCATGAGAGAATTCAATGAATACCGACCCCCTCTGCAAAAAGGAAAGCCGCATCACCGGTACAAGGGGCCGACGAGTATAAAAATACATAACATATTTACATCATAACTGATGAATATATGTTTTGGCAGGATTTTGCATTTGCATCAGGCGTTTACCTGACTAGGCGTTTTTTGCCCAGTCCCTATTATGGAAAAACCGTTGCACCGCCGGACAAGAAATTGACGATGGTGCCACTTGGCACTCGGATTCAGGTATACTCAACGACTAGAACCACATGAGCAAAAAAATGAACCTTAAGCGGTCCCTCCTTGGCAGCACCCTTGCTGCTGCTGTCCTCGGATTTGTGACGGTCTCCGTCACCAACCTCCAGGCCCAGACACGCCCGAGTGATCGGGCCAATCCGCCCTCGCAAAACTATCCGTCGTTGCCCTCGACCGACATCGTCGGCGCCGCTCCGGCGCAATCGGCCCAGTCGGCGCCCGTTCACACGGAAGCCCCCGTTCCGGCGCCCGAGCCGGCGAGGGTCGCTCCGGCCGCCGCCGCCGCACCCCAGACCGCTGCTCCCGCAACCGCCGGTTCACAGTTCAGGTCCAACCTCTATACCGTCGACAAGACCCTCGTCTCTTCCACCCAGGTGGGCGGCGAATACCAGTACCGCCTCCGTGTGACGGCTCTGGAAAACATCACCAACATCTCGGTGGTCGAACACCTGCCCGAGGGGCTCCAGCTCGTCGGCACCGAACCCGAAGCCAGGGTCAGCGGCAATGATCTCCGCTGGAACTGGGATGCGCAGAGCAAGGGCGAAGTTCGCGACCTGCTCGTCACCGTGCGTCCGCAGACCGAAGGCAACTTCGTCACCAGCAGCAGCGTGTGTGTCGATCCTGTGGTCGTCCTGCCGCTCTTCGCCGGTTCACCCAAACTCGAGATCGTCAAGACCGGTCCCGCCACGGCCGAACTCGGCGACGACGTGCCCTTCCGTATCACCGTGCGCAATACCGGCACCGCCATTGCCCACCAGGTGGTCGTGACCGACACGCTGCCCGATGGCCTCACCAGCAGCAGCAACCTCACCACCGAAGTCGGTGATCTTCCCCCCGGCCAGAGCCGCGACATCACCGTTGTCGCCAAGGCCAGCAAGGGCGGCGAGCTGACCAACGTGGCCAGCGCCACCTTCGCCGAAGGCCAGCCCGTCCAGGCCCGGAGCGTGCTCAACATCGTCGAGTCCCGCCTCGGCATCACCAAGACCGGCACGCCCCGCACCTACATCTTCAAGAACGCCACCTACCAGGTCGTTGTGCGTAACGAAGGCAACACCACCATCAGCAACGTGACGGTCACCGACGACCTGCCCAAGGGCACCTCGGTTGTCCAGACCGATCCCGCCACCGAAGCCAGGGGCGGCCGCCTCACCTGGACCATCCCGAGCCTCGCCGCCGGCCAGGCCCAGTCCTACACCGTGGTGCTGACCAACATCAACCCGGGTGACACCGTCAACGGCGCCACCGCCACCGGCTCCGCCATCACCGGCAAGACCCTCACCGCCAGGGCCGAGGCTCGCACCGAATGGGAAGGCGCTCCCGGTGTTCGCACCGAGATCATCGACACCGTCGACCCGGTCCGCGTCGGCCAGACCACGACCTACGAGATCCAGATCACCAACCAGGGCACCTTCAAGCCCGTCAACGGCCAGATCAAGGTCACCCTCAGCGAGCAGCTCCGCCCGATCTCGACCGGTGGTGATGCGCAGGGCACCATCGACGGCCAGACGGTGACCTTCCCCGATGTGCTCCTCGATCCTCGCCGCGGCACCAAGCTCCGCATCGAAGCCCAGGGTGTGAACCCCGGTTCCGGTCGCGCCCGTCTCGAATTCATGAGCTCCTTCCTCGACGAGCCCGTGATCAAGGACGAGTCCACCTTCGTTTACTGATCACCGGTAAATGAATCATCTGCGAACGGCGGGGATTCTTCTCCGCCGTTCGCTTCCCTCCCTCCATACCAATCAAGAAACCATGCGAACCAAAACCACACTCCTTCTCCCGGTGCTTGCGCTGGGACTGTCAGGACTTGTTGCGCAGGACATCCCTGCCAATTACGAGACGAGCCAGAAGTTGCCGATCGGATACACAGCCGATGCCGGCGTGACCACCAAGCACGTCTTCCGCGGCATCAAACGTTCCAACGAGGCCTTCACCGGCGGCTTCAAGGTCGATTTACCCGAGCAGCTGATTTACGTCGGCGCCTACACCGTCCAGCCGTTCTCGAGCGCGGACAACAGCGAGTTCGACGTCTACCTCGGCATCACCGACAAGCTGAACGACTGGCTGACCTACGACTTCGGTCTCACCTATTATTACTACCCGAACAAGCTCGACAGCACCATCAAGGATGCCTTCGAACCCTACTTCGGCCTCACCGCAGCGATCCCGCAGGTGCGCGGCCTGGCCGTGGCCGGCTATCTCTACTTCGATACCGACCGCAAGGCGTTCACCGCGGAAGTCTCCGCCGGTTATTCCCGCCATCTGATCGACAAGCTGAGCCTGCGCCTCAGCGCCTTCGTCGGCTACGTTGACGGCAGCGACATGACGCCGTACATCAAGCCGGTGAAGACCGACGTAAGCTATACCTACTACGGTGCGAGCGCCGAGTTGCCGTATCAGATCAACGACCAGTTCACCGTCATCCTCGGCGTGCAGTACAGCGAGACCAGCAATCTGCACGGCACCTTCGAGAGCGACGGCCAGTTCTGGGGCTTTGGTCGTGTTGTCTATAACTTCTGATTTATTCTGAAACCGTTCCTGGCGGTGCTTTCCTTCCGGGGAGCACCGCCTCTTTTTTTTACGAACCGTGAGCAAAAAATCCCGTAAGCGAGGCTGTTTCGTTCTGCTTTTTCTGCTGCTGCTGTTGCTGCTGGCGGGATACCTGATCTGGCGGGTGATGAATCCGGCCGCTCCTCCTCCGGACGGCAGTGCGCCATCGGCCAGCGCGGAAAATCCCGGTTCGGTCACGCCCTGGACTCCGGCTCCGCAAACCCCGGGGGGTTCCGGTTTGCCGGCGATCGCCTTTCCCCGGCTGCAACCCTTCCCGTCGACGCCCGAGCCGACGCCGGCTCCTCCTCCGGCCGCCCCGCCTCCTCCGACGCCTCGCGTACCGGCCCAGAGCGCGGCGCCCGCGCGCGTAACCCCTCCCGAGAGTCGCCCGACCCCGCCGCGTCCGGCGGCTCCGGCGCCGGCCCCCGCGCCGCGCCCGGTGACAACGACCCGCGCGACGCCTCCGCAACCGGCGCCCGCGCGCCCCCCGGCCCCGGCCGCTCGCCCGATGTCGAGCCCCCCGGCCTTGCCGGATTCGTCCGCGAGCAACTACTTCATTGTCCGGTACAAGATTTCGCGTCCTTCGGGCTATTATCTCATCTGCACCCGCGACGAAGGCTCCGACCGGCAAAACTACGGATTCCGTGTGCCGGTGGAGGAATTCAACCGCGCGGTCGTCAACCTGACCTACGATCCGAAAAACATGCGCAACTGGCAGCCGGTCAGCCAGATTGACTGAGTGCTGGCGGTATGGCGCGGGCAGGCCCCGGCCTGCCGCTGCTACGTAGGCGCAGGCCTCCGTGCCTGTGTTTTGTTCTCTGTAGTGCGATGCTGAACGATCGCGCTTTTCGCGTACGATTTTCCCCGGTAACGCGGTCCACTGTGCGGCAAACATTTTGACCACGGATTGCACCGATTTTCACGGACACAGGCCCGGCTGTCGCAGCATCCTTGCCCTCGGTGCGGATGCGTTCCGGATTCAGACCGGGATGGCCACAAAAAACACAAAATTCCTTTCTGCCCGGCGGGAGTCTCCCGCGCGCTTATAAGCGCGATGGAGGATTTCATCCGCGGTGTGTTTTCTCGTGTTTTTCGTGGCCATTCTTTCTGTCCCTTCGGTAGCGGCACAGCCGCCCCAGGCAATCCGTGGTCAAAAAGCTCTGCCAATCCGGGGAAAAGCTCCCGCCTATTCCGGCGCCACGTAATTTTTCGGGCCGCCGAGTTTCATGAACTTGCCGTACACGTACCATGCGGCGCCCAGGGCGATCAGGGAGAGGGCGCAACCGGCGATCCACGTCAGCCGGTAATTTTGTTCCGTAGCCGTCCCCGTGCCCTGAATCATCATGCCCAAAGCCGGCGCGAAGACCATGTTGGCCAGCGAGCCGAAAATGCCGGCGGCGGACGCGAATTGCGCGAAACGGGAATGAGGAAAAAGCCGCATCGCAAGCGAGGCCGCTCCGGTGAAATAACAACCGGAAAGCACCCCGTGCAGCACCCACGCGAAGAGATAGGTGTTCGGGGTCTTGGCAAAGAAGCAGCCCCACAAAGTGACCAGCGCATAGCCGATCAGGAAACCTATGGCCATGCGCAGGGGGTGGAATTTGTCCGCCATCCAGCCAAGAAACCAGGAGAGGCTGAGGGAAATCAGGTAAGTGAGGGCGAGGCACTTTCCATAAGTGTCCATGCTGATGCCCAGGCTCTTGGTGTAACGTACGGCGTAGATGTTGATCGGGGCGAAGGCGAGGGTAGCGCACATGAGGAGCACGAAGACCGAGAGGTAGTAGGGGTTGGAAAAACACTCGCGGCAATAGGTGGCGATTTCCCGTCCGAAACGGGCGAACCAGTTGTTGCTGTGCCCGGGCTTGGGAGCAGGCACCGGGGGGGGCGGGGGGTAGTCGCCTTCTTTTACCTTCAGACACACCCACATGAAAGCCACGCCGTAGAAGACGCCGATGACGGTGAGGATCAGGGTGAAGTAGCCGGGCACTTTGCCCATGATCCAGAAGTTGAAGATCATGCCGTCGATGAGGCTGACGGCACGGAAGAGTCCGTAGAAACGGCCGAGGAGCGGCTTGGGCACCACGTCGTTGATCAGGCCGCCGAAGACGGCTTGCCCTGCGATGGTGGCAAACTCGAACGCCGCCCAGAACACGCCGAAGCATACAACCGAGACGATCATGGGGTCTTGCAGGTGGTCGACGAGCCATGCGCCGCCCGCCGTGCCATCGAGCAGGTTGTGGATCCATCCGCCGAAGGCGTGTTCCTTGCCGAGGACATTGTGCATCCAGCGCGCGATGAAAGGCGTGGCGGCCAGCCCGAGCATGCCGAAGGCAGCGATGGGGGTGGTGACGAGGAGAAAGGGGATGCGGCGCCCGCGTTTGCCCCGGTGGCGATCGGACTTCACGCTGATGATCGGACCGAGGATCAGGCCGATCGCGGCCGGGAAGGAAACCGTCAGCAAGGCGAAAAGATACTGGGGAACCTTCAGTTCATCGAGATACCACTGGGACATGGGCCCTACGGAGCGGTCGCGCATCGACCACGCGAAATCGCCCCAGAGCAGCCAGAGAAAGAGGACGACGATGCCGGTCGAGGTGTAGGTCAAGGTGCCGACCGACCAGAGTTTCTTGCCGGTCACGGGGTCGATGGTGACGCTGGCGGCTTCGGTTTTCGGCTCCGGGCCGGGTGGCGGTGTCGTGCCGGGAGTGGCGGCGGAGGGACGGTTTTCCGGGTCGGGAGAGGGCTGGGAAGCGGGAGTGCTCATCGTGCGGATCAGGAAGGGCGGCAGGTGGTGAAAAGGATGTGGGGCGTCAGACGCGCGGGGAGATGGCTGCTTCGTCGGTTGTGTCGCGCCCGGGTGATATTGGTTCCGGGATACGCCTTATGCGTTGCGGCAATCCGGCCCGGATGACCAGAAAATGCGTCCCGGCCATTTCCGGCGTTATCGGTTTTGTCCAGATTGCCGGGGGGGCGTGCCCCTTATCCGGCACTGGCAAGAAAGCGGGCGTTTTGCCTGTGTGCGCGGGCATGGCTGCGCCCTGTGCAGCGGAGCGAGAAGTCCGCTCTTCGGGTCTCGCCTCCGGATGGCGTTACGCGCCGAGCGCCTGTTGCAGGGGGCAGCGGGCGGCGTCCGGATCGGAGCCGGAGCGATACTGTGCGAGCAACTGGCGGGAGCGTTGGGCGAGCATGCGGCGGACTTCGCGGCGCATGCCCTTGACGCGCGGGATCGTCATGTGGTCGTAGGCGGTGGTCTGGTGGCGCATCCAGGCGAGGGTCGCCGCCTCGGCGCGCTGTTCGACCGGGATGCGCTCCGTGCGCGCGACGGTGCCGCTGCCGACCGGCACGGCGTGGTCGGTGATGGCGCGCGCCAGCCGCACGGCCAGTTCCCGGTAGCGGGGATGAAAAGCGAGAAAATTGACGACCGCCTGGCAAAAATCCTCCGCGTAAACTTCCTGCTGTGCGGCCCGGCGGGCGCGGCCGGCGTCGAGCTTTTTCTGATACGCGGGGTCGGTGCGCTCGGCGGCGAGTCCGGCGCGGAGCGCGTCGATGCGGTCGGCGGGAGCCCAGATGCCGCGCGAGAACCGTTTGTTGCCCTTGAGTTCGAGGACGGTCCAGGTCGGCCCGTCGGCCTTGATGCGACGGCTGAGCGCGGCGTCGCCGGGCGGGAGCAGCGCCCAGCCGCCGGGAATGGCGAGGAGCACGCCGGCGGAGGTCTGCACATGGCCGGGTTTCTGGCTGGGTCGGACTTCACGGGTCTGGGTGGGCATTGGAAAATGGAAAATGGAAAACGGATGGATCGTCGGAATGGATTCGGCGGATATCCTCCGCAATCATTATGAAATGATTCCGGCTGGCAGTCGGAAGATCGCAAGAATGTTGAGCGACGGATACGCAGCATTGCCTGGTATCCCTCTGGCTGCACATCCTTTCCTCATGGCAACGATGATCCCCGATTACGGCTCGCGGCTCGCTCACATGGTTGGCTCCGCCGGCGAACGAAAGGTTTACGAGGCGCTTCGCCACGGCCTGCCATCCGGTTTTGTCGTGCTCCATTCCGTATCCTGGATCGCCCGCGCCCCCGGCGACCACGCGCAGGATGGAGAGGCCGATTTTCTGCTGGTTCATCCGCGTCTCGGCCTTCTGGTGATCGAGGTCAAGGGCGGCGGCATCGCATACGATGGCGACACCGGCGAATGGACCAGCCAGGATCGCGAGGGGCGTGTCAATCCCATCAAAAATCCCTTCGATCAGGCCAAAAATGCCAAGCATCAGATACTGGCCCTTCTGCGCAAACAGCCGGATTGGGACAAGCTGGTGCGGGGTCCTGTCTGCGTCGGTCACGCAGTCTGGTTCCCCGACCTCGTCAGTCCCGACGCGCTGATCGGCCCCGACCGGCCGCGCGAGATCATCCTGACCCTCGCCCATCTCCCGCGCGAACACGTTGAGGGCGCCATTCGCCGCGCGTGGGATTTTGCCGGAGCCCGGTCCGAGGTCCGCTGCGAACCTGGCGCACATGGCGTTGCCCTTGTCGAAAAAACCTTCGCCCGCAGCTTTGCCGTACTGCCCACCGCCGCCGCCCGCATTTCCGACGAAGAACAAAAACGCATCGAACTCACGCAGGCGCAGTTCCATCTGCTCAAATGGCTCGGTTCGCGTCGTCGCGTCGGCATCGCGGGGGGAGCCGGCACCGGCAAGACCCTGCTCGCGCTTGAAAAAGCGCACGAACTGGCCCGCAACGGCTTCAGAACGCTCCTGCTCGTTTTCAACAATGCCCTGGGTGATCACCTTGCCGCTGTCGTCGATCCTGCGCTTCCGGTCACCACGGGCAGCTTCCATTCGTTTTGCGGCCGGCTCTTCGAGCAATACCCCGGCGACTACCTCGAACGCGCTCAACGGGAACACCCTGGCCAATCCGGTTCCGACCTCTGGAATATCCAGTTTCCCGCCGCGCTCTGCCATCTGCTCGGAGAGCACGAAGTGAAGTTCGATGCCATCATCGTGGACGAGGCGCAGGACTTTGCCGACGAGTTCTGGTTTCCGCTCCAGTGCATGATGACCGACCCGGAAAAGACGCCGCTTTACCTCTTCTACGACCGCAACCAGCAGATTTATCGCAAAACGCAAAACTTCCCGATCGGTCCGGCCGACGAATTTTCGCTGACCGAAAACTGCCGCAACACCGCGCAAATCCATTCCGTGGTGCGCCCCTTGTTCACCGGCGGCGAACTGAATGCGCCGGCCATCGAGGGAGTCCCGGTTGCGTGGCATGAGGCCGAGGGCTCGGCCGAACAGATCAAACAAATCAAGACGCTCGTCACGCGCCTGATCACGCAAGACGGCATCAGACCGCAGGACATCGTGGTCCTCTTTGTCCGTCACGAATTTTACCCGGTTTTCTTCAAAAAAATCGAAGCCGAAAAAATGGCGAACGGCCTCCGCTTCGTGAAAAACACCCAGCCTGCCGACAAGGAAATCCGCGTGCTCACGGCGGGACGTTTCAAGGGACTGGAAGCCCCCATCGTTATCGTCTGGGGGCTTCGGGAGATCTCTGTCGAGGACAGCCGGATGGAACTCTACGTCGCGCTCAGCCGGCCCAAAAACGAATTGCACATGGTCGGCTCCGGCGGGGACCTGAAAACCATCCGGGAGTATCTCCAAAATGCCGCCCAAAGTGCGAATCTGTCATCGGGACGGACTGAACCGCAGGCAACGGCGTCCGCCGCGACGTAGCCACATGCCTCCGTGCCTGTGGGGATTGTTCGTCCGGGGGCGAGGGGGGGCTGGCGGCTGCTTTTCAGGATGCGGATATCCGTTCGATGGCCGCGATGCCGCGCAACATCCGCTCGCGCCCGACGGGATTGGCCGAGTGTATCCGGATTTCGGGTGCAACAAAGCCGCGAACGGCCACGGCTTCCTCGATCCACGCGATCACGTCGTAGCCGGTGCCGCGCGTGTCGTCGCCGAGATCGTGATCGAGGCTGATCCCGGTCACGCTGCCTCTCTGGAGCAGCGCGATGGCTTCATCCGGCCAGAAGACACGTTGCCAGCCTTCCGGGGCCTCGCGGACATCATCCAGCCACACCTTCATCCCTCAACCTCCGCTGCGCGCCTTTCGCTGCCGACCGCGTTTCCCGAAGCAGGCGGACGGATGAGCTTTTTGATCCAGTACAGGACGATCAGGAATCCGGCGGCACCGGCTCCGGTCACTGCGACATGCTTGCCGCGGTCTTCCTTCACTTCCCCCGAGGCAAGGGTCATGGCCCCGCCGAGGGCGAGGATCCCGCACGCAACCAGGGATGCCACCAGAAGGTGTTTGGCCGGAAACGCGATCAGCGCCTTCCACAGACAGCGGTTTGCCCGCCACGCATCGACAGCGGACTGGCAGAGCAGCGCGCAGGCAAGAACCCGCAGTGACAGCGCCACTCCGCTCCCCCATCCCCACTCTCCCCACGCGCAGGCGAGCACGAGCGCGAGCAGTAAGGTAAAAACAAGGTCGGTCTTTCCGGAATAAACATACATAGGCGGGATCGGTTCGCGGTCGATTTTACCGGGCGGGGTGGACAGGCGGTGTCCGGGAGCGGACAATTGCCGGAAAAATCCGCAAGGCTGTGCCTCGGATGGACACCGCCTGTCTAGGCAAGGCGGGTATGCTCCGGAGAATGTCCACACGAGGCGAAGATCATGGTTGTAGAGCAAGGGATGGCATCGGGGCCGGAAACAAGTCAGCAATCCGGGCTGAAATTCCCGTCATTCCGGGGAGCGAAATTTCAGGCAAACCTCTCGTTTGCGATCTGGCCGGGATGCCTCACCTGCTCGTCGCGGGGGCGCCCGGCGGGGACCAGCGCGAGTGTATCCGTTCGATTATCACATCCATGGTCAGTCGCAAGAATAACGTCAGGAAAAATTATACGATGTTATGATAAACGGAACACCACATTAAGCGATTTTCTTTGCGAAATGAAAACCGATGAAGAATGGGACAAGGAACTGGAAGGCTATTCCATCGAGGAACTGGAACGGCTGGCGGTCGAGTTGCACGATGCATACCATCGGGCATCCTTCGATATGAAACAGGGACATCGGCCTTCGCTTGATTCGATAAAGGGCAAGTCGGAGTTGTGGCAGGTTTTGCAGGAGAGGAAACACCGGCTGAACGATGGCTTTCGGTTCACCTTGGAACGTGTCGCCTGTTTCGTGAAAATCAGCGACCTTTTGACCGAGTGCCTTGAAAAGGCATGGGCCGAGGTCAAGCCGATCATGCAAGAACTGGACAAACGCATCCAGGATCAGGATCCCTTTGTTCAGGATTACGAATTGGAGTTGAAGTTGCACGTCTTCGTCACCGATCCGCAAAGCGACGATCGGGGGATTTACGGGGTTTTGCAGGACATCATCTCAGCCGGTAGCACGGTTCTGCAAGTGCCTGGTCGATGCTATGAGGAACACAATACACTGAACGAATTGAACTGGAATGCAATCGACGAACTCAGACACTACGAGACAGAGCTTGCCGACCACTATATCGGGCATGCCATGCACGAGCTTTACAGCCATTCCATGTGGAGCCTGCCCGACATCTTCAAAATCACCGAGCTATGGGCAGAGGTGATTGTCACGCGGCAGCATGTTAGGAAAAAAGTATAAGACGGCATGATCCGCTTATTGCTCAACTAAAACTGCGCCAGTTTAAGATTATGGGAGCGACTGAATCTTCCGCAAAAACTGAAGTAATTGGTCTATTTTAATTTTAATGCCAGCAATATCTAGCGGATTCTCATGATAAAACCTATAGCGACCATCCCGAAATTCATTGAATGGAAATGAATTGCCCGCTCGGGACCGTACTAATTCGACATCAGCATGATTTCCGTTGTTTTTTCGGATAAAAAACGAGAAATCCACTTGATCACGGGAAAACCAGATATCTACTGTAAACACTTTTGACCCAATTAGTATCGATTCAATTATAACGCAATACTTATTGTAAACCCCTGGTATTGAGTAGTCGGGAGCTTGAGACGTGAGGTAGCTTTTGAAATACTCAGCAAGAGCATCAGGAATCTGATCATATGCCCGAATTACATCTCTGAGCTTATCTAGATTACCAGGTTCATTTAGATTACCTATCAATTCAATGATTTTATCAACATTCATATCTTTATAAATTAAAATTTGAAACAACGAGCGAATTTCCTGCGAGAGCCCATTCAGCCTAATGTTACTGGTCTGAACTATTACAGGATTTATAACATTGTCTATAAACCCCTGTAAATTACTTACTTTCAGAATGCTTTCAATTCCCCTCCTATCATCTTCTTTTAACGCAGCAATATCGGGCTTCTTTTCGGAATCTTTATTTAGATAAAGTATTTTTTCAATTTCCACACCCTCTTCTTTGAGACGACTAATGTAGTTGTGTAATTGATTAAACTGATCACATGCATTGTTGGATTTATTCTCAATTATGATCGCTTTCTTTTCGTCGTGGCTCAGTAGGGTTATATCTATACGAGATGTCTCTCGCTTAACAGCCCCTCCTTTGTATGAGATCTTTTCTATTTTACCATCGAGAGACCCTGATGGAGTGCTTATCCAGTCAATGAATCTTTCTTTAACCTCATCGTTTTGTAGATAGTAGGCTATTATATCACTATGGAAGTTTTCCCGATAATGGCATTCGGAAATTTTACTAAACACGGATGTAACATCAAAACCCTTATTACAATTCTTTATTATTGGATATAGTTGATTTATTATTTCCAGCATATGTGGGTGTGTTTTTTCATTGACGGATCAATGCCTCTTGGCCCAAGTCCTTCCATCGTTGGTGGAGAAGAAAAGCCCTTTGGATGTTGTCGCCAGTATCTCCTTCCCGTTGTCCAGCAGCTCTTCGAAGTCGCCACAGATTGCGCTGGAGTAACGTGTGACCCAGGTGCGCCCGTCGTTGGCCGAGTATTCCAGTTTTTGTTCATTGTCAGGGTTGATGCGAATCAACTCCCTGCCTCGGTGGATCATTGTTCCCATTGTATTTCTCTTTGCTATTCGGGTTTGGTTGAGGGTCTTGCCGACTTCAATGAGGCTTACTCATTGCCAGTCAGGCAAGTGAAAAAATAAAATTCTGGTGGTTCTTTATGCTCCTGGCCGACTCCTGTTCAATGTTCAGGAATTCCGTCTCATAAGGCTTCCCCTTCTTTGTAAGGCACATCTTCCTCGAAAAGCGACAGACGCCGCATCCTTTGTTGGCCGTTGGGCAAACGGACGCCGACGGTTGGGCCGATGTTCCCAAGACCATCCTTAACCGCATCCGACAATCGAATACCCTGCCCCGGAAAGGTCGCGGTTTCCCGGGTGCGCGGATTGGTAATGGCGATTTCATAGAGTTTGGGCAGCGGCTTGACGACCGGTTTTCCCAAACCGGATTGGGAGCGGGATAATGTTTCTGACATGACGGGATGATATTATGAATACGCAATATGCACCGTGTGTGCCGGGGGGATAATTTGATTAATGAATGATGGTTGTGTGATTTTTTGAACTTTTTTTTCATCGAAATTGACAAAACACAGCCTGACCCGAATGGCACTTGGTTAAGGGCTTTATCGTGGGAATCCAGACGATGGATGAACGAGCTACAAAAGAAAGGGGGCTTAACCAAATGCCATTCCGGCCTGATCCCTTCGGCATGTCCCCGAGTTCATCATCATCATCGTCGTCGCTGGCGTCGCGGTCGATTTGTTAGTACGGCGGAGGTGGCGTATTGCGGGGGACCGTTGCGTTTGAGGAATTCGACAAACTCCTGCACTTCCTCGTCGGAGACGAAGGCGCCCTGCGCGCGCACGAGGCGCGAACTGTCGGGAAGCGAAAAGAGCATGTCGCCGCGGCCGATGAGGGTGTCGGCACCTTCGTCGTCGAGGATGGTGTGGGAGTCCACTTGCGAGGCGACCTGGAAGGCGATGCGGGAGGGGAGGTTGGCCTTGATGACGCCGGTGATGACGTTGACCGAGGGGCGCTGGGTGGCGATGATCAGGTGGATGCCGGCGGCGCGGGCAAGCTGCGCGAGGCGGACGATGCCCGTTTCGATTTTGGCGGGGGCCACCATCATGAGGTCGGCGAGTTCGTCGATGATCGCCACGATGTAGGGCAGGCGATCAGGGATCTCGATGCCGTCGTCATCCTCGAAGGGGTCGACGCCTTCGAGCATCTGCTGCTCGCCGGTGGCGTGGAGGCCGGTGGCGGGGTCGTTGTCGGCGACGGGAAAATCGAGTCTGGTGTTCTTCTTGCGGTGGTTGAAGCCGCTGATGTTGCGGACGCCGACCTTGGCGAAGATCTGGTAGCGCTGCTCCATCTCGCCGAGCAGCCACTTGAGCGCGGAGGGCACTTTCTTCGGCTCGGTGACGACGGGGATGAGCATGTGGGGCAGGGAATTGAATACTTTCAGTTCCACGAATTTGGAGTCCACCATGATGAGGCGCAGGTCTTTCGGGGCCTTGCGGTAAACGATGGAGGCGATGATCGAGTTGATGCACACGGACTTGCCCGAGCCGGTGGCGCCGGCGATGAGCAGGTGGGGCATCTTGGAGAGGTCGCTGATGAGGGGTTTGCCGGAAACGTCCTTGCCGAGGGCGATGGGAATCTCGGCCTTGGCGGCGGCCCAGTCTTCGGATTCGAGGATGTCGCGCATGCCGACGGGGGAGGGGGTGCGGTTGGGCATTTCGATGCCGACGGCGGCTTTTCCGGGGATGGGGGCGAGAATGCGCACGGACTGGGCGCGCATGCCGAGGGCGATGTTCTTGTCGAGGCTGGCGATTTTCTCGACGCGCACGCCGGGCGCGGGCACGACTTCGTAACAGGTGATGACCGGGCCGACGTGGATCTCGCCGGGCGACACGGCGACGTTGAACTCGCCGAGGATGCGCACGAGGTCGTCCATGTTGCGGGCGTATTCGGCGTCGTCGTCGGCGCCTTCGGGGCGGGTCTGCTCCTTCAGCAGGGTGACGGGCGGGAACTGGTAATTTTCGTCGGAGGCGGGGACGACGGGCGATTTGGCCTTTTTTGTTTCCTCGGGTTTGATGATGGCGATGCCGCCGGCTCCGGAGGCCGCGGAGGCCGGAATGCCGAAGGGGGCAGGCCGTGTTTTGTCAATTTTTGAGAACATCTGTGTGTGGTGGTGGGGGGGCATTGGAGCAGCCAAAAATGTTCACTCCTCCGGACATTGCGGCAACGCCAGCGGTATTGCCGACGGCATGGTCGGACTGTCCGGAGATGACTCACGGGCGCGGAGCTGTTTTTGCAGGCGATCGTAGAGCACGACGTTGACGCAGGAGGCGAGGTTCATGCAGGTGCGGGTCGGCACCATCACACGCGCGGTGCACCACGCGAGCACGCTGTCGTCGAGCGTGCCGTCCTCCGCCCCGAAAATATAAAAGGCCCGGGCAGGGTGTTTATAGTCCACCAGCGACACCGCGCCGGGCACGAGATCCACCGCCACCGGAGTGCAGCCGTAGGCCAGGACGGTGCGCAAATCCTCGACCTCCAGCATCGGCATGCTCTTCCAGTGCTTGATCGTGTCGCACCGGTGCCGACGGTAACGGGTTCCGCTCACCGCCAGCATGGCAGCCTCGTAACAGCCGCAGGCGCGCAGCACGCCTGCGATGTTTTTCATCATCTTCGGATCATGAAGGCCGACGGCCAAATAACCGCGCTGTTTGATGGTAGGATGGAGAGACATGGTTGAAATGAGTTTTGTAAGTTACGAACCAAGCGAATCGGGCCAACAGGACAGGGAGCGGCATACGCCGATGCGGTGAATTCGCCTTCGCTTGGCCCGGATGGACGCCGATCAAAGCCGGGGAAGCTCCAGGCCGAGTTGCGCGTTCAGCGCCTCGATGGTCGTGCCTTCGACCGATTTCACCTTGTAGCCGTGCTCGAGGAGCTTGCGGATGTAGATTTTGTTGTACACGAAGGCGAATACGAGGAGGGGGATGACCATCCAGGACAGCAGGCATTGGATGATGAACCATTTGAAGTCTCCACGAAAGAGGGCGGGGAGAGGTCCGAAAAACAGCGTGGTGAAGGAGAAGCCTGCGGGGGCTTTCCGAATGATGCCCGAGTGCGGGTGTTGCAGGATGAGTTTGGCCATATGATTTTGATGATTGAGTGCGTTGGCGAAAAGAAGAGGGGGGTCAGGCGTCCATGAAGTCCCGGAGGCAAGGCTCGATGAGGGGCGATCCGGTAGCTTCCTCCGGGCGAAGTCTCCGGAGCATGTGGCGGACTGCGTTCGCCAGCAGGTGGACGTCGGCGCGGGCGTCGTGGCGGCGATGGCCGGTTTCACCCGGGTCGATGCCGAGGCGTTCGACGATCACGTCGAGATTGTGCAGGGACTCGGCGGGCCAGCATTTTTTCGACAACCAGATGCTGTCGATAAAACGGACGGGACACGTGGGGAGTCCGTGTTGCGCGCAGCTTTCCGCGATGAAACGCATGTCGAACCGGTGGCCGTTGTGCGCGAGGAGCGTGGTGTTTTCACGGCCGTTTTCCCCGGCTACAAAGCGGGCGAAGGCCCGCAGGGCGTCGGGTGTCCCGGGAGCATCGGCGACGTCGGCGTCGGTGATGCCGGTCAGATCGGTGATGGATTCGGGGACCGGACAACGCGGGCGGACGTAGGTCGAGAACGTTTCACCCGGAGTGCGCCCGTCGCGCAGTCGCACGGCGGCGATCTGGATGATGTCGTGCCAGCGGGGCGAAAAGCCGGTGGTTTCGAGGTCGAAGATGACGAGGTCCATTTTTGCAGAGTTTTTAACCGCGAACAGGGATGGATTGGCTGCGCCAAAACCGAAGCAGACGAACCAACCGCGAATGAACGCGAATAAAACCAAATGAATCCGCAGTCTCTGTCTTCATTCGCGTCCATTCGCGTTCATTCGCGGTTGGTTTGGTGAGGTGGGAAATATTGTTGGAGTAACCATGACGTTTATACGGGAAGCACTTTAACGAGCCGGGTGGACATCCCGTGTCCAGGCTGATGGTTTATCCTGAAAAAATGAAAAAAAGATCGAAACCCGTCTTCACCGGCACCGGTACAGCCCGAGCGTCCCGTTTGTCTGCCGTCCGCGGTCCGCGTCCTGCCCGCGCAACCCGGAAGGTGAAGCCGGAGGCCGGTGGCGCGGGAAAACCGAAGGCGGGTACGCGCGAGGTGTTGCGCACGGGGGCGCAACTGGAGCGTTTCCAGTGTATCCATGCGCTGTTCGCGAGCGGCAAGACCCTGAATGTGCCCGGACTGGCCAAGGAACTGCGGGCAAAGGGTCTGGAAGTGAATGCGAAGACGATCCGGCGCGATCTGGATTTCATACGCGACCGCGTCCCCATGCCGCTCTCCGGCTACGATCCGCAACGGGGTGGGTTTTATTATACAGAAGCAGTGCGGGATTTCCCGCTCGTGCATGTCACGGAAGGGGAGTTGCTGGCGTTGATGGTGGCTCGGCAAGCCGTGGAGGCGTATCGGGGAACACCCTACGCGCGTCTGCTGGAGCAGGCGTTCGCCAAACTCACGACTGGCTTGCGCGACGTGGTGAGTTTTCCCGGCGGCGGATTATCCGAATCCATCTCGTTTCGCAGCACGGGAACAGGGCCGGTTGACGAGGCGCTTTTCACGGCCGCGAGCAAGGCTGTCCTGGCGCGCCAGGAAGTCTGTTTCATGTACAGGAAGGCCGGATACGGCGATCCGGAGCGCCGCCGGGTGTGGCCTTACCACCTGGCGTCGATCGGCGGCATGTGGTACCTGGCGGGGCACGATCTGGACCGGCAGGCGATGCGGACGTTCGCGTTGCCGCGCATGAGCGAATTTGCGGCGACGAGGCACCGGTTTGCACGCGATCCGGATTTTTCTCCGGAGAAGTATTTTGGCGACAGTTTCGGAATGCTGCGCGCCGAGGGCACGGTGACGGTGCGGATCGAGTTCGACGGCTACGCGGGCGAGCTCGTACGGGAACGTTTCTGGCACGCGTCACAAAAAATTACCGATAAAGCCCGGTGGCAAAATCGAACTGGAGCTGCGTGTCAGCCATACCGACGAGGTGCGTCGCTGGGTGCTGGGTTGGGGAGAACGCGCGAAGGTGATCGAACCGCCGGAACTGGTCGAGGAAATGCGCGAGGTCGCCGGGGAGCTGGCAAGGATTTACAGGGGCGCGTAATCGGCATGACGCGTGGCGGGGATGAGCGAATCAGGCGCCGGACCCGCCGCCGGGTTTGATGGGCGATGAGGCTGGGGGGGGGACGGCGGATCAGTTGAGGCGATGGAGCCAGTAGGCAGGTTCGCGACGCAGATGCATGATCGCCCAGATGAGGATGCCTTCGGGGGTGTTGCTGTAGATGACGGCGTAGGGGAAAATGGATGATAAACGCCAGCGGATGGAAGGCTGGATTTCGCGTCCGAGCAGTGGGTCGGTGCGAATGGCTGCGATCAGGCGTTCGATTTCGTCGTAAAAGCGTCCGCCCAGGCCGGAGCGGACGGAAGCGTAGTATTCCGCCGCGGCGGCGTATTCGGCATCGGCTTCGGGATGTAGTCGACAGGGGTTCACCGGCCAACGATGCGGCGGATTTTGGCCGCGGTCTCTTCATGGGGAATCGTCTGCACGGCGCCGCTACGGACTTCCTCAACCCGGCGTTGAAGGGTAGTCGTCCAGGCTTGGGCGTGCTGCGGGCTTTGGCCTCCGTGAAGGTTGAGCAGGATGCGGTCCACCAGCTCCAGCACGGTGTCGTGCGGGAGCGAACGGGTTTCTTCAACGATCTGGTCAATGGTTGTCATGTCGGGTTACATTGCTCATGAGGCGTCCGGCTGGCAATGCGGAAGCCAGGCCGGAATTTTCCGATCCTGAATATCAATTGTTAACCGACGTTACGCGGATGGTTTTGTCGGGGCTCCGCTTGCGAGGCCCGCGAATGTTATTGGTGCTTTGACCTGCCTGCGCGGGCGTCGCAAGCGACGCTCCTGCCTCGCCTTTGCGTAACGTCAGTTATCAAGGCTTGTCTTCTTCCGGATTGCCTCCGAGCAGCACGGTGCGGGTGTCGCCGGCGGCATCCACGGTCTCGAGGCGCGTCACCCGCAACTGCTCGCCCTGGCTGGCGAGGAGGGTGCGGAGGGCGTCGGCATTGTCGTGGGTTTCCTGATACGTCTGCCCGGCTTGGGTCCAGGTCACGCGCCAGGCAGTCTCGCCGGGCTCCAGCTTGCGCAGGGGATCGTCAACGGCGGTGCGGGCGCTTTTTTTCTTCGGACGGATTTTTGCCCTGACGTCCGATGGCAGGAGCGGACGCGTGAAGGGATAATCTTCGCCGAGGATTTTCGCCGCCGCCCGCTCCAGATCGTGCACGCGCACAAACAGCGCCTCGCGTTCGAGGAGCAGCGTGTTGATGCGGATCTGTTGATCGCCGGATGGCATGCGGGTTGGCCCGGGGAGTATCCGCCGGATCGCGGTCACGGACGCCGGTCAGGAGAGACGGGCGCGGTGCCGGCGCGAGAGGCGGACGGTTAACCGGTGGGAACGGATCAGGCCTTGCCGCCGGAGCGAGGCTTGCGGCCGGGAGCAGGCGTCGGCGCGGGCGGGGGCGCTTCGGGCTCGTCGTCGGCGTCGCTGGCGTCGGTGCCTGCCGGTTCGGCGGCTTCGGCGGTCTCGTCGGTCTCGGCCGGCGAGGCGTCGGTCGCGAGGCCGGCGTTGCCGTCGGTGTCGTCATTGCTGCTGTCATCGGCGCGGGCGGCCTTGCGCGCGGGCGCGGCGGCGGCTCCGCGGAGCACGACGGTGGCCTTGGGGTCAAGGCCGGCGACCGGGAGCGGCGGCGCGGGGAAGGGGAACGTGCCGGTTTCGCCGAGCACGTCCTCGACCTGCGTTTCGAGTTGCGCGATGCGTTCGTAGGCGCGCTGGCGTTCCTCGATGAGCTGGTCGATCTGCACGCGGGCCTCGAGCGCCTGACGGATTACGTCGGCCTCGGCCCCGAGCACGATGTCGCGGAAGGTGAGCGAGAGATGCTGGAGGGTTTTGGATTTTGCCATGATGTTTACTGCCAGAAAAAGCGTTTGAGTTTGCTGAAAAGATCGGGCGCGGCAGCGGGCCGCGCGGTGACGGGAGTTGCGGATTGCGGATTTGAGATTGCGGAATCGCCGATGGCGGAGGGCGCGACCGGAGTGGAATCGGTCAGATTCGGGCGTGGGGCGGCGGCGTCAAGGCCGGCTTTGCCGGCGGGTTCAGGGTTCGGGGCGGAGGTTCGGGGGGTGACGCCATGCGTGGCGCGCACGGAGAGGACGGGGCGGGTGCGCGCGCGGGCGCGGGTTTCGGCGGCTTCGCGGGCGGCGGCGGCCACGAGCGGGTCGGGGTCGGCCTGCCAGTCGGACAGCAGCTCGTCGGCGGCGTTGGGGTGACGGATGGCGGCGATGCGCACGGCCGGCGCCGGATCGCGGGCGATGTCGTAGAGATCGGCGCGGCGCCAGGCGGGGCAGGCGGCGACGGCGAGAACGCGCACCGTGGGCAGGGAGTCGGCGAGGAGTATTCTGGCGGTGTCGAGGTCGAGTTCGGGAAGCGGCGGCGGCGCGTTACCGGTGGCGCCGTCGGTGGCGTCGTCGTTGTGGGCGGAGACGGAGAGCAGGGCGCGATGGCGACGGAAGTCGGGGCTGTGGCCGAGCAGGAAGGTGGCGAGACGGGGATCGAGGTTTTCGCGATACGCGAGGGCGGCGAGTACGGCGGGCGAACGGGTGGCGGCGAGTTCCTCGACGAGGTCGGCGGACACGGCCGGATTGCGGGCGAGGGCGGCGTTGACGGGTTCGTCGTTCCGGGTGGTGAAGTAGCGGGCCACGGCTTCGTCGAGCGCCGGGTTGGCGGCGAGGGCGGCACGGACGGCAGGGTCGGCATCCTGCGCGAGGAGGCTTTGCAGGGGGCGGGCGAGGACGGGGGCGGAGGCCACCCAGGCGCGTTCTTCGGGCGTGCCCCGGGTGGCGAGGAAGAGGAGATCGATGTCGTCGAGCTGGGTGGCAGCATGAGCGCCGTCGGCCTCGTTGGCAGAGATGGCGGCGACAGTGGCGCGGCGGACGGACGGGTGGGGCGAATGGAGGAGGACGCGGCTGACTTCGGCCGGGAGTTCGCGGCGCTGGAGGAGGGCGAGTTGCACGTCTTCCTCGTCGCAGGCGGCCCAGCCGAGGAGGAGGTCTTCCTCGACCTTGAGAGTGGCGACGGCGTGGGTGCGGACGACGGCGCTGTCATCCGCGCCGAGGGCAAGCGCGAGCTGGGCCTGGGGGGCGGCCGTGGCGGTGAGGTGGACGCGGACGGACGGGTCGGTGTCGGCGAGGAGGGCGGCCTGGTGGGGCAGGCGGAGCGAGGGATTGGCGGCGAGGGTGCGGCGGACGCCGGCGTCGGGATCGGCGGTGAGGGCGAAGAGCTCGCGCGAGGGGAGCTGGGGGTGGGCGGCGGCCTGGGCGCGGACGACCGGGTCGGCGTGCGCGGCGAAGCGGGTGAGCAGGTGCGGCGGCGTGCGCGGGTTGGTGGCGAGGTGGGCGAGAACGGCGGAAATTGCGGAGTGCGGGATGTTGTGAATTGCGGATTGCGGAGTACGGAGTGCGGAATGACCGGATGCAGCTGGTTCCGCCGGATCGCTGTCGAGGGCGGTGTTGGCGATTTCCTCGAGCAGGTGGCTGGGGGCCAGCGGGTAGGCGGCGACAAACTGGAGCGCGAGCGCGGCGGTGTCGGTGTCGTCGGCGGGGAGCGTGGCGAGTTCCTGGAGAAGGCGCGAGGGGACGGGAGGTTTGCGCAGGGCGAGCGCGGCGCGCCGCACGCCATCGCGGCGGATGCGTGCGAGAATGTCTTCGGCGGTGAGCGTGTCAGTGGACATGGAAGGTCAGGAGAAGGGGACGACTGGATACGGACGAGAGATCACTACGGAAAGGATCCGCTGTCCTGTCCCGGGAAAATGCACAGAAGCGGGGCAACGAAAGGGAGAAACCTGTGATAGTCATCTTGAACAGAAGATAACGAAGATGCTCCTGGAAGATGCCCTGTGATGTGCGCATGGGATGTTTTTCTGAAAAACCGGAAAAGGTCCGAATACAGGAAAGAGAGGCGTTGGCCGGAAGCATCTTCGTTCCCTTTGTTAGCTTCTGTTCAATTATCTTCTGTGCGATGGTTCTGATGATCAGGTTCAGTCGAGGTTGATGTCGCCGGGCTGGACGAAGATTTCGCGGGGGTTGTTGCCCACCTGCGGGCCGATGTAGCGGCGCTGCTCCATCTCCTCCATGAGCGAGGCGGCGCGGTTGTATCCGATTTTCAACTTCCGTTGCAGGTAGCTGGTGCTGGCGCGGCCGTGCGCGGCGATGACGGCGAGGGCTTCCTTTATCATGGGATCGTTGCCGGTGAGGTTGCCGCCGAGGGGATCGTCGTCGCCGTTGCCGGCGCCGCCGGGGGCGTCTTCGGGGCGAAGCTCGACGCGGTAGCGCGGCTGCACCTGGGTTTTGAGGAAACTGACGACGCGCTCGATCTCGGCATCGTCCACGAAGGGCGCCTGCAGGCGCTGGAGGCGACCGAGGCCGGGCGGGCTGAAAAGCATGTCGCCGCGGCCTTGCAGGGCTTCGGCGCCCTTGCCGTCGAGGATCGTGCGGCTGTCCACCTGCGAGGACACCTGGAAGGCGATGCGCGTGGGGTAGTTGGCCTTGATGATGCCGGTGATGACGTTCACCGAGGGGCGCTGGGTGGCGAGGACGGTGTGGATGCCGACGGCGCGCGACATCTGCGCGAGGCGGGCGATGGGCGTCTCGACGTCGTTGGCGGCGGTCATCATGAGGTCGGCGAGTTCGTCGATGACGAGGACGATGTAGGGGAGTTTCGGAAACCCTTCGGCGGCAGCCTTGGCGTTGTAGCCAGCGAGGTTACGGACGTTTTTCTCCGCGAGGATTTCGTAGCGGCGCTCCATCTCGCGGACGAGCCACTTGAGGGCCTGCACGGCCTGTTTGGGATCGGTGACAACGGGATGGATGAGGTGGGGGAGGTTTTTGTAGATGGCGAACTCGACGATCTTCGGGTCGATGAGCACCATTTCCAGTTCGTCCGGGCGGAAGCGGTAAACGAGCGAGAGGAGGAGGTTGCTGATGCAGACGGATTTGCCGCTGCCGGTGGCGCCGGCGATGAGGGCGTGGGGCGCGCGGGCGAGGTCGCAGAGCACGTGGCGGCCGGCGATGTCCACGCCGAGGATCAGCGGGATGTCCATCGCGGTGTTTTGCCAGGCGGCGTTCTGGAACGTGCTGCGGAGGGCGAGAGGAGCGGAGGCGCGGTTGGGGATTTCGATGCCGACAAAACTTTCGCCGGGGATGGGCGCCTGGATGCGCACGGCGTTGGCCGACATGGCGAGGGCGATGTTTTTTTCGAGGGCGGCGATGGCCTCGACGCGCACGCCGAAGCCGGGGCGAACGCGGAACTGGGTGACGCGCGGGCCGACGATGGCATCGTAGACGAACGCGTCCACGGCGAAGGCATCGAGGGCGTCCTGGAGGAGGCGTTTGCCGTCGGCGATTTCCTGCGGGGTGACGAACTGTTTTTCGTCGGCGTCGGGCGTGCGGAGGAGATCGAGCGAGGGGAACCGGTAGCATGCCATCTCCTCCGAGGTGAACGGATCGGGCGGTGTGAAGACGGGCCGGGCGGGAGCGGCGAGCCTGGCGGCGTCGGCAGGGGAGGGGGGGGCGTCGGCGCCGGCGCCGTCCGCAGAGTCGGGGCCGGCGGCCATTTCGGCGGCGCGGTCGCTGGCGGACTGACGCAGCATCTGCATGTGGTCGAGGGCATCGTCGAGCCGGTCGCGGTGGCGCGCCTGGAAGGTGCGGCGTTCCTCGTGGCGGGCCTCGATTTCCTCGCGCCAGAAGGCGAGCAGGCTCTCGTCCTCGACAAGCCACGCGGCGGCGGACGGAGCGGGCGGAGGCGGCGTGCGGGTTGCCGGAGGTTCGGGTGAGGGAGCGGCGGGAGATGCGGCGGACATGTGGCGTGGCGGCGACGGTGTGCGATGAAAGGGAACGATGGACGGGAAAAAAGAGACGAGATTGAGCCTCGGGACGGCAGGGTGCAAGAACCTGTGCGAGGAGGGTTCCATTTCCGGCCTTGCCGCGGGGCGTCGGGGGCGGTGTCGTGGCGGTTTTCAACCAGCCAATACAGCCAACCCGCCCGCGCCCATGTCCACCACCGTCACCGATCTCATCCCGCACCGGCCGCCGTTTCTCTTTGTTGACGAAATCGTGTCGGAAACCGCCGACAGCCTCGTGGCGCGCCGCACGTGGCGGGCCGACGAGTTTTTCTACGAGGGACATTATCCCGGCGCGCCGATCACACCCGGCGTACTGCTGTGCGAAGCCACCTTCCAGGCGGGCGCGCTTTACATGGCGCGGCAGGCGCTGGCCGCGGGCGTGAAACCCGGCGAGGGTGGGGGCGGTTCGCCGCTCATCGCCAGGATCGGTGAGGCGCGCTTCCGCAATCCCGTCTATCCCGGCGATGAAGTGCTCATCGAAGTGAAGAAAAAAGAGGCGCTCGGCGGGTTCACCATGATGAGCGGCTCCATCAAAAAGGCCGACGGCACGCGGGTGATGAATGTCGAGTTTTCCGTGGCCTGGAAGGAGCCGGCCAAGGGCTGATCCGGATGGCTGCTATCACAAAAGAACATGCCTCTCATGAAACGCACAGAAGGAAACGAAGATCACGAAGATGTTTCCGGTTCCCGTTATCCGTCCCGGATGCGGACCTTTTTTGGTTTCCGGAAACAGTTGTTTTCAGGAGAGGGACGGCGAGCAGGGGCAACATCGTCGTTCTCTTCGTTTCCTTCTGTTCAATGATCTGGTTTTGGCGCAGCCAATCCGTGATCTCCGTGGTTCAAAAATCTTCTGTATGAGCAGCGACTTTCTCCAGCTTGCCGGCAAAACCGTCCTCGTCCTCGGCGTGGCCAACCGCAAGAGCGTGGCCTGGCTCACCGCGAAGACGCTCGAGGAACAGGGGGCGCGCGTCCTCTACAGCGTGCGCAGCGAGGTCCGCAAAAAATCCCTCGAAACCCTTCTCGGCGACCGCCCGGTTTTTGTCTGCGACGTGGAGCACGAGGGCGCGGCGGAACGCCTCGCCGCCGAAGTCGCCGCCGCGCAGGCCGCCGCCGGACTCGGTCCGATCCACGGCATCGTCCACTCAATCGCGTTCGCCAACTACAGCGACGGCTTCAAGGCGTTTTACGAGACGAAGCGCGCCGACTTTTTGCAGGCCACGGCCATCTCGGCCTTCTCGCTCGTCGAACTCGCCCGCGCGTTCAAACCGCACCTCGCGTCCGACGCATCGGTGGTGACGATCGGCATCTCCTCGCTCCTCGTCACCCCCGACAACTACGGCTACATGGGTCCGGTCAAGGCCGCGCTCGAATCCGCCGCGCGTTTCCTCGCCAAGTCGTTTTCGACGGAAACGGCGACCCGCGATGTGCGTTTCAACGTCGTCGGCGCCGGCCCGCTCAAGACCAGCGCCTCGGCCGGCATTCCCGGTTATCTCGAAAGCTATCTGTACGCCGAAAAGCTCACCTTCCGCAAAAAAAACCTCTCCACGCAGGAAGTCGCCAACGCCGCCCTTTTCCTGCTCAGTCCGCGCAGCAGCGGCATCAACGGCACCACACTGACCATCGACGCCGGCCTCGGCTCCAACTATTTCGACGCCGAAATCATCCGCCTGGCGATGCGTCCGGAGCACAGGTCATGAACAGCCACAAAAAACACAAAATTTCTTCCTGCCCGTCGAAAGGCTTCCGTGCGCCTATCGGCGCGATGGCGGATTTCATGCGCGGCGTGTTTTCTTGTGTTTTTTGTGGCTATTAATCGGGGAAATTCGAACGACTTCCATGCATTTCAGCCACACCTGTATCGAAACTCTCGCTACCGCGCTTCCCGACGAGATCCTCACCACCGATGCGATCGAGGAGCGCCTGCGCCCGCTCTACGAGCGCCTGCGTCTCCCCTTCGGCCGGCTCGAACTCATGACCGGCATCCGCGAGCGCCGCGTGTGGCCCGCCGGCACGCGCCCCTCCGACGCCAGCGCCGCTGCCGGTCGCGCCGCGCTCGCCCGCTCCGCTGTCAGCGCCGACCAGATCGAGCTCTTCGTCCACGCCGCCGTCTCGCGCGACATGCTGGAGCCTGCCACCGCCTCCTTCGCCCACCGCAAGATCGGCCTGCCCGCCACCGCGCAGATTTTTGATGTCTCCAACGCCTGCCTCGGTTTCCTCAACGCGCTTACCCTCGCCGCCGGCATGATCGAATCCGGCCAGATCCGCTGCGCCCTCGTCGTCTCCGGCGAGAACAGCCGTCCTCTCGTCGAGCAAACGCTGGAAACCCTTCTCACCGCTCCGCTCGACCGCAACGGCATCAAACCTTATTTCGCCAACCTTACCATCGGTTCCGGGGCCGTCGCGGCCGTTGTCTGCCACGAGGAAATGTTGCCGCCCGGCGCGCATCCGCACCGCCTCCTCGGCGGCATCGCGCGCGCCGCCACGCAGCACAGCGAACTCTGCCAGGGCGACACTCACGGCGCCGACGCCCTCGCCATGCAGACCGACAGCGAAGCGCTCCTCAACGCGGGCCTCACCCTCGCCCGCGAGACGTGGGATGTCTTCAGCGCCACTACGGCCGTCGCCGAGTGGGACGCCGCCAACGCCGACCGCTTCATCTGCCACCAGGTCGGCCGCACCCATCGCCGCAAACTCTACGAAACGCTCGGTCTCGATCTGGCGAAGGATTTTTCCACTTTCGAGACCCTCGGCAACACCGGTTCTGTCGCGCTTCCCGTCACGCTGGCCGCCGCCGTCGAGGCGGGCGCGGTGCACGAGGGCAGCAAGGTCGCCCTCCTCGGCATCGGCAGCGGCCTCAATGCGCTCATGCTCGCGCTCGAATGGTAGTCAAAAAACATGACGGAATCCGCATGACACCCTGCCGCAGGACGTAACCCGCACGATGGACAACGCAGACCAGCAAACCGCTCTCCAGCCTCCCCCGACGCCGCTTCCCGACTGGCTGCGCGCGCTCTATCCGTTCACGCCGCGCTCCTTCGTCACGCCCCGCGGCGCCCGCATGAGCTACGTGGACGAAGCGCCCGCAACCGCCGCTCCGGACATTCCGCATTCCGCGCTCCGCACTCCGCATTCGTCCGAGGCCGTCCTCCTGCTTCACGGCAACCCGACCTGGTCTTTCTACTACCGCGAACTCATCCCGGCGCTCGTCGCCCGCGGCCACCGCTGTATCGCGCCCGACCACATCGGCATGGGGCTTTCCGAAAAACCGGAAGATTACCCCTACACGCTCGCCGCTCGTATCGACGACATCGCCGCCCTCGTGCGTTCGCTCGGCCTTGCGCGCGTCCATCTCGTGGTCCACGACTGGGGCGGCGCGATCGGTTGCGGACTCGTCACGCTGCATCCCGATCTCGCCGGCCGTTTCGTGATTCTGAACACGGCGGCGTTTCACCTGCCGCGCATTCCGCGCCGTATCGCGCTTTGCAAGACGGCATTTCCCGGCACGCTTCTCGTGCGTGGCTTCAACGCCTTTGCCTGGCCCGCCACCTGGATGTCGATGCACCGGCGCAAGCTCACACCCGACGAGAAACGCGGCTTCCTGTTTCCCTACGATTCGTGGGCGCACCGCGTGGCGGTCAACGCCTTCGTCAAGGACATCCCGCTCACCTCCGCGCATCCCACCTGGCGCACGCTCGAAACCACGGGCGCGGGCATCGGACGGTTCACCCCGCGCGAGCCTGCGTCGACGTCGTTTGCTTCCGGCGCTCCCGCGGATCCCGGGCTCGATAGCCCTCCTGCCCCGCCTCCGCACCCCGCGCTCATTCTCTGGGGCGGGCGCGATTTCTGTTTCAACGACGATTTTTACGACGAATGGAAACAGCGCTGGCCGCACGCCGAAGCGCATTACCTCGCCGATGCCGGGCACTACGTCCTCGCCGACGCCGCCGACGAGGTCATCCCGCGCATCGCGGATTTCCTGTCGAAGTGACGGAGCGGCGGCATGGCAAGCTGTCGGCCTTCGGCCTCGGTACCTGCCGCTGCCTTCGCGGAAGCAGGTCTCGAAATATACGAGCGGTCGTAAGGTGTGTGATGATACCGGCGCATTCACGGCAGCGGCAGGAATGCCGCCGCTCCCGCTGACTACGCCAGCCGCTCGATCAGCTCCGCGGCGGGCGGCCCGATCCGGCGGGTCGTTTCGTGCTCGATCCAGCGCCCCTCGACCAGCATCCGCATCGGCGTGGCCGGCGCGCCGCGTTCGCCGCTCTGGAAAAGGCTGATCAACAACTCCACTGTGCGCGCCCCGATCAGTTTTTCCTGCTGGTCGATGCCCGACCAGTCCGGATCCTGGCTGCGCGAAAGCGTCGCCAGCGACACGTCCTCCGGCACGCGCACTCCGGCCGCGTCCAGCCACCCGCGCACTTCGGACACGTGCGCGATGATCGCCGTCGGCCGGTAGCGCCGGAACCACGCGAGAAACCCCTCGCGCGCCTTGTTGATGTTGGCCGGTTCGTTCAGCCCGGGGATCGTGAACATCGGCACCACGGCGGTTTCCGGCTGCAGGCTCTGGTAAAAATAATAGGGCGATTCGAAATTGTGTTCGCAGCGCCGCAGCGTTTCCAGGGCGCTCACCATGCCGATCCGTTCGTGCCCGAGCTTGCAGAGCTGCCGCAACGTCAGCAGCGCCGAGCTGTGCTGGTGGTTGCACACCACGTGCATCCGCGGCGTCGCCAGCGAGTACCCGATCGCCACGCACGTGAACGGCTCGATGTCCAGCGCCAGGGTGGCGCCCGCCACCGGCTGCGGCGCGAAAATCAGCCCGCGGATGCCGCGCGTGAGCAGCACCTCGCGCGCCCGCTTGGCCGACATGCCGGGCTCCTTCAGCCAGAACTCCTCCAGCCGGAATCCCATCGACGCGGCGAACTCCACCGCTCCCGCATGAAACGTCCGGATGTTCTCCTGCTCCAGGCAGGCCCGACGCTCGGGAAACGAGTTGACCCACGCGAACGTGGACTGGTAGGCGGGCGGATTCTGCCGCCGCCGGTAGTGGCTGAGCGCCGTCAGCATCGGGTCCGGCGTGTAGCCCATTTCCTTGGCCACCGAGCGGATTTTTGCCCGCTTGGCGGCGTCGACATAGGTGTCGTTTTTCAAAGCCCGCCACGCCGTGGAAACATGCACACCGGCCTTGGCGGCGACCTGCTTGAGGGTAACGCGGGGATGGATCATGGCGGAATCTGGAGGTTCGGGAGGAAAAATCCGGAAATGGTCGTTTGTCTGAGAAAGTTTGCAGTTACAGGCCGTCGCGGCTCCAAAGGCAACCTTTTCGATGCGTTACTGAGTTTTTCCCGCGACACGCGACCCTGTTTTTTCGCAGCATCTCATCCTCAACATCTCTACCAACCGTCATATGAACAAAGTGCGCATCGGCATCGTCGGACTCGGCAATATGGGTTCCGGCCACTCCGCCAACATCCTCGCCGGCAAGATCAGCCGCCTCGAACTCACGGCTGTCGCCGATACCGACCCGGCCAAGCTCAAGCGTGTGCCCCAGGTCAAGGGCTTCACCTCGGCCGACGAGATGATCGCCTCCGGCCTCATCGACGCGATCCTCATCGCCACGCCCCACTACGACCACACCACCATCGGCATCAAGGCCCTCAAGGCCGGCCTGCACGTGCTCGTCGAAAAACCCATTTCCGTGCACCGCGCCGATTGCGAGCGCCTCATCGCCGCCTACAAGGGGCGCGAGGGCAAGCAGGTGTTCGCCGCGATGTTCAACCAGCGCACCGACCACTACTACATCAAGATCCGCAACCTCATCCGCAGCGGCGAACTCGGCGAGATCCGCCGCGTCAACTGGATCATCACCGACTGGTTCCGCACCCACGCCTACTATGCCTCCGGCGGCTGGCGCGCCACCTGGGCCGGCGAGGGCGGCGGCGTGCTCCTCAACCAGTGCCCGCACAACCTCGACCTTTTCCAGTGGATGTTCGGCATGCCGACCAAACTCCGTTCCAAATGCGGTTTTGGCAAATACCACGACATCGAGGTCGAGGACGACGTCACCGCGCTCATGGAGTTTTCCAACGGAGCCACCGGCGTCTTCATCACCTCCACCGGCGAGGCCCCCGGCACCAACCGCCTCGAGATCACCGCCGAGCGCGGCAAGCTCGTTTACGAGGCCGACAAGATCACCTACACGCGCAACGAAATCCCGATGCGCAAATACTCCGAGACGACCACCCTGGCCTTCGGTCGTCCGGACAAGTGGGACGTCTCCGTCCCCGCCGCCGGCCACGGCGGGCAGCACAACGAGATCCTGCAAAACTTCACCAACGCCATCCTCGACGGCACCGAGCTCTACGCTCCGGCCCCCGAAGGTATCCACTCGGTCGAGCTGGCCAACGCCATGCTCCTCTCTGCCTGGACGGACAAGGAAGTGTCGCTTCCGATCGACGGCAAAAAATACGAGCGCCTGCTGAAGCAGAAAATCGCCGAATCCGCCCGCAAGCCGAAGAAGAAAAAAGTCACCAAGGCCTCCGTCGCCGGCGACGATTTTGCCAAATCCTTCCGCGGCTAAGCGGGGCTCCCATTGTAACGACCCGATATACCAACCACCAACTGCCAACTCCCATGAAAATCTCCCAGGTTGCCATCCAGCTCTACACGCTCCGCGAGCACTGCAAGACCGCCGCCGATCTCGCCGAGACCTGCAAAAAAGTCCGCGCCATCGGCTACGAAGCCGTCCAGGCCAGCGGCGTCGGCCCGATTCCCGAAGAAGAGATCGCCAGCATCATCAAGGACGCCGGCCTCATCCTCTGCGCCACGCACGAGAACGGCCAGAAAATCCTCGATGAAACCGACGCCATTATCGAGCGCATGAACAAGCTCGGCTGCAAACTCACCGCCTACCCGTATCCGGCGGGCGTGGATTTCACCAGCCGCGAGTCCATCGACACCACCATCAAAAAGCTCGATGCCGCCGGAGCCAAGATGCGCGCCGCCGGCATCACCCTCGGCTACCACAACCACGGCATCGAGTTCGCCAAGGTTCCCGGCACCGGCCAGACCTTTTTCGAGTACGTCTTCGCCAACACCAAGCCCGAAAACGTCGTCGCCGAACCCGACACCTACTGGGTGCAATACGGCGGCGCCGACCCCGTCGTCTGGGCGAAGAAACTCGCCGGCCGCCTCCCCTTCATCCACCTGAAGGATTACACCTTCAACGCGAAAGAGAACAAACCCATGTTCTGCGAAATCGGCGCCGGCAACCTCGACTTCAAGGCCATTATCGCCGCCGCCGAGGCCGGTGGTTGCCAGTGGTTCATCGTCGAGCAGGACACCACGCCCGGCGACCCCTTCGTTTCCGTCAAGCAGAGCTTCGACTACATCAAGGCCAACCTCGTCAGCTGACGTCATCGTGGCGCGGGCGTCTCGCCCGCACCGTCTTTCCCATGGGCCCCATGCGCCAATCAGGCTCACGGGGCCCATTTCATATCCGTATCACACTCCCGCACACATCATGAAGCCCTTCCTCCACGACGATTTCCTCCTCACCACCGATACCGCCCGCGAGCTTTACCACAAACACGCCGCGCCGCAGCCCATCTACGACTACCACTGCCACCTGCCCCCCGACCAGATCGCGGCCAACCGGCAGTTCGAAAACCTGTCGCAGATCTGGCTCGCCGGCGACCATTACAAATGGCGCGCCCTCCGCGCCGCCGGCGTCAACGAGGATCTCATCACCGGCACCTCCACCAGCGACTATGAAAAGTTCCTCGCCTACTGCCGCAACGTCCCCTCGCTCGTTCGCAATCCGCTTCACCACTGGTCGCACCTCGAACTCCGCCGCTACTTCGGCATCGACCTTCTCATCAACGAACAAAACGCCCCCGCCATCTGGCAAAAAGCCAACGCGAAACTCGCCACCCCCGCGCTGAGCACGCACGGCATCCTCACCTCCAACAAGGTCGCCGTCGTCTGCACGACCGACGATCCCGCCGACACGCTCGAACACCACATCGCCATCGCCAAAGCCCGGACGGATGCCACGGCCGCGGGCAAGCCCGCGCTCGAGACCCGCGTTTACCCGACCTTCCGCGCCGACAAGCTCATGGCGGTCAACAATCCTGCCGTCTTCAACCCCTGGTGCGACACCCTCGGCCAGCGCGCCGACCTCGATATCCGTTCGCTCGCCACACTCCTCGAGGCCCTCGACAAGCGCCACGCCTTCTTCCACTCGATCGGCGGACGCCTCTCCGACCATGGTTTCGAAAACCTCCCCGATGCCGACTGCACCGAGCGCGAGGCCGCCGCCATCTTCGATGCCGTCCGTAGCGGCAAACCCGCCACGCCCGAGCAGACCGCGAAGTTCGTCTTCTTCATCATGGTTTATCTCGGCCGCCTCGATTTCAAACGCGGCTGGACCAAGCAGCTCCACCTCGGCGCGATCCGCAACAACAGCAGCCGCCTGCTCAAGCGCATCGGCGCCGATGCCGGCGTGGATTCCATCGGCGATTTCCCGCAGGCCCGCGCGCTCTCGCGCTACCTCGACACCCTCGACCGCGACGGCGAACTGCCGAAGGTTGTCCTCTACAACATCAACCCGGCCGACAACTACCTCTTCGCCACGATGGCCGGCAACTACCAGGACGGTCTCACTCCGGGCAAGGTGCAGTTCGGCTCCGGCTGGTGGTTCCTCGACCAGAAGGAAGGCATGGAGTGGCAGATCAACGCCCTCTCGCAACTCGGCCTCCTCAGCCGCTTCGTCGGCATGCTGACCGATTCGCGCAGCTTCCTCTCGTATCCGCGCCACGAATACTTCCGGCGCATCCTCTGCGCGCTCATCGGCGCCGACGTCGAGGCCGGCCTGATCCCCGCCGACGAACCCGCCCTGGTGAAACTCGTCACGGACATCAGCTACAACAACGCCGCCGCCCACTTCGGCCTCGAGGTCGGCAAGTTTTGATGCCGTCTTTTCTGCCAATCCGCCATCCGGGTAACATCAGTTAACAAGTGCAGCTGCGAACGTAGTGGCACGGGCATCCTGCCCGTGGACGGCGCGGAGCGCCGCCACTCTGCCTCTCCGGAAGCCCGTGCCCCATGTAGGGGCTTCGCTTGCGAAGCCCGCGTATGCAGGACGCGGCATCAAATAGGCGTGCGCGGGCGTCGCAAGCGACGCCCCTACCGGCGCGGGACGCCCGCGCCGCTTGACTTTCGACTGATGGCTACCCGCGAAATGCCGGGTACGGACCGGGCTTGAGTGACGAGACAATTTCGAGCGCGGACGTTTCCCGGTCGGCCCTGATCGCGGAGAGATGAAGCGTATCTCCGTTTCCCGGACGGGTTGCCGTCACGGCGAGTCTGGACGGAACCTCATCACGCGGCACCAGTTCCAGACAGAAGCCGATCCCGACCGCATCCAGCGCTGCCGGGATGAGCCGGAAGCGCTCGCCGCGATTGACGAGCGCACGGACGGTGACGGTGACATCCCCGCTGGCAGCGGATGCGGATGCTCCCGTTTCCCAGATGACAGGAAGATCGCCAAACACGCCAAACGCCGGCCGGAGCCGGACGCATGTCTTGCCAGCAGCGAGAACAAAGCCGCCCGGGCTGGCAGCATCGTCCGTGACCGTCGCGTCAGGGGCCGTGAGTTCGATGGAAAGCGCCAGTTGCGAGACGTCGAACACACCGTCGGCAGGACGGTCGAGATGGTCATGGAAATCGCCCTTGTCGGTGACGAGCGTGGCCAGCGCGAGCAGCGTGTTGTCGTGCTGCCGCGCCTGAAGCATGCCCGAGGCGAAATCGCGGCCGTCGTGAGTGAAACGGACGCGCAGCACGGCCACGGCGTCGCCGGCATCCCCTGCGCGCCAGTAGCCGAGGACGGGGCGCTGCTGCACCCAGAATGTTCCGGTATTCATTGATCCGATACAAGTGGCCGGCGAATGCCAGACGGTCGAGACGCGATTTTCCGCTTCGCGCGGGGAACGCACGAAGAACTGCCGGCGCAGGACCGGTTCACGTGCGGCCTGTTCGATGGTATCGCGCACGTCGGCCGGAGCCGGATGCCGCGGGATCAGCAGTTCGGCAACGGGGTCGCCCGCGGCGAAGTCACGTCTTTCCGCGGCGGGGTGGTTGGCCGGACGAAAAACAGTGATGCCGACTTCTGCCTCGAGGATCCTGGCGAAAGCGTCGGGCAACAAATCCTGGTAGGCGCGGCTTTGGGGGCCGCAGAGTTGTCCGGTGCCGGGGTGGAAGGTGGTGGCGAATTGCCGCCAGGTGAAGGCATGGAGTTCCTGCAAATGAGCACGCACTTCGGGGTCGCGGATGAGGAGGAGGCCGCGTTCGAGTTCAGTCAGAACGAGGTGGCCGTAATTGGGGCTGTTGTACTCGTTAAAACCCTCGTGGTGCCGCGAGTACGCGATGATGCGTGCGAGCCGGGTGCGGCCGTAGTGGAGGAGGAACGGATCGCCCAGCAACTCGCCGGCGGCGGCGCAGACGACCGCGCCCTTGACGGCGATGTTGGTGTAGCCGGGGCCGACATTGCGACGGAAGATCGAGCGGGCGGCGTGGCCGAGCGCAGCCTCGATAGCGGCGACCAGCGCCGGGCCGCTGGCGGCCTGCGCGGTCAGCGGTGCATGGTAACACGCAAGGATGTGGGCGAGGCGCACGCCGCAGAAGTCGGCCCAGTTCCAGTCGGGCGGACGCATGTCGGAGAGCGGTTCTTCCTGCAACCACGGCCAGATGCCGTAGGTGGGCGCGCACGGGTCGGTTTCCTGCAAGGGAAGGGTGGCCGCGATGACGTCCGCCGCACGCGCGACGGAGGCGGCGGAGCCTTCCGCCAGGAGCAGGAGCGCGTAGCTGAGGGCGTGGCGGGTTTCGTGGACGAGCGTGCCATTGGGCACGCGCGAGTGGTAGCCGGGGCCGGCCCACACGCTGCGCACCATGCGGAGGGAGGGCGTGTAGTTGTCTTCTTCGGCGGCGAGCCAGGCGCGGAGTTGTTCGAGCGTGGCGGGAGAAAGAGAGGGCGGCTGAATGAAGGAGGTAGCGGGTGAAGTCATGAACGGTGTGCGGGAAGGCAGGATTGTTGCATTATTTCGGAGACGATTACCAGCCATGCCACGCGGGATGTGTAACCGCCAATAGAGACAAAACTTGCCCGTGGACGGGGCTCCGCGCCGCCTGCCGGACGCGTAACATCAGTCAATCAAAAAGATTCCGGAGGGCGGCGAGATGGGCATCCCGGTGTTCCATCTCGACACGGTGCGTCCAGGCACAGGCGGCAATAATGAGATCGGTGGACGGGACGGTCAGCCCTTTGGCCCGGCTGCGTCGGGCCAGCTCACGCGCCTTGGCCCAGACCACATCCGTGGCGGGCAGGAGGAACACATCGGCCTCCAGTTGTTCCATCATCTTGCGTTCCGCGGCACCTCGCACCCCGTGCCACAATTCCACCCGCACATGTCGCACCAGGCGGCTTCCCCTGATTGGAGCAAGGCTTCGACCCGGCTGCGGATTCCGGCATCGCCATCGCGTCTCAACGCCTCGATCCGGCTTGATGTGTCGATGAGCTGCACAGGTCGGCGAGTCAGCGGGAAGCCCGGATGGCTTGAAGCTCTTCAGGTGTGATCAGGTCCTGGAAGGTGCCCAGCTTTCCCGCCAGCCTGGCCAGACGCTGCCGGCGGTTGTAATCCGCCACCACAAAAGAGACTGCCTCTGTCCTGGTCCGGGCCTTGGTGAACTTCATGACTTCCGCCAAGTCTTTTTCAGGAATGTCCACCGTCGTTTTCATGCTTCCAATATCGTACATTATGGATTCCGGAACAAGCCGCATTTGCTTCCCGAACAACCCTGCATGAATGCGAATAAAACACGAATCCGGACAGAACCGTTGCATTATTCGGGAGCGATTACCAGCCAGGCCGCCCGCGATGTGACATGGAGCGGAATTTTCAGGATGGGCCGGCCAGTGACGCCGTTTTCGTTTTCAGTCAGGGTGAAGCCGGTGCTGCGGGGGCGGTCTTCGTGGAGATCGTGGAGGGTGACGGTGAGCTTGCCGGTGTGAAAACCGGAGGGCAGCGCCAGCGTGAGTTCGCTGTCGAAGTCGGTGTCTTTCTTCATGAGCTGGTTCATCCGCCAGAAAGGGACGACCAGAGAGCCGTCGCTGACGCGTTGCCAGACGTAGCTCTTGATGAGATCGGGGCCGTTGCTGAAGACAAGCGGGCGAGAGGCTCCGGAAGCGGCCAGGGGACGGAGATCGGCGTCGTTATCGAAGAACTGCGCGACGCGGCGGGCGGCGAGCCAGGCGGGACGCGGACGGGAGGCATCGGGAGTGACGAGACCGAAGTTGGACTCGTAGTGGTTGTCGGGGCGTTCGTCCTGTTTGAGATCATACCAGAACACGCCTTCGAGCGGGATACCGTCGAGTTTCACGCCGAGGAGGACGAGCATGAGGCGGCTGAGGTAGTCGGCCTGGCGGGCTTCGTCAGGGACGTTGGTGTAGCCTTGGGCGGAGACGGAGTAACCGATCTCGCTGATGTAAAAGGGAAGGCGTTTACCGCCGGGCGTGTGCCTGGCGGCGAGGTCGAGCCAGGTGCGGATTTCCTTGGCGAAGCCGTCGGGATCGGTGGGAGATTCGAGGACTTCGCCCCCTTCGGGGGCGGAGTGGCCGCGATAGGGATGGGCGCTGACGGCATCGGCAAATTCGAGGAGGCCGAGCCTGAAAACTTCCTCGGCGTAGCGGGTGGCGATTTCGCGGGGACCGGGGAGCAGCTCTTTCAGGTCGTCGTGCTGCCAGGCGCCGCCCCAGCCGGCAAAGGAGCCGGCCACGATGCGTGCTTGCGGGGATGTTTTTTTGACGGTTGCCGCGAAGAGGCGGGCGGCCTCGACGAACTCTTGCGGGGTGCCTTTCCAGAATCCGCGAAGGTTGGGTTCGTTGTGCAGTTCGACCGCCTGCACACAGGGGAAGCGGCGGACGAGATCGCCGATCCAGGTGGCGAATGGCTCAAAACCTTCGGAGGATTGCGCGCCGCCAAACATGGGGCAGAGGAGCACGCGGAGGCCGCGGGCCTGATAGAGAGCAAGGTAGTCTTCGACCTGCCGGCGGTTTTCGGAGGGCAGGCGTCCGTTGCCGCGCCGGGTGTTTTCGGGGCCGACGAAGAGGTTGCGGTAGAGCGCTTCACGGACCCACGAAAAGTTGGCTTCGACAAGCCAGGGCAGGGTACGTTCGGGGCGCCAGTTGGCGTTAAAACCCCGGTCCCGGGAGCCGGGTTTGGCATTCGGGTTGCCGGGCATGAAATAATCGGTGTGCAGGAAATGTCCGCAGGCGCCGAAGATCGAGTTGCCGGTGACGCGGGCGTCGGGAGCAAGCGGAGGCGGGAGCCAGGAGACCGGTGCGAATTGTTCGGGTTGCGAGGCGGTGCGGGCGGCCTGTGCGGCGGCGGCCTCGGCTTCGGTGGCCGGTCCGGTCTCGAAGCTGACTTCGCTCAGGACGACCTGGTGGCGGGCGGCTTCAAAGAGCGTGCGAAGCCGGGTGGTGACAATGCCGTCGCCGGGAAGCGCGATGCGGGCCTCCTGGAGAGGAATGGCTTCGAAGGGGATTTTGCGGATGAAGTCGGGTTCGGGAAAGAAGGCGCCATCGGGACCGCCATCGGCATGGAGGCGGATGCCGCCGGTGTGCGAGTCGGGAGAATCGGCGCGAGGGTGGACGATGACAACGCGCAGGGCCTTGACCCGGACGGGAGAAGGGAAGGTCCAGTCGATGAGCATTTCCCTCGTATCCCATTTTCCCCATACGGCCATCGGGCCGGAAGCGCCGGTGCGCCCGTCGGTGAGGAGGGTGCGATCGGGGTCGGTCTTGAGGATGTGCTCGAGGCCGGGTTGGGATGGATATTCGTAGGCGGGGGCGGCGGGGAGAAACGAGGGAAGCAGGGCGAAGAGTGAACGTGTGGCTGCGTGACGGAAGCAGGCCGTAAGGGTGGAGCGATGCATGGATGTTGGCGTGATTTGAAAAGGAGGGTGGTGCCCGCCGGAGCCGGGCAATTTGGCGCGACGAAAATGTCAGTCCTGACGACGGCAACATGCGTCGCCGGACTCACCACTGGCTGCCGCTCCAGCGTGACCAGCCCCAGGTATAGCCGGGAGGATTGGTCGGATTCCGGGCGGCTTCGATCTGCTGTTGGGTAAAGGCGACAACGTGACCATCGGCCATGACGAGATTGCAGGCATTTTTATGCCAGTAGGTGCCGTAACCGAGCTCCTTGCTGCGCGCGGTGTTTTCAAAGGCGAGGATGGTGCGCGAAGGTTGTTCCAGCTGGGAAAAAACACCGGGAATGTTGGTGGCCCTGAGGAGTCCGCGCTGGCCGGAATTGGCCATGCAGTAGCTGTTGCCCGATATGTCGAAAAACGTCGGGCGGGTGTCGTTCGCATAACGCCCGGTGTCGGAGGGGCAGCGGTAGACGGAAGTGTCGGTAATATAGGGATACAGAGGCCTGTTTTCTTTCTGGGGCCCGCCCCAGCTGGTGTATTTTCCTCCCCAGTTATACATGCCATAAGTTGCAAAGTCGGGATACACGCCGCGGTTGTCATTGAGGTAGAGTTGAAAACCGGTGCCGATCTGGCGCAGGTTGCTGAGGCATTGGGCTTGCCTGGCTTTACCGCGAACGGAGCCGACCACGGGAATCATGATGCCGGCAAGGATGCCGATGATCGCAATGACGGTGAGAAGTTCGATGAGGGTGAAGGCTCGGACCGGACCGGGCAGGCGGGTGCCGGCAAAGGGTTGGAAATGGCGGGAGTGCATGGGATGGGGGCGAGCAAGTCGGACTGGTGGTTTTCAGGAGCGGCGACGCAGGAACGCAAAACCGAGAAGCGCAGCGCCTGCGACGAGAGCGCAGGTGGAGGGTTCGGGGACGGGGGCGGCGCTTCCGTAGATGGCGATTTCACCGAGATTGATCGAGGAGGAGCTCCCGCCCGGGCGAGTGACGAAGATTTCCACATAGCGGCCGAGAACACTGCCCGTGATCGAGGCGCGGGAGTCACGGTAATTATTTCCGTCGGGCGCATATTGGCCGATGTAACCATCCGTCTGGCTCCAGGTCCCCAGGTTGGTCCAGTTGAGGTTATCTTCGCTGACCCGGACGGTGTAGGTGCCGAGGCCGCGGCTGGAACCATTATCGTGGACGGAAACAATGACATTCTCGATGGTGTAGCTGGCTTTCAGATCGAAGAGGACCTTGATGCCGGCTCCGTCACCGGTGCCGACTCCGGTGTTTCCATCGTAGTAATAATTGCCTTCCGTAAGTTTGGTGAAGCCGGCGTCGTTGGTGATGGTGGTCGTGAGGTAGGTATAGGACGCCCCCGTCTTTCCTGTCGGGAGCAGGTCGGAGGGCAGGCGGTCGGGATTATTGCTTCGGAAAAGATTTCCGGAAGTGGTGTTGTCGGAAAGCAGGAACGCGGCATGCGCCGGCAGGGTGGTGGTCGCCGAGGCAACGGCAACGGCGAGGGCGAACAGGAGGGTTTCGGTTTTCATGCGTTTTTTGTATCTGGTTTTTGATGACAGAAAGACAGGGTGACCTCCTGCAACGGTCCGTGAGGGACGATCACCCGCGCGGGAGCGCGCAGGAGCGGCGGACGATGAGGTCGCCGTGGATCACTTTTTGCGGGAGGACGGAAAGTTTGTTTTTGAGTTTCAGGTCCACCCACTGCGCGGCTTCCTCGCCCATGTCGCGGAGTGGCTGGCGCGTCGTGGTGAGCGGAGGGTTGTAGAACTTGCTCGTGGGGTTGTCGTCGTAGCCGACCACCGAAATATCCTCGGGCACGCGCAGGCCGAGTTCGACGCAGGCGCTGATCGCGCCGTAAGCCATCGAGTCGTTGGTCGCGAAAATGGCCGTGATCTCGGGGTGTTTTTCGAGAAGCTGGCGTGTCTGGTCGTAGCCGGCCTGTTCGGTGATAGCCGTCGGATGATGGGCGACAATCCAGCCGGGACGCGGGACGATGCCGGCCGAGTCCATCGCCTGCTTCCAGGCGGCGAGGCGTTCCTGGTGGTCGACGACGCCGTCGAGATGGCCGCAGAGAAAACCGATGTGACGATGGCCGAGGCGGAGGAGGTATTCGGTCTGCTCGAGCGCGCCGCGGTGACAGTCGCAGTCGATGTAACCGATGCCGGCGAGGTCGGTGCGGTTGGCGACAAGGACCGTGGGAATGCGCGCGGCAAGGAGCGCGCGGCCTTCGGCGGGATCGAGGGGGGTGAGGATAATGGCGCCGTTACAGCGTTTTTTTCGTAACAATTCCGTGAGCGATTGCGGTTCGCCGTCGCGTTCGCCGGAGGTGTGGTAGAGCAGCGTGGTCTCGACGCCGTGCTCGAGGGCATAGGTCGAGACACCGGTGAAAATCTGCGCGAAGAAGTTTTCGAACGAGGGTGCGTCGGCCTGCACGACCATGGCGATACGGGTGCCGCGGCGGATGTTTTCGCGGGGGCGGTAGCCCTTGCCCTCGATGACTGCCAGCGTCTTGCGTCGCAGCTCCTCGCTCACGCCGCTCTCGTTGTTGAGGACGCGGGAGACGGTGGCGACGGAAACGCCGGAGGCTTTGGCTATGGATGAGATGTTCATCGCGGCAGTGAAAGGAGAGGGGAGGGCGCGGGCTATTTCAGAATCGTCGGGTGGCGGGGAGATTGGCGGGTTTTCTTAAAAGTTACGAAACTTAGATTGATAAATTTTGAAATCATGCAATAAAAATCTCCTGAATTTGTTTTGAATTTATCCAACCAGCGATTCCACAAGGCACATATGCATCACAAAAACCACGTCTCTCTCAAACTCGCCGCTGCTCCGGTTCACCGGATGCAGAGCGGCGTCGGCGCCTCCTGGCACTCCATCCTCAATGCGCCCGTCGGCCACGGCGGGAGCGCGTTTGGCGGACAGCCGCCGGTGCTGCCGGTCCACGAGCCGCTCTGGAGATCGATCGAGGCGCAGGCCGATTGGCTGAAGCTGCGCTTCATCCGGCTGGAGTTCGAGTGGCGGCAATTTGAGCCGCGGCGGGGCGAGTTCACCTGGGACTCTCCCGGGATGCGGATTCTCGACCGCATCTGCGCATGGGCGGAGCGGGCGGGAGCCGACGTGATGTTGCAGCAACAGTGGGGCGGGGTCGCCTGGAATTCCTTCCCGGAGTTTCGCGGCGATCCGGCGATGGAGACGTATTCGGCGCCGGCCGATCTGCACGCGTTTGCCGATGGGTGGATGCGCTTGCTGGAGGAGTTGTCTGTGCGGCGCGGATACCGCTGTATCCGATGGATCAATCCGATCAACGAGCCGGGTTACTGGTGGTGGCACTTGCCGGAGTCGTACCGGCTGCTGCGCGTCGAGGGAAACCGGGAGGCATCGCGCCGGCTGCAGCTAAGCTATCTGGCCGAGGCGTGCGCGATCTTGCGGCGGCGGTTGCGTGCGGAGCACCCGGCGGTGCGGCTGATGGGGCCGGACGAGACGGACTTGCCGGTTTATGAACGGCTGGCGGCGGAGCCGTGGTTTGCGGCAGTGGATGACGTGGATTTTCATAGTTACAACTCCGTGTTCGACCACGAGCCGTTGCCCGCGGCGTGGAATTACCACATCGGCGACCGGATCGACTCGCTGGTGCGGCGGTACTGCGACGAGGCGCATGCCGCCGGGAAGGGGCTTTTTCTGACGGAGGTGGGAAGCATGGCCTACGGTTACGGAGCGGACAACCCGGCTCCGGGTTGTCATCTGTCGTCGCTCAAGGACGTGGAGGTCCTGATCCGTTCGCTGGCGGCAGGCGTGGACGGTTTCAGCCACTGGAGTTTTACGAATCGCGGCGACATCGACGGGCAGTGGCAGCTCGTCGACACGTGGAGCATCGAGCACAAAAACTGGCTCCCGGAAGCGCGCCCGCACCGGCCGGCGTTTGACGTGCTGGGGCGGGCGATGCGCCATGTGCCGAAGTGCGCCCGGATTTTTCCGGTCGAGGTGGACGGCGGCCGCATCGGCCAGCCGCCGCACCGGCGGGTGTGGGCCGTGGCCGCGCAGGACCCGTCCACCGGCGTCACCCGGCTCCTCGTGGTGAACAATGCAGAAGAGCCTTTCGAGTTCACCCTGTCGTTACCCGAAACCCGACGTGGAGACGGGACTGCTTCCGATGCCGGCGCCGGCGCGTGGTCGGTGCTCGATCCGTGTTCGGACAAGGCCACCCCGCTCGACAGGAGCCTGCGCGATTCCCGTTGCCGCAGCGGGGTGCTGCCGCCCCGGCAGCTCGTCATTTTGTCCAACGGCGCCGCCACTCCGGAGGAGCGGTCGCTTCCGGCCCGGTATCTGCCTCAACACGACATTGCCAAACGCCCCGCAAATGCGTCTGACTCTCGCCTGGCTCCCAGCCATCTGCATCCTTCCTCCGTAATCCAGTCAGCGATACCATGAGTGAACAAAACCCGTCTCCGGCTCCCGCCGCCGCGCACAACGAAGCCTCCGTCCGGCCCGCAGAAACAACCGCGGCCGCAGCCGTCCCCGAGCACACCGCGCAGATTCTCGCCCATATCGAAAAGCACGTCGGCAAACCCGCCCGCGTGTTGCGCGCCGTCGCACCGGAGGACGGGGCCTCCGTCGACCTTCATGTGGTGGAGCCCACCGACGCGCGGCCTTTTTATACGTTCGTCACCGCGGGGATGAGCGATTTCGCCATGGTCCCGCCCAAACAGTATGCGGACTGGAGCCACGCGGAACTTTACCTGTGTCTGCCGCCGGACTGGAAAATCGATTTCGAAAACTGGCCGAAGGACGAAAACGCCTGGCCGCTCCGCGTCCTCGCCAACATCGCCCGCCTGCCGCACCGCCACGCAGCCTGGATCTGGTACGGGCAGACGCTGCCCAACGGAAACCCGCCGGAGCCGTTCGCGCCATCGGTGGGTTTCACCGCTGTGGTGCTGCAAACGCCGGCCCTGTTGCCGGAGGATTTTCTGGAGCTTCCGGTCGACGGGAAGACCGACGCCGACAAAAAGACCCTCCGTTTTTTCGCCCTGATCCCGATTTTTCCCGACGAGCTGAAGCTGAAAACGCAAAAAGGCATCGAGGCGCTGGAGGAAGCGCTCCAGGCGGGCGGCTGTTCCGAACTGCTCCGTGCCGACCGCGAAAGCGTGGCTCCGGCCCCGAAAAAAGGGCTCTGGGGCAGGCTGTTCGGATAAGGAGCCAAGGCAGGGCTGCCCGTCGCTCCCCCGCCGCCCACCGCCCGTCGCGCCGGCAGCGGCTCCGTTTTTCGTCTCCTCACACACGCGTGAGAGCTTGAGCCCCCGCCAACTTCGCCGCTTTCTTCTCCCGACCGCCCACTTCGCATCATGGCCAAAAAAAGTCCCGTTGTCCGCTCCACCGCCGAACTCGCCGACCACCTCGGCCTCTCGCGCTGGACCGTCTCCCACGGACTCAATGACCGCCCCTGGGTCAAGGAGGAGACGCGCCGCCGCATCCAGGACGCCGCCAGGGAACTCGGTTTCACTCCCAACCCTCTCGCGCGCGGCCTGCAAAACGGCCGCACCGGCATGATCGGCGTCTGCTTCAACGAACTCGAAAACCCCATCATCGTAAAAAAAATCTCGATCCTCCAGCGCCTCCTGCAGGAGCGTGGCTACCAGGGTCTCATCGAACTCACCCTCGGCAAACCCGACGTCGAGCAACGCGTGGTCCAGCATTTCCTCGCCATGCGCGTCGAAGGCATCGTCACCGTCAACTCGCGCTTCGATCCCTCCAGGCTCCTGGCCAGGTCCGGAATCCCGCTCGTCCACATCGATCCCTACGACGAAACGTTGCTTCCGCACGTGCGCATGGATCGCGCCGCAGCCATGGAGGCGCTTGTCCTCCACGCCACCTCGCTCGGCCATCGCCGCTTCGTCCTCCTCGGCATGCCCGAAAACGAATTCGGCGAACGCTGGCGCGGTCTCCGCGCCGGTTTCAGCCGGGCCGGCATCGATGAAACGCGCGACGTTCGCGGCATCGACCGCGGCGACCCCGATCCGCCCGATTACGACCACGGCCGCACGCTCGCCGGCGACCTGCTCGACAGCGGCTTCGTCCCGACGGTCATCCTCGCCGTTAACGACCGTGTTGCCATCGGCGCCATGAACCGCCTTTCCGAGGCCGGCTGGCAGATCCCCCGAAAATGCTCCGTCACCGGCTTCGACAATCTCGACATCGGCAACCACTGGAACCCCCGCATCACCACCATCGACCACCAGGCCGAGGAGCTCCTCGTCAGCGGCCTCGAGCTCCTCTTCCGCCGCATTCTCCGCCCCCGCTCCGGATCGACCTACACCGAAACGATCGCCCCCCGCCTCATCCCCCGCCAATCCACCCTCCCGCCCTCCGCCTGACGCTCCGGTGAAACCCCGATCCGCCAAGATCGAAAGATGCCTTGTCCCCATAAATCACACACGAGTGTGATTTATTCTTGCCATCAGCCAAAACCTCCTCCTCGCTTGCCGTCACTCCACCACGTTTTCCCGCACCCAGGCGCCCCGCATGAATCCCTTGTCACACCACCCGCTGCTGCCCTGCCTCCTCGTTCTCGTCACGAGTCTCGCCGCCCCGGCCCGTGCGGCCACCCTTGTTGTTGATCCCGCCGCCGCCGCGGTGGAGCCGGCCGGGTCCGCCGGAAACACTTTCCGCACCCTCCAGACCGCCCTCGATCGCGCGCAACCCGGCGACACCATCGACATCCGCCCCGGTATTTACCGCGAACACCTTCGCCTCACGCGCGGCGGCCGGCCCGGCGCTCCCGTCACCCTTGCCGGCCGCCCGGGCGCCATCCTCGACGGCAGCATCGCCGGCCGGCTCGACTGGCAACCCGCCCCCGACATCGCTCCCGGCGTCTGGCGCGCCCCGCTCGATTTCCACGCGTTCACCATTGCCGCCAATGGCAAGCTCGTCACCACCCTCGACGAAAAACGCACCGACCCCTCCCGCGAAAAACAACTCCGCCCCCGCGACAATATCCGCTGGCCCGCCGCCTTTCGCGACGGCATCGGCCCCTCCGGCTGGGAGGGTGTCAAGGCCCTCGCCCTCTACCGCCACGAGGCCCGCGAACTCCTTCTCCGTTTCCAACAAAACCTCGATCCCCGCACCCTCGACCTCGCCATCGCGCCGAAAACGCCCCTCATCACCATCGACGGCGCCAGCCATGTCGTCGTCCGCGGCCTCGCCCTCCGCAACGCCGCCTACGGCGTCCACGTCACCCGCGCCGCCGATGTGATCGTCGAACACTGTGCCATCGGCCCCATCGACTTCGGCCTCCACCTCGGCGAAGGCAGCGAACGCGTCACTCTCCGCCACAACGAAATCTGGATGGCTCCTTACGCTGGCGCCGACCCTCGCCAGCCCGGCCAGTGGGATGCCTGGCAAGCCTGCAAAAGTGGTGGCTACTACGACCGCTACGCCGTCCGCATCGCCAGCAGCCGCGGCCACCACGAAATCCACGACAACCTCATTCGCGATCACTGGGATGGCATCCAGTCCGGCTTTCCCGGCACCCCGGAGGAAAACGCCGCCGTCCACGTCCACCACAACCGCCTCGTCAACATCTTCGACGACGGCTTCGAAACCTCCGGAGGCCAGACCGGCAGCCGCTGGCACGACAACCTCATCGAAAACGCCCGCGTGGCTGTCCGCATCAAAGACCCCGCCGCCGGCCCTCTCTACATCTACCGCAACCTCTTTCTCCGAAACCTCCAGGACTTCCGCAACTGGGCCGGCAAGGACGGCCCCGTTCCCGGTGTCCAGGTCCGGATTTACCACAACACCTCCACCTCCGGCGCCGCCTACAACATGAGCTACGCCGCCGGCTCCACCATCACCACGCCCGGTTTTCATTTTCACAACAACCTCTTCTGGACCCGCACCTGGCTCCGTCGGGACAACGCTGCCAGAGTCACCTACCCGCCGCCCGACTGGCAGGGCGACTACAACCTCTATGCCCGCTCCACGCCCGCGCATCCGCGTCCCGGCGAAGCGCCCTTCACCCCGCAAAACCTGGCCGATCTCGACCGGAACTGGGCCGATGCCCGCGCCCTGGCGCAGCAAGCCGGCCGGGACATCCACGCCCTCTGGCTCACCGACCGCGCCCCCGGCCTGACCGATGCCGCCGCCGCCGACCTCACGCTTGCCGCCGACAGCCCCGCCCGCGCCGCCGGCCTCGATCTCTCCGCGCTGGCGGAAAAACTCCCCGGCTGCCCGCCCGGTTATTTCCGCGGCGAGCGCCCCGACATCGGCGCTCTCCAGTTTGGCGAACCGATGCCGCGCCTCCCCCGCCCGCCACCCGCAATCACCACCGCCAGCCAGAATCCAAAACCGTAAATCCGCACGTCTTCACTCCTCACCCGCCCATGAAAAAACCGATCATCTCCTCCATCCTGCCCGCCTTCACGCTCCTCCTCGCCTCTCCGCTGTCCGCCCGGACTGCCACCTGGCAGGGCACCGCCGGAGACGGCAAATGGACTACCACGGCCAACTGGGCAGACGACACGCCCCCCACCGAATTGCTCGACGCCATCTTCGATACAACCGTCGCGCTCACGGTCGATCTCGATGGCGCCGATGTCATCGCGCGCAGCCTCGACGTCACCACCGCGTCCACCTCCGGTCGCACCCTGACCATTTCGGGTGACGGCTCGCTCACCCTCGCTTCCGGCAACCTCACCAAGAGCGGCACCGCCGGCCTCACTCTCGCCTCCGGTCTCGTGCTCGGAGCCAGCGGTGAGTGGAACACCGCCACCGCGGTCACAGTCACCGGAGCGATTTCCGATGGCGGCGAAGGCCACGGCATCACGAAAACCGGTGTCGGCGCCCTCTCTCTCTACGGCGCATCCACTTGGTCCGGCGGCTTCGAGATGGCTGGCGGCAGCGTCCAGATCTATCACAACGCCGCCCTCGGAACGGGGACACTCAAGCTCACCTCCGGCACGACCCTGGGATTTAATTTTAATGGCAGCGCCCTCGCCAATGCCATCGAGCTTAACGGCACCACCACCGACTGGCGCATGGGAACCGCCGCCGGACTGGGGCGCGAAGTGACGCTCTCCGGAGCGATCACCGGCACCGGCAATCTTCGCACCCGCGGCGGGGCCGGGACCTGGCGTTTCACCAACACCATCAACCTCACCGGCAGCCTCCAGTTCACCGCTTCCGATACCGCCACCACCGGAGCCTACACCAGCATCCTCTCCGCCGCTCCCACGCTTACCAACAACATCCGCCTCGGCCTCGATGACGCCGCCGCCAGCTTCAACCTCCTCTTCGACCAGGCCGGCGCCTACGGCGGCTTCACCAACATCACCGTCCTCGCCAACAACGCCCGCAACACCATCGCCGGCACCCACGACACCGGCTCCGTCACGCTCGCTCCCACCGCCACCAACGGCATCGTCCTCAACAACACCGCAAACAATCCCGACGGCGCGGCCAACTTCGCCACCCTTCACCAAGCGGCCACCACGCGTATCGACAAGCGCATTACAGACAGCGGCGGCGCCACGCCGGTCCCCGTTTTCATCAACGCCACCTGGCAGCAAGTCGATGCCGCCGCCACCGCCGCGGCCAATACCGCGGGCGCGGCCGCCTATACCACCTGGACTCCCACCGGCGTCGTCGAGTTCGCCGCCACTACCGGCAACACCTACGCCGGCGGCACCACCGTCGAAGCCGGCACCCTCCGCGTCACCAACACCAGCGGCTCCGCCACCGGCGCCGGCGCGGTCCTCGTGAAAACCGGAGCCCGTCTCGACGGCACCGGTATCATCGCCCCGACGGGCGCCGCCGGCATCCGCATCGCCGACGGAGCCACCCTCGCCGCCGGCGACGCCGATTCTCCCGGCACCCTCCGCTTCGACGGCGGCGGCACCACTGCCCCGCTCCTCACCCTCGATGCCGGCGCCACCCTCGAATTTCGCCTCGGTTCCCCCGGCGTCGGCGACCGGATCGACCTCTGGAGCTACACCGCCGGAGACCTCGTTTTCTCCAACAACACCGTCAACATCCTCGACGTCGGCGGACTCGCCGAGGGCACCTGGACCCTGTTTGCCTTCTATGCCGATTCCGGCTCCGACGTTTCTGTCGTCAGCGGCATCCTCAGCGGCCTCACTCTCGGCGCCGGGCTCGAAGCCTTTTCGGCGAGCCACTTCGTCTATGCGGACAACCGCATCGACCTCGTCGTCGCCTCCTCCATTCCCGAAGCCTCCACCTGGCTCTGGGTCGTTCTCCCCGGCCTCCTCGGCATCGCCCTCCATCAACGCCGCCGCCACCCCCGCCTCTGATTCACCTGCCCCTCTTTCGCCCCGCCATGAAACACACGCCACGCACCCGCTGCGTCATCGCTCCCCACGCCGCCCTCCTCGCGTTCACGCTGGTCGAACTGCTCACCGTCATCGCCATCATCGGCATCCTCGCAGCGATCATCATCCCCGTCGCCGGCAACGTCCGCAACAAGGCCCGTGGCATGCAATGCCTCTCCAACCTCCGCCAGATACAGGTCGCCAACATCCTCTACGCCGCGGACAACAAAGACACCTACGTCCCCATTCGCGACGACACTCACGAGGCCGAATACGGCAGCCGGTGGTGGCGCAGCAACCCCCACTTCCTCGCCATCCTCAGCCCCCGCCCCACCATGGTCGAACAACTCAAATGCCCTCTCGGCAAGGCCCTCTACGACAGCACCTCCAACAAACACTCCACCGCCTACGGTTACAACTCCACCAGTCTCAGCCCCGGCGGCATCACCGGACTCTGGCAGGTGAAAGTGAGCGATGTCCAGCGTCCCTCCCGGACCATTGCCTTTGTCGACGCTCTCGACCAACACGTGAAATACGCGAACTCCAATGACTACACGGGCGAGGAAGTCGCCACAAACCAGACCACCTCCTACCGACACGGCGCCGCCGCCAATGTCGTTTACTGGGACGGCCACGCCGCCCTCGTCAAACGCGACCAGCTCGCCAAGGACGCCGCCGACCTGAACAAACCGCAATGGATGACCGTCGAATAATCTCATGCCCTCCTTCCTCATCTGTATCCATAAAGCCGTGACTACGGCCTGCCTGTCGCTTCTCCTCGCCGGCGCCCTCCACGCCGCGCCGGCCGCCGCCAGCGGTGTCACACCCTCCGCGCCGCCCCCGCTCACCCTCGCCCTCGTCGGCGACTCCACCGTGGCCAACTATCCGCCCGGGCATCCCCGTCGCGGCTGGGGCCAGCTCCTCCCCGAGTTCCTCGCGCCCAATGTAAACGTCCTCAACGAAGCCCGCGGCGGACGCAGCACCAAAAGCTTCGAGGCGAAATACTGGACCCGGGTTCTGAGCGCCAAGCCCGACTTCATTTTCATCCAGTTCGGTCACAACGATTCGCACGCGAAGGACAAACCCGAGGCTACCGACGCCGCCACCGACTATCGCGACAACCTCCGCCGTTACGTCACCGAAGCCCGTGCCGCCGGCGCCACTCCCGTGCTCGTCACTCCCGTCAGCCGCCGCACTTTTCGCAAAGGCCAGCTCACCGACCGCCTTGCACCGTACGCTGATGCCATGCGCATCGTCGCCACCGAAACGAAGACCCCGCTCGTCGACCTCCACAAAAGCAGCGCCGATCTCTTTACCCGGCTTGGCGAAGCCGCTACCGACGACTGGACGCTCAACAATGCTGGCCAGCCCGATCAGACCGGCCCGGGCGACCGCACTCATTTCACCGAAACCGGCGCGCGCGAGATCGCCCGCCTCGTGGCTGAAGCGCTCCCCGCCATCGATCCGCGACTGGTCGGGGCGACTGTCATACCGTCGGGCTCCGCGGTGTCTCCATGAACGCTTCCGGTGCGCTTCCTCATCTTCAGCCGTCCCGTTCGCGTGGCATCGCCGCCATCGGCGCCGGTCATATGGGTATCGACCACATCGCTACGCTGGCCAATCCCGCAGCCGCGCCCCGCTGGCACCTTCTCCATGTCTGCGACCTCTCGACCGGTCGCCTTCGACTTGCCCGTGAGATGGCTCCCCACGCTGCCTTGCATACCGGGGATATCGACGTTCTTCTCGCCGATCCGGCCGTCGAGGCCATCACCGTCAACACGCCTTCCGCTGTCCGTCCCGGCATCGTCCTTCGTGCGCTTGCCGCCGGCAAACACGTCCTTTGCGAAAAACCCCTTGCGCCTGCTCCCGCCGCCGCCCGGCAACTCGCCGAAGACATCGGATGCCTTCTGGAAAAACGCTCTGCCGCCGGCCAATCCCCGCTGCTCCTCACCTGCAATCTTTTTAGTCGAAATATCCCCTGGCTGCGCCGCGCGCACGACCTCATTCGTGAAGGAGCGATCGGACAACTCGCTATTATCCGGACCGCCCATTGCACGCCCAAGTGGAAAGACCCCTCGCGTCTCACGCGCCCGCGTCCCGAAGGTCACACGCTGCACAATTGCGGCATGCACTATGTGGACCTCATCCGCTGGCTCTCGGGAAGTGAATTTACGGATGACGCCACCTGTCGCGCCACGCGCTTCTGGGGCGGCGAGTATGAACTCCATTTCATGGCCCAAGGCCGCATGGCAAATGGCTGCGCCTGGGATCTGCACAACAGTTTTTGCTACACGTCACTCGCTCGCGATCCGCGCAACTGGTCGGTTGTCGAGTGCATCGGCACGCGAGGTGTTATCAGCGCCCGGCACGATTTCCATGACGCCCGCTTCGAAGTCCGCGGCCCCGCTCTCACGCTCGACGAAACGTTCTCCTACGAAAGCAAACAGCTCTCCCGCTATTACGATGACTTCGCCTGCGCGCTCGACACGGCCGACCTCGGCCGCCTGCCTCGCATCATGGATGCAGTTATCGCATCCGAATTCAGCCAACGCCTCGTTGATCAGGCACTTGCCGGTCCCGTTCCGAACTTCGGGGATGCCAGCACCTTCTCTCTATCGTCCTGATAATCGGTAAACCGGCGGCTGTTTCTCCCCTTCCGTCTGTCAGATTCCGACTCGTCATGTCGGCTCCGCAGTTGCTCCGGTTGCGGCGTCCTCCGCGGCCTTCGTCTGGTCCGCCAGTTCCTTCACCGCCCGCTCCAGTCCGGCGCGCACGCGCCTGGTCATCCGGTCGATAAACAACGTGCCCGCCAGATGATCCGCCTCGTGCTGGATGCAGCGCGCGAGGATGCCGTTGCACTGCAGCACATGCGGCACGCCGTCGGCATCCTGGAATTTCACGATGATCTCTTCCGGACGCGACACGTCACCGCGGATTTCCGGGAACGACAGGCAACCCTCTTCGTAAACCACCTTTTCGCAGCCCGGAGCCGCTTTCACTTCCGGGTTCGCCATCACGAGCGGCATGAACAACTCCACCGGAGGTTTCGCCCCGTCCAGCTCCCAGTCGTAGTCGCGGTCCGCCGTCCTCACATCGACGACGCAGAACCGGATGGCCCGCCCGATCTGCTGCGCCGCCAGGCCGATGCCTTTTGCCGCATGCATGGTCTCGATCATGTCGTGGCCCAGTTTGGCCAGTGCGGCGTCAAAAACGGTTACGTTCTCGCCTTTTTTTCTCAGGACGGGGTTGTTGTAGTGAACAATTGGCAGCACCATGAGTCGAAACGTGTAATTTTCGCCGCAGCCTGCGAGTTTCTCTTTTCATCGCAACCATCAAGAAGACGTCCGCCCACACCCGTGCCTCACGACGGCCATAACACTCTCCCGTCCGGTCCATCCGGTCCGCCCGCCGGCGACACCCCGCCGCCTGCCGCTTCCCGCTGGCCGGCCGTCGTGCTCTGGGCGTTGCCCGGCATCGTCTTCGCTCTCGTCGCCTGGGCGCTGCCGGTTCACATCAAATCCGTGACTCCCGCGCTCCTCCGCCAGGCCGGCGAAGGCACGCTCGCCGCCTCCGCGCTCGGGCAGCGCCTTCTCGACGGCAACCGGCCGGGTCCGGCCGCCATCGTTCTCGACGCGGCGCGTGCGCTGGGCGATCCGCATGCCGGGGCGCTCGAGGAAGATCTCGCCGCCTTCGCCCGCCGCCAGCCCGCCCTGATTCCGTGGGGCGGACGCGATCCGTTCCTCGATCCTCTCATGAAGCAACCCGGCGTCGCCACCCGCGCCGCCGCGAGTACCCCGGTCCTGACTTTTTTCGTGCCCGAACGCGCCCGGGCCGCGCTTCGCGATTTTCTCGCCAACTCCCGTTCGCCCGGAGTCCTCGCGCTCCTGAGCACCCGCGGGATCACCGCCACCGAAAACTTCGTCCCCGCCACCCGCGCCGGCGGCCAGACGCTCGATGCCACCCTCCTCCTCGCCGCGCTCCTCTACCAAGGCGAGCACCTCACGCCTGCGCTCCAGCGCGAACTCGCCACCCTCGCCGCCGATGCCAACGCCTCCGGCCGCATGGGCCCGCTCGAGGATGTTTACCTCAACCTCCTCTCGCTCGGGCGCCGGCTCGACTGGATGCAACTCGCCTCCCTGCTGCGCATCACAGGTTCCGTCGAGACGCTCGCCCAGTTTGCCGGCCTCTCCCGCGCCGTGCCCGATGCCTTTCCGCTTCTCTACACCGCCGCGCTTCTCGACGGCTCGGCCGATCCTGTGGCCGGCTATTTCACCCGGCACGGCGCCGAGGCGGCCCTGCCCGACCTCCGGCTCGCTCTCGGTTTCGGCGAGGGCGCGGTTCGCCAGCTCCTCCTGCGGCAGGTCCCCGTCAGCCGCCAGGCCGCGCCTCCGGCCGCTCTCGGTGTCGGCCAACTCGCCGAAGTCGCCCTCCTGTATCCGCGCGCCGTGCTCGCGGCCAAATACGTGGCCTGGTTCCTCGCCGCCTTTTGCCTGCTCCGCGCGCTCGACCGGGCCATTGTCGGCCGCGCCACCCGCCCGCGTTCAGGGTTCAGAGTTCAGGGTTCAGAGTTGTCGGCAACCGGCAGTTCAACCCACTCCGCTTCGCTTGCCGACAACCCCAAGCTCCAGACCCTGAACTCCAAACTGACACGCGACAGCGTGGCCCGCCCGCATCTCGTCAGCGCCGTCCTCGCCATTCTTCTGGGCGGGCTCGTCATCGCCGCCACGGAACCATTCCTGCTGCGCGTCACACCGGCGGCCACCGATTTCCGGCTCAGTTTTGCCGTTCCCGTCATTTCCGACGTCACCGATTCATCCACACTCACACATCAACCACCCTCCTTCGCCATGGACACCAACTCGCTCCTCTCCATCGGACTCTTCGCTGCGCTCCAGATCGGCATGTACCTCATCTGCCTGCTCAAGATCCAGAGCATCGACCGCCTGCCGCTCGGCCCTCTCGTGAAACTCAGGCTCATGGAAAACGAGGAGAACCTCTTCGACGGCGGCCTCTATCTCGGCATCGCCGGCACCGCGGCCGCCCTCGTCCTGCAAGTGCTCGGCGTTCTTGATCCCAACCTCCTCGCGGCCTACTCCTCCAACCTTTTCGGCATCACCTGCGTCGCGCTCGTCAAGATCCGCCACGTGCGCCCCTACAAAAACAAACTCATTCTCGAAGGCCAGGCCGCCATCGCCGCCGCCGCGGCCGGCCAGCTCTCCGGCGCCGCCACGGCAGCCGCTGCCGGCAGCCGCGCTCCGCTCTAGCCCGCCGCCGCTTCCTCACGCCGGTCCCGTGCGTTCCCTATTTCCCATCCAACCGAGCCACCACGGACGATGAACAAGACTCTTCTCCTCATTCTCTGCGACTTTCTCCTGCTCAACCTCCTTGCCCTCACCCGCTGGGACAAGGCCGAGCCGAGGCCGCAACCCCCGCCCGCCGCCGCGGACAAAACCACGCAGGACACCGCACCCGCCGCCACCGCCAAGGACGACATCGTTGCCGTCATGCGCCTCTCGCTCGAGGACGAGCGCAAGCAGCGTGACACCCTCGCGCAGCAACTCGAGAGCACCCAAAGCACCGCCGACCAGCTGGCCGCCGAACGCGCCCGCCTCGAAGCCGAACGCCAGCGCCTCGAGCGCGAACGCGCCGCCCTCGACCAGAACCTCACGCAGACCCGCGAACGCGCCGAAAAGACCGCCGCCGAACTCACCGCGCAACTCACCACCACCAAAACGCAGGCCACGACCGCCGCCGAGCGTGCCGCCGCCCTCGAGCGCGATCTCGCCGCCCGCGCCGCCGAAGTCGAGAAACGCGAAAAGGAACTCGCCGACCTCGCCGCCCGCCAGGCCGAGGCGCAGAAGCAGATCGAGAACCTCAACGTCACCGTCCGCGTGGCCGAACAGGAAAAAAACCTCCTCCGTGAAACCGCGCAAAACCTCCGCCTCCAGGTCGATGCCGAGCGCAAGGAACGCGAAAAAGTCCAGGAAACCACCACGCAGCTCGCCACCGGCGTCAGCCAGCTCGCCGAGCACTCCGCCGACCTCACCAAGGAAATCCGCGAGAGTCGTCCCATCAACGCCAATACTCTTTTCAACGACTTCCTCGCCAACCGCGTCCGCGTGGACGTGACCGCCCGCCGCTCCAGTTTCCTCGGCCAGATCAACCGCGTCCGCGAGGCCCGCACGATTTTTGTCAACGACGGCGCCACGACCTACGCGCTCCTGCACATCGACGACACCCCGTTCAGCGTGCGCGAAAGCGGCGCCGACTGGGAGCAGATCACCGCGACCTACACCCCGCCGAAAGGCGGCGCGCGCCAGACGATCCCGGCGCTGCATTTCCTGAAACTCGACCCGCGTCTCATCGCGGTGCCCGTGACGCCGGAGCAGCTTTCCAGCTTCGGAGTGAAGACCTACAAGACCGCGCTCGATCCCTACCGTTTTCCGGAGGCCGTTCTCATCAGCAACGGCGGCGCCGGGTACGGCGAACTCCCCTTCAAGCTCGATCCTGCGACGCCCGGTTACGTGAAAGTGGAAAACCGGTTTTTCCGTCGCGTCTTCGGGGATTTTTCACCCAACCGCGGCGATCTCGTGCTCAGCAAGACGGGCGAACTTCTCGGCGTGATGGTCAACAACGACTACTGTGTGGTGATTGGCGCCTTCGCGCCTTCCGCGACCATCAACACCGGTTACGACCTCAAGGAACGCCAGCCGACCTCCGCCCTCCTCGACACCCAGGCCGGCCGCTACCGCGCCCTGCCGCTGCGCCTGCAATGATCCGGACGGAGCGGCGGCATTCCTGCCGCTGCGACGACGCGAAGCGTCGCCGGTCCAAACCGTATCCATGCAGGAAATACTGAATCAATTGATGACGTGCTGCATGGGAGACGGATTTCTACTGAGTTGCAGCAGGGTTTGCGGCCACTGACTCGCCGCCGTTTTCGCCCGTGAAAACGTCCGACTGCATGGATACGGTTGAGCGGCGAAGCATTGGGCGAGGTGCTGGCGCACCTCGTCGCAGCGGCAGGAATGCCGCCGCTCCGTCGATCCCCACCGCTCCTGTCGAACCCACTTGCGTCCGACATCCAGGGCTGTCCTGTTTTATGTGCATCGGGATCTGGAATTTTTATCCATTTCATAATCAAAAACTAATCTAATTCCCCTTTTTCAGGGGGTATTTTGAGCTTGCGGGAATAATTAAGTTCTGAATGTTTATGAACTCACTAAACAAATGGGTTCTTCCGTCAACAGTGCCGACTCCGCAGTCGCTGCCGCCGCCAATCTTCATCCGGTGTTCGATCGCGTCCTGCCGCGTGCGGAAAAGGAAGCCCGGTTTCGGCAGCATGGACGGGTGATCTGGCTCTACGGGCTCTCCGGCTCGGGCAAGAGCACGCTCGCCATCGCGCTGGAGCGCAGCCTCTTCGCCGCCGGTTTCGTCACCCACCTGCTCGATGGCGACAACGTCCGCACCGGCCTCAACCGCGGGCTCGGCTTCAGCGATGCCGACCGGGCGGAGAATCTCCGGCGCGTCGCCGAAGTGGCGAAACTCTTTGTACAGGCCGGCATCATCACGATCTGCTCGTTCATCACGCCGCTCAGGGAAAATCGCTCCCGTGTTCGCGAAATCATCGGGTCTGACGATCTTCTCGACGTTTACGTGAAGGCTTCATTCGAAACCTGCGCCCGTCGCGATCCGAAGGGCCTCTATGCCAAGGCCGCCGCCGGCGGAGTCGGGCAATTTACCGGGCGCGACTCGACATTCGAGCCGCCGGAGCCTGCGTCCATCGCGCCCGGCGCCGACGTCCCCGCGCTCGTCATCGACACCGAGGCCGCTCCGCCCGAGGCCTGCCTGCAAACGCTTCTCGATACCCTGCTCCCGCGTATCCGGTTTCCCGGCACGTCCGCGCCCGCGCTTTTTTCACCGTCTCCCTCGGCTGTTTCCTCTTCCACTTCACGACATTGATCAAGACCACATGACCGCTATCGCTTCGGCACCCGTATCCGCCAAATCCCTGTCTTCTTCCGCCCGCTCAGGCACACCCACCGCCAACCCGCCGGCCGCCACGCCGGCGACCGCCCCCGCCGCACCGGCGACCGCCCCCGCCGCACCGGCGTCCGCGACTCCGGACGCCGATGCGGACGCCGCCGGGCCAGCCACGTCCGTCGCCGCGTCCTCCGCGCCTGTCCGCGCCGCCGCTCACGCCTCCGGATTTTCGTCCTACAACCTCACCCACCTCGCCCAGCTCGAGCACGAGGCGATTTTCGTGATGCGTGAAGTCGCCGCCCAGTTCGAGCGGCCCGCACTCCTCTTTTCCGGCGGCAAGGACTCCATCGTCATGGTGCGCCTCGCGCAAAAGGCCTTCGCCCCCGCGCGTTTCCCGTTCCCGCTCGTCCACATCGACACCGGCCACAATTTCGTCGAGACGATCGAATTCCGCGACTGGCTGGCGAAGGACACCGGCGGCCGCCTCGTCGTCCGTTACGTGGAAGATTCGATCAAGTCCGGCTCCGCGGTTGAGGAAAAAGGGCCCAACCCCTCGCGCAACGGACTCCAGACCGTCACGCTGCTCGAAACCATCGAGGAGTTCAAATTCGATGCCTGCCTCGGCGGCGCGCGCCGCGACGAGGAGAAGGCCCGCGCCAAGGAGCGCTTTTTCTCCCATCGCAACGAATTCGGCGAGTGGGACCCGAAGAACCAGCGTCCCGAGCTCTGGAATCTTTTCAACGGCCGCAAGCAGGTCGGCGAGCACTTCCGCGTCTTCCCGCTCTCCAACTGGACGGAGATGGATGTCTGGCAATACATCGCCCGTGAAAACCTCCGCATTCCGTCGATCTACTTCGCGCACCGGCGCCGCGTTGTGAACCGCGGCGGCACGCTCCTCGCCGACACGCCCTTCATCAACCTGTTGCCCGGCGAGAGCTTCACCGAGCGCACCGTGCGCTTCCGCACCGTGGGTGACGCCACCTGCACCGGCGCTGTGGAATCCACCGCGGCCGACCTCGCCGAGATCATCCAGGAAGTCGCCTCCGCCCGCGTCACCGAACGCGGCACCCGCGCCGACGACAAGCGCTCCGAAAGCGCCATGGAAGACCGCAAGAAAGCGGGCTATTTCTGAAATTTTTTTAACCACTCATGCACACTAATAGACACTGATAACAAACACGGGAAACCGGTCTCTGATGAACAGGTCCATTCTGTGCAGCTTTATTCATTAGTGTCCATCCGTGTCCATTAGTGGTTAAAACCGTTTTCCAATTCTTAACTCCTGATTCGTTCCGCATGTCGTCCGCACCCGCTTCTCCCGCCCATTCCGACCAGCACTACCTTTCCATGGATCTGCTCCGCTTTACCACGGCGGGCAGCGTGGATGACGGCAAATCGACCCTGATCGGCCGCCTCCTCTATGATTCCAAATCCATCTTCGAGGACACCCTGGAAAACCTCGAACGCGTCACCGAGCAGCGCGGCGAGGAGCACCTCAACCTCTCGCTCCTCACCGACGGCCTCCGCGCCGAGCGCGAGCAGGGCATCACCATCGATGTGGCCTACCGCTACTTCGCCACGCCCAGGCGCAAGTTCATCATCGCCGATACGCCCGGCCACATCCAGTACACGCGCAACATGGTGACCGGTGCCTCCACCGCCAATCTCGCCATCATCCTCATCGACGCGCGCAAGGGCGTCATCGAGCAAACCTGCCGCCACTCCTTCATCGCCTCGCTCCTCGGCATCCCGCACGTCATCGTCGCTGTCAACAAGATGGATCTCGTCGACTGGAGCGAAGCCCGCTTCGACGAGATCGTCGCCGCCTACAAGGAGTTTTCGTCACGCCTGGCGATCCCCGACATCCAGTTTATCCCGATCTCCGCGCTGCACGGCGACAACGTCGTGGAGCGCTCCGCCAACATGCCCTGGCATGCCGGCGCGCCGCTCCTGCACACGCTCGAAAACGTCTACATCGGCAGCGACCTCAACCACGTCGATCCGCGCTTCCCGATCCAGACGGTGATCCGTCCGCACACCGACGCGTACCACGATTTCCGCGGCTTTGCCGGGCGCGTGGCCGGCGGCGTGTTTCGCCCCGGCGACGAGATTGTCGCACTCCCGTCCGGGCTCCCCGCGAAGATCAAATCCGTCCACGGACCCGACGGCGAAATCCCCGAGGCCTTCGCGCCGATGTCGGTCACGATCACGCTCGACCGCGAAATCGATTCCTCGCGCGGCGACCTTTTTGCGAAGCCGGCCAACCAGCCGCACGTGACGCAGGATGTCGAGGCGATGATCTGCTGGTTTTCGCCTTCGAAACTCCAGCCCGGCGGCAAGTACATCGTGCGGCACACGACGCGCGAGGCGAAGGCGGTGGTCAAGGCGGTGCTCTACAAGGTGAACATCAACACGCTGCACAAGGTGGAGGATGACCTGACGATCGGCATGAACGACATCGGCCGCATCCGCCTGCGCGTGGCCCAGCCGCTGATGGTCGATTCATACCGTCGCAACCGCACCACGGGCAGCTTCGTGCTCGTGGACGAGTTCACCAACGCGACGATTGCCGCCGGCATGATCCTCTGGCCCGAACCCAACGTCACCCCCGAGCCCAGCCCGTGGGTGGATATGGGCGGACTGTGACCGGAGCGGCGGCGGGGACGCCGCCGCTCCGGTCATGCGACGCTGTTCGCGCTCATCACGCCGGCATACCAGCGGGCGCTGAGTTTGGGCGTGCGGCGCTGGGTCGCGTAGTCCACATGCACGAGGCCGAAACGCGGGGCATACCCGGCGGTCCATTCGTAGTTGTCCATGAATGACCAGTGGAAATAACCGCGCACAGGCACGCCGTCGCCGATGGCGCGGTGGAGTTCGAGGAGGTTTTCGCGCAGCAGGACTTTTCGATGCAGGTCGAGCACTTCGCGGGTGCCCGTGCCGTCCGCACCGCCGCCGCTTTCGATGCCGGTGACAGGCTCGTTGATGTAGCCGCAGCCGTTTTCCGCGATATGGATCGGGTGCGGGCCATAAACCTCCGTGTAGAACCGCGGTCCCCAGTAAAGCGATTGCGGGGTGATGTGATGCCAGTCGCAGTCGGTTTTGGCAAAGGGCGCGGAGAAGGGCACGCGTTCGGGATGACCGTCGCGCCCGGCGCGGACGAAGTAGCCGCTGTAGGCGTTGAACCCGAAAAAATCCGTGCGCTGCGTGATGAGTGCAAAATCGTCCGGTGCGACGTGTGGCTGGTCGGCTTCGCCGATGATCCGCAGGTAGGTGTCGGTGTAGGTGCCGCGATGGAGCGGTTCGAGGACACGAATGTTGTCCACCACAAACACCTCGCGGGCGGCGGCGATGTCGGCGGCGTTTGTAGCGAAAAGCGGGATGGGGATGCGTGGATTGTCCGCCATGCCGACGATGGCGCCGGGCGCGCCGTGTTCGCGCACGGCCCGGACGGCATGGCCGTGGGCGACGAGGGCATGGTGGTAGGTCTGGTTGACGACCTGCTCGGGTTCGCGGAGGCCGGGTGCGTTGCGTCCGGTGCCGTAGCCGTTGCGGGTGAAGGAAAAGATTTCGTTGATCGTGAACCAGTGACGCACGCGGTCGCCGAGTTCACGGACGAGCGTATCGGCATAACGGGCGAAGGCATCGACGGTCTTCCGCGAGCGCCAGCCGCCGAAGCGGTCTTCGAGCGATTGCGGCAGGTCCCAGTGATAGAATGTCACCCACGGCGTGATGCCGTTTCCGGCGAGGCAATCGAGGAGACGTTTGTAAAAATCGAGGCCGCGCGGATTGGGCGCGCCGTCGCCATCGGGAAAAATGCGGGGCCAGGAGACGGAGAGGCGGTAGTGGCGAAGCCCCAGATCGCGCATCAGGGAAAAATCCTCCGGATAGCGGTGGTAATGATCGCAGGCGACGGCGGGCGTATCGCCGTCGCGGATCTTTCCGGGAATCGTGGCGTAGTGATCCCAGATGGACGGACCCTTGCCGTCGGCCGCGGCGGCCCCTTCGATCTGGGTCGCGGCGGTGGCAGCGCCCCAGATGAAATTATCCGGAAATTTGCAGGTAGTGACAGGTGACATACAAAAGGAATCGGTTCTGAACGCGGAGGGAGAAAAAGGCGAAAAGACCGGAGGACTCAGCGGGCCGGATTGCGGGCGAGTTCGCTTTCGATCCATGCCCGGGTGGCCTCCTGCTGGTTTTGCGTTTCGAGAATCGCGCTGAGCCGGTCTTCGACACGCGGCCGGTCGGCATCGGAGGCGTGGCGGACGAGCAGGAGACCGGCGGCGGCAGGCAGGTCCTGCCGGGCGATATTCAGGCGCGCAACCGCGGACTGGCGGGCCAGATCCTCGCGGACGGCTTTCCCGTAGTCCGGAGCGATGATTGCCTTGAAGGCTTCGACCGACCCTGCTGGACGCACGAGGGCGTTGTTCGCGTTTTCGACGATGCGTGCGGTATTGGTACCGGGATTGCTGATCTGGAAGCCGTCCACATAGCCGTCCACGCGCGGGACAAAGGGTTCGACTTCGGGCGTGAGCCGCGCGCCGACCACGGCGGGGAGCCAGCCGCTGAGCCGGGTAAAGCGTTCGTTTTGGGAGCGCGAAGTCAGAAACCTCAGAAAATCGACGGCGCGGTCGCGGTTGGCGGTCTGGAGCGGGATGCCGAAGCTGAGGCTCGTGGTGGTGGCGGCTTCGGACGCGGGGCCGAGAACGTTTTTCCCATAGCGTGGGTGATCTCCCGAGGGTATCGGTATATTGAATACTCCGGTAGGGAAGTGCGCCTGCTGGCGAAAGCTGGGCGCGTCGTAGCTGCCGGTGGCGATGAAGAGGGCGCGGCCTTGCACAAAGTAGAACGTGGCGTCTTCTCGCGGGACTTGCAGGTAGCCGGGCTGGAGGCGCAGGCCGATGTCGCGCGTGATGGCGAGACCGTCGACGACGGCAGGCGTGTCGAGCGACCAGTCGCCGCGCAGATAGCTGACGCCGAGTTCCACGGGATCGCGCTGCATCGCGTAATTGCGCAAGGCGACAAGACCGAGCTTTTGCGTCTGGCTGTTGGCGAACTTGTAGATGATGAGGGGGCCGTTGAGTTTTGATCCGGCGATGGGAATCAGGGCGGCGTGCTGCTCGCGGGCCCAGCTTTCGACGCGGTCGCAGATGGCGATGAACTCGTCGAACGTGCGCGGCTCGGGAGTTTGACCGAGAATACGTTTCCAGAGCGAGGCATTGTAATAGACGCGGACGGTGTGCATCGACATGGGCACGCCGTAATATTCGAGGAGATTGGGCCGGTAGCTGAAACCGCCGACGAGGCCGTCGATGAACGTGTTGCGCCAGGCAACGGATTCGAGGTCGGTGCCGCGGTTCCAGGGATTGGGTTGTTCGACGTAATCGGTGAGAGGGAGAAAAAAGCGGGAGAGCATTTCGTCCTCGGCGTTGCGGGGCATCTTGCCGAGTTCGATGAGGTCGGTGGCGGTGCCGCCGATGAGCTGGGTTTGCAGCCACTGCGTGTAGGTGCGCTCCGGGATGGCGAGCTGTTCGACGCGGACGCCGGGGTGGAGTTTTTCGTAATCGCGGGTGAGGGCATCGAAAGCGGTGCGCAGGCCGGCTTCGAGTTGCCAGTGGGCGAAGCGGATCACCTCGCGATCGTCGGTGCGGTCGGAGCGCGCCCGGCCGAGAATTTTGACGAGAGAAAACGTGAAACAGCCGGCAAGGAGGGCGAGGCCGACAAGCGTGGTGAATTTGTCGCGGGTCATGACGAGGGAAAAAAGCCGGTGGAGAGAGCGTTCCGGCCGCGAAGCGGTTGCCGGCAGGAGCAGGAGTCAGTGGGGGGTGTCGAGCTGGACCCGTGTGCGCAACGTGAGCGTACGGGCGGGAGAAACCGTACGAACGACAACGCAGGCGTGGTGATTCATTTTTCCGGAGAGCAGGGTGCCGTCGGGCATGGGTTCGACGGTGATCTGCAGGGGCGCGGTCGCTTCGCTCCGGATCACGATGTCGCCGACCTGAACCCGGTTGTCGGCGAGGGTGCGGGGCGCATCGGCGGGTTGCCCGAGATGCCAGCGGAAGAGGATGATATCGGGTTCGCGCAGCTCGACTTCGTCGGTGATGTCCGCGCCGGCACGGTCCCAGACCACGCGGCGGACCCAGCGGTTGACGCTGGCATAGCAGCCGGAGGCATCCACGGTGATGTCGCCGCCGGTGGCGTCGAGGCGAGCGACGGTGAGGGGAGCGGAGCGGTGGGCGCGGTCGAGAATCTGCCCGGCTCCGGCTTTGAGGATTTCGGGTGTGAGGGCGGCGGGTGCATGGTCGCCGACTTGCAGGACGTTGTGTCCGGCGATGCTGCGGAAGTGGGTGGGATGTTCGGGAAGTCCGTAGGAAACGAGGCCGGCTTCGATAAGCACGGGCTTGCCGTCGAGGATGAGGTTGACGTGCCCGCGGTCCTGGTGGTCGTGGGCGTCGGTGGCGTGGCCGCCGCGAATCCATAATCCGGATACTTTTCCTCCGGGTGAATTTTCCCACGATTCGATCCAGTTGACCCGGGTGGCGATGCGGTAGGAGGCGAAGGCGGGGGGCGGAAGCGGGGCGAGGTTTTTGTTCCCGGCAAGGGTGGCGCGGGCGAGGAAAACGGGGAGCGAGGTGGCGAAGGTGGCGGAACGCGCTTCCGGAACGCGGCGGTTGAAACCCCAGATGGCAACGGGATGGCCGGTATCGGTGACGAGTTGGGCAAGGAGGCCGGGATCGATGCCGGCCCAGCTGTCAAAAGCATTGATGGTAAAGCGGCCCGGTTGCTGATGGTGCATGAGCCAGACGGGGAATTTTTTGAGGAAGGGGTGGTCAAGCAGACGGGTATCGCCGGCCTGGAGCGCCGTGGCGCGGGCAACGGAGAGAACGCTGGAAAGGGTGATGGAGCCGTAACCCATGCCTTCGACGAACTCGCCGTCGGGGCCCTGGGCATCGAGGGAGCGGAGGATGTTCCTGACGCCGAATTCGTAGTCGTCGCGGTGGCGGTCGAGTCCGTTGAAGAGGCTGGCGAGGACGATGGCCTCGTTGGGGAGCACCCACTGGTTGCTGTAGGCGGCTTCGCGTTTGATGAACCAGCTCCGCTGCGTGCGCCAGTCGTCGCGGATGCGGGCGATCTCGGCTTCGAAGCGGGTGTCGAGAGCTTGGCGAAGCTCGGGTGAAACGGAGCCGTCCGGGAGGAGTTTTATGGATTCGGTGATGGCGCGGACGGCCCAGCCGGTGCCGAGCCACGCGCCGCCGGAGGTGGCCGAGCCGCCGGACCAGCCGGGACGTTCGAGGGGAGCCCACGTGGCCAGCTCGGCGAGTTGTGCGCAAACATAACCGGCGAGCGCACGATCACCGGTCAGGCGGGCGGCAGCGGCGATGCGGGGGAGGCGGCGGCTGAGTTCGCTGGCCGCGGAGGAGTCGCCGAGGCCGAGGGCAAGGCGTTCGAAACCGGCATCATCGAGATGAGGCATGTGCGCGGGTTTTGTTTTATACTTCATGTTGATGCCGGAGGCGCGCAGCTCGGCGAGGTCACGGGGGCGACGGATGAGCGGTTTTTGCGCGGCTTCCTCGCGGGCGGCGGCAACCAGTGCATCGCGGGAGGCGGCAAGGTCGGGACTGGACGTGCGGGCAAGCTCATCGAGCGTGGCGCAGGGATCGGCGGATACCGCGCGGACCGGGGCGGCAAAGGCGGAGAGCAGAAGCGCGAGCAGCAGGGGGGCGAATGCGAGCGGGAGGCCGGAGGTGGTCATCGGAATTAAAAATTAAGGGAACTTCCAGGAATTGAACAGAAGGCAACGAAGAGAACGAAGAACAACCAAGGACGCTTACGGTTCACTCCTGTTTAATTTTATTAGAATAAATGACTTATTGTTCAGGGTCTTCTTTGTTTTACCCTCGTTGCCTTTGTTTCCTTCTGTTCAAAAATGAATTTCAAGAACTTCCCTTAAAGATCAGGGAACGGGAGCGGGGGGGGCGATTTACGTCATGGCTACCACACGACAAAGGTTTCCGTGACTCCGCCGATTGTGATGGCGAGGTGGTTGTCATTGAGCGAAAACACGTCGTGGCCGACATGGAGTTTTCCATCGGAAAACGAAATGGACAAGGGCGCGGGGAGGGGAGCGCCGGCCGCCGCCACGGGACGCAATACGGATACAAAGCCGAGATTCGCGGCCGGCTCGCGGTTGCGAACCGTCAACTCGATCGCGCTGCCGGGTTTTCCCTCGTTCGCCCCGCCGGGACTGTAATCGCGACCCTGGCCGTGCATGTGCCCTTCGCCCACCGACGCGTCCAGCGGTGCATCCGCCGCGACAAACATTTCGAGCGCGGCTTTCGGGCGTTTCAGCAAAAACGAACGCGAATCGGCTCCGCCTCTTCCTTCCGTGGTCGAAAGCACGGCGCGTCCGTCACGATTGTTGAAATGCAGGCGCCAGGCGTAGGAGTGGGTTTCACCTGTGCTTTCGAGGCGGTCGAACATCACGAAATAGCCCGGTTCCCGGGCATAAACCACGACGCGTCCGATTCGCTTGTGGGGTTGCGCATAGGCGCCGGTGGCATCGCTGGCGAGGACGTCGGCGGCTTTGCCCGCGGCCAGCAAGGTGGTTTTCGCGACGGGCCGGCCTTGGATCATCGCCGTTGTCCGGGGCTTGATCGGCAGCAACTGGTTCTTGTCGTCGATTTCAACCGTGTTTTGCGCGCGCGTGCTCATATCGTATTCGAAATGCAACGGGCTGCGATAGGAGGCGGAGCCGGGCGAGACGACGAGGTATTCCCCAAAGGCCGCCAGCACGAAGGAGTTTCGGCAGGCGTGATGGTGGCTGTAATTTGTTTTGGTCGCGCCTGCATTGTTGAGCGCGAACACCACGCCGTTGTCATCCCAGCCGGAGCGGATAAAATTCTCGCCGCTGGCGAAGGAGGCGAGGGTGGGCAGGCCGAGTTCGGCGGGGGACCGGGCCGGCGGCAGTTTTACTGCCAATCCCGATCCCGCTCCCTGTTTTTGCAGAAACAGAAAGATTCGCCAGTGCCGCACGTCCCCTCGTTCTTCCTCCGTTTCGCTTTTGACGGAACTGTTTGGCGGGAAAAATGCGTCGCCCAGCCAGCGCGCGAGGCCGTCATGATAGAGGGAGGAGAAGAGAGCGGTGGTGGCGGCAGGAGGACGGCCCCAATACGAGTTGTCGTGAAAATGGGCGCGCATCGGTTGATAGCCGGCGGCGTCTTTGTCGCGGCCGCGGAACAGGAAATAATGATACGCGAGCCAGCGCGAGGAGTGGGCCAGGGGCGCGCCGGAGAACACGGTTTTCAGTTGCTCGGGCGACATGGCGAGCGCCGCGGAAAAGAGCGTGTCGATCGGATAATAGAAATAGCCTGTCCCCTCGCCATAACTGCCGTCGGCCTCGACCGTGGAATCGAGGTACCAGCGCAGGCGGCGGACGGCGGTTCGTTGCGCGTCGCCGTCGTCCAGATAGCGCGCCATGACGAGCGTGCCAGTGGCGATGACGGCGGTCCAGTTGTTGGCTTTGTCGGTCTTGAGCCATGTGAGGCAGGGAACGAGCGCCTTGGCACGCAGCGCGGCGTCCATCGAGGCGATTTCGTCTGCGGAAAACAAGTCGGGTGAGGCGGCGAGGGCGTTGGCGAAGGAGAGGCCGGTCTGGGCGGTTTCGAGACCGGCGTTGTTGCCGCGCAATTCGGAGTGGAGCCAGAAGGCGGGCGGCAGGGCGGCGATGTGCGTCAGATGCGTTTTGAGAAATTGCCCGAGCAGATCGTGTCCGGTGAACAGGTGAACGAGCGAAAGGCGCGTGAGGTCGCGCAGGCTGTAAATGTAGCGGCTGGCGCCGAAGCCGGTTTTGGGGAGATGCCACTGGTTGACGGTTTGCGCGGCGAAGGCGGCTTCGGCCTCCCAGGCGGCGCGTCCGTCGGCGGTGTCGGCGAACCACTCGCCCAGTTTGCGAAATTCCTCCGGCGAGGCCCAGGGATGGCGGCTGGCGCCGATGCGCGCAGGGCGCGACGGGTCGGGTTGGGCAAACTCCCCGGCCGTGACTTCGCGTCCGTTTTCGGGTTTGGGAAAATCGGGGTGTTCGAAGACCGGAGGCTGGTCAGCGGCAACGGCGGAGAGCAGAAGCGCGAGCAGCAGGGATGCGAATACGAAGGGGGAGGGGAGACGGCGGGAGGTGGGCATGAGGCGAATGATAGGCCGGAGCATCGACCCTGGCGAACCGGAGAAGTGTGGCGAATTGCAGATTTGCTGAGGCGAATGCGGAGAGTTGGCTACCATGCAGGAGCGGGATTGGAACATGCAGCCCGGCAGGAACCGGGCCGCCCCGGCTGGATTGCCCTAGGGCGCGGCCGGGGCCAGTTCGGTGACGAAGGAGGCCTCGCGGGCGGGCTCCGTTTTTTCGATGTAAAAACCGGCGCGGCGGTCAGGTGGAGCGTCGGGCGATGAACCTTGCCAGAGAGTGAACGCTCCAGGCGTGGCGAAGCGCACGCGCAGGATTTTGCCCTCGGGGAAAACGACGTCGATCACCGCTTCGTTTTCGAAGCGGGCCGAGCGTACCTCCTCCCAGTAGCCGAACTCCGCCGGACGACCGGTGGCGAAGCCGGAGACAGGCTTGAAGATGTCGGGCAGTTTGGGCGTACCGTGCAGGTGGAGGGAGAGGCTGAGGGTCGCGCCTGCGGTTTCCGTTCCCGTATAGGTGACGGTGGTTTCATCGATGAGGCGGTCGCCATCGATGCGCAGGGTGCGGCTTGCCGAAGCGTCGGGACGCCAGGAGGGCTGCCGGGCTGTCATGACGCCTCTGGCATCGTCGAAAAGTGTCATTTCACCGGGATCCCACGGCACCTGGCCTTCGCCGTTGACGAGGGGGATGTTGTGATTGAGGCCCCTCTGGTAGTAGCCGCGGTGCATGGGCGAACCGTAACCGACCGTGCCCGGATCATGGGTGACATCCACGCCCTCGAACGAAGCTGACCAGTTGAGCGCTTCGGATTGGGAATGGGAACGATGGATCTGTCCGTAGTGGAAAAACACTTGCCACGGGCCTTTTTTCATCAGGGCGAAGCGGATGGACTCCATGTGCCGGGAAACGACCGGAGGCAGTTCCGGCGTCTCCTGAGGCGAAAGGGGAGGAGGATCGACGAGGGTGTCCCATGAGCGGATATCCGCCGCGGCGGCCAGTCCCAGCGTCGTCGGCAGGATGCGATAAATGCCGGCGAGCCCATTCGCCGAGGCGCGGGCGGGGCGGTGCGAGTCGGCGGGATTGGGAATGGTGCCGTCGGGGAAGCGGATCGCGAGCGGAGCGATCACAAGATTCTGGGCGATGGCAGCCTCGTCGCGCAGCCGGTGGCCTTCTCCGATCAGGCCCGCAAAGGTGAAGAGGGGACGGGTGGCCACGATGATGTAGGCGTTGTAACCCATGGCCTGTTCATACCAGAAATAATCGCTGGTGACGCCGCGGTGCAGTTGCTCCCGCAGGCCATAGGGTTTGCCGTCCACAGTACGGTTCCAGAGGTCATTGTCCTTGTAGAGCAGGGCGACCTGGGCGGCGGAAGAACGATACCAAGTGGGGATATTGTGGATATCCTGACCGATGCCGGTAAGCAGTTCGGCCTGGGGTTTGAGGAGTTTGGCAAACCACGCCTGTCTCCTCGTTTCTCCTGCATAATCGAAAAGCAGGCGCGCGGCATCCACCTTCAGGGTCAGCCAGGTGGCGTCTTCGAGCGCCTGCCAGCCGATGTGCGAACCTTTTCTTTGCCGGGGATTCTTGCCCCAACGGTCGTAGTTGTTCGCGTAAAAATCGAGCTGGCCGGCGGCCCACTCGGCGTAGCGGGTTTCTCCTGTCAGCCGATACAGGCGGGCGGCTTCGACCGTCTGCTCGAAGTTGCGCTTGCGGAAACCGAATACCCAGCCCCCGAAGATATCGGGGGTGATTTCGACGCGGTGCCCGCTGCGGCTCATGAGATGATCGGTTTCCTCGCCGGGGATGTCGTCGGTCCACTCAAGGAAGGAGCCGTCTTTCGGGCTGACGAAGTGGTGCCAGTAACCTGTTTGCCACTCGACCCGGTCGCGGTGGCGGGTGATCCAGGCGTCGGTGGTTTCGCGACGTTCCTTCAGCCAGGCGGCCCAGGCAGGGTCGGTGGCGACACGCTGGCGCGCGCCTTGCCAGTCTTCGACCGGCTTGCGCAAGACTCCTCCGTCAGGTTGAAGCACTTTGTATTCGGCGAAGGTTTTTTCGGGATGGGGTTTGGGGAAGTCGGGAAGAGGATTGGCGGAAAGGACGCGGCCGGAATTGCCCGCGCGGGCGGCGATGGCGGCCGAGGCGTCGCTGGCAGAGATTTCCCGCAGTGAAAAATCGTCGAAGAGGGCGGTGACTGTGACCTGGTTGTAGGAGTGAATCCAGACGGCGGCGGTGGCCGCTTTTTCGGGGGCGATGGCGGGCAGGGTGTGGCGCGTCCATGTGGCGGCGGCGGTGCGGAGCGACATCACAAAACGGTCTCCGGGAGGGATGAGTTTTCCCGCTGTATCGAAAAACTGGAGATAAACGTCAATGCCGCCGCCCTCCACGATCCGGCCGGAAAACGACAGTTCGTAACCGCGTCCGGGCCGTACCGGTATCCGCGTCGAGTAAAGACTGCTGCCGGACGATCCGCTCCGGTCGTTGACCTTGAGGCCGAGTTTGCCCGTGCGCGCAGACTCGGCGGAGGTGGTGCTCATGCCTTTGTCGGCGGCGGGAGCGGTCCAGCGGGCGAAGCCGTCGGTGCCTTCTTCGAAGCCGGGATTGGGAAAGTCGAGAGGCTGGGCAGCCAGAGGACAGGCAAGGAGCAAGGGAAAGGCGAGGAGGGTGAGGGCTTTCATAAGGCGGCCGGTTGTGTCGCGGAAGTAGGGTGGTTGTGTGGTTGGGCGGAAGAGGCGGAGAGGGGAGGAGGATCGACCGTTGTGATGACGAAGTCATCGAAGTCGATATGGTTGTCGCGGTCCGGGCGATAGTCATCGCTGGCCCCTCCGTGAAACGTGCTGAAGTAGAAACGGTTGATTTGCCAGGTCTGGTCCGCGCTGCGCCAGCGCATGTCCGTGCGGTTGAAGGCGAGTTTTCCGTCAATCCAGACTTGGAGCTCGCCGTCGGGCTGGCCGGGGGTGTTGAGCTTGATGCGTTGCCTGAGGGTATGCCATTCGCCGGGGCGGAGGAGGGCATGGTCGAGGCGGATGCCGTCGCCGTAGCGCCCGCGCTGTTCGGAATGGTAGAGATAGAGGATGAGGCGTCCTCCGGGTTTCCACATGTAGCGGGCGGTAAGGCCGTCAGGGTTGGGGCGTCCGCCGGTGGCGCCCGTTCCGCCGGAGAGACCGGGGAGTTTGCCGCCGGACGTCCAGTGAAAGTCGGGTTCGAAGCGCACTCGGTATTCGGCCGTGGCCTCGTCGGAGGGCGGCAGGGGCGAGCGCCACGAGGCGCCGCTGGCGCGGGAGCCGATCTGGCCCTGTGGATAACTCACACGGATGAAGCTGTTGCCGTCTTCCTGAAGAACGGAAACGCGGTTTTCCCGCACGCCGTTGTCCGCGTGCGTCTTCCATCGTTTTTCCAGCCAGGAGAGAGGCAGCGGCCCGGCTTGCAGTTCGCTGAAATCATCCTGCAGGGTGAGGGCGCGGCTGGCAGGCGGAATACCGAGGAGGAGGAGAATCGGGGCAAACCGCCCGGGAGAGAAAAGACGGCAGAGTCGCGCAATCATGGAGCGCATGGGTGTTTTCAGCGAGGAAGGCCGGAGGAGCGGAAGCGAAAATGGAATCCAGATCGCCCTCACGGTGGTGTCGATGGACAATCGCTGGAGGGCGACAGGGAATCGGAGAGAATGGCGAGGTGATGAAGCTCCCCGTCTCGATCAACGTCTGCGGCGCCACCATAAGGCCAGAGCGAGGGCGCCAATACCAGCGACGGCGGCGTAGGTCGAGGGCTCGGGAATGGCAGCGGTGTTCACGACCGTGATGTCGTCGAAGTAGGCCCTCGTGTTGGTGCTGGCTGCCGCACCTGCCTGCAGCCTGATCTTGCCGACCTGCCAGTTTGTGGCGTCGGCATCTCCGGTTGCTACGCTGACGATGCTCGTGCCGTTCAGGGAGACGGAGGCGGTGTTGGTGGTTTCGTCGAAGTAAAGCCGGAAGGTGTTCCAGTCGGTCACCGTGTAGGCGACCTGGGTGGAGGCGGCTGGGCTATTCAGGGTGACGGTGCCATTGGGCGCCAGTGAAAGGTAAAAATTGGTGGTGTCGGTCCCGGCATCCGAAAAATAGAGGTAAAAATTACCCCCGCCTGCCTGTTTGATGGAGAACTCGATGTATCCCTGCGTGAGGGTGCTGCCGAGGTCGTATCGGGCGGAGGCGGAGTTTCCACTGATGTTGTCGTAGAGATGCAAGCTTTGCGAACCGCTGTGGGCGTCGGTGTCGATGATTCTGCTCAGGAGGGTGGTGCCATTGTCGTTGCCGATCCATCCGTTGATGGCGGTGCTCCCAAGCTGTGCGCCGGCAGCCCACTTCGGGGCTTCGAAATCTTCGCTGAACACGACTGCCTCCGCAGCGCGGACGGAGAACGGGCAGAGCAGCGAGACCAGGACGGCGACGAGGCCGGGACGGAGGCGGATTCTTGTATCTGTTTTCATATTACTCGGAGTTTTCATGTTGCGTGGCGGATAGGTGTTGGTTCACGGAGACGAGAGAGAGGGAGGGGGTTACTGAATGGCGGGAGCGAAGTTGAGGGGCACGGAGTGGACGCTCCAGTCGTAGCGAAGCACGTTGCGGTGGTTGCCGTGAACAGGGGTGTCGGGAGCCTTGCCCTTGAAGCCGGGTTCGAGTTCGGCATCGAGGTCAATGAGGGCCGGGCGATCGTGGTATTTCGGGGTGTTGATGACCGTGGTGTAGAGTTGCGGATTCCCTGGTGTCTGGCCGTTGGACCAACCCCAGGGGAAGCTGTTTGCATCGCCGGGGAGGCGCAGGTAATAGACGTTGTCCTCGTCGGGCCTGGCGGTTTTGCGGAGCCACGCGGTGCAGATGAAAGCGTCGGGTAACTTCGTCGTGTTGCTGTTTTTGAGGCTCACGTAAGGCGCGAGGAAACTCCACAGAGAGCGGTTCCCCTTGGCGTAGTCTTCGGGGAGGATGGTGAGGTTGCGGGCTTGGCCGACAGTGCACGGGCCAGGGAGGCGGCCCTTGTTGTCGTCAATGTAAAGGGCGATGGCCATGCCCCATTGGCGGAGGGCGGTTTTGCACTGGGCGTCGGCGGCGGACTGGCGCACCTTGGCGACCGTCGGGATCATGATTCCTGCCAGGATACCGATGATGGCAATGACGGTAAGCAGTTCGATCAGGGTGAAGCCTGGGCTGGATGGAATCTGAAAGCGGCTGGAGGCAGACGCGGGGGAAGGGTGGTGCAGGGTGTTCATGTGCGGCAGGGGGAGCAGGAAATCTGCAGGGGGGTGATGTGGAGTTGATTTTTAGTAAACTTTATTTAGTTTTTACTTAAAAAATGAAAGTTCAAGTAAAAAATCGACGCCCGGAAGATTTCCTGATTGCCAGCCTTGCGATGAAATCGTCCACCGTCCCATCCGGTCGCATCACGCTCTCGGAAATCGCCGCCCGGGCCGGCACCTCGACGACCACGGTGTCCTTTGTCCTGAACGAGACCGGAGCCGTGGGCGCGGAGACGCGCACCCGCGTGCTGGCCGCTGCGAAAGAGCTCGGCTACCGGATGCGCCCCCGGGCAGGTCGCACCCGGCCTTCCGGAAACGCGTTGGGAACGGTGACGTTTATCTGGGTGAACACGACGGAGGCGTGGCGGCAGACGCATCTCGCCCACCTGTTGCTCCACACGATCGGCACGGGCGTGGAGGCGCTCGGCGGACGTCTCCGCACGCTGTTTTACAACGAGCACGAAAATCCTCCCCGGCCCGACTTCGGGGACGACGAGGCCTTGCTGATCGCGGGCACGCCCGGCCCCGGTTTCCTGCGTCTGCTGCCGGCGCGCCTGCCGCGGCTCAACGTCATCTGCAAACCCTACGTCACCCCGACGTCTTTTCTCGATCTCGACTCGGCGCACACTGGCTACGCGCTTACCCGTTACCTGCTCGAACACGGTCACCGGCGCATCGGCTTCGTCAGCAACAGCCGGTTTCACCGCAGCTTCGGGTTGCGTTATCTCGGCTACCTGAACGCGCTCGACGACCTCGATGTGCCTTCCCGCCCGGAGTGGGTGCTGCGCCTGAAACAGCCGGCGGGAGCGCCGGTCGAGACGGCCCAGCCCGCCAGCGACATCGAGCCGGGACTGGCCAAAATGCTCGCGCGCAAGGACCGACCGACGGCGATCTTCGCGGCCAACGACTGGATGGCCGCGGCCGTTTACCAGTACGCGCAACGCCAGGGGCTGAGCATCCCCGGCGATCTGAGCATTGTCGGCTGCGACAACGATCCCGGCATCTGCGATCTCCTCAAGCCCGGCCTGACCACGCACACGCTGCCCTACGCCGAGATGGCGCGCGAGGCCGTGCAGTGGACCGCCGCGCTCGTCGCCGGCAAGCCGCCGCACCGGCAGCAGGGCATCATGCTCTTTCGCGGCAAACTTGTGGAACGCGAATCCGTGCGGACGCTCTGACGGAGAACGGGACGACGGCCGACCCCGTGAAGGACGGTCCGTGCGCGCTCCTCCCTCAAAACACGTCCTGCCATTGCCTTTCCCGGCATGTGGCCAAAGGTAACGGGAAATCTGGCCGCAGCCTGTCCCCATCACCATCACGGATGTAACGCATGGACACGAATCCTCCCGCCTCCTGGCTTCCTTCCCCTGTGACCGAAAACGCCGATGTCGCCAGCCGCGAAATCGCCCTTACCGAGCCGATGCTGCTTTTTCCGATTCGCAACAACGCGCCCAAGCGCATCGTGTACATCGCGGTCGACGGGCAGATCGACCGGATCGTCGAGGTCGAATTCGCCGACGGCCAGCCCGAGTGGTGGGCTCCGCTCGACGTCCGTTCCTGGCGGGGGCAGACGATCACGCTCTCCATGCCCGCCCAGCCCGGCGGCGCCGAGGCGCTCGGGAAGATCACCCAGGGCACCACCTTTCCCGGCGCCGACACGCTCTACCGCGAGCCGCTTCGCGGCCAGTTCCACTTCTCGCCGATGCACGGCTGGATGAACGACCCCAACGGCCTTTCGTACTACAACGGCGAATACCACCTCTTTTTCCAGCACAGCCCCTACGGCTGGACATTCGCCCGCCAGCACTGGGGCCACGCCGTCAGCACCGATCTTGTCCACTGGCAGGAAGGCGGTCCGGCCCTCGTTCCCGACCGCAAGGGGCAGGTCTACAGCGGCAGCGCCGTCGTCGACCGGCACAATACCAGCGGCCTCGGCACGCCCGAAAAACCGCCGCTCGTCCTCATCTACACGCTGACCGATTCCTGGACACAATGCCTCGCCTGGAGCACGGACGGGCGCATTTTCAAAAAAGTAGACGGATGCGCCGTGGAGCGGATCAGCGACGGCAACCGCGATCCGAAGGTCCTGTGGCACGAACCTACCCGACGCTGGGTGATGGTTCTCTATGTCGAGCAACCCGGCCCGGTTTATACCGTCCATTTCCTCACTTCGCCGAACCTCCGCGACTGGACGCCGGCCAGCGTGATCATCGGCGGAGGCAAGGCTCATCGTCGTTATCTCTACGAATGCCCCGATTTTTACGAACTGCCGGTCGAAAACCCCGACGCCGGCCATGCCACCGCTGACCGCGACCCCGAGCGCAAATGGGTGCTCAGCGGCGCCAACAGCGAATACCAGGTCGGCATTTTCGACGGCACGACCTTTATTCCGGAGACGCGTGTGCTCGCCGGCCAGTACGGCCGCGCCTATTATGCGGCGCAGACCTTCAGCGACGAACCGCACGGCCGCCGCATCGAGATGGGCTGGTGGAACACGCCGACGCCGGGCATGCACTTCAACCAGTCGATGAGCCTCCCGATGGAGTTGCGCCTGGTGCGCACGCCCGATGGCCCGCGGCTGGCCCGCACGCCTGTCCGGGAACTGGAGGTGCTGCGCGCGAAATCACACCACCTCGGCGCGTTTTTTCTGGAGGAGGATGCGCCCAATCCGCTCGCCGGCGTCACCGCGGGGCTCGTCGAACTGAGCGCCGAGATCGACCCTGGCACGGCCCGGGAAATCGTGTTCTTCGTGCGCAACGGGGTCATCAGCTACGACGTGGGCAGGCAGCAACTCCGCGTCCAGGACCTGCGCGCGCCTGCGCCGTTGCTCGCGGGCCGCCTGCGCCTGACGATCTTTGCCGACCGGATCGGCCTGGAGGTGTTTGCCAGCGACGGCCTGACCTTCGTGCCGCTTCCCCTGATCCTCGATCCCAACGTGCGGACGCTCTCGCTGGAGGCCCGGGGCGGCCGGGCGGAGGTCCGCCGGCTCGACGTTCACCGTTTGCGCAACGCCTGGGGCCGCGGCCGGGGACACGACGAGGGGGAGTGATTTCCCCGGAGCGGCCGGCGTGGCACGGGCTTCCAGCCCGTGATTCCGGAGGGCGACGCTCCGCGTCGTCCACGGGCAAGGATGCCCGTGCCACTTCCAGTCCGTGTTCAGGGGAGCTCCGACGTTCTCCTCAGCGTTTTCCGAACCCGTCGGGCACTTCGCCGCGCCGCCCCTTCACCATGATATTGAGCAGATGCTGCATCGCCTCGATCCGGGTGATGCCGCGCTCCTCGACGAGCTGGCTGCAGCGTTTCTGCAACTGCTGCGCCATCCGTTTTGCCTGGTCGCGAGGCGCGCCCATGCTTTGGAACAGCTCGATGAGACGGGGGAGTTCGGGATCGTCGGGTGTCGGGTTCACGGGGAGAAAATGAATGTAACGGGAAAGGCAGGAACGGATGAACGGAAACGCGCTGGTTAACGTTCTCGCCGGTCAGGGCAATGTTCTTCGGTGAATCGCCGGCCTTCCTTTTTCCGGCCGCCACCCGAACCTGCCGATTGCCAACCTGCAAAAGACCGGCACCTTTTGGGTGCATGTCCCGGTCTCGCATTCCATGGCCTGCCGCCCGTCCGCGTCGCTCCCTTCGGGGGCATTGCTGGTCGTGTGTCACGGGTCTGGTTTGCTGGGTGGTCTGGCTCGGCCTCGCCACGCTGCTGGCGTTGCAGGTCGCGCTGCTCGTCGGCCGCCGGATGCCGCTGCCGGAGGCGGCCTGCGCCTGGATCCGGAACGCGGCGGCAGAACAGGGCCTGGCCGTGGATTTCCGGACCGCCACGCTCGATCCCGGCGGCGTCCTGGTGCTGCAGGATGCGAGCGTCGCCGACGGCAACATGCCGACCGATCCGGTCATCACCGCGCGCGCATTTCTCGTCCGGATCGATCCCGGCTGGCTCATCACGCGCCGCTCCGATCTCCGGCTGGCGGGCACCGGCGTCAATCTCCTGCTCCCGGCGGTGGTCTCGCCATCCGGACGAGCCGAGCCGCTGATCGAAAACGCCCATTTCTCGGTTCGCCTCAGCGGCCGGCACGTCGATGTCCACGGCCTCGGCGCCAACATCGGCGGCATTCCGGTCACGGCGCACGGCACCTTGGCGCTGCCCGAGGCGCCGGCCACCCCTTCAGCCGATATTTCCGGAGAAACCCTGCGGCGCTTTGTCCGCGAGGTGGTGCCGTTCGCCCGCCAGCTCGTGACGATTTCCGGAAAAATCCGCCAGATCGGCGACCCGGTCGTCAGCATCCGGCTGGAACAGCGGCGGTTGACGCTGACCGCCATGGCCCCGGCGCTGCATTACGGTGAACCGGTGCCGCATCTGCCCGCGCTCGCCGGCATTACGGCCGACAACATCGTGACCGCCATCACGCTGCCGCTCGACGGACCCCGGTTCGAGGCCACCCTGTCCATGGAGGCGCTGGAGCTTGCCGGCCTCGGTTCCGGCAAGGGCATGACCGTGCGCGTGACCGGCCCGTCCGGCCTCGTGTCCGGTGAACCGTTTTCGTTCGATGCCTTGCGGTTCGAGGCCAGCGCCGATCGCATTTCGGCGCACGGCGTCGAGGTGAGCCCGGCGCGCCTGATGCTCCGCCCCCTCCCGGAAGGCCGGCTCCGCGCCGCGCTGGCCGCCCGCTGGCTGAATGCCCTCTGGACGGCGTCTTACGAGGGCCGCACGGATACCCTGGCCGGCCATGCGGAGGGGGAAGGCATGCTCACGCCGGAGGTGCTCGCTGCGGCCGGCAAGCTCGCCGGTCCGCCTTACGACGGCATCCTGCAACTGGCGGAGCCCGCCCGGATATCCGCCCGCGCCGAGCTCGCGCCGGGCGGCTTGCCCCGCTCGGTGGAGGGCGATCTCTTCGCGCGCCGCGTCACGGCGCATCACGTGCCTTTCGACCTCGCCTCCGGCGAGTTCGCCTGGGACCGCGACGCCCATTCGCTGCGGTTCCACCACATCACGCTGCTCGGGGGCGACAGCGCCGCCAGTGGTACTTATGAAATGGATACGAAGACGCTCGACTTCCGGTTTCTCGTCTCCGGCGTGCTTCGTCCGCTGCTGATCAGCGGATGGTTTGGCGACTGGTGGCCCCGTTTCTGGGATGATTTCCGCTTTGGCCCCGAGCCTGCCGCTGCCGACGTGGATGTCAGCGGACGCTGGCTCGACCCGCACAGCGTCGCCCTTTTTGTCAGCGCCAATGGCAGGGAGGTGAACTTGCGCGGGGTGGATATCGACCGTCTCCACACCCGGCTTTTCATTCGTCCGCAATGGTTCGATATCCTCGATTTTTATGGCGATCGCGCCGGTCGCATCGCGTACGGAAACTTCAGCCTCCGGCTTCCCGGGATGGGCGAGCCGTGGGAGCGGATGGAATTCGACATGCACAGCACGCTGCCGCTCGCCAGCGTCGGCAAGCTGATTGGCGGCGGCATGGTGGAGCAACTCGCTGCGTATGATTTTGCGACGCCGCCCCGGCTCCACGCCGTCGGCGCCTCGGCGGGACCCGGCGCGGCCCGGCCGGACGAACACGCACTCATGCTCACGGTGGATGGCGAGGGACCCTTCAGCATGCGTGGCTTCCCGCTCCGCGATGTAGCGCTCTCCGCCGCGATCAGGAACGAGGAAACCCGGGTCGATCACCTGCGCGTCGGGGTGGCCGGTGGCGTGCTCGAAGGCACCGCTCTGGTCAGCGGCCCGGAAGAAGATCCTCGCCTGGCATTCGATCAGACCCTGCGCGATGCGGACCTCGCCCTGCTCGTCAACACCATCAACACCTGGGTCGATACGCAGGCGGCTGCCTCCGGCAAGGCGGCGGCATCGGCCGGCCGCAAGCCTGCGCCCGCTGCCGCCGCACGGCAGAAAAACGACACCGCGGCCGATGACGACGATCCGGTCAACGCTCGCCTCAAGGGCGGCCGGATCGACGGCTCGCTGAAGGCTTCGGGCCGGCTCAACGACTGGGCGGGTTTCACCGGTGCGGGCGAGGCCAGCGTGCGGGATGCGCCGCTCGCGCAGGTGGGCTTGCTTTGGTTGCTTTCCGACTTGCTCAATGCGGCCGGCATGGGGTTCACCTCGCTCTCTTTCGACACTGCGCATGGCGTGTTCACGCTGGCCTCGCGCCAGGCGAAATTCAGTGAACTGAAGATCCGCGGTGCTTCCGCCGAGGTGAGCGCGACCGGTGCGGTGGCGCTGGAGAACGGCCAGCTCGATTTCCGGGCCAGGCTGCATCCGTTCGAGCGCACCGGCGGTCTTTTCGGTCCGGTGGCGGATCTGGTCTTTTCGCCGTTTTCGACGGCGCTCGAATTCCAGCTCAGCGGCACGCTGTCCGAGCCGACGTGGAGCTTCCGTTACGGACCGCGCGGTCTCTTCCGCTCGCTGACCGGCGCCAACCGGATCGACACGCCGGCGCCGCCGGCCGAGAAGAAACCGGAGCCACCTCCGGAAAATGGAGGCGCCACGGATAAAAACCTGAGGGAACCGCTAAAGAACGCTGAAGAACGCTAAAATTGTCAGACTCTGTCACAAACCAGGAATATGGGCGGTTTTGTTTTTAGCGTTCTTCAGCGTTCTTTAGCGGTTTCTCTCCTCGATTGGAAATTGTGTGCGGTGGTTTTTCGCGCTTTGCTCCGCGCCTGTGTCCGACACCACACCCGCCGCTCCATCCGCCGCTTCCGCGACCAATGCCTCTCTCACCCCGCTGCCGGGTCATCTCTACGTGGTCGCCACGCCCATCGGCAATCTGGCCGACATCACCGACCGCGCCCGCGCGATTCTTTCCCGGGTGGACCTGATCGCCTGCGAGGACACCCGCACCACCGGCGCGCTGCTTGCGCGGCTCGGCCTGCCGCACCGCGAACTCGTCGCCTACCATGATCACAACGAAATGGAAACCGCCGTCCGCCTCGCGGATCAACTCGCCGCCGGCCGCTCCGTGGCGGTGGTCAGCGACGCCGGCACGCCCGGGATCAGCGATCCCGGTTTCCGGATCGTGCGCGAATGCCGCCGGCGCGTGCTTCCCGTCGTGCCGGTGCCCGGAGCCTGCGCGCTGACGACGGTGCTCGGCGCGAGCGGCTTGCCGACCAACGGGTTTCTCTTCGCCGGTTTCCTCCCGCCCAAGTCGGCGGCGCGCATCGCGTTTCTCGAAAAGTATCGGGATTTTGATTACACGCTCGCTCTCTACGAAAGCTGCCACCGGATCGAGAAATTCGCCGCCGAGATTGTCGAAAGGCTCGGCCCCGATCGCGTGGTCTGCATCGCCCGCGAAGTGACCAAGCTCCACGAGACTTTTTATGTCGGACGCGCCGGGGAGGTCGCCGCCCGTCTCGGCCGGTCCAGCCTGAAAGGCGAGTTTGTGGTTCTCGTCGCTCCGGGCGATTTCGTGCTGTAATGTCTGCGGCTGCCGGTCATCGTCATTCCCCTGTGAGCGCTCCCTACTCAGCCGCGGCCGTCATTGATATCGGTTCCAACTCGATAAAAATCCTCGTTGCCACCCGCCTGGCGGACGGATCGGTCAGCGCGTTGCGTCATCACACCATCGACTCGCGCATCAGCGCCGGCATCAACCAGGCGGCGCCCAGGCTCGGCGAGCCCGGGATGGAGGCCGGCCTCGCCGCCATTCAGGAGCTGCTCGCGCTGGCGGCCGGTTACGAGCCGGCGTATATCGCGCTGGTCGCCACGAGCGCGATCCGCGATGCGGTCAACGGCGCGGAGTTTTGCGAACGTGTCTTCCGCGCCACCGGCCACCGTATCCGCATCCTCAGCGGCGAGGAGGAAGCCAATCTCATCGGACGCGGGCTGACCAGCGATCATGAGCTGGCCGGGTTGCGCGATTTTCAGGTATTCGATCTCGGGGGCGGCAGCCTCGAATGCCTGCGTTTCCGTGACCGCCGGATCGAGCGCGCCATCAGCCTGCGGCTCGGTTGCGTGCGGCTGACGGAGCGTTTTATCGCCGACCCGCGGGCGCCGCTTTCGCCGGCCGAAGCCGGGGCCATTGCGGCGCACGTGCGCGCAGAGGTGACGACGGCATTTCCCGATCTGGCGGTTCCGGGTTTCGATGCGATCTTTGCCGGTGGCAGCGTGGCCACAATCCGGGCGATTCGCGGCATCCGTGACGGCGTGCCGCTGGTGAACACGACGGCGACAGTCACGGCAACGGAGATGCGTGCTCTGCTGGCGAGACTTGCGCCAATGACCCTGGCCGAGTGCCAGCGCGTGCCAGGTCTGCCGCCGCCGCGGGCGGATGTCTTCCGCACGGCGCTGGTCACGCTGGTGACGCTGGCCGAGTGCGCCGGTGTCGAGACGGTTTATCACACCTTCAACAACCTGCGCTGGGGCGTGGCGGACGAATTGCTGCCGCCGGTGGCAAAGACTTCCGGATCGTGAAGTGGCATGGGCTTCCAGCCCATGTAGAAGCGGGCGGGACGCCCGCGCCACGCGGAGAGGCAACGCTCACGGGCAAGGATGCCGGTGCTCCCGGTTGCTGTTGCGCCTCATCTCTTCCCCGTCACCATTCGGCGAGAGGCCTGACGGTGGCAGGCGAAGCGGACGTCGTGGCTGGCGTCGTGCCGGGCGTGGCTTCGATGACGAGCCGGCTGCTCTCACCGGCGGCGGTGGAAATCCTGAACAGGATGCGTTTGAGCCCGGGGTTGGGCGCATCCCACGACGAGAGAAGGGCCGCCGTATCCTCCACCGTGATGTCCACCGGCGCGCCGGCGGGAAGAGGGGCGGGAACCCGGAGTTGCAACGTCTTGCCGGCCTGACGGAGCCGGAGAGTGCGGCGGTCGCTGTCGAGGCTGACGTTGGCGCGCGTGAGCCACTGGAAGGTGACGGTCGCGGGGCGGTCGGGAAGGGCCGTCCATTCGTCTTGCAGAATCGTGCGATGATCGGCGAGCAGAGCGACGCCGCGATGAAACCGTGCCACCTGGTCGGCATAGAGCGGGGTGAGGTCGAATTGGGTGAACGGGGCAGGGCCGTCGGCGCGGGAACGGAGAGGGAGTGCGGCGGCGTTCCAGACCTGGGGGGCGCCGTTGACGCGGGGGATGTTGTGGCTTTCGGGACCGAGGCGGAAAACCTTCCAGCGGTCGCCGTCGGGTCGGGAGCTCCACAGTTTGAGGCCGACGGATTCGAGCGAGTGGTAGCTCTGCATGCCGGTGTCGACAGCCCAGAGCACGCCGTCGGCTTCGAGAATAAACGAGCCGGCGTCCATGTGCGCGTGATTGTTGGATGGTGAGCCGCCCTTGATGGCGAGGTAAACGGCCCGAGGATCATTCCAGGCGGAGCGGTGGATGCCGACAGGATTGGGACCGCGCCCGAACCAGTGAAGGGGTGCCGTTTCCGGACCGGTGGAGACGGAAAGGGACGGATCGCGCCAGAGCAGGGCGAAGGGCAGGAAACGGCCGCCCCAACCGGGACGCGTGTTGGCGGCTGGCCGGGTCGCATGGGCCTGGAGAGCAGCGAGGTCGTACCGGATCAGGTCGGCGCGACGCGACTGACGCGCGAACCAGAAAAGGGCAGGGCTGAAACCGCGGCGTTCGACGGCGTCGCCGTAGTTGAAAAAGCGGCTGGCCGGCGTCGTGACCTGCTGGATATAGTCGGCGCTGGCGAGGAATCCGGGAAAGGCGTCGAGGCCGGCGGTCGTGTCGAGTGCCGTGCGCAGGGACTCGACGAGCAGGACGTGAAAGGTGGTGCCGTAATCCCAGTACATGGGGCCTTCGACATAGGCGCCGTCGGGCGCATAGGCGTGGGCGGCGTGCTGAAGGTTGGCGCAGGCGCGTTCGACGGTGCGGCGGGCGAGATCGGGATCGCGTTCGGCGATGGCAAGGGCCGCGGCGACAAGGCCGCCGTGGCAAACCTGGTTCCAGTTGTTGTTGCCGGAAATCCACCCATGCTTTGCGGCGAAGGAGGGTTGAAGGGCCTTGGTGATCAGGGCGTCTTCGATGAGGGTCCGGTCGGCCTCGGCGAGCTGGTCATGGAGCCAGTCGTAACCGGTGCCGAGCGCGAGCGCGGCCTCGGCGGTGTCGAGAAAATGCGACGGATTCCAGTCGGGGGCATTGGCGAGATGGCGCATCTCGACGAGAGCGCGATCGAGGTAGCGTGTGTCGTCCGTCAGCCGATACGCAAGCGCGAGGCGGAAGACGCGACCCTGGATGTCGCGGACAGGGCCGAGAAGGCGGCGGCCTTCCTTGACAAGGGGAACGGGAGGCGCGGCGAGAAGCGCGTCGGCTTCGGCGCGGACGAGGGAGAAGAGCTGTTGTGAAACGGGATCGGCGGCGATGCGGGTACGGAGCGCAGTCCAGTCATCGGCGCGGGCGAAGAGTCGCGGGTGAGCGGGCAGGGTTTCGGGAAAAACAATCGTGGCGGGCGCCGCCGGGGCCGGGGATGATGCTGCGAAGAGGGCGGGGGTGATGACCGGTGATGCCATGCACAACAGGCTGAAGCATAAACAGGGAAGGAGAAAGGCGGTTTTGCTCATCGGGGAAAGCTTCCGTATGAGGATCATGAGCGAACGCGACGAGCTTTTCCGTGCAAAGTGATGCCAAGGGCGGCGTGGAGGTGGCATGGGCATCTTGCCTATGATTCCGGGGTGACACGGGCTTCCAGCCCGTGTTTCGCACCGGACAGAGGCGGCGCTTCACGCCGTCCACGGCCAGGATGGCCGTGCCACATGGACGCCTGCCACTACTTTCTACCGGCTATGACTTTTCCCAAGCTGCCCTATCGGGCAGGGTACTCCGTTTTCAGGATCGTGAAACCTCCCGGCTTTTCCAGCTCTACCGTCAATTTTGCGGAGTCGGCTCCGGGAGTAATCGTGAAGATTCTGCTTTCACCGGGGTGCAGCCGTGAAATTTCAAATACGCTTCCTCCCGCCTTGAGCTTGTAGTTGTGCAACGTGTAACCCGGAAAATCCGCTCGCGCCGTGACGCTTGCCTCGAACGCCCCGGAATCCGTCTTCTTCACCGTGACGACCGCCGGTGCGAATTCCTTTTGCCAGGCGTAATACATCGCCCTTGGCGTTCGATCCGGTTCTACCAATCCAAAGGGACGATACCCGTTCGCGTTGGTTCCGGGAAAGGAACTCTGGTAATCGTTGAACGTCCACACCGAGGCTCCAATCAGAAAATCACATTTGCGAAAATCCGCCATCGCCCGTCGCAAATAGTTCATCCGCTCCTGCTCGTTTTTGACCTTGTCCGCCCGAAGTCCGAATTCGCTCACGTAAACCGGCTTTTCCGGATACAGTGCGTGGATCCGTTGCAGACGCTTGAAATGGTCTCCGTAAATGTTGGCGCTGATAAAATCCACATACTGCGACGCCTCATCCTCCGGCTTTTTGATGTCGGGGCGGGCAACGATGTTGCTGGCAAATGTCACCAGCCGCGAAGCATCCATCGACTTCACAAACGCATACATGTCCCGCGTCCATGCCTGTCCGGCGTCGGTCTGCGACTGGTATTCATTCCCCAGGCTCCAGGCGATGACCGAAGGATGATTCCAGTCGCGTTCCACCATCTCCCGCATCTGCGCCTGGAATTTTTCACGCATCACCGGATCGGACATCTGCTCCGGCGTCATCTGCCAGTTGCCCGCCTCACCGATGATCAACAGGCCATGCCGATCCGCCCAGTCCAGCATCCCGGTCGAAACCGGGTAGTGACTGATGCGTGACAACTCCATGCTTCCGCTTTTGATCAGGCGCATGTCCTGCTCCAGAACCGTTTCCGGATCCATCGAGCCATAGCCCGGGTAATCCAGCGGACGGTTGCACCCGCCGAGGGAAAGCGCTTCGCCGTTCAACAACAACTTCGTTCCCCGCACCTCGATGCTGCGGATGCCAAAGGGAATCCGCATCACATCCTTTCCCGCGATCACCTCGGCGTCATACATAACCGGGTTATCAAACCCCCAGAGTTCGACGGACTCCCGGGGCAACACGGCCTCGATCTGAAAGACACCTGCGCCTTGTGGCCCCACCGGCGTACCGGAAACCCTGGCATCAACCGGGAGTCTCTTCCCGTCACGGTAGAGGCGAAGGCCGATCTCGTTCGTCGTCCACGTCGTGTCCACGGACTGATTTTTTACAAATGCCCGGACACGCAATGCCGCAGTCCCGGCCTTCAGATCGGGAGTCGTCTCCACCTTCACCTTGCCGATGTGAAATTCCGGCCGCACGAGCAGGCTCACCGGGCGCGTGATCCCGCCGTAATTGATCCAGGGGAACAATTGTCCGTAATTAAGATTTTGGTACGAAACCCTGGTTTTGGCTCCGGGAATGGTGTGAGTGCTCCATACGTTGTTGACGCGGACGACCAGCGCGTTTTTCCGGTCGGCCTTGGCGGACAACAGATCGGTGGCGTCAAACTCGAACGGTGTGTAGCCGCCCTCGTGCTCTCCGAGCAGCTTGCCGTTCAGCCAAACCGTCGCGTGATAAAAGACCGCATCGAAATGGATAAAAACACGGGTGTCCTTGGCCGGCGGTTCGACGGTGAAGGTTTTGAAATACCACGCGTTGCCGGTGTAGTAATGATAACGTGGATCAACGGAAAAGCAGTGGGGCACGCGGACCTTGTCCCAGTGCGAATTGACGAATCCGGGTTTGAACCACTCTTGCGTTTCGCCTGCGCCAACGGGATCGAGCCCGAATTGCCACTCGCCATCGAGCGGGATTTTTTCCGTTTGCGCGTGCAGTGACGACAACGCGAGAAACACCAGCATTGCCCGTATCAGGGAGAGCAATGCGGCAGGGATTTTTGTCCGGTTCATGATGCCTGGTCGGGCAGCCAGGCGCCGTGATCGCGGAGCAGGGCGCGCAAATGCCCGGAGTTCACTGCATGGACGTCGGGTTCGTTGGCGGAGGCGGCGATGGCGGCGGCGAGGCCGGCCGCCTCACCCATGGCCAGACAGGTCGGCATGACGCGCACGCTGCCTTGGACCATCCGCTCGGTGGAGATGCTGCGGCCTGCCACCAGCACATTGCGCAGTCCCTTCGGCGTCAGGCAACGGTAGGGGATGCCATGCGATTCTCCCGGTCCGTAGCGAAAGGAGTTCTTCTTTTCGGACTCCTTGCGGTGCTCGAAGGTTTTCGCCTCCTCGTTCAGGGCCCGGTGGATGTCGATGTAGTAACTGTTGCGGCAAATCTCGTCGTCGAAGGAACGACGCTCGATGTAGTCGTCGAACGTGAGCACATAATCACTGATTACCCGGCGGGTTTCGCGCACGCCCATCATCGACCCGGTGAGCGCGAGATAAGCGTTGCCAAAGGCCGCCGGCACAAATTCGGCCAGCGCATCGCGGTAGGCCCGGGCCAGTTTTCTTCCCCGGGTAAGACCGCGCGAAATACTCCACGGATCGGTGTTGTCGAAGTCGAAAATGTGACCCGCGTTGAACCCGACGGTGCCGGGGCCGATCAGGTTGGAGCACAGGTGTGTATCCGGAATCAGCGGATAACGCCCGGATGCGCGGATCGCATAGATGGGACTGTTTTTGTTGTTCGCATGAAGATTTTCGCCGTGGCGATATCCGTATTCGTCCACGTTGGTCAGGACAAAGCAATGGGTGGCGGGCATGAGCGTATTGCCCGTGCCATCGCCCTTCCGGGTCTCCGCTCCGGCCATGAAGCAGAGATCCGCGTCACCGGTACAATCGACATAGGTCTTGGCCCGCAGGGCGCTCAGCCCCGCCTTGTTGGCCACGATGAGCGCGTCGACCTCTCCGTTTTCACGCATTTCCACCGCGGCTAGCGAAGTGTGAAACAGGACCTCCGCGCCCTCCCCGAGCACCATGTCGTCGTAGATGCGCTTCAGGTCCTCGGCGCTGATCGGCACCCAGTCCAGTTGCTCCGCGGGCACATGGGGAGTGGACTTTTTGGAGGCTTCAAAAATGTGCTCCGCCAGGCCGCGATAAATGATGCGCTGCTTGTCGGAAAACGGACACCAGGCCGGCACCAGCGCATTGGTGCCCATGCCACCCAGCGCCCCCATGCCCTCGACGAGCAGGGTGCGCGCGCCTTGCCGGGCAGCCGCCGCGGCCGCGGTGCAACCCGCGGGGCCGCCTCCGACCACAATCACATCCCAGGAGTCATCCAGGGATAACGACCGAGCTGAAAAATGAAAAATGCCCATGGGGTAAATCTGACTCCCGCGGTGTGAACCGGACAATATCCGAACCTTGCCATAATATAGCAAAAGATATAGAAATCTGATCATGGCGACCGCTATCGATTCCGGCATTCTCCGCTTGCGCGACTGGTCCGGGCTGAGCTGCTGGCCGGTCTATATCTATGACCGGGCCTTCCCCGTTGCGGGCAGATCCTGGACCGGCATCGGCCAGGCGCACAACGCGGCCTGGCTGGCGCGGACGGGGACGATCAGCGTGACCACCGGAAAGCACGCGGTGACGGCGCATCCGGGCGAATGGATCATTCCTCCGCGGGTCAGTCATCGGATCCAATTCGATGCCGACGCGGACATCCTGTCCGTCCGTTTCTACGCGCTCTGGCCCGACGGACGCGAGTTGATCAATCCACCCCGGGGGGTCGTGCTCGGGCGCGAGAGCTCGCGCACGCTCACCCGGCTGGCCAAGCGGCTCGAACGGTTTGCCGACCGCAATTTCACCCGGGCCGACAACGGCATGGAATTCAAGAAAGCGGACGCCGTGCAGTACCTGGCGCTGAACAGCCACTTCTTCGCATGGCTGGGCGAACTCGTCGGCCAGTTGTCCGCCGCCGGCTACCCGCCGACGACTCCCGCGCATGCGGACGAACGGGTGCTGCGCGCCGCCCACCTGCTGAACACGCTTCCCCTGAGCGAATCGTGGAATCTCGAATGGCTGGCACGGCAAACCGGCCTGAGCCCCGCCCAGCTCAACCGCCTGTTTGTCGCCGCATTCGAGACCACGCCCAAGGCGTATCATCTGGAGCGCCGCAAGCGGGCCGCGACTCACATGCTGGGCGAAGGCCGGTTCTCTATCAAACAGGTCGGCCTCGCCCTGGGCTTCTCCTCCACCTGCTATTTCACCGCGTGGTTCCGGACGAAGTTCGGCGTCCCTCCCGGCAAATGGTGCCGGGAGCAGGCGACCGGGAGATAGTCGCTATCCGGAACCAGAATCCGGATACATTTCGATGTAGGGACAATGCTTCTCATGTCCACGCCGGCAACGCGTTGAAGGCGGCCGCGTCTTGTGGCAGCGGCGCGGTGTAGATGTTGCCGTAGCCGCCGCGATCGGAGGTATAGATCACAGAGCGGCCGTCAGGCGAAATGCGGGGATGCACATGAAGTTGCTGGATTTTGAAGGAGCAATCGTGCCGGCAGAGAACGCGCGGGCTTTGCATGACGCCGTCGATGCGCATCCAGACTTTCATGACGCCATCATGGTAGGCGTCACCGACGACGAGATTTCCGTCGAGCGAATACACATGGCCGGTGACAGTCTGTTGTGGCGCGAACCAGTGGCCGGGAGCGCCTTCGACGACGCTCGCGCCTCCGATGACGGTTTCGGAGCCTCCCGTAATGCCGTGGTAACCGACGTGAAGACCGTCGGCATACCAGAATTCGTGACCGATGTGAAAGCGGCGGTGCGGCGGTTCGATCTTCCAGCGATGGCCGGTGGCGGTATCCATCACCCAAATGCGGCAGTCCACCTCCTCCCAGGGGCCTTCGTGACAGTAGGTAATCAGATGTGGCTGCGTCGGGGAGGTGTTGATGTGGCCCAGCAGGGCACGTTCCTCGAAAACGGTTTCGAGCGGACCGGCGGCGCCGCCGTCGGCGGAAAGGGGAAGGCGGACGATGCGGCTGCGTGGCTTGGCCAGCCAGCGGGAGCGGATACCGAGGTTGTTCTGTCGGCTGTTGCTGTAGTCTTCGGTGATGACAATTTCCTCGAGGCCGAAATAGAGCCAGACGCCGTCGCAGGAGGAGGCTGTCATGCTTGGCTTCCAGCCGGGCTCCACCTCCAGGAGGCAACGTGTTTTCTTTGTAGCCAGTTCAACTGAACAGAGGGTGTGATCGTGCCAGAAATAGACCTCGTCGCGTTGCGCGTTCTTGCAAGCGGTGACGAAATCGAAGCGGGCGGGAGAGGGCGGCGGCTCGATGTCGGTGAACTGCTCGATTTCACCGGTGTCGAGGTCCACGCCGAACAGGTTGGTGCGATTGGCGCGGTCGGAACTGAAGAGGAAACGGGTTTCGCCAGCATACCAGCCGGGATTGGTGAAATAGAAGTGGTGGCTGTGGCCCTTGTAGTGGGTGAGCCGCGTTACGGGCAGGCCGGAGTGCGGATCGGTATAGGTGTGCTTTTCGGAGGGAAAGGTCATGTCTGAATGTTTTAAGAGGATCAGGGCCGGAGTTCGAGGAGCAGCGGCTCCATCGGGCGCAGGGTAAAGTCGGTGGAGTTGATGGCACGATTGCTGATGAGGTCGGTCACCGGAGTAGTCGAAGCGGGAAGATCGAGCCGGACACGGACGGGCACGCGGAGCAGGTTGACCAGGGGAATGAGACGGCGTCCGCCGGCGTCGCGGACGTCGCGATACTCGATTCCCCAGGCCCGGGCTCCGGTGCCGGCATCGAGAAGGGAAACGGGCTGGGTATGGCCGGAGGATTTGGAGGCCGTAGCAACAAGGGTAGCGACGGTTTTGAGATCGACTTTGCGGTTGAGACCGATGTGGAGGACCGCCGCGAGGCCGGGGAGCGATTGCTCGCGCGGGCGGCTGTAGGCGTCGAAGCGGAGGTTGTCGCGTCCGACGGGAATGACTGTTGTGCCGGACCGGATCAGGCCGGCGAGAGCGGCGGAGGTGGAGTCAGGCGTATGGGTGACACGCGGAAGGAAAAGGCAGTCGATACCGGTCGGCACGTTGCCCGAGGCAAGCTGGCGTTCGCTGACGAATGTGACCTTGTGGCCGAGGAGAGTGAGCAGGGTGTAGAGGTCTTTGGTCGTTTGCGGGTAGTCTTCCTGCCAGAAGAGCGCCGCGGGCGAATAGAGGAGTGCGACGCGGGCGGGGGCGGCATTGATGGCAGTGATTTCGTCGACGAGGCGGTTGAGATCCAGGAGCGCCTGGCTGGCGGCCTGGATATTGGCAGGGCGCAGGTAAATACTGCCGAGGGAGGAGCGGCCGGTCGGTTCCTGCCATATCCAGCTGGTGAAGGCCGTGCGATGGTGAAGTGCGCCTTGCCAGAGGATGGTGTAGATTTGTTCCGCAGGGATGGATTCGGCGGGATGACGGTCCTCGATGAAATGGAGTTCGGAGTCGAAGACGGGCTTCCGGTTGAAGGAATGGAGCAGGTCATACCAGAGATGCGTACGTTGCCAGGTGTAGCTCCATTCGCCGTCACGGGAGATGAAAGACCAACTGTCGCAGCCGGCCAGGTCGGTGAAGCTCGTGATGAGCTCGGGATCGATGCCGCGCCCGGGGATGCCCCCGTGGGTGCGCCGGGCCTGGGGGCGGGTGTCGAAGACGTCGGGCATCAGTTTGGCATGGGTGACGGCTTCCGGGGCGGCGGCCTTCACGAGGTCATGCATCCAGCGATGCCAGCCGGCATGATGCTCGTTGTTGAACTGTACCCAGTCGTAAAATGCCGGGAGCAAGGCGCGGTTGGCGGGATAGTCGGACGAGTCGGGAACGGGGACGTCGGCAAAGGAGGCATGGCGGGTGCCGTGGGCGGCGTTGAGCGCGGCGATGGTTCCGTGTTTTTCGGCAAGCCAGGCGGTCCAGAACGGGCGGCTTTGCGGATTGCGTCCGCTGTCCCGGTAACCGGGTTCATTGCTCAGGCAAAAGGCGAAAAGACCGGGGAGCGGAGCGGCTTTCGGTACGATAGCTTGTATCCATGATTCTATGGCGGACCGGGCGGCGGGGTGGTCGATGTTGTATTTGACGAAGCCTCCGCGGGCATTGCCGGCGAGGTCGGGATGGCGGGTGAAGAGCGACCCGGGCAGATAATGGGGAGCGAGAAGAAAATCGACAAGATAACCTTTGGCGGGGGCGTCCTGAATCTGGCGAAGCAGGGCATTCGCGTGAGTCGAGACGCGGTCGCCGGAACGGAGATCGCGCGGGCCGCGTTCCTGTTGCACGAGGTTGACGCCGAGGTCCTGGAGAAAGGTGTCGTCCTCGATGACAAAATCGAAATGTCCGTACCCGCCGAGTATGACAGGACGGGCGGATACGGAGGGGGCGGGGATGCCGGCGTTTTCGGAGGAAGGAGCAGAGGCGATAAAGCCGGAGGGAGTAATTGCGATGTGCGCGCCGGTGATCCCGGGCATTTGCCAGGCGGTCTGGCGGCCGGCGATGATTTGCTCCGCGCGGTTTGCCGCGCGGGCAAGCACGATGGCGGTTTCCCGGGCCTGGAGGAGTGTCCAGCGGGAGACTTCCGGGTCGTCGGGCGTGAGGTCGCGCATGCCTTGCGTGCCTCCGGGGCCGCCGGTTTCCACACGCCGGAGATAACGGCGGGCAATGGCGAGGCTCATGCGTGTGCTGGCATCGGTGACGAGGGCAGGGTGGGCGGCGAGAAGTGCTTCAAGCCGCTGCAGATGCTCGCGATTGGCGGAGTGGAGGGTGGCGATTTCGTTGCCCTGATCGAGGATCGGGGTGAGCGAGATTCCGGATATCCAGAGTTTGTCGACGGCGTCGCCGGTTTCGATGCCGATGAGGAAGAGGGGGGCGTCATCGGCGGGGGCGGCCGGGGCAGTGAAATCGATCTGCACGCGGGTCCAGTCGAATGTCCCGGCGGGCAGGGACTGGTGCCGGTCGCCGGCGAAGAGGGAGGCGGTGCGCAGGTTGTCGGCGGAGACCCAGATTGCGAGCCGGTAGCGGGAGCCGGGGGTCAGACCGCGGACCGGTTGCGAGATGCGGGCGGGCGCAGAAGCGGTGGCGGAGGGGTCGGCGGCAGGCCGACGGATCTGCAGGACGTTGCTGCCGTCGAGGCCGGCCTGGGCGAGCACTTCGGCGGTGGCTCCGGTTTGGGCCGGCTCCCATGTCCAGGCCTGGAGGGCATGGTCGAAGCTGCCATTGGCAAGAGGGGCGGGCGCAGGCGCGTCGGCTGCGACCGGGCGAACCATGAGTGACAGGAGGGAAAGAGCCAGAATGATCCTGGCGGGTCGAAGGAAGGCCGTCATGAACATGTCACTACGGGGAGCGTCGGTCGAAGGAGGAAGCCTTGCGGTCGGGATCGCTGTAAACGCTGAATTTCACCTTGTGGACGGAACCATCGGCGCGAAGAACATTGGCATTTTCACCATGGATGGGCTGCCCCGCTTTCTGGTTGTCTCCTCCGGTCGTGTCGGTGGCGATGGCGGTGCCGCTATCGAGCTCGGCTTTGTAGCGGTCGCCAGAGATCAGATAGGCGTAGTCTATGAAGTCGGGGTGGGTGGTCTGGTCATAGGCCCACCCGCCACCGGCGTCGCGGGACGGGCAGTGGAATATTTTCGATTTCACATCGCCGAGAAGGGCGACACCGGTGCGACCATGATTGAGGTAACCTTCATACTGGAGGCGACCGAGCCCGACGGACCTGATCTGGCCATAACCCCAAACAGTACGGTTTTCAAAATTGTTGTTGAAAGAATCGAGCGGGGGCGGAGCCATGCCTTTGTTGTCGTTGCGGTAGAGCGTAAAGGCGACGCCGATCTGGCGGAGGTTGCTGGTGCAGGTGGCGGCTTTGGCGGACTGGCGGACCTTGCCGACGACAGGAATGATGATGGCGGCCAGGATGCCGATGATGGCGATCACGGTAAGGAGTTCGATCAGCGTGAACGCGCGGATCGGGCAGAGGGGACGGCGGGAAACAGGTGGGGGCGTGCAGGTTTTCATGACGGGCGGGGCAGGGGGAGAGGAAGATGGGTGACAGAAAAGTCAGGGTTCCAGCGGGACAATGCGGAGATTGTCCCAATGGGTCTGGTCATACATTTTCGGATGATTGGAAAGGCGGATGACCACGGAGGAGGCATCGCCGGGATTGAACGGCAGCGTGACGGTGCGCCATGCGCTGTCGGCGTCGATTGCGCCTGACTGTTTTTGTGTGGCGATACGTGTCGAGGTCAGAGGGGGAGCGGAGGTGTTGCCGGAGACGGACTCCACGATCTCGACCTTGGCCCAGGGCCAGCGGTCTTCGAAGTCTTTCTCGAAACGGAAATCCACTTTCAGTTCATAATTCCGGTTCGGTTCCAGGCCGGTGACGATGCGGACGGCAATACCCGGCCGGGGAGTGCCGTCCGGCTCCCTGACGGAGCGCAACATGAGGGTGCCACCTTTCTCTTTCCCGCGTCCAGCCTGACCCGATTCGGTCGTCCATGGCCGGATTCCGCTGTCAAACGAATCGCTGAATGCCGGGAGCGTTTCCCCGGCAAGCGCGGACAGGGGAAAGGCCGCAAGGATGGCGGAGCAGAGAATGGAGGCAATGGGCGACATGGTGACGGAGTAAAAACAGGAGGAGCGGGGAGCGATCCTGTTCAGGAACGAACAGGGGCGTTTGCCGATGCCCGGCGCCGCTTGGTGCAGAGAACGGCGAGGGCAACGGCGCCGCCGAGGACGGAAGCCAGCGTGGCGGGCTCCGGGATGGCGGCAGCCGTGATCTGGAGGTTGTCCACACGGAGGCTGGCACCGCCGGGGATGGTTGCGATATTCCAGGTCAGGGTGACGGAGGACTGGTTATTGATGGCCACGATGGAGGAGAGATCGGCGGACCACTCGCCAAATGATGAACCGGTGGCGAAGGTGAGGTCGACCGTGTCGATGGTGACGGCCTCGCTGCCGCCGATGGCGTAGGTGAGTGAACTGAAGGCGGAAAGGGGCGAGGTGCCTGCGGAGCGAACATCGAGCCGGATATTGATCGACTCGAGACCGGTCGTGTTGAGGGTCACCGAAAACGAGTTGTTTATGCTGTTCCCGTTCCAGGTCAGGGAGTGGCCGGGTGACACGGTGCCGCCACTTCCTGCCCAAAAGGTATCCTCAAAATCGGTGAAAGCGGCGCCGCCGAGGTGATTGGTGGCTTGTACCGTGCCGGTGCGGGTGACGGAAGAAGCGCTGGCGAAGCCGTCGATGGCCGAGATAGCGGTAGCATAGCTTCCAAGCCCGTCGGTCTGGGTGTCGAAGGACCAGAAAACAGCCGCCGCATTTGCGGTGCCGGAGAGGCCGCAGGCAAGGATTGCGGCGAGGATCGGTGATGTGCGTTTTTTCATGGATTTTACGAGCTGCAAGTTGGGAACATCGGCATCGAGGTTTACGGGCGGGGAGGGTCAGGAAGACGGGATTTCGAACAGCAGAACCTCATAAGGCGCCAGCGTTGAGAGGGAGTCTGTCGCGGGTGACTGGCTCCTTTGTTGCCAGATTTCCGTAGCATTGGCGGGTATGCTCCAGATCTTTTGCGTGGTGGAATCACGCAATTGAATGCGGCGAGAGTTAGAAGTGCGGTTGAGAACGTAAACATATCCGGCCTTGCCTATCGTCGGAGCCACGTAACGGCACTCGACATCACGGATCACGGGACTGGAATCGTCGGTATTTATCGGATACGGACCGGAGAGGAATTGTTCGTAACCTGCCCATGCAGGATCAACCACCACCCGACCTTTGCCCAAGGCATGCTCCCCCGGCTTCGAAGCAGCGGCGATGAGATCGGTAAAGCCCGGATCGGTATGTGGGGCCCCCCAGGGATCGGACGCAAGCGTGCCGGGTGCGGTCAGCCAGAGCGTACCCCCTTCACGTGCCACCCAGTCGTAAAGGTGGCGCATGGTGGTTACGTCGAGAGCGTTGGCGGTGCCGGCTGCGATGAGGCGGCGGGATGAAAAATCGGCGACGGTAGCACGCCCGGCATGCAGGATGCGGACACCGCCGCTGTTGCGGTTGAGACGCCAGTAGAGGCTTTCGATTCCGGCGTGTTCGTCGTGCTGATACGCTTTCTCGCCTTGGGCGAGGTGGCTGTTTTTGTCAAAAAGGAGGGCGACTGGACCATCGCCGAGCGTGGCCAGGCGGTCAAAGACCGGGGCGAGTTGCTGGAGGCGGAGGGAGGCGCGTCCGAGGGCTTCGGTTGCGAGCGGGTAGCGCGGGTAGGTGTGGTGGTCGCCCGCATTGCGCCAGTCGCGACGCGACCACTTCCAGACGATGCCGTAGGAGAGGCCGCGAGCATAGTTTTCGAACATGAGGAGAGGGCCGGCGGCGGAGTCGGCAGTGTCAAGGGTGTCAGGGGTGTGGCCGGGGACGAGTTTCCATTCGGTGCATCCGAGGGGTGCGTCGCGGTCAATGCCGCGCGCGTAGTCGCTGTAAAAGGGGTTGCTGATGCTGCTCCAGTTGTGCGAGGTGGCGCCGGCGTCGTAGAGCGCCTCGGGATCAATCTGGTCATATCCGATCCGGTGATACTTTTTTACCCAGACCATCCCCTCAGGGAGGCCTTGGCGGACGTTGTCGCGCATGAAGCGGAAATGGCCGGCCAAGGTTTCCGTGCGGAAAAGTTCCCAGTCGAGGCGGGCGGCGGGATTGCCGGGGCGAGCGGCAAAGGTGGCGTCGGTGCCGGCGGAGGGGGGAAGGGGAGTGTTTTTGGCGGAGAGGAGTTGGGGAAGCGTGACGGCTTCGATGGAGGGGAACGCGGTGTGCCAGCGGGCATTGACGCGGGCGATGTCGCCGTTGTCGCGCACGGCGAGCCATTGGCGGAAGGCGGTCTCGTAGTTGGCGGCTTGTTGTCCGATGGTGTAGCCGGGTTCGTTGGCGGTGCCGACGCTGACGAGGTTGGGAAATGGCGCGAGGGGCGGAAGGACGTCTTCGTAGGCGCTGGCGAGGAGGGGGCGGGTGCGCGGGTCAAGGATGTCGTAGGGGAGCATGACGTGTCCGGCGTGCGCACTCGTCGGAAGATTTTTCATGTAATGGGTGCTGAAGAGGAGGTGGACGGCGAGGCGGTTGCGTTCGGCGGTGCGCAGGCAGTCGGTCAAGAGGGTGTTTTTTTTGTAGGCGCTGGCCGGGATTTCGATGAGGACGCTGTTGAAGCCGAGGCGGGGGAGGAGGGCGTTGTCGGCAAACTGGCTTGGCTCCATCTGCGAGCCGAAGAGGAGGATGGGGTTCCCGTTCTGCCGGAGGCGTCCGTTGGGGGCTGTTTTTATCGGGGCAGCAGGATCGTAGGGATTGGGGACGGGTTTTTCTACAACAATGCGGGCGGCGCGTTCGTCGAGTTCGCGGGCGGCTTTGTCGAGGAGGGTTTCGGTCTGACGGAGAAGGGTGTGGGCGATGGCGCGCTCTTTTTGGCGGTTCCAGTCGTCGGGGATGAAGCGGTGCAGGAAGAGGTCGGCGGTTTCGAGGGTGATGCCGGGTTCGGCGACGGCGATGGCTTGCGCGGCAAGGGCATCGGCGCGGGCGCGGAGTTTTTCCGAGCGGGCGCGTGCGGCGGCGAGTTTTTCCAAAAAGTCGGCGGGGGCATAAGCGGTGAATGTCAGGGGACGCGTCGTGAGGAGCAGGGGGGGGAGTGCGGTTCCGTTCTGGTGTGCGGCGAGGACGATCTGGAGCGCGTGCGGACCGGGGGCGAAAGGAGCAGTTGCGGGCGGCGCGTGACGGAACGCAATGCGCGTGACGGGCGGGCGCAACTCAACGGAAGCCGACGCGAGAACGGGCGAGGGCGTGGTGGTCGCGGCGGGTGCGAGTTGAAGGACGGCTTGGACGGGATGCGCAACGGCGATGTCGAGGGTGGCGGAAACGGCATCGGTGATGAGGAGTTCGGCGGGGGAGGTTTGTTGTATCCAGACCGCCGACACGGGCTCGGAAACCGCGGCCGGAACAGAGGGCGGTTGCGTGATAACTGCGCCGCCTTCAAGGGGGCGCAGGTTGCGGACAAGGAAGCGTACTTCTTGTTTTTGGGGGACGTCGGGGCGGCTGATGTCGAGGAGGATGCGGATACCGGACGGATGTGGGTGGCGGTTGGAACCGGCTCGGGTTTCGATCCGGTTCCAGCGTCCGGGGATGAGTTGTCCGAATGTGGTTTGGTAGGCGGGGCCGATGTCCTTGACGGCGAGGGGGAGTCCGACCTGGAGGCGGAGGGAGGCGGGGATCGGGGTGAGAGGAAACACTTCAAAGCTGATGCCGCCGAGAGCAGCGCGGTCGAGGGGGGCGGGAAACTTTTTCTGCCAGTGGAGCCAGCGCTTTTTCAGGTTGCGGGAGTCGAAAAAAAACTCGGTGAGCGGTGCGCCGGTTTCGGGGTCTTTGGCGGGACGGACGCCAATGCGGTTGCCGTCGGTGTGGCCAGCGGCGTGCCATTCTCCGGGGATATCGGTCAAAAACGCAGTTTCGGGGAAAACGGCGGCGGTGCTCCCGGTGTCCGTCGCGATCTCCGCGCCTGTGCCGGGCGTGTTCTCGGCCGCGCTGGCGGCAGGGCGGATGAAGGGGGATTGTGTGTGATAGGTGACGGTGGTTTCGAGGGTCGCCGGTGTTTCGGCTGCGAGGCAGAGAGGTGTGAAGGCTGTTGTCGTCACCTGGAGGAAAAAACGTATTTTATTTGTCATGAAAAAGGGTGAGGAAAATTTTATGGGGAAGTTCGGAGGAGGATACGTTTTGCATGCCTGCCACGATTCTCGAACGTGTTCAGGTGTCGGCGAAATGCGCGAAGCATCATTGACAGCGACTCTCTTGCTGCGTTTCCCGTCAGCAATGCGGGCCGTGCCGGTCTTGCCGAGAATGCATGAGGAATGTCAAACGGTGGGTAGTTTGACTGTTTACTTGTCGTATTCGGCGGTGGTGATGAAAGCGGTCTCGTAGGAGGGCGAGTAGGAAGGCGTGCCGCGCGTGAAGTCGGCGCGCGTGAGCGTGCTCACAAGGGCGGCGCGAACGTGTCCATCGAGCCAGCCGGTGCTGACTTTTCCGCGATGAGGTCTCGGCGTGGCCTGACGGAGGTCTGTCGGTAGACTGGTGAGGGTTTCGGGGCGGATGGAACCGGAACCGGTGGTGTCTATGACGTAAAGCAAGCGCGAAGGTTCGGGGATGCTGGAGAGTTGGATGTAGGTCTGTGGAGTAGTGTCGGTGCGAGAGGAAGCCATGCGGGAATAGCCGTAGCGCCAGCTGCGCTCACTACCGGGCGAGGTGGCTTTGGTGGTGGAGGGACATTCCTTTTTGCGCGCCCAGTTGCAGAGGTCATAGGCGTTGGTCAGCCCGGCGGGCGGGGAAAGGTAAGGGGCGAGATGGTAGGCAACTTCGCCGTTAGTGGCACCGTGATAGCAGGGAGGCATCCGGCCTTTGTTGTCATCGGCATACATGGGGACGGCGAGGAGGAACTGGCGCATGTTGGAGAGGCATTGCGCCTGCCGCGCCGAATCGCGAACTCGTCCGGTCACCGGAATGATGATCGCCGCCAGAAGGCCGATGATGGCAATGACGGTGAGTAGTTCGATGAGGGTGAAGCCCTGACGGTGACAGGTATTTTTTGAGGTAAGAGTCATCGGTAAGGAGGAGTAGAGTGAACGAGATTGGTGGAGTGATGCCAGGAAAGTAGGGGGGAAAATAAAACCTGCCAAATGAGTGGATCGGACTGAAAATGCGGCAGATTCCTTCGCGGGATAATGTTCGTTGGGTATCGAAACCAATATGAGGAGACAGCTTATTGCGATTTTTTCCAAGCGATTGCGCCGACAAGAACAATGGTGCCGATCAGCAAGGTCCACGTTCCCGGCTCGGGAATGTTGGATGCAGTGATTTCAAGTTTGAAATTGTCGACTTTCTCGGTGCTGCCACCCGCAGGATACTGGCCGAAAAACGAAATGGCGCTGGCGGCGTTGAGTGTGATCCCCTCCGGGACAATGTAATTGGAAACAATCGAGGTGCCGTTCACACTCACATCCACGATTGTACGGGTCGACTCGTTGTAACTGAGGGACCACGTGTAGGTGTTGTTGCGGTTGTAGGAGCCAAGCGTCTCCGTGAGGGTTCCGGTGGCCGCGTTCGTGGCTCCTGTCTTAACCGACCATCCGCCCAGACGGCTGCTCACCTGCACCCAGATGACACCCGACGTACTGTTGAGGCCACCACCAGCGTTCGTCCCGAAACCAAACGCATACCAGGTCGAATCGTTATTACGAGGAAACGTGACGTCGAAACTGATCGTGGCGATGCTTCCCGTCTGGCTGTAACTGGCAAAACTGAATGGCAGCGCGAAGCCGGCGCTGCTCGTGCCGTCGGCGGTGACGTGTCCCTCTTCGGCCAGTTTCCATTGCGCATTGGCGTTCCAGACAAGTTCGCCGGTCTCGGTGGTGCTGCCGTTGAGTGTGCTGCCCGCCTGACGCGTTTCGGTGATTGAAAACGTATCGGACGCTACGATAACCGCGCGGGCTTGAGAAGCTGCCAGAACGAGACCGACGAGAGCGGCGGAGGCAGCGCGGAGGAGCACGAGGTGACAGGTGATTTTCATGGTGGGCAGATGACAGGTTTTGATGCAGGGTGAATTTAAGAACGTTACGAAAATAGGGTTTTTCCGTTTGGTCAATAAAAAATAAAGAACGTTACGATATTACGTAAGATGTTTACTTAAATAAATATAAAAATTATATGTCAATTTATGAATCAATGTTCGATATCGACATGCAAAACAGCCCGCTCCAGGTAATCGGGTCATGACGACTCTCAAGGACATTGCGACGGCCGCCGGGGTGTCGGTGGACACCGTTTCGCGCGTGCTCAACGGCAAGGCCGGGGAGGCGTGGCCGAGCGCGGTCCGGCGGGCCGAGCGTATCCGGGAGATCGCTACGCAGCTCAACTACGCGCCCAACAAGGCCGCGCAGATCATGCGCACCCGCAAGACGCACCAGATCGGCGTGCTGGTGAGCGAACTCTACAACCCGTTTACCGGCCGCAAGGTCGAGGCCATCGCCGACGCGCTGGCCGGTTATGGCTACGAGATGTTGCTCGGTCTCACGCGCTCGCGTGCCACGGACCCGGCGGAGTTTTTTGAAAAATTCAGCCGCAATCTCCTCGATGGCGTGATCAATCTCGATCCGCTGCTCGGCACCGAAGACCTGCGACGCATCGCGCGCAAAATCCCGTTCGTGACTTTCGGCCGCTCGGAGGAAGAATCGCCGGCGGTGTTCGACGTGCGCGCGGCGGTGGAGCTTTTAATGGAGCATCTCTGGTCGCTCGGCCACCGGCGCATCGCCATCGTTACGGGATTCGACAAGGGCGATGCCAAGCTCACGCGTGTGGCCGCCTGGGAATCGTTTTACGCCAATCATCCGGTGGCGGCGCGACGCGAATGGATCATCCGGGCCAACTGGAAAGCCGAAGACGGGCAGCGGGCGGCGGAACAACTGGCGGCGACCGACTGCACGGCCTGCCTCGCCGGCAACGACCTGCTCGCCGTCGGCCTCATCGCCGGCCTGCGTGCCTTTGGCAAGGAAGTGCCGCGCGACTATTCCGTGGTTTCGATCGAGGATTCGCTGTTGACCGAAGTCACGTATCCCACGCTGACCTCGGCGCGTCAGCCGGTCGGGGAACTGGTGCGCCTGACGGTGGCGGCCCTTGTCGAATTGCTCGAAGGCCGGCCGATGCCCGCCTGCCAGGTACTGCCGCCGGAACTGATGGTGCGCAACTCCTGCGCACCCGTGGAAGTGGGTTGATTCCTGGTTCGTTTTTCCGGCAAAGCGCATCTATCTTGTCGCATCATGAATTTGGCAGAACGCATTACTTCTACTTTCTTAAGGGAACTTCTAAAAATTGAACAGAAGGTAACAAAGAGAACGAAGAACAACCAAGGAAGCAGACGCCTTATTCTTATTTAACTCAATTATAATAAATTAATTATAATCCATGGTCTTCTTTGTTTTTCCTTCGTTCTCTTCGTTTCCTTCTGTTCAAAAATGAATTTTTAGAACCTCTCTTGAGAGTGAAGCTGCGAGTGATCGTCGCAGCGGGGAACTGTCGGTGTCCGCTTGTCCCGGAGGCGATCAGCCGGAGGGGTGTTTGAAGATTTCGCCCGTTAGCGAAATCCATTAGCGGTTCCTTCCTCTGTATTTGCCACGGGAAGCTATGTATCCCCAGATTACGCTACCCGGACCTCGGCGCCGCCGATTTACGAGCTTGCCTGGCGCAGCACTTGCCTTGGCCCGGAAGCTGTCCACATTGATATGGCATGAGCACCGTCACCGAAATCGAAAACGCCTTGGACCAGTTGCCCGTGGAGCAGCAGCAGGAAGTGGCCGAATGGCTAGAACGGCGACTGGCGGCAACAGTGCCGTCCCCTGCCGAGGTGGAAGATGCGTGGGAGAAGGAGATAAAACGCCGCATCGAGGATATTGACAATGGTCGTGTGGTTCCGCGTCCCGCTTCCGAAGTCTTTGCTCGTGCCCGCCAGCTTCCTGTTCCGGGTTTGTTTTTCCGGCAAGGCACATCTATCTTGTAGCATTATGAATTTGGCAGAACGCATTACCAGTGATCCGGAAATTTGCCACGGGAAGCCCTGTGTTCGCGGATTACGCTACCCGGTTGAGATGCTGCTCGATCTGCTTGGCTCCGGCATGACCGAAGACGAGATTCTGGCCGACTACCCGGACCTCGACGCCATCGATTTGCGAGCTTGCTTGGCCTATGCCTCGCGTCTTGTGCGCACCAGCTCCGTCGTTGCCTTGGCGTCGTGAAATTTCTGGTCGATGCGCAATTGCCCCGGCGCCTTGCGCTCATGCTGACAGCTCGCGGACATGATGCCTAGCATACGCTGGATCTTCCGCTTGCCAATCAAACTCCTGACAGCGTGATCTGTGTCCGGGCGGATGCGCTTGGCGCCGCTGTGATTACCAAAGACGCCGATTTCGTGATTTCACGCATGCTGCACGATACCCCGGAATACCCCGGAACGGCTTGTCGTTATTGCTACCGGAAACATTTCCAATAACGAACTCCTCGCCCTGATTTCCGCCAACCTTGACACAATCTGTGCCGCGCTCACCAGTCCGGCTCATCTGGAAATCAGTCGCACGACCCTTGTGCATCATCCCTGACTTCACCCGCAAATTTCCGGCGGGAAACCCTTGCCCGCGGCACGAGGAGCGTTGGACTTGGCGGCTTCCGAACCAATGTCCACCGAATCTCTCTCTTCCGCAGTTGCGTCCGCCGTCGATACCGCCACCCCTGCCGCGTCCGCATCGGCTGCCATCCAGTTGAATGGCGAACATGTGCTCCGCATCACGCAGGAGCTCGGTATCCGCGTCCAGCAGGTCGCCGCCACCGCGCAACTCCTCAAGGACGGCGCCACCGTGCCCTTCATCGCCCGCTACCGCAAGGAAGTCACCGGCGAACTCGACGAAGTCCAGATCACCGCCATCCGCGACCGCCTCGAACAGCTCGCCGCGCTCGACGACCGCCGCGCCGCCATCCTCGCCTCCCTGAAAGAGCGCAACCTGCTCACCCCCGAACTCGAAAAGGCCATCGCCGCCGCCGGGACGCTCAACAAGCTCGAAGACATCTACCTTCCCTTCCGTCCCAAAAAACGCACCCGCGCCACCATCGCCCGCGAAAAGGGACTCGAACCCCTCGCCGAACTCATCTGGGGCCAAGCCACATCCGACGCCGGGCTCGCTGCCGCCGCCGGAGCGTATGCAGGTAACGACTACACGCCCGATGACGGCAAAAACACGCCCGCCAAAATCAAGGATGCCGCCGAGGCGCTCGCCGGCGCGCGCGACATCCTGGCCGAACGCATTTCCGACGATGCCGCCGCCCGCGAGAAACTCCGCGGCCTCTACCGCTCCACGGCGGTGGTCAGCAGCAAGGTGCTCTCCGGCAAGGAGGCCGAGGCCGCCAAGTTTAAAGACTATTTCGACTGGAGCGAGCCGCTCGCCAAATGCCCCTCGCATCGCCTCCTCGCCATGCGGCGGGGTGAGAAGGAACTCTTCCTCATGATGCGGATCACCGTGGACGAGCACATCGCGCTGACCGAGCTCGACCGCCTTTACATTTCACCCGCCGCCGCTGCTGCCGCTCCGCTCCCGCTTACGCCGGTCAGCGCGGCCACCGCGCCCGTCACCTGCACCGCGCAGCTCCGGCTTGCCATCGCCGACAGCTTCAAACGGCTGCTCGCACCCGCGATGGAAACCGAATTTCGCCTCGACTCGAAAAAAGGCGCCGACGTCACCGCGATCAAGGTCTTCGTCGACAACCTTCGCGAACTCCTGCTCGCCTCGCCGCTCGGCCAGAAAGCCGTCATCGCCATCGACCCCGGTTTCCGCACCGGCTGCAAGACCGTGATGCTCGATCGCCAGGGCAAGCTCCTGCACAACGACGTGATTTATCCGGACCGCCACCCCGTGGAGGCGAAGGAAAAACTGCTCGGCTTCGTCCAGTTTTTCAAGGCCGAGGCTATCGCCATCGGCAACGGCACCGGCTCGCGCGAGACGGATGCCTTCGTGCGTACGCTCGGCCTGCCCGCCTCGATTCCCATCGTGTCGGTCAACGAATCCGGCGCCTCGATCTACTCGGCCAGCCCGGTCGCGCGCGAGGAGTTTCCCGACCACGACATCACGGTGCGCGGCGCCGTATCCATCGGACGACGACTGATGGACCCGCTCGCCGAGCTCGTGAAGCTCGATCCGAAGAGCATCGGTGTCGGCCAGTATCAGCACGACGTGGACCAGAACGCGCTCAAGCGTTCGCTCGACGATTGCGTGGTCAGTTGCGTGAACAACGTCGGCGTCGAACTGAACACGGCTTCGAAACACCTGCTCAGTTACGTCTCCGGCCTCAATGGCACGACGGCGGCGGCCATCGTGGCGCGGCGCGACGAAAAAGGGCCGTTCAGTTCGCGCGCGGAGTTGCTGGAAGTGTCGCGGCTCGGTCCCAAGGCGTTCGAACAGGCCGCCGGTTTCCTGCGCATCCGCGACGCCGCCAATCCGCTGGATGCGTCGGGTGTGCATCCGGAGAGTTATCCGATCGTCGAAAAGATGGCCGCCGATCTCGGCGTGTCCGTGGCCGATCTGATTCGCGACGAGAAGCTGCGCAAGAAGATCAGGCTGGAAAGCTATGTGACCGACAAGGTCGGCCTGCCGACGCTCAACGACATCATGAAGGAGCTCGCCAAGCCGGGACGCGACCCGCGCGCGAAGTTCGAGCTGTTTGCGTTCGACGACAGCGTCCACAAGCCCGAGGACCTGAAGCCCGGCATGAAGCTGCCCGGCGTCGTGACCAACGTGACGGCGTTTGGCGCATTCGTGGATGTGGGCGTGCACCAGGACGGACTTGTCCACGTGAGCCAGCTTGCCGATTCATTCGTGAAAGATCCGGCCGAGGTCGTGAAGCCCGGGCAGAAAGTGCGCGCGACGGTGATCGAGGTGGATCTGGCGCGGAATCGCATCGCGCTGAGCCTGCGGACCAACCCGCAGATCGGTGGACGCGCGCCGGCCGGCGGCACCGGCGGGGCGGCGGGTGGCGGAGGAAACCGCCACGGCGGCGGGGGCCAGCGCCCGGGTGGCGGCGGTTTTGGTGGCGGCGCCCCGCGTCGTGACTCGAACCAGGCGCTCGGCGGTGACTGGTTCACGGCAGCGCTGAACAAGAAGAAGTGAGCCGCGGTCGCTGACGGAGCGGCGGCATTCCTGCCGCTGCTGACGACGCGGAGCGTCGCCGGTCCGGAGGCGAGGCGCCGGTAACCGTTGAGCGTAGCTGCGAACGCAAGTTCGCAGGCTCCGGAGCGGGCGATGCCTGCGAACTTGCGTTCGCAGCTACAGGGGGCGGGCCACAGGGCGTGGGCTGGCTAAACAGGTACAGGCCCGTGCGCCTCGGTTTTTGCTCTCGCGCGGGCGAGCCGGGTGCGCAAGAAGTGCGCCTTTTATCTGGTCAGCACAACCACCACACAAATGAGCGGTTCCGATCCTGTTTATTCTCTCGATGATCTCGCGCGCTGGTCCCGGCCGGGCGTGTCGCTCGCCGTGCTGGGATTCCCGATAAAACATTCGATCAGCCCGCCGATGCAGAATGCCGCGCTCGCCGCGATGGCGGCAGCAGCCGATAGCGACGGGGCGGGGGAGAGCGGCAACCATTTCGCGGAGTGGTGCTATCATCGCTTCGAGGTGCATCCGGACGACTTGCCGCGAGCCCTGCGCCTCCTGCACGAAAAACGCTTCCTCGGGGTCAATCTGACGGTGCCGCACAAGATCATTGCCTTCCCGCTGGTGACGCAGGTCGATCCGGAAGCGCAACCGATCGGTGCGGTCAACACGCTGAAGTGGGCGCCGGAGGGGTGGCACGGTTTCAACACCGATGGCTACGGGCTGGCCACGGCGGTGCGCGAAACGCTGGGTCGCGAACTGGCCGGCACGCCGGTCATCCTGCTCGGCGCGGGCGGCGCGGCGCGCGGCGCGGCGGTCGAGTGCATCCGCCAAAAGTGCGCAGGTCTGTGGATCGGCAACCGGACGCATGCAAATCTGGATACATTGCTCACGCAACTCGCTCCGCTGGCCGCCACGGCCGGCGTGACGCTGGCGGGGTTCAATCCGGCGACGCTCAAGACGACGTCGGGGGAGGGGAGTGCGAGCGGGATCGTGCCGGCCTCGAACTTGCCCGAAGGGGCGCTGGTAATCAACGCGACGAGCGCCGGCCTCAAGTCCGGCGATCCCCTGCCGGTGGACCCGGAGACGCTGCCACGCCCGGCGGGGATTTATGACATGATCTACAATCCGGCCGAGACGCCCTTGCTGGCTCGCGCCCGTTCGCTCGGTCTGCCGGCCGCGAACGGTCTGTCGATGCTCATCCATCAGGGCGCCCGTTCGCTGGAAATCTGGAGCGGTGCACGCGTCCCGGTGGCGGCCATGCGCACGGCGGCGGAAGCGGCGCTGGGACGGTGAATGTACGGAGGCCGGAAGGCCGGAAATCTCACGACCTCGAGGCAGGCTTCCGTTTCAGGTTCCCCGGTTGCCAGAAGCCGTCAATGAGCACGCGATGCGGATGTTTGGGCACGCCGATTTCCTGGCGGGAGAGCATGCCGACCAGCATGTCCACGGCAGTCGCGCCTGTGAGCAGGCCATTTTCGTCCACTCCAGCCCGTTCGGGCTGGGTGGAGTTGACCGAGTGATAGACTTTTTCAATACGAGGCGGCAGGTCGAGCGGGGCGTCCACATTGCCGATGACGAGCACCACTTCCACTTTCTCCCGTTTTACCCAAGCGCGAAGTTTTCCCGGATTGCGTGAATCAGGCCGGTAAACCAGCGGCGGGACGCGATCGGTTTCGGAGTGCGCGTGATAGTCCACCCAGTAGGCGGCCATCCAGTGATGATTGCAGCGCCGATCTACTTGCTCATCCACATATGCTCCGATGCGCCGGTATCCCGATGCACGCAGTTCCGTCATGATGGTCTGTGTCGAGGTGTACTGGTTCGGGACTACGGCGTGGAGCCGGGGCTCGGCAAAACTGTATCCGAAAGCCACCGCTGCCAGTTCATTCCATTGAAGATCCAGCCGGTGTCCCAACGGTTGCGGAGGTATCAGCACGGCGCTGATATTGCGGGTGCGCAGGATCGTACGTGCACGCTCGATCGACATGTCGCTGCCGGGACCGAGTTCGATTTCCAGCAGCCCGAATCCCAGTTCTTCCGCCCGCTTGCGAGCCCCGCGCAGGTATTCGCCATAAAGGTGTACCCGTTCGCCAATACCCCGATGGAAGGCATTGATCCATGCCAGCGCCGAACGGCGCACAAGTCGGGACCGGTAGCGGCAAAGGGCGCTGAGCAGGGCGTCCTGCCGGTAGCCCATTTCGCTGGCCAAGGCCTGTACCCGCGCCCGCGTGGACGCGGAGATGCGGGGGTGATTGCGCAAGGCCATGGACACGGCCGTGACATGCAACCCGGCGCGCACCGCGATCTCGCGAAGCGTCACGCGTTTTGCCGGGATGCCCGCGAGCGGAGAGTCGGGAGCTTCGGAAACCGAAGGGGTTTGCCGGGACGATGGCAATGCGGCGGGAGGCTTCGGCATGACGCTTTGAGTCGAAAACGATCGTTCCGTCGCGTCAATGCTCTACAACTAGAGCACCGAACTGCTTGAGCGTTGTCTCTCCTCGTGCAATTCCTCTTCCCCATGAAACGTTCAGACATACCCCCGATGCAGCCCCGGCCCGCGCAGTTCCCGTCATTCATGGCGGATCGCGGTTTCACGCTGATCGAGTTGCTGACAGTGATTACCATCATCGGCATTCTTGCCGGCATCCTGATACCGGTTGCGGGAAAGGTACGCAACAGCGCCTACGATGTGCAGTGCAAGACAACCCTGCGCCAGTGGGGTATCGCCATCAATGGCTACGTCACCGACAACCGCGGCCTGCTGCCCGGCCCTGCGGGCGGTGATGTCTACATGCGCAACGGTCACCTGAAGGACGGTGCGCAGAGCCTGTTCTCATTTCTCGCGCCCTATGTGACGATGAAAAACACCGACACCGGTCGCCTGCCCGACGACTATGTTTGCAGGAACAACCGTCGCATGGCGGTGGATGCGCTCCAGTCTCCGGTCTATCACGCGCACACCAACGTGCTGGGGGCGGACGGCACTTATTCGGGCACCATTGCTCCCATGGGCAAATACGGGAAAAAGGGGCAGGCGGCCAAACAGCCTCTCAACTACAACTCCCTGCACCATCTCATCGATCTCACCCGGGGCAAGGCTCTCGAGGACATTGATATTTCCCTGACTCACGCGGGCGACCAGGCCTCGCTTCCGCAACAGATCGTTCACGGAGATCATCACAACGTGCTCTACTACGACTGGCACGTCGGCACCCTCAAGGTGAGTCTGCCTTCGTCTCCCTGAGACCACACCTCTTCCCGACAGGCTTTCCGGCAGGGAAGCCATTTCCTCTTTCGCGCCTGCCCGCCACCTCCCCCTCCGCATTCACCTGCGCGCCGACCGGAGGGCAGCGCCGGAAAATACCACCAAGTACCTGTATCCACCCACTGCCATGCAACACTCCCGCACATCCGACAGGCCTCTCGCCATCGTCATCATCGCCACATTTGCCGTCTGGTTTTCCTCCGGCCTTGCCGCCGCCACCATCAAATGGGATGGAGGCGGAGGAAACTCGACCTGGACCACGCCGACCAACTGGTCAGGCGACATCCTTCCCACGAGTGCCGATGATGTCACCTTTGACATCAACACCGGTATGGCCACGAGTGGCACCCAGGTTGACTTCGGCAGTTCCGTGGGAGCGCGTTCCATTACCGTGGATCTCGCGGCGTTCCGCCTGAATGCCGTGGTGAGCAGATCCTTCACGCTTGGCTCCGCCACGGATGCCGGCTCGTTCATCCTCACCGACAGGTTCACCACGGACAGCACGGTTTTCGATTCCAACAACAGCCGCGCCATCACCGTCGAGTTCCATAACGACCTTTCCCTGGTCAACCGTGGCACGGGAACCGCCTTTGTCGGCACGGATACGGCGGGCAGGATGGCGAGAATCCAGAGCAAGGACAGCACCACCGGCACGGGCGTCATCACCTTCGGTGGCAGCGGCAACTGGACTTTTCGCTCCAACAGTTATCTCGGGAAACACGCCGGCAACACCACGCAAACCCTCGCCGTCGTCCTTGCAGGAAGCGGGGCGGACGCTTTTACCGGCGTCCTCGAATACGGCGGCGCCACGGCCGCGAGTGTTGACACGCTGGCCATCGACAGCGGCACTTTCCGCCTGAAAAACGCGACCGCCATCGCTGCCGCCGGTGTCACGGTCGGAGCCAACGGAACGCTCGACGGCATCGGTTCCGTGGAGGGCGACATCACCATCGAAGGCAAGCTCGCCGCCGGGCTGGAAAGCGAGCGGGGACAACTCGCCTTTACCCGAAATCTCACCCTTGCCGACACCGCCATCACCACACTCCGTATCGAATCAGGAAATACAAATGACTCTCTTCTTGGAGCAGCCGGAGGAGTTTTCACCCAGGACGGCGCGCTCGTCATTTCGGGCGCCGACGCCATCGCCGCCGAAGGTCAATGGATTCTCTTTTCCGGCTTCGGCAGTATCGCCGGAGAGTTCACCAGCGTCACGCTGTCCGGCCTGGGGGATCTCGCATGGGATTCCGCCAGTAACCGGTGGAGCGGACAAAATCTCCGGGGGTTTGACTGGAGCCTCGATGCGACCAGCGGCCTGCTGGCCGCGACCGGCGCCATTCCCGAGCCCGCTGCCGTCGCCCTGCTTTTCGGTTGCCTCGCCGCAACAGCCGTCGCCATTCGCCGCCGTCGCGCCTGATCCTTCGCGCTCCTCCTGCCGGGCGCCGGGCCGAACCGAAAAATCGTTCTCCCCGAGGATCGGCCAGAAGCGTGTGCCCGGCTCATCTTCCGGCGCTTGCTTCCGCGGAACCCCAAACCCGACCTGTCAAACCTGCCATGAGCCATTACCCGAAACACAAAAAGCCTCTCGCCCTCCGCGTGTTCGTTGCCGCCGCACTTCTGCCTCTGGCGACATCTGCCGCGGACATCACCTGGACTGGCACATCGGGCAATGACTTCGCCGCTCCTGCCAACTGGTCCTCCGGCGTGCGTCCCGGCCCCTCCGACACGGTCCGCATCGACAAAGCCTCCGGACTTGCCAACGGCAAAAACGCACGCCTCGACCAGTCCCTCCGGATCAGATCTCTCACTATCGACCTTCCCGTGTACACGCTTGCCGCGACCCGTTCCCGGACCCTCTCGCTCGAGGCTCTTGTCATCGGACCGAAATTCGCGGCCGGCTCCATCGTTTTCGATGGTGGCCGCACTCCCCGTCTCACCATCGGCTTCTCCCCGGAAATTGCCCTTCGCAACGAGGGCGGCGGTGCGGCCGGATTCGGCGCCGCCTTTCTTGTCGGCGATGGCGCCGCGACATTTGATGGTCCCGGCAACTGGAGTTTTGCTCACAACAGCGGCATCACCCGGACCCCCGGCAAAACCCTTGCCCTGCACCTCGCGCCCTCCTTCAGCGGCAATCTCCAGTATGCCGCCAAGGCCCCGCTTTCGGTCGATTCTCTCATCATCGATGGCGGCACACTCACTCTGGCCCGGAACGCTGCTCTCACCAGCGTCGCACCGGTCAGGGTCAACTCCGGTGGCGCCCTTCGCGGTATCGGGGAGATCGATGCCGATGTGCTGGTCGCCGGCGGCGCCCTTCTTCCCGGACAATCGCGCAGAACTCCCGGCCAGCTCGCTCTTCGCGGCAATCTCACGCTCGACAGCAACGCTCCCGGAACGCGTCTTGTTTTCCGCGTCGCTGCCGCTGCCAACGACATCCTCCAGGCGCTTTCTCCCGGCGCGGGCCAGACTCTCGCCCTTGGCGGCATCCTCTCGATTCAAATCGCCAGCGACACAACCAAAACTGCCGGCGCCCGCGACCGGTGGGTTCTCCTGGGCGACTTCTCCGAAACCCGGGGGCACTTTACCCGCGTCGAGCTCACCGGCGCCGTCGAGAGCTTGCTGATACGCGCGCCCGATTCCTCCCTCTGGCGTGCCTCAGGTCCCGGCGATCGTTCCTGGACTTTTGATGAAGTCAGTGGAATTCTCACCACCACCATCCCCTGATCCTCGCAAGCCACCCGCGCCCGGCGCGTCACCCGTCACATGCCAAAAAAACCTCTCGCCTTCCGCTTCGTATCCAGGCTCCTGCTTCCCGCCGCCCTGATTTTCCCGATTGCGCTCCGGGCCAAGGGTGATCCGGCGCAAGGCATCCCGCGGCCGGATCCCGCGCGCATCGCAGAGATCACGGCCTGGCTGTCTCCCGAAAATCCTGCCGGGGCTCCTCCGGTCCCCGTCTTTTACACACCTCCCTATGCCGATCGCACCTGGTGGAACGCCGTGGCTGCACGGCTCTCTGCCGGCGAACTCCTTGCCGCGGCCAATGCCGTCGAAGGCACGCCACCGCCTCCTCTCCCGCGCGAACTTTTTGATGACTATCGCGTGACGGGCAACCGCGCCCCCTATGAGAAGCCTTTCAGCGAACGCACCGCCCGGCTCGGTCAGCTCGTATATGCCGAAGGGTTCGCCTTCAACGGACGCCGCCTTCCGGCCATCGAACGCGAACTGGCCGCCATTCTCGAGGAGCGTTCGTGGGCTGTGCCTGCCCATGTTCCCGCCGGAGCCACCGACGCGGAAACTTATACCCGCGTCGATCTTGCCGCTGCCGCGCGAGCCTGGAGTCTTGCCACGACGGATTATCTGCTCGGCGACAAACTCTCTCCTGCCACCCGCGCCCGTATCCGGGCCGAAGTACGCGCCCGGGTCCTCGATCCCGTCGCCGGGCGCATCCGTGCCGCCGACAGCCGCGGCTTTTCGTGGATGGCCGGCCGCAACAACTGGACGGCCATCTGCAACGCCGGCGTCATGGGCTCCGCGCTTCTGCTTTCCGATTCCCCTGCCGAACGCGCCCTCTTTATCGCAGCCTTCGAGCGTTTCACGCAGCCTTACATCGAATCCTTCGGTCCCGACGGATTCTGCGAAGAGGGGATCGGTTACTGGTCGTATGGTTACGGCCATTACATCATGGGATCCGAACTCATACGAATGACGACCGGAAGGCGGATCGACCTTATGGCCGGAGAGCAGCAGAAACGCATCGCCACCTTCGACGTTCGCTGGAAAGTCGCCGGCAGCGTCTACCCGGCCTTTGGCGATGCCAGTGTCCGTGCGCGCACTCCCGCCATGTTGCACGATTTTGCCACGCTCCGTTATGGCGGTTCCGGCGGGCTCGTCAGCCCGGGCGCTTCCGCGGGCGTGCATCGCCATCCGTTGGGAGCCCAACTTTACGTCATGCCGTTCCGCCTGTCGCTTCCGTATCCGGAGTCCGGTTCGCCGAAAGCCCAGGCGATCGCCGCGGCCGCGACTCGTCCTCCCCTGCGCGACTGGTTTCCCGACGGAGGCGCGCTGGTTGTTCGCAGCGCTTCAGCCGGCACGGGGCTCTCCGCCGCCTTCAAAGGCGGGCACAACGGACAGTCTCACAACCACAACGACCTCGGCTCCTTCATTGTTGTCAACGGCTCGCAACCCGTTCTCGGCGATCCCGGTGCCGATACTTATGTAAAAGACACCTTCGGCCCCAAACGCTATTCCAGCGGCCTGATGAATTCCTTCGGCCATCCCGTACCCCGTGTGGCGGGGAAACTCCAGCGCACCGGCCGTGATGCCCGGGCGAAAACGGTTCGCAACGAATTTTCGGATACGCGGGATATCTGGGAAATCGACATCACCAGCGCCTACGATGTCCCCGGGCTCGACCGGCTCACGCGCACCTTCATTTTTGACCGGACAGGCCCGGGTCGTCTCGAAATCCTCGATCGGGTGGCCTTCAGAAAAGATTCGGCTCCCCGGACCTTTGACACCGCCCTGATTCTCCGTCCGGGCCAGAAGTACGAGCGAAACACAGACGACGGATTGCGTGTGTACGCCGGAAACAGCGCCAGCGATGCCGCGCTTGATGCAAGCTGGAAAGCAACTTCCAGCCGGGGCGGCCGGCTTCTGGTGCAAGAGGAGCCGGTTTATGGAATCGTGCCCGATCAGCCACCCCGCGGGCTGCGGATGGGCCTCGGTTTCGAAAACCCGGTGGAAGAGGCGACGATTCATCTGATCATTACGCCAGCCGGAGGGAAGTGATTTGCCGCTCAACCGGATCGGACGGGCATAGTCGGCCATGATTTGCCCGGCGTCATGGCGATGACCGGAAACGCCATGGGCTACCGACGTGCCGGCTGAAGAAACTTGCCGATACTTCCTCTATCCGGCCCGCAGCGTGCTTCCGTGATTCCAGCAGCCCGGCATGGTATGGGTTACGGGATGCGCGGGCACGCCGGTCTCGTTGCGCTGGATCTGGCTGATCAACTGGTCCACTGCCACGGAGCCAAGCCGTTCGCCGTTCTGGACGATGCCGCTCAGGCGGTCGCCCGCCGCCGGCACGAGCAGGCCCGCCATCCCGATGTCGCCCGGGATCATGCGCCCGGATTCGCGAATGATTGTCTCCAGGGGACCAAGAACGGGACCAACGATCACATCGGGTCTTTCGCGATCGAGCCAGGCGAGAACGGCATCGGAGGTCCATGCATCGACGATGAGCGGTGCAGGCGGGCGAAGGTGCGGACGGCGTTTCCCTGTTCCCGTTCCCGCTTGCCCGAGCAGGAAGGCGGCTTCCCAGCGGCGTTCGAGGCGTTCGCTGGTTTCGCGTCGCACGGCGAGGCCGGGACGGCGGTAGCCGCGCCGGGCGCACTCGTCGAGCGCGAGGCGCATGCCCTGGTAATAATCGGTCGTCACACGGTGAAACCGGTTCGTTGTCGGGGTGAGCCCGAGCACGACGACGGAGAAGGCGGACCATGCCAGATCGAGAGTGATCTGCGTGCTCGGCACGGGCGCGAGCAGGAGGCCCGGGATGCCGCGCGCGCGAAGCATCTCGCCGAAGCGCCGGTTGCTCATGCCGTCCTGATGAAGCCAGAAATGCTCCAGCCGGTAATTGTGTTCGCTGGCGCGGGCGAGGGCGCCGGCGTGCATCTGCCGGAAAATCGGCGAGGGGTGACGCCGCCAGCCATCGGCTTCGGGAAACGCGGTGACGAAGGCCAGGGTGAGCCCGGGGTGTCCGGCGGCGCCGCCGCCCCGGCAGCGCCGTATCTGCATCAGCGCGGCGACGAGCGGATTGGGCTTGTATCCGAGTTTCCGGCACGCACGCAGCACGCGCTGGCGCGTGGCAGCGGAGACGTCGGGTTTGTTGGCCAGACTTTTGGAAACCGTGGAGGCCGAGACGCGCGCGGCGCGGGCGATGTCTCGCATGGTGACGGGGGAAGACATGGTGGAAAAAGACGGGAAAACGTCGGGACGATGAACAAAGGCACCGCGACGCGGGCATTTTACGCAACGATATTCGGAACGCGCCGCTTCCCTTTCGCCGGGCGTGGCGGCTACCGTAGAAATTCACGAAACACGGCCTGCCTGCGCACAAGCGCATCCCGCGTCTGCGCCGCCGCGGGCGCGGTATCCGGGGGGATCGTTTGATCTTCTCCCGTCTTCTTTTCCCCTTCATGCCAACCTCGCCAGTCAAAGATTCCTTTCCCCGGTTCCTGCCGATCATTGCGCTTCTGTGCGCGCTCGCGTTTGCGGGCATGTGGTTCGCGGGGCGCGCCGGCCAGGGCGGATTCCTGCTGGCGGGAGCGTTTCTCGCGGCATCGTTTGGCTGCACGCGGATCGAGAAACTGAAAAGCCTCACCTACACGATGCTCATTCTGTGCCTCGTGTGCGTGGCGATGTTTTATCCGGCCCGCCTCCAGGCGTGGGGCGATTTCCGGTTCGTGACGCTGATCCCGGTTCTGCTGCAACTGATCATGTTTGGCGTCGGTTCCCAGATGAGCATGAAGGATTTTGAAGGCGTGGTGCGCATGCCCAGGGCCGTCATCCTCGGCCTGTGCTGCCAGTTCACCATCATGCCGCTTCTGGGTTTCGTCCTGTCGCGGGCGGTCTCGTTTGATGGCGGCGCCATCGCCGCGGGACTGGGACTGGCCCAGGCGGGCAACATCGATCCGGCGCGAGCCACGGCGCTGTCGGGTGCGATTTCGGCGGGCATCGTCCTGATCGGTTGCTCGCCAAGCGGGCTGGCCTCAAACGTCATGTGTTTTCTGGCCAGGGGGAATCTGGCGCTGTCGGTCACAATCGCCGCGTGCGCAACGCTGATGGCTCCGTTGATGACACCCTTGCTGATGAAGCTGCTCGCCGGCACGCTGGTGGAAGTGAGTGTGGTGGCGATGATGGGCGATGTTATCCGCATGCTGGTTTATCCGATCATGGCCGGTCTGGTTTTTAACGCGGTCGCCACGGCCAGACCCTGGAAGAGCCTGTTGCGGGAAGGCGGGTTGTCCCTGCTGCTGATCCTGGTCATGCAGACAGGGATGGGGCTGCTGAAAAAATCGACGGCGGGCGACATCGGGCACGGACTGCTGATAACGGCGGGGCTGGTGCTCGTGCTCGCGCCGCTGGCGGGGGTGCTTGTGCGCGCGCTGACCGGTGGCGGCACCGAGGCGGTAAAACGGATGATGGCGTTTTTCTCGATGGCGGCGGTCTGTGCGATCCTGACCGTGATCACGGCCTCCAATCGCGAGAGTCTGCTCAGGATCGGGCTTCTGATGATTGGCGTGATGTTCGTTCATAATGTGGGCGGCTACCTTCTCGGCTACGTGATCGCCCGGCTTTTCAGGATGGACGACCGCTCCTGCCGCACGCTCGCCATCGAACTCGGCCAGCAAAACGGCGGTCTCGCCAACGGCCTCGCCGCGAGCCTTCCGCTGGATGCTCCGGTCAAGGCGCTGATGGGCATCGCACCGGCCGTCTTTGGCGCGTTGCAAAACATCACCGGCTCCGCGCTCGCCACCTGGTGGCGCCGTGTTCCCGTGAAGGATGAGGTGGCGAAAAAAGCGGAAGCAAAAGAAACGGAGGGCTCGAAATGAGCAACCCCGCAACCGGCGGCATGCGTCCGGCAGACGGAATCCGCCGCGATATCTATTACTGGAAGTGCGACCGCCCGGCGGCGTTTCACGGCACCGGTCAGGACGAGGCCCGGCGCCAGGTGCACCTTGCCAGTGTCGAGGCCCATCTGGCGGAAATCTTGCGAAGGCGTTTTGGCGCAACACCGCCGGACCTGCGACCGGGCGGCGGACAGGGCAACCACCTGATGTTTCGCGCCACGGTCGCGGGACGCGATTGCATGATTCGCGTCGAGGACGGCCCCGAGCAGGACGACTACATGGAAGTGGAGGCGCACGTCATCGGCCTCGTCGCAAAGGCGGGCGTACCGGGCTGGCGTTTTCTCGGCGTGGATTCGAGCCGGCGCGAAGCGCCGTTTGCCTGGCAAATCGTGGAGCGTGTGCCGGGCGCTGACCTTAACGCGCTGATGAAAGCGGGCACACTCGATCTGCCCGCCGTCGCCGAAAAGATCGGCGCGTGCGTCGCCCGCTGGCAGGCGGTGCGCCCGGACGGTTTCGGGCCGTTTCAGCCCGGGGTGCTGCGCGCGGAGGGGCGGCTTGCCGGTTTTCACGCCACGGCGGCGGACTATTTCCATACGAGACTCGACCGGCATCTGGCGTTCCTCGTCGACCGCGAGTTTATCAGTCGTGTCGAGGCGGATACAATCGCTGCCGAAGTGACGAAGTGCGTGCCGTTGCTGCGCCTCGCCGACAGCGAAGGCGGCTGCCTCGTGCACAAGGATCTCGCGCTCTGGAACATCATCGGCGACGCGTCCGGCGCCATCGCGGCGGTGATCGACTGGGACGACGCCATCGCGGGCGACCCGATGGACGACCTGTCGCTGCTCGCGTGTTTTTACGACGGCCCCGTCATCGCGCGCGCTCTGGCTGGCTACGTCTCGGTGCGGCCGTTGCCCGAAAGGCACGCGGAGCGCTTCTGGCTGCACCTGCTGCGCAACATGCTCTGGAAGTCCGTCATCCGCGTGGGCGCCGGGTATTTCGGGATCAAGGCAACGGATAATTTTTTCCTCACGGCAGGCGCCGGCAGGACGAACGGCGCGGGCGGTGGCGGCGCGGCGTTAAAGGATTTCACGCTCGCCCGCATCCGCGCGGCGCTGCGCGGGCTGCAACACTCCACCCATCCTGAAACACTATGAGCCCTTCCTGCGCTCCCGGCCTATCCGGTTTTCCCGGCCCCTGCTGCAAACCCGAACGCCTGCGCGGCGGCGTCCCTACGCTCGGCACCTGGTTCTCGATCGGCTCTCCGGTCATTGCCGAGATCGCCGCCGGCTGCGGCCTCGACTGGGGCCTGTTTGACCATGAGCAAGGCTGCGCTCCCGAGGCGGCATTGCCCGACAACCTGCGAGCGGTGGCCGGCACGCCGCTCATCCCGATTGTGCGCGTCGGCGCTCCTCATCCCGACGCCGTCATGCGTGCGCTCAACTGGGGGGCGGAGGGCATCATGTTTCCGCACGTCGAATCGGCGGAGCAGGCCGACGCCTGCGTGCGAACGGTGCGCTACCCGCCGCGCGGCGACCGCGGCATTTCGCGGTCCACACGGGCCTGCGGTTACGGACTGCGCGCCCCGGATTTCAAAAATTCTCCGCCCAGGCCAATCGTGATCGTGCAGATTGAAAGCCTCGAGGGTGTGCGCCGTGCCGGAGAAATCGCCGCGGTCGATGGCGTGGATATGCTGTTTGTCGGCCCGGCGGACCTCACGTTTGACCTGAGCATCAACGCTTCCCCCCCCGGGCCGGATTACGCCGGCTGCCTGCGCGCCGTCGTGGCGGCGGCGCGTTCGCACGGAAAATCGACCGGCATCCTCGTGCGCGACGTGACGGATGCCGGCAGCTTGCGCGAGGCGGGATTCACCCACCTCGCGATCGATTCCGACATGGCGATCCTGCGCAGTCGTTACCGGCAACTGATGGCCGGAGCGAAAGAATGGCAAAACTCCCAAGCCTGAAGAAAATGAAAAACCCCCGCCCCGGTCCACAAGTCTGCTTGCTCTTTGCCGCCCTTCTTGCCTCCGCCTGTCCACTTCCGGGCCGTGCGGCGCAGCCCGCGCTCGTCGTTGCCAGCGACCGGAGTATCCGGTACGATGATACCGGAAACCGCTTCGTGCTCAAGCAGCCCGACCCGGGTTCGCTGACTCTGATCGGCTTTGATGGCGGCCAGCCGTCCGTCCGTCATGTGCCCGGCGTGCCGGTCAACTTTACGGGGCCTCCGACCTGTGTGGCGCTTCACCCGTCGCGTCCGCTGGCGCTCGTCGCCAGTTCGATGCGCCCCGTGATCGTCGAGGGGAAACCGGTTCACGTCATGGACACCCGCGTCACGCTCGTCCGCACGGATACGGGAACCCTTGCAGATCATGCCACTGTCGGCCGCCAGCCGGCGAGCGTGGCGTTTGCCCCGGATGGCAGCTTGGCCCTCGTTGCCAACCGCAGCGACGGAACCCTTTCGATTCTCGAACTGGCCGGAACGGACACCGCGCCGGCCTTGCGGGAACGCACCCGCGTGGCGCTCTGCGAACCCGGGGCGTTGCTCTCCCACATCGAGATCAGCCATGACGGAAAACGGGCTCTCGCCACACTCAACGGTCCCGGCAGCGAAGTGCTTCTGCTCAGCCTCGCGAAAGACGGCACGCCGGCCATCATATCCCGCGCTCCCGCCGGAGAGGGGAGCTATGTCGCGCGTTTTGCGGGGGAGGGAAGACTTGCCCTTGTGGCCGCGATCCGGAGCGACGAGATCATCATGTTCTCGACGCGCAACGACACGCTCCGTGAAACGGGCCGCGTGAATGTGGGCCGCATCCCCGAGGGGCTGGACGTCAGTCGCGATGGCCGGTGGGCGGTTGCGAGTTGCATGGGCGGCTTCGGCATCACTGACATCGCGCATACAGAATACGGGAAAGCGGGGGCTGTGTATCTGCTGAGCAACGATGGAGAGGCATTTGCCGTTGCGTCCCGTATCCAGGTAGAGGGTGGTCCCCAATTCGCAGTATTCACGCCTGGCGGTGACCATGTGATCGTGGCCGGCACCGGCCACCGCCGCCTCGCCTTCCTGCGACGTGAAGGTGCCAGGCTGATCCCGACCGGCATGCGCATCGAAGTCCCCGGCGAACCCGTGGCATGCGACCGCGCGCGCTGAAAAACCCTGTCATGCCATGATCGTTACAACCGTCAGCATTCCTGAAAACCGATGAAAAAAACAACGAAACGCCTCACCCTGCTTCTGCTCGTCACCCTTTTCACCGCCGGTGCAGCCCATTCCGTCGGGCAGCCCGCAACGAAACCTGCCTCCACAGAACCTGCATCAACCTCCGACACAATGACAACTGAACAACTCGCCGCGCCGGCCCTCGTGCCGCCGGTCATCACTACATCGCCACTTCCTGAATACGGTTATGACCGGCTCGACTACGGCATGACCATTGGCATCGAACGCACCCCTGGCGGACGACTCTGGGCGTGCTGGGTCGGCGGCGGCGACAACGACAAGGCGTTTTTCGTCCTCGCGACGAGCGACGACGACGGTGAGACGTGGTCGTCGCCGCGTGTCGTGATCGACCCGCACGACGACAGCCTTCCTTTGCGCCGCCGCACGGTGGTCGGCAACTTGTGGACTGATCCGCAAGGGCGGCTGTGGCTGTTTTTCGACCAGTCCATGACGATGTTCGACGGCCGCGCCGGCGGCTGGCGCACGATCTGCGAGAATCCCGACGCCGCCCGCCCCGAGTGGTCGCCCCCCGTCCGTATCTCGGACGGCTGCACACTCAACAAACCTCTAGTGCTTGCCAACGGCGACTGGCTCCTGCCTGTGTCCCTGTGGGGTCGCAACCTGATTTCGCGACCCTTCTCGCAGATGGACGCCTTTCGGGACCTCGATCACATGCGCATGGCCAACGTGTTTGTCTCGAGCGATCAGGGTCGGACATGGGAACGCCGGGGAGGGGTGGCGTTTCCGAATCCGCGCTTCGACGAGCACATGTTCATAGAACGGCGGGACGGCTCGATCTGGATGACCGCGCGCACGCGTACGGGATTATGGGAAAGCACATCCACCGATGGCGGCAGGACATGGAGCAAGCCAACCGCGTCACCGGTCAGGACAGCTTCCGCCCGGCACTTCATCCGCCGCCTGCAATCGGGCAATATCGTGCTCGTCAAGCACGGCGTGGAAATTGACAAGGCGCCCATGTCGAAAGGAGAACCTTTCCGCTCCCATCTCACGGCCTTCCTTTCCGACGACGACGGCCATACCTGGAAGGGCGGCCTGTTGCTCGACGAGCGCCGCCGTGTCTCTTATCCCGACGGATTCCAGGCCCCCGACGGGACAATCTACGTTTCGTGGGACCGGGACCGAAACGGGAAAGGGGAAATCCTGATGGCCCGATTTACGGAAGAAGACATCCTCGCCGGCAAATTCGCCGGCCCCAAATCCCGCACCCAAATGCTGATCAGCCGTCCCGATCCGGCGGCCGTCGCGGCACGCCTGGAAGCCGACAGGAAATCCAAAGACGAGAACGCCGGCAAAGGCGCTCATGAAATCCTGGAGAAGAAGGAAGGCGCTGAAAAGCAATCCGGCACCTCTGCCGGCAACCCGTAATCCGGCAGGCAGCAAGGCGGGTCGCCGTCAGAAACGCAGAGTGTAGTCGAGGTGTCCGTCGGCTGGAATCTTGACCAGCACGAGCCGGCGATCGGGTAACGGCGCATCGCTTTCCGCAATCGCGGGGGCGCGGCTGGCTCCGCGGAATGTGAGCGTGAGCAGCGGGGTTTCCCGGCCGGCGCGACGGATGATGATGGCGCCGGTTTCAACGGTGGCGGTGTCGTTCCCGGCGAGGATGAGCGGGAAATGTTCGCTGAAGGTGCCGGGCAGGCGAACGTTCACAGCAATGCCGGCGTCGGTGAACGTCACCGTCTTTTCGCCGGCAGGCTTTCCTTTGGCAGGCGCCAGCGGATACGTGAGGACGAGGTCACCCTGGTCCAGGTCGGCCGCAGCCGGGAGCGGGGAGGGAGCAGGGTGGCCGGCGATGGTGATCCGGGCTTCGAAGGAGGTTGCCTCGAAGGGGAGTTCGGATTTTTCAGCACAGGTGCCCCAGGCGAGTGATTTTCTGAGAGACTGGCTCTGGAGCAGGATGCCGGTATCGGGACGCCAGACAAAGCCGAAACCGTAACGCTGTTGCGGGGTGGCCGGATTACCGAAGGCGAACGAGGCGTACCAAGCAGGCCGGCGCAGGTAGAGGAAATCGGCGTCCTTGCGCGGATCGTGGCGGGCATGGTTGAAGCGATCACGGACGAGATACGGCAGTTGGCCGCGGGCGGCCTCACGTTCGGCATGGGTCGGGTAAAAGGCAGGATCGCGCCGGTCGAGAAACAGGTAGGGCGAAAAGGATTCGAAACTGCGGGTTTTCAGAGGACCGGTTCCCGGCCAGTTGCGGGCGAGTCGGGCACGGGTGGCGGCGATGGCGGCGGCGTGTTCCTCGCGGCTCAGGGAGAAGGCGCGGGCAGTAGGGATAAATTCTGCCATGGGCGTTTCCACGTGCCTGAAGAAAGGATGCTGCTTGCGCGATTCGATGGCGCGATTGAGGGCAATCCATGATTCTCCGGGCTGGAGCAGGGCATTCCAGGAAAGCCACTCGAACCAGGCCGTTTCCTTGGCGAGCCAGACCTGCGCGAGCGGCGTGTCGCGGATATAGGGCCAGGCGCTGCGTGTATTGGTTCCGTGGGTACCGAGCGTGTACTGGAAATCGGGACCGTCCTTTTCGTAGAAAAAGCCGGCGGGGCTCTGGAAATCGTCCGCGCTCTGGTGGAGTCGTTTTTCCCAGAGGTCGCGCAGTTCCGTATCGTCGGGATGAAGACGCATCCAGGCGAGCCCGCCGGGCCAGACGTTGCCAAACTGGTTGGTGAAGCGGGATCCGTGGTCGTAAAAATCCTGGCGTGTCAGGGTGGCGACGATGGCCTTGCGCCAGGTGGCCTGGGCGCGGGCGAGCGCATCCGCATCGATGGCGGGGGTACCGGGAGCGGCGAGGTGTTCGAGCGCGCGGCCGAGAAATTTGGTCATGAAGCCCGTGGCGGCGAGATTCCACTTTTGTGGTACGTATTCGGCAAAGGCGCCATCCGGGGCCTGGATGCGTCCGATGTAGTCGAGGGCCGCTTCGAGCCGGACGCGCACAGCCGGGTCACCCCGGTAAGGATTCCACTTGCGATCGGCGGTATAGAACCACGCGAGTGACAGGATGTTTTCCATGACGCGCGCATTGTAAGGCTTGTTGTCCTGCGGACGCCGCCAGACGGAAATGGCGATGAAGCCACGATCGGGCCCCTCTTCGACAATGGCGTTGGCGAATGTGGCGAAATGAGCGAGCGGGGCGACGAGGTCGAGTTCATCGTCGGAGAAGTCGGCGGGAGTGATCCGGGAAAAATCGACCGGAGTGACGCGCGGCCATTTTGCAGGTGCGCTGACGGAAGCCGGTGCATTTGCCGCCGCTGCGGCGGTAACGACGGGTGTTGCGAGGAAAGTCAGGAGCACTGCGGAAAGCAGGGGGCGGATGGCTGGCGCGGCGTTTGCAGAAGACAGGCGGACGGGTTTTTTCATCAGATATCGGAAGAAAGACCGAGGGGGTTGTTGGGGACGGGCGAACGACCGACATGGCCATCGAAGTAAAGGGTATTGCGAAAGTTGCCGTGGACAGGTGCGGGCGGGCAGTTGCCGAGTGTGCTGGTGGTGCCGACGGTATCTCCGAGTGATTTCATATCGGCATCCTGCATCGCCCAGCCACGGGTAAGTTGCGCGGAGGTGAGGCGGGTCAACAGCTTGGGTGGATTGCCGGAGCCCTTCCGGCCCCAAGGACTCCAGCTCGAACCGTCGGGGTCGTACAGTTTGTGGTTGAGCACATAAACGATACCGCGCTGGTCTTCGGGAATGGCTGACATGGTGACGAGCCAGCCGGGACACACGCTTTGTGTGGGGAAGCGCTTCTCGGATTCGGGCTCCGGAAGATTCAGGTAAGGGGCGAGGAGAGCGAGGAAGTCCTGGTTTTCACTCTGGCCCCGTTTCTTGTAACCTTGGCCGACACCGTAAAGGAGCGGACCGGGAAAATAACCTTTGTTGTCATCGACATAGAGGTGGATGCCGACGCCGATCTGGCGAAGGTTGGACTGGCACTGCGCAGCACGTGCGGAGGTACGAACCTTGGATACAACGGGAATCAGGATGCCGGCGAGAGTGCCGATGATGGCGATCACTACAAGCAGTTCGACCAGCGTGAAGGCACGGCGGCCGGCCAGAACGGCTGAACATTTTACTGAGGGCAAGGGGTGCATGGGAGAAAGGATTCGGGGGGGATTGCCGGCGCGCCGGGTTTCGCCGGGGAGAAATCATGCTTTATGACCGGCAGCGCAGGGAACGGCCTGCCAGCAGAACCAGGCAGACAAGGACACCGATGCCAAGCGCGGCGGTGCGTGGCTCCGGAATGGCGGAGACGGAGATGGTGACATTTTCGAGCGTGAAGCTCTCCAGCGCGTTGGCGCCGCCCATTCCGGTGATCACAAAGGTATCGAATGTAATATAGCCCGAGTCGTCTTGTGCCGTGAGGCTGGAGAGTGTGGTGCCGCTGCTGTTGAGGATGCTGAAGGTGATGCTGGTGGCGGTTTCGGAAATGCGGGTGATGCTGAATACTCCGGTGTAGCTGACGCTGTCGGAGAGCACCGTGGCGGTGCCTCCGCTCGCGAGCGCGGAAGTGGACAAGGCGCTGGCGCTGCTGATGAGGTTATTGTTGTTACGGCTGCGCTGATAGAGGTTGAAGGGATTACCTGTCTCGGCGCCGGGATTGGCGAGCAGGGCATAGCCACGGTATTGGTTGAAGGTGGCGTTGTTGGTGCCAGCGGCGTCTTCCGTGATGCGAGTCCCTCTGGAATTGAGAACGCCGATGCGGAGTGCGTTGTTGGCGCTGACTACACCGGCGAGTTTGAAGTCGAATTTTACCGACAGGGTTTCACCGACACCGAGGCTGACGGGACTGCCGGCATCCGTGAAATAGGTGAGAAGTTGACTGGTGTTTGCGCCGACGGTTTGGGTAATGCTGCCGCCGTTGGTCGTGTCGTAGGTTATACGATCAGCGGTTCCCGAGGTGTACCATGTGGACGTCGTCGGGAGGTTCGAGGTCAGCCGGTCACTGGTGAAGTTTTCTGCCAGGATCGTGGCGGCGGAAAGCGCGGGCAGCGTGAGCGAGGCCAGACCGAGGCCGGTCAGGGCGGCGGCGACGGCACGGAGAGAACGGGGGAATGGGCGGAATTTCATAGCAGCGGGTGGTTTGATGATTTCAGGGAATCAGGGCGTTGGGTCGGACGAGGTAAATAGGCGCAGGCGCGGGCTTGCGTCGACAGATTGTTTGCGCACACTTGTGCGCACCTGCATGAAATCTCTCCCCCGACGGGTAACGCTCAAGGAACTAGCGGCGCGGCTTGGCATCCACCACACGTCGGTGTCGCGTGCGTTGCGCGGGCATCCGCGTATTTCGGAGGCAATGACACAGCGTGTCCGCAAGCTGGCCGCCGAACTTGGTTACGAACCCGATCCGTTCCTGACCGGACTGGCGGCGTACCGGCAGGGGCAGGGCGATTCGAAATTTGCGGGTGTGCTGGCATGGGTGACGAACTGGCGAACCCGCGAGGGCTGGCGCACGTGGCAACCGATCCTGACCACCGCCACGTATTTCGGCGGGGCGGAAAAGCGGGCGGCGGAACTCGGCTACCGGCTGGAGGAATTCTGGCTCGGCGACCATGGCACGGATATGAACCGGGGATTGCGGATACTGAGAGCGCGGGGAATTCAGGGCCTGCTGTTCGCACCGCAACCGGATCCGCATACGCGGCTCGAGGTGGACCTGTCGTGGTTTTCGGCCGTGTCGTTCGGGCTGACGCTGGAGTCGCCGGCGTTGCATGTGGTCACGAGCCATTCGTACCGGACAATGATCGGCACGCTGGAAAAACTGCGGGAGCTGGGTTACCGGCGTCCGGGGCTGGCGACCACGTATTTTCACGAGGAACGGATCAACCGCGCGTGGACAGCGGCGTTCTGGGCCTATCAGGCCGAACGGGGAAAGCGGCGTGTGGTGCCTCCGCTCGTGATGCCGGATCTCGACAGAAAACTGTTTGAGGCATGGCTGCAAAAACAGCGTCCCGATGTTGTCATGGCGTCGAATTCCATGGTGACGCGCGGCTGGCTTGAAGCCGGTGGCCGGCGGATTCCGGACGATATCGGGCTGGTGCCGACGATCATCTCGGACAATTCGTTCTTGTCCGGAATGAACGAGAACGGCCCGGTTATCGGTGCCGCCGCGGTGGACCTGCTGGTGAGCATGTTGCACCGCAATGAGCGGGGAGTACCGACGCATCCGCAACGGGTCCTGATCGAGGGTTCGTGGGTGGACGGGAAAAGCGTGCGGCGGCAGAACTGAAACGAGGAGCCAGGCTTAATTGTGCTTCATAACGTCATGCGGAGGTCTCGGAGAGACCTCCCTGCCGAACACTCCGCGCCATAGGGAAATCATGCTCCTGTGCGCATGATTTTTCGACGTAATATTATGGATACCACGCGCCCGCGTTCGTTGAGGGCGTGGCGGATTTTTGCAGGGCAACGGGAGAGTTGCCAGGCACAGGCTGGCCCAGGTGTTTTTCGAGGAAGGAGAGGACCGTCGGACGGAGGTCCATTTGGGCGGGTTGGAGATGGAAGGTGTGCGGGGCGCCCCCGATTTCAACGAACCAGTAGTCGATGCCCAGTTTGCGAAGATGCTCGGCGAGAAGGCGGGAGCGTTCAACCGGGACGGTTTTGTCGGCGCTGCCGTGGACGATCAGCATGGGGGGCGTATTTTTGTCGATCCATGTGATGGGCGAGGCGGCGGTTTTGTTGGCTTTTGTTTCCTCGGGCGTGGCTCCGTCAAAGGGTGAGACGCGACGTTCGCGGATGTCGTAGTCACCGTAGAAATTGATGATGGCAGAGACGGCGTTTGATTGGTCGGTGTAGAGGCCGTGCTGGTTGAAGTCCTCAACGTGGGCAGTGGCTCCGACCATCATGGCGAGGTGGCCGCCGGCGGAACCGCCCATGACCGCAATGCGGTCGGGGGCAATGTTGAAGCGCGTGGCATTGGCGCGAATGAAACGGAGGGCGGTTTTGCAGTCGTGGAAGTTTTGTGGCCAGGCAAGGCGAGTGAGTTTGCGTTTGCCAGTGGCAGGGTCTTTTTCGACGACGTTGAGGAGGTAGTTGATTGAAAATACAGCGTAGCCGTGCGCTGTCAGGGTTTGGCCGATGTTTTTCTCACGGGCGTCGGCTTTGTCTCCAATCCGGTAGCCTCCGCCATGAATAAGGAGAACGGCGGGATGGGGGCCGGGGAAGATGGCGGTGTCGGGGAGATACGCATCGAGTTTTTCGCCACGGTCCGGGGAGAGGTAAGGGATGTTGCTCTCGATTCGGGGGACGGCGGTTGCCAGGATGGGTATGACGAGAAGGGCAAGGAGGGTAATTGATCGTTTCATACGGGCGAATGACAAAGCACATGCCCGCATTCGGAAGAATGCGGGGTTTCTGAAATCAATGGCAGGTTTGTGTCTGGTGGCATGGTCGATTTGGTCGTAATGCCGCGGCAAGGAGATCACCAAGGGAAAGACGAGAGGCAATGTCGCGCCACCAAGTTCGGTCGGAGAAAAGAGAAGATGGACGGAGCATTTTCCAGAAAAGAGGTGAGCGGGTCAGGGATGAGTGACGGTGAGGATACCGGTGGCTTCGTCGAATGATGATCCCGCGGCACATATCCCTTGAATCGGGTCCTGCCCTCCATCCTGTTTCCGGTTGCCGTTGCTCTTGCGACCGGACCGTCCGAACCTGACGCCAATAAAGATGAGTCGCCTGTAAGCAGGATTCCTGGAGGACAAGGAACGCGTCGAAAAGCAAGCCGGCTCCTCCGCGGGCAACCCGTAATCCGGCAGGCGCAAGGCGGGTTGCCGTCAGAAGCGCAGGGTGTAGTCGAGTTGACCGTCCGACCGGTCCTCCGGGCTCGCGCTTTTGTACACTCTCCCGCGGCGGCTCATCGGATGATGACAGGTATTGTCGCGGATTCGCGGTTCCGCTTTACATGGGAAAATGAGCCAGCAGCACATGCGAGTTTCTCTCCGGCAGGTCGCGGCCAGGGCCGGCGTTTCCCACGTGGCCGTGTCGATGGCGCTGCGCGGGCGTCCCAATATCCCGGAAAAGACCCGCGTCCGCATCCGGGCTATCGCCGAGGAGATGGGCTATCGCGCCGATCCCATGCTTTCCGCGCTCAACATGTATCGCCAGACGCGGCGGGGAGCCGCTTACCAGGCCGGCCTCGCATGGATCAACGCTTTCCCGGAAAAGAACACCCTGCGCAACAATCCCGATTTCGACCTCTACTGGCGGGGCGCCGTCGCCACGGCGCGCGAGGCCGGTTTCAGTCTCGACGAGTTCTGGATGTATGAACCAGGCATGACGCCGCAACGGCTGGCGAAGATTCTGCACAGCCGGCAGGTTCAGGGCCTGCTTCTGCCACCGATGCCGGCGGCCCATGTCTTGCTGGAATTGCCCTGGGACGCGGTCTCCACGGTGGCGATCGGTTATTCGCACGAACCGGTTTTTCACATCGTGGTCAACGCCCACTACCGCAGCGCCCGCGATGCCATGAGGCGACTCCACCGGCTCGGCTACCGGCGCGTCGGCTTCGTGACGTGGCCCGCGCTGGAGCAGCGCACCGACTGCAACTTCCGGTCGGGTTTCGTGTGCGAGTGCGAGCAGCTCGGCCTGTCACCGCTGATCTGCTCCGTGCCCGAGGGGCCGATGTGGAAGCGTAATGACGCGGTTGATACCTACAGGAAATCGGCTGCGCAGATCCGTCGCTGGATGCGCGAGCACCGGCCCGATGCCATGTTGTTGCCCGATCCGTATTGCGCGCGTGTGCTGGGCTTCGAGCCGGCGGCGTCAGCGGCGGGCGCGAAACCCGCGTCATCACGGAACAGGAAACCTGTCATCGCCGTTCTGGCGACTTATCCGCAAGACCCCTGGTTTGCCGGCATCGACCAGGATGCGGAGCGCATCGGCGCCGCCGCGGTCAACCATCTCATCAGCATGATCCAGCGCAACGAGCGCGGCCGGCCCGAGCGCCCCTTGCGCATTCTGGTCGAAGGCGCGTGGCGTGACGGCGCCTCGGTTCCCGGCAGGTGATGGGAACTTCTAAAAATTGAACAGAAGGCAACAAAGAGAACGAAGAATAATCAAAAAGTCTTTTCACTAGATGTATGTAACATTTTTTATTAAAACATATTCCGAAATTTAACTACATAATTTTCTCTTCGTCCGTCCCTTCGTTATCTTCTGTTCAAAAATCATTTTTTAGAACCTCCCTGATATTTACACAAAGGTCGCAAAGGTCACAAAGAATAGCTGATTCTGCCCTTCGCGCCCTTCGCGCCCTTCGCGATCTTTGTGTAAAATCCGGAGCATCCAGAGAAGCGGTATCAGGCGAGACTGTCATCCCGTCCGGCGGCGAGGGCGTCGCCGCTCCTTTTTGATACAACGGAGTGCAACGGGGTATGACCACTTCCCGGGCAGGCGGCATCAACCCGCCGCCCGGATGCTCGGCCCGTCCACGAACCGGGGCGGGATCAATATCTGCCGCGGCACTTCCGGTACGCCGTATTCATTTTGCTGCAACTGCGTCGCCACCAGATCGACTCCGGCCGCCGCCACCTGCGCCCGCCGGTGATCGATCCCGGCGAAGCCGGCCATCGACGGCAGCGGCACCCGGTCATGCACCACCAGCCCGATGTCTTCGGGGATGCGCAGCCCCAGTCCCTGGCGCAGCCATTCCGGCACCGGCTCGTGAAAGGTGATGATGACATCCGGACGATACCGCCGCATCCATCTGCGGAAAACCGGTTCGCCCTGCGTCAGATCGTTGTGCGGAAACAATAACAACGGCACCCGTCGCCGCGCCGGCACCGTCTGCTGGTAATGCAGCAAGGCCCCCGAATACGTGTGGTCGGCGCGCGCATCGATCCAGGGCGAGATCGCCACGCCGATCCGCCGGTAGCCGCGCGCTTCCAGCAATGCCGCCGTCATGAGAACGCCCTGCGTCATGTTGGTGCTCGCGCGGTGCAGCGCCGGCGCGGCCAGCCCGTAACCGAATGTCGCCGCCGCCAGCCCCGTGTAGTCGAGCTTCGCGCTGAATTGCCGCGATGACTGCACGGAGATGAGCAGCCCGCCGATGCCGCGTGTGCGGATGATTTTTCCCAGACGTGCCGGGCTGATGCCGCCGCGCCCGAGGTCGAATTCCTCGACCTCGTAACCATACCGCCCGGCCCGCCGGCGAATATCGTCGAGCGCCACATAGTTATAGGCGGCCCCGTGGAGTTCATCGTCGGGAAGATCGTCGCGGATGACGGCCAGACTGGCCCGCATCCGGCGCGTACGATGACTGCGCACCAGCTCCATCAGCCCCGCCATCCGGGGATCGGGACGGTAACCGGTCACCTCCGCTGCCGCGATCACGCGCATCCGGGTTTCGGGCAGGACCCGCGGCGAATTGCGCAACACCCGCGATACCGTCATCGCCGACACCCCGGCCCGCCGCGCCACCGCCGCCAGGCTGGGGGCTGCGGGAGAAGGGGCCGCCGGTCCTGCGGCCGGACCGATTTCCGGAGCATGAAGCGCGTCTTTGGGCACGGGGATGTTATCATAACATGAAAACACCTTTGTCGATGGCCATTTTCTTTCGCTGACTGGGCTTTTTCAGAAACCCGACCACCCGACCATCCAGCCCGACCCCTCCGACATGAAGAACAAACTCCTGGCAGGCGCCCTGGCCATGACCGGTTGCCTGTCCGCCCAGGCGCAGCAGCCCGACCGGTCCTTTCTCAATCCGCCCGGCTACGTCGGCCCGCCGCAGGCGGCGCACGCCGTGACCAACCGCGCCTTTCAGGGAATCTCCAGCATGGCGGTATCGCCCGGCGGCCGCCTCTGGGTGATCTGGTATGCCGGCGTGACACCGGGCGAGGACCGGAACAACTACGTGGTCCTCGCCACCAGCGGCGACGGCGGGAAAACCTGGAAGGAAGTCCTGGTGGTGGACCCCGACGGGCCCGGCCCCGTGCGCGCCTTCGATCCCGAAGTATGGATGGGGCCGGACGGCAGGCTGCGTCTTTACTGGGCGCAGGCCGCCGGGCACGACGGCAGCATCTCGGGAACCTGGACGCTGGAAACAGGAGAGCCGGAGTCGGAAGCGCCTGCGTGGAGTGCTCCGGCGCGCATCTCCGACGGGATCATGATGTGCAAGTCGGTCGTGCTCTCGACCGGCGAATGGGCGTTGCCCGTATCCACCTGGCGCAAGACCGATCACAGCGCGAAGATGCTCGTCTCCACGGACCAGGGCCGCACGTGGTCGGTCCGGGGGGCCTGCCATGTGCCCGAGAAGGACCGCTCCTTCGACGAACACATGCTTGTCGAACGCGGCGACGGTTCTCTCCGGATGCTGGTGCGCACCCGCTACGGCATTGGCGAGAGCATTTCCACCGATCGCGGAGTCACCTGGCCGGAACTGGTGCCGTCCGCCATTCCCCATCCCTCCGCCCGCTTCTTCATCACCCGGTTGCACTCGGGGAACCTCCTGCTGGTCAAACACGGTCCGATGGATCAACAGACCCTCCGCTCGCACCTGACGGCGTTCATTTCCACCGACGACGGCCGCACGTGGGGCGGCGGCCTGCTGCTCGACGAGCGCACGGGTGTATCGTATCCCGACGGACAACAGGCCGCGGACGGCACCGTCTACATCACCTACGATTTCAGCCGGACCGGCACGCGCCACATCCTCTTCGCCACCTTCCGCGAGGAGGATGCGGCGGCGGGCGAGGCGACCACCGGTGCGGTGCGGCTGCGACAGCTCGTCAGCGAGGCCTCCGGCGGACAGCAACGGGTCAAACGCGAGCCTTCGCCGCCCCTCCGCGACCACGCCGATGGCGAGCCGCTGCGCGTGAAACCGGCGCCGGCGGGGGCCGTGCAGGCCGACGGAGCTTCTTCGGAATCGTTGTCCGACGGCCAAGTCCTGTTCACGGATCGCAAGTACACTGCCGGCAACATTCCGGCGGCGCTGGACGGGGCGCGGTTCCTGCGCGTGAGCCTCCGGGGAAACAAGACCGTGCGCTGCACCCAAGCGGCGACGGTGTACTTTCTGACGCCGGAGCCCGACCGCAACCGGGACAGTCAGTCGAAGCGGCTGGAAGCGCAAGGGTTCAAAAAAGTCGCTCTGCCGGAAATCCCGCTCTTCAACCCCGAAAATGCCGGCAACTACGTGACGCTTTACCGGAAGGATTGCGCCGGGGGAGAGGAAATCACCTTCGGCCAGTGGGCGGTGCCGGTGTTTTTCCTCGCGGGCGGTAAGTAACATTTTTTGGATACAAATCCATTTGCCCGCCGTTCGTATGTCTTTTCCCGTTGTCCGTCTCCGTAAAAAACCCCGGATCAGGTTCCCGGGCTCCGGGGCAGCGGAGCGGCGGCGGGGACGCCGCCGCTCCGACAAGCCGAAGCAAACTTCGGAGTATCAAACCCAATGCTCATGAAATACCGTTACCGCGTCCTCGGTTTCCTGTTTTTCGCCTCGGTCATCACGTATGTGGACCGGGTCTGCATCTCGGTCGCCGGCCACACCATCCAGGAGGATCTCGGGCTGAGTCTGGAGCAGTGGGGCTGGGTGCTGGGGGCGTTCGTTCTCTCCTACGGACTTTTCGAGGTCCCCGCCGGCGCGATGGGCGACCGCATCGGCCCGCGTCGTGTGCTCACGCGGATCGTCGGCTGGTGGTCGGTGTTCACGGCGCTTACGGGCATGGCTCAGGGGTTCCGGCAACTCGTCGTGGTGAGGTTCCTTTTCGGGATGGGAGAGGCAGGGGCGTTTCCGAATTTCTCCGCCACGATCGCGCGCTGGTTTCCGGTGCACGAGCGCGCGCGGGCGCAGAGCGTCGTCTGGATGGGCAGTCGCGTGGGCGGGGCGGTGGCGCCGGTCCTCGTGATTCCGCTCCAGCAAGCCTTCGGCTGGCGCACGAGTTTTTATGTGTTCGGCGCCGTCGGCCTCGTCTGGGCCGTTGTCTGGTGCGTCTGGTTTCGCGACAAGCCCTCGGAAAAGCGTGGCGTGACGCCGGAGGAGGTGCGCGAGATCGAAGGGGCTGCGGTTGACTCCGGCGCTGCGGCGCACGTCCGGGCGGGCACGCCGTGGAAGCAGCTTTTCGGCAAGGCCAACCTGTGGTGGATCATGCTCATGTATCACGCCAACGCGTGGTGCGGCTTTTTCTACCTCACGTGGATGCATATCTTTCTGGCAAAAGGACGCGGCTTCACGCCCGGCGAACTCGTGGCGCTTTCGTGGATGCCGTTTGTTTTCGGCGCGGTCGCCAACCTCGCGGGCGGTTTCGCGAGCGACCTGCTCGTCAAACGCATCGGGCTCAAATGGGGACGCCGGTTGCTCGGTTTCGGCGGACTGGGCATGGCGACGGTGTTTCTCACGCTGACGATTTTCACCGAGGGGAAGCTGCTCACGGTCGTGTATCTGGCGCTGGCCTACGGCTGCTCGGATTTCGCGCTGCCGGTGGCCTGGGCCGTGTGTCTCGACGTGGGCGCGAAAAACGCCGGCGTGGTCACCGGCGCGATGAACATGGCCGGCCAGGCGGGATCGTTCCTGACGACAGTGCTTTTCGGATACATCGTCGTTGCGTTCGGCAGCTATAACGCGCCGCTGGTTCCCATCGCGCTCATGTCGCTCGTCGGCACACTGGCCTGGCTCAGGATCGACCCCACAAAACCGCTGGTCGCTGACACCCCGCCCACGCCTGCGGCCGCGACACCTTCCGTTTCATAGGAGCCCCCGGAAATTGAACAGAAGGTAACAAAGAGAACGAAGAACAGCCAAGGGCGTTTATAACGCATTTCCTGCACAAAATGTTTATAGTAAATAATTTTTAAGTTAAAATCTTCTTTGTTTTATCTTCGTTCTCTTCGTTTCCTTCTGTTCAAAAACGAATTTTCAGAACCTCCCTCATGAATATGCCATCTGCCTTTCCGTCCGGGCTGCTGCGGGAAATCGAACGCCGCGGCATCATCGCCGTGCTGGTCATCGATGAGCCCTCCGACGCGCTTCCACTGATCGACGCGCTTGTCGCCGGCGGCATCGCCGCCATCGAACTCACGCTGCGCACGCCCGCCGCGCTCGCGACGCTCGCCGCGGTCAAGCGCCATGCGCCGCATCTGCTCGTTGGCGCCGGCACCGTGCTCACCCCTGCGCAAGTCGTGCAGGTCAGGGATGCCGGAGCCGATTTCGCGGTGTCTCCCGGCTGCAACCCGCGCGTTCTCGCCGCCGCCAGTGACGCGGGCAACGGTGCCGGCCTGCCGTTCGCTCCCGGCATTGCCACGCCGAGCGATATCGAGGCGGCTCTGGAACACGGCTGCAACCTCCTGAAATTTTTCCCGGCCGAGCCGTCCGGCGGCCTGGCGTATCTGAAAAATATGACGGCACCCTACGCGCACCTCGGTCTCAGATATATCCCGCTCGGCGGCATCGACGACCGCACCGCAGCGGGCTGGCTGGCCGAGCCACTGGTCGCCGCCCTGGGCGGTTCGTGGATTGCGCCGCGCGAACTCGTCCGCGCGCGCGACTGGACGGCCATCACGCAGCGCGCCCGCCGGGCGATGAACATTGTCAGGGAAACCCGTCAGGGCGCCGCAAGCAGATGAAAAACGTAATCGTGACTTTCGGCGAGATCATGACCCGGATCTCGGCTCCCGGACACCACCGGCTGCGGCAGTGCCTGCCCGGCTCGCTGGACGTGGCGTTTGCCGGCGCGGAGTCCAACATCGCCGCCTCCATCGCGCTGCTCGGCGGGCGCAGCCGTTTCGTGACCGCGCTTCCGCAAAACCTCCTCGGCGACGCCTGCGTCGGCTTCCTCCGCGGCCTGGGCGTGGAGACTTCATGTATTCTGCGGACATCCGCGGGACGCATGCCGCACTATTTTATCGAAACCGGCGTCGGCCAGCGTCCGGGGCAGGTTCTTTACGACCGGGCGGAGTCTTCCTTCAGTCTCACCGAGGGCGCGGACTATGCGTGGGAGGTCGCCCTGGACGATGCGTCCTGGCTGGTTCTTTCCGGCATCAGCCCCGCTCTCTCGGAGACGGCCACCCGGGCCACGCTCCATGCCGCGAAGGCGGCCCGCGCGCGCGGCGTCACCGTGTGTTGCGATCTCAACTACAGGGCGAGATTGTGGGATTGGGAACCGGGCACGCCGCCGCGCGAACTTGCGCGTCGGGTCATGGCGGAGCTCATGCCGCATGTTGACGTTGTCCTGAGCAATCCGGAGCAGGTCTCCGATGTGCTGGACATTCCCTGGTCCGGCGCCGCCCCCGGTGATATCGCGGCCTTCGGGGCCGCGGCCCGCCATGTCGCGCAAGCCCACCCGCACCTGAAGCTGGTGGTGTTCACGATGCGCGAAAACATCTCCGCCTCGCACAACAACCTGGGCGCTCTCCTCTACGATCCGGCCGCCGACCGCGTGGTGGCAGCGCCGCAAAGGGAAGGCCGTTACCATCCTTGGGAAATGCGTGCCATCGTGGATCGGCTGGGGGCGGGCGATGCCTTCGCCAGCGGGCTGATCCACGCGCTCCACACGCGCGGGCTGGACGACCTTTCTGTCGCCCTGGATTTTGCCGTGGCCGCCGCCTGTCTCGCGCATTCCATCCCCGGAGATGTCAATTTTGTGAGCAGGGCAGAGATCGAGGCGCTGATGAACGGAGACGGCTCCGGTCGCGTGATCCGCTGACAGATTGCCATGCTGGCGCCCGGCGGGGCGCAGCCCGAACAGAGGGGTGTCCCGTCCGGCGTGCGGTTCCTTCGTATTTCGGCCGTATGACACCCGATGCGACAGCGTCGCCGGGGGGGGGCGAGGCGCTGGGCGCCTCGTCCGACAGGTAGAGACGCCTGCCACTGCGACACGGCTGATGATTCAATCCAGAATGCTTCAGTTACCACGGAAACTTGAGCGGGATTTGCATGCAAGTCGGGAGCAACCGTAGAGTCCGCCCGTAATCTTTTTGTGCCTCTTCGCCGTTTTGTTCCCGACTCCAACCAGACACCCGTCGCCCTTTTTGTTCCCCCTATGGTTCTCCAGCCGAAATTATCTTTCGTTTACCTGCCCACCGCTCTTTTGCTGCTTTTCAGCCTGTTGATGCCTCTTTCAGGCGTCATCGCGAGTGACGAAGCGCCGATTTTTCGCATCAGCGAGAATCTTTTCGATCACAACCAGCCCGGGACGCTCGGCCTTCCGGTGGCTCCGGGCCACAAGATGACACTTTACTACGCCACGGACCGTTCGTGGACATGCAATCTGGATTTGGCCATGACCGCGTTCAAAGGGCGTATCCACGTGATGTGGGCCAATGGCAGAAAGGATGAAAGCGGGCCAGGTCAGCGCATCCTGTGGACCTCGTCGGCGGACGGCCTGAACTGGGACGAGCCGCAAGTGCTGATTGATCCCGGGGCTGTTTCCTCCGATCAGCAAAAATCACTCGGCGCAGGCGGCTGGGCCGTAACGCCGGAGGGCGCGCTGATCGGCTACGCCACGGATCGCAAGGCCTGTTATGCGGTTTCCAGCAAGGACGGCCGCACCTGGAGCGATCCCGCCGATATCGGTCTTCTTCCCGCCCACCAAGGTATTTATACGGAAGGCCCCCGGCGCGTGAACAACAAGGGTTACGTATTGTTGGGGCAGGCCCCGGCTCCCGGGCGCGAGTTGCGATTTTTGCATTTTGGGGACTTGGCATCGCCAGCAACATGGCAACTCGCCACGCTGCACAACACGGAAATATTGGGAACGAACGAGTGGCGTGAACCCTCCTTGTTTGTCCGGCCCGACGGCACACTCGTTTCGCGCATCCGTGCCTCCTGGGAGAGCGGCAAGGCAAAAAATGCCGATACGATGTTTGCCGCGGAGAGCACCGATGGCGGAAAAAACTGGCGGGTGGGACGAACGAATTTCCCCGACGCCATTGCCAAAAGCAGCGCGGGCAATCTGCCTGACGGCACCGCCTACATCGTGAGCAACCCCGGGAAACCCCGGGACCGTCGCGTGCTGGCGATCAGCCTGAGCCGTGATGGCCGCACCTTTGACCGTGCCTTCGCGATCGGCATCAACCCTCCCCCCGTTCGTTTCACGGGCCGTTACAAGGGGGCGAATCTCCCCGGCTACCAGGGGCCTGCGTCTGTCGTTTCCGGTGACTACCTGTATGTCGGGGCCACCGCCAGCAAGGATGACGTCGTGGTTTTCAGGATACCGCTTGCCGCTCTCGGCAAATAGACGCCGGCTTCTCCCCCTCTCTTTGGCTCCCGAACCAGATAACAATCCAACCACATCACACCAGCCATCATGAACATCAGAACACACAGTATTCCCGTCATCCCTGCCATCCTCGCCGGGCTTTTCGCATTCATTTCCATCAGCACCCGTGCGCAGGTTCCCACCGCCAACCTCCTGCTCCATTACGATTTCAACGCCGGTAGTGGCACCACCATCACCGACCTCTCGACATCGGGAAGAGATGGCAAATTTGTTGGCTCCGGCGGCAAGTTTGGCGTGGACAGCTCCGGCCTTTCCGGCGTCGCAGGCGATTACGCTTTCGACAATACGGCATCCACCATGGCGGGGGCCGGAGCAGCGGTGCAGTATGATGCGGGTTCAGGCAATTCAAGTATGGGAACGCTGACCTCGTTTACCGTTACCATGTGGCTCAAGCCTGATTCCGCTGTAGTCGATCTGGCCCGCCTGTTCGATGCCGTCAATGCCCCTCTTTTCAGGGTAACTGATACGGGCGGATTACGGCTCCAGAGCGGGGACACCCTGTTCGACAGCGCCAGTCTCGGATTCACGCCCAACCAATGGATCTTCGTCGGCCTGACTTTTGATGCCGGGACGATTACCGTGTATTCCGGAGGAACCACGCCGGAAAGTCTCTCCGTTGTCCTCCCTTCCGAGACTTCCCCCACCCCCTCCATCACTTCCATCGCTTTCGGACGGAGCATCAATTTCGGGGGAACCAGCAACGGTGCCCGCGCCTTTGACGGTTCTCTCGACAACATCCGTGTGTATGGAACCACAAGCGGAGGCGATGGCGCTCTCGATATAGATGGTATCCGCGCGATCCATGCCGCCGATCTTGGCATCGTTCCCGAGCCCTCCACGTATGCGCTTTTCGGCGGAATCCTCGTAATGCTCCTTGCAATCTGGCATCGCCGTCTTTCCCGCACCTGAGTCCGCACCGGAGCGTCCTCCCAAAAGCCGCACTCCTCCATGCTCATGACACCCATTCGCCCCTATTACCAATCCGCGTTCCCGACGCTCCGGTTCCGGGGAGGCTTTACCTTGGTCGAGCTTCTCACCGTGATTGCGATTATCGGCATCCTCGCGGCGATTCTCATCCCGACGGTTTCACGCGTCCGCCTGTCGGCGAGGAAAGCCACCTGTGTCAGTCGTCTGCACCATCTGGGCACCGCGATGCAGCTCTATGTGGCCGATCACCGGGAACAATTGCCGGCTCCGGTCAATACCTCGGGGGGCCGTTGGCATGTGATTCTCGCCCCCTATATCGGGCCCTACACGCTCAAATACGCCACCAACGGAGACCCCGATGGCCTTGTGGGGAGTCCCGAGATAAACCATCTGGATGTGTTTCACGATCCGAGCCAGCCCGATGCGAAGACGCGAACCGGAATGTTTGGCTACAACACCAATCTCCACAAGGGAGCCGGAAAAGGTCCGTACCGGATTTCGCAGATCAGCAGTCCCTCACGATTCCCGGTCTTCTCGACGCCGCCCGACGGTTACGGAGGAAATCTGGAGCCGGGGGGGCCTTCGCATGAAGCGAAGAAGTTTGGATACACCGGCACTACGGTCGAACGAGGCCCGGCACCCCGTTACGGACGTCAGGCGATTTTCCTTTTCGCCGATTGGCACGTGGCCGGTTACGATGTCTGCACGGATGGCGTGTGGCCTATGAATGATCCTGATTTTTGCAAGGTGCAGTAAGGGAGCATGAAGCACGCGTTCATCTTTTCCCTGTTCGTGTCTGTCGTCTGGCCCGCCCTGCTCGCGACAGCGATGTCACCGGATTCCAAATACACGACAATTGATGTCACCCCGGTCTGGTCGGGGCACCCGGTGGGTTTCGCATTGCTCACCGTGCAGGACCACCAGTTTGTCGCCTGTTACGACGAGTCGCGCCAGATGACCGTCGCCAGCCGCAGGCTCGGGGAGCATCAGTGGAGTTTCCGGAAACTCCCTACTTCGGTTGGCTGGGACAGCCACAACAGCATCGCGATGGCCGCGGACCGTGATGGTGTCATTCACATCAGCGGCAACATGCACAATGACCCGCTGATCTATTTTCGTACCGCGCGACCGCTTGATATCAGCAGTCTCGAACAGGTCCATGCCATGACGGGGAAAGAGGAAACGCGTGTCACCTATCCGCGTTTTTTCCACGATGCCGCTGGCAATCTTGTTTTCAGCTATCGGGATGGAGGCAGCGGCAAAGGCGACATCTATTACAACCGTTACGATGAAAAAACGCGTGCGTGGCGTCGCCTCCTGGAGCAGCCGCTTTTTGATGGCAGAGGTGCCATGAGCGCCTACCCGACCACACCCGAACCAGGTCCCGATGGCAGATTTCATGTGATCTGGGTATGGCGGGACAGTCCGCTTGCGGAAACCAATCATGATCTCGGATACATTCGTTCGCATGATCTGGTCCATTGGGAAACCGCAGGAGGCATTCCTGTCGTGCCGCCTGTCACCCATGATACTCCCGGTGTCACGGTGGATCCGGTTCCCGTTCATGGAGGTCTGCTCAACGGCCAGCCCAGGATCGGCTTTGACCGTTCGGGACGGCCGCTCATCGCGTATACCCGCTATGATGCCGCCGGGCTGACGCAGCTATACCTGGCGTGTTTTGAAAACGGCGCTTGGCAAACGCGACAGGTCTCCCGTTGGGAAACCCGTATCGGGATTTCCGGACGCGGGAGCCTGCCCTCCACCGGATTGTCGATCGGCGCTCCGCATGTTGTGAATGGAAGCCTCGCTCTGGAAATCAGCCACCCTGCGCAGGGTTCAGGCCTTTTCGGGATCGATCCTGTTGACTGGATATTGAAGGGGAAAATCGGACAGCGGGACCGCTCGTTTGCACCGGCGCCGTTGCGCACTGTGGAATCCGGCTTTCCTGGCATGCGTGTCAAGTGGGCAAGTGACAGCGGCACCGCATCACCGGGAAAAATCTGGCGTTTGCGCTGGGAAACACTCTCTCCAAACAACGACCGTCCGCACCCGAAGCCATGGCCCGAACCCTCCATGTTGCGCGTCGTCGAATTTTCGGAGCCGACACCGGCATCAGCTTCTGCGAACCCGGTGTCTCCGGAATCCACGATTCAACCCGATCTCCCTCTTGTCGTTCCTCCCCTTACCCGTCCGCATCCCCGTCTTCTGATCGATGCCGCCGGGCTGCAAACCCTACGTGAACGCGTGACGACCGGCCAGGCTCCACACGCGCAAGCATGGCAAAAGCTGGAGGCCAAACTGGCGAGACCGGTGGAAATCGAACCCTACACCGGAGTGGACGGGCACCGGTTTTTCAAGGTGGCGATGATCCAGGGAGGACGCGCCCGCGACCTGGCGTTGGCCTGGCACATCACCGGTCGCGACGATTATGCGAGCGAGGCTGTTGAGATCCTGCTGGCCTGGGCAAAAGCGAATCCATTGCCCGGGACTGCCTTTGCCCTTCCCGCCGGCAAGGCAGGCAAGAGTCCCGACTGGGGTATGCTGGCCGGGCGCGGACTGTTTCCGTTTCTCTACGCTTGCGATTTGCTGGCGGACACACCGCATCTCGATGCGTCAACACAAGCGGTCCTCGCTACCTGGTTTCGAGCTATCATCCCGGTTATCAAGGATTGCAGCCGCAACTGGCGCGAAAACGACTGGTTCAACCGCCAGTATTACAACAACCACCTCGCCGCGCACGCGATGGGCGAGATGGCGATCGGCATCGTTCTTGGCGACCGTGAACTCGTGCAGTTCGCGGTGTCGCATCCCGACAACCCGCGCGATTTCGCCGACCTCGTCGCCGGCCTGATCCTTATGCCCGGTGACGAGCAGTGTCCCCGGGATCTGCCGACTGTGCCCGCACCGGAAACGGGCGAGATTTACGACCGCTTCCGTCACAACACGGCGTACGGTCGCGGCCTGCAATACAGCCATCTCTCGATGAGCCTGCTCGGCATCATGGCCGAAATGGGGGAACGCAACGGGCTGCCGCTCTGGAGCTATACGGCGCCGACGGGAGAAATGGTGCGGCTGCCATTCGAATATTACGCGGATTTTCATCGTCTGAAAGATGCCTCCATCAAGAGCGGCTACTACGCGGGCGAGACTCCGCGCATCGGCAAGGCGGGAGATTCCCCGGCCATGTTCGAACTGGCGCTGGCGCGGTTTCCGGACAATCCATCCTTGCTGGCCCTGATGCGCGCCGTGGACAGGGAACGTCCGGCTTTTTTGTATGAACTGCTCGGTCCTGTCGTGCTGACGCATGGTGTCATGTTATCGCCGGAGAAATAATGTGCCGCTCTGCAATCCGATTCCTTTGCGCTTTGTCCGATCATCCGGTCGTCAGTCAAAAAGAACGCCAATGAAATCCGCCCTCTTCCCACCTGTTCTCACTGTGAGCAGACGTTTGCGGGCATTCACGCTGATCGAGCTTCTTGTCGTCATCGCGATCATCGGCGTGCTGGCGGCGATTCTGATACCGGTCATGGGGGCGGTTCGCGGCAAGGCGCACCAGGCCCGGTGCCTTGGCAACCTGCGTGGTCTGGGCATCGCCTTTTTCCAATACCAGGTCGAGAATCGCGACCTGTTCCCGCCAGCGGCGGACGGGACAACCGCGTGGGATGGCTTGCTCGGCTTCACTCCGGAGAAGGGCGCGGTGCTGCATTGTCCGGTCGATCGGGTGGCGAGAGCAACCGGTGAGGCGCCGAGGAGCTATTCCCTCAACGACCAGTTGATGGGAACGCCCGGTCACCGCGGCATCCGTTCCGATGACGTCGCCAACCCGGCACAGACGGTTTTCCTGAGCGAATGGTTCACTGCGGGCAACGTCGTCGGCGCAATGGCGTATTCGTACAACACCACCCCGACCATCGGAACGTTCCATTTTCCCCACGCCGACGGCAGCACCGTCTGTTTGTTATGGTTTGACGGACACGCGAGCGTGTTGCGCAAGGCCGATGTCGTTCATGAGGCCGACGGCGCGTTGCCAATGTTCCTGTTCCGGCAGCCTTCGGCCTCGCTCTGATATTTCGGGTGGCGCCCGAACGATGCAGGCCGGCGTCGACAGGAGCGCCGGAACGGTTCTTGATGTTTCAGGAAACCGTCAACCTCGTCCGGCCTTCGTCATCCGCCTGTCATGTCGTCTGTCACCTCCTGTCTCCTTGTCGCCGTTGTCACTTGTTCATGCCTGTGTGCGACCGCTTCCGCCGCGCCGATCCGTCCGCTGGCGCAGGATTACGTGGTCGTCGGCGAATCGCCCGATCCGGCCAACGTGCCGCTCTACAACCCGAGCCTCGTGCGCATCGACTCCGGACCGCAGGCCGGACGGCTGCTCGGCTGTTATACGGTCAGCGGGCGGCGCACCGAGACGGCGAGCGTGGTCAACATCGTCGCCTCCGACGATCACGGAGCGACTTGGCAAATCCTCGCCACCGTCCGGCTCGGGCAGCCGCGGCTGTTCACGGTCGCACCGGTTGCGCACGGCGCCGGAAAGACGGGGAAACCGGTCGCCTCCGCGCCGGTCGTTTATCTCATCGGCTCCGGCAGTCCGCTGCGGATCATGCGTTCGGACGACGCCGGCGCGACGTGGTCCGCCCCGGTCAAAATCGCGGACGGCAACTGGCACCAGAGCGCGACAAATTTTATCACGACCAACGGCTACGTTTACCTCGCGCTCGAAAAACGCGCGACGCGGGTGATGAACGCCTGGCCGGTCGGCGAACTGGCGCCCGTGCTCATGCGCGCCCGTATCGACGCCGACCTGACGCGTCCGGAAAGCTGGACCTTCGCCGGCGAGCTCGCCTTTCAGGACGTGATCCCCGGCTATCGTGAAAACGATCCGCAGATCGACGGGTTCGGCGTGCCGTTTTTCCGCCAGCAGTATCCGGATCGCGCGCCGGTCGCCGGCGGTCGCGGGCTGCTGCCGGGCCTGTCGGGCGGACCGGTGCGCACGTTTTCCCCGATGGGCTGGCTCGAAACCAACGTCGCGCAGATCACCGACCCGGCGCACATCTGGCACGACCCGGCCGGCAAGACGTTTCACCTGCTCATGCGGGCGCATACCGGCGGCACGGGGTATGCCGCGCTCCTGAAGGTGGTGGAGCAGCCGGACGGCTCGATGAAGACCATGCCCGAAACCGTGCCCTCCGGAAAACGCATCCTGTTTCTTCCGGTGCCGGGCGGGCAGATGCGGTTTCATCTGTTGCGCGACGAACAGACCAAACTCTGGTGGCTGCTCGGCTCGCAGGCGACCGACTCGATGACGCGCGCCGACCTGTTGCCGCGCGATCGCTACGATCTGCCGAACAACGAACGCCACCGGCTCGTGCTGCACTTTTCAAAAAATCTCGTGGACTGGTGCTTTGCCGGTCTGGTGGCGACCGGCGATTCGCCGAAGGAGGCCCGCCACTACGCGAGCATGGTGATCGACGGCGACGATCTCGCGATCCTTTCGCGCAGCGGCGACGCCCGCGCCCGCAGCGCGCACGACGGCAACCTCATCACGTTCCACCGGGTGAAGGATTTCCGGACGCTGGTTTACTGAGCGCAGCACCCATTGCCGCCAGAAAATCCGATGATTGTTTTTTAGCCGCGAAAGGGCGCAAATATCCTGACGCGCATGGAACTCTCCATCGCGCTTATAAGCGCGCAGGAGATTTTCGCCGGGCAGAATGATCTTTGCGCTCCTTTGCGGCTGAAATTCTGCGGTTCGACGTCACGACCGGAAGAGCAGCACGGGGATCTGCACACTGCGGATCATGTCGCTGGTGGTGCTGCCGACGAAAAACTGGCGAAGGCGCGAATGGCCGTACGCTCCCATCACCAGCAGGCCGATGGACTCGCCGGTGACGGTGGCCGTGATCACTTCGCCGACCTCGCCGGGCACATGGCTGGCCTCCACTTCGTAACCGGCGGCCACGAGGCGGTCGCGGGCGTTGGCGAGTTCGGTCGCCCGTCCGACATCGGATTCCCCCACGCTGAGCAGGCGGCAGCGCAGGCCCTTGAGCAGGGGTTGGCTCACGGCGTGGTCCACCGCCTTTTGCACGCTGGGGCTGCCATCCCATGCGATCAGGATGCGTTCGATGGGCCGGAATGCGCGCGAGGCCACGAGCACGGGCTGGCGGCTCGTGCGGATGACACGCTCGAGGTTGCTGCCGAGGTGGCCCTTGGCGAAGTCGGCGTGCTCGCCGCGCTTGCCGATGACGACAAGGTCGGTGGTGTCGCCAAAGGTGGCGAGGGCGTCCACGAGTTCGCCTTCCACCACGTCGGTCCGGATGTCGTCGGGTTTCACGCCGCCCTTGACAAGGTGTTCGCGGGCGGCGGCGAGGAGGGCGCGGGAACGGGTTTCGTTGACGCGGGTCTGGGCGGCCTCGAGCGCGACGAGTTCGGAGGCGAGCTGCGTCTGGGCGTCGGGCCCGATGACGCCGGAGAAATCGGAGACGAGCGGCACGGTGGTCATCGGTTCCAGCATGTGGAGGACGCGGATGCCGGAGCCGAGGCGTCGGGCGGCCCAGATCGTGTGGTCGTAGATGCTGGCGGCGTAGATGGAACCGTCGGTGCAGGATAGAATCGTGGACATGGCGTATGGCGGGTCGGGGGTTGATGTTGCGAGTGGATGCCCGGAGAGGCCGGGAAGGGAACTGCACGGTCAAAGTAACGCTTTTTGTGCGTTTCGCCAGGAGAAGATGACCGGGACCGTGTTTTTCCGGGGAGGCGCCGGGGCCGGCTTCCCGGCATTGCATGGCCGGGCCGGGGGCGTCAGCGTCACCGTCATGACCATCGGAGTGCTGAAGGAGATCAAGGCCGAGGAAAATCGCGTGTCGATGACACCGGCTGGCGTCGATGCGCTGGTGCAGAAAGGGCACCGCGTCCTGGTCGAGAACGACGCCGGGCTGGCCTCGGGTTTTCCCAATGTGGCCTACGCCAACGCCGGGGCCGAACCGGTGGCGACGCCGGAGGAGATTTTCGCACGCGCCGGCCTGTTGCTGCACGTGAAGGAGATCATGCCCTCCGAGTACGGATTGCTGCGCGAGGGTCAGGTGGTGTTCACCTACCTGCACCTCGCGGCGGACGAGCCGCAGGCGCGGGCGCTGATGCGCAGCGGCTGCGTGGCAATCGCGTACGAGACGATCCAGCTCGCGGACGGGCGCCTGCCGCTGCTCCAGCCGATGAGCGAGGTGGCGGGGCGGATGTCGGTGCAGGAGGGCGCAAGGTACCTCGAGATGATCCACGGGGGGCGGGGCGTGCTGCTCGGCGGCGTGCCGGGCGTGGAACCGGCGTCGGTGCTGATTCTCGGCGGCGGCGTGGTCGGGGCCAACGCGGCGAAGATGGCCTGCGGGCTGGGCGCGTCGGTGACGCTGCTCGATGCCAGCATCGACCGGTTGCGCTACCTGGGCGACGTGATGCCGGCCAACTGCAAGCTGCTCATGTCGAGCCCGCTGCTGGTGCGGGAATTGTTGCGCGAGGCCGATCTGGTGATCGGCGCGGTGTTGCTGCCGGGGGCGAAGACGCCGCGGCTGGTCACACGCGCCATGTTGCAGGAGATGCGGCGCGGGGCGGTGATGGTGGATGTGGCGATCGACCAGGGCGGGTGTTTCGAGACTTCGCGCCCGACCCGGCACAGCGACCCGGTCTTCACGGTGGACGGGGTGATCCATTACTGCGTGGCCAACATGCCGGCGGCGGTGGCGCGCACCTCGACGCTGGCCCTGACCAACGCCACGCTGCCCTATGTGATGCGGCTGGCGGACCGCGGCTGGGAACGCGCGCTGCAGGAGGATGCGGCGCTCGCTCGCGGACTCAACGTGTGCCGGGGCAAGATCACGTTCGCGCCCGTGGCCGAGGCCCTGGGACTGCATCCGGTGTGATGCGGGGCAACCGTCTGCCATGCCTGCCGGGGTGCGGTTCGAAGTGATGTCAGGGCCGCGCGAGCCGGAGCGGCGGCATTCCTGCCGCTGCGACAAGGCGCCACGCGCCTCGCCCTTTCGCTGACAGGCCACGGATTTTCCAGACCGGGCGACGCGTCGTCGCAGCAGTCCGGAGACCGTCGCGGGGGGCCGGGTCTCCGCTCCGGCTTGCGTCCGGGCCAGGTTTGCAGGAGAGTGGCCGCTTTCCGCACCCGATGAACGCCCCTGCTGCACCCCCCGTCCCTTTTTTTGCCCGACGCGGCTGGCGCGTGTTCCTCGGGGTGACTCTCGGCGGAGCGGGGCTGCTGGCGGGAGCGGTGGCGGTCTATTATGCCGTGGAAAACGCGGCGGGTCGCCGTGCCTGGCGGGAGGTCCGGGAGCTGGCCGCGGCCCGCGGCGAGCCGCTGACCCTGGCCGATGCGGCTCCGGGGCCGGTGCGGCCGGCCGATGATTTCGGAGCGGCTCCGGTGTTTGTCGGCGTGCTGGCGGCGGAGGCGGATATCGCCGCCCGGGGCGCGCGCTGGCGGATGCCGGTGGCGGACTCCGAGTTGCCGGAGCCGGGTTTCGGCGTGTGGTGGCGCGGCGATCCGGTGCCGCTCGACCAGTGGCGGGCTTACCTGGCGACCGACGACCTCGGCGGGTTTCTCGACCGGCACGCGCCCGACATGGCGGCGGTGGCGCTGGCGAGCCGGCGTCCGCATGCGCGTTTCGCGGTCGATTATTCACAGAGCGTGTTTTCAGGGATGCCGTACCTGCCGGCGTTGCGCAGCCTCTCGCGCCTGTTCGCGTTGCGGGCGGTGGCGCGTCTGGAAAAAGGCGACCGGGCGGCGGCGCTGGCCGATGTGTGCACGGTGTTCCGGCTCGTGGCGGTGCCGCGCGAGGAGCCGTTTCTGCTCACGCATCTGGCGGCCAACGCGAACGCCAATTTCGGCCTGCAGGCGGTGCGCGAGGGGCTGGCGCGCGGCGCGTGGTCGGACGAGGACCTGCGGGTGCTTTCGGCCGAACTGGCGCGGCTCGACCTGCTGGGCAGCGGCATGCACGGGCTGCGCGGCGAACTGGCATTCGGCGCGGAGTACATGGAGCAACTGGCGCTCGATTCGCGCGCGGCGGTGTCCCGGGCGACGCGCGGCGGCTACGAGACGGAGTTTATCCACTACGTGCCCAGCGGCTGGGTCTACCGCAACATGGCGCTGATGGGCCGGCTCTATCTCGACGACATTTTCCCGTCCTGGGATGCGGAGAACCGGCGGGTGGACCTGCAGCGGCTGCTGGAGGTGGACCGGCGGGTGGCGCAGATGCCGCCGCAGCCCTCCACGATCCTCACGCGGATGTTCATGCCCGCGCTCTACAAGGCGATCGTCAACTGCGCGGCGACGCAGACGCAGGTCGAGCTGGCCCGCGTGGCCTGCGCGCTCGAATTGTACCGGCGGGCCCGCGGCGCGTATCCGGAATCGCTCGACGCGCTGGCGGCGGCCTTGCCGGCCGGCGTCGGCGAACCGTGGGGGGGCGAGATCGGGGGTATCCATGATCTGGTGACGGGGGAACCGCCGCGTTACCGGCGCCTGGCGGGCGGCGGTTTCACGCTTTATGCCACGGGCGCCAACCGCACGGACGACGGCGGCGTGGTGGCGATCAATGAAGATGGCAGCCTCAACCCGATGAAGGGCGACTGGGTGTGGCCGGGGCCGGCGCGGCCGCGGACGGCCGGTCCGGCGCCGCGGGTGGTCATGCAGGACGCCCGGTCGGGTGGAGCGGCGGCGTCCTCGCCGCCGGACGGGACGACAGTCCCGCGGGATTGAGCGCGCTGGCGCGCGTCCGGCGGCGGAGACGCCGCCGCTCCCCGGCGCGGGGGAGGGGGGCTTGGCCCCGGGGTTCTTTATTTCTGCGGGGCGGGGGTCGGGGCGGGGCCGCCGGCGTTGCTGTTGCCGTTGTCGTCGCCGCTGCTGTCGGCGTCATCGTCGGAGAAGCTGATCCTGAGGTTGAAGAGCGGAAGCAGGCAGAGGAGGCCGATGACGGTCAGGCCGAGGACGGCGTAGCCGGCGGTGTCGTGGACGGTGCCTTCGATGGCCTCGGGTCCGTAATTGTAGGCCCAGGCGGTGAGGAAAATGCCGCGCAGCAGGTTGGTGAAAAATGCGAAGAGCATGGCGCAGCCGACCAGCGCGATTTTTTTCCAGAGCTTGTGCAGGAACACGGCCGCGAGGAACGAGCCGGCAAAGAGGCAGCCGGTGAGCGAACGGATGCCGGAGCAGGCTTCGGCCACGCCGACCTGGCCCTTGGGCAGGACGAGCACGTTGCCCTGTTGTTCGATCTGGAGCCCGAGGATGTCGAACACGAAAAACACGACCGACGTCACCCGGTTGAGCAGGAAGAGGCTGAGGTTGTTTTCCACGACGGAGACCATCGGGGCGGAGACCAGCCAGACGAGCACGGGAAACACGAAGAGGGCGAGCAACTGCACGCGGGCGTCGTCGAGCAGCCGGGAAGGTCTGGCGGAAGGTGTGGCCGGGGTGTTGAGGAAGAGCAGGGCAAAGAGGATGCCGGCGCTGCCGAGCGTGATGGCGAGCGTGCCGGGATACGAGGCGCCGGCGCCGGCGCGGTAAAAGGCTCCGGCAAAAAACAGCAGGATGCCGAACAGGGCGGAGAGCGTGAAAACGACGCCGAGCGTGATCCGGGCGCCGCCGGTGGCGCGAGGGCTGTCCGGCGCCATGCACGCGGCGGCGGCGGTCTTGATGCGCGGCCAGCGGTCATAAACGACAAAGGCGACAAACGCCGGCACGAGCCAGCCGAACCCGTAATCCTCCTTCAGCCTCCACCAGTGCGACTGGTCCCAGGCGATGAAGCCCATGAACGCCGCTGCCACGAGCAGCGCGCCAAAGAAACCGGGGGAGAGTGCGACAGCGGATTTTTTGAGAAAGGCCTGCATGGACGGGCGAACGTGAACGGGAGTGCGTGAACGGAATGGAACCGGGAAAGCGACCAGTCAGCCGCAGAAAGGCGCCAGGTGCAAGCTTCGGGGTGTGAAGGCGGAGAGGGGGGGGAGTCGGACTGAAAGTCGGACGTGAAGGTGGCATGGGCATCCTTGCCCATGAAGTGGCACGGGCTTCCAGCCCGTGTTCCGGAAGGCGGCGCTTCGCGCCGTCCACGGGCAAGGATGCCCGTGCCACGTTTGCCGGTCAGGCCGCCAGTTCAGGGCGCCGCCGGTCGGCCACGCCGCGCGCGTGGGCGGCGAAAGCGGCCTTGACCCGGCGCGTCACCGTATCCGCGCCGGTCCGGTAACGATGCCCGTCGATCGCGCCGACCGGCTGCAGGTCCTTGGTCGTGGAAAGCAGGCAGCACTCGTCCATCCCGGCGAGGTCGGCGGGCCGGATCACCTCTTCACGGATCCCGACTCCCGCCTGCGCGGCGATGCCGGAGAACAGCAGTCCGCGCGTAATGCCCGCGAGGATGCCGGCTTCCAGCGGCGGTGTGAGCAGTTCGCCGCCCCGCACGAACGCGATGTTGCACACGGCGGCCTCCGTGATCTCGCCGCGCTGGTTGGTGATGACCACCTCGTCCGCCCCGCGGGCGCGCGCCTCGCGCAGGCAGAGGATGTTGTTCAGGTAATTGCCGGTTTTCCAGGCCGGATCGAGGGCATCGGGCGGGTTGCGGCGCAGGCCGGTGGCGAGCGACAGTTTCAGGCCGGTTTCGAGCTGCGAGGAACTGAGTTTCGGCACCGGTTGCACGAGGATCACGAAATCCGTCCGGTCGGCCAGCGCGGTGTCGAGTCCGATGGGTCCCGCGCCGCGCGTCACCTGCAGGCGCAGGTAAAGATCGCCCTGTTCCCTGCTGGCGGCGCGAAAGGCGCTGGCTGTTTTCCGGAGCTCGCCAAGGATGGCGGCGGCCGAAAAGGGCAGTGTCAGGTGCAGCGCCGCCGCCGAGCGTTCCAGCCGCTGCCAGTGTTCCTCCCAGGCGAAAATGACGCCGTGATAGGTGCGCCATACCTCATAAACCGCGTCTCCATAAAGGAAACCGCGATTGAGTGGCGAGATGGAAGGCTCGTCGGCCCGATGGAGCCGTCCGTTGGTGTTGGCTTGTATAAAAGGTGTGCTCATGAAAAGAGGCCGCCGGAAAAGCGGCCTTCTCTCACCAACGCCCGCCGGCGGTTTGCCGCAAAATAAAAAAAGCGCTCCGCGGAAGAAATCCGCGGAGCGCTGGAGGAAAAACAATGAAAACTCGCCGGAATATCAATGCTCAGGAAGCCACGGGAGCAGCGCCCTCGGAGGGAGCGGCTTCACGGGCTTTCACGAGACCGAACTCTTTCTTGATGTTTTGCACGCTGGGGAGCGAGATGCCGAACGCAGCGGCGATTTCGCTGCCGCTCTTGCCTTCAAGCACCGCGGCCTTCACCTGCTCCTTGAGCTCGGGGGTGATCTTGGCGCGGGTGCGCTTGCCGGTAGCGGCGGCCTTGGGGGCCTTGGCAGCCTTGGCGCCCTTGCGGCCACGGGCACCACGGACGCCGACAGCCAGTTTCAGCGCCTTGATGAATTCGTTGATATCACTATAGCCATATTTGCCAGGCAGCGCTGCCAGTTCGGCAGTGCGCTCGGCATCGATGGTAGCCGCAAGCTTGGCGGCGCGGGCTTTCAGTTCTTCAAGTTCCTTGATCTTCTGTATAACCATAACGAAGGCGAACAATTATACTGAATACGCGGTTTGCAATATGAAACCGGAGTTTTTTGCAAAAATATTATCAAATCGTCATGGCATGATAACCGCCATCGACCACGATCTCGGAACCGGTGATAAAGGCGCCGGCATCACTGGAAAGAAGGAGCGTCGCGCCAACAAGTTCGCGCGCTTCCCCAAATCGTTTCATGGGCGTATGGCCCATGATAGAAGCGACGCGCTCGGGGGTGAGCACCTTGCGATTTTGTTCGGCGGGGAAAAAACCGGGGACGACTGTGTTGACCCGGATGCCTTGCGGCGCCCACTCGCGGGCGAGGTTTTTCGAAAGGTTGTGAACGGCCGCCTTGCTGGCCGAATAGGTGAACACACGCGACAGGGGGACAAGGCCCGACATGGAACCAAGATTAATAATAGATCCGCCCTTGCCACGTTCCAGCAAGTACTTGCCAAAGACCTGGCAGCCCAGAAATACGCTTTTGTAATTAACGCGAAGGATACGATCGCACTCTTCCTCGGTTATATCGAGGAACGGCGTGGCCGAGTTGATACCGGCGCCGTTGACGACAATATCAACCTGCCCGTGGCTGGCGAGCACGCTGGCGAGCAGGGCTTCGAGCTGGCTCTTGTCGCTGGCCTCGGCGGCGATAAAGGTCGCGGCGCCACCTTGTTGGGTGATCCGGTCGATGCGGGCCTGCGCTTTTTCCTGATTGCGGCCCACGAGGACGACGCGGGCGCCGGCGCCGGCCAGCCCTTCGGCCATCGCACCGCAAAGCTCGCCGGTGCCGCCAATGACGACCGCGACGCGGCCTTTCAGGGAAAAGAGAGAGGAAAGATAATCAGTGCTGCTCATTATGAATAGAAGCATGCACGCTAGTTGTACGCTCTGTTCGCGCACAGAAACCCGTTGTGAATCAATTTTCAGTTGTATGCGGCGCCAAAACGCCCACCACTTTTCATCCCCTCTCCTATGAAAAACGCGCCCGCCGGACAGCCGGTCACTTTCGCTCTCGTTGGTTGCGGTTCGATCGCTCCCACGCAAATCAAGGCCCTGCAAGGGCTTCCAGATGATGCCCGTCTCGTCTATTGTTGTGATGAAGTGCCCGAACGGGCGGAAAAGCTGGCGGCGGAGTTCAACCTCAAGACGATCGGCTGGAAGGCGTTGCTGGCTGATCCGGAGATCGATGCCGTGACGGTTTGTCTGCCCAGCGGCCTGCATGCGCGTCTGGGCGCGGAGGCGCTGGCGGCGGGCAAGCATGTGATGGTGGAGAAGCCGATGGATGTCTCGGTGGCGGCGTGCGACGCGCTGGCCGGGGCCGCGCTGGCGGCGGGGCGGCAACTGGCGGTGATTTCCCAGCACCGGTTCGACCCGGCGACGCAGCTTGTGCATGGCACGATCACGCGTGGCGAGCTCGGGCGGGTGATTCTCGCCGACGTGCGCATTCCCTGGTATCGCACGCAGGAGTATTACGACTCCGGCGACTGGCGCGGCACCTGGGAGCTGGACGGCGGCGGGTGCCTCATGAACCAGGGCATCCATACGCTCGACCTCATGCTCTGGCTGTGCGGCCCGGTGAAGACGGTTTACGCGCAGATGCGGACGGCGGCCCACGAACGGATCGAGGTCGAGGACGTCGTGACGGCAACCCTGACGTTTGCCAACGGCGCCATCGGTTCGCTGGTGGCGAGCACGTCGACGTATCCCGGTTTCGCGGCGCGCATCGAAGTCAGTGGCACGGAGGGGACGGCGATCATCGAGGGTGACGAACTGCACACGCTCGCGATCAAGGGCCGCGAAACGCTCTCCGGCGGCCATGCGACGGCGCATGCCTTGCAGGTGGCGACCGGCGGGACGAAGTCGGCGGTGAGCCATGCGGCGGCCGATCCGGTGCCGGCCGGCGAGGCCGGATCGGGCTGGAAGTGGGGCGATGCCCATCGGGCGCAGTTTCGCGATTTCATCCGGGCCATCCGCACCGGGAGCCGCCCGCTCGTCGATGCCGCCGCCGGGCGCGCCGCGGTGCAGCTTATCAATGCCGTCTACGCTTCCGCCCGCAGCGGCGGGGTGGTGACGCTCTGAACCTGAAAACCGCAGCAGAGGGAACCGCTAAAGGACGCTAACGGACGCTAAACAAAGACATGGTCAGGAAGGAGGACCGACGATGCCGTCATTCGGCAGGTGAAGGCCCCGGTCTCCCGATTCCATCATCAACCGGTTCTCCTTTAGCGTCCTTCAGCGTCCTTTAGCGGTTTCAACTTCTGAATCCGGGATGAACGAACGGCTTGGGGAATTTTCGATTGGGCGCTGCCGCGCTACCTGTGCCGGCCGTGGCGGAAAATATCCCACACGATGTAGCAGCCGAAGAGCGCCGAAAGCAGGTAGCCGGCCATGCCGAGTAACGGATAACCGAATACATTCGGCCCCACGCGCGCCGTCACGATCAGCGACGAACCCATGATCAGCGAACCGATGATGACGCCGAGCGTGATGCGGTTGCTCGCCGTCTTGAGCGCGTCGTCCAGGTCCTCGAGGCCTTCATGCCGGAACTTGATCGTCAGGTCGTCGCGCTCCATCCGGCGGATGATGCGGAAGATCCCCGACGGCAGCTCGCGCGCGCCGGTCGCCAGCGTGTGCAGAAACTGCCGCGTCTCGCGGAGCATGGCGCGGGGCCCGGTGCGCTCGCGCTGCTGTTCCCTGAGGATGGGCCGGGCAAGCCGCGGCAGATCGAAGGAGGGATCGAGCGTGCGCGCCGTCTCCTCGATGGAGAGCACGGCCTTGGCCATCAGCGAGTAGTCGCGGGTGATGTTGATGCCGTTTTGCCCGAAAATGAAGAGCAGCTTCAGCATCACGCGGCCGATCTGCACGTGGTTGATCGCGGTGTTGAAATCCTGCCGGAGGACGAGCGTGACGTCGCGCTCCATGGCGCGGAGGTCGGCGCGGCCGGAGGGGCTGCCGAGCTCGGCGGCGATCTGCACGATCCGCTCGGCGTCCTGGCCGACGGCGGCGCTGAGCAGGTCGGCCAGACCGTGGCGCAGGCGGCGGGTGAGGTTGCCGGCCATGCCCCAGTCGAGAAAACAGACGCGCCCGTCGGGCGTGATGAGAATGTTGCCGGCATGCGGGTCGGCGTGGAAAAAGCCGATGACGAGCACCTGGTGGAGGATGGATTCGGCGCCGTTGGCGGCGATGCGCTGCGCCTCCTCGCGTGTCAGGCGGGCGGCCGAGACGGAGGCGCCATTGATGCGCTCCATGACGAGGACACGTTCGCCGCAAAGCTCTTCGACGACGGCGGGCGCGAAGACTTTTTCGGGGTGAGGATTGAGCGTGTTGAAGTATTGCTGGTTGAGGACCTCGTTGCGGAAATCGAGTTCGCGCAACAGGCCTTCGCGGACCTCGGCGACGACGGCGGGCAGGTCGTAGGGCTGGAACGCGTGGACGCGCTGGTGAAGCTGCCCGGCAAACCAGGCGAGCAGGTCGAGATCGGTATGGACGCTGCGCGAGAGGTTGGGGCGCTGGACTTTCACGGCCACCTCGCGGCCGTCGGGCAGGGTGGCGAAATAGACCTGGGCGAGCGAGGCGGAGGCGATGGGCGTTTCGTCAAACGTGGCGAACACTTCGCGCGGCTCGAGTTCGAGCTCGTCGACAAGGACCTCGCGCATCTCCTCGAAGGGCAGGGGAGTGACGGAATTCTGGAGCTTGCGCAGTTCGAGGATGAGGCCGTGCGGGAGCACGTCGGGCCGCATGCTCATGATCTGGCCGGCCTTGATGAAGGTGGGGCCGAGCTCCTCGAGCGCGAGCCGTGTGCGTTCCCAGAGTGTGCGGCGCGTGGCGGGCTGCGGCACGAGCCGCTGCCACCAGCCGCCTTGCGGATCGACCTGGTTGAGGAGATTGGCAAAGCCGTGGCGCGCGAGGACGGAGAAAATCTCCTTGGCGCGGACGGCGTTGTGGATGAGGCCGAGCGGCTTCATGGGGAATTACGAATGACGAATGGCAGACCGGGGCGGCGCACAAAAGGGGTCAGGCCATTCGTAATTTGTCATTCGTGATTCGTCATGGTTTCACGGTTCGCCGCTGCGGGAGGGAGGCTCGGCAAGGCGGGCCTCGAGGGTGGCGATCCGCTGCTCGAGCGCGGCCACCTGCTCCTTGAGGGCGGAGGATTCGCGGGAGGTGAGATCCCGGATTTTCGCGCCGAGTTTTTCGCTCACCTCCTCGAATTCACGCCGGCCCTGCTCGGCGATCTTGTCGGCCATGATGCGGGCATCGTTGGCGGTGACCTTGCCCTGGCGGACGAAATCGTTGAGGGATTCCTCGACTTTTTCCTTGGTAACGACAGCGGCGCCTACGCCCGCGAGAAGCGTTTTTTTGATGAGGTCGATCATGGGAAGGGAACCTAAGCCACGTACAGGCACGGCGTCAAACGCTGCGAACAGGGCATTTTCGGGCTCCAGACCGGGTTGGAATAGCCACAAAAAACACAAAATGTCTTTCTGCCCGGTGAGAATCTCCCGCGCGCTTATAAGCGCGATGAAGAGTTTCCTGCGCGGCGTGTTCTTTTGTGTTTTTTGTGGCTATACCGGCTTGTCGTTTCACCCGGCCTTGCCGAGCACGAACGACACGAGCAGGAGCAGCAGCACGATGGATGTGATCATGACGTAGAGGCGGTCCTTCTCCATCACAAAACCGCCGATGGAGATGATCACGCGCACGACGGGTGTCGCGATCAGGAGCAGCAGGCCGAGCACGATGATCGCCTGTCCGCGCAGATGGGCCAGGCCCTCGCCGAGCCAGGCGAGGGTGCGCGGGAACGCCTCCTCGCTGACGATCAGCCGGCGCAGGTCGGCGGCGGTGCCGCCTCCGGGACCGTAATCGTGCGAATACGCAAAGCAGAGCAGCGTGCCCATCGCGAGCAGCGCGAGGCTGATCCACACGCCCCAGCGGAGCACTTCGCTGATGAGCAACTCCACCCGCACGGAGGCCGGATGGACAGAGGGGGGGAGGGGGGCAAGCGGAGCCGGGGAGGTGTGTTTCCGGTTTTTCATTTTCATCAAATCCCTTTCCAGAGCATCTGCACGGCAGAGATGACGAGGACGGCGACGAAGGTGACGCGGATGACGTTGCCCTTGAGCCGGCCGAGCAGCCTCGCCCCGATTTTCGCGCCGATGATCACGCCCACCGCCACCGGGGCGGCGATGAAGGGCTTGATGTCGCCGCGCATGAAATACACCGCCGCGCTGGTGGCGGCGGTCACGCCGATCATGAAGTTGCTCGTGGCCGTGCAGACCTTGATCGGCAGGCCCATGGCGAGGTTCATGACGGGCACCTTGAGCACGCCGCCGCCGATGCCGAGGAGGCCGCTGACCACGCCGGCGACGTAGCTGACCACGAGGCCGAGTTTCGAGCGCGAGACGCGGTAGGAGATTTCGCGGCCCTCGGCGCGGTCGAAGTAGGAGCCGTGCAGCTTCAGCCGGTCGGCCCAGGGATCGGGCACGGGCTCGCGGACGTGGCCCTTGCTTTTGCGCGACATCGACCACGCGGTGTAACAGAGCACCACGCCGAACAGGAGGTAGAGCCAGCGCCCCGAAACGACAGCGGCGAGAAACGCGCCGCACAGCGCGCCGAGCGCCGTGGCGATTTCCATGACCATGGCGAGGCGGATGTTGGTGATGCGTTCGCGCACGTAGGACGAGGCCGCGCCGCTGGAGGTGGCGATGACCGAGATGATCGACGCGGCGATGGCGTGCTGGATATCCACGCCCATGAGGAGCGTGAGCGCGGGCACGACAATGATGCCGCCGCCGACGCCGACGAGCGAACCGAGCGCGCCGGCTGAAATCGAGATCAGCGCGATGGCGATGGTGAAGAACAGTGGTGTCACGGAGAACGGAAAGCCGTCATCGTCGGTGTCGCGGGCGGGGAACCGCAAGCCGCATGATTGCGCACCGATTGCGGAAAAAATGTTTACCGGCGGACCGGGAAAAGGCTCGCGGAGCGGCCGGACCGCACATCTCCGGCGCAGGTGTTTTTCGGGCGTTGCCCGATCCGGCAGATTTTCTCAATCGAGGTCGCGAATCGAGCCGAAGTCCGGATCAGTCATCCGCTTGTAGGTGCGGACGATCATCGTGTCGGTGAGACCGGCGAGCCAGTCGCAGATCTGGCGGGCCCGGCCGGCGTCGGTGGTTTCGGCCTTGAGCAGGGCGCCGACGCGGGTCGGCAAAATCATCAACGGGCGGGCCTCGCCACTCACGTAGTTATTCTGGCACATTTGCCAGAGCTCGCGGAGGACGCGGCGTCCCTTGTGTTCCATTTGCTGGAGTTGCGGGCTGCGGAAGATGAGGTCGAGCGCCAGTTTTTTGTAAAACGCGGCTTCGCGTTTCGCGGTGTCGCTGATCACGAGTTCGAACCGGTAGCGGTGGGTCGCGCCGGACATGAAATTGGCGCGCTCGCGGAGCGCGCATGCCTGGATGAAGTCGCCGACCTTGGCGGCGAACACGCGCTCCAGTTTTCCGCCTCGGATGAACTCGATGAGCTTGTCGAAATACTGCTGCTGCCGGACGTCCATCGCCTGGTCGGCGGCCCAGGCTTCGATGGTTTCCTGGGTGAGAAAACCGGCGCGGGCGCCGTCCACGATGTCGTTGAGCGAATAGGCGGTGTCGTCGGCCCAGTCCATGATCTGGCACTCGACGCTCTTGAACCGGTTGAGCGCGAGCCCGTCGCCGCCCGTGCGGAGATCATCCGGGAGGGGCCGGGCGCCGAAGACAAAATCGCGACAGGCGGCCTGGGTGTCGTAGAGGAAATGGTGCTCGGGCCGGGGACGGTCGGCGGGGTATTCTCCGTAGAGTTTTTTGTATTTGAGCACGCCATCCATGAAGGCGCGGGTGGGCTGCATGCCGCGCACGGATTTGCCGTCCTGGTAAATGGTGTCGGTCAGGAGGTGGAGCGTCTGGGCGTTGCCTTCGAAGCCGCCGTGGCTGGCCATGAGTTCCTGGAGCGTGCGCTCGCCGGCGTGGCCGAAGGGAGGATGGCCGAGATCGTGCGAGAGGCCGATGGCCTCGACGAGATCGGGGTCGATGTAAAAATCGTCGCGCAGCGGGCCGCTTTCGCGCGAGCGCAGCCAGGTGCAGATGGAGCGGCCGATCTGGGCGACTTCCATCGAGTGGGTGAGGCGCGTGCGGTAAAAATCGTATTCGCCGGAGAGGAACACCTGGGTCTTCGACTGGAGCTTGCGGAACGAGTGCGAGTGGATGACGCGGTCGCGATCGATCTGGAAGGGGGTGCGGTAGTCGATCTTGCGCTCGCCGCCCCAGGTTTCCCGGTCGAAGTCGTTGTAGAAGGTGTTGGTCATGGGTTCGGAAAATACTGCCAGACCAAAAGCCTGCCCCGCTATTGGCAAATGAGAAGAGATATCCATTCTCGGTCACCGCCACGCGCCACTCGCGTGCGACAACCACACGCCATGGAACGCCGCATTACCCTGCGCGACATTGCTCGCGAAACCAGACTCCACTACACCACCGTCTCGCTTGCCTTGCGTGGCGACACCCGCATCCGCCCCGAGACGCGCACCCTCGTCGAGCAGACTGCCGCCCGGATGGGCTACGTGCCCGATCCGATGGTGAGCGCCCTCTCCGTGTATCGCACCGCGATGAAACCCTCCTCGTTCCATGGCACGCTCGCTTGCCTGGTCAATGACGCGGAGAGCCATTTTCACCCCGATCACCACTTCATTCACATGCGGCAAAGCATGATCAGACGCGCCGGCGAACTCGGTTATCGCATCGAGGAGTTCCTGTTGCGCACGCCCGGCATGAACGAGCAGCGCATGAGCGGGATCCTCCAGGCGCGTGGCATTCGCGGCATCATTGTCGCCCCGCAGCCGGAGACGCGCATAGACGCCCGGATCGAAATCGACTGGTCGCACTTCACGTCCGTGGCCATCGGTTATTCGCTGGCCTGGCCGCAGCATCATCTTGTCGTCAATCACCAGTTTCGGGCCGCCAAACTCGCCGTTCAGAAGCTCGCCGCGCTCGGTTACCGGCGTATCGGACTGTTTGTGTGCAGCATGACCAACCATCGCGTGGACGAGAACTGGCTCGGGGGTTATCTGGCCGAAGTGTCCGCGCACAAAACCCTCACCCCGCTCGCGCCGCTCTTTTTCGAACATCACGAAAAACGCAGTGCCGCCGACCTGCACGCATGGATGAAACGCTGGCGTCCCGACGCGATCATCACGGATCACTTTTTTACGACAGACTGGTTGATCGGAACCGGCAAACTTCGCATCCCCGACGACGTAGGCGCGGCCAGCCTCTACGTGCCGACTGAAAAAGGATTTCATGCGGGTGTGGACCAGAACGATATCGAGATCGGCGCCGCCGCCATCGACCTTCTTGTGAGCCTGCTGCACACCAACGTCCGCGGCATCCCCGCCTGCCAGCGCCATCTGCTCATCGAGGGTATCTGGCGCGAAGGTCGCTCCGTACGCATTCAAAAATAGAGAGAAGCCTGTTCCGCAGAAGCGGGTGGGGGACGCCCGCGGAACACGGGCTGGAAGCCCGTGCCACGCCGGAATCATGGGCAGGATGCCCATGCCACGTTGGGGGCGGGACGCCCGCGCCACACCCCTGCATGGGGATGTTGCGATTCTTCAGGACCGCTTTGCGAACGATCAGGACGCCATTGATTTTTCTACAATGTGAATTCCGGGCCCATTGAATCCCCTCCGGGCATCCGGCACACCACCGGACGATCCACCTGAATCACTCCAAATCACGTCAAAAATTCACCATCATGAATACCCGAATCCACCGCAAACCCGCACTCACCCCACTCCTTGCCGGAGCCACCCTTGCCGCCCTCGCCAGCACCGCGACCGCCGCCCCTGTCACGCTCGTCCACGAAACCTTTGGCGGCAGCGGCTCCGCATCCCTCGCCGGCACCACCCCTGGCACCTTCGCATCCGCCCTCACCTCCGCCACCCCCGTGGCCGGCACCGCCACATGGTATGCCTCCCCCGCCTTCAAAGCCGACGGCTCCATCGGCGGCGCCACCCGGAACGACAATTCCGCTTATCTCTATCTTGGTTCCTATATCAATAACACCAGAGGCACTGCCGACGGGAAATTCACCCTCACCGCCAATATTGCAAAACCAACCGCCGGCACCTGGGTGTCCGCCGGTTTCCTCTACATCCCCTCCGACAAAATCTCGTCCAGCATCGACCAGACCTTCAACGGCGGCACCGGCAACCTTAACGGCTACGGCACCTTCCTGCATCGGACCAGTGACAGCGGCGCAAACTTTTTCGGCGGGGCAGGCACCACAAACAGCAACGATCCAGGCAACATCGACGCCGACGCGAGCATCACCATCACCCTCGATTTCACCCCCGAAGGCGGCTACAACGGCACGAACAACTTCGGCACGGTTTCCTTCGTCGCCACGTGGGGCGCAGATCAAACCGCCGAATGGTCATACACCTGGACGTCCTCGATACCGATTACAGGGATAGGTTTCAGTTCCAGCGGCACGAACATCGCCGGCGGCGTTTCCAGTCTCACGCTCACCCAAACCCTCAGCACCGTTCCCGAACCGGCGAATGTCGCGTTGCTCGCGGGCGCGCTTGTCGCGGCGGGCGCCATCTTCCGGCACCGCCGTCATACCCGCCGGTGACGAGCAGCGTTCTCCTTCCCGCCTTCTCTCTCCCTCCAACCTTTTTTCCTCCTGCCAGAATGCCAGTCACATCGACAAACCTCGCCCGCCTGCTCCTGCCTGTCCTGCCAGCTCTGCCTGTTGCGATACTGCTTGGCGCGACCGCCGCGGCCGCGCCGGACACACGTGCGATCCCCGAAATGCCCCGCTACGGACAATGGCAGTCAGCCTACATCGGCGGCGGCGGCTGGCTCCAGGAAATCATCCTGTGCCCCAGCGACCCGAATCGCGTTTATTCCTACGTGGACATTTCGGGCATGTTTCGCAGCGACGACGGCGGCAACACCTGGCGGATGATTCACGGCGGCCTCCCGAAACGCCGCGCCGACTTCGACACACGCTCCATGCACGTTGACCCGCGCAACGCCGACATCCTCCTCGCCGCCCTTTCCGGACGCATGCAAAAGGAAACCGTTTACCGGAGTAATGACGGCGGCAATACATGGAAAACCGTCATCACCGGCGCCCCCTTCTGGGGCAACATCCTCGGGCGCTTCGACGGCCCGCTCATCGTTCATCAGCCCGACGCTCCGGACAACCTCCTCATCGCCACCGGCGGCGGCGGTCTCTACAAAAGTAGTGATAATGGCGATACATGGAGGCATGTCGAAAAATTGAAAGATGTGGGTGCGACCGGTTTGCTCGTCGACCGCCGCGACCCGCGCCGCGTCTGGCTCTGGGCGCGCGGCGGGAAAATCGGCACTGCCGGCTGGGTGGCGGGCACCTTCGAGGGCGGTTTTTTCGAGAGTCGGGACTTCGGCGAAACCTGGCAGAAGGTCTCCGACGTCCAGCCCACCAAAATGGTTCAGGATCCCCAAAACCACGCCCGCTTTTACGCCATCTTCAATGACCGTATCATAAAAACCAGCGACGACGGACGCTCCTGGACAGAACTCGCCAATGGACTCAACATCGACCGCGCCAATCTCGACAAACCCATCCCGACCTCAATGGGCGACATTTATTATCACGCGATCGACACCGGTCCGGACTTTGTGCTCGCCGCCTCGGGACGCGGCACCTTTTACCGTTTGCCCCTGCTCGCTTCCTCTCCTGCCGACGCTGTAAAATGGGAAAAAGTTGAGCGCAAAAAACTCATCGAACCCGATTACGGCTGGGCACGTTTCCCGGGCGGCAATGATTTCGGACGGGCGCTCGGCTGGGTGCGCGTTGACCCGCGCGACCCGCACCACTGGTTCTTCACCGATTGGTATTCACTTTACCAATCCCCCAATGCCGGCGAGACATGGCAACTGACCATTCACGGCATCGAATCCACCTTCGTTCACACCTTGCTTGCCGACCCCGCCAACCCCCAACGCATCCATCTCGGCATGTCCGACAATGGTTATTTTCGCAGTGAAGACGGCGGCGTCAGTTACCGGAAAGTTGGCGGACGCAATTTCAACTCTTCGAATATCAAGTGGCTGGATCTGTCGTCGGAAAATCCGAACAAGATTGTCGCCGTTGGAACACCTGGAGGCGAATGGAAATGCACACAGGTTTTTCTCAGCGACAACGCCGGTGAGACATGGCGATTCTCGCCGATGAAAAACCTGCCCGACATGACGGACCGACGCTGCCACTCCATCACCGTGCACCCGAAAAATCCGGACGAAGTCTGGCTCGCTGTTTCGGGAAAAATCACCCCCGGCCAAAGCGGGCCGTGGCGCAGCCGCGACGGAGGCATCTCGTGGGAATGGTCCGGCGAAGGGCTGCCCGAAGGAGAAGATTTCTTCAACAACCAGATATGGCTTTATCGCGGTTCGGAAATCGCCGTCAGTCCCGATGGCTCGCTGCTCGCCGTCAACGGCAGGACCAACGAACTCTGGCGACGCGGTCCTGCCGACAATTCCCGCTGGGAGCGCATCGCCTTCCCCGCCGAAAAACCCGGTCACAACACCGCCCTCAATCCAGCGTTGCAAAACCGCCCCTGGGTGATGGCCGTGGCGGATACATCGGTTGCCGGACGTTTTTACGCCGGCGTTTCACGACGCGGTCTCTGGCGTAGCGACGATTCCGGTACGACCTGGCAGCGCGTGTTTGACGGCCAACTCGTCAGTTTCTCCCTCGACCGCCTCCGCTCCGGACAAATCGCATGCTCGGATTGGGATACCGTCTGGTTCTCCGCTGACAATGGCGGCAAGTGGATCGACCTCGATGCCGAACGCAAAATCCCGTTCCGCCCCGTCAACATCGTTTTGCCTGTCAATGACCGCATTCTCATCGGCACCTTCGGCAACGGTGCCTTCCACCGCCCGCTTCCTGCCTACCCATAAAATATCAAAACCTCATCCACCATGCACACCTCGAAACACCGCCCGTCACCTGCTGCCACCGTTGATTCACAGGGTTTCACCCTGATCGAATTGCTCACCGTCATCGCAATCATTGGCATTCTTGCCGCCATCATCATCCCCACGGTGGGCGCGGTCCGCGCCACGGCACTCAATGCCAGGGCCGCCGCCAACCTCCGCTCGTGCTTCACCATGCACGCTCTCTACGCCAACGACAACAAGGACAAGATCGCTCCCTACCAGTTGAACGGGGAGGTATTGACCCCCTTCCGATGGACCCACCTTCTCGTGCGCGACGGCTATGCCGGCACCGCCAGATCGATCACCCTCGTCGACAAAAATGAAGTCTTCGGCAATCCGGCCATGATTCGTTATTACCAGTCGAAAGGTTACGACCTGCAGACGACCAACACATGGGCGCGCAACGGCAACATCGGCCCCGACCCCGATGGAAAGACGGCGGGACGTGTCGTGACATTCTCGGGGCTCGAGCAGCCCAGCCGCACCCTGTTCATCACCGAGGGCACGATTCAGTCCAACAACCGGTGGTTCCATAACGAGGTCTGGTCGTCGACCTGGCTAAACCGCATCCCGCCGCCCGCCGATTTCCAGAAAGGCAAGGCATTCGTCCTTTTCGCCGACGGTCACACCCTTCTCATGCCCGGCCCCGGACTCAAGGACCTCTGGGACAACGATCAGCTTTTTTCCCAAGGTGCGCAATGAGGTCGCATCGGGCCTTTTCGCAGCTCCGGATCACGCCGATTGCTGAAACGGCCACGATTTTTCAAGACGGCGAAAGCGACGGTCCGGATTATCCCTCGCTGCCGCCGTATTGTCGCTTGATCGCAGAAGACCGGCCGGAATCAGCGAGGGGCTTGCGCGTCACGTACATGATCGCCCCCAGCACCACGAAGAGCGCGGCCGTGCCGGCGAGGAGCGAGAAATCCTCCATCCGCAGCACGAAGTACAGGTAACCGTAAACGCCGCCGAGCAACCCGCCGACGATCCAGGCGCGGCGTCCGCTGTCGAGGATGCGCCGGCTGTAGCAGGCAATCAGGAGAGTCGAGGCCGCCGCCGCCAGGCCGTAGGCGATGCCGAACGCCACGAACTCCGCCAGCGCCAGCGTGCCGAGGTAAAAGAGGCAGAGCGCCGTGCCGACCAGCAGGTAATTGAGCGCGGACAGGCGCACTCCGCAGGCCGCTTCGAAAATGAAAAATGTCGTGAACACCAGGGTGATGAAGAGCACGCCGTATTTGATGGCGCGTTCCGTGACGCGGTAGGCGTTGAGCGGTTGCAGGAGCTCCACGCCAAACGCCGAATCGCTCCAGCCAGGCAAGCCCGGCAGGTCGCGCGCGCCGGAGAGGAGTCCGTTTTCGGGAAAATTGCGTCCGTACCACGATACCTGCCACTCGGCCGAAAATCCGTCGGCGCCCACTTCGCGGGTCATCGGCAGCCAGGCGCCGGAGAAACCCGGATCGGGCCAGGCGGAGGCGAGCCTGACCCGGGTCTGGCGGCCGAGCGGCACGAAGTCGATCCGGCCGCTGCCGTTGAGGCGCAGGTCGAGCGAAAACGCTTGCGGCCCCGTGGTTGCGGAGGGCGCGGTGACGGCCGCGTGCACGCCCGACGCCATGCCTTCGATGCCGGGGCCGGGCTGCAGGGGGAGGGCGACGGCCGCAGGGCTGTCGCCGGTGTTTCCGCCGCCGTTTCCGGATGTAGTGGCAAGCGCATTACCGCCGGTGTCGTCGGCGCCGCGGCCTCCCCATTTCACGACGAGGTTTTCGCGGGCGCCGCGCAGGTCGCTGATCATGAAACAGAGCCGGGCCTTTTCCCAGTGAGGCGTCACGTCCCTTTCGCGGACGAAGCCGAAGTCCGGCACGGCAAACCGGCCGCTGACGCGCAGGTGCGTCGAGTAAACGGCGGCGGTGTAGATGCTCCGCTTGCGCAACGACGGGTCGAGCTGGCCCTCGATGGCGAGGGTTTCCGGCAGAAACCACGCTTCGCCGTGCGCTGTTTTTTCGACGCTCCCGGTCTGGCGTTTGCCGTTCACGAAATGGACCTCCTCGCCGTCCGTTTTCCATGAATACGGGACGACGAGCACGGGGCCGGCGATTTCCTGCGAGCGGCCCCAGGTGTCCATGATCTCGCCGACGGCTTCGCTGTGCCGCGCCTGCCGTTCTTCGAGGGTGGAGCGGACCATCGCCAGCGGGATGAGAAGCAGCAGGCCGACCAGGCCCGCGCCGAGGATCCGGAAAAAGAGGGACCGCTGGCGGAGCCACCCGCAGATCCCGGCGATGACCGGATGCGCGGCGGAGGACGAGGCCGATGCGCCGCCGCCCGTCCCGGCCGGCGTGGGCAGAGGCGGGACGGCGCCAGAGGATGAGGCGGAAGGCGCCGGCGAGGTCGGGCGGGAGACGGAGGGCGAGGGATCGGGGAGCGGAGGAGTGTCCATGCCCGCGAGCATGGGCGCGGATTATGAAAATCGTATGAACTCGCCGTGAAATCGGCGGGAAAACGGCAAGCATGGATTGGCAGAAAAAGGGGCACGGGCTTTTTCCGCCAATCGCCCGTGGACGGCGCGAAGCGCCGCCTTCCGGAACACGGGCTGGAAGCCCGTGCCACGCCGGAATCATGGGCAAGGATGCCCATGCCACCATCGCGTTTGTCGCAGCTTCAACCGCGAACGGGCGCACGTGAAGTGCGCCTCTACGGCTTGTCCGCGGGGCCAGCGGGCGGGGCGGATCTGGCGTCGTCGGCCTTGGGTTGCGCGGCGGCGCTGGTGCCGAGGAAGGCGGGGAGATTCAGGCCGACGCTTTTGGCGATTTCGTTGAGCGGGATCACGCCCTTGTAGAGGTCGTTGACGAACTGGCCGGGGCCATTGGTCGCGGACCCGCCGGCGCCGTTGCCACCGCCCATGACAACGACCTTTTCGAAGGTCAGGCCCTTGATCGCGCCGGCCTGCACCTCGGCGATGCGGACGATGTTTTCCGCGATGAGGAGCTGCGTGGCGCCGGCGGTGTCGTCGGCCACGCGGAGGAGTTTTTCGAAACCCTGCGCCTTGGCATCGAGCAGGGCGCGCGTGCCTTCGGCCTCGGCGGTGAGCTTGGCCTGGATGCCGCTCGCCTCGGCGCCGAGTTTGGCGCGGATGCCGGCGGCCTCGCCTTCGGCCACGCGGCGCACGCCTTCGGCTTCGGCTTCTTTCTGGATGACCCAGGCGTTGGCCTGGCCTTTCTGGATGATCTCGGCCTGCGCGGCCTTGGCTTCGGCATCGATGCGGATGCGCTCTTTTTCGATCTCGGCCTTGACGATCTGGTCGGCTTTCTGCGCGGCCATTTCGCGGTCGGCGCGGGCGAGTTCGGCTTCCTGTTCGGCCTTGTAGGATTCCTGGAGGGCGCGGGCTTCGGCGACTTTCTGCGCGGCTTCGGTGCGGCGGGTGGCCTCGGCCTGCTCGGCGGCGAGATCGGCATCGGAACGGGCGATGACCATCTGCGCGGTGTTTTGTCCCTTGCGGGCTTCGGCCTGGGCGCTGGCGACGCGGATGGCCTGGTCGCGCTCGGCCTCGGCGCGGCCGGTGGCGCCGCGCTGGTTTTCCTGGGCGACGCGGATCTGGGCGTCGTTGATGGCCTTGGCGGCGGCTTCCTTGCCGAGCGCGTCGATGTAGCCGGACTGGTCCTTTATGTCGCGGATGTTGCCGTTGATCATCCGGAGACCGACCTTGTGGAGCTCGACTTCGACGCCCTTGGTGATCGAGGCGATGAGTTTTTCACGGTCGCCGTTGATCTCCTCGATCGTCATCGAGGCGAAGACGACGCGCATCTGGCCCATGATGATTTCGGAGGCGAGCTGCTTGACTTCGTCCATCGTGCGCCCGAGCAGGCGGGTGGCGGCGTTCTGGGTGACGGAGGGCTCGGTCGAGACGCCGATGGTGAACGATGCCGGCGCATCGATGCGGATGTTCTGGCTGGAGAGCGCGCCGCGCAGCTCGATGTCGATGCTGATGGGCGTGAGGTCGAGGTAACCATAGCTCTGCACGAAGGGCATCACGAAGGTGGCGCCGCCGTGAAAGCACCGGGATGACGACTGGTTGCCGAGTTTGCCGTACACGACCAGAATGCGGTCGGGCGGGCACATGCGGTAACGCGAGATGATCGCCATGCCCATGATGAACACGAAGACGAGGGCGAGACCGAGGAAGATGATGAGACCGGAGGAGATGGCAGCGAGCATGTCGGGTGAGGTGGTTGCAGTGAGTTGATGGTGGAGGAAAAGGGCGCGGTGAGCTAACGAAGAATGGAGAATGATGAATGAAGAATGGGACGGAGCTTCGGTTGCGATGGGTTGGGGATGGTTTGGCGATTCTTCATTCTACAGGGGACTTCCAGAAAAGATCTTTTGAACAGAAGATAACCAAGGAAACAAAGATCAAACCAACGAAGAGGAGTTTGTAATTTAATCAAAATCAGGATATTATATATTTTATTTCAAGGGACTTCTTTGTTTCAGGCCTTCGTTATCTTCGTTTCCTTCTGTTCAAAAACGTATTTCCAGATCCTTCCCGGATTCTTCATTCTGCATTGGAGGCGAAGGGTTCGACGACGACGGTGCGGGCGTCGATGACGCGGGTGACGCGGACCTTGGCGCCGCTGGCGATGGCTTCTTCCGTGGCGGAGACGGCGGAGAGGGTTTCCTGGCGGCCATTGAGGTTGAGGGTGATCTGGCCTCCGGGGCCGTGCGCGGCGGGCAGGGTGAGGTAGACGGTGCCGACGAGGCCGACGGCTTCGTTGATGCGCATGGTGCCGTCGGTGTGCAGCGACATGACGAACCGGATCATCACGACGAGGATCGACATGAGCGCGCCGCCGGCAACGACGCCGGTCAGGGTGGCCGCGCCGACAGGCCAGCCGGCGTCGAGCGCGATCCCGCCGCCCCAGCCGAAGCCGAGAAAAAAGCCGGTGAGCGGTTTTACGGAAAAAATGCCACCGCCGCCGCCGTGCCCGAAATCGTCAACGGCATCGATGACATCGCCGCCCTCGAAGCCGACCATGGCGAGCACGGCGAGGATCAGGGCGAGCAGGCCGGCGAGCAGGCCGATGCCGTAAAAAATCTGTTTGGCGAGGTCGAGGCTGTCCCACCAGCTCAGGGCAAAGTCCATAAAAGCGAGGGTATTCATGGCGTTGCCGGAGAGGGCTAAGGGGCTTGTCGGGAGAATCAACAGTAACCGGATGCAGGAACCGATTTTTTGCCGGGGAAGGTTGCGGGTGCGGAAGCGGGACGGGATGCCGGCGCCATGCGGTCAGGCGTCGAGTTCGGCGATCATGCCGCGGACTTCGGCGGCGGCGCGGCCGAGGCTGGCGGAGGCCCAGCCGTCGGGCGTCTGCTCGGGCGGGAGTTGCAGGGTGTCGAGCGCGAGCGCGTGGACGGCGAGAAGGTTGGGCGGACGCGTCGTCGGGCTGCTGCCGTGACCGGACCCGGGCGGGTTTTTCGTGCCCGGAAAACCGCGGGCCACTTCGCCGGCGAGCGCATCGAGCGCGCGGAGGATGACTTGCGCGGTCTGTTCCTGCGCGGGGGAAAACGCGCCGGGTTCGCTGCCGCTGCGCACGTGCATCATGAAGAGCGTGGCGATGCGCGTCAGGCGCTGGGTGCCGTTGGCGAGGGCGGCGGCGAGCTCCACGCGCTCGCGGCGGTTGCGGGGATCGCCGTAGAGCCGGCGGAGCGAGGTGAAGACCGTGACGTTGGCCGTCTCGGCCGCGCGCTTGGCCTGGACGAGGGCGTTGTCCACACCGCCGCCGCGGGCGAGCCGGTCGACGAGCGCGGCGAGGTAATCGCGACTGGCGCGGAGCGCGCCGGCGATGAGCGGGGGCAGGCGGTCGCGCTCCCACACCGGCCAGAAAAGCATGGCCGCGCCGAGCGCGATGAGTCCGCCGGCGAGCGTGGCCCCCGTGCGTTCCAGGGCGATGCCGGCGGTCTGCACGCCGGAGGCTTCCATGAGCAGCACGACAAACACGGTCACGAAAAATACGGCGACCGCGTAGTGGCGGCGCACCAGGTAGCAGAAAAGGAAAACGCTGACCGCCACCGCGCCGAGCTCCACGCCGGGCGGCAGGCGCAGCCAGAGCAGGAACGAGGCGAACAGGCTGCCGGCCACCGTGCCGGCGAGGCGTTGGGCGGCGCGGGCGCGGGTGGCGCCGTAATCGGGTTGCAGCACCACCACGATGGTCAGCGGGAGCCAGTAGCCGTGCGGCAGGTCGAGCCAGTAAAACGCGCCGGTGCCGGCGGCGAGCAGCACAGCGAGGCGCAGGACAAAACGCACGAGCACGGGATCGGGGCGAGGCTTGAGGTTGATCGTGGCGGCGAGCGGGCGGAGCTGCCAGGTTTTCAGGTCGAGCAGTTCGAGCGGAAACGCCGCCCGCTCGCCGGCGCGTTCGACGGTGACGCGCACGGCTTCCTCGAGGGCGGAGAGGCGTTGCCCGAGCGCGCGCAACAGGTCGGTCATGTGGGCGGCCTCGGGGTGCCGGGCGGAGAGAGCATGGGCGCGGGCCCCCACGGCTTGCAGGATGCCCTCGAGGCGGCGCAGGCGGATTTCGCAGGTGGCGAGGTGGCCAGGCTGGCGCGATACCACGGCGAGCGCCACCGAACGGCCGAGATTGGCCAGGCCGGTGAAAAGAGGAGCGGCGGAAGCGGCGAGCTGGCGCTGCCATGCGGCGGAGGCCGGAGGGGACGCGGAAGGGGAGGAGGGAGGAGAGTCGAGCAGCGTGGCGACGGCGTTGCCGGCCATGGCGACGCGGGCGGCCCAGAGGTTGAGCTCGACGAGGTGCCCGGCCACGTGCCGGCGTCCGGCGGAGCCGGCGGCGGCGGTGGCGAGCATGCGGTCGGCGTTGTCGACCGCGACGCGCAGGGCGCCTTCCGCATCGGCCGCCTGCCGCGCGCGCCGGGCGCGCGCCGGTGCGTCGGCGGGCGGGGGCGCGACGGCATCGGGTGGCGTGGACATCGTCTCGAACAGGTCGGCCAGCGCCAGCCAGCTGTCGGCGACGACGCGGCGGAGCGGATGCTGGGCGCGCCAGGGCCAGAGCGCGACCTGGAGGAGCAGCCCGAAGCCGCCGCCGGCCAGCGTGGCGAGCGTGGCCGGGAGCACGCGGCCGCCGTGCGCTTCGCCGGCGAGCGAGATGAAAAACACGAGCGCCGAGACCACGGCGATCGTCGGCCCGTAGTCGCTGCTGACATGCCGCCACAGGCCGCTGGCGATGGCGATCAGCACGGTGGCGGCGAGGGCGACCGGCCATCCGCCGCTCCAGGCGAACGCCCCGAGCGCGACGCTGCCGGTGATGATGACGAGCATGGCGAGCAGCAGGCAGAAGCGCGCGCGGTAGTCGCCCTTCACATCGACCATCGCGAGATTTTGCGCGGCCATGGCGGCGAACATCGCGACTTGCGGATAACCCGACCGCCAGGTGACGAGGAACGAAATCATGAAGGCCGCCGTGGCCCGCGCCGCGCGGGCGGGGTCGGGGCGCATCCACTCGGCCTGCACCCGGTGCCGCAGAGTTTTCCAGTCGATCCGGTCGATCCAATTGAGCCAGGAGACGTTGGCCATGCGCCGGCGAGCATGGCGGAGGCGCGGGGCAGGCGTCACGCTGTTTGTGACGGGGGGCTCCGTGGCGCACGTCCGGCGGCGGGACGCCGCCGCTCCGCCGAATCCGTGGTCCATGAAAAAGCCCGCCGGGTCAGGAGGCGGCGGGCTTTTGGGAGAAACGGTATCGGTGATGTCTGTCGGCAGCCTCGCGGAGCGCGGCGGGCGCGCGGCGCGGGACGGGGCCTTCTCAGGCGATGGCGGCGGTGGCAGCTTCGGCGAGCTGCACGGTGCTGGTGCGGTGGCGTTGCACTTTCATGAAACGCGAGCGGCGACGGAGCATCCGGTCGAGTTTGTCGACGAGCATGTTGACCGACTTGTGGCATTCGCCGGAAACGACGGCGGCATTGAGTTCGGGACCGTGAATCTGCATGTGCCCCTTGGCGATGAAGCGCTGGCCGGGATCGCGGGTTTGCTGGTCACATTCGAGTTCGATGCGGATGCGCAGGATGCGCTCCTCGTGACGGAACAGTTTGTCGGCTTTTTCCTGGACGAACGTTTTCAGCGATGGCGTCAACTCGAGGTGGATGCCGGATACTATCAGCTCGCGGGCTTCATTTTGTGTGGCGGTATGTCTGTTCATGACTTCATGTTTTCGTTGGTTTTCCTGACCAAGATTCATGCCCTCCTCGCCATCTGTTCCTGCCATCGTACGCCGTGCGACGGGTCGATATTCGACCGTTATTGTCACGGGTGGCTCGTCTGGTATCGGCAGGGTGTTCATCGAGCGTTTGCACAGGGTGTGCCCGGAGCTGGCGTTTTTCAATCTGTCGAGGCGCAATCCGGACATATTTTTGCAGCAGCTTGAACTGCGCCACATCGCCTGCGATCTGGCCGATCCGGCCTCGCTGGCCGGGGCGGCGGAGCAGGTATTACGCGGGCTGAAGGAGCAGGCGCGGCCGGGAAAGATTCTCTTGATCAACAACAGCGGTTTCGGCGGTTATGGCCGGGTGGCGGAAATCGGTCGCGAGCACCAGCTTGAGATGATCGACGTCAACGTGCGCGCCGTCGTGGACCTGACGGCGCGCCTGCTGCCCGCGATCGCGGAGCGGGGCGGCACGGTGCTGACGGTGGCGAGCCTGGCGGGATTCATGCCCACGCCTTATACCGCGACTTACGGGGCGACCAAGGCCTTCGTCCTGCACTGGACGCTCGCGCTCGACGCGGAATTGCGCGCCTCCCGCCCGGCCGGCGGACAGGCGCGCGCGCTGGCGGTGTGCCCGGGACCGGTGGCGACGGAGTTTTTTCGCCGGGCGGGGTTGCGCGAGGGCGCGGCGGGCGATGCGCTGGCCTTCACGGCCGCGGGCGTAGTGGATTGCTCGTTACGCGCGCTGGCGAAGGGGCGGTCTTTATGTGTGCCGGGCTGGCGTCCGCGGCTGGTGGCGGCGCTGGTGCAGGTGTTGCCGAAACGGTGGGTGGCGCGGGCGGCGGAGCGCGTGCTGGCGCGTTACCGGATGCGCCGCGTCAACGCGCCGGGCGGAGCGGGCGGGACGGAGCCGGGGACGGGCGGATCATGAGCGACGACGGCAGCGGATCGCCGGAAATTCCCTGGCGCGGCGTGCGCGCCTGCGCATGGCCGCCGCGCCCGCAAAGCACGGACCCGGCGCGCGTGCGGATGATCGCGGCGGAGGAAATCGCGGTATGGACGGTGTTCGAGGACGAGCGGTTGCTGGTCATCGACAAACCCGGTGACGTGGTCTGCCATCCATCGAAGGCCGGTCCGTGGTCGAGCCTCGCCGGAGCGGTGCGGGAGGCGAAGGGGCTGGAGAAGGCGCATCTGGTCTTCCGGCTCGACCGGGAGACCAGCGGGGTGGTGGTGTTTGCGAAAGACGAGCGGATGGCCAGCCGGTTGCAGCGCGCGATGCAGGAGCGCCGCGTGCGGAAAAATTACCTGGCGATTCTGGACGGCGATCTGCCGGCGACGGGCGCAGCCGGCGCGACAGGCGTGGCGGCGGCCGGCGAGATCACCGTGGATCAGCCGCTGGGCGACGACATCTCGAGCCCGGTTTATGTAAAAACCTGTGTGCGGCCGGACGGGAAACCGGCGGTCTCGCATTTTGCGATGCTGGCGCGCGGGGGCGGATTCACGCTGGTGCGCGTGCGTCTGGAGACGGGCCGCAAACACCAGATCCGCGCGCATGCCCGCTGGCTGGGCGCGCCGGTGGCCGGCGACAAGATCTACGGCCCCGACGAGCGCATCTACCTGGATTTTATCGACACCGGTTACACGCCGGCGCTGGCGGCGCGGCTGCACCTGCCACGGCAGGCGTTGCACTGTGCGGAGATCGATTTTTCGGAAGTCGGCCCCGGCCTGCCGCCGGTGCTGCGCGCTCCGCTGGCGCCGGACCTGCGGACCTTCGCCCGCGAGCGGATGGGGCTGGCGGAAGGGACGCTGACGCTGATCGGCGCGTTGTGAACAACTGCCGACAAGTTCCTGTTGCACCCTTCCCGCTCGTCCCCTCGTATCTCGCCTCCTTTTTCCTCCGACTCTGCCGAACCGATGCCCGACGACTCCTCCGCCTCAGCCCGCAGCCTGCGCCGACCACGTCGCGATGACCGCGACCGCGGCGATCGCTTCGGCAGCGACGGCGCTTCCGGCGCTCCTGGCGCGCTCGTCGGCCGCGTGCCGCCGCACTCGGTCGAGGCCGAGGAGTACCTGCTTTCGTGCTGCCTGCTCGATGGCGGCGACGTCATCTCGCGCTGCCTGGAAGGCAAGGTGCTCGCGAAGTCGTTTTATGTTCCGGCCAACCAGGTCATCTTTTCCAAGCTGATCGAGCTCTACAACAAGGGCTCCGCCATCGACCTCGCCGTGCTCGCCGAGGAGCTGAAGACCAGCCGCCAGCTCGACGAGATCGGCGGCTACGCCTACCTCACGCGGATCAGCGGCAGCATCCCGACCACGGCCCAGGCCGGTTATTTCATCGAAAAAGTCCGCGAACTGCACCTGCTCCGCGAGATCATCCGCGCGGCGACCCATGCGGTGGAAAATTGTTACGAGTACACCGGCGGCCTCCAGGAATTCGTGGACAAGGTGGAGCAGGATATCTTCCGCGTCACCCAGGAGCGCGTCGGCGACGGCGCCCGCTCCATGCGCGAGCCCACCCGCGAAGCGATGACGGTGGTCAACAAGATGTTCATGAAACGCGGCGAGCTCACCGGCGTTTCCACCGGTTTCAAGGACCTCGACCGCTTCATGTTCGGCCTCCAGAAGCAGGAAATGATCGTCCTCGCCGGCCGCCCTTCCTGTGGCAAGACGTCGCTGGCGATGAACATCGCCGAGCACGCCGCGCTCCCGCTCAAGGGCGCCGGTGTGGCCACGCTGGTCTTCTCGCTCGAAATGTCCGCCGCGCAGCTCGCCCTGCGTCTCCTTTGCAGCCGTTCGCGCGTCAACATGCACCTGCTCCGCGACGGCCTGCTCTCGAAAAACGGCGACGACCACCAGCGCCTCCTCCAGGTCGCCGACGAGTTCACCAACTCTCCCCTCTTCGTGGACGACAGCAGCGCGCTCACCATCATGGAACTGCGCGCCAAGGCCCGCCGCCTCGCCGCCCGCCAGCCCCTCGGCCTGATCATCGTCGACTACCTCCAGCTCATCAGTCCGACCGACCCCAAGGTCCCTCGTGAACAGCAGGTTGCCGAGGCATCGCGCGGCCTGAAGGCCCTCGCCAAGGAGCTCGACGTGCCGGTCATCGTCCTCGCCCAGCTCAACCGTTCCGCCGAAAAGGAAAGCCGCACGCCGCGCCTCTCCGACCTGCGCGAATCCGGCTCCATCGAGCAGGATGCCGACGTCGTCCTGATGCTCTCCCGGCCCAGGGACGCCGACGACAAATTTCAGGTAGCTGGCGACAAGATGGAGTTATACGTTGCCAAGAATCGTAACGGCGAGGTAGGGGAAACGACTTTGACATTCCTGAAGAACATAACGCGCTTTGAAAACTACACTCCGTAACCCCTTTGTGAGCTACGTGTCCTGCCTCCTTTTCGCCAGCGCGTGCGCGCTCGCCTTCCTGTCGACGATCGTTCCGGATGCGTTTGCCCAGGCGCCCGCGCAGCCTCCGACCATCGCGGTCACGCCGCCTGCGAGCGATGCCCGTGTCGGCACGATCACCGTGAAATTCGTCGGCACCGCCAACGTCAACGAGCAGGTCGTGCGCGCCAACATGCAACTCACCGAAGGCGGTCCCGTCGACGAGGCCCTGATCGACCGCGACATCCGCGCGCTTTACCGCACCGGCCAGTTCGAGCTCATCGAGTTCAAACGCGACACCCGCTCCGGCGGCCTTGTCGATATCCAGGTCGAGCTCACGCCCAAATTCCGCGTCCTCCGCGTGGATTTCACCGGCATCGACAAGATCAAGCGCAAGCGCCTCGAACGGGAAATCAGGACCCGGCCCAACCTCGCCCTCGACGAGCGTCAGGTGAAGGAAGACGCCCAGAAGCTGAAGGAGTTTTACCAGAAATCCGGCTACAACCAGGCCACCGTCAACTACACCATCGACCGTGACCGCAACAGCGGCTTCGGCACCATCGTTTTCCAGATCAGCGAAGGCGAGAAGGTCAAGATCAAGCGCGTGGACTTCACCGGCAACGAACACCTGCCGACCAAGAAGCTCCGCAAGGTCATGACCACCCGCAAGTGGAACATCTTTTCCTGGATCACCGACACCGGCCGCCTGCGGGACGAGGCCTTTGACGAGGACCTCGAAAAACTCCGCGACGCCTTCCGCGAGGAAGGTCTGCTCGACGTCGAGATCGATCCGGCAAAAATCCGCTACGAGTACCCGAGCGCCAAAAAACTCGTCATCACCATCCCCGTCGTCGAAGGACGCCAGTACCACGTCGGCGACATCAGGATCACCGGCAACACCCTCTATACCACCGACGAGCTCCGCGCCGTCCTCCGCCAGACGACCGGCAAGATCTTCGCTCCCTCGCTGATCGACAAGGACGCCCGCAACCTCGAGGAAACCTATGGCAAGGACGGCTACATCGACGCCCGCGTCCAGGTCATCCGCCGCCCCAATCTCACCACCGGAGCCATCGACCTCGAATACTCCTTCCGGGAAGGCGAGAAGTACTACGTCGAGTCCATCAAGCTCGAGGGCAACACCAAGACCAAGTCCATCGTCATCCTGCGCGAACTCAACATCGGCCCCGGCGAGGTGTTCAACATCCAGCGGATGAACATTTCCAAGCTCCGCCTCGAAAACACCCGCTTCTTCGAGGAGGTCAACATGACCCCCGAGGCGACCAACATCCCCGGCCGCCGCAATCTCAAGATCGCCGTCCGCGAAGGCCGCACCGGCAACCTCACCTTCGGCGCCGGTTTCAGCACGCTCGACAGCGTCATCCTCTTCGCCGAAGTCTCCCAGTCCAACTTCGACCTGTTCCACCGCAAGTCGCTCTTCCAGGGCGACGGCCAGAAATTCCGCCTCCGCCTCCAGGTCGGCTCCCGCTCCAACGAGGCCATCCTTTCGTTCGAAGAACCCTGGTTCCTCGAACGCGAACTCGCCCTCGGTTTCTCCCTCTACCGCACCTCGACCGACTACAACAACCAGCTCTACAACGAAGTGCGCATCGGCGCCAACGTCTACCTCCGCAAGCGCCTGATCGAGCTCATCGAAGGCAAGATCGGCTACACCATCGAGCAGGTCGAGATGAAGGACATCGACAGCGACGCGCCCTGGAACCTCAAGGCGGAGGAAGGCAAGCAGGACGTTTCCAAGCTCACCTTCACGCTCCTGCGCGACACCCGCGACCGCCTCATCAACACCTCCCGGGGCAACCGCGTCGAATTCACCACCACCTACGCCGGCGGCGCCCTCGGCGGCGACGCCGACTACTACGGCCTCGAACTGCGCGCCTCGCAGTACATTCCCACCTTCGAGACCCTCAACCAGGTGCTTTCCGTCATCGGCCGCGTCGGCGTGCTCGACGGTGATTACGTTCCCTACTTCGACCAGTACTTCCTGGGCGGTCCCAGCACCCTGCGCGGCTTCGAGTATCGCCAGGTCGGCCCCAAGCAGGGTGACGGCATTTACGATCACACCCCGTCGGGCACTAGCGGCAACGGCGAGCCCATGGGCGGCAAGTCCTACGGCATGCTCAGCATCGAGTACACCTTTGACATCGTGGAGCCCCTCCGCTTTGCCATCTTTTACGACGCCGGTTTCGTCAACCGCGACGCCTACGATTTCGATCCCTCGAATTACAACGACAACTTCGGCTTCGGTATCCGCATCATGATCATGGGCGCGCCGCTCAGCCTCGACTACGGCATCCCCATCACCAGCGACCGATTCAACGACAGCGGCGGACAATTTAACTTTTCTTTTGGCACCCGTTTCTGATTTCGCTGTCATCCACCTCCCGCACCTCCTTACCGGATCTTAATATCATGAAGAAACTCATTCAATCCATCATTGCACTCGCTTCCTTCGGCTTCGTGGCCGCAGGTGTCAGTGCCCAGCCGGCCCCCAAGATCTTCTTTATCGACATGGCCAAGGTTTACGACGGCCACTACGAAACCGAAGAGCAGAACAACAAGCTCAAGGACGAGGAAAAGAAGGCCCAGGACGAGATCAAGCGCCTCAACGACGAAGGCAACGCGCTCGTCGAGCAACTCAAGCAGATCCAGGCCGATGCGCAGAGCCCGACGCTCAGCGCCGACGCCAAGAACAAGCTCCAGGCCGACTTCCAGGCCAAAGGCGAGGAGATCAACAAGAAGAAGGCCGAAGTGCAGAACTTCGCCCAGAACGCCCGCAACTCCTTCCAGCAGCGCATCAAGGCATTCCGCGAAGTCATGCTCGAGAAGCTCGGCAAGACGGCGACCGACATCGCCAAGCGCAAGGGTGCCACCATCCTCATCGACAAGTCCGGACCTTCGCTTCTCGGCATTTCGCCCGTGATCTATTTCGATCCTTCCTACGATATCACCGACGAGGTGATCGCCGAAGTGAACAAGGGCCGCGGGACCGCCCCCAGCGCCACTCCGGCCGCGAAGCCGGCACCGGCTCCGGCCCCTGCCGCCAACACCGGCGGCAGCACCGGCATCGCCTTCCCCGCCGGCAAGTAACCCGGCACCGGCCGCCAGCCGGATCGGGTGGCACAAACGCAAACAGCATTCACCCAAACCGCAGCCTTGCAGGCTGCGGTTTTTTTGGGAGCGCCCCCCCGGCCGCCTCGCCAGTCAACCGGAGCGGCGGCATTCCTGCCGCTGCAGACGACGCAAGGCGTCGCCGGATCGGGAAATCCACAGCTTGCATCGGCGAAGGGCGAGGCGCGTCGCGCCTCGTCGCAGCGGCAGGAATGCCGCCGCTCCGTCAATCCCGGTACTGCCGGCGTCACTTTCTGTTCGTGCCTTTTTGCAACTTCTGCGGCTTATTGCTCTTGACCGCGCCGAAGATGAAAACTTTCTTCGCCCGGTAGATCACATCCCCTTCGTCCCCTCGATGAAAATTCGCTCACTTCTCCTCTCCGCTCTCGTCGCTTCCGCGGCGGTCGTCATCACCGGCTGCGCGATCTTTACCAAAGGCCGCACCCAGGAAGTCACCGTCCAGACCATTCCGGCGGGAGCCACCGCTCTCATCAACGGAGAAGTCGTCGGCCAGACTCCTTTCCGTGTGCGCCTCCCGCGCAGCGATGTTTACCGCATCGACTTCCAGAAACCCGGCTACGTCGCGCAGGACGCCCTCCTGCTGCCGATGCCCAACGAATACGAGAACAACTACCTGCGTTGGGGTATCGATTACGATCTCGGCGCGATGACCGATCTCACGCCCGACCACCTTGTCGTCAATCTCCGGCCCGACGCGGCCGATGCGAGCAAGGACCGGTTTGCCGAGATGGCCTCCCAGGTCACGTCGGCCGACGCCATGCTTGCCGCCGGCCAGATCAGTTCCGAAGACCACAAGAAAGCCATCGAATCGATCATCAAGACCTACGCGGTCCAGTAACCCGCCAGCAATTTTTTGCCAATCCGGCGGCAGGCGCATTTACGCGCTTGCCGCTTTTTTTTCGAATCGCCGTAGTTTCCTTTTCCAACCGCACGCCTGACCGCTACCACATGACTGCCGCGTCCGTCTCCCTGCTTCGCACCCCGCTTCGTGATTTCCACGCCCGGCATGGCGCGCGCCTGGTCGATTTTGCCGGATGGGAAATGCCTGTCCAGTACCGCAGCATCCTCGAGGAGCACAAGGCGGTGCGCCAGGCAGCGGGCCTGTTCGATGTCAGCCATATGGGTGAATTCGATGTCCGCGGCCCCGATGCCGCCCGGTTTCTCGATCACGTGGTGACCAACGACGTCTCGCGGCTCTTTCCCGGCCGCATCCTCTACTCGCCCATGTGTGATGCCGACGGCGGTGTGATCGACGACCTGCTGATCTACATGCGCGGGCCGGAGGATTATTTTCTCTGCGTCAACGCCGGCAATATCGCCGCCGATTTTGCCTGGCTGCGCGAACAGGCCGCGGCCGGCGATTTTGATGTCGCCCTTGCCGACCGGTCGGCCGGGTACGGCTTGCTCGCGATCCAGGGCCCGCGTGCGGCCGGCATCGTGCAGGCGCTGACCGATGCGAAACTCGACGACATCCGCACCTATCATTTCGGCGAAGGCGCGGTGGCCGGCGTGCCCTGCCTGCTCAGCCGCACCGGCTATACGGGCGAAGACGGTTTTGAACTCTACCACGCGGCGGACGAGGCCGTGAGACTGGCCGAGGCGCTCCTCGAAGCCGGTCGCCCGCACGGACTCGTGCTCGCCGGACTCGGCGCACGCGACAGCCTTCGCCTCGAGGCCGGCTACCCGCTTTACGGCCACGAACTCTCTCCGGAGATCTCTCCGCTCGCCGCCGGTTTCGGCTGGACGGTCAAGCTCGACAAACGCGCCGCCTTTGTCGGCTCCGGCGCCTTGCGCGCCGAGAAGCTGGCCGGCAGCCGGCGACGCGTCGTCTGGTTCCGCCTCGACGACCGGCGTATTGCGAGAGCGGATACGCCGGTGCTGGCCGCAGGCGGCGACACGGTCGCCGGCCGCGTCCTTTCCGGCACGCTGTCGCCGGTGCTCAACACGGCCATCGGCTCGGCCCTGGTCGACGCCTCGCTGGCGGAGTCGCCGCTGGAAGTGGACATCCGTGGCACGCGGCTTGCATTGCGCCCCGTGAAACCGCCCTTCGTCCCGCTCCGGTCATGAATTGCCCACGAAACACACGAAAGAACACGAAAAAGCAGACAAACAAAAATTCACCCTGCTTCCGGTCCATTGAGCCGCCCCGGGCATTCTCTTCTTTTTGAGGTATTTCTTTTCGTGTCTTTTCGTGTGTTTCGTGGGCCTCTCCACCAATCTGTTTCTATGAGCAACGTACCCGCCTCCTTCCTCTACGCGAAATCGCACGAGTGGCTGCAGCCGACCGGCGCCGACACCGCGACCATCGGCATCACCGATTATGCCCAGGCCAGCCTGGGGGACATCACCTATGTCCAGTTGCCGAAAGTCGGCGCGACCTTCGCGGCGGGTGAATCGTTCGGCGTGGTGGAATCGGTCAAGGCGGCTTCGGACATCTACGCGCCGGTGGCGCTGACGGTGGTCGAAATCAACGCCGATCTCGATGCCGAACCGCAACGGGTGAACCAGTCCCCCTACGACGAGGGCTGGCTGATCCGTGTGAAACTCGCCGCCCCGCTCGACCAGCTTGCGCCCGGCGCCCTGCTCGACGCCACCGCCTACACCGCCGCGATCGGCGAGTAAGGCGGGGGAAAGCGTATCCGGATTACCGAATTCCTCCCCGGCTCGCCATCCCGCCGCCTCCGCCGGTGTCTGATGCCGGAGCGCCTCCGGAGCCATGAGAGGAACGACGGGCGCTGGCGAATGCGGCGATCTGCCCTGTCGTCGCTTTTCATGCGGATGCTGTCGCTTGATCCCATTCCGTTCTTGACCCGGGCCGAAGCGTTTTCCGTTTGTTGGCGGCCCCATGCCACAGATCGTCGTCCGGAATCTGCAAAAGGTCTTCCACATCGCCGAGCGTACGGCGGGCATGCGGGGGGCTGTTCGCGGTCTGGTGGCGCGGCGGCACCGGGAGGTGCGTGCCCTTGACGGTGTGTCGTTCGATCTGCAACCGGGAGAACTGGTCGGCTACATCGGCCCCAACGGCGCGGGGAAATCCACCACGGTGAAAATCATGTCGGGCATCCTCGTCCCCGATGGCGGCGAATGCCTCGTGCGCGGCCGCGTGCCGTGGCGGGAACGGCGCCGCCACGTCGCGGAGATCGGCGTGGTCTTCGGCCAGCGCACCCAGTTGTGGTGGGATTTGCCGGTGATCGAGTCGTTTGAATTGCTGCGCGACATCTATCGCGTGCCGCCGGATCGCTACGCCTCCGCGCGCGACGAACTGGTGGCCCTGCTTTCGCTGGAGACGTTGCTCGATGTGCCGGTGCGCCAGCTCTCGCTCGGGCAACGCATGCGCTGCGACTTGGCGGCGGCGTTGCTGCACGCGCCGCCGATCCTGTTTCTCGACGAACCGACGATCGGGCTCGACGCTCCCTCGAAACTCGCCGTGCGCGATTTTGTGCGCCGGCTGAACCGCGAGCGCGGCGTGACCGTCATCCTGACGACCCACGACATGGACGACATCGAGGCGCTCTGCACCCGCGTGATGGTCATCGCGGACGGGCGGCTGCTCAGCGACGGTTCGCTCGCCGACCTGCGGCGCCGGTTCGGGCGCGAGCGCTGGCTGACCCTCGACCTGGCGGACGAGCCCAACGGCAGGCCGGGCGGTGGCGATCCGGAGCCGGCGGCGGCGCTGCTGGCGGAGCCGCACACGCGGGTGGTGCGCCACGACGGCGGGCGGATCTGTCTGGCGTTTGATCCGGAAACCGTGCCGCCCGGCGACCTGATCGCACGCATCACGGCGCGCCATGCCGTGCGCGATCTGTTCGTGGAAAACCCGCCCATCGAGGAAATCGTGGCGCGGATTTATGCGGGCGGCGCGCGCGGCGACACCGGCAGCAGCGACCACGGCAGGGAAGGCCGCACAGGATGAAGCCGCTGCTCGCCATCGTGAGGACGCGCTTCCTGCTGTTGCTGCACTACCGGGCGGCGGCGCTGGCGGGGCTGGTCACGCAACTGTTTTTCGGGCTGCTGGTGGTGGCGGTGATGCGGGCATTTTACGCATCGGCAAAAGACGCGCCGCCCCTCGATTTCGCGCAGGTCGTCACCTACACGTGGCTCGGGCAGGCGTTTTTTACGTTGTTGCCGTGGCGGGTGGACCCGGACGTGAAGGCGCTCGTCGCTTCGGGCGGCCTCGCGACCGAGCTGTTGCGCCCGGTCGACCTGTATGCGGGCTGGTTTGCGCGCGCGGTGGCGCTGAAGACGGCGCCTGTCGTGCTGCGGGCGATACCGATGTTCGTGGTGGCCCTGCTGTTGCTCGGCATGCAGCCGCCGGCATCGGTCGGGGCGGCCGGATTGTGGATGCTGGCGATTGCCGGCGCCGTGGCGTTGTCGAGCGCGTTCACCGTGCTGATGAACCTTTCGATGCTGTGGACGCTGAGCGCGGACGGCATCCAGTTCCTGATGCCGGTGGCGGTGATTTTTCTCTCGGGCCAGCTCGTGCCGCTGCCGCTCTTGCCGGACTGGCTGCAACCGGCGCTGGCGGCGCTGCCGTTTCGCGGGCTGATCGACACGCCGCATCGCGTGTGGCTTGGCGACCTCGCGGGTGGCTCGGCGTGGGCGGCGCTGGCGCATCAGTGGATATGGATTGTCGTGCTGGTGCTGACGGGCCGCGGCCTGCTGGCCGCGGGGATGCGGCGGGTCGTCATCCAGGGAGGCTGAACTCAATGCAACGGGGAGAACGACCACGATGAACGGCTGGAAACTTTACTGGCGCTACGCGGGCATTTCGTGGCGCGGACAATTGCAATACCGGGCGTCGTTTGCGATGCAACTGGCGGGCACGACGCTGATGCCGGTCGTGGAATTTCTGGCGATCCGGGCGCTGTTCGCGCGCTTCAGCGGGCTGGGCGGCTGGTCGCTGGCGGAGATCGCGGTGTTCTACGGGACGGTCAACGTGGCGTGGGCGCTGGCGGAGGGCGCGGGGCGGGGTTTTGACGATTTCGGGAGTCTGGTGAAAAGCGGGGAATTCGACCGCGTTCTCGTGCGTCCGCGCTCGACGATCCTGCAGGTGCTGGGGCGCGAGTTCACCTTGCGCCGGCTCGGTCGCATCGCGCAAGGGCTGGCGGTGCTCGGGTGGGGGTGGCTGGCGCTCGGCCTCGGCTGGCAACCGGAAAAAATCGTGCTGCTGCTGGCGGCGATGGCGGGCGGCGTGGCGTTGTTCCTCGGATTGCTGATCGTGCAGGCGACGCTGGCCTTCTGGACGGTCGAGTCGCTGGAGGTGATGAACGTGCTGACCTACGGCGGCGTAGCGGCGGCGCAGTATCCGCTGGCGATTTATCCGGGGTGGCTGCGGCGGTTTTTCACGCTGGTGGTGCCGTTGGGCTGTGTGACGTACTTTCCGGTCGTCGGCGTGCTGTCGCGGGCCGATCCCCTCGGTTCGTCGCGCGCATGGCAATGGACGAGTCCGGCAGCCGGGTTTGTGTTTTTCGGACTGGCGCTGTTGGTCTGGCGACTCGGGTTGAGGCGATACGCGAGTACCGGAAGCTGAAAAATGCAGCCGGCAGGAAGCGAGCCGGGGCTTGTCCTTTGGAGAATGAAGGGTAATATTGGCGGTGTTATGAAAACCCTCCTCGTCCCCGTTGATTTCTCGGGTGCCACCCGCGCCCTGCTTGCCACCGTCGAAAAGCTCGCCACGCCCGGCGCCCGTGTGTTTTTCCTGCACAGCCTGACGCCGCCGATAGTGACGACCGATTACGGCGTGGGAGTCGAAATGCTCCACGAGACCATCGCCCTCGCAAGGAAGACCGCCGTCCGTCAGCTCGAGCATCTGGTCAAGACCGCGGAGGCGCGCGGTTTCAAGGCGGCGGCGATTCTCGAAAACGGCCCGGCCGCGCCCGCCATTGTGGAGACGGCCCGCAAGCGCAAGGTCGATGCGATCGTCCTCGGCGCGCATGGCCACACCGCGCTCTACAACCTGATCATCGGCAGCACCACCCAGGCGGTTCTGAAAAAAGCAACCTGCCCCGTCGTCGTGGTGCCTCCGGCCAGGACCAGGGCGGTCGCAAAGAAGAAAAAGTGAGCCGTACCAAAGCCAGATATTCGACCCGGCGGAGGCGTCTGCGGACGATCTCCGCGTTCCTGCTGGCGCTCGCGATTGTCGATGCGCTGATCGTGATCCTCGTCGGGTCCGGCGTGTTTCTGCTCCTGGATATTCTCAGGCCGTTGTGCATCGCCATCCTGGCCCTGCCGCTGATGACAGGGAAGGACTGGGCGCGCCGGGTGATGGTGGTGGTGGCGGCGATCAGCGGCGCGGGGTTGCTGCTGTCGTTTTCGTATTTTTTCTTTTCCACCAGTCTGCTCCGGCCGGAAGTGCAGGTCTTTTTGTACGGTTATCCCGCACTGGGCGGCGCCTACCTGGCGATTGCGATCTTCCTGGCGGTTTCCAATGGCGTGACGCGGGAGATATTGCGGGCGAACGGGTAGGGTGAGGTTTGAAGTTAGAAGTTTGAAGTTGGCAATTTGAAACTGGTAGTTGGTTTTTTGCTACGAAGTGCGGGCGCCATCACCAACTGGCGACTACCAACTTCAAATCACCAACTACCAACTTCAAACTACCAACTACAAACTGCCACTCCTCACGTCCGCCGGAGGGTGCGCACGGCGCGGCGGGCGTCGCGGAACACGCGGGTGGCCGGCTCGCGCCAGGTTTTTTTGTCGCCGTAACGCAATCGCAGCAGACGGCTGGCGACGCCTTTGGCGAACGGGCCGCGGGCATCCTGCAGGCGCAGCAACCAGCGGCTGGCTTCGCGCCGCACGGGATCGGCGCCGCGCAGTGAACGCAGCCACAGACCGATGCCGAGTTCACGCCACAGCCATATGATACCGACGGCGATGACAGCGCAGACGGCGATGATGCCGACCTGCCACCAGGTCCAGGGCTGACGGGCGCGCTCGAGGAGCGTGCGCAGGGTTTTTTCGATACGTTCGCGCCATTCGCGCGACATGGTCTCGATGATCTCCTTGCTGATGCGGATCATCTCGAGCTGCGAGGTCTGGTCGAAACTCACAATCCGCCGGTACCAGAAAACGCGCAGGCTGTCGGTTCGCGAAGCCCAGCCGGTTTCGGTTTCGAGAGAAAAATGATTCAAGGCGAGGGCGGTGTCGTCGGAATCGGCCGGCGGGAGGATGCTGGAGCCGGGCGTGGGATCGACACGCAGCCAGGTGTCCTTCTCGTCAAAGATCTCGCACCAGGCGTGGGCGTCGGAATTGCGAATGCTGATGTGTCCGGAAGTCCTGTTCCAGGAGCCTCCCTTGAAGCCGGTGACAAGCCGGGCGGGGATGCCGGCGGCGCGGGCGAGCAGCACCATGGAGCCGGCGAACATCTCGCAGTGGCCGTTTTCCTTCGAGGTCATCCAGGTGACGAGAGGATCCGGCCAGAAGCGTCGGCGCTCGCCGCGTTCGCCACGTTCGCCGCGATCGATCGTGAATTGCATCGAGTAGCCGTGGCGCTGCTGGAGCCAGTTGCTGGCCCGCTGGATGAAGGCGGACACGTCACCATCGTCGGGCGGGCCGATTTCGACCACGGCGCCGTAGAGCTGCGCGAGGCTGGAACGGCTGAAAATGCGCAGCCGCAGGTAATCGGGCGGCGGGGGGGGGCGGCCGAGCATCTCATCGCTGTAGTTGCCGGGCATGTCCTCGTATTCGTCCGGATAAAAATCCTGCGGGGAATCGCCACGCCAGCCCCAGCCGCGGCGTCCGAGGCGTTCGGTGCTGTCGGGTTCGATGGGCCGGTCGGGGCTGGAGAGCTGTTTCCAGCGGGCGGCATAGGCGGCATCGCGCAGCCTGTTGTCCTCGACCATGCCGTCGACGCGCCAGGGGATCATGCGCTGGCTTTCCTGCGCGAGGGCATACATGCGCAGGACATCGCTTTTCCTCAGGGACTGTTCCTCGTTGAAGGTGAGCAGGAAAAAATCGCCGAGCATCGGGAGGTAGCGGCTGACGCCGGGCTCCATGTAAAAAGTCCAGGTGACGCGGCGCCGGGGGTCGAGACGCGGGGCGGCGCCGGTGTACTGTTGCATCTTGCCGGGCCAGGACCGCATCTCGGAATGCAGGCCTTCGGAGACGCTGAAACCGTCGCGGCTGTTGTACTGGTCGAGCGCGAGCATGCGCCAGTAAGGCATGGCGGGCACGGCGGACCGGTCCGAGACATCGACGCTGAGGGCCACGCTGCGATCTTCCTGGAGATTGACGACATCGCCGAACCGCACGTTTTCCGTAAAGCCGGTTTTGGATTTGGGGGGGATCAGCTTGTCGATGAACATCGAGCTGTTGATGTCGAAGCGCGGCAGCGTGAGGAACAGCACGGCGGAGAGGCCGACGACGGCGCAAAAGATCACGCCGGCGATCATCGTCGCCCGCCAGTTGTTGACCTGGAGCAGGCGCCGGGCGAGGTGGCTCCAGTTGACATGCACCCAGGCCGGAGGCACGCCGGAGCGGGCGGGCGGTTCCGGCATGACTTCGGTGATCGTCAGCACGAGCAGCAGGGCCAGCGTGCAGGCCATGAAGAGCAGGATCTGCACGGCAAACGCGAGGGAGACCGTGATGACGCCCGCGACGATGACGAGAAACAGGGCGAGGACGATGAGTTGCAGGTCTTCGCGCCGCCGCCGCAGGGTGACGCCCCGGTAGAGCAGCAGCATCAGGTCGAGCCGGATGAGCGCGGGCAGGTACTGGCGCGTGATGAACATGTCGCAGAGCAGGAACGCCACGACGAGCGGGAACACGAGCCGGTGGATCCACGCCGGCACCCAGGCGGCAAGCGCCGGCGTGAGCGTGGCCACGGGCACGGCGATCGAAATGATGCCGAGCAGGAGCGTGGCGCTCACATCCATGAACGACACCGTCCAGGCCGACAGCACGATGAGAATGCCGCCCAGGAGCCAGCGGACCTGGTGGAGCTCGTCGATGCTTAACTGGGGACGGCGGATCATGCGGGGAAATGACGAATTACAAATTTCAAATTACGAATTTCAGATACGGCGAAATACAGGGAAGGTGGTGGTGTGTGCAGAGGGGGAGAGGGGGGGCCTTGGCAATTCGTCATTCGTCATTTGCAATTCGTAATTGATTTCAACTACGCCGACGCCGCCTTGATGCCGTCGATGAAGGCGCCGACGCCGCGCGGACCTTCGGGCTGGAAGGTGAGGAGATTGCGCCGGCGGGAGGCGGCTTCCGAGCCGGCGGCGGCGGGCGGCACGGGTTCGACCACGGCGAGCTGGTCGAGGAAGAGTTCGAGATCGCGCAGCTTGCGGATGGGGCGGGGGGCCTCGTCGTTGACGGCGGCGGCGAGGAGGCGGCCGTTGCGGAAAAGGTCTTCGGCGAGCGTGGCGGCAAGGCTGACCAGCACCTCGAACTGGTCGGGCCGCGACCAGGTTTCGGCGGGCGTCTGCAACCAGAGGGTGACGCCCTCGCTGCCTTCGCTGGAGAACTGCTTGACCATCACGCCGCGCAGCCGGGCGGTGGCCTTCCAGTGGACGATCCGCTGGGAGTCGCCGGCGATGTACTTGCGCACGCCGACGACCTCGCCGCTCTGTCCGCTGTGGCGGCTGCGCTCGCCGGGCAGGGCGCGCCAGGCGCCGCCGATGGCGTGGCGGCGATAGTCGGCGGGAGCCGGCCACACGATGACTTCGCGCGACATGCCGCTGCCGATCGTCTTGTTCAGGAAGCCGAAGGGAAACAGCGAACCGATGCTGACGAGCTCGATGCGTTCCCGGCCGCGCCGGGTGGGGCGGAGTACCCATTCGAGCCGGAGCTGGGAGCGCGGATCGAGGCGCTGGCGAAGGACCAGCCGGGTGCGCGCGCCGGAGGGCTCGGCACGCAGGTCAAACGAGAGGCCGTAGGTGGCGATGTGGCGTTTCTCGTTGCGCATCTCCAGGCCCACCACCTGGTCCTGCCCGGCGCGCCAGGGCGTGGCGACCTGCAGGCGCCAGCCAAGCTGGCGGACGTTGAGCCAGGAGATGACGCCGTTGAGGACGAGGCACGAAATCATCAGCGAGAGGGTGATGAAGAGCGTGTTCTGGGCGGTGTTGTAGGCGGCCACACCGATGCCCGCGGCGGCGAGGAGCAGGAGGACGCCGGGGATCGTGGGGAGCAGGCGGTGACTGAGGCTTTTCGGAGGAAAGATCAGCGACCAGAGGTGCCGTCGCCAGCGTTGCGCGGGGTCGCGCCGGATAGCCAGTTTCACCCCCTGCCAGTCATCCTGTTCGCGCAGGGGCGTCACCGGCGCGACATGACCATGGGGCACGACCACGGAGGGCGGCGGTTCGTCGGCGCGGGCGGCGGCAGGAGAATCGGTGACGGTGGAAGGCACGGCGGGCGGGATCAGGAGGCTCAGGCCGTCATGCCGGTGTGGCGATGGCGCCGATGATGCGCTTGAGGACGTTGGTGATGGTGCGACGCTCCTCGAGCGCGTCGGAGCCGGGGCGCACGAGCGCGAGGCGGTGCGCCATCACGGGGATGGCCATCGCCTGCACATCCTCGGGGATGACGAAGTCGCGTCCGTGCAGGAGCGCGCGGGCCTGGGCGGCGTGTTTGAGGGCGAGCGTGCCGCGCACGGAGACGCCGGACTTGAACTCGGATTCGGTGCGCGTGGCGCTGATGATCTTGAGCACGTAGTCGAGCACGCTGTCCTCGATGAAAACATGGGTGGCGAGCGCCTGGAGTTGCAGGACGTCGGAGCGCGAGACGACGGCGTTGAGCGCGATGCTGTCGTAGGAGGTGCGGGGCGCGCGGAGGATCTCGAGTTCGTCGGCCGGGTTGGGATAACCCATGTGCAGCCGCACGAGAAAACGGTCCATCTGGCTTTCCGGCAACGGGAAGGTGCCTTCGTAATCGACGGGATTTTGCGTGGCGAACACCATGAACGGCGCGCCCACGGCATGCGTTTCGCCATCCACGGAAACCTTGCCGCGGTCCATCACTTCGAGGAGGGAGGACTGGGTTTTCGGGGTGGCGCGGTTGATTTCGTCGGCGAGGACGACGTTGGCGAAGACGGGGCCTTTCTTGAAGACGAATTCCTTCATCGTCTCGTCGTAGATGGCCACGCCGGTGACATCGCTCGGCAGCAGGTCACTGGTGAACTGGATGCGGGAGAACGCGCAGTCCATGGAGCGCGCGAGCGAGTAGGCGAGGGTGGTCTTGCCGACGCCGGGCATGTCCTCGATGAGCAGATGGCCGCCGGCCACGAGGCAGACGAGGGCCTGCTCGATCACGTCATCCTTGCCCTTGACCGTAAGGCGCATGTTGGCGCGCAACTGGTCCAGGACTTCCTTGGCGGCGCCGACTTCGGCTCCTGAGAAAAAATCGCTCATGTGCGGAAATGTGGTAGCGGTTTCCGCACCCGTCAAAGGGAAGCCTGCAACGATGCGGAAGATTTCATGGTGAAGGGTGCTTCCGGCGCCATTCCTTGCTCCTTTCCCGCACGTTGCGCAAGCTCGCCGGCATGCCCGTTTACCAGACCACGCTCACCGTCCGCACCCGCCACGCCGGCACGCACGAGATCACCGGCGAACTGGAACAGGAACTCGCCCGCAGCAGCCTCGCCCGCGGCCTCGCCACGGTGTTTTGCCAGCATACGAGCTGTTCGCTCGTCCTCATGGAAAACGCCGATCCCACCGCCCGCCACGACCTTGAAGGCTGGCTCGACCGCCTCGTGCCCGAAAACGACCCGCATTTCGGCCATACCGCCGAAGGCCCCGACGACATGCCGGGCCACATCAAGATGGCGCTGACCCGCACAGCCGAGACGATCCCGTTTGCCGACGGCCGCCTCCTGCTCGGCACCTGGCAGGGCCTCTACCTCTGGGAACACCGCCGCGCCCCGCACACGCGCCGGCTCGTGGTGACGCTCATCGGCGAGTGACAGGCGGATGTGGCGCGGGCGTCTCGCCCGCAACCACTCATTCTCATTCTCGTTCTCTTACTCCTTCTCCGGATCGCGCCCGCGTCGGGGGACGGCGCCGCTTCCTGCTGCCGTTGTCCTGCTCGCGTCGCCTGCCAATGCCGCCGGAAAACAACCTGCCGTTACTCGCTTTCATTGATTGAGAAACGGTCTCACCTGTGTGCATCTGCATTCGAGGTTCGCAAGTTAGGCCAACGTTTGTCATGTTGGCGACTTCCGTTTCCAATCATTCCCGCCTTCCGCATATGAGAACCGAAAAAGACTCCATGGGCCCCATGCAGGTCCCCGACGATGCCCTCTACGGCGCCTCCACCCAGCGCGCCGTGCTCAACTTCCCCGTGAGCGGACGCCCTCTGCCCGACGGGTTCATCCGCGGCATCGGCCTCGTGAAGCTCGCCTGTGCGCGCGCCAACGAGGAGCTCGGCCGCCTCTCGCCCGAAAAATCGAAACTCATCCAGGAGGCCGCGCGCGAGATCGCCGAGGGCAAGCTCAGCGTCCATTTCCCGGTCGACGTTTTCCAGACCGGCTCCGGCACCTCGACCAACATGAACGCCAACGAGGTGATTTCCAACCGCGCCAGCCAGCTCGCCGGCCAGCCCGTCGGCTCGAAAAAACCGATCCACCCCAACGACGACGTCAACCTCGGCCAGTCGTCCAACGACATCATCCCGACCGTCCTCCACGTCAGCGTCGCCCACGCCCTCCAGACGCACCTGCGCCCCGCCCTCGCGCACCTGCGCGATGCGCTCGACGCGAAAGCGAAAGCCTTCGCGCACATCGTCAAGATCGGCCGCACGCACCTGATGGACGCCACCCCGCTGACACTCGGCCAGGAATTTTCCGGCTACGCCGCGCAGGCCTCGAAATCCGTGGAGCGCGTGGACAAGGCCATCGTCGCCCTGCTCGAACTCGCCATCGGCGGCACCGCGGTCGGCACCGGCATCAACTGTCATCCGGCCTTTCCCGCGGCGGTGATCCGCGTGCTCAACGAGGAAACCGGCCTCGCCTTCATCGAGGCGCGCAACCACTTCGAGGCGCAGGGCGGGCGCGATGACGCCGTCGAGGTCGCGGGCCTGCTCGCGACCATCGCCGCCAGCCTCACCAAGATCGCCAACGACATCCGCCTCCTCGGCTCCGGCCCGCGCAGCGGCCTCGGCGAGTTAAAACTCCCCGCCACGCAACCCGGTTCCTCGATCATGCCGGGCAAGGTCAACCCGGTGATGAGCGAGATGCTCGTGCAGGCGGCGATCTACACGCAGGGCCTCTCGCAGGTGGTCGTCATCGCGGGGCGCGACGGCCATTTCGAACTCAACGTCACGATCCCGCTCATTGCGCAGGCGCTGCACGAGTCGATCCACATCCTCGGCAACGCCGCCCGCCAGTTTGCCGACGCCTGCGTCGCCGGGCTCGAGGCCGACGAAGCGCGCTGCAAGGAACTCGTGGACCGCTCGCTCATGCTCGTGACCGCGCTCAACCCGCACATCGGCTACGACAACGCCGCCGCCGTGGCCAAGGAAGCGCTCGCCACCGGCAAGACGCTCCGTGAAGTCGTCCTGGAAAAAGGCCTGCTCGACGCCGCCACGCTCGACGCCGCGCTGGAACCGATGTCGATGACGAAACCCGGCGAAAGCTCGCTGGCCGGCGGCGGCTGATACCGGTGTCTTTGCTGCGACTGATTTTACACAAAGATCACAAAGGGCGCAAAGAATTGTTTTTCAGGGACTTCGCGTTCTTTGCGAACTTTGTGTAAAAAATCCGGGAGTTTTGTGGTGATTGCATGAGACATCACGAAACACCCGGTGGAATGGCCGTCGGGTTGACAAAATCCGTCTGCGGCGATGCATTTGCAGGGCATGAAATTCACCGAGGCCAAAGCGTACTACATCGAGGCTTTGCGTCGGGATCCGGACACTCCACGGCCCGAGGCTCGGCTCATTCGAGGAGTTTCATGAATGGAAGGCGGAAATGCGCGCCCACGACGCCGCCCGGATCGAACTCGGTCTGGCCACGCCGATGGAAATCCAGACCGAAAACTCCGCGTTTCCGCCCGGTGAGCGATTCCGGAACGCGAGGATTATCCACTATGCCTGCTACTCCGGATTCCAGTTTTTGTTCTTTGCGGTGAATTTTGTCATGATAAGACGGATACCGTGTGTCGCATGACGAACTCCACGATCGGGCCGGGATTGCCGGGCAGGCCGTGCGGATGATGCAGGCCGCCGGGCTTGACGATTTCCTCATACGGCGAACCGGCGGCCCGCAGGGCGGCGGCGATGCGTAGCGCGTTTTCCGATACCGGGACGGTTTCATCGGCGTCGCCGATGACCTGAAGAACGGGAATGCGCGCGCGTGCGATGACGTCGATCCGGTCCACCGGATTACCGGAATACGCCCGCGCCTGCGCTTCGTCGGCGAAGCTGTAAATGGCGAGGCACTTTTGCCAGTCACCCGCGCTGCCGGGGCCGACGCCGAAACCGGCCGGCCAGCTTTTGAAATCGCAGACGGGATTGTCGGCGTAGATGCAGGCGACGCGTTCGGGGAAGGTGATGGCGTAGTTGTAAGCGAAGAGTCCGGCGCGGCTCAGCGCGATGAAGGCGAACCGGGGAGCGAGACGGAATCCGTCGGGAAGGGTGCTGTCGGTGAGAAAGCGATACGCCGCGTCGCCATGTGCGATCGCTTTCGGGCAGCCGTAGTGATCGACGACGTTGAGATAAACGAGGTGAAATCCGCGGGCGACGAGTTGCTCGTCCGCGTCGGCGAACGCATCAAAAAACTCCGGCCGCCAGGCCCACGGACGGCCGGGCAACGGCGTGCGCGGAGCGACGACCTTGAGAGCGCGGCCATCGACGATGCCCTCGCGTCCTTCGAAGCCCCGCCACTCAAAAGCCGTGTCCGGACCAAACAATGAATTGCTCATGACTCCAGGGAGATAACGCGGTTTTGTGTGACGCTGGCGTCGGTGAAACCCGACGATCCGTTGGACACGGCCGCGCAAAGGTGTGTAGGGATCCCCGCCTCGTTCATCAACAGGAACGGACGTTCCAGGCTGCCGATCTGTTCGCGGACGCCGCCCGCGCGCACGATTTCCTTTCGCCACGCGACCTGCGGAGTTCCCGGCCGCCAGCGACGGCCGTCGTCGGAGACCGCATGCACTCCGGCGCCCGGCTGGCCGGCGAGGGTGCCGCTCATGTCCTTGGCGACAGCGTGAAACACCTCGCCGTCGTGCCAGAAAAACGGATCCTCGACCTCGCCGAACTCATCGAACACGGGGCCGTCGCCGACGACACGGAAGGGGCTCGCCGGCGAGTCCGCCTCGGCCAGTCCGATGTGCATGTCGCTGTGAGAGCCGTTCGCCCGATACTCGCGCGACTTGAACAGCATCATCACGCGTCCGTCGGGCATGATCCACGGCGCAGGGTTGGAGGTCAGGAAACTGTAGAACGTCCCCGGTCTGGTCGGCAGCAGCGGTTGTTCGCTGCGATGCCACGGGCCTTCCAGTGAATCCGCCCAGGCCACGCCGACTCGTTTCGCGGCACGGGCGACGATGCACAACGGGTCGCGCGTGCCCGGCGTTTCTCCCGGTTTCGGTGGCGGCAGCGGCCAGGTGATGCCGGTGTAGAAGAGATAATAGCGTCCACCATGGAACCGGATGGTCGGATTGTGCGTGGCACGTCCGTCCCAGTACTCCGGACCGCGCGCGGGCAGGACGACTTCGGCGAAGGCGTAGGGACCTTCGGGATTGTCGGCGGTGGCCCGCATCACTTCGGAATGCGTCAGCCAGCCCGGATGCATCGGCAGCCACGCCGGCCAGCGCGAGGCAAACATGTGCCAGCGTCCCTCCGGTCCGCGGATGACGGACGGACACCAGAGCCAGTAGCCCTCCATGCGAAAGCCGTTGTCGTCGGCGATTTCTCCAAAATGGAACAGCGTGTTCATCGGATATTCCAAATACGGGTTTCTCTCCGTTTCAGTGCAACGGCGAATACCCTGGCGCTGCAGATGTCCGCCAACGTGCCGCGGCGACCGGGCGGCGACGTCTTTCCACCCGGGCCGGAAGAGTGATCTTCGCAGCGATTGACCGGCATTATCCTCGCCCTGCTCCTGCAGGGTTATCCTGCATTTTTATGATGCGCAGAGGCAGCGGACTGCCGTCGGCAGGCAGCGGGATGACCAGCCGTTGCAGGTCCTTGTGGACCGAGGGCTGCAAACGGCCGGAGGCAGTGGCAGGCCAGGTGATGCGGACGGCCGGGACGGGGACGCTGCCGGTTTCTCCGATGACTTCGACCAGAAGCGAGTTGGGTGATTCGAGGCGGAGGCGTGTCGTCTCGACGGTGCGAAGGGGGAGGTTGACGAAGGCTTCGCGCGCGGCGGGCTGGGCGTTGAGCGAGACGGAGAGCACCAGGGTGTTGTCGTCAGGCAGATCGTAAGTCCAGGCGAGGGTGGCAAAGGGAGTGTCGAGCTTGGCCCCGATATCGTAATGACGGCCTTCGACGACCGTGCGGGGGTCGAGGGAAGCGCGTTCCTTGCCGCTGTAGAAGAAAGCGCCGCCGGTATCCGTTCCGTACACACAGGAGAAGGTCAGGCTTTCGGCGGATTTTTGCGGCTGCGCGTCCTTGATGCGGACAACGGGGCCGCTTTGCGGTTTCCCGGGAGCAGTGCCAAGGAGAAAGGCGCCGGTGGCCCCGGTCCAGAGCGCATCGGGACCGCCGCCGGCGAAGCCGTTGAGCGTGCGGGTCGCTCCGGCGACATCGTAAAAGGTGGCGCCGTAGAGGCCGGAACGGTTCCACGCGAGCAGGCCGGGGAGCGTCCAGGTGCCGCCTGTCTCCTCAACGGGTATCGGAGCCGGGGATACGCGAACGGGTTGTGAGTATGTCTTGTAGATGTGCGGCACCCAGGTGCCGCCGGCGGCGTCGTAGCCGGTCGGGCCGCGGCGCAATCCGTCGCGAATGATGGCGTGCGCCCATTCATCCGTGTTGGCGATGTAGGAGAAGGTCGAGGCCATGCCGATGCCTTTGCCGGGAACAGGCGGGCGGGTGAGCCGGAAGCGGGCGAGGCCGAGCGGGAAGTCGGATTTGGCCATGATCATGCCGGGATAGCCGAGTCCGGCGATGGCGGACGTGGTCCGGCAGTTGAAGGCGGTGGGGCTGGTGATGCCGCCGGCGGGACCGGGATCGGGCAGCCAGAAGAAGCTGGAAAAACGGATGTTTTTCTCGATGCCGGCGCGGATTTTTTCGACGAGGGCGGGGTTGGCCTCGGGGAGTTCGCGGTAATAATACCACGCCGTCACCAGGCAGTAGGCGCTGAGATGGTCGTAGTTCCCGTCGGGGCCGTACTCTTCGAGAAAATAGCCGGCAGGATGCTGGCCGAACTTGTTGTCCGGACCGAAGGCGCCGTCGAAGAACGCGGTGGCGAGGCGTTCGAAGTAGCCGAGAAAGCGTTTTTCGCCCGTGCCCAGATATGTCTCGAGGTGGCCGAGAATCATGTGGCTCCACTGGTTGGACTGGTAGCCCTGGTAGTCGGCGAGCTTGTCGCCGACGGCGACGAGACCGGCGCGCCAGATGGCGCGGGCTTCGTCGTCGGGAACCAGATCGCGAAGGCCGTGCCAGGCCTGGGCGAGGGCGGGCGGGTAGATGAAGAAGGAATGGGTCATCGGGTACCGCGTCTTTTCCAGACTGCCTTCCCTGAGGATGTCGTCGCCCTGCATCGACATGAAATTGGCGAAAGCGCCGAGAGTGGCGCGGCGGATGAGGTCTTCGTTGCGGCGCGCAGCGTTGAGGGGGGAGGGGAACGTGACGGCGGCGGCGAGGGCGGCAGGCGGGAAATTGACTCCGTTGACGGGCATCCAGAAACGGGTCCAGTCGGGCGTCCCACGCGGGGGATTTTCGGTGCGGAAGGAACCGAGGAAAGGATCGGCAGGGTCGAGGTGCGCGTTCTGGAGTTTGATGGTATGGGCGAGCGTATTCGCGAAACCATACTTGCCGAACATCAGCGCCTGGAGTTGCGGGTCGGGGAGATCGGCGGGAAGGGAGCCGGGAGACGGGAAGGTGATGGAGAGCTGGCGGTCGACTTTGGGGGCGTTGGCGACCATCCAGTCGCGGGCGCGGGCCTGAAGGGGGCCGGCGGTGAGGACGCCGTGGCTCTCGACCGTGCCGCCGCGCAGCCGCAGGGCGGCGGCGGGAGTGGGGCAGAGGAGGCCGGGCGCGCCTTCCACCACGATGGCGCCGCCGAACCGGGCCGGGAGGAGAAGGCGGGTCACGGAGCCGGGCAGACCGGGAGGGAGATCGGCGAGAAAGAGCCGGCCGGCGCGTTTGAGCGGGTCGGGCTCGGGACGGGCGAGTACGGCGGCGGAGGAACCGTCGCCGTTTGTAGTCTGGAGCTCGATACCGGAAGTGTTGCCGGTTTCGATGCCGATGAGGAGTTTGACCGAGGACGGAGGGATCCAGAGCCAGGCGGGGCGGGGCAGGGTGGCGGGAATGATGCCGAGCGCCATCTCGCCGCGGACACCCCACGTGTCGGTGGGCGGAAGGCGGAGTTCGACGATGTCGCCCGCCCGACCGCCGCTGAAGGAGACGCGCCAGACGCCACCGGCACCGGCAGAGCCGGTGGGGTTTGGAGTTTGGGGTTGGGGGTTCAGGGTTGGCTTGAGCGTACGGATTTCGAGAGGGGTTGCCTGGTCGGTGAATTCCTCGACGGCGACGAGGTTGCCGGCGGGGTCGAAGACACGGGCGAGGGCAATCGGGGCGTAGGGCTCCTTGCCGGGGGAAGGGATCGTGGTCCGGCGGGCGACGACAATCTCGCCGGGCGGCTGGCTGGCCGGATATTCGGCGAGCATGCCGAAACCGCGCACGCCGCCGCCGAGGGCGTGGATGCGGGCGCGTTGCGCGAGGGGCAGGCGGCGGGCGACATCGGGCGGGACCAGCGGGTCGCTGGAGACGGCGGAGGAGGCGTCGGACTGAAGCCAGGCGGAAGAGCCGGCGTCGGAACGTTCGTTGAGGCCGGAGGCATTGACATCGGCGAGGGCGAGGCTGGTCAGCATGGCCAGCAGGATCGGGCCCGGGAGCAGGAGACGCGGGGTTGGCATGGGGGATCAGGAATCAGCGGCGGATGAGGCGGAGATCGTCGAGATAAAGAACGGTATCGGGCAAGGGTTCGGCTCCCCAGCCTCCGGCGGTGAAACGGAGCACCTTGACGGCACTCCAGGGCGCGGGGGCGCGGTTGGGTTTGAAGGTTTTGAAAGGGACGACGATCTGGCGCCAGCCGGTCCAGTCGATCGTGAGCTGATGGAGGTAATAACCTTCCTGCGCTCCCTCTTTCGGCGCACCGACAACGAGGTTGATTTTCTGGCCGTTGGCGGTCTCGGCATAAATCCAGAGGCTGAGCGCCTCCCACGCGGACCAGTCGGACGGGGTGTTGATCAGCGCGATCCATTTGTGTCGGGCGAGGTCGGTCCATTTCGCGGACTGGGCGCCTTCCTTGACCTTGTCGGGCAAGGTTTCGGCCTTGAACGGCACAAGGTCGGCGCGGGTCTGGTGCTTCCACTCGTTTTTGACCGGGTCCTCAAAACCGCTGAGCAGAAGGCTGCCGTTGTCGGAGGGAGCCGGAGCGGCGGAGAAAGCGGACGAGGCAAGGAGCGAGGCGAGGACAACGGCGATACGGGGAAATTGCATGACAGGGATGGACGGGTTGGAAAGGTGAAGGAAACCGGACAAGACGGCACTCGCATTCGGGCGAGTGCCGCGTGTTGTCCGTTGCTATCAACGCTGGCGGCGAACGCCCAGGGAGGCGAGCAGCGTGAGGCCGCCAAGGACGAGTGCGACCGTGGAGGGTTCAGGGACGGCGACGGCCGTGATCAGGAAGTCGGCGCCGCTCCATGATCCGGTGGTGGCGACGCCGTTGAAGAGGAAGTTCACGTTGTCGAGGGCAGTCCCCGCGATCGAATCGGAGGCGGTGAAGAGCGTGACCGGATTGCCATCCGTGAAATCGGTCAGGCGGATGTTGATGGTGGCGCCATCGGCGATGGTCAGATCGCCGCCCGAGATAAAGAGGGAGCCGGAGGAGTTGTTGAGGTCGATCGTGGAGCCGTCGAAGAGCGTGAGGCCGTCGGCAAACTCGAGTGTGCCGCTGGCGGCGAGCGTGCCGGACACGGAGGCAAGGCCGGTGCCGATCCTGCCCGAGCCTTCGAGGCGGGCGTTGCCGGAAATGACGAGACCGTCGGCGAAGGTGTGGTCGCCGGAACCGGTGGCGGTGACGAGGCGGAACGTGGCGGCATCGGTTCCGTTGCCGACGGTGAAAGCCTTGCCGTTGGAGACCGTGGCCTGCTTCACGGTGAAGAGGCCGCCGGTGAAGTTGATGGTTCCGGCAACGGTCTGGCTGACGAACTTGTCGACGTTGAGCGCGCCGCCGGACAAGTTGATAGTGGCGGTGCCGGTGCTCGTTTCGTCCACGTAGCCGGGAGCGAGACGCAGGGTGTGATCGCCCTGGCTGCGGGTAATGTTCATCGTGCCGCCCTTGATGTTGAGGGTGCCGGTAGTTTTGGGTCCGCTGGCGAGCGTGACCGTGCGCGCGGCAGAGGTGGTCATGGAGAAACTGCCCGCATTGAGTGTGACGGTGCCATTGCCGCTCGCGGTGCCGGCGCCAACAGTCAGGCCGGATGTCATGGTGACCGTGCCTTCGGAGAGGATCGCTCCTCCTTCGTCGATTTCACCGATGATGAGATGGCCGGTGCCGGTATTGTTGCTTGCACCGCCAATGCTGGCTCCGCCACCGCCTTCGGTGAAGGTTCCGCCATTTTTGACGCTGATGGTGTTGTCCGTTCCCCCGCGTCCGAGTTCAAATGCGCGGACCTTCAACGAACCTCCGTCAACGATGACGTGGTTTTGCGCGGACTGGCCACCGGGCCCGACGTAGGTGTAACCAAACTCGGCAACGGCATTCCGGCCGATGGTGACGGTGTTGGTCTGGCCGGCGCTTCCGGACATGTGAAGGCCGCCGCCAACACTGCCGGTGGCGCCGCCGGAAGGTTGTACCTTGACGGTGCCGTTGATGGTCGCGGTGGCGTTGCCGGTCATGACGAGGCCGCGAAAACCGTTGCCTCCGCCACCGGGCCCGGAACGGAGCAGCAGCGTGGCCCCGGTATCGACGACGAGATCGGCATTGGTCATCGTCAGCGGAGGCGTGCTGTTGCCGGAAGCGGGAGCTTCGCCGACGTCGGCGGTGAGCGTGCCTCCCTTGAGATGAAGGGTGGCGCGGGGCGCGCCGGCGACGCCAAGGGTGAGCTTGAAGACATCGGCCGTGAGCGTCGCATCGGCCTCTGTGCCGGTGCCGAAGGTCACCGTGTAGGGATCGGTGCCGCCGGTGGTGGCGGCGATGGTGACGGTGTCCTCCACGCCGGGCAGGACGGGATCGGAAGACCAGTTCGAGGCATCGCTCCACAAGCCGTCGGTAGCGGCATTCCATGAAATGTCATCGGCGTGCAAGCGTCCGGTTCCCGCCAGAAGGGAGAACGTGGCCAGCGTGAGGGCGGAGAGGCGGCGGCAATGCGATTGCAGCGAAGCCACGCCGGAAGGAGGGCAGATGGGTAGTTGCATAAGGATGGGTTTTTGTCGGGTTCATCTGAATCGTGGGATATTTTTAATGGAAATCAATGAAAATTTCATGGAAAAATATGGAATTTCAGGTAAAATCAATAAGAAGCTGTTTACTAACAAAATATGGGATTGGTATTTCCTTGGAAAATGCCACCGGGTGGCCTAAATTGAGGAGAATGGTCATATCTATGCTTGACCTTCTTTAAAATAAATACATGAAATTATATGAAAATGAAGGCTGATTCTTTTATCCCTGCTGCCAAACCCCGCCTGCGCGACGTTGCCGAGAAGGCGGACGTGTCGATCGGCACCGTGAGCCGCGTGCTCAACGGCAAGGCTGACGTCGCGGAGGATCTGGCGGAACGGGTTCTGCTGGCCGCCCGGTCGCTGGGTTATACCCGTCGTGCTCCGGCCGCACAGGCGACCGTGCAGGCGTCGAATGATGTCGCGGTGATCGGTTACCTGGTGGATTCACCCAATCTGGCCCGGGTGACCGCCGATCCGTTCCTGCAGCATTTTCTGATTGGCATCGAGGACGGGGTAAACCGCAACAACGGTCATCTGCTTTTTGCCACCTGCGGAGAGGAAGTGGCGCGCGGGGCGATTCCGGCGATGGTTGCCGAGAATCGCGTGCAGGGCGTCATTCTGAAGCCCAGCCCGACCACGTCCGACACCTGGATTCGCAAACTCAACGAGCTTGTCCCGGTCATCATGCTGATGAACAGCAGCGAGGATCGGTCGATCTTCTCTGTCATGTGCGACAACTACGCGGCGACGTACCAGATTCTTCGTTACCTGAGGGAGCTGGGGCACCGGCGGATCGCGTTTCTGTCGGTGGATGATCTGGGACAAGCGCCGTCCGTTCTGCACTTCGAGCGGATGGATGCATATCGGAAATATGCCGGTTCCCTCGGCTGCGTGGAAGACCCGGCGTATATCCAGGTTCCGACGCGTGATCACGGACGGGAGACTTTGTCGGAGGTGATCGAGAAGGGGTTGAAAAATCTCCTGGCCCTCGGGAAGGGCGAGCGCCCGACCGCCGTGGTCTGCGCAACGGATACGTACGCTTTCGCCCTGCTGGCTCTGGCCGGCCGCTATGGCATCGAGGTGCCGCGCGATCTGAGCGTGGTCGGCTACATGAACATCGACACCTGCGAGCACTCGGTGCCGCCGTTGACCAGCGTGTCGCTCTCGGGTGACGAGGTGGGACGGGTGGCGGTCAACCTTCTTTACGAGCGCCTGCAGAATCCGTCGATGATGGTGCGCCACGTGAGCGTGGGCACGCGTCTGGTCGAGCGGCTGTCGTGCGCGCCGGCACCGGATTCCTGAGCGCAGCCAGCGCCGGTGCCGGCCGGCGATGTTGCCCCGTCTTTGCTTTCCCCGGCTCCCCCCGAAAAATTTCCCAACCTGTATCCCATGAATACCCGAAAAACATCGAGTCCCCCCCTGTCTGCGTTTACCCTGGTCGAGCTGCTGGTCGTGATTGCGATCATCGGCATTCTGGCCGGCATCATCATCCCCGTGGTGGGGCGCGTGCGTCTCAGCGCGGCGGATGCGACATGCAAGAGCAACGTGCGGCAACTGACGACGGCCTACATCCTGTTCATGAACGAGCACAAAATGCGCTCGCTGCCGGTTGCATTCGGGCCAGACACGCCGAATGAATGGCTGGCTCAATCCGAAAACCACAACCTCCCGGGCTTTTATCTCCTGCGCTACTACTACAAGCCGGGGCCGCGCTATCTCTGGACGTCCGACAACAAGGGGATACGCGAAAAAATCGAACACTGTCCCGCCGCAAAGATGACCGGACTGATTCACCCGACTCAGACAGATGCCAGTGCGTTCAACGTGGACTATGGCGTCAGGCAAATAGCCACCAATACGCCGACCAACTTCGGGCTGCGCACACAACCGACGCGTATTCCCCTCGTATGGGATCATTTCGGTTCTGACTGGAAAAACAGCGACTCGGATAAGAAGAAGACGCGTATTCCGCTGCGGCATCGAGGCAAGCGTTCCATCAACTGCGGTTTTCTGGACGGCCACGTGGCCTACGTTGACGGAGACGAGAAGGACGGACGCCTCTTCATGCAGTACTGGGCCTACGTAACCAAAGACGGAGATCCGCGGGAAAGCGACCTCCGCAATGGTACAAAGCTGGGCGTGACCGAAATGCCGGAATCCTGATCGCCCGCTTTCTTCCTTCTGCATGCCGGTTCCTCCTTCCCGGGATTCCTGCGTTCTCTTCCACCTGTCACCCCGGCCTGTCAGGCCGCAACCCTGCCCCCATGAAACCCTGCACTTTCGCCCCCTGCCTGCTCGGCGCGCTGGTATTGTCGATTCCCGGCCTTCTTCGCGCAGCCGTGTCTTACGCGGTCGATACCGACACGCTTGCCTTGTGGCGCTTCGATGAGACAGCCAACCCGCCTTCCGCCTATGCGGACGCCGGCGGCTCCCCCGCGCTGCAACTGACCGCCACCGGTATCGGCGACCTGCAAAGCGTCCCCGGGCTCCTCGGACGGGCAGTGACCGGGTTTCATCCGCAAGGCACGACGGACAATCGCCGGCTTTATCTCGACAGTTACACCCAGCCTGCCAATCCCTCCATCCAGACTTTCGAAATCTGGGTGCGGTTTGATGATGCCTCCATCCTGCCCCATGAAACGCCTTCCGGCTCGGGTTGGGCCAACCGGCAGGTGCTCTTCCGGCGCGCCGGCAGCCGGCAGCCTGTCAGCTTTTATTTTACGGACGACGACACCGGAGAAAACGCCCGGCTCTGCCTGGAGCTGAGGGATGCGGCCGGCGTATCCAGAAAACTGTTTCACGACCTGGGACGATCCATCGAGCGTGACCGCTGGTACCATGTCGCCTTCTCCATCCGTCAGGACGGTTCCGATGTGGTTGCCCGGCTTTATCTGCAGGACGAATTCGGCGGCTACGATGCGGCGTCGCCGGTCGCTGCCGGGACCTTCGCCTCGTTTACCTACGACACCGGCGTGTTTCCCGTTTCCATCGGTGAGGCCGGTCAAACGGGGATAGATCCCTTCACCGGCACGATCGATGAAGCGCGGCTCAGCAAGACCGAGCGCACGACCTTTGCCACGCATCCTGACTTCACCACCCGTTTCCCGACGGTCCACGAGGGCCGCATCCATTTCCTCGGCGGCAATACGCGCGGGCTTGGCATGCTGGCCGCCGCTCCCGCCGGAGGCCTGCGGGCGGTGTATATTGCCCGCGCGACGACGATCCCGGCGCAAGAGGCCATCAAGCCGCGTCCCGTTGCACTCGCCCAGGTGCTGGATCCCTCGGGTCGGGTCGTTTCGCATGCCGACCTGACGGACAGCCCGGGCGGGAGCAGCAGCGTGGTGCTGTCCATTCCGGAAGGCGATGCCGGCGTCTACACGGTGAGCGTCATCGGAGGGCGTTCCAACGATGTTTTTGCCATCGGTCTTCCCGATACGGTGCAAGCCTGGGGCGTCCGGGGTGAGCTGTCGCTCGGCTTTCCCGCCACGCCTGCGGCACAGGATTATTACCTCTACCTGCCCCGTACCTGGACCTCGTTCAAAATGTATGTCTACGGCGGGACGACTTCGTCGGAAATCGGGCTGTATGCCGGCCCGGCGTATTCCGATCCCGTCGGCAGTATCGGAGGAGGCAGCAGCACGGATGTCTGGAATGCCTCGCTTTCCCGCTACGAACTCACGGTCTCTTCCGCACTGGTCCCGCCTTCCACGCCCTCCCAGCCCGGCGTCATCCGTCTTCACATCCCCGCCGGTTTCAACCGGACTCTTGTTTTCGATGGCATCCCCGGCTTGCTCTGCCCCGATGCCGCCAGCGCCATCCAGCTTGCGGGTGGAACCCGCGAAGCCGCTGGCGGCATCCTCACGGCAGGGCCGATCCAGCAGCGGGCCCGTGACTGGATGTGGGCGGATTATCAGGCGAACAACGATTATTCCGTCGCGCTCACATTCCCTGCTTCCGTGCCCGCCACGCTGGCGGATGCCATGCGGGAAGCGCTGCCGTACGGGCAGTACGGCTTTCTGAGCGGTTTGCAGTCCGGCATAGCCAACCAGGTGGTGAGTGATCCGGAGAACCCTTTCTTCGGAGCCAACGTGGCTGCCGGCAGCTCTCCTCCGTCGTGGGAGACTTTCCACTACGGCAGCCTGCTTTCGACCTTCGACTCATTGCCGCTGGCGGCAGCGTGGTCCGTGCCTGTTTCCGCCAATCCGGCTTACGGGAACGCCAACCTCCTCCGGAGATCGATCCTCTACGCCTTCTATCATCTCGCGTCGATGGACAGCGCGCACCTGCTTCGGGAAGGAAGCATGGACTCGCAGAGTTATCCGGTCACCCATGCCTTCTTCGCCTATTACGCGCTGGCCCAGGCCTGTTATCTTCTCCAGGGAGCCCTGCCTCCCGAGGCCGGTGCCATCTGGAAGGACGGTCTTGTCGCGCTCGGCAGCAAACAGGCGGATTTTCAGGGCTTCCAGTCCAACCAGTGGGGACACGTGATGCTGGGCCATCTCTATACTTGGCTCGCCACCGGCGAACCACGGTTCCTCCGCTGGTTCGAACAACAAATGACCGTTTACGTCGAGGGGGGCTACGGCACGAACAGCAAATTCGGCCAGCACCCCGCCGGGTATTTTCTGGAGGAATACGGGCCCGACGGAAACTACGATTCGATGAATTTTTACGTATTGGTGGAGGCTTACGACCGGTACCGGGAGCTTCCCGGGCACGATGAGGCGCTCGTCGAGACGATGAGGGCGGCCATCGAGGATAACCTGACGTTCAAGTCCTTTTTCTGGCTGCCCCAGCCCGATGGACGGGTCGTCGGCCCGACCGCCATGAACTGCCGGGTGGCTTCCATCAGTCTGGCCGCGATCAGCTATCCCGGCATCAGCATGGCGCGCTTCGAGTTTCCGCTCGCCCTCACCCGGCACAATCTGTCGATCCCGCCGGCCACGTGGCCGGGTCAGGTGGCTCACCAGATCACCAACGACACATGGGCCGTCCAGTTTCTGAACTGGGCGCTTGCGCCCTCCCGGCGGGATAACTGGTTCACCGGCCTGAACAACCCGGCTGGCACCTGGGGGGCGGCGCTCGATCATGCTTACCGGCTCCCGCAAACCGCGGTTTCGGCGGCCCTGCCTTGCGAAAGCGCCGTCAACCGGACCTGGAGCAATCTTCCCGGTCTGATGGCCTGGAAACAGGATGGCCTGTATGGTGTGGTGTTTCACTCCGTTGCCGGAGGGAAGGCCACGGTCGCCGGCAAATTGGGAGGAGGGCCAACATGTGTGTGGTCGCCCGAAACGGGCGCCATCATTTCCTCTTCGCAGAACAGCCAGTCTCCGCCCGGAGCCATCACCCAGGAGGCTCATTTTGCGCATTCCTCGGTTTTTTGGGAAAACGGAGGCAGCCTCTATTCTTCGGGGCGGAAAAACAACGCGACGGGTCAATGGCTGGTTCCCGACCTCCTTTATGAGGTCACGGAGAGCACCGATGCCGACGGGACCGATCGCACCATCACATGGACCTATGATTTCACCGTTCCGGCCAGCCCTGTGCTGACGGTCAGCGTCAGCCCCGCTCCGGCCGGCCTGAAACTCAATCTTCCCGTTTACAGCACGACCGCCGACAACATCAGCGAAGTGCTGGACGCCAGTCAGCCGGGCTCCTTCACGTTCATCGCCGGCGGCAAGACGTTCGCTCTCGACTGGGATTCCGGCGCCGCTGCGTCTCTGGAGTCATCGGACCTGACGACGATCCGGCGTCTCGTCATTCCGATGACCGCTTCGCCGCTGCAACTCACCATGAGCCTGTACCAGAGCGCCTTGCAGGGAGACAGGTATCGGGATAATGGTTACGGAACCGGGAGGCCCGTTTCAGGAAAATGTCCCGGATTGCTGACGGAAGACCAAACCGGGCTTGGCTTCCGGTGAGCCGGGACCTATACTTTGCCCATGAATCCATCGAACGAAAAAACCGGAATCGTGTGGCACCAGGTCGGTTCGTTCGAACCGCACGAGGCGAAGCGGATTCTGGAGGCGCTGGAGAAAGCCGGAGTACCGTTCGAGATCGAGCATGACGACTCTGCACTGGAGCGGCCGCTGCGGACGATCGAACTGGCCCTGGCGATGAGCCCCGAAGGTGCGAAACTGGCGATCTTCGTACCGGAAAAAGACGTCGGCGACGTGCAGGCGCTGGTGCGGACGCTGTTTCCCGTGTGAAAAAACAAAAGACCCGGCTGGCGAAATGGATCGCGCCGGGTCGGAAAGAGCGGAAACGCAACGTTTGCGCACCGCTCCACAGGAAGAACGGGCAGCCTATTTCAGCAACTCGCCCAGTTTCGCGTCGATCGCATCGGCCCAGATCCTGTAGCCGGGGGCGCTCAGGTGCAGGAAATCGGGCATGATCGCCTTGCTGATCGTGCCGTCGGGCTGCACGAATTTCTGGCCGATCGGCAGGAAAAACACCCGCCGCCCGTCGTCGAGTTTCTCAATGATCGCGTTGATCGCGGCGATCTTGGCGCGGCGGTCGTTGTCGGGTTTTTCGCCGCGCGGGAAGACGTCGAGGAGCAACACCTTCGCCTGCGGGGCGCGTTTGCCGATTTCGGCCACGATGGCGGTCACGCCCTCGGCGATCTGTTCCGCGCTGTCGCGTCCGGTATTGTTGGTGCCGATCATGAGCACCACGACCTTCGGCCTGATGCCGCCGCCGAGCGCGCCGTTTTGCAGGCGCCAGAGCACGTGTTCGGTGCGGTCGCCGCCGATGCCGAAATTGGCCGCCTTGAGGGGAGCGTAGCGCTCGGCCCACACGGCCTTGCCGTTGCCGCCCCAGCCGGCGGTGATCGAGTCGCCGAGAAACATCACGTCGGCGCCGTCCTTTTTGGCCGTGGTGACCTGGCGTTTGTGTTGTTCGACCCAGGTGTTGCGCGTCACCGGCACGACGGCCGGATTGGCCTCGACGGCGCCGGAGCCGGAGGGCTGGGCAGAGGCTGCCGCGGAGCCGATGACGAGAAGGGTGAGGAGCGGGAGGATACGCAGGGTATGCATCGCCGCTATCAAAGCATCCGTTCGTCCCGTTCGACAATGTCGAAAGTTCCGGTCCCCCGAAAAGTCCGGAACCTCCGCCGGGCGCAGGCGAAGGGCTCGACAATCTCCGCAACATCCCTCACCCCTTCGCTTTTTCCCGAACGAATCCCGTACTTTTTTCCAGAACCGAACCGCCCTATGTCCACCACCTCCGCCAACGAAAATTCGTCCGCACAACCTGCGCCGCAGCGCACCGCCCTCGTTACCGGCGCCGGCCGCGGCATCGGCAAGGCCATCGCCGAAGTCCTCGCCGCCGCGGGCCACACCGTCATCTGCGTCTCGAAATCCGCCGAAACCTGCGGCGCGGTCGCCGCGGGCATCAACGCCGCCGGTACCGGGATCGGCGGAAAAGCCGTGGCCCGCGCCGTCGATGTGGCGGACGGAGCCGCCGTCACCGCCGCCGCGGAGGCGTTTTTAAAGGAATTCGGCAAGATCGACATCCTCGTGAACAACGCGGGCATCACCCGCGACGGCCTGCTCGCCCGCATGAGCGAGGACGACTGGAACGCCGTCCTCACCACGAACCTCACGAGTTGCTTCCACTGGACGAAGGCCATCGGCTGGCCCATGTGCCGCAACCGCTGGGGCCGTATCGTCAACATCTCGTCCGTCTCCGGCCTCATGGGCAACGCCGGCCAGGCCAACTATGCCGCCGCCAAGGCCGGCATGGTCGGTTTCACCAAGTCCGTGGCCAAGGAGTTCGCCCGGCGCAACGTCACCGCCAACGTCGTCGCCCCCGGTTTCATCAAGACCGACATGACCTCCGTCCTCAACGAGGAGGTGCAGAAAGCCGCCACGTCCCTGATCCCGATGCAGCGTTTTGGCGAAGCGGCGGACATCGCTCATGCCGTGGCCTTTCTCGCTTCGGAGCAGGCGAGTTACATCACCGGCCAGGTTTTTACCGTTGACGGCGGCATGTCGATGTGACCCCATCCGCAGTTTCTAGTTTTACACACCACATGGCTGACCAAAAAACCATCGAACAACGCGTTAAGGAAATCATCGTTAATCAGCTTAACGTGAACGAAGAGCAGATTACCCCGCAGGCATCTTTCCTGGATGACCTCGGAGCGGACTCTCTCGACACGGTCGAGCTGATCATGGCCTTCGAAGAGGAATTCAAGGACGAGATCAAGGGAGAGATCCCCGAATCCGATGCCGAGAAGCTCCGCACCGTCGGCCAGGTGGTTGACTACATCAACGGCAAGGCTGCGCAGGCCTGAGCCGTTCGTCTTCTCTCCCGTTTCCCGCGCGCTCCGCTTTTCCCGGCGGGGCGCTTTTTTTTGGAGCGGCGGCATTCCTGCCGCTGCCCGTTCGACAGGCTCAGGGCTCCGAGCCCGTCGAGGGGCAGACGACGCGAAGCGTCGCCGGTCCGGGATTTCGTGGCTTGCTTCGGCAAGGGGCGAGGCGCGTCGCGCCTCGTCTGCGGCGGGATCGGCAGAAAAATGCCGCCGCTCCGGGAAAACCACTCTGAAAACACACTTGCGGGAACGGACGCGATACACACCGTTTCCCCCTTCACTCCCCATATGTCCACGCAGGAATTCTACATTCGCCAGCCATCGGAAGAGGAGGCCCGCGGGCCTTACACCCTCGAACAAATGACCTCCCTCGCCGAGAACGGCGAAGTCACCCGCGAGACGCTCTACTACGAGGCGGCCACCGAGCAATGGGTGGCCACGGGCGACAATCCGGACCTGGCGGAGATTCTCTATCCTTCCAAAAAGGTGCTCCGCGTCAAAAAGAAGGAAAAGATCCAGAGCCTCAACGAGGCGGATCTCACGACCAAGCCCATCACGGTGCAGCAGATGCTGGCCGCGGCCGAGGGGCGCGTCGAGGAGGGCGCGTCCACGCTGCCGCCGCCCGAAGTGGCCCAGGCTCGCGCCACCATGATCGGCCGCATCGGCGCCATCGCCATGCTCGTCGTCACGGCCATCGGGTTTACCGCTTACTCGGGCGGAGCCCTGCTCAAGGGCGACTTCGCGGCGCTCGGCACGAAACCGCTCGGCTATTTCGCCGCCGCCGACCTGATCCTCGCCATCCTGCTCGCCTGCCGCCTCAACTTCGCGCACGGCCTCACCCGGCTGCGGGCGGCGCTTTTTGTCGGCTTTATCGGGTTCTTCTATTTCGCGACCCTCGGCACGGCGGGCATCCCGGCCATCGCCCTGGGAACGCTTTCCGCCCTCGCCCTGATTGTCGCGGTCTCGTGGCAACATATCCTGGGCGTGCTCGTGACCGGCGTGGCCGGTCTCGTCGTCACGATCATTTTTGTGATCCGGATCTTCCACTGATGTCCGGCTGTCCGGCCGGCCCGACCAAAACACCATGTCCGCCGCCACGCTCATCCATCGTTGCACGCGTATTTACCGGCACGAGATCTGGCGACCGGATTTTCTGACGGACCGTTCCCTGCGCGGGCGCATCTACGCCGTCCTGCGCGTGGTTTCGATCACCGTTACCGGCATCGTCGAGACCAAGGCTTTCAGCCGCGCCGCGGCACTGAGTTTTTCCTCCATGCTCGGCCTCGGCCCGCTCGTGGCCATCGCCATGCTGGTGGCCGGCTTCGTGCTCGACCGGCAGGATCCGCATCTGGCGGTCAACACCCTCAACCGCATCATCAGGTTCATCGCCCCGCAGGTGACCCAGTACGAGCAACTGGAGGACGGGTTTGACATGGAGGATGCCGACGAGGCCGTCATCGATCGGCCGGTGCGCAGCGATATCGTCAGCGCGGCCACGCTGCACCTGCGGCCCCGCGGGGTGGCGCAGCAGGCCCGCGCCAGCCAGGCGGCGGCCACGCCGGCGGTACGGGGACCGGATTCCGCCGCCGAAGGAGCGGGGACCGAACCGGCCGATGCGACGGGTGACACGTCCGCCGACGCCGCTGCCGGCGAAGGCCAGGTGGAGGTCAACCCGGAACTGGTGAAGCTGATCGACGGTTTTATCGATGGCTCGAAATCGAGCACGGCGGGCGTCGTCGGCGTGGTCACGCTGATCGTGATCGTATTACAGCTCTTCACGACGGTGGAGAATGTGTTCAATGAAATCTGGGGCGTGCGGCGGGGGCGGAGCTGGACGATGCGCATCGTCTATTACTGGACGGTGCTGACGCTCGGCGCGGTGCTTTTTTTCGCCACGGTGACGGCGCTTTCGGCCGGCGCGTACCTCAACTTTTTCAAGAAAAACATGCCTTTCGGCCTGGGCGAGACGATCGCCCCGCTGCTGAGCTGGATGCTGCCCTCGCTGTCGATCGTGATGCTGGTGGCGGTGCTGACGCTTTTCTACAAGTTTATCCCCAACACGCGTGTGCTCTGGCGCGGTGCGGCGATCGGAGCGGCGGTCGTGGCCGCGCTGGTCGTGGCGAACAACTACCTCGCCTTTCTCTATCTCTCGAAAGTGGTGCAGCAGCGCAGCTTTTTCGGGTCGCTGGGCATTCTGCCGATCCTGATGTTCGGGCTGTATATCTTCTGGCTGTTCATCCTGCTTGGCGGGCAGGTCAGCTACGCGGTGCAGAACGTGCATTTCCGCAACAGCCAGGCGGCCTGGAACACGCTGGCCGAATCGATGCGCGAGCGGCTTTCGCTGACGGTGCTCCTGCGCATCGGGCGACGTTTCCGCGACTGCCTGCCGCCTTGCACCGCATCGGACCTGGGCGCGCAACTGGGCGTGCCGACGCAGGTGCTCAACGAGTGCCTCAACCGGCTCGTGCAGATGGCGCTGCTTTCGCCGGTGCCGCCGTCCGATGAGGGCGCCGACACGGAGCTGCGCTACCAGCCGGCGCGTCCGCTCAACCGGATGACGCTGGCCGATTTCAAGCAACTGGACGACGACCACGGCGGCGACCCGACCGGCCCGGCGCTGGTCGATGCCGACCCGATCGTGCAACGCTACGACCAGGAACTGAAGGCGCAGCGGCAGCTGGAATTTTTTACGAAAACGATCGACGAGCTCATCGCCGAAAGCCCGATGCCCGCCGCCCGCGGGTGATCCGCCGCGACGAGGCCCTTATGCAGGGGCGCACTTCACAGTAAAGTGCGCCCTACGTAAAACCAAGGATCGTCGGTATGGCGTAATCCGGAGCTACACGGCGGGGGCGGCCGCGAGACCGGCGGGAGTCTTGTCCGGGACGAGCGTCGAGGTCAGCGGATAACGGAAGGTGTGGCCCTCGTAGTTGCGGAAGACCACTTCGTCGTCGGTGATTTTTTCGATGTAGTCGGGATTCATCGGCACCTTGCCGCCGCCGCCGGGAGCGTCGATCACGTATTGGGGAATCGCATACCCGGTCGTGTGCCCGCGCAGGCTTTTTATGATTTCCAGACCGCGGCGGACATCGACCTTGAAGTGCGATCCGCCCGTGATGAGGTCCATCTGGTAAAGATAATAGGGCCGCACGCGCATGCGAAGCAGGCGATGGACGAGCGCCTTCATCACGTCGGGGTCGTCGTTGACACCGCGCAGGAGCACGCTCTGGTTGCCGAGGGGGACGCCGGCGAAGGAAAGGCGTTCGCAGGCATCGCGCAGCTCGGCGGTGCATTCGCGCGGATGATTGACGTGGATGCTCATCCAGATCGGACCGTGCTTTTTGAACACCTCGCACAGTTCGGGCGTGATGCGTTGCGGCATGAACACCGGGATGCGCGAGCCGATGCGAATGAACTCGACATGCGGGATGGCGCGGAGCCGGCCCAGCAGGTGGTCGAGCTTGCGGTCGGCGAGGAGCAGCGGGTCGCCGCCGGAGAGAAGCACGTCGCGCACCTCGGGGTGCGATTCGATGTAGCGCAGGCCCTGTTCGTATTCGGGATGGAAATTGTAGTCCTGCGCGTTGGAAACGAGGCGGCTGCGCGTGCAGTAACGGCAGTAGCTGGCGCAGCGGTCGGTGACGAGAAACAGCACCCGGTCCGGGTAACGGTGCACGAGGCCGGGGACGGGGGAGTGTTCGTCTTCACCGAGCGAGTCGAGCATCTCCTCGGCGTGGAGCTGGCTCTCGCCGGCGCGCGGGATGACCTGCAGGCGGAGCGGGTCGGCGGGGTCGTCGCGATCGATGAGGTTGAAAAAATACGGCGTGATCGCGAGCGAGAGCTTGTTGCTGGCGAAGAGGACGCCGGCGCGCTCGTCGGGCGTGAGCGTCATGTAGCGTTCGAGTTCCTCCAGCCGGGTGATGCGGTTGCGGAGCTGCCAGGTCCAGGATTTCCAGTCGGATGCCGGGATGTGTTGCCAGAGTCCCTGGCCATCAAACCAGGCGGAGCGGTCTTCGGTGTAGGCCATCGGTGGGTCGTCGGATCAGCGGAATGGAGGCGGAATGGAATGAAAACGGATGCCGGAAACCTGGCCGGTGCGCGAACGGTGTCAAACGGCGGGTGCGGTTGGGGGAGGGACGCGCCTGCGGAGCGGCGCCCGGGCAGCGCCGCCTGTGACCACGCGCCCCGCGAGTCGCCGCGGCATCTTACTCGCTGGCCCGGATGCCGATGCGGATGCGCGAGCTCCAGAACCAGCGCTGCAGTCCGGAGCCGAGTTCGCGGATGGCGACTTCGTGCAGATGGTCCGCGAGCCGGTCGATCTCGGCGACACGCTTTTTGCGCAACGACTGCACCGAACCCTGGCTCAGGAGCAGACCGACGAGTCGGTCGGCGTTGCCTTCATCGGTGTGCTGCACCGTGCATTCGCGCACCCAGGCAAAGGCGCCGCTCTCCTGCATGCGGCCGAGGTGCCCGGCTTTGTCCCACCGGTGCAGACCGTCGTTGATACCGTGCGGGCCTTCGAGCCGGCCGACGGCTTTGACCGTCTCCGTATAGGTCTTGTCCGCCACCCACGAGGTCGTGACCGGAGGCCAGTCGTAATCGAACGCGGCGAAGACGCCGCCCGGTTTCAGGATGCGCGCCACTTCGCGAAACGTCGGCAGCGGGTCCATCCAGTGCAGCGCCTGCGAGCAGGTGACGATGTCCGCGCAGGCGTCCGGCAGGCCGGTGGCGTGCGAAAACCCCTTCCGGTAGACGATGCCTTCGCCGCCGTGGGACTCGGCTTGGGTGCGCATGGCATCGGTCGGTTCGACGCCGATGATTTCGGTGGCGCGGCCGGCCCAGTAGCGGGTGGAGAGTCCGGTGCCGCAACCGATGTCCACGACGCGGGCCGGCTTCGCGGTGCCGAGGCGGGCGAGTTGGCCGAGCAGATCGGCAAGGACGGCGGGCGGCGAGGGCCGGAAGCGGTCGTAATGATCGGCGAAGCCGGTGAAACGTTCGATGTTGGCGGAAAAATCCGGCGGGCTGCTGCTCATAGGCCCGCGAGCGTTTTGCCCGCAGGCGCGGATGGAAAGGCAAAACGGAGCGGCGGCATTCCTGCCGCTGCCTTGCCGGACAGGACGCGTGCACGGTGAGCACCACGCGGGTGTGAAGATCTCACGATTTCGTACGATTTTCGCGCGTGCGGGGCGAGGTGCTGTCGCGCCTCGTCGCAGCGGCAGGAATGCCGCCGCTCCCGTTTACAGCCGTTGCAGGTGGAAACCGCCGTCGACGTCGAAGACGGCGCCGGTCGAGAACGGGAAACGGTCCTCGGCGATGGCGCGGACGGCGCGGCCGATGTCCTCGGGCGTGCCCCAGCGACGGATCGGGGTGATGCCGTCCTCGAGGATGAGCTTGTCGTACTTTTCTTTCACCGCGCCGGTCATGTCGGTGGCGATGATGCCGGGGCGCACTTCGTAGACGTTGATGCCGTCGTTGGCCAGACGGTCGGCGAAGAGCTTGGTCATCATGGCGAGGCCGGCCTTGACGATGCAGTAGTCGCCGCGGCTGGTGGAAGCGGTGTAGACGGAAATGGATGTCGTGGTGACAATGCGGCCGCGGAAACCCTCGGCGTCGCGTTCCTGCGCGAGCATCTGTTTCGCCACGAGCTGGGTGAGGAAGTAGGGGCCCTTGAGGTTGATCGAATAGAGGCGGTCGAAGCTCTCTTCGCCGGCTTCGAGGATATCGGCGCGGACTTTGGGGGCGACGCCGGCGTTGTTCACCAGCAGGTCGATACGGCCAAACTGTCCGACGGTTTCGGCCACGAGCCGCTCGCGATCGGCGGCGACGGAGACGTCGCCCTGCACGGTGAAACCGTCGCTGCCGAGGGCGCGGATTTGCGCGAGCGTGTCGTGGGCGGCCTCGGCGTTGCCGGCGTAGTTGACGGCGATGCGGTAGCCGGCCTTGGCGAGTTCGAGAGCGATGCCGCGGCCGATGCCGCGCGAGGCGCCGGTGACGAGCGCGTACCGGACGGCGGGTGAGGAGGGCTTGGAGGAAGAAGACATGGGTGGTTCGTAAAAGGAACCCGGCGGCCGAACTCAACCGCAATACCCCGTGCGAACGCGGCGGGATCGGCTTTGTGCTGATGTCGCGGATGAGGCGTGGTGATCGCCGGCGTGTCCCTTCAGGGAGGATCTGAAAATCCATTTCTGAACAGAAGGAAACAAAGGCAACGAAGGTAAAACAAAGAAGAGTCCGGGCAAGAAGTTATTGATTTTAACAAGGTTAAAAAACAAGTGGCAAGTGTCCTTGGTTGTCCTTCGTTGCCTTCTGTTCAGTTTTTGGAAGTTCCCTTCAGTTACTTTTTCTTCACGGCCGGCACGGCGAACGTGATCGTGTAGCGGCCGGCGGCCAGGGCGATGGCCGGGCGGCCGTCGACCGGATCGGCGGCGCTGGCGCCGGGATGTTGCTTCCACGGCTTGCCGTCGATCTGCACGGTGTCGAGCCCGGCGCCGGCGGGCAGCGGCGGGAGCGCGGTGGCGCGGGTATTGGCGGGGATTTCCACTTCCCAGCGCAGCGTCCTGCCGCCGGCGGTGCGCTTCCAGGCGGAGGCGATGCGGCCCCACGGCGATTCGAGCGTGGCCGCGGCGTGCGCGAGCCGGTCGTCGAGGTGCGGTTGCAGGCGGAACTCGCGGTAGGCCGCGACTCCGGGATCGGGCGCGATGCCGGCGACCGTCGAGTAGAGCCATTCGCCGATCGCGCCGTAGGCGTAGTGGTTGAACGAATTCATGCCGACCTCGCCGAAACCCTTGTCGGGCGTCCAGCTGTTCCAGCGCTCCCACATCGTGGTCGCGCCGTTTTTCACGGTGAACAGCCACGACGGATACGCCTCGTTGAAGAGCAGCGTGTAGGCGAGGTCGGTGCGGCCCACGGCGGAGAGCACCGGGCCGAGCAACGGCGTGCCGACGAAGCCGGTGGAGAGGCGGTCGCCGCGACGGGCAAAGCAACGCTCCAGATGGGCGATGGCGCGCGGGCGGAGTCTGGCCGGGAGCAGGTCGAAGGCGAGGGCGAGCAGATAGGCCGTCTGCGCGTCGCCGGCGAGGCGGCCGTCGGCGGTCACGTAGGCGCGGTTGAAGGCGCGGACGATCTTCGCGTGCTTCGCGTCGAAGCGGCGGGCGTCGGCGGTCTTTTGGAGAATACGGGCGATGCGCGCCATGAGCGCGGTGGTGTGCGCGAAATAGGCGGTGCCGATGAGGTCGCAGGGCGTGGCGGCCCAGGAACATTCGGTGGCGTCGGGCGCGAGCCAGTCCCCGTAGGCGGTGTCGGGGCGGAGGAGGCCGTCGGAGGTCTTTTCCTGGTAGCCGATCCAGCGCGCCATGGCGGGGTAGTTTTCCTCGAGGATGCGGGTGTCACCGAAATGCCGGTACATGACCCACGGGCAGATGACGCCGGCGTCGGCCCAGGCGGCGTTGCCGTTCTTGCGGCCCGGATACATGGAGGCGAGCACGTCGGGGGCGACGTCGGGGTAGGCGCCTTCGGCATCCTGGTCGTCGGCGAGGTCGCGCGTCCATTTGCGGAAGAAAGAGGCGACGTCGTAGTTGAAGGCGGCGGTGGGGGCGAAGACCTGCGCGTCGCCGGTCCAGCCGAGGCGTTCGTCGCGCTGCGGACAGTCGGTGGGCACGTCGAGGAAGTTGCCGCGCTGGCCCCAGCGGATGTTTTCCTGGAGGCGGTTGACGAGCGGGTGCGAGCAGGTGAAGTCGCCGGTGCGCGGCATGTCGCTGTGGAGGACCAGGCCAGTGACGGTGTCGGGCGGCGGGAGCTTTTTCTTCCGGTCCCCCCGGCCGCCGCGCCCGCCGCCGCTGCCGGGCAGGCCGGTGATCTCGACGTAGCGGAAACCGTGGAAGGTGAATTTGGGAGTCCAGGTTTCGATGCCGGGGCCGCCGCGGGCGATCCAGGTGTCGGTGGCGCGGGCGGAGCGGAGGTTTTCCGTGTAGACGGTGCCGTCGGCCTGGAGCATTTCGGCGTAGCGGATCGTCAGTTTGGTGCCGCGCGGGGCGCGTATCCGCAGGCGGATGACGCCGACCATGTTTTGCCCGAGATCGAAGGTGTGGCGGCCGGGCGCGGGCTCGGTGACGGCGAGCGCGGGCAATTCCTCGATGACGCGGATGGGCGGCGTGGCCTTGGCGTTGAGGAGGACGGGAGCGAGGCGCGGCGTGGCGACGGGCGTCCAGCCGCGGGCAAAGTGGCCGGGGCGGGCGGGCTCGCTCCAGCCGGCGAGTTCGCGGCGGGCGTCATGGCTCTCGCCGTGATAGAGATCGGAAAACAGGAGGGGCCCGGTGGTGGCGCGCCAGGTCTCGTCGGAGACGATCCACCCGACGGAGCCGTCGGCGTGCACGATGCGGAGGGCGGCGAGCAGGGCGGGTTCGGCGCCGTAGTGGTGGCGGTGTTTCGGGGCCTGCGTCCAGCCGAGGTTGCCGGCATACCAGCCGTCGCCGAGAATGGCGCCGAGGGCGTTGTCGCCGGCGCGGAGAGCGGCGGTGACGTCATAGGCGAGGTACTCGATGCGCTTGTTGTAGTCGGTCCAGCCGGGAGCGAGGACATCGCGGCCGATGCGCTGGCCGTTGAGATGCGGTTCGAAAAGGCCGCGGGCGGTGATGTAGAGACGCGCGGAGCGCGGGGCCGCGTCGAGGGTGAAGGTTTTCCGGAGGAAGGGGCAGGGGAGCAGTTCGTCGCCGGAGGGGGCGGGGCGGTCGAGGCTGATCCAGCGGGCGCCTTGCCACGCGGCTTCGTCGGTGGAGAGGAAACCGGTCTCGAACCACGGCGTGCCGGCGGCCGGGTTCAGGGTGACCGGCTGGCCAAGGTGATCATGGACGGTGACGCGCCAGACGTAGCGGGTGTGCGGAGCGAGGGCGGGACCGGCCCAGGGGACGAGGTGGGAGTCGGCGGACTTGACGAGGCCGGAGTCCCACACGAGAGCGCTGGCGTCGAAATTCGCGGTGCCGCCGCTTGCGTCGGCGGCGACGGCGACCTGGAGCCGGTACGCGGTCTGACGGGCGCCGGTGCGGGAGTCGGCGAGTTTCCAGGAAAAGCGCGGGGCGGCCTCGTCGAGGCCCAGCGGGTTGGGCAAAAACTCGCAGCGAAAATCGGCGAGTCGGGGAGCGGATGCGGAGCGGGCGGACATGGTGGATGGCGTGATAGGCGCGAGGCGTGTGATTTTCCGGATGCTATCCTCGCAGATTTCCCGGAGGGCGGGCCTTCATTTCCGGGTTTTGTTTTAGCAGAATCAGGCCAGCGGATGCCTTCTCTTTTTCATTCTCATGGGGTCTGATACCCCGAAGCTTGCATCGGCTTGGTGGAGCGGCGGGGACGCCGCCGCTCCAATGCCCCGGAAGCTTGCTCCGGGGATTTTCACTCCGCCGGCTCGAGTTGCATCCAGCGGCCGTAGATCACCCACAGCAGGCACCAGGTGCCGAGGACGGCCGGATTGTGGGCCTGAAAATCCACCCAGGAGTGCACCATCGTCAGCCCGAGGCCGGCGACGCCGATCAGCATCGGGATACGCCAGAGAACTCCCCGGCGAATGAAAGACACGATCCAGTAGCCGAGCATCGAGGCAGGAAACAGCAGGCCGATGACGCCCAGTTCGGCAAAACCCTGGACGTAGTCGTTGTGGGCGTACTCCCAGCGGAGAACGTGTTTTCCCCGTTTGTAGATTTCGGGATAGTCCCTCTGGTAAGCCGGGAAAACATGGCGGAAACTGCCGGCTCCCCAGCCGTAGACGGGGTTGTCCCCGGCCATCCGGAACGTGGCTTTTCGGGCGAGGGTGCGCCACTCGACGGATTGCACCTGGTCTTCCTTGAAGAGCCGTTCGATGCGGCGGAGCGAGTTTTCCACGTTGAGGAACTGGCCGGCCACGATCATCAGGATGACAAAGCAGCCGGGCACGAGCAGGCCCACGATGCGGTTTTGCGCCTCCGACTTGCCGGTCAGCAGCCAGACGAGGTAGCCGATGGCGATCATGAGGATGAAACCGGCCAGGAGGATGGCGGCGGTGCGCGAGTTGGAGAGGAAAACGAGCAGCGTGCCGATGATCGCGCAGAACGCGAAGATCGGGGCCGGGCTCGATCGCTGCATGCGCCGGGAGGCCCGGAGAAAGTGCCAGGCCATCAGCACGCAGGAAGCGGCGACGATCAGGTTGAAGTAGGCTCCGGCGTGGTTCTTGTAAAGAAGGGTGGAGACGAAGGACAGGCCGGGCTTGCTGATGCACCAGAGCACCTTTTTGGCTTCCGTGACCCGCTGGAGGATGCCGATCACGGCCAGCACCGTGCCGTTGGTGACGACGATCGTCAGCAAGGTGACGACGGTCGAACGCCGGGTGAAACCCACCCAGATCGCGCATGCCAGCAGCCAGATGCCGCTGTAGACGAGTAGCACGCGCCATGCGTTCATCCCGGCGAAGGGCGCCTCGACACCGGCCGGCAGCCACTTGACCGGCGTGCCGGTGGTCAGCCACCAGCCACGGACGTCGCTGTTGTAGTAGTACGCCGGATTAAATCCGCCGATGGCGATATAGACCAGAAACCCGAGCCCGAGCCAGAAAACCGGAAAACGCACGAGGCGAGGCCACATGACGAGATTGATGCTCGCGCCGGTGGGGGAGATGGAAGCCTCGTATTTGCGCTTCATGACGGAGAGGGCGAAGCCCGCGACGGCCAGGCCGAACGCAATGCTCTGCCCCCATACATACATCGTACCGAGAGCCCAGGGCAGGAAACAGAGGTAAGCGGCAACCACGATCAGGAGCGTGGTTTCCAAGGGATGGGACGGACGGGCGGACTTGGCCTCGCCCCGGAAAGTTCGCAAGGCGCCGGACTCATGATGGCTGGCTGCGGAAGAGTGAGAGTGGACCACGCCGGCGAGGGAATGCATTTTCCCCGTCGCGGGAAAGTGGAAAGTGCGCGCCGGGAGACGTCCGGACCGGGCAGGATAAAACCGACATCTACCTGCGTTAATGCCGGCAGCAAATGCTTGCGCGTGCCGGAGGCTGGCGCATTTATTGCTTTTTTTTAACCTGTTTATGTCCGCTCCTGCCGCCACCTCCTCCTATACAAAAGACAACCCGTTCCCGGCTCGCATCACCGGGAACCGCCTGCTCAGCAAACCCGGTTCGGGCAAGGAAACCCGCCATTTTGTGGTCAGCCTCACCGGCAGCGGGCTCGTCTACAAGGCCGGCGACTCCCTTGGCATATTCCCCTCCAACCGCCCCGAAGACGTGGCTGGCATTCTCAAGGCGCTCGGCGCCACCGGCGATGAACCCGTGTCGCCTGCCATGCTGAAGCTCCCGGCGCCTCTCCCGCTGCGTGAAGTGCTCGCGTCCCGTCTCGCCCTTGGCAGCCCCACTGCAAAGATTATCCAGACGCTCGCGGCCAGGGCCACCGAACCGGCGGAGAAGGCGAAACTCGAAGGATTGCTCGGTCCCGAATCGAAAGAAGTGCTCACCGCCTTCCTCGCCGAACGCGAATACCTCGACCTGCTGGAGGAATTCCCGAGCGCCCGCCTGACGCCGCAGGAGCTCGTCGACCACCTGCGCAAGCTGATGCCGCGTCTTTATTCGATCGCGTCGTCCCCGAAACCGTTTCCCGACGAGATCCACCTCACCGTGGCGATCGTGCGTTACCAGACCAACGGACGCCAGCGCGCCGGCGTGTGTTCGACGTTCATGGCCGACCGCGTGACAGTCGGCGAGACGCCGGTGCCGGTGTTCGTGTCGAATTCCCATTTCGGCCCGCCCGAGGACACCTCGAAGGATGCGATCATGGTCGGCCCCGGCACCGGCATCGCGCCGTTCCGGGCGTTTGTGCAGGATCGCGTGGCCGTCGGCGCCACCGGCCGCAACTGGGTATTTTTCGGCGACCAGCACTCCGCCACCGATTTCCTTTACGAAGAGGAATGGAAGGATTACCTCGCCAAGGGCCAGATCGCGAAGCTCGACCTCGCCTGGTCGCGCGACCAGCTCCTCAAGGTTTACGTGCAGGACAAGATGCGCGCCGCCGCTCCCGAGCTCTGGGACTGGATCCGCAATGGCGGCCACTTCTACGTATGCGGCGACGCCAAGCGCATGGCGAAGGACGTCGACACGGCCCTCCACGACATCATTGCCGAGCAGGCTGGCATGACCATCGAACAGGCAGGCGAGTACGTGAAGCAGATGAAGAAGGACAAACGCTACCAGCGCGACGTGTACTGAGCCGCGGCCGCGCCCCGCATCTCAAAAAGTGGACGGCCCCGGAGTGGCGCGGGCGTCTCGCCCGCTTCCGGGTGCCTCTCCGCTCCGGCGTGGCACGGGCATCTTGCCCGTGAGCGTTGCCTTCTCCGCGGCGTCCGGAAACAAACCGGCGGCGCTTCGCGCCGTCCACGGCCAGGATGGCCGTGCCACCCCGGAAGCGGGCGAGACGCCCGCGCCACTTCCAACTATGAGGCTTCGCGGTAACATCAGTTATTCGTTCAATGTGCAGCGTTTTCCCGATCCCAACCTCATGCCGGGTAGTAGCGCCGGCGGGCCTTGACCTGCACGAGGCGTTTTTCGGGAAGGATGTAGGCCGTGAGCAGGCCACCCATCGCGCAGCCGGTGTCGAGGCCGATGGACCATTTCAGTTTGTAGACATCGGGACGCGGCGTGTGGCCGTAAATCACGAACGGCGGGCCGTTCCAGAGATCGGCCCAGAGCGGAGCCTCGGGCGCCTCGGAACGTTTTCGGGGACGACCGGCCGCGTCGATGACCTGGATCCGGGTGACAACCGATGCCGGCTGTTTTTGCCAGGGTTCATTGGGCAGGAATCCGCCATGGACGCACACCGTGTTGAGCTCCGGGATGTAATACGTGAGCTGCATGGTTTGCAGGTAAGCCCAGTCTTCGGGACGCAGCAGCTCGATGGTGGGCAGATCGACCTCCTTGAGGCCGGAGCGGTCGCCCGTGCGCTTCCAGAGCAGCAGCCGGCCCTCGTGATTGCCGAGGAGCGAGAGGGCGCGGCACTTGCGGGCAAGGTCGATGACCCGGGAGCTGTCGGGTCCGCGATTGACGAGGTCGCCGAGGAGCACGACCTGGTCGGCAGGCGTGAGGGAGAGACGGTCGAGCAATTCGGCGAATTCCTGATAACAACCGTGGATGTCGCCGATGGCGATGATGCGACCGTTCATGAGCGGAAATTTGCTAGCGTCCGGCGCGGGGGGAAGTAAACACGAAACCCCTATGGCCATGGAACTGAACCTGCAACCTCTCGCCCCGGTCTGTTTTGTCAGTGGACGCGCATTTGCCGAAGGCGAGCGGGTGGCGAGTTTTCTGGTGCGGCCGGAAACGCCGCCCGAACCGGGAGCGCCGGAGGTGGTGCGTTATGATGTGCTGGAATCCGAACTCGGCGGTTTTACCGCGCCGGGCCCCGTGGCGTGCCGGTGGGTGCAGTTGTTCAAGCCGCGCAAACAGAACGAGAACCCCGAGCGCGAACTCAAGCTGACGGCGGAAAGCCTTTTTCTGACCCTCGCCGATCCCGCGACCTTGGGCGAGGCCGATGAAGAAACCGTGCGCATGGTACAGGTCCTTGCGCTCATGCTGGAACGCAAACGCGTGCTGCGCCCGAAGGGCTCCGCGGCAGGGGGCGCGCGCTCGATCTACGAGCACGCGAAGTCGAAGCAGCTTTATGAAATCCCGGCAGTCACGGATCTGAATCCGGAGTTTTTCCTGTCGATCCAGGAACAGCTCGCCGCGCTGGTCGGCGGCGGGCGTGGCGGGAGTGGCGCGGGCGAGACGCCCGCGCCACTTTCCCTGCCTGCGTAACATCGGTGAATAAAATGCCGTTCCTCTCTTCCATCGTTTCAGTGTTCAGTGTTCGATGTGCGGTGTTCAATGTTGCCTCCGTCCGCGCAGGCTTGCGCTTCGCCATTTCCATTCCTCTCCCATGACAAAATCCGCCAAACGTCCCTCCGCCAGACCGGCCCGCGCCGTCAAATCCGTTGCCTCCGTGCCGTCATCCGCCGTCGCGCCGGAGCCCGAACCGCTGCCCGGCGTTGCGCTGCTGGCGGTCGATCTGCAACCGGTCTTCCTCAAAACCATCGCCGGCGGCGAGGCGATGTTGCGCCGCTGCCGGCTGGCGCTCGCCGCCGCCCGCGGCCTGGGCATCCCGGTCTTCTTTACCGAACAACTCCCGGAAAAACTCGGCCCCACCGACGCCGCCACGCGCGCTCTCGCGCCCGATGCGCCCGCGCCCGGCAAGTCCGCCTTCTCGGCGCTGGCGGAAGAGACCGCGCTGCTCGAAACATTCCGCGATCGCAGCATCGAGCACGTCATCCTCTGCGGCCTCGAAACCTCCATCTGCGTTTACCAGACGGCCATCGACGCCATCGGCGCGGACTTGCAGGTGACCATCCTGACCGACGCCGTCGGCGCGCGTCGTCCCGACGACGCCAGGGCCTGCCTGCGGGCGCTCGATCGCGCGGGCGCTCACCTCTTGCCGGTCGAGACGGTTTTTTATTCGATCCTCCGGGAAGCCTCGCATCCCTTTTTCAAATTCTGGACCCAACTCGTCAAAACTCATGGCTGAACCCTCCTCTCCCTCCGCGCCGCTGCTCACGGTCCGCCAGCTCAAGTCGCCCGATCTGACGCCCGGCGCGCCGTTTGCCGCGCTGGTTGTCCTCAAGAAGCTGCAAACCAAAACCGCCTCCAACGGAAACCCGTTTCTGAGCATCGAGCTCGGCGATCGCGGCGGCTCGTTCACCTGCACGATTTTTAACGACGGCCCGCTCTTCGAGCCGCTCAAAACGGCGGGCGAAGGCGCGGTGCTGCGGATCGAGGGGCGTTCGGATCATTTTCAGGGCCGTTTCTCGCCCCGCCTCGGCCGTGCGCAGGTCCTGTCGGAGGAAGATCTCGCCGCCGATCCGGCGCTGATCGAAAACCTCGTCGAGACGTGTCCGGAAAACGGAGACGAACTCTGGACCGAATTTTCCGGGTTTATCGACGGCATCGCGCACGACGAATTGCGGATGACAGTGCGCGGCGTGTTCGAGGAGATCGGCGAAAACTTCCGCTACGCGCCGGCGGCGGTGGCGATGCACCACGCCTACCGTCACGGCCTGCTGGAGCATACGATCCACATGGCGCGGGCGTGCCGGGCGCTGCTGCCCCTGTATCCGGAAGTGGACGCGAGCCTGGCGATGGCCGGTATCCTGCTTCATGATACGGGCAAGACGATCGAGTACCAGGGCACGCTGGCGACGAAGCGCAGCCGTCGCGGCATCCTCCAGGGCCACGTGGTCCTCGGTTACGCGCTCGCGCGCAAGCACGGCATCAAGGCGCGGCTCGACGCCGACCGGCTGGAGCGGCTGGAGCACATCATCCTCAGCCATCAGGGCGAGCCGGAGTGGGGCGCGGCGGTTTACGCGGCGACGCCGGAGGCGGTGTTTGTCTCCATGATCGACAACCTCGACGCCAAGATGGGCATGGTGCAGCGCGCCCTGCGCCAGGCCGACGAAGCCAGCGAGTTTTCCGAACGCCTGCCCGGCCTGAACACGGCTTTGCTGACACGGCCGGTGGAGTAGCGTCGCCGACGACCCCGGAGAAGGCGCTCCGTCAGGCCACCGCAACCCGCCCCTACGGCCGCGTCGTCACGTCCACGCGGTCGCCGTCCTTCAGGTTGTCGAGACCCGAGACGACGATCTCGTCGCCTTCCTTGAGCCCTTCGACAATCTGCACCTGGTTGAGACCGCGGAAACCGGTTTTTACCGGCACGAGCCGGACCGTGCCGGATTCGACCCGGAACACGGCGCCGTTGAACACCGCCTGGCGCGGCACGACGAGCGAGTCGGGGCGACGCGAGCGCACGATGCTGGCCTCGCCGGTGAGGCCCGGCAGGAGGCGCGCCGGATCGATCTTCACTTCGAGAAAGGCGCGGTATTGCTGGTTTTCGGTGTCGGCATCGGGGAGCACCTGGACGAGTTTCGCGGGATAAAGGGTGTCGCCGTAGGTGAGAAGCCGGACCCAGGCTTCCAGTCCGGGTTTGATGCCGGAAAAATCTTCCTCGTTGATCCGCGCCTCGACGACGATCTCGTCGCTGAAAAGCCGGACGACGGGGCTGCGGTTGGAAACGAGTTCGCCGGGGTAGACATAGATGTCGGTGACGGTGCCGGTGGTGGTGGCGAGGAGCTTCGTCTTGTCGAGATCCTGCTGCTTGAGCTTGAGCTGGGTGCCGAGTTCGCGGAGCTGCTGTTCGCGGTCGATCTGGTCCTTTTTTTGCGACTCGACGAAGAGGTCGAGGTCGCGGCGGCGACGTTTGATTTCGAGTTCGGGGAGGGTGCCTTCGCGGTACTGGCGTTCCCAGGTTTCGAGGTCTTCCTTGCGGCGTTCGAGCGCGACCTGCTGGTCGAGGTTGAGTTCGAACCGGGCTTTCAGGGTGTCGATCTGGTTGGTGAGGCGTTCGACCTCGATCTGGAGCGTGGTGGGGTCGATCTCGATGAGGAGTTCGCCTTCCTTGATGATCTTGCCGAACTTGAGATTGGAGCGAAGGACCAGGCCGGCGACCTCGCTGTTGATGGTGACGTTGAACGCGGGCCGGACGTTGACGATGGCGGGCACGGCATCGACGGCGGTGTCGCGCTTGACGGCGGTGACGGTGACGCGGGTGCGCCCGCCGAGCCAGAACCAGAGGGCGCCGCCGGCAAGGGCGAGCACGAGGAGGATGAGGAGGAAGCGTTTCATCGGGTGACGGGGGCGGCGAGCTGGCCGGCGCGGTTGCCGGCGGTGGCGGCGGTGAGGGTGTCGCGCAGGCCGGGCGCGGTGAGGTCGAGGTAGTCGGTGACTCCCATGATGAGCGCGGCGCGGGCCTGGAGAATATTGAGCTCGCTTTCGTAGACCGCGAGCTGGCGGTCGCGGAAGGCGGTGGCGGCAAGGCGGCCTTCGGCGTGGTCGCGCTGGTCGCGGGTCCAGGCATCGCCGGCGAGCTGGTAGCGGCGCTGCTGGAGCGCGAGACGGCGCGCCTGGAAGGAAAGATCGTCGAGGACGGCGTCGGACTGGGCGCGCAACTCGGCCTCCCAGGCATTGAACTGGGTCTCCATGCGACGGCGGCGCAGGTTGGATTCGCGCTTGCGCTGGCTCGTCTCGAAGCCGTCAAAAATGTTCCAGTTGACGTCCACGCCGATGAACCAGGTGGTGGTGTCCACGTTGTCCCGGGTGGAGGTGTTGGTCTGGCCGTAGCCGACGCTGGTGGCGAAATTGAGGAGCGGGCGCTGGGCGGCGTTGATGCGGACGAGTTCCGCCTTTTCGCGTTCGATGAGGTTGCGGCGTTTGCGGGCCTCGCCGGTTTCCTCGATCCAGGTGTCGCCGGTCTCGTCGTGGCGGGAGGAAATCCAGCGGAGGATGTCGTCCGTCGGCAAGGGGGGGAGCGGGGTGGAGAGGGCGAGCGGGGATTGCCAGCCGATGTTGCGCTTGAAGCTGGCGAGGATGCGTTCCTGGCCGGCTTCGAGTTGCTCGATGTTCATGATGGCCTCGTTGAGGTTGAGCGTGTTTTGCTCGGCCTCGACGGTGCTGAGGTTGCCGGCTTCCAGCGAAGTGCGGAGGGTGGCGGCGCGTTCTTCGAAAATCTGGCGGCGGAGGCGGGCGTTGCGGAGGGCGGCCTGGTTGACGAGGAGCGAGAGGTAATCGGCCCGGATGCTGCGGTGGATGCGCCGGAGCGTGAGGGTGCGCTCGAGCTCCTCGTTCTTGTAATCGAGCCGGGCCTGGCGGATGCGGGCTTCGATGGCGCCCCAGTGATAGATGGGGCGGCGCAGGGCCAGGTTGAAATTGAGGCCGAGATTGTCCACATCGTCGCCTTCGCTGCGGTATTCCTTGCGATAGCCAAGATTGGCGGTGAGGCCGAGGCGCGGGTAATAGGCGGCCTTGGCCTGCTGGAGACGGGCGACGGATTCCTCCTGTTCGATGCCCTTGACGATGAGCTGGGGGGCCTGCGCGCGGGCCTGGTCGAGAATGCGGGCGAGTTCGGGCATCCAGGCTTCCGGGTAATCGACGACCGGGTCCGCCGCGGGAGCGGCGGCAGCGGTAGCCGGGGGGGAGGGGGGGGGGACCGGCGCAGTCGCCCCGGCGATGGGAGCGATCCCGCCGGGAGCAAGGAGCACGAGAGAAAAAGCCAGCGGGCTGACAGGAACGGAAAATTTCATGGGAAGACGCAATCGGGAAAGGTAACAGGGCAGTTAATCGCTGCCGGGTTGCCAAGTAGAAAGGCTGAAGTGGCCGTTTCCTTTTCTCCGAAGGGAGACGATCGCAGACCGGCGCGCGGGAAAACCGTTCCCGGGAAGCGGGGAAAAACAGCCTCGACAGCGGCGGCGCGATTTTGCTTCATGGGCATCCTGTTGCCGATGACGACCACCCGAATTATTGCCGATATCATTATTATTGCCCGCCAGCCCGGGCAGGATGATGCGGCGTAAACGCACCCGATTTTTACCTGATATCTACGCCGATTTTCCTGCTCCCCGGGCCTGCCGCCCGGGGTTTTTTGTTTTTCCCGCAACCGCAACCTGCACGTTTTCCACCGATTTTTTATGACGACCACCACCACGCCCAGGACCGCGTCCGGAACCACGACCCCGGCCCGCTCCGTTCCCGCTCCCGTCAGGATCTACGACACCACCCTGCGCGACGGCACGCAGGGCGAAGGCATCAGCTTTTCGGTGACGGACAAGCTCCTCATCGCGGAAAAACTCGACCAGTTTGGCGTCGACTACATCGAGGGCGGTTTCCCCGGCTCCAATCCGCGCGACATCACGTTTTTTGCCGAGGCCGCCAAACTCCGGCTCAGGCATGCCCGCCTCGCGGCTTTCGGCTCCACGCGCCGCGCCGGCGTCCGGGCGAGCGAGGACGCGCAACTCCGCACGCTCCTCGACAGCGGCGTACCGGTGATGACGATCGTTGGAAAAACCTGGACGCTCCACGTCACCGAAATCCTCCGCACCACGCTCGACGAGAACGTGGCCATGATCGGCGACTCCGTGGCCTGGCTCACGGCCCAGGGCCGCGAGGTGGTTTACGATGCCGAGCACTTTTTTGATGGCTACAAGGCCGACCCCGACTACGCGCTGCGCACGCTCGACGCCGCGATGCGGGGGGGCGCGAGCTGCCTCACGCTTTGCGACACCAACGGCGGCACGCTGGTCGATGATTTCAAGACCATCGTGACGCGCGTCGTGCAGGAATTCGGCGGCGACAAGGTGGGCGTGCACTGCCATAACGACGCCGGGCTCGGCGTGGCGCTCTCGCTGGCGGGCGTCGGAGCCGGCGCCGGGCTCGTGCAGGGCACGATCAATGGCTACGGCGAACGCACGGGCAACGCCAACCTCGTGACGATCCTGCCGAGCCTCTTCCTCAAGATGGGCCGCACGGCGAATTGCGCGAGCAACCTGAAAAAGCTCCGCGAGCTCTCGCTGTATTTCGACGAGCTGGCCAACCTGAAACCCGATACCAAGACGCCCTATGTGGGCCTGTCGGCGTTTGCGCACAAGGGCGGCCTGCATGCCAACGCCGCGCAAAAGGTAAAATCGTCCTACGAGCACATCGATCCCGCGCTGGTGGGCAACCGCACCCGGGTGCTGGTTTCCGACATGGCGGGGCGGTCCAGCATCGCGATGAAGGCGAAGGAGCTCGGCTTCGATCTGGACGAGAAGGCCCCTGAAATGAAATCGCTGATCGGGCAACTGAAGGAGCTGGAGTTTCGCGGCTACGAATTCGAGGCGGCCGACGCTTCGCTGAAGCTCCTGCTCGCGCGCGCGCTGGGAAAGGCGCGTTCGTTTTTCGAGATCGGGGGCTATCGCGTGATTGTGGAGCGCGAGCGCGAGCGGATCGTGGCGGAGGCGACGGTGAAGCTGACGATCGACGGCAAGGCGTATCATACCGTGGCCGAGTGCAACGGCCCGGTGGGCGCGCTCGACAAGGCGCTGCGCCTGGCGCTGGAAAGTGTGTATCCGAAGATCAAGGACGTGGTGCTGCGTGATTTCAAGGTGCGCATTCTCGAAGGCCGCAACGGCGCCAACAGCCGCACGCGGGTCATTGTGGAGTCGGCCGACGGCAGCGATATCTGGGGCACGGTCGGTGTGAGCGAGAATGTGATCGACGCCTCCTGGGAGGCGCTGATCGATGCCGTGAACTACAAGCTGCTGACGTCGGGATGAGCCGGCGGCAAGGGCCGGGCTCCCGTCCGGGATGACGGCGCTCCATGCCGCCGAAACATCGCAGGCGGGGGGACTTTATGCGACAAGGGCAAACCTGCCCTTGAGAAGGCCCAAGTTTGCGGCCAATGTTTTTCACCATGCTCACGCGTACGCCATCGAAATCGCCTTTGCTCCCTGCCCGGCGCACGCTTTCGCGAGCCCAGGCGCGACGGATGATTGCCGTGCGCCTGGCCCGCAAGGCGTGGGTGGATTTCCGGACGCAATGCTTCTGGTCGTATGGCGAGACCACCATTACCACGGACAACGTGGGCTGGGCGGTCGAGCAACTCCGCCGCAACGGCAACCGCAACGCTTGGCAAGCCGCCGCGCGCATCGAACGTTTTTTATGCCACTAACCGCCCCCCAGCAGACTATTGCCCGTCTGATATCCGGGAACCGGTCGCCGGCCAGTCACCTCGCGGGCGGTGCGGGCATCCACATCGGGCCGGATTCCCCGCGTTACACCAACGACCTCGACTACTTTCACGACGAAGAGACTCTGGTCGCGCAAAGCTTTCAGGCCGATCGGGCCGTGCTTCTCGCCGCAGGCTACCGGATCAACCTGCTTCTCAGCCAGCCGGGGTTTGTCCGGGCCTTGGTTGGCAAGGACGGAGCGGCTACGAAAGTGGAATGGGCTCACGATTCCGCATGGCGCTTTCTCCCGCCCGTCGAAAACGCTGACGTTGGCTGGCAGTTGCACCCCGTGGACCTTTCGATCAACAAGATTCTCGCGCTGGCCGGCCGTGATGAACCGCGGGATTTTCTCGATACGATTTACGTCCACCGGCAGCATCTCTCGCTCGGAGCCCTGTGTTGGGCGGCCGTGGGCAAGGACCCCGGCTACAACCCTGCCATGCTGGTTGAAATGCTGGCGCGCAAGGGGCGCTACCAGCCGGAAGATTTTTCGAACCTGCGGCTGGAAACCTCGCCCGATCTTCCCGCCCTGAAGCAGATCTGGCTGCGCGCCATTGACGATGCTCGCGCATTGGTCCGGCGGCTGCCACCCGAAGACGCCGGTTGCCTTTACCTCGATCCCGTCTCCGGCAAGTTTGTGACGCCGGCGGAAAATCTTTCGGCGCTCGTCAGGCATCGTGGAAAACCGGGGGGTATCCTTCCTCATGTCGGCGTGGATGAAATGCTGTCCGCAAATCCCGCCGCCCGCCGCGCCTTGACCCGGCATTACGGCGGCAATCGGGAAGACGGATAGTTTCGCGGTTTCCCGGATCATGCCTGCTGTCCGGATGCGGGAGCAGGTGCCTGCGCCGCTCCTTCAGAATCGCAGGCTGCTGCTGACCTGGAACACCGCCGACACGATCGCGTAGGCGAGAAACGCCACGAACGAAAACGCCACCACCAGCACGCCGCCGGAGATCGTGCGCATGAAGGTTTGCAGCCACTTTTCCATCTCGGCCCGGCAGGTGCGGGCGATGTCACGCAGACCGGGCGCGAGGTTGCCGGTCTGCTCCGCCACCGAAAGGCGGTCGAGAATCAGCGCCGGGAAAACCTCCGTGCGCCCGAGCGCGGTGGAAAGGCTTTCGCCTTCGAGCACCCGGTCGGTCGCGTCGTGCAGGCGTTCGCGTATCGCCAGATTGGTGACCGTGCGCTCGGTGAGCCGGAGTGCGTCGGCCGTGGTGATGCCGTTCTCCAGCAGCACGGCGAGCGTCTGGGCGAAGTTGAGCACGGTGTTGCGCGCGGCGTAACCCTTGATGACGGGCGCGCGGAGGAGCAGGGCGTCGCTCTCGCGCCGGCCGGCTTCGGTGCGCCGCCAGCGCCAGGCGAAAAAAGCCGCGGTGGCGAGGCCGGCGAGGATGAAGATGCCGTAATGGATGAGAAACTGCGACCCGCTGACGAGGAGTTGCGTGGCGAGCGGGAGTTTCCCGCCGAGCGAACCGAGCAGCGTCTGCAGGCGCGGCAGCAGGAAAAACAGGAAAAACAGGATGACGCCCGTCGCCAGCAGGCAGATGAAAACCGGATACGCCATGGCGGTGGCGATCTTGGCGCGCAGTTCCTTCTGCTCCTGCAGATGGCTGATGAGGCGCTCGAGCACTTCGCGGAGGTTGCCGGTGGCTTCGCCGGCGGCGATCAGGTTGATGGACTGCGGGTCGAAGACCTGCGGGTGCGCGGCGAGCGCGGCGGAGAGGCTCTGGCCTTCGCCGAGGCGCGACCAGAGGTCGGCGAAGAGCGCGCGCAGCTTCGGGTGTTGCAGGCGGAGCGCGAGCAGGCGCACGGCCTCGCCGGCAGACATGCCGCTGCGGATCAGGTCGGCGAGCGATTCGAAGGCGGGGATGCGTTCGCGGCGGGTGAGCGAGGCGAGGGCGGCGGGTTTGGAGTTGCGGGTTTGGGGTCGGGAATTGGCAGCGGACGCCGCTTTGGAGGAAGGCGAGGCGGCGGCCGGCGTGCGCCGGGCCGGGGCGGCGGATTTGCGGGCATGGCCGTTGCCGTCTTCGTTGACCTGCACCGGCTGGAGTCCGCGGGCCTGGAGCCGGCGCAGCACATCGCGGCGCGAGGGCGCTTCGAGCGTGCCTTGCGTGGCGGCGCCGGAGGCGTCGCGGGCGGTGTAGGTGAAGGTCGGCATGGGCGGGTGGGTGTTGGTGCGACTTGAGTCGATTCAAGTCGGGTCAAATCGACTTAAGTCGTGCCGGGTTGTCCGCTATTCGTTCGTGCTCAGGTTGCGGACGAGTTCGTCGAGGGTGGTGAGGCCGGCGCGGACCTTGTCCCAGCCGGATTGGGCGAGCGTGCGCATGCCGGCGGCGCGGGCGCGGTCGGTGAGGGCGCGGTTGGATTCGCGTTTCACGATGAGTTCGTGGTGCGGCTTGGGATGGAAGATTTCAAAAACGCCGATGCGGCCGCGGTAGCCGGTGCCGCGGCATTTCTGGCAGCCGACAGGCTGCATGAGCTCGGTGACGCCGTCGGCGTCGGAGGGTTCGAGTCCGATGGCGGCGAGGTCGGCGCGGATGGTCAGGGGATCGACGGCGGCAGGCCTGGCGCAGTCGTGGCAGAGGCGGCGGACGAGGCGTTGCGCGATGACGAGCTCGATGGAGGAGGCGACGAGGAAGGGCTCCACGCCCATGTCGATGAGGCGGGTGATGGCGCCGGGAGCATCGTTGGTGTGGAGGGTCGAGAAAACGAGGTGGCCGGTGAGCGAGGCGCGGATGGCGATCTCGGCCGTCTCGAGGTCGCGGATTTCGCCGACCATGATGACGTCGGGGTCCTGGCGCAGGGTGTGGCGCAGGGCGCTGGCGAAGGTGAGGCCGATCTCGGCGCGGGTCTGGATCTGGTTGGCGCCGGGGACTTCGTACTCGATGGGATCCTCGATGGTGATGATGCGCAGGTCGGGGGAGTTGATCTTGCGCAGGAAGGCGTTGAGCGAGGTGGATTTGCCGGAGCCGGTGGGACCGGTGACGAGGATGATGCCGTGGGGAGACTGGAGGACGTGGTCGATCTGCCGCTGCTCGTCGGGGAGCATGCCGAGCTTTTCCATCGTGTAGGCCATCTTGCGCTGGTTGAGGAGACGCAGGGAAATGGATTCCGCGTAGATGGTGGGCATCGTGGAAACGCGGATGTCGAGGTTGGTGTTGCCCGCCCGGAAGTTGATGCGGCCGTCCTGGGGGAGGCGTTTTTCGGAGATGTTGAGCCGCGCCATGATCTTGACGCGCGAGATGATGGCGTCCTGGTAGCGGCGGAGGTTGTCGGGCACGGGCACGGGCACGAGGAGGCCGTCGACGCGGTAGCGGATGCGGAGCTGTTCTTCCTGCGGTTCGAAATGGATGTCGGTGGCGGCGTCGGTGACGGCCTGGCTGATGACGTCGGTGACAAAGCGGACGACAGCGGCGTCGGCATCGGCTTCGAGGTCGGTTTCGGCGGCGGCGGCGAGCGGGAGGTCGTCGTCGGAATCCTCGAGGCTGCCGGAGCCGACGCCGTAGTTTTCGACGATGAGCTGGCGGACGCGCTCGGCGAGCGAGAGGTGCCAGACGACGGGTCGCGGGGTGAAGGTGGCGATCCAGTCGATGATCTGGAGATCGGGGGGCCAGGGTGTGGCCAGATGGAGAGAGGCCACGGGAGCGTCGGGAGGCAGGGCGGGGTCGGCTCCGTTGGCTTCACCGGAGAGGGCGATTTCCTTTTCGGCCTGCGGGTCGAGGATGGGGATGAGCTGGTAGTCGTGGGCGAGGCGGGAGGGGAGGGTGCGCAGTTCGGCGGTGGCGACGGTGGGCAGGGCGATGGCGGGCAGACCGGTGGCGCGGGCAAGCTCCGTGAGCAGGGCCTCGGGCGCGAGACCGAGGGCGGCGGCAAGATGATCGGGCTTCTGGTCGCGGGGAGCCTCGGCGATGGCGGCGCGGGTCTCGTCGAGGAGCCGTTCGTCAAGCCCGGACGGGAGGCCCGTGAGGGTGGCGGCGGCGGGTGTCATGGACGAGAGGCGTCGTTGGCGTTGGTGGAGTCGGTGGACCGCGTGGAGGCGGCGGGGGCCGCCGGCATCACGGGTGTCGTTGGCGGTGTCGGGACCGGGTTGGTGGAAGAGGGAGGATGGCTGGCGCGGGTGACGGTGGTAGCGCCACGGTAAATGGGCGCGGCGGCAGGCCGATTGTCGATGACCTTGTGGATTTCGTCGGCGTGGGGACTGCGGTCGACTTGTGCAAGGGCTTCGACGTTGTCGATCGGAGTATTGGTCAGGACTGTGGGGCGGATGAAGAAAATGATTTCGGTGCGCTGGTCAGTCGAGGTGCGTGTGCCGAACAGGTCGCCGATGAAGGGGATCGGTCCAAGGCGACTGGTAGTCTTGCCCTTTTTGGTGCGCTGCATTCCGCCAAGGACGATGATCTCGCCACTGTGGGCACTGAGGAAGGATTTGGCGTTACGTTCGGTGGTGATCGGCTGCTCGTTGCCATCGACCAGGACTGTTCCCGAGACATCCTGCACAGTCTGCTCGATTGTCATCTGGACTGACCCATTGGGGCCGATCAGGGGTGTTACGATCAGCGTTATGCCGATCTCTTGCTGAGTGATGGTGGAACTGGTATTGAGGGAATCGGTTGAGGTGGTCGTGCCGGAAATGATGGGACGGCGTTCTCCGATAAAGACAGTAGCCTCCTGATTATGGGAGGTGACAATGGTGGGGACTGACAGAATCGTGGTATTATTCTTTCGAGGAGTGGTACCGAAATTGAGGATACCGGCGAGGGCGTCGTTTTTGGAGGTTTGGAAGAAATCGCCGCTCACGCCAGCAATCGAACCACCGGAAAATTGCGAGGAAATACCGGTGAGCACACCGTTTTCGATGCGAAGACCGAGACTGTCGATACCGCTGGTCGAATCATTGTCGAGAGTGACTTCGGCGATGACGACCTCGATGCGAACTTGGGAAAGAAGGACGTCGATCTTGTCGATGAGTTCACGGGCCAGACGGATGTCATCGCCTGTGCCGGAAATGATAATAGAGTTGCTGCGTTCGTCGGCGACAACGGAAACGGTTTCGCTGAATTGCTCGCTGACATTGCCGAGCGAGGAAACAGCGGGCGTGGCAGTGGGCACATTAGCGGCGGTGCCGGTCCGGGTGGTCGCTTGGCCGGTGGCAGGGTTAGCTGTGTTGGCACCGGTGCGGGAGCCGGATGTGGTACGCCCTGTCTGGGTTTGTTGCTGGCCGGCAGTTCGGCTGGCGTTGGCTTGGCCTGTAATGAGTGAACTGAGAATGGTTTGTACCTCTGTGGCATCGGCATGTTTGAGCCCAATCACCTCGCTGCGGGTATTGGGATCGGCGCGCACGTCGAGACGCTCGATGAGGTCGTCGAAGAAGCTCTGCTCGCGGGGATCGCTGATGAGGATGACCTGGTTGCTGCGGTCATCGGCATTGTAGCTGGTGGCGGAGCCGATCGTCTTGAGGAGTTCCGGAGTGAGGAAGGCCTTGATCTTGGTGACCAGGTCGCTGGCCTTGGCAAATTCGATCGTGTAGGTCTTGGTGACGAGGCCGGAGGTGACGGGTTTGTCGAGTTTCCTGATGAGCGTCTCGATGCGCTGGAGCGTGCTGATCGAATCGGTGATGAGGAAGGCGTTGCTCTTTTCGAAAACGACCGGCGCGGTGCTGAGGCTGGGGCTGAGCAGGGTGGCGATTTGCGGGACGAATTCGCCGGCGCGGAGGAACTCGAGCTGGAACACCTTGCTGCCGATCCTGCTGCTGGCGGGCTGGTCGAGCGCGCTGCCGTCGATGTATTCGGGGGCTTCGGCGCGGGCAATCTGGTTGGGGACAACTTTGAGGAATTTGTCGCCGAGCGGGATAATGGCCACGCCGTTGAGGTTGAGCAACGTCTCGAGCGCGAGGACCGCTTCGGCGCGGGTCACGGGTTTCGGGAGCGTGAGCGAGTAGCCGGTGGGGGCCGGCAGGTTCTGGGTGCGCAGGACGGTGCGGCCCGTCCAGCGTTCGATCAGGTCGAGGACCTGCAGGAGGGAATCGTCACGGAGAACGATCGGGCCGACGGTGTCGTTGTCATTGCCGGCCGCCGGGGCCGCTTCGACCGCCGGGCGCCGGATGTTCCCGGAAGGTGGCGTCGGCGGCACCTCCTGGGCGATCGCCGGGAGAAACAGGCCGGCGAGAGCGATGACGATCAGAGGTTTGGAACAAAGTGGAAACAGAGGGGACAGGCGCATTGAAGGCAGATAGACGCTGCCAACGTGCGGTTGGCTACAACGAGTGTCGAACGAAAATCCGGCGTCTTGCGTGAATGTAACGCAAAACGCCGCCTGTCCGCCTTCATCGTCCGGGCTCTCTCCCTGCGTTTCCCCTTTGACACCCGGGGAGCGCGCCCGTTTCCTCCCGCAGAACCCACCGTTCAACCGCACGGTATTCACTTATTTACACTGCAATATGGCTTCGTCCCTTTTCGGATACTTCTCCAACGACATCGGTATCGACCTCGGCACGGCCAACACGCTCGTCTACGTGAAGGACAAGGGCATCGTCATGCGCGAGCCGAGCGTGGTGGCGCTCGATACCACCACCCGCAAGGTCCGCGCGGTGGGCGACGAGGCCAAACGCATGCTCGGCCGCACTCCCGGCAACATCACCGCCATCCGGCCCATGAAGGACGGCGTCATCGCCGATTTCGATGTCACCGAGGCGATGCTGCGCTACTTCATCAAGAAGATGCACAACAACGCCCTGCGCGTGGCGCCGCGGGTCGTGATCGCCATCCCCTCCGGCATCACCGAGGTGGAAAAGCGCGCCGTGAAGGACTCCGCCACGCACGCCGGGGCGCGCAATGTCATCACCATCCCCGAGCCCATGGCCGCGGCCATCGGCGTGGGGCTGCCCATCGACGAACCGGCCGCCAACATGATCGTGGACATCGGCGGCGGCACCACCGAGATCGCCATCATCTCGCTCTCGGGCATTGTATTTTCAAAGTCGATACGCGTGGCGGGCGACGAGCTCGACAGCGCGATCGTCAACTACATGAAGCGGGCCTACAACCTGCTCATCGGCGAACGCACTGCCGAAGAGATCAAGGTGCGTGTGGGCTCGGCCTATCCGCTCGACGAGGAGCTTGCGATGGAAGTCAAGGGCCGCGATTCCGTGGCCGGCCTGCCCAAGACGATCCACATCACCTCGCAGGAGATCCGCGAGGCGATGAGCGACCCGATCTCCTCGATCGTGGACGCCGTGCGCTCGACGCTGGAGCGTTGCCCGCCCGAGCTCTCGGCCGACCTCGTGGATCGCGGTTTCGTCATGGCCGGCGGCGGCGCCCTCATCCGCGGCATCGACCGGCTGCTCAGCGAGCGCACCGGCCTGCCCGTGATCGTGGCCGAAGACCCGCTCTCGGCCGTGGCCAACGGCACCGGCGCCGTCCTCAATGACCTGAACTGGGTGTTGCAGAATGTCTGAGTCCCCCCGAGGCGCCGCCGCCGGCTCAACTCGACTTAAGTCGGGTTGAATCGCTTTAAGTCGACTCAAGCCACCCTCGCCGAGGCCCCCCCCGCTGCCATGTCCGACCGACGCCGTTTTGACCAGGCCCGACCCTTCCTCGTTCTCGGGGTCGTGCTGGCGGCGTGGCTGGTGGTGCCGATGGTGGTGAAGCGGTTCGCGCGAATCAGTTTTTACGAAATGCAGGCTCCGGTGGATGCGACGACGTCGATCATCCGCGATCTGCAGGATTTCTGGGCGTTGAAAACCCGTTCGAAAAACGAGCTCATCCAGGCCGGTCGCGACCAGGCCCGGCTCAACGCCTCGCACGAGATCACCTTGCAGCAAAACGCCGCCCTGCTTGCCGCGCAGGCCCGGCTGGAAGCGCTGTTGCGGCTGCCCTCCTGGCCCTCCTGGCGCACGGAGCCGGCACGGGTGGTCAGGCGCGATTTCAACGCGTTCTGGCAACGCATGGTGATCCGCAAGGGCGCCAACTACGGCATCACGGTGGGCGCCCCGGTGATCTACAGCGGCGGCGTGGCGGGGCGCGTGACGGAAGTGCACGCCTACACCTCCGTCGTCGAACTGCTGAGCAGCCCCGGCGTGCGGATTGCCGCGGTGTTCGAGGGCGACACGCATCCGGTGAGCTACCAGGGCGGCACCAACCTGCCGCTGGCTCCGCCCGGCGGCGTGCTGGAATTTGTGCCGCTGGATATTTTTGCAACCCCCGCCAACCCGCGCCGCCTGCTCACGGCGGGCATCGGCGGTGTGTTCCCGCCCGGACTCGTCATCGGCGAGGTGACGACGGTCGAGCCGGGCACCGATGGTCTTTTCAAGACCGGCCGCGTGACGCTCGATCCGCGTCTCGCCCGGCTCGACGAGGTCGCCGTGCTCGTGCCGCTCGCGGGAAAGCCGGAAGGGTTGAAAAACTGAAGGCTGAAAAAATTTCCCGAAATCAACACGCAAACCAACCACGGATTCCACGGATGAACACGGATAAATTCCAGGGAAGGAAGCCCACGAAACACACGAAAAGACACGAAAAAAATACAATAAATCCGATGGTTTGGCTTTCGTGTCTTTTCGTGTGTTTCGTGGGCCACTTTATCCGTGCCCATCCGTGGAATCCGTGGTCAAAAAACGATTTCAAAAACCTCCTGCCTGTATCCACACCCTGATGATAATGAAGGTATTCAGCCTTTAGCCTTTCCCGTCGTGCCATCCGGACTCCGTCGTTTTGCCATTCTCCTGTTCGCCGCCCTGCTGTTGCTGTGGCTGGCGGGGCAACTGAACCAGGTGCTGGTGCGGTTCGGGATGAGCGTCTGGGTCGGCGGGCTGCTGGTCGTGTTTCCCGTCCTGCGGGCCGGGCCGCGCGAAGGCCTGGGGCTCACCTTCCTGATCGGCCTGTTTTGCGACGCGATGACGCCGGTGCCGTTCGGCCTCCATGCGTTCCTGTTCGCAGCCGCGCACGTGTGCGTCGGTTGCCTGCGGCCGCGCCTGCCGGTACGCGAGACGCTGGTGGGCGTGGTCATGGCGCTGTTTCTCAACCTCGCCTTCATGCTCGTCCTCGGCATCCTCTTCACGGCCTCGTGGCCCGATCCTGCCATCGGCTGGATGCGCTGGATGGCCGATCTGGTGCTTTCGCAGGTCGTCATCGTGCTCGTCGCGCCGTGGTACTTCGCCTTGCAACTGCGGACCATCGAGCTGCTGGACGCCAACTGGACGGAACAACCGCATCTTCTCCAGTGACCCATCCGGTCTCCTTTCGCCCGCCGCACTCTGCCCATGCCATCGCCTGTTGAAAAACGTCCCGGATCCGGAGGCCTCGTCCAGGCCTTCAGCGGCTACAATCCGCGTGTCATGTTTTTCAACTACATCGTCGCCGCGCTCGTCCTGGTGCTCGCCGTCGGTCTGGCCTACCGGCAGCTCCTCCGCGCCGGCGAGTACAGCGAGCAGGAAAAGATGCAAAACCAGCGCCGCATTCTCGTGCCGGGTCCGCGCGGCAACATCTACGATCGCGAAGGCCGCCTGCTCGTCGGCAACCGTCCGCGTTTCGCCGTCACGCTCTGGCTCGACGAGCTCCGGCAGGAATTTCGCCGCGAATACCTCGTCATCCGCAAAAATTACCGCGAGGCCGATGATCGCAATCTTCCCAGTTCCTCCGAACTCGAACTCATCGCCCGTTATTCGGTCGTCCAGCGCTATCTCGACAAGATCAACGCCATCCTCGGCCGCCAGGACCGCGTCAATGCGAAGGACCTGACCCGTCACTACGACCAGCAACGCATCCTCCCTTATGTGCTCGTCGAGGATCTCACGGACAAGGAAGCGGCGCGCGTCATCGAGCAACTCCCCGTCGTCTCGTCGCTCCAGCTCTACACGTCGAGCGTCCGCCGATACCCTTACGGCGCGGCGGCGGCGCATGTCCTCGGGTATGTTTCGATCAACGACGACCTTTCCGTCGACGAGAGTTTTCCCGGCTCCGACCTGACGACCTTCCGCATGAAGGGCACCATCGGGAAAGACGGACTCGAACTGCGGTTCGACGACCGGCTCCAGGGCCAGACCGGCGGCAGCATCCATCTCGTGGATCCGGCCGGCTACCGCGTCGATCCCGCGCTCGAACGGCGCCAGCCGGTCCAGGGCGGCGACCTCATGACGAGCATCGACATCGATCTCCAGATCGCCGCCGAGAAGGCCATGCGCGACACCGGCCTCAAGGGCGCCGCGGTCGCGCTCGATGTGCGGACCGGCGAGACCCTTGTCCTCGCGAGCATGCCCGGTTACGATCTCAACGAGTTTTCCCCGCGGCTTTCGTTTGCCGCGAGTGCAAAAATCGAGGCACAGGGAGCCTGGAGCAATCGCGCCATCAGCGGCACCTACGCGCCCGGCTCCACCTTCAAGCTGGTGACGGCGATGGCCGGCCTCCGGACCGGCGTCATCACGCCGGAGAGCACGGTCGAATGCACCGGTTATTATCGCGTCGGCGGACGCACCTTTGTCTGTCGCAACCACCGGGACCGCGGCACGATCACCTTCGCCCAGGCCATCGAGAAGAGCTGCAACACCTTTTTTTACGAATACGGGATCCGGGCCGGGCCCGATGCAATTGCCGCCGAGGCGCGACGCTTCGGCCTGGACCGGCGCACCGGCATCGAGTTGCCCCACGAATCAGGCGCCATGCTGATCCCCGATCCGGCATGGAAGAAAAAAGCCCGGATGGAATCATGGTTTTCAGGGGATACTGCAAACATGGCTATCGGCCAAGGTGATGTTAACGTGACGCCGCTGGGCATGGCTTGCCTGGTCGCATCGCTGGCGCGCGGCGAGATGCTTACACAGCCAACGATTCTGCACGATCCATCCCGGCCCCGGCAGCACAGCGCGCCGCTCGATCTTCCGCGCGCCGGTTTTGATGAATTGCTCCGCGGGATGCAGATGGTTCCCCTGACCGGCACGGCCCGCATCCTGAACACCCCGCTGTTCCACATTCCCGGCCTGCGGATCGCCGGCAAGACGGGAACGGCCCAGAAGAGTGTGACTTTGCCGGACGGGGCGCGGGGCACGCTGAATTTTGCCTGGTTTGTGGGGTTTGCCCCGGTGGAAAACCCGCAGGTCGCTATCGCGGTGATGCTGGAAGGGGACACGCCCAACGAGGACACCGGCGGCGGCCGTTACGCCGCGCCCATTGCCGGGGCGATCCTGAAAACCTGGAGCGAGAAGCGGACGCAGCCGGTGGCGAGTGTCCCCTGAACAACGGCGGCGGGGCGGTTACGGCCTGGGAACCCGGTTCACCCTGTTCCCGGCGATTATTGCGAAGAAGGGATTGACAGCGGGAAACCGGGTCGTGAGTTTCCGGCCCTTTCGCTTTTACGGCGGCCATAGCTCAGTTGGTTAGAGCACAAGATTGTGGATCTTGGGGTCGCGGGTTCGAATCCCGTTGGCCGCCCCATTTTTCTCCCTGCCCTTGCGGGAAAAATCAGGTTTTCCGTACCGCGCATGCACGCTTCCGATCTTTTCGCGCTTCCCGCCTCGCTCGGGCATTTTTCGGCTTTTTTCCGTCCTGACGCTGCTCCCTGGGAATGGCTGCGGCAGATCGGACCGGCGCTTGCCTCGTTGCAGCCTGGCGCCTCTCCGCCACCGGTGGCAGCCGGCGCATCGCCCGCCGTGCGGATCGAGGGCACGGTGTGGGTCGACCCGACAGTAAAACTGCCCGCGTATTGCACGCTGATCGGTCCGGCGTGGATCGGCCCGGGCACGGAAATCAGGCCGGGAGCGTTCATCCGGGGCAACGTCATCGCCGGTGCCGGCTGCGTGCTCGGCAATGCCTGCGAATTCAAGAACTGCCTGTTGCTCGACGGTGTGCAGGTCCCGCATTTCAACTACGTGGGCGATTCCATTCTCGGCAACCGCGCCCATCTCGGCGCGGGGGTCATCTGTTCCAACCTCCGCCTCGACCAGCGTCCTGTCACCGTCCGGGTGCCGGGAGGGGCAGGGCCGGGAGCAGAGAGCGAACCGGTGGCGGTCGATACCGGTCTGAAAAAGTTCGGTGCGCTCCTCGGCGACCAGGCCGAAGCCGGTTGCAACGCCGTGCTCAATCCCGGCTCGATCCTCGGCAGGCGCGCGCTCGTCATGCCGGCGACCCCCTTCACCGGCTATCTGCCTGCGGCGACCATCGCACGCGCCCGCGGCAACCTGACCTTTCTCCCCCGGCGGGATTGAGGGGGATCGGCCGGCGGCCGGGTTTCCTCGTCCGCCCCGTCAGGACAATTTCGGCCCGGGCTCCGGAAGCTTGCAGGTTCAGGCGCGGCGTTTTTCCCGCAGCATGCCTGCTGCCGCCCACAGCCAGCCCGCGATAAAAAACAGGCCGCCCAGCGGCGTGACCGGCCCGAGCCAGCGGGGGCCACCCAGGGCGAGCACATAGATCGAACCGGAAAACAGCAGGATGCCCGCCAGCCAGCACCCGGCCGGCCCGGACGTGCGGAGGCGTTCGCTGCCCTCCTTCGCGGGCGGAGCGCTCCCTGTTCCCGCCGTCACGACCAGGATCATGACGACATGGACAAGATGATAAAAGACAGCAGTTTCCCATGAATCTGCGCTGTGGCGCGCGCTCAGGGTGGCATGCAGGGCATGGGCTCCCAGGGCACCGAGAATGACACCGGCCGCGCCCAGCAGCGCGCTGACGAAACGGAGTGCAGGCATGACGGATACTGGAAAACAGACCGGCCGTACAGGAAAGCGTATTCTGCAGATCGCCTGTAACTCGCTGCGAACAAAAGCTCATGCGCATTCCCGCCACCGCCAAAACAGGCTTGCCACAAACCGGCAAATCCCTCTTCGTCGTCCGCGTGTTGTCGCAAGACGGCACAACCAACAAACCAACAAACCAACAAACCAGGTAGTAATATGAAAAAGACAGCACTCTTCATCGCGGCTCTCGTGGCCAGCGGTTCGGTGTATGCCCAGGCGCAGCAATCCACGGCTCCGGCTCTCGAATTCACGTTCGATGCCACCGTTGTCAACGAGTACATCTGGCGCGGCCAGGAGCAGGCCGACTGGACCTTCCATCCCTCGCTGAAGGCCACCTACGGTGACGCCTATCTCGGTGTCTGGGCCGCCATGCCCTTCAAGGAGAGCAGCAGCGGTTCGAAGGAGTGGACCGAGTTCGACTTCTTCGGCGGCTACAAGTTCGCCCTGAACGACACCTGGAGCCTCGACGTCGGTAGCACCTTCTACACGTTCACCGACACTGCGGGCTACAACCCGAACTCCGTCGAGCCGTATATCGGTGTGTCCGGCAAGGTTGCCGATCTGCTCAGCACGAGCTTCTACGGCTTCTACAACTTCGAGTACGAGGCCACCACCCTTCAGGCTAGTGTCGGTTACAGCCTCCCGCTCGAGCAGCTGGGCACCTCGCTTGACTTCAGCGCCACCCTCGGATGGGTCAAGGGCAACTCCAACCTCCGCGAAAGCGGAGACCGTCCGGCTACCAAGATCCACGATTACTTCTACTGGAGCATCGGCGTGGCCGCTCCCTGGAAGATCTCCGATCGCGCGGTCCTGACCGTCGGTGTCAGCTACAACGACGTCAACGAGAACGCCATCAATAACGGCGCCGACATCGTCGGTTCCGCCAGCCTCACGGTCGGCTTCTGATCGAAGCCGGTAGCGAGAATCCGATCCGGAATATCTCTCCCGCGAACCCGCCTCCGCTCCTGTGCGGAGGCGGGTTTTTTGCGAGTGCCTGCAAAATTCCAGGATCCGGTATTGACACCGGCTCCGGCAAAACTAGCACTCACCCCTTTTCTATACATGAAAACCTTCCTCGCCAAAAAAGAGACGGTTCAGCCCAAGTGGTATCTCATCGATGCCGAGGGCGAGGTGCTCGGTCGTCTCGCGGTGAAAGCCGCCAACATCCTGCGCGGCCGTCACAAGGCTTCCTATACGCCCAGCATCGACACCGGCGACTACGTCGTGGTCATCAACGCCGACAAGGTCGCCCTCACCGGCGTCAAGGAAGAGAAGAACAAGTACATGTTTTTCTCCGGCTTCGTCGGTGGCGAAAGTTACCGCTCTCTCCAGCAGATGCGTGAACGCCACCCCGAGTTCATCATCGAGCACGCCGTCAAGGGCATGCTCCCCAAGAACCGCATCGCCCGCACCATGCTCACGAAGCTGCGCGTGTTCAGCGGGGCCAGCCACACCCACGAGGCCCAGAATCCCGTCAAAATTTCCGTCCGCTAACCCAAGTCCATGAGCGCTGAAACCACTGTTTTTATCGGCACCGGCCGTCGCAAGACCGCCACCGCCCGCGTCCGTATCACCGAAGGCACCGGCAAACTCATCGCCAACGGCCGTGAGTTCGACAGCTACTTCTCTCACGAGAATTTTTCCAAGCAGGCCTACCGGCCCCTCCTCACGGTCGAGCTGAAAGACAAGCTCGACGTCACGGCCAACGTGAACGGTGGCGGTGTCGCCGGCCAGGCCGGTGCAGTCGCGCACGGCATCGCCCGCGCCCTGCAAAAGATGAACCCCGAGCTCCGCGCACCCCTCAAGGCCGCCGGACACCTCAAGCGCGACCCTCGCGCCAAGGAACGCAAGAAGCCCGGCCAGCCCGGCGCCCGCAAGCGCTTCCAGTTCTCCAAGCGCTGATCAATCCGCCTGCCCTGCAAGGCCCTGTCCCTTTCGAAACCGTCTTCGTCTCCGTGCGAAGGCGGTTTTTTTGTACCGATGTTACGGCGACGGCAATAAAGTGGCACGGGCATCCTTGCCCGTGGACGGCGCTCTGCGCCGCAAGCGTCCCCTCCTCCCGGCCACACGGGCTGGAAGCCCGTGCCACATCACCCTCCGGGTAACAGCACATAATATTTTGATTTCGCGCCCCTTCGTGTGTTTTGTGGACAACTCGTCCTGCTCTTCCCTCGCCACGCCCATGAAAACCCGTCACGAGATCGTTGAAAACTGGCTCCCTCGCTACACCGGCGTGCCGCTCGACGAGTTTGGCGACTACATCCTGCTCACCAACTTTTCGCGTTACGTGAAACTCTTCGCCATGTGGCATCGCGTGCGGGTGCGTGGTCGCGACAAGCCGGTCTCGAGCGCCACGGCGGGTCGCATCACGATCCTCAATTTCGGCATGGGCAGCGCGTCCGCGGCCACGGTCATGGATCTGCTCAGCGCGATCCGGCCGAAGGCGGTGCTCTTTCTCGGCAAGTGCGGCGGCATCCGGCATCCGGCCGAGCTCGGCGACCTGATCCTGCCCATCGCCGCCATCCGCGGCGAGGGCACGAGCAACGACTATTTTCCGCCCGAAGTCCCCGCCTTGCCGGCCTTCGCCCTGCAAAAGGCCATCTCGACGACCATTCGCGATCATTCCCGCGACTACTGGACCGGCACGGTCTACACGACCAACCGTCGCGTGTGGGAACACGACGATGCCTTCAAGGAGTACCTGCGCCGCATCCGGGCCATGGCGGTGGACATGGAAACCGCCACGATCTTCATGACGGGCTTTTTCAACGAGATCCCGACCGGAGCCCTTCTGCTCGTTTCCGACCAGCCGATGATTCCGGAGGGGGTGAAGACGGCCGCGAGCGACCTCAAGGTGGATGAAGTTTATGTGGAGGATCATCTGCGCATCGGCATCGATTCGCTCAAGCAGCTGATCAACGACGGCCTCACGGTGAAACACCTGCGGTTCTGAATTCCGGGGGGGGGAGGGGGGGCGGCCTCCTGCCACCGCTCCTTTTTCCGGACGCTCGACAACCGGCCCCGCTTCCTTTGCCCTCCAGGTCACTCCTGCCATGAATGTGCGCTACGATGTGGAATTGCTCAAAAAGCGTCTCGGTTACCTCGAAGACAACCTTGCCGAGGTAAAGCGGCGCCTTGCCGAACTGGAGGCGCATTGCACAGCGGAGGCCCTCGCGGAAGCGGCCGGGCTGGCGGGGCAGTCCGGGGTGGTTGCGGGAGCGGAAGAACGGCCGGTGGCCATCCCGCCGCCGATGCCGGTGTCGCCTCCGCCCCTGCCTGCGCCGGCGACGGAAGAGCCGCCCGCGCCGGCGCCCGAGGCGTGGCACGGGCTTCCAGCCCGTGGGCTTGAGTGGCATGGCCATCCTGGCCATGTGACCGGGAATCACGGGCAAGATGCCCGTGCCACGGCCACTGTGCCGGAAGCAGCGCCCGTGCCGCCCCCGCCCCGCATGCCCGAGCCGGCGCCGCCCTCGCCGCCGGTCTGGAAACCCTGGCTGCAAATGCTCCAGCTCTGGCCGCCTTCGCCGGGCGAGGGGGGCGACGGCGGCGACACGAGCACCGAAGTGCGGCTTGGCGCCTGGTGGGCGACGCGGATCGGTGCGCTGCTGGCGGTGATCGGCGTGGCGTTTTTCGGCGCCTATATCTCCATCAACACGCCGCCCGCCGTGAAGTTTGCCGAGTTGCTGCTCGTCAGCCTGGGCGTGACGGCGGGCGGACTCTGGCTGGAGCGCAAAATCCCGAAGTTCGGGGCGGTCGTTTTCGGCGCGGGGCTGGCGTTGGTGTACTTTTGCGCGTTCGCGGCGTATGCGCTTCCGGCCGTCAAGGTGATCGACAGTCCGGCGGCGGCGACCGGCTGGCAACTGGCCGCCGCGCTGCTCATGGCCGGAGCGGCGGTGTGGCGGCGCTCGTCGCTGGTCGCCACGATGGCGACGGCCCTGGCCCTGGCGTCCGCTGTGTTTGCGCAGGCCCGGGGGCTGCCCGATTTCGCGCTCGTCACGGCGGCGTTGCTGGCCGTGGCGGGGGTGATGTTTCACCGCTGGAAAAAATGGGAAGGCCCGTCGGTCGTCGCGATGCCGGGCGCGTACGCGGTGTACGCGCTGGTGTGGCGCGGCTCGTGGATGCCGCTGGCGCGCGGCGCGGTCGAGGGCGGCGAAGGGTGGGGCGTCGAGGGAGGGGGAGGCCCCGGCGCATTCTGGCCGTGGGCGTTTCTCGCCGGCATGCTGCTGCTCCATTTTGCGCGCGATTGGCGCCGGCCCGGCCCGGCTGCGGATACGTATGCCGTCTCCGCCGTGTCGCACGGCGAGCGGTTCTTTCAGGGCCTCAATTCCAGCTTCGCGCTCGGGCTCGGGTTTCTCACGGCGTTCACGCTGTATCGCGAGCACCTGGCTGCATTTTATCTCGTCGCGGCGGCGGTGATGGCGGTGCTGGTCGTCCTGCGCCAGTGGCGGATGCCGGGCGACGTGGTGGCGGCCATTCTCGCGGCCAAGGCCACCGGCCTGTTCGCACTCTGGATGATCGAGGTGGGCGAGGGGCGCATGATGGCGATCCAGCTCCTCGTGCAAAGCTGGGTGACGTTCGCCATCGCCCGGCGGCTGCGTTCGCGGTTCCTCGCGGTATGGACGGCGCTGCTCGCGCTGGTGGCCTACGGGTATTTTGTGCGGCACGCGGTCGATGGCATCGCGGTCGTCTCGTTCGCGGCGGTGGTGGCGCTGGTGTTCGTCACGGGTTTCGCGCTGCTGTTCGCCGAGCTCGGACGCGGGCGCGGCACGGGAGGGGTGTGGGTGGAAATGGCGGGAGCCCTGCTCGCCACGGTGGCGGCAGCGGTGGCGGTCGCCTGGATGCACCCGGGCGCATGGGGAGCGGCCGCACTCATCGCGTTTGCCGCCGCCGGAATCCTGGCCGCGCGGCTGCGGCGCACGCCGGGGCCGGGTGTCGCCGGCGGACTGCTCGCGCTGCTCGCACACGGAGTTCTCTGCATCATGGTCTGGTCCGGAGACGGGAACGAACACCTCCTGGCCAACGCGCTGGCGGTCGCGCTGCCCACCCTCGCGGCCGGCGTGGGATTGGCGCGCCGGGCGACCGGCCGGTTCGCGAGCCTCGCTCCGTGGCTTTGGGCGCTGACGATTTTCAGCGGATCGCAGGTGCTGTTTTCCCCCGGGCTGTTGTCCTTCGTTCATCCGGGCAACGCGCTGGTGTTGGCGACGGCGCTGGCCGTGGCGTTGGCCGCGACCGCTCCGCGAGCGGGCGACCATTGCCGCCTGACGACGCTGGCGACGTGGACGGCGCTCTGCGCCGTCGTCACATGGCGAGTGCAGGAGCTGCTCTGGATTTCGCGGTGGTGGGAGGCCGCCGCCGCCGTATTGCTGTGGTCGATACCGCTGCTGTTGCGCGGTTCTCCGCGGCACGCGGCGAGCCGCGCCGCCGCGCCGTTGCCGGGCGCGCAGGAGTGGTTGCAAACCGCGCTGGCATTTCTGGTGACCTGGGGCGCGGCGGCGGGGCTCGCCGCCGGGTGGTATCTGCCGGGCGCGTTTGCAGTGCTGGCGATCGTCGCCAGCCGGTTGGCGTGGCGGCCGGGCGTGTTGCCGGCGCTGGCGGCGGCCTGGGGTTTCTGGGCCGGCGCGCTGTGGCAGATCGGCGGGATTCCGGACTGGCTGGCGACGCCCGCGCAGACGGCGGTCGCGGCGCTGGCCGTAGCGACGGCGTGGATACCGGCGTGGTGGCAGGCGCGGCGTCCCTTGCCGGAGGCCGGCTGGGGCCGGGCGGTCACGCCGGTGCAGGCGATTGTCTATGTGGCGGGCGCATGGCTGGCGGCGGTGCGCTGCTTCGATGGTCAGGGGACGGATTATGCGCTGCTGGCGGCGCTGGCGCTGGCCGTGGTCGTGCTGCGTGCCGGCCGTGTGGCGGCGGCGCGGTGGGCGTCCGTGGCGCTGGCGGCGGTCGCCTGCTGCGGCGCGCTGGTGAGGGTGACGGACGGAGAGGTTTCCGTTGTCGGCCCCGGATTGCTCGCGGTCGCGCTGCTGGCGATCGCGTTCGTAGCCCTTCCGCTGGTTGTCTCCGGCGGACCGCACCCGATGACGAAACCCGGACGCGACCGGCTCCGCTGGCTGGCCGGGGCGGCGGCGCTGTTTTTGTTGTTTCTCGCCGCCTGGAAACAGGAAGGCGCGCTGGCCCCGTATGTTACTGTGGCGTGGGGGCTGGTGGCGATTGCCCTGTTCATGACCGGGCTGCTGGTGCGCGTGCGCCCCTGGCGGTTGCTCGGCCTGGCCGGGCTGGCCTTGTGCGTGCCGCGGGTGTTTTTCGTGGACCTGCACTCGACGCTGCATCGCATCGCGGCGTTTGTCGTCCTCGGCCTCGTGCTGCTCTGGGTCGGTTTTTCGTATCACCGGTTCCGGCATCTGATCGTGGAGGAGAACGAGCTTTCCCATAATCCCGACAACACTGCATCGGAGACTGACAACACGCCCGAATCCTGATTCTGACACGACACATCCAGACCCGACAACACACCGATGTCCCGATCCACCCCGTCCGCCTCGCCCGGGCCCGCCCGCGGCGCCCCGCTTTTCACCCGCTCGCATGCGCCGTGGCTGCTGACGCGGCCGGTATTCTGGTTTGCCCGGCTGCTCTACCGTGTGCGCACCCGCGGCGCGGACCGTTTGCCCGCCGGCGGCGCGCTGCTGCTCGCCAACCATCTTTCGTACGTCGACGTGATCGTGTTGCAACTCGCGTGCCCGCGCCCGATCCGCTTCCTCACGCACGAAGACATGGCGAAGGCGTCGTGGATGTTCCGGATCGTCAACTGGCTGGCGGGTTCGATTCCGGTCTCACCCTCCAACGCGCTCGAAGCCACCCGCCGCGTGACGCGCGCGCTCCAGGCGGGCGAACTCGTGTTGCTCTTTCCCGAAGGCGCGATCTCGCGCACCGGCCAGCTCATGAAGCTGCAACGCGGTTTCGAACTCATGGCCCGCAAGGCCGGCGTGCCGGTCGTGCCCGTGGCGCATGACGGGCTGTGGGGTTCGGCCTTCTCCTTCTCGGGAAACCGTTATCTTTTCAAATCACCCCGGCTGATGCGGACTCACGTTTTCGTGGCATGGGGGCAACCGGTTCCGGCGGCAGAGGCCACTGCGGCCGTCGTGCGTCAGGCGCTGCTCGATCTCGGTTACGAGGCGTTCAACGAACGCCCGCAGATCAAGCGGCACCTCGGGCGCGAGATCGTGCGCGGCCTCGCGCGCCGGCCGTGGGCGGTGGAGCTCGTCGACCGCACCGCGGCCGAGCGCCGGGTTTACAGCGCCGGGAAAATCCTCGCCGCTTCCGCCGCGTACTCGCGCCGTCTCCGCCGCACGCTGCGGGACGAGCGCCGTGTCGGCGTGGTGCTGCCGCCGGGCGCAGCGGCCACGATCGCCAACCTCGCCCTGCTCTGCGCGGGCAAGACGCCCGTGAACCTCAATTTCACCGCCGGCCCCGCCGCGATCGAAAGCAGCCTGCGGCTCGCGGGTATCCGGACGGTCATTACGGCCGACGCCATGCGCGCCCGCCTGGCCAAATTCCCGTGGCCGGAAGGGGCGGCCGGAAAAACGCTCGATTTTGTCGCCGAAATGAAGGCGACCGGCGGCGCCCGCGCGGTGCTCCCCTGGCTCGTGGCGGCATGGATCGTCCCCAACAAATGGATCGCCTGGTTGCTCGGCTTGCCGAAACACGGCGGGGATGCGGAAGCCGGCCTGCTTTTCACCAGCGGCAGTTCGGGCGAGCCGAAGAGCGTGGTGTACACGCACCGGAATATCCTCGCCAACTGCTGGCAGATTTCCTCGCTCTCGATCCTGCCCGATACCACGCGGCTGCTCGCCTGCCTGCCGATGTTTCACAGCTTCGGATTCACGGTCACGCTCTGGTATCCGATGCTGCGCGGTTGCCGGGCGGTGACGGTGCCGGGCCCGCTCGACACGAAAAAAATCACCGACACGGTTCGCGAGGAGGAAGTCACGGCAATGGTCGGCGCGCCGACCTTCCTGCGTCCGCTGCTCAAGCGGGCGACATCGGCGGACCTGCGTTCGTTGCAAGTCCTCGTGTCCGGCGCGGAAAAACTGCCCGATGACCTGCACGCGGCGTTTCTCGACAAATTCAATCTCGAAATCCTGCAAGGTTACGGCCTCACCGAAACGTCGCCGATCGTCAGCGTCAACCAGCCCAACCCTCCGCAAACCACGGCCACCGCCGAGCCGCAGAACGGGAAACGCCACGGAACGGTCGGCCGCCTCATGCCGGGGATGACAGCGCGTATCATCGACCCCGATACGAAGTCCGTCCTGCCTGCGGACAGGACCGGCATCCTCTGCCTGCGGGGCGCCAACGTTTTTGGCGGCTACCTCGACGCGCCCGACAAGACGGCGGAGGTGTTTCACGACGGCTGGTTTGTGACGGGTGATCTCGGGAGGTTCGATGACGAGGGGTTTCTATCCATCGAGGGCCGCCTTTCGCGTTTTTCCAAGATCGGCGGCGAGATGGTGCCGCACGGCACGCTGGAGCAGAAACTGATCGAGCTTTTCGATCTGGAAGCGGCGGACGGTCCGCCGGTCGCGATTGTCGGCGTGCCCGATGCGACCAAGGGCGAGGCGCTGGTGCTGCTGACCACGCAGGAACTCACGCTCGAGGCCGTGCGTGAAAAACTGGCCGCCGCCGGTCTGCCCAATCTCTGGGTGCCGCGCTCCATCGTGCATGTGCCCGGCGCGCTGCCCACGCTCGGTTCGGGCAAGCTCGACCTGAAGGGTTGCAAGGACCTGGCGACGGGAGCGGCGTAGCCCCTGGATTGGCAGAGCCAAAACCGGAGGGATGGCCCACGAAACACACGAAAAGACACGAAAACCGGGAAGCAGGTCTTTTTATACCTGTTGTTGATTTTACACAAAGATCGCAAAGGTCGCTAAGGAGATAGCTGGCAATCCTTTGCGCTCTTTGCGGCCTTTGTGTAAAAATCCGGAAGCTTTGGGCTTTTGGTATTAGACCACTCATGGACACCAATAGACACTGATACGGAGAAGGGCTGGATTGCTGACGTAGTCCGGAGCTTTGGCCTGCATCTTTCATCCGAAGGAGCGCCTGCCATGTAGCTGCGAACGTAAGTTCACAGGCTCCGGGGGGGAGGGCGATTCCCTGCGAACTTACGTTCGCAGCTGCGTGGCAGGCGTCACTTCGGCTTGGTGAAGCGCGGGGTGATCGGGGGCATCAGTTCCTCCCACGGGCACGCGAGCGCGGCCTGGAGGCGCATGGCGGTCGTCACGAGGATGTTGGTCTGCCCGGCCTCGATTTTTTGGAGCACGCGCGGATGCAGGTCCACCAGCTCGGCAAGTTTCTCTTGGGTCAGGTTCCGGTTCCAGCGGGCACGCCGGACGTTTTCTCCCAAGCGAACAAGGAGGGCGTTCAGCGGATCATTTTTTGGTTTCCCGGGAGGCACGCCATATTATGGCGTAAAAAATACTTGACGCGAACGCCACAGCGTAGCGTGATGGAATGACTCATTTGATACCTTTTCCCCGGTCTTTGTAAAAAAACACGCTACAACGTAGCGTACTAATTAATCCTCAAAATCCGTTTTCCCACCCGTAAACCTATGCATAACAAAATAACATCCCCCCTCCGCCAGCGCTCCCGCGCATCGGCGTTCACCCTCATCGAATTGCTGACGGTCATCGCGATCATCGGCATCCTCGCCGCCATCATCATCCCGACCGTCGGCAAAGTCCGTGAGACGGCCCGCCGCATAGTTGACGCCAGCAATCTGCGACAGATCGGCCAAGCCGCGCTGATCTTTGCGACAGACAACCAGGACACCCTCCCCAACAAAGTCAGCGTCGCCGCCGATGCCACTTTCGGAACCAACGTGGGCACGGGCGGCACCGAAACAGTGAAAGCATTTGCGGCTGCTCTTGCCGTGGGCGGTGGCCTGAACGACGGCACCATCTGGGTCTCCCAAGGTGACACCACAACCACCAAAGGCACCGAGAATCAAAAAGTCTCCACGGTTATCGACGGAACCACCAAGCAGAAGTTTGAGGCAAACTTCAGCGACATCAACGCCGCTTACGGTGTGACCCTTGGCCTCATCGCCACGGATTCATCCACCACCCCCATCGCCTTCACCCGCGGCATTCTTGCTGCAACCGATGGCAAGTGGTCAAAGACCTTGGGCGTCTATAAGGATGCTGGCGGACACATCGTGTTCCTGGGTGGCAATGTTCAGTGGTACAGGAACCTTACCGTCAACAACACCAATGGTGATCTGATCAAAACAGATGGCACCGCGACAAAAGTGATCAAGGAAACCATCACGAGCACTCGCAAAATGATCGAGGAGAACAATGCCGGTGCTGATGGTACGGCAGTAGCCGGAACAGGCACTTGAGGTTTGTTTTCTCCTCCTTGGCGGGAGGCTATGAATTTCCCCACATTTCCACTGGCGCACGACGGTGTCGTGTAAACGTCAAATACCGCATTTGCCTCTATGGGGGCCGGTCCATCCCGTTGTTATAGGGGGGCTGGCAGCGTGCGCCGGTGGTCCATTTCTTTCCGCGTTTCCGGTTTGAATCGGCAGTGACCGGTATTCGGTCTGCCAACTCACGTTGGGAGCTACGGTTGCGGGCGGGACACCTGCGCCACGCCGAGATCGTTCTCTTACTCCTGCTCGTTCTTTTTCTCTTCCGGATTCCGGATTTTCCTCGTTCCTGTCCGCGCTCTCTTCTCTGGCGTCCAGAGTCCGGACAGGAGAAAGATCAAGAGAAAGAGAACGATTCCAGACATCTGTAGGGTATCCCTGCAGGTGTCGGGCTCGTTGCCCGGCAGAGGGCCGGAAGGCGGAAGGCAGTGGACCGAGCATCGGACTGCGGCTGTTTGACGGATGCCGGACTCCGGATGACGGGATATGGGCTCTGGACACTCTGGACACTCTGGACTCGCTGGACGCTCCCGGACTGCCTCCGGAGCAACAAAAAGCCCGCCGGGGTTGGCGGGCTGGCGGGCCGTGGATGGCGCGGGGCGCGGGCTAGCGGGACTGGTGTTCGGCGCGCAGGTGTTCGAGAAGGGCGTTGAGTTGGGCGAGAGGTTTGCCGATGAGGTTCTTTCGCGGCGCCACTTTCTTGCCGAGGATCTCCTGCATCGCCTGGATGCGCCCGATCAGTTCGCCGCGTTCAAGACCACGTTCAAGGCCGCGTTCAAGACCTTGTTTGATGCCTTGGCGGATACCTTTGCGGATGCCTTCCTGTTCAAGTCGTTTTGCGGTGCTCATGAATATTTTCCTATGTTCGGTCGGAACGTGTGCGACAACAATCTTCCCGATTTCCCGTTTTTTCAATTCGGAACTATGTAGCAGATAAGTCCAGAGCTGGTTGGCGACGGCTCTGGTCGCCGCCTGGTCGGGGTCGGCGAAAAGCTCGTCGATCAGGCGCGAGATTTTGCGGATGTTCATCATGCCGAGGCGCTCGCCCTGGAGCGCGCCGAGAATGGCGCGGGCCAGGTGGCCGTCGGCCAGCTTTTCGAACGGGAGACCGGCCAGTTCCACGACGATAAAACCGCAATCGGGCATGAAGGTGCGCGCCCACTTTTCCATGTGCGGGGGCACGTCGATCAGGTCGGCCAGTCGCCAGATTTTTCCCCATTTGCCGGGGCCGGGGTGCAACAGGATGGGCACCACCAGCGGGAGTTTTTCCGATTCGGGGTGGCTTTCCGCCTGCGCCGTGCCTCTCGCCTCTGCGCGGTCCCGGGTGTCCTGCTGCCAGACCAGAACCGTCTCCTCGGCGAAACGTTGCGCCATGAACCGGTCGATCTTCGTCTGGTGTTCGACCAGGATATAAAAATGCACCGTTCCTCCGGCAACGCCGATCCGGTAAACAATGTCCTCCCGGCGTTCAGCCAGGGCTTCGTTGATGCCGGATACCGGGCTGACCCGGAGCGTCTTCCAGTCGATCTGCGCGACCATTTCACGCGGCAGCCATTTTTTCAGAAACTGCCGGGCCACCACGGGCAGGGAAAACGCATGGCGGAATATCCTGTCGTGCCTGCCGCCGTTGCCCGCCGCCTTCCTCGTCGCCTTCGACCTCCCGGGGGCGGGGGCCTCGGGTGTCTTCGTCGGCTGCGACCGGGGGGCCGCGTTTGCGGCGGCTGCGCCGGGTATGGCGGCGGGCGAAGGTTTGCCAAGGGCGGGCTGGTCGTGAGGGGAGGTCATTGGCCGGGATGCCAGCGGGTTTGCCCGACGCCGGCAAAACTTTGTTGCCGATGCGCGTTGCGCCGGGCGCATGTCCCGGGCGTCTCGCCCGCGCCACGACGGTCACAAAAACAGTAACTGGAGGCTGGCGTCGGGGTGGGTGCGGCGGGCGGCGAGGTCCTGGACGTAGCGCAGCGCCTCGGCGTAGTCGCGCTGTCGGCGAGGGGTGGAGCGTTTTTCCTTCGGCAAAAACGCCGGTCGTAGGTTGGTGACGAGCAGGGTCGACTCTCGCCAGGGCGCGAGGCGTTTGAGTCCGGCCATCAGCTCGGCGCGCGCAAAGAGCGGCGTGGCGGAGGTGACGGTGGCGAGAGCATCCCAGTGAAAAAATCCGTGGTCGGGGCGCTGGTCATGAAAAAAGCGTCCGAGCAGGCGGGCGGCGGCGGCCGTGAAGGCGGCGTCATAACGCGTGGCGAACTCGGGGTGTTCGCGCGTCTGCTCCTCCAGTTCGGCGAGGCTGAACGCGATGGCCTCTTGGATCTGCCGGGCCAGATAAAGGTCGTGGCCGGTCAGCGGAGCAAAAAGGGCGTTGATGAAATAGAGGCGGCGCAACTGGTCGCGGGGAAGGGCGGGCATTCGTGAAAAGGCGGATGGAGGCTGATACCGGTGTCTCTGATGTTTTTGATTTTACACAAAGATCGCGAAGACCGCGAAGTTTCAGGAAGCCAAACCTTTGTGATCTTTGCGATCTTTGTGTAAAAATCCGGAGGCTTTGAGAGGTTGGCGGGTGAGACTGAAGGGAACTGCTAAAAATTACACAGAGGACACAGAGGAGGCACACGGAGCGCGAAAGCGCGGAGATGGCGCACCCGCAGGGTGCGGTCTGGAGCGAAGCGCAAGGCCTGGCTGGACCGGGCACCCGCGCAGCGGGTGGGCCTGCCAGCAAAGTTTGGGGAGGCCTGTCCGGCTGAAGGGCGTTTTTTCTGCGAAGGGATGTTTTTGTAATTCATTTATTTTAAATAAAAAAATTTTTGTTAGCGGGAAAAGGTGCGGAGTCGTTTTGTCCTCCCAAAACTCTGCGCCTCCTCTGTGAACTCTGTGTAATCTCTGATTCCTAGAACCTCCCTGAAAAACCGGAGCGGCGTCCGGGGCGGCAGCGATCCTCCGGTAACCGGTATTCCGGAGGCGTGGGAAGGTCAGGGGGAGGGCGGCAGGTTTTCCGTTTCCGTTTTTTCATTCCCGGCTTTTGTCCCGAGCGTGCTGATTTCTTCCATAAATTCGGAGACGTCACGGAATTCCTTGTACACGCTGGCGAAGCGGACGTAGGCGACCTGGTCGATCTTGCGGAGTTGTTGCATGACGGCGTCGCCAATGGCGCGGGAGGGGATTTCGGAGTCGTACTGCGCTTCGAGGATGTCGATCACGTCTTCGGCGAGCATGGAAATCTGTTCGGCGTCGATGGGACGTTTCTGGCAGGCGACGCGGATGGCGCGGAGGAGTTTGTCGCGGTCGAAATCCTCGCGGCGGCCGTCGCGTTTTTCGACGACGATGCCTTCGCGCACGAGCGTCTCGGTGGTGGTGAAGCGGTGGCCGCATTCCAGGCACTCGCGACGGCGACGGATGGTCGTGCCTTCACGGCTGATGCGGGAGTCGATGACCTTGTCTTCGATGGAGGTGCACTTGGGACAGCGCATATTGGGAAATGCTGAAAATCAGCCAGCGCGTTTTCCGCAGGGAAAGGCGGGCGGGTTCAGTTGAGTGTGAGGAAATTTTCCAGGATTTTCATGCCGCCTTCGGTGGCGATGGATTCGGGATGGAACTGCACGCCCCAGACCGGGAGCGTCTTGTGGCGCAGGCCCATGATCTCGCCTTCCTTCGTCTCGGCGGTGATTTCGAGGCAGTCGGGCAGGGAGGCGCGCTCGACGAGGAGCGAGTGGTAGCGGGTGGCGGCGAAGCCCTGGGGCAGGCCGCGGAAGACGTCGGTGTCCTTGTGCAGGATCGGAGACGTCTTGCCGTGCATGAGGCGGTCGGCGCGCACGACCTTGCCGCCGAAATAGTGGCCGATGGACTGGTGGCCGAGGCAGACGCCGAAGAGCGGTTTTTTCCCGGCGAAGGCGCCGATCATGTCGAGCGAGACGCCGGCTTCGGCGGGCGAACAAGGGCCGGGCGAGATGAGAACGCGGTCGGGGTTGAGCGCGAGGGCCTCGGCGGGCGTGATCTCGTCGTTGCGGAAAACGCGCTGCTCGACGCCCAGTTGTCCGAAGTACTGGACGAGGTTGAAGGTGAACGAGTCGTAGTTGTCGATGACGAGCAGCACGGTGGATACGGTGGTTTACAGGTCGCGGCAAAAGTGGCCGGCGAACGGATGCCGCGAACCCGAAAGTATTCTCCTTTCTGCGGGCGCGGTCAAGCGCGGCGCGCAGGCATGCGGAGGGCGGGCGGGAGATAAATTAATGTGAATCGCTTGCGCGGGCGCGGCATTTGCCTACCGGTGGGGCATGGCACAAGGTTCTGCAGGCAATGTTCTCGCGGCTCTCGCCAGCCTTTTTATCCCCGGCCTCGGTCAACTGTTGCAAGGGCGGCCGCTGATGGCGGTCATCATGTTTGTGCTCGCCGCCGTGCTGTGGGTGTTCCTGCTCGGCTGGATCATCGCCATCTGGTCGGTCATCGATGCGGCGTTGTTCACGCGCAAGACCGCGGTGTGAGGGGACCGGACGAGCGTGCCTGATCCGGGCTCTGGACAGGAGGATTGGCGGCGCGCGGACCGGAAACTCATCCCGCCGTGCGGGGGGCGGCGCCACCATCTGTGTCGCGGGCACAAAAAAAGCGGACCGTCCGGAAACGGTCCGCCTTTGCGGGTGAGTGACGGCCGGAGCCGGTATCCGGTGCCGGATTACAGGCGGCCGGCGTAGATGGCGCTGGCGCCGAGCTCTTCCTCGATGCGGAGGAGCTGGTTGTACTTGGCGATGCGGTCGCTGCGGCTGGCGGAGCCGGTCTTGATCTGGCCGGCGTTGGTGGCCACGGCGATGTCGGCAATGGTCACGTCCTCGGTCTCGCCGGAGCGGTGCGAGATGACGGCGGTGTACTTCGCCTTGTGGGCCATCTCGACGGCATCGAGCGTTTCGGTGAGCGAGCCGATCTGGTTGACCTTGACGAGGATCGAGTTGGCGATGCCCTGCTCGATACCCTTGCGGAGGAAGTCCACGTTGGTGACGAAGAGATCGTCGCCGACGAGCTGCACCTTGTCGCCGATGGCGTCGGTGAGCTTTTTCCAGGTCTTCCAGTCGTTCTCGGCGCAACCGTCCTCGATGGAATCGATCGGGTATTTGGCGGTGAGCTCCTTGTAATAGGCGACAAATTCGTCGCCGGTGAACTGGCGGCCGTCGCTCTTCTTGAAGACGTACTTGCCGGTCTTCTTGTCGATGAACTCGGAGGAGGCGACGTCGAGGGCGAGGGTGATGTCCTTGCCGAGCTTGTAGCCGGCGTCCTTGACGGCGGCGGCGATGGCGTCGAGCGCGTCGGTGGTGGAGGCGAGGTTGGGGGCGAAGCCGCCTTCGTCGCCGACGGCGGTGGAGAGGCCCTTGGCCTTGAGAACCTTTTTGAGGGCGTGGAAAACTTCGGCGCCGGCGCGGAGAGCTTCGCTGAAGGTGTCGAAGTTGACCGGGCGGATCATGAATTCCTGGAAGTCGATCGGGGCGTCGGAGTGGGCGCCGCCGTTCATGATGTTCATCATGGGAACGGGGAGGACCTTGGCGTTGACGCCGCCGATGTAGCGATAGAGGGGGAGGCCGAGGGCGGCGGCGCCGGCGTGGGCGGCGGCGAGGGAGACGCCGAGGATGGCGTTGGCGCCGAGCTTCGACTTGGTCCTGGTGCCGTCGAGCTTGAGCATGGCGCGGTCGATGCCGACCTGGTCGAGCACATCGTAGCCGACAAGCGCGGGGGCGATGATGCCCTTGACGTTGCCGACGGCGGCGAGGACGCCCTTGCCGCCGTAGCGCTTCTTGCCGTCGACACCCTTGGGGAGTTGTTTGGCGGTGAGGGAACCGTCGCGGAGCTCGAGAGCTTCGTGTTCGCCGGTGGAGGCGCCGGAGGGGACGGCAGCGCGTCCGACCACGCCGGAGGCGAGGCGGACGTCAACTTCAACGGTCGGGTTGCCACGGGAGTCGATGATCTCGCGGGCGTTAATGCCTGTGATGGTGGTGTTGCTCATACGGATTAAAGGAAGGGCCGATCAAAGCGGCGCGGTGCGCGGGAGGGAAGCCGAAAGACCGCGCATGCGTTGCTCCAGGGTGCGCAGGGGTTGGACGGACGGGAAAGGAGGGGGGAAATGACGAATCTGATGTTACGCGGAAGGCCTTGAAGTGGCGCGGGCTTTTTCTCCCAAACGCCCGCTGACGGCGCGAAGCGCCGCCCGGAAATACGGGCGAGACGCCCGCGCCACGATGCTCCGCGTAACATCAGTTACGAATGATGGATGACGAAGGGATGCATCCTTGCGCCGCAGCGCTCCGGCGTCCCTGTAAATCCGGAACGGGTTTCAAAATTCGTCATTCGTCATTTGTCATTCGTAATTCCGCCAGGGGCGCTGCAATTTTTTCGGACCCGGACGGATAATCCGCGGTCAACTGATTTTCATGTCTTCCTCTGCCACACCTTCACCCTCGTCCACCTCCGGCCCCGGCTCCTTGCCGGCGTCTCCGGCCGGCCGGGATCGCGGCGCGGCGGGCGCAACAGGTCTGACCGCGGATGCGGGAGGAGCGGCGTCCTCCTCCTCCTCCGTTCGGGCGGCAACTTCTGTCGCTGTCGCCGGTCAACCGCGGCTGGCGTGGGTGCTGGTGGTGTGCACGGCGATCGTGTTCTGGCCGGTGACGCGGTGGGTGGCGACCGAGGCGGCGGCGCGGCAGCAGATCATGCAGGGGATCATCCTGCTCGGAGCGGCGGCGGCGCTTGTCGGCTGGCTGCACCGGCGCGAATTGCGCGTGCGCGGGCAGGTTGGCAACAGCGCGCTGCTGTTGCTGGCGCTGGCGTTCGGGTGCGTGGCGGTGGCGCGGTGGTGGGGGCGGCCATTGCTGGTGTTGCCGGGCATGGCGCTGGGGTTGGCGGGCTCCTTGCGGATGCTGTTTGGCGACATGCCCTACCGGCTGTTCCTGCGGCCGCTGGTGGTCGGGGTGTCGGCGTTGCTGGTGATCGTGCTGCTGTTTCCGGTGCTCGACTGGCCGCTGCGGCAACTGGCGGGGGTCAACGCGGCGCGGATTCTCGACGCGATCGGGGTGACGTCGGGGCTGAGTGTTTTCGGGCAGCCGGACGCGCCGCAACTGATGTTGCGGGCCGGGTCGCAATCGTTCGTGGTGGCGACGGAGTGCAACGGCTTCGGGCTGATCACGTCGAGCGCGCTGCTCGCGTTGCTGGCCGGCGGCATCAGCCGGCAGCCGGCGGTGAAATTGCTGGTGTTTGCGGTGGCGGGGGTGGCGTCGGGCTTTTTCTTCAACCTCCTGCGCATCCTCGTCATTTGCCTGCTGGCGCCGAAGTTCCCCGGGCATTACCACGCGATGCACGAAATCGTGGGCACGATCATGCTCTGGGCCGGCCTCGGGCTGGTCGGCTGGATGTCCTGGCGCAAGCAACCGGCAAAAACAGCCGGGACGAAAGCGACGGAAGCGGGCTGAAACGGCCGGACGCGACGGAAGCCGGTATCGCGAGCCAGGGGGTATCGGAAGCGAAGGTGGCACGGGCATCCTTGCCCATGAAGTGGCACGGGCTTCCAGCCCGTGTTCCGGAAGGCGGCGCTGTGCGCCGTCCACGGGCAAGGATGCCCGTGCCACTTTTACTGCCAATCGGCCAATCCGGCATTCCACCCCTTCCGATTTTACCGCGAGCCAGGGCGCCGCTGCGGTTTTCGGTTGAAGCGGGGCCGCCGGCGGATAGCGATTGTCATTTCTTATGGGACGTCAATGGCTCCACGCGAAACGCGCCATCGTTAACAACAAAAAGGGTCAGCTCGTCGGCAAGCTGGTGAAGGAAATCAGCGTCGCCGCCAAGCTCGGCGGGCCTGACACTGCGGCCAATGCCCGGCTCTTTGCCGCGGTCGAAAAGGCGCGCAAGGCGAGCGTCACCCGCGACGTGATCGAACGGGCCATCAACAAGGGCGCAGGCATCGGCGGCGAGAAAATGAGCATGGATTCCGTGACGTTTGAAGGCTACGCGCCGCACAAGGTGCCGGTCATCGTCGAGGCCTACACGGACAACGTCCAGCGCACCACGCCCGAGATCCGCGTGCTCTTCAAGAAGGGCGTGCTCGGGCAGGCGGGGAGCAACAAGTTTCTGTTCGACCACGTCGGTATTGTGGAAGCGCATACGGCGGTTCCGTCGGCGGGCGGCGGGGAGATCGATCTCGAGGCGGTGGCGATCGAGGCGGGCGCCGAGGATTTCGCGCCGCTGGCGCACGCCGAGAATGATGACATCCCGGAGGACCGGTCCGGCGCGCGTTTTACCTGCGGTCGCGCCGATGTGCATGCGGTGTCCACCTGGCTGGCGAACAACGGCTGGACCGTCGTCACGAGCGAGATCGGCCACGTGGCCAAGCAGTTTCCCGAACTCACCGACGAGCAGCGGGCCGATGTGGGCGAGTTTTTGCAGGCGCTGGAAGACCACGATGACGTGCAACGCGTCTGGGCCGCAGTGAAGTGAGGTGAACGGCGGGGAGGAGGCTTGCGCCGGCACGGGCGGGTTTTCGCTTTCAGTTTGCGGGGCTTCATCCTTTGCTTGGGCTTCATGAGTACCCGTCGCCTCTCCGCTACCATTGTCGTCATTGTTGTATTGCTCGCCGTTTTTATGGGCTTGCCCTGGCTGAGCCCGGCACGGGGCGTGGAGCGCCAGTGGAACAAGCTCGTCGACGGGGTTCAGGACAACGATTTCGAGGATGTGGCCGAAACCATCGCCCCGGACTACAAGGATTCATGGGGCCTCGCGCGCGATGAAGTCATCGCCATCGCCCGGGCCATGCGCCGCCAGTTCATGGTGTGCACGATCAGCCGTCATCCGCACCAGGTCCATTTTTCCGATGACAAAAAGGCCGCCACCGTGACGAGTGTGATCCGGCTCAACGGCAACGGTTCGCCCTTGGCCCAGCAGATGATCCAGTACTCGCAGCAGAGCGAGACGGAGACGACGTTCGAGTGGCGCCGCGAATCATGGAAGCCGTGGGACTGGAAGCTCGTCAGCGTGGCCAACCCGGCGGCCGACGAGGGTGTCCGGCTGCTCCAGCGCGAGATCGACAAGGCGCCCCAGGGATTGTCGCTGTAGCGATCAGTCGCAGGTCAAAAGCCGCATGTCGAAGGTCGCCAGCGGGTCCGCCTCGCAAAGCATTTTATACCAGCGTCCCGAATGTTTTTGATTTTACACCAAGGCCGCAAAGGACGCGAAGAAGGTAACTGGCAATCCTTTGCGCTCTTTGCGGCCTTTGTGTAAAAATCTGAAGGCTTTGGGGCTTTGATATTACCCGATACTCAAATGACCCGCATCGGCGGGCCAGTGAATGACTTTCGACTTTCAGACTTTTGACCTTTGACCGACCATCAGTACGGCTTGTGCTGTTCGACGGTGCCGTTGTCGGAATCGTCGATCTTGTAGCCGGCCAGCGACCGGAAGAGCTTGCGGATGTCGTGCAGGCCGCCCCAGGTAAACCAGATGCCGGTCACGACGGTGATCACACAGGGCAAGCCGATGGCCGTCACGTGCCAGAAACCGAGCCAGCCGGCGTTGGTCCATGGCTTGATCCACGAAACCCAGCCGGCCTGGCCGACGAGATTCCACGCGGTGCCGATGAGCATCACGCTAAACCAGAGCACGGCCCAGACGAAGAGACTGCCGGTGATCCACTTGTCGCCCGTGGAAAAGTTTTCGTCCACGCCGATGACGCGGGAGAATGTCCACTTGCGCTTCGGGATGATTGGCTTGCCGTCCGCATCGACGGGGAGCTCGTCGCGATGAAGCATCTTGTTGATCGGATAATCCTTTTTGCAGGTAAACAGCGACACGCTGATATAGAGGGCGATGGCGATGAGCGTGGAGAAGAACGAAATCTGCGCGCCGTTGAGTCCGAAGGCCGGCAACCCGGGGACGCCGACGAGCGAGAGCACCCGGTTGATGGCGGTCGAGAACACGTGGTCGTCCCAGATCTTGTAAACCAGGATGCCGCCGCCGGAGAGGACCGAGCCGGAGATGACGGCCGCCCAGGCGCCGGCCGTGGTGCCTTTTTTCCAGTAGAGGCCGCCGATGATGGCCGCGCCAGCGCCGCCGACGTAGACGGCGGTGGTGACCGTCCACCACATGACGATGTACTCCGTCTGCCGGAAGAACGCTCCGAATAAAAACGCGAAAATCGCCACCCCGATGATGCACCGGCGCAGGAGCTTGATGTGCTGTTCGGGAGAGGGGGCTTTTTTGAGGCGGGGCAGGATGATGTCCTGCGCGAGGATGCCGCCCCAGGAGTGGAGGTGAGTGGAGTCGCCGCCGAAGATGCCCAGCAGGAGCACGGCGCAGAGCGCGCCCTTGACGCCGATGGGGAGCATGTGCGAGAGCGCCACGGGGATCGTCATCTGTTTCTGGATCTGGGGCTGGCTGATATTGGCGATGGATTCCTTGGCGGCGATGGAGGACGAGGCGAAGTCGGGGTGATAGAGGTAGGTGAGCGCGGCGGCGGCGAGGAGGACAACGACCACGGCCTTGCCGGATTCGCGCCAGCGCCCGAGGAGGCCGCCCATGCGCGCTTCGTGCGGGGTGGCGCCGGCGCTGTTGTAGGCGCTGGAGTTTTGCCACGCCATGGTGCCGTAGGTGCCGAGGAACACGCCCATGAGCACATACCAGAGGTTGAAGTCCTGCACCGCCCAGGCGTCGAAAGGATTCACCATCGAGTGGTTTTCGGGTTTGTTGCCGAGCACGGTCGCCATCTCGGACCAGCTCACCATCCAGAGGACGCCGATGATGATCACGATGTACATGAGCTGGGAAAAGATGCCCTCGATGCAGTCGGTGACCATGAGGGTAATCAGGCCGCCGGAGATCGTGAGCGTGAGGCTGATCGCCAGGAAGATGCCCATGAGCGGCACATAAGTCGGCAGGGCGAAGGAGCCGATGGCGATTTCCGGCGGCAGTTGCAGGAAATAGACCATGAACCGCGCGCCGACGGCCGGGATGATGCCGAAATTGATCGCGCCGGCCACGAAGCCGAGGATGCCGGTGAAGAACCGGAAATTGCGGCTGTAGCGCATTTCGAAAAACTGGGCCAGGGTCATGGCGCGGGTCTCGCGGAAGCGGTAGATCACGAAGCCGAAGATGGCGACGACGAGTCCGACCGGACCCGTGATCCAGCCCCACCAGGTGGGGACGAATCCGGATTGGGCAAACACCTCCCACATGGCGACAAACACGACAGCGCCGGCCTGCATTTCGCCCTTGGCGACGGCCAGCAGGTAACGCCCGCCCACCCGGCCTCCGGAGACGAAGTGCGCCACACTTTTCATGTAGCGATGGGTGACGATGCCGACCGTCAGGATAATGAGCAGCGGGATGACGATGACCAGCCAGTCGATGAAGTGCATGCGATTCAGGATAGCAGTGAGAACATGAGGAGGGAGCGCATCCACGAAGGCAAGGCAGCCGGGCGGATGGCGAAGCTGACAATCTCAAAGGAGGAAACGCCCGGGGAGCGAGCGCGTTTTGCAGGGAGGTCGGAACTTTAAGGGTACCACTTATGGACTGCATTAGGGCGGGCTTTGGCAATTGCAGGACCATCCGGTCATCGGTCAGCCCTCGGCAATCCGGCGGCAGGTTTTCCCTGCCATCATTGCGCGACACCTTTTGTATCCGTCATCAGAAAACTTTCCGGATCTCTCCGGGAAGGGATGACACGGGAGGGAAGAAGGATGCCTTTGACCGTTTGTGTGTCCGTGGGCGCTTTCGTTAAAAAATTTGCCTGTTTGGAGCAGGCTTGTGTGACAGGAAATTGCAGAAGGCGGATAAGGGCACCCCATGAAGACCACTGCACGCAGCCTTTCCGTCGATGTCGCCAGGGCGCTTTTCTGCTTCTCTCGCGATTTGTTGACCCGGCCCACTTGCTGGATTTCGGCCCGGAGTCTCCCGGTTATCCTGGGTCTTGCGGCTTTCCTTGTCGGCGTCCCTGCCCGCGCGGGCTACGAAATTGCCGACCTCACCGAGGCATACTACGACAGCTTTACCGGCTATACCCGCGTCTGGATCGACTACGGGGATAATCGCATCACCGACGAGGAATGGGATGACTTCACCCCGCCGGCCGGTTACCTGAAAAACACCCCGCGAAATCCCGAGTTCAACGCCGAAAACACCTTTGGCAGTCCCGGTTCGCCAGCCGGCGATGTGCAGGTGGAGACCATCGGCGGCTACACCTGGAAGTTCATCGCGCAAATCCAGAGCGCCATGTGGCCCTACGATCACTCCACCTTTCCCGGCATGCTCAACCCCTGGCAGGCCGCCTTTGCCACCGTCACTCCGCCGCCGGGCACGATCAAGTTCAGCTCCAACGAGAAAAACCAGGAGATGATTTTCTGGGCGCGCGAAGGCGACTCGTCCGGAGGGGCTCCCATCCTGCGTTACTTCGTCACCGATACCTGGGGCAACCGCTACATTCTCGGCGCCAGCGGTGCCGCCACGGACGAGGAGATTCCCGATTCCTTCGCTTCCGCCGTCCTTCCCGAAGGCTGGACCCGAAGCACCGGCTATCTCGACGAGACCCTCCACGTTCTCCCTGCCTATGGCGCCGGCGACATGGCTCACTACAACCTCTTTCGTGAAAGCGCCGATAACACCTTCTTCCAGATCGAGTGGGGAGCGAGTGGCCTGGGCATCGCACAGCAAATTGCAGGCATGCCCATCTGGGGAGGGGCTACCTCCGACTACATCCAGGGGCGTGCCGGCGACGACAACCTGATCCATGGCGGGGAAGGGGACGACACGATCCTTGTCCTCGGGATGAACGATCTCATTTACGGTGATGCCGGCGTCGATACGGCCATTCTCTCCGGCCTCTTTTCCGACTACTCGGTTGTCTCCATGAGCGACGACGGTGCGTTCCTCGTGCTTTCCGGTTTCGGTTACGAGAAGACGTTTTACGATGTCGAATTTCTCCAGTTCGACGATCTCACCATTGCCACCTCGGCCATCCCCGAGCCTGCGGCCCTTGCGCTTCTCGGCGGTATGGGCGCGCTCGTGGCGACCGTCATTTTCCGCCGTCGGCCGCGACGGCTGACCATCTGAGGATTACCTCTCGTCACTACCTTTCAGCCCGCGCTCGCGCCGCATGGTGAAGATTGGCCGGGCGACGATGAGGAGGGGGGAGCATTGTCTGTCAGCAGAGTCAGGTACCAGTCACCGTCCGGGGCTGCCGAGCCTGTTGCCGGGACATTCCGGCAGGCCAGAATACTGCCCTCAACATCGGCGAGGACCGTGGTGACGCGACCTTTGCCCAGGCGCCGCTCCAGAATCATCGGCAAACCGTCGGCGTCGACGAACGATACCTGCGCACCGCAGGGTGCCACAGCCAGGCGCAACCCACGCGGATAACGTCCAAGATGATAAACGGTGTGGTCTGGCGATACCGTGGTCGGGACGGCTGCATGGTAATCCGCGATCATGGCGCCGGTCAGCCGGGTGGTTTCCGCTGCCCAGTTCAGCGGATCGGGGCCGTGCCAGAGCAGGTGTCCGCCCTGTTCGACCCAGCAGCGCAGGCTTTCGATCTCGCCGAGAGTCGGGAATGAGCTGGCCACAACAATGCGTCGCACGCCCTCCGCCGGTGTCGGGATGGGCCGGTCTCCGCGTACGATTCCGGTGTGGAAGCCGGCTGTTTGCAGAAGATGGTTCGCGATGATGAGCCGCCGCGAGGTTTCGCGCGGCCGGTTGCCGGGGTTTTGCGGTGCATCACGATCGTAGTAATGGGTGGGCCAATACAGATGAACTGTCGGAGCGGCGGCGTCCTCGCCGCCGGCCGTAGTTCGGCGCTTTAACCCGAACGCGCCTGCGTTGGAGCTGGCATTGGCGTTTCGTTCCTCCTCAGGCGCGCGGTGTGCGGGCTGAAGCTCCGCACTACGTCCGGCTTGCTCCCGCGCAAACTCCACAAAATATCGCAACCCCTCCTTCACGCGCCCTTCGGCATCGACGAGGCCAAGCTGGCTTTCGAAGTTGTTTTTCAGATAGGGATGAATGCGAGCCGTGATGTCCTTGAAACACCACCACAGGAATCCGTTGGCGCCGGCGTCACGGCAGGCGGGAAGGACGGCGCGGAGATATGCATCGGCATGGGGTGCGGCGGCCGGGCTGGTCAGGATGGTGCCGAATTCCTGCAACATCACCGGGCCGAAGGCGCGGGCGCATTTCACATAAAACGGCAGCAGCGATTGGGTGAGAGGATCAGCCAATCCGCCGCACGGCACCGGATGCCACGTCGGCACCGGATAACCGTGCATGGTGAGCACGTCGATGCCGGGCTGGGCGGCGGTTGTGGCGCGGGCGTCCCGTTGCCACTCCGCCGAAGCGGGCGGGACGCCCGCGTCACTGTCGCCCAGACGCCAGCCGGTGTCGGTGATGATTTGCTGGTGATCGCAACCGGAGAGGATCAACGCACCGGGCAACACATCGCGGATGGCGCCGGTCATGCGGCGGCACCATTCGCGGACCTGCGCGGGCTCGGCGGCGGAGGATTCGGGGAGTGCGTCGAGTTCGTTGCCCAGGTCGATGCCGCAAAGATGGGCGGCAAACGGTTTCAGGTGCGTGGCAATGACGCGCGCCCAGGCGGCGCCGCGTTCGATGATTTCCGGATCGGCGAAGAGGTTTTGATGAGCGCCCTTCCATGACGGCCAGAAAATGCCGCCGCTCATCCAGCCGACGAACAGGCTCGGTTGAGGGTGCAGTCCGCGTGCGACGCACGCATCGAGGAATCGCAACAGCCGCGACAGCATGGTGGCATCATATTCACCGGGGCGCGGCTCGAAGTCCGGCCAGCGGATGAAGAACCGCACGGTGTTGAACCCGAGCGACACCATGAGATCGAGATCGGCGAAGATTTCGTTCTCGGGCCACGCCTGCCACATTTCCACACCACACGACGCGGGCCAGTAGTTGGCCCCGACGGGGATGAAGCGGGCGCCGTGCCCATCTGTCAGATAACTGTCCGCATCCAGCTTAATCAGGCTCACCGCTCCGGTTCCCCTTTCTCGGGGTAAAACAGCCTGGAATACTTGCCTCGCTCGATTTGCCACTCCACCCCGAAAACAAACACCGGCTCGCCGCTTACCTTGATCGTGGCGGCACCATCGGCGGCGGGGCTCACAGTTGTCGGCCGGCCCACGGTATCGACCACCGTCAATCCGGTTGCCCGGTCCTTCACCGGCAGGCGGAGATCCGCCTCCAGCGTCCAGAATTTCTCCCACGGTTCACGATGGAAATTGCGATCCACGCTGCGCTCGTGCCGCACATAACCCTCGCTCCGGTCCCAGACCAGAGCAAAGCGGCCGCGTTTCCCCTCGAACACCAGACCCTCGGTTTTACCTGGCAACCGGGCGTCGCCCAGAAACCTCGCTCCCTCAAATAACCACGCGCAGTTGGCGTAGGCCCAGAGGCCCGCCTTCGGTGTCCAGTCACGGCGCAACAACCCGAAATAATTCTCACGCAGGATCGGCTCGCCGATCTCCCCTGCTGTCGCAATCCGGTCCTGCCGGTCAAAGTCATCCAGACAATAATACATCATTCCTCGCACATCCGCTGCGATAGCGAGCCCCACCATCAAAACGAGATCTTCCGCTGCGATGCGCTCGTTGTTGCTCACACTCGAATTGGGAGCGCTCGGTGCGTAAAATTCCGACATCCACAGCTCCTTTTCCCCAAACATCCGCAACGCCTTTCTGATGTCTTTGAGCGTTTGCAGGTAACTCCAGTAAACGTCCTCGTCTGTATCCGGAGAACGAGGAACGCCGCTGGCATGGAAGACGAGCAGATCGAAGTCGTTCCATGCGCCAAGATCGAAGACCTTTTTGAGAAAGGGAATGTCTCCATTGGCCACTACGCCGCCGCCCAGCAAAATATCGGGGGCGAGCTTGTCCCGGCTTTTCCGCAGCAGAGGCAACCAGTCCTTCGCATACTTCTCCGCCCGAACCGCTTTTTTCTCCCCGCCATGCAGATTCCACTCATTGGTAAATTCCAACACCGCAGCCCCACGTTGGCCGGTGTTTTTAACATTCGAATCGATGAACCCCAAGCGCGCGGTTTCATCACTCAACCAGGATTTTTTCCCCTGGAAATAATCGTCCGTCGCCTGGTTGTAGGGCACATTATTGTGATACCAGAGGTGGAACCCTTTTTTTCGTGCAAGCTCCCATCCATCGGTCTGACGAAGCCAGCGAATCCCTGCCCGGTGCATTAAATCGAGCAACTGGTCTTCTGTGCGCAACTCGGTGTGCCCATTGGTTCCAACACGCCCACGATAGGCGGAAATGCCAAAACGCGACTCCTTGCCATCCGTAAACTCGCGCCGGGGCATTACGCCCAGGCTGACACGCTGAAATTCCGTGCCACGATTTGTCCGCGCCACCGCATCAAGATAAAGCGGTCCCGCCGCCCTTGGTGTAATGCGCAATTCCGGTTGCCACACCTCGAATGGAGCCAGCCAATGCGCTTCGTTTCCCTCTGAAACAACAACACCGTCATAATCAACCGCGCGCCAGGAAACATCCGCCCGCTGCGGCGCGTGAAACAGATTGGAGACCGCTCCTCTCAGCACGACCGGACGCACTTCGTCATAAATATAAAACGGAGACTCGCTTTTCAGATTAAAGGCCAGCCAGTCATGGGCGGCGACAGCAACCGCTTGCGACGCCACAACAGAAGAGTCCGCACCGAATGCGAATGCCGCCGAACCACGCAACCGGCTGCGCATCCAAGGCACCCGGATCTTCCTCACCTGAAAATTCACACGATCATCGTCCTCAATCAGTTTCCTGAAACCGTAATCATTGGCGATGGCCCAAACGACAGATCCCGACTGAAAGACTTGTGCCATTCCCTTGGTTTCCTGCCCGGGCACGCCTCCGGCGGGATTTCGCAACCAGCGCGCCGGTTTGATCTCTTCGACAAACTGTGCTCCGCCCGACCGGACGAACTGGAAGGAGGCCCCGCCTTCATCCCCGGCACCCGGTTCATTGTCCGGTGAAACCTCAAGCTCCATCCGGGCAACGTCAGGCGCGAGTGTCCAGCGGATGACAACCGGTTTCGTTTCTCCTTTACGTGGAAGGAATCGAAGCTCGACCTCGGGCCATTGTATTCTTTTTCCGGTTACGGATGTGGCGATTTCGGAAAAGTCTATCGCCTCGTCCCGTTCCGATTCCACCTCGCTACGTCCCTCGCGCACTACGATCTCGGGGACATGTCCATCAGAACTCCATTCCCCAAGGCGATAACCTGAAATCCCGCCTGCAAAAATGCCCGGCGTTTCCTGTTTCCCTGCTTTGTCTCTCTTGAAACGAGCATATAAATCCACCGAACCGGAGGGTTGAAACACGGCTGTATAAGAGAGGGTGGAAAGCGTGCGTGACCCGACGTCCTTGCGTGGCTTGGCGGACGGATCGGCACCGGACACCTTGAGTTCGGCGACGTTGAACGTACCCATATTACCATACCCCGACACAGCACTAAAGCGGATGGCCGCAAACGTGTCCCCGCCATTCCCGGGGCGCAGCGTGGCCTGGGCTGGCAGGTCTTTCCTGACTCCTGGCGCCAGCGAATGCGCCTCGCCTTTTCCCTGCTCAACGCATTCTATTGCGAGATCAAAACGATCATCGTTCAGATTGGCCTTTAGCAGTGTCGCCCGATACCAGTCGCCCGGCGTGAGAGGGACATTCCCCGGCCCGGTGACCGTCATTGGCGTCAATCCCGACGAGCGGAATGGCAAATGCACCAATGCCTCCCCGGCTGCATTGAGCAATGTCACCGTTGCCTCGATTTTGTCCTGGTGATTTTGCGTTGGATGAGGGCGCCACTGGAAAACAAATTCAAGGCGCCAATAATGACCGGCGGAAAACTGCGGAGTCGTTGCCTCGGCTCCGGGAGGGTTTCCCGCCCAGCGAAAATCCTGCACACTCAGACACCGGCGTCCCCCGTCGCTCAAAATCCGGGCAAGCGCATACCCCTTGTTGTCACTGTTTGGAATGCCTGCGGTGCTCCAGCCCTTGTAAAAACCTGTATCCGTTGTTCCATTTTCATTAAACAGCCCCTCTCTTGAGAAGTTCTCCGAGTAAATCGTGGTCCCGGCAGAAACAGTCCAGAGCGGAACAAGGGAGATTGTGGTGACAAATGCCAAGTGTTGGAAAAATGAATACATGAATGTCGGAAAGATTGGCTTGGGAACCGCCGGGTTTTTATGCGAAAGGGGTGCTCCACAGGCGTAAGAAAGGTCAGTCGCATTCGCACTTATAAAGATAAGTGCACGCTGCCACAAAGTTGGCGGTTGCATTCGCCGAAGGCAGATCGGAGTCGGTGATTTGTTGCCGGACCGGAGTGTCAATCTGGCTGCCCAGTGGTGTGATGATTGAGAGAAGGGTGAATGAAGACATGGATTTGGGCCCGGTTAGCCGGGGCGGTGCGCAGGTATGTTCGAACCGGCGATGGTGCGCATCATCTCCACAGGCGACTTTTTTGTCGGAAAAAGTCGCGGCCTGTGGAGACAGGTGGCCATCGCCGGTCGCGTGTGAACTATTCGGCTTAACGGCGGTTACGTTTCTGCCAGATATGCGCTCCGGCCAGCCCTGCGGACACGAGGCCGACAAGCAGCACTGCGGAGGAGGGTTCAGGAACGGCTGTGGCTGTTACAGATACGCCGTCCAGTGTGCTCCACGCCCTCATGCCATAAGCATTGGCTTTTGTTCCCAAAAACAGGTGGGAGCCGGCAGTAACATCGGCGGCAGTGAAGTTGGAGAATGAACCGCTCGCCGTGTCTTTTTCTGCGAATGAGCCGGAGGTGAACGTCGCGCCCGTAAGAACAACCGACCATGTTTTCGCTTGGCCGTCGATGGACCAGACAACATCGGTCGGGATGTCGCTCAGTCCACCGATAGTCAGGTCCGTACCTCCATCGAAGAGATGGAGTGCCCGCGTGGCTGGATTTGTTGCGGTGCCACCTTTCTGCCAATCGATGGTCAATGACAGTCTGCCTGCCGCCGGAATGGGGGTTCCAGTCGTATTCCCTATCGCGACATAAAACGTGCTTCTCGCATAGGCCGTATTGTAGTTGTTGGTGCCCAGCGTAATTCCACTCAGCGAGATTTGCAGCGATCCGTTTGCGAACGGGTTAAAGTCATCCCGCACGGAGGTGAGCGCTGAATAGTCGCCGTTCGTTGTGTTGGCGTTCATCCTCAGCAGGGCGGGCGTGCCACTCACAAAGGGAATATTCGCGCTAGCGGTGCCGCTGGCGGTCCATGTCGCTGTGTCGAGCGTATCAAACGGATCTGAAAGCGGTGTGAGGGCGGCTTGTGTCATGGCGACGGAAGCAAGGCTGATGGTGCACATTGCGAGGGAGCGCCAGAGCCAGCTTGTTTGGGATATGTTATTATTCATGATGTTGTAGTTTCCTTTCATGTGGTTGCGGGAGACAGGTGAGACGGGAGCGAGGTGTGCGCGACTGTTCATTGACTGAGCAAGGTTTGCACGGTGTTACGGAACTCCGTCACGGGGATCGCCTTGACATGACCATCGGCAAAGATGGCTTGAACTTTGCCCGTTTCCCAATCCCCAATTCCACGGACATTTCCGACGGGATCTGCAATCACATCAGACGGCCAGAAAGCCCAGTATCCGCTTTTTGCCGAACTACCGGTTCGACATGATGCCACCGTGATCAGGCGTGAGGGATTTGCGATTCGTGAGAATTCAATGCCAAAACCAAGGTTCTTGTTTCGGTCCGCATATGCCACGTTCAGCTTATAAAAAACCCCCACATTTGCACCGTAATCGGACGAGTAAATATCGGACGACTCTCTCGTGGACCTGGATGTTTCCCAAAAGGGGGAATACAAGGCAGGGCTGCCTTTGTCTTGGTTGCCCGATCCATTTGGGATAAGCAGTCCGTCCGATGGCAGGCCATAGGGTTGAATCCGGGTGGACCAACGGGGAGGCGTGGCATAGGTATCCGTTCCCAACGAAGGAAAATGCCCCCTGTTATCTTCAATAAATCCGGCGACTGCGACGCCGATGGCACGGAGATTACTCAAGCTCTGGACCATGCGTGCGCTCTGTCTCACCTTGCCAAGTGTCATCAGCACAAGCCCGGCGAGGATGCCGATGATGGCGATGACGACGAGTAACTCGATCAAAGTGAACGCCGCCGTGTCCTTGGCTGGGCGGCGGCATACCTTGTGGAAAAGTGGGAGGCTGGCATGAGAGAGAGGAGACATCGGGGATCGGGGATCAATCGGATTACCCGGAGAGGATATCAATTCTCTCTCCGATATTCTAGGCGAAATCGCGTCTTTTTTATTTAAAAATACGACACATCCTCTTTGACACGACACCATCCATGCCGAATTACCGAGGTTGGTTGCGCCCCCCCTCCCCCATGTTTTCATCCATGCGCCTGAAAAAGAAAATGGCGCGCGCCTGCCAGCGGATTGCGCCATGGTGAACAGGATGAAAACGCGGTTTACCTGGTGGAAAGAATCGGACGGACGATTTCCCGGATATTTGAACGATTACCCCGACCACTGGACGCAGGGCGAGGACATGGACGACCTCAAAATACATCTGCGCGATCTGTTTGAAACATTTGCGTCTGAAGACATCCCGGGGATCAGGAAAGAAGAGGTATTGGAAGTCGCATGAAGCGCCGCGATCTTGTCGCGGCGTTTGAGCGTCTGGAGTGTCGGTCATCATGATTCTTGCCTCATTGGAGAAGCGCTCTACCTTGCCACCATGAGCACAAAAGAGGCAATGCTCCAGGAAATGGAGAACGTACCGGAATCGTTGATACAGGAAACGTATGATTTTCTCATTTTTTTGAAATCACGTTACGCGGTGCCTGCCGTTACGGATTATGAAACCGACAGCCCCGAGCTTGAAGCGGCCTTGTTGCCCGCGGTTCGCAGCAGGCAGACAGCATTTCATGCGGGCGAATTGCGTGATATCGCGCACCGTATCGAAACGTCTTCCGCGTCCCTCAAATGATCCGCGAATTGCTCCGGTCGGATTACTTCACGGCCGATTTTGAAATCGCGTATGCCTGGTATTGGCGCACAGCCGGTGAATCCATCGCCCGCCGTTATCTTGAGGCTGTCATCCGAAGTGTGGAATCCCTGCAACGTATTCCCGGCCAAGGCAGGCCACGCTATTTTTCACACCCTGAACTGGCAGATATACGTTCATGGCGTGTGGCCCCCCTTTGATGCGCATCTAGTATTTTATCGTTGTTCGGAAAATGCCGTTTTGCTGTTCAGGCTCCTTCACGGTCGCCGCAATCTTCCCTCCCGTCTGCTTGAACCACCTTCTGCGGATTGAGTCCCGGCACTTTGTGTTTTGACCAACACGTGAAAAATCCCCGCCGCCAGACTGATCTCGACGTCGCTCTGCTCATCGACACCGCATGCCAGTGGACACGGCATCTCATACTCGGGATCAATCGCTACAAGAGCATGCTGGCCTCGCCCTGGAATCTGCTCGTCGAACCGCACGGTTCCGCCGATGTGCTGCACCTGCCGCATGGATGGAAAGGCGACGGGGTGATCGCCGACATCCGGTTTCCGGACATGGCGCAGGAACTCGCGGGATGTGGTCCGCCTGTGGTGAATGTCTCCGATGCGGTGCTTCCCGATGCTCCGGATTTTCCGCGGGTCTGCATCGACCGCAAGGCTGCGTGCGAAATGGCCGTGGCACATTTCACGGAGCGTGGATTCACCCACTTCGCCTACATCGACCTGGCGGGCAACGACTGGGACCGGGAGACTCATCGCTATTTCACGGGCGCGTTGCGTGCGGCGGGCATCAAGGAATGCGCCAGCTACGAGGCGCAAAACCGCGCATGGGGAGCGCCCGACTGGAGTATCGATATCGACGCGCTGGGCGCATGGCTGCGTTCGCTGCCCAAGCCCGTCGCCATCTTCTCCTGGAGCGTAGGGCGCGAGGTGATACATGCTTGCCGGCGCGTGGGGATCAAGGTGCCGGAGGAGGTGGCTTTGCTGTTGCTGGCTTACGACGAGATTTTCAGCGAGGTCGGCCACGTGCCGATCTCGGGGATCGTGCATGCGTGGGAAGAAATCGGATACCAGGCCGCCGAGCGGTTGGGACGACTGCTTGCCGGGAAACGGATTCCGGCCCGCGAGCGGCGCACCCGGATCCCGCCTGTCGGCGTGCGCACGCGGCAATCGACCGACACACTGGCGATCACCAATCCGGTCATCACGAGCGCGCTCGGTTACATCCGCGAAAATGCGGGGCGCGCGTTGCTCGTCGATGAGGTGGCGCAACATGCGGGCGTGTCACGGCGCAAGCTCGAACGCCACTTTCTCCACGTCATGGGCCGCACACCGGCGGATCAGATCCGCCATGTGCAGGTGGAGCGGGCCAAGGCACTGCTGTCCGGGACAAACCGTCCGATTCCTGAAGTGGCCGAGGCGGCGGGGTTCGCCTCGCCGGAGTATATGGCGACCGTTTTCCGGAAAACCCTCGGACTCACTCCGCTCAAGTATCGCAAGAAACTGCATGCACAGACATGATGGGCGGCTAAAACCGTTCCGATTTCGCAAACGGGAGACATGCGGACAAGGAGAAGGAGGCGCCGATGCGCTAATTCTTTCCGGCACAGCATGCTCTGTTATCGACGGCCTGGATGCCGAAGCGTTTGCCGATTTATGGGCAAGGGGGCGGCATTTTCCGTGAATTACGCTGGCTGCTAAACGCGGGAAAACTGGCGGAGTGGTTCGCCTGGCCAGACCAAAGGTGCCATAGATAAAAGGTAATTCTACGGTTCAAAGCGGCCCGCCCATCGCGCGACGCGCTGTGGGGAGTCATTAAACATCATAACGCCGCTTTCATGTCCGCGTTCCATTCTCATTCCGGTTCCGCTTCGGATGATTCTCACGATCATCACGGCGAGCCCGCGCATCATCACCACGACCATGAGCACGAGGAATTCTCGCTGCCGTTGTTCATCCTGACGATCGCGCTCACGCTTGGCGGCCTGTTCGCCGCCCTGTGGTTTTTCTTTCCGTCGATCTGGTCCGCCCAGTTCGTGGGCCCGCTCTGGAAGGGAGTGGCGGCGTTTCTGGGGATCAGCCTGCTCAACTGTTTTGTGGAGTATTTTTTCCACCGTTACGTGCTGCACAAACCGGCGGTGCCGCTGTTCCGCTATTTTTACCGGCAGCACACGCTGCACCACGGACTGACCCGCATCGCGAAACGGCGCACGCGCGACGGGACCGGCGTGCTGTTTATCGAAAACAAATTCCCCATCGTCGAACCCGAGCAGCACGAGGCGTCGTTTTTCCCGTGGTACTCGTTCGCCACGTTTGCCGCGATCATGACGCCGGTGCTCGTGACGCTGCACTGGCTGATGCCGTCGTTCCCGTGGTTCATTGCCGGGTTCGCCGCGCTCGCCAGTTCGCTGACGCTTTACGAGGTGCTGCACGCCATCAACCACTGGCCGTTCGAAAGCTGGGAGCCGCTCATCAAGCACCCGCGCTGGAAATGGTTCTGGCTGCCGGTCTATGGATTCCACCTGCGGCATCACGCCGTGACGGATTGCAACGAATCGATCTCCGGGTTTTTCGGCCTGCCGGTGGCTGACTGGACGTTTCGCACCTGCGTGATCCCGCAGACAGTGTATGCGCAGGGAGAGGAGTGGGAGCCGGGCAAGTTCGAGAGCCCGCGTCCGGTCGGCTTTATCCGCTGGCTGGACGGAGTCGCCGACCGCGCGGTGAAGCGGCGTCGCGAGCGCGCTGCGCGCCCGGCGCCGGCAAGGACGGCTGCTGCGGCGGCGCTGCCGGATTTCAGCCGCGGCGAGGAGCGGGCCAACTGGATCACGCACGGCATCGGCCTGGCGCTGAGCATCGTCGGGCTCACGCTGCTCATCGTTTTCGCCAGCCTGCGCGGGGATGCCTGGCATGTGGCCAGTTTCACCGTATTCGGCCTGACACTACTGCTGCTCTACACCGCTTCGACGCTTTATCACGGATGGCGGGCCGGCGGGCGGGCCAAGGGCCTGTTGCTGCGCATCGACCATGCGGCGATTTTCCTGCTCATTGCGGGCACCTACACGCCCTTCCTGCTGACGAGCCTGCGCGGGCCGTGGGGCTGGTCGCTGTTCGGCGTGGTCTGGGGCCTCTGCGGAGGCGGGGCAGTCTTCCAGTTTTTCTTCGGCGGACGTTTCCGCAAGGCCTCGACGATCGCGTATCTGGTGGCGGGGTGGCTGATCGTCGTGGCGCTCAAGCCGTTGCTCGACACGGTGCCGGACGGCGGCCTCTGGCTGCTGCTCGCCGGCGGCCTGTGCTACACGGGCGGGCTGATTTTCTACGCCTTGAAACACCTGAAGTATCACCATGCGGCCTGGCACACCTGCGTGCTCGGCGGCAGCACCTGCCATTTCCTCTCCGTGCTGCTGTTCCTGCTGCCGCGGGGGGCATAGATCGCGACGAGTCAGGGGGGGCGGTTCAATCGGCCGGCTTCGGGCCGATGACCAGGCGGATCGGACGTTTTCGGGAGTCGGTGAATCCGGATTCCGACGTAAGGTTAGCGGATTAAGGCGTTGCGCGGGTGTCCGCCCGTTGCAGGCGGCGTTCGCGCAGCATCGCGAAAATAACCGGGGTGACGACGAGGATGTGGACGAGCGACGACAACATGCCGCCGACCACGGGAGCGGCGATGGGGCGCATGACTTCCACACCGGTGCGCACGCTCCAGAAAATCGGGAGGAGCGAGGCGACCGTCGTCGCCACCGTCATCACCTTGGGACGCAGGCGCAGTCGGGCGCCGGCCTTGATGGCGTCGATGAGTTCGGCATGGGAAAGCTGCTCTTTTCCTGTTTCCGCGAGTTTGGCCGCCACGGCTTCCTCAAGATAGACGACCATCACCACGCCGGTCTGGATCGCCGTGCCGAAGAGCGCGATGTAACCGACCCATACCGCCACGCTGAAATTGTAGCCGAGGATCGCTTGCAGGATCACGCCGCCGGTCAGCGCGAAGGGGACGGCGAGGATGACGTGCGCCGCCTCGCTCACGCTGCGGAAGGTCATCACGAGCAGGATGAAAATGATGCCGATCACCACCGGGAAAACATAGGCCAGCGTCTGCCGGGCGCGGATCTGGTTTTCGTACTGGCCCGAGTACTCGATCGTCATGCCGGGATCGAGACGGACGTCGCGCTCGATGCGCTCCCGGATATCGTGAACGAAACTGCCGAGGTCGCGATCCTGCACGTTGGCCTGCACGAAGACGCGGAGGCGTCCGTTTTCGGAGGAGATTTCGCTCGGGCCGATCACGCGGCGGATGTCGGCAAGTTGCCGGAGCTGCACGAAGGGGCCGGCGGGCGTGGGAATGAGGAGTTCGCCGAGCTTTTCGAGATCGTCCCGGTCGGCGCGCTCGAGGCGCACCTGGATGGGCCAGCGTTCGCGTCCCTTGATCGTGGTCGTGACGGATACGCCGCCGAGGCCGGCTTCGACGTAGCGGAAGAGGTCCTCGATCCGCAGGCCGTAACGGCCGAGCGCGTCGCGGTTGGCATGGATTTCCAGATACGGTTTTCCCTGTGAACGCGAGGGAGCGACGCCGGTCGCTCCGGGGATCGACGCGATGACGCGCTCGACCTCGAAGGCTTTTTGTTGGATGGCGTCGAGGTCGTCGCCGAAGATCTTGACGCCGACCTGCGCGCGGATGCCGGTGCTCGTCATCAGGATCCGGTTCTCGATCGGTTGCAGGAAACCGGGGACGTAGCCGGGGACTTGCGTGAGGCGTTCGCCGAGTTCGGAGACGATCTGCTGCTTGGTCATGCCGGCGGGCCATTCGGCGGGCGGCTTGAGCATGATGGTGGTCTCGATCATCTCGACGGGCGCGGGGTCGGTGGCGGTCTCGGCGCGGCCGAGCTTGCCGGCGACGGAGGCGACCGCCGGGTGCTCGCGGATGACACGGTCCTGCCACGACATGATGCGCTTCACCTCGGTCAGCGAGGTGGCGGGCAGGAGCACGGGCATGAAGAGCAGCGAACCTTCCTCCAGCGTGGGCATGAACTCGGCGCCGAAACCTTGCGTGCGCGCGGCGAGCGGGGCGGGCAGGCGTTCGCGGAGGTCGCGCGGCAGGCCGAAGGCGAGGACGCAGGCGAAGGCGAGCAGGACAAAGGCGCAGGCGAGGACGGTCTTGCGCCAGACGAGCGCCCAATCGAGGACAGGCTCGTAGATTTTGAGGAGGCCGCGCATCAGCCAGTTTTCGCTTTCGGGCTTGAACGGGCCGCGCACGAGCCAGGTGCAGAAAACGGGGACGGCGGTGATGGCGAGGACGACGGCGGCGAGGAGCGCGAAGGACTTGGTGTAGGCGAGCGGATGGAAGAGTTTGCCCTCCTGGCCGGTGAGCAGGAAGACCGGCACGAAGGCGAGGATGATGATCATCATCGAAAAAAACATGGGGCGGCCCACCTGCGTGGCGGCGGTGAGGGTTTCCTGAAAAACCTCGGGCGGGGTGAGGCGGCGGCGCAGGTGCTCCTCGGCGCGTTCGCAGTGGCGGATGACGTTTTCCGTCATGACGATGCCGGCGTCGACGAGCACGCCGATGGAGATGGCGATGCCGGTCAGCGACATGATGTGCGAAGGGATGCCAAACTCCTTCATCAGGATGAACGAGATGAGGATCGAGGCGGGCAGCGGCAGCGTGACGATGAGGATCGAGCGGAAATGGAAGAGGAAGAGGATGTGCGCGAGCGTCACGAGGATGATCTCCTCGACGAGCGCGCCCTTGAGGGTATCGATGGCGCGCTGGATGAGATCGCTGCGGTCGTAGAACGGCTCCACAGTGACGCCGGCCGGCAGGCCGCTGCCGAGGTCGGCGATGCGCGCCTTCACGTCATGAATGACCTGATACGCATTTTCGCCGTAGCGCATGACGACGATGCCGCCGACGACTTCGCGGCCGTCGACATCGAGCGCGCCGCGGCGGAAGTCGCCGCCGATCTGCACGTGCGCCACATCGCGCAGGTAGAGCGGCGTGCCGTCGCGCGCTTGCAGGGGGATGTTTTCGAGATCGGCAGGCGCGGTGACGAGGCCGACGCCGCGCACGATGAACTCGGCGCCGTTTTCCTCGATGGTCTTGCCGCCGACGTTCAGGTTGCTGGCGGCGACGGCGTCCATGACTTCGCCGAGCATGAGGCCGTACTGTTTGAGTTTCAGGGACGAGACCTCGACCTGATACTGGCGGACGAAGCCGCCGATGCTGGCGACTTCGGATACGCCGGGGACGGAGGCGAGCTGGTAGCGGACAAACGTGTCCTGGAGATTGCGGAGCGAGCCGAGGTCGTGCGCGCCGGACTCGTCTTTCAGGTAATACTGGTAAACCCAGCCGAGGCCGGTGGCGTCGGGGCCGAGGCGGGCGGCGACGCCGTCGGGGAGGACGTCGCCGAGAGAGTTGAGGCGTTCGAGGACGCGGGTGCGGGCGAAGTAGTTTTCGATATCGTCGTTGAAAATGACGGTGAGAAAGGAGAAACCGAACATCGAGGTGGCGCGCACGGTGCGCACCCCGGCGAGGCCCTGGAGCGAGACGGAGAGCGGGTAGGTGATCTGGTCCTCGACTTCCTGCGGGGAGCGGCCGGGCCAGTCGGCGTAGACGATGACCTGGTTTTCCGAGAGGTCGGGAATGGCGTCCACGGGCACGGTGCGCAGGGCGACAAAACCCCAGGCGCAAAGGGCGATGAAGGCAGCCGCGACGAGGAAGCGGTTGTGGAGTGACCAGTGGATGACGCGGGAAATCATTTTTGGAAAAGCTGGAAGGCTGAAACGCTGAAAGCTGAAATCAGACTTCGGTTGTGGTATGGGTGAGGGGTCAGGCTGGTTTTATTTCAGCGTTTCGGATTTCAGCGTTTCAGCTTTTCCCGGGACTTCTTCACCGCATTCGAGCATGTCGGAGCCGAAGAAGGGATTGCGGAGGGCGGGTTGCGTGGCGTGCTGGAGCCAGCGGCCGGTGCCGAGTTCGGGAGTCATCGGGCATTGGTAGATGCGGACTCCGAGCGCGGTTCGTTCGGCAGGCGGGAGGGCGAGGACCTGATCGGCGAGTTGCGTGCTCCAGTGTTCGAAGGCGGCGCGGGCGGTTTTGAGATCGGAAGCCGCGGCGGCGGAGGCGGCGAGCGCGGGGACAGTAGTTGCGATCTTTTTCCAGGCGGCGAGATCGTCGGAGGCGAGGGCCTCGCTGGCAGATGCGGCGGCATGGACGACTTCGTCGGTGAGTCGGGTGTTCGGGGTCTGGAGTCTGGAGTTGTCGCCGGCGGGGGGGACCGTGCCAGGAGCAACATTGCCTGAACCCTGAACTCCGGCTTCCGGACCCTGAACCGGATCAGCGGCGGCGGAACTGCTGCTGATCTGCGCCTGCCCGTCGACGAGGAGCGCGCCTTCGGTGACGACGTGTTCGCCGGCAGCGAGGCCGGCGAGCACTTCCCAGGCGGTGTCGCCGGCGCGGCCAAGGCGGAGCGAACGTGGTTCGTAGGCGGTGCCGCCTTTGGCCACCCAGGCGACGGGCTGGTCGCGGGTGAAGAGGACGGCGCTGCGGGGGACGAGAAGCGCGTCGGAAGCGAGCGTGGCCGCGAGTGTGGCGTAAACGGTCTGGCCACGGCGGAGGGCGGCGTCGGTGTTGGGCAGTTCGACGCGGGCGCGGGCCGTGCGGGTGGTTTCGTTGAGGTTGGTGTCGATGTAGGTGATCGGGGCGTTCCAGGTGCGGCCGGGGGCGGCCGGGGTGGTGAGGGTGGCGGTGACGGTCTGGGAGAGGTCGGCGGTGGCACGGGCATCCTGCCCGTGATTTGCGGGGGAGGAGGCCGGAATTTGAAATTCGGAATTTGAGATTTTGGATTTCGGAGCGGGCGGGACGCCCGCGCCACGGTCCAGCACGGCGAGGTCCGGTTCGTAGATGTCGAGCAGCGCCCACAGGGTGGAGAAATCGGCGAGCGTGAAAAGCTCGTCGCCGGCGTTCACATAGCCGCCGGCGAAGGCGGCGGGGGCGCGGGCGATGACGGTGCCGGAGAGCGGTGCGAGGATTTCGGTGTCGCGGGAGACGGCGTCGGCCTTGGCGAGCGCATCGATTTGCGTATCGAGCAGGCCGAGACGGCGGAGTTTTTCGCGGGCAACGGCGACGAGCGGCGAGTCCGGCGTGGCCGTGGCGAGGGCGTGGAATTCCTGGCGGGCGGTGAGCAGGTCGGGGCTGTAGACGGTGGCGAGCGGCTGGCCGGCGGTGACGACGACACCGGTGGTGGGGATGTGAATACGCTCGATGCGGGCATCGGTCCACGCGGCGATGATTTTCTGCCGGGATTCGTCGGCCTCGATCGTGCCGGCGAGGCGGAGCGTGCGGGTGAGCGGGCCGCGGGTGACTTCGTGCGTCTGCACGCCGATGACGGCGGCGGACGAGGCGGCGAGGGTGACGACGTTGCCACCGGCGGGAATGCCTTGTTCGCCTTCATAGACAGGGACGAGCGTCATGCCGCAGATGGTGCACTTGCCGGGTTTGTCGGAGGTGATCCAGGGGTGCATCGGCGACTGGTAGAAGCGGATCTTGCGGGCAGCCGGGTTGCCGGCAGCGCCGTCGGATGCGTGGGCGGCGAGGTGCGCGGCATGGTAATGCTGGCTGGCGAAGAACCAGCCGCCGGCGGCCGCGAGCGCGGCGGTGACGAGGAGCGTGAGGGTGGTGCGGAACATTGGAAGAGGGCGAGTGGCGATGATGGGAGGGATGGGAGAGAGAGGAGGGATGGGAGAAATGGGATGAAGGTATCGGGGAAATAGTTACATGCCGGTTTTTCCCGGATTGTCCGGCAGTGTCAGGTCGCTGGCGGTGAGGAAGGCGAGTTCGGCGGCGGCGAGGGCGTGGTCGGCGCGGATGTCGGCGAGTTTTTGTCGCGTGTCGAGCGTAGCGCGTTCGGCGTCGAGCAGGGAGGGCAGGGGGGCGCGGCCGGTTTCGTAATCGCGGCGGGCGGCGGCGGTGGCGGCGGCGGCGAGCGGGAGGAGTTCGTTTTCGTAGCGGCCGACCTGCGCGGCGGTGGCGGCGGTGCGGGCGTGGGCGGCGGCGGTGAGGCCGGCGATCTCGGCTTCGCCGGCATCGGCGGCGGCGCGGGGGGAGGCGAGCTGGCTTTGGGCAGCGCGGATTTCGGCGCGGTTGCGGCGGGCGTTGAACCAGGGCATGCTGAAGGCAATGCCGGTGTCGTAAGCGTAGATGGCTTCGCCCGAGCCGTTCATGTGGCGGGCGGCAATCATGAGTTCGGGATCGATGGCGTTGACCTTGCGGGCAAGGGCGAGGCGCGCGTCGGCGGCGGCGGTTTCGCGGAGCGCGACGGCGATGTCGGGGCTGCGGGCGCGGGCGCGGGCCACGGCGTCGGCGAGCGTGAGGGAGGGCGGGGCGGGCGGCGGGAGCGTGAGCGGAGCGACGGGGGTCTGCGCAGGCCGGAGGAGAAGGGCGTTGAGCATGGCGGCGTCCTGCGAGCGGGCGGAGTCGAGGTCGGTGCGTTCGGCGTCGAGCCGGGCGAGGTCGGTGTCGAGGGCGAGCAGATCGGTTTGCGGGCGCTGGCCGGTTTCGTAAGCGAGGCGGACGAGGACGCGGGTTTGCGCGAGGAGAGCGCGGAGTTGTGTGTTGAGCGCGAGGCGTTCGTCGGTGGCGGCGAGGCGGGTGAAGGCGGTGCGGGCCTGGTTGAGGAGGAGCCACTCGCTGCGGAGGGATTGCGCGTCGGCGACCGTGGCCTCGGCGGCGGCGGCGCGGGCGCGGAGTTTGGGGCGTCCGCTGAGGGGGATTTCCTGGGTCAGGCCGAATTCGAGGTCGTTGTAGGTGGTGAAGCGGTTGGTGTTGTCGCGCATGAACTCGACGCGCAGGCGCGGGTCCATCCAGGCGCCTTCGCTGTCGACGCGGGCGCGGCTGGCCTCGGCGGCGGCACGGGCGGCCGTCAGCGCGGGGTGGCGGGCGCGCAGTTCGGCGAAAATGGCCGGGAGCGTGAGCGGCGCGACGGCGGGGGAGATGTCATCCGTTTCAGACGCGGCGGCGGAGAGAGGCGCGGCGACCGGCCAGAGGCCGGAGAGTGACAGGAGCGTGTAGGTGACAAGCGTTGGACGCATGGGAGAGTGGCGAATCAATGAAGAGGGTAGAAGAACCGGATACCGGAGGGCACAGCGCAGAATGGAAGGACGCGGTGAGGCAACGCTCATGGGCAAGGATGCCCATGCCACTTTGCGGAGAGGCGACGCGTACGGGCTGGAAGCCCGTGCCACGTCGGAGCGGAGGGGCAACGCTTGCGGGCGGGACCCCCGCGCCACGCATCTCAGCGGGTGGCGGCGTCCGCTTTCCGGGCGTCGGCGATTTTGGCGAGGGCGGGAGCCGGGTTTTTGTTGAACGGGCCGATGCAGCCCTTGCAGCAGAATTTTACGGTCTGGTCGGGCTGGTCTTTCTGTTTGTAAACGTACGTGACGGGCTCGCCCATGGCGCCGAGTTTTTTGCCGGAGATGACGCAGGTGGTGAGCGGGTAGGGAGCCTCTCCGGATTTGTCTGCGACGGCTGTGACGGCTGCGGCGGCGGTTGCCGGGATGGCGGGCGGCGCGGCGCAGATGCCGCCGGAGTGGCAGGAGGCGGTGTCGCCGGGGGAGGCGGCGGCCTTGCTGTCGGCGGAGCCGGAGTCGATGACGGCAAAGGCGAACGGGGCGATCAGGGCGAGGGCGAGCGCGAGGACCGGAAGTGTTTTCATAGGCCGGGTTATACGCGGATGAACGGGGAAACCCTGCGGGTTTTTTTGAAGTTGGTCGTTTGAAATTTGAAGTTGGTAGTTGGCAGTTGGTAATTGGTGGCCGGAAACCGGAAGGCACGACGTGATCGAAGACCAATTTCAAATTACCAACTTCAAACGACCAACTCCCAACTTCTCCCGCCCGGCGGGCGGGTTAAGGATTGTCGGGAGCGGGGAATGAGGTTTTCGATTCCCGTCATGATTCTGCCCGGTCTGGTTTCGGTTACGTTTCGCAAACTTGCTCCTGCCGACATCGTCGCGCTGGTGCGTCAGGCCGGTCTGGCCGGCATCGAGTGGGGCGGCGATGTGCATGTGCCGCACGGCGATCTGGCGCGTGCCCGCGAAGTCCGCGAACTCACGGAGCAGGCCGGGCTGCGCGTCGCGGCTTACGGGAGCTATTATCGCGCGGGGCAAAGTGAAAGCGACGGGTTGCCGTTCACCCGCGTGCTCGACACGGCGCTCGAACTGGGGGCGCCGACGATCCGCGTGTGGCCGGGCGGGAAAGCCTCGGCCGAAGTATCGGATCAGGAGCGGGCGCGCATCGTGGCCGACCTGGAACGCATCGCCGGCCTCGCCGCCGCCCGGGGCGTGACGGTGTCAACCGAGTTTCATGCGGGCTCGCTGACGGACACGAACGAATCCGCCCGGCAGCTTCTCGCCGAGGTCAACCACCCGGCGCTGCTCACGTGCTGGCAGCCGCACAACGGCGAGGAAGCGGCGCCGGCCCTGCGCGGCCTGAAAGCGGTGCTGCCGCGGGTGGGTAACCTCCATGTTTTCCACTGGTGGCCGACTTCGGCCGACCGCCGCCCGCTGGCCGAAGGTGCGGAGCGGTGGCAGGCGTATCTCGCCGAGCTCGCAAAATCGCCGACGCCGGGCGGGCGCGAACGTTTCGCGCTGCTGGAGTTTGTGGCGGGCGATACCCCCGAGGCGTTCCTGCGCGATGCGGAAACGCTGAAGCAGTGGCTGGCGTGAACGGAGCAGAGCGGAGCAGAGGACAGAAGCCAGAGGCCAGAAGACAGAGCTACCTTTCTGGCCTCTGCTCTCTGGCCTCTGGCTTCTGTCCTCTGCATTCCGGCTTGCTCCGTTCCCCGCAGGCCGAGCACCATCGGCGCACCATGCATTCCAAACCGCAGGTTCTCGCCTGGCTCACCTGTGACGGCGTCCACATCGACCCCGCCACGGGCAAGCACACCATCCTCGGCATCTTCTCCAACATCCGCTCGCGCCAATTCCCGGTGACGCACCCGTTCATGGTCTGGTTCCTCTCGCTCAGCGACGTGCCGGCCGGCGAACACGCGATCCGCATCTCGATGGGCCTCGATCCCTCGAATCCGCAGCCGCTGATCGATCGCAAATTCCAGTCGCAGGGCCCGCTCCAGCGGATCAATCTGATCAACGAAATCCGCAATCTCTCGTTTGCGCAACCGGGCGATTACGCTATCATTATCGAGATCGATGACGATCCGGTTCTCGTTACCAACATCAATGTGATGAACTGACGAAGACCGGCGCGTCTTTTTCTTCCGCTTCGCATCGCCGCCCCGCTTTCCTGCCCGCACCCGCAACGTCCGCCACTCCGTTTCCCCGCCATGCCCACGTCTTCCCCCTTTCGTTTCGATCTCGTCGGTGTCGGTTCGCCGATCATGGACCTTCTCGCCCGCGTCCCCGATGTGTTTCTCCGGCATGTGCATGGCGCCAAGGGCGGGATGGAGCTCGTGGATGCGGAGGAGATGGGGCGGCTGGTCTCGCGGTTGCCGGCCCTGCCGGCGACGGCGTCCGGCGGGGCGGCCGCCAACACCGCCAGCTCGGCGGCGCGGCTCGGGCTGCGGGTCACCTTTATCGGCAAGCTCGGTTCCGACACCACCGCGCAGGCCTACCGCGAACACTTCCGGCAGCTCGGCGGCGACGATTCACGTTTCAAGTACGCGGACTTGGCCAACGCCCGCTGCCTGTCGCTGATCACGCCCGACGGCGAACGCACCATGCGCACCTGTCTGGGCGCCGCGATGACGCTCGGGCCGGGCGAGATTTCGGCGGCGGATTTTTTCCAGTGCCGCCATGCGCATGTCGAAGGTTATCTGCTCTTCAACCGCGCGCTGGCCGACACCGTGCTCCGCTCCGCGCGCGCGGCGGGCTGCACGATCAGCATCGATCTGGCGTCATTCGAGGTGGTGAACTCTTCCCGCGAATGGCTGCTCGATCACATCCGCAAGGGGGTGGATGCGGTGTTTGCCAACGAGGACGAGATCCGCGCGCTGTTTCCCGATGCCGGCCCGTCACCCGATTACGGCAAACTCGCGGCCCGGCTGGCCGCGCTCGGGCCGGTGACGGCGGCCGTGAAGGTGGGCAAAAAAGGCGCCTGGGTGGCGCGTGGAGCAGAGCTGCACCACATCGAGCCGCGCCCGGCCTTGCAGGTGGTGGACACGACGGGCGCCGGCGATGCCTGGGCGGCGGGATTTTTGTCCGGCTGGCTGCGTGGCTGGAATATCGCCCGCGCCGGCGCGCTCGGATCGATTCTCGGCGCGGAGTGCGTGCAGCACCTCGGGCCCGGCATTCCCGATCATCGCTGGGAGGAGATCAATCTCGAGGCCGGCCGCCTCGTGTCCGGGCTTTGCCCGGGCGAGTGCTGGCGGTGAATGGGCGGCCCGGCGGTCCGTCAGTAAAAATCCAGGCTACCGCACCAGCATGAAACCGAGGCGGAACTGGGTGTCGCTGCGGCGGTTGTAGTCGAGGAGCGTTTCGCCCCAGCCGGTGAAGAACTGGAAGTGCAGGTAACCGTGCGCCCAGCCGATGGGGATGAGGTCGTTGATCCGGGCAAACGGCCAGGAAACATCCACGAGGATGCTGGCGTGGCCGCCGCTGCCGACGCGCGTGGTCGTGGCGATCTTGAGATTGTCGGCCCACTCGACGGACAGGTAGTAGTCGCCGTAGCCGCGGTAGGTGTCGATGTCGTCGTTTTCGCCGTCGTCGAGGTAGTAATACAGCCTGGGGGCGAAGGTGACCTGCCAGCGTTTGTCCTCGAGGTCGCCCCAGCGCAGTTCGGGGCGGAGGAACAGGATATTGATGCTCCGGCTTTCGTCGCCGTCCTGTCCGTTGGATTCATGTTCGAACCCGCCGGCATAGCCGAAGCGGCCGCCGAGGATGCGGGAGCCGGCGTCATGGCGCGCATACGAAATGGAAGGCCGGTAGCTGGAATCGTAAAACGGCTTCGAATCCGAGTGCAGGTCCCAGACCGACGTCTGTGTGTAGGCCAGGTAGACATCCTGCCACCAGTGTTCGCCTCCGACCGTGTCGTCACCGGGGCCGAACGGACGGTACTTGAGGCTGAACTGGAACCGTGCATTGCGACCGCCGCCCCCGCCGACCGAGAAATAAATGGGCTCGTTGGCCATCAGCCCGAGATCGCGGGCGGAGCGGCGTGGTGATCCGGCGGCTCCGGCTTCGCCACCTCCGGGAGTGGCCGCTCCGGCGCCGGAGGGAGAGGCGTCGCCGGCAGGGGCGGATGCGGAGCCGGCGACGGCCCCCGCCGTCTCTGCGGCGGAGGTTGGCGGAGCGGCTTCGGCGCTGACCTGCAACGCCACCGCGCCCGAGGCGCCGCTGGTATCCTGCACGACGATGAAGCCGGTCATGCCGGGCGGCAGCATGCCGGAGTAGGCGATGCGCGCCCAGGCGCCGGGGGCGAGGGTGACCTCGGCCGGCGCGTCGGCACTGCGGGCGAGCGTGACGGCGTCGGCGCGCTGGCCGAGCCGGGCGACCAGGCCGAGCGAGGCAGGCACGGGCTGCGTGACGGCGCTGTCTCCACCGTTGGTCAGCAACAGGGAAAGGATGACCGGCTCGCTGCCGGCGATGGCAGAGGCGGGCGCCTCGAGGGTGGAGCGGATGGCCCCCGGGCAGAGCAGGGGCAGAAGGCTGCACAAGAGGGCGAGACCAGGGCGGAAAAAGGGACGGGAGCACGCGAGATGCATGACCGGCAGTGAGACGAGCCCGTTGTGAAGGACAATGCCGGAAGCGATTTTTGTGCGGTTACTCATCCCGAACCATGAATAAACCGCTGAAGGTCGCTAACGGACGCCAAACCAGGCTTTCCCGATGGTTTGATTTTAGCGTCCGTTAGCGACCTTCAGCGGTCTCCCTCCTGTTCCCGTCAATCCGCGTAACCCTGAAAACCAGAGGCGGCACCGGGAACCACCCCGATGCCGCCTCAACCAGCAAACCAATAACTAGAACCAGGCAACAATTGTTGCTGCGGGGAAAGACGCGGTGCTCCGGCAAACGTTCAAAAAAGCGGAAGATATTTTCCCGTTTTTTGTAACCTGTTTGAAAACAAAATCATGAAAATGATATTTTGTTTTCCGGTCTCCCGCCGGGAAAGAAAAACCGGCGGAAAGGAAGCACGATGGTTTTGCGGTTTACAAGGAAGCGGGCGTTTCTAGCGTCCGGAGTTTCCATCCGTGCCCGGATGGCGGAATTGGCAGACGCAGCGGACTCAAAATCCGCCGCCCCTTAAAGGCGTGTGGGTTCGACCCCCACTCCGGGCACCATTCAAGTCGCGTGAGAATGCGACGCATTGCCGGGATGCCGAAACGGTATTTCGGCCCGGGAGTTTTCCACATCCAGACATGTCCGAAGCCACTGCGCTGCTCTACGAATCACACTGCCACACGCCGCTCTGCAAACACGCCATCGGCGAACCCTGGGAATACGCCGCCGCCGCCGAGGCGCGCGGATTGCGGGGGATCATCTTCACCTGCCACAGCCCCTTGCCCGACGGGTGGTCGGCCGACGTGCGGATGTCACCGGGGGAATTCGAGGTTTATGTGGAGATGATCGCGCGGACCCGCGAGCGGTTCGCCGGCCGCGTCGATGTGCGGCTCGGGCTGGAAAGCGACTTCTACCCGGGCGTCGAGCCGTGGCTGGAAAAACTCCACGCGCGCGCGCCGCTGCACCACGTGCTCGGCTCCGTGCACTACCAGGTGGGCGATTACCGGAGGCTCTATTTCAAGGGCGACGTTTTCGCGTATCAGCAACTCTACTACGACCACCTCGCGCGATCGGCCGAGACCGGGCTGTACGACACGCTGGCGCATCCCGACCTGATCAAGAACGAGAACCCGGCCCAGTGGGATTTTGCCCGCATCCGTCCCTTTATCGAGCGGGCGCTCGACCGCATCGCGGCGACCGGGGTGGCGATGGAGCTCAACACCAGCGGACTCCAGAAGGCGTTGCCCGAGATGAATCCCGGCCCGCAGCAACTGCAGATGATGGCGGAGCGCGGCATCCCGGTGGTGATCGGCGCCGATGCGCACCGCCCGCAACGCGTGGGCGCCAGCTACGAGGAGGCGCTTCGTCTGCTCGAGGCGGCCGGTTACCGGGAGGTGAGCTGGTTTCTCGATCGCAAGCGGCGGAGCGTGTCGATCGCCGACGCGCTGGCTTCGTTGCAGGGGTGAGCGATCCCGCAGCTACGCTCAACGGATACAAGCGAAGCCCCTGCTCATGCCGGCTTGAGGGAAAATGCGGGGAGAGCGCCGGCTTCGCGCAGGAGGGTCATGGCGCGTTTCTCGGCGGCGCGCATGCGGCGTTTTTTGACCGGTTGCAGGTCGTCGTAACCGGCGAGGTGCAGCCAGCCATGGACGAGGTAGAGGGTGAGCTCTTCGGAGAAATCGCGGCCGTGCTCCGCCGCATAGCGGGCGGCGGTGTCCGCGGAAACGCACACCTCGCCGGCCGCGCCGGTGCCGGCGGAATCGCCGGGTGAGAGGGAGGGCGGAGCCTCGAAGGTGATCACGTCGGTGGAAGAGGGATCGTCGAGGAAATCGGCGTGGAGCCGGGCGAGGGCGGCGTCGGTGAGAAATACGAGCGAGAGCTCGCCAGCGGGCGGGCCGCCTTCGAAGCGGCCGGCATGGGCGTCGAGATAGTGGAGAGCACGGGTCACTGCGCGGCGGTCGAGCCGGAGGCGGGAGTGGGCGTTGCGGATAAAAATGTCTCTCGGTGCGGTCGGCATGGCAGGCGGGCGCGGATTTTCGATTTTTGATTCCCGATTTTCGATTAAACCTGAAAACCGCGGCAGAGGGAACCGCTAAAGGACGCTAACGGACGCTAAACCAGGACAGGGTCAGGCAGGATGATCCGACGATGCCTTCACCCGGCAGGTGAATGTCCCGGTCTCCTGATCTCACCATCAATCTGTTTTCCTTTAGCGACTTTTAGCGTCCTTTAGCGGTCTCGACTTCTGAAGTCCCTTTCTCCTCTCTTTCTTGCGTCTTGCGCCCGCGGGCCGGGTTGGCCGGTAATTTCCGGGATGTCTTCCGGAAAACAGGCAACACCCGACAAACTCACCGAGATCATGGCGTGGAAACGGCAGGAAGTGGCGCCGCGCCTGCGCGCGGTGTCGCTCGACGAACTGGCCGCGCTCGACGCCCGCCTGCCGCGTCCGCCGTCGTTTGCCGCGGCGCTGCGCCGGCCCGACGGACAACTCGCCGTCATCGCCGAGATCAAGCGCCGTTCGCCCTCCGCCGGCGACATCCGGGCGGGCGCATCCGCGCTCGACCAGGCGCGCCGCTACCAGGCAGCCGGGGCGGATGCGCTTTCCGTGCTCACCGACGCGAAGTACTTCGGCGGCACGCTCGACGACCTGCGCGAGGTCACGGCGCATTTTGCGAAAAACCCGCCGGCCCGGCCCTGCATTCGCAAGGATTTTATGGTGCACCCGGTGCAGGTGCTGGAGGCGCGCGAGGCCGGGGCGAGCGCCATCCTCATCATCGTGCGCGCGCTCGACGATGCCGATATCGCCACGCTTTTCGCCGCCGCCGGCGCCGCCGGGCTCGATGCGCTGTTCGAGATCCACAACGAGGCCGAGCTCGATCGCGCCCTGCGGCATGGCGCGCGGATCATCGGGGTCAACAACCGCGACCTCTCGATCTTCAAGACCGATCTTGCGCTCAGCGAACGGCTCATCCCGCGTTTCCCGCGCGAGGTGGTGGCGGTCAGCGAGAGCGGCATCTTCACCGGGGCCGACGCCGCCCGCGCGCGGGCGTGCGGCGCGCATGCGATCCTCTGCGGCGAGGCGCTGATGAAGGCGCCCGACCCGGCCGCGCTGATCGCGGAGTTTCGCGGATGAAGACGGGCGGACGGACCGGCCGGGAGGAGGGGGACCCGGCAGCCCGCCAGCCATCCGGCGGGAGCACCGGCTGTCCGCCTTTCCAACCCCCGGACAGCCAGACCGGTTACATGCGGGCTTGATTGCCGCATCCGCTCCGCTTTGCTCGGCCGATTGTGATCCGTCGTTTCCTGACTGCCTCGCTCCCGCTCGTCTGCCTCGCCCTGTCACCCCGGGTATGCGCCGACATGCCCCAACTGACGGCCAAAGAATCCCGGATCACGCCCGAAGGCGTGGTGTTTTCCGGCGACGCCCGGCTGACGCAGGACGGCGTCATCCTCACCGCCGACGAGATCATTTACCGGACCAAGGAACAACTGGCCGCCGCTCGCGGCCACGTCGTGTTCACCCACGAAGGCGCGCGGTTGCTCGCCGAGGAAGTGTACTTCAACGTCGGGAAGAAGGAGTTCGACGTGCGCCATTTTCGCGGCGGCCAGTTCCCTTATTATGTCAGCGGCGACCGGGCGACGGGCACGGCCCAGGCGGCCACGCTCTTCGGCGCGCAGGTGCAATACGGCGAAACCGAGCCGCTCGTGCCGATCCTCTCCGCGCCGAAAATCGCCTGGGAGCGCGATACGTCGGTCACGGTCGACAAGGGCAAACTCGCGCTCGGCGACACGCTCGGCATCCCTGTGCCCGGCTTTTCGCTCGCGTTGCCCGAGCCGGCCATCCGCTACACGGATGTGGGCGTCGGCTATTCGTCCACGCTCGGCGCCGAGCTCAACGTCACCTTCGCCCCGCCCGTGGGGAAGGGCATTCGCGCCGGCGCGGATCTCGGCCTGTTCAGCAAGCGCGGCGTGCTCATCGGCCCGGTCGCCACCTATGACACCTTTCCGGCGGAAAAGAAAAAGAAGGACGGCAAGGCCCCCGCGCCCGACGCTGCGGAACTCGCCAGCAATCTGCTCGCTCCTCCCGGACGCGGAGCTTCGGGCGGCCTGCGCACCGGTTATATCCATGACTTCGGCGACACCGGCGATGACGTCGTCGGCGAGGACATCCACTCCAACCGCGGCTTCGTCGAATGGCAGCACCACCAGATCCTCGCCCCCTCGGTCACTTTCAACGCCCGCGTCAACTACTGGTCCGACTCCGAAGTGACGCGCGATTTCCGGCGCGACCTGTTCCGGAAAGACCAGGTGCCCGACACCTTCGGCGAACTCTACCAGACCGGCCTCAACCACACCGTCTCGCTCTTTTTCCGCGCCCAGGCCAACGATTATTTCCCGATGCAGCAGCGCCTGCCCGAAATCCGTTTCGACGGCCTGCCCATCGCGCTCGGCGCCGGCATCTATCACCGGCTCAACGCCAGCATCGCCGTCCTCGAGCAGACCAGCATCACCGGCCCCGAGGCGCCCGTCGGCTACGACAAGACCCTGCGCACCAACCGGGCCGATATCTATTATTCCATGACGCGCCCCTTCAGCCCGCGCGAGTGGCTGAGCCTGTCGCCCGTCGTCGGCGGCCGCGCCACGTATTACCAGCGCGCCACCGGCGGGCGCGATGACTACGCGCGCTTTCTCGGCGAAGTCGGCTTCGATATGGAGATGCGGGCGAGCTCCACCTGGGACGACATCAAGAGCCCGGTCTGGGGCGTGGACGGCCTCCGCCACCTCGTCACGCCGCGCCTCTCTTACCGCTACATCCCGGATGCCGACAAGGGCTCGCAGTACATCCCGCCGATCGACGACCTGCCGTTCGACACGTACCTCCAGCCGCTCGGCCTCGGCAACCAGCGCAACATCGACAGCCTCTCCGCCGCCAACACCCTGCGTATCGGTATCGACAATACGCTCCAGACCCGCGACCCCGTCTACGGCTCGCGCGATCTCGTCAAGCTGGCCCTCGCCGCCGACTACCATTTCAGCGATCTGCCGGCCGGCGCGGACGATCATCTTTCCGATCTCCACATCGGCCTCAGCCTGAGCCCGGCCCGCTGGCTCCAGTTCGATCTCTACCAGCGACTCGACACGAGCAGCTTCTCGACCAACGAAATCAACAGCGGCCTGACCATTCGCGATGCCGATCTCTGGTGGTTGCGCGTGGGCGAGCACTACCTGGAAGACGTGGCCGACCCGATCCAGGAGTACACCGCGGATGCCGGCTACCGGTTCAACGAGATCTGGTCGCTTCTCGGAAGCTGGCGCTACGATGCGCGCACGAGCCGGTTCACCCGCCAGCGTTACGGGCTTCGCCAGCAACTGACGCGCGTCTGGGCGCTGACCTGGCTGGTGGGGCTTTCCCGCGGCGACGAACGCGGCGACGATTTCAGCTTCACCGTGCGGGTGGACATGACGACGTTCTGAATGACGTAGGGGAACTTCTGAAAATTCATTTTTGAACAGAAGGAAACAAAGGAAACGAAGGTAAAAACAAAGAAGACCCCCCACCGAATAAGAAGTTATTTATTTCAAGAAGATTGAACAGGAATGAACGGTAAGCGTCCTTGGTTGTTCTTCGTTCTCTTCGTTGCCTTCTGTTCAATTTCCGGAACCTCCCCTGATTCAATCTCCCATGAGCGTCGCGGCGAACCAGAAGCGTGTCTTCCTGCAACTCCGGTCGCGGCTGCTGCCGCTCGACCGGCGATTTCCCGAGCGGTTGAAAGATGCGCTCTCCGACCGCCGTTTCGGCGGGCGCGATCGCCGGCTTTACTGCGAACTGGCCTTCACCGCCGCCCGGCTGCGCCGCGTGTGGCCGGAGCATGACGACGACTTCATCGCGCTCGTCGCCACGGCCTGTGCGGCTACACCGGATACGGCGGCGTTTCGCGCCGCCTTCGCGCGTGGCACGGGCTTTTTCTGTCAATCCCGCCAATCGCCTGCGATTCCGGACGCCGCGCCGCGCCGCCTCCCCGAACATGGGCAAGGATGCCCCTGCCACCTCACGGACGGGAAGTCCGTGCCGCGCGAGCTTTTCCCCGCATGGGCGCTGGAACCGGGGCGGCCCGCCGCTTCTCCGGCCACCGCAGCCGCGCTGCTCTCGCGGGCTCCGCTCTGGCTGCGGTTGCAGACGGCGACGCCCGCCGGGGTCGCTGCGGTCGAGGCGGAGCTGGCCGGGCGAGGCTGGCCGGTGGAGCGTTTTGAGGCGTTGCCGACGGCATGGCGGCTGCCGCCCGATGCGGCGGTGACATCGACGGAGAGCTACCGCGACGGCCGGGTCGAGGTGCAGGATCTCGGCTCGCAACTCCTGCTCGAAACCGTCGCGCCGGCGCCGGGCGGACGCTGGCTCGATGCGTGCGCCGGAGCGGGCGGCAAGACCTTGCAACTCGCGCAGCTGCTCGGCCCGCAGGGACGCGTGGAAGCGCACGATATCCGCGCCGCCGCGCTTGCCGAGCTGCGCAGGCGGGCGCAACGCGGCGGCTTCGCCAACATCCGCACGCTCGCCACACTGCCTCCGGCGGAGAGCGAAGCGACGGAAGGCGGCGGTTACGACGGCGTGCTGGTGGATGCGCCGTGCAGCGGCACCGGCACGTGGCGGCGCGCGCCGCATCTCATGCATTGCACCACGCCGGAGGATATCACCCGCGCCGCCCGGCGGCAGCGCGAGTTGCTCGACCGGCACGCGCCGCGTGTGCGGTCGGGAGGGCTGCTCGTCTACGCGACATGCTCGCTGTGCGACGAGGAAAACAGCCGTGTGGCGGCCGGTTTTCTCGAAGCGCACGGCGACGTTTTCGAGGTGCGCCCGCCGGTGCGAACCTTCGGTTTCGCGCCGGATGCGTGCGGCGGCCTCACGATCCTCCCCGAGCGGCACGACACCGACGGTTTTTACGTGGCGGCCTTCCGCCGCCGCGGTTGAATTGGCGCGGGCGGGACGCCCGCAAGCGTTGCCTCTCCGCTGCTGAAGTGGCGCGGGCATCCCTGCCCGTGGACGGTGCGAAGCGCCGCCTCCGTGCCACTCCGGAACACGGGCAAGATGCCCGTGCCACTCCCGAGCGGGCGGGACGCCCGCGCCACTTCAACCGCTTGCCATGCCGCCGCTCCGGTTACACCACGGGCGGTTTTTGCGGTTTGCCGCTGCCGGCGGGAGCGGTGGCGGACGGCGGAGTCTCGCGGGCGGGCGACGCCTTGGCCTCGCGGGTTTCACCGTCCTCGTCCTCGCTGTCTCCCGCGGCGGCATCCCGGCCGGCCTTGCCGTTGTCGCGGGCGGTTTCGGCGGCGGCGGTGTCATCGGCTTTCGGATACGCGACGCGGCCGTGCAGCATGTTGAGCAGGGTGTGGGAAAAACTTTCCTTGATCTCGGTCAGCTCGGCAAAGGTGAGCGGCGCGTCGTCGAGCTGGCCGTCGGCGATGCGGTCGTTGACGATCTGCTCGATGAGTTCGCCGAGGTGCTGCGGCGTGACGCGGCGGAGCGAGCGCGAGGCGGCCTCGATGCCGTCGGCCAGATGGATGATGGCGCTCTCCTTGAAGCGCGGCGTGGGGCCGTCGTAGCGGTAGGTCGTTTCGGAGACGGGCGCGGGTTGCAGACCGGGTCCCGCGCCTGGCGAAAAGGGATCGCGCGAGTCGGGCCGGACGGGGCCGACTGGCGAGGCGGTGCCGCGGGCCGCGAACGGAGCCGGCGTGGCGCCGGAGCCGCGCAGGTGGAAGGGCGGTTGCGTGAACGTGGTGCCGGCCTTGGTCACGGCGCGGTGGAAAAAATACCGGATCAGCGTGGTGCCGTGGTGTTGCTGGATCACGTCGATGACGGCGCGGGGGAGCTTGTACTTGAGGGCGAGGTCCACGCCGTCCTTGACGTGGCTCTTGATGATGAGGGCGGAGAGGGACGGGTTGTTGTCGTCGTGCGGGTTCACGCCGTCCACCTGGTTTTCCATGAAATACTCGGGCTTGTTGGTCTTGCCGATGTCGTGGAAGAGCGCGCAGACGCGGGCGAGGAGCGGGTTGGCGCCGATGGCCGAGGCGGCGTTTTCGGCGAGCTGGGCGACGACGAGCGAGTGGTGGTAGGTGCCGGGCGCCTCCATCTGCATGTGGCGCAGGAGCGGGTGATTGTAGTCGGTGAGCTCGAGCAGCGTGATGTCGGTGGTGCGCTTGAAAAGGGCTTCGAGGACGGGCAGCAGGCCGGCCACGATGACGCCGCTGGCGATGCCGGTGGCGAGGCTGGCGCCCATCTGCTTGGCGATGACGAGCCAGGGGAGGCGGTCGAAGAGGCCGAGGAGGAGCACGGCCAGCGCCATGGTGAGCCCGGCCCAGGTCGCGGCGCGCACGACGTTGCTGCGCTTGCGCGTGTTTTGCGCGGCGAACACCGCCACCATCGAGGAGACGAAAGCGAGGACGAGGATGTCCACGCGGTTGCCGTAGATGACGCTGGCGAAGATGGCGATGAGCAGCGCCATGAACATGCCCGAGCCGGCATCGATCATGATGGCGACGACCAGCGGGGCGATGATGACCGGGGCGACATAGGGAAGCACGGAGGCCGCGGCGGTGTTGGAGAGGAAGAAGGGCAGGCTGCCGAGCGCGAAAGCGCCGCGCACCAGGGCCAGGTTGATGACCACCACGAGCGCGAGGAGCGCGAGGCGGCCGTTGCTGCGGAGCGTCTCGGCGTCCTCGAGCCGGATGTAGAGGATGCTGGCGATGACCATCGCAAACACGAGCAGGAGGCGGCCGGCGAGTTGCAGGCCCTCGTCGCGGGCGAGGGTGCCGGTCTCGACGAGATGGTGCCGCCAGGCGACGAGCATCTCGTACTGCTCGGGAGTGACGCGGGTGTCGGGCTCGATGATCGTCTCGCCGCGGGCGACCTTGATGACCACGGGCTGGAGCGTCGCCAGGGTGCGTTCCTGGGAGCGACGGGTGGCGGCGTCGTCATAGACGAGATTCGGGATGAGGCCGCCGCGGAGGATGCGGAAGAGCGCCAGCGAGCGCTCGCGGTCGGTGATCTCGGCGGCGAGATTGATGCGGAGAAAGGTGAGCGCCTCCTCCAGCGACTCGACCCGGCTGGAGATGACCTCGTCATCGTTGCGCAGCACCTGGAAAACGGCCACCGACCCGTCGGGCACGCGGCTCTGGGAGAGCGAGGCGCCGTCGTGGATGCCGCCCTGGTAAATGGCGCGCAGGGTGGACAGGCCGGAGTCGAAAAGAGCGGCGAGGGCGTGGCCGGTCTCGACGCCGAGGAGCTCGGCGGCATCGGCCGTGCTCACGCGATGGGTACCCCGGGCGTTGAAGCTGGCCACGGCCTTTTCGAGGGCGGCGCCGCGTTCGGCGGGCGGGAGGGAGCGGATGCGTTCGAGCTCGTTGTGGAAGGCGCGGAGGTGGAGTTCGAAACGGGCGAGGGGTTCGGGATCGATCCGGTAGATGGGCGCCACCCGGTCGCTGATCTGCTCGCGCAGGCGTTCGGTGCGGACGGTGCTGGTGTAGCTGAACGGTTCGTTGGCGGCGATGCGCGTGGAGGCGACCTGGTTGGGGAGGACGGGCAGGGTGTGGCTGCTGACGCCGACGAAACTGATCAGGACGATCGAGACGACGGTGAACGCGAAAATGATGCCGGCGACGAGGCGGCTGGATTCGAGGAAGTTGGCGAACCCGGATTTTTCTGCGGATTTTCGTCGTCGCGGCGCGGGCGCTCCGGTGAAGAGGCGGCGAAGGTTTTTGAAAAGACTCATGTTTGAAAAACGGGGAGAGATTTGGCTGGCCGGTTCCTACGAGTCGTTTTTTTCGCCCGTGATCGGGTTTTTGTAACGTTCATAGGCGTCGATGATCTTGTGGACGAGCGGATGGCGGACGACGTCGGCCCCGCTGAAATGGTGAAATGCGATTTCGGGTATGTCGTGCAGGATGCTCTCGATCTCGACCAGACCGGACTGGCGGGCGCGGGGCAGGTCGATCTGCGTGATGTCGCCGGTGACGACCATGCGCGACTCCTCGCCGAGGCGGGTGAGGAACATCATCATCTGCTCGGGCGTGGTGTTTTGCGCCTCGTCGAGGATGACGAAACTGTGCGGCAGGGTGCGGCCGCGCATGTAGGCGAGGGGAGCGATTTCGATGACGCCTTTTTCCGTGAGTTTCTCGACTTCGCTGATGTCGAGCATGTCGTGCATGGCGTCGTAGAGCGGGCGGAGGTAGGGGAGGATTTTTTCGCGAAGATCGCCGGGGAGAAACCCGAGCGCCTCGCCCGCCTCGACGGCCGGACGGGTGAGGACGATGCGCTCGACCTCCCCCTTGATCAGCGCGGAGACGGCGGCGGCCATGGCGAGATACGTCTTGCCGGTGCCGGCCGGGCCGATGCCGAACGTGAGCGGCTGGCGCAGGATGGACTGGAGATAGAGTTTTTGCCCGAGCGACTTGGGGACAATGCTCTTGCGATGGGTGGCCACGACGAGCGGCCGGGCGAAAAGTTCGCGGAGCGGTTCGCCGCCATCGCGGGCGATGAGATCGACGAAGCGCGTGAAGTCCGGCGAACGCACCTGCATCCCCTGGGAGCAGGCTTCATTGAGAAAATGGAACAGGTGTTCGACCCGCGTGATGGCCTCGTCGGCGGGCGCCTCGACGCGCAGCCAGTCCTCGCGTGTGACGAGCGTGACGCCGAGGGCATGTTCGGCGTGGGCCAGGTTGTCGGTGCGGCCGGCATAGAGCCGGGAAAGATGGCGGGCGGAGGGAAAGTGGAGGGTTCTGGACGGCATTGTCGGAAAAACTGAAATGCTGAAAAACTGAAATGCTGAAACTCGGGCTTTGGCGGGCGATGGCGGGACGGGTGGGCGGCGGGTTTGGAGTCAGTTTTTCGACTTTTCGGTTTTCAGTGTTTCCGGCGTCGGCTGTGCCGCCGCCACCAGCTTTTCCCACGTCTGTTCGAGGGCCTGCGGGAGGAGGCGGGTCTGTCCGAGGACGGGCATGAAGTTGTTGTCGCCGTTCCAGCGGGGCACGATGTGGCCGTGGAGGTGGTCGATGCTGCCGCCGGAAGCGCGGCCGAGGTTGAAGCCGATGTTGAAGGCATCGGGGTGCATCACGGTGCGGAGCAGGCGTTTGCCGTGGACGATGATGTCGAACAGGTCGGTGCGTTCTTCGGCGGAGAGGTCCTCGATGTCGCCGACCTCGCGAAACGGGATGGCGAGCAGGTGGCCGGGATTGTACGGGAACCGGTTGAGCATCAGGTACGAGAGCGGGCTGCGGTAAACGATGAACGCCGCGCGGTCGTCGCCGAGGGCAGGCAACTCGGTGAACGGGCGCTGAAGCGCAGGCGAACGGGGCGCCTCGATGTAATCCATGCGCCAGTAAGGATGGAGTTGCTGCATAGTGAAGAACCCGGGCAGAGAAACGCCCGTCGGGAGGCTTGTCAAAGCCGGACCCCCCGCCCGCTCCGCCACCGACCGGTGGCGGGGCGGAAGTTCAGAGTTCCGTGTTTGGGGTTTCCGGTTCGGGCAACGCGGCTGCCAACAATAACCCTGAACCCCGGACTCTGAACCCTGAACTTGAAACCGGCGTGTCGAGCCGGTTTCGACTTCTGCCTTGCGGCGCGGGCGCGGAGACTTCTCGCTCCCGGTTTTCCATACCATGAGCAACACCACCGAACAGGAAGTCGCCGTCATCTCCACCGCCTATGGCGACATCACCATTGCCTTCTGGCCCGACGTCGCGCCGAAGACCGTCGAGAATTTCAAAAAACTCGCCCGCGAGGGGTTTTATGACGGCACCGCGTTCCACCGCATCATCAAGGGCTTCATGATCCAGGGCGGCTGCCCCAACACGAAGGAAGGCGCGCGCGGCCTCCCCGGCACCGGCGACCCCGGTTACAAGATCAAGGCCGAGTTCAACACGAAGTCGCACGTCCGCGGCGTCATTTCGATGGCTCGCGCGGCGAACCCTGACTCCGCCGGCAGCCAGTTTTTCATCTGCCACGGCGACGCCCGCTTCCTTGACCGCCAGTACACCGCCTTCGGCGAACTCGTGGCCGGCGACGATGTCCTCGAAAAAATCGCCACGGTGCCGACGAAGTCGGGTGGCGGCGGCGAAAAGAGCACGCCGATCGAGCGCATCGCGGTGAAAACCGTCCGCATCGAGACGAAGAGCTGATTTTTTTGCCCACGAAACACACGAAAGGGCACGAAAAAAATACCCGGAATTCCGGTTTCTGTCTTTTCGTGTCCTTTCGTGTGTTTCGTGGGCTCTTTTATGATTTCGGTTTCGGTCCCGGCAGCGTCAGAGGATCGATTTTTTCTCTCAACTCCACGGTGGCCAGAACCTTGGGCACGTACATCTGCGTTTCCACCGGCAACGCATCGGCGATGGCTTCGAAGGAGCCGGCTTCCTTTTTCCGCAACAGCCGCGCCACGCGTCCCTCGCCCGCGTTGTAGGCCGCCAGGGTGAGCGGCCACGACGAAAAACGCCCGTAAAGCCTTTTCAGGTAACGCGCCGCCGCCTCCGCGCTCTTTTCCGGTTGCAGCCGTTCGTCCTCCGGATCGAGCGACAACCCCATGTGCTCGGCCGTCTTCGGCATGAACTGGAACAGGCCTCGCGCCCCCGCCGGACTCTGTGCTTCGGGATTCCAGGACGATTCCACCTCGGCCAGCCAGACCCACTCCGACGGCACGCCCTCGCGGGTGAAAACGGTTTTGACCTCGTCCACCCATTTGCCGGCCCTCGCCGGGGCGGGGCGAGCGGCCAGCCGCGTTTTCCATGCGTCGAGGTCGCGAGTGATTTCCGCCGCCGTCGGCCGGCGTTTGGGCGGGGGAGGGGGTGTTCCCGGAACGGTGGTTTCGGTGGGGCGGGTCGGTGAGGCCAGCCGCGCCCGGGCCAGCGCTTCGGCGGCCATCGACAGGTAATCGAGCCGGGCCAGCAGCCAGTCCGCATAAGGCTGGGCCCACGGATACTGGCGCGCCTGGTTGAGCAACGCTTCCGCCTGCGGACGCAGCCGGGCGAGGTCTTCGAGCGTGCCGTCCTGCAATGCCTGCTCCACGGCGCGGTTGAGAGCCGTTTCGGCCGCCTCCTGCGTCTCCGGGGGCAGGTGCGCCCGGACGGCCTCCGCGAACTCCGCAATATCTTCGTCGGAAGGCAGTTCGTAGTCATCAAGAAGATCCTGCGAGGAAAGGCCGGCAGGGAGGAGCAGGCAGAGGCCGAAGGAGAGACTGAAACAACGCGAGAGCATCGTGGTGGCGCAGGGAAAAAACAGGGTCCACACCGATGCCCCAGCCTCGGCCCGGGCGCAACCGCGGTTTTTGCCCGGGCCGGATCCGCAGGGGCGACGATGACAGGTCCGGGTTGTGGGAATGCCGGGGGGGGTCATCGGCCAATTTTTTGATCTTATTGCATGCAATAGCATTGAGTAACCTGATCGATCAGGCAGCGTGTGCGGGGTCATGAGTGATGAATCCCTCCATCAGCCGCACGACAAACTCGTCAAGGCCGGGTTCGAAGATATTCCCAGTGCGGTTGCGTTCTTCGAGGGGGTGTTTCCTCCTGCGGTCAAGCGCTGGCTGGATTTTGGGGATGTCGGGCTGGTGTCAGGGAGCTACATCAGCAAAAAGCTCCGGAAGCGGGAGAGCGATCTGGTCTTCAGGATCGGGCGGTGGGAAGCGGACGGAGGCAAACCGGGAGAGCCGAAGGAAGACGTTTTCGTTTATGTGCTGTTCGAGCACCAGAGTACGCCGGAGCGCTGGCTGGCGTTGCGATTGCTCACCTACATTGCGGCATTTTTGCAGAAATTCGTGGAGAAGCATCCTGATGCCAGAGCCTTGCCGGTGGTGCTTCCTGTCATTCTTGCCCAGAACAACCGGCGGTGGGCTCTCTCGCCGCGTTTCGCCGATCTCTTCGCTCTTGCCGACGAAATGGCGAAGGATGTCGCGGAGTTTATCCCGGCCTTTACATTTCGCCTGATCCAGTTGGCGGAGATTCCGTTCGACAAGATTTGGGGAACGCCATTGGGGATTATGACCTTGCGTGTGCTCAAGGCCGGCAGTCAGGGAAAGGATTCGCTGATGAGCGATGCGGTCTGGGACCAGTCGTTGATGGTGCGCTTGCCGCCCGATGCCCTGGAACGCATCTTCCACTACATCTTCGGGGTGGGGGAGATTGACTTGGAGAGCATTCGGGAGAAGATTTTCGAAATTGAGAACGAACCCGTCCGGAACAAAGCCATGACTATCGCAGAACAGTTCAGAATGGAGGGCCGGCAAGAAGGTCGGCATGAGGGTGTGTTAATCGGGCAGATCCAGTTGCTCCAGCGGCTCCTGGGGCAGGATGTTGCCGATACGAAAATTCTGTCGATGCAAACGCTCGACCAGCTCGAGGCGTTGCGCCGGCGGCTCGAGCATGGGCTGAAGCGGTAAGGATCCGAACCGGTTAGCCGCGAAAGAACGCAAAATCACCCGGCCCGGCGAGAATCTCCCGCGCGCTTATAAGCGCGATGGGGGGCTTCATGCGCACCAGGATTTTTGCGCCCTTTCGCGGCCAATCCTTCGCTCGGTACGCGTTCATTCGCGGTTACGGTTTGGATTCTTTATTAGCTGCTGATAATCAAATTGTTCTTTGAAAAATCGAAGACCGGGAAATCCGGGTTGACGCTGTCCACTTGCGAAAAGTTTTAAGTTTTCCGGCTCTCGCGTGTTTTTCAGGGTAACCGCTCATGAACCCATCCCCTGCCACACCCCTCATTTGCTTTCCCCGGTCGTCCACATGTCCGGCGGTGGAGCCTGTCTTGGCAGGGTCGCCCAAAGGGACGGGTCACCGGTCCGGATTTCAGCGTTTCAGCCTTTCAGCGGTTCAGCTTTTCCGGTCGGCTCATCTTTGCGATTGCGCTGCACCGGAGGATGGCTTTCTTGGAGCCTTTCACCTCCCCCCTATGCGCTACCCGACTTCCAGTCCGAGGTTTTCTACCCGCGTGCTCCCCGCTCGCCGAGCGGATTCCGACTGCACTCGATACAATCGCAATGCATTTACATTGATCGAGTTACTGACCGTCATCGCGATCATTGGCATTCTGGCCGGAATCACCTTTGGTATCACCAAAGGCGTAAACGAGCGGGCGGCGATCAATCAGGCCCGGACAGAACTGTCGGCATTGGCTACGGCCTTAGAAAACTACAAACGGCAATACGGAGATTATCCACAGACAGGACCTGATCCCGGAACAGCTGCTACAACAGTAACGATCACGGTGGGCGACCCTGCTGCACAATTCTTGAATGCTTTATCAGGAAAGCTGGGACCAACCTTGAAAAATATAAGCGGAAAAAATTTTGTTGAGCTTGGGAGATTTACTTTGGAAACGGAAAATTTGCCGGATCCTGCAGCGACAAACGCTGTATCTGTAGCTAATGCATTTCTTGATCCGTGGGGGCGCCGTTATATGTATTGCTATAAAGACCAAGCGAATCCAGGAACGTGGAATAACCCATCTTATGTTTTATTTTCGACAGGACCTGATGGAAAGAGAAAAGCAAGTGATCCAACTTCTGCAGGCGTAGTTGATTACGCTGATACTGATAACATTGATAATATTTACGTAAACCGATAACTTCCTGTGACTATGGATACAAAAAAATACATGCGATATAAAGGATTTACATTGATTGAACTATTGACGGTTATAGCTGTAATCGGAATTTTGGCAGCAATTATGATTCCGACTGTAGGCGCCGTACGAAATTCAGCCCGAAAAGCGAAAACAAAAACTCAGTTTAGCCAATGGGGGGCTGCGTTTGAGATGTTCAAGCAAGAGTATGGCTATTATCCCAATTTTTCCACCACTCCCACTACTGGAAATTATATTCTGGCCGACAATGCTGATGCAGAAAAATTTGCGGGAACATTAACAGGCAAGACTTTGAGCGGAAGTGGTACACCAACTGACGCTAATCTTAATGGCAATAAAAAGAAAATCAGCTTTTATTCCCTAAGTGATGCCGAACTTAGCTCAACAACAACTGCTAATGCGAAAATTCAAGATGCATTCGGAAATACAGAAATTGGCATCATTATTGATGTTACGGGTGATGGACGCATCAAGTTGGACGATATTAGTGGTTCATTAACAGTTAATGCAAAGGATGGAGGCAGCTTTACCCCGACAAGCGGTGGAACTGATAGAGATATTCCGACCGATGGTGTTCGTGCTGGGGTGATTTTTTATTCTGCAGGTAAAGACGGAAGTCCCAAGGGCGCTGTTATGAGTTGGAAGTAGATACTAGGCACTCTAGGTCGGAGCAATGGATTAAATAAAATGATTCTTACTAACTATACGAAAAACCGAGCTTTTACCTTGATTGAGCTTTTGGTCGTTATAGGGCTGATTGCCGTATTGGTTGGAGGAATCGGCATGGCTCTTGCGAAAGGGGGCGACCGCAGTGCCGCCCTGCAAGGAGGACAGGGATTGTTATCCAGTCTGCTATCCGGAGTGCGTGGCAGAGCGGCTTTAGCCCAAGAAGAAACAGGTCTCTTTGTAGATTCGGACCCATCATCTACTGGTTTTCTGCAGGCGTTTCGAATTGCTGTGAAGTCCGGTTCCAACTGGGAGCCTGTTGGTGAACAAATAATGTTGCCTCAAGGAATTTTTCTGATTCCTCCGACGTCGGGTACTTTTACCGCTGCCCAAGTCGCACTTACCCCCCTTGGTGGCGGTTCATGGCCAGCAAGTCGCTACTCAACAGGTTTTGATGGATCCAGTGCCACACTGAATAATATCACTGGCACTTATAAAATGGTTTATTCACTCTCAGCGCGGGGGACTACTGCAACAGGGGGGAAGCTCATCTTGGCGGCTGGTGAACGCACTGCAACAGGTATAAGGCTTCTTAACCCAGATTATATTCGCGGAGCAACTCTAAGTTCATATGGCGTATTGACTCTTCTGACTGACTCAACGGCATTTGATAATTAATAATATGATATTTGATTTTGTGTACTGTAATAAAGTATCTCGATCTAGGGCTTTTTCCTTGGTTGAGGTTGTCGTTGCTGTGGGTATTTTTGCTCTCGCTGTTGTCACTGTTATTGGATTGTTGGTTCCTATAACACAATCGGTTGCTGATGTAAGGGATACCGATGATGCTACGCGGGTTGTCTCAACAATTCAAGCTGAGCTGCAAAGGTTGCCTTTTTTAGGAGCACAAAGCATACAAAACGCACTAAAGTTTGCCTCTGACGTGGCAGCGGATGATTCTAACGCCACCTATGATCCTTCAGCAGATAACAGTATCTTGTTTGCGAGTAGGGGGGGGGATAAAGTTGGATTCTACAATGCCAGTTCTGTCTGGGATCCTGATTCAAGCCTGAGTTCCACTGAGGAGGATGCCTTGAAGTTTTTTGAAATAGTGCTTATTCGAAACGAGGCGATCTCTCGTCCTGTCGATGATAACGAGGCAGGTTACTTGGCTTTTACTCTTCGCTTACGCTGGCCGGCATTCAGGCCCGATGGCCAGCGTAATACACAAAACGATCAGAAAAATGTATTGCTTGTGCCGATGGCAATTACCCGATGAATTTTACTGGTAACCTATATTCGCTTCGTGCTGGCCGATCTCAGGTGGTTAAAGGCTTTACCATCGTTGAGCTTCTTGTCGCTGTCGGTATCACCGCTTTACTTGTTGCATCGATGCTAATTGTTACGATCAATGTGATTAATGTGTGGGGCCGTACATCTGGATCTCTGGCTGCTGGAAATCAGGCACGGTTGATTCTGGATCAGATTACTCAGGATCTGCAAGCTGCCGTTTTTCAAAGGGATAATAATGTTTGGTTGGCAGCAAGCATACAAGGTGCCCAAACAACAGCTGCAGGTGATTCAGCTTATAGCAAGGCTGATTGGACAGGTGGCACTAATTTGAAGCCCAATACGATTGACGTTGATCATGAATATGATCTTGCTAGTTGTAAATTTGGGCAGGCAGGTGTTTGGCTTCGATTTTTTACCATCCCTTCTGATGAAAATGATGAGTTGACGGACGTGTCGGCGCCAAGAGCAATCGCTTATCAGATAATTCGTGTTGGATTAGGTACGGCTCCCAATATCCAATATACATATCAATTATTTCGTTCAGAGGTCTCGCCAATGGATTCTTCTGTGGCAGGTCGTTCAACTTTCGAGATAGGTTATGATCTTTTTACTGCAGATGTGAACGGATACAATGCACAAGATGATGGTTGGTCATTGGTCAATCCACAGACGCTAGGAAATCCGAAAAAACGGAAGTCTAACGCAGGAAATATACGGATGCCTAATGCGCAGCAATTGCTTGCTAACGATATTGTCGATTTTGGGATCCGATTTTACGAACCTGATTCATCGACACCTCCTAATCTGATTGAAATATTCCCTGTAGATCGTCGAGTTGGATCGGCTGCAACTAGAGGTTTATTGGCGGTGACAATGGATACTTCGAAAAATCAACCGACGTATGGGTATACTCCGGGAAATAGATCTTATGGTTATCCAACGGTCGCCGAAGTAATGGTTAGAATTTTAACTGCGGAGGGAGCTAGGCTTCTGCAGGCTTATGAAGAGAACCATCTTCAGACTACAGACGATTGGTGGGGCATTGTTGAGAAAAATTCGCAAGTCTATACTCGTCGAATTGAGATCAAGGCTACGGCATTATGAACAAAATGAACGCATATCCTCATGACTCTCATGTTCAGCTGCGATCCGACAGAGGATTCGCCTTATTGGTCACAATTGTACTGGTTGCGTTTCTGGTTCTCATCTTAGTCGCTTTGGCTACTTTCAGTCGCGTAGAAACGCAGGTCGCTGACAACTCGCAGCAGATAGCTAAAGCACGCGAAAATGCTATTATGGCTCTTAACATCGCTGTCGGGCAATTGCAGAAGCATGCGGGGCCTGATCGGCGTGCTACAGGACGAGGTGATCTCGTTAGCAATGTAGTCAAAGAGCGATTTATTACGGGAATCTGGGATGAAACTCCAACTAAAGACGAACCACTCGTATGGCTTGTGAGCAAGGGTGAAGATCCAACGAACTCCGCCGTTAATGATGCGCTGACAGCTGTTTTAGCACCGGGAACTGGAACCGCCGCTTATGATGATACGGCAAGTGCACCGTGGGTTTTCCTTGTATGGGATAACAGTGTCGCTAACTCTGACTATCGAATCCGTCTCGAAAAGCAACCTATACGGGTACCTCCAAGTGCAGTCCCTGGCGCAGGATCTACTGGAAGTGATGTCATCATAGGGAATTACGCCTATTGGGTGAGTGATGAGGGAATCAAAGCCAGTGCAGCATTAAACGCTGGTACAAGCATTTCGTATAATAATGATGGTACGGGAAGTAGTGGACAGGGTGACAATTGGTCTGGGGCACCCAATGAAAAACGAAATCGACTTGCTCAATTTGCGTTACCTAGAACTAGGCTTGATAGGACGAATCTATTTGGATCATCTTTTGATATATATGATAATAAATTGCCTGACGTTTTGCAGGGGCGGCAGCTTTTATTTATCTCCGGTGCTCCTACATTGACAGTATGGAAAGAGAAATTCCACGATGTGACAACCTTAAGCCAAGGGGTACTGGCAGATGTTTCGGCAACGACTACGGATGGACGGCTTAAAGAAGACTTATCCGATATTGCCAATCCTCGACTTCCAGCTCTCCTTCCGTTTCAGCAGGCCCGTGTAGCTCCATCAACTGGTTTTGTCGCAACGTATACCCCAAATCCAGATAGCCCTACTATTGGAGATAGGTACCCAGCCTATCCAGTATTGACTGAATTTGGTATCCGTTTCTGGTATTCGATTTCTGGAACGGATATTATGTTGAATTATATTATTGATGCTGAGCTATGGAATCCCTATGCGGCGGATGTTCAGCTTCCCGGTAGTGTTAATAAATTCCAGATGGAGATAACCAATTTACCGGGAAGTGTTGATCTGGTTGATGATTTAGGGACAGCATATCCAGGGGTCGGGCTTGGTACTGTATTGCCATCTCCATTCGTTGTTGAAATTGATCCTTCATTGATTTGGACTGCCGGTGAAATTAAGCGTGTTTCAGGTTCCGCGGGGAGTCTGCTAGTTGCGGGAAGTAGTGGAACTCAGGATACTATAAGTACGACCGTTGCCGTGACGGGTACACCAACTGAAATATCTACTGTAAATAATATACCTGCCGTTAATAACTTGGTGGTGGTGCTTCAGATGACTAGGGTAGCGGCCTCAACAGATGATATTCAGACATATGATCCTCAGATTGCATACTCTGCTGGAAATGGAATTAGCAATTCCAATGCGGCATCATTTGGCTATGGGTTTCAGCTGAATGAAGATCTCAGAGTATGGACAAGTGGAGATGGCAGCGTTTCTCCCCAAGCAGATCCTCGCCGCGGAACTTTACAAGGAACGGCCTATTATGAGCCTAATGCCACTGCGGTTTGGCAAAATGACCCTGCTGCCAATAATGCATCTTTAGCCCTTTCCACCGAATTTACAGGAATTACTTCCCCAGATGTGATCGTGCTTTTTGATCTCCCTCGCCAAGAGATCACATCATTGGGAATGTTTGTTCATGCAAAGGAAACTCTTCCATACGAATTAGGCAATACATGGGGGACAAATAATAATTATTATGATAGGTATTTTATTTCTACCGTTCCTCGGTTTGCGTCCACCGCAGAATGGAATCCTGAGAGTAATAAGCCGCTGCCTAATCGTTACATTAAGGTCCATCATCCTGAAAGCAGTGCCACGATTAGTCCCACAGATCTTCAGAATTATGAAAGGGCTGCGATGTATTTGTTGCAAACAGGCTCATTTAATATTAATTCTACATCTATTCAGGCTTGGGAAGCTATTTTAGGCTCCAAGCTCCTCGGCTGGGAACATGAAGGAGTTGCTTCTGGAGGTATTTCATTGGATAATGCGTTTTTCCGGTTACCCCATGGCGCACAACAGTTGACCAAACCACTTTTGGGATCTGCTACTGACCCGCTTGATGATGTTGACTCCATTAATAGCGGGGGACGGCAGTTGGAGGAAAACGAGATAGAGAGACTGGCAGCGGAAATCGTTAATGAGATAAAAATTCATACGGCATCGAACGGACCTTATCGAACATTAGCCCGATTTATTGATGATGGCGTTATTGAAAGGGCTATTGTAGCTGCAGGTATCAATAGTGCTCCTGCAAATGGCAGTCTCTCAACGAATTTTATGGGAACATCGGCTGCTCTGACTCAAGCAGATGTTGTGAACGCTATAGCACCGTTTATGACTCCGCGCACTGACACTTTTATGATCCGAGCTTACGGGGATGTTCGAAATCCTATGACGGATAGTATTGAGGGAAGAGCTTGGTGTGAGGCAGTGGTGCAGCGCCTGCCCGAGATGGTGGATTCGAGCCTTGATGCGTTGGAACCCAATCCCCCATCCGCTCCGTATTTTTATTTTGGCCGTAAGTTTAAAATAATTTCTTTCCGATGGCTCACATTCGACGACTTATAAGTCTATTTGTTCTGTTTTTCTTCGGCGGTGAGAGGATTTTGATTTCTCAGCCGATTCCAGAGGATTCATCCAACCGGGCAGCATTTACCGTCCTAGCTTTACCCGGTGCGGCATCTCAGATGCCTGCGGAGCTTTATTATTTACATGGACCTTCTGATGGTCTGGTTCTGCGATTCATGGAAAACCGACGTTCCGAAATGATCGCCCGTGCTTCTGCTGGCCCATTGGTATTTGGAACTCGAAATACGACAGGAACATTGGAAAAACCAACATTTACTCGGGTGACAGAGGTTTCATGGCCACAGTCGGCTAAGAGAGCTCTTGTATTATTTGCTTACACCCCTGCCGTCGCTGGAACCACCGGGGCACAGGTCAAAGCCATTGCTATAGATGATTCCATTGACTCGTTCCCGTCACAGTCGGTAAAAATACTGAATTTTAGTGGTACTGCGTTATTGGCAAAAGTTGGAGATTTTGAAGGATTAATTACAACGGGTCCCTCTTCTGCAATTAAGTATCCAAAGGATAAGCTGGAAGCTGTTAAATCAGGGAAAATGGTACGTTTCCCTCTACTTCTCGGAACACGAAAAGATGGAGCTGCCACCAAAATTCTGTTTTCGGGTAATGTTGATGGATGGCCTGACTCGAGAACATTGGTCATGATTACTCCATCGACCAAAAATGGAAAACCAGGGGTGCAAGTAAGCTTTATAGTTGAAGCGATTGCTTCTGAGAAATCTGTTGCTCTAAAATAGTCGGTGCTGAAAAATACATCAACCTATTAACTGATAGAATATTGATTTGATCGTCAAACCTCAACCTTGCCCGGCCTAAACCGAGGTTCTTCAGCACCGACTAAAATAACAACAGACCGCAAAGAGCGCGGCCGGGAGGGGCAGGGGCTATGGACTTCGTGGCCTAGCGGTTCGCAAATACATGGATTTTTCCGTCTGCGCGCATAAGGCTTTCCTCAATGCCTCCAAATCATCCGTTTATTGTTCGCGGGCCGATCGGGCTTCCGCTCGCTAGGTAATCGGGGATTTCCTAGTATGTTTTTGTTTACCAACCTCACAACAAGGCTGGCAACAAATCTACGCCACCCGCTCCGGCTCGTCGCCCGGCAGCGCGCCGCCACCGTTGAGGCTATTCCTCGCTTCTCGTCTTCCGGCGGCCGGTAGATGGCCCAGCCCGTGGTTACGCAGATGGGGATGCCAAGGGGGTTGGGACAAGCCGACGGGGGGGCAAGCCGACGGGGTCAGGCCGGAATGGCGCTTAGATAAGGGGGCTGGTCGTTATTTTTTACGTCTGGAAGCGGAGATGATCATGATATGTCTGGGACTGGTCATGAACTGGAAGTTTTTGGGTCTGCGTTTTTTTGTTCTGGGTTCGGCCCTGAGTGGGCGAAGAGGGACTGGGTCGGAAGCGATCTGGAGGGTGATGAGATGGATGAGGCGACGGTTTTTGCGAGGTTTGGCCGGCAGGAGCAGGGGGAGCCAGGAGCGCAGGGTGTCGATGGTGCCCTTGAAGCTGAGTCTTTCGATGTCAACATCATGAGTGATGGCCGTTTCGAGCATCAATGCGCGAACCATGTTGTAGGCGATGGCCTGCATCCAGATCTCCTTTTCGACCATTTGGGGTGTCAGGCAGCGCAGGATATCGAGGCCGAGGGTGATTTTGATGTCTTTGTAAAAAAGCTCGATCCGCCACCGGCGCATATACAGGGCAACCAGTTCGTGGTCCGGGTATTGTGCCGGGTCGAGCAAGGTAGTGGCCAGGGCGATCTGGCGGGTCCGGAATCCGGGAACCCCGACTTGAAAACGGACGATCCGCAGGACCAGTTCGCGGGGCAGTTCCCGCCACAGACACCGTTCCCATGTTTCCGGACGCTGGGGTTTTTTCCATCTGCTGATGCCGGCGTTATCCCTGCGGGCCTGGTGCAGGCGAAAAACGACCGGGACGCCCTTGCGTGCAAACAGGGCGATCAGTCCCCATCCGCAGAACCCCCGGTCAGCGAGCAGGACTTCGCCCTTGTGGACCCATCCGACCAGTTGCCGGGCCAGGGATATCTCGTGGTTTTTCCATGCGCTGGTCGCAAATTTGACCAGCCTGCCGGTTCCCAGACAAAACACTCCTACCAGCTGGGCGACCGGAAAACCGCATCCGGGCTTCTGCTGTCCGGCATAAGGCCATTGCCGGCGGTTTTGTTCTGTGTCCGGCATGCTCATCCCCGTGCCATCGATCACCTTGACCCGGTGGCCCCGCCAAAGGTAAGCGTCACGGTGGCGTTGCTTTATCCACAGACTGACCGAAGCGAATCCCTTGCGCAATACCTCCAGAGGCAAGCGTCTGCGTGCCTGGCAATAACCGCCGGTCGCCCCGTCGGGAACACCCAGGCCTCTGCCCGAGTACCATGCCTGAACCCGCCTCACCGCTTCCCGGCACGAGCACGAACGGTCCAGCACTTGCGACAAAAACGTCCAGAATGTCACCCGGGTGCTGAACACCCGGTCCCGGCAACCTTGCCCCTTCGAGAACACATCGGCCGTCAAAAAACGTCCGCCAATCTCGCTGAGCCCTCCCAACTGCCCCGTCGCCAGCGACAGCCTGCCGGCCGCTCTCCGTGAACGGCTGCCACACAAATGATGCGAAAAACCCGGCAAATATAACGTCTTGGTTTTCAAACCATTATGATTAACCAAAAGAAGGCACGTTTCAACTTGAATATCAAGAAATTATGAAAACACACTCCTCTCCTTCATCCCCCCTTCGCTTCAACGGTATCCCCCCTTATCTAAGCGCCATTCGGGTCAGGCCGTTGTTTGTTGGGGCAAGCCGACGGGGTCAGGCCGTTGTTTGTTGATTTTGAATTGCCATGAAGGAGATTGGCGTGAATGTGAGGCATGGCCAGAAAGCTGAGAATTCAGTATGCCGGGGCGTGTTACCACGTGATCAACCGGGGGAATTACCGGAGGGATCTGTTCGAAAGCCCGGGAACGGCGGAGGCTTTTTTGAGGGTTTTGTTCGAGGCGGTGGAGAAGTTTGGCTGGGAAATTTATGCCTGGGTGCTGATGCGCAACCACTACCATCTGGCGCTGGGCACTCCGGATCCCACATTGGTAGAAGGAATGCATTGGTTGCAGAGTACTCTGGCAACGCGCTTTAACCGTTTCCGGAAAGAAAGCGGCCATCTGTTTCAGGGACGCTACAAGTCGATTTTACTGGAAGACGAGGCAATCGTCGGGCGAGTTGTCGACTACATCCACCTTAATCCGGTCAGAGCTAAAATCGTAACTCCTGAACAGGTGGGCGCGTACCGGTGGAGCAGTCTGGTGCGGTTCATCCGGGGATCCCGGAAGCGAGGTATGCTGGCGTCAGAGTGGCTGAAGGCGAGAGGAGGCTGGGATGACAGTACAGAGGGGTGGAAGGCCTACGAGGCCCATCTTGTCGAGATCGGACGTGATGAGGCTGCTTGGGAACGGGAAGGGCTGGTCGGGTTGTCGAAAGGCTGGGCAATCGGCACGCCCGTGTGGCGGCAAGCCGTGGCCAAGGATCATGCGCGGCTGTCGTTGAACCCGGGAATGGAGCAGGAAGAGATTCAGGAACTGCGTCGTTTGGCGTGGGTTGAGAGTTTGCACAAGCACTTGCGTCTGGGAGGCAAGAATCAGGATGATCTGAAAAGCCGGCCGAAAAACCTGCCATGGAAAGTAACGCTTGCCTACCAGATCCGGCAGGAAACGGGCGCGCCGATCCCGTGGCTTGCCGCGAATCTGCACCTTGGCAAACCGGCGTCGGTACGCAGCTACCTGTCACGCCATGGAATATTGAGAAATCAACAAACAACGGCCTGACCCCGTTTCCGTTCTCTGACCCCGTTTCCGTTCTCTCCGTTTCCGTTCTCCATCGTCACTCCGGCTCAATGCCGCCCTTGACAGGTGCTATCAATGATAGCACCTGTTGCCCATGCCACAATTACTCGTCCGTGACATCGAGCCATCCGTCGTCAAGAAACTGCGCAGCCGTGCAGCGGCACAAGGTGTGTCTGTCGAAGAGGCACACCGGCGCTTGCTGCGTGCCGCGCTGGTCGGCAGCACGCCGGCTCCCGGGCGCAACTTCATCGAATACCTGCGCAGCATCCCCCGGGACGAATCCATCGCATTCACGCGCAGCACTGACCTTCCTCGCGACATTTCTCTTTAATGGCCTGCCTCATTGATACTTGTGTCATATCCGAATTGAGGAAGCCGCAGTGCAACCCTGGCGTTGCCGCATGGATGTCCGGGATATCGCCGGAAGAAGCCTGCCTCAGTGTAATTACCTTGGGGGAGATCCGCCGCGGCATCGAGCTGCACCGGCTCAAGGATCCCGTCGCGGCCGGAAGCCTCGAGCGGTGGTTGTCCGGCCTCGAAACCCATTATGCCGAACGCATCCTTCCGATAACCGCCGCTATCGCCGACCGATGGGGGCATCTGTCTCCTCATCAACCACTCCCGGTTTCAGACGGTCTCATTGCCGCGACCGCGATCGAGCACAGACTCTCCATCGTGACCCGAAACGTTGACGATTTCCGGCGCTCGGGCGTCAACACCCTCAACCCATTTCTGTAATCCAGGATGCCATAGGGCGGAGGGGGTCTGGCCTGACCCCGTTCCCGTTCTCGTGGCGCTTCCGCCCGCTTCATGTCAGACCGTCCATCGATTCAGCGGGTAATGTTGGTCAATGAATTCGTAATCCCGGTCGTTTTCCAGCAAACCCACGCCGTGTTGAACGACGGTTGCCGCGATCAGACAGTCGATGGAGTTCCGGATGGTGATTCCCTGACGCCGCAGATTGCGGTAAATCGTTGCGCCAAGTTCAAACGTGGAAGCATCGTCGGAGAGGTAGAGCAGGTTGCTGAATTGCTGTTTGACCGCCACATATTGCTTTTCGTCGCGGATGCCTTGCAACACTTCCGTGAGGACGAATCCGCAAAGGCAAAGGTCGTCCCGGTTTAGAATGAGTTCGGTCAGACGCTCCGTTTGCGGAGTCGTTTTATTGCGAAGGAAATCGATCCAGACCGTGGAATCCACGAGGGTTTTCATTCCACCCTGGCCTTTCGCATGGCGTTCAGGTCACCTTCCCATTTCACCTTGCCGCGCAAGTCCAGCAGCCCCGTCTGTTTCTCTCGACGCACTAGCTGGGTAAGGGCATGATTTACAAGTTCTTTTCTCGTTTTTATCCCGGTCAGTTTCAAGCCCTGCCTGATCAGGTTTTCGTCCAGAACAATGTTGGTTCGTTTCATCGCATACACATAAAATACGAATCTGATGTGTATGCAAGCATGAGGGAAGGTTCCCTTTGTTTCCAGGGGGGCGGGGAGGCGGGGACGAGCCAGGCGGTCTGACCGTCGGGTGCTGATTGTGGGGGTTGCTGCGAGGGAAACCAGGAGAACAGGGGGGAGGATGGCTACAGAAAGGCCGGGAATCCGGTATCCCGGAGCCTGTTACCCTGGGATCAACCGGGGGAATTCATTGCAGGGAGCGGCCTGGCCGGTTGCTATTTCCGAGGTTCTTCCATCTGTTGCCGGGTAATTGCGGCCGCGACGAAGCCCTTCCCGACGATGATTCTCGATGCAACCTGTGACATCACCTACACGAACGAGTCCGACGTGCCCGCTCTCTTCATGCTGCGTCCGAGGAGCGGGTGGGCGCAGTGGATCATGGAGGATCATTACCACATCGGCCCGCGCGTCCAGATGGTGGAGTTTACCGACCTGTACGGGAATCTTTGCCAGCGGCTCGTGATGCCGCCCGGCGAGTTCCGGGTATCCGTAAAAGTACGGGCCGATGTCCAGGACCGGATCGACGTGGATCCGGCAGCGTCGGCGATGCCGGTGCAGACCCTGCCGACGGATGTGCTGCATTATCTTTTGCCGAGCCGCTATTGCCAGTCGGACCGGATGGGGGACCTGGCTCTGGAGATTGTCGGGCAAACCGTGCCCGGCTATCCGAGCGCCGAGGCGATTCGCGCGTGGATCAACAAAAACATTCACTATCAGTATGGTACCAGCGATGCCTCCACGTCGGCGGTGGATACGGTCCGAACCCGGCAGGGCGTGTGCCGCGATTTTGCCCATCTGGGCATCGCTCTGTGCCGGTGCCTGAGTATTCCGGCGCGCATGGTCGTGGGCTTCCTGCACGAGCTCGATCCGATGGATCTGCATGCCTGGTTCGAGGCTTACGTCAACGGACGCTGGTTTACCTTCGACGCCACCCAGGACCAGCCTCGCGGCAACCGGATCGTCGTCGCCTACGGGCGCGATGCCGCCGATGTGGCCTTGGTGACAACCTTTGCTCCCACGACCCTGAACGTTATGAAAGTGACCGTCTCCGCCGCGCCTGTCTCGTAGCCCGCGGACCGGGCCAATCCACAGGGCTCGGGTGAACGGTGTCCGGAAGAGAGATCAGGGGGAAATCAGGGGGAAGGAGAGGAGTCCGGCTTCAGGGCATTTTATACCAGCGTCCCGAATGTTTTTGATTTTACACAAAGGCCGCAAAGGACGCGAAGAAGGTAATTGGCAATCCTTTGCGCTCTTTGCGGCCTTGGTGTAAAAATCCGAAGGCTTTGGGGCTTTGGTATTAAACAGAACGGTAGCCGTAGGCACATGCCCCCGTACATGTGGAGACGATGCAAAGCATCGCCGGCTTGAGGTGAGGTGCCCTGCGCCTCGTCCGGCAGGCGATCTTTGGTCCCGGTCAATCCTGCCAGTTTACAACTTGCAGGCCGTCCACACGCCCGAATTCCCGTATGTTGCGGGTAACGAGGGTGGCTCCCAGTCTTCTGGCCTGGGCGGCAATCAGGGTATCCAAGGGACCGATTCCCTGTCCTTTCGATTCCAGATCATGCCGGATGGCCGCATAATGGTGCGCATCTTCCCGGGTCCAGGGCTCGACCGGCAGGAGGCTGGCAAGCTCGGCGAGGCGAAGGCGGGCTGATTCGCTCGTGCCTTTGGTCACCCCGAATTCCCTTTCTGCCAGGACGATGACGGACAGGCAGAGCTCCGGGAACGCCGCCTGCATCCGCCTTCTCAGGCCTGCATGATCTCCTCGCATGTACGCGGAGAGAGCGTTGGTATCAGGCATGTAGCTCATTCGCGCGGAATATCGGGGATGGCATGAGGAGCGACGTCGGGCAAATCGGGACAGGAACCTGCCAGCGCTACAAAACGCCGACGGCGTTCTTCCGCATCCGAGGTCAGGGGTTCGATAAGGAGGGCGCCGCTCGAGGTCCGCGAGATGAAGGCTTCGGTGCCGGGAAGGCGGAACTCGCGAGGCAGACGGGCCGCCTGCGAACCACCATGCTTGAAGATCTTGATAATCCGTCGATTAGTTGGAGCAGAGGGTGCTGCGACGGGTTCGCCGGGCATCAGGGGTCTGGATCGGGAACGTATGGACGGCATGTAGCTATGTGTAGATACGAAACCGTCGGAGTCAAGAACTGGTACTGTAACCCTGAAAGCCGTAATAATGGGAACCGCTAATCTCCGCTAATCCGGAAGTGATGAGCCAAAGGAACCAGAGGTTCCCTTCACTCGGAAGGTGAAGACTCCGGGCACCCGATTTGTTTTTCAACCTGCTCATTATTAGCGTCTATTAGCGTTCATTAGCGGTTTCTATTTCTGAATTCAGGGTAACGGATGCGAATTTCGTAGCCATACAGACTTCCTTATTCCGATAAAAAGATATCGCTTTTCGCTGTTTTTCAGTTTTTTTAGATAAAATGATAACGATAAAATCCTCAGCCGAGGTGGCATCCGCCTTGGCAGCCAGGCTGCGGGAGCGGCGGTTGCGGCGAGGGTGGAGCCAGGCGGAACTGGCAGAGCGGGCGGGTCTCAGGTTGCCGACCTATGTGATGTTCGAGCGGACCGGGCGGATCGCACTGGCGCGGCTGCTCAAGGTGCTGGACGTGCTCGGACTGCTGGAAGAGTTCGACCGGATCGGGCGAAGCGAGGATCTGGCAGGCATGACGCTGGACGATCTTGTGCGGCCCGTGCCGAAGCGGGGACGGAGGACGGACCGTGGCGGCCGTGGCACTATCAGGGCGAAAAGAGACGGGCAGGAGGCATAGGGTATGGAACGGATGCAGGTGTATTACGAGGGGCAAACGGTCGGCACGCTGGCGTTGGGGTGTAATCGGAAATGATAAGTGGCACGGGCATCCCTGCCCGTGGACGGCGCGAAGCGCCGCCTTCCGGAACACAGGCAGGAACCCTGCCACTTCATGGCCAAAGATGTCCATGCCTCCACCATTGCCGATTACACTCTTGGCAGTGGTCCGGGGGGGGCCACTTGCCCGCCACATGGGTTATTTTTCATGCGCGAAAATTTTTAATTGCCCCGGACGACCTCGTTGGCAGGGTTGAACGATTGTGCAAGTTGTCAGGATAACAGAAGGTAACAGAAGCGCATCGACGGGGTTCACGCTTGTGGAGTTGCTGGTGTCCCTTGGAATCACGGCCGCTTTGGTGACCGGCCTCCTGACGATAACCGGCCATGTGCTCGGCGTCTGGAATCGCTCGTCCGGCAAATTGCAGACCGGGAACGATGCGCGGCGCGTGCTCGACCAGTTGACCGCCGATTTGCAGGGAGCGATCATGCGGCGCGACGGGAATGCATGGCTGGTGGCGACGCTCCAGCGGGATCAGGGGGTGACGGGCGATACGGGGATGGATGCCAAGTTCAAGGACAAGTGGAAGGCGGGCGCGGGCGGCGCGGTGAAGCCGGGGGCGGGCGACGGTTCTCTGGATTTTTCGGACGGGCGGGAGCCCCGGTTCGGGCAAGCGGGAGTGTGGCTGCGGTTTTTCACCACGCCGCCGGATAACCATGTGGCGGCAAAGTCGGTGCTGAAACTGCACGACGTGTCGGCGCCGCGCGCTGTATCCTGGAGAATGATACGCGGGGAAATGCCGGGAGGCGGGTGTCGCTATCTGCTGTTTCGGGCGGAAGTCCGGCCTTGCAGCGACACCGCCACCGGCAGGTCGACGTTTGAACTCGGATACGACCTGCTCGGTGGTGTGAACGGGAGCGAGCCCGGCGACAGCGCCGCCAGTTTCGGTTACAACAAGGGAAGCGGGACAGAGGCCGATCCGGGCAATGTTATCCGCCCCAACGCCAATCAGCTCATCGCCACCGAAGTGGTGGATTTCGGCATCCGGTTGTTCGGGCAGGACAACGCGGGCGCGCGGGTCGAGGTGTTCCCGTGCCACCGGGACGCGGCGGGGGCGTTGCTGGCCGGAGGGAGCATCGGCGCGGCGGATTTGCCGGTGAGTCATGCCGCCTCGACGGTGCGTAACACGGCGACCGCTCCGGTGACGTGTTTGACTGTGGGCGACATCGAGTACGGGTTTCCGGTCGCGGCGGAGATTTTTCTCCGGATCCTCACGCCGCAAGGCGCGACGATGCTGACGGCGTTCGAGGAGGATACGGGCCGTTTCCCGGGGCGGGGCTGGTGGGACATCGTCGAGGAGTACTCGGAGGTGTTCGTCCGGTGGGTCGAAATCCTGGCGCCTGCGTTCTGATCGCCGGCAGCCCGAAAGGTCCGGATTTTTACACGAAGGCCACAAAGAACGCAAAAAATTGGTGATTATCAACTTCGTTGTCTTTGCGGTCTTTGTGATCTTTGTGTAACGGATGTTACGCGACGGAGGGGAAGTGGCGCGGGCGTCTCGCCCGCTCCGGCGTGGCACGGCCATCCTGGCCGTGGACGGCGCGAAGCGCCGCCGGTTTGTTTCCGGACGTCGCGGAGAGGCAACGCGCACGGGCAAGATGCCCGTGCCACGCCGGAGCGGAGAGGCACCCGAAGCGGGCGAGACGCCCGCGCCACGACGCTCCGCGTAACATCCGTGTGTAAGGTCAAAACTGCCTGGAATCCCGGACTGATGCCGGCACGGATCCTTCCCGGGAGGCGTGGAGCCGGTACGGAAATTGCATCCTGTGCCGGACGGGTTTTGATTCCTGTCTCCATCTCATGAAAATTCACTGGTTCCAGCATGTTCCGTTTGAAGGGCTCGGGGAGATCGGGCCGTGGCTGCTCGCTCGCGGGCATGAACTCTCCTGTACCCGATTTTACGCGGGCGAGTTGCCGGCGGCAGAGGCGGCGACGTGCGACTGGCTCGTCGTGATGGGCGGACCGATGAATATCTACCAGTACCGCGATTATCCCTGGCTGCGCGCGGAAAAGCAGGCGATCCGCGCGCGAATCGACGCCGGGGCGCGGGTGCTCGGCGTATGCCTGGGCGCGCAACTCATCGCCGACGTGCTCGGAGCCCGGATCTACCAGAACGCCGAACGCGAGATCGGCTGGCTGCCGGTGCGGGCGGTGGCGGGCAGTGAAAAGGAGCCGCTGGCTTTTCCGGACGGAGAGTCGCTGGTGTTTCACTGGCATGGAGACACGTTTGACCTGCCGACGGGAGCGACGCGGCTGGCCTCGAGCGAGGGCTGCGTCAACCAGGCGTTCGCGATCGGTTCGCGGGTGCTCGGGTTGCAGTTTCACCTCGAGATGGGGCTGTCCGAGGTAGAGCGGATTTGTGGGGAATGCGCCGCCGAACTGACGCCGGACCGCTATGTGCAGGATGCCGAAAAAATTCTCGGGCAAACACCGTTTGCCGCGGAGGGGGCCAAAGGCCTGCTGAACCGGTTGCTGGGGCGGATGGCGTCGTGAGCGGAGCGGCGGCATGGCAAGCTGTCGGCCTCCGGCCTCGGTACGTGCCGCTGCAGACGACGCAACGCGTCGCCGGTTCGGACGTCGAGGCACCGGGCGAAGCGCTGACGCGCCTCGTCGCAGCGGGATTGGCAGAAAAATGCCGCCGCTCCGTCACACGTCGTCGTCGCCAGACAGTTACGCCCGCCCGGGGGGAGGGGGCGGGCGCCCGTTACGGCAGCCAGGGAAACTTCCGCGCGTCGGGTTTGCGTTTTTCCTGCTGGGCCCGGTGAAATTCCTTGGCCTCGTCGCTCATGTAGTAGAGCAGGGTGGCGTTGCCGGCCAGTTCCTGCAGGCCGGCCTGGCCGTCGACGTCGGCGTTGAACGCGCTTTTCAGGCAGCGGATCGCGAGCGGGCTGTGGCCGAGAATCTCGCGCGCCCACTTCACGCCTTCGGCTTCCAGATCCGCAACCGGCACGACGGTGTTGACCAGGCCCATGTCGAGCGCCTGTTGCGCGTTGTACTGGCGGCACAGATACCAGATTTCGCGCGCCTTTTTCTGGCCGACGATCCGGGCCAGGTAGCTGGAGCCGAAGCCGCCGTCGAAGCTGCCCATGCGCGGGCCGACCTGGGAAAAAATCGCGTTGTCGGCCGCGAGGGTCAGGTCGCAGACCACGTGCAACACATGCCCGCCGCCAACGGCGTAGCCGGCGACCAGGGCGATCACGACCTTGGGCATCGAGCGGATGAGCTTTTGCACATCGAGGATGTTGAGCCGCGGGATGCCGTCGCCGCCGATGTAGCCGGCGTGGCCGCGCACGCTCTGGTCGCCGCCCGCGCAAAACGCGTACTTGCCGTCGGTGTGCGGACCGGCGCCGGTGAGGAGCACCACGCCGATGGAGGTGTCCTCGCGGGCGTCGATGAGGGCGTTGTGCAGTTCGAAGACCGTTTCGGGGCGGAAGGCGTTGCGCTTTTCCGGGCGGTTGAGGGTGATCTTCGCGATCCCGTCGGCCTTGTGGTAGAGGATGTCTTTCCAGGTGCCGGTGGCTTTCCAGTCGGGGAGATTCGTCATAGAGGAAACTGCCGAGCGTGCGCCGCTCTTCGCCAGCGTCAATATCGGCGGACAGCGAGGCCGGCCGCCGCAAATGCCAGATTGCGCCGCGAGGGCGGTTTCGTCAAAAGTCCGGTTCATCATGACACTACTCGAATGGCTCGAGGCGCTCAGTTACATCGTGACCATCGTCGGCTTGCCGTTTGCCATTTTTGTTTTCCTGAAAGAGCAGCGCAAGGAACGGCAGAACGATGACGAGGAGCTCTACCTGCAGCTTTCCGACGAGTACGCCAAGTTTCTCCAGCTCGTGCTCGGCAACGCCGATCTGCAACTCGTCACGCGCCGGTCGGTGCCGGGGCTCACGCCCGAGCAGATCGAGCGGCGCAACGTCATCTTCGAAATCCTCATCGCGCTTTTCGAACGCGCCTACCTGCTCGTTTACGAGGAAGACATGAGCCCGCAAACCGCGCGTCTGTGGCAATCGTGGGACGACTACATGCACGAGTGGTGCCGCCGGCAGGATTTCCGTGAGTTGCTGCCGGTCCTGCTGCCGGGAGAAGACCCGGATTTTTGCCGCTACATCCAGAAAATCGCTGACGCCGAGGCTGGCGAACCGGCGAGTGTCCTTCCGGCGGCGGGCAGCACGACCCGGGGAGACGAAAAATGAACGGCGGTGTCATCACGGTCGCACCGGGACGGGTGTCCGCTCCCGCGCCGGGTTCCGAAGCAGCGTCTTCGTCCAATCTGTTGCGCGCCCTGGTGAGCAGCGAGCGTCCGCAGGAGCGGCTGGCGCGGCTGGGGCCGGGTTCGCTGGGCGACGTCGAACTGCTGGCGATGCTGTTGCGCAGCGGCACGCGCGGGCACGATGTGATCACGCTCGCCACGCGTCTGCTGAAAGAGGCCGGGTCGCTGCACGGGCTGACGCGCTGGAGCGCGGCGGATTTCCGGCGGTTGCGCGGCATCGGTCCGGTCAAGGCGCTGCAACTGGTGACGGTGATGGAAGTGGCGCGGCGCATCCTTTGCCAGGGTGTGGGGGAAGCGCCGCTGATGAGTGACAGCGCCGCCGTGGCGGCGTTCATGCAGGCGCGGGTGCAGGGGCTGGCGGTCGAGAAGTGCTGGACGCTGTGCCTGAACGTGCGCAAGCGGCTGATCCGTTGCGTGGAGATCACCTCCGGGACGGCGAACCAGGCGCTGTGCCACGCGCGGGAGGTGTTTCGGGATGCGATCCGCGAATCGGCGTGCGGGGTGATTCTCGTCCACAATCATCCGGGCGGCGACCCGATGCCGAGCAAGGCCGACATCGAGCAGACGCGACGTTTGCGGGCGGCGGCCGAGGTGGTGCAGATCGAACTGGTGGACCACGTCATCGTCGGCCACCGCGACGCGGATCCGGCCGGGCGCGGCTTTTTCAGCTTTCGCGAGGCCGGGATGATCTGACGACGCGGCGCAGCCGCGGATGCGGGGGAGGGGAGGGAGACAAAAGGATGATCGGGCGAAAAAAACTCTTGAAGTCCGGACGATCGCCGGGAGATTTGCCGTTCCCTTTTTCGGTAGGATACTCAAGTGGCCAACGAGGGCAGACTGTAAATCTGCTGGCTTACGCCTTCCCTGGTTCGAATCCAGGTCCTACCACCACTTTCCCGAAATAAAAAAACGGGCTTCGGCCCGGAGTGGCGAGAGGGAGGGATTGACAGCGCCGGAATGGATGCGCATGAACCGGTCATTGTTTTTGCGGCTGTAGTTTAGTGGTAAAACTCCACTCTTCCAAAGTGGTCTCGAGAGTTCGATTCTCTCCAGCCGCACCATTTACAAGCTGCTGATTTACTGCTAGTTAGCTGGCAGGCGAGGGGATTGGCAGCAAAATGGCAGCAAATCGCTGCTGATGGAGGGCGGGCTTGATGAACGCCGCCCAACTCCAAGGCGGCAAAGCCGTTTGCCCGCGTCCGCGCCGCTCCTATACGCCGAAGGAAGCGTCCGCGCTTCTGGCGGAATGGGGCATTTTCCGAAGCGAAAAATGGTTCTGGAAAGCCTGTAAGAATAAACGCGTGCGCACGCTGCCGGCGTTTTCGTCCGGCCGTTATCAAGTCCCGGAAGAAGAGCTTTTCCGGCTGGCCGGGATCAAGGACCAGGCGGAACCGGAGGGAGCGTCATGAGCGCCCGGGACGCCGCCCGCGAGGCGAAATCAAGGGCGATTCTCGCCCGAAATACTGCCAGCGAAACGGCATTTCTGGCCGAAAGCGCCGGGCGTTTGGCATGGCTGAAACCGGCCTCCGAAACGCTCACACGGTGTATTATCGCAGAGGCAACGGAACGCGAACAGGCGTTTATCGACGCCGCCGAGCGTCACGACGAATTGGCCGGTTTCGACGTAAACGCCCATTTGGCGCAGGCGATTGCCGCCGCCCGAAACACGAAACGGCACACGGCCCGGCACATTTCCCGCGCTCCGGAAGTGGGCATTTCCGGGACCGGGGCTCTTTACGACATCTCCGAATCGGATGAAACCGATTACGTCGAGACGCTAGAGGAAACGCGTTCTTTCAAGTGGTATGCCGGGGTTGAGAAGACGTTTTTCTCGCTGATGGACGGCGAGACCGGCGCACTGGTAAGCCCGGAAAAATACGAAAAACGTCTGGCCGAAAAAGAGCGTTTGCTGGATCAGGCTTACACCATCGTCAACGGCCTGCGCGATGGCGGGATTGAGGCGATGCGAGACGACAAGTGGAAGCTATGGCGTTTCCATGTGCACAGCGAACATGTGCAGGAATTGCCCTCTTTCCGCCGCATCATGCTAAACCCCTACGTGGCGGCGATGGCCCGCGCAGGGAAGCTGGCGGCGCTGGAGCACTTCCTCTCGCTGTTCGATCCCTGGCGTTACCGATTCTGGACATTTACAACCGGAGAGCGCTGCAAGGTCGATACGCTCCGCGCCCGGATTCGCTGGCTGCATCGCCGCATTTCCAAGCTGAATGGCCATTTCAAAAAATGGGGCTTCCCGCTGGAAATCGTGTTTCGCGCCACCGAATTTGGCACACTCGAAGACGGCAAACGCGATGCGAAGGGCATCCGAAACGGTGGCGAAATCACCCGAAAAGGCCGGCATACTTTTTACCATCCGCATGCCCATTGCGTCGTATTGGTGCATCCAAACGCCCCGTTTATGTCGGAGGCGAAATGGGAAATGGTCATCAATTCGGTCCACGGTTTTTGGAAACGGGCGGGCGAAAAACTCCATTGGGATGCGGGCAAATACATTCAAAACGCCCGCGAGTGCTGCAAGTATGCCACGAAGCCGGGCGACATGGTCGAACTGGCCCGTTCGCGGCCGAGTGAGCTTGCGGCGCTTTACGAAGCCACCCGGAAAATGCGGCTAGTAGAGCCGATGGGCATGTTGCGGGAGCGGATCAAAGCCCGCGCCGCTGCCGGCCTCATGCTGGCCCGCGACACGACATCCGGCGACGGCGGAATCTGGTTGGAAGTCCGCGATCCGGATGCCAACCCGACGACGAAACCGTTTCCGGGTGAAAGCGAGGCCGCCACCCGCCAGCGCCGGCTGACACTGAAGGCGCTGCGCGAGGAAATGCGCCGCTCGCACTTCCGGGACGCCGAAGACCAGCCGGACGTGTGCACGGTCGTGAAACGGTGCATGCCGACAGTCGGCCCGGATCGGGTGAAAGAGCCGACCGTCATGGTCATGGGCAACGTGTTTGACCTCGCGGCCGTTCGCAATCATCCGCTCGTTAGGCGCATAAGACACTATACTAAAGAGAGTTATATGGGTGGCCTTCGGCTTGCCCGTCTCGAAGACGGGGAGCGTTCCGGCGGCGGATGCCTGGATCAGAGTCCACACGGTCACATCAACTGTCCCGCCGATGCGTGGACACCGCCGAATCCCGATTTTGAACCGGATTTTTATGCAAATCCGGGAAGTTTCGAGACCGCCTGGCCGGTCTCGGAGGCAATCGAAACCACCGCCAACACATGAAAAACGAGACCCAAGGAATCCCCACGTCCGCCCCTGCGCCCCGCCCGCCGCTGAAACGCACACCTGCGCTGTGGATTCGGCCGAATCCGGACACGGCCGGCCGTTGCACAGTGTTCCGCGTCGATGTGCTTCGCACGTCGGAAGACGGCTTCGCCGTGGTCGAAGTCGTCGAAAACAGACAGCACACGCTGAAACACGTGAACATCAGCGATCTCGCCAGCACGCCCGAAAAGGCGATGGAGCGAATCCTTTCCCGACTTTCTGCCATGCTCGCCGGACCGGCGTTAACCGCAATGCCTGGGATGAAGGCGAGCACGGCGGACAACCTTTCCCCGGAGACCGCACCATGAACCTGCGCAACGCCTACGAATATCTTTTGGCAGAACTTGAAAGCTCCTGCCTCGAAGTGGTGCTAGTGCCGCAACGCATCCGCACGAACGAAGGCGGCATGATCCGCGTCGCCGTGTCTAAAAACGCCACCTGGTACCGGCGTTTCTGCGCGAGCTACGCCAGTTCACGGCGACGGAAAAACCTCGCTTTCGACACCAAAATCAAACGCCGCAACGTTGCCACGACGCTGCAAACGCTGATCCGGTGCGGGTATTCACGCAGCCAGTACGCTGCGCATCTCGTACACATCGCCCGCCGCACCGCCGTCGAAATGCCCGCCGAATTTGCCGCATGAAAACAAAACTCCTCACTCGAAAAGTACTCTCTTCACACGGGCATTATGTAGCGAACGCCGAAACAGGCGCGGTCCTGCTCTCGTATGCTCCATTGCCAATTAAACGATTCGGTTTTTCGCAGGCGGACATTTCGACCAAACCAATCGACATCCTTTGCGTTGGTTACTGGCTCTTCGATGGGAAATATGAGCCCCCTGTAGTTCTTCCCGAAAAACCGCTCTTCATTCCGTTGAAACGGGAATTTTTCGAGGCGTTCAAGCGTGGGGAAAAACGAAACGAATACCGTATCTATGGTCCATGCTGGAATGAGCGCACCTGCCGAATCAGCCGCGCCGTTGTCCTCTCGCTTGGATACGGAAAACAACACCGTCTGAAGGGTCGAATCACCAGCTTCGGTGTAAACACCGCCCCGCACAACATTCCCGGCTGGCGCGAGTGCTACGGCATCAACGCACACCATCCCGCCGCCGTCATCGGCATCGCCTTGGACAAATGAAAATGCTCGCCAGCAAACACCAAATGACCCGCCACGAACGCGACCGCGTGCATGGCATTTACCGTAGCGGCCGGACGAACGGTCTCCCTGCTGACCTCGCATGGCGTGAGGCGATTTTCGCCGTCCTGATTTTGCCCGTCTTCCCCTGATTTCCCGATGAAAAACGAACCCGAAAACACACCGCCTGCCAGCCAGGCGAAAACGGTGGCATCCTCCGAATTGCTCGACACGGAAATGCCGCCTGTAACCGGCGAGGAAACGCCCTCTGCCACGCCACCCGCGCAAACACCCGCATCCGATGCGGCCGGCGAAGTCGATTCACTGAATCGCCCGTTTGACCCGACCAAATTCCGGCACGAAAAAGACAGCCTCGGCCGCTGGAAAAATCTTTTTGCCGGCCGAAAGGGCAAAAAGGGCAAAACGCCCGGCACTGAGACGCAACCGCCGCCACCCGCCAGCTTCATTCCGGACGTGGACCCGTCTCCGTTGCCGGATGACAGTGACGATGACGCCGCCGATGATTCCACGGCGTCTGACACCCCGGCCGATGACGGCGCGCTCGCGCCGGAAGACGCGGCCGAAGTGTTCGCCAACGCCGTTTACACGGCCACTGGATTCGCCACTGGCGAACACGAGGAAGCGCAGCCGCCGCCGGGCGCCCATCGCAACCTGAAACGCACCATCGCCGCGAAGGTGCGCGCCTCCGATGTGCAGATCGTGGGGTGGGTCGCCGTGGCGTTTGCCGTGCTGGCTTACCTGCTGACCGTGTTTCGCAAGCCGAAAACCGCAGCACAGGTGCGCGCCTGGATGAAATGCGAGCCGGCCGAAAAAACCGTTTCGCCCGCCGCGCCGCCGCGCCAGGTCGAACCAATCATTTCACAACAGGATTTCCTGTAACGCCAACCTCAACGCATCACGCCATGAGCAACAAAAACACCGAAAAGAAACACGATGCGGCCGCACCGGCCGACTCCACCAAAACGGCCGGCACGCCTCCGAATGTCACGTTTGTTGACGTGGAGGTTTTGCCACCCGTCACGCAAATCCTGATCACGCCGGAACCCGCCTGGCGGATGTTCTCGCGCCATGCCCTCGCGCTGATCCTGCCTGGCGCGTTTCTGGCGCTGGTCGGCTTCATCATCGCCGTGGTACGGCCGGATGCTACCTGGCTGCTGTTGTTGCTGCCGTTCCTCCTGGTCGTGGCGCTGCTTTTCCGGCCGCGCAATCCGGAACCGGATGCAGTCCGCCCCGGCCTCGTCAATCGCGCCTTGCAATCGCTCTTCCGCAAGTAATGGACGATATTCACCGCGCAATCATCGGCGGCACGGGTTCAGGCAAAACCTTTGTCGCCCAACAATGGGCCGCCGATTTCCGCCGCGCTGGCATCGGCACGCTTGTGATGCACAAGCCTCGCGAGCCGTGGCCGGCGGAATGCGCGTCATGGCAGACACCCGATCCGGAACGCCTGCAAGCCATGTTCTGGCGGGCAAAGCGTTGTGCCGTCTTCATGGAGTTGGCGGATGCGCACGTGAACAAATGGGATGACCGCTTCCATCAGTGTTTTTCCGAAGGAAGGCACGAAGGACACCGGTGCTTTTTCATCAGCCAGTACGGACCGCAGGTGCATCCGCTGATCCGCGCCAATTGTTCATCCCTCGCCCTGTTCGCCACCACAAAAAAGGCGGCAAAAGCGTGGGCGGAAGAGTTCAACGATGAAGGTCTGATGGGGGCGGTGACGCTCCCGCCTCACATGTTTTATTTCAAGCCCTCACGCTACCAACCCGCCGTTTTGCGAAAGGTGAGAGCATGAACACGGTGACAATCTCTCTTCCCCCGCCCTCATCACGCTGCTGTGGCGCTCCGGTTTTGTATGTGACGATGGGAAATGCTCCGATGGAAAAACAATGCAGCCAATGCAGGAAATTTTACCCGATCGGACAAAAACCGGAATACATTCAACCTCGCATTGATTGCGCGTTGGAAATGAGCGAAGCGGTGGTCAAGTCGCTGAAGCTGGACCCGACGAATATGGCTGAACCCGTGGCGAGGTTGAAGGCGGCAATCGCCGCTCTTGGCCCATTTGTGGAGCGTGACAGTCCGGAGCGTGACGGTGCCGGCGCCGTCACATGCCGGCGTGTCACGCCGGCTAAACTCTAACGCGGCAGTGTCACACGAAAACCTGGTACTATCGGTGTTTCCCGGCGCGGACCTGCTCGGACGCGGATTCGAGGCGGAGGGGTTTTGCGTGGTGCGCGGGCCTGACCTCGTGTGGGGCGGCGACGTGCGGGATTTCCACCCTCCGCCCGGAGCGTTTGCTGGCGTGATCGGCGGACCGCCGTGTCAGGATTTTTCGCGGGCGCGGCGTTGTCCCCCGACCGGGAACGGCGTCGCCATGTTACACGAATTCTCCCGCGTGGTGTACGAGGCGCGGCCGGATTGGTGGCTGATGGAAAACGTGCCGGGCGTGGATCATCTCATGGTGGAAGGGTATTCCGTCCAGCGGTTCAACCTGAACGCATCGGAATGCGGATGCCGGCAAAACCGGCTGCGGACGTTTCATTTCGGAACGTGTGACGGCTCGATGGCCGTTTGCGATCGAGCCGTCACGTTTCGGCACCTAGAGCGGACTTGCCTTGCGTCGGAAGCGTCCCGGCCGGATCGGCGCGGATGGGCGGATTTTTGCGAATTGCAGGGCCTGCCGCGAGATTTCGACCTGCCGGGGCTGTCGGTATCGGCCAAATACCGGGCCGTGGGCAACGGCGTGCCGGTGCCGATGGCTCGCGTGATTGCGAGGGCGGTGCGCGCCCGCGGACAGTCACGTTTTGTCCGCTTGTGCGCGTGCGGTTGCGGCCGTCCGCTGTCCATTCGGCAAAAGTGCGCCACACCCGCTTGTCGAAAACGCCTGGAGCGCGCCAGGCGCGCCGCCTGATAACGGCGTTTGTGGTTGGGGGGACGGGGTGGAGTGGTTCCGGTGCATGGTGATTTCAGGGCATTTTGCGGCATTTCCGGGCGGTTTCATCCGGTTCCGGGCGATTGCGGGCGATTGGCGAGCTTTCGCCCTGTGTGGAAACGGCGGATACAAGGGGCTCACCCGTTCACCGAACCAATGATCAAGAAAATCACCTCCACAGTCACGGCCGCACTCAAATCCGGCCAGTTCTGGGCCGGCTTCGCGGCCGGCATCGTCGTAGGCGTCGCCTACCGCGGGAAAATCCCCGCCGTCATCACCACCAACGCCAGCAAGCTCCCCGGCGCGAGCGCCTGAGAGTAACGGAATAATAACTACAAAACCGTTACCACGGATCAAACATCATGGCTCTCATCGTAAATCCCATCCTCGGCATCGAAGGCGTGACGGCTGGCGGCAATGCAACCGGCTCCCTCCGGGTCGGCCCGCGTTATCACACCCTCGTCTTTTTTACCTACCTGAACGGGGCGCTTGTCGCCGCCGATTCGGTCATCGGCCGCGTCCGCCTGATGGTGAACAAAAAGGACATCCGCTCCCTGTTCGCTGCCGAAATCCTCAAAATCAACGCGTTCAACAAGCATCCGGACACAGCCGGCGCGCTCTCCATCCATTTTGCGGAGCCGTGGCAGACGGACGTTGACGCGATGATCCGTACCGCCTGGGACACGACCGGCGAACAGTCCTTCACGTTCAGCCTCGAACTCAAAACGCAGGCAGAACCTACCGACATTGTGCGGATCGAAGCCATCCAAGTCTACGACAACGGCCATCTTTTCTCCGCTGATGGAAAGACGCTGGTGAAGTTCATCATGCGCCAGCTTCGCACGACCTACAACGCCGGCGCGGGTCAGTACGACATCACGGACAAGTATGTCGGCAACCGCATCGCTCGTCTGTTTTTCGACGGTCCTTCGAATATCACCGATCTCGAAATCGTCGCGGACAATCTCAAGATTCACGACGCCACCAGGGTCGAAAACAACACCCTGCTTGACCGCTACGGCATGGACCCGACGCAATTCAAATATGCGTACGTGGCGGACATCATCGGCCGGACCGAATGGCTGATGGCGAGCGAAACGCTCAACCTGCAACTGGAGTCCGCTGCCGGCCAGACCATCACGGTCATCGACGAATCCCTGACGGGCAGTTTCGCCTGATTCGTTCCACCATCCGAAACCTTCACCGTTCGCGCCGCGCCTGTCATCGCGCCGTCGGCCTTGTAACCGGCCGGCGCGCCATGCCAGGCGCGGGCGGCGCAATTACTCATGGCTACTTCTTCCGGGGCGGATGCCTCAACTTCCGGTTTTTTTTCCAACCTGTTTTCCGGTGTCCTCAATACCGGAACGCAAATCGCGACCACTCTTGTCCAGGGCAAGGTTGACCAGAAAGCGGCCGAAAACGCCGCGAAGCTCGCCGCCACCCAGGCAGCGGCCGGAACATCGCAGGCCGCAACGCCTGCGACCGGGACCGGCTCCAAGCTGTCGCCCGGCTACTGGATCGCCTTTGTGGCGGTCGGCGTCGTGGCGTTGATCTCCATCGTTCTAATCGCCCGCCGTCGCTGATTCCCATGTTACCAGCTATCGCAGGAATTGCGTCCTCATTATTCGGAGGCGGGGACGCGGCCGCTCCCGGCAACGTCTTGGGCGGGAGTATCAATATCGGCAGCAAGGTCGTAGGATCGGGCAAGGCCACGACAACACAGGATGTGCCTGCCGAGACAGCGGCCGCGACGGCCGCTGTCAACTGGTCTGTGTTGGCGGTACAGATCGGCATCGCCCTGGCTGCGCTGGTAGCTGCCGGCATGCTGCTGTTTGCACTCCTCCGCGGACCGACTCCCTCCCGCTCCCGCAAAAAGAAAGGCTGAACATGGGACTCTTTTCGTCATCGAAATCGGACGCGTCAACGAAGGTCACTGACCAGAGCAACAACGTTGCGGATGGCGCTCTCGGCCTCGCTGCCAGCGGCAAGGGTGCCAGTGCGGCCAATGCACAGGATCAGGCTGTATCGGTGTCGGGGTCGAAAAACACCGTCGATCAGAGCGTAAGCCTGACGGACAATTCCGGGAGCATTCAGGGGCTCAAGGGCAACAACAACACCATCGTCATGCAGACGACAGACCACGGCGCCGTTGATGCGTCGATGGGTCTCGCCAGCGATGCTCTTGCCGCGCAGTACCTGACTGCTGACAGCGCCATCAATGCGCAGTCTAGGACGGCGGAAAATGCCCTTGCGGCAAACGTGCTGGTCACATCCGACGCATTCGACCTTGTGGACAAAACGACGGCCGATGCTCTCGATGCCACCCGCTCCGCCAGCGCCGACAGTCGCGCAGTTGCGACGGCGGCGCTCGAATCCAATGAATCCGTTGTCGGCAGCGCTCTCGGTTTTGCCGGGGACGCCCTCTCGGGTGCCCTGGATGCCAACCGTGCGACGACAGCGGACGCTTTTGCGCTGGTCAGCAACACGGCAGGCAAGGCGCTGGACACCGTAGCCACCGGCAACGACAAGGCATTCGATACGCTCTCGCGTGCCGTCGAACACATGCAGACGGTCACGCTCGAAACGATCAATTCCGCCCGGGCGCAATCGCAGGATGAAAACGCCACCAGCGAACGCCTGATCGGCGGCATGGCGGAGAAATTCGCGCAAAACCAGAGCCCCGGACTCGCCGAAAACAAATATTGGATCGGAGCCGCCGCCGCTCTCGGAATCGCTTTTCTCGCTCTCGGCCGGCCGACTCAGGCCGGACCAACCCCGCGCCCCGCTTCATCCGCCGCGAAGAGCGGCAAACGCACGAAAAACGTCACGCCTGCCCGGCGTAAAACCGGCTCCAAATGATCCAACATCACAGCAACGTCTATAACCTGATCATTCCGCACGGACAACCCACCGCGCTGAACGCTGCGGGAAAATTTCTTTATGTGGTCGATGCCAGCGGTCCGGTCGAACTGAAGGTTGATGACATGTCGCCGAGTATCCTGCGGGCAGGGCAAGGCATGATTTTCGACGGCACGTTTGAGCGCATCGAACTGCAAAGTCCGGAAGGCGTACGGATGCCGGTCAAGCTGTGGATTGGCTTCACTGCGTTCATCGACAACCGGCAATCCGTCGTGCCGGCCAAAACCCGGGATCACGCCCGCGCAGACGGTGCAATCGGACCGAACACGAAGGTTGATTTTGCAGGCCGTTACGAGGCTTCGGACATCCAGCGGAAGAGCATCCTTGTATCCAATCTGGATACGACGCTTTCGGTCGAACTCCTGGACGCGGCCGGCAATGTCATGCTGAACATCTGGCCGCAAACCAGCATCGTGCACGAAACCTCCGGCCCGGTCTCTGTGCGCAACCCGAACGCGAACGCCGTTTCCGTGCGCATCTCGGAGACGATTTTCACTGCCTGACCGCGTGAACATCCAGGCACAGCCCACGCCCCGGCTCTACACGCCCCGCATCCCGTCATGGGCCGCGGGCGCGTCGTTCTGGCGTGATTTCGTGGGCAATCCGAATCTCAACCCGCCCGGCGCGGCTGGCGGCCCGATCACGTTTACCCGCGCTTCGGCCGCGACGCGAATCAACGCGGCTTGCCTGTTTGAGACGCTCGGTCCGGATGTCCCTGCGTTCGACTTCGATCCGCTTACTGGTCTTTGCGACGGATTTCGCGTGGAAGGGGCGCGGACAAACATTGTATATCAATCAGCGAACCCGGGCGCGTCGTCAGGCCATGAAAATATGATATTTGAGTCAGGGCCGGATGGATACAAGCTGATCCCGACTGCGAACCCCTCGCTCCAACACTGGGCACGTATAGGAAATATGCCGACCGCCATCGGTACGATTTACACCTGCTCAATTTGGGTAAAGGCGGCAGAGTATCAGTTCGCTCAATTTACGCTGTCATCCGGTTTCGCTCCTGATTTTTGGTTGACTGTCAATTTAGCGACCGGGCAACCCTCCTATGTCTCGCCCGGCCTGTCCGTCTACCGTATCAAGCGCGAGGGAGAGTTTTGGCGTATTTCGATTACTGCCTCAGCCAATGCCGTGAGCGCAACGGGCAGTATCATCGTTGTGCCGCTCCCCGTTTCATACACCAACCGATTGCCGCTCTATGCGACCGATGGTGTTTCCGGAATCGTCTTCAGTCGGTCGCAGATGGAGGCAGGTGCATTCCCCTCCAGTTACATCCCCACGGCGGGGGCTGCCGCGACGCGAGCGGCTGATATCTCCATACTCGATTCCTCTGCATTTGCCGCCGCATATGCGCAAAACGAAGGGACGGTTTTCGTGGAATGGATGCTGCCTCTGAACACAGGGGGCAATCAAACGATACTGGATTTCGATGGCTCATCCGGGGGCAATCGCTGGCAAATCCACCGGAATTCCGGGAGTAACGATATTAGGCTCTACACCGCCGTGTCGCCAAACTCTCGGGAAATCCGAATCGGCGGCTTGCTGGACGGTGCGATTGCGCGCAACGCGCTGGCATGGTCCGGCGGCCGGGCGAACTGGAATTATGCAACGAATGGAGTCACAGGAACCACTACCGCGACGGCCCAAGTCGATCCCCTCAACAAAATGAGAATCGGCACGGGTTACAATGGTACTGAGGCATCTTACGGATACATCCGCCGACTGGCACTCTATCCCCACGCCCTCACCGCCGCCCAACTCTCCGCACTCACCACTATCACCTAGCCGACTCAACAACCGCGTCGGCTCATGCCTACCACCATGAGCACGTCACCTCATCCCGAATACATGGATTTGTTTTACAGATTCCCGACCGAAGCAGAAGCCCGCGAAATCCTCGCAGACTACCTCGCTCCCGACGACTCCGGCGCGCTGCAATGGCTCACGTCGGGCGATGGCTTCGCACTCGATCTCATTGGCCCGCTGTCCGACGTGATCCCGTCCGACGATCCGGAGGCGGAACCGCTCATCCTCCCGTTGCCCGGCTGGCATCTGAACCTGCGCACATGGGGCAACCATGTCGCGCCGGACACCGGCCGCATCACTCCCGACCATCCCCGCCGCGTATGGGCTTGACAAATGAACATCCAGGCATGCCCGACTCCGCGCCTCTACACACGTCCGCCGCTCGGTGTGCGGCGTGTGATTCTGTACGCGACGGCGGGAGTCTCTGCGCAGGATGCCGCATTGACGCCAATCCCGCGCATGGGCGAGACCACGGCGGCCGGTGTGTCGCTGCATTCGGCCAGCTACGCGCAGACGTATTTCCCGCCGATGGTCATCGACGGCCCGTCGCATTCGGACGCCGCCGCCGCCTCGGTTGTGCTGCTCTCCGCATCCTGCGCGCAGACCTATTTCCCGCCCGTGATCATCGACGGCCCGGCACACGCCCACACTGCCAACGCGGGCGTCACGCTCCTGTCGGCCAGCTACGCGCAAACGTACTGGCCTCCTGTGCCCGTTGACCGGGCTTTCACCGCCGCCACCACAGCCACCGTTTCACTCCTTTCCGCCTCCTATGTCGATTCACGCACTTAACGCCCGATGCACCGTTTCCTATCGACGAGAAATCCTCGAAAACGGCAAGGTTGTCCGCACCCACCGGAATACCAAAAACCTGATTCTGGATAGCGGCATGGACATGATTGCCACCGTCTGGTGGCACGAACTTATCCGGTATTGCCACCTCGGCAAAGGAATAACCCCCACCAAACGCACGCCCGGCGACGGCACGCTCTTCCGCTACCTCGCCGCAACTCCTAACCAGTTGCGCGCCCGTAAAGACGGAGTGGATACGTCATTTTTCGCGGCGTCGGATGTTGGTCGCATGATGCGGCTGGATTCCGGCCTAGAATGCCGGATTACCGGATACACGTCGGCCGCGGTGGTCACGGTCAACGTCACGAAGGGCGGCGGCGTCGATCATGTCGATCAGGTCGGCACGATCTACCATGTCGAACAGACGAGGCTGGACGACCATCTGCGCCAGCTCGATCCCGACAATTCGCTGGACAATTCGGCGGTGTGGGACGGTCCGACTTCCACCTGGCGTTACCGTCACACGTTCCTCGGTCCGGTCGAAACCGCAAATGTCGCCTATACGGAAATCGGCTGGTCAAACGGCGATCCGAACAAGCTGTTTGGCCGTGACCTCATCCCGGGCGGTGGCGATGCCCTGACGCCGAACCAGCGTTACCGCGTCGTGGTCGATTTGTATGTCACCATCGACACCGCCCACCATGATGTTGACGCACCCGGCGACGGCATCGCCGACCTGACGGGGACGGCGGGCGTGGAAGACATCGCCTATTTCCACCCCGGCAGGGATTGGCACCTGTTCCTTGCCTCCGGAGCCGAAGCGACCACGCCGTTGCGTGATCCCGCCTCGGATGTTTACGGACCGCCCGGCGACGTGTCGGACAGCACAACCAACGCGCATCAACCCTACGTGTCCGGGAGCTACCGGTGCGTCCTCGGATGGCAATTCGTCGGCGGCGAAAACGGCCTCGGCAAAAACGGAATCCGGGCGGTCGGCATCTGGTCAGGCTGGTACTGGTACGGCAACCGCTGCGTCTACCGCGTCATTCTCGACGCGCCTTTCGACAAGGCACCCTTTTTCACTCTCACGATCCGCTTTGTGTTTTCGTGGGGGCGAATTCTCGAACCCATCGCGTAACACAAAAACACTACACCATGAGCGCAGCCACAGATCTTGTCGCACAATATGCCCGGGAATCGACCGGACTTGCTGACCTTCCGATGGATCAATGGACGGATAAACAGCGGACTGCCTATCTGGATGCCGTCGCCAGATTCCGGAAGGAAAACCCGTCCCTGTTCACTCCCGACGAACTGAAAGCGGCCGACAACTACGGCAGCGCCGCCGCCGCGCCGGCTCCCGAATTTGACCTTTGGGACGCAACCAAAGAGGCGCTGGCAGAAAGCACGTCCAAAGTGTTCGGCGGCATCGGCAACGGCGTCTCTCTCGCCGTCCCCGTCTGGCTCCGCTGGCTCATTGGCGGCGCCATCGTCGCTTTCATCATCAACCACGTCGCGCCTTTCCTTCCCCGTTCCCGCAAATGACGCACCGCACCCATCATCTCGCCGCCTTGGCCGGAACTGCCATCAGCGCCATCGGCGCGCTCACGCCGTCCGATTGGGCACACCTCGCCGCCGCCTTCTCCGGCCTCGCTGCCGGGACTTACTACGCCGTGCAGGCCGCAACGGCCGCGCATCGCCTCATCCTCCGTCTCCGCCGTCGTCACCGCGCCACCAAATGAAAACACGAATCCTCATCCTCGCTCTTGCCCTGCCTCTCGCCGGATGCGTGTCCGGCCATCAGTCGTCACTGTGGAAACCGTGGACATGGGGGCAGGGAGCCGCCGCCGCCCGCCTGGAGAAGGCCGAGAGCAAGCAGGCGACGGAAGAAGCCGCCCTTGTCGATGCCGCCCAGGTCGAAACCGTCAAAACCCAGGCGGCGCTTTTGCGTGCAGAGGATTCGCGACCGGTGGAGGTTGCGCGCCGGACCAATGACAACGCCGTCTCCCTGCTCAACCAGCGGAAGCCGATCAGCGCGGCCGCTCAGGCCGAAGCGATGGACATCGTGCGCGGCCTGTTGAGCGAAGAGACAGCAAAACGCGAAGCGGCCGAACAACGGCAACTCGCGGCCGAATCGGACAACCTCAAACTCTCCCGAGACCTCGAAGCCACCCGGAAGGCTCTTGGCGAGTTGAGCGCAGAGGCCAAAGCGGAGGCCGCCAAAAACCTCGAACTGGCAAACGAGCTTCGCCGCCGCACCTGGTATGCCTGGGCGGGCGGTATTGTTTCCGCCGTGCTCACCGTCGCCGCCATTGCCTACCGGCTGAACCTTGGCCGGCTGCAAACCGGCGTCGGCAACGCGTTGGCGTCGCTGCAATCCCGATACGGCACCTCTGACGAGGACGTGAAGGCCATCCGTGCCGAAATCGACGCGATGGCCGGACTTGCCACGCAAAAGGGCATTGCCGGCGCGCTCGGCAAGGCCCTCGCCAGATCCTGATTTTTCCCGTCATGAAAAAACGCACCAAAACCAGAAAACGGAAAATCCCGCTCGCCAAGCCTGCCACCCGGAAGCGCGCCGCAAAGATCGTCGGCCGCGCCGGGGGTTATGCCACGGCCCGCAAACGCTGCCGCAAGCGCAACAACGTTTACAGACTCGCCGGCCGCAAGGTCTCCCGCGCCAGACGCCACCGCCGTTGACACCCGCCGCCGCTTTTGGCATCGGGGGGCGCAGACGATGAACATCTTCGGCATTTTCGCACTGGCCGGACTCGCAACCTGGCTGATTGCTCCGGGACGCGGCGGCGGAGGAGGAGGGAAAGGCAAACGCCCTCCCGTCCCCCGTGCCGCGCCAATCCCCCGCCCGTACAAAATCCATCACACGGAACATGCCGTTGATCGGGAACTCTCTGATCGTGCCATCACGAGAGAAATGGTTGAAAAAGCGATTCGTGAAGGGCAGGCAGTCCCGACGATGGAAATCGGCAAACACGGCGGGGACAAATTCACGTTTCACAAAGCGATTACTATCGTGAACAAGAAGGGGCAGCGAATTTTCCGGAAAGTGGTTGTCGTAGGGGAAGTCCTGGATAACAACTGCTGGGTAGTCACGACGTACAATGAAAACTGAGAAACAATGGAAGGTTCCCGACAACGCGTTGCCGACGATGGCGGTATTGGGGGATCGGCTGTACCTGAAATTCAAGCCGGGAACCCCTGTCGATCACACCGTGCCCGTCAAAAACTCCCCTCTTGTACTTGTCGATGTGGCGGAAAACGGCGAAGTGCTCGGCATCGAGCGCATTCCCGAACCACGTTCATGGTCCGTCGAGTCGATCTGCAAGGAAGCTCGGGTAAAAATTCCCGCCGCCGTCGCCGCCCGAACCAAGGTCAAGGTTCACCGGGAAGAGGCCGCCGTCGCCTGAATCGCCAGCCCGCTCCGGCGGGCTTTTTTGTGACCGCTCGATCGTGACCCGGCGCCGGCGTGTCACGCCGGCAACGTCACAAGTGCGATGTTGCTATTGTCCACGCGCTGGACAAATAAAGACGAATGAAACCGGATTCACAGTCTGTAACGCCCCGGCGAATCGCTGTCTTTGCCGTTGCGGCCGGTGCGTTCGCACTCATTGCCGCGTGTCTGATTCGTCGGAGTCCGGTGGTTTTAGTGCCGTGTGAAAACCAATCTCACGGCGTCCCGATCCGGGAGACGGCATCGGTTGCGCCGGATCAGGGACCGGTTCAGGTTTGGGCCTGAGCCCCAGCCACACCAAAGCGCCTGCAACAAAGGCAGCGAGAAGGGCAAGAAGGCCCGCCCAAAATCCATCATCGAAACGGTCTTTCATTGGTGTTATTATGGTTTGCTCCGTCGCGCCTTGGTGACCAGTTCGCGCAAGACGGGGAGCAACTCTTCGACCGCCTCCGGTTTTGTCGCTGCATAGCCGGGTTCCCATATCTGCCACAACTGATCCCCTCGTATGCGTTTCGCCTTCCAGCGCCGACGCCTGAACCGGAGAATCACCTTGCCACCTGTCTGCTTGGCCGGAATGGAGCGGACATCGTGTACCAGCGTGAAATAGTCGTCATAAGAGATTTCCCCCTCTTTGACCGGCTCGTTCGCGCGGTGAGCAATGGCATGTTCCGGCACATCCGGAGATTGCTTGTGCAACAATTCGGCAAGCTCCTCTGTCAGCGCCTTCAATTCACGCCGCTTGGCTGTCTGCTCTGGGGTGGACTTCATTCGATTGGTTCTCCGGTTGTGAAATCGTACATCAGGCGGCTATTTCCGGGTTTTCCCGACCTTAACACGTCCTTCGGTCGCCATTCTGCGAATGCGCTCTTTCGCGTGGATACCTTTGTTCCGAGCTGATGTTACTGCTGGCGAGGTATCAAAATCCTCGCCAGACGGGACACTTTCTACCCATTTGTCGGAGGTAGACACTCGCGATTTTCCGGCACTCGCTTCCGCCGGGGCTGCTGTCGAGCCCTCTGGATTTTGGAAAATTTCCGGAGTTATTTTTACCGGAAACGAAAACCACCCTTCTTTATTGAAAAACGCGACTGCGGCGGCGACTAAACCGCGGACAATCTCCGCTTGACCTATGTGATGTTTGGCTTCGATGGCCTCCAATCCCGACTGGAGATCAGAGGAAACGCGAACGCTAAGCTGACCAGTTTTTTTGGGCATATCACATCATTAACATAGCATTGTTAGCACCCCGATTCGTTTTTTGGTTGCAAATGCACCACGATGCACCGCATTCGAAGGACATGGGCCAAGAAGAACAACTAGCCACCCGGAAGCGGATCGCCGCGAAACTGGGCATCCCCCCTCGGTCACTGAGGCGCTACTTGAGCGATAGCGGGTTAATAATCGTCAACGGATGTCCTTGCCGCTCTCCCCGCAGGGGATTCACCGCCAAAGGGACAGAACTGCGCCAGGGAAGCCATCACCCGCACGCGCATTGTGAGCCGCACAGTTTCTGGACGATTACCGTGGCACAGAGGGAGCATACCAGTGCCGAGAGGCATCAAGCGCTGATCACTCGCTTGCATGAGTTATTCCGGGGCGTGGGGCATATCGAAATCCAATTTTCCCCGGCTGCACCGTCGTGCTCCTGCGACGGTAAACGGCCCACACCGCAGCCGGGGACCTGATTTTCCCTCCCCGCGCCGGCGAGCTTTGCTCTGGTCGGCAAAGCCCCGGCGCGAGGGAGGTTCAATGTAATAGAAAATCAAATACCGACCAGACAACCGACCAAAGCAATGAAGACTGAAAAAAACACCGCTCCCGCCAAAGAAACTGCGCCCATGCTGCGCATTAGCCTGCACGGAGATATTGTCATCCCCGCCACGGCCGACATCAACAGCCTGCTGCGCATCCTGATGGGTGCCCGCAAGGTCGAGACTGTTACCAAGGCTCCCGGGTTCGATGACGGTTACACCGGGAATGATACCCGGTATATGACTGGTCCCGTTATTCCGACCATCGCGCCTCTGACGGAGCTACTGTTTGACACCGAAGAAGAGGCGACCGCCGCAAGGGTGGAAAATTATCACAAGGAAAAAGCGGAGCATGAGGCATACCTCGCCCGTCGCGCCGCCCGCGAAGCCGCCGCATCAGCCGCCTGACATGCCCGAAAAACTGCTAGCTACCGCCGCCGCCCAAGCTGAAGCCATCGGCGTTTCGCGCTGGACAATCCAGGCGATGCGCAAGGCATCACGAGGGCAGAAAGATTCGCCGTTTTGCGGCCGTTATTCGACCGCAAAGCGGCTCACGGAATGGATGTTTGCGCATCCCGGGTTTGTCGCGTCTCACCAGTACCCTAAGCGGAAAGACCACCAAGAGCAGCCACTGCCGCCGACAGGTCCGGAGCCTGTAACCGCTGGTAAATCTGATGCACCATCGCGCTGGCGTGGCCTACGAAACGCATCGCCTGCTGGATCGGCACTCCTGCCCGCGCCAACTGCGTGATGACCGTTACTCTTGTGCAATGAAAACAGAGATGGCCCAAGCCCACTTCCCGGAAAAACAACCACCAGTCTTTACTGGCCATCTTCGGCAACTGGCACAGGTGCTGCGCGCCAGCCGCCTGCAATTCCTTGATCAGCGGCTTCAGGCCGGGGTGGAGCTGAGTGGTGAAAACCTTGCGTCCCTCGTCGCCTCGCCCCTTGGCGGAAAACCGGATCGTGTTGGCGTCCAGATCGACGGCTTCCATCGGGACGGCGGTTTCCGTGAGCCTGCATCCCTGATGAATGGCGACCTCGAAGCAGACCGTCATCCAGCGTTGAGTGACCGGCAAATGGGCTTCGCGCTTCGCCAGTTCGGAGCGGATTTTTGCCAGTTCATCTTTGGTTATTTCCGGCTTCTGCTTTGGGCTGGCGCGTTTCAGGCCGGTGCGGTGGCAGGGGTTGCCCTGAGCGTAGCCCCGGCGCACGGCTTCACGCATGACGACGCCAAGGGTTTTCACGTCGAACAGGGCGGTATTGCGGTGAATGGGTCTGAGGGATCGGCGTCCCTGGCCGATGCGCCAAGGTACGTAATCGCAAACATGCTGGTAGGTGAGAGCGGCGGGAATGGAGATGCCTTTTTCGGCGAGGTAGCGATGCACCGGTTTCCAGCCATTCAGCATTCGCTGGAGGGTTTTGGGGTGGAGATAGTGAGCGCGCAAAAAATCCTCTGCCCAATTTTCCCACGCTTCTTTTTTAACAAACTGGCGTTGATGCTTTGCTGCAACGGATTTTTCGACGGCCATATCGAAGGCTTTCCGGTGTCCGGCCGGATCATCGACGCGAAAGGGTGTGACCCGATGCACCCGCTTGCGGGAAACGGGGTCGAAGTAGGAAATATACCAGTTGGGGCGGTTGCCTCGTTTGTAAATGGATGCGTCGGCGGGCATGGCAGCACATGGCAGCAAGCGAGCCAAACGGACGCAACATCTTCCCTCGTAACTACCTCATTACCACCAACATTTTTATTCTTGCGGTTGAGTCGAGAGTTCGATTCTCTCCAGCCGCACCACGCTTTCACGCGCAATGGATACAAAAAAAATCCTCATCACGGGAGTCACGCGCGGTCTGGGAAAAGCTCTGGCGGAGGAGTTCATCCGGCTCGGCCACACCGTGATCGGTTGCGGTCGTTCGGCCGAAGGCATTCTCGACCTGCGTTTTGCCCACGGGGCTCCGCATCGTTTCGATGTGCTCGACGTCGCCGGGACCAGCAAGGTCGAGGTCTGGTCCGAAACCCTGCTCACCTCGCACGGAGCGCCCGACCTGCTGCTCAACAACGCCGGGCTCATCAACTCGCCCGCTCCGCTCTGGAAGGTGCCGGCGGAGGAGTTTGCCCGCGTGATCGATGTAAATATCAAGGGACCGGCCAACCTCGCGCGCGCATTTCTCCCGGCGATGATCGCGCGCGGCAGCGGCGTGATCGTGAATTTCAGCTCGGGGTGGGGGCGCTCGGTCGATGCCAACGTCGCTCCCTATTGCGCCTCCAAGTGGGCGATCGAGGGGATGACGCTCGCGCTGGCTGCCGAACTGCCGGCCGGTCTTGCCGCTGTGCCCCTCAACCCGGGAATCATCGACACCGCCATGTTGCGCCAGAGTTTCGGCGAGGAAGCGGCTTCCGCTTACCCCGATCCCGATGCGTGGGTAAAAATCGCGGCGCCCTTCCTGTTGCAGCTCGGCCCGAAGGACAATGGCCGGCAGCTTACCGTGGGCGAGTGAGCCGGGCTGGCGCGCCGACGGCGAGGGAGGCTGGCAACCCGGACCGGACAAACGGCGAACGGAAGCGCCGGTGCGCCTCCCGCTCAGGCGAGCTGGCCGAGGAGTTCGCGGGCCTGCCGGTCGAAATCGCGCCAGGCGCGCCAGGGCGCGGCGGGGAGACCGCTGCGATGCAGCATGGTCTGGGCGCGGGCGAGACCGTCGTTCAGACGCTGCTTGAACGTATCGGCGGAGAGATCGCCGCGCTTGAGGATTTCCAGGTCGGGCCAGTCGGGATCGCCGGGGACGGGACCCGTGGAGCCGGAAGGGGCAGCCGGTTTGGCCGCAGCCGTCGCCGCCAGGCCGGAGGGCCGGTGCGGAGCCGCCGATCCTCCCGACGAGGAGGAGACCGCGGGGCTGGTGCCGTTGCCGGAAGCGACGAGGCTGCCGCTCGGGGGCGCCGCGGGTTTGGCCTTGCCGATCAGCCAGTCGGGCAACACGTCGAGGATCGTGGCGATGATGCGAACCTCGGTCAGCGTTGCATCAATATAGCCGCATTCCAGGCGCGATATATGCGTGACCTTGAAATAGGAAAGGCCGGCCTCATGGATGATATTGGCCAGTTGTCCCTGGGAGAACCCTTGTTGCATGCGGGCCTCGCGTAACTGCGACGCGATGCGCCATTTTCTCGGTTCGGTCGGAGCGTTGATCATCTTGTCGACAAGATTTCAGTGGTAATCAGCAAGGAGAATAAAACAGTCGGGCGGCGCAGCAAGTCGATAATTTTACACATCGGGCGCGTTTATACAAACCAGACAAACAGGACGGCGGCGAGAGCCAGGCGATAAATGGCGAAGATGCCCAGGCCATGACGCGAAAGGTAACCGACAAAGCCCTTGATGGCAATGACTGCGGCAATCGTCGCCACCAGCATGCCGAGCAGCGTGTTGCTCCAGCCGAACACCTCGATCACGGCAGGGCCGGCTTTCCAGCTTTTGTAGAGCGCGGCGGCGGAGAGCAGGGCAAACCCGGCCAGAAAACTGAATTCGGCGGAGCGCGCCGGCCGCATGCCGGTGAAATAGCCGGCCACCATCGTGACCATCGAGCGGCTCATGCCCGGCCAGAGGGCGAGGCACTGGGCGAAACCGATAAAAAGCGCCTGGCCGGCTTTCAGGTCCTCGCCGGTGTATTCGACGATCCGCCGCGGCTGGCGCTTGCGCCACCACTCGGCCGCCACCATCAGGACGGAACCGGCGACCAGCGCCCACGCCACCGTGCGGATGGAAAAGAGATGGCTGTCGATAAAATCACCGAGCAGCAGGCCGGCGAGTCCGGGCGGGATGCAGGCGAGAACGATGTTGCGCAGCAGTCGCACGCCATCGGGGCTGTTCCCGAAGAGACCGCGGGCGATTTGCAGGAGCCGTCGCCAGTAAATGAGCCCGACGGCGGCAATCGCGCCGGCCTGGATGATCACTGCGTAGGCATCGGCGGCGGCCTTGATGGTGAGGGGTTCGCCTTCGGGGTGTCTGGGCGAGGGTTTTTTGGCCCAGAGCATCTGGCCTTCGCCGTCGTAAAGCGGGACGGTGGATTCGAGGTCGAGGAAGTGGTTGGCGATGACGAGGTGGCCGGTCGAGGAAACCGGGAGGTATTCGGTCACGCCTTCGACGATACCGAGGACAATCGCGTCGAGAGCATCGGGCGGATCGGAGGCCCGGACGATTTCAGTCCTGGCGGGCGTTGCGGGGTCGGACGCGGCAGCATCGTCGGGCGTGGCAAGAGCCGCACAGGACGTTGCGAGAAAAGCGGTTGCCAGCCGGAGCCGGGAGCGGAAAAATGTCATCAAGAGTTGGATACGTGATATGAAAAAGTGTGGCGGGAGCAGGAGCGGCGGACGCAGACCGGGACTGCCAGCAAAAACCGGACCTTCACGGCGAGGCGCGGACGGTTTTATTCGGGAAACCGGAAAATGGTCTCGTCCTGTCTGGCGTAACCGAGGCGGCGGCGGATTTCCATTTCCACAAAGACGGGATCGCGGCGCAGACGTTCCAGGATTTTTTCCTGTTCGGCGAGCCGGGTTTCGGCCTCGGCCAGGCGCTGGCGGGTCTGGGCCTCGATTTCACGGTGCCTTTTGTATTCGAGCCGCGTCTGCCAGAAAAACACGCCGGCAAGGACAAGCGCGCCTGCAAACAGCGTGGTGTAAATGGCAGTGATAACGTGACGCAAGCCCATGTCGATTGTCGGTGGTAGGCGGGAAGGTGGCGCAAAAGTGGCGTTCTGTAAATAGCAGGGTGAGCGGCCGACAGCGTTTTGCGGAGAGTCAGGGGCTGGCGGACTGGCGGCGCCAGAAGAGCAGTCCGATGACGACGATGTTCACGATCATGAACAGCCAGATGATCAGGCGCGCGCGCCGGGCCTGCCGTTCTTCTTCCGGAGTCGGAGGGAGCAGGGCGGGAGAGGGCGCCGGTGGCGGAGGTGAGGAGTCGTTTGCATCCATGCGGAGGAAATGCATTCGTAGTGGCCGATCATGACAACCCGATACTGGCTCGTTAAACAGGAACCGGAATCCTACGCGTGGGAGACGTTCGTCCGCGACGGTCGCACGACGTGGGACGGCGTGCGCAATTTCCAGGCGCGCAACAATCTCAAGGCGATGGGCAAGGGCGACCGCGTGCTCTTCTACGCGAGCGTTTCCACGAAGGCCGTGCAGGGCACGGCGCGCGTGAGCCGCACGGCGTTCCCCGACCCGACGGTCGAGCCCGACGAGGCGAAGGGCGGCTGGGTCGCGGTGGAGCTGGAGGCGGACAGGACGCTGGCCCGGCCGGTGACGCTGGAGGCGATCAAGGCCGAGCCATCGCTGGCCGATATCGCGTTGCTGCGTCAGAGCCGGTTGTCGGTCATGCCGCTGTCGCGCGAGGAGTTCGAGACCATCGTCGCGCTGGGGAAGAAATAAAAAAACAGCGGAGCATTGGAGCGGCGGCGAGGACGCCGCCACTCCGCTGTTGTCGCGTCAGCGGATGACCTGCTCGGTGGCGACGTCGAAGAGGTGGGCCTCTTCCATCTTGAAGGTGACTTTCACGTTCTGGCCGGCCTCGTACTGGTCGGTGGGATGCACGCGGGCGACGAAGTTGGTGCCGCCGGTGTCCAGATAGAGGTAGGTTTCCGAACCCATCGGTTCGGAGACGTCGAGGTGGGCCTCCACGGTGCGTTTCGGGTCGGCATTCGGCACGACGGCGGTGTCCTCGACGTGCTCGGGGCGGACGCCCAGGACCACGTCCTTGCCGGTATGGCCGACGGCTTTCGAGGCGAGCGGCTCGGGGATTGTCAGCGTGACGGGCGGCTTCTTGTCGTTTTTCTCGACGAACTCGAGCGCGTTGCCGGCCTTGCGCAGCGTGCCCTTGAAGAAGTTCATCTGCGGGCTGCCGATGAAGCCGGCGACGAAGAGGTTGTCGGGGCGGTTGTAGAGGGCGAGCGGCTCGGCGACCTGCATGATGTAGCCGTCTTTCATGACGCAGATGCGGTCGCCCATGGTCATGGCCTCGACCTGGTCGTGGGTCACGTAGATCATGGTGGCGCCGAGGCGGGCGTGGAGCTTGGAGATCTCGGTGCGGGTGGAGACGCGCATCTTGGCGTCGAGGTTGGAGAGGGGTTCGTCGAAGAGAAACACCTTGGGTTTGCGGACGATGGCGCGGCCGACGGCGACGCGCTGGCGCTGGCCGCCGGAGAGGGCCTTGGGCTTGCGGTTGAGGTAGGGGTCCAGCCCGAGCATGGCGGAGGCCTCGCGGACGCGCACGTCGATGTCGGCCTTGGGCATCTTGCGCAGTTTCAGGCCGAAGGCCATGTTGTCGTACACGGTCATGTGGGGGTAGAGCGCGTAGTTCTGGAAGACCATGGCGATGTCGCGGTCCTTGGGCAGGACGTTGTTCACGACGCGGCCGTCGATGGAGATGGTGCCGCCGGAGATTTCTTCGAGACCGGCGATCATGCGCAGGGTCGTGGACTTGCCGCAGCCGGAGGGGCCGACCAGGACCATGAATTCACGGTCGCGGATTTCCAGATTGATTCCGTGGACGACCTTCACATCGGGTCCGCCGCTTCCGGGATAGATTTTGACAAGGTCCTTGATGACTACGTTGGCCATGGGGAGTGTGTTGGTTGGAGGAGGGGAAGAGAGATTAAAAAAGTCAAAAAAGCTGGCCTGCCGGAGAAGAGTCAACGCCCAAGCAATCAGAGAACAGGTGTGAGGGCAGATTTTTGAATGAACTTACTCGTAGTTGAGCGCGATTAACGGGGCTGGGACGCAGGGCCGTGGATCACGATTTGGTCCCGGAAGATACTGGTAATGTGGACAGAGGAATGCGGGTCTCTGCGATGAGTGCAGCCAGGTTTTCTCCGGTGGTGTCTTCAAGTGCCTTGGCAATCGTTGCCGTGGTCGTCCGGTCACGCGGGGTCGCGGAAACTCCGGCGAGAAAGGTTTTGACGGCGTCATCGCCATGTCGGGCGGCAATCAGAAAAAACACGCGGGCGGCAACGGCGCCGCAGGTGCTGTAACTGACGGTGCCCGGTCTCTCATCCTTCTCTTGCCCGGTTTTTATTGCTGCTTCATGCTCTCCGGTTTCAGGAGCAGGGCGATTTTCGGGAGCAGGCCAGCCGTGGAGGATATCAACGTTCGCCAGTTCCGAAGCCGATTGGGCGAGTTCGCTGTCGAGATCACAAAAATGGCTGGCCATATCTTTTCCCGCCTGCCGCGAGATGGTTTTCCAGGCGATGTAGTCGGCCGCGCCCTGACAGAACCATTCGCGATCCGCAGTTCCGATGTAGCTCTCGAAGATGCCCACATAAGCGACGGTACGGAGGGTCATGTAGCTTAGCCCGCGTTCGATCATCAGTGAAAACTGATCGGCAAGGTCGGTGAGTTGGCCGATGGCTTCCAGAGCCTCGCCCACGGTTTCTTCGGGTGGCGCGCCTCTGTTTTCGCGGGTGAGGATGACGGGGAAATGCATCGGTTTCGATATAGCCGGACCACCCGGATTGACACGAAACAGGTTGACGAAGCGAGGGGTGGAATCCGCTTTTTGCAACTGGTCGAGAAATTCCGGCGAGAACCCGGCAATCCCGTTCCGGACAACATAGTCAGCCGCTCTGAATGCGGGAAGGTCCGTTGGGCTTCTCTCCAGTTCCGGGTAGGGAGGAGTCTGGTAGCTGGCTGCGAAATCAAAGGTTCCGGTGTTGGTTGCGGCGTCGTAGGAAAAACCGTCAATGGACTCGCCGGAGGAGAGGCGCTGCGTCAGGGCGTCGCGATCCCATATATCGATTTTCCTGGATAAAAACGGCTTCAGGAAAAGGCGCCGCATTTCCGCCATTTTTTCCTGATCGGCCGCGTTCGTGAACAGGTCAAAGAGGAGACGCTGGTTTTCCGTAGCCGCAGGGATGCCGCTTTCAATGGCGATGCGCAGGAGGTAAGCCGCACGATTTTCTCGCAGGTCGCGAATGCCAAGCGCAGGAGGAGGCTCCGGGAATTTGCTTTGATTACCCTTGCCAACCTTGTCCAGGGCAGCCGCATTCATCAGGCTGATTCCTTTCTCGATGGCACGGACATAAGCTTCCTGGCCGGAGGAGTATTCGACCTGGAGCGAATCAAAGGTAGCCACGAGCCTGTCTTTGCGAACCGGATGTGGTTTGGTGTCAGGAACGGGGGCGGTTTTTTGTTCAACTGCGGCGGAGACAACCGGCAGTGGAGATGGGGGAAGGGTGGCGGAGGCGTTGACCGAGGACCATGGCAAACAGGCACACACGCACAGCGGCACCAGAACGGAGAGGCGGGGACGCGGGTTCATGTTGCAATAGTGAGGGCAATCGGGATCAGGTTCGAGTGCGTTTTCCGGCAGGCGGCAGGTATATTGTTATCATCGAAACACCATGGAAACACCGTGAGGACTGGAACTCCGGAGAAAGCCGGGATGCACGCGGGGAGGGAATTCCAGGTTGCCGCAAAAGAATGGAGACGCGTTTCCGGATCATGTGGGTTCGTCTCTTCGTCAGCGTTACTAATGGCCGGACATGTTTTTCCGGAAGCAGGGCTTCTGCCACCCGGGCGATCACCAAAAACCATTTGCCCGCCCGGATGGCGGAGGTCTAGTGTCCTTTGTTTCCGGCCCCCCGCGAGGCTTCCGGCCGGGATTGACCAGACCACATCACACATCAACCACACCTTTATCACGCATCATCATGGCTATCGCTGTCGGCACCCGGGCTCCCGATTTTTCTCTCAAATCCAAGAACGCTGAAGGCCTCGCGGATATCAGACTCGCCGACTACCTCGGCAAGTCGCAGGTCGTCCTCCTGTTTTTCCCGCTCGCCTTCACCAGCGTCTGCACGAGCGAGATGTGCGACGTCTCCAACGGTCTCGGCGCTTACGAACAACTCGGCGCCAAGGTCATCGCCATCAGCGTGGACAGCCCCTTCGCCCAGGAGGCGTGGGCCAAGGCCAACCACATCACCACGACGATCGCTTCCGACCTGAACAAAAAAACCGCCACCGCCTACGGCACCCTCCTCGCCGATCTCAACGGCCTCGGCAGCGTCAGCGCCCGCGCCGCCTTCGTCATCGGCAAGGACGGCGTCATCAAGTACGCCGAGCAGACGCCCACGCCGAAGGACCTGCCGAACTTCGAAGCCATCAAGGCCGCGCTCGCCGCCTGAGCCGGCCGCGGGGGGGGAAGGGCACACGACCTGCTTTTTGCCCTCCCGGTCACACCCGGACGCCATGAGCCCGACGGGGCTCGTGCCCCGACCGACCCGACCCGCGATCTTTTGCTGACAATCTGACAATCCGACGACCCGACCAACCGACCACCTGACCACCACGACCACATGAGCAGCCAGCCGCTCCCGAATCCGTTCAACACGCTCGCGACATTCTCCGCCAACGGCGCCAGCCACTCCTTCTACTCGATCCCCGCGCTCGAGAAGGCCGGCGTCGCCAACGTGAAAAAACTTCCGGTTTCCATCCGGCTCGTGCTCGAATCGCTCCTGCGCAACTGCGACGGCAAGCGCGTTTCCGAACAGGCCATCCACGACCTCGCCACCTGGCGGCCCGGCGCGCCACGCACCGAGGAGATTCCCTTCGTCGTTGCCCGCATCGTCCTCCAGGATTTCACCGGCGTGCCCCTGCTCGTCGACCTCGCCGCCATGCGCTCCGCCGTGGCCCGGCTCGGCAAGGACCCGAAAATCATCGAGCCGCTCGTCCCCGTCGATCTCGTGGTCGACCACTCCGTGCAGGTCGATTTCGCCGGCTCGGCCGAGGCGTTCCAGAAAAACCTCGAGCTCGAATTCACCCGCAACCGCGAACGCTACCAGTTCCTCAAGTGGGGCATGCAGGCGTTCGACACCTTCAAGGTCGTGCCGCCCGGCATCGGCATCGTCCACCAGGTCAACCTCGAATACCTCGCCCAGGGCGTGCTCCGCGACGCCAACAACGTCTGGTACCCCGACACGCTCGTCGGCACCGACTCGCACACCACGATGATCAACGGCCTCGGCATCGTCGGCTGGGGCGTGGGCGGCATCGAGGCCGAGGCCGGCATGCTCGGCCAGCCCGTGTATTTCCTCACGCCCGACGTCGTCGGCGTGCACCTCACCGGCTCGCTCCGCGAAGGCGTCACCGCCACCGACCTCGCGCTCACCGTCACGCAGCTCCTGCGCAAGGCCAAGGTCGTCGGCAAATTCGTCGAATTCTACGGCCCCGGCGCCGCCGCGCTCCCGGTCGTGGACCGCGCCACCATCGCCAACATGGCTCCCGAGTATGGCGCCACCATGGGCTTTTTCCCCATCGACGGCGAATCCACCACCTACCTGCGCGCCACCGGCCGCACCGACGAGCACGTCGAGCTTTACGAAGCCTATTACAAGGCCCAGGGGCTCTGGGGCATCCCGCAAAAAGGCGACATCGACTACTCGGTGGACATCGATCTCGACCTCTCGACCGTCACGCCCAGCGTCGCCGGCCCCAAGCGCCCGCAGGACCGCATCGAGCTCTCCGGCCTCAAGAGCGAATTCCACACCGCCTTTTCACGCCCCGTCACCGAAAACGGGTTCGGGAAAAAATACGAAGATTTCTCCACCGTCGCCGCGCAGGTGCGCGACACCCGCCTCGGCCACGGCAGCGTGCTCATCGCCGCGATCACGAGTTGCACCAACACCTCCAACCCGAGCGTCATGCTCGCGGCCGGCCTGCTGGCGAAAAAGGCCGTCGAACGCGGCCTCACCGTCAATCCGCTCGTCAAGACCTCGCTCGCGCCCGGCTCGCGCGTCGTCACCGACTATCTGGACAAAACCGGCCTCCAGCCCTACCTCGACCAGCTCGGCTTCGAAACCGTCGGCTACGGTTGCACGACCTGCATCGGCAACTCCGGCCCGCTCGACCCGGCCATCGAGGAAGCCGTCGTCAAGAACGACCTCGTCGCCGCCTCCGTCCTCTCGGGCAACCGCAACTTCGAGGCCCGCGTCCACCAGAACATCAAGGCCAACTTCCTCATGTCGCCGCCGCTCGTCGTCGCTTTCGCGCTCGCCGGCCGCGTCGATGTCGACATGTCCACCGACGCGCTCGGCACCGGCAAGGACGGCCAGCCCGTTTACCTGCGCGACCTCTGGCCCACGCTCCAGGAAGTGCGCGACCAGCTCTCTGCCGCGCTCAAGCCCGAAGTCTTCCGCCGCCTCTACACCGACTTCGCCGCACAGAACCCGAAATGGAACGAAATCCCCTCGACCACGGGCAACGTGTACGAGTGGGACCGCGACTCGACCTACATCCAGGAGCCGCCCTTCTTCGAAAACTTCTCGCTCACGCCCGGCACCATCCAGCCGATCACCGGCGCGCGCGCCCTCGGCATTTTCGGCGACTCCGTGACGACCGATCACATCTCGCCCGCCGGCGCGATCAAGAAGACCTCGCCCGCCGGCCGCTACCTCGAGGCACACGGCGTGGCCTTTGCCGATTTCAACAGCTACGGATCGCGCCGCGGCAACGATCGCATCATGACCCGCGGCACCTTTGCCAATGTCCGCATCAAGAACCTGATGCTCGGCGGCAAGGAAGGCGGCAACACCCTCGGCCCCGACGGCCAGGAAACCTCCATCTACGACGCCGCCCAGGCCTGGAAGGCCGCGGGCAATACGCCGCTCATCGTCATTGCCGGGCAGGAATACGGCACCGGTTCCTCGCGCGACTGGGCGGCCAAGGGCACCAACCTCCTCGGCGTGAAAGTCGTGGTGGCGCAGAGCTTCGAGCGTATCCACCGCAGCAATCTCGTCGGCATGGGCGTGCTCCCGCTCCAGTTCAGGGAAGGCGACACGGCGCAGACGCTGAAGCTCGACGGCACGGAGACGTACGATGTCATCGGCCTCGATTCGTCGATCCGCCCGCAGCAGGACCTCACGCTCAAGATCACGCGGAAGGACGGTCAGGTCGACACGATTGCGGTGCGCTGCCGCATCGATACGCCCATCGAGATCGATTATTACCAGCACGGCGGCATCCTGCCCTACGTGCTGCGCCAGATCGTGGCGCAGGGCTGAGAGCCAAGGAGCGACGGCACCTGCAGGGGCGCACTTCACGTGCGCCCGTTTGCAGAACGAAGCTCCGATGATCATCAACGGGCGCACGTGAAGTGCGCCCCTGCGGACAGTGCAGGTCCGGATCGGGATGCAGGCCTCACGCCACCGGGGCCAGCAGGCGTTCTTCGGCGGCGAGCAGGGCGGTGGCGAATTCTTCCGGGGTCGAGGCATTCATGAGCGCCTCGCGGTTGGCCGGATCCTTGGCGATCCGGCACAGGGTACTGACGATGCGGAGGTATTCGGTGGGGTTGTTTTTCGGAGTGCCGAGGACGAACATCAGGCGGACGTTCTGGTTGCCGTTTTCGTAAATGATGCCGGTGTTGCTCCGGCCGATGGCGAGAACGATGCGGCGCACATGCTCGGTGCGGGCATGCGGCAGCGAAATTTCGTTGCCCAGACAGGTCGTATCGAGCCGGTCGCGGGCGAGCAGCTCGTTGTAAAACCCCTGAAAATTAAGGACTTCAGGGTGTCCGTCAAGCAATCGGGCCACCTCGTTGAGCGCGGCGGTGCGGCGGGTGTTTTGCACCTGCAGCGAGATATACGAGGCGTCGACGAGTTCTGACAGGCGGACAGGCATGGGCGGCTCCCTTGGTCGAATGGTGGTTTACGCGGAGGGGTCGAAAAAACGACGCCCGCCTTGCCGGGAAGGCAAGGCTGAAACGGACGGATGAAACGGAAAAAACTGACACCCGGACCCGCCCCGTGGCAAGGGGCGTCATCCGATATTTGCGGGAGCTGCGGGAAGCCGTTGCGAAGTCAGCTTTTCCGGTCGGGGCGCTTCACGGTGAAACGCTCGCGGGTGCCTGCGTAATCCTCGCCGCCCATGCGGCCGATGGTGTCGAGTTTCGCGGGATCGACGCGGCCGCGCTCGTCGAGAACGGAGTCGCTGATGTGGGCGCAGAGGATGCGGCCGATGATGATGTGGGCGGCCAGAGGGCCTTCGCCCACGTTGACGATCTGGTGGAGCCTGCACTCGAACGCCGCCGGGGCCGCGGCGACGCGCGGCGGGCGGATGTGCAGGCTGGCGGCCGGTTCGATGCCGAACGCCTCGAACTCGCTCTCGCCGTGGGGGAGGAGCGAGGCGGTGTTGTTCATCGGCTCTGCGAGCGCCTGCGGCACCACGTTGACGACAAATTCGGGCACGGCCTCGATGTTGAGCACCGTGTCCTTCTTTTTGCCGTCGCGGTTGTTGACCGGGATAAAAAGCAGGGTGGGCGGGTTGGAGGTCACGCCGTTGAAAAACGAGAACGGCGCGAGGTTGGTTTTGCCGTCGGCGGAGACGGAGGAAACCCAGGCGATGGGACGCGGGGTGATGAGGCTCACCATCCAGGCGTAGGCGTATTTCGGTTCGAGGGAGGAGAAATCCAGCAACATGGCGGAGGTTTTAGGGTTGCGCGGGAGGAGGAGCAAGCTCCGGGAGTGGCCTGGCGCGAACCCGGTATCCGGCTGGCCGCGCCCGAACCGGGACGATCCATTTTTACCACGAAGGATGCGAAGGGTGCGAAGAAGAATCCTGATGGCTCTTCGTGGCCTTCGCGTCCTTCGCGGTAAAAAATCCGGCCCGGCAGCTTTCTCTTCTGGACAAAACCGCTCGTTACGGGCGTCTGAAAACGGATGCCGGAAGAAAGGGATTGTTATCTGCCGCCAGCGGGAGTGTTGTGCGTGCTACGCATCCCTATGAAGAAAGGTCTGATTGTTCTCGATTCGCATGCCTATGAGCTGATTTACGGTGACGAAATGCGCGCCGAAATCGCCGGCTTGGTCGACCTGGTTTCCCCCCGGCCGCTGACGAAAGCGGAGGTGGCGGCCGACCCTGCGATCCTGCGCGACGTGGAAGTGATCTTTTCGGGCTGGGGCGCCCCCAGGATGGATGCGGCGTTTCTCGAAGCGGCGCCGAAACTGGAGGCGGTGTTTTACGGGGCCGGCTCGATCCGCGGTTTTACGAGCGACGCGTTCTGGGAGCGCGGCATCACGGTGGCCAGCGCCTACGCGATGAACGCCATCCCGGTGGCGGAGTTCACGCTGGCGACGATTTTGCTCAGCCTGAAAAACACCTGGCGCTATGCGCTCGGGGCGAAGCGGCTCGGCCATTACCCGGAGCGCATCCCGTGCGCGGGCGGCTACGGCAGCAAGGTGGGCATCATCTCGCTCGGCATGATCGGCCGGCTGGTGCGCGACCGGCTGCGTCCGTTTGACCTGAAGGTGCTCGCCTACGATCCGTTCGTGAAGCCGGAGCAGGCGCGCGATCTGGACGTGGAACTGGTGTCGCTCGACGAGATTTTCCGCCAGTGCGACGTGGTCAGCCTGCACACGCCCTGGCTGGCGGAGACGGTGGGCATGATCACCGGGCAGCATTTCGAACTGATGAAAGCCGGCGCCACGTTTATCAACACGGCGCGCGGCGCGGTGGTGCGCGAGGATGAAATGATCGCGTCGCTGGCGAAGCGGCCGGAGATCACGGCGTTGCTCGACGTGACGTACCCGAAGGAGCCGCCGTTGCCGGAGTCACTCCTGTGGACGCTGCCCAACGTGGTGCTGACGCCGCACATCGCCGGCTCGCAAAACGGCGAATGCCGCCGCATGGGCCGGCTGATGCTCGACGAGTTCGGCCGCTGGTCGAAGGGCGAGCCGATGCAGTGGTCGATCACCCGCGAACGCGCGGCGGTGCTGGCCTGAGGGGCCGGCTCCGTTCATCCGGTTGCTTTCGAACAATCCGCGCTGCGCCGTCGGCCTCGGCGGCCACGGCTTGGAAGATCGTGGAGCAGGTGGCGTTGCAGGCGTCGAAGGTCGAAGGGAGGGAAGGTCGGGGATCAAGTTTGCGCGTCGCGCGCATCTGACGATACCGGCTGGCGAGGGTGGTGGCGGGGAGGGAGAGGGCGGCGATCAGGCGCCGCTAGGGTTACACCCCATATCGCCTCCTGGTTTTATAGGCTAACCTGGGCTCAGTCCCGTTCAGTCCTTACCACAAACCTTAACATGGAACATTGTTTTATGCATGACATCGCCTACATCCTCCCTCCCGTCGCCGCAATCGGCTATTCGCTTGTCTATATGCTTCTCGGCGGCGGCCTGCTCGGCGCGGGTTTGATTTTCGTGATCGCCAAACTCCTGGGCAGGTAAAACCGCCGCACCTGAAAATTCAGTTTAGCGAAAATTGTCCAATTATTTTATGAATTTCATTCCATCTGTTTCTCCCTCGGAGCTTCCCGTCTCGTCCGCCCCGTATTCCACCTCTTATTATAATAACCTGGGCCATGCTTTCCGCTCCGTCTCCTGGCCCGCCATCTTTGCCGGTCTCATCGCGGCCATCGCGCTGGAGGTGCTGTTCATGTTGCTGGGGGCGGGCCTGGGATTTGCCATTTACAGCCCCCTGACGGACGCGACCCCCATCGCCTCCCTGGGTGCGGGAGCCCTGATCGTGCAGGGCCTGAGCGCCGTCGTCTCGCTTTGGTTTGGCGGCTGGGTGGCCGGCCGTTTTACGCCGGCGGGCGTGCGCGCCACCGCCTGGTTGCACGGTTTTATCGTTTGGAGCGCGGCCACCGTGGCCGGAGTCTTGTTTGTTTCCGCCGGCGCGGGCTGGGCGCTGGGTGATTTATCCAAAATCGTAGGCGGCGGCCTCTCCCTGGCCGGCCAGCCGGCGGCGGCGATCGCGAGCGGCGCGGCCGACATAACCAGGGATGCGCTCAAGCAATCCGACGGCGCCTTCGCCAGCTTCACCGACGAAGCGGTGGGCAGCCGCCCTGCGGGCGAGACCGCCAACACCTCCATCCGCGCCAAAAGAGAGGTGGGCATGGCCGTGGCCCGGTTTTTTAATCCGATGCAGGAGGAGAACAGGGATGTGAACCGCACCGCCCTGGTCAAAGTCCTCGTCGAGGAGGCCGGTCTGAGCGAGGCTGCCGCCAACAAAGCGGTCGCGGACTGGACGGCGACGTATGAGCGGCTGAAAACCGATCTCGCCGCTGCGAAGGATGCGGCGGAAGCCAAGGCGCGCGAGGCGGCCGAAGCGACGGCCAAGGCGCTGGCGATTCTTTCGCTTGGCTATTTTGTCGCTTTCGCCATCGGAGCGGTGGCGGCCACCTGGGGCGGGTGCCACGGGGCCAAATGCGCCCGCACCTGCGAGATCCGGACGACTCGCGTGGCGGAGTGAGGCCGGCTCCGCTCATCCGGCCTTGTTCAGCAGGAAATCCGGGAGCCAGAGGCGGTCGCTATCGGCGATCCTTGCTCCGTCCACCGCCACGACCGTCAACCGTGCCGAACGCGGAGCCGTTGCGCATGACCGACCCGGTCGCTCGCGAGAGAGGCATCTGGCGGAAGCACGAAGCGTTCGCCGCGCGGAGTCACGACCTTGAGGATGTCCGGGCTCCGTGCGGAGCCCGATCTGGCCCGTTTCGCTCAACCTGTTGCGTGCCGCTGTCCGGGACGGAGCCGGGCGGCAGCACACCGTCGCGTTGCAGTTTTTCCGCGAGCGTCTCGTCGGCGGCATAGATGCGCCAGTCGCCGCCGGAGCGGTGATCGCAGGCTCCACCAGAACAACGGATAAATCGCGAACGCGCGGCGGTGCTGGCGCAAGAGTCAGGCCGCCGGGCGGGTGCGGTTTTCCGGTCAATTACGGGTGTGCCGCACCTTCATCATCAGATCGAGCCATTGCAGAGAGGCGGGGGCAGCAGAGGGGAGCGTCGCGCGGATTTCATTGGGACCACGGCGAACCAGATCGGGTGTTACGGGATAAACCAGCCACTCGCCTTCCGCTGCGGGATTGTCGAGCCGGATGTCGTTGAAGCGGATTTCGGGCGTGTGCCCGGCGACGGGAGCATTTGTTTTTGTATCCGGATTTTTGATGCGGAGACAAAGTGAAAACGACGGAGGACGCTCCATCGATGCGGGTGATTCGGCGAGGCGGATGCGGGCGCGGGCGGTCTGCCCCGGCGCGAGCAGGCGGGGGGCGCCGGGATTCAGCGTCTCGATCGTCTGATACGGGCCGAGCGGCAGGTTGCTGCGCATGGGCGTGGCGCCGACGCCGGGCACGGAGGCGAAGTAATCCTTGTCGAGCGTGGCCAGCAGCGCGGGGTCGCCGGCTTCGCGCCAGATCGGGCGGCGGGGGTTGAACTGGTTGAAGAAATAGACGCCATCGGCGCCGGCGTCCAGGGCGTTGGCGACGCGGGCGCGGTAGGCGAGATCGGTCATGCGCAGGGTCGAGCGGTGCGGCGGCGTGTCGGCGGTGTCGGGCACGCGGGCGTCGTCGAGCGAAGGATAGATTTTGACGCCGTGTTTGCGGGCGAGCGTCACGCTTTCCTCCCAGTCGTTGAGTTGAAAGTATCCGCCGACGACGAGCAGATCGACGAGATCGCCGGAGAGCCAGGTTTCGAGGTCGAGCCCGATGGCGCGGGAGTAGGTGGCGGAGTCGGGCACCCGGACGGCAATGAGCAGGGGGCGTCCGCGGCGGCGGCCTTCGGCGTCGGTCATGGCGCGGACACGGCGGAGCAGGTCGGTCATCATGGCGAGTTCGCCGGCGGTGGCGGGCCGGCCTTGCGTGGTGGAAGGGAAAAACAGGGGGTGACGGAAAAAATCGAGTTCGACGCCGTCCACGTCGTAATGGAGGCAGACTTCCTCGATGTAGCGGAAGGCGAGTTCGCGGATTTCGGGACGGGCGTAGTTGACAGCCGACCAGGAGCCGTAGGGCAGCCGTTCGCCGCGTTTGCCGAGGAGGTATTCCGGATGCTCCATCTTGAGGCGGTTGGCCTCGAAGAGGGCCGGGCCGTACTTGTCGGCGTAGCCGTCGTGGTTGTCGTTCATCCGCATGGACCAGAAAAGCTCCAGGTCGTGTTCGCGGGTGAATTTCCGGACCACGCGCAGCGGATCGATGCCGGCGTCGAGCAGGGCCTGCATCTGGTTGTTGGCGTGGCGGTTTTCCTGGCTGGTGAAAATCTGGCCGACCCGGGTGAAGTGCGTGAAGAGGCCGAAGCCGGAGCTCCAGGTGCAATAAAAGAGGCTGTCCACCTGTGTGCCGGCGAGCGGGGCGATGCGGCGGGCGAGCAGGTCTTCGGCGGAGGGGCGGCGGAGCATCATGACGGGTTCGTTGCCGTCGTTGTTCACGATGACGCGTCGGGGGCGGTTGACGGTGGATTGCCGCCATTCCCGGTCCGCCGGTGACGGCGGCGGCGCGGATTGCGCGCGGACCGGGGACAGGGCGGGTGCCAGGGCGAGGACGAGGAGCGGAAGGAAACGGCAGCGGATCATGGGAGCGGGGAGGCGGGTTGCGTGGAAGGGAGGGGGGATGAGGTTGCGCGGCGGCGGGCGAGCTCGGCCTTGATTTCGTAAACCCTGTCTTCGTCGAGTTCGTAGTTGCGCATGATGAAAAAGGCGGCGAGGGCTCCGGCAAACGGCATGAGAAAATAGAAAAACTTCATCAGGCCGAGCGTGCGCGCGCCTTGTGCTCCGGTCTGTGCGTCAAAGCCGATCCAGACGAGGATGAAGCCGCAGATGAGGGAGCCGAGCGAGCTGCCGGCCTTGTCGCACCAGGAGAGGATCGAGGCGAGAAAGGCTTCGTTGCGCCGGCCGGTGCGCCACTCCTCGTAGTCGGCGATGTCTCCGAGCATCGAGGCGCCCATGAGTGCGATGCCGGAAATGGCGGCTCCGTTGGAAACGAGGACGACGAGCTGGAGCCAGGGAAGCCCCGGCTGGTAAACGACGAGCTTGGCGAGGCACCCGGCCATGAGGACGCAGACAGCGATCTGGAAGGTGCGTTTCTTGCCGAGGCGTTTCGACAAGGCCGGATAAACGAAGACCGAGCAGCCGACGGCCGACAGCATGAACGCCGAGCCCATGAAACCGTAGGCCCACGCGGCCCGCTGAAGGTCGCCGCCGAAAACGTAGTAGTTGTTCATGTACACGGCGAACATGCCGACGATGTTGTAGCCGAAGCTCTCGATGAGACGCGAGGCGACGACGCGCTTGAGGGGAGGATTGTGCCAGACGTGGCGGAGGCTTTCGCGGAGTTTCAGCCGGGGCTGGCGGGCGGCGACGCGTTCGTAGTTGCGTTCCCGGCAGAGCCAGACGGGAAGCAGCGCCAGGAGAAGGTAGATCGCGGCGACGACGAGCATCACGTTGCGCAGGCCGGTGACGGGATCGCCAAAGATTTCGAGACGCGTGAGGGGAAACAGCCACTGGCTCGATATCTGGAAAACAAAACCGAAGACCATCGCGATCATGGCGACGCGGGTGCGTTCGTGGTAGTCGTCGGTGGCCTCGATGCGCAGGCCCATCAGCGACATCGAATAAAACGTCTGCACGGAGTAGAACGCGAGGGAGACGACGAGGAGGTGAAAGAACAGCCACGTCTCGCCGGCTCCGCGAGGAAACCACCAGAGCGCGAAAAAGAGCGCCGACATGGGCAGGGCGGACGCGGCCATCAGGGGAAGGCGGCGTCCGCGGCGGGAGCGGAAGTTGTCGGAGAATTGCCCGATAAGGGGATCGGTGAAGGCGTCCCACAGGCGCTGGATGAAGAGGACGGTGCTGATGAGCGCCGGGCTCATGCCCAGCGTCATGTTGAAGATCGGATTGATCAGCGTATGGAGCGTGGCGGGGCAGCCGGCGGCGGCGTTGCCCAGGCCGAGACCGAGTTTTTCGCGCCACGGGACGCGGTCTTCCGGGCGCGTTTCGTGGTGGCCGCCGCGCGCGGGGCCGGCGGGAGTGGGATGATCGGTCATGTGTGACTGGATACGCCGGGGAGTGGCGGCGGCCCGGGACGGGCGCACCGCCTTTCCGGATTCGCCGGAGGATCAGCGGCGGGCGAGGCGTCGGCCGGCGAGCGCCGCCAGCGAGAGAAGGCCGGCGCACAGGGCGAGGGTCGAGGGTTCGGGAATGGGCGTGACGGTGCCGGTGACCGAGAAGGCGGAGAGGGCGAGGAGGCCGCCCGACGTGGCCGACGTACCGAGGTAAGCGTCCTGCTCGAAGTAGAGGCCGACGGCAGTGACCGCGGTGAGTTCGATAGCGGTGAAACTGGCGGTGCTTTGGTCGAAGTTGAGCGAGGTGGCGGGATCGTAGGCCGCCCATCGGGTGGAGCCGAGCGCGGCGCCGGAGAGGGAGACAGTGGAAATGGTGTTGTGGGCGGCGGTGATGGTCGCCTCCGACACGTAGTAGCTGGCGCCAACCTGCACGAGCCAGCGGCCGGTGGGGACGAACGCGCCGTCCGCACCGGAGGCACGATAGGTGACGCTGAAGCCGTCGGGGTTGAAAGAGCCTGTGTTCCAGGGAGCGGCGAAATCGGCCTGTTTGAAGAGATAGACGGAGGCGAAACCGAGGGTGCTGCCCGCCCAGCCGGTGCTGACGTTGGCGTAGATGCGCAAGACGTCGTTGCTGCCGAGAAGCGACCAATTATTGAGAATCGTCCCTGCTGGAGTCGAACCTTGCACCGAGGAACTTGTGAAGGCGTAGCCTCCGTAGAACACGGGGCCGGAATAACCGGACGACGGACTGAGCGGATTTGTATCGCTGAAGGCATTCAGGTAAGTGTAGGGGCCGGGGCTGACACCTGTGCGGGTGGCGGTCCGGGCGAAAGTGGTGTCCGCATCCACGTAGGAGGTGGTCGGACCGAAACTGAAGACGGTGTCAGCCGAAGCCGGAAGGGCGGCGAGGCCGAGGATGCCGGTGGCGGCGATCGCGAGGAGAGGAACGGAATGGCGTGTTTTCATGATGTCTGTGATGGTGATTTGATCGTGGTGTGGCCGGTGGGCCGGCGGGCGGGAAACCGGCAAAAACAGGCGCGCAAGAAACCATGCGGCGCGCCGGAGAGCGTCGTGAGATGGGTGAGGCGGGGAGAGGAAAGAGAGCGAGCGGGGCGGTTATTCCCTGATCAGCCAGAGGGTGGCATCGGTGGTGAGGCGGGTTTTGTCGAGGCGCTCGACGTGGCCGTCGAAGAACGCGGCGTTGGCGGCGTCGCGGTGGCGCAAGGCGACGGTGTTGGAGGAGCCATCGACTTCCCCGTGGTATTCGCCCAGGCCGCTTTCGAATTTGATGGACCATCCGAGGGCATCCACAAAGGCGATGACCCGGGAGGGCCGGGGGATTTCGGCCATGGTCACAATGATTTTTGAGCCGGGAGACATGATGCTGCCGGGCAGGCTGCTGTAGTTACAGGCGTAGGAGCGGGCGATCCAGCCGTCGCCGAGGGTGGCCTTGGGACAGAGCAGGGCCTTGGGCCAGCCTTCTTTCACGGCGGTGTTGGACCGGTTGGCGTCAAAATCGCGGGTGATGCCGAGCTGGCGGGTGTAGTCGGTGTTGGCATACCAGGCGACGCGGTCGGAGGAGGTGCCGTCCTCGGGGATGACGGAGCAGGGAACGTAAGCGCCGTCGCGGTTGTTGTTGGCGAAGGCGATGTTGGCGAGCTGGAGCTGGCGGAGGTTGGAGACGCAGCGGGCGGCGTGGGCGGTTTCGCGGACAGCGCCAACTGTCGGGATAATGATGGCGGCGAGGATGCCGATGATGGCGATGACGGTGAGAAGTTCGATGAGCGTGAAGGCGGTGCGTGCTTCCGGAGGAAGCCGGTATCCGGGGCGCAGGGTTGGCGGGGAGAGGGGATGTCGGCGGGTATTCATGGCAGTGCGGCGGCAGGTTGGCGTTTGGATGGGGATCGGGCAGTTGACAGGGAGCAAGGGAGCGTGGCGGGCGGGTGCGGGCAACGGGAATGGGGTGTTGTTTATTCCGTAACAGTGCGGGTTGCGGGCGGAGCGGCGACGGAACGGCCGGCGTAGTATTTGGGGAGCAGATACAGATGTCGCCGGGCGACGGGGCGACGGGTCGGAATGCCGAGAACCTGGGTGGCGAGTTTGCGGGCGAAGACCTCGGGCTGGTTGAGGTAGCGGGCCGGGGCGGGTTTCAGGTAGGAGAAAAAGGGGTCGTCCTCGCGGGAGATGAGGGACACGTCGTCGGGGACGCGAAGGCCGCGCTCGGTAAGAAAGGTGAAGGTGGAGAGGTAGGCGTACGGGTTGGTGATGATGAGCGCGGTGGGGCGGTGCGGGGGCTGGGCGTGGAAGATGCGGACGAGGCATTTCTCGATGCTGGCGGCATCGATGTCGTGATAGACGACGCTGGCGGTGGCGGTTTCGGCGTGCGGGGACTGGCGGATGCCTTCGAAAAACCCCATCTCCGTTTGCTGGTCGCCGGCGAGGCGGGACTGGGGATTGAGAAGCACGAAGTGGCGATGGCCGGCGCGGAGGAGGACGCCGGCGGCGTGGCGGCTGATGGCGCGGTGGTCGAGGTCGACCGAAGGGAGATCGATGCCTTCGTGGCAGGTGCCGGCAAGGACACAGGGAATCCGGCGCGTCTCGAACCAGCGTTGCATGGCGGAGGAAGAGAGCACGAGGACCCAGCAGGTGTGCGCGTTCTGGCGAACGAGTTTTTCGAGAACGGGAGCGGGGTTGGTCCGGTAATAGTGGGCGCCCTCGTAGAGCCTGAGCCGCCAGCCGGATTCGAAGAGAACGTCCCGAAAGGTGTCTATCCACAGCGAGAACGGGCGAAGTTCGCCCACGGCGTTGGGCGTGACGAGGCCGACACTGGGAGAGGGCAGGGGAGGCGCGGGAGAGGAAGGGGACGCCACGGTTGCCGCGGCGGGGGCGAGTGCCGGGAAAGCGACGATACGGTTGCCGACGCCGTGGCGCGCTTCGATGATGCCCTCGTGCTTGAGCTGGCTGAGCGCGGTCCGGAGGGTGGTGTGGCTGATCTGGAGGGACTGGCAGAGGGAGCGTTCGCCGGGGAGCCATTCGGGCCAGGTATTTTGGGCGATGAGAGCCTTGAGGCGATCGGCGGTCTGGCTGCTGAGCGAGTGCTGGGGGATCAGGGTCATGGGAAGAAACGGTGGCAATGAATGACCGGAACCGGAACGCCGGGACACTGTTATTTTAAAAACAACAGTGACCCGGTGTTCCGGAACAGTCTGTTGCCCCGTCTCCTCCGGCAGATGCCGGGCGTGAACTACGTTCAGGGCGCGCGCCAGAGCGGCGTGAGGTTTTCGGTGCGGAGCCAGCCGGTCTGGCCGTTGGGGAAACGGACGCGGAGCCAGCCGAGGTAGTCTTTTTCCATGACCACGATCGTGCCGGCGGCGACGGGCGTGGTCTTTTGTGTTTCGTCCACTTCCGTGGGCACCGAATAGAGCGTAGTGGCGCGCCAGACGACAGCGGCGTCGGTATCGCCGAGTTTTCCGTAAACATGCAGCGAGAGCGCGGCGGCGGCGATGGCCAGCACGCCGCCGATGAAGGCGATCGTGGCGACAATGGCGGACCAGCGGCGGAGATGGCGGTAGCCGCGCGCAAGGGCGAGCGCCAGGGCGAGGGCGACGAGGAGCACGCCGACGGCGAGTTTGTATTGCCAGAGCGGAGGCGGGAGCAGCTCCGCAAGGCTGGCCAGCGGGCTGTCGCTCGTGAAGGGAACGAGTTCGGCGGGTGTGTAGCCGGCCTTGCCCAGAGCGAGGTGGAGCTGCCAGCGGACGGGTTCGCTGCACGGGTGCTGGATGAAGGCGGCGACGGCCTGCGCGGCGCTTTCGGGCCAGCGGTCCTGCTGGGCGAGGGCGAGCGAGAGGTTGTGACGCGCAGACCAGTCGGCGGGAACGGCGGCGAGGCGTTCCCGCCAGGCAGCTTCGGCCGTCTTGAAGTCGGCCGCGGCGTAGGCAGCCTCCGCGACACCGGGAGCGCCGGCATCCTGCCGGCTATCGTTGCCTCCCGGTGCCTTCAGCGCGAGGCCGGCAAGGATGCCGGCGGTCCCGGTCGGAGAGGCAACGGGGGCGGGCGGGACGCCCGCGGCACTTGACGGAGTGGCAGAAACCAGCGTGACGGCGGCGACGGTGAGGACCAGGAACGGCACAAGGTTGCCCGGGCGGAAAACACGCCAGAACGAGAACCGGGGGAGGCGGGTGGTGGCGAGGGCGCGTTCGGCGGTGTCGAGCCACTCGGGCGAAAGGCGGGCCTCGCGGCGATAGAGCACGCGGTCGGTTTCCTGCCAGAGCGCGGCCCACTCGGCGTCGGGGAAATGGCGGGCGTGCGGCGCGGCCGACGGGATGTTCCAGAGGAGGGCGGCGTCGTGTTGCCAGGCGAGAAGAAGGGCAGAATGGGGAGCGTGGAATGGAGCGGCGGCCTGGCGGAGCGCATTCAGGGTTTCGGCGAGGCGTTGGCGAGCTTCGCGCCGGGGGCGAAGAGGGTCGGTGGCGCGGGCGCGGCGCCAGGCAAAGACGGCCCAGAGAAGCAGGGGCCAGAGCGCGACGACAAGGAGCCAGATCGTGAGCGTGCGGCCCGAAACGGGCGTGAAGGCGGACGAGGCGGGCGGAAGGGGATCACGCGGGATGGCGGCCGGCGGGACCGGCGGTGCGTTCAGGGTCCGGGGCCGGGAGTCCGGCGTTGCGGGAGCCTTGCTATCGGGAGACGGGGTCTGGGCCGTGGTGCCGGATGCGGGCGGGACGCCCGCGCCACCCGGCGGGGCGCTGCCGGTGATGTCGATCGTGACGGGATCGGTGCGGAGGGTTTTGTAGGCTCCCGTTTGCGGATCGAAAACGGAGAGCTCGACGGGGCCGAGCGTGTAGCTGCCGGGCCGGGTGGGGATGAGGATGACGTCTTCGGAAAGCGTGGCCTCGAAGAGGGTGTTTTCTTTGGGCGTCTTTTGCGCGCGGGGCTGCACGACGCGGAAATCGCGGGAGACCTCGCGCGGTGGCAGCGCGGTGACAGAAGGCCAGTTGCCGGTGCCGGTGAGTTCGAGCGTCCAGGTGACGGGCTCGCCGACGGCGCATTTTTCGGGGACGACTTTCGAGGTCAGCGTGAAGGCGCCGACGGCTCCGGTGAAGCCGGCGGGGGCGGGCTGGGGCAGGGGTTTGACGGTGAGGCTGGCGGGTTTGGTGCTGATGATGTTGGTGTTGCCGAGAAGGCGTCCAAAAAAATCCTGGCCGGTGGGGAATCCGACTTCCTTGCTGGCCGTGTTGAGCGTGATGGCTCCGGTCCGGGTTGCTATGGCGCGACGGTTCCAGTTCACGACGATGGAGGTGCGTCCGTTGGCATCGGTTTCCCGGGAAGCCTGCGGCGTATTCCAGTCTTCGACGATGAGAGGTGTTTCGTCCCAGTCGGGCGGAGTGGGGCGGATCTGGGGTTCGAAGCGGTTGTCGGTGATGGCGACCGTGAGGGTGAGGGTGAGCGGGAACACTTCGCCGGCCCACAGGGTTTTTTGCGGGAGGTCGAAACGGGCGTCGGCGACTTCCCCGAGAGGCAGGCCGGAGCGCCCGACGGTGGCTTCGGTGATGGCAAAGGTGGCCGATGCTACGGCAATGTTGCCGCGGTTGGTCTTGACCGTGAAGGACGGGATGCGGACTTCATCGGCGGCGGTGGCGCGGACAGGCCAGGTGAAGGAGATGGTGGAACTGCGGGTACCGGAGGAGCCGCCAAAGCTCAGGTTGAAGGAGCGTTGCTGGCTGATGCCTGCCTGGCCGAAGGTGAGTCCGGGCACGGAGGGGAGGCTGATTTCGCCGTCGGGTTCGCAGTTTTCGAAGACGAGGTTGAGGCTGCTTTCCTGACCGCGGGCGAGCGTGCCGGACGAGGGTTCCCAGCGCACGGTTTGCGCGACGGCGGCGGGAGCGGCGGCGAGCAGGAAGAAAACGACCGGAAGGAGCGCGAGGCGGAGCGGTATTCGGATGCGCATGACGAAAGACAGAGACGGGCGGGATGTGGCACGGGCTTTTTCCGCCAATCGCCCGTGGACGGCGCGAGGCGCCGCATTTTTCCGGTGCGTGGTCCGGTCCGGATGCCTGGGCCACGCGGAGGGGCAACGCTCACGGGCAGGATGCCCGTGCCACATCGGAAGCGGGCGGGACGCCCGCGCCACACAGGCCGGAAGCCCGTGCCGGGGAAAGAAGGGAGGCTGTGGCATGATGATCGGCATCGCGGTTACCAGTTGCGGCCGGGTTTGGCGGGCTGCGGTTGCGGGTCCTGCATGAGGTTGAAAAGCTCCGCCGGCGAATCGGCGTCCTTGAGGCGCTCGAGGCGTTGCAGGGGGACGAGGAGGTTGGGATCGGTGTTTTTGTCGAGCGCGGAGCCGGCGGTGGAGACGCCGCCGACGCGTTGCGTATTTTTGTCGTCGGCAGGAATCGGCTGCGCCGCCTGGCCGGACCCGGATTCGGGTTGCGACGGCTCGGGCCGGGCTGGCGATTGCCCCTGCGCCGGGGATTTGTCTTCGGGCTTGTCTTTGTCCTTGTCGTTCTTGTCGCCGAAGGCGGATTGGCCGGTGCGGGGCTTGTCGTTGTCTTTTCCCTTGTCGTTGGCCGTGTCGGCGGAGGACGGAGGCGGTTGCCGGTCGGGGGACGGGGCGGGCGAAGACGGATTGTCGGAACCGGACGGGTTGGCCGATGACGGGTCGGGCGAACCGGATTTTTGCGAGTCACCGGATTGGCCGGGTTGACCGGAAGAGGACTGGTCCTGTTTGTCGCTGTCCTCGTTTTTGTCGCCCTGCTGGCCGTCGGCGCCGGACGGATTTTTCTGCGACTGCTGCTGCTGGTCGTTTTTTTCCTGGTTTTGCTTGTCGCCCTGTTGCTGCTGGTCCTGCGGCGGCGGCTGCTGCTTTTGTTTCAGGTCTTCGAGCGCCGTGCGGAGTTTCTGCCAGTCGGCGGAGCGGGGCTCGGCTTTCCCGGCCCGGCGGATGGCTTCGAGCGCATCGTCAACGGGGCCGCCGGGCACGGGTTTGCCCTGGGCGTGCAGGGGCTGACCCCAGGCAAGAGTGGCTTCGGCAAGGGCGGCGGTATCCTTGGCGGAAAGCGAAGGCTGGTCTGCGAGGCGGGTGACGAGTCGGGAAAGGGCGGCGGAGGTTTTTGTGGAATCGACGGTGGCGGACGGAGCGTGTTCGTCATCGGCGGGGAGGCCGGAGGTCAGGGGCAGGAGACCGGAGTCGGGTTTCGTGGCGACAGGGGGGCCCGGGGGCGTGACGGGATGATTGGTGATAAGCGTCTTGTCGCCGGCCTTCCGGCTCCCGGCCCCCGGTTCCTGGTTTCCGGCTTCCGGTTGCTGCGCCCGGACATCGGGCGCGGGCAGGGAGAAAAGGACGAACGCGAAGGCGGCGGCCGTCGTACTGGCAAGGGTGATACGCCGGGGGCGAGGATGGACGGGGAATTCGCGCCAGAGGCTCCAGAGGAGGAGGGCAAACGCGGGGCCGAGCGCCCACTGGAAACGTTCGATGAGGCGGGCGCGGGAGCTTTCGTGAAATTCGCCTTTCTGTCCGCGGGCGACGGTGTTCCGGATGAGTGCGGAGAGATCGATCCACTGGCTGGCGTCGGTGTAGGCGCCGGCGGTCTTGTCGGCGAGTTCGCGCAGGGTGGCGGACTCGAGGCGGGAGAGGACGACGGCGCCGCGCTCGTCCTTGACGAAGCTGCCGTGCCCGTCGGGGATCATGGCGCCTTCGGCGGTGCCGAGGCCGAGACCGATGATGTGGATGCCGCGGTCGCGGGCGGTGTCGGCGAGCGGTTGCCAGGCGGGCGTGGCTTCGGGATCGGCTTCGCCGTCGCTGAGGATGACAAGGAAACGATCGGCGTTGCTTTCCTGGCTGAAGGAATCGAGCGCGGACTGGAGGAGCGCGCCGTAGTTGGTGCCGCCTTGCGGAAGGTAGTCGGGGCCGAGTTCGGGGAGGAACTCGCGGAGGATTTCATAATCGCTGCTCAACGGGCTTTGCAGGAAGGCGGTGCCGGAAAAGACGAGGAGGCCGACGCGTTCGCCGGCGAGCTGGCCGAGCAGGCTCTGGATAAGGAGGCGGGCGCGTTCGAGACGCGAGGGTTTGATGTCGCCGGCGAGCATCGAGCGCGAGAGGTCGACGGCGATGAGGATTTCGCGGGCCTGTTCGAAAACGGGTTCCTCGATGCGGCCCCATTGCGGCCGGGCGAGGGCGAGGACGCCGCAGGCGAGGCCGAGGGCGAGACGCCAGCGAAGGGCGGCGGCGCGGGAGAGGGCGGGAGCGGGGGAGGGGGAGAGGCGGAGGGTGCGGGGGCCGGCGAGGGCGGTGAGGATTTTGGCGGGCGTGGTGGCGGCGGCACGGGCGGCACGGCGGCGACGGAGGAGATCGCCGGTGAGGAGGAGCACGGGAATCGCGAGGAGCCAGAGGAGTTGTGGGTGCAGGAACGTCACGCTTCGTTGATGTCTGGAGTTCAGGATTGTTGGCTGCGGGTGGTGGCGGGGAGCGGGGCTTGGCCAACTCCAAACCCTGGACCCTGAACTCCAAACCGGGCGCGGTTGCGCGCCGTGAGCGCGCCGAGGAGGACAAGGACGGCGCCGGGGACGGCAAACCCGGCGAAGAGCTCGGTGGCGAGCAGGTGCGATTTTGCCTGGAATTCGATCTTGCGGGCGGCGTCGATCGACCTGAAGGCGGATTCGACGGTGCCGGTGTGGTCGGCGCGGAAATAGCGGCCCCCGGTTTCGGAGGCGATGTAGCGCAGCGAGTTTTCGTCGAGGTCGACGCGGGCGCGCTGGTAGCCGATCTTGCGGCCCTGGTCGTCGAAAACGGGAAAGGGGACACTGCTCTGGTTGCTGCCGACGCCGATGGTGTAGACGGGGATGCCGCGCGATCTGGCGATGGCGGCGGCCTGCGCGGGGGTGAGCGCGCCGCGGTTGTTGGCGCCATCGGTGAGAAGGATGACGAAGGCGCCGGCGCGGCGGCCGTTTTCAGTGTGGGCGGCCTGTTCGAGGCGCGAGAGGGCGACGCCGAGGCCGTCGCCGATGGCGGTGCCGTCTTCGATCAGCCCGGTCTTGAGACGGTCGACCTGCCGGGCGAGCCAGTCGTGATCGAGCGTGAGCGGGGCGAGGGTGTAGGAGCGGCCGGCGAAGACGACGATGCCGATGCGGTCGTTGGGACGCTGGTCGATGAAGGCCTGGATGACGGGGCGGATGGTTTGCAGGCGGTTGAGGCGCTCGCCGTTTTTTTCGTAGTCTTCGGCGAGCATCGAAGTGGAGAGGTCGATCGCGAGCATCAGGTCGTAACCTTGGCCGGTGACGGTGCGGCGATCCTCGATGCGTTGCGGGCGGGCGAGGGCGATCACAAGAAGGACGAGGCCGAGCACGGCGCAGGCGACAGGGAGGCGCGAGGAACTGACGCGCGACGGACGGTGCCAGGCGGCGGCAAAGGGCACGATCCACGCCACGATCTTGCTGCGCCCGCGCGCCCGGAGAACGAGCGGGAGGAGGAGCAGGGCAAGAAGCCAGAGCGGCGAGTGGAAGGTGTAGTTCAAAGCAGGAATTAATAATTAAGAATTAAAAATTAATAATTGGAGGGGAGGCGCGGATGCGCCGGTGATGTATGGGGAGGGTGACGGTTGGCAGATGGTCCGTGTTGCCCGCTTCATGCCGAACCGGAGAGCTGCTGTTCTGATTCATTTTTAATTCTTAATTTTTAATTCTTAATTCTTTTTCACGGCTTGGCCGTGAAAAAGCGCATCAGGGCGTCGAGGCGGCTTTCGTCGGTGCCGACGACGAGGCGGCTGGAGGCGGCTGGAAAGAGGGCGCGCCAGGCGGCCTCGCGTTCAGCGCGCCAGGCGGCGTGGGCGGCGCGTTCGGCGGAGGAGTTTTCCAGGGTGACGAGGCGGCCGGAGACGGGGTCGTAAGCGGCGAACCGGTCGGTGGCGGGCAGTTCGCGTTCCCATGGATCGTCGACCCGGAAGCCGCGGGTCTGGAAACGCTGGCGGAGGGCCGGCCAGCCTTCGGGAGCGGGACGGGGGGCGAAGTCGCCGAGCCAGACGAGCATGCTGTGGCGCGGCGCGGCGCGGCGGATGTGTTTCCAGGGAATCGTGAGGGTGGCGGCGGAGTCGCGGAGGGCGTTCGCCGTCCGGAGCTTGGGATCCGCGGTGTCGGTCGGCGCGGCATCGAGCGGGGGCGGCGGAAAGCCGAACAGTTGCGCGGCGGCGTGGTGGATGGCGCCGCGTCCGCGCACGGGTGGTTGGAGGGTGTGGCCGTGCGGGGTGACATGGACGAAACCCACGCGGTCGCGGTTGACGGCGCCGAGCAGCATGAGGAGGCCGGCGAGTTCGAGCAGGGCCTCGCGCTTGGATTGCGGGCCGGAGCCGAATTGCAGGCTGGGCGTGTCCTCGAAAACGATGAGGACGGTGACCTCGCGTTCCTCGACGAATTTTTTGCGGTAGGGCTCGCCGAGGCGGGCGGTGACGTTCCAGTCGATGTCGCGCACGTCGTCGCCGAATTCATACTTCACCACCTGGTCGAACTCCATGCCGCGTCCGCGGAAGGCCGAACGGTATTCGCCGCCGAGGACATTTTCAACAGCGCCGCGCACGCGCCACTCGAGCCGCCGCAGGAGCGCGAGCGGGGCGGCGGGGAGGGCGGCTGGCATGGCGGGCGATCGGGAATCTGTTACGGGACTTGTGGAGCCCATGGGAGCGATGGGAGGTTACGGCTGGCAGTGACCGGCGACGCGGGAGGCGGCGGGCTAGTTTTTGGCTCCGTTGGTCGCCGTCGGCACGGCGGTCTGCGCGATGACCTGGGCGACGATGGCATCGGCGGTGATGTCCTCCGCCTCGGCTTCGTAGGTGAGGCCGACGCGGTGGCGGAGCACGTCGGGCGCGATCTCCTGGATGATTTGCGGCGACAGGTAATCCTCGCCGCGCAGCCACGCGAGGGCGCGGCCGGCCTGGTAGAGTGCGAGCGAGGCGCGTGGCGAGGCGCCGAAACTCAGGTGGCGCGTGCGGCCCTTCACCGGCCGGGCGAGGTCGCGGGTGGCGCGCACGAGGGCGAGGATGTAGCCTTGCACGGCGGGCGAGACGTGGATGCGGTCCACGGCGCCGCGCAGTTCGACCAGCTCCGCTCCGCCCGACACGGGATCGAGCACGGGCTGGCGCGTGACCTGGCCCCAGCGGGCCATCATCTGCGTTTCCTCGTCGAGCGTCGGATAATCCACGATGAGCTTGAACAGGAAGCGGTCGGTCTGCGCCTCGGGGAGCGCGTAGGTGCCTTCCTGCTCGACCGGATTCTGCGTGGCCATGACGAGGAAGGGTTGCGGCAGCGGGTGTGTGGTGCCGCCGATCGTGACCTGGCGTTCCTGCATCGCCTCGAGCAGGGCGCTCTGGACCTTGGCGGGGGCACGGTTGATTTCGTCGGCGAGGACGAGGTTGGCGAAAATCGGGCCGTGATGCGGCGTGAACGCGCCGTCCTTCGGGGAAAACACCATCGTGCCGACGACGTCGCTCGGGAGCAGGTCGGGGGTGAACTGGATGCGTTCGAACTGCACGCCGAGCGCGGTGCCGAGGGACTTGACGAGGAGGGTCTTGGCGAGGCCGGGCATGCCTTCGAGCAGGACGTGTCCGTTGGCGAGCAGGGAGACGAGGAGGCGTTCGATGACGGCATCCTGGCCGATGACGGCCTTGCTGATTTCGTCGCGGATTTTCCGGGACCAGTCGGAACCGTTAGTCGTTTGTGTCATGATATGAAGATGGCTGGGCAGAGCAGGGAGTCGGCTTTGGACTCGCGGACGGGCGAAGAGTTTCCATGAGTAGTGCAAAAACCGGCGCCCGCAGGGGAGCCAGAACACAACATGGACGTTTCAGGACAATCGCAAATTCAGGAGCGGCTCGACGCGCTCGGCGTGCTGCCGGGCGATGTGGAGGAGCGTTTCGTGCGTGGTTCCGGTCCCGGCGGGCAGAAAATCAACAAGACGTCCTCGACGGTCTGCCTGCGTCACGCGCCGACCGGGGTGGAGGTGCGTTGCCAGCGCGAACGTTCGCAGGCGGCCAACCGCGAGGCCGCCTGGACCGAGCTTTGCGAGAAGCTGGAAACCCGCCTGCGCGCGGCCGAGCTGGCCCGGCAGCAGGCCGTGGAAAAACGTCGCCGCCAGACACGCGGTCGCAGCCGTGCGCAGAAAATGCGGATGGTCGCGGCCAAACGCAGCCGGGCCCAGGTGAGGGCCTTGCGAGGACGGGTGACGCCAGGCGGCGACGGCGAGTGATCCTGCCGGCGGCGGCGTCCTCGCCGCTCCGGATACTTCGGGACCGGCCCCGGGATCCCCGGCTTCCGGCACGTATCCCGGCACCGGCCGGAGAGTTCGGGCAAAAGCCTTGACCGCCCCCGTCTTCGCGTCGTCATCGTTGGCTTTTTACAGACGAACCGGCTCGTGAACATCAACGCCATTGTCAGTCCCGAGGACAACGCAGCCGCCCCGAGCGGGCGACACGGTTGCCGCGCACGCCACGCTCACCGGGACTCCGCCGGCCCGCATCCCGCCCGCCCCGCCGGTCGCCCCCATGCATGCCACGGACGCTGTCGATTTTTCGTAACCCTTTTCCAGCGAACCCGATCCTGAACAGATGAGCGATAAAATCACCCACGAATGCGGCATTGCAATGGTACGGCTTCTCAAGCCGCTTTCCTACTACCAGCAAAAATACGGCACGCCGTTGTGGGGGTTCACCAAGCTTTTCCTGCTGATGGAAAAGCAGCATAACCGCGGTCAGGACGGCGCCGGCGTCGCCTGCGTGAAAATGGGCGTCCCCCCGGGCGACCCCTTCATGTTCCGCGAGCGCTGCGTGAAGGCCAATCCCCTCGACAAGATCTTCAAGACGCTCCTCGGCCAGTACAACAGCAAGGTCGCCGATGGCACCATCCACCCCGAGTTTACCGACACGGTGAGGGAGCATTTCGACTTCGGCGGCGAACTCCTCATGGGCCACCTCCGCTACGGCACGAGCGGCGGCTACAACATTTCCGCCTGCCATCCGTTTTTCCGCCGCAGCCCGTGGCCCACGCGCAACCTCGCGCTGTGCGGCAACTTCAACATGACCAACACCGCGGAGCTCAACGACAGCCTCATCAAGATGGGGCAGCATCCGATCTTCGCGACCGACACCCAGGCGCTCCTCGAAAAAATCGGCTTCTACCTCGACGAGGAGCACGTGGACCTCTACCGCGCCCTCCGCGACCAGGGCCTGCCCGGCGAGGAAATCTCCCACCGCATCAGCGACGAACTCGACCTCGCCCGCGTCATCACCCGCTCGTCGGCTGGCGGCCGGGATGGCGGGTGGGACGGGGGATTTGCCCTTTGCGGGCTCATCGGCAACGGCGACGCTTTCGTCGCCCGCGACCCGTCGGCCATCCGCCCCGCGTGGTATTTCCAGAACGACGAGGTCATCGCCTTCGCCTCCGAGCGCGCGCCGCTCATGACGGTATTCGACATCGGCGAAGCCGCCGACGTGCGCGAGGTGCAGCCGGGCCACGTCATGGTCATCAAGGGCAACGGCGTGATGACCTCCACGCAGTTTCTCGAGCCGCTGCCGCGCGCCTCGTGTTCCTTCGAGCGCATCTACTTTTCCCGGGGCAACGACCTCGAAATCTACGAGGAAAGAAAAGCCCTCGGCGGCCGCCTCGCCGACCAGGTGCTCGACGCCGTCAATCACGAGTGGGGCAACACGGTTTTCGGCTACGTGCCCAACACTGCCGAAGTCGCCTACTACGGCCTGCTCCACGCCCTGCGCGAACGCCGCCGCGACATCGTCAAAAAATCCATCATCGAGGCCGCGCAGAAAAACGCGCTCACCGAAGACCTGCTCGACGACCTCATCCTCCGCAACTGGCCGCATGGCGAGAAAGTCGTTTCGAAAGATATCAAGATCCGCACCTTCATCGGCCAGGAAGGCATGCGCAACCACCTCGCGAGCCACGTCTACGACATCACTTACGGTTCGCTTCGTCCCGGTGTGGACAACCTCGTGTGTGTGGACGATTCCATCGTGCGCGGCACCACGCTGCGCCGTTCGATCCTGCGCATCCTCTCGCGGCTCAATCCCAAAAAAATCGTCGTTGCCTCGACTGCGCCGCAGATCCGCTATCCCGACTGCTACGGCATCGACATGTCGGAGATCGGCAAGTTCGTGGCCTTCGAGGCGGCCGTCGCGTTGTTGAAGGAGCGCGGCAAGGGCGACGTGTTGCAGGAGGTTTACACGCTCTGCCGCGAGGCAGTGAAAACCGGCGAGCCGGTCAACCACGTGCGCAAGATCTACGAGCCGTTTTCGGCTGAGGAGATCTCGGCAAAAATCACCGAGCTGGTGCGCCCCCGCGAAATCGAATGGCGGGGCGAGTTCCAGATCATTTTCCAGACCATCGAAAACCTGCACGCCGCGGTGCCGAACCATCCGGGCGACTGGTATTTCTCGGGGAAATACCCGACACCGGGCGGCTTCCATGTCGTGAACCAGGCGTATCTGAACTACTACGAAAAAAGCCAGGGGCGCAGTTACTGAAGTGATGAAGTGATGTTACGCGAAGCCTCATGGATGGAAGTGGCGCGGGCGTCTCGCCCGCGTAGTAGCTGGAGCGGCGGCATTCCTGCCGCTGTGACGAGGCGCGTTGCGCCTCGCCCTTTGCCGTTACGAGTCGCCCGAACCGGCGACGCTTCGCGTCGTCGCAGCGGCAGGAATGCCGCCGCTCCGGGCTCCGCCTGCTGTTTGCGAGCTTCGAATCCGGCAGCCAGACCGGCAGCAAAAGCCTGCCGCTACGGTTCACTCCGTCTCCGTTTTGTCCTTGCCCGGTCATGCTGAGGAACCTGCCCTGGAAATCGCTGCTCGGCCTGGCTTTCGCGATCGTGTCCGGAATGACGGCGGGCGGAGCGCTGCTCGGGGCGGTGGTGTTTCCCCTGGTGGGCAAGCTCCTGCTCGGCATGGCGGAGCCGGGCGCGGGAGAACTGGCCCTCAAGGGAGCGCGCATGCTGGCGTTTTTTCTGGGAGCCGTGTGGGCGCCGGGAATCGCCGTAGTGGTTTGCGCGATACGCGCGCGCCGGATGATGCGTGGCGAGGATCCGCGCTAGCCGCGGTGGCGCAGTTCGTCCAGCGCGGCGAAAACGGTTTCCGGGTCCAGCCGCTCCAGCCGCCGGTCAGGCGCCACAAGCACTTGCGAGCGCGGCCCTCCGACGGGCCAGGGAGCGTAACGCCGGGGGGAGGTCGGCCCGAAGAGCGCGAGCACGCGGTTGCCCACCGCTCCGGCAAGATGGGTGGGGCCGGTGTCGTTGCCGATGAAAACGGAGGGCTGCCGGATCAGGGCGACCGTCTCCTCGAGGGAGACACCGGTGAGATTGAGAAACCGGCCGGCGGGCGGAGGGCGGAGGAGGGCGGTCTGCCGGCCGGCGCACCAGGCGACGCGGCTCTCCGGAATACGTTCGAGGATGAGATGGGTGAGTGCTTCGAAACCGGGCCAGTTTTTGGCGGGTTTGCTGCTGTCGGTGCAGATGACGAAGGTGCGGAGCGGATCGCCGGAAAAGAACGGCTGCCAGTCGAAGACCGGGCCGGGCCGGAGCTCGAGCGGATGGGGAATCGCGGTGGAGAGGCCGAGAGCCTGGAGATAAATCTGCTGGCGGGTGACAACGTGCGCATCGTGCAGCGCGGCAGGAATCTCCAGTTGCCGGAAGCCGAAGTGCCGTTGTGGCCAGCGCCGGCTGCGCTGCATCCATTTCTCCGGCGCGCGCGCGAACAGGGCCATGGTCGAGTCACGCAACATGCCATGCATGTTCCAGACCACGTCGAAGCGTCGTCGGCGCAACGCCCGCCACACATCGAAAAACCCCCGGAGGCCGGCCTCGCGGGACCACGGGATCGTGTCGTGCACGGAGGCGAAGATCCGGGTGACGGGGGCGAAGCGGTCCCTGACCAACCAGGTGATGCGGCACTCCGGCAACTGGCGGGCGAGGGCGGCGGTGACATGGATGCGTTGTATAATGTCTCCCATGGCTGTCAGCCGGATGGCGAGGAGGCTTTTTACAGGGCTGGGTGCTATTCCGGAAGCCGGAGACGATGGCATGATGCGGTGCCAGGAAAGAAAGTTGTTCCGGGATGTCACGTGCGCTTTCGCACTTTGCCTCCGGCGTGGAAACAAAGGTCCTGTTTATAATGCCAAAAGGCCGCTGTGAGCAGAGGCCGGACTTGTATAGCGGGCACGATCCGGCCACTAGACAGGGGATGGCTTTTCAGCGTCCGTTTAATGTAAGACAAATCGCCGCTCTCCAGGCCGAGCTGACCGTGCGCTGGCACGGCGCCTGCCCGCCGGCGGTCGAGGCTGCGGGCGATGAGTTTGACCGGTTGGTGGTACAGAATCACTTATATAATTTCCAGTTATGGCACGAGGAAGACGTGGCCCGGCGCGACGATCTCGGCTTCGAGCGTGTATATCAGGCCAAACGTTCGATCGATCGCTATAACCAGAGGCGCAATGACATGATCGAGGAGATGGACAAGGCGCTGGTGATCGCGCTGGAACCGCCCGAGTCGGGATGCCCGCGAAATTCGGAAACACCGGGCATGATTATCGACCGGTTATCCATTCTCGCCCTGAAAGAATATCACATGGCGGAGGAAACGCGGCGCGCGGATGTCGAGGCGGCCCATCGGGAATCCTGCGCGGCGAAGCTGGAGCGTATCGTCCGCCAGCGTGACGATCTGACGGAGAGCCTCGCCACCCTGCTGGAGGACGTGATCGCCGGCCGGCGCACCTTTGCCGTTTACTACCAGTTCAAGATGTACAACGACCCGGCGCTCAACCCGCAACTCTACCGCCGGCGCGAGGTGGCCCGGCGCAGTTCACGCCGGAAGGTCGCCCGCAGCGCGTGACGGCACGGGAGCCCGGGCGGCGTCCGCGGGCATCGTTGCCAGTTATCCTCCTTGAAAGAATAAACTTCGCTTGCGGGACGGGTGGCGGCTTCCAGCATGATCCGTTTTCCATGTCAGAGACCTCCCAACCCGACCTCGACGGAGCACCGGGCGCTTTCGGGCGCTCCCGCCGCCGTTCGCTGCGCCGGACCGCCGGCCTTCTGAAGCGTTTTCGCTGGTGGCTGGAGGCAGCCGGGTACGAACTTTGCGAGAGCACGCTGGCCTTGCTGCCGGCGGCGACGGTGGCGGGCTGGGGCGAGGCGATCGGTGACGGGTGCTGGCGATTGCTCGGCAGCCGGCGACGGACGGTGCGGCGCAATCTCCGCATCGCTTTTGCCGGCGAGAAAACCCTCGCCGAAATCGATGCGATGACGCGCGAGGTTTTCCGGCGCAGCGGCGCCAATCTGCTTTCGGCCCTGCGGTGCGTGAAAATCCGGCAAGACGAATTGCGCCGGCTGGTGACCGTGGCGAACCCGGAGCTGATGGCGGAGATTCTGGCCGCAGACGCTGGAGGCGCGGTCGGCATCCTGCCGCACATGGGCAACTGGGAAGCGCTGTCGCAGATGTTTCCGTTGCTGGTGCCGGACCGGCCGACAGGGACGATCTACCGTTTCATCAAAAACCCGATGCTCGACCGGCGGGTCAAGGATGCCCGGCAGCGCATGGGCATGGTGCTGTTCGAAAAACATTCGGGTCCTCTGGAAATGGCGGCGTTTTTGCGCCGGCGGGGCTGGCTCGGCGTGCTCTCGGACCAGCGGGTGGAGCGGGCGGGCGAAATCGTTCCCTACTTCGGGCGCCTCACGAGCTGCACGCCGTTGCCGGCTCTGATGGCGCGGCGCACGGGGGCGACGATCTTCGGCGTATCCATGCGCACGACAGCGCCGGGCCATTGGCGGCTGAAATTTCACCGGCTGGGCGACAGCACCTCCTCGACGACGGCCTGCATGCGCCTGCTGGAGGAAGTGATCCGGGAAAGTCCGGAAGACGTTTTCTGGTTGCAGGACCGCTGGCGGGTGCGGCGGGACAACCCCGCCTCGCTCAGCGGCCGGCTGCCCCGCGACGCGATCGCGGCGGCCTGGACCAGGCCGCGCCGTGCGCTCGTCTGGGTTCGCGATCCGGCCCGGGCTCCGCAACTGCCAAAAGCTGCGGCCGGGGATCTTTTGTGGGAATATGTGCTGCCGGCGGGAAACCCGGCGCCGGCGTGGCTGCCGGCCGGAGCTTGCACCCATATACTGGATACGGCCTGCGCGGATATCCCGGTCCTTGCGAAAGCGTTGCTGGCGATTGACGAGGCCGCGGCTTTGCCCCTGGAGTTCGTGATCGTGGACAAGGAGTGCCTGGCGGTGCAGGAGGCCTGCCGGAAACTGGATTTTTCCGTGATCATTCCGGCGTCGGGACAGGAGGCCGTTGCCCCGTGAACACGCAGACGGGACACAACCGGAAACCCTGCCGCATCCGGGTGCTTTCCGATGGCCGGCCGGGTCACGAGAACCAGAGCATTGGCCTGGCGCAGGCCGTGCAGCGGCGACTCGGGGGTGAGACGGCGGCGACGGTGGACGTGGTGCGATTTGCCCCCGGCGCCAGCCTGTGCGGACGCATCCGGGCGGCGCGGGCGGAGGGCGAAGGCGCGCCGAGGCTCGTCATCGCGGCGGGGCATTCCACGCACCTGCCGCTGTGGCTGGCGGCGCTGCGCTTCGGGGCGCCTTCGGTGGTCATCATGAAGCCGTCGCTGCCGGTGTGGCTGTTTGACCTGTGTTTTGCGCCACGGCACGACCTGCGCGGTGCCCTCGCCGACGGGGCAAGCGGAGGGCGCGAGCGAATCGTGCCGACCTTGGGCGCGCTCAATCGCCTGCCGGAAAGGACGGCGGAAGAGATCGCGGCGGCAAAGGAGCCGCGGGGGCTTCTCCTGCTGGGCGGACCGTCGAAGCATCACGGCTGGGATATGGCGGCGCTCGTGCCGGCGGTGGTCGCTGTGCTGGCCGCCCGCCCGGATCTGTCATGGACGATCGGAGACTCGCGTCGTACGCCGGTGGATACGCTGGAGCGGCTGCGGGCCGCCGGCGCGCAGGCGCAGTTCGCCCCGCACGGACAAACGGGACCCGGCTGGCTGCCGGAGCAACTGGCGAAGGCAAGCGAGGCGTGGGTGACGGAAGACAGTGTCTCGATGATCCATGAGGCGGTGACGGCCGGTGCCCGGACGGGCGTGTTGCCGGTGCCACGGTTGCGGGCAAACGACCGTGTGGCGCGATCCGTGGATGAACTCGTGGCGGCGGGCTATGCGACCCGATTCGCAGACTGGCAGGCGGGCGGACGCGCCCTGCGGAAACCGCCGGGACTGCTCCACGAAACCGGGCGGTGCGCGGAGATCGTCACGCAACGATTTTTTTAGCCCACGAAACACACGAAAGGACACGAAAAAATCAGGCGAACAAAAGACCTGACTTTCTCTTCACCTGCCGGATCGACCTGGAGCATTCTTTTCCCGGGTATTTTTTTCGTGTCCTTTCGTGTGTTTCGTGGGCCATTTATTCCGGATTGGAGTGATCCGGGAAAGAGGGCTTGCCAAGTGCGACAGGGGAGGTCCGATGGGATCATGCGAATTTTACAGGTCGGCTATGCGCAAACACGTCGTTGGGGGAAGGCGCGGGTCAGCACGGAGCACAAGCTGTACAACGGCCTGGTCCGTAATTTTCACCATGTCCTGCATTTCAGCGACCGTGACCTGGCCTCCTTTTTGGCGCCATTTGGCTGGCGTGATCTGGGAAAAAGGGCGGCAAATCGCAAGCTGGTCGAAGTCGCCGGTAATTTCCGGCCGGAGATGATCCTGCTGGGCCATTGCGATATTATCACCAACGCCACCCTCGGGGAGATCCGGCGGAGATTGCCGGAGGTCCGTATCGCCTACAGGAACGTGGATCCGCTCTTTGTCCCGCACAATGTCGAGGCCATCCATCATCGTACCGATTCAGTGGATACCATTTTTATTACGACGGCGGGCCCCGGGCTGGACCAGTTCCGGGGAAAACGGGCCTCCATCCACTACATGCCGAACCCCACGGATGCGGCGGTGGAGCACCTGAATAACGCGGAAAAAGAGCAGTTGCCCTACGATCTGTTCTTCTGCGGAAACAGCGACGAGCACACACGGCGCAAGGAAACGGTGGTGGCCCTGAAGCAGGCTTTCGAGGGCAGCAATATCGTGTTCAGGACGTATGGCTACTTCGGCGAACCGAATGTCTGGGGGCACGACTATGATGCGGTGCTGGCCCGGGCGCGCATGGGGCTGAACCTGAACCGGCAGGAAGGCGATTATCTCTATTCCTCGGCCCGGCTTGCCCAGCTGATGGGCAACGGGATTGTCCCGCTCATCCACAATGCCTGCCGGATGCAGGACCTGATCGGACCGGACCGGGCGATTTTTTTTGAAGAGCAGGAAGAACTCATCGCGAAAATCCGGCAGCTCAAGGCGGACGATGCGCTGCGTCGCCGGATCGCGGCGGAAGGGCGGCGTTTTTACCGGGAGCATTTTTCCAGCGAGCGAGTTGCGCAGTATATCGTCGAGCGGACCACGGGGCAGCCTTTCAGCCACGATTACATCTGGGCCGATTACTGAGGTCGTGGGCACGGAGCAGAAAAACCCGAAAAAATTTTAACCTCGCATGGTTTCGGAAACCATAATTCTGCTTCCTTGGAAATGTGTTCCTCCTCTCACGGGTTTTCGTCGCTGCAACCGTCGCCTCCGCGCCTGTTGCAGATGATGCTGTCCACCCGGCCGGGAGGGGCGGAAACCTTCTTCGAGAAGCTGGGTCTGGCCTTTGCCGAGGCCGGGGTGCCCCAGTGCCTGGTTATCGAGCCAAATGCCGAACGGGAACGGCTCTTCGCAAAGTACCCGCACGTGGAAGTGGTCCCGATCCGGTTCGGCGGATGGCGGGAGTGGAAAGCCCGGCGTGCCCTGAAGGCGACGTTCGAGCGTTTCGCGCCGGATGCCGCGCTGACCTGGATGAACCGGGCCTCGCGACGGGCGCCGCGAGGCTATTGCCCGGTGGTGGGGCGCCTGGGCGGGTACTACAAAATCAGATACTACCGGCGCTGCGACCATCTGGTGGGCATCACCCCTGATCTTGTCGCGCATATTCGCGCTGCCGGCTGGCCGGCAAACGCCAGCAGCCTGATTCCGAATTTCGGGGAAACTCCGCAAACGGACGGCGACGCAAGCCGCGCACGGGAGGATTTGCGCCGGGAGTTCGGAATCGGGCCGGGAGACACGGCGCTGCTGGCGCTCGGGCGTCTGCATCCGGTCAAGGCGCATGACACCCTGCTCAAGGCGATGGCGGAAGTACCGGGAACGATCCTTCTCCTCGCCGGCGAGGGACCGCTGGAAGCCGGGTTGCGTGAACTGGCCCGCGGATTGGGCCTTGCGGACCGGGTGCGTTTTCTGGGATGGCGCCGGGATGTGGCAGCCTTGTTCAGCGCCTGCGACATTTCCGTTTTCCCTTCCCGTTATGAGCCGAACGGCAATGTGGTCATGGAATCCTGGGCACACCGGAAGCCGCTGATTGCTTCCCGGGCGAAAGGACCGGAGTGGCTGGTCGAAGACGGTGTGGATGGCCTGCTCTTCGATATCGACTCGGTCCCGCAACTCCGGGACCGGCTTGTGCAGCTCAGGTCCGACCCGGCGCTTTGCGCCCGGCTGGTTCGCAACGGCGAGGAGAAGTGGCGAAAGGGTTTTTCCCGGAGAGCGGTCGTCGGGCAGTACCTGGAGCTGTTTGAGTCGCTGGCCAGGCGGAACCAGAGCGGTCCCTCACTGAAATGAAGGTGCTCCAAATTCTTCCCGAACTGAATTCCGGCGGCGTCGAACGCGGCACGCTGGAGGTTGCCGCTCATCTGGTCGCGCGGGGGCACGAGGCGCTGGTGGTTTCCCATGGCGGACGTCTGGTGAAAGACCTGGAAGCAGCGGGCGGGCGTCAGATCACGATGCCGGTCCATCGCAAGCATCCGTCATCCCTGTTGCAGGTGCGTCCGCTCCGGCGCCTGTTCGAGCGCGAACGGCCCGATGTCGTGCATATCCGTTCGCGGGTGCCGGGCTGGATTGCGTGGCTGGCCTGGCGAAAGATGAACCCGGCGACGCGTCCGCGGCTCGTTTCGACGGTCCACGGTTTTTATTCGGTCAACGCGTATTCGGCGATCATGACACGCGGCGAACGCGTGATCGCGGTATCGGAAAGCGTGCGGGATTACGTGAGGAAAAACTGGCCGCGCGCGCTGGCCGTGCGCGAGCCGGGGCGGCTGACCGTGATCCATCGCGGGGTGGACCCGCAGGCGTACGGGCGCGATTTCGCGCCTTCGGCGGAGTGGCTGGCCGGATGGCGGCGGGAAAGGCCGGAACTGGACGGGCGCGACGTGCTGTTGCTGCCGGGCCGGCTCACGCGATGGAAGGGGCAGGAGGATTTTTTTCAACTCGTCGCGAACCTGCTTCGCCAGGGGTTGCCGGTGCACGGCGTGCTGGCCGGCGAGACCCATCCGCGCAAAAGGGAGTACGAGGGGGAATTGCGGGCGCTGGCGGGGCGGCTCGGGATCGCGGAACGCGTCACGTTTCTGGGGCACCGGAATGACTTGCGCGAGGTGATGGCGATGGCGCGGATGGTGTTTTCGCTTTCGATCCAGCCGGAGGCGTTCGGGCGGGTGTCGATGGAGGCGATGGCGCTCGGCAGGCCGGTGGTGGCCTACGATCACGGTGGCGTGGCCGAGCAGTTGCGGGTGATGTTCCCGCGCGGCCTGGTGACGCCGGGCGATGTGAGGGCGGCGACCGGACGGACGCAGGAACTGTTGCTCCAGCCGGAGACTCCGGCGGACGTGGCGCCGGAGTTCACGCTGGCGCGAATGACGGAGGCGACGCTGGAGGTTTACCGCGGGCTGGCGGGCGAGGGGCACGGCGCATGCCGGACGGACAGCCGCTTGTGATGCGATTATCTGCGGAGGATTTCGTTGCGGGGCCCGTCAAAAGAAGCCCCGGCCTCTTTCAGCCGGCGGCGCAGATGACGCACCACATCGTTGCCCCCGATCTCCCCTGAACGGTGCCGGACCAGCAGGTCAATCCGCCGGTGAAAATCCCGCAGCTGCCTCGCCGCCTTTTTCCTGGCCAACCCTTTCACCAGCCGTTCGGGCTGGAAAAAGGAAGCGTACCCGAGGCCGTCGATCACCGCGAGATAGGCGGGCCGGGAATCCGGCTGGACCAGCAGGATATTGTGCAGGAGCAAGGCGCGCGAAGGAGGGGTTTCCCTGATCCAGAAAGCTTCAAACCGGTTGACGATTTCCCTGATTCGCTCGCTCAAACCCTCCTCCCAGATGTGCCACTCCAGAGTGTGGGAGATGTTACCATCCGCATCCCGGTAAAGGGTCGTTACCCCGCCTGGCCCGAGGTTGGTCATCACGCTGCCGTGCCAGACCGGGAAGCGATGCCGCTCCGCGGAACTTACCCGCTCTCCGATGGCCGCCAGTTGCTCCCGCTCCTCGCGGTTTTCATCAAAGGCGTCGAGGGGCCGGAGCCGTTTCGGCCAGGGAGCGCCGGCCCGCTTGAGCTCCGGCGTGCGATCAGGCAAGGCGACTTTGACACACAGGGCGGGATCGGCCGGATGCACATGGCAGGTCCGATTCCCGCCATAGGCGAAAGGAGGCGGCAGTTCCAGGATGCCGCCATGCGGCGGTGATTGCGGCGACGGGATCCCGGGAGACGAAAAGCACATTTCCGGAGAAGCAGAATTATGATTTCCGAAACCATACGAGGCTAAAATTTTTTCAGGGCATCGTCGAGGGCGGCCAGGGCGGCGCGGGTTTCCCTGGCCAGCCGGCGGATTTCGGTGACGTTGCCCGACCGGGTCGGGACGGCTGCGATGGCCGGGGGTTGCCCGCCGGTTTCTCCCGTGAGGAGAAACTCCATGCTGACTCCGAGAGCTGTGGCGAGGGAATGGAGCGCGTCTGCCCTGGGTAGGGCATCATTCAGCCATAACGACACGTTGCTTTGGGTAACACCTGCCATCGAAGCGATGTCGGCTTGCGTCAGGCTGCGTTCGGCCATCAGGCGGCGCAAAATCGCCGAATATACGAGTTTTCTTGTTGTGTCATTCTGGGGAGGCGGGTTTGGTTTAACAAGTTTTCTTATTTTCATTGGAACGGCATGGATAACGAAGCGCAAAAACGGGCGGGTGTCACTCACCGCACTCTTCACGATACGCGACGGATAACCGCCTTGCGGCGCAAGGGCTGGAGTTGGCGGCGAGCCGCCATCGCGCTGGGGTGCAGCTATACGCATCTGGCTCATATGCTGACCGGGCGGAGGGAGAGCGCTGTTCTGGCCGCTCGCATTGATGCCCTGCCGATCAGTGAACAACCCTACCGGACCAGCGGTTTCGCTGCCAAACGGGAGAAAGCCATCTTGTGAGCGCCTCACGGACGATCGTTACGCTCAAGTGGGGTTCGCTCTACGGCCCGGAATACGTGAACCGCCTCCGCCGTGCGGTTGCCCGCCATTTGCCGTCTCCTCACCGGTTCGTCTGTTTCACGGATGATCCCGTCGGTCTCGATCCGGAGATCGAGGCCTTGCCCATCCCGCCAGTCGACCTGCCTCCGGAGAAAATCGGCACGGGTTGGCGCAAACTCTGCCTGTTCGGGCCGGAGGCGCCGCTGGAGGGTTCCTGTCTCTTTCTCGATCTGGATATTGTCATCACAGGCGACCTGGAGCGGTTTTTTACCTGGAAGCCCGGCAGCATTCCCATCATCCACAACTGGATCGAATGGCACAAGACGTTATTCCGGAAACGTCCCGAAATCGGCAACTCCTCGGTGTTCCGGTTCGAGGGCGGCAAATGCGGGTTCATTTTCGAACAGTTCCGGCGCGAAAGGGACCGGGCGTTGGAAGCTTTCCACCCGTCGCAGACATACCTGACGCATTGTATCCGTTCCCGAATGGCGTATTGGCCGGAGGAGTGGGTGCGCAGTTTCAAGCGCCATTGTCGTCCCGCCTTTCCGCTGAATCTGTTCATGGCACCCCGGCGTCCCCGGGGTTGCTCGATCATCGCCTTCCACGGACGGCCGAATCCGGATGAAGTCATCGGAGGATTCGATGACGGCAAACTCCACCATCGGGTGAAACCGGCGTCATGGGTAGCCGAATACTGGCGGTGAACGCCAGTGCGTTCCCACGTCCGCTTTCTCCGATGAGAATTCTCCAGATACTCCCTGCACTGGATTCCGGGGGCGTCGAGGCCGGCGTGCTGGACATTGCCGGGCACATGGCAGGGCGGGGCCACGATTCGCTGGTGGTTTCCAGGGGAGGGCGGCTGGTTGCGGCGCTGGAGAAAACGGGCAGCCGTCATGTGACGATGCCGGTTCACTGGAAGCGGCTGTGGTCGCTGTTGCAGGTGCGCCCCTTGCGACGGCTGTTCGAGCACGAGCGGCCCGACGTGGTGCATGTTCATTCGCGGGTCCCGGCCTGGCTGACCTGGCTGGCGTGGGGAAAGATGAACCCGGTGGCGCGTCCGCGGCTGGTTTCGACCGTGCACGGGTTTTATTCGGTCAACCGGTATTCGGAAATCATGACACGCGGCGAGCGGGTGATCGCGGTGTCGGCGAGTGTTCGCGACTATATCCGGGAAAATTATCCGCGCACGGCGCCGGATCGTATCCGGGTGATTCCGTGGGGTGTGGACCCGGAAAGGTATCCCCGCGATTTTCGTCCCTCCAGGGAATGGCTCTCGAGGTGGCGACTGGAATACCCGGGACTGGACGGGCGTGAGTTGCTTCTCTTGCCCGGACGGCTTACGCGCTGGAAAGGACAGGAGGATTTTTTCCGGTTGGTGGCAGGGTTGCTCGCCGGGGGGTTGCCCGTGCAGGGAGCGCTGGCGGGCGAGGCTCATCCCCGGAAGAAGGCGTACGAGCGGGAACTGCGGGCGCTGGCGGAGCGGCTCGGGATTGCGGAGCGTATCACGTTTCTCGGACACCGGAACGACTTGCGCGAGATCATGGCCATGGCGCGGGTGGTGTTTTCGCTTTCGACCCGTCCGGAGGCGTTTGGCCGGATATCGCTGGAGGCGATGGCGATCGGCAAGCCCGTGGTGGCCTACGATCATGGCGGCGTGGGTGAACAACTGCGCGCGATGTTTCCGCAGGGTCTGGTGCGAGTCGGCGACGTGAACGGGGCGGCGGCGCGCACGCGCGCCTTGCTGCTTCGCCCGCAAACTCCGGGCGCATTGCCCGGCGAATTCATGCTGACACAGACCGCAAGCGCGACAGAGGACGTTTACCGGTCGTTGATGGCGGAGCAGGAGGGGAACCGCCGATGATAAAGGCTTTTGTCGATTCCCGATGCACCTGTTGCAATACCGGCTCCGTGTAAAGTTTATGGCCAAAGGACGCGTCGGATCCGGAGCCGACGTCTGGCTCCGGCAGTTTCCCGGCCGGAGCGGATCGTGGGGGCGCTGCGATTTCAGCTTCGATCCGGACGAACGCCGTTACGACTGGCTCGTCGTTTATGACGATCTGCCGGCGATCGCACATGAACGCCACTCCGTGCGCAGCGAACCGCTTGCCTGCCATCCGCGCAACACGCTGCTCGTCACCACGGAACCGGCCTCGGTCAAATGCTACGGCGACGATTTCCTGAACCAGTTCGGGCATGTGCTGACAAGCCAGGAGCCTTGGGTGATCCGTCATCCCGGAGCGATTTTCAGCCAGCCGGGCCTGCGCTGGTTTTACGGCGCAGGCAAAACGGCGATACGCGATTTCGATGCCATCGCCTCGTCGGGGGCTCCCCGAAAGACGGCCGATCTCGCGACCGTCTGTTCCGACAAGCGCCAGCGTCACACGCTGCACCGCGCCCGTTACGAGTTCGTCCAGACTCTGCGCGGGTTGCTTCCGCACATGGATGTTTTCGGTCACGGCGTCCGCTTTATCGAAGACAAGGCGGAGGCGATCGATCCCTACCGGTATCACCTGGCCGTCGAAAATCACCGGGCCTGCCATCACTGGACGGAAAAGCTGGCGGACCCGTTTCTCGGGCTATCCATGCCGTTCTATTACGGTTGCCCGAATGCAGCGGACTATTTTCCGGAGGAAAGTTTTGTGACGATCGATATCCGCAATCCCGCCGGAGCGGCAGAAATCATCCGGCGGACCCTTCGCGACAATCTTCATTCCAGGCACCTTTCCGCGCTGCTCGAAGCTCGTCGTCGCGTGCTCTGCGAGTACAACCTGTTTTCGGTTGTGAGCCGTCTTGCGGAGTCACTGCACGAAGGCTCCGTCAGGACACGGTCACAGGTGTATATCCGGAGCAGGCATGCGCTGCGTTGCGGCAACCCGTGGAAGATCGCGCGATTCGCCTTCGAAAAACTGGCGATCCGTCGTGCCTTGCGACAGGCGCGGGGCGCCGGATAAAGGGCGCCCCTCGCCGGTATCAGTCCGCGAGCGCGACTTCACGCGTCCAGGCTTCGCCGCCTTGGGGGGCGTACTTGTCTTTCTGGGCAGCGGGGCGCTGCCAGACAAGTTCGTTGACGTCGGGATCGAAACGGGGAAGGTCAGCGGCCAGCTGAAGGTTGCCGGCGAGACAGCCGCCTTCCGCTTTGTAGGGATTTACGAATACGGCGTAGCGGCCGGTGGCCGATCCGGAGGCGGATGCGGACACCCTGGCTCCGTCGGGGAGGGTGCTTTTCAGGGTCAGTCTGTTTTTGACGCTGATTTTTACCCGCGTGCTCGCCAACGGGTCTGGTCCGGCTTCGGTGCCATCCGGCACGAGGACGAGGGAGGGGGTGTAGCTGCCGGTCCAGGTGCGCACGGAGGAGACGACGAGGGAATCGTCGCCGGAGGCGATGTCGCTGCCGTCGTGGACGACAACGCTGATTTCGCCGTCGGAATCGATCCCGAGATCGCCGGCTTCGATGACGAGCGGCGCCATGCGCGATCGCCTGATGACGAGCGGGAGCGGGTTGCTGGCCGAATCGTCCCCGGCCACGGAGGCGAATGTGCCCCGGATTGAATGCGTCTTGCGATCCCGGGTGAGCTTGCCGGTCCAGGAACCTTTGGCATTGACCGTGAGCACGAGCTTGCCGACGGGAACGGAGGTGGCGGCGGATTCAATGAGAACCTCGCGGGTGCCGGTGAGAGCGACCGGGAAGGGGTTCACGGCAATGACCAGGCGGCTTTCGGCGCTTTTGACCGACCGCTGCTTTGTCCAGAAGCTGACCGTGTAGAGGCCGGGCTTGGCGGTGACCTGGCCCGTGATCTGACCCGTGTGCGGGTCGAGCTTCAGCCCTTTGGGCAGGCCCTTGGCATGGAAACGCGCACCGGCCGCAATCGCCTCGCTCGAAACGGAGAGAGGAATGTGTCCGGGGCCGACCATCGATCCGACGTTGAGGGTCAGCGCGTCGTCCGTGGAGATGACGGGGGCGGAGGGTACGGGGGTCCCGGGTTTCCCGCCGCTTCCCCCGCTGCCGGGTTTGCCGGAGGGAGCGCCGTTTTTGTCGAATTTCAGTTCGCGGCGGTCAGAGAGTTCGATTTCGTAGCCGGAGCGTTCGCGGTCGATCTCGACGACAAAGGCCGAAGGATAGTTGGCCCGGACATAGGCAAGGATGCCTGCAGGGATGACGCTGTCGGGGAGCGCCCGGCCGTTGCCGTCGATGTTGTCCCATTCGCCGGCGAGGGTGAATTCGATTTCGATGTTGTTGTTGAGGTAAACGTCATAGCTGTCGTCATCCCTTTCGGCGCGGAAGATGGCGGCTCCCGGGAAATGGGTGGCGATGAAGTTCCGGGCCGCCTGCGGAAGGCTGTCGGCCGGGATGATGATATCGCGGGCGGAAGCTGTAGCCGGAGTGCCGATACAGGCGGCCGCCGCGAGGAGCAGGATGGCGAGTTTTGTTTTCATGATGTGTGTTGTTGTTTGTGTCCAGGGGAGAGGGTCGGAAGGGCGCTCGCGGGAGGGTCAGAGGACGAGGCGCATGAGTGTCCAGCCGGGGCGGTCGGTGATGCAGTGGAGCCGGCCACCGTGGGCGGTGATAATTTCACGGCAGATGCTCAGGCCGAGTCCGCTGCCGCCGGTGTCGCGGGAACGGGATTCGTCAATGCGCACGAAGCGGTCGAAGATTTTCTCTTCCATACCGGGGTGGATGCCGGCGCCGGTGTTGGCAATTTCGATGATGGCGCCGTTGCGATCCGGAGTGTCATGCCCGGGACGGAGGGTGCAGGTGACACGGCCGCCGGAGTGATTGTATTTGATGGCGTTATCCACGAGATTGAGAAGCACGCGGCGGAGGGCGGCGGGATCCGCCTCGATGGAAATATGCGGGTCGAGGTCGGTTTCGAGCGTGATCCCGTGAGGTTCGGCGAGGATGGAGGCATCTTCGAGGACGTCTTCAACGAGGCGGGCAAGATCGATTCCGGTTTTGGCGAGGGTGAGGCGGCCGGCATCGACCTGGGTGAGGAGCAGGAGCTGTTCGGTGATGGCGGAGAGGCGCTGCACATGTTCGAGCAGGCCGGCGGCGGTCGCGGCGGGGATGACGTTGCCGTTGCTGCGCCGGAGGGCGGTTTCGAGTTCGCCGCGAATGATGGTCAGCGGCGTGCGGAGTTCGTGGGAGGCGTCGGCAGTGAAGCGGATGGTCTGGCGGAAGGCTCCGTCGATGCGGGCGAGCATGTCGTTGAGCACGGAGGTAAGACGGATGATTTCCCGCGGGCCGGACGGCGCCGGCAGGCGGACGCCGAGCGAGCGGGAATCGATGCGTCCGGTGGCGGCGATGATGCCCTGGAGCGAGCGCAGTTCGCGGCGGAGCATCCACCAGGAACCGGCGCCGAGAAGCAGCATGGCGACGGGCAGCGCCCAGGCGAAGGCGGAAAACAGGTCTTCGAGGACATCCCACGCTTCGTCTTCGATTTCCTCTTCGGTGGCGTTGGTCATGACGTCTTCGAGGACGTCGATCTGTTCGTAGTAGAGCATCACGCCGGTAACGCTGCAAAACACCGCCAGCACGAGGAGAGTGAGAAGAGCGATGAACAGGGAAAGCCGCCAGCGCAGGGGCCATTGCCGCATGCCGCGCAGGTTCATGACGACTCCTCCTCTCCGACGTAGTAGCCGAAGCCGCGCCGGGTGTGGATGAGTTTCACATCCTCTCCGTCGTCAATCTTGCGGCGGAGGCGTTGCACGTAGACGTCGACAATGTTGGTGCCGGGGTCGAACTGGTAATCCCATACGTATTCGCAGATGCGGGCGCGGGTGACGACCCGGCCGGGCGAGCGCATGAGGCATTCGAGAAGGGCAAATTCCCGGGTGCTGAGTTCGATGCGGCGATCGCCGCGCCGGGCGATGCGTTTGACAAAATCGAGCGTGAGATTGGCGACGCGATGGACGGTGAGCCGGCTGGAGTCGTTGCTGCGCCGGAGAAGGGCATGGAGGCGGGCGACGAGTTCGTCGACGGCGAAGGGCTTGACGAGGTAATCGTCGGCGCCGAGGTTGAGGCCTTCGACCCGTTCTTCGGTGCTGCCGCGCGCCGTGAGCAGGAGAACGGGGAGAGTCATGCCGCGCTGGCGCATTTCCCGGAGGATGCTCAGGCCGTCGCGTCCGGGGAGCATGATGTCGAGGACAAGGACATCGTAGGGGGTGGTTTCGAGCACCGGCAGGACTTCGTCGCCGCGGTGAAGCGTATCGACGGAGAATCCCGACTCCCTGAGGCTGCTGGCCACAAAGCGGGCGATGGGTTTTTCGTCTTCTGCGACCAGGATTCTCATGACGGACAGGTTACGGGAGGCCCGGGCGTGTGCACCGGGCCCGCATGGTGATGCGGCAGATAATGTAACATTTATGCATTAACATTCCCTGAACCGGAGATGACAATTCATTCATGTTGGTGAATGCGGTGATCGCAGGTATGCCGGGTTTTCCTCCTCGCCCGTCCGGGTGGATTGCGTTGGGTTGGACGTTTTCCCGATGACTTCCCGCGACCGTTTCCTTGCCGCCTGCGCCTGCCAGCCGCTCGAACGTCCGCCGCTCTGGGTGATGCGGCAGGCCGGGCGTTACCTGCCGGAATACCGGGTGCTCAAGGCGCAGTCGTCGTTTTTGCACATGGTGCGCACGCCGGAACTGGCCACCGAGGTCACACTCCAGCCGTTGCAGCGGTTTCCGGGGATCGATGCGGCGATCCTGTTTTCCGACATTCTGGTGATTCCCGAAGCGCTGGGGCAGGCTTACGCTTTTCGCGACACCGGCGGCATCGAAATGGCGGGACGGATCGAAACGCGGGCGCAGGTCGAGGCGCTCGCCCCGGCGGAGGCCGTGCCCGAACGGCTCGGCTACGTGGCCGACGCCCTCCGGCTCATCCGGCGAGAGGTCGGCGATGCGAAGGCCGTGCTCGGCTTCGGCGGCTCGCCGTGGACGCTTGCCACCTACATGGTCGAAGGCGGCAGCTCCGATGATTTCGGGCGCGTCAAACTGCTCTTCTACACCGACCGGGCCGCGTTCGATGCGTTGCTGGAAAAACTCGCCGACGCGCTGGTTGTGTATTTCCGGATGCAGATCGAAGCCGGCGTCGATGCCATCCAGATTTTCGATTCGTGGGGCGGGATCATCGCGGGGCCGGATTACGAGGCGGCGTCGCTTTGCTGGATTCGACGGATCGTCGCCGCGCTGCCGGCCGGGTTTCCGGTGATCCTGTATGCGAAGGGCACGGCGCCGCACGTGGCGGCCCAGGCCGGGACAGGCATCCGGGTGCTCAGCATCGACTGGACCAATGACCTGGCGGCGGTCCGGCGTTCGCTGGCGCCGGCGGGCGTGGCCGTGCAGGGGAATCTCGATCCGGTGCTCATGCAAACGACCCCGGAAATCGTGAGGTGTGAGGCCACGAGGTTGCTCGACTCCATGCGCGGGCTGCACGGGCACATTTTCAACCTCGGGCACGGGATCACGCCGCAGGCAAAAATCGAGGCGATGGAGGCGCTGGTCGATACGGTGACGGGGTGGCGGTGAATCTCCCCGAAAAACGGGTTTTAACCACTAATGGACACTAATGGACACTAATGGAAAACAGGTTGATTTGCCGTTGGTTACATTGGTTCGGATTAGTGGCCATTAGTGTCCATTAGTGGTTAAAAATCTGTTTCAGAACCTCCCGTAATTGATTCAGGTAACAAATCTGCCATGTCTGCCTCCCTCCCTCCCCCCCCGCCACCACCACACACACACACGCAGGCGCGGTTGCCTGTCGCCGTCATCGGCGGCGGCATCACCGGGCTCACCGCAGCCTGGCGGCTCGCGCGCGAGGGTCATCCGGTGCGGCTTTTCGAAGCGTCCCCGCGGCCTGGCGGGCTGATTCGCAGCGAACGCGATGGCGAGTGGCTGAGCGAGGCCGGGCCCAACTCGCTGCTCGACAACAAACCGGAACTCGCAGCGCTGCTCGCCGAGCTCGGACTGGAGGAGGCCCGCCAGTATGCGCAGCCAGCGGCGAAAAAGCGGTTTATCGTGCGTCGCGGCCGTCCGCTGGCGGCGCCGTCGTCGCCGGTGTCGGCGGTGACCACGCCGCTGCTTTCGTTGCGCGGGAAGCTGCGGATTTTCGGCGACCTGTTTTGGCGGCCCCGCCCGCGGGCGGAGGATCTGCCGCTGGGCGAATTTGCCGCGGCGCATTTCGGGCGTGAACTGGCCGATTATGCGGTCGATCCATTTGTCTCCGGCATCTACGCGGGGGATCCGCAGAGACTTTCGGCCCGGTATGCGTTTCCGTTGCTGTGGGAACTGGAACAAAAACACGGCTCCCTTATCCGGGGCGGGATCGCCGCGGCGAAGGCGCGCCGCGCCACCCGGCCGGCAGGACCGGCAGAAAAACCGCGCCCGCCGCGGGCGAGGATTTTTTCGTTTGCAGAGGGGCTGGAGACGATCCCCGCCGCGCTCGCGGAGCGGTTGCCGGCCGGTTGCGTGGAGACGGGAGCGCGTGTCGTGCGGCTGGTGCCGCCGGTGGCCCGCGGAGGCGCCTGGGAGGTGGTGTGGGAACGAAAGGACGAAAAGGGCGCAAGCGGTGTCGAGGGGCGGCTGACGGAGCGGGTGGCGGCGGTGATCCTGGCGTTGCCGGGCGAGGCGCTGGCGCGGCTGGAAATCGGAGCGAACGGAGAACACCCGCTGGCGGCGCTGGCGGAGGTGGAGTATCCGCCGGTGGCGTCACTGTTTCTCGGATACAGGCGTGAACAGGTGCGGCATCCGCTCGACGGTTTCGGGATGCTGGCGCCGTCGAAAGAAAACCGGAATCTGCTCGGCGTGCTCTTTTCCTCGACGCTGTTTCCCGGCCGGGCACCGGCGGGGCATATCGCGCTCACGGTGCTGGCGGGCGGGGTGCAGCGGCCGGAGCTGGCGCGGATGGAGCTGCCTTCGCTCATGGGCATCGTGCGCGCCGAGTTGCTGGAGTTGCTCGGCGTATCGGGCGATCCGGTGTACGTGAAGCACCGCGTCACGCCGCACGCGATCCCCCAGTACAATCTCGGTTACGGGAGATTTCACACGGTGATCGAGGCTGCCGAAACCGCGCATCCGGGGCTTCTGGTCGGCGGACCGGTCCGCGACGGCATCGCGGTGAGCGCCTGCGTGGCCGCAGGAGAAAAACTGGCCCGGCGCGTGGTTGCGTAATCCGCGGGGGCCTGTTTTCCTGCATTTTTCCTGCTTTTTTTCTGACGATCCCGCCTTTCTTTTCCATGAAAACGCTGTTCCAACGTATCATCGACCGGGAAATTCCCGCCAAAATCGAGCACGAGGACGACCGGTGCATCGTCATCCACGACATCGAGCCGCAGGCGCCCGTGCATCTGCTCATCATCCCGAAAACCGTGATCCCGCGCGTGGGCGAGGCGACGGTGGCGGACGAGGGCACACTCGGGCACCTGCTGCTCGTGGCCGGAGTGGTGGCGAAAAAGCTCGGCCTCGAACGCGGTTTCCGCCTCGTCATCAACCACGGTCCGGATGCCTGCGAGAGCGTGCCGCACCTGCACGTGCACCTGCTCGCGAAGCGCCAGATGGGCTGGCCTCCGGGATAGGCAGAATTGCGGATTTCACATTTTCCATGCGACTTCTTGTTTCCAACGACGACGGCATCGACAGTCTGTTTTTCCACGAACTGATCCATGCGCTGCGGGATGCGGGGCATACGCTCTACGTCGTGGCTCCGAAACATGAGCAAAGCTGGACAGGCGCGGGAAAGTCGCGGCATCGCACGGTGACGTCGGAAGCGGTCGAGCGCGGGTTCGGATGTCCGTCCTGGACGGTGGACGGGACGCCCGCCGATTGCGTCAATATCGCGCTGGCCCATCTGCTGCCCCGTATTGAAGGAAAAACTACGCCGGATGTCGGGGCGGTGGTCAGCGGCATCAATCTGGGGCGCAACACCGCGCTCGGTTTCATCATGGCGAGCGGCACCATCGCCGCGGCGTGGGAGGGGGCGATTCACGGACTGCCAGCGATCGCGTTTTCGCAAGAACTGGACACAGCCGCTTTCGGGCGGCTGAAAAAGGGCGAGCCGATGGACGCCGTTCTCCGGGAGACGCTGGCGGCGTCGGTCGCGCATGCGGTGCGGTTGACGGAGGCGCTGCTGGCTCCCCAAACGAAAACGCCGGCGCCGTTTGTGGTGCACAATGTCAATTTCCCGCATCCTTGCGGTGCGGAGACGCCGGTGCGGCGGACGATCCCGGCGCAGGTGCGCACGCCGGGGCTTTTCAGCCCGGCGGCGGATGACGGCACGCATCGCTTCGTGTATGCGGATGCGGTGGATGTTTCTCCTCCCGGCCAGCTTACGGACAAGGCGGCGCTGGCAGCCGGAGTGATCAGTCACAGTGTGCTGGATTATACGCGGCTGGGCGTGGCGGAGGGGTGAGGCCTGTGGCAACGACGTAGCGGCATGCGTCCCGGCATGCCGTCCGGAGCGGGCGGGACGCCCGCGGCACCGGGAGCGCCGGCATCCTTGCCGGCACCGTGCTGATGGCGCCGGGAGGCAACGATAGCCGGCAGGATGCCGGCGCTCCCGGTCGGAGAGGCAACGGATGCGGGCGGGACGCCCGCGCCACAGAGCGCGCTCAGCGGCGTTTCCAGGCGGCGATGAACATGCCGTTGGCGTTGTGCTCGTGAGGCCAGAGGGTGAGACGGGCATCGGAGGCGCCGGGGATCGGGAGTGGTTCGAAATCCGTGGTGTGCGCGGCGGTGAAGGCGTCGGCGATGGCGGTGGTCTCGCTGCGGGTGAGCGTGCAGACGGCGTAGACGAGGCGTCCGCCGGGCTTGAGCGCCGGGGCGGCGTGGGCGAGGAGTTGCTGCTGGATGGCGGCGAGTTCGCGGACGTCGTCGGGCGAGGTGGTCCAGCGGGCATGCGGGTTGCGCTGCCAGGTGCCGGTTCCGCTGCACGGGGCGTCGAGGAGGATGCCGTCGAACTTTGTTTTGGTGGGGAGGACGGGGCCGCCGTTCCAGGGGACGGCGCGGTAGTTCCAGGCGTGGGCGCGGGAAGCGCGCTTGCGCAGGGTGGCGAGGCGGCCGGTGTGGCGGTCGGTCGCCCAGATGAGGCCGCGGTTGTCCATCAGGTCGGAGAGGTGGAGCGTCTTGCCGCCTTCGCCGCAGCAGGCGTCCCACCAGGTTTCCCCGGGCTGCGGAGTGCAGGCGTGGCCGACGAGTTGCGAGGCGAGATCCTGGATTTCGAAGAGACCCTGTTTGAATTCGTCGGTGCGGAAGAGATCCTTGGGGCCGGTATAACGGAAGGCGGTGGGCGCCGTGAGGAGGGAGGAGGCGGGCGCCGGTTCGCAGTGGCCGAGGGCGCGGGGGAGTTTTTCGGCAAATTCCCGCTGCGCGCGAATCCAGAGCGGAGCAGGCCTCTGGAGCGCGCGGAGCCAGGCGGTGCGGGCGTCGGGCGAGGGGAAGTCGATTTCGTCGAGCACCCAGGCGGGAACGGCGCGGACGGCGAGGGTTTCTTTTTTGATGGCGGCGGGATCGGCGTCGAAGCGGCGCTGGAGGTCGAGCGCGGCGGCGATCCGGGCGGGGCGGGCGCCGGCATCGTCGAGCCAGGAGAGCCAGCGAAAGTAACTGAAAACAGCGTGCGCGATGTCGCGGCGCTCGGCGGGCGAGAGGTGGCGGAGCTGGCCGAGTTCGCGGCGGAGAGCATGGTCCGCCGGGTTGTCGGGCGAAATCTTGTCGATGATGAGCGCGGCGCGCTGGGAGAGAGCGGACATGAAGGCAGGCGGTGAAGGACGGTGAATGGAGATGACCGGGACCGGAGGGCGGCACGGAGTCACCCGGGACAGAAGCCGGAGCGGGCAGCGGGAACAACAGCGAATTGCGGAGAGAGGCGGGGACGTGGCGGCATGCATCCCTGCATGCCGGACACGGGCTGGAAGCCCGTGTCCACGTCGATCCGGCGGCTTCGCCGTCGGCGGGCGAGACGCCCGCGCCACGCGGAGAGGCAACGCTCACGGGCAAGGATGCCCGTGCCACAGCGGGGGGATCAGCTTGCGAAGACTTCCTTCAGGGAAATCGTCAGGCCGGGGAGGAGCGTGCTGCTGAAGGTATCCGCCGCCTTGTACGTGGCGGCAGGGGTTTCGGAGTCGGTGGCAAGCCGGTAGAGCGCGAGGATACGGCGGTCGGGATCGACGATCCACAGTTCCTCGACGCCCGTGCGGGTGTAGATAGCGCGCTTGGGGCCGAGGTCGTATTTGGCGCTGGTTTTCGAGAGGACTTCGATGACGAGATCCGGCGCGCCCTCGATACCATGCTTTTTGATGATGCTGCGGTTTTCTTTCCGGATGAAGAGCACGTCGGGCTGGTAGACGTTGAGATCGGAGAGATAGACGTCGATCGGCGCCATGAAGGCCTTCCCGTCGGGATTGGAGTGCAAGTAATTGCGAAGCAGGAGGTAGAGGTTGCCTGCTATATCTTGATGGAATGAGGAGGGTGAGGGAGCCATGACAAAATCGCCTTCGATGAGCTGATAGTTGGGCGAACCAACCGGGATGAGCGCATAGTCGTGGCGCGTGAGCGGTGGTGCTTGTGTGGCGGGCATGGGTGAAACAATGGCCGGTTTGCCGTCGGGGTCAACCGCCCAGGTAGGCGGCCTGCAGGCGGGGGTCTTCGCGCAGGCGCGCGCTCGGGCCGTCGAGCACGATCCGGCCGGTTTCGAGCACCCAGGCGTGGGTGGAAATCTCCAGGGCGAGCGAGGCGTTTTGCTCCACCAGCAGGATCGTGATGCCCCGCTCGCGGTTGATCTCCGCGATCTTCTCGAAAATCGTCCGGATCAGGCGCGGGGCGATGCCGAGCGAGGGCTCGTCGAGCATCAGGAATTTCGGGTCGCCCATCAGCGCGCGTCCGATCGCCAGCATCTGCTGCTCGCCGCCGGAAAGCGTGCCGGCCACCTGCGCGAGGCGTTCCTTGAGGCGGGGAAAGATGTCGAAAACGTACTCGCGGTTGTAGTCCACGCGGTCGGCATCCGTCTGGAGCCAGGCGCCCATGGCGAGGTTTTCGGCGACGGTGAGGTTGGCAAAAATCATCCGGCCTTCGGGGACGTGACAGAGCCCGCGATCAACGATCCGGTGCGGCGGGAGGCGGGTGATATCGGTATCGGAAAAAATGATACTTCCGGCGCGGGCGCGGAGGAGGCCGGAGATCGTGCGCAGCGTCGTGGTCTTGCCGGCGCCGTTGCCGCCGACGAGCGTGACGATCGCGCCGTGCGGGATTGTGAGCGACACGTCGTGCAGGGCGGCGATCGCTCCATAGGAAACGGAAAGGCCGGAGACGGTCAGCATGGTTTTCATGCGGCCCGCCGGAACGGCGGCGTTTCCGTCGCCGGACGCGTGTCCGCGCGTCACTTCGAAAACCGGCGGGACGGTCGCCCCGTCCGGCAACGGGAACGTCGCCGTTTCCCGGGCGGATTCGTGGCCGAGGTAGGCTTCGATGACGGCCGGGTCCTGCCGGATCTGTTCGGGGGCGCCTTCGGCAATTTTCACGCCGTGGTCGAGGACGGCGATGCGCTCGCAGACATCCATGACCACGCGCATCGAGTGCTCCACGAGCAGGATCGTCAGGTTGAACCGGTCCTTGATTTCCCGGATGAGACGGATGAGCTCGATTTTCTCCGACGGGTTCATGCCGGCGGCGGGCTCATCGAGCAGCAGCAGGCGGGGGCGGGTGGCGAGGCAGCGGACGATTTCGAGGCGGCGCTGTTCGCCGTACGGGAGGCTGCCGGCGGGAGCGTCGCGGAGGCGGAGCAGGTGGAAGATGTCGAGGAGCGTCTCGACTTGCCGGGTGATGGCCGTTTCATCTGCGCGGAAGGCGCGGAGGCGGAGCAGGGTGTGGAACGGGCCGGTGGCGCGGTGCAGGTTGCAGGCGACGCGCACGTTGTCGAAAACGCTGAGGCTGCCGAAAAGCCGGATGTTCTGGAAGGTGCGGGCGATGCCGAGCGCGACGATCTCGTGCATGCGACGGCCGGCCAGAGAACGACCGGCAAACCGCACCGCGCCTGCGCTGGCGGGGTACACGCCGGAGATGAGGTTGAAGAGCGTGGTCTTGCCAGCGCCGTTGGGGCCGATGACGCCGCACAACTCGCCTTCGCGCAGGGCGAGGTCCACGGCATTGACGGCGACAAGGCCGCCGAAACGGACCGTGGCCTTGTCCAGCTCCAGCAACGGGGGCGGCGAGGGTGGTGGCGGAGGACTCGGGTGTGCGGTATCCACGGCGGCAGGTCAGGCCCGGTGTCGTCCGAAGCGGAGGTTGAACAGGCCCTGCGGGCGGACGATCATGAGGACGATGAGGAGGAACGAGTAGATGATCATGCGATACTCGGCGACAGGCCGGAGAAACTCGGGCAGGAGCGTGAGCAGGATGGCGGCGAGGATGACGCCGAGGGTGTTGCCCATGCCGCCGAGGATGACCATGACGACGATCTCGATGCTGCGCGCGAAATCGAAACCGGTCGGGACGATGGTCATCTTGAAGTGGGCATAGAGGCCGCCGGCGATGCCGGCGAAAAACGCGCCGACGACGAAGGCGATGATTTTGTAGCGGGTGGTGTCGATGCCGACGGCGGCGGCTGCGATCTCGTCGTCGCGGGTGGCGCGGAATCCGGCGCCCCAGGTCGAGCGGGTGAGGCAGACGACGACAAAAATCGTGAGAGCGGCGAAAGCGATCACCCAGAAGATGTTGGTGTAGTCGGGAATGCCGTTGAGGCCGAGCGCGCCGCCGAAGGTTTCGGTGTTCTGGAAAATCACGCGGATGATCTCGCCAAAGCCGATGGTGACCAGCGCGAGGTAGTCGCCGCGCAGCCGCAGCGAGGGTCCGCCGACGATCAGGCCGGCCACGGCGGCGCAGAGGCCGCCGGCGAGCAGGGCGGTGAGGAAGAGGAGGTTTTGCCCGGCCGCGGTGGCGGCGAAAGCGGAGAGGCCGGTGTCGCCGCCGGCGAGGAGGCGGTCGCCGATGAAGAGAGTGATAGCGGCCGAAAGGTAGGCGCCGACCGACATGAAGCCGGCGTGGCCGAGCGAGAACTGGCCGGTGTAGCCGTTCACGAGATTGAGCGAGACAGCGAGGATGATGTTGATGCCGACGCCGGTGAGCACATCCAGGAAGTACGGGTCGAGGCCGCCGGCGAAGCGCGCCGCGACCAGGGCGACGACGAGCGCGGCGAGGAGGGCGTTGAACGGATGGCGGAGGGCGGGCGGCATGGCGGCGGGGCGGATCAGACTTTTTCGGGCAGCGGTTTGCCGAGCAGGCCGGAGGGACGAAAGAGGAGGAGCGCGATGAGGACGGCGAACGCGATGGCGTCTTTCCAGGTGGAAAATTCGCTGCCGCCGACGAACGTCTCGACCGAACCGAGGACGATGCCTCCGAGGGCGGCGCCGGGGATGTTGCCGATGCCGCCGAGGATGGCGCAGACGAAGGCCTTCATGCCGGGCATCAGGCCCATGAGGGGGTCGATCGAGGGATAGTTGACCGCGTAGAGGACGCCGCCGGCGCCGGCGAGAGCGGAGCCGAGCGCGAAGGTGAAGGAGATGACGGCGTTGACGTTGACGCCGGCGAGCTGCGCGGCGCGGGGATTGAGGGAGACGGCGCGCATCGCCATGCCGATTTTCGTTTTGAAGATGACGAGCTGGAGCGCGATGACGAGCGCGCCGGCGACGGCGATGACGAGGAGCTGGTTGCTCGATACGACGAGCGGGCCGAAGCGGAAACCGGTGGCGGGGAACACCGGCGGGAAGGTGCGCGGCGAGGCGCCGAAGACGACCTGGCCGGTGTATTCGAGAAACAGTGACACGCCGATGGCGGTGATGAGGACGTTGAGCGTGGGGGCGTTGCGGAGCGGCCGGTAGGCGAGGCGCTCGATGAGCATGCCGAGCACGGCGCAGCCGGCCATTGCGGCGAGGAGGACGAGGGCGCCGCCGTGAAGCGTGCCCGCAGGGAGGAATCCGCCGAAGTTGTACCCGATGAAGGCTCCCACCATGAACACGTCGGCGTGAGCGAAGTTGATGAAGCGGAGCACGCCGTAGACCATCGTGTAGCCGAGCGCGATGAGAGCGTAGATCGCGCCGAGCGAGAGACCGTTGAGCAGTTGCTGGAGGAATTCGGTCAAGGGGCGATGGTCCGGTCGAAGCGGAATTTGCCGTCCGCGATGGTGATGATGGAGGCGGCCTTGGTCGGGTTGCGTTGCGCGTCGAACGTGGTGGCGCCGGTCACGCCTTCGAGATCTTGCGTGGCGGCGAGCGCATCGCGGAGCGCGGGACCGTCGGTCGTGCCGGCGCGCCTGATGGCGTCGGCGAGGAGATGGATCGCGTCGTAGCCGAGGGCGGCGAAGGCATCGGGGACGAGGCCGCCCCAGCGGGCCTGGTAGTTTTTGACGAACGCCTGGACGAGGGGGGCGGCGTTTTGCGGGGAAAAATGGGCGGAGTAGTAGCAGCCATTCAACGCATCGCCTCCGATTTCGAGCAGTTGCGGGGCTTCCCAGCCGTCGCCGCCGATGAAGGGGATGGCGAGGCCGAGATCGCGGGCCTGGCGGACGGCGAGGGCGACTTCCGTGTAGTAGCCGGGAACGAAGACCGCGTCGGCGCCCGAGGCCTTGATGGCGGTGAGCTGGGAGCGGAAATCCTTGTCGCCTTCGGAGTATTTCTGTTCGGCGGCGATGGTGCCGCCGTCGGCGGTGAAACGTTCGTGGAAAAATCTGGACAGGCCCACGCTGTAGGCGGAGGAGACGCTGGTGAGGAGCGCGACGCGTTTGAAGCCGAGGGTGTCGCGGGCGAACCGCGCCATGATGGTGCCCTGGAAGGGGTCGATGAAGCAGGTCCGGAAAATGTAGTTGCCCGTTTCGGTGACTCTCGGGTTGGTGGCGGCGGTGGCGATCATGGGGATGCGCGCCCGCTGGGCGAGCGGGGCGGCCTCGAGCGAGCGGCCCGAGGTGGCCTCGCCGATCACGGCCACGACCTTGTCGCGCGAGATGAGCTTGCGGACGGCGGTGGCGGATTCGCCGGCCTTGGACTGGTTGTCTTCGGTGACGAGCTGGAGGGGGCGACCGAGGACGCCGCCGGCGGCGTTGATCTCCTCGACGGCGAGGACGATGGCGCGATGGGTGGACTGGCCGAAACTGGCTTCCTTGCCGGTGAGGGAATTGTATTCGCCGACCTTGATCGGCTCGGCGGCCCGGGCGGCGGCCGGCAGGAAGGGCGCGGTGAAAAGGACGACGGCGAGGGCGAGCGGCAGGCCGGATAACAGGCCGGTCGGGAAGGGAATCGGTCGGAGGGGAAGCATCGTGGCAGGATGAGTCGGATGGTTGCGGGTGCGGGCGAGGCCGGAACCGGCAGGCGTGGCAGCAAGCCGGATCATGATCGTGACCGGCAGGCGAATTATCAGGAGGGAGCCGGCGGTTCTGTCAAACGGTTCATAACTGCCGCAGGATGTAGCAAGGTCCGGACCAGGGCGAGGGGGAGTTTCCGGGGGCGGGGCGGTGGTAGCGTTACCTTGCTACCGTTCAATTGACGAAAAGCAGAAAGAGTCGGAAGACGCTGACGCTGAACGCTCAACCGTGAGCGTTCGATGAATCGGCCATCCTGGCCGGTGCGCTCAGAAATCCTTTTTCGGAGCGACGACGCCAACGACCTTGATCTCGACGCGACCGATTTCGGTGATGCCGAGGTTTTGCCGATAGATTTCGCCGATCTCCTGTTCGAGATAGCCCTGGATGGCGTCGAGCTTGGCGTTGGGGCGGATTTTCAGGCGGAGGGCGGTGTCGAACTTGTCGCCTTTGCGGGAGACTTCCGCGCGGGCGCCGGCCACGCCGTTGAGTTGCAGGCAGCAGGCTTCGAGCAGGCGGTGCAGGGCATGCTTCGAGATTTCGAGCTTGCCGGTCTCCTTGTCCGAAAGGACGAGCGTGCGCTGGCGGAGCAGCAGCGCGAGGAGGAGCAGCAACACGCTGGCCGACAGAAGGAGGAAGGAGAGCGGGATGCCGAGGGCGAAGCTTTCGAGAGAGGAAAACATGGCAGAGGGATGGGGGATCAGGCGTCGGTGGAAAGATCGGGCCAGGCTTCGTCGGCCTTGCCGGCGGCTGACGGGGCGTTGTCGCCGGGGAGACGGACACCTTCGATGATGACATCGACCTTGGCCACGTCCTGGCCGGTCATGGCGATGATCTGTTTGCGGACGGCGAGTTGCACGTCGTAGGCGGTCTTGCCGATTTCGGAGCCGTAGGCGATGATGAGGCGCACCTCGATCACGTAGGCGCCTTCGCTGTTTTCAGCGACACGCACACCGCGGTGGTCGGCCTCGCGTTTGGCGAAGATTTCGGTGATGCCGTCCACAATGCCTCCGCCGACACCGGCCACGCCGGGGACCTGCAGGGAGGCAAGACGCACGATGCTGGCGATCACGGTGTGGTTGATCTTGATGTCGCCGAGCTCGGGCTGGTCATCGACACTGGTGGGTGGTGTGAAGTCGGTGGGCTGCATGATAGAGGCGCCGTCTGGTCGACGGTTGGCGCAATCAAGGGGGTTGGCCCGGAGGTGGCAAGTCCCGAGGTGGAGATCTGCCGCGGCGGGACGACGGATGACGAAGGAGACCGGTCACGCCGGGCGCAGGCGGAGGGTCTTGATCTCGAAGGGACGGAAATCGAGGCCGAGGCCGGCGGCGTCGGGCAGGGGCAGGGCGCGGCCGGAGAGCGGGTTTTCGAGCATGTCGGTCTCGCAGGCGCTATGGAAGGAGGTGGCGGCGAGGTCGATGCGCAGGCGGCAGCGTGTGGCGGCGCGGGCGGATTCGTAGAGGCGCAGGACAAGGTCGCCGCTGTCATCCTCGGCGAGTTTTACGGTCTCGAGAATGATGTTGGGGGCATCGCAGGAGAAGAGTGAAACGCCTGAACATCCGGCATCCGGCGTCGAATGTCGAACATCCGGTGGCCGGATGTCCGGCGCGAAGCGCAGCGGGGCGTTGAGTTCGAGGGCGGCCTGCGTGACCCCGCTGCCGACGAAGGGCCCGTCCCAAGCGTAGAGAGCGTAGGTGAATTCGTGGTCGCCGAGATCGGCGTGCATGTCGGGCGCCTGCGGGGCGCGCAGGAGCGTGAGGGCGAGCGTGTTTTGCTCGGCGCTGATGCCGTGTTTGCCGTCGTTGAGCAGGGCAACGCCACGATTTTCCTCGGCGAGGGCGCTCCATTTTTGCTGGCAGACCTCGAAGCGGTCCCGGTCGGCCTTGCGGGAGCGATGCGTGGGACGTCGAAGGTGGCCAAACTGGATTTCGTGGAGAGCCTCGTGGGCAGTGAGGGCGAGCGGGAAGGCGACTTTGAGGAGCTTGTGTTTTTCGTGCCAGCGGATGCGGGTGCGGAATTCGATGCGGCGCGAGTTGCGGGCCAGCCGGATTTCCTGATCGAGGTCGGAATCGTGCAGGCGGCGGCGAATGCGGAGGACGGTGGCGAGCGGGCCGTCGGAGAGGAGTTCGACGGTGGCGGGCGTAGCGGCGGGGGGAGTGAGATCGACGGGTTGCCGGGCGTAGTGGGACTCGATCTCCCAGGCATCGCAGACGCGCGGGGTGTCGCGGTACATGCGGAAATCGTTGAGCGGGGCGGCAGCGAGTTCGCGGCCCATAGCCTTGTCATGCCAGCTCGTGATGCGGCCGAGTTGATCGAGAACGAGGCGGTAGAGGGTGTTTTCGAGGATCAGGGAGGAGGTGGACGGAGATCGGTCGGATCGGACCGACGGATCGGCGAGTGGGGTGACCGCGGTGGCAAGGTCGGTCCAGCCGCAGGCGGGAACGGTGGCGCTGACCCAGGTGGTGCCGTCCAGCCGGAGTGTGGGTGTGGCGGGCGGGAGCGCATCGGCAGGGAATGCGGGCGGCAGTGCAACGAGTTCGGTGCGGGGCCAGGCAAGTGAATTGAAGAGGAGGGCGGATTGTCGTGGCACAGGCGTCGCGTCCACAGTCTGTGGACCAGACGGGCTGGAAGCCTGTGAGACCGAACGGGCCGGAAGCCCGTGCCACTCACTCAGCACAGCCATGGCGGTATTGGCGACCGCCGTGGCCTCGGCGAGGGATTTGTCGTAGAACTCGCGGGCTTCCTGCGCGGCGCGTTCGATGCAAGAGCCGGGGAGAATGTCGTGAAACTGGTTGAAGAGCGTTTTTTTCCAGGCGGTTTCGAGAGCGGCGCGGGGCCAGGCATGAGGAGAGGAGGCCCGGCGGGTGAAGATATACGCGACGGCTGACCAGAGTTCGGCTTCGCGGAGCATCATTTCGCAGCGACGGTTGCCGCGCTTGAGGGCGGCCTGTGTGGTGTAGCAGCCACGATGGGCGGGCAGATAGATTTCGCCTGTCCAGGCGGGGAGAGGGTCGGGCTGTTTTTCCTGATATTCGAAGAATTCGGCGGGCGTGGCATGGCGGCAGCGCGGGGCGCCTTCGAGGTCGGCCAGGCGGCGGAGATACTCGAGATGGGCGCGTTCGCAGCCGCCGCCGCCGTCGCTGTGTCCATAGACCGCCATGCGGGCGCGAATGCCGTCCTTTTGCGGGTTCTGTTTCCATTGGGTATCGATCGACCGCGGGTTGGTCATGATGCCGTAGCTGGGCACGAAATGCGAGAAAACGCGGGTGCCGTCGATGCCTTCCCACCAGAAGGTCGTGTAAGGGAAGGGATCGCCTTCTTCGGCGAAGACGGTGAAGAGCTTGGAGGAGCCGAAATGCTCGATGCCGCAACCGGCCATGATCTGCGGCAGCGAACCGGTGAAGCCGAAGGTGTCGGGGAGCCAGGCAAAGGTGCTCTCGACGCCGAACTCGTCGCGGAAGAAACGGCGTCCGTAGAGGAACTGGCGGATGAGGGATTCACCGCCGGGGAGGTTGGTGTCGGCTTCGGTCCACATCGCGCCTTCGGGAATCCACTGCCCGCGGCGCACGGCGTCCTTCACGCGGGCGTAGAGGCGCGGGTGCAGGCGCTTCGCGATCTCGTAGAGCACGGGCATGCTCTGGAGGTAACGATATTCCGGATACTGCTCCATGAGGCCGAGCTGGTTGGCGAAGGTGCGGGCGACCTTGCGCTCGGCTTCCTTGAGCGGCCACTGGTAAACAATGTCGAGGTGACTGTGGCCGATGCAGAAGAGGGTGGGGGCGGTGGTGCCATTGTGGCAGGCCAGGAGCGGAGCGAGGCGTTCGCGGGCGCGCAGGAGAGTGGAGCGCATTTCCGGCCAGGGAAGCTCGGGGTCGGCGATGAGGGTGAAGTCGCGGAGGCCGGCGTCGATTTCGGCGACGCGGAGCGAATCGGGGTCGAGCTGGTCGCGGAGATCGAGGAGCGTGCGGGCATCCATCGCGAGCTGAAAAATGTCCTCGCGCCAGAAGCCGGCGGTAACGTCGGGGAGGATACGCTGTTGCGGCGGCGGTTCGGGGAGCGTGGGTACGCCGTGAAGCGCCGGACCGCCGCCGGCGCCGGCGCGGGTGGGGCCACCGAAAGCCTCGGCGAGGAATTGAAGTGGCGCGGGCGTCCCGCCCGCCGGGGTTGAAGAATGCGGGCGATTGGCGGAAAAAGCCCGCGCCACAGGCAGGTAAACGTGCGCCCAGTCGCGGGAGCCGATTTCGGCGCCGTCGATAAAGACGCGCCACTCGCCGAACATGTCGCCGCCGAATTGCGGGGTGGGATGGCCGGCGTGGAGGACGGGGTGTTCGTTGGTTTCCGGGGAGGGGGGGAGGGGGGGGATTTGCCCGCGAAACCAGGCGTATTGCCACTTTGCTCCCCAGCGCGTGCCGGGAGCGATGGGCGAGAAGGCGCGGCACATGGCCTCGTCGGCCGTGAGCTGGTCGTAAGTGAAAAATGCCTCCAGGGCCAAGGGAGCGACGGGAGCGTAGACGAGCTGGTCGAGGGCCTTGATCCAGGCCTCGATTCGGGGGCGCCATTCGGTGTTGAGGGACATTTCGGACGATTGCTGTGACTACTTGTATTGGAGATGCCGTGCCCAAGGAGTTTGGTCTCCAGGCTACCAGGAGGGATTCTTGCCGAGGAGCCAAAGCATGCGGTTTGCGGGATCAGGGAGGCTGCCATCCAGCGGCTTGTTTTGCCCTGCGACAGGATCGATCATGCGGATCGCGCCGAGAAGGGCAGGGGTCCGGTAAACTTTGGCTGGCCAGCGCAGGATTTCGGTGGAGGTCGGGTAATCGGGTTTGTCTCCCATTCGGGGCCATGTCCATTCCTTGGCTCCGGAGAGATAGGGTGCAGCGAAATTAAAGGCACTTTCCACTCCACGACCTTCGGGCGTTTTGTAGTGCCAGATGTCGTGGCCGGTGAGTTCTCCGCAGCGGGCGAGAGCGATAAAGGCCTGCAGGGTGTACCGTGTATACATGAGCGAACGTGTCCGCTTGAGTTCAGCCGGGAGGGATCCGTCGGAAGCAATCTGTTTGGCGATGTGGCGGCGCGCCCGTTCATAGACAGGTGCAAGGTCGGAGGTTTCGCCAATGTAGATGGAGCAGGTTGCGACCTGGGTAGCATACCAGATACCGTGGTTATTGCCCATCTCCCGCTCCCGTTTGCCGAAGGGACTTTCTAACAGCCAGATCCTGAATTCCCTAAACCAGGACTGGAGAGAGGTGTTGTCGGCGGAGGTCCAGGATTCGGAGAGGGTGAGGAGCTGGACGTAGTCGATGAGCTTGCTGAGGGCGACGCCTTCAATGATACCGATGTAGTGTCCGTCGTGAACGCCGGGTTGCGAGGCGGCGTAGTTAAGATTCGGATTCATCCGGGTGGACGGATCGGTGAACCAGGTGCGCAGGAGGGTGGTGGCTTTGGCGGCATATTTTTCGTTGCCACTGTAGAACCAGGCGAGACAAAGGGTGGTAATGTCGCGGGCGTTGGCGTCCCAGGCGCCCTTATCGTATTTGGGGCCGCGGGCTTCGGGATTACGCTGTCCGTCACGGCGAATGTAGGGCAGGCCGTCGGATGTCTCGGGATTGGGCCAGGAGTAGTTACCAATGGCGAAGAAGTCGTGTTTGTCCCCGGAAGGGGCAACAAGTTGTTTATCAAGGACGCTGGGTGCTTTTTTCGGGAGAACGGCGTCGGCTTCTGCAAGGAGTCTGGCGCAAGCATGGCGCGCGGGACTGGTGTCGGGATGGGAACGGAGATCCTCGCGGATCGCAATGAGGTCGTCGTAGTCGAGATTGATGAGCACGGGCCCGGGGGAGGGCTTGGCGGCCTGCAAAGGCAGGAACGCCGTCAGGGCGGCAATGAAGAGAAGGGCGTGGCGAAGAGTCATTTGTCTGGATTCACGGATACGGGGATGGAAAGGCAGATGGGCGAGTCGTGGATGCTCACGAGCTTTATCATCGAACGGCCTTTTTTCGTCTCAACCGGATACGTTTCTGTTTTATCCTCAAAAATATTGTAGAAAGACGCGGTGAAACCTTCGGGAAGGGCCGGAGTGATTTCGATGTCGCACAGTCGGGGCTTCGTGTCGCCATCGGCTCGCTCGGCGGACCAGAGGAAAATTTTCGTGGCGCCGTCGCGGGTGGTGAACGGGTAGGATTTTATCGAGCCGGGCGTGGCGAGCCGGGCACCATCCCACGTGAAGGGATGGACGTCGTTGCGTCCACGCACGGGGAAGAATTCAACCTCGATCTTTTTGCTGAAATCCGGTGTGGCGTTGTCGAGTGAACGGGCGAGACGCTGGACCGCGTACCAGGAGGGTTTGGGAGTGTAGTCGCGACGGAGGAGTCCCCAGTTGTGCTCGGCGTTGTAGGGGTCGTCTCCGTCGTCGCGGAAGTCGTATTGGAAGCTGCGCGCGCAACCAAGGCCGATGCTTTCGACGTAGCGGCGGAGAATGTATTTGGCCTGGGCGCTCTCGGTGAAACCGGCGTTCATGTCGCTCGCCTTGGCTTCCTGGTGTGTGGCCCAGCCCCATTCGGTGAGCCAGATTTCCTTGGGTCCGTTGTACTTTCGGGACTGTTCACGATACATGCGGATTTGCGAGGCGAAGGTGCCTTTCTCGTCGGCGGTGGCGATACCGTCGCGTTTGAGAATGGTGGGCTGCGCGGCCCAAGGGACGAGTTCAGGGACGAGGCGGTAGCTGTAGGGATGGTCGGCAATGCCATCCACCTCGGGGACGATGCCCATTGCGATCTGGCGGAAGTTGACGGGAGCAACGCTGCCGAGGCCGGTGACTTTGATGTCGGGATTGGCGGCCTTGATCGCTGGAGCAGCAGTGTTGATGAGTTTCACGTATTTGCCTACCCATGATGAAACTGAACCGTCTTTCTCGATACCGTTCCAGGTGCCTTTGTAGTATCCGGCGTAGGATTTCTGGTAGGGTTCGTTGAGGATTTCCATCGCATGGATTTTGCCTTGCAGGGTTTTGGCGACCCAGGCGGCGGCCTTGGCGTAGGCGTCGGGGTCGAAGTGGTCGGCGTAGAGTTTGTTGCCGCCATTGAATGTAATGGAAATCTTGAGGCCGGCGGCATTGGCACGCTCGATCCAGCGGAGGCTGGCTTGGGGGATGGAATAAACGCCCCTGTTTTTTTCCACTTGGCCCCAGTAGATGGCATTGCGCAGCCAGGCGATGCCGGAGTCGGCGAGGAGGGGCATTATTTTGTCGAGGTCGTAGTCGCGCCAGTTGGGGTTGTCGCCTTGCTGGAAATGGACGCCGGTGCCCATGCGGTCGTCGCGTATTGTTTTATTGGATGCGCCCGGGGTTTGGGCGTGGGCGACGGTCAGCGTGAGTGCCAGCGCGAGGAGAGGGGTGGCGAGGTTTCTCATGTGGAGTGACGGGGGAGAGGATCAGAGGAGTGTGAATTTGGTGAAGGTGAGGGAGCCGGCTGGCGTAGCTCGTCCTCCTTTGTGAACGAGGAGGGCGAGTTTTTTTATGGGGAAATGGATATTGCCGTCATTTTTGCCTCCAAAGTGGTTTTTGATTTTCCCGGTCAGGGGAAAGCGGAGGGTCTGCCATTCACCTTCCTGCGTATAGGCGGTCTGGAGGGTGAGAGTCTGACCGGTAGCATCCGTGATGCGGATGGAGACGGGACCGGCGGCGGCGGAAGTGACGCGGACGCGGATCTCTTCAGTGCCATCGGGAATATCGGTGGGGGTGTGAGCGGCCACATAGCGTCCGCCATTGGTGAAGTCGTAGGAGAGGGTGGCGAGGGTTTGGACGAGAGGATCGTCGGCGAGCGCGGGGTCGGTGTTAGCGGCGAGGGTGACTTTGCCTTTCGCGCCAGGATATTCCGGGCCATTGTGGAAGTTCCACTTGCCTTCGGCAGGCAGGCCGAGCGAGGGGAGGGGGGAGGTTGGTGTTGCGGCGGCGAGTCGCGCTGGACCGGAGGCGGCGAGAGTGGCGAGGAACGTGAATGCGATGAGGAGGGGGATGCGCATGGCGGAAAAAGAAAGAGGGTCAGGGTCTGGTGGGGTCTTTGCCGGAAGAGCGCATGGCAATGACTTGCTCGTTGCTCAGAAACTTCACGTGACCGTCAAAAAACACGAAGTTCTTGCCGTAATTTTTGTGAAAGCTGCGCATGGCGACGCTGCCGTTCGCCGGCTGCACAATGTCGCTCCCGACACCGTTGAAGAGCCTTTCCCGGTCGAAGGCGCTGCTTGTTACATCGGTGATGTGCATCTCCGTGAACATGATGGTTCTGCTGGGCACGGTAATGCTGGAGAACAGGCGCGCGGCGCCGCCGTCGTAAGTCGTGGTGCCATCTTCGTTGGTGGTACCGACTTTCCAGATAAACGTGATCGGGTGGTAGCTGCGGGGTTTTATGGTGTCGGCAAAAGCGGCGACATTTTTCGCGTGGCTGGGACAAAGCAGGCTGAAGCGGTCTTTGGAAAAATAACCTTGGTCGATGAGATATTTGGACCAGCAGGCTTGGCCGGAGGGGCTGAACGGAATGAGCGTCCCTTTGTGGTCGTCGATCCAGAGAAGGTTGGCTTGGCCGAGAGATCGGAGGGTAGCCGCGCATTTTGCGGTGTTGGCCGATTCGCGGACCTGGCCGATGGCAACAAGCGAGAGGGCGGCGAGGATACCGATGATGGCGATTACCGTGAGCAATTCGATGAGAGTAAAGGCGGCGGCGGACGCGGTCAGGGTAATGGACTCTCCTGGAGAAGTTTTTACCGGATACGCCGCCTTGCTGTGGCTCCGGGAAAGAAGAACAGGTCGTGGCCTGATGATCATGATAGTGGGGTTTGGAGTTCAGGGTTTGGGTGGTGAGCGAAACGCGCCGGATAAGCGCGAGACGATGGCGGTCAATTGATGTGGAGATCGCGCAAGTGCTTGCGGAGTCCGACGGTGATCAGAAGGGAAAAAGCACCCGTAATCCAAACCCAAGTCGAGGGCTCGGGAATCGCGGAGGTGACCGTGAAGGTGAGGGCGTTGGCGGTGAGCGCAAAGGTGCCTTCGAGGCCGTTGGCGTTGAGGGTAAGGCGCTCGGCGAGGTTTTGTTCGTCGAGGTTCACAAAGCCTCCGGTGACGCTGAGCAGCGTATAGGTTGTGCCGGAGGCCAGGGCGGCGCCGTCGAGCGCGTTCAGGTTGATGATGACGGGGGCGAGTCCGGTGGTATCGGAAAAGGTGATGACGCTGGCATCGCCGGTCAGGATGATGCCGTCCGATGCGGACGGATCGGCGGTGAGATCGAAGTTGAGGGTTGCGCCGCCATCGAGCGTGAGGGAGCCGACCCAGGTGAGCGCGGCGGCGGCGGCGATGCGTTGTCCGGCGGAGAAGCCGTTTTCCTGATCGGTCCAGTAATCGCTCACGTGGAGGGTGGCGGAGCTTTCCAGCAAAAGGGTGCCGGCGGCGCCGGTGCTGTCGGTGGTCAGGGAGCGAGTGGCGAGACCGGTTTCGCCCGCGACGGCGAGCGTGGCGCCGGAGTTGATTTGCAGGTCGCTGGTGGCATAGTCGGTCGAGTAAAATTTGCCGCCGACCCGCTGTGTACCGGTTTCGATGGTGACGGTGCCGTGTCCGATATAGAGGTCTCTGGCAATGGCGGTTGCGCCGTCGGTTTTTTGGAGGACGAGATTGACATTCTGACCCCACAACAGGGTCTGGCCGGTGTAGGTGTTGGAGGCTGCGCCGCCGAAACGCACCGTGCCCGTGCTGCTGAATTTGAGGCCGTTGTTGCCGCCATCGTCGCCAATTGCGCCGTTGAGAATGAGCAGGTCGGTCGCCTTGTTTTGGGCAATGAGGTTGATGCCTCGCAGGGCGTCCGTGCCGGTGAGGGTGACGGCCTTGGTGAAGGTGAAGCCGCGTTGGGTACCGTTGTACCCAAGCGTGAAGTTGCCGGAGATGTTGAGGGCTTGATTGAGCTCGGTCATCGCGACGCCAGAGCTGGTGCTGTTGCGAAGCGTGCCGCCTTCCATCGTAATCGCGCCCGTGCCGGCGGCGGCGGCAGTCGTCAGGGTGACGGTCCCGCGTTTGACGGTGAGACCGCCTTGGAAGGTGTTGGTTTTCGTGAGGGCGAGAACACCCGCCGCATCCACCACAATGCCTTGGGTGCCTTGCACCACGCCGTTGAGGGTCATCTGCCCTGTGCCCGTTCCCGTGAAGTGGAGGGTACGGTTGAGCGTGAGCTGGTTGCTCCAACTGGAGGTGTTGGTGTTGTTCAACTGGAGTTCGGCAAAGCCGTCGGCGGTGGGGGCGTTGGTTGAAAAGGAGTTGGTCCCGGCAATCGTAACAACGCCACTTTCGGAGGAGATAACGAGCCGGTTGAAGCTCATCCCGGCGCCGCTGTTTTGCGTGACGGTATAGCTGCCGGATTTCGCGAGGATGATCCCGGTTTCCGTGCCGGATTGGGCAACGCCGTTGGCGTCCCAGTTTTCCACGTTATTCCAACGGGTATCGTCTCCCTCTCCAGTCCATGTGTAGGTTGTAGCGTGGAGGAACAGGCTGGAGGCGAGGGTGAATGAGAATCCGGCGCACAACCGGAGGAGCAGGGCGGGGGGTGGTTTCATGGAAACAGATTACGCGGTTCGGAGATTTTTATCTTCCGATTAACCGGCTTTTTTTTACGCTATATTGATGCCGGACTTTCTTGCCTCGGCAGGTGATTTTTAGCTCTCATGCCTCGTATCGACTACTCTTTCCGTTTCCCCTCCGATGTGTGCCGGTTCGCATGGTGGCAGTATCCGTTGATTGATGTGCGCACGTCGCTGCACACACATGTTTTTCACGAGGTATTCTGGGTCGAAGAGGGGGAGGGGGTGCATGTCATCAACGGGGAACAGCGGCGGTTGTTTCCGGGACTGCTGGTGTTGATCCGGCGTGAGGACTCGCACGGGTTTTCGGCGGCACGCAAGGGGCCGGGAGAGTTTGTGCGGTTCGCCAATTTTGCCTTCGCCTGCGAGTTGTGGGAACGGTTGCGGAGGAGGCATTTTCCGGAGGTCAGGATGCGGGGCCGTGGAAGGAGGACTGCTGGCGGCGGGGGCAATAGTAGTGGCAACAGTGAAGGCGAACGGTGGTTTGCCGAACCGGATCACCGCAAGCGCGAGTTCGAGCTCGATGCCGCCCAGGTGGAGCGGTTGCGCGCGATGGCGCATGACCTCGACGCAGGCGCACGCGATGCGTTGAGCGCGGAAGCATTCCTGAGCGGGGTCATGGCGTTGCTGGTGAACGCGCGGCATTCCCGGCAGGCGCTGCCGGAATGGCTGGCTGTCGCTTGCAAGCGGATTCAGGAGCCGGAGCATTTTCGCGGCGGCACGGCAGAACTGGCGCGGCTGGCGGGACGCAGCCCGGAACATGTGGCGCGGGAGGTGCAGCGGTTGCTGAAAAAGACGCCGACGGATGTGCTCAACGAGGCGCGGATGACTTACGCGGCCCACGAACTGAATACGACCTCACGCGAGATCATCGACATCGCGGCGGACTGCGGCCTGGAGAACCTCGGGCATTTCTACAAAATCTTCCGGCGGCGGTTCGGTGTCACTCCGCACCGGTATCGGAAACATGCCTACGCGACGCCGGAGTTACGGCTGGCGGGAGGGCGATGAGGGAAGCGGGCACCGGAGCCGGGGCGGTGGCAGGTGCGGTGGCCGGAGAAGGCCTGATCCACTTGCGACGGTTGGCGCCCCGGCCTTCGGGGCGTTTGCGTTCGCCGGGGGCCGTGTAGGGGCGGCGCCGATACCCGCCGCGCGCCGGATCCTCGGCACAGGTGATCTGGTAATCCTGCATGCGCTGGAAAATCGAAAGGAGCTGGTCCGGCTCCGCGTAGGTGTCGAGCCCGGCGCGTTCGAGGACGAGGAGGAGTTCGTGTGTCGCTTCCAGCGTGGAGAGGCAGCCCTCCTGCGGTTGCTGTTTGATGACAAAACGGCTCGGCGCGGTCGGTGTGAACATGATGCGCGGCAGGCGCTGGAGGGTCGGACTGAGGCGGAGCATCTTGCGAGCACAGGCCCAGGTGGCGTCGAGCAGCAACACCACGAGGCGGCGGCCGGCGCAGGCGAGTGTGTCGGCGGTGAGCGCGGTCTGGGGAAGCGAAAGGTTGAGCGCATCGGGACCGGGATAGAGCAGGACGGCGTGGTTGCACGGATCGCTGATGAGCGCCTGCACCTCCTCGTGCTCGTCGAACGCGATGCCCATATGGATGACGCTGTCGGGCAGGCAAAGGTGCGTGAGACGCCCGGTGCCGGCTTTTTCGTGCTTCCATTCCTTGGGGTGCATGAGGAACACAAACCGGGTGCGCGTCGGCATCGGCCGGATCGAGGGACACCAGCAAAGCGGCTTCGGCCAGAAACAACGATAACAGGTTTCCCGACTCATGAGGGGCGGAGGTTGCAGGGCCGGGGCCGGGGTCGCAAAGGCAAACCCGCGTGCAGACGTGAAAACAGCTTTTGTCTGGCGCGTTTGCGTTTCCGCCGTCCTTTGCGTATCAGTCAGGAAGACTCACCTGCCCGGGAATCTCCCCTGAATCCGAAAAGGAAACGAAAGGACTACCATGCTACGCTGGACTCTCATCTTTTTTATCATCGCCCTGATCGCAGGTATTCTGGGCTTCACCGGAATCGCCGGTGCGGCGGCGGAAGTGGCGAAGATCCTCTTTTTCATCTTCCTCGTGTTGCTCATTGTCTCGGCGATTGCCGGGGCTGTTCGCGGCAAGCCGCCGGTCTAGCGGCCGCTCGGCAAAGCCGCTTTTTCATTCTGCCACGCGCCGCAACGGCGCGTGTGTTCCCGCCATACGCAGCGCGGGCCGGTCCTGCGCTGTCCGTTCACCAACCCTGACACAGAAAATGAAAAAACATACCGTTACACGACTGTTGCCCGGCGTGCTCTTCCTGGGCGCCGCGCTGCTCGCTTCCGCCTGCAATCGTAACTCCGATCCGGCGCCTCCGCCGACCGCTCCCTCGGACAAACCGACCTTGTCGGAAAAAACCCGGGACGTGGTCGATGCCACCAAGGAGACCGCACAGGACGCGTGGAGCGCTACGAAAGACAAAAGCAAGGAACTCTATAACGACGCCAAGGATGCCCTGAAAGGGGGTATCAATGACCTCGATGCTGCTACCTGGGACGAGCGTGCCGCGCTGAAGGCGAAGCTCGACAAGGTGGCGGACGAGGCCGATACCACGATCGCCGGACTCAAGTCGAAGGCATCCGATGGCACATCCGCCGTTGGCGAGGGGCTGGACAAGGCGGCGGACAATTTCCGCGCCAGCGTCGCCGATCTCGGCGATGCGTCCGCGGAGACATGGGATGCCGCCAAGGCGAAAGTGCGCCAGTCCTGGGATGATCTTCAGAAAGCGTTTCGGGATGCCAGGACTGCTGACGATGATGCGCCCCCAGCGCCAGTCACTCCGGGCGGGGGAGATGGCATGATGTGACAGGCCGCCGGTATCCCGAAATGGCCGGGATTGCAGGGACGCGCGTGCCGTATCCGTTTGGCGATGGAGCGGCGGCGTCCCCGCCGCTCCGCCAGACAGGTGCCGCATGAACGCGCCTCTGTCCTGCAGGGGCTTTATCCGGCTGGCGCGGGCGTCGCAAGCGACGCCCCTGCATCGGCAGAATCAGCCGAGCAGGTTTTTCAGCGCGGTGAGGTATTTTTGCTGCGTGTTGCGGATGACTTCGGCGGGAAGCGCGGGCGCGGGGGGCTTCTGGTCCCACTTGATGGCGAGGAGGTGGTCGCGGACGTACTGCTTGTCGTAGCTCGGCGGCGACTGGTCGGGGGCGTATTCGTCGGCAGGCCAGTAGCGCGAGGAGTCGGGCGTGAGGATTTCGTCGATGAGGACGAGGTTGCCGGCGGCGTCGGTGCCAAATTCGAATTTCGTGTCGGCGAGGATCATGCCGGCCTTGGCCGCCTTGTCGTGCCCGAGCTGGTACAGGGCGAGGCTGGCGGTCTTGACCTTTTCGTAGAGTCCGGGTCCGACGATGGCGGCGCCTTGTTCGTCGTTGATGTGCTCGTCGTGTTCGCCCTTGGGGGCTTTCGTCGTGGGGGTGAAGAGCGGCGAGGGGAGTCGTTCGGCCTGGCGAAGGCCGGCGGGCAGTTGGTGGCCGCAGACTTCGCCGGTCTTTTTGTAGGAGGACCAGCCGCTGCCGGCGAGGTAGCCGCGGACGATGCATTCGATGGCGAGGGGCTTCAGCTTGCGGACGATCATCGAGCGGAGCTGGATGTCGCGGCTGGTGATGCCGCGGCGGGCGAACTCGGCTGCCTGGTCGGGGAGCAGGTGGTTTTCGATGATGCCGGCCTGCGCGGCCTGGGCGAACCACCAGTTGCTGATCTGGGTGAGGATGATGCCCTTGCCCGGGATGCCGTCCGGGAGGATGACGTCGAACGCGGAGAGGCGGTCGCTCGCGGCGATGAGGAGGGCGTCGCCGAGATCGAAGTTCTCACGAACTTTGCCGGTGGCGATTTTCGGAAACGGAAGTCCGTCGATAGAGGTGACGGCCTGGGCGGGAAGGGCGTTGGCGATTTCGGCAGAGGTCATTGGATGATGGAAAACGGATAGAAAAAAGGAGTGCGCGGGTTTTGCCAGTGTTTTGGGTGGATTTCCTGACCACGGATTACACGGATGAAAGCTTCTTCTTTGAAGTACTTATCTTGTCTCTGAAACTATGCTGAAAAATCGTGCGCCAAAGCGTATGATCTCCCTATGGAACAGGATCATTTTGAATAAACCGCTGAAAGACGCTAACGGACGCTAAACCGGATTTTTCCGATTGTCCGGTTTTTAGCGACCGTTAGCGACCTTTAGCGGTCTCCCTCTCTTCGGTTGCCGCTCTGCCGCCCCGTGAAAATCCGTGATTCAAAAAATGGAGTTCAGGCTTCGCGTTACCGGGGACGACGAAGCGAGATCAGCCTTGGAGCACGCTGCGGATGATCCCGATGCTGCGGGCGAGCTCGGCGGGCGTGGCGGTGAGCGGCGGGAGGAGGCGGAAGACATTGTTGCCGGAGAGCGGCACGAGCAGGCCGGCCTCGCGCAGGGCGGCGGCGAAGGGCGCGGGATCGGATGTGAGCTGGATGCCGACGAGGTAACCCTGGCCGCGGATCGCCGCGACCTTTTGCGGGAAATCGGTGACGAGCTGGCGGAGAGCGGCGTGCCACGCCGGGCTGTGGCGGGTGACGGCGTCGAGGAGGTTTTCTTTCTCGATCACGTCGAGGACGGCGAGGGCGGCGGCGCACGCGAGCGGGGTGCCGCCAAAGGTGGTGCCGTGCATGCCGGGCTGGAAGAGATCGGCGGATTTTTCGCCGATCCAGACCGCCCCGATGGGCATGCCGCCGCCGAGCCCCTTGGCCATGCCGATGGCATCGGGCCGGATGCCGGCATGCTCGAAGGCGTAGAACTTGCCCGTGCGGCCGATGCCGCATTGCACCTCGTCGAGGAGGAGCAGGAGGTTGTGGCGGTTGCAGAGGTCGCGCAGGCCGTGGAGGAATTCTGTCGTGGCAGGATTGATACCGCTCTCGCCCTGGATCGTCTCGATGAAGATGGCGGCGGTCTGGTCGTCGACGAGCGCTTCGAAGGACGCGAGGTTGTTGAGTTCGCCGAAGGCGAAGCCGGGGACGAGCGGGCGGAAACCGTGCTGGATTTTTTCCTGCGGGGTGGCGCTCATGCCGCCGTAGGTGCGGCCGTGGAAGGCGTTTTTGGCGCAGATGATCTTGAAAATCCTGCCTTCCTCGCCGCCGGCGCGCTTCACGCCGTGAAGGCGCGCGAGTTTGATCAGGCCCTCGTTGGCTTCGGCGCCGCTGTTGCAGAAAAAGACGCGGCCGGGGCCGGCGTAACCGACGAGGCGGCGGGCGAGTTCGCCCTGGTTGGGATTGCGGAAGAGGTTGCTGACGTGGATGAGTTCGGCGGCCTGGCGCTGGACGGCGGCGACCCAGTGCGGGTGGCAATGCCCGAGCGCGCTGACGGCGATGCCTGAGGTGAAGTCGAGGTAGTCGCGTCCGGTGTCGTCCCACACGTGCGCGCCGCGTCCGCGCGTGAGCGTGAGGGCGGGGCGACCGTAGTTCCTGAGGACATACGCATCGTAGAGCTCGGCGGTGGTGGTGCGGACTTGCGTGATGGTGGACATGGGAAGTGCAGAATGCGGGGAATCCGGTTTCCGGAATTTCTGATCTGAAACTGACGGAACCGAAGGCGGAGGCCTAGGTGTGGACGATTTCGGTGCCGATGCCGCGGTCGGTGAAAATTTCGAGAAGGAGAGAGTGGGGGAGGCGGCCGTCGATGAAGTGGACGCGGTGGACGCCTTCGTTGAGGGCGCGGACGGCGCTCATGACTTTCGGTCGCATGCCCTTGTCGATGACGCCGGTGCGCTTGAGCTCGTCGACGTCGCCGATGCGCAGAGTGGAGATGAGAGAATCGGGATTGGACGGGTCGGCAAGGAGGCCGGGGACGTCGCTCATGAAAACGAGGCGGCGGGCGCGCATGGCGGCGGCGACACGGCTGGCGACGAGGTCGGCATTGACGTTGTAGGGTTTGCCGTCGAGGCCTTCGGCGACGGGCGAGATGACGGGGATGTTGCCGTCGGCGATTTCTTTTTTGATGAGCTTCACCTTTACCTCGGTGACTTCGCCGACGTAACCGAGATCGACGGGGTTGCCATCGTCGTCGATGGTGAGTTTTTCGCAGACGAGGACCGTGTCGCCGGGGAGGCCCTTGGGGCGGGCGCGGGCGAGAGCGATGGCATCGCAGACATCCTTGTTGACGACATCGTTGAGGGTGCGCTTGACGATGCCGACGGTGGCTTCGTCGGTGATGCGCATGCCGTTGCGGGCGAATTGCGCCTGGATGCCGGACTCCTTCATGGCGCGTGTGATGGCCTTGCCGCCGCCGTGGACGACGACGACATTGATGCCGCAGGCGGCGAGAAAGGCGATGTCGTAGGCCACGCGGTTGCGCACGGCGGGATCGGGATCGTCCATGAAGCTGCCGCCGTATTTGACTACGAAGGTGGAGCCGCGGAAGCCCTGGATATAGGGGAGGGCCTCGAGGAGGACCTTCGCCTTGGAAGTGATTTCGGCAACGTTCATCAGGTCGGGTTTCTGGATAGGAAAAAAGGCTTGGCGCGCGAGCGGGAGGGGAGGGGGATGCGCGTCGGTCACGAGGACACGCCGGTGGCTGCAAAGCGGTGCTTTGTGGCGGATTGATATGCGGCGGAAGTGGAAACGCTCACGTTCTGGAAAACAGGGTCCATGCGTAAAGCGGGTGCGGCCGGTTTTTCCACACTAATCTCACCGGGGACAGCGAGATTCCGGAGAGGGCGGGGCCGACAGGGGCGCGCAGGCGCGTCCGACACGGACGTGGCGACAACCTCTCCTCGACGCTCAACGAAACACGGGCTGGAAGCCCGTGCCACGGCGATCCGGCGGCTTCGCCGTCGGCGGGCGGGACGCCCGCGCCACACAGGCTGGCCCGGAAATTGCTCTCCGGCTGGTGTCTATCCGTTCCCATGAAAATCACCCGCTTCCCGCTTCGTTCCGTATTTCTGCTTGTTGGTCTCGTCGTTCTGCCTGCGCTGGCGCAGGCCCATCCCGGTCATGACGGCGGGCATGAACTGACCTGGGACTTCGGCGGCGGGTTCGCACATCCGTTCACCGGCTGGGATCATTTGCTGGCGATGACGGCCGTGGGGCTCTGGACCGCGATTCTCGGGGGTCGCGCGCGCTGGCTGGTGCCGTCGGCGTTTGTCGGTCTGATGGTGACGGGGGCGGTGGTGGCGATTTCCGGGTTTGTCATTCCGGGCGTCGAGCAGGGCATCGCGGCCTCGTTGCTCGCGCTCGGATTGCTGATCGCATTCGCCGTGCGGCTGCCGGTTGCGGCCGGGATGGCGGTGACGGGGTTGTTTGCGATTTTCCACGGCATGGCGCACGGCGCGGAGATGCCGGCGTCGGCGAGCGCATTTTCGTATGCGTCGGGGTTTGTAGTGGCTACCGTGATACTCCATGCGGCCGGTCTGGCGCTTGGCATGGCTCTGCAAAAACGGACGGTGATCGCCCGCGTGGCCGGGGGTCTCGTGGCGGCGGGCGGGTTGCTGGCGTTTGCGCTGTGAAGAGGCGACAGGCGGGCCGGACCGGCGACGCCGTGCCGATGCAGGGGCGCCGCTTGCGGCGCCCGCTGGAGTTTGGCGGACCGGAGAGTCAGTTATGGGAGTAGAACAGGGCGGAGGCGAGGTCGGTGGAGGGTTTATGCGACTTGGTGTTCGAGGAGGAGCGGGAGCAGAAGTGGGATAAACTCTCGCGGCGGAGGTGGCGGGCCCAGAGTTCGACGCGCAGTTGGTTGATGAGCAAGCCGGTGGTGGCGCGGCGCGGGGGCTCGCGGCGGCGCCATTTGGCCAAGGGCACCGACGGGGGCAGTTTGTCCGCGCCATAGGTGTGATGCGCGGCAAGCAGCAAAAGGGCATACGCGGCCACCGCGCAGGCAGGCTGGCGGCGCACCGCCTCCGGCTCCCTGACCTGTGCCTCGCTTACGCCCAGCAGACACTTTTCATCCCGGAAGTTCACCTCGATGTCCCAGCGCCAGAGGTATTCCTGCAGGATGTCTTCGAGCGGCACGTCCGGGTTGGTGCAAATCAGGCAGGCAGGCTGGCGGTAGAGCAGCTTGCCTGCTTTTTTCAACCGGTAGCCCAGGGGGGCGATCACCATCACCCGGACCAAGGTATCGACTCCGGTGATACGGGCCAGCACCGGCCCCAGTGTTTTGATCTTGAAATCGTGGCGCTTTTCCGCCGCGAAGGCCGGCACCCGGCTCCACCCGACGGTCTGGTCGGTGCGCAACTGTTCCGGCGTGGGCAGGGTGTCGCCATACTTGCGGGGGCGTCCCTTTTTGCCGGGCCGCGCCTGGCAGGGCGCGTAGAGCACGGTGTCTTTGCGCACCCGGCCGATCAGGACGGTGTTCTCCGGCAGCTGGCGCAACACCGTGCGGTTGGTGAAGCGTCCGTCGCTTACCCAGTGGATAGGGCGCGCGGTCGCGGTGCGCAGGTGCGCCATCCGCCCGGCGGCGACTTCGTTGATGTTGGCCTGTTTGCGGGCCTCGACGTAGGCCTTCTGCGTTCGGGTATCGGCGTGGCGCGAAGGTTTTTTGGGCAGCGGGGCCTCCTGCCAGTCCACCGGCACCAGCCGGGCCGAACCGTCGGCGGCGGGGAGGGCCGCGCAGAACTGCAGCACACGCTGGCCCCAGACAAAGTTGAGGTTGAACGGCGGGCCGAGCGGATCCTTGCGCCAGCCGCAGCCGGGGATGCAGCGGCCGGTTTTGCGGGTGATGGAGTCATCCAGCGCGACCACCCAGGGCCGGGCGGCATCGGTGGCCGCCAGCGCCTCGTGTTGCACGTGCGCGAAGACCGGATCGACCGGCAGGCGTTGCAGCAGGCGATACTGCGCCGACCAGTCCCGGTGTTGCGCCCCGGCCGTGCTCAGGGCTCCGGTCACCGTGTGGCGACCCAGATTAAGCAGACCGGCCAGCCACTGGGTGCGCGCCCGGGTAAAATCCCCGGGCGAGCCGAAGGCGGGGGCCAGCCCGTCGAGCAGGGAATCGAAGGCTTCGCTCAACGACGCTTTTTTTTTACCGGGACCGGATCGGGCGGAACCTCGCGCCGGGAAACGATCAGGTGGCCCTTGTCGTGGATCGTCCACTCGACCGTCTCGCCCTTGGCGAAGTCCATCGCCTGCGCGATGGGGCGGGGAAGTTGATGTAATACTGCGCGGTTTCCTTGCGCTGGATGCATTGAACTTTGGTTGGATAGCCCATGAAGGAAACTAGTATTATAACTAGATATTTAATCAAGCCTTTCCTGCTGCAAAACTAGTCAGCGCCAAACTCCAGGGGGCGCCGCTTGCGGCGCCCGCGCCAGCCGGACGAAGCCTCCCATCCCGTTCGCGGGCTTCGCAAGCGAAGCCCCTACAGCGCAAGCGGTCCCGTTTCCGGAAACAAAACGTGTGAAATATGCGGGCTACGGGACGGCGTGCCGGAGCGGTTCGTACAGGAACAGAGCGCAGAGTGTCAGGCTGTGGGTGATACCGCCGGTGCGGGCGAGCGTGTAGACGTCGTCGGCCGGGAGCAGCGCCATCTGGAGTTCCTCGTCGGCATCCCAGGCCTGCGCGTGCAGCGGCTCGACGCCGTCGGCGAGCACGAAGTGGCAATGGTTGTTCATGATCGCCGGATTCGGGCGGATGCTGCCGAGCAGCCGCGCCTTGCCGCCGCCATAGCCGGTTTCTTCCTGCAACTCGCGCAGGCCGGCGACGACGGGATCCTCGCCGCGCTCGATGATGCCTCCGGGGATCTCCCACGAGAATCCGTCCGAACCGTAGCGGAACTGGTTGACGAGGACGATGCGGTTGTCGGTCGTGCGGGCGACGATGTTGACCCAGTCGGGTGCGTCGATGACAACGAAATCACGCTCCACGGCGCGACGCGGGTGGCGAAAGCGCACACTCTGCAAATCGAAGACGCGGGTGCTCGCCAGCGTGCGCTGGTCGAGGCGTTCCCAGCGGGGCGGAAGCGGTGTGGTGGCGAGTTCTTCGGGCGGTTGCATCGGCACACAAAAAAGCCTCCCCTCGACGAAGAGGGGAGGCGAAAATGGTTTCGACGCGAATCTTGTGGCTAAAAGGGCGGGAGATCAGCGCTGGGGAAGCTTCAGTTTCTGGCCGACGTGGAGGCGGTTCCAGTTGACCTCGGGGTTGACGGCCATGAGGTCGGCGAGTTTCACGCCGTTGGCGGTGGCGATTTTGGTGCCGGTATCACCGCTCTTGACGATGTACTCGTCGGCGCCGGCGACGGCGGGTGTGCGGGCGGCGGAGCCGGTCTGCTGGTTACCGGCGGTGGGCGCGGCTGCGGCGGGGGCGGGGCGGCGGGAGACGGCTTCCTGAAGTTTCACGATCTCGCCACGGATGTCCTGGATGGCGGCGCCGGCATTCTGGAAGGCGGTGGCCGTGTCGCGCTGGACTCCGTCGACACGCTTGTCCACCTGGCTGGCAAGGGCGGTAGCATTCTGCGCCTGGTCCTCCGCGGCGGAGGCGCGGGAGGCGATATCACCATGGCTGACAAGCTGCTTGTTGATGGTGGATACTTTGGCAAGAGCAACGCCACCAAGCACAAGGCCGATGACGCCAAGGATGACGCCGGCCACCGGAAGGTAGCTGGAGCCGTTACTGTCGCGAGAAATAGTGTCCATGAAGGTGTAAGAGTTGGGAGTGAATCGGTAGGCGCAGGAGGCGGGTAATTCAAGCAGAGAAGTAACTTTATGGATTTGGAGCCCTCGCAAAGAAGAACCGGGGCCGTCCGGCGAGGTCGCGGACGGACTCGATGGCGGTGTAACCGCGCTCGTCGGCGAGGGCGAGCAAGGCGTCATGATGGGCGATGCCGGTTTCGAGCGCGAGGAGTCCGCCGGGGGCGAGACGGGGGCGGGCCTGGTCGATGATGACGCGCAGGTCGGCGAGGCCGGCTTCGGGCGCCACGAGCGCGGCGCGCGGATCGTGATCGCGGACTTCCGGCTCGGCGGCGGCGACCTCGTCGTCGGTAAGGTAGGGCGGATTGGAAACGATGAGGTCGAACGCGGTGGCGGGTGACGGGGGCGGGAGCGCAGCGAACCAGTCGGAGCGGAGAAACGTCACCTGGCCGGCAAGGGAAAGCGCGGCGGCGTTTTCGCGGGCGAGGGCGAGGGCGTCGTCGCTGGTATCGGTCGCGATGATCGAGGCGTCAGGATAGCGGCGGGCCAGAGCGAGGGCGATGGCGCCGGTGCCGGTGCCGAGATCGAGGATGCGGAGGGGGGAGGCGGATGCGGACGGCGCGGAGGGCGGGGCGTCGGAGGGAGCGACGGCATCGGCAGCCGGGATGTCGGAAGAAGCCGCGGGAGGAGGGGGAGGCGTCGGTGGCGAGAGGCGTTCGATGACGAGTTCGACGAGGTACTCGGTTTCCGGTCGCGGGATGAGGGCGCGGGGATCGGTTTTGAGCGTGAGACCGGAAAATTCGACGGCGCCGAGGATATGCTGGAGCGGCTCGCGCCGGGCGCGGCGGCGGACGAGGGCGCGGATGGTTTCGAGCTCCGGTTCTTTCAGCGGACGCTCGAATTGCAGGTAGAGCTGCATGCGTTTCAGGCCGAGCGCGTGGCCGACCAGGCACTCGGCGTCATGCCGGGGCGAGGGCACGCCCTTGTCGGTGAAAAACGCGGTGGTTTTCTGGAGGATGTCGAGGAGGGTCAGCATGGGCGCGGGAGACTGTTCAGTCGTCGTCCGCGGTGGCGGAGCGGCGGCGGTCGTACGGTTGGCCGGTGAGGGCGGCGAGTTTTTCCTCGAACTCGGCCTTGCGCAGGGCTTCGACCACGTCGTCGAGTGCGCCTTCCATGACCTGGGGCAGGCTGTAGAGGGTGAGGCCGATGCGGTGGTCGGTGAGGCGGCTTTGCGGGAAATTGTAGGTGCGGATGCGTTCGCTGCGGTCGCCGGTGCCGATCTGGCCGCGGCGCTGGGCGGCGTATTTGGCCGCTTCCTCGTCCTGCTTTTTCTGGAGCAGGCGGGCGCGGAGCACGGCCATGGCGCTGGCCTTGTTTTTTTGCTGGGAGCGTCCGTCGGCGCAATAGACGATCATGCCGGTAGGTTTGTGGAGGATACGCACGGCGGAGTCGGTGGTGTTGACACCCTGGCCGCCGGGACCGCTGGCGCGTTGCACGGTGATCTCGAGTTCCTGCGGGTCGATGCGCAGGTCGACTTCCTCCGCTTCGGGCAACACGGCGACGGTGACGGTGGAGGTGTGGATGCGGCCGTTGGCTTCGGTGAGCGGCACGCGCTGTACCCGGTGGACGCCGCTCTCGAACTTGAGCTGCTTGTAGACGTCCTGGCCGCGGATGAGGAAACTCGCTTCGCGGAAGCCGCCGCGTTCGCTGGGGCTGGTGCCGGTGGGCTCCACGGTCCAGCCGCGCTCTTCGGCGTAACGCTGGTACATGCGGGCGAGTTCGGCGGCGAAAAGCGCGGCTTCCTCGCCGCCGGTGCCGGCGCGGATTTCGAAGACGGTGTTGCGGGAATCGGTCGGCTCGGGAGGGATCATCGCGGCGAGGACCTCGCGGAAAAGGGTCTCCTTGCGCGCCTCCAGCTCGGGCAGTTCGGCCTCGGCCAGCTCGCGGAGGTCGGCGTCGGCGGCGGGGTCCTTGAGGAGAGCCCGGGCTTCGGTGATTTCGGCGTCGGTTTTTTGCCAGGCGCGGTGGTCGGCCAGGAGCTGCGACAGACGCTGGTGCTCGCGGGTGACCTCGGCGGCGGCGCGGGCGTCGGTGTAAAAGGCGGGATCGCGCATCCGCGCGTCGAGTTCGTCGGCACGGCGGCGGAAAAGGGAAATGTCGGGAAGAGACGGCATGAAATGCGGATTGCGGAATGCGGAATAACGGGCCAGCAAATGCAACCGGTTATGACGCACGACGCGGCCTTTTTTCAGCCCGCGCTCCGCATTCCGCAATCCGCATTTCTCCGCCAATGGCCACGACGCTTTTCACTCAAAACATCATCGCGTGCATCTGGGATTTCGACAAGACGCTCATCCCGGAATACATGCAGGCGCCGCTCTTCCGGCGCTACGGCGTCAACGAAACCACGTTCTGGGCCGAGACCAACAGCCTCGTGGAGCACTACAAGCGGCGCGGCTACCACCTTTCGGGCGAGATCGCCTACCTCAACCACCTGCTCACCTGCGTGCTGGCCGGCGAGATGCCCGGGCTCAACAACCGCGTGCTCCGCGAGTGCGGCGGCGACATCCGTTTTTATCCCGGCATCCCGGAGTTTTTCGCCCGCTCGCGCGACTGGGTGCGGGAGCGTCCCGAGTACGGGAAACACGAGATCCAGCTCGAACACTACGTGGTGAGCACAGGGCTGGCGGAGATGATCCGCGGCAGCGCCATCGCCGGCCACATCGACGGCGTGTGGGGATGCGAGTTTATCGAAAATCCGCTCCGGCCCGGTTTCCTGCGGCAGGGCGAGTTCGACGACTTCAACGCGACCGAGGCGCTCATCGCGCAGATCGGCATGGTGATCGACAACACCACCAAAACCCGCGCGCTTTTCGAGATCAACAAGGGCACCAACAAAAACCCGGCGATCGACGTGAACGCCAACATCAGCCCCGAGGACCGGCGCATCCCGTTCCAGAACATGATCTACATCGCCGACGGGCCGAGTGATATCCCGAGCTTTTCCGTGGTCAAGAAAGGCGGCGGTCGCGGCTACGCGGTTTACAATCCGAAGCGCCCCGACGAGTTCGCGCAGAACGACCGGCTGCGCTCCGACGGCCGTATCGATCACTACGGCCCGGCCGATTACACCGAAGGCTCCAGCACCGACCAGTGGCTGCGGCTGCACGTCCAGGCGATATGCAACCGGATCGTGGCCGACCGCGAGGCGGCCGTGGCGCGGCGCGTGTCGAAACCGCCCCGCCACCTGAATCCGACGCCCGAGGACGTCGCGCGGGCAGCCGCAGCCAAGGGCGGACCGCATCAGGAGACGTTTTTGTAGGAGCAGGAGCGGCGGAATTTTTCTGCCAATCCCGCTGCTGACGACGCGAAGCGTCGCCGGTCCGGACGGTGAGGCACCGGGCGAGGCGCTGACGCGCCTCGTCGCAGCGGCAGGAATGCCGCCGCTCCGTTACGTCCGGTAGCGGAATTCCATTTCCACCGCCGGCGCCGGGTGGGCGCGATCGTAGTGGAAACGCTCCATCACTTCCTGGCAGTACGTCTCGAGGTCTTCACCGGAGAGTTCCAGCGGCAGGAGTTCCAGCACACGGCCGTTTTCGTCGCCGTCGCTGCCTGCGCTGCCGGAGCCGGAGGCATCCGCATTGCGGGCCACGATTTCGATATTCTGTTCGAGCCAGGTGCGCAGTTTTTCCAGCCAGGCCGGCTGCGGGGCGGCCGCCGCGGCGAGCTGGAAAAAGCACCGCACGCACGAGCCCGGATGACGCCGGGCGCGGGCCGCTTCGCGGATGTCGAGAATCAGGTCGGCTTGCGAAGGCAGCGCCCGGGCGACAGGACCGAGCACTTCGTCGATCTCGCTGTCGGTGATGGTAAAGGTGGTCGCGCTTTTCGGTGCCTCGTGTTTCATGACTGCAAAACATAAAGACTGAGACCTGTTCTCAGTCGCAGGTCAAAAGAAAAACAGGGCCCGGATTTTTCCGGAAACCCTGTTTTTCGCAGAATGTGGCGTTTTCCCGACGGTTTCCCGCCAAGGAAAGAACCGGCTTACTTGCCGGTATAATCGCCGCACCAGTCTTCGGCCTTGGTCACGGGGAACTTGGCGTCGTACTGCACACCCGGTTCGACCTTGAAGATGATCGATTGGGGGGCATGACGACGGCATTCGCCCTTGGCGCCGGCAGATTTCCAGTGAGCGCACGAGGCGCAGGATTTGGTAACGGTTGTAGTGCTCATGGTGTGAATTCTCCTTACAGTCTCAACAGGTAGGGAATGCCTTCTGCCTGTCAACATAAGTTGTTAATTTTTAATTGTTTGTGATTGCGTCGCAGTCTCAATAAGACAATGAGATACCGCTCCGGTCTGCCGGCGCGGTGCGTTTTGCTGTCGGGAGAGGCCAGGGATGGGCGTGAACGAATTCTGAACGGGCCTGTAAGAGATCATTATATATTGGATGCCATCGGGTTATGATTTGATATGGAGTCTCATGTTCATAAGCCTCGGCTTTCGAAAAGCCTGTTGGTCCAGTCGGCCGGTTTGTTGGTCCCTATGTTCAAGCCAGTGCGAATGCGGCGGGTTTTTCTCCCTCAACCTGTAAAAACCAATGAAGAAACCAGCACTCGTCTCCTTGCTCGCTGCAGGAGTTCTGGCCGCACCGGCCATCGCCCAGGAAGAAGCCGTTTCGGACGCCCCTCTCGCCAAATGGGGTCCGCGCATCTGGCTCGAAGAGCAGGGCATCACGCCCTGGCTCACCGTGACCGGAGAAGCCTGGAACATCCCGACCGGGGGTAATCAGCACGGCAACCTCTGGAACGTGTTTTTCGACTTCGGCTTCGAGGTCGATCTCGGCGCTTTCGGCGGCCCGGCAACGGCCAGAATCGTCGTCCAGGGTCATGCCCGCGAATCGCGCGACAGCCGCGGCGAACTCGCCGACACCGGCTCCGCCAACCCGGCCAGCGGCAACTTCGCCGGCGATGGCTGGCGCATGTTCAACGTCTTTTACCAGCAGAGTTTCAAGGACGGCATCTATGACCTGAAGATCGGCCAGATCGCGGCCGACGACGATTTTATGGGCTCCGAATATTCCGGGCTGTTCATGAATTCCTCCTTCGGGGCGATGCCGTCCATCGTCGGCCCGTCGCCGGCCTTCAAGGGTGGCGCCTACGCGGCGTATCCGGTGGCCTCGCCGGGCATCTGGTTCAACTGGACGCCCAACGAAAGCTACTCCTGGCAGACCGGCATCTACCTCGGCGGCCCCGGTGACGACGAGCACGGCAACCACGGTTTCGACTGGAAGAGCCTGTCGAGCAGCGGCATCCTCGTCTTCACCGAGGGCGCGGTGAATTTCGACATCGCGGGCAAACCCTCGACCTTCAGGCTCGGCGGCTCGCTGCACACGAAGGATTTCGAAGACTTCAAGAGTCTCAACAACGGCGGCGAGGGCACCGAGTCCACCGTCTACAACGTGTACGTGGTGCACGACCTCGCCCTCGCCATGGCCGATGCGGAGACCGTCAAGCTCGGCGCGTTCTGGCGCGCGGGCGTGACCCCGCAGCAGGATGTGGCCACGGTTTTCATCTACGCTGACGCCGGCATCAACTGGTTCGCGCCCTTCGCCAGCCGTCCGGACGACGTGGCCGGCGCCGCTCTTTCGTGGACAAAACTCGGCCGCGACTATGCCGCCGCCGAAGACGCGCAGAACAAGAACGAGTTCACGATCGAGCTCACCTACCGCGCGCAGATCACCAGCTACTGGTCCGTCCAGGGGGACATCCAGTACGTGATCAACCCGGCCTTCGCCGATGACCGTGATCGCGACGCTCTCGTGCTCGGCCTGCGCACCGAACTGTCGTTCTGATTACGCCGGGTTTCCGGTTGTGCCAGACACCGCCGCTTCCCTCATCCCTGAAAACCCGTCGCCGGCCAGTCCCTCTGGCCGGCGATTTTTTTTGGGGCCGGCGGAGCCGGGGAGGTTTGTAGTTGGAAATTGGCAGTTTGTAGTTGGGGATCGGTGACGGACCGACAGGAGCGGGGCGCGTGTCATTCGCGCCAGGTGTAGGCGTGGCAGAGCGCCACGCCGGCGGCGTCGGCTTCGTCGCTTGCCAGCGGGCGGCCGTGGCCGAGCAGCGCCATGACGGTGCGGGCCATTTGTTCCTTGCTGGCCCGGCCGGCGCCGACCACGGCCTGTTTTACGCGGAGCGGCGCGTATTCGAAAATGTCTTTTCCCATCACCGCCGCGGCTGCGATGGCCGCTCCGCGCGCCGCGCCGAGGATTTGCGCCGTCTGGAAGTTCTGCACATAGATCGTCTGCTCCAGCGCCACGTGGCGCACGGAAAAATCGGCGATGAACGATGTCACCGTCCGGTGAATTTCCGCCAGCGCGCCGGACATCGGCACCCGCGCCGGGACCCGCAGCGTCTGGCAGCGCAGGAGCACGGGCGAACGGCCGGGGGCAAATTCCACCAGGGCGAGCCCGGTGCCGCGCAGCGAGGGATCGATGCCGAGCACCTGGCCGCTGAACGGCACGCGGTGCGCGGTGAAGGCAGCCTGCGCCGCGGTGGCGGCTCCGTTGGACGGCACCGCGGACGGAGCCGGCAGCGGTTTGCCCGCCAGTTTTGCCGCCCACATCTGTCTGACCGAAAGCCGTGCCATGAGGCGGGCAGTTCAAGCACGGATGGCAGGCGGCAAGGAAGCTTGAAGTTTGCGGGAGAGCCGCGGGAAGGGGAGGGAAGGGCAGGCCGGGCGGGCGGCGCGGGGTCTACTCCGCCCGGTGATCGCCCGCGACGAAGGCCTCCATCGCCTCGCGGGTGATCGTGTGGCGCGCGGCGCAGCGGGGGCATTGCATCTGGATCGTCTCGGCATCGCCGAAAAGGCTGTCGGGGTCGCTGCGCATGACCGGGTCGAGCACCTCCATCATGCGCCGCTGGTTGCAGCCGCAATGCCAGCGGTAGATGCGTCGTTCCAGCGGAGCGACGGTTTCGGTCTGCGCGAGGTCGCGCACGCGTTCGGGCGTGAGGTCTGCAAACCACGCCGCATCGCAATCCGGGTGTTCGCCGACCAGGGCGAATTCTTCCTCGTCGAGCTGGAAAAACCGGGCGGGGCGCTGCTCGCTTTGCGCATAAAACGCCTCCGCGGCCACCAGCGGGTCCTCGCCCCGGAAGCTCACCGTGCTGCGCCGGCGCGGCTGGCGACCGCGTACGACGTCGGCGTAAAACAGGTTTTCGGGCAGCACCTTCACGTCCTCGGTGAAGGCGCGGCCCGTCACGGCGCCGGTTTCGTTGTCGCCGGTGAGAAACAGGTTCACGAGCGGCGACTGGAAGTTGATCGTCCATGCCGTCATCTCGTTCCACGGACGCGAGGCGCAGTGCAGGACGAAGCCGGCGAGGGCGCGTTTGAACATCGCGTCGATCTTTTCGGCGGGGTGCAGGTTCCACTTTCCAAGGTGCAGGTAATAATCGACATACAGCTCGGTAAACACTGCGCGGGCGACGAGCGCGTTGCGGCCGCGCACAAAATCGGTGCGCAGCTCGATGCCGGATTCGGACGGGTCGACGGGAGTGGATGCGGACATGAATGAAACGGGTGCGGAGCAAGGATTGCCCCGTACCGTCTGACGATAGCGTTTCCCGTGCCCCGGACAAGGAGCAGAGGCCTTTTCGAGGAGGAGGCATGCTGCCCCGCCTTGTTGCATTTGCGCTGCCCCTGCCACTGATTATCCGGCGGAATTTCTGGCCCGTGGAGTGGAGAAAGCGTCCTTTTGGCGTCTGCGGGGACGTGCTGCGGGATTCGGCGCGCCTGGGCGCTAACGTGCATTATCGAGCGTGATCACCCGGCCGGTGCGGGCCGATTCCTCGGCCGCCAGTACCACCTGCAGGCTGTAAAGCGCGGCTTCGAGGTGCTCACCGGGATCAAGATCCTCACGGATTGCTTTCGCAAAAAACGCCTGCTCCCGCGCGCAGAGTTCATCGTGGTCCGGCTCGTCATCGGTCGGGATGACTTCGTCCATACGCGCGAAATGGCCATCCGGGCCCAGGCTGGCATGATGAATCCGCAAAGCCCCGGTTCTGGTGTGCGCGTTGACCTCGTCCGACGACTCGTGCCGCTCCGCCGCGATGCTCACGCTGCCGCGGGGGCCGATGACATCTTTTACAAAAAAGGCGGTCCGGCTCATCATCGGTCCCCATCCGGCCTCGTACCAGCCGACAGAGCCGTCAGCGAAAACCACCTGCAACTGACCGTAGTTGCATTGGCCGTCCGGCAACCCGAACCCGTCGTCAAGGCGCGCCTGGATGGCGTGGACACGCACCGGGCGGCTCCGGGTCATGCGGCACATCACGTCGATGTAGTGAACGCCGCAATCCACCATCGGCGGCATCGACTGCATGATTTGCAGATGGGTTTTCCATTCGCCGCCCGAACTCTGCTGGTTCAGATTCATGCGCATCACCAGCGGCCGCCCCAGGTTCCTGGCCTCGGTCACGAAGCGCATCCAGGACGGATGGTGCTGGAGAATGTAGCCAAGCATGAGCTTGCGTCCATGTTTGCGGGCAAGAGCGATCACCCGTTCGGCATCGGCCAGAGTGGCCGCCAGCGGTTTTTCCAGAAAAACGTGGCAGCCTCGCTCCAGCGCCAGCGTCGCATAGGCCGCATGCGTATCCGGCCAGGTACTGATGCAAACCGCGTCCGGCTGTGTCCGGCGCAGCGCGTCTTCATAGTCGCCAAACGTCGGATACATATCTCCGAATTCGGAGGAAAGCCGTCCCCGGCTTTCCTCTCCCCGGCTGACCAGGCCCGCGATCGAGAACGCGGAAGACGCATGATAGGCGCGGGCATGCGACGTACCCATGTGGCCGCAACCGGCCACCAGAACACGAAGAGGATGTGTATTCATAATAAAGCTACAAAAGGGAGAAGCATGCGGGCTGCGTTTTCTGCTTTCTCCTTACGGAGGAAGGCGTCCGGCGTCGTTCACCGTGAAGGCACCGGTATCCACTGGTCCAGATGCGCCAGGGCCTGGTTGCCGACCTCGATCAGTGCGGCGATTTCCAGTGTCTCTTCCTTTGGGACCAGACTTTCTCCCGTATCGAAAAACGTCAGCATGCCATCGATGAAGCGGGGGAAAAAATCATCCATCTGCGAAATCACGGCAGACTTGTCCTGACCGTAGCGCAACGACATCTGGAAGGGATGCCCGTCCATCAGGTTGACGACGCCACGGCGTCCGTCGGCATAGTCGATCAGCATGAGATCGGACCGGAGATTGCCGCAATGCATCACGCGACGCGCGCCCACGCCCAGCGCCATGACGAGCATTTCGAGCTGATGGATCGCGTAGACCGGAAAAATGCCGCCGCCCCGTGTCGCTGCGAAATGGACCGTCGCATCCCCGACCTCTTGCGCCAGCGTCTGCTCCAGAGCGGACCCGAAACGCAGCGCCGAGCAGGACATCACGGGTGTGCCGTGGGCTTCGGCTTTTGAGAAAAGCCGGGCGGCTGCCTCCAGGGAGGGCGCGAACGGCTTGTCGATATAGACCGGCTTGCCACTGCGGAGAGGCAAATCCGCGAGTGCCTCGTGCTGCTCGGGGTTGTCGGGCGAAAGCACGATCAGGCAATCGCACGTTTCCACGACCTGCTCCACGTTTTTCGCAGGGCGCACTCCCTGCTCCCGGCACCAGTCTGCCAACGGCTTTTTGCCAAGGGGCGAGATTGCTTCCCAGGCAAAAGCGACCTCGTACCGGTCACTGAAACGGGAATCACGGATGAACGCCGGGTAGTTGTTGGCGTGCCACTCGTCGATGTAGTAGTCGATAAAACCGATTTTTTTCTTCACGGGATTCAGGCGGTGTAAACGTTCTGTATGATTTCCAGGGCGCGCAGGCCGTCGCGGGCGGTACAGCCGAGCGGCTCTTCTCCGCGAATCGCACGGAAAAAGTGAGCCATCTCCTCGACGAAACCCAAGCTGGATTTGACGGCAATAATCTGCGGCTCTCCTCCTTCGGCCGGCAGCACGCGAATCTCCGTGTCGCGGTCGTAGTCGAAAAAGATCCGGCCCTTCGTGCCCATGATGTCAATGACCGCCGATCCCGTGCCGGCGATCCACGACGCGGTGAACGCACCGACGGCACCCTGTTCCGATTTGACGATCAGGATACCGGTATCCTCGACATCGATACCCGGCAGGGAGGTATGCGTGAACCCGCGCTGTCCGCCGATCTCGCCGCAGAGGAAGCGGAAAAGGTCCACCGAGTGGCTGGTGGTATCCATCAGCGCCCCTCCGCCGGCAATGGCGCGTTTGCCAAACCAGCGGTCTTTCAGGAAGGAGGCCGGACCGGCAAAGACATTGTTCAGGTAAACGATTTCGCCGATGGCCCCCGCCACGACCAGTTCCCGGATGCGGCGGATGGCGGGCAGAAAGCGATGCCGGAAACCGGGCATGAGCAGGGCGGACGAACGCTCCGCCGCCTCCAGCACGCGCCGACCGGATTCCAGGGTGTGCGCGAGCGGCTTCTCGCAGATGACATGGATGCCGCGGGCGAGTGCCGCGACCGCGATATGCTCGTGATCCGCCGGTGGCGTGCAGATGCAGACGACGTCGGCCAGGCCGGATTCGATCAGTTCATCTGCAGTGTCGAAGACCCGGGGATTTCTTGGCAGGCCGGAGGCCATCTTTTCGGCGGCCGGCCGATGAAGATCGGCCAAGGCGGTCACCGTCGCTCCGTTTGCGCGACAGGCGTTTGCGTGATGTGCGGCGATCCCGCCGCAACCAATAATACCGATGCGTGGTTGCATAGAAAAAGTGTCGGGGAGTTGCGTCGTCGCCTTTCAGGGGGCCCGCGCAGCCATAATGCGGTCGAGCGAGCGGAGGCAGAGACGGAGCGCCCGGACGACATGAAAATCCACCTTCCAGTTGGTGCCTCCGCGGTAGTTTTCGCCGGTCAGGCGGTGTCCGTCCATATCGACGACGGAAAACCAGCAGCCGGTGCCGTCGCGGGCCATGTTGTCGAAGCTCCAGCGGGTGATCCGCTCGAAATGGCGCAGATAGTTCTCTTCACCGGTCACCTCGTAGAGGCGCATCAGCGTGATCATGGCCTCGTTCTGGCTCCACCAGAGGATGCGGGTATCCCGGGTGGGGCCATCGGGCGGGCCGATGTAGTTCACGCCGACGCCGTCGCGAAGTCCGTATTCAAAAAATCCTGACATGAGATTTTCCCACCAAGGTCGAAGGCTGGCGGGCTCTCCTCCGAAGGTCTGCACGGCGTCGAGCACATACCAGAGCATCTCCATGTTGTGCCCGTAGCAGGTGATGGTGTTGAATTGCCCGTTCTCCCAAGGCCGGGCGTCTTCGATCGGCCGGAAATCCCGGGTCAGTGCATAATAGCCGTTGCCGTTGGGCGCGTGAAAGCGCGTGCACATGATGTCGATGAGCTGCTGCGCGCGGCGGCGGTAGATATCCCGCGGGCTGGACCGGTAAAGGCGGGCCAGGGCCAGAATCATGTGCAGGTGCGTGGCGCTCTGTTTGCGGAGATTCAGCCGATGGGCGGGCGGCAGGTCGCGGCGGTCGAAATAACCTCCGTGAAGCGGATCCGCGGAGCGAGCCTCGATCAGCTCGAAGGTTTTCCGGGCATACTCCCGGGCCTCCGGATCGCCGATCATGCGAAAAAGCTCGGCGAGGATATAGATCGCGTAGATCTCGCCGACGCCGACTTTCGACGGGTCCGCGACGCTGCCGTCGCGATTCAGCTCCCAGTGCCATCCGCCGTCCTTTTTGTCGTGGAATTTTACGACCAGAAAACGGAACTGGCGCTCATACTCCGCCTGAAGCTCCCGCCTGCGCGCCGGCTCGCGACAGCGATGGAGGGCGAGCGCGTAGTTGTAGAGCATGCGCAGGTGGACGATCAGGTTTTTCTCCGTCCGTCCGGTCGGTCGCAACTCCTCGTCGAGAAACACGAGGAAGCCGCCATGGCGCTCGTCGCGGAGCCGGGGAGACGTCCAGAAGGCCAGCGTGCGGTCGAGCTGGTTTCCCAGTTCGACCTTCCAGTCCGCCAGCGTCCTGCTCCCGACGCCGGCGACGCCATCGTCCGTTGCGAAACACAAGGAGACGCCTGAGGCAAACCGGACTGGAGAGAAGGATGGCACGACGGGGAGCGTTTACTTGTGAAGCCTGATTCCGGAAAAGGTGACTTTGCCTTTCACCTGTTTGTCGGTGGACGAGACCTGCAGACGCAGCCCGGCAATGCGATCGAGATCGGCGATGCCATTGGCCGTGGGGAAACACCATTTGTTGCGGACGACCTGGCCGAGCAGGATTTCCTGGCGGCCTTTTTTCGGCGTCACCGGCAGATCCCAGACGTCACCGTCCTGGTCGACCAGTGACACGCCAACGACGGCGCCGTGAGTCTCCATCACGAGGTTCAGCACAAAAGAGATACTCCTGACGTCGGAAAAGTCGGCGAGCGTCCGGAACGGGAGCGCGTACTGCACGTAGCAACCGGTGTCTTCGATATCGAAAGTCAGGTCGGCACGGGCACCGTCCCAGGCGATGTCGCCCTTCGACTTGTAAACGGACCAGGCGGGGATGCTGGTCGCCGGCAACTCCGCCACCGGGCCTTTCCAGGCCGGCGCCACGGGGACCGGCGGAGGAGGCGCGGGCCGGGTCCAGTCGATCCGGATCTGCGGCCACATGGCATCTCCGCCAAGCAGGGCCATGATGTTGTTGCCCGCGTCGCAGACATTGCCGACGCCGGGTTTCATGGCTTCCGGCACGTTCCGGATCAGGAGCCGCTCGTAATGCTTGATTTCATACGGAGAGCCAAGACGGCGCACGACGGTGAGCCAGTACGCGCCGCCCGAGGCAGGCCCGTGGGACTCCCTGAGCATGGGGTAAAATTTCTCGTCCGGCGGCGTGATGTAGGATGCGGCGAAGACATTGGCCAGGCCGTCGGGGTAGTGTTTTTCAAGTTCGAAAACAAAGCCGTCAAAGGGATCGCCGAACCAGCCATAGTATCCATGTTTGGGTGACCAGAACTTACGAAGCCCTTCCCGCGTGTTTTTCTCGATCTCGCGTGCGCGGGCCGCCGATGCCAGATCACCGAGCGCCTCGAAGAAGCGCGCGCCTTCATCCACGCCGACGCAGACCTCGATGTTGTCCATGAGGTATTTCACACCGTGCGAGGGCTTGGCATAGGTGAGCCCGTCGCGGGGATCCAGCGTCAGCCCGATCGCGTCGAGGCATTTCCGGGCCGCCGGCAGCAATTCCCTGGCGACAGCCTCGTTTTTTGTGGCCTTCCAGTAGCGCCACAGGGTTTGCAGGTAAGTCGACGCGTAGGAGTCGGTCGAATCGAAATCGCCGGTGGAAGCGTACTGCGACAGCGTGCCTTTATAGTCGTTGACGGTGCCATCCGGATTCTGGTGCGCGGCGTACCAGCGGAGCCACTTCTCGACGAGGACAAGATCCTCTTTTACCGGGCGGACTTCCCAGGCCGCCAGCACGCCCATGACGGCAATGTTGGAAAAATAAGGAACCGCCCAGAGCTTGTCGCCCTCGTTCTGCAGACGGATCAGGCCATCGGGCACCTGCGCGTCACGGATCACCGTGAGGCACGCATCGATGGCGGCGAGTTTTTCGGGCGAGACATTCCCGGCGGCAGCGGCGGCAGATGTCGGTGACGCAGTGGCGAACAGGCAGGCAAGCAGCAAGCCGCCGGGAAACGGGCGGGAGGCAGGGATGTTTGTTGGCATAGGAGAAAGTGCGGAACCGGCGGGGGCGGGAAATCAGCGGAACACGGTTTTGGCAGTCATCATGGAAAGGGAAAATCAGCGGTAGGGAGATTTCTGGCTGGTCGGACGGAAAACAGGCATGCCGGTAGCGACATGCCCGTCCGCGAACAGCATGTTGCCCTGGTGGTTCCCGTGCGGGCCGATTCCTTCGGCGTCTCCGTTGGGGACGTCGGGATTTGTCCTCTCCGCCATAAGCCAGACCCGGGAGGGATTCTGCTCCTGGGAGGCATCCGCCAGGCCGCTGGCGACCGCATCCGGATCGAGTGGATCAGCGAGCGTCGTGCGCCGTCCGTACACGCTGGCGCCCATGTACCATATGTAGCATGCCTTGGCCCTGACGGCCCCGAAATATGAACTCTCTCCCGTCGTCTTCAGGGCAGGGCACACCCCCACATTCCGGTTATCGAGGTAGGTGCTCAGGTAAGAGTAGACGCTGTCCGGTCTGGTCCAGACGAGTTCTTCGTCGCCCAAATAATCATAGGCGGGAAAATCCCGCAGGGTATAGCCTCCCGCATCCCACAACTTCCCGGAGCCGTTGGGCAACTGCTTGTGATCCGCCTCGTACAAGGCCAGGGCGACGCCAAACTGGCGGAGATTGCCGAGGCAGACGGCCTTGGCCGCCTTGCTGCGCACCATGCCGAGCCCCGAGATGATAATGGCTGCCAGAATACCGATGATGGCGATGACGGCGAGCAGTTCGATCAGGGTGAACGCCCCTGATGCTTTTCTTCCGAAACGGGAAATTCCCGGATAAACTCCGGACAATTCTGTCCGGATAAAATGAATACGTGTGCTATGGTGTTTCTTGTCCATTGGTTGCGGGCGCTGCCGGCAGCGTGCCCTTCAGCCGGACCGGCAGCGGCGGTTCCGGCTGGCCCAGCGTCCGCCGCATCAGGAGCGACAACAGCCGGGAGGCGATTTCCTTTATATCTACATCGTAGCGAAGAACCGGCACACCGTAGTGAAGGTTTATGCCCTTGTTGGCCAGGGTGAGCACCACGATATCGTCGGGAACGGATATCTGGCGCTTCACCAGAGCAAGAGCCACGCCACGCGCGGCGATGTCGTCGGATACGATCAACGCATCCGGCCGATCGGCCCGGCCGCTCCAGGACGGAGCCGCCTGCAACACGCGCTGGTAACCCTCCCGCTCGAACGACGCTCCGCCGCGATCGACCTGCAACTGGAGAATTTCCGGCTCGGGCAAACCGAGTTCCCGCACCGCGGCGGATAACCCCTCGAGGTCGTCGAGACGGTCGTTTTCCGCCTCGGCAAAACTCCTGACATAGGCGATGCGCCTCCGCCCGAGGGAAGCGAGATGCCTCACGCTCTGCCAGGCAAAATCCCGGTAGTCGAGCAACACATCGGGCGTCTCGCTCTCCACTCCCCAGTGCACGACCGGCAGCTTGTGGTCCTCCACCGGCAGGTTGCCCCCCTGCAACACCGAATTCAGGTCGATGATGCCGGTGAAGGAATAATTGGAGAGATCCGTCATCAACTGGTTGAAAACCGGATCCACCCGCTCCCCCTCCTGCCGGCGAAAGCTCCACGCACCATCGTACATGCGGCAGATCCAGCCCAGCCGGCTGCCCTCCAGACGCAGGTGGTTCATCAGCGTGCGGGCAAACCAGGCCGGCTCGTCCGAAAGGCTGGATTCCATCACGACCGCCACATTCATCAGCTTCTGCCCCTGGGCCACGAAACAGCCCCGGCGCTGACGGCGATCCACCAGACCCGAAGCGGCCAGGCGCGAGAGCGCGCGGTTCAATGACACCGTGGATACCCGTAACTCCCGCGCCATGTCGGCAACCGAAGGCAGGCGCTGGCCCGGCTTCAGGGTACCTTCCTCGATCAGCCTGCGAAGCTGGCGCTCCAGCTGAATGTCCGTCGAGTCAGCGGTTTGTATGTCGATTTTCAGATCAAGACGCATGCGGCATGATGTCGTTGCACCGGAAAAGACGAGAGATAATCCGGTTCGTCAATTTAAATTTTCATTTATTTCTATCTAAAAAATATATGATAATATTATTTGACGAGAGAAAATTCCCCGACCACGGTTCGCCTCCGCACAGCCCTTGCTGAAATCATGAAAACGTCTCTCATCACATCCGGAGTCCTGGCAGGACTCGTTCTCGCGTCGCTGACGCTGCCGTGCCGCACCGAGGCCGCACTGATTGCTTACGAAGGTTTCGACTACACGTCCGGTGACGCCCTGTCCGGCCAGGCGGGCGGCGATGGCTGGCTCGCTGGCGGATTCGCCTGGGGCGCCGCTCCGGTTTCCGGGGGAGAGGCCAACGCCACGGTCGGCGCGGGGAATCTCGATCATGCCGGCCTTTCCGCCACGGGGAATCATGCCGTTGTCTCGGCCGCGGGCGCTTACCCCAACCGGTATATCGCCGTTGCTCCTTATGGCGGACTTCCGTTCGGCAACGCCGGCAATCCGGTGACCGAACTCTGGATCGGATTTCTCTTTCAGCCGGATACAAGCAGCTTCGCACAGTTGCGCCTGAGCACGTTCGGTGCCGAAGGCGGGGGCAGTATCATGAGTTTCGGCTCATCGCTCGGCCACGCGGAACTGGGCAACGTCGTCAGCGAGGCCGACGACGTATTCGTTTCCGGGCAGACTTACTTCATCGCCGTCCAGATCCTGTTCAATACCGACTCCGGTGCCGCCGACACCGTGCACATGTACGTCAATCCGACGCCCGGCCCGGTCGCCCCGTCGGTCAGCGCCGCCCTTCTCACCAACACCGGCGCCGACATCAGTTTCGAGCGTATCGGTCTGGTCGCCGGCACATCGGCGGCGTTCGACGAAATCCGCATCGGCACCACCTTTGCCGATATAGCCCCGGCGGTGATTCCCGAACCCGCCGCCGCCGGCCTGATGCTCTGCGCAGTCGCACTTTCGGGAGCGTGGTTCCTCCGCAGACGCGCGGGTCGCGTTTCCGCCTCCGGTCACCTGCGGTAACACCGGCACCGCGCAAAACCCTTCCCGTATCCGTTCCATGACGAGCGCAAAAATTACCGGCACGTTTGTCGATTTCTCCTTCCGTACCCACCAGGACGAGCGTCTGCTGGACTGGGACATCAACCGATGGAAGGAGGAGTTTGGCGACATGCGCGCGGCCGGTATCGACACCGTGATACCGGCGCGCGCCATGCTCTGGGGGCAGCCCTATTACCACTCCCGCATCTATCCCTGTTTCCAGGAACGCGACGTGCTCACGCCCTTCATGCAGGCCGCGGGGGAAACGGGCATGAAGGTTTTCCTCGCCGGCTATCTGAACAAACACTTTTTCACGGCAAGCGACGCCGACTTCGTCCGCATGATGAAGCGGGACAGGAACATCTATCGCACGCTCTATGCCGAGCAGTTCGAGCTCTATGCCGGCATGGCGGAGCTCGCCGGCTTCTACATCTCCAACGAACCGGACTACGACGCCAGCTCCGTGCCGCCGCGGACAGACGCTCTCGTCGAGTTCATGTCCGGCGTCTACGAGGACGCCAGGCAGATCGCCGACCTGCCGGTGATGACGTCCCCGTTTTTCTCGCTCGCCCGGCCGCCGGCCGTCGTGGCCGCCTGGTGGGATGCGCTGCTCGAAACCCGCATCTGCGATATCGTCGCGATGCAGGACGGCGTCGGCTGCGAACGCGGTATCACCGCCGCCGCTTCCCAGGGTTATTTCGCCGCGCTGGCTCCCGTTTACCGGAAACATGGCGTGGAATTCTGGCACAACCTCGAGACGTTCGTGATCGACCCGCGCTTCGGCCCGCTCGGTGAATCGTCCGACCCGTCCTTCCTCGTCCTGACGCCGGCGCCCGTCGAACGCATGGAGGAGCAATACCGGCGAAATGCGCGCTACGTGACCCGCACCATCACCTGGGAATACGGCCATTTTCTCGGGCGCATCCAGGCCGGACGCGACTGGTACGCGGCCTTCTCGCGCTGGAATACCGGAAGCGGCGAACAGTCCGCCCCGGCCGTTCCCGACGAGGAGATGGCCGAAGAAGTGCTGACCTGAAACAGAATCCGCCCGGCTCGCCGGCCGGGGAAACCGCAAGCAACCAGTATCCACACAATAGTTACACCGGCCGCCGACCGGGCGGCCAGACGCGACATGGACGCCACACTTTCACGCATTCGGGACCAAAACCGGCGGGCTCTTCTGGAGGACACTCTTCCCTTCTGGCTCCGCCACGGCATCGACCGCGAGCACGGCGGCTACCGGTTTTATCTGGACCGGGATGGCTCGGCCTACGGCGATGACAAGCCGGTGTGGCTGCACGGACGCTTCGTCTGGCTGCTCGCCACGCTTTACGCGGACATCGAAGCCCGGCCCGAATGGCTGGAACTCGCCCGGCACGGGGCCGATTTCCTGCGGCGCCACGCCTTCGACACCGACGGCCGGATGTTTTTCCTGCTCGACCGGACCGGACGCCCGCTGCGCAAACGCCGCTACTTTTTCAGCGAAGTGTTTGCCGCCATGGCGTTTTCTGCCCTCGCGCGCGTCACCGGCGCCCCGCGGGATCTCGACGACGCCGCGCGCCTTGTCGCCACCCTGGAAACCTGTCTTGTTGATCCCGATACATCATCCCCGAAATTTCCTCCCAAATGGGAACCCGGCACACGGCCTTCCCAGGGTCTCGCCGGTCCCATGGCCGTGCTGCGGGCCGCCCAGGAATTCCGCAAGGTCGACACCACCGGCCTGGCCGACCGCCTCGCCACAGGATGCGTGAACCGCATCCGCGACCACTTTGTGAAGGAGGAGTTCGAGGCCGTGCTCGAAACCGTCGGCCCGGATGGCGAATTTATCGACACACCCGAAGGACGCCTCCTCTGTCCCGGCCACGCCATCGAGGCCGGCTGGTTCATCCTCGAAGAAGCCGTCCGCCGCCGGCCGCACGATGCCGGTCTCGTCCGCCTCGGCAGCAAGATTATCGACTGGAGCTGGCGCCGCGGGTGGGACAACGAGTATGGCGGGCTCCTCTACTTTCGCGACGTCCTCGGCAAACCCTGCACCGAATACTGGCACGACATGAAATTCTGGTGGCCGCACAACGAGGCTGCCATTGCCACCCTGATGGCCTGGCGCCTCACCGGCGAGGCGCATCACCTGGAGCGGTTTCATCAGGTTTACGGGTGGGCCATGGCTCATTTCCCCGATCCCGAATACGGCGAGTGGTTCGGTTACCTGCATCGCGACGGCCGCCTCTCCTCCCCGGTCAAGGGCGGTTGCTGGAAAGGGGCGTTTCACCTGCCCCGCATGCAGCTTTATCTGGGCTGGTTTATCGACCGCCTCGTCACTCCGGACGCGGCACAGCAGGAGGCCGCCTCATGAACGACCTCCATGTTTCGTGGATAGATTCCCTTATCGTCATCGTCTATGTGGTGGCAACGCTCATGGTCGGGCTGGTCGCCGTGCGCTATTTCCGGAAGGGAAAGACCAGCGAGGATGAGTATTATCTCGGCGGACGCCGCGTGCCTGCCTGGGTCAATGGCATGTCGTCCGCCGTCACCGCGATCAACTCGGACGTGGCGCCGGCCTACTGCGGCATGGCCGCGGTAGTCGGGCTGAGCGTGAGCTGGTTTTACCTGTCGCGTTTCGGGATGACGATGATGATCGGCGCGCTCCTGTTTGCGGCCAGATGGAGGGCGCTGGGCATCACCACCGGCCCGCAGTTCGCCTCGATCCGTTTCGGCGGCCGGAGTGCGTCGATGGTGCGCATCGTCAATTCGTTTCTCAGCGTCACCATCGCGATGGTGCCCTGGATCGGCGCGGGCATTCTCGGCGCGCACATGATTTTCAGACCCCTTTTCGGTTTCCAGTCGGAGTGGCTCACCATCGCCCTGGTCGTCATCCCGGTCCTGATCTACGTGTGGGTGGCCGGATACCTCGGCGTCGTATTCACGGATGTGTTACAGACAGCCGTGATCATTCTCGCCAGCCTCTTCATGATCGGCGCCGTCCTCTGGCACTTCGGCGGCCCCTCCGGCCTGGCCGGGGCGATCAGCGCGGCCGATCCGGCCCGGGCCGGGCAGATCCTCTCCGCCACGCCTGCCGGCGACCACCGCGTGCTGACGCCCCTGCTGGTGTTTCTCTGGCTGATCGTGCCCGCCATCGGCAGCAACGGCGGCGTGGCGCTCGACGGCCAGCGGCTGTTCTCCTGCAAGAACAGCAAGGAAGCTGCCAAATCCATGATCTGGGGCTACGGTTGCCTGACCCTCGTGCTGCTGGCGCTGACGCTTCCCGCGATGGGCGTCATCGCGTTGCGGCCGGAAATTTTCGACGCGGCTCCCGGCGAACGGGAGCAGGCTTACGGCATCATGCTCGGCTCCTTCCTGCCGACCGGTGCCCTGGGTCTGACGCTGGCTGCCGTGCTGGCCAGCGTGATGTCCACCCTCAGCGGGCATCTCAACTACGCCTCGCAGACCATCATCAACGACATCTACCGTCCCCTTGGGGGAGATCCCGGCCCGCGACTCTCGCTGTGGCTGGGCCGCGCGTTCACGCTGGTCATCGTCGGCCTCTCTATCGTTGTCGTGTTCAACAGCCGCTCCCTGATCGGCATCGCCATCACGGTCGCGGGCCTGGCCGGAGCCGCCGCCTCGTTCGGCTGGGGGCAATGGTGGTGGTGGCGCGCCAACGTGTGGGGATGGGTGACAGCCACCTTCGGCGGTCCGGTCATCTACGTCATTATCGGAGTGGTCCTCGGTCGCTGGACATGGTGGCAGGAACGTTGGGCGCTGCCGAGTCCGGATACGGCGGGCATGCTTCACGCCGCCGCCGGCATCGCCGTGACCACGGTCGCCTGGATCGTCGTCTCGTTGCTGACCCCGGCGACGAAACGGGAACAGCTCGTCGAGTTTTACCGTCGCGCGCGTCCGTCCGGGCTCTGGGGCCCCGTCCGCGCGGAAGTAGCCCGGATCGAGGGACCCGGCGCCGTGCCGCCCCGATATGGCATCCTGTGCGGATTGATGATCGGACTGATCGGGGTCGCCATGATGACGTCGATGATCGTGGCCCTCAGCGAGCTGTTCATCGGCCGTTACACGGCTGCATCGGGAGCCGGATGCGCGGGAATTATTACGGGATTTGTATTCAAAAAAGCATTCAACTGGCATATCGACCGTCTTGATCCGGAGCGAATGCAGCGACACGGAAGTTTCGCCTGCACAAACGAAAAACACTCAGCCGGGCTCGACGCCCTGAAAATCCCGCCGCAGCCCGCTGCTTCCGAATCCGGCAGTCCGTGAGGGGGGGCGCCCTCCGGCAGCTTGCGGCCACCGGAATCTCTTTACGCTTTCGGCCTCCCGGCGCTGTGTCCCCGATCTGCCGGAGCAAACCGCTTGTCGAGGTCTCTCCCGTTTTCATCAGAGGGCCGGTCTGCGATTCGTTTTGCCTTTGCCGGACAACAAAAACGATGTTTTCCGCCTCTCGTCCCTGTAATTTTCTGTTTCATTTATATTTCATAAAAATTTAAATATAAATAAATTATGTAAAAAAAGATGACCTGGTTGCAGGCCGGATCCAGGCACTCCGGCCGCGGCTCCTCCTTGCGCCGGGCCGAATCCTCGCTAACTGGTTTCGGCTCCCGTGCTCACGAACGCCAACCTGCCACCGCCGCCACGCCGTCCACTTTCCCTCGGGGTCATTTTCCTGACGCTCTACATCGACCTGATCGGGTTCTCGATCATCTTCCCGCTCGCACCGGACCTGCTCGGCCATTACCTGGCGGTCGATGGCAAGGCGGGGCTCCTCGGCTGGCTGCTCGACCGGCTCGAAGTCCTCGCCGGCCTGCTCGGCAATACCAACAACCTGACGGTGGTGCTGTTCGGCGGCGTGATCAGTTCGCTGTTCTCGCTCCTGCAATTTGTTTTCGCGCCGTTCTGGGGCGGCCTTTCCGACCGGCGCGGCCGGCGCGGCGTGCTCCTGCTCACGGTCGCCGGCACCACGGCCAGTTATCTGCTCTGGGCGCTCAGTGGCTCGTTCTGGATTTTCCTCCTCGCCCGCCTCCTCGGCGGCGCTTTCGGCGGCAACCTCTCCGTGGCGACCGCCGCCGTCGCCGACGTGACGACCCGCGCCGAACGGGCCAAGGCCATGGGCATCGTGGGCGCGGCGTTCGGCCTCGGGCTGATCACCGGTCCGCTCGTCGGCGCCGGCGCCGCGCAGATCAACCTGCTCGCGCATTTCCCCTCGCTGGCGGCCTGGGGCGTCAACCCGTTTTCGATGCCGGCGCTCGTCGCCTTCCTGCTGAGCACGGCCAACCTGTTCTGGATTCGCGCGCGTTTTCGCGAGACCCTTTCGGCCGACGCCCGCGGCCGGGCCGCCGAGCCGCGCCTGCGCAATCCCGTGCGCGCCATCCTCGGGCTCGAAAATCCGTCCGTGCGCGGCGTCAATCTGGTGGCCTTCATCTATGCGCTCGCGTTCGTCGCGATGGAGGCCTCGCTGGTGTTTGTCGGCGCGGAGCGGTTTGGCTACACGGCCCGGCAAAACGGCATGGTGATGGGTTTTCTCGGCCTTTGCTCGATCATCACGCAGGGCTACATCGTCCGCAAGCTGCTCAACCGCGTGCCGGAAACGGGCATCCTCGGCAGCGGCCTGCTGCTGACGACGGCCGGGCTGGTCAGCGTCGGTTTTGCCGGGCATCCGGCTTTCCTGTATCTGGGCGCCGCGTTGCTGGCGACGGGCGCCGGCCTGGTCAACCCGGCCACAACCGGGCTGATCTCGTTGTACTCGGGCGCGGAGGAACAGGGACGCGTGCTCGGCATCTACCGCGGGCTCGGATCGCTGGCGCGAGCGGTGACGCCGTTGCTTGCGGGCATCATCTACTACGCGGTGCCCGGCCACAGCCGCACGCTCTACGTGCTGGCGGCCGCGTTGGCGGTTTTTGCCTGGGCGCTCGGGCGGCGGTTGCCGCAGCCGGAAACCGGATGACAGAGGCCAGGTGACCAGAGACCAGAGGCCAGAGCCCGGAGGACAAGGGGTCAGATTTGAAGAGCTTCCGGCCTCCGGCCTCTGTCATCTGGCCTCTGGCCTCCGCTCCGGCGGAAACGGAAGACGCCCGCGCCGTCGTGGCCGTCGATCCAGGGGCGGAGGAGGCGCGTTTCCTCGAGGCGGAATTGTCCGCCGCATTTCTGGAGGAATGTTTCCACGACGGCCTCGTTTTCCTCCTGCTCCAGGCTGCAGGTGCTGTACACCAGCCGGCCGCCGGGGGTGACGTGGCGCGAGACGGCTTCGAGCAACTCGTATTGCTGCCGCGCGTGCTTCGCGAAATCGGTCTGCTGCAACCGCCACTTCACGTCCACCCGGTGGCGCATCACGCCGGTGTTGGAGCAGGGCACGTCAACGAGCACGGCGGCGAAGCCGCCCGGCGCGAGTTTGCCGAGAGCGGCGCCGGCCTGGCCTTGCAGCAGGTTGAGCGGCACGCGCTCCATCTGCACGCCGGCGGGGGCGCGGGAAAGATTTTCTTCCAGGCGCGTCTGGCGCGGACCCGGCAGATCGACCGAGATGATCCGGCCGCTGCGCATCCGGTCGGCGATCTTGAGGGATTTGCCGCCGGGCGCGGCGCAGGCATCGAGGATCGTCTCGCCGGGGAGGGGCGCGAGGAGATCCACGGCGTGGCGCGTGGACGGGTCCTGCAAAAACAGGTCGCCCGTCCGGAGCATCGCCTCGATGCGCGGCCATTCGCTGGTGCGCACTTCGTAGAACTGCGGCCACGAGGTCGGCACGAGCGCGGTCCCGGCATCGGCGGGGAGGTTTTTTTCGGGATGCCGCCAGCGCGCGTAAACGGGCGCGGGCCGCAGGTTCCACTCGAGCAAGGCGCGCGTGGCCTCGGCGCCGAACCGGGCGAGCCAGCGCTCCACCATCCAGGCGGGGTGCGAATAAAATTCGCCGAGCGCCGGTGCGGAAGCGAGCCGGCCGGGAGCGGTCGCGGCGGCGAACGTGGCGGCGAGCTTGCGGACCACGGCATTGACCATCCGCGCCTCGGCCGGGCTGGCGAGCTGACGGGTTTTCTCGACGGCATGATGGACGACTTTGGCCACAAACCCTTCGTCGTCGCTGCGGCTGCCGTCGATCAGCTCGAAGCCGCTGAGCAGGAACACCGCCTGGACTTCCGGGCGGGGCATGCGTTCGACGAGCGGTGTCACGGCGGCTTCGATACGGCCGAGGTGGCGGAGCGCGCCGAGCAGGAGATGCTGGCAGCGCGCGCGACCGGCACGGCCGAGCGAGGGCGGGAGTTCGGCGAGCAGGAGATCGATGCGCGCGTTTTCATCGAGCCAGCGGGTGAGGAGGCGGGCGGCGGTCAGCCAGGAATCGGTGCGGGTAACAGGAGCAGTTTCCATGTGCGCTCCACGCTTCGCGGTCCGGGGCGGCTGGCAAGCGCAGAGGTTGGAGGAATGGGAGATAGGGGAGAGATGGGAAGTATGGGAGATAGGGGATGGAACCAGCGGGGCGGGACTACCTTGCCGGGCTTTCGACGCTTGCGCCCTGCAGGTGGCGCCAGCGGGCGACCACGCGGCGGAAGATGCTCTCCGGATCCAGGCCGTGCCCGGCGCGCAGGGTGGCGACATCGTTGCCGTGGCCGATGAAACAGTCGGGCCAGCCGATGCGTTCCACGGCAGCGACGGCTGACGCCGCCGGTTTGGAGTTTGGAGTTTCGGGTTCAGCGTTGTCGGCGAAGGAGCGGCGCTCGCCTGAACCCGAAACCCTGAACCCTGAACCCTGAACTGCCGCCGCGTCAGCGGCGGCGAGCGTCTCCAGCACCGCGCTGCCGAAGCCGCCGGCGAGGACGTGGTCCTCCATCGTCACGAGGAGCGGCACGCTCGCGGCGTGTTCGAGCAGCAGGTCGCGATCGAGCGGCTTGACGAAGCGCGCGTTGACCACGCCGGCGGAGATGCCTTCTTCGGCGGCGAGCCGGTCGGCGAGTTCCTGCGCGTCGGCCACCATGTTGCCGAGCGCCCAGATCATGATGTCGTCGCCGTCGCGCACCCCTTCGGCCTTGCCGACGGGGAGGGCGGCGGGCGTTTCCTTGATCGCCACGCCGGCGGCAGCGCCGCGCGGATAACGGATGAAGCCGGGGCCTTCCAGATGAAGGCTGGTGTGGAGCATGTCCACGAGTTCATCCTCGTCCTTCGGCTGCATGACGACGGCGTTGGGCACGCAGCGCAGCCAGGCGATGTCGAAGAGGCCGTGATGCGTGGGGCCGTCGTTGGGCGAGAGGCCGGCGCGATCCATGCAGAAGGTCACCGGCAGGTTTTGCAGCGCGATGTCGTGGATGATCGGGTCGTAGCCGCGTTGCAGGAAGGTGGAGTAGATCGCGACGACGGGACGGATGCCTTTGGTGGCGAGGCCGCCGGCAAAGATCACGGCGTGTTCCTCGGCGATGCCGACATCGAAAAACTGCTGCGGCAGCTCCGATGCGAGGAGCGAGAGGCCGGTGCCGCTCGGCATCGCGCCGGTGATGCCGACGATGCGGCGATCCTCGCGTGCGAAACGGACGAGGGTGCGGCCAAAGACTTCCTGCCACGCGGGGGGGGGAGGAGGGAGGGAGGGAGCCTCCGGGCAGCGGGCGGGTTTGCGGCTCTCGCCGGTGACGGGATCGTAGGGGCTGGCGCCGTGGAATTTTTCGGGCGAGTTGATCGCCGCCGCCAGCCCGCGGCCTTTTTTGGTGAGCACGTGCACGAGCACGGGCCCGTCGCAGTTTTTGGCGAATTCGAGGTTTTTGACGAGTTCGTCGAGATTGTGCCCGTCGATCGGGCCGAGGTAGCGGAGGCCGAATTTCTCAAAAAGGCTCGACTCGACAAAAAAGTCTTTCGTCTCGCGTTTCCACTTCATCCAGAGGCGGTGCATGTCGGGGCCGCCGGGCAGGCTGGTGAAGAATTTTTCCAGATCCCCGTGAATCTTGTTGTAGGTGGGGTGGGTGCTGAGGCGGTTGAGGTAGCGGGCCATCGCGCCGACGTTGCGGGCGATGGACCATTCGTTGTCGTTGAGGATGACGACGAGGCGCCGGGTGGAGCTGACGACGTTGTTGAGCGCCTCGAGGGTGACGCCGCAGGTGAAGGCGGCGTCGCCGCAGAGGGCGACGACGTGCTCGCCGGTGCCGCGCAGGTCGCGGGCGGTGGCCATGCCGAGAGCGGCGCTCAGGGCGGTGCCGGCGTGGCCCGCGCCGAAGGCGTCATGTTCGCTCTCGTGCCGGGCGAGGAAACCGCTGGCGCCGCCGGTCTGGCGGAGGTTGCGGAAAAACTCGCCTCCGCGTCCGGTGAGCAGCTTGTGGACGTAGCCCTGGTGGGCGACGTCGAAGACGAACTGGTCGCGCGGGGTGTCGAACACGCGATGCAGGGCGACGGTGAGCTCGACGACGCCGAGATTGGGCCCGACGTGGCCGCCGTTGCGTGAGGTCACGGCGATGATCTCGTCGCGGATTTCCTGCGCCAGTTGCGGGAGCTGGCCGGGCGCGAGCGCCTTGACATCGGCCGGCGAACGGATGCCGGGGAGAAGGGCGGGAGCGGGAGAATCGGATGTGGCCGGGTTTCCGGCGGGAGCTTGCATTGGCGGGAATGCGGAAAAGGTGTGGCTGGATGGAAAGTGCGGGAGGCGAAGAGGGCCGCGAGGCCGGAGGAGCGGAAGAGAGTGGCGCGCGGTCCTCTGTCAAGAGTCCTGGTCGAGCGGAAACGCGTCGAGGGCGACGGAGCCGTCTTTCTGCTTCTTGAGTTGTTCGATCCTGAGTTCGGCCTCTTTCAGGCGGGCTTCGCAAACCTTGAGCAGTTTGCTGCCTTCTTCGAAACGCACGAGCAGGTCGGCCAGCGGCACATCGCCGGTTTCCATCGATTCGACGATGGATTCCAGGCGCATCATGGCTTGCTCGAATGAAGGCGTTTCAGCGGGTTTTTTGTCCACAAGGGCGGAAGTTGGCGGGCGGGGGAGCGGTTTTCAACCTGTCTTTGCCGGAACGCAAGGAACTCGGGGCGCGTCGGGCCGGGAATGCTGCGGCCTCCTCTTGTGGGAACCTCTAAAAAAACAGATTTTCAACCACAGAGACACAAAGACACAGAGTTTCAGAAAAAGAGAATAAGCAACGAAATCTGTTTTATGCCTGCAAGATACGAAAAAAATAAAAAATCTCCCTTTGTGTATTTCTCTGTGTCTTTGTGTCTCTGTGGTTAATTTTCAGACTCCCCTTTATTTTGCGAAAAACGGGTTGTGCTTCTTTTCCTGGGCGAGCGTGGTCAGGGGGCCGTGGCCGGGGGCGAGCACGGTGTCGCGGGGGAGAGGGAGGATTTTCGCGATATTGTTGCGGAGCTGGTCGGCGTAGTGGGTGGGGCTGCCGCCCATCGAGGAGGCGAAAATCGAGTCGCCGCACACGGCGAGCGGCCAGCTCGCACCGGTGATATAAAAGGTGGTCAGGCCCGGCGAGTGACCGGAAGTGAGCAGCGTCTTGATGGCGAGGTCGCCGACGTGGAACCAGGCGCCTTCGCTGAAGTTCCGGGCGCCGGGGTGGTCGATCGTCTCGCGTTCGTGGGACCAGACTTCGGCGCCGGTGGCGGCGGCGAGGCGGGCGAGGTCGGCGATGTGATCCTCGTGCGTGTGCGTGAGAAACAGGTGCCCCACGCGGAGTTTTTCGGCGGCGATGGTGTCAAGCATGGCCGAGCAGTCGGCGCCGGTGTCAAAGGCCGCCGCCTCGCGCGAACGCGGGTCCCAGACGAGGTAGCTGTTGACCGTCATGTCGCCGAACGCGGTGTTGAACATGGCGAAGCCGCGCGGGAAGGCGGGCTGTTGCGGGTACCACTTCCTGAGGGCAAGGTCCTCGAGCGCGTCGGGCGAGAGTTTCAGGTGGCGGGCGATGCGGCGGATGACGGCCACGATGGGATCGCCGCCTTTCACGGCCTGGAGGTCATGCGCGGCGATGCCCGCGCGGGCGGCGAGGTTTTCGTCGGTGATGCCCAGGCCGCGCTGCGCCTTGGCGATGACGTCGGTAAAATTGTCTTCGAGCGAAATCCTCATGGAGGTGAAGTCAGACGGCATCGGCGGGTGGCCGGAAGCCAAAAGTCGGAGCCCGTCCGCCTGGCCCGCCGTTGCCACGGCGCAGATTTGAGGTTTACCGCCGCGGGCCGGCCCGCACGATGGCGCGCTATGCCGAAAAAGCCCGCCTCGGCCGACGACGAGGCTCCGAAGAAAATTTCCAGCTACACCATCAAGCTCGACGATGCGCAGATGGAGATCCTGCACGACATCTGCAAGGCGCGTCACTGGATGCCGTTCGAGGTCGCGTACACGCGCTTCGCCTACAAGGCCGACCACCTCAAGCTCAACCTCTCCGCCTACACCAGCGGCAAGGTCGTCATCGCGGGCAAGGGCACGGAGGATTTCGTGCGCGACGTGCTCGAACCCGAGGTCACCGGGGCGCCGAAACTCGGCTACGACGAGGTGCTCCATCCCGACTGGTTCGAGGCCCACGCCGGGCTCGACGAAAGCGGCAAGGGCGACTTTTTCGGCCCGGTCGTCGCCGCCACCGTGATCGCGGAAAGATCCGCCATCGAGGCCTGGCGCAAGGCCGGCGTGCAGGACTCCAAAAAAATCACCGGCAACCGCATCCTCGAACTCGACCGCCTCATCCGCGAGACGCCCGGCGTCGTGGCCCGCGCCGTTTATTGCGGCATGCCGAAATACAACGAACTGATGGCGCGCCCTCGCGCCAGCCTCAACAAGCTGCTCGCCTGGCAGCACGCCAAGGCCCTCCTCCAGGCGCTCGGCGAGAAACCCGTGCCGTGGGGTCTGCTCGACCAGTTCAGCGAACAACCCCTCGTGCAACGCGAACTCACCCGCCTCGGCGGCGCGCCCGCCGGCTTCGACCTGCGCATGCGCACCAAGGCCGAAGAAGACCCCGTAGTCGCCGCCGCGTCCATCGTCGCCCGTGCCGAATACGTGCGGATCATGAATATGCTCTCGCAACGCTTCGGCGAACCCCTGCAAAAAGGCGCCAGCGCCCTCGTGAAAAAGCAGGGCCTCGCCATCATGGAAAAATTCGGCGCCCGCGCGCTCGGCGACTTCGCCAAGCTGCATTTCCGCACCGCCTGGGAGATCGTGAAGGAAGCCGGCAAGCTCGACGAACTCCCGCTCCCCGAACCGAAGGAGCGCGTCGAGTTCAGGTCGATCGGCCGCAAACCGGCCTGACCCGCATCGCCGGCCGCATCACCGCCCAACCGAAAGGACAACGCACGCCATGCCCAAACGTCCCCAGCTCCGCGGCTTCGATCTCCGGCAACTCGCCGGCCACACCGGGCTGATCGGCGTGGACGAAGCCGGTCGCGGAGCGCTTGCCGGCCCGGTCGTGGCGGCGGCGGTGCTCGTAACGCGCGAGTTTCTCGAAAGCCGCTGGGCCGCGCATAACGCCACCCGCATCAACGACTCCAAACAACTTTCCGCGCCCGAACGCGAAGCGCTCGCCTTCGAGTTCGAGACGCTCGTCGCCGAAAACGCCATCCGGGTCTCCCCCGGTGTCGCGGACGTTTCCGAGATCGAGCAGTTCAACATCCTCGGCGCCACCAAACTCGCCATGCGCCGCGCGCTCGAAGGCATCTATCCGCCCGATGCGTTTACACGCATGGAGGAGCCCGACCTCTTCTCCACGCCCGAGCAGCTTGCCGCCTGGAGCCGGCAGGCCTCCTGCCGCATCATCATCGACGGCCTGCCCCTCAAGAGCTTCCCCTATCCGCATACCGGTGTCGTCAAGGGGGACGCCCGCTCGCTCGGCATCGCCATGGCCTCGATCGTCGCCAAGGTCACCCGCGACCGGCTCATGACCGAACTCGATGCCACGCATCCCGGCTACGGCTTCGCGCAGCACAAGGGCTACGGTACGGAAGAGCACCGCGAGGCCGTCCTCCGCCTCGGCCGCAGCCCGCAACACCGCGAGCTGTTTCTGCGCAAACTCCTCGCCGGCCGCGTGGACCCCGCGCAAATGGATTTTCTCGAAGCCTGACGCCGGCCGGCGTCAGGGGAAGTTTGCAGTTGGAAATTTGCAGTTTGTCATTGGCAGTTTGCAACGGGCAAGGGACTGCTGCTCCCGGCGGTAGTCGATGCACCGGAACATCAGCCGCCACCACCCATTACCAATTACCAACTGCCAATTACCAACTCCCGTCCACAGCTTCCCGTCACCGCAAGAGACTGAACCCATGTCCGCCGCCAAAAAACACTCCCCCCTCGACCGCGTTCTCGGGCAGATCAACAAGCTCGATACCGCCAGCCTCGCGACCCTCGCGCAGCGGCTGGCCCGCGAACGCGAGCTGTTCGAGAGCATCTTCAACATCCTCCAGGAAGGCGTTCTCGTCATCCATGCCGATGGTCATATCGAGTACGCCAATGCCGCCGCCCACCGCCTCGTCGGCGTCTCCGGCAACGCCTTGCAGGGTGATCTCCTCTGGCGCTTCGTCCCCGGCCTGCGTCCTTCGCTCGAACCCTCGCTCGACGGCACCGCCCCGGTCGTCACCCGCGAATTCGAGCTGACCTATCCCGAATCCCGCACGGTGCGCCTCTATATGGTGCCCTTTCACCCCGACGGTGTCGATTCCGGGCAGGACCCGGCGCCCCGCTTCGCCGTCATCCTTTCCGACATCACCCGCGACAAGCAGACCACCGAAGAACGCATCGAGAGCGAACGGACCTCCTCGATCCTGCTCCTCGCCGCCAGCGTGGCCCACGAACTCGGCAACCCGCTCAATTCGCTCACGATCCACCTCCAGCTCATCGAGCGAAAACTCCGGAAGGCCGCCGCCACCGCCGCTGACACGGCGGCTGTTCAGGGTTCAGGGTTTCGGGTTCAGAGTTCACGCAAACGTCGCGCCTCTGCCGACAACTCCAAACCCGAAACACCAAACTCCAAACCGGCGGCGTCAGCCGCCGCCGCCGGCGTCGCCGAATCGATCCGCATCTGTCAGGAAGAAGTCGCCCGGCTCGACGGCATCATCACCCACTTCCTCGAAGCCATCCGCCCGCGCCCGCCCGATCTCGCCGAGACGGACCTGATGGAAGTCCTCGGCGAAGTCCTCCACTTCCAGCAGCGCGAACTCGAGGACCGCGACATCGTCATCGACGCCGAAATGGCTCCCGGCGTCCCCTGCGTGATGGCCGACCGCGACCAGCTCAAGCAGGTATTTTTCAACGTCATCAAAAACGCCGTGCAGGCCATGAAGCCCGGCGGCCGCCTGCGCATCAAGTCGCGCGCCGACGACGACTACGTCTATCTGCTCTTTGGCGACAGCGGCAGCGGTATCCGCCAGAAAGACCTCGCGCAGCTCTTCCAGCCCTACCACACGACCAAGGCCGACGGCACCGGCCTCGGTCTCATGATCGCGCAGCGCATCATGCGCGAGCATGGCGGCCAGATCGGCATCGAAAGCCGCGAGCACGTCGGCACCGTCGTCACCCTGCAATTCCCCCGGAAGGAACGCCGCGTCCGCCTGCTGGAATGACGGACGGATCGTCGTGGCGCGGGCGTCTCGCCCGCTTCTGCGGGAGGTGCCTCCCGGGGCGGCGCTCCGCGCCGTCTGCGGGCGGGACGCCCGCGCCACTTCCCAGGCATGCGTAACATCAGATCTATAATTCATCGTCCGTCATTCGTAATTTGTCGGTTTTTTATGCTTGTTTTTCGACTTGCCCGAAGCACGCTGCGCGCCGAATTCAACCTGCTTTTCACCCTTTGATCCGCGTCTTTCCCTCAAATTTGAAGAAACCTGCTTTCGTGATTTGACTCGCGTCGCGCGAGGCATTTTGGCTCCCCCGGGAACCACGCTAAAAAAACACAATTTATGGCAAAATCATCCAACGCTCTCGACTGGTGCATCGTTCGTCTTGGCGAAGATCACAACTGGTGGGTCGACGAAGTCAGCGACCCGGTGCGCTGGGATGTTGACGGGCTGAGCATCATTGACCCCCGCCAGGTGGCGCATGTTCTCGAACTCGTCGAACCCCTCCGCGATTACGGCTTCGATGAAGATCTGCTCGAGGCGGCCTTCATCGCCTTCCGCATCGAGCGCGATGCCGGCGAAGGCCGCGTCCGCCTCAAGCGGGTGAAGGATTCGCTGGTCGAATCCGACGACAAGCTTTTCGCCCTGGCCGATGTTCTCGACGAGGAAAACGGCCCCTACGCCGACCTCCTCGACCACCTCACCCGGTGCCGCGTCAAGCTGCTCAACGACATCTTCGAATTCGAGTCCAAGCTCACGGTCGATGAGGTCGAGGACGAGATCCGCGAGGACCAGAACGCCAGCTTCATCGAAGGCAAGGCGATCCACTGTTTCGAGGAGCTCTGTGCCATCCTCGAGTACACGCCCGCCGGCTGGGATGCCGACGAGGACAGCGACGAGCGCGCCACCGGCGAGGAAGACATCGACGACGAGGATCTCCCGGAAATCGACGACGCCGACGAGGAAGCTCTCAAGGGCGACGAATCCCTCAAGTGGGATGAGGACGAGGAGGAGGAAGACGACGAGGAAAAGTCCGAAGACAAGGATGAGGACGAGGAGGACGAAGAAGAAGAGTCCGGGGATGGTGACGACGATGAAGACGAAAAACCTTCACGCAGTCGCAGCAGCCGCCGGAAATAATCGTTTGTTCCCCCCGATCGATCACCCATGATTGCCATCGGAGCGGCGGCGTCCCCGCCGCCGCTCCGTAATGCAGGCTAGTGCCCGCCGAAGATCCGGCGGAGGTTGCGGATCACGCCGCCCGGCGAATTGCGGAGGTTGTCGATCGCCACGGCCACGATGATGACCGCGCCCATGACGATCTCCTGCGTGTACTGGGGCCAGCCCATCTTCACGCCGCCGTTGCGCAGGATCGTGATGATGAGGGCGCCGATCATCGTGCCGAGGATGGTGCCGCGTCCGCCGAGCAGGCTGGTGCCGCCGATGACCGCCGCCGCGATCACGAAGAGTTCGTAGCCGATCGCCTCGGTCGGCTGCCCGATCGAGCCGAGCCGGGCGAAAAACACCACGCCGGCCAGACCGGCGAAAAAGCCGCCGATCACGTAAACGAGCACTTTGGTCCGTGCGACCGGCACGCCGCAAAGGACGGCGGTTTTTTCGTTGGAGCCGATAGCAAAGATATGCCGCCCGAGCCGCGTGTAGCGCAGGAAAAGCGCGGTGAGAATGGCCATCACGATGACGAGCCACACGCCGGCAGGGAGGAAGGGCCAGGTGAAAACGGTGGGCGCGGGTTCGAGCAGACGCGAGATCCACAGATCCTGAACCTCGGCGGGCGGGTAGATGTTTTGCTCGCCTGCCACGAGTTTGGCGAGGCCGCGCGCCATCTGCATCGTGCCGAGCGTGATGATGAAGGGCACGATCCGCAGGTACGTGATGAGCAGGCCGTTGAACAGGCCGATGAGCGCGGACACAGCCGTCGCCCCCAGCAGCGCCAGAATCGGGAGAAGGACGGGGTGTTGCAGCACGAGCTTGTTGTCGGCCGGCCCGAGATCGAGGATGTACGCGGTGGTGATCATCGCCAGGGCGATGACCGAGCCGGCGGAGAGATCGATGCCGCCGGCGATGAGGATGAGGGTCATGCCGATGGCGGCCATCGCGACGACAGCGATGTCCTGCAACATGAGTTGCGTGTTGGCGTCGGAGGTGAAGCCCTTGGTTCCGGGCGTCAGCACGACGAAAAACAGGTACACGGCAACCAGAGCGGCAACACGCCCGAGGAGGTTGAGCAGGCGCGCGGATTTCAGGCCGGCGGATTTCGCGGAGGAGGCGGGGACGGAGGGAGTGGCAGGTTGGGTCTTGTTCATGAAAAGGCGGGAGATGCAGGGTCGGGGATTTTTCTTTCTGGCGTCTGATTCTGGTGGACTGATGACCGGGCAGGAATGGCCACAAAAAACACAAAGGCCCTTTCTGCCCGACGGGAATCTCCCGTGCGCCTATAGGCGCGATGGACGGCTGCATGCGCGGCTTGTTTTTTTGTGTTTTTTGTGGCCATTCATTTCTTCGGTTTCATCCGTAGTCGGAAGTTCGGCAGGAAGGCTGATGAAGAGAAACCGGACGGGTTCAGTGTTCGCCGCGGGCGGTCTGGCCGGTGGCGGCGAGCATGAGGGATTGTTCGGTCCATTCGGAGACGGGGCGCGCTTCGCCGAGGACGCCCCGCGTCATGACGGCGATGCGGTCGCAGATGCCGAGCAGTTCGGGGAGGTAACTGCTGACCACGAGCACGGCCTTGGGCGGACGGCCGGCGGCGGGATCGCCGACGGCGAGGCGGTCGATCCAGGCGTAGATTTGCGCCTTGGAGCCGACGTCGATGCCGCGCGTGGGCTCGTCGAGCAGGAGCACGTCGCAGTCGTGGTGAAGGAGGCGGGCGATGGCGACTTTTTGCTGGTTGCCGCCGGAGAGGGCTTCGACGGGCTGGTCGCCGGATTCGCACTTGATGGGGAAGTCGCGAATCCAGGGCGCGGCGGCGGCGCGCTGGGCGGACGGGGTGACGAAGCGCCAGGGGCCGAGACCTTCGAGCCGGGAGAGGGTGATGTTTTCCGCGATGGAGAGGTTTTGCGCGAGGCCCTCGGTCTTGCGGTCCTCGCTGACCAGGCCGATTCCCTGGCGCCAGCGGGCGGCGGGGGTGTCACCGGTGACGCCGGCGGCGGCAGCGGCGGTGAGGGTCTCGACTTTCCCGCCGGTCACCGGATCGATGCCGAAGAGGGTGCGGAGCATCTCGGTGCGGCCGGCGCCGATGAGGCCGGCGATGCCCACGACCTCGCCGCGGCGCAGGGTGAGGCTGGCGCGCCTGGGTAGTTTTTCTCCGGATACTCCGGAGGTTCGCAGCACGACTTCGCCGGCCGTGCGCGCGGAGCGGGGATAGAGGTCCCTCACTTCGCGGCCGACCATCATCGCGATGATGCGGTCCACGGGGACTTCGCCGACCTTGCCGCCGCCCACGCTCTGGCCGTCGCGCAGGACGGAGAAGCGGTCGCAGAGCGCCTCGACTTCCTCGAGGGCGTGGCTGATGTAGACGATGCCCACACCCTTGTCGCGGAGGCGGCGGACGAGGGCGAAGAGTGCCTGCACGTCTTTCTGCGTGAGCGAGCTGGTGGGTTCGTCGAGGACGAGGACCTTGCAGCCGGCGGCGACGGCGCGGGCGATCTCGACGAGCTGCTGGCCGCCGACGGAGAGGTCGCCGGTGACCGTCTCGGGGGCGATGTCGGGCGCGCCGACTTCGTCGAGGGCGCGGCGGGCGGTGGCGCGCATGGTCTTCCAGTCGAGCAGCGGACCGCGGACGGGTTCGATGCCGAGGAGAATGTTTTCCATCACGCTGAGGTGGGGGGCGAGCGCGAGTTCCTGGTAGATCATGCACACGCCGAGCGAGCGGGCGTGGAGGGGATTTTTGGGGAGGTAGGGCCGCCCTTCGAGGGTCATCGTGCCGGCGTCGGCGGCATGCGCGCCGGAGAGCACTTTCATGAGCGTGCTCTTGCCAGCGCCGTTTTCCCCGATGAGGGCGAGCACCTGGCCGCGTTCGACCGCGAGATCGACGCCGCGCAGGGCATGCGTGGCGCCGAAACGTTTGTGGATGCCGGTGACGGTGAGGAGAGGGGGGGCGGTGCTGGTGGAGGAGGCGGCGGGCTTCATGGGAGTTATGGGAGAAATGAGAGATACGGGAGCTATGGTTCGGGAGGCAGAAGGCGGGAGGGGGAGGGGGGAGCCATATCTCCCCTGTCTCCCATGGTTCCGGCAGCGGTGACCGGCGGCTACTTGCTGTCTTTGGTCTTCACGGTCACACCGGTGTCGACGAGCGCCTCGACCGGTTCTCCCTTGATGTGGGCGACGACCGACTTCACGCCGAGGTAGCCCATCTGGAAAGGGGCCTGCACGACAAGCGCGTCGATCACGCCGTTGTCGAGGCCCTGGAGGAGGAGGGCGGAGTCGTCGAAGCCGACGAAGCGCGCCTTCACCTCGACGCCTTTTTTGCGGAGAGCGTTGACGGCATTGTAGGTGCCTTCGGCCGAGGGCTGGTTGGGGGCGAAGATGCCGTCGAGTTCGAGCTTGTTGTTTTTGACGTAGTTGCCGAGGAGCGTTTCAGCCACGCGCTGGGCGCCGGCCATGGAGCCGTCGGTGAACTGCTGGGCAACGATCTTGAAGGCGCCGTCCCTGGCGAGCCGCTCGGTAAAACCGTCCTCGCGCTGGCGGGTGCTGGCCGAGCCTTCGGTGAAACGGATCATGAGCACCTGGCCGCCGTAAGCGGGTTGGGGGCCGACGAGTTTGATGAGGGTGTCGGCGGCGGTGTTGCCGGCGGCCTTGTTGTCGGTCGAGACGTAGTTGATGTAGTCGCGCCCCTGTCTGGCGGCGAGGGGAGAGTCGATGATGGAGATGGGCAGGCCGCGGCGGGCGGCGGTGCGCACGTGGGGCGCGAGGGCCTTGTCGTCGCACGGGGCGAAGACCATGCCGTCGATGCCGGAGGTGGCGAGGTTGTTGAAGATGGCGATCTGGTCGGCGACCTTGGAGTCGTCGAGCGGGCCCTGCCATTCGATCTTCACGTTGAGTTCCTCGCCGGCCTTGCGGGCGCCGGCCTCGACGGATTTCCAGTAGGAGTGGGTGGTGGCCTTGCCGACGACGGCGATGGTGAGCGGTTTGCCGGAATCGGCGGCGGAGGAGACGACAGGTGTGAGGAGCGCGGATACGGCGAGTGCCAGGCGGGCGAGCATGCGGGATGGAGTTTTCATGGGTTTGGCGGATATGCGGTTCGATGTATTTTGTGCCAGGGTAAAGCGTGAAAGAGAACAGAAGGGGAGGGGAAACCGGAAGCGGGAGAGTCAGGCGCGGATGATGCCGTCTTCGTCCCAGAGGTCACGCCAATCCTGGTTTTCTTTCCAGAGAAAAACCTGGCCCTTGATGAGGCGGCAACGGCGGTCGGCGGCGGCGATGTCGGCCATTTCCTGCGAGGTGAGCGGGTCGCCCGTGACGGCGGCGAGGTTGGCGAGGATGTTGCGGCGTTTGGTCGAAAACGGGATCGGCGTCTGCCCGCGCTGCGCGGCCCACTTGAGGCAGATGGCGGCGGGGTGGACGCCGTGCGCGGCGGCGATGCGGAGGATGACGGGGTCTTCGAGCGGCGAGGTGTCTTCGGGCGTGCGGTCGCGTTCGGGGCGGCCGGGAGAGCCGAGCGGGCAATAGCCGACGGGCACGATGCCCTCGCGACGGACGAAATCGAAAAGCTCCGGCTGCTGGAAATGCGGGTGCAGCTCCATCTCGTTGACGGCGGGCAGCACGCGGGCGTCGCGCAGGAGGAGGCGGAGCTTGGGGATCGTCATGTTGGACGTGCCGATGTGCCGGACGAGTCCGCGGTCATGGAGCGTTTCGAGCTGGCGCCACGTTTTCATGAACTCCGCATGGATATACGGGCGGGCATCGGGGCTGCGTGAGGCGACGTCGCAGCCGGGCGGGTGGAAGTTGGGGAAGGGCCAGTGGACGAGGTAGAGATCGAGGTAATCGAGACCGAGGTCGGTGAGCGATTTTTTGAAGGCGGGGATGACGTCGGCCTCGGCGTGTTTGTCGTTCCAGAGTTTCGACGTGATCCAGAGATCCGCGCGGCGGATGCCGGTATCGGTATCGAGGATACGGGAGAAAACCTCGCCGATTTCCTGCTCGTTGCCATAAACGGCAGCGCAGTCGAAGTGGCGGTAGCCGAGCTCGGCCGCGGCGAGGACGGCGGCGGCGACTTCGCCGGGCGCGGCATGATCGGAGCCGAAGGTGCCCATGCCGATGCCGGGCATGCGGGCGCCGCCGGCGAGCGTGCGCTGCGGGACGAGGGCCGGGTCGATGGCGTCGGGGGCGTTGCGGGTGAAGGAGGGGAGAGCGGGCATGGCGGAAGAGGGGAAGATAATGACGAATCCAATGGCTGCTTGATCGGTGTAAAAAACCACTAATACACACTAATGGACACTAATGAATCAGTCTGTTTACCATAAATGGATTCTGTGGTTTTATCAGTGTGCATCAGTGTGTATCAGTGGTTAAAAAGTGTTTGCGTGATTTTCATCGGGCGACCGGCGTGACGCCTTTCTTGAGGAGGATGTTGCCGTATTTGGCGGTCTCGCCGGTCATGACGACGGCGAAGGCGGAGCGGGTGCGTTCGTAAAACGCGAAGCGGTCGATGCGGGTGATCGTAGCGCGTTCGGGTGCGTGCTTGCGGAGCGGCGCGAGGTAGGCGGCCTCGACGGCGGGATCGAGGGCATCGCCCTCGACCGCGGCCATCATCACGACGGGATCGGGCACGTAGGAGTCGAGTTCGAGGAGCGGCAGGATGCCGTCGAGCAGGCCGGCGATGCGCAGGCCGTCGGCGCGAAGCACGCGGGCGTTGAAGCTCTCGCCGGGGAAGTGCGCGTCGGCGAGAACGATTTCGTCACCGTGCCCCATGCGGGCGAGGACGGCGAGGAGGTCGGGACTGATGAGCGGGGAGATACCTTTGAGCATGTGGAGATGGAAGTTTGAATTTTGAAGTTGGGAGTTTGAAGTTGGAAGTTTGTGGGGAAGTCCCGGGCGGACGCTTGCGGATTGTCACCCGCTTCAAACTACCAACTCCCAACTTCCCCGCCGACGCCAGTCGGCGGTCGTCAGCCGGCGGCCGTCAATTCCTCGTCGAAGCAGACGGCGACTTTTCCGCAGCGGCCGCTGGCCATGAGGGCGTAGGCGTCGGAAACCTTGTCGAGTGCGAAGCGGTGCGTGATGAGATCGGCGGGATGGAGATTCCAGCGCACGAGGCGCTCGACAAGTTCCTCCATCCTCCAGATCGAGGTGACCCAGGAGCCGTAGAGCGTTTTCTGGTCGTGGATCATGTCGGGCGAGGGATTCATTTCCATACCGCCGCCCTCGCCGATCATGACCATGCGGCCCCACTTGCGGGTGGCGCGGATGGCGGTGGCCCGGGCGGAGGCGTTGGCCGAGCATTCGACCGCACGCTCCACGCCGTGGCCACCGGTAAGGGCGCGGACCTGGGCGACGTTGTCGGGTCTGGACTTGAGGGCTTCGTCGCAGAGGCCGAGGTCGCGGGCGATTTTCAGCCGTTCGTCGATGACGTCGATGCCGATGATCTTGCGCGCACCGAGCTTGCGGCAGAGCGCGCCGGCGGCGAGGCCGACGGGGCCGAGGCCGGTGACGAGCACGGCGTCGTTGCCGCTGATGCCGATCTTTTCGAGCCCTTCGTAAACGGTGCCGAAACCGCAGGCGACCTGTGCGCCGTCGGCGTAGGAGAGTTCACCGGGCAGGTGGACGAGGTCCTTTTCCTCGGCGAGCAGATATTCGGCCATGCCGCCGTCGCGCTGCCAGCCGTAGGCGCGGCGGTATTTCTCGCTGGTGCAGGAAATCATGTAGCCGCGGCGGCAGTCGTTGCACACGCCGCATCCGGAGATGTGATACACGATGACGCGGTCGCCCTCGCGAAAGCGGCGGCAGCCGGGGCCGGCCTTGATGATCTGGCCGCAAGGCTCGTGGCCGGCGATCACGCCCTGGTAGCCTTCGGGACCCTTGCCGAGATGTTCATGATAGATGCAGCGGATATCGGAGCCGCAAATGGTGGAGCACTTCATGCGCAGGAGCACCTCGCCGTGGCCGGGCGACGGGACGCGGTGGACCTGGAGTCGGGTGGTGCTGTTGCCGGGAAGCACGGCAGCGTTCATCTGGTCGGGAAGGGAAATCATGGTGAAGGATTTGATGGATTCACGTGGTAACGGAGAGTGGCAGGGTCCGCCGGTTCGTCGGGACGGGGCCGGATAACCGGATATGGAAGCGAGCATCAGCGTAACATCGCAGGGCGGGACATGGAATTGCCGGATATGACCGCTTGATGGATATCCTTGACCTGTAATGGGGGTCCCGGATGCTGCGGTTTTCCCATGTCCGCCCAGACCCAGCCGCCGCCAGGTTTTATTTCTCCCCGGATCGGGCGGCACCGGCATTTTTTTGCGGACCTGGCCCCGTCGCACGCGCCGGGCGTGGCCGTGGCCTGCGGGGGCTGGGAACAGTGCGCGCCGGATTACGTGGTGGAGAGGTCGCATTTCCCGTTTCAGGCCATCGAGTTTGTGAGCCAGGGGAAGGGCTGGCTGAATCTTCCGGGGCGGCAGGCGCGACTTTGCCGGGGCTCGCTGTTCAGCTACGGAAGGGACACGCCCCACTGGTTTTGCAGCGATCCGGACGATCCGATGGTGAAGTATTTTGTGGATTTTTCAGGACGCGATGCCCCGGCGCTGGTGGCGGATTTGCAGAGGGCGGGCACGATCCAGGTGGCGCGGGCCGATGTCATCCAGGAATGGTTCGAGCAGTTGCTGGATGCGGGGGAGCAGGCGGGACCGGGCGCGGCGCGGATCTGCGCATTGCTGGGGGAGCTGATCGTGCGGCATGCGATGGCGAACCCGTTGCGGACGGAGGAGGGAGCGGGCGCGGCCTCGCTGGTGGCGTACGAACGTTGCCGGGCGGCGTTGCGCAAAAATTTCCTCAGGCTGGCGAGCGCCGGCGAACTGGCGCGGGCCTGTCATCTCGACATCGCCTACATGACGCGGCTGTTCCGGCGCTACGGCAACGAGAGCCCGTACCAGATGCTGGTGCGGCTGAAAATGAACCGCGCGGCGGAGCGGCTGGTGACGACCGGCCTGCCGCTGAAGGAGATCGGCGAGGAAGTGGGATTCACGGACCCGTATCATTTCTCGCGGGTGTTCAAGCGGGTGTACGGGCTGGCGCCGAAGGTGTTCCGGGATGGGTATCACCGCGGGACGACGGAAATGCGCAGATAGAAATGCGCGGCACAGGTGGCTTACCGGGACAAGGTGACAGTCTGGCCCGTTTCCGTGGCGCCATCCGGGCGGATGACGGTGAGCCGGAGATCAACCCGGCCGACGTCGCCGGACAACGGGAGCGTGAATTCCCAAGGGTAGGAGGAATCCGCAAGGCGCTGCGTTTCCCTGTTTTTGTCGTCGGGGAACGTCACGGTCAGCGTGGCCTCCTTCACCTGCGAATCGTCTTCCTGCAGATACGCGAAGAGCGTCGTGAGGTTTTTGCCGAAATCGAGAACGAGGGCACGCAGGCCTCCGGTTTTGTCTTCGACGTAATCGTTTTCCCATACGCTGCCGGGAGCGGGAGGAGTGGTGGCGGCGGTTTGCAGATCGCGGGCGAAGCCGGGGCGCGGGGTCACGCCGGGAATCACGACCGCCACGATGCCGCGGGCAGGCACATCGAGTGCGAGGCGTCCGTCGCGGACAGCAAGAGACCGGGAGGAAGCGTTGTTGATCCAGTGCTCTGCCTGGAGTGTCGTACCGGAGAGGCCGGACACGCGCGCAGGGTCGATCACTGCTGTGGCGCGGACGGGCGAGCCGGACTCGTTGGTGAAGGCGATGCCGATGGCATGGCCGGTGCGGACGGAGAGGTGGTTGAGTTCGACAGTGCCTTCGGTTTTGACGAGGTCGCGCGGCATCCAGAGCCAGGCTTCGGGTAACGAATAAAACTTCCCGGCACGGTCGCCAACGAACTGGCTCTTCAGGTAGGCGTAGCCTTCGATGTAACGCGAAGGGAACACCACTCGATCGCCGGAACGGGCGCGCACGTCGGTCACCAGATAATCGAGCAGGATGCTCATTTGAGGCCAGATGTGGTTGTAATGAAATGAGTTTACGCTGAGCTCCCTGTGCGGGCGCAGCGGGTAGTCGGCTTTTTCGTAGATCGTGGTGCGGGCGGTGTTGATGTGGTAGCCGGGGAAATTGAGATAGCGGCCAATGATGGCGGAGCGGGCGATGTCATGCAGGAAGGTGTCACCGGTGAGCGCGGCGATACGGAGCATCCAGGGCGCATGGTTGGCCATGAAAATGGCGCGGTGCCCGGCAGAGGTGCCGGATGACTCGGGCGTGAGCCCGATTTCGGAGAGCCGCCACGCGGGCACCCGTTCCTCGGGTGCTTGCATCTGTTCGTGGCCCTTGCGCCGGAGATACCAGTACATGGGGGCGAGGCCGCCTTCGTTGACCGTGATCTCCTCGTCGGGCACGCGGGGACACATCCAGATATACATGGCGAAACGGCGCGCGCCTTCGCGGGCGGCATCGAGATAGCGGCGGTCGCCGGTGGCCTCGTGGAGGCGCACGAGTTCGATCCAGTGCGGGGCATGCGAAGTCCAGAAAAAGAGTTCGCCGGCATCGCGATCGATGAAGGAAGTCGCGGGTTTCGTGTAACGGCGTTCCAGATACGTGTCGGCGCCGCGTACGGCTTTTTCCAGAAAAATGCGGTCGCCGGTGTTTTCCCAGAAAGCGAGCATCTGGCGCCAGTCGCCGGCGGGGCCACCGCGGGCGGCGACCTGCCCGGCAAGATGGAGAAGGGCGGGGCTGCGGCCGCCGCTGAGGCCGTAGAGCGCGGCGAGTTCGCTGGCGGTGGTGGCGGGGCCCTTGAGCGCGCGCGAGGGATTCTGGATTTTCTGGTCGGGGTCGAGGCTGAAGAGCGTTTTTTCCCGGGAAAGCATGAACTCGGCGATGGGGTAGCCGATTTCGTCAAACGCACGCCGGTCGTCGGCCACGATGGCCATGTTGATCGGGTTGAGCGAGGAGACGTTCTTGACCGCACCGGGAACGTCGGTGGAGTAGGCGCAGCCTTTCAGCTTGCGGACGAACCACGACCACTGGCTGAGACCATAGGCGAGCATGTTGTCGAGCGTGGTGTTGAGGGAGCCGATGGCGTTGTGGCGGAAGTCGCGGAATCCGTAGAGGTCGCGCGCAAGGTGCTCGAAGACGTCGGGAATCGGGGCGCGGGCCTCGACGAGGCGGACTTTGAAGGTGAAGGCTTCGCCGGGGGAGCGATGCGAACCGGGACCGCCGAGCACGGGAGCGAAGAGCATGCCGCGAAATGCGCCATCGCGGTCGCGCGTGGCAATGCCGAAGCGGCTGTTGGCGAAGGCAGGCAGGGGTTGAAAGGGCAGTTCGTCGGGTTCGGCGATGACGCCGGTGGTGCGGCCATCCTTGTGTCGGACGAGGGCGGCGGGAAGCGGGCAGAGATATGCAGGCGTGAGGAAGGAGCGGTCGGGCACGCGTTTTTCCGTCCAGATGAGCGGCTGCCAGATTTCGGCCAGATCGGCGGATTCGACGCGGGGTGCTCCGGTGTACCCGACCGAAAAATACGCACCGATTTTGGAAACAAGGGTGAAGGTGAGCAGAGGCAGGCTCTCGGCGGTCCCGGAGGCGGGCGGAGTGAGCGTGGCGGTGAGCGTGAAGCGGGGGTCTTCGGGAAACTCCCAGCGGGTGATGCCGTCGGCGCCGGTGGTGGAGCGGGTGGCGCGCAGGGAGACCACCTCACCGGCGGCGAAGAGGTTGGCGGTGCGACCGTCGGCCGCGGCATCGAGAATGCTGTCGTCGAAGCCGTCGCCTGCGATCGCGGCGTCGCGCTGGACGGCGGCGTAGTCGGATCGGCCTTTGTCGTGCGCAAGCCAGGTGGGGACATTGTAGCTGACGGCCTTGACGCCAGCGGGGCGCATGGCGACCTGCGGATCGGTGTCGCGGATGAGGACGACGAACCGGGAGGCAAACACTGTCGGGTTGTCCGCATCGGAGCCGGTCGCGTGCGCCGTCTTCACAACCAGGAGGAAGACGCCCAATGAAATCAGGAAGCGAGGCAGAGGGTGGCGCATGGGAAGGGTGGGGTGAGGGGCGAGATCGGTTTCCGGATTTTCGGGCATCATGGCCGCGCGTCGGGGAGCAGGAATCCGCAGAGATAGAGCTGATGGGGCGTGAACGCAGCCGGATCCTTTGGCGAGTGACCGCGGCGTTTCAATATCGGGATTTTGTCGATTTGCTCGTCGAGCAGCTCCACGCGCACTGTATGCGCGCCGGACTCAAGCGCATGCGGAAACCACCACACCGCGAGCCGGTAGTGGCCTTCCACGCTGAACGAATCGAAAAACGTTCCGGTTGCCGGCGGGAGATCGTCCACCGTTACGCGGAAGCGGCCATTGTCGGGACCTTTCATACCGAGCAGTCCGATGGCAGTCCCTTTGAAGGGAGTTGTGACCGATGTTCCCGGTTGCGTCGCCAGCCAGAGCGGAGGCGTGAGTTGGGCCGGTTGCCAGGCGGTGCGTTTGTCACCCGCGGGGATTTGCTCCCAGGCACCGGAACGGCTGGCGGAGGCGACAGGGACGATGCCTGCGTGTTCCCACGGCGCCGTTGTCAGAGGCAGGGGCAGGGCATGCGGCCGGGAGGATGGGGAGGTGCCGGCGGGAGGGGTCATCATCTGTTTCAGGGCCGGACCGATGATTGAAAAGTACAGGCGGTGTCCCGCTGGCAGCGGGTGAATGCCGTCGGAGGTGAACACGGTGCGTCCGTCCTGGTCACGTCCCAGCGCATCGAGCCCTTGGGATGACCCGCGCATCACGAGTTTCCCGGCGGTGGCGAGTCGCGCCACCTCGGTTCCAGGGTGGAGGGAGGGGATGCCGTAGTGCGCGGCCACTTCATCCATCACCCGGCTTGTTTCCGGACTGCGTCCGGCTTCGTAGTCCGGGAGCTGATCCTGACTGACGGTGTAAATGAAACAGATATCGGTCGACGGGTTTACCTGCCACGTCTGGCGGACGATACCTTCCATCGCCTCACGTATCCGGGTTTCGGTGGCAGCGGAATCGTTGACGGCAAACTCCACGAAGAGGAGGTCCGGGCGATACTCGATCACCTGCGTTTCCAGACGGCATGCTCCAAAATCCGAACCGGTGCCCGGGATGGCGGCAAAAATCTCCTCCACCGTCGTCTGCGGGAACTCCCGTTTCAGAAAATCAGTCGTGAGGGTGCGCCATCCCCAGGACGCCGTGATGCTCCCGCCAAGATACGCCACGCGTACCGGTTGGCCCACCTGTACTTTGGCCTGGATGTTGGGAAGACCGGCGCGGAGATTGACCGTCGGCAAGGGCGCCGGCGAACGGGTTGCATCGACGGTTTCCGCTGCAGTCAGGGTGCAGGCGACGAGCATGGGGAGAGCGTGACGGAAAACGATGTGCAGGAGATCTCGTTTCATCGGGAGGCGGTACCGGAAAGGGTGAGGTCATCGGTGACGGTTTGCCGGCCGTCCGCAGTGGTGAGGCGGAGACGGAATTTCGCGGGACGTTCCACCGGCCACGGATACACGGTAAGTTCGAAGGGGAAGCGGTCCACGACGCGTGGAGTAGCGGGGGTGTCGCCATCGATGAGAAGTTCGACCTTCGATCCTTCGGCGGGGCGGCCGGTGAGGCAGAGGTAGAGCGAATCCTTGCCGAAGGGAGAACGGATGCGCCAGGCGTGCAGCGTTTCCCAGGGGCCGCCGAGGTCGGCGGAGATGGGCCCGGCGGTGACGGGCGGGAGGGCGGCGGCCTTTTCCGGCGCGGCGGTGGAAGCGAAGCCGAGGGCGACGAGGCCTCGCGGAGGAACGGTCAACGAGGGCGTCCATGGGGCCGGTTCGGTGGCGGAGGCGCCGGGCGCAGCGGTGCGGACGAGCACGGGTTGCTGCGTGTCCACCCGGAGCGCGGCGGCGTCGAGCTGGACGCGGGCGGGGCGGGCGTCGGAGGCGTCGTTCATGAGCACGACCCAGAAGCGCTCCGGCGTACGCGCGGCGATCCAGTTGAGGCCGGGGTCGTCCACGGTGACGCCGTGCGGGAGGAGCGGGCGGGCGTCGTGCTCGCCGAAGATCTCGCCACCGCCCTGGCCGAAGACGCGGTTGTTGAACCAGACGTAACCGGCCTGCTGCGCCCAGGGGAACTTGATTTCGCCGCCGGAGCGCAGTTCGGCCTCGGCGAAGAGCCAGTCGAGCGTGAAGGCGAGATGCGGGGGGATGTGGTGATAATAAATGCTGGTGACGTCCGGGCCTTTGTAGGGGTAGCGGGCGGATTGGGGGAGGTCGGTGAAGCCGCGCAGGTAGTAACCGGGATAGTTGCCGAAGCGGCCGACGATGCCGTTGCGGGCCGAGTCGCGGTAAACGGGATCGCGCGTAAGGGCGTGGAGGCGGAGGAGTGAGGGCGTCCAGCTGGACATCAGGATCGTCTGGAAGCCTTCGGTTTCGCCGCGGCTGGCACCGGCGAAGAAGGTGGAAGGCTGTTCGAGGCTGAGGCCGACGGGAGAAACGATCCAGGCCGGGACGGTGTGTTCGAGCACGTCGCCGGGCTGGCGCGGCCAGCCGAGCCGGAAAGGCTTGCCACCGCGCCACCACAGGTGGGTGTTGCCGATAAAATCGTTGCCCTTGTGGATGAGTTCGGGCGCGGCAAGGTTGCCGGCAGGCGGCGCGGGTTGGGAGCGGAGGCCGGCGACGGTGAGCATGGCGCCGGTGCGCGCGGCCTCGAGCCAGCGGGCATCGCCGGTGAGTTCGTGGAGCGCGAGCAGATCCCACCAGACGGGGATGAAGTCGTGGTTGTAGAAGGGGGCGTAGCCGATGTCGCCGGTCTTGCGGCCGTCGATCTCGCGGGCCACCCACTCGGCGGCCTGGCGGACGGCCGTATCCAGGAGATCAGGACGCGGTTCGAGGCGATAGAGGGCGAGGGTGTCGGAGAATTTTGGAATCCAGTGCTGCACAGAGCCGGCGCGGGCGGCGCGACGCGCGAGGTCGGCGAGCCAGGGGTTGGCGCCGGGGCCGAGAAGCGAGTCGAGCCCCTGCCAGTAAGCGGCACCATAGTAGCGGCTGGGGGTGGCGAGGCGCACGGCTTTTTCATCGGCGTAAACGGGCTGGGTTTTCGGCACTTCGAGCGCGAAATGCGCGGCGGTGCGGGTGAGCGTGTATTCGATGGTGGGCAGGGCGCGGGAGACATAGAGCGCCTCGTCGTCGGCGAGTACGGCGGCGGAAACGACGGCGAGAGGCGCGGAGTGGGTGACGGTGCCGGGCGCTTCGATGTTCCAGAAACCCTTGAGGCGGGCGTCCCAGCCGCCGGCGTCCTCATCGGTCATGAGCGTGAAGATGTTGCGCGCGGCCCGGGTGATGGATTGCTCGACGGGGTGGCGGTAGTCGGTGACGTTGAAGATGCGTTGCGTGGCGTAGGCGAGGGTGTCGCGCCAGTCTCCGGCGCGGGCGAACACGCGCCAGCGCAGGGTGTGCGTTTCGCCGGCACGCCAGCGGGAATCCTCGAAACCGAGGACGGGCTGAAAGACGGCGGGCTGGAGGCGTCCATCGTCGGCCTGGAGCGCGAAGCCATAGCGGGCGTTGCGGACGTGCGGCCATTCGAAGGGGATGCCGGCGGGCGAGGCGGCGACGCCGAGGGTGAGAGCGGGGAGGGCGCCATCGGGCGGGAGTTCGATGAGAGAGAGCGGTTGCGGGGTGACGGTGTCGGGCACCATCTTGGCGCCGACGGGGCGGCGCTGGAACTGGTAGAGCGGCGGAAGGAGATTGAACGTCACGTCGGCGGGGGTGTGCGCGGCGAAGGGGGCCGAGACGACCGAGTAGTATCCGTCGGCCCAGGCGGCAAGGGTGGTTGTGACTTCGAAGTCGCCACGTCCCGGGGCGACGCGCCAGACGGAGCGGGCGGTGATCTTGCCGGTGTCGTCCGCGAAGGCGAGTTCGGCGCCGCCGTCAGGAAGTGCGTGGGCGGAGCGGGCGGTGAGGGTGGTCAGGGGGGCGGCTCGCCAGGGATTGTCGGCGTCGGCCCCGGTCGTGTAGTCGCGACCACCGACGCGGACGCGGAGGGCGTTGGCGGGGTTGCGCCAGCGGGGGTTGATCTGGCCGGTTTCGAGGGTGTTTTCCGCGGTGTGGAGGATGAAGAGGCTTTCGGGATCGTTGCCGGAGTCGGGGTCGCCGGGGAGGGGAATCCAGCCGTCGGGGGCATCGGGCGTGGCAACCTCGGTGATGCGGCGGACGGAGCCGTCTTGCGAAACGAAGCGTATGCGGATCCGGTCGCCGGCGAGCGTGGCGACCGGCGTGGCGGGCGCAGCATGGCCCGCGGTGGCGCGGACATTGTCGGCGATCCGGGGAGGACCGGAAACGGGGGCGGGTTTGAGGACGAGCGGGGTGACGCGGTGGCGGAGCAGCGCGGCGCGGGAGAGCGCGTTGGGGTCGAGCGTGGCGTCGGTGGTGAAAAGGAGCGCGTCGCAGCGGCCGTAGAAGCGGGTGACGTCGATCAGCTCGATGGCGGTGTCGCCGGCGGGGAGCGGGAGGGTGCCGAGTTTTTCCCAAGCCCATTCGTCGTGCCCGTGCCGGCCGGCCTCGCCGGGGAGGCGGGTGCCGTTGATGGCGACGGCGTAGCGGCGGTCGCCCTGGCGGGTGTGGACAAAGTCAACGGCGCGCGCCCACATGGTGTAGTTGCCAGCCGATGACACGTTGATGGCGGTAAACGCGTTGAGATCGGAGCCGGAGGCGCGCAGGATGCGCGGGCCGAACGAGCCGCCGCGTGTCTCCTGCAACCAGCCGCCGGTGAACTGGAATTCGCCGGCGAGAACGAGCAGGGTCCGGGGCGCGGGTGTCGCCGCAGAAAGGCCGAAGGGCTGGAGGCCGAAAGCGGAAAGGAAAAGCGCTGTCAGGCAGAGGATGCGTTGCAGGATGGTTTTCATGGAATGGAAAGAGGAGCGACCGGCGGATGTTTTTTTTCTGTTTTCGGGCTTTCGGGTGTTTCTGTCTCGTGGATTTGCCCGTCGTCGGACGCGTCGCGCTGTTTCTCACGGAGAAGGCGGACAAGGGCGACGAGGTCGCGCGAGCCGCCCCACAGGAACCAGATGACCGTGCCCGTGCCGACGATCGCGCTGACGAGGATCACGAAGAGCCAGAAGCCGGCCCAGACGTTTTTGCTGAAGCCGATCGTCAGCCCGAGGATCGTGCCGAGGACAAAGATGAGCGTCCAGAAGCCGGTCCAGCCGAGTTTGAAAAGGTAGATGGCATTATCGCCGCGGGTGAAGTTCCGGGTGAAGCCGAGCACACGTTTCCAGCGAGGCAGCCCGGCGAGATCGGGAACGGAGACGGCCTCGCTGGCGAGGGCGTATTGGCCGCGGTGGAGAATGCGGTCGAGATTGGCGGGTTCGCGGCAGGTGGCGAGCGAGACGAGGACGTAGCTGACGATGCTGGTGGCGTAGGCGATCATGGCGAGCCAGGCGCCGTTGACCGGAAACTTTGGCGCGAGCGCGACGAGGGCCGGGATGTGCGGCCAGGCGGCTTGCAGCGTGATACCGATGATCGCCACTGCGCAGCCGGAAATCATCGCCGTGTACGCGCCGGCAGTGGTGCCGCGTTTCCAGTAAAGGCCGCCAATGATGACCGCTCCGGAGCCGCCAAGATAGATCGTGCCGGTAAGCAGGAAATACATGAAGAGGTAGTCGCGCAGGGGGAAGAAGGCGCTCCAGCAAAACGCGAACACGGCGACAAACACGATGGAGGCGCGCAGCAGGAAGAGGTGGGCGCGCTGGGAGAGCGGCGGCTTGCCGTGGCGGAAGGGAAGCACGACATCCTGCACGAAGATGGAGCCCCACGAATGCAGGTAGGAGTCGTCGGTGGCGACGGCGGCCATGACCATCGCGGCGGCGAGCAACCCGACGATGCCGGCGGGCAGCAGGGCGACGAGGGTGACAGGCACGGTCATCTGGGTGGCGGTCTGCGGGTCGCCGATGGCGGCGAGGGAGGTTTGCGCGGATTGCTGCACGGCGTCGTAGCCGGCGTGATGCAGGACCACGTAAGCGGCAATGGGCAGGATCATGAGCATGAGATAGGTGACGCCGTTGCGCCACTCGGCGAGCACGCGGGCCATCTTGGCTTCGTGCGGGGTGCGCGCGGAAGCATTGTAGCCGGAGGTCCCCTGCCAGCCGAGGCAGTTGTAAAACGCCTTGAAGGCAAAGATGGCAAAAAACCAGAAATTGAAATCGCTGATTTTTGACTGGTCAAAGGGATCGAGCAGCGACTTGCCGGGGGCGGTGGCGGAGAGCGCCTCGACGGTGTGTCCCCAGCCGACTTTGTAGAAGACGACGGCCATGAGGACGAGGAACACAATGTTGAGGAACTGCGCCTGGAAAAAATCGGTGACCATGACAGCGACCATGCCGCCGCCGAAAACAAGCAGGAGCGCCATGCCGAGGAAAAGCGCCATGATGACAAGCAGCGTGCGCACCTCGACGCCGGCAATGGTGAGCGTTTGCGGCAACCCGCAGAAGTGGATGAAGAAGTTGGCGACGATGCCGGGAAACACGCCGTAGTTGAGAACGCCCGACACCCACGTGAGCACGCCGGCGAAGATGCGGAAGCGGCGCGAGTAGCGCATTTCGAAAAACTGCGCCATGGTGAGCGCGCGCGTTTCGCGGAACCGGTAGGCGACCCAGCCGCTCATGGCCACGACCATGGCGATAGGGGCGAGCATCATGCCCCACCAGTAGGCAGCGAAGCCGGCCTGGTAGAATTTTTCGAAGTTGGCGATGATGCTGGTGACGCCGAATGCGGCGATGCCTTCCGAAAGCGTGAGCAGGTAGCGTCCGGCGCAACGGTTGGCGGCGAGGAAATCGGAGACGCTGCGCGTGTAGCGACGTATCCACAGCGCCACGCCGGCCAGAGCGATGGCGGCGGCGATAACGATGGACCAGTCGAAGGGAGTCAGATGCATGGAAAACGAAGAGCAAGGGCACCGGGAGGCGAGCGCCATGCTGGAAAACGGGAAAATGACGATGAAGGGAAATACGACTACCAGGGTGTGAGAGCGGTGCCGGTGGGACTGCGATCCACTCCCCGCCAAAACATGGATGCCTGGCTGTAAGGCATGCGCTTCTGCTCGGGTGGCGGGAAATCATTTCCGCTTTCAGGTGGACGAAGCCGGTCGACATGACCGTCAGCAAACACACAATAAACCCATCCATCGTTGCGCGGAGCAGCCTTCCCCATTTCCAGATTGATGCTGTAGGAGTCCCCGATCAGCACCGTCCTTGATGGCATGGCAATCTGGCTGAACTGGAGTGGCGTCGCGGGCGTAGTGCGTATGCCCGAAGTGGTGTATTGGCTCAGGTAGGCATTGTATCCATACGAACGACAGGCGTCTTTTTTTTCCATCAATGGAGTGACGAAGACAGTGCGACCGTAAACTTCCATGAAACGATCATAGGTATCGGGGGAGGGGGGCATCGAGGGCAAGGGACGTCCCGGATGGAGGATTTTCCAGAGTTCGTGCAGCCAGTAGTGGCCGGTGTTCGAGTCACCGTCATATACCGGGAGTTTCTGATTGTTTTCAGTGACGAAAATCTGGGTGGCGGCGCCGAGCTGGCGGAGATTGCTCATCGACGTGGCCATGCCGGCTTTTTTCCGGACACTGCCGACGACCGGGATCATGATGCCGGCGAGGATGCCGATGATGGCGATGACGGTGAGGAGCTCGATCAGGGTGAAACCCTGGCGGGGGCGGGATGCGTTTTTCATGGGGAGTCGGGTTTATGGAGTCAGGGTGAAAGGCTGACCGCCGGCGGGGAGGTCGATACGAAGAAGACCGGCAGCGGAATGCCAGACAAGAACAGGACCGGCTTCGGCCCCGGTCAGCGTGACGGAGCCGGCGTCGGGAGCAATTTCGAAGCAGGTGACGAAGACCGGCGGCAGGTATTTTTCGGGGTTTCCCACCAGCGCCCAGCCGCGAATGACAGGTGAGAGAATCACGAAGGCGTCAGTGAGGGGTGCGAGGGTGAAGGTGACGGCGGGATCGTCGGCCGGGAGAAGGCGGGCGGTGCGGGCAAGGGTATCGTAAAGGAGGACCGGGTGGTTTTCGGAAGCGGGCAGGACGCCCGCGCCACTCGCCGGGAGCATGGCGTCGCGGTATTGGAGATCGTCCATGTGCCATGCGCCGCGGACGGTTTTCCCGGGGTGAGTGAGATTATAGGCGGCCAGTGCGGCGCAGCCGTGCGGGAGCGGGGCGATCACGCGGTACGCCTCGTTGTCCTCGTAAGGATCCATGAATACGCTCTCGGGCGTGGGAACTGCCGGAGCGAGCGGGCGCAGGATTCGACCGTCGGAAAGATGGAGCGGCGTGATCAGCTCGCGGACGAAATCGTCGGGATGATCGGAGAGATAAACCGGACCGCCGGAGATCGCCTTGCTGCGCGCCATGAGCGGACCGGCCACGCGGTCGCTGCTGTGAAACATGTCGTGATCGCCCCACACGGTCTGGCCCATCCAGAGCATGTTGCCGAGGGAATTGTGCAGATGGTGCTTCGCGCGCCAGGCGTCCTCCTTCTTGTAGTCCTCGCTGCATCGCATGACTTGCGACACGGGTTGATGAAGGATGCACAGGTTGTTGTGAGCCATGCAGCCGATGACGGCCTCGAAATGCGCGGCGACGGATTTTTCGAGTCCGTGGCGGCAACCGGCGGCGGCAACGACGGCGTTCCGGACGTTGGATGATCCGGCGTACTTGCGAAGATTGGCGGCCTGGTTGTCCACCTTGAGGAAATCGAAACCGGCCTCGTAAACAGGTTTCGTGAAAGCTTCGTAAAAGACATCACCGTCGCCGGGCTGTTCGCCGGGGAGTTTTGCGGAATCGGGGGCGTCGTCGAGCGGGACGAGGTGACTGTCGATGTCCGTGCCGAGAGTGTGATCGGCAGCGATGCCGCCCCAGTAGCCGTTGTGGTTGAGCCAGAGGCCGAGCCAGCGCAGGCGCGGATCGGCGTCGGCGGCGGCGCGCACGGGAGCCCAGCCGCGGGGGAATTTTTCCGGGTGCGGATGCGCGCTGTGCAGGCAGCGGGCGTGCAGGGCGGCGGAGACCTGGCCGGGACCGTCGGCGGCGCCTTCACGGGTTTCGATGAGCGGGTCGGTGGCGCGGCTGCCGTCGTCGATGTGGCCGTCGTCGATCAGGGCCCAGCGTACGGGCACGGGAGAGGCGGCGAGGGCGCGGAGGGCGCCGGTGATGATGCGTTCGTTGATGTCGAGCTTGAACTCCTCGAACGAACACCAGCCGAGATACTCGAAAACCTCCGGGTAATGTTTGTCGCGGCGGAGACGGCCGACGCCGCGCATGGCCGGGTGCGCGAGGGCGATTTCCCAGACGCGGGCGCAGGCGGCGTAAGGACTGGAGGCGCGCGCGCAGGCAAGGAGGGGGAGTTCGCCGGTAAAGGTGGCGTCGGGGGCGCCGTAGTGCGACGCCTCGATACAGAGGGCGGCGGCATCGACGTCGCCCTGGAGCCAGGCGACTGACCTCATGCCGGCGAGCGGGAGAAGCGCGAGATAATCACCCTCGGCAAGTTCGAAGAGAGCGAACATGCCGCCGCGTTTGGCATGATGGAGTTCGTCGGCGGAACGGAGCGGAAGGGGGTGACACTGATTGTAGCCTTCGGGCCAGAGGTCGAGGTCGGGATTGATCGCATGGCGCTGGAACGGGGCATAATAGCAGCAGGTGCTCCATGCGGGGAGGATGACGGGCGCCGCCGCAAGCAGGCCATCGGCGCGTGGTACGGCGTTATGTAACGAAATTATAAATACGATTTCGTCGCCTGCGACCGGGAGACGGGCGGCGAGATCGAGGACGAGGACTTGCGGTTCTGTGTCGACGGCGGGCATGGGTGCGGGTGACGGGCGGGCCGGGCTGCGATTATTCGAGGATCAGTTCGAGCACGGGATAAACGGCGCGGGCCTCGGGGCGGTTGTCCTTGGAATAAAAGGCGGCGCCCGGTGCCTTGTTGCCGCCTTCGCTGGTGACCACGAGCGTGATGATCGGGAGCGGCTCGCCGAGCGCGGGAGCGGCGGGGAGTGGCGAGGAACTGCCGCCGCGGGCCAGCGCCCAGTTGACATAACCGGCCAGACGCTCGGGCGAGAGCCGGAACGGTTCACGCGATTCGAAGGCGCGGGCTTCGGAAAGATCGACCTCTGTCGAACCAAGGCGCACCGCGCCGGCGGTTCTGGTGACAACCTCGAGGGAAGCCGCTGCGAGGGGAGAGGTTTCCCAGATGACGGTTTTTTCGTCCCACGCCGCGGGTTTTACGCCGGTCACGCCCCATACGGCGAAGGGAACGGGTTCCGCGGCAGCATCGCCGATCCGGGAGAGCGGTATGAGCAGGAGCGTGGCGGACTTCACGGAGCGGCCCGAGCGGATGACCGGCGCGAGTTCGAACTGGAGGAGCGTGCGGCGGATGTTGCCTTCGCCGCGGTTGGCGACGGCGAGCGCCCTGGGATTTTCCGATACGCTGTTGTCGCTGCGCACGAAGGCATCCTGCGCCGGCGTGAGGCGGAGGGTGTCGGAGAAAAGCCCGGAAGGCTGAAGGGCCAGCAGGGCGGAGAACAGGAGGAGGGTTCGGACGGGTTTCATGGAAGGGATCGGAAGGGAATGACGGGAGCGGGACGGCGCGGGACAAATTACCGTTTGCGGCGGCGCAGCACGGCGGTGGCGGCGAGGATGCCGGCCCCGAGGAGCGCGGCGAGGGCGGCGGGTTCGGGAACGGCAGTCACGAGGAAGCCGAAATCGTTGCCGCCTGCGCCGAGTTGGTAGCTGGCGAGGAAGGTGTTGTTGCCGAGCGTGAAAATCCGTCCCTCCTCATAGCCAAGGAAGCTGCCGGCGATCGAACCTGTGCCGGTATTTTCGAGAAGGATGAGCTGGGTGTCGAACGCGAGCGCATCGAGACCGGCCAGCGAGGAGATATCGAGCAGGGCTCCGGCTGCGATGGTCACGGGGCCGCCGACCTTGAGAGTGAGCACCGAGGTGGTCGAGGACGGAGCCAGCGACACCGCAAATCTGCCGCCGTCATCGAAGGAGAGGCTTTGGCCGACAACGCCGCCCGTGGCGCCGCCTCCGGCAAAAATGCCGCCGGCGCGCACGATGACGTTGCTGGAGGGCAGGCTGGTCGTGAGGACGAGACGGCCGGCGTCGACAGTCGTTGCGCCGGAATAGTCCATCGACCCGCTGCCGCCGGAGAGCACCAGCGTGCCGAGGCCGGCTTTGGTGAGGCCGCCGTTTTTGATGCCGGTGGTGATCTCGAAATCTTCGTCGGCCGCGCCGTCGTTGATCGTGAAGATGCGGTCGGCGCCTCCCAGGTCGATGTGGCCGTTGCCGGCGCCGCGGATGATTCGCGCCCCGGAGTCGACGCCGGTGGCGTTGGTGTAGGTCAGGTTTCCGCCCAGCCTGAGAACGCCGGAGGCGGAGGTGGCGGTGTCGTAAAGCGAGAGCGCGTTCAGGATGCTCGCGCTGCCGTCATGGGTGATCGACAGGCCGCCGGCGCCTGTTTCGAGCACGCCTCCGATGGAGCGCGTGCCGGCGCCCGTCGTGACCGCCACCGCGCCGCTCGAAAGCGTCGCGCCGCCGGAGACGGCGAACGTGCCGCCTCCGAGCGATAACGAGGCGACCGTTTCGGTCAGCCCGGAATCGAGCCGCACCGTGCCGCCGGTGACGGCGATGCCGGCGGTGTCGGCGATCTGGTTGGAGCGCGCCCAGACGACGGAGCCGGCGGAGACGGCGAGATCGCCGGCGACGGCGTCGGTGCCGTCCGCCTTGTCGAGCGTGAGCGTGACGCCGCTGGCGGAAACGGCGGTCGCGCCCGTGAAGGTGTTGGCCGCCGTATCCGTGGAGCCGTTACCGAGGACGACCTTGCCGCTGCCGGCGAAGGTCAGCCCGTTGCCGGCTCCGGTAAACGCGCCGCCAAGCGTGAGGGTGTTGGCAGCGTTATCGAGCGTGACGGTGTGAATGGCATTCGAACCCTGAAGGGAGCCGCCGTTCGTGAAGGCGAGATTGCGCGTGGCCGCCGCGCTGAAAATCGTCACGTTACCCGCGAAGTTGAGCTTGTTGGCGAGCGAGCGGTCGCTGCCGCCGGTCGTCCGCAGGAGGCCGCCTTTCAGGGTCAGGTCACCGCTGCCGAGCGTGGTGTTGTTGTTGAGGGCGAGGCGCCCGCTGTTCAGGACAACGCCGCCGGAAAACGTGGAGTTGGCGGCATTCAGGACGACGGTGCCGCTGGAGGAATAATCAACGACCAGGGCTCCGGAGCCGCTGATGGTGCCGGAAAGCCAGAGATTGCCGGCATTGGCGCCGGCGCTCGTGATCGAGGTGTCCGCATCGAGCCGGAGCTGGGCGGCGATGGTTCTGTCCGCGCTGCTGGCCGAATTGAACTGGATCTGGGGGAGGAGAGCGCCGTTGGCGGTGAAAACGAGCTTCTGGCCGGCGGATGCGGCAATGTTGATCGTACCGGCGCTGTTGCCGCTGAACCGGAGAATGTTGAGGGAAAAATCCCCCGCAATGTCGTTGGTCGCCGTCCAGGCGGAGCCGGTATGGGCAAATTCCAGCACCGTGGAGGCGTCGGAAACAGGGGCCGTGGCGGGGGTCCAGTTGGCATCCGTACTCCATGTCCCGTCTCCCGAAGGACCGTTCCAGATGCTGTCGGCGCGGCCGGCGGGGACGGCGATTGCAGAGGCCAGAAGCACAAACGCGAATGCGGCGGGAACCGCACGCACGGCGGGAGAAAAACGTCCGGAGGCAGGGATGATGGTTGTCATGGTCGGGAGGGGTTGCGGGTGGAAAACAGGATTTAGGAAACGTTTTCGACAACATTTCCTTTTTATCAAGAAGGAAAACGTTTCCGAATCTTATTTCGTTGGATAATTGAAAGTTAAAATTTAGAGACAACACACTTGCGCTGTCGGGCCGGGTGGATTGTTGTTTCTCGCATCGTGATTCGCCGTTCCCGACGCATTTCCCGCACGCCTGCCACTTTGGTTGCCACGACCGAATCCGGCGGCTCCACCGTGAATGGCGGGCGTGTGCCAGGCATCCGCGAACTGGCGGCGGCGGTGGGGCTGAGCGTGAGCACGGTGTCGCGGGCGATGAACAACCGTTACGGCGTCGACGTGGAAACACGCGAGCGGGTCATGGCGGCGGCCCGGGAAATCGGTTACGTGCCCGACGCGGCGGCCCGGCGGCTCAAGTCGCATCCGCGGCTCCGTGTCGAGGTGCTTTTCTCTCCGTATCCGGGACCCAATCACGAAATCAACCCGGCGGCGCTGGCGACCTTGCAGGCGCTGCGCGAACGGGCCGCGGCGCGCGGGATCGCGCTTGCGGTGCGCGAACTGACGGACACGCAGCCGCCCGTCGAAGTCGCGGCAGACCTGGCGGCGCACGTGGCGGAGCAGGCCTTCGATGTCGCGATCACCTACGGGCATTTCCATGATGAAACGCTCGCCGTATTGCGCGACGGGGGGCTGCCGGTCGTGTGCCTGCAAAGCCCGGCCGCCGCTCCGCGCCAGATCGGCGTGACGGTGGACACGGCGGCCGCGGCGTATCAGATAACCCAGTACCTGGCGGCGCTCGGCCATGCGCGCATCGCGCTCGTCGCCGGACCGGTCGAGGCGCTGCACCATCGCGGTTACCATCGGGGTTTTACGGAGGCGGCGGAGGAGTTCGGGCTGGAGTCACCGGAAGCGTGGCGGTTTTCACTCGCGCCGCAGGCACTCAACGAGGCCGGCGCCGCGGCCGCGCTGGCGCCTTTGCTGGCGAAGCCCGCGGCCGAGCGGCCCACGGCGATCGTTTTCGCGTCGGACTGGCTGGCGATGGGCGGGTTGCGTGCCGCCGGAGCGGCAGGGTTGCGCGTGCCGGACGACGTGAGTCTGGCGGGCTTCGACAACGTGCCCGCCGCGGCCGGCCTGAAGCCGGCGCTGACCACGTTCGATGTCCATCACGACGCGATGGCCGACGCCGTCCTCGACGCTGCGATCGAGTTGATGGAAAACCCGCACGCTCCCGCCACGCCGGAGCAGGCCGCCCGCAGGGTGATGGCCGATCTCGTCAAGCGGGCGTCATGTGCGCGACAGGGGCGTCGATGATCGATTCCCCGTTGCCGCCCGCGGATTCATCGAACCGGCCGCTTCCGCCCACCGGTTCCAGAAGCATGCGCACCACGTCGGCGGCGCCGTAACTGTCCGCCCCCGGTTGCAGGTAGCGGGCGATCCCGGCCACATCGGCGCCTGCGGTGACGAGGGGCAATTCCTCGGCGAGGGGATCGCCGGAGGCGCTGGCGGTTTTGCCGGACAGGCGCTGGCCGAGGCCGACCGCGGAGAGCAGCGCATTGCAGAGGCATTTGCGTCCCGCGCTTTCACAGGCAGCGCCGCCCTTGCGCACGAAATCCGCTTCCGGCTCGGCGGAACAACGATACCCCAGAGAACCATCCGGACGCCGCCAGGTCTGCCGCATGTATCCAAGATCGCATATACGTTTGCGGGCCGCATAGGGCGCAGCGTCCGAGAGCGTGTCACCGAGCTGGAGCACCTTGAAGGGAAACCCGGTGGGTGAGGCGCGAGGATCGGTAAACACCCCGGCGCGACCTTCACGGCTGAGCGCGCAGGCGCGGCGTTTGATGTCGGCGGAAAGCCCGGATTCCCGGCAAAAGGCAAAGGCCGTGCCGACCTGCACGCCGGTCGCGCCCTGGGCAATCGCATCCGCCAGCCGGCCGGTCCGGGCGCAGGCTCCGGCCAGCCAGAAGGGCACGCCGAGTTCGCGGATTTTGGCGAGGTCGGGGACATCGCGCGGACCGTAAACGGGCTCGCCATCGTCGCTCAGTTGCAGGGCGCCTCGCGGGGGGGCGTTGTGACCGCCGGCAGGTTCGCCTTCGACGACGAAACCATCCACGCGGCCGTTGGCCTTGCGGGCCAGCGTCGTGGCGAGCGGGGCAGAGCTCACGATGGCGAGAAAATAAGGACGATCGAGCGCGGGCGGAGTCGTCGGCGGCGCCGGAGATGCGGCAGAGGCAGGCTGCGCGGAAAACGAGGCTGCGAAAAACTCCGCGGGATCAAACCTGACGCGAGCCGTCGCGCCCGGTTCGGCGTCCTCGACGGGCAGGTCGAGTTCGGCGGCCTCGCCGCGCGCGAAGCGGTCGAGCACGCCGGGGATGGCTCGCGGGATACCCGCGCCCATGAGCACGTAGTTCACGCCGGCGAGCATGGCCCCGTAGAGTGAGGCCATCGTGGGGAAGGCGATTTTTTCCAGCAGGTTGATGCCGATCACGCCGTCGTGTCCCTCCCTGGCGAGAAAGACTTCCACGAAATTGGCGACCACGGTGAGTTCCGTCAGGGCCTGCGAGGGCGTCACGGATGGCATGGGCACTGCCAGGTACGGTTTCCCGGCGGGTTTGCCGCCGGGTATGAAATAGCGGTCGAGGATGCGGGCCGTCATCGCCGGGACGGGGAACTGGCCGAGGGCACGTCGCAGGTGACCGTCGATGTCACCCTGTTGCAGGCTGCGCGAGAGCACGACGGCCAGAATCGTGCCGGACACGACGCCCAGCTGGCCAAGTTGCGATACGGTGCGAGCCAGACGCCAGCCCGAAACGGCGACGCCCATACCGCCCTGAATGATAATCGGGTGTGACATATGATTGTTCTATCCTCCCCGGAGTCGACTCCAGGGGGAGAAAACCAGCGTGGCGGCTGCTTTCTTAAACCGCTTGCAGGGGCTCAAAGGAAGGGGCATCTGCCTGGAAACAGTGGTATTCCATGAGCTACTGATGGCAGGTAGATATTATTATGTGTCGATCGAAGGAGGCAGCATGACGGGAAAGGATGCTCAACCGTGCCTCAGGGCGTGACAAAACCCGCTCCCGCCTCCCGGACCGTGGTCTTGCCTGGAATCGTCAGCAACGGAAAGGCCACCCGGCGCATGCCGGCGCGGTCGATTTCCATGCCCGGGTCGCCGGTGATATCGAAAAGCGTGGTGCCATCAGGACCCGGCCGCGCGGCGTCGACCTTGAGGCCGCGTCCGCTGCCGTCGGCAAATCGCAACAGCAACCAGCCCGAGGGCGGACGCGCCAAGGTGCCGGCGACGCGGAGCGTGGCGTTTCCGTTGTTTTCCGGGCTGGCGTCGGCGGGAGCGGGCAGGCGGGTGAGCGAGAGCACGTCGACGGGCGAGGCGTGCGGACCGGAAACCAGCGTGGAGCCTCCGCGTGCGAGAACGGTGCCGGCGGCGGCCCAGCGCCAGGCGTTTTGTGCGCCGCCATCGGCCGCCGTTGAAACGCCGGCGGCCCGGCCGCGCAGGCTCCATTCGCCGATAGCGGCGGGACGATCGGGAAGCGCGAGCATCCAGAAGTCGGTGCGACCTCCGGCGAGGTCGATCCTGGCCAGCACCGCCGAACCGTCTGCGGAGCGTCCCCAGGTGATGCCATCGATTTTCGGGCGCTCGCCTTTTGCGACCGGTTCGTGGATGGCCGCCCACAGCGTGATCTCCGATGAGCGCACTTCGCGGCGGCGATAAAGATGCCAGCCGGGGAAACTGTCCTTCTTCGCTGCATCCTGGGCGGTGGGGCGCACGCGTGGCATCCGGCTGAGCCAGCTCGTCGAACCTTCCTGCGGAGCGAGAAACATGCGGATGGCGACGCCGCTTTTTTCCCCGGTCCAGGTGACGTTGAAATCGCTGCGGGTGTCCACGCGTTGCGGCGAGCGCAGCAGGTGGCGCCAGCCCTTGTCCGCGGAGGCGGTGCCGCGCAACACGGCGGCCATTGTCTCGCCAGCCGCGACCAGCGGAGCGGAGACCGTTTGCGCGGCAGCCTCGTCTTCAGTCTGGCGCAGGTATGATTCGTGGACCGCGCCGCCTTGCAGCCAGAATGCGTCGACAACGTAACCGGACCGGGGTCCGGTCCGCACCTGGATCAGCGTGCGTTCCGACCGTGTGATGCCCTCGAAGGCCGGACCGGGCGAGGCGGCGGTGATGGCGCTGACCTGTCCGCCGGAGGCCGTGCCGTCATCGTAATCGAGCAGGGCGCTGCGCGCCCAGTGGCCGCCCCAGGGGCCGAACGGGCCACGCGGCCGCTGCAGGGCGGCGGGCTCGGCCACGGAGGTGTTGTGGGCGAGGGGCGACATGTGGAAGTAGCGGTTGTTGGCCGGCTGGAACGGATAACCGGCGTCGGGGAGCACTTCCTGCCCGTGCGCCCAGAGCTGGAGGGAGAGGCGGCTGTCGTGGAGGTGGCCGCCGCCGTAGCGCCCGCCGCCGGTGAGCCGCGGGACGGAGAGGTGCAGCTCCATGTCGGAGCCGGCGAGGATGAAGTGCCCGAAATCCGGATACGCGCGGGTTTGGGGAGCACGGGGCGAGGCTCCGGGCAACGGCGTCCAGTGCGTGTCGTTGACCGGCACGGCGCGTCCGCCCGGCATGGTGAAGCCGTTCTGGACGACTTCGAGCATCCGGAGCCGCGCGGCGAGATCGCTCAGCCCCGCGGTGTCGACCGGCGCGAGGCCGGAGTCGGCGGCGGCCTGCAGCATGGGGATGAGCAGCCTGAGGTTGCCGGTGACCTGGCGGGCGTAGGAGACGGTGCCTTCCTGCCACATGTTGTCGGCATCCCAGAAAACCGGGTCCCATGCGAGCTGGCGGGCGAGGGCTTCGCACCGCAGCAGGAGCGGACGGTCGCCGAGCACGAGCGCGAGGCTCGCGGCGTGGCGCAGCCCGAACGGCGTGTAATTGGTGACCATGCCGGGCTGGTCCATCAGTTTCAGGAATGCGGCGCTGTACCTCCGCAGCCATGCGTCCACTTCGGCTCGCCGGAAGGGCGTGGAGCCGTTCTCGCGCCAGACGGGCGCCTCGCGCACCAGGGCAAAGGCGATCACGGCGGGGTAGGGGATGAACTGGCCCTCGCTGTGACCCTTGACCGGCGGTTCGGAAAACGGCCGGGAGGCGAGGCCGCCCAGGATGGCGGCGGCGCGTTCGGCTGCGGCCTGGTCGCGTTCGCGGTTCCAGAGATGGGCGAGTTGCCAGGCGGTCCATTCGACCGGCGGCCGGATACTGGAAATGACGGGCTTCGAGCCCTGCGCCTGACGGAAAAGGACGTCGGGCGGGGTGGCGCGGGCGTCGCGGGTGGCGGTTTGCAGGGTGGCGACGGAAACGACGGCCTGCGTGCCTGTCGCGGCATTCTCGAACGGCTCCCGGGAGGCGGCCGGAACGGACGGGAGAGCGGCAAGAACGGAAAAGACTGACAGGAGGGAACGCAGGCTTCGGTTCGGGCGATTCACGGTAAGGACAGGAAGAAGGGGCGGATGTCGTGGACGGACGGGAATGGACAGGAGCCGTGCAGGGGCGCGTCCCTGTCTGCCTGGCCGATCCATCAAGCCTGTCAGTTGTTCACGTGGAAGACTTTTGTCCAGGAGGGATCGACGACATATTCAACGTGTCCGTCCCAGTAGGCCACATTGATACCGTTGCCATGCATCCATTCGGGCCTGCCGCCTTTTACGCAATTCTCGAATTTCGCGTCACTCAGATAGTCGTTGGTATCAGGGGTGACGGCGTCGGCAAACTGGGGAACCCGGGTGAGTTGTCCCAGTTCCGATTCCAGGCTGATGGTCCTGTCGGGCTTGAGCAGGATATAGGAAATCGTTTTCCACTGGCCGGCGAAAGGATTTGTGGCGTACTGCTCCAGGGCATCACGATCGGACGGACACTGGAAAAGCGGGGTGGTTTTTTTCTCTTCCGGATTGGGCTTCAGGTAGGTGTAGAGCTGTTCAAACCAGTAAACGGTGCCTCCCTGACCGTCGTCCGTAACGAAAGGGGAGGTGATCACCCTTCCCCGGTTGTCATGGGTGAAGAGCTGGGAAGCCAGGCAGAGCTGCCGGAGATTGCTGGCGCAGTTTACCCTGCGCGCGGCGCCACGAACCTTGCCGGTGACCGGGATGATGATCGCGGCCAGAATGCCGATGATCGCGATCACCGTGAGAAGTTCGATCAGGGTAAAACCGCGACGGGTGTGCTGAGTTTCCATATCTAATAAGTGATAAATTTAAGAATTTTTAACAAAACTGATTTTGTAAAGCAAAATTCATGCCTGAACGGTGAAGTCCGGGAAGAATGCTTGGTTTTAGGGGGCGAATCAGCAGATTCTTCATCGCGGAAGAGGGAGGAATCGGCGGACAGGAATCACGGTTCTGCTGACCGGAAATAATAAGAGAACGCCCGATTTTTATCGTTATGTCAGCCTGATGCGGCTCAACAGGGGGCGTACGTGTGGCCCGGAGCGGCGGTTCGCCGCGTGCGTCCCGTCGAAACCGCCAACGGGTTTGGCGCTGGCGGCGTGCCGGCCACCTTTCCGGTCATATGGGCAGCGCCCAGCCTTTGGCTCGTTCGACGGCCCGGGACCAGCCGCGGCGAAGGGCATCCATATCGGTTTGCGGGCGCGAAGGCCTGAAGGTTCCTTCCGTATCGGCTTTCCAGATATGATCGAGCGCGGCGCGGTTTTCCCAGACGCCGGCGGCGAGGCCGGCGAGGAAGGCGGCGCCGAGGGCGGTGGTCTCGATCTGGCGCGGGCGGATGACGGTGGCGCCGAGCAGGTCGGCCTGGAATTGCAGCATCGTGGCGCTGCGGGCGACGCCGCCGTCCACGCGCAGTTCGCGCAGGCGCAGGCCGCTGTCGCGCTCCATGCAGGTGATGAGATCGGCGCTTTGCAGCGCGATGGATTCGAGCGCGGCGCGGCAGATGTGGGCGCGGGTGGTGCCGCGGGTGAGGCCCACGAGCGCGCCGCGCGCGTACGGGTCCCAGTGCGGCGCGCCGAGGCCGGCGAAGGCGGGCACGAGGAACGCGCCGCCGGCATCCGGCACGCTGGCGGCGAGTTCGTCGAGTTCGCGGGCGGTACGGACGAGCTGGAGCTCGTCGCGCAGCCACTTGACGGCCGCGCCGCCGACGAAGACGGAGCCTTCGAGCGCGTATTCGATGGCGGTGCGGCCGCCGCCGGGCCGGTCGAGGCGCCAGGCGACCGTAGTGAGCAGGTTGTTACGCGAGGCCACGGCTTTTTCGCCCGTGTGCATGAGCAGGAAGCAGCCGGTGCCGTACGTATTCTTGACCATGCCGGGAGTGCGGCAGGCCTGGCCGAAGAGCGCGGCCTGCTGGTCGCCGGCGATGCCGGCGATCGGGACGCCGGCGGGCGAGAGGTGAGGCGCGACGTGACCGCAGATTTCGGAGCTGCTGCGGATTTCGGCGAGGAGCGAGCGGGGGATGCGGAAGAGGGAGAGCAGGTCGTCGTCCCATTCGCCGGTGTGGATGTTGCAGAGGAGAGTGCGGGAGGCGTTGGTGATGTCGGTGGCGTGGACTCGGCGGCCGGTGAGTTGCCAGAGGAGCCAGGTATCGACGGTGCCGAAGAGGAGGCGGCCGGCTTCGGCATCGGCGCGGGCGCCGGGCACGTGATCGAGAATCCAGGCGAGTTTGGTGGCGGAGAAATACGGGTCGAGGCGGAGCCCGGTTTTTTGAGTGACGAGCGGCTCGACGCCGTCGTTGCGGAGGCGTTCGCAGGCGTCAGCGGTGCGGCGGTCCTGCCAGACGATGGCGTTGTAGACGGGTTGTCCGGTGTCGCGACGCCAGACGAGGGTGGTCTCGCGCTGGTTGGTGATGCCGACGGCGGCGATGGCCTTGGCGGAGAGGCCGGCGCGGGCGAGCGCCTCCACGGCGGTGGCGCTCTGCGTGGCCCAGATTTCGAGCGGGTCGTGTTCAACGTGGCCGGGTTGCGGATAGATTTGAGCAAACTCCTTCTGGGCGATGGCGACGGCTTCGCCGGTGTCGTCAAAAACGATGGCGCGCGAACTGGTGGTGCCCTGGTCGAGAGCGAGAATGTGGCGCGGGCGGCGGGCGGGGCGGGATGTGCTCATGCCACAGGATAGGCATGATCGCGGCGGGGCAACAAGTCAGGTGTGGTTGATGGCGGGAAGGCCGGCGGCTCACTGCGGGTTCCAGAGCTGCGGTTCTTTCGCAGCGTCGGGAAACGCGGTGTTTTTGAGCACCGATCCGTCCAGACGGACGGCGTGGGCGACGGCATCGTGACGGTATTCGATGACGGCATCGGCAATGTTTTCCTCGATACGGAAGTTGCCGGCGTCTGCGAGAAGGAGCGGGTTGGTGGCGATGCCGGAGAGGCGGGTGTTTTTGAGCAGCGTGTTGAAACCGTAGCTGAGTCCGTAATAGGGAGTCTCGTCGACGGGGCAGAGGTAGATTTTTTCCGCGCCGCGGGGCCAGACGGCATCGTTGTCGTGCGAGACGAGCCACGGGTAGATGCGCCGGTGCCAGCGTTGTCCGGTCACCAGTTCATCGGTGTCGGTTGCCGTGGTTTCGTAGGGAAGGCGTTCGTTGTTTTCCTGGGCAAAGAGAATGAAGGCCGTCTGGAGTTGCCGCAGGTTGGAAATGCACTGGACGGCGCGGGCTTTTCCCCGGACGGCGCCGACTACAGGGATGAGGATCCCGGCGAGAATCCCGATGATGGCGATGACGACCAGAAGTTCGATCAGTGTGAAGCCGGTGTTGGACAGGCGTGTTTTTTTCATGAGTCGTGAATGACGGATTTATGGAGATTTCCATTCGTCCGGAGGGATTCTCCCTGCGGGTCGAATGTTTCGACGAAGCGGACCAGAGCGGCGAAGTTGATCCGGGCGACGCCACAGACGGTATCGGCAGCGCCATACGTCATGAGCAGATCGTCCCCCGAGCGGATTGCTCCGCAGGTAAAGACACACGGGATGGTGAATTCTCCCTCCCGTTCCCAATCGGCCTCTGCGTGGAAGAGGCGCGCGGCGGCGCGATGGCGAAGCACGGGAAGGCCATCGGGCACGTCTTCAAGGATCATGAAACTCTGGGTGTAGCCGGTGATGTCGTCCTTCTTGCCGTGATAGGGGAGAAGCCAGCGGCGGGCATCGATACGCAGCGGCGGAGAGCTGCCCCCGACGCGGTTGGCTTCCCAGTCGAGCAACGGTGCGGCCAGCGGCTGATCGAGGAAGGCGCGGGTCGCGAGGTCTTCGGGCGAACGGGCGGCCGCGATGAACATGACAGGCTTGTCGGGACAATCGGCGGAGTAGGGACGCGGCGTGCGCGGGCGGTGGATCATCACGCAGGCAGGTTTTCCATCGATCGGAAGCTTTTCGGGAAAGAGAAACACATCGCGATTGTCGCTGCGCCCGGGATCGCTCAGCGGTCCGAGATAGACGAACGCGCGGTCATACCGGCGGGCGGCCAAGGCGTCGAGGTCCACACGCCAGAGCGCGGTGACGGTGAGATTCTCGCGGACGGCCCGCCCCCCGGGAGCATCGGGCTGGCGAGCCCAGGCGGGCGCGCATTGCATGGGATCGTCATGCAACCAGTAAGGGCCGGGCGGGAAAATCCGGCAGGCGGCGCTCAGGTAAACGCCACCGTCAAAGTCGAAAAGACGCGGGTCCTCGATGCACCCGTTGGCGTAATCGGGAACATGGCGGCCGGAGGGCAGCTCCACGTGGAGTTCTTCAAACGTAGCACGAAGGCGCGGGTAGAGCGCGGGTGCGGAAAAGTCGGGCGTCCACGTGTCTCCCTCGTCATCGCTCCACGCATAACCGAGGCAGATCGGATACGGCAGCGGGGCGGCGCGGCCGGCAAACGGACTGCCGGGACCGGAAGCGCGAAAGAGCATGTGTATCCGTTTTTCTCCGGCACGGCGAAAGATGGCCGGATTGAGAACCATGGCGGAGGCCCAGGGGACATCGGCGCGCGGCACGAGAAAGGGACGCGGTTGCCGGCGGAGCGCGGGTGGCGCAACGGTGCGGGCGGTGGTGTGTTGCTCGACAGCGAATGGCATGGGGAGAAAAGAGGACATTTCGGTATTGATCAGGGGAATACGCGTGCGCTCCAGCTGAAGCCGAGAGCCCGCTCGGGTGCTTCCCTGAAATGCACCTCGAAGGAGTCGGCCGTGCGGTTGTCGACCCAGAAGGAGGAAGACTCGGCCGCGGGTGTGACGGAAACGTGGATGGGCGCCTGCATCAGGCCGTGCCGGACGACGACGGATTTTTTGCCGGCGGCGAGGGTGGCCGTGCCGGAATTCCCGGTGCGGGCGGCGGCTCCGCCGGTGTTGCCCTCGAAACGGTTGCCGCGGTCTTTCTCCATCGGCGGCAATTTTACGCCGGCGGTGCCCTGGAGCACGTTGTCAGCGATGAGGTTGTTGTGCATCCGGTCTCCGTTGACGGTCTCGATGAACCAGGTGTCGGGCCGGTTGGAGTGCATCCAGTTCAGGGCGATGATGTTGTTGTGGACGTGATTGCCGCCGCCGCCATCGTCCTCGAGCAGGATGGCGGCGCGGGTGAACTGGTTGACCTCGTTGGCGACAAACCACGTCTTGTTGGTATTGAGCAGGCGGAGCACCACGCCGGAGTTGCTGACAAACCAGTTGCTGATGATCCGGTTTTGCGTGGCGTATTCAAGATTCAGGCACACGTCGGTGGCCTGGAAGATCGAGTTGTTGATGAACAGGCCTCCGGGAACGATGCGGGCGGGAAACGGCCGCGGCAGCGCGGTATCCTGCGTGATTTCAACGCAGGTGCGCATGTAGGCGAAACGGCAGCGTTCGATGCGAAGAACATCGCCGTTGGCGGCGTGAATGCCGCCGATGGCAGGCGTGCCGACGACGACGAGGTCATAAAACCCCAGGTCCGCATTGAGGTCGGGATTGGTTTCGGCCGGTTTGGTCACCGTTTCGAAGAGCCACTTCCCGGAAAAATTGTCGGCGGGGATGATTTTGGTCGAGGCATCCCTGGCCTTGGCGTCCATGACGCCCTGAAAAACCACGCGGCGCGTCAGCTTGACCGGCCTGATCAGGGTGTAGGTCCGGGCTCCCAGCACGATAACCCCGCCCCGCTCTCCGAGCGCGGTGACCGCGGCATGGATGTCAGGATAATGGTCGGCATGCACCACACCGTCGACGGGCTGTCTCGCCTCGGGGAGGCGCGGTGCAGGCGGGGATGCGGCAAGAACGGAAAGGAGCAGGGACATGGTCAGGGCCAGAGAGAAGACGACAGATTTCATTAAAGGATGGATGGCCGGGCCTGCTGGTACGCCCGTCGGGGCGGGAACAAAGCAGGTTCCGTGCGGCCCGGCCAAATCCGGCAGGCGATGCCGGACCGGCCTGGAAGGCGGGAGGCAGGGCGGGTTCAGCGTTGCAGGGAGGAGATGGTGCCGGGCGATCGGCTCCGCCGGCGCAGGCGGCCGGACAGGAGCAGCAGGGCGCAGGCGCCGCCGGCCAGCGCGGCGGTGGCCGAAGGTTCGGGGATGGTGGTGACACTGACTTCGAGATTGTCGATCCAGGCGCTGCCGGTGTAGCTGGCCACTCCGGCCATGCTCTGAAACAGGAGACTGGCCGCGCCGGAGTTGTTCGCGATGGTGCGGAAGGCGGTATCGGTGACGACGACGCTGTCGTTCACCCATGCGCTGTACGTGCGGGTGTCGAGGTTGTAGTCGATCTTGAGCGAGTACCACTGGTCGGCGGCATAAGTGACAGTCGAGTTTTGCCAGGCGCCGGTGTCGAGCTGCCAGGAGAAGGTTCCGTTGAGGCCGAACCGCACGCCGCCGATCTCCTGGTTGTCGGTATTGCGGAGTTTGACGTAGAGGGAGTCACGGTTGTTGGCCGAGGCACGAATATCGAGACTCACGCTGACGATCCCCGTGCTTGCCGGAGTGAAACCGGCGACGGCGGAGGGAAATCCTGATACCTCGGCATTGTCGTCAAACCGAAGGCTGCGCTCGCCGCCGCTGGCAACGGTATCGGTGACTGCGACGGACGTGTTTTCCGGAGCCGTAACCGTCCAGCCGGCGGGCGCTGCACCCGGGGAGACGGATTCGAAGTTCTCGTTCAGCAGCGGAGCGGCCAGACCGGTCGGGGCGCCGGCAGTGATGGCGCCTGACACGACGGCGGAGAATGCGAGGATGCGGAGTGAATGTTTCATGATGAGAAAAGGACCGGCGGAGTGCCGGGTCGCCTGAAGCATACGTCGCTTCGTCGCCGGAAAAAATAGAGGCGCCTGTCGGGGAATATGGATGTTTCAGCTTTTTTGCCGGAACGGCCGGGAGGCTCCGCAAGGGGATTCGGGTCGCATGAGCAGGTGCGTTCATTGTTTTCGGCAAGACGCTCCATTTATGCTGGTGATCCTTTCTCCCTATACTGGACAGCGTATGAATGATCACATCCTCGAACGTTTGTTGTTTCGTCGCGCTGCACACACGGGTTTGCGTTTCCTGTCGCGTCTCTGCGGGCTGGCCCTGCCGGCACTGTGTCCGTCTCTCGTCGCCATGACCGTGGTGGTCGGCCCGGCCGATGCGGATTACATCGTGGACGGCAGCAATGACCACGTGGAACTCCAGCAAGCCATCGATACCGTCGCGGCAGCGGGAGGCGGCAAGGTGATCCTCCGGCAGGGCATCTACAATTGCGGGGCGGAAATCGTGATCCCGCATGATGGCCGGGTGCGAATTGTCGGGGAAAAAATGGCCAAGGGTATGGAGGGTGGCGTGATCCTCCGGGCCACGGCAACGCTGACGAATCTCGTTTCAACGGCCGGTTCCGGCAACCCGGCGACGAATGCCGACCTTTCCCACGATATCCATTTCGAGCACATCACATTCAACGGCAACGGGCGCGTCACCAATGTCGTCAGCCTCACGAATGCCGATTTTGTCAGTTTTACCTTTTGCCGGGTGATCGGCGGAGTGAACGGCATCGTGACGGTCTGGGACTCCTCGCAGGATCCCACGGCGGCGACCGTTCCCGGCGGGTTGTTCATCACCAACAGCATTCTTTCCGCCAGCACGGGAATTGCGCTCGATCTCCAGTACCAGACACAGTGCTGGATCAGCAACGTGTGGTTTTCCGGTCCGGGCACGACATCGACGTGGATCAATTTCAGATCGTCCAACAAGATTCACATCGCGAACTGCGAATTCAACACGGCGACCCAGGCGCTCCGGTTTCAGGATACCGGCACCCGCGGATGTCATGATATCACCATCACGGGCTGCACATTTTCGGTGGGCAGCGGCAACAAGTGCTGGACCGAGCAGCGGACGCATGGAGCCAGCAAACGCGTGCTGGTCAGCGGCTGCATCAACACCGACTCCGCTCCGGCCGACACGCTGGCCGGGGGAAGCGTGCCGCTGGCCTCGGTCGGTTTCTAGCGAGGGTCGGGCGTCCGCGACGCGCGCTTGCGGTACGCCTGCGGGCTGATGCCCGTCTTCGTCTTGAACAGCCGGTGGAAATAGGACGGATCGTCAAAACCCACCCGGCTGGCAATCTCGCATACCTTGATATCGGTGACCTCGAGCAGTTGCATGGCCTCGCGCAGGCGGCGATGATGTCGCCAGGCGGTGAAGCTCATCGACATCTCCTTTTTGAAGAGGTGTTCGAAGTACGAAACGCTCAGGCCGACTTCCCGGGCGATCGCGCCGACAGAGACCGACCGGGCGAAATTTTTTTCCAGGAGGATCATCGCCTGGGCGATCTTGCGGTTTCCCGTCCGGGAGGGCGGCTGCAGATCGGCGAGTGCCGAGATGACCGGCTGGCGGACGGAAAGGAAACGCGCGATCAGACGCGCCGCCGCCAGCAGCCTGGTTTCCGGCACCACCGGCACGGTGCGATGAATTTCCCCGGGGACACGGGGCGGGGGGATTTTCCGGTCGAGGAAAACCTGGCCGCAAAAAACGATGGCCACCAGTTGTCCGTGATTTTTCAGAGGCACGATGGCCTCGCAGATGCCGGCATGACAAAAGCGGATGAACGGTTCGTCGTTTTCATTCGCTTCGGCGACGGCGTCATCGATATCGCACTTGCGGCACCGGCGGGCGCCCACCACGTCTTCCTTGATTTTGAGGCAGAAGGGCGAATTGTGCTGGTAACGTCGGCCGGGCAGCTTGAGATGGGAAAAATAACCGTAGTCGTGAAAGCATACGCGAATCCCCGAGGCCTGTTCGATGTCGCAAAAGAACGCCTCCAGCTCTGACAGGAAGTCAGGCGCTGCGGATGTCGTTTGCTCGGGAGGAGGCATGGCGGAAGGTTCTCCGCTGGCGGGGAGGGAAGCCAGTCTTTCGTCAGGGTTCCCCTGCTTTTACCGGTCGCACGCAAACTTTCAGGAGCGCGGCCGCAACCAGATGCAACACTCCCATGACCAGAAACATTCGCTCGACGCCCAGAGCGCCGCTGATGCGGCCTACGCCATAGTTGAACAGGATTGCGCCGATCGCCCCGAACGCACCCGAGATCGCCCACACGCTGGCCGCGTTGCCGGCCGGGAATGTGTCGGCGACCAGCGGGCCGAGGAGTAGCAGCCAGACGAGGCACACGAGAGCGACCAGACTCAACAGGATCAGGGTGAGCGTCATGCCGGGAGCATGGGGCACCAGCATGGCGAGCGGACCGAAGCAGGCGGCGATCATGAGGAGACGCTGGCGGGCTTTCATCGGATCGCCGAGACGGCGGCCGAGACGGTCCGAGAGGAAACCGACGCCGAGCGCCCCGAGGTTGCCGACGAGAAACGGAATCCAGCCGACCATGCCGGAAGCCTGCAACGAGAGCCCGCGCTGTTCCTGGAAATAGCCCGGCATCCAGAACAGGCAGAAATACCAGACCGGATCGCTGATGAAGCGGGCCAGCACGATGCCCCACAGGCTGCGCTGCGTCCAGAGCTTCGACCACGCGAGCGCAGGCGGTTCGGCGGCGGTTGCAAGAGGGGATGATGCCGGATGGGCGACGGCGACGCCGGTCAGTTCCTGTGGTTCACGGTAAACGAACCACCAGGCGACGGCGAAGCCGATCCCCAGGAGGCCGGGGACGATGAAGGCCATCTGCCAGGAAAACCAGGTGGCGAGCGAGGCGATCATCGGCGCGGCCACGACCGCTCCGATCGTGCCGCCGGCGCCGGCCAGCCCCATCAGGACTGCGCGGCGGCCGGGCGGAGCCCAGAGCGTCATCGCCCGCATGGTGCAGGGGTAATTGCCCGGTTCCATGATGCCGAGCAGCGCGCGAAACGCGGCGAAAGCGAAGAACGACGAGACGAGTCCGCAGCCGATCGTGGCCAGCGACCAGCCCGTGACGAAGATCGTCAGCGCCTTGCGCGCGCCGATCCTGTCCACGACCCAGCCGCTGCCGATGTAGGCAGCCGCGTAACAGAAAGTGAAAACATTCACGAGGAACGCGTAGCCGGAGTCGTCGAGGGCGAGCGCGGTCTTGATGGTCGGCTTGAGGATGGAAAGCGTCTGGCGGTCGAGGTAATTGAGGAACGACCCCAGGAAAAGAAGCACCACGATCCAGGGCAGACGACGTGTTCCGGAGGCGGATACAGGGACGGCGGGCGCGGTGGCGGAGACAGTGACGGAGGCGGTTGACATGAGCGGACGCCGGACGTTCTTCCGGTCGCCCCGAGCCTGGCAGATATTCCGGAATGAAAAAATGGACGCTTCCGCTTTAGACAGTGGCGGATTCAGCGGTTTTTCGGGGATGTTTTTCCGGAAACGGCTTGCGTCGTTCCAGGGGCGGAAGCCGCCGGTCGAGTGGTTTTTCCCTCGACCCAGGTGCCGCAGATGAAGGTGGCCTGCGGATGCGCGGGCAGGCCGACTTCGTGACGCTGGATGAGGCCCGACAGCACATCGGTGGCGGCGCGGCCGATGACCTCGGGTCCCTGATAAACACCGCTGATTTTTCCATCGGCTTCGGGGCAGTCGAGACTGGCGACCGAGACGTCTTCGGGCACGCGAATGCCTTCGGCCCGCAGCCAGTCGATCACCGGCAGGATCGGGACAAAGGTGAGCACGGCGTCGGGGCGGTATTTGTAAAACCAGGCCAGAAAACTGTTGCGGTCGAAAGGCGTGCGCACGCCGTCGGGCAGAAAGGGCGGCACCCGTTCCCGGACGGGGATGCGCGCGGCTTCGTCGCGGGCTCCGGCGGACCAGGCGCGAAACACGCGTTCGTTGCCGCTGTCGCGGACGGCCAGCCCGATGCGCCGGCAACCGGCCGCGCGCAGGCGTTCCCAGGCGAGGCGAAAGGTGTGCGCGTGGTGGTTGCACACGGTGTGCATCGATACGGCCAGCAACGAGTAGGTGATGGACACGCAGGCGAAGTGCCGCCAGTCGAGTTCGAGCGGCGCGGGACGGGGGATCGGCGCGATGATGAGGCCCGAAATGTTGCGGGTGCGCAGGATCTGGGTGGCGCGGCGGGGCGTCATGTGGTCGCGGTCGAACCAGAACTCTTCGAAATGATAACCGAGCTCGGCGGCGCGCGCCTTGATGCCGGCATGAGCGCGTACATACACCGGAGCCTCGCGCCAGCGGTCGGGCGTGTCGAAGGCGGTGACAAACGCCATCGAAAACTGGCTGCGGGGTTGGGGCGTGCCGGTGCGCCGGTAGGTGCGCAACGCGGAGAGCACCGGATCGGGCCGGTAACCGAGTTCGCGGGCGATGGCCTGGATGCGCTCGCGTGTGGCGGCGGGGATGCGGAGCTTGTTGCGCAGGGCTTTCGAGACCGTCGTGTGATGCACCCCGGCGAGCCGGGCGATGTCCTTCAGCACAGGCCGGGTGCTTGTATCGCTCCGAAGCGGGGGAGTGGAGTCTGGTGGGCTCATGTGAGCCCAATCCACGTCTTTGACTTGGTTGTCAAGCACGGCAGGTTGGCCTGCGTTCAGATCGTTCTCCCCGGTTTCCTCCCCGCAAGGGTTATTCCAATGCACACATTCCCTGACACCATGAAAAACATCCCCTCCGCATTCCATGCTCCGCGTCACTGCTCTCGGGTGGTTCGCGGCTTCACGCTGATCGAACTGCTCACGGTCATCGCCATCATCGGCATTCTGGCCGCGATCATCATCCCGACTGTCGGCAAGGTCCGGCAGAGCGCCTACAAAGCCCAGTGCGGCTCCAACCTCCGGCAACTCTCCCTGGCATTTCTGATGTACACCGAGGACAACAAGGGGATGCTTCCCTACAGCTATCAGGGCACCAGCGACCCCAAACGATGGACGTTGCTCATCACGGGCAATGACAATAATGGCAACCCTCTCGGTACTGCCTACATACCCGGATTTCACGGGGCATTGAAGGATGACAGTCCGATTTTAGGATGCCCATCCGCACGAAGGCTGGGAGGATTACGCGATACGGCTCCCACCTACAGCACAAACCGGAAGATCATTAACAACAATGACTCCCGGAAAAACATCTCCGAGGTCGAAGTGCCGTCAAAGACCATGATCCTTGCGGATGGCAAGGACGGTTTCAGCACGGTTGACATGGACGGCACGACGACGGCCAATTGTCCGGGCTACCTGGATCCCCATGACGGCACGGTAAACCTCGGGTTTGCCGATGGTCATGTGGAAAGCCGTTCACGTAGCAATTTCCCTCTCTCGACCACATCGTCCGCGGTCGATTACGTCGGTCACATCCTCTGGTGGGGTAAATGATCCACCGGCGATGGTTCACGCTCATGTGAGCGCAATCCGTGTCATTGGCTTGGTTGTCAATCACGGCAGGTTGGCCTGCGTTCAGATCGTTCTCCCCGATTTCCTCCCCGCAAGGGTTATTCCAATGCACACATTTCCTGACACCATGAAAAACATCCCCTCCGCGCTCCATGAGCCACGTCGGCATCTCCCGGCCGTTCGTGGCTTCACCCTGATCGAATTGCTCACCGTCATCGCCATTCTGGCCGCGATCATCATCCCGACGGTCGGCATGGAGACACAGGCGGCGCAGTGTGGGTCGGGAATATGCAATATCCGGCTTCGTGATACGGCGACACAAAACGTCACTTTCGCTTCGTCTCCACCTCTAGCAATTGCGGGGTACACCGCTATTACAAGGGATGATTGGGATAATTGGGAAGTTTCACCTTCTCCGGCAGTCGGCGGATTTGCTGGAGGTATTCCTGGATTAGCTTATCTGGCTGCATTACCTAATCCTGTATATTCAGACACGTTTTCGGGAGGTCATGTAAATACAGAAGCTAATTGGTATGAATCTTATCGGGAGGTACCACAGTTTTCCGCTAGTCTGAGCGGTAGCTCGAAAATATTAACTTTCGATCTTACCTGGATTCCCGACAATACATTTCGACTCTACGTCGATGGTGATTGGTTTACACACCCTGTCTGCTCCATCGGCGAAGAGCCCCCATTGGGTCGTGCTGACTTGTATATTAAAGGAAACTCAACTTTACTCTTCTCATTATTGGCATCGGGGCGATGTTCTTTGGGTATAGAAGCTTCCACGCTGGCGGTTCTGGACGAATTTCCAAAAACGGGTAATACATGGCATATTACAGTTCCTGTTGCTGATGATATAAATGAATTGACTTTAATATACAATTATACGTTGGGCACATTGAGAAATGCCATTTATTCGGCACGTGGTTCATGGCGTATAGATAATATGGTAAATACATATTCTCCTGAAGTATTACCTGATCGGGAATATTCTGCTTGTGGTGAAAACACGGCGCCGCCGGATAATCAGGACCGAGAACCATGATCGTCGGCGTTCAATCTCTCCCCTCACAATAGTATGGGCTCGAAATCAAAATCATCTTCCCCTTCCACTTCTGCGGAAGTGTTTAATAGCTACAATTCCACAGTGACCACTGGTGGAAACCAGGCCGGACTTCCGGCTCCGCTGATGTGCCGTCCACCATCCTGGATGACGCGCCGGGGTACAAGGATCCACACGGAGGTACCATCAGCGTCGCGTTCGCCGATGGCCATGTGGAAAGCCGGAAACTCGAAGGATTCCCGGCTGCTTCTTCGACCGAGGCGATCGACCGTCTCCTCTGGCGTGGAGAGTAACAAGGTTCCCGGGCCCGTCTGGGTTACCTGCCGCTTCCGCTGTATCCTTCCGTAATGTGTAATGTTTTCCCTCCGCATCCCCTCGTCCTGCCGTCATGTCGTTCAGGTTTCTTTTTGCGCCGGTTTCTCATCCCTGCTGTTGGTCGCAGGCGTTGTCCGGGGGGCGCTTGCGAGCGAGCAGGTGAAGCCTTCCTGGGTGGGAGATTCCGACAAGCTGCCTGTCTTCCCGAAGCCTTTTCCGGAAAAGGCGTTCCCGGAACTGAAGGTGCTGCAGCCGGACGGCTCGCCTTACCGTGTTCCGCAAGAGGACTGGGCCGGCGCCCGCGAACGGGTGGCGAAGGACGCCGGATGGAAAACCTGGCTGGCGGGTGAACAACGGCAAGCAGACCGCTGGATGGCGCATCATCGTGATCGTGCCGAATGGCGCGCCGGATGGTGGCACGCGTTCGTCAGCCCGAAGGACGGGTCCTTTTTGGTCTGGACGGAGAAAATCCCCGGCGAGGAAACCGGCACGCTCAAAAGCCGCGCCGGCCATGACGTCGCCATCACCCCCGCCATCATGGGCGGGTGGGTATACGTTTTCCGCGGGAGACATATCCGGACGGCAAATACGGCGGCGGCGTTCTTTCGGTTGACGGGTGAGGAGCGTTACGCGGAATGGGCGGCGGCGCAGCTCGATTTTTATGCGGCAAATTATCTCGGCTGGTCGCTGCAAAACGGGGCGCGGATGGCCGGGCAGAGTCTGGAGGAGGCGATCTGGCTGATCCGGCTGGCGGATACGGCGCGGTTGCTGCGCGACTGGAAAGGCGTGACGCCGGCGCGCTGGCAGACATGGGTGGAAAAACTTCTCCGGCCGCAGGCCACGCTGCTCAACGATTCGTATCAGGCTATCCACAACATTGCGACCTGGCACCGGTCGGCGTCGGCGCAGGTGGCGCTGCTCCTCGACGACGGGCCGATGTGGCGGCAGGCGGTCGAGAGCCAATACGGGCTGCGGGCGCAACTGGCCCGCGGCGTGACGACGGATTATTTCTGGTACGAGCAGTCGATGGGCTACAACAACTACATCGTGAGCGCGGTCGAGCCGTTGCTGACGTTTGCCGGCCTGCTCGGACGGCGCGATGCATTGCGCGAGGAGGCGGCGATCGTGCAAAACCTTCTGCTGGCTCCTCTCGCCATCCGTTTTCCGGACAACACGCTGCCCAATCCGGCCGATGCCACATCGCGTCCGCGCGTACCGTCAACGTGGTTGTGCGACGGCTACCGGGTGCTGCCCACCACGCTCGGCCTGAAGCAGGCGGAGAGCGTGCGTTCGTGGAACACGTTGCTTGATCCGCCGTGGAAAGCACCGGGGAGCGCGGAGATGCCGCCGGTCGAATCGCGCCGAATGGACGGGTCACGGTTCGCCCTGCTCGCGAAAGGCAAGTGGCAGGTGTTTCTGCATTGCGGCCAGGTGGGCCGTCCGCACGCGCAGGACGAGGCGCTGAACTGGTCGGCGTCGTTCGACGGCGTGGACGTGACCCACGATCCGGGCACGGTGGGTTACGCGTCGGCCTTGCACCGCGACTATTTCAAGCGGGGGCTCACCCACAACGTGCCGCTGATCAACGGCGAAGGGCAGCAGCCGTGGAAGCCGGGCGAGTTGCGCGAGTTTGATGCCGCGCGCGGCGTGATGACGGCGGAGCAGCCCGACTACCGCAACGGCGCGCTCGCCCGCCGCACGTTGCGGATCGAGGGCGCCCGGCTGATCGACGAAGCGACTGTCCGGCTGAAAAAAGACGGAAGGGATGGAAAAGACGGGAAGGCAGGCGGTGCTCTCGGCCTGGCTCTTCACCTGCAAGGCAAGGTGACGCTGCCCGCTGATTTCCAACCGGTGGCAACGGCGGCGTTTTCCCGGAACCGGCCCGCGGCGTTTCGTTACTGGAATGACGTCCGCTCCGCCACGTTCGAGAACCGGGCGGAGTTCGTGGTCGAACTGGCCGGCGGAAAGCGGTTGCGGGTCAGCGTGGCGACGCCGGGGCGTTTTACCGTTTACCAGGGCGCCTCGCCCGACACACCGCGCCCTGCGCAACGCGCCGGCTTCTACATCGAGAGAGAAGGCCGGGCGGACGAGGCGACTTTCACGACCGAATTGTCCCCTGTGCAATAGACGCTCGCTGCCGGATGCCGGGGAAGGTGCTCGCAAAGACTCTTTCCCCGGCAAGGTAACGGGTGCCGGGGAGGAGGAGCGACCCTGCGGGCGAGGGGTTTTACGGATGGTTTGTTTCCTGCAACCCGGAGAGCTGCTGGAGGAGCGTGTCGCAGAGAACCGGCTGCGGGTCGAGGTCCTGCATCTCGAGCCGGTAGTCGGACGGATCCGGGGGCGGGGTGAGGAGCGTGTAGTCGACCGGCATGTTTCCGCGACGGATGATCAGTTTGTAGTCGATATCCGGATTCGGACGGAGGACGGGCATGCGGGACAGTGAGCCCGGTTCAGCGGGCCTGATGATGCGCATCCGTGCCAGCGGGGGCGGGACATCCTGGCGGGGAACGATGAGTGGTGGCGGTGTTGCCGGTTGTGATCCGGGGGAGGGGAAAGAGGACAACGGGGAGCAGGCGAGTGGATTGATGGGTTTTTTCGCCAGCGAGAGTTCGGGGAGCGTCAGTTTTTCGACGAACGGAGCGGTGAGTGACGCGGAGGCTTCGGCAGAGGAGCCGGGGAGGTCGCCTGAGCCGGCTGCGGTGACAGGGAAAAGGGCGCACGCGAGAATCGGGAACACGGGATGGAGGGAAATGTTCATGGCGAGCGTGAGAGTGTATGGCCTGAAGGAAGACACGCCGCGAGAGGATTTCCCGGGAGAAACCGGAAAAGAATCCGGGCCGGGAGGAAAACCGCTAATGGATTTCGCCAACGGGCGAAATCTTCAAACACCCCTCCGGCTGATCGCCTCCGGAGCACACTGCCGGGGCCTGCTGATCGCAGGCCATTGAATCGAGTTTTCCCGGTCCGCGATAAGCGGACCCCGACAGTTTCTCGCTGCGACGATCAGTCGCAGCTTCACTCTCAAGATTTCGCCCGTTGGCGAAATCCATTAGCGGTTCCTTCCTCTCCGGATACATGCCGCCGGCTGTTTATTTGACCGTGAAGTGAGCGTTGCTTGCCGCCAGAATGTAAAAGCTCGCACCGGCAGCCAGGACGATGATGGCGGCTGACACTGCCGCCACTTCACAGGTGGTTTCCCAAAAGGCATCCGCGGCGTCGCCAAGCCATGCGGGGATTTTCGATTTTTTCGTATCGGAAATTTCCGGACTTCTTGTCGCTTGTGTTATCGCTCCCTGATCCCCGGGCGAAATGTTCCCTCTGGATTGGCAGCCGGTGTACGCGATGCAGGTAAAGAGGAGCACGGCTATTCTGAACCAGGTTTTCATGGGAGTGATCGGGGAGCTGTTGCTTGCAGTCACACTGTCTTTTCCGGACATGAAGACGAGGGTGAAGTACGGGGGCGTGCCGTGGGGAAGGCGGGCGGGACGCCCGCGCCACGGTTGCGGAGAGTACATAAAAAGCCCCGCCGGAGGGACCGGCGGGGCCTGGCAGGGACTCAAGAGGCGAGGGAAAGGCCGGCTACTTCGCCGGGACCGCAGGGACGGCCGCAGGTGGCGGAGTCGTGGTTTTTTCTTTCACCACACCGGGCGCAGGCGGGGCCGGCGGCGGCGTGGTAAGCTGTTTGTAGTGCTCGATGTTCGAGGCGACGGATGCCTGCGCCTGTTCGGCGAATTTTTTGGCGCGGTCCGGATGCAGGCGGTAGAGGAGCTGGTAGCGGTTTTCGCTGGCCTTGAACTTGTCGAGCGACTCCTTGGGCATCGGGGAGTCGAGCGTCATCGGAGCCTGGCCCTGCTGTGCTTTCAGCGGATTGTAGCGGAGCAGCGGCCAGTAGCCGGTGTCGACCGCCAGTTTCTGGTGGTCGAGCGAATCGCCGAGAGCGTAGCCGTGGGCGACGCAGGGCGAGTAGGCGATGATGAGAGCGGGGCCGTCGTAGGCCTCGGCTTCGAGGAGCGCCTGCACCGTCTGCGAGTCCTTGGCGCCGAGCGCGACGCGGGCGACGTAAACGTGGCCGTAGGTCGCGGCCATGAGCGCGAGGTCCTTTTTCTCGGTTTCCTTGCCGGCGGCGCTGAACTTGGCGATGGCGCCGAGCGGCGTGGACTTGGAGCGCTGGCCGCCGGTGTTGGAATAGACTTCCGTGTCGAGGACGAGCACCTTGACGTTGGTGCCGATGGCGAGGACGTGGTCGAGGCCGCCGAAACCGATATCGTAGGCCCAGCCGTCGCCGCCGAGGATCCAGACGCTCTTGCGGACGAGGTAGTCGGCGAGCTGCGCGAGGCGACTGATGCGCGGGTCGGCGTCGCCGCCGGCAGCGGCGAGGTCGGCGAGGATGGGCTTGAGCGCGGCGACCTGCGTGCGGGCGTCGTTGATGCCGGCCTCCTTTTTCTGGTCGGCGGCGCGGAAGGCCTCGACGAGACCGGCGGGGAGCTTGTTTTCCGCGGCGAGTTCGTCGAAGAGCTGGCGCGCCTGGGAGGCGAGCTGGTCAACGCCGGCGCGGATGCCGAGGCCGTATTCGGCGTTGTCCTCGAAGAGCGAATTGCTCCAGGCGGGGCCGCGGCCGTGGCGGTCGGTGCAGTAGGGCGTGGTCGGCAGGTTGCCGCCGTAGATGGAGGAGCAGCCGGTGGCGTTGGCGATGAGGAGGCGGTCGCCGAAGAGCTGCGTGAGGAGTTTGACGTACGGCGTCTCGCCGCAACCGGCGCAGGCTCCGGAGAACTCGAAGAGGGGTTTCCGGAACTGCGCGCCCTTGACGGTATCCTGCAACACCTCGACGGGCGGGGGCGGCAGCTTGAGGAAGAAGTCGAAGTTGGTGTTCTCGGCTTCGCGCAGCGGGGCCTGCACGGCCATGTTGAGCGCCTTGTGATCCGGATCGGTCTTGCTCTTGGCGGGACAGACCTTGACGCAGAGCGAGCAGCCGGTGCAGTCGTCGGGCGCGACCTGGATGGTGAAGGCGTGGTCTTTCGTCGCGCCGCTCCGGAAGGGGACGCTCTTGAAGGTCCCGGGCGCCCCTTCGAGCGCGCTGTTCGGGTAGACGGCGGCGCGGATGGCGGCATGCGGGCAGACGGTGGCGCACTTGTTGCACTGGATGCAGATCGATGCGTCCCAGACGGGGATGTCGGGAGCGAGGTTGCGCTTTTCCCAGGCGGCGGTGCCGGTGGGCCAGCCGCCATCGGGCGTGAAGGCGGAGACGGGGAGCAGGTCGCCTTCGCCGGCGAGCATGCGGGCGGTGATGCGCTGGACAAAATCGGGCGCGGCGGGAGAGACGGTTGGCGGACGGCCGTGGGGGTTGGTGGGCGCGGCGGGGACTTCGACGGTGTGGAGGGCGGCGAGGGCGGAATCGACGGCGGCCCAGTTTTTCTTCACGACGGCCTCGCCCTTGCGGAGGTAGGATTTCTTGATGGCGGCCTTGATGGCGGCGATGGCGGCGTCGCGCTCGATGACATTGCTGAGCGCGAAGAAGCAGGCCTGCATCACGGTGTTGATCTGGCCGCCCATGCCGGCGGCGCGGGCGACGGTGAGCGCGTCGATGGCGAAGACTTTCAGCTTCAGGTCGATGATGCGCTGCTGCATCTCGCGGGGGAGCATGTCCCACGCTTTGGTGGCGTCGCCGGGGGTGTTGAGGAGGAGCGTGGCTCCGGGGCGGGCGCAGGCGAGCACTTCCATCTTCTCGGCGAAGGGGAAGTGATGCACGGCCACGAAGTCGGCCTGGGTGATGAGGTACGGGGCGCGGATGGGTTTCGGGCCGAAACGCAGGTGCGAGATGGTCATCGCGCCGCTCTTCTTGGAATCGTAGACGAAAAAGCCCTGGGCGTTGAGCTCGGTGTCGCCGCCGATGATTTTTATGGAATTCTTGTTGGCGCCCACGGTGCCGTCGGAGCCGAGTCCGTAAAAAATGGCGCGGCGGGTGTCGTCGGTCTCGACGCTGAAGTGTTCGTCGTAGGGGAGGGAGAGGCCGGAGATGTCGTCGTTGATGCCGACAGTGAAGCGGCGGCGCGGGGTGGTCAGCGCAAGTTCGTCGAACACGGCCTTGGCCATCGCCGGGGTGAATTCCTTGGAGCCGAGGCCGTAGCGGCCGCCGATGAGGGTGACGTTGCCGGCGAGGGGGGATTCGGCGATGGCGGCGATGGTGTCGAGGAAGAGGGGTTCGCCGAGGGCGCCGGGTTCCTTGGTGCGGTCGAGGACGGCGATGCGGCGGACGGTTTTCGGCAGCGCGGCGATGAGCGCGGCGGCGTCGAGGGGACGGTAGAGGCGGACGTTGAGGACGCCGGTCTTGCTGCCGGATCCGGCGGCGTTGAGGGCGGCGGCGGTCTCGGCGCAGGTTTCGGCGCCGGAGCCCATGACAACGATGACGCGATCGGCGTCGGGCGCGCCTTCGTAGTCGTAGAGATGATACTGGCGGCCGGTGCGGGCGGCGAGGTCGTCGAAGGTCTCCTGGACGATGTCGGCGACGGAGGCATAGTAGGGGTTGGCGGCTTCGCGGGCCTGGAAATAAACGTCGGGGTTTTGGGCGGTGCCGCGGATCGAGGGGGCGTCGGGGGTGAGGGCACGTTTTCGGAACTCGGCTATCTTGTCCTGGGGCAGGAGGGCGGCGATGTCATCGTCGGAAAGCAGGGAGATCTTCTGGATTTCGTGGGAAGTGCGGAACCCGTCGAAGATGTTCATGAAGGGAACACGAGATCGGAGGGTGGCGACATGGGAGACGAGGGCAAAGTCCTGCGCTTCCTGCACGTTGGAGGCGAAGAGCATGGCGGAGCCGGTCTGGCGGCAGGCCATGACGTCGCCGTGGTCGCAGAAGATGGAGAGGGCGTGGGTGGCGAGGGAGCGGGCGGTGACGTGGAGGACGAAGGGGTGGAGCTCGCCGGCGATCTTGTAGAGGTTGGGGATCATCAGCAGGAGGCCCTGCGAGGCGGTGAAGGAGCTGGCGAGGGCGCCGGCCTGGAGGGCGCCATGGAGGGCGCCGGCGGCGCCGCCTTCGGACTGCATCTCGATGACTTCGGGGCGGTGGCCCCAGAGGTTTTTCTTGCCGGCGGCGGACCACTCGTCGACCCACTCGCCCATGGGCGAGGAGGGCGTGATGGGATAAATCGCGAAAAATTCGCTGATCCGGTAGGCAACGGAGGCTACGGCTTCGTTGGCGTCGAGTGTCGCTTTCAGGGGAGAGATGGTCTTGATCATGTCGTGCGTGTTTGTCGTACAGGGGGCAGTGGTTGCTTGAATTGGTCGTTCTGTCCTCTATGGGGGCCACCATACTCCCGGGGGGGCCGCGCTACTCGGCGAGCGTTGTGCAAGCCTGTGCATTTCTTGCGGAGGGGTAGCACGGAACCGATCACCGGGGGCGGTTTCTACAGGAGAAGCGCAGGCCGGATGATGAACGGCAACACGCACTTTTTAAGTTTTTCTTATAATAAGAGAACGGATGATGAACATGGTAGATTTCTTGCAGCAGGATGCGGTCAGGGAAAAACCGGCGAAAGCTTCGGCCATAAAGGCGGAGCGGGCCTGCGCATGGGCGGAGGTGCAGATTCGGGGTGATGTCAGGGGCGAGAAGAACCTGGACAGCCCCCTGCATCCTTGACGGGTGGCACGCCGGCACACGGTGGTCCGTGGGCGGGCAGAATTGTCATCCCGCGCACCAGAGGATGGATCGGAAGGAAACCGGCCTACTCCGGAGCTACGTAACCCCTGGGGCCGCCGAGCTTCATGAATTTGCCGTGCACATAAAGGCCGGCGACGAGGGCAAGGACGGCCAGCACGCCGGCAACGACGAAGGTGTAGCGAAACACGCCGCCGCTGCCATCGATGATGAGCCCCATCACCGGGGCGAGCGCCATGTTGGCAAACGCCGTGCAGACGCTGGCGGCGGAGGCGAACTGGGCGTACTTCTCATGAGGGAAAAGCCGCTGGCCGAGTGAGGCGGCGCTCGTGAAGTAACAGCCGGAAAGGACGCCATGCGCGACCCAGGCGACAAGAAACGATGTGGCCGTGGTTGCGTAAAGGCTGCCGAAAAGCATCACGACGACGTAACCGGCCAATGTGCCGATGGCCATGCGCAGGGGATGAAAGGCATCCGCCATCCAGCCGAGGAAGAACGAGAGGCTCAGGGAAATCAGGTAGGTAAGCGCAAGGTATTTTCCGTAAACCTCCATGTCCACGCCAAGGCTGCGGGCGTAGGGAATCGCAAAGATGTTGATCGGGCCAAAGGCCATCATCGCGACCTTCAGCAATATAAAAACCGAAAGGTAATAGGGATTGGTGAAGCACTCCTTGAGGTAGCGCTTGGTTTCACGCCACCATCCTCCGGCTCGGCCGGCCAGACCCGATTGGGCAGACGTGGCAGGAGGCGGAGGCGGCGGGTAGCTCCCTTCCTTCACCTTTAGGCAGGCCCACATGAAGGCGATGCCGTAGAATACGCCGATGAGGCAGAGAATGAGCGTAAAGTGACCGGGCACTTTTCCCATGATCCAGTAATTGAAGATCATGCCGTCGATGAGGCTGATGGCGCGGAAAAGTCCGTAAAATCGACCAAGTAGTTCCTTGGGAACTACGTCGTTGATGAGTCCTCCGAAGACGGCGCCGCCGGCAATGGTGGCAAACTCGAAGGCTGCCCAGAAGACGCCGAAACAGACAACCGCCACGACCATTTCGCTCTGTTCGGGAAAGTGCCCGTGGACCCAGTGGGCGACGATCGGGGTGACGGCAATGCCGATCATGCCGAAAGCGGCGATGGGCGTGGTGACAATCAGGAAGGGAATGCGCCGTCCCCATTTGCCGCGGTGCCGGTCGGATTTTACACTGATGACCGGCCCGAGCGTCACTCCGATGAGCGCGGGGAAGGAGCTGATGAGCAGCCCGAAAAGCAGGTTGGGAACATTGAGGTGGTTGAGGTACCATTGCGCCATGGGGCCGACGGAGCGGTCGCGCATGGACCAGGCAAAGTCACCGAACAGGAGCCAGCAGAAAAGCACGACGAGGCCGCCGCTGGTGTAGACGAGCGTGCCGGAGCGCCAGGTTTTTGCGGCAGGCGGCGACGAGGGTGGGTTGTCGGCGGTGACGGGTGTCATAATGGTTGATGGCGTTGGCGCGATTCACCCACGGCGCAGGGTGCACGATGATACATTCACGCACGGGAGCGCGTTGCGCGATGGAGGGCGGCGAAAGACCGCGAGGCGGTTCCGGCGTCAGGAGGAGACGCCGGGCTCAGAATCGCAGCGAATAAACGAGCGAGCCGGTCGCGGGGATGCTGAGCGTGACCAGCCGTCGAGATGGCAGCGGGGCGTTTTGTTCCGAGACGCGGGGCTTGCCCCTGGCGCCTGTGTAAGCGAGCTCCACCAGGGGGGCCTTCCGGTTGGCGCGAAGAAGGGTCACTTTGTCACCGTCGATTTTGAGCGTGTCGTTCGCGGTGAGGATGAAGGGGAAACGCTCTTCAAAATCGCCTTTGGCCGTGATCCGGACGTCGATGCCGGAATCCTTTAGCGTCACGATTTTGTCTCCCTGGGAACCCAGCGGATAGGAGAGGGCCACATCGCCGTCGGGAAGGTCGGCGGCGAGCGGAAGCGGGGCGGGCGCGGGCTTGCCCGCGATGGCGAGGGTGGCGTTGATGCCTTCGTATTCAAATGGCAGTGACGCCCCGGGCGCGTGTGTGCCCCAGGATGGCTGATCGTTTTGCGCCTGGCCTTGCAGCAGGATGCCGGTGTCGGGGCGCCAGAGCAGGCCGAGGCCAAGGCGTTGTTTTCTGGAGGCGCGGGCGCCGGTGGCAAAGGCGCCGTACCAGGCGGGCCGGCGGGTGTAGTAATATTGGGCGTCGTACCGGGGATCGCGTCGCAAATGGTTGAAGCGGTCCCGGGCCAGGTAGGGCAATTGCTTGCGGGCTTCGTCGCGCTGGGCCTGGTCGGGATACCATGCGGAAGCGCGGCGCTTTTGGAAAACGTAGGGCGTGTAGGCCCAGAAGTCGCCCACCTTGAGCGGAGCGACTCCCGGCCAGCCGGAGGTCAGGCGTTCGCGTGTTTGGCGCAGGATGGCGGCCTGTTCCTCACGGGTGCGCGAAAGGGCGCGCGCTTCCGGAATGAATTCGGCCATGGGCGTGTTGATCGGGTGAACAACGGGCTGCGACTGGCGGGTCTCGATGGCGCGATTGACGGCGAACCAGTTGGCGCCGGGCTGGAGCAGGGTGTTGTAGGAGAGAAACTCGAACCAGTGTTTTTCCTCCTCAATGAGCTGATCGGCGAAGGGCGTGCCACGCAGATAGAACCAGGCTCCCGCCGTGTTGGAGGCATGCGTTCCGAGAGTGTATCCAAAATCCGGACCCTTGGCCTCGTAGAAATAACCGGCGGTGCTTTGGAAGTCGGCGGTGCTTTGGCGGAAGCGTTTTTCCCAAAGGGCGCGGATCTCGGCGTCGTCGGGATGCAGGTGGAGCCATGCCAGGCCACCGGGCCAGGCGTTGCCATACTGGTTGGTGACAATGGTGGCATGCCGGTAATAGTCGTCGCGGGAGAACAGGCGGACAAGGGCCTTGCGCTGCGTGGCGTGGGCGCGCTCGAGGACGGAGGCGTCAATGGGCACGGGGCCGCCGGAGGCGTCGGGCGCGGTGGCGATGGCGAGAAGCTCAAGGGTTTCGCCGAGGAATTTGGTCATGAAGCCGGTGGCGGCGAGATTCCACTTTTGAGGGCCGTATTCGGAAAAGGCACCATCCGGAGCCTGGATGTTTCCGATGAAGTCGAGCGCGGCTTCGAGGCGTGCCTTGACGGCAGGATGGCCACGATAAGGATTCCACGTGCGATCCGCGGTGTAGAACCAGGCGAGCGAAAGAACGTTCTCCATGATCCGGGCGTTATAGGGCTGGTTGTCCTTGGCATTGCGCCAGACGACGAGGTCGATGAAACCCAGGTCGGGATCGTTTTCGCGCACGGCATTGGCGAGCTGCGCGAAGTGGGCGAGCGGAGTGACGAGGTCGAGATCATCGTCGCTGAAATCGGCGACGGAGATTTTGGAAAAATCAACCGGAGGGACGGGGGACCAGGACGCGCCCGATACGACGGAACAAACGGCGAGCGTGGTGAGGGAGAGGACGGACAGGAGGCGCATGTGGGAATTAGAGGAGAGCCTGAAAATACATTTTTAACCGCGAATGAACGCGAATTCGTGACGGCAGGAGAAGACAGGAGGTATGTATATGATTATTTTAACAGGATAATATCGTGTCTGGTTCGCGCCCGTTCGCGGCCAGTTTATCGGATTGGGGGAAGAATTTCGGGAGGCTCCCTTGATTCTCGATTTCTCAATAGCCGATGTGGACGTTGCGACCGAGGATTTCGCCTTTTTTAAACTGGCCGACGTGGCCGTCAACGAAGGCGACGTTGATGGTGTCGCCCGGATGGCGGTAGCGGAAAATGGCCTTGGAGGTGGGGTCGGGTTCGTCGCTGCTGGTGGCGATGGGCGTGGCACCGGAGGAATCGGTGGCCACGGTGCTGGTTGCCTCGGTGACGTTGTAGAAGTTGGATTGCGCGCCGCCCTGAGTCTGTTGCGCGGCGTCGGCGAACAGGATGACCTGGGTGGGACGTGGAACCGCGCCTTGCCGCAGGGGCTTTTTGCCTATACCCGCACTGTCCTTGCTGTCGTCCACCATGATTGCGGGGTGTGCGGCATACGAAACGAGGTTGGTTTCCTCCGCAACCGGGGGTATGTAGAGCCGCCCCGGACAGACGCCGACGGCGTTGCCCGTGCCGTAAATCTTGTCCGCATTCAGTTGTGTTTTCGAGCCGAGGTAGGGGCGCAGGGTTTGCGGCCAGAGCAGGGAGCCCGCGTTGTTGTTGTCAGAAGCGGCGACGCCGCTGCCGCCGTTCTGGACGGCGCGGGATGGCGGATAAAAACCGCGTTCGTCGGCGAACATCAGCGCGGCGATGGCGATCTGGCGGAGGTTGCTTTTGCAGGTGACGGTGCGTGCCGAGGCGCGCACACGCCCGACCGTCGGGATGATAATGGCGGCGAGGATGCCGATGATGGCGATGACGGTCAGCAGTTCGATGAGCGTGAAGGCGCGAACGCGGGAAACACGCGGGGATTGGCGGATGATGGAGTGCATGGCGGGGCGAGGTTGTTTTTTGGGAGTTTATGACATTAACGACGACGGATGAAAAGCAAACCGGCGCAGGCAATCAGGCCGAGGAGAAGAGCAGCTGATGCGGGCTCGGGGATGGCGGTCAGGGAGCCGGTGAGGGTGAAGTTGTCGAACTCAAGGTTTTGCGTGTTGCCAGCGGCCTGGATATAGATGCGAAACTCGACCGTGGTGCCGCCGACGATGCTCTGGTAAACGGAAGACGAAAGAGGAGTGGAAAAGTCCTTTAGCGTACCGTCGGCACGGGTTGGAAGGCCATCGGCATTCGATCCCTGAAGGAGAATCTTGTCACTCTCGTTGCCGAATCCGGTGAGGGACGAGAGGACATAAAAAGCGCGGACACTCGAGTCGGATGCGTTACCCGAACCTGACGCGGCCTGAAGGGAGACGGAGTCGATGGAAAGCGTGTAACCTTCGGCGACCGTTAGAGAGAAGGAGAGATACGCGGCGTTGGTGAAGGTGTTGGGAAAGCTGTAGCCGGTGGTGATCGCCGTGGCGGGCGAGACGGTGATCGCCGTGGAGACATAGCTGGTGTTGTTGCGGAGGACGTTGTTGAGATTGTGGGTCCCGACGGCGGAAGCCGTGATGCCTTCGATGGCCGTACAGGATTCCAGGATGGCGCTGTTGGTGCTGCCTTCGAAATCCCACGTGACGAGCGTGGCGGCGGGAAGCGTGGCGACCGAGAGCACGACGGCGAATGCCGGAAGGAGTTTGCGGGTAATGTTCATATCGATACGGGGAATGCGGTTAGGATGAATGGCGGGTGACAGCTTGTGTGCAGAAAGGAGTGCCGGAGGAAAACATGACGATGGCTGGCGCCAGGTCGAACGGTTCATATTGCACACTTGTGCAATCGTTGATTGTTAGATAGTTGTGAAAACAGGGATTTTCCGGGGAACAGGCATTCTCCGGTCAGGATTACCTTCCAAATCTCTTTTTGCGTCTCAACCATCTCCGCCCGAAACATCGGCGGAACGTCCCCACCACTTGTTGAGGGAGAGAATCACCTGGTATCGTTGCGCTTGAGCTTCTCCAGCAGAAAGCCGAACAAATCCGGCCATTTCATGCGGGAGTAGTCATTGTTGTAGTTGATCTCGTGTTCGATTCCCGCCGCCTCGAGTTTTTCTGCCAGACCGGCGCCAAAGTTTGCCGAATGCGGCGGGTCCTTGTAAGGCTGGCCGAGGTTGGGCGGGTTGTCGTAAAAAAGCAGTACGGGCGGATCACCGGGGCTTGCCAGCGTATACGGAGAAAACCTCTGAATCCAGGGAAGCAGCCTTTCCCGCTTTTCGAGAAATTCCTGCATGCTGCCCAGTCCGAAGGCGTGGTTGCCGTACTGGATATTCGGAATCCATGCCTGCATCTGCCGGGGATCCAGCGAAGTCTGTGGGACGAATGCCAATACGCAGCGCAGGCGCGTGGACTCGCGCGAAACGGGATCGGGACTCGCCGGCTCCGCCGTATCGGGATGAAAGGCCAGCCACAGGGCGGTGAACCCGCCGGCCGATCCCCCGCAGCCGCCGATCCGCTCCTTGTCGATGCGCCATTCATCCGCCTTGCTGCGCACGAACTGGAGCGCGCGCGCCGCATCGTCCAGGCATGCCTTCACCGGGGGGCTGATCCCTGCGGCGCTGGCATCCGGAATCAGGCGGTAGTTGATCGAAACGACCGAAATCCCGGATTCGGTGCACTTGGCCAGAAAGTCCGGGTTGGCCTTGTCTCCGGTCATCCAGCCTCCACCGTGGATGAAAAACAGGAGCGGCGTCTTGCCGGAGTTGGCCTTGCCTGCCTGATCCGGCGTCGCTTGATAAAAATCCAGCACCTGCCGTTCGTGTTGGCCATAGGGCACATTTGCCAGAGTTGGCTTTGGCACGGCAGCGGATTCTTGCGCGTGCCCATGTGAACAAACCCCGATTATGACCGCAAGGAGTGCAGGGATGGGGAAACGGGAGCGAAGTGTCATCCGGGAAAGTATATTTCCCATTGTGATGCTTGGAGTTTTCATGCCAGGATTGTGACGGGGACAGGACGACGGCTTGCGGTCAAGGAGGAGTGTCGGGACAAAGCATGGCAGAAGGCAGCCCAAAGTGGAACGGTTCGTAATGCACACTTGTGCAATCGTTGATTGTCTGATGCGTGTGGAGACATGGAATCCTCGTCCGAAAGAGTCACGCTCCAACAACTGGCGCGGCGGCTGGGCCTTCATCACGGGACGGTGTCGCGGGCGTTGCGCGGGCATCCGGGGATCGCGGCGGAGACGGTGCGGCGGGTGCGCGAGCTGGCGAAAGCCCTGGGATACCAGCCGGACCCGTATCTGGCGGGTTTGTCCGCATACCGACAGGGGCGGCGGGCTCCGCATTTCACGGGCACGCTGGCATGGGTGACGAACTGGCCGACGCGCGACGGGTGGCGGAGCAATCACGCGTTTCCGCAGTATCTCGACGGGGCGCGGCGGCGCGCGGAATCGCTGGGATACAAGGTCGAGGAATTCTGGATACGCGAGCAAGGGCGCGGCGCGGAGGCGGCGTTGCGGGTGTTGCAGGCGCGGGGTGTGCAGGGGCTGTTGCTGGTGCCGCAACCGGAGTCGCATACGCGGCTGGATGCGGATCTTTCGTGGTTTTCGGCGGTGACGTTCGGCACGACGCTGGAGGCGCCGGAGCTCAACGCGGTGACGAGCCATCCGTATCGCACGATGATTGCGTTGCTGGAGAAGTTGCGCGAGCTGGGTTATCGGAGGCCGGGATTGGCGGCGTCGTGGTTTCACGAGGAGCGGGTCAACCGGATGTGGTCGGCGGGGTTCTGGGCGTACGAGGCGGAGCGCGGCCGGCGGCGGGGCGTGGTGCCGCCGTTGCTGATGGAGCGGCTGGATGGCGGGGACGAAAGGGGGTTTTTCGGGTGGTTGCGCAAGCACCGTCCGGAGGTGGTGATCGCCACGGATCACGGGAAAGTGCGCGCGTGGCTGGAGGGAGCGGGTTGGAAAATCCCGGAGGAAATCGGGTTGGTGCCGCCGATCACGTCGGATAACTCGTGGTTTTCCGGGATGAACGAGAATGGTCCGGTCATGGGGGCGGCGGCGGTGGACCTGCTGGTGAGCATGCTGCACCGCAACGAGCGCGGCGTGCCGGAGCATCCGCAGCGGGTGATGATCAAGGCGACGTGGGTGGAGGGGAAGAGCGTGCGAGGGCAGTGATCCCCGGCTGGCCACTGGCCGCCTTGGGCACGCGACGCGGGGTCGATGGGGGCGCCGCGTGTCTTGTCGACGGCGAAAGCAGGCAAACTTTCGCCCGATCGCGCCGCGCGATAACGTAAGGGAATCACAGGGAGCGACAATCCCGGGGTAGTTGCATTGAGACAAACCCCGGGACATTACTGCATGACCAACGCCCACACCTATGATCAAACCACTTCTTGCCTGTCCCGTTTTTGCGGTCGCCTTGTTCGCCGCCGGCTGCTCCTCCGCCTACTACAACACGTTGGAGAAATTCGGCTACGCCAAGCGCGACCAGTTGGTAGACCGGGTGGACAAGGCCCGGGAGGCCCAGTCGGAGGCGAAGGAGCAGTTCGCCAGCGCGCTTGACCAGTTCCTGGCGGTGACGAAGGCCGACGGGGGCGAACTTCAGCGCAGATACGAGTCGCTGAATCGCGAATACAAACGAAGCGAGGAGCGCGCGGGTGAGGTGCGTTCCCGGATCGACGCCGTGGAGAGCGTGGCCGATGCGCTTTTCAAGGAATGGCGGCAGGAGATCAGGCAATACACCAACGACACGTTGCGGACCGAAAGCCAGCGGCAGCTCGACACGACGCGGCGCAGCTACGACAACGTGATCCGGTTGATGCGCCGCGCCGCGGGGCGGATGGACCCGGTGCTCGCGACGTTCCGCGACCAGGTGCTGTTTCTGAAGCATAACCTGAACGCCCGCGCCCTCGCTTCGCTTGACTCGACCAATCGCGAGCTTCAGGCGGACATCTCGCGGCTCATCGCCGACATGGAGGCGTCGATCCGGGAGTCGGAGGCGTTTATCAAAAACCTGCAAGCCGGCCCGTAAGGCGCCCGCAGACACCGGGCCGGCGGATGCGGATGCTTCCCTGTCCACGTAAACGAGGAGGCCGTCGGCCTCGTGGCCGATTCCGATCTTTGCGTGAACCTGGAGAGCGGGAAGAGACGCTGGCCGGGCGAGACGCGAGGTGTGGTTGGGTGATGGAGACTGTTTTCCGGGGGGGGGAGTCCTGGGCGGGGCGGGGTCAGTAGGGCCAGTAGTAGTTGCGGTTGCGCATCTCGCCGGGTTTGAAGGCGCGCACGCTGCCATCGAGAAACACCGCCTGGCAGAGGCCGTTGTGACGGTAGCGGAAATAACCGGCGCTGGCGTCGTCATCGGCATCGGGGTCCGTGGCGGGGGAAAGGATGGCGTCGGGGTTGGACGGGATGGGGCGGGCGTTCCAGATAAAACCGTGGGATGCGCTTTTGGAGGACAAGGAGGAAATCTGGGCTCCATCGCCAAAAAAGATGATCTGCGAGCGGTCGGGGACGGCGTCGAGGCGGGGTTCGGGCGTGGTGGCGTTGACCGCGGCAAGGGTCTTGTTGATGGAGTAGGTGAATCTCGGATACTTGATGCGCGCCGGCACCGGGATTTGCGAGGCGGGACAAATGAAGAGGGGTAGCGTGGCGGTCGATCCCTGGTCGCCGGTTTCGCCTCCGGCCCAGGGGCGGAGCAGCCAGTTGTAGCCTTTGTCCTGGTCGTCGCCGCGGTAGGGAAACAGTCTGCCGCGATTTTCCTCCACATAAAGGAGACCGGCGACGCCGAGTTGCCGGAGGTTGCTGCGACAACTCGCGGCGCGGGCGGTGGAGCGCACTTTGGAAACGGTGGGGATGATGATCGCCGCGAGGATGCCGATGATGGCGATCACGGTCAGGAGTTCGACCAGAGTGAATCCGCGCACGACGGATGACAGGCGGGCGGACCGGAGACGGGGGATTTTGTGTGTGGGGTTCATGGTGAGGGTGGAGACGAATTCGCCAGCCGGTGGAGCGCCTTGCGCATCGCCCACGCGTTTGCGGTTCCGTTCATGTCGCTTTGCGCGCCCGCGCGGGCAACACGACGGGGAGACAGGTAGAGATCGTTGGGTGAAATGTAGTAGCGGCCGACAAAGCTGGAAAAGGCTCCGTCGGGGCACCGATAGCGGGTGAGTTCGGTCAGCGAGGTGTCGATGACGGTGCGAAACTCTTCCGGAGTGAGGGGGAGTCCGGTTTGGCGCACAAGCGCGGCCAGCATTTCGGCGGCGTTGCGGATGAAGAAGATTTTGTCCGTCACCGGTTCACTCCGATACCAGGCGAGCGTGCTTTTCCGGAGCCGGGCGGCGAGGGGGACGGGACGACCGACGTTGTTGCAGAAGGAAACGAACTTGAACGCCCCCGAAAGGCGCACGCTCATGGAGCCTCCCCTGACGAGCCCGGTGTCGGGATTCTGGCGGGCGCGGATGTTGCGCAAGGCTTCATCGACCAGGGCGCGCTGCAAGGCGGGCTCCTGGGCGCGAATCAGGCGGGCCTGAGAGGAGAGCTGGTCGAGGGCGGTCCAGGCATTGTCCCACGGGCGCGCGTCCAGCCATTCCCGGAAGGCTTCGACCGAGGCGAGGTGCGCGGGGACCGCCGGGGTGGTGGCCGCGGCAGCGGCCGTTTTGCGCACAAACAGGAGGCCGATTCCCGCCATGGCCGGGGGAGGGGGGGCCGCCGTCACCGCCGATTTCCCGGGCCCGTGCTCTCCGGGCAACGGATGGAGCGGTTTGGCGCCGAGATGACGGAGTCCGTTGACGGAAAAGAGAAGCGCGCGGCCCATCGTCCGCGTGCTATCTTTCATTTCCGGATACGCGGGGTCGGAAAAGTATCCGGTTTCCGGATCCTGACGCGACTGGAAGAACCGCACGAGGGCGTCTTTCCGGGTGGGGGGCAGTCCGGCCAGTTGCCCGGCGTCGTTCAGCATCAGCACCGCGAAATACGTGGACTGGATATCCGCCGCGTAGGGGTGTTCCTCGCGTTGCTGTTTCAGTCCGGTTGTTTCGAAAAAGCCGCCGGTTTTTTCGTCGGCCAGGCTGAGAATCCACGGAACCACACCGGCAAACGCGGCATCCAGGCGTTGCAGTGCGTCGGCCACCGTTGCGTCGGCTGCCGTCGCATCGGTGGCTGGCTGCACGTTGGCGACGGCTGCGCTGGCCGCGATCCCGGCGATGAGAAATGCGGCAAGGCCGGCGCGGACGAGGGTGGTGCAACTTGGGGAATGGCCGTTCATGGCGGGGTTCCGGTCGGGAAATTCAACTGCGGTCGTGGCGGGAGCGGATGCGGCAGAGGCCGGCGACGGCAAGAGCGCCGAGGGCGAGGAGGAGGGCGTTGGTGGCGGGTTCGGGAATGGGGGTGAGGGTGCCGGTAAGGGTGATGTTGCCGAAGTCAACGGACCGATCGATGGAATCGGTCTGGATATAGATGCGGAATTCAACTTCGGTGCCACCGGCGATGTTCTTGAAGGCGGAATCGGTGAGGGTGACGGAGTAGTCTTTCAGCCCTTCGCTGCGGATGGGCAGAGTGCCGGGGAAACCGGATTGGTTCCTCCGGTCAAAGAGAAGGACATTGGCGTAGGCACTTCCGACGGGAGCGGTGAATTGGGTGAGATCGGAAAATACATAGAAGGCGCGATGGGTGCCGGCAGAGCCGCCAGCAGCGGCCTGAAGCGAAAGCGTGTCGATTGAGAGCCTGTAGCCCTCTTCGACCGTGAGTTTGATGGACAGATAAGTGGCATTGGAGAGAACGGTTGAAACAGAATAGGAGGTTTGGGCAGTGCCGGGAAGCAGGGTGATGGCACGGTTGCTGCCGTAGGTATAATAGCCGCTACCGGTTCCGGTCCCGAGATTGTTGAGTGTGATCGCGCCGGCACTGACGCCGGTGGCGATGCTGGCGGCATCGGGTTTGAGGAGGTCGCCGGTGTCTTCGAAATCGTAAGTGACGAGGGTGACAGCCGGCAGCGTGGCGGCGGCGAGGCCGGCGGCAAGGGCGAGCGTGAGGAGGCGGGCGGTGTTCATGGCGAGAGCGTTGTTCGGATTGTTCTGGTTGCGGGCAGGACGGGGAGAAAAACGTCCGGACCAACGATGCCCGGGGAACCGGAAGAGGTCGAACGCTTCGTGGTGCACGCTTGTGCACCGGCTGATTATCTGCTGGTTACGTGATCATGAATTCTGCTTCCGGGAGGGTGACCATCCAGCAACTGGCGCGGAGCCTGGGCCTGCACCACAGCACGGTGTCGCGGGCCTTGAGCGGGCATCCGAAAATCGCGCCGGAGACGGGACGGCGTGTGCGCGAACTGGCGGAAAAGCTGGACTACCGGCCCGATCCTTACCTGGCGGGTTTGTCCGCTTACCAGCGCGGACGGCAAGCGGCGCGCTTCACGGGCACGCTGGCGTGGGTGACGAACTGGCCGACGCGCGACGGGTGGCGGAGCAACCACGCCTTCCCGCAGTATCTCGAGGGGGCGCGGCGGCGGGCCGACGCGCTGGGCTACAAGGTCGAGGAATTCTGGATACGGGAACAGGGGCACAGTCCGGACGCAGCGTTGCGGGTGTTGCGGGCGCGGGGCGTGCAGGGGCTTTTGTGGGTGCCGCAGCCGGAGTCGCACACGAGGCTGGATGCGGACCTGTCGCGATTCTCGGCGGTGACGTTCGGGTTCACGCTGGAATCGCCGGCACTGCACACGGTGACGAGCCACGCTTACCGGACAATGATTGCGTTGCTGGAGAGATTGACGGCTCTCGGCTATCGCCGGCCGGGGCTGGCGGCGTCGGCGTTTTGCGAGGAGCGGGTGAACCGGATGTGGTCGGCGGCGTTCTGGGCGTTCGAGGCGCAGCGCGGAAAGCGGCGCGGCGTGGTGCCGCCGCTGGTCATGGAAACGCCGACGGCGGCGGAGCTTCAGGCGTGGGTCAGGAGACAGCGTCCGGATGTGGTGATCGTCACCGATCTCGCGGACATGCAGGCGTGGATCGAGGAGGGAGGCTGGAAAATACCGGAGGAAATCGGCGTGGTGCCGACCATCACGTCGGACAATTCGTTTCTGTCGGGCATGAACGAAAACGGTCCCGTGATCGGCGCCGCCGCCGTGGACCTGCTGGTGAGCATGCTGCACCGCAACGAGCGCGGCGTGCCGGAGCATCCCCAGCGGGTGATGATCGACGCCACCTGGGTCGACGGGAAAAGCGTGCGGACGCAGCAAAAGGGGGGAAACAAGACAAAAGCCGACCTCGCCGCCTGATTCGCATAAAGATGTGCGTGCCTCACACGCGAGGTGCTGGAATAATCCCGTTATGCATCGTCTGTTCCTTTTCTCTCCCGGCTGTGTTCTGTGGGTGCTGGCGCTGGCGTGTTCATTCTGGCCCGCGCCGGCCGGTGCGTGGGACTATGAGGGGCACCGGATCGTCAACCAGCTCGCCTTGGCGGGGCTGCCGCCGGAGTTTCCGGCGTTTGTCCGCGAGCCGGCCAACGCCGAGCGCATCGCCTTCCTCGCCGGCGAGCCCGACCGCTGGCGCAATGTCGAGGACGGGCCGCTTCGCCACGCGCAGGCGCCGGATCATTTTTTCGACATCGAATATCCCGTCGAGGGCGGCCTGCCGCTGGCGAAGCTGAGCGAGTTCCGGCAGGTGTTTGCCGGACAACTCGCCGAGGCCCGCAAGGCGCATCCGTCGGCGTATCCGAAATCCGGCGCCAGGGACAAGGACCGCACGCAGGATCTCGTCGGTTTCCTGCCGTGGGCGATCGCGGAAAACTACGCGCGGGTGAAATCCGCCTTCACCTACCTGAAGGCTTACGAAGCGCTGGGCACGCCGGAGGAGATCGCCAACGCCCGGGCCAACGTCGTTTACCAGATGGGCCTGCTCGGCCACTACCTCGGCGACGGCGCGCAGCCGCTGCACACGACCCGGCACTTCAACGGCTGGTCGGAAGGCGTGCCCAATCCGCGCGGTTTCACCACGCGGCGCACGCTGCATTCGTGGATCGATGGCGGTTACCTTGCCGCCGCGCAGATCACGGCGGCGGACCTGTTGCCGCGCGCGCTTCGCGCCGACCCCCTGGCGCTGCCCGCTGGCGGCAAGAGGCCGGAGGGGGGGCGCGATCCGGTGTTCGAGGCGGCGCTCGCCTGGCTGGCTCGCCAGCACGAACAGGTCGTGCCGCTCTACGAACTGGAGAAAGCCGGCGAGCTGAACGCTCCGCCCGCGACGCGCAAGGGACGGGCGTTCATCGAGCAGCGTTTGCTTGAAGGCGGCCGCGCCCTGGCCGCTTTCTGGCTCACCGCCTGGCGCGAGGCGGGGCAGGATTTTTATCTCACCACCCAGCTCAGGAAACGCCGCGAGGCGGCGGAGTGAGGATCGCCCCGGGGCAGGGTTTCGCCTCGCCCCGGGTTCGCTCTTGAGCCCGGGGCGTATCCGCGTTTTGGCTTCGTGCCGTGCCGACTCCTCCCGACCGCTCCGACCATGAACCTGCCACCTCTGCCCGACGCACCCGCGAGCCCTGGCCCATGAAGTGGGTCGCGCTGGCGATCCTGGTCTGCATCGTGCCGTACACCTGGATCTCGCTGCGCTATCGCAAGGAGGCGCCCTCCTATGAACCGGCCCAGGCCCAGGCCGGACGCGCCGACAGCCACCAGCACCTTGTCCTCGAGGCCGAGCACCCGGCGCCTCCGCGCGACGAGTTGCCTCCGGACGCCTTTATTATCGGCCGTGCCATGCCGACCCCGATCCCGGCCGGGCTGCCGGAGGGGCTGCTGAAAATCATCGGCATCGAGCCGCGCCTGCCGGAATCCGTCGCCGCCGTGAGCACGCCCGCCGAGGTCACGGCGGTGGCGCCGGTGCAGATCCGTTTTTCCTGCCGTGTGGCGAGCGATCGCGATGTGCTTGGCGGCGCCGAGGTCTACATCAAGGAAAACGCCATCGTCATCCTCCCGACCTTCGAGGAACTCGAGGGCGAACTGGCCGTCCGCTCGCGCAACGAACCGGTGCTTGTCACCCTTCCCGCCGGCACCCTCAAGCCCGGGGTGACATACGACGTGCGCCTCATGGCGGCGAGCAACGGTTTTGCGTGGAACTGGGTCGTCCGGTGAGCCGCCCGGCATGGAGAGAGGGGGAGGGTGCGCGCCCAGGAGGGGCCGGCAGTCGCTTCCTTGACGTGGGGGCCGCATTCGCCGACAACTCCCGGTCACGCTTCCTGCGTCGCACACGTCAATGATCCACAATGAGCAGCAACGGTAACGCCCATCCGCCGGCCTCCGCTTCCGCCAGCCCGGCCGCCTCCGCGCCCGCCGCGGGGGTCGCCTCCGGCACGCACGCGATCAAGCCCGCCGACCTTCGCGGCATCCTCAACTACGTGCCGCGTTTCCAGGGGCAGATCTTCGTGATCGCCGTCGACGGCTCCATCGTGGCCGACGAGAATTTCAGCAACCTGCTCGTCGATATCGCCGTGCTCCGCAGCCTCGGCATCCGGGTCGTGATCGTCCACGGCATCGGCCGGCAGATCGGGGAACTCTCGGTGGCGCGCCACATCCCCATCTCCAACCACGACGGCACCGGCGTCACCGACGCCGCCACGCTCGACCTCGCCGTCCGCGCCTCGGCCCGCGTCTCGCAACTCATCATGGAAGGCCTGACGCAGAACGCGCTGAAGTGCGCCATCACCAATGCGGTGCGCGCGCTTCCCGTCGGCATCATCCGCGGTGTGGACCAGCAGTTCACCGGCAAGGTGGATCGCATCGACAAGGAGTTTGTCGATCACCTCCTCGGCGCCGCCATCCTCCCGATCATCCAGCCGGTCGGCTACGCGCCGGACGGGCGGCCGTTCCGGATCAACTCCGACCTGCTGGCGAGCGAGGTCGCGGAGGCGCTCGGCGCTTCGAAAATCATTTACCTGGTGCCGCGCGGCGGGCTCGAAATCGATGGCGAGGTACGCCGCGATATCGCTGTGGAATCGCTGCGGCAGCTCCTCGCGACACCGGCCGGGGCCGGCCGCATCGCCGGCGAATGCCGGAGCAAGGCGACCCATGCCGTGCGCGCCATCGCCGCGGGGGTGCCGCGCGTGCACATCGTGGACGGCCGGGCCTACGACGGGCTGATCAACGAGATTTTTTCCAACGAGGGCGTCGGCACGCTGATCTACGGCAACGATTACCAGCAGATCCGCCAGGCGCGCAAAAGCGACACGCGCTTCATCTGGAGCCTCACGCGGGCGGCCGTGCGCCGCGAGGAGCTGCTGCACCGCACCCAGCAGGCCATCGAGAAAAACATCGACCAGTTTTTCGTTTACGAGATCGACGAGAACATCATCGCCTGCGTCACCCTCTGGTTTTACACGGACCGGCCGGAACTGGCCGAAGTGGGTTCGCTTTACGTGATGCCTTTTTACCAGAATCGCGGCGTGGGCCGGAAGCTGGTGGACTACGCCTGCCTGCGTGCGAAGGAGCGGGGGGCGAAGACCGTGGTGGCGCTTTCGACGCAGAGTTTTTCGTTCTTCACGTCGATCATGGGCTTCGAGGAGGCGGACAAGTCGATCCTGCCCGAGGCGCGGCTGCGGAGTTACGAGGACAGCGGCCGGAATGCGAAGGTGCTGCGCAAGGGGTTGTAGGATCGGACTCCCGGTGTCTTCCGGGTTACTCCGGCACCTCTGGTGGTTTTGATTTTACACAAAGGACGCAAAGGGCGCGAAGGACGAAAGTCGGAAACCTCTTCCTGTGGCTGTTGCTTCTTCGCGTCCTTTGCGAGCTTCGTGTAAAAATGCCGGGGGAGGCGGGATGCCGGTATCACTCCTCCAGCTCGACGTTCCAGTAAGCCAGATCGAGGAAGTCTTTCCAGCGTTCGCGCTGCTGGTTGCTGAGGACGAGCGAGATCACCGGGCGCCATTTGGGGCGGACGGGCTTGCGGATGAGCCGCATGCGGGCCTCGTGCGGCAGGCGGTTGGCCTTGCGCGAATTGCACGGGATGCACGAACACACGATGTTTTCCCAGGTGGTGCGTCCGCCGCGATCGCGCGGGATGACGTGGTCGAGGTTGAGATCCTCGCGGTTGAAAATCTGGCCGCAATACTGACAGGTGTCCTTGTCGCGCTCGAAGACGTTGTTGCGCGTCAGCTTGACCTCCTTGCGCGGCAGTTTGTCGAACCAGGTGAGCAGGATGACGCGGGGCAGGCGGATGACGGTGCGGGGGGTGTGCACCATGTCGAGTTCCTCGACCGGGGGGTTGTGCCGGGAGAAATCCATCCAGTCCATGAAGCTGAACACGCGAAAGTCGTCCTCGTGATGGTGGACGACGTTGGCGTGTCCTCGCGCGAGAAGCGCGAAGGCCCGTTTGGCGCCGATGACGTTCACGGCCTGCCAAAGGCGATTCAGAACCAGCACAGGTTGTTCGAGCACGGCCTCCATATCGGGGCCATTCGGCTAAAGACCTCTGGCAACGGTGTCAAGAGAGGCGTGAGGAGCGTTTGAGGGACGCGGGGCAGGATTCCCGGTAGCGGAACGCATCGAGGCATGTCCGGATTGACCCGGAAGAAGCAGCGCGGCTTTGTCATGAACATGATTTACGTGCTGCCGGGCATGGGTGCTGACAACCGGATGTATGCCGGATCCTGGCGCAAGTTGCCGGACTGCGTTTTTCTGGACTGGCCGGCGTATGCCGGGGAAACGTCGCTCGCGGCCGTGGCGCGGCGGGTGGTGGACGAGGCCGGGATCGGCGATGACGCGGTGGTGGTCGGCACGTCGCTGGGCGGGATGGTGGCATGCGAGATCGCGAAAATCCGGCGGGTGCGGCAACTGGTGCTGGTGGCGAGCGCGGTGCGCAAGGAAGAGGTCAGCCGCGTGCTGGCGGCGCTTCGTCCGCTGGCCGGGCTGCTCCCGGGCGGTTGGGTGAAGGTGGTGACGGGAAACCTGCTGAAGTCGCTGGCGGGCGGGTTACGCGAAGCCGAACGGGATGTAGTGCGCGAGGCGGTGCGGATGTATGTGGAAAGCGATCCGTGTTTCGTGCGGGCGATGTGCCGGGCGATTTTCCGATGGGAGGGGTTTGATGTGCAGGCGGCGAGGGAGTCGGGCGTAACCGTTCTCCGGTTACACGGGAAACGGGATCGCGTGCTTCTGCCATCGGGAGATGTCGATGCATGGCTGGAGGGCGGGCACCTGATTACGATGACGCACGCGAGGGAGTGTATAGAGTTTTTGTGGAGATTGTACGGTCCGGCCGAGGAGGGGTGGACGGGCGGAGGTAAAGGGGTTTCGTGAGATGAGGACAGGCGGAGGCGTTAGGAGCATTATGGACGACGAGGAAGAGAAGCATGCTCCGGGATGTCGGACGGGAATGCCGGATTGCCCGGCGCGAAGGCCGCGCCGCTGACAGTCAGGTCGTCGATCTTGCCGCGATAGTTGGCGTAGTCCTTGTAACCGCCGCCGACAAACCAGGTCGAGTTGCCGTAACTGCGGGCCGGACGGATCGGGGCCTCGGCGTCGAGTCGGTCGTTGATGTAAATGCGGAGACATGTGCTGTCGTTGGTCACACGCAGACGGCTCCATTGGCCGAACGGGAGTGAGGTTTTGCTGACGAGTTTTTCAACGGGAACAGTTTCGTTGCCGTCACGGATGACCTCTACACGACCGTCAGGGAAAAGGTTGATGTTGACGGCGTCGCTCCAGCCTCGTCTGCCGATGATCGACTGGACGGCGACGGGGCCGGGGTCGGGATTCAGCATGAAGTCGACGGTGGCATTGCCGATGGGCCACGTGCGGAGGCGCATCCTGACCGGCTGGCTACCGTCCAGATCGAGGAATTTTCCCGGTCTCCCGGCTTGTTCCGAAAACCGGGACGTCGGGATGGTTACAGGCATGTCGCCCAGAGCGTCGCGTCCGTGGCCATCGAAATTCCAGTGTCCGGAACGAATGGACTCCGGCGGTATTTGTGTGGGAACAATCGATGGGGTGCGAAAGGGGATGTCTTTGGAGAGGTATTCGGATTCTCCTTTCATGCCGCTCGCGCCTGAGCTGGTTTCAAGGTTGATCGAGGTTTCCACGACGGTTGCCGGCAACAGCCTGTTTTTGGGGGCAAAGGGATAGATGATGTCCGAGAGGGCAACCCGTCCGTCCGTGGTTTCGTAGCGTACGTAAAACATGTCGGAAACCCGTTGTGCGGGGCTGAGCAGCGACACCGTGTAGTTCCCCTTCCGGATATTCAGCGGAGCATGATTCTGGATGGTCGGGTCTGCCGGGAAAAACTCTACCTGCAGATTTCCGTAGTGCAGGAGTTCTTTCGTGGCGAGCTCGCGGGCTGTCATGCGCAGGGGCTCCTTCCCGGGCGAGGTGAAGGTGAATTGTGTATCGGGTCTTACAGCACAGAGAACTCCGGAGGGAGCCCAGGCTTGTGCGCGGCGGGAGGCCAGCGAGCCGGGCGCGATGGAAAAGTCAGGAGAAGTTTTTTCGGAAAATTTCCTGACGGCGTTCAGAAACTCGCCGGTATCGGTGGTGATGGTGTAGTCCTGCGCGCCTTTGAGGTAGAGGCTCATCAGGGTTTTGCCATGGGTTGACGGGCTGATGGGGGCGACAGGGCGGTCGTTGCGAAAAAGTGTGGCGCTGGCGATTCCTCCGGCGACCCCGGCCTCGAAGGTGACGCTGGCTTCGATTGTTTCGGGGGATGTGGCGCGGATGGTCAGGGTGTTTTGCAGATTCAGGTATTGGCGGACGGGAACTTTTACGGTCACCGCGTTTTGCTGCCAGCCGTTGACGAGCAGGATGGGTGGAAGCCCGGTGGTGTGTTCAAATCCCGGGCTACTGATGGTGATTTCCGGGACAAGGAAGGGCGAACGGGCGAGACGGCTTGTGGGGACCAGCCATTCGGTCCGGTCAAATTCGGAGGGGTTAAGGTCTTGAGTGTTGAGAACGGCGGCGGTTTCCCCGTCGCGGTCCAGCAGGCGGCCTTTTACGGAAACGGGGCCGCGGGCGAGGCTGGGGAGGTTGATGGCTTCGATGCGCAACAGGGTGCCGGGGATCACTTCACGGTGCCAGGCGAGACAGACTTCGGGCAGCGGCGAGGTAGGGGCGATGCCTTTGAAGTTGTCGGCATAGGCTTTGGTAAGAAGCGGATTGGCCGTGGTGAACAGCATGGGAAGGAGGCTGGTTTCATCGTGGTCGTTCCATGTGGTGAAGTGCAGCCAGTGGTCGCGGCCTTGGCGGACGAGTTCAAAGGTCTTGTGCAACTGGTCGAAGCCCTGGTGGGGTTGGTAGAAATCGTTTCGTCCGTTGAGCCAGGCGCCGTAGTAGCCGTGGACCATGGCCGGCATCCAGGGTTTCCCCACTTCGTCCGCGACAGTGGCGATCAGACCGGCGGTATAGTCGCGGGGCATGCCGTCCAGGCCGCGAAAACCGAAGGCATAGGCGGCGTCTGCGTTGGCAAGCTGGGTGGCCAGCCACTCACGGGTCTGCTTTTGGTAGCTTCTGGCAACGTGGGCGACGAGGTAGATGTCGTGTCCTTTGTCGTGGAGTCGGGTGCGGATGGTCTGCCATTCGTCCGGTGTCCATTGCGACCAGGTGTAGGTGGCGACGACGGGTTTGTTGTGGTGGCGCGGGTAGTTGGGGTGGTCGCCGAAGAGGCGGAGCATGCGGTCGAGTTCGTTGACCTGGCGCGCGACGGTGGTTTTCACGTCGAGGCAAAGTGCGACGAGAAAATCGCTGCCTTCGGCGGCCTTGAGCATTTCGTGCAGGGTGTCGCTGTAGCTGGTGAAGTCCCTGGTTTTGCTGAAGACAACATCCACCAGAAAACCGTCGATTCCCTGAGCCTTGGCCTGGCGAAATTCTTCGGCCCAGTCGGCCCGGTTGTCGCCGGTGGAGCGAAAGAGCGGGTAGTTGTAGTAGTTGGGAACCGTGATGGATGAGTTGAGCGGTGTATGCCAGGGGGTGTAATGGGCCCACACCCGTGTTTTGTCGGCAACGTCTTCGGCGGATGAGGTGACGGGAGCACAGAGGGGGATAAAAGAGGCTGCCAGGATTGGCAGGATTCGGCGAATGTTGTTTTTCCGTTCTGTCATTTGAAACAAGATACAAAATCGAAACCGTTTTGGCGGTTGCGGGACTTTTGGGAAATCAGGGAGGAGGGAGGGAGACGGGCGGGCGTCAGTTGTTGGCGGGCCAGGTCCAGTTTTCGTTGGTGATATTGGCGGGACGCTGGTTGACGTGACCGTCCACGTAGAGAACGCAACGGGTGACGTTGTCGGGGCGGGTGGCATCCACCGGAGTTCCTTTGCCGGAATGCGGGTAGTGCCACCAGACTTTCGGGTCGTTGGGCCAGTCAATGATGCTCGACGAGTCCAGACTGGCGCTGACGTTTTGTTCGGTCATGAGAACGTCACGACCGGGGGCCGAAGATTGAGTGATCCGTGTGGGGGCTGGGTTGGCGGGGATTTGTTTCCGGGAAACAAATCCGTTATAGAGGCGGTGGGCGGTGGGAATCGGGTCCCCTTTTTTGGCACGGTATTCGGAGCAGGCAAAGACGGCGTATCCATTGGTGTAGGGACTGATTTGGTAAACCCAGCTTTGGGGATCGGTGTTGACAGAGGAGGCTGTCTGGACGGGCAGGGCGTCTTTGTGGTCTCCTGCGTAGGCGAGAAAGGCGATGCCGATCTGGCGTGTGGCCGAGAGGCATCTGGTTTTGCGAGCGGTTTCGCGGACTTTGCCGACCACCGGAATGATGATCGCGGCCAGGATGCCGATGATCGCGATCACGGTAAGAAGTTCGATCAGCGTGAAGGCACGCGGGCGCGGACAGGTGAAACGAACCAATGGGCTGACGGGCGAGGGAGGGTGTGGCGCGGGGTTCATGGCTGATGTGAAAGAGGGCGAGGGGGGCTCGGGGGACGGCAGCGGGAAAGATGAATCGCTCGCAGGCGCCGTGCCGTCCCACACTAAAAAGTATCGAATTATCGGTTACGATGCCTGAATTGGCGACAGGCAATGGCGAAAAGAAGGATACCCGCTCCTGCCAGGACGGCCGTGGTGGCGGGTTCCGGAACCACCTGAGCACCGGTGATCTTGTACCAGTTCTGGTTCGCGCTGGTGCTCGTCCAGGAGGAAGGGCTGGTGCCACCGGCCAGGGAACCCCAAAGGGTGTTTGGAATGGCCGTGGCTCCCGCGCCGGTGGGAAGGACGGAAGGGTTGCCGACTGTCCATCTGAGTGATCCGTCTGCAACGCGGGGCACGATATAGTAGGTGGTGTTGGCGCTCAGCGTGACGGCGTTGGTGGAGGTGAAGGTGAAGTTGCTGGTAGCGCCGGCAGAGATGGCGTCCGAAGTGATGAATGTGGCGAGGGCGGTATCGAGTTTTCCGCCGGTGTTGACTGACCAGAGTTCCACGGAAATGGCGGTCGGGGCACTCGATGCATCCACGGTAAGGCGAAGCTGGATGTCGGTGACGAGATAGCTGTCGGCCCCCATGGTGAATCCGACTGCCTTGCTGCCCACGTTGTTGATGGTGGCAGCCGTGCCGGAGGCGGTTGTCCAGGAATCCAGGTTGCCGATGACGGTGGCCGCCCGGGCGGTGGCGGTGGTCAGGGTGATCATTGCAGTGAGCGCGGCCAACGTGAGGAGTTTTTTGATATGCGTTTTCATATGAATATGTGGGTTTTGCGGGTGAGAAAAAATGGATTGCAGGCTTGCCAGCAGTTAACAATGGCCACTGAGTCGAACGCGTTCAGATTTTCGCCAGCAGGCTTGCCGCAAATGCCCCCCGACGCTGCCTTGGCGGCATTCCGCAAGGTCCTTAAACCATGCCACGTCCCACGCTTCGCCAGATTGCCCGTAAGGCCGGGGTGTCGTTGTCCACCGTTTCCTATGCGCTGAGGCAGCACGCGAATGTGTCGCCCGAAATGCAAAAACGGGTCGCAGCGGTGGCGGCAAAGCTGGGTTATGCAACGGATCCCCGCCTGATGTCCTTGATGGCTCATGTGCGCGCGGCGCGGATGGATGAGAAACGCGAGGTACTGGCGCTGGTTTGGCCGGAGCAGTCGCGGGAATCGACACGGGAGAGCCTGTATTTTCACTGGGTATACGGGGGAGTGGCGGAGCGCGCGGAACAGCTTGGTTTTTCGGTGGAGGAATTCTGGCCACACCAGGAGCACATGCCGTTGACGCGTTTGCTGGATGTGCTGTTCGCACGCGGCATTTACGGGCTGGTGTTTGCTCCGGCATCGCATCCGCCGACGGGAATCGAAACGGCGGATTTCTCGCGTGTGGCCGTAGCCAAGATCGGCCTGGCAGAGTGGCCGGTGCGGTTTCATCTTTCCGCGCACAATCATTTTATGGGGATGACGCTGGCGATGAGGGCCTTGGCGGCGGCGGGGTTTCGGCGTCCGGCGGCGCTCGTGCGGAAGCACGTCCATGACCTGAACCTTGGAGCGTATGAAGCGGCATTTCTCCAGAATCATCCATGCCGTGGCACGCAGAAAGGCAGACGGTTGGCGGAGCGGTTGTTTTTGCTGATGGCGGATCCGCGAAGCCTGGAGGGGGTGAAGGAGTGGTTGTTGAGGGAGGAGCCGGATGTGCTGCTTTGCAGTGATATCGCACCGTGGCCGGCGTCAATGGAGTCGCGGATGCCGCGTGTGCGCTGGGCATCGCTGTTGAGATCGGCGGAGACCGGGGGCGCTGGCGTCGAACAGGAGTATGCGCAGGTCGCAGCCAACGCGGTGGACCTGGTCATGGAGCAACTGAACCGGAATGAACGGGGAATCCCGTCAATACCCAAGACATTGCTTACCAATGGCAGGTGGCACGGCTGGGGAAAGGGTGCAGGTGAAAATAGCGGCGCGGGATGCCGCGGCGTCGAAAGCGGAAAGATTACCGCGTGAGCTTGCGATACTTGATGCGGTGGGGTTGGTCGGCGTCCTTGCCTTTGCGGCGGCGGTAGTCTTCGAGGTAGGACGTGTAGTTGCCGGCGAACCAGTGGACGGTGCTGTCGCCTTCGAAGGCGAGGATGTGCGTGGCCACGCGGTCGAGGAACCAGCGGTCGTGCGAGACGACCACGGCGCAGCCGGCGAAGGTTTCGAGGCCGTCCTCGAGGGCGCGGATGGAGTTGACGTCGAGGTCGTTGGTCGGCTCGTCGAGGAGGATCAGGTTGGCGCCGCTCTTGAGCAGACGGGCGAGGTGCACGCGGTTGCGTTCGCCGCCGGAGAGGATACCGACTTTTTTTTGCTGGTCGGCTCCGGTGAAACCGAACTGGGCGCAGTAGGCGCGGGCGTTGATTTCGCGGCTGCCGCCGAGTTTTAAGGTTTCTTCGCCGTCGCTGATGGCTTCGTAGATGGTTTGCCCATCGGGGAGGCTGTCGCGGGATTGGTCGACGTGCGCAATCTTGACCGTGGGGCCGACGCGGAGTTCGCCGGTATCGGGTTTTTCGGCACCGGTGATGAGACGGAAAAGCGTGGTCTTGCCGGCGCCGTTGGGGCCGATGACGCCGACGATGCCGCCGGGAGGAAGCGCGAAGGTGAGGTTTTCGAAGAGAAGTTTGTCGCCGTAGGCCTTGCCGACCTTGTCGGCTTCGACGACGAGGTTGCCGAGACGGGGGCCGGCGGGGATGAGAATTTCGAACTCCTTTTCTTTTTCGGTGGTGTTCTCCTTCAGCATCGACTCGTAGGCGTTGATGCGGGCCTGCGACTTGGCCTGGCGGGCGCGGGCGGACTGGCGGATCCATTCGAGCTCGCGGGCCATGGCTTTCTGACGGCGGTTGTCGGTGCGTTGCTCGACGGCGAGGCGGCGCTGTTTTTGTTCGAGCCAGCCGCTGTAGTTGCCTTTCCAGGGGATGCCATGGCCGTGGTCGAGTTCGAGGATCCACTGCGCGACGTTGTCGAGGAAGTAGCGGTCGTGGGTGACGGCGATGATGGTGCCTTCGTAACGCGAGAGGTGTTGCTCGAGCCACTGGACGCTTTCGGCGTCGAGGTGATTGGTCGGTTCGTCGAGGAGGAGGATGTCGGGTTTCCGGAGGAGGAGGCGGGCGAGGGCGACGCGGCGGCGCTCGCCGCCGGAGAGAATTTTGTTGTCAACGACCTGGTCGCCGGGCGGGCAGCGGAGGGCGTCCATGGCCATGTCGACGAGGGCGGCGGTGTCCCAGGCGTTGAGGTGGTCGATCTGTTCCTGGAGTTTTTGTTGTTTGTCGGCGATGGCGTCGCGGGCGGCGTCGTCGGGGGCTTCGGCGAGTTCGTCCCAGGAAGCGTCGTAGGCGTCGGTGAGGGCTTTGAGGTGCGCCACGCCTTCCTCGACGCATTCACGGACGGTTTTGCCGGGAGTGAGTTGCGGTTCCTGTTCGAGCAGGCCGACGGTGTAGCCGGGTTCGAAGTGCAGGTGGCCGTCGAATTCGGTGTCGCGTCCGGCGAGCAGGCGCATGAGCGAGGACTTGCCGGAGCCGTTGAAACCGAGGACGCCGATTTTCGCGCCGTAGTAGAAGGAGAGCGAGATGTCGCAGAGGATTTCCTTGCGCTCGATTTTCTTCGAGACGCGGATCATGGAAAAGATGATTTTCGGTTCGTCGGACATGGCGGCTTTTTTTTAACCACTAATGGACACGGATGATCACTGATGAAGGCAAGGGAGGGGAACCGCTAAAGAACGCTGAAGAACGCTAAAACCGAACCGGGTATGGACGGAACAAAAGGGTTTGGTTTTAGCGGATTTCAGCGTTCTTCAGCAGTTCAGGATTCTGCTCAAAACAAGATGTTGAGATGCTGTCATAGAGACAACGGGATTGGCTGCGGTACCCCTGTTTTTATCCGGGGTGGTCCGTCGTTGGTCTGGTGGTCTGGATGAGCGAAAATTAGCGGAGATGAGCGGTTCTTTTTTACTCGGCGACGAGATGCCACTGGTGGCTGGTGTAGTCGGCCGTGGCGGCGGGGAGGGGGAGGCCGGCGTGGTGGAGGACGGTTCCCGACCAGGTTTCGCCGGTGGCGGTGTCGCGGTAGGTTTTTTGCGGGTCGAGGCCGCGGAGGCGGAGGAAGCGGTGCGGCGCGGTGGCTTCGGCAAGCACGGTGACGTGGGTGACGAGGGCTTCGCTGGCATCGGACGCGGCGACGAGCCAGGCGGATTCGGTGCGCGTGCCTTCGAAAGGACTCACGAGACGGTAGAGGTCGCCGGTGAGGAAGAGCGGGCGCAGTTTTTTGTACGATTCGATCTGGCGGCGGACTTCGGCTTTTTCGTCGTCGGAAAGGAGGCCGAGGTCGAGTTCGTAACCGAAGGTGCCGGTGAAGGCGACGTCACCGCGGGTGCGCAGGGGCGTGACGCGGCCGACCTGGTGGTTGGGGACGGCGGAGACGTGCGCGGAGATCGTGTCGAGTGGATAGGCGAGTGAAGTGCCGTACTGGATACGGAGGCGGCTGATGGCGTCGGAATTATCCGAGGTCCAGATTTGCGGCATGTAGTGGAGGATGCCGGGGTCGAAGCGGCCGCCGCCGCCGGAGCAGCCTTCGAAGAGGATTTCCGGGAATTCGGTGACGAAGCGTTCCATGACTTCGTAGAGGCCGAGAACGTAGCGGTGGGCCACTTCCTGTTGCTGCGCGGCGGGGAGCGCGGCGGAACCGATCTCGGTGAGGTGGCGGTTCATATCCCACTTGATGTAGGTGATCGGGGCAGACCGGAGAATTTTCGCGATGGCGTCGTAGATGGCGTTGCGGACCTCGGCGCGGGAGTAGTCGAGGACGAGTTGCTGGCGGCCTTCGGTACGGGCGCGGTCGGGGACGTGGAGGCACCAGTCGGGGTGGGCGCGGTAGAGGTCGCTGTCGCGCGAGATCATTTCGGGTTCGAACCAGAGGCCGAAGGAGAGGCCGCGGGCGTTGATGCGGCGGGCGAGGTCGTCGAGGCCGCCGGGGAGTTTTTTGCGATCGACGACCCAGTCGCCGAGGGAGCTGCGGTCGTCGTCGCGGCGGCCGAACCAGCCGTCGTCGAGGACGAAGAGTTCGACACCGAGCTCGGCGCCGGTGGCGGCGATCTTTTCGAGCTTTTGTGCGTTGAAATCGAAATAGGTGGCTTCCCAGTTGTTGAGGAGGACGGGGCGGGGTTTGTCGTGCCAGTGCCCGCGGAGGAGGTGGGCGCGGTAGAAGCGGTGCAGGGCGCGGGACATGCCGCCGAGACCGGCGTCGGTGGCGTGGACGAGGACGGCTTCGGGCGTCTGGAACGTGTCGCCGGGAGCGAGTTGCCAGGCGAAGTCGAAGGGGTTGATGCCGATCTGGGCGCGGACCTGGTGAACGGGGTCGAGTTCGGCCTGGGCGATCCAGTTGCCGCTGTAGACGAGGTTGAAGGCGTAGACGTCGCCGCGGTTTTCGTCGGTGCCGTGTTCGGCGAGGGCGATGAAGGGGTTTTGCTGGTGGCTGCTGGTGCCGCGGCGACTGTCCACGGTCTGGCGTCCGGGGCGCAGCGGGCTGGCGATGACATCGCGTTCCCGGGCCCAGGCGCCGGAAAGCTGGATGAACCGGTGGCCGGCGTGGGTGGAGGAAAAATCGAGCGAGGCAGAGAGGGCGCGGCGGATTTCGAGCGGGGCCTTGCCGTTGTTGATGATGCGGGCGGAGCGGGTAATAACGGGGTGGGCGGCGAAGGCGGTGTAGAGGAGCTCCACTTCGAGGCCGGTGAGGGCGTCGGCGAGGACGAGGGTGAGCGTTTCGGCGTCGGTATCGGCTTGGGTGAAGGTGGCGGGGAGGCCGGGGAGCGCGGGTTTGCCGGGTGTGATGCGGTGGGCCTTGTAGCGGAGGTCGAGGATGCGGGAGCCGGTGGCGGGCTGGTAAATTTCGAGGGCGGGTTCGCGGAAGTCGGAGGTGCCGTGGACCGGGTATTCGAGCGGGAGGGTGTCGAGGCTGATGCCGCGGGGAGCGCCGGCGAAGGTGGGAGAGAAGGCACGGTCACCGGTGCGGAGAAGCGGGGCGACCTCGTCGCCCGGTCCGGAGCCGGCGGCGTTGTTGGCGAGCGAGGGACCCCAGTAGAGATGCACCGGGATGTTGTGCTCCGTGATCTTGAGGGCGTAGGTGGTGGCGCCGGCGTGAAGAAAGAACGTGGCGGTGTCCTTGTGGTATTGGATGGGCATGATGCGCGAAAAAAATGAAACCCGCACCTTGGCAGCGGGGGGGCGTGGAGAGCGAGCTTGTTGTGGTGAAGGGAATAGCCGCGATGGATGAAGGGACGGAAATGAACGAGGAAGGGAATGAAGAGATATAGGGAGATGGTTAAAAACATTTATTTTGAGTGACGAGTGACAGGATTCACCAAACTTTTCAGGAGAGAATGGCTTGAATTGAATGATTTTTTAAGAAAATAAACATTTATTGTTGACACATGCATTGTTTGCCCCAGTGTCGACCGGCATGGACACCCCGGCGACATACTCCCGACGCAACAGGAACACCTCGGACACGAGGCCCGGCAAGGGCAGCAAGGTGGATGCGGTCCATGCCGAGTTGCGTCAGAAGATTCTCGATGGCGTATGGAAGGTCGATGACCGGTTGCCGACTGAAGCGGAGTTGGCGGAGGAGTTCGCGTGCAGCCCGGCGACGATCAACAAGGCGGCGGCCTTGCTGGTGCAGTCGGGATTGATCGAGCGCAGGCAACGGATGGGGATGCGTGTGGTGAGCAATGTCGAAACCGCCCCCGTATTCGCGGTGGGTACGTCCGCCGCCGCAGCTCCGGCGGTGCAGCTGGATGCGTTCGCGATGATCTACCCGAGCGTGAGGCATGAAGGCATCCATCGGATCGTGCGCGGTTTTCAGGATGAGGCGCTGCGTCAGGTGCGCCGCGTCGTTACGCTGACCACGGGAACGGATTATCACAAGGAGCTCGAATTCGTACGGCGCCTTGCCGAGTTCGATGTCAAGGGTGCGGTCGTCGTACCGCTACGGCCCACGATGCAGGCGCAGTTGCAGTTTGCGCAGGCGATCATGAACCCGCCTATCCCTCTCGTGGGGGCGGCCGCCAATCTTTCCGGCTCCGGCTGCGCCTCGGTGCGCGTGGACAACTTTCACGCCGGTTACACGATGACCCGCCACCTGATCGACAGCGGAGCGCGGCGGACAGGCTTTTTCAGCAACCGTTCCTGGGCCAACTACGTGCGTGATCGCCATCAGGGTTATCGCTGGGCACTGCGTGAAGCCGGACTGGAAGAACGCGCCGACGGGGTGACGCTGGAGCAGGGCATGCGGATCGACTTCGATGACCCGCTCGAGGAACCGACCCGCATGGCACGCGTTTATCTGGAGCGCGTGGGACCGGGCGGCGCCGCCGGACAAGACGGATCCGTGGATGCGGTGGTGTGCGGCGACGATTTTCTCGCGTTCGGCATGATCCGGGCGGCGCTTGCGCTCGGCCTGCGCATACCCGACGACCTGCGAGTGACGGGTATCGACGATTACCTTACGATCGATCCTCCCGGAGGCATTCCGCTGACAACCTACCATGTGCCCTATGAGACAATCGGACAACGGGCGTTCCGGTTGCTGGAGGCACAAGTCGCCGCATCCAATGCCACCCCGGATGTATCATTACAATCATCACCGGATACGATACCCGAAGAACTCATCGCGGGCAGTCTGGTTATCCGCGCCAGCGGTTAGGTTATTCCTCAAGACTTCCCCGTTGCCGTTTCCGGTTCGTCCGGACGGCTTCCGTTCTCCCCTCCGATTCCTTGCCGGGCAGCCTCTCTGACCGGTTCCCGACGTCTGTGCCTGTGCGATACGCATGGCCGCATCATCACCAACCACCATAGACCTATAAAACCCATGACCACCCAAACGACCTCCCCGCACGTCTCGTCTCTCCTGAGTCGTCGCATCTCCATCGCCGCCGCAGTCTCTGCGCTGGCATTTTTGCCCCTTGCCCGGGCGGACTATTACTCGGGTTTCGAAACCGGCGAATACGTGCTCAACCAGACGATTCACGGAAAAATCGATTCCATCACCAACACGGCGTGGACGGTGCAACCTCTCAACGGCGCCACGCGCGGAACCAATGTGGATGTGGTGACGGCCAACCTGTCACCGGCGGCAGGAAGCCAGCACCTCCGGCTCTGGGACAACACGTCCAGCGGAAAAGTGACTGCGTATCTCAACATGGCCTCCGCCATGCCCGCCGACGACACCTTCACTCTTTCCTTCAAGGCGTCCTTCAACCTTGCCGGGGGTAACGCAGGCATTCTCTTTGGCGACCAGAGCGCGACTTACGACAGCTCGAAAAACTACTGGGCCTGGATTGCCGCCGACCAGAATGGCGCGCTCACGCTCCGCTACAAAACATCACTCGAAACCACGACGATCAGCACGCTCTCCTTTAAAAACGGGGATGGTTCGGCGTTCGTTTACACGGCGGGCTCATGGTTGAGTTTTTCCATCAGCATCGACAAATCGACAAAGCAATACACGAGCGTCAGCGTAAACGGCATCGAACAACTCGGTCTCGGAGGGAATGCGTCCAGCGCCTGGTCAATCTCCACGACATCCGGGGTCGCCGGAAGCACCTTCCAGTTTTTCAGCAACGATGCCACCACCGGCTACGTCTATCTCGACGAGTTGCGCATCAGCACCGGCAACATCCCGGAACCCCGGACCTGGGCCTTGCTCTCCGGACTCACGATCCTGGTGGCCGGCATCCGGTGGCGTCACGTCCGGCGGGGATGAACGGACAATGTGAAAATCCATTACGTATTATTCTATCATTACTTTTCCATTTTCGCCGTGACCTCCATGTACTCCTGCCGGGCAACCTTGTTGTCAGCCAGCTGCGCCTTCGCTGCTTTCACCTGTCCGCCGGTTCTCTTTGCTGGCGAGGAAAACGGGACCGTTGATGCTCCCTCGGCCACGGTGTCCATCAATGCAGCCCGTGTCCCGGGACCAGTGAATCCGCTGGTTTTCGGCCACGGAAACCTGGAGGCTGCCGACACCAGGCGTATCCACGGAGGAGCCACGCGTACCCGTCTCCTGCGTACCGGGGACGGCGTATGGGACGAGAGGGCGGCGCGTCCGTCTCCGGATTTCATGAGCCATGCCCGCGACTCGGGAGTCAAGGCACTGCGTTATCCCGGAGGTTGCCTTGTGCACAATTTTGACTGGCGCAAAACGGTCGGCCCCCGCGAGCAGCGTGGCGACTGGCAGTTCGGGCTTGATGACTTTCTGGCAATCTGCCGAGAGCTCGACGCCGAGCCGATCATCACCGTGAGCGACTATGTGCTCCCGGCGGAGGAAATGCCACGCCACGCGGCCGAGCTCGTCGAGTATCTCAATGCCCCGGCCACTCCCGCATATCCATGGGCGATGAAGCGCGCCGGGTGGGGGCATCCCGAGCCGTATGGGGTCCGTTATTTCGAACTCGGCAACGAGAGCGACCACGGCAACCACGCCGTGCAGCCGCGCCGCCAGTTCACCCCCGCCACGTATGCGCGCTACGCCATCGACTGCGCGGCGGCCATGCGCGCCATCGACCCGTCCGTCAGGATTGGCATCGTCACGGTGCCAGGTCCCGGCGACAACCCGCGCTCCGCATGGAACCGCGAGGTGGTGCGGGTGGCCGGAGCGGCGGCGGATTTCGTCATCCTCCATTTTTATGCTCCGGCCCTGAACCGCGATTTGCCCGTTCAACCGGCCGACATGCTCATGCGTGCCTGCATGGCGGTCGGCGACCAGATCGGACATCGTATCCAGGAATACAAGGCAATGATCCGTGACGAGTGCGGACGCGACCTGCCCGTGGCGATTACCGAATTCAACGCGGGTTTCGTGCAACCGGCGGGCGGCAGCGACCCCACGCCGTGGCGTCTCAGCTACGGGGCCGCATTGCAATGCGCGGATCTTTACCGCGTGTTCCTGAAGCCGGAGAATACGGTGCTCATGTCCAGTTACTGGCAGTTCTATAACGGCTACTGGGGCATGCTGCAGGTGCGTGAACAACCCGATGGCAGCGTGTTGAAGGAACGCCGGCCCGCCTACGAACTGATCCGGCTCTGGGGACAGCATTTTGGTGAAACTCTGGTCGACGTTACGGTCGCCGGACCACGGGCCGATTTCGATGTCGCCGGATGGCGCGGCGTGGCGGAAGCGCGGGGTATCGAGTACCGTCCGCGTCGGACACTGCGCACGGTGCCGCTTGCAGGCTTGCTGAAATCCGTCTCGGGGCCGGGCTATTCGTCGCGCATCTCACCCGACGGGAGCGTGATCGTTTTTGACCTGAAGGATTTTTCCGGCGAGGCGCATCCTGTCATGGCCACGATACCCCTGGCGACGCTCGGCACTGCGGAAGATGTCGGCTACCGGCTGACCTACGAATGCCAGTATCACCGGACACCCGGTTCAGGGAAACGCGCCGAGCGTCTCGGACTCACGCTTGCCGACACTCGTGACGAATTTTCGGATACATCCCGCCGCACGATTCCCGGGGCCGAGAGCCGGGGCGCGTGGTCGCCGCTCCAGGGGGAACTCGTGCCGCGTACCGACAGCGAGGGCATCGACCTGCGCGTGAGTCTTGTGTCGGACGCCGGCGGCAGCGCTGACAACCCCGATGGCGCGGCGCCACATCGGCTCAACGGGAAACTGCAATTCAGGCTTCTGGAGCTGGAGGTGGTCACCCGTGAAATCGCTCCGGCAACGGAACTCGTCACGGCTTCATCGAGCCTCTCGGCCGACGGAAGGAAACTCTACGTTGTCGTTTTTAACAAAAGTCCGGATCAGTCCATCGCCACCACGTTTGACATCAGGGGATTCGTTCCTGCGGGGACCGCCCGCTATTGGGAGGTCAACGGCCCTTCGCTCGCCAGCGTGACAGGCGTGCGCGAGGTGGTTTCCGGAGCGGAGTTGACGTTGCAGGGCGCAACCCTCCTGCACACGTTGCCCGCCCACTCGATGACCGCCATCGAACTGGATGCCCGCTAACCCTGCTCAAGCCGGATTTTGTGACAAAACCATGAATACGACCCCGAAGAACCGACCGACTGCCAGACGAGCTTTCACTCTGGTGGAGTTGCTCACGGTGATTGCCATTATCGGAGTGCTGGCCGCCATTATCCTGCCCGTAGCTGGCAAGGTCAGGAAGACCGCTCGCGCCGCGCATTGTCTGAGCAACATGCGTCAGCTCGGGGGAGCGTTCTCGCTTTACGCATCCGACAACAGGAACGGATTGCTGCCGCCGATTTACAAGACAGGCGATACGACGGAGACGTGGAAATATGCGCTGTTCAGATTGCTCGCGGGACAGGACTACACCAACGAAACGAAAGGGCAGATACGGACTTCGGTGTTTGCCTGTCCTTCCGATGCCGACGTGCGCAATGGTGCCGCCAACGTGAGTTATGGCATGAACAAGGACCTTGAAATCCACGCGATTGCCAGCACCGGTCCCGATGGACGTCAGGCCCATCCGATCAACCCGGCCGGAATCAATGCTCCGAGCCAGGTGTGTCTGCTGATAGAGCATCCCAACGAGGTCGCGGGTTTGGAACGTTTCAGGGATGCGGCTGCGGTGGCCCGGGTGGAGGCGCGGCACGACAGGAATTACAACGTGCTCTATGTGGATGGGCACGTGACAAAGCTGGCGTTTGAAAAAATCCCGCAAGACAAGACGTCCGATGCCGGAAAGCTTTTTTGGCAAGGGCGATGAGGTGCGGCTGCGCACCAGACAAAGGACGGAGTCTCTCGCCCGAAGGCGGATCGGGAGATTGGCGTTCCCTGCACAAAAACGCCCGGCCGCTTTTGGGCGGGCCGGGCGTTCGGGAATGGCTGGCGGCGGACCGGGGACGGGCCGCCGCTGCGGATGGACGGGACAGGATTATTTCTTGTCGGCGGCGGCGTCGAGGATGTCGCCGAGGTTCATCATGTCGCCGCTGCTGTCGCGGTTGAGGGCCTCGTAGGCGGCCGTCTCGCTGGCGAGCTGCTCGGGCGAGTAGTTGGCGGCCTTGATCGAGAGGCCGAGACGACGCTCGTCGCGGTCGATCTTGATCACGCGGGCCGTCACTTCCTGGCCGGGCTTGAGCACGTCCTTCACCTTGTCGATGCGCTCCTCGCTGATCTGCGAGATGTGCACGAGACCGTCGATGCCGTCCTTCAGGTCCACGAAGGCGCCGAAGGAGGTGATCTTGGTCACGGTGCCCTTCACGACGTCGCCGATCTTGAAGAAGCTGTCGATGTCGCTCCAGGGATCGATGGCGAGCTGCTTCATGCCGAGGCTGATGCGCTGCTGGCTGGCATCCACGTCGAGAACGATGGCGTCCACCTCGTCGCCCTTCTTGAGGACTTCGGAGGGGTGGTTGACCTTGCGGGTCCAGCTCATGTCGGAAACGTGCACCATGCCGTCGATGCCTTCCTCGAGTTCGATGAAGGCGCCGTAGGTGGTCATGTTGCGCACCTTGCCGTGGACGCGGGCGCCGATCGGGTAGTTGTGGCGGACCATGTCCCACGGGTTGGGCTCGAGCTGGCGGAGGCCGAGCGAGATCTTCTGGTCATCTTTCTGGATGCCGAGGACGACGGCATCGAGTTCCTGGCCGACGCGGAGCACTTCGGAGGGCTTGTTGATGCGCTTGGTCCAGGACATCTCGGTGATGTGGACGAGACCTTCGACGCCGGGCTCGATCTCGATGAACGCGCCGTAGGGGACGAGGTTGACGACCTTGCCGTGAATCTTCGCGCCGACGGGGAATTTCTGTTCGATCTCGTCCCACGGATTCTTGGTGGTCTGCTTGAGGCCGAGGGAAACGCGTTCTTTCTCGCGGTTGACCTCGATGATCATGACCTGGATTTCCTCGCCCTGCTTGAGCATTTCGCTCGGGTGGGCGATGCGTCCCCAGGACATGTCGGTGATGTGGAGGAGGCCGTCCATGCCGTCGAGGTCGATGAACGCGCCGAAGTCGGTGATGTTCTTGACGACACCCTTGCGGACCTGGCCGGGCTCGATGGATTCGAGGAGGTTGCGGCGCTTCTCGCTGCGCTGCTGCTCGATGAGCTCGCGGCGGGAGAGGACGATGTTCTTGCGCTCCTGGTTGATCTTGAGAACCTTGAAGTCGTAGGTCTGGCCGACGTACTGGTCGAGGTTCTTGGGAGGCTGGATGTCGATGTGCGACGCAGGCATGAAGGCGTCGACGCCGATGGAGATGATGAGGCCGCCCTTGACCTTGGCCTTGACGCGGCCGACGGCGACGGAGCCTTCGGGGAACTTGGTGAGGATGTTCTCCCAGTTTTTCTTCTGCTCGGCCTTGTCGAAGGAGAGCACGGGGAGACCGTTTTTGGATTCGAGCTTCTCGACGTACACCTCGATGGTGGAGCCGATCTGCAGTTCGCCGATATCGATGAACTCGTTGGCGGGGATGACGCCTTCGGATTTGCCGCCGATGTCGACGACAACCTCGTTCTGGCGGATTTCGGTGATGACGCCCGGAACGATGGAGCCTTCCTTCAGATTGTCGAAGGAGGATTCGGCGAGCAGTTCTTGCATTACAGAACTCATGGTATGTGACGGGAGGCCCGCGTCTGCTCCGTGACACCGGCCTTCCGGGGATAACCACCCGTGGACGGGCGGTCGTGGTTGAAGGTTGATCTGACAGAAGAACCGGACGAGGGAGCGTTGCGGCGGACTTCGTCCGGGCGGTAGTGAATGCCGCAAGCGGTCAGCAGGTCACTTGCAAGGGGGACGTGCAAGCGCAAAAAGCAGAGCGGGAGTAGGGGGGGAAGGGCGTATCTCAAAAGGTGGACAGGCCCCGGAGTGGCGCGGGCGTCTCGCCCGCTCCGGGAGTGGAGGCAGGGAGGCGGCGCTTCGCGCCGTCCACGGGCTGGAAGCCCGTGCCACGCCGGTCAGGCGGCTTCGCCGTCGGCGGGCGAGACGCCCGCGCCACTCCGGAACAAAAAGAAAAACCCCGCCGGACGGAAGCCGGCGGGGTTTTGAAAAACTGGCAAGAGGTTGTCGGGCGCTCGTTTATTTGGCGAAAACGATCTTCGACACGCGGGATTTGGCGCGGGCGGCGGCGTTCTTGTGGACGACGCCGGACTTGGTGGCCTTGTCCATGGCGGAAGCCCAGGCGATGGCCGCGGTCCGGGCGGCTTCCTTGTCTTCGCCGGAGGAAGCTTTGGCGAACTTCTTGTGGAGAGTCTTGAGACGGGTCTTGACCGCCTTGTTGCGCGTGGTGAAGCGCTCGGTTTTACGGGCGGCTTTGATGGCGGATTTGGTGTTGGCCATGGCGTGTTCTTTGGATGAAAGCCGTAGAGCAATCCAAACCCGGAGAGGCGAGTCAAGGGCGGATTCGGCCGGCGGGCGAGTTTTTCAAGGGATTGGCCCACGAAACACACGAAAGGACACGAAAAGCGGACAGGACAATCGAGGTCTCATGACTTTTCGTGCCTTTTCGTGTGTTTCGTGGGCCGAATTTTTATTCGGCCCAGATGAATTCGATGATTTTCTCGACCGAGGGCGCGAGGCTGTGGTGGACGGGGCAACCATGCGCGGCGCGTTCGAGGACGCCTTCGGGGACTGCTCTCGCGGAGGCGGGAAGCCAGAAACGCGCGGTCAGGCGCGCGATGCGGCGCGGGGCATCGGTGGTCATTTCCTTGGTGCCTTCATAGCGGAAGGCGCCGAGATCGTGGCCGTGTTTGCGGGCCGCGATGGCCATGGTGGTGGCGATGCAGGTGGCGAAGGCGGTGGCCACCAGATCGGTGGGGGAAAACGCCTCGCCGCGGCCCTGGTTGTCGCGGGGAGCGTCGGTGTTGATGAGCGCGCCGGAGGGTTCGTGAATCGCGGTGCAGTGGAGTTGTCCCTGATATTCGCCGGTAATCTTGACCATGGTGCCGGGCATGCCAGACGCGGCGGGGCACGGTGGAAAGCGAAATCTGACGGCCTTCCCGGACGGGCGCATGAAGGCGCGGCTTGCTACGGAGCGGGCCCTGCGCTCGGCTGGGGCGATGGCAAAATGGCTTCTCGTTGACGGATTCAACCTCGCATACCGCTGCTTCTTCGCGATTCCCGAACTGACCCGCGCGGACGGGTTCCCGACCAATGCGCTGCACGGCTGGGTGAAATCGTTGTGGAAGCTGATGGACCAGGAACGGCCGTCGGGCGTGTGCGTGTTTTTCGATCTCGGCGGTTCGCAGGACCGGCTGGTGCTGTTGCCCGAATACAAGGCGCATCGCGAGGAAATGCCCGAGGCGCTGGCGAAGCAGATCGAGCCGGTCAAGGAGGTGACGCGGCTGATGGGCATCACCGCCATCGAGCAGCATGGCGTGGAGAGCGACGACCTGCTGGCTTCGCGGGCGGTGGCGCTGGCGCGCGCGGGCGACGAGGTGCTGGTGGTGAGTTCGGACAAGGATTTCGCCCAGATCGTCAGCGACCGCATCACCATGCTCCTGCCGCCGCCGACCGCCAATCCGAAACTCGGCTGGCGCCGGCTGGATGTGGCCGGCGTGCGGGAAAAATTCGGCGTGCCGCCGGAGCAGATTGCGGACTACCTGGCGATCGTCGGCGACACGTCGGACAACATCCCGGGGGTGCCGGGCGTGGGGCCGAAAACGGCGTCGAAATGGCTGCAGGAATTCGGTTCGCTGGAGGCGCTGCTGGCGCGCGCGGGCGAGGTGAAGCCGGAGCGTTTTCGCGAGGTGCTCGTCGCCCGCGCCGACGATCTGCGGCGCAACCGGCGGCTGACCACGCTCAACCTCGAACTGGCGGCGGCATTGCCGTCGGCGGAGGGGTGCGCGGCGGGCTCGACGCCGGCGGATCTGCCGGCGCTGTTGCGCTGGCTGGAGCAGATGGAGATGCGCTCGACGCTTGCCGAGGCGCGCTCGCGGTACGAGCAGCCGGAGCTGTTCTGAATCATGGGGCCGCCGATGGGCCCATGAGACGGATGGAACCTACGGGCGGGTTTTCGGGGCTGGCCCTGCCGCCGGGATTTCCAGCGGCAGCGTATTTTTTCTCAGCAGGAGAATCGCCCCGGCGACGAAGACGAAAATCGAATAAAACGTGCCGCGGCTGAGGCCGAGGATCAGGCTGGCGTCGGGTTCGCGGAAAATCTCGCTGACGGAGCGGGCGAGGGCGTAGCCGACGAGAAACACGCCGCTCAGCCGGCCCGGCGCGGTGCGCAGCCAGTCCGTTTTCCAGACGAGGAGCTGCATCAGCGCGAGCAGGAGCACGCCTTCCAGAAAGGCGGCGTAAAGTTGCGACGGGTGCCGCGGCGGGATCATCGCAAAGGCCGTCAGCGGCGGGGCGCTTTCGGGAAAGATGACCGCCCATTTCACGTCGGTGATTTTACCCCAGAGCTCGCCGTTGATGAAGTTGGCGATGCGGCCGAACATCAGGCCGGCCGGCGCCACGCTGGTCACGAGGTCGCCGAGATGGAGCACGCGGTTGCCCGTGCTGCGCGCGAACCAGACGAGCGCCACCGCCACGCCGAGGAAGCCGCCGTGGCTGGCCATGCCGCCGTCCCACACGCGGAGGAGCTCCAGCGGATCGCGCAGCAGGGCCTGCGGCTGGTAAAAGAGAAAGTAGCCGAGCCGCCCGCCGACAAACACGCCGGCCACGAGCGCCATGATCAGGCTGGATATCTGCGCGGAGGTGAGCGGCGTGAGCCGGCGGCGCGCATAGAGGGTGAGCAGCCCGAGTCCGGCGAGGAAACCGGCGACGTAGGCGAGCCCGTAGTAGCGAATGCCGATGCCGTCGGAAAATTCGACGAGGAACGGGCTGATGTTGTGGACCCACCAGGCGAGGGGAGGGGGGGGGGGGGATCATGGCGGTTGGCAGAGTGGCCCGGCTCGGATCGAGTGGAATCGACTTAAGTCGACTTAAGTCGAGTTAACTCGATTCAAGTCGATTCAGGGTGGGGAGAGGGCGGGGGGGCGGCCACGGCTTCGATGACGATGGCGGTGCAGTTGTCGCGTCCCGAAGCGGCGACGGATTCCTCGACGAGCAGGCGCGCCGGCGGCAGGGCGGCCTGGGCGGGCGCGGGCTCGCGGAGCAGGCGTTCGATGGTGCCGTCCCAGAGCCCGTCGACGAGGCCGTCGGAACAGATCACAAAACGGTCGCCCGGTTGCAGGTCGACGGCGCCGATGTGCGGCTCGATGTGCTGGTTGCCGGCGCCGAGCGCCTGTTGCAGCGAACTCCTGCCGGGATGGGCACGCGCCTGGTGTTCGGTGATCTTGCCGGTGCGGCGCAGCCAGCCGACATGGCTGTGATCGTGCGTGAGCTGGGTGATGCCGCCTTTTTTCGGCAGGTAATAGATGCGGCTGTCACCGATGTGGCTGAACCAGACCCATTCGGGCGTGACCCAGCAGAGGCTCAGCGTGGCGCCCATGCCGGCGCATTCCTCGTAACTGTGGCCGAGATTGACGAGCGACCGGTGGATGGCCTCGAAGAGTTCGGCGAGGATATCCTGAAACCCGCCGGAAAGGCCGAGCGCGGAAACCTTGAAACTGCGGGGCAGGAGCCGGGTGATTTCGGTCACGGCGATCTTGCTGGCGAATTCGCCCGCATTGGCGCCGCCCATGCCGTCGCTCACCGCGAAGACGAAATCGGCTCCGCGCAGCGAGGCGTCGCCGGTTTTGCCCAGAAAACGGACTTCGTGCGCGTCGAAATTGAGCGCGAGGAAACTGTCTTCGTTATTGGCACGGAAGCGTCCGGGGTGGGTCATGCCCGACCAGTGGAGGCGCAGCGCGGGAGGGGCGGTGACGGCGGCGGAAGCCGTCGTCGGGCCAGCGGGAGCCGGCCGGACAAGCGGCGACGGCGGGTTCGGGGCGAGCGGGTCAGGCATCGGGAGGTGGCGGCTTGAGTGACTGGCCGGCGTGGGGGCCATCGAGGAGGGTGGCATATTCGAAATCGATGATGCAGAAACGTCCGTCGCTGCGGCGGTAGGTGATGTTGCGCAGGAACGGGTCCTCGTGCCGCACGCCGTAGTTTTCCAGTTCGGCGAAGATTTCCGGAATGCGTTCCGGAGCGAGGTGATCGACGCGGCCTCCGCAATTGTCCGTGACGAGCAGGAGCCGGGCGGGATCGGCTTCCAGAATTTTCGGGACAAAATCGCAGCCGCGTTCTTCCAGGTGGCGGAGCACTTTCACCTCGTGCTCGAAACGCTCCCGCGCCTGGTGCCCGCGAAAGGTCTTGTGGACCCGGCCGTCGTAGCCGATGCGCACCGTGGCGCGGCGGGTGTCTTTGACTTCGTGCATGTGGCGTGATGTGACGTGGATTCGGGAACGCGGGACCGGGAGCAAAAGCGCGGAGGACGCGGCAGGCAAGCGCGACAGCATGGCCGGGGCATTCTTGCCCAGGCGCGACTCAAACCGATGTCAGCCCCTTGCGAAGGAAAATCCCTTCCGTTCATCGGAGTCCACCGGTTGACAGACATCCGCTTGAGCTGCCCCCGGTCCGCCCGGTCGCCTCCGCACCGCTCACTCCTCGTCTTCGAAATCGTCGTCTTCCGAAGGATGGGAGAGCTCGTGGCGGCAACCGGCCATCACGCGCAGCCAGATCTCGCGCAGGTCAAAGAGCCGGGGCATAGCGCCGGCGCAGTAACCGCGGAGCAGTCGCGAGGCATCGGCCTTGACCTTGCCGAGGCTGGCCATCGTGGCATTGAGCTCGTGGAGAGCCCGCTTGAAGAAGCTGATGGCGAGCGCGTAATCCCCGAAATCCAGCGCCTGCATCGCGAGGAGGGACTGCATCTCGCCAGCCTGAAGCGCGTGCAGGTGGCTGACGGCGAGACCCTGCGGGACGTTGGCCGGATCGCCGGCGAGGCGCGCCCAGCTCCGGGAAAGGCTCAGGTAAATGGCGCGGGTCGCGATGAAGACCGGATTTTTGTGCAACGTGTACGGTTCGTCGTCATCGTCCATCCCGGGAATCACGTCGTCGGAGTCGGCCTCGCCGCCGGATTCTCCGTCCGGTTCGCCGGAGGCTGCCGGGTCGGGGCCGGCACCGGAGTCGTCGCCGGCAGCATCGCCGGAGGCACTCACCGCGACCTTGTCGGTTTCACCGTTCCACTCCTCCATGTCCCAGCCCATGAGGCGGGCGGCCTCGTCGAGGCGTTGCGGGTGTTTCCGGAGCTTCTCGTAGCAGGCGAGATAACGCAGGATGTTCTCGTCCTGATCGCGCAGGTAGCGCTCCCAGTCAAATTCGTTCCACACCAGATCTCCGCGATCCTGCCATTCGCCGTCAGAGAATCCGTCAGTGTTGTAGTCGCTCATTCAGGGATGTTGGAAACGGGAACAAGCCTGTCCGGGATGGTCCCGAACGCAACGCCAAATGCCGGATTGATTCACCGGCCGACCCCATCCCGGGGGTTGACTGCCTTTGTTATGCTGCAAAATATGATTTTACGGATTGATCCACGGCAACATTCTCACCTGGTTACACACGATCCCGTTCCGATCTTCCCCTTCATCCATTTACCGAGCGAATGAACAACGTGCGTCACGAGACGGTGTATTTCAGCGGCCGCGTGCAAGGCGTCGGTTTTCGGCAGAGTACGCTCGAGGTGGCCCGCGAATTCGAGGTGGCCGGCGAAGTCAGGAATCTCGACGACGGCCGCGTGGAACTCGAGGCCGAAGGCCGGCGCGAGGAGATCGACGCCTTCCTCCGGGCGATCGACGAGCGTCTGCACGGCTACATCCGCAAGATCGAGCGTTCGGGCCGCGAACGTTCCGCACAGTTTTCCGGTTTCCGGATCAGATAAATCCGGATCACATAACGCACCCTGCAATAATGAGCGACACTCCCGCCACACCACCCGCCAACTCCCCGGTTCCTGCGATCGAGATCCGCGGTCTCACGAAGGACTTTCCCATCAGCCTCCGCGGCGTGAAACTCCGGGCCGTCGACAACCTGACGCTGACGATTCCCGAAGGCCAGGTCTTCGGCCTGCTCGGGCCCAACGGCTCCGGCAAGAGCACCACGATCAAGGTCATCCTCGGCCTGCTCGAGGCCACGCTCGGCGAATGCCGCGTGTTCGGCGTGCCGAGCGAGCAGGTGTCCTCGCGGCGCAACGTCGGCTACCTGCCCGAGGCGCCGTATTTCTACCGCTACCTGAGCGGCGCGGAGCTCGTGCGGTTCTACGCCCGCGTCTGCCGGGTGCCGCGCGCGCAGCTCAATGACCGCGTCAAGGAAGTGATCGACTGGGTCGGCCTCTCCGGCGCCTCGCACCGCCGCGTCGGCACCTACTCGAAAGGCATGCTCCAGCGCATCGGCCTGGCCCAGGCGCTCGTGCACGATCCCCGGCTGATCGTCCTCGACGAACCCACCGCGGGCGTCGATCCCGTCGGTTCGGCCGAGATGTGCGAACTCATCCTCAAGCTCAAGAAGCAGGGCAAGACCGTCCTCATCACCTCGCACCTGCTCGCCCAGATCGAGGACGTGTGCGACCGCATCGCCATCCTCGACCGCGGCAAGCTCATCCTCGAAGGCAACGTCAGCGAACTCGTCGGCAAGCGCGACCAGCAGGCGCTCATCGTGGACACGTTCTCCGACTCCGACCTCGCCGCCTTCCGGGAGTGGCTCGGCCAGCGCGGCCACCGGCTCAACGCCATCGAGCAACCGCGCGCCCGCCTCGACCAGCTCTTCCTCAGCAAGGTCTCCCGCGCCTCCCTTCCGTCCCGTTCCGAAGAGAAAAAATCATGAGCACCACCACCACAACCCCTTCTTCCCCCGGCCATCCGGCCGGCGCCGGCGTCCCCTTCTCGCTGTCGCGACTCGGGCTGATCGCCAGCAACACGTTTCTGGAGGCCGTCCGGCAAAAACTCTTCAACTTCCTGCTCATCCTCGCCATCGCGCTGGTGGCGAGCGCGCAGTTTTTCCGCGAGTTCAACTTCGGCTCCTCGGAGCTGAAGTTCATCGCCGACTTCGGTTTCGGCGCGCTCGTGTTTTTCGGCTCCGTGCTCACGGTGGCGACGACCGCGCAGCTCTTCTTCAGCGAGATCGAAAACCGCACCGCGCTCACGCTGCTCGCCAAGCCCATCTGGCGCGCCGAGTTCGTGTTCGGGAAATTCCTCGGCGTGTTCGCCGTCGTCGGCGTGTTCTGCGTCGTGACCATCGGCCTCATGATCGGCCTGCTCTATTTCCGTGAACGCGCCATCATCGCGACGCTTTCGCCCGATGTCATCCCCGCCGGCGGTTTTATCCACTACGGCGACATCCTGCTGGTGGGCCTGCTCCAGTGGATCAAGTTCGGCGTGCTCACGATGATCGTGCTGCTGATCGCGAGCTTCTCCAACACCAACCTCTACACGGTGGTCACGGGGTTTTTCGTTCTCGTGATCTGCCACCTGCAATACCTCGCGCGCGACGCCTACGGCAATGTGGCCAACGTTTTCCTGCGGCTCGGCGTGCGGGTGCTCAGCTACATTTTTCCCAATTTCCAGCTCTTCAACCTGGCCGACCAGGTCGGGCAGGGGGCCGGCATCAATCCCGAGGTCGCCGCCCGTGTGGCCGGCTACGGGCTCATCTACATTGTCGTGATCGGCCTCCTCGCCGTCTACAGCTTCCGCAGCCGTGAAATTTAACGCCCCCACCGCCTTCCGTCCGTTCCGCACCGCGCTGGTCGTGCTGGCCGGACTCGCCCTCGCCGGCGCCGCCGTCCGCCCGCTGGAAGATCCCGCGTGGCAGGAGATCCGGGCCCAGCAGCCCGGCTTCCAGTTCAAGTCGCTCGAAGGCGCGCTCGGCCAGGGCATCACCGTCGGCCTGCTCGGCGGTTTCCAGGCCATCGTCGCCGACTTCTTCTGGCTGAAAACGAACAGCGTCTGGGAAAACAACGACCTGCCGGCCACGCAGACGTACATCAAGCTCGTCACCGCCATCGACCCGCGCCCGATCTATTTCTGGCAAAACGGCTCGCGCATGATCGCCTACGACATGCCCAACTGGCGCATCGACGACGCCGGCGGCTGGGACAAGGTGCCCGACGCCGTGAAGCGCAAGTTCGACGAGGAGCAGTCCAGCGTCGGCGTGAGTTTCCTCGAGACCGGCCTCGGCTTTCACCCGCGCGAGCCGCTCCTCTACATCGAGATCGCCAACATCTACCTCAACCGCCTCAAGGACCCCGCCACGGCCTCGACCTGGTACCTGAAAGCGACCGAACAGCCCGACGCGCCGCAGTACGCTTACCGCATCTACGCCGAGCTCCTCCGCCGCGTGGGCCGCAAGCAGGAGGCGTACGACTGGCTGAAAAAACTCTACCCGACGCTGCCGAAGGAAGGCGACGCCGCGATGTACGCCATGCCCAATGTCGTGCTCGAACGGATACGCGAGCTCGAAGGCGAGCTGAATATCCCGGCTGCGCAGCGCTTCGATCCCGGACCGGGCGTCGTCGAGCCGCCGCCTGCGCCGCCGGCGGAAGGGTCGTAACGGAGCGGCGGCGTCCCCGCCGCCGCTCCTGCAGGGAGGTTCCGGGAATTCTTTTTGAACAGAAGAAAACGAAGGTAACGAAGGTAAAACAAAGAAGACTCTGAACCAAAAGTTATTTATTTTAATGGATGTTACGCAGACGGCCTTGAAGTGGCGCGGGCGTCTCGCCCGCTGACGGCGCGAAGCGCCGCCCGGAAATGGGGGTGAGACGCCCGCGCCACAGCGCATTGCGTAACATAAGTTATTTTAAGAAGGTTAAACAGGAATGAACGGTAAGCGTCCCTGGTTGTTCTTCGTTCTCTTCGTTGCCTTCTGTTCAATTTTCAGAAGTTCCCTTCATTTTTTCTCCGGCTTTCGCGGCTTGTAGAAAATGTAGTTGATGAGCGGGCCGAAGCCGAAAACGCCGCTCAGCATGCGCACGTTGCGCATCGCGCCCACCACGATCGAAAACGCCGCCGCCGCCGGCTCCTCGATCCGCAGCAGCAGCAGCGCCCCCGCCAGCGCGATCGTCGGCTGCACCGCGAAACACGCATGGTACACCGCCAGCGGGTCCGCCCCCTCGCGCGACAATCCCCACTCCAGCGCCGCGCCGCCGAGGATCGGTGCGATCGCCGCCACCAGCGACGTCAGCGCCAGGTTGGCGCCGATCGCCAGATTCTTCGCGCCTGCCGGGATGAGTTTCAGCAACAGCGTGAACATTCCCAGGACGAACCCCGCATTGGTCATGCCGCCCCAGATCCACATTCCGTACAGCCACGCATCCATGCCCGGCGTCAGGAAACACCACAGGTAATTCTGCACCTGCCAGAGGATGAGCGACACCGCCATCACCGACTTGTTGCCGAACCGGTCGATCAGTTGTCCCCACGCCGGCATCGAGAGCGCCGCGCCGAGCGCGCCGAAGGTCGAGATCAGCCCGATGTCGAACGCCGACTGCCCCATCCGGTCGAGCATGAACTTGTGGTAGAACGGCCCGAACACATTGGCCGCGAACGACCACACCGCCCCGAAAAGGATGAACAGCAAAAACGACCGCGACTGCCCGAGCAGCCACAACTGGTCGCGCAAGATCCCCGTGCGCACCGCGGCGCGGGTCCGCGGCTGCGTTTCCATCCGCCACTGCGCGCGCAGCGAAAGCAGCCGCAGCCCGATGCCGAAAACGATCACGGTCTGGAACGCGGGGATCGCATAGTCCCACTTCGCCAGCACCCACCCCGCCAGCAGCAGGAACGCCATGTTGGCGATCTGGAGCAGCCGGTTGCGCCGTCCGAAATATTTGCCGCGCAGCCGCACCGGCACCCATTCCTGCACCCACGAGTTCCAGCCCACGCCGGTCAGCGCCGCGAAAAAACTCGTCACGAAAAACCACCCCGCGATCCACCGCGCCGCCACCTCGGGATTGTCGCCCGGCAGGAACGACAGCATCACCGCAAACGCCGCCCAGCAGACCGTGCCGCACGCGCTCGTGCCGATGGAAATCATTTTTGCGGGAAACCACCGCGCCAGCAGCGGCGACACCGCGAGCTGGAGAAAATTGCACATGAACGGCAGCGACGTGATGAACCCGAGCGCCGCCGTGGAGAGCGGGATCGCCTTGGTGAACAGCGCCGCCAGCACCACGTTGACCGGCAGCGTCATCATGACGAGGGGCACGGCGTAAATGCCGTCGGCGGTGCAGAGCCGGAAATTGTCGGCGAGCGATTTCTTGCGGGCTTGCGTCAGGGTGCGGGTTGCGTTCACACGGGATGGAAAAACCGGCGTCCACCCATACCTGATGTCCCGCATCATTAAAGCGAAAGAACTGCGTTCGGAAAATACAGTTGAACTGGCGCGCTGGCTGCTGGGGAAGCACCTCGTCGTCCACGCCGCCGGTGGCGTGCGCCTGGCCCGCCGGATCACCGAAACCGAGGCTTACCACGGTCCGGAAGACCGCGCCTGCCACGCCAGCAAGGGCCGTACCGCGCGCACCGGGGTGATGTTTGGCGACGCCGGCCACTGGTACGTTTATCTCTGTTACGGCGTGCACGAGATGCTCAACCTCGTGACCGGTCCGCGCGACTGGCCCGCTGCGGTGCTGATTCGCGGGCTCGAAGGCATCAACGGCCCCGGCCGGCTGACGCGGGCGCTCGGCATCGACCGGGCGCGTTTCAACACACGGCCGGCCACACCGGCGACGGGGTTGTGGCTCGAGGACGACGGCCTTGCCGTGCCGGCGGGCGAGGTGCAGGCGACCCCGCGGATCGGCGTGGCCTACGCCGGCCCCGAGTGGGCGGCAAAGCCGTGGCGGTTCGTACGCTCCTGCAATGTTACGCCAAGCCGCGTATCCGCTTAGCGACGGAGCGGCGGCATGGCAAGCTGTCGGCCTTCGGCCTCGGTACGTGCCGCTGCAGACGACGCAACGTGTCGCCGGTTCGGGCGGCGAGGCACCGGGCGAGGCGCTGACGCGCCTCGTCGCAGCGGGATTGGCAGAAAAATGCCGCCGCTCCGTCAAACGCCGTAGTTGCTAAACGGTTACGCCAGGCCGCAGGCCTTGCGCGTGCGCGCCAGCACGTTCGCCGCCGCCTCCCGGGCGCGGGCGGCCCCGGCGCGCAGCACCGCCTCGACGTGATCAGGGTTGGCTTCCAGCTCGGCGCGACGCTGGCGGTAGGGCGTGAAATAAGTCCAGTAGTGCTCGAACAGCGCCTTCTTCAGGTCGCCGTAGCCGAGACCGCCGGCACGCAGGCGCTCCTCGAACCCTTTCGCCACGTCGGCCGGCGCCACGAAACGGAGGAGCTGGATGGCGATGTTCCTGTCGGCATCGGGTTTTTGTTCGGCCGGGGTGCGGCTGTCCATGACGATGCTCATGATCCGCTTCCGCAGCACCTTCTCGTCGCCGAAAATGGGCAGGGTGTTGTCGTAGCTCTTGCTCATCTTCTGCCCGTCGAGGCCGGGGATGACGGCCACGTCGTCGCGGATTTCCGGCTCGGGAACGACGAGCGTCTCGCCGTAGGTCTGGTTGAACTTGATGGCGATGTCGCGCGTCATCTCGACGTGCTGTTTCTGGTCTTTGCCGACCGGCACGACGTGGGTGTCGAAGAGCAGGATGTCGGCCGCCATCAGCACCGGGTAGGCGAAGAGACCGAAGTTGGGCGCGATGCCTTTGGCGGTCTTGTCCTTGTAGGAGTGGGCGCGTTCGAGGAGACCCATCGGCGTGAGCGTGCCGAGAATCCACATCAGCTCGTTGACTTCCGGGATGTCGCTCTGCCTCCAGAAAACCGACTTTTGCGGATCGAGACCGCAGGCCAGCCAGTCGAGCGCCACGCCGAGCGTGTAACGGCGGCGCGCCTCCGGGTCGGTCAGCGCGGTCATGGAGTGGTAGTTGGCGATGAAGTAAAACGATTCGCCGCGTTCCTGGGCTTCGATGGCGGGGCGCATGGCTCCGAAATAGTTGCCGATATGCAGGGTGCCGGAAGGCTGGATGCCGGTGAGGATTCGCATGGTGACGGGAGTGAAAAACGGGCTCGGGAAAAACGGTTACCGCGGCGGGAATTCGAAGTCGGCCTTGGTCTTCGTCTTCGAAAGCACGAGGTACGCGCTGAACTTGCTGCCGCGCTTCGAGACAAAATCCTCGATCAGGCCGGTCTTGCCGTCGGAGAGGAGACGCTGGATCTCTTCGGCGGGAAGCTCTTTCTGGCAGAGGTTGCGCTTCACTTCGAACACGGTGCGCAGCTCGCCTTCGGCGCCGGGCTTGGCGACGACGTAGGCGTCCTCCGTCTCGTAAAGCGTGCCGTCGGTGTGGGCCTTGCTCGGGCCGAGGACGCGGGCTTTTGCCAGATCGAGCGGAGCCTTGGCCTTGCGGCGCGGCGCGGCGGGCTTGCCGTCGGCGCCGGCCTTGGCCTCGCGCGGCGGGAATTCGAAGCCGACTTTCGCTCCGTTTTTCACGAGGTACGCCTTGAAGGGACGGCCGAACTTCGACGTGAAATTTTCGATCAGCGGGCTCTTGCCGGTGGTGACGAGCGTGATGACTTCGTCGCGCGCGAGCGGGCGCTTGCACATGATGCGGCCGACGGAGAACGTCTGTTTCCAGCCGGTTTCCGATCCGGGATCGCGCTGGCGCAGGATGTAGTTGGTGGGCGCCTCGCAGAGTTCGGCGCCCGTGGCGGGATCGGTCCAGACCGGCGTGAGTTCGCCGAGGTCGACCTTGTTGCCGAAATCGAGCTCGACTTTCTTTTTGTCGGCATCCTTCGGATCGGGAACGATGCGGAGTTTGGCCGGGAAACGGTTGCCGGTGCGCGGAGAGACGAAGTCGTCGAGCGGGCCGATCTCGCCGGAGGCGACGAGCCGGCGGACTTCGGCTTCCTCGATCTTGCGGCCGGTGATGACCTTGTAGATGGTGAGCGCGCCGTCCTGCGAACGGTAGCCGCGCAGGGTTTCGAGCAGGGGTTTGCCGTCGGTGGGCGAGACGATGTCGGTCTCGCGGGCGTTTTCGTCGGTCTCCTCGAAATTTTTGGTGCGGTCGACAATGCCTTTGGTGACTTCGACGATCTCGCGCATGAACTGGTCGCGGGAGAATTTGCCGTGCTCCATCTGGCGGAGTTTGTACTCCCACTCGCCGGTCATGCGAGGCTGGGTGAGCGCCTCGGCCTTGACTGCCGTGAGGAACTCGAGGAGCTGCTCGGCCTTGGCGGTGGGGGCGAGTTCGCGCTGGTTGCGCTCGATGTACTTCTGGTTGATCAGGCCGTCGATGGTGTCGGCGCGCGTGGCGGGCGTGCCGAGGCCGCGCTCCTTCATGGCCTCGGCGAGGTCCTCGTCATCGACGAGTTTGCCGGCGCCTTCCATGGCGGAGAGAAGCGTGGCTTCGGTGTAGCGCGGGGGAGGCCGGGTCGTTTCGGAGTGGAGGACGGCGTCGGCGGTGCGGGCCTGCGCGTTGTCCTCGGGCGAGAGCGCGGGGAGGGGGGCCTGGGTTTTCGATTTCTGATTTTCGGTTTTCGATTGGCCGGAATCTTCGTCGTCGATGGCGGTCTTGCCGTAAACGGCGAGCCAGCCGGCGCTGGTGAGGACCTTGCCCTCGGTCTTGAAATCGTGGCCGGGCGCGACGGTGGAAATGCGCGTCGTCACGTCGAACTCGGCCGCCGGATAAAAGACGGCGACGAAACGGCGGGCGATCATGTCGAACACCTTGGCTTCCATGTCGTCGAGGTTTTTTCCTGTCGATCCGGAGGTGGTCGGGATGATGGCGAAGTGGTCGCTGATCTGCGCGTTGTTGAAGATACGCTTGTTGGGCCGCACGAGGCCGTCGGCGAGCGCCTTGCGGGCGTGGGGGGCGAGGTCGCCTTGCAGGTTTTGCAGGGTCTCGCGGCAGGTGGGGATGTAGTCTTCGGGAAGCGCCCGCGAATCGGTTCGCGGGTAGGTGATCATCTTGTGCTTCTCGTAGAGGGCCTGCGCGATTTGCAGCGTGCGGCGCGCGGGGAGGCCGAGGCGGTTGTTGGCCTCGCGCTGGAGCGTGGTGAGATCGTAGAGGCGCGGGGCGACCTGGGTGGCGGCTTTTTTCTCCTCGCGGACGGCGGCGAGGGGTTTTTCTCCCAGGCGGCAGGCGGCGAGGACGGATTCGGCGAGGGCTTTTTGCCAGATGCGGTCGATGCGGTCCTGGTCGTCGCCTTCGGCCTTCTTGTAGTTGGCGCGCTGGTACACGCCTTCGTAGCTGCCTTTGGCGACCTGGAAGGTGGCGGTGACGCGCCAGTAGTCGCGGGGGATGAAATTGCGGATTTCAAGCTCGCGGTTGAAAATGATGGCGAGGGTGGGCGTCTGCACGCGGCCGACGGAGGCGACGTTGCCGGCGCGGGAGCCGAACATGCGTTTGGTGAGGGCGCGGGTGCCGTTGATGCCGACGAGCCAGTCGCTTTCGGAGCGGCAGCGGGCGGCGTCGGCGAGGCCGGCCATCTGCTGGCCGTCGCGGAGGCGTTCGAAGGCGGTGCGGATGCCTTCGGGCGTCATGGTCTGCATCCAGGCGCGTTTCACCGGGAGCTTCGACCGGGCGAGCTGGTAGATGTAGGTGAAGATGAGCTCGCCCTCGCGGCCGGCGTCGCAGGCGTTGATGACCTGGTCGATGTCCTTGCGGGCGAGGAGTTTTTTGAGGAGTGCGAAACGGGATTTGGACGACTCGACGGGTTTGAGGCCGAACGTTTCCGGAATGATGGGCAGGGTCTCCAGGCGCCAGAAACCGTACTTTTTCTTGTCGATGTCCTCGGGCATCTCGAGCTCGACCAGGTGGCCGACGGCCGAGCTGATGACGTAAGTGTCGTTCTCATAGACATCACCCTGCTTGGGCACTTTGCCCAGGGCGCGTGCAAGATCGGCAGCCACACTGGGCTTTTCGGCGATGACAAGTGACTTCATGAAGGGGCGAGCGGTTAGGGAGCGGGTGCGGTGATGACAAGGTTTTGTTTTTCGGCGGAGCGAAAACAGGGGGTAACCGGGGGGGGCCGGCGAGCCCGGTGGCACGGCCATCCTGGCCGTGGACGGCGCGCAGCGCCGCAAGGTGGTGATGGGCCTTCCGGCCCATGATTCCGGGGTGGCACGGGTATGCCTGCCCGTGCCACTTCTGCGGAGGGCAAACGCTCACGGGCAAGGATGCCCGTGCCACGTCGATCCGGCGGCTTCGCCGCCGGCGATCCCGTCAGGCGGTCGCAAGGACGGGCGTCTTGGCGAGAGCGGCATCGAGCGCCTTGATGAGCGCCGCGATGGTCTCGTCGGTCTCGTCACCCATGTTGGAGATGCGGAAGGTCTTGCCTTTCAGTTTTCCGTAACCGCCGTCGATCACGAGGTGGTGCTCCGATTTGAGAATCTTGTTCCAGGCGGCGATGTCGACGTTGAGGGTGTTGGCGAAACAGTTGAGCGAGACGGAGCCGTACCCTTCCTTCGGGAAGAGCTTGAAGCCCTTGCCGAAAGCCCAGTCGCGCACGGTCTTGTTCAGGCGGGCGTGGCGGGCGTAGCGGTTTTCCACGCCTTCGGCCTTGATGTCGTCGAGCTTGGACCGGAGCGCGTAGATGAGCGCGATGGTGGGCGTGCTCGGCGTCATGCCTTTCTCGTGGTTGGTCTGGAATTCGAGCAGGTCGAAGTAATAGCCGCGGTCGTTGACGGTGGCGGCGCGTTCGAGCGCGCGCTTCGACACGGAGATGAGCGCGAGGCCGGGTGGCAGGGCCAGCGCCTTCTGCGAGCCGGTGATGAAGATGTCGATGCCGAGTTCGTCCTTTTTGATCGGGAGGGCGCTGAACGAGCTGACGGTGTCGCAGATCGAGATCACGTCCGGGAATTCGCGGACGACTTTCATGATCGCGTCGATGTCGCTCATGCAGCCGCAGGAGGTCTCGTTATGGATGAAGGTGATGGCGTCGTACTCGCCGGTGGCGAGTTCGCGGCGGATCGCCTCGGGATCGACAGGCTGGCCCCACTCGGACTTGATGAACCCGGTGGCGCGGCCGAGGCGCTTCGAGACGTCGTTCCACTTGTCGGAGAACGCGCCGTTCATGCAGTTGAGCACTTTTTTGGTCGATCTCGTGACGTTGCGCACGGCGCCTTCCATCACGCCCCAGGCCGAGCTGGTGGACAGGTACACCGGGTCCTTCGTATAAAAGAGCGCCTGGAGCTCCGGCTGGATGGAGTTGTAGAGCGCGACGAAGTCGGTGCTGCGGTGCCCGATCATGGGCTGGGCCATGGCGCGGAGCGTCTTGTCGGATACGGCGATGGGGCCGGGAATGAACAGTTTGTAGCTCATGGATGGAAAAAGGAAGATCGTGGCGGCTGGAAAAAAACGGCGGGAACGCGGACAGGAAAGTGCCAAGACAAGCGGAGAAGGGCCGCGGGAGACAAGGCGCGAATGCACGGGAACGGCGGCCCGTCCTCCCCGGGGTCGTTGACAACCCGGGACTGCTCGCGGATTCTCCGCACCTTCCCGACATGGCCGACACCACGCCTTCTCCTTTCGACTCCATCGAAGCCGCGATCCAGGACATCGCCGCCGGCAAACTCGTCATCGTGACCGACGACGAGGACCGCGAAAACGAGGGCGACCTCATCATGGCCGCCTCGAAGGTGACGCCGGAAACGGTCAACATGATGATCCGCTACTGCAGCGGCATCGTCTGCGTGCCCACGATCGAGCCGCAGCTCCGCCGCCTCGGCCTCGGCCCCATGGTGCAGCAAAACCGCGAGGTGCAGCGCACCGATTTCACCGTCACCGTGGACGCCGCCGAGGGCATCACGACCGGCATCAGCGCCTGGGACCGGGCGCACACGATAAAACTCCTCGCCGATCCCGAAACCCGCCCCGACCAGCTCGTGCAGCCGGGCCACGTCTTCCCGCTCCGCGCCCGCCCGGGCGGCGTCCTCGAACGCGCCGGCCACACCGAGGCCGCCGTCGATCTGGCCACGCTCGCCGGCCTGCACCCCAGCGGCGTGCTCTGCGAACTCGTCAACGACGACGGCACCGTGCAGCGCCTGCCCCAATTGATCGAGTTCAGGAAAAAGTTCGGGCTGAAAATGATTTCCATCGCCCAGCTCATCGAATTCCGGTCGCAGCGCGACCAGCTCGTGGAACGCATTTTCACCCGGCCCTTCCCGAGCGAGTTCGGCGATTTCACGCTGCACGTTTTCCGCAACCGGCTGGACGGTCGCCATCACCTCGCCTTCGCCCTCGGCACGCCCGACGCGGAACCGACGCTGGTGCGCGTGCATGCCGAAAACATCCTCGGCGACGTGTTCCGCCTGCGCGGCTCCGACAGCCACCATTCGCTCACCGCCTCGTTCGAGGCGATCGCCCGCGCCGGCCGCGGCGTGCTGCTTTACATGGAGCACAGCCAGGGCGGCGCGGACATCGTCCGCCGCCTCGAGGGCCGCCCGGACGGCCAGTCGATGGACTTCCGGGCCTACGGCATCGGCGCGCAGATCCTCTCGGCGCTCGGCCTGAAAAAGATCCGCCTCCTGACCAACAACCCCCGCCGTGTCGTCGGCCTCGACGGCCACGGCCTGGAAATCGTGGATCAGGTGGCGCTCTGAAAAACGCCCGGGTGCCGGGGCGCGTACCCGGTCGGCGTAGCTGCGAACTTGTTATTGCCTGCGAACTCACGTTCGCAGCTACAGGGCGCGGTTCGGCATGAATCCTGCAATTGCGGAACCTGTTTTCCGTTTTTTCAAAAATTTGCAGTCCGCCATCGACAACCCGCGCAACCTGCGCACGGTTATTCACACGTTATCCACAACATGGAACACCTGAGCGGGGCCATCGCCCAAAAATCACGGCTCAAGTTCTCTGCGAAGGCCAAGACCTTCGTGCTCGACACCAACGTCCTGCTGCACGACCCCCAGTCGATCTTCAAGTTCGAGGATAACAACCTCGCGATCCCGGTGGAAGTGCTGGAAGAACTCGATGCCATCAAGGTCGAACAGTCCACCGAGCGCGGCCGCAATGCCCGCCGCGTGCACCGCATCCTCTCGGAGCTGTTGCCCGACTCGCGCTCCATGCACGAGGGCGTGCGGCTCGAGAACGGCGGCACGCTCTCGGTGATCATCAACCCGTGGCTCGCCGACCCGGCGCTCCACGACGCGCCCGGCATGCGCATCCTCCGCGCCGTCCTTCCCGACCTCTCGAAAAAGGACAACCGCATCATCGCCGCCGCGCTGTTCGTCAAGGATGCCTGGCCGCCGCCCACGATCCTCGTCACCAAGGACGTCAACGTCGCCCTCAAGGCCCGCGCCGTCGGCCTCGAGGCGCAGGATTATCTCAACGACAAGGTCCCCGCGGCGCTGGCCGACGACGAGGTCTCCTACCGCGTCGTCCCCGTCACGATCTACGAGCTGCAGCGTTTCTGCTCCGAAGGCTTTTTTGATCTCGGCCAGGAGGCCGCCGCCACCGGTCAGGACGTGCAGCCGCCCGGCCCGCTGTACCTCAACGAATACATCCTGCTCCGCTCCGCCGAGGGCAAGACGATGCCCGCCCGCTATCATGGCGAAGGCGTGGTCCGCCGCCTCAAGCTTCCCGAGTTCGTAAAAGCTCCCGGCGGCATCCCGATCCGTCCGCGCAACCTCGAGCAGCAGTTCCTGCTCGACGCGCTTCTCGACGACACCATCTCGCTCGTCACCTGCTATGGCAAGGCCGGCACCGGCAAGACGCTGCTCTCCATCGGCGCCGCCCTGCACCAGACGCACGACGACCACTCGCGCTACGACGGCGTCTCCATCTCGCGCCCCGTGATGGCGCTCGGCAAGGACATCGGTTTCCTCCCCGGCACGATGGAGGAGAAGATGAAACCCTGGCTCCAGCCCTACTTCGATGCGCTCGAGGTGCTCATCCCCTCGAAGCCGCCCAAGGAGCCGCAGTTTGCCACGAAAAAGGCGTCGAAGAAAAAGCAGAAGCACCATCACGATGGCGTGCCGGGCGCCGCCGCTCTGGCCGTTCCGGCGCCGGCGACCGTTTCGGCTCCCGGCCACCACAACGGCAACGGCTCCGGCGGAGTCGCCGCCCCGGCCAAACCCTACGAGCGCCTCATCAAGAGCGGGCTCGTGGAGATCGAGGCGCTGTGCTTCATCCGCGGCCGCTCGATCGCCCGCCGCTTCTTCATCCTCGACGAGGCGCAGCAGCTCACACCGCACGAGGTCAAGACGGTCATCACGCGCATTTCCGAAGGCTCGAAAATCATCCTCATCGGCGATCCCGCGCAGATCGACAACCCTTACGTGGACGCGCGCAGCAACGGGCTCGTCTATTGCCACAACCGGATGAAAGGCCAGGCCCTCGCCGCGCACGTGAAACTGACGAAGGGCGAACGCTCCCGCCTCGCCGAACTCGCCGCCGACCTGTTGTAGCAAAAAAAACACTACTCCGCCTCATGTCCCTGACCGACCCGCAGCGCGAGGCCATCCACACGCTCTGGGACGAACTGGCGGATTTTCCCGCCTCGCGGACGGATGATGCGCTGCTTCACCTGATGGGGAAACTCTCCGGCTGGCTCGACGCCGGAGATGTCGTCTGGGTGGGAGCCGCGCGGCTTGCGCGCGGGGCTGCCGCCCGCCGCGATGCCCAGCGGGGCTGGCGGGGACTGGTGGTCCGTCACATGCGGCTGGCGCCCTCGATCCGGAGTCTCAGTCGTCGGGTACAGGTGGAGCAGGACACCGACCCCGGCATGACGACCCGGGCTCTCGTGGCCGGCGTCGGGCGGCTGCGCGTGCACCGGCTTCACGACGGATTCGTGGATATGGACGCCTTCCGGCAGACGGCGCATTACCGGGCATTTTATCAGGCGGCGGGCATCACCGACCGCCTGTTCGTCGGCTTTCCCGTCAACGCCGACACCGAATCGTTTTTTCTCGTCGACCGCTGCGGGACCAACCAGCGCTTCACGGCGGCCGACGCCGAACTCGTCGGCTACGCCCTGCGCGGGCTCAAGTGGTTCCAGCGGGAGCTGATGCTCAGCCACGGCCTCCTGCTCGCCGGCGCGCCGCTCTCGGCCGCCGAACACCGCATCGTCCGCCTCCTGCTCACCGAGCGCAGCGAGAAGGAGATCGCCGCCGAGCTGGGGCAGTCGCCCAAGACCACGCACAAATACATCACCGGGATTTTGCGCAAATACGGCGTCAGTGGCCGCATCGGTCTCATGGCCCTCTGGCTCGGCCGTCGCGGCTGAGCCCGGCGTCGCGTCGCGGCAGGTGCGTCCGTCTCGCATGCCGAGGCCGGCCGCATGGTCCGGATGATGCGCTGAGCGGATCATTGCGCCCCGCCGCGTCGGAGGGAGGGGGGGGATGCAGGGAAACGGCAGATCTCCCTCTCATCAGAGGGAAGACAGTTTTCCTAGAAACAAATATGATGGGCGGCATGAGCTTCCGTACTACCACATCCTTCTCCCGCCTTTTCGCGGTTTCTGCCGTCGTCATCTGTCTCTTTCCCGCCCCGCCTCCCGTTTCCGCCGCCAGCATAGGGACTGTCGCCAGCGGCGACTGGGAGACGGCCTCGCTCTGGCAGGGCGGCGTGCCGACTGCGGCGGACGATGTCGCCATCGGCGGTTCCCCGTCCGTCACGATCACAATCGGCGCCGACGTGGCCGCCGAGGCCAGGAGCGTTACCATCGGCAGGACCAATCCCGGCATCCTGGTCATCGACGGCTCCTTGGTAGTCGGCGATTCCAGCACGATCGGCGACGACACGACCGGCGCCGTCACCGTCAGCGGCGCCGGCTTCTGGCAGGCCGGCGAACTCACGATCGGCGACGGCGTTGCCGGCACCGGCACCCTGACGATCAACGGCGGCCTCGTGACCACCGGCACGAACAGGACCTGGCTGGGCCGTTCACTTGCCGGGTCCTCGGGCACGCTCATCCTCTCGGACGCCGGCGTCCTCGAAACCGGCCAGATCGTCCGGGGTCCGGGCGCGGCCGCGATCACGTTCGACAACGGCATCCTGCGCGCCACCGCAGACGAGGCGGATTTCCTTTCCGGCTTCCCGGCGGGCAGTGTGACGATCCAGGCCGGCGGCGCCTCCATCGACACCAACGGCCACGACATCGGCATTTCAACTTCCCTCTCCGGCAACGGCGCTCTCGCGAAGACCGGCGCGGGCACGCTTACCCTTTCGGGGGCCAGTGTCTACACCGGCATGACGACGGTTTCCGGCGGCACGCTCGTCGTCGCCAACGATCAGGCGCTCGGTCCCTATGCCCAGAATGCCTATGCCCGGGTAACCGGCGCCGCCTCCACTCTCTCCATCGATCCGGGCATCGTCCTGAACAAGAACGTTCGTCTGCAGGACGGCGGCACGCTGGACAACCAGGGCACGCTTGTCGGCGGCTTGCCCGTCTACATCACCGATGGCGGAGGCAACGTTGCCAATACCGGCACGATCCGCACCGGCGAGGCTTCCTACGAAGCCGCCGTGGCTATCTCCAACCCGGACATGAATTACCTGACCAACACGGGCGGCGTCATCTCGTCCTCCCGCGGCAATGGTGTGGACGCCTCCATCGGCATCAGCATTACCTATGAAGACACCCCCGGCGGCCCTGCCGGTATCATCAATGACAGCGGCGTCCATCTGACCAATCAGAACGGCGGACAAATTCTCGCTCCCGGCGGCATCGCCGCGTATCTCAGCGGAGGCACGCAAAACGTGCTCGTCAACACCGGCGGGAGTCTCATCGAAGGAGACGCCGGCGTGTACCTCGAATCCGGCACCGTCACCAACAGCGGCGGGAGCACCATCCGCAGCTCGGGGTCGGGGTGGGGATACGGGGTTTGGCTCGGCGTCTCGACCAGAGCCCCGCGTGCCGCCACGCTCGAGAACAGCGGGAACAGCCTCATCGAAGGTTACCGTGATGGCGTGTATGTCGAAAACAACGCTTCGGCCAACCACACCGTCCACAATACCGGCAACAGCACCATCCGCTCCACCAGCGTCACCGGCGGCAGGGCCGGGGTGTATGTGACCAGCCTCGGCGGGGCCGAAGGATGGGGCAACGGCACCGTGATCAACGACGCCGGTTCCACCATCGAAGGCCGGCGCTGGGGGGTGTATGTGGACGGCGGCGGCACGGTGATCAACAGCGGCACCCTCACCGGCGCCCTCGCCACCAACGCGCAGAACGCCGGCGTCGCCTTCAACCTCGACACCGGTTTGTCCATTTCCGTCACCGGCACCCTCACCAACAGCGGCGCCATCAATGGCGGCGTCCGGTTCACCAACATCACCGGCACTGTCACCAATACCGGCACGATCCACGGCAACGTGGTCATGGCCGCCAGCAAAATCAACAAGGTGACACTCGGCATCGGCTCGACCATCGACGGCGACCTCGACATCGGCACCTCTACGAGTTCGACGCTCACTCTCGGCGGCGCGACGGGCAGCCAGCTTTATTCCGAAGCGGTGACGGGCTCGACCACCTTCAGCGGCAGGCTCACCAAACAGGACGCGGGCACCTGGATCATCGACCGGGCGTTTTCCTCCACGCAGCCGGTATCCATCACCGGCGGCACCCTGCAGGTCGGCAACGGCGGGACTGACGGCTCCATCGCCGGCAATGTGACGAACGGCGGCATCCTCGCCTTCAACCGTTCCGACACCCTGACCTTCGCCGGAACCATCAGCGGCAGCGGCGCGCTCAGCCAGCTGGGCGACGGCACCACGATTCTGACCGGAGCCAACACCTACACCGGCGGCACGACGGTCGGGGCGGGCGTGCTGCGCCTCGGCGCGGCCGGCGCGTTGCCCGCCCACGGCGCACTCGCCCTGGCCGGCGGCACGCTCGATCTCGACGGGTTTTCCACCACGCTCGGCACGCTCCTCCTCACGGCCGGCTCCATCCTCGATTTCGGCGCCGGCCATTCCGGCGCCACCACGCTCACCTTCCTCGACAGTTCCGCGCTCGGCTGGACCGACACGCTCACCCTGCTCAACTTCAATGTCGGCTCCGACTCCCTCGGCTTCTCGTCCAGCGCCGGCCTTGCCATTTCGCAGCTCTCCCTCATCCGCCTCGACGGCTACTTCGCCTCCGGTCTGGATTCCGCCGGTTATGTGATTTTCTCCGCCATTCCCGAGCCTGTAACCTGCACCGTTCTCGCCGGCCTCGGTGCGCTCGCCCTCGTCATCGGCCTCCGCCGCTTCCGTCACCCGCGCCGCTACCCGTCCGCCGGTCTGCCGTAACGCTTGCGGGCCGGCCAGCCCGCCCGGCTGCGTCTCGCCGTCGGCGCGCTTTCCGTTTGCGACCCGTCGCCGCATCCGCTGCTTTCTTGCCCATGAGCGCAGCCATCGACGACCTCCGCAAAACCATTGCCCGCCTCCGCGCCCCCGGCGGCTGCCCCTGGGATATCGAGCAAACCCACGCCAGCCTCGTCCGCTGCCTGATCGACGAGGTCAGCGAACTCATCGACACCATCGACCGGCACGATCTCCCGCACATGCGCGAGGAACTCGGCGACGTGCTCATCCAGGTCATCTTTCACGCGCAGATCGCTTCCGAAACCGGCGCGTTCGACCTCGATGACGTGGCGCGCGAGGTGAATGAAAAACTCATCCGCCGCCATCCGCATGTTTTCGGCGCCGACCGCAAACTCGGCACCGCCGCCGACGTCCTCGTGAAGTGGGAGGAGATCAAGGCGCAGGAAAAAAAGAACGGCCCTGCGCAATCCGGCCTCTTCAAGGAACAGCCGCCGCGCCTGCCTGCGCTCATGTATGCCGAGGCCATCTGGAAACAGATCGGGAAGATCGGCGTCGGGAATAAAAACCTGCCCGTCGGCGACGCCGCCGACGCTGCGCAGATCAGGGCCGTCGCCGCGCACCTCGACGACGAACGCCTCGGCCGGCACCTTTTCCAGCTCGCCGCCGCCGCCCGCGAGCGCGGCCTCGACCCCGAAGGCGCCCTCCGCCGCGAAACCGACCGGATAAAAACCGCCGTCGAGGCGAAGGTCCGGGACCAGAACCAAACCTTTTTAACCACTAATGGACACTAATGGCCAGACATCGAAATGGTATTCGGAAAAAAATGACGAAGACATGGCATCTTCCCCCCCCTCTCTCTCTTCCTCCGCCTTTCTCTTATTAGTGTCCATTAGTGGTTAAAAAACCGCCGTGACCGGGAACGCCCAACAGCCAGCCGTGCCGCCCGCCATCGTCGCCGGGTGGTTGACTCCTTTTCTCGATCACCTCGCCCGGGAACGCCGTTATTCGCCGTATACGGTTCGCAACTACCGCCAGGCGTTCGAGGATTTTTATCGCTGGCTCGTCGCCTCCGGCCTGCGCAAACCGGCCGATCCCGATGCCGGCTCCGCTGCCCCCGATGACCTCGCTCCCGACTCCCTCACGCCGCGCGATCTCCGCGACTTCGTGATCGAGGGACAGCGCCGTTTCGACCGCCGCACGCTCCACAATCACGTCTCCGGCCTGCGCGCGTTTTACAAATACTGGCTCCGGCACGGACGCGTCACCCGCAACCCGCTCATCGGCCTCGCGCTTCCCAAACTCGAAAAGCGGCTCCCGAAATTTCTCACCGAGCAGCAGATGAAGCTCCTGCTCACCGGCCCCCAGCGCCTGCTCGAAAACGTCTCCGGCATCACCCCCTTCATCGCCTGGCGCGACCGGCTGGCGATGGAGCTTCTTTACGGCGGCGGCCTGCGCGTCAGCGAACTCGTGGCGCTCGACTACGGCCGGATCGATTTCACCAGCGGCGTCGCGCGCGTCCTCGGCAAAGGTCAAAAAGAGCGCCTCTGCCCGCTCGGGAAAATCGCCCTCGCGGTGCTCGTGAAGTGGAAAAACGAATACGCCCGCGACACCTCGCACGCCGCCCCGGTGCTGGTGACGCCGGCGCACACGCGCATGCCCGTCCGCCAGGTGCAGCTCATGCTGAAACGTTACCTTGCGCTGGCCGGCCTCCCGCTCGATCTCTCGCCGCACAAGCTCCGGCACAGCTATGCCACGCACCTGCTCAACGCCGGCGCCGACCTCCGCCTCGTCCAGGAACTGCTCGGCCACGCCAGCCTCAACACCACCCAGATCTACACTCACGTCAGCGTCGCCCGCCTTCGCGACATCTACGACAAGGCGCATCCGCGGGCATAAGCGCCCACCCGCGGGGGGGGGGGAGCTCGATTCATTCTCGTTCTCCTTCTCGTTCTCCGGTTTGCCTTCCTTCTCCTGCTCGTTTTCGTTCTCTCTTCGTGAGCGGGAGAAAGAAGAAGAGGAGGAAGAGGCGGCGGCGAAGAAGAAGAAACCGGAGAGGAGAACGAGAAAGAGAACGAATGCGGACCCGGAGGCTGGATTTATACCCAGGCCCCAAAGCCTTCAGATTTTCACACAAAGCTCGCAAAGAGCGCAAAGGATTGCCAGTTACCTTCTTCGCGTCCTTTGCGGCCTTTGTGTAAAATCAAAAACATTCGGGACGCTGGTATTACATCCCCCCCTGGGCCAGCAACCGCCGCAGCACCGGCCGCACGAGGCGGGCGAGGTGCGGGTTGGCCCAGGCGATCCACGAAACCGGCGTGGTCGTATCGAGCGGCGCGCGCAGCGGACGCCCCAGCGGGTCCTCGATCACGCCGCCGGCCTCGCGCAGGAGAAGCGCGGTGCAGATATCGTAAGGATGGCAGGCGAGCGCGCCGCTCAGGCCGAGCCGTTCGAAGGCGATCGGCCGGATGTCGGCGACCATCCGGTCGTGGCCGACGATGAGCTCGCAGAGTTGTCCCCCGGTGCTGATGTACTGGTCGTCGAAGACGAGCTGCCCGCCGTTGCGGCCGAAAACGCCAAGTTGCTTCCAGAGGTTTTCCTCGAGGGTGGAGAGCCATGCCTTGCCTTCGGGAAAAAACCGGGCGAACGAGGCGAAACCGTGATCGAAATCGCGCGCCTGCGAAGGGCGCGGCCGCCAGCGTTTGCGTTGTCCGGTGGCGAGATCGATCCGCTCGGCGACGAGGCCGCTGCCGCGCACGGCGCTGAACTGGTCGGCGACGGCGTGCTTGCTCGTGGGGAGCTCGCTCATGGCGGCGACGAAAATGTCGCCCGTATGCGTGCGCGCGCCGCGCTGCGGGGCGGCGCCGGCGAGCGCCCACGCACTGCGTTTGTCGTACATGATGCCGCGCGTGCCGTCGATCGGATCGAGGATCACTTTCAGGAGCGTGCGGTTGACCGGTGTGCCGCGCGGAAACGTCAGCGGGGTGTCGTCGTCCTCAATCCCTTCCATGACGACCTGTACGGGCCATTCGGCGGCGGGCCAGTGCCGGTCGAACCAGGCGGTGATGGCGGCTTCGGAGACGCGGTCGATGGCGTAGATGGTGTCGGCCGACGTGACGGCGGCGACCTTGGCAAAATGGCGGGCCGGGCGGCGGCGGGCGGCGACAAGGGCATCGCGCGTGGAATCCTGGAGCGAGCAGAGCAGGCGACGGAGGCGGTGGAGCTGTCCTGGAGTCATCATGTGCGGGCCGACGATGCGGATTGCGGCTTCGCCGGCGAGCCTGCGCGGAAAGGGCGGGCAGAAATCATCCGCCCTGCCGCGGCGGGCGTCAGGCGCGGGCGGCGTTGAGCGCGGCGCCGACGATGCCCGCCTCGTTGAGGAAGCGGGCCGGCACGACGGGAGCGCGCAGTTTCAGGTGCTTGAACCACTTTGCGTGCTCGGAGCTGATGCCGCCGCCAATGATGATCAGCTCCGGCCAGGTCAGCGTTTCCAGTTCGTTGATGTAGTCGCTGACGCGGGGAGCCCATTTTTTGAACGGAAGATCCTTCTTCTCCCGCGCACCGGCCGAGACGAATTTTTCGTAGGACTTCCCCTTGTGGCGGAGGTGGCCGAATTCGGTGTTGGGGTAGAGGAGGCCGTCGAGGAAGAGCGCGCTGCCCACGCCGGTGCCGAACGTGAGCATGAGGATCGTGCCGCGCTTGCCCTTGCCGGCGCCGAAGGCGACTTCGGCGAGGCCGGCGGCGTCGGCGTCGTTGACCAGCTCCACGCGCTGCTTCGTCGCTTTCGAGAAGAGCTTGCCGGCGTGGCAGTCGATGAAGTCCTTGTGGAGATTGGCGGAGGTCCGGATGACGTTGGACTGGATGACCCCGGGGAAGCCGATGCCGATGGGGCCCTTCCATTTGAAATGCGCGGCGAGCTGGCAGATCTGGCCGGCCATTTCGACGGGCGACAGGGCGTCGGGCGTGGCGATGCGGTGACGCTGCGCGAGGAGTTTTCCTGTTTTGGTGTTCACGGGCGCGCCCTTGAGCGCGGAGCCGCCGATATCAATGCCGAGGACGTTCATGCGGGAGGGAGAGATGTGTATGCGGGTGTGCCGGTTGCAGGAGGTGTACGGAGAGTAAGGCCGGTATGGAAAAACAAAACGGCGGCCGGTATCAATGACATCCGCAATCGGGGTTGCCACATCCGGCGCCCGGGTGGCCATCCGGCCCGGCGACGATCTGCCCGGGGTTTTCGGTCTCGCCGGGCGTGGCGGGGCGGGTGGAGACCACCTCGACATCGAACGTCAGGTCGAGCCCGGCGAGCGGGTGGTTGGCATCGAGGAGCACGTCGTCGCCCTCGACGGCCTGGACGGTGACGACGGGATCCCAGGCTTCGGGGCCGGTCTGGAACTGGTCGCCGACGCGGATTTCGCCTTCGACGGGAAGCTGGTTGCGCGGCACGCGCTGCACCTGGGCATCGTCGCGCTCGCCGTAGGCGCGGGCGGCGGGGACGTGGACGCTGGTCCGCGTGCCGCAGGCGAGTTCACGGAGGGCCTCCTCGAGCCCTTCGATGATCTGCCCGGCGCCTTCCAGGTACGAGAGCGGCTGTCCGCCGATGGAGGTGTCGAGGACGCGTCCATCGGGGCCGCGCAGCGTGTAATGAAAGGAAATGACGTTGGGCATCCTGCCAAACCCGGGCGGAACGGAGCGCCGGGTCAAGCCACATCAGCGGCAACATCGGCAGGCGCGCATAGGGGCGGCTGTGAGGGCGGGGTATTTTTCCCTGTTGACGAGGCCCGGGAATGCCAAACACGCTCTGCGCCCTTTCCTTCGGGGAAAGGCACTTTTTGCCCGATGGTGTAATGGTAGCACAGGCGACTTTGACTCGCCTAGTCATGGTTCGAACCCATGTCGGGCAGCCACTCTTCAACAAAATACGAACTTCCGCAGAGGTGATTTACACCTTGCGGAAGTTTTTGTTTTTAAACGGGAAGCAAAAACCGAGGTGTAAAGCACCTTGGGGCGAGGTTCGTATCTGGTTTCCCGAACGACCGGTTTTCGGGTGTAAGGCAGCGTTTCATTCATGGCGTGCTTTATACCCGGGACCGATTTCGAGCTTATGTCTCACTACCTTTTCCGGGGTGCTTATTGAGGCTGCGCCTCGCCAGTCATTGTCGAATGGACGGCTTCGTTTCCGGCCTCCCTAGCCGTCCAAGCCTCCGGTCTGGCGGACACGCGAACAGGCCGGCTCGTTTCGCAGTCCGGGGGAAGTCTCGATTCCCCTCCGGCTCTCCCCTCACGACACTTCTCTCTACCGTGATGAAAAAGTGGCAGCGTTCGCCTGTCAGCCGATGCCGTAGCGCACCGCACGTTGACCGGTACCATGCGAAACAGCGCCGGGCTATTTCCGTTCCTGTGCCTTGACCGGCAGTTGGAGGTTGAACAGGCGACAACCCGGAGCCATGCCTCCCGCCCGGGAGCGTTGGCCACCGATGGGCCGCAGAGGCTGCCGCGCCCTGGAGTTGTCCACGGCATGGCCACAACTTGCGCTCCAGGGCGGTCTTCAAAATCTTTCTTTATTTCCAGAAACAGCCTGATCTGGTCGGCCTCGGACAAGGCTGCTATTACAAGCCTGTAAACGCAAAGCGTCATGCGTTCTGCTGGAGTCGGCTTCAAAGAGATTCTTTGTCTGTCTCCACTCCGCAGGAAGGGTTCATAAACGGATTGTGATGCCCTGCGCGCACGCCCGCACCCTGTGTGCGCTTCAACCGTAAATTTTCCTCCGTGATCGATGGCGCACCGGCTTTCAGCAAATACTGTCCTTGCTGCAGCAGAAGTGATCTCACTTCGCCAGTGCTCACCACTCGGGATGTCACTCCTGTTTTCACCGCCAGCGCCGCCGCTGTTCCTGCGCCCTGACCAACGGCCATCGCCGTTGCCATCACACGGACCGAACCGAACGCATGATGCGTCGCCGAAATACAACGACCCGCCACCAGCAGATTATCCATGCTCTGAGGCAGCAAGCTGCGATACGGAATCTCGTACACAGCCCTGCCGGAACCGGTGAAAATCTGCTGCTTTCCATCCGGCGGATGAATGTCGATCGCGAACGTCCCGCACGCGATCCCGTCGGGGAACGCCCTGCTGGCCAGCACGTCGTCCTCCGTCATCGTATAGTCTCCGACAATGCGTCGCGTTTCCCTTACCCCCACCTGCACGCCGGTATCGACGATGTAGCTGTTCCCGAACCCGCCGACATGCTTGCGGAGAAAACGATGGATCTGCCATGCCTGCCGCCGCGTCGCAATCTCCGCCCTCGTCAAATCCTCCACCCGCGTCCCGTCGATCCCTTGCAGACGCGTGCAGTTCACCGCGATCTGACCGTCATTGGGAAGTTGATACATCAGAATCCTCGGCGCCGCTTCCTCAGGATACTCGCCCGCCTGCATCGCCTTCTTCACCAGATCGGAAAGCCCGAGAAACGCCAGGGTCCCGTTCGAGTCGATCTCCCCGTCACTCGGCGAGTCCTTCAGCAGATCGCGGTTTGCCTTCATCCAGCCACGCAGGGTGGCGTAGTTCACCCCGCCGATCCGGTAAAAGAGCGTCACCGGCTGCATCGCTCCGTCGCTTTCCCGTCCCTTCACAAACGGTGCGCCGACCCTCGCCACCACGTCTGCGTCCGCCGAGCAGTCGATCACGAATTTCGGACGGATCGCCTGCCGGCCGGACTTGTTCTCGACGATCACATGCCGCACCCGGCCGCCTTCCGCCACCGCGTCAACAAACGTGCTGTGCAACAAAAGCTCCACTCCGGCCTCCTCCATCATGTCAAACAACACCAGCTTCATCCCCTCCGGGTCGAACGGGGTCATCGAGGCGTTGTCGAATGTCAGGTCCGTCACGTGTCCCGGCGAGGCGGTCAACGCCACCAGCCGCTCTACCAGCTCGCCCGCGATTCCCCGGATGACCTGTTCGCCATGGATGTCGTGAAACGTGAACATCGGATTCACCATCGCCGCCGTCAGGTTTCCTCCGAGAAAACCGTAACGCTCCACCAGCAGCACCTTCACGCCGTTTCGCGCCGCCGCCAGCGCGGCACCGATGCCCGCCGGACCGGCGCCGATCACCAGCACGTCCGGCTCATGCGTCACCGGCACCAGCCGTGTCGGTTCCCTCACGCTGCCCTTCGCGTTTTCCAACTCCGTTCTTTCCCGGGCCGCAGTCTGCGCGGCGGCATCGTTTTTTGCAGGATTCATGGTCATTTGATTCATTGAGAGTCAGTTGTCCTTGCCGCAGGAAAGCAGCACCACCGTCTTCGGAGCACAGATCCACGAGGAAACCGTTTCGCCTGCGTCCTTCTCGATCGGCACCACCCTGTCGGGATTTTCAAAATCGTTGGCTGCCTTGGGGTCTTCGTGCCCCAGCGTCCAGGAGCGCTTCACGCGATAGCCCGCGGGCAGCCTCAACGCGACCTCCGCCGGGTCCGAACGGTGCCGGTTGACCAGGCTCAGCACGATCGTGCCGTCGTCGTGCAATGCCGCCGCGGAGTCCAGCAGGGAAGCCTCCTGCCTGTCATAACCTTCCGGATACGCCGTGTCGGACATCCCGCCCATGCGGGGAGGGGGAGTCTTCACGACCGGGCATTGCGTGATGGTCCTGAGCGAGGTTCCCCGCATCCATTTGGTGTATTGCCGGAAGACATGAAACAGGGGCGTCCTGACCACCCGGTCCCGGTTGACGAGCAACGGCGCGTGACCGTTCACGAGGAACACGTAATTCGCCATCGCCACGCGCGGACAATGCCGCAGCATCACGTTCAACGCGCCCGCCACAAACATCGCGTCCTCCACGTTGCGCGGATCCCTGCGCCGCAGGCTGTCGTGGAATTCCCCCTTGCCCGTCGCGAAGTGGCGGATGTTCCACTCGTCGATCGAGATTCGCACCTCCTTCTTCAAAACGCCTTCGGCCCGGGCCTCGTCGATCGCCCGCAGCATCTTCCTGATCTGGAAATCGAAATAACCCGGCGTGAAAACCACCGCGTCGTATTCATCCGCCACATCCTGCGTGGAGCTGGCGTAAATGTGCAGCGTCAGGCAGTCGATCAGTTCGCCGGCGCTGGCCAGCACCTTCCGGTCCCATTCCGGATCGTTGCCCGCACTCGAACCCACCGCGAGAATCCTGATGGAAGGGTCCTGTCTTTTCATCGCCGCCGCCCACTCCGCCAGCGTCCTCGCATATGTCGCCGCGTCCATCTGCCCCGTTTCCCACGGAGCCCATGTCTCGTTGCCGATTCCCCAATACCGCACGGCGTAAGGCTCCGCATGGCCGTTCGCCGCGCGACGCCTGCCCTGTTCCGTATCCTTGTCGCCGTTACAATATTCCAGCCAGCGCAGCGCCTCGTCGAGCGTGCCCGAGCCGAGGTTGACGTTGAGATACGGTTTGCTCCCCGCCTGCCGCGACCATGCCAGAAACTCGTCGGTCCCGAACCGGTGCGACTCCGTGCCGCCCCAGTGTCTGTTCGGCAACACGGGCCGCTTTTCCCGCGGGCCGATTCCGTTTTCCCAATGGTACACGTCCGCGAAACAGCCGCCCGGCCAGCGCACGACCGGCACGGCCATCTCCCGGGCTGCCGCGACCACGTCCTTGCGCAATCCCCGCTCGTCGGACAGCGGCGACCGGTCATCCCACACGGCGGGATAGATGCATTGTTCGGATTCCTGCACATGCTCGAAATACTGGCCGTAAATCTCCGGCTCGATCACGCCGAACGTCTCGCGCACATCAACAGCCACGCTTGCCTGCCAAGCGGAGGGACGGAGCGGAGGCGCGAGAGGGGATTGCATGGTAACGGACTTCATGTTGCCGCAGATTCTATCATCCTCCGACGCATCCTGCCATGTTCCAACCGCCCCGGTGCATGTCCCAAATCCACATCGCCATTTTACCGCAACGCTCTACACCATGCCCGATTCCTTGGCCGCCGCCCTCGCTTTTTCCCGGTATTTTGACGGTGACGCCCCGTATTCCCGGGCGAACGCCTTGCTGAAACAAAACGCGTCGCTGAAGCCCACCCGCTCCGCGATCATCTCGAGCGTGTTGTCTGTCAGCAGCAGCAGTTCGCAGGATTTTCGCAGCCGGAGCTGCGTCAGACGGTGACGCGGACTGCAACCGTAGTGTTGCTGGCAAAGCCGCCGCAAATGTTCCCTGCTGACATGCGCCTCCGCTGCCAGAGTTTCCAGGTCCCGATTCTCTTCAAGCCGTCGCGCGACCATTACCCACAGTTTTTCGATTCGTGAATAGCTGGTCCGCCGGTCCGTGAGATTCGTCAGCGAAGCCCGGATCAGGTCGCACCAGATTCCGACCAGCTGTGGCGAATTCCCCCGCGTCACTTCCGTGAACAGCCCCCCAATAGCCGCCTCCAGAGAATAGGAGGCCGCCGACAACAATGCCGGGGTTTTGTGCCGGAAAAGCTCCGGGCACATTTCCGTCGTTTCAAATTTTGCCCAGGCGTATTTCCATTCGCGCGCTCGCTGGCATACCCGGTAGCCGTGCGCCATGCCAGGCGGCATGATGTAAACGCTTTCCCGGCCCGCCTCCTGCCAGCCATCGTTGCAGACGACCAGACCCGTGCCCGAGATTGTCGCAATCACCAACCCGTAAACCGGTGCGGGCCGGACAAAACACCACCCGCTGCCTGCGTGCGTGATCCCCGCTTCGAGCACCCCCTGTTCCTTCAACAACGGACACGCCGCCTGGTCCACCACCAGCCGGTCGATCACATCACAAAAACCCTCTGTTTTGGTTAATCGCATGTGGAGCTATGATTTCTCCCCCGTTACACCCGACGGACAGACTTGGAGCTCCGCACTACAGGGCGCGGAGCCATTCGATTTTGACGGGGCCGAGCAGGCCGGCGGGGAGCAGCGGGGAATCGGCGTCGTAGTGCTTCCACATGCTGAAGGTGTGGCGCGGATTTTTTGCGCCGCCCTCGGGATTGCTTATCCACGCCGGCAGCTCCAGTAGGCGTCCGTCGGTGAACCGGCTTGTCCCCTTGGGTTGATAGCCATAGGGAACGGGAATGCGTTCGTCGCCGATGATGCGATTGACCCAGGTGTTGGCCACGCTGATTTCAATTGTGTTTTCTCCGGGACGCAGGAGCCGGGTAATATCGACGCGGAAGGGCGCAACCCAGAGCACGCCTGCATCGTGTCCGTTCACACGCGCCGACGCGATGTCGGCGACTCGTCCGAGATCGAGAAAGGCGGTCAGTCCATTGCTTGCGGAAAAGCTTTTCGGGAGTGTGAATGTTTTCCGGTAAACTGCGGTGCCGGAGTAATGCTTGATGGCATCGTCGGCGTGTTCGCTCCACGAGGAGAGGGTGTCGAAGGTCATCGACTCGGGCGCGCCGAGACTGCGGTTGGTGAAGGCCACCTGCCACGGACCGTCAAACGCGATGCCAGGCGCGGCCTCTCTCGTGTAAAGTCTGCCCGCGCGCATTTCGGCGCCGGAGGGAATGGCGGCGAGGCGTGAGGATTGTCCGGCGGGCGGCTTTTGAAAGACGACAAAGGTGGATCCGTAGGGAGCAAGCTGGAGCGGCACGGCGGTCCGGGTTTCTCCGGCGCTGAATGCGGCGGCCTGCACGCGCGCGCCGGTGACGGCATCCCAAAGCTCGGGAATGCGTCCGGCGGTGCGGAAGACAAAGTCGTCGGCAACCGGTTCCCCGGTGTGGTTGAAAACAAAATAAACATCGGCGTCCTTCAGGCGGCGGTGGATGAAGTTGATGCCGCTGTCCATGTTCGACGGAAGGTTCTCGCTTTCCCACGCGAGGTCGCGGGCGAGGTTTGCGAGGCGGAGCGCATCGGCAACCGAGGCGCTCCGCACGACAAGACCGCGCCCGACTTTTTTTTGCGTGACGCTTTTCCCGTCGAGACCGGCCCAGAGTCTGGCGACGAGACGATCAAACTCCTCGCGCCGCCTAAAATCGTTCACGCCGGCGGGCGTGGTGGGTGGACTGCCAAACAGGACCAGTCCGGCGTCCACAAATTCGTCAAGCCGGCGCAGGGTGTTGATGTCGGCCGCCCAGGCCATGCCGGGCAGCACGAGCACGCGGTAGGCGGGGCCATGCGGGAGCGCAAGCACGCCGTCGCGCATGCTCATCGCGGCAAGGTCCTTCGGGTAACCGATGTCGAAGTCATAGCCGGATGGGATGCGGTTGATCTCGCTGGTCGGGAAGGCGTAGCCGATGTCCTCGTTTTGCAGGAGCAAAAGGTCGGCGTGCTTCCAGCCTTGCTGGAGGAGAAACTGGCTGCGGGCGATGTAGTCGGTCCATGCGCGCAGGTAGGGCCACCAGGTGTTGAAACGGCCGAAGCGCGTGCCGTAGCGCCCGAGGCTGAAGCCGGGGGCGGCGTTGTCGTAGGGCTGGTGCGCGTAGGTGTGGAGGACAACGCGGTTCACGCCGGAAGCGAACGCGTGGTCGCCGGGACGCTTGAGCATGGAGGGCACGGCCTTCCATCCGTCTTCCTCCGGGCGGGCGGAGAACGCCTCGGCGGCGAGGATGTGCTGGTCGAGGATATTGGCGATGGAGGCGAGGAGCTTGATGCGCGCGGGAAAACGGGCGTGATGCCAGAACTCGGTCATCAGGACATCGACGCGCGGGGCAATCACCGAGGGGTTGAGCGGGCCGCCAAACACTTCTCCCCAGGTGATGAGGCCGCGCTCGCGGGCCAGGCGCTGCATGACGCCGAAATAGTTTTCCTTGAAACCGTGGTCGATGAGGACGCGAAAATCGTGGAGCACGCATTCGGTGAATTCGGGCGACTCGACGATGCGGCCGGTGAGCACGGGCAGGAGGGGGACGAGGTCATAGCCGTGCAACGCGGTGAACTGCGTGGGGAGCGTGTCGGTCCAGTTTTGGAAACCGGCCTCGAAGCTGTCGAAGAGGATGCCCGTGAGGGTTTTCCCGACAAGCGGCCCGGCGTCACGGATGATGCGGCCCATGCTTTGCTCGAATTGAAACGCAACGGCGCCGGGGTCGAGCTTGTCGCATTCGAGGCCGTGGCCCTCGGGAACGGCGGGATGGTTTTGGGCGCCGGTGGAAGTGAAGCCGAAGCGCAGGAGCGTCCACTTGCCGGCGGGGAGCGAGGCACGGAAGTTTCCGCCAGAATCCATCGATGAGGAGAGGTCCAGAATGAGGTCGCGCGCGATGGCATGGGAAGCGGAGTCTTTATTTTTGTGCGCGGGGCGCGCGACGGGCCTGGAGCTGAGCTTGATGCGCTGGTCCCAGCCGGGGAGTCGCGGTATCCGGGCGTCGTCCGGGACGGCGAGCACGACGATGTCGCGATAAAAATTTTCCCGGACCGGGGGCATGGGAAGCATGGCGGACACGGGTTCGCCGGGGCCGGTGGAAATGACGTCGGTCTCGGTCCGGACGAGTCTCTTCATGGATTGCTCGGGGGTAATCCAGGGGCCGCCGCTGGCGGACCAGCCGGGCGTATTCATGAGCGTGAAATCCATGCCGAGGTCCGCGGCGGTCTTGAGGGCGAACTGCACGTGGTCGTGCCAGTTGTCGGTGCCGTAGCGCACAGGGCCGTCCGGCAGATAGATGCCTGCGTCGAAAAGCTGCACCCCCGCGATGCCGGCTTCCTTCATCGCGGCAAGATCGGCGGCGATGCCCTCCTTGGTGACGTTGCCGCTGATCCAGTGCCACCACGTGAGCGGGCGGGCGGAGGCGGGCGGAGCGTCGAAGCCGGACTCAAGCACCGTGGGCGGAGCGGAAAAGACTGAAGATTCGCGGAACAAAAAGCCGCACAGGTAGAGATTGTTTGCGGCAAATGCGGACGGATCTTTGGGCGTGTAGCCGCGCTTCTTGAGGATGCCGGGCTTGTCGATCGGCTCAACGGCGGCGTCGAGCAATTCTACCCGCAAGGTGTGTGGACCGGGTTTTAATGGACGCGGGAACCACCACGGCGAAAGCCGGTAGTGACCTTCCTGGCTGAAGGCGTCGAAAAATGTTCCCGTCACCGGAGGCAGATCGTCCACCGTGACGCGAAAACGCCCGTTGTCCGGCCCCTTCATGCCGAGCAGCCCGACCGTGTCGCCCTCGAACGTGATCGTGGCTGATGCCCCCGCCATGGTCGCGACCCAAAGCGGCGGGGTCAGGTCAGGCGGTTGCCAGGAGGTGCGTATGTCGCTGCCCGCCGGAATCTGCTCCCATGCGCCGGTGCGCATCGCGCGCTCGACAAGCCCGATGCTCGCATGTTCCCAAGGCGTGCCGGTGAGCGGCGCGATCAGCGTGTGCGGACGCGGCGGTGCGGGCTGTTTCAACATTTCCGCCAATGCCGGTCCGATCACCGAAGCATACAGACGATGTCCCGCCGGCAACGGATGGATGCCGTCCGCCGTGAACACAATCCGCCCCTCTCTGTCGCGCCCGCCGGCATCGTTGCCCTGCGCGGAACCTCGCGCCACAAGCTTGCCGGCCGTCACCTGGTGCGCCACTTCCACGCCAAGGTGGATTGACGGGATTCCGTAATGGTCCGCCACGGCGTCCATTGCGCGGGGTGTCGGGGAATCGCGGCCGGCCTCGTAGTCGGCGAGTTGGGTCTGGCTGACCGTGTAGACAAAACAGATATCGGCGTCGGGATTCGCGCGCCACGTCTGGCGGACGATGCCTTCCATGGTCGTGCGGATCCGCTCCTCGGGCATGCCAATGTCGTTGACGGCATATTCCACGAACAGCAGGTCAGGCTCGTGGTCGAGGACCTGCGGCTTCACTCGGCACGCGCCAAAGGCTGAATCTGTGCCGGAAATCGCCGCGAAAATTTCCTCGATTTTCGCAGCCGGGAATTCGCGTTTCAGAAAATCGGTCGTGAGCACGCGCCAGCCGCTGGCCGCCGTGATGCTCCCGCCGAGGTAGGCCACGCGCACGGTTTTACCGGCCTTGATCCTGGCCGTGACATTCGGCAGGCCGTCGCGGTGGCTGACCGCGGGAAACGGCAGGATGTCAGCTTGCGCTTGTGCGGCAGAGGCAAGACAAGCGAGCAGTCCAAAAATAAAGGCGTGATACCACGGAGGCAGGGTTGGCGTGTTCATCAGGAAACGTTCGGGTGTGCGTCTATCCACATTGATTTTTGGCGGCGGTTTTATACCGGGCGGCAGCTGGCAGGAACGCGGCGCGCATGCGGTCGCCGCCGGCCGTTTCCCAGTCGGTACGTTGTATCAAAAAAACAGTGACGAATCCATTCTTGGTGTTCACGCAGAAGTTCGTGCCGGAGGTTCCGTTGTGGCCGAAAATGCCGTCATCGGAAAAGCGTTTCAGGCCGAGTCCGTAGTTGTTGTCCACGTGGGCGGGGATTTGCCGGCTCGCCATGAGCGCGATGGTTTCGGGACGAAGGTAGCGGCGTCCGTCGAGCTCCCCGCCCCGGAGGAGCATGCGGCCAAACTTCGCGGTGTCGGCGGCGGTGGAAAACAGGCCGCCGGCAGGCATCGGATCGAGATAGTATCGGGCACGGTCGCCAAGCGGGTCATGAAGCCGGGGGAAGGTCTGCTCCACGAGCGCGGATTTGTCCGCATTGAAACCGTAGGCCGAGGCAAGGCGGGCGAGCTGGCCGGTATCGGGCCGGAAGGTAGTGTCACCCATGCCGAGCGGCGTGAACAGCCGCTCCTGCATGAAGTCTTCGTAACTCCGGCCGCTCAGCACTTCGATGAGGCGTCCGGCGGTGTTGATGCCCGCATTGGAATAGAAAAAATCGGTGCCGGGTTCAAAAAGCAGCGGCTCGCGCGTGTAGTAATGGACGGCCTCGGCGAGCGAGGGCCGGTCGATCGTGGGCGGTTTGGCGGACGAGGGAAAAGTGAGTCCGGCGGTGTGGCTCAGGACTTCGCGGATCGTGATCGGATGGGCGGGCGGGCGGAGTTCGCCGGATGCCGTCTTGACTCTCAGGTCGGCACACTCGGGCAGGTATTTTGATACCGGATCGTCAAGGCCGATCCTGCCTTCCTCGACAAACATCATGAATGCCGCGGCCGTCATCGGTTTGGTGATGGAGGCTATCCAAAAAAGGGCATCCGCATCCATGGGACGCCTGTCGGAAAGATTCGCGTGACCGATGCCTTCGCAGCCAAGCACGCCATCCGCGTCGGCCACGAGCCAGACGAGACCGGCCACATTGCCCTTGCTGACCCAAGGGATCAGGGCGTCGGTAATGGTCAGACCGGCGGCATTTTTTTGGGGGGAGGGATCGGCCTTCGAGATCATGTGAATAAAAGGGAAGAGCCGTTGTGCCCACTAGAGCATATTAAATAAAACTGTAACCGCATGCGGCGAACCAGCCAAGTGCGTCTTGGGGAGTGACGGAGCGTAACGCGGAGGCGACAGCCTTGAGGAGGTCGGGGTGATTACGCGCCTGAGCCTTGCGAAGGAGGGCCTTCACCTTGCTCCACATCATCTCGATGGGGTTGAGGTCGGGGGAGTAGGCGGGAAGGAAGCGGACCTGGGCGCCGACCTGTTCGATCAGGGCGAGGGTGTGTTCGTTTTTATGGGAGCCGAGGTTGTCCATGACGACGATGTCGCCTGGACGCAGCGAGGGGACCAGCACCTCGCGCACGTAGGCCTGGAAGACCTCGGTGTTGGTTGCTCCCTTGATGGTCATGCACGCGGTGGTGCCGTCCAGCCGCACCGAGGAAATCATCGTGGTGGTGTTCCAGTGGCCGTGCGGGGCGTGGCAGACCAGCCGTTTTCCTTTGGGCGAGCGGCCCCGCAAACGCGTCATGTTCGTCTTGGCCGCCGACTCGTCGATAAAGACAAGCCGGGCCGGATCGAACGCGCCCTGGCCGCGTTTCCATCCGCGACGCGCCTTGGCAATATCCGGGCGGTTTTGCTCGGCCGCATGGAGCGTCTTTTTTTATATGTCAGTCCCAGCTTCGCGAGCACCTGATGGATCGCCGGAATCGTGCAGACCAGATCGAGGCGCTCCTTGATCTCGGCCAAGGTCAGGTCCGGATGCCTCGCCACCAACGCCTTCAGCTCCTGGCCGCGTTCAGGCAACAACCGCGCCTTCCTTCCGGAAAACCGGTGCCTGGCTTCGATCTGCCCTGTCCTGCGCCTTTGCATCAACAGCTTCTTGACCATCCCCAACGACACCCGGAAACGCTTCGCTACCTCCTCCTGCGTCCACTCTCCCTCATCGTAGGTCTCCACTATCCGGCGCCTCAAATCCAAAGAAATGCTTTTCATCCCGAAAAATTGAACCATCTATTCCAAAATAGATACAGTTTTATTTAAAATGCTCTAATGAACATGACAGGTCTCGGCAGGTGTGACTGGGGCGGCGCAGGAAAAGGCTCCCGTGCGCAGGGCAAGCCGCTGCCCGTCCGGCATTGCGATGATACCTTGCAAGGGCGAGTCGGATTCGGGAACGGTGACATGGAGCGTGAAACGCCCGTCTCGGTTTTCCCAGCGCACCTTCAGCAAACCTTGCGGGAGCAAGCATGCGCCGGAGGCATGCGCGAGGTCGCCGCAAAACGGACGCACTTCCACACGCTGCCAGCCGGGAGCGAGCGGGCGGATGCCGAGGATTGTGCCGGTGAAAAATGCCAGCGGGGCCGCCCCCCAGGCATGGCATGAAGAGGCGCATTGCGGGTATCCGGTTTCCGGATTCTTCCACGACACCGTCCAGTGCTCCCACGTCGCCGTCGCCCCTGCGGCTAGCAGCGGGGCATAGCGTAGCCGGATGAGATCAAGCGCACTCTGTTCCTGCGAATGAAACCGTAGTGATTGCAACACGACATGCATCGAGAACGGACTGGAGGGAATCACCGCCGAATCCGGCCGAAAGACTTCAGCGAGGATCGTTACAGCGCGATCGCTGCCCGGAGGCTCCAGATGAAGCAGGGCGTGCGCCGCGGTCACTTCGGAGAAACCCGGTGAAAACCACTCGTCCGAACGCGCGTCCGCGTAGCCCCGGCCGGTCCAGAGATGGGCGCGGATGGACTGCTCCAGCCGGGCGGCCTTGCCCTCGTACCATGCGAGGGCGGAGCCGTCGCCGAGGCGTTTCGCGTATCCGGCGACGGCGCGCAGGGCGGCGAGGTATTGCAGGTTGAGCGTCGTGAGGATCTTGCCCGTTCCGGGGCGGCGGTCGCCGTCGCCGAGGTCGATGTAGAGCCAGTGAGGAACCCGCTCCAGCAGACCGTCCGCGTCGCGCTCGAAGGCGGAAAACCAGCGGATCGCCCGCAGGATGTTGGACCACCACTCCGGCAGGAGGCTGTCGTCGCCGGTAAATTGATACAAATCCTCGAAGATGCAGATCCAGTCGAGGGAATACGAGGGGATGGGGCTGACATTGCGGTTGCCCGACGGATAGCGCGGCACCATGGAGCCCGCCCAGTCCATGCCCTGACCGATCTGCCCGACGAGATTGCGGTGCAACTTCGCGTCGCTCCAGCGGTGGTGGTTGAAGACGGCGGTCTTGCGCGCATCGCCGATCCACTGCTGTTGCTCGCGGGAGGGACTGTCCACGATGCCGTCCTGGCAGCAGAGCCGGATGCTGTGCTCGCAAATCGCATCGAGCCGGGTCAGCAGCGGGTCGCTGCACGTGAAACCCTCGACCTGCGGCAGCGGATAATAAAGCGTGCGCACCCACGCGCGGTGCAGCGTGACGGGGGCGGCGGACCAGATCCAGAGTTGCACGTGGCGAAATGCGAGCCAGTTGAACGCCACCTCCAGCGTCTGCCGCCCGCCGCACAGGATCCAGCGGCCGGCAAGGATGCGCGCCTGCTCGGGCTTGGGAATGATGTCGCCGGGTGCGATCGAGTCGGAGAACAGCGCGTCGATCACGGTCCCCGGCGGTCCCTCGACTTCGAGCCGGAACAGGCCTGCCTCGATTCGCTCGAAATCCAGCGTGACGATGCGCGCCGTGGCCGGCGTGTCCGCTTTCGGAATTTTTGCGGGAAACGGGGACTCCGGGTTCACGGTGTCGGCGACGGGGAACGGACGCGGTTCCCCGAGCGCGTCGATCTCCGGCGCGGCAAAACCGGCAAACGCAGGACGCACGCGCGGACAGGCATCCACCTCCCCCTCCTCGCGTCGCGGGAGCGGATTTTCGACAAAATGATACCACGGGGTCACCGCGAGGTCGGGCTTGATGTAGTCGGTGGCTGCCCAGCCGGAGTCGTCGAAATCGGGCAAGTGCCATCCGGGCCGCGACAGGCGTGTGTCCTGGACTTCGATACAACCGAGCGGACCGTGCAGGCGCGGCGTGGGACGGATAAACTCGGCGGCGGGCGCCGCTTTCCAGGTCGGATCGCTCGCCACCACGCAGGTTTCGCCGCCGATGCCGCGGATCACGAGCTGGAACAGGAGTCCCTGCATGATGCTGATGCGCGCCCCGGTGCCGAAGCCTTGGAAAAGCACGAGCGCGGCGATGGTATTGTCGCCTTGTTGCAGGAAAGAAACCGCATCGTAGCGGTCGTAGCAGGTCCACGTCGGGTCGCTGCGTCCGGGGCCGCGTCCGCAAAAACAGCCGTTGAGGAAAAGCTGATAATGTGTGTCGGCAAAGATCCGCAGTTCCGCCGAAACCGGATCGAAGGGCAGGTGAAATTTCTTGCGGAACCGCAGGGTGCGGTTGCGCGGGTTTTCGAAAAAGAGCGTTTCCCCGCGCATCCAGATCAGTCCGGTCGCAGGCTCCCAGATGGTATTCAGACATTCCGGGCGTTTGCGTTCATAGAGTGGATTCATCGGAAAGAGAGATGTTGAACCGCATTGCAGGGGCTTCGCCTGTATTCGCCCGGCAACGGAGCGGCGGCGTCCTCGCCGCCGGACGGGACGACAGTCCCACAGGATCGGAAGGGGCACGCTGACGCGCGTCCGGCTGCGAGGACTCCGCCAGACAGATATCTTCGCTTCCTTCTCCGTATTCTCTGTGTAATTTTTGGCTCCTCCCTCTACCTCGTCGATGGCAACGGCGGCCAGAGGCAGGCGCAGGATTCGCGCTTGATCAGATCGGGCAGGACGAGGATTTCGCGTTGTGCCTCGGTGAGCCTCCGGCCCTGCGGCGAACCGAGCCGGGCGGCGAGGCGCGTGATGGTTTGCACGAGACCGGATTGATGGACATCGAACGTCGTCAGTGCGGGTTCCACTTCGGCGCTGACCTGCAGGTTGTCGTAGCCGATCAGGCTGAGATCGTCGGGCACGGAGAGGCCGACATCCTTTGCCGCCTTGCGTCCGCCGAGAGCATACCAGTCGGACGCAAACACGATGGCGGAAGGACGTGCGTTTTTGTTTTTTTTCAACAAGGGCAACAGCACCTCGGCGGCACCCTCCTTGTTGCATTGCGATTCGGGCAATTCGATCAGCCAGTCGGGCTGAGCCGGGATGCGAAATTCGGCCAGCGCCTGTTCAAATCCCTCACGATGACGGGCAAACGGTGTCTCCCTGAGCGGACCGGTCACAACGCCGATGCGCCGGTGCCCCAGCGCAGCCAGATACTGGACGGCGGTCGCTCCGGCGTGTCGCGCGTCCGGCAATACGCACACCTGCGTGGGATATGACGAGAGTTTTGTGTAAACGATTGCCGGCAGGCCCAGCGCATGCACCGCCGCAAAGGATTTATCTTCGAAATGTCCGATGAATATACCCACATTGACCGTTTTCGCCTGTGCGCACAATTCATCGTCGTTGCGGTAGTAGAGCACCTGCAACTCCATGCCTTGCCGGGGCATGTGGCGGCGGAGCGCTTCGATGACGTTGAGCGCCGCCGGGTTGATCTCGCCTTGTGGTCCGTAGTAGGGCGCGAAAAATACGCCGACCGTGAGCGTCGAACGGGCCTTGAGGAGACGCGCTGCGCTGTTGGGCACGTAGCCGTATTTGCGAGCAGCCTCGAAGACGCGGTTGCGTGTCTTTTCGCTGACCAGCGCGTGGTTGTTGAGCGAACGCGACACCGTGCCGATGCTCAGTTTAAGCACATGCGCCAGTTCCTTCAGATCAACAGTCGGCGGCACGGGTGCGTCGCCTGCGGACGAAGTGCCGGCGTCAAACGTCTCAAGATTGCTCATGAACACGGACATAACGACTGGTTGAATGAATGATCAAGGTTTGCGTGCGGTATTCCGGTCACCTTTGCGCGGCGCGGGAGTCCCGCCCGCCACCGTCCGAGCTGTCAAGGTGTGACCGGCGGCGAGGAAACAGCGACCCGGATCACCGGCAGCGACGCCAAAGGACGGCGGCGATCAGTGCAAAAACGCCCGAAACGACCGCCCACGTCGAAGGCTCGGGAACCGGGTTTACGGTGTAGTCGATGGTGAGCCGGGGGAACCTGTTGGCGGTGCCGGTTTCGGAGGAAAACAGATTCAAAAGTCCGCGATAGGTCGGAGCACCATATTCACTGTTTTCGATATCCGATTTGATGGCAAACGAAACCAACGAGCCGGATGCATATTGTGTGCTCACATACCCCAGAAGTTCGGTGCCGGACCAGCTCAGAAGGTTATTCGGGCCGGTGACGGTTGCATAGCCAGTGGCGGTCGCCAGTGCGCTTGCAGTGTCGGCCAGGCCACCCGCTCCCGCCGTCCACGGAGTGCCCGTGGAGCTGTTGTCCCATGTGGCTTGGCCAGCCGTGAACGCATCGGGGAGAACGTATAAACCGAGAGTGATGGGGCCGGCATACTGCAATACTTCCCCGGCTACGGTATCGCCATTATAATAGATGTTCAGTGTCACCGAGTTGATGGTGGCGTTGGCGGGAACAAAGCTGTTGAGGTCAAAAGACAGGAGGGCGCGTCCGTTCGTGTAATTATTGGCGGTTCTCTGGGAACCCACACGCAAAGTCGTTGCTGTCGCACTTGTGGCAGAGCTGGCGCCATCTTTATTTCTACGGATGTCGGTATCGGCGGCGACGGTGACGTCAACGCTGTCGGCGTGAAGTGAAATCGTGCCAAAGAAGCCCAGGATAAACAGGGTAACGAGGCATGATATGGTGAGTTTTGAGGAGTTTTTCATGGCTGGGAGGATATTTTGAATCTTCAAATTTGCCGGAATTGGCAAATGAACACGCAAACGTTTGCGGTTCCTGATGGCAAGATCTTTCCCACGCGTTCTTCATAAATTCTTCATAAATTTTTCCTGTGAATCTCTCCTCCCCCCACGCACACGTCATCCCGCATTTTCCGACTCCTTGCGCGGGCGAATCAGCAGGACGACGAAAACGGACAACAGTGCCACGCCTGCGAAGATGCCAAAAATCAAATTCAGCGGCACGCTGTGGTCACGCAACGCGCCGAAACCCCAGTCGCCGAAACCGCCGCAACTGATGCTGACCAAATTCATGATGCCATAACCTGTCGCCCGCCACTGCGGACGCACGATCTGGCAGAGAATCGGCATGTTGTTGCAGTCGAAAAACCCCCAGCCCAGCCCGAAGACAATCAGCCCGACGACTGCGAACAGGAGCGTGGGGGCGTTGCCGACGCTGAAGAGCGCGGGCAGAAAAAGCATCATGCCAATCGCGCTCGTAAAAATGCGGCCGCGCACGGTGCGCCGTATCCAGCGATCAGCGAGCGCACCTCCGATGAGAACACCGATGATCGAAGCGATTTGCACATACAGGATTGCGCTGACGCCCGCTTGGCCCTGACCCAGATTGAATTTTTCCCGCAGGATCTCGGGCATCCAGTCACGCACGACCCAGCCAGCGATCGCCGGTAGTGTAAAATAAATGACAAGTAAAATAAAGTCGCGGTTGCACAATAACCCGCGCAACGCCCCGCCGCTACCGTCGGATGCGGACGCGCCGGGCGCAACAGGCACGGCAGGCGCTGCTTTCGAATCGCGCAAAAACAGGAGCAACGGCACGGCATAAAACACGCCAAGCAAGCCGCAGGTTGAAAACGTCCATCGCCAGCCAAACTCTGGCGAATCGGCCATGTAACCGGCGAAACCGCCCAAAATCTGCCCCAGATAAATCCCTGACTGATGCAGTCCGATGGCACGGGAACGGGTGCCGCCCGCGTGGTATTCGGAAATCAGGGCCAGTGCGGCGGGAATATAGAACGCCTCGCTGACGCCCATGAGCGCGCGCGTCACCGTGAGTTCGTGAAATGAGGTGACGTGTCCCGTCCACCACGTGACCAGCGACCACACCGAAAGGCTCGTGATAATCACCCAGCGCCGGCTGAACCGGTCCGCCACATAACCGCCGAAGGGACTGAGAAAGGCGTAAGTCCACTTGAAACAACCAAGAACAAACCCCCAGTCCGCCTTGTTGGCGATGCTCGGGATGTCCGCCACCATCGATGCCTTCATGGTGGCGAGCATCTGGCGGTCGAGGTAATTGAGCAGCGCGACCGGGAAAAGCAGAACGACGACCAGCCAGGCATAACTCCAGATGCCGGCCGGCACCGGGGCGAGAGGGGAGGGAGGGGATTTCATGGCTTGAAAAAAATGCGCGCAAAAAAGTTGGCGGCTCCGGGTCGGGATCGGGATTAAAAACGGCGGTTGATGGTCGAAAGAGGGAAATCGTCGGTGCGGAAGGGAGCGGCGGGAAGACCGGCGGCGTTGTAAAGATTGCACGTCGGATTGTCCGCCCATGCATAGCGCACGGCGACCGGTTCCGGCACCGAGGCGGAACTCACGACCACGGAATCGTCGCCCTCGATGCGCGCCTCCGCCCAGTGCCAGCGGCGGTCCGCGCCGCAAATCATAAACCCCTCCAGTTCGCCCGCCGGGGCATGGCGCCGCAGCGGAAGCGTCGCCGGTTCCAGCGACTTGGGCCGGTAGCGGTCGGGCAGCGGCGCGACAATCAGGCCGTCGTATGTATTTTTGAATCGGATACGCATGGTGTCTTTCTCAACGGCAACGGACGCCACCACCGGACCGGAAAACGGCAGCATTTTTCCGTAAGTATTGGCGAGCGCAATGAGCGAGAGGCGGCGTCCGACTTCCGCCTTGTTGCGCGGATGAATATCGCCCGCCTCACCGAGGTCGGTGAGCACGGCCATGCCGGTTTCGGACAATTTTAACGCGAATGTTTGCGCCTCCCGCAACTCCGCCCATTCGCTCGCCCGGCCCGGCTCGTCGTGCTTCATGCCAAAGGAGGCGAGCTGGCAGAAATAAAACGGAAAATCGCCGCGCCCCCATTGTTTGCGCCAATCGCGAATGAGGGCGGGAAAGGTGCTGCGATATTGAAAGGCGCGGCCGGTGTTGGTCTCGCCCTGATACCAGATCACGCCGCGCAGGGCGTTGGGAATCAGCGGATGAATCAGTCCGTTGAAGAAGAGAGAATAGGGCGACACCAAACCGCCCGTGCCCGCCTCGTCGGGATTTTCCGGCGGCGCGGGACATGCGTTTCGCGCTTCGTCGGAAAGCGGTGGAAACGATGTCTCCCCCCGCGTCAGCCAGTCGCCGGAAAGAGGTGTTTTACCCGCGCGCAACACGCCGCCGTTTTCCCCAAGCGCGGCGTCGCCGAGGGGCACGAAAAGCCGGATGTCCAGCACGGCCTCCGCGCCGGCACGAACGAGATGTCCGGGTACCGTGTAATGGCGCACCGGTTTGACGGGAACCGCCGGATCGGTGCCGCCGATTCGTTTGCCGTTCCAAAAAACCGTTTCAGAACCGCGCATACCGCCGAGCGAAATCCTGAAAGGCCGGGCACGTCCGTCGGAGGTGGGGGGGAGGGGGGAGACCGTGATTTTTTTCCGCAGCCAGACAATTCCTTCGCCGGAAAATCCGTCCGGCGTCAGCTGGCCGGGAAGCGTGACCGTGCGCCACGCGGCGGCGTTGTTGGCGTCGTTGGCCGGTGGCGGCGTGGCGTTTTTTGCGTTCGCGTCATTGCGTTCGTATTTTTGCGCCCATGCCCGCCACTCCTTTTTGTAAGCGGGCAAAATGTCAGTTCGCCAAGCCAGAAGCTTGTCGCGTGTGGCGCGTAGTTCGGGGTCGGCGGCGAGACCTTCAGGGCTCATCCAGAGTTCGCAGGGAGTGCTACCCCACGAGGCATTGATCAGCCCGACGGGAACGGAAAGTTCGCGCCGTAAATTTTTGCCGAAATGCCACGCAACGGCGGAAAATTGCGCGGCGGTTTCCGGATGCGCCACCACCCAGCGGCCTTCGCAATCTTCGGCCGGTCTGACGGCGTCTTTTTTCGGAACGCGAAACTGCCTTAGCGCGGGGTCGTCGCTGCCCGCGATTTCTTCTTTCGCACCGAGCGCGCCGCCGAGCGTGAACTCCATGTTCGACTGACCCGAGCACAACCAGACTTCGCCGAGCAGCACGTCGGCAATTTCCCTCCGCGATGCGCCCGCTTGCACGACCAGGCGGTGCGGGCCGGCGCCGATCGCATTGTCGCTCAGATCAAGGTCAACGCGCCATTTTCCAGAGGCGTCCGCCGTGGCGTCGGCAGTCGCGCGATTCAGTGTGACGGTGATTTTTTGTCCTGCCTCGGCTTTACCCCAGACGGGTGTTCGCGCGCTTTTTTGCAGGACGGCGTGATCGGAAAAAATCGTGGGCAACCAAATCTCCGCCCGCCCGATTGCGGACAGCGCGAACAGGGCGCAGGCGATGGCCAGAAAACGGGCGGAGTTAAGATAGCACATAAAACGTATCTGAATGTTCATGACCATGAATAGAGAAAGAGAGAGCGAGCGAGAGAGGGGGAGGGGAGGGGAGGGAATGCGGAGGGAGAGATGGTTTCCCGCCTGCCCGTGGTTATTTCGCGGCCTTGGTCGCGAGCGTTTTTTTGATCGAGTCCGCCACGGCGGTGGCCAGCACGACATAACCTTCCCGTGTGAAATGCACGTCTTCCGGCGGCATCACTTCCGTTTCGCGTCCCTTGACGATTGCGTTCAGGTCGTCGATCGGGATGCCGGATTCTTTCATCACGCGCAGGGCGATTTCGTTGTATTTGTCGACGTCCGCCGGAATCCGCGGCTGGCGCTGTTTTTGCTTTACCGGGATCGGCGTGGTGGTCGCAAAAATCTGCGTGTCCGACGCCGCCTTGAGGCGGGCGACGAGAATGCGCAGATTCTTTTCGTAGTCTTCGGGCAATACGTTTTGTTTGAGATCCTCGGTTCCGTCCTTGCGCTTGACGGGGTTGTAACGCAGGTCGTGCAGGCCCCAGTTGAAATGAATCACGTCCCAGTGTTTTTCACCGAGCCAGGCGTCGAGGCATTCCAGTCCCGTTTTGGTGGAACCGCAGTTGGTCGGCGGACGGCGCACGATGGCGAGACCGTCCAACTGTTTCCGCACACCTTGGATGTAACCGATGGAAATCGAGTCACCGAGTATCAGCACCCTGGGCAGGCCGGGGACTTCCACGACTTGCGCCTCCTGGTGTTCCAGCATGGGCGAGTTCGCCGGCGCGGCAACCAACACGCCGGTCAACAGCGGAAATAACATAAACAAGGTTTGGATTTTCATGGCAAGGAGGGGAGCGGTTATTTGGATCGGGGGGACTGGGTGGATTTGGCGGAGTCGTTGCGCGCCTTGTTTTCCTTGGCGAGAGCGCTGGCCTCGCTGCTTGTTTTCACGCCGCCGCCCGTGTCGGCCAGGCGGTTGATGAGTTGTTTGAGTTTGCTTCCGGGGTTTTCCAAGCGACCGGCGAGCACGTCGTTTTCGGTGAACTTGGCGAAGAGAATTTCCTGCTGGTCCTTGTTGTAGCGTCCGCGGTCGTAGATGATGTAAATGTTGCCGTCGGGCGTTTGCAGGCCGTCCGGGTAACTGACGGCGTTGCGCTCGTCGAGGACGAGTTTGTGGGACCATGTCTTGCCGTCGTCGTCGGACAACATGGCGGTGAGGTTGGCGCGGGATTTCGGGTGGTCGTTGACGACAAACAGGAGCCGCCCGGACTGGAGGCGCGTGATGAAAAAGCGCGTGTCGATGCCGCGTTCAGTGGTGAAATCGCTTTCGTTTTTCCAGGTTTTGCCGCCATCGGAGGACTCGATTTGTTTGATGCTTCTTTCGGAGCGGAAGAGGGTCCAGAGGCTGCCGTCGCGGCGTTCGATGACCATCGGCTCGCACCATGCCTTGGCGATTTCAGGCGGCGCGGAGGGTGTGTGCTTGGAAAGGAATTCCCAAGTTTTGCCCTTGTTGCGGGAGACGTAAAAATGCAGCCGCGACGGGTCCTCAGGGCCGAGGACAACGGTGCGAAACCAGGTGCCGTCGGAAAGCACAGTGGGTTTGTTGATACAGACTCCGTAGGCGAGAAACTGCGGCGGCGACCAGCGTGTGAAAGCTTTTTCCGGGTCGGACGCCTTGAACGTCCAGACCGTCCGCAACTGGCTGTGCCCATCGACCTGCAGCCAGCGATTGTGTATCCACCAGAGGCCGCCGTCGGGATCGGTCCACAACAGCGGGTCGAGCGCCTTGGCCTCAAAGAAGCCGAAGGGGTGGAAGACGGCGACCGGTTCGGTCCAGGTCGCGCCGTCGTCGTCGCTCGTCACGAGCACGGAGTAGTTGCCCGCCGCGCCTTCCATGAGGGGGCCGGCATACCAGGTGGCCCAGAGGCGTCCGCCGTGCGTGCGCGTGAGGCCGGGGACGCCCTGCCATTTGCGGGCTTGCGACCAGTATTGCGGGCCGGGGTCGCGTTGCAAAAACGCGGGCGAGAGCGGTGTCGCCCCGTAAAATCTCGCCGCCGACCTGGGCAGGGCGGGTTGGGCCGAGACGGGGGCGGTGGCGAGTGTCGGTTGCGTTTCCGGTGCGGCGGAAACGGTGAATGGCCCCGCCATGCTCAAGGCACAGAGCGCAAGCATGGCAGAGAACGGGTTTCGGGTGGTGGTCATGGTGGTGGTTCTGGTATTCATAGAAAACAACTGGAGTTTTTCGGGATACAGAGAGATTAAATGGACCGATGAAACGCAAACGTTTGCGCTAATATTGCAAGTTTTTTTGTTTCAAGCGTGGATATTTTTCGTCTGGGGGAAAGCCACGAGATGCAGGCTGCTGCTGTTTTCCACTCCTCCCTTTTGTTTTGCTCTTGACCATAGTTTTGATCAACGTTTGCGTGTCGCCTGACGCTAACCTCTCATTCCGGGCTCCACGGCTTCCGGCAAAAAACTCCGGCATTTCCCCGCCTCCTCATCTCCGTTTCTAATTTTTCGCTGCCATGAACATCACCCTGCCACCTCAAAAAACTCCATTTGCAAGGCCAACAACCAGGGCTGCGTTTACCTTGGTGGAACTGCTTGCCGTGATTACGATCATTGGCGTTTTAGCGGCAATCATCCTCTCTGTTATCAGCAGGGTGCGTGAGTCCGCGCGCAACGCCCAATGCATCAGCAATCTCCGCCAGATCGGTGTCGCCGCCCGCCTTTACGCTGACGAGCACAAGGGGCTGTCATCCCAAACCACTGGCAGGCCCTATTTTTACGAGGCGCTCTGGCCCTGCGCGTATTCGGTTCCAATTCGGAACAACACAGCCGGGCAGAACGAGCTGCCGAATAATCTGACGGGCACGATTTTTGAATGTCCCAAGGCCAAGGATGACATCGAGCCCCCGAGACGGAGCTATGGCATAAACAACCTCCTCTCACCGACCGTCACCATAACGGACAGCACTGGCACCGACCGGAAACTCATTCAGGTTCACAGGGTCGAGGTTCCTGCGAAGGCCGCATTTTTTGGCGACTCGCTCAAGTCCAGCGGTCTCAGCAACCAAGGCACCAATCAAACCTGGAACGAAAGACACAGCGGGAAAATGAATGTCTGTTTCGTGGACGGCCACGTCGCGGCTGTTCGCGTCACCGGCACCGAATTGGAAACGAACAAGAGCCACACATTCTGGACCGGCAAATAACCATCCCTCCCGCGCACGCCTGAATGAATCTCACTTCCCTCGACTGGAGCATCGTCATCGCCGCCGCTCTCGCGCTTGCCATCATTGCCATCTGGATACGCCGCTACACTCGCAGTGTTTCCGATTTTCTGGCTGCCAATCGTTGCGCCGGACGTTATCTGCTCACGCTCTCCGAAGGCATTGCCGCATTTGGCGTGACCAGCCTGGTGGCCAATTTCGAGAAATTCTATCAGGCCGGATTTGCAGCGTTCTGGTGGGGAAAAATGCTCGCGCCGATTGCCATGGTCATCGCCATGAGCGGCTGGGTGGCCTACCGTTTTCGCGAAACACGTGCACTCACCATGGCTCAGTTTTTCGAGATGCGCTACTCGCGCCGTTTTCGTGTGTTTGCCGGCATCATGACCTGGGTGTCAGGAGTCCTTAACTACGGTGTGTTTCCTGGCATCGTCGCCAATTTTTTCATCCACTTTTGCGGATTACCCCAGACCGTCTCCATCGCGGGTGTCGAGGTGCGAACCTTGCTCATTATCATGGGGCTGTTTCTCGGCATGGCGCTCCTGCTGGTTTTCGCTGGCGGCATGGTGGCGGTGATGGTCACGGATTTTTTCCAGGCGCAGTTCATGAACATCGTTTTCCTGGTGTTGATGGGCGTGGTGTTTTACAAAGTCGGTTGGGGCCACACGGTGGAAGCTTTGTCAGCCACCGAGCCCGGTAAGTCGCTGCTTGATCCCTTTGACCAGTCGAAAATCAGCGACTTCAATTTCTGGTTTTTTGCGATTTTTGCCTTCAAGGCATTTTACAATTGCCTCGGCTGGCAGGGAACTTCCGGATACAATGCCTCTGCGCGTACCCCGCATGAGGCCAAGATGGCCCGCGTACTCGCCGAATGGCGCAACGGCGTCACCTATCTCATGCTGATGATTCTGCCAATCGGCGCCTACGTCGTGCTGCATCACGCTGGTTACGAGCCGATCCAGCAATCCGCCCATGCCGCCCTCGCCCGGATCGACGATGCGCAAACCGCCACGCAAATGACGGTTCCCGTCACGCTCGTCGCGCTGCTGCCTGCGGGCGTAATCGGATTGCTTGCTGCCGCGATGGCCATGGCTGCGGTCGCCACTGACGATTCCTACCTGCACTCGTGGGGATCGATCTTCGTGCAGGATGTCGTGCTTCCCTTCCGCCACGGAAAACCGCCTCTCTCGCAACGCGCCCACCTGTTTTTGCTACGCGCCTCAATCGTGTTTGTCGCAGTATTTGCGTTTTGCTGGAGCGCGTTTTTCCCGCTGCGCGACTACCTGTTCATGTATTTCCTGCTCACCGGCACGATTTACCTCGGCGGATCGGGATCCGTGATCATTGGTGGGCTTTACTGGAAACGCGGCACCACGGCGGGTGCCTATACGGCCATGATCGCCGGTTGCAGCGTGGCTGTCATTGGAATTTCATTGCAAGTCGCCTGGCCGCACGTGCCGGCGTTCGTCGCGCTTGCCCCGAAGTTTCCGATCAACGGCGCCTGGCTGGCCATGATTTCCTATGGAACAAGCATCGTCGGTTACGTGCTTGTCTCGTTTCTCACCTGCCGCACTTCTGCCAACCTCGACCGCATCCTGCATCGCGGCCCATACGCCATCGCCGAGGACGCTCCCACCGTTTTCCCCGCAGCCTCTCAATCCGCAACCGACGGTTTGCCGCGCTGGAAACGCGTGCTCGGCTTTACCAGCAGCTTCACACGCGGCGACAACGTCATCTATTTTTTCAAACTCGGCTGGACCGGCTTCTGGACGCTGATGTTTGTCCTTGGGACCACGATCGGTCTCACCATCGGGTTCAGCAAGAGCACATGGGCAGGCTACTGGCTGTTCGTCATCCTCCTCAGCGCAGTGGTCGGCGCAGGAACCATCATCTGGTTCCTGTGGGGTGGCACCAAGGATCTTTTGGCCCTCGTCCGCCTGCTCCGTGAAAAGCAACGCAACGCTCAGGACGATGGCCAGGTTCACGAATCCGAATAACCGGACGCCGGCAGTCCATCCGGCGTTCTCCGGTATCGTGCCTCAGACCGCCATCCAGATCCGTGCCGCATGGGGAGGCAAAGGAGGAAGGGACAACGCATCATCTGTGCCCGCCACCTCCAGCAACTCCTCCGTCAGCCACTCGCGATAACACGACGCCACGCACCGCAACAGGCGGCGAGGCAACTTCATCCTCTTTCCGGAATCGGACATGTTGAACACTCCGAACATCGGCTGGCCCGACACACTCTGCAATACGCACACCTCGGGGTCCTCATACCAATCGACTCCGCGAACGGTCTGCCCATGGGGTTGAAAAACCCGCTTTGCCAGATCACGACGCTCTTTTGCCAATCGATCCGGAGCCTCCGACAAAAACGTCATGCCACCAGTCATCCAGACAGCGCGCGCCCAGAATGCAGCCTCCTCGGGATCCAGCCCGAATTCCTCCGCGCGCACCGGTGCTGTCACGAAACGGTTTTGGGCGAATGCAGCCAGCTCCGGCGGCGTGCAGTGATCCCTGACAACAAGGCAGTCGGGATCATTTTGCCAGAAGCGCCCGTGCATCCATTGCCTGAACAGCACGGGAAACGCCGCCGCCTTGATGCAGCAGTTGCCATGCGGCCAGTCGGCCATCGACATCGGCAGATGCCAGCGCGTGCCGACATCGTAACCGACTCGCATCCCGTCGCACAGACCGATCGCCGGCCCCAACGGGCTCCCGCAACAAAGAATAAATTTCCGTCCCCAACGGCTGTCTTCCCCCCGCAAGTCCGCCACCTCGCGGATCACGGACAACCCGCGCCGGAATGCCTCGGCAGGCGTGACGCCAGGATCGTGGCGGCGGCCGGAAAGCGCGCCGTGTATCAGAAAATCAATTTTCACATAGTCGAAACCCCACTCCCAAAACACGCGGGTAAATGTCTCGCGCAGCCACGCGAGCACGGCGGGATGCGTGAGATCGAGGCCGAAAACATGGCCCGGCCCCGCCGGGTCCATCAGGCCCGTTTCGGGGTTGTGCGCACGCACGATCCAGTCGGGATGCTCCGCGGCAAGCCGGCTTGCCTTGTCCACGCTGAACGGCGCAAGCCACAATCCGGCTCGGAAACCGAGAGCATGGATGTCGCGCACCAGCGCGGCCATGCCACGTGGGAATTTTCTGCCGGGCAGCCAGTCGCCCCACACACGCGGATGTCCGTTGAACGGCAGGGTCCAGCCATCATCGATCTGGATCACCGGCGCCAAGGCAGACGGTTCGGGCAAACCGCTGTTTTTCTGGAACAGTTCGCTTCGCAAGGCGCGCGCGTTTTGCAATACGTCGGACTCCGATTCCGTCCCATAAAAATAATACCAACTGCACCAGCCGCGCACCATCATCCCGGCCTCTCGTGTTGTCACGGTTCCCGCGCCCATCGCATGCGCGACAAATCGGGCGTAGTCTTCCAGCAATGATGAAAGACTTTCGCCGACGCCCAGCAGCAGCGGCGAAATCTCCAGCCTCTCCCCGGCGCGCAGCACTGCTCCGTCGCGCTTGCAGACAAACTCCGGCACCAGATCGTTGCCCGCGCCCCCCCGTTCATCCATCGTGGAACGAATGGTGTAGGATGCGTCTCCGGGCGTCTCGAATCCCGCCACCATGGCTGTCGTTCCCCGCGCATCGCTCCAGCCCATGCAGGCATCCGAAACCACGGTGTCGTTGACCGGATGCGGCGCGATGCCCACCACGCCGGTCATCGTGTTGCTCTGCGCAAACACCCGTGACCACCGCGCGAACGCACCCGCAAGGCGTCCGCCCGAGACGAGGGAGATGTCGCCGAGGGCGACATCCGCATAACCCGTGTTGGTCACATGCGCGCGGCAACGCATCCAGTTGTCGTCAACACGCTCCCATTCGTGATGCACGACGACCGCGGCGCCGTCGGATTCCGCCCGGTTTTGCGCACCCGCGAGCAATAGCCCGCCGGGCAGATTTACGTCGAATGTGGAGATGGCTGTTTGTGGAAGCACCATGTTTTTCTTTCCTGACTTACAACGCGTCCGGAGTGCCCGGCAGAGTGACAACGGGAGTTTCAATGGTCGCCCCGCCGGTTCGCTCCAGACGAATCCGGAAACGGATATCCTGCGACATCGGGATATTGCCGAGACTGACCTCGCAAGGCGCACCGTGCACCGGCGGCACAACACGGTTTTCCCCTTCCGGCAATAATGTCACGACAGCGCCATCGGGCGCGCCTGTCAGGCCGGCGTAAAGCGAATCAACTCCAAATGGTGAACGGATACGAAATGCGTGCAGTTCTCCCCATGCCTTGTCCTCGAGAACCAGTGTTGCCGGTTTTGTCGCAAGCGGCGGGTAAGAAGGCCACGGATTCGCATCCGTAGCATCGAACGTCAGCACGGCCCAACCTCCACGCTCCAAGGTCAGCGGATATCGCCCGTCTGCTTCGGGAGCCAGCGTACGTTCGCCATCATCTGTGCCGCGAATCCGCGCCACCGCTCCCTCTGCAATGCCAAGCGCAGCGACATCAACCAGCGCACGCGCGTCCACCGCCCCCTGTGCCTGATTCATGAGGATGAGGTGAAACTTGTCGCGACTGCGTGCACCAAGGTAATCGACCCTGGGCGTATCCACGCCAAACTTGTTACGATCCAGCCAGAGCCAGCATGACGAATCATCAAAAACACGACCCGGCTTTCCGCCAAACACACGCGACGAAAACCATACGTAGCCCTGGGATTTTGAATACGGAAAACGCACCGCTCCGCCCGTGCGAACCTCCGCATCGGTAACCAGGTAATCGACGAGCATCGCCAGATGCACCGGCACATGGTGCCAGTAAAACGCGGTGAGATCAGGCCCCTTGTTCGGAAAATCGGGATCGTGCTGCAAATCCATGAAGTTCGACATGTAGTAGCCGGGGTAGGAGGCGGCCCGGCCGATGAGTGCGTTGCGCGCATACATCCGCCAGTAATCGTCTCCGGTGATCCCGGAAAGGCGCAGGAGATTGGCGGCCCACACGGTGATCTGGATGTTGCTCAGGTTGGAATCCTGCCCGGCGACGTTGTAGTAAGTGGCGGGTTGCTCGAGGCTCAGCCCCACGGCGGCGGGCAACCAGGCCGGCACCTTGTGTTCGGGCAGGTCAAACGTGACCGTTGACGAAGTGTGTGGTTTGCTTGCGGGGAAGCCGAGCCGTCCGGCACCGGGGCCGCTCCACCAAACCATGCGCGTCTCCGTCAACTTGCCTCCGGGATAAAGCGTCATCTCGCCGGGCTGGACCACCGGATGCACCCATTGCCCGGCCAGGGTAAGGGACGCCCCCTGTTTTGCGTATTCAAGAAGGGGTTTCGATCCGGTCAACTCATACAGATCAATCAAGTCCCACCAGTAAGGATAAAAGGAGACGTTGTAGAAGGGCATGATACCGGGCGATTTTTTGGGCGGATTTTCAAACGCGCGTTTCGCCCATGATTCAGCCTCGCGTGTGATTTCGCGCAGCAAGCGTTCGTCCGGCACGGCGCGGTAGAGTGCGAGTTTGTCTGACCACGCCGGTATCAATGCTCCGTCTACGCGTTTTTTCGGGGCCTCCACGCGCTCGCGCAGCCAAGGGTTGAGGTTGCCTGTCAAGTCGTTCAAGCCCTGCCACAAGGCGGTGCCAAGGCGGGGGTTTTTGAACATGAGACGGGTATCCTCTCCGCGTGTCACGTAGAAATTCCCTTTCGTGGAAAGCGCGAAGTGAATACTTGGGCGGCTCAGCAAGAACTCCAGCGCGGGCAGGCCGCGTCGTTCAAAAAATTCCATATCCCCGGTGAGGCGTGCCGCGGAGAGCAGCATCAGCGGAGCGGCGTGCGTGGCCGTATCGGCGCTCTCGATATTCATCGGTCCCTTCAGGCGGTCATACCAGCCGAAGCCCGGACCGGATTTGATAAGGTCGATGATATTGAGCGCCTGTTCGGTGAGGGAATGTTGCCACGGTTCGCGATAATCGCGAAGCCCGAGGATCGAGGCGTCCACCTCGCGCATGGTTTGCGCCCACGACTGCGGCGCCGTGACAATCCACCACGCCGACCGCAACTCGCCGCCCTTGGCGACCCGTGATCCGACCCCTCCCAAAATCGGGGCAAACACCGCCGGCTGAATTCCGCCCTCTGGTCCGCGCAGCGTAAAACCATAGGTGGCGTTCCGTCGTGTTGACCACTCCTTCGACAGCCCGTCCACATCCGCGACCACGCCATGAGTGATCGACGACAAATCCGACTCTCTCTCCGAAGCGAGCAATGACTCCACCAGCGCCATCGGATGCGGCGTGGTGGCCGAAGTCAGCATCTGCGGCACGTCCGGCACGCGTCGGAATTGGAACAACGGCGGCAACTGCGTGGCCTTCACGGCATCCATCACAAAACCGCCACTGCCACCGGCTGCGAATGCCAGCGAATAAAACCCGGCCTTCTCCGGTTTCAGCGCGACCTCCATGCGCACCGCAAAACCCTTGCGAGGCAGATGCCACACGACAAGCGCACGTTGCGCCAGGTTGCCCTGCCCCCCGCCTTCCCCCTCTCGTCCGGCTTCATAAACCAGCTCGATCGTATCCGTTTTTCTGTTTCTTATGGAGGCGGGGAAAAACCGCGTGCGTGCATCCCCCGCCCGGAACGCATCGAGGGCGTCCGCCGGCAAGGACCAGGTCCGGCCGGCCAGCAGCCAGTCTTCCTGCTCCGTTGACGGCCAGGTCGGCGAGAACGCGGAGTAACTCACTGACGATTTCCGGCTGCCGAGCAGGTACAGCGGTTCCAGTCCCGCCTGCCAGATTCTGCCTTTCAATTCACCGGACAGGAACTCGACTTCACGAACGAAGGAGGAGCGTCCCGATGCCGTGCGCGCCTGCCGCAGCCGCAGGACGATGTCATCGTTGCGCAATTCTGCCGCCACGCCCGCCGCTCCGTTTTCAAGGGTGATCTTTTCCACCCCGTCATCGACCATCGGAGCGCGCACGGCCTGGACAGGCTGTTGTTCGAAGCGTTTCAACGAATCACGTTCCACCGTGTTGGGATCCAATTCGGAGTTCGTTATGAGCACCGCTTCCAGACGTCCGAAAAAACGCGCCGTATCTCTCACTTCGAGCGCGTGCACGCCCGCCTCCAGCGAGCGCGAATCGACCCTCTCCCAATAAAAACTCTCGTGTCCGTGCGCACCGCATTCCACGGCGGCGTCCCGTCCATTGATGCGCAGTCGGAAGCGTCGCGTGGCGGGTTGATTTTCAGGACGATCTTGGGAGCGCGCCCAGATATGATACGATCCCGGCGTGGTGATTGCGAATCCGGCGAACGCCGTGCCGCCGGTGTTTCCTGCCGTGATGTGCGAGCCGTCTTTTATCCAGCCGCCCAGTGCCGAGAATTTTTCGGGTTCCAACAAAAAAGTGTTGGGTGCCGCGGTATCTTTTGCCGTTTCCGCAGCTCTCCCGGCCGCATTATCCGGAATTCCTCCCTGACCAGGCGGCACGAAGAGGATCGCCGTTGCTCCGGCCGCCAGAAGCCGACAGGCGCCGGACTGCCGGACCCGGACTTGGCGAAGAAACCGGAAGGAATGAACGATAAGTGAACAAAATCGGGCAAGAATGGGAAGCATGGCGCATGTGAAACGCAAACGTTTGCGCCTGCAAGGAAAGAATTGCCATGATCGCAGTCGAATCCTGACCGATGCGGATAACTTACCCGGCGAATAGAGGCACCGGTTTTAGTCGGACGTCCCGGACTTTGCGCACGGTTTTTCCCCGATGCCAGATGCCTTCGAGCATCAAGCAGCAGGCTGAGGGGGCGGAGGACGCCTTGTTCGTTGCGGTGAATCTATCCCGACGCCCGTCTTGACCGCATGCGCGCCGATGGCGGATTCATCCTCGTCAATGCCGGAAATGGTGGCGTCCTGTCATGGCACCGACACCTCGGCCAGACCCACGTCGCGCGGCACGCGCAGGCCCTGCTCCTTGGCCAGTTGCGCACTTGGCAGGCGATTGATGCGCTACCACAATCGCATCGGGCTTCACCTGCCGGAACCACAGCAAAACCAATACGCCGGTAATCCGACCCGTGCAGACGCTCCACCGCCTGCTTCATGTTGCAAAATTGATGGTCAATCACGACGTGCAGCTTGGGTTCAGCCAGCGAGTAACCACGCGGCACGGCGGAGAAGTGTTTCCAGTCGAGATCAATGCGCCCGTGCGCCCTCCTGCAGCGGAGCGATGACCAAGCCACGCACGCCCCGCGCGAGCAGGAGATCCGCGTGCCGCGTTTCGGTGTGAGGCCGGGTTCGTTGATCCAAAATTCCTCGATGTGGTAGGGCCAGTCGCTTCGCACAGGATACTACGCTACGCTCCCCCGATTGATCTGACGCCGGGGCTTTGCCAGGTCAGGATCACTGCGGAGCAGGTGATGCTATTGCGTGAGTATTTCCTCTCGCGCACTTTTTGTCACGCGAGGCGGAACTCATCCACTGGTTTGGTCGAGGCAAATGGAATGCCGAAATCGCGACCATCCTCGATGTGAGGCCGAAAATAGTGGGGAAACATGTCGGGCATGTCTTGCAAAAACTTGAAACGAGAAACCGGATTTCAGTGGTACAAAAATTACTTTCTCGGCATACCTGAGCGATGCAGATTTACTTCGACAGTGAAGTGGGCCAATGAGACGGATGAGTTGAATCCCGCATTCGAACCTCGTGAGATCCCTTGACGGACCGTGAGCGCTGCTCCGCAAAATTGAGACAAATCAGATGCCGTTCTTTCCACTTAAGTTCACTCCGTAAGTTGCTGGAGGTTCGTGTAAACCACACGATTGGGCAGCCAGTTGATTATCAACGGCTTACGCTATTTGTCAGCAGAAAAGGCCTGAGATTCGGCCGCAAACGACACGAGGGGAGGGCTCCGTATGAGGCTCCCCGTTTTCACACTTATTGAGACTGTCCACCCCGCCAGAATGGCTGATCGGATTTCCGATACCGTTGCATCCTTGTCGGCAAAGTGCCGGCGAAATTCCGGGGCGCGCAAGGCGGCGTCTGTCTATCACTGCGGCGTCGCCTGAGATCGCAACGATCTTTGCCAAGGAATCACCCACGGGTGGCCGGCGGGAAGAGTCCAGGGCAGCGCAATGGCGCGTCGGCGTTAACCCCCTTCACGGACGGGCACATCACCCCATGTTCGCAGGCGTCGGGATGTAATAAGCTGCAGGCGTGATTTCCTTTGCCGATTCGGTTTCGCCTGCATCCCGCCCGGATTCTCCTGGTCGAAAGGAGCGCGCTGAAAAATCACGCCGGGAGGCCGTTTACGACGCCGCCCTGGTGGTTCGTTTTGGCGGCGGGGATGAAGCCGCGTTTATTGAAATCGTGAGCCGGCACCGGGTGCGCTTGTTTTCGGTCGCGTTTTCCATGCTTCGAAACCGCGGGGACGCCGAGGAGATCGTGCAAGACGTCTTCATCCATGCCCACCGGTGTCTCGGCACCTTCCGGGGCGAGTCCTCGCTCGCGACCTGGCTGCACCACGTCGCCCTTAATCTGGCGCGCAACCGCTATTGGTATTTCCATCGCCGATACCGCCATGCGACGATCTCGCTCGACTACACGGTCGGCGAGGAGGGCTCGTCCACCCTGCTGGATTCGATGGAGTGCGGCGCCCCCAGTCCGCCCCGCGAGGCGGTGACGCACGAATTCACCGAATTGATCGCCGTCGGCATGGCACGGCTCGAAGACCGGCAGCGCGCGATTCTCACGCTGAGTCACACGCTCGCTTACGGTGAGATCGCCCGGGTGCTGGGCATCAATATCGGCACGGTGAAAAGCCGCATCGCCCGGGCCCGGGACAACCTCCGCGCGTGCTTGTCCGCGGTATGTCCCGAGTTCGGGGCCGGCACCCGGCCGATGGCGTGGCTGGAGCCGGCGCGCTATCCTGAAGGCCTCACGCTCGGGCGAAGATGAACGCGGGATGCGCGACCACCCGCCGACGCCAGACAAATATTTCCGAAATAAACGAACCACGGGCAACCGGAGGTTACTATCCCTTTCGTTATGAAAAATTCCTTTAAATCCATCGCACTCTCCGCGCTCCTCTGCACCGCCCCCGGCGTTTTATTCTTCGCCACGGGCTGCGCTTCCTCCTCCACGGGTGAAAGCACCGGTGAATACGTCGATAACAGCGCCATCACCGCGAAGGTGAAGGCCGCCTTGCTGAACGACCCGATCGTAAAGAGCTTCGATGTGAGCGTCGAATCCTACAAGGGCGTCGTGCAATTGAGCGGCTTCGTTAACACCTACGAACAAAAAACCCAGGCCGGCCGCGTCGCTGCTGGGGTGACGGGTGTGGCCGGCGTGCAGAACAACCTCATCGTCAAATAACGATCCCGCCGGGATCTTGCCAAGAGAGGGCCGGAGGGGACGAAAATCTCCGGCTGCGCCTCGGGAGATCAAGCATTCCTCGATACGCAGTGAAGCCGGCCTTTCATGATGTCAGGCAACGGTATCTGTTATCGTGTCACCTGCTGGAGTGTGTCGTCACAAGGTGGCGGCCCAGAGGATAGCGCAACGGAACTGAACAGCCGGTGCGTGTCCTTCCAGTCCCCGTAGTCCTCCGGTAAATCGCGCCACGGTGCTTCCCCGTGCGCAGTATCCAAAGAACCGCGTTGATGAGTCCCTCTGGCAACAGGGTGGGGATGTGGTTACACGGACACCGGCTCACGGTAAAAATCTTCTTTCAGTGAGTGGAATCGGAATCGCCCGATTTCTTGTTTAGGAGAAAACGGACAGAGAGACAGATGAGTTGAAAGCCGGGATTCGAACTCCGTGAGATTCCTTGGTGTTTTTTGTGACCCACCCCGCAGAGTTGAGACAAGACAGACGCCGTTCTTTCGATTCAAATTCACTCCGTAAGTTGCTGGAGGTTTGTGTAAAGCATTAAGGTGGTCAGAAATTTGATTATCAACGGCTTACGCTATTTGCCAGCAGAGTGTCTGCAAAACAGAGCCGGTATCAACCGGCTGCTGAACCTGCAGATAGCCTGGAACTGGGCTTACCCCATCACCGCCTTCCCTCAAACCCGCACCCGCGACCGGGTGCAGTTCAGGGACACGACCCGGCACATTTACGAAGCGGCCCTGCGCGCCCGCATCAAGAATCTTCCGGCCAACGACAGCCGGCTGCGTAACAAGCTGTTCCGGTGCCCCGACCCGCTTTCCGCTCCGCGACCGAGCCCGCGAGCCTCCGGCTCCGGCAACCGCAATCACCGGAAAACCCGCAAAAGATGAATGACGTAACATCAGTGACGTTATCCACAGCCGGCGATGATGCCGGTTTCCTTCCGGCATCCTTTTTTAAAATGTTAGTTGTTATTTTTTATTATCTTACGTAAATTACAGGGTTTTGTCTGGCTGGTGTTTTTCGGGAAAAACGGATAGGATTGGCCCCGCGATCCGGTTCAGGCGAATCGGTAGCAACTCCGGGGCTTGGTCGCCCAGGGGTTTCCTGAGTCGGGCGGGGCGTCCCGGTGTGATAGCCGGGATGCCCCGCTTTTTTTCCTGATCCGCCGGATAACCGGCCAACAACCGTGACTGTCGACTATACCATCATCGTTCTGTCCATAATCCTGCTCTGGATTCCCCGTTCGTGGATGAAAATCGGGCGTCTGTCCCGGCATCGCGGCGGCAGCGGCGTTCGCTCGGGAAGCAGAGGGAAGGAGAAGAGCCTGGCCAGGGCAAGACTGCTCGTGGACTACAGGCTGGACCGGCGGAAGGCATTCGGGGACCTGCGCAACTGGCTGGATATGTTCCGGGCGCTGGCAGGCAGCGTGGGGTTATTTGTCATGGGCGTCCAAGGATTGACCGATATGCCCCTGGACATAGCAACGCCCTGGATTGCCGGCCAGATCGGCGTCGTGATGGTGGCGGTGTACATCCAGACGTTCAGGTTCGGGAAGGATTTTGTATTTTTCGCCCCGGTATTCTTCATCCAGGGGCTGATGTTTGGCCTGACGAATGGATGGATGGTGCTGCCGATCCTGATCGGGCTGTGGACAGTGCTGGCCCACCCGGCAGCTTTCCTGGCTGCATTTGGAGGCATCGTGGCGATTTTCGGGGCGCTGACGGGAGTACCGACCGTTTACGTGCTGGCGGCGCTGGGGGTGACGATGGGGCCGGTACTGACAAGCATTCTGGCCAGGCAGAAGATGGCCGCCAGTATCACGCGCTGTCTCATCCGTGAAGCACCGGTCCGTTCCCTGCCCGGGATGAACCGCCGCCTGGCCCCGGTTGCGGAGCACGAAACACCGGCCAGGCATGACCGGTGATCGCCCGCGTCCCCCGGTAAAGACCGGGATGGCCTGATTCCCTTTTCCTCCGGGCCGGAGGAAGGGGAGGGAGCATGACCGGAATTACCTTTATGCTCCCATTCCTTCGCCCCTGCGCCCGGGCGAGGATCGCCAGGCTGATCGGCAACGCCCGCCCATGTGGCCGGTTCCGGCTCGGATTCGCTAAAACCACCCCGTCCGATTCGAGCGTCCTCGAGCGGTCCTCCTTGCCTGAAAAAATAGAGATCAGGAGAAGGAAAATCATATATTATCTAATTGTATTACAAATAGATAACACAAAATACAGGGTTTTGCCTGGCTTGTTGGCCCCGGAAAAACCGGGCAAAGTGCGCACTGCACCTGCGCCACATGCACGCCACCGCCGATCCCACGCACCACACCGCTTCCGCCACCTGCGCGGGGCGCGCTTGCATGAAAGATAGAGCGGGAAAATCCGCGGAAGTGCCTGGCGGCATGGTCAATTACATACCCTCCCCCCCCCGCTGAAATCCGCACGCCTCCTTTTTCCTTTCTCACCGTGAGAACTCATGTAATGAAAAACAAACTACCTATCAAATACGGCGACTCGCTCCGGCGGGCGCTGCTCGCCACTGCCGCCGCCGCTACGGCCCTGCTCACGCCCGCCGCCTCGCAGGCCTGGACGGTCACCGTCCTGAATCCGGCAGCACCCTATCTCCCCAATGCCGAGTTGGGAGACCAGTTATCGAATGAACCGATCGCCCACTACCTGGCGGGTTACGGAGCCAATCTCACGCTCGGAAATCTGGCCGACTTCGAACTCGGGACCACCGCCGATGCGGTTATCGTCATGCTCCCCGGGTGGGGGGCCACCACCTACACGGACCCGGAACTGGCGGTGATCACCTCCCTGCTGAACAGCAATGTGCGCACGCTGGTTCTCGGAGATGATTATCAATGGGCCACGAGCAACATCCAGATAGCCGCATTGCTCGGCGGCACTTACGACGAATCCAACACCCTGATGGGGCACCGTGAGGAAACGATCATCGCGTCCGCATGGGATCTGACGGAAGGCGTGAGCACTATCGATACCTATTCCGGAACAGTGATTTCCCCCGGAAGCGGGGCGCCCGGCTATTCGCTGACCAGCGGAGGCACCGTTTCACTGTGGGGAGCGAATGAAAACTTCCTCGTGGTGATGGACGCGGATGTGGTGCTGCAGGCGGGCGCAGGCGGGCCCTTGGCGGACAGGGACGACAATCTCCGGTTCGCGCAAAACGTGGCGTATTTCCTGATGGGCACGTCTCAAGTCCCCGAACCCGCCACGTATGCCGCGCTCGCCGGGCTGGCGCTGCTGGCCTGGGCGATGGTGGGCCGCGGAACCGGTGAGCGGACAACGGACAACACCGAAACACGTCATTAACTTCCCGATACAATGAAAACGAAAGGCTGGTCGTATGCCGATGCAGGCCCGTTCCCGCCGACGCTCACGGAGTGGCGCTACCGCGCCACGTACCTCGTGAGGAACAAACCGGTGGGCGAGGTGAGCCCCGATCTGACGATCACCGTCCACGCAAAACTGCAGTAACCAAAACACCACGACACAGCACCCTGTGGCTATTACGTCCCGTCACACCCGCCCCGCTCTTCCTCCCCCTCCTTTCCTCCCGCACCTATGAAAATACCAAAAACAAATACTACAGGCCCGCTCCGGCGCGCCTTGCTTTTACTCGGAGCGCTCGGCTCGGGCCTCGCGCTCGTCTCGCCCCACGCCCGCGCCTCCATCCTCACCGCCTCCGACGCCGCGGCGTATGACAACTTCGGCTTTTCGATGAGCGTGTCGGGCGACAGCGCCCTGGCCGCGGCTCCCCGCAATAGCGAAATGGGGACCTATGCCGGAGCGGCCTATTATTACAAGGGGCTCTTCGGGAAGAGCGGCACGGTGCCCCAGGACGTGAAGCTCCTCGCCTCCGACGGCGCGACGGGTGACAGCTTCGGCTTTTCGGTGAGCCTGTCGGGCGACCGCGCCTTGGCCGGAGCGTATTATCATGACGGCAATGCGATCAACGATACGGGAGCGGCCTATTATTTTAAGGGGCTGGACGGGAAGAGCGGCACGGTGGAGCAGGACGTGAAGCTCCTCGCCTCCGACGGCGCGGCGAGTGACCTCTTCGGCATTTCGGTGAGCCTGTCGGGCGACAGCGCCTTGGTCGCGGCTTATCAGGATGACGACAAGGCGAGCAATGCCGGCTCGGCCTATTATTTTAAGGGGCTGGACGGCAAAGCGGTCGGCTCCACGGTGGAGCAGGACGTGAAGCTCCTCGCCTCCGACGGCGCGTATAATGACTACTTCGGCATTTCGGTGAGCCTGTCGGGCGACAGCGCCTTGGTCGCGGCTTATCAGGATGACGACAAGGGGAGCAATGCCGGCTCGGCCTATTATTACAAGGGGCTGGACAGTAAGACGGGCCGCCCGTCGGGCTACACCGGCCCTGCCAGCGTCACCACCGCCACCTATCAGGATGTGAAGCTCGTCGCCTCCGACGGCGCGGTGGATGACTCCTTCGGCTTTTCGGTGAGCCTGTTGGGCGACAGCGCCTTGGCCGGGGCTGTTTACGGTGATGGCAACGATGTCGATTCGGGTGCAGCCTATTACTACAAGGGGCTGGACTTGAAGAGCGGCACGGTGGAGCAGGACGTGAAGCTCGTCGCCTCCGACGGCGCGGAGTATGACGAATTCGGCCAGTCGGTGAGCCTGTCGGGCGACAGCGCCTTGGCCGGGGCTGCTTACGGTGATGGCAACGATGTCGATTCGGGTGCAGCCTATTACTACAAGGGGCTGGACGGCAAAGCAACCGGCTCCACGGTGGAGCAGGACGTGAAGCTCCTCGCCTCCGACGGCGCGGCGGGTGACAGCTTCGGCCATTCGGTGCGCCTGGAGGGCGACCGCTTCGTGATCGGTGCACATTGCGCCCAAACCTATACCGGCAAAGCCTACGCGGGCGACATCCGGGCCTTCACGACGCTGGACGCGATCGGCACCGGGCTGATGACCGACGGGCTGAGCTTCGTGTCGCAGGGCGACTGGGTGATCGGCGAAACCACCACCGGCACCGCGGTGATCCTGAGCCGGGATGCCGCAACCGGCATCGCCGACACCGCCAATGTCACCGCCACGGGCGCGGCCGTTTACATCGGCAAGAACGCCGGCTCCCACTACAACTCGCTGTATATTAAAGGCGAGCTCACCGCCAACGCCGTCTATGTGGGTGCGGAGGGCAACAACAGCAACATGCTGGCCCTGTCCACGACCGGCCGGGTGACGGCGGACGAGGTGATGATCGCCGACTACGGCATCGTCGTTTTCGAGCTCGGGGCCGCGGGAGTCAACGGCCGGGTCGCTGCGGGCGAGATCGTCCTCGGCGACCCGCAGAGCTCGCAGATCCGGCTGATTCTGTCGGCCAGCGACGGCTTCGTGGCGGTCGCGGGTGCGGAATACGACCTGTTCGACGTCACCACGATCAGCGGGGCGTTTGTCAGCGTCGATACGGGCCAGGTCCCTCTGGTCGAGGGGCTCGAGTGGAACTTCGACCGCCTCTACACCGAAGGCATCGTCGCCATCGTGGAAACTCTCGCGCCGCCGATGATCGGCAGCTTCATGGTGGACAATCCGCCGGCCGCGACCGCCACGATCGACGCGAGCCCGAAGAGCGGCACCGCGCCGCTCGCCTCCACGATCACTTGGAGCACCGGCAACGCCGCCTCGGTCACCGTGAGCGGCCCGGGCCTCGACTCGGCCGCTGCCAGCGGCAACCAGGCCGTGAGCGGTCTCACGGCAGGCAGCCACACCTACACGGTGACAGCCGACACAGCGCCCTACGCGATACTCAACTGGAGCGTGGCCGGTGACGTCGCCTCTCTTACGCTGCTGACGCCATCGGGCCCCGTGGATGTGACGGGGCAGGAGGTAAATTTTGCGACCGAGCCCGGCGACTACACCCTGCAGGCCACCAATGCCTCCGGCACGGTCACCAGCGGCCCCATCACGGTGGTCCTGCCCGGCCCCGCGAGCGCCAGCGTCACGATCACCGTCGCCGCGCCCCCCAGCATCGACAGCTTCACGCCCCCCACCGTGAAACCGCCCATGGTGATCCTGTTCACCGCTACGCCCGACAAGGGCACCGCGCCGCTCAACACGACCATAAACTGGGTGACCGGGGAAGCCAGCTCGGTCACCGTGAGCGGCCCCGGCCTCAGTTCGGGGGGGGCCAGCGGCAACCGGGCGGTGACCGGCCTGGCGGCAGGCAGCCACACCTACACGGTGACGGCGCAGCCGCAGACCAGCGGCACCCTCACCTGGACAACCAGCAACGCGGCCACGCTCACCCTCGTCACGCCCTCGGGCCCCGTGAACGTGACCGGGCAGACGAGCTACACCGCCACGCAATCCGGCACCTACGCCCTGCTGGCCGCCAACGCACTCGGCTACACAATCAACGAGGTCAGGACGGTGACACTGCCCACATCCGCCGCGAGCGCGACGGTCACGGTCACGGTGTTAGCGCCCGCCAGCATCGACAGCTTCACGGTGGCCAACCCGGCTGCGCCCACCGCCACGATCACCGCCACGCCCGACCAGGGCCCCGCGCCGCTCGATTCCACGCTCGCGTGGAGCACGACCAACGCCGGCCCGGTCACCGTGAGCGGCCCCGGCCTCAGCTCGGGGGGGCCCAGCGGCAGCCACCCGCTCACCGGCCTCGCCGCCGGGGACTACACCTACACGGTGACGGCGCAGCCGAAGCCCGCTGCGACGATCACCTGGAGCGTCACCGGTGCGAGCGCCCTGATACTCGACACGCCCTCGGGCAGCGTAAACGTGACCGGGCAGACGGGCTACATCGCCACGGAACCCGGCACCTACACCCTGCGGGCCACCAACGCCCTCATGGTGCAGACGACGACGAGCAGCCCCATCACGGTCGCCTGGCCCGAAGCCGCGAGCGCCAGCGCCACGATCAAGGTGGGGCAGCCGTTGCCGACGATCCCGCCGGTGATCGATCCGGATACGGTGGTGGTGATCCCCGATCCCACGACGCCCGGCGGCATCGTCATCGGCGGCGAGATCGGCAGCGACCCGGCGGACCCGGAGCAGGCGCAGGAACTGGAAGAGGAAAAAATCTTCCTCGTGACGACGACCGACATCCTCGGCATGTGGAGCGTGGCTGACCCGAGCACCTACACGGTGACGGTGGCCCCCGATGGCCTGTCCTTCACGGTTGCCATCGATCCGACGACCGACGCCGCCCGCTTCTGGCGCGTGGCGACCAGCCTGCAACCGGTGGACGCCAGCGGGGCTCCCGTGGCCGGCGACACGGTCAAATACAACACCGTGCTCTCCGGACGGTACGAGGTGACGGTGCCGGGCACCCAGACGCGCCTGGTCGCCAACCAACTGGCCGAAGGCGTGACCGATGCCGTGACCCTGTTCAGCGACCTGGCCGTGGGGTCCAGCATCAACGTCATCAATCCGGACGGGACATCGGCAACCACAACCAGGATAGCAGCCGGAGGTGGACGCTGGCAGCCCGCCACGATGGCTTTCCCGGTGGGAAGTGTGGCTACCGTGCGCAATGCCGGAGCCGCTGCTTCGACGAAAGCGTTTGTCGGGATTGTGCCGACGCAGTCCGCCATGTACTCGCTGACCAGCGGGGAGACTCGTAACGTGGGTACATCCCTGCCGATTGCAGCCACCACCGTGGCACTGGGCATCAGCCCTATCGTCGGCGATACAGTAGGCACCTATCGCAGTAATGGTTTGTTGGGGGCGAACACCTATCTCCCCACCGCAGGTGGGCGCTGGTCGGAGAGTAATACACCCACGACGATCCATATCGGCGAAGGGTTCCAGATTAAACATAACGCCGCCCTTCCTTGGGCGCCAAGGCTCAATGTCGTCGAGGATTCGACGGATGTCGGGCTGGAGTAAAGTGCAATAAACGAACAATTCCGCCCCATCAGGAGAACCTGATGGGGAAACTGAACAATAATAAATATCATGAAAAAGACATTGATACTAGCGGGGCTTCTGGCCCTTGGCCTGACCGCCGTGCAGGCGCAGATAAACGTGGGAAGCAATCCGACTTTCCTTAATTCGGAAGACTGGCTGGATGCGCCGACTCCGCTGACATTGGAGGATGGCTCTTCGTTCTATGGTTCGGATGGTTACATCGCCGCCATATTCGTGGATACGATCAACCAAGGGAATGATGTCCTCATCGGGGCTGGCGATTTTTGCGACACGTGGGGCGGAGACTATTCGGCCAAAACCGGGATGTTCGCCGCCGTAACCAATATTGGTTCGATATGGCTGAATTCCAGTGAGACATTCACTGTCCGTATCCGGGTGTTCCAACTGGCAGCAGGCGTAAATGCGGATTTTGACTATGTGCAGAACGCGTATAATGACGGGAGTGTTGCAGCCAAGTGGGCGGACATTCTCGTCAATGGCACCTACGGCGAATATAGCTATCAGGAAACTGCCGGTGCGGATGGATATGTGCTCAACGGCGGTCAGTCCGTCCATACAACCAGCAACCTTACGTGGTACACCACCAGTTCCGTGCCGGAGCCGTCCACGTATGCGGCGCTGGCCGGGCTGGCGATCATGGCCTGGGCGGCGCTGCGTCGCAGTCGTCGCTGAGACGGTTTTTCCGGGTGAGGGAAAAGGGGAATGGTCCTCTCTCCTGATTGCACCCGGAGAAGGCTGAACCGCCTTGCCGGAGACGGCAGGGCGACTCCGGGCAGGGAGAGGGAAACCAGGTTAGAGGGATTCTGAACAGGATCAAAACCCTGGTTTATTCCCTGCCCGGAGTTTTTTCAGACAAACCGAACCCGAACCCCGAACCTCGAACCGGATTTCTCCCCCGTCTGCGCGTTGGGTGTCCAGCTATGAATCAACAACCGAAAACCGGAATCCGATGCCGGGCGCGACAGGCGGGGGAGATTTGCGGAGCAAGCTGCCGGTCGTGGCGCGGGCGTCCCGCCCGCATCCACTCGTTCTCATTCTCTTACTCTTACTCCGGATCGTACTCATTCTCGTACTCCTTCTCTTTCTCTTACTCTTTCTTGTGCTGCGGCACGCCGTGCGTGTGTCGTGCGAGTGCCGTGCGAGTGCCGGAGCCGGAGAACGATCGATCCGGAGAACGAGCAGGAGAAAGAGAAGGAGAACGAATCCGGACCGGAGAAAGAGAACGAGAAAGAGAACGAGAACGATTCCGGCGTGGCGCGGCCATCCTGGCCGTGGACGGCGCGGAGCGCCGCCGGTTTGTTTCCGTACCTCGCGGAGAGGCAACGCACACGGGCAAGATGCCCGTGCCACTTTTCCTGCCGATCCCGGCGGCTTCGCCGTCAGCGGGCGGGACGCCCGCGCCCCTTCATTCGTCATTTGTCATTCGTAATTATCACTGCCGCCCGCATCTGCCATGACCTCTTCCAGCCCGACAACATCCCCGTCGCCAGTCGTCACCGCTCCGGCCCCTGCCGCGCCTGCAGCAGCGGAGAAAAGCCGGGGGGGGCGGAGCGTGACGCCGACGGCCCCGGTGGTGGTGGCGGCGCTGGTATCGCTGGTGCGGGAAGCGCCGGAATTGTGCCATGAGGAGATCAGCGCGAGGCTGGAGCGCGAATACGGGGTGAGGCTGCCGAAGGCGGCGATGGCGCGCCTGCTGCAAAGGCACGGACTGCGGATCGAGGGCGTGCCTGGCGGGAGCGGGCGACTGGCGGAGATGGAGGCGGCTTTGCTGGAGGGCAGGGAGGTGTCGAAGGGGTATCTGGTGCGGCTGCTCGCGACGAACCCGGCGCTGAAGGAGCGGGAGCGTGAGACAGGGGGGCCGGGGGAGCGGGTGTGCGTGGCGCATGTCCCGGTGATGAAGGCGGGGATGAGGAGCCGGGTCTGGGTGCATGCGCATCTGGCGGTGGATACGTACGGGGGAATGGCGGTGGCGGAGCTTTACCGGGAGGCCACGACGGATGCGGCGGTGGATTTCCTGCACGAGCGGGTGCTGCCGTTTTACCGGGGGGAGGGGGTAACGCTGGCGTGCGTGGAGACGAGCCGGAGCCATGTGTACAGCGGAGACCGGAGGGAACATTTTTCCGGGGTGTACCCGCAGTGTTTGCGGGTACTGGGGATAAGGCACGAGGTGAGGGGGAGGGCGGAGGCGACGATGAACGGGTATATGGAAAAATTCGGGAAGGCGTTCACGGGCGGCTTTGTGGAGCCGCTGCGGCAGCGGCGGGGGCGGCAAGCAAGGGGGTATGGCCTCAGCCTGCCGGCGGAGGCGCTGGCCCGGCTGCGGGGAGAACTGGCAGAGTGGCTGCGCCACTACAACGAAGAGACGCCGCAGGAAGGCTACCGGAACGCGGGGCTGACACCGCGGGCCTTCTGGCAGAAGGCGGGGAAACACTCACCGCTCGACGCCGGCATTCTCCGGTGAGCGCATCGGGAAACGGAGCCGTGGCACGTAACAAAAAAGGAAACTTTGGAGAAATTTTGTTCTCCATAAATATTATTAATCCGCAAACATTCGTGTCGACAGATGTTTATGAAAATAAATGGGGAGGATACAGGGTTTTGCCTACTTCCCTCTATTGGCGAAAATCAGATAGCATGTGGTGTTTTACGAAAAAAATCGAGCCACATGCATACCGCCACGCCGTCGTCATCCCCTGAGCGGAAACGCCACACGCCGGACAGAAAACACCCGATCCCGGATTTTTTATCCATGACTACAAAAACGAAAACCAAACACGGCAGCCTGCTACGGCGAGCCCTGCCCCTCCTCGTGCTGGCGCTGTCTGTTTCCACCCCCGCCGGAGCCTGGACCCAGTGGAAAAACCCTGACCGCGGCAACTGGGACGACCCCGCCAACTGGAGCAATGGCGTGCCCGGACCTGCCGAAGACAACGTGAATATCTCCATGGGCACCGCCGTCATGACGAACCAAACCGTCACCACCCTCAAGGTTGAGGGTTCCGTTTGTCTTGGCGTGAGTGGCGGTCTGGAACTCCATAACTCCACCCTGAACGCTTATGGCCTGCACACCTTTTCGGGAGGCACGATCACGCTCTACTCCGGGTCCGTGCTGAATACGGATATTCTCCAGGTCAGCGAATATGGCGGAGGGACGTTTTCCCTGCTGGGGTCATCCAGTCTGCGTGCCTCCGATAAATTCCAGCAAAATCAGGAAGGCATCCTCACGCTCGATCTGACCGGCTGGCGCGGCAGCACCGCTGCCCTCATCACAGCGGAAACGACCCTCCTGAACGGCGGCACGCTCAACCTGCTCTCGCTGGAAAGCCTCCGGCAGGACGACAGGCTGGTGCTGATCGACAGCAGCAAGCTCAACACGGGCCACTGGCAGACGCTGAAGATCGGTGACGAGGTGCAAACCTTGACTAGTACAGGCGAATACACCTGGCAGTTCGCCTACGATGGCGGGCAGTATCAACTCGATTATAACTACGGCACGTATGACGTAACCCTCTCCGTCCTCATGGCGCCGCGCTCCATTTCCGTGCCCGAGCCCGCCACGTATGCGGCGGTGGCCGGTCTGGCGCTGCTGGCCCTTGCCGCCGTGCGCCGTTATCGCGGCGTGCGCAGAGGTGCATGATTGCGCCCCTGGTCCGGGGAACCCCGGCGGCCACCAGGGCTCCGGAACCGGTCCGTTTTACCTGGCAAGCGCCAGGGCGAGGCCGGGAAGCGGAAGTGTGAACAGTTTTGTCGGGTTCATGATGTTATTTTTGTTCAACCCCCGGTCATCATCCCTGAAAATTGAACAGAAGGTAACGAAGAGAACGAAGAACAACCAAGGACGCTTACCGTTTATTCTTTTTTAACTTTACTGGAATAAATAATACCAGCGTCCCGAATGTTTTTGATTTTACACCAGGGCCGCAAAGGACGCGAAGAAGGTAACCGGCAATCCTTTGCGCTCTTTGCGGCCTTGGTGTAAAAACCTGAAGGCCTTGGGGCTTTGATATAAGTTATTGGTAGAAATCTTCTTTGTTTTACCTTCGTTGCCTTTGTTACCTTCTGTTCAAAAATGTCTTTTTATACCAGTGTCCCGAATGTTTTTGATTTTACACCAGGGCCGCAAAGGACGCGAAGAAGGTAACTGGCAATCCTTTGCGCTCTTCGCGGCCTTGGTGTAAAAATCTGAAGGCTGTGGGGCTTTGATATAAGTTATTGGTAAAAATCTTCTTTGTTTTACCTTCGTTGCCTTTGTTACCTTCTGTTCAAAAATGTCTTTTTAGATCCTCCCTGAAGGGGACTCCTGAAAAAACAGATTTTCACCACAGAGGCACAAAGACACAAAGTTTCACGGAACAGGGAAAAATAACTCGTTTTTAAATTGATAGATACAAAATATAAAAAATCTCTTCGTCCGGTTTTCTCTGTGTCTTTGTGTCTCTGTGGTTAATTTTCAGGAGTCCCCTTAACATTAAACGAGATGCCGGCTGGCGGGATTCCATGAACCGGACAGACTGTTTCCCGTGCTTTCGTTGAGCGTTCAATGTCAAGGGGGGGATTTGAAATCCCGTTTCCCAATCCGGCAAACCAACCGCGAATCGGGGAAAAGCCGGGGGGAGGCTGTCTACCACAACTGCCTTCCCCCCGATCCGGGAGTCCCCGGACATGCCATCGACTCTTGGAAATCCCATGGCACGATTCGAGTATGCCTGTTTTTTTCGGGGAAATCCAGCCGGGTAAAACCCTGTAACTTTTGTAAGTCGTTGGCTGATTGTTTCATATAGTGGGTTTAAATCTTCTGTCCGGAGCGAGACAGGGGCGAACGTTATCACACCGGGATGATTTTACCGCCAAACTCCCAACCGCTGCCGGTTTGGTTCCCGCTTTTCGGGTTTCCTCGTCACCTCCTGGTGTGAATATTATTTTTTTCGCATATAGCTATATTCAAAAAAGTTAAAAAAGATACAGGGTTTTCCCCGACTTATGCTCTCCGGGAAAATCCGGCAAAGTATGCCGTTTTATGCCGACCACTGCCACCGTCGCCAATTCGTGCACCGCCCGCCTTCCGGCAGGCGTATTTTCCGGTGAGCAAGCCGGGGGCGCCCGGCACGCAAGACAACACGCCGGGGAAGCGACCGGTAAGCAACTTTTCCCCCGGGACGAAGAGGTGAGGGATACGGGGAAGGAATGGAACCGGAACATAGGAAGTCAGGCCGCATTCCTTCCCCGCCTGTTCGGTCCCGGGGGAAATCATCCTGCCCCTCCACCCTTCGCAATTTGCAATCGACCACGATGAACACCCGTAGACAAAAAATCGAACCGATCGACAGCCAGAAGCTGCTGGCATTTTATACGCTGGCGCAGGTGAACAGCTTTACGGAGGCGGGCCGTCTGCTGCGGCTCACGCAATCGGCGGTCAGCCATGCGGTCGCCAGGCTGGAGAGCGACCTGGAAACCAGGCTGGTCTGGCGAGGCTGGCGGACCAGCACGCTGACGAAAGCAGGCGTGGTGCTGTTGCGGCATGCCGAGGCGATTTTTGGAGAAATGCAGCGGACGCGGGAGAGCATGGAAGCCTTTCGTGACCCACCGTCCTCCGGACAATAACGAAAGCCGCGGCGCGGGCACGACCCGCCCCGGGAGCGGACGCCCCGTGCCTCGCCGGGCGATATCCGGCACCATCCCTTGATTCCTGTTTCGCTCCCATTCGTCGGCGGGACTCCATGCAGCCAGACGTCCCGATCACTCGCAACGCGGGTACAAGAAAGATAAAAGTAATGATTTAACATCCTATTCCATTGTATTAAATGGTCTTATGTTTATTACAGGGTTTTGCCTATCTATCCAAATTTCGGAAAGTCTGGCACAGTGTGCATCGAACTTGCGCCACATGCACATCACCATTGCCAACATCACCACGACTTCCGCAGCCCCGGCTATACCGGGGCGATCGGGCGCGACCCGGGCATTGAACGAAGTCAATCGCGGTGATGGCTGGCAAATCACCGGTAACACTGCCGGCACGTCGTACGGGGACTTCAGCCCACTCGCCGGGTGGAAGTACCGCACCACTTTCGTCGCCAACAACCGAATGGTCGGCCAGATCAGCCCCGAAACCGCCGTCCTTGTCCAGGCCGCACCGGCAAAATGAGCTGAACGACCAGGGCAGCCCAAAAGGATTTAACCACTCATGCACACTAACAAGAACAGAATGAAACAGGCGCTGCGCATCCGCCCTGTATCATTCCGATATCGGACCATTAGTGTCTATTAGTGTGCATTAGTGGTTAAGAAATACAGATTATAAACACCCGGATATCCAGGTCCGTTTCACTGCGGAGACACTCCCTTGTGCGCCCGCATATCATCCACAATCATACTACAAAGATAATATACGGCACCGCGTGTTGACGCATCACGTCCGCTACGCCCTGCCGTCACCCTTCCGGAATCCGGAATATGAAATTTTCCATCAATCCTATGAAAACAAAATCAACATCAATCATCGCAGGCTCGCGCATTTTACTGCGCAGCCTGCTCGCCCTGGGCGCCGGTCTTGTCACGGGCCTTGACGCGCAGGCCTTTGCCAGCCGCACCTGGATCGGCCAGAATAACGCTTCCTGGCCGGAGGATGCGAACTGGACAGGCAGTAATGGCGGCGGCTCCGGCTCCGTCGGCGTCCCCAATGCGGATTCGGGATTCGTCAGCATTGTCAACGGGACCACTGCCGTCCTCGATGGCAACGGCTCCCCGGGCGTCGCTCCCTTGCTGATGATGGGCATATCGACGCCGTATGTCCCGGAATCAGGAACCCCGGGCGAAGAGGGATACAAGGCGGGGTCGGCGGGGGCCGCAGGGACAGGTGGCCTGACGATCACCGACAACCAGTTAAGCGCCAATGCCATTTTTGTCGGTGGCGACGCTGGCGCCCTCCTGGGGTTATTGGTGCCGGGGGAGTCTCCTGTCGCGTCGCAGCCGGAGTTCGAGTCAACGGGCACGCTCACGCTCGATAATGCCGGCGTCAGTTTCGATACGGCATTTGTCGTCGGCGCAGGCCAGGACGGTCATGTGACGCTCGGCGGCGGCTCCGTTATCCAGGATGGCCGCAATGTCCAGCCCGGCGCGACCAATCCCGCCGATACTCCCGGCATGGTTGTGTTCGGCAAGGAAGCCATGAGGGTCGCCTCGCTCGTGCTGGGGGGAGAAACAGGGATTCCCGACCATGATTTCGCCGGGCATCCCGGCAGCAGCACGCTCACGGTCAAGGCCGGCAATGGCGGCACTTCCTGGCTGGGACTCGACAACAGCCTGAACGCCATCATTGCCCCGGCCATTGTTTTTTCCGGCAACTCCACGATCGACATCGAAGCCGGAGCCACGCTCTGCCTCACGTCTTTTGCGGACGGCGGCGAATCTTCTCCGACCTCGGGCGTGACGCAGTTTTTTGATGGCGCCACCCTCCGCTTCGACGGAGCGGGAGCCGACTTCTCGACACGCTTCATCAGCATCGGCGACCTGACCGTCAGCTTTACGGATTCGCTGTGGGATGAGGGGTTGCAGGACTATGTCGAGGTAACTGTGACCATGACTCTTGGCGTGGGCGATGTGCTCGACCTCACCCACGTGACAGCGGAGGGCAAGCTGAACGTGGAGCTGACCGGGTTTGCCATCGGGTCGTATGAACTCATTCATGCGACGGGAATCGTCTACGGCGCGGATTATGATGCCAGCAACCTCGGCACTCTGTTCAACCTGACGGGGAACAGCGCGGAAGGAGCCCGGATATATGTCCAGGATAACTCCCTCTGGGTGCAGGTGGCGAATACTGCGGTGCCGGAGCCGGCGACGTATGCAGCGATCGCCGGGCTGACGTTGCTCGCCTGCGCGGTCGTGCGCCGCGGCGACCGCGGCTGATCAGGCCGGGTTTGCCCCGGAGACCGGCAGCTCGATATCAAGCCGCGTGCCGGCTCCCGGGGCCGACTCGATCTCCAGCCGGGCTCCGATCAGCAGGGCGCGCTCCCGCATCACGCGCAGCCCGAGGTGGGGCCGGTCGCGCTTCTCGTTGGCCGTCGGGTCGAAGCCCGCGCCGTCGTCCGTGATTTCGAGGCGGAGCCGGTCCGGCTTGCCGGGGCGGCGGGCCAGCGTGACCTCGATGTGCGGAGCCCGGCCGTGCTGCACGGCGTTGGCGAGCGCCTCCTGCGCCAGGCGGAAGAGGTGCTCGCGCACGCCGAGCGGGAGGGTGTCCGCCAGGCCGTCGGCCTCGTCGAAAAACAGCACTTCGCTCTCCGACCGCACCTCCACCTGCTCGCAATGGTTGCCGAGCACGTCGGCAAAGGCGCTTTGCTCCAGCATTTCGGGGCGCAGGCCCGTGAGCGTGCGGCGCAGGTCGGCGATGCCCCGGGCGATGTCCTGCACCACCTGGTCCAGCCTTGCGTCGGCGGCCAGCCGGGGATCGGGCGCGACGATGTTGCGCAGCCGCATCAACGCGCTGGCGAGTGTCTGGCTGGCGCCGTCGTGCAGGCTGGCGGCGAGGTGGCGACGCTCGTCTTCCTGCGCGTTGAGCATGCGGGCCGACACCTCGTGCAGCGCCTGCTCGGCCCGCCGGTAGTCGTAAAAACCGCCCGCGATGATGAGCGCCAGGCCGGCCACAAAGCACACCTCCGCATTGAATCCGATCAGCATCGTCTCCGTGACCGCCATCCCTTCTTCGGCCATATGGACCTGCATCTGCCCCATGACGATTGCCAGGACAAGATTGCCGAGGATGATGCCGCCCACCCCGCAGCGCACCACGACGAGAAAACCGATCAGGATCGTGGACCCCCAGCCGGCGACCGACGCCATCACGATGCGCGAGTCCACCATCGACGGCACCACCCACCACACCATCACTGCAACCTCTGCCAGGACCAGCACCGTCAGCTCCCACGGCCGGCTCAGGCTCTCCCGGAATGCGCCCCGGCGGGTCAGCAACAGCAGCAGGGGCGTGAGGATCAGCGTGCCCTTGATCTCGCCCAGGCACCACTGGGTATAGCCGGTCCAGAACGGCAGGGTCCCGAACCGCGCTTCCGCCACGAGCCAGCAGGTGGGCAGGGAGGTGACGAGCGTGGGCACGACGCCTCCCGCCACCAGCATGATCGACAAAAATCGCGCGCTGGGGATCAGCGGCCGGGAGACGGGCCAGAACCACCGCACCAGCACGCCGGCCAGGGCGGCATACGCCGCCTCGTCCAGCGCATAGACCAGCGCCCGCCCCGCCGAGGGTATCACGAGTGCCTGGACCAGGAGGCTGCCCGCGAAGACCCCGACCGCCAGATGCACGCCCCGGCGCAGGATCACCAACGCCAGCAGGATGCCGGGCACCGGCCAGAACATCAGATAACCGTCCTCCACCGAAGGGCTCCCGACGACCAGGCGCTTGTAGGCCATGCTCGCCGCGACGGTCGCCGCCGTCACCAGCGTGGCCCGGAGCTGGCCCCGCCAGTCGATCCGGATGCCGTGGAATCGCTCCTTCTCCGTCATGGGGAGCGTCCGGTCCGTCCGCCGGTGGTGAAGGGCGGGGTCGAGTGCTGTGCCGGAGTCATTCGCAGCACACCGGATTCGAGGGCTACGCGCACCAGTTCCGTGGCCTTGTCCACGTTGAACTTCTTCAGCAGCCGGGTGCGGTACATCTCCATGGTCTTGCGGCTGATCCCGAGGCGGTCGCCGATTTCCTTCCCCGACAGCCCCCGGGAGAGGCCTTCGAGCACCTCGCGCTCCCGGGATGTGATCTTCGGTGCGCCGATGACCTCGCCCAGCGTCTTGCTGTGCAGGCCCGACTCGCCCCGCGACACGCGCCGGATGAAAGATATGAGCACGCTGAACGGATCGTCCTTGGCCATGAAGGCATGGGCTCCCGCCTTGAACGCCTCGCCCATGGCGAAGGGCGTGGCGTGCATGGTGAGGACGACGATGCGCACCGCCGGCATCGTCTCCCGCAGGGTGTTGAGCAGGGTGAGCACGGGCAGCCCGGGCATGCTCAGATCGACGACCAGCACATCGGGCCGCTCGCGCCGCACCAGCGCGAGAGCTTCATCCCCGTTTTGCGCCAGGCCCGCGCACACCATGTCGGGCTCTTGGCCCAGCATCGCGATGATCCCTCCCTGGAGGATCAGATGGTCGTCCGCCATCACCACCTTTAGCGGCGGCGCTTTATCGGGAGGCGTGACGGAGGAAGGTGGCACGGGAGTGTCGGATGACATGACAGTGGTAGCGGGATGTAGCGGTCTCTGGGTCGGAATCGGGCCGCGTGGTGGCAGGAGCGGCCCGATGCAGTTATGTAGTTCCCCGCCCGGATCATGGCAAGACGCCAGTTCTGCGTAGTGTCGTGCGACCTACAGTCGTGCCGCCGGGGAAGGACCATTCACGAACGGGGAGGGCTGCGTCCGGCCTGGCTGGCAGGGGATCGAGGGGATGACGGGTCCGGTTGCGATGCCCGGGTGTGGGCGGGGGGATCACGCGGCGTGAGACTGACGACGGCCGGGTCCATGATGAAGCGGGCGATCGTGCCATCGGCGGGCGTTTCGAGGTCGGAGTCCTGGCCCGGAACTCTCGCCAGGTGGGCATGGATTGCGCGGCGCATCACCTCCCGGAAGAGCCCCACCGAGATGCGCACGCCCATCACCCTCCGCAGGAATCCGCAATTTTTCGGGTGATGCCCGTATTCCCACGCCTGCATCGGAAAGTCCCTCATCCGGCGCAGCCTTCCGGCCGCCCGGGCCAGATCATGGTCCGGCGCGAAAAAATCGCCGCGCAGACGTTTTATCACCGGATACAGAAGGCGGCCCGGCGGGTGCAGCGTCTCCCGGATCACCGCCTCTTCATACGCTTCCGGCCCTATCTGCCGGTCCTCACAGTACAGTTCGGCAAAGGTTTTTCGCTGCTTCATGGGGGAAAAAGCAATGTGACGTGGCGGCTGCACAGGGGGGCGGGATTTCGGGAACGGGGGGGCAGTCAGCCAGGCCCGGCCCCGTGCCTGTTTTTTCGATACATCAGGTCTGGTGTGTCCTGATGTTCCCGCCGTCATCGGGCGGCGGGGGAGGGCGGGGCTAGCCCCGGTGCTGGCGCCAGAACGTCAGCGGCGGGCGATTCTCGTTTCGGTATCCGGGCAACGGATGCGTCTCGTTGTAGTGCCGCACCCACAGGATCAACTGCGTGCGCACCGTCCCGAAGGAAGGCGGTACGCACCCTTCCATGCTTTTTCGAAGCGGGAACAAAAATCTGTTCGTGAGCACCTGCTTGAACCGTGCCATGTAGCCGTTCACCGTGGGCAGGAGGCGTCCCCGCAGCCGGTGCGCGATCCCGTGCAGGTTGAGATAAACCTCGTAAACATGCTCTCTGGCGTCTCCGGCAAAAAGGGTTGCCCGGCTCGTCTCCAGGCAGCGCACCCGCGCCCCCTGTTCCTCATACCACGGCAGCACATGATAATGGAGCAGATCCACCGCGCCGTCCTGGGTGGCATTGGGCTGCAAATCGACAAACGCCACCATGCCCCATGTATCCACGACGGCACACACTTGCCACTTGCCCTGTTCGTCCGGCCTGCCTGGCAACAGCGGAAAGATTGACTGGGCCAGCACATCCCCCGGCGAGATTCCCTCGCCCGGTCCCCGATGCTCGCTCAACGCGGGGTTCATCCTGAAGGCCTGCGTCCTCTGGCCGGGGCTTACAGGGTCGCCTTTCACAATCTTTTGTTCCAGCGACGACAGGCCCCCCGCCTGATTCCCGAGCACCACTCCGTGCTTTTGCAGGAGATTGACCACGGTACACCGTGACAGCCGCCGCCCCGTCCTGGACTCCATTTCCTTCCGCAGGGAGCAGATGCTCGCATCGGTCCGGATTTCGGCCAGATACAGCAGCAGCGCGGTCGCCTCCGGCTCGACCGGCACCGGCCTGAGCTTCGATTGTTTCGGCTGGACCAGCTCTGTCACCTGCTTTCGCCAGTCTGCTCTTCCGGTGGCTGTTTTCGTGGAATCCTGTTCGGGTTCCTGTTGTCGTGTATTCATTGTCAAGGTCATTTCAGAAGGGGAGAAGAGCCGGTTCCCGGAGGTCGTTGCCCCGGAGCCAGGCCCGGACAATCCCTTGGGGAGCCGCGTGCGACGCCAGCAGGCATGCCGGGATTTCCGGTCCCGGAAAACCTCGCGTCATCCCCCCGTGGCCCGGGCGGCGAGTGCCGCCTGCACTTCATCATCAGCGGGTTTTCCGAAGCCTGGTCAGGGTGATGTATGTGCGGGAACCGGATACGCCGGAGCGGAGCGTTCCATGACGGTCTTCACGATGTCCGGCAGGGAAAAGACAGCCGTCGAATTTTTTTTCAGGATGGAGTGGACGCCGAGGCTGGCGAAGCCCTCCCGCTCCCGCTCCGTCACGTTTGTCGAGAAGACGGCGATTTCCCCGGTGAAGGGCAGCGCCCGCGCCTGCTCCGCCATCTCCAGCCCCGTCATCCGGGGCATCTGCTGGTCGGTGATGACGAGGGCGTAGCAGGAGCCCGCGACGCGCAGCCGGTCGAGCGCCTCCCGGCCGTCTTCCACGGAGTCGAGCTGCGCGGAATAACCGGCCAGGATTTGCCTCACCAGGTTGCGCATCACGGGACTGTCATCTGCGTGCAGAATGCGCAGGGGAGCGGAAGTGTTCATGAGAGGATCAGCGGGCGACAGGACCTGTTTACGAGGAGGGGGAAACAAGCGTGGGATCGGGCACGTTGATGAAGAGGTCGGGGCGGGCGCGGTTTTCCGGCGGGTCAAACCTGATGGAGATCATCTGCACAGGCACCGGACCGGTGACACCCTCACGCAGGGAGAGGCGGATGACGACGGGAGCCCCGCTCGGAACCTCTACCCTGAACTCCGGACTCAGGTGCGTGCGCCGGGTGGGCCTGAGCGTGAGATCGTACTGCTGCCCGCCGATTTCGAGCACCACCGGAGTGAGGACGCTCAGGGAGGAGTACTGGATGGCGACCCCGTAGATGCCGCCAGTCTCGGCGACGACACGCCAGGTGGCGGTGGGATGATCCTTGTCGAGAACACCCGTGTAGGCGCCTGACAATTCCTGATCGGGAGTGAGTGTAGCGGCGGTGGAGGTCTGCAGGTGAATAGTCTTGTTGCTGTCGGATTGATCCGGCGACGAGGCCGGAGTATCGGCGGCATAGGCAAGAGTCGCGGCTGCCAGCGCGACGAACGGGAGGATTTTGAATGATTTCATGATGTTGGAGGATGCACTGTGCGTGCTGTGTCCGCTCATTATGCCGGGAACCCGCGTATCCGGGAAGCCAGGCAAAACCCTGTCCCCGCCCTTTATTCCGGAGAAAAACTTGTTGTAATACTTTAGATAAAAGCATGTTGCTGATTTAAGTGATTTCCGGAAAAATCTGAATTTATGTCCGTCAGCATGCAATTTTCGCCAATTTCGGACATGGAAAACCGGGCGGGATCCCGGGCTGGTTTATGGCTGTTGTCGTTATATTACGGTTACATATTTCGGCGCCTGGCCTCCGGCGGAAAATCCCGCCGTCCGGAACAGGAATGGACCGGAGCAAGCCGCGCGAGCAGGACGGGCCGCCTGCGGCTCGCGGTAGTACTAATCCAACTACATGAAGTGACGTGGTTCCACTCGCAAAACCGCTACCGCGCGGCGGCGCTCGACCCGGCGGGCAAGCGCCTCTTTGTTGCCACCGACAGCCAGGGCAACGTGCTGGGCCTGGACCGCCTGCCGGTGACCACCGGGCCAACAATGGCGAATCCGGGAGCGATTCTGGTCTTCACCTGGGCGGAACAGGTTGAAAAAAGCGGAGACCCGGCGTGCCGGCGGCATGATCCGCCGGCGGCCGGGCTGACTCCGGCTCCGGGTTTGCCGGTTGCGGCCTGGCTGCCATCCCTGCCCGGCGGCCCGGTCAGGCCGGGGGCTTCGGAGCCCGGGCGAAAAATCCGAGCATGTGGGTGATCTCCGTAAAGCCGCGCTCCCGGAGCGTCCTTTCCACCTTCCCGAGCAGGGCATGCACCTCGGCGGCGGATTCGGGATCGAGCGTCGTCACCGCGCCAGTGCCCTTGCAGATCACATGGCAGGCGGCATCGGTGCGATCCGCCAGGAGCCAGAGGCTGGTGCCGTTGTCGGAAAAGATGCGCCTGACCAGTCCGGTCTCCAGGTACGTTGCCAGGGTGCGGTACACCGTCACCATGTCGCACGTTTCCGGCCCCAGCGCCAGGGTGATCTGTTCGCTGGAGAGAGGCACGTCGTGCCGCATCAGCATCTTGAGAATGGCAATGCGGGCTCCGGTGATGCGAAGGCCGGATTTCCGGAGATGCCGGCAGGCTGCCTCCAGCCGCGCCATCATCCCGGGGGGAATATCCCGGCTTGGCCGACGAAGACAACGGGGACGCGGCCAGGCCGGCACTGCGGAGGGAGCGGGAGGGGAGGGCGTCGGGGAAGACTGCCGTTCATGGTCTTTTTGCGTGGACATAAGAATAATGGCATCAACCGGGAGACCGCACGGGCGTGAGCGAAAGCCGGCCTTGGCCGGTGATGGTGATGCAGGCGTCATGGCGGTTGGCCTGAATGCAACGGGCGGCATGCTATCGGGCATACCGGCGATGTTCAGCCATACCGAGGTTATCAGGAACCGGCGGAAAATTCCATACAGGCATAACCCTGCCCCTGCCGGCGGCCTTTTGACGCGGGCGGAGATTCCGGCCCGGGGTGTCGTATAATACGGATACGGGTTCACCTTCCTCCCGGGAAGAGGAGCCGGAAATCGCGGGCGTGACCGGGACCATGCGACCGGCGCCGTCACGCATTCGTCAAGGTTTCCACAGCCGCACTCGGCGTCCCGGCGAGAGGAGTGACACTAAGGATGGAGCCATCCCAGGGGAACCGGCCGACGATGCGTTCCTTCATGATCCAGTGTTCGGCCAGAGTCCGCGGATTTTTTTCTATGCGGCCCCGGATCAGGATGCTGGTCCCGTAGCCGGGATCGTAAACGAGCGTGGAGCCTGCGTATTCGAAAAAACAGACCGCATGCCCGAGCCTGGGTTTCGTGGGCCGGGCATCCCAGACCACGGCGACGACTTCGGCCCAGCGGGTTTCCCCGAACGCGTCTTTGACGGCGAGGGCATCCTGGTAGCGGATGGAGTCGATAACGCAGGCGTTGGGGGCCTCCACCTTGCGAATCGAGGGCGGGGCTGTGCAGCCGCCGGACAGCATCACGGCCACGGCAAGGACCACGGCGGGAAACGCGAGTCCACTTGCGGTGCGGTGCCCGCCGGGGACGGTGGCGTGAGCTCTTGTGCGACGGCATCGGTCGCCATGATTTTTCATGAGATCGTCAAATTGCATGTTGGAAAAATCATACCGGCTTCGGCCGATGTCCGATAGCCAGGCAAAACCCTGTATCCTGAGGCCAGGCTACGTTGGTAACCGGATTTCAGATACGTCCGGACCGGAATACGGGATGCACAGGGTGAGTTTTCCGGCGGATGCCCGATACAGGAGAGGCTGGATGGCGGATCCGGGTGCGATTCGGGTCCTTACCTGGACGAAATAGTTTTACCCCGAGGGCAAGTTTCGGAAATTACATTCAGCATATACGCAGGACGCGTAGTTTGGCAGTTCCAGCCTCAATCCGAAATCACCATGACCAGGGACTATACGAACGGGGAAATCACGATTATCTGGCAGCCGGAAAAATGCGCCCACGCGGGTGTTTGCGCCCGGACGTTGCCGGAAGTTTACAAACCGCAGGAGCGCCCGTGGATCAGGCCGGACAAGGCGACGACAGCGGAGCTCGAGCGGCAGATTGACCAATGCCCGTCAGGCGCCCTGTCGTGGCGCGCGGGCGGCAGGCAGACCGGACAAACGGCATGAGCACGGCTCGATGACAGAAAGGCCCAATGGCGTCGGAGCGTGTTGCCCTGTCGAACAGGAAGCATGGGCAAAGTCGCGAATACGAATCTTCAGGTGAGCGCCGTGCTTCCGAAAGAAGCGGTTGTCGTTATTGATACACGACGGGCGGGCCAAAGCATGACGCGCAGCAAGTGCGTATCACTTATCGTGGCCAGGTGGTATGCGGACGGGTGTCCTCCTGTGAACGATGCGGATAATGCGATCCGCACGTTGCACGGCATCAAGGGGGTCCCGGACAAGAAAGGTTAGTTTCCTGTTTCGGGTCGCAAAAAACCTCCCGCCGGTAATGCGGGAGGTTTTGCGGGCACAAAAGGCAAGACGGTGCGCCTGTTTCTCCGGAGTAGCGCTTACAGTGCTTTCGCGGCGGCGATGACGGCGTCGGCGGTGATGCCGAGCTCCTTCATGACCGTGCCGCCGGGGGCGCTGATGCCGAAGCGGTCGATGCCGATGACCTTGCCGTCGAGGCCGACGTACTTGTACCACAGCCCCGTGACGCCCGCCTCGATGGCGACGCGCTTGCGGCAGTCGGCGGGGAGCACGCTCTCGCGGTATTCCGGAGTCTGGCGGTCAAAACGCTCGAAGGAGGGGACCGAAACCACGCGCACGCCGCTGCCCAGCGCCTTGGCGGCGGCGACGGCGTGTTGCAGTTCGCTGCCGCTGGCCAGCAGGATGTGCGTCAGCGGGGTCGTCTCCTTGACGAGGATGTAGGCGCCGCGTTCCACGCCCTGGCGGCGGGTGATGAGCGCGGTGTCGTTGAGGATGGGCATCGCCTGGCGCGAGAGCGCGAGGAGCGTGGGGCCGTCGGTGCGGGAAAGCGCGGCGGCGTAGGCGCCGGCGGTTTCCTCGGGATCACCGGGACGGATCACATCGAGGTTCGGGATGACGCGCAGGCCGGAAACCGTCTCGACCGGCTGGTGCGTGGGGCCGTCCTCGCCGACGCCGACGGAGTCGTGCGTGTAGATGTAGAGGACCGGGAGTTTGGCCAGCGCGGCGAGGCGCATCGGGGGGCGCGAGTAGTCGGCAAACACGAGGAACGTGGCGACCGAGGGACGGAAGATGCCGTCGTAGGCGAGGCCGTTGGCGATGGCGGCCATGGCGTGCTCGCGGATGCCGAACCGGATGTTGCGGCCGGAGCGGTTGGTCGGATCGAAGTCCTTGTCGCTGGCGATGTAGTTGAGCGTGGAGCCGTAGAGGTCGGCGCTGCCTCCGATGAGGAGGGGGAGGGCGGCGGAGACAGGTTGCAGGACGGCCTGGCCGGCGGCGCGGGTGGCGAGCTTGGCGTCGGAGGGGAAGGCCGGGATCTTTTCCAGGAGCTGGTTGACGTCGGGCTGCACGTCGCGGGTGGCGAGGAGCGCGGCTTTTTCCGGGTTGGCGGCCTTCCAGGCGTCGAAGGTGGCGAGCCACTTTTTGTAGTTGCGGACGAGGCGCTTCTTGTGGGCGGCGAAATACGCACGGACTTCCTCGCTGACGTAGAAGTGCTGGTCGGCGGGGAGGCCGAGGCCGGCGCGGGCGGCGTCGGCAAACTTGGCGCCGCCTTCGCCGTGGCCCTTGCTGGTGCCGGCGACTTCGGGGATGCCCTTGGCAATGGTGGTCCGGGCGATGATGAGCTGCGGGCGGCCGGTGGTGGCGCGCTTGGCCTTGTTGACGGCCTTGGCGACGGCGGCGAGGTCGTGGCCGTCAATGGTCTGCACGTCCCATTCGAGGGCCTTGAAACGCTTGGCCACGTCGTCGCTCTGGGTCTTGTTGGCCATGGCGTCGAGGGTGACGTCGTTGGAGTCGAAGATGACGATGAGGTTGTCGAGTTTCTGGTGCCCGGCAAAGGAGATGGCTTCGAGGGCGACACCTTCCTGCATGCAGCCGTCGCCGGCGAGGGCGATGACGTGGCTGTCGAAGAGGGTGTGCTCGGGCGTGTTGAAGCGGGCGGCGGCCATCTGGCCGGAGACGGCGAAGCCGACGGCGTTGGCGATGCCCTGGCCGAGGGGGCCGGTGGTGCATTCGACGCCGGGCGTCTCGCGGAACTCGGGATGGCCGGGGGTCTTGCTGTGGAGCTGGCGGAAGTTTTTCAGTTCCTCGAGCGGGAGGTCGTAGCCGCTGAGATGCAGCCAGGTGTAGAGGAACATGGAGCCGTGGCCGGCGGAGAGGATGAAGCGGTCGCGGTTGAGCCAGCGGGGTTCATCCGGATTGTGGGAGAGCAGCGCGCCGTAGAGGGTGGCGCCGATCTCGGCGGAGCCGAGCGGGAGGCCGAGGTGGCCGGAAGCGCATTTGTGGACGGCGTCGATGGCGAGGCCGCGGGCCTGGGTGGCTGCCTGGGAGAGGAGGTTGGTATCGAGTTTCATGTCGGTTTGGAGAAAGGGGGAGACGGTTGATGGTGGCGGGTTGTGGTCCGGGCTGAGCGGACCGGAAAAGAACGAATGCCAAAAGTGCGTGATCCGGCAGGCGGCTGGCAATGGCGAAGCGTGTGAGAACAGTTTTTGGAGAGCGGGGCGCGGGGAGGGAGGCTTGGGCCGGAAGCCCATGCCACGCGGAGAGGCAACGCTCACGGGCAGGATGCCCGTGCCACGTTGCGGGCGGGACGCCCGCGCCACTCCCATATTCACCCACAAAAAAATGCGAGCCGCGGAGGGCTCGCATTGGGAAAGGACGGGCTGGCGCAGGGCCGGCTTATTTGGCGACGGCGGCGCGTTTCTCGGCCTTGACGGCCATGGCGGCCTTGCCGGTGCGCTGGCGCAGGTAGTAGAGGCGGGCGCGCATGGTCTGCGAAACCGTCTCCACGGTGATGCCGGCGATGTTGGGAGAGTTGACCGGGAACACGCGCTCGACGCCTTCGCCGTAGCTGATGCGGCGGACGGTGAACGTCTCGTGGATGCCATGACCCTTGCGGGCGATGACGACGCCGGAGAAATTCTGGATACGTTCCTTGTCACCCTCGCGGACTTTGGTGGCGACACGCACGCCATCGCCGACCTTGAAGGGCGGAATGTCGGTTTTCACCTGGGCGCTGGTGATCTCTTTGATGATCGGATTCATGATGTTGTGTTATCGAGTAAATCGGGCCGGACTTTTTGCGTTTTCTCAATCTGCCTCGCGTGCCGCCATTTTTCGATTTTGCCGTGGTCACCCGAAAGGAGCACTTCCGGCACGGACATACCCCGAAATTCGGCGGGACGCGTGTATTGAGGAAAGTCGAGCAATCTCCCGGTGAAGGATTCGTGTGTCAACGAATTTTCCTCTCCCAGTACACCGGGGATAAAGCGGGCCAGGGCGTCGATGAGGACGGCCGCCGGCAAGGTGCCGTTGGTCAACACGTAATCCCCGATGCTGATCTCCTGGTCGATGAGGTGGTCGCGGATGCGCTGGTCGATGCCTTCGTAGTGGCCGCTGAGCAGGACGAGGTGGGTCTGCGTGGAGAGTTCGCGGGCGATTTTTTCGGAAAAAGGCACGCCGTCGGGCGTGAGGTAGATGCGTCGGCAGCCGGGCGTCTGGAGCTGTTCGATGGCGGCGAAGACGGGTTCGGGCTTCATGACCATGCCGGCGCCGCCGCCAAAGGGGCGGTCGTCGGCGGTCTTGTGCCTGTCGGTCGTCCAGTCGCGGAGATCGCGGGTGGTGACGGAGAGGAGCCCGTTTTGCAGGGCCTTGCCCAGAATGCTTTCCGCCAGAAAACCGTCGAGCATCCGCGGGAAGAGCGTGAGGACATCGATGTGGAGCGGCATGGGACGGAAAAGGCTGACCGGGCCGGGTGGCCCGCAAGGCGGGTGTCAGGTGTTCGGTGAAAAAAATCGCCCGGGCGCACAAATGCGGCCGGGCGAGCCTGAAAGGGAGGTTGCCGTGAACGGGAGCCGGGCGAAAAACGCCGGGCCGGGGCTCAGGCGGCGACGGGAGCGGCGGCCTTGCGGGCTTTCTTGATGAGGGAAAGCGCGGTGTCGGTGGGCTTGGCGCCCTTGCTGATCCAGTGATCGGCGCGTTCGACGTTGAGCGTGAGGGCATCCTTGGCGGCGCGGGGATTGTAGGTGCCGAGAAGCTCGACGGCGGCGCCATCACGACGGGAACGGGCCTCGGCCACCACGACGTGGTAAACCGGGTTATGAGTGGCGCCAATGCGGGAAAGACGGATTTTGAGAGCCATGGATGATACGGAAAGAGACGCTGTGAATTTCTGAAAAGGGCCGACAACACCGTCCGTCCGCCCGGATGTCAAGCGGTCAATTCCGGCATGATTTCAAGTTTTCGGGTCACTGGCAGATTTCGGGTCAATGGGCCGTTGACATCGGAGGGGGCGGCGGGTTAACCGGTCAGCCTTTTACGGCCAATCCGTCACACCAACCCTCAGATTCAACCGACACACACATGCCCGCAGCCAACGACATCCGCAAAGGCCAGGTTATCAAATACAATGGCGAGCCCCACCTCGTCATGGAAACCCAGCACCGCACGCCGGGCAATCTGCGCGCCTTCGTGCAGGTGAAGATGCGCAATCTCCGGTACGGCAAATCGCTCGACCAGCGTTTCAACTCGACCGACACCATCGAGGTGCTGCCGACCGAAAAGAAGACGCTCGAATTCAGCTACGCCGACCGCGGCACCTACGCGTTCATGGACCCGGAAACCTACGAGACGATCGAGTTTTCCGAGGACAAGGTGGGTGATGCCAAAAACTACCTGACCGCCAACGGCAAGGTGGACGTGCTCTACGTGGACGAGCAGCCGATCACGATCGACCTGCCGTCGTCGGTGGTGCTCAAGGTCGCCGAGAGCGCCGATGGCATCAAGGGAGATACCGCTTCCAACGTGCAAAAACCGGCGACGATGGAAACCGGTCTGGTCGTGCAGGTGCCGCTCTTCATCAAGGAAGGCGAGCTTCTCAAGATCAGCACGGCCGACGGTTCGTACATGGGCCGCGCCTGAGAAATTGCCGCGCAGGGACCGCGGCATGCCGGAACACCTTCCGGCGCCGCTTCTGTTTTCGAAACGACGTCCGCAACCGCGAGGTTGCGGACGTTTTTGTTTTTGCGGAGCGGCGGCATGGCAAGCTGTCGGCCTTCGGCCTCGGTACCTGCCGCTGCTTTTGCCGGACGGAGCAAGCGGATATCGGAAACGCCCCCCGCGGCATGGAAAGACCACGATTTCGTGCCGTTTTTCCGCCATGCAAAGGGGCGAGGCGCTGTCGCGCCTCGTCGCAGCGGCAGGAATGCCGCCGCTCCGTCATGTTACCCGACCACGAGGTTGAGGATGCGGCCGGGGACGTAGATCACCTTGCGGATCTCCTTGCCGGCGAGGTGCGGCGCGGCCTCGGGCGCGGCTTGCGCGGCGGCGAGAGCGGCCTCCTGCGTGGCTCCGGCGGGGAGCAGGAGCTCGGCGCGCTTTTTGCCGTTCACCTGGAGCACGACTTTTTGTTCGGTGGCCACGAGCTTGGCCGGATCATACACCGGCCAGGGCGCGGCGAGGATCGAACCCTGCTGGCCGAGGCGCGACCAGAGTTCCTCGCACAGGTGCGGCGCGAAGGGCGCGAGCAGTTGCAGGAACGCCAGCACGGTGCGGCGGCGCGCGGTCGGCGCTTTCTGGAGCGCGTTGGCGAAAATCATCATCTGCGAGATCGCCGTGTTGAAACGCAGGTTCTCGATGTCCTCGCCGACCTTTTTGATCGTCTCGTGCAGGAGTTTCTCGAGTTCGGGCGACTCGATGGCGTCGATGTCGACAGTGAGCCCGGCGCTGACGTTGCCGTCCTTGTCGATGACCTGACGCCAGACTTTTTGCAGGAAACGGTGCACGCCTTCGATCCCGTTGGGGTTCCACGGCTTCATCGCCTCGAGCGGGCCGAGGAACATGAGGTAGAGGCGCAGTGTATCCGTGCCGTGACTACGGATGATGTCGTCCGGGTTGACGGTGTTGCCGCGGCTCTTGGACATCTTTTCGCCGTCTTCGCCGAGGATGATGCCCTGGTGGAAGAGCTTGGTGAACGGCTCCGCCTGCGGCACGGCGCCGATGTCGAAGAGGACCTTGTGCCAGAAGCGCGCGTAGAGGAGGTGAAGGACGGCGTGCTCGGCGCCGCCGACGTAGAGATCGGGCACGCCCCAGTATTTCAGCAACTCGGGCGAGGCGAAGGCGTCGTCGTTTTCCGGATCGACGAAGCGCAGGTAATACCAGCAGGAGCCGGCCCACTGTGGCATGGTGTTGGTCTCGCGGCGGGCGCGAATCCAGACCGCGCCTTCGGGGCGCGGGGCGGTGGCCGGGACGGCTTCGCCGGTGGCGGCGTTGAGCCAGATTTCGAGCCAGCCGGTGACGTTGGCCAGCGGGCTCTCTCCGGTGCCGCTGGGCAGGTAGCTCTCGACTTCGGGCAGCGTGAGCGGGAGCGCGGCGGCCGGGAGCGGGAGCGCGTACCAGGTTTTGTTGCCGGAACCAGGCCCGGAACCGGGCGCGGCGCGGTCCGTGTAGGTGACGGGCGTTTGCGGGAAATCGGCGCGACGCTCGGGCGTGGCGGCGGCGAGGGCGGTCTGGTAGTCGGCTTCGCTGACCCACACGATGGGGAAGGGTTCGCCCCAGTAGCGCTGGCGCGAGAAGAGCCAGTCGCGGAGCTTGTAGTTGACGGTGGGCGCGCCGCGGTGGCGGACGGCGAGGTCGGCGATGATGCGTTTCTTGACTTCGGCCACGGGCAACCCGTCGTACGGGCCGGAGTTGATCATGACGCCGTCGGCCTCGAACGCGGCCTTGTCGAGATCGGTTTCGGTGCCGGCGGGCGGGTTGACGACAGGGATGATTGGCAGGTCGAATTTTTTGGCGAACTCCCAGTCGCGCTGGTCGTGCGCGGGCACGGCCATGATCGCGCCGGTGCCGTAGCCCATGAGCACGTAGTCGGCGATCCAGACCGGGATGCGCGCGCCGTTGACCGGGTTGATCGCGAACGAGCCGGTGGGCACGCCGCTCTTGTCCTTGGCCAGGTCGGTGCGTTCGAGATCGCTCTTGGCCGCGGCGCGTTTGCGGTAGGCGGCGACGGCCTCGCGCTGGCCGGGCGTGGTGAGCGCGTCCGCGAGCGGATGCTCGGGCGCGATGACCATGTAAGTGGCGCCGAAAAGCGTGTCGGGGCGCGTGGTGAAGACCTTGAGATCGCCGAGCGTTTCGTCCTCGAGGCGGAAGAGGATTTCCGCGCCTTCGCTGCGGCCGATCCAGGCTTCCTGCATGCGCTTGGTGGAGTCGGGCCAGTCGACGTCCTTCAGGTCGGCGAGCAGGCGTTCGGCGTAGGCGGTGATGCGCAGGACCCACTGGCGGAGGTTGCGGCGTTCGACCGGGAAGCCGCCGACTTCGGATTTGCCGTCCACGATCTCCTCGTTGGCGAGCACGGTGCGCAGTTCGGGGCACCACCACACGGGACGCTCGTCCACGTAGGCGAGGCCGCGTTTGAAGAGCTGCAGGAAAATCCACTGCGTCCAGCGGAAGTAGCGGGGGTCGGTGGTGTCGATCTCGCGCTCCCAGTCGTAGGAAAAACCGAGGGCCTTGATCTGGCGGCGGAAGTTGACGATGTTGTTCTGTGTGTTGCTGGCGGGGTGGGTGCCGGTTTTCACGGCGTGCTGCTCGGCGGGCAGGCCGAAGGCGTCCCAGCCGATGGGGTGCAGGACGTTGAAGCCGCGGGCGCGCTTGTAGCGGGCGATGATGTCGGTGGCGGTATAACCTTCGGGATGGCCGATGTGCAGGCCCGCGCCGGAAGGGTAGGGGAACATGTCGAGCACGTAGTATTTGGGTTTCGACGTGTCGTTTCCGGCGCGAAAGGAGCGGTTTTCTTCCCAGAAGGTTTGCCAGTGAGGCTCAATCGTGAGGAAGTCGTAGTCTTTGCAATGCGTAGCCATCGGATGAAACCCGCCACGTTGAAGGAATCCCCTGCCTGGTCAATCACGCGCACCGGCGCGGTTGGCGCGGCCGCCGCCGTCGCCGGAGCGCTGTTTTTCGGGGGCTGCGCCGGCGCCGGCACAGGCAAGCCGGCCGGCAGCGGGGGCCGGGGAGCGGCGGCGTTGTCCGGCGGGGCGGCCGTGTCCGCTCCGGCGACGGAGGAGGCGCCCGCCTCGGTCAACTCGGCCGGCATGTCGAAGGGTTTCAACCGCCTGCTCGAGGCCGTGGTGCGCATCGATGTGCGCGAGGAATCGTTCGAGGCGGGGACCCGGCGGTTCATTGCCGGCGTGGGTTCGGGGGTGATTTTGTCCGAAGACGGCCTGATCCTGACCAACGCCCACGTGGCCAGTCCGCGCGCGGTCGAGCTTTCCGTGACGCTGGCCAATCTGGAGCGCGTCAACGCGAAGCTCGTCGGCTGGGACCACTGGACGGACCTCGCGCTGCTGCGGCTCGATCTCGACGAGATGAAGCGCCGCGGACTGACGTTTACCTGGGCGGAATTTGGCGATTCGGAACAACTGTACCCGGGCCAGACGGTCTATGCCGTCGGCACGCCGCACGGCCTCACGCGCACGGTGACGCGCGGCATCATCTCCAACAATCGCCGCTATTTTTCCGACAGCCGCGGGGTCAAGGGTTACGAGACCGGTCTCTTCAACACCTGGTTGCAGACCGATGCGGCGATCAATCCCGGCAACTCCGGCGGGCCGCTGGTGGACGACGACGGCCGTGTGGTCGGCATCAATTCGCGCGGTTATCTCGGCGCCGACAATCTCGCCTTTGCCATCCCCGCCTCGACGGCGCACCGCGTCCTGCAGGGGCTGGCCCGCGACGGCGCGATCACGCGCAGCTACATCGGCATCGTGCCGGGCGCGTTGCAGGACCTGGAGAGTTTTTATGCGCTGAAACAGAACACCGGCCTGCTGATCAACAGCGTCGACCCCGGTTCGCCGGCGGCGAAGGCCGGGTTGCGCGGCAGCGACATCGTGCTGTCGCTCGACGGCGCGGCGGTGGACGGCCGTTTCCCGGAACAATTGCCGCCGATTCTCAACCGCATCGCCAGCCTGCCCGTCGGCTCCACGGTGAAGCTCGTCGTGAAACGCGGCGAGCAGACGACGGATTACGCGATCGTCACCGAAAAACTCGAAAGCCGCCAGGGCGAGGAATGGGCTTTTGAGAAGTGGGGGCTGACCGTGCGGAAAGTGTCGCGCGCCTTTGCCCGCGAAAACCAGCTCGAGGACGATACCGGCCTGCTCGTGCTCGGCGTGCAGCGCGGTTATCCGGCGGAGGTGGCCGGGCTCTCGCGCGGCGACATCATCACGAAGATCAACCGGCAATCCGTCACCACCCTCGAAGCCGGCAAGAAGGTTTACGACGCCTACGTGGAAAACCCCGCCGCCACGCTGATCGAGGCGCAGAGCGACCGCCGCGTGTCGCTGTACGTGCTGAAGCCGTAGGGGCGGCGGGTGTGGCACGGGCATCTTGCCCGTGATTCCGGATGCGTGGCATGGGCATCCTTGCCCATGATCGGGGGGGGGGGCGGCGCGTCGCGCCGTCCACGGGCAGGATGCCCGTGCCACTTCAGAACACTTCGCGTATGGCCTGCGCCAGATTTGCGGCGCTCTCGCGCAGCGCCTGCTCCAGCGGCATGCCGGGCGGCGTGATGGCATGCACGCCGGCATCGGCGCCGGTGACGGTGTCGGCCCGGCCGCAGAAAACATGCACCGGCTTCCCGAGTTCGCGGGCGCGGGCGACGAGCGCGCCGGGGCCCTTGCCGGAAAGCGAACTGGCGTCGTAACTGCCTTCGCCGGTGATGACGAGATCGGCTGCGGCGATCCGGGCGTCGAGATCGAGCCAGGCGGAAACGAATTCGTTGCCCGGCACGATGCGCACCCGCTCCGGCCCCGCGACGCAGAGCAGCCCGAACGCCGTGCCGCCGGCCGCACCGGTGCCGGGCGTGTCGGCGAGCGCGAGCGGCCGCCCGGCAAATGCGCAGAGCAGCCGCGCCATGCGGGCGGCGGCGGCGTCCATCGCCGGGATGTCGGCGGGTGCGAGGCCTTTTTGCGGACCGTAAACGGCGGCCGCGCCGTCGGGGCCGAGGAGTGGATTGGTGACATCGCAGGCGATGAACACGGGCGGCCAGCCGGCGGGCCGGAAACCGGCCGGAGCGCGGACGCTGCGGATTTTTTCCCAGTGTGCCGGAGCAAGCCCGCACGAGGATGGCGACAGCGGCCGGCCGTCGGTATCGGTAAATTCGAGACCGAGCGCGGCGAGCGCCCCGATGCCGAGGTCGCCGGTCGCACTGCCGCCAATGCCGAGCACGATGACGGCGGGTTTCGCGCGCATGGCTTCCTGCAGGAGCTGTCCGGTGCCGAAGGTCGAGGCGCGCCACGGGTCGCGCTGTTCCGGCGGCAGCAGCACGATCCCGCTGGCGCTGGCGAGATCGACGAGCGCGACGGTGGCGTCGTTGCCGGCATCGCCGGCCAGCCCGAGTCGCCGGCGGATTTCCGGTCGTAGCGAGGAAACCGATACGATCCCGAAACCGGCGTCGGTGCCTTTGCCGCGCGGTCCCTCGACGCGCACTGCGACCCGCCGCCCGCCGACGGCCTGGGTGAGGATGTCGCAAAAACCGTCTCCGCCATCCGTGAGCGGGCAGGAATCCAGGGACCACTCCGGATGCCTGCCGCGCAGGGCCTCCGCGATGACTTCGCACGCCCGGGGAGCGGTGAGAGAGTGCTTGAACTTGTCGGGAGCGATGAGGATGCGCATGGCGCAAAACAGGACAAAACATTTTCAGGCGAGGGAGCGCCGACGCAATAAAGCAATCTCCAACAGCAAGTATCCAGGTTGCCCGATTTCTGAAAAATAGGCCTATCTCAAAGAGAATCAATATCTTGAAAATCAGGAATAAAAATTTCCTCGCAAAACTCTATTACAATATTTCTATATAGAAATACTCACCTGTTTTCCTCCGTCAGCCATCCGCCTCGCTTCCCCGAAGATCTTCCCTTTGTCGCTACTTTTCCCTGATTCTCCGGTAATGGAATCCACGCTCACAACATCCGCCGCTACCGACGCTGCTCCAGCCGCTTCCTCCTTCGACTGGACCACGCAGCTCCGCGACGTTGTCCTGGACCGCTCCAACGGCGTCCCCCTCCACGTGCAACTTCGCAACTCGTTGCGCCGGCTCATCGAGCTCGCACCGGACGAAGCCGATAAACTGACGCCGGAAAACGAGATGGTGGAACTCCTCGGCATCGCCCCCGGCACTGTGCGCAAGGCACTCGATGGACTTGTGGCTGAAGGTCTCATCGAACGCCGCCGCGCCCTTGGCACGGTCATCAAGCGCCACACCGGCGCGTCCTGGCTCAAAACACTCGCGGTCATTTTGCCCAATTTCCCCAGCCATTCCAACAGCGCCCACCTTGCCGCCCTCAATCGCCAGATGGGCATCCTCGGAGGCAAGATGAGCATCATCCCGCTTGGTCGCGGTGACGACTGGAAGTCCTGTCAGGACCGTCTCGACTTTGCTCCGTCCGAGGGTGGTGTGGTGTTCTTCAACAACTTCTCCGCGTCCACGACCACCGATCTGCACGCCTCGCTCCAGCAGCAAGGCTATCGCAGCGTCCACCTCGGCCGTCCGCCGGAGGGCTGCCAATGCAACAGCGTTTCCGGCTCCGCCGAGGCTTTCGTGCGAATGGGGCTCGAACGCCTCGCCGCCGCCGGCCACCGCCGCATCACCTTCCTCGTCGGTGAACCTGAAGAGAATCTAGACGTCCAGGAACGCGTCCGCTGCTTCAAGGAAATCTCCCGGGAGCTGGGCCTGGCCGGAAGCGATGTCGTCCATTGCGGGATACATCTTTGGGAAAATGCGTCCGAAGCAGCGACCGGGGCCATCGAGTCGATATGGAATCGTTCGGCGGACAAACGGCCGACCGCCCTGTTTGCCATTTCCGATTCAACTGCGATGGGCGCGCTTTTCGGCCTTGCCCGTCAGAGCATTCGCGTGCCCGACGACGTTTCCGTCCTGAGCTGGGATGGCACCGAACTGACACGCATGGTGTATCCGAAACTCACGTCTCTCGCCACCCCGCTCGACAAATACGCTGCCAACGTCATCGCCCTCCTCTCCGACAAACGCGCCCGTAATAAAAAAATCCTCATTCACCCTGAATTTCGGGAGGGCGACAGCATCGCATCTCCCTCATCGATCCCACCTGATAATGTATCATAAACTCACCTCCATCATGAAAACTCCCTCTACTATGCTGCTAACCGCAGGCTTGCTAGCTTTCGCCACCTCGGCAGCCACGTATGCTGATTCATTCTTGTATGAAAATAGCCTGAGATACGAAAATGGCATCACTCTAACTACCACACCCTCGGCAGCCTCGGATTACTTTAAAACCACGCGCAGCGGTTGGGGGTCATATCCAGGCTGGTATGCAAACCCTACTGGTGACGTCCGACAACTCACAGCCAGATGGGATTCGGCACTCGGGCTTCCGGATAACAGTGCGTTTATACTGAAGGATCTTCACGATGGTAACCTACTGGCATCAAACACCGTATTGGCGACAGCAACCATTTCGATTGACTCAACGTGGGTGTTTGGGGATGGAGTTGCTTCGATGGGAGTATATCTCGGACTCCTGAACGACACGGGGAAAGGTTATGCAGCTTACGTAGATCGGACCGGAGTCGCCACTCTTTATTCTATCGACAACCCTGCAACAGCAACAGACAGCTCCACGTGGACGGTGCTGGCAGGATCTGTCAAAATTGGAAGAAATACATCCCCCCGTACAATTACATTCAGCCTTACTGATTCGAGTCTGTCGGTTTCCGTAAGTAATACCCATCCGGACTATAGCCCTGTGCTCACTTATTCCTTTGGGGAAACCGGCATTGTCTATACCGGATTGGATACGCTTGTTGTTGGGGCCAAGCAGGCGGGTGCCGAGGCAGCCAGATTTTCGGATCTCAAGATTGAGGGAACAACCAGTGTTATCCCCGAACCCAAGACCACGGCGTTTCTTTTGGGAGGCGTGCTGCTTCTCGCTATTGTATCCTGCCGCACATTTTCTTTTGGAGGCAGAACAAAACACGAGTAATTCCGCTTCCTCAAACGTCTCCAATAATCTTTTGGACTGGATATAGCTTATAAATCCCCAAACTATGGATCATACCCTATACGCTCCCATTCCAGCGCCCCGGAATCATTTTGGGCGCTCACATCGTGGCCACGCGTTCACTCTGATCGAATTGCTGACGGTCATTGCGATTATCGGTATTCTTGCTGCAATCTTGATCCCCACGGTCGGGGTAGTCCGAAAGACGGCAAGAACCGCAGCCTGTGCAAGCAATCTACGCCAGATTGGCCTCGCCCTTTCTCTTTACGCGGATGAGCACAAGGACTTTTACCCTCCGCCCAAAAAGGCATGGCCGGATTATTGGATGGCCCTTGTAGCGTCCTATACCGGGCGGGTGATGGATTCCTACGGCACAATGGGTACAGATCAGCAACGCCTTATTTGTTATGATGGTGTCTTCAAGTGTCCAGGTAAACTCGAATTCAAACCCCATGAAAATGGAACAGGAAGCCAAGGGAATGATTATTACCGAGCTTCTTATGCAATGCAGCAATTCTCGGGCGATGAAACGGCCGCAGTGGAACGCGCCAGCATATCTGAGCCACCCTCTCGTGTTATTTTGGTTATGGATGCAGAAAATAACCATTTCTTCAGAGCACCCGAGAGAATGAATAGCATATATTTCAGAACCGAACGGCATGGTTCAAGAATCAATATTCTATTCATGGATAATCATGTGGGAAACCATTCCTATAATGATCTGGAGCGAAATACGAATCAGGTATGGGTAAGGAAATAATTCCCCATCCCTTCCACCTGCCTCACCATCTGGCGCACAATGCGCCAATCGATAAATATAAAGGGCAAGCCATCCACTCGTGATCGTTGCCCGAGTATGTTTTTATATCATGACTGTAAGCAAGCCCATCAAGCGATTCCTTTTCGCAACCTGTCTGGCTCTCATTGCCACCTCTCTGTCTGCTATTCCCACTCGCGAGACTTCTCCATCTGCACCGGCGATTGCCGGGAATACAATCACTGCGCAAACTCCTGTTCCCGAATCATTCGGCATTAATATCCATTTCTTTGATCATGATGCCGGACTGGATGCCTTTGCGAGCACCGGAGCGAAATGGGTGCGCCAGGATTTCTTCTGGAACAGCGTGGAAAAAGAGAAAGGCCGATATGATTTTTCCGAAACTGATGCTCTCGTAAATGGCGCGACCAAGCGCGGGTTGAAGATCTTCGCCATCCTTTGCTATCAGAGCAACCACTATGAAAAACAACGTCGCATTGCCACCGAGGCAGGGAGGCAGGCGTTTGTGCGTTACGCCGAAGCTCTCGTCACTCGCTATGCGGGCAAGCCTATCGTGTGGGAAATCTGGAACGAACCCAACAACGGGGGGTTCTGGCCTGGCAATGATCCGAAGGAGTATATGCAACTCGTCAAAGCCGTCAGCCCGGCCCTTCGTAAAGCAGACCCCAATGTGGTCATCCTGGGGCCATCCACCTACAGATTCGACCTCCCCTATATCGAAGCCTGCCTGAAAGAAGGGCTTCTTGATTACGTAGATTCGGTAAGCATTCATCCTTATCTGCGTAATCACCCCGAAGAGCTTGTCGGAGAGATGGCCAAGCTACGTGAGCTCCTTGCCAAATACACCTCGACCCTTCCTCCCATTGTATGCAGCGAGTGGGGGTTCAGCGCCACGCATCACGGCGTTGAAGGAATGGCTGCCCGGGTCGCCCGGTCACTCTTCCTTGGGACTATGGAGAAGATGCCCATCCATATCTACTACGATCTGTGGAACGATGGCTCCAATCCTGCCAACAGCGAGCACCGCTATGGTCTTTTCACCAGCCCGCCTTGGCTCGTTCCCCAGCCCTCCGCGCTGGCCTTCATGACCGCCTCCCGCGTCATGGACGGTCACATTTTCACCCGGCGCATTCACCTCGACGGTCAGCCGGATGTGTTTCTTCTCGAATTCCACAAGGGCGATACGAAACGTTACGTCCACTGGGCGGGCACACCCGATGACAAAACGGCCATCGAATGGTCCGTGCCCAAAGAATTGGGTCGCATCACCCGCGTGACGCAGGCCGGTCAGGAGTTGCCGGGAGTCTTCCGCAATGGCGACAAGCTGCGATCCACGTTTGAAGTCGAATACCTCCTTGCTAATACCGACATTCCAGCGACTTCCAAGTCTGCGTGGCAAGTCGATGCCAAGCTCCTGCCCGCTTCCAAAGCGTCCATCGATACCAACGTGCCCTGGTCGGCTGACCTCGTGCTGCGTGGCCCCGCTCAAGAAGCAGCCCCCGCCCCTCTCGACTCACGTGATTACCAAACCGGCAAACGCGATATCAATGACGGTGCCATCGATGTCTGGGTGCGGCCCGACAAAGCCGACTTCGGCAAAAGCATCGTTGTCGCGGGAGACTTGAAAAAACCCTACATAACCCTGCGCATCGATCTTGATAAAAACGGCAATGTCAGCGCGTCCCATTACACGTGGGAGGGCAAAGACTGGCGCACTGCACTAAAGACCAATCAACCCGTGCAAGCCGGCCAATGGACCCGCATCACCTATCAATGGGGGAAAGCCGGCCGGCGACTCTTTGTCGACGGGCTTCCCGTGGCCAGCGATCCGGGAGAACCGCGGGGCGTCCCCTTCTTTTTTGGCCTGCGTGCACAAGCGCTCTCCGGTCAGACCGGACTCCTCCAACTCATCACCGGTCATGGCTATGAACCATAAACAAACGCCGGCCAAGCCTCTGTAATCTTTTATTCAGCTTCTCCGATCTTACTTACAAATGAATTCCCGTTTACTGATTTTCCTTACTATCCTTGGTGTTTCCCCGTGCGCTTCTTTCGCCGGTGGCATCCAGGGGATATCCATCGATCCTGACATCGCTCGCCCGGATTCCTCCGCCATCAAGGCATCTCCCCAGGTGATTTCCCTTCAGGCCCCAGGCCAATGGTTTGGTTCCGGAGTGGTCACCGTTGATCTGGAACTCACTGACATCAGTGACGGCATCATATCTTTCTGGATACATCCTCTCGGTGCCCCGGTCACCGCCATTCCACGACACACCAACAAGGATAAGGTCCCGGGTATCAGTATTGGCTTCCCCGACAAACACGCGCTCGTGGAAGCGGGAGACCTCAAAAAGCCATTTTCCACCCTCCGGATCGAAGTCGATGCGGAAGGGCATGTGACGGCCGATCATCTCAGCTGGCACAACGATCAAAAATGGCTCGCCGGCGTGTCCACCCCGGAGCCGGCCCTCTCCCCCGGCCAGTGGACCCATGTCGCCTACGGTATTGGAAAATCCGGTCAGCGGCTCTGGATCAACGGTGCCCTCGTGGCGCAGAACTCCGCCGGCACACAATCGGTCAGCTGGCCATTTCAACTTCGAATCAATCGCACCGCGTCGTTCCTGGCGGATTTTCGCCTCACGCGGGACGAATCCGCCGCGTTGGCCGGAGCCCGGACACCTCCTGAAGTCGATCCCCAGCCCGCCGCCTCAGACAATGGCGACGCGGCTCCTGTTGATGCCATGGCCGCCGAGCTTCTGACGCTCATCACGGAGAACAACAATCGCGCAAACCGGCTGTCCATCCTCCGTTCCAGACAAAACCTGTCTCCCGACAGTCTTCCTTACGAACAAGCCCGCCTCAATATCCTTCGCCGGCTTGCTCCGCTGGCGCTTCATCGCCTGCTTCTCGAATCGACCTCACCCGCGCCCGTCGGTGTTGACCTGCATGCACTCGCCCACAGCGAGGCGCGCTGGATTCTCGATACGGCCCGACTTTGGGATGCGCACCTTGTCTCGCTTGCAAGCGGAGAAACAGCTCCCCTCGCAACCCCTCGGATCGTCCCGGACACCTCGACCCTCACGGTTCGCAACGGAGCATTTTGGCAGAATGATCGCCCCGTCTATTTCGTCGGCATGCAGGACCCCCGCTATGATCTGACGCAAGGGCTCGGGTTCACGTTCACCGGACATACCGTAGGGCCCCACTGGGAAGTCCCCTCGCGCGGTCAACTCGCCCGCACCGGTCGCGATCAGCAGAAACGCGCCGAACAGGCGGAAGCCAACGGTCAGTTCTGGGACATCCTTTATTCCGGACATATATTCCCGGCTTGGATACGAAAAGAGCAGCCTGCTCTTCGCGTAGGGACAGGTTTTATGAGCCACGACATGCTCGCCCCCGCTGCCTGGGAAATTCACAAGACGGCGCTCGAAAGCATCCTCGCCGATCTTACCGCCGCCAAAAACATCCTGGGGTTCGACCTCGCCAATGAACCCGCCTTTAACGGCTATTCGGCCGAAAGCCTGCCCAACTGGCGCGCTTGGCTCCAGCGGCACCACGGCACAATCAAGACTCTCAACCAGCGCTGGGGCGCCAGCTATGCCGATTGGGCCGACATTCCCGTTCCCGATTTCGTCAACACCACGCACGTCCAGCCTTGGGGACAGAAATTCATTACCACCCCGGGTCCCCAGCTTGCCCGTTACGTTGACTGGAGCCGCTTCAATCTGGAACGCGTCAACAACTGGTTTGCCGACGTCAACCGCATCGCCAAGACCGCCCTGCCTCACACCTTTACCTACACCAAGATGATCCAGTCCACCACGGGTAACGCCCGCATGGGCATCGACGTGATCGCCAACATCCGCACCACCGATCTCAACGGTTCCGATTCATGGTGGGTTTTTAATGGATTCGACCAAAACCAGGTGAGCAGCGCCGACCGCATGTCTGGCACTCAAGCCACTACCGGTCGCAGCGATTACTCTGTTGGCTGGCAGCACAGCCTCATGCTCTACGATTTGCTGACCGGAGCCCGCCCCGAAGCCCCCGCTGCCAATGCAGAGTTTCACCTGTTCAGCGACACCTACAAACCCATGTCCAAGGATTACCCGTCGCCTCCGCCCGGACACTGGGATCGGCACATACCGTGGAACCATTTTTATGCCGGCATCTGGCAGCAGGCCATTCACGGCCAGGCCATGTCCAACCTCTGGACACACTGGCCTCGCAACAACATCACGGAACGCGCCGAAGCTCTCGACGCAGCCAGCCGTGCCGCCATGGACCTCAATCGCCTCGCACCCGAAGTCCATGCCCTCCACACGGCTGCCCGCCCCGTCGCCATCCTCTGGGGTTTGACACCCGTGCTGTGTGATACCTCGGGTCAATGGACCCCCTCCATAGACAAACCCTGGAGGCAGCTATGGGAAAGCGTGACCCTGAACGGCCATCGGCCCGACTACGTTTTGGAACGCGATCTGGCCGACGGCAAACTCCCCGACCCGGCCCGCACAAAGGTCATCCTCGCGGGCTCCTTCAGAAACATTTCCGCTGACGCCCTGCGCGGCCTCATCGCCGCCCAGAAATCCGGTATTCAGATATGGACGATTGATGACCGCAAAGACCGCCAGAATCTCACCCACGATCCCTACAATCATCCCCACACCGGCCCGGCTCTCCAATTTCATCCAAATCGCGTGATTGATATCGCAGCCTACGAGCAAAACTCCTTCGCCGAGATACGCACTGCCTTGACCGCTGCCAACCTCCTTCCCTCGGTTCAAGTTCTGATCAATGGGACTCCCACACCGCTTGTTCACTACCGCTCGGCCACCGCTCCCGGAGGACGACATCTTACAAATCTCTGCAACTATGCCCGCCACGAAGTGACCGCCAGCATCCGCACATCAGGAATACCGCGATCATCGACGCAGGCTACGGACCTGATTACGGGCGAGATTGTTAATCTGGATCGGATCACCCTGGGAGTTCAGCAGGTCCGCCTGTTGCAGTTTTGAGGGTACCTGGCTACAACCTGCTCAGCAACGATTCCGATTACGGCATTCCGTAAGAATGCCCACATGACGTATCTCAAGGATTTCAACTACTGGAATGATCCCCGGACCCTGGGCACTCTCCGGCTTCTCGCCGATTGATTCATCATGCGGCCGCCTTTCGCCACATATCGGTGCCAACTCCAACCGTATTCCGGAATGACAGATCCCTTTTACGGGAACGCATCCAGGGTTTTGGCATGAGCGATCGGGGGAAATGGAAACGCTCCGCTCGCATGGGACCGGATTTGCCAATGCAGGTGGCAATCCGTCCCGGCATCTCCAATTCCTCGCGACGCCCGGGTTATTTTCGAAACCACGAACGCATCTCGACCTTCGCTTCTGCATGAGGTTTCTGTCAATCCGGACCTTCGCTTCACCGAGCACCGCAAAAAATCGTACCTTCCCCTCCGCCTCTTTCCATGAAACGTCATTGGAGAGAGTTCAAAACGGCTCCGGCAACTGTTCTTTTGCGCTCATGATTTCCGGAGGGGTTCTACGGATCGGGAATTGCGGGAGTCACTAGCCTGCGAGGACGTTGGCAAGAGCTGCCGGGCGAGGATGCTCATCTCGATGACGGAAAAGAGCAGCAGCGCATACCCGAGGAGTTCGGTGCTTTCTTCCGCCATCGTCTTGGCAATCTTGATGTAACCCTCCTGCAGCGCTGTCCGCCAGAGATATTGGGTGCCGAACAGACGGGAGAACACATAGGTGGTCAGAAAACCGCCCATGAACAGGCCGCAGGCGGAGGTGGGCAGGTAAAGTTTCATGCCGGCCAGAAAGGACAAACGGTTTTTCCAGATGTGGAAAAATACGATGGCAAGGGTGGAAAACACGAGCACCTGCCAGCAACCGTCGAAGACATATTCGTCGAGAAAGGCGTCGCATTCCCTGATGAAGGAAACCCCCGTAAAGGTCGCAAGAAGCAGGGCCGCGTGCCGGATTTCCGACCTGCCGCGCCAGATCCGCAGGCAGATCACCGTCGAGGCGAGGAGCAGTACCAGTTGCGTCATCTCCACCCACGAAGTCTCGTCAAACCGGTTCAGGCCGCTCCGGGCATCCCGGTAGATCAGGTACGAAATGCACAGGATTCCGGCAATGTAGGCCGCAAAACGGGCGACGGCCGGGAGAATGGCCTTGATGGAGGATTTCATTGTCATTTTGTATGGATACAAAAGGTTTTTGCATGACAGCGGCATGATTGCCGCACGTCCCGTGTTCTCCGGAGGGAGATATCCGGCTTGGCGGCCGACGCGGCAGGGAGGCCGCCCGGGAGAGTGGTCAGCAGACACCGGGCAGCGGTGAAGTGCAATAGCATAGTAGTCCGGATGTAGCATTAAAATGAATACGAAGCCGGTTTAACTGTTAGCCCGCTTGCCTTCCTGTCATCGGCGTCGTCGGGCCGGGCGTTTTCTTGCCCGGGAAACGGAGCGTGCGCGACATCGCCTTTGGCGGGAAACGCCGGTGATGCGTGTGGCAAAGCGAGCCTTACGACGGAAACTGTTGCCGTATGAGGTGGCGATAGCTGCGCCCGACAGGAAGCGGTGGATGGCCGGAACCGAGGCCGATCTGCCAGTCGCCGGAGGGGAGATGGAGACGTTGCCGGATAGCGGTTCTGTTGACGAGATAGCGGCGGTGGATGCGCAGGAAATGCCCCGGCGGCAGCACGTTTTCCCACATCGTCAATGTCTTCAACTGGAGGAGCGGACGGCCGCCGGAGAGAACGAGCCGGGTGTAATCGCCGGCAGATTCGATGTAGAGGAGTTGATCCGGCGGCAGGGCGAAAGAGCTCTCGCCCTGACGGACAAAGATCCGGGGCGCGTCCGCATCCTGCCCGGTGACCGCGTCGGAAGGGCGGCCGGTGCGGGAGCGCTCGATGGCGGCGGAGATGATCCGCGCCGCCTCGTGCAGCGCGGCGGCGTCCTCCGGCGTCCAGGTGACGAACGAGCGCACACCGTCGTAGCCGGCGAACCCGACGAGTTGCCGGCGGCTCCGCAGCGGGATGCACAGGACGGTGCGCGAACCCTGGCGTTTCAGTTCGGCGCGCAGGGCCGCGGTGCCGGGAGGCATCGAGCGGGTGTCGTAAAACACATCCCGCCCGGCAAGGATTTCGCGGTGCAGCGGGCCGAGCATGGCGACAGGTATGTCCTGCAATTCCTTGACGAAGCGTCGCACGCCGGGGCGCACCCATTCGTGGGAGTTGGAAAAGTGCGTGAGTTTCGGGCTGTAACGGATGACCCACGCGCGGTCCGCCCGGTGAGCCCGGCCCAGCGCGCCGAGGAGGCGATTGACCGCTTCATCGACGGGGCGCTCGATGAACCAGCAGGTCACCTGGCGCCAGAAGGTCGGGGAATCGAACGGGATTTTTGGCACCGGTCACGGTAACACGGGCGGCGTTTCCCGCCAGTCGTTCGTCGGTGAAAAATCGCTGTTGATCGAAAACCGGTTGCGACGATGCGCGGGCAAACCAGTTGCAGGAGGTTGATGAACTACCACGCATCCGGGAATCCGCTTTCCTTTTTTCTGCGCGCCGGCCGGCTGGCGCTTTTTTCCCTGGTCCTGGCCAGCGCCGTCGTGGCGCGGGCGCAGACGGTGATCGCCAATCCGGTGGGAGAGATTGCCGCCGGCGAGGGTTTGACGATTGATGCGGAGAACAGTCAGGGCATCCGCTTTTCGATTGCCGGTGAGCTGACGGTCACGGGCATCACGGTGACGTTCTTGTCGTCGGACGGCAATCCGGTCGTGGCGGTTTTCATGCGGGCCGGCGAGGACGGATTTCCGGCTTCCGGTCCCATCAATCCGGGCCATCCCGATGTTGTGAACCCGGGGGATGCGGTGCTGTTTTCTCCCGGCGTTTTTTCGGATACGCCGACCCCGGTGCAGATCGATCTGGTGACGACGCTCGGGGCGGGCGAGTACATCTTTGCGATCGTGCCGCTGGAGTATGGTTATTCGAGCGTGTTGCAGGCTTACGGTGCTGTTTCCGGGAGCGAAACGGTGAGTTACGCGCAGGAATTCGGTGTGGACGGCTGGACGGGGGCGTGGTCCCTGTCGGACAGACAGGCGGACATCCGCATCCAGGGCACGCTGGCCGTCATCCCGGAGCCGGCGACTGCGGGTGCGTTGCTGGCCGGTGCCGGGATTCTGTTCACGTGGGGGACCAGACGTCATCGAGCCAGCCGCATACGCGCGCAGTCGTTCGACAAATGAGGCGCGCATCCATCCGTCGTATTGGCTGGCAGGCACGTGCCCGCTAGCGGGAAGCGCTTCGCAGAAAGTCGGCTTCCCTGCCGGTTATGCGTTGGATGATCGCATCGATGACATGGACATCGGCTTCGTCGCTCATTCGAAAATTGCCGGGATGGGCATCGAAGAGCGCGATGCCCCGGTCGATGTTGAGGAAGCTCATTGTGCCTGTGCGTCCGATATGCACACCGGCAATCAGCCGGTAGTCCAGGCCAGCCATGCACTCCACCATCTCCTCCTGCGTTGCCGGGCGTCCCGGGATGTCGGCCTGCGAAATCGCGATCCTCCAGTCGTCACCTTCCCGCCACAACCCTTCCAGCTCGATGGTTCCGCCCAGTTCTTCGTTATGAAGCAGCATTCTTTCCAGATACTGCAGCGGAGTTGCCTCTATTGCCGAAACGCCAAGAACCTCAAATGGCGGAGTATCGGACCAGTCAAATTCGCCTATGAGGCCGTTGCGACCTCCGTGGGTCATCTTCCACCAGCGGCCGGTGTTTTCATCGAAGACGACATCATGTTCGCCATGCCGTTTGGGCGATCCGAACCGGATCAGCGGATTTTCCGAAAAGAAAAGACCGTGCGCCCTTGCCCATTCGCCAAGCGACTCTCTTTCGCGGGCTCTACGAGCACTCCGTTGATGTAGTAAGGCTGATTGTGATCCGCCCAGGCTTCGGCGGAGGTACGCCGCCGCATCTGCAAGGCTTTTTCCCTGAGTTTCGCCGGGTTGATTTTCATGCATCAAAAGGTGACGTTTTTGGGCTGAATGGCGAATTTTTTCAAGAATCCCTTCACCGCCAAAGCAGAGGTTCGGCGGGTGTGCCGTGTTTCGACGCCTCCCGGTCTTTCATCGCGTCAGCCGTGCCAGCCGCCAGACGAGCAGCACGGCGGCGATGGCGAGGCCGCTGGCGAGTGCGCCCCAGATGCCGAGCGCACCGGCCGGGCCGCGCACGCCAATGAAGTAGCCCGCCGGAATGGCCAGCAACCAGTAGGCGGCAAAGGTGATCGCCGTCGGCACACGTACATCCGTGAGCCCGCGCAACGCCCCGACCGCCACGACCTGTGCGCCGTCGAAAAGCTGGAAAATCGCCGCCACGATCAGCAACCGGGCGGCCAGGGCCACGACTTCCGGGTCCTCGGGCACGAAGCCGCGCGCGAGCGTGGCGCCCGCCAGCCAGAAAAACAGCGCCGCGGCGCTCATGAAGACGCAACTCATCGCGAGGGAGCCGAACGCCGTCGGGCGGCGCGCCGCCAGGCGTCCTTCGCCGACGAGGCTGCTCATGCGGATGCCCACTGCCATCGAAAGGCCGAGCGGCACCATGAACGTCACTCCGGCGCAGGTGAGCGCGATCTGGTGCGCCGCCAGCGCCGGTGCGCTGATCCAGCCCATCATCAACGCCGCCATGGTGAAGGCCGTGACCTCGAACAGCAGCATGGCCGCCGCCGGAGCGCCGATTTTCAGCATCTCGCGGAAGCCGGCGGCATGCAGGCGGGCGGTCCAGCGTTGCCAGAGTCCGCCGGCATCGCCGGGGCGGGCACGCGGCCAGGCGTCACGCAGGCGTTGCGCGCGGCGCGCCCATGCGATGATCGCAACCAGCGTGCCGAGGCGGGCGAGCAAGGTGGCCAGGCCCGCGCCGGTGAGCCCGAGCGCGGGGGCGCCGAGCTCGCCGTAGATGAGTATCCAGTTAAGTACTACGTTGAGACCGACGCCTCCGAGCATGATGACCATCGGGATCCATGGACGCCCGAGCGCCTCGGCAAATTGCCGGAATGCCTGGAAGAGCATCGCCGGCACCACGGAGAGGGCGATCAGCACGTAGTAGGGGCCGACGATGGCGATGACTTCCGCCGGCTGGCCGAAGTGGTGGAGCTGCCCGGTCAGCGGCAGCATGAGGGCGAGCTGGAGGACGCAGGTGAAGGCGGCGAGAGCCACGCCGTGCTTCAGCCACGAGGCGATGCCGGCCGGGTCGCGCGCGCCATGCGCCCGGGCCGTGAAAAGGGACACGGGCACGAGCAGCCCGAGTCCGCCCAGGAAAATCACGTTGAAAACGCTTCCGGCAAACGCGGCGGCGGCCAGTTCGGTGGTCCCGACGCGGCCGATCATCACGCTGTCGGCGACGTTGATGAGCATCTGGCTCGTCTGGCCGACGATGATGGGAACGGCCAGCGCGAGGGTGGCGCGGGCTTCTTTAAGGACAGTGGACATGGACAGGACCCGCCAGCAGGAGGCATTCGGCCGCCTCCGGCAAGCCCCTGCGAGGGGGATAATGCCGGGCGCGAGCCGGAACGGGGCTCCCGGACCAGGCAAGGGGCGGGCATGGCGTGATCCTACGCCATCGAACGCACTTGCGCGGCCGGCCCGACGAAGCACGTTGTGCATCATGACTGCTCCCGTCGCAACCGCAGGCAGACGTTTTGTGCTGATCGACGATACCGCGACCTTGCGCGAATTGCTGAAGGACGAACTCGCGCGCCGGTTCCCCGGATCGACGGTACTGGATTTCGAGGACGGCAAGGACGGGCTCGCGGCCTGCATCGCGAATCCGCCCGATCTGCTCATTGTGGATCTCTACCTGCGCGACACGGACGGCCGCGACATCGTGCGCGAACTGCGCAAGCGGGCCATCCGCATCAAGGTCATCGTGCTCACGGCGCATCCGGACGCCGGGCTGCCGGCCGAACTGGTGGGGCTGGGGGTGGCGGGGTTTGTGGACAAAAACTCGCCCCTCGACCAGATCGAGCGCGCCGTGCAGCGGGTGCTCGAGGGCGGCATGTTTTTTTCGGCCGCGGTGCCGCCGCCGGTGCCGTCGCACGACAGCGCGCCGGACTTGCCCCGGGTGGGGCCCGAGGTGCTTTCGGAGCGGGAAAAAGAGGTGGTGCGCGCGGTGGCCCGCGGATTTTTGTCGAAGGAGGTCGCCGACCAGCTCGGCCTGAGCACGCGCACGGTGGAAAAACACCGTTCGCGCATCCTCGCCAAACTCGGGCTGCGCGATGTGCCGTCGCTGGTGCGCTGGTGCCTGCGCAACGGGCTGGGCTGAGGCGGCGGCGTCCTCGCCGCCACTCCAATGCCCGGGAGCTTGCTCCGGGGATTTTTACTTTTGGGAATTTCTAAAAATTCATTTTTGAACAGAAGGAAACAAAGGTAACGAAGGTAAAAACGAAGAAGACTCTGAATAAAAGTTATTAATTATAATAAAGTTAAACAGGAATGAATGGTAAACGGCCTTGGTTGTTCTCCGTTCTCTTCGTTGCCTTCTGTTCAATTTTTAGAAGTCCCCTTTTCCTTTTGTCTCCATGCATCTGTCCCTGCGCCCGATCCTGCTGCTTCTGGTCCTGTCCTGCCATTCGCTCTCCGCGGCCGCGCCCGGTGCGGGCGGTCCGCAGGTGGCGGAGACGCGGCGGGGGCTGGTCGTCGCGGCCGAGCGGCTCGCGGCGGAGGAGGGCGCGGCGGTGTTGCGGCGGGGCGGCAATGCGGTGGATGCGGCCGTGGTCACGGCGCTGGCCTTGGCCGTCACCTATCCGTGCGCGGGCAATATCGGCGGCGGCGGTTTCATGATGATCCGGCAGGCCGACGGCGAGGCGGTGGCGCTCGATTTCCGCGAGACCGCGCCGGGCGCATCCACGCGCACGCTTTATCTCGACGCCGCGGGCGAGGTCATCCCGGACGCCTCCACGATCGGCTTCCGGGCGGTGGCGGTGCCGGGCACGGTGGCGGGCCTGGCGCGGGCCCTGGAACGGTTTGGCTCGGGTAGTGTGAGCTGGGCCGACGCCGTGACGCCGGCCTGGCGGCTGGCGAGCGAGGGTTTCACGGTCACGCCGGAGTTTGCCGCGGAGCTGCGCGCGACCCGCGAGTTGCTGGAACGCAACGCCGCCGCCCGCCGGATTTTCCTGCGCGACGGCCGGCTCTACGAGGCCGGCGAGACCTTCGTGCAGCCGGACCTGGCCGCCACCCTCGCGCGCTTGCGGGAGGAGGGGCCGCGCGAGTTCTACACCGGGCGCACGGCGACGCTGATCGCGGAGGACATGGAGAAACACGGCGGCCTCGTCACGCGCCAGGATCTGGCCGGCTACCGGCCGGCGGAGCGGGCGCCGGTGCGCGGCACCTATCGCGGATACGAAATCCTCGCCATGCCGCCACCGAGTTCGGGCGGCGTGGCCCTGCTGCAAATGCTGACGATGCTCGAACCGCGCGACATCGCGGCGCTGAAGCCGGCGAGCGTGGAAAAAATCCATCTGTTCGCCGAGGTGATGCGGCGCGCCTATGCCGACCGGGCGGAGTTTGCCGGCGATCCCGATTTCAACGACATCCCGGTGCGGGCGTTGCTGCGCCGTGACTACCTGGAGCGGCGCATGGCGGACTTCGATCCGGAGCGCGCCACGCCGAGCAGCCGCGTGGGCGGCGGTCCGCTGCCGCCGCCGGAATCCACCGAGACCACGCATTTTTCGGTGCTCGACGCCGACGGCAACGCCGTCAGTTGCACCTACACGATCAACGGACTTTACGGCTCCGGCGCGGTGGCCGAGGGGACGGGCATCCTCCTCAACAACGAGATGGACGATTTTACGTCAAAACCCGGCACGCCCAACGCCTACGGCCTGATCCAGGGCGAGGCCAACAGCATCGGCCCCGGACGCCGGCCGCTGTCGTCGATGACACCGGTGATCGTCGTGCGCGAAGGCCGCGTGCGGATCGTGACGGGCAGCCCCGGCGGCTCGACGATCATCAACACGGTGCTGGAGGTCGTGACCAACCTGATCGACCACGGCATGACGCCGGCGGAGGCGGTGGCTGCGCCGCGGTTCAACCACCAGTGGATGCCGGATGCGATCTCGCACGAGGCCGGTCTGGCGCCGCCGGAGGTGCTGGCGGCGCTGCGCGCGAAGGGGCACACGCTGCGGATGCGCCGGCTGTACGCGAACGATGTGGCGCCAGCGGCGAGCACGCAGGGCAGCGCGGAGACGATCGTGGTCGATCCGGAAACAGGCCTGCGCACGGGCGTGGCCGACGGCCGCCGTCCGGGCGGCGCGGCGGTGGCGGAATAGGCGCCGGCTGCGCCGGGGGAGTTTGTAATTGGAAGTTGGAAGTTTGTCGTTGATTTCCTGTTTCGCGGGCTGGAGACCAACTTCCAACTACCAACTTCCAATTACAAACTACAAACTCCCCCCGCTCCCCTCGGGAGCGGGGGGCTCCGCGAGCGGCAGGAGGACGCGGAACAGCGCGCCCTGGCCGGGCTGGCCCTCGACCTCGAGCATGCCGTCGTGCATCGAAACCAGTTCGCGCGCGATAAAGAGGCCGAGACCGCTGGAATCCTCGCTCGCCGTGGGCTCGGCGGAGAGCGGCTGAAACGGACGGAACATCCGCGCAAAATCCTCCGGCGTGAGCCCGGGGCCGGTATCCTTCACTTCCGCATACACCCAGCGGCCGGAACGCCCGAGGGAGAGATCGACGCGGCCGCCGGACGGCGTGAACTTGAGGGCGTTGGCTACCAGGTTGTCCAGAATCTGGCGCAGGCGGCCGGCGTCGGCGAGGACGGGCGGGAGCGGCTCGGCGGCGGTGATCAGGCTCAGGCGCTGCCGCTTGGCTTCGGCCAGCGGCGTGAAATTTTCGACGGTGTCGCGGGCGTGGGTTTCGAGATCGACCGGGACGCGGTGAAGCTGGAGCCGGCCGGCCTCGATCGCGGCGGAATCGAGAAATTCGCGGACGAGCCCGCCCATGCGGAGCGCGTCGGTGCGGATGTGGCGGGCGAGATCGGCCACGGCGGCGGTCTCGCCGGGTTTTTGTTCGATCCGGCGGGCGGAGGCGCCGAGGGCGGCGAGGGGAGCCTTCAGGTCGTGCGAGGCGATCTGGAGCAGGCGCGACTTGAGGCGGGCGGCGCGCTCGGCCTCGGCGCGGGCGTGTTCGTGGGCGGCGCGGGCGGCGCGCTCGGCCTTGAGGCGGGCGCGCTGGAGGGCGACGAGACCGGCGGCGAGGCCGAGACCGACGGCCAGCGCGACGGCGAGAAACGTGATCTGGAGGCGGCGTCGGCGGATTTCGGCGGCGGCGGTTTCCTGGTCGCGGCGGAGCATCTCGATCTCGTGCTCGCGGCGTTCGCTCTGGTAACGGGCGTTGAGCTCGGCGACGCGCAGGCGCGTCTGTTCGTCGAGCAGGGCTTCGCGGGCCTCGGCATAGCGGCGCTGGTAGAGGAGCGCGGAGCGGAGTTCGCCGAGGGATTCGTGGGAGCGGGCGAGTTCGCGGTAGATCTCGGCGAGGACGGCCTGGCTGCCGAGAGGCCCGGCGAGCGCGAGGGCGGTGCGGAGATGTTGCACGGCCTCGTCCACACGGCCGAGGCGGCGGAGGGCGGCGGCGACGCGGCGGTGGCCGCCGGCGATGCGCCGCGTCTCGTCGTGCTGCCGGTAGGTGGCGAGGGCTCGCTCGTAGTTGGCGAGGGCGGCGGAGGGATCGCCGGTGGCGAGGGCGATGGTGCCGATGTTGGTGAGGGAATCGGCCGCGCCGAGGGCGTCGCCGGCGGATTCGCGGAGGGCGAGGGCGCGGGAGTGGAGGGCGAGAGCGCCGGGGTAGTCGCGGCGGGCGAGGCGGTTGTTGCCGGCGTTGTTGAGCACCCAGGCGATGCGGGCGGGCTCGCCGAGGCGTTCGGCGGCGGCGAGGGCGTCGGTGAAGTGGCGTTCGGCGGCGTCGAACTGGCGGGCGCTGGTGTAGGTGACGCCGAGCGTGGCATGGGCGCGGGAGAGGAGGTCGGGGTCGTCGAGCGTTTCGGCGAGAGGCAGGAGGCGGTGGCAGGTCTCGATGGCGGCCGGGTAGTCGCCCACGCTCCAGTGGGTGCGGGCGAGGACGTAGAGGAAGCCGGCGAGGAGGCGGGTGTTTTTTTCCTGTTCGGCGCGGGCGATGCCTGCGCGGGAGAGGTCGAAGGCCTGGCGGTAGTCGCCGCGCACGCGGGCGGCGGCGGCTTCGTTCAGGCGGGAAGAGAGATCGGGAGCGGCGTCGCCGGGATCGCCCGTGGACGCCTCGGCAGCTTCGTCGTCGTCGAGGGCGGACAACTCGACCGGATCGGCCGCGAACAGGCAACCGGCGGCAAAGAGGACGGCAGCGAGGAGCCGGGCGGGAACGGTGGCGAGCGAAGGCATTCCGGAGGGGAACAGATAGAGCGACGACGCGCCGGGCGCAAACCCCGGCTGCGGGGAATCCGGGAGGGGCGCTGCGGCATGGGCATGGCGTAGAAATACCCTCCAGCCGGGTTTTGCGAGGAAAGGGGAAATGGTGTCACGTGGAGGCATGCAACGCGGATATGTCCACGCCCGAGCCCTGTTTTTCGCCCTCGTGTTCCTGCTGGCGGCGGTCGCCCGCCCGATGGCGGCTCCGATGCCGGTGCAGGTGGCGGAGGGAAAACACGGGATGGTGGCGGCCGGGCATCCCGATGCGACGGCGGCGGGGCTGGCAATGTTGCAGGCGGGCGGCAACGCCATCGACGCGGCGGCCGCGGTGGCGTTTGCGCTGGGCGTGACGGAGCCCTACGGCTCGGGCCTCGGAGGCAAGCTGATGCTGGTGTACCGGGAGGCACGTTCGGGCAAGGTTTACGTGGTGGAGGCGCTGGACGCCGCGCCGGCGGGGCTGGACGAAAAGGCGTTCCGGGCCACGCCGCTGGCGCAGCGTCAGGGAGGAGCCCTTTCGGTGGGAGTGCCGGGGTTGACGGCGGGCGTGCTGGCGGCGCACGGGCGCTGGGGGGCGCGGCCGCGGGTGGACGTGATGGCGCCGGCGATCCGGCTGGCGCGGGAAGGGTTCGAGGTGCGGGCGGCGCAGGTGAAGTTTTTCCGGGCGCAGGAGGCGAAGCTGCGGGCGAATCCGGAGGCGGCGGCGTTCTACCTGCCGGACGGCCGGACGCCGGAGACCGGGCAAAAGCTGCGCAACGAGGACCTGGCGCGGACGATGGAGGTGATCGCGGCGCGCGGCGCGGACGGATTTTACCGGGGGCCGGTGGCGGAAAAAATCGTGGCGGCCTTGCGCGCGCAGGGCAGTGCGATGCGCGTGGAGGATTTTGCGCGCTACCAGGCGCGGACGGTCGAGCCGCTGGCGGTGCGGTTTCACGGGGTGGATATTTATTCCGCCCCGCCGCCGGTCTCGGGCGGCGGGGTCTACCTGCTGACGCTGGCGGCGCTGGGCGACGAGCGCCTGCCGGGCAAGTCGGTGCTGGAGCCGGCGGCGATGGACCGGGTGATGCGGCTCTACCTGGAGGCCGATGCGCGCGGGCGCGCCGTGCTGGGCGACCGGGAGGATTCGCGGTCGCGCTGGCAGCAGTTGCTGGCGCCGGCGATGCTGGCGGAAATCCGCCGGCAGGCGGCGCCGAAGACGCGGGTGGCGCTGGAGCCCGCCGCGCCGGAGACCGACGAGGCGATGGCGGCCGAGACCACGCACTTCGTGGTGATGGACGCGGAGGGCAACGTGGTCAGCGCCACGCAGTCGCAGAGCAACCACTTCGGTTCGGGCCTCGTGGCGCCGGGCACGGGCGTGGTGCTCAACAACAGTCTTTCCAATTTCAATACCACGCGCGGCAACCCCAACGAGGCGATGGCGGGGCGGCGTCCGCGCACGACGATCGCTCCGACGATTTTCGTGAAGGCCGGCCGGCCGGTGGCGGCGCTCGGGGTGCCGGGCGGCAGCCGCATCCCCAGCGCGATGGTGCAGGTGACGCTGGACTATCTGGCCTACGGGCGTCCGCTGGACGAGGCGATCGGCGCGCCGCGGTTTCATCCGGTGACGCGGCGCGGCGGATCGGCGGAGAGCCGTTTCGAGACCGAGCGCGAGACCGACTACGTGGTGGCGGAGGCACTCCGGAGCCGGTTCGGCTGGCGCGACGGCACGGAGGGGACGACGGAGTCCTTTGGCGGCTTCACTGCGGTGGAGCTGTTGCCCGACGGCGGCAAGCGCGGCTTCGCCGACCAGCGGCGTTCGAACACGGCGATGGGGTATTGAGTTTCCGGTGACGCGACGGACGGGAAAGGGAATCCGTGCCGGCGAAGGCCGGGGTGGATGCGTCGCAACCGGAGGAAGGGCCGAACAAGGGCGAAAAAATCATTCTGCCCTGTGTGGTCCCCCCGCGTGCGTTGCCGCCATGCCGACGACTCAAAGCATCTGGATTTTCACACAAAGATCGCGAAGACCGCAAAGGTTTGGTTACCTGGAACTTCGTGGCCTTCGCGATCTTGTAGGAGAACTTTGTGTAAAATAAAAACATCAGAGACGCCGGTACAAACGCGATGAAGGGCTTCATGTGTGACGGGATTCTCACGCACCCTCGCGGCCAGCCGGATTAGATCTAACGGGAGAAGCAGGTGCGAAAGGAAAACTGCCAGAGGCCGGAGACCGGGGAGAATGGCCACAAAAAACACGAAAATTCTTTCCGCCCGGCGGGGATCTCCCGTGCGCTTATAAGCGCGATGGAGGGTTTCATGCGCGGCGTGTTCTTTTGTGCTTTTTGTGGCCATCCGTTTTCTGGTTCCGGCGCAGCCCGCCTGTGATTGTGCCATGAATCCGGATACAAAAAGGCGGCCTTCGGAGTGAAGGCCGCCGCAAGGGAAGGGAATACTGCGCGGGAAAAGCGACGATGATTCAGGGATTGACGGGAAGGTTGTCGAGCTTGCGCGATTCCACATGGCCGTCGAAGAAGGCGTAGTTGCGGCCACCTTTGTGAGCAGGGAGAACCTCATTGGAGGCGCCTGCATCCGGGTAGCCCGAATAGCCTCCATAGTTGATGCTGTCGGCATCACACAGCATCCATATCCGGGTTAGCTCGGTCACGCCGGATGTGGCATCGGCCATGAGACCTCCATCCAGCCGCTTGGGAGATTTCCCGGAGGCGCCGAAGAAATAAGTGGGCGATGTATCAACCTGATTGTTACAAAGGTAGGTGACCCCGGTGGTGCTTGCCCGGTAGCCGGCTTCATTGCCGAGGCAGCGCCAGATGCCCATGGACTTGCCGGCATCCAGGTAGTGATTGAGGACACCGCTGAGCTGGGCATTGTCCGTTTCCTTGCTGACAATAACATCGATGGTTTTGCCGTCCGATTTGGCCCCGGGAGGAATGATGCCGCGATTAATCGTACCGTAATCACCTTCGCTGGTGAGGTTTCCGGGAAGGATTCCTCGATTGTCGTTGGCGTAGGTGATGACAGCGGTGGCAATCTGCCGCAAGTTGGAAGCGCAGACGGCCTGGCGGGCGGAAGCGCGCACCGAGCTGACAGTGGGAATGATGATGGCGGCGAGGATGCCGATGATGGCGATGACGGTGAGAAGCTCGATGAGCGTAAAGGCGGACTTCGATGCGCGCGTGGCAGCGGGACGAATGGCTGTTTTCATTTCAGGATTATTACATTGCAGGGAGCGTGCCGACAGGGGCGGGTAGAACTACGCATCGAGTCGTGCGGGGCGACTGTCTGTGCCGTCGATGGGGACGCGGGAAAACGGGCCACAAAAAAAGACGAAACCCGGTGATGGGCTTCGTCTTCTGTCCCCGCATCCTGCGGAAAGGGCGCGGTGGATTCCCCGTCTGCGCGATCCGGTTCAGGGCGCGTCCTTGCCGGCTGCCCAGTAAAGGGCGCGCGGGATCATGGCCTGCACGCCGGGTGTGTTTTCGGGATGCGGGCTGGAAATAAAAACGCGCCCTTTGCCGAACGTGGTCGTAGCCTGGGCGGGTGAATTGACCATCACGCCGACCGGCGTGCCGTTTTCCGCGATCTCGCTGCGGAACCAGGCAACCACCTCGTAGGCGGGCAGATCGGTCCGGTTGTGCGGGCGGATGATCGGCCCGTTGGCATAACGGATCTTGAAGGTGTCTTTCACCGGCCCGAAAAGGGCCCGGCCGGCATCGGAAAGCTCCACATCCATGTAGCCGCGGCCGCGCCGCCACTTGCTGGAAACGGTGCGGGCGTTGAGGATGCCGAGGCCCCAGTCGAAGCCGGAGCAGGCGAGGTAGGCGCCGGCGCAGACGCCGACGTAGCCGCCGCCGTTTTCGACGAACTTGCGCACGTTGGCGCGACCGGCGTCGCCGATGGCCTTGGACTGGGCGCTGCCGCTGCCGCCGCAGAAGACAATGACGTCGAACGCGGCGAGGTCGGTGGTGCCGACCTGTTCGGGGGCAAGCATCGTAAACCGGGCCTCGGGCATGGCGCGGATGTTGACCATCATGTTTTCGATGCTGGAGGCGAAGGCGCCGGGACCGGTGTAGACGGCGATGCCGAGAGGGCGGGGCGCGGGCGGGGCGACGATGATGCGGCCTTCGTTGATGGAGGGGGGCGTTGTGTCGGTGTCGGTATCGGTATCGGTCTGCGCGGCCAGCGGGGCGGACGCGAGAACCAGGCTGGCGAGGAGCGGGAGGAGACGGGCGGGACAGTTTTTCATAGGGAGAACGAGGTGGTGAAATAGGAGGGGACCCGCGCCCGGCGCACCGGAGCGACAACCCGGCGACGTGGCCTCGTCGTCGTGCCATCGCCGGAGCGGCCGGAAGGCGCGGGTCCGGGGATGCTATGACCGCCGCGCTGGATGGCGGCGAAGGAAGAAGGCCAGCCCGAAGAGAGCGAGGCCGGCGAGGGCGGCGAAGGTGGCGGGCTCGGGAATGGCGCCGACGCGAAGGACGAGGGAGGTGCCGTTGCTGCCGAGAGCGAGGACGACGTCGCGGCCGTCGAGCGTGCCGGTGAGGGTGTCGCCGAGCGTACCGACGATGGTTTCGGAAGTGGAGAACAGGGTATAAATGCCGTCGTCGAAACCGGCGAGGGCGGTGAGTTGCAGGTTGTCGAGGTCGAAGACGCCGCTGCCGATGTCGAGCACGGCGCCGGCTGCGAGCTGCACGAGGTCGCTGGCGCCGGTTGTGGCGAGGTCGAAGAAGAAGGAGGCGTCGCCCACGGAAAGGTTGCCGGTGAAGGCGAGGGTGCCGATGGCGTCGGACAGGACACCGGCGCTGTATGTGCCGATGTCGACGATGGCGCCGTCTGCCAGGACGGAATCGCCGGCGACCGTGCCGCTGCCGGCAAGGGTGGCGCCGGAGGCGACGGTGACGCCGGCGCCCTCGTCACGCCCGAGGGTGACGCCGGCATTGAGGAGGAGCGTGCCGGCGGAAACGACGGTGCCGCCGGTATGGGCATACCCGGAAGTGCCGGTGCTGGTGTTTTCGAGCGAGAGGGTGCCCGCGCCGGTTTTGACGAGAACGCCGTCTTCACCCGAGACATTGCGCATGGAGCCGAGGATGCGGAAGGTCACGTCTTCCGCGACTTCGAGGGTCCCTCCCTGTGCGCCAACTCGCCAGCCACGATTGGCAAAGGAAGCGGTGGTGCCACCGGTAACCTGCAAGGTGCCGCCGTTGATGATCACGCCGTTGGTGTTGACCGATGCCGTGGAGCCGAGGTTGGCGGCATTGTCGATCGAGACCACGCCTTCGGAAATGGTGAGCCCGCCGGTGAAGGTGTTCGTCGTGCCGAGGACGAGGGTGCCGGTTCCGGTCTTTTCGATACCGCCGGTACCCGTGATGGAGGCGGTGCTGAAGGTGACGCTGGAGGTGGAGTCGATGTTGATGCCGCCGTAGCCGGTGTAGCCCAGATTGATGGTCAGGGTCGAACTGGTGTTATACCGCCAGAAAGTAACCGTGGCTTCGTTGGTGGCGGAGATGATAGTGATGTCAGCGGTGCCGAAAGTCAGCGTACGGGTGGACGCGGAGGAAGCCGTGGTCGGCCCGATGCGGAGACCGTCCGGGCCGTAACGACCGGCAGCATTGTCGAAGGAGATGGAGCGGATTGTGTAATCGGCGCCTGTCAGGAGGGTCGGAATGGTACCGCTCCCGTTGCGAGTGGCGATGACGAGATCGGTATCGGCGCCGGGACTGATACCTTCCGTCCAGTTACCGGTGCCGGACATGTTGGCGTTACCGCCGCCGCTGCCGCCGCTCCAGTTGAGCGTGGTCTGGGCGTTGAGGAAACCGCAGGAAAGCCCCGTGACGAGGACGGCGGCGGTGAGATGGCTGTATTTCATGATGTGGCAGATTGGTTGCCGGTAAATGGAGCAGCGGGCATTCCGCCGGGGTTACGTAGAGCTACGCCCGGGGACGGGCGTGCTCCCCGGCGGGGTTTCGCGGGCGCGTCTGAAAACGTTTGTCGGTCCGGGGAAGTGGCGATTTTGCGCGGCGGGGGTCGTGCTGGAGCCAGTCTCCCTGCTTTTCACCATGTCAGCCATCAACGATTTCCTCCTCCGCAACGATCTTCGCATCGCCACCAATCCGTGCGTCAGCCCGGATTTCTGCCTCGACTGGCCTGCGCTGCGCGCCCAGCTCGTCGCCGGTGATCCGGCGGTGACGCGGTATCCGCAGAGCCGTTTCGCCACCGCGCAGGGTTTCTGGGAACTGGCGGAAAACGCGCACGGCGACTGCGCCTGGGTGCTGTCGCCGGCGGCGGGCGTCGCCGATGCGGAGGCGACGCTGGCGGAGGGCGCCGCGCTGGCGGACGGGCGATGCGTGTTCCCGGCGACCTTTGAGAACCTCCTCGTGCTCAAGAACCGGATACAGGAGCACGAGGCCGGCTCGACGATCTTCCCGACGGCGGGCGCGCAGCTCGGGCGGAGCACGCTGGGCATCGGGGCGCGGTTCACCACGCTGCACTGGCCGGCGGTGGACTGGGCGATGGCGGCGCTGGGCATCGGGGTGACGGCCAACCAGAACTCGATCCCGCGCGAACTGGTTTACGATGTCGACGCCATGCTCGGCGGACGGCTCGACACGGTGCCGTTCCCGTTCATCGGCACGAGCGTGCCCGAGGGGCATCAGGGGCAGAGCGTCGAAGGGATGAGCCACGGTTGCGTGCTCGCGAAGCTGAAAACCGGATTTCACCGGCGCGGCATCGCCTGGAGTTTTAACGCCGACCATCAGCCGATCGGGGGAAAATTCGACGCGCGCGAGGATGCGCTCGTGGCGGGCTGCGTGCTGGCGAGCTACATCACGTTCGACCTGTCGCCCGAACTGGCGCAGACGCGCGCGCCCGCCTCGCCGCAGGCCGCGGCGGAGTGGGTAAAGGCTCATGTGCCGGCGGAGCTGGTCGAAACGGTCCGCGCCCGGGTGGGCGGGCTCGGGTTCGACGGAAAAACCGGCGTGGCAACGCTCGACGAGGGGGCGTTCGCGTTGCTGCTCGCCACCGTCTGGCCCGCGATGGAAAAAATGAAGCGGCGCGACGAAAAGTACCGCGCCGCGCGCGAGCGGCTTTTCACGACGGAGGCGGGGCGCGCATACCTGCGCGAGTTGTCGATCGACGAGTTGCCGGGACTCACCACGCCGGAGACGACGGCGATCATGCTGGCGCTGTGCGAGGCGCTCGGGATGACGATCCACTTTGTGGCGCCGGCCTTCGGTTTTCAGAAAAACATGCCGTATCCGGACAACGCGGCGTTGCGCGCGCTGATCGAAAGGCAGTGGGCGGTGTGCCGGGCGTTCGGCGCGAGCATCGGTTTCCATTCCGGCTCCGGAAAGTCGGCCGAAAACTATCAGGTGATGGGTGCGGTGACGGGCGGCCGCCTGGAGATCAAGACGAGCGGGCGCTACACCTACGAGATGGGGCGGGCGCTGCACGCATCGACGGATGCGGGCGACCGGGCGCTCTGGGAAGACTGGCACCGCTTCACGGTGGAGCTGGCGCTGGCGGGCGGCTTCAGCACGGACGAGACCGAGCGCCGGATGGCGCGGAGTTTTGTCATCGACGCGCTGACCAGGGCCGGGCGCGCGGCGGCGGAGACAGCGGAGGCGGCGGTGTTCGCCTCGCCGGAGTCGGCGCGGGCGGCGATCGGATCGCTGCCGGCGAGTCCGGAAAACATGTTCTGGTTTGAATACAATTTCCTGTACGTGCTCGCGGGCGACGGCCGGGCGGAGAAGGCGGCGCTCGGCGACCACTCGCCGGCGGGCTACCGGCAGCGCGCGCGGTTTTATGCGATCAGCGACGAGGCGAGGCTGCTCTATGCGAAAAACGTGGCGGCCTACATCGTGTTTCTCGCGGAAAACACGGGGCTGGTCTCGCGCGAACGTTGCGCGGCGGCGGCGAAGGCGCTGGCAGGGTATGCGACGCTGGCGGAGTTGCTGGCGGCGACCGGCGCGTAGCCCGGATTATTTCACTGATGTTACGCGGATCGACCGTAGTCACAGGCCTCGACTTTTCCTGGCGGAAAAGTGCCTGTGGGACGGCGCGAAGCGCCGCCGGTCTGTGTGGCGCGGGCGTCTCGCCCGCAGACGGCGAAGCCGCCGGATCGTGTGGCACGGGCTTCCAGCCCGTGAGCGTTGCCTCTCCGCGACGTCCGGAAACAAACCGGCGGCGCTTCGCGTCGTCCACGGGCAAGGATGCCCGTGCCACGTCGGAAGCGGGCGAGACGCCCGCGCCACTTCAAGGCCGATCCGCGTGACATCAGTCATGACGTCGCGCTCTCAGTTCTGCGCAGTGGTCTGCGGGCGGCTGCTGGCGGGCTCGACCACGGCGATGTTGTAGCGCGAGAGCGAACTGGCCTCGAGGCGGGCGAGTTCGGAAAGCGCAACGCGCAGGTTGACGCGGGACTGGAGCTCGTTGACACGCGCGGTGTCGAGGTCTTCCTGCGACTCCTGCACACGGCGGAAGGTGGTGAGGCCGGAATCGTAACGCGCCTTTTCAAATTCGTACTGGCGCTCGCTCAGCGTGGTGGCGAGCGAGGAGATGCGGACGGCTTCGCGGTTGGTGTCGACGGCGCGGACGGCGGCGCGCACGGCCACGCGGAGATCCTGCTCGATCTGGGCCAGGCGGGTCTGCTCGCGGGTGAGGCCGAGCACGGACTGCCGGTAGCGGGCGCGTTCGGCCTTCATGCCCCAGGGGAAACTGACCGTGACGTCGACCTGCCAGTTGTAACGGTCGCCGTTGAACGTGTGGCCGGCGGCGTCGCTGTAGCTGTCGTCGTCGGCATTGTAACCGACGGCGCCCCCGAGGGCGAGAGAGGGGAGCTTGTCGTTGGCGGCCACACGCACATCGAGCCGGAGCTGGCGGATCGAGAGCAGGGTGGCGGTGTAGTCGGGGTAGTTGTCGAGCGCGAGTTTGTAGGAGCGGTCGATGGAGACGTCGGGAATGGCGGTGTCGGGCAGGGTGAGGGCGCCGACTTCCAGTTCGCCGGGCCGGGCGCCGAAGAGGGCGACGAGCGCATCCTCGCGGTTGTTCACCGTCTGTTCGCTCTCGAGGACGGCGCGGCGGGCATTGGCGACGCCGACTTCGGCCTGCAACACCTCGAGATCGGTGCCGACACCGACGTCGCGACGGCTGGTGTTTTCCCGCAGCAGGCGTTCGGCGACATCGAGGCTGAACTGGAGCACGCCGAGCTGGCCGCGGGCATAAAGAAGATTGTAGTAGGAGGTCTCCACATCGCGCACGACGTCGAGCACGGTGCTCTTGAAATCGAGGTCGGCGATGTCGCTGCCGAGGCGGGCGCGATTGATGGCGGCGCGGTTGACGGTGGTGCCGGCGCCCTTGAGCAGGGGTTGGCTGACGGAGAAGGCGACATCGCTGCCATACACGGAGTTGTAACCGGAGGGGTAGGGGGGGGTATTGGTGTGGCTGCGGTCGAGCGCGCCGCTGACGGCGGCGGTGGCGCCGGTGGCGAGTTTTTTGGAAACCTGGAGGCGGGTGTCGTTGCCGTTGGCCTTGGTCGCGTCGGCCCGGCTCTCGCCATAGGCGGTGGAGAGCGAAAGATTGGGAGAAAAGACGGATTCGGCCACGGGCACGTTTTCCCGGGTGCTTTCGGTGGTGAAGCGCTGGATGCGGAGGTTGAAATTGGCGTCGAGGGCGCGGCTCACGCAGTCCTCGAGCGTGAGGGGGACGCCGCCGGGCGTGGGCGAGGCGAGCGCGACCGCGGCGATCACGGGATCGGTGATGGGCTCGTCCGGCGTGCTGGTGGTCGCGGGTGGCGGCTTGGGCGGGGTGGGCGCGGGGGCGGGGCGGGAGGGCGGCGGCGTGGGCGGGGCCTCCTTGGCATCGGCCGGGGCGGTGTCGGACGCGGCCGGAGTGGCGGCGGCGGATGCGGACACCGGGGCAGCGGCGACGACCGGCCCGGAGAGTATTGCCGGCGAGGCGGTTGGCGATTTGCTGTCCGAAGAGGTGGCCCGGAGCGGCGAGAGGAGAGCGATGGCGAAGGCGGCAGCGGTGGCGGCAGCGCGAGGGCGGAGGAGGGCGGTCATTGCTTTTCGTATTCGCCGGCGGACGTGCGTTTGAGGACGGTAAAACCGGCTTGTTTCGCATCCGTGACGGACAAGGGCTTCAGAAGTTTCGGTGTGTTGATTGTATGAATGTCTTCGCGGGCCACGGCCTGGCCGCAGACGGGGCACTGCGTGAGTGCGGGCTCGTTCGCGGAATGCCGGCGATCGAATCCCGTGCCGCAGAGTTTGCAGGGCGATTTGAGCGGGACGTAGCGATAGACAGGCATGGGAATTGGTCCGGAAAAGGAGAAGCGAAGCCGTGGCGGAGCCCGCGGGCAACAGTTTTGCGAGCAGGAATGCCTGCGGTCGCGCGAAATCTTGCCGACCGGCCGCGAATGCGGCACGCTCCGTCCCTTTATGCGAAAAACATCCGATATCAACGTGGTTGAAACGCGCCTCCTGCCGTCGCCGGCCGAGCTCGTGAACGAGTATCCCCGTTCCGAGGCGCAGTCGGAGTTTATCACCCGGGTGCGGCAGGAGATCCACCGGATCGTTTTCACGGCGGACCGCCGTTTCCTGCTCGTGGTGGGCCCGTGCTCGATTCACGACACGGAGGCCGGGCTCGATTACGCGCGGCGCCTGGCCGTGCTGGCCCGGGATGTGGCCGACCGGGTGATGGTCGTGATGCGCGTATACTTCGAAAAACCGCGCACGACGGTCGGCTGGAAAGGCCTGATCATGGACCCGGGGCTCGACGGTTCGCACGACATCGCCCGCGGCCTGCGGGCGGCGCGGGCGTTCCTGCGCGAGGTGGTCGACCTCGGCCTGCCGACGGCCACGGAGTTGCTCGACCCGATCACGCCGCAGTACATCGCGGACCTGATCTGCTGGTCGGCGATCGGGGCGCGCACCACCGAATCCCAGATCCACCGCCAGATGGCCTCGGGCCTTTCGATGCCGCTGGGCTTCAAGAACGGCACGGACGGCTCGCTGACGACGGCGATCAACGCCATCCGCGCGGCGTCGCAGCCGCAGACTTTTCTCGGCATCAACATCAACGGGCAGTCGTCGGCGATCGTCACGGCGGGCAATCCCAACTGCCATGTGGTGCTGCGCGGCGGCAAGGCCGGGCCCAACTACGACGCCGCGCATGTGGGCGAGGCCGTGCAGGCGCTCGACAAGGCGGGGCTCGTCCCGGCCGTGATGGTGGATGCCTCGCATGACAATTCTTCCAAAAAACCGGAGCGCCAGCCCGAGGTGGTGCGCGAGGTGGTGCAGCAAATCGTGGCGGGCAACCACGCGATCATCGGCGCGATGGTGGAGAGCAATCTCGAGGCCGGCAGCCAGCCCTTCCCCCAGCCGCGGGAAAACCTGCGTTACGGCGTGAGCATCACCGACGGCTGTATCGACTGGGCCACGACCGAGGCGCTGGTCCGCGAGGTCCACGCCGCGCTGGCCCCGCGCTTTGCGAAGGCACGGGGGTGAGCCTCCGCTCAAGACATCGGGTGCGCGGGTATTACCCGAAAAACCGCGCAAAGTTTTCCGCCACCTGCGCGGCGAGCGCGGCGGGCTCGACTCCGCGGATTTCGGCCAGACCGGCATACGCGGCCTCGATGTTGCCGGGATGATTGACCGGCGTGCCGTCGGCGGCGGGGGGCAGCCTGTGCGTGCGCCGCGCGAGCGGCAAGGGCATCGCGGGGGCGTCGGTTTCGACGAGCAGCCGGTCGGCCGGCACGCTGCGAAACACCTCGCGCGCCTTCTCCTTGCGGGGATCGAGAAACGCGCCGTTGAAGGAAAAATACGCGCCGCGATCCGCGAATGTTTTCACCATCTCCGCCGGGCCTCCGTAAGCGTGCAACAAAAAGCCGCGCGCGGGCAGCGCCACCTGGCGCAGTACGCCTTCGAGCGCGCCCCACGCGTGCAGGCAGTGGAGGGTCACCGGACGGTTTTCCGCACAGGCGAGAGCGAGTTGCTTTAAAAACACCTCGCCTTGTTCGGGCAGCGGAGCGCGACGCAGGCCGGCGAGTCGCGGGTCGTCGGGCCGCGCGCGGTCGAGCATCCAGCGGTCGAGGCCGATCTCGCCGACGCCCGCACGAGGATCGGCGGCGAGTTGCCGCTTCAGCACGGCAAACCACTCCGGCGAACGGTTGCCGGCGTGCCACGGATGCACCCCGTAACTCGCCCGCACCCACGGGAAACGGCGGGCGAGCGCGGCCACGCGCGGCCAGTCGGCCTCGCCGGTGCCGTTGACGACCGCGCCGCCGAGCGGCAACGCGTCAAGCTGCGCGGCGATCCGGTCGAGATGCGGCGCGAGCCATTCGTCCTGCAGGTGGTTGTGGGCGTCGTAATACATGCGTCCGGGTTATATGCAGCGCAGGAAAAATGCAGAAGAACGTTTAACACCAAAGGTGACTTCCAGAAATTGAACAGAAGGCAACGAAGAGAACGAAGACCAACCAGGGACGTTTACTGTTCATTCCTGTTTAACCTTCTTAAAACAAACAACTTCTTGTTCAGGATCTTCTTTGTTTTTACCTTCGTTACCTTTGTTTCCTTCTGTTCAGAAATGAATTTTCAGAACTTCCCCAAGCCTTTGGCACGAAACGTCAAATCAAGGACATGCGAGCGTAAGCGTAAAGGTTGCCGGAGCCGCTGGGATACAATTTTTTCACGCCACCTCTTGCTGTTCGAGCGGTCGTACAACCCCGTAATCGAGCCAATGTTTCACTCGGTTATTTTTGTTTGTGTTGTAAGACCCCCTGCCTTCCGGGCGCCGAGATCGTCCGGTGGCAGGGGGCTCTTGTTCCGGCGGCGGGCGGTTTCCTTTTGCTCCCGGCGGCGGTGATGTGATTCATCTGCCGGTCTTCCGCCATGATCCTCGAACCTTATCGCGCCTTCCTGATCGAACTTGCAGAAAAAAGCGGCGACTTCATCCGCCCGCTCTTCGCCAGCCCGGGTCTCGTGGTGGAGCACAAGGGCGACGACTCTCCCGTCACGCGCGCCGACCGGGGCGCCGAGGAATTGATGCGCGCCCTGATCGCGAAACGTTTTCCCGACCACGGTGTCATCGGGGAAGAATTCGGCAACGACCGCCCCGACGCCGAATGGGTGTGGGTGCTCGATCCGGTGGACGGCACGAAATCCTTCATCTCGGCCGTGCCGCTTTTCGGCACGCTCATCGCGCTCATGCACCACGGCCAGCCGGTGCTCGGCTGCATCCACCAGCCCGTCCTGCGGCAGCTCATGATCGGCGACGGACGCGAAACCATGCTCAACGGTCGCCCCGCCCGCCTCCGCCCCTGCGCCTGCATCGAGGACGCCACGCTCCTGACGAGCGATCCGGTCAACCCCTCCCGTTATCAGAACGGCGTCGCCTTCGATGCCCTGCAACGGCGCGTCCGGCTCGCCCGCACCTGGGGCGACGCCTGCGGCTACCTGCTGCTCGCTTCCGGTTATGCCGACATCATGGCGGATCCGGTCATGAACCCGTGGGACATCGCCGCGCTCATCCCGATCGTGCGCGGTGCGGGCGGTGTCATCACCGACTGGCATGGCGGTGACCCCGTGCGCGGCGAATCCATCCTCGCTGCCGGGCCGGAGTTGCATGCGCAGGTCGTGGCGGCGCTGAAATAGCGCGGCGCATCCGGCGAGCGCATCCCGCAACCTCGACAAATCCTCCCTCGCTCCGTTTTGTTGCCAATTCCATGCAGCCTGAACTTGCACAGCACGAACCCTTCATGCGCCGCGCGCTCGCCCTTGCCCGGCAAGCCTGGGGGAAAACCCATCCCAATCCGATGGTCGGCGCGCTCCTCGTCGAGGACGGTGTCGTCGTGGCCGAGGGATTCCATGAGCAGGACGGCGGTGCGCATGCCGAGCGCGTTGCCCTCGCCGGGTATGCCGCCGCCGGACGCCGGCCGACGCCCGCCACCACGCTCTACGTCACGCTGGAACCCTGCTCCACCCAGGGACGCACCGGCGCGTGTTGCGACGCGATCATCGCCGCCGGCATCAAGCGTGTGGTCGTCGGCGCGACCGACCCCAATCCCGACCACGCCGGCGCCGGCTATGCGAAACTGCGCGAGGCCGGCGTCGAGGTCATCGAAAACGTCTGCGAGCCCGAGTGCCGCGACCTCAACCTCATTTTCAATCACTGGATAACCACCCGCAGCCCGCTCCTCGCCGGCAAGATCGCCGTGACGCTCGACGGCAAGATCGCCTGCCGCACCGGCCAGTCGAAGTGGATCACCGGCGAGGAATCCCGCGCCGACGTGCACCGCTGGCGCCGGCTGTTTCCCGCCATTGCCGTCGGGGCGATGACCGTGCTCGCCGACGATCCGCGACTCACCGCCCGCCTGCCCGAATCCGAAGGCGGCGAGTGGTGTCCGATCCGCTTCGTGTTCGACGGCCTGCTCCGCACGGTCGTCCATCGCAACCTCCCCAAGGTCTACTCCGATGGTTACAAGGAACGCACCATCGTCGTGACCACGCCGCACGGCGGCATGGGCTACGTGCGCAAGCTGCGCGAGATGGGGGTCACGGTGTGGGTGCTCGATTCGACCTCGCAACAGGTCAACTTTGGCGATTTCCGCCGCCGCTGCCTGATGGAAAACATCACCGGCGTCTATTTCGAAGGCGGCGCGCGCCTGCTCAGCGAACTGCTCCGCCACCGCGAGCTCGATTACCTCTTCAACTACCGCGCCCCGCTTCTCTTTGGCGACGAGAAGGCGCGCGGCGTCTTCAACGGGCTGCGCACGGAAAACATCGCCCAGGCCGTGCGCCTCACCGACACGATCAACGAGCGGCACGGCGAGGACACGCTGCTGCGCGGCCGCATGGTTTATCCGCAAAAACTCTCCGTCGATGAAACTGCATTTGGCCTCGGGTAACGCGCACAAGGTCGCCGAGATGAACGCGCTCGCCGCCGCCAGCGGGCTGCCGTTTCCGTTAAAAATCTGTTCGGCCCGAGAGTCCGGCGGCATGCCGCCGGTGGTCGAGGACACCGGCACGTTTGTCGGCAACGCCCGCAAGAAAGCCGTTGCGCTCCGGCAACAACTCGCCGCCGCCGGCCAGCCCGACGCGTGGGTGCTTGCCGACGACAGCGGCCTCTGCGTGGACGCGCTCGGCGGCGCGCCCGGCGTCGAGAGCGCGTACTACGCCGGCCCGCAGGGCGACAGCGACGCCAACCTGCAAAAACTCGTCGAGACTCTGCGCCCGGTCGCCGGCGACCGGGCGGCGCACTACACCTGCGTGCTTCTGCTGCGTGGTCCCGGCGGCCTCGAAAAGATCTTCGAGGCGCATTGTCACGGCCGCCTCCTGGTGGAGCCGCGGGGGCAGGGCGGTTTCGGCTACGACCCGCTGTTCGTGCCCGCCGCCGACAACCCCGCCGCCCGCACCTTTGCCGAACTCGGCGACGATTTCAAAAACGCCCGCAGCCACCGCGGTCTCGCTTGGGCCAGACTCGTGCAGTGGCTCCGCGAAAACCCGCCGGAGGGATAGCCGCAAAAAGGCGCCAAAAATCTTTCTGCCCGACGAAAATCCTCCGCGCGCCTATAAGCGCGATGGAGGGTTCCATGCGCGGCGTGTTCTTTTGTGTTTTTTGTGGCCATTGCTTTCTGTCATTTCTCCCAACGAGTCATGAACACAAAATCCCTCAACCAGCTCTGTGATGTTGTCCGCGAGACCAGCTATGCCATCCACCGTTATCATCGTAACGGACATGCCGAAAAAATCTACGAGAACGCACTCGTCCATCGTCTCCGGAAGCAAGGGGTTGAGGTAAAACAACAGCATCCTCTGCACGTATACGACGAAGATGGAACCCTGCTCGGAGAATTTTTTGCGGATCTGTTTATCGAAAACTGCCTGATCGTGGAACTCAAGGCCGTGCGCAAGGTGATTAATGAGCATATCGCCCAGCTTCTTGGTTATCTTTGTTCGGGACGGATCGAGACCGGTTTGCTCATCAACTTCGGATCAGCCAAACTCCACGTGAAAAAGTACCTCATGAGCGACATCGACGCTCTCGAAGAGGAATAGCCACAAAAAACACAAAATTTCCATCTGCCCGGCGAGAATCTTCCGCGCGCTTATAAGCGCGATGGAGGGCTCCATGCGCGGCGTGTTTTTTTGTGTTTTTCGTGGCTATTCTTTCCTTCAGTTGCAGTGCAGCCAGTCTGGCGATTGGGTGATTGATCCGATGTCTCTTTTCAAACTTCACGCCGACTACACACCCACGGGCGACCAGCCGCAGGCCATCGAGGCGCTGGTCCGCTCCATCCGCGCGGGAAACAAACACCAGACGCTCCTCGGCGTCACCGGCTCGGGCAAGACGTTCACCATGGCCAATGTCATCGCGCAGTGCGAACGGCCCACCCTCATCATCTCCCACAACAAGACCCTCGCCGCCCAGCTCTACTCCGAATTCAGGAACTTCTTCCCCGAAAACGCCGTCGAGTATTTCGTTTCCTACTACGACTATTACCAGCCCGAGGCCTACATCCCGTCGAGCGACACCTACATCGAGAAAGACTCCTCCATCAACGACGAGATCGAGCGCCTCCGCATCTCCGCCGCCAGCTCGCTCGTCTCGCGGCGCGATGTCATCGTCGTCGCCTCCGTGTCCTGCATCTACGGACTCGGCTCGCCCGAGGACTTCCAGGCCATGCGCATCCAGCTCCGCCGCGGCGCGCCGCTCGGCCGCAACGTCCTGCTCACCCGCCTCGTGGAAAACCTCTACGAGCGCAATGACTACGACCTCAAGCGCGGCGCCTTCCGCGTGCGCGGCGACGTCGTCGACATCATGCCCGCCTACCTCGAACAGGGCCTGCGCGTCGAATTCTGGGGCGACGAGATCGAGGCCATGAGCGAATTCGACCCGCTCACCGGCAACATCATCCGCCCGCTGGAGCAGTTTGATCTGTATCCGGCTAATCAGTACGTAACCTCGCGCGACAAGCTCGAGGCCGCCATCACCGCCATCAAGGCCGAACTCGACGAGCGCGTGAGCCAGTTCGAGAAAAACGGCCAGTACCTCGAGGCCCAGCGCATCCGCATGCGCACCAGCTACGACCTGGAGATGCTCCAGGAAATGGGCTTCTGCAACGGCATCGAAAACTATTCCCGCCACCTCGCCGGGCGAAAGGCCGGCGACCGCCCCATCTGCCTCGTCGATTTTTTCCCGAAAGATTTCATGCTCATGATCGACGAGAGCCACGCCACCGTCCCCCAGATCGGCGGCATGTACAACGGCGACCAGGCCCGCAAACAGAACCTCGTCAACTTCGGCTTCCGCCTTCCTTCCGCGCTCGACAACCGTCCGCAGTCCTTCGCCGAGTTCACCTCCATCACCGGGCAAACCCTCTACGTCTCCGCCACCCCTGCGAAGTACGAGCTCGAAAAATCCGCCGTCGTCGCCGAGCAGGTCATCCGCCCCACCGGCCTGCTCGATCCCGAAATCGACATCCGCACGACCAAAGGCCAGGTCGAGGACCTCATCGCCGAGGCGCGTCGCGCCGTCGAGGCCGGCGAACGCGTCCTCGTCACCACGCTCACCAAACGCCTCTCCGAAGACCTCACCGGTTTCCTGCGCGAATCGAAAATCCGCGTCGAGTACCTGCACAGCGACATCGACGCCATCGAGCGCGTCGAAATCCTCCGCAACCTCCGCCTCGGCAATTTCGACGTGCTCGTCGGCATCAACCTCCTGCGCGAGGGCCTCGACCTGCCCGAAGTCGCGCTCGTGGCCATCCTCGACGCCGACAAGGAAGGGTTTCTCCGCAGCGAGACGTCGCTCATCCAGACCGCCGGCCGCGCCGCCCGCCACGAAAAGGGCCGCGTGATTTTTTACGCTGACCGGATCACCGATTCCATCCTGCGCACGCTCGAAGTCACCCGACACCGCCGCGAAAAGCAGCTCGCCTACAACGCCGCCCACGGCATCACCCCGCGCAGCGTGAAACGTTCCCAGCAATCGAGCCTGCACGTTTACGATGGCAGCGGCCGCTCCTCTGACGACGACACCGCGATGGTGGCGGAAGGCGCGGAGGATGTCAGCGCCGTGATCGCGGAGCTGGAGGACGAGATGACGCTGGCCTCCTCGCAACTGGAGTTCGAGCGCGCCGCCGTCCTGCGCGACCAGATTACGGCGCTGCGTTCGGGCGATTTCAAAAAAGCCTTCGCGCCCCGCGTGAAATCCGGCGGCAAGGGGAAGGGCCGGGGAGCGACTCCCGGCAAATACCCGAAGACCGTCGGCAAGAAATGGAAAAAAACGTGAGCGCGACAAAACACCTCATCGTCGACGGCTCCAACCTCCTGCACGCCTGGCCGGAGTTGCGCGCCCTGCTCCGGCGCGACCGCGACGCCGCCCGTGCCCGGCTCGTCGATCTTCTCGCGCCGCTGCACGACAACAGCCCCGAACCCCTGCGGCTCACCGTCGTCTTCGACGGGCGCGGCTCCGGACTCGTCGTCGAACACCCGGCCGGCCCGCCGTCATTTTCCTGCATCTACACGCCGGCCGGCACGACGGCGGACGACGTGATCGAGCAACTCGTGGCCCGCTCCGCCGATCCTGCCGCCTGTCTCGTCGCGACCGACGACCAGGCCGAGCGCAGCACCGTCGAGGCCGCCGGCGCCGTCTGGTGTTCCTCGCGGGACCTCGCAGCCCGCGCCGGCGCCGCGACGGACCGCCTGCGCCGGGAGATCAGGCGGCGGCGGGAATAAACGTGGCACGGGCTTTCGGCTTGGGAAGTGGCGCGGGCGTCCCGCCCGCATCTGGAGTTTGGCGGACCGGAGAGTCAGTTATGGGAGTAGAACAGGGCGGAGGCGAGGTCGGTGGAGGGTTTATGCGACTTGGTGTTCGAGGAGGAGCGGGAGCAGAAGTGGGATAAACTCTCGCGGCGGAGGTGGCGGGCCCAGAGTTCGACGCGCAGTTGGTTGATGAGCAAGCCGGTGGTGGCGCGGCGCGGGGGCTCGCGGCGGCGCCATTTGGCCAAGGGCACCGACGGGGGCAGTTTGTCCGCGCCATAGGTGTGATGCGCGGCAAGCAGCAAAAGGGCATACGCGGCCACCGCGCAGGCAGGCTGGCGGCGCACCGCCTCCGGCTCCCTGACCTGTGCCTCGCTTACGCCCAGCAGACACTTTTCATCCCGGAAGTTCACCTCGATGTCCCAGCGCCAGAGGTATTCCTGCAGGATGTCTTCGAGCGGCACGTCCGGGTTGGTGCAAATCAGGCAGGCAGGCTGGCGGTAGAGCAGCTTGCCTGCTTTTTTCAACCGGTAGCCCAGGGGGGCGATCACCATCACCCGGACCAAGGTATCGACTCCGGTGATACGGGCCAGCACCGGCCCCAGTGTTTTGATCTTGAAATCGTGGCGCTTTTCCGCCGCGAAGGCCGGCACCCGGCTCCACCCGACGGTCTGGTCGGTGCGCAACTGTTCCGGCGTGGGCAGGGTGTCGCCATACTTGCGGGGGCGTCCCTTTTTGCCGGGCCGCGCCTGGCAGGGCGCGTAGAGCACGGTGTCTTTGCGCACCCGGCCGATCAGGACGGTGTTCTCCGGCAGCTGGCGCAACACCGTGCGGTTGGTGAAGCGTCCGTCGCTTACCCAGTGGATAGGGCGCGCGGTCGCGGTGCGCAGGTGCGCCATCCGCCCGGCGGCGACTTCGTTGATGTTGGCCTGTTTGCGGGCCTCGACGTAGGCCTTCTGCGTTCGGGTATCGGCGTGGCGCGAAGGTTTTTTGGGCAGCGGGGCCTCCTGCCAGTCCACCGGCACCAGCCGGGCCGAACCGTCGGCGGCGGGGAGGGCCGCGCAGAACTGCAGCACACGCTGGCCCCAGACAAAGTTGAGGTTGAACGGCGGGCCGAGCGGATCCTTGCGCCAGCCGCAGCCGGGGATGCAGCGGCCGGTTTTGCGGGTGATGGAGTCATCCAGCGCGACCACCCAGGGCCGGGCGGCATCGGTGGCCGCCAGCGCCTCGTGTTGCACGTGCGCGAAGACCGGATCGACCGGCAGGCGTTGCAGCAGGCGATACTGCGCCGACCAGTCCCGGTGTTGCGCCCCGGCCGTGCTCAGGGCTCCGGTCACCGTGTGGCGACCCAGATTAAGCAGACCGGCCAGCCACTGGGTGCGCGCCCGGGTAAAATCCCCGGGCGAGCCGAAGGCGGGGGCCAGCCCGTCGAGCAGGGAATCGAAGGCTTCGCTCAACGACGCTTTTTTTTTACCGGGACCGGATCGGGCGGAACCTCGCGCCGGGAAACGATCAGGTGGCCCTTGTCGTGGATCGTCCACTCGACCGTCTCGCCCTTGGCGAAGTCCATCGCCTGCGCGATGGGGGCGGGGAAGTTGATGTAATACTGCGCGGTTTCCTTGCGCTGGATGCATTGAACTTTGGTTGGATAGCCCATAAAGGAAACTAGTATTATAACTAGATATTTAATCAAGCCTTTCCTGCTGCAAAACTAGTCAGCGCCAAACTCCAGGCGCGGGCGTCCCGCCCGCATCCGGCGTGGCACGGCCATCCTGGCCGTGGACGGCGCGAAGCGCCGCCGGTTTATTTCCGGACGTTGCGGAGAGGCAACGCTCACGGGCAAGATGCCCGTGCCACGTCGGAGCGGAGAGGCACCCGATGCGGGCGAGACGCCCGCGCCACGACGCTCCGCGTAACATCCGTTAACAAAACAGAACTACATAGGGTACTCCCGCAGACACCGCTCCACCTCTTCCGCTCGCGGCAACGAAGGCCAGCCGCCGGGGCGGGTGCAGGCGAGCGCGGCGGTGGCGCTGGCGAAGCGGAGCATTTCGGCGAACGGCAAACCGCGGGCGAGGGCGAAGGCATAACCGCCATGGAAGGCGTCACCGGCGCCGTTCGTATCCGTTACCCGGACACGAATGGCGGGCAGGCGCCCCGCCTTTCCCTCGTGGCGCCAGACGAGGCCGCGCGCACCGAGCGTCACGACCCAGGTGGCATCGGTCCGCGACAGGCGGGCGGCGAGTTTTTCCAGGCCGGCTTCATCCGGCGACGCGCCATCGAGCGCGGCGCAGGCGAAGGCTTCGGAGGCCACGACATGATCGGCGACCCGCGCCGCGTCGCGCGTGGCGTCGTTGAGCGAACCGGCGTCGAGCACGAGTGGCGCCGGGCAGGCCCGGGCATGGGCGGCCAGGCCGGCCGTCCATTCGGGACGATGGCCATCGATGAGGACGACGCGGGCGGGCGGGAAGGGCGGCTCCGGGCATGCGCCGGTTTCACGGTGGGAGACCACGCTGCGCTGTCCGTCGGGTTTGACGAGAATGACGGCGAGCGGAGTTTGCGGCAAAGTGGCGACAAGTGCGGAAGTCCCGACGCCTTCGTCGGCGAAGGCGCGGCGGAGTTGTTCGCCGGAAAGATCGTTGCCGACACATCCGGCAAAAGCCGTGTGGCCGCCGAGGCGGGCAACCTGCACGGCGGCGTTGGCCGCAGGACCGCCGCCAGTGATGCCGAGTGAACCGGCGCGAAGTTTTTCATCCGCCGCCGGGTGACGGGGAACGGTCAGCGAAAAATCCATGCACGCAAAACCGGCGCAAAGCACATCAATCATGCTTCGAGCGCAGCCGCCGGGCGGCGGCGGGGCAAGTGCGGAAGGCAGGCAGCGAGCAGCGGTGTCCGAAGTGGCGCGGGCGTCCCGCCCGCCGTGGGAGCGGCGGTCTCCAGACCGCTGGACGACGCGCAGTGTCGCACGGTTCGTATGGTTCGGAGGCGAGGCGCGTTGCGCCTCGTCGCAGCGGCAGGAATGCCGCCGCTCCCACGGCAGGCGAGACGCCTGCACCACCGGAAAACAAACCGCGGCTGTTTCGGGTGGATTTCCGGGGCGGCGGGGACAGACTCCGGCATTGTCCCCGTTGTTCCCGATGCACAGATCCTTGCACATAACAGTTACCGTGTTGCGCTGGTTGGCGGTGGCGGGGCTGCTTGTGCTGGCGTGGAGGTTGTTTTCCGGAGCATTTGCCTCCGGCTCGATTGCCGCTGCGGCCGGGCAAAGTCTTCTCGCTTTGGGTTGCATCATCTTCGCAGGGATTATCGCGGCTCCAGCGCTTGCCGGATGGGCCGGTTATTATATCGGCGGATTTCTCGGCAGTCTGTTCTACCCGGAAGACTACAACACCGAGCCGCCGGAAGCGTTGTTGAAATCGCTGCGCATGCGGATTCGCGAGCGGATGCACCTTTCCGTCGAAAAACAGCTTCGCGGCCTGCTGAAGGCATACCGTCCGCATCCGGCGGTGTTTCACCTGCTCGCGGTCAATGCGGCGGCGCAGGAGCGCGACTGGCATCCGGTGGTGGCCGAGGCGGCCACGGCACTCTCGAAGAAAAAGTTCCGGCGGTTCGAGGCGCTCGTCCTCGCCGATCCGCCGCTGCCGCTGGACAGCCGGCGGCCGGCGCAGCGCGAGCACGCGTGAAACCCGGTTCGCATGGGCGGTTTACCGCCGCGCTTCGAACAACGGTATGTTTTCGTAATGATGCACAGTCTCGATTTCCCCGGCGGCGCCGGTGACGACATCCACGATGTCGAAACGGTAATGCGCCGGTTCGGGCCGCAGCCGGTCGAGGTAGGCGCGGCAGGCCCGCCGGAGGATCGCCTTTTTCTTGCGGTCAACCGTGTGGTAGCCGGGCACGAGCGCGGACGCGGCGCGGGTCTTGACCTCGACGAAAACCAGCACGCCGCCGTCGTCGCAGACGAGGTCGATCTCCTCGCGGCGGTCGCGCGGATTGCGCCAGTTGCGCACGATGAGGGCGCACCCTTTCCGGCGCAGGTGATCGGCCGCCGCACGCTCGCCGGCATCGCCGCCGGAGACGGGCGAAAGCGTGCGCGCGAAAACCGAACGGAATCGTGACCACCAGCTCATGCGGCATCGAGAGATGCGCGAGCGGGCCGGGGAGGGGCGAGCCTGTTTTTCGATGATGTCGCTCTTCCGGCGCCTCTTTCTTGTCACTTCGATTTAACATGGAGCCAACCTGTTTGTAACACAGGAGCGGCATACTGGCCGGTATGATCCACTCCCGTTGTCGCCTCTCCGCTTCCGTCCTTCCCGTCTTTCTTGCCGCGGCTGCGCTTCTGGCTCCTGCCGCGCTTTCGGCCAAAAGTCTCGGATGGCAGGCCGATGCGCTGGCCGCCGAGCTTGTCGCCAACGAAAAATTCCCGCCCGCCCCCGAGGGCGTGACCGATCTGCGGTTCTCCGACTTTTTCAAAAAACCGGTCGGACCGCGCGGCCTCGAACTTTCCGACCGCCTCCGGGGGCTCGCCGGAAAACGCGTCCGCATCATGGGCTTCATGGTGCAGCAGGAGCAGCCGGTGCCGCATCGCGTGATCCTTGCACCCTACGCGTTCACGACCAACGAAGCCGAATACGGCCTCTGCGACGACCTGCCGCCGGCCGTCGTCTTTGTGGACGTCCCCGGCACGCGCATATCGCCGGAGCACCGCTCCGCCGCGCCGTTTGTTTCGCCGCTGTTCGCCCGCGCCGCGCAGTTCTGCTGCTCCACCCTCAAAGGCGAGGAAGCCCGCAAGGTCGCGGTGCCCTGGACTCCGGGCCCGCTGCTGCTGACCGGCCGGCTCGAAATCGGCAACCGCGAGGAGCCGGACGGACGCGTCTCGTTCATCCGTCTCGCGCTCGATCCGACCCCCACCGAGGGCGACACGCTCCGCGTCGCCGCCAGCCCGGCGGCCCCGGCCGAACCCGCCGCCTCCCTTTCCCCGTCGGTCGCTTCGGCGCGCTGACGTATCCGGAAACTACAGACAACACATACATGCAATCCTCATGAATACCGTAACCAAAGCCTTCCTCATCCGCGGGCTCGCGGGCGCGGCGCTTGCCGGCGCCGCTCTGGCTCCCGCCGCCGCCCTCGCGGCGCCTGTCGTGTCGCGCCTCACGCCGCCCAGCCTCAAGTTCAGCTACGGCGACGACGGCGCTCCGTATATCTCGCGCTTTTTCATCGATCAGCGTTTCGATCTTCAGGCCACGGTCAGCCCGGACGCAGGCAGGACGATCACCGGCGCGAAGTTTCTCGTCGATGACGTCGAGGTGCCCGGCACGGTGACATTCATCCCGTGCAACGCGCCCGGCCTCCCGGCCGACACCGTGGCTCCCACGCTCCGCGCCTACAGCAACACTACGCCCGGCGTCCACACGCTCAAGGTGGTGGCCACCCAGGACGACGACACCACGGTCGAGGCCGAGGGCAATTTCGAGGTTGTCGGTTTCACGGTCAACGGACGCCAGGCGAAGAACGTGATCTTCATGATCGGCGACGGCATGGGCATCGCCCACCGTTCCGCCGCGCGCATCATGTACCGCGGCATCGTTTCCGGCAAATCGCTCGCCCCGCTCGAAATGGATGACATGCCGGCCACTGCGCTGGTGAAAACGGCCTCGCTCAACTCCATCATCACCGACTCCGCGCCCGGCGCCGCCTGCTATTCCTCCGGCAACAAGGGCAACAACAACCAGCAGGGCGTGTTCCCCGACGACACGACCGACGCGTTCGACAATCCGCGCATCGAGCTCATCGGCGAATACCTCGCCCGCACGCAACAAAAGTCCCTTGGCATCGTGACCACGGCCGATGTGTTCGACGCCACTCCCGGCGCCTTCGGCAGCCACACCCAGGACCGTGGCGCGGGCACCGGCATCTGCGACGGCTATCTCGACGAGCAGGCCGTAAACGCCAACCTCAAGGTGCTGCTCGGCGGCGGCCGCAAGTGGTTCCTGCCCGCCGGCGAGACCGGCTCGGCCCGCTCGGGTCCCACCGGCTCTACCATCAGCGCCGAACTCGCCGCCGCCTGGAATCTCACGCCCGGCACGAGCGATCCCGCCCGCGATCTCCTGTCGGATTTCGAGGATGCCGGCTTTGTCTACACGCCCGACCGCACCACGCTCGCCGCCATCCCGGCCGACACGACAAAACTCCTCGGCCTCTTCGCCTTCTCCAACATGAACGTGGCCAAGGACAAACTCGATGGCCGCCGCGGCATCACGCCGGCCGGCGCCACGCAGTCTGTCGTCGCCGATTACGGCTTCACGGACCAGCCGCTGCTCGAGGAGATGACCGACGCCGCCCTTCGCGTGCTCAACAAGAACCGCAAGGGTTTTGTCCTCATGGTCGAGGGCGCCTCGATCGACAAGCAGGCGCACAACATGGACACCGAACGCTGGATCACCGACACCATCGAGTTCGACAAGGCGATCGGCGTGGCCAAGCAGTTCGCCGCCGCCAATCCCGACACGCTCATCATCGTGACGGCCGACCATGAATGCGCCGGCGTCAACATCATCGGCGCCTCCCGCGTCACCGACGCCAACCTCAAGGCCCTCGCTTCCGCGGGCGGCGGCGCGGCGACCCTGCGTGACCAGGTCGTGGGCACTTATGAAGTCGCCGGCTTCCCGATCTACACGCTCGCCGACGACGGCTATCCGCAGACGACCGACATCGACTATCGCATGCTCGTCGGCTACGCCGCCAACTGCGACCGCTACGAAGACTGGCTGACCAACCCGCGCCCGCTGCGCGACAGCCAGCAGCCGCTCAACGGCGAGCCTCCGCTCAACACCTATCCCGGAGCCCCGGTGAATCGCGACCAGGCGGGCGACTTCTTCGTCACCGGTCAGGTCCCGGGCAGCCAGGCCGTGCACACCGGCTCGGATATCCCGCTCACGGCGACGGGCCGCGCTTCCAGCCTCTTCCGCGGCGTGGTGGACAACACCGACGTCTTCTTCCTCGCGATGCAGGCCATCCACGGCGGCGCATCGTACTGAACAAAAGTGGCGCGGGCGTCTCGCCCGCTGACGGCGCGAAGCGCCGCCCGGAAACGCGGGCGAGACGTCAAGGCCATCTGCGTAACATCAGTGAATAAAAACGGCGCGGGCGTTTACCGCCCGCGCCCTCATCACCATCTCCGGATTTTTTTACACTCTTATGCTCTCCACCTTCTTTCGCGCCCTTCCTGCGGCGCTTCTCTTCTCCGCCGCCGCCTCGGTGCCGGCTCTCGCGCAAACGGTCACGTTCGACCAGGACTTCAGCGGTGTGCCTTCGGGCACGCTCCTCAGCGAATTCAACACGAGCTTCCTTTCCTTCAACAACGCCCACACCGTCGACGAAGTGACGTATGACGACGACGGCTTCGAAACCTCGCGTGTCGAGAAGTGGCGGATCGACGCCGCCATGGATAACCCTCTGACAGGCGCCCCGCTGGCTGTCCTCGACTACGGTGACGGCAGCACCGTCGGCAGCGCCATCGATGCCTACGTCGCGCTCGTGCTCATCACCTTCGACCAGGTTTACGAACTCGGCTCGTTTTCCGTGACGCTTGATCTCGATACCTACGGTGATTCGGCGGCGGACGTGCGGTTCCTGCTCGACGGCGATGTCGTCTCGACCTTCCCGCTCGACCAGAGCATCGCCGGCAATATCGCCACCCTGACACCCGGCGCGGGCGAATCCTTCCTCTTCGACGCGATCCTCCTGCCCAGCGGAGATCAATACCAGGCGCTCTCCATCACCGCCACCGCCGTCCCCGAGCCCGCCACCTGGGCGGCGCTGGCCGGCGGTGCGCTCCTGGCCGGCGCCGTCATCCGCCGTCGCCACCAGCGCCGGGCGGGCGCGTGACCGGCAGTTCGAAGACCACGCTCCTCAACAACCCGTGTTGCGATTCCGCGACACGGGTTTTCTTTTCGATTCCGACGGCGGAGGGAGCGGGCACGAACGCCTCCTGTTTCCGGGCTAGCTGATCGACAGTCCAGCCGCTCTGGCAACGGTGTGCTGGCGGATGTCGAACGTCCAGAACCGGGCGGCCTTGAGGACGGTGGCGGCGGCGATATGCAGCAGGTCGAGCGTGCGCAGGCCTGTTGACGGTGTGTGCGCACGGGAGAGCGTTTCGGCTTGCTGCCAGAGTGCGTAAGCGGGAAGGGGGCGAGGAAGGATGTCTCCATTCGTCACCATTGCCCGGATGGCCGCTTCAATGTTGCGAACGTCGGCAACGGTCAGTTTGCCGCGTGCGATGAGGGCGCGGGTGGCGTTGCCAAATTCCACTTTTTGCCAAGGGGTCCAGAGGATTTTCCCGTGTGCGGTTTGCATGAGGGCTTGCGCTTGCGGGAAGTTCGCATCGTGCAGGTGTAGAGCCATCATGACCGAGGTGTCGGGGTAGATGCTCATTCGCGGCCGGGGATGAGCCTCCATGTTTCCTCACCTTCGAAGCGCCCGGCGAGGTGGGCGGTAAGCTTCTCGTAATCGACCCTGCCCTTGCGGCTGACATCAGCGCCCGCGACCTTGCTCAGCACATAGGCGTTGAGGCTTTTTTTGGCCCGGCGAGCCTGCGCTTGCAGACGTTTTTTTTCCTTCTCTGTTACTTTGAGTGTGATCGTTGTGGTTGGCATGATGTTACCATCAGTCACCCTCTCCGGAGGGTCAAGCGCCGCCCGGAGCCGCTGCTCCGCCGTCGGAGGGAGCGGCGGCATGGCAAACTGTCGGCCTGCGACCCCGGTACCTGCCGCTGCCTTGCCGGACGGAACGACAGATAGGGAAAAACGTCACGCAGCGCGATATGACTGCGATCCCCATGCCTTCGCCGACAGGCAGATTCTCCGATCCGGGTGTCGTGCAATATCTGTCAAAAATGCAACGTGTAGTCGAGTTGCCCGGCGGACGGTATCTTGAGCAGCATCAGCCGTCGGCCCGGCAGGGGGGTAGCATTTTCCGCAACTACGGGAATCCCGCTGGCTCCACGAAACGCAATGGTGAGCAGGGGGGAATTCCGCTCCATGCGCCGGACGACAATGGCGTCGGGCCTGATTGTGATCGTGTCGCCGTGGGCGAGGACAAGGGGAAAGTGTTCCGCAAACTTGCGGGACAGGCCGATGCTCACGTCGATGCCGTCATCGGTAAACAGGACCTTCTTGCTGCCGGAAGGCTTTCCTTCGGCGTACAGTGAATACGCGAGGGCGAGATCACCTTGCTTCAGGTCGGCTGCCGGCGGGAATGGCCTAGAAACAGGATGATTGGCGATGGCCATGCGAGCATCGAAGGAAAGTGCTTCGAAAGGATAATCGGACTTTTCCGCATACGTTCCCCAGGCGAGTGATTTTTGGCGTGATTGACTCTGAAGCAGGATACCGGTGTCAGGACGCCAGACAAAGCCCAGGCCATAGCGTTGTTGCCTGGACGCCGGATTGCCAAAGGCAAACGAGGCATACCAACCGGGGCGCCGCAGATAAAGAAACGCGCTGTTCTGGCGCGGGTCGTGCCGGATATGGTTGAAATTTTGCCGAGCCGCCCAGGGCAATTGTTCACGGGCGGCGTCACGTTCGACCCGGGACGGATACCAGGCCGGGTCACGGTGATCGAGAAAAGTATAAGGTGAAAACGAATCAAAGGCGGGCACCTGAAGGCGCCGTATCCGAGGCGGCCATTCACGCGCAAGGCGGGCGCGGGTCGCGGCAATGCCGGCGGCGCGCTCCTCCCGCGTGGGGGAAAAGGCCCGGGCGTGGTCAACGAACTCCGCCACTGGCGTTTCGGTGCCCGGGAAAAAGGGGAGCCGGGTGCGGGATTCGATGGCGCAATTGACCGCGATCCAGTTCTCGCCGGGCTGGAGCACGGCATTGTAGGCGAGCCACTCGAACCAGGCCGATTCCTTGCGAATCCAGGTCCGGGCCAGCGAAGCGTCGTGACGCAGGCGAGGCCAGGCGCTTCGCGTATTGGTCCCGTGCGTGCCAAGCGTGTATTGGAAATCGGGACCATTCTGCTCGTAAAAGAAACCGGCGGGGCTCTGGAAATCCCCGGCGCTCTGCCGGAGGCGTTTCTCCCATAGCGCCTTCAGTTCCCTGTCGTTATCGTGCATGGCAAACCATGACAGGCCGCCGGGCCAGATATTGCCGTACTGGTTGGAATAGAGCAGCCCTCGCTCGTAATAGTCATCGCGGGCGAGAGCGGCGAGCAACGCCTTGCGGCAAGTCTTGTGGGCGTGGGCCAGCACCTCCTTGTTGACAGGCGGGGCGTCCGGGGCGGAAAGGTGCTCGAGAGCCCGCCCGAGGAATTTGGTCATGAACGCGGTGGCCGCGATGTTCCACCGTTGCGGGCCGTATTCGGAAAAGGAACCATCCGGAGCCTGGATGCGTGAGATAAAATCCAACGCGGCTTCGAGACGGACGCGCACGGCGGGGTCTCCCCGCCAGGGATTCCACTTGCGGTCGGCAGTGTAGAACCAGGCAAGCGAAAGGATGTTTTCCATGACACGTGCGTTGTAGGTCCGGTTCTCCTGCGCGCGCCTCCAGACGGAGATGTTGAAGAAACCCCGGTCCGGCCCCTCCTCGACAACGGCATTGGCAAACGTGGAAAAATGCGCGAGCGGCTCGATGAGATCCAGTTCGTCGTCGGAAAAATCCGCCGCCGACAGTTTGCTGAAATCGACAGGTGAAACCATCGGCCAGCGTGCCACGCCCTGAATCGTGGCGTCGGCGAACGCCGCTTCGCCGGACGAAATGGCAAGGGCGCACGCGCCCAATGCGATGGAGAGCGCCACGGAGACGGTGGTTGCGATTGGAGGAATCATGCAAGTATACAAATTGAGGGGGAGGCGCTGAGCCCAAAGAGTATCAGCGCGGAACATACAAGACTGTCGATGCAGGCGTTGCGCAGTAATGTGAATGGCGCCAGACGGGACGCCTTTCCATCGCAAGACGGAGAACTTCCTTGGCCTGGCACCATTCGGAGCGAATGCTCAAGGAGAAGCCACAGGGGGGAGGGGACCCCTAAAAATTGTTGGGGACAGGGGAGCTTTTCACATGGCCATCGAAGTAGAGCGTGTTGCGCTTGTTGTCATGGACCGGTTTATCCGGCGAGTTCTGGACCGTGCTGAGATTGCCGACCGTATCGCCAACGGATTTTTTATCGGCATCCTGCAGCGCCCATGAGCGGGTAAGCTGCTCCGATGACAGCCGGGAAAACGGTTGGGGCGGACCGCTGTTTTCATGCCCCCAGGGGCTCCATGTGCTGCCGTCTGCATCCTTGATGCTGTGATTCAGCACATAAACTTGGCGCAACGGGTCCCGGGGAACGGATGCCATGGCGACAGTCCACCCGGGGCATATGACGCTGGAAGGAGCATATTTGACATCGCTGGCACTTTCGGAAACAGGCAAGTCCAGATAAGGAGCAAGGACATCGAAAAAGAACCGGTTGAGAGTGACACCCTTCTTATACCAGGAATCCGTGACGGCATAGGCGAATCTTCCCGGGAAACTGCCCTTGTTATCATTGATGTAGAGGTGAATGCCCACGCCGATCTGACGCAGGTTGGATTTGCACTGTGATGTGCGCGCCGAGATACGCACCTTTCCGACCACGGGAATCAGTATCCCGGCAAGGATGCCGATGATGGCAATAACGACGAGAAGCTCCACCAGCGTAAAAGCGCCACGCAGCCGATGGCCGGATGTTGTGGGACAGATTGATGCAGGCATAGGGAGTAATTCATTGTTTTGAGACCGTATCAGGAACGCGGAGCACGTTTCCCGGGAGAGGTGAACCGCTTGGCAAATGTGAGGATGAACACACAGGCTGCGAAACCGAACACAGCGGCATGCGGCTCTGGAATCGAATAAAGGGAAATGGATACGTTTTCCAGGGTAAAACCGGTGAGACTGGAACTACCCATGCCGACGAAGGCCAATGTGTCGAATGACATGTAATCAGCGGAGGCATTCGTATCGTTATATGTCATGGTGGTGAGGGTGACGCCACTGCCATCGAGAATGCTCAGGGTGAGGCTGATCCGGGAATCATCCGTGCGACTGAGGGTGACAAGTCCAGTGTAGGTGGTGTCATCGGCAAGGGTAGCATATGCTCCGCCGGCTTGTCCCAGTTGAGTCAGGGCCGAGGTGGCCCCGGTAGCATTGATGAGACTGGTGTTATTCTTGTTGCGTTTATAGAATACAAGCGGAGAGGGTGAGGATGCATCGGGCGCGGGGTTCAGGTGAAATGAATAACCTCTATAGGCGTTAAACGCGGCATTGGCAACCCCTTGATTATCAGAATCAATACGCGAGCCTTGGGAGTTCAGGACTCCGATACGAAAAGCCATTATGGAATCACCGGAACCGGAGAGACTGAAATCGAATTTGACGGTCAGCGTGTCCCCGACGCCGAGGCTGACAGGATTGTCCGTGCCCGTAAAATAGGTGAGAAGCTGACTGGTGGTCCCGCTGACGGTCTGGGTAATGCTGCCGCCATTTGTCGTATCGTAAGTGATCCGGCTGGCACTTCCTGATGTGTACCATGAAGAGGTCTCAGGGAGATTGGTGGTCGGTCGATCCTGAATAAAGTCCTCGGTGAGAATCGTGGTAGCGCCAAGACTGCCGGAATGTGCAAGCACGTGGAGGCCGAAGCATACAATAAGGATAATGATAGATATATTTTTGGATTTCATGGTATTTTGTGTTTGAGCTAATCTCGGGTGAATCGGGAAACGGCAGGCCGGGCGGTTAGCCCCGGAGAGAGGGGGACGGGGTTGGAGGAAAAACGAAATGGTTCTTTTTGAGGGAAGAGGAGCAAATGAACCGGATAGGAGTGGTGCCGGAAGCGGACACCAGGCTTCCGCCCGGATCGAATCCCGTCAGCTGGTCAGCCGACAGATTGAAGCGATAAGTGTGGTCAGGCACGGAAACATCCGAATCCTGAATGGAGACGGCGGCCTGCGCCGAGATGACGAAGGCGAGGCACATCACGGAGCGCGCAGCACCGGTGAGGAGGGAGGGGAGGATGGGTTTCATGACGAGGTTGGCCGGTTTTGAAACCGGAGAGATTTCAAGTCAATCATTTTGTTAACATGTGTTCACAAAATAGAGGAACAAAATCGCTAACATCATGGCCTCGTGGCTAATTCTAATACAGGCGCGTCCAGAAAAAATCTTCGGGCCAAAAATCCATTTCGTCCCGGAACAACGCGCCGCAATCGCTCCGGCCCGATCATCCGTCGGCTTCGGTTGGAACGTGACTGGAGCCAGAACGAACTGGCGGGTAAATTGCAACGAGCTGGCTGGGATCTTTCGCGGGAAAACCTCGCACAAATCGAGTGTGGCAGACGGGCTGTTACTGACCATGAACTGGTTCTGCTATGTCAGATTTTCCGTGTCACAGCCGGACAACTACTGGGACTGGAATCATTCTTTCCAGGTGAGGAGAAGCGCCCTGCTCGTTCACCGGGTCATGCTTGAACTAGAGAACATGAAGGAAGACGGCTGAAGAGCATTGGCCGTTAGAGTCGGGCATTCAGCCACGCGCCGGGCACGCCGCCGTCCAGCCTGCGCAGGCGCAGGCCGGTATCCTGTCTGTGGTTACAAGGGGAACATCAGCGGCACCGGCAGTGCGCTGATGCCCGGACCAGGCAGGGGAGATCACAGTCATATCGCGCTGCGCGACGTTTTCCCCGATCTGTTATTCCGTCCGGCAAAGCTGGCCGGCAGTTCGAAGACCACGCTCCTCAACAACCCGTGTTGCGACTCCGCGACACGGGTTGTTTTGAGCCCGGCCGCTTCGATGATGCCCTCGCTGCCGGGCAGCCGCCGGGCGCTCAGTCCGGTTTGCCAGCGGAAAAACGCGTACATCACCGCCAGCCACGCCTGCGCCCGCACCCGCCGCCAGCCACGGCGGGCGGGCAGGGCGAAATCCGCGTGCAGCCAGAGCGCGCCGGGACGCAGCGCCGGGCGCAGCCGGGCGACGAACGCGGCCACCTCCGCCAGCGTGAAACAGTCGAGAAAAAACAGCGTCGCCACCGCATCGTATTCTTGTGGCGGATACGAAAAGGCGAGCGCGTCGGCGTGATGCAGCGACACGCGGCCGCGCTGCGCTTCCGGGAGCCGGCGACCGGCGCGGGCGAGCATGCCGGCGCTGATGTCCACCGAATCGATGCGGGTCTCCGGCAGCAGCTCGCAGGCGCGGGCCAGGCCGCGCCCGTCCCCGTCGCCAAGCAGGAGCAGGCGGCGGCGCCTGCGCTGCCCGAGCAGATCGAAATGACAAAAACGCGCCCGCTCCAGCGCGCGGCCGAAAGCGGCGTATTCGAGCAGCCGGTACGGCGAGGCGAGCCGGTCGAAGCCGGATTTTCCCGGCGTGTTCTGGGCGGAGGCGCTCATGCGAGCGCGAGCCACACCAGCGGCGTCATCAGGGCGATATCGGCGAGCGTGCGGGCGGATTCGCGGCCGATGGCCGGTTCGACCAGATCCACGCCTGCCAGCAGGAAGCCGGAGGCGCCGGCGCAGGCCAGAAACGGCCCGAGCGGCGCCCGCGCCAGGGGCGCGAGCGAGAGCCCGAGCAACCCGGGCAGCCACGGCAGCAGGCGCAGGCGGTCGTGGCCGCGCCGCCATTGCCGGGCGAGCGACATCTCGCCGCGGCGCGTGTCGGTTTCCGCTTCCCAGATGGCGATCAGCGCGCAGTTGGCGAAGCACAGCAGCGCGAAGAGCGCCCCCGGCAGCAGAACCGGCTCCAGGCGGCCGCCCGCGCGGAAGGCGGGAAAAAAGGCGGTGCCGGCGAAGAAAATCAGCGCCACGCAAATCTCTTTGGGCACCCGCCACGGATGGTGCCGGTGAAAATGCTGGTGCGAACAAAGGTAGGCGAGGGTGACGGCGAGCAGCGCGCTGCCGGTGGCGATCTCGCGGGGCGGCAGGCAGACGAACGTGATGAGCCCGCACGCGGCCAGTCCGGCGGCACCGGCGAGGGCGGCGGGGGTCCGCCACCGGTGATAGAAGGCGTGGCGCCGGGTGTGGATGTGTTCCGGCGGCACCCGCCAGCCTTCCAGCCAGCGGTCGGCGGCGTAGACCAGCCAGACGCTGATCCCGAGCAGGACGATTTCCGCCGGCCGGAGCGTGACGCCGAGCAGCCGGGCAAAGGTCCATTGCCAGCACAACGCCACCAGCGGCGCATCGAGCGAGAGGATGGTCAGCCACTGCAACCCGCCGGTCAGGCGAGGGCAGGGGGACGATCGTGACAAAGGTGACATGGCGGGTTTGGCGGCCCGGCAAAGCCGGAAATGCCGGAAACAAATGGCTGGAGGCGGAAAAATGGCAACAGGCGGCCGGAACGGCGAAAGCAGACAAAACCAGGCTGGCCGGAGGAAGACAAACTTCCGGCTGCAAAAATCCGGAGCCGCTCCCCGAATGCGCCCTTGACACGCGCCGGGCGGACGGGCACTTCGGTCAACTCTTAATCTCTTAAACGTCATGCAACCCACTTTCCGTCCGCACCGCAAGAAACGCGTCCGCAAGATCGGCTTCCGCGCCCGTATGGCCACCCGGGGTGGCCGCAAGGTCATCGCTTCCCGTCGGGCCAAGGGCCGCAAGCGCCTGACCGTCGCCTGAGCCGCGCCGCTCACGCTGACGGCCCGGATGTCTTTCCTCGCCATGCGCTTCCGCGCCGGGCAACGCTTGCGGCGCCAGGGCGATTTTCAGCATGTGCGCACCCGCGGGCGCCGCTTCGATTGCGGCGCCTTTGTGTTTTGGCATGCGCCGCGCCGCCCGGACCCTGTCCGCCGGCCGGCGGCGGCTCCGGATGCAAACCCGGCTCCGGATGCCGATGCGCCTCCGCCCGTTCCGGCTCCGGCTGTCGTCCCGTCGCCGGTTTCTCCCGTGCCGGCGGCCCCCGCCCGGCTCGGTGTCGTCGCTTCCCGCGCCGCCGTGGGCAATGCCGTGGCCCGCAACCGAGCCAAGCGCCGCCTGCGCGAGGCATTTCGCCAGCACCAGGATCTGGTGCCGCCCGGTCATGACGTCCTGCTGGTGGCCCGTCGGGCGATCAATCATACGGTTTTCGACGAACTGGAAAAAAGGTTCGTCGGGGCCTGCCGGAAACTCTTCGCTCCTCCACCCGATGCCTGAATCACTCGCCAGGTTTTTTCGCACTGCCGCCCGGTTGCCTGTCCGGGGGCTGCTGCTTGGCATCCGGTTTTACCAGCGCGTGCTCTCGCCCCTGAAACCCGCGATTTTCGGGCCTGCGTGCGGCTGCCGTTTTTACCCGACGTGTTCGCATTATGGCGCCGAGGTGTTGCGCGTGCACGGGTTGATCCGCGGAACGGGCCTCACCGCCTGGCGGGTGCTCCGCTGCAATCCGCTTTTCGCCGGCGGCGACGATCCGGTGCCGCCCCGCCGCGAGCCGCGGGCCCGGGGAGAACGCCGCCCCGTGTGCTCCCGGGTGTCGCGCCCGGCGGCGTGACGCCTCCCGCGCACCCTTTCTTTTCCCGGACGCATTTCCACAATTTTCCAACCGTTCGCCTTACTTCTCGTTAAATGGACAAAAAAAACCTGACCATCGGGCTCGCCTTCCTTGCGGCGGCCGCCGCTGTCTTTATCTACGGCGCGCGCCAGCAACCCAAGGCGCCGCCTGCCCAGACACCTCCGGCCGTCTCCGCTCCGTCCGCGGCGCCCGCGCCGGCCCCGGCCGTGGAGCAGACGAGCGCTCCGGCCACCATCCCGGGCGATGCGTCGTCGCCCGCCGAGCCGGTCCTGGCGGCGCCACCGCCGCCGCCCAGCACGGAGTTTGCCGCGCTCGCGAGCCCGAAGGCGGACGCCGTCATCACCACGCTCTCCAACGAATTTGTCGAAGTGCGCTTCACCAACTTCGGCGGCGCCGTCCGCGACGTGGCGATAAAGAAGTATCCGGTCACGAAGGACGATCCCGCGCCCTACGTGTTCAACGAGATCCATGCCGACCCGATTCTCGCCTTCACGGGAATCCCCGGCCTCGACCAGAGCACTCGCTTCGAACTCGTCAGCGCCACGCCGGCCGAGGTCGTTTACCGGGCCGTGTTCGAAAAGCGCCTCGAAATCACCCGCCGCTACACGCTCGCTCCCGCCTCCGACGACAAGGGCAGCGGCGATCCCTATCGTATCCAGCACACCACCACGCTGCGCAACATTTCCGACCACACCAATCCGCCCACCTGGGTCAACCTGAGCCTCGGCACCTCCTCGATCCTCAGCGCCACCGACAACGGATTTTATCTCAACGTCGCCTCCTACGATGGTGACAAGCCGCATTTCACCGACCGCAACGAACTCAAGGGCGGCGGCTTCCTCACCAATTTCGGCATCGGCGACGCCCGGCCCAAGGCCTGGGTGCACCAGCCCGGGCCGGTCGTCTGGGCCTCGGTCAAGAACCAGTTTTTCGCCAGCATCTACACGCCCGATGCGGCTCCCGCGGCCGGCGTCACCGTGCGCCGCGTGAATTTCGGCGTGCCGATCCCCGGCTCCAGCGCGGAAAACATCGGGCTCACGGCGTCGGTCAAGGTCGACCTCTCCGCCATCCCGCCCGGAGAATCCGCCACGATCGCCGGCAAGCTTTACGTCGGCCCCAAGGAGTACACCCGCCTCTCGAAGTTCGAGCACCGCGAGGACAAGGTGATGCAGTTCGACCGGTACTTCTTCAACCGCATCTTCCTGAGCGGCATCGTCGCCCCGATCATGAACCGGCTCATGAACTGGATCCACTCCGGCGTCGGCAACTGGGGCGTGGCGATCGTGCTCATGACGCTGCTCCTCAAGACCGTCTCGCTGCCCTTTACCCTCGCCGCCTCCCGCTCCGCCAAGCGCATGCAGAAATTGCAGCCGCTGATGAAAGAGATCCAGGAGAAGTACAAGGACAACCCCAACAAGAAGAATCAGGCGACGATGGCGCTTTTCAAGGAGCACAAGGTCAACCCGATGGGCGGCTGTCTGCCCGTGCTCATCACGATCCCGCTTTTCGTGGCGTTCTTCGCCATGCTGCAGGGCACGGCCGAGCTGCGTTTCCAGTCGTTCCTCTGGGCGAAGGATCTTTCCGCGCCCGACACCATCGCGCGCATCCCGCTCGGGTTCATGACGCTCCCGATCAACATCCTGCCGCTCCTCATGGGCGCCACGATGGTCTTCCAGATGCGCCTCACGCCATCGCCGTCCGTGGACAATGCCCAGGCGAAAATCTTCAAGCTGATGCCGTGGATCTTCACGATCATCTGCTACAACTTCTCCTGCGCCCTCGCGCTGTACTCCACGATCAACGGCCTGTTCACCATCGGCCAGCAGATCGTGGTCAACAAGCTCACCGACGACGAGCCCGTGGCCCCCGCCCCCGCTCCGGGCGGCGGCGGCAAGGGCCGCGGCCCCGGCGGCAAACCCGCCAAGCCCGTCAGGAACGTGACGCCGAAAGGCCCGCGGAAGTTTTGAAGCGCCCGGCGCTTCAAAATTTCCGCGCAGTTCAGGGTTTGGAGTTTGGAGTTCAGAGTTGGCGCAAAACGTCCAATCTCATCTCCGGATTCTGAACCAACTCCCAACCCTGAACCTTAAACCCTGAACCCTAAACTCGTTCGAACATGGCCGGTCATAACAAGTGGTCCAAAGTCAAACGGCAGAAAGCCGTCACCGACGCCCGCAAGGGCAAGGTCTTCTCGCGCCTCTCGCGCGACATCACGCTCGCCGCCAAGGCCGGCGGCGGCGACCCCGAAGGCAACGCCCGCCTGCGCACCCTGCTCGCCAAGGCGCGCGAAGCCAACATGCCGGCCGACAACGTCGACCGCGCCGTGAAAAAAGGCACCGGCGAACTCCCCGGCGTCGTGTATGAGGACATCACCTACGAAGCCTACGGACCCGGCGGCGTCGCCTTCATCGTCAAGGTGACGACCGACAACAAGACCCGCGCCGCGCAGGATGTCCGCTCCGTTTTCTCCCGTCACGGCGGCAACCTCGCCAGCACCGGCGCCGTGGCCTTCCAGTTCATCCATGCCGGCCAGTTCCTCATCGCCGCCGACCAGACCACCGAGGACGCGCTCATGGAAGTGGCGCTCGAGGCCGGCGCCGACGACGTGCTGACCAGCGAGCACGGTTTCGAGGTGCGTTGCGACGTGCACGTTTTCGACAAGGTGCTCACCGCCCTCGACAAGGCCGGCATCCGGACCGAAAGCGCCGAACTCGCCTACATCCCTTCGAATACCGTGCCGGTTGACGCCACCGTCGCCGCCGGCATCGAAAAGCTGCACGACGCCCTCGACGACCTCGACGATGTGCAGCAGGTCTTCTCCAACGAGGAGACGGCCTGAAGCGGAGAGCCGGCAGGCCGGCTTTCCCTCGACTTTCCCCAAAAATCAGGTGTTTGCCTGACTACCGCGAGGAAGGCGGAACTGGTAACGTACGTGTTATTTTCCGATCACATGTACAACGCTACCACATACCCGCATCCACAGCCTGTTTCACCTCGCAAGGGCGGCTTTCTCAACCTGATAGCGAAACCGGTCCGGCTCGGCGGCGCAGTTTTTGCGTCCACGGTCCTGTCGGCTGCGGGAGCCTTCGCCGATCTCTCGATTACCTTGCAGGATATCGATTCCAGCAGCCTCTCCTTCACTATCACGGGTACCTGGCCCGAATGGGCGGGCAGTTCTGCCGACAGTGTTATTTTCGTCTGGGCTTCCTCGTCCGGGATCATCGGCCCCTATACGGAATTCCTCAGCGACTCGCCGGATGCGGTGACGACATGGGAAAACACCAGGAAGGGGACGACGACGATTACAGACAATCTCAGTAGCATGGTGGAGGATTTGCCCTCAGGGTCAGCCGTGTTGGGCACCGGGGATGTCGGGGGGATCGATTCTCCAACCGGGGCGATTTTTTACATCAGCTATACCAAACTTCAGGAGAAGGTCGGACAGCCTGTTGACCTGACCTTTTCCCTGGACTGGAGCGCAGCGGCCGCCCTCATGGGAGGAAGTGTCTTCGACACCGGCTGGACGGGAGATCTGATCTTTGGCTGGGGGATGTCCGGGGCGCCTGGTTTCCCGACGCAGGCAAGTGATGCGGGCGTGATTCTGGGAACGGTGTCCGTCGTTCCCGAACTGGCTGCCTATGCGGCGCTGGCCGGACTGGCGATGCTGGCTTTCGTCGCGCTGCGCCGGCGGAAACGGTGACGAACTGATAGCACATTACGCAGCGCACAGAGGGAGCGGCGGCGTCTCCGCCGCCGGACGCGCGTCAGCGCGCCCGGATTTTGCAAGGATTGCATTTTTGGCGGACCTGCCGGGTCCGTCGGGCGGCGAGGACGCCGCCCCTCCCTGTCGGGGCTTGCCGTCACGCCCTCTCCGGCATTCGTTTGGCGCTCGCGCAGGTATGATCCACAACTTCATCTTTTCCGACGGCAGGCTGGTGGGCCACGATCTCGATCTCGACGCCCTGCGGCTCGTCCGTGCCGACAAGGGCCTCGTGCTCTGGGTCGATCTCGACCAGCCGACCGACGAGGAAATCAAGGCGGTGCTGGAAGGCGTGTTCGCGTTTCACCCCCTCGCCATCGAGGACTGCGTGACGCCCAGTTCCCTGCCCAAGGTCGAGGATTACGAAGACTACCTGTTCCTCGTCGCCCATCCGGTCGATTTCTCGCAGACGGACAAGTTCGCGACCACCGAACTGAACTTTTTTATCGGCAAGGAGTTTCTCGTCACCTTTCACCGTTCGCAGCTGCGCTCCGTCGCCTCGGTGATCGAGCGTTGCAGCAAGGGCGCGGGCATCGCCGCCCGCGGTTCCGACAAGCTGGCCCACCTCGTCCTCGATGCGATGATCGACAACTACGCCCCGATCACCGACCGCCTGCGCGCGCTGATCGAGGACATCGAGGAGGAAGTGCTCTCGCCCGATTCGGCCGACCTCACGCCGCGCCTGCTCGCCGCCCGCACCGAAATCTCCCGCCTGCGCGAGGTCATCCGCCCGCAGCGCGAGGTCATCACGCGTCTCGCCCACGGCGAATCGAAGGTGATCCGCAACGTCATGCTGCCCTACTTCCGCGACCTGCGCGACAATCTCGTGCGCATCGAGGAGACGGCCGCCAGCTACGCCGACCAGCTCCTCATCTCGTTCGATCTCTACCTGAGCAAGTCCGGCTACCAGGCCAACGAGGGCATCAAGGTGCTCACTGCGCTCACCGCGATCAGCCTGCCGGCGATCCTCATCGGCTCGTGGTACGGCATGAATTTCGAAAACATGCCCGAGCTCCACCTGCACTACGGCTATGCCGGCGCATGGATTGTCACCCTCATCTGCACCGCCCTGATGATCTGGTGGTGCCGCCGCCGCCGCTGGATATGATCACGACCCTCGTTTTTCGCGACAACCGCTTCAACCAGCGCAATCCGCCGCCGGAGGCGCTGGCCGCGCTGCGGCAGGACCCGGCGGTGATTCTCTGGATCGACCTGTCCGCGCCCACCGATGCCGAAATCAGATCCGTGCTCGAGGACTCCTTCGCCTTTCACCCGCTCGTCATCGAGGACTGCACCACCGATTCCCCGCTGCCCAAACTCGAGGACTACGGCGACTACCTCTACCTCGTGATGCACGCGGTGGACTATTCGAGGACCGACAAGTTTTCCACGACCGAACTCGATCTCATCCTCGGCAAAAACTTTCTCGTCACGCTGCACCGGCAGCCGCTCCGGCCGGTCGATCTCGCCATCGAGCGCGCCGTGAAACTGCCGACCGTGGTGCGCGGCCCCGACCGTTTCGCGCACACGCTGCTCGACTTCATGGTTGAGGCCTACAAGCCCGCGCTCGACGAACTCAACCGCGACCTGCGCGACATCGAGGTGGCGGCCCTGAGCAATGCGCCCGCGCGCGAGCTTTTCCCGAACGTGGTGGCCTTGCGCAAGGAGCTCTCGCAACTGCGCCAGATCGTGAAACCGCAGCGCGAGGTCGCCGCCCAGCTCGCCGGCCGCAAGTGGCGGCTGATCCGCCCCGTGATGGTGCCCTACCTGCGCGATCTCTCCGAGGAACTCGGGCGCATCGAACAGCATGCCGCGGCCTGGGCCGACCAGTTGATCCTGTCGTTTCGCATCTATCTCAACAAATCGAGCCACGAAGCCAACGACGGCATCCGCGTGCTGACGGCGCTGACGGCGCTGACGATCCCGCCGCTGCTGGTCGGCGGCTGGTACGGGATGAATTTCAAGGCGATGGAAGGCGTCGAGCTGCATGCCCGTTACGCTTACCCGATCGCGGCGGGCCTCACGGCCGCCTGCGTGCTGGCGATGCTGGCCTACATGCGGCGCAAAAAATGGCTGTGAGCCGACGGGCGCCCGACGGAGCGGCGGCATGGCAAGCTGTCGGCCTTCGGCCTCGGTACCTGCCGCTGCGACGAGGCGCAGGCGCGCCTCGCCCTTTGCCTGATCATAGCCCAAACACCTGACCGGCGACGCTTCGCGTCGTCTGCAGCGGCAGGAATGCCGCCGCTCCCTTACGGCTGCGGAGCCGCGGCGTGCTCGCTTTCCAGCTCGGCCTCGGCCGTTCTGGCGGCGGCCTCGCGGCGCTCGTTTTCCATCAGCACCTGCAGATTGTAGTGTTGGCGGACCTTGTATTCCGGCGGATAAACGATCCGGTCGACCGGGCGCACCGAGGCGATGGCGGAGAGCTGGCGGTCGCGCTCCTCCTGCGCCCGGAGGGCGGCGAGGCGGGCGGCTTCGCGGTCGGCATCGGCCCGGCCGCTGTTCAACTCGCCGGTGCTCTGAACCCGGGCAAGGGCATCCTGGCGCGCTTTTTCGGCGGCGGCGGCCTCGCGGGCGCGCTGTTCGGCGAGCTGGCGGGCCTCGACATCGGCGCGGGCCTTCTCGTCGGCGAGGCGCTTTTGCTCGGCAGCGAGGCGGGCGGCTTCTTCCTCGCCGGCCTTTTCGGCGGCGACGCGGCGTGCTTCGGCTTCGGCCGCGGCGAGGCGGGCGGCTTCGGCCGCCTCGGCATCTTTCCGTGATTTGAGCTCGGCGAGGCGGGCCGCCTCGGCCTCTGCGGCGGCCAGGCGGGCAGCTTCGGCGGCGCGCTCACGTTCGGCCAGTTCATCGGCGGCGGTTGCCTCGGTCTGCTTCGCCTCGGTGGCCTTCTTTTGCCAGCTCTGCCAGCCGAAAAAGCCGGCGCCGGCGAGGAGCAGAAGGACGATGATCGTGATGATGCTGTTTTTTTTCATAAAAGGGCTTCCGGGCTTGGAGGAGAGAGAATCAGGCAGGCGGCAGGATTGCCGGATCGAGGCCTGAAGGGTCCGCTCCGGACAAAACGTTGAGCCAGGTTAACCATTGCGGGGCATCATGCAAGCCATGTGAGGGGGTTGCGCAACCCCCTCCCTCCCCTGGCGGGCATTTCCCGCAGGATGTCATCCGCCGGCGAATACGGGCCGGAAGCCGGCCTCGGCGAGGATCCGCGCGACGTCCTCGCGTTTGTCGCCCTGCACCTCGATCTGCCCGTCCTTGACCGTGCCGCCGCACCCGCACGCCTTCTGCATTTTTTTCGCGAGTTGTTCCTTCTCCGGCAGGCCGATGCCGACAAAACCGCGCACCACGGTCACCGTCTTGCCGCCGCGGCCGGCCTTGGTGCGGAGGATGTCCACGCGGCCGCGATTTTTCTTCGGAGCCTCGCCGCCGGCCGGTGACGGTCGAAATTCCGCCTTGGCGGATGCTGGCGGGCCGGGCGGCAGGCCGAGGCCGGCGAGCGCGCCAAAGGGGTTTTGTCCGAGGTCCTGCCCGCCGTCGGTGGCGAGCTTGCCTGTGCCGTTTCCGGTGATTCGATCGTTCCTGCTCATGCGCCAGCTCCCCCTTTCCGGCCTCCGCCACAGACGCCCGCCGGGATGTCCCCGGCGCCGCCGAGAAACATGAGCGCTTTCGCATAGCTCCGGTTCTGAAGAAAATGCGCCAGTTGTGGGTGCAGGCCGCCCGTCTGCCCGCGTGCCAGCAAATCATCCAGTTGCGCCATACGGGTGCCGATGGTCTGCCCATCCGATTTCCTGATGGCCTCCAGTAGCGCGATGAGTGCTTCCTTGATGTCGGTTTCCATTTTTGTCATTAATTTATAATCACGTCTCGCGGACAATGCTTCAGCTACGCTCACATTATACGCAGCAAGGGGCAATGAACTTGAGAAAAGATACGATCCGGTAATTGATAAGGGTGCCCAAAAACAACGGGCATGACTACGAACGACCTCAAGCACACATCCTGCATCTTTCCGAATCCGCGCCCGACCGCATCTTCCGGACGGCCGCGGCTTGTTTTTTTACGACGACAATCATGAATCCAACGCTCCCGACCCGCGCCAATGCGGATGTCCTTGAAGCCGCCTACGCCCAATGGCTCGACAATCCCGATTCGGTTGACCCCACCTGGCGCGCGTTTTTCCAGGGTTTCACCCTCGGCAACGCCGGCAGTCCCATCGGAGCCGCGCCCGCCGCCGGGATCAAGGTCATCGACAGCTACAAGCAGGCCCAGGTCGGCCGCTTCATCAACGCCCACCGTTCGCACGGCCACCTCGAGGCCCACCTCGATCCGCTCAGCCCGCCGCCGCCGCCCCACCCCAAGCTCACGCTGTCCGCCTTCGGCCTCGGCGAGGAGGATCTCGACGAGTCCTTTACGCTGACCAATTTCAAGGGAGGCGGCCAGATGCGCCTGCGCGACATCGTCGAGGCGGTCAAGGACACGTACTGCACCAATGTCGGCGTCGAGTACATGCACGTGCAGGACCACGCCGCCCGCGAGTGGCTGCAAACCCGCATGGAGTCGTGCAACAACACGCCCTCCTTCACGAAGGAGCAAAAGCGCCGCATCCTCCGCCGCGTCCACAAGGCCGAGCTCTTCGAAAAATTTCTCCACACCAAGTACGTCGGCCAGAAGCGCTTTTCGCTCGAAGGCGGCGAGACGGTGATCGCGGCCTTCGACGCCATGATCGAGCACGCGCCCGAGGTCGGCGTCGAGGAATTCGTCCTCGGCATGGCCCACCGCGGCCGCCTCTCCGTCCTCGCCAACATCCTGAGAAAACCCTTCGACGTCCTCTTCGAGCAGTTTTCGGAAAACTACATCCCGCACACCGTGGCCGGCGACGGCGACGTGAAGTACCACCTCGGCTACGAAGCCGTGCTCTCCACGAGCGCCGGCAAGACCGTCGAGGTGCGCCTCGCCGCCAACCCTTCGCACCTGGAGATCGTCGATCCCGTGGTCGAGGGCAAGGCCCGCGCCCGCCAGCGCATCCGGGGCGACTCCGTCGAGCGCCGCCGCGTATGTCCGTTCCTGATACACGGCGACGCCGCCTTCGCCGGCCAGGGCGTCGTGGCGGAAACGCTCAACTTTTCCCAGCTCTCCGGCTACCGCACCGGCGGCACCGTCCACCTCGTCATCAACAACCAGATCGGCTTCACCACGCTGCCCGTCGACGCCCGCTCCACGCGCTACTGCACCGACGTCGCCAAGATGATCGAGGCGCCCATCTTCCACGTGAACGGCGACGATCCCGAGGCCGTCTGCATGGTGGCCCGCCTCGCGCTCGAGTTCCGCGTCAAGTTCCAGCGCGACATCGTCATCGACATGTACTGCTACCGTCGCCACGGGCACAACGAGGCCGACGAACCCGCCTTCACCCAGCCCGTCCTCTACAAGCAGATCGCCAAACACCCGCTCGTTTCCACGATCTACACGCAGCGCCTCGTCGAGGAGGGCACGTTCACCCAGGCCGATTCCGACGCCATCAAGGCCGAGTACACCGCCGCGATGGACGCCGCCTTCGAGAAGGCCAAGCTCGCCGACATCGAGCGCGCGGCGACCGGCGAGAAGGGCGACCAGTTCCGTGGCTCCACCGCCGTTTTCCAGCCCGCTTACAATCACGATCCCGTGCCCACCGCGGTCACGCCCGAGGTGATCGACACCGTGGTCACCGGCCTCACGCACCTGCCGCCCGGTTTCCACCCCAACCCGAAAATCCGCCGCTTCCTCGACGCCCGCATCCAGTCGCACAAGGAAGGCGGCCCCGTGGACTGGGCCTACGCCGAGGCGCTCGCCTTCGGCACGCTGCTCATCGAGGGCATCCCCGTGCGTCTCAGCGGCCAGGATTGCGAACGCGGCACCTTCAGCCACCGCCACGCCGTCCTCTACGATTACGAGGACCGCGAAAAGTACATCCCGTTGCGCCACCTTTCGGAAAACCAGGCCAGGTTCTGCGTCTACAATTCGCTGCTCTCCGAAGCGGCCGTCCTCGGTTTCGACTACGGCTACTCGCTGGATTTCCCGCAGATGCTCTGTATCTGGGAAGCGCAGTTCGGCGACTTCGCCAACGGCGCGCAGGTCGTCATCGACCAGTTCATCAGCTCCGCCGAATCCAAGTGGCAGCGCGCCAGCGGCATCGTCCTGCTCCTCCCGCACGGTTACGAAGGGCAGGGGGCCGAGCACTCCTCCGCGCGCCTCGAGCGTTTCCTGCAACTCTGCGCCGAGGACAACATGCAGGTCGTCAACATCACGACCCCGGCCAACTACTTCCACGCCCTGCGCCGGCAGATGAAGCGCGATTTCCGCAAGCCGCTCATCGTCATGTCGCCCAAGTCGCTCCTGCGCAACCCGATCGCGGTGTCGATGTTCCCGGACTTCACCAGCGGGCATTTTCAGGAGATTCTCGACGACCCGCATTTCGGCAACCCGGCCGACGCCCGCCGCGTCATCCTCTGCTCGGGCAAGGTTTACTACGACCTGCATCACTACCGCGTGACCAACGGCATCGAGGACGTGGCCCTCATCCGCGTCGAGCAACTGTATCCGTTGCACAAGGACAAGCTCGCCGCCGTCGCCAAAACGTACGCGCGCGCCCACCTTGCCTGGTGCCAGGAGGAGCCGCAGAACATGGGCGGCTGGAGCTACATCGCCCCGCAGCTCGAGGACATTTTCGGACGCAAGCCGGCCTACTACGGCCGCGATGCCGGCGCCGCGACGGCGGTCGGCGCGCTGGCTGTCCACAAGATCGAGCTCAACGCCTTCCTCAAGGCGGCCTTTGCCGAATAAAAACTGCGGCGATGGGCAGAAAACCCGTTCCCGGGCTTTTCAGCCCGGCGGATCTGCCCTATCAGTCTCATCTGTCATCTCTGTCCCGTCCAACGACCCGTTTACCGACCATGCCAACTATCGACGTAAAAATCCCTCCCATGGGCGAATCCATCCTGACCGGCGTGCTGGCCAAGTGGCGTGTGGCCGATGGCGACGTTGTCGCCCGCGACCAGCCGCTCTTCGAGCTCGAGACCGACAAGATCACGTCGGAAGGCATGGCGGAGGCCGCCGGCAAGATCACGCTCAGGACGGCCGAAGGCACCGAGGTGAAGATCGGCGAAGTGGTCGCCACCATCGACACCGACGTCACCGCCGGCGCGGCTCCGGCCGCGGAACCGGCGCCCGCGCCGTCCGGAGCCAAAGCCGCCGCGTCCGCGGCTCCCGTTTCTCCGGCCGTGGCCCGGATCGCCGCCGAGACCGGCATCGATCCGGCCACCGTCCCCGGCACCGGCAAGGGCGGGCGCGTCACCAAGGCCGACCTGCTGGCCGCCGCCGAAGCCGCCGCGTCTTCGCCGAAAGCTGCCGCCGCGCCTCAGCCTCCGCCGCCCGCGGCACCGTCCCCGGCGCCGGCGCCTGCCTCCGACTCCGGCAGCGGCAGGAATGCCGCCGCTCCTGCAATCCCCGCCGGCCGCCAGACGCGCAAGAAACTCTCGCCGCTGCGCAAGCGCCTCGCCGAGCGCCTCGTCCAGGCGCAGCACCAGGCGGCCATGCTCACCACGTTCAACGAAGTGGACATGAGCGCCGTCATGGAGCTTCGCAAAAAATACCAGGACGATTTTGTGAAGAAAAACGGCATCAAGCTCGGCTTCATGTCCTTTTTCACGAAGGCGGTCGTGCATGCCCTCCAGGCCGTGCCCGGCATCAACGCGCGGATCGAGGGCGACGAGATCGTCCAGAACAGCTATTACGATGTGGGCGTGGCCGTCTCGACCGACAAGGGCCTGATGGTTCCGGTCATCCGCGATTGCGACACCGTCAGCATGGCCGGCATCGAAAAACAGCTCGGCGACCTCGCGAAAAAAGCGCGCGACGGAAAGATCACGCTTCCCGATCTCGAAGGCGGCGTCTTCACGATCACCAATGGCGGCATTTTCGGCTCGATGCTCTCGACGCCGATTCTCAACGCCCCGCAAAGCGCCATCCTCGGCCTGCACGCGATCAACGAGCGCCCCGTCGCCATCAACGGCCAGGTGGTCATCCGCCCGATGATGTACCTCGCGCTCAGCTACGATCACCGCCTCGTGGACGGCAAGGAAGCCGTCACCTTCCTCGTCAAGGTCAAGCAGGCCATCGAAGACCCGACCCGGCTTCTGCTGAATCTGTAACTGGAAGTTTGTAGTTGGAAGTTGGTAATCAGAAACCGGTGAAGGCGTGTTGCCGGGCCTGTCTCCTGTTTACCGCTCATTTCCCTGCCCTGCCCCGTCCGTCGCCAACCACCAACTACAAACTACAAATTTCAAACTACCAACTTCAAACCACCACCATGCAATTCGACCTCATCGTCATCGGCGCCGGCCCCGGCGGCTACGTCTGCGCCTTCCGGGCCTCGCAACTTGGCCTCAAGGTCGCGCTTGTCGAAAAACGCCCCACGCTGGGCGGCACCTGCCTCAACGTCGGCTGCATTCCGGCAAAAGCGCTCCTCGCTTCGTCCGAACACTTCGCCTTCGCGCAAAAGCACGCCGCCGCGCACGGCATCAAACTCGGCTCCGTCGAGCTCGATCTGCCTGCGCTCCTCAAGAAGAAAGACGACGTCGTCGCGAAACTCGTCGGCGGCGTGACCGCGCTCGCCCGCGCCCGCAAGGTCACGGTCGTCACCGGCGCCGCCACGTTTGTCGATGCCTCCACCCTCAAGGTCCGGAACGGGAACGATGCCGAACCCGCCACGCTGACTGCGAAAAACATCGTCATCGCCACCGGTTCCGCGCCGGTCGAGCTGCCCTTTCTCAAGTTTGACGGCAAGACGATCCTCTCCAGCGACGACGCGCTTTCGCTGCCCGAAGTCCCGAAAACACTCGCGGTCATCGGCGGCGGCGCCATCGGCCTCGAACTCGGCAGCGTCTGGTCGCGCCTCGGCTCCGAGGCCACGGTCGTCGAGTTTTTGCCGAAAATCGCCGCGTCCAGTGACGATGACGTGGTCCGGCTCTACACCCGCCTCCTCGGCAAGCAGGGGCTGAAAATCGAGACCGGCGCCAAGGTCACCGGCTATGCGAAGGGCGTGCTCACCGCCATGCGCGGCGAGACGCCGCTCGAAATCCCGGCCGACAAGGTGCTCGTCGCCGTCGGCCGCCGCCCGGTCAGCGAAGGCCTCGGGCTGGACACGATCGGCGTCACGCTCGACGAGAAAAAGCGCATCGTCGTGGACGACCACCTGCGCACGAACGTGCCGGGCGTATGGGCGATCGGCGACGTCGTGGCCGGCCCGATGCTCGCGCACAAGGCCGAGGAAGACGGCGTGGCCGTGGCCGAGTGGATCGTCGGCAAGGCTGGCCACATCAACTGGGATTTTGTTCCCGGCATCATCTACACCGATCCCGAGATCGCCAGCATCGGCCTTGGCGAGGATGCGGCGAAGGCGAAGGGCATCGCAGTCAACGTCGGGAAATTCAACTTCGCCGCCAACGGCCGCGCGATCAGCGCCGATGCGACGGACGGTTTTGTGAAGATCATCGCCGACGCGAAAACGGACAAGCTTCTCGGCGCGCAGATCCTCGGCCGCAACGCCGGCGAGCTGATCGGCGAGATTGTGGCGCACATGGAATACGGCGGCAGCGCCGAGGACCTCGCCCGCACGATCCACGCCCACCCGACGATGAGCGAGGCGATCAAGGAAGCGGCTCTCGCCGTCAGCAAGAGCGCGCTCCACGCGATCTGAAAACGCGCCGGTTTTGACCGGTGTCGCCGGACAGCTCCGGGGGCTGCCCGTTGACGGGGCTTGCATGTGTCGGCACGCGCTTTTAAGTCCGGCTTTCAAACGATACTTATGGCCTCCGACCTCAGCCGTTTTCGACCCTACATCCGTTATCTGAAACCCGTGCGCTGGGCTTTCGCGGGGGCGATCCTGTTTGGTATCCTTGCCGGCATCGGCAACGGCGCCGCATTGCCTTACCTGATGAAGAAGGTGTTGCCGCAGATGTTCGACGCCACCGCCCCGCGTGTATCTCTCTGGTACATGGCCATGATCTCCGCATCGATTCCGGGGGTTTTCATTTTCCGCAACGTCATGGGTTACCTCAACGTTTACCTGCTCCAGTACTGCGGCACGCGGATCCTCGAACAGTTGCGGCTGGATTTCTTCCGCAAGCTGCAACTCCTGCCGATTTCGTTTTTCCAGGGGCAGCGCAACGGCGACCTGATCTCGCGCGGCATGGCGGATACCAACCAGCTCCAGACGACGATGAGCAACCTGGCCAACGACCTCGTGCAGCAGCCGTTCACGCTGGCCGCCGCCTTGGGGTATGTGGGCTGGCTGGCGTTCAGGGAGGAAGGCGTGATGATGGTGCTGGTCTGCCTGATCATCGTGCCGCTGTGCGTCCTGCCCATCCGGTACGCGGGCAAGAAAGTCGTCCGGCGGGCCAGCCAGCTTCAGCGCGAGCTGGGTTCGGTGACCAATGTGATGAGCGAAAATCTCGGCGCGGCCCGCGAGGTGCGCGCCTTCGGCATCGAGGCGCGCGAGACGGCCCGATTCGGCGCCCGCACGCGCCAGCTTCTCACCTACCAGATGAAGATCGTCAAATATTCCAAGGCGATCAGCCCCGGTATCGAAATCATCTCCTCGTTCGGCATCGCGATGACCCTGGTTTACGCCTATCATGTCCGGCTGAGCTGGGAGACGTTCATGGCGATTCTGGTGGCGCTCTACGCCTGTTACGGCCCCATCAAGAAACTGGGCGAGCTGAGCAACAACATGAAGCGCGGGCTGGCCTCGCTCGACCGGATCGAGGAGGTCCTGAATGAGCCGGTTTCGATCACCGATCCCGCCAGCCCCGTGAAAATCGGGCGGCTGCGCGGCGACATCGCCTTCGAGCATGTGACCTTCGCCTACAAGAAGGAGCCGGTGCTCGCCGACGTGAACATCACCTTGCCGGCGGGCACGGTCTGCGCGCTGGTCGGGCCGAGCGGCGCGGGCAAATCGACCTTCGCCAACCTCGTGCCACGCTTTTTCGATCCCGGCGCCGGCCGCGTGACGATCGACGGCATCGACATCCGCGACATGCGACTGGCCGACCTGCGCGGCAATATCGCGCTCGTTTCGCAGGAGGCGATTCTCTTCAACGACACCATATACGAAAACCTCCTGCTCAGTCGTCCCGGCGCCACGCGCGCGGAGGTCGAGCAGGCGGCGCGCGATGCGCACGCGCACGAGTTCATCATGAGCTTCCCGCAAGGTTACGACACGATCGTCGGCGAACGCGGCGCCTCGCTTTCCGGCGGGCAGCGCCAGCGGGTGGCCCTCGCCCGGGCATTCCTGCGTAACGCCCCGATCCTCATCCTCGACGAGGCCACCAGCGCGCTCGACAGCGAAAGCGAGGCGATGATCCAGAAAAGCCTGACCAAGCTCGTCCAGGGCAAGACGGTGCTGATGATCGCCCACCGGTTTTCCACCATCCGGGACGCCACGATGATCCTGCTGTTCAACGAGGGTCGCATCGTCGCCCGCGGACCCCACGCCGAGCTTTATGCGAGCAGCCTGCTCTACCGCGGGCTCTACGACCAGCAAAGCACCGGCGCGATGCCGCCGGTGGCGGCGTGACTGGGGCAGGCGTCGGTCATAAGCGGACGGCACAGGGCAGATGAGATTTTGTTTTCAGAAAAAGCTCCCGCGAGCCGTCCGGAACTGCTAGCGACAGAAGCGAATGACACGCGTTTTTGTCTCCGGCTGTTACGATATTCTCCATGCTGGCCATGTGCAGTTTTTCCGCGAAGCGCGGGCGCTCGGCTCGCATCTCACGGTCTCGTTCGCCTCGTCGGATGTCCTCTGGATTCACAAGCAGCGGAAAAGTTCGTTGCCCGACGAGCACAAGGCGGCGCTGATCGCCGCGCTCGACATGGTGGACGAGGTGGTCGTGGGCCGTGGTCACGAGGAGGGGATCGATTTTCGCGAGGATTTCCTGCGGCTGCGTCCCGACGTCCTCGCGGTGACCGAGGACGACAAGTACGCGCCGCTGAAACGGGAACTCTGCGACCAGGTCGGGGCGAGTTACGTGGTGCTGCCGAAAACGCCGCCGCAGTTCACGCCGATCTCCACGACCGAGATCGTCCGCTATATCCGCGCGCCGCAGGAGGCGCCGTTGCGGGTGGATTTCGCCGGCGGCTGGCTCGACGTGCCAATGTTTGCGCGGGCCGGCGCATGGATCGTCAACTGCGCGATCACGCCGACGGTGTCGTTGCGGAGCTGGCCGTACGAGCGCAACGCCGGCCTCGGCGGTAGCGGCGCGTGGGCGCTGCTCAACGGCAAGGACGGTGTGGACGCCGAACTCGGGATCGGCACCGGCTGGCAGGATCCGGCCGTGATTGCCGAAACGGGCCTTTGCGTGTGGCGCAGCGGTCTGCGGCCGGATCTCGAGATCAAGACCAGCGGCGATTTCCTGCGCGGCCGCATGGCGCTTTACTGGACGGGGACGCCGCATGACACGCCGGGCGCGACCGGGTTGGCCCGCGATTACGACGCGATCGAGCGCGCCGGTCGCACGGCCCGCGAGGCGGTCTGGGCGAACAGCTACGAAGGGCTCGCGGCGGCGGTGCGCGAATCGTACGCGGTGCAGCGCGGCGAGGGCATGGAGCCGCTGCCGGGCGATCCGGAAGCCGGCAACGGGGAACTGTCCGCCGGCGTGGCGGCGGCCGGCGCCCTGGCGTGGAAGTATTGCGGCGGCGGATACGGCGGATACGCGCTTTATCTTTTCCCCGATGCGGCGGGGCGCGACCGCGCGTGCGCGCTGCCGGGATTCCGTCCCGTCGAGCCGTTCATTATGGTGGATTGAGTCCCCGGCGCCACCGGTCGGGGCTCACGCCGAAGGCGCGCTTGAAGGCCGCGGACAGGTGGTAGGGCGAACTGAAACCGAGCGTCTCGGCGACCTCGGCGAGCGTGGCGCGCGAATTGCCGAGGAGCCGGCGCGCTTTTTCCAGGCGCAGACGCTGCATCCAGGCGCGCGGGGCAAGGCCGGTTTGCCGGCGAAACTCGCGGCGGAAATACGAATAGGCCACGTCCAGTTCGCGGGCGAGAGCCTGCATCGAGGGCGGGGCGTCGAGCCGCTCGGCCAGCAGGTCCTCGGCGCGCCGCACGGCCCGGGTGATGGCGGAGGGCGGATTCTCGTGCCGGTGATGGCGGCGGCGGGCATCGGCCACCCGGGCGGCCAGTTCCCAGGCGGCGGCGGACGATTCGGGAGAAAAGCCGGGTGATGCGTCGTCGCGTCCGCGCAGGAGGGCGTGGATGCGGCGCAGGAGGCTTTCGGCCGGGGCACGGTCGAGCTCCACACAGGGGGAGGCGGCGGACCATTCGCCGGCGGCTTCGAGCCGGGCGCAGGCGGGGCCCTGCAATTCGACCCAGAGCTCCGTCCAGCCGGTGCGGCGGTCGGGCGCGTAGCGATGCCATTCGCCGGGAAACAGGACGAGCGCGGTGCCGGCGCCGATGGTCCGCAGGGGCTGGTGGCGGGATTCGAACCGGCCGCGGCCGGCGGCGATGAACACAATCTGCCAGGCGGGGAGCACGCGGCCGTAGTCCCAGGCAAACGCATGATCCGGCGGATGCCCGGCGGGCGGGTAGGGGGTACCGGGGGCGTTGCGAAGTTGTCCGCCGCCGGTGACGGCCAGCCCCCAGGTTTCGGCTTCGGGAGGGCAGGGAAGGTAGCGGAAAAAATCGGGCGGCGGGCGGGGCATGGATGGCGGACGGATCGGAAGGGGGAGGGAGCGGCGGTGTAGTAATATCGGGATTACACCGGTTTCCTGAAGGTTCCGGATTTTACACAAAGATCGCGAAGGGCGCGAAGAACTTGACAGACGATCCTTTGTGGTCTTTGCGACCTTTGTGTAAAAATCAGAAGGTTTTTAAAAATCGGTATTACACGGGCGGGATGCTTGCAGCCTGGAGTCACAGGCGCGGAGGCCTGTGGCTATAGCTCGGACGTGGCAGCATGCCTCCCTGCATGCCGGACACGGGCTGGGAAGCCCGTGTCCATTTCATGGGCAGGATGCCCATGCCACGGGCAGGCTCAGCCGCGTTTTTTCGCGATGAGTTGTTCGAGCTTCACGATGTCGGCGGAGAAGAGCCGGATGCCTTCGGCAGTCTTTTCCGTGGCCATGGCGTCTTCGTTGAGCGCGAAGCGGAAGGATTTTTCGTCGAATGTGACCTTCTCCAGATCGGCCGAGGGAGCCTTGGCCGGATCGAGCTTGCGGGTGACGGGTCCGTCGCCCGCCTTGAGCTCGGCGAGGAGGGCCGGGGAGATCGTGAGCAGGTCGCAGCCGGCGAGTTCGAGGATCTCGCCCTTGTTGCGGAAGGACGCGCCCATGACCTCGGTCTTGTAGCCGAATTTTTTGTAGTAGGTGTAGATCTGCGTGACGGACTGCACGCCGGGGTCTTCGGCGGGGGCGTAATCCTTGCCGGTGTTTTTCTTGTGCCAGTCGAGGATGCGGCCGACGAAGGGCGAGATGAGCTGCACGCCGGCCTCGGCGCAGGCGACGGCCTGCGGGAAGGAGAACAGGAGCGTGAGGTTGCAGTGGATGCCTTCTTTCGCGAGCTGGCCGGCGGCGCGGATGCCTTCCCAGGTGGAGGCGATCTTGATGAGCACGCGGTCGCGGCCGATGCCGGCTTTTTCGTAGAGGGCGATGATCTCGCGGGCCTTGGCGAGGGTGCCTTCGGTGTCGAAGGAAAGGCGCGCATCGACTTCGCTGGAAACGCGGCCGGGGACGATTTTCAGGATTTCGAGGCCGAAGGCGACGAGCAGCCGGTCGATGACCTGCGGAAGGGTGGCGGCGGAGCCGGCATCGGCAAGGGCCTTGTCGAGGAGCGCGGCGTAGGCGGGCAGGCCGGTGGCCTTGAGGATGAGCGAGGGGTTCGTCGTGGCGTCGCGCGGGGCGAACTCCTTCATGCTGGCGAAGTCGCCGGTGTCGGCGACGACCGTGGTGAACTGCTTCAGTTGATCGAGTTGGTTTGGCATATGCGGACAGGCGTCGGAGGACGCGGTGCGGGTTGTCGTTGTGGTTTTACAAGGGGAGAGTGTCGGGCGGAGTGCCGGGGGAGCGTGAGGCCGGGGGCGGCGGGGGCGATGCCGGCGGGGGAGCGGGATTGGCGGTCGGAGGATAGTCGTCATCCGGCGTGACCGGGGCGGAGGAGACCGGATCGGAGACCGCGGGGGCGGAGGAGGCGGAGGGGGCGGCCGGAGCCGGCAGGCTGCGGCTGGCGGAGCGCGAGGCGGCGGTGCCGTTGACCGGCTTGCGCCGGCGGGGGCGGGGCGGCGGCTCTTCCATGGCACGCTTGATTTCTTCCTCCACGCCGCTGGTGGCTTTCTTGAATTCCCGCATGGCGCGCCCGAGTCCGCGGGCCACATTGGGCAAGCCCTTGCCGCCGAAGAGCACGAGCCCGAGGACGAAGATCAGCAGCAACTCCATCGAGCCGATCCCTTCAAGGAACGCCAGCGTGCCGGATGCGGCCAGCGGCGATGGCGGATACGGATACACGGGCGGGGCGGGGAAGGCCACCGCGGCCGTGGCGATGGAGTGAAACAGGGAGGAAAACAGCGTCAGACCCGGCAGACTCATGGTGGCAACGATCATAGTCCGTTCTTACGCCAGCGCCACCTCGACGATGTAACTCTGGCTCTTGCCGGGCGGCACGTGGTGGAGGCCGACTTTCGTTTCGGGAGCATTGGGCGGCCCCATCCAGGGCTCCACACAATAGTACGGCGCGTCGGCATCGGGGCTCCAGGTGACAAAGGCGGCTTCCGGGTGCGGCACGGGAGCCTGGCCGTTTTTGAGGGTGATGCCGGCGCCGCCCGCGACGGGCCGGACGGTGACGGTGTTGGACTTGAGGCCGAGGTGGATGGCGTCCACGATCTCCGGGTTGCCGAGCGACTCTTCGGGCTTGAGCGCCGGGCCGGGCACGAGCTGGCCGCGCGCGTCCTGGCGGACGGTTTTGCCGGAGAGAATCCTGATCCGGTAGTCGCTGCGGGTGCGGCCTTCTTCCCAGGGCAGGGTGAAATAAAAATGATGCCCGGCGCTCCACGGGATCGGCGTCTTGCCCGTGTTTTTGAGGATGAATTCGCAGGTGAGGCCGAGCGGGGCGAAGCGGTAAACGACGGTGAAATCGTAATCGAACGGGTAACACTCCCGGGCATGCGCATCGGGGACGAAGACGGCCATGAAACCGCGTTCATCGATGTGGGTGATCTCGAACCGCCCCTGGCGGGCGAGGCCGTGCATGGGCATCGGGCGGCGGATGCCATCGGAGTGACGCCAGAACTGGATGTCGCCGTGATCGAAGCTGCGGGCGTTGAAGGGGAAAAGGATGGGATTGCCGCCGCGCACGGAGTGAAAGCCGTCGAGCGTGTCGATTTCCGGCCAGTGGAGGACATCGCGCACGGTCCCGTCGCCGAGCGTGACGTGCCAGTGCATGAGCCGGGCGCCGCGTTCGGGAATGGCGAGAAAAGTGGACTGTCCGACCGACCACCGCCGCAACGTTTGCCCAAGCCAGGGAACTTCTTCCATAATAGATAAACAGTAAAACCCTACAGTTGCCCGCGGCGGGGCGGCGGCGCAAAGGGTTTTTTGGTTCTTTTGCACGGGTGTCTTTTCCGGGCGACGCCCGGCGATCGCGCGGCGGCTTACCCCGTGCTTTTCAGGTCCACGCCGGGAGAGTAGTCCACGCGGTCGTGATAAATGGTCTTGGGCCGGTCGCTTTCGCGTTTTTCGTCATCGAGGCGGCTGGCGCGGTAGGCTTGCGGAGTGAGGCCGGTGTGCTTGCGGAAAACCCGCGTGAAATACCCGGGATCGGAGAACCCGCATGCCCATGCGATTTCCGAGACCGACAGCGCCGGGTTGGCCAACGCCTGCACCGCGCCGGTGATGCGCTGGCGATGGATGTAGTGGATGAGGGTTTCGCCGGTCTCCTTGTGAAACAGGTGCGAGAGGTAGTCGGCCGAGCATCCGAGCCGCTGGGCCACGAGGATGACGTTGAGCTCGCGGTTGTAGAGCTGGTCGCGCACCAGCCATTTCACCTGGAAGATGCGTTGCGGTTCCTGGCGCAGTTCCGGGGTTTCGGTGCGGGCGAGGTCGCCGAGCACGGCGAGCATGGCGAGCGTCAGCCCGCGCACGGCGCTTTCCGCCTCGGCGGTGGACGCGTTGCCCAGCAGCGTCAGGTAATCCACCAGATCGATCAGCCGTTTCAGGTCGGGGGTCGGGAAAAACAGGATCTGCTCGATATCCGGACGCCCGTCGCCGGCGTCGGCCGCGAAGTGCATGCTGACCGAGCTCGAATAAAAACCCACCACGAGGTTGCGGAACTCCTCTCCGCCCGGGCCGCGCCGCGCCTCCTCGCCGTGCGGCAAGCCGGTGGCGAGGACCGCCAGTTCCCCGGGACGCAGGCTCAGCGCCTCGCCGCGACCGGGGAAGCGAAACCGCGTCTCGCCCTGCAGTTGCAGGAAAATCTCCGGGCGCAGGTGGTAGTGCATGCCGGGGCGCGGCTGCATCAGGTGGGTGGTGTGCGGCACCCGCACCTTGGCCCGGCCGGTTTCCACCGCCTGCATCTGGCTGCGCAGCAATTGATAAAACTCCCGCCTCACGGCGTCGTTGCCGAGTGTCGGGATCAGTCGCGGGGCGAGACCTAGGTTTTGTCCTGGCATTATCGGACATGGAGCAGGAAATGCCGTTGAAGGCAAAACCTTGCGGGCTTTCTGTTTGCCCGTCTTCACAACTGCCGCCCGGGCCGCTGTTCGTGCCGCCCGGTTTTTCTCCCCCTGACCGGTGACCCGGCTCCCGCGTTCCGATCGCACTCTTCCTCCCCTCCAAACCACCATGAAACCCAAACCCTGGAACCACACCGCGCGCGGCTGCCTCATGGCTGCGCTTGTCGTTGTGGGCACGACGTTCGGCAGCACGCCGGCGTTTGCCCAAAGCTCCGCTGACATCGAGGCCCTGCGCGCCGAGATCAAGGCCTCCCGCGAAGCGTACGAAGCCCGGATCGCCGAGCTCGAGAAACGCCTCGCCACCCTCGAAAAATCCCCCGCGCCGCCGGTCGCCGCGCCCGCCGCCGGCGCTCCTGTGCCCGCCGCCGGCAGCGGCAACCTCGAACAGCGCGTCGCCGCCCTCGAACAGGGCCAGCAGGCCACCAGCCAGTCGCTGGAGGAAGTGCGCTCGCCGGGCTTTTTCGAAAAACTCATCCCCGAGGACGTGACCCGGAATTTCGAGCTGCATGCGTATCTGCGCGCCGGCTACGGCATCAACCAGCGCGGCGGCGGCCAGGAAAAAATCACCAGCCCGGACGGCCTTTACCAGATCGGCCCCGGCCGTCTCGGTGACGAACCCGACACCTACGGCGAGCTGACCTTCAAGTACAACATGCCGCGGGCCGACGAAAACGCGGTGAAGTTCGGCTTCCAGACGACCCTCGCCTTCAAGTACAACGGCGACAAGAACAACTACACCAACCAGAATGGCGACGGCGTGGACCTGCTCTTCCGCGAGGCCTTCGTCACCGCCAGCAACGTCTTCAAGACCAACCCCGACGTGCAGTTCTGGGCCGGCCAGCGCTTCTACGACCGGCACGACATCCACATCTACGACTACTACTTCCTCGACACCTCCGGCTACGGTGGCGGCGTGGAAAACATCAAGCTCGGCCCCGGCAAGCTCGCGGTCGCCTGGATCGGCGGCACCGACAACACCGCGCAGGTCAAGGATCAGTACAGCCTCACCAAGCAGATCATCGACATCCGCTGGAGCGACCTCCCGTCCCTCTTCGGCGGCAAGGGCACCCTCTGGGTGTCCCCGCAGTACGTGAACGGCGGCAGCGGCGTCAAATACAGTTCCGGCGCGCCCAGCGCGACGCAGGGCATTCCCGACGACGATGTCGGCCTCGCGCTCGGCTGGATCCAGTTCAACGAGCTGAGCAAGGGCTACAACAAGCTCTCGCTCCAGTACGGTTTCGGCGCCGGTTACCAGTTTGGCGCCTACGTGCCCCTGCTCGACACCGCCAACGGCCAGCCGAGCGACTTTCTGAAAGACGCCTGGAGCGCGCAGATCACCAACCAGCTCGTCTGGCAGTTCAGCGACCAGTTCTCGCTCATGTGGGCCGCCGTCGCCAACTGGGAAGACAAGGGCTGGAAATCCGCCTCCGAATCCGGCTCCGACCGCCTCTTCCTGACCACCGCCGTCCGCCCGATCTACATGTTCACCGAACACTTCGGCATCGAGACCGAACTCGGCGTCGACTGGGCCAACGACGTGCGCTGGACGCTCAAGGACGACGACCAGTCGGCCATGGCCAAACTCACCGTCGCTGCCGTCATCAAACCCTCGGGCGCCTTCTGGTCGCGCCCTGAAATCCGCGCCTACGCCAGCTACTATTACTGGGGTGGCAGCATGCCGAGCTGGTACGTGCCCAACGGCGAAAAGGCCACCTCCACCGGTTCCTGGACCTTCGGCCTCCAGGCCGAAACCTGGTGGTAGTTATTACCTGACTACGCATCCCGTAACGCGCCCGCCGTCGCTCCTCCCGGAGAGCGGCGGGCGCTTCCCGTCCTCCTCCCCGGTTTTCCCCCGCATTCCCGATCCGTTTTTTCCATTATGAAATACGCAAAAACACTCCTCTGCATCGCCACGGCGCTTGCCGCCGTGCTCCCCGCCGCCCGCGCCTGGGAAGAAGGCAAACTCCTCATCTGGATCAACGGCGACAAAGGTTACCGCGGCCTCCAGCAAGTCGGCGACACATTCGCCAAAGAGCTCGGTGTCCCGGTCAAGGTCGAGGCCCCCGAAGGCGTCACCGACAAGTTTTTCCAGGCCGCGCAGTCCGGCAAAGGTCCCGACATTTTCATGTGGCCGCACGACCGCCTCGGCGAATGGGCCGACGCCGGCATCCTGAAACCCGTCGACATCGACGCCGCCACCAAGGCCAGAATCTTCCCCAAGGCCTGGGATGCCTTCACCCACAAAAACCGTATCTGGGCCTATCCGATGTCGCTCGAGGCCCTCGGCCTCATCTACAACACGAAACTTGTCACCGGCACCCCGCCCACCAACCTCGACGACGTCATCAAGCTCGCCCCCGATCTCCGGAAAAAAGGCATCACCCCCATCATGTGGGACTACGGCACGCCCTTCTTCAGCTGGGGCTTTCTCGCCAGCGACGGCGGCTACGTCTACAAACGCGGCGCCAGCGGCTACGACCTCAACGATGTCGGCGTGAACGCCCCCGGCGCGATCAAGGCGCTCGAGCAGATCGTGGACGTCATCAACCAGGGCATCATGCCCAAGGGCACCACCTATTCCGTCATGGAGTCCAAAATGAACTCCGGCGAACTCGCCATGATGGTTTCCGGTCCCTGGGCCTGGGGCAATCTCCGCAAGAGCAACATCCCCTTCGCCGTCGCCCCCATGCTCGGGGCCAACGGCAAACCCGGAAAACCCTTCGTCGGTGTGCTCGGCGCGATGATCAACCGCAGTTCTCCCAACGCCGACCTTGCCGAGGAGTTTCTGAAAAACCATCTCCTCACCGACGACGGCCTGCGCACGATGAACGCCGACGTCCCCCTCGGCGTGCCGGCCCTCGAAAGTTTCTACAAGGAACTCTCCAAGGACCCCGCCATCGCCGCGACCAAGGCCAGTGTCGATGCCGGCGAACTCATGCCCAACATTCCCGAAATGGGCCGCTTCTGGTCCTCGCTTCAGGCCGCGCTCAGCAATGCGACCAACGGCCAGAGCACGCCCAGGGAGGCCCTCGACCACGCCGCCGCCCGCATGAAGGACGGAAAATAAAAGCCCGGGTTCCCTTGCAGGGGCTTCGCAAACGGACCCCTGCAATCGAAGGTCATCGTTCTCTCCCCTCCATTTCCCGCATGCGCCCCTGGCAAAAGTACCTCTATCACGGCATCGTCTCGCTTCTCGGCCTCACGCTCCTCTACCTCAGTGCGCAGCTCTACCGGGCCGGTTACCCGGGCATCGGCATCGGGCTTCTTCTCGTGGACGCCCTTGCTGTCACGATCTACGTCCGCGCCCGCGCCTACACCTGGCGTTACCTCTTCCCCGGCCTCGTCGGCTTCGGCCTCTTCGTCATCTTCCCGCTGATCTACACCGTTTACGTAAGTTTTACCAACTACAGCTCCGCCAACCTCCTCCGCTTTCCGCAAGTCGTCCGCTATTTCCAGGACGAAACGTACCTCGCTTCCGACGCCCGTTACCCCTTCACGCTCTACCGGGCGGGCGAAGGCGCCGATGCCGCGTATATCCTCGAACTCGCCGACGCCTCCGCCGATCCTGCCAAAACATACCGGACCGCTGCCGTCGCGCTTCCCGAAAAGCCCGAGACGATCCCTGCCACCGAAGTCTCCGCCGGGGCCGGGGCTCCGGAAGCCGCCGCCCTCGCCCTGCGCGACATCATCAAGCTCCGCGCCGCCCTCCAGCACGTCACCATCGAACTTCCCGACGGCACCCTCGCCACCAACACCGGCCTGCGCGACTTCGCCCCCCGCCATCCGCTCTGGCAACACAACCCGGCCGACGACACCTTCAAAAACCTCGTCACCGGCGAAACCATCCGCCCCGACGACACCCTCGGCCGCTACGTTGTCGCTACGCCCGCCGCCTCCGGCGGCAGTTCAGGGTCCGGAGTTCAGCGTCCAGAGTCGGAGTCGGATAGCTCCAGACCTCAAACCCTGAACCCTGAACCTGACGGGAGAGCCGACAGCGCTCCCGCCGCGGTCGGCTCTCCCGTCGGCCCCGGTTACCGCACCTGGATCGGTCTCGCCAACTACACAAAAGTTTTCACCGACAAGGGCATCCAGGGGCCTTTCATCAAGATCTTCATCTGGACGGTCGTTTTTGCTCTCGGCTCCGTCGCCTTCTCGCTCACCGTCGGCATGTTTCTCGCGGTTCTCCTCGAATGGAAAGAACTCCCTTTCCGCCGCGCCTATCGCACCCTGCTGATCCTGCCCTATGCCGTCCCCGCCTTCATCTCGATTCTCATTTTCAAGGGGCTTTTTAACCAGAACTTCGGCGAGATAAACCTCATCCTCAACGCCCTCTTCGGGATCAAGCCCGGGTGGTTTGCCGACCCCACGCTCGCCAAACTGATGATTCTCATCGTCAACACCTGGCTCGGCTTCCCTTACATGATGATCGTCTGCACCGGCATCCTCCAGTCCGTGCCCGACACCATTTACGAAGCCAGCGCCATCGACGGCTCCAACGCCATCCACGACTTCTTCCGGCTCACGCTTCCGCTGATTTTCAAGCCGCTCTTTCCGCTCCTCGTCGCTTCGTTCGCCTTCAATTTTAACAACTTCCTCCTCATCTACCTTCTCACGGCCGGCGGCCCCGACATGGTCGGCGCGGCGACTCCGGCGGGCCAGACGGACATTCTCGTCAGCTACACCTTCCGCATCGCCTTCCGCGACAGCTCGCAAAACTTCGGCTACGCCAGCGCCATCGCCACGGTGATCTTCATCATCGTCGCCCTGATCTCGTGGTGGAATCTCCGCAAACAGAACCTCGGCACACCCAAAGGATGAACCACAGAGGCACAAAAACACAGAGGACAAACCACACGGAGAACACCACTGCCTGCCACAGGGACTTCGCTGTCTGCCCGTGCGATATCCTTTCTCCTCGCAGAGTGTGCCGGTGGATTTCCACGACTCCTCTCTGTGCTTCGATCTCCGTGCCTCTGTGTCTCTGTGGTTAATCAAAAAACATGAAAGCCTCGACCCAACGCCGACTCAAACTCGCCGCCGCGCATGTCTTTCTCATCGGCTTCATCGCGCTGATCCTCTTCCCGTTCCTGATGATCATCGCGATCAGCTTCCGGAAGGGAAACTTCGCCCTCGGCGCGCTCATTCCCACCGGTGACAATTTTTCGTTCGAGCACTGGAAATACGTCCTCGGCATCCCTTACGAGGAGATCGGCGCCGACGGCACCGCGCGTACGGTCAAAGCCACGACACCGGTTCTCCTCTGGTTCTGGAACTCCCTCAAGGTTTCCTTTTCCGCTTCCGCGATGATCATCCTTCTCTCCGGCACCTGCGCCTACGCCTTTGCGCGCATGCAGTTTTATGCCCGCGAGACGCTGCTCAAATCGCTCCTCATCCTCCAGGTGTTCCCGATGGTCCTCGCGCTGGTCGCGCTCTACGCCCTGCTCCAGCTCATCGGAGAGTTTCTCCCCTTTTTCGGACTCAACACGCACCCCGGCCTCATCCTCACCTACCTCGGCGGCGTCGCCGTCTATATCTGGATGATCAAAGGCTATTTTGACACCATCCCCGTGAGTATCGAGGAGTCCGCCAAGATCGACGGGGCCACCCACTTCCAGGCTTTCATTCGCATCCTGCTTCCGATGAGTCTGCCGATTTTCGCGGTTGTCTTCATTCTCAGTTTTATCAGCCACATCTCCGAATACCCGGTCGCCTCCGTCGTTCTCCAGACCGAGGGCAAATGGACGCTTGCGGTGGGCGCCCAGTCGTTCCTCTACGAGCAAAACTATCTTTGGGGAAAGTTCGCCGCCACGGCAGTCCTCTCCGGCCTGCCCATCACGATCATGTTCCTCGTCTGCCAGAAATTCCTCATCTCCGGCCTCACGTCCGGCGGAGTGAAAGAATAAAAATATAATCCCTCCGGAACCAGACCATTGAACAGAAGTTAAGAAGATAACGAAGGCATTGTCACTCTCCACACCTCTGCGCTCAAAACGTTACGCACTCTCAAAAAAACACCCATGAAGCAATCGGGCCTTCGTGACCTTTTTATCTTCTGTTCAAAAAACTTCCTGCCATGGCCACTGTTTCCATAAAAAACCTCGACAAGACCTATCCCGCCTCCGGCAAGAACCCGGCCTTCCGCGCCGTCAAGGGCATCAACCTCGAGATCGAGGACGGCGAGTTCATGGTCCTCGTCGGACCCTCCGGTTGTGGAAAATCCACTACACTCCGCATGATTGCCGGACTCGAAAAAATCACCGGCGGCACCATCCATATCGATGGCATCGAGGTCAACGACCTCCTCCCCAAGGACCGCGGCATTGCGATGGTTTTCCAGAATTACGCCCTCTACCCGCACCTTTCGCTTTTCGAGAACATGGCCTTCGGCCTCCGCCTCGCGCACACGCCGAAAGACGAGATCAACCGCCGAGTCACCGAAGCCGCCACCATCCTCGGCCTCGAAAAAATCCTCGACCGCAAACCCGCCGCCCTTTCCGGCGGACAACGCCAGCGCGTCGCCGTCGGCCGCGCCATCGTCCGCAACCCGAAAGTTTTCCTCTTCGACGAACCTCTCTCCAACCTCGACGCCAAGATGCGCGTGCAGATGCGCTCGGAGATTTCCAAACTCCATGCCCGCCTCGGCACCACGATGATCTATGTGACGCACGACCAGGTGGAGGCGATGACGATGGGCGACCGCATCTGTGTGATGAAAGACGGCATCATCATGCAGGTGGCCGATCCGCTCACCCTCTATCACCAGCCCGACAACCTTTTCGTGGCCGGCTTCATCGGCAGCCCTCCCATGAATCTCCTCCGCGGCAAGATCGAACGCCGCGGCGGCGTCCTCACCTTCGTCGAAGCGGCCGCCGGCCCGGCAGCCTCGTCCGCCATCACGGTCGCCCTCAACGGTCCTCTTGCCGAGCGTGCCGCGAAGTGCGCCGATCGTGAAGTCATCTTCGGCATCCGCCCGGAAAACATTCACGAACACCCTCACACTCCCGAAAACATTCCGATCCGGGCCCACATCGATCTCGCCGAACCGATGGGCGCCGAGACCAATGTCTACCTGAAAACCGCCACCGGAAACCTCATCGCCCGGCTGCACACCGAACGTCTCTTCGACTTCGGCGAAGAACTCACGGTTCACCTCAACCTCGCCAAGGCGCACCTCTTCGATGCCGCCACCGAACAGGTCGTGCGTTGATCCCCCCCGGGGTGGGAATCCAAATTATGAATACATAAGGGAGGTTCCGGGAATTCATTTTTGAACAGAAGGAAACGAAGAGAACGAAGGAAAAATAAAGAAGATCATGAATGATAATTTATTTATTTTAATGAAGTTAAACAGAAGTGGTCAGTCTGCGTCCTTGGTTGTTCTTTGTTCTCTTTGTTACCTTCTGTTCAATTTTTAGAAGTTCCCATAACCCGATCCACCATGCGCAAAATACTCGAAACCGAAGACTACGTTCCCGTCCCCCCGATGATGACGGAGGATCCGTTTTACCGGATGACCTACATCATGAAGCAGGAGATCCGTAAGCACAAGTGGATCGAAGGCGAAAAAGGCCGCCGCCTCACCTGGGAGGAAGCCTGCAAGGAGTGGATCGAAAAACACCAGCCCGCCTTCGAGAAATTTATTAACGAAACGTTGAAGAGCTGATTGCGCATGGAGGGGAAGACAACACGCCGCTCCTTCTCGTGGCGCGGGCGTCCCGCCCGCCTCCGACGTGGCACGGGCATCCTTGCCCGTGAGCGTTGCCTCTCCGCGTATCGCGGGCCTCCCGCCCGCTCCGGAGTGGCACGGGCTTCCAGCCCGTGGACGGCGCTCCGCGCCGCCGGTCTGATGCGGCGCTTCCGTTGTGCCCGTTTCCGCTGCGCCGGCCTTTTCGCCGTCATCATCGGCGTTACCGCCACCGCCTTCGCCCAACTCGCCCCGCCCGCCACCTCTGCTCCCTGGTGGCGCACCGCCGTTTTCTACCAGATATTCGTCCGGTCCTTTGCCGACGCCCGCACTGGTCCGCTGGCCAATGACGGCATCGGCGATCTGCAAGGCCTCATCGAACGTCTCGACTATCTCAACGACGGCGATCCCGTCACCACCACCGACCTCGGTGTTACCGCGATCTGGCTCCTCCCGATCAATCCCTCTCCGGGCTATCACGGCTACGATGTGACCGATTACTTCGAGGTGCACCCCGATTACGGTGACATCGCCTTGATGCGACGCCTCGTCGCGGAGGCTCATCGGCGAGGCATCCATGTCATCATCGACCTCGTTCTCAACCATGCCTCCGCGCAGCATCCTGCGTTCCTTGCCGCCCTTCGTCCCGACGCCACGGCGGAGCAACGTGATTTTTTCCGTTTTTCTGCCACGCCCGAAACCTCCGCCGGTCCCTGGGGCCAGCGCGTCTGGCATCCGTTGCCGTCCGCCCAAACCCCGGATTCCACACTCCAGACCCCGAATCCGGACGAGCCTCCGGCGCGCTACTATTACGGCATCTTCGATGCCGGCATGCCTGACTGGAATTTCCGCAACTCTGCCGTCACCGACCATCATCGCCGCGTCGCAAAATTCTGGTTACAGGATATCGGTGTGGACGGCTTTCGCCTGGATGCCGTCCGTTACCTGTACGAAGACGGCGACATCCTCCAGGACACCCCCGAAACCAAACGCTGGCTCCGCGAGTTCACCGCCTGGTGCCATCAGCTCAAGCCCGATGCCTTCATCATCGGCGAAGTCTGGGCCGACACCGCGCAAGCCGCCAGCTATGTAACCGAAGACGGACTCGACACCGCTTTCGAATTCGACCTCGCCAGGGCCACGATCGACACGGCGTCTTTCGGCACGCCCGGCATCCTCCGCGATCGTCTTGCCCGCACCCGCGACGCCTATGGTTCCCGCCCCTGGGCGACTTTCCTTGCCAATCACGACCAGGAACGCGCTGCCAGCCAGCTCTCTTCCGATCCGGCCAAACTGCGACTCGCCGCCGCGCTCCAGTTCACGCTCCCCGGCATCCCCTTCATCTACTACGGCGAGGAAATCGGCATGACCGGCCGCAAACCCGACCCCGACCTGCGCACGCCCATGCAGTGGACGCCCGATGCGCCCAACGCCGGTTTCACCTCACCCGCGGTCAAACCTTGGCACGCCCTCAATCCCGACTACCCGACGATCAACGTCGCCAGCCAGACCGCCTCGCCAGCCAACAACTCCGGATCCCAAACCCTGAACACCCGGCCGGAGCCGGCATCCGATACCGGGTCCCTGCTCGCGCTCTATCGCCGTCTCATCCGCCTGCGTACCGGGACCGACAGCGATGCCCTGCGTGCCGGGCGTCCGCTTGCCTTCACCTTCGAAGGCCGCGGACTCTACGCCGACCTCCGCGAGAGCGAGACCGACGCCATCCTTGTCCTCGCCAACACATCCACCGCCCCGCGCGAACTCACGGCCCTGGAGCTTCCGGACTCTTTCCCGGCCGCCGCTGCCACGCTGCTTTTGGACTCGTCGGCTTCCGTAGACCATTCCGCGCCGGAACCGCTTTCTCTCCCGCTCGCCTTGCCCGGAGGAGCCATCCTGATTTATCACTGGGAAAAGGATTCCTGACGCGGCTTTATACCAAAGCCCCAAAGCCTTCAGATTTTTACACAAAGGTCGCAAAGAGCGCAAAGGATTGCCAGTTACCTTCTTCGCGTCCTTTGCGGCCTTTGTGTAAAATCAAAAACACTCGGAACGCTGGTATTACCCGGGTGAACATGTCGCAGGGGGGGCGTTGCGGCGCTGCCGGTTATTTCAGAACATACCAGAGCGTCATGTTGGGATCAGATACGGAGTTTACCACAACGTCGGCACGGGAGAGGCGACGGACGTGGGCGTCCCAGTAGGCGACGTTGAGCTTGCCGCCGTGGCGATACGCAACGGCCTTGGTCTTTTTTGTCGTCGGAGCGGATTCGTCGTAGTCGTCGGTGTGGTCCCAGTCGATCAGCCAGTCGACGGCGTCGGCCCAGGCCAGGCTGGAACTCGGGCGGACGACTTCGCTTTGCGTGAACCGGCGTTCGCCGCTGGTTTTCTGGGTCACGTTGTAGCCGTAGGAAAAACCGGCGTAGGTGTCGGGATGCAACTCGGGCGTATTGCCTGCGGCTACGCTGGTAGGACAAAGAAACTCGATCGGCCACTTGGGCGAGTTGGGATTTCTTGCGGTAAGGTAGCTGTAAAATTCTTTATTGATAAACCATTTGCGCTCGGGGTCGCTGCCGCTTCCATCGCCGAGTGCGGCCATGGCGAATTTGCCGTTGTGATCCTGCGCGTAAAGGATGTTGGCGAGCTGGATCTGGCGGAGGTTGCTGCCGCATTGCGCGGCGCGGGCGGACTCGCGGACCTTGCCGACGGTGGGAATGATGATGGCGGCGAGGATGCCGATGATGGCAATCACGGTGAGGAGTTCGACCAGCGTGAAGGCGGCAGGCGTGGGGCGGGTGGTGTTCATGGCGTTGGTGACGGCAGGGGGGTCTGGAGGCGGAGTTGCAGTTGGGCTTCGTAAAGATTGGGAGGGTCGGGAACCTCGCCGGTACCTTCGATCCGGCAGCCGGATTGTTCACCGGCGGGGACACGGTCGGATTTCTGGCCGGGGCGGCGGGTCCAGGTGGGTTGAGAGCCTTGCAGGCCGACGATGGCGCCGTGCGGCGTGAGATCGGCCCAGCCGACCATGTAGTTGTTGTCGGCAGGCGTGCGGATGTTCCAGTTGACGAAACGTGCTCCCATGACGGGTCCGCCGTTGCCGCCGTGGGAGCCGTCGTTGGTCACGAGCGTGACATCGGTGCGGAGGTTTTCGAAGGGTTCGCGGCGGTGGGAATCGAAAACACCGTGGTCCATGATGCCGCGCATCCAGACATTGCCGGTGCTTTGGGATTCGATGTTGAGGCCGTGGAGAGGGCGGCTTTCGATGCGGAAGTCGCTGATGAGGTTGTCGTGGCTGCTGGAGCGGGTGAGGGTGCCGTGGTGGTGGTCAAGGGTTTCGGGGCGGCTGGCCTTGAGCGTGAAGCGGGTGAGGGTGATGTTTTTGGCGCAGGTGAGATTGGGGCCGTTGTCGGCGTCGATCAGGGTGACGTCGCGCAGCCAGCAATGGATGGCGTTGTTGAAATAAGGGCCGTTCCAGCCTTCTTCGCTGTGGTGCATTTTTTTGTCCCACGTGTAGGCGCGGTTGAAGCGGAGCGTGAGATTTTCGATGCCGCTTTCATGGAGAAGCGGGCCCATGCGCTGGAGGACGGGTTGCCATTCGGAGCGCACGTCGAAACGCAACGGCTGGCGAAGCGTGACGGTCGAGGTGGCGGGATTCCATGCGGCGACTTCGACGGGCCAGCGCAGGTTTTCGGGCTTTTTCCATGCCATGCCCCAGGCTGCGCCGGCACCGCCGTTCCAGGGGAAGGATGCCGCCCAGGGACCATCGCCGGCGAGGTGCCTGGCGAGGGAATGATCGGTGGGGTGGATGAGCTGGAGGAGCACCATATCCCCGGGGCGCGGTGCGGCGGCGCTGCCGGCGGGCGCAAGGTCCAGGGTGAGCGTGCGATCGCCGCGCCGGGCAGGCCTGGATACGCGGCCGATGTCGCCGGTGGCGAGCCAGTGAAAGCGGTAGTTTTTCCGGTCGACGGGCGAGTCGGGCGCGGTGCCTTCGGGGCGCCAGGTGGTGCCGCGTTCCTTGGGCGCGAACCAGATGAGGCCGCCTTCGTAGCTCCAGCGGGTGATGGCTGTTCCGTTGGTGACGAGGTCAAAGGTGCCATACGCGCGATTGAGTGGCTGGGTGAAAATGATTTCGACTCCGTTCTGGCTTTCGCCCCGGAGGACGGTGCGGCTGGTGTGAACGAAAAGGGCCTGGCTGACATTGTAGTTGCCGTTGGGAAAATACACGACGCCGCCCTTGTCGGGGTCGACGGACTGGAGCGCGGAGCGGATGGCGACGCTGTCGTCGGTGACGCCGTCGCCTCTGGCTCCGTAGCGGGTCACGTCGTGGACGGGCCCGTCGAGGTGCGGGAGAGATTTTTCTCCGTATTGGTATCCCGCATACGAACAGTTGGGGATGTCGGGATGGGTGTCGGGCGTTTTTGCATATTCGGTCCAGAGCGCTGATACGGGAGCAGTCGGGGGATTCGCAAACGCCGTTGCCGCCAGCCCCGCCGGGATGGCGGGAAATATCATTGCGAGGAAACAGGTCGGATACGGGAGTTTCATGGGGAACCCGGATTTGAGGGGAGGGCCCGGGCGGATATCAGCCCTGCTGACGACGGTGCCAGACCACGAGAGCCAGCACAAGTCCGCCGAGCAGTGCCGCAGCGGTGGACGATTCCGGAATGGCGCTGAACGAGAGCACGCCATCGTTGCCGAGACTGGCGATGTAGTTGGCGTTGTCGTAATTGATGAACGTCAGGTTGGCGACGGACCCGGAGCTGAAGTCCCTGAAAAGCGCGTAGGTCACGCTGTAGTCGGTGATGCTGTTGGTGAGGTCGATGATTCCTCCGGTGATGCTGAATGTGCCGGTTCCGGAGCCGATGATCTGATCGTGGCTGGAGACGCTTTCGAAGGAAAATCCGAGCGTGCCTGCGCTCATGGAAAAAGACTTGTCCGCCTTGAGAATGATCGACCCCACGCCGGCCTCGTTCATCGTGAGCGAGCCGCCCGAAACCGCCACATTGCCCGAGCCGAGGGCGGCGGTGTGATTTGCGTTCACGGTGCCGGCTTCCACGGTGAAGGTCTTGTCGGCTCCAAATGTGTTGGCTGCGCCAAGGGTAAGCGTGCCGGCTCCGGTTTTGGTGAGGTTGTAGTTGCCTGTGATGTCGGCGGTGATCGTCAGGGCCGCGCCGGCGTTTTTGACGTGGAAATTTCCATCGGCTCCCACCGCCATGCGTAAGCGTCCGGTGCCCTCCGTGCTGGTCGTTCCGGAAATCACCAGGGTGGCAGTGGTCACGTTGCTGCCGAGCAGGATGAGGTCGCCTGCCGCACCGCCGGCAGCGGTCGCTGCCGAGCTGCCGCCGCCACCGCTGAGTGTGAACACACGGTTCGAGGACTGGCCCGATGCAATCGCCATGGAGGCGGAGGTGTTGGTATTCCAGACGAGGTCTCCCCATGTCAGTGTGTTGCCGGTCGTCAGGCTGGTGTTGGGGACAGATGAAAAGACAACCTCGTCCGAGGTGGCGGGAGCGCCCGTGGGAGTCCAGTTGCTGGCTCCGGCCAGATTGGTCGAACTCGAGGCGGTCCACTCCTTCGTCGCGGCCTGCGCGGATTGCAGTGCCATGCACAGGCACCCGATCAGGGTCGCGACCGCAAGTCTGGAGGTAATCGAAAAACCCGAAGCGGGCATAGTGGGGACGGGGAGGGATGAATTGGGTGATTTCATGGTGTGCAACCTTATGCCCCCGGAATTTCGTCGGGCAACCCTCACGCAATTCAAATTGTTGAGCAGGGAGTGATGTTTCTACAAGCGGGCCGTCCGTTTTGTTTTTCGAGGCGATTTCCGGAGGGTTTCGCCTTCGTGAAATTCGCCGGAAATCATGTAATGGCGCGGGGTGTCGAGGATGCCGCAGGCTTGTTCGTGGATGAGGGAGACGAGGAAGTGAATGGCGTTGGTGGCTAGGGTCTCGGCCTTGGTGTTGAATCCGGAAAATTTCACATGCGGCTCGGTGTGGTAGCTCTTGCGGGTGAGCAGGGAAAAACCGATGTCGCGGGGAAATTGCCAGCCTCGAGCGGTGAGGATGTCGTATTGTTCCAGATACGCGACGATGACATCGATGCGGTTGGATCGTATCCAGCTTTCGATTTCATCCGGATTTTCCAGATCATGGTCGAGAACGAGCGGAGTCGGAATCGCGTTGGGGTGCAGGGCGTAATGATCGTAGAGCCAGGCGGCATGGATGCGGCCGGCCGTGTGCCTTTCGATGCTGGGCAGGAGGCAGAAGCCGATGCGCGAGTAGCCCTTGGCGCGAAGAACGTTGAGGTGGCTCAGGGTGTTCTGGAAGTGGTCCAGCACGGCGCGGTTGAAGGCCGGCCGGGGCGCGGAATGTCCATAGGCGACCACCGGCCACTTTTCCCATGCGACTTCGGCGAGGGGGTCGGGGTTGAGAAAGGGGCCGATCATGACGCCGCGCACCCCGCGGCTCCACCAGATGGAATGCAGGCGCTTGAGATCGGGCATGCCGCCGGTGAGGAGATACCGCTGGAGGTTGTAGCCGAGGCGTGTGGCCTGGTCCCGGGCGTACTGGTAAGTGATGGCGGCGAAGGCATCGCCGGCGTCGTCGCGGTCGGTGAGGTAGGCGAGTTCGCTATGGACGGGATGGGGGCGGCGGGAATTGCGGTAGGCGGCGAGGGCGCCGAGGGCGGCGTCGGGGACGTAGCCCATCCTGGCGGCAAGTTTCCGGACTTTCATGCGGGTTTTTTCAGAAAGCCGGGGATCGTTGCGGAGGGCGAGCGAGACCGAGGAGTAGTGCAGGCCGGCGCGGGTGGCGATTTCCCGGATGGTGATCCGTTTTTCCATGCTCAACTTGTTGAACACGGGGCGACGTGACGTCAAGGAACCGGCGTGAGACAAGCGGAGAGTGGCTGCGCGGGTGCGCGGCGTCCTTTGCCATTTTACCATGAGTTTTCCCGAGCCTTCTGTTTCTTCCGACGGGGTCTGCGCCTGTTCGCCGTATGGTTTGTCTTCCGGGGAACGGTCCGCTTTCGACAGCGTCTTCGATGTCGGTGTCATGGGGGCCGGATACATCGGAGCGGGGGCGGTGAGGGAGTTCCTGGCGCGAGGTCTGCGGGTGCTCGTTGTCGAACCGACTGGGCAGCTGTTGCGGGAATCGAGCCGCGCTCTGGAGAATCGGGTCGGGAGGGCGGAGGCAAGCGCGGCGGCCGGTGAAGGCTGGTCCCGGTGGCTGGAGTGGCTGGCCGGACTCGAACGGAGCGGAGCCGTGCGCAACGGATGTCTCGATGGCGCGTTTGCGGAGATCGCATTGTCGCGTGAATGGCTGGAGGCGCAGGAGGCGGGGAAATTACGTGTATTGTTTTATGCGACGCCGGTGGCGGTGGAATGGAGTGGCGGGCCCGGAGAAGCGGATCCCGGTGGCAGGATCGGCGCCGTGGTGCTGGGAACAAAGGCCGGGCTGCGTCGGGTGTGCGCCACGAGCTGGCTGGATGCGTCCGAAGAGGGCGTGCTCGTCAGGCTGTGCCGGGAGGAAAGGTTGACTGCCGGAGCGGGGAAACCCGCGCCGCATGCGCGCGCGGGCGAAACAGGCGGGCGGCAGCCTGTCGCGTGTTATCATGGCGTGGCGCTCCAGTCGCGGGCGTGGGCGCGCTACGAGGAGCCGGTGCGAAGGTTTTGCGAGGCGCGAAGCGTGACGCTGGCGGAGTCGGCGCGGGCGAGCGAGCGACGGCTGTTTTGGCGGACGGGCAACGGGACGACGGCGGGCGGCGGATGGCATCGCGAGGTGGCCAGGTTGCTCGCGGCATTGCGGGCGGCAGTGCCGATGGGGACCGAGGTCGTGGTGAGCCATTGCGGGATGGAGCCGTTCCCGGTTTGGCAGAACGGGAGTGGAGGCTGCCCGGGCGGCGTCACGGGCGATCGCACCGGCGGCGTGGCAGTGATACGGAATGCAGGCGTCGCAAGTCCCGCGTTTCGCGAGGTGGCGGCGGCGTCGATCGGCGAACGGTTTGCCTGGGGCGTGCAGTGCGCGCGGGAACTGGCGGCAATGACGGGGGAACATGGCGGTGTTTCGGATCGGTCGGTGGCTGCGGCAAGGATGGCGATGGCTGACGGGAGCGGGGAGGGCATTGTGCCGGTGCGGACTATTGTCTGCGACGTGCTCGTCGCGGGCGCCGGGACAGCCGGAGCGCTGGCGGCAATCGCCGCGGCGCGCGAGGGCGCGAAGGTGTGTGCGCTGGATCTGGCCACATTCCCCGGCGGGACGGGCACGGGCGCGGCGATCAGCGGGTATTTTCACGGACTGGAGGGCGGGTTGCAGGAGGAGACAGACCGTCTGACCGCAGAGATGAATGTGTTGCTGGAGGGAGAGCGTGGACCGTCGCGGCGCTGGCACCATGACGGGAAAAAAATCGCGCTGCTGATGTGTTTTGAAAAATACGGTGTCGGGTTTCTCGGCGGCACGCTGTTGTGCGGTGCGGAGAGGGATGCTGCGGGGAGGGTTTCGGCGGTGGTTGCCGCGACGTCCGGCGGTCTGGTGCGGTTTGAGGCGACGGCATTTGTCGACAGCACCGGAGACGGAGACCTGTGCGCGCTGGCGGGCGCGGAGTTTTTCTGCGGGCGGCCCGGTGATGGGCGTGCGGTGGCGTTTACCCAGGCGGCGCTGGTCCTCAAAAATGTCGGAAACGAAGGCAGCAGCGGTGGCGAGAGCGACGGAGGAAAACCGGAGGTGGTTGCACGGAATTTCGATGCGGGCTGGACAGACGCGACAGACATCGAGGCCTTGTCGCAGGCACGGTTGCTTGGCGTGGCGCAGCACTGGAGGGAGGAGTGGACGGCGGCGGATCGTCCGCTGGCCATGGCGGCATTGCCGGGCATCCGCCAGTCGCGCAACATCATCACGGACTACACGCTGACGCTGGCGGATCTGGTGGCGCACGAGCGTTTCCCGGATGCGATTTGCAAGGTGGGGGCGGTCGCGGACACCCACTCGGTGGATTTCGAGTTCGAGGAGGATGAGGCGGTATTTTATTTCTGGGCATGCCGGCTTTTCCGGCACCCGCTGGAAACGTCGTTGCCCTACCGTGTGATGCTGCCGCGCGGCCTGGCCAATGTATGGATCGCCTGCCGTGCCGCCGGCATGGATGCGACGGCATCCTACGCGGTCCGCATGCAGCGCGACATGCAGCGTCTTGGCGAGGTGGCCGGAGTGGCCGCGGCGCGGGCAGCGCGGACCGGCGCGGGATGCGGCTCGCGGGAGGTGGATGTGGCAGCGTTGCAGGCGCAACCGGGCTGCAAGGGAAGCGGCAAGAGGACCGGAAGTATCGGGGGCAACGGTGATGACGCTCGCAGTGGCGACGAAATCACGCCCGCAGAGGCGGCGGCATTGCTGGCGGCGGGAGCTCCGGGCCTGTACCTGTGGCGGATTTTCCGGCATCCGGAAGCGCATCGCAGTCTGGTGGAGACGGCGCTTGAGTCAGCAAATGCGGATACGTCTTTTTATGCGGCAACGATCCTTGCCATGTGGGGCGACGCGAGCGCCGAGCCGCGCCTGCTGGCGGCAATCGAACAGCGCGAAGAGGGTCCGCCGCCCTCGCCGGGAAACACCGGAGCTTACGGTCAGGAGATCGACATCCCGTTCTGGTTGCTCGCGGTGGTGCTGTTGCGCCGCTGCGGAACGTTCCGGTGCGCGGCGACGCTGCGGGATCTCGCGGCCAATCGGGATGCCATCCTGAATGTGAGAACAGCCATCGCCCTGACTGTCGAGCGGCTGGCCTCCGGAAATAAAATCACGCCGGCCGAAGCGCTGGAAATGGCCGGGTTGCTGCTGGCCCATCCGGCGCCGGACCGGATGCTGGCTCCCTCGCGCTCGATCTGGCGCGCGCTCCGGGCCGAGCCGCAGCTCCGCCTGCGCAATGATTGCGGCGTGGATACGCGGCAGGATCATCTGTGGCAGGTGCACCTTGTCGCCAGCCGGATCAGGGAACGGGCGATCAATGAAGCTGGCGCCGCACAGCGGCATTTTCGGGACCGGGTGTCTTCGACCGGTGTCCATTGATCCCGAATCCGGTCTCCTCCCTTGCCTGCCTCACCGCAGCGTCGTCCCTTCATGCCACGCGCCTGGCAGCAGATGTACCCGGCGATCCTTCGGTATTCCGCGCTCGTTGTTTCGTATCCGGCCCACCAGGATATCGACGGCGAACGCCGCCAATCCTGCCACTGGCTCCAGAATCCCCGAAAAACCGCCCGGATTCGGAAAATCTTTCGGGACATAACACGGCACCACCAGCAACGCCACACCCACATCCTCAGGAAACCTTACCCCCATCCGTCGCAGTGACGCCAGACACCCAAAATCCTCCCCCATTGTAATGATTGCGTCCGGCCTCCACTTGCGGAACCACGTTTCAAACCGCCCCCCCGAATGCGCCTCGTCATCCAGCAACGGCGGGATTTTGACCACGCCCCGCGCCGCTCCCGTCCCATAATGCCTCACCTGTTGCGCCAGGAATGCCCCCATCCACAACCCCGCCGTGCGCTCGCTGTAATTTTCCGTCATTGAAAATCCGATACGTACGAACCCGCGTTCCCGCACCGCCGAGTAGCACAACTCCATCGTCTGGAAATGGTCCACCGACACGCGGTCAACGGGAGGCCAGTCCACGCTCCGTCCCAAAGTCACCGCCGCGAACCGCCCAATCTCCAGCTCGATTCGCGCGTGCGGTCGCGGACGCGGCCCGAACGCCACCCCCGCGATTCCACGCGCACTAAAAATCTGCGCATAACGTTTGGGTGAATACCCCGGTTCATATTCCCAAAAATACTCCATCCCGTAACCCATAACCTCCGCCCGCGCCCGCGCCGCTTGAAACAACAACTGCTCGTAACCGCTCGCCGCCGGCGGCAACCCTCCGAACCATGCCAGCGACTCCTGTGTCGCTGACCGCCGTTTCCAACGATACGCGCTCAAACTCAACAACGCCGGATCAGGCCGGTAACCCATCTCCCCGGCCTTCTCCATAATCTGCCGTCGCGTTTCCTCCGAATGCCTGCCCCCCTTGGCCAGCACGCGTGACACCGTTGCCTGGCTCACGCCCAGCCGCCGCGCCAACTCCCGTTGCGTCCAACGTTTCGGCGTTTCCCATGCCCCTTCTTCCTCACTCGCCTTGTTGTTTCCCTCCAGCTTCTTCCGTGTTTTCTCAACTGAACTCATGCCTTCAGCGTAATTTTGCGTATCAGGATACGCAACAAAGAAATCGTTCGCCGCGCATCTCCAATTACCTTTTCCCTCGCACCCAAACCACCCCCCAACATGATCGCCCATCGCCCCCTGTTTCTCGTCTGTCGCCTCCTGTTCAGCGGACTGGTTGCCTGTTGCATTTCCCCAAACCTCCTGAACGCCGCCTCCCCGCCCGGCCTCTTTCCCTTCACCATCGCCTGGGACTCTCCGCCCACCGCCGTCACGGACGCCAGCGTCGCTGATCTCACCGGCTGGCTCGACGCCCCCGCAGGCAAACACGGCTACATCCGCGCCGAAGGCTCCGACTTCATCACCACCGACACCGGCCAACGCATCCGTTTTCTCGGCGTCAACCTCGCCTTTGCCGCCAATTTCCCCGAGCACGCCGACGCCGAAAAACTCGCCGCCCGCCTCGCCCGCCTCGGCGTCAACTGCGTCCGCTTCCACCACATGGACAGGACCGGTCTCCTGCGCAACGCCGCCGGTCGCCGCTCCAGCATCTGGAGCGAAAACGCCGACGGCCAGACCCTCGATCCCGCGCAACTCGACCGCCTCGACTACCTCTTCGCCCAACTCAAGGCGCGCGGCATTTACGCCAACATCAACCTCCACGTCTCCCGCACCTACCCCGGTTTCCCCGCCGGCTCCAGATACCACAAGGCGCTCGACATGTTTGTCCCCGGCATGATCGCCCTCCAGAAACAATACGCCCGCGACCTCCTGCATCACAAAAACAACTACACCGGGCTCCGCTACGCCGACGACCCCGCCGTGGCCATCGTCGAAATCAACAACGAAAACGGAGTCGTTGGACGCTGGTGGCGCGGCAACCTCGACACGCTCGATCCGCTTTACGTTGGCGAACTCAACACCCGCTGGAACGCTTGGCTCACCCGCAACCACGGCTCACCTGCCGCCGCGCTCGTCGCCTGGAAAAACGCCGCCGCCGCCGATTCCACGCCCACCGGCCCCGAACTCCTCAAAAATCACCGTCTCGCCAATCTCGCCAAAAACTGGACGCTCCAAAACTCCTCCCCCTCCCCCCTGCTCGCCCTCGAACCGCCCGCCAGCCCCGGCCCCGGCATCGAACCGCAAGGCATCGTCCTGCGCGTCCTCCCCGACGCTGCCAAAAACTCCCGCGCCTCCCTTTTGCAACCCGTCTCCCTCAAGCCCGGCGCGCGCCACACCTTGCGCATCACCCTCGAGGCCGATTCTCCCGCCGAACTCATCCTCGACATCAAGGACGCGCGTCCGCCCTGGCGCACCCACCTCTCCATAAAAATTCCCGCCACCGACACCCTTCGTACCGTCGAAAACACCTTCGTCTATAAGGAAAACGCCCCGGCCTCCGGCATCCGCCTCGCCCTCAACCTCCGCGCCACCGCCAGCCCCGCCTCGAACAATTTCCGCGTTCAGGAAATCTCGCTCCGCGAAGGCGGCTCCTCCGCGAAACTCCCCGCCTTCGTTGACGCGGAAAACGCCAACAATTCCGCCAACGCCGCCGCTTCCGCCGCCGCTCCCACTTCGGCGCACCGCGCCCTCGCCTACCTCCGTCGCGACGGCTTTGAAACCTTCTCGCCCGCCGCCTGCGACGACTGGCTCCGCTTCCTCTGGGAAACCGAGGACGACTACTGGACCGACATGCGCGAATACCTCCGCCGCGACCTCGGCATCCGCTCCATACTCGTCGGCTCACAACTCGGCGCCTACAGCCTGCTCCCCCTCCAGCAGAAATTCGACGCCCTTGACCACCACGCCTACTGGCAGCACCCGCAAACCCAGGACAACGGGCGCAGGATCGTCCAAAACCTCTCCATGGTCAACGAGCCCGGCGGAGCCTACGCCGCCTCGCCCGCGTTTTACCGCGCTGCCGGAAAGCCGTATCTGCTCACCGAATACAATCACTCGTCGCCCAACACCTTTGGCGCGGAGGCCTTCCCCATCATCTCCGCCTACGGCGCGTTCCAGGACTGGAGCGGCATCTTCGTTTACTCTTACGCGCACGGCACCGCGCCGTGGGACGCCGGATACCAGCGCGGCCAGTTCGACATTGACCAGCATCCCCTCAAGCTTGCGACCCTTCCCATTGCCGCCGCCCTTTTCCTGCGTGGCGACACCGACGCCCCTGCGGGTGTCACCACCAAAACCACCACCATCACTCCGGAGGAATACCTGCGCCAGATGCGCCGTGTCGGCCCCAACGTTTCGGCGATCACCGCCGGAGCCACCCGCACCGACGCCCTTCGCCACCGCGTCGCCTTCGCCCTCGCCGAAAACAAAAGTGGCGCGGGCGTCCCGCCCGCAACCGTTGCCACTCCGTCTGCCGGACCCATCACCACCGAGGGCGGCGCACTCACTTGGGACGCCGCGCCCAACGCGGGCATTTTCACCATTCGCTCACCTCGCACCAAGGCAGCCATCGGCTTCGCCTGCGGACGCTCCTTTGACCTCGACGGCCTCGTCATTACGCCCGGCCAAACCCTCCAGGACTGGTCAACCATTGCCGTCTCCCAAATGAGCGGCGACCGCGTCGGCTCTCCCGGACGCGCCCTGCTCGTCGCCTGCGGCTACATCGAAAACACCGGGCAAATCTGGCACGACCCCGTAGCCAAAAACAGCGTCAAGGAATCGGGTCGCGCCCCAACGCTCGTCGAGGGCATTCCCGCGAAAATCACCCTCACTCCCGCCCCCGGCGTCACCGCCGTCGAAGTCTGGTCGCTCGACGAACACGGACGCCGCGCCCGCTCCGTCCCCGTCACCCGCGATGGCCCCGCCGCCACCTTTCACATCGGACCCGATTACCGGACCATCTGGTATGAAGTCATCACTCAATAACCCAATCACGCTTAAACCCACCCAAACACCATGAACATCATGAACACCAAATCCGCCATCCGCCTCACCTCCGCGACACTCGCCGCACTCGGCCTGCTTGCCGCTGCTGCGCTTCGCGCCGACAATATAAACCAGACTCGCACTGCCGCCGTCAATGAAAGCTGGGCGACTCCGGCCCTGTGGAGCAACAATGCAGAAGCCTCGCCCGGCAACGCCTATTTCACCAATGGCTACACCCTCCGCACTCCCAATGTCACCACCGAGGCCAACCAAACCTTTCCCGGCGCCTCCCTGACCGTCGATGGCGATGGCGGTAGCGGTGGCGGCGGTGCCATGGGCACCCTTTCCCTCAAAAGCCGCGTTACGACCATCGCCGATCTCCGCCTTGGGACCGCCCTAATCAGCAACGCCGCCAGCGACGGGAGCGGCAACACCCTTGCCACGCTCAACGTTACCGACCTCACGGTTCTCGATGGGAAAACCGCAACCCTCAACGGCACCAACAGCAACCAAAACATCTACCTAAACGTCACCAACCTCCTTGGAAGCGGCACGCTCTCAATCAACAACACCGCCCGCACCTACACGCTCGCCATTGACGACGCCACCGCCTTCACCGGCATCATCAGCACGCTCGGAGGCAATGCCACCCTTGTCATCGCTTCCGATCTCAACCTCATCAACGGCGCGTTCTCGGTGAACACCGTAACCTCGCTCGTTCTCAACAAAAACCTTGTCGTTCCATCCTTCACCTTTGGTTCGGTCACATTGAACACGCTCGGGGAAGCCTACACCGCCGCCCAACTCAACGACCATTTTGGCACCACGGCATTCAGCGGCACTGGCAGCCTGATTGTTGCCAGCAGCACCATTCCCGAACCCGCGTCGGTCGCCACGCTCCTCGCCGCCGCGGTCATGCTCGCAGTCACACTGCGCCGCCGCCGCTGAGCACACGCAAGGGCACGCTTGCGACAACCACATCCGCCGGACGACACACATATTCCATTCGCGGGCTTCGCAAACGAAAGCGAAGCCCTCCCCCCCTCCGATTCCGTTTATGATTCTCTGTGACACCACGACGCAGCCCACGCTTCACTGCGATCCCGGCGAACCCGCCTGCCTGCGTTACGCCGTCGCCGATCTCGCCTCCGACCTCGGAAAAATCTCCGGCTGCGTCCACGCTGTTCGACCCCTCCCCCCCTCCCCAGGCAACGACTCCCCAATCATCGTTGCCGGCACCAGCCGGAACCCCGCCTTGCGCGCCTTCGCCGCTGCCAACGGCATTGACATCGCGACGCTTGATGCACCGGACGCCTGCGAGCGTTTCCGTATCCAGATTTTACCAACCCCCGCCGCCTGCGACCGGGGCGCGGACGGCAGCCGCAACGCCACCATTTTCCTCTGCGGCAGCGACGAACGCGGAGCGATGTGGGCTGTCTATGAGTTTTGCGAACGCTTTCTGGGTGTTGACCCGCTGTATCTTTGGACGGACAACGCGCCCGCCCGCCAACCCGTGCTGGACCTGCCGCCGGGCATTCACGAAGACCAGCCGCGCACCTTCCGCTATCGCGGCTGGTTCATCAACGACGAGGATCTCCTCAGCGACTGGCGCGACGGCGGCGGAACACGCGACATCGATTACCCGTTTTATCACCAAGTCGTTCATCCCGACGTGATGATGCGCGTCATCGAAACCGCGCTGCGCCTGAAGCAAAACCTGCTCATCCCGGCCTCGTTTCTCGACATCACCAATCCCGCCGAGGAAACCCTCGTTCGTCTCGCCACCGAACGCGGCCTGTTCGTCTCGCAACACCACATCGAACCCCTCGGCGTCAGCCACTTTGCCTTGGAACGTTACTGGCGCGCGCGCGGACGCCCCACGCCGCCCTCCTACGTCACCGAACCCGACCTCGTGCGCGAAACCTGGCGTCACTACGCCGCCCGCTGGGCGCGTTATCCCGGCGTCGTCTGGCAACTCGGCTTGCGCGGGCGCGGCGACCAGCCCGTCTGGGACAGCGATTCGCAGGTGGCCGCCGACATGGAGGCGCGCGGCGCGCTCATTTCCTGCGCCATCGCCGACCAGCACGCCATCGTCCGCGAGGCGCTCGGCCACGACAATTTCGTCTCCACCAGCACGCTATGGAAAGAGGGAACCACGCTGCACAACGCCGGCTTCCTGAAATTTCCGGGCGACACCATCGTCCTCTTCGCCGACACGCTGCAAACCCCGCGCGCCGCCGGTGGCCAGCATTTCTACGCGCAACACTGGGGTGACGATTTTTATTCCGTCACGCACCGTCCCGGCCACGCCTACGGCATCTATTATCATGTCGCCGTGTGGCGCAGCGGCCCGCATCTCGCGCAAGGCGTGCCGCCCGCTAAAATCCACCAGGTTGTCGGCGAAGCCATTGCCCGCGGCGATACCGCCCTCGCCATCACCAACGTCGCCAACCTCCGCGAGGTCGTCCTCGGCATCCGCCTCGCCGCCGCCCTCACGTGGGATTTTCCGGCATTCCAGCCCGAACCGTTTCTCAACGCCTGGTGCGAGCGCCAGTTCGGAAACGCGGCGGCGCGGGACGCCGCCCGTTTGTATGAGAAATTCAATGACGCATTCCCCTCTCTGCCAACGGAGGATGGCGGCCATCGCGCCCTCTGGCACGACGGCGCGATGCGCGAGTCGGGAATCGCCTGCCTCGACGCCATCGAACGCTCCGGAGAATCGCCGGATTTGTGGCGGGAAAATTTCACGCCCGAAACAGTGGGGAACCTGAAAAAATGGACGGCTCACTCCCTCGGCGGATGGACGGCGGCGTTGTCACTCGCCCGCGAAATCGCGCCGCGCATCCCGCCGGGGCGCGCGTCGTTTTTCCATCACCACTTTGAGGTCCAGGCCGCCATCATGATCGGCCTCGCCGAATGGCTGTCCGGCCTCTTGCGCGCCTTCGATGCGTCCATGTCGGAAACGAAAAATGCCGGCGCTGCCGCCGGCTCCGACCGCGTCGTTCGCGAATTGGAAATCGCCGCCACCGCGCTCGACCGCGCCATTGCCATTCGCACCGCCTCCGAGACCGGACAATGGCGGCATTGGTATCGCGGCGACCACAAGATGAATCTCCCCGCACTCGCCCGCCAAACACGGGAATTATCGTAATCGTCCCCCCCCCGCGCTCATCTCCCCATGAACACAATAAAAAAAACAGCATCTCCTCTCCGCGCCATCGCCTCTCCGCGTGAGAAAAAATCCCCCGCCTTCACGCTCGTCGAACTGCTCACGGTGATCGCCATCATTGGCATCCTTGCCGGCATCCTTATTCCCGTGACACTGCGCGTGCGCGACTCCGCCTGGGCCGCGCGTGGCATCTCGCAAAAACGCCAGATCGCGCTCGCGCTCGCCGCCTATGCCACGGAAAACAAAAACTATTATCCCCCCGTCAGCTTCCAGGACGACAACAGTGATTGGGTCGAATGGAACCGGCATCCGCTTCTCCCCTGGTTGCCCGCGTCAGCCAATTCGCGTGGCATCGGCACCAGTTACCACTCCATCTTTTCCGATCCCAAGGCGGTTTCAAAAGGTAATCCAGGCGTAAAGGTACGCTGTGCGTATGCAGGCGGCGGAGTTCTCTATATCCCGCCCAACAGCAACGCCATTTCGACCAATTCGGGAAGCAAGAGCAGACCGAACTATGGCCGCCGTCTTGACTCCATTGAAAATCCAAAAAACGCCGTCCTCTTTTTTGACGCCATCGTGAACAGTGCCACCAACAGAGACAAAAGCACAGTCGGCGTCACCTGGACCAATTTCAACGCCGACCTCATCAAACTCAGTGACAAACTCGCCGACAACGACGCCATTGATTACCGCTACCGAGGCACTGCCCAATTCGCTTTTGCCGACTACCACATCGAATCCCTCACCCCTCAACAAGCCAAAGCCAAATTCACCGACCACTTCGTTTACGAAGGGCGCATCGAACAATGACAGCAACGGCGACTGCAACCATGCCCGCGACCCTCCGATGTCCCCGCCACCGCTGCCGCTTTCGCGTCGCCCTCTGCCTCGCGCTCCTGGCCGGCGTTCTCGCAAGCGCGCCGCTGCCCGCCCGTGCCACCCTCACACTCCCGGCAATTTTCAACAATAACGCCGTGTTCCTGCGTGACACCCCGATTCCCGTATGGGGCAACGCCGCCCCGGCCGAAAAAATCACCGTTACGCTCTCCCTGCTCCCCTCCGCGCCGGGCACAACGCCCGTCTCCGCCACCACCACTGCTGATCCGGACACCGGCCACTGGAGCGTGACGCTCCCCGCCCAACCCGCCTCGCACCTCCCGCGCACCCTTACCATCACAGGCTCTGCCACGCCCGCTCCCCTCCGCCTGGAAAACATCCTCATCGGCGAAGTCTGGCTCGCTTCCGGCCAGAGCAACATGGCTTGGCTCGTCAAGGACACCACCGACGCCCGCACCACCATCGACGCCTCCGCCAACCCCAACGTTCGCGTTTACAATCTCCCCCGCGTCATCGCCGACGCCCCGCTCGCGGACGCCCCCGGTGCATGGCGTGTCGCCTCGCCCGCGACCACCGGCTGGATGAGCGCCGTCGCCTACCACTTCGCTCGCAAACTCCACGCCGACCTCGGCGTACCCGTCGCCGTCATCTGCGCCTCGCGCGGCTCCACTCGTATCCAGTCATGGATACCGCTCTCCGTTTTTAACCAAAATCCCGCCTTCGCCGACGACCGCGACCAATGGCGGCAAGACCTCACCGCCTGGCCCCAAAAAAAGGCCGGCTGGGAGAAAAAACTCGACGACTGGAAATCCCGCGCAGCCGCCGCCAGGTCAGCCGGGAAACCCGAACCCAAGCGTCCCCAACAACCGCCCGGCCCTGGCCACTACAACCAGCCCGCTGGTTACTACAACGCCATGATCGCACCCGTCACGAAGGTTCCCGTTCGTGGCTTCCTCTGGTATCAGGGCGAGGCCAACGCTCGCCGCGCCGCCCGATACCGCGAAACCCTTCCCGCCCTCATCACCTCCTGGCGCGAAACCTGGGGACGCGGCGACCTCCCTTTCCTCATCGTGCAACTCGCCGCCTACCGCGCCCCCGGCTTCGCTCCCGATGGACTCGAACGCGCCGGACTCCGCGAAGCGCAGGCGCTCGCCGTCGAGCGCCTTCCTGCCACCGGCCTTGTTGTCACGCTTGACGTCAGCGGCCCCGAATCAAAAGAGCACCCGCGCGACAAACGTCCCGTCGGCGAACGCCTTGCCCGCCTCGCCGGATCCCTCGCCTATGGAAACGACACGCTCACTGTCAACGGCCCCACCCTTGCCATCGCCACCTTTGACGGCCCCATTGCCCGCGTCACTTATCAACCCGGCACCGCCGGCGGACTCCGCACCACGGACAACGCCTCCCCATCCGCGTTTCTCCTTGCCGGCCCCGACCACGTTTTCCATCCCGCCGAAGCGCGTATCGAAACAGAAACGACAATTCTCCTGACCTCCCCCGCCGTTTCCGCTCCGATTGCCGTTCGCTACGCCTTTTGCAACGATCCAAAAGTCAACCTCGTCAACGCCGCCGGCCTCCCCGCCGCCCCCTTCCGCACCGACGACTGGCCGCTCACCGCCACCCCGGACAACCAGTGAACACCGCTCGTCCCCCGGAAATCACCCCTTGAATATGGCCACAAAAGGCACAAAAGAATCCATCCCCCCGGCGAGAATCCCCCGCGTGCTTATAAGCGCGATGGAGAGCATCCTGCGCGGCAAAAACCTTTGTGCCTCTAATTCCGACCCCGGTTTCATTTGAACTGCTCTAGCTCCGCAGGGGCAGGGGGGCCAACGTCCTTCCCTCAAACCACCGCCCCGGCAGCAAATGCACGCGCCGATCCCTCGGCACCCCGCGCTCATTGTTGCGTATCCGTCCCACCAGCACATCCACTGCAAACGCCGCCAGTTCCTCTACCGGCTCATGAATGCCTGAGAAACCGGCGAGTAACGCCTCGTGCTCCGGCACGACCAGCAGAGCCACCCCCACCTCTTGCGGAAAACGCACCTTCATCCGTTCCAGCGACGCCAGACACCCGAAATGCCAGCCCATCGTGATAATCGCATCAGGCTTCCATTTGCTGAACCACGCCTCGAATTTGCCTCCCGAATGGGCGTCGTCATCCAGCATGGGCGGGATTTTGGGCAATTTCGGGTTACGCATCTGCTGTCTCAGGAATGCTCCCGCCCATAAACCTGCCACGCGTTCGCTGTAGCTTTCTGTCATTGAAAAAGCGATGCGCCTGAATCCGCGGTCACGAACCGCAGCATAGCACATTTCCATCGTCTGAAAATGATCCGTGGAAACGCGGTCCACAGGCGGCCAGTCCACGCTACGTCCCAGAGCGACAGCGGAAAAATTCTCTATTTTCAATTCGATGCGTGCATGCGGTTGCGCACGGGGTCCGAACACCACTCCGGCGACTCCTCGTGCATTGAATATCTGCTCGTAGCGTTGAGCCGAATACCCGGGTTCGTTTTCCCAGAAATATTCCATGCCATAACCCAGCGCCTCCGCCCGCGTGCGCGCGGCCGGGAAAAGGATGGCCTCATAACTGCTGCGATCTCCCTCCTGTGTTCCTCCAAACCACACCAGGGTTTGTCCTTGTGTGATCGGACGCCGCATGCGCCGGTAGGCGTTCAGGCTGGCCAGCACCGGATCAGGTCGGTAGCCCGCTTGCTCCGCCTCCGCCGCCACCCGCTTGCGCATCTCTGCCGAATGCCGCGAATTTTTGGCCAGCGCCCGCGATATCGTCGCCTGGCTCACGCCAAGTTTCCGGGCCAGTTCCCGCTGTGTTAGTCTTCCGCCTGCTGTATCTTCCTTTTCGTTTTTCATGGGGAACGGATGTCGAAAAATCAGTGTGTATCAGAATACACAACAAAATTGTCGCGACTCCGACTCTCTCATTACACCGTGAGAGACCATGAAAACTCCCAAAATCATCACCTGCCTCTGCGTCTTCCTCGCCGCTCCGTTCCTGCTCCACGCCGCCGATTTGGTCACCCTCGCCCAATTTGATTTTCAGGGAACCAACGCCTCACTCAACTCCACCGGCGTCGAGGCCTCGACGGAGTCGTCTGCCTTGGTGGATGTCACGCTTCTCACCCGCGCCAGCAGTGGTGCTCTCTCTATCAACAGGGAGTCCAACCAACTGAAAGTGCAGGCCAACTCAGCAGGGCGAACTGGCGATGACGATGCCATGTTAACTTTGTCCAGGGCGATGACGGGGAACGCTTATTTTTCATTCACTATCACCGCAAACACCGACGTTGTTTTGTCATCCCTCACCTTTCGCTCCACCGCCTCGGTTGCTGACCATGGGCGGGGATTCTGGGTTCTTTCCTCCATCGGCGGATTCGGAACCGATGCCGCGCCAGGACCTGTTTTGGCAGGGGATTATGCCGTAACTGACCACGCTTATCCTGGTAATGAGTTTTCGGATGGAATGTCTTATGCCACGGCTCCTGGCGCAGGCGCCAATACCGTGAATGCCGGCGCCGCCTACGATGCCTTTTCCGCATTCAAATCCAGCGAGGCCAATTCACCGTTATCATCGTACGCATCCATCGCCGGCACAACGCTCCATGCCGGGGAATCCGTGGAGTTCCGCTTTTACGTTCAGCTTAACGGGACCAGCTCAAGTCCCTCCATTTTTTTTGATAACATTACTGTCACTGGCACCGTCATTCCCGAGCCCGGTGCCATTACTCTTGCCGGTAGCGTTCTGGTTCTGATTGCGGCCCTGTTCGTTCGCAGGCGGACTGGATGCGTTTGATCTCTCCCCCCGTGGAGGTTGGTCAATTCCTGAAACCTGGCAGAGGGCGATCATTTGCGACTCTCGGGTTTCGTTCTCAAGTCCAGTCAAACTTTCTCCCACTCCCCATCATGATTACCCATTCACAACGTGTATTTGTTTGCCAGAGACGGAGCGAAGCGGAGTCTCCGGCAAGGGCTTCACGTGAAGCCCGCCGCGTCGTCCGTCATACCAGTGCCTTTACGCTCATCGAGCTTCTTTGCGTCATTGCCATCATCGGTGTCCTCGCCGCCATCGTGATTGCAGTTGTCGGCTCCGTTCGCCAGCGCGCCTACGCCGCCCGCACATCCTCCAACCTCCGCCAACTCCAACTCGCCAACATCATGTACGCCGGTGAACACAAGGAACGCTATGTCCCGTGCAGTTACATACCGGCAGGGGGGGGCGGGCGCATCACTTGGCGAATGAACAACGAATTTCGCGCCTACCTCGGAATCACCGCTCCCTTTGACAGCAGCCTCCCCGACAACAGCCTCGCAAAATACCCGGCAGTGACGCGCACCGGATTCCCGCAATGGATGGCCGCCGCGACGGCAAGCATCGGCAGCAACTACAACTCAAACGAGAATAGTGACTCGAAAAGGGTGGTTCGCATATCCGACATACCGCGCCGCTCGCGCACCATCTGCTTTGCCGATTCGTGCGACTGGCAAGTCGCGTATACGGGCCGCGACAGCAGCTCCGCACCCGATTGGGTCTACAAAAGCGGCGCGCTCGCCTACCGCTCCCCCGGCGAGCGCTGCCTTGTCGTCGCCTACGAAGGCAACGTTTTCAGCATCACCAAAACCGAAGCCGCCAATCGCCAGCTCTGGTATTACAATGAATGAGCTCGGAGGCCCACAACGGGCAGGACAGCTTCCGTTGGCTCCTCCTCTCTCCCCGCATTTTTCTTTTTCCATGCCTGAAAAGCATCCCCTCCACTGGCTGATTGCTATCGCGTTTGCGCTTCCGTTCGTGGCAATCACGCCTGCATTCGCCGCCAGCGCTCCCGTATCCGAAAAACAACTCGCCCCGTGGATTGCTCCCGAGGCGGGCCGGGATTCGCCCTGCGCGCGCATTTATGACGGCTTCGTCCGTCACATCGAGGCGTCCGGCAATGCCGTTGTCACCGTCGATGCCACGGCGGACGACGGTTTTGACGCCAAACCGCAAACCCTCCGTCTGGAACTGGCTCCTCCTCCCCCCGGCAAAAAAATTCCCGGCAAACCGCCCCGCGTTCTTGTGCGCAGTGTGTTTCCGCATGAAGCCGTCGGCAAACTTGCGGGTGCCCGGATCCAGCTCACGGCCGATGCTCCCGGAGAAATCACCCTCCAGTTTTTCGAAGATGCGAAGGACAACGGTTCGCTCGTGCTTCACAAAACCAGAACCCAATCCACCTACGCGCTTGTTGCCGGAAAGAATACGATCACCTGCCTCTTCACCGACGGCGGGCTCGACGCCGCGAAGGCCCGGAAAATCAATGCCATCGGCTTTCTCGTATCTGAAAAACAATTGCCCCTCGCTTTCTCGCTGGACCATATTTCCCTTGTTTTTCGCGAGGAATCCGACGCCCGCACTTATTCCTCCGACCTTCGTTCCAGGCGCATTCAGAAACTGGAAACAATGGTTGGCTGGCTCCGCGAACGCGGCGCACCGCTTGGCGGCAATAGTGGCGCCGGGATCGAGCGCCTCCGCAACGAAGCCCTGCTTTGGGACGCCGCACACCTTGTCTCCCTTAAGGAACAGCACGACTACTGGCAATCCCTGGCGCAACATGCGAAGATTTCCGCCAACGATCCTCTCTTCGCCGCGCTCGCCACTCTGGAAAAAACGCGCCTTGCCGAACTCCGCCAATTGGAGACAGGAAACACGTCACTCTCATCCGCCGCTCGGCGGACCCGCGTCAACGCTCTTCAGGCTCAAACCGACGCGTGGATTGATACCCTTCAGAAACGCCTGACGCCTGTGCAACGCCGCTGGACGCAACGCGACGACTCGCTCACCTTCCTGCGCCCCGACGGCCAGCCTTACCGTATGTTCGCCCCCTATTTTTTCCGGGCGATTTACCTGCCCGGCACCGGCAAGGACCAGCGTGCATGGGATATGCACTACCTTGCCGCCCTCGGGTTCAACGGCATCCGGCTCCCCGTCATCTGGGCCAAACTCGAACCCGTTCGCGGACAATTCGACGCCACCTATCTGGAAATGCTTTTCCAGATCATGAACGAAGCCGAACGCCACGGGCTCGGCATCAGCATCGATCTCCACTGGCCTTACCCCGACTGGTTCCTGCGTGGCAAACCCGGACAGGAGCCCGTAGTCAAGCAGGTCGGCGCCGAAAAGCACAACGCCTGGCACTGGACGGAAGCTCTCCTCGATTGCTGGGATCGTCTCGGGCAAACCCTGCGCGACGTGCCCAATATCGTCGCTTTCGAGGTTCCCGGCAACGAGATCCCGCTCGGACGCGGCGCCAAAGGCATCACTGCCTACCCCACGCTCGTCGAGAAATGGAATGCGTGGCTGAAAACCCACTACAACAACGATCGCGCCACCCTCGCCGCCGCCTGGTCGCAGAGCACCGCGCCCAACGCCGCCTCCCATGCGCTCCAGCCCGGCGAAAACTGGGACGACAACACCATCCTGCCTCCGGGTTTTCAGGGCGACGCCAACGCGGATGCCGCCTATGCCGAAAACCCGCGTTTTTGGGACTTTATCCTTTGGGCCGCCGATCTCCAGGAGCAGCTCACCGGCGACATCGTGGCGGCCCTCCGCAAATCCCGCCCCGACGCCACCGGCGTTTCCCAATACATCATGGGCGGCAACCATCTCGATCGCAGCCCCGTCCCGACGAACTTCCAGTCCCTGACGACGTATGTCGGCCCGCATGTTTTTCCCGGCACCCATTACGGCATGGGGGGTAACCAGGCCCGCAAGGCCGCCGCGCTCACGCTGAAGAGTTACGACTCCGAGCAACAGATGGAAAACGGCGAGGCCCGCGTCCGGCGTCACGTCGAGCTCGGCCTCGGCTTTTGTCCTTTCGCGTTTTCCGCGAGGGGAGGGGGAGGGATGCTCATGTCCGACGACGACTGGTACCTGAAGCCCGAGGTCGCCCATCTCCCTCGCATGGCAGACTGGATACGCACTTCATGGCCCGCCGCCCCCGCTCCCGGCACGAAGCGCGTGGCCGTCATTGAAAACACCCGGCAGGCCGCCGCCCCCGGCGTCCTCAACACCCTGGGCGACATTTTCTCCGTGCTCCGGGAAAACGAGGTCCACGCTGATCTTTTCGAGAGCCTCCGCGTCATCCGCGATCCGGCTTTGATTTCCGGATACGACGCCGTCATCACCGACGTTTCCTACGCCGACGACCGCCTTCTCGACGTGTTGAAACGGCACAACAAGGCCCCCGTTCTGCTTTACGGACGCCTCGATCGCGACGCTTACGCCCGCTCCGCCGCCACCGGACACGGTCCCGCCGCCACGCTCGCCCGCCTTGGCATCCTCTTCGCCCCTGCGGCCACCGCAAACATCCTGCATGCCGAGGCCGACAGCCTCGATCTCTCCGGCCAATGGGACTGGGCGCTCGTGCCGTCCCCCTCGGCCAACTCGAAAAACGCTCCGAAATATCCTCCCTCGATTGCCAGATGGGAACCTAGGCACGTCCCCGGTTTCTGGGGCGAGGCCACTCTTCTCGGCTCGCTCAAATACAGCATCGGCGACGCCTGGCACCGGAAAACCGTCGTGATTCCCAAGGCCTGGGAAGGACGAAAACTTCGCCTCGAAATGGGGGCCGTGGATGATTTCGACTGGGTCTGGTTCAACGGACGCCGCATCGGCCATACCGGCGAGGAGCGCTCCAACTGGTGGACTGCCTCGCGCGAATACAACATCCCCTCCGACCTCATCCGCTGGGGCGCGGCGAACGAAATTCTCGTCTGCGTCCGCAACATGGCGGACGACGGCGGCATCTGGAAGGCGCCCGTGCAAATTTCCGGCATGGCGCAAACCCTGCTTGAATGGAACCCGCTCTCCGCCGCCGCTCCGGCGACACCCGTCGCGCTGGCTCCTCTGGCCACGTTTCTCGGAAAAAGCGCACTGCGGCCCGATGCCCGGATTGCCGCCGAGCTCAGGCTTCCCGACGGTCAACGGGTGCCGGCCCTCGTTTTCCACCACAACTGGGCCTGGTGGGTGGGCAACACGGCATGGCAACAGGGGGCGCCCGCCGATGAAGCTGTTCTCAAGACCTTCCTCGGCATCATCCCATGACGCCCCGCCCGTCACCCGCCATCGGGCGCCAGCCGCCTGCCGATCCCGTCACACTTGCCCGCCACGACCGCGCCACATGAATCCTTCTTCCTCAAGCCACGCCGCTTATCCTTTCGGAGCCGTCTATCTGCTCGAACCGGAATACACCTGGACCGGGATCGAACGCGACATGCGGCTCATGCGCGATCACGGTTTCAACACCCTCACGCTCTGGCCCGCCGCCAACTCGTGGCTCGCCACCCGGCCCGATGAATACGTATTCGATGACACGTTACGCTATCTCGACCTTGCCCGGTCGCTCGGCCTGCGCGTCATCGTCCAGCTCATCGGCCAGAACCAGTCGCAGGAATTCGCGCCCGACTGCCTCATGCGGCCGGACATGGTCTTGTCCGATCCCGGAGCCGGAGCCGCCAGCGGCGGCCTCAAGGGCTGGAACAACTGCTTCTGGGCCAATCTCAATCACCCCGATGTCGACATTCTCGTAAAACGTTACCTCGAAACCTGCGTCGCGGCCCTTCGGCATCACCCGGCCGTCTGCGGCTGGGATATTTTCAACGAGGCCCATTTCCGTAGTGACGATCCCTGGACAGTCGCCCGCTACCGGGACTGGCTGCGCCAGCGTTACGACAACAAAATCGAAACGTTGAACCGCCGCTGGTTTCGCCGTTATCGGGATTTTTCCGAAGTCAACCCCGCCGACCGCGACGCGCCGTACAGCGTCTGGAGCAGCATGCTGCCTGTCATCGATTACGAACACTTCCGCTCGCAGACCCTCACCGACATCTGCGCACGCTGGGCTGCCTGGACCCGCGCCGCCGATCCCGACAGGCAGGCGGACGGGTCGCCGGTCCGCCCCGTCATCATCGACGGCACCTCGGGCCAGCTTCTCGAACAGAGCCTCTCCGGTCGCAACAACGACGAGTTTTCCACCGCCCGCGTTCCGGACTGCGATATTTTCGGCGGCACGTTTTATCCGAAAAGCTGGGGCCGCGATCTCGGCGACCGCCCGTGGGAACTCATGCACTACTATGGCATGAGTCGCGCCGCGGCGGTTGCCGCAGGGAAGCCCTACTACGTCAACGAACTGCAAACGCACACCCAGGCGGTGCTCACTCCGGGTTCCGAGATGTCACCGTCCCTGCTGGCGCTCTGCATTTGGGCGGCGATCGCCGCTGGCGCCGAGGCCATGCAACTCTGGCGCTGGCGTCCCTTCCTGCGCGGCTACCAGGCCAGCGGGCGCGGGCTTACCCGCCTCGACGGCACGCCCGGTCCGCGCGCCGCCGCCGTGGCCGCGCTGGTCCGCACCTTGCGCGAGAACGAGGCCGCCATCACGGCTTCGCGGCCGGTGCCCGCCGATGTCAAGATTCTCGTCGGCTACCGTGCGCGTGTCGTTCACGACGTTTGCCTGAAGGGGACTTCCGGCCACCAGTCCGGCTCGCTTCGGGGCTGGCACAGTGCCTTTACCGCACTCGGTTTTGCCGTCGAAAATGCCAGCCTCGAATGTTTGTCCGAGGCCGACCTCGCGACTCCCGTGATGGTGCTTCCGGCCGCGATTGCGCTCACCGATGATCAGGCCGCGTGGCTGGCCCGTTATGTCGCCGCGGGCGGCACGCTGATTGCCGAGGCCCGCCTGGCGATTCTCGATGACAACGGTGTGGTGCGCTCCGAAGGTTCGCCGGGCCGCGTGCTCTCGGAGGTCTTTGGCGTCATCGAGCGCGACGTCGGCCCCGCCGGCGAATTCACCTGGGGCGGCCATCGCCTTCCTGCGCCGTTCCTGACGCAGCAGTTCGAACTGCTTCCCTCTGCCGGCGCCAGAATCCTCGCCCGCGAAGCCGCCACCGGCTGGCCGATGGTGATTGAAAACCGCCACGGTCAAGGCCGGGCCGTTTATTTTGCCTCCGTGCAAGGGACCGCCTGGAGGGAGAACCTGTGCGCGTATGCCCAACAGTTTTTTGCCGGGTTGTTCCCGGCCGATCATCCGCATCGGGTGGAAAAACCCGAACACGTGCTCATCCGCTGGCACGAAAACCGGGAAACGGGAGACAAGCTCGTCTATACAATGAACTTCGGCACTACCGAGGCCGAAGTGCGTTTCCCGACCGGAGAAATCTTGCGAATTCCTGCGCGGAGCACACGGCTCATGACCCGGAAGGCTCCCCCGCCCGTATCGCCACGAGACGAAGCCGCCTGTTCTCCTGTTTTTACCTGACGGTCCCGCAGGGACGCAACGACTCCCCCTCGTGCCACAACCCCTCCACGAGAATCCGTTGCGGCTGCTCCGGCACTCCCCGCTCGCCCCGCTGCACTGCCGCCACCAGCGCATCCACGGCCACCGCGCCCATATGTATTGAATTTTCAACCACACCGGCCAGTCGCGTTTCGCACGATGGCAATGCCACACAAGCCGCACCCAGATTCTCCGGCACACGGCATCCGATCTCCTTCAACCGCTCGACCGCCCGGAAGTCTCCCGTCACGATTGCGTCAGGGCGATGCTTGCGCAGCCACGTATTGAAATGTTTTTCGCTCACCTCCCCCGCTTTCGGAAATGATCCCATAAACGGCGGCACTTTCGGCAACCGCAATTCATAGGACAGTTCCTCCGCCAGGTATCCCGCCCAGTAGTTTCGATCTGTGCGGATGTCATGCTGTTCCGTGAAGACAAAACCAATCCGTTTGTAATCACGGTTTAGCAACTCGCGCATCGCCCGCACCATGTTGCGATGATGCGTGGCTGCCACCGTGTGCAGCCGGGGACTGGCCAGAGTGTATCCGAAAGTTAGCGACGAGAATTGTTCCCACGGAAAATCCATCGACACCTCCGGCTCCGGTTGGGGGCACAACAACACCCCGTCGATGTTGCGCGCCCGCAAAATCGCCGCCACGCGTCCAGGTGACATCCCCTCTCCATTCAGATCAAAAACCTCCAGCGCATATCCATGTTTTCGCGCCCGATCACGGGCTCCGTCGAAATAATCCCGATAGAACGAAAACGAATCCCACACGTATCCGCCCGACGAATTCACCAGCCACCCCAGCGTCCCGTGAAACACTGTCGGACGCTTGCGCGTGCGGTAACTCGCCAGCGCGGACAGCATGGGGTCCGGCGCATATCCCATCTCTTCCGCCAGACGTACAATGCGCTCGCGTGTCGCCTCCGGAATCCCCGGATGATTTTTCAACGCCAGGCACACGGTCGTCCTGTGAACCCCGGCTGCCGCCGCAATGTCGCGCTGTCTCACACGCCCGCTCTTCGCTTCTGTCACCGCACCCGATTTCGATTTTGGTTTCACTCTATTAAACTGTGTTAACGGCAGCGCCCTTGTCCCTCCAGCCCAAAAACCACTTCATCCGCCCCGTCGGTCATCCACAAAATCACCGCGCCCCGCGCCAACACCCAAACCATTATGAAAAACACCACCCGCCTCCTCGTCTCCACGGCCTTGCTCCTGTCTCTCGTCTCATTTGCCCGCGCCGCCGCGCTCGATTCCTGGAGCGGTGCCAACACCGATTCCGACACCGACCATCCTGCCGTCACCTCGGGGTCCAAATCACTGAGCGCGACCCTGCCCGCCGGTTCCACCCTCGACGCGATTGGTGACACGCTTACGTTCTCCGGCCAGGTGACTTTTACCTTTGCTGGCACCCCAAACACAGGGAGCGGGAACTTTCGCTGGGGACTTTTTAACAGCAACGACAGCACAAATAACAACGGCTGGCTGGGCTACATGGTTGGCAATCGTCCGGACAATTCGACCTACCTTTACGAAAAGAATACCGGCACTGGCAGCTGGAACGCGACCAGTAGCGACGGATGGACTCGCATCCTCACGTCAATCACCGGAGGCAATAGCGGCGGCGTGGAAATCGCGGCCGGTTCATACAATCTGATGCTGAGCCTCAAACGCGAGGCGGACGGACTTCTCGTCAATTGGTCCCTCATTGGCACAGGAGGTGTTTCTTCCTATTCACTCATAGGTTCCTGGCTGGACACCTCACCCGTCACATTGGCGTATGATCGTATCGGCATCAGCATTACCAGCAACTTTGGCCAAAGCTCCGCCACGTTCGCGGATCTCTCCATGGTCAAGACCAGCGCCATTCCAGAACCCTCGGCCACGGTCCTTTTCGCAACGCTCTGCATCCTCCTGGCCACCGTCGTTATGAAACGCATCCGCCACTGCCGCCAATCATGCTGACCGCCGGCATTCCATCATCCCCCGCCCCGAACCATGAACATCAGAATTGCCCGCTTCCCGTCGTTTCCTGCCAGTATAATCAGGGATAAAGGACGCAGTGCGTTCACGCTGGTCGAGTTGCTTACCGTGATTGCCATCATTGGCATTCTGGCCGCGATCATCATTCCCACGGTTGGCCGAGTCCGCACACAAGCTCGCCTCGTCCAGACCATTTCCAACCTTCGCCAGAGCGGCGTCGCGATCATGCTTTTCACCGACGACCATCGCGGTGAACTGCCTGGTCGTAATGATGGCACGTCCATTGGTGAAGGCTCCGGGGGCCTCAACACCGGAGTCAAAGCCAGTTTCACGAACAGCGAGGTCGCTTATCTTGCCATACACCTCGCGCCTTATGTTTCGGCAGGCGGCGATTCTGGTTTGAGACGTGTCCCATGCCTCACGGATCCCCTCTCTGCCTCCAAAAGGACAGGGACCACGGAGTGGGTGCTCAATCGACAGATTCAGCGGCTCAATTATCCCGGAACCACGCGCAACATACGCCCTTTCGGCCTCCAGAGTGTTCCACCCGAACGCTACGAAGCACTTACCGGCGCACTCACCGTTTCCCGCGTCTGGGCAATGATGCAAGTCGACCAGAAAATGCGTGAAGATTCTGCTATTATCGAGGCCGGCACCGTACAAAATACACCGGCTGAACCTGTCGCCGGAAGCTATCGTCTGGCCCTTTTCTTCGACTGGAGCGTCGGCAAAATTCCCGTCGGCACCAATCTCGACCAACAGATTGACAACCGGCAGTGATCCTGTCGCCCCCTCCGCCTTCCGCTCCTCCATGTCTTCCACGCCACTGTCCTGTGCTCCGGCTGTACCAGGCGATCCGCCCACGATAAGGCCCAATCGCATGTGGAAGGCAGGCACGCTCACCTACACATTCGGCGGGCTTGTTGTCATCTTTTTTTGGTTACTTTGCGGAGATTTTGCCTGGTCGATGCGTGACCGCTCCGTCGGCCCCATGTCGCAGTGGTATCTGAATCATCTGAAGGTCCCCAATTTCCTCTTCGGCCTGCTGATGATTTCCTTCCCGGCGCTTGTCGGAATGATCCTTGCTCCGATCATCAGCGTAAAATCTGACCGCCATCGCGGACGCTGGGGGCGGCGTATTCCGTTCCTGCTGGTGACAACCCCCATCGCCGCTCTCGGCATGATCGGCATCGGGCTCACGCCCATCCTTGCCCGACAGGTTCACCGTCTGTTCCCGGGACAAAGCGAGACGGTGGTTGCCATCGTCTGTTTCGGGGTGTTCTGGGCCGTGTTTGAATTTGCCGCGGTCGCCGCGCAGCCCGTCTTCAACGGACTCATCAACGATGTGGTGCCCGGATCGTTGCTCGGGCGATTTTACGGATTGTTCCGCGCTGTCAGCCTGATCGACGGCATGATTTTCAATTACTGGATCATGGGCAAGGTGCCCGGACATTTCACTCTGATTCTGTGCATCATCGGCGTGTTCTACGGCGCCGCCTTCATGTGGGTCTGCTTCAAGGTGAAAGAGGGTGACTATCCCCCTCTCCCTATCGTCGCGTTCATGCCGGGCAGAAGCAGCGCGCGTTCCGGTATCGGCGGTCTTTTGCACGGCTTTTTCCGTGAGGCCAAATGCTACCTGAAGGAATGCTTCAACAATCCCTATTACCTCTCGATTTTCATTCTCATAATGATCGCGCAACTGGCATTTTTGCCGATCAACACTTTCGCTCTCCCCTATGCCCGAAGCCTGGGCGTGGACATGGAGACCTACGGGAAATACCTCGCAATGACCTTTTCGATTTCCCTGGGCCTTTCCTTCTTTCTGGGCTGGGCGGCGGATGCCTTTCACCCGCTGCGCATGACAATCGGCACGCTGATCTGCTACGTCGTGGCGATGGCCTGGGGACGTTTCCATGCGACAACGCCTGAATCCTTTCTCGCCGCATGGGTCGCTCACGGTGTGTTATCCGGCTGTTATTACACCTGCGTGGCGTCGCTGACCCAGCGTCTTTTCCCCCACTCCCGTTTTGCCCAGTTCGCCTCCGCCGCCGGTATGTGCACCGCCCTCGCCAACATGACGCTGGCTCCATGCGTCGGACTTCTCATCGACCAGACAGGCGGAGTTTTCCGGCATACGTTTGCCATTGGCGCCACGCTTGCCGTGCTGGCTCTGGTGGCAGGATTTTACGTGCACGGCAAATTCATGAAACTTGGCGGACCCAAAGGTTACGTCGCTCCCGAATAAACGCGCCCTCTCCTCTGACTGACAAATCCACACTCCAGCCCGTTTCACCCTCCTTTTACCTATGCTCCCCCGTTCCGTCTTCATCGCAATCTCCATCATGGCCGCCTTCAAAATGACTCTGGTGAAAGTTTCCGCTGAAGCTGCGCCGGCTGGCGCGAAGCCTGCCGCCGGCACGATCGTCGTGAAACCGGAACTACGTGGAAAACATCCGCGGCTCTTCGTCTCCGAAGACGACCTCCCGTCCGCAATCAACCGCTGCCGCACCGACGAGTCGTGGAGAAAACACTATTTCCGCTCAAACGGTGATGAACTCAAAACCGCTCCTCGTCCCATCGGGCTGAAAGAACGATGGCTGCCCGCTCCGGTGCTTGGAAAACTGGCCGTCGCCTATGCCCTGTGCGGTGACTCCGTGTATCTGGAGCGCCTTCAGGCCTGGTTGCCCTTCATTCGGGAATCCGGTCCCGTCGCGATCCGCCATATTGGCAGCAGGGACAATGCCGATCTTTTCTGCGGCCAGATGCTGACCGGCCTTGCCATCTCTTACGATATGCTGAAAGGCCGCGTGCCTCCCGAAGTTGAAAACACCTTACGGAACAGCCTCGTTGCCCAGGCCCGCCAAACGTACACCGATCTGGTTGCCATCCGTCATTATCCCTATGAGCAAAACCACTTTTCCATTCCGGTCAGCGGCCTGCTTCTCGCATCCCTTGTTCTTCTGGACGAGGAAGCCGACGCTGCCGCTTGGGCCGATTGGTCCGCCCATGCGTTTCGTCGCTGTCTGGAAGCCCTTTCGCCCGATGGCTGGTTTTTCGAAGGCATGAATTATTGGGGCTACACCATGCAATTCCCCGTTCCCGTCGCCTATGCGCTCTGGCGCATTACCGGGGAAAATCTTTTCGAAACGTCTGCGCTCAAAAATGCGCCCTTCTATCTCGCCCACAATTTCCTGCCGAATCGTGACTTCGTTTTCGATTTTGCCGACTGGGGACCGAGAGTGAACCAGGATGGAATCACCGCCCAACGCGGCTATGATCGTCCGTGGCATACGCATCCGACAAGCATCCCGACTTTCATCCCCGCCCTGCTCAATCGCGCGCAGCCCCATCCTCTGTTGGATGCCTTCCTGGAGGGACGCCGCGCAAGCGATGCCGGCCTGGACGGCATCGTTGGCTCACTTCTGCAAATACCCACCGAACAGAAGGGCAAGACATCCGCCGACCTGAGTCTGTATCCTCCGTATCACTATTTCGATGATATGGAAGTCGTCCACTGGCGCGAAAACTGGCAATCGCCCGGCGCCACGGCCATCGCCTTCAAGTCCGGTCCTCCCGGCGGCCATGCCATGACCTCGCTTTTGCGGCAGCTCCCCGACTGGAAACCCTCCCTCGGTCATGCCCATCCCGATGCGGGTTCGTTTATTCTATTCTCCAAGGGCGTCTTCCTTGCCAACGACACGGGCTACGCAATCAAGGAAACTGCCTGGCACAACTCCATCCTCGTCAATGGCACCGGGCAGGTAAGGGGAGGCACTGCATGGAGCACGTTCAAAAACATTCCCTATGAGAAACTGGATCGCATCCGCATGGGAAACGTCTGGCTCGGTCGGAGGATAATCGCCGGGACAGCGGATTTTGCCGCCGCCTACGATGATTCGCTCGGACTGACCACGATGCGCCGGAATCTCCTCATGGTGGACGGACGCTACCTGGTGATTTCCGATCAGATGGAAGCGCCTTGGCCTCACGAATACGAATGGCGTCTGCACAGCGACCAGGCCGCCACCGAAGACGACCAGGGGCGTTTTGTCATGACCAACGGTCCCGGTCGCCTCGTAATCAAAAACCTGCATTCCGTGGTATCGTCAGCCGTGTCGCCGACCATCGTGGAGACGGAGCTTTACGAACCCGAAAAACGATCGCGCCCGCAGGAGCGCGGCTACCACCTCGCCCTGAAATCTCCGGGAGCCGAACGCGTCCGGTTCCAGGTTGCGATAAACATCCAGTCATCGCGCGAAAACCCGGCGAAGTTCAGCGCGCGGGAAGTTTTCAATGGCAAAACGGAACTGGCCGACGAAAACGGTTCCTGCACCGTGTGGACAGGAAACAGTGCCGAGTTGAAAGGACAGTTCGCCTACATTCTCCGCAACGCGCAGGGGGCGGTTATTTCGGCAGGACTCCACGGGAGTGAATTAAACGCTCCCGACATTTCCATTACGCAAAAAGCAGGAGTCGTCACACTCGAACCGGGCCAGAACGATGGCACATGGCGTATCGATAATGTCAGCACGAATCCATCTGTGAATTCTGCCCCGATTCCCCCGCACGGTCTGATTTTCCGGATCAACGGAAAACAACAGATCATGGTCATGCCAAAATCCTGACAGGGGGGATTCCCTTCCTTTCCTGAAATCTGTGAAACAGGAGTTTTTCAGGAAACACATTATTTACCATGCGAACACAACGACACAAAATCGGCATTCTTGGATGTGGATGGATCATGCGGGATGTTTACACGCCCATCATCCGGCGCCTCTCCGATCAGGTGGAAGTCAGAGCGCTTTGCGATCTGAAGCCGGAAAACCTGCAAGCGGCGTCGCGGAGTTTCCCGCAAGCCGGCATATATGCGAGGCCGGAGGATCTTATCAAGTCTGCCGGGCTGGACGCGGTCATGGTTCTGACCTCCGAACGTGCCAATGCGAGAATGGCATCTCTCGGACTTCAGGCCGGCCTGGATGTTTTTCTGGAAAAACCGCCGGCCATATCTCTGGCGGAACTGGACTGGCTGCTGGAGTGCGAAACGAAGGCCAGTGGACGCCTGTATTCGGTATTCAATCGCCGACATACGCCCCTCCTTGATGGCGTCGATTTCCCGTCTTCCCTGCACCATGCTCGCGGTCGTATGGAACGACGCGGGCGGGATGTAGACATCTTTCCCTACACCGCGATTCACCTGATCGATTCGGTCCAGTTTTATGCCGGCACCTGTTTTTCCGAAGCGGGGATTCTTTTCCGATATTCGCCCTCTCCCCACTGGAGTGTGCAGGGGGTGTGGCCCCATGGCGGAACCTGTCATCTCGAATTGTTTCCGTCAGGCGACGACTATTGCGAATACCTGGTGATTGAAGACAGCGACCAGACATGGGAAATCCAGTTTCCCAATACCGCGAGCGCATTCCCGCGAGGCCAACTCCTGCGAACAGAAAAGGCCGCCCCATCTTCGACGATGCGCATCCCGGACGCGGCCGGCGACAATCACGAACAGATGGGTTATGCGCCCGCTTTCCGGAAATTTGTCGATGCCTTGGACGGGAATGACTTGCCTGGGGACATCTGGCGTCTCTCCAACTGCAGAACGACCATCGCCATTATGGAATCCATGATGTTGAAACCGGAAAAAATGTTACATCTTCCGCTGGGGAATACGCGGACGAGAAGTGTTCCTGCAATGCCTGCCTGAGGCCCCTCATCCCGACGCCGCGACCGCGTCGGCGGGTGCGGGCGGGGCGATCTCGGCGAGGACGGCGTCGCGCAGGGCGTGCAGCCGGGCGGTGTTGTCGGCCGGCGCGTCGGCGCCATTCGCTCCGGCGGTGATCGGCGACGAGGCGCTGTCCTCGATATAAAAGGTGTCCAGCGCCATGCCGCGCTCGGTGCCGATGCGGGCGAAGGTGATGTCGAAACCCTGTTCGCTGATGAGCCGCGCGAGCCGGAACAGGAGGCCGATCTCGTCGCGCGTCTGTACTTCGACGATCGTCCGGCGCATGCTGAGTTCGTGGTACACTTCCACCGACGGCGGGAACGAGGCATGGTAGGCCTCGGCCGGGCTGGACGGGCGCAGCAGGCTGCGGTGGCGGTTGGCCTGGGCGACGATTTCGGGATAAAGGTCCTTGTTGGAAACGAGCGCCGCCTCGACCGTGCGGGCAAAAATCTCCTGCGCCCGCGTGCTCTGCACGACACCGCGGCCGGGCTCGGCCACGTAAAAGGTGTCGATCGCGATGTGGTCGGCGCGCGAGATGACCTTGGCCGCGAGGATCGAGAGCCCCGCCACGCTGAAGGCCCCGGCGAGTTTGTAAAAAAGCCCGGCGCGGTCCCAGGTGACGACGTTGACGACGGTGAGCGAGCGGTTGAGGTCGTCGTGCCAGTCGATCACGGGATGGAGCGCCGCCACGGTGTCGGCCTGCGTGATGGATTTGAGCAGGCGGTTGACCATCTGGATGTGCAACGCGACTTCGTCGGCCTCGGTCTGGATAAAATAGCGCTCGGGAAGGAGGTTGAAGTGGGCGCTGATTTCATCCGCGCTGACGCCGGGGAGATTTTTGGCGACTAGTTCCTGCTTGATCATTTGCAATCGGTGGGAGTTGCGCTCGGCCTGGCTTTCGGAGGAGGTCAGTTGTTCGAGAGTGGCCCGGAAGAGGGTGGTGTGGAGCGTGTCCTTGTAGCTGTTCCAGAGCCCGGCGGAGGTGCCGCGCGAGTCGCAGAAGGTATGGACGTAGAGGTAGCGGAGACGCTCGGCGTCGTGAACGAGTTCGGCAAAAGCAGTGGCACTGGCGGGATCATCAACATCCCGGTTCTGCCAGAAGCGTGCCATGATGAGGTGATTCTTGATAATAAATGCCACAAGTTCGCGACCGGCGGCGTCGATGCCCATGCGTTCGAGGATGGGCATGGCGAGGGTGACGCCGGTCTCGGCATGTCCGCGGATGCCGACAGCCTTGCCGATATCATGCAGCAGGAGAATGAGATAGAGAAGGGTGGGGTGGGCGGTTTCGTGGAGCGCCTGCCGGTATTTGCCGGCGATGGGTTCGGATTCCAGAAACACGATGTCGAGCTGGCGGATGGCGTTGAGGGTGTGGATGTCGGCCGTGTAGCGGTGATAAAATTCGTGCTGCACGAGGCAGGTGAGGCCGTCGAATTCGGGGATGAACCGGCCGAGCACGCCGAGTTCGTGCATGAGCGCGAGGGTCGGGTAGACGGCGCCGGCTTCGTGGAGGATGGAGCGGAAGCTGGTGTTGGCGTCGGGGTGGTTGATGACCTTGCGCGTGACGAGCGGCAGGGATTCGTGGATCAGCGCCTGGAGGGAGAAATCGGGCTGGGCGTTGAGCGACTGGCAGTGGCGGAAAACGCGGATGAGGCGGACGGGGTCGTCCTTGAAGATGCGGGGATGCTCGGCGGTGAGTTCGTTGCCGCGCAGGATAAAACCGTCCACGCGCTTGATGCGCTGGTGACGGCGGGCGCGGACGATGTCGAGGAAGGAGGCGACGAGGCCGCCGGTGCTGCCGCCGGCGGGCTGGGGGAGCGAGGACGGAGCGCCCGGCACGAGGTTGAGCGAGAGGCGGTTTTCCACGAGGCGGGAGACGCGGAAGAGCGTCTGCGCGGCGCGGTAATAATCGTGCATGAACTGCTCCACGCGGGCGAGCGGGTCGGTGTTCATGTAGCCGAGCCCGTAGGCGATGCGGGGCTGGGCTTCGAGGTCGAGCAGATCGGTGGGACGCTTGCTCTGGAAGTGGAGTTCGTTGCGGGCGCGGAGGAGAAAATCGTAGCTGCGCTTGGCGTCGCGGAGTTCGTTGCGCCGGAGATATTTCAGGGATTCGAGCTCGTCGACCTCGGTGATGCCGAGTTTCACGCGGGCCATCCAGAGCATGTTCTGGTAGTCGCGGAGGCCGCCGACGCCGTTCTTGATATCGGGTTCCTGGATGAAGACGGTGTCGCCGTACTTGGAGCGACGGTTCGCCTGGTCTTCGAGGCGCGCGGTGATGTAGGCGCGGGGATCGTCGGTCGTGTAGTAGCTGCGGTAGGCGGCGGCGAAACCGTCGAAGAGCGGGGCGTTGCCGGCGACGAGCCGGGCTTCGAGGAGGGCGGTCTTGGTCTGGATGTCGCGTTTGGCCTCGGCGAAGACTTCGTCGATGGTGCGGGTGGAGTGGCCGACCTTGAGGCCGCAGTCCCAGAGGATGTAGAGGACTTCGTCGACGAGATGCTGCTGGAGCGGTTTGATGGTGGCGGCGGAGACCTTGGCCGGAAAAAGGAACATGATGTCGATGTCGCTCAGCGGGCTGAGTTCGGAGCGGCCGTAGCCGCCGAGGGCGACGAGCGCGACGGGCGCCGGAAGGCTGCCGGCGCGGCGTTCCCAGGCGGCGAGCGCGTAGTCGAACAGGTACGAGAGCACGACATCGACGAGGTCGGCGCGGGCGCGGGCGATGGCGAGGCCGGATTCGCGGGCATCGTGCCGCATGCGGATCATGGCGCTCTCCAGACGCAGGAAACGCTTGCAGGCGGCGAGCCGTCTGGCGACGGGCGTGTCTTCGGTAAAGGCGAGGCGTTCGCGGGCGTGTTTGCGGATGCGTCCGTCGTTCATGCAGGCGGTGTGGGGGGAGGAGAGGGAGGCGTGTGAAGGAGGTCGGCGAACTCGTGGTGCTGTTCGATGAACCGGGCCACGTAGCTGCACACGGGCACGATGCGGGCGCCGGCCTCGCGGGCGTCGGCGAGGGCCGTGCGCACGAGTCGCTCCGCCACGCCCCGGCCGCGCAGGGACGGGGGAACGTAGGTGTGCGTGAAGGTGACGATGTCGGGCTGGCCGTCCCCGCCGGGGCGGAGGTGGTATTCGAGCAGGGCGGGATTGCCGCCGTCGCTCAGGGTGATCTCGTAGCGGGAGACGGCGGCGTTGTGGACGACTTCGGGGTGAGGATCGGGCTGGGCGGGAGAGGCAGGCATGGCGTGGTCGGGTTGGGTGTTTGAAGGCCGAAACATTTTAGGCGACTTCTGAAAATTGAACAGAAGGCAACGAAGAGAACGAAGAACAACAAGGGACGCTTACCGTTCATTCCTGTTTAAATTTCTTGAACCAAATAACTTATTGTTCGGCGTCTTCTTTGTTTTTACCTTCGTTTCCTTTGTTTCCTTCTGTTCAAAAATGAATTTTCAGAACTTCCCCTAAATGTTTGATCGCCTCCGCCGCGAACTCCCGCGTACGCGAGCGGGCTAGCGGGCCGGCTGATTGATCGTGATGGTGGTGGTGCGCTTGCGGAAAAAAAGCGCGTCGGCCGAGAGAGCGCCGCCGCCGCTGAGGATGAGGGAGAGCGAGCCGAGGAGGAGAGTGAGCGGGTATTCCATGCCGGAGGGAGCGAAGTAACCCTTGCTGTGCGCGGTGGCGATGGCCACGGCCATGATGCAGCCGGTGACGAGCCCGAAGAAGCGCGTGGCGATGCCGAGGAGGAGCGCCGCGCCTCCGAAAAATTCGCCGCCGGCGGCGAGCGAGGCCCAGAGGATGCCGGGCGAGAGCCCGAGGCCATTGGCGAAACCTTCGGCGGTGGCCTGCAGGCCCTTGCCGCCCCACCAGCCGAGGAGTTTCTGGGCGCCGTGGGCAAACATCACGGAGCCGACGGCAAGCCGGACGGGAAGGGCGGCCCAGTTGGAGGCGCGGGTGGAAAAGACGGTGCGGATAACACGGTTCATGGCAGGTCGGATGTTGGAAAAGGAATGTTAACGTGCACGTTGCGGCGCGAACGTCGAATCCCGTTTGCCTCTTCCTGCCGGAAAAGCGGCGAAACACCGCTGGCCCTGCTGCTTCCGGCTCCCCGCGTGTCAGAGTCTCTCTTCGACCGCGCCGGCCGCCGGTCGGGGCGTCGGGTCGGCGATGGCGGAGGCGTCGGCGACAGATGCCCGGCCGATGCCGGCCGCAGGCGCGGGGTCGTCCCCCGGCGTGCGGCTCATCAGCGTCATGCCGCCGGCCGGGTGCGGCTCGTTGACAAACACCTCGTCGCCGCGCTGCACCAGCGCGAGGCCGTCCCACACCCACCACTCCGTTTGCGGCGCGGCGCCGGCATCGGGGCGCGTGGCCTTGCCGACCAGCATGCCCGCCGCGTCGTAGGCATAGGCGGCGGCGCGCCCGTCGGGGCGCTGCACCGTCATCACCTTGTCGAGATACCCGTAGCTGAAACTGCGCACGGCCTGGTCGCCTTCGATTTCCTGCGTCATCCGGCCGGCGCGGTCGTAACGGAATTGCGTCACCGAGGCCGGGGCGCCGGAGGGGGCGTCAGCCGCGTCGGCGCCGCCGGGGAAACCGGCCTTGCGCACGAGCTGGTTGGCGGCGTCGTACTCCATTTGCAGCCATTGCGAGGGAGAGCGGTTTTCCACGAGGTTGCCGGCGCCATCGTAGCGGTAGCGGCGATTTTGCCGAGGGTCCTGCGGCGAGTTGACCGTGACGAGCCGGCCGAGCGCGTCGTAACCGTAGTTGAGCTCCACGACAACGGGCGCGGCGGCGGGAGGCGATTTCGGGGCTGCGTCGTTGTCGCCGCCGGCGGACCCTGCGGCGGCTGACGACGGCATCAGGAAGGCGGCCGGCGCGGGCTTCGCCAAGGCGACTCCGACGAAGGAAACCGGCGCCGGCGCGGGCCTCTCCAGCACGCGGCGGGCGAGCATGCCGTGCTCGTCCCACACGTAGCGGAGACGCTGGCGAAGCGAGCCGTCCCGGCCCATGACCTCCAGCGCGGCCATCCGGCCGAAATCGTCGTAAGCGTAGCGGTAGCTGAGCCCGTTGCCGAGCGCCTTGAGTTCCAGGCGGGGAGCCGCCTGGCTGTAAACGTAGCGGGCCGTGAGCGTGCCATCCAGTTCGATGCCGGTCAGCCGGCCGATGGCGTCGTAACGGTTGACCGTCGTGCTGCCGGGTTTCAGCAGGCCGGACGGATCGGAGGGATTGACGGAAAGCATGGTGATCGCGGCCTTCTGCCCGTGCGGTGTCCACGTGTAGGCGACGCCCGAAGGAGGACCGTTGCGCGGGTGCTGCTCCACGCGCGTCACGCGGTCGAGCGCGTCGTACGTGTAGCGCGTAGTGATCTCGGCGGTCCGGGCGGCGACAAGCCGGCCGAGGCCGTCGCGCTCGTAGGTGACGACCTGGCCGCGGCCGTAGTCGATGGAGGTGAGCCGGCCGGCGGCGTCGTAGCGGTAGCGGGCGGTCTGCTCGCCGTTGGCGCGGGTGGCGAGGCGGCCGGCGCTGTCGTAAGTCCAGAGCAGCGTCTGGCCGAGCGCGTTGTCCTGCCGGACGATGCGGCCCATGGCGTCGCGCTCCAGCCAGAGGGCGTTGCCGCGCGGGTCGATCCAGCCGGTGACTTCGTTCACGGCGTTGTAGCGGTAGATCGTCCACTGGCCGAGCGGGTCGATGACCGCGGCGAGCCGGCCCTCGGCATCGTAAAACCGTTTCGTCGTGTGCCCGCGCGCGTCGGTGAAACTCACGCCCTGCAAAAACACGCTGGCCGGCGCGGGCTGCCAGGTGGACGGGGCTTTTTTCGGCTCCGGCAGCGTCAGGGCCTCGGCGAGGTAGGCCCACTTGCCCCAGGGCTGGTGGTTGCGCTGCACCTCGAACGGGCGGCCCGCGTTGTCATAGCGGTACGAATACACCACGCCGGCCTCGGTGCGCTGGAGCAGGCGGCCGGCCTTGTCGTAGCGGGTGGTGGCGATGCGGCCGTCTTCCCCGCGCTGTTCGACGGGGCGGCCCTCGTCGTCGTATTTGACCTGCTCGATAAACCCGGCGGGCGTCTTGCGGTACACCATCCGGCCCCAGACATCGTAACGGAAAGTGGTTTCGGCCCCGCCTTCGGCGACCAGGCGCACGAGCTGGTTGCGCTCGTCGTACTCCATCTGCGTGCGGTTGCCGGCGGCATTGAGGATGGCCGAGGGTTTGCGGGACGCGCCGGTGTAGAGGAAACGCCGGACAAGCTGGCCGGCGACGGCGACGGCTTCGCCGTCGGGTTTGGCGTTCAGGGTTTCGGGTTTGGGGTTGCTGGCGGTTGCGGGTGTCGCTGGCGATCCCGATGCCGACAACCCCGAACCCGAAACTCCAAACTCTGAACCGGGCAACGCCCCCATCGGCGCGCGCCAGATTTCCACGAGGCGGTCGCGCTCGTCGTACACCTGGCGGATTTCGGCTTTGCCGAGTTCGCGGATACGCACGGGCAGATGGCGGGTGTTGTAGTCCACCCGGTAGGTCACCTGCCCGTCGCGACCTGTGCGCTCGCGCAGGAGGCCGCGGCCGGCGGCGCGGCGCTGGTAGGCCGTCACCTCGCGGCTGCCGTCGGGGTACGTGGTGGTCAGCGTGGATTTGGCGTAGTCGTGGCGGACGGTCGTCTTGCGGCCTGCGCGGTCGGTGCGGCTCAGGGTGTAGCCGCTGCGCTCGGCCCCGGAATGTTCGTAGGTGGCCAGCCCGTCGTCGAGCAGCCGGCCCTTTTCGATCTCCCAGCGAAACCGCTCGGTGCGGCCACCGGGATAACGGATCACGGCGAGCACATCCTCGATGTACCGAAAATGCATCGCGCCCATCGCATTGCCGTTCTCGGCCAGGGCGGGCGATCCGGTTTCGAGGTTGATCACGGGATCGGTCTCGGGGCGGGTTTCGTTGACGCTCTTGCGCTCGGCGGCGGCGTTGCTGGCGAGGGTGAAAAAGGTGGAATCCCAGCGGATGAGGTGGCCGGTGTCCTTGTCGTACGTGAGCCGGTGCTCCATCAGGTCGCTGACGAGGCGGACCGGTTTGCGCTGGTCGTTCCAGGTGACGCGCAGCACCTCCTTGCGGGTGCCTTTTTCCGCCGCGCTCAGGTACTGGAGCACCCGGACGAGCAGGCCCTTGTCGTGGAAAAATTCGAGCTGGCGGCCCGAAGGCGCGGTCAGCGTCGCGGGCAGTCCGTTTTTGTACTCCCACACCCAGCCCTCGCGGTCGGTCAGCCGGTAGTGGCCGGCGGCGATTTCCTTGCAATGCCAGCCTTCGGGGCTGAATCGGGGCGGCGTGGCCTCCATGTCGTCGCGGAGAAACTCGACCTGCCCGCCGCCCGGCGGCTGCCAGACCAGCCGGTCGCGGTTGGCGGGATAGAGGTAGCTGACCAGTTGCGGAATGTTCCAGCCCGAGCGGTAGATGGTAGTTTTCGGGTCCGTCTCACCCTTTTTCAACGGTTCCTTCGGTGGTAATAACGCAATCCCGGCCTGCTTTCGCATGAGATTGCGGCGGGCATACTGCGCGTGCTCGGTGGTTTTGGTCTTCGCTGCATCATGGATCAACTGGAGTGACAGGCCGAACTCTGGCGCAGCAGGAACTGGTCCCATGGGGAGGTAGTGTCCGTCAAGTTTCGCACATTTTTTTGAGCATGTAGGTAGCGGAGGAAGGTTATATGTTATTTTTATGGTTGTTTTAGTGATGGAAGGCGGCTGCGCGCAGGCCCGGCTTGGCGGGCCGTAGCGCAGCCGCCTTCCATCAAGATTCATGCTGCGCGTGTTTGGTTTTCCATCACGCAAGTCTGGTTCAGATGGGTCATATCCATGTAGCGTTTCTGGCCCCACTGCGAGCCTGCCACATGCCGCAGGCGTGCGGCCACAAGGATCATCGCGGAGTTGCCGTCAGGAAACGCTCCCACCGCACGCGTTCTGCGGCGTATCTCACGCATGAGCCTTTCGAGCGGATTGTTTGTTCGCAATGAACGCCAGTGCTGACTGGGGAAGTCGTAATAATTGAGCGTTTCGTCGATCCCGGTTTCCACCAGTTGTGCGGCCGCGGGCAGTTTCATCTCGCGCAGCTTGGCGGTTACCTGCGCGGCCTTGGTGCGGGCCGATGCCCGATCCTCGCTCGCATGGATCGCCTTGAGCATGGCGGCCACATCGCGCACCTTGCCGGCAGGCACCAGTGACCAGACATTGCGGTAAAAATGCACTGCGCAGCGTTGGTGTTTGGCCTCGGGATAAAACTCGGCCAGGCTTTCCACCAATCCCAGGCACTTGTCCGAGATGAACAGCTTCACTGCCTTGAGCCCTCGCTCCTTGATGCGACGAAGGAAGTTTTGCCACGAGGCTTTGTCTTCTTTCGTGCCTTCTTCGACCGCAAGCACTTCGCGGTAGCCTTCGGTGTTCACTCCGACTGCCACCAGGATGCTCACGTTTTTGACTTCCCCGCCCCAGCTGCGTTTCAGCCAGATGCCGTCCAGATAAACATAGGCGTGTTTGCCTTCGATCGGGCGAGCCCGCCAGGTGTCGATTTGCACCGCGATCTTCTGGTTGAGTTCGCTCAGGGTCGACGGACTCACCCGCGAACCCCACAGCGCCTCGGTGATGTCTTCGACTCGTCGCACCGACACACCTGCCAGATACATCTCCACCAATGCCTCCTCCACGCTGCTTTCACGTCGACGGTAGCGTTCGATTATTGCCGTCTCAAACGGCAGTTTCCTCAGCTTGGGCATCCTCAGCGTCACTTCTCCTGCCTTCGTCTGATATTGACGCTCATAATGGCCCGCACGCGTGTCCACACGCTGCCCGGTATGCTCGTAGCGCCCTGCCTTGCACAACTGCTCGGCCTCCGCTTCAAGCAGCCCGTTGAGCGTTTGCTCCACCGTGCTCACCACCACCTTGTCCAGATGGCTCCTGATCAGCTCTTCATCCACACGGATCACTCCGCCGGACATATCTTTGCTCGCCGCTTCTCCGCCGATACCTTCATTCGTATTTTCAGTTCTTTCGTTCATCGAGGGTGACTCCCCCGCTTCTATTATCTCTAAAAATGTGCGCAAGATTCCGGACGTTATCCATGGGGAGCGCGAGTGCAAGACCACCGTCGAGACCGGCGTTGCCAAGACTGGAGGGGTTCGTCTGCCAGTCGGGGGCTGCTTGCAGAAGAAGTGGTAAACAAGCGGCCAATGGCAGAAATGACAAGATGCGTATGGTCATGGGATTGTGAAAAAAATGCCCCTCCGCAAAGCAGAGAGGCCTTAAAAAATATCAAACATTTAGGTTTGAGCCCTTACGGCTTGCCTTCATAAATCGCTTCAAGCGCTCAAGAATTCCCCCCCCCAAAAAAAAAATAATGGTTTGTACAACCGGGTTCGGTACCGGTTTGCCTACCCAATATTCCTTCGAGTATTTTTTGATTACCTTGTAAGTTTATATAACAGTGCAGCAGAGAGTTGCTCTATCATCCTTTGCGCCTGAATACGAACTTGATACAGAGTTATTAAAGTATGAGCTATCATTTAGCTTCCACCCACTTCCCTTCGGTGGACCATTTTCATTAGTGATATCTCCTTGTCGGCAAGATCGGTTTTGATGTCAGCTTTATTTTTCCAGCAGATCAAAATTATAATTCATCTGCCTGTCTTTTGTAATCCTATAGATTTTAATGCTGCTTTTCTCGTTGACGGAGAATGTTAGAATAATTTCATCACCTTTCTCTTTGTGTGACACCAACTTGATTTCGTCATTGGCATCGTTTTTGATAATAAAGCCAGGAAGAAGCCCCAGCCCATCCCAAGTTGCCTGATAAGTGCGTGCTTCTTCAATTTTTTCGACAGGGAATATCACTCCTTCAGCGATATTAAGAGCAACACCGAAAGATTTTGATTTAGTGAAGTATAGATTCCCGTCGTTTGCCATCTTGGAAAGGCTCAATATATCAGAGTTAGCATAAGATGGTAGGCCTGCTACTGCAAGTACTGTAAGGAAAAATAATATTCTTTTCATGACTACGAGGATATTTTACTATTATTCTGTGACAACTGCGCGAACGCCAATAAAACTAACATAAGGTCCGCCACTCCCCATCCCCACTTCAATTTTGGCGAGAACATATGATTTATATTCGACTGGTACATTTACGGAAAAAGACATGCTTATGGTAGGATCAATGCTTACTCCCACCCCTGCGACTTTTCCTGATATGCTTGCTGTTCCTGAAAAAGAATACTCCACGTCTACCGCTTGGAGAGTGGAATTTGTAAATTCTGAGCCCGGGACTTTCTTTTCTAGGGTAACAGATAATTTCCCATCTTGAAGTTGGATATTCCCAAAATCAATTTCAAATCCTGCTATCTTTACAGATGCTAAGCCATCAGGGTCAACGGCATTAAATATATCTTCACAGTATCCATATGTGTTAATTCCATCTGGAAATCCGCTAGGGTCAGCAGACATCCACCGCCCCTCTTCTGATCGGTAATTTCGGAACGGAAACACGTATGCTCCCAAATCTTCATCATAGGGCTTACCGGTATAGCGAGTCGGATTACCGGCGTTGCCATCGTGGCTCAACGGAGTGCCGAAGGCATCGGCTTCCATCTGGGCGATTTCACCAGCGACATCAATGGTGGCCACCGTGGTGGCGAGGTAGTCACTAACGTAATAGATATCCCGGGCGAACGACATGCTGGTGAGAGCAAGTCCCAAACCGGCAGCGAGAGCGAGGAGGAATTTTGTTGGTTTCATGCGGTTGCGAGAGAGAATTCCGGGCAGGAAAGCCATCGATGCACAGGAGGAAAGCTTCCATATTGCCCGAATTTCCGACAACGATTGTCGGAAATCCGGACAAAACCTCCGGATGACATTATTTATAGAATAGTTACAAATCCGATTCCGTGTTCTTTTGGTATCCTGCTGCCATTCTGGCCGATCGTTTTCCCCTTTGCCTGCGCGCCCTGCCCGCCAGTAGCGGCTCCAGGCCGATAGCGTAATGGCATTGCTTGCGTACAAAAACCACTCCCATGTCCTGCGCTTTCAGTGCCAGGCTGACGCGGGTCGCCACTCCCAATTTTTTGTAGAGCCGCTCACAATCTTTGCCGTAGGAACTCGGCTCTATCCCCAACAGATCAGCCGCCTGTACGTCCTCGGTCCCCAAGCCGGCCAACCGGAGCACGATCTCTTCGGTGGGAGTCAGGATGATGCCCGATTTTTTTTGCTCCAGCCGGATGGCGTCGAATCCTTCCGCCAGCGAAGGCCCGAGATGCTTCCGGCCGGCCAGGGTCTCATCGATGACATCGGCCAGTTGCGGAATACCGGCTCCATGCTGGTCAAAGATGCCGTCCACCCGGTCACGTAGCTGTGCGCAGGCATTCAGGCAATTCGATCCTCCCACCAGCAGAATACGGCGAATCCGCCCGTTTTCCCGGCATCCGGAAAAGAAAGTGAGCGGATCCTGCTCCAGCAGGAGTCCGGTGACGAGCAGGTCAACCGGCTCCTGCCGCAAATGTTCGTACACTTCGGCCGCCGTGGCACAGAGTTGCACCCGGGCCTGCGGGTGTCGCATCATGATCTCTTCACGCAGGGTGACTGGTGGAATGAAACATAATTTCATGATGATGATAGAGATTCGTGCGATCGAATCGTCTTTGGTTCTTTTTTGCATGGGGATGATCTCCTTTCGGTTTTCGGCGGCTGAGGTTATCCGGAAAACGGCTGGGGGTCAGAAGGCCCGGAGTCGCAAGGTATAGCAAAGGAGATGAATCCAGATTGCAAATGGGTCAAGCCTGTCTAACTGAAAAATTCATGGAGACAGGCAGGACGGCAGGCGAGAGGAACCTGAAAAGCGGATGCGCGACAGAGGCACGAGGCACAGAGGGCAGGCCGCGGAGAAAGCGGGCAAAACGGATTCCGTGTCAGGGAAGCTTTCGGGGACGATTTCTCCCTGCGTCTGTACCTTCGCGGTTACTCCAGAACGACCTCCGGCCAGAGGGAGCGGATGTCGGTCGCCGAGCCGTGGTTGATGCGCAACTCCGCGCCGGGTTGCGCGGCGATCCACTGAAACCAGGCATGATTGACGCCTTCAGTATCCACCCCGGCCAGCCAGACGCGCGAACCGGGTGCGAGGGTAACGCCCTCCGGCGGCAGGTCGCGCGGGTGGAGCAGCCAGGCGCGGCGGCCGGCAAGAGCCGGTGAGGAACAGGCCGAACCGAAAGCCGCAAGGCTGCTTCCGGTTTGAGGTTCAGGGTTCAGAGTTTGGAGGCCGGAGTTGGCAGGCGTAGTCCGGACGGCAAGACGGGCCGGACCTCCATCGGCGAGCATCCAGCGGCGGAGTTCCTGGCCGTAGTTTTCTCCCAATACCTCGGCATCGGGCCAGACCTCGCAAAATGCGGGATGACCGGCGGCAGCAGGGGAGGGGGGGGAGGCATCGCGGCGGGCAAGGAGGACGGTGCCGTCGGGGGCGCGGTCGAGCGTGAGCGGGGAGCGGCGGGCAAGGAACGCGCCGCCGAGCCAGAGGGTGAGGGAAAGAAGCAAGGCGAGAGCGGCGGCAACCAGAGGCCGGAAGACAGAGAACAGAGGCCAGAGAGCAGAGGCCAGAGACCAGAGCCCGGATAACCAGCGACCACGGCAGCCGAAGTCTGTCTTCCGTCCTCTGGCCTCCGGTCTCTGGTCTCTGGCCTCTGCTCTCTGGCCAGCCGCACCGGCAGCCAGGATCGCCAGCGCGCAGAGGCCCGGCACGATCCAGAGTCCGCGGATGATCCACAGGTTGCTGAAAATCATTGCCGCCAGCCAGGCCGCCCAGGCGGCGGTGAGACCGCGCCAGAGCCGGGCCAGGCCAGCCCGGTGGTCGCGGGAGGCCCGGTCGGCCGCACGCAGGCCGAGCAGCAGCGGGAGGAGCGCGGCGGCGAGCAGCAGCGTGAACAGCGGCAGCCCGGCCTCCACCGCCACGGTCAGGTAACTGTTGACCATGCTCAGGTAACCTTCGTCGCGGCCGATCGGCTGCGTCCAGTGCATGAACGACGCGCCCGATTGTCCCCGGCCCCAGCCGCGCAGCGGGCTGGCGGCGACAAGCTCCAGGCCGCCTTTCCAGAGGTCCACGCGATTGAGCGCGGAGCGGTCCTCGCGCGTGTAGGCCGGCGCGAGGCGGCCGGCGAAGGACGACGCGAACAGGCACGTCATGGCAACGGCAATACGGAGGGCGAAGGCCAGCGGAGCGGCGGGCGAGGCGCCCGCTGAACAGAGGCCAGAGGCCAGAGACCAGAGGACAGAAGACAGGCTCCGACTGCCGATTGTCTGGTCTCTGGCTTCTGGCCTCTGGCTTCTTTCCCCAGCGGGCGGGACGCTCGCGCCACGCGGAGAGGCAACGCTTACGGGCAGGGATGCCCGTGTCACGCCGGCGGGCGGGACGCCCGCTCCACTTTCCGGACACGGGCTGGAAGCCCGTGCCACTTTTTCTGCCAATCGGGCAGGATGCCCATGCCACGCCTTCGCGCCACGCCGCCAGCGCCAGGCGACCGACAACAGCCACACCAGCGCCGCGCCGGCCACGGCCATCCAGCCGCCGCGCGAATACGTCTTGGCCAGCGCCCACCAGAGCGCCGCCTCGCCGGCCCCCACCGCGAGGAGCGCCGCCCATCCGGCGGTGATCCATAATCCCTTCCCGCGCGATGACCCCCGCGACTCGAGGGCCTGCGCCAGCCAGCCGGAAATCAGCCACATCAATGGCAAGAGTGTTGCCAAAAAAGCTCCGGCGTGATTGGGAGTCTCCCAACCCAATGCCCAGCGCAGATGTCCCTCGAAATAATAGTCCATGGCAGAAGGCGCGGTCGGACAGCGACCTCTGTACGTGAATCCCGCTACGGCCAGCTTTTTCGTAGCGCCCGCCTGTTCGCGCTGCCTGTTGCGCTCGTCTGTGCCGGTGGCGGCGAGGCCCGCGCCGCCACCGACGAACGCACCGAAGGCGGCATCTACGAGCGCACCGTCAAGCTCGTCGGCACCGATGACCGGGACCTGACGTTTTTCGTCAAGCTGCCGCCCGGCGCCCGCACCGGCGAGGACGTGGGCGGCGTGTTCGCGTTCTGCACCTGGCAATCCGATCCGGAAACGATCCGCGAGGTGCTGCTCGACAAGGCGAAAGACGGCACGACGAGCCGCGTGTCGCGCTTCGCCTTCGAGCGCAACATGGCGGTGGTGAGCTGGACGACCTTTTCGGCCAAGGGCGCCTTCGACCGGTCGCGCAGTTTCGACGAAATGAAGAACAAGGAGATCCGGCAGTTCGACCGCGAGTTCACCCGGATCGCCCGCAAGTGGCGCAGCGGGGTGGACGGATTGATCACCGATTACCGGCTGCCGAAAAACGGCTGGCTGCTCTACGGCATCTCGCGCGGCGGCCAGTGGGCGCACCGCATCGCCCTGCGCGAGCCCGATCTCTTCGCCGCCGTGCACGTGCATATCAACAGTTCCTACGATCAGCCCGTGCCCGAGGCCGCCGGCGTGCGCTGGCTGGTGACGACCGGCGAACTCGAGGCGGGCTATCCTGCCGCGCGGCAGTTTTTCACGGCGGCGCGCAAGCTCGGCTATCCGATGATCTTTCACGCCGAGCCCAAACTCGGCCACGACAACAGCCCGGCCATCGATCGCCTGAGCGGGGCGTTCTTCACGTGGGTGGTGGACAACCTGCGCGCCGCCCGCACCGGCCAGCCCGCGCCCGTCACGGAAACCTTTGCTGGCGATTATCTCACCCACGAATACGTGCCCGCCGCCCGCGCCGAAGAAATCTCCGCCGAACTCCGTGTCCCGCTCCCCTCGCGCCCCGTCGCCGAGGCCTGGGGGCTGCCGGCGGAGTGAGCCGGTCCCGGCAAAAACCCGACCACGGATTGCACGGATAACCACGGATAAATTCCACGGAAGGAGGCCCACGAAACACACGAAAAGACACGAAAAAAATACAAAGAATCCAAGGGTTCGGCCTTCGTGTCTTTTCGTGTGTTTCGTGGGCCTCCATGCAATCCGTGGTCAAAAAAACCATGCGCCCTCTCTTCCCGTTTTTCTCCCTGATTTTTACCCTAGCCGCCGCGCCGTTTCTGCACGCCGGCTCGTGGACCACCACGATCAAACCGAAGCGTGATGACAATTTCAATACGGCTTCCTTTCGCCTCTGGATCGACGACGCGCAGGGATCGGGATCGACCATAAAACCGGTGCGCGGCCTGCTCGTGGTCGCCCCGGGCTGGAATGGCGACGGCGCGCGGCTGGCCGATGACGGACGCTGGCAGGCGCTCGCCCGCGAACTGTCGTTCGGCATCGTGGCCGTCACCTTCAAGAGCGACGACGATACCAGCCGGAAACCGCCCTACCACGCGGCGCACCTCGGCAGCGGCGCCGCGTTCCTGCGCGCGCTGCGCACGCTCGCTTCCGACAGCCGCCATCCCGAGGTCGCCGACGCGCCCTGGCTGGCGTGGGGACACTCCGCGGGCGGGCAACTGGCTTACGGGCTCGCTTGCGTGCGACCCGACCGCACGCTCGCCTTCGCGGCGATCAAGGGCGGTTACTACGAAACGGAATTCGACAAGCGCGCCCGCGCCGTGCCCGGCCTGTGGGTCGTAGGCGAGCGCGACGAGCCATTTCGCGCGCAAGCCATCACGGACCTGTTCGAGGAACATCGCAAGAACGGCGCGCTCTGGTGCGTGGCGTGGGAAAAAAACTCCGGTCACGAGGAGGGCCGCAGCCGGGAGATCGTGCTGCCGTTTTTCCGCGAGGCCGTCGCCCTGCGTCTGCCCGCCACCGGCCGCACGGTGCAACCCGTGACTGTGAGTAAAACCGCCGGCTGGCTCGGCATCCGCGCCAGTTACGCCATCACGCCGGCGGCGAAACCGCCGGTGCCTGTGCCCGCCACCGTCCGCACCGTCTGGCTGCCGGGCGAAGCGTCGGCCAGGGCGTGGGTGAAGCTCGGCGGCGGAGCCGATAACCTCGACGGCAACTGAAGGGAACTTCTAAAAATTGAACAGAAGGCAACGAAGAGAACGAAGAACAACCAAGGACGCTTACTGTTCACTCCTGTTTAAATTTTTTAAAATAAATAACTTATTATTCAGGGTCTTCTTTGTTTTACCTTCGTTTCCTTGGTTTCCTTCTGTTCAAAAATGAATTTTTAGAACTTCCCTGAAGCCATTTGCAGTCGGGATCGGTGCGTTGTGGAGGGGCGGCGTCCCCGCCGCCCGACGGACCGACAGGTCCGCCAGGGCAACCAGGCAAGGCGTGCTGCGCACGTCCGGCGCCGGGGACGGCGCCGCTCCCGGCCCAAGCTCCGTTTGAGGAATTTGCAACGGAGGCGGGACGCGGTTGTTTTTTTTCTGATTGCCGCGCTGCTGTATTGCGCGGGGTGTAGCCTGCGGTAGGGTCTCAGCGTCTTTGCCCTCGTAATGCTGTTTTTTCATCGTTTTTCCCTCATGTCGCGGCCGGTCTGGCTTGTGGCCGGGCTCGCGCTCGCCGCCTCCCTCGCTTCCTGCAAACGCGCCGCGCCCCCGTCGGGCGGCGGGTCCGCCCCCGTCCCCATCCGCGCAGCCAAGGCGGAACGCCGCACCATGCCGGTGACCTATGACGCCGTCGGCATCGCCCAGTCGCTCCGTTCGGTCGCCATCCAGAGCCAGGTCGATGGCGTGATTGAATCCGTTCATTTCCGTGATGGCGACACCGTCGAGACCAACGCCCTCCTCGTCACCCTCGACAAGCGCCCGTTCGTCGCCCGGCTCAAGCTCGCCGAGGCCGGGTTTCGCCAGGCCAAGGTCGAGGCCGAACGCGCCACCAGCGAACTGGCCCGCTACGAAAAACTCGTGGCCGGCGGCCTCGTCTCGCAGGAAACGTACCTGCAATACGCCACGGCCGAGGCCACCGCCCAGGCCGCCGTCGCCGCCAGGCAGGCCGAGCTGGACACCGCCCGCCTCGATCTCGGCTACACCGAAATCCGCGCGCCGTTCACCGGGCGCACCAGCCGCCTCGCCCTGCGCGAGGGCTCGCTCGTCAAGGCCAACGACGCCACCCGCCCGCTGCTCACCATCAACCAGCTCGCGCCGCTCGCGGTGGAGTTTTCCGTGACCGAGAACATCCTCGACTCCGTCCGCTCCGCGCTCGCCGCCGGCACCGTGCCCGTCGAAGGCCGTCTCCAGGACGGCTCCGGCCGCACGGTCCGTGGCCACCTCGACTATTTCGACAACACCGTGGACGCCACCACCGGCACCATCGGCCTGCGCGCCGTCTTCGACAACGAGGACCACGCGCTCTGGCCCGGCGTCTTCGTCCGCGTGACGGTCATCCTCGGCGAGATCCGCGACGCCACCGTCGTCCCGGCCGCCGCCGTCACGGACGGGCAGAACGGCTCCCTCGCTTTTGTCGTGAAAGAGGACAACGGCATCGACATCCGCACGGTCCTCACCGGCCGGCGCGACACCGATCTCGTTGTCGTGACCCGAGGCATCGCACCGGGCGAGACGGTGGTGACCGACGGCCAGATCCGCCTCACGCCGCGTTCCCGCGTGGTGATCCGCAACGATGCTCCCGCCCCCGGGGACCCGGACGGCGACGCGCCGGACCCTGCGCCGGGCGGTTCATCGCCGCCCGCGTCCGCATCCGCCCGCGAGGACGCCGGCAGCACCACGACGATCGTCACACCCGTTCCCGGCGCGGCCGGCGACAACCGATGAATCTCCCCGAGCTCTGCATCCGGCGTCCGGTGATGACGACGCTGCTCACGGTGGCGTTGCTCGTGTTCGGCTTCGTGGCGTACCGCGCCCTGCCCGTCAGCGACATGCCCAATGTCGAGATGCCCACGATCACGATCCGGGCCAATCTCCCCGGCGCCTCTCCGGAGACGATGGCCTCCGCCGTGGCCACGCCCATCGAGGGCCAGCTCGCCACCATCGCGGGCATCGACTCGATGACCTCGGTCAGCACGCTGGGCAGCACGCGCATCACGCTCCAGTTCGCGCTCGACCGCGACATCGACGCCGCCGCCCAGGATGTGCAGACGGCCCTCTCCGCCGCCCAGCGCAATCTGCCCACGGAGATGACGAGCACGCCCTCCTTCCGCAAATCCAACCCCGCCGACACGCCCATCCTCTACATCACACTCAGCTCGCCCACGCTGCCCCTGTCACAGGTCAACGACTACGCGGAAACCACGCTCGCGCCCCGTATTTCGATGATCAGCGGCGTCGCCGACGTGAGTGTGTATGGTTCCCAGAAATACGCCGTGCGCGCCCGCTTCGATCCGCGCCTGCTCGCCGCGCGCGGCATCGGCATCGAGGAGGTGCAGGCCGCCCTCGCCGCGCAAAACGTCAACCAGCCCACCGGCCAGATCGACGGCACGCGCCAGACCTTCACGCTCAAGGCCACCGGCCAGTTGCAGAATGCGAAGGAGTTTGCCGACATCGTGGTGGCCTGGCGCAACGGCACGCCCGTCCGCCTCGGCGAACTGGCCACGGTCATCGACAGCGTGGAAAACACCCGCCAGGCCAGCACCTACTTCGAACAGGACAAGGAGACCGGCGAGATCGACTCGCGCCGCAACATCATGCTCGCCGTGATGAAACAGGCCGGCACCAACACGGTCGAGGTCGTGGACCGCATCCGGGCCGCGCTGCCCGCCTTCCAGGCCGAGTTGCCCGCCTCCGTCAGGCTCGACATCATGCGCGACGGCTCGACCGCCGTGCGCGAATCCGTGCACGACGTGGAGTTCACGCTGCTGCTCTCCATCGCGCTCGTGATCCTGGTGATCTTCCTCTTCCTGCGTTCGGCCGTGGCCACGGTGATCCCGAGCGTGGCCATCCCGCTGGCGCTGCTCGGCACCTTTGTGGTGATGCACTTTTACGGGTTCACGCTGGACAATTTTTCGCTGCTCGCGCTGACGCTCTCGGTCGGCTTCGTGGTGGACGACGCCATCGTGATGCTGGAAAACATCGTCCGCTATGTGGAAAAGGGCATGTCCGTGCGCGACGCCGCGCTCAAGGGCGCGGGGGAGATCGGGTTCACGATCATCTCGATGACGCTGTCGCTCGTGGCCGTGTTTATCCCGCTGATGTTCATGAGCGGCGTGCTCGGCCTGCTGTTGCACGAGTTCGCGATCACGATCACCGCCTCGATCCTCGTCTCCGGGCTCGTGTCCCTCACGCTCACGCCGATGTTGTGCAGCCGGTTTCTGAAACCGAAACCGGCTGCGCCGGTTCAGTTTGGGGTTCAGGGTCTGGAGTCTGGTGTTCAGGCAACACCGCATGTCGGACCAGTTGCGTCGCAACCGGCAACTCCAGACCCTGAACTCCAGACGCCAAACCTCCCTCCGCCGGAGGCGGAGGCGCACGGAAAATTCTACAACGCCTGCGAACGCCTCTTCGACGGCGCGCTGCATCTCTATGAACGCACCCTGAACGTGTGCATGCGTCATCGCCTGGCGACGGTGAGCACCGCGCTCGTTTCGGTGGTGCTCACGGCGCTGGTGTTTTTCCGGCTCCCGCAGGGTTTTATCCCGACCGATGACCAGGGGCTGATCAGCGTGAGCGTGGAGGCGGCGCAAAGCACGTCCATCGACGCGATGCGCACCTACATGGACGAGGCTTCGCGGGTCGTCGCCGCGCACCCCGCGGTCGATGCCGTGCAGTCCACCATCGGCGGCGGGCGCAACACCGGCACCAACAGCGGCAGCATGACCGTGCGCCTCAAGGACCGCTCCGAGCGCGCCTCGGCCTTCGAGGTCGTCCACGACCTGCGCAGGCAGCTCTCGCAGGTCGTCGGCATCCGCGCCTATCCGCAGGTGCCCCCGGCGATCCGCATCGGCGGCATGTCCTCGAAAGCCCAATACCAGGTGGCCATCTCCGGCTCCGACCTCAACGAACTCTACGCTGTCGCCCAGGTGATGGACGAACGTCTCCGCCGCCTGCCCGCGCTGGCCGACTTCAACAGCGATCTCGAAATCACCAGCCCGCAACTGCGCGTGGCCATCCAGCGCGACCACGCGGCCAGGATCGGCATCACGCCCGCGCAGATCGAGACCGCTCTCTACAGTGCGTTCGGCGCGCGCCAGGTGAGCACGATCTACACGGACCGGGCGCAATACTACGTCATCATGGAGGCCGAACCCGCCCTGGCGCGCGATCCCGAATCGCTGCTCGCCGTCCATCTGCGCACGACGAGCGGACGGCTCGTGCCGCTCGATGCCATGGTGCGCATCGAGCGCACGGTGGGCCCGCTCAGCGTCGGCCACCTCGGGCAATCGCCGTCCGTGACCTTTTCGTTCAACCTGCAACCCGGCTACGCGCTCGGCGACGCGACGCGCTCGGTCGAGGAAGTGGCCACCGACGTGCTGCCCCCGTCCGTCAGCTACTCGCTGCTCGGCACGGCGCAGGCTTTCCAGGATTCGCTGGCGGGCATCGGCTGGCTGCTGGTGCTGGCGATCTTCGTGATCTATGTGGTGCTGGGCATCCTGTACGAGGACTTCATCCACCCGCTGACGATTCTTTCCGGCCTGCCGGCGGCGGGTCTCGGCGCGCTGCTCACGCTGTGGATATTTGGCGAGGAGCTGAATATCATGGGCTACGTGGGCCTGGTGCTGCTGATCGGCATCGTGAAAAAGAACGCGATCATGATGATCGATTTCGCGATGGCGGCGGAGCGCGAGCAGGGGGCGGATTTCTCGCCCGAGAAAGCGATTTACCAGGCGTGCGTGGTGCGTTTCCGGCCGATCATGATGACGACGTTTGCCGCGCTGGCGGCGGCGGTTCCGATCGCGATGGGCATGGGCGCGGGCGCCGAATCACGCCGGCCGCTCGGCCTCGCGGTGGTCGGCGGCCTCGTGGTCTCGCAGGTGCTCACGCTCTTCATCACGCCGGTGATCTATCTCTATATGGAGCAGTTCAAGCAGTGGTGGCGCGGGCGCAAGGCGGCGGCGTGATCGCGGCGCGTCTGCTGCTTCCGGTTTTACACAAAGGCCGCAAGGAACGCGAAGGATTGCCGATCCTGATCTTCGCGGTCCTTGCGGCCTTTGTGTAAAAATCAAAAGGCCTTGAGGCGCTGGTAATGCGCCCGCCGCCGGCGCAAGGCGGCCCAGGCGAGCGCGCCGCATCCGAGCAGGGCCGCCCACGTCGCGGGCTCCGGCACGGCCGCCAGGCTGGTGAGCAGCGTGTAGCCGGCGAGGCCCTCGTAGCCGCTGAACGCCGCTGCCCCGGCCTCGTCCGCAAAGTGGCCGAAGGAGAAGTCATCGATGGTGCCGGTCACCCACTCGCCGGTAACGGAGTCACGGATACGAATGTGGCCTCCGTTGATGAGGCGTTCGATGTCGGTGGTCCTGTCGCCGCTGAAGGCGAGAAAGCCTCCGTCGAGGTTCACAAAGTTGTCCGTTCCGGGTGCGGACGAGGAAAAGTAGACAAAGTAAAGATCCCTCTGGATGGAGACCAGTCCTCCGTCTTCGATCGTAAGCGAATTGTGGCTGCCGCCATCACCGATGAGCAGGTTGCCGGCAAGGTCCCAGCGGGAATCACGTCCGGTCACAACCACACGGTTGTGGTTGGCGCCCTGGTAACGGCCAATGTAGGAAAAGTCCGTGGAGGAGGTGGAAACCTGGCCGCCGTTTTCCACGCGCAGCACATTGTGGCTTCCCCGGAGCCCGATCATGAACCGCAGCCGGGCATCGAGGCGGGCTGAAGGACCCGATACGAGCACGTTGTTGTCATTGCCTGTGGCCTGGGAGCCGACAATGAGATCGTATTCGACAATGTTGACATGCGCCCCCTGGTCGACGGTGAGATTGTTCCGGGCTCCCGCCCCCCCGACGTAGAGATCGTAAGCGACTGTCCAGATGGAGCCGCTGCCGGTGATATGGGCGTTGTTGTCGTCGGCCCCCTCGGCCTGGCCGATGTAAACGTAGCCTCCCGATCCCAGGGAAGAACCGTTCCGGACAATGAGCCGGTTCCAGGCAGTGGAGGCGCCGAGCCAGACGTATCCGGCATGATTCACTGTCACGGAGCTGTCCTGGCCGACGAGGTAAAGGGCCGGATCGGTTCCGGTGCCTCCGGCACTCATGCTGGACGGCACCTGGGTATCCACAGCGACAATCCCGGCGTGGAGAGCGGGAACCGCCAGCGCGAGCGGGAGCGCGACGGTAGCGGAGCGAATGCGGGAAAGGATATTCCGGAATCGGGATGTGGTAGTCATACCCGCCGAGGATAGCGGGAAAGGCGGCGAAGGTGTTACCCCACTTCGGAGGGGGAGGGGGGGGAGCGCCGGCGGAGGGAGGTCAGGCCGTTGCCCGCGCGGGGATGTCCACAAACCCGGCCGGCGTGGCGTCTTTCTGCCGCAGTTCCAGGCAGGTGCGCCGCGCCCAGGCGATGGCGGCGTGGCGGTTGCCGACGCCGCTCTTGTCGAAAACGGCAGCCGCGTACTCCTTCACGGTGTAGAGGCTGAGACCGAGAATGCCGCCGATCTCGGCGTTGCTCTTGCCCTGGGCGATCCAGAACAGGGTCTCGGCCTCGCGGGGCGTGAGGCCGGCGCGCACCAGCAGGCGCGGATCGACGATCTCGTCGGGTTGCAGGGCGGCGTGTCCGCAGGCGAGGGCGCGGGCGTTGGCGAGGAGCGGCTGGGCGTGGGTGAGCAGCGTCAGTTCGTCGTCGGAAAAATCGGAGCCGCCGGCGCGTTCGAGTCCGAAAAAAAGAATCTCCCCGGGTCGCGACGGGACGTGCAGCGCGCAGTGGTTGTCGATACCGAGGGGGCGGTAAACCTCGGAATATATGTCGAGGTCGCGAAACTGGCGGCTGCTGAAAAACTGGCTGCGACGAAAGGGGCGGCCGCCGTTGGTGGAGGGGTCGAAGTTGTAGAGCGGATACCGGTCCATGAGCCGGCCGAAGGCGGGGATGGTGTGGCCGAAATCGGGGTGATGCCGGTCGAAGCCGATATCGAGACGACGGGTGCGGCAGTCGAGCACGCCGCAGGCGATGAATTCGCAGGAAACCAGCCGGCGCAGAAAACGGAATCCGCGTTCGATAAAACGGCCGGGAGTCAGGTCGGGGGTGTAGAGATCGCGGCAGGCAAGGCTGAATTGCCCGATGTCCATAAGCATTTCAGCTTCTGTCTATTCCACGCGCTTCTGTTTGCCAGAACTTTTTGTCACCGGGCGGCTTTTGCCGGGAATTGGCGAAAATGGGTCCGGAGGTGGTCCGCCTTTACGGCTTGCCGGGCAGGGTGGCGAGGAGAGCGTCGGCGACCTTGGCGACGGATTCGCTCAGGGCCTGGACCAGCGCGGCCTGGTCGCGGCCGTCCCACGGCGTTTCCGGGGCGGTGAAACCCTGGCGCGAGAGGAGGGCGCCGGTGGCCGGATCACTCGTCTCGATGACGGCGGCGAAGCTGGCGACCATCTTGCCGTCCGGCTTGCGCAGGCCTTCGCAACGCGTCACATGGATCGACACGTCCACGGCGCGGGGGGTGTCGAACGGAAACGGCTCGGGAAGAAGCCGGCTGATCTTGCCGGAGCGAAGGAAGCGGAGCGCGACCTGATGCTGGATGGAGGTGCCGAGCGGTTCCGCCCAGCGGGCATAGGGCTGGTAAACCGTCTCGTTGGGGCCGATCCGGAGCACGATCTCGCGGTTGTCGAGGTAGGGGGCGATCTGCACATGCTTGAGCCCGACCGTGAGCGCGCCGGGTTTGCCGGAGAGCGACGCCGGGAGCTGCTCCGGGACGGCGAGCACGTAGTACCGGGTGGGATCGGGCGGGGCCTTGGGAACGATGGAGCAGCCGGCAACGGCGAACGCGAGGCTGGCGAGGAGCGGGAGGACGCGGAATGTGATTTTCATGAAGAACGGGCGGAAAATTCCTTTTTTAACCACTAATGACACTCATGGATACTCATCCGAACCGGTTTTGTTAATGGCCGGAACAGAAGAGGGACCGCTAAAGGACGCTAACGGACGCTAAAACCAAACAATCCGGAACGGTTTGTGTTTAGCGTCCGTTAGCGTCCTTTAGCGGTTTATTCATGATTTGGAATGAGGGTTCATGAGTGGTTAATTTTCAGGTTTTTTAGATATTCCCTTAATTTTTGAGTTTTAAGTCCGGCGGGCGGCCGCTGATGAGGGCGGTGGGGTTGCGCTCGAGGAAATCGGCGAGGCGGCCGATGGCTTCGGCGGCCTCGCTGAGCCGGGCCAGCGCCTTGCCCGCCTCGGTGCCGACATGCTGCTGGTTGCCCATGAACTGGCGCAACGTGCCGGAGACGGCGGTGAACTCCTTGATGGCGGAGCGGACGTCGGCGAGCGTGGCGGAGACATCCTTGCCGAGCGGCCCGGTCTCGTTGCTGATTTCGCCGAGCAGGGTATCGAGCTTGGCGGAGGCGGCGTTGAGGGAAGCGACGGTCTGGCGCAGTTCGGGGGACTCGGCGAAGGTGCGGATGGAGGTGGCGGTCCGCGTCCATTCCTGGACGAGGGCGGAGGTGTTGGCCTCGTTGAACCGGGTGCGCACGTCGGCGATGAGCAGATGGACCTCCTTGCCGATTTCTCCGAACTTGATGTTGCGCACTTCGCGCAGGATGTCGCTGAGGTTGGCCTGGAATTCCGCGATGGTGGAGGGGATGGCGGGCACTTCGAGATAAGGCGACTTGAGGCCCTCGTGGAGAGCGGGCGGGTAGGCGGCGGGGTCGAAGAAATCGAGCTCCACGTAAAGCATGCCGGTGGCGAGGCCGAGAATGCCGAGCTGGGCGCGGAGGCCATCGTTGACGAGCTGCTCGAACTTTTCCCGGGCGCTGATGTCGAGCTCGGTGCCGCGAGCGGAGGCGACCTTGTCGCGGTTCATTTCGCACGTGACGGCCACGTACGACTGGTAGCCGCCGGGGGAGTGCCGGATCTGGACGTCCGCCACGCGGCCGACGCGCATGCCGCGGATCTTGACCGGGGAGCCGACATCGAGACCCTGGATCGACTCGTCGAAATAGACGATGAACCGCTCCGGCTTGCGAAAGAAGCTGAAGCCGCCGAACGAGAGGAGCGCAATGATGCCAAGCGCGATCGCGCCGAGGACAAAGAAGCCGATGATGGCGGGACTGACCTTGGTTTTCATGAGAATATCGGATTCGGGACAGCAGATTGACCACAGAGGCACAAAGGCACAAAGTCCAATCCGGGGGAGATGTAAGTAAATTTCGGATACGATTTCATGTCATGAGGGCGGCTTTCTCCGGTCTGGTTCTTCGTGTCTTTGTGTCTCTGTGGTTAATCTGTTTGTGCTTCGCCGCGGGTGAGGAACTCGCGGACGTGCGGGTCGGGGCTTTCGCGGGCGAGGAGGCGCGGGTCGCCGTCGGCGACGATGCCTTGCGTCTCCTTCGCGAGCATGATGATGCGCTCGCCGATGCTCATGATGGAGGCGAGCTCGTGCGAGATGATCACGCAGGTGGTGCCGAGCGTGTCGCGGATGTTGACGATGAGGTCGTCGAGGTTGCGCGAGGTGATGGGATCGAGGCCGGCGGAGGGTTCGTCGAAAAACACGATGGCAGGATCGAGTGCGAGGGCGCGGGCGAGGCCGGCGCGTTTTTTCATGCCGCCGCTGATCTCGGCGGGGTAGTAGTCCTCGTAGCCGGTGAGGCCGACCTGCGAGAGTTTCCAGGTGGAGAGCGCGTGGCGTTCGCGGGCGTCGAGATCGGTGTATTCCTCCAGCGGGAGGCTGACGTTTTGCCGGAGGGTGAGGGAGCTCCAGAGCGCGCCGCTCTGGTAGAGGACGCCGAAGGTGCGGAGCAGTTCACGCTGGTGGTGCTCGTCGGCGCGGGCGAACGATTCGCCGAAGAAAAACACGTCGCCGGCCTGGGGCGGGTTGAGGCCCACGAGGTGGCGCAGGAGCGTGCTCTTGCCGCAGCCGGAACTGCCGCCGATGAAGACGATCTCGCCGGAAGCCACGGTGAAGTTGATGTTTTTGAGGATGGGCCGGTCGCCGTAGCCGCAGTCCAGGCCGCGGGCCTCGATGGCGGGCGGCGCTCCGGCGACGGCCCCCGGGCGCTGCAAGCGGGCGTCCGGCGATGACCGGCTGTCGCTGGCGTCCGGTACCGGTGTCGGGTTGCTGGCTGGCGTGGTGCTCATGGCGGGTGTGACGTTGTCCGTTGCGGGTTACCAGCCGAGGGCGTTGAAGAGGACGGCGAAGATGGCGTCGGCGACGATGATGAGCAGCATGCCGATGACGACGGCGGAGGTGGCGGCGCGGCCCACGCCGGCGGCGCTGCGGTCGGCGTTCATGCCGCGGTGGCAGCCGGAAAGCCCGATGAGGATGCCGAAGCAGGAGGCCTTGATCAGGCCGGTGCTGATGTCGGAGAGATCGAGAGCGGTGACGGTCTCGTTCCAGTACGCGACGGGCGGGATGTCGAGGACCGCCAGGGCCACGCCCATGCCGCCGACGATGCCGAGGGCGTTGGCATAGAGGGCGAGGAGCGGCATCATGGCCGCGAGGGCGACGAGGCGCGGAAGCACGAGAAAATCGACGGGGCGGATGCCGAAGGTGCTGAGGGCGTCGATTTCCTCGCCCGCCTTCATGTTGCCGATGGTGGCGGCGAAGGCGGCGCCGGTGCGGCCGGCGAGGATGACGCCGGTCATCATCGCGCCCATTTCGCGGGCCATGATGAGAGCCACGGCATCGGCCACATAGATGTCGGCTCCGAACTGCCGCATGAGCACGGCGGACTGGTATGCCATGATGACGCCGACGAGAAAACTGATGAGCCCGACGATGGGCAGGGCCATCGCGCCGCACTGCTGCATTTCGTCAAAACAGTCGCCCCAGCGGAATTTTTTTGGCCGGCGGGCGAGGCGTGCGAAACTGAGGATGCACTCGCCGAGGAAGGTGGAGATGCCGGAGGTCTTCTGGAAGGTGTCGATGGTGGCGAGGCCGATCGAGGTGAGGAAGTGGTCGCGGCGGTCGCGGGCGGGCCTGGCCTGGGTCGCGGTGGCCAGTTGGCCGGCCAGGTCGATGGCCGCGGCGGGGAGGGCGGAGATGTCGCACTCGATCTTGCGGCGTTCGCACCAGCACCGGATTTCGTGGGCAAAAAGGAGGAGGGCGCTGTCGAGGCGCTCGAGGTCGTCGGCGAGTTCCACCTTCACGCGTTGCGGCGGAGGGCTGGCGGAGCAGGCGCAGGCAAAAACGGTTTCGAGGTCGGGCCGGGGGGCGGTTACACGCCAGCGGCCGCCGAGTTGCACACGCAACAAGTCACCATCGAGCCGGGCTTCGGCGCGGGCGCAGGCCGGATGCGCAGCGACGGTGGAGGCGGAATCTTTCGCAGTAATAGTAGCGGACTCGGCCATGATGTTGGCGGCGAAGGTTGTCGGTCCACGGGGCAGAGCAAAGCAAAAAATGCCTGGTCGGTGGCGGCTGCGCCTGCGTAAGATGCTGCGCATGCGCTTCCGTACTGTTCTCTTTGATCTCGATGGCACGCTGATCGACCACCTGCCGGCGATCCACCGCGCCTACTCGCATACCCTCCCCCTGCTCGGCCTGCCGGCACCGACGCTGGCGCAGGTCCGGCGCGCCATCGGCGGCGGGCTCGAAAACGCCATGCGCAACTTCGTGCCGGAGGACCGGCTGGCGGAGGGGCTGGCCATCTACCGCCCGTTCTGGGACCGCACGATGCTGGAAGGCGCGAATGTGTTGCCGGGCGGACGGGAGTTGCTGGAGGCGCTGACGGCGCGCGGCGTCACTTGCGCCGTGTTTACCAACAAGCATGGCCCGTCGGCACGGGCCATTTGCGAGCATCTCGGGCTGTCGCCGTTCCTGCGGTTCATCATCGGCGCGACGGACACACCCTGGCTGAAACCGCAGCCGGAGCTTGCGGCGTATACGCTGGAGCAGTTGCGCAAGCTCGGCGTGCCGGCGGCCGACACCGAACCGTCGGTGGTGTGCCTGGTCGGCGATTCTCCCTGGGACGTGGAGGCCGCGCGCGCGGCCGGTTTCGCGAGCTTTGTGGTGACCACCGGCACGCATTCGGCGGAGGAGTTGCGCGCGGCAGGGCCGGACGGCGTTTTCGACGGACTGGAGGCTGTCGGCCGCGGAGCGCTCGGGGTGGCGGCATCGGAGGAAACAGCCACCGCCGGTTTGTAGATGGCTGGAAAAAGGCACAGTTATGCCTCTGCGTGACTGTTCGAATCCCTGATCTCATCTTCCCGTGACCGCTTCCCGTCCCGATTCCTCCGCCTCCCGTCCGGCTCCGGACACGCTCGCGGGCGTGCTCGAACGGATCATTTTTCTCAACGAGGAAAACCACTACACGATCGCCGAGTTTCGCGCGGACGGGCGCAGCGGCGCGGATGCGAAAGTCACGATCACCGGCGCGCTCCCCGGCGTGCAGTGCGGCGAGACGCTCCATCTGCGGGGCTCCTGGACACGCCACGCCCAGCACGGCGACCAGTTCCGCATCGAGTCGTTCACCAGCGAGCTGCCGTCGAGCGTGTATGGCATCCGCAAATACCTCGGCAGCGGCCTCGTCCACGGCATCGGCAAGACCTACGCCAACAAGATCGTGGACGCTTTCGGCACCGACACCTTCCGCGTGCTCAGCGAGGACTCCGGCCGGCTGCGCGACGTGCCCGGCATCGGCAAAAAACGCGCGGGGGCCATCAAAAAGGCGTGGGACGACCAGCGGGCGTTTCGCGAACTCTACATCTTTCTCCAGACCTACGGCGTCACCACCGGCCAGTGCGTGAAACTGGTCAACCGCTACGGCGCCGAGGCGCGGACGATCCTCATGCAGGAGCCGTACAAGGTCGCCCGCGAGGTGGACGGCATCGGCTTCAAGACGGCCGACCGCATCGCCATCAACCTCGGCTTCGCCAACGACGCGCCGCCGCGGCTCGACGCCGGCCTGCTCTACGCGATGGACACGCTCCAGGAGGAGGGCCACACCGCGCTCCGCGAGGCCGATCTGGTCGACTACGCCGCGCCGCTCCTCGAAACCGCCGCCGGGCGGCTGGAGGCGCGGCTCGACGCGCTCGTCGAGCAGCGCCAGCTCGTGCGCCACTGGCCGCCCGGCGTGGCCGATCCGCTGCCCGGCTCGGCGCTCGTGCAGTTGCCCGTGCTCGACCGCGCGGAGCAGAAAATCGCCGGCGCGGTCGTGCGCATCGCGAAGGTCGGCAGCGGCCTGCCGCCGATCAGGACCGACGCCGCCGTGCAATGGGCCGAACAAAAAGCCGGTTTCGAATTCGCCGCGCAGCAGCGCGTCGCGCTGAAAAATGCACTCGTATCGAAGGTGTCGATACTCACCGGAGGTCCGGGAACGGGCAAGACCACGATCCTGCGCGCGCTCGTCGATATCCTGAAGGCGAAAAAAGTGCGCCTCCACCTCGCCGCGCCCACCGGCCGCGCCGCGCAGCGGCTGGCGGAGACGACGGGCGGCTTCGCCTCGACGATCCACCGCCTGCTCAAATACGACCCGGCCAAAGGCGGCTTTGTCGCCAACGAACACCAGCCGCTCGCCACCGATTTCCTCGTCGTGGACGAAGCCTCGATGCTCGACACGCGCCTGGCGGCGGCGCTCTTCCAGGCGGTGCCCTCGCGCGCGCACCTGCTGCTCGTCGGCGACACCGACCAGTTGCCGAGCGTCGGCGCGGGCAACGTCCTGAAGGACATCATCGCCACGCAGCATGTGCCGGTGACGCGGCTCGACGTCATCTACCGCCAGAAGGGCCAGAGCCAGATCGTGACGACCGCGCACGCCATCAACTCCGGCGACCCGACGCTGCCGCCGACGGTTTCGGACGTGTCGGCGGTGCAGGCCTGGGGCGACCTCGTGTTCATCGCCGCCGACTCGGCCGAGGATTGCCTGCGCAAGGTCACGCAACTGTGCACGGAGTTTGTGCCGCGCGTCCTGAAATGGCCGCATCCGGTCAACGACGTGCAGGTGCTCGCGCCCATGCACAAGGGCGTGGCAGGCGTGGGCAATTTCAACGCGCAGCTCCAGGCCGCGCTCAACCCCGACGCCCGCGCCCGCGGCGCCCGTGACACCGGCGGCGTGCGCACGCCGGCCGGCGAACTGCGCGCGGGGGACAAGGTCATCCAGCTCCGCAACAACTACGACAAGAACCTGTTCAACGGCGACATCGGCGTGGTGACGGCGACCGATGCCGGAGAGGGCACGTTCGACGCCACCTTCGACGGCGAGGCGCACGCCTTCACGCGGGGCGACGCGGGCGATCTGGCGCTGGCCTATGCGATCTCGATCCACAAGTCGCAGGGCAGCGAATATCCGGTCGTGATCGTGCCACTCCTGAAGGCGCACTTCATGATGCTCCAGCGCAACCTGCTCTACACGGCGATCACGCGCGGCAAGAAAAAGGTGTACGTCGTCGGCGAGCCCGCGGCCTGGGCGATGGCCGTGCGCAACAACGAGGCCCGTACCCGCACCACCCACCTGCGCGAGAAAATCGCCGCCGCGGCCGGAGCGGACGGTATCGCGTGACGGCCGGCTGTCGTCAGACAGGACAAACGGCCGGTCAACGGTCAGCGGCGGCGTTTCCGGAGGAGCAAGCCGGCGGCGCCCGATGCGGCGAGTCCGCCGAGCAGGGGCCACGCGGACGGTTCCGGGATGGTGGAGTTGGAGGTGATGGTCACGACGAGATCGGCCAGGTAGACACTGTCAGGGGTGCTGAAGATGCTGCCGCTGCCCAGGCCGTTGATCAGGATGCCGCCGCGGGTCAGGCTGGTGTTGGCCGGCAGGACGAACTGGCCGGTGACAGTGGTCCAGGTGGAACCATCATCGTTGAAACTGAAGATGCTGGCGACCTCCGGGAAGCTGGCGTTGCCGGCAGAGGTTGCGCTGGTCGCGAACTTCACGCTCCAGTTGTCAGGATTGATTCTGTCGTCGGTGTCGTTGGCCAGAATTTTGAAGCTCCAGGTTACAGTGATCGATTCATCGGGAACGAGCGAGGTGAAATCGAGATTCATGAGATAGAAGCCGAAGTCGGCAGTCTGGAGTCCCACCGTGTGAATCTCATAGGCGGTGACGCCTCCGATGACGGTAATGGAATGATCGGAGTCGCTGCTTTGCCCGCGGGCGATGAACATGCCGGCAGGCGTGCTGCCGGGATCGCCGCTGGGATAGGCCTGATCGAGTGTGTAGTTCCAGCTGGCGGTGTTTGTGGCCAGCGTGCGGGGCGTGGTGAACGTGACCGAATAGTCGCGCGTCTGCGCATGCAGGGCGGAGGCGGCGGGCAGAAGCCCGGCGAGGAGGAGACAGCATGCTGAAGCGCGCATGCGGCGGACGGATGAGACCGATGTTTTCATGAGTTCGTTTTGCTGACGGTTGCGGGGATGGCGGGCTCCATGGAAAGGCTGTCGGGACAGAGGGGGTTGCCGGTGACGGGCAGCAGGCTGCCGGCGGAACAGGAAAGCATCCGGAGAAATGAATAGGAATCGATAATTTGATGTATTGTGTAAAAATTTAAGAAAATCGATAAGCAAGAATAAAACTGAGAAACTTAATTGATTCGGCCCGGGTTTTGGGCATTCTCCGTCTGCATGTCGAAGCGTTCATCCTCGCCTGCCGCGTCCGGTTCGCCCGCCTTTGTCCCGCTCCCGGGCGTGCCCTCCTGGGTGGGCGGAATCGTGGACATGCCCGATCACTACCACGGCCTGAACTGGTCGAGCGCGGTGATGCCCAACAACTTCCTGTTTTTCGTACGGCAAGGGCCGCACGAGATGATGCCGATGAGCGTGACGTTCAGCGTGCATCACCGGTACGAACTGGTGGTGGCCTACGCGGGCGAGGGGCGGGTCTGTGTGGAGGACCGGATTTACGCCTTGCAGCCGGGGACCGCCCTGCTGCTGCGGCCGGGGGAATTTCACCACTACTTCGGATTTTCGGCCGAGCGGTTTGCGTGGCTGTTTTTTACTTTCGATCTGGCGGAAGACTCCGGCCTGACGGAGGCGGCGGGCGTGCCGCGCCACCTGGAAATGACGGATCTCGCGCTGATTTCGGAGACGGGCCGGTCCTGGGTCGCCGGGCAACGTTCCGGGCGCGCCGTATTCGAGATGGGACTACGCATGGGCCGTCTCCTCGAGGCGATGGCGGAGCGCGCGAACGTGGAGCCGCTCGCGGAACCGGCCGGCGACGAACGGGAGGCGTGCACGATGTTGCGCACGCTGGCGCATTTTGTGGACCGGAGGATGGACCAGGCGCTGCGTATCGGCGATCTGGCGGACCATCTCGGCATTTCGGAGAGCAACCTGCGCAAGCTCTTCCGCGAGCGTTTCGGCGTGAGCCTGGGCAGCTACCTGCGGCGTTCGCGGCTGACGCGGAGCGTGCAGCTCATCCACCGCACGGACATGAGCGTATCGGAGGTGGCGCGTCTCTGCGGTTTCGAATCGATTTTTTCCTTCAGCCAGGCGTTCCGCCGCGCCATCGGCATGCCGCCCTCCGCCTACCGTCGCCATCTGGCCGAGGGGCGTCCGCCGATCATTCCCGGAACAGTTCCGGAAGCGGACGAGGTTCCTGATTTTTCCGAATGACCACCGACCTGTTTTCCTCGTCCTCGCCCGCCGTGCCGGTGCGGGGTGTGCATCTCGACCTGAAAGGTGTGCCGCCCTCTTTCCCGCGGCTGCTGGAGTTGCCGGAGTTGTTCCGGAAGCTGCGGTTCAACGCCGTGCTGGTCGAGTGGGAGGACATGTTTCCCTGGTCCTGCGATGTGCGCCTGCGCGGACGCACGGCGTACACGGTGGCGCAGGTGCGGCGATTCGCCGGCCGGTGTGCGGAGCTGGGGCTGGAGATCATCCCGCTGGTGCAGAGCCTCGGGCACGCGGAAAACGTGCTGCGGTTGCCGGGCAACGAAGAGCTGCGCGAGGTGCCGCACCGTACGGATGTGTTCCATCCGCTCGATCCGCGCGCGCCGGAGCTGGTGCGGAGGATGGTCACCGATGTGCTCGCGCTCCTGCCTGGCGTGCGCCGGTTCCATCTCGGCGGCGACGAGGTCTATACGCTGGGCGCGCATCCGGAAAGCCGCGCTTTTCTCGAAAAACACGGAGCGGCGGCGCTTTATCTGAAACAGCTCGGCCCCGTCATGGCCGAGCTGGCGGGGCGGGGGATCCGGCCGCTGCTGTGGCACGACGAGTTTGTCGGCTGGAGCGCGGCCGAGCTGGCCCGGCTGGCGCCGCATGCGGACCTTGTCGTGTGGGGCTACACGGGTGATCCGCGCGATCCGGCGACGTACCATCACCGCCTCCCGCATGTGGAAAAATTGCACGCGGCCGGCTGCACCTTGTGGGCGGCCACGGCCTACAAGGGCGCGGATGGTCCCGGCGCCAACCTGCCTGACACCGGCCGCCGGCAGATCGCGACGCAGGCCTGGGTGGAGCTGACGCCGCGCTTCGCGTTGCGAGGCGTGTTCGCCACCGGATGGAGCCGCTACGCGAGCGGCCGCATCCAGGTGACGCCGCTCGACGGCGCGCTTGATTCCCTGGTCAACACGGCTGTGATCCTGCACGAAGGCCATCCGCCGGCGGGCGGTATCGACGATTGCATGACATGGCTCGACGCCGCGGGCGAGGGCGAGGGATTCCGGCGTTGCCAGGCGGCGCTTGCGAAGCTCACGCGGCATGCCGACAAGGCGTGGGACTGGATTCGCCAGCTGGAGGAACAGGCGGCCAATCTCGAACTGGAGCCGGAGCGCGCCGAAAGCGGGATCGAGGAGATCATTTTCCGGCTCTTCGACGCCGAGATCGCGGCGCTCGCCGCCGCCGGCGCCGGGCTGGAAGAGGCCTTGCGCGGGCGGATCGATGCGCCGTGGCCGCGGTTTTATCACGAGGCGCGCCGTCGTCCGATTGAGGATGCGGCGATGCGGTTGCGGGCGCGGCTGCTCGACGGCAGGATCGCACCGGAGCCGGTGGCGCTGCTATAAACGCAAGGCCGGAGGCGGCGAGAGGCTCCCCCGTCATTCCGGCAAACCGGATTGTCTCCACCGGTCCGGAATCCTTGCGACTGGCGATTCCGTTCGCCGGTTTTGGCAAGGATATCGTCGGATTTGGCATTCGTTCGTTTCGCCGCTGGCACCGGCATTGCTCTTTCCATTGCCGGTCCGGGCATGCGCGTTTTTTCGCAGCATCCCGATGCCGTCCTGTTCTTTTGTCCTTTACCGGCGCGGCCGTCTGCCGCCGGTCCTTTTACACATCCCCATGTGCATTCGGAGTGCAGCCCGTGTTGCGCTGTTTCGGGTTTCCTGGCCTTTGCGGTCCAGGTTGTCCGGAGTGGTGGCCACCGGGCCGCAGGCCGGTCTGTTGGTCATCCGTCCCGAAAGGGAATGACGAACAGGCCGGCGGCTCCCTTGAATTTTTTTGGTTTCCGATCTTCCGGAAGGGCGCTCCGCACTGGCGGTGCGCTCCTTCCTGTTGTGCCATAGGATATACAGGTGTCGGTTAGAGGTGACCCGGCTCGCGTCGGCAAGGCGCGGGCCGGTGTCTGTATCGGGGCTCGAAGGGCTGGCCGGCAAGGACGGCCGGGCTCACTTCCTCTGCGACGGCGGTGTGGCGCTGGGGCGCTCCGTGCTGGCGGCCGAGGCGGCGGCGCGTTTGTCCGCGAGGGGCACGCCATATTTGTCCACCGCAATCTCGACCGGCACCTGCACCGTGCGACCGTCGCTGGTGGTCACCGTCTGCCACCGGCGTACGACCTGGTGATCGTTGTTGAAGACTTCCTTCGTTTGCCAGGCGACGCCTTCGCCGACGCCGACCACCGCGCCGGCCGCATTCCCCGCGACCGCGCCCACCACCGCGCCGGCGGCATTGCCGATGGCCGGACCCGGCTGGTCGGGATTGGTGATGCGGCCATCGTTATGGGTTGCACAACCGCCGGTCAAAAGAACGGCGACGAGGGTGAACGCGAGGCGACGGAAAGGTACTTTCATGGCAAGGATGGCGGACAGCCTGACCTGTCCGGCGCGGTTTTTCCACTTCCAAAAAACGGTGAAAGAGAGGGAAGGGGAGCGAGGATCTGGATCTGTTTGTGTCTGCTGCTCCCCCGGAACCGTTCGCTGGCGTACCTCAGAGTTCCCCCATGAAATTGAAGATCCGGTCGAAATGTCCCGGCAGGCCCTCGTGACCGAAATCGGGATAGATGACCATGTTCTTTTTCGCGCGGATCTTGTTGTAGGCGGCGAACTGCGTCGAAGGCGGGCAAATGGTGTCCATCAAACCGGTGAACATCAGCGTCTCGGCCTTGATGCGCGGCGCGAGATTCTGGCAATCGATGTAGCCGAGTTTGGTGAAGATTTCGTCTTCGCGTTCATGACGCGGGTCGAAAAGCCGGAAATAGTCGCGCAACTCCTTGTAGGCGTCCTTGGCCTGATCCATCTCCCACACCCGTTTGTAGTCGCAGAGGAAGGGGAATACGGAGGCGGCACGCTTTACGCGGGGTTCGAGCGCGGCGCAGGCGAGCGTGAGGGCGCCGCCCTGCGAGCCGCCGGTGGCTCCGACGCGCCGGGGATCCACCTCCGGAAGCGCAAGGACGACACGGGCCATTTGTGCGGTATCGAGAAAGATGGAACGGAAGAGCAGTTTCTGCGGATCGGGGTCGTCGAGCCCGCGGATGATGTGGCCGTTGAGGGTGTTGCCCTGCACCCCGCCCTTGTCTTCCGAGGAGCCGCCCTGGCCGCGGCAGTCCAGCGAGGCGATGCAGTAACCCTGGCTGACCCAGGAAAGTTTGTCGGCCCAGTCGCCGGCGTTGCCGGAGTAGCCGTGAAACTGGAGAATGGCGGGCGCGGGAGCCGTTTTTTTGCCGGGGAGCGGACGCAGGTATTTGGCATGGATGCGCGCGCCGCCCACGCCGGTGAACCAGAGATCGAACGCCTCGGCGCCGCGCGGGGCGATGGCCCGGGTCGGCACAAACTTCGGGTCAGGATCGGTGGCGTCGAGTTCCTTCAGCGCGGTGCGCCAGTAGGCGTCGAAGTCACGGGGCCGCGGGTTGGTGCCGCGGTAGCGTTTCAGTTCGGGAAGCGGTTTGTCGATGACGGGCATGGCGGGTGGGACGGGAAACGGAGATCGGACGAGGAGAAGAAACGGAAGAGCCTGCGAGCAAACCGGAATCGGGAAAATTTTCCATCCGGTTTTTGTCCGGTCCGCCGGATTTTTACACCTCCGCACCTCCGTGCCGGCAGCTTTTTTCAAAAAATTCCGCCGTCGCGCTTGCCTTTCAGTTAGGCGCCTTATTGTTAGGGCCCTGATATTTTAACCACTCACCACGAATGGCATTTTTGCTGCTCAAGGATCTACCACGTTATGACTGCCTGATCGAGGCGGCGAAGACTTTTCCTGATCTGGATCCGTCTGCCACCGAAGCGTATTTGCACCTTCTGCGTTGCGGCGACATGGTCGCGCATGTCGGTCACTCCTGGTTCCAGCGCTGCAATCTCTCGGCGGGACGTTTCACGGTGCTGATGCTGCTTTTCAACAAATGCGGAGGCCCGCTCGCCCATACTCCGGCTGAACTGGCCGACATGGCGGGGGTGACCCGCGCGACCATGACCGGCCTCATCGACACGCTCGAACGCGATGGCATGGTCACCCGCCACCCGGACCCGGTGGACCGCCGCATGATGTCGGTGGCTCTCACCGAAAAGGGCATCGAACATCTCGGCTCCATGCTTCCCGAACATTTCCGGCGGACGGCGGCGGTGATGAGCACCCTGACCACCGCCGAACGGCGCACGCTGGTCGATCTCCTCGGCAAAATCATGGAGCAGGCGATGCGTATCGAACCGCGTGATACGGACAGATCCGCCGCTGTATCCGGCGATGTCGCCACGACTGCCGCCGCCGCATCCTGATCCGCCTCGCCCGGCCGCTTCCACTTTCCGGCTGCCGACAAACGGCCCGTTTTCATCCGTCTTCCAGCATATTCAATCTTCCATATGGCTAAAAAAATAATTCTCAGCCTGGTCGCTCTTCTTGCGCTCCTCGGCGTGATTGCCGGCATCAAGGCCAAACAGATCGGCACGCTGATCGCAGCGAGCGCCAAAATGACCCCGCCTCCCGAAACCGTCACGACTGCCGGGGTCCTCGAGGAATACTGGGAGCCCACGCTCGAGGCGGTCGGCTCGGTCGCCGCCGATCAGGGCGTCGTCCTCAGTTCCGAAGTGTCCGGCACCATCACGAAAATCGCCTTCGAATCCGGCGCATCCGTGAAGGCCGGCGATCTCCTCGCCGAGCTCGATATCTCGGTCGAAAAGGCGCAGCTCGCCGCCGCAGAAGCCCGCGCGAAACTCGCCGAAATCAGTCTCCAGCGCGCGAAGGATCTCCGCGAGAAAAACACCAACTCGCAGGCCGATCTCGATGCCGCCGATGCCGAGTCCAAGGAAGCCGCCGCCCAGGTCGCCAACATCCGCGCCACCATCGGCAAGAAGACCATCCGCGCTCCCTTCGGCGGCCGCCTCGGCATCCGTCTGGTCAACCTCGGCCAGTTCATCAACGCCGGCACGCCCGTCATCTCGCTCCAGTCGTTGCAGCCGGTTCACGTCGATTTCTCTCTCCCGCAGCAGCAGCTCGGCCAGCTCGCCGTCGGCCTCACCGCCCGCGTGAAAAGCGACGCCTGGCCGCAGCAGGTGTTCGAGGGCAAGATCACCGCGATCAATCCCGACATCGACCTCGCCACGCGCTCGGTGAGGGTGCAGCTCACGATCGCCAACGAGAGGGAGCTCCTGCGCCCGGGCATGTTCGGCAACGTCACCGTCGTGCTGCCCGACAAGAGCAAGCTCACGACGATCCCCGCCACGGCCGTCCTCTTCGCCCCCTACGGCGACACCGTGTTTGTCGTCGAAAAGAAGGCCGGCGAAAACTCCGGCGAGGAACAATTCGTGGTGCGCCAGCAGTTTGTCCGCCTCGGTGTGCGGCGCGGCGATTTTGTGGCCGTCTCCGAAGGGCTCGAACCCGGCCAGACCGTCGTCGCCACCGGCGCCTTCAAGCTCCGCAACGGCGTCGCCATCACCGTCAACAACGACCTCGCGCCCAAAGCCGAACTCAACCCGCAACCCGGCGAAGGATGATACAGAAAAAGCTGAAAGCTGAAACGCTGAAAGCTGAAATTTCCAACGCCACTCTGCCACGCCAACGCTGCATTCGCCCGCGCCCCGGCTTCCTGTATCCTTTTTTTAGACACAACAGCATTCTCCATTTCAGTTTTCAACATTTCAGCGTTTCAGCTTTTCTATGAAATCCGCTTTCACCGACATTTTCATCCGTCGGCCCGTGCTCGCGATCGTGGTCAATCTCGTGATCATCATCGCCGGCGTCCAGGCCTGGGAGACGCTCACCGTGCGCCAGTATCCGCGCATGGACGACTCCACCATCACCGTGACGACCGCCTACGTCGGCGCCAGCGCCGAACTCGTCCGCGGCTTCATCACCACGCCGCTCGAGCGCTCCATCGCCGCCGCTGACGGCATCGACTACATCGAGTCCACCAGTTCGCAGGGCGTCTCCACCATCAACGTCCGCCTCAAGCTCAACTACGATCCGACCAAGGCGCTTTCCGAAATCAACTCGCGCGTCAACCAGGTGCGCGGCGACCTCCCGCCCGAGGCCGAGATTCCGGTCATCAACATCCAGTCCACCGACTCGCAGTTCGCCTCGGCCTACCTGCGCTTCAATTCCACCACGCTCCAGCGCAACGAAATCACCGATTACCTCGTGCGCGTCGTGCAGCCCCGCCTCTCCACTGTCGCCGGCGTGCAGAAGGCCGACATCCTCGGCGCCCGCACCTTCGCCATGCGCATCTGGCTCAAGCCCGACCGCATGGCCGCGCTCAACATCAGCCCCGCGCAGGTTCGCGCCGCCCTCGCCGCCAACAACTACCTCTCCGCCGTCGGCACCACCAAGGGCTCGCTCGTCCAGGTCAACCTCACCGCCAACACCGACCTGCGCTCCGTCGCCGAATTCCGCGACCTCGTCATGCGCGAGGAAGGCGGCTCCATCGTGCGCCTCTCCGACATCGCCGACGTCGTGCTCGGCGCCGAGGACTACGACGCCGACGTGCGTTTCTCCGGCGAATCCGCCGTCTTCATCGGCGTCTTCGCCCTGCCCACCGCCAACGCGCTCGATGTCGTCAAGGGCATCCGCACCGAGATGGAGGACATCGTGCAAAACCTGCCGACCGGTCTCGACGGCGGCATCGCCTACGACGCCACCGCCTACATCCAGGACGCCATCGACGAGGTATTCACCACGCTCGGCGAGACGCTGCTCATCGTCATCATCGTCATTTTCCTCTTCCTCGGTTCCTTCCGCTCCGTGCTCATCCCGGTGGTGGCGATCCCGATCTCGCTTGTCGGCGCGCTGTTCCTGATGCAGGCCTTCGGTTTCTCGGTCAACCTGCTCACCCTCCTCGCCATCGTGCTCTCGGTCGGTATCGTCGTCGACGACGCCATCGTCGTGGTCGAAAACGTCGAGCGCCACATGCACGAGGGCAAGACGCCCTTCGAGGCCGCGCTCGCCGGCGCGCGCGAACTCGTGTCGCCGATCATCTCGATGACGATCACGCTCGCCGCCGTGTACGCGCCCATCGGCTTGCAGGGCGGTCTCACCGGTTCGCTCTTCCGCGAATTCGCCTTTACGCTGGCCGGCGCGGTGACGATCTCCGGCGTCGTCGCGCTCACGCTCTCGCCGATGATGTCGTCGCAGTTGCTGAAACCCGGCCTCGACGATCGCGGCCTCGCCGGACTCATCACCCGCGGTTTCGAGAAACTCAAACGCGGCTACGGCGTGCTCCTCAACGGCACGCTCAACGCCCGCCCCGCCGTATACATCGTGTGGATCGTCCTCTCGCTCGCGGCCATCCCGATGTACATGATCTCGCCCAAGGAACTCGCTCCCGCCGAGGACCAGGGCGTCATCCTCGCCATCGCCGAAACACCCGCCAACGGCACGCTCGACCAGGCGGTGCTTTCCACCGAGGCCGCCAACAAGTTTTTCCTGAGCCATCCCGAGACCTCCCGGACCTTCCTCATCACGCAGCCGTCCAGTTCCTTCGGCGGCATGGTGCTGAAGCCCTGGGGCGAGCGCAAACGCTCGGTCTTCGAAATCACGCCCGAGGTCGTCGCCGGCCTCAGCCATATTCCCGGCGTGCGCTACAACGCCATCAATCCGCCCGCGCTCCCGGGCGGCGGCACGTTCCCGATCGAGTTTGTCGTGGCCTCCACGGCCGACACCCCGCAGATCCTCGACATCGTCCGGGAAATCGTCGACCGCGCCAACAAGGCCAACCTCTTCCTCTTCCCGCCGATCATCGACATCAAGATCGACCAGCCGCAGTCGGAGATCACCATCGACCGCGACAAGGTCGCCGCGCTCGGGCTCAACCTCGAGCAGGTCGGCGCGGACATGTCCGCCGCCGTCGGCGGCAACTACGTCAACCGCTTCAACATCGACGGACGCAGCTACAAGGTCATCCCGCAGGTCGCCCGCTCCGAGCGCCTCAACGCCGACCAGCTCCGGAACATCTACGTCACCGGCCCCGCCGGCCAGCTCGTGCCGCTCAGCACCGTGGCCACGATCGAGGACTCGACCGTGCCGCGCACGCTCAACCGCTTCCAGCAGCTCAATTCCGTCAAAATCAGCGGCATGGCGCTGCGTCCGCTCGACGAAGCGCTCCGCTTCCTGGAAGACACGGCCACCGAAGTCATGCCCAAGGGCTACAAGATCGACTACACCGGCCAGTCGCGCCAGCTCCGCGTCGAAGGCAACAAGTTCGGCCCGGCCTTCCTCCTCGCCGTGATCCTGATCTTCCTCGTGCTCGCCGCGCAGTTCAACTCGTTCCGCGATCCCTTCGTCATCCTCGCCGGTTCGGTGCCGCTCGCCATGTTCGGCGCGCTCATCTTCTCGCTGCTGAAAATGCCCAACCCGCAGCTTCACTACTTCACCGACGGCTGGACGACCACGATGAACATCTATTCGCAGGTGGGCCTCGTCACCCTGATCGGTCTCGTATCCAAGAACGGCATCCTGATGGTGGAGTTTGCCAACCACCTCCAGTTGCAGGGCCTTTCCAAGATTGCGGCGATCCGTGAAGCCTCGCTCACGCGTTTCCGCCCCATCCTGATGACGACGATGGCCACGGTGATCGGCCACTTCCCGCTCACGCTCGTGACCGGCGCGGGCGCCGAGGCGCGCAACAGCATCGGTATCGTCATCGTGGCCGGCATGGCCATCGGTTCGCTCTTCACCTTCTTCATCGTGCCGTCGCTCTACGTCCTCATCGCCAAGGACCGCGGCGGCCGCCAGGAACATCTCGCCGCTCCGGCTGCACACGTGGCCCCGGCATCGTAAACGCACCTCTCGCTATACCGTCCGTCTCATGAAAATCCACCGACTCACCGTGCTGTTCCTGCTGGCCTTCGTCAGCCTCCAGCCTTCGGCCTCCGGCCTTTCCGCGGCGGAACCCGCCACCGCCGCCACCGCCTTGCCTCCGGTCCCGCCACCCGCGCCGCTGACCGATCCTGCGCCCGACATCCCGGAAAAACTCGACCTGCCCACCGCCCTCGCCTTCGCGGTCCAGCACAACTACGCGATCCGTCTCGCCCGCGAGCAGATCGAGGAGCAGGAGGGCGTCATCATCGAAGTCCGCGCCGACGCCATCCCGCACGTCTCGCTCGACGGCGCTTACCGGCTCAACGAAAAGGAAATTTCCAACTACCCCGGCGACCGCGACCAGGACTGGAACATCGCGCTCACCGTCCGCCAGAAACTCTACGCCGGCGGCGGTGTGCGCGCCGCGCTCGATGCGCAGACGCTCGTCCGCGAGGCGGCCATCCTCTCGCTCCAGTCCGTCATCAGCGATGCCTTGCTGGAAGTGCGCACGCGCTACTACGACGTGCTTCTCGCCCGCGAGCAGATCACCGTGCAGCAACAGAACGTGGAGCTTCTCGAAGAACAGCTCCAGACCGCCCGCAACCGCTATGAAGCCGGCTCCGTCTCGCACTTCGATGTGCTCCGCGCCGAAGTCGAGCTCGCCAATGCCCAGCCCGGTCTCATCACCGCGCGCAACAACTTCCGCATCGCCATCGACGAGCTCCGCCGCGTCCTCGGCTACACCAACCTCGAAGTGGTCGATCCGCACAAGGCTCCCGAATTTGTCGGCAAGCTCGAATTCACGCCCGTCACCTACGACCTCGCCGCCTCGATCGAGCAGGCGATCCGCGACCGTCCCGAGCTCCAGCGGCTCGACAAGATCACCCGCGCGCGCGAGGCCGGCGTGAGTGTGGCCGTGGCCGACTACCGCCCGACGTTCGATCTGGTCGGCGGCTACCAGGTGCGCCGCAACCAGACGACCGCCTCGTTTTCCGATTCGCAGGACGGCTGGCTCGTGGGCGTCGAGGGTTCATGGGCGATCTTCGACGGCGCCGCCACGCGCGGCCGTGTCCGCCAGGCCCGGTCGCAGCTCGAACAGTCGAAAATCCAGTTCCAGTCCGAACGCCTTCGCGTCGAGGTCGAGGTGCGCCGCGCGCTCTCCTCGCTGCAGGAAGCGACCGAGCTCGCCAACGCCGCCGGCAAGGTCGTCGACCAGGCCGAGGAGGCGCTGCGCCTCGCCGACGCCCGTTACGGCGCCGGCTCGGCCACGCAGCTCGACCAGTTGCAGGCCCGCACCGCCCTGACGGAGGCGCGCCTCAACCAGCTCCAGGCCAACTACAACTATCTCGTATCCGTCGCAACGATACAGCGTGCCATCGCCGCCTCCGATCGTTACGAACTGCCCGAATAATCCGGTCACCGCTCCGTCACCGGAACCGCCGCATGCCCTACCGAACCCGCCGCACGATCAAGCCCGCATCGATGGACGCGGCGCGTCCCGTCGAAAAATCCGTCCTTGCGGAAATCCTCACCGACGCCCACTGGGCGCCGTCGCACGGGATGACGCAGCCGTGGCGCTTCCATGTTTTCGCCGGCGCCGCCCGCCAGCGCCTCGCCGACGGCCTGCTGTCGATTTACGACCGGCTCGTGCCGCCCGCCGCCCGCAATGAGGAGAAGCGCGCCAAACTCTCCGCCCTCGCGCTCCGGTCGCCGGTGGTGATCGCGGTGGCCGCGCGGGTGGAGCCGGGCGGCAAGATACCCGAGCCGGAGGAAATCGCCGCGACCTGCTGCGCGGTGCAGAACCTGATGCTTTCGGCGCACGGGCACGGCCTCGGCTCATTCTGGGCGACGCCGCCGGTGACACGGTCGGCGGAGTTCGCCGCCTGGCTCGGCCTCGACGACACGCACCGGATGCTCGGCGTCGTGGCGCTCGGTTATCCCCTGCCGGGAAAAATCCCGCCACCCCCGCCGCGCCATCCGCTGGAGCAGCACGTGGTCTGGCACGACGAATGATTCACGCGTGGTGCTTGCGAAAATCCCGCAGCACCTCGACGAAATTCTTCACCAGCGGGGAGGTCTCGTCCGCCTTCCAGATCGCGTGCAACTGGAATTGCAGGTCCGGCCCGTTCTCCCTGATCGCCAGCGTGGAAAGCCCCTCCCGCGTGGAGATGCTGCGCGCCATCGGCACAAGCGATACTCCCTGGCCGCCCGCTACCATCGCGAGAAACGCCTCCTGACCCATGACGGATTTCACCGGCCCGGGCCTGATTTTCCGGTCTTTCAGCAACGCAAGCATATGCTCGGCGTGCCCGGTGCTTCCGGGCTGCCCTACCGCCAGCAGCGGTTCACCCTCCAGCTCCCGTAGCGAAATCTGCCGCTGCCGGGCGAGCGGATGCGCGTCGCTGGCGAGCACCTTGAAAGGCGTGTCGATGACCTGGAGATGATTCAGGCCGACAAGCCTGGTCGCTTCGGGGTCGAAGATGAATCCGATCTGTATCCGGCCGTCGCGAAGGGCCGTGGTGTGCTGCTCGTCAAAGGCGATTTCCTCCAGCGTCACGTCGACGTCGGGAAAACGCTCGCGGAACATGTTCAGGCACGTCGGGAGAAATCCGTAGGAGACCGCTCCGGCGTTGCCGATCCGCAGCGTCCCCTGCCGTCCCCGGCCGGCCTCCCGTGTGGCCGTCACCATCTGCTGCATCTGCTCCAGCAGCCGCTTCGCTTCCTTCAGCAAAACCTCGCCGGCGACGGTCAATCGCACCCGTGTGGTGTCCCGCTCCAGCAGGCGCGTATCGACGTGGCTCTCCAGATCCCTGATCTGCACGCTCAGCGTCGGCGCCGAAACATGCAACCGCTCCGCCGCGCGCCGGAAATTCAGTTCCTCGGCCACGGCCACAAAGTATCGGAGGTGCCTCAGTTCCATCGTGCCCTTGCTGTTAGTCCCGGACTAACACGATGCAAGAAACAAAGTAATTCCGCGTTTCGCCGCCCGGTGATAGTCTCCTGCCGTATTCCGGCGCGATCCGGCCCGTCCGCGTGCCTCTCCCTCATCGACAGCAACACTCCCTTCATTCCGCCTCGCGACCATGACTCCCTCCATCGACCCCATCCAGGATGCCCTCCGCCACCGGGCCTTCAAATGCGCCGGCAAGCACGAGCCCCGTTGCCGCACCCTGCTCGCCTTTCTCGTCACGTCCCACCGGGTTCGCACCTTTCTCAAGCACAGTCTTTCGAAACAGAAACTCACCGAAACCGGATTCCGGATCCTCGCCACCCTCGTTGCCCACGAAGACGCTCCGCTTTCCCCGACACAGATTTCGAGCCTGGCATCCATGTGGCCGCCCACCGTCACCGATGTGCTCACCCGGCTGGAAATTTCCGGCCTCATCATCCGCGAACGCAGCACCGTCGACCGCCGCCAGGTTCTCACCCGGCTGACGCCCGCCGGCCGCAAACACTACACGTCGGCTGTCGATCATCTCGTCGGCGACATGGTCCGCCTCGCCGAACCGATCGCCCCGGCCGAATTCGCCGTGCTGCGCACGGCCTGCGACCATCTCGATTCCCGGGTTGCCCAACTGACGGAGAACGCGGGAGCGGGCAGTTCTTCGGCTTCCGATATCACGGCTGCGCCGGAGGAGGAGGCCGCACACGCATGAGTCCCGAATCCGCGCGCCACTTTTTGCCCGACGCCCCTTCGCCCGAACCGGTTTTATCGAATTATATGCCACGCCAACACACCCTTCTTTTCATTCTCGCCATCGCCGCTCCGCTGTTTGCCGCCGGCTGCGGCAAAAACCGGGACGCCGCGGCCCCCGCCGCTCCGCCGTCCGCCGTCGAGGTCGGCGTCGTCACGCTCGGCACCACCGCCGTCTCGCAGACCCGCGAACTTCCCGGTCGCACCGAGGCGCATCGCGTCGCCCAGGTGCGGGCGCGGGTCAACGGCATCGTTCAAAAGCGCCATTTCACCGAGGGCGCCGACGTGAAGGAAGGCGAACTGCTCTACCAGATCGACCCGGCCCCGTACCAGGCCGTGCTCGACAGCGCGAAGGCCAGCCTCGCCCGCGCCGAGTCCAACCTGAAGACCGCCAGTCTCCAGGCCGAGCGCTTCAAGGGACTCGTCGCCGTCAATGCCGTCAGCAAACAGCAATACGACGACGCCGTCGCGGCCGTTGGCACATACACGGCCGACGTGGCCGCCGCCCGCGCCGCGATCACTTCGGCGGAGATCGATCTCGGTTACACAAAGGTCACCTCGCCCATCGCCGGCCGGATCGGTCTCTCCGAAGTCACGGAAGGCGCCTACGTGCAGGCCGCGCAGGCCACGCTCATGGCGACCGTCCAGCAGCTCGATCCCATCTACGTCAACCTCGTCCAGCCCAGTGCGGAAGTCTCGCGGCTCAAGCGCGCTCTCGAAAAGGGCACCCTGAAATCCGGCGCGGAGAAGGGAGGCGCGCCCGTCCATCTCATTCTCGAGGACGGCACCGCCTACGAGCATGCGGGGGCGCTCCAGTTTTCCGATGTCACCGTGGACCGCACCACCGGTTCGGTCACCCTGCGCGCGCTCTTTCCCAATCCGCGCGGCGATCTTTTTCCCGGCATGTTTGTGCGCGCCCGGTTCGAGGAAGGAGTCAACCCGCAGGCGCTGCTCGCTCCGCAGCAGGGCGTCAGCCGCAACTATCGGGGCCAGCCCACCGCCTGGGTGGTGACGGCGGACAACAAGGCCGAGAACCGTATCATCGAAACCGGCCGCACGCACGGCGACCAGTGGATCGTCACCGGCGGCCTCAACCCCGGGGACAAGGTCATTGTCACCAATCTCCAGCGTATCCGCACCGGCACTCCGGTAACCGCTGTCCCCTGGACGCCGAAAACCGGGGCGGCGGGCGCAACGGACGAAAAATCGAAAAACTGAGCGCCTCTCTCACCCGGTACGCCACGCGCAAAATTCCGCACTCCGCATCCCGCAATCCGCACTTTCATCATGGCCAGATTTTTTATCGACCGCCCGGTTTTCGCCTGGGTGATCGCCATCCTCCTCATGGGCGCCGGCCTGCTTGCCATCCGCACGCTGCCTGTTTCCCAGTATCCCGACATCGCCTCGCCACAGGTCGAAATCTCCGCCCGCTATCCCGGCGCCTCGGCCGAGACGGTGCAAAACACCGTCGCGCAGATCATCGAACAACAACTCACCGGCATCGACCATCTCCGCTACATGGAGACGCGCAGCGATTCCGACGGCAACGTCACGATCACCATCACGTTCAACAACGAGGCCAATCCCGACATTGCCCAGGTGCAGGTGCAGAACAAGCTCCAGCTCGCCACCCCGCTCCTGCCGCAGGAAGTGCAGCAACTCGGCGTCACCGTCAAAAAATCGGTCCGCAACTTCCTGATCGTTTATGGCTTCTACACCGAGGACGGCTCGCTCAACAAGGACGACATCTCCGACTACCTCGCCGCCAATCTCAAGGAGCCGATCAGCCGCATCAAGGGCGTTGGCGACGTCACGCTTTTCGGTACCGAGTACTCGATGCGCATCTGGCTCAACGCCGACCAGATGACCAACTACAACATCTCCGTCGCCGACATTGCCGCCGCCCTCGACGCGCAGAACGCGCAGATCTCCGCCGGCCAGTTTGGCGGCGCCCCCGCGATTCCCGGCCAGCGCCTCAACGCCAACATCACCATCCGCACGCGGCTCCAGAGCCCCGAGGATTTTGAAAAGGTCCTTCTCCGCGTCAACGAGGACGGTTCCCGCGTCCGCCTCGGCGATGTCGCCCGTATCGAGCTCGGCGGCGAGAGCGCCGCCATCTCCGCCTTCTACAACGGCCACGCCACTTCCGGCCTCGCCGTCAAGCCCGCGACCGGCGCCAACGCGCTCGAAACCGTCCGCCTGCTCAACGAGTACATCGACTCGCAGAAAGAGTTTTTCCCATCCGGTCTCCTGGTGACGCCCGCCTACGACACCACGCCCTTCGTGCGTCTTTCCATCGAGGAAGTCGTCAAGACGCTCATCGAGGCCATCGTCCTCGTGTTTCTCGTCATGTATCTGTTTTTACAGAACATCCGGGCCACGCTCATCCCCACCATCGCGGTGCCCGTCGTGCTGCTCGGCACGTTCGCCGTCATGGCCATTTGCGGATTCACGATCAACACGCTGACCATGTTCGGCATGGTCCTGGCCATCGGCCTGCTCGTGGACGACGCCATCGTGGTTGTCGAAAACGTCGAGCGTGTCATGTCCGAGGAGGGCCTGCCGCCGAAGGAGGCCACGCGCAAATCCATGGGCCAGATCACGGGCGCGCTCGTCGGCATTGCGCTCGTGCTCTCCGCCGTGTTCCTGCCCATGGCCTTCTTCGGCGGCGCCACCGGCATCATCTACCGGCAGTTTTCCATCACCATCGCCTCGGCCATGGCGCTCTCGGTGTTCGTCGCCGTCACCCTCACGCCGGCGCTTTGCGCGACCATGCTCAAGCCCATCCCCCGGGGGCATCACGAGGAGAAGCGCGGCTTCTTCGGCTGGTTCAACCGCACTTTCAACCGCAGCACCGCGCTTTACGCCACCGGCGTGCGCCACTCCATCCGCCGCTGGGGCCGGGCGCTCGTCATCTACGGCGGCATCACCGCGCTCATGGCCTGGATCTTCCTGCGGCTGCCCACCTCCTTCCTGCCCGAGGAGGACCAGGGCGTGCTCCTGCTCCAGGTCCAGCTCCCTGCCGGTTCGACCCAGGAACAGACCATCGACGTGCTCCGCGAAGTGGAGGAGTACTTCTTCGCCAACGAAAAGGAAGCCGTCCAGTCGGTCATGGCCGTGGCCGGGTTCAGCTTCGGCGGACGTGGCCAGAATGCCGGCTTCGGTTTCATCAAGCTCAAGGACTGGGAGGAGCGTCCCGGGAAAAACAACCGTGCCAATGCCATCGCCGGCCGTGCCATGGCGCATTTCGCCACCGTCAAGGAAGCGACCATCTATACCTTCCCTCCACCGGCCATCATTGAACTGGGAACGGCCAACGGCTTCGAGTTCCAGCTCATCGACCGTTCCAACCAGGGGCACGAAGCGCTCATGGAGGCTCGCGGCCGGCTTCTCGGTCTGGCCGGCGGGGACCCCGTCCTCTTCGCCACCCGTCCCAACGGTTTCGACGACGTGGCCGAATACCGGCTTCACATCGACGAGGAGAAAGCTTCCTCCTTCGGCCTCTCGCTCGGGCTCGTCAACCAGACGCTCGCCGCCGCCTGGGGCTCCACCTACATAAATGACTTTTCGCACCACGGCCGCGTCAAGAAAGTCTATCTCCAGGCCGACGCGCCCTGGCGCATGGTGCCCGAGGATTTCGAGCGCTGGTATGTGCCCGGGGCCGGCGGCGAGCCCGTGCCCGTCAGTGCGATCACCGAAGGTGAATGGACGTTCGGTTCGCCGCTTCTCGAACGCTTCAACGGACTGCCTTCCATCGCCATCCAGGGTTCGGCCGCTCCCGGCAAGAGCACCGGCGACGCCATGAACGCCATGGAGCGCCTCATGAAAGAGCTCCCCGCCGGTTTCACCCACGCCTGGACCGCGCTTTCCTACGAGGAGAAGCTCTCCGGGGCGCAGGCTCCGGCGCTCTACGCGATCTCGCTCGCCATTGTCTTTCTCTGTCTCGCGGCGCTCTACGAAAGCTGGTCGGTGCCGTTCTCGGTGATGCTCGTCGTGCCGCTCGGCATTGTCGGCGCGGTATTGGCCGTCTGGTTACGCGGACTGAACAACGACGTGTATTTCCAGGTCGGCCTGATCACGACCGTCGGCCTCTCGGCCAAGAACGCCATCCTCATCGTCGAGTTTGCCAAGGTGGCGTACGACAAGGGCGCCGATCTGGTCGAGGCGACGATCCACGCCTCCCGGCAGCGCCTGCGACCGATCCTGATGACGTCGCTCGCCTTCGGCTTCGGCGTGCTTCCGCTCGCCATTTCCAGCGGCGCCGGCTCCGGCTCGCAGAACGCCATCGGCACCAGCGTCCTCGGCGGTATCATCACGGCCACCGTCCTCGCGATCTTCCTCATCCCGGTGTTCTTCGTGGTCGTCACCTGGGTCTTCCAGGGCCGCCGCAAGAGAACCCCCGCCGACAGCGGCCCGAACGCAGGGAGCCCGCAATAACCCGCACAGGTTTCATCTTTCCCGCACATGCAGCGCCCACTCTTCCTCGCCCTTCCCGCCGCTCTGGTCCTCGCCGGATGCACGCTCGCGCCCGATTACGAGCGTCCCGCCGCTCCCGTCCCCGACGCCTGGCCCGCCGCCACCGCCACCTCCGCCGACGCGGGCGCCGCCAGCGCGGCCGACATCGGCTGGGCGCAGTTTTTCGGTGACCCGCGCCTGCGCGCGCTCATCGCGCTCGGCCTCGAAAACAACCGCGACCTGCGCACCGCCCTCCTCCGCGTCGAGCAGACCCGCGCCCAATACCGGATCGAAGGTTCCTCCCTCTGGCCCACGCTCGACGGCGCCGCCGACGGCACCCGTGGTCGCACGCCCGCCGACCTTTCCACCTCCGGCCGGGCCTACACCGCCAGCCAGTACCGCGTGGGCGGCGCCGCCTCCTGGGAGATCGATCTCTTCGGCCGCGTGCGCAGCCTCAGGGCCGCCGCGCTCGAAACCTGGCTGGCCACCGAAGAAGCCCGCCGCGCCGCGCAGCTCGCCTTCATTTCCACCCTCGCCACCCAGTACCTCACCGAACGCTCCGCCGACGAGCAACTCGAACTCGGCCGCCGCACGCTCGCGCTCGTCCAGGATTCGTACAACCTGATCAAACATCGCTACGACAACGGCGTCGCCACCGAGCTCGACCTGCGCACCGCCGAGGCCCAGGTCGCCAGCACCCGCGCCACCATCGCCGAATACACGCGCCTCCTCGCGCAGGCGCGCAACGGCCTCGCCTTCCTCGTCGGCGCGCCCCTCCCCGACGATCTGCCGGCCGCGCTCCCCCTCGCCGGCCAGAACCTCATCACCGATCTTCCCGCCGGCCTGCCGGCCGATCTCCTGCAACGCCGGCCCGACATCCTGCAGGCCGAGCACACCCTGCGCTCCGCCAACGCCAACATCGGCGCGGCCCGCGCCGCCTTCTTCCCGTCGATCACGCTCACCGCCTTCGGCGGCACCAGCAGCGCCGATCTCGACGGCCTCTTCAAGGCCGGCTCCGGCACCTGGAGCTTCGCCCCGCAGATCACGCTGCCGATCTTCACCGGCGGCCGCAACCGCGCCACGCTCGATGTCGCCCAAATCCAGAAACGCATCGAGATCGCCGCCTACGAAAAAGCCATCCAGACGGCCTTCCGCGAAGTCGCCGACGGCCTCGCCGCCCGCTCCTCCTACGATGAACAGCTCGCCGCGCAGGAAACGCAGGTTGCCGCCGGGCAAAGCCGCTACGACCTCTCCGACCTGCGTTACAAGGGCGGCGTGGCCGACTACCTGACCGTGCTCACCGCGCAGCAGGATCTTTTCGCCGCGCAACAAGGCCTGATCCGTTCGCGCGCGCTCCACCTCGTCAGCCTCGTCGATCTCTACAAGGCCCTCGGCGGCGGCTGGAGCGAAGCACCCGCCGCCCCTGCGGCCGACAGCTGATATTTCCCATCAATCCGCCCACCTCCCTCCTCGCCATGTCCACCGCCCGCCCACCTTCATCCGCCTCCATCGACCCCTACCGTATCCTGCGCGAGGCGCAGGTTCGTTCCGCGCAGGAGCAGCAGCTTTTTTCCGGCCGCGACTGGCTGCGTGTCACGGCTTTTGTCCAGTTCCTCACCGCCCTGTATCCGATTTACCTGTGGGTATCCTTCGACTTGCTGGACTACCGCACGGCCAGTTCCGATCCGATGATTTCAATCCTCCGTGCGGCCGCCCTGGTGACGCTCGGCATCGGGCTTCTTTTCCTGCTCCTCGCCTGGTGGGCGAAGTATGCGCCCTTCCGCGCCTCGGTTGTCGGGCTGCTGTTTTTTATCGCCTTCAACGTCTTCATCGCCGTGGCGCGTCCGCAGCACTTCATGGACGGCATCGCCTCGCGGGTGCTCGTCCTGCTCGGTCTGATCATGGCCGTGCGCACCGGCTTTCACCGACACCGGTCGGAGTGAAGACCATGACGGATGACGAATCACAGATTACGGATTTCTCAAACCTGCGCCTGCGCCGCCCCTTCGTCGTTCGTCGTCATTGATTCGTAATGATTAACCCTCCCATGAATTCTCCCGCGCTTCTCCGTCCCGAGCCCGTCCACGCCGTGCCCGATACCGGTCCGTACCACCGGGGTGGCTGGCCCGTCGCGTTTCTGTCCCTTCTGGCGACGCTCATGGCGATCGCCGGCGCCTCGCTTGTCGGGCGCCATCATCCCGCTTTTGCCTGGATCCCGGTGCTCGTTTTCGGGCTGCCCGCCTTCCGGGGCTGGTGGTGTGTATGGAAGGCCTGGCGCGACCGGAGTCCGTTGCCCCGCTCGCATTCGGTTCTCGCCGGCACGCTCGGCTTCGACCTGAAGTGCACCGGTTGCGGTGTCGCTGCCACGGCGTTTTTCCTTCACGACAAGGTGCCGGCCGGCGGTGTCACGCGGCTGCTGATCTTTTTTGAGAACTACACGTCGCGCCAGCGCCTCGTGCAGGTGCGCATCCTGCGTCATCCGGGTCTCGGCCTGGCCGAAAAAACAAAACTCCGGCTGCATCTCTCCGCCGGACAGGCCGCGGTTTACGAACTGCCGCTGCAGGTCGCTCCCGATCTCGCATCGGGCCACCACCTGTTGCCGGTGATCATCCAGGTGAGCCGCCCCAACGGCCGCGGAGCCCGCCTGCCCGGATCGCGCCGGCTTCTGGGCAACCTCCGCCGTTTCCGTTACGCGGCCCCGTTCGAGGTGACGCCGTTGCCGGCCACTCCGGAGCGGGTCGCCGGCGCGGCTTCCGGCCCGCTTCCGCCGCCGGCCTTTCTCACGCTCGCCTCGGTGGATGAGCCGTATCCGCGGCTGGAGGTTTTGCAAAAAATCATCGCCGACGCCGGAGAGAGGTGAGGAGGCTCCCGTGATCGGGGAAAACTGCTACATCATGACGGCGGCGCCCGCAGCTTCGCCCGCCTCGTCCAGGGCGGTGCCGCCCGCATGGCGGGAGTGGCCGTCTGACGGCTTTGCTCCCGGCGGCCTGCGAACTCACGTTCGCAGCTAGCAGCTACGGGAAATGGACGTTGCCGGAAATGAAGGCTGCTCCGCCGGTCCGCAGCGTTCTCCTGTCATATTTTTGGCATCGCCCACAGATGGCATACGGCATGCTCAGGAAAAGGTGCGTAACACAAAACGTAAAAATCGTAACACTAAATCACGTCATCTATGCGCCTGCCACGTACGTTTCGTTTCCTTGTCTGCACCGTATCCGCGCTTCTCTGCGCGGCTTCTGCCTTTGCCGCCGCTCCCCTGAAAATTGCCTACTCCGACTGGCCGGGCTGGACCGCCCTCGCCATCGCGGAGCAAAAGGGCTGGTTCCGGGAGGCCGGCGTTGATGTCGACCTTCTCTGGTTTGAATATGGTCCGTCGATGGAGGCGTTCACGGCCGGCAAGGTCGATGCCGTCACCATGACCAACGGCGATGCGCTCGTCACCGGCGCGGGCGGCGCCAGGAACGTGGCCATCCTCGTCACCGATTATTCCAACGGCAACGACATGATCGTCGCCCGCCCGGGCATCAATTCGCTCAAGGAGCTCAAGGGCAGGAAAGTCGGCATCGAGGTCGGGTTTGTCGTGCACCTGCTCCTTCTCAACGGGCTGAAAAAGAACGGCCTTTCCGAGTCCGATGTCGAACTCGTGCCCACGCCCACCAACCAGACTCCGCAGGTGCTCGCTTCCGGCCAGGTGGATGCGATCGGCGCCTGGCAACCCAACTCCGGCGAGGCGCTCAAAGCCGTGCCGGGTTCGAAAGCCGTGTATACCAGCGCCGACGAACCGGGCCTGATTTACGACATGATTGCGGTGACGCCGCAGAGCCTCGCCCGGCGTCGTGCCGACTGGGTCAAGGTGGTACGGGTGTGGGACAAGGTGGTGGCTTACCTCGCCGATCCCGCGACGCGGGAAGACGGCATCCGGATCATGGCGGCCCGCGCCGGCATCGATCCGAAGGAGTACGCGAAGTTTCTCCCCGGCACCCGCCTGCTCACGCTGGCCGAGAGCAGCAAGTTTTTCAGCGCGAAGACCGACAGTTTCGACTCCCTCGTCGGCTCCTCGAAGATCGCTGACGAGTTCAATGTGAAAAACGACGTCTACAAGGAATCGCAGGACGTCGCCGCCTACCTCGATCCCTCGCTGACCCTCGAGGCGCTGGCTGCCCCGCCTGCGGCGGGCGGGAAGTAATTGGCAGTTGGAAATTTGAAATTTGAAGTTGGAAATTTGAAGTTGGTCGCCGGCAGAGTCGCATGACCGGCCGTCTGTAACCAATTAAAAACTACAAACTGCCGACTATAAAATTCAAACTACAAACGACAAACTTCAAATTTCGAGCACGCATGTCCCGTCCACACTGGTTTTCCATTCGCAAGGAGCTGACGCCGCGCCGGCGCTGCCTCCTCGGCATCCTCGCCTTCGTGCTGCCGCTCGCGGTCTGGAGCGCCGTCAGTTATGTGCCCTGGATCTGGCATCCGATGGTCAAGGTCACGGATGCGGGTGACGTCGCCTGGCTGCGGGTCGGGACGCTGATCGAACGGAAACAATTTGCCGAGGCCGCCGCGGCCACGACGCTCGCGGGCGAGCGCGCTCCAAAGGGTTATCGGGCCAATCCGATCTATCTGCCTGCTCCGCATGCGGTAGGGCGGGCGCTCTACACGGCCTTCACGACAAAACCGGTCCTTCGCGGCGATCTCTGGCTGCACGAAAGCCTCGGGATGAGTCTGCGCACGATCTTCTGGGGTTTTGTGATCTCCTCCGCCGCCGGCGTGCCGCTCGGCATCCTCTGCGGAGCCTTCGCTTCGGTGTCGCGGACGGCCGAGCCGTTCGTCGACTTTGTCCGTTACATGCCGGCGCCCGCCTTCGGCGCGCTGATGGTGGCGATCTTCGGCATCCATCTCGAACCGAAGATCGCCATCATCGTCATCGGCACGTTTTTCCAGCAGGTGCTCGTCGTCGCCAACACCGTCCGGAAAGTGGACTGCGGCCTGCTGGAGGCGGCGCAGACGCTCGGCGCGAAACGCCGTCACCTCGTGCTCCGCGTGCTCGTGCCCGCCAGCCTGCCCGATCTCTACAACGACCTCCGCATCCTGCTCGGCTGGGCGTGGACGTACCTGATCGTGGCCGAGGTCATCGGCGTGAGTTCCGGCATCACTTTCTTCATCAACCAGCAAGCGAAGTACCGGAATTTCGACAACGTGTATGCGGCCATCGTCATCATCGGCATCATTGGCCTGGCGACGGATCAGGTGCTGGCCTTCATCGGCACGCGTCTTTTTGCCTGGAAAAACCCTCGCCGCAGCCGGCTGCGTGCGCTCGTCATCGGTTTCCTCAAGGCCGACGGCGTGCTCGTCAAAAAATTCAATCGCAATGCGGGTAGACCGGCCAGGGCGGCCGGAGCGGTCGGCGGTTTGTAGTCGAAAACCGGCGACAACCCGTCCGTCCGGCGCAACCAACTGCCCGCTGTCAACGACCAACTCCCAATCGCCAACTGCCATCTTGCATGACCCTTCCCGATTACCGCATCCAGACCCCCGCCGTCGCCGCCCGCTTCGCAAAGATCCGCGAACGGCCCGTGGTGCTCAGGGTCGAGAACCTCGGCCGCGAGTTTCCCGGCGACAAGGGACCGGTCGTGGCGCTGCGCGATGTCTCGTTCGAGGTGCATCGCCGCGAATTTGTCTGCGTGATCGGACCGTCCGGCTGCGGCAAGTCGACCCTGATCCGGATGATCGCCGGACTCGACGAACAGACTTCCGGCCGGTTGCTCGTGGATGATCGCGAAGTGTGCGGCCCTGGTCCGGATCGCGGCATGGTCTTCCAGAGCTACACACTCTTCCCGTGGCTGACGGTGCAGAGGAATGTGATGTTCGGTCTGGAAATGAAGGGAGCTGCCTCCCAGGAAGCGGAGGCCGAGGCGCGCCAGTGGATCGATCTCGTCGGCCTTACGAAGTTTGCCCACTCGTACCCGGCGCAGCTTTCCGGAGGCATGAAGCAGCGTACGGCCATCGCCCGCGCGCTCGCCGCCAACCCGCGCATCCTGCTCATGGACGAACCGTTCGGCGCGCTCGACGCCCAGACGCGGGCGCAGATGCAGGCCCACCTGCTCGAAATCTGGCGCAATGTCGACGTGACGATCCTTTTTATCACTCACGATCTCGACGAAGCGATCTTCCTCGCCGACCGCATTCTCGTGCTCAAGGCCAACCCCGGCGAGGTGCAGGAAGTGATCGAGGTGTCCGTGCCGCGCCCGCGCCGGCTCGACCAGCTCAATTCTCCCGAGTTCCTCGCCACCCGGCGCCGGCTCGACGAACTCATCCATCCGAAATCCGCCCTTCACGAACAGGAACATCTGCCCATCGTCCGGCTCACGCAGGTGGGAGACGACGTGGAGTAAACGGAAAGGAAGTTTGAAGTGGGTAGTTGGAAATTGGCGACGAGCCGACGGCTGCTGCCTGTCCCTTTGCCTCCGCTCGTCGCGCTTTCCGCAAGACACCCACTTCAAACTGCCAACTTCAAACTTCAAATTTCATCGCACCATGCCCGCCCGTTCTCCATCCTCGCCCGTCTTCTGGTCCGCGCTCACATGGCCGGAAATCGCCGCACTGCCTGCCGCCGGCATGGATGCGGTTTTGTTGCCATGCGGAGCCACCGAGCAGCACGGCCCGCATCTCGGCACCGGCATGGATACGGCGTTGGCTTCCGATGTCTGCGCGGAGGTTTCGGCGGCGACCGGCGTGCCGGTCCTGCCGGCGCTCGCCTTCGGCTGCTCGTTGGGTCACTCGCAACGCTGGCCCGGCACGCTGGCACTGCAACCGCAGACGCTCATCGCGCTGGTGACCGACCTCGGCGACTGGCTCTTCGCGGCCGGCTTCCGGCGTCTCTTTCTCGTCAACAGCCACGTGACGAATGCCGCGCCCTTGCGCTGCGCGCTGGAAATCCTGCGCAGCCGGCACGACGGGTTCATGGTGGCGGTGCTCGATACCGCCGAGGTCAGCCCGCGGGTGCGTGCCGCCTTTTTTGCCGACGCGCAGGACTGGCATGCCAACCAGGCCGAGACCGCGCTGATGATGGCGCGTGCGCCGCATTTCGTTCGCTCCGACCTTTGCCGGACCTCTGACGATCCCGACCGCACCGCCGGCCTCGTCTTCGCGCATCCGGTCAACCGCACGAGCGCCAACGGCGTGACCGGCTGTCCGAGCCGGGCAACCGTCGCCCAGGGGAAAAAACTCTTTCGCCAGATCGTCACCGACCTTTCCCGCCTCGTCCGCCGCGGCCTCCGCGAGCGCCCGCCTTTCGACACGCCCTGGAGCCAGGCTCAATCCCGAAAACAGAACGTATCCAAATAAAACTACAAACTACAAATTACCAACTGCCAACTACCAACTTCAAATTTCAACCTTCCAACTCCCATCATGAAATCAGACCAGGAAATTCTCGCCCTCCAGACCGAACTCGGAGCCAAGGGTGTCAGGTATTGCGTAGGCGCCTACGTGGACATTCACGGCGTGCCCAAGGGCAAGTTCGTGCCGCTGGATCATTTTTTGCATTTTGCCCACGGCTCGGAGCTTTATACCGGCTACGCGCTCGACGGCCTCGGCCAGTCGCCCAACGACGACGAGATCGCCTCACTGCCCGATCTCGACCGAGGCATCGTCCTGCCGTGGCGACCGGAGGTCGCCTGGTTTCCGGCGGACAACACGTTTCATGGCGCGCCCTACGAGATCAACACGCGCGTCGCCCTGAAAAAGGTGCTCGCCGACGCCGCCTCGCTCGGCTTCGGGTTCAACCTCGGGATCGAGTGCGAGACCTATATCGTGAAGCTCGACGAACGCGGCGGCCTGACCATTCCCGATGCCGACGACCAGCTCGCCAAGGCCTGTTACGACGTGCGCCACTTCATGAATCGTTTCACGTGGCTGGACAAGGTTTCCGGCGCCATCAACCGGCTCGGCTGGGATCTTTATTCGCTCGATCACGAGGACGCGCCCTCGCAATTCGAGTTCGATTTCAAATACGCCGACGCGCTCACCATGTGCGACCGTTACGTGTTTTTCCGGATGATGGCCAAGCACTACGCTGCCGAGGAAGGGTTGCTCGCCACGTTCATGCCGAAGCCGTTTCCCGACAAGACCGGCAACGGCGCGCATTTCAACATGTCGCTCGCCGATCTGGAGACCGGGAAAAACGCGTTCGCCTGCGCACCGTCCGACGATCCGCGCGGACTCGGACTCACGCCGCTGGCCTATCATTTTATCGCCGGCATCCTGCGCCACGGCCCGGCGATCTGCGCGGCGATGGCGCCGACGGTCAACAGCTACAAGCGCCTCGTGCGGCGCGGTCTCATGAGCTACTATTCGTGGGCGCCGGTCTTCAACAGCTTCGGCACCAACAACCGCACCAATTCCGTGCGCGTGCCGATGGGCGGCGGCCGCTGCGAAAGCCGCAACGCCGACTCCTCGTGCAACCCGTACCTCGCCGCCGCGCTCGCGCTCGCCGCCGGCCTCGAGGGCATTCGTGAAAAACTCGACCCCGGCCAGCCGCAGGAGGACAACCTGTACGAACTTTCCTCCGCCGAACTGGCGGCCCGCGGCATCCGCCCTCTCCCGCAGACCCTGCACGAGGCCGTGGAAGCCTTTGCGGCCGATCCGTTCACGGCGCATGTCCTCGGCCAGGGGCTGCGCGACGAATTTGTCCGCTACAAGAACGAGGAATGGCGCCAGTACCACCAGCAGGTCAGCCAGTGGGAAATCGATCGTTACGCGAGGATGTTTTGACGCGACGGGGAAGTTGGCATTTTGAAGTTGGAAGTTTGTCTCCGGCCGCGCGTCCGGTTTTCTGTTACCGACTTCGAAACTCCGGCTTCCACTTCCACTCCACCACTTCACCGATGTCCAGATCCGACAAGATTGTCCGCTTCAGCGTTTCACTTCCTGAAAGTCTCCTCACCGAGCTCGACACGATGGTGCAGCGACGGGGTTACCAGAGCCGTTCGCAGGCGGTGGCCGCATTGACACGCGAGGGTCTGGTGGAATTTGCCAGCCAGCTCGGCACCGAATCGGTCGCCGGCACGATCAGCCTGGTTTACGATCACACCCAGAAAGGTCTCCAGTCGCAGATCGCCGCGATCCAGCACAAGTATTACCTGATGATCGTCTCCAGCATGCACGTGCACCTCGAGCACCACAATTACCTCGAAGTGCTGCTCGTCCAGGGGCGGGCGCAGGATCTCCAGAAACTCACTGACGAACTGGTGACCTGCCGCGGGGTGAAAAACGGCAAACTCAACCTCACTGCCACCACCATCCCCCCCTTGCTGTAAGGAAGCAGCGGCCAAAAACAGCCACCCCGCAAAAAAAATGCGCAAAAACCGTCCGATCGCTCACGCCTGGCATTCATCGTGCAGTAACACGATTCGAATAAATCGTAACACTGAACGCCATGCCTCTGCTCACACCGCCTGCTCCGTCGGGCACCTCGTTCGACACACCGCGTCCGGCCGGCCCCGCGCCAGCTCCGCTTGCCGAAATCCCGTCCGACCGCCTGCTGCTGGAGGAAACCCTTCCCGGCGGGGCCGCCTGGTCCTGGACGGTGAAGCGGCACACCACGCTGCGCCTGACCGCGCTCGAAGCCGGCGCCAATGTCTCGTTTCTCTGTTTCAACCGTCACGACCTGATCGACCGTTACAACATGGCGGATACGCTCAAGGGCCAGCACACGGCGAAGCTCACCACCGGCTACATTCTGGTGTCCGACATGGGCCGCGTGATGATGTCGATCACCGGAGACACGGTCGGGTGGCATGACGCGATCGGCGGCCATGACAACGCCGCTCTCGTCCGGAAAAAATGGGGTGAGAAAAATTACCAGACCGCTCGCAATCGCTGGCACCAGAACAGCCGCGATCATTTCCTGATCGAGCTTGGCAAGCACGGGCTCAATCGCCGCGACCTCATCGCCAACGTCAATTTTTTCAGCAAGGTGACGGTCGATGACGAAGGTCGCATGCACTTCGTGCCGGGCAATGCGAGCGAAGGCGACTTCATCGACCTGCGCGCCGAGATGGACCTGCTCGTCATCCTGACGACCTGTCACCATCCGATGGATACCGCTCCGGAGTATGGTCCGAAGCGGGTGAAGCTTCAGCTCTGGCGTTCCGATCCCCCGGCGGCCGACGACTGGTGCCGGAAGTACCGGCCCGAAAACGAGCGGGCGTTTTACAACACGGAAGTTCTCTACCTCTGAATCATCGCCATCCGTTTCCATTTCCAATGAGCACACTCAACTACACCGAAAGCCGGCTTTCCCCCGAAGACGCCATCTATCGCCACAAGATCCCGGCTGGCGATTTCTGGATAAACGAGATCCGGGCGGGGCAGACGTTTCGCATCGTCGATCTCGAGGGAAACCAGGCGGTCGACACGATTTTTTACCGGGCCGACGATTTTACCGAACGCTACAGCGCGCAGGATACGATCCGCGAGCAGGGATCGATCTATCTGACCACCGGCACGCGGCTGATGTCCGGCGAGGGCCGCGTGATGCTCACGATCACCGCCGACACCTGCGGACGGCACGACACGCTCGGCGGCGCCTGCGCCTGCGAGAGTAACACGGTCCGTTACGGACATCGCACGAAATACATGCACGCCTGCCGGCAGAATTTCCTCCTCGGCCTCGCCTCCTGGCCCGGCGCCGCGTATGACCTCAACAAGCGCGACATTCCGGCCAACATCAACTTCTTCATGAACGTCCCCGTGACGCCGGACGGCGGCCTTCAGTTCGAGGATGGTGTCTCCGCGGGCGGCAAGTACGTCGAGATGCGGGCCGAAATGGATGTTGTCTGTCTCATCTCCAACTGCCCCCAGCTCAACAACCCCTGCAACGGCTGGAATCCTACGCCTGTCGAGGTGGTTATATGGGAGGCCGATACCGGAGAGGCGACAGGCGAGTAGTTGGCAGTTCGAAGTTGGTAATTGGTCGTCGGAAAAATGTAATTTAAAAGTAATGACACGCGTTTACTCATGCGGTTTCAGTGAGCGAAGGTATGCGTTTAATGCAGGGGGCAGCTCATCCATCAGCTTATGCAAAGACCGTTTTTGATCCCTCGTCAGCAGTCGGCGCTTGTCTGCGCGCCGCAGAAAATACCGGACTTCGTAAAGCGAGCCGCGGGCTGTTCGCACAAATCGCTGATTGTCCACCGGCGACGCCCGTCCGTATCCCTCCGCGATATTGGCGCCGACGCTGTCCGCTGCGCGGACCAGTTGATTGCCGACAGTGCTTCGCGCAAAGGCTTCCCATGGGATCACGACGTCCCAGACCATATCGGCCAGTTCCTCAGCCATTCCGTAAACACGGAGTTCATCCAATGCGAATTTAGCCATGGCAGGATATTTGCCTCCCCGACCCTTGCCCCGCCAACACCAATTACCAACTACTAACTGCCAACTGCTCCTTCATGTTTACCAAGGTATTGATCGCCAACCGTGGTGCTATCGCCTGCCGCGTGATTCGCACGCTCCGCAAGATGGGCATCGCATCTGTCGCGGTGTATTCGGATGCCGATACACATTCACTCCATGTCCGGCTTGCCGACGAGGCGGTTCACATCGGGCCGGCTCCGGCGGCGCAGAGTTACCTCGATGCCGACAGGATTCTGGCCGTGGCGAAAGCATGCGGAGCGCAGGCGATTCATCCCGGTTACGGTTTCCTCTCGGAAAATCCGGGTTTCGCCGACGCCTGCGCCGCGGCCGGCATCGTTTTTATCGGGCCGACAGGCGACCAGATGCGGATGTTTGGCCTCAAGCATGCCGCCCGCGAGATCGCACAAAAACACAACGTCCCGCTCCTGCCCGGTTCCGGCCTCCTGCGGGACGAGGCCCAGGCGGCCGGCGAGGCGGCGCGCATCGGTTATCCGGTCATGCTCAAAAGCACGGCCGGCGGCGGCGGCATCGGCATGCAGCTGATCCGCAATCCCGGCGAACTTTCCGCCGCCTTTGCGGCCGTCGGGCGGCTGGCGAAAAACAACTTCAAGGAGGGTGGCATCTTCCTGGAAAAATTTGTCGAACATGCCCGCCACATCGAGGTGCAGATTTTCGGAGACAGCCACGGCCGTGTCGTCGCCGTCGGCGAACGCGACTGCTCCGTACAGCGGCGCAACCAGAAAGTGATCGAGGAGACCCCCGCGCCCGGCCTGACGCCGGAGCAGCGCGCCCGCCTGCTGGAAAGCGCGGTCCGCCTCGGCAGCGCCGCCGGTTATCGCAACGCCGGCACGGTCGAGTTCGTCTATGATGACGCCACCGGCGAATTTTACTTTCTCGAAGTCAATACACGCCTCCAGGTCGAGCACGGTGTCACGGAACAGGTCACCGGCATCGATCTGGTCGAGTGGATGATTCGCTGCGCCGCCGGTGAACTCGATCTTTCCGGTTTCGTGCCCGCTTCGCAGGGAGCGTCGGTCCAGGTGCGCGTCTATGCCGAAGACCCCGGAAAAAACTTCCAGCCGGCAGCGGGGACGCTGACCGATGTGCATTTTCCGCCCACGGCGCGGATCGAAACCTGGGTCGAACGCGGCAGCGAGGTCTCCGCCTTTTACGATCCGCTGCTCGCCAAGATCATCGTGACCGGGCGTGATCGCGCCGACGCGCTCGCCCGCCTGGAAGAGACGCTGGCGGTCACCCGGTTGCACGGCCTCGAAACCAATCTTTCCTGGCTGCGCCAGATCGTGGCCAGTGAGGGCTTTCGCAGGGGGGGAGTCACGACGAACTATCTGCACCGCCTTCCTTACCTCGCGACGACGGTCGACGTGCTCGAAGGCGGCACGCAGACGACCGTACAGGCGTATCCGGGACGGATCGGTTACTGGGATGTGGGCGTGCCGCCATCCGGTCCGATGGACAGCCTTTCCTTTCGCCTTGCGAATCGCCTCGTCGGCAACCCGATGACGGCGGCCGGCCTGGAAATCACGGTGAACGGTCCCGTGCTCCGCTTCAACACGGGCGCGCTCGTCGCGCTGGCCGGCGCGCGTCTGCCGGCGACGCTGGACGGGGAACCGGTTCCGTATTACGAGGCGGTGGTGGTCGCCGCCGGCCAGACGCTCCGGATCGGCGCGGTCGAGGGTCCGGGCTTGCGCGCGTATCTCGCGATCCGGGGCGGCCTGGATGTCCCCGACTACCTGGGCAGCAAGGCCACGTTCACGCTCGGTCTTTTCGGCGGGCATGCGGGCCGGGCGTTGCGAACGGGCGATGTGTTGAGGATCGCCGGCGGGGCCGGCGAGGATGAGGGCAGTTGGAAGTTTGAAATGGGTGGCCCGCAGGCGGAGTCCGCTCCCCGGCGTCACGCTTGCGCCAAACTTCAAATTTCAAACTTCAAATTTCAAACGTCACACGTTTCGCCTGTCCACCTTCCCGCCGCGCTGCGCCCGCCGCTCACGCGCGAGTGGGAGATCGGTGTCCTTTACGGCCCGCACGGTGCTCCCGACTTTTTCACCGAAGACGACATCGCCGTCCTGTTTTCCGCGTCTTACGAAGTCCATTACAACTCGGCCCGCACCGGCGTGCGGCTGATCGGACCCCGGCCGGAGTGGGCGCGGCGTGACGGCGGTGAGGCGGGCCTGCATCCCTCCAACATCCACGACAACGCCTACGCGATCGGGGCCATCGATTTTACCGGGGATATGCCGATTATTCTGGGGCCTGATGGCCCGAGTTGCGGCGGTTTTGTCTGTCCGGTGACGATCGTGCAGGCCGAGCTCTGGAAAATCGGCCAGCTCAAGCCCGGCGACAAGGTGCGGTTCGTCGCGCTCACTGCCGCCGAAGCCCGGGAGCGCGTGATGCTGCAGGATGCGGAGATCGAGGCGCTGGCGCCGCTGGCGCGGCGGGGAGTTGGAAGTTTGGAGTTGGCAGTTGGTAACGGAGGATCGGAGGCGGAGCAACTGTCGGGTGCATCTTTGTCACCAACTACCAATTACCAACTGCCAACTACCCGGCGGGAGCCGGCAATCCTTCACCGTATTCCCGAGCGCTCCGCGGCTCCGGCCGTCTGCTACCGCCGGGCCGGCGATGCGTACCTGCTGGTCGAATACGGACCGCTCGTCCTCGACATCGCGCTGCGCATGCGCGTCCACGCGTTGCAGGAATGGCTGCGGCGCAACCACGTCCAGGGGCTCGTCGATCTGACGCCGGGCATCCGCTCGCTCCAGATCCACTATGACCCGCGGCTGCTGCCGCTCGAGCGGCTGATGGAAATCCTGCTCCGCGCCGAAGGCGAGTTGCTCTCGGTCGACGACATCGAGGTGCCATCGCGCATCGTGCACCTGCCGCTCTCCTGGGAGGACGAATCCACGCTGCTGGCCATCCGCAAGTACATGCAGATCGTCCGCAAGGACGCGCCCTGGTGCCCGAGCAACATCGAATTCATCCGCCGTATCAACGGACTGGATGCGGTGGACGACGTGCACCGCATCGCATTCGAGGCCAGTTATCTGGTGCTGGCGCTGGGCGACGTTTACCTTGGCGCGCCCGTGGCCACGCCGGTCGATCCGCGGCACCGGCTGGTGACGACCAAATACAACCCGGCCCGCACCTGGACGCCGGAAAATGCGGTCGGGATCGGCGGCGCCTACCTGTGCATTTACGGGATGGAGGGCCCGGGGGGCTACCAGTTTATCGGGCGCACCTGCCAGATGTGGAACCGCTACCGGCAGACGGCCGATTTCACGGAGGGCAAGCCGTGGCTGCTGCGCTTTTTTGACCAGATCCGGTTTTATCCGGTGACGAATGCCGAACTCGCAAGATTCCGCGAAGACCTGCCGCTCGGCCGCGTAAAGCTGAAGATCGAAAAAACGACCTTTCGCCTGCGCGATTACCGGACGTTTCTCGCCGCCCATGCCGATTCGATCGCCGCGGCGAAGCGTCGCCAGCAGGAGGCGTTCGAGGCCGAGCGGAAACGCTGGGAGGAGAGCGGACAGCTCAACTTTTCGGCCGAGGCGGAAATCGCGGCCGAGGCGAGCGACGATTTTATCCCGGAGGGCTGCGTCGCGATTCCGGCGCATATTCCGGGCAATGTCTGGAAAATTCTGGTCGAGCCGGGGACAGAGGTCGCGGAGGGAACTCCGCTGGTCATTCTCGAATCGATGAAGATGGAGGTGACAATCGCCGCCACCCGCGCCGGCGTCGTGCGCGAAATCCGCTGCGCCGAAGGCAAGCCGGTGAACGCCGGCGAGGCGCTGCTGGTGCTGGAAACGGCGGCGGCGGTTGCTACCCGCTGACCGCGGCCTGGCGTTTCTCGCGCCAGGCGCGCCAGAATTCCCAGACGATGGGGACGACCGAGAGGATGATGATGGCGACGATCACGATCTTGAAGTTTTTCTCCACGAAAGGGAGCGTGCCGAAAAAGTAGCCGGCGTAGGTAAACCCGTAGATCCAGACAAAGCCGCCGATCACGTTGTAGGCGAAGAAACGGCGGTAGGTCATGCTGCCGGCGCCGGCCACGAAGGGCACGAAGGTGCGCACGATGGGCACGAAGCGGGCGAGGATGATGGCGCGGCCGCCGTACTTTTCAAAAAAGGCGTGGGCGCGTTCGAGGTGCTTCTTGCGCAGGAAGAGGGAATCGTCGCGGCGGAAGACCGCGGGGCCGATGCGGTTGCCGATCCAGTAGTTGACGGTGTCGCCGAGCACGGCGGCAAACCAGAGAAGCAGGGCCACGAGATGGACGTTGAGCTGGCTGTCGGCGGGGGCGCTGAGCGCGCCGGCGGCGAAGAGCAGCGAGTCGCCGGGAAGGAAGGGCGTCACCACGAAGCCGGTTTCGGCAAACACGATGAGAAACAGCACCCCATAGGTCCAGAGGCCGTAGTTGGCCACGATTTCCTTCAGGTGCGCGTCGATATGGAGGATGAAGTCGATGAGCTTCTTCGCGAGGTCGAACATTGATTGCGTGGTGTGTGATAGCCGGAGCCGGTTGCCGGACGTTGCGTTGCGCGGTAGCAGAAGCGAGCGCCGTCCGGGTGGAAAATAAAAAAGCAGGCAGTGGAAAAACTGCCTGCTTTCGGAAAGGATGCCGATGCGTGCCGTGCGGCTTCGGAAAAAAGAGAGAAAGAGAGGGGCGGCTCAGACGTCGGGCTTGGTCTTGCGCAGACCCATGACGCGCTCGCCGTCCTTCCACTGGCCGCGCTTTTTGAGAAGCGCGACACGCTCGAAACGCTTCAAGACGTTACGTTTAATGACGATGCCGCGAGGGCCCTGGAGGCTGTTGTGTTGTGACATGACGTTTTTGAAAAGTGGATGTGATTCCGTTAAAAGGGTTGGGAAGTAGAGTTGGCCACGGCCCATGACAAGTATTTTTCTGCGACGTGGTCCGCCGCGACCACGATCCACTCGGGCGTGGTGTAGGGATGGTGTTCATGGAGCCATGCTTCCAGCCGTGTCTGCTGTCCGGGCAGAAATTTGAAACAGAGCCGGTATTCGGCGGATTTTTGTTGTTTGCCTTCCCACCGGTAATGCGAGGTGACAGGGCCCTCGACCTGCGCGCAGGCGACGAGCCCGAGCCGCACCGCCCCGGCGGCAAGGCGGTCGGCATCGGCGGCGTGTTCGACGGTGGTCCAGGCGATGAGCATGCGGGAGAGCAAACGCAAAGGCGGGGCGGCGGGCAAGTCTGGCGCGGGGGGGTAACCGGAAGTGGTGGATGCCGGAGAAGTGGCACGGGCATCCTGCCCGTGTTCCGGAAAGCGGCGCTTCGGGCCGTCCACGGGCTGGAAGCCCGTGCCACTTTTATCGCTCCCGATGACCACCCGGGTCAACCGGCCATCGGGCGTTGCAGTTTGCCGCTGCCAGGTTATCGGAAACGGTGCGATGAAGCCCGTCTTTCTTTCCTTCTGCTTCCTTGTCGCCGGCCTGGGGTCCGCCAGGGCGGCTGCTCCTGCGGCGGCGGCCACCTCCGCAGAGGCGGACTGGAAACCGGTGGAACGCTTGATCGGGCAATGGCTGGAACGGAAAACTTTCCCCTCGGCCGGTCTCCTCATCGTGAATACGAAGGGCGACACCGTTTACGAACGCTACTGGAACGGGCACACGCGCTCGACCGTCGTGACGATCGGCGCGGCATCGATGTGGCTGGAAGCGGCGGCGGCCCTGGCGCTGGTCGACGCGGGGATGCTCGATCTCGACAAACCGGTCTCGGCCGCGTTGCCCGCGCTCAAGGGGCCTTGCGGGGAAAATACGCTGCGCCAGCTGCTTTCGCATACGGGTACCCTCAACTTCATCAGCCTGTCCCAAAGCGAGGATGCGGCCGCGCCGGTGCGGTTGCCGGCCATCCTTGCGAAAAAAAGCCCCGGGCAGAAACCGGGGGAGCATTTTCATTTCGGCGCGCTCGGGATGGCGACGGCGGCCTTTGCGGTGGAGGAGGTGGCCGGCGAACCGTGGCTCGCTGCATTCGGCGAACGCCTCGCGCGCCCCCTGGGCATGAAATCGACAGTCACGGGTCTCGCGCTCTGGAACTACGACAAGATCATCGGCGGCGACAATTTCCCGCGCAGTTCGGCGGCCGACTACCTGCCGTTTTTGCGGATGCTGCTGGGCCGGGGTATGTTCGAGGGGCGGCGGGTGCTTTCGGAAAAGGCCGTGCGGGAGATGGAGGCCGACCAGGTGCGGGGCGCGGAGGTGGCGCATCCGGCGTATCCCGAGAGGGCAGGGGGGGAACGGTTTGACGGCGTTTATGGCCTGGGCGCCTGGCGGCTGGTGCTGGACGGGAAGGGCGAGGCGCTGGTGCTGGCGAGCCCGGCGGCAACGGGATTTTTCCCGTGGATCGACCGGCGGCACGGCATCGCCGGGGTATTTGTCGCCCGGAGCAACCCCGGTGCCCCCGGGAATCTCTACACGACCCTGCCGCGGATCGCGGCGCTGGTGCACGAGGCGCTGGCGACGCGGGACCGGGCGGCTGCACTCCGTTGACACCACCTGGAGTTACGCCCTTTGCGCATCTTCTTCCAAATCGGCCTTGCAGCACGGAGGGCGGGGCGGCACGTTTACGGGCTTTTACAACCATGCTCTCCGAAGCGTATTTGCCCTTTGTCATCCAGGTGATCCTCGCAACCGGCCTCGCCGGTCTGGTCGTCGGTCTCAGCCATCTGATCGGCGAGCGCCGCAAGCGGAACAACGCCATCACCGACCAGCCCTACGAATGCGGCGTCAAATCCGAGGGCATGACCCACTCGCGGTTTTCGGTGAAGTTCTACGTCACCGTGATGCTGTTCATCCTGTTCGACATCGAGGTCGTGTTCCTTCTGCCGTGGGCGTTCATCTACCGCGAGTTTCTGGCCAGCAACATCCCGATCCTCGGCCCGGTGATGTTTTTCCTCGGCGTGCTGGTGCTCGGCCTGTTCTACGAGGTGAAAAAGGGCGCCCTCGAATGGGAGCGTTGACCGCCGCGTCAGGCTGATCCGGGAAGGTTTTTCTCATTCCGATGCGTCTGGAAAAATACATCGCCCGCAGCCGGGTTGTGGAGCTGGAGAGCGTCGACCTGAAAGGGGCGCTCGAGGAGCTCCTGACCGTGGCGACGAAGAGTTATCCGGACCTGCGGCGCGAGACCGTGCTGCGCAGCCTGTTGCAGCGCGAGGGCACGATGACCACCTACCTGGGGCAGGGCGTCTCGCTTCCCCATGTGCGGGTCAAGATGAAGCGGCGCTACCTCATCGCCATCGGCCGGAGCAGCGAGGGCATCCGGCACGACGGCGGCCTGAAGGACGAGAACATCCACCTCGTGATCCTGCTCCTGGCGGACGACCGCGCGCGGGATTACCTGCAAGTGCTCGCCTCGATCGCCCGGCTCGTGAAGGAGCCCGATCTGGTCGAGGGGCTCGTGCAGGCGGCGGACCCCGCGGAGCTTTACGACCGGCTTCTCACCGGCCTCGGCGGCATCCTCACCCGGCCGGTGCAGGCGCACCAGAACCGCGTCAACCGCCTCATGATCCGCGAGGCGGACCGCGTGGCGCGCGGCGCGGGCTGCGGGGCGATCATGGTCTTTGGCGACACGTTTGTCGGCGGCATCCAGCCCGGTTCGTGGTTTCCGCGGAGCAAGACGATCCTCGTCACGCGCAACCTCGTGGATCTCGATGACGACGACGATGACGACCGCCACGAGGTGATCCAGGTGCGTTCGTTTTCCCAGCAGCGCCTGGCGCAGTTGCGCAGCGCGATGTTTGTGGCGCTCACCCGCGGCCTCATTTCCTTCAACGACCGCATCTGCTGCGTGGGCGGCATGGCCGGGAGCAACCAGTTCGACACCGTGGTGATCGTCGATGTGGAGCGCGAGTTCCAGACGCTCCTGAGCGGGCATGCCGAGCTGCTGCCCGAGGACGTGAAGCCGGAAGTGCTCGAGCGCGTGCTCGCCATCGCCACCGAGATCGGCGTGGAAGGGCGCGAGGGCAAGCCCGTGGGCTGTTTCTTCGTGCTGGGCGCCACCCCCGAGGTCGAGAAACTGGCCAAGCCGCTCGTCCTGAATCCATTCTACGGATACAAGGAGGAGGATCGCAACATCCTGAATCCGTTCATGGACGAGACGATCAAGGAATTCGCGACGATCGACGGCGCCTTCATCGTGCGCGGGGACGGCGTGGTGATGACGGCGGGCAGCCTCATCCAGGCGGCGGACAGCGATCATGTGTTGCCGAGCGGGCTGGGCAGCCGCCATGCGGCGGCGGCGGCGATCTCGGTGGTGACGGAGTGCATCTCGGTGGTGGTCTCGTCGAGCACCGGCCAGGTGATGCTGTTCCGCCGCGGCGTCATGCTGCCGCTGACGGAGAAAAAGGGGCGGTAAGGCGGCGGGGGCGGGGGAGATTTCGCCACGCGTCTTCCTCCCGTTCGATTCATGAATGACGGAAGTTACGCAGATCGACCCGTAGGGGCGCACGTGAATGCCCGGCTTCGGGCTGGACAGCCGGGTGTCGATGAAGGCAGGCGCGGAAGCTCTGGCTCCGGAGGATTGAAGAGAACGCGTTATGTGTATATCCGGATTTCACCTGACGGATGATTGTCAGGGGTGTATATAAAAGCTGCCGGGATATATCAAAATGACTCGACGGGAAATCCCGTCACGGGCAGTGCTTGCTGGTCGCCGCTGCCGTCTCCCGGCAGCGGCTTGTCTCTCAGGTACCACACCTCCATGGCCAAAATCTATACGACACAGAATGTGTTCGAGGCCGCCCGTGAACGGCTGCGTTACATCTACAGGCATTTTGCCAATGTCTATGTATCGTTCAGCGGAGGCAAGGACAGCGGCGTGCTGCTCAACATGGCCATCGACGCCGCCCGCGAGCTGGGCCGCCTGCCCGTGCAGACGCTTATCATCGATCTCGAAGGCCAGTACCGGCACACGGTCGACTACCTCATGCGCATGGCTGGCCGCCCCGAAGTGAAAGCGTGGTGGGTCTGCCTGCCGATCCACCTGCGCAACGCCGTCAGCCAGTTCCAGCCGCACTGGCTTTGCTGGGACCCCGACCGGCGCGACGAGTGGGTGCGCGACTACCCCGACCACCCCGGCGTGATCACCGACCCGGCGTTTTTCCCGTTTTTCCGCAAGGGGATGGAGTTCGAGGAATTTGTTCCGGAGTTCGGCCAGTGGCTCGGCGGCGGCGGGGACGTCGTCTGCCTCGTCGGCATCCGTTCCGACGAAAGTCTCAACCGCTTCCGCACCATCAGACACACCACCAAGACGACCTTTCACGGCAAGCCGTGGAGCACGGCGATCACCGGCCACCTTTACAACTTTTACCCCCTCTACGACTGGCGCACGCGGGATGTCTGGATCGCCAACGGCAAGCAGCGCTACGACTACAACCGCATCTACGACCTGATGCACCTGGCCGGCGTCTCCCTCCACCAGCAGCGCCTCTGTCAACCCTACGGCGACGACCAGCGCAAGGGCCTTTACCTCTTCAAGATCCTCGAACCCGAAACCTGGGCGAAGATCGTGCGCCGGGTGGAAGGCGCCAATTTCGGCAACCGCTACACGCAGTACAACCGTACCGCCCTCGGCAATTTCCGGGTCAACCTCCCCGCCGGGTACACCTACGAGATCTACGCCCGGTTTCTCCTCGGCACGATGCCGCCCCACCTGAGCGCCCACTACGGGAAAAAGATCGGCAGGTTCCTCGCCTGGTGGGCCAAACAGGGCGTCTCGCCCATCCCCCAGACCGCCAGTCCCGTGGACGAGGCCCGCAAAAAAGCCCCCTCCTGGCGGCGCATCTGCAAGGTTCTCCTCAAAAATGACTACTGGTGCACCGGCCTCTCCTTCAGCCAGACGAAGCGGGAGATGGAGCAGCAGCAGGCCCTCATCCTCAAGTATTCAAACCGATGATACGCGAATTGCTGAAACAACATGAAAACGCGCCCTTCGATGAAAAGGTGCGCATCTACAACGAGGTTTCCCGCCAGCTCTACGAGTTTGTCGGGTTGCCCCATCCCGTGCTCAACGTCTCCCTCGTGCCGGCCGGCCAGGTGAAGGGCAACGACTACAACCCCAACAAGGTGGCTCCGCCCGAAATGCAGCTGCTCACGCTCTCGATCCGCAAGGACGGCCTGACCATGCCCGTGGTCGTGGCCGGCGAGAAGGAGGACGACCGCTGGGTCGTCGTGGACGGCTTTCACCGCACCGTGGCCTGCGCCGTCAACGCCGACATCCGGGAAAGCCTGAAAGGCTATCTCCCCGTCACGCGGCTGGACAAGAGCCTGGAGGACCGCGTCACCTCGACCGTGCGGCACAACCTGGCGCGCGGCACCCACCAGGTGGAGCTTTCCGCGCGCCTCGTGGCGCTCCTCAAAAAGCACAACTGGACCAACGAACACATCGGCACGGAGCTCGACATGGACCCCGACGAGGTACTGCGCCTGCGGCAGATTTCCGGCCTCGCCGAAGCCTTTGCCGACGAGGAATTCTCCCGCGCCTGGGAGTGACGGCGGGGGCAACGGGTGATGCCGGAGAGCGTTTGAAATTAAAGAGAGGTTCTGAAAATTACGCAGAGGGCATCGAGGGGAGGCACAGAGTCCGGGGCCTTGCGCTTCGCTCCAGGCCGCACCCCTGCGGATGCGCCATCTCCGCGCTGCCGCGCTCCGTGTGCCTCCTCGGTACCCTCGGTGTGATTTCCGGTTTCCGGCTACTCCCGCGAGTGTCTGACCGGGTCCCGTGATGATTGTCCGGAAACGTGTGAAATATCCGGTTAATTCGTTTGACATCAGGCACTCAGCCCATCTCGCGAAAAACGGGCCGCGCCGGACTGGCAGACGCAAGTCACTGGCGATGAAACTCGAGTTTCGCTCATGCTGACGCCGGAAACCGGTCGCGACAGGGCAACGACTTGTGAAAAAATACATATACATATTTTCGGGGTTTGGCGGTTTCGCGTTGTTATTGTGGTTGACGTGAGCAGGAGTGGTTATCTCGCGCCTTCGCAGCCGGCAAAGCGCTTCCGGAGCCTGTCAAGGGGTCACCCGAAACGGCCGCTGCGGAGACAAGGAAAGCCGCCTCTGCGCGATGGCCGTCTCCCTCCCATGTATCCTGTCACACCGTCCCTTTTTTCCAACCGCCGCACCGACCCGGGGCTGCGCACCGTCGCGCCGGGCGCCTTCTCCCGGAGAGAGGGCGCGGATGCCGCGGGGAAAACGGTTTTCCGCCTGCGCAGCGGTCCCTTTCCCCGGAGAAGCGTCTTGTTTCCCGGGAGAGATGCGTTCCCTCGCGGGAGAGTGGGCGTGTTTCCCGGGGGAGATGGCGTATCTCTCGTGGGAAGTGACGCATCCCTCGCGGGAAACGGGCGATCTCTCGCGGGAAATATCACTCCGCTCGCGGGAGGCGGAGCCTCGCTTGCGGTAAACAGCCCGTTTCCCTGCGGCAACCGGCTGCTCCGCGCCCCCTCAATTATTAATTATTAATTCTTAATTTCCTGTCACCATGGCCAATCACCATCCATCCTATATGCCCGTTCGGGAGAACGATTTTATCAAATGGTACCAGGAGTTCCTGGCGACCCTGCAGCTTGTCTACATGCAGGTAGGCCTGGCGGAAGAGGAGGTGACGGAGCTGGAGACGCAGTACACGGCGCTGATCGAGAGCGAGAAGGCTGTCACGCGGCTGGAAAGCCTGCTGCACAGCTATGTGGCGGCGAAGAACACGCTGCTGAGCGGGGAGGAGGGAGCGAGCGTGGTGTTCGAGACGCTGCCGATGATGGCGGGCAGCACGATCACGGGCGGAATCAAGGACCGGATCGTGCGGGTGGTGGCGCTGATCACGGCGAGCCCCGGCTATACGGAGGCGATCGGGCGGGATCTGGGGATCGTGGTGGGGCCGAAGCCACCGCCCGACTGGAGCGGCAAGTTCCCCCTCCTCAAGGCAGCGGTGATCGGGAGCACGCGGGTGCAGGTGACCTGGCACAAGCAAGGGGCGGACGGCGTGTATCTGGAAGTCAACCGGGGGAGCGGGTGGCAGATCATCGGGAACATAACGGGAGCCTCGCATGAAGACCTTGCGCCTTTCCCGCAGGCGCTGACGGAATGGAAATACCGTGCGACGTATATAGTGAAGAACAGGACGGTGGGAGAGGTCGGGCCCGAAGCCGCCATCTTTGTGCAGGCGAAACCGGAATGATAAAGCGTCAATGATATAAGCGGGGAACGTTGCCGGGGCGCACTTCACGTGCGCCCGTTTGCAGGACAAAGCGACAAATACGATTCGCGGGCGCACGTGAAGTGCGCCCCTGCGTGGCCTTTGGCCGTGAAAACACGGTCGTGAAAACGAACAAGAAACCAACAAGTACAATGAACGCACACAAGAGGACTGGAACAGCCGCGCTGCTGGCGGCGCTGACGGCGCTGGGAGCCGGTACGGCCACCGCCCAGACGATCCCGATCGAGACGGTGAAGATAAGCGGGGGCAACTCCGCGGACAGCACCGGCTACGGAGCCGTCTCCTATGATTACTACATCGGGACGAAGGAGGTGACGAACGCGCAGTACGCGGCGTTTCTGAACGCGGTGGCGTCGCAGAGCGACACGTATGCGCTGTATAATACGAACATGGCGAGCTACGGGATTACGCGCTCGGGATCGGAGGGAAACTACACGTACACGGCGACGTCCGGGTGGGAGAACAAGCCGGTGGTGTATGTGAGTTTCTGGGATGCGGCGAGGTTCTGCAACTGGCTGACGTCGGGGGAGACGGAGGTGGGGGTGTACAACTTTGGGGGGGCCGCGAATCCGGCCAATACCAGCGTGAGCCGGGATGCGGAGGCGTGGGCGGCGGGAGGCTGGGCGTTGCCGACGGAGGACGAGTGGTACAAGGCCGCGTATTACAATCCGGCTGCGGACAGCTATTCGTTGTATCCGACGGGAAAAGACACGATCAGCGGCAGCGACGCGAACTACTGGAATTCGGGAGCGGGGAACAAGGCGACGGATGCAGGTAGTTACGCAGCGAACCCGAACGGGACTTTTGACCAGGGGGGAAACGTTTGGGAGTGGAACGACGCCATTATAAATACTAATTTACGTGGTGTGCGTGGCGGCTCGTTCAACTACGGCGACCTCAGCCTCACCTCCTCGGCGCGCAACAACTTCACCGCTACGTTCGAGAACTCCTACCTGGGTTTTCGTGTTGTTGCCTCCAGCCTGACGGCCGTGCCTGAGCCGGGCACGGTGGCCGGTGCGATGGGGCTGGTGATGCTTGTAACCAGTGTGTGGGTACGAAACAGCCGGAGGGCTCGGGGCATTCGTCATCCGTCATGCGTGATCTGCCGGTGATCGGGATGAAAACAACCGGACGCCGTGAGGCCCGGGTGATCGACAGCCGGAGGCTGCTGGCGTTCTGGACGCTGGCGCAGGTCGGCAGCTTTACGGAGACGGGTCGCTTGCTGGGGCTGACGCAATCGGCGGTGAGTCGGGATATTCTCTGGCTGGAAGACGACCTGGGGGCCCGGTTGTTCAGGCGGCTCTGGCGCAGCAGCACGCTGACGAAAGCAGGCGTCGCGCTGCTGCTTCATGCGGAGGTGATTCTGGGGGAAATGCACCGTATCCGGGAGAGCATGGAAACCGCGGGCGGGAAAGCGGGACGGGAAAACGGGCCGGCCGCTGATCCTTCCTGATGCCCTCCGCACCTTCCCTTGCCGCCATGAAAACACCCGTCAAAGAGCCGTTCCTGCCGCCATCCGCCCCGTCGTCGTCCCCGGCTGTTGCGGACTGGCGGGCAGCCATGGCGGCGCGGGAGAAGTCCCGGGTGTGGCAGGGGATGGTGCCGACGGACCCTGCGGTGGTGGCGACCGTGGTGTCGATCGCGAGCGAGGACCCGGGGCTCGGTTACGGGAAAATCCGCCAGCGGGCGCAGGCGGCGCACGGGGTGAGGCTGGCGCAGGCGACGGTGGCGAACATCTTGCGGCGGCACGGGGTGCAATGCGGACGGGGAGCGGGGCGGTTGCCGGAGATGGAGGCGGCGTTGCTGGAGGGCAGGCCGGTGTCGGAGTGGTTTTACAGGAAGCTGCTGCTGGCCAACCCGGCGCTGCGGGAGCGGGGACGCGAGACGGCGGGACCGGGCGAGCGGGTGTGCCAGACGCATTTCCCGGTGATGACGCCGGGGCCGGAGAGCCGGGTGTGGGTGCATGCGTATGTGGCGGTGGATACGTACGGGGGGATGGCGATGGCGGAGCTTTACGGCGAGGGCACGACGGAGGCGGCGGTGGATTTCCTGCACGGGCGGGTGTTGCCGTTTTACGGGCGGGAGGGAGTGAAGGTGGCGTGTGTGGAGACGAGCCGCAACCGGGTGTATCATGGGGGAGGGGATGCGCATGTCTTCGGGGCGTACCTGAGGATGCAGGGGATACGGCACGAGGTGCGGGCGATCGCGATGCCGCCGATGAACGGGTTCATGGAGCGGTTCAGGCAGGCGTTCACGAGCGGTTTTGTGCAGCCGCTGCTGCCGGGTTTGCAGCGGGGGGACCAGTGCGGCGCAGACCTGACGCCGGAGGCGCTGGCCGGGTTGCGGGAAAAACTGGCGGAGTGGCTGCGCCACTACAACGGGGAGGAGCCGCAGGAGGGATACCGGAATGCGGGGAAGACGCCGCGGGCGTTCTGGCAGGGGGCGGGGACGCTGAAGGCCGGAGGCTGAATAGGGAACATTCAACATTTAACGCTCAACATTTAACATTTAACGGGAAACCGGATACGGGATCGTTTGTTGAGGGTTAAGTGTTAAATGTTCTGCCGGTGCGGAGGGGAAGTGGCGCGGGCGTCTCGCCCGCTGGCGGCGAAGCCGCCGGGTCGGCGTGGCACGGCCATCCTGGCCGTGGACGGCGCGCAGCGCCGCCCGTTTGTTTCCGGACGTTGCGGAGAGGCAACGCTCACGGGCTGGAAGCCCGTGCCACGCCGGAATCGTTCTCGTACTCTTTCTCGTTTTCTTTCTCCGGTCCGGGTTCGTTCTCCTTCTCTTTCTCCGGATCGATCGTTCTCCTGCTCCGGCACTCGCACGACGCACGCACGCACGACGCGCCGCAGCACAAGAAAGAGTAAGAGAAAGAGAAGGAGTACGAGAAAGAGTACGATCCGGAGAACGAGTAAGAGAACGAGTGGGAGCGGGCGAGACGCCCGCGCCACGACGCTCCGCGTAACATCTGGTTATCGGGGGCCATAAGGGGCCAACGTGGAATGAGGCTAATCCACCCGATGCAACCAATAGTCCGGCTCCCGGTGCAAGGGCATGACGGCAACGATGCGAATATGATCAGGCTTTTCCTCATAAAGGATGCCGTAAGGAAACAGCGTTGAAAAATGACGACGGACGGGACGTCGAATGTATCGATAAGTTTGGGGCCAACGGCATACCTCCGCGATGAGCCGTTCCATTTCGTCGTAAAACCGTTCGCCCAGATCCGGACTGATTTTTGCGTAATACCCGGCAGCCTTGACGTATTCTTCTTCAGCCTCGCGATGAAATCCGTGGGGCTTCATCGACCAACGATCTGGCGGATGCGTGCACTGACTTCGTGGCCCGGGACGAGCACCGCCTCGCCACGATCCAGCTCGGTGGCGCGGCGCAAGGCGGTTTCCGCCCAGGCCGCTTCATGCTCTGCCGACAGGCCGCCGTGTCGGGCCAAGGTGATGCGATCCAGCAATTCGGCCACGGTATCAACCGGCCATCGGTTGGTTTCCTCAACAATCTGTTCAACTGTCATCGGCATGGCGCGCAACGTTGCCGGATTCGCGCCTGGCGGCAAGTACGCAGGATTCAAAACCGGAGAAATCCCGGTAATGTTTTCAGGCGGCGGTGGCCTCGGTGGTGGCGAGTTTCTGGGCGTCGCGCGTGCTGGCGACCACGTGGTCGACGAGGCCGTAGGCCTGGGCCTCGAGGGCGCTCATGTAGTAGTCGCGGTCGGAATCCTTGTCCACCTGCTCGGCGGTCTTGCCGGTGTGGCGGGCGATGGTCTCGCTGAGCGTGCGACGCCAGCGGAGGATCTCCTTGGCGGCGATGGCGATATCGGCCGTCTGGCCGCCGGCGCCGCCGCTGGGCTGGTGAATCATCACGCGGCTGTTGGGCAGCGCGAACCGCTTGCCCTTCGTGCCGGCGGAAAGCAGCACGGTGGCCATGCTGGCAGCCTGGCCGACACAGTAGGTGACCACGTCGCACTGGAGGAAGTTGATCGTGTCGTAGATCGCCATGCCGCCGGTGACGACGCCGCCGGGAGAGTTGATGTACAGATGGATGTCCTTTTTCGGGTCCTCCATCTGGAGGAACAGCAACTGGGCGATGACCACGTTGGCCACGCCATCGTCGATCGGGGTGCCGATGAAGATGATGCGATCCTTGAGGAGGCGGGAATAGATATCCATCGACCGCTCTCCGCGGCCGGTGTTTTCGAGGACGATGGGAACGTAGTAGCTCACGATGTTGTGCCTGGGTGGACGGTGTGGTTTTGACCGCCGGAGGCCGGATGCGGGTGCCGCCGCTGGCGCCGGTGTGAAACGGCGGTGGCGGCGGCAGAGGCGGGTCAGGCTTTGGCGGGACTGGTTGTTGTCACGGTAGCCCGGGAAACGAGCAATTCAAGGGCCTTGTCGAAAATGATCCCTTGCTGGATGGAGCGGAGCTGCTCGCGGTCCTTGGTGAGCTCCTTGACGAGCTTCTCGGGCCGCTGGCCGTTGCGCACGGATTGCTGGTAGAGCCAGGCATTGATGTCGGCTTCGGTGACCTTGAGGTCTTCCTTGCCGGCGATCTTCGCGAGGATGAGCTGGGTCTTGACGCGGGTGGCGGCGGCTTTTTTCGCGCCTTCGTAGAGCTCTTTCTTGTCCTTCTCGAACTGCTCGGCGGGGACGCCGCGGCGGAGGTTTTCCTCCATGAAGTTGCGGAGGACGTTTTGCGTCTCGGCCTCGACGAGGCTTTCGGGGACCTCGAATGCGACTTTGGCGTTGAGGGCCTCGGCGACCTGGCGGCGCTGGTCGTTGCGGTTGGCGTTCTCCTTGCGGAGCTTGAGCTGGTTGCGGACGTTTTCCTTCAGGGCGTCGACGGTATCAGCCTGGTGGGCCTTCAAAAATTCCTCGTCGAGCTCGGGGAGGACGCGCTCGCGGATTTCCTGGATGGTGACGGCGTAGTTCACGGTCTTGCCGGCGAGGGCGGGAGCGGCGGTGAATTCGGCGGGGAAGGTGATGGCGATGTCCTTTTTGTCGTCCTTGGCAACGCCGGCGAGGTGTTTGCCGAGGCCGGGGATGAGGCCTTCGTGTTCGCCTTCGACTTCTTCCCACGTCTGCGGGACGGAGGCGTAGATCTGCTTGTCGGGGACGAGTTCGAGGGCGGGTTTGCCATCGACGGTGCCTTCGTAGGAGAGTTTGACGTAGTCGCCTTTCTGCGCGGGGCGTTCGGCGACCTTGAAGTCGGCGCGTTCGGTGCGGAGGTTCTGGATCACGTCGTCGATTTCGGCGTCGGTCGGGTCGACGGGGTTGATCGTCGTGGGCAGGCCGGTGTAGTCGGGGAGCTCGAATTCGGGCTGGATGTCGACCGTGAGGGTGAGCGTGGCGGGCGCGCCGGTGGCAACGGTGTCGCCGCCGGCGAGATCGACGAGCTGGACAACCTCGAGTTTGTGCTGTTCGAGGGCGTTGCGATAGGCTTTGGAGAGCACTTTCTGCCTGAACTCGCTGTCGATTTCCTTCGCGTAACGTTTTTCGATCATGGCCACGGGGGCCTTGCCGGGGCGGAAGCCGGGAAGCCGCACGGAGCGGGCGATTTCGCTGACGACGGCCTGACGTTCGGCGTCGATTTCGGAGGCGTCGAGCGAGACGACGAGCTTCTTGCGGGTGGAGGAAACGTCCTGGACTTCGATGTTCACGGGTGTTGGAAAAGAGGAAACGGGTTGCGAGTGTAGAAACCGGTCACGCTACGCGGCGGAATTCGGGACGGTCAATGCCGGATTCGGGAGGAAAAAGGGGAGGTTCCTGCTCGACGGATCGGCTGACGGATTCACAGTGGGCGGCTTTCGCATGTCCGGTTTGTCCCGCCCATCCATTATCCGCTTTCTTGCTGTCGTCGTATTTCCGGTGCTCGCGCTCATGGCCTGCAGTGCCCGCAAGAAGCCGGAGGCGAAACCGGCGGCGGCTGCGGCGGTGGCCCAATCCGGGCAGGCGGCGGGCGCTCCGGCGGCTTCGTCGTCACCGCCTCCGGCCGCTCCGGTGCCCCCGGCTCCGGCGCCGGGCCTGTCTGCGCCGGCTCCGGCGACCTGGCCGGTGATGCCGGGGATCGATGTGCTGGCGGAAACCGGCTTCCGGGCCGTGGCGGGCAAGAAGATCGGGCTGCTCACGCATCCGGCGGGCGTCAACCGGCGGGGCGAAAGCACGATCGATGTGCTGCGGCGCGCGCCGCAGACCCAACTGGTGGCGCTGTTCGCTCCCGAGCACAGCCTTTCGGGGCAGGTGAAGGCCGGGGAGAATTTCGGGGATGTGCGGCATGTGCCGACGGGCCTGCCGGTCTGGTCGCTGCACGGAGCCAACCGCAAACCGACCGCGGCCCAGCTCAAGGGGCTGGATGCCCTCGTCATCGACTTGCAGGACATCGGGGTGCGTTCCTACACGTTCAACGTCACCATGCGCTACGCGATGGAGGCGTGTTTCGAGCACGGGGTGGAGGTGATCGTGCTCGACCGGCCCAATCCGCTCGGCGGCCTGAAGGTCGACGGGCCGACCCTCGACCGGAGCCTGATGAGCGGGGTGGGCGCGTTCGAGATGCCCTACGTGCACGGGCTGACGATCGCCGAGCTCGCCCGGATCGCGGCCATGACGCCGGGCATGCTGGCCGTGCCGGAGGCGACGCGCGCCAAGGGCAAGCTCACCATCGTGCCGATGCGCGGCTGGCGGCGCGCCATGCGCTGGCCGGAGACGGGGCTCGCCTACGTGCCGACCTCGCCGCTGGTCCAGGATTTCGGGGCGGTCATCGGTTACGCGATGGTGGGGCTCGGGTGCGAGTACAGCGGCTTCAGGCACGGTCTCGGCAAGGCGTTTCCGTTTCGCTCGATCAGTTTCAAGGGCAAAACCCCCGAACAACTCGCGACCGATCTCGGCGCGCTCCGCATCAACGGCGTGGGCTTCCGCAAGATCACGGCCAAGGACGCGCAGGGCAAGACGGTGAGCGGGCTCTATGTGGAAATCACCAACTGGGACACCTGGGAGCCGACGCAGCTGAGTTTCGAAATGATGCGGCTGGCCTGCACGTACACGCCTCCCAATCCCTTTGTCCGGCTCGATGCCAAGGATGCCCGCAGCTTCAATATCCATGTCGGTTCCGTGGCATGGTGGGACGCGCTCCGGCGCGATGGCGCGAAGGTCAACCTGGAGGCGTTCCGGAGCAACTGGCGCAACCAGTGCCTGGCGTGGCAGCAGCAGACGCGCCGGTTCTGGCTCTACCAGCCGTAGGCGGGCCGGTCACCACGGCCACACCAGGTCGTCGGGCTGGCCCACGTTTTCGCCGTTGCCGAAACCGCCATTGTCCACGCCGTCGATGCCCACGCTCCAGATGCGCGGTTTTTGCAGATCGCTGCGGAGCGGCTCGCCATTGCCGAACGGATCAACCGGCTCGGCGGCGAGCAGCCCTTTCCGGACGAGCACATCCCAGGCCGCGGGCTGGCCGTTGCGGCGCCACGCGAGCATGCCGGCGAGCGCCGCGCGCTGGGCCTCGCGGCGGAAGATCGACACCATCAGCGGCTCCCACTGCGGGGTGTTGAGCACGAGGAAGAGCTTGCCCACCGGATTTTCGGAATGCAGCACGGCGGCGTTGGCCTCGGCCAGCACGGACGGGAGAAACGGCCCTTCGTCGGTCGCGTACGTGTAGAACCCGCCGAGTTCGCGCAACCAGGCCGAGAGCGCGACGGCCGTGTGGCCGGTGTGATAACCGCGCGGGAACCGTCCGGTCCGCTCGATCACCCGCAGATAACCGCGAATATCCTCCGCGCCGGCGCGCAGGGTGGCCTCGCGATCCAGCGGCTCGCGGCCTTCGGGCGGGAGGGCGAGGTGCTGCTCGTCGGGAGCGACGGGCGTCGGCGGGTGCATGGCGAGCGAGGCGAGGCTGCTCAACAACAGATCGGCGTCGCGGGTCTGCGGCATGCGTCCGATGACGGTTTTGTAAAAAAACGTGTATTCCCCGCGAAATCCGCGGGCGATGGTCTCGCGGGCCAGCGCGGCGTCGGCTTCGAGGTCAGCCTGCAGCGAGGCGGCCTCGTCGGCGGTGAGCGGCTGCCGCGCGAGCCAGTAAACGGTGTCGAGCGACACCTGCCAGACGCCGGAGGCCTTGATCATGGCGATCACGCCTTCCTGCGCGCGCAGGAAGGCGCGGGCGAAGTCGAGGTTTTCGCGCGCGAGTTTCAGCGCGCCGGGACGGTCGCCGGCGGCCCAGGCGCGCCGGGCGAGGTTGGCGCGGATGACGGCGACCTGGTAAAGCGGCGCGTGGTCGGGGAAGGGGGTATCGGGGCCTTCGATACGGGGGAGCTGGAGCACCTCGCCGTCGCGCAGCCCGAGTTCGCCGATGATCGGGCGGACGCCGTCCAGCCAGAGGAGGGCGTCGGGGTCGGCAACGGCCGGGCGCAGCGGGGAGAGGTGGTCGATGAGCAGGCCCGAGATGCCGTCATTGCCGGGCTGGAGGGCGGGGAAATGCGCGCGCCAGCGCACGAGGGCGTTTTGCGCATCCGGCACTTCGGCCCGCGGGAGGGCCATGTCGTCCGGGACGGTTTCGGCGGCCCGCAGGGCGGGGCAAAGCACGGGGACGAGCGAGATGAGGACGGTGACGAGGAGTCCGGCAACGGGTCGGCGGGGGGACAGCATGTGCCCAGCGTATGCACACCGCCGGCGCATCCGGCGAGCGTCAAGTTGGGCCGGCCCGTGAAATCCGCGGGCCGGAAACGGGCGCGGCCGGGTCTACGGTCTGGCCAGTTCCTTTTTCAGCTTGTCGAGCTTGGGCCGGATGACGACGCGGCAATAACCCTCCTGCGAGTTCTCCTTGTAATAATTCTGATGATACGCCTCGGCGGGCCAGAAGGTGTCGAGCGGGGTGATTTCGGTGACGATCTTGCCGCCCCAGTCCTTGTTGGCGCGGTCACGGGAGGCTTCGGCGATCTTTTTCTGTTCCGGCGTCGCGTAGAAAATCACCGACCGGTACTGCGTTCCCTCGTCCGCCCCCTGCCGGTTGAGCGTGGTCGGGTCATGGATGGTCCAGAACAGATCCAGCAGCCGGTCGAGGGTGACCTGTTTCGGATCGAATTCCACGCGCGTCACTTCGGCGTGTCCGGTCGTCCCGGTGCAGACCTGCTCGTAGGTCGGGTTGGCCACGTGGCCGCCGGCGTAGCCGCTGGTCACGGCTTTCACGCCGGGGACAAGTTGCCAGGCCGCTTCGGTGCACCAGAAACAGCCGCCGCCGAGGACGAGGATTTCCGTGGTGACGGCTGTGGCCGCCGGTCCGGCGGGGGCTGCGGCGGCAGCGGAGTCGGGAGAACCCGAAGCGGAGGGAGTGCCGCCGGTATCGGCGGCGTGGATCACAGGGGCCATAAGGAGCGTGGTAAAGAGTCGGTGGAGTTTCATGTGGCGGACAGGCAGCCGGTGACCGGGGAAGACCGGGGACATCGGTGCGGCAAAAGGACTCACCTCGCCTCCGCACGCAAGTCGCGACACACCTTCCGGCCGGTCTTCATGCGCGGGGCAGGGGAGGGGTGGCGAGCGTCTGCTGCACCATCGCCCTGGTCACCGCCACGGCCGGCCGGGTGAACGTCCAGTGGCGGGTCCGGGCCGGCGCCGTCTCGAAAACCGCAATGGAGGTCTGGACCAGCGGACAGCCCGGATCGAGGCAAGGCAGTTCGTTCACGATCACCGCCACGTCGTCGGCCAGGCGCAGGTAGTCGCGCGTCCAGCGCCTGATCGCGGCCGCATGCCCGGGATCGGGAAGCCGGGGAGGCGGTGAGGCGGGATCGGGAATGAAACGATGCATGCGCGCGGATGGCCAAAAGCGTACGGGACAAAAGAAACGGACGGGAAACATCCCGGTTTCGGCGAACACCTGTCTTGCAGGCAACTGCCGACATTGTCGATTCATCCGTCAATTATCGGTTTTACAGATGTATCTGATTTTTTCGCTGACTTGGCGCAACAAATTGGCAACGTCGGCGGTTCCAGACTCCCGAATTCCTATGTCCACTGAAAACACAACTCCCGATTCCGGTCCTGTCCAGGCACCTGTTCCTCCGGCTCCCGCCGTCAGCAGCGAGGATAAAACCGTCGCTATCGTCAGCTACATCACGCTGATCGGTTTCATCGTGGCGATCGTCCTCCACAGCAAGAACAAGACCCAGCTCGGCGCTTACCATTTGCGCCAGATGCTGATGTTCATCATCGCCTCGCTGTTTGTCGCGATTCCCTTCATCGGCCTGATCTGGATGCTTGTTCTCCTGGTCCTCTGGGTCATGGGCCTGATCGCCGCCGCGCAGGGCAAGATGACGCCGATGCCGATCATCGGAAAACTGGCGATCAAGTTCTTCCCGAACGTATTCCAGTAAGACCCGCCTCGCAGTCTGCGCTTTCGCGGGGCGCGGCCAGCCCGCCTCGCGCTTGTCAGAAGCCCGGGAACCCTCCCGGGCTTCTTCGTGTCCGTTCGCCGGCTCCCGCTGCTTCCGCTCCCGCCCTCCGCCACCCGACATTCGTAATCCGCCGCATTTTCCGTTGAACGTGCGCCTGCTTCCGCACAACCCTTCCTGTCCGGTACCATCCGCCTTTCAATGACGCCCGCTCTCGCCACGGTTAATATTTTCAACGTCTTCAGTGTCACCGACTTCGTCGGACAGATCATCACGCTCAGCCTCTGCCTCGCCAGCCTCGTGGCGTGGACGGTGATGTTCGGAAAGCACTTCGAACTGAAACGCATCCGCGAGATGAATCTCGTTTTCGAACAGAGGCTGCGCGACGAACGCACGCTGCTCGATCTGCCCGAGTCGTACAAAAACCGCCGCGTCATCCCGTACGGCGATGTGTACGCCGACGCCATCGACGCGTACTGGCGGGCTGACGGGATCCTGCGCGAGCGCGGCGAGACCGCCGCCCGCGCCCGGCTCGAACATGCGGAAAACGCCATCCAGCGCTCCATCGCGCGTCAGGTGCTGCGTTACGAATCGAGCATGATCTTCCTCGCCACGGTCGTTACCGGCGCGCCCTTCATGGGGTTGCTCGGCACGGTCTGGGGCGTGATGGAGGCCTTCACCGCGGTCGCCGGGCAGCAGACGGCCTCCATCCAGACGCTTGCCCCCGGCGTGTCTGCGGCCCTGCTCACCACGGTAGCCGGCCTGCTGGTGGCGATTCCCTCGCTTTTCGGCTATAATTTCCTCCTCGGAAAAACCAAACAACTCACCACCGAGATCGAAAACTTCGCCAGTTCCCTGGCCGACCGCATCGAACTCGAATCAAGCTGATGCCCGGCTGCGCCGGGAGCAGTCGGGAATTTGAAATTTGAAGTTGGCAGTTTGAAGTTGGAAATTTGTCCCCGCGAATGTAATCAATAAAAAACTACAAACTGCGAATTACCAACTTCAAACTTCAAACTACCAATTACCAACTACCAACTCCGACCCTTCAGCCCTTCCCGCCCATGGCACGTACCTTTCGCACCCGACGCTCGATGCATGCGGTCGCCGAGCTCAACGTCACCAATCTCATCGACGTGGCGTTCACGCTGCTGATCATTTTCATGATCGCCACGCCGCTCATCAACAGCGAGGAGCGCACGATCCCGCTCGACCTGCCCACCGTTTCACCGAGCGACCAGCGGCCCGCCGATCCGCAGACCGAATTCGTTTTCCTTTCCGTCGATGCGCGGGGCCAGTATTTCATCGGCGAAGAAGCAGTCACCTTCACCCAGCTCCAGACCCGCCTCCGCACTTACGCCGCGCGGAGCAAGCAACCGGTCATGCGCGTGCGCGGTGACTCGAAGGCTTCCTATCAATACGTCATCCGCCTGCTCGACGAATTGCAGAAACAGAACCTCAACCGGATCAGCTTCGACACCCAGGTCGGAGGGTCCTGAATCCGGATCGTGCCGTGAACTCCCGCTCGCCCATCGCTTTCACCCTCTCCGCGCTGCTGCATGTGGCGGTGGTGCTGGTGGCGGTGTTTATCGGCTGGAATGCGGCGAGCCAGAAGCCCGAGGAAGCTCCGAAGATCTTCGAGGTCGTGGCCGGACCCGGCGACGACTATAACGCCACCGAAGCGCCCCGGCTCGGCGACCCCGGAGGCATCGAGTTCGACAAACCGCCGCCGCTCCCGCCCACGCCCGAGCCGCCTGCCCCCGAGCCCGTCGCCCCGCCGCCGCAGGCCCCCGCGCCCCCCGCCGTCGTGCCCCTGACCCCGGCGCCGCCCGAACCGATACCGGCTCCCGTCCCGATCAAGCCGGCGGACAAGCCGACGATCGTGACGCCTGCGGCAAAACAACCGAAGCCCGCCGATAAACCTGCCCCCAAACCGGCAGCAGCGGCGACACCCGAGCCCAGGAAGACCGTCAGCTACACGGAATTCCAGCAGGCCAACCCCGGAGCCACGCGCACGCCGGCCAACCGCGCTTCCCAGGCGCCGGCTGCCGGCCGGCCGGCCGTGACGCCGCGCAAAATCGATGCGAAAGGCTTTCGCGATGGCCTCGCCGACGGCACCGGCACGACCAGCCGCGGCGCCGGCGGCAACGTCCTGTCGCGCGCGGAGCAGGATGCGATGGACAGCTATTTTGCCTGGGTGACGCAGCAGATCCGGGGGGCCCACGAAAAACCGGTCGGGCTGAGTGATTCGCTGTCGGCCGATGTGTCGTTCATGCTTTCGGCCGGCGGTACGGTCTCGCAGATTCGCGTCACGCGTTCGTCGGGCAACGCGGAGTTTGACCGGTCGGTGGAGAGTGCCCTGCGCCGCGTCCGCCTGCGCCCGCGTCCCGACGGCAAGAGCGACACCGTTTCGCTGACGCTGCGCATGATCGAGGAGCGATGAGCCGGCTTGTAGTTGACAGCGGATTACATGAATTTTTTCCGGATCGAAGGAACCGCTAAAGGACGCTGAAATCCGCTAAAGCCAAGCCCTTTCCCATGCAGAGGAAGGGGACTCGTCCACGCCGGGCCCGGTTTTAGCGTCCGTCAGCGTCATTTAGCGGTTAAGAATTTTTCACAAAAACGGGAAATTGAAGTCTTGTTACCCGGATATTTCACACAAAGGCCGCAAAGATCGCCAAGGCGGGTCATGACAAAGGGGAGGAGAAGCCATGTGCTCCTTCGCGCCCTTTGCGATCTTTGTGTAAAATTCAGGCCGGTCTGCCGTCAGGCTGATTTGCCGAACACGTCGCGCACCACGCGCGCCGCGGCCTTGGGGCGGCGGTATTCGTCGAACGTGCCCTTGTTGTTGAAGGCCCGCGGACGCTTCAGCGACCAGCCGCCACCGTAGGTGCGCACGTCGCTGAAATGCCAGAGCGCGATGCCGCTGCTGCGCGGGTTGCCCAGCGCCTCCTCGCAGGCGCGCCGGATGTAGTCGGCCTGATACTCTTCCGTGAAAAAGTCGTCGTGCGCGTCGCGCCACCCGTAAAGGCCTTCGGCGCCGATCTCGGAAATCATCACCGGCTTGTCGGCAAACCCGCGGGCGTCGATCGACGCGAAAAACTCGCGCATGGCCGGCGCGATCAGGTCGAGCGGTTTTTCAACGCCCTCGCAGCCGTACCAGCCGGGATAGATGTTGAGCGAAATCAGGTCGGCCAGATCGAAATGTTTGTCCGCCTTGCCGAACATCGACGCGTAGCTTACCAGCCGCGACGGATCGAGCGCGCGCAACGTCGCCGCCGTTTCCTCGAAGACCGGTCGCACATAATCGGCATCCGTCCCCGCCTCGTTGAGAAACCCCCAGATGATGACGCTCGGGTGATTGCAGCTTGCGCGCACCATCGCGCGCAAGGCGCGGGCGTGATCGGCACGCCACTTTGCGCTCGCGAAGGTTTTTTCGCGCTGGCCCCACCCGAGATTTTCCTCCCAGACGAGCAGGCCGAATTCGTCGCACAGATCGAGGAACCGCTGGTCCTGCGGATAGTGCGAACCGCGCACGAAGTTGCAGCCGAGCCCCTTCATGAGCTGGATGTCCGCGATCATCTGGAGCGCCGGCGTGCAGGGACCGAAATTCGGATGCCATTCATGCCGGTTGTAGCCCCGGAGTTTGATCGGCTGGCCATTGAGCCAGAGTTTGCCGGCCCGCGCCTCGATATGGCGCAGGCCGAAACGGATTTCGGTCGTATCACAGGATGCACTACCCGCATTGTCATTGACGAGCGTTACGCGCACGGTGTGCAACTGCGGCGACTCCGGCGACCAGACCCGGGGCGCCTTCACCACGAGGTCGAGCGTGGCCACGGCATCCTTTACCGGCACCGCCTTGTGAGTGTTGGCCGGCTCGCCGTCGATCTGTGTGACGAGCGCAACGCTGCCGGTTTTCCCGCCTGCGAGATGGACGTTCAGCCGGAACCGTCCTTCCGCATAACCTGCGCCGACGATGGTCTGGAGGTGGTCGATAAACGCTCCGTCGCCCTCCGGCAGCACATGCAGCGCCACTTCGCGCAAGATGCCGCCGTACTGGTAAAAATCGAAATACTCCTCGTGCATCGGCACGCGTTCGAAGTCGTAGCGGTTGTCCGCGAGGACGACCAGTTCACGTTCTGTCGCATCCCGCCGCGCCGGCACCTCGACGGTGAACGGCGCATAGCCGCAGGCATGCTCCGCGGCGAGCGTGCCGTCGATCCAGACGCGGCACCACATCGAAACGGCGCCAAACTCCAGTCGCGCACGCCGTCCGGCCGGCACGGAAAAACGCATGCGGTAAACCGCCGCGCCGCGCTTGCCGGCATGAGCGGGCAACGCGTCGAAGGCCGAGGGAACGGGCGCCTTTTCAAAGGCGATCGCCGGGGCGGACGATGGGGAAAACGAACCAGGGTCGATCGCGCCGAGGAACGCGAACTCCCGGAGGCCGTTGAGCGAGGAGACAGGACGAAGGGTGTGCATGATAAGGAAAATAAAAATGTGGCGCGGGCTTTTTCTGCCAAACGCCCGCTTCCGTTGCAGCAAGGAATCAGACGGGCGAGCCGCCTGCGCCACATCATTTTCTATCTGCCAACGATCTCACTGACATCGATCCGGTACATTTGCCGGGTGCCTTCGTGGATAGAGTCGATGCACACGCTGCGCCCGTCCCGCGCCCAGCGCGGATGCAGGTCGCAGCGGATCTGCCACTCCATCGGCGGCGAGAGAAAACGCCCGATGTCGATCCGCGTTCCCGATTCCATGTGCCAGAGAAACAGCGTGCGGTGATGGTCGCGCTTGTCCGGATACGTGTCGGACAGCACCCACTGGCGGTCGGGCGAGAACGAGCAGTGGCCATCGCAGGTGAGCACGCCGTCGCCGATCATTTCGATGCGCCGCTCCGGGGCCTCGTCGTTATCGTGAAACAGGTAATAATGCGGACCGCTGCCGTTGCGGTTGGCCCACGCGAGGATGGCGTCGTCGCCGCGCCAGTCGTAATGGGAAACCAGCTCGTGGTCGGTGAGGCAGCGCAGGTCACCGCCATCGACATCGAGCGTCAGCAGCCGGGTGGAACCGACCTCCTGCTTCGGTGTCTTGCGCCGGTGCAGCACGGCAAACCGGCGGTCGTCCGCCCCGAATTGCGCATGGTTGAACCGGTGCACGCGTCCGTCAAAATCCGGTCCCCTTTGAAACTGCGCCACTGCGGCCACGCTCAGGATCAGCCGGCTCTTTCCGGTGGCCAGATCGACGGCATACAGCCCGTCGTCCTCCGGTTCGTTCACCGCGACCCACGCATCCGGAACACCTGCGTAGCCGTAGCCGGGACGCTGGTGATGGAGGCGGGCGAAGTTGAGGGATATGCCGGTCGTCCCGCTGCGGTTGACCGCATACACCGGGCGGTCGATCACGCGGTCCTTGCCTGTATCGATATTAAAAATACGGGAAACGGGACGACCGTCGATCCGGTCGTTGAAAATCACATGGCCTGACGAGCCATCGCCGAGCCACTGGAGCATGCAGCCCTGTTGCCAGTTCCATGCGCGGGTGGTGGCGAAGGGTGTGAACCTGCCGCTGCCGCTTCCGTCCGCGGGCGAATCGACGAGTCCGAGTGTGAGCACATCGTCCGCGGTCGGCGGCCGGTCCATGAAGGCCGATTCCATCGCCAGCAACCGCCGTCCGGAGGCATCCCACGGGCATTTTTCGTAATACCCGAAAAAATGGTGTCGCGGTCCGCGGGTGAGCGCGATGGCGGGCGGAAACAGGGCGAGGCCGGAGGCCGGCGCAGGAGCGACAGGAGAAGAAAGAATGGCGGGAGGCATGATGCCGGCCAGCCTGTCCTGATCCCGCCGGGCCAACGAGAACGGCGTTATTGATACAGATAAGCGGGGGGCTCCAGAAATACATTTTTAACCGCGAATGAACGCGTACCGGGCGAAGCGACAGTCTGCCATAGACGCGAATGCAGAAAACTGATTAAATATATAACTATTTGAATATAGGTTTCTTGTGATTTATTCCCTTTGGGTATAATACCCCGGAGCTTGCTCCGGGGATCTTTACTCGCGTTCATTCGCGGTTGGTTTGTTTTCAATTTCCGGAAGTTCCCAAGTGGCGGAGCGAAGGAAGGTTTTTCCGGTCTTGCTTCGGCGATCCGGATCGCGTAGCTTTTTGCTACGATGGCAGCCACCATTCCACTTCGTATCGATTCGGAACTGATTCACCAGGCCAGAAACACGGGGGCCCTGGCCGACCGCCCGCCCACCGCCCAGATCGAGCATTGGGCGAGGTTGGGGCGGGTGCTCGACACCGTTCTCTCGGGAGCCAGCGCACTCAAGGTCAAGCAACTCGGTCGAGTCGACGATCTCGACCGGGTGGTGACCATTTCGCAAACGGAAGCGGGGCGAAAAAAGGCCCGGAGCGTGATCGCGCGTCATGGCGGACCGGTTTACGAAGCGGATCCGGATGATCCGGCGCTTGTCGTGGAACGCCAGCCGGACGGAACGGTGCGCCGGGGACGTTTTGCTCATCGTCAGTTCATTCCGGTCGGCTGACCGGCGAATTGTCTTTCCGCATGTCAACAGGCGCCCCCCGTCTGGTTTTCCTGGCCGGCCCCAACGGCGCGGGGAAATCGACGTTTTATGAAATTTTTCTCAAATCCGGATCCGGCGGACTTCCGTTTGTGAATGCGGACCGGATTACGGCGGCGCTGGGAATTTCCAATCGCGAGGCTGCGGAAGTGGCCGACGCTGTGCGTGCGGAATGGGTGAAGGAGCGCCGGTCGTTTGTCACCGAAACGGTTTTTTCCGATCCGGCAGGGGCGAAGCTCCGGTTTCTGCGCGAGGCGATCGGAGCGGGTTACCGGGTTACGCTTTATTTTGTCGGGATCGCGAGTCCGCAGCTTTCCGAAGCCCGCGTTTTTCAGCGTGTCCGGGAAGGCGGGCACGACGTGCCGACGGATCGTCTCGAACGCCGGTTTCGGCAATCGCTCGAAAACCTTGCGGCGGCGATCCTGTTTGTGCCGGAGGTTCACGTTTTCGACAACAGTTCGGCGCGGATGCCGTATCGCCTGGTTCTGACCATGCGGAACGGACAACGGCAGTTCGAGGCCAGCCCGCTGCCGGCGTGGCTGGCGGCGGTGTTGTGAGCGGTTCCGGGTTTATCCGTTCCACGGGGCGAAGCCGCTCCCGCACGAACTGTCCGCCAACCATGTTTATTTGTATGAATGGCGGTGTCCTTGCCTGCCGGGGAGCGGCCGGAAAGCATCCGGCTGATGAAACCCCCTCTGTTTCCCGAAAATTCTCACGCTGCTTTCACCCTGATCGAATTGCTCACCGTGATCGCCATTATCGGCATCCTGGCAGCGATCATCATTCCCACCGTGGGCAAGGTTCGCGAATCGGCGCGCGCCGTCCAGTGCGCCAGCAACCTTCGCCAGATCCAGATGGCCAATATCGCTTACGCCAACGACAACAAAGGCGGTTATGCGCCGCTCCTGCTCGTCGACAAGGATGACGCTTCCAGGACGATATACTGGTATCAGAATTCCGATTTTCTCGCCTACCTCGTCAAGGAGCGGACCGGCGCCACCAGCGAACGGCTTGCAAACAGCCTCAACTGTCCCACGGCCCGTTCGCTCGGCAACCCCAAGGCTTTCACCTACGGGGGCAATGCCCACGGCCGCGGCGGCGAGTGGGTGAAAGGATACGTGCGCCAGATCAGGATGGAGGAAATCCAGCGTCCTTCGAAAACCATGGCCTTCGCCGACGGTCTGGACTGGCAACTCTATGCGGACGGAGCCACCGGCTATACGAAAGAGCTCGAGACCCTGACATCCTCCTCCACGCACATCGTGGCCTACCGCCACGGCGACAAGGCCAACCTCGTCTATTTCGATGGCCACACCGCCCGGCTTTCCGTGGACGCTTTCAGGAACGACGGCGACGACAAACCTGCGCTCCTCTGGCTGAACAAGGAGTAGCCGTCCCCCGGCAGGCTTGCTGTCAGCCTGGCGACCTCTATGCCTCGCAGCGTGGAACCCTCCTCCAGCCGCCCTACCCAGAAAGACATCGCCCGCGCCGCCGGCGTCACCCAGGCCACCGTCTCGCTCGCGCTGCGCAACCACCCCGCCATCAAACCGGAAACCGTCGCGCTCGTCCACGAAGCCGCTCGCAAACTCGGCTACTCTCCCGACCCGTACCTCTCCGGCCTCTCCTCCTACCGCAAGCGCATTCGTCCGCCGGAGCTGCGCGCCACGCTCGCCTGGCTTTCCAATGACGCCGACGGTTCCGTCTGCTGGAAAAACAGGCCCGCATTCGAAGCCTATCACGTCGGCGCCGCCGCCCGCGCCGCCGAACTCGGCTATCGCCTCGAAGACCATTATCTGCGCGCTTCCGGCATGACTCCCGCGCGTATTGCCGGCATCCTGCAGGCCCGCGGCATCCAGGGGCTCCTCCTGGCGCCCCAACCTCAGCCGAGCTCCCGCCTCGACGATTTCCCCTTCGATCATTTTTCCGCCGTCACCTTCGGCTACACGCTGGCCGAACCCCGGCTTCACCTTGTTACCTGGCATCAGTTCCGGGCCATGGAGATGGCCTTTCGCAGGCTTCTCGCGCTCGGGTACCGGCGTCCCGGTCTCGCCCTGGCTGTCGAAACCGACGAACGTTCCGACCGCAACTGGTCCTCCGCTTTCCGGAGCGAACAAGGCCACCACCTTCCTGCCGCCCGCCGCGTTCCGTCCCTCGTCGAGGCCGACCTCACCCGCGAACGCGTCCTGGGCTGGTTTCGCCGTCACCGCCCCGATGTTGTCCTTGCCATGTGGCCGTGCGTTCGCGACTGGCTGGCGGAGGCAGGCGTATCCGTTCCCCAGGACACCGGTTTCGCTCTTCTTTCCGTCCCGGAAGACAATCGCCACTTTTCCGGACTCTGTGAAAATCCGCGCGCCATCGGCGCCAAGGCGGTGGAGTTTGTCGTGGACATGATCCACCGCTTCGAAACAGGCATCCCGGCCATGCAGGTTTGCATGCTGGTCGAGGGGTCGTGGTGCGACGGGACCACGCTGCTTCCCCGCAATCGCGAAGCGGGCAGGGCGTCACGGCCAGGGTAATACGCCGGAGAAAATTTCAGGGAATGCCGTAGCCGTAGCGGGCCTTGCAGGAATTCCCGGTTCCGGTGCGGCTGCGTGGTCGCACCTGGTCCGGCGAGAGGGAGGTTTAATCTGTATAAATGCCGGCACCGTTGTCCGGGAGTCCGTCTTGCGGAAGCTCAGGCCCCGGCTTCGGCCATTTACCCGCCAATCCACCAACACAACCCGTATCATGAAAACACTCCTCACCCTCAGTCGCGCATTATTCGCATTTCTCGCCATCCTCACCGCCGCTCATGCGCAGGTCACGCTCACCGGCGACGGCAGCTATTCGCAGTCGTTCACGACCGGACAAAATGGCGTGAGCGCGAATACGATGATCAATGACGCCGGCACTTATGCGTGGACCGACAACAGCAGCATTGCCGGATGGTACGCTGTCGTTAACGGCAGTACTCCTGCCCAGTATCGGGCAACCAACATGGCCGTAACCCCAACTGACGTCATTTATATCCCCCGCGCCTCCGGCACCAGCGGCGCTCTCGGCACTAATCGCACGACCGGGAACACCGGTCTCACCACCTTCGGCGTGCAGATCGTCAACAACACCGGCAAGACCATCACCGAACTGGCGGTGAGCTATTTCGGCCAGCAATGGCAGCACAATACCGGCGGAGCGGATGCCCTGACCTTCCAGTATTCTCTCGATGCCACCTCACTCACCACCGGTATATGGACGACGGTGGACGCGCTGACGTTCAACAGCCTGTACGACAGTGGCACGGGAGCCAATTATGCTTCCCTGGCCTCGACCGGCGGCAGTGTCGCACCGGGTACGACCCTTTCGTCTTCCATCACCGGTCTGGCCCTTGCCTCGGGAGCCACCATCTGGTTTCGCTGGGTCGATGAAAACAACGAGGGTGTGGACCAGGCGCTCAGTATCGATGATGTTTCCATCACCTCCACCTTTGCGCCCAACATTCCCGAACCGTCCGCCCAGGCGCTTGTCGCTGCCCTGACCGGTCTTGCCATCGCGGGGATCCGCCGATGGCATCGCGCCGGGCGAAGCTGACCGGCCCCTCGTCCATCCTTCCTGTCCCTGTCACCCTCATCTTCCCGCCGCCCCCACAATGCATCAAGCGTCCGCTCGCCTCGCCTTCTGTTGTTTGACCCTGGTTGCTCTTGCCGACGATACGAAGGCAGCCGCAACGGTGCAGGATTCCGTTACGGAACCCTTCATCGTCACGGCGAGCGACGCCTGGGCTCCGCTTGCCGAACCCGCCAACGCCATCGTCCCCGGCAGTGTATTCGATTTTTCATTTCTGAACGACGCCCCCGCCGGCAAACATGGGCCCGTCGTCGTCACTCCCGACGGTCATTTCGAGTTCGCCAACCGCCCCGGCGTGCGCGTCCGCTTTTGGGGCGTCAACCTCGTTTCCTCCGCCTGCTATCTCGACCGTGAAACCGCCGACCGCGTGGCGGAGCGGATCGCCCGCTCCGGTTACAATTCCGTGCGGCTGCACCACATTGACCGCGCCCTTGCCGCCCGCGATCCTGCCACGGGAGACTATGCGTCATCGGGCCAGCTCGACCCCGAACGTCTGGACCAACTCGAGTACCTCTTCGCCGCCCTCAAGAAACGCGGGCTCTACATCAACATCGACCTTTACTCCCTGCGCCTTTTCTCCGCACAGGAGATGATCTCGTTTGGCCTCAAGCCCGACGCCGCGGCCGGTCTCAGCGGCGGCGAGGCTGCCCGGCTCTTCAAGACGGCTCTCCGGTTTTCCCCCGCCGCATTCGATGCCTGGGCCGCCTACGCGCGCGCGTTGCTGCTCCATCGCAATCCCCATACCGGCCTGACCTGGGCGGAGGATCCCGCCCTTATCGGAATTTGTCCTGTCAACGAAGATACTGACAGCTCCGTCATCGAAAAAAATCCCCTTCTGGAGCACATCTATGAACGGGAGTTTGGCGCGTGGCTGGAGCGCGACGATCACCGGGCACTTCTCACCGACTCCAATCGCAGCGCCGTCTTCGGGCGCTTTCTCATCGAGGCGCATCAGAAAACCGACGCCCGTCTCTTCGCATTTTTGCGTGATCTTGGCGTTCGTGTGCCGCTCACGGGCGCCAACCACAGGACGTTCCAAAGTCTGGCCTGGCCGCGCTCTGCCTACGATTATGTGGATAATCACCAGTATTGGGATCATCCCGGGTTTCTCCCGGGGCAACGATTCAGGCTTCCCTTCCGGTACCACCAGAAAAGCGCCACGCGGGACCTGGCCCGCGCTCCGCGCACGCTCATGCCCACCCGCATCGAGGGGAAACCTTTCGCTGTCACCGAATTCAATTTTGTGCGCCCCAATCGTTATCGTGCCGAGGGCGGTGTGTTGATGCCCGCCTATGCCAGCCTCCAGGACTGGGATGCGCTTTATAATTTTGAATACGCCAGCACCGCGCAGACACTGTCTCCGGCCGGCGACGTAACCGGCGGATTTTCCCTGGCCAGCGATCCCGTCGGCCTGCTGGCCGATCGCGTATCCGCCCTTCTGTTTCTCCGGGGAGACATCAAGCCCTCTGCCGGGAAGATCGTCTTTGCCGTCGAGCCCGATACCGCCTTCAGCCAGCGCCAGAGAAACTTTGACGATGCTTTTTCCCGGCTTGGCCTGGTCACCCGGATCGGCTCGCTGGTTGGCAGTCCGTCGGCCATCCGGGAAAAAGTGCCGGATCTCGCCGCCGTGGTCGTGGACCCCAAGTCGGCGTCGGCTTCGCCCCGGACGGGCATTTATCCTGCCGATGACACGCTTGCGGAGCGTCTCCTTGCCGATGGCCATCTGCCGTCCGGCAGCATCGAAGGTGATCACACCTTCCGCAGCGACACCGGCCAGATCACGCTTGATGCCAGGGCCGGCACCGCCCGGTTCGTCACGCCCCGCAGCGAAGGTTTCGTGCTTCCTGCCGCCGCCCGCCTGCAAGGCGAATTCGCCACCGTGCGCAACACGGCAGATACGCCCTGCACCGTCACGGTTGTCGCGCTCGACAGCCATGACCTCGCCGGGAGCCGGCGCATCCTCGTGCTCCAGCTTTCCGATTCCCTGCCTTCCGGCGCACGGTTTTCGTCGGCCGATCGCACCCTTCTCGAAGAGCGGGGGCATCCGCCCCTCCTCGTCGAACGCGCCGCGGCCGAAATCGACCTGCGCCTGCCGGCCGACGCCACGCTTCAGGCGTGGGCGGTGGACATGGACGGCACCCGCCTCGCTGCGGTGCCTCTGGAATGGAACAACCTTGTCTCCGGCTGGCGCCTGAAGGCTGCAACCCTCGCAGGAAACAAACCCCGCTTCGCCTACGAAATCGTGCGCGAGTGATCGTCGTTGCCCTATGCACTTCGGAGTGATCATCCGCCTCGCCGCTGTCTTTTTGTCACCGGGTCTCGCCGTCCTGGCCCGGGCTTCGTCCGGCGGCGCCGGTCTGCCCACCGCCGCCATGCAGTGGGTGGGCGATGTCCGTCTGCTCCCGGAGTTTCCGAAGCCCGATCCCTCGGGCGCGTTCGCCGATCTCAAAATCAGACAACCCGATGGCGCCTTCATCCGGTTGCCTCGTGAAGACTGGGCCGCCGCCCGTGTCCGCGTTGCCGATGATCCCGCCTGGCGTGAGTGGCTGAGCAAACGGCAGGCTGTCACCGATGCATGGATACGGAAAAACCGTGACCGCGTCGAATGGCGCGCCGGCTGGTCGCACGATTTCGTCAGTCCCAAAGATGGTTCGTTCCTGGTCTGGACCGAAGACATCCCCGGCGAGCAGACCCACACGCTGCGCAGCCGCAGCGGTCACGAGGTCGAGTTGACTCCGAAAATTTTCGGAGGCTGGGTCATGAAATTCCGGGAGCAGCATCTTTACCAGATCACCGAGGCTGCCCGTCTGTACCGGATTACCGGTGACACCCGTTATCGTGACTGGGCCGCGGGGCAGCTTGATTTCTACGCGGAGAACCTCCAGCGCTGGCCGGTCGTAAACCCCAAGGGCAATTATGCCCGTCTCGGCTGCCAGAGCCTGGAGGATGCCGTGTGGCTGGCACGTTTCGTCGACGCCGTCCGTCTGCTGCGCGACGAGGTGGAGCCCGAACGTCTCAAGGCGTGGTGCGACAACCTGCTCAAGCCGCAAGCCGGGCTGCTCGACCGCTCGTTTCAGGTCATTCACAACATCGCTGTCTGGCACCGCGCCTCGCAGGCTTCGGTGGCGCTTCTCACCGGTGACGAGGCGATGTGGTCCCGCGTGGTGGACGGACCATTCGGCCTTCGCGCCCAGCTTCGGCGCGGCGTCACCAGCGATTATCTCTGGTATGAGCAATCGATGGGTTACAACGATTACATCGTGGCGGCCACGTATCCGCTTTTTCTTGTCGCCGGGTTGCTCGGACACGGCGACCGCTTGAAACACGAGGCTGCCGTCGTGCAGAACCTGATGCTGGCCCCGCTCATGATCCGTTTTCCCCATGGCACGTTGCCGAATCCGGCGGATACCACCCGCATTCCCGTGGCTCCCTCCGGCTGGCTGGCCCGCGGTTATCGCGTATTTCCCACTTCCGTCGGCCTGGTCCGGGCGTCCGGCAATCGCTCGTGGGACACCCTTGTCGATCCGCCCGCCGAAGTCGCTTCGGGTGCCGGCACCGCTCCGGACGCGATGACAGAAGCGCTCCCGGAGGTGCGTTCCGTATCCATGGAAAGCTCCCGCTTTGCCCTCCTCCGGAGCGGCCCCTGGCAGGTTTTTTTGCATTACGGCCAGATCAACCGTTCGCATTCACAGGCCGAGGCGCTCAACTGGTCGGCGTCCTTCGATGGCACCGACGTGACGCACGACCCCGGCACGGTGGGTTACGGCTCACCCATGAGCAACGGCTACTACCGGCGCGGCCTCAATCACAACGTCCCGCTCGTCGACGGCGAGGGGCAGGTCCCTTGGCGTCGGGGAGAACTGCTCCTGTTCGATGCCGGTCGCGCCATCGTTTCAGCCGCGCAGCCCGACTACCGGCCCGACGCCTCCGCCCGCCGCACACTGAGGATCGAGGGGAACAAGCTCATCGACGAAGTCTCCATTGCAACCCGGGCTGCTGAGGGGCAAACGCCTCCGGCTATGCTGCTCGGACTCGCGCTGCATCTGCAAGGCACGCCTCTCCTCGATTCCCGGTTCCAGCCCGACCCCGCATTCGCACAGGGACGTCCGGAGCCGTTCGGTTACTGGCGCGATGTCCGGAGGGCCCTGTTTGAGGACGAAGCCGTGATCGACGTAAGATTTTCTCCTGTGCTCACGCTGCGGGTCCGTATTGCCACGCCGGGCCGCTTCGCGATCTGGCAGGGGAAATCTCCCGATTATCCTCCCGGCCAGCGCAGCGGATTCTACGTCGAGAAGGGGGAGACCGGTGTCGAAGCTACGTTCACAACGGAAATTTTTCCCCTTCGGTAGTGCTCTGCGGCTCTCTTGTGTGGAGAAGAGCGTACGTTGACGATCCCACCAAAGATTCGGAATCTTCCCGGATTGTCACAACCTGCCACAAGAATAATTCTGCCTGCTCATGGCGGCAGGCTCCCGGTCCTTTATTCCGATCCGGATTCAATCGAAAAGGCCTTGTCCTGAATCATCCGCCAAGTCGGAACAGACGCGCGGTGAAACGGCGCGGCAACGTGACGGAAAAAATCTGTCCGCCCTTCCGGAAGGCGAAGCGCGTTTTTTTCGCCAGCGGGTAAATGCATTCCGTCGTCGTCGAATCTGCTTCGGACAGGGACAGCGGAATCGTGCAGGTTTTCTCATGACCATCCAGCCGCCAGACGGCGAGATAACGGCGTCGTCCGCAATCGAGGCCGAAGGCGAGCCAGCCGGCGCCGGGCTTCGGCAGGCCAAGCGGCCAGAAGGGAAGTCCGCGGCGGATGTCGGCGCGGATTTTTTTGTAGAGCGCCAGCCCTTCGGTGATCCGGGCGAAACGGCGCGTCGACAAATCGCGGATACAGCCGCTCTGGTGAACACGCAGGAGCAGCACGTTGACGAGATTGAAGATGGTCTCCTCCTCGTCGCCATCCGGTTTGGGATAACTCCAGACGGCGGCCTGTTCGGGCGCCACGGCGGATGCCGCTGCAGCGGCAATCAGGGCGTTCAACCGGTAGTCGGACTGGTCACTCACCGACTGCAGGGGATGCAGCCGGAGCATGGCGTAGTCCATGCGCAGGCCGCCGCTGCCGCAGTTTTCGATCACGAGGCGCGGGTGGCGCCCGAACACGGCCTCGATCCACTCCAGGTAGGCGCGATTGTGCGCGAGGAGTCCGGCGCCCGGTGAATCGGCGGCGCGGTCGGTTCCGGGGCCGGCGTTGATGTTGTAGTCCATCTTGAGGTAACCGATGCGAAAATCGGCCACCAGGCGATCGATGATGCCGTCGGCGTGCGCACGGACCGCCGGGTTGCGGAAGTCGAGCTGGTAGCGGCCGTGGTCGATCACGCGCTTCCCGTCACGCTGGAAAAACCAGTCGTCGGGCAACGTCTTTGCCAGGGGGCAATGGATGCCCATCACCTCGATCTCCAGCCACAGTCCGGGGACCATGTCATGTGCGCGGATCGTGTCGATCACCGCGCCCAGTCCGCGGGGAAAGCGGCTGGTGACGGGTTGCCATTCGCCCACGGTATCCCACCACGAGCGTCCGGCCTCGGCATACCAGCCGGCGTCGATCACGAAATACTCGCAGCCGGCCTCCGCCGCTTTCGCGATCAGGGGCAGCAGCTTCTCCTCGCTGGGGTTGGCCCAGAGGCAGTTCATGTAGTCGTTGAATATGACAGGAAGCTTTTCCGTATCCGGATGACGGCGACGGATCGCCCGCCGCACACCGGTGAGGGAGCGCAGCGCCTCTTGCAGGCCGCCCGCCACGATGCCGTAGCTCACCGGCACGGAGGTGAACGTTTTGCCCGGCGCGAGGCGCTCCGACCACAGGCTCTCCCGCCAGGTCGGACCGGAGGCGCGCAGGCAGAGTTCGCCGGCGATGTCGGAGAGTTCCCAGTGCCATGAGCCGTTATGCTCGATCTGCCAGAAATGCGTCCGCCCGCTCCCGGTGTTTTCGATCACGCCGAGTGGCAGCGCGCCGGCGGTGGACCAGGTGCCCTGGTTGGAGACCGCGATGCGCGAAATCCCGAAGCCGGGACGCCCGGCGGCGTAGAATTGATGCAGTCCGAAGTCCCCCGGCCGGCCCGAGCGCCACTGGCATTCGCCGCACCAGTTGTTGTCGGGCAGGTGCAGCCGCATCTTGTCGGCCCAGCGTCCGCCACTCTCGCGTGAAAGGCCGGTGATGGCCAGGCTGCTTGCGTATTCCAGCAGCAACGACGCATCCCCGGTGTTATGGACCTCCGTCCAGGTGCGGAAGACGGACTGACGGGGAATGAAGTGAAAATGCGAGACGACGCGCAGGCCGCCTCCGGCCTGCACGACTTCGAGCCGCGCGCCGCCCTCCGGCCCCTTGGCCTTGCGATGGGAAACGTGGCGTAACAGGTCGGCGGGCGAGGTGCCGGTGTATTTGTTGCCGTGATGGTCGTCGGGGTTGTATCCGGCGGCCTGAAGCTCGACGAGGCGCGCCCACTTGAGCCAGGGGGAACCGGGAGAGGAGGCGCGAGTGCCGGCTGCGTCCACCGTGAATTTCACGGGTTCGCCGGCGGTGATGTAAAACCGGAGCACGAGGCCGTTGATACGGAAAGTAAGGGGACGGTTCATGGGGCGAAGCAGGGGAGGTTCCGTGAATTCATTTTTGAACAGAAGGAAACAAAGGAAACGAAGGTAAAAACAAAGAAGACTCTGAACAAAAAGTTATTTGTTTTAAGAAGGTTAAACAGGAATGAACGGTAAACGTCCTTGGTTGTTCTTCGTTCTCTTCGTTGCCTTCTGTTCAATTTTTGGAAGTTCCCGCAGGTTTGACGACAGCCGGGAATCAGGCGCGGAGCGTGGCGAGAACGCCGGCGATGTTGTCGGCGATGGCTTCGCGGCGGGTGCGGTGCGAGAAGCTGCCGCAGGTGCGGGAGACGGGGAGCGGATCGGGAGCGGTGTCGAGGGCGGTTCGCACGGCGGTGGCGGCGGCGCGAGCCATGCCGGTGTAATAGTTGATCTTGCAGATGCCATCCGCGCCGACCGTGCCGAGGCGGCCGCCGAGGCTGCTGGTGCCGTGCAGGGCCTGAATCGGACCGACCCGGCGGGTGATCTCGCGGGCGAGGTCGCGACGGTATTCCAGGGGGGCGGCGCCGGTGGCGCGGTGTTCGGTGCCGAGATTGGGAACGATGAGATCGATGCCGGTGCGAGACACGAAGTTTTCCACCGATTCAGGTCGCGAGAGCAGATCGGCCTCCCGGAGCTGTTTACGCTCGAGTTCGGCGTGTTCGTAAACCTTGTCCGGACACGCTTCGACAACGACCCGGGCGCCGGCACGGGCGACAAAGGCGGCGGTGAGGCGAATGTTTTCGTCAAGGTCATGCGCGCTGGCGTCGAACATGAGAATGCCCACGGCGTCCTGAAACCAGGGGGCGTCCATGAGTTCGCGGTCGGGAGCGTGCGGCGCCCAGCCGTGATCGAAGAAGGGGATGACCTCGACTTCGTCGAAGAGTCCGGGACGTCCGGCGTAACCGTCGAGCCAATACAGCCAGTGGCCGGCGGTGGCGGCGAGGTCGCGACCGGGAAGCGCGAGGCCGCCGAGTTGCGGGTGGTCGGGATAGCCGCCCGTGAAGCCGATGCCGATGGCGACCTGTCTGGCGCCGGTGGCCCGGGCATGGCGTTGCGCGCCGAGGAGGATGCCTTCCATCTCGTCGGGGGTTTCGGCGTTGGGACAGAGGAGGGGGGCGTGTTGTTCGCCGGCGTGGTGGAGCCGGGCAATGACGTCGGAGCGTCGGGTAAGGAGGCGCATGGAGGAGAAAGGCTGAAGGGCTGAAAGCCTGAAGGCTAAAGGTTGGAGGATGAAAAAAAGAGGGGAGGAGGGGCATCCTGAAAATTCATTTTTGAACAGAAGAAAACGAAGGTAAAAACAAAGAAGACTATGAACAAAAACTATTTATATTAAGAAAGTTAAACAGGAATGAATGATAGGCGTCCTTGGTTGCTCTTCGTTCTCTTCGTTGCCTTCTGTTCAATTTTTAGCCCGGATAGTTCATTGCAGAATGCGGGTTATCGGGAAAGGAACGCGGACAGGCGTTCGCGCAGGGCGGGAGAGAGCATCGACGGGTCGCGGGCGGCGAGCGCGGCTCGCGTGGGCAGATGCGTGCGTCCGCCAAGCGCCTCGGCGACGTAGGCGGCCGTCCAGCTTGCGAACTCCATGCGCAGCGGCAGCGTCCAGCCGGAGAGCATGGCGGAGAGCCAGGCCGCGTGGTAGCAATCGCCGCATCCGGTCGTGTCCACCACGGCGACGGAGAAGGCCGGCTGATGCAGGACTGCGCCGGTGGCGGGATTGAGCGCCCAACTGCCCCGGGCGCCATCGGTCACGAGGAGTTGGGCGGTGGTCCATTGCGCGAGTCCGCGCAACGCATCGTCGGGCGACTCCGCGCCGGTGAGAGCGCGGGCGGCGGAGATCGGCAAAATCGCATCGGTGCCGAGGGCGAGCAGTTCCTTGAGCACGGCGGGGTCTCCGGTCTCCAGGTCGAGCACGGAGCGGACGCCGGCTTTTTTTGCGATGCGGAGAGCAGCGAGCGAGGCCTCGGTCTCGTAGCCGTCCACGAGGACGGCGCGCGCCGCGCGGATCGCCTCCGCAGGCACATCGGCGGCGGTGAGCTTGCGACAGCCGGCCGTGGAGTAGAAAACGGTGCGTTGCTGCCTGGCCCTGTCCACCTCGACGATGGCCACGGCGGGCTGGGCGGCGGGGTCATCGCGCAGGAAGAGGTCGGCATGCACGCCGCAGCGGGCGAACTCGGCCTCCGAGATGGCGCTGATGGTGTTGACCCCGTGGCGTCCGACAAACGCCGTGCGCCAGCCGAGGGCGGCGATCTGGCACGCGGCGGTCGAGGCCGGGCCGCCGCCTTGCACGAGAATTTGTTCGACCTCGTGTTTGGCATCGGGAGTGATGGAGCGGGGCACTTCGGTGAGCACGTCCACGACGTTCATGCCGAGAACGACGACATCGTAAGGGGCATCCGGAGGCGAAACGGGAGACATGGCGTTTTTGATGTGTAGTTGTATTTTAACCACTAATGGACACTAATAATCGGACAGAATTTTCCATTAGTGCCCATGAGTGTGTATTAGTGGTTAAGGAATCATTGGCTAAAACCCTGGAGTTGCGGACTGCGCACGAGCGGCAGTTCGCGGACGCCGAGCCAGTGGTTGAGCATGGAGAGTTCGCGAGCCCAGTGGCCGTAGCCGAAACTCCAGTGATGATCCATGCCGTGGGCGAGGATGGAGCCCATGACATCGGCCGCGGTATGGCCGGCGACCGGTTCCACCTCGCCGTAGTTGCCGCGGAAGGCGAGTTCGCAATCGCGCAGGTCGCCCTCGAACGTGAAGCAGCGGGCGGCATCGGGCGACTGGTAACGGGTGACCGTGACGGGACCGAGCTCCAGCAAAAATTCGAGCATGAGACCGACGGCGGTGGAAGGGTCGCCGTTTTCGAGGCAGACGTGCTTGCGCGCCTCGTAGGTACGGCCTTTGCGCAGCATGCGGGTGGGCGAGGCTCCGCAGTGCCAGAGCCCGATGCGGTTTTTCGCAACGTTGGCGGCGGAGAGGTCCATCATGCTGGTGATGGCCTTGCCGTTGCTGATTTCCCAGAGGGCGAGAGAGGAGATGAGGCCATTCATCTCGCCTTCCTCGGCGGTGCAGAGGCCGTAGTCGTTGAGCATGGAGACGGCGCCATCAATGGAGCACTGGTAGGCGAACCAGAGGTCGGGCCAGCTTTTCACGGTGCAACCGATGTAGCCGCGTTCCTGCGCGTAATCGAGGATGGCGAGGCCGAAGCGCAGGGTCTGGTCGGTCTGCGAGTCGGGGAGAGCGACCTTGGTGCAGAGCGTGTTTTGGAGGATCGCCTCGCGGAGGGGGCGGATGTGGGCATCGGAGAACTTGCGGGAGCGGTCGAGCGCGGTTTGCAGGTCGATGCGGTCGAAGCGCAGGCCGAAGCGGCGCATGACGGAGAGTTCGTCGGTCTCCCCGTCGTAGAACGCCTCGACGCGCGTGCCGCCGACGTGGAGCAGTTTGCCGTGCCTGAAGCGCGACCTGGCGCGGGCGCTGCGCAGGAAGCGTTCGATGAAGGGATGGGCCGAGGCGTCCACCGGCTCGTGCATCCACACGTAGCGCACACCCAGGCGGGCCATCATGCCGAGGAGGAAATTCTGGCAACACAGGCTGTTGGCCACGATGGCGTCGCCCGTGACGGGATCGGGCCACGACCAGCTGAGGAGCGGCGCGGGGTGGTCGAGCAGCCAGCGGCCGAGGTGGGAGCCGATCTCGCCGCAGGTGTAGGCGGCATGGAAGAGAATGACGCCGTCGATGTTGGTGGCGAGGAGTTCGTCGAGCGTGCGGACGAGCGCGACAGGATCCTCGAACGGGGCGTCGCAGGTGACGATTTCGACAGGCAGCCCGGCGGACCGGACCACCTGCCTGATTTGCGCGGAGGCCTCGGCGTAGATTTTGCAGGCATGGTCCCACGGGAAGTGGACGGCGGTGCCGCAGCCGAGGACGACGATGCGCGCAGGCTTCACGGCGGGCGGCGGGAACAGGCCCTTGAGGAGGCGCGAGGCGACGCCTTCAGACGGGAGATCGGGTAGCGCGGGTGGCGGGATGCGGGTATTCATGGGAATGACGGGATTGCGGAAACGTCCGGATTGCGGCGTCCATTCAAGCAGACCGGCCCCCCTTTGCGCTTGGCCTGGATCGGCAAAACATGATACTTTTTTGACCGATAGAATGCCCATATAAATTATATCACAGAGACCACAGCGCGACTCCGCCGCAACCGAAGAGGGAAGAGAGCTTCTGAAAATGACACCGATTGGCCGAGCCAAAACCAAAGAAACCAAACCTGTTACACCACAGAGATGGGGAGTGGGCGCAGAGGTCAGAATCAGAAAAAAACGCCCCCTCCTCTCCGCCAATCCTTACCGGCGACAGATACAATCCCTGTTCAGGGTTTTGCAGGATTGCTCTCTGCGCCCACTCCCCATCTCTGTGGTGCAAATTGTATCCCCCCCCCCTAATCAAACTCATGTCATTAAATTACAAATACTTTCATTTGTGGCAAACCTTGAAAACAGCCGGACGGCTCTCCGTGTCCTCTGTGTCTGCGCTCTGTGTTCTCTGTGGTAATTCTGATTTCAGGCCCGGGTGTTCCCGATGAAACTCCGGTTCGAAAAGATTCCTTATGCCGAGGGCATGTCCTTCGCCTGTCTCTCCTACACGGGGCGCGAATGCAGCAACCCGCTGCACTTGCATCCGGAATACGAACTCACGCATTTCGTGCGCGGTCGCGGGCACTGGATCGTGGGCGACGCGACGGGCGAGTTGCAGGATGGCCACCTCGTGCTGCTGGGGCCCGAACTGCCGCATCTTTTCCGGATGGACGCCTCGTCGCGGCGACGGGCGTTGGCCCGGGTGCTCCAGTTTCGCGAAGACTGCCTGGGTCCGGCTTTTTTCACGTTGCCCGAAGCCAGGCATATCCGGGAATTGCTGACCCGTGCGCGGCGCGGCCTTGTTTTCGGAAAGGCAACCCGCAGCCGCATCCAGGATCACCTCGCCCGCCTGCTGGAGACGCCTGCCGAGCGCCGGTTGCTGCCGCTGCTCGGCCTGCTCGAGACCGCGGCCGGGGACGGGAATGCCCGCTTTCTGGCCTCGTCCGGCTATCGTTCATCCCTGCAACCGGGCGAAGCCGCCCGCATCAACAAAGTATTGGACCATGTCACCGCACGGCTGGACCAGGAGATTTATCTGGCGGACGTGGCCCGGGTTGCCGGGCTGAGCGAGGCGGCTTTCAGCCGTTTCTTTCGCCGCACGGTGAAGAAGACATTCAGCCATTTCCTCAACGAGCTGCGCATCAGCCTGGCTTGCCGGCAACTTCTGGAGACGGACCATACGATCACCGGGATCGCCTTCGCCTGCGGCTTCAACAACCTTTCCAATTTCAACCGGCGGTTCCTGGACCTGCGAGGCGAGACGCCTTCCGGGTTTCGCCAACGGCGGCAGCGGATCATGACGGACGGGAAGGGGGAAGGGGCGGCGGCGCGCTTTGCTCCGGCATGAGCAATCCGGAGAGTGTCAGTAAAAACCTGGCAGAACACTTCGGGGGCTTACCGTGATCGTTCATGTCGATAGCTGAACTCAAGAGAATCGCTGACAACCTGAGCGCCAGGGATCGCCAATGGCTCCGCGCTTATCTTTTTGCAAAAGACCGCAGTGAATCTTCCGCATGGAAGGAAGAGATGGGAAAACGCCGCCGGAAGATGCAGGCAGGCAAAGGTGTTTCGGCGGCAGAGATGACGTCGGTCTGTGGAGCTTCGGAAACCGGATAGAAAAACAAAGAGACGTGCCGCAAGGATTCAGGGAGTCCAGACGAACTCGGGGTAGTCGGCTTTGGAATTGGTGCCTTGCGGTTTGAAGGGGAGGACGTGGCCGTCGACCATCAGGATGTTGGCGGTGTTGCCGTGAGGGAAAATAAACTTCGCCCCATCGTAGGGGTTTTGGCCTTCCGAATACTGCAGTGCTTCCCAGAGCATGGGGGTTCGAGTGGGGGCCGAGATGTTTTCGAGGCGTTTGCAGTAGGCCACGCCTCCCTGCGCATAACCGAGTTGTTTGTTCCAGCTGTAACCGGTGTAGTTGTGCCAGTATTGGTAATCGGATGAAAGGTCGGGGCGCTCGACAGGACAACTCGGCACGATTTTCACTTTCGCTGTCCCCGACCGCTTCATGTTGGTGTAGGGTGCGATATAGGAATACCAGCCCCAATAACCTCCATCGCTCCCACGGATGCCGAAGACATCTTTGCCATAATCGGTTCCCACCGGAAACCGGGAACGGTTTTCCTGGGTGAAAAGCAGAATGGCCGTGCCGCATTGCCGGAGGTTGGAAATGCATTGGGCCTTGCGCGCGGATTCACGCACACGGCTGACCACCGGAATCAGGATGGCAGCAAGAATGCCGATGATGACGATAACCGTGAGCAGTTCGATGAGCGTGAAGGCCGGAGAGTGACGGACTTCGCGGCGGAGTCTCCGACGGGCGAAGCGAAGCGGGGTCTGTCGGGACAAGCGTGCAGTCGTGGCAAGGATCGGGGCGTTGTCGGCATTCATGGCGTATGTTGTGTTTTGGGTGAGAAGAAAGGGGACTAGTTGCCCCAGATTTCGACTTCATCGAGTGTTCCGCCGGCGAGGGGCCACTCGACGGCGAGGCGAACGTGACGGGCGGAAACGGCAGCAGGGAGCGTCAGCGTGTATTCGCGGACGGCCGCATTGCCGACGGACAGGGGTTGAGTGAATTGCGGCGTGAAGGATTCGCCATCGGTGCTGGTGGAGAGGAGGAGTCGCACGGGGAGCAGGTCGCCGGGGCCGGCGTTGATAACGACACGGCGGACGGAGCGGATGCCTTTCAGGTCAAAGTCCACGGCGATGTCTTTTGTCGCATAGGAGGCGTTGTAAGGGCCGGGGCCGCCGGCGCTGCGCTGGCCCGTCCTGTTGTTGAAGCCGTTGGTGAGAGCGGCGCCGGAAGGGAGCTTTTTGTCGCTGCGGGCAGGGTCGGAAACGGCGGCGGAGGCAGGCGAGTCAGCAGCAGGTGTCGTGTAGCGGTAGGTGGCTCCGGTGTGGGTGCGGTAGGGATACGTGTCGGGGTAGTGGGCGTTGTCGGTCAGGATGTGGAGCGCTTTTTCCGCGGGGATGTCCATGACGACGTTGGTGGTGAGGATGGCGGCGGGGCGGGGATTGGACACGGGCAAGATGCCCGTGCCACTTTCACGGGCTGGAAGCCCGTGCCACGTTGCGACGAGCGGATAGAGCCAGTCGGGTTTGACCAGCGCGACATCGGCCGGAGGCGTGACGGTGAAAGTCGCCTGGTGGCTCTTGCCGGGAGCGAGCTCGGGAGTGTCCGCCGTGGCGGCGGGAGAGATTTGCCAGCCGGCGAGCGCCTGGGCGCGGAGGACGCCGGCCGGGAGAGGAGCGGCCGTTGTGTTGATGAGTTCCACCGTTAGCGGGAAGGGCGCGCCGGGGGTGAGCCGGGCAGTATGGCCGTCAACGGCGCGGGTTGCGGATGCGACAGGGGAAATGGAGAGGACCGGGGAGTACTGGCGAAACAGATACAGAACGCCGGCGCTCGGTATGACTGGCAGGGTGACTTCATAACGGTCGCCGGTGACGGGCCGGACAGGGAGGGCGGTCAAGCTGTCATCCTCGGCGGGAGCCCACCAGGCGGTGGTCCAGGGGCCGCCGGGCAGCGGGAGCGTGACGGTGCCGGCGGGGAGCGGGCGTGGTTCGGTATCGGCGCGGGTGGCGATGACGATGGCGACGTTGCCGGACTTGTCGGTGAAGGGTTGTTCGACGCGGAGATTGCCGGTGTCGGCGAGCGCCTTGTCGGCGGCGATGGCGGGGGAAAGGCCGGCCTCGCGGAGGCGGTCGCCGAGCCAGCGGCCGATGGCGAGTTCGCCCTGCTGGCGGGCGTATTCCTCGCGGTCGGCGGTGGGGCCGTCGAGGAGGAAGGCGCTCATGGCCTCGGCCGGTTTTTCCAGGATGGTGGAGCCGAGTTCGAAGGGGAAATACAAGACCCTGCCGGGTTTTGCGTTCAGGGTTTGGGGCTTGGCGTCTGGAGTTTGGGGCAGCGTGTTGAGGAAGGCGACAGGACGACGGTCTTTTCCCGCCGATCCGGTGGCGAGCGGACGGGCGGTGGTGGCGCTGGCGGTGACAGAGGTGTCGGCGATGAGGGTTTGCCGGGCGTGACCGGAGTTGATGATGAGCCGGGTAAGCGGAGGGGCAACGGGAGCGGGCGGGACGCCCGCTCCACTTTTTCCGCCAAACGTGACGCCGAGGAGGGGGGCGAGTTGGTCGCGGATGCGGTGGTGCGGGTCGTAATAGCCGGGGCGCGTATCGGCAATCAGGGTACCGCCGTCTTCGCGGACGTAGCGGGTGATGGCGGCGGCTTCATCCGGGGCGAGATGCTCGGCGCCGATGAGGGCGAGGGCGTCGTAGGCGCGAAGGTAGCCGGCATCGAGTTTGGTGGAGGGGATGACGTCCACCCAGTAGCCCTGTTCGCGGAGCCAGCGGTAAACGAGCCAGCGGTGGTTGCGGGGATAACCCCAGCGGGAAGTGGAGCGGGGCGACTTGTCGGAGAGAAGCACGTCGCGGCGCGGCAGGAGCATGGCGATGCGAGGCAGGCCGTCGGCGGGCACGGCATTCTTCCAGAAGGTTTCTGTTCGATGGACCATGTGAGCCCAGCGGGCGGCGTAGTGGAGTTTGTCACGGGGAGCGCCGGTGGCGGAGTTGTGGAAGCCGAACTTGTCCCAGTCGTCTTTGGCGCCGGCGAAGCCGAGGGTGAAAAAATCGGCGGCCTTGAGACCGTTGGCGAGCATGCGCCAGGTGGTCGAGGCAAAGGCATGGCCGGGGCCGTTGTGATTGTTGGTTTCAGGCAAAAACACGCCGTAGCCGGGGGAGCGGTCGAGGGGGCGGATGGCGTTGTAAAGATAGTTCAGCTCGTAGGCCTGGCGGTCGCCGCTGCCGTACATGTCGGCGCCGAGGAGGCCGCCGCTGATCGGGCGCATGAGTTCGGCGAAATGTTCCTGATCGAAGGTGCGCGCGCGGTTGGTGACCGGCATCTCGATCGTCTGTTGCGTGGACTTGTGGACGACGCCGCGTTTTTCCGGGTCCGCATCGTGCATGGCGCGGGCGAGTTCGGCGAGGGTGGCGGTGAAGTGTTCGCTCTGGAAAGTGATCCAGTCGAGCCAGGCACCGGGGCGGGTGGCGTAGTCGGCGGGGGAGGGAATGTCGGGACTGTTGGCAGCGGCTTCAAAGGTGGGGTGACGGGAGAGAGCGGAACCGGAGGGGAGGTCGGTGGACCAGGCTTCGTTGAGGGCGGCGATGTTGTTGTTGTAGGCGGCGCGGAGCCAGGCGGCGAACGCGGCGCGGGCTTGGGGGGAGTAGTCGTGGTTGCCTTCCCATTCGTTATCGAGGCCCCAGTAGTCGATGAGGGGACCGGTGGCGCGGTCGGGTGTAGGGGCGGACCAGGCGTTGACATGGGCGCGAACGTAGTCGTTGAGGAGTTCGCGGGTGGCGGGGTCGAAGAGGTTGATGCGGGCGCGGCGGATGAGGGGTTTGCCAGCGGAGGGATGGGGTTGCGCTTCAGGGAGGGCGGCGAGGCGGGCTTCGGCTTCGGTGAGTTTCTGATTTTTGACGGCGCGTTTTTTGGCAGTGTCGAGGGCCATGACGAAGCTTTCGGCGGACCAGGCGAGACTGTGATAGCGGAGGCCGTGGGCATCGCGCCAAACGCCGGGTGTGGGGAGGGGATCACCGCGGAAGGGGGCGGTGCCGCGCGAGGTGCTTTGGCGACTGTTGAAGCCCATGTGTACGAACTGGTGCGGGATGCCGTGGACGAAGCCCATGTAAAACCAGTCGTCGGTGGCGCGGGTATCGCCATTGGCCTCCTCAGTGATTTGTAGTGAATAACTGGTGACGCGGTCGAGGGGATCCGGGGGGTGGGGGGGAGGGGTGGTTTGCGCGCGGGCGGCGGCGAAGACAACCAGGGGAAGGGCGAGGAGGAGGGTACGATGCATGGTGAGAGCGGGTATGGGGAAGGAGGAAAGGAGGTAAGATACAAGAGGCAAACTACAGAAAATCAGACGCCGGGAACTGAGCGCTAAACGTTGAATAATAATTGGAAAAATGGATGGCTCTCGCACCCAAGAGTCAGGGCGCGGGTCTGCGGCAGCGGTGGATGAGGATGCAGAGGAAGATTGCGGAACCGGCGAGCGCCAGGGCGGCAGCGGCAGGTTCGGGGATGGGGGTGGCGGCGATTTGGAAGTTGTCGAAGCGGGTAATCACCGTGGAACTTGCTGTGTAGACCCACCATCCTGCGCCGGTGATTTTGGCTCCCGAGAGGTCGGCGTCGAGGGCGGTCAGTACGACGCCCGCTTCATTCACGTCGGTCGTCTCGGCGTCGTCTGTGTTCATTGTGAACAGGGACCAGTTTTCCTTGGCGGTGGTGAAGGTGATGCCGAGGTTGGGGGAGATGCCTTCCGGTATCGTCCAGCTGGAGTTGTTGATCGGACGAAGCAGGGTGGTGGAGGCGTACCAGTTGCCGTTGTCGAGCTGGATGAGAAACCGCATGCGGCTTAGCTGTGTACTGGAAGTCTGGACAGTGTCCACGGAGAGGGTGATGTCTTGATAGTCGGCGAGGGCGATATCGAGGGCCGCATATCGATAGGTAAATCCTTTGGTGGAGGCACTGGTGTAAATGGTAGAACCCGTCTGCACGACTGGCGTGCCGCCAGCGGCGAGCAGGCCGGTGGAGTTGTCATAGCAGGCCCAACCGGTCTGGTTGGTGAGGGTGACCCATTCGTTGAATTTTTTCTCCTGATTATTGCCGCTCGAGGGATTGACGTAGGCCTCGAAGGTCTGGCTGTAGAGCACGGTCGCGGCTGTCGCCGTGGCGGTAAGGCTGGCGAGGGTGGCAGCGAGGAACAGGGTTTTGTGGAGTGTGTGGTTCATATTCATATGAAAGGCGTGGAGGCTGGCGGTCGGTGATTCAGGGTTGGTATCGGGTGGGCTGGTGCGGGTTTGTATGGGGTTCGGAAGAGGAACCAATGGTTTGAATGGTTATTCTGATAACCGGTTGCGAGCCGGGGGGGGAACGGAGAGGGGACGTATTTTCGGCGGGAGTCGCGTGTGTTCAGGGTTTTCCATCGGTGCGGCCGCTGATGGCCAGGGTGTCGAGGCGGACAACGACACCGCCTTTGTCGGCCCGGGTGTTGTGGACGAGGAAGCCGATGCCGGTCACGAGGGCGGCAGCGGGAAGGTCGGCGGAGGCCGGAACAAGGGCAAGGGGGCTGTCTTCGGCCAGGGTCAGGCTTTGCCAGCCGGCGGCGGCGGGCGTGAAGTCGAGCGTCTGGCGGACGGCCGCAGGGTCGGGGGCATCGGAGAAACTTTTGCGGTTGCCGACCGCAACGGGGCGGTGTTCGACACCGGAAAGATACCAGTCCTTGCCGCCGAGCTGCACGAGGATGTGCGTATTGACAATGCCACTATTGGAAACGACGGCATCGAACGTGATCGTGCCGATGGAGCTGACGGTCAGGAGGGGGAGGCCGGATATCGGCCGGGTGAAGATGCGTATCTGGCCGGAGCCGACCGAGGTCCAGATGTAGCCGGGTTGTCCGTCACCGGTCCCGGGGGCGGCGCTGAGGACGCCGAAGGCGTTGCCCTTGCCTTTGGCGGGGATGGCGAGGGGGGCCGAAATCGAGGATGTGTTGGCGATGGACCAGCCGATGGAGGCGAGGGAGCGCTCGGCTTTGGCGGTGTTGTTGAAAGGGTCCTCGAACAGCGGGGCGGCGGTGGCGGTCGCCGCGCCGGCCACGGCAAGGGCGCCGCACAGGCAACACAGGCGAATGAAAGAGGATGCGGGGGGCATGGGACCCACCGTAGCGCGGCCGGCGGGTCTGCCAAATGTGGCGACGGTTATACTGATAACCTGGCCGTGGATTGAGGTGCCGCGCGCAGGGTGCGGCCTTCATGCCAGGAACCCTCGACGAGGAGGCAGGACGGGGATTCGGGAATGCCGCGTTCGCCGCGGTGGACGAGATCGACAAGGTGTTCCACGGCGCGGGCGCCGACAAGAAAAGGGTTTCCCCACATGCCGGAAAAGGGGTCACCGGTCTCGCGTACCGAAAGCAGGGCGAGTCCGACCTCTTCGGGAACACGAATGCCGGCGTCGGCAAGCCAAGGGTAAACGAGATCCCAGAGCGTGACAATGACGTCGGGCTTGTGGCGCCGGTACCAGCGGAGAAAGGTGCCCCGGTCGAGATTGCGTTTTTCGAGGAGAGGCAGGCGACGGGATGCCGGGAGACCGTGCTGCGTGCGGAGGAAGGCGGAGGAGAAGAGGCGTTTGATGCGCAGTTCGTCTTCGGCCTCCATGACGAAACCGGGCCGGCGATAACCGCGGGCGCGGATTTCTGTCATGAGCATGTCGGCGGAGCGCCAGGCATGGTTGGTCACCATATGGAGGCGCGGGGCGGCGAGCGTGTAACCGATGGTCACGCACGAAAAACGGGAAAAGGGAAAATCGAGGCACGCGCCGGGGTGAGGCTGCGGAGCGACAAGGATACCGGGGATGTTGCGGGCTCTGAGGATGCGTTCCATCCGGGCGGAGGTCATGCCGGGGCGCGCCAGATTGTGTTCTTCGATCCGGTAGCCGAGTTCGGCGGCGCGCTGGCTGGCGCCTTCGAAATAATGGAGAAAGGTGGAGATGGCGCGCCAGCCGCGGTCGCCGTCGGGAAAGCCGGTGAGCCAGGCGAGGGTCGCCTGGAAGCCGGGATGGCGACGTTGCCGGCGATAGGCGGAGAGGCCGGCGAGGTAAGGATCGGGCCGGTAGCCGAGTTGCCGGGCGATGGCCTGGACGCGGTCGCGGATCGCGGCGGAAAGGCGCGGGTGGTTGTTGAGGGCGAGGGAAACGGTGGCCTGGGTGACGCCGGCGGCGCGGGCGATGTCGCGCTGGGAGGGGCGGGGGGCGTTCATCGGGAGCGGATGGTTTTTCCCTCCAGCCAGGTGCCTTCGAGCATGAGGTAGGAAGGGAGGACGGGGATGCCGCGTTCGCTGCGGTGGACGAGGTCGATCAGCAGTTCGACGGCGCGGGCGCCGACGATTTCGGGGTTTTCCCACATGCCCGCGAAAAAACCGTCGCGGTGACGCACGGAGAGGAGCGCGATGCCGGTGTCGTCGGGAATGCGGACGCCGGCGTCGGCGAGCCACGGATACGCGAAATCCCAGAGCGTGACGACGACGTCGGGTTTGTAACGGGAAAACCAGGACAGGAAGCGCTCGCGGGTAAGGTTGGGGACGTTGAGCAGCGGGACTCGCTGCGAGGCAGGCCAGTCGAGCTGCTCGCTGAGAAAGGCGGAACTGGGGATGCGTTCGGTGCGAAGTTCGTTTTCCGCCTCGAGAGCGAGGCCGATGCGTTGATATCCGCGGGCGCGCAGCGTGCGGAGAAGCGTTTCGGTGGAGCGGAAGTGGTGGTGCGTGACCGTGTGCAGGCGCGGGGAAACGAGCGAGTAGCCGAAGGTCACGCTGGCGAAACGGTCGAGAGACAGGTCGAGCCGCATGAGCGGTTCGGGCTGCGGAGCGAGGAGAATCCCGGGGATGTTGCGGGCGCGGAGGATCTGCTCCATGCGGGCGGGCGTCATGCCGGGAGCCGCGAGGTCATGGGCCTCGAGCTGGTAGCCGAGCTCGGCGGCGCGGGCGGTGGCGCCTTCGAAGTAGTGTTTGAAGGTGGTGATGTCGCGCCAGTCGCGTCCGCCGGGCGGGTAGTTGCTGACCCAGGCGAGGGTGGCCTGAAAGCCGCGGGGACGGAGTTGTTTTTTGTAGGCGGAGAGGCCGGCGAGGTAGGGGTCGGGGCGATAGCCGAGTTGTTGCGCGATGGCCTGCACGCGCTCGCGGATATCGGCGGAGAGGCGGGGGTGGTTGTTGAGGGCGAGGGAAACGGTGGCCTGGGTGACGCCGGCGGCGCGGGCGATGTCGCGTTGGGTTGGGCGGGCGGAAGGCATGGGGGACAGAAGACAGAAGCCAGAGGCCAGAGGCCAGAAAAACAGAGGCCAGAAGACAGAGGCCAGAAAAACAGCAGTCGTCATCGTTGAAATCTGTCCTCCGGGCTCTAGCCTCTGGCCTCTGTCTTCTGTCCTCTGGCCTCCGGTCATTGCAGCAGGCGCCAGGCGAGGGCGACGGCGGCGCAGAGGACGAAGCCGATGACGACGGGCATGAAGGTGGCGAGCGCGGTCCATTTCACCGAACGCGTCTCCTTGTAGATCGTGTAGATCGTCGTGCTGCACGGGTTGTGGCAGAGGCTGAAGAGCATCAGGTTCACGCCGGTGAGGACTGTCCAGCCGGCGTGGGTGAGCAGGGTCTTCACGCTGTCGTTGTCCGTCTCGAAGAGCACGCCCGCCTCGCCGCCGGGAGCCGCATGGCCGGTGACGAGAACCGTCAGCATGAGCACGGTGGGGATGACGATTTCGTTGGCCGGAATGGCGATGACGTAGGCGAGCAGGATGACGCCATTGAGGCCGAGGAACCAGCCGAACGGATCGAGCCCTTCGACGAGCCAGGCGGCGAGGCTCTGGTTGCCGATGGCGACATTGGACACGAGCCAGATGACGGCGCCGGCGGGCGCGGCAAACACGATGGCGCGCCAGAGCACGAAGAGCGTGCGGTCGATCAGCGAGGTGTACAGGGTACGCAGGATATTGGGCGGGCGGTAGGGCGGGAGTTCCAGGCTGAAGGTCGAAGCCACGCCGCGCAGCACGGTGCGGCTGAGGAGCCACGACGAGAGCAGGGCGAGGACGAAGCCGAGGACGGCCACACCGAAGACCGCGGCGGTGGCGGTGAACCCGGCGAGCCCGGCCGGCGCGAGCGCGCCGAGGAAGATCGTGGCGATGAGGATCTGTGTGGGCCAGCGGCCGTTGCAGAGGGCAAAATTGTTGGTGATGATCGCAATCAGCCGTTCGCGGGGTGAGTCGATGACACGGGCCGCGATGACGCCGGCGGCGTTGCAACCGTAACCCATCGCCATGGTGAGCGACTGCTTGCCGTGCGCGCCGACACGCTGGAAGAGGCGGTCGAGATTGAAGGCGACGCGGGGCAGGTAGCCGAAATCTTCCAGCATGGTGAAGATCGGAAAAAAGATCGCCATCGGCGGGAGCATCACGCTGACGACCCAGGCGGTGGCGAGGTACACGCCGTCCACGAGCAGCCCGGCCAGCCAGGACCAGAGGTGCGCGTGAGCCACGTTGTGGAGGAACGGATACACCTTTCCGAGGAACAGGTCGCCGAGGAGAGCGCTGGGGACATTGGTGCCGCTGATCGTGAGCCAGAGCACGATGGCAAAGGCGATGCCCATGACCGGAAAACCGGTCCACGGACCGGTGAGCAGGGCGTCGAGGCGATTTTGCAGGTCGAGGCGACGGGAGGCGCCCTTGCGCGCGACGGCGCGGCCGACGATGCGCGCGGTCTCGGCATAGATGGCCTCGGTGAGGCGGTCCTGATAATTGGAGGGGAGTTTCCAGCGGATGGCCTCGGCAGCGGCCACGATGGCGGCGGCTTCGCCGCCCGGTTCAGGGTTCAGGGTTTGGGGTTTGGAGTTTGTTGTCGATTGTGGAGTCGGGAGGCCGGGGGGAGTGGCGAGTTCGTCGAAACCCTGAACGCGGGATTCGGAACTCTGGACACTGAACTCCGAACCCTGAACGATCACCGCCGCGTTAGCGGCGGCGGCGGTGACAAGGTCGGCGATGGAGCGGTCGCCTTCGAGCAGGCGCAGGCCGATCCATTCGGGATGGGCGAGAGCGGGGAAGTTTTTTTTCAGACGCGCGGTGATGTCGTCGAGCGCCTCGCGCAGGCCGGGAACCTCGAGCCGGAGACGGTAGGGTTTGCAGGTGACGGCGCCGGTGGCGACCGCGTGGATTTCGGCGAGGAGCGCATCGATGCCCTCGCCGCCGCGCGCGGCGCAGGGGACGACCGGGATGCCGAGGTCGGCGGCGAGGCGGCGGGCGTCGATGACGAGGTTGTGCGCGCGGGCCTCGTCCATGAGGTTGAGGCAGAGCACCGCGCGTTCGGTGATCTGGAGCACCTGGAGGACGAGGTTGAGGTTGCGCTCCAGGGAGGAGGCGTCGACGACGATGACGGTGACGTCGGGCTGGCCAAAGAGGATAAACTCGCGGGCGACGGTTTCGTCGGGGCTGGCGGAACGGAGCGAGTAGGTGCCGGGGAGATCGACAATCTTGTAACGACGGTCCGAATACGCAAAACCGCCTTCGGCGCGGGCGATGGTCTTGCCGGGCCAGTTGCCGGTGTGCTGGCGCAGGCCGGTGAGGCGGTTGAACACGGTGCTCTTGCCGGTGTTGGGGTTGCCGGCCAGGGCGATGACGCTGTCCCACTTGTCGAGGTTGACGCCGAGCCGTTCAAGGCCCGCGCGCGGGGCGGAAGCACAGGTGGAGCAGGCGGATGGCGGACAGGCGGAGGACATTCGGAAAATGCTGAAAACTGAAATGCTGAAACGCTGAAATGAAGTGAGCGATGTGGTGTGTGAGGATTGGTTGGGTCGAACGATGTTCCGGTTGCCTGGAGGTCCGGATTTCAGCCTTTCAGCGCGTCAGCGTTTCCGGGCGCCGGTTTCGGCTCTGCCGCCACCAGCACCTGGTCGGCCTGTTCGCGGCGGAGGGCGACGAGGGTGCCGCGGACGCGGAAGGCGGCCGGACCTTGGAAGGGGCTTTGCAGGGCGTACTCGATGCGGCTGCCGGGCACAAAACCGAGATCGAGCAGGCGCGAGCGTTCCGCCCCGATGCAGCCGGGAAGGAGGAGGAGCACGTCGGCACTGCCGCCGGGGCCGATGTCGGAAAGGCGGCAGGCTCCGGCGGGGACGGGTTTTTCGGAATCGAGCGGCGGGCGGACGCGGACCATGGCGGCGAGTTCCAGCGGCAGGTCAAACTTGCGGGCCTCGATGGTGAGGCGGCAGCCGGCGGGGTGGATGTCGTGGAGGGTGAAACGCATGCCGGCATAGACGCCGGCGCGCGCGAGCCGGGCGAAGAGGGCGGGGGGCTCGTCCTCGACGTGGTCGATCACACCGCGGGTCTCCGGCGTCCAGGAGAGCAGGGGGCGGCCGCCGGCGCCGGGCCAGTGGCCCTCGCGGGTGGGAATGGGGTCGCCGTGCGGGTCGAAGCGCGGGTTGTCGAGCCGGTCGGCGAGGCGGTTGACTTCGTCGCGCGAGAGACGGTGTTCGGCGGTATGGGCAAGCTCGTGCCAGCGTTCGGGTTGCAGCCCGGATTCGCGGGCGAGCCGGGTTTCCACGAGCCGGTGCGCGCGCATGATGAGGAGCGCGATCTCGCGACCGGCCGGGAGGAGCCCCCGGCCGCCGCTGCCGGCGGGCGTGGGGCGGGTGGCGGCGGCGTTGTCGCCGGTGGCGACGAGTCCGGCCTCGCGGGCGCGGGCAAGGGCGTGGAGCACGGCCTCGCGCGAGGCGCCGGTGAGGCCGGCAAGGCGTTCGTCGGAAGCGGTCTGCTGGTGGTATTCGCATTCCAGCATGGCGCGCAGCACATCCTCGACGGTTTCACGGTCGGTGTGCTTCCAGGCCTGCATGGAGGCGGGAAGTCCGGACGTCTCGGAACTGTCGTTGCTGCGGGATGGAGGCATCGCCATGGCGGGTCGGCTCTCGGAAGTGGTCAATCGTTGGAGGAAAGAAAGCTGCGCAGCGTATTTGTGCAACGGTGATCCGCAGGAGTCGCATCCGGCGTGGCATGGCACCGGCGGCGACGTCCGCATTGACCTCGCGAATGCATCCGGCCACGTTGCCGGTCATGGCATCCTCCCTCTTCCCGGACATTGTTTCCACCGTCGGTAACACCCCGCTCATCAAGCTCGGCCGCATGGCGGCAAAGCTGCCGGGGACGATTTATGTGAAAAACGAATTCATGAATCCGTGTTCCAGCGTGAAGGACCGGATCGGCCGCGCGATGATCGAAGCGGCGGAAAAGGAGGGCAAGGTGGGGCCGGAGAGCGTCATCGTGGAGCCGACGTCGGGCAACACCGGGATCGCCCTGGCCTTCGTCTGTGCCCAGCGCGGTTACAAGCTCATCCTGACGATGCCGGAGACGATGTCGCTGGAGCGCCGCGTGCTGCTCCGGATGCTCGGGGCCGAACTCGTTCTCACGCCGGCCTCGGAGGGCATGCCGGGCGCCATCGCCAAGGCCAACGCCATCCTCGCGCAACACGGCGAGCGCGGCTACATGCCGCAGCAGTTTGAAAACCCGGCCAACCCCGAGATCCATCGCCGCACCACGGCCGAGGAAATCTGGGAAGCCACCGGCGGCAACGTGGATGCCTTCGTGGCCGGCGTGGGCACGGGCGGCACGATCACGGGTGTGGCGGAAGTCATCAAGTCGCGTCGCAAGATGCGCGCCATCGCGGTGGAGCCGGCGGCGAGCCCGGTGCTCGCGGGCGGCAAGGCCGGCCGTCACGTGATCCAGGGCATCGGCGCCGGATTCGTGCCGAAGAACTGCAACACCTCGATCATCGACGAGATCATCGCCGTGACCGACGACGATGCGCTCAACACCGCCCGCCAGCTTGCCGTGCAGGAGGGCATCCTCGGGGGCATCTCGACGGGTGCGAATGTCTGGGCGGCGTTGCAGGTGGCGGCGCGCCCCGACTTCGAGGGCAAGGCGATCGTGACCGTCGCCTGCAGTTGCGGCGAACGCTACATCTCGACCGCGCTGGCCGAGCGGGCGTGGCAGGAAGTGCGGGTGTGAATTTTCACGGAGCGGGCCCACGAAACACACGAAAGGACACGAAAAAAATACCGGTCATACGGGGAGGAATGTTGACCGGAGGCACGTCCTGTCAGTCAGCCGCAGCCAGACCGTTTTCCGGGTTTCCGGTTTTTTGATCTTTTTGATTTTTCGTGTCCTTTCGTGTGTTTCGTGGGCTATATTCCGGACCGATCATCATGAGCAAAAAAATCGGTGTTCTCGGACTCGGCATCATCGGCGGCATCTGGGCTCGCCACTATCACGCGGCCGGCATTCTTGCCGGCGCATGGAACCGCACCCCGCAGCCGGATTTCCCGCAATGGCGCGACACGCCCGAAGCGGTGGCGGCGGCCGCCGACATCGTGCAGATCGTCGTGGCCGATCCTCCGGCCGTGCAGGGCGTGATCGACCGCATCCTGCCCGCGCTCGGGCCGGGCAAGGTCGTCGTCCAGTCGAGCACGATCGACCCCGACAGCAGCACGCGTTTCCGCGACCGGGTCGCGGCCACCGGGGCGCGCTACCTCGAAGCGCCGTTCACCGGCAGCAAGCCGGCGGCGGAGGAGCGCAAGACGGTCTTTTATCTCGGCGGCGACGCAGCGCTGATCGCCGAACTGGAGCCGGTGCTCTCCCTCGTATCGGCCACGCGACTACACATCGGCGACAACCGGCAGGCCACGATCCTGAAACTCGCGATGAACCTCAATCTTGCGATCCAGATGGAGGGCATTTCGGAGGCGCTCACGCTCGCCCGCCGGGGCGGCATCGGCGACGACACGTTTTTCGGCGCGCTCGCGCGCAATGTCGGCCATTCCGGCCTCGTGACGCTCAAGGAGCCAAAATTGCGCGCGGGGGATTTCGCCCCGCAGTTTTCCGTGAAACACATGCACAAGGACATGCGGCTGGCCGCCGGCACGGCGGAGGCGGCGGGCTTTCCGCTGCTGGCCGCGGTGCGCGCCCGGCTGGCCGAGGCGGAGGCGCGCGGCTGGGCGGACGACGATTTTGCGTCGCTGATCCGGCTGCTCGGGTAATTGCGGACCGGCGCACCTCCGGCAGGTGCGGCATTGCAGGGCGGGCGTTTTTCGCGCAACACCAACCGCCAACAGCTACACTCATGTCCGCGATCCCACCTGCCACCCACGCCGTCACCGCCTGGTTTCCGACGCTCATCTATCACACGCCGTTGCAGAAAAACGGCCTCGCCCGGCTCAACGACGAACTCGCCGACGAATGCGGGCGCCTGCGGGAATTCGACGACGCGGGCCGGAAATGGTCCGAAAAAAACTACCCCGGCGGCTACACCAGCTACGCCTCGATGAACGAGCTTCACCATTTTTCCAGCACGTTCACCGACCTCGAAAAAAAGATCGGCCGCCATGTGCGCGCCTACGCGAAGGCGCTCCATTTCGACCTGCGCGGGCGGGAGGTTTTCATGACCGATTGCTGGGTGAATATCATGCCGCCGACCGCAGCGCATTCGCTTCACCTGCATCCGCTTTCGTTTATCAGCGGCACCTATTACGTGCGCACGCCGGCCGGCTGCCCGGGGCTCAAGTTCGAAGACCCGCGGCTCGACCGTTTCATGGCCGCGCCCCCCCGGCTCGCCAGCGCGCCGCCCGCGCAACGGCCCCACCCTACGTTCGCCGCGCAAGCCGGCGACGTGATCCTGTTCGAGAGCTGGCTCCGCCACGAGGTCGCCGCCAACCGCAGTGACGACGAACGCATCAGCATCAGTTTCAACTACGCCTGGCGCTGAGCGCCTTGCGGGTCTTCCGCAAAATCTTCGACATTTGTCCGCCGCCCGTTTTCCTCGGACGGTTTCCACGCATGAAGAAGACATTCTACATCACGACCGCGATCGACTATGTGAACGGTTCGCCGCACCTCGGCCATGCCTACGAGAAGGTGCTGACGGACGTTATTGCACGGTTCCGGCGCGCGATGGGAGACCGGGTGTATTTCCTCACCGGCGTGGACGAGCACGGCCAGAAGGTCCAGCAAAGCGCCCGGAAACGCGGCATTTCGCCGCAGCAACTGTGCGACGAGGTCTCCGAAGAATTCCGCACCCTGTGTGCCAAACTCGAAATCTCCAACGACGATTTCATCCGCACCACCGAGCCGCGTCACAAGAAAGTCGTCCGTGAGCTCCTGCAAAAACTCCATGACAAGGGCGAAATCTATAAAGCGGAGTACAAGGGTTTTTATTCCACGCGCCAGGAGCAGTTTTTACAGGAAAAGGACCGCAACCCCGACGGCACCTGGCCGGAGATTTTCGGCGACGTCACGGAAATCACCGAGAGCAACTATTTCTTCAAGCTGCGCGCTTACCAGGACTGGCTGGTCGATTTCCTCAGGACCAACGAGGATTTTGTGTTCCCGCGCTACCGGCAGAAGCAGGTGCTGGAGTTTCTGGCCGAGCCGCTCAACGACCTCTGCATCTCGCGTCCGAAGGACCGTCTCGAATGGGGCATCCCGTTGCCGTTCGACGAGGATTTTGTGACCTACGTGTGGTTCGACGCGCTGGTCAACTACTACTCCGCCGTGATCGACAAGCCGGGCGTGTGGCCGGCCGATTTCCACGTCATCGGCAAGGACATCCTCGTGCCGCCGCACGCCGTTTACTGGCCGATCATGCTGAAGGCGCTCGGCGTGGAGCCGCCGCGCTCGCTGCTGGCCCACGGCTGGTGGTCGATCAACGGCAGCAAGATGTCCAAGAGCACCGGCAACTTCGTCGAGCCGGTGAGTTTCGCCGACCAGTACGGCGTCGATGCGCTGCGCTATTTTCTCATCCGCGAGATGAGCGTGGGGCAGGACAGCGATTTCTCGCTCCAGCAGTTCCTCGCCCGTTACAACGCCGAACTGGCCAACAACCTCGGCAACCTCGTCAACCGCACGCTCAACATGACCAACCGCTTCGCCGGCGGCGTGATTCCGGCGGCGGCCCCTGACGGAGCGGACGGACTCGACGCTGCCGCGCTCGCGCCCGAGACCGAGTTGAAAACGCTTTGGGAGAAAACGCGTGCCGAAGTGATCGAGTTGAGCGAAGGCTTCCAGTTCCACATCGCGCTGGAGCGTACCTTCGGCTTCATCACCGCGACCAACCGCTACGTCGAGCAGCGTGCGCCGTGGAAACTCGGCAAGTCCGCCGAAGCGGCCGATCAGGCCCTGCTGCGCACCTCGCTCGCCACCATGGCCGAGGCGCTGCGCCTGGGCGTGACGCTGCTCGTCACCGTGATGCCCGCGACGGTCGAAAAGGTGTACGGTGTCCTCGGATACAAACCGGCGGCCGGACCTGAAGGCGCCGCCGGCGCCGGCTGGCGTGACGAACTCGTGTGGGGCGATCGCCTCACCGGCTCGAAGGTGGCCGAGACGGCGATCCTGTTCCCGCGGCCGCAGACGGATGCGAAATCGAAGTGACCGGGTTAACCCGGAAATTAACCACAGAGGCACGAAGACACGGAGGTACTCACCAAGGGGAAACGTCTAAAGGGAGGTTTTAAAAATTAACCGCGAAGGACGCGAAGGATGCGAAGACCAGAAAAATTGAGACATTGGCACTTGGCGCTCTTCGCGTCCTTCGCGGTAAAAAAGGAATTTCAGGAGTTCCCTTGGCGTCCGGGCTTCGTGCCTCTGTGTCTCTGTGGTTAATTCCGTTTCGGAGATTCGCAAAATGACCATCCTCCCGATCCATCCCGCCGAGAATGCCACGCCGGAGGCGCTGGGAGCGTTTCTCGCGCAATGCCGGGAGATGGCGGCGCGCGATGGCCGGGCGAAGCTGGTGAGCATTTCGCTGGCGGTGGATGCGCTCGATCCGCTGGCGGTGCTGGAGTCGATTTTCGAGCCGGACGAACCGCATTTTTATACGGAGCGTCCGGGGATGGAGAGCGCGATCGCCGGAGCGGAGATCGCGGTCGCGTACACGGCGCACGGGCCGGAACGCTTCGCGCAGGTGCAGCGCTTTATCGACGACACACTGGCGCACACAATCGCGGTGGGCGATGTGGAAGCGCCCTTCGGCGGACCGCATTTTTTCACGACGTTCACGTTTCACGACGAGGTGGAGGCGGGCGAGCCGTTTGCCGCCGCGCATGTCTTCGTGCCACGCTGGCAGGTGGCGCGGGCCGGCGGGGTGACGACCGCCGTGGCCAACCTGCTGGTCGCGCCCGATGCCGATCTCGCCGCGCTCACGGAACGCGTCTGGCGGGCACACGGGAAGTTTGCGAATTTCGAATACCGGGTGGAGAGGCAAGGCGCGTGGCACGGGCTTCCAGCCCGTGTTCAGGAAAGTGGCACGGGCATCCTGCCCGTGAGCGTTGCCTCTCCGCGTGGCACGGGCTTCCAGCCCGTGTCTTCCGAGGTCGATACCCGTCAGGGAGCCTATCTGCCACACTGGACGAGAGACGGCGGATTCTACGCCGTAACCTTCCGTCTTGGCGACGCACTTCCGGTCCATGTCGTGGCGGCATGGCAAGAGGAACGGAACGACATCGTGGCCCGTGCCCGACAGCAAGGACGGGAGCTTTCCGACTCCGAACAGGAACGACTGGCCCATCTTTATTCGGAACGAATCGAAGCATTTCTCGATTCGGGCGCGGGCGAATGCCATTTACGAAATCCCCGGATTGCAGACTTGGTCCGGGAGACACTGCTGCATTTTGCGGGCAAGCGTTATGAACTTCATGCGTGGAGCATCATGCCCAATCATGTGCATGTGGTGTTACGAGTGCATGAGGGTTATCATCTGAACGACATCCTGCATTCATGGAAATCCTTTACATCAAACAGGGCGAATCGGCTTCTCGGACGAAAGGGTGAGTTTTGGCAACCCGAGTATTACGATCACCTGATTCGTGACGAAGCAGACTATCAGCATGCAGTACGGTACGCGCTGGAGAATCCGGAGAAGGGGGGACTTCGTGAATGGCCTTGGGTTGGTGGCATGACGTGGCACGGGCATCCTGCCCGTGGACGGGAAAGTGGCACGGGCATCCTGCCCGTGAGCGTTGCCTCTCCGCATCCCGCTCCTGGACGGCGCTCTGCGCCGCCGGAACTTCATGGGCAAGATGCCCATGCCACGCCGGAATCACGGGCTGGAAGCCCGTGCCACTTTCCGGACACGGGCTGGAAGCCCGTGCCACCTTCCGGACACGGGCTGGAAGCCCGTGCCACGCTCCGCATTTCCGATGTCGGCGATTACCGCGCGGCGGTGGCGCGCGGGCTGGAGCGGATCGCCGCTGGCGAGTTCCAGAAGATCGTGCTCGCCCGCGCGCGCGATGTCGTGGCAGCGGAGCCTCTCCATCCGCTGCGCGTGCTCAATGCGCTGCGGCAGCGGTTTCCGGACTGTTATGCGTTTTCGGCGGCCAACGGGCGCGGACAGAGTTTTATCGGCGCCTCGCCCGAACGGCTGGTGCGCGTGAGCCAGGGCGTGCTCGAAACCGAGGCGCTCGCCGGCTCGGCGCCGCGCGGCGCCGGCGCAAGCGAGGATGCCGCCGCCGGAGGCGCCTTGCTGCGCAGCGAGAAAGACCGGCGCGAGCAACGGCTCGTGCTCGACTCCATCCTGCGCCGTCTCGCTCCGCTCGGCCTGCGTGCCGAATATCCGGATACGCCCGGCCTGCGTCGCCTGGCGAACGTCCAGCATCTGCACACGCCCGTGCGCGCCGTGTTGCCGGATGGCGTGCGGCTGCTCGACGCGCTGGCGCGGCTGCATCCGACCCCCGCGGTGGGCGGCTCGCCGCGCGAGGCGGCGGTGGCGCGTATCCGCGAGCTGGAAGGTTTCCCGCGCGGCCTCTACGCCGGCGCGCTCGGCTGGATCAACGCGCGCGGCGGCGGCGAGTTTTTTGTGGGGTTGCGTTCAGCGCTGGTGGACGGGGCGACCGCCCGCATCTACGCGGGCGCGGGCATTGTTGCAGGGTCGGAGCCGGAGCGCGAATACGCGGAGACGGAGCTCAAGTTCCGTGCCGTGCAGGACGCCTTGACGGGATCGTCCTGACCGGGCCGGAGACCAGAGGCCAGAGGGTCGGATTTCAGATTTTGAATCGCAGATTTCAGACCTTTGGGAGGTCTAAAAAATCATTTTCCCAATCTGACAAATCAACCGCGAATGGACGCGAATAAAAACACAATAAAATCATATCTAAATGATTATGCATTCCATCATTTTTTCTGGATTCGCGTTCATTCGCGTCCATTCGCGGTTAAAAATGTATTTTTAGAACCTCCCCTCCGGCTTCCGGTCTCTGGCCTCTGACAAACGGCAACGGGCTCAGCGGGGCTTGCCTGTCGGTTCCCGGTGTTTTGCCGGTGCGCTCTCGCAAGTAAACAGACCGGTGCGCAGGGGATGCCGGGAACCGTCGGGCATGAGGACCGTGCCTTCGATGCCGGACGGGGCTTTGATGTGCAGGGTGAAGGTCGCGCTGCGAACATGCCAGCGAACCTCCAGCAATCCTTGCGGAGTGAGACAGGCTCCCGATGCGTCTTCCAGATCGCCGCAGAACGGGCGTATCTCCACCTGTTTCCAGCCGGGGGATTGCGGACGGATGCCGAGGACCACTCCGGTGAAGAAGGCCATCGGCGCCGCGCCCCAGGCGTGGCAGGCGGAGGCGTGGCGCGGATACGACGATGCGTCCGTGCGTCCGTGTTCGGACAGTTCCCAGTGTTCCCAGGTGGCGGTCGCCCCCGCATCGAGCAGCGGCCGGTAGCGTTGGCGGATGAGGTCGAGGGCGTCCTGTTCGCGGCCATGCAGGCGCAGCGCCTGCAAAACGGTGTGGATGGAAAACGGACTGGCCCGAACCACCGTGGCCGGATCGCTGCCGCCGCGGGCCAAAACTCGCTTGATGATTTGTGCGGCCCGCGGGCTGCCGGGGGATTCCAGGAAGAGCAGGGCATGGGCAGCGGTGACTTCGGAGACGCCTTCAGTCAGGACGCCATCGGTCATGGCGTCGGCATAGCCATGTTCCGTCTCGTTCCAGAACTGTTCGCGCAGGGAGGAGGCGAGGCGTTCAGCGCGGCTTGCAAACCATGCGTGGCTGGCTTGGTCGCCGAGCCGGTTCGCGTAGCCGGCGATGGCACGGAGGGCGGAGAGGTATTGGAGGTTGAGCGTGGCCAGCACTTCGCCGGAGCCCATGCCGCGTCCGGCGGCGTCGCGCCCCATGTCGATGTAGATCCAGTGCGGCACGCGGGCGAGCAGGCCGTCGTCGGGCCGCTCGAAAGCGGAAAACCAGCGGATGGCGAGCAGGAGATTGGGCCACCAGTGGGCGAGCAGGCTGTCGTCGCCGGTGAACTGATAAAACTCCTCGAAGGCTCCGATCCAGTCGAGGCAGTAGGAGGGGATGGGGCTGACGTTGCGGTTGCCCGAGGGATAGCGCGGTACCATCGAACCCATCCAGTCCATGCCCTGGCCGATCTGCTCGATGAGGTTGCGGTGCAGGGCGGCGTCGCCCCAGCGGTGGTGATTGAAAATCGCGGTGCGGCGGGCGTCGCCGATCCACTGTTGTTGTTCGCGGGAGGGGCTGTCCACGATGCCGTCCTGGTAGCAGAGGCGGACGGTGTGCGCGCAGATGGCGTCGAGACGGGTAAGGCTGTCGTCACTACACCGGAAGCCTTCGACTTGGCCGACGGGAAGCGGGTAGTAGAGCGTGCGCAGCCACGCCCGGTGAACGGTGACGGGTCCGGGGGACCAGACCCAGAGTTGCACGTGGCGGAAGGCCAGCCAGTTGAAGGCGACTTCCAGCGTCTGCCGGTCGCCGCGAAGAATCCAGCGCCCGGTGAGGATGCGGGCCTGCTCGGGTTTGGGAATGACGTCGCCCGGAGCGATGGAGTCGGCGAACAGGGCGTCCACCACCGCGCCGGCGGGTCCGTCGATCTCCAGCCGGAGGAGGCCGTTTTCGATGCGGGCAAGGTCGAGGGTGACGACGTGCGCGGTATCGGGTGCGGTGGCGGGCAGCCGGACCGGAAACACCGCGCCGTCGCCGGGAACCGGAACCGGGACAGGGCGCGGCTGGCCGAGTGCGTCGGGCGCGGGTGCGGGGCCGTGGGCCGAGGCGAGGCGGGCGCGCGGGAGGGTTTCGACGTCCGACTCGCTCCGGAGGGGGAGCGGACTCGGGACAAAGTGATACCACGGGGTGACGGTGAGGCCGGATTTGACGTAGTCCGTCGCGGCCCAGCCGGAATCGTCGTAGCCCGGGCGCAGCCAGCCGTCGGGAATGAGTTGGGTATCCTGGACCTCGATACAGCCGAGCGGGCCATGCAGCCGCGGGGTGGGGCGGAGGAATTCCTCCGCAGGCGCGGCCTTCCAGGAGCGGTCGCTGACGATGGCGAGGTGTTCGCCGTCGGCGCCGCGGATCACCAGGTGGAAAAGCAGGCCCTGCATGATGCTGATGCGGGAACCGGTGCCGAAACCCTGGAAGAGGACAAGCAGGGCGATGTCGTTGTCACCCCGGTGAAGGCGGGGCGCGACATCGAGGTGATCGTAATAAGTCCAGGTCGGATCGCTGCGTCCGGGGCCCCGTGCGCAGGGGGCTCCGTTGAGGAAAAGCTGGTAATGTGTGTCGGCGAAAACGCGCAGTTCCGCCGAGACGGGGTCGAAGGGCAGGTGAAAGGTTTTGCGGAACCGCAGGGTGCGGTTGCGGGGGTTTTCGAAAAACAGGGTCTCGCCCTGCATCCAGATCAGCCCGGCGCCGGGCTCCCACCGGATGTCGAGGCAGGAGGGACGGCTGCGCTGGTAGAGTGGGTTCATGGTTCCGGTTTGTCGCACAGGAGGAGGGCGCGGCGCCAGCGCATTATCGGAGAAGACGTTTCGGGCGGGAACGTTACGCACGAGAAGAGTGCCGATACCACGCTGGCGGCGGATGAGTCCTTCGCGGACCAGCCGTTCGAGCGCGGTGCGCACGGTGGCCTGAGAGATTCCCAGCGTCCGCATGAGGATGGTTTCCGAGGGCACCTTTTCGACCGAGGACGGGGCGGAGCGGATCGCCTGCCGGAGCGCATCACGAAGCTGAAGGTGGAGCGGAATGCCGTTTTCGCGATCGAGGGTGATGGCATGCAGCCCGGATTCCCATTCGGTGGCGGAGGTCGGTGTCATCACCGGGAGCGACGGATAGGCACGGCGGGATTGGGTCTGCCTAGTGTTTGTCCAGTCCTTCCCAGTCCCATTGCACGGTTCCAACCAGAGAATCTTTTTTGATCCAGCGGACGCTGCCACCCCAGGTGGCGGCGTTGAAGCCGGTGTTGTCGTGCGGCGCGGCCAAGCTGGTGATGCCGGGGCTCTGATTGGCGACCCACCAGTAATTAATGTCCGACGCAATGACGCGGCGCGGAGGGGTGTCGGCGTCCGTGTAGTCGTCCGCCGAATTGGTGTCGGGACGCTTGGCATATTGATTCAGGAAATAGCCGGCCATCAGATCTCCCGACGCCGAGGTCCGGTTCCATTGGCCGATTTCGTTTCCGCGAAACTCCGGACACATGAATATCGGAGGCGGGCGCAACATGTTGGCCGGAGTATCGTACATGGCCTGAAGACCGACGTAGGGAAGGAGTTCGTAGAAAGCGTCGGGAGTGGCTCCTTTCATGATAAAGCGCGGGTCCCGGGTTGGAGAAAAAGGCGCTTTGCCCTTGTGATCGTTGCGGTACATGATGTGCGCGGCCGCAATCTGCCGGAGGTTGGAAGCACAGACGGCCCGTTTGGCGGTCTTGCGGACCTTGCTGACGGTGGGGATAATGATGGCGGCAAGAATGCCAATGATGGCGATGACGGTGAGCAGCTCGATGAGAGTGAATGCCTGTGACGACATTCTGCGGGTCTGATATGTGTATCTGGAGTATGAATACTTTTTCATGGCGATACGGGTTTTTGTTTTGCAATGCAGGGGATGTTTGCCGGATGTCGAAAGAGGGTGTCAGGGCAGCAGGGTGAGCGTGCCGAGCGTCTGCGGATTGTTCCAGTAGTCGGCCGACCGGAGACAGGTCATCCAGGTGTTGGTGCGGAAGCCGTGATCGGCGTCGTCGGCCAGCACGTTGGCCCCCAGCCGGAGGCCGGCGGCGGGTTTGACGTCGATGGCGGAGAAGGGAATGGCGGCCTCGATCAGGTAACCGCCCTGCCATACGCGACTGGCAATCTTCACCTGGGACTCGAAGTCTTGCCTGACGTGGCCGCCGATCGGTGCGGCGAGGAGCGCGGGCGGTTCGTCGTGAAACTGTCGCGTGGGCGTCATCAGCAGGAGGAGGTCGCGCGCGGTGATGGTGCGCGAGCGTTTGGCGGGATCGGGTTCGGCGCTGAGGAAGAGGCGGACGTTGTCGGCGTCGCGCCAGTCACGGCTGGTCAGGTCCACGACGCTGAGGTCGTCGTCGAGCGCGATGAAGGCGAAATACAGGTGGGTGGCATCCCAGCGGAGGGCGACGCGGCCAAACCAGTTTTCACGAACCGGCGGCTGGGGATCGCGGAGGATCCACAGGCCCCCCTGATCGAGGGTGACAAACTCGTCGGCGGTCCATTTGGACAGGTTGCCGTCGATGGAATCGGGCGTCATGGAGGCGGGGGCACGGCGGGCGAGAAGTTCGCGGCATCCGAAGTTTTCCGTCTTGTCGTCGTCGAAGGGGAGGCGGACCGGATAATGCGGTTGTTGTGGCGATTCCGCGAGCAACGCCCGATAGGGGAAGGGGCCGTCGATCCACAGGCGGGTTTCGAAGGGCAAGCTGCGTCGGGGGCCTTCGGTTTCGGTGGCAAACGAGAAACGATATTCGACGCCTCGCACGGCGTTCCGGGGAGCGGTGAGGCGAATTTCGCGCGTGACGGTTTCGCCGGCGGCGACCGCGACGGGTTCGGGCAGCTCGATGGTCCAGCCGGGCATCCGGCTGACGACGACGGGCCGGGCGGTGACCGGGGCGGCGCCGGAGTTGAAGATCACCCAGGGGATGCTGACCGTGTCGCCGGGGTTGAGCGTCCAGCGGTTCAGCGCGGTGCTCCAGTTGCGGGCGTCGAGCGTGTTGGCCAGCACGGCGAGGTGGTCGTAGCCGGTGAGAAGGCGGGAGGCGTCTTCGGGGAATCCGGTGATGAGCAGGGGCGTCTCCCCGAGGGTGAGTTCGGGGCTCGGGTTTTGGAGTGCGTCGGTGTTGGCGGAGTCGGGGCGGCCGTTGGCGTCGATCGCGGTGTAGTGGCCGCCGGGAAGGAGGGAGAGGGGGGCGCGGACGCCGTCGCGGAGCGCCCAGACGGCGAGGAAGAGGGTGCCGTCGGCCCGGCGGAAGAGGTGTTTTTGAACAGGTTCGGTGCTGACGGTGCCTCCGAGCGGGATGGAATCGTTGAGCCAGGACGAAAGGTGGACGAGCGTGTGCCAGGCGGGGCGGGGGAGGAAGTTTTCGTCGAGCAGCCAGAAGGTTTCCCGGTCGTTTTTGCCGTAGAGGTTATACCAGTAGATGCGTTCGATACGCTTGGAGCGGGCGAGCAGGTAGAGGCGGGCGAGTTGGCCGGCCTGTTGTTCGAGGGTGAAGCCGTTGACTTGGGTGAGTTGCCGGGTGACGGGATTGACGGGGCCGCCTTCGTGGAAGTGGAAACCGATCTCGGTGGCCCAGAGTTGCTGAGGGGGTTGTCCGGTGGCGGCGGCATGGGCAGCGATGACGCGCTGGTTGGCCTCCAGCTTGGCGATGCCGGCCTCGGCGGTGCCGCTGTAGGGATGCACGGTCACGGCCTGAATATAGGGGGAGAGGCCGTTGCGGAGCAGTTCGGCGAGATAGTGAGGTTGCGCCTCGGCGATGCCGAAGGTGGCGGGGCGGGCGGAGGGATCGGCGGCAAGGGTGCCGAGGGCCATGGCCTGGTTGTGCGCGGACATGGTCGCTGCCGCGCCGTGTCCGGCCCAGCCGGAATTGGTTTCGTTGCCGTATTGGTAATCGAATACGCGTCCCTTGAAATGCTCCCCGAGGTGGCGCGCCCAGGCCCAGGCCATGCGGTTCTTGTCCGGGGACAGGTAGTATTCCCGGGGAAAGAAGGTCAGGCTCATCAGGGTGTTCATACCAAAGGCCTCGATCGCGAGCTGGGATTGTTCGATGCGCGGGTCGATGGCAAAGCGGCCGGATTCATCCGGGGTGCGAAAGCCGGGTTCCAGCCGCACGGTGCGAACCCCGGCGTCGCGCATGTGTTGCAGCATCCGCCACTGTTCCTCCGGCGAGTAGCGATGGAGATGGGCGTTCATGCCGATGAAAAAATCGCCGTCGCGGGCGACCGGCTGCGGCCGGCCGACGATGGTGGAGAACGACTCCGCGGTCTTATCCCCCGTGGTCACGGTGGCGCGAAAGAGCACGGTGGGCGCGGGGAGGGCGAAGCCGGCCGGACCGGCGGCCAGATCGATGGTCGCGCCGGGCGCGAGCGTCCGCCTGACCGGGGGGAGGGTGGTGAGCTCGCCGCCGGGGGTTTCCAGCGTGACGGAGGCGACGACGTCCACGACGGCGGCGGTGTCGTTGCGAACCTGGAACGAGGGCAGTTGCGAGAAATCGTCGGTGCGGACCATGCGGATCGCCGGGCTTTCTTCCGCTCCCGAGAGGGCGTGGGCGCAGGGCAGCAGGCCGAGCATGGCGGCGATAAAGGGGGGGATGGAAAACAGGCGCATGAAAAAAGTGAGATGCGGCAAGGTGGAAAAAATCCGCATGTAAGGTGGAGGGTCAGGGTTGGGGAGTCAGGTAAACGGGGAGCGGGCTGACTTCGATTTCGAGCTGTCCGGTGTGGCCGACGATGACAGGGGTGCCCCGTCCCTGCCAGTCGCGCCGCACGTAGGTGCCGGGAGGAAGGGCAAGGGTCACGGTTTGCGTTTCGAAGCCGACCGCCCAGGCGGCGATGACCCCGTCGGGAAGCTGGCCGTATTGGTGGACGTGAACCTGTGCGTTTTCGACAAGGCTGCGGACCCACGGGCGGTTGCCGAGGACTCCGGCGAGCGTCGCGATGCTCACCAAGGAGGGCTTGGGGGCATATTCGGTGGTGATGAGGCCGAAGTTGTGCTCCTGGTTGAGTGGATTGTTTCCGTCGTCCTGAAAATCGTAGATGAACACGGCTTTCATTGCCGGGTGCCGGCGGGAGAGGAGCAGGGTGCGGGTAAGGAAGGCGGCCTGGACGACCTCGCCGGCCGGCGGGTGCCGCGTGAGATGGGAGGGCCAGCCGATCTCGGTGGTCCAGACTTCGAGGCGCTTTTGGTCCGAGCGGGGATTCCGTTCGCTGAATTGGCGAAGGTGGGACCAGACCGCGGGGACGTTCACACGGGGGATCGGCGCGCCCTGGGCTCCGTATCCGGTTTCCGGATCGTAGGGCGACATGTAAGGGTGGACACTGAAGGCGTCCTGGTAATCGAGGCCGCCGTGTTTGAGGACGCCGGAGATGTAGTCGCCGCCCGGTCCGCCGCCAGCGCCTCCGCCGCCGCAGGAAATCACGGTGGCGGTGGGGTCGATCGCCTTGATCGCCGGATAGACTTCCTTGAGCAGGGGAGTGTAAATCTCGGGCGAAGCTTTCCCCCATGAGTGGGGCTCGTTCCAAACCTCCCAATGTTTCACGACACCTTGGTAACGAGTGACCATTTCCCGGACGTAGCGGACAAAAAGGGCGCGTGCCTTGTCGTTGGCCGGGAAACCGTTGTTGCCGGCGAATTCATCCGGCCAGGCGCGGGCGTTTCCGTAGGCGAGGATGACGAGGGGGGAAAGACCGAGTTCACGGGCGGTGTGAATCCACGCATCGGCGTAGGGAGGGAATTCGAATTTCCCGGGGGTCTGTTCAACATGCTGCCAATAGACTTCGTCCCGGATACGTGAAAACCCGGCCAGTTGCACGAGTTCCAGTGAGCGGGGAAGGGTGCCTTTGCCGTGCGCAAAATGGGTGCAGACGCCCCAGTCGTCCGGGTTGGGGCCGTTGCGTTCGGGGATGGAGGCCAGGGTGGTGAGGTATCCACCGATTTGACGGCCGGTGTGATCGTGATGGCGGATGTCGAGTTGATAAAGCCCGGGCGTGGGCAGGGAAACGGTCAGGACGCCTGCGGTTTGAGTGCCGTTGGCCGCGGATGCCGGCGCAACAGGAGCGGTAAAGGTGGCGACGATGTCGGGCGAAAGTGTTCCGTTGTCCTCATAGGGCCGAAGCAGGCCGCGCAATTCTCCTCCCTGCGCAGGGCCGTCTGTATTGAGTATGTTGATACTGATCTGCCGTTCCGTTCCCGATGGCCCGATCAGATGATCTTCGGGTGAAATCAGCGTGAGGGTCGAGGAAACGGCTGCGAGGGGAATCAGAAAGAGGGGGAGATGGAAAAACGGGTGCTTCATGGTGGAAAATGTGGGGAACTCCAAGGGATCCGCCAGGCGGGGAGGATGAGTCCTGACGGATTCTGTCTTCGTGCCTGGCGGGGGAGCGAGCTGTTATGGGCGGGGTTGGGGCATGCCGGTTATTCGGCCGAGGGTTCTCCGGTGAGGTTGACGCCGTAGACCACCATGAACACACCGCCGTTGACGAAGCTGGAAAGGGCGATGCCGGTGAAGGTCTCATAGGTCGAGTCCGCGGCGGCGGCAATGATGCCGCGGCGCAGGCTCGTGTTGAGGCGAACCTGGCCGTCGATGACGGAAAGGCTGAGAACCTGACGGTTGCCAGAGTCGCCCTGGCCGGTGCCGATTTGAATCCATCCGTCCGGATCGGTGAGGCTGCCGTCGACCCGGAAGAGGGCGGTGCGGCCCGAGCGGGCGACTTCCGCGACGTAGCCCTTGCCGTCGGCATTGAGCAGGGCGAGCGCCCAGGCGAGTCCGCTGGCCTTGTCGTCGCCCCATCGCATGGCGACGTCCGCGCGGAGGGTGGGTTTGCGCAGCGCCTGGGTGGAAGGGCTGCCGTCGGAAAGCGAACGATGGAGCCACGGGCGCAGGGTCTGCGGGCCGGGAACGCTTTTGGCGTGGAGCGGGTGGATGTGGTAGTTGGCGTCGGCTTTTTCGCTGCCCTGCCAGACCCAGCTTTCAGCTTCCGCGGCGTACCAGAAGCGGAATTCCGAAGCCGGTTGCAGCGGCACCCAGACCGGATTGCCCGGCGCGGTGCCGGGGCCCGGAGTGAAGGTGTCGTTGAGCACAAAGGCGTCGGCCCGTGCCGTTGCGGTTCCCGCGGCGATGCCGAACGCTCCCGCCACAAGAACGGCGAGGGTTTTTGTGCGAATCAAGGGGATGTGGTGTCTGAAAAGTATCCGGGAAATCATGACGAAAGGAGACGGAAAATCAGTGTGCCGGGAAAGGCGATCGGGTGTAAGACGGTTGCCGGGAATCATTCAGGATGCCCTGTGGCGGCGGCGGAGGAAGGTTGCGGCGACCAGGGCTGCAGCCGCCCCGAGCAGGGCAATGGTGGAGGGCTCGGGAATCACCGTGTAGTCGATGACCAGATAGGCGACTGGCCGCGTGGCACTGTGGTCGGCGCCCGAGGCAAACCAGAGTAATTGCCGCTCGGTGTTTCCGGTTTCGTTTCCGGCTTTGAGCAGGAGATTGAGCGTCGTGCCGTTGGTCAGCGCCGTCTGGACGACAGAATCCAGAGAGGAGTCGCTCCAGGTGACCGCGCCTGCCGGCGCCTTGGTGGAGATGTTGGCCGAGGCCAGAATCGTGCTGTCATAATCGCCACCGGGATTGGCCCAGGCTGTCGTACCGTTGCTGTTCCAGTTCGCCGCCGTTTCGCTGAAGGAGGTCGTCAGTTCATGGACGTCGATTGTCAGCGTCGTGGAGATCGAAGTGCTGTCCGGGCCATTGAAGTAGAGCATCAATGACGCGGAGACGAAGGTGGCATCTTCCGGAAGGGAGACCCCCGCCAGATCAAAGCTCAGCAGGGAGCGGAGGTCACCTCCGCCTGCGACCTGGCCGATGCCGAGCAGGGCAGTGTTGCCGTTGAATGTGGCGTTGTCACTGCGAATCCAGGTGTCGGCGGACATGCTGACGGGCAAAGAGTCTGCGCGGGTCAGGCTGCCGGTGAAAAGCGTCGCAAGAAGCGCGCTGGCGGTGAGCAAGGTTTTGGTGCGGAGGAGGTTCATGACGGAAGGATGTTGTTCAGGTGGGAGTAGCGCGTTTCGCGGGCTTGAGGCGGCGTGATTCGGAACAGTTTCCGGTAAATGGCCGTTGACGGATGGAAACAAGAGCAGCGAAGTCTAACACGTTAGATTTCCCGTTTTCCCCTCTTTTCCCATGAGTGATTCCTTTTCACCCACCATCCGCGAACTGGCCCGGCGGCTCGGTCTGAGCACGGCGACGGTTTCCTATGCCTTGCGGCATCATCCCTGCGTGGCGGCGGCGACGAGGCAGCGCGTGCTGGATGCCGCCCGGGCAGCCGGCTACCGGCCGAGCGCCATGGTCAACGCCCTGATGACGCAGGTTCGCCAGCGCGCCGTCCATGCGCGGCCCTCGGGCGAGGTGATCGCCTACCTGCATGCCTACGATAAAGAGGATGACTGGCTGCGCACGCCGTCATTGAAAGAGCAATACGAGGGGGCTTGCGAACGGGCCCGCGAGCTGGGTTTCGGTGTGCAGGCGTTGTGGCTGGGGCCCTGGGGCGCCCGGTCCCGGAACGTGGCGCGCATCATGCGGGCGCGCGGCATACGCGGAGCAATCATCGCCCCTGTGCCCGTCACGGGAATGAAGGCGTTGGAACTGGACTGGGAGGCGGCTTCGTTTGTGGCAATCAGCTACACGTTTGACCAGAAGAAGGTTCGCCGGGTGGTGCATCATCACCTGCGCGGGGCGGGGGAATGTTTCGCGAAGGTGAGGGCGCTGGGTTACCGGAGGATCGGCCTGGCGATTTACCGGGAGGATGACATGGAGCACATCTGGATGGCGGGTTTTCTGGCCGGGCAACAGATTTATCATGCGTTGAGGCTGCCGGTGCTGATCATGGAAGATCCGATGGACCCGGCGCCGTTTTTCGAGTGGTTCGGGCGGCAGCGTCCGGATGCGGTTATCACGGTTCACGGGTGGGGCCACCAGTTGTTGCGGTGGTTGCGGGAACGAGGCCTGCGGGTGCCGGAGGATGTGGGTTATGCGAGTCTGGACGTGGGAGCGAATAATGTGGGAAAGGTCGCGGGGACGTTGCAGGACAACCCGGGCATGGGACGGGCAGCGGTGGATATGGTGGCGAGTTCGCTGCTGCATAACGAAATCGGGCTGCCGGCCAAACCCACGATCACGATGATCGACGGCGAGTGGACGGACGGGCCAACACTGCGGGCACGGGCGTGAGAGAGCAGGGCGTGTGCGGTTACAACTACAGATCGATTCGGGATCTGATGTCGGGCAGACAGGCATGTGGTACGGGCATCCTTGCCCGTGGGCCGAGGGGGGACGGGCGCTTGCGGCGCGGAGCGCCGTCCACGGGCAGGAAGCCCGTGCCACTTTACTGCCGGGTGCTGCGTAACATCAGTCAGGACGGTGTGTCCCGGCGGCTGCGCAGCCAGCGCGAGGCCGGGGAGGTTCCCGGAGTGGCGGCCGGTGTGCGCAGCGTCCGCCAGGCGAGCGCCCCCATCAGCGCGCAGACGCCGGCGAACCAGTCTCCCCAGCGGACATACACGCTCGATTGCCCGACCCAGCGCGAGTCGACCGAGACGTTGATTGTCGCATGACCGCGGAAATAGATGGTGCCGGGCTCGCCGTCGCCTTCGCGACTCCGGGCCCGCCCGGTGTCTCTGCTCCGCGCCTGCGCGTGCACCACGCCGTCGGCGGTGCGGGTGAGCTCCGCGCGGATGGCGCCGCATTCGTCGATCCAGCCGCTCCAGCCACTGTTGCCGGCGCGCAGGACGGGGCGTCGCATCTCGACGGCGCGGAGCACGGAGTTGGACGCGTGCTGCTGCGCCGCGCCGCCCTCGCCAAACCAGCCGTTGTTGGTGTTGACCACGAGCACATCGGCGCCGGCGAGCACGCTCTGGCGGGCGAGGTTCGGGAAAATGTCTTCGTAACAGATGAGCGGGCCGATCTGCACGGTGCGCCCGGGAAGGACGACCGGCAGCAGGGCCGGGGAGGAGCCGTGGTTGAAGTCGTCGCCGACCGGCACGAATTTCCCGATCCATCCGATCAGGGGGCGAAACGGCACGTATTCGCCGAAAGGTACGAGCTTCCGTTTCGCATAAAATTTTTCGTGCAGCCCGTTCTTCGGGTCGACGACCAGCACGCCATTGAACCACTGCTCGTTTTCCGTCTGCGGGTGTTCGATGACGATGGAGCCGAGGACGAGCGGCACGCCGGCCTCGCGCACCAGCCCCTCGACCCAGTCCTGCATCGGTTTCTCGCCACGCGTCGCCCAGGGCGTGGTGGCCTCCGGCCAGAGAATCACATCCGGATGGGTGGCCGCCGCCGCCAGCGTTTCCTCGCGCAGCACGTTCAGGATGCCGGGGCCTTCGGCGGGGTCCCACTTGAGCGTTTGCGGGATGGCGGGCTGCACGATGGCCACGCGGCCGAGCGGCACGGCGCGTTTGCCGCGATTGATCACTTCCGGGATGAAGGCGGCGAGGCAGGCGACCAGCAAAAACAGCGCCGCCATGAATTCCTGCGAGCGCCGCGACAACCCGCGCGCCTTCTCGCGCAGCAGCCGGTGCGCGTAGGCGGCCGTGCCGATGTTGACGGCGACGAGCACGAACGACACGCCACCGGCGCCCGTCCATGCCGCCACCTGGAGGATGCTGACGCGCTCCCATTGCGTGGCCGCGAGCGGCACCCACGGGAAACCGCCGAGCAGCCAGGTGCGCGTCCACTCGATGACGACCCACGCGCCGGCCAGGCCGAACATGGCGAGCAGGCGCACGGGCGTCGACCGGCCGGGCATGCGCGGCATCACCCAGCGGGCGAGCGCGAACCACGATCCGACCCACGCCCCGATGACCGGCCCGAGCAAAAACAGGCCGAGCCACGTCACGTTGTGCAGCCAGCCGAGGACAAAGGTCCAGGCCACGACCTGGGAGCCGAGTGTCGCCGCGAGCCACGGTTTCCAGCGAGGCGAGTGGTAGGCCCAGAAAAGCGCGGGCGCCGCGAAAATGTAGGCCGCTTCGGGCGCGCGCCCGGGGGGGAACATCAGGATCGTCAAGAGGACGGTGACGATGAACACGCTCGCCGCTGCGAGAGGCGTGGAGTGCCGCTGCCACCAGGGGGGGCCGAGACCGGTTTCGTCGGGAAACCCGGGGGAGGCGGTGGCGGTACCGGTGGTGTGTGGCGAGCCTGACATCTGGCAAGGGTTTGGAGACATCTGCCGCGTCAAGGTCAAGAAAACCGCATGGATAAATATCCGCCCCCTCCCCCGGGGGAGCCCGTTGTGCCGTCCCTATAACTCCCGGCCGATTTTCCAACACCCCGAAGTTCCACTTGCCAGATCGCAAAGATGGCACGTTGTTACCGCCTCTTTCCTCCCCGGTTTTCCGGGTAGTCCCCGGCCGGGCGGAAAACCGCATGGCCCGGACGGGCGGCACCGGTCCGGCCATTCGCCACACCACTTCCATCTCATTTCCATCATCCGACCATGAATGCCTATCTTCCCTGGATTATCTGCCTGATCGTTCCCATGCTCTTCGGCCTCTACGCGCAGATGCGCGTGCAGAGCGCCTACTCGAAAAACATGCGGGTGGCCTCGCGCGGACGGATCACCGGCTACGAGGCGGCGGAGGCCGTCATGCGCTCGGCCGGCATCAACGACGTGCAGATCGTCAAGGTCCCCGGACAGCTCACCGATCATTACGACCCGATCCACAAGCGCCTCGCGCTTTCCGAACACAACTACCACGGCACCAGCCTGGCCGCCCTCGGCGTCGCCGCGCACGAGGCGGGCCACGCGATCCAGCACAAGGTCGGCTACTCCATGATGACCATCCGCCAGACGCTGGCTCCCGCCACGCAGATCGCGGCGGGCATCTCCAACTTCATCATCATCGCCGGTATCGTTCTCTTCAGCACCGCCCTGGGCGGCCCTCTGCTGACGATCGGCGCCATCGCCCTCGGTGTGATCGTGCTTTTCCAGCTCGTGACGCTGCCGGTGGAGTTCGACGCCAGCCGCCGCGCCAAGGCCCAGCTCGTCAACCTCGGCATTCTCGGCCGCGACGAAATGGAAGGTGTCAACGAAACGCTCGATGCCGCCGCGCTCACCTATGTGGCCGCCTTCGTGGCCGCGCTCGGTTCGCTGCTGCACATTCTGCTCATCCTCGCCGGCAACCGGCGGAGCGAGTGAAACGAGTCCGCCCGGTAGCAGGCCGCCGCGCAAGCCGGGTCCTGACAGGGGCTGTCCGCGCAAGGGAGAGCACCGGTGACCCCTCCGCGCATCCCCGGGAACAACGCCGGCTACAATTCTTTTGCGACCCGTCCGCAAAATAGGGGTTGCCGGAGCAAACCGGCATTCTACGTTCTCTTCTTTTCGCCGGATGCAATCCCACGGACCGAAGCGCGTTTACACCCCACAGTCCCTTGAGTTCTGGTTTTCCAAGCTGGAGCATGATTGGGACGAATTCTTCACCCGTGAACAACTTGAGGAAGGCCACCGCATTTATCGCGAGGGTGAGGTTCGCGAGGTGGAACTCACTGAAAAGGATGCGATTATCCACCGCCGCATCGACAAGCGCGACGAGTATGCCGTGATCGAATGGAGTTCCGCCGGCACCTTCCGGGTGCGTTCCTCGACCGAAAACCAGGAGTCTTCCCGCGCCCTCGCCGTCGCGGGCCTGCACGAGATCGAGGAACTCGTCGCCGACGAGATCTCGCCGCTGCCGGAAACTGCCCCGCCTTTTTCTCCCGCGGCCTCTGCGGCCGACCCTGCCGTTGACGGAGTCGCTTCCGTCCCCGCTCCCGGCCGCGCCGCGCCGCCCGCCGCCTCCGTCGCGGCCAACGGTTCGGCCATCGCGTCTCCCGCGCCTCCGCCTGCGCCGGTGTCGCCCCCGGCCTCCGGCATGTCTGCGTCGGCTTCGACACCCGCGGCAACGCAGAAGCCGGATCCGCAACGTCCCGCACCGTCGCAGGCCGGTCCGGCACCCGCGCCGGGAGGCGCGCGGACGCTGCTCCTTTCCTTTACCACGCGGGCGGAGGGTCTGGGGTTCGAGGCATTCTGGGTGGATGACGACGGCTCGCGCGTGCCCGCTCTCGGCGCCGCTGCGCAAGGCCGCGCCCAGCCGCCCAGCTCGGCGGAGCGCGCCAAGCTGATCGGCCTCGCGGCCTACGCGCGCCGGGCCCACTTCGCCTACTCGCAGGAGCTCGGCGCCTATGTGCTGGCCTCGGTCGCGGAGGTGACGAACTTCCTCAAGACCACGCTGCCGGCCTGGAAAAAACTTTTCGAAACCGAACTCTGCGCCACCTCCGCCAACCTGCTGGCAGGCGCGCGCGAAATCACCATCGAGGCCGTGGCCGGGCCGCGCCGCAACGGATCGGCCGGCGCGGGCGGAGGGCTCGACCTGCGCTGGATCTTCCGCGCCGGCGAACACCTCCTCTCCGATGCCGAGGTGGCGCTCGTCACCCGCAACGGCGGCAGCGCGCCGTCGATGTTGCCCGGCGTCGGCATCGTGACGCTGCCCGTCGAGAAGCTCGCCTCGGTCGCGGCCTGGCAGCGCAGCGTGAAGGAGACCCGCACCGGCGCCGGCGAGATTCCTCCGTACCTGATTTTTTCCCTCTTCAACGACTCGCGGCTCAAGCTCACGCTTTCGCCCGAACTCGAGACCTGGCGGCAGGGCGTGCTCGAACACCCCGCGCCTGCGGCCGACCTGCCCGCCGTGTTGCGTCCCTACCAGCGGCGCGGCGTCGAGTGGCTCCATCACCTTTGTGACAAGGGTTGCCACGGCCTTCTCGCCGACGAGATGGGTCTCGGCAAGACGCTCCAGGTGATCGCGCTCCTCATGACGCGCCCGGCGGCGAACAACCGGCCCGCGCTGATCGTGTGTCCGGCGAGCGTCGTGCCCGTCTGGTGCGAGGAGATCGAGCGCTTCTGGTCCGGCACGCGCGTCGAGGTGCTGAAAAACGGCAACGATTTTTCCGTGATCCACACCGAACCGCCCCGCGTGTGGGTGGCCAGTTTCACGCAGTTGCGCAAACACCGGGCGTTGCTCGACGAGTACGAGTTCGGCTACGCCGTCCTCGACGAAGGCCAGTTCATCAAAAACCCGGATGCCAAGGTCACGCAGACCTGCTTCGCCATCCGCGCCACCCACCGTATCGTCCTTACGGGTACGCCGCTGGAAAACCGCCAGCTCGATCTCTGGTCGATCTTCCGCTACCTGCTGCCCGGCCTGCTCGGCACGCGCACGGCCTTCGAGGCGGCGCTGCTCGCCGACCACGCCGGCACGATGAAACGCCTGCGCGCGCAGCTCGCGCCCTTCATCCTGCGCCGCACCAAGACCGAGGTGGCGAAAGAACTCCCGCCCAAGGTCGAGATGGAGCTCATCTGCCCGCTCACCGAGGTGCAGCGCAGCGAGTACGCGAAAATCTGCGCCGAAGGCCTGCAACGCCTCGGTGACGATGTGGGCGCGGCCATGCGTGAAAAATCCTTCGGCCTGCTCGCGCTCCTCACGCGCCTGCGCCAGATTTGCTGCGATCCGGACATGCTGCCCTGGATCAAGGACGCGCCGCTGACCGATTCGGGAAAGATCACGCTGCTCGTCGAGCGCCTCGCCGAGGTGATCGCCAACGGCCACAAGGTCGTCATTTTCTCGCAATTCGTGATGCTGCTCGACCGCGTGAAGATCGCGCTCGCCCAGGCGTTCCCCGACCTGCCGCGCTACGAACTCACCGGCATGACGCTCGACCGGCTGAAGCCTGTGCAGGGTTTCCAGGGGGCGGAGGGCGCGGCGGCGATGCTGGTGTCGCTCAAGGCGGCGGGCACGGGCATCACGCTGCATTCGGCCGACTACGTTTTCCTGCTCGATCCGTGGTGGAATCCGGCGGTGGAGGCGCAGGCGGTGGACCGCGTGCATCGTATCGGGCAGAAAAGCACGGTTTTCGTTTACCGCATGGTGACGGCGGGCACGATCGAGGAGCGCATCGAGGCGCTGAAAGCCACGAAGCGCGACCTGTTCGACAAGCTGGTCGGCGGTCTCGGCGGCGACTTCGACCTGACGCAGCATTTCACCTCGTTGCATGAACTCGTGCAGCTCACCACCGGGCAGGTGGAGACGGAGCTGGCGGGTTGATCTGCCGGCGTTCTGACGGCACACGGCGAGCGGAACCGGCGTCGCGTGTAATGCGCTTGCATTACGACCTGATCGATGTGGCACGGGCATCTTGCCCGTGAACGTTGCCTCCCCGCGAGTGGCACGGGCTTCCAGCCCGTGATGTCGGGGGGGAGGGGGGACGTTTGCGGCGCGGAGCGCCGTCCACGGCCAGGATGGCCGTGCCACGTCGGCCTGCGTGGCATCCGTTACGACCCGGCGGCGAACAGCTCGTTCATGCGCGCGACAAAACGGGCGGGCGGGCGCACGGGCTTGCCGGCGCGGTCGATGAAGGCGTGGGTTGTCCAGCCGGTGGCGAGCAGTTCGCCGTCGCTGTCATGGCTGCCGCCGCGATCACCGCGGCGTACCTCGTAAGTGATGCGCAGGCGCAGCGACGGTTTTTCCGCGAGCGTGGCGACGATGGCGAGGGTGTCGTCGTAGCGCGCCGATTTCAGGTAGCGCACGTTTGCTTCCAGCACGGGGAGCAAAAAACCTTCCGCCTCCAGATCGCGGTAGGGGAGTCCGTGATACCGGAGCAGATCGGTGCGGGCAATTTCGAACCACGGCAGATAATTGGCGTGGTAAACGATGCCCATCATGTCGGTTTCGGCGTAGCGGACCTGGACGGTGGAACGGTGCGTAAGCATGGCGAAGGGCCGATCCTTGTCCCACGGGGGGCGGGATGGCAAACCGGTAGAGCGGAGCGGCGGCATTCCTGCCGCTGCGACGAGGCGCGAAGCGCCTCGCCCCTTGCCGGAGAAGCCACGAACACCCGAACCGGCGACGCTGCGTGGCCGTCGTCGGCGGCAGGTACCGAGGCCACAGGCCGACAGCCTGCCATTCCTGCCGCTCCTACAGCTTCAGCACGGCGCGGGCGGTGGCCTCGTCGGTGACGAGTTCGCTGACCAATCGGCCGCGGAGCGCGCCGGCAATGGCCTGCACCTTGTGGGGGCCACCGCCCACGGCGGTGATGACGCCGGGCGGCAGCGCGGACAGCGGCACGGCGGACTGACGGCCGGTGAGCGCGGTTTCGAGAATCTTGCCGTCGGCGTCGTAGAACCAGCCGCAGATTTCACCGACGGCCTGGTGCTTGTGCAGCATCTTGAGCTCATCCTTCGTGATGAAACCGTCGGCCAGTTGCGGGATGTCGTCGCCGTGCAGGTGGCCGATGCCGACAAACGCGGCGCGGGCTTCGGAGGCGAGACGATGGATTGTCTGAAAAGCGGGTTGCGACTGGAGCACGCGGCATTCGTCAGCCGTCTGGGTGACGACGGGCGCGAGCATCGGATAACAGGCCGCGCAGGTGCGCTCGGCCAGGCGCATGATCACGTCGTAAGGGCCGGCGCGCCCGTCGCGCGAGATGTTGCCGACGATGGAAATGAGCGTGTGCTGCGGGCGTTCGATGCGCTGGATCTGCGAGACGGTGGCGTAGAGCGTGCGGCCGATGGCGAAGGCGAGGACGATGGGGTCGCGGCTGGCGAGGTGCGGCTCCAGCCGGTTGGCGGCGGCGATGGCGATGCCGTTCATGATCTCGGCTTTCGCCGAGCCGGGCACGACTTCGGCGTAGGTGAGGCCGAAGCGTTCGGCGAGCGCGCCGGCCAGTTCGAGGCAGTCGGCGAGCGGGTGGTCGATGCGGAACTTGACCAGACCTTCCTCGACCGCCTGGGCGACGAGCCGCTGCACGGCGGGTCGCGAGAGCTTCAGGCGGGTGGCGATCTGGTCCTGGGTGTTGCAGCCGATGTAGTAGAGCCACGCGGCGCGGATGGTGAGCTGGCGGCGCTGTTGCTGCCAGTCGGTGCTGGCGTCGAGAACGTCTTTCATGATCAGGAGAGCAGGGGAGTGTGCGATTGTCGGGTCGGGTTACAGAAGTCTGAAAGAAAGCAGGGAAGGATTATTTTCTCACAGAAGCCGGGGACCCGGCGGGCCGAGGCATGCTTGAAAACAGCTACCAATAAGAGAGCTGAAAATTTGAACAGAAGATAACGAAGATAACGAAGGAAACGAAGGCTCGCTGGCGGCGGGTGGTGGGTTGGGCAGAGGTGACATTTTCTTTCCTTTAATACGGGTGTCCCGAATGGCTTTGATCTTGCACAAAGCTCGCGAAGGACACGAAGGCGATAACAGACAATCTTTTGCGCGCTTTGCGACCTTCGTGTAAAAATCCGAAGGCTTTGAGGCGTTGGCATAAAAAAGGTTCGGATGCAGGGCGGGTGGCGGAAACGGAAAATAGCTTCGTTCTCTTCTTATCTTCTGTTCAAAAATATCTTCTGTAAAACAGGACAGGGCGGGTCAGGCGACGGCATGCCGGTAGCGCTCGACCGTGGCGCGGGCGCCTTCGGTGTGGAGAAGGTGCAGGGCGTCGAGGTAGGCGGCGCGGAAGCGGGCATTGTCCGCGAGATCGCCGAAGACGGCGCGGTTTTCGATGAAGCACGCGGGCGTCACCCGGTTGTTGGCGGCGATGGCGGTGAGCCGGTCGGCGAGGCGGTCGACGACCTTGATCGGCTGGCCCTGCTCGTCGGTGCCCTCGGCGTAGCGGGCCCAGCTCGCGACGACCGCCGCGCTGCGGGCGATCGGGCCGCCGCTGGCGAGGTTTTCGCGGATGACGGGCAGCAGCCACTTGGGAATACGGTCGGAGCTTTCGGCGCAGAGCCGGGCGAGCGTGTCCCTGACCTCGGGGTTGGCGAAGCGGGCGATGAGGGTGTGCTTGTAGTCGGCCAGGTCGATGCCGGGGACGGGACGGAGCGTGGGCGTGCCTTCGTCGTCCATGTAGCTTTGCAGGAATTCGGCGAAGGCCGGGTCCTGCGCGACTTCGTGCGCGTAGCGGTAGCCGGAAAGGTAGCCGAGGTAGCAGAGCGCCTGGTGGCTGGCATTGAGGAGGCGGAGCTTCATCAGCTCGTAGGGGATGACGTCGGCGACAAGTTGCACGCCGGCTTTCTCGACGGGCGGACGGCCGGCGGCGAAGTGGTCTTCGACGACCCACTGGGTGAACGGTTCGCAGACGACGGGCCAGGCATCCTCGATGCCGGTGCGCTCGCGGAGATCGGCACGGTCGGCCTCGGTAGTGACCGGTGTAATACGGTCGACCATGCAGTTGGGGAACGTGACGTGCTGCCCGATCCAGGTGGCGAGGGCGGCGTCCTTCGCATGGGCGTAGGCGAGGAACATGCGGCGGGCGACGTCGCCGTTGCCCTGGATGTTGTCGCACGAGAGGAGGGTGAACGCGGGGATGCCGCGCCGCTGGCGGAGGCGCAGGGCTTCGGTGACGAGGCCGAAAACGGTTTGCGGGACGGCGTCCGGCCGGAGGTCATGCTGCACGCCGGGATCGTCGAGGTTGAATTCGCCGGTGTCGTGGTGGAAGTTGTAACCGCCTTCGGTGATGGTGAGCGATACGATGCGGATGGCGGGATCGGCCATCTTTTCGATGACGGCGGCGGGATCGTCGGGCGCGTAGAGGTACTCGACGATGGAGCCGATGACGCGGGCCTCGTGGCGTCCGTCGGGGTGCTTGACGACGAGCGTATAGAGGCCGTCCTGCGCGCGGAGGGCGTCGCGCATGGCGAGGTCGTTCGGCATGATGCCGACGCCGCAGATGCCCTGGTCGAGGGCGAGGCCGGCGTTCATGAGCCGGTCGAGGTACATGGCCTGGTGGGCGCGGTGAAAACCGCCGACACCGAAGTGGACGATGCCGGCCTTGACGGTGGCGCGGTCATAGACGGGGCGGGCGACGTCGGCGGGGAGCGAGGCGAGGGAAGCGTTGGTGAGTTTCATGACGTGGTGTGAGTGGAGAGTGGAGGGGGAGCGGGAGGGTATGTGGAAAGGGGAAGGGAATGGAGGAAGGAGAGGGGAGAACGTCTAACATTTAACATTAAACGCCTGACATTTAATGAAGAACGTCGGCAGGCGGCTGGTTGAGTGTTAAATGTTGAGCGTTAAGTGTTGAATGTTTTCCCGGCTTTTACGCGCGGGCGGTCAGGCGCGTGCGTAGTCCTTCGAGCAGGACGGCGAAGATGATGATCACGCCTTTCACAACCTGCTGGTGATAGCCGGGGATGTTCATCAGGTTCATGAGATTGGAGATGGCGGAAAGGATGATGACGCCGATGAGCGTGTTGAGGACGGTGCCGCGTCCGCCGGAGAGACGCGCTCCGCCGACGACCACCGCGGCGATCACGTCGAGTTCGAAACCCATCGCGAGGACGGGCGAGCCGACGCCCGTGCGGGAGGCGGAGATGATGCCGGCGGCCGCTGCGGCGAGACCGGAGATCGCGTAAACGGCCGCCTTGTAGGGCGCGACGCGGATACCGGAGAAACGGACCGCCGTCTCGTTGGAGCCGGTGGCGAGCACGACGCGCCCGAAGACCGTCTTGCGGGCGACGAAGATGCAGAGCAGGAACACCGCGAGGAGCACGTAAACGGGGCCGGGTACTCCGAGAAAGCTGCTGATGCCGAAATCGTTGAAGGAATCGACCTCGATGAAGACGGGCTGGCCTTTGGAAACGATGAGGCCGGCGCCGCGGGTGATCGTCATGAAGGCGAGCGTGGCGATGAAGGGCGCGATGCCGAACCACGCGACGAGCACGCCGGAGCCGAGGCCGGAAACGAGCCCGACGAGGAGCCCGATGAGGATGCCGCCGGTGAGTCCGAATTCGGGGATGGCGAGGCCGACCACGACGGAGGTGAGCGCCATGATCGAACCGATGGAGAGATCGATGCCGCCGGTGAGGATGACGAAGAGGAGACCGAGCGAGGCGAGGCCGAGCGGCACGCTCTGGCGAAGGAGGTTGGTGATGTTGTCCCCGGAGTAAAAATGTTCGGAGAGAAAACCCGCCAGCACGAGCATGACGACGAGCGTGATGAAGGGGGTGTTGTCGGCGAGGAGACGTTTGAATTTGTTCATGGCGGGGAGAAAAGGTGGGCGGGAGAGAGTGAGAGGGGGCGGGAGGGGGGAGATGACGGAGAACGGGATCAGGCAGCGGCGCGTTTGGGGAGGGCGAGGCGCATGATGGCCTCCTCGGTGATTTCGTCGCCGGCGAGTTCGCCGGTGATCGTGCCTTCGCACATCACGTAGGCGCGGTGGCAGAGGCCGACGATCTCGACGAGTTCGGAGGAAATCATGAGCACGCCGAGCCGGCGGGCGGAGAGTTCGGTGATGAGGTTGAAAATCTCGGCCTTGGCGCCGACATCCACGCCGCGTGTGGGTTCGTCGAGGATGAGGAGGTCGCAGTCGGCATCGAGCCACTTGCCGAGGATGACTTTTTGCTGGTTGCCGCCGCTGAGGGAGGAAAGGGGATCGTGGATGGAGCCGAGTCGCATATGGAGACGTTCGCGGGCGGCCTGGGTCTGGCGGTTTTCGGCGCGGTGGTTGATGAGACCGAAGCGGGTGACCTTGCGCAGGCTGGCGAGGGTGGCGTTGGTGGCGATGGGGAGTTCGAGGAGGCCGCCCTGGCCCTTGCGGTCCTCGGGGACGAGGCCGATGCCGGAGCGCATGGCGTGGCTGGCGGAGCGGGGGAGGCGGAGAGGCGCGCCGTTTTTGGCGATCGTTCCCGTATCGGCACGATCGATACCGAAGAGGCAGCGGGCGAGCTCGGTGCGGCCGGAGCCGACGAGGCCGGCGAGGCCGACGATTTCGCCGGCGCGGAGGCGCAGGTGGATGTCGCGGAGGACGCGGTGGCGGGAGAGGTTTTTTATTTCGAGCAGCGGGTGCTCGCCGGGAGCGGAGGGGGGGGGCGGGGTTTTGGGCGGGAAGAGGGCGCTGAGTTTGCGGCCGACCATGTTGGTGATGATGTCGTCTTCGGTGCAGGCGGCGGGGTCGAGCGTGGTGACGGTCTGGCCGTCCTTGATGACGGTGATCTCGTCGGCGATGCGGAAAATTTCCTGGAGCCGGTGCGAGATGTAGATGATGGAGACGCCCTGCTCGCGGAGGCGTCTGAGGCTGGCGAAAAGGACGTCGATCTCGGGATCGGCGAGGACGGCGCTGGGCTCGTCAAGGATGAGGATGCGGACGTCGCGGGCGAGAATTTTGGCGATTTCGATGATCTGGCGCTGGGCGATGCCGAGTTCGGAGACGGGGGTTTTCGGGTCGATGTCGAAGCCGAAGGCGCGGATGGCGGCGGCGGCGGACTCGTTGAGCTTGCGCCAGTTGATGGAGAGGGAGCCGCGGGAGAGGTTGTCGAGGTAGAGGTTTTCGGCGACGGTGAGATCGGGGGCGAGGGCGAGTTCCTGGTGGACGATGCCGATGGCTTCGCGCTGGCTGTCGCGAGGGGAACGGAAATCGACGTCGCGCCCGTCGATGCGGATGATGCCGCCATCGCGGGTGTGGATGCCCGCGAGGATTTTCATGAGGGTGGACTTGCCGGCGCCGTTTTCGCCGACGAGGGCGTGGATGGTGCCTTTGCGCACGTGGAGGCTGACATCCCGGAGCGCATGCACGCCGCCGAAGCTCTTGCGGACGTGTTCGATGGAGATGGCGTAATCGGTGGACATGGGGAGGACGGCGGCAGAGCCGCCGCAGGGTTCAGGGTTTGGCGTTCAGGGTTTACGGTTGATATCAGGAATGGTGTGTCGGGCGACCTTTCGACGATGTCATGACAGACGTATTACCAGCAGACGAAGCCGCCGTCGACGACGAGATTGCTGCCGGTGCAGAACGAGGCGGCAGCGCTGGAGAGGAAGACGGCGGGGCCGACGAGTTCGTCGACGGATGCCATGCGGCCGAGAGGCGTTTCGGCCTCGAACCGGCGGACCATCTCCGCCACCTCGGGCCGCCGGGTGATGGCCGTGGCAGTGTACCCGGGGCTGATCGCGTTGACGCGGACGCCGCGCGCGGCCCATTCCATGGCGAGACTTTTCGTGAGATGGATGACGCCGGCCTTGGCAGTGTTGTAGTGGGCCTGAAGGACACCGCGATTGACGATGAGGCCGGACATGGAGGCGATGTTGACGATGCTGCCGCTCTTGCGGGGAAGCATGGCGCGGGCCTCGGCCTGGCAGGAAAGGAAAATGCCGGTGAGGTTGACGTCGATCATGCGCCGCCATTTTTCCAGGGGCATGTCCTCGGCGGGCGCGTCGCCGGCGATGCCGGCGCAGTTGATGGCGATGGCCAGCGGACCGAGGCCGGATTCGGTTTTCCCGATGGCGGCGGCGAGATCGGGTTCCTGCGTGACATCGCCGGCGAGCGCGAGGGCGCGGCGGCCCAGCGCTTCGATGCGCGCCACGGTGTCGGTGAGGCCGGCGCTGGCGGAGAGGTCGAGGCAGGCGACGGAGGCGCCGGCTTCGGCGAGGCCCACGGCGATGCGTTGTCCGATGCCGCTGCCGGCTCCGGTGACGAGGGCGATTTTATCCTGAAGGCTGAAGAGGCTCATGACGGGTTGCGGACGGAAACGGGTTTCCCGGCAGGGCACGGCCATGGCCGCGATCCGGGACGACGGGAAAAGGTGAAGGTGTTTTCGGGGAAGAAGGAGAAAGGGGAGGGACGGCGCCCCGTGGTGGTCCGGGTCGAGGCCGCCGTCGCCGGGATCGGATGTCGATCAGTAGAGCGCCTCGGGATTGTAGTGCTTGTCGACGTTGTCCTTGGTGACGAGGATGGAGGGCGTGTAGAGCACGTCGGGGATATCCGTGTTGCCGCCGGCGAGTTTCTTGCAGACATCCACGGCCATTTTGGCGAAGACCTCGGGGTCGTTGATGGCGGTGGCCTGGATGTCGCCGGACTTGACGGCGAGGAGCCCCTTGCTGTAGCCATCGTGCGAATACACGCGAACGTTCTTGAGCTTGCCGGAGGCCCGGAGCGCGCGGATGGCCCCGAGGGTCATGTCGTCCATCTCGGTGAAGAGGCAGTTGACCTTGGCACCCTGGGAGACGAGCGCGTCTTCCATGGCCTTGAGGCCGCCCTGCTGGTCCCAGTTGCCCCACATCTGGGTGAGGACCTGGAAACGGGTCTGGTTAGTGTTGCGGAGCTGGGCTTCGATGACGCCGACCATGAAACCGGTGCGGCGGGCTTCGCCGACGAGGTTGCCCTGGTTGCCGGAGATGATGACGGCGTTGATCTCCTTGTTGCCGAACTGGTTGACGGCGTATTCGCCGACGAGGCTGCCGTTCTTGAAATTGGCGCCGAGGATCCGGGTGAGCACCGGGGCGTCGTCCGCGATATCGCTGTCGACGGTGATGACCGGAACGCCTCGCCGCTGCGCGATCCTGGCGATGCGGGCGCCACCGACGGGGTCTTGCGGATTGAGGACCAGGTACTTGATGCCCTGGGAGAGCATGTCCTCGACGTCGGCGACCTGTTTGTTGAGGTCGGCCTTGGCGTCGGTGGTGACGGTATCGAAACCGGCGGCCTTGGCGTTGATTTTGAAGTATTCGGTAAGGGCGTTGAAGTAGGCGCCGTTGAGGGTGCGGTTGGCGAAACCGACTTTATCGGCTGCGCGGGCGGAGGGGGCGGTGCAGGCAAGCAGCGTGAGGGCGAGGGCGGTAACGCAGGCGGCCGCAAGCGCGGAGAGGCGCGCGGCAGCGGAGCGGGAGAACGCAGGAGCGTGGGAGGATGCGTGGTGCATGGCGGGAAGGGCTAACGGATTTTTTGTCGGGTTGGGTGGCGGTCGGGTTGGCCGGTTCCGGGCCGGAGGAGCAGGGGCTGCGGCGGGTCGGAACCGGAGGTTCGGAAACTACGATGAGCAAATGACCGTTTATTGAGCAAAAAGTCAAGCGGCATTTTTCGAGAAAAATTTCCGGGCATAATCGTGTGATTTTGCTTCCCGGGGAATGGTCCCCCGGTCCCAGCGTGCCTTCGTTCGGCAGTCATCGTGCAGACTCCTTGCGTGACCACAGCGTGGTCGAGGTTGAGGATTTTGGGGGTCTCGAAGAGTTCGGTGGCGTGGTGACCGACGCCTGACGCAAAGTGGCGTATGGAGCCTTCGGCGACCCGGTGTTTGGGGAAAGTGTGCACGTCGGGCTTGAAAATACCGTGCGTGTGGTGTTGCCCATTGCGGAGTCGGCGACGGGTGAAGGCTGCGGGGCGGGACGCTGGCCAGCATCATTTTTGCCCGGCACCTACACGAATCCAAACGCACGCGCCGGTTGCTCTGTGGTCCGTTGTTCGCATGGTGGGGTATGGAACGCAGGCTCCAGCCCGAATTGCTCGATTCGCTCCCCGACGGGTCGCCTGCCGCGCGGCATTCGCGGCGCGACCTGCGTGTCCTCAACCGCCTCCTTGGCAGTCGCCGCTGGTTCGAGCGAGGCCTGAAACGCCTTCTCCACCCCGGTGAGCGCGTGCTCGAGCTCGGCGCAGGAGGCGGGGAGATCGGCGCCGGGTTGCAGGCCAGGGGGTTTCCGGTGGACGGGCTCGATCGTTGCGGGCGGCCTGCGGCGTGGGATGCCCGGTATCGCTGGCACCGGACCGACCTGTTCGCTTTCGAGGCGTGGAGCGACTACCCGGTCGTGATCGCCAATCTCTTCCTGCACCACCTCGATGCGCCGCAACTGCGCTGGCTCGGCGAACGGCTTTCGTCCCATGCCCGGGTTGTGCTCACCAGCGAACCGCTGCGTTGCCGGCTCACCGGGGGGTTGTTCGCCCTTGTCTGTCCCCTGATCGGAGCGCACCCGGTCACACGTCACGATGGTCGTGTGAGCATCACGGCCGGGTTTCGCCACGGTGAATTGGCCGAATCCCTCGGGATCGGGCGGGATGTCTGGCGCTGGCGGACCGCGCATACCGTATCGGGAAGCTGCCGATTCCTTGCGGAGAAACGGGAAAACCCGGCCGCCAGACCGGCACAACACCGATGAGCCCGTTGCGACAGATCGAGATTGTCGGAGGAGGGCTGACGGGACTTTCCCTCGGGCTCGGGCTGCGACAGGCCGGCGTGCCGGTGACGGTTTTCGAGGCAGGCGATTATCCGCGGCATCGCGTTTGCGGTGAGTTTATCAGCGGGCTGGATGAGGCGATTGCCGCAAGGCTGATCCCGGAAGATTTGCTGGCCCATGCGCTGCGGCATCGCGAAGTGCGCTGGTATTGCGGGGATCGTTTCGCGGGCGGGCAGCGGCTGCCATCGGCGGCTCTCGGAATCAGTCGCTACACTCTGGATACACGAATGGCCGAGGAATTCGTCGCGGCTGGCGGCCGCCTGGTTACACGAACACGGATGGATCCCGCAGCGGATGAGGCAGGGCGCGTGTGGGCTTGCGGACGTCGCCGTGCCTCTCCGTCACCCTGGGTCGGATGGAAATGCCACGTGCGCGGTCTGCGTCTCGACGGCGATCTCGAGCTGCACCTCGGGCGTCGCGCTTATGTCGGGCTTTGTCCGGTCGGGGAGGGCTGGACCAATGTGTGCGGTCTCTTTCACCGGAGCGCCGTCGGCGCGGGTTCGCGCGAGGAATTTCTCGAGGATGCGCTGCGCGCCGCCGGCCTTGCCGCTCTGGCTGCGCGTCTGGAAACGGCGGAACGTCGCCCGGAGTCGGAATGCGCAGTCGCAGGACTGGCGTTCGGATGGCCGGAGCCCGCAGAAAAGGTGCGTCAGGTGGAACTGGGCGATGCGTCCGCGATGATCCCTCCTTTCACCGGTCATGGCATGGCGCTGGCCTTTACGAGTGCATCGTTGGCGGTCGATCCGCTGGTGGCCTGGGCGGCGGGTGTCGTGTCCTGGGAGGACACGGCCCGGACAATTCACGAGGCGCACCGGAGTCGTTTCCGCCGGCGGTTTGCCGTTGCGAAATGCCTGCATCCCTTGCTGCTGCACCCTGCCGGGCAACGTCTGCTTGTGCTTCTCGTCCGCGCCCGCGCGCCGTTCAACGCCTTTTACCGCCTGCTCCGTTAATCGTATTTTACGTGCATCTTCACGCTCTCGCCACCGCCCTTCCGTCCGATTCCTTTACCCAACGGGAGTGCTGGGATATCGTCCGCGCCTCCGACCGTTATCACCGGCTGCAACGGCGTTCGCAGTTGATTTTGCGATCCGTGCTGACGGGGGATTCGGGTATCGCCACGCGGCACTTTGCGATGCCGGAGATCGAGCGGATTTTCGAACGCACTCCCGACGAGCTCAACGCCATCTTCCGCGACGCCGCGCCGCGGCTGGCTGGCGTCGCCCTGAAGCGCGCGCTGGAGCAGGCGGGACTGCACGCCGATGCACTCGATGCGTTGCTCGTGTGCACCTGCACCGGCTACCTTTGCCCTGGCGTGAGCAGCTATGTCGCGGAGCAGGCGGGTCTGCGTTCCGATGTTTTTCTGCAAGATCTCGCCGGGCTCGGTTGCGCAGCGGCGATTCCCACGCTGCGAGCGGCGCAGGGTGTGCTCGCGGCGCGTCCCGGAGCGGTGGTGGCCTGCGTCGCGGTGGAGGTATGTTCGGCGGCCTTTTATCTGGATGACGATCCGGGCGTGTTGCTCAGCAGTTGTCTTTTTGCCGATGGCGCCGCCGCCACCCTCTGGCGCGACACGGCGGGGCCTTGCGGATTGCGTTGCGACGGGTTTTCTTCGCTGCACGAGCCGCAACACCGGGATCGCATCCGTTTCGAAATGCGCGACGGCAAGCTTCGCAACCTGCTGCACGCCTCCGTGCCGGAGCTGGCGGCCAGCGCAGTGTCACGGTTGTTCGCGACCGAGGCGGCGCAATCGGGAGAGCGGTCGATTACCCGCATCATCGCTCATGCGGGCGGGCGCGATGTCATCCAGGCGATCGAAGCGGCGGTGCCCGGATATCCCCTCGATGCGACACGCGCGGTACTGCGGCGATGTGGCAACATGAGCAGTCCGTCCGTGCTGTTTGCGCTCGAGGAAGCGCTCGCCGGAGGGAAGCCGGGGCCGGCGGAAGACTGGTGGCTGGTCAGTTTCGGTGCCGGTTTCAGCGCGCACGGTTGCCGTTTCGGCGTATCCGCACCTACCTGACATCGCTGCCGCCCGGATCACCGGACAGACAGCGCCTTCGTGAATAAGCAGGACCGGAACACTGGCGGCCGGACACGCCGGGAGGAAAAGATCGCCGGACGGGCGTTCGTGCGTCGCTCCTCCAGGGATGTCGCGGAGTGTCATGGGGCGGTGCGAACGATTTTGTGACCGCCTGCCGCCAGTTCAAGAGACTCTCCGGTCCACGGCAGCCGGGCGAGGGCCACCGTTCCTTGCGGGACGGTCACCTCCCACGAAAATTTGCCCGATTCATTTTTCCAGTTGCTGACGATGCGTCCGTGGGGGCAGTCGTGATGAGCGTTTACCCATTGCAGGCCGGGGACGGGATGGGGTTCGAGAAAGAAGCGTTTGAAGCCGGGATGCCCGGGATCGGGTCGGATGCCGGCCAGGGTATTGAAAAACCAGTTACCGTATCCGGCGAACATCGGGTGGTTGAGCGAACGGGCGCCGTGCCGGGCATCGACTTCCGCCTCCCCCCAGTATTCCCACAACGTGGTCGCTCCCCGCCGGATCAGGTCTCCGAAACTCGGGTAAGAGTCCTGGTGCATCAGCGCGAGGGCGACATCGCCATGCCCGTGGCGGGTCAGCGCCTCGAAGAGGTAGCGGATGCCCATGATGCCTGTTGTCACATGCAGGGCGTGCGTATCACGGGCGTCGCAGGCCAGGCTGTCGGCGATGGCTTGCTCCTCGCCGGGAGGGGCAAAGCCGAGTTGCAGCGCCATCGCGTCGGCGGTTTGCGAGCCAAAGGTGTGATCGGCGCGGTTGTAATGGGTTTTATGGAGCGCGGCGCGGATTGCATCCACCAGCCGGGCATGGCGGCGGGCTTCCTGTTGATGGCCGAGGAGCGCGGCGGCTTCCGCCATGATGCGGGCGCATTGACCGAAAAGAAGCGTGGAGGTCAGGACCGGCGGTGTGTAACGGGGCTGGGCGCTGACGCCGGGATCAAACCAGTCGCCGAGGCCATGGGGAAGCAGTCCGTCGACAGAGAGACTCTCAAGATGAGCCATGACGGCGAGCATGCCGTCCCAATGACGTTCGAGTATCGCGCGGTTTCCGTAAAAAACATAATGGCTCCAGGGGATCAGGATCAGGGCCACCATCCAGTCGGGACTGGCCGCTCCGCCCGAGCGCCTGCCCGGTGCGATCATGAGGGGAAGTCCGCCATTGAGGTGGCGGGTGGTTTCGATGTCACCGAGATATTTTTCCCAGAAGGCTGCGCCGGAGAAGGTGTAGAAGGAATAGTCGCAGACGAGGTGGGCGTCGCCCAGCCAGCCGCAGCGTTCGCGCGCCGGGCAATCCTCGGGGAAACCGTGGAGGTTGCTGCGGTGCGTCCAGAGCGCCATGCGTTGCAGTTGGTTGAGGCGCTCGTCCGGGCAGGTGAATGCCCCGGCGGTCGCCAGCGCGGTGTGGACGACGATGCCGGTGACGGCGTTGGCGGGGAGCGGGCCGGGCCAGCCGACAATTTCAATGTAACGAAATCCGTGATACGTAAACCCTGGCTCCCAGGTCTCCTCCGGGCCACCGCCCTTGCAGATGTAGGTGTCGATTTGCTCGACGCCCGTGGCAAAGACACCGGTGCTGGCGGTGTCCACCATGCCGTTCTCGAAAAGAGCCTCGGCAAAGCGCAACCGGATGCAGGTCCCGGCGGGGGCGGTGACGCGGATGCGCGCCCAGCCCGAAAAATTCTGCCCCATATCAACGACGCGGTAGCCGGGTTGCGGTTCGTGGATCGTACGGGGGCGGATTTCCTCGATGGTTTTCATCGGAGGAATCGTTTGTTCCTCAAGCCGTCCGCCGGGAGGGGGAACGATTTCGGAGGCAAACCATTGCGAGGCGTGCCTGGGTTTTGCCGTGTCGAATCCGTTTTCGTTCCATCCGATCTGCTCCAGGCGGGCATCGTAATTTTCGCCTGCGTAGAGGTTGTTGCTGGTGATGGGACCGCGTGCGCAGCGCCAGTCTTCGTCGGTGATGAGTGTAAACCGGGAGCCGTCTTTCAGGTGAACCTCCAGTGTGGCGATCAGGCGGGGGGTTCCGTAAGACATATCGCGGCGCCAGACGAGATCCTGATTGAACCAGCCGTCGCCGAGCATCACGCCGAGGGTGTTGGCCCCGGGGCGAAGCAGGCGGGTGACATCGTGCATGACGAAAAATGTACGGATGTCGTAATCCGTCTGCGCCGGGTCCAGGACATGGTCGCCGACACGTTGCCCGTTGATGAAGGCTTCGTGGCAGCCTAATCCGCAGATGGCGAGGCGGGCCGAACGGATGTGGGCAGCAATGGAAAATTCCCGTCGGAAGAGCGGCGCATGGCGCGCCCGTAGTGGTTCCGGCATGCCAATCCACCTGGCCAGTTGAAGGAGTTGAGCGCCGTCGGTTGGTATGGGTGTCATGGGGCGAGGGATGCGGGTCCGGTGCGGGATGGAGGCAAACCGGTTTTACAATTCGCGTTCGAGCGGCGTGACGACAGCGTAGTCGAGGTTGAGGATTTTGGCGATCTCGACGAGTTCGGCGGCATGGTGGCCGACGCCGAGCGCGAAGTGGTGCGTGGGGCCTTCGGCGACCCAGCGTTTGAGGAAGGTGCGCACGTCGGGCTTGAAAATGCCGTGCGTGTTGGTGTTGCCGGTCGGTGGAATCGGGCGGCGGGCGGACTCGCCCTCGGCAATCACGAACTTGAACTTGCCGTCGGCTTTCTGGCCGATCGAGAGCATCGTGATCGGGCCTTCCTTGATCTGGAACTCGACGCCGGCGCCGCTGCCGGGTTTGCCATGGTATTTTTTGAGGCTGCGGATGACGGGTTTGCTCGCGGCGATGTTGATGTGGTGGGGGCCGTCGTGGCCGACAAGAACGCTGTCCATCGCAAAATCGACGGGATGGAACTCGGCAAAGCTGCCGCCGATGTCGAGGCGGTCCATGATCATCATCGCCACGCAGGTCTTGATGTCGAACTCCCCGCACATCGGAAAACCGGCGCCGGTGAGCAGCGAGTTGCCGACGATGAGGTTGGTGACGAGCGTGCGCAGTTCGCTGCCCGGCTCGGCTTCGTAGTAGTAGGCGAGGCCGTCGAGTTTCTTGTCGGCGATGAGGCCTTCGAGCGCGACGGCGGCGCGGGCGGCGGTGTCGAGGTCGGCAGCGGTGAGTTTTTCGGTGAGCGGATCGGACTTCGGATCGGGCGTGTCGAAAAATTCGAGGATTTTTTCCTTCCACTTTTCAACGGCGGAGGCGTCGGGCGCGCGGTAGTGTTTGTGGATGTCGCCGGGTTCGACGAGGACGACGTGGGGACCGAAGGCCGCGGTGATGGCGGTCGGGTCGGTGTGCATGTCGAGCATCGACTCGAGAACGTGACCCATGAGACCGAGGCGGGCCTTGCGGAGCGAGTGAAGGACCTTGGCGATGCCGCACCAGCTTTTGAGTTCGGCTTCGGCGACGGGGTCGTCCTTTTCGTGACCGAGGATGACGGGGGGCGGTTTGCGTCCGAAGCGGATGGCAACTCCCGTGAACTCGGGCACGGAGCAGAAGTCGTCGTTGCAGAGCTGCATGAACGTCGTGCCGTTGGGATAATCCATCGCGGCGAGGGGCTGGATGGCGACGAGCACGATGGGCACGTTGATCTCGCGGCAGAGGATGCCGAAGGTCGAGGAGGTGCCGTAGGTGACCATGTCCACGAAGAGGATGTCGATGTCGGCGGCCTTGATACGCGGGACGACATCGTAGGCGGCCTGGGCGGTGTCGAGCATGCCGAAGTCGGAGACCGTGACGCCATGCGATTCGATGCGCTGGCGGACGTGGGCCTGTTTGCGGATCATCTCGTCGAGAAGCCCGGGGAATTGCGGCCAGTAAACGTGATGGCCGATGCCGACGAGGCCGGCGCGGGCAGTCAACGGATGCAGGCGTGCGATGCGCGGGGCCGGTGCGGTGGAAAGGGGAGCGGGAGTGGTGTTGGTGGTGCTCATTTGATTTTAGAGAAAAGGATTTTTTGAACAGAAGATAACGAAGGTCACGAAGGCGGCTCTGGTTGTCGGGATGGACAGACGGCAAACGAGAGATTTTTTAATCTGCAAGAGTTTGGCACTCGTTGCGGAGAGCGGGAACGGGAGTGCCTTCGTGATCTTTTTAACTTCTGTTCAGATGTTTTTACCAGGAGCAGAAGATTTCTCCGGTGACGGGTTCGGTGGTGACGCACCAGCCTTCGGCGGTGCGGCGGAAGGGAATGGCCGGGCCGGTGCCGAGGTAGCCTTCGTCTTTCTGGATACGCACGGCATCGGGTGGAAAATCCGTGTCGGGCAGGAAGGTGACGATGGCGTTTTTCAGGCCGCTGATGCGGAGGCGGCGGGTGATGCCGATCTCGCCTGAGTAGTGCTCGCGGCAGGACACGTCCCCGGGACCGGCCTGCTCGACGAGGATGCGACATTCGCGGTGCCAGGCGGCGGGTGTGTGCGTCTCGCCAACGGTGCCGGTGCCAGTGAGATGGACGTCGGTTCCGGTGGGGACGGGGACGCCTTGGGGGAATCGCCAGCGGAGGGTGGTTGTCGTAGTGGTGGTGAATCCCGAAAACACCCAGCCACCGCGGGAACGGGCACAGAGGATCAGCGGATCTTTGGTCGCAGGCGTGCTTTTGTCGAAGCGGATGATGTAGCCGAGTTTTTCCAGCGCCCAGCGCATGAGGCGTGCGGGGTGCGCCCATTGAGCGGGATCGTCGGGCTTGGGAAGATGAGCGCCGCCTTTTTTGACGGTTTCGGAGAGTGCGCCACGCACCCAGAGCAGGCGGCCGTCGCAGGCGGCGACGGCGAAGGGACGCGTGTCGCCGGCGGGACCGGTGACGGTGGCCAGGGTTTCGACGGAGGCGGGCGGGATGCCCGCGGGACACGGGCTGGAAGCCCGTGCCACGCCGGAATCATGGGCAGGATGCCCATGCCACGTTGCGGGCGGGACGCCCGCGCCACGGTCGGCCCGGTCGGTGTCGATGGGGCCGCCGTTGAGGAGAGAGCGGTAATTGAGCTTTTGCGGGAAGGCGGAGCCGTCGCGGTGGGCGTCGGGCGCGAGCACGCTTTCGAGGGTGAGTTCGCCGTCGAGAGGCGCGGCTCCCGTGCGGAGGCCGAGGTGGGAAAGGAGCTCGGGCGAGGTATGGGTGAGAGGCCCGTAGAGGAGGAGGAAGCCGCCGGTGCGGATATGCTCGAGAAGCGCGGCGGCGAGGGGCGTGCCGGCATCGGGGGCGGGAGTGACGAGAACCGTGCCGGCGTAGAGGCCGGGTTTGGCCGCGCGGGTGGCGAGGTAGTTTTTCGCCGAGACGACCGTGTTGAGCGGGAGGCCGGTATTGACAGCGGTTCGCATGAACCAGTCGCCGAAAAAGACTTCGCTGGCCCGGCTGGGCGTGGCGAAAGTCTGGTCATGGTATTCGTCGAACGGGTACACCCAGGTGAGGAGCCCGGGGGCATCGGGAAAATCGGCGAGGGCGCGCTGGATGTGCGGCGTGATCTCGTTGGGGACCTCGCGCGGGAGGCGTCCGAGAGAGTCGTCGATGGTGAGGAGCGAGAGGGAGGCGGGCGGGACGATCGCGCCATCGGGGCCGATGCGGTTGCAGGCGAGGGGGAGGTAGATGTCGTGCGGTTCGCGTCCGTAGCGGTCGAGCCAGGGGCTGTTGAGCCACCAGGGATCGTGGATGTAGTAGCGGAAGGGGTAGCCGGGAGAAGCGGACGGGACGCCCGCGCCACCTTTTTCGCCGGGGAGTTCCGCGATATGGGACATCCAGCCGACGAGTTCGAGGCCGTAATCGTGATTGAGAGCGGCCCAGGGAGAGTTGACGGGAGCGATGAGGTTGAAGCCGCCGGTATAGATATCGCGCACGGGAGAGGCATGGGCGGCGAGATCCATCGCGGTGGAGAGGTTGCTGCCGCGCGTCTCGACGCGATGGTCGGGGCACTCGGCGCGGAAATCTTGCCAGAATTTCAGGATGGAACGGTTGACGGCGGGAGCGCCAGAGGTGTCGAAGCGTTCACCGTCGAAAACTTCGCCGGTGCAATTCCAGGAATCGAGCGAGAAGCCGAATCCGTTGGAAAACCAGATGTAGTCGAAACCGGTGTCCTGCATGAAGAGGCGTGCCTGGCGTCCGAGAAAGGTGCCGAGCGGCGTGCCTTCGGGGATGCCGTCGGGGAAACCGGCGTAAGCGGTATCGTCGGCGTGCAGGCTGGAGGCGCAGTGGAGCCACTGTTTGTGGCCCATGATGGCGCCTTTGTTGATCTCGGGGTGCCGTTTGTACTTGAAATCGGATTCGGCGAACTCGGGGCCGGGGTCGAAGGTGGTGCCGAAGGTGACGGGTTTTCCCGTGGTTTCCGCTACACTGCGGCGGAGCGTGGCGATGATGTCGCGCAGGCGTCCGTAGGTGAGGGGAGGGGGCGGCGGGTTGTCGCAGTAGGGGACGCGGGCGGTGCCGTGGAGAGTGCCGGGCAGGGTGCCGGGAGGGGCGTCGTTGGCGATGCCGATGTAGCGGGCCCAGTGGATTTCGTCATCGGGACGGCCGCGGTAGTCGAGGATTTCGGAGCCGTCGGCCGTCCAGAAAAGAAACGAAAGGGCATCGGCGCTCTGGAGGAGAGCGTGGTACTGCGAGAGAATCTCGCGGGCGACGGCTTCGGTGCCGGCGGGCGACGGATCGCGGAAGGGTTTCGGCGAAAGTTCGAGGATGAGCCGGCGGAAACGGCGGCCGGCGCCGGGCGTGACCGAGGTGACGGGTGCGATGGTGGACATGGGTCTGGCGTTCAGAGGTTGGCGTTCAGAGTTCGGGTGAAGAGGCCGGATTTTTTTTCGGATTTTTTCGCGGCCTTCCGCGGCGGTTGCCGGGCGGGGCGTCGCTGGCGACGGGCGGATTGCTGTGGGCCCAGAGTGTTTCGATCTCGGCGGCGGCGGCGCGGAGGCCGTCGAGGGTGAGCCGGATCTGGGCGGGTTCGTTGAGCCGGACGGTGGGCGCGCTGGCGCCGAGGGAGGCAAACACCGTGCCCCACGGGTCGCGGATGGGGACGGCCAGGGCGCTGATGCCTTCGCAGAGTTCGTCGTGCGTCTCGCTGAAACCCTGTTCGCGGATGGCGGCGAGTTCGCGACGCAGGGCGGCCTCGTGCGTGATGGTCCTGGCGGTGTGGCGGGGAAGCCCGTGCTGGCGGAGATAGCTGTCGAGATCGGCAGCGGAAAACCAGGCGAGGAGAAGTTTGCCAAAGGCGGTGCCATGGGCGACGCCGCTCATGTCCTCGGGCTCCTGCACGCGGAGCGCCTGCTTGCTGGGGACGTATTCGAGATTGATCAGCCGGCCGTGATCGCTGGTCACGAGCATGACGGATTCGTTGAGCTCGCCGGCGACGCGGTGGACGACGGCGCGGGCGGAGTTGGTCAGTGAACGCAGGTACGACGGGTGGCGACTCAGCAGCATGAGCCGGACGCCCGCGTGGAAGAGACGGGTGGTTTCATCCTGGCGGACGTATCCGGCACGCGTATACGTGGTGGCGATGTTGTGCGCGGTGGCCACGCTGATCCCGAGAAGCTGGGCGAGGGGACGCGTGCCGATACCCTCGGGGTGGCGCACGATGGCTTCGAGGACGTGAAGGCTTTTTTCAAGGGTGAGGACGGTGGTCATTCGGGGAAAATCGGAAGTGCAGCGAAGAAAATAAGTGTTCTTTAATTTAGAACATCTGAATTTTAAAAATGAAAAACAGGAAGGCAGACAAGAAGAATATTGACGAAACAAGTGGAAATTTGTCTTTGGCAAGGCATCCGATTAATCGTTCTTGAATAAAGAACATCATCCTTATCCCATGAACAGATTCCTCATGTGCGCCTGCTTTTCCCTTGTGAGTTCCGGGGCCACGGCGGCTTCGGCCGATTTTGTGGCCGCGGCCGATTCGCGGATCGAGTTCAGTGATTGTCTGAAGGTCATCCGTGACGTGGATTCGGGTGAGGCGCGGGTGGATCGGGTGCTGGAAAATGCGCGCGGCTACCGTTGGGATGCGCCGGGAGCGCGGGTGCGGTTTCGCACGGACAGTGCGGCGGTGACGGTGCGGCTGCGTTATTCGGCACGGCATGTCGGGCCGGCGTGCAACAGCATCGGTTTCTGGCGGGTCGACGGGCGCGGAGATACGGCGGCGTGGTCTTTCACGCGCCCGCAGGTGGACGGAAAAAAGCTGCCTTATGATGCGGAACTGGCGGTGCGGTTGCCGGTTCCGGATACGCTTTCGGGCGAGAAGGCGTTTCACGATTACGAGCTGATTTTACCTTATGGCGACGCCGTGGATGTGCTCGGAGTGGAGGTGAGTTCCAGCGCGCGTTGGCAAAAACCGGCGGCGCGTCCGGCGGTGCGCTGGGTGGCGTTTGGCGACTCGGTGACGCACGGGTTCACGGCGAGTTCGGTGGCGGGTTCATATCCGTTTCAGGTGGCGGAGGCGAAGGGCTGGCAGGTCATCAACGAGGGGATTGGCGGCCGCTCGGCGTTGGCGAAGGACGGAGATTTTCTGGCGGGCGTGAAGGCCGACGTCTTTTCCGTGGCGATCGGAGTGAACAACTGGCAGGGCGGCACAGAGCTTGCGGTTTTCCGAAAAAACATGACCGAACTCCTGGGCCGCCTGCGTGCCGGGCACCCGGATGCGCCGGTGTATGTGATCACGCCCTTATGGGTTCCCCCGTCGTGGCGGCCGAAATCGGCGAAGTATTCGCTGGAGGATTACCGGGAAATCATTCGCGAGATCGTGGCCGCACGTGTGGCGGGAGGCGACGCGCATATGGTGCTCGTGAACGGTCCGGAACTGATCGACCACGACCCGGCACTGTTCGACAAGGTGGCGGTGCATCCGAACGATGCCGGTTTCGCGCAAATGGCGGAACGGCTGACACGGGCGATGGCGGCGCTGCAGAAGTAGACCGCTGAAGCAGCCGGCGAGGGCAGGGAAGGGGGGGGGGGCCGGCATATGTCGGACGCCAGTGGAATCCTGTGCCCTGTCGGTGCTTTTGCGGCCATCCCCGGTTTCCGGTAGTTCTGCCGCAGGCTGGGTGAATTTTGTAATAATTTTGCATTACTTGCGGTGAAGTGGTTGGAAACCAGGCATCGGGAGGTTCCATTAATTTCACCGGAATTTTTCAGCGATTGGCCGATCCGATTGCCGGTTTCACCGAAATCGGCTTTATACGTTCGCACCGGACCAGAATAAGCGGCGCGTGCCTTCCAGCTCTCTCTGTCCAGTCCTTCTTTGCGGAATTCCGTCGACCATGTCCTCTTGCCAGGAGGCTTCACGCCGGATGCCCGGACGTGTCTGGCCCGGCCCGATTGGACGGATCCTGTGCAAGGAAATAGCACTCTGATCTCCTTCCCCCACAATCATCTCCTTTCCCCCACAACCCCCGCCTCCTTTTTCCCGCCCGCTCCGGGCAGACCAGGATCATTTTATGTTATCTGTCTCATCGAAGAATCCCCGTCCGTATTTCTGCAATCGGTCTGCGCTGTTCCGGCGGTTGCCGGAAACGCTGGCCGTTTCTCTTGTGGCCATTTGCGGATACGCCCAGCAGACAGTTCCGGTTCAGGTTCCCCGGGCCGAAGGCGCATTCCAGAAAGGCGTTTCGATGCCCATCGCTCCACACAGCCCTGCCTCGCCGGTGAATGTGCCGCCGCCGGCCGACTCCGGATCACCGGCGACGCCGGCAGGCGAAAGCGAAGTGCGTCTGTTGGTCAAGGGTGTGCGGTTTACGGGCAACACGCTTTTTACCGACGAGGAATTGCGGGCACTGGTGGCTGCCGATCTGGGCAAGGAACTTTCGTTCGGCCAGTTACAGGCTCTGGCCGCCCGTGTGGAGACGTGGTACCATTCCCGCGGGTACGTTCTGACCCGGGTCCTCATCCCGAAGCAGGAAATCGGCGAGCAGCGCATCCTCGAATTCCGTGTTCTCGAGGGCTGGGTGGGAGAGATCGCCGTCGACGGCACCCGTCGTTTCAGTGCGGACCGGGTGCGCCGGACGCTGCTCGACAAAGTGACGCCGGGAGAGCCGTTCAAGCTCGCCGACATGGAGCGGGCGATGTTGCTGCTTAACCGGAATTCCGGCATCACGGCCAGCTCCACCCTGAAACCCGGCCGGGAGGTCGGCTCCACCGATCTCGATATCAACGTGAAGGAAGACAGGCGTATCACCGGCTCCATCGAGATCGACAATTTTGGCAGCGAGGACACGGGTGAATACCGCGTCATCCCGAGCGTGACGTTGCCCAATTTCACCGGCCACGGCGATGCGCTGAGCATCTTCGGCGTATTTTCGCTCGACGGCGACAATCTCTACTTCGGACAGGCGGCCTACGAGACGCCTCTCGGCGTTTCCGGCACGAAGTTCAGCAGCTATTTCTCGATGGGCAATTACGGCGTCGGCAATGAATTCAGCGCTCTGGAAATCGAAGGCGACAATCTGTCCTGGGGGACGGGTCTGTCGCAGGACTTTATCCTTTCCACGCGCACCTCGATCAACATCGAAGGCTGGTTCGAGTATCGCGATTCGGAGCAGGACATGCTCGGCAGCACCAGCAGCAAGGACCATATCCGCAAGCTCCGCGCCGGAATCAACCTCGACCACCGCGATCTCTATGGACGCACCTTCGTTTCCCTGCACATCCATCAGGGCCTGGGCGACATTCTCGGGGCGATGGATAACGACGATCCCCTGTCCAGCCGCAGCTTCGCCGGAGCGGACAACCGTTTCACCAAGCTGACCGCCAGTGTTACCCGCCTCCAGAGCCTGCACCCCCGGCTGTACCTGCTCGGCAGTCTGTTTGCGCAGTACGGCTTCGATTCCCTGGTGGCCGGCGAGCAACTCGCCATCGGCGGTGCGGATTCGGTTCGCGGTCATCCCCAGTCGGTGTACGCCGGCGACGACGGTTTTGTCGTCAATCTGGAAGCCCGCTTCTCCGTGCTCCCGAATTCCAGCCGCTACCAGCTCGCGGCATTCATCGACCATGGCGAGGTCCACACGAAAAAACCGGTTATCGGTCAGGACGAATGGACACGCCTGTCCGGCACGGGCGCCGGCGTGCGCGTCAACCTTCTGGAGCACCTCGATGTACGCGTGGATGTCGGCGTGCCCCTCGGCCCCAGGAGCGGGGACAGCGTTTATTGCTACGCCCAGGCCATCTACACGTTCTAGGAAAACCCGCCCGCTGTACGTATCACATCACCTGATCACCAGGGTATCTGAATTTTGACTACATTTTTATGACAAGAAAGAATCACAAAACCCGTTTCGTCTCCGCTGTCTTCATGAGTGCGCTCACGCTTCTGGGCCAGATCCGGGCTTACGCCGGACCGGGAGGCGGCCAGGTGGTTGCCGGCAGCGCGAACATCTCCGCGAACGGCGCCTCGACCTCCATTCACCAGCTTTCGGACAAGGCGATCATCAACTGGAACAGCTTCAGCATCGGCGCGGGCGAATCCGTCCGCTTCATCCAGCCGGGAGCGGCGGCGGTCGCGCTCAACCGGGTCACGGGCAAAGAGACGTCCAATATCCAGGGAGCCCTCACCGCCAACGGAAACATCTTCCTCGTCAACCCCAACGGCATCCTGTTCGGAGCCGGTGCGCGGGTCGATGTGGCCGGGCTCATGGCGAGCACCTTCGATATCAGCAACGCCAGTTTCATGGCGGGCAAATATAACTTTGCGCAGAATCCGGCGGCCGATCCGTCGTTCGTGATCAACCGCGGGCAGATCACCGTCGGTGACAACGGCTTCGTCTATCTGGTGGCTCCGAGCGTGCACAACTCCGGCCTGATCGTCGCCAACATGGGCCAGGTGGCCCTGGCTTCCGGAGATCGCTTCACGGTCGACTTTGGCGGCGACGGCCTCGTCAAGTTCGACGTTTCGGGCCAACTCGCCTCCAGCGTGAAAGGCCCCGACGGCCGGACGCTGGCCAGCACCGTCAGCAACGACGGCACCATCAGCGCTCCCGGCGGCCGGGTGGTTCTCACGGGCGACGCCGCGCGTGATATCGTCACCTCCGTGGTCAACAACACCGGCATTGTCGAGGCCACCTCGATCGCCGGTCTCGGCGGCTCCGTGCAACTGGTCGCCCGCGGCGACGGTGACGTCATCAATACCGGCTCCATCTCGGTGTCCTCTGCCGCAAACGGAGCTGCCGCCGGGTCGGTGGAACTGCGCGGCGGCAACGTCGGCCAGTTCGGCACCATTACCGCCGACGGCCTTGGCCACGGCGACGCCGGCTCGATCGATCTCCACGCCAGCCAGGTGGTGGCGGTCGGCGCCGACAGCGTGACCACTGCCAGCGCCGGCGAGAACGGCGACGGCGGTTCCATCCGGATCGTCGGTGAAAACTCTGCCCGTATCGCCACCGGCGCCACGCTTGCCGCCCGCGGCGGCGCGCTCGCCGGCGACGGCGGTTTTGTGGAAACCAGCGGCTACGAGAGTTTCTCCATCGGCGCCACGCCCGATGTCTCCGCCGCCAACGGCGCTGCGGGCCTCTGGTTGATCGATCCGCACAATATCACCATCGTTGCCGGCAGCACCAATATCGGCATCGACACCGCCAATCCCTTTGCCTCCACCGCCGACGGCGCCCAGCTCGGCGTCGACCTCATTCTTGGTGCACTGGCGAGCGGCAACGTCGCCATCACCACTTCGGGGGATGAGGGATCGGAAGCGGGTAACATCACACTCGCTACCGCATTGACCTATACGGGCATCAACGCGCGCAGCCTCACTCTCAACGCCCACAACAGCATTTTCATCAACAACGCCCTCACGTCCACCGGCGGCGCCCTCAACCTCACGCTCAACGCCAACAACGCCACGGGCGGTGGCGTGGCCAGCGGCTCCGGCGCCGTCAGCGTCGGCGCGGCCATCAACACCAATGGCGGCTCCTTCACTTCGACCGGTATCAATTTCAACAATACGGCAGTCGGTGCCATCACGACCGGCAACGGCGCGGTGAATATCGGCAATACCGGCGCCGTCTCCGTCGCGGGCACGATCAATGCCGGCAGCGGCGCCATTACGATCAATCAGGCTTCCTCCATCGGTATTTCCGCCGGGGTAACGACCTCCGGCACGGCCGCCCTCGCGGCCAGCAATGGCAACATCACCACGTCGGGCAGCGGGCAGATCACGGCCGGCACCCTCAACCTCACGACCACCCGGCAAGGAGCCACCATCGGCGCCGAAGGCAATGCGCTCAGGATTGACGCCGGCACCCTCAATGCGAACGCCAACTTCGGCCATATCGTCATCACCGATACCGCCGGCGGTGTCGCTGTTGGCACCATCGACACAGGCGGCGACAAGGGAGACGAAGACGCCACCCGTGTCATCCTCACCGCCCAGAATGGCTCCATCACGGCCTCCGGCTCCGGGACCAATATCACCGGCTGGGCTGCCAACCTCGTGGCCGACCAGGCCGTCGGCACGGCCGGCTCCGCCATCAAGACCCATGTCACCGTCCTCACCGGCTCGACCCAGGATGGCGGCTTCTACGTAGCCGATCAGGAAGGACAGATTCGCCTCGGCAAGATTACCGTCCGTGAAGGCGGCGTCACTCCCCTGATCGATGGTGACGGCAACGTCGTGCTTGGCATCGGTGGTTCCGCCGGCACCCACGACATCAGGATTTCGGCTGCGAGCGATATTTTCCTGACCGACGAAATCGTCTCGCCCGACGAACTGACCCTCACCTCGGCCGGCGGTTCGATTTACGACGCGTCCGAAACCAACAACTTCATCGCCCGCACCCTCACCCTGAACGCTGCCGGTGATGTCGGCCAGGCCGGAAACGCCATCGACTCCATGGTCGAGACATTCAATGCCTCTTCCGGCGGCAGCATTTACCTGACGGAAAGCAACGCCCTCACGATCGGCAACATCACTGCGTCCGGCGCCGGCAGCCAGGTTTCTGTCGTCGTCAACAGCGGCGACATCAGGCTCGGCTCGATCACGGCAAACGGCAGCGCCGTCACGGTGGAAAGCAAGCAGGGCTCGATCATCGACAACAACGGCACGGCGGTGAACATCATTGCAGATACCGCCGTTCTCAACGCGCAGAAAGCGATTGGCGCGGCCGGCACCGGTGCGATCGGCACCAATGTATCCGCACTTGAGGCACGCTCCGCCACGACTGGCCAGGGCATTTATCTGAAAGAGGAAAACACGCTTTCCTCGCTCCTCGTCAGCACCAACAACGGAGCCGTCAACGTTGCCCAGCAGGGCGGCTCGCTCATCTTTAATCCGACGAACGGAGCGCTTTCGCTCACGGCGGACTCCGCGCCGTCGCTCGATTTCACCAACTCGGGCGGCCAGATCATGGTCGGCGGTCTCAACCTCGGTGCGCAGTCTCTCCGCCTCCAGGCACTCGGTTCCATCACCCAGAGCGGGAGCACGCCGATTGTCGCCAATGATGCGACGCTTGTCGCCGGCACAAACATCGGTTCCTCGGCAGCCCCGGTCCTGACCAACGTCAAATCGCTTGACCTCACCAGCACCAGTGGAGGTTCCTATATTTCGCAGCAGGGCAGCAGCGACCTGACCCTGACAGCGAATTCAGGCGGCGCCGTCGAAGTCGCTGCCCAGGGTGGTGATCTTCTGCTCAAGACCGTCTCCGCATCCGGCGCCGTCAAGCTCGCCACCAGCGGCAGCCTGCTCGGCAGCAGCGACAATCCCGACGGTACGGTCAACGTCACCGCCGCTTCGGCCGATCTCCATGCGGGCGGCTCCATTGGCACCGATGCCTCTCCGCTCTCGACCGCCGTCTCCGGCAGCCTCGCCACCAGGGCGGACAACGGAGGTATTTACCTCAGCAACAGCGGCGACATCAGCCTCCTCTCCGCCCAGGCGACTGGCGGTGCGGTCAAGGTTGCCAATTTCGGCAACGCCACTCTCGGCGAGATCGTTGCCCAGGGCAACGCCGTCGTCCTCAGCGTCAGCGGCAACATCACCGACGGCAATGGCAACACCCGCAACATCGTCGGCAGTTCGCTCGACATCAGGGGCCGTTCGATTGGCACATCGACCGATGCCGTCGAAATCGCCGTCGGCCAACTCACGGCCGAGACCACCGATGGCGGGCTCTACCTGAATTCGACGGATCCCGCCGTCCTCCGTCTCACTTCCGCCAAGGCGGCCGGCAGCAACATCGGCATTACCGCGAAGGGCGATGTGCAGCTCGGCACGATCGAGGCCGCCGGCGCTACGGTTTCCCTGAGCAGCGAAGGAGCCATCGAGGATGCGCGCACCTCGACCTCCGTGCCCAACGTCAAGGCCAAGACGCTCGAGATCGCCGGCGCCCAGGGTGTCGGCGTCAACAGCACGCTCTCCTTCGATGTCGGCTTCCTCTCCGCCAGCGGCGGCACCGGCGGCGTCAGCGCTGCCAACCTCAGCCCCGTGTCGGTGGACAGCGCCTCGCTCACCGGCAAGGGCGCTGCGGGCGTCAACATCACCGCCCCCACGATCTACATCCTGGATAACAACGGCGGCACCATCACCATGGATGCGGGCGGCTCGCTCGTGCTGATCGCGCAGAAAGGCAACATCGTCTTCCTGAATCCCAACGACACCATCATCGTCCCCGGCGGTGGCAGCATCACGCTCGACGCCTCGTATGTGGACAACGTCCTCCCGGGCAACAGCGGCGTGATCATCGCCGGCAACCTCAAGACGACCAACGGAGGCAGCATCCGTCTCGTCGCCGGTTCGCACATCACCATCGGTCTCCTCGATGCCGGCTATGACGTCGGCGACGTGTACGTCGAATCGAAGAACGGCCTCATCATCGACGGCAACGGTTCCGCGACCAACATCATCGGCAAGAACGTCACCCTGATGGGCAAGACTCCCTCCGAGTACGTCGCCGAACTCATCCGCGACATGGCCATTGCCGACTACACCGGCAAGGTCGCCGAGGCCGGCGCGGATCTCACCACCGTGCAGAGCCTCACCGGCATGCGCGACGTCTATGCGCAGACCGTTTCGCTTGCCCAGTCGATCGAGCGCCTGCTCCTCAACGAGCTCAACCAGACGCAGCGCACCTATAACACTGAAAACACCAAACTCGAAATCTACCAGGCGATCTACAACACTCTCGCCGTCGTCCGGGCCGCCGCCCAGGTCGCCAAGGATGCGGCCAGCTTCCCGGCTGCCGGCGCCCAGGCCATTCCGTTCTCCGGTGACGGTGGCGCCTCCGTGGCGGAAGCAGCCGTGGCGCTGGCCTTCTCGCTCGCCGACGCCGCCATGCTCGCTTACAACCTGAGCACGCTCAGTCCCCAGGACAGCAAGGTGGCCGATCTGGCCAATGCGCTCGACGTGGCCCGCGCCGCCTACTTCACCGCCCAGACGGATCTGGCCAACAGCACCTCCTCTCTCAAGGCCACCAACACCGCGCTCAACATCGCCCAGGCCGCCCTCACCGCGGCGGAAATCGCCCGCGACGCCAGCGAACTCGTCCGCTCCCAGGCCGTCACCGCCTATAATCTCACCGCTTCGGGCAACATCATCGGCACCGCTTCCCAGCCGCTCGGCGTCGAGGCCTCGAAGGTCAACATCCAGACCTTCAACAAGAGCAGCGTTTACCTCGAATCTCCGGGCAAGCTCGGCCTCGGTGACATCGAGGCGGTCGGCGCCGGCACCGAAATCGTCGTGAGGGCTGTCAGCGACATCAACGTCCTCGGCGAGGTCATCAGCCCGACCCGCATCTCGCTGACCTCCACCGGAGGCGGCATCCTCGGCGGCGGCGGCACGCTCATCGCCAATGATCTCGTCGCCATTGCCGCCAACGGCATCGGCGTCGCCAACGCCGTCAACACCGAGGTCGATCGCCTCGCCGCCTTCGGCGGCACGGGCGGCGGCGTCCGCTTCGTCAACGACAAGGACGGCGGCGTTCTCACGATCGATACCATCGACGGTGTCACCGGCGTGAGCGGAGCGGGCGACATCCTGCTCGACAATGCCGGCGATCTGAAACTCTCCTCCGCCATCGTCGATACCACCGAAACGCATACGGTCACCCTGACCAGCGAGGGTGACATCATCGACGACAACGGTGTCTCGACCAACGTTACCGGCGGCACCCTGATCGCCACCGCGACCGGTAACATCGAACTCGATACGAAGGTCGCGAAGGCCACCGCCCGCTCCACCGATGCCGGCAATATCACCCTTCGCGAAACCGACGCGGTCGAACTGACCGACATCACCGCCAACAACGGCGTCATCTCGGTCGTGGCCGGCGGCAGCATTGACGCCGTCAAGGTCGTCTCGTCCACCGACGCCGCCGCCAACACCGTCACGATCACCGCCAACGGCGGTGGCAACATCCGGGTCGGCAAGATCGCCGCGGGTGAAACCGAAGGCATCATCACGCTCACCGCCACCGGTCGCATCGACGACGACAACGACAACGCCACGAAGATCACCGGCAAGGACCTCTTCCTGACCGCCGCCAACGGCATCGGCGACACCGGCGCCAACGGAACCCGCGCGCTCGACACCGCGGTCACCAACCTCACCGCCAGCGTCACCGCTGCCGGCGCGATTCACATCGCCGAGGACGACGACCTCAACGTGCTCTCCGTGGCCACACCCGATGGCAACGTCACGCTGACCAGTGCCACGGGCAACCTCAACATCACGCGCGTCCAGGCCGACGGCGCGGGCAACACGGTTACCCTCGGCGCTGGCGGTGCGATCATCGACGCGACCGACGAGGACGACGCCAACGTCATCGCCGCCAACCTCGCCATGGGAGCGGGAGCCGGCATCGGAGCCGCCGACAAGGCGCTGCAGACGAAGGTGGACAACCTCGAAGCCGCAGTCGCGGCCGGCGGCATTTACGTGACCGACCAGACCGGCGATCTCACGATCGGTGATGTCATACCCAATCTCGCTCTCCCCGCGCTCTCCGGCCTCCAGGCCACGACGGGCGACATCGTGGTGAAGGCGGCTGATTCGATCATCATCAACGAAGGCATCGCGGCGCAGGACGGCGACGTCACGCTCACCGCCACCGCCGGTTCCATCACCGGCCGCGCCGGCATCACGCATGTCAGCTCCGCCGATTTCAACGCGACCGCGGCGACCGGTATCGGAACCGATACGACGCCCCTGAAGACCGCGGTTGACACGCTCACCGCCGCCGTCACCGACGCCGGACTGATCCGGATCAACGAGCAGGATGCCATCGAACTCACCGACGTGACCGCTGCCGACGGCTCCATCACCGTCACCGCCGGCGGTTCCATCGATGCCCTGAAGGTGGTTTCCTCCACCGACGCCGGGTCCAACGACATCACGCTCACCGCTACCACCGGCGACATCCGGGTCATCTCCATCGCTGCCGGTTCCACATCGGGCAACATCGCCCTGACCGCCCTGACCGGCCGGATCAACGACGACAACGACAACACCACGAAGATCACCGGCAATGCTCTCACGCTCACCGCCGCCAACGGCATCGGTGTCGTCGGCCTCGATCTTCCGGAGGACGATGCCACCCGCGCGCTCGACACCGCTGTCAACGCGCTCACCGCGACCGTCACCACCGCCGGTGTCATCAATGTGGCCGAGGACGACGATCTCAACGTGCTCTCCGTGACGACACCCGACGGCAACGTCACGCTGACCAGCGCTACGGGCAACCTCAACGTGACCGCCATCGCCGCCCACGGCGCAGGCAACACCGTGACCCTCGGAGCCGGCGGCGCCATCACCGACGCGACTGACGAGGACGACGCCAACGTCATCGCCGCCAACCTCGCCATGGGAGCGGGAGCCGGCATCGGAGCCGCCGACAAGGCGCTGCAGACGAAAGTGGACAACCTCGAAGCCGAAGTCGCCGCCGGCGGCATTTACGTGACCGACCAGACCGGCGACCTCACGATCGGCGACGTCATGCCCAACCTCAGCCTTCCCGAACTCTCCGGCCTCCGGGCCACGGCGGGTGACATCGTGGTGAAAGCAGCCGATTCGATCATCATCAACGAAGGCATCGCGGCGGACGACGGCGACGTGAAACTCACCGCCACCGCCGGCTCCATCACCGGCCGCACCGGCATCACGCATGTCAGCGGCAAGGACTTCAATGCCACCTCCGCAACCGGTATCGGCACGACAGCTACGCCTCTGAACACCGCGGTCGATACGCTCACCGCCGCCGTCACCGGCGCCGGCTCGATCAACCTCAACGAAGCGGACGCCATCGAACTGACCGACGTGACCACCGCCAACGGCCCGATCACGATCACCGCCGGCGGCACGATCACCGCAGTCAATGTGACCTCCGTCACTGACCGCCGCGCCAACGACATCACGCTCACCGCGACGAATGGCGGCAGCATCGTGATCGACACGGTCAACGCCGGCACGCGCTCCGGTGACGTGACGCTCACCGCCAACACCGGTGCAGGCACCGTCACTACCCGCGACGGTGGCCGCGTGACCGGTGACCACCTTGACGTCACCGCCGCCGCCGGTATCGACCTCACCACGACGGTCAACCGGGCGACCTTGGCCGTCACGGGCTCTGGCGCCATCACCATCGACGAGCAGGACGCCATCCGGCTCCAGAACGTGACCACGGCGAACGGCCCGATCACGGTCACCGCCGGCGGCAACATCCGTGCCGTCAATGTGGTCTCCACGACCGATGACGATGCTAACGACATCGCGCTCACCGCGACGAACGGCGGCAGCATCGTGATCGATACCGTCGATGCCGGCACCGGCTCCGGCGACGTGACGCTCACCGCCAACACCGGCACGGGCACCCTCACCACCCGCGACGGTGGCCGCGTGACCGGCGACAATCTCACCGCCACGGCCGCCGCGGGCATCGACCTCGACACCACGGTCAACCGCGCAACGCTGGCCGTGACCGGTGCGGGCTCCATCGATATCAACGAACAGGACGCCATCGAGCTGACCGACGTGAGCGCCGCCAACGGCCCGGTCAAGGTCGTGGCCGGCGGAAGCATCGACGCCGTCAAGGTGGTCTCCGCCACCGATGCCGCGGCCAACACCATCGATCTCACCGCGACGACCGGCAGCATCCGTGCCGGCACGATCACGGCCGGCGCCACCTCGGGCAACATCACGCTCACTGCCGCCGACCGCATCGACGACGACAACGACAACACGACAAAGATCAGCGGCAACGCCCTCACGCTCGTCGCGGCCAACGGTATCGGCTCCACCGGAGCCAACGCCACCCGCGCGCTCGACACCGCAGTCAACAGCCTCACTGCCACCGTGACCGCGGCCGGCGCGATCAACGTGACCGACGACGACAATCTTGACGTGCTCTCCGTGACCACGCCCGACGGCAACGTCACCCTGGCCAGCGCCACCGGCAACCTCAACGTGACCACCATCACCGCCGCCGGCGCAGGCAACACCGTGACGCTCTCGGCCGGTCGCGCCATCACCGACGCGGCGGCCGACGCCAGCAGCAACATCACCGCCGCCCACCTGGCCATGACGGCCGGCACCGGCATCGGCTCCGCCGCGAATGCCCTGGAAACGACGGTCGACAACCTCGAAGCCAAAACCACCACCGGCGGCATTTACGTGACCGACCTGACGGGCAACCTCACCATCGGCGGCGTCACGCCCAACCTCGGCCAGCCGGCTCTCTCCGGCCTGCACGCCGGCAGCGGCGACATCGTCGTGAAGTCCGCCGGTTCCCTTGTCATCACCGAAGGCATCGCCGCGCAGGACGGTGATGTGAAGCTCACCGCCAGTACCGGTTCCATCACCGGTGCGGCCGGCGTCACGCATGTCAGCGGCAAGGACTTCGTCGCCAGCTCCGTCACCGGTATCGGCACGACGACTACGGCGATCAACACCGCGGTCGATTCGCTCACCGCGTCCGTCAGCAACGTCGGCCTGATCAACGTCAACGAGCAGGACGCCATCGAGCTCACCAGCGTGACGACGGCCAACGGCCCGATCACGGTCGCCGCCGGCGGCACGATCAGCGCGGTTAACGTGGTCTCCGCGACCGATGCCGGCGCCAACGGCATCGACCTGACCTCGACCGGCGGCGATATCGTCGTGGATTATGTGGCGGCCGGCGAAGGAACCAGCGGTGACGTCACCCTCGTCGCGGCGGGCGCCATCAACCAGCGCACGCCTTCCGATGCGGGCACCGACATTGTCGCCGACGTCCTCACGCTCCAGGCCGGCGCCGGCATCGGCGTCACCGGCGCGCTTGACATCGCGGCCAACACGCTTGCCGCTTCCTCGACGACCGGAGGGATCAACCTCGCCGAGCGCGACAATATCATCCTCACGCAGATCAGCGCGGCCAACGGTGACGTTGCGATTTCGGCCGGCGGCTACATCGCCGACGACAACGACAACGCCACCCGGATCACCGCGAAGGCGCTGACGCTGACCGCCGCCGATGGCATCGGCGCGATCGGCGCCGCCGGCACCCGCGCGCTCGACACCTCGGTTGATTCTCTCGTCGCCACCACCGGCGCGGGCGATATCCACATCGACGAGAACTCGGGCATTCACGTGATTTCGGCGGTCACGCCATCCGGCAACATCACGATCAACGCCGCGGCCGGTAACATCGACGTCTCCACGATCGAAGCCACCGCCCCCGGCGCGACCGTGACGCTGGCCGCGGCCGGCGGCGCGATTCGCGACGCCCGTAACGACGACGCCAGCAACATCACCGCAGCCAACCTCTCCCTGACGGCAACCGCCGGCGTGGGCGAGGCGGCCAATGCGCTCGACGTGACGACCGGCCGCCTCACCGCTTCGGGCGGTACCGGCGGCGTGTACATCAACAACCTCTCCGCCGGCCTCATCCTGGACGGCGTGCAGACCACGCTCGGCGACATCGGCGTGCGGACGCCCGGCCAGCTCACCGTCGCCGCTCCCGTCATCAATTCCGGCAACGGCAGTATCGCCCTCATCACGACCGACACCGGAGGCAACGGGGACACCATCGTCGTCAATGCTCCCGTTACCGCCCTCGGCGGCGGCAGCATCTTGCTGAACGCGGACGACTCCGTGCAGCAGAATGCCGACCTCGAAGTCAACGGCCGCGGTTCGATCACCGTCACCGCCACGGACGACATCGTGATGGCTCCCGGTGCGAAGACCACCGCCGGCAACGGTTCGGTGAGTTATCTCGCCGGTGACGAACTGGTCTTGACCCACATCGACTCTTCCACCGACCGGGTCAATGGCGGCACCGTGAACCTTGCCGCGGCGAAGATCGTCAACAGCAATCCTGACGACGCCACTCCGGCGATTACAGGCGCGTTTCTCAACATCGATTCCGACTCGGTCAATCTCGCCCAGGTGCGCAATCTCATCGGCAAGGCCAAGGATCTGACCGGCATCACCCTGAATGACCGCTTGGTCGGAGGCTACATCAGCAACGATGCGAGCTTCTACAATTCGATCATCATCGAGTCGATGACGGGTCGTGGCTTCGATGCATTGTTCAGGGTCCTCGGCACGAATCGTATCGACAGCTCGTCGTTTGCGGTGCCGTCCACACAGGCGCCCGCCGATTCCGACACCTGGGAATTTGTCCCCTGAAAAGGAGCTGGCTGACCTGCCCGCCGGATCCGGACGATGTCAGGGGACGTCCGGATCCGGCCCTTTTTGTGCAGGGTGGGTCGACTCCACCGGCACGCAGATCTGTGCTCCCGCACTTGCCGCCGGGAGCCATTGTCCGGAATTGGCCGGGGCTGCCGGAGAAAGCAAAATCAGACACTCTCCGTAGCTGAGACCAGTTCCGCGACGCGTACGAAAGCGACATCGGCGCGGCCGAGGACCGTGGTGGTGTAGCAGACAAGCTGGTCGTCGGCGCAGAATTGCGGATGGGGGTGAACGTGATAACGGCGCAGTTCGGGATCAGGTGCGGGATATCGGCTGACAATATCCACCGTGCGACGAGTGGCCAGATTGACGAAGCGGACATGGTGAGTGTCCGGCGCATCGGGCGGCAAGGCATCGAGTACGATCCGTTTTTCGTCAGCGCTGGCGTGCGCATGGCTGACCGTGCGATGCGGCCAGACAAGTTCGGTGGCTTTGGCGGCATCGGCAGCGCCAGCCCGGGCGAGCGGAATACGTTCGATGCCGGTCTGATAGTGGATGTAGTAGATATGATCGCCGTCGGCAGACCACCATTCGTGTCCGTGCATGGCGCGAGGATCGGTTACAACGGTGCGGGCGAGGTCGGCGACATGGGAAATCGTGGCCGTCTTGCGGTAGGCCTGCGCTTCTTCGGGAGGGCGGTTGGATAACGGGTTTTCCGGATAGACCGGGATTGATTTCTGGCCACGTCGTATCGTCCACATGCGGTTCTGGTAACGGCGGGTCTGGCCGGTGACCGGATCGGTACGGAAATCCTGGGCAAAGAGGAGCAGGTCGGGAATTCGCGGATGAAACTGGCCGTGATTCCAGGTGTGGTCGCCGGAGAGTTTTTCCCATATTTCGATCTGCCCGGAGCCATCGAGCAGGGCTTGTCCCACAAAACACTCATCGCCGATGCGGGTGTCGATACCAAGCGCGCGGCGATCGGCGGACAGGGTAAGGTGAGTGGCATAACGGCGAACCTCTCGACCGGCGACCAGGGAGGCGGAGAAACGGGCGACGAGCGCGGATTGGGCGGACGCCTGGTTGTCGGCAGCAGGGTCAGGATGCGACAGCTTCCGGATGCCGTTGGGATTGGCCCAGTAGATGTCACCGGTGAGGGTATCCAGCATTGGCGAGGCCTCGCTGAACGACGTCTCCGGATAGTGACGGAGTTTTCCGGTGACGAGATCGAGCGAGCCGAGTGTGCGTCCGAAGGCGGCACTGCCTTCGGGCGGATTGAAACAATAAAACCAGTAGCGGAGCGGTTTTGGACTGTTCGCGGCATCGTGACCGACAAACAGGCTCGGACTGGTGTAGTAAAAACTCTGCTGATGCGCAGCCAGGCGTCGACCAGGACCGTCGCCGAGGATGTAGCTGGTGATGCCACTGCAGGGATCACGCCAGGGCGTGAAAAGCGGGGCATCGAGAAAGGTGGTGAGATCGGTGTCGGGCATCAGCGGACGAGTTCATAGACGAACTGGACGCCGTCCGGGGTGACGGTGGAGACGTCGAGTTTCCAGGCGCCGCTGGCAGTGCGGGCAACCGGATGCTCGCGAACCCGTTTGCCGGTGGCATCGACTGTCCAGGCATGCCAGTCGCCATCCGGAAGGATGAGGTCGAGGCTGGCCGAGCCCCGGTGCGCGAGGTGCGGAAGTTTGCCCCATGTCTCCATCAGAGTGCGATCTTCACCCGAGAAACGCATGCCGGAAGGAAGCGCGTCGGTGAGATGGGCAACGAGCAGGCGGCGAGTTTGCGCCAGCGGAAGGTCGTCCAGCGAGATCACGGAAAGGGTGGCGAAAGTATCGCCATTCCGGACGGTGGCATGCTTTCCCTCAAGCCTGGCGGAGGAAGGCAGGACGAAGAGCTCGGCTCGGGGCGCGACGACTTTCATCGTGCCGGTGTCGGTGTGTAGTTCGATCTCGCCGGTATCGCTGCGGTAACGGGTGGCGTCGGCATTGACGGAACCGGCGGGCAGGATGCCGGCGCGCTGCAGGTTGTGCGCGAGTCCCGGCATGACGGAGAAAAATGACCTGCCGGGTGTGCCGGGGGCAGTCTGCATGTCGCCGGTGATGACGGCATTTGCGCGGGTGGCGGCCAGAACATCGGAAGGAGAGCCGGTCCGGGATGCGATGCGGGTGACCAGGCCGAGACGGCGAAAGGTGTCGGGGAAGGGCTGGTTGCGGTTGGCGAAGGCTTCATCCGGCTGCACCGCATAGGCGACGAGATTGCGGGCGGGAGCGATGTCTCCGCGCAGAAACAGGAGCGCGGAAAGGCGGTCCGCGATGAGGCCGACGGGATCACAGGCGAGGGAAAAGGGATTTCCGATACCTCCGCGCAGGGCGTCTTCACGGGTCATGGCGTATTCAAAATTATAGAGCGCATCCCAGTCCTGAAGCCCGGCAAGGGCAGGCATGATGACACCACCCTCGGCGCGATGGCGATTGGGGCGGACGTAATTGAACTCGGTCATGACAAAGGGTTTTCCGGCAACGCGGGTGGGCGCGATGCCAAGCGGAACCCAGGCGCCTCCGGCGGAGGCATCCGAAGGCGGGGTGGCGGAATCGGCGAAACCGGTGATGGCACTGCCCTGATGATAAGCGAAGGGGAGCTGCCATGAGGTTTTGGGGAATTGCGGGTGATCCCAGTACTGGTGATTATCGACGTAATCGTAGTGTTCCCGGACATACGTGAGACCTTGGGCGGCGCGGTGATTGGATCCGGTGATGAGAGCGCGGGTGCCAAGCGAGCGCAGGAACGCGGCCATGCGGGCGTCGGAGCGGATGCTTTCCTCGAAAATGAACCGGTTGAAGGCGGCTTCACGTTGTGGTCCGGTTTCATCGGCCGGAATGTCCTTGCGGTTTTCAGGGCGGGAGCGCCAGGCGGCGAAGGCCTTCTCGTAGCGGGGACGCAGATCGGGTTCGCGGGCGACGCGGGCGTAGGGAGAATCTTCGTTGACGGGGCAAATGCCGATCAGGGCCGGGTCCTCGGCCCAGGTGAGGCCGGTGTAGGGATTTTTGTGTGACAGCAGGTTTCGGGCAAACCGCGCCCAGGACTGGAAGGCGGGTTCGGAGATGTGAACGAGCCCTTTGAAAATGAATTTCATCCGTCGGCCCTTTTTGGCGGCGTCGATGCCGAATCCGGTGATCTCGTCGGGATGAAAGCCGCGGGTGGAGAAAAGATCGATGTTGATGGCAAGGCCGCGTTTTTTCATCGCAGCGAAGAGGTAATCGAGCTGGTCGAGCTTTTGCGGATCGAGTTCCCAGGATTTGCCACCGCGCCGGACAAGCAGGCCGTCGTAGTGATGGAACCTTACGGTATTGTAGCCGGAACGGGCGAGGCGGTCAGCGAGTCGGTCGGCTTCGTCTTTTTCAAGGTAGAGAGCTCCGAAGCAGAGGTTGACACCCCAGAGGCGGACACGTCGGGCGGGGGCTTCGGCAAAGGCGAAGTGCCCGTCAGGGGTGGCGATGAGGGGGCCCTGACGTCCGGCGGGGGCGTCGGCCGTCACGTAGCGGGAAAAATCAAAAACGCCACCCTGCTCGATTTCGAGTGAATGTTCCCAGGGCGCCCAGTCGGAGCCGGCGGTGATGGTCAGGGGGGAGGCGGGAGCGGGAAGCGTGGCGAGGAGCGCGCCAAGCGTTGCCGGAAAGAGGATCGGGACGATGCGTCCGGGAGAGAACATGGGAGATGACGTATCGGGCGTTCCGGAGTGTATTTATTGTTTTTCGCTTTTTACGTGCCAGTCGAAGTAGAGGACGTTGCGCTTGTTGCCGTGAGCGGGTTGCGGGATGTAATCGGTGTCGTTTGTTTTCGAGGCATCCCACATCATCTTGCGGACCGATGGGGTGTCGATGTCGGTGAGCCGCATGGCGGCATTTTTTGGGCTGGTATTGCCAAATTCTCCGAAGGGTTTTTTCCAGGTCTGGTCGCCATAGAGGTCGGTGGTGAGTGTGAAAACCTTGCCACCATCTGATCCGCGGATGGCCCGCCAGGAGGGGCAGAGGAAGGGAGGAAGGATGCGATTCTCTCCGGAGGGAAGGGTATCCCATGCGGGGTAGCCGAGGTAGCTGGCGACAAAATGGGTCAGGTTTCCCTGTCCGGGCTTGTTGTTGTAGTAGGCACGTTGTCCGCCGTAGAGGCCGGGGTCGTTCGATCCGGGAAGCGGAGTGTGGCCGGGCAGCCAGCCTTTGTTGTCCTCCGCATAGAGGCCGGTAGCAAAGCCGATCTGGCGCAGGTTGGCGGCACAGGTGGCGGCGCGAGCGCTCTCCCGGACCTTGCCGGTCACGGGTATGATGATAGCCGCGAGGATGCCGATGATCGCGATGACGGTGAGGAGCTCGATCAGGGTGAAGGCTGCCCGGTGGGAATGAACGGTGCGGCTAATGCGGAGAAGGGGCGATTTCATGATGCAGGGGGAACGGAGGATAATTCAGGAAACGCGATGACTGCGTATACGCCGAACGATAGCGAGCGTGAGGCCGGACAGACCGATGATGAGCGCCCAGGTGGAGGGTTCGGGAATCTGGCTGGTGCCGATGAGGGCGAAGGTGATGTCCTTGGCATCCCCCGCCGTGCTGAAGGCGGAAGAAGCGTCATCTGCGGAGATAAAGGCTCCACCGGTATAGAAGGTGGTGCTGTTGCTGCCCATGAACTGGATCTGGGGGCCGGAGGAGATCCAGCTAAAGACAAATCCGTAGGTTTTCCCGGCAGTGAGGCTGGCGTTGATTCCGGTGAGAGAGAGCCATGTGCCTTTGCTGGTGAGAGTGGCGGAATCCGGGAGCGTTGCGGTTTCGGAGAAAAGAGCGGTGCCGGTGGGGGCAAGGCCGGAAAACTCGAAGAGCTCGAATTTGAATTCGGCATTTTTGGCGGCATCGTTGGCCGACCAGAGGCGGGTGACCAATTCTTCGAGCAGGAGATTTTCAGTGGCGGTGAAGGTTTGGCCGATGCGACGTTCCCCGCTGAGTGCGCGGGAGGCGACTCCCGTAGGGTTGGAGTAGGGGGTGACGACATACACGGAGGATTCCGCCTCGGTCGGGGCGCTGGCGCGGATGCTGGCCGTAAAGGCGGCGTGGACAGCAGTGGGCAAAAGGAGCGCGGTGGAGAGAGCGAAGAGGATGAGTGGACGGCGGGTATGGCGGGCGCGTGTTTTCATGGTATTTTGCGGGTTCGGCTTGTGGTTGGGTGCTCTGCGACGCGGAGGTCGCGATTCGTTGCAGGAGAGACGCTGTCCGGGGAAAAATGAAGGGACAATGCCGGCGGAGTTTTATTGTAAAAATCATGAGAACAGGCTCGGCTGCCTTTCGTCATGAACAACGGGAAACAGTCGGCCGGAAATGGCGGTGGCAGCGAGGAGAGCGCGGGGCCGCGGATCGCGTTGAAGGAGGTGGCGGAGGCGGCGGGAGTCTCGCGCATGACGGTATCGCTGGCGTTGCGCAATCATCCCGCTCTCGCCGCGGCCACCGGCGAACGGATACGGACAATCGCGGCGCGGCTCGGTTATCAGCCGGATCCCGAAGTGGGACGCGTCATGGCGCAAATCCGCGCGCGGCGGCGTGTGCATCGTCCCGCAACGGTCGCCTACCTGACGGCGCATGCCACACGCCAGGGATGGAAAAAATTCCCCACGCAGGTTGCCTATCGGGAGGGAGCCGCGCGGCGGGCGGAAGCATGCGGATACAAGCTCGAGGAGTTCTGGCTCAACGAGCCGGGCATGAGCGAAAGACGTCTGGGCGATGTGATTCGCAACCGGGGCATCAACGGGGTGATCGTCGCTCCGCTGCCTGTTTCCCGGATGATGTTTCAGGATTTCCCGTGGGAGTGGTTTTCCGCCGTGGAACTGGGCTATTCACTGCCGTCGCCTGCCTTGTCGCGCGCGTGCAGTCATCAGTTTCAGTCCATGCAATTGCTGGTCGAACAGCTCCGCAAGCAGGGCTATCGGCGCATCGGTTTTGCGATGGAGGAGGACCAGGATTCCCGGGTGCGGCATAACTGGCGTGGCGGCTATCTGTCCGCTTGCAGCCTGTTTCGGGATCTTGAGCAGGTTCCGATGCTGCTGGATGCAGACTGGACACGCGAACGGTTTGGCAAATGGCGGGCAACGCATCGGCCCGACGTCATTCTGACCACCGGCCCCGAGGTGCTGGAATGGATACCGCGCGATGCCAGAAGCAACGCACCCGAGGTAGCGGTGAGCCTGGTTAACATGGACTCGGTTCCTGCCCATGACAGGATGTGGGTTTCCGGCATCGATCAGAACTCGACGCAGGTCGGCGCGGCCGGGGTGGATTTGTTGATTTCGCTGATGAACTCCAACGAGCGCGGCATCCCGCGGGTGCCGCGCATTCTGATGGTCGAGGGAGAATTCATTCAGGCGAAACGCGTGTGTGCATAGATGTAAATAGCCATCGATGGTGCGAAGTTTCCCTTCGGGCGAGAATAGTTGTAGCGGGGAAAATCGTCGTACGGTTAACGCAGGACGAGTTCGGCCTCGTGCCAGTCCGGTTCGGGCAGGGCTAGGGAACCTGTCGCATCGAAGGGTGCGGGCAGGGTCTTGCCCGCCTCCGAACGCGGACGGGTGATCGTGAACGTCCATTTTGCTCCGCCGGAAGGCGCCGCGATCCCGGCGAGGCGGATGGCGGGCGCGTTGTCGGTTTCCTTGCCGTCGGCGGCGATGGCGGTGCGGCTGATCACGAGTCGTGTGGCTTCGGATACCGGTTTGCCCTCGTCGTCGGCAACGACGATGACCGTGGCGAAGCTGCCATCGGCAGCGGCGAGGGAAAGGTGCTTCAGGCCGGTCGGCGCCTTGCCGTCGAGGAAGCCGCTGAAACTTTCGGTCTGCGGAGCGGCGACGGTCAGTTGCTTGCGGGTTACATCCTTGACGATCTCGCCCGTGTCGGAAACGAGCGGCGAGGTCGCGGCGGCGGCCATCCAGGGGGCTGCCGGCTGCGAATCGGGAACGGGACCGTAGGCGCGGCGGATGGCGTGAATGTCCTGCCAGCCGGGTTTATAGTCGTATTTGCCGCGCATCAGGTCGTTGTACCCGCCGGCATGGAAAGGGGCGTCCGTCCAGAGGGTGACGGGGGTGCGGCTGGCGGCGACGAGGCCGCGCCGGTAGATCATTCCGGCGGTGCGCATGTGGTCGAGCATCATGCCGTCGGCGACCATGCCGCCGAGGTTCGAGCGGCGCCGCTCATAGACGGCCCAGCCGTCGTCGCCGATGCGGGATTCCTCGCCATGGATCCAGGCGAACCATACCAGGCCCGACCAGTCGTGCAGCGAACCGTAGGCCGCCGACGCCAGCGGCAGCATCGTCCGGTGCGGTGATTGCACAAAAATGTTTTTCTCGCCCTCGGCCTGGTTGAGTTCGCCGATAAAGTAGGGCTTGCCGGCGAGGGCGCTGCGGGCGGCGAGGTGGAAGCCGTCGTCGATTTCCCGCACGACGAGCGGATCGATGTAGGCGTGGTGTTCGACGAAATCGGCTTTGCGGGCGTGCATATCCGCCGTGGAATCGCCGCGCCACAAATTCGAGAACGTCATGGGCGCGGTGCAGCCGGTGGAGCGCACGGCGGCGCGAATGCGTTCGAAATACACCTCGTCGAGCGCGGTGAGAAAGGCGGATCGCGCCTGGATGATCTTGTCCGTGCGGGGAGTATACAGGTCGCTCTCGACAGCGTCCGCCACGCCCGCCGCGGCGGCGTGTTCGAGCCAGCGTGTTTCGAGGCGCGTTTGCCAGTAGGCGGGCATTTTGTGGCCGCAGATGATCGCGTATTCGATGGAATGCTCGTTAACCACTTCGATGCTGAGCACCTGCGGATCGCCCGCGTAATCACGTCCTGAGTACGGATTTTTGTGCACAAGCAGGTTTTTGATGAATTCCTCGGTGAGAAGTGCCGCGCGCTCGTCGATGACGGGGAGCAATTTCCATTCGTCAAACGCTTGCGACCAGTGACGTCTGCGCAGCTCTTCGATGGCCGCGCTCCAGGCCGCGTTGTCAGCGGCGTCGGCTGTGGAGAGGATGTCCGCATCGCCTGGCAGGAACGAGCGCGTGAAGTGTGCGGAGAGCGCGAGGTAAATCCCATTGCGGCGTAGCGCGGCGTTCATGGCGTCGAAACGGTCAAGCGCGGTCGGCTCGAACGTCCGTGAATTGTTTTCGTAAGTGACAAGCGCGCCGCTGGGCAGGTCGGGGTTCCAGTCGAGGCTGCGGCGCAAATTGTGGTGCGGCCGCGCCAGGTTCACGCCGAGCGAGCGCAAATTCCGCGCCACGGCCTCCGCCTTTTCCGGCGTTTCGGGGTAAAACGAAACCAGATTAACTCCCCAGAATTTCACCTCTTTGCCGTCGGGAGAAACGTAGTTTTGTCCGGCGATTTTTAGCGGCACAATCGGATCGGTCTCCGCCGAAATGTCGCTGGTGGCGGCGGCGAGTGCGGAAGCACAAAGCGTCACTGCGAATAAGGAGGATACGAGAGGTCGTTTGTTAATCGGGTTTTCCATCGTCGTTTTTCGTCTTGAATTGTCCGGGACGCCGAAGTCGCAACCGGAGGGAGAAGGGGATGCGGGAACCTGGCGGGGCGGGACGGATCGGGAATTTCTGTTTTGTATCTTGTCTGGTATTACAAAAATGAAGGAGAGACGCCTGTGGCCCTCGAGCTACACGGCCAGGATGGCCGTGCCACATCATGGGCTGGAAGCCCATGCCACTTTAAATGCCGGGCTTTACGGCACGCTGGCGGCGGGGGCGATGGTGACATCATAGACGCCAGCCTGACGGCCTTCGGGCACCCAGGCACCGCCACGGGTTTTCCAGTCGCCGAGTTTTCCGGTGAATTGTCCGTCGGGCACGAGGTTGGTGCTGCCACCTGCGGGAGTGATGGCAACATCGGCGATCCAGATTTTTACGGCGTCGGCATTGCCGAAGTTAAAGGTCAGGCGGGAGGCGTTGGGGATCGCTCCGGCTCCACGAAAGGGCAGGGTGTGGAGTTCCCAGGTGGTGCCGATCTCGATGTTTTCGCGTACTCCGAAGAAGGCCCAGGGGGGCTGGCTGTTTTTTGTCGATACGGCAAGGCGTGTCGGAGCGGAGGCCTTGGCCCAAAAGGTGACCGTGTAGTTTGCGGAAGGGTCCAGGTTGATACCGTCGTAAAAGAGTTGGTGGCGGTAGGGCTTTTCGGGTTCCTCGACGAGGCGGTCGAGTTGCACGGCATTGCCGGCGGGGGCATTGCTATTGGTAACGGCAGTGGCGGCCGGAGAGGCGGGAGGAGTCGTCGTGGTGGGGGCGGACGCGGCTGCGCCGTCGGCGGCGGGAACAAGGGTGACTTCGTAAACGCCGGCCTGCGTGCCGTCGGGCACCCAGGCGCCGCCGCGGGTGCGCCAGTCACCGAGTTTTTTCGTGAACTGACCGTCGGGAAGCACGTTAGCGCCGCCCCCGGCGGGGGTGATGGCGACATCGGCGATCCAGATTTTTACGGCGTCGGCATTGCCGAAGTTAAAGGTCAGGCGGGAGGCATTGGGGATGGCTCCGGCACCACGAAAGGGGAGCGTGTGGAGTTCCCAGGTGGTGCCGATTTCGATGTTTTCGCGCACTCCGAAGAATGCCCACGGCGGCTGGCTGTTTTTTGTCGATACGGCGAGGCGTGTCGGGGCGGAAGCCTTGGCCCGGAAAGTGACGTTGTAACTGGTGGCGGGGTCGATATCGAGGCCGTCGTAAAAGAGTTGGTGGCGGTAGGGTTTTTCGGGTTCGTCGACGAGGCGGTTGAGTTGCGCGGCGTTGCCGGCGGGACCGGTCTGCGCGAAGGCGGGGGCGGCGACGGTGATCGCCAGGACGAGGGCCGTCGTCAGGCGGGCAAATACGGTGGTGCGATTTTTCATGGTGAGATGCTTACGGGGAAAGGATGAGGCGGGGTGGAGAAACGAAGGCGGGAGCGGCGGGGATACTGGATTTTTGCCCCCCGTGTCTTTTGACGGACAGGGGGGGGCGGGGGGGACGCATGGGGAGGAGAGGCGGATCAAGCGCGAGGGCGGGAGCGGCGGAGGGCGGCAAACGCGATGGCGGCTGCCCCGAAGAGGATGGCAAACGTGGAGGGTTCGGGGACGGCATAGGTTGTGTAGTCGATAAACAACTGCGGCCTCTGCCCGAGATTGGCACGGTATTCGTTGTGCACCTGGGAAACAAAAGAACCCGGATCAGTCGTGCCATTGGTTCCGGTGTTGAGCGTATAGATAGCAAAGCCGTAGTTGATCAGTTCTCCGCTAATCCACGCTTGTACGATACTGGTGACATCAAAGGTGAACTGCGTTCCCGAGGTGAACGAGGCGATAGTCGCGCTGACAGCTCTGCTGGTGTCGATGGCGGGCAGGGGCGCGTCGGCACCTGATGCGGACGCAGGCTGAGTCCAGTCCGCGATAATCGGCGCGACATAAAAAGTGCCTCCGGTGGTCGCGCTTTGTCCCGGCGTCAGGCGAAGCTCCGCACTGTTGATGAGCGTTTCCGTCCCGGCGGTGTTTGCGATGGTGCCGATGCCCAGCCCACTGCTGTCATTGAACCGCCACAGGGTGGTGGTATTGTAGTTGGCCGCAAAGCTGGCACCAAAGCGGTAATATGTGGTGGAGCCGTCCCATGCCGCACCGGTCAGATTACCGCCGATACCAGTGACGGTGCCCTGGTAGGTTCCGGTCGTCTCGCCGATCGTGACGTTACGGCCATTTTCCAGCAACAGGGTGCCCGAATTGAGGATGGTTTGAGCGTTGGCGTTGGTCGGCCAGAGACTGACGGCGAGCAAGGCGAGGAGGCCTGCGAGGGTTTTGGGTGTTTTCATGATAGTATCAGGATTTGGCGGTTTCGGGTTATCTGGCGGTCATGGGATTCGACGAGGTCAGGAACGGGGGAGGGGAAATGGGGTGAACGGGAGAGCCGGGAGTGTCAGGCGGAAGAGGACCCGCAGGACTGGCGGACAATCAACCGGCAGGGCAGGCGTTCGTGAAGGACGGGCAGCGGCTCTTCGCGCAGGCACTGGACGAGCAATTCGACGGCGCGGGTGCCGAGCGCCCTGAGAGGCTGGTGCATGGTGGTGAGCGGCGGATCCGATCTTGCCGCCTGCGGGAGATCGTCGAAGCCGGTGACCGCCACATCGCGCGGCACGCTCCAGCCGCGTTCTTCACAGCGCCGGATGACATTGAGCGCGATCAGATCATGCAGGCATACGATCGCTTCCGGGCGCTTGCGCATGGCCATAAAGACATCGACTTCCTGGATGCCCTGCCGCGCGGGATCGCGGCTGCCGACTTCAAGAAAATACTCCGGCGGGATTTCCAGTCCGTGCTCCGCCATCGCCCGCCGGAAACCGTCTTCGCGTTCCTGGACAACCTCGACGCGGTAACTCGTGAGGAAGGCGATGCGACGGTAGCCGCGGGCAATCAGATGGCTGGTGAGCGTGTACATCGCCTCGCGGTTCTGGCTGCATACGCTGGGAACGTCGTCGCTGCCCGAATACCCGTCGGCCATGATCACTTTCTGGCCGGTGCGCACCAAGGCGCGAATGACCTGTTCGGTGGAGACATCCGGGGCGGGAGTCTGGAGCGGCACGACGATCGTGCCGGCGACCTTGTGTTCGTTGAGCATGATCGCCTGCGAGAGCGCGGCCTGTTCCTCGTTCTGCGAGTTGGCGAGGAGAAGCTGGTAGCCGAGTTTCGAGGCGGCCTGGCGCGCGCCCTGGGTCAGCAGGTCGTAGGCGCCGGAAACGTTGGCGGCCTGGCAGAGGAGCAGCGCGAGCAGCTTTTTCTGCACGGGAGAACGGCGGATGTTCACAAACGTGCCGCGTCCGCGATAACGCACGAGCAGCCCTTCGTTGACGAGATCGGCGATGGCCTTGCGCACGGTGGTGCGCGAGAGATTGATCTCGCGGCACAGTTCGAGCTCGGGCTGGAGTTGCTCGCCATGCCCGACCTCGCCGCTCAGGACCTTGCGGCGCAGCATGTTTTTGGCCGCCTGATAGCGGGTGGCCTCGTCGATATTCCGGAGTTCGGTGGATGGATCCATGATCATCAACAAATCCTCCGGTCCGGGCCATGCAGGCAATCTTCCGTCGGGCGGTGAATCGCGGACAGAGCTTTCGAGCAGTGTGAAAAGGAGAGCGACGGGCAGAAACAGCCGGGCCAGGCGGAGTCGACGAGTGCAGGGATTTCGGGGAAAACTGGCATGGAAAAACGGGAACGATCCTCAAGTTGTCTTAAAAAGATACATTTGCCAAGAACAATCGAAAAAATCCTGCAAACAATCATTGCGAGAGGGAGACGCTGACGGTGGCTCCGGGCACGGCCCACCGGCTGGGCAAGCCGGTGTCTGCGGCGCATCATTTTTCCTTGTCGGCATCGGAATTGGTAGCGTCCTGGCTGATACGCAAGACGTTGCACCGTTACCTGGTTCGCGCGCGGAAACCGGTCAGCAGTGTCATGAAATAGCGATTACATCGCCGGTCACAGCATGGCGTGCTGGTGGGCCCGGCGGTAGCGCAGCGGCGTTTGGCCATGGGCGGCGCGGAACAGATCGTAAAAATGGGCCAGATTGCCGAATCCGCATTCGAGTGCGATTTCCGTCACCGGTTTCTCGCCGAGCCGCAACTCCCGCGCCGCATGTCCGATTCGTATCCGGTTGACCAGTTCGGTCGGGCTTTGGCCAAGCAGGGCGCGGCAGGTGCGCGCCACATGCTCGGGTCCGCGGCCCGCCAGTTTTACGAATGCCGGAACGCCTCGCGCGAAGTTTTCCGGACGTCCGATTTCCGTACAGGCATGCGCCAGCCAGTCGGGGAGGGGAGCGGAGAAAGGCGCGATATCATCGCGAGCCGTCGCCGGTCTCGCCATCATCAAGGGATCGGCGGCGCGGGAGGAGAGTTGCAAGGCGATTCCGAGCAGGAAAAATTCGACCGGCAGCCGGCGCCGTCCCCCGTCTGCAAGATGCCGCACTTCCTCGCGAAACCATTCGGCCTGTGTCGGGGAAAGCTGCCAGCGAACGGGCAATTTGTCATGTGCAGGAAACAGCATGGAGATTTCCGGAGTGCGGCGGGAAAGATCGCGGAGCAGGGCTGGAGAAAAGGCCAGATTGATCAGGACGAATCCCTCGTCGTTCCGCTCGTTTCGGGTCTCCAGACGATGGCAATCCTTTGCACGCACGAAAACGAGATCACCGTGGAATAGTTTTTTATTCTGTCCGTTGATCTCGTGAAGTCCCGAACCCTCTTCCACGAAGAAGAGTTCAGGAAAATCGTGAGTGTGCATTTTCGAGAGGCGGCCTGAAAAAAACCGGATTCTTGCGAGGTGAAACCAGTCACTGGCCCCGACAAGGTCGCTCCATCGTTTGCGCTCGATCATATCAATGGAGCATAAAATTAAGTCAACGGACGGAAAGACAAAACCGCCGTATTCGGGCATGCTTTGCGAACGTATCCGCCATCCCCATGAACCCGCCCGCCGATCCGTCCGTTTACGACATGAGTGCCGACAGTCCGCAAGACTCGTCCGGCAGTCCGTCAACCGGCGAAGGACGGGATGATCGGGGAACCTGCCGGTCTCAGGAAACGGCCGCAAGCATCCCATGAGCCTCCTCGTCACAGGAAATACCGTTGTCGATATCGTGTTTCCCGGCGTGAAGCGATTGCCGGAGTGGCCACGGCACACCGAATCGACGCCGGACAATCTCGTCCTGTTGTCCCGGGCGCCGATCATGACGCTCGGGGGCAATGGCGCCAACGCGGCCTGGGTCGCGGCGCGTTGTGGCGCCCGTGTTGAACTGCATACCCGGATCGGTCCGGATGCCGCCGGCCGGCTTGCCCGTTCCTGGCTTGACGAGGCAGGCTGCGAGGTACGCGTGGCAGGCGGTTCCAGGACGGCCGGGGCGTCGACGGCCGTCAATGTCACCGCCGCCAATGTGCGGCATGGGCGCGCAACGTTTTTTCATCCGGGCCAGCCCGTGGCGATGCCATCCGGCCTGGCGACGTGGCAGGAAATGCCTTCGTGGATACTGGTTTGCGGCTTTCCGCATCCTCCGCTCCCGTCGATCGCACGGGGCTTTCGCGGGGCCATCCGACGCGGCGCGTTTACCGCGCTGGATACCGGTCCCATTCTCGGCCGCCCTTGGACGCTGGCAAGTCTGCGACCGGTGCTGGGTTCCCTTTCGCTCCTTCTCGCGAACGAATACGAACTTGGAAAAATCGCCGGAACTGCCGACCCAGACGAAATGATCCGGCGCGTGCGGCGGGTGTTTTCCGGCCACCTTGTCGTCAAACGCGGAGCCGAAGGAGCCCGCTGGATACCCGCGTTGTCCGGCGAATGTTTCGATGTCCCCGCGCCCCGTGTGCGCGTGGTCAACACCATCGGAGCCGGCGACAGTTTTAACGGAGCCTTGCTGGCTGCGCTCGATGGCGGAGCCGGTTTTGCCGCGGCGGTGCGAACCGCGTGCGCGGTGGCCGCAAGCGTGGTGGCGTCGCCGGATGGCGTCCTCGGCATGAAGCCGCCGTGATCCTCCCCGCTCTTCCGTAACCCGACCTGCGGACTTCTGTCATCCGCCGGCACGACACCACCATCCAACGACTCCCGACATTCACTCCGACCTTCCTATGAAAATATGGCTCGCCAGCGCTGACCTGAAACTGATCGAGGAACATTTCCCTGCGGGGATTTTTTCCGGAGTCATCACCAATCCCAAAGTTGTGGCCGAGGCCGGGCGCCCGCCGCTCGAATTTTTCCGGGAAGTGTGCCGGATCGCGCCTGCCGCCTGGTATCAGTTGCGCGACGCCTCTGCCGCCGGGATGCTGAAAGAGGCCGAAACCTTTCTCGCCATCGATCCTGAAAAAATGCGGATCAAGGTGCCGGCGACACGAGCCGGGTTTGAGGTAATCGCAACCCTGTCGAAGCGTAACCATCAGGTGATGGCGACGATCGTGCCCACGGCTTCGTGGCTCGTCTTTGCGCTGGCCGCCGGAGCGCGCTTTGTCGCTCCGTACGGCGGCATGCTCCAGAAGCGGGGACTGGCGAGCAAGATGGAGGAGGTGGTCAGGATGCAACGGATCATCGACGCCCAAAAATCCGCGGCGGAGTTGTGCGTCGGCATTTACGACGTAACCGAATTTCCGGTGTATGCCGCGCAAGGCGTCCGTTCCTGCTTTGTGTGGGGTCGGGATGTCGCCTCCTTCCTGAGCCAGCCGCTGGTCGACGAAGCCGCGGCCGGTTTCCATGGCGACTGGGAAGCGTTGAGCGTTTATTGAAAACAGCCGGCCGTCGTACCGGATGGATTCCGGCACGACGGCCTCTGATTTTTCCCGGGCAGAAATGATTTGACCCTAATTGTATCTTTAAAATACATTATCGGGAGTTCACCCGTTTTCCCGAGACGAAAAAATCCTCCGTTTCCCCTTCATCGCCTGTTACCCGCCCTATGAAAACATCCTGCCGTATCCGGATCAGAGCTGACGGTTTCTGTCGTGGTTTCACGCTGGTCGAACTGCTCGTGGTCATAGCCATCATCGGCATTCTCGCCGCGATCATCATCCCCACCGTAGGCAAAGTCCGCGAGACCGCATACGCCGCGCAATGCGCCTCCAACCTTCGGCAAGTATTCAACCTCTACATGCTCTCTGTGCAAGACAACCGCGGACGTATCCCGCCGGACGGACCCACACAATGGATTGATGCCGTGGTGCAGGACTACGGAGCTGCGGGAAAATACGAACTGCGAGCCGCCTTCGGCTGCCCCGTGCAAATCAGGCTCAAACCCCTCATGGTTAAAAACGATATCGAGGTAAACAAACGCGCGCACCGCACCTACTCCATCAACCGCGACCTCACTCGCGAACTGGCCACCAACCAGCGCGTCGCCAGGGACTACAACCACTTCCAGGCCCCCTCGCGGACCGTGTGCGCCGGGGACGGCAATGACAGCGACAACGACCCCACCTACTACAACGCCCTGATCGGCACCGGGAAACCCCCCGAAACCCCCCACAACGGCAAGGCCAACATCCTCTACCTCGACGGCCACGTCGCCGCTCTCACCGACCAGACCCTCCTCAACGTCCCCAACCGGCCGACCCCCGGCACCCCCCAAGCCATGTTCTGGTTCGGCGAATAGCTGCCCTCGCGTGCCGCTTGCCAGGCCGGCAGTTCCCGTTCCTCACTCTCTACCTATCATCTCTCCCGCGTGAACCATCCATTGCCCGCCGCTTTTTCCGTCGAAACGTCTTCTCTCTTCACTCCGTGGTGCGATCCGTTGTCCGGCGTGGAGAGCTTTGTTCTCCAGCGGCGCGTGGCGCCGCTCCAGCAGTCGTTTTATTACACCAACCCCAGTTTCACCGATGATGGCCGCTACCTGTGGTTCTACTGCGGCTTCCCTCCCGCCGGCAACGCCAACTACGGTCGCACCCTTGCTGTCGTTGATTTTGAACGACAGGAAATCCGCCACTACCCCGAAACCCAGTTCCTCGACGCCTCCCCTGCCGTGGACCTGCGCACCGGTGAAGCGTACTGGTGCACCGGGCCTGAAATCTGGAAATGCGGCCCCTTGGTAGACGCCAGCCCCGAACTCGTCAACCGGCTCCCCGCCGAAATCGTGCGCGGCCGCCGTCCCTGGCGCATCGCCACCCACCTCACCTTCTCCGCCGACCGCAAGGCCCTCGCCATCGACGCCGAAATCGGTCGCGAATGGTTCGTCGGCCAGGCCCCCCTCGACGGCGCCTCCGTCGAAATCTGGGCGAGGCCAACCCGCGCCTACAACCACGCCCAATTCTGCCCCGATCCCCTCAACGCGGACCTCATCCTCGTCAACCAGGACTCCTCTACCGATCCTGTGACCGGCGAGTGTCCCAACTACGAAAACCGCATGTGGCTCCTCCGCCGCGGCCACCCCTTGCGCCCCCTCTACCCCGACGCGCAAGCCGCCGTCGCCCACATGCACGGCCACGAGTGGTGGTCTGCCGACGGCCGCCATGTCTGGTACATCCACTACGGCCGTGGTGTCATGCGCGTGAACCCCTTTATTCCCAATCCCGAGTCCGAACCCGGAACCACCTCCGGGCCAGCCGGCAATCCCGACCCCGAAAACATCTGGCCCCTCGACTACGTCTCGCATGCCCACACCTCGGCCGACGAAACCCTTGTCGTTGCCGACTGCTTCCCCGGCCCCCGCACCGGCCCCGCCAAAGTCGCCTTCCTCAACCGCGCCACCGGCCGCACCGCGGACATTGTCACGAACATGCCATATCCCCCGGAGCCGCTTCCCCGCTACCACGCGCATCCGCATCCTCAATTCTGTTACGGTGACCGCTACATCTGTTACACCACCTTCGTGTACGGACGCAGCGATCTCGCGCTGACTCCCGTTTCCCACCTGCTGGAGGCGACGGCATGAAACAATGAAACAATGAGCAGCGGCGAAAATGCAGTCTGATCATGGTTTCACGGTTTGCTGCCATGAAACGCCGCCAGACCCTGCCAACCCGCGTCCGGTCCGGCCCGCGCGTTATGTTTTTCTCCGGTTCGACGAAGGCCAGTTCAGGCTCACCAATTACCGAGACACGGCGAGTGTCGCTTCACGTATCCGCGGATGCGATTCCTGGCTGGCCGGAAAATTCCGCGGCGGGAGTCGATACAGGGTGGTTCGATCCACGCACGGGCGAAGTGAGAAAGAGCTTGCCGGGAGAGGCCGGAGGCGCGTCCGGGCAGGTGTTTGTACCGCCTGCTTCCGGGGAGGATGAAGATTGGGTGCTCATCTTCGGGGAGACGTGTCCGGATTGTCGCCGCCCGTCCGTATTCTGATGCCAGTGTCCCGAATGTTTTTGATTTTACACAAAGATCGCAAAGGACGGGAAGGGGATAACTGGCAAGCCTTTGCGCTCCTTGCGGCCTTTGTGTAAAAATCTGAAGGCTTTGGGGCTTTGGTATGATGCCTCCGGAGGACGGTTTCGCGTCCGCGGCCGGAGTGCAGGGAGGGGGGCGGGTACCGGTTTTCAGCGGCTGGCGGCGTTTTTCCGGGGGCGTCCGCGACGGTTGCCGGGGGGCGCGTCGCTGGCGGGGAGTTGCGAGCCGTGGTCCCAGAGTTTTTCTATCTCGGCCGCGGACTGGCGGAGTCCGGCCAGGATCGTGTCGATGTAGCCGGGTTTGTTCATGCGCATGGTCGGGGCGCTGGCGCCGAGGGCGGCGAAGACGGTCCCCCAGGCATCGTGCACGGGGACGGCGAGGGCGCTGACGCCTTCGCTGAATTCGTCGCAGGTGCGGCTGAAGCCTTGCTCGCGGATTTTTGCCAGTTCCGTGGCGAAGGCGGCGGGGTCGGTGATCGTGCGCGGGGTGTGCGGGGTGAGTCCGTGGCGGGTGAGGTAGCTTTCCAGCACGGCCGGGCTGGCGTGCGCGAGGAGCATCTTGCCGTAACCGGTGGCGTGGGCGTTGTGCAGCTTGATCTCGTTGAGGTCGTTGACCGCGAGAGCCTGCTGGCCGGCGACGTAGGCGAGGTTGAGGAAGCGGCCCTGGTCGTTGACCACGAGTTGCACGGTTTCGTTGAGTTCGTCGGCAAGACGCTGGACGACGCCGCTGGAGGCCGTCGAAAGGAACTGATGGTAGGTGGGGTGGTTGCCCAGGTGCATGAGGCGCATGCCCGGGTAAAAGAGGCGCGTGGTTTCGTCCTGCCGGAGATAACCGCGCGCAACAAAAGTCATGGCGATGTTGTGTGCGGTAGCGACGTTGATGCCGAGTTGCTGGGCGAGGGCGCGCGTGCCGATGCCGGCCTCGGCGCGAAGGACGGCTTCAAGAAGGTTGAGACTTTTGTCGAGGGTGAGGACGACGGGCATACGCAAAGAAAAGCCTGAAGGACTGAATGGCTGAAAGGCTGAAATCTAAATGAATGGGGAGCGTCGAGCCTTGTCCCTGTGTAACGAGGTGTTCGAGCCTGCTTATTGAGTGATTTCGAGTTCGTAGGCGAGTACGGGCGGATGGCTGCCTTGCGAGGTTTGGAGCGCGAAGGTCAGGGCGGTATCCACGTGAGTGACGGGGAGGGTGTAAAGTCGTTTGCCGCCGGTGGAGAGGGCATGCAGCGCGATGGAGGCGTTCGCCGGTGCGGCAAGGGTAAGGGTAACGTCGGCGGAACCTCGGCGGACGAGGAGCGGAGTGGAGCCCCATTCTTCAAGGATCTTGCGTTCCGGCGTGCGGAAGCGGGTCCCGGTGTTCTGCACGTCGGTGAGGTGCAGGAGCAGCAGACGGCGGCTGGTTGCGAGCGGATGGTCGTCCATGGCGGAAACGGAGACCATTGCGGGGCCGTCGGTGCGGACGTGGAGGACGGTTCCGCCGACTTCGCCGGAGCGGGTGAGCATGAAGGCTTCGGTACGTGGGGTGACGACAGAGAAGCGGCCGGCAGTGACGTCGAGGTCGAGTTCGCCGGTGTCGCTGCGGTAGCGGCGAGTGGCGGGGTTGAAGCGGTCGGACGGGAGGACGTCGGCAGCGAGGATCTGTTGCGGGAGTCGCGGGGTTTCCTCGAAGGAGGGAACGTCGAGGGTGCCGTGTCCGCCGGGTTCGGTGACGGCGGCGAGGAGCTTGCGTCCGGTATCGCGATAGTTGCCGGTGACGACCGTGCCGAGGCCGGTGACGAGGCCGAGTCGGGAAAAATCATCGGAATACGAGCCGAGTGCTTCGGGGGAGGCGAAGGCGGTGGAGGGATTGATCTCGAAGGCGATGAGGTTTTCCGAGGGGCGGACATCGCCGCGAAGGAATAGCAGGGCGATGAGGCGGTCGGCGAGCGTTGCGACGGGGTCGTTGGAGCTGTTGAAGCTGACGATGGACGAGGGCTCGGTGAGGTGGTTCACCAGGCCGCCGTTGTAGGCGAAACGCCAGATGCCGTCCCAATCCTGAAACGCGGCGTAGGCTCCGAAGAGCGGCCCGGCCTCGGCGCGGTAGCGGTTGGGGAAAGTGTAGTTGAATTCCGTTACCGTATAGGGAAGTCCGGCGATGCGTGTCGGAAAAAGCTGGCGCGGCAGTTCGGCGTCCTTGGCCAGGGCGGGTTCGTCGAGGTGGAGGTAGGGGAGATCCCACAAGGCGCCGACGAAGCGGGGGTGGTCCCAGTAGCGGTGCACGTCCACGTAGTCGAGATGGTCGCGGACGAGGGCGAGGGGTTTGTAGTCGCGGTGGTTGATATCGGTGAGCGGGGCGTGGGTGCCGATGCCGTTTTTGAGAAAACGGGCGAGGGCGGCCTGAGAGGAGAGCTGGCGTTCGGAGAGGAAGCGGGCGAAGGCGAGGGAACGGTCGCGTTCGGAGAGTTTGCCAAGGCCCTGGGCTGCGAGCCAGGCAGCGAAGCGTTGCTGGTAGAGTTGGGCGATGGAGGCGTCGGAGGTCCAGGTGGCGGAGAGAACGTTTTCGTTGACGGGACAGATGCCGACGAGCGCGGGGTCTTCGGCCCAGGTGAGGCCGGTATGGGGGTTGCGGTGGGTGAGGAGTTTCCGGGCGAAGTGTCCCCATGCGCGTTGCGCGGAGGAAGAGACGGCGACGGCGGGCTTGATGCCGTTGCGGGTGCGGGTGTCGAGTTCGTCGATCTCGCCCGCGGGGAAGAAGCGGGTGCTGAAGAGGTCGATGTTGACATGGATGCCGGCGGCTTTGAGGCGGGAGACAAGGTAGTCGAGGCGGTCGAGTTTTTCCGGGTCGATGTCGTGACTGCTGGCAGCGCCGGGCTTGAGGAGGAGTGCATCGAAGTGGTGGATACGAACGGCGTTGTAGCCCATGCGTGCAAGGCGGAGGGCGAGGCGGTCGGCGAGGCTGCGATCGATGTAGTTGGTCTGGAAATTCAGGTTGGCGCCGAAGAAGCGGGCGCGTTGGCCGGGCTGGTTCTCGAAATAAAAACGGCCGTCGCGAATGACGAGGGGGCCGTGTTTACCGGCGGGAGCGTCGAGGAGGTGGGAAAAATCGAGGATGCTGCCGGGTTCGACGTCGTGTTCGAAGGCGAGGGGCTGCCAGTCGGGGCCGGCGGAGAGGACGAGGTGTTTGGCGGCGGCGGTGGGAAGGGGAGGGAGGGAGTCGGGACTGCCGGTGATTCCGGCGATCATCCAGACGGCACGTCCGGAACCTTCGAGGGTGAGGTGAGTAACGGGTTTTCCGGGGAGTTCGAAGCGGGAGAGGTAGAGGCCAATGTCGCTGAAGCGGGGATTGGAGCCGCGCCAGGCAAGGAGACCGTTGGGGGCGTCATGGGGAGATGTCCAGTTGCCGGCGTCGCGGTGGGCGAGCACGGGGATTTTCGTGGTGGTGCCGTCGGGATGGGTGGCGACAAGGGTGCCGAGGAGTTCATGCTGCGGGTGATCCCAGGCGTAAGCGTGGAGCAGATACAGGGTGCGGAGAGCGGTGGCGGGCGGGGCGACTTCGGCGGTTTTCAAAAAATAGTCGCGGTGGCGGCCGGCGAAGGCGAGAGCGGCTCGTCCGTGGTTCGTGGCGGGGTCGATAATTGAAAAGGGGATGCCGGCGAAGATTTGCGAACCGGTGGGGAAGGCGCGCAGGTCGTGGTCCTTGCCTTCGTCTGTCCAGCCGCCGGCCCGGTCGCCGGCCACGTCGTCGGCGAAGTCCACATTGGCGGTGACACGAAAGTCGAGCGGCTCGAAGGTGTGGGGACGCCAGGCGAGTTCGCAGGTAAAGGTGCGGGTGGCGGTCGAGTCGGGTGGGTCGCGGGGTTCGAGAATGAGGCTGAAGTGGCTCTGGTCGTAGTGGCGGTTGTCGGCGACGAGGGCGCGGAGGGGGGCGCGGAGTTCGAGGGTGCCGTTTTCAAGGGGGATACCGATGGTCCCGGTGCGGGCGGCGGCAAGGTCGAAACGACCGGTTGGTGTATCCGGGAGTTGGATGCTACGGGTGTCGAGGGTGAGGGTTCTTCCGGCGAAGGAAGCGGCGGGCAGGCGGACGGTCCAGCGGAGGGAGTTCACGGCGGTGCCGTCGTGGACGGCCGAGAGTGTCACGGTGAGGCGAAAGGAGCCGGGGCCGCTGCGTTCGAGGGTTTCCCGGAGGGCGAGCGGCGCGGGGGAGGTCTTGGGCTTGAAGTCGGCTTCGAGTATCCAGAAGCGGTCACCATCGCGGCGGGGGTGGCCGGGGGCGGCGGCAATGGCTCCGGCGGAGTTTTGCTGGGTGCCGCGCCCGGCTTCGCGGTAATCGAGGAGCAGGGTGAGATCGGCGAAGCGGAGGATGCCGTCGGGCTGCGCCACGAGCGCGGCGTGTTTTCCGAGGGAAAAGGTGGCGGAGTCTGAAACCGGCTGAAGATGTCCGGACGGCAAGGACGATGCAGGGGGCGCGATGGCGAGTGCGGACAGGAGCGGCAGGAGGATAACGGGGGATTTCATTCTGAATTTGAATTTTGAATACATATGGAGTTACCAGGAAAGGAAAATGTCGCCGGAGACCGTGGCCGATGTTTCGAGCATGGTACCGTGTGGCGTGTGTATGGTTTTGAGGGGAGCCGTGTCTCCGGATATGAAGGGCCATTGAAGATTGACAAAGGCGGTGACGGGACCGGCGTCGGGTGGCGGAAAGAAGCGGAGGGTGGCGTCGCGCAGACCGGAGACCCGAAGGCGGCGGGTGACGCCGACCTGGGCGGGGTGGCGTTCGATGCAGCCGGCAACGCCGGTGGTTTGTCCGTCGATAAAGACCCGGCATTCGTGGCGCCAGGCGCGAGGCAGACGGTAGGCGCCCCCTCCCTCGGTGAGGAGTGTTTCGCAGCCAACCAGCAAGGGGACGCCAAACGGGGTTCGCAGCACAAGCTCCACCGTGGTGTCGGGTGTGTATCCAGAGAAAAACCAGGCATTGGCATGACGATGGATGCCAAGGATGGGGCGTCGCTGGGCGGGTGAAACCGCGGAGCAGCCGATATGCCAGCCGAAGCGGGTGATCGCCTGCCGGACGAGTTCGGAGAAGGGGAAGGCGTCTTCTCTGCGGTCGGGAACGGGGAGATGGGAGCCTTTTGTGATGGTAAGAGGCAAGGGGGCGCGCAGCCACCAGACAAGGCCACCGGCGGGCGTCTGGAAGTGCGCGGACAGCGCGCGTGATTCTCCGCCTCGCACGGCGACAACCGGAGGCGTTTCGGCGTTCGGCGCAGTGGTCTCGGTCAATGCCCCGGCGGAGGCAATGGAGCGGTGCTCGTAATGGTTTGTTCGCTCTGGGTCCGTGAGAAAACAGTCCAAAACCGGCAGGGCGGACTGGATGTCGAGGCGTCCCGAAAGGGGAGCGGCGGGCGCAAGTCCAAGCCGGGATCGGAGAACAGGGGCGGCGTCGAGCGGACCGTAAACGAGCAGCGACCCGCCCGCGTCGGCCCGGTCGAGAAGACGCTGTTCGGAGGCAGGATCGAGGGGCGCTGGCGTGACGAGAACACGACCGGCGAGCACGTCGAGGGCGCGGCGTTCCGCAAGGGCGGCGAAGGCCCGGGTGCTGATGACCGTATTCAGGGGCAGGCCGTCGTTGATGGCTTCGCGGACAAACCAGTCGATGTGGAACAGGCGACCGGGCGCGGGCTGACTGCCAAACATGGCATCGTGTATTTCATCGAAAGGATACAGCCAGACGAAGGGGCCGGGGGCGTCGGGACGTTCGGCCCAGGCGCGGAGGAGATGTGGCGTCGATTGATTGGGAACGGTTTCAGGCATGCGTCCGTGCGAGTCGTCGATGCTGAGGAGGTTGAGTGTATCGGCTGTCTGGATGCGACCGTCGGCGGCGACGCGGGCGGTAGCGAGCGGCAGATAGATGTCGTGCGGCTGGCCTTCGTAGCGGTCGAGCCAGGGGGAATTGAGCCACCAGGGGTCATGGATGTAGTAGCGGAAGGGAAAACCGGTGCGTTCCGGCGGCAGCTCGGCGATGCGGCTCATGTAACCGGCCAGCTCAATGCCGAAGTCTCCGTTGATGGCGGCCCAGGGAGAGTTGGGGGGAGGGGCGAAGTTGAATTTGCCCTCGTAAAGTTCGCGAAGGGGCGTGGCGTCGCTGGCGAGATCGGTGGCCGTGCCGAGATTGGTACCGCGCGTTTCGATACCAATGTGCTGAGGCAGTTCATTGCGGAGATCGTGCCAGAAGGCGAGGATGCGATCGCGGGTGTCGCGGGCTTTTTGCGGATCGACGGCGGCGGTGAATATCGTGCCGTCGAAAAGCGGGCCGATGGTGAGCCATGTTTCCATCCCGAAGCCGAAGCCGTTGGAAAGCCAGAGGTAGTCGAGCCCGATGTCGGCGGCGAGAAGGCGAAACTGGCGGCCGAGAAAGGTGCCGATGCTTGTGTCCTGCGGGATGCCTTCGGGGAAGGCCGCGTAGCGGCGTGTATCGGAATTCAGGATTCCATAGCAGCAGACGAAGCTGGCCTTGCCCATGGTGTCGGAGAGGCAGATCTCGCGATGGCGTTTGTATTTGAAATCGGAGGGCGCGAATTCGCCGCCCGGATCGAAGGCGAGGCCGACGCGGAAAGGCTTGCCCTTGGTGGCGGGGGCGGCGGCCGCGGCTTCGCGCCAGGCGCGGGCGATCGTGGAGAGGCGGCGGTAAGTGATGGGGCGGGCATCGGGACGATAGAGCCAGGCGCGTGAGTGCAGGCTCTTTTTTTCGGGGTCAGTAGGGATGCTGTCGAGGTGGGCGTTGCTGTTGCCGACGTAGCGCGCCCATTCCATTTCGGCATCGAGGTCGCCGGTGTAGTCGAGGATTTCGGAGCCGTCGGAAGCCCAGAACAGAATTGAAATGGCGGAGGCGTGGCGGGCGAGGTGATCCCATTGGCGGAAGGCTTCGGCGCAGGTGGCGAGTGTGGCCGCGTCGTCGAGATTGTAGAAGGGCTTGAGCGAGACTTCGAGGGTGAGGTTTTGCATGGCTGGAAAGGCGTCCCGGAGAGATTCGGGGAGGAGGGAAAAGAAAATGTCGGCTTTAGTGTTTAGAATATAAGAACAGAAATAGATATTTGTTTGGATTTTCTAAAAATAAAGCGAAAAACAATTGACTCGCAGGTTTTTTATGTGCGCTATCTTGCGCATGACCTTCTCTTACCCGGAAGGAAATCTCAAAAGTTTGATAACGTTTGTATATTGTAAACACTACCCACAAGGTTCACTCAACACCATGAAAACTCCCGTCCAAAGTTGCAGCCGTTCCCGGGGCCTGGCCTCAATTTTCGCCGCCCTCGTCGCTTTGCCTCTCGCGCAGGCGACCACCATCGTGCCCGATGTCTGGTATTCCGCCACCAGCCCTGGAACCCCCGTGACCGACGGCGTGCAGTTCACCACGAATGACGGCACTGCGGACACGGTTCGGCACGTCCTCACCTATTTCACGCCGGCGAGCCTGTCGAATGTTGGCGATTCGGTAAGCATGTCCCTGAAGTTTTCGGCGACGTTTACGGGGACCCCTTCCACATGGGGGGCCAATCTCTTCGGCTTCGGTCTTTATGATTCGGGTGGCAGCCGGATATCCGCCGATGGCCTCGGAGGCACGGGGGGCACGGGGAGTCCCTTCAGTGGCTACACCGGTTATCGGGTCGCTGTGCGTCCACGGGTGAACACCACTCAGTCTCCTTTCGATGGAGGGCTCCGTGCCCGAACAGGTGATAGTGCTACCCTTGGAAACAATGGCGCCCATACCGAGGTCACGGGGGGAGGGGCAGGCGGCACAACGGGCACAGCCAGGACATTTGTATCCGGGACCGAATACAACATCACCTATACGATCACGCGTACCGATGCGAGCTCCCTGAGTATCTTGTTCGAAGTCGGGGGGCTGAGTGGTTACAGCCACACTTGGTCCGTGGCCTCAACCTACACCACCTTCGACACCTTTGCCATTACGCTTTCCAATCAAAACATCTTCGACTCCATCACGCTGACGGATGTGAGCATTACCTCCAACTCCTTCATCCCCGAACCGAAGACGGCGGCCGTTCTGCTGGGCCTTGGCGTCCTGGCGATTGGCGTTGGTCTGCGTCGGCGTTGCCGCCAGGTTTGATCCCCCTCTCCTCCTGCAATGAAGCCCCCGCCCCCCCTCCCCCGCGCTTTCACGCTCGTCGAGCTTCTCACGGTGATCGCCATCATCGGCATTCTGGCGGCCATCATCATTCCCACGGTCGGAAAAGTGCGGGAAACCGCCCGCATGACGCGCAGCCTCTCCAACCTCAAATCCATCGGACAGGCCGTGCAGCTTTACTTGGCGGATAACAAGGACCGGTTTCCTCCGCTAGGACAGGGCACGGGGTTTACGGAACCGCTCTGGACGGATACCGGCATCGGCTACCCCGATTGGAAAAAGGGTCTGAATACATATCTCCCGACGACCGGGCGGAAGCGTTTTGTGGACTACAAGGGCACGGAATACTCGATCAACGAGGTTTACGTGGACCCGACGCTGGCTGCCGACCGTCACCATAATGTGGGAGATTACGGAGCAAGCCGGGAAATTTTCAAACCGGATGGAAGTGAAATTACCCTGCATCAAATCACCAACAGTCCGTCGCGCACGGTCTTGGCGGCAGCAGGGGAAACAACTACGCAAACACCTCCGGTTGGCAGTTGGTTTATCGAGACATGGAATTGGGCCAATGGCATTGCAGTGAGTAATTCACCTGGCGATCGCGGCACGGGCAAGGTGGCTGTGGTGTTCGTTGACGGACACGTGGAGCAACTGCCCAAGGCGCGACTCGACAGCGACCAGGCTTACCGGCGCTCGTTGTTTTTGATCAAACCGTAAGAAAGGCGTTGCCTCGATGCACTGGATTACGCGCGCAGGTCTCTCACCGTTTTACCCCGGCGCCAGCGGCCGGGGATGAGGAGGCCGCGGGGGTGGGCGGGGACGCCGGTTTCGTTGTTCGACAGTGCGCCGATCAGCAGATCGGTCGCGGCGGCGGCGACGGCCTCGCTTTGCTGGCAAATGCCGGTCGTCACGGCGTCGTCCTCCGCCACGTGCAGGTGGGCGAAACCGATGTCCTGCGGCACCGAATACCCGTGGGCACGCAGCACCCGCGGGATGTGAGGCTCCGTCGAAATGATCACCGTCGGACGATGCTTTTTTACCCAGTCGACCAGAATGTCGTCGGCAAGCGTGACGAGCGGCGGGAGCGGACGGAGGCCGAACTCCTGCTGCATCGTGGCCAGATAGCCGGCGACAAACCGGTGAGAAACCACCGTCTCCGTCAACGGTTCGCCGACATAACCGATGCGGCGATGACCGAGACTCCGGAGTTCTCGCACGGCAAGCTGCGTGGAGAGGTGCTGGTCGTTGCTCGCGAAGTGGAGCGCGGGCGAGTGGAAGGCCGTGCCGACTCCCGCAATCGCAAATTTTGAAAGATCCACGGGAATGGCCGTGGCGGAACCGTCCGCTCCTTCCCTGAAGCCTTGCAGAAGGAGTCCGCGCACGCCCCGGGCAAGCAGCACTTCGGTGAGCCGCGCGGACAAACCGTCCGGATGATTGCACAGGCGTGGATCGCGTGTCCACACGCGCTCGAACGCATAACCGGAGGCTTCGGCCCGGGCGCGGGCGCCGTTGTGAAACGCGGCCGAAACGAGGTTGGCGCGCCAGTCCTGCGGCGTATCACGAAAATCCAGCCAGGCGAGATTCCAGCGCGCGACGGGCGGGCGGCGGTTGCGCACCTGCGCCATGAGGGCGGAGACCAGCGGATGCGACCGGTGCCCGAGACGTTGCGCCACGGCCTGCACATGCTGGCGGGTTTTTGTTCCGATGCGGGCGTCGCCGCGGAGTGCCCTGGAGACCGTGCTGGTGGCGACGCCGGCCTCGCGCGCAATCGCAGAGAGCGGCACGTGGGCGCTGTCGGACGGATGAGTGCGGTCGGGAGCGGGCGGCATGGATGTCACTCCAGTCAGAGGGATTCGTCCGAAAGCGGCAATCCCATTGCGCAACGCGTTGCATAACGGGAAAGGCAGTAACCGGATTTCCGGCTGGCGGCCTGCCGACTTACGTCGGCAGCTACGGGAAGTTAAATCCGTTTCCCTCACCATGCCGCCCATGAGCAAATCCGCATCCCGAACCCCGAAATCTTCATCCACGCCCGCCGCCTTCACGGTCCGGGTCAAAAAAGTCCGCGCTGCGCACGAGGCTTTCCTGCGCCGCAAGAATCCCGTCGATCCGCTTTGGGATAACGGCGTGTTCGAGCGCTTCCGTTATCCGGTGGTGACGGACCGCCATACGCCGCTCGAATGGCGTTACGATTTCAGCCCGAAAACCAATCCGTTTTTCATGGAACGGCTCGGCATCAATGCGACGCTCAACCCCGGCGCGTTTTTGTGGAAAGGCAAGGTATGCCTCGTCGTTCGCACCGAGGGTTACGACCGCAAGAGTTTCTTTGCCATCGCCGAGTCGAAAAACGGCATCGACGGTTTCCGTTTCTGGCCGGAGCCGGTCGATCTGCCGGAAATCGCTCCGGAAACCAACGTGTACGACATGCGCATCACGCCGCACGAGGACGGCTGGATTTACGGCGTGTTCTGCGCCGAGTCGCGCGACCCGAAGGCCGCGCCGTCCGACCTGTCTTCGGCGGTGGCGCAGGCCGGCATCGTGCGCACGCGCGATTTCAAGAAATGGGAGCGATTGCCGAACCTGCGCACACCCGCCTCGCAGCAACGCAACGTCGTGCTGCATCCCGAGTATGTGGACGGCCACTACGCGTTCTACACGCGGCCAATGGACGGGTTTATCGACGTGGGCAGCGGCGGCGGCATCGGCTGGACGCTCTGCAAGGACATCACGACCGGAAAAACTGGTCCGGAAAAGATCATCGACGAGCGGGCCTATCACACGATCAAGGAGTCGAAAAACGGCCAGGGCCCCGCGCCGATCAAGACACCGCAAGGCTGGCTCCACATGGCGCACGGCGTGCGCGGTTGCGCGGCGGGACTGCGCTACGTGCTCTACGCGTTCATGAGCTCGCTTGACGATCCTTCAAAAATCATCGCGCGGCCGGGCGGGCATTTTCTCGCACCGTACGAGGGCGAACGCGTGGGCGACGTGTCCAACGTGACATTCACCAACGGCTGGGTGCAACTGCCCGACAAGGCGAAGACGATCCTGCTCTATTACGGTGCGTCGGACACGCGCTGCTATGTGGCGCGCACGACGACGGCAAAGCTCGTGGACTGGTGCCTGAACACGCCCGGGGACGCGCTGACCACGCGCCGCGCCGTGGACCAGCGGCTCGCGCTCATCCGGGCGAACCGGAAACAGGTGTGAGCGAGAGCAGGCTCGCCATAAAGGCGGGGCATGACCAGAGTCGGTGTTGTCATGCCCGACCTCTTCATCATCGCCGGACCCAACGGCGCGGGGAAAACCACCTACGTGCGTCGTTTCCTGCCCGAAGAAATGCAGACGCGGGAGTTCGTGAACGCCGACCTGATCGCCGCCGGACTTTCGCCCTTCGCGCCCGAAAGCGTCGCTTTCGAGGCGGGGCGTCTGATGCTGGCGCGATTGCGGGAACTGGCGGCGAGGCGCGCATCGTTCTCGTTCGAAACGACCCTGGCGGGTCGCGCCTATGCGCCGTTGTTGCGCGAGCTACGCGTGGCGGGGTACCGCATCCGGCTCGATTTTTTGTGGATTCCCGACCTCGACGTCACCCGCAACCGGGTCCGCCAGCGTGTGCACAAGGGCGGGCACGACATCCCGGATGATGTGCAGCAACGGCGTTTTCATCTCGGCATCCGGAATCTGGTGACGCTTTATCGCCCGCTGCTCGACCACTGGCGGCTTTACGAAAACACACAGGAAGATCCTCATCTGGTGGCAGAAGAAGAAAATGGCCGACTGGACATAGCGGACGCCATCGTACTTGACCGCATCGAGCAGGCCGCCAGTGTCTCCTTTATGAACGAGCAAGCTTCTTCCGGTGAAATGAACGAGGCACGCGCGATGTATGGGCGTTCCGCGGAGACCCGCGCCTCGATGCGCGCCATGCGCAAGGCCTACGCCGATGCGGTGCTCGAAAATCTGCGTTTCGGCTTGCCGGTCATCCAGTATCGGGACGGCAAGGTCGTGGAGGTGCCGGCCGAGCAACTGGCGCCCAAGGCCCGGCGCATCCTCGAAGCCAACGGGGAATTTCTCCCCGAGGAAATCGCCGCCGGGCGGGCGTGAGAGGATTCCGGCTGCCGGTTTGTCAGGCGACCGGCACGGGTTGTCGTTTTTCGTTTTCCAGCCGTCCGAGCAGGCGAAGCAGGCCGTCGAGAATGGTCAGCGGGTGGGGCGGGCAGCCGGGGATGTAGAGATCGACCGGCACCGTCGTATCCGCGCCGCCGAGCACCTGCGGATTGCCGGCGAAGGGTCCGCCCGAAATCGCACACGCGCCGGTGGCGATGACGAGCTTCGGATCGGGCACGGCGTCCCAGGTTTTGCGCAGCGCGAGTTCCATGCCCTTGGAAACAGGGCCGGTGACGAGCAGGCCGTCGGCGTGGCGTGGCGAAGCGACAAACTGGATACCGAAACGGGAGAGATCCCAGCCGATGGTGCCGAGAACGTTGACGTCGGCCTCGCAGGCGTTGCAACCGCCGGCGCTGACCTGGCGGAGTTTCAGCGAGCGACCGAAGAGTTTTTTGAGTTTCGCATCGAGCGCTTCGGCAAGGCGGAGTTGTTCGCGTCCGGGATCGGGAGCGAGGACGAGGTCGTCGCGCCGGCGCACGGCCATGCGGTGGTCGCCGGTCGGCACGATGGCGCCGTCGGGGCAAGCTTCGAGGCACTCGTTGCAGAACAGGCAGCGGCCGAGGTCGAGCGACGCGAGCCGTCCATCGGCGGTGCGCGTAATGGCGTTGGTCGGACACGCGGGCAGGCAGTCCGCGCAGCCGTCGCATTTTGCCGGGTCGATCCGCAGCGCGCCGCCATGCCGGTCGGGCAAGGCCGGGGCCGGCCCTTGCGGCCAAGCCATCGTGGCGCAGCCGCGTTTCAGGCGATGAGCGATGGTGTCGAGGACGAACATGGATTGGAAATTAACCACAGAGACACGGAGACACAGAGAACAAACCACAGAGAAGAGATGACGAAAGGAAGTGTTTGGTTTTCATGAATACGCTTGGTGCTTTCTGTGCCTTCGTATCTCTGTGGTTGACCTCCGGTTTGGTTTTAGAATCTGGATCTGAACCAGAGTAGGGCCGAGGCGCACAGGAACAGGGCGAGTTGTCCAAAATCGGAGCGGATACGTTTTTCGTTTTTGAAAAGGCTTCCGGCAACCACTCGTTTGATTCCGTCTTTGAGGGTGGGCACATTGAAATTGATCAGCAGGCCGAGCGAGCGCCGTTCAAGTTTCAGATAAGTGAGGAGTTGAGCATGATGAACCGGTTCCAGTGACTGGACGGCTTTCAGTTCAATGATCAGCTCTTTTTCCACGATGAAATCGAGGCGGTATCCACAGTCGAGTCTCGCTCCCTTGTAAACGAGAGGCATTTCCCGTTGCCGTTCAAAATTCAGGCCGGCCAGGGCCAATTCGTGGGCCAATGCTTCTTCATAGGCCGACTCCAGCAACCCGGGGCCAAGTTCACGATGAACTTCCATACAAAGGCCGATCACCCGGTGGCTCAGTTCGTTCAGCTTGGTTCGTTGAATTTCGTCATGTGATGTTATCATAAGAAAAATCTTTCTGGCAGTTTCAGATTAACCACAGAGGCACGGAGACACAGGGGGCAAACCAACGAGAGGAAATGGGGGAAAGTAGCGTTTGTATCTCATGACTGCACTCGGTGCTTTCTCTGTGTCTTTGTGTCTCTGTGGTTAAATTCTGTCAGGTTTTCACAGGTCGAAGCCGCAGTAGGAGAGGTTGAAGCTTTTGTTGCAGATCGGGAAATCGGAGATCGCCTGGCCGCGCAGCGCGAGGGCGAGGCCGGTCCAGTTGTGGAAGGACGGGTCGACGATCTTGTAACGGCGGAAGCGGCCGGTGGCATCCGTAATCGCGACGTGGCAGACTTCGCCGCGCCAGCCTTCGACGAGCGTCACGGCCAGCGAGTCGGGAGCGGGGGAGGGCAGGGGGGCGCCGGTTTCGTCGCGGGTCCGGATGGCGCCCTCGGCGGGCGATTCGAGTTGTTCGAGGATCAGTTGTCCCGACCGCTGGATTTCGAGCCAGCGCACGCGGGCGCGCGCGAATACGTCCCCGCCCGGCCACACCGCGACCGGCGCCTGGGCGAGCCGGTGCCAGCCCGCCGGATGATCGTAACGCACGTCGCGCACGATCCCGCAGGCGCGGGCGGCGAGACCGACGAGACCGGATTCCGCGGCCTGTGGTCCCGTCACGGTGCCCACGCCCTCGAAACGCGCGCGCGCCGAGGCGGCGTCCCAGAGCCAGGCGGCAGCCTGTTCCACGTCGGCCAGCGCGGCGCGGAGCCGCTCCGCGAGTTGCGTGGCGCGCGCCGGTTCGAGGTCGTGACGGCAGCCGCCGGGCCGCACGAGTCCGCGCCCGAAGCGGTTGCCGCAGAGCAGCGCGGTGAGGTTGAGAAAATCGCCGCGGATTTTTCCGCAGGCCGAAGCGGTCGGCAAAAATGCCACGTCGCCCGCGAGCGCGCCGATATCGCCGGTGTGGTTGGCGAGGCGTTCCAGTTCCAGCGCGATCAGCCGCAGCCACTGGGCACGCAGCGGCGCTTCGGCCCCTCCGTCGCCGGCGAGGGCTTCGAGCACGCTGGCGTGGGCGGTGGCGTGGGCGATGGTTGTGTCACCGGACACGGTTTCGAGCTGTGCCATCGTCGCACGGTGCGGACCGCCGGCGAGGGCTTCCTCGACGCCGCGGTGCTGGTAGCCGAGCGCGATTTCCAGGTGCAGCACTTCCTCGCCCGCGCACTGGAAACGGAAATGCCCGGGCTCGATCACGCCGGCATGCACCGGGCCGACCGCCACTTCGTGAATCTCGCCGCCGTCCACACGGAAAAATTCGCCGTTGCGCGGCGCGCCGTCGCGAACGCCGGCGTCCGTTGCCGCGGCCAGGCGCACGGGTTTCAGCCAGGGGTGCGCCGCGGGTACGAGGCCGTGCTGCTCGTAAAGCTCGCGCTCGAAAAGGTGCGCCTGTGGATGGCGTGGCGTCAGCGCCGGATAACTCTCGCCGGGAGCGAGCGGCGTGCTGCGGGCGACGGCCAGTGTGTTGTCGGCATCGAAAGCGATGACGGATACGATCCGCGTCCGCTCGTCCTCCGGCACGCCGAACCAGGCGCACAGCCGCGCGCCGCGGGCGAGTTCGCCGGAGGTGCGTTGCACAAACTCCGCGACCGGCCATTCGGGGACTTCCGCCAGCGGGAGACTCGTGGCGTTGGCGAGCAGGGCAAAGGAGGTGGAGCGGCTCATGGCGCGGGTTCAGGGACTGAGGGGAGCAATGGGAGTGATGTGACCAATGGGACTGATGTGGCCGGGGGGGGGAGGCGCGCTGGCGGATGTTTGGGGCGGGACCAGCTCCGCCACCGCCCCCGTCCACGCATCGCGCAGCACGGCGGGCGTGGCCAGGCCAAGCCAGAGCGAGAGGGCGAGCAGCGCGAGCGGCGGGGCCACCACGCCGGCGGTTTCGCGAACCAGCGGCGCCGGCGGCTTTTTGTCGCCGTCTGTCTCCGTCTTTCCATAGACGACGGCGAACACCACGCGCGACATTCCGAAAAACGCGAACAGCAGGCAGCCGAGCAGCAGGCCGCCGGTCAGGCCGTGTCCGCCTGCGAAGGCCGCCAGCACCACGCGCAGTTCGCTGAAAAACGGGCCGAAGGGCGGGCACGCCGTCACGGCGAACATCCCCGCGACGAAGACCGCCGCCGAGAGCGGCGTCACTGCCGACATGGCGCGCGCGGCGTCCAGCGTGCTCGCGCCCGCCGCGCGCCGGAGGTTGCCCGCGCTCAGGAACAGCGCGCCCTTGGTCAGGCCGTTGGCCCATACGTGAAACAGCGCCGCCCATACGCCGGCCGCGCCGAGCGAGGCGGCGATGACGAGGATGCCCATGTGTTCGACACTCGAATACGCGAGCATCCGCTTGAAATCCCGTGTGCCGAGCAGGAAGAGCGCGGCGACCAGCATCGAGAACAGTCCGATGGCCAGCAGCGTGTGTCCGGCCACTTCGCCCGCGCCGGCGGCGTCCACGACGGCGCGCACGCGCAGGATTGCGATGAAAGCCACCGTCGTCACGCCACCGGCGAGGACCGCGCCGACGATGCCGGGGGCCTCGCCGTAGGCGTCGGGCTTCCATGTGTGCATCGGGGCCAGCCCCATTTTTGTGCCGTAGCCGACGAGCAGCAGCACCCATGCGATCAGCACCCACGGATGCGAGAGGTTCGCGCCTTGGGCCGCGAGCGCGGCAAACGTCAGGTCGCCCGCGCCGCCGCCGTGCAGCGACGCGTAGCCGAGGGCGAACGAACCGAGCAGCGACAGCGCGATGCCCGTGCCGCCGACGAGCAGGTACTTCCAGGTCGCCTCGAACGCCCGCGGTGTGTCCGCGAAGTGCAGCAGCGGCACGGTGGCGAGCGTGAGCGCTTCCGTGGCGATCCACAACAATCCGAGATGTCGCGCCTGCAACCCCGCGCTCAACAGCCCGAGCAACGACAGCAGCAACGTCACGAAGACGCGGTTGGGCCGCTCCGCCCGCGCCCGCAGGTAGGCGACGCCGTAGGCCGCGCAGGCGAGAAACAGCAGCGACACCGCCGGCAGCGTCGCCCGCGCCACCGCATCGAAACCGAGCCATGCGCGCGGCGACACGTCCGGGGGATTGACCAGCAGCCAGAGCGCCAGCACCGCGTGCGCCAGCGCGGTCGCCGGCAGCAGCCACGTGCGCGCCTGCGAATTTTTTCCCGGCCACGCCGCCGCGAATGCGGCTCCGGCGAAAGGGATCAGAATGAGCAGGTGGGCGAGCATGGATGAATTAACCACAGAGGCACGGAGACACGGAGGGACCACGAAGGAGGCGGGGTCCGGAAGATACGTTGATGGGTCGGACGAAACGACGGTCGGGAAAGGATTTTCGGGAAATACAAAAAATCCCCTCCGTGGTTTTTCTTCGTACCTTTGTGTCTCCGTGGTTCATTTTTTATTCCTTCAGCGCAGTGAGCTTGCCCGTGTCGAGCGAGTCGAAGGTGCGCTGGATGCGGTCCACGATGATGCCGATGACGAACACGCCGACGGTGAGATCGAGCAGGATGCCCGATTCCACGAGCAGGGGCGTGGAGTGGAGGAGCAGCAGGCCGAACAGGTAGATGCCGTTTTCCAGTATCAGATAACCGCATACCTGCGAGATCGCCTTGGTGCGGCCGATGAGAAGCACAAACCCGGTCAGCACGGAAGCCAGCGCGCCGGGCACGAGGAGCGTGTCCGCATGTTCCGGCAGCAGGGGAAGCGTCCGCGCAAACGCCACGGCCGCGATGGTGCCCGCCGTGCCGAGGAGCAGCGACGGCACCTGGCCGATGAGCGGCTCGATCTCGCGCTCGATGCTGGCGGCGCGCATGGCCCGCCGCAGCAGATGCGAGATGACAAACCCCTTGACGATGACGGTCGTCAGCGCGACGAGGCCCACGCGCCAGTCGAATTTCGCCTCCAGCAGCAGCGGCAGCACGCCGAGCGCCATGCCCTGCACGGCCACGGCGCGGATCACGCCGGGCAGCCGGCTGCTCGCCAGCGCCACGAGGTTGAGACCCATGGCGAGGCCGATGAGGAGATTGGCGGTCGAACTCATGCCGCTCACCGGGCGCCTCCTTCCATGGGGTTGTCGGAATGACCGGGCGGGACGCCTGCCGTTGTCGCCACGGGGCGACGCAGCGCGTCGTCGGCAGCGGCAGGAATGCCGCCGCTCCGGAGGGCGAGCAGCAGCGCGAAGAGGCAGAGCAGGAATGCCGTGGTCAGGAGCAGCGGCACCTGCCGGAACGCGAGCCGCGCCAGCAGCGATTCCACCAGACCCACGCCGATCGTCACGACGAGCACCGATCCGGCGAGGATGCCGGCGGCCGCCAGCGGCGGCCATTCGCCCATCGGCAGCACCGTCTGCGGCAGCAGCACCGCGAAGAGGAGCAGTTTCATGGCCGCGCCGTGCAGGATGATGGCGAGCGGCGGGCCGCTGTGATCGAGGATCATCGCCTCGTGAATCATGGTGAGTTCGAGATGCGTGTTGGGATCGTCGAACGGCACGCGGCAGTTTTCGGCGAGGAGCACGGTGAACAGGCCCGCGGCGAGCATCAGCGCGCCGCCGCCCGGCGGATGGTCGAGCATGGCATCGAGCGCCACGCTGCCGCTCTGCACCGCGAGCGCGAGGATGGCGGTGATGAGCGCCGCCTCGGCAATCACCGCAAAGCTCACCTCGCGCGCCGCGCCCATGCCTTCGAAGGCCGAGCCGGTTTCCAGCGCGGCCCAGGCCGTGCAAAACCGCGCGACCGCGAGCAGGTAAACGAACAGCAGCACGTCTCCCCGAAAATCGAGCGCGCCGCCCACCGGGCCCAGCGGCATCAGCAGCGCCGCCCCGAGCAGGGCGACCCAGGCGATGGCCGGCCCCGCGATGAAGCCGGGCGAGGCGAGGTCGCTGAGCACGACGCCCTTTCGCCAGAGCCGGGCGAGGTCGTAGTAGAGTTGCAGCAGCGGCGGGCCGCGACGCCCGGCGACCCACGCCTTCACGCGGTTGACGATACCGGGCAGCAGCGGGGCGACCAGCAGCCACAACGCCAGCCGGAGCACGAGGTCGAGGAGGGTGGAGAGAACGGTTGTCATTGTCCGCTTCCTCCCGCGTTTCCGCCGAGCCAGGTGATGATGCCCAGCACCGCGAGGCCGCATAACAGGTATGCGATGTAGAACTGCAACCGGCCGTGTTGCAGGTGGCGCACGGCAGCGTTGATGCGCATGACGCCGCGGGCCGCCGGGCCGATGACGCGCTCCAGCACCGTTTCCGGCACGCGCTCCGTCAGGCTCGCCCCGCCCTGCGCCGGCAATACGCCGTGCGGACGCCGCAGGCTGCGCTCCGGACGGAAAATCCACGCGAACCACTCCGCGACGATGCCGGAAAACGATCCGCCCGTGTACTGCATCCGCGCCGTCGGCGCGGCGTATCCGCAATCCCAGGTCGGGCCGCGCCGCAGCGTCGCGGCATCCGCCTCGCCGGGCGCGCCGCGGCCGGCGCGGACGCGACGCCACAGCCACACGCCCGCGCCGGCGAAAAGAATGGCCAGGGCGACATGCACGAGGCCGAGTGTCGCCAGCGGCGCCGGGTGCGCGCCCGCGGCCTCCGTCGCCCATGCCGGATGCCACGCGCCGACGGCGCGCGAGACCGCCGGCCAGACGAGCACCGGTATCAGCCCGAGCAGCACGCACAATCCGCCGAGCGCGGCCATCGAGCCGCGCATGAGGGGACCGCATTCGTGGGCATGCGCCACCGCGTCGGAACGCGGCGCGCCGAGAAAGACCGTCGCTCCGGCCTTCACGAAGGTGGCCAGGGCGAGCGCGCCTGCGACCGCCATCATGAGCACCGCCGGCATCGCCGCCCACATGGCCACGCTGCCGCCGGTGGCCACGTCGAACAGTCCGAGATAGAGCAGCCATTCACTGACGAAGCCGTTGAGCGGGGGCAGGGCCGACACGGCCGCCGCGCCCAGCGCGAACGCCGCCGCCGTCCACGGCATCCGTTTCCACAAACCGCCGAGCCGGCTCATCTCGCGGGTGCCGGTGGCGTGGAGCACACTGCCCGCGCCGAAAAACAGCAGCGCCTTGAACAGGCCGTGATTCCACACATGCAGCAGCGCGCCGGCCAGCAGGAGGCGTCCCCAGGCGGCGTCATTGTGGGCTGCGCCGAGCAGGCCGCCGCCGAGGCCGATGGTGATGATGCCGACGTTTTCCACCGAGCAGTAGGCGAGCAGCCGCTTGAGGTCGTTCTGGGCAAAGGCGAAGGCGATGCCGAGCAGCGCGCTGACCGCGCCCACGCCGAGCAGCACCCAGCCGGCGGCCTCGGGGACGGGCAGCCAGCCGCTGAAACGCACCAGTCCGTAGACGCCGATCTTGATCGTCACGCCCGACATCAGCGCGGACACGTGGCTCGGCGCGTTCGCGTGCGCCGACGGCAGCCAGATATGGAGCGGGAAAAGCCCGGCCTTCAGGCCGAAGCCTGCGAGAGCGAGCCAGAAAAGCGGGGCGAGGCCGGCGTCGCCGGTGGCGGCGTGGTCGCGCATCGGGCCGAGTTCCCAGGAGCCGGTGCGCGCCGCCAGCAGGGCGAAGAAGGCGAACAGGCAAAGCGTGCCGGCGTGGGAGGCCGCAAGGTAGAGCCAGCCGGCCGCGCGCACGTCGTCACGCTGCCGTTCCAGCGTGATGAGGAAGTAGCTGGCCACGGCGAAGAGTTCCCAGCCGATGAGGAAATGGAGTCCGTTGGCGTTGAGCAGGACGAAACCGATGCAGAGCACCATGACGCTCCACCAGACCCGGCTGCGCCGGGCGGAGTCGGGGTGGTCTTCGTCGCTCCAGTATTCGTGCGAGTAGACGGCACCGGCGCCGGCGACCACGGCGAGCAGGGCGAGGAACAACGCGCTTACGCCGTCGAGGCGGAGCGAGATGATCTCGCCGGCGAGGGGAAATGCGCTTCGCCATTGCCATACCATGGTCGCCGCATCCGTGCCGGTGCCTGCTCCCGCCGGGCCGAAGAGGATCGAAAGCGCCGCGCCGAGACCGGCGGCGCAGGCGACGAGGTTAAGGGTGAGCCAGTCGCCGCGCGGCAGCCGCCACGCCGTGGCGATGGCGGCGACGAGGGAGAGGAAGGCGAGGGAAAGGAGGAGGCCGGTGATCATGGGCGGCTTGCGGGGAATGTGGCGCGGGCGTCCCGCCCGCTCCGGAGTGGCACGGGCCTCCGGCCCGTGTCTGTGCAGCAGGACGGGTTGCCTGCCCGTGCGGGGAAGCGGGCGGGACGCCCGCAGAACAGAGGCCAGAGACCAGAGGACAGAAGGCCGGTTCCGGCTGCCGGTTGTCTGGCCTCCGGCCTCTGTCCTCTGCCCTCCGGATTGCGGACGGGACGCCCGCGCCACCACGAAAGCGGGCGAGACGCCCGCGCCACTTCGGAACACGGGCTGGAAGCCCGTGCCACGGTGAGGGCCATTGCGGTGTTCAAGCTCCGGCCTCCTTTTCCGCTTCGGCCAGGGTGGCGTGGATCTCGGCATCCTCTGCGCCGCGCAGCACGGCGGCGCGCAGCGGGCCGCGCCCGAGCAGGCGGCAGAGTTTGCCGAGAAAATCGAGGTGCGCGCGCGGCGACGGGGCGATGAAGAAAAACAGCCGGGTGATCGGGACGCCGTCAGGGGCCTCTTCGGAGAGCGCGAGCGGCTCGCGAAGCAACAACAGGGCGAGGGTGCCGGAGTCGCGCCCGAGGGCGACGCGGGCGCTCGGGTGGGGCATGGCCAGCCCGTCGCCGATGGGAGCGAAGGTGATGCCGCCCCGGGTGTGGAGCCGTTGCACGATCAGCCGGCGGATCGGATCGGTGGCGCCGGGCAGGGTGGCGACGACCTGGTCGAGCACGCCGGTCAGGCCATCGGCGGAAACGTCGCGCCAGATGCCGCCGGCGCGCAGCAGGGGTTCCAGGCGCAGGCTGGCAGAAACCGCGGGGGTGGAAGGGGCGAGAAAGCCGGTGCGGGCGGCGAGACCGCGACCAGCGGCCCAGTTGGCGACTTGCGTGCGGTCGAAAAGGAGACGGCCGCGATCCGGGGTGTTGGGGAGCCCCTCGTGTTCAATCCAGTCTTCGACGGTTTTTTCGGAAACTCCGAACGATTCGGCAACTTGTATGAGATTGAGATACATCCGGGAAACGGCGCGACGGCCCCTTGAGAGTGAGGGAGCCGAGGTTCGGAAATTATTGGCCGGTTCGCAAGAACGTAGCGGTCTCCGGTGGAAGGTGGCATACTGCTGTTGCCAAGTGGCAAAAGGACGGGACAGTATGCGCGTATGAACTATGCAGCTTGGTTTGAACGCAATCCCGGCGTGTGCGGAGGACAACTCGTCATCAAGGGAACTCGCGTGCCTGTAAGAACGGTCCTGGCGAGCCTGGCGGAGGGTCATCGGGTGGAAGATATCCTGAAAAATTTTCCGGGCCTGAGCGACGAAGCAATGCGGGCGGTCATTGCCTTCGCTGCAGCATCGGCCGAAGAAGATATCCCTCTCCCGCAACTGCCCGCCGTTGCGTGAAAATCAAACTCGACGAAAATCTTCCCGTATCCTTGGCGGTTGCCCTTCGGCAGCTTGGTCACGATACGGACACGGTTGCGGACGAGAATCTCTGCGGTTGCCCCGACGATGCGGTCTGGCAGGGCGCGCAGGGCGAAGGCCGGTTTCTGGTGACGCAAGATCTGGATTTTTCGGATGCGCGACGCTTCACCCCGGGAACGCATGCAGGAATCCTGCTCCTCCGGCTCAAGGAACCGGGGATGACTGCGCTGGAGGGCCACGTGCTGCGCCTTTTCCGGAACGAGCCGGTCGAGACCTGGAGCGGCCGTCTTGTGATCGCCACCGATCTCAAGTTGCGCTTGCGATGACACACCGCGTCACACCGGCTCGGCGATCACCGGGTTGGTGAGGGTGCCGATTTTTTCGATTTCGATGCTGATGGTGTCGCCGGGCTTCATGAAGACGGGCGGCTTGCGGGCGAAACCGACGCCGTGCGGCGTGCCGGTCAGGATCACCGTGCCGGGCAGCAGCGTCTTGCTGCCGCTCAGGAAGGAGACGAGCGTGGCCACATCAAAAACCATGTCGGACGTGGTCCAGTCCTGCATGATCTCGCCGTTGAGCAGCGCGCGCAGTTTCAGCGCGCCGGGGTCGGGAATCTCGTCGCGCGTGACGAGCACCGGGCCGAGCGGGCAGAACGTATCAAAACTCTTGCCTTGGCAGAACTGGCCGCCGCCGAGGCGCTGCTGCCAGTCGCGGGCGGAGACATCGTTGGCGCAGGTGTATCCGAGAACATACGACAGGGCGTCCTCGCGGCTGACGTTCTTGCAACGGCGGCCGATGACGACGGCCAGTTCGGCCTCGAAATCGACTTCGTGACTGGCGCAGGCGACGGGGATTTCGACGGGGTCGCCGGGATTTTGCAGGGAGGAGGTGGCTTTCAGGAAGAGCATGGGGCGCTCGGGCACGCCCTTGCCGCCCTCCTCGGCGTGTTTGCGGTAGTTGAGGCCGATGGCGAGGATGTTGGGCGGCCGGACGGGGGCGAGGAGCTTGCCGGGCGTGACGACGCGGCCCGTGACGAGCCGCGCGGGATCGACGGCGCCGTGGCCGGGATTGTCGGAAAAAAGATCACCGTCGATAGCGAGGGCCGAACCGTCGGGCCGGAGCGCGGCCCATGCCGGGCCATCGGAAGAAAGGTGGCGGATAATGCGCATGAGGGAAGAGCAGGATACAGGCGGGGGAGGCAGACAAGCTCTTGTTCGGGTGCATGTCCGCCCACGCTCACCTGCTCACCGGCTGTCCGGATCAGGTTTTTCCCGAATCCTCGCCAGAGTCACCCCGCCCACGTCGATCGGATCGACTCCACGCAGCGGGCGGTTGCGTTTACGGCATCGTCACCCTCGTATTCGACCGGAGGTTTATGGGCGGGTGAATGGATGTGGGTTTATACGCGGGCGAGGGACTTCGTGAGGGCGGCCATCTCCTCGCGCTGTTTCTCCAGCACGACTTCGCGCGCCTTGGCGGCCTTGGCTTTCGCTGCGGCGGGGTCTTTGGCAATCGCGAGCACGGTCGGCACGATCCGCGTGACCTCGTCAGGCTTGTCGAGATCGAAAAGCCACTCGTCGAGGCCGATGTCGCGCCACATAAAACCCTTCTGCGTCTGCTCCTCGAAGCGGCAGACAACGGCAGGGATGCCGCTGGCGATGCACATAATGGGGCTGTGCATTTCGTTGCCGAACAGCCCTGCGCTGCGCACGTAGGTGCTGAGCGCCTCGTCGGTAAGCCAGAAATGATCGCGCCAGACGACTTTCTTCTTCACGTCGTCGGGCAAGGGATCGAAAACCATCTCCTTGCCGAGCTGGATCTGCGTTTTGTCCTCGTGGCAGACAAGCACCTTCAAATCCGTCTCGCGGGTGATGGCGATGATCGCCGCCCGCAACTGCGCGTGATCGTGCTCCTTCATTTCCTCGTTCCGCTTCTGCTTGGCCTCGTTGACCTTGTGGGCGCCGATGAGCCAGTGCGGCGTTATGCGCCAGCGCGGAATGCAGCACATGAACTTCCCCTCCTCCAGCCCGTGCTCGCTCATAAACGCGGTGGCGGCTTTGTCGTTGCGCAGCGTGACGACGCCAAAAGCTGTGTCCGGGCCCCACTCCATGATCGGCGCGGTGCACCCGCGATTCCGCGCCTTCTTCAGCGAGATGCTTTCGCGGAAAAAAATGAAGTCCGCCTTGCTCGCCGTATCTATCTTCTTCTGGTCAACGCGCCCGACCAGCGTCACGCCGATGACGCCAAAAGGTTTGCCGGTTTCCCGATGCCAGCGCGCCGCATGTTCAGACGCCCCAAAGCCGGCGGAGGAGCCGTGCAGGAAAAAATCGCACTCCTGAAACGCGGTGGCGATGTCCTTCTTGTTTGAAACCACGATGACGTTGGGGAAACGCCGGGCGAGCAGGGCGTCGGCGCCATCCCCGAGGTTGCTCGGCCAAAGGCGGACCTCGGCATCGATCCTGAATTTTTCCAGCAGTTCGAGCAGTCCGAGATAATGCGCGATGTCGCCGATATTCATGCTCTGCCAGGCATTGCGCAAAAGGATGCGTGGTCGGCGTCCCGTTTTTTCGGCAATCGCGGTGAGCGATCCGGCGAGCGATCCGGCGAGTGTGGCAGCGAAGCTGAAGCGGAGGAAGGAACGACGATTCATGGGTGAGTTGGGGATGATTTTGAAAGAGCGGAGCGGGTTACGCTTTCGCGCAGGACGGGACTGGTTGCCCGGCAAGAACCGCGCGAATGGCCGTCACGCAACGGGCGCTTTGTTCCACCGGGTCTTCTCCCTCGAACTCAACCACGACTGACCCGTCGAATGGCAGCTTGCGGAATTTTTCGATGAAGGCCGGCAAATCCAGTGCGCCTTGCCCCACCACGACGTCCTGGCATTTGCCTTCGCGGGTGAAAGCGAGGTCCTTGAAATGGACGCCATACAATCTCTCTCCGAACATATCCAGCCACTCCATCGGATTTCCCGCCGCTTGCAGGCACCAGGCGGTGTCGAGACAGAGGCCGACCTGTTTGCTACACTTCTCAAATACATAGCGCAGGGCGGTCGGATTGCCGAGCCAATGCCTGCCGCCGTGATTGTGGATGGCGGCGTGCACGCCGTATTCGCCGCAGAATCGTTCCACCATTTTTATGACGGTTTCATGGTCCTGGGGTTCAAATGAACAACTCACCAGGCCGCACTGCGAGCGTTGCGCAAAGGCGAAGAATCGGCGGTTGAAGGCTTCGTCGTTTTTCAAATTGGTGACTCCGATTCCGGAGATGCGAATCCCCGACTCGCGGCAAAGACCGATCAGTTTTTCCTGCTCCGCAACGTCGTCGTAATTGACGTGGCAGGCCGAGAGATCGACGCCATCCACACCGCATTTTTTTACGGCGGCGATCAGGTCGGGGATCTCTTTGATCGTGCGAAACGAATACGTTTTGATGCCCAGCTTGCGGGCTAGATCGAAGGAGGTTGGTGTGTTCATCGGTGAGATTTTTTCAAAAACAGAGCGGAATGGGGGGAGGGCAGGAAGATGACGTGGCGGCTTGCTTGATGGATGTCAGCGATCGAATTCGGGACTGCCTATCGGCGTCGTATCGTCGGCAGGAGTCCAATACGGGTCACGCGTTACCTTACGCATGTTAACGGCACCGCGGGTGACATCGCCCCACATGATTTCGCTACATTTTTTTGAAGCCACGTTGCCGGCAACATACAGCACACTGACCCGCCCCGAATGCGCTTTCGGAACGGCGTCGCCGAGGGCCTTTGCATCGCTTTTGCCGCTAAAGAGGCCGGTCGTAAGCCAGCGAAGGTCCCGTATTTGGAATATATCGATGCCGTAAACCTGCCGGGTTGGCTCCGTCACATTGGAAAGAGGGTTCATGCTGAGAGGATCGTTAAAACCGTGCTTCCACTTGTCCGTCGTGCAACCTATACCGCGAGCTGCAATTTGCGCAGGCGTCGGATTTTTGGGCATGGCCAGATAAGGAGAAAGGGTGGAGTGGAGGTTTGCACCGCCATAGTGGGATTCCGGGAGAATGCTTTTGCTGTCCTGCAAATACATTTGCAGTGCCACGCCCCATTGGCGCATGGCGGAGAGGCATTTTGCGGAGCGGGCTTTCTCGCGAACCTTTGCGGTCACGGGAAGGATGATGGCAGCGAGGATGCCGATGATAACGATGACGGTCAGGAGTTCGATGAGCGTGAAGGCGGCATGGGCCGGGGCAAGGCCGAGACCTTCACGTGAAGGTCTGACAGGAGACGGAGCGAAGCTCCGTCTCCTGTCAGTAAGAAGGGGTAGTGGCATCGGGTTGGTGTTCATGGCGGGGGGGATGTTACGGGTGGAAGGTGATCGTGATTTGCCCGCCGCGTGGAAGTTGGAGGCGATAATGCAGGGCGGCGGGATTGGCGGCATTGAGCGCAGGCGTTTTATCGAGGGCAGAGGCGGGCAGCGGCGTGTCGTCCAGGAGAACAGAGTCAACACGGCGGGGCGCGGCAAATTCGAGGACGAAGGGCTTGTCGTTGACCAGATCAACCACAAGACGCCTTTCATTTTGAATCCAATCACTGGATACGAATCGGGCGGGTTCCCAGTTGATGAGCGAGACGCCGGTGTCGTGTCCGCTCCAGGCACCGATCATGCCGCCCGCGTCGTATTTTGGCGCGGTGCGTTTGATGTGTTTTAGCCAGATGGTGATGTCCTCCTGGATTTTCGCGGCGGGCCAGTCGGGGAGATAGCTGCGGGCCGCGATGTGGGTTGCCGTGCGCGAGGGGTTAGTGGGCATCTCGCGCCAGTCGGAAAAATATGTGTCCATGAAGACGGCCTGGAAATCTCTCATAAAATCAGCGCCGAGGGCGTTGAAATAGAAGCCGAACATTTCGGGCATTTCGCCGGTCCATGAAAGGCACATGGCGATGTGATCAAGGCCACTGGCTGAATTGGACTTGGCGACCTCGATGCAGGGGCCGTCCTCGGCAAAACCGGCTCCGTAGAGTCTGGGGGATTTTTTCTCCGGGTCGAGATAGCGGGCGAAGTTGAAGCGGAGCGCGGTGGATGCCGCGAGTTTTGCGCGGAGGTAGGCGATGCGCTCAAAATCGTCGGTCTTGCCCAAAACCTCGGCCATGCGTTCCATCGCGGCGACGCCGGCGTATGCGATGGTGTCCATGTCAATGGAGCCGTATTTGGTGGCCTCGCGCGAGGTGGTTTGCGGGATTGCCCAGTCGTTGAGAACCTCGAAAATCCGCAGGGTGTCCATGATACGCGGCCAGAGTTTTTCGATCAGCGCCCAATCGCCGCTGTATTTGGCGTAGAGGTAGGTTGAATACGCGGCCTGGCCGACGTTGGAGTTGGGGTCGCCGAACATCGCGGGCAACGCGGTGCGGTCCCGCCAGCCGCGGACATAGTAGGGTTCGCCGGTGAAACGTTCTCTGCGGGGAATCCACGACGAAGGTTCATACATGCGCACGACGAGCGGGCGGGCGATTCCCAGCAACTCGTTCCGGGCTTGTTCGGACAAAAATCCGCCGCCGAGGAGTCCGTGGGACCAACGCTTGAAGTAGGGGGCTTTCCACGGATGGTTGTTGTAATAGGTGTGCGGTTCTGCGGTCGCAACGGCATGGATCCCGGCTTCAACCGCCTCGATTGTACCGGAAAATTCGGTACGGCGCGGGAACGCGGCGTGAGGCGCGGCGAAGCGGGGCAGTTCGTAGGTGAGCGTGTTGCCGTTTTGCCAGCGCCAAGGGCCGATCTGGGTCTTGACTTCGCGGACAGCATTTTTTCCTGAAACACCGTTTGGGATGCCTGACCAGCCACGTGAATCCCGGCCCCAACTGTAAATCGGCGGGATGGGGGCGTAGTCGGGCGCCTGCCAGTCGGGCCGGCCCCAGCGTTCGTAAGTGAATTCGTTAAAAATGCGAACGGTGTCGTCCTCGACTTTGTAATACTCGCGGCAATCCACCGGATAAGTGCGGAGGAAACGGGCGAGGAGGCGGGCGCGGTCTGCGAGGAGCGCGGCGTCCCAGTTGTCGTTGAGCAGGCCGTGGAAGGCGGTGCTGACACCCCAGCGTCCGGGCGGCAGGCGAAGGCCGGAGGCTGTCCATTGAACAGGGCCGCGGGCGTCGGAGGTGAAGAGCACGGCCACGGCCTTGTCGCCAAAGAAGGTCGGGGAAGGTTTTTGTCCGCCGATGCCCCAGATGCCCACGAACCAGGGTTCTTGCAGGTTGCGGATGTCTTGCGGCTTGTTGAGAAGCCCCCGACTGGTGAGGATGGCGGAGGGACCGATTCGGGAGATCTTGCCGGAGCCAGACGCGGAGGAGAGAGTTTGGAAACGGTCCTCGTCCTCGTCGGGCGCGCCGCTGCGGACGGGAAGATTGCCGCCGCCGCGTGAGCTGAGGTTGAGGGGACGGGGTGAATCAACGAGAAACCCGGGAACAAGGATGCCGTAGGTGTAGTGGAGGGTGTCTTTCTCAACGCCCATGTCCATTTTCATGGTGGTCCAGTTGACCTCGATTTTTTTGGAATCCTCGTAGGTCTCGCGGGCGCGGGCTTTCCATTCGCCGCCGGCGCGTCCGGTGGCGTCGGCGGTCTGGCCGTCGGCATAGAAATCAAAATCCTGACGGCGGGTGCGCTGGCGTTCATTGCCAGTGTAGGCGCGGAACCACGTTGCGGCGACGAGTTCGGTAAGGAGTCCGTTGTAGGCGGTGTTTGCGAAGCGTCCGGCGGTGTTGTAACTGATGCCTTCGCGATACGTTTCGCCATCGATTTGGCGGGTGGGGAAATGGATGGGCGGCAGCGGTGCCCATTTGGATTCGGGGAGCGCGGCCTGAAGCGGAGTGACACTTTTGATTTCGAGCGCGACATCGGGGTCGGTGCTTATCACCGCAAGTGTGCCCAGATTCTGGGGACGGGGAGGCAGGTCGTAGGGTTGGGATTCGGTGAGTTTGGCGAGATCAAGAGTGTAGTCGTGTGTGCCTGCCTGAAGGTCGAGCGCTGGGTAATCGTAGATGATACGTCTGTCGATCATGGCCGTCAGTTTTCCCTGCGTGCGAACGGGGGCGGTGATGCTGACGCGAAGGGTGGTCTGGTGGGATTGCAGCGGAGTTTCGAGCAGTGACCATTCGGCGGGAGTGATGATGGCTTCGCTGATGTCGCAAAAACCACCCCCGTCCGCGTTCTTGCCGGAACCGCGCCAGATGGAGGCGACATGGATTTCGAGCGAATGGACGTTGCGGTTGAGGGAAACGGCCTGGATTTTTTCACGAACGTTTTTGAGTTCAACGTTGAGGGGCGCGGTCGCGTCGCCGTTGAGAATAATGGTAAGCTGACGGGGTGCCGCCCAATTGGCGCGGCTGTTTTGCACGAAAGCGAGGCGCTGAATGTCGCGGGGTTGTTTGAAGCGGATGGTGACGCCGCCGTCTTCGAGTTTGTTGAAGCGTGTCGAGGTCTCTGGTTTGCCGTCGAAGAGACCGCGAGTGGAACGTTTTGGGTCGGCGGGAATGGTGACGATGGATTTGATTTCGTTCGTATTCCAGGCCACCCAACTGAGCGGGAGTTCGGATTCAGCCTGAAGGGGGGGGGGGGCATTACCCGCAGCCCTGATGTGGACAGGCATCAGGGCAACGCAAAGGCAGAGCGCCACGCTGGCAGTCAATGCGTCAGGCCGGAGGCATAATCGGATGAAACGGAGGGGCATCATGAGAGGCGAGTGGGGACGGGTGTGGCGGGTTATGGGTGAAAGGTAACCAAGAGCTTGCCGCCGCGCGGGAGTTGCAGGCGGTAGTGAAGGGCGGCGGGATTGGCGGCGTTGAGCGCGGGCGACTGCGTGAGCGCGTTTGCGGGCAACGGCTTCCCATCAAGAACGACGGCAGCGACGCGACCCGGCGCGGCGAATTCAAGGGTGAAGGGTTTGTCCGCGGTCAGTTCGACGGTGAGGAGGCGGCGAGCCTGCTCCCACGTGCTGGAGACGAACCGGGCAGGCTCCCAGTTGATGAGCGAGACGCCGGTGTCGTGGCCGCTCCAGGCACCGATCATGCCGGCGGTGGTATAGGGAGGTTGGCCTTTTTTGATGTGTTTCAGCCAGATGTTGATGTCCTCTTTTATTTTGTCGGCGGGCCAGTCGGGCAGGTAACTGCGGGCAGCGATATGGGCCGCACTGCGCCCGGTGTTGGTGGGCATGGTGCGCCAGTCCGGGAAATATTTTTCCATGAAGTCGGACTGGAATTCCCTCATGAAGTCGGCACCGAGAACGTTGAAAAGGAAGGAATACATTTCGGGCAACTCGCCGGTCCAGGTGAGGCACATGGCGATGTGATCCAGGCCCACACCCCAACCGGCCTTGGCGGTCTCGATGGAGGGCCCGTCTTCGGCAAAGCCGGCTCCGTAGAGTCGGGGGAATTTTTTTTCCGGGTCGAGATAGCGGGCGAAGTTGAGACGGAGCGCGGTGGCGGCCGCGAGCTTGGCCTGGAGGTAGGCAATGCGTTCGGCGTCCTCGGTTTTGCCCAGCACCTCAGCCATGCGGCCCATCGCGGCGACGCCGGCATAGGCGATGGTGTCCATATCGATGGAGCCGTATTTGACGGCTTCGCGCGAGGTGGTCTGGGGGACGGCCCAATCGTTGAGGACTTCGAAGATGCGCAGGGTGTCCATTACGCGCGGCCAGAGTTTTTCGACCAGCGTCCAGTCACCGCTGTATTTGGCGTAGAGATAAAGTGAATACGCAGCCTGGCCGACATTGGAGTTGGGATCGCCAAACATCGCGGGCAGCGCGCGACGGTCGCGCCAGCCGCGGATGTAGTAGGGTTCGCCGCTGAAACGTTCTTTGCGGGGAATCCACGATGAGGGTTCATACATGCGGTGGACGAGTGGCCGGGCGACGTCGAGGATATCGCCGCGGGCTTGCTCGCCGAAGAAGCTGCCGCCGAGGAGTCCGTGGGACCAGCGCTTGAAGTAGGCCAGATGCCACGGGTGGTTGTTGTATTGCCGGAAGGCGTTCCCATCCGCGGGTGCACCGGTCATGACGGCGTGGACCTCATCCTCGGCCTTCGTGATGATGTCTTCGAATTCGGGACGGCGGGGGAAGGCGGCGTGTGGAGTGGCGAAGCGGGGGAGCGTGTAGGCGAGGGTGTTGCCGTTTTGCCAGCGCCAGGGGCCGAAGGGGGTGTGAATGTCCGAGGGGGAGTTGCCCGTGCCACGCGGAGAGGCAATGGTTGCGGGCGAGACGCCTGCGCCACCGGGAATCCCGGGCCAGCCGCGAGAATCCTTGCCCCAACTGTAAATCGGCGGGATAGGGGCGTAGTCGGACGCCTGCCAGTCGGGACGGCCCCAGCGTTCGTAGGTGAATTCGTTGAAAATGCGAACGGTGTCGTCCTCGACTTTGTAATACTCGCGGCAGTCTACCGGATAGGTGCGGAGGAAGCGGGTGAGGAGGCGGGCGCGGTCCGCGAGCAACGCGGCGTCCCAGTTGTCATTGAGCAGGCCATGGAAGGCGGTGCTGATGGCCCAGCGTCCGGGCGGCAGGCGGAGGCCCGCTGCGGTCCATTTGACAGGGTCTTGGGCGTCGCTGCTAAAGAGCACGGCCACGGCCTTGTCTCCCCAGAACGTGGGGTTGTCATCGCCAATGCCCCAGATGCCCACGAACCAGGGCTCATTCAGGTCCCGGATGTCCTGCGGCTTGGTCAGCAGACCTTGGCTGGTAAGGATGGCGGCGGGGCCGATCCGGGGAAATCCTCCGGAGTCCGACGTGGAGGAGAGCGTCTGGAAGCGGTCCTCTTCCTCGTCGGGTGCGCCACTGCGGATGGGGATGTTGCCGCCGCCCCGGGAGCTAAGGTTGAGGACCCGGGGGGAATCGACGAGGAAGCCGGGGGCAAGGACGCCATAGATGTAGTGAAGCGTGTCATTTTCGATCTTCAGGTCCACTTTCATGGTGGTCCAGTTCACATTGATCTTCTCGGAGTCTGCGTCGGTTTTGCGAATGTTGATCTTCCAAAGCTCCTCGCCGCGCCCGGTGTCGTCGGTCTGCTGGCCATCGGCATAGAAGTCGAATTCCTGGCGACGGGCGAGTTGCCCGGCATTGGCGGAGTAGGCGCGGAACCACGAGGCGCCGACGAGTTCGGTGAGGAGTCCGTTGTAGGGAGTGTTGCCGAAGCGGCCGGCGGTATGGTAGCTGTGTCCTTCCTTCCACGTTTCGCCATCAACCAGGCGCGTGGGAAAATGGATGGGGGGCAGCGGGTCCCAGCGGGCCTCGGGCAGCGCGGCTTCAAGCGGCGTGACAGTCTCTATCTTGAGCGCGGTATCGGGATCGGTGCTTGTCAGGATAAGTTTGTCCAGATGCTGTGCGCGGGCGGGCAGGTCGTAGGGTTCGGATTCGGTGAGCTTGCCGAGATCGATGACGTAGTCGTGCGTGCCAGCCTGAATGTCGAGCGGGGGATAGTCGTAGGTGATACGGTTGTCGATCATGGCCGTCAGGCTGGCCTGCGTGCGAGCGGAGGCGGTGACGCTGAGGCGCAGCCGGGTCTGCTGCGGTTGAAGGGGGCTCTCGAGCAGGGACCACTCGGCGGGGGCGATGTCGGCCTCGCCGATGCCGGAGAAGCCACCCCAAGTCATGCTTTTGCCGGATTCACGCCATGTGGTTTCGACGCGGACGGTGAGTTGGCGGACGGCGCGGTTGAGGGGAATGGCCTGGATTTTGCCGCGAGCGTTCTGGAGTTCGATGCGCAGGGGATTCGCTTCGTCGCCATTAAAGATGACGGTGAGTTGGCGGGGCAGAGCCCAGTTTTCAGAGCCTCCTTGCAAGAAGGCCAGACGACCGATTTGCCGGGGCTGTTTGAAGCGGATGGTAGTGACGCTGCCTTCGAGTTTTTTGAAAAATGTGCAGGTCTTGGTTTTACCATTGAGGAGCCCCTTGGTGGAGCGCTTCTGGTCATCCGAGTTGGTCGTGATGGATTCGATTTCCTCCGCGTTCCACGCGACCCACCGGAGAGGCGGGTCGTATTCGGCGCGGAGCACCGTGGCCTCAGCCGCCGCCCGGGCAATGATGGGTATCCCGGAAATGCCGACGGAGGCGAGGGCAAGGGCGAGAAAACTGCGTAGCCGGGAGGAACGCGGAGAAATCATGACGGGTAGCGGGGGGGGAGGTGCGCGTGAACGTCACCGGGTCAGCGGCGGCGCTTGAACAGAAAGCAAGCGATGCCGACGAGACCAAGGACCGTGGTGACCGTCGCGGGTTCCGGAACGTTGGAGATCACCGGAGTGAGCGTCATCGAAAAATTGGGCGCCCCAACTGTTGCTATCCAATTGCCGCCGCTCAAGTTCCACCGCTCAACGTTTGCTATCGTAGCCGTATTATTGAAACCGTAATTATAGGGAGCCGCGGGCGTTTGGGCGGTGGTGACCGATTGGTTGTTCAGGAAGTAATAAGATGCCCCTGCTTCCAAAACCACACGGTTTGTAAAGGGATATATCTTGGTGGAGTCCTTCGTCCACTCACCGCTAGTGGCGATCAAGCCAGTGGTCGAAGTGTTAACCGTCGAGGGGGGCTTCCCATTTGGGTCGAAGGTATCGTCGAAAATCAGAACATAGCCGCGACCAGTAGGGGCGGCACTTGTGCCACTGCTGGACAGCCAAGTGAAGGAGGTTAGCTCCCAACCGGTCTGGTTGAGTTCCGTGTAGGCGGGCAGGGTGATCTTCATGCCCGGAGTCGAATTGTTCGTGCTACTCCCGCCGACAGTAAAGCTATAGACACCGGTATCGCCATTCCAGTTCAGGCTGGGCGGTGTTGCCGCTTGAGTGGTGGCGGAGAGAAGTAAAAACGTGACGAGGCCGATCAGGAGGGCGGCGGCGCACGGGGTCTTACGGTTTATTTTTGATGTTGGGTTCATGGCAGGGCGATTTTGGTTTTTTGACGGAATTTGGGGATTTGGCGGGATCAGGGTTTTTCGCCGCCGTCCGATATGCGTTGGATCAACTTGTCGGCGATGTCCGAGATGGAGACGTCGATATAGTCGGCGTCGAAGTTGCAGTAATAACTCAGTTCCACGTTGCGGTGGAAAAAAACGAAGAGGTCTTTGGGAACCTTGATCCCTGATTCCAGGATGGCCTGAATCGCGCCCTGAACCGTGTTGTCCGGGTAAACGATCAAGGCATCCGGACGGCGTTTGGCGGAGAGCAGTTCCCTGGTGTTGCGGTAACCGATTTCCCCCCAGCCATGCCGGGAGATTTCGCTTTCCTCGATCAGGCGCAGGCGGTCCGGACGAATCGTCACGCCAACGGATTTCAGGCCGGTGACAAGAAAGCTGTCCGCCTCTCTTTTGGGTATGCCTGCCGGGGCAATCATCGCCACGCGTTGGCAAGCCCGCTGCTTGAGCTTTGCCGCGATGCCATCGAAATCGATCAGGGGGTCCCGCATCATGCGGATTTTCCCGATAGGGAGACGATTAAACCAGTTCTGATCATAGGATCTGACTATAACTCCTATAACAGATTGCAGCCGGCTGGAGATGATCGCGTCCTGCAGTTCCGCGGGCGGTTTCAGGTGCTCTTCACTTGGCCGGTAGTCGTCATAAAGGACAAATTCGATGCCTTGCCGCTGAAGCCTCGCGCAAAGCATGTCGCGCAAGGCAAAGGCAAATGAGATGTCGGAAAAGGAGAAGGAGTCGGGGGCTTTCGACATGTAGATCCCGACGCGAAGCACTTCGCCATTTTGGGCGGCGACAAACATTCCCTTTCCCTGCTGTTTGTTCAGGAGCCCGGTGTTGACCAGCGAGTCGGTCGCCAGTTTGACGGAAAAGATGTTCGTTCCCCAGAGTCGGGCGAGTTCCCGCACGGAGGGGAGTTTCTCGCCGGGCTGGAGCGCGCCGGATTCGATTTTCCCCTGAAGATAGTGCGCAAGCTCCCGATGGATCCCGGCGGTGCTGTTGCGCCGGAAGTCACTCAGTGATTCAGGGGGGCATATTGAATCCAGATATCGCATTACAGTTATAACAGTTGAGGTTGTTTTGATGATGTAGCAAGCACAAAAGTGTTTCGTCAGCGGGGCAGTCTCCCTTTTGCCTGATGTCTCAGCAAGGTGTCGGGGGGGGGCGAGGTGGCTGAGAAGAGGAAGGTTTCTAGACGCGACCGGCGATATTGGGCGGCATCACGACGTTTTTTGCCCGCCAACTGTCACCCAGGTAAGAAAGCGGCAGGGCAAACAGCAGCAGGCGCGTTCGCTGCTGGAAACCACCGGCTACAAGATCGACGCGGTGGCGTGCCTGAGCGGTTACCGGAACACGCCGACTTTTTGCAGGGTGTTCAGGCAACGCACAGGGCAGACGCCGAGCGAGGCGCGGCAGGGCAGGGGCTAGCGCCGCACCCGGTCGAGCGCCGGCGCTACTGATCCTGCGAACGCCGCTTCCCCGGCCAGACCAAAAGCCGCTGCGCTTACGGGGCCAGTTCGCCGGTGATGCCCACCAGGATCGGAACCGGAGCGATGCCGGGCAGCCACTCGATGGTGTTGTCGAAACCGGACGAGAGGAAATCGATGGTGAGGATTTTCTTTTGCGGATGAGGGTTCTCCAGCACGGCCCGGTAAACGCCGACCAGGCCCGTTCCCTGCCGGTTGCCCCGGACGATGACCGGAGTCGCCTCGGGCAGCTCGCGGGGGGCGCGCCAGTCGCCGATGTTGCGCCCGTTTACCAGCAGGTAGTCGTGGTGCGTGCCGTCCTCGTAGTGGAGCCGGTAGCGGCCGACATCGTCTCCCGGCCACGCGCTGGCGTGGAGGAAGAAGAGGCGGGTCAGTTTCCGGTTCACCGGCAGGCCATCGATCCGCGCCGGAAATCCGGGGCGCTCCGAGCCGCGGAGAACCAGACAGGATTTTCCGCCGTTGGCGGCGGGGTCGATGATCCGGAACGGCACGCCTCGCAACTCCTGCAGCCCGGTGGGCATGCCGGCAAAGTCATCGGGTCCCTGGGCAGTCCAGCCCCCCCGCTTCCCGTCATCGGCGAAGCCCTGGTTCGCATGCGCGGAAAGGTCGATAAAGATTTCGCGGCCGGCCGGGATGACCGCAAGCTGGCCACCGCTCTCCGGCAGCGGCTTCACCTTGGCATAGGCCGGAGCGCCGCCCAGCATGTAGCCGAGCACGTTTCGCAAATACAGCGACGCGGAGCTGTCCACGCCCCAGAGCCGGGTGGCGTTGAGTTGCGTCCAGAAAATCCGCCCGCGCCCCACCGTGGCTTCCATGACGGCGTTCTCGATCTTGTTCGACGAGAGCTGCGGGGCGCGCACGGCGATGGCATTGGTCGTGAAAGGCTCAATGCCCGCGTCGATGACGTAGCCGGCGTCGGGGCTGTTCCACTGGTCGAAATCCCGCTGCGAAAGCCCTGCGAAAACCGGATGCTCCGGGATGGCCAGATCGACGTAGGCCAGATGGGAGGGGACAACTTTCAGGCCGGGCAGGAGGCTGCGGTCGGAGGGGGCTTGCTCCAGAATGAGGAGCTTGCCGCCTTCCCGCGCCCACGCGCGCAGCGCGCGGTGGTCCACGGCGACTCCGCCCGGGCCCGGCGAGGCGGCGGGCAGGATCGCGGCCGTGTGCTGCGAGGAAAGCCGGGCGACGGGCACGGTGTCGAACGGCACAGACAACGCGGTGAGGATGCCCGCAGTGCGGTCCACGGAGCCGGCATCGCCGGTGTCGAGCAGCGCGACGGTTTCCGCCACGGCGAGGGGTTCGGCGAGCAGCGTGCGGTCCCGGATGCCGACGTTGTAGAAATTCCGGCCGATGACGCCGCCCGCGGAGTTGTTCAACGTAATGCGGATTTGCGGACAGGGAGATGACACCGGGGGGATCGAGAGCTTCACCGGCAGGACGGCCTTGTGCCAGGGGGCTATCTCTCCCGGGGAAAACCGGCCCAGCTCGACATCTTCCCCTGCGGGCGTCCGCAGCCACACGCGGAAATGGACGTCGCGCAGGGGCTCCGGCGTGCTGTTGACGGCGAAGAGCTCGGCCTCGTCGGTGTCGCCGGAAAAGAAATTCACCGGGGGCAGGCCCGCTGCGTTGCGGATGCCGGGCAGGACCGGCTGATTCCACAGGGTCGCGGCCTCGAGGGTGTCGGAGAGGAACCAGGGGGCGAAGCCGTCGACCCGGAGGTCCTGCCGCACCTGCTCCAGCAGCCGGTGCCCGAATTTCGCCCGGCCGTAGGGCAGCCCGCGTTCCGGATCGAGCGCGGCGGCGAGGCCGATGGTGCCCGCCAGGCCGATGCCGTTGGGCTTTCCCCAACTGGCAGGGGCGCGTGCGTATCTGGCGTAGGCCTCGATGTCGTTCAGCCTGAACTCCGGGTCCGACAGGCCGCCCCAGGAGAAGCCGACGCACTCCCAGATGACATAGGGCATCCCGAGGTCGCGGCCCTCCCGGCCGTAGTGCTCCAGCGAGCCGGCGTAATTCTTGTCCATGACAGAACGGAAGACCGTCCACGACGGCCGGAAAAACCCGGCGTAATCATGCAGGTCGAGAAAGTCCGTGTTGAGCGGCTCGGTGCCGTAGGAAAACCAGCTCGCCGACCCCGAGAAACTCCCGACCGGGCGGCCCTGCCGGTCGAGCCGGCGGACGAGGTCCACCTGGCGGTCGAGCAGCCACCTGATCTCCGGCCGGTCCTTGTGGATGACCTCGTTGCCCGTGCTCCACATGACCACCGAGGGGTGGTTGTGGTCGCGGGCCAGCCACTCGGCCAGCTCGCGGTCGTTGTTTTCCTGAAAGGCCGGCACGTCGATCCTGTTGGTGAAGGACCAGCCCCACTCGTTGTAGATCATGATCCCGATCTCGTCGGCCAGTTCAAGGGCGTCGGGCACGGGCGGCATGTGCGCGGGGCGAAGGATATTCACGCCGAGGCTCCTGAAGCGCGCCAGCCGGCCGCGGAGCTGCTCGCGGTCTTCCTCCGGGGTGCGTCCCCGTCCGCCGTATGTCGCGGAGGAGAAGTTTTCCCCAAAGAGGTAGATCCGCGTGCCGTTCAGGTGGAACTTGCCGTCGATGATCCGAAAATCCCGGAAGCCGAAGCGTTCGGCGCGGGCGGAGACAACCTGACCGTCTCGCGCCCGAATGTATCCGTTAAGGTAATACATGAACGGTTCGTCGGGCGACCACCGGACGGGGCGGTCCAGCCTGATCGTGGCCGAACCGGTGTTGTCGCCGGGCTTGAGCGAGACCGCGCCCGGGCCGACGGCGGCGTTCAGGCGGTTGGGATCGGCCTTGAGCGCGGTGCTCACCGCGAAGCCCAGGCCGAGCATGGCGTCCCGGCCGGTCCGGTTGTCGATCACATAGTCGATGCGCAGGGAGTCGTCGGCGAGCACCGGGGTAACGAAAATCTGCCGGAACCGGATGGCGGGCTCCAGCCGCAGGGAGACCGACTGCCAGAGGCCGCCTTTGATGTCGTCAAAACCCCACTGGGAGCCATACACGTGGGTGGCGAGCGGCACGTCGCCTCGGTTGGGGCCGAAGTCGGTCAGGACGCGGAGGGCGATCCGGTTTTCACCGGCGCGGACGGCGTCGGTCACATCGAACTCGCAGGGCGTGAAATCGCCCTTGTGCCGGCCGACCTCGCGACCGTTGACGAACACCGTGGCGTCGTAGCCGATGACGCCGAAATGCAGCAGCACCCGTTTGCCCCGGGCGAGGTCATCTCCGGACAAGTCGAAGGCGCGGCGATAAGTGCCCTTGACGTAGGGCTGCGACCTGGAGCGAAACCTGGGGTATTGCCGATACCAGTCCAACGGCACGGGAATCTCGTCCCAGGCGGAATCGTCGAAGTCGGTTTTTTCATATTCCCTGTCGCGCGCCGTGGGCTCGCCAAAGGGAGCAGCCGACTGTTCCAGACGGGAAAGTTTCCAGTTCCCGTTCAGCGAGCGGGTCTCGTTGAAATCACCAGGGACGATCCGCGTGCCGTCCGGCAACGCCACTTTGATCTCCCGCGGGGTGATGGCGGTGGACGCGGGAGGCAAAGGCGTGGGCTCCGGATAAAATGGCGGCACAACGCCAGACGCGGCGCCTCCGCAAGCGAAAGTGAGCCACAAAACAATGTAGAGGGAAAGGGACTTCATAGGCCTTGGGTAAATTAACTGGTATGACGCGGCAGGTGGTCCGGGGAGCGCACGCGTCTCGTGTGCCGGCTTGGGCGTCCCGCCCGAGCCTCTCGGCCCGAAGCTGTTCGGCGAGACGCCGAACACAACACGCGAGACGCGTGCGCTCCCCGGACCCGCCAGTCAGTTACTGGTAATGCTCCGTCTGTCCGGACCAGAGTCGCCAGACATCATCTGATTTGGCGAATTTGCTATTTTTCGACTCGGAAGAAACATGCCCGTCCAGCCAGACAACATTGCAAGTGTCACCGGAATGGCGAAAGGAAACGGTATAATCGTCAGGTGTTTTCCAGGTCCCCCACGCAGCCGGGCGAACAAAGCCGCGCCATGCGACCGTATCGGCATGATATTGGTCCGTGAACAATACGGTGCGGGAAGGATTGTCTGCCTGCGACATGTTCATCCTCCCGGCCAGCACACCACCCGTGCCCTTGCTCAACCAGAAGTAGTTATGCCCATAACCAAATCCTCCCTCCTTGCCCGGACAAACGAATACAGGGACTTCCCGATAGCCGGAAAAATCACCCGTCGCACTTCGCCCCATGTAAGCGGCGAGCAATCCGGTCCAATGATTTTTATGAAGCGGCTTGTTGTTTTGATCACTCGGATCAAACGCAGGCACGATGTATCCCCGGTCATCGACAGAATACATCCCTGCAGCCACACCGATCTGGCGAAGATTGCTTTTGCACTGTGTGGAGCGGGCATGGCTCCGGACCCGTCCGAGCGTGGCCAACATAAGCCCTGCCAGCACGCCGATGATGGCGATCACGGTAAGGAGCTCGATCAATGTAAAACCGGGGTTCCGGGTAAGCCTGACGAATTGTTTGTTGTGAGGTAACGTTTTCATCGGTTGGGTATCGGGAATGTCGATTCAGGTGTTCGTGATGGGGATGTTTTTCTCTCCGTTCGAAATTCTTGCCGGAGCAGTGGGGCCAATTGCCTCTATGGGAGTATGTCACCTGGTCCTGTTGGCGTCAGTCAACGGAACCGATGACGCTGCCAGGCGCAGCGTAAAGTTGCTTCACTTCGGAGGCGTCGAGTTGCCCGGAGTATACCTGGAGATCGTAGATGGAGCCCTTGAACTGATTGTTGGTGTATTTGGGTGAAAATGCCCAGTTGCCTACACGCCCTGGGGCCAGGGAAAAACGGGCGGGATCATCCCACGTCCTGTTCTTGGCCAGTGCACCATTGAAATAGAGATTGGCCGTTTGGGCGGTCTTGTCCCATGTGACGACGACATGATACCAAGCATGTTCGGTGATTTTTCCGAGTTGGGTGTTGGTGTTTGCGACATTGATCTCCACCCGGTCTTTGTCGGCTGCGATGGATATGCGGAGGTCTTTGTTGTAGGTGCCACCCATGTTGAGGAGGTAATCCGCGCCTTCACCCGCATTGCTTCGGTCTGCCTTGAACCAAAAGCTCAGCGAACCCACGTCGGACAATGCCACAACGGGAATGGTGAATCCCGATACGCTGTCGGCAGCCTGCCCGATCTGAATGGAAGCGACCGGACCGGAGGCTTCGGGCGGGCGGGCGGCATCGTAAGCCAACGCTGCCGGCAAACCATCAATGGTGGCGGCAATGGCATTGGCGGTGCCGATGGAATCATTCAGGTTACCGTTGAACTCGTATCGATGTGTCAGCGTAGCGGTGGCATGGGCGGATGTGCTGGCGCAAAGGATACCGGTCAGGATGGCGGCAAGGCGAGGGATGTTCATGGCTTGACAGGATGTGAAGATAAAGGGGATCAGGCCCGGCGGGTGCGGCGACGGTGGCAAGCTACGGTCCAGGCCAAGGAGACGCTACCGAGGAAAAGTACGAGGGTGCCGGGTTCGGGGACGGCGATGGCGAGTCCGGGGTTGACGGCGAGGAAGGCCACCTGCCCGGCGTCGAGCAGCCCCGAGTATATCTGAAAGTCGTAGATAGCGCCTTTGAATTGGTTCTCGAGATAGCTGCTGCTGGTCCCGGCGGGAAAACTCCAGTTGCCGACGTTGATATTGGTGGTGGCGAACTTGCTGGCGGCAACGCTGGTGCTGCTACCGATGAGAGCACCGTTGACATAGAAGAATGCGCTTGTGTTGGCCGTGTCCCAAGTGACGGCGACATGATACCAGGTGTCCTGCGTCACCCCCGCCGACCAGGTGCCGATGGTCGTGTCTCCAATGGCGAAACGGAGCTGGTTGCTATTATTGTCGCGGAGAAAGAGTCTGATTCCTTTCTGCCAATCTCCGCCCTGGTTGAACACGTAGTCCGCCTGACTGTTCGTAGTTGCGGCCAGATCAGACCGGAGCCAGAGGCTGATGGAGCCTGTCCCGGAATAGGCGGCGCTATTGATGGTGAAACCGGAGCGGACGTCGGTGGTTTGTCCGACCTGAAGCGATTGGCTGGGGTTGGTGGCGCCCGTGGGGGTGCCGCCGCCGAAACCAGGGGCTTCGGAGTAGGTTCCGGTTCCGCTGGCGGCGGCGCCGGTCGTACCGACGGAGTCGTTGAGAGTGCCGTTGAACTCATAGCGGTTCGTAAGCGTGGCGTCGGCTTGGGCGAGCGTCGTGGCGCAGACGAGGGCGGACAGGACGGCGAGGGTGCGGGTTTTTATAGTCATAATTTTGATATGGGTTGGCTTGTGATGGCAGTGGTTTGGGCGAACGAAAAAAGGCGATGGCAGGCGTGTGGGGGAAAAAAAGGCGTGTGGGGAATCAAGCACTTGAGTGCCCGGCGATGAGAGTTCCCCGGACAGTCTCCTCGTGGTGAATGAGTGGTTTCCTGGATACGATTTGATCGAGCATCTCGAAGCTGCGACGGCCTATTTCCTCCCGCGGAATCTTGTAGGTGGTCAGGGTGAGGCCGTCGGGGCCGGTGAGTCCGTAGTCGTTGCAACTGGCCAGGCGCAGGTCGCGGGGGGCCTGGAGGCCGCGTTCACGGGCGGCGTAAAGGCAGCCGAGCGCAAGGTAGTCGTTGGCGCAGACGACGGCGTCGAGCGTATTGTTGGCGGAGGCGAGGAGCCGATGGCCGAGATCGGTGGATTCGCGCAACGGGTTTTCGAAGTCGGGATGCACTTCCGGGTCGAGCACCACGCCGCCGGGCGGGGGCGTGAGGCCGGCTTCTTCCAGCGCCCAGAGGTAGCCCCGGTATTCATCGGTGACGGCGGGGATGTTGGCGTAGTTGGCGAGAAAGCCGATGCGGCGCATCCCGCGCTCGATCAGGTGGCGTGTCACGGTGCAGGCCGCGTGGAAGGCGTCCACGATGATCGTGGGGCTGCCGATGGCGGGAAGGCTGACTTCGGTGAGGACGATCGGAAGGCGCGAGGCAATGAGAGCGCGTGAAAAATTGACGACGTCTTCGGGGGTGGGCAGGAGCGGGAAAACCACGGCGCCCTTGACGTCGAACTCGGAGAGGCGGCCAACGAATTCCATCTCCTTCTGATAATCGGTGCCGCTGGGCAGCATGACGATGCGGCGTCCGGCTTTGCGGCCGGCGTCTTGAAATCCTTTGAGCGTGCGCCAGATGCCGTCGTGCTGATCGCTGGGATAAATGAAAGCGAAGGCATCGAGTTCGATTTCAGGACGGGAGGCGGACGGGGTGCTGCGCAGGACGCGGGTGCCGGTTTTGGTACGACGCTCGACAAGACCGGCGTGGACAAGCTGGGCAATGGCCTTGCTGACCGTGGACCGACTGCAGCCGAATTCGGCAGCCAGTTCAATTTCGGTGGGTATTTGACTGCCAATTGACCAGTGGCCGTCTGCAATCCGGTTCCTGAGGGTGGAAAAAATATTATCGAGCTTGGAGTGAGTCTCGGCAGGGTTCATTTGATAGCCAAAATTCTATTTTGGTAGTCAAATGCAAGCCGATTTTTTGAACATCGTTATTTCTGATGCGTGGCACCCATGTGATCGCTGCTCTTGAGGGATATAAATCAGCGTGCCGCCAGCCAGCAAAGGAGGAAGAGGAGGCAGGCGAGCAGGTCGCAGAGGGCGCCGGGGAGGAGCAGTTTGCCGAGCGGCGTTGTCCGCCGGCGCAGGACGAGCAGGCCGAAGGCGAGTTTTTCGGCGCCGACGGCGAGGAGCAGCGGGTGGCGGACCGTCGCATCGCGCGCGGCCCAGAAGAGCAGGAGGCCGCAGATCACGACCAGCACGCCCCAGTGACGCAGGACGAGCCAGCCACCCGCGCCAAATGTATCGGCCGGCAGACGACGCGCGAAGACCGTCCGCGGGGCAAGGGCGGCGACGCCTGCGACCAGCGTAAGCGCGGCGATGGCGAAGAGGATCAGGTGGATGGCGGATTCACTCATGATCGGAAGCGGCCGGGAGGTTGCCGGAGGCAGGCGCGGGGGCCGGGGAATGTGGCGGCGTTCGCGGTTCGGCGACGGCAGCGAAAGGCTTGAACGAAGAAACGAGCTGGCGGGTTTCGTCGCGCGAAATGCGGAGCAGCGCGACCGGCTCCAGCGCGCGGACGGTGGCGGTGCGACGCACGTCGTGCAGGACGGCAATCTCGCCGAAATGGTCGCCCGCGCTGAGGATGGCGACAGGCTGGCCGTCCTGTGAACCGCCGGCGTGGCCGGCGTCGCCGGGAGCAAGCACCTCGACGCTCCCGGACTGGATCAGGTACATGGAGCGGCCGATGTCACCCTGGCGGATGATGACCTGGCCGGGTTCGTAGAGTTCGCGGGTGACTCCGGTTTGCCCGGAGCTCTGCACGCTGGTGATCTCGCGGCCGAAGAGCGGCACAGTGATCCAGTCGAGCAGGGTGCGCACGCGTTTCGACCAGGCGGGCAGGTAAACGATCATGCAGGAGCGCCACACGAGCCAGGCCGGGATTCCTTTCAGCGGCAGCCCGAAAAGCTGGCCGACCGCCTGCCCGGCGCCGAGCACGCAGCAGTCGCCCATGCCGGTAAACGCATAAGGGCGGAGCGGCCGGCCGCGCAGGGTGCGAAGGAGGTTTTGCCCGACCGTGGCGCCGCCTTTCATGGCGTAGAGCGCGAGCGCGGGCGCGGTCTCGCCGTTTTTCATCGGGACGGCGGCGCAGTCGCCGGCGCTCCAGACACAGGCCGCGGCATCCACGCGGCCGAAGGGATCGGTGACGAGGCGGCCGTGGTCGTCGCGCGCGAAAGGAAGCGTATCCAGCAGCGGATGACGCGCGGTACCGGTGCACGAGATGATGGTGCGGGTGTCGAGCTGCGAATCGTCGGAGAGGAGGGCGGCGACGGGTGTGGCGGACTTGAGCCGGACGCCGAGGCGGAGCGTGACGCCGCGGCGTCCGAGGACGGCGGCGGCGTGTTGCGAGAGGGCGGGGAAGCGGCGACCGAGTTCGGGGAGGATGGCGTTGCCGGAATGGACGATGGTGATGCGGCATTCGTCGCGGCGGATGCCGGGAAAATCGCGCCGGGCGAGGTCGTCGAGAAAACCGGCGAGTTCGGCGGCGACCTCGATGCCGGCGTAGTTGCCGCCGGCGATGACGAAGTGGAGGAGCCGGCGGCGTTCTTCGGGATCGGTCTCGGGCTCGGCGAGTTCGAGCATGGCGAGCAGGTGATTGCGCACGCGCAGGCAATCGAGATAGCTCTTGAGCCGAAGGGTGTGCTCGCCGACGCCGCGGTAACGCGTGAGGTTGTCCACGGAGCCGAGATTGACGACGAGATGGTCGTAATCGACCGTGCCGGGGCGGCCGTCGAGGTGGCGCGTGAAGTGGACCTGCTTGCGGGCGGTGTCGATGGCATTGGCCTCGGCGCAGATGAAGTGGCCGGGCGCAAAGAGGCGGCGCGAGGGCGAGATGATCTGCGCGGCCTGGATCTTGCCGACAAGGAGTTCGGGCACGAGGCCGTGGAAGGTATGGTAATTGTTCTGGTCGATGACGATGAGATCGATCTCTCCGCGGCGGACGGCGTGGCGGAGCTGTTTGACGAGCCAGATGGCGACGTAGCCGCCGCCGAGGACGAGCACGCGGACAGGGCGGCGGGACGCGCGGGTTGCGGGCGAGGAGGGGGACGCTGGGGTGGCCGGCGATGTTGTCATGGGGTGGAGGATACGCGGGAACGATTGAGCGCGAGCAGGGTTTCGCGGACGGCGGGGTGGCGGGCGAGGATCGTTTCGAAGGCCTCGCGGTCGAGCGAGAAGAGGCGGGTGTTGCCATCGGCGACGGCCGTGGCGGCGCGGCGGGCGGAGGCTGAAAGCAGCGCGCCTTCACCGAAACAGCCGCCGGCGTGGAGGGTGGCGAAAGTCTCACCCTTGCGGCTGATGCGGACGGCGCCGGTGGCGACCATGTAGAACCTGTTGCCGGGTTCGCCTTCGCGGAGGATGGTTTCGCCGCCCTTGAAAAACACCGGCTGCATTTCGTCGGCAAGATCGGCCACGAGCGCGGTGTTGTTGAGGTCGCGGAGGAAGGGGACGCGGCCGGCGAGTTGCCGGCGGAGGGCGCGGGTGTTGATGTCGATGCGGCGGTTTTCGTGCAGGGCGCGGAGTTGGGCGCGGATGTGCGGGTGATTTTCCGTGAGCCAGGAAAAGGCGGCGCGGGTGAGGGCGAAGAGCGTTGACGGATGGACGGCGGTGATGGTGGCCGAGCGAGGTTCGTCGGTGAGCAGGCTGCCTTCGCCGATGCAGCCGCCGGGGCCGAGATCGGCGAGGATTTCGCCGGCCTTGCTCACGCGCACGAGGCCGGCGGCGACGAGGTAGAATTTGTCGCCCTCGGAGCCCTCGGTGACGAGGGTGGCGCCGGCCGGGAAGGTTTCGGAAACGAGCGAGGCGGCGAGGTCGCCGATGAGTTCGTCGCCCGCACCGGCGAGGAAGGGGACGCGGCGGAGGAGGTCGCGTTTGACCCGCTCGCGGAGGGCGTCGGTCTTGCGGGCATCGAGGACGGCGGAGAGGCCGCGGCCGATCATCTCGCGGGGGCGGCGCGTCCAGGTGGCGCGGAAGACGTCGTGGTAGATGTAACGCCAGACGGGCTCCATCTTGTGGAGAAATTCGGCGAAGGTGATGCGGCCGTCGGCATCGCGGTCGGTGCGGGCGAGGTAGCGGTCGGTTTCCGATTCGGGCAGGCCCCACTCGAGGAGGAGCAGGTCGAGCTCGGTGGCGCCGAGGAGGCCGTCGCCGTCGATGTCGAGGTGACGGAAAACGAGCCCGGCCTTGTCGCGGTCGGTGACGGCGCGTTCGACGGCGATGGCGTGGAGCGCGTGGGAACGGATGGCGCCGATGCTCCAGAGATCGCGCCGGAAGCGCTCGAAATCGACCGGGCCGGAGGCGAGCAGGCGGTCGGCGCAGGCCGCGGCTGCGGCGGCGGACAGGCCCCAGGGCGCGAGCGCCTGTTGCAGCTCCTCGCCGTCGAGCTGGCCGTCATGGTCGCGATCGAGTCCGTCGAACCAGTTGCGGGCGGCATCCTCGCCGGCAGAGTCCGCAAGGGTGGCGGCTCTCCAGAGATGGGCGGAGTCGGGGGGCAGGGTGCTGTCGCGCGCTTTTTCGCGAACGAAGTCGTTGTATTCGGCCGGGGTGCGGATGAAGACGAGGCGGTAGAGCAGGATGTAGGCGCCGATGAAGGTGACCAGCAGGAGGAAGCCGAGCGAGCCGAAGAGGGCGGGGATCATGGTGGCGCCGGCCGCGAGGATCGCGATGGAGTACTTCATCGGGCTGAAGAGCCTCAGCATGTCGAAGATGTAATAATAAATGCGGCACCAGACGTAGATGTTGAAAACGAGAAAGGTATTCACCGCCCACATACGCGATTCCGGATGGGCGAGCAGCATGCCGGCGCAGAAACCGTGGGTGACGATGCACAGCAGGTACGAGGGCACCATGATGGCCTTGCTGCCGAACACGCCGGGAGTCTGGAAAAACGCCGACGGCACATGGAAAAACAGCGCCGCGCAGGCCGTGACGAGGGCGGCGGGGACATTGCCGGTAACGCAGGCAGTGAAGCCGGCGACGAGTTCGATGCTGCCGGAGAGGATGTGTATCCGCAGAATCCGGCGCCGCCACGGCACCATCAGGAATTTCGGATGGGCGGGGATGATGTAGTGGTAGGCGATGACGATGACGTTGGCCAGGGCGGAGATGAACACGAGCGCCCAGGTGCCGGGGCCGACGGGCGTTTCCGGGCTGCGGGCGAACACCCAGTAGATGGGGAAGGTGAGCAGCAGGAGCGGACCGAGCAGGGCGACGGATTTGCCGGGCGAGGCGAGCGCGGACGCGGCGGATGCAGCGGCCGGCCCGCTGGCGGCGGCCGAGGATGACAAGGGAGAGGCAACGGCAACGCTTCCTCCGGAGAGCGGGGAGGCGGCTGGCCGCGGCGGTGTGGTAGAAGAAGAGCCGGCGGGAATCACGGTGAATGCGGACGGACGCAAGCGTAGCAAGTTGCATTCCGTATGCAAATACCGTGCGAGTTTTGTGGCGCGTGATTGTATGAACGAAATCGGGTCAACCCGCTTGTTTCACTCCGGGAAGCACGGTCTTGTGGCCGCGAACGCATTCCTTGCCGGCGGCGAGAGCGCCGAGCCAGTGCGACAGGGTCAGCGCGCTCGAGGCACTGGTGTAGCGTCCGCCGAGGTCGAGGGTCGCGGCCAGTTCGACCAGTTCATCCCGGAGGGCCAGAAGCTCGGCCAGTGACAGGTCCGGCGGGTGAACGGGCGTAATCATCGGAGGTGTCTGCCAACTGCTAGAACGATGCGGTCAGCGAAAGGGAGACGAACGCGGCGTCGTCGGGTTCGACCTTCACATTGCGGTCATAATAATCGAATTCGCGTTCGAAAACGTAGCCGCCTTCGACCCGCAGGGACAGGCGCGGCGTCAGTTTCCAGGTCGCACCGACGCTCGCATTGAACTCGCTGACATCGACTTTGGTGTTACGCAGATTGCGGCCGGCCGGCGCCTGGATGCCGGGATCGTCGGTGGCATACGTTCCGCCGTTCACACCCACTCCGCCGAAAACCGAGAGACGGTCGTTCACCGCGTACGCGATCTCGGTGCGCGGCACGCCGGCGGTGAGCAGCCACGATTCGTTGATCTGCCAGCGCAGGCTGGCGACGGGCATCACGACGTCGTCCGCAAACGGATTCACGCGCACGCCGAAGACCAGCGCGAGGGCCGGATTCACGGTCCAGCGCGCCATGACGTTGAACGGAACGTTGAAGCGATCGCTGTCGCTCACTTCGCCGTCACCATAGAGGCCGGGGCGGACATTGGCCAGGAGCTCCCAGTCCGGGTTGATCTGCCAGGTGGCGCCAATGACGAGCGCAACCTGAACCAGTTCATCCGGCAGCGCCACGGCCGCGCTGCTGGTGTTGATGTCGAGGTAGTCGACGTGGATGCCGCCTTCGAGCGTGATCGCCGGCGACAGCCGATAGGGCTGGATGGCGGTGATCCGGAAGTGGCTGATATCGACGTCGCCGGTTTTCGAGCCGCCGGTGACGGTGTCGGCGTTGGCGACAAAACCGGCGGAGGCAACGAATTCGACCGAGCCGAAATCGGAGAGGAACGTGGTCGAAGGCGCCTGGGCGAAAAGGCCGACCGTGGACAACGCGGTGGCGGCGGTGAGCCCGAAGGCGATGTGCTGGATTTTCATGACAGGAAAAATTCGGATGCGGTGACTTTGTCCGGCGGCGGGGGAAACCCAACGCGGACCGTTCCGGCGCGTCTGCTTTCGGCCGGGCGCGGAAAAAATGGACGCCAGCGCGGAACGAAAAACAGGGCTCTACGGAACTGCGATATCCCTGTCGCCGTGACGACGCCAGGCGCCGCTCCGTCCGGCCTGTCCTCCGCGCCCGGGTCGATTTTTCCGCGCCGGGACGGGGAAATTTGACTTCGGGCGGACGTCGCCCGGATGCTGGCCGGCGCCTCTCTGGGGCGCGCTACCGATGCAACCAACCGATCCGGCAATCTTCACCGGCGTGGAGCTGATCACGCTGATCTGCGCCACGCTGGTGACGGCGATTTTCCTGACACTCTCGCTGCGTGCCGGCTCCGCCGTGGTTGCGCCGCGCGCCAATGTCATTCTGGCATTGTGCGCGTTCATGTGGAGCCTGGGCGGTATCACGTCCAGCTTGCTGGAAGTCTTCGGCGCCTCCCCGGAAGACCGCTGGCTGCTGCTGGCGCAGGCGATGAAGATGGCGGGCGCGATCATCTGGATCGTGCCGATGATGGCGATCTGGCGGCCCTACGTGCAGCGCCCCTGGGAGCGGATCGGCCTGCGGCTGCTGCAAGGCGTCGCGTTGCTGGCGGCGCTGTTTTACCTCGTCACGTATCTGGCCGGAGCTTGGGGCGGGTGGTTTCCGGTGCCGCTGGCGCAACTGAAAGAGTCGTTTCGTTTCGTGATGGCCGCGAGCGGCGCGGGGATGCTGGTCATCAGCGGAAGCATCCGGAAAACGGAATCGCTGCCCCGGGTCATCCGGGTCTCTTTCGGACTTGTCCTGGCGGGGATCCTCATCCTCACCCTCGGGCTCGGGTTGCGCGCCGTGTGCCCCTCGGGTGGCGTCACCGATACGCTGTCGTTGCTGATCGCCCTGGCGCCGCTGGTCATCCTGTGCGGAGCGCTTTTCCTGTATTCGAAGTTTCGATTCGCCGACTGCTTCATCCATCAAAGCCTCTTCATCGTCATGACCGCGATCGTTGCCAGCGTGATCGCGGTGTTCTCGCAGGCGAAGGGGGGCGTATGGCTGTGGACCGATCCGGACGGGCCGGAAGCGGTCCGGATTCTGTTCGCCGGGCTGGCGGTGACGATTCTGTCCGCCGGAACCATTGCGCTCGGCCGGATTCTCAACCGGCTGGTTGACCGCCATATTTTCCCCCCGCCCGATTACGGGCTCGTCATCGATCAGTTGCGCGAGCGGCTTGCAGCCCTTCGGGACGAGGAGGAAATCGGGCAGGCCGTCACCGCCACCGCGCGCGAGGTGCTGGACCTGGAGGACGTGCGGGTGGTGACGGTTTCGGAAGGGCTCGCGGTCTCGCTTCCACGGCGGTGCCCCCGCGGATTTGTCGAACTGGCGCCCGGCGATCCTTTGCACGGGTTGCTGCCGACGGCCGGCGTCGAGTTGCTGGTCCCCGTCCCCGATCGCGGGGAACTGACCCAAGTGCTGGCGATTGCTCCCGGGAGAAAACGCCGCGGCCTCGTCACGCACGAGATCGGGTTTTTGCGGGAAGTCGCCACCCGGATCAGTTCGCGCCGGGAATCGCTGCGCCATGAACGTGCCCTGCTCGAAAAACACCACCGCGAGGAGTTCCTGCTCCGGCAGGTGGTGGAGTCCGAATTGCGGGCGTTGCGCGCGCAGGTGAATCCCCATTTTCTCTTCAACTCGCTCAACACCCTCGCCGACCTCATCGTGACGGACACTGCCCGCGCCGAGACCATGACGTTGCGGCTTGCGCAGGTATTCCGTCACGTGCTCGCCCACTCGACCCGGCCGCTGGTTTCCGTCCAGGAGGAAATGGATTTCCTGCGCCGCTACCTGTACATCGAGGAGGCGCGTTTTGGCGAACGCTTGCGGGTGAGTTTCGAGATCGATCCGGAAACCGTGACCCGCGCCATTCCGTCGCTCATCCTGCAACCGCTGGTGGAAAACTCGCTCAAACACGGGCTCGGCCCGAAGCTCGGCGCCGGACACCTGCGGATCGCCGCGTCGAAGGATGCCGGTCACATCCGGCTTACGGTTGAGGATGACGGGGTCGGCAACGCCGCGGACGCTGTCCGCGACCCCGTTGTTGCCGCGCCGCGGCGTCCCGATTCGCCGGGCGTGGGTCTGGCCAACGTGCGACGCCGGCTCGAAGCCCTCTATGGCGGGCGCGCCTCGTTTGCGCTTGAAGCGCTCGCTCCGGCGGGCTGCCGGGCCACGCTGATGATTCCGTTCACCGACGAAGCCCTTCCCGCCACCGCATGAAAGTTCTGATCGCAGATGACGAACCCTCGGCCCGCTCCCGCCTGCGCCGCCTGCTCGCCGGCGAGGCCGGCCTGGAAATTGCGGGCGAGGCGGCGGATGGCCTGGCCGTCGTGGCGATGGTGGAAAGCCTGCGGCCCGACCTCGTTTTTCTCGATATCGGGATGCCCGGTCTCAACGGCCTCGACGCCCTGCGCGCGCTGCCGGCCGGGCAGCCGCTGCCGCTGGTGATTTTTGTCACGGGCTACGACGAGTACGCGATGAGCGCGTTCAGGGAACACGCGCTCGCCTACCTGCTCAAGCCGGTCGACCGCGAGGACCTCGCGCTGGCGGTGGAACGCGCCCGCCGTCTGCACGCCTGGGCGGACGATGGCGGACGTGCGCGCCATGCGGTTGCGCGGCTCGCCGGTGAAGTGAAGCTGCCGCTGCGCCAGATCGTGGGCCGCCGGCAAGGCCGCGTGTTGCTCCTTCCGGTGGAGGGTATCCGGTATTTTTCCATTGACCAGGGGATCGTGAAGGCCCGGACGGAAACGGAGTCGTACAGTGTGAGTTTTCAGCTCGCCGAGCTGGAGAGCCGGCTGGAGGGAAGCCCGTTTTTCCGCGCCCGGCGCGAGGCTTTGGTCAACCTCGCGCACGTGCGGGAAATCCGCCCGTGGTTCCGGCGCGGGCTGTTGCTGGTGATGAACGATACGCCGGCCAGCGAGATTGTGGTGAGCGAGCGTCAGATTCCCGCCTTGCGGCAGGTGATGCCGGGACTGTGAAGAGGCGCCTCAGAACAGGAAATAGCGCTGGGCGAGCGGGAGCACTTTTGCCGGTTCGCAGGTGAGGTGCTCGCCGTCGGCCTTGACCGTGTAGGTCTCGGGGTCGACCTCGATTTTCGGGAGGGCGTCGTTGTGGACCATGTCACGTTTGGTGATCGCGCGGCAGCGTTGCACGGGTTCGAGGCGGCGGGAGAGGCGAAGCGGGTTGCCGGCGAGGAGGCCGCCGGGAGCATGTAACGATGATTCGGATACGAACGTCAGGCTGGTGCTGGTCAGGGCGCGGCCGAAGGCGCCGAACTGCGGGCGGTAGAACATGGGCTGCGGCGTGGGGATCGAGGCGTTGGGGTCGCCCATGTTGGCGCTGGCGATGAAGCCGCCCTTCAGGATGAGCTCGGGTTTCACGCCGAAGAGCGCGGGCTTGAAAATGACGAGGTCGGCGAGTTTGCCGATCGCGATGCTGCCGACAATGTGGGCGATGCCGTGCGTGATGGCGGGGTTGATCGTGTACTTGGCAAGGTAGCGGAGGATGCGGAAGTTGTCGGCGGCGGGATGGAGGTTGCCGGTGAGCGTGCCGAACTGCGTCTTCATCTTGTGCGCGGTCTGCCAGGTGCGGCAGATGACCTCGCCGATGCGGCCCATCGCCTGGCTGTCGGACGACATCATGGAGATGGCGCCGAGGTCGTGCAGGCGGTCCTCGGCGGCGATGGTCTCGGGGCGGATGCGCGATTCGGCGAAGGAGACGTCCTCGGGGATCTTGCTGTCGAGGTGGTGGCAGACCATGAGCATGTCGAGGTGCTCGTCGATGGTGTTGACCGTGAAGGGGCGCGTGGGGTTGGTCGAGGAGGGGAGGACGTTTTCCTCGCCGCAGACGCGGATGATGTCGGGCGCGTGGCCGCCGCCGGCGCCTTCGGAGTGGTAGGTGTGGATGGTGCGGCCCTTGAAGGCGCGGAGAGTGTCGTCGACATAACCGGCCTCGTTGAGGGTGTCGGTGTGGATGGCGACCTGCACGTCGAGTTCGTCGGCGACGCCGAGGCAGGTGTCGATGGCGGCGGGGGTGGTGCCCCAGTCTTCGTGGAGTTTCAGGCCGATGGCTCCGGCGAGCACCTGTTCGCGGAGAGGCGCGGGCGTGGCGCAGTTGCCCTTGCCGAGGAAGCCGAGGTTCATCGGAAAGGCTTCGGCTGCCTCGAGCATGCGGGCGATATTCCAGGCGCCGGGCGTGCAGGTGGTGGCAAGGGTGCCGTGCGCGGGGCCGGTGCCGCCGCCGATCATGGTCGTGATGCCGGAGGAAAGGGCTTCGTCGATCTGTTGCGGGCAGATGAAGTGGATGTGGGTGTCGATGCCGCCGGCGGTGACGATGCAACCTTCGCCGGCGATGACTTCGGTGCAGGCGCCGACGATCATGGGGTTCGTCTTGCCGGTGACGGGATCGGGGAAGGCGGAGCCGATGCCGGACTGGATGCCGGGGTTGCCGGCGTGGCCGATGCCGACGATGAGACCGTGCTTGATGCCGATGTCGGCCTTGATGACGCCGAGGAGCGGGTCGAGGATGAGGGCGTTGGTGATGACGAGGTCGAGCGACTCGGTGTCGGTGGCGGTGGGCGACTGGCCCATGCCGTCGCGGATGACCTTGCCGCCGCCGAACTTGATCTCGTTGCCGTAGCCGCCGGCAGCCTCGGCGATGAGGTCGCGCTCGACCTGGGCGAAGAGGTCGGTATCGGCGAGGCGGATGCGGTCGCCGGTGGTGGGGCCGAACATTTCGGCGTATTGGCGGCGGGAGAGATTCATGGGAGAGGGCGGAGGATGGAGGGCGGAGGATGGGAGATATGGGAAGATGTAGGAGTAATGGGAGTTATGGGGCGGCTGTCGGGGAAAGGGGGCCGTTGACGAGGGCGTTGAGACCGTAGACCTCGCGGGCGCCGGCGAGGGCGACGAGGTGGACGGTTTTGGTGTCGCCGGCCTCGAAGCGGACGGCCGTGCCGGCCGGGATGTCGAGGCGGTAACCGCGGGCCGCGGCGCGGTCGAAGGCGAGGGCGCGGTTGACTTCGTAAAAGTGGAAATGCGAGCCGACCTGGATGGGGCGGTCGCCGGTGTTGGCCACGTCGAGCGTGACGGTGGCGAGGTTCTGATTGGCCTCGAGCGGAGGGGCGTCGGGAGCGGTGATGATTTCTCCGGGAATCATGGGAACAGGGCGGTGCGTTTTTTTAACCACGGATTTCACGGATCAGAGTTTCGATACTTCGATCCTGCGACGCTTCGACACTGCGAAGGTTTTATCCGTGAGATCCGTGTAATCCGTGGTTGGTTTGGTGGTTTGGGTTTCAGTCTTCAGGGTTTCGACCCTTCGCTTTTATCGGATCGGGTTGTGGACGGTGACGAGTTTGGTGCCGTCGGGGAAGGTGGCTTCGACTTGCACGTCGTGGATCATCTCGGGGACGCCTTCCATGACATCGTCGCGTTTGAGGAGCGTGGTGCCGTGGCTCATGAGATCGGCGACGCTGCGGCCGTCGCGGGCGCCTTCGATGATCTCGTAGGTGATGATCGCAATGGCTTCCGGGTAGTTGAGTTTCAGGCCGCGCGCCTGTCGGCGGCGGGCGAGGTCGGCGGCGACGACGATGAGGAGTTTTTCACGTTCGCGGGGCGTCAGGTGCATGGATGGGAGATATGGGAGGGATGGGAGCTATGGGAGATATGGGAATCAGACCTGGAGGTGTTCGCGGACGATGTCGTCGGTGAGGGCGGCGATGGGGCCGGCGTAGGTGATGGCACCGCGGTCCATCGCATAAAAACGGTCGGCGACGTCGCGGCAGAAATCGACGTACTGCTCGACGAGGAGAATGGAAAGCTCGCCCTTGAGTTTTTTCAGGGTGTCGCCGATTTCGTCGATGATCGAGGGCTGGATGCCTTCGGTGGGTTCGTCGAGGATGAGGAGCTTCGGGCGCGTGAGGAGGGCGCGGGCGATGGCGAGCTGCTGTTGCTGTCCGCCGGAGAGGACACCGCCTTTGCGGGAGGCCATCGACTTGAGCACAGGGAAGAGCGTGTAAACACGGTCGAGGTCGGGCTGGCCGGCGGCGCCGAGGCGGCCGTGGACGGCGAGACCGACGCGAAGGTTTTCCTCGATGGTGAGGTGCGGAAAAATATCGCGGCCTTGCGGGACGTAACCGATTCCGGCGCGGGCGCGGACGTCGGTGCGCTGGTTTTTGAGGGCGTGGCCGTCGAGGCTGATCGTGCCGGCGCGAACCGGAAGCAGGCCCATGATGCAGCGCAGCGTGGTGGTCTTGCCCACGCCGTTGCGACCCATCAGGCAGACGACCTCGCTGGGACGGACGTCGAGGGTGACACCGCGCAGGATGCGGGAGCCGCCGATGTTGGCCTCGACGCCGGCGAGCGCGAGCACGGGCGGCGGGGACGACGATGTCGCCGGTTCAGTGTTCGGGGTCCGCAGTTCAGGGTTGTCGGAAACGGGTGGCATTGCTGGAGATTTCACTTGCCGCGGCCGAGGTAAACCTCGCGGACTTTCGGGTTTTGCTGGACGTCGTCGAAATTGCCTTCGCAGAGGATGCTGCCCTGGTGAAGGACGCTGACCTTGCGGCCCTGGGCGATCTGTTTGACGAAGGTCATGTCGTGCTCGATGACGACGAGACTGTGTTTTTCGGCGAGGCTGACAAGGAGTTCGCCCGTGCGGTGGGTTTCCTCGTCGGTCATGCCGGCGGCGGGTTCGTCGACGAGGAGGAGGCGGGGCTCCTGGGCGAGGAGCATGGCGATCTCGAGCCACTGTTTCTGGCCGTGCGAGAGTTCGCCGGCGAGGCGGGAGGATTGTGTATCGAGGCGGACAAGACGCAGGAGCTCGTCGATGCGATCGGCGTGTTCGCGGGGGACGCGGCGGGTGAGGGAGGCGAAGACACCGCGTTTGGCGCGGATGGAAAGGCGGACGTTGTCCCAGACGGTGAGCTGGACGTAAACGGAAGGGGTCTGGAACTTGCGACCGATGCCGAGTCCGTTGATGGCGCATTCGTCGAGCGCGGTGAGATCGGTGTCGCCGAATTCGATCTTGCCGGTGTCGGGCTTGGCGCGGCCGGTGAGCAGGTCGAAGAAGGTGGATTTGCCGGCGCCGTTGGGTCCGATGACGGTGCGGAGCTCGCCGGAATCCAGGTAGAAGTTGAGTCCGTTGATGGCGCGGAAGCCGTCGTAGGTCTTGGTGACGTCCTCGACAGTGAGGAGAACGGGGCGCGGATGGGTGGTGAGCGGGACCATTTTCGGAAAAGCTGAAACGCTGAAAACTGAAAAGCTGAAACGGGAACCGGTATTCAGGTGGAGCCGGGTTTGTGGCCGGGTGCGCTCGCGGGCGTGGCGACGGGCGGCGTGCTGTCGACGGGAGCGGCGGGTTCGGAGACAGGGGTGCCGCTGCGGCGGCGGGAGAGCCAGGCTCGGATGCGCCCCGGGATGCTGACGATGCCGCCGGGCAGGAGCAGCACGACCACGATGAAGAGCGCGGCCATGATGAAGAGCCAGAGCTCGGGCGCGGCGCGGGTGGCCCAGCTCTTGAGGGCGTTGACGCCGACGGCGCCGATGATGGGGCCGAGGAGCGTGCCGCGTCCGCCGACCGCCACCCAGACGACGGCCTCGAGGGATTTGTCGGGCGTCATTTCGGAGGGATTGATGATGCCGACCTGGGCGACGTAGAGCGAGCCGCCGAGGCCGCTGGTCATGGCGGCGAGGACGAAGACGAAGAGTTTGTAGCGCCCGGTGTCGTATCCGGAAAACCGGACGCGGTTTTCGCCGTCGCGGATGGCTTGCAGGATCTGGCCGGCCTTGGTGCGGGTGAGCCAGCGGAAGAAAAAGAAAACGGCGGCGAGCGTGAGAATGGAAGCGATGTAGAGGCCGCGGCGGGTGGCGGCGTCGTTGATGTCGAAACCGAGAATTTTTTTGAAATCGGTGAGCCCGTTGTTGCCGCCGAAGCCGAAGTCGTTGCGGAAAAACATGAGCGCGGCGGCATAGGTGAGCGCCTGGGTGAGGATGGAGAAGTAGACGCCCTTCATGCGCGAGCGGAAGGCGAGGTAGCCGAAGACCCAGGCGAGCGCGCCGGGAACGGCGAAGACCATGAGCAGCGCGAACGTGAAACTGTAGAAGGGCTGCCAGTGGAGGGGGATTTTTTCGTAGCCGAGGAAGACCATGAAGTCCGGCATGTCGTTCTTGTACTGGCCGAGCTTGCCGATCATGAGGATGAGGTACATGCCCATGGCGTAGCCGCCGAGCGCGAAGAAGAGCGCCTGGCCGAGGCTGAGGATGCCGGTGAAACCCCAGAGGAGATCGATGCCGAGGGCGAGGATCGCGAGCGTGGCGTATTTGCCGTAGAGGTTGAGCGTGAAGTTGCTGACGTGCAGCGTGTGGCCGGAGGGGAAGGCGATGTTGCAGACCGGGAGGATGACCGCGAGGACGAGGAGGACGGCGGCGAAGGCGGTCCACTGGAGCGGAGTGAAGAGGGAGGAGGTGGTGCGCGCGGGAGTCACAAGTGGTACGGTGCTTTTACGGGTCTCACGGGGCCGGCTGGCGGGCCCATGTTTTCAGTCCAGGCTGCGGTTGCGGGTGGGGAAGAGGCCGCCGGGTTTCCACTGCAGGAAGAGGATGATGGCGACGAGGACGAGGATCTTGCCCATGACGGCGCCGAGGAAGGGTTGCAGGATCTGGTCGATGGAGCCGATGCCGAGCGCGGCGTAAACGGTGCCGGCAAGGCTGCCGACGCCGCCGGAGACGACGACCATGAAACAGTCGACGATGTGCGACTGGCCGAGGCCGGGGCCGACATTGCCGATCTGCGCGAGGCAGGCACCGGCGAGACCGGCGAGGCCGGAGCCGAAGGCGAAGGTGAGCATGTTGACGCGTTCGGTGCGCACGCCCATGCACGAGGCCATGGCGCGGTTTTGCGTGACGGCGCGGATGTAGAGGCCGAAGCGCGTGCGGTTGAGCAGGAGCCAGGCGCCGGCCACCACGACGACGGCGAAGGCGATCACGAAAATGCGGTTGTAGGTGAGGGTGAGGTCGGCGATCTCGATGTTGCCGCGCAACCAGGCGGGGCTGTTGATCTGGACATTGGCCGGGCCGAAGACCGTGCGGAAACCCTGCTGGAGGGCGAGCGACACGCCCCAGGTGGCGAGCAGGCTTTCGAGCGGGCGGCGGTAGAGCCACTGGATGACGCTGCGTTCGAGGACGAGCCCGACCAGCGCTGCGGCAAGGAACGAGATAGGCAGGGCGGCGAGGAAGTAGTAGTTGTAACCGGCGCCGCTGGCGCCAAACCAGCCGGCGAAGAGATTTTGCGTGACGTAGGTGGCGTAGGCGCCGACGACCATGATCTCGCCGTGCGCCATGTTGATGACCCCCATCAGGCCGTAGGTGATGGCGAGGCCGAGCGCGGTGACGAGAAGCACGGAGCTGAGGCTGAGGCCGCGAAAGGCGGTGCCCCAGAAATTGACCCACATGTAGTGATGTTCGATGGACGTGATGGCGGTGCGGGCGGCGCGGACAAGGGCGGGTGAAAGCGTGGGGTCGGCGGGTCGCACGTCCCCGCGCGCGACGATCTCCTTGAGCTGGGTGACGACGCCGAGGTGGTGGCTCGCCTGGAGTTGCTGGATGGCGGCGATCTTTTCGGTGTCGTTGCCGTTTTTCAGGTTGATGAGGGCGACGCCGTCGCCGAGCGCGCGACGGACGGCGCGTTTTTTTTCGCGGGTGAGGCGCGTTTCGAGGAGGGGGAGGTAGTCGGGCCGCTGCGTCATGCCGAGGCGCTCGGCGGCGGCGCGGCGGACGGCGGGGGAAGGATCGGCGAGATCGACGACCTGGCTGACATCGCGGATGGCGCGGCGGATGGCGGCATTGGTCTCGATGGAGGTGACCGCCTTGGCCTGGAAGGCGAGGGGAGCAGGTTCGGCATCGGGAGCGGCGGCGGGGTCGGCCGGAGCGGTGAGCGGCTGGCCGGTTTCGATGGAAAGGGCATTGCGGGTGCCGTCGGGGTTGGCGGTGGCGGAGAGGGTGAACGGGATGCGTTGCCCGTCGGGCGTGGTGTGGATATAAATCTCGCCGGAACGCCAGGCCTCGAGGGTGGGGCGGATGCGGGCGTCTTCCTCGTTGAGCAGGGAACGGATTTGCGCGGGCTGTTCAGCGGGCGGCGCGAGCAGGACACGGATGAGGGCGCTGTCTTCGGCGGAAGCCCGGCTCGCGAAAAGAATCGCAACCGGAAGAAGGAAAAACAGGCGGGGAATGGAACGGATAAAAATCACGGTCAATGACGGAACACGGAACAACAAGCAGGTAGCGCGCCTGGCGCCGGAGATCGGGGAAAAAAACGGGGACGGGTCTGGAAGAGCCCGTCCCCGTGCAACAACAACTACAAACCAGGGAAACAAGATGATCTCATTCCCCAAACTGGAGGTGCGGGATGGCAGGAAGAGAGGGCGCGGGGGGCGACGCTTCGCGTCGTCACCACAGGCCTTTTCCGGCTGGAAAAGTCGAGGCCTGTGGCCTACGTAGCGGCATGCCTCTGTGCATGCCATCTGATGCGGGCGGGACGCCCGCGCCACTCCTCCTTCTTACTTGAATTTTCCTTTCAGGAAGGGTTCGCCGTAGACCTGTTCATAGGACTTGAGGATCTTGAACTGGCCGTCGGGGAGAGTCTCGCCGACATAGACGTTCTTGGTGACGTGGTGATTCTTTTGCACGGTGGCCTTGCCGCCGGGACCGTCGAAGGCGATGTCACCGGATTCCAGCGCCTCGCGGACCTTGTCCACATCGAAGGAGCCGGCCTTCTCGACCGCGGCTTTCCAGAGGTAGACGCCATCATAGGAGAGCACCATGGGACTGTTGGTCACGCGGCCTTTTTTCTCGATGCCGGGGACGGTGCTCTTTTCGAGCCAGGCGAAGAACTTTTTCTTGAACTCGGCGTTGGCCGGAGTGTCGAGCGACATGAAGTAGCTCCAGGCTCCGAGGTGGCCGACAAGGTCCTTCGTGGGCAGGCCGCGGAATTCGTCCTCGGAAACGGAGAACGACATCACCGGGCAGTCGGCGGAGTCGATGCCGGCGTTGGCGAGTTCACGGAAGAACGGGACGTTGGTGTCGCCGTTGAGCGTGGAGACGACGCAGGCGTCGCCGGAGGCGGCGAACTGTTTGATCTCGGAAACGATCTGCTGGTAGTCGGTGTGGCCGAAGGGCGTGTACTTCTCGATGATCGCCGACTCGGGGATGCCCTTGCTGGCGAGGTACTCCTTGAGGACGAGGTTCGTGGTGCGCGGATAGACGTAGTCGGAACCGAGCAGGTAGAATTTTTTCTTTCCGAGCTCTCCGAGCAGGTAATCGACGCCGGGCGTGGCTTGCTGGTTAACGGCCTCGGCGGTGTAGAAGATGTTTTTGGAAAGCTCCTCGCCCTCGTATTGCACGGGGTAGAAGAGGAGTCCGTTGTTCTTCTCGTAAACCGGGAGCACGGACTTGCGGCTGACGGAGGTCCAGCAGCCGAAGGTCACGGCGACCTTGTCCTGTTCGAGGAGCTGGGTGGCCTTTTCGGCGAAGAGCGGCCAGTTCGAGGCGCCGTCGACGACAACGGGTTCGATCTTCTTGCCGAGCACGCCGCCGGCGGCGTTGATCTCGTCAAAGGTGAACAGGAGAACGTCGCGCAGGGACGTTTCGCTGATGGCCATGGTGCCGCTGAGCGAGTGGAGGACGCCGACCTTGACGGTGTCCTGGGCCTGGGCGAGCGGAGCGGTGGCGAGGGTCGCGGTGGTGGCGGCGACGGCGGCGGCGAGCGCGAGAGCGCGGGAGCCGGGCATGCGATTCATTTTTGCGGTCATAGGTTCAGGTTCGGAACTTTACAGATGTTGGTTTCAGACAGGCAGGTGGTGGTTTCCTGACCGGGGTGAAGGGCGCATGGATACAAAACTGGCAGAATGACAGCGGCTGTGGTTGCGGGCACAGCCGCCGGGAAAAATCGGCCGCGCGCAGGATGTCACAAGGAAAGCCCGCGCGCGGCGGTCATACAGGAGGGCGGCAGAGGCGCGGAAGAAGCACGCTGCCGCCCGGAATGTCCAGGCGGTACGGATACCGCGCTCAGAACTGGAAGAGAGCCTGCACGCCGTAGAACCATTCGCTGTCGCTGTCCTTCCAGTCGGTGTAGGAAACTTCAGCGCGAACGCTCAGGTACTTGTTGAAGGCGTAGGTGGGGGAGACGGTGTACTTGAAGCCGTCGTCGTTGCCATCCGAACCGTCGACACCGCTGATCCGGGCAATGCCGGACACCTTGTCGGTGAAGGCGTACTGGGCGAGCACGAGCCAGGAATAGTTGGCCTGGTTTTCGGCGTAGGCGAATTCACCGGCGAGGGTGAGCTTCTCGTTGACCGCATAGCTGGCCCAGAAGTCGAGGACGAACTGGCTGCCTTCGAGAGGACGATCCGGATCGGGATTTCCTTTAATTCCATCGTTGTTGCCGGTGTCGAAGCCGACGCCGAGGAACAGCGTCAGGCTGTCGATGCCGGTATAGCTGACGTAAGCCTCGAAGCCGACATCACTGAAATCGCCATCACCCTCGAAGAAACCGTCCGCTCCGCCTTGCAGCGAGTCGAGGACCGCCACGCCGACGGCGAAATCCTTGCCGGCATAATCGACCTTCACGCCGGTGTGGTAGCCGGGAATGCCGGCGACCAAGGCGTAGGAGATCTGCGTCATGGCGACGGGATAAAACGATTCGTAACCGAGGTAGCTCAGGAACTTGCCGCCAGTGATGGTGAAATCGCCCGTTGTCCACGAAGCGTAGATGTCGAGAATGCCCGAATCGTTTTCGTCATCCCGGCCCGGAACGTAGAGGAGGCTGACGTAGCCGGTGAAGTCCTGGTATTTCCCGGTGATGCCGAACTTGGCGGAATCATATTGCTCGGCGCCGGAGTTGAACAGCGTCGAGGTCTTTTTCCCCGCGCCGGGATCCTTGTCGGTGATCAGGCCTGCGGCGACGGCATAGCCATCGACGGACAGGTATTCGTTGATGGCTACTTCGGCGAAGGCCGGGGCTGCTACGGCTGCGGCGGTGAGACCGAGGCCGGCTAATTTCAGGCAGTTTTTCATAGGTATGGTTCAGGTTTTTTTTGGTCTGCCCGACGTCCCTGTCCGATGATTCGGAAAAATCCCGGAACCACTGGACCTGGCGAAACGGGCAACATTCCCATAGCCAGAATGATGCCAGCCTCTCCGGCTTTTTGAAAAAAATTCAACTGAATGATACTTAGTATGATAAAGCACTCAAACCGGCATGGAGGCCCGTTGCGGGCGGACCCGGAAACGCGGGAGGGGCCGGGATGCAGGTCGCACACCGTGAGGCAGAAACAGCATTTCTCCGCCGCTGCGTGTTGTCGCTGCGAACGCGAGTGCCGCCGGTCGCCGGTCTCCGGCTCCTGCTACGGCTCGCGCAGCACCGGCTCGAGCGCCTTCCAGACGACGTCGGCCACGAGACGGTGGCCTGCGGCGTTGGGATGGAATCCGTCGTCGAGATTCAGTTCCGGCCGGCCGCCGACGCCTTCCAGCAGGAACGGGATGAGGGTCGCGTGGTTGGCTTTCGCCAGCTCGGGGAAAACCGCCGCGAAGGCCGGGGCGTAGTCGCCCATGCTGGTCGGCATCTGCATGCCGGCGATCACGATGCGCGTGGACGGATTTTTCGCGCGCACCTTGTCGATGATGCCTTGCAGGTTCTGTTTCGTCATCTCCGGGGAGAGGCCGCGCAGGCCGTCGTTGCCGCCCAGTTCCAGCACAAAAACGTCCACCGGCTGGCGGAGTATCCAGTCGATCCGGCGCAGCCCGCCCGCCGACGTCTCGCCGCTCAGGCCGGCGTTGACCACGCGCCAGGCGCCGGCCGGCGCCGGTGCGTTTTCTGCCGCGGCGGCCTCGATCCGCTGTTGCACCAGCCCCGGGAAGGCCTGCGTCGCCGGGTCCTCCAGCCCGTAGCCCGCGGTGAGGCTGTCGCCGAAAAACAGGATCGTGCGGGTCGCGGGCGTTGTCGCCGGCTGCGCGGAGCCGGGCCGGACCGCGCCGCCCGTCGCCGCGAGCACGAGGAAAAACAACGCGAGTCCGCGGCGGAGGCCGGGACCGCGAACAACACCGTCAGTTGCTGACCACATGCAGAGCATGAGTGAGCAACCTCGCCGGAATGTCGAGCCACCCGGCCGGATCGCTCTTCCTGCTCAGTCGCGGGGCAGGCGCAACACGACCCGCAGGCCGCCGCCTTCGCGGTTGGCGAGGGCAATCTCGCCACCATGCGCGTGCATGATCGTGCGCGCGATGGCCAGCCCGAGTCCCACGCCGCCGGTGGCGCGGTTGCGCGAACGCTCCAGCCGCACGAAGGGCGCGAAAACGCGTTCGCGATCTTCCTCGGGGATGCCGGGCCCGTCGTCATCGACCTGGATATCCAGCCACTCCTCCGTCGGCGACATCCGCACGCGCGCGCAGTCACCATAGCGGACGGCGTTTTCGATCACATTGCGCAGCGCCCGGCGCAAGGCATCCGGACGGCAACGCCACGCGATGCGCCTGACTTCGGTCGCCGTCACATTCTGGCCGAGGTCGGCAAAGTCGTCGCAGAGGCTTTCGATGAGCGCGTCGATGTTGACCGTGCGCGTGGGTTCGACCGTGGCGTCCTCCCGGGCGAAAGCCAGCGTGGCCTCGGTCATGGCCTTCATCTCGTCGAGCGTGGAGATCAGCTTTTCGCGGATGGCGGAGTCCTCGACAAATTCCGCCTGGAGGCGGAGGGAGGTGATCGGCGTGCGCAGGTCGTGGCTGATCGCCGCCATCATCCGCGTGCGGTCCTCGACGAAGCGGCGGATGCGCAGCTGCATCCGGTTAAACGCCGCCGCCGTGCGCCGGATGTCGTCGGCGCCCTCCTCCGGCAGGAGCGGCGCCTCCTCGCCGCGCCCGAGCGCCTCGGCCGACCGGGTCAGGCGCCCGAGCGGACGCCCCACGCGGCGCGTCGCGAGCACCGCCGCCAGCGACAGCAGCAGCGCCGTGATGATGAACGACACATAATAGAAGGAAAGAGGCCCCGACGTCGCCCACGGTTTGGCGTAGACGCAGTTGAGCCACTGCCCGTCCTGCGTGCGCAGGGCGAGGCCGAAGCCGTTCCAGGCATCGAGCTGCAAAAAACGCGCCGGGCGTTCTCCCGCCCAGTCTGCCGGACCGAGGATCGTCCACGTCGCACCGGCGATCACCGGCACGTCCGCCTCGGCGACCCCGCGGCCGGCCGCATTCCACGAGCGCATCAGCTGGCTGCGCGCGGTCTGTTGCCAGAGGGCCGTGTCGTCGGGAGCTTCGGCGGACAGCCAGTAGCGCGCCACGATGGTGCCGGTCGCGCGCAGGATTTCGGGATGCAGCGATTCGGCCGTGGTGTCCACCAGGCGCGCCGCCGAGGCCGTGCGGGTGAAAAAATCGTCGCGCTGCACCTCGCGCAGCGCATGCACGCGCTCGCTGCGGTAGATGACGAAAAAAAACACCTGCGAGAGCACGAGGGCCGCCAGCATCAGGGCGATCCACTGGCTCGTGAGGCTTCGCATCCAGAAGGGTTTCATTCGGGCGAGACCTTTCCGGTAAAACAGTAGCCGTCGCCCCAGTGCGTCCTGATCAGGACGGGGACCTTCGGGTCGGGCTCGATCTTGCGACGCAGCCGGCTGATCTGGCTGTCGATGCTGCGATCCCAGGCCATGGCCGTGCGGCCGATGGTGAGATCGAGCAACTGGTCGCGGCTGAGGACCATGCCCGGGTATTCGAGCAACACGGACAGCAGGCGAAACTCCGCCGTGCTCAGCGGCGTGGCCACGCCGTCGGCGCTGATCACTTCGCGCCGGCTCGCGTCGAGCACCTGGTCGCCGAAGCGCACACGGCCGGCCCGGGAGGCGCTGCGTGGCGGCGGCAGCGCGCGGGCGCGCCGGAGCACGGCCTTGATGCGCGCGAGGAGCTCCCGCGGATTGAAGGGTTTGACCAGATAATCGTCGCCGCCGATTTCGAGGCCCACGATCCGGTCCGCATCCTCGGCCATCGCCGTGAGAAAGATCACCGGCAGGTGCGGACTGGTGGCGCGCAGATGCCGGCACAGGGCCAGTCCATCCTCGCCGGGCATCATGATGTCGAGCACCAGCAGGTCGGGCGTGCAGTGTTCCAGGAGTCGCCGGAAGGCCGCCGCATGCTCGATCGTGCTCACCCGGTATCCGTGCTGGCCCAGGTAACGGCCCACGAGTTCACGGATGTCCCGGTGATCATCGACGACAGCTATATGGGGAAGCGGATCCATGCGGCGTTCCTCCATGCCTGGCACATGGACGCGGCGACTGCGCGGAGAAAATTGTGGCAAAGTGTGTCAACCGGGCGAACCGCAACACTTCGCTACAAAAAACCATCTCCCTGCCATACTTTCGGGCCAGGGCCGTGCTATCATGGGCGTTCGCCATCGTCCCATGTCTTCCCGCCACGCGCTGCTTCCGTCCATTATTGTCCTGATTTCCCTTTCGGGCTGCGCCGTCGGCCCGGATTACCGGAAACCCGACACCCCGGCGCCTGCCGCCTGGGCCGAGCCCGGGCCGTGGAAGGTCTCCGCGCCGCGCGATCACCTGCCCAAGGGGGAATGGTGGACCGTTTACAACGATCCCGTCCTCGACCGCCTGGCGGCGCAGGCCACCGCCGCCAGTCCCACGATCCGGGCCGCCCTCGCCCGCCGCGACCAGGCCCGAGCCATCGCCCGCATCGATTCGTCCGCACTGTATCCGCAACTCGATGTCAATGCCGAGGCCGAGCGCGGTCGCACCGCTCCCAATCGCCGCACCGGCGCCTCTGCGTATACGGACAACACCTTCACGCTTCCGCTCGACCTCAGCTACGAAATCGACCTCTGGGGCCGGGTCCGCCGGCTCGACGAAGGGGCGCGCGCCCGCGCCGCCGCCAGCGAAGCCGATTATCACAACGTCCTGCTCGGCGTGCAGGCCGACGTTGCCCACACGTATTTTTCGCTCCGCGCTCTCGATGCCGAGCGCGCCCTCGTGGCCCGCAACGTCGAAAGCCGCCGCCGCTCGCTCGAGATCGTGCAACAACGCCACGCCCTCGGGGCCAGCGGCCTGCTCGACACCAGCCTGGCCGAGACCGAACTCGCCACCTCCGAGGACAGCCTGATCGAGATCGACCGCAACCGTACGGCCCTCCGCCATTCCCTCGCCGTGCTGTGCGGGCAGTTGCCCGAAGGCTTCGAACTCGACGAGGATCCCGCCGCCGCCCTCGCCGCCGTGCCCGCCATCCCGCTCGGCCTGCCCTCCGAACTGCTCGAACGCCGTCCCGATGTCGCTTCGGCCGAACGCAGCGTCGCAGCCGCCAACGCCGGCATCGGCGTCGCCAAGGCCGCCTTCTTCCCGACCATCACGCTCTTCGGCTCCGCCGGCTACAGCAGCAACGACCTCGACTCGCTCCTGAGCCGGAGCAGCCGCGAATGGTCGCTCGGCCCCGGCATCTCGCTCCCGATCTTCCATGGAGGCCGCAACACCGCCGGCTATCGCCAGGCCATGGCCGTGTGGGAGGAGGCCCTCGCCAACTATCGCCAGAGCGTGCTCGTCGCTTTCCAGGAAGTGGAGACCGCCCTCTCCGACCTGCGCCGGCTGGGCGAGCGCGGCGTCGTCATCGACCGCGCCGTGGTTTCCTCGCGCCGGGCCGCCACCCTCGTCCTCGAGCGTTACCGCGCCGGCCAGGTCGGCTACCTCGACGTCACCGACGCCGAGCGCACCGCCATCGTCAACGAACGCGCCGCCGTGCAACTTCGCGGCCAGCAACTCGTCTCCAGTGTCATCCTCGTCAAGGCGCTCGGAGGCGGCTGGTGACCTGCCGCCGCCTGCCTGCGCCGCTACCGGAAAACCTGCCGCCGATCCCGATGAAAAAACACCTTCTCCGCCGAGTCCTTTCCCTCCTTCTCGCCTCCTCCGCCACCGTCGCCGCGCTGGCCGAGCCGCCCCCGCAGCAGAAAAAACAGGCGCCCGGCTACTACCGGATGGCTCTCGGAGACTTCGAGGTCATCGCGCTTTCGGACGGTTACTCCAACCAGAACCCCGGGCTCCTCACCGGAGCCGACCCGGCGGAGATAAAGGACCTCCTCGACCGCGCTTTCGTCCCCGCCGCGCCGGCCATGGCCACCTCGGTCAACGCCTTTCTCGTCCACACGGGCGCCGGCCTCATCCTCTTCGACACCGGCGGAGGCGGCGCTCTCGGGCCCACGCTCGGGCAGGTCGCCCGAAACCTGGCCGCGTCCGGCTACCGTCCCGATCAGGTGGATACCGTCATCCTCACCCACCTGCATCCCGATCACGTCTGCGGATTGCTCGCGACCGACGGCCAGCCCGTTTTCCCCGGCGCCACCGTCCTCGTGTCCCGGCCCGAAGCCGATTACTGGCTGGGCGATGCCCCGGAATCCGCCGCGGCGCGCGCCCGCGCCGCCCTCGCGCCTTACATCGCCGCCGGCCGGTTCAGGACGCACGATGCCGCCGGCCCCGTGCTTCCGCACGTGGAGGCGATCGCCACGCCCGGGCACACCCCGGGGCACACCAGCTACCTCGTCGAATCCCGCGGCCAGCGCCTCCTCGTCTGGGGCGACATCGTGCACAGCCAGGCCACGCAGTTCGCCCGTCCGGACATCGCCATCTCCTTTGACACCGACCAGGCCCGGGCCATCGCCACCCGCAAGAAAACCTTCGCGCTCGCCGTTTCCGGGAAACTCCTGGTTGCCGGCGCGCATCTTCCGTTCCCCGGCCTCGGTCACGTCCGCGCCGGCGAGGCCGGTGACGCCTTTGCCTGGGTCCCCGTCGAATTCGCCTCCGTTACCGCTGCTCTACCACAATGAAAACCCGCTGGATCCTCCTGCTCGTCCTCGTCGTCGCCCTCGGCGCTTTTTTCGCCTGGCGTCACTCCGCCGCCAGGCCCTCCGGGGCCGGTGGCGCGGCCAACGGCAACGGCCACGACGACGCGGCCCGCGCCGTCCCCGTCGTGCTCGCCGAAGTCACCCGGCGCGACGTGCCGGTCTGGCTCTCCGGCCTCGGCACCGTGCAGGCTTTCAACACCGTCACCGTCCGCCCCCGGGTCAGCGGCACCCTCGACACGGTCAACTTCACCGAGGGCCAGTCCGTCAAGGAAGGCGACGTCCTCGCCCGGATCGACCCGCGCCCCTACCGCGCCACCCTCGAACAGGTCCTCGCCAAAAAGGCCCAGAACGAAGCCCTCCTGGCCAACGCCCGCCTCGACCTCACCCGCGTGCGCGCTCTCGTCGAAAGCGATGCCGAGAGCCGCCGCCTCCTGGAGCAGCAGGAAGCGACCGTATCCCAGCTGATCGCCATCCTCCAGGCCGACCAGGCCGCGATCGATGCCGCCCGGCTCGATCTGGATTTCACGACTCTCCGCGCTCCCATCGCCGGGCGCACCGGCGTCCGCCTTCTCGACGCCGGCAACATCGTCACGGCCAACCAGGGCGCGGGCCTTGTCGTGATCACGCAACTCCAGCCGGTCTCGGTCCTTTTCACGCTTCCCCAGCAATACCTCGACGAGTTCAGCGCCCACCTCCGGCCCGATTCGCCGGAACTCCTCACCCAGGCGGTCACCGACGACGGCCGCGTGCTCGCCGAAGGGCGGCTCGCCCTCGTGGACAACCAGATCGACACCACCACCGGCAACCTCCGCCTCAAGGCCACCTTCGCCAACGAAGACCTCTCGCTCTGGCCCGGCCAGTTTGTCTCCGCCCGCGTGCTGGTGGCGACGCGCAAGGACGCCATCGTCGTCCCCACCGAGGTCATCCAGCCCGGCCTCGACGGCCCCTTCGCGTACGTCGTCAAGGCCGACCACACGGTCGAGGCCCGCCCCGTCAAACCCGGTTACACCGTTGACGGCTTCACGATCATCGGAGGCCTCGAACCCGGGGATCGCGTCGTCCGCGACGGGCAGAGCAAGCTCAAGCCCGGCGCGTCCGTCGCTCCCGTTACGGAGGAGAAAAAGCCATGAAGCCCGACACCGGCAGCCATTCCGGCATCTCCACGCCGTTCATCAAGCGGCCCATCGCCACCGCGCTGCTCACGATCGGCGTCTTTCTGGTCGGTCTCGTCGCGTTTCCCTTTCTCCCGGTCGCACCGCTCCCGCAGGTCGAGTTCCCCACCATCCAGGTTTCCGCCAGTCTTCCCGGCGCCAGCCCCGAGACCATGGCCTCGTCCGTGGCCACGCCGCTGGAAAACCAGCTCGCGCTCATCCCCGGCATCACCCAGATGTCTTCCTCCAGCGGGCTGGGCAGCGTCTCCATCACCATCCAGTTTGACCTCGATGTGAACATCGACGCGGCCGCGCAGGAGGTCCAGTCCGCCATCAACGCCGCCGGCGGCCAGCTCCCCACCGAGCTGCCGAACCCGCCGACCTACCGCAAGGTCAACCCTGCCGACTCGCCCATCATGCTGCTCAGCGTCGTCTCCGACGTGCTCCCGCTCACCGAGGTCAGCGACTACGCCAACATCGTCGTCGCCCAGCAGCTCTCCCAGCTCCGCGGCGTCGCCCAGGTGGACATCATGGGCGAACAAAAACCCGCCATCCGCGTGCAGGTGGATCCCGCCCGGCTCGCCTCCCTCGGCCTCGGTCTCGAGGACGTGCGCGGCGTCATCGCCTCCTCCACCGTCAACTCGCCCAAGGGCAGCCTCAACGGCCCCCGCCAGAGCCTCTCCATCTACGCCAACGACCAGTTGCTGGACGCCGGGCCCTACAACGATCTCATTCTCGCGTATCGCAACGGCGCCCCCATCCGGGTGCGCGATGTCGGCCGCGCCATCGCCGGGCCCGAGGACGTCCGCTCCGCCGCGCTCGTCAACAACAAGCGCGGCGTCGGCATCATCATCCGCAAGCAATCCGACGCCAACGTCATCGAGACGGTCGAGCGCATCCGCGAGCTCATCCCCGAGCTCCAGGCCGCCATGCCGCCCGCCATCAGGATCGATGTCCTCAGCGACCGCATGCGCACCATCCGCGCCTCCGTCCAGGAAGTCGAGTTTCACCTCGTCCTCACCATGGCGCTCGTCACCGGCGTCGTGTTCCTGTTCCTGCGCAACCTCCGCGCCACGCTCATTTCCAGCGCCGTCGTGCCCATCTCCATCGTGGCGACGTTTGCCGTCATGCACCTGCTCGGCTACAGCCTCAACAACCTCTCGCTCATGGCGCTCACCATCTCGGTCGGCTTCGTCATCGACGACGCCATCGTCATGCTCGAGAACATCTACCGCTACATCGAGGAGGGCATGAAACCGATGGACGCCGCGCTCCGGGGCGCCAGCGAGATCGGGTTCACCATTCTCTCCATCAGCGTCTCGCTCGTGGCGGTCTTCATCCCCGTGCTCCTCATGGGCGGCATCGTCGGCCGGCTCTTTCGCGAATTCGCGGTCACCGTCACCATCGCCGTGCTCGTCTCCGGCTTCATCTCGCTGACGTTCGTGCCCATGATGTGCTCGCGCTTCCTGCGCCACCAGGAGCCCGCCGCGCCGGGTTCCCCGCGCCGCACCTTCCGCGAACGGTTTTATGCCGTCCTGGAAAAATTCTTCGGCGGCATCGAGCGCCTTTACGAACGCGCCCTCCGCATCGTCCTGCGGCACCAGCGCCTCACGCTCGCCTCGCTGTTCCTCACCTTCGCCGTCACCGCCCTCGTCTTCATCAAGATGCCCAAGGGCTTTTTTCCGCAGCAGGACACCGGCTTCCTCAACGCCACCATCGAGGCCGCGCCCGACATCTCGTTCGAGGCCATGAGCCGGCGCGCCTTCGAGGTCGGCGAGATCATCAAGGCCGATCCCGCCGTGCTCGCTTTCCAGAGCCGCATCGGCGGCGGCGGCCGCGGCGGTTCCTCGGCCAACAACAGCCGCCTGTGGATCACGCTCAAGGAACGCGGCGAACGCGACTCCGCCTGGGATGTCATCGCCCGCCTTCGCAAGGCCACCGCCGGCATCCCGGGCATCACCCTCTTCATGCAGGCGCAGCAGGATATCAACGTCGGCGGCATCTCTTCCAAGACGCAGTTCCAGTACACCCTGCGCAACGCCGACCTCGACGAGCTCAACGCCTGGGCGCCGCGCATTCTCGACCGCCTGGAAAAACTCCCCGAGCTTCGCGACGTCACCTCCGACCAGCAATCCACCGCGCCCGCCCTCAGCGTCGAGATCGACCGCCAGGCCGCCTCGCGCTTCGGCATCCAGACGCAGGCCATCAACGCCACCCTCTACAACGCCTTCGGCCAGCGCCAGGTCACGCAGTTCTACACGCAGGTCAGCCAGTACAAGGTCATCATCGAGGTGCCGCCCGAGCTCCAGACCGATCCCTCGACGTTCGACCGCCTCTTCCTGCGCTCCCCGCTCACGGGCGGGCAGGTGCCGCTCTCCGCCCTGGTGAAGTTCGACACCGCCGCCTCGAAACCGCTTTCGATCAACCACCTCGGCCAGTACCCGGCGGTGACGATTTCCTTCAACCTCGCGCCCGACGTCGCGCTCGGCCACGCCGTGTCTGCCGTCGAGCGGACCGTCCGCGAGATGGGCGCGCCGGCCACGCTGACCGGCAGCTTCCAGGGCACGGCGCAGGCGTTCCAGTCCTCGCTGCGTTCGCAACCCTGGCTGATCCTCGCGGCGGTCGTCACGATCTACATCATCCTCGGCATGCTCTACGAGAGCTTCATCCATCCGCTCACGATTCTCTCCACGCTGCCCTCCGCCGGCCTCGGCGCGTTGCTCACTCTCTGGGCCTTCGGCCACGACATCGGCGTCATCGCCATCATCGGCATCCTGTTGCTGATCGGCATCGTGAAAAAGAACGCCATCATGATGATCGACTTCGCCATCGAGGCCGAGCGGGGCCGCGGGCTGCCGTCGGAGGAAGCGATTTTCGAGGCCTGCATGAAACGCTTCCGCCCCATCCTCATGACGACCATCGCCGCGATGCTGGGCGGCATCCCGCTCGCGCTCGGGCACGGCGACGGCTCGGAACTCCGCCAGCCGCTCGGCTACGCCATTGTCGGCGGCCTCGCCCTGAGCCAGTTGCTCACGCTCTTCACGACGCCGGTTGTCTACCTGTACTTCGACCGCCTGGTGGAGCGCCTCCGTCGCCGCAAACCGCAGGAAGCGTACGAACCGCCCGCCGCCTCCGGCCTGCCTGTATCGGGAAAATAGTGACCGGTGCGCCCCTGCGGGAGAAAAACCGCCGTCAATCTGCACACGGGGCTGGCAACATACCCTGTGCCGGCATTTCCTGAACCCCTGCACGCATGAGCGAAGAACAACCCGTCCTCAGAGTCGAACAACTCACCCAGACCTATCCCACCGCCGCCGGCCCTCTCACCGTGCTGCGCGATGTGAGCTTTGCGCTGCATGCCGGGGAAACGCTCGCCATCGTCGGCCCCTCGGGCAGCGGCAAGACCACGCTGCTCGGCCTCTGCGCCGGCCTTGACCGTCCCGGCGCCGGACGCGTCACCTTGGCCGGCGCCGATCTCGGCGCGCTCTCCGAGGACGGCCGCGCCCGCGTGCGCAACGAAAACGTCGGGTTCGTCTTCCAGAACTTCCAGCTCATCCCCACGCTCACCGCGCTCGAAAACGTGCTCGTCCCCCTCGAACTGCGCGGTCAGGCCGGCGCACGCTCCGGCGAGGCCCGCGCCCTGCTCGAACGCGTGGGGCTCGGCTCCCGCACGGACCATTATCCCGTGCAGCTTTCCGGCGGCGAGCAGCAGCGCGTGGCGCTCGCCCGCGCTTTCATCAACACGCCGCGCATCCTCTTCTGCGACGAGCCGACCGGAAACCTCGATCACGCCACGTCGCGCTCCGTCATCGAGCTGCTTTTCGGCTTCAACCGCGAACGCGGCACCACGCTCGTCCTCGTCACCCACGACTCCGAACTCGCCTCCCTCTGCCAGCGCAGCCTGCGCCTGCGCGACGGTGTCGTGGTAGATTAAATACAAAAAAATTACACGGATGGGAGGTTCTGAAAATTGAACAGAAGGCAACGAAGAGAACGAAGAACAACCAAGGAGGCTTACTGCGTCACTCCTGTTAACTTTATTAAATTCAATAACTTCTTATTCAGAATCTTCTTTGTTTTACCTTCGTTACCTTTGTTTCCTTCTGTTCAAAAATGAATTTTTAAAACTTCCCGGATGTTCCCGCTCCTCTTTGCCTGGCGCGATTCGCGCACCGCCCGCCGCCGCCTCTTTCTCTCGTCCACGGCGATCATGCTCGGCGTGGCGGCGCTCGTCGCCATCGGCTCGCTCGCCGACAACCTCCGCCGCGCCGTCGACCGGCAGGCGCGCTCGCTCCTCGGCGCCGACCTCGCCGTGACCTCGCGCAGCGGCTGGTCGCCGGAGATCGACGCCGCGCTCGACCACCTCGCCGCCCGCGTCCCCGGCAGCGAACAGGCACGCGAGGCGATGTTTTCCTCGATGGTCACCTTTCCGCAATCCGGCGGGCAGACGCGGCTGGCCACCATCCGCGCCTTCGAAGGCGCGTATCCGTTTTATGGTGATATCGTCACCGAACCCGCGACCCCCGCCGCCGGCGCGTCCTCGCTGCTGGCCGACGGCCGCTCGGCGCTGGTCGAGAAAACCCTGCTCGTGCAGTTCGGCGCGAAGGTCGGCGACCCGATCCGGCTCGGCCGCAAGACCTATGCCATCGCCGGCGCGCTCGACCAGATCCCCGGCGAAACCATGTCCGTCGCCACGCTTTCGCCGCGCGTGGTCGTGGCGCTTTCCTCGCTGCCCGAAACCGGCCTGCTCGGCTTCGGTTCGCTCGTGCGGCACCGCGCCTTTTTCCGTTTCCCGCCCGGCACCGATGTCGATGCGCTCGCCCGCGCCGAACGTCCCCGCCTCGAGGAGCTGCGCCTGCGCTTGCAGACCGTCTCCGGACGGCAGGAACAACTCGGCCGCTCCATCGAGAACATCCACGCCTTCCTCAGCCTCACCGGCTTCATCTCGCTCTTTCTCGGCGCGATCGGCGTGGCCAGCGCGATCCACGTCCACATCCGGCAAAAGCTGGCGACGGTCGCCATCCTGCGCTGCCTCGGCGCGAGTTCGCGGCAATGTTTTGCCGCCTACCTCGCGCAGGGTCTGGCGCTCGGCGTGTTCGGGGCCGGACTCGGCGCGGCGCTCGGCGTGGCCGTGCAACTCGCGCTGCCGACGACGCTGCACGCGATGCTGCCGGTGGACGTGGAGTTTTTCGTTTCCTGGCCGGCGGTCGCGCGTGGTTTTCTGGCCGGGCTGGGCATCTGTTTCCTGTTCACGCTGCTGCCGCTGCTGGCCGTCCGCCGGGTGCCGCCGCTCCGGGCATTGCGCGCCGCGTTCGAGCCGCCGGCCCCGCAATTCGATCCGTTGCGCTGGAGCGTGTACGGGCTGATCGTGGCCGCCGTCTTCGGTTTCGCTCTCTGGCAAACCGGACGCTGGACGCATGCGCTCGGCTTCGTCGGCGGCCTGCTCGCCGGGCTGGGCGTCCTCGCCGGCATCGCCCGCCTGCTGATGCTCGCGGCGCGGCGTGCGGTGCGCCTGTTGCCGGGGATTGCCGGCGGTTACGCCTGGCGGCAGGGCATTTCCAATCTTTATCGCCCCAACAACCGCACGCTGCTCCTGCTGCTTTCGCTCGGCCTCGGCACCTGCCTGCTGCTCACGCTCGGGCTCGCGCGCAGCACGCTGGTGGCGCAGCTCTCCGGCAGCGACGGTCGCGACCGCCCCAACCTGATGCTCTTCGACATCCAGGAAGACCAGGTGGCGCCGCTCACGGAAATCCTGCGCGGGCAGGGGGCGGAGATTCGCGACTCCGCCCCGATCGTCACCATGCAGCTCGCCTCGATCAAGGGCGTGCCGGTGGCCGACGTGCTGCGCGATCCGGGCAACGACATCCCGCGCTGGGCGCTCCGCCGCGAGTACCGTTCCACGTATCGCGGCGCGCTGGCCGCTTCCGAAAAACAGGTCGCGGGCGAGTTTACCGGCCGTTTTGCCGGCAACGCCGGCGGCGAGGACATTATCCCGATCTCCCTCGAGACCGGCCTGGCGAAAGACATGCACCTCGGGCTCGGCGACGAACTGGTTTTCGACGTGCAGGGCGTGCCGATGCGGACGCGCATCACCAGCCTGCGCGAAGTCGAGTGGCGGCAACTGTCGCCCAACTTTTTTGTGGTGTTTCCGGAAGGCGTGCTGGAGGGCGCGCCGCAGTTTCACGTCATGGCCGTGCGCACGGCCACCGCAGCCGATTCCGCGCGCGTGCAGCAGGCCGTGACCCAGGCCCTGCCCAACGTCTCGGCCATCGATCTGGCCATGGTCATGCAGACGCTCGACTCGATCTTTTCCAAAGTGGAGGCGGTGGTGCAGTTTATCGCGTTTTTCACGCTCGGCACGGGCATCATCGTGCTGGCGGGCGCGGTCCTCACGAGCCGGAGCCAGCGCATCCGCGAGATCGTGCTCCTGCGCACGCTCGGCGCGTCGGGGGCGCAGCTCATGCGCATCCAGATCGCGGAGTACGCGGCGCTCGGGCTGTTTGGCGCGCTGACCGGCGCGGCGCTGGCGATGGCCGCCAATGTCGCGCTGGCCCGCTTCGTTTTCGCCGCGCCGCCGGCGTTCCCCGCCGGCCTGCTGGCCGGGGCGGTCGCGGGCGTTGCCGCGCTGGCGGTGCTCACGGGGCTGCTTTCCGGCCGAGGACTCACGCGCCAGCCGCCGCTGGCGGTGCTGCGGCAGGAAGAGTAGGGCGCGTCGGAGCGGCGGCGTCCTCGCCGCCGGACGCGCGACAGCGCGCCTTCCGATCCTGCGGAGCAGTTGCCCCGTCCGGCGGCGGGGACGCCGCCGCTCCAATACCTGCCCAAGGCCTCTTTATCACTCCTTCGTAACAATTCCGCCACAGAATCGTAACATTTCCCTGTGAAGGTATGTCCGCGCCAGTCGCGGCAAGTCCGGGGCTGGCGCCAAACCAGAAACCAACACCCGGAACACACCACACATATGGTTACGATTCTCTCCAAACGGCTCGCGCTCCTCGGCGCAGCCACCCTCGCCACCACCACGGCGGCTCTGGCCAGCGACAGCGGCGCGCTCCTCGACGCGCTCGTCCGCAAAGGTGTCCTCACCGACCAGGAAGCCGAAGAAATTCGCGTGGACCTCACCAAGGAGGCCGACGCCTCCATCCTTTCCACCGTCTCCGGTGGCAAGTCCACGACCGGCCTCAAGATCACCGGCCGCGTCCAGGCGCAATATTACGCTCTCGATACCGACAGCAACAATTCCGCCCATAACAACCACTTCGGCCTCCGCCGCATTTACGTCGGCGCCAGCGCCAAACTCGGCCCCGCCTGGTCGGCCGAAGTCAACTACGACTTCGCCGGCGACGGCAGCTTCGACAAGGCTTTCATTCGCTGGGAAGGTGAATTCCTCGACCAGGACCTCGCCCTCGATTTCGGCCTGCGCAAGGTCAACGTCGGTTATGAAGAGTACACCTCGTCCGGCAGCCTGAAGGCGATCGAACGCTCCGCCGCGACCCGCTTCTTTGTCGAGGACAACAACGGCCGCCGCCTCGGCGCCGCCAGCTACCGCATCGGCGCCTTCGCCGACTTCAATTCCGCCGCCGCCGCCGGCAAGGCCACCGGCTTCTTCTACGGCGCGGCGATCACCAATCCCGAGCGCACCGATTCCGGCGACAAGACCACCGGTGACGACGAGAGCGATCTCTGGAACAACGACATGCCCGCCTTCTGGGTCAACGCCGGCTACAGCGGCAAGTTCTCCTCCGGCACCTGGACCATCGGGGCCGGTCTCGGTTACCTGCCCGACCAGGGTGGATGGGCCGGCGCTGCTCCGCGTGGCCGCGGCCAGGGTGATGATCTCACCATCGCGTCGCTCTACGGCACCACCACCATCGGCCGCTTCACGCTCGCGGGCGAAGTGCTGGCCGGCAAAGTCGACAACGGCGCCTACGGCGCCACCGACGACGCCTCGCCCTGGGGCATCTGGATCCAGCCCTCGTACCTGCTGACCGACAAGCTCGAGCTCGTCCTGCGCTACAGCCATGTCGACACCGACGGACGCGGCATCCGCGCTTCGGACGGCATCAAGTACGCCGCCGGTTCCGGCTTCCGCAACAAGATGGATGAGTACTACGCCGGCGTGAACTACTACTTCGTCGGCACCGATGTGAAATTCCAGCTCGGCTACGTCGGTGGCAAGACCAGCGGCGCCATCAACGGAGCCGCCGGCTCGGATGAAACCGTCTCCGGCATCCGCTCCCAGCTCCAGGTCAACTTCTGAACCTTCGTAAGGCTACAAAACTACAATCACTGTTAACGTCATGAAAAAATCCATCACTCTTTTCACCGCCGCCCTCGCGCTCGTCGCCGGCGCGGCATCGGCTTCCGCCCAGAAGCTCGTCATCAAGGGTTCCGACACGCTCGGCGCCAAGCTCGTGCCCATGCTGGCCGAGGAATACAAGGCGGAGCATCCCGGCATCTCGTTCGAGATCGCCGCCGAAGGCTCCACGACCGGCATCTCCGCGATCATCGACGGCACCGCCCAGATCGGCATGTCCTCCCGCCGCGCCAAGGCCACCGAAATCACCGGCGCCAGCGCCAAGGGCGTGACGCTCAAGCCCACCATCGTCGCCTACGACGGCATCGCGCTCATCGTGAACGCGAACAACTCCGTCACCGGCCTCAACAAACGCCAGGTCGAGCAGATCTTCACCGGCGACGTCACCGACTGGTCCGCGGTCGGCGGCACGCCCGGCGCGATTTCGGTCTACACCCGCAACACCTCCTCCGGCACCTATTCCGACTGGAAGGAACTCGCCATGAAGAAGCGCGACTATGCCGCCTCCTCGCAAAAGATGGCCGGCAACGAGCAGATCGTCTCCGAAGTCGCCCGCAACGCCAACGGCATCGGTTATGTCGGCCTCGCCTACATCAACGCCCCCGGCATCAAGGTCGTGGCCATCGAAGGCCACACCCCGAGCAAGGAAGAGGTGCAGGGCAAGAAGTATCCGTATGCCCGCCCCACGTTCTACTACACGAACGGCGAGCCCACCGGCGAAGCCGCCAAATTCCTCGAGTTCACGCTCAGCGACAAGGGCCAGCAGATCGCCGAGAAGATCGGGTTCGTGCCGATACGCTGAACGACGGCAGATCCATCATGAGCCCCGCGAAATTCTCGCGGGGCTCGCAAGGCTCATAAAAACCTGCGCATGCCCGCCACCCTCACGCCGCCACCGCCATCCGGACCTTCCGCCGCTGAAACCGCTCCACGCGCCTTCGCCATCAACAAGGCGCGTACGCGTCTCTTCGGGCTCACGCTCGACGAGTGCATCCGGGGTTTCTTCGGCGGCAACGCCATCATGGCGGTCGTGGTGCTGGCGCTCATCACCCTCTTCCTCTTTCGCGAAGGCGCGGAGTTTTTCACGCAAAACCGCGACAACCTCCGCATCTACCGCCAGGCCGGCCTCGAATACGTGGACGGCATGCGCGAGATCGGGGAAGGCCACACCGCTCTCACCCGTTATCTCTCCGACGTGCGCATGCAGGCCGTGCGCGAACTCACCGCGCCTGCATCCGCCGCCCCCCTTTCGCTGGCCGAGGCCAACGCCCGTCTCGCGCCCTTCGACGATTTCTCGAACCGCTTTGCGGACGGCATCGATCCCGTCCGCGGCCTCGTTTCCGATCTCGCCGACGCGGCCGTCGCGATCAAGACCCGTCAACTGACCAACGCCGATCGTCTCACCGAACGCGCCCAGCTCCTCGCCGCCGGAAAAACCGCCGAGGCTGCCGCCGTGGAGACCGAGACCATCGACTTCGCGGCCGAGACGGCGCTCCTCACCGGCACCCTTCCCGCCTTCAGGGAGGCCACCGCCACGCTTGCGGAACAACTCCGCGAGATCGTCGCGCAGCCGCCCGCGATGTCCTCCCCCGCGCTCGACAAGCGCATGGCGCGCTTTGCCGAGCTCACGCGCCAGTACCTCGAGACCTTTCCCGGTGTGCTCCACCGCCTCGAGACCTGGGACGCCGCCGCGCCCGTTCCCGCCTGGAAATCGCTGACCGCCTTCCTCACCGGCACGCGCTGGCTGACCGCGAGTTTCTGGCAGGACTGGTACGGCATCCTGCCGCTGTTCACCGGCTCGCTCCTCGTCTCCGCCATCGCGCTCGCCCTGGCGGTGCCGTTCGGGGTCGGCGCCGCCATCTACATCAACCAGATCGCCACCGTGCGCGAGCAGCGGATCGTCAAACCCGCCATCGAATTCATCTCGGCGATCCCCTCCGTGGTGCTCGGCTTTTTCGGCATCGCGGTTCTCGGCCAGGCGCTGCGCGTGCTCTCCGGCGTGTCATGGCTTTCCTGGGTGCCCGGCTTCCCGTTCGCCGAGCGCCTCAACGCGCTCACCGCCGGCTGCCTGCTCGCACTCATCGCGGTGCCCACGATCTTCACGCTGGCCGAGGACGCGCTCAACAACGTGCCCCGCGCCTTCAAGGAAGCCTCGTTCGCGCTCGGCGCCACGCGCCTGCAGACGATCATCCGCATCATCGTGCCCGCGTCGTTCTCCGGCATCATTTCGGCGACGCTGCTCGGCTTCGGCCGCGTGATCGGCGAGACGATGGTCGTGCTCCTTTGCGCAGGCAACCGCATCGCCATCCCCGATTTCACCGCGGGCCTCGGCGTGGTGACCCAGCCCGTGCACACCATGACCGGCATCATCGCCCAGGAAATGGGTGAGGTCGTGCGCGGCAGCATCCACTACCGCGCGCTCTTCGTCGTCGGCCTCGTCCTCTTCTTCCTCGCCCTGCTGATCAACTGGCTTGCGCAAAAAATCGTCCGCAAATACCGCATCTCCATCGGCTGAAAATCACCGGCCGGACCGGACCGCTCCGGCCCATCCTGAAAACACCTTCATCCTTGAACCCGCCATCACCAGTCTCTTCCCCCAATCCTTTCGCTGCCCGGCCCGGCGCGCTGGATACCGCCGAGCGCGGGCTTTTCTGGATCTTCCGCATCGCCACCTACACCGTGCTGCTCTGCGGGGCGCTGATCTTTGCCGACATCATCTTCAAGGGCAGCAGCACCGTCTTCGGTTCGTTCCGGGCGACGTCCTCCTTCCCGTATTTCACCAACACCTTTCTCGCCGAATCGCCCGAGACGCTGCACGTCTTCGAGCTCGACGGGAAAAAACAGCAGATGGGCGACCGCGAGTTTCGCGAATTCGGCAAGCGTCGCGAAGCCGAGGCGCTGGCCGCTGGCCAGACCGCGCCCGCGCCGGTCCGTTCCGAAAGCTACGCCCACTCCGCCGGCGGCATCTGGCCGTGCATCGTCGGCACCGTGCTCCTCACCATCGGCTCCATGACCATCGCCCTCGTCCTCGGCGTGTGCAGCGCGATCTATCTCAGCGAATACGCGCGCGACGGCCGTTTTGTCCGCTTCATCCGGCTCGCCATCATCAACCTCGCCGGCGTGCCCTCCATCGTGTTCGGGCTTTTCGGCTTCGGGCTCTTCGTGATCTTTTTCGGCTGGAACGTCTCGCTGCTCGCCGGCTGGTTCACGCTCGCGTTCATGGTGCTGCCGGTGGTCATCACCGCCTCCGAGGAGGCGCTCAAGGCCGTGCCCCGCGGCTTCCGCGAAGGCGCGCTCGCACTCGGCGCCACGAAGTGGCAGGCGATCCGCACCAACGTCCTGCCGTACGCGATGCCCGGCATCCTCACCTCGTCGATTCTCGGCATCGCCCGCGTCGCCGGCGAGACGGCGCCGATCATGTTCACCGCCGCCTATGTCGTCCGCGACAAACTTCCCTGGGAGGTCGACAGGATCGGCGACTTCTTCTTCCAGAGTGTCATGGCGCTGCCCTACCACATCTACGTCGTCTCCTCGAAAATTCCGCAAAACGAATACACGGAACGCGTGCAATACGGCACCGCCTTCGTGTTCCTCCTGCTCGTCGGCCTCATCGCGACCAGCTCCATCCTTCTTCGCAACAAACTCCGCGGCCGCTACCAATGGTAAACACCACGACCACCACCTCTCCTGTTTCCGCCTCCGCCCCCGCCGGGGCTCCCGCGACCGATTCGCGGCCGGTCATCCGTCCGCCGGCCCCCCGCGCCGCCGGCGCGGCCGTCACGCTGATCGATGTCGACCACCTCGACTTCTACTACGGCGAGAAACAGGCCCTTTTCGACATCAACCTCCGCATCGAGGAAAAACGCGTCACCGCCTTCATCGGTCCTTCCGGCTGCGGCAAGTCCACGCTCCTGCGCTGCCTCAACCGGATGAACGATCTCATCGACGGCACGCGCATCGGCGGCGGTTCGATCTGCATCCGCGGGCACGATATCCACGGCTCCGACGTCGATCCCATCGAGCTGCGCAAGCGCGTGGGCATGGTGTTCCAGAAATCGAATCCCTTCCCCAAATCCATCTACGAAAACATCACGTACGGACTGCGCATCCAGGGCGTGAAGTCCAAGAGCAAGCTCGATGAAGTCGTTGAAAAATCATTACGCGGCGCCGCGCTCTGGGACGAGGTGAAGGACCGCCTGCACGAGAGCGGCCTCGGCCTTTCCGGCGGGCAGCAGCAACGCCTCTGCATCGCCCGCGCCATCGCCGTGTCGCCCGACATCATCCTGATGGACGAGCCCTGCTCCGCGCTCGACCCCATCGCCACAGCCAAGGTCGAGGAGCTGATCCACGAACTGAAAAACGACTACACGATCATCATCGTGACGCACTCCATGCAGCAGGCCGCCCGCTGCTCCGACAGGACGGCCTTTTTCTACATGGGCCGGCTCATCGAATACGCTGACACGCGCACGATCTTCATGAACCCCTCCAACCCGCAAACCGAAGCCTACGTCTCCGGCCGCTTCGGATAAAAAAACCAAAACCGTTTTTAACCACTAATGCACACTGATGCACACTAATGACCGGAGAAAGAAGTACCCATAAAAATGTGACGCATCCAGGCTCCCTTTGCCGCCCCATTCTCCTCTTCTCTTATTAGTGTCCATCAGTGTGCATCAGTGGTTAACTCTCCGTGTTTGTTCTCTGTGCCTCTCTGGTTCACCAAAAAACTTTTCAAATGAAACGCTTCTTCGACACCGAACTCGAATCCTTCCGCTCGCACCTGTTGCTCATGGGCGAACTGGCGATCAGCCAGGTCAACCAGGCGATCAAGGCCCTCGTCGATGCGGATATCGACCTCGCCCGCAAGGTCATCGCGAGCGACGACGAACTCGACCACCTCGAGATCGAAATCGACAACGAGGCCATCCGCTACATGAACCTGCGCGCCCCCATCGCCACCGAGCTGCGGCTCGTCATCGTGGGCATGAAAGCCTCGCACGATCTCGAACGCGTCGGCGACGAGGCCTCCAACATCGCCAAGCGCGTGAAAAAGCTCGCCGTCGAACCGCCGCTCAAGCCCTACGTGGACATCCCGCGCATGGCCGGCCTCGCCACGGCGATGCTCCGCGATGCGCTCGACTGTTTCATCGAGACCGATTCACAGAAACCGGTCGAGATCATCCGGCGCGACGAGGAAGTGGATATCCTGAACAAGCAGGTTTACCGGGAACTGAGCAGTTTCATGATCGAGCGTCCCGACACGATCAGCCGCGCGCTCGAGCTGATGTTCATCTCCAAGTCCATCGAACGCATCGCCGACCACGCGACCAACATCGCCGAGGAGATGATCTTCCTCACCCAGGCCCGCGACGTCCGGCACGACGGGGAGCTGAAAAAGAAGGCCTGAAAACAAGGATGGCGCGACTGCCAGCTTCCTGACCACGGATTGCACGGATTGGCTGTGCCGCAACCGAAGGGAGAGAAAGAATGGCCACGAAAAACACGAAAAGACATGCCGCGGATGAAATCCTCCATCGCGCTTATAAGCGCGCGGGAGATTCTCGTCGCACAGAAGGGAATTTCGTGTTTTTTGTGGCCGTTCCGGTTTGAATCCGGAACGCATCGACACCGAGGGAAATCATGCGCTCTGGCGGATTCTTTGGCGGTTGACCGGGATTTTGATTCGACCGCCTGCGTGCAGATTTGGTTCAAATTCCGGCATTCCATCCATGCCGCCTGCCGAACAACCGCCTGCGCCACCCGCTTCCGTCCCGCCTGCCGAACGCCCCACGCCGTGGGCGCAGCTCAAATATTTCACGTTCCAGCCGGCGATTTTCCCGCGGCTGCTCGGCGAGGTATCGCGCGATGCGCGGCCGGGCGATCTCGTCACCGTTTACGACAAGGCCGGGCAAAAACTCGGCGCCGGGCTCTACAATCCCCGCGCCAAGATCGTCCTGCGCGTCGTCGCCCACGGCGCGGAGGCGGAGCTGGGCGAGGCGTATTTCGAAAAGGCCATCCGCCGCGCCGTGGCGCTGCGCCGCGAGGTATTCCGGCTCGATGACGTGAGCGATGCGTACCGGCTCGTCAATTCCGACGGCGACGGGTTGAGCGGGCTGATCGTCGATCGCTACGGCGAGACGCTCCTGTGCGAAGTGACGTCGTTCGGCATGGCGCGGCGGTTGCCGGAGTGGCTGCCGCTGCTGCACGAACAGGCGGGCACGACGTTCGCCCGCGTCCATGTCGACCACGACCTCGGCAGCCTGGAAGGGATCAAGCCGTCGTGGTTCAACGAGACCAACGCCGCCGCGCCGCGTCTGGTCAAAATTCGCGAACACGGCATCCGTTACGAAGTCGATTTCACGGAGGGTCACAAAACGGGTTTTTTCTGCGACCAGCGCGACAACCGCCGCGCGATTGCGCAACTCGTGACACCGGAGGCGCGCGTGCTCGACCTGTGCTGCTACACGGCGGGGTTTTCGATCAACGCCAAGGTGACGGGCGGCGCGGGCGAGGTGACGGCGGTCGATCTCGACGAGGCGGCCATCGCGCAGGCGAAACGCAACGCCAACCTCAACCAGGCGCGTATCCGTTTTGTCCATGCGGATGCCTTCGCGTACGCGCGGCAGATGCAGCAGAACGGCGAGTCGTGGGATGTCGTGGTGCTCGACCCGCCCAAGCTGATTTTCACCCGCGAGAATCCGGGCAACGCCGAGGGCCGGAGAAAATACGAGGACCTGAACCAGCTCGCCATCAGCCTCGTGAAACCGGGCGGGGTGTTTGTCACGTGTTCGTGCTCGGGACTGCTGGAGGAGCCGGATTTCGAGCAGCACGTCATCAAGGCGGCGCACCGGCTGGGACGGCGGTTGCAGTTTTTCGCGAAGACCGGGCCGGGGACGGATCACCCGGTGTATTCGAATTGCCTGGAAAGCCGCTACCTGAAGGTGCTCTGGGCGCGGGTGGTGTGAGAGGGGATGGTCAAGGACGTCCCGCAAGCCACACGCGGGGACGCGTTGGCCGTGCCACTTTTCTTGCCAATCCCGGCGGCTTCGCCGTCAGCGGGCGTTTGGCGGAAAAAGCCCGCGCCACGCGCAGAGGCAACGCTCACGGGCAGGGATGCCCGTGCCACGTTATTGATCCGGCTTCGCGGTGCCGGCTTCCGGAGTTCCCGGCTTTGGCGCTTCTTTTTTCGGCTCTTCCGGCGCCAGGAGATCGTCGGCTTTGGCCGGGAGGCTGGTGTAGACGAATTCATACACCTCGACCGCGCGCTTTTTCATGAGCGCATTGACGGGCGCGTCGGCCTTGGTGTCGGTGACAAAAACATACACCGGACCGGCGGGCTTGCCGGTGTCTTCCTTGCCCGGTTCGGCGGCGGCAGGCGTGTCGGCAGGTTGATCCGCATCGGAAGAGGGCGCGGTCTGCTCGCCGGTTGCCGGGGTCTCGCCCGAACCGGCCGCCTTGTCCTTGTCGGCGGATTTGTCCGTTTCGGGTTTCGCAGCCGGTTTGGCGGGTTCGGCGGGCCGGCGGCCGAGGGCGATGGTCAGCGTGCGGTTGTCGAACGTGGTGAGCTTGACGGTGCGGGCATGGTTGCGGGCGTCGACGGCATCGGGCGCATCGGGCCCGGTGGTGTTGCTCAGGCGCAGGCCGGTGAGGTTGTTGAGCTGGGTGGTGATGGCATCACCCTTGACGGTGTGGCCGGCGCGGGCGGGCGTGGCCTCGAAGGGCGCGTCCTTGTCCTTGCGCGTGACGGTGAGCGGGTCGCCTTCGGGGAAGGTGAATTCGGCTTTGGCGATGTCGGCGGGTTTGAGCGTGGTGAGCGCGCTGTCGGCCCAGTTTTTCGATTCGGTATCGAGCCAGAGGTTGAGTTTGGCGAGGTAGGCCTTGTCCTCGCCGGTGTAGCGGATGTAGCGGCCGCCGCCCGACTCGGCGGTGCGGCCGAGGTCGAGGGACCAGAGAGGAGCGGCCCCGGTCGCGGCGTCGGCAGCGCCGTAGAAGGCGATCTGCGTGCCGTTGAATTCGAGGCGCTTGAGGACTTCGGGGCGGGCGGAGACGAAGCGGTCGATCTTCGCGCCGGTGAGGTCGGCGACGAGACGGGTGAGTTTCGAAAAGTCGGCGGGCAGGTCGTAATAACTGGTGACGTGCCAGGTGCCGTCGGGCTGGCGGGCGAGTTCGACGGTCTTGCCGTCGTCGGTGATCCTGACCCGGGTGGCCCCGGCGATTTTCGCCGCGGGGGCGACAGGTGCGCCGACGTTCCCGTTGCCTTCGGGAGTCGCGGGTTTTTGCGGGCGGGTCGCAAACCAGGTGGCTCCGGAAAGGGCGGCGAGAATCAGGACGGTAAGGAGGAGGGTCTTGAGCTTCATGGCGGAAAAAGCTGAAACGCTGAAAACGGAAAGGCTGAAAGGATGGATGCGGTGGCGGGAGGTGCGGGAATTTCAGCTTTTCCCGCGGCGGCTGCGGTAGAAGAGAAGGCCGCAGATGACGATGGCGGCAGGGATGGAAAAGAGGTTCACGGCGGCGAGCTTGTATTCGAGGGCGTCGATGTCTTCGCGAAGGGAGCGGCGGATCTCGCGGCGTTCGCGGCGCATCTCGATCTCCTGCTTCTGGAAATCCTCGATGGCTTTCTGCATCTCGGGCGTGGCGACGAGGCGGTTGCCTTCGTTGGATTTGCCCATGAGCTGGCTGAGCTTCGACTGCACGTCGTTGAGGCGGACTTCGAGTTCGGAGAGCTTGCTCTGGTATTTTTTCTGGGCGACCACCTGCATGTCGCGCACGACGGTGAAGGGGCGGTCGACATTGGTCTTGCCGCGCAGCGAGATGAGATCGGGCGCGCCGGCGATGGCGTCGACGATGTTGCTGCCGAGGGCGAGGTTGTCGTTGAGCGGTTCGGCGACTTCGGTGCCGAGGAAATTGGAGCGGCGGATGCTGAAATCGTCGAAGAGCCAGTCGGTGTCGGCGACGAGAATGACGGTGGACTTGCCTTCCTTGAGCGCGGGAGCGGCGGGCTTTTCCGGCGCGGCGGTTTTGTCCGGCTTGTCGGCGGCGGCGGTTTTGTCCGCGTCGTCGTCGGATGTTTCACCGTCCTTGTCGGCGGCGTCGTCTTTTTTGTCGGCCTTCGGCGGGCCGTCGGGGAAGGCGGTCCTGAATACGCCGGTGAGCTGGGCGGCGAGGAGTTTTTTGCCGGAGGGGATGATCTGTTTGGCCACATCTTCGGGCTGGGCCATTTGCAGGGTGAAGGAGGGCACGTCGCCGGCCTGGTCGCTGGTTTCGGCGAGCGGGGTGACGGCGAGTCCGCTGCCGGCGGTGTCGACGGTGAAGCTGCCGGGCTCGGCGAAGAGCAGGGAGCTGAGTTGCGCGGTGGGCTGGGCGTCATGGCCGAGGTTGTCCTGGACGAGGCTGAGCCAGACCGGGTAGCGCTCGACGGAGCGGCCGGTGTTGATCGGGGTGGCGAGCTTGAGGTCGCCGACGACGTTTTCCGGGTTGTAGCTCACTCCCCAGGCCTTGAGCAGGCGGGGGAGATCGCTGGAGATGTTTTGCGGGGGCATGCCCATCATCGCCATCTGGCCGCCCGAGCGGCGGAAGTATTGCGAGCCGGGATCGACGGCGAGGAACACCGGATGGCCGGCGAGGAGAAACTGGTCGATCTGGTATTCGAGTTTTTCCGGGATGCCCTGCGGGTGGATGATGGCGAGGGCGGCGAGGTTGTCGGGGAGTGTTTCCGTGGAGGCGGCTTCGATGGGGACGATGGTGTAGGCGTTTTCCCACTCGGTGTAGATGAACTGGGGCGGGGTGCCGCGTTGCTGCTGTTGCATCATCATCATCATGTTGGGCTGCTGCCCGGCGAGGGGCAGGCTGGTGATGAGGCCGAGCCTGGGTTTTTCAATGAGTTGCACGCTGTGGACGAGCTGGGAGATGTCATACTCGAGGAACGACTCGCGCTGGGGATTGAGCACGGGGATGTTTTTCTGCAAGTCGGCCTGGGTGGCGACGAGGCCGAAGTAGACATTTTCGCCGGTGGTCGGGATGGTCTGCGGCTGGAGGCCGGCGCCGGCGGCGCGTTCTTCCTCGGGGGAGTCGGCCTTGGGGTTGATGACGTTGAGCGTGAGCTTGCCGCCGGAGGCGCGCACGTACTGGCGGAGGAGTTCCTGGACGCGGGAGGCGTAGTTTTTGTAGGAGGTGGGCAGGCCGTCGATGTCGCGCGAGAAATAGAAGTCCAGCGTGACCGGCTCCTCGATCTTGCCGAGGAGCGACTTCGTGCCGGGCGAGAGTGTGTAGACGCCGCCGGCGGTGGTATCGGCCCGGAACGGGAGACGCGAGGCGAGGTAGTTGACGAGAATCAGCGCGACGACGACGAGGAGGACGGCGATGATTTTGCTTCCGGTTTTCATGATTGGGAAAGGTGGGTGGAAGGGTGACTCCGGCGCAGCCGGTCAGCGTTCGAGGACGATGACGTTGAGGAAGAGCGTGAAGCCCATGAGCGAGAGGAAGTAGATCAGGTCCTTCGGATCGATGATGCCCTTGGTGAACGGGTCAAAGTGCGGGATGAAGCCGCAGTTGGCGACGAAGTCCACGGCCTGGACGGGCAGGAAGGAGCCGAGCGCGCCGTTGAACACGCTCCAGCCGAGGAGGACGAGCACGAGGCAGATGATGACGCTGAGGACGAAGCTGATGACCTGGTTGCGGGTGAGGGCGGAGGTCAGCGAGCAGATGCCGAGATAGCCGCCCGCCATGAGGACGGCGCCGAGGTAGCTGCTGGCGATGACACCCCAGTCGGGATCGCCGAGGTAGCCGACGGTGATGGCCATGGGGAAACTGAGCAGGATCGCGAGCGAGAGAAACGCCCACGCGGCGAGGAATTTCCCGGCGACGGCCTGGAGCGTGGTGATCGGGAGCGTGAAGAGAAGCTCGAGGGTGCCGCTGCGTTTTTCCTCGGCCCAGAGGCGCATGCCGGCGGCGGGCGCAAAGAAGAGCAGCAGCCAGGGGAGGAACATGAAGTAGCTCTCCAGCGAGGCGGTGTTGTTCTTGAAAAAATTGCCGATGAAGAAGGCGAGCCCGACCGAGGCCACGAGGAACACGATCAGGAACACATAGGCAACCGGCGAGCGGAAGTAACCGAGGAATTCGCGTTTGAAGACTGGGCAGATCATGGCGGGAAAAAGCTGAAAAGCTGATAACTGAAAGGCTGAAAGGAGGAGGCTGTGGCGGACGGGAAAAACGGCAATGGAGGAGGCGGCAACGGGCGGGAAACGCCGGACGGCTGAAAGCGGGAGGAACCGGTTTCGGCGTTTCAGCTTTTGCCTTCCGTGCCCTCCGTGAGCGTGCGGAAAATCTCGTCGAGCCGGGCGCCGGGCTGCCGGGCGCGGAAGGCTTCGGGCGTCTCGTCGATGACGAGCTTGCCTTGCGAGATGATGATGATGCGCGTGCAGATGGCCTCGACTTCCTCGAGGATGTGGGTCGACAGGATCACGGCCTTTTCGGCGGCCATCGACCGGATGAGGGTGCGCACTTCGTTTTTCTGGTTGGGGTCGAGTCCGTCGGTGGGTTCGTCGAGGACGAGGACGGCGGGGTCGTGGAGCAGGGCTTGCGCAAAACCGACGCGCTGGCGGTAGCCTTTGGAAAGCGTTTCGATCGTCTGGTGGCGGACGCTGCCGAGCCGGGTGAGCTGGATGGCGCGGTCGATCTTCGCCTGGCGTTCGTCGCGGCCCCGGAAACCGCGGGCTTCGGCGATAAAACGCAAAAACTCCTCGACGGTCATCTCGCCGTAGGCCGGCGCGCTTTCGGGGAGATAGCCGATGGCGCGCTTGACGGCGACGGGGTCCTGGCGGACGTCGTGCCCGGCGACCAGAGCGGTGCCGGCGGTCGGGGTGATGTAGCCGGTGATCATCTTCATCGTGGTGGACTTGCCGGCTCCGTTGGGGCCGAGAAAGCCGAGGATGTCACCGCGCCGGACGCGGAAGCTGACGTTATCAACGGCGCGCTTGGCGCCGTAGTTTTTCACCAGGCCTTTGACTTCAATCATGGTTGGAAGAACGGGGGAGAGAGGAAAACAGAAGGACGGATGGGAAAGCACAGGCGGACGAAGGTTCCAGCTTATTTTTGCTAACGTATCAACATGGCAAGCGGATGGCGATTGAAACGGGGGCGAGGGTGGGAGCAATGCGCCCGATCCGGTCCCGCGGGACTGTCGTCCCGTCCGGCGGCGGATTGTCTGAAACAAGCCAGCCGCTCCGCCGGGCGGATACGTCAGGCCGGGAAGGTCACGTAGTCCTTGCCGAAATACGGAACGAGCGCGGCGGGCACCTTGACGCGTCCGTCGGGCTGGAGGTTGTTTTCGAGCAGGGCGGCGAGCACGCGCGGGACGGCGAGGCCGGAGCCGTTGAGCGTGTGGACGAGTTCGGGTTTGCCGTCCTTGCCGCGGAAGCGGATCTGCGCGCGGCGGGCCTGGAACGATTCGAAATTGGAGCAGCTCGACACTTCCAGCCAGCGGCCTTGGCCGGCGGACCAGACTTCGAGGTCGTATTTTTTCGACTGGGCGAAGCCGAGGTCGCCGCCGCACATGAGGAGCACGCGGTAGGGCAGCCCGAGTTTGCGCAGGAGGCTTTCGGCGTCGTCGCGCAGCTTGTCCAGCTCGTCGTAACTGGTGGACGGATGCACCCACTTGAGGAGCTCGACCTTGTCGAACTGGTGCAGGCGGTTGAGGCCGCGCACGTCCTTGCCGTAGCTGCCGGCCTCGCGGCGGAAGCACGGGGTGTAGGCGCAGCGGCGGACGGGCAGGGCGGCTTCGTCGATGATCTCGTCGCGGAAAAAATTGGTCAGCGGCACTTCGGCGGTGGGCACGGCGTAGAAACCGTCGGCCGGGGCCTCGTACATCTGGCCTTCCTTGTCGGGAAGCTGCCCGGTGGCGGTGGCGCTGGCGGCGTTGACGAAGATGGGCGGGTTGACCTCTTCGTAGCCGGCCTTGCCGTTTTCATCGAGGAAGAAGTGGAGCAGCGCGCGCACGAGCCGGGCGGCGTCGCCGACATAGAAGGGGAAGCCGGCGCCGGTGACCTTGGCGCCGCGGGCGAAGTCGAAGAGTTTTTCGAAACCGGGGATTTCCCAGTGCGGCCGCGCGGAGCCGGCGGCCGCGGCGGGGATGGCGGCGAGATCGCCCCACGTGGAGAACACGACGTTTTCCTCGGGGGTGCGGCCTTCGGGCACGCTGGCGTGCGGGAGGTTGGGCAGGGTGAGCATCGCCTGCTTGTGGCGGGCCCCGATCTCGTCGAGCCCGGCTTCGCGCGCCTTCACGGCGGCGGAGACGGTTTTCATTTCCTGCACCTTGGCGATAAATTCGGGCGAACCCTTGGGCAGCTTCGCCATTTCGGCGTTGGCGGCTTTTTGTCGGGCGCGCAGGTTTTCGACCTCGGTGAGCTGGGCTCGCCAGGCGGAGTCGAGCGCGAGGAGGGCGTCGAGATCGACGTCGAGATGCTTTTTGGCAATCGCGGCGCGGACGAGTTCGGGCGATTCGCGGAGGAGTTTCGGATCGAGCATGGCGCGTGTAAGTGTGTCCTGAAAGGGTCCACTCTCACGACGGGCGGGGAGAACCAGCAAGTGGAAAAGCGGAAACACCGGAGGCGGACGGAGCCGGCGACGCGGGGAACCAGGCATCCGGGAATGGTTTTAAGGAAACCTCCAGAAATTGAACAGAAGGCAACAAAGAGAACGAAGAACAACCAAGGGGAGGTTCTAAAAATTGATTTTGGACACAGAGGACACGGAGCGCTGTCCGGCTGAAGGGAACGTTTGTTTGTTGCGGAGTCATCCTGCCCTCCGTGTTCTCTGTGTCCGCGCCCCGTGTCCTCTGTGTCCTGTTTTGTCCGGTTCTTGGGGATTTTTAGAAGTTCCCCAAGGGCGCTTATCCCGCTTTATTTTATCTTCGTTCCCTTCGTTTTCTTCTGTTCAAAAAACGTATTTTCAGAATCGCCTTCGAATCGCTCCAATATTCCGTTTGACAGGGGGAGCGCGGATCGGTGTTTTGGACCTTTTTATGAAAGTCGTCTCCTCCATCAAGTCTGCCAAGAAGCGTCACCCGGACTGCCAGGTCGTGCGTCGCAAAGGTCGCATCTACGTCATCAACAAGACGGACCCGCGTTACAAGGCCCGCCAGGGTTAATCCGCCGCAATCGGCCAATTATCAGGGAATTATAATATCATGAAAGCTGAAGGTCATCCCGTTCTCAACAACGTCTGTTTCCTCGATGTCGCCACCGGCAAGCGCTTCCTGACCAAGTCGACGATGAAGTCGGCCCGCAAGGAGCAGATCGACGGAAAAGAGTACCACGTCGTGTTGCGCGATGTGACCATGGATTCGCATCCCGCCTACACCGGCGAGAAACGCATCGTGGACACCGCCGGTCGCGTGGAGAAGTTCACCTCCAAGTTCCGTCGCGGCGGCAAGAAATAAGCCCCCGCTTTTCAGGACTCCAGGACGACTTCCTGTTTTTTCGGACGCCCGGGTGCCTTTTGCCCCGGGCGTTTTTTTGTGAGTTGCCCGGGCCGCTCCGGAGCCTGTTGATCCGGACGGTTTTCCTGCCACCGGGATTTCCTTTATCCGTCCCGCCATGTCCGTTCGCACTTCCAACCGGAATCGCTGGCCAGCCATCGCCGCCCGACTCGCGGCCGTGCTCCCGCGCGAGCGGTTGCATCCGGCGGTGCTGGCGTTTGCCGCGGCGGCGGAGGCGGGTGAGGCAGGCCGGGCCGGAGCGCGCCGCGAGCGCTGGGCGGTGGCTTTTTCCGGCGGGGCGGATTCGCTGGCCCTGCTGCTCCTGCTCTGGGCTCATTGGCCGGAACGGCGGGGGCGCCTGCTCGCCCTGCATTTCGATCATCGCCTGCGCGGACGGGCATCGGCGGCGGACGAACGCTTTTGCCGCGCCGTCTGCGCGTCGCTCGGCGTCGCGTATGCCGCGGGTGCGCGCGACCTGCCGATGACCCGACGTGCCCGCGACTCGCAAGCAGGGCAGGGGGGGGCGAGGGGGGACGGTGGCGTAAACGCGAACGAAAAAGTGAGCGAGGCCGCGGCCCGCGAGGCGCGGATGGGTTTTTTTGCCGCGCAACTTTCGCGCCGCCGCATCCGCTGCCTGTTTTTCGGTCACCAGCTCGACGACATCGCCGAGACACTCTTCATGCGGATCGCGCGCGGCAGCGGCGCGGCCGGGCTGGCCGCGCCGCGGCCCGTGCAGGCGCTTCCGGGCATCGGCGGCCGCCGGACCGGTCGCGTGCACCTGCGTCCGCTTCTCACGCTCTCCAAGGCCGACCTGGTCGCCGCGCTTTCCGCCGCCGGCGCGACCTGGCGGGAAGATGCGAGCAACGGCGCCGGCGATTTTTTTCGCAACCGCATCCGTCTCGACGTCCTGCCGCGCTGGCTCGCCGCCGCTCACGGCCGCGACGCGCTCGCCGGCGCCGCGCTCACCCGCGCGCAACTCGACGAGGACAACGCCGCGCTCGAGGACTGGGCCGCCCGGCTCTCCGCTCCCACTCCCGCGGCCGACGGCCGCCTGCCGCTCGCGCCGCTCGCCGGCGCGCCGCGTGCCGTGCTCCGCCGCGTGCTGCACGGCTGGCTCGCCGCCTTGCCGACGCCGACAGATCTCTCCCGACAGGGATTTGATTTATTACTGGATAAAGTCGCCGCCGCGCAGCCTACCCGCTTTAGTCTTGGAAAACATGGTTTTGCGATAATTCGCCAAAAACACCTCGCCTGGCAAAAGGCCTCGGTGCGCGGCCGGCCGCGTCATTAAGTGCTGGCCACGTTGACTTGCCAGAGGGAACCTGCACCGTTTGCCCAAGTCCCAAACCCGAACTTTTACTTAATGTCTGACTCAAACAAAGAACCCAAAAGGCGCCCGCTGAAAAACCAGCCTCCGGACCGCTTTCAGCCGAAAGTGCTCTTTATCTGGGCCGCCATTCTCGCCGCGCTCTTCGCGGTTGTCTATTTCAACCCCGGCAACCCCAAGGCCAGTTCCGAGCTGAAAATCCAGCAGGTCGTGGACCACGCTGCCAACGGCGACATCGCCAAGGGCGTCATCCGCGGTATCGGCTGGGTCGTCGTCACCGGCGAATTCAAGGACAGCGTCGCGCCCGTTTCTCCGGACGGCAAGGGCAAGGCCAAGGCCTTCCGCGCCGAAGGCACGCTCATCGATAACAATCTGCAAATCCTGCAAAAATCACAGGTTTTCGAGGAGCGCCCCGCCACCACGTTCTGGACGAGTTTCCTGACGAACTTCGTGCCGATCGTCCTCCTCATCGGCCTGCTCTATTTTCTTTTCGTGCGCCAGCTCCGCAACGCCAGCCGCGGCGCGCTCACCTTCGGCAAGAGCCGCGCCAAGCTGCTCAACCGCGACCGCGAGAAGATCACCTTCACCCAGGTCGCCGGCTGCGACGAGGCCAAGGAGGAGATTTCCGAAGTCGTCGAGTTTTTGCGCGACCCGAAAAAATTCCAGAAAATGGGCGGCAAGATTCCCAAAGGCATCCTGCTCGTCGGCCCTCCCGGCACGGGCAAGACGCTCCTCGCCAAGGCCGTGGCCGGCGAGGCCGATGTGCCCTTCTTCAGCGTATCCGGTTCCGACTTCGTCGAGATGTTCGTCGGCGTCGGCGCCAGCCGCGTGCGCGACATGTTCGAACAGGGCCGCAAGAACGCGCCCTGCATCATCTTCATCGACGAAATCGACGCCGTCGGCCGCCAGCGCGGCGCCGGCCTCGGCGGCGGCAACGACGAACGCGAACAGACGCTCAACTCCATGCTCGTCGAGATGGATGGCTTCGACACCTCCGAAGGTGTTATCATCATCGCCGCCACCAACCGCCCCGACGTGCTCGATCAGGCGCTCCTGCGTCCCGGCCGCTTTGACCGCCAGGTGTTTGTCGACCTGCCCGATCTCGTCGGACGCGAGGCCATACTCAAGGTCCACGCCCGCAAGATCAACCTCGGCGAGGACGTCAGCCTCACCGAGATCGCCCGCGGCACCTCCGGTTTCTCCGGCGCCGACCTTGCCAACCTTCTCAACGAAGGCGCGCTCCTCGCCGCCCGCCGCAACAAGAAAAAAGTCGAGCGTATCGACATCGACGACGCCCGCGAAAAAGTCCTCTTCGGCCGCGAGCACCGCCGCGCCATGGACGACGAGGAAAAGCGCATGACCGCCTGGCACGAGGCGGGCCACGCGCTCGTGCAGGCGCTCCTCGACGACGGCATCCTGCCTGTCCACAAGGTGACGATCATCCCCCGCGGCCGTTCGCTCGGCAGCACGATGTTCATCCCGAAAAAGGACATTCTCACGCAGCACAAGAAACGCCTGCTCAACCAGATCGCCATGGGCCTCGGCGGCCGCATTGCCGAAGAGCTGGTGATGAACGACATCTCCAACGGCGCCGCCGGCGACATCAAGCAGATCACCAAGATCGCCCGCAGCATGGTGTGCGACTGGGGCATGAGCGACCTCGGTCCGCTGGCGCTCGGCGACAACCAGGACACGGTTTTCCTTGGCCGCGACATCACGCGCACCTCGCACGTGAGCGAGGCCACTGCGCAGAAGATCGACTCCGAAATCCGCCGCATCATCGACGATCAGTACGAACGCGCCACGAAGCTCATCACCGAGCATCGCGCCTCGCTCGACAAGATCGCCGAGGCGCTGCTCGAGTACGAGACGATCGAAGGCAAGCACGTGCAGGAGATCGTGGAGTTCGGCGAAATCCGTTCGCCTGTCATCCGCACGAGCCCGCCGGCCATCCCGCCGACCGGCTCCGACGGCAAGCCCGCGCCGAAGAAAACCGGCGAGACCACCGCCCCCGACGCTCTCGGCGCCCCCGCGCCCACGCCAGCCTGACGCGCTGCCGCCGTTGTGTCCGTTATTTGGATACACACTGAAGAAGACGCCGCCACCAGGGGCGTCTTTTTCGGTGCCCGGGAGACCCGCTCCGCCTCCTTCGGGTGAAACCGGATTTTTGTCGGGAGAGACGTAAAAGAGCGTAATACCCGGTGCTCCTGCCGATCCTGCTTTTACACAAAGCTCGCAAAGAACGCGAAGAACCAAAAACCGCAAAACCTCTTCCCGCTGCTTCTTCGCGACCTTCGCGATCTTTGTGTAAAAAATCCCGGGACTTCGGGAAATTGGTGTAATGACTGCAAGAAGGAATCCGGAATCCGGAAGCCGGAAGAAGGCCGGAGCGATTGTGCCAAACGGACCGGAGGAAATGGCCGCGAAAAGACGCAAAAGTCTCCATGCCGATGAAGCGTTGCGTGGCGTTTATAAACGCCAGGGAGAGTTTCCCTGCAAAAGAGACCCTTTGCGCTCTTTCGCGGCCAACCGGATCGGAATCCTGAAATTTATCCATTTGTTAGAGCATTTTTTTAAAAATTGTAGCCGTACAGGATCCTGAAAACAGAACCACGGATATCACGGATGCACACGGATAAGAAGGAAGCGGCAAGGCATGGTTTGAATCCGTGATAATCCGTGAAATCCGTGGTTAAAAACGGCTACAGCTTTAATTGAACCGCTCTAATGTCTGCTTATTAAAAATGAGATTAGGTCTCACTCTCGTCTTGCGTTCGACTGCCGGAGAGCCAAACAGGAGGGCGAAACCGTAACCGATTTGGAAACTACCATGGAAACCACCCGGCAAGTGCTCACCCGGGCCAGCGACAACGGCCACCAGTTGGAGGAGTGTCGCTTGATCGGGTCGGACTTCGTTCCGGCCGTACCGGTGTCCGACGAGACGCCGACCATCCGCTCCTGTCCTTCTTTTCCGTCCGCACCCGGTTCCGGTGGTAACGGGAGCGAGGCCTGCGATTTTCTGGTCGCCATCGGTCTTTCCGGGAGTACGCGCTGGCGGCTCGTGCCGGGCGACACCGGTCCGGGCTCCCGTTCGTGCCTTGCTGCCGCCTCCGGCAAGAACAGCGGCAGTGGCGAGCTCCCTCCGGCGGCCTGCGAGTGTGTCCTCGGTCCCGACCGGTTTGCCGCCTTTGTCGCCGTCCCGGGGCTCCGCGTGGCGCGGACCGGAGAGCCGGCCGCGCATTTCCTGCTCTGGCGTTTTCGCCTCGACATGATCCATGCCGTGCTGGGGCACACACCCCCTGCCGGCTCCGGTCACCGGTACGGGCATCCGGGCGGCCCGCTGCCGGTCGACACCTGGCCGATGCTGGGTCCGGCGCCCGCTTCGCCCGAGTTACGCGCCCTGACGCTGGCCCTGCGCACGGCGCACCGGGGTCTCATGCAGGAAGTCTGGTACGGTTCCAAGTTACTGGAGTTGCTCACCCTGATCCACCCGGAAGCCGCTCCCGAAGGCGCTTCGTGCCCGGTTGGCACGTTTCGCGCGACCGGCGACAATCGCGCCGGTGACACCCGTGATCCGGGAGACGCGCCGGAGGTGGTGCAGATCGGAAGCACAGGCACCCGGCCGCATCCGGCGGTGGAACGGGCGGTCGCCTTTATCCGCACGCACTACACCGACGCCGTTTCCCTCCCGGAGATTGCGACGGCGGCAGGTGTCAGCCCCTCGTACCTGAGCCATCTTTTTTCCCGCCAGTTTGGGGAAAAGCTGGCCAGCTACCTGCGCCGCATCCGCGTGGAGCACGCCGCCCGCCTCCTTGAACGCGGCGATTGCAACGTCACCGAGGCGGCCATGGCCGTGGGCTACAACAGCCTGGCGCAGTTCAACCACACCTTCCGGGCTCTATTCGGCTATCCTCCCGGCGAACACCGCCGCCGGGTCCAGACGGCTTCATCTCGCCGATAGGGGCTGACTTACGCAGGATGTATCCCGGTCTGTCGGCTCAGAGGACACTTTCTCCTTTTTCGGTCTGCCGTTCGTAAAAAATAACAAAAAAAACGGAAGCAACCGGATGAAAATGGGCGGGATTATCTGCTAGTATCGGGACTCAGTCTCAAAAAAGCGGATGCTCATCACTCGGGAAAGATATCGGTCGGAAACGGTCACCAGTCGGCCAACCAAACACGCCTGCCCCGGTTGTGCTGCGTTCACACTCATCGAATTACTGACAGTCATCACGATCATTGGAATACTGGCGGCGATAGTTATTCCAACCGTGGCTGCTTGTCGGAAGCAGGCTTACAAGGCTAGGGAAGTGTCGGCAGCGCGACAGCTCATGACTGCCTATATGGTGGCAGCCGATGAAAATCGTGGTGTTCTGATGAAGGGTTATGATGGCGATGGCAAAGCGACAAGCGAAGGCGGCGGAGATGTTTCCATGAATGAACCCAATCATCGATGGCCCCACCGTCTTCGGCCATATTTGGGGGATCGATTTAAGGCAGTTTTATATATCAATGAACAGGCTGAACGGTATGATGAAGTGGTTGCCGAAAATCCCTCGGGTGGAATGAAAGATTATTATCTGAGTTTAGGCCCGAGTTTTGGTATGAATACAAGATTTGTCGGCGGTGATAGCTCGAGCGAGCTAATTGAAGATGATCCTGTGACCAGAGTAGAACAGGCATCCCTTCCTCAAGGGCTTATCGTTTTTTGCTCTGCAGCTAACCGCGCCTTGGACCTTAAGTCCGGATATTGGCAGCTACAGGCATCGGTTTATTGGGCAGGGAGCGAAGATATCATGGGGGTCCCTGATGATCCAGCGAAAGATGGAGAATACGGCTATATATCATATAGGCTGGGCGGACGTGCAGCGGTGACTTTCCTTGATGGGCATGTGTCACTGATGTCCTGCAGCCAATTGAGAGACATGCGATTATGGTCAGAAGTTGCTAGGGTAAATGATGACCCTACTCACAGACCGGGAGCCAAATATTGATTTTTGTCTGAAGCATATTATTATTAATATAATTGGGGGTTTATGAAAAAGTATATTGATTGTTTGGGTAGGATAAACGGTATGGGGTTCATGTGTAGGATGCTAGTCTTTGTTGCGCTGGGAGTCTCCACAGCATCTGCCGCATACCAAGCCGGGCAGCAGCTTATCGACGTCAGCTTGGAGGGCACTTCAACTATTGATAAATGGACCAATCTTTCGAGTGTTGCTCTTTCCGGGACTGGTGGGTTTCCGGGAACGACCATGTGGGGGCCCCAAAACTCTCAACCCGGTAGTACCGAGCAGGGAGGGGCAAAGTTGATGAAAATATCAAATGGTACGAATAATGCAGGAGGTCCTTATGCGGCATCGGCATCTATTTATTTTGGAGGACTTTCTCCCAATATAAATGAAAATGGAGGGACATTGGGTATTGTGGATGATACGCCGGTTGACAATCTCGCGACGGTCGTTTTCCAGATAGAAATCGGCGAGGCATGGACCTATGATTTTTTTGATCATGTCTTGCCGGAGCTTACTTATACCATCGAAGGAGATGATTCAGTTTATCATCTGGAGGCAACATATGCATCAGTAATAAGCAAGGTTGATAACGGTACTGTTACCATGCCGAGTGGAGAGGAGCAAGTCTATATAAATAATTATTTGCTACAGTGGGACTTTGGTGCTGTCACAGGGGTTGTTGCGTCATTTTCCATTAATTTTACCGGTGTTCAGCATGCACAACTATATGCGATGCAACTTGATCAAAGTGACATCTATGCGTCGGTAGCGGCCGTTCCCGAACCAGCCACTTTCTCTTATGTTGCCGGGTGCTTGGTTCTGCTTGGTGGCATGTGGCGGTACCGGAGACTATCATATTCCTGATCGCTATGGGTAACGTTCCATAATCTCGTTGGAAGGATTTTGCATGCAATCGCATGTCTCTTTCGGAGCATCACTCCCATTTTTGGGAATACTCCATAATCATAAATCGGAAGAATACTATGAAGTCATCAATAACAAAACTTGCAGCGATCGCTGCTTCATTGACATGCGCCTCGCTGGCCTATTCGGCCACGGGCGGCGATCACTTCCTCGCCCTCAACCTAGGGGCGGGGTCTACTTACGACGTGTGGACAGACCTGAGCACAACTGGTGTAGGCTTTGCTACAGGCTTCCCCGGCTCAGCCGCTTGGCCGAATGGAGTCGCCTCCCAAGGCAGCAGTACTGGCACCGCTGAATTGCTCAAGGTTAGCAACGGCACCGGTGGTGGGCCTTATCCCGCCAGTGGTTCGATCTACTTTGGTGGTTTTTCCGGAGATGTTAACAATGAGGGAGGGACTCTGGCTGTCACCTCTACGGCGATAGATGATTTGTCTAATGTCGTATTCCAAATCGAGATCGGTGAGGCTTGGACCTATGATTTCTTTAATCATGAGTTGCCCGCATTGATTTATTATGTGCAGGGCGATAGCACAGCTTACACTCTGACGGCAAGCTATAGTGCAGTCATTTATCAGCAGTATAATGGTACTGTTACTATGCCTTCAGGCGAAGAGTCGCTTTATAATAATACATATCTTCTTCAGTGGGATTTTAGCGACATCGAAAATGTGGAGTCGTTCAATATTTCGTTTACTGGTGTACAGCATTCTCAGCTTTACGCGTTACAGCTTGATCAAGGCACAGTATTTTCTGCCATTCCCGAGCCTTCGACTTGGGCGGCAGTCTTGGGATTTATAGTTTTGACGAGCACAATTGTTCGTCGGCGCTGGAATCGTTAGTTTACACTTGGTTTTTACTTCTGAATCGAATACTTATGAACTTAAATTGTATTTATAGAAATGTGGCTTTTATGCTCTCATGCGCAGGGGTTGTAGTTGCTACGAATGGCACAGCTCCTGCCATCCAGGCCGCTACGTATACTGTGGGAGCCAGCCAAAACACCATGGCCTATGAATTCTTGACTGGTTGGGTATTTTATGACTTGTACCCGGATTTTATAGCTCCTACCAATACAGGAGTTGCATCTCCGCACAGCATGAATGCATATATCCAATATGATCTTTCATCTGTTTCTGCGATAGATGCAGCTTCAGTCTCAAGCGCGACGCTTCGCTTGTATGTATTGGATAATTCTGCCATCGGGTTTGGCTTGAACCCATCGGAGGAATATCCGGTCGCAATCGATTTCTATACGCTTACGGCTGGCTGGGATCAAACAACACTTACTTGGAGCAATCAGCCTGCTCCGGACTCGCTTGTCGCTTCGATATCAGATATTTCCAGCGTTGGATACTGGCTGGAGATTGACGTTACCTCGACAGTCAAGGAATGGCTTGATGGTAGCTTGGCGAATTACGGACTGTTATTGACCCAGTCCGAGTCGGTTCGTGACGCAACGAATACGGCAATTTTCCCGGCACTTGCAGCGAACAGGAACCCGGATGAGTCAATACGGCCTCAATTGGTTATCACGACTGCAATTCCGGAACCCTCTACCTATGCTGGCCTCTTTGCTCTATTGGCGCTGTCCGCAGGCCTGCTTCGCGGTCGCCGCAAAGCCTGATTTCCACATCTGAAAACGAACTTTCACATATAAAGCATTGATTCAGAGGAGCGGCTGCAGCCGCTCCTCTTTTCCCGTTTCCATCGACCCATATCAGCGTGATCACGCTCATATAACCGTATCACCAGTAACTTCCCATACGACTCGCATGACCACCACTGCCACCGCTCCCCATCCTTCCGCCGAACCTTTTTTCAAGCCCGAGCATCTCGACCGCATCCTCGGGCACATGAACGAGGATCACGCCAGCGCCAACCTCGGCTATGTCCGTCATTACGGCAATCTGCCCGAGGCCATCGCCGCCACTCTGACCGGCATCGACCAGAACGGCATCTACCTCGACGCCACGCTTCCCTCCGGCGAGGTGCGGGCGATCTTTATCGGTTTTGCCAAACCGCTTTCCAGCCCGGCCGATGCCCATCCGGTGCTCGTTGACATGGCTATCGCTGCGGCCACTGCGCTCGGTGCCGCCGTGCCGCAGGTTCCCGGGCACACGGCCGGCACCGCGCATGCCTCCGCGCCCGTTCGGCCTGCAGGCGGCGATGCGTTCGGGCGCGCCCGTGAAGCCGCCGCCTTTCTCCGCGAGAATTTCAGGACCGTCATCCTCGGCACCGTTTCTGCCGAAGGCGAACCGGATGCCTCCGTCGCCCCGGCGGTTTTTGTGGATGGCTCGTTCTACGTCTATATCAGCGGCCTCTCGCACCATACGCACAACATCCGCGCCACGAAGCGCGCCAGCGTGTTCCTGATCGAGGACGAATCCTCCGCCCGCCAGCTTCTCGCCCGCCGCCGCCTGACGTTTGCCAGTTCGGCCGCTCCCGTGACTCGCGATGCCGGACGTTTCACCGAAATCCTCCCGATCCTGAAAGAAAAGTTCGGTCCGGTGATGGAGCACCTCGAAACCATGGTGGATTTCGAACTCTTCCAGCTCACTCCGGAGCGCGGCCGGCTCGTCGCCGGGTTCGGCCAGGCATACGAGGTCAATCCGGCCGACTGGACCCAACTCAGCCATGTCAATGACGTGGGGCACGCGGTCAGGAAAGGCTGACCGCCAACAACCGGATGCCAGATCATCCGCAAAACGTATTTATAATCCAATGACATCATTCATGCTCAATTCGCTTTGCCGCCTCCGGCTTCCCTTGGCCTTGCTGGCGGCTTTCTGTGTGTCGGCCTTTACGTTTCCGGCAACGGCCGAAGCCGCTCGCATCGTCACGCTCGGCGGCGCGGTCACGGAGACCGTTTATGCGCTCGGCGCCGGTGACGAGGTCGTGGCGCGCGATACTTCCAGCGTGTTCCCGAAAGAAGCGCAGGCGCTGCCGGACGTCGGCTACTTCCGCACGATCGGCGCGGAAGGCGTGCTCTCGCAAAATCCGACCCTGATCGTGGCCGCCCGCGGCACGGGGCCGGAGAGCCAGGTCGCGATTCTGGAAAAATCCGGGATCACGTTCCTGCACGTCGATTCCCGGCCTTCGGCCGAGGCGGCGGTCGAGATGATCTCGCAGATCGGCAACGCGCTGCACCGGGAGGAGCAGGCGGCCAAGGTCGCCGCCGCTCTCCGCGAAAAAATCGACGCCGTGCAAAAACGCGCCGCTGCGGCCGGCCGCACGCCCAAGGTCGCCTTTCTCCTCGGCGCGAGCGATTCCACCGCCCAGGCGGCGGGGCAGGGGACGGCGGCCGACGCGCTCATCACCCTGGCCGGCGGGCAGAATGTTTTTGCCGATGTGCAAAACTACAAGTCGGTGAGCCCGGAGGCGCTGATTGCCCGCGATCCGGATATCGTGCTCTACGGCGTCAATCCGGCCGCGGCCGCTCATCCCAAACCGGACTGGCTCGGGCAAACGCGCGCGGGCCGCGAGGGGCGCGTGCATGCGCTCGACCTCGGTTATCATCTCGTTTTCGGCCCGCGCCTCGGCGACGCGGCGGCGGAAATCTCGCAGCTCTTTTTCCCGACGACGGAAGCCGCTGCTTCAAAAACGGCCGCGACTGCCGCGAGCGCCGCGAAAGCCGGCACGGAGCCCGGAACCGGCGGCGTCCTGCGGTGCCCGGTGACAGGCCGCACGCTCTGAACCAACCGGAAGAGATGCCCATAAAACATGCCAGAAAAACCGGCGCGGCTGCGCCGCAGGCGGAGGAATGGCCGCAAAAGGGCGCAAAGATCATTCTGTCCGTCGTAAATCTCCCGCGCGCTTATAAGCGCGATGGAGGGTTCCATGCGCGTCAGGATTTTTGCGCCCTTTCGCGGCTAACCGGATCGGAATCCATGGCTCCGGATTGCCGGGGAAATCCATACTTTTCTGTATCACCTTGCAAAATACAGTGACACCTCCCCTGGCTGTTCGCAGCGAAAGCCCGGCGGCCTCGTCGCCGGACCCGGCCGTGTTTCGCCGGATTTTTCTCGTGGCGGGTCTGGTGCTGGTGGTGGCGCTGTTTTTGCTCTCGCTGCGGCTCGGCGCGGTGGAGATTTCGCTTTCACGGATTTTTGACGCGCTGCTGCGCACCGGCGAGCCGTTGTCCGGCACCGAGCGCACGGTGATCTGGCAAATCCGCCTGCCGCGGGCGGTCGGCGGGCTGGCCATCGGGGCGATCCTCGGCGTCTGTGGCGCGGCAATGCAGGGGCTGTTTCGCAATCCGCTGGCCGACCCCGGACTCATCGGCGTGACCAGCGGCGCCTCGCTCGGGAGCGTGCTTTACCTGAAACTCGCCGCCGGGCTGCTCGCCGGGTTTTCCGCCGCGTTCGGGCTGTTCGCCCTGCCGGTCTGCGCGCTGGCGGGCGGCCTCGCCGTGACCTGGCTGATGCACCGCGCCGCCGTGGTCGAGGGGCGCACGGTCGTGGGCCTGATGCTGCTGGCGGGCATCGCCATCAACGCCCTCGGCGGCGCGGTCATCGGGCTGGTGCTGTTTTTTTCCGACGACGACCAGCTCCGCCAGTTCACGTTCTGGACGCTCGGCAACCTCGGCCACGTGAGCTGGCCCAAGCTCGCCGCCGCCGCGCCCCTGCTGCTCGGGGCGCTCTGGCTGGTGATGCGCCAGTCGCGGACGCTCAATGCGCTGCTGCTCGGCGAGACGGAGGCCGGGCACCTCGGGGTGGACCTGCAACGCACCAAGCGTATCCTGATTTTCGCGACAGCGGCCGGCGTGGGCGCGGGCGTCTCGGTGGCGGGCGGCCTCGGCTTCATCGGGCTGATCGTGCCGCATCTGGTGCGCGGGATCATCGGGCCGGATCACCGCGGCGTGATGCCGGCCTCGGCGATTTTCGGCGGCGCGCTGCTCCTCGCGGCCGACACCCTGGCGCGCACCCTGGCCGCTCCCGCCGAGCTGCCCGTGGGCGTGATCACGGCCGCGATCGGCGCGCCGGTGTTTTTCAGCCTCTTGCGCAACCGCCGGCAGGCGGCGGGCTGAAAAAACTGAAAAGCCGAACACGGAAAGCTGAAATGAAACAAGGACTACAGGAGCCGGAATACAGGCGGGAGGAGGATTCCGGCGGCGGTCATGCGTCGGTCGATCTCGTCGCGGCTGCCGCCACCGTGCGTCGCGGCGGGCGGGCGATTCTCGACAATGTCAGCTGCGCGATCCGCCGCGGCCGGCTCACGGCGATTCTCGGGCCCAACGGCGCCGGCAAGAGCACGCTGCTGCGTGTGCTCTCGGCCGAACTCGCGCCCGACGCGGGCGAGGCCTCGCTCGACGGACGGCCGCTGCGCACCTGGAAGGCGATCGAGCTGGCGCGGCGGCGCGCGGTGCTGCCGCAGGAGTCGTTGCTGAGTTTTCCGTTCCGGGTGCGCGAAGTCGTGCTGCTCGGCCGGATGCCGCATTCGCCGAACGGCGAGACGGCGCGTGATCACGACATCGCGCGCGAGGCACTGGCGCGGGTGGACATGGCGCATGCGGGCGATCGCACCTACACGACGCTTTCCGGCGGCGAAAAACAGCGTGTCCATCTCGCCCGGGCCCTGGCGCAGATCTGGGAGGACACGGGCGAGCCACGCACCTTGCTGCTCGACGAGCCCACCTCGAACCTCGACCCCTCGCACCAGCACGCCACGCTCGCCCTCGCCCGCGGGCTGGCGGATGACGGCGTCACGGTGGTGGCGATCCTGCACGACCTCAATCTCGCCCTGGCCTATGCCGACGACGTGCTCGTGATCCGGGCCGGCCGGGTGGCGGCGGCGGGACCGGTCGAGGCCACGCTGACACCGGAACTGGTGAGCGGGGTTTTTAACATCAACGCGCGCCAGATCACCCTGCCGGGTTGTCCGCCGCATTTCATCCTCGGCCCGGGAGCCGTGTCATGAAAGTCCGGTTACGGCCGTATTTCGTGGCACGGGTATCTTGCCCGTGGCCGGCGCGAAGCGTCGCCCTCCGGAACACGGGCTGGAAGCCCGTGCCACGCGAAGAGGCAACGCCCATGGGCTGGAAGCCCATGCCACTTCAGCGCCTCCTTTTCCCTTCCCTCGACCATGACCACGACGACCTCCCCCGATCTCGACCGTTATTTTGCCCGCACGGGCGTTGATCCGCTGACCGGAGCATTTGACGCGCCGGAGTTGCCGCGCCACCGCGCGGAAAAGAAACCGGAGCCCCCGGCCACGCCGCCGGAGGTCGATCCGGTGGCCGCGATGAAGGCGGCGATGCCCGCGCATGCGATCCGGATTTTTGATGCGTTGCAGGCAGCGAAAGACGATCCGGCGGCCCGTGCCGCCATCGAGGCCACGCTGCCGCCGCATGCGCTCCGCGCGCTCGCTTCGCTGGAAAAGGCAATCGCCGAACAGAAGGAAAAAAACCGTCCTCGCACCGGTCCGGGCATCGGCGTTTCGCCGTCCGCGCTGGCATGGCGCGAGGTGGTGGCGACGACGGCGCGCCCGCAGGCGGCGAACCGGCCGGTGGCCGTGTACGCGCATTTCCCGTTTTGCGCCGCACGCTGCGTGTTTTGCCCCTTTTACCGCTACGCCGATCCGGCGGACTGGCGTCCGTACCGCGACGCGCTGCTGTGCGAGATCGATCTCGCCGCCGCTCCGCTGGCCGGGCTGCCGGACCGTCCGCCGGTGCAGGCGGTTTATTTTGGCGGCGGCACGCCGGGCGACCTGCCGGCGGAGGCGCTGGCGGCGGCGATCCTGCGCATACGCCAGAAATTTCCGGTAACGGCGGACGCCGAGATCACGGTGGAGGGGCGGCCATCGACCTTCGATGCGGAAAAAATCGCCGCCTGCCGCGCGGCCGGCGCCACGCGGTTTTCACTCGGAGTGCAAACCTTCGACGGCGACGTGCGCCGGGCGATGGGGCGTCGGCTCGACGCGGGGCCGCTGCTCGACCGGTTGCGCGAGATCGGCGCGGCGGCGGGTGAGGCTCCGGTCATCGTGGATCTCATCTACGGATTGCCCGGCCAGACGGATGCCGGCTGGGAACACGATCTCGAAACCGCCATCGCGGAACAATCCGTGGCCGGGCTCGATCTCTACCGGCTGAAGGTTTTCCCCGGCAGTCCGCTGGCCCGTCTGGCGGAGGCGGGGCGGGCCGCGCCGGCCGACGAGGCGGTGATGGCGCGGCGGTTTGCCCGGGGGGTGGAGCGATTGCGGATCGCCGGCTGGCGACGGCTGTCGCGCTGGCACTGGGCGCGGCCGGGTGCGCGGGAACGGAGCGTCTACAACCGGCTCGCCAAGGGCGCGGGCGATATCGTGCCGCTCGGGTGCGGGGCGGGCGGCCGCTGGGGCGGTCATGGTTTCGTGAATACGCCGGGTCTCGACGCCTGGTTTGCCGCCGTGAAGGCCGGCGAAAAAAACTGCCTGGGCCGGAGCGCGACGCCCGACGCGGCGTGGGAAGAAATCCTCTCCGCGCAGATCGAGGCGTGCGTGCTCGTCCCGGCCGCCTGGTCCGGTGTGAGCGCCGCGGCGCTCGCTTCGGCGGAGCGGCTGTTCGTCCAGTGGAGCGAGGCCGGCCTGCTGGAGAAGCCTGCCGCGGGCGACTCGTCCGGCGGCGGCGAAAGGTGGAGCCTCACGGTGGCCGGCCAATACTGGAGCGACCGGTTGCTGCACGCCTTGCAGGCGGTGCTCGGCCAACCGGATCGCGCCTGATTCCCCGCCGCCGGGCTGTTACCTCCCGCCCAGCGGCACCGTACAGCCCAGCGTGAGCATTTCGGTCCCCGGATTGGTGGAGGCCGTGCTTGCGTTGGAAATATGGGAGAGGCGCAGGGTGAGCCGGACGTTGCCGGAGAAACGGTAGCCGCATTCGACAAAACTGAGCACCTCGAAATGGCTGCCGAGGTCCTTGCCGTCGCCCTGCTCATAATAGCCGGCCCCGATGCCCACGCCGGCGAACCATGGCCGGTCGTTTTTCTCCAGCGTCCAGACGAGGCCGGCGCCCAGGTACCAGGCGTCGTCGGTGGTCAGGAAGCCGCCGATCCACGGTTTCAGATCGAAAAATACGGGAGCGAACCGGGCTTCTGCCGTAAAGACCGTCGTCTGCCGGGAATCAAAAATTTCCATGCTTCCCGCGCCGACCGTCACGGATTCGGGCGCGATCCCGCCGAAACAGGAAGCGGCGCCGGAAACGAGCAGGAAGAAGCCGGGGAGAACGATGCGGGGGCGAAACCATTTCATATCGCAAAAGTCGGGAAAAAAAGGTCGATGGTCTCCTGTCGGGGTCTGGCGTCAATCTCTCCCTCTCATGCGGTGAAAAAGTTTTGGTTGCCAAGACGGTCCGGTCCCGGTTGCATCCGCCCCTTTTCCACTACGCCTGCCTCCAATTCCGGAGGGACAGGGGGAACGAAAACCATGAGCAAAGAACAACACATCCTCACCGTCACGCCCCGTGCGCAGACAGGCCGATCGGCCTCCCGCCGCGTCCGCAAGGCCAACCAGATCCCGGCGATCCTCTACGGAAAGCATACCAGTCCCCAGACGCTCGCCGTCGACGCTCCCGAGTTCACCCGACTCCTCAAGTCCTTGGCCGGCCGCTCGTTGATCATCGAGCTGGTCCGCAAGGACCAGGGCGAAAAGGCGCTCTCCTTCCTCCAGGAAGTCCAGCGCGACCCCATCACCGACCGCTTCCTTCACGTTGACCTTCAGGAAGTGAAGGCCGACGAGAAGATGGACATCAACGTCCCTGTCACCCTCACGGGCGAGTCGTTCGGCGTCAAGAACCAGAACGGCGTGCTCGACATCAACGCCCACACCCTGCGCGTGCGCTGCCTGCCCAAGGACCTGCCTCCGCACATCGAGGTGGACGTCACCGAGCTCAAGGCCGGCGAATCCATCAAGGTGGGCAACATCAAGGCCCCCGCCGGCGTCGAGCTGCGCGATCTTCCGGGTCACGTCATCGTTTCCTGCCAGGTGGTCGAGGAAGAAGTCGCCGCCACCCCTGCTCCCGGAGCCGCCGCAGCAGCCGCTGCCGCTCCTGCTGCCGGAGCCAAGGCACCCGCCGCCGCGGCCGCCGCTCCCGCGGCTGGAGCCAAGGCCCCGGCCGCCGCGCCCGCCAAGAAATAATCCATCCGCCGCCCCGGCGACGCGCCGCGTTTCCCTGCAACGGGAAGCCCGCCATCGCCGGCCGCGACGACGTTCTTTGTCATGTCCATCACGCTTGTCGCCGGCCTCGGAAATCCGGGCCGCGACTACGAATCCACCCGCCACAACATCGGCTGGATCGTGGTCGAGGCGCTCGCCCGCCAGACCGGTCTCTCCTGGGAGAAGCGCCGTTCGGCCGAGGCGGAGGTGGCCCGTTGGGACCCCGTCCCCGGACGCACCGTCCTCCTCGCCAAACCGCTCACTTACATGAACGACAGCGGGCGCGCTGTGCAGGCGCTCACGGGGTTTTTCAAAATCCCCGCCAGCGCCGTCATCGCGGTGTACGACGACCTCACGATCGACCTCGGTCTCGTAAAAGTCAGCGTCACCGGCAGTGCCGGCGGCCACAACGGCGTGGCCAGCTTGCTCCAGTGCCTCGGCGACGGTTTTGTCCGCTACCGCCTCGGCATCGGCCCGAAGCTTCCGCGCGAAATGGACCTGAAGGACTTCGTCCTCGGCAGATTCACACCTGAACAGACAACACTCCTCGAACAAAATCTCGAACGCTACGTATCCGGCCTCCGGCTCCTCATCGACGAGGGGCCCGACCGGGCCATGAACATTCTGAACCGCAGAGCCATCACATGAGCACCAACACCCGCAACTACCGCGCGACTTTCATTCTCGATAACCGCGGCACCGAAGACACCATCGAAAAACTGATCGAAGGCGTCAAAACCGAGATCGCCGCCGTCGAAGGCCAGGTCACCGCCATCGAAGACCTTGGCCTCAAGGACTTCATCCGCGTCACCAATCCGAAGCTGGTTTCCGGCCACTACGTGCAGGTCAGCTTCACCTCGCCCGCCAGCGCCCCCGCCGCCCTCAAGGAACGGCTCCGCCTCAACCGCAGCGTCTATCGCACTTTTATCGAAAACAACTAACCCGCGCGGAATTTCGTCGCCGCCCGCGCGCAGGCACGGCGCCTGTCGCCGTCCGCAAGCGGGCCTCACGGCCTCCGCCCCAGCATCCACAGAACACCATGGCCGGTTTCAATAAAGTCATCCTCCTCGGCAACCTCACGCGCGATCCCGAATTGCGGGTCACGCCGCGGGGCACGCCCATCTGCCAGTTCGGCCTCGCCGTCAGCCGCCAGTTCAAGGACGAATCGGGACAGACCCGCGAGGAAGCCAACTTTTTTGATATCGAAGCCTGGGGCAAGCAGGGCGAAGTCATCTCCAAGTATCTGACCAAGGGCCGGTCCGTCCTCGTCGAGGGCCGGCTCAAGTTCGATCAGTGGGAGGACAAGACCTCCGGGCAGAAGCGCAGCAAGATCAAGGTCGTGCTGGAGAGCTTCCAGTTTGTCGGCGGCCGCGAAGGCGGTCCTGGCGGCGGCGGCGCTCCCGCCGGCTCGTCCGGCGGAGACGATTATGGCGTGGACCAGACGGTCGAGCGTCACTCGCCCCCGCCGCGCGCCCCGTCCCGTTCCACGCCGCCTCCGGCCGCACCCGCCGCCGATATCGCTGACGACGACGTTCCCTTCTGAACAACCCGCCAGTTACGAACCGTTCAACTTAAACAAATCCAACAAAAGACACTCCCATGGCATACAGTGAAGTATTGCTCCTCAAGCCGGTCGAAAACCTCGGATCCGAGGGCGACCAGGTCAAAGTCCGCGCCGGTTACGCCCGCAATTTCCTGCTTCCGCAGAAATACGCCGTCGCCCTCAATCTTGCCAACCGCAAGCACGTCGATGCGCTCCGCAAGCGCCGCGCCGAGCGCGAGGCCAGCGAACTTGCCGGCGCGCAGGAACTCGGCAAGCGGATCGAGAAGACCGCCATCGCCTTTGCGGTGAAGACCGGCGAAGGCGGCAAGATGTTCGGCGCGATCACCGCCGTCGACCTGCACCAGAAGCTGGTCGAGGCCGGCATCGAGATCGACCGCCGCAAGATCCACCTCTTCACTCCGGTGAAGACCCTCGGCAAGCACGAGGTGAAGATCAAGCTGCACCACGACGTGACCGTCGAACTCGGTTTCGATGTCGTTTCGGAGAATCCGATCGTCGAGGAGCAGCCCGCCGCCGAGGAAGCTCCGAAGCCGAAGCGCGTGAGCAAGTCGAAGAAAGCCGCCGGCGCGGAGTAAGACGCCAGTCCGTTTTTCAGCAAACCGCCGCAGAGGGCCCGTGCCGCCTGCGGCGGTTTTTTTGTGCACGGGAGCGGCAGGAATGCCGCCGCTCCTTCGGAACGCTCTTTCGGTATCACACGATCCGGTTCTCCGCCATGACGCGGCTGTACCAGAGGGCGCTGGTCTTCGGCGTGCGTTTCTGTGTCTTGAAATCGCAGTACACGACGCCGAAACGGCGGTTGTAGCCATCCTGCCACTCGAAGTTGTCCATGAACGACCAGAGGAAATAACCCTTCAGCGGCACGCCGTCGCCGATGGCGCGGTGGACTTCCTTCAGGTAATTGCGCACGAGATCGCGGCGGTGGAGATCATGCACCTCGCCCTTGACCGGCGGGAGGTCGTCGTAGCCGGCGCCGTTTTCGGTGATATAGATCGAGCTGGCGCCGTAGATTTCGGCGGCGTGACGCGGGCCCCAGTAGATCGCCTGGGGCGTGTGCGCGAGCCAGGGGGCATCGGCGCGCGGGTAGCTGGCGGGGTAGGGGAGCGCTTCCGGCTTGCCGCCTTTTCCGGCCCGCACGAAGTAGCCGGTGTAGATGTTTTGCCCGAGAAAATCGGTGGGCAGGGAGATGAGATCGAAGTCCTTTTTCTGATACTTCGCGGCATTCTTGCCGGTGATGCGGCGGTAGGTGGCGGAGTAGTGGCCGCGGTAGATGGGATCGAGGACGCGGATGTTGTCCGCGACAAAGGCGGTGCGGGCGGCGGCGATGTCGCGGTCGGTCTCGGTGACGGGGACGGGCACGGAGGAGTTGTCGGTGAGGCCGACCCGGGCGCCGCGTCCGCCATGCTCGCGGACGGCCCGCACGCCGTGGCCGTGGGCGAGGAGCGCGGTGTGGTAGGTCTGGTTGACGACCGCCTCGCTTTCCTTCTTGCCGGGCGCCTTCTCGCCGATGCCGTAGGCGAGCCGGGTGAAACAGAGAATTTCGTTGAGCGTGATCCAGTGTTTCACGCGACTGCCGAGCGCCTTGACGAGGGTGTCGGCGTAGGTGGCGAAGGCGTCGGCGGTGGAGCGCACGCGCCAGCCGCCCTGGTCCTCGAGGGCTTGCGGCAGGTCCCAGTGGAACATCGTGACCCAAGGGGTGAGCCCGTGGTCGTGCATCGAGTCGAGGAGGCGCTTGTAGAAATCGAGCCCCTTCGGATTTACGGCGCCGGCGCCGGTCGGAAAGATGCGCGGCCAGGCGATGGAGAGGCGGTAGTGTTTCGCGCCGAGTTTCGCCATCAGCGCAAAGTCTTTTTTGTAGAGATGGTAGTGGTCGCAGGCGACGTCGAGGTTGTCGCCGTTGTGGATGGCGCCCGGCTGGCGTGCAAAGGTATCCCAGACGGACGGACCCTTGTTGTCTTCGAAGGCGGCGCCTTCAATCTGGGGAGCAGCGGCGGCGAAGCCCCAGACAAAGTTTTTCGGGAAGGAGAGCGGACGCGTTTTTATCATGGCGGGAGGGAATCAGGAACCACAAGAGGAGGTTCTGCGAAACACTTTTTAACCTGAAAACCGCGGCAGAGGGAACCGCTAAAGGGCGCTAACGGACGCTAAAACATAGCCGGGCAGGATGACCCGACGGATGTCTTTACCCGGCAGGTGAAGGGCCGGTCTCCTGATTCCCTGATCAATCTGTTCTCCTTTAGCGATTTTTAGCGTCCTTTAGCGGTTTCAGCTTCTGTATCCCGATGCTCAATTCTCCCGTCGGCAACGCGAGAGCAACATGGGCAGCGAAAGTTCGAAGGCGCGGAGCTGGGCGGGCGTGGTGCCGGGTTCGCGACGGAGCACTTCGAGGATGTCGCGGTGGGTTTTTTCCAGACCGCCGTGATCGTTGCTGAGCAGGCGGCGCACGATGCCGACAAGGCCGAGGATATCGCCGCGCGGGTTGCCGACGACCAGCTTCAGCGCCGTCACAAAAAACAGCTCGCCCCGGGCGTTGACCGTTTCCTGCACCTTGATGACGGGGCTGTGTGTCTCGAAAAGCCGCGTCTCGTCGAAGAAAAAACCCTCGGCCATTTCTTTCGGGAACAGGTCGAAATCGTTTTTCCCGAGCGTCTCTTCCTGGGTCCGGCCCAGATTTTCGAGATGAGCCCGGTTATTGTAGAGGAAGTTGCCTTTCGTGTCTTTGACGAAAATGAAATCGCGCACTTCATCGAGGATGGTGAGCAGGAGCTGGCCGCGCTGGTTGGCAAGCCAGGCGCCCAGGTTGGAGGTTTCGACCATGATCATGGGGACGAGGGGGTTAAGGGTTATCGGGAGAGCGTATTGCCGGGGAATGGCGAGACCGATCCTGGAACCGGGGGCGCAAATGTGAAGCGGTTTTATTCGTCGGGAGCAGGAAATCTTCCGGGCTTTCGGCGCGGCACTTGGCAAGGGCGGCGGTTTCTGCACGCTTCCGCCGATGTTTATCGACGAGTGTGTCATCAAGGTCAAAGCCGGCGACGGTGGTCGCGGGGCGGTCAGCTTCCGGCGCGAGAAGTACGAACCGTGGGGCGGCCCGAACGGTGGCGACGGAGGCAAGGGCGGCGACGTGGTCCTCCTCGGTGACGACGACACGAACAATCTCATCGACTACAAATACAAGCCGCACTGGAACGCGAAGGACGGCGAATACGGCCGCGGCAGCGATTGCAACGGCCACGAAGGCGCGTCCGCCATCCTCAGGATGCCGCTCGGCACCGTCGTGATCGACGAGGAAACGGGCGAGACGGTCGCGGAGGTGATCGAGGACGGCGAGCGCATCGTGCTCTGCAAGGGCGGCAACGGCGGGTGGGGCAACAACCACTTCAAATCCTCCACGAACCAGGCGCCGCGCCGCGCCAACGACGGCCAGCCCGGCGCGGGCGGCACGTACCGGCTCGTGCTCAAGTCCATCGCCGACATCGGTCTCGTCGGTTTCCCGAACGCCGGCAAATCCTCGCTGACCGGACGCATCACGAAGGCACGGCCGAAGACGGCTCCGTATCCCTTCACCACGCTGCATCCGCAGATCGGCGTGATCGAGTATGCGGATACATTCGACCGCCTGCTTATCGCCGATGTGCCCGGGCTGATCGCGGGCGCCAGCGAGAACCGCGGGCTCGGCCACCGTTTCCTGCGTCACATCGAACGCTGCACGCTCCTGATGTTTCTCATCGACATGGCGGGCACCGACGAGCGCGAACCCGGCGACGACTACGCCACGCTGCTCGCCGAGCTGAAGGCCTACGATCGCACGCTGCTGAAAAAACCGCGCATCGTCGTGGCCAACAAAATGGACATCGAAGGCGCGGCCGCCCACTGTGCAAAATTCCGGCGGCGCCACAAAATCAAACCCGTCGGCATCTCGTGCCTGACCGGCGACGGCATCGACGTCCTCCTGGCCGAACTGCGCCGTCAGGTGATCGCGCACGGCGGCCAGCCGCGCCGGATGTCGCGCTTGCGCGGAGAGCTGGCCAAGGGCTGAGTTTTCCGGCAAAGTCCGCGGCCATGATTCGCAAGGCTTTTGTCATGTCCGTGCATCCCGGCCAGGAGGCCGAATACGAGCGACGCCATTCGCCGATCTGGCCCGAGCTGGCGGCCACGCTCAGGGCGCACGGCGCTCGCCACTACTCGATCTTCCTGCACGCGGAGACGCGCCAGCTTTTCGGCTACGTGGAGATCGAGAGCGAGGAACGCTGGGCGGACGTGGCGCGCACGGACGTCTGCCGGCGCTGGTGGAAATCGATGCGCGAACTCATGCCTTCGAACGCGGACGACAGCCCCGTGTCGACGGAGTTGCGCGAGGTATTTCACCTCGAGGAATGACCGGGCGCGGCGGGAGGGGGCGGTTTTTCGCGTTCGCCGGGATGCCCGATATTGGCCGCGTCGAGAAACGCCGCCAGCGCCGGTTCGCTCTCCGCCGCCGCCCGCCAGCCGATGACGAGGCGGCTTTCGGGGGCCGGCCCGGCGAGCGGCCGGAAAACCACTTCGGGCGGAAGCTGGCGCGCCTCCGACGGGCACATGAACGTGGCGCCCATGCCGGCGCGCACGAGGCCGATCGCGTTGGAGCGCGGCCACACCTCCTCGACCACGCGCGGCGTCGTGTCCGCGCGCGAGAAGGCCGCGAGGATGCGATCGTAAAAACCGGCGTTGTGGGTGCGCGGGAACAGCACGAACGGCGTGTCCCCGAGGTCGCGCAGCCGCAGTTCCTCGCGCGCCCGCAGCGGATGTTCGGCCGGGAGCACCACGCCGTTGCGCTCGCGCAGCAGCAGGCGCGTGCGCACGCCGGGCGTGGCGGTGGCGTCGGGGTGGAAAAAACCGCAGGCGATCTCGCCCGCCTTGAGCGCGGCGAGCTGGGTGGCGGTGGGGGATTCGTTCAGTTCGAGCCGGATGCGCGGATGTTTTTTGTGAAACTCGCGCAAAATCCCCGGCAGCACCGTGGCCATCGCCAGTCCGGTGAAGCCCAGCCGCAGGTGTCCGGTCTCGCCTTCGGCCAGCGCCTGGAGTTCGCCGGGGACGAGCGAGAGCGAGCGCAGCAGCGGCTCGATCCGCTCGGCCAGCGCCTTGCCGGCGGCGGTCAGCTCCACGCGCCGGCGCGAACGCAGAAAAAGCGGGGCGTCGAGCGCCTGTTCCAGTTGCGCGATCTGCCGGCTGAGCGCGGGCTGGGCCACTGCCAGCGACTCGGCGGCCTTGCGAAAATGCAGCAACCGCGCCACTTCGCGGAAATAGACCAGATGGCGCAACTCGAACGGGAATTGATACTCGCGTGGCATCACCGGCGAGCAAACAAGTATTTCCCGGCAACGCAACGTTCTGGTAGGATCGTTCTCCTGTCAGTTGACCACGACGGCTTCGCCGCCGCCGAACGACCACTGTTACGACCAACACCGCGACCGCAACGACCGCACACACTCCCGATATCTGTTTCCTATGGCTAAATCACTGTTCCAGAAAGTCTGGGATGCGCACACCGTGCGCAACCTGGCCAACGGCCAGACCCAGCTCCTCATCGGCACGCACCTCATCCACGAGGTGACGAGCCCGCAGGCTTTCGGCATGCTGCGCGACCTCGGCCTCAAGGTCGTCATGCCGCACCGCACCTTTGCGACGGTCGATCACATCGTGCCGACCGACCAGCTCGTCGAGCCCTACGCCGACCCGCTGGCCCAGGCCATGATGGACGAGCTGCGGAAAAACTGCGCCGAGTTTGGCATCACTTTCTTCGACCGCGCCACGGGCAAGCAGGGCATCGTGCACATCGTCGGCCCCGAGCAGGGCATCACGCAGCCCGGCACGACGATCGCCTGCGGCGACTCGCACACCTCCACGCACGGCGCCTTCGGCGCGGTCGCCTTCGGCATCGGCACTACGCAGATCCGCGACATCCTCGCCACGCAGACCATGGCGCTCTCGCCGCTCAAGGTCCGCCGCATCGAGGTCAACGGAAAGCTCCGGCCCGGCGTCTACGCCAAGGACGTGATCCTGCACATCATCCGCACGCTCGGCGTCAACGGCGGCACCGGCTTCGCCTACGAATACGCCGGCACGACCTTCGACAACTTCTCGATGGAGGAGCGCATGACCGTGTGCAACATGTCCATCGAAGGCGGCGCCCGCGTCGGCTACGTCAATCCCGACGCCACCACGTTCGAGTACCTGAAGGGTCGTCCCTACTCGCCGAAAGGCGCCGCCTGGGAGGCCGCCGTCGAGCGCTGGAAGTCCTTCGCTTCCGATCCCGGTTGCAGCTACGACGACGTCGTCAGGATCGACGCCGCCGAGATCGCGCCGACCGTCACCTGGGGCATCAATCCCGGCCAGGGCATTGCAATCAACGAGACCATTCCCGATCCGGCAAAAGCGACCGCGGTCGACGAGAAAGCCTCCATCGAGGAAGCGCTCGCCTACATGAAGCTGACGCCCGGCGCCCCGATCAAGGGCACCGCGATCAACGTCGCCTTTCTCGGCTCCTGCACCAACGGCCGCCTTTCCGATTTCCAGGAAGTGGCGAAGTTCGTGAAGGGCAGGAAGGTCGCTCCCGGCGTCAAGGCCATCGCCGTCCCCGGTTCGCAGGGCGTGGGCATGATCTGCGAATCGCTCGGCATCGACAAGGTGCTGGTCGAGGCGGGCTTCGAATGGCGCGCCGCCGGCTGCTCGATGTGCCTGGCGATGAACCCCGACAAGCTCATCGGCGACCAGCTTTGCGCGTCGTCTTCCAACCGCAACTTCAAGGGCCGCCAGGGCAGCATCACCGGCCGCACGATCCTCATGAGCCCGCTCATGGTCGCCGCCGCCGCCATCACCGGCAAGGTCAGCGACGCCCGCGAGGTTTTCGAGGTCGCCAGCAACTGAAACCCGCAAACAGGATCGACCACGGATTACACGGATTTTCACGGATACAGAGAATGAAGGGACTCATGGTTCCCCAATCCGTGTCCATCCGTGAAATCCGTGGTTAACAAAACAATCAATCACTCTTGAAAAATGGCTCTCGCAAAAATCACCCAGGTCACCGGTCGCGGCGTGTTCGTGCCCGGCAATGACATCGACACCGACCGCATCATCCCGGCGCGCTTCATGAAGTGCGTCACCTTCGACGGGCTCGGCGAATTTTTATTCTACGACGTCCGCCACACGCCCGAAGGCCAGCCCGTCGTCCCGGCGCATCCGATCGACAAGCCCGAGCACAAGGGCGCCACGATTCTGCTCTCCGGCGCGAATTTCGGCTGCGGCTCCTCCCGCGAACACGCTCCGCAGGCGATCCACAAGGCCGGTTTCCGCGCCGTCATCGCCGAAAACTTCGCCGAGATCTTTTTCGGCAACAGCACCACGCTCGGCATCCCCTGCGTGAACGCGAAGCGCGAGGACATCGCCCGAATCGCCGCCGCCATCGAGGCCGATCCTCAACTCGAAATCGTCGTCGACGTGGAGAAGCTGGAGGTGCGTTTCGGCGGCCGGAGCGTGCCCGTGACCCAGCGCGAGAGCGCCCGTGACGCGCTCGTCAACGGCCGCTGGGACGCCATCGGCGAACTGATCGAAGGCAAGCCGAAGGTCCTGGAACTGGCCACCACGCTGCCGTATCTGGCGGCTTGAAGCGGGCGGTGCAGATCGCCGTCGGTGGAGGCCTTGCGGAGCGGCGGCATTCCTGCCGCTGCGACGAGGCGCGTCAGCGCCTCGCCCCGTGCCTCGCCGTTCACCTTGACCGACCGGCCGCCCGTCCGTCCCTCACCTGATTGACCTGACCGGCGACGCTGCGCGTCGTCTGCAGCGGCAGGAATGCCGCCGCTCCGTCAAGACCGGCGGTCAGTCCCTGCTGCGCTGGTCGAGGGGCACGTAGTCGCGCCGGGTGTGGCCGTTGTAAATCTGGCGCGGGCGGTAAATCTTGAGTTTCGGGTTGGCGGCGACTTCGCGCCACTGGGCGATCCAGCCGGGCATGCGGCCGATGGCAAACATCACGGTGAACATGTTCTCCGGGATGCCGAGCGCGCGCATGATCAGGCCCGAGTAGAAATCGACGTTCGGGTAGAGCTTGCGCGAGAGGAAGTACTCGTCGTTCAGGGCGACTTCCTCGAGCTTCATGGCGATGTTGAGCAGCGGGTCGTCCTTGATGCCGAGCGAGCCGAGCGCCTTGTAGAAGCTGGCCTTGATGATCTTCGCGCGCGGATCGTAGTTTTTGTAGACGCGGTGGCCGAAGCCCATCAGGCGGTGTCCCTGGCCGTTCTTGGCGGCCTCGATGAAGCGGGTGCCGTCGTCGCCGGTGGCGTGGATTTCGCGGAGCATCTGGATGACCGCCATGTTGGCGCCGCCGTGGAGCGGGCCCCAGAGGGCGTTGACGCCGGCGGAGACGGAGGCGAAGAGGTTGGCGCCCGCGGAGGCGACCATCCGCACGACGGAGGTCGAGCAGTTCTGCTCGTGGTCGGCGTGGAGGAGGAGGAAGAGGTTGAGCGCCTGGGCGACTTCGGCGGTGGGGATGTATTCCTTCCACGGCTCGGAGAACATCAGGTGGAGGAAGTTTTCACAGTAGCCGAAGTTGGGGCGCGGGTAGTTGAAGGGCTGGCCGTTGCCGACGCGGTAGGTGTGCGCGGCGATGGTGCGGACCTTGGAGATGGCGATGGCGACGGTCTCCTCGAAGTGCTCGAGGTCGTTCTGGTGATTGTTGCTGGCGAGGTGCGGGTAGTAGGCGCCGAGGGCGTTGAGCGTGGCGGAGAGCACGGCCATCGGGTGGGCGTCGCGCGGGAAACTCTGGATAAAGCGGATCATGCCCTCGCGCAGCGGGGCGTTTTCGGTGAGGAGCCGCGAATAGGTGGCGCGCTGGCGGGGCGTGGGAAGTTCGCCGTTGATGACGAGGTAGGAGGATTCGACGAAACCGGAGTGTTCGGCGAGCTGCTCGATCGGGTAGCCGCGATAGCGGAGAATGCCGGTTTCGCCGTCGATGTAGGTGATCTTGCTGTGACAGGAACCGGTGTTTCCGAAGCCGTCGTCGTAGGTGATAAATCCGGTTTCGGAACGCAATTTCGAGATATCGAAGGCCTTCTCGTTTTCGGTACCGACGATGATCGGCAATTTCAGTTCTTTTCCTTCCAGTGTCAGGGTTGCGGTCTGGTCGTTGGCCATATGCCGCGAAAGAGAGTCAATTTGCCACCACTTGCAAAGAAAAGTTCGCCATAAAACCGTGCAAATTTGCGTCGGAGAGGCGGTCGCGCGGTCTGCGGGGTCAACGACGTGCGGAACCGGCGCGGGGGGAGGAGGCGTCCGGCATGGAAAAAAGCCCGTCCGGGATTTTCGGGTTGGGGGTGATGCGGGTGATGATCGTTTCGTGCAACAGCTCCTGGCCGGCGAAGGCGCGGATGCGGAAGGGTTGCTGCACGCCGGCGACGGGGCGGTAGTCGGAGTAGAGGATGCGCATGACAAACGGCTTGCCGGTGCGGTCGCGCCGGGCCGAATCGCGGCGCACGATGAGGAGGGTGCGGGCGTCGACGAAGAGCGAGTACTGGTCGGTGAAGCGCACGGTGGCGAGCAACTGGTAGCAGAGGGTGCCGTCGAGCTCGTTCATGCCGAGGTAGTCGAGGGAGATCTGGCGGCGTTCGGGCTCGATGAGGAGGTCGTCGAACTGCGCGTCGCCTTTGAATTCGCGGGCGTCGGAGGCGGACTGGCGGCGGGCGGGTTGGTCGGGCTGGTCGCGTTGCCAGGGAGGGTCGTTGCCGTCGTAGCCGCTGACGAGCGTGGAGCCGGGGGCGCGGGTTTCGATCCAGACGCGGTCGGGGCGGGCGGCGACCATGCGGAAGGGCAGGGTCTGCCCGGCGATGCGGGTTTCGCCGGTGACTTCCATGGCGGTGAGCCGGCGGATGGCGTCGAGGCCGCCGAGCCGGTCGACGTGGAGGCGCGAGAGATCGCGGGCGAAATCTTCCGCCGTCATTGTCGCCGTCGCGCAGAGGGTAATGCCGAGGTAGACGCAAACGCGCCGCAGCCAGATCATGGTCGGCCGATATCGCCAGCCAGGGCGGGATTGCACAAGCCGAAAGGATTCGGGGGGGGGAGGGGGGCTTTTGCGCTGGCGGAGGCGAAGGCGGCTGCGTAGCCAGATGTCATGAGTATGGAATTCGGCTGGTGGGTGCGTGATCCCGAGGAGGGCAAGTACCAGATCCGCGTGATCATTCACGGCGGCAACATCGAGTGGAAGCGCAAGCAGGGCCACCACACGCCGTGGGAAACCTATGCTCCGGTGACGGGGGAGGACTGGGAAAAACTCCTCGCCGAGGCCGAAACGCGTCTGCCGCGCCGGCTGATGTCGCAAAAACAGTTCGAGGAAATCCGGCGGTTGCAGGCGAAGGCCGGTTACGGGGGATGATCAATGGCGAATGTTACGCGGAGCGTCGTGGCGCGGGCTTTTTCTGCCAAACGCTCGCTCCCGTTCGTTCTCATTCTCGTTCTCTTACTCGTTCTCCGGATCGTACTCTTTCTCGTACTCCTTCTCTTTCTCTTACTCTTTTTCGTGCTGCGACGTGCCGTGCGAGTGCCGGAGCAGGAGAATGAACGATCCGGAGAACGAGCAGGAGAAAGAGAAGGAGAACGAACCCGGACCGGAGAAAGAGAACGAGAAAGAGAACGAGAACGATTCCGGCTGCTGGCGAAGCCAGCCCTGGAGTGCGGCAGTCCTCTGCCGCTTTCCGCTCCAGAGCGGCAAAAGGGAGGATCTGGAAATTCATTTTGGTCACAGAGGACACGGAGCTCCGACACAGAGGGCACGGAGGTCCAAACGACTCCACGCCCCTCATCCCTTCCGTACCGGCTCTTTTTCAATTAACTAAAAATCCCGGGATTTACAGATAAACGCCACATTCAGCCGGACAGACCTCCGTGCCCTCTGTGTCCGAGCTCTGTGCCCTCTGTGTAATTTTATGAAGCTCTCTTCCTCCTTTCGGTTGCGGCTGCGCCGCTCTGTGACCTGTTTTGTCCGGTTCTTGGGAATTTTTAGAAGTTCCCAAAAACCAAAACGGCAAAAAGCGGAGAAAGGGGAAAAAAAATCCGGAAAACCCGAAAAAAACTTTTCGGACGGCTTTTCACCCGGGAGCGTTTTTTTTGCGGATGTGGCTTGCCGACAAACGCTAGCGAAAGAAACACTAAGCATTAGTGCGAATCATATACAGGGTTTTACCCCCCTTCCCCCCCTGCCGGGGATTCTGGTAGAGTGTGTGCTTTGCCGTGAACCACCGTCTGCCTGCCAACCACCGCCACGCTGCGCCGCTCGCCGCTCCCGCCCGCCGGGTTGCGGGCACGGGTTGCGTGAGGATTGCGGCGGAGAACACGGCGGAGAAAATTGCGGAAGTGCTTGACAAATATGCCGGTTACGATCAGATTATAATCGCAGCCCGCAGCCCGCAGCCCGCAGCCCGCAGCCCGCAGCCCGCAGCCCGCAGCCCGCATAGCGGCGTAGCGGCAGGCATCCACGGCGTCAGTCATCCCGTTTTCGTTACAGGCAACCGGATTTCCGTTGTCGACAACCCCGCCTCCGGCGTCTCCCCCGCAGCCTCCGGCGTCCTCCCCGCAGCTTCCGTTGTCTCCCCCGCAGCTTCCGTTGTCTCCCCCGCAAGCTTCGTTGGCCTACCCGGAACTTTCGTTAGCCTACCCGGAAGTTCCGTTGTCCTACCCGGAACCTCCGGGGGCCTACCCGCAACCTTCGGGGGCCTACCCGGAAGTTCCGTTGGCCTACCCGCCACCTCCGGGGAGCTACCCGGAACTTTCGGGGGGCTACCCGCAAGCTCCGGGGGGCTACCCGGAACCTTCGTTGTCCTACCCGGAAGTTCCGTTGGCCTACCCGGAAACCCCGCTGGCCTACCCCCTGCCGCCGCCGGGCTACCCCGGTTCTAGATTTCCCACAACCAGACCACCATGCACTACAGCGATTACATCCCCCGCCCGGACGAAGCCTTCCACCTGTTTCAGGAAAACCTGATCGAGGTGCTGCCCGGGTTTTTTACGAAACTCGGCATCACCACCGCGCAGCTTGAGCCGCTGGTGGCGGCGCAGGCCGTGTGGCGCGACGCGTGGGGCCTCGTGTGCAACCCCGCCACGCGCACCAGCGTGGCCATCACCAACAAGGACGCCGCCCGCGAAGCCTATGAAGCCGCGATCCGCAAACTCGTGCGCCGCTACATCACCGGCAACGACGACCTGACGAACGGCGACCGGCAACTGCTCGGGCTGCCCCCGCGCAAGGAAGGCCGCACGCCCATCCTGCCGCCCGACGATTACCCCGAAGCCTGGTTCGACACGAGCATCCTGCGCGAGGTGCACGCGCACTTCCGCCCCCGGGGCAGCGAGCACCGGGCCAAGGCCGACCTCATGCACGGTGCGGAGGCCGCCTGGTCCTTCCTCGACAGTCCGCCGACGGATGTGGAGCAACTCATCCGCTCGGCGTTCGACACGCGCAGCCCGCTCAAGCTCACGTTCAAGGAGAGCGAGCGCGGGAAAACCCTCTACATCGCCTTCCGCTGGGAAGCCCCCAACGGCTCCAAAGGCCCCTGGAGCCCCATCTACTCCGTCGTCATCCCCTGAACAGTGAACCCTGAACAGTTTGGCAGTAAAACCATGAACAGTGAAACAACCATGAACACACACACGACAAAGACGCGCACCGCCGCGCTGCTGGCGGCTGCGCTGATAACGTTGGGAGCCGGTACGGCCACGGGCCAGACGATCCCGATCGAGACGGTGCAGATAAACGGGGCCGCCAGCCCCAACGCTGCGGACTCCGCCACGGGCTCGCGCTACGGAGCGGTCTCCTACGACTACTATATCGGTACGAAGGAAGTGACGAACGCGCAGTACGCGCAGTTCCTGAACGCGGTGGCGGCGCAGAGCGACACGTATGCGCTGTATAATACGGACATGGCGAGCACCGGGCTGACGCGCTCGGGATCGGCGGGAAACTGGACGTACACGGCGACAGACCCGAACAAGCCGGTGGTGTATGTGAGTTTTTGGGATGCGGCGAGGTTCTGCAACTGGCTGACGTCGGGGGAGACGGAGGTGGGGGTGTACGACTTTGGCGGGGTGACGAACCCGACGAATAACACGGTAAGCCGGAATGCGGCCGCGTGGGCGACGGGAGGCTGGGCGTTGCCGACGGAGGACGAGTGGTACAAGGCGGCGTATTACAATCCGGCTACGGACAGCTATTCGTTGTATCCGACCGGAAAGGATACGATCATTACCAGCGATGCGAACTACCTCGCCAGCGGTATTGGTGCGTCGACGAATGCAGGAAGTTACGCAGCGAACCCGAACGGAATATTCGACATGGCAGGCAACGTGTGGGAGTGGAACGATGCTATTATAAATACTTTTGACCGTGGTGTGCGGGGCGGCGCGTTCGACGACAACGACAGCGAACTCGCCTCCTCGGTGCGCAACTACGGCACCGCAGCGGACAGGATCGACTACGTCGGTTTTCGTGTTGCGGCCTTGTACCTGACGGCCGTGCCTGAGCCCGCGACGTATGCGGCGCTGGCCGGGCTGGCGATGCTCGGCTGGGCGGCGCTGCGCCGCCGTGGCAGCCGGTGACGGATTCTCCCGCTCCCCCCCTTCCCCCCGGGCGGGGAGGCAGGCGGGTGGCACGAGAAGCGGCGGGGAGGTTTTGGTATTTTGTTTTCCCTCCCCCGCCGTCGCCACCCGCTCTCCCTGCCGGGGGGTTTGTGTAGTTAATATATCATGACCGGGATACGAGGGCGGCGGCCTGCGGCAAGCAGGCTGCCGCCCTCTTTTCCGTTCCGGAGGGCGTTATCCAAAGCCGTGTCAACGTCAGCCGGAGCGGCGGGGGGGAGGGGGGGCGGCGCTCCGCGCCGTCCACGGGCTGGAAGCCCGTGCCACGCGGAGAGGCAACGCACACGGGCAAGATGCCCGTGCCACGTTGCGGGCGGGACGCCCGCTGACCAGAGACCAGAAGCCAGAGGCCAGAGACCAGAAGCCAGACAACCGGCAGGCGAAACCTGTCTTCTGTCCTCTGTCCTCTGGCCTCTGGTCTCTGTCCTCTGTTCAGCGGATCATTCGTCCACGGCCAGAGCGCTGGCGCGCTGGAGGGCGCTGGCTACGAAATACGTTTGCGCAGAGAAGGGCGGGGCGTCGGCGGCGCGCGTCACCGGGAGGTAGCCGCCGCTGGCATGGAGCTCGCGGGCGAATTCGTTGTCGGCCAGCTCCATCGCGATGAGTTCGTCCGTGATCCAGCGGCGCAGCGCGGGCTCCTGCACCGGGAAGAGGACCTCGATGCGGCGGAAAAAGTTGCGCGGCATCCAGTCGGCGCTGCCGGCGTAGATGAGCGGGCCGGCGGCAGGCGCCGCCAGTCCGGAGTTCAGGGTTTCCGGTCCGGAGTTGTCGGCAGGCGTGGCCTCGCCTGAACCCTGAACCCGGAACCCTGAACCCGGAACCCTGAACCCTGAACCCTGAACGTCCGCCGCCGTCGCGGCGGCGGCAGCGGCGGCGCTGGCGTTTTCGAAATAAAACACGCGGGCGTGTTCGAGGAAGCGGCCGACGATGGACCGCACCCGGATGTTGTCGCTGAGGCCGCGCACGCCGGGGACGAGGCAGCAGATGCCGCGGATCACGAGGTCGATCTGCACGCCGGCGCGGGAGGCGGCGTAGAGGGCGTCGATGGTGGCCTTGTCCACGAGCGAGTTCATCTTCGCAAATATGCGCGCGGGCCGGCCGGCCTCGGCGTTGGCGCGCTCGGCGGCGATGAGTTCGATGATGCGGCGATGCAGGTCGTAGGGCGCGACGAGCAGCCGGGCGAACTCGGGCGCGCGGCTGAATCCGGTGAGCGAATTGAAGAGATCGGCGGCGTCGGAGGTGATGTCCTCGCGGGCGGTGAAGTAGCTGAGGTCGGTGTAGAGGCGGGCGGTCTTCGGGTTGTAGTTGCCGGTGCCGAGGTGGACGTAACGGCGGAGGCGGCCGCCGGGCTCGCGGCGGACGACGAGCGAGCATTTGCAGTGGGTCTTGTGGCCGATGAGGCCGTAGACGACATGCACGCCGGCTTCCTCGAGCTGCCGCGCCCACTGGATGTTGTTGGCCTCGTCGCCGCGGGCCTTGAGCTCGACGAGGGCGGTGACCTGCTTGCCGTTGTGCGAGGCTTCGCTGAGGGCGCGCACGATGGGGGAATCGCCGCTCGTGCGGTAGAGCGTCTGCTTGATGGCATAGACGCCGGGATCGCGCGCGGCCTGGGTCACAAAATCCACGACGGGCTGGAAGGAATCGTAGGGGTGGTGGAGGAGCACGTCCTGCGCGGCGATGGTGTCGAAGATGCGGGCCGGGTCGCGCAGGGGGGAGACGGCGGCGGGCGTGAAGGGCGGGTACTTGAGGTCGGGCCGGTCGAGGTCGGCCAGGCTCATGAGGCGGAGAAGGTTGAGGGGACCGGCGAGGCGGAAGACGTATTCGTGCGACAAGGACAGGTGGTCGCAGAGGGTCCGGAAGATGTCGTCGCCCACACCGTCCTCGATTTCGAGGCGCACGGCCGCGCCGCGGCGGAGGTTGCGCAACTCCTCCTCGATCGTCTTGAGGAGATTGTCGGCTTCCTCCTCGTCGATGTAGAGGTCGCTGTTGCGGGTGACGCGGAAGGAGTGGGCGCTGTCGATCGTGTAGCCGGGGAAGAGCGCGCCGCAGCACAGCTTGATGATTTCGGAGAGGAAGATGTGGACGCCGGGGCCGTCGGCATTGGCGATGCGGACGTGGCGGGGGAGGATGCGGGGAACGGGCAGGATGACGATGCGCTTGCCCTCGCCGGCGCCGCCCGCGCCTTCGGGCGAGTCGGGGTCGTTGAGGCAGACGATGACGTTGAGGGTCTTGTTGCCGAGTTGCGGGAACGGGTGCGACTGGTCGAGGCCGAGCGGCGTGAGCACGGGGTAGATCTGTTCCTCGAAGTAAGTGCGCACCCAGGCGAGTTCGGTGGCGGTGAGTTCGCGGGCGGTCTTGAAGACGATGCCTTTCTTCGCCAGCGCCGGGATCAGTTCGCGGTGCCAGCAGCGGTACTGGTCCTCGACGAGCGAGGCGACGACCGAGTGGATGCGGCGAAGCTGCTCCTTGGGGCCGAGGCCGTCGAAGGACGGTTCGGTGACGCCGCTCTCGACCTGCTGGATGAGGCCGGCGACGCGGATTTCGAAAAACTCGTCGAGATTGCCGGAGACGATGGCGAGGAATTTGATGCGTTCGAGGAGCGGATGTTTTTCGTTGCGAGCCTGTTCGAGGACGCGGCGGTTAAAGGCGAGCCAGGAGAGTTCGCGGTTGAAATAGGCGGTCTTGACCGGGGTGCGCACGGGGACGATCGGCGTGGCGTTGGAGGCCGGGGTAAGGACGCGGTTGTCGACAGGCGCCGCGGGCGTGGCGGCTGCGGCGGATGCGGGGCGGGCGGGCTTGCGGGCGCGTTTCCCGGTGGTGGCTTTGGCGCGTGACGGTAAAATAGAGTGTTTCCTGGCAGGCATTTCGAAAAAGGGGACGTTCACGGTAGCCAGCCGGGGCGGCGAAACCAGAACGAAGTGGCATGTTACACAAATGTTACATGCAGGGAGAGGGTTGCGGGCGGGGGGGGCCGGACAGCAACGGGCAGGCGCGGACGGTCGCACCGGATCACTTCATCCGGTGGCATGTGACTTTTCCTTGCTTGCCGTCGCAGGGGCTTGTTCGCTGGCCGGCTCTATATTTGTCCATGAAAATCCTGGTCGCCGACAAGATCTCACCCAAGGGAGTCGCCTTTTTGCGTCAGCAAACGGGCTTCGAAGTGGTGGAGGCTTACGGCTCTTCCCCCGAGAAAGTCCTCGAACTGGTCAGGGACGTGCATGCCATCGCCGTCCGTTCGGAAACGAAAATCACCCGCGAGGTCATCGCGGCCGCGCCCTTGCTGAAGGTTGTGGGCCGCGCCGGCGTGGGCGTTGACAACGTCGATGTCGAGGCCGCCACCGAGCGCGGTGTCGTCGTCATGAACACGCCGGCGGGCAACACCATCGCCACGGCCGAGCTGACGTTCACACACATCCTCTGCGGCTCGCGCCCGGTCGCCCAGGCCGCCGCCTCGATGCGCGAGGGCAAGTGGGACCGCAAGGCGTTCAGCGGCGTGGAGCTTTTCAAAAAGACGCTCGGCATCATCGGCATGGGCCGTATCGGTGGCGAGGTCGCCAAGCGCGCCGTCGCCTTCGGGATGAAGGTGCTCGCCTACGATCCGTACCTCGCTCCCAGCCGCGCCAAGGCCATGCAAGTGGAGGTCGCCACGCTCGACGACATCCTCGCCCAGGCCGACTACATCACCGTCCACATGCCGCTCACGGACGATACGAAGTACATGATCGACGAGGCTGCGCTGGCGAAGTGCCGGAAGGGCGTGCGCCTCTTCAACTGCGCCCGCGGCGGCATCATCAAGGAGTCGGCGCTCATCGCCGCCCTCAAGAGCGGCCACGTGGCCGCCGCCGGTCTCGATGTCTACGAGGATGAACCCCTCGCGAAGGACAGCGAACTGCGCACGCTCCCCAATGTCGTCCTCACCCCGCACCTCGGCGCTTCCACGGCCGAGGCGCAGGAATCGGTCGGCATCGAGATCGCCGAGCAGATCACCGACGTCCTCCGGACCGGCGCCATCCGCAATGCCGTCAACATGCCTTCGGTCGACGCCGCCACGGCCCAGACCCTGCGCCCCTACATCGAACTCGGCACGCGCCTCGGCACGCTCGTCCAGCAGATCGCGCCGCAGCAGATCGCCAAGGTCCGCGTGCTCTATCACGGCAAGATGGTCGAGCTCGATGCCAACGCCGTCACCCGCGCCATCCAGCACGGTTTCCTCCGCCGGATCAGCGGCGACGAGGTCAACGCCGTCAACGCCCCGGTCTTCTTCCAGCGCCTCGGCATCGATTTCGAGGTGATCAAGACCAGCGACGTGGCGGACTACACCGAGCTCATGGCCGTCGAGGCCATCACCCCGGCGGGCGAGGTGTTCAGCGCGCGCGGCACGCTCATCGGCAAGAACAACGAGCCCCGCATCGTCGGCATCAACGGCCGCGAGGTCGAAGTCGCCGCCGAGGGCCAGCTCCTCGTGCTGGAAAACATCGACAAGCCCGGCATGGTGGGCACGGTCGGCACGCTGCTCGGCAACGACGGCGTCAACATCGCCGACATGTCGCTCACCCGCCTCATCCTCGGCGGCACCGCCTACATGGTGGTGCGCGTCGACCACGAGCCCAGCGCCACCGCGCGCGAGGCGCTCAAGAAAAACCCGCTGATCAAATCGGCCAAGTTCGTGCAACTGTGAATCCATTACGAATGACGGATTACGAAGGACGAATGGCGAAGCGGGGGGCATGAACATCGTCCCGACCCTCCTTCCGGTTCGCGATTTGTAACTCGTAATCTGTCATTCGTAATCCGTCATCCGTAATTCCCATGCTGCTCCCCGCCACTCTCGCCGCCGTGATCGGCTACTTCCTCGGCGCCCTGCCGTTCGGGTACCTCGTGGCGCGGAGTTTCGGCATCAACATCTTCGAGCACGGCAGCAAAAACCCCGGCGCGACCAACGTGAAGCGCGTGCTCGGCGAGAAATTCGGCCCGCGCGGCAAACGCGCCGGCACCCGCGTGTTCCTGCTCGATGCGGTCAAGGGCGCGCTCGCCGCCGGCTGGCCCCTGCTGATTCTGCCCTTGTTTCACACGCGCGTGTTGCCGCTCGGCACCGAAGACAACTGGATTAACATCCACACCTTCGATGCTGGCACGGTCAACGCTGCCGCCATCACCGGCCTCGTGGCCGCGCTCATCGGTCACAGCTTTTCCTGCTTCACCCGTTTCCGCGGCGGCAAGGGCGTGGCGACCTCCGCCGGCGGCCTCTTCATGCTGCTCCCCTGGCCGGCGCTGATCGCCCTCGCCACGTGGGGGCTGGTGTTCCGGTTCTCGCGCTACGTTTCGCTGGCCTCGATCGTGGCCGCCGTCGTGCTGCCGGTCGCCGCCTGGCTCTGGCCCTGGCCGCACACGCCGCTGCCGTTCGCCCTCCTCGCCACCCTCATCGGCGCCTTTGTGATCCTGCGCCACCGCACCAACATCAAACGCCTCCTCAGCGGCACCGAAAACCGGTTCGCCAGAAAAACCTGATCCGATTTTTCGCGCCTTTCGCGCCTTTTTTGCGCCCATTCAACTCTTCTTTCCAGGCATGAGCACCACCACCATCAACATCGGCATCTGCGGACTCGGCACGGTCGGGCAGGGCGTGTGGAAACACATCGAAAACGCCCGCTCCTCGCTCGAGACCCGAACCGGCGTGCAACTCGTGCTCCGCCGCGCCTCCGTCCGCGACCTGAAGAAAAAACGCGCCGTCCGCGTCCCCGCCGCGAAGCTCACCACCGACCCGCTCTCCATCGCCACCGATCCTCATATCCACATCGTGTGCGAACTCATCGGCGGCACCACCCTCGCGCGCGAAATCACCCTCGCCGCCCTCCGCCTCGGCAAGACCGTCGTCTCTGCCAACAAGGCCCTCCTCTGCGACCACGGCCCCGAGCTTCTCGCCGCCGCGCAGAAACACGGCGGTCACTTCCTCTTCGAGGCCTCCGTCGCCGGCGGCATTCCCATCGTCAAGGCCATCCGCGAAGGGCTCGCCGCCAACCGCTTTCCGCTCATCTACGGCATCCTCAACGGCACCTGCAACTACATCCTCACGCGCATGGAGCGCGAAGGGCTCAGTTACCCGGCCATCCTTGCCGACGCCAAGCGCCTCGGTTACGCCGAGGCCGAGGAATCGCTCGACGTCGAAGGCTGGGACACCGCCCACAAGGCCTCCGTCCTCGCGTACCTCGCCCACGGCGTCTGGGTGCCTACCGCAAAAATGACGGTCGAGGGCATCACGCAGATCACGCAGGCCGACCTGCAATTCGCCCGCGAGAACGGCTACGCCATAAAACTCCTCGCCGTCATCGCCCGCGACATCACGCATGCCCGCGGCGGCCTCTCCGTGCGGGTGGCTCCCGCGCTCCTCCCGCGCACCCGGGTCATCGCCAACGTCAACGACGTCTACAACGGCGTCTCCGTCACCGGCGATGTCGTGGGCGAGACCGTCTACATCGGCCGCGGCGCCGGCCAGGATCCGACGGCCAGCGCCGTCATTGCCGACATCGTCGACGCCGCGACGCGCCTCGCGTCCGGCCTTCCCGCTCCGAAGTCCAAAAAACAGTCCGCGGCCCGCGCCCCCTCCGTTCCGCTCGCCTCGCCCGAGTCGCTCCGCGGCAGCTATTACCTGCGTCTCGACGTGAAGGACGAGCCCGGCGTTCTCGCCAGGGTGGCGACCGTCACGGCGCGTTCGCGCGTCAGCATTGCGAGCGTCTCGCAACATCCCGGCGAGCGGCCCGACGCTGCCTCGCTCATCCTCACCACCCACGAGAGCAACGAAAAAGCCATCCGCGAGACCCTCGCCCGCCTCGCCAGGCTGGACTGCGTCCTCTCCCGGCCACTCCTGTTGCGCATCCACGAATAACCGGCAATCGCTCCGCACACGGATTTTTTGTCTTTTCGTGTGTTTCGTGGGCACCTTCCCGCATTTCCTCCCATGTCCCGAATAGTCCAAAAATACGGCGGCACCTCGGTCGGTGACGTCGAACGCATCAAAAACGTCGCGGCCCGGATCAAGACCTACCGCGACGAAGGCCACCAGGTGGTCGTGGTCGTCTCCGCCCGCTCCGGCGTGACGAATGAACTCATCGCCCGGGCCAAATCCATCACCACCGAGCCCGACGACCGGGAGATGGACCAGCTCCTCGCCGTCGGCGAACAGGAAACCATCGCCCTCACCGCGATGGCCCTCCATGCGATCGGCGTGCCCGCCGTGTCCTACACCGGCGCCCAGGCCGGCATCCTCACGGACAAGGTTCACACCAAGGCCAAAATCAAAAACATCAAGGCCGACGCCATCTCCGCCGACCTCGACGCCGGCAAGGTCGTCATCGTGGCCGGCTTCCAGGGCATCAACGAGGAGGGCCGTACCACCACGCTCGGCCGCGGCGGGTCCGACCTCAGCGCCATCTCGCTCGCCGGCGCGCTGCACGCCGACAAATGCGAAATCTACACCGATGTGGACGGCGTTTATACGGCCGACCCCCGCATCGTGAAGGACGCCCGCAAGCTCAACGAGATCTCCTACGACGAAATGCTCGAACTCGCCTCGGCTGGTTCGAAAGTCATGCAGTCGCGCTCTGTGGAATTTGCCGCCAAGTACAACGTCGTATTCGAAGTCCGCTCCTCTTTTAACAACAACCCGGGAACCATCGTGAAACAAGAAGTCGCCTACATGGAAAAAGTCGTCGTCCGCGGAGTCGCCGTGGACAAGGACCAGGCCAAGATCATCGTCAGCAACATCCTCGACAAGCCGGGTTCGGCGGCGAAGGTGTTCCGCGCGCTCTCCGACGCGAATGTCAATGTCGACATGATCGTGCAAAACGTCGGCCGCAACGGCATCGCCAACCTCACCTTCACGGTGGCGGGCACCGAGACGCAGCGCGCGCAAAAGGCGCTCGTCCCCGTGCTCGACGAGATCGGCGGCGGCCATGTGGCCGTGCACGAAAACATCGCCAAGCTTTCGGTGGTCGGCGTCGGCATGAAGACGCACAGCGGCGTGGCCGCCACGCTCTTCCAGAGCCTCGCCGATGCGAACATCAACATCGAGATGATCAGCACCTCCGAGATCAAGATCACGGTCGCGATCAGCAAGGACCAGGCCGACGAGGCCGCCCGCGTCGCCCACAAGGCCTTCGGCCTGGAAAACGCCTGAGGGCGCACACTCATTGCACGAAAGGAAACGAAGGTAACCAGGACATGCAGGTCTCCGAAATGTCTTTCCGGATTCGGGCTGAATCGGGGGGCGTCGTTGAAAAAACGGAAGAATCCCTGTTCTCTTCGTTTCCTTCCGTGCAAAAATCCTGAAGCGATGAAATTCATCAGCACCCGCGGCCAGACGCCTCCTCACACTTTCTCCGACGCCGTCGCCACCGGCCTGGCACCCGACGGCGGGCTGTTCCTGCCCGAGTCGCTGCCGACCTTCACCGCCGCCGACCTCGCGCGCTTCGCCCCGCTGTCGTATCCGGAACTCTGCTACGAATTCCTGAAACACTTCGCGACCGACATCCCGGCCGACACGCTTCGCGCCCTCATCGCGAAATCCTACACCCGCTTCAACCACCCCGACATCGCGCCGCTCGTCCGGCTCGACGACAACACCTTCGTCCTGGAGCTCTTCCACGGCCCCACGCTCGCGTTCAAGGACTTCGCGCTCCAGCTCCTCGGCAACCTCTACGAATACCAGTGTGCCACCCGCGGACAGACGATCAACGTCCTCGGCGCCACCTCCGGCGACACGGGCTCCGCCGCCATCCACGGCCTGCTCGGCAAACCCGGCACTGCCATCTTCATCCTCTACCCCGACGGGCGCACCTCGCCGCTCCAGGAACGCCAGATGGCCTGCACCGGCGCGGACAACGTCCACGCGCTCGCGATCAGCGGCACCTTTGACGACGCGCAGGCCGCGCTGAAGGAACTCTTCGCCGACCAGGATTTCCGCACCCGGCACCGCCTCTCCGCGGTCAACTCCATCAACCTCGCCCGCGTCCTCGCCCAGTGCGTCTATTATCTGTACGCGTGGCTGCGCCTTCCGGAAAACGTCCGCAGCGCCGCCGATTTTGTCGTGCCGACCGGCAATTTCGGCAACGTCCTCGCCGGCTGGATGCTGCAAAAGACGGGTGTGCCCCTGCGCGGCTTCCGCGTCGCCACCAACCAGAACGACATCCTTTACCGCCTTTTCACGACCGGCGACTACCGCGTCACCGAAGTCCACCCGTCGCTGGCGCCGTCGATGGACATCCAGGTTTCCAGCAATTTCGAGCGTTTCCTCTACTACAGCGTCGGCTGCGACGCCGCCAAAGTGCGCGAAATCATGGATACCTTCAGGAAGACGGGTGCTTGGACGTTTGAAAATTTCAACCGCGACACCTTCACCGCCTCGCGCTGCACCGACGCCGAAATCCCCGGGATTATCAGGGATGTGTATCAACGCTACCGTTACATCGTCGATCCGCACACGGCCTGCACCTTCAAGGATCTCGCCACCGATCGCCCGAGCGTGATCCTGGCGACGGCGAGCCCGGCCAAATTCCCCGAGACGATCGTCGCCGCCATCGGTGTGGAACCGACCGACCCGAGCCTCGAGGCATTGAAAGCGAAGCCGCTGGTGAAGCACAAACTCCCCGCCAGCGCCGCCGCCATCCGTGCGTACGTGGACGGGCATGCGGTGGATTCGCGGTAAACGGGAGAGACCGTTCGGCGGCAGGGGAGGGAGGGGACGTTGCGTTTCCGCCTTGTCTGATGCTTGCTGCCGGGGGCTGGCTCATTTCAGCGCCGCCGGGCCAGTTCACAGGCATATTTTTGTCCGAGCGTGGCCCCGTGAGTCGCCAGCCAGTCGGTCAGGCGGGTTGTGCCCGTGGCAGGTGTATCGGTGGCCAGCAGTCCTGCCATGAGTCCGCTGATCTCCTCGCGTGTAATCAGCACGTCGTTGAGAAACAGGCTGCAGAGCCTGCCAACCGTCAGACCGATTTCCGGGTGAAGCGATATCAGCGGACGGTCTCGCCCGATCGCCTTGCCTATGGTGCGAACCAGTTCGCGAAATGTGAATGTCTCCGGTCCGGTGGCATTGATACAGGTATTCCCGCTGCCCTCGCGACCCATGGCCTGCCCGACGGCCAGAACCGCGAGATCATCCACGTGGATCGGCTGGAGTTTATAGTTGCCGTCTCCAAAAATGCCGAACACGGGAAACCGCCTCAGCATCCATGCGATGTTGTTGAGCAGAATGGCCGTGCCGCCGAACAACACGGTGGGACGCAGAATGGCGTGCGGAATCCCGCTTTCGACCAGCGCTTCCTCCAGTTGCGCCTTGCCACGGAAATAGGGGAGGGGGGAAGAAATGTCCGGATTGGTGATGCTCACATGCACGATTCGTTTTACGCCGGCTCGCCGGGCTGCCTCGAAAAGAATGCGGGTATTCTGCACAGCCCCTTCATGCGTGAAACGAGCATGATCGAAACGCACCCAATAGGTATTGTAGAGCACCTCGACGCCTTCGAGATGGCGCGCGAGCGTATCCGGCCGGTCAAAACAGAGTGGATACGCTGCCACGCGTCCTTCGAAAGGATCTTCAGCCGCACGGGTATTGGTCAGTGTGCGGACCGGAATATCCATAGCGAGCAGCCGGGCCGCAATATGCCGACCGGTGAGGCCGAATGCCCCGGTAATCATGTGGACTTGTTTCATTTTATTTCAGGAAAAATTGAAAATTAAGCTTGAGTATCCCGAAGAAAGCCGGGTTGAAGGGCGGAATTATTTGAGGAATTTCAGGAGCATGGGGAGGATCGTGCTTTGTTCGCTTCGTCCGATGCGGTCGAGAGCGCTGCTGATGATGGAGACAAAGTCGAGGAGTTCGCTCACGGTCTTGTTGAATGCGACTGCATCTGCACTTTTGAGCGAGTCGGTCTGTTCGCGGCAGGATTCCAGAGCCTTGATGACGGGTTCGATCTCCCGCCGCTTACGCTCGCGCGCAATGGCGCAAAACATTCTCCAGACGTCGCGTTCGGATTCGAAGTGCTCCTTGCGTTCTCCTTTCATGATGACGGAGCGGGCGACGCCCCAGTTGACGAGTTCGCGAAGGCTGGTGTTGGCGCTTCCCCGACTGATGGAGAGCTCCTTCATGATTTCGTCAGTGTGAAGCGGACGGTCGGAGATCATCAGGAGCGCGTGGACCTGTGCCATCGTCCGGTTGATTCCCCACACACTGCCCATCGTACCCCATTGTGCGACAAATTCCTCCCGTGCGGCGGCCAGTTGATTACTCATATTTTCAGGAAATACTGAAAAATAAGAAAAAGCAAGTATCCGGATCAGGCTGGCCGTGTGTTGTCCGATTACCTGCCTTTCAGCAGTCGCAGCGAATTGGCCACGACCAGCAGCGTGGCGCCGGTGTCGGCGAGGATGGCGAGCCACAGGCTGGCGATGCCGAAAAGCGTCATCCCCAGGAACAGCGCCTTCAGGCCGAGGGCGAAGGCGATGTTGAAGCGGATCACGTCGAGCGTCCGCCGGCCGGTCCGCACGGCGTCGGCAATCTTGCCGAGGTCGTCCTGCATCAGGGCGATGTCGGCCGTCTCGATGGCGGCGTCGGTGCCGGCCGCGCCCATCGCGATGCTTACGCTGGCCGCCGCCATCGCAGGGGCGTCGTTGATGCCGTCGCCGACCATGCCGACGATGCCGTGCCGCTCCCGCAGTTCCGTGATGCCCGCCACTTTGTCCCCGGGCAGCAGGCCGCCGCGGGCTTCGTCGATGCCCGCCTCGCAGGCAATGGCATCGACGGTCGTCTGGTTGTCACCGCTCAGCATCACGAGATGGCTCACTCCGGCGGCGTGCAGCGCGGCGACAGCCGGCTTCGCTTCCGGCCGCAGCGCGTCGCCGAGCGCGAGCACGCCGAGCACGCGGCCGGCGCTGCCATTGTCGGGACGTTCGCCGACGACGACCACGGACTGGCCGCGTTTTTCGATCTCTTCGAGACGCGCCTCCAGTTCCGGCGTGCAGACGCCGAGTTCGTGGGCGAAGCGGTGATTGCCGACAAAGGCGGCGCGGCCCGCCACGGTGGCTTCGGCTCCGCGTCCTGTACGTGCCCGGTAGGCTTCCGCCGGCGGCCAGGTGACGCCGTCGGCGCGGGCGCGTGCCACGACGGCCTGGGCCAGCGGATGGGTGGAGTGCTCGTCGATGGCGGCGGCGAGGCGCAACACATCGGCGGGCTCCGCGCCGGGCAGGGCAACCATGTCGAGCACGCGCGGTTTGCCTTCGGTGAGCGTGCCGGTCTTGTCGAGCGCGAGCGCCCGCAGGCGGCCGATGGTTTCGAGGTGCGCGCCGCCCTTGACGAGCACGCCGCGGCGGGCGAGGGAGGTGAGGCCGGCGACGATGCCGACCGGCGTCGAGATGACCAGCGCGCACGGGCAGGCAATCAGCAACAGCACGCAGGCGCGATAGAGCCAGACGCTCCAGGCTCCTCCGACAGCCAGCGGCGGCACGAGAAAGACCAGCAGCGCGAGGACCGTCACCCACGGCGTGTAATAACGGGCGAATACATCGACGAAGCGCTGCGTGGGGGCGCGCTGCGCCTGCGCCTCCGATACGAGCCGGATGATTTTGGCGAGGGTGGTGTCGCCGGCGGCTTTGGTTACCCGCAGCTCCAGCGAGCCTTCGCTGTTGATGGTGCCGGCAAACACCGTGTCGCCGGGCTGCTTGTCGACGGGGACGGATTCGCCGGTGACGGGCGCCTGGTTGACCGAAGAGCGGCCGGTGGTCACGACACCGTCGAGCGGGATGCGTTCGCCGCTGCGCACGAGCACGGTGGAATCGACGGGCACGTCGGCGACGGCGCGCTCCTCGATCCCGCCGCCGCGGGTGCGGATGCGGGCGGTGTCCGGCACGATTTCGAGCAGCGCCCTGACGGCGCGCTGCGAGCGCCGGTCGGCCCAGCCTTCGAGCCATTCGGCGACGCCGAAAAGAAACACGACGGTGGCGGCTTCCGACCACTGGCCGATGACGGCCGCGCCGATGGTGGCGAGGACGACGAGCAACGGAATGGTGGGCCGCAGTCGCCGCAGCGCCTGCCACGCCCCGGGAAGCAGGAACCAGCCTCCGGTGACGATGCCCGCCGCTCCGGCCGCCGTTACGGCTCCCGCCGGGCCGATGTGTCCCCATTCGAGTACGAGCGCCACCGCCACGCAGATGCCGGAGACGACAAGACCGGGCGCGCGCCAGGAGCCGCCGGCTTCGTGATCGCAGCCTCCATCATGGGTATGGCCATGGTTGCAGCCCTTGTGGTCAGGCCCGTGCCCGTGTTCGTGGTGATGATCGCAGCATTCGCCGTGCGCGTGATCATGCGGATGATCGTGGCCGGACGGAGGCGAAGCGGACGAGTCGCCGGCATGTTTCGCCTTGTGGGGGTGGCCTGCGCATTGGCATCGGCCCTGCGGATGAAGGTGGGTTTCCCCGTCGGGATTGTCTGCCATCATGTTATATGGGATATGCCCCCTACCCCCATATGGCAACGATGAATTTATCGACTCGCGCGAGGGCGGCGCCTGTGCCAGGGTTGGCGGCATGTCAGGCTCCCGCGAGACGCATCCACCTCAGGATATCAAGGCGCTATCGATCCGTTTGCGCAAGGTCACCGGCCAGCTCAGGGCGGTGGAGCGGATGCTGGAGGAGGACTACGATTGCGCCGATGTGCTCACGCAGCTCGTGTCCGCCCGGCGCGCGCTCAAGGCGCTTTCGGAAAAACTGATCCAGTCGCACATGGAGCATTGCATCGAGGGGGCCGGAGATCCGGCGGCGGCGAAGAAAAAGCTGCGCGACCTGCTGACGGTGTTGCAGCGGTACGTGGAGTGAGGCGCGCCCGCCGGACACGCCGCCGCTCCTGTTCCCTCACGCCGCCAGGCCGGCGGCGAGGGCGAGGGCGCTTTTGGCGCGGTTAAGGATGTAGAGGTGGTAGCCGGGCGCGCCGAGCGCGAGCAGGCCGCGGATCTGGTCGAGCGCCCAGTCGATGCCGATGACTTCAACCACGTCGGGATCCTCGGCGGCGACTTCGAGCCGGCGGGAGAGCGCGGCGGGCAGTCGCGTGCCGGAGAGCGAGGTGATGCGCTGGATCTGTTTGATCGAGAGCACCGGCATGATGCCGGGGATGACGGGCACGTGGATGCCGTGGGCCCGGCATTTTTCGACGAAGCGCGCGTAGATGGCGTTGTCGAAAAAAAGCTGCGTGGTGACGAACGCCGCGCCGGCGTCGACCTTGCGTTTGAGCGCGTCGAGATCGGCCTCGAAGGTGGCGGCTTCGGGATGTTTTTCCGGGTAGCCGGCCACGCCGAGGCAGAAGTCGGGATGGCGGCGCTTGAGCAACTCGACGAGTTCGCTGGCATGACGCAGGCCATCGGGCGCGGGGGTGAAGGTGGTGTCGCCTTTGGGCGGGTCGCCGCGAAGGGCCATGATGTTGCGGAAACCGTCGGCGTGGATCCGGTCGGCGAGGGTGTCGAGCTCGGCGCGGGAGTGGCCGACGCAAGTGAGGTGCGGCATCACGGTGAAGCCGAGTTCGTCCTTGAGGATGCGACTGACCTGGGTGGTGCGCTGGCGGGTGGAGCCGCCGGCGCCATAGGTCACGGACACGAAATCCCACGGCACCTTGCGCAGCGCGGTGGCGGCGGCGCGGAGCGATTCGACGCCGGCGTCATCACGCGGAGGGAAAAACTCGAGCGAACGCAGCGGCCGGTGATCGGGAAAAAGCGTGGAGATGGGACGGTCGGATGACATTTTTCTGAAAGCCACAGGACAATGCGGACGGAAGGCGGAGCGACAAGGGCACAATGGAGGGACAGCGTTCCCGCGAGCCTCTTCCTTTCCGTTTTACTGCGATGCGGATTTGAGGCATGGTGTCCGGTTTCGCGCTTTATACCGACACCATGCAACCGCTCCGGATCGTCACCTACAATATCGCTCATGGACGCGGGCTTGCGCCGATCCAGGGGCTGGCGTCACGGCGTCAGGTGCGGCGGAACCTCCTCAAAATTTCCTGCCTGCTCGCCACCCTGAAGCCTGACATCGTGGCCTTGCAGGAGATCGACGAAAATTCCCGCTGGGCAGGAAACTTCGACCATCTCGAACTGTTGCGCCGCGCCGGACGGTTTCCCCATGCGATCTTCGGCGTGCACAACCGGCGCGAGGGGCTTTTTAATCTCAATTACGGCAATGCCATCCTTTCGCGGCATCCGATCGTGGAGTGGGAGACGATGCCCTTCGGCCAGCGCAAGGTCGGCGAAAAAGGGTTTCTTTTCGCCGAGGTGGACGTGAACGGACAGCGTGTGCCGGTGGTCAACCTGCACCTGCATTACCGGTCGCGCCGTCACCGGCTGGACCAGGTGGACAAGGTTTTCGATTACCTGGAGGCGCGCGAGCAGACGACCGGCCCGGGCTGGGCGATGCCGCCCGTGGTGTGCGGCGATTTCAACGCCGCCGATTCGCCGCAGGATGCGACCTCCAGCCTGCTTTCGCAGATGGATCATTTCGGGGGCTATGCGCTGCATCCGGCGGACGGCAAACGGACGTTCCCGTCGCCGTTGCCGAGCCGGTTGCTCGATTTTGTGCTCGTGCCGGAGCAGCAGCGGGTGACGCGCAGCGAGGTCGTGCGCAGTTTTCTTTCGGATCACCGTCCCGTGCTCGTGGAAATGGAAATCGCGAAGAAACGGTGACGCCCCGGAGCGGCGGCATGGCAAGCTGTCGCTCCTGCCTTGCATCGCCGCGCCAGGCTCCACTTGCTTGCGAGCGTGACTCTCCTCGACCGGCATGTGCTTCGTGAATGGTTTTCGATCCTCGGCATCGCCCTGGCGGCGACGGTCGGGCTGCTGCTCATGCATTCGCTGTACAGCGACCTCGAGGACCTGCTCGCGGCGGGCGCGAGGCTCGACGACCTCGCGTACTACTTTACGGTCAAAATCCCCGGGTTTTTCGCGACGGTGTTCCCGATCGTGTTGCTGGTGTCGCTGCTCTATTCGCTCGGGCGGCTGCACTACACCAACGAAATCACCGCCATGCGCGCGGCCGGGCTCGGGCTGTTTCGCATCACGCGGGGGATCTGGGTTTCGGGCCTGCTGTTTTGCGGGCTGGTCTGGGTGCTCAACGCCACGGTGGTCCCGTGGTCGGTGGAGGCCAGCCGCGTGGCGTACGACAGCATGCGTTTCCGCCAGCAGGCTTCGCAGGAAAAGGCCGAGCGCGTGGGACTGCGGTTCAACGTCTCGTTTCATAACCAGAAGGAACGCCGGATGTGGTTTTTCAACCGGTACAGCGAATTCACCCGGCACGGTTACGGCGTGTCCGTCGTGGAGCTCGACGCGAAAGGCCGCGAGAAAACGCGCCTGCTCGCGGGCGAGGCCTGGTTCGACGACGCGGCCGATGCCTGGCAGTTTCGCAACGGACGCGAGATCACGCTCGATCCGGAGCGCGGCGGCGAGACGTTGACGAACGCCCCTTTCGAACGGCTCCGGCGCGCCGGCTGGACGGATGATCCGGAGCTGATGACGGTGTTCGGTCTCAAGCCCGACGACCTCTCGGTCTTCCAGTTGCGGCGCGTGCTGGAATTTTACCGCGAGGAAAACCACCCGAAGGTCAATCTGTATGCGATGCGCTACTACGGCTTGCAGGCGGAGGCGCTGAGCCCGCTGATCATCATCGCCATCGCGGTGCCGTTCGCGGTCGGCGGCGTGCGGGTGAATCCGGCCGTCGGCGTGTCGAAATCCATCGGCCTGTTTGTGCTGTATTTCCTGATACTGAAAATCGCCACCGCGCTCGGCGCGCGCGACGCGGTGCCTCCGCTCTGGGCGGCGGTCCTGCCCAATCTCGCTCTGCTCGCCGTCGGCCTCGGCGCGCTCGCGCGGGCGCGCTAGCGCCTCTGCCCGACGGCTCCGGCAATTCCAAATTTGAAATCCCGAATCTGAAATTTCAAATGACAGACACCGCCTCCTCTTCTCCTCATCCCCCGACTGGCTCTTCCGCCGGATTCACCGCCGCGTTGCAGCGGATCAGCGCGCTCGGGGCCCGGGCCTCCGATCCGGGGGAGACGATGCGCGCCATTCTCGGCATTGTCATCGAGTACTTCGGCGCCTCGGCCGGCACGATTTCCCTGCTCAATCCCGACACCGGCAAACTCGAGATCGACGTCCACCAGGGCATGCCGGCGGATATCGACGAGGTCGTCCTGCGACTGGGGCAGGGGATCACCGGCTGGGTGGCGTTTCACGGGCGTCCGCAACTCGTCCCGGACGTGCGCGCCGACCCCCGCTACATCCCGGTGCGGCCCGAAGTGCGCAGCGAGATGACCGCGCCCTTCGTCCAGGAAAGCGGCCAGGTGCTCGGTGTCATCAACCTCGACAGCGACCTGCCCGGAGCCTTCGCCCAGGCGCACCTCGACGAACTCGTCCGCCTCGCCGACGAGGCCACCTGCGTGCTCCTGCGCGTATGGCAGCTCTCCCACCTGCAAGGCAAGGCCCGGCAACTCGAGGCGCTCGTCGCCGCCGGCCAGGCGCTCGTCACCAAGCTGGAACCCCAGGAACTGCACGATACGATCACGCGCGACGCCCGCAAGATCCTCGGCACCCGCGCCAGCGCGCTTTATCTGCACTACCCGGCGCGCGGGGTGATCGCCCTGGCGTCCTTCACGAGCGATGCGGCGCCGGAGTTGTCCGCGTCCGCAACCGGCCCCGCCGCTCCCGGTCCTGCGCCGCTGCCCACCGAGGAACTGCCGGCCGAGGCGTGCCTCGTCACCGCGGTCCTGCACACGCGCAAGCATGTCGAGTTCGCCAACATCCAGTCGCCCGAGTTTCTCGATGTCGTGGACCTGCCGCGCGACCGCGTCCTGCGATCGATGCTGGCGGTGCCGATGTTTTACGAGCAGGAGATCGTCGGCGTGCTCGCCGTGTTCACCGATCACGTCCACCGGTTCAACAACGACGAGAAACGCCTCCTCGCCGCTTTCGGCAGCCTCGCGGCGGTGTCGTTGCAAAACTCGCGCCTCTACTCGCGCGTGTTCCAGAGCGAGGAATCCCTCCGCAAGAACGAACAGCTCACCACGCTCGGCCTCCTCGCCGCCGAGATCGCGCACGAGATCCGCAATCCGCTCACCGTCATCAAGCTCCTCTTCGGTTACCTCGGGCTCGATTTCCCGGAGGGCGACCCGCGCCGCACCGACGTCCGCGTCATCGGCGAAAAACTCGACCAGCTCGAGGAGATCGTCTCGCGCGTGCTCACGCTCGCCAAGGCCCCGACCAGCCTGCATTCGCGCTGGAATCTCGCCGAGATCATCGAGGACACGATTGTCCTCATCCGCCTCAAGCTCGCCCAGGGCAAGATCGCCCTTCGCATGGAACTGCCTCCGCGTCCGCTCTCGGTCGATGTCAACAAGGGCCAGATCCAGCAGGTGTTGCTCAACATCCTGCTCAATTCCACGCAAGCCATGCCCGAAGGCGGCACGATCACCGTGCGCGTCGCCTCCGACCGGAAGGACGGCGCGGCCTGCGCGGTGGTGGATGTCAGCGACACCGGCCGCGGCATCCCGGGGCACATCAGCGAGAAGATTTTCGAATCCTTCCTTTCCACGCGGCCCGACGGCACCGGCCTGGGGCTGGCGATCGCCAAGCGCATCCTGCTCAGCCACCACGGCGACATCAGCCTGCACGGCACCGGCCCCGACGGCACCACGATCCGCATCCGCCTCCCGCTCGCGCCATAGAGACCGGGCAGGATGGCCACAAAAAACACAAAGTTTCTGTCTGCCCGGCGAGAATCTCCCGTGCGCCTATAGGCGCGATGAAAGGTTTCATCCGCGGCGGGTTCTTTGGTGTTTTTTGTGGCCATTCCTCCCCTTCACGGTTGCTCCGGCCCCTTCTGATACTTCCGATAAGCAAACGGCATTGTTACCCCCGGGAATCACGCTGGCGTTGCCACTCGCACCGGTGTGAGACCGAATCGCATTTGTGAAGACAGATTCCAACTCAGCCACCCTGACTGCTCCGGCCACCGGGACGCCTTTCGTGAAAGGCCCCTGGAACGATGCGATCGACGTCTACGATTTCGTCGTCCGCAACATCACCCCGTACACGGGCGATGCCGGATTCCTTTCCGGGCCAACCAAAAGCACAAGTTACCTCTGGGAGGTTTGCCGCAACGCGCTCGCGGAGGAGCGATCCCGGAACGGCTGCCGTGCGGTGGATGCCGGGACCATTTCCACCATCACCAGCCACAAACCCGGTTACATCGATCAGGACCACGAGCTCATCGTCGGTCTCCAGACCGACGAGCCCCTCAAACGCGCCATAAAACCCTTCGGCGGCATCAACGTCGTCAAGAACGCCCTCAAGGAACGCGGCATCGAGCTTTCCCCGGCCGTCGTCGAAACCTTCAGGTACGCCAAAAACCACAACGACGCCGTCTTTTCCGCCTACGACGGCGAAGTCCGCGCCTACCGCTCGAAGCACATCGTCACCGGCTTGCCCGACAACTACGCCCGCGGCCGCATCATCGGCGACTACCGCCGCCTCGCCCTCTACGGCGCCGACCGCCTCATCGCCGCCAAAAAGGCCGATTTCGCCGGGCTCGACCGCGACAACATGAGCGGCCGCCTCATCCGTCTCCGCGAGGAAGTCGCCATGCAGATCGCTGCCCTCAAGGACATCGTGACGATGGCCGCCGGCTACGGCTGCGATGTCTCCCGCCCCGCGCAAAACGCCCGCGAGGCCACCCAGTGGGTTTATTTCGCCTACCTCGCCGCCGTGAAGGAGCAGGACGGCGCGGCCATGTCGCTCGGCAACGTCTCCTCCTTCCTCGACATTTATTTTGAACGCGATCTCCGCAGCGGCGCCCTCACCGAGGAACAGGCACAGGAAATCATCGACCAGTTCGTCATGAAACTCCGCCTCGTGCGCCATCTCCGTCCCGGCGCCTACGACGAGATTTTCGGCGGCGACCCCACCTGGGTCACCGAGTCCATCGGCGGCCAGCTCCGCGACGGGCGCACCAAGGTCACGAAAACCTCCTTCCGCTTTCTCCAGACGCTCTACAACCTCGGCGCCTCGCCCGAGCCCAACCTCACCGTCCTCTGGTCGCAAAAACTCCCCGCCGGCTTCAAGACCTTCTGCGCGCAGGTCTCCATCGACACCTCCTCGCTCCAGTACGAGAACGACGACCTCATGCGCCGCGTCCGCGGCACCGATGACTACGGCATCTCCTGCTGCGTCTCCCACCAGGCCATCGGCAAATCCATCCAGCACTTCGGCGCCCGCGCCAACCTCCCCAAAACCCTCCTCCTCGCCCTCAACGCCGGCCGCGAGGAAATCGACGGCGCGCCCGTCATGAAGGACATCCCGGCGCTCCCGGACGGTCCCCTCGACTACGAACAGGTGATGGGCAACTTCCGGGTCGCCCTCGCGCAACTCGCCCGCGTGTACGCCAAGGCGATGTTCATCATCCACTACATGCACGACAAGTATTACTACGAGAAGGCGCAGATGGCCTTCATCGATACCGACCCGCGCATCGACATCGCCTACGGAGCCGCCGGCATCTCCATCATCGCCGACTCCCTCTCCGCCATCAAGTACGCCAAAGTCACGCCCGTGCGTGACGAAAACGGCATCGCCACCGGTTTCACCGTCGAGGGCGACTATCCGAAGTACGGCAACGACGATGACCGCGTGGACACCCTCGCGCAGGAAGTCACGAAAATCTTCGTCACCGAACTGCGCCGGCACAAGGCCTACAAGGACGCCAAGCCCACGCTCTCGCTCCTCACGATCACCTCCAACGTCATGTACGGCAAAAACACCGGTGCCACGCCCGACGGCCGCCAGGCCGGCGAGCCCTTCGCGCCCGGCGCCAATCCCATGCACGGCCGCGACAGCCATGGCGCCATCGCCTCGCTCAACACCGTGGCCAAGCTCGCCTACAACGACGCCGAGGACGGCATCTCGAACACCTTCTCCATCGTGCCGAAGGCGCTCGGCGCCACGCGCGAGGACCAGGTGGAAAACCTCGTCGGCATGATGGACGGCTACTTCATGCGCAACGCCCACCACCTCAACGTCAACGTGCTCAACCGCGAGACGCTGAAAAAGGCGTACGAAAACCCGGAGGAGTATCCGCAACTCACGATCCGCGTGTCCGGCTACGCCGTGAACTTCACGCGCCTCTCGCGGGCGCACCAGATGGAAGTCATCACGCGGACCTTCCACGAGACGATGTGAAATCCCGCCGGGCGCGACTTAAGTCGATTTGAATCGACTTAAGTCGCCTCAAAACGGGAGCGCCCCCCCCTTGTCCGCCACCCTCCGCATCCACTCCATCGAAACGCTCGGCACCCACGACGGTCCCGGGCTGCGGATGATCGTGTTCACGCAGGGCTGCCACATGCGCTGCGTGTATTGCCACAACCCCGACACCCTCGACCCGGCCGGCGGCCGGATCGTCACCCTGGCCGAGCTCGTCGAGCGCGCCATCCGCCAGAAACCCTATTTCGGCGCACGCGGCGGCGTCACCGTTTCCGGCGGCGAACCCACCCTCCATCGAAAAACGCTCCTCGATCTTTTCCGCCAGCTCCACGCCCGCGGCATCAACACCTGCCTCGATACCAACGGCCTCTTTCTCGACGACGACCTGCGCGCCCTGTACGACGAGACCGACACGGTGCTCCTCGACATCAAGCACATCGACGACGCCTGCCATCGCCGCCTCACCGGCGTTTCCAACGCCACCCCGCTCGCCGTCGCCGCGTACCGCGAAAGCACGGGCAAGCCCCTGTGGCTCCGCTACGTCCTCGTCCCCGGCTGGACCGACGACCCCGGCCACCTCGAACGCTGGGCGTGCCACTTTGCCGGCTACAAAAGCGTGCAGCGCGTGGAAATCCTGCCCTATCACCGGCTCGGCGCGCACAAATGGGAGCATCTCGGCATGCCCTGCCGGCTTGGCGACGTGCAGCCCCCCACGGCGGAAACGCGCCAACTCGCGCACGACATCTTCAGCCGCCACCTCGCCAACGTCATCGTGAAGTGAGGGGGGCCGGCAAGTAGGCATGGGCATCCTGCCCATGAGAAGTGCCACGGGCTTCCCGGCCCGTGTTTCCGGGCCGATGGCGGGGTTCGCGCCGTCCACGGCCAGGATGGCCGTGCCACATGCCAAGCCCCCCGCTTTCAGGCTCGCCCCCCGCCGGCCGATTTCGTCACACTCGTTCTTTTCATCTCAACCAGCCAAACCCGTTTCCGCCTGTGCGCATCCTGCAGTTTGCATCCAAAACCTTTCCTGCCGAGCTGGCCGAATTCTGCCGGGGCGCGCTCGTGCCGAAAGAAATCGAAAACGCCGTTTCCGGCATCCTTGCCGACGTCCGCGAACGCGGTGACGAAGCGGTCGTCTACTACGCGGCCAAGTTCGACGGCGCCAAGCTCCGCGCCCGCGATTTTCTCGTCAGGCCGTCCGAGATCGAGGCTGCCGTCAAACGCCTGCCCGCCGCCGACAAGAAGGCGCTCGCCGCCGCGCACGAGAACATCGTCGCCTTCAACAAAAAATCCCTGCCGAAGGACTGGACCGCGAAAAACAAACACGGCGCCACCGTCGGCGAACGCTTTTATCCCGTCCGCCGCGTCGGCCTCTACGTTCCCGGCGGCGAGGTGCCGCTCGTCTCGACCGTCCTCATGACGGCCACGCTCGCCCGCATCGCCGGCTGTCCGCAGATCGCCGTCTTCACGCCCTCGAACCCGCAGGGCCGCATCGCCGACGGCCTCCTCGCCGCGCTCCACCTCGTCGGCATCACCGAGGTTTACCGCATCGGCGGCGTCCAGGCCATCGCCGCTGCCGCCTATGGCACGCTGACCATTCCCGCCGTGGACAAGATTTTCGGCCCCGGCAACGCCTACGTGTGCGAGGCCAAGCGTCAGGTTTTCGGGACGGTCGGCGTCGATTCGCTGCCCGGCCCGAGCGAGGTCATGGTGATTTGCGACGAAAGCGCCAATCCCGCCTTCGCCGCCGCCGACCTGCTCGCCCAGGCCGAACACGGCTCCGGGCGCGAAAAAATCTTCTTCGCCGCGACTTCCGCCAAAATCGTCGAAGCCGTCCACGCCGAGATACGCGCGCAGCTCAAGTACCTCTCCCGCGCGGAGAAAATCGAAAAAGTCCTCGCCGCCGGTTTCCTCACGATCGAGGCGGGCACCCTCGCCCAGCTTGCCGAGATCGCCAACTACATCGCCCCCGAGCACCTCAACCTCCAGGTGAAGGACTCCGCGCAAAAAACCCTGCTCAGGACGATCACCACGGCCGGCGCCATCCTGCTCGGCAACCTCACCGCCACCGCGCTCGGCGACTTCGTGGCCGGCCCGAGTCACGTGCTCCCGACCGGCCGCGCCGGACGTTTTTTCAGCGGCCTGCGCGTGGCCGACTTCATGCGTCGCACCAGCATCGTCAACTACACGAAAGCCGGAGTGAAAAAAGCCGAGCCGATCGTCTCGGCCTTCGCCGCGATGGAGCGACTCGATGCGCACGGACGCTCCGTGAAGTTGCGAGCGCTGTAGCGCCCGCAGCATCATCTCAAAAACTGAAACGCTGAAATGCTGAAAAGCTGAAAGAGTCGGCTTCCATTTCAGATTTCAGCTTTTCAGCATTTCAGCGTTTTCCACATGCAACCGCTTCCGCACATCGCCCGGCTCCACGCCTACACGCCCGGTCTCCAGCCGACCGGACCCGGCTGGGTGAAACTCAACACCAACGAGTGCCCGTATCCGCCGAGCCCGCGCGCCGCCGCCGCGGTCCAGGCCGAACTGGCCGGCGAAGGCGAACGCCTCCGGCTCTATCCGAACCCGGCCAGCGCGCCGCTCCGCCAGCTCGTCGCCCGTCTCCACGGCCACGGCCTCACGGAAAAAAACGTCCTGATCGGCAACGGTTCCGACGACATCCTCAACCTCCTTGTTCGCGCCTGGGGAGGCCCGGCAAACGAGGCGGCCGCCACCGGCTTCACCGTGCCGAGTTACTCGCTCTATCCGGTGCTCGTCGCCATCCAGGACGGCGCGTGCGAGGCGATCGAATTCGACCGCTCGATGACGCTGCCCGTCGGGAAAATCGCCGCCTCGTCCGCGCGGATGTTCATCCTCACCTCGCCCAACGCGCCGACCGGCGTGGCGTTTTCCAATGCGGAGCTCGAAACGGTGCTCGCGCGTTTCCCCGGCCTGCTCGTCGTCGATGAAGCCTACGCGCCCTTCGCCCGCGAAAACGCCGTGACGCTTCTCGCCCGCCACCCGCGGCTCGTCATCACCCGCACGCTCTCCAAGGCCCACGCGCTCGCCGGCATCCGCGTCGGCTACGCGCTGGCGCATCCCGACGTGATCGACATCCTCGACCGCGTGCGCGACAGCTACAACGTCAACCGTCTCTCCCAGGCCGCCGCCTTCGCCGCGCTGGAGGACACCGGCTATTACGACGCCATCATCGGCAAGATCATCGAAACCCGCGATTACTGGGCGAGCGACTGGCGCCGCAAACGCGGCTGGTTCACCTACGAGACGCAGGCCAACTTTATCTTCACCGAACCGAAAAACGCCCGTGGCGAGACCGGCCCCGCCGTGGCGAAATCGTTGTACGACCACTTCGTTGCGCAAAAGATTCTCGTCCGGTACTTCCCCGGTCACGCCTTGACCGCCGCTTTCCTGCGCATCAGCGTCGGCACCGACGACGAGATGCTCGTCGTCAACGAAGCAATCGACGCATGGCTGACCAAAACGAACAAAACGGACAAAACGGACGCAAGGTAACCCTCGTCCGCAAGACGGCCGAGACCGACATCCGCCTCACGCTCGCCCTCGACGGCGCGGGCGCCTCGCGCATCGACACCGGCGTGCCGTTCTTCGACCACATGCTCACGCTTTTCACGAAGCACGGCCTCTTCGACCTCGACGTGACCTGCAAGGGCGACGTGGACGTCGATTATCACCACACCGTCGAGGACGTCGGCCTCGTGCTCGGCGACGCCATCAAACAGGCGCTCGGCGAAAAGCTCGGCATCCGGCGCTACGGATTTTTCATCCTGCCGATGGACGAGACGCTGGCGCGCGTGGCCGTGGACATCGGGGGGCGTCCGCACCTCGTTTATCACGTGGAGGCGCCGACGATGTTCGTGCGCGATTTCAATATCATCCTCGTGAAGGAATTTTGCCGCGCCTTCAGCAACGCGCTCGGCTGCAACCTGCATGTGGAAATCGAATACGGCGAGGAGCCGCACCACATCGCCGAGGCGATTTTCAAGTGCCTGGCCCGCGCGCTCGACGTGGCCACGCAGATCGACCCGCGCACCGCCGGCCAGCTCCCCTCGACCAAGGGGAAAATCTGAGACCGGACTTCCTGATATTTCTGATTTTACACAAAGATCGCAAAGACCGCGAAGTTCCTGAAAAGCAATTCTTTGCGCCCTTTGCGATCTTTGTGTAAAAATCCGGAAGTTTCGGGAGGTCGTATCACACCTGCGCCAGCGCCTGTTCGAGGTCGCGTTGCAGGTCTTCGAAGTCCTCGATGCCGACCGAAAGCCGGATAAAATCGGGCGGTGTGCCGGTGGCGAGCCGCTCTTCGTCGGTAAGCTGCGAATGCGTGGTGCTCGCCGGGTGGATCGCCAGCGACTTGGCGTCGCCGATGTTGGCCAGGTGCGAGAAGAGCTTCAGCGACTCGATCAGCTTGCGGCCCGCCTCGAAACCGCCCTTGACCCCGAAACCGACGAGCCCGCCGAAACCGCCGCGCAGGTATTTTCTGGCGGCGGCGTGGTTCGGGCTCGACTTGAGGCCGGGATAGTTGGTCCAGGCGATCTTCGGGTGGGATTCGAGAAATTCGGCCACGCGCAGCGCATTGGCGCAGGTGCGCTCCATGCGCAGGTGGAGGGTTTCGAGGCCCTGCACCATCAGCCACGAATTGAACGGCGAGATGCACGCGCCCATGTCGCGCAGCAGTTGCAGGCGGATTTTCATGGCGCAGGCGATGTTGACGCCGCCCTTGCCGTCCGCGTCCGCGCCGGCGGCGCGAAACGCCTCCTGGTAGACGAGGCCGTGATAGCTGGCGTCAGGCTGGGTGAAGCCGGGGAACTTGCCGTTGCCCCAGTCGAAATTGCCGCCGTCCACGACGATGCCGCCGATGGACGTGCCGTGGCCGCCGATGTATTTGGTGGTCGAGTGGACGACGATGTTGGCGCCCCATTCGAACGGGCGGTTCAGCCAGGGGGTGAGGCAGGTGTTGTCGATGATCAGCGGCACGCCGGCCTCGCGGGCGATGCGGCCGACTTCCTCGAACGGGAAAATGTTGAGCGCCGGGTTGCCGAGACCTTCGCCATAAAACGCCTTGGTGTTGGGCCGGAGGGCGCGGTGGAAGGCGTCCGGATCGCCGGCATCGACGAACGACACCTCGATGCCGAGGCGCGGGAAGGTGTGGCGGAAGAGATTCCAGGTGCCGCCGTAGAGCTGGGCGACGGAGACGATGTGGTCGCCGGCGCCGGCGACGTTGAGGAGGGCGTTGGTGATGGCGGCCTGGCCGGAGGCGTGGGCGAGGGCCGCCGTGCCGCCTTCGAGGGCGGCCACGCGCTGCTCGAAGACATCCGTCGTCGGATTCATGATACGCGTGTAGATGTTGCCCGCCTCTTTCAGGCCGAAGAGGTTGGCGGCGTGTTCGGTGTCGCGAAACACGTAGCTGCTGGTCTGGTAGAGCGGCGCGGCGCGCGAGCCGGTCGCGGGGTCCGGCGTCTGGCCGGCATGGAGTGCCTTGGTGGCGAAGCCCTGGGTAGTCATGGAGCGCCTGTCCGTAAGGGGCGGCGGCGCAATGGCAAGGCAAAGGAGCGGAGGGGGCGGGGGGGCCGGGGGCGGCTTTCTGCGATCAGGCGATGCCGTGGTTGCCGTTTTTCTTGCGCTTCCTGTCGCCCGTGGCTTCGGAGGCCGCGAACGGCGGCGTGGTGCGCGTGTCGTCCGCCTCGGGATGCGCGGGGTGCAGGGTTTGCCGGAGCAGGGCGCGGAGCCGGCCGGTCGAGAGGCGCACCCGGAAGGTCCGGCGCAGGCTGCCGGTATTGGCCGGGTGACAGGCAAACTCGGCGGCTTCAACCGTGAAGTCGCGGACCCGGCGCAACCGGCCGGTGGCGCGCACGATGTCGTGATCCGCGGCAAAATAGTCGGGCGCCAGAAAGGTGATCAGGCGGTGCAGGCACCGGGCATGCGGATAGAGCGCCCGGCGAAAGATAACGGGCTCGAATTTCTCCGCGGAGATGCCGCGCTGCTCGCAATAAAGCTCAGCAAAGGTCCGTGACGGAAGGCCGGGTGTAGTCATTGCAATGGCGGAAATTTCTGTGGTGAGGGCGTGAAATCGGGTTACCCCGTATCGGGCCGGGCTGCCAGTTATTAAAATGTGCGAACGTTCCGGGGGGTAGCTCCAAAGCAGCAAACCTCCGGCCTTTACATGTGCAAGTCTTTTTAATCTGCTGGACGACTTCTGTCGTGACTCTCGACTATACCATCATCGCTCTGTCTGTTGTCTTGTTGTGGATCCCTCGTCCGTGGATGAGGTTCGGGCGCCTGGGCCTGGCGTCGAGGCGGCGCTCGGCCGGGAGGCGTGCGAGGGAAAACGTGGCGGGCGAGAGCATGTCGTTCGGCGTGGATTACCGGCTGAACATGGGCCGGGAATTCGGAAACCTGCGCAACTGGCTGGATCTGGCCCGGGCGCTGACGGGCGGTTTCGGCCTGCTGGCGGTGGGGATGCAGGGGCTGATGGACACGCCGCTGGAGGTGGCGCGTCCGTATATCGCCGGCCAGATCGGAATCGTGGTCGTGGCGGTGCTCATCCAGATGCTGCGGTTCGAGAAACGGTTCACGTTTTTCGCGCCGGTGTTTTTTATCCAGGGGTTGATGTTCGGCCTGGTGGACTGGCGGGTGGGCCTGCTGGTCATGATCGGGACGTGGGCGATCAATCCGTTGCTGCCGTCGCCGGCTCCGTTCCTGACGGTGCTCGGCTGCATCGCGGCGATTTTCGGCACGCTGGTGGGCGTACCCGTGGCGTACGTGCTGACGGCGGCCGGCATATCGATCGGCCCGGTGCTGGTGAGCATCCTGCTGAAGCGGCGGCTGGCCGGGAGCCTGACTCGCAAGGAGGCGTCGTCCTCGCGGCGGCGGCGTTCGTCGCGGGCCACGGATACGGCGGGGAGGCGTGACGGATCGGGGAAGCTCGAAGATGCCTGATCCCGCATCGCCCTCCGAACCGCGCTGGCGCATCTGGCTGGCGGCGACGCGGCCGCGCACCTTGCCGGCGGCGGTGGCTCCGGTGCTCGTGGGCACGGCGCTGGCTTGCCGCGCGGGGGCGCAGCGGCCATGGGCCGCGGCGGCGTGCCTGGGGTTCGCGCTGCTGATCCAGATCGGCACGAATTTTGCCAACGAGTATTTCGATTTCCTGAAAGGCGCCGACACGCCCGAACGGGTGGGACCGCGGCGCGCCGTGGCCGCGGGCCTGGTGACGCCGCGCACGATGCTGGGAGCGACGATCGGGGTGTTCGCGGCGGCGTTTGTCGTCGGGCTGACGCTGCTCGGCTACGGCGGCTGGCCGCTGCTGGTGATCGGGGTGGCGAGCATCGTCTGCGGTTTCGCCTACACGGGCGGGCCGTATCCGCTCGGGTACAACGGGCTCGGGGATATTTTTGTATTCGTCTTTTTCGGACTGGTGGCGGTGGGGGCGACGTTTTTTGTGCAGGCCGGGCGCCTGAACGCCGACGTGCTGGCCGCCGGCGCGGGAGTCGGGGCCTTGGCGGTGAACATCCTCGTGGCGAACAATTATCGCGACGTGGAGACGGACCGGAAGGCAGGCAAGCGCACGCTGGTGGTGCGGCTCGGGCGGCGGTTCGCGCGGGTGCAGTTCGGTTTTGCGCACATGCTGGCGGTCGCGGTGGTGCTGGCGCTGACATGGCGCGGGCTGCTCGCGCCGGGGCCGGCGTTGACCGTGGCGGCGCTGGCGCTGGTCGCCGGGGTGTGGCAGTCGCGGCTGTTGCGAGGGGCGACGACGCCGGCCGCGTGCATCCGGTTGCTCGGAATCACCGGGCGTTACCTGGCGCTTTACGGGATCGGCGTGGCAGTGGCGGCGTTGTGGTCGTAGCCTGAATTATACCAAAGCCCCAAAGCCTTCAGATTTTCACACAAAGCTCGCAAAGAGCGCAAAGGATTGCCAGTTAACTTCTTCGCGTCCTTTGCGGCCTTTGTGTAAAATCAAAAACATTCGGGACGCTGGTATTATTTCATACGATTTGGATCAGGGAAACGGAATCGATTGCGCGGCGTAGGGGCTTCGCTTGCGAAGCCCCTACGCCGTTTTCAGCTTGTGCAGCCAGCTGTCGATCTTGTTGGCGGTGATGACGCCGTAGTTGATCGTGCCGAGCCAGCCCGACATGATGATGCCCACGCTGCCGGCATGGTAGAGACCGGGGAGCTTTTCGCTGAGATTCATCGAAACGGGCAGGCCCTCGAACTTGGTGCCGAAGGAGGCGCCGTTGAGGTGGGTGGTGTAGCGTTCGATGGTGCGCGGCGTGGCGGCCTCGGTCCAGTCGATCTTGCCGCGCACGTCGGGGATGAATTTTTCCAGCGAGGCGATGGCTTCCTCGATGAGGCGCTTCTTGTGCGTTTCGTAGTCGTCGTCGGAGAGCGCCTGCCAGTCGGGGTAACGGCCGTTGAGCGAGGCGACCACCGTGTAGCGGTCGCTGCCGGGGCGGGTCTCGGGGTAATAGACGGAAAACGTGCGGCTCGTCGTGTGCAGGGAGGTGATCTCCTGCGGACTGTATTCGGGCGCCTGTGACGTGAAGACGAGGTCGCCGATGTGCGGGATCGATTCGCCCTTGCGAATGCCGAGATAGACTTGGCAGGAGCTGGTGTTGGTGCGCACGGCGCGGGCCTGCTCGATGAAATCGGCGGGAAAATTTTCCTCTCCGGCGAGGCGGAAGATGGTGTTCCTGATGTTGGCGTTGGAGAGGATGGCCTTGGCCCGGATGACGCGGCCCGTGCCGGCCGCGACGATGCCGCAGGCGACCTTGCGGCCGTCGCGCTCCTCGACGAGGATGCGTTCGACCATGACTTTCTTGCGCAGCTCGACGCCGTTCCTGCGGAGTTCGTCGCACATTTTTGCGATGAGCAGGTCGGAGCCGCCGCGGAAGGTATAGACGCCCGCGCCCATGAAGTTGCTGAACACGATGCCGAAGGTAATCGCGGGATCGTCCATCGTGGAGCCGTTGGCGTAGGCGATGGGTTCCATGAGCAGGCGGTGGACGTCGCTGCGGCCGGGGAAAAACCGCTCGAACATCTGCCCGGTGGTCTCGGGGTTGTTGTCGTAGTAGTTCATCGCCCGCAGGTGGTCGTAAAACGCCTCGACCTGCGCGCGGTCCACGCGGAACTGCTCGACGAGGACGCGGGTGTAGTCCTCGCGGGTGAAGGTCGTCCACACATCCATCTGCGGGTTGATGAAGCGGATGTCTTTCAGTTGCACGATGGCGTCGGCGATTTCCTTCGTCCAGTAGCGGCGGCAGCTCTTGATCATGCCGCTCGGGAAACCGTGCAGGGAGATGTCGAAAATGTGTCCGCCCTTGCGCGTGAACCAGGTGGCGAGTCCGCCGAACTGGTAATGGTGCTCGATGAGCAGCACGCGATGCCCCGCTTTCGCGAGGACGTTGGCGCCGGTGAGTCCGCCGAGTCCGCTGCCGATGACGATCACGTCGTATTCATCGGCGACACCTTTTAACCAGTCGTAAGCCATGGGTTGGGAAAAACGGTCGAGTGAAAAGCCCGCCGGGGCGAGCGCAAGCCCGCTCGTGAGCGGGCGGGGGAATTCGGCATGACTCAAAGTTGTGGTACCGCAGCCCTGCGGCTGCTGCCGACGCCGCTGACACCACCGGGATTGTTTTTTTTAATGAAGACGAAAAGAAAAGTTCGCCATTATTGAGGGAACTCTATTGGATCGGTCCCGTCTCAGTGCTTTCAGCCATGCCCACCCCTCCGCTTCCTACCCGAGAGGTTCTTGACGAGGACCTGCAAATAATTCGCGCGACACTCCTCGTGTTGCACGACGATTTTTACAAGCTTTCCGCCGATGCGGGGGCTGCCGTCCGGCGGGCGCTGGACTCGATCGAGGAAGCCCGTTCCGCCATGGCGTTCGGCGCCAACGGAAGCCGCGCATCCGGCGACTAGAGGAGGGCAGGAAGGGGGGCCGCAAGTCCCGACGCAGGGAGTTTGCGTTTGTCGGATCGTGTATCGTGGGTTCAGCCGGCCTGCACCCAGGCGGCGAGCGCCGGGGGGAGCGGGTGACGTTCGCGGGTGGCGGAGGCGATGCAGACGTGTTCGGTGCGGACGAGCGCCGCGCGTTTTCCGGCGGAACCGGAGGCACCGGGTCCGGCCGGTTTCACCATCACGTAGTCCACCGCAAAACTGTTTTCCGAAAGCGCCCGCGGCGTGACCTCGACGCGGATTTTTTCACCGCAGACGAGGGGCCGCAGGTAGGTGGCCTCGCTTTTCGAAACCGGGACGACCACGCCATGATCGGCAAAAAAGGTCTGCAACCCGACACCGGCCGCGCCGAGCGCTTCCTCGTAGGCTTCGTGACAGATGGAGAGGTAACGGGCGAAAAAAACCACGCCCGCCGCATCGGTGTCGGGAAAATGAATGGTGCGCTGGTACGAGAATGGCATGGCAGGATTTCCGGTTCCGGTTATCGGTGTGGCCTGTTTTGCCGCCCATGCCACCCATGACCAAGAACGAAATTGCCGACATCCTCGTCCGGATCGCCACCCTGCTCGAACTGACGGGAGAAAACCCCTTCAAGGTCCGCGCCTACCAGGCGGGTGCCCGGGCGCTGGAAGCGATCGAGGAGAGCGAACTCGACGCGCTGGTCGCGGACGAGGCCGCCGGGCTGAAGGCGGTCAAGGGCATCGGCGACGCGCTCGCCGAAAAAATCGCCACCCTGCGCACGACCGGAGCGCTGCCGTTTTACGAAAAGTTGCAGGCCTCCATCGCGCCCGGCCTCGTGGCGATGCTCGAGGTGCCGGGCCTCGGCCCGAAAAAAATCAAGGCGCTGCACGATCAGCTGGGCATCGATTCGCTGGAGAAACTCGCTGCCGCCTGCGCGGAGGGAAAAGTCGCGGCGTTGCCGGGTTTCGGTGAAAAATCGCAGCAGAAAATCGTCGAGGGCATCCGCAACCGCGAAGCCTACGGACGCCGCCACCTGTGGTGGGACGCCGACGCGGTCGCGCAGCCGGTGCTGGCCGGGTTGCGCCGCCTGCCGGCGGTATCGCGTGCGGAGGCGGCCGGCTCGCTGCGGCGCGGGCTGGAGACGGTGGGCGATCTCGACTTTGTCGTCGCATTGCGCGAGGGGGACGACAGCGGACCGGGGCCGGTGGTGGACTGGTTTTGCGGACAACCGGATGTGCGCGAGGTGACGGCGCGCGGCGAGACCAAGGCGAGCGTGCGTTTTGGCAGCGGCCTGCAAGCCGACCTGCGGCTCGTGCCGGAGGCGCAGTTCGCCTTCGCGCTGCATCACTTTACCGGATCGAAAGACCACAACGTGCAGATGCGCCAGCGGGCGCTCGCGCGCGGTCTGAGTTTGTCCGAGTGGGGCCTGACGCCGACCGCAGAAGGCGAGGAGAGCGGCGCTGCGTCGACCGCCGCCGGCGCGCAGGGCGCGAAGGCGGTGCAGACGGAAGCGGAGCTGTTTGCGCGGCTCGGCCTGCACTCCATTCCTCCCGAACTGCGCGAGGGTCTCGGCGAGATCGAGGACGCGGAGAAAGGCGAACTCCCGCGTCTCGTCGAGGCGGGCGACCTGCGCGGGGCATTCCACAACCACACGACGGCCTCCGACGGCGGCAACACGCTGGCCGAGATGGTCGCCGCCGCCGAGGCGCTCGGCTGGGATTATCTCGGCATCGCCGACCATTCGAAGGCGAGTTTCCAGGCGCGCGGACTCGACGAAAAACGGCTGACCGCGCAACTCGCGGAGATCCGCGCGCTCAACGAATCGGGACGCTTCCGCACGCATGTTTTCGCCGGCGTGGAATGCGATATCCTCGCCGACGGGCGCCTCGACTACGATGACGCCGCGCTGGATGAACTCGCCGCGCAGGGACTCGATTACGTGGTGGCGTCCGTCCACAACGCCTTTTCGCAGACCGAAGAGGTGATGACGGCGCGCATCCTTCGCGCCATCGCGCATCCGCGCGTGACGATGCTCGGCCACGCCACCGGCCGCCTGCTCCTGCAACGCGAAGGTTACCGCGTGGATCTCGGCAAGGTCATCGACGCGGCCATCAAGCACCGGGTGATCATCGAACTCAATGCCAGCCCGATGCGGCTCGATCTCGACTGGCGCCACTGGCGGCGCGTCGCCGGCCGCGGGCTGCTCTGCGCGATCAATCCCGACGCCCACGACACCGCCGGGCTCTCTTTCGTGCGCGCCGGCATCAACGCGGCGCGCAAGGGCGCCCTGACGCGCGAGCAGGTGCTCAACACCCGTCCGCTCGACGGCGTGCGCCGCTGGTTCCGCGAACGCCGCTGACCGCTCAGCTTTCCCGGCGGGAGGGGAGGAGGGCGGCGTCCTGCATGCCGTGGATGATTTTTTTGTCGGGCGGGCAAAACGTGGCGAGCGCCCCGCAGAGCGTCACCCGGTCGTCCCTGACGAAGAAATACGGACAGAGGCGGAGGCGTCCGGAGGCCTCGATGACCTGGCCTTCGTGCGAGTAGAGCCGGTGCGCGAGGCGGCGCGGTTTTTTGTAGGCTTGCAGGATGTGCAGGTTGGTCGGCGCGTCTTCGATCGCGATGTCCACGCCGCCCTGCCATTCCTCGCGCGAGCAGTCGCTGCCGAGGACCACGCTGCGCGCGCCCCAGGCGGTTTCGTGGAAGCCGGAAATCTTGATGATGAGGTCGCGCTCCTTTTGCGATGCGGCGGCGAGCTGGCGCCAGTCCGTCATGGCGCGTCCGCCGATGCGGGGCCCTTCGAGCACGGCGCCGGGCGGGAGCGGCGTCGGGTCGATCACCCACGAAGGCGGGATGAGTTTCGCGAGGAGATCGCGGGTTTTCCGGCCGAGGGCTTCGGCCCAGTAATCCTGCAACAGGTGGTGATGGAAAAGCGCGAGGCCGAGTTTTTCTTCCTGGAAAGGACGCAGCGGCGGCGTGATGGCGACCTCGCCCGCCTCGACGGCTTCCATGATCTGCGCGGCGGTGGCGATGTTGGGGAGGTCGAACAGCTCGAAGAAACGGTAGATCACGTCGATTTTCTCCGGGTCGCCCTCGACGTCGAAGCAGAGGGTGCTGCCGAGCGGGAAGATGTCGCCGGGTTCGAGGCAGAACACGCGTTTGCCTTGGTGTTGCAATTGCTGCGCCAGCCATTCCATCTCGGGCCGGTACGTGGCGGCCTCCTCGCTGACCACGATGACGATGAGCGGATTGCGCAGATCGGCGCGGAGGGCGGCGAGGGTATCGTAAAAATGGCGGATCATGGCATCGCCGGCGCCGAGGATGGCGTCGTCGGGCTGCGCGCCGCCTTGCTGGTAGAGGCGGTTGAGAAAGGCGGTGAGGCCGATGCCGCCGGGCACGGAATCGAGTTCCGTCATGACAAAACCGTCGTCGGTGAGCAGCAGGTCGGGCCGAAGGACGGAGGGGAACGCGCCCCGATTTTGCGGGTGGCGGGCATGGGCGACGAGCGAGGCGGGCTTGCCGCGGTCGAGGTAATCGCAGACCCAGGGCGTCAGGAGCGGCTTGTTGCGGAGCAGGTTTTTGCCGGAAGCGCTGCGCAGGTAGAGGGTTTCGAGGGCGCGGTGAAAATCGAGGCAGGCGGAGCCGATGGCTTCGATCTGGGCGAGTTCGGCGGGCGTGAGCGGCCACGCTTGCGGAGAGAGCTGCCAGGTCTTCGCTTCAAAGAGCGGTTGGGCCGCGAGTGCGGAGCGGATGGCGGCATGATCGAGATCAGGCATTTTTGTTGGAATGGACAGCGAGACCTGGCCGGGCGGAAATCGCAAGCTGCCGGTCCACCGGAAGCGGGGAAAATCTCGCCGGAAAAATTGCCCTTGCTTCGCCCGGCGCCGGCTCTTTACCTCTGACCCTTTACTCAATTCCAATCTCACCATGGCCAGAATCTGTGCAATCACCGGAAAACGCCCCGTCAAGGGTTCGCGTATCAATCGCAAGGGTCAGTCCAAGAAGAGCGGGGGCATCGGCACGCACGTGACCAGCATCACGAAGCGCAAGTTTCGGCCGAATCTCCAGCGCATCCGCATCAAGACCGAAAACGGCGGCACCAAGCGCGTGCTCGTTTCCGTCAAGGCCATCAAGGCCGGGCTTGTCGTGAAAGCCTGAACAGGCTTTGCTTTCGCTGTTTTGTTTTCATGGGAACCGCCATCCTCCGGGGTGGCGGTTTTTTTGCGGGTGGCGGGGCGGGCACGAGGCGGGGCTTTTCTTTTTACGGCAAACCCCTTTGCTGCCGTCACCATGAGTCTGTTTGGCATACCGGGTTGCGTACGGAAACTGGCGGCGGTGGCCTCCGTCGCGGTGCTGGCGTTGTCGTCGGTCGCGCCGGCGGCGCGGGCCGTGCCGCCTTCGGCGGTGCCGTCGCAAAAGCCCGGCACGGCGTTCCTGCCGGAAGGACGGCTGATCTGGCACGAAATCCAGACCACCGACGTGGAAAAGGCGCTGAAGTTTTACGTCTCGGTTTTCAACTGGACCCGCGTGGATGCGCCGACCGTCAAGGGAGACCGGCCGTACGCGATGCTGAAAAAGGACGACAATGTGTTTGTCGGCGTCGCCCCGCTGTCGGCTTACGGGCTGACGGGTCCGGCGCGCTGGCTGTCGTGGGTGGCGGTGGCCAATGTGGACGAGAGCCTGGTGGCGGTGATGAAGGCCGGCGGGTTGCTGGAAAAGGCGCCCGTCAACCATCTGGTGGGCCGGGTGGCGTTTGTCGGCGATCCGGCGCAGGCGCGGTTTGCGCTGGTGCGGCCGCATTTCCGGCAGCCGTTTGTTTTTCAGGCTCCGGTCACGTGGCACGGGCTGATGGTCGGCGAAGCGGATGCGGAGAAGGTGGCGCCCTTTTACCGGGACGTGCTCGGATGGGGCGAGGCGGTCGTGGACTATTCGTTGCGCAAGTCGTTGCCGGTGCTGACCACGGAGGGCATGCGGGTGGCGAGCGTCCACGTGTCGCCGGGGGGAACGACGGAGCCGGCATTCCTGCCGTTTGTGCAGGTCGAGGATCTGCGCGCGACGCTGGCGCGTTTCGCGGCGGGCGGCGGCACGGAAGTGGTGCCGGAGGAGGCGATCGAGGGCTTCGGCAAGGTGGTCCGCGTGGCCGATCCGCAAGGCGCCGGACTGATGCTGTTCCAGCGGGCGGGGCAGAATCTGTGAGAAGCCCCGCGCGGGAAACGCGCCGGCGGCACTTTTTCCTTTCGAAATGCGGGATTCTCCCTGGTCCCGCGGCTTCCGCTACCCCTGCGGGCAGCCGCATGCTGGAGATTTCCCCGCCATGCCGCCGCGCCCGTCATCGTTTCGTTTTCCCGATCACTTCATCTGGGGCGTCGCCGCCGCCGCGACGCAGATCGAGGGCGGGGCGGGGGAGGGGGGCAAGGGCGAGTCGGTGTGGGACCGTTTCAGCGCCGCGCCGGGTCGTATCCTGAATGGCGATACGCCCGCCGTCGCTTGCGACCATTGCCATCGCTTCCGCGAGGATTTTGCGCTGATGCGCGAACTGGGTGTGAAGCACTACCGGCTTTCGCTGGCCTGGCCGCGCATCATCCCGGACGGCGACGGCGCGGTCAACCCGGCGGGGATCGATTTCTACCACCGGATTTTCGATGCGATGGCGGACAACGGCATCACGCCGTGGGTGACGATGTTTCACTGGGACCTGCCGCAATCGCTGGAAGACCGTTTCGGCGGATGGCGGTCGCGGCGCGTCGTCGATGCGTTTGCCCGCTATGCCGACACCCTTGTCCGCGCCTTCGGCGACCGCGTGCGGCACTGGTTTACGCTCAACGAAATCATCGCCTTCACGCGCAACGCCTACGGGATCGGCCGCAACGCGCCCGGCTTGCGCGAGCCCGAGGCGGTGGTCAACCAGGCCTACCATCACGCGCTCGTCTGCCACGGCCACGGCGTGCGCGCCGTCCGCGAGTACGGCGCGCCGGGCAGCAGCGTCGGGCTCGTGGACAATCCGCGCATCCCGATCCCGTTGCGGCCGGAAAGCGAAGCCGACCTCGCGGCCGCCCGCGCGGTGTTTGTCGAGGACAACATCCGCGTGCTCGAGCCGTTGCACCGCGGCGCGTACACGGACGCTTACCGGCGTGTCGTCGGCGAGGAAAACTGCCCGCGCGTGGAGCCGGGAGATTTCGCGCTCGTCACGCAGCCGACGGATTTCCTCGGGCTCAATGTTTACGCCGGTTTTTTCGTGCGCGCCGGACGCGACGGAGCGCCGGAGCGCCTGCCGTTCCCCACCGCCTTTCCCGGGACCGACAGCGACTGGCACCGGATCACGCCGCAGGCGATCTACTGGTGCCCGCGGCTGGTGACCGATGTTTACGGCGAACAGCCGCTCACCATTGCGGAGAACGGCGGCGGCTACGCCGACGAGCCGGTCGTCGCGGGCGAAGTCTGCGACCTGCACCGGCAGACGCTGCTGCGCAGCTACCTGCAGGAGCTGCACCGCGCGATCGCCGACGGCATCCCGGTGCGCGGGTATTTTCTGTGGTCGTTCATGGACAACTTCGAGTGGGGCGTCGGCTACAGCATCCGCTTCGGCATTGTGCATGTGGACTACGCGACGCAGCGGCGCACGCCGAAGCTGAGCGCCCGCTGGTATGCGGACGTGATGCGTGGCAACCGGGTGGCTTGACCAGCCACTCCCGTTTTTCGCACTGGCCGCGGCGGCCGCAGGCCCCAACCTTTGCGGCCATGTCAGCCACCGCACTCACGCCCACCCTTCAGGATCTCGTTTCCTGGTGCGACGAACGCACGCGCCGCACCGCATTTCGCGACGCTCCCGGCGCGTTCAACGGCCTGCAACTCGCCAACGACGGGCGCGTCACCCGCATCGGCGCGGCCGTCGATGCCGGCGTCGAGCCGTTCCGCGCGGCCACGGCGGCCGGCGTCGATTTTCTCATCGTCCACCACGGCATGTACTGGACGATGCCGCAGCCGCTGACCGGTCCCGTTTACGAACGCGTGGCCACGCTTTTCCGCAGCAACTGCGCGCTCTACTCCAGCCACCTGCCGCTCGACGGGCACGAGGAACTCGGCAACAACGCCCTGCTCGCCCGCCAGCTCGGGCTGGAGCCGTCGCGCCCGTTCATGACGCAATCGCCCGGCGGCGAATCCGTCGGCCGGATCGCCGCCTTCGACGGCACCCGCGCGGACCTGCGCGCCCGCCTGGAATCGCACTACGCGCGCGTGATCGCGATCGAGTGCGGCAGCGAGCGGCCCCGGGCGGTGGCGTTTTGCAGCGGCAGCGGCAACAGCGCCATCCCGGCCCTCGCGGCCGAGGGGGTGGACACGCTCGTCACCGGCGAACTGCGCGAGGAATGGTTCAGCTACATCCAGGAGCACCGGCTCAACGTCTGGCTCTGCGGCCATTACGCCACGGAAGTGCATGGCGTGCAGGCGCTGGCCCGTGAACTCTCCGAAAAGTTCGGATTGCCGTGGCAATTCATCGCCACCAACAATCCTCTCTAGCCATACTCTTCACGCCGCGCGACTGCCACACCGTCTCTCCCTCCGCGCTTTCCTGCCAATAATGAACAAAACCATCGTCATCCTCAATGGGCCGAATCTCGACCGGCTCGGCAAACGCGAGCCCGAAATCTACGGTTCCACGACGCTGGCCGACCTCGAGGCGCAACTCCGCGCGGAATTTGGCGGACAGGCGAAACTGGAATTTTTCCAGAGCAACCACGAGGGCGCCCTTATCGACCGGATCGCTGCGCTGGCCGACGCCGCCTCCGCGGGCAAGGGCAGCTTCGGCATCGTCATCAATCCGGGCGGTTTCACCCACACGAGCGTGGCCCTGCGCGACGCGCTCGCCGGCGCCGGTCTGCCGGCGGTGGAGGTGCACATTTCGAATATCCACAAGCGCGAGGAATTCCGCCACCGTTCGCTGACCGCTCCCGTCTGCCATGCGGCCATCACCGGTCTCGGGCTCGAGGGTTATTTTGCGGCCGTTCGTTACCTGTTATCCATAAAACTGTGACCGACGCCGTTTCCACCAGCCAGGCCCTCTCTCCGGAGCAAGCTGCGGAGTCTCCCGTGCCCGCTGCGTCCGCTCCGGACGGGCCGGCTCCGGCGGCGACCGCCTGCTGGTACGTCGCGCATACCAAGCCGCGCTGCGAAAAAAAATTCTCGGCGCTGATGCAGGCCGAGCGTTTCGAGCACGAGCTGCCGCTGATCGAAAGCGTCCGCCGCTACGGGCGGAAAAAGAAAAAGTACCTGAAACCGATTTTTCCCGGCTATGTGTTTATCCGGATCATGCCCGTGCAGAAGCCGCGCTGCTTCCAGCAGGAACTGCTCGTGCGACTCATCGACGTGGACCAGCAGAAACGTTTCGAACGGCAACTGGACGACGTCCGCAAGCTGGTCGCCTCGGGGCTGGAAGTCATGCTCTACCCGCAGCTCAAGCGGGGCGCGATGGCGCGCATCCGCAGCGGTCCGCTGCGCGGCGTGCAGGGCGTGATCGATGATCCGAAAAACCCGGGCGGCATTGTCCTCGTGGTGGACGTGCTCCAGCAGGGCGTGCTGGTAAAAGTGCCGGTCGAGGATCTGGAGATCGATCCGTAAAACCCGGCCGGCCTGCTGTCCATTTGAGCACGGATTACAACCGGCGGGTTCATTTTTTTAACCGCTAAAGAACGCTAAAATCCGCTAAAACCAGACCACTCCCAAGCCAGACCCCCCTCTTCTTTTTCTCTCTCCGTCTCTCCCGGTTCGATTCTAGCGTTCTTCAGCGTTCTTTAGCGGTTCCAAAGCTGCTGAATCCGGATACAGCAACAGTAACCGGAGGAAGAGGCGGTCTTCAGGGCGTGCCGGGAGGCGGGAGGATCGGGATTAGCGAAGATTAGCGACGATTAGCGGTTCCCCGCTCCCGCTCCCGCTCACGCGCCGAACAGCCAGGCGATCGCGTCCCAGTGCCGGAAAAGCGCGCCGGCGGCGTGCATCACGGCGCACGCGGCCAGCGCTGCGGCCACGTCATCGACGACCACACCCCAGCCGGCCGGCAGCTTTTGCAGGCGCGAAATGCCGAAGGGCTTGGCGATATCGAACACCCGGAACAGCAAAAAACCCGCCAGAAAGATCGCCCACGGCGCACGGACAACCCACTCGGCCGGCAGGTAATGCCAGCCGATGTAGCAGAGCGGCATCGCCATGAATTCGTCGAGCACCACGCAGCCGGGGTCGCGCCGCCCGAGCCGCAATTCGGCTTCGCCGCAAATGCCCACGGCCAGCCAGAGACCGGCCAGCGCCAGCAATGCGAACGAGAGCGGGTGCAGATCGTAAAACACGAGCACGCTGTAAACCGCGCCGGCCAGCGATCCCCAGGTGCCGGGAGCCTTTTTGGCGCGGCCCACCGGCCCGACCAGCGCGAGGGCCAGGACGGCCCGCGTCGGGAGAAAGCGCGGCCATACGGGGTGTCCGGGGTCGATGTTGCTCATGGCGAGGCCGTGGGTTCGTCGACCATCAGGCTCCAGTTATTGCGGAAATAACGGTAGCCGGACCAGACGGTGAGCACGGTGCCGGCGATGAAACCGGCCATGCCGATCTTGTGGACCCAGGAAGAAAAGGGCACCAGGTCGATGGCGACCAGCCGGCCGATATCGTCCCGGATGACGGTGGATGCCAGCAGGAACCCGATCGCGATGAGCTGCGTGAGGGTTTTCACCTTGCCGCCGCGGTCCGCCGCCACCACCACGCCTTTCGACGACGCCAGCATGCGCATGCCCGAGACCATGAATTCCCGGCACAAGGTAATCAGTGCGAGCACGATCCAGATCGGGTTGTGGTAGATCGCCACGAATGCGACCATCAGGCCGATGACAAAAATCTTGTCGGTGAGCGCGTCCATGAACTTGCCGAAGTTGGAAACGATTTTCCGCTTGCGTGCGATGTAGCCGTCGAGCCAGTCGCTGACCCCCGCGCCGACAAACAGGATGAAGGCGAGGGTGGCGGCGCCGGGCCATGACTGGTACATGAGCGCGACGACCAGAAAGGTCAGCGGAACGCGTGAAAGGGTGAGCAGGTTAGGCAGGTTGAGCACGGCGTAGGTACCCCGGAACAGAGTAGCCGGCCGGGGCCTTGGCAAGGATGGATACGCTTTTGCCGGACAGGGGGGACCCAATGTGGTGTCAGCTCCATCTCTCCGAAATGCCACTGACATCGGTTTGGCCCCCCCGCCCCCCCCCCGTCCGGCACGGCGGGGGCTGTTTTCCCGCTTTCGTTGCGGCGGGTTTTGCGCCGGAATCGCCACCGCCATGACCGACGACTCCGCCGCCGCCGTATCCGCATCCTCTCCCGCCTATGCGCCGCTCCGTCGCTGGAAGTGCACGGTGTCCTACGACGGCACCGGGTTTTCCGGCTGGCAGAGCCAGCCCGACGGCAACGCCATCCAGGATCATCTCGAACGGCGGCTGGCCCTGATCCTCGGCGCGCCGGTGCGCATCCACGGCAGCGGGCGGACGGATGCGGGCGTGCACGCGCGCGCGCAGGTGTTCCATTTCGACGCGATCTGGTGGCACGGCCCGGAAAAACTCGTGGCGGCCTTTCGCGCCGGCAGCGGGGCGGACCGGCTGCCGGAGGGTATCCAGGTGACCGATACGCAGGTGGCGCCGCCGACGTTTCATGCCCGGTTTTCCGCCACGGGAAAACGTTACACCTACGAAATTTTCAACGGAGGTTTCGCCGATCCGTTCACGCAGGCGTATTGCTGGTCCGTGCCGCGCGAGCTGGACCGGGCGGCGATGCAGGACGCGGCGGAGAGGCTGGTCGGGCGGCACGATTTCCGGGCGTTCAGCGCCTCCGGCGGCGAGGAACGCGAGAGCACCGTGCGCGAATTGCGCGTGCTCGAGGTGAAGGAGCGGGGACACCGGCGGCTGCGGATCACGGCGCAGGCCGACGGTTTTTTGTACAAGATGGTGCGCAGCCTCGCCGGCGCGCTGGTTCACGCCGGCCAGGGCAAGCTCTCGCCCGACGACATCGCCGCGCTCCTCGCCGGAGGCCGGCGCACCCGCCAGATCGAGACCGCGCCGCCCCGGGGGCTCTTTCTCGACAAGGTGTTTTACGGACAATCCGGACAATCCGGCCAAGCCGGAGAAGCCGCGCCGGCCGGGGGCTGACCATGCGCCATGTGATCGGCCATCTCGTACGCGGCTTCGCCGACGTGGTCTTCCCGCCGCGTTGCGTGGCCTGTCACGGGCTGGTCGAGCAGCCGGCCGCGGCGTCCGCCACCGCCGGAGCCGCCGCCGGCCCGGCGCTGCCGCTGCGCCATGTGTGCGCGACGTGCGAAGGGCGCATCCGCCGCGCGGAGCCGCCGCATTGTCCGGCGTGCGGGTTCCCGTATTCCGGCGAAGCCGACCCGGAGAACCCGCCGCTCTGCGAACATTGCGAGGGGCTTGATCCGGCCTGGACGAGCGCGCGCACCACCGTGCTGCTGGCCGGGCCGGCCCGGGCGCTGGTCCACGAGCTCAAGTACCACCGCGGCCAGCACGTGTTGCCCGACATCGAGGCGATCATTCGCGGGCACGGCTACGTGTGCGATTTCCTGCGCGGGGCCGCGCTCGTGCCGGTGCCGCTGCATCCGCGCAAGGAGCGCGAGCGCGGGTTCAACCAGAGCGCGCTGCTCGCCGGTTGTTTCGCCCGGGCGACCGGAGGCGAGGCGACCGGCACGCGGGTGGCGCCCCTGCTCCGGCGCGTGCTCGACACGCAAACGCAAACCACTCTCTCCCGCGCTGCTCGCCGGGCCAACCTCAAAAACGCATTTGCACTGGCCGGAGGCCCGTCCATAAACCCGGACCAGCATTACATCCTTATTGATGACGTTTTCACAACCGGTTCGACTCTTAACGCCTGCGCCCGTGTCCTGCGACGCGCCGGCGTCGTGAATCTTGACGTTGTCACATTCGGTCACGGCTGATCTTTTCCGTTCCTTTCCCGACCTTTTGCCCATGTCGCTCTTTAGTAAACCGAAGTATTCCACGGTTGTTGTTAAGAAAAAGGACATCCCCAAAGGCCTCTGGACGAAATGTCCGGTCTCCGGCGAGGTTGTTTTCAACAAGGAGCTGGAGGCCAACCTCATGGTGGTGCCGAAATCCGGCTACCACTTCCCGCTCGGCGCGCGCGAACGCATCGCCTCGCTTTTCGATCCGGGGACGTTCGTCGAGCAAAACGCCGACGTGCGCTCGGCCGATCCGCTCCGGTTCGTGGATTCGCAACCGTACCCGGAGCGCATCAAGCGCTACGAGCGCGAGAGCGGCCTGCCCGAGGCCGTCATCTGCGGCCTGGGGCAGATCGGGGAGATCGAAGTTTCCGTCGCGGTCATGGACTTCCGTTTCTGCGGCGGCGCGATGGGCTCGGCGGCGGGTGAAAAGATCACCCGCGCCATCGAGATCGCCCTTCGCAAGAAAATCCCGTGCATCATTTTCAGCGCCTCCGGCGGCGCGCGCATGCAGGAAGGCATTTTTTCACTCATGCAGATGGCCAAGACCAGCGCCGCGCTCGGTCGCCTCGCCCAGGCCGGCCTGCCCTACATCTCCGTGCTCACGCACCCGACGATGGGCGGCGTGACGGCCAGCTTTGCCACGCTGGGTGACGTCAACATCGCGGAACCCGGCGCGCTGATCGGCTTTGCCGGCGCCCGCGTCATCAAGGACACCGTGAAGCAGACGCTGCCGCCCGGTTTCCAGACCGCCGAGTTTTTGCAGGGCAAGGGGCTGATCGACCTGATCGTCAGCCGCCTCGAGATGCGCGACCGGCTGCACGATGTGCTCGCGGCGCTTTACCAGAAAAAGAAAACCGGAACGCGTCGCTGAGCTGTCTTGCCTCCGGGTTTATGCGTTTCTCCGTGCAATCCATGGTTAAAAAAGAATCCGGTTCAGGCTTTGCCAACCTGTGAGTCTCATGTCACCCGACCCAGGCCGGAGTCCCTGGCGCTCTTACGCCGCCGTCCAGGATTATCTTTTCAGCCTCAAGGCCAAGGGTGTGTCGTTCGGTATCGACCGGATGCGCCACTTCGCCGCCGCGCTCGGCCATCCGGAGCGGGCGGTGCCGGTCATCCATATCGCGGGGACCAATGGCAAGGGCTCCGTCGCCGCCCTGATCGAGTCGATCCTGCGGGCCGCCGGCTACCGCACCGGCCTCTACACGTCGCCGCATCTGGTGCGCCTCGGCGAGCGTGTGCAGGTGGACCGCGTGCCGCTCACGGAGCAGGAAATCATGGCGTATGCCGCCGAACTGAAACCGCTGGCGGAGCGGCTCGGCGCGCAGTCGGACGAAGCGATGCCGAGCTTTTTCGAATTCATGACGGCGATGGCGTTCCTGCAATTTGCGCGCCGCCGCTGCGACGTGGCCATTATCGAAGTCGGCCTCGGCGGCCGGCTCGACGCCACCAACATCGTGCAGCCGGACTTGTGCGTGATCACCTCGATCGGCCTCGACCACTGCGAGATGCTCGGAGACACGCTGGAGAAAATCGCCGCCGAGAAAGCCGGCATCATCAAGCCGGGCATTCCCGTGGTGCTCGGCCACCTGCCGGCCGCGGCGGAGCGGGTGATCCGGGAGATCGCCGCCGCGCAGGAAAGCCCGGTGATGAGCGTGCGCGAGTTGTGGGGAGACGACCTCGCGCGCTATCCGGCCACCCGCCTCGAAGGCGATTACCAGCGGATCAACGCCGCCACCGCCATGCTGGCCTGCGGAGCCTGGGCGGGGGAGCGGCTGACCGAGGACGCCGTCGCGCGCGGCCTCGGCAACGTCCGCTGGGCCGGGCGCTGGGAACGCCGCCGGATCGGCGGCCGGTTGCTCGTGCTCGACGCCTCGCACAATCCGGAAGGCGCGCAGGTGCTCGACGCCAACCTTGCGCGGCTGCACGCGGAAACGGGCCGCAAGCCCGTCGTGATCACCGGTGTGCTCGGCACCTTGCGGGCGCGTCCGCTCCTGGAGACGATTGCGCGCCATGCGAGCGAGATTCACCTCGTGGTGCCGCAGCAGGCGCGGGCGTGCGGGTTTGCGCAACTGGAGGCGCTGGTGCCGGCCTCGTTTTCCGGGCCGGTGCGTCGCGGCACGGTCGAGGCGCTTTTCCCGTCGGCGGACGTCTGCGCGGCGGGGGGGCCGGACGACGTGATTGTGGTGACGGGATCGATTTACCTGCTGGGCGAAGTGCTCACCCGCCTCACGACGCCCGACGGGGTCGGGGAGGGGCGGTTGCAGGATTTCTGAAAAACGGATGTTACGCGGACGGTGACGTGGCACGTAACATCAGTGAAAAATTCGGTACGCATTCATTCGCAGTTGGTTTGTTTCTCAATTTTTCAGGAGTTCCCTTCATTTGAAATGCTCCGGAACAACGACACATGCCATGCCGGCGGCGCGGGCGGCGGCGATGCCTGCGGGACTGTCCTCAAACACCAGACAATCGGTCGGCGGAACACCAAGCCGTTCAGCGGTGGTGAAAAAGCAGTCGGGAGCGGGTTTCCCCTTCGTGTAATCTTCGGCGCAGACGATGACGTCGAAGAGATTTTTGATGCCGATGGCATCGAGCGTGATTTCGACAAATTCACGATAACCTCCGGAGCACACGGCAAGGAGGTGACCTCTTTCGTGAACCCGGCGGGCAATGGAGACGACTTCCTCGACGGGTTTCACTTCGTGGATGAGTTCAAGAAAATACCTCTCTTTGTGTTCCGCGGTTTCGGTGACGTCGAGTTGCAGGTGGTATTCGGCGTTGAGCGAGGTAACGATCTCGGCGCCGGGGCGTCCGCCCCAGCGATAAAACAGCTCGCGAGGAAAGTTTCTGCCTGCTTCGGCCACGACTTGCGCCCAGGCGCGGTAGTGCAGCGGCATCGTGTCGGCGAGGGTACCGTCGCAATCAAAAATGTAGCCGCCGAAATCACGGTCAGGAAGCTGGAGATGCAGGCTCATGACACCGGTTTGCTGCGGATTCTCGCAACGGTTTCGAGTTGGGCGCGCTGGCAGCGTTGTGGAGGCAGCCCTTTCAGGATCTGCTCCAGGTCATCGACCACCATCTGGCCCATCCAGGGCCAGATTTCATTGATATTACCAGCGCGGTGCGCCTGCAAAACCGTGTTGGGCGTGGAGCGGGCGCGATGGCCCGGGGGGACGGGTTCCTCGGGCCAGACATCGATCGCCGCGCGGATGTGGCCGGATGCGGCGGCATCCAGCAGTGCGTCGAAGTTCACAATACCGGCCCGGCTGGCGAGAACGACGATGCTTCCCTTGCTCATGCGGTTGAAATAGCGGGCGTCGATCCCCCCGGAATTCTCCGTCGTTGTGGCCGCCAGCAGGAAAACGACGGAGGCGCGCTGGAAACATTCCTCCAGCGATGCCGGAGTGACACCCGATTCACGAAGAACGGTCGGGTGTATCCACGGATCACAGACGAGTATTTCCCCGCCAAACGGCTTGAGCAGGGGAAGGAGTGCCCGGCCGAGGTTGCCAAAGCCCACCAGGGCGAGCGTTTTCCCGGAAAGAAGGAACGAGTCATGGTTGTCGCCTTCCCCGTAGAGGGTTTCCGTGCCGGAGCGAATGGCCGCATCCGCCTCATGGATACGCCGTGCCGAGGCCAATGCCAGGCCGAGCGCCATTTCGGCAACCGGCTTCGCAAAAACGGGGCCGGTGGAGAGCACGGGGATGCCGCGACGATGACATTCGATGTAGTCGATGTTGGGCAAAAAATTGCTCTCGACATTGAAGACGGCTTTCAGCTTTGGCGCGCGATCGAGGCGTTCTTTCGGTAGCGGGGACTGGCCGATGAGCGCCACGGCTTCGGGCAGATAACGGTCGATGTGCTCCGGCGGGGCGGGCGGGCCATCGTGCCAGATGACCTCGCCAAGTGATTCGAGGCGAGCCTTGGTCGCCGCGTCGAAAATCAGGTTCAGTGGACGCGGATGCGGATCGAAGAGTATGAGCGGGCGGACGGTTTTCATTAAAAATGGAGTGCAGGCAGCGTGTGGTTTTCCTGTTGCCCGCAGGGAATTGGACGGAATGGGGAGGAGGGAGAGGGTGGGCCGGTTATTCCGGCTGTTTCGGTGCTGGTTTTACTGGAGGATTTGCCAGAGTTGCTGGTTGGCGCCGGAGCTGTTCACGATGACGTCCTGGCGTCGGAGGCGTTTTACGTGCGCATCCCAAAAGGCGATGTTGGTTTTGCTGCCGTGCCGGTAAGCGACGGCTTTGGTGTAGTCCACGGGACCGGTCATAACGGACTTCATCACAGGGATGGATTCGACGTATTTGTCGGCACCGGTCTGGTCGATTTTCCAGTCCATGGCATCGGCCCAAGCGAGGGAGGTGGAGGGACGGGCAATTTCGTTTTGAGCGAATTGCCGGAAGGTGTAGCTGGAACTGTTTTTCCCGGTGCTGTTGTAGCCGTAGGAACGGGCGGCGTAGTTGCCGGGATTTTCCTCCGGGGAGTTGCCCGCGGCCACGCTGGTGGGGCAGAGAAACTTGACCGGCCATTTGGCCGCGGTCGTTTGCACGGGGGAGAGATAGCCATACAGGTTTTTGTTAACAACCCACTTTCGCTCCGGATGGTCGTCCAGACCCGGCCCGGAGACTTCAACGGGAGCGTATTTGCCTCCGTTGTCCTGCGAGTAAAGGATGTTGGCGAGTTGGATTTGGCGGAGGTTGCTGGCGCATTGCGCAGCGCGGGCGGATTCGCGGACTTTGCCAACGGTCGGAATAATGATCGCGGTCAGGATGCCGATGATGGCGACCACGGTGAGAAGTTCAATGAGCGTGAAACCGGCGGAGGTATCATGGAGGCGGATGGTTTTCATTGTGTGGTGGTTTTTTGGGTACGGAGCCGGAGCTGAGCTTCGTAGAGATTGGCGGGATTGGGAATCTGGCCGGTGCTTTCGATGCGGCATCCGGATTGGGCGCCGGCAGGGACTTGGTCGCCCCGGGTGCGATGCCAGTCGGGCTGCGATCCTTGCAGTCCAACGATGGCTCCTTGAGGCATGAGATCGGCCCAGCCGACGATGTAGTTGCTTCCGGAGGGCGAGCGAAGGTTCCAGTTAACGAAGCGGGCTCCCATGATCGGCCCGCCAAGGCCGCCGTGGAAACCGTCGTTGGTGACGAGGGTGATGTCGGTGAAGATGTTTTCGAAGGGTTCCCTGCGGTGCAAATCGAAGGTTCCGTGTTTGAGGTCGCCACGTGTCCAGACATTGCCGCTGCAATGGGAATCGCAGCTGAGGCCGTGCCAGGGCTGGCTGTCTATGCGGAAGTCGCTGATGAGGTTGTCATGGCTGCTGGAACGGGTGATGGTGCCGTGGTGATGCGCCTGGGTTTCGGGGCGGCTGGCGGTGAGGGTGAAGCGGGTGAGGGTGATATTTTTGGCCTGCGTAAGGTTGGGACCGCTGTCCATGTCGATCATGGTGACGTCGCGCAGCCAGCAGTGGATGGCGTTGTTGAAGTAGGGGGCGTTCCAGCCTTCTTCCTGATGGTGCATGGCGAATGTCCATGTGTAGGCGCGGTTGAAGCGTAGGGTGATGTTTTCGATGCCGCTTTCGCGGAGGAGGGTGCCCATGCGTTGGAGTGTGGGTTTCCATTCGGGGCGCACATCGAAGCGAAGTGGCTGGCGAAGCGTCAGCACGCCAGTCGCGGAATCATAAGCGGTGACTTCGACAGGCCAGGTGAGTGATTTTATGTCGGGCCAGGGCATGCCCCTGTGTTGTCCGGGAGGGGCGACCCAGGGAAAGGAGTCTGCCCACGGGCCGTCGCCCGCGAGGTGTTTGGCGAGAGAGTAATCAGCGGGATGGATCAACTGGAGGAGCACCATGTCGCCGGGGCGCGGGGCGGCGGCACCGCCGGGGGCGAGGATGAGGGTGCGGTCGCCTCGTCGTGATGGTTTGGTTACGTTGAATGTTTCTCCCGTGGTGAGCCAGCGGAATCGGTAGCTTTTACGATCGATGGGAGAATCGAGCGGGACGCCTTCGGGTCGCCATGTGTTACCGCGTTCTTTTGGAGAAAACCAGATAAGGCCGCCGTCGGACAGCCAGCGGGAGGCAGGTATCCCGGTGGCGGACGCAGTGTAGTTGAATGTTCCATATGCACGGTCGAGCGGCTGGGTGAAAATTATTTCGGTGCCGCTCTGGCTTTCGCCCCGGAGAACGGTGCGGCTGGTGTGAACGAAGAGGGCTTGGCTGACATTGTATTTACCGTTGGGAAAATATACGACGCCGCCTTTGTCCGGATCGACGGACTGGAGGGCGGCGCGGATGGCAAGGCTGTCGTCGGTGGCTCCGTCTCCTTTGGCTCCGTAACGGGTGACGTCATGGAGCGGGAGCGCGGCGAGATCAGCGGCGGATGGAAGTGTTTTTTCTCCGTAGTTGTATCCTGAATATGAACAATTGGGGATGTTGGGATGGGTGTCGGGGGTGTGGGTGTATTCGGTCCAGAGTGTGGTGTCCGTGGGTGAGGACGCGAGGGCGAGTGCCGTGGAAAGAAGGGATAACAGGATGGACAGGGGGAGGTTCATGATCGGGGAGGATGAGGAGGGGGATGGGCGTGACTGCCGTGGGAGGGCAGTCACGTGACCTTGCTGGAATTTCAGGTTTCAGAGGTTTTCCGGGCATTGACGCGACGGCGCAAGGTGGCGAGCGCCAGTGCAAGGCCGCCGGTGATTGCCGCCCAGGTGGAGGGTTCGGGAACGGTGTTGGCCATGAAGGAGAGGACGCCGTTGCTGCCAAGGCTGGCGGTGTAGTTGGCGGTGTCGTAATTGATGATCTGGAGATCAGCGATGGAACCGGAGCCGAAGTCTTTGAACAGGGTGTAGGTCACGCTGTAGTCGGAGATGCTGTTGGTGAGGTCGATGGTGCCGCCGGTGATGCCAAAGGTGACGTTTCCGCCGAGACTGACAATCTGATCGTGGCTGGAGGTATTTTCGAAGGAGAAGCTCAGTGTGCCGCCACTCATGGAAAATGTCTTGCCGGACCTGATGTTGATTGAGCCGGTGGCGGCTTCGTTGATGGTGAGTCTGCCGCCTGCAAGGATCACATCACCCCGTCCGAGGGAGGTGGCGCTGTTGGCATTCACGGTGCCATCGAAGATGGTGAAGGTTTTGCCAGCGTCGGTGCCGAATGTGTTGGCCCCACTCAGGGTGAGCGTGCCGGCACCGGTCTTGGCGAGGTTGACGTTGTTACCACGGATTTCGCTGGTGATTATCAGGGTGGCCGCGGTGTTTTTGACATTGAATGCACCATCGTTTCCGAGGGCTATGATCAACCGGGCGCCATTCTGATTGGGGGTGCCGGAAATCGTCAGGGTGCCGTTTGTCATGTTGTTGCCGAGCAGAAGCAAATCGCCGGTCTGCCCTCCGGAGGCAATCGCGGCCGTGCTGCCACCGCCTCCGCTGAGCGTCAGAAGCTTGTTACTGCTGGGGGTGTTCGAAATCGAAATGGTCGTGGAGGTGTCGGCATTCCAGATCAGATTTCCCCACGTCAAGGCGTCCGCCGTTGTCAGGTTGGTAGTAACGGACGAAAAGAGCACTTCGTCCGTGGTGCCGGGGATTACGCTGGGGCTCCAGTTGGTTGCTCCGCCAAGGTTGGTTGATGCTCCCGATGGACTCCATAGTGCCGTCGCTGCTTGAGTTGACGGCTGCAAAGTCAGGCATATGGCACCGAGCAGGGCTGCGGTTGTGAATTGGGTGGCAAGCGAAACACCCGAGGCGGGCGTGGTGGGTACGGGGAATGATGAACTGGGTGACTTCATGGTGGCCAACCTTATGCCGTGGGAATTTCCGCCGGGCAATGCTTGCGCAACTCAAATTGTTGAGTAAGAACGGAAGGCGAGAATCATCAGTGGAGAGCGGACACCTCTGTCCGCCGACGACGCGCAGCGTCGCCTCTGCGGAAACGCACACGCATACGTCCCGCCTGCGGACAGGGGGTCCGCCCCCCGTTCAAGGCAGGGGACCACTCAAAACGTCAAAGAACGTGAACATTCGTGATATCAGGCGATGATGTTGCGTTTTTTGGCAGGCGTCTGGCGTGGAGTAGGACGGAGGGTTTCGCCTTCGTGGAATTTGCCGGAGATCATGTAGTGGCGCGGGATGTCGAGGACGCCGCAGGCTTGTTCGTGAATGAGGGAAACCAGGAAGTGAATGGTGTTGGCGGCGAGGCTTTCCGTCTTGGTGTCGAATCCGGAAATTTTTACACCCTGCTTGTGATAGTTTTTTCGAGTGAGCAGGGAAAAACCGATATCTTCGGGAAACCGCCAGCCGCGCGCAGCAAGGAGGTCGTATTGCTCCAGATAAGCGATGATGACGTCGATGCTGTTTGACTGTATCCATTTTTCTATTACATTCGGATTCTGTGGATCGTGGTCGAGAATGGGGATCGGGACTGACTTGGGATGCAAAATTTGATGATCGTAGAGCCATGCGGCATGAATGCGGCCGGCGGTGTTGTGTTCGATGTTGGGGAGAAGAATGAAGCCGATGCGCGAGTAGCCTTTTTCGCGGAGCAGTTTCAGATGGAGCAGCATGTTCTGGAAATGATCCAGCACCGCCCGGTTGAAATGGGGTTCGGGCACAGTGTAGCCATAGGCGACAACGGGCCATTTTTCCCAGGTCACTCCGGCCAGGGGGGCAGGGGTGTCCACGGGACCGATCATGATGCCACGCACGCCGCGATTCCACCAGATGGCCTGCAGGCGGTGGAGGTCGCGGGTGTCGCCGCTGGCGAGGTTGTATTCAACGAGGTTGTAACCAAGGTGGGCGGCTTGTTTTTGTGCGTAGTGGCGGATGGCAGCGGAAAAGGGTTCGTCGGGAGCGCGGTCGGTGAGGTAGGCGAGTTCGCTGTGGACGGGATGGGGGCGGCGGGAGTTGCGGTAGGCGGCGAGCGCGCCGAGGGCGGCGTCGGGGACGTAGCCCATTTTGGTGGCGAGTTTCTTGATTTTCGCGCGCGTTTTTTCCGGGAGGCAGGGATCGTTGCGCAGAGCGAGCGAAACGGAGGAATAGTGCAGGCCGACGCGGGCTGCGATTTCCCGGATGGTGATCCGCTTTTTCATGCTGCACTTGTTGAGCACAGCGTTGCACGGCGTCAAGGGACAGGGCGGTTCGCAGAACCGAGCGATGGTCGCCTCCTGGAGTCCCCGGCACCGTTGAAAGCGGTGGCGTTGGCGTGCGGTTTTTCGAACGAGCGGCATCTATGCACTGCTTTTCGCCAAAAACTCGGGATGACACCGGATCGTTTTCGCCGGCTCCGTTCCTTATGAAACCGTCATTTCCAATTCGAATGTAGACAGGAAACCGGGGTGTAGTGACACCGGAGAGGATGCGGAGGGATTGCCCTTTTGATTGTTTACGCAAGAAGATGGGAAGCAATGGATAACGCCAGTCAAGAACGGCGTGCCCGACATTCAGGGCAGCGATCGGAAAATGGAATTTTTCAGTTCACCGCGTCGTCGCTGGCGCCGGGATTTTTGAGCTGGTCTTTCCAGCCGAGGATGCGGGCCCGGGCACCGAATTGTTCGGCGGTGGTCTTGTCGCCTTTTTCCATCCAGATGCGTGAAAGCGTGGTGTTGATGAGGAGATCGTCGGGGCGCAGCGCATGGGCATGCCCGGCGGCGGCGAGGGCGTCGTCGAACCGGCGCGCGTGAAAATTCACCTCGGCCAGCGCGTGCCATGCCTCGAAGGAGGCGGGCGCGGCTTCGGTGGCGCGGCGCAGTTTTCCGACAGCGGCGTCGAGGTCGCCCATCGTGTAGTCGAACGTGGCATCCTCGATCAGCGTGGTGAGCTCGGCTTCGGTCATGCGCCCACGTAACAGGCAAACCGGGGCGGATGGGAACTCCTTTTTTGACCGCGGATCAGGCGGGGCGCTTTCAACAGAAACAGAGAGTGGCCCACGAAACACACGAAAAGACACGAAAGACGAATCCATCCGGTTCCGGTATTTTTTTCGTGTCTTTTCGTGTGTTTCGCGGGCTCTCTTTTCCTGATTTTACCCAGGTGCTCCGTGGTTAAAGGAATCCGGTTCGCCCCGTTTTCCCGATCAGGAGGCGGAAAGGTCGGGGTCCTCGCGGAAGCGGCGGGGTTCGATGGCGAGGGTCTTCACGCGCAGGCCCATGGTGCGCTCGGTGATGCCGAGCTGGCGGGCGGCCCTGGCCATGACGCCGCGGCTCGACTTGAGCGCCTCGACGATCATCTCGCGCTCCACGGCATCGAGCGTTTCCTGGAGGGTCTGCGGCGAGGCGGTGCCGGAGGACTCGGCCGTCTGGAGCGTGGGCGGCAGGTGATAGCCGTGAATGACGCCGTCCTGCGCGAGGAGCACGGCGCGCTCGATGATGTTTTCCAGTTCACGCACGTTGCCGGGCCAGTGGTAGGCCATGAGCATGTCGATGGCGGGCGTGGAAATGCGGACCACGCGCTTGCCGTTCTGGCGCGAATATTTTTCCAGAAAATGGTCAGAGAGCTCGAGCAGGTCGCTGCGGCGCTCGCGCAGCGGCGGCACGTAGATGGGGAAGACGTTGATGCGATAATAGAGATCGAGGCGGAATTTTCCCTGTTCGATCATCTCCTCGAGGTTGCGGTTGGTGGCGGTGATGACGCGCACGTCGACCTTGATGGGCTGGGCGCCGCCGACGCGTTCGAAGACGCCTTCCTGGAGCACGCGCAGGAGCTTGGCCTGCGTGGCCATGGAGATCTCGCCGATCTCGTCGAGAAAAAGCGTGCCGGTGTGGGCGAGTTCGAAGCGGCCCTTGCGCAGGGCGAGCGCGCCGGTGAAGGCGCCTTTCTCGTGCCCGAACAGTTCGCTCTCGATGATGCTTTCGGGGAGCGCGGCGCAGTTGACGCGGACGAAGGGGCGGTTCTTGCGCGAGCCGCCTTGCCAGATGGCCTGGGCCACGCGCTCCTTGCCGACGCCGGTCTCGCCGCGGATGAGGACGGTGGTCTTGCTGTCGGCGACCTGGTCCACGTGGAAATAGACCATGCGCATGGCGGAGGATTTGCCGATCATGCCCTCGGGGATGAAGCTGCGCTTGATCTGCTCCTGGAGGCGTTCGTTTTCCTGGCGCAGGGTGTCGAGGCGTTCCTGGGTGATTTGCCGGAAGCGCACGGCGAGGCCGACCTGGCCGGCGACGAGAGCGAGAAAGCGCAGGTCGGTTTCGATAATGGCAGGAGGCGCGGGCGGGCGGATGAAGCTGAGCGCGCCAAGGACTTCCTCGCCGTGCCGGATGGGCACGATCAGCAGGGCGGCCGGGCCGGAGAGGTCGCCGAACCAGGTTTTTTCCCACGGGCTGAAATCGCCGGGTGGCAGGGTGTGGAGGTCGGGGATGCAGCGGGCACCTCCGTCGGCGAGCGCGCGTCCGATGATGCCTTCGCCGACGCGACAGGGAGCCGGGGCGGGCGAGCGGGGCGCCTGTTTGGCGGCGCCGGGTCCGGCTTCGGGATCGAGGGCTTCGATGAGGAGGTTGCCGGTTTCGCGATTGAGGATGGTAAGGAGGCCGCGCCGGAGGTGTTTGGTATCGGCGAGCTTGGCGAACATGCGCCGGGTGGCCTCGTGCAGTTCGCCGCCCTCGCCGAGGGCCTCGACGATTTCATGAAGGAGGTCGAGTTCGCCGACGAGGCGGCATGACGGCGGCTGGAGAGCCCGTCCGCCGGTCGTGTCGGGCGGCATTGCGGAGGCGGCGTTCTCCGCGCAAATCTGGCAGTTGGTCACTGCCGCGAGGCCAGCATGGGATGTGCCACGAGCGGAGCGACGGGAACGGGAGGGCGCAACATGGCAAGGGATGCGGGTTGATTGTCCGGGGATGAGGAGGGCGGACGCAGGGGATGGAAAGGTTTGCCAAAAGGGGAAGCACAAAAAGAGCCGGCGCCCTGGTGGGCGCCGGCTCTGGTGAGCGTTGACCGGGAAGAGGCCGCGGGTGGCCGGCTTCCCGTCTCGGGCGGGAACTCAGTAGTCCATGCCACCGCCGGGGGCGGGGGCGGCCGGGGCCTTCTTGTCTTCCGGAGCGTCGGTGATGATGGCTTCGGTGGTGAGGAGGAGACCGGCGATGGATGCCGCGTTCTGGAGCGCGATGCGGGTGACCTTCGTCGGGTCGACCACGCCGGCTTTCACGAGGTCTTCGTAGGCGCCGGTGGCCACGTTGTAGCCGTTGGAACCCTTGCTGGAGAGCACCTGCTGGACGACGACCGCGCCTTCGAGGCCGGCGTTCGCCACGAGCTGCTTGAGAGGAGACTCGACCGCGCGGCGGATGATGCCGGCGCCGAGCTTCTCGTCGCCTTCGAGCGTCGCGACGACGGCGTCGATGGCCTTGGCGGTGCGCAGGAGGGCGACGCCGCCGCCGGAGACGATGCCTTCCTCGACGGCCGCGCGGGTCGCGTGGAGGGCGTCCTCGACGCGCTGCTTCTTCTCTTTCATTTCGGATTCGGTGGCGGCACCGACGTTGATCACGGCCACGCCGCCGGCGAGCTTGGCGAGGCGCTCCTGGAGCTTCTCGCGGTCGTAGTCGCTGGTGGTCTCGTCGATCTGGCGGCGGAGCTGCTTGACGCGGCCCTGGATGTCGGACGACTTGCCGGCGCCTTCGACGATGGTGGTGTTTTCCTTGTCGATGACGACGCGCTTGACCTTGCCGAGGTCGGCCACGGTGACGTTCTCGAGCTTGATGCCGAGGTCCTCGGTGAGGAGCTTGCCGCCGGTGAGGACGGCGATGTCTTCGAGGATGGCCTTGCGGCGGTCGCCGAAGCCGGGAGCCTTGACGGCGGCCACGTTGAGCACGCCGCGGATCTTGTTCACCACGAGGGCGGCGAGGGCTTCGCCTTCGACGTCTTCAGCGATGATGAGGAGAGGTTTTCCTGTTTTGGAAACCGCCTGCAGGAGAGGAAGGAGCTCGTTGAGGGAGCTGATCTTCTTCTCGTGGATGAGCACGTAGGCGTCTTCGAGGACGGCTTCGAGGCTCTCCTGGTTGGTGGCGAAGTAGGGCGAGAGGTAGCCCTTGTCGAACTGCATGCCTTCGACGACGTCGAGGGTGGTCTCGATGGACTTGGCTTCCTCGACGGTGATGGTGCCGTCCTTGCCGACCTTGTCCATGGCGTCGGCGATGATCTCGCCGATGGTGGTGTCCCAGTTGGCGGAGACGGTGGCGACCTGGCGGATCTCCTCGCGGGCGTTGACCTTTTTGGAGGCCTTGGCGAGATCGGCGACGGCGGCCTCGACGGCCTTGTCGATACCGCGCTTGAGGTAGATCGGGTTGGCGCCGGCGGTGACGTGCTTGAGGCCTTCCTTGTAGACGGCCTCGGCGAGCACGGTGGCGGTGGTGGTGCCGTCGCCGGCGGAGTCGTTGGTCTTGGAAGCGACTTCCTTCACGAGCTGGGCGCCGATGTTTTCGTAGGGATCGGGCAGCTCGACTTCCTTGGCGACGGTCACGCCGTCCTTGGTGACGGCGGGCGAGCCGAATTTCTTGTCGATGACGACATTGCGACCCTTGGGACCAAGGGTGACCTTGACGGCGCGGGCGAGGACTTCGACACCACGGAGGATTTTCTGACGGGCGGCCTCATCGAAGAGGAGTTGTTTGGCGGCCATATGTATGTATTTGGAATTTGGAAGTTAGAATTTGGTAGTTGGTTATCGGACTGACGGACGGCGTGCTCAGGCGATGACGCCGAGGATGTCGTCTTCGCGGACGATGGTGAATTTCTCGTTCTCGATCTTCACTTCGGTGCCGCCGTATTTGCTGATGAGAACCTTGTCGCCGACCTTCACTTCGAAGGCGACGGCTTTGCCGTTCTCGTCTTTCTTGCCGGTGCCGATGGCGATGACCTCGGCCTCCTGGGGCTTTTCCTTGGCGGAGTCCGGGATGATGATGCCACCGCGGACTTGTTCTTTCTCTTCGATGTGCTTCACGAGGACGCGATCACCGATGGGCTTGATTTTGACTTTGGCCATATATGGTTGTTGTTCGGGTTTGGTCTGACGGAGTTTGTTTCTTGTATCGGTTTTTCAACGACGCCAGCCGCGTGTCGGAGGATATCCGGCGGTGCGGCTGGCGAAAGGGGGAGAAAGGGTCAGCTCTTGTCGTCCTTCTTCTCGTCCACGACTTCGAAATCGGCGTCGACGACGTCGGCCTTTTTTTCGGTCTTGCCCGAGGCGTCGGCACCGGGAGCGCCGCCGGCGGCGTCGGCTCCGGGGAAGCCGCCCGGGAAGGGCGAACCGCCACCGGCCGCGCCGGCGGCCTGGCTGGCCTGGGCGTAGAACTCGGCGCCGGTTTTCTGGAGGTTTTCCAGGGCGGCCTTGATCTGCGCGTCGTCATTGGACTCGAGCGCCTTGCGGGCTTCGGCGAGGGCGCCTTCGACCTTGGTCTTGACGTCGGCGGGGAGCTTGTCGCCGCCGTCCTTGAGTGCCTTGTCGAGGGAGAAGACGGCGCCGTCGAGTTCGTTGCGCGTCTTGACGGCTTCGGCGCGGTTCTTGTCTTCGGCGGCGTGCGCCTCGGCGTCTTTCGTCATGCGCTCGACTTCTTCCTTGGAGAGGCCGGAGGAGCCCTGGATGGTGATCTTCTGTTCCTTGCCGGTGCCGTTGTCCTTGGCGGTGACGTGGAGGATGCCGTTGGCATCGATGTCGAAAGTGACCTCGATCTGCGGTGTGCCGCGGGGAGCGGGCGGGATGCCGTCGAGCTTGAAGGTGCCGAGCACCTTGTTGTCGCGGGACATGGGGCGCTCGCCCTGGGTGACGACGATCTCGACCGAGGGCTGGTTGTCGGCGGCGGTGGAGAAGCGCTCGGTTTTCTTGTGCGGGATGGTGGTGTTGCGCGCGATCATCGGCGTGGCCACGCCGCCCATGGTCTCGATGGCGAGGGTGAGCGGGGTGACGTCGAGGAGGAGCACGTCGCGCACGTCGCCCTTGAGCACGCCGCCCTGGACGGCCGCGCCGATGGCGACGACTTCGTCGGGGTTGACGCCCTGGTGGGGGGTCTTGCCGGCGAGCTGGCGGGCGATGTCGACGACCTTGGGCATGCGGGTCATGCCGCCGACGAGCACGAGTTCGTCGATCTTTTCGGCGGTGAGGCCGGCGTCGCGGACGCAGTTCTTGAAGGGCGTGAAGCAGCGTTCGAAGAGGCTGTCGCAGATCTGCTCCATCTTCGCGCGGCTGAGGCTGATGTTGAGATGCTTGGGGCCGGAGGCGTCGGCGGTGATGAAGGGGAGGTTGATGTCGTAGCTCTGCGCGGAGGAGAGGGCGATCTTGGCCTTCTCGGCTTCTTCCTTGAGGCGCTGGAGGGCCATCGGGTCGTTGCGCAGGTCGATGCCGTTTTCTTTTTTAAAGGTCTCGACGAGCCAGTTGATGAGGTACTCGTCCCAGTTGTCGCCGCCGAGCCGGGTGTCGCCGTTGGTGGCCTTGACCTCGAACACGCCGTCGCCGATTTCGAGGACGGAGACGTCGAAGGTGCCGCCGCCGAGGTCGAAGACGGCGATTTTTTCGTCCTTCTTCTTGTCGAGGCCGTAGGCGAGGGAGGCGGCGGTGGGTTCGTTGATGATGCGCTTGACCTCGAGGCCGGCAATCTGTCCGGCGTCCTTGGTGGCCTGCCGCTGGGCGTCGTTGAAGTAGGCCGGCACGGTGATGACGGCCTGGGTGATTTTCTCACCGAGATACGCCTCGGCATCGGCCTTCAGCTTGCCAAGGACGAACGCGGAAATCTGTTGCGGGGCGAATTGCTCCACCTTGTCGCCGACCTGGGCTTCGATCCAGGCGTCGCCGTTCTTGCCTTCGACGACCTTGAAGGGGAGGTTTTTGGCCTCGTCGCGCACTTCGGCGAATTTGCGTCCGATGAGGCGCTTGGCCGAGAAGATGGTGTTCTTGGGGTTGGTGACCGCCTGGCGCTTGGCGGCCTGGCCGACGAGGCGTTCACCGCTCTTGGTGAAGGCGACGACGGAAGGAGTGGTGCGGGCGCCTTCCGCATTGGGGATAACCACGGGCTCGCCGCCTTCCATGACTGCCATGCAGGAGTTGGTGGTGCCAAGATCGATGCCGAGGATTTTGCTCATAAGATGATGACAGGACAAGAGCAATGCCCGGGCCAGACGCGATGCCGGGTATTGCTACTCGCTCATTTTCAGCCGTTAGAAAATTAAGAACAGGGGTGAAGACGAAATTCTGCGGGAGGCGGGAGACGCAAATCTGGCACATTTTGGCGCAGGTTGTGCCAGCGGGAAGCAGGCATGGGGACGGGGCTGGCACAGGCCGCGGCGGCTTCCGCGGGCACGCCGTACCGGCCCTGACCTGCCCCGGCCGTTTGACTCCCGTGCCTTGCCCGCCCTCCTTGGACCGCAAATCCACCGCCAGGGCATGAACTACCGACGCAGATTCCAGGAGATGGCGGCCCCCGCGGGCCTTGCCTTCTCTGTCCTCACCGCGCCCCTGGCTGCCGCTACCTCCACCTCCGCGCCGGACGCCGCATCCGGCGCTCGGGCCGGGTCCTTGCCGCTCCTGCTCGCTCCGCTCGTCGTCACCGCCTCCCGCGCTCCGCAACCGGCCGGCACGCTCGCCGTGGCGGCGGATGTCCTGTCTGCCGACGACTTGCGCGCTTCCCCTTCGCTCGCGATCGACGATGCCCTGCGGAGCATCCCCGCCTTCAGTCTCTTTCGCCGGTCGGGCAGCCTCACGGCCAACCCCACCGCGCAAGGGGTCTCGCTCCGTGGACTCGGCCCCAGCGGCGCCAGCCGTTCGCTCGTTTTGCTCGACGGCGTGCCGCTCAACGATCCCTTCGGCGGCTGGGTCGCCTGGACCAAAGTCCCCCGCCTTTCGCTCTCCGCCATCGAGATCGTGCGCGGTGGCGGCTCCGGCGCCTGGGGGAACGCCGCCCTCGGCGGCACCGTGCAGCTTCTCACGGATGCGCCCGGGGCGACGGCCGCCTCCGCCGGCCCTCCCGGCCCGCCGGCCGCCCGCGCCGTGATCGAGGCCGCGGGGGGAGATTTCTCGACCTTTGGCGGGGAGCTCCTCTTCACCGGCACGGCGGGCGCCTCCGTCGCCGGCGCCGCCGACAACCGCTTCCTTTCGCTCCGTTCCGTTTCCCTCGATGCCGCCGCCTTCACGACCGGCGGCGTCTATCTGGTGCGCCATCCCGGGAGCATCGACCGTCCCGCCGACCTCGACTATCAGCGCGCCCAGGCCTCGGTCCGCACGACGCTGGCCGGGTCCGCGGATCTCGTCGTCACAGCGCGGGCCTACGCCGAGGATCGCGGCAACGGCACCCCGCTCCAGCGCAACGCCTCGCACGAAACCTTCCTCGCGGCCACGCTCACCAACCGGCCCGCGGCCGGAGCCGTTGCCACCGGCGGGCAACCCGATTACAGCCTTTCCCTCTATTTCCAGAAGCAGTCCTTCGAGAGCTTCTTTTCCTCGGTCAGCGCCGCCCGCACGACCGAGACGCCTGCCAGCGACCAGTACGACGTGCCCGCCACCGCCGCCGGCGCCGCGTTCACCGCCACGTGGGGCGGGCCGGAGGACGACACCCGTTTCACGGCGGGCGCGGACCTCCGCTACGTGGAAGGGGAGACGCGCGAGGATTACCTCTACTCCGCTCCGCTCGGCGATTTCACGCGGCGGCGTTTCGCCGGAGGCGAACAGGTTTTTGCCGGCGGCTTCGTGCGCTATGAATACCGGTTTGCCCCGCGCTGGCGCGGTTCGCTCGGCGCCCGCGTCGACTACTGGACCAACCGCGACGGCCATCGCCGCGAGTGGGACACCACCGCGCCCGCGTCCGCGCCGCTCCGCGACGACCGTTACTCCGCCGCGGACGGCGTCGAGTTCAGCCCCGACGCCGGGCTCGTCTGGCAGGCCGCGCAACACCTCCGCGTCCGCGGCTCCGTTTACCAGGCGTTTCGCGTGCCCACGCTCAACGAATATTACCGCCCCTTTCGCGTCGGCCCCGTCACCACGGAGGCCAACCCGGAGCTTTCACCGGAAACGCTCACCGGCGGCGAACTCGGCCTCGATCTCGGCGACGAGCGGGCCGGCGCCGCGCTCACGCTTTTTGTCAACGAACTCGAGGACGCCGTCACCAACGTCACCGTCGCGCCCGACACCCGCCAGCGGCGCAACCTCGACCGCGTCCGCGTGCAAGGCCTGGAAGCCTCGGTTCACGCCCGCCCGCATCCCTCGCTGTATCTGCGAGCCGGATACCTCTTCAGCGACGCCCGCGTGACCGACCCCGGCGCGGGAGCCGCCGAGCTCGACGGCAAGCGGCTCGCCCAGGTGCCCCGGCATACGCTGTCCGCCTCGCTGCGCTGGACGGCTCCGGGCGCTCTCGAGGTCAATGCCCGCCTGCGCTGGTTCAGCGACCAGTACGAGGACGACGAGAACACCCTCCGCCTGGCCGCCGCCACCGTCTTCGACCTCGGCCTCTCGCGCCGTTTCGGCCGCGACCTGGAGGTTTTTGTGGCGGTGGAAAATCTTTTCGACACCGAGGTCCAGACCGGCCGCACCGCCGCCGGCGTGGTCAGCGTCGGCCCGCCCCGGCAGGCCCGCGCCGGGGTGCGCTGGAACTGGTGATTCTGTCGTTCCGGTCCGTCGGGCCGCCGGGCTTCGTAACCGTTTAGAGCATATTAAATAAAACTGTAACCGCATGCGGCGAACCAGCCAAGTGCGTCTTGGGGAGTGACGGAGCGTAACGCGGAGGCGACAGCCTTGAGGAGGTCGGGGTGATTACGCGCCTGAGCCTTGCGAAGGAGGGCCTTCACCTTGCTCCACATCATCTCGATGGGGTTGAGGTCGGGGGAGTAGGCGGGAAGGAAGCGGACCTGGGCGCCGACCTGTTCGATCAGGGCGAGGGTGTGTTCGTTTTTATGGGAGCCGAGGTTGTCCATGACGACGATGTCGCCTGGACGCAGCGAGGGGACCAGCACCTCGCGCACGTAGGCCTGGAAGACCTCGGTGTTGGTTGCTCCCTTGATGGTCATGCACGCGGTGGTGCCGTCCAGCCGCACCGAGGAAATCATCGTGGTGGTGTTCCAGTGGCCGTGTGGGGCGTGGCAGACCAGCCGTTTTCCTTTGGGCGAGCGGCCCCGCAAACGCGTCATGTTCGTCTTGGCCGCCGACTCGTCGATAAAGACAAGCCGGGCCGGATCGAACGCGCCCTGGCCGCGTTTCCATCCGCGACGCGCCTTGGCAATATCCGGGCGGTTTTGCTCGGCCGCATGGAGCGTCTTTTTTTATATGTCAGTCCCAGCTTCGCGAGCACCTGATGGATCGCCGGAATCGTGCAGACCAGATCGAGGCGCTCCTTGATCTCGGCCAAGGTCAGGTCCGGATGCCTCGCCACCAACGCCTTCAGCTCCTGGCCGCGTTCAGGCAACAACCGCGCCTTCCTTCCGGAAAACCGGTGCCTGGCTTCGATCTGCCCTGTCCTGCGCCTTTGCATCAACAGCTTCTTGACCATCCCCAACGACACCCGGAAACGCTTCGCTACCTCCTCCTGCGTCCACTCTCCCTCATCGTAGGTCTCCACTATCCGGCGCCTCAAATCCAAAGAAATGCTTTTCATCCCGAAAAATTGAACCATCTATTCCAAAATAGATACAGTTTTATTTAAAATGCTCTAGCGTCCCGGGGTCGGGAGGGGCGCGTCTTCGGGCTCCACGGTGACCTCGACCTTGAGGGCGTGGGTGCCGGCGCCGCTGAAGACGCCGCGCGTGGGCGTAATGTCGGCGTAGTCGCGGCCGCGGGCGACGGTGATGTGGCCGTTGCCGGCAAACATCCGGTTGGTCGGATCGTAATCCACCCAGCCCATGCCGGGCACGTGGACCGATACCCAGGCGTGCATCGCATCGACGCCGAGCAGGCGCGGCGAACCGGGCGGCGGCTTCGTCAGGAGGTAGCCGCTCACGTAGGCGGCGGCGAGCCCGTGCTGACGCAGGCAGCTGAGGAACAGGTGCGCGAAATCCTGGCATACGCCGCGCCGGTTGTGCAGCACGCGGGCGAGCGGGGTCGAGACGGTCGTTACCTTGGAGTCGAAGGTGTAGTCGCGGCCGAAGTTTTCGCCGAGCGCGGCCAGCCAGGTGAGGACGGGCGTCTCCGCATCATCGAGGCCGGCGGCGAGCGCGGCGGCCTCGGGCAGGAAGGGCACCAGCGCGGTGGGGTGCCGGTACTGTTCGAGCAGAAACTCCCCGTGGCGGATGGCCCCGGTCGTTTGCCGGGCGGCGAGCGCCGGAGGCGGCGTGAGATCGAAGGCGAGGGCGGGCGGCTCGTTGCGCTCGACGTGGCTGACGGCGTGGATGACGAGTTCCGTGTGCGGCTCGCTGAGACTGAAGAGCTGCATCCGGTTGCCGAAAAAATCCTCGCGCGTGGCGATGTCGGCCGGCTGCGGAGTGACGGTGAGGCGGTAGTCGAGGCACTTCTGGGCGGCGCTGTCGCGCGGTTGCAGGCGCAGCAACTGCCACGCCGTGGCCACGGCGGCGGGATGCGTCCAGGTAGTGGTGTGAGTGATACGGTAGCGCGGCATGGTCAGGGTTTTAACCACTAATGGACACTGATGCACACTAATGGATGGCATGTCGGAGCGGCGGAGTCCCCGCCGCCGGACGCGCGCCAGCGCGCCTTCCGATCCTGCGGGACGGTCGTCCCGTCCGGCGGCGGGGACGCCGCCGCTCCAATGCTCTGGAGGTCTTTATTAGTGTCCATCAGTGTCCATTAGTGGTTAAAGAGAATCCGGTTTTGATTCAGCCATCTCCGCCTCGTCGCGCGGGGTGGCGTGGGAGAAGTAGATCCGGGTCACGCGGTTGCCCAGCTCCCGGTTGATCGCGGCGAGGTCGTCCCAGAAGGGCGCGGCGGTGGCGAAATCCGCGGCGAAGCGCGCGGTGTCGGCGAGGCGCACGATGCTCAGGTAATAGAGCGCCCGGTTGCGCAGTTGCTCGACGGCGCGGGGCGCGGGATGGTCGGGCAGGGCGGCGAGGCTTTGCACCGCCAGGTCGGCCTGGTAGTGCAGGCCGCGGGTGTTCTCGCGTTCGGAGACGAGCCATTGCAGGACCGTCTCCGGATGAAACGCGCCGTGGTGCATCGAGCGGTAGGCGAACAGGCAGTCGGCAAGGTACAGCGCCGTCTGCAGGCGGAATTCCGAGGGCGCGGAGCCGGCGGTCTCGCCGAGCAGGAATTGCAGCACGGAGAGGATTTGCAGGCTGCGCTCGACGCGGCGGCCCAGGTCGAGGAAATGCCAGGCGGTGTTGCGCGGCAGGTTCTCGGCGAGGATGCCGTCGAGCGCCGCCAGTTGCCCGCGCAGGCCGGCGAGGGCGGGCGGGGCGGCATGGCGCGATTCGCGCAGGCGGCGGGTCATCTGCCAGGCTTCGGGCGGCAGGCGCGGCTTGACGGATTCCAGATTGCGGCCGAGCCGCTCGAGGTTGGCGCCGAGGCTGCCGGGCTGCTTCGGATCGGCGGCGATGCGCCGGACAAAGGCGGCGTTTTTTTCGACGGTGGTTTCGTCCGGAGGAGGCACGAGCAGGAGATGGCAAAGGAGCCGCACGGCATCGTCGATCACGGCGGTGTCGAGCGTGGCGATCTCGTCGCGCAGGAGCGGCTCGAGCTTGCCGAGCAGGCGGGCGAGCTGCCCGGTGCGTTCGAGGTAGCGGCCGAGCCAGAAAAGGTCGTCGGCCAGCCGGCTGGGCGTGGCGTGCGCCTCGCGTTGCACGACGGGAGGCGCGCTCCCGGGCGCGGTCACGACGACGGTGGAGGCGGAGGGGACGCCGAGCTCGCGCAACACCCAGATATCCTTGGCGACGGAGCCGGTTTGCAGCGAGACGATGGCGTCCTCGCCGACCGGGTTGCACCGGGCGAGGCCGCCGGGCATGACCTGGTAATCGCCGTCGTGCCAGGCGAGGTAGATGCGCGCGATGAACGGCATTGCCATCAGCCGGCCGGTGGCGGGCGCGAGGCCGGGCGTGGTGCCGAGCAGCACGCGTTCCTGTCCGCACCAGGCCTGGGGATGCTGCCGGATTTCGCGGGCCAGCGTGTCGCGGCCGGCTTCGCTGAGGTGCGGACCGTAGCGGAGGGGAGGAACGCCGGGAGAGGGAAACGCGGGCTTGATGACGAGGTTGTGCAGGTTTTCCAGCACATAGCGGCGCGCGTCGTCGTGGCCGCACCACCAGGTGGCGACGCTGGGCAGGCGTAGTTTTTCTCCCAGGACGTGGCGGCAGAGCGGGGCGAGAAAGGCGAGCAGGGCGTTGGTTTCGAGCGCGCGGCCGCCGGGGAGATTGGCGATGGCGACGCGGCGGGAGTGCGCGGCCTCGACCAGGCCCGGCACGCCGAGCAGCGACTGGTTGTTGAGCTCCAGAGGATCGCAGAAATCGGAATCGACGCGCCGCACGATCACATCGACCCGGCGCAGGCCGCCGACCGTGCGCAGGTAAACCCGCCGGTCGCGGGTGGTGAGGTCGGCGCCCTCGACCAGCGGGTAGCCGAGATAGCGGGCGAGGTAGGCGTGTTCGAAATACGTTTCGTTGGCCGGGCCGGGCGTGAGAAACACGACGTGCGGATCACTCCCGTCGCGGCCGCGGGGGTCGAGTTGTTCCAGAGACCGGCGGAAGTCGTGGAAAAAGCGGTGGAGCCGCGTGACGGGCGCGCGCTGGAAAACGCCGGGCAGCACCTGGCGGTTGATCATCCGGTTTTGCAGCGAGTAGCCGAGGCCGGAGGGCGCGTCGAGCCGGTCCTCGATCACCCACCAGCGGCCGTCGGGCGAGCGGGCGATGTCGGCGGCGAGGGTGTGGAGAAACGGTTCGCCCCCGCTCCGGCCGAGCCCGGCGCAGGCGCGCAGGTAATGCGGGTTGGCCATGGCGAGCGAGGCCGGGAGGAGGCCGCTGCGCAGCAGGTCCTGCGCACCGTAAAGATCGTTGAGCAGGGCGTTGTAGAGGCGGGCGCGCTGCCGGAGTCCGTCAGTGATCAGGCTCCAGTCGCCGGCGCCGAGCAGCAGGGGCACGGGATCGAGGGGCCAGACGTGGGCGGTGGATTCGTCGCCGGCGTACACGTTCATGGTCACGTCCTGTTCGAGCACGGCGCGCCGGCAGCTTTCGGCGGCGGCGCGGATGGCATCCTGCGGGTCGGGGCCGAGGTGCCGGAAAAACTCGGCCCACGCCGGACGCAGCGCGCCGTCGGGCGCGCGGCATTCGTCGAAATGGCCGGGGCGTTCCCGGTAGTCGGCGAGGAAATCGGTGGCAGGTGTATCGGCAGGTGTGTTCATCCGGCGGGAGGTTTGATGGCCGCAAGGAGGCACAATGGTGAAGGGCAAATTGCGAATGACAAATGACGAACGACGAATGAAAGGCGGATCGGCCCCCCGTCATTCGTCATTTGTCATTCGCAATTTCAGACCGGCTCCGGCTGGCGCAGGTCGAGCGTGAACGGCATGCCGGGCGCCGGATCGCGGAGGAGGCTGATCGGCTCGGTGCCGGGGGTGTGGCCGGAGGTGAAAAAGCGGGCGAGGCGGCGGCTTTCCGCTTCGAAGGAATTGACCGGCAGGGTGTCGTAATTGCGCCCGCCGGGATGCGCGACGTGGCAGGTGCAGCCGCCGAGCGAGCGGCGGTTCCAGGTGTCCACGAGGTCGAAGACGAGCGGCGCATGCACGCCGATCGTCGGCTGGAGGCAGTTGGGCGGCTGCCAGGCGCGGTAACGCACGCCGGCCACGCCTTCGCCGTTGACGCCGGTGGGATGCAGCGGGAGGCGGCGTCCGTTGACCGCGAGGGCGAAGCGGTCGCCGGCGAGGCCGCGGACCTTGACCTGGAGGCGCTCCAGCGAACTGTCCACGTAGCGTACGGTGCCGCCCGCGCCGGCTTCCTCGCCGAGCACGTGCCAGGGTTCGAGCGCGGTGCGCAGCTCGACCTGCACGTCGCGCTGCGCGAACTCGCCGATGCGCGGGAAACGGAATTCGAAGTGCGGGGCGAACCACGACGGCTCGAACGGATAACCGGCCTCGCGCAGGTCGCGCAGCACGTCGTTGAAATCCGTCTCGCAGAAGTGCGGGAGCATCCAGCGGTCGTGGATGTCGGTGCCCCAGGCCACGAGCCGGTTGCGGTACGGTTCGCGCCAGAACTTGCTGACGAGGCCGCGCAGGAGCAGGTGCTGGGTGAGGCTCATGCGGGCGTGCGGCGGCATCTCGAAGGCGCGCATCTCGACGAGGCCGAGCCGGCCGGCGGGGCCGTCGGGCGAGTAGAGTTTGTCGATGCTGAACTCGGCGCGGTGGGTGTTGCCCGTGGCGTCGGTCAGCAGGTTGCGGAAGAGCCGGTCCACGAGCCAGGGCGCGGTGTTGCCCGCGGCCCGTTGCCGGTCCATCTCGGCAAAGGCGATCTGCAGTTCGTAGAGGCTGTCGTTGCGGGCCTCGTCCACGCGCGGAGCCTGCGAGGTGGGCCCGATGAAGAGGCCGGAAAACAGGTAGCTGAGCGACGGGTGGTTTTGCCAGTAGGTGAGGAGCGAGCGCAGCAGGTCGGGCCGGCGCAGGACGGGAGAGTCGAGGGGCGTGTCGCCGCCGAGGATGATGTGGTTGCCGCCGCCGGTGCCGGTGTGGCGGCCGTCGATCATGAACTTCTCCGTGCCGAGGCGCGTCTGCCGGGCTTCTTCGTAGAGCGTCGTGGTGCGCTCGACGAGCTGGGTCCAGGTGCGGCTCGGGTGGAGGTTGACCTCGATGACGCCGGGGTCGGGTGTGACGGAGAGTTTTTCGAGACGCGGGTCGCGGGGCGGCGGATCGCCCTCGATGATGACGGGCATGCCCGTTTCGGTGACGGCGGCCTCGATGGCGGCGACGAGATCGAGGTAATCCTCGGCGCGCGCCACCGGCGGCATGAAGACATGCAGGCGGCCGTCGCGCGGCTGCACGCAGAGGGCGGTGCGGATGACGTTCGCGGCGCTTTCGCCCTCGCGCGGGCGGCGGTCGGGATCGTCCGGGAGCTGGGGGCGCAGCCCGGGCCCCTGCGCGGCGGGCGGGGTGTCCCGGCCGCGAACAAAGGGCTGGCCGGGGAGGCCGGCACCGGCGCGTTCGGGCGGGGGCGGAGCTCCGTAGGGAAATGTCCTCGGCAGCGCGGGCAGGGGCTGCGAAAGATCGCGCGGCGGCTCGTGCGGATAATCCTCGTCGGCCACCCAGGGGATCGAATCGAGCGGCAGGCGCAGACCCATGGGAGAATCGCCCGGGATGAGCCAGAGCGTCTCGTCGTCGCGGAGAAACCAGGAGCCGGAAATCCAGACGGCGCGGTCGCCTTGCGTGACGCGCCGGACCGGCAGCGCGTAACCGGTCACCTCGCCGAGTTCTTTCTGGAAAATGCGGGCGATGCGTTCGCGCTCCTGTTTGTTTTTCAGGCGGGAATCGGCGGCGGAGACGTTGGTCGGCAGCCGCCGTTCCTTCCACGTGTAATAAAAAACATCCTCGTAGGCGGGCAGCAGGTGTTTGGGGTCGAGGCCGGCGATCCGGGCGATGCGCAGGGCGAGTTCCCGGGCCTCGCGCGGGCCGTATCCGTAATCGTGTGACTCGTCGGCGATCAGCGCATCGTTTTTCCAGACCGGCACGCCGTCCTTGCGCCAGAAGGCGGAGAGCGCCCAGCGCGGCAGCGGCTCGCCGGGGTACCATTTGCCCTGGCCGTAGTGCAGCAGGGCGCCGGGGGCGAACTGGTGGCGGAGGCGCTTGACGAGTTCGCCGGAGAGCACGCGTTTCTCGTGCGAGACGGCGGTGAAATTCCACTCGGGGCCGTCGGGATCGTCGATCGACACGAACGTGGGCTCGCCGCCCATGGTGAGGCGGATGTCGCCGGTTTCGAGATCGGCGTCGATCCGGTGGCCGAGCCGGTCGATGGCGGCCCATTGCTCCTCGGTGTAAGGCTGCGTGACGCGGGGCGATTCGTAGATGCGGCGCACCGACATTTCGTGGCCGAACCCGACTTCACATTTTTCGAGCACTCCGGTGATGGGCGCGGCCCAGGACGGTTCGGGCGAGCAGGCGAGGGGGAGGTGGCCCTCGCCGGCGAGCAGGCCGGACGTGGGATCGAGCCCGATCCAGCCGGCGCCGGGCAGAAAAACCTCGCACCACGCGTGCAGGTCGGTGAAGTCCTGTTCGGCGCCAGAGGGGCCGTCGAGGGATTTCACGTCGGCCTTGAGCTGTATCAGATAACCGGACACGAAACGCGCGGCGAGGCCGGCGTGGCGCAGCGTCTGCACCAGCAGCCAGGCGGAGTCGCGGCACGAGCCGCTGGCCTTCGTGAGGGTTTCCTCGGGCGTTTGCACGCCCGGCTCCATGCGGATGATGTAGCGGATGTCGTGCGAGAGCTTTTGGTTGAGCGCGACGAGGAAGTTGATCGAGACTTGCGGGGTGAGGTCGAGCGAGCGGACCAGCGCCTCGAGCCGGGGCGTCAGCGGGTCGGTGCGCAGGTAGGGCGCGAGTTCGGCGGCGAGCGCCGGTTCATAGGCGAAGGGAAACTTTTCGGCGTAAGGTTCGAGAAAGAAGTCGAACGGGTTGTAAACCGACATCTCGGCCACGAGATCGACGGTGACGACGAATTTGGTGGTCTTTTCGGGAAAGACGACGCGCGCCAGGTAATTGGTGAACGGGTCCTGCTGCCAGTTGATGAAGTGGCCTTCGGGCTCGATTTTCAGCGAGTACGAGAGGACGGGAGTCCGGCAATGCGGGGCGGGCCGGAGGCGTATGACCTGGGGGCCGAGTTTGATCGGGCGGTCGTAGGCGTAGGCTGTCCGGTGGTGGAGAGCAACGTGGATGGGCATAGGATGGCTGACTCGGGGATCCTATAGCAGAAGGCGGGCCGAGTCAGGGGCGCGGGGCAAAAAGGGAGCCGGAAGCCGGGTTTTTGCCGTTCTGGCGGTCAGGCGACGGCCGGTGGCCGGTCCGGCAGGTCGAGGATGATCCGGGTGCCGGCGCCCGCGGCCGACTCGACTTTCAGGGTGGCGCCGATCAGCAGGGCGCGTTCCTGCATCACCCGCAGCCCGAGGTGCGGGCGATCGCGCCTTTCCCCCGCGGCCGGGTTGAAGCCCTTGCCGTTGTCCTCCACGCAAAACCGCAGCCGGCCCGGCTTCGCGGCGCGCGAGACGGTGACGGTGATCAGGGGAGCGCGTCCGTGCTGCACGGCGTTGCCGATGGCCTCCTGCACCAGCCGGAAAAGGTGTTCGCGCACGGCGAGGGGCAACCGGTCGGCCTCGCCGCCGGTCTCGTCGGAAAAGAGCACGTCGTTGCCGGTGCGGGTTTCCACCTGCCGGCAATGATCGTCGAGCACGTTGGCGAAGGCGCTGTGCTCGAGCATCTCGGGCCTCAGTCCGGCGACCGTGCGGCGCAGGTCGCGCAGCCCGTCGGCGATGTCGCCGGCCAACGCTTGCAGTTCGGGTCTGGCGGACAGGGCCGGCTGCCTCGCCATGGCCAGTTGCAGGCGCATGAGCGAACCGGCCATCGTCTGGCTGACGCCGTCGTGCAGGTCCGAGGCGAGCCGGCGGCGCTCGGCTTCCTGGGCGTTCAGCATCCGGGCCGATACGTCGTGGAGCGCCTGTTCGGCCCGCCAGTGATCGTGGAAGCCGCCCGCGAGGATGAGCGTGACGCCGGTGAGGTTGACGATGAGCGTGTTGAACTCGAGCAGCCACCGCTCGCCGGACACAGCGGACCCTCCGCCGGAAAAGTGAAGTTGCACGACGATGGCGGTGAGCGTCATGGCCACGTTGGCGATGATAACTCCCCCGACTCCGCAGCGCACCACCATGAGGAAGCCGATCATGGCGACCAGCGCCCAGCTTTCGACCTGCGTCAGCCCGGTCAGCGTCGGCTGCGCCGAGTGCAGGCTCATCACCGCCAGGCCGGCGGGGATGAGCAGCGCCAGCTCCAGGGGACGGCGGATGGTTTCCCGGAACGAAGGGTACGCGACGAGCAGCAGGAAGGGGGCGACGATCAGGAAGCCGTTGAACTCTCCCAGGCACCACCGGACGTAACCGCTCCAGAAGCTCGCTCCCCCGGCCTGCGCGCAGGAGAGGAAATAGCAGACCGGCAGCGAGACGAGGAGCGTCGGCACCAGCGCGCCTGCCGACAGCAGGATGGCGAAAAACCGCGCGCCGGGAGTCCAGGGTTTCGATGCCGGCCAGAACCACCGCACCAGCAGGCACGCCAGCGCGGCCTGCACCGTCTCGTCGAGCGCGTGGATCGGGGCGTGCCATGACGGTCGCCAGATAAAAAATACAACGAGACTGCCGACAAAAATGCCCGCGGCGTTGCGGATGCCCCAGGCCAGCAGCATGACCAGCAACACGCCCGAAGCCGGCCAGAAGAGCAGGCCCGGCGGGGAGTGCTCCACCCGGGCCAGCATGTGCGCAAACACCAGGGAGCAACCGACGGCCAGGGCGGTCAGGAGAGCGACGACAAACTGGCGCTTCCAGCCGGGCGCCGGCAGTTGCCTCCATTGCCCGGAAAAGAGGGGGGCGGGGAGGCTCGGGAGCCGGAAAACGTGGTGGCAGAAGGTCCTGTTCATCGTGCGGACCTATCCTCTCACGGGCCGGCTCTTCCGTGATAGTCAGGTAACTACCTGATACTTCCCCGACACGCCGTTCATGCGAAATCCGTGGCGGCGCCAGGCGAATACTTTTCCGGTGTTTATTTTCTTCTATAAATAAACAGCTTATGTTGTTGAAGCATGTGCGGGGCGACACCCGCAGCGTCCGCGCGGACCGCGCGGGCGGGAGTAAGGAAGAGTGTGTACCGCCTGCCTCTGCAGGTTTCCCGGCGTCATCCCGGACCGGGAATGGCAAAGGCCGGGGAAGCGGTGCTTCTCCCGGCCTTTTCATCGGATCGCAGCTTGGGGATGCGGGACTAAAAACTGGCAGTTCCCCCAAAAAACAACCTGTAGGGCGCACTTCACATGCGCCCCTTGTTCAAAACCGGATGATAACGGGTATCAGGCCCGGCGGCGGAACCGGCGGGCGGCGAACGCGGCCATCAGCACGCCGGCGCCGGCAAGGGCGACGGTGGTCGCCGGTTCCGGGATCGGAGCGGTCGAGAGTTCGAGGTGATCGAACGTGAAGCCGAATTCGGGCGCGGCGTCGAAGTCGTTCACGACAAAACCCCAGTAAGCGATCTGCGTCGCATCGAGGCCGGTGAAATCGAGCGAGACGCTCACGGTCGTCGCTCCGTCGGCGAAGAGAGACAGGTCGAACGCCGCGACGAGCGAGGCGTCGCCGTTGATGTCCTCGGCGCGGAAGAAAAGCTGGTCCGTCCCGTTGGTGAGGGAGGCGAAACCGGTCAGCGAGAGCGTGACGTAGCCGGACCAGTCCTGCGGGCCGGAGGCGAGTTCCTGGATGAAGCCGTTGCCGGCGGCGCCGCTCGGCGTGCCGCTGCCGAAGTCGCCGATGGTGAAATCCGTCGCCCCGGAGAGGGCGGTGGCTTCGGACCAGGGCCCGTCGAAGGCCTCGGTGTAATAGCCGGCCGTGAAGCCGGAGAAATCACTCACGAGGAGCGTTTCGGCGCTGGCGCAGGTGGCGCCGAGCGTGAGGAGGAGAAGGAGGCGTTTCATGATATGTGGTGTGTGTCTTGTTTTTCTGAAGGTTTCCGGTTGTTCACCAGGTTCTGGTTTGTGTGAGCACATCGCTGCCGGTCTCGCCGGTGGCGGCGGGACGGACGATGTAAACGGGTCGGCCGGGCGTGAGCAGCCGGGTGTTGTCCTGGACGGCGCTCGCGCCCTGACGGCGCCAGTTGGCTCCGTCGTGGTAGTAGGTGATCCACGCGCCGGCGTTCCAGAGACGGACGTGGTCGCCGGCCGTCGGGCTGGCGGGATTGCTCGCCCAGGCGGGCAGCAGCGTTTGCAGCGGCAGTTCGGCGAACGTGCGCGGCACGGGCAGCAGCGAAACGTAGGACGTGCCGTTGCGGGCCACCTCGACGGCGGCGTCGGTGGAGGAAACCTCGCCGAAGGTCACGAGGTTGAGCGCGGCCTGGCGGCGGAGGATGTGCCAGGCCTGATCCGGACGCACGAGGGTGTTGTCCGCCCCGGAACCGTCTTCGGCGCGCCAGTGGCTGCCGTCGTGCCAGAAGGTTTCCGCGGTGTCGCCGTTCCAGAGGCGCAGGCGGTCGGCAGTGGTCGCGGTGCCCGAGAGCAGCGTGCCGGCCGGGAAGAGCGTGCCGAGGGTGTCGGCCGGGAACAGTTGCCAGGTGTCCACGCCGGGCGCGATGCCGAGCGCGGTCAGATCGACGCCGCCGGTCACGAGGGTGAGCTGCGAGGCGGTGTTCTGTCCGGCGACTGTCGTATCCACAGGGAAGATACGTCCGGCGGCGGCGCCGCTGGTGATCGTCACGAACCAGGGCACGGCGGGCTGCGAGAGCTGGCCGGGAGTCCAGCCGGCGTCCGTGCTTTCCAGCGTCGTGGCGGTCACCGCGGTGATGAAGCCGGCGAAGCGGCCGTCGATGCCGTCGGGCGCGCCGCGCAGGGGGAACCCGGCGGCGGTTTCCTGGCCGCGGGCGAGCGCCTGGGTCAGCCGGCCGGAGGGCGTGGTGAAGAACTCGCCGCCGGAGCCGCTGACGCGGAGGCGCAGGTAACGGTTGGGCGACGTGGTGTCGTCGTCGGTCACCGTGACGGCCGAGCCGGCGCTGCCGGGGTTGGTGGCGAGATCCGTCCAGGTGAGCAGATCGTTGCTGGCCTGCACCGTGTAGGTGAGGTCGGCGCGCTGGCGGGCAAACGTGACGGCGAGGCGTCCCGAGTCGGCATTCGTCACCGGGCGGCTGGCGCGGTCGGGCGTGGCCGGATCGGAGTCGAACGCGTATTCGAGGAAGTTGACCGTGCCGTCGCCGTCGGCGTCGTCGGCGAAGCCGCGCAGCGTCGAGTCTTCGGGCAGGTGCTCGTCGAGCCAGGCGGTCACCGGGTCCACCACGTTGAGGTTGATGGCGGTGGTGGCGGTCTGGTCGTCGTTGTCGGTGGCGACGGCGACGATGACATGGCTGCCGGGTTCCGCGTTGGTCCAGGCATAGGTCCAGGGCGCGGAGGTGGCGGTGTGGAGGAGCGTGGTGCCGTCGAAGAATTCGACCTTGGCGACGGTGCCGTCGGCATCGGTGGCGTCGGCTTCCAGCGTGATCTCCGCCGGGGAGACGAAGGACGCGTTGTTGGCCGGGTTGATGATGCGGATGACGGGAGGCTCGGGCAGCGCCTGTGTCGAGAAGCCGCGGACCGGGCTGGCGATGGTGGTGGAGCCGTCGGAGACTTCCACGTACCACTCGTAGCGGGTGCCGGGCCGGAGGTCTTCCCACGGGATGGTCACGGTGTCGCCGGGGGCGATGCCGGTCCGGGTGGCGATTTCCTCGTAGTTGCCGAGACCTGACGAGAGGTCGATGTCGAGCGTGAACCGGCTGCTGTCGCCGGTGCGGTACTGGCCGAGCACGGGCGAATACGTCTCCACGCTGAGCGTGTTGTTCGCGGGCGAGAAGTGCAGGATGCGCAGCCAGCCGTTGCCGCCGTTGGTGTCGCTCTGGTAGTCGGCGAGGATGGAGTGGACCGTGCGGCCGCCCCAGGTGTCGGCGCGGCGCCCTTCGCCGTGGATGTGGCCTCCGTGCATGAGCATGAGGTTGGGATTGTTCTTGAGCGCGTTGTAGATGGCCTGGCCGAGCGTGCTGAAGCTGGCCGGGTTGCCGGTGTTGACCATGTGGTGGGTGACGATGATGGCGCGGCGGTCGGGATAGGCCTTCAGCAGGCTGTCGGCCCAGTCGAGATCTTCCTGGTCGGGAGTGGTGTCGTATTCGAGGCTCACGACGATGAAGTCGAGGCCGCTGGCGCTGAAGAGCGTGTAGTTGTCATCGGCGTTTTCGGGGATGCGCGTGCCACCGTAGTAGGATTTTCCTTCGAAGTGGTTGACACCGGTCTCCGGATGCACGCCGAAGTATTGGTTGAAGTAGTACGTGGTGCCGTCGGCGGAGCCGTTCGGATACTGGTCGTGGTTGCCGACCGCGACGCTGTAGGACAGGCCCTCTTCGAGGAGCGTGGTGGCGGGGTCCTCGAGGCGGTAGAGCGCGTTGGAGGCGGCCACCCATTGCTGGGGGACGCTGTCGCCGTCGTCGGTGATGTCGCCGAGATGGAGGACAAACCGGATGTTGAGCGCGTCGAGCTCGCTGACGATCCAGTCGGTCTGTTCGGAGAACATCGCGGGCGTGCCGCCGTTCTTGCCGCCCGAGTAGTACTGGGTGTCGGGCAGGGCGATGACGGTGAAGTCGGGGCCCGGCCGGGCGGGACCGGCGGGGCGGCCGTAGACTTTCACGGTGAGCGAGGAGGAGTCCGCGTCGCCGACGCTGACCCGGAGGTCGGCGCGATTGGCGAGGCCGGCGGCGGCATCGTCGGGCGAGACGAGCGTGACGGTGGGCGGCACGTCGTTGCTGAGCGGGGCGCTGGCGGCGAAGCTCGCGCCGCCGGTGAGCGTGCCGGTGGCGCCGGAGCCGGCGGAGTTGGCGAGGGTGCCGGCGGAGGCCTCGTCCGTCATGGCCCAGCGGGCGACGAGACCGTCGGCCGAGGGCACCTCGTTGTTCATGGTGCTGCGGATTTCGTCGAGGGTGCGGGCGTGGTTCCAGATGCGCGTCTCGTCGAGGAAGCCGTGGAAGAAGCCTTGCGGCACGCCGGTGGAGTTGAGCGCGGAGCCGAGGGCGGCGTGCTGGATGCTGTTGGAGGCGACAGGCTGGCCGACGAAGAGTTCGGCATCGAGGTGGCCGTCGAGATAGATTCTCCAGGTGGTGCCGTCGTAGCTGACGGCGACGTGGTGCCAGGCGTCGTCGGTGACGGGCGTGCCGCCGATGACGGGGTGGTTGAGGCCGGGCGAGGAGCCGCCGGGGCCTTCCTCGAAGTCGGCGGCGATGACGCCGTCGGAGGTGCGCAGGCCGATCAGGTAGTTGCAGTTGAGCGTGTCGTTGTCGTTTTCGCCGCGGCCTTTGGAAATGAGGGGGACGACGGTGACGCCGCCGCTGCCCGAACTCGCGCCGCTGCCGGCGCCGACGCGGCGGAACCACGTCTCGACCGTGAAGGTGGCGAGCTTGAGCGCGGGAGCGTCGCCGAAGGTGACGTAGTCGTCGATGCCGTCGAAATAGAGCGCGCCGGAACCGGCGGCGGGCACGAGGCTGACGTCGACGGTGGCGACGGAGGTGGCGCCGATGTCGTCCGTGGCGCGGGCGCTGAGTGTGTGTGCACCGTAGCCCTCGGCGGTCCAGGCGAGCGTCCAGGGCGCGGACGTGGTCTCGCCGATTTTCGTGCTGTTGTCATAAAACTCGACCTTGGTGACGGTGCCGTCGGCATCGGTGGCCTCGGCGACGAGTTCGACGGTCGAGCCGGAGACGAGAACGGCGCCGGATGACGGGCTGGTCAGCGAGACGGCCGGGAGGTCGTTGTGGCCGAGATCGGTGACGCCGGTGGTCCAGCTCGGGCCGTTGACCAGCGTGCCGGTGATGGCGCCGGCGGAGGTGCTGGTGAGCGTGCCGCCTTCTTCCTTGTCCATGCTCCAGCGGCCGACGAGGCCGGAGGCGTCGACGACGGCGTAGTTCATGGTGCCGCGGATCTCGTCCTGGGTGCGGGCGTGGTTCCAGATGCGCACCTCGTCCATGACGCCGGCGAAGAAACCGGCGGGGACGCCGGAGGTATCCATGGCGGAGCCGATGCCGGAATGCTGGATGCTGTCGTAGCGGGGGATCTGGCCGTTGGCGGAGGCGACGGCCTCGAGTTCGCCATTGAGGTAGAGGCGCCAGTCGCTGCCATCGAAGGTGACGGCGGCGTGCTGCCAGACGCCTTGCTGCACGGCGGTGCGGCCGGTGACGGGGTGGTTGAGTCCGGTCGCGTAGTCCTCGAAGTCGGCGGCGAGGGCGCGGGTGCTGCCGTCGATGCCGAGGAAGTAGTTGCAGTTATTGACGGTATCGTCGTCCTGGCCGCGGCCCTTGGTGATGAGGGGGACGGCGGTGACGCCGCCGCTGCCGGTGCCCGCGGTCTGGCCCGCGCCGAGCGGCAGGAACCAGCACTCGAGGGTGAAGGTCCGGAGGCCGAGCTCGGGGTTGTTGCCGAAGGTGACGTAGTCGTCGGTGCCGTCGAAGAAGAGGCCGTTTTCCTCGCCGGGCGCGAGGCGCACCTCGAGGGTCACGGTATCGGAGGTGGACACGGAGCCGGTGCTGTCGATCACGCGGGCGGTGACGCGGTGAACGCCGAGCGCCGCGTCGGACCATGCAAATGTCCAGGGAGCGGAGGTGGCCGTGCCGATCAGCGTGTTGCCTTCGCGAAACTCGACGCGCGCGATCGGGGCATTGACGGGATCGGCGCTGGAGGCGTCGGCTTGCAGGGTGATGGTGGCGCCGGGAGCAAACGTCGCGCCATCGGCGGGCGAGGTGAGGGTGACTTCAGGCGGAAGCGGCGCGGGCGTGGTGGAGAGAAAAGCGAAGCTGAAGGCGTCGTTCGCGGCGTCCAGGTTCTGGCGACCGGGGATGTTGACTTCGCCGCTGATGTCGCGGCTCTCGATGATCCAGTGACCGGCGGCGCCGTCCCATTGGGCGGTGAGCGTGTTGTCGACATTGGTGCCGACTCCGCCCTCGGGGCTGACGAGGAGGACGCCGGTGGCGCCGGTGTGCCCGGGGATGGAAAGGAACCACTGGCCGGTGGGTCCCTTGACCACGGAAAAATTGCCGGCGGCGAGGTCGGTGGAGGCGTCGCCGTTGACGCGGCCGAGTGCGACGACCGGGCTGTTGCCCACGGCCGTCACGGGGACGTAGACAAAGCAGAACGGATCCTGTTCGTAGCCGCTGCTGTCGACGCCGTTGTCGTGGACGTAGACGCGGAAGGTGCCGTCGGGATTGGCCTTGGACAGGGCGTAGTTGTCCTCGTTTTTGGCGCCGGCGACGAGCAGGACGCCGAGGCTGGACGAGCCGCCGAGGTCAACGAGATCGACGTCGAACTGGCCGTTGCGGTTGTCGATGACCTGCGTGCCGAGTTCGATCCCGGGCGAGGCATGGACGCTGGTGATCGGTCCGCCGTTGGCGCTGTTGTAAAACGTGCCGCCGAGCCATTCGTTGTAGGGGAAGAAGCCGGCGGAAAAATTGACGTTGACCTCGTCGCCCTGGGCGGCGCGGAAAACGGCGACGTAGTATTTGGTGTCGCTTGCGCGGGGAGCCGCGGCGCTGGTGGCGACAAACTCGCCGAACGCATCGCCGAAGGCGGAATTGTTCCGCGTGTTTTCCGTGACGGTCGGAATGAGCACGCCGGTGGCGACGTCGTTGGCATGGCCAAAATCGACGTAATAGTCGCCGCGGGAGCTTCCCGCGGTGACGGTGGCGAAACCGGGCGAACTGCCGGCCTCGACAGTCATGGTGATCGAACTCGCCGTGTTGGCGGCGTCGTTCTGGGTCACGGTTACGTTGCCGAATATCGCGGTCGCAGGAGCCGCGGTCAGGGTGCATGCTCCGGGGAGCAGCGCCAGCAGGAATCTGAGGAGATGTCGTTTCATGGCAGGAAAAAAGGGAAAGCCGATGCGTATCCGTATATGGATTACGAATCAGGAGGATGTGGAGGAGGGAGCAGCGAAGTCGTCGCGGAGGGCGGCGATGCGGGCGCGGGTGTCGCGGAAGGCGGGCGTGGCGCGGCGTTCGGGAGGCAGCGCATCGAGAAGGGCGAGCGCCCGGTCGCAGGCGCGGGACGCCTCGTGGCGGCGGCCGGCGCGGGAAAGGATGTCGCTGCGCCGCAGCTCGAATTCGACGCGCGGCCGGTAGCGGGCGACGAGGGCGTCGATGCGGGCGAGCGCGGCGTCGTGGTGTTGCCGGCTCACCTCGATGTCGCAGGCCATGTATTGCAGGCCGGTGAGGGAGCCGAAACGGGTGATCGCCCGGTCGAGAACGGCGAGGGCGCGGCGGTCGTCGCCGGGCTGGCCGCGATTGACGAGCAGGCGGGCGCAGGTCGTGAAATCGTCGGGGGCGAGGACGCCGTCGCTTTCGAGCGCGAGGCCGGCGGCGGCGATGGCGTCGTCCAGGTTGCCGGCTTGCAGCTCCCATGCGGAGAGCAGGCGCTGGCCCCGCAGGTGGCGCGGATCGTCCTGGAGGGCCTTGCGCAACAGCGCGAGGGCGCCGGCGCGGTCGCCGGCGGCGTCGAGAATGCGGGCGCGGACATAACCGAGGTCGCGAATGCGGGGATCCGCGACGGCCGCGGCAGCGGCCGAGGCGCGGGCGCCGGAAACGTCGCTGCGCTCGAGGAGAATTTCGGCCCGGGTGAGCAACAGCGCGGGATCGCCGGGCTGGTCGGCGAGATGACGGTCGATCTCCTCCAGCTTGTGGCTCGCGTCGGGATGGGCCCCCACGGGAAGCCCGGCGAGAACAAGCAACGCCGCGATGATGCCGGGACGCCACCCGGCTCCCGGGGACCGGGCGCCGCGGAAACCGGTTGTAGTGTTAAGTATATTACAGAATGAGAAGCCGGAGGACATCGGAAAATCAGCAAGGCCGGCACGTTTTCCGCGTCGTGTGCGGGGTCGCAATCGCAATGTCGCGCCGTCACCAACGTATCACCTGTCTGTCAACCAACCGTTACAATTGCGGGCCTGGCGGGAAGAGGATTCATGGGAAAAGGCGCTTCCCGGTCGGCGCGGAATCCGTCGGCGGCCCTCGCCCCGATTGTAACAATCTGGTGTCGGCCCTTCATGCTCTTTGACATCACGGTTTTCAGCCGCCCGAAATCCGGAATGGTTTTTCGGTGCGGTTTTTTCCCGTTTCTTTTTCGGGTTGCCGGAAGGGGGGCGCCGGTGGCGCTCTCCGTTCTGTGTGCGGCGGCGGTGCGGGCAACGGACGAAACGCCGGTTGTCGCTGCCGAAGGGGAGAGAGCCGCTCCGCTCACCCTCGAAACGCTGACGGTCAAGGGCGAGACGCTCCGCGATGCCGACGCTCCCTTTTCGGTCGAATCGTTTTCGACGGAGCAGGTGCGCGATCTGCAACTCCATCAGTTGCAGGAGGCGTTTCGCCACGTGGCCGGCATGACGGTCAGAAACTACGGCCTCGCCGGCGTGGCCGACAGCATCGTGCTCCGCGGGTTCGGCGGCGGCGGACACGGCGGGGATATCGGTCTCGTGATCGACGGCATCCCGCTCAACGAGGCCATGTCGCATGCCGACGGATACATCGACCTCAACGTGATCGTGCCGCTGGAAATCTCCGGGATGACGATTTTCAAGGGCCCCGTCTCCGCCCTCTACGGCAACTACAACCGGGCCGGCCTCATCGCCCTGGAAACACGGAAAACCGGCGCCTACACCGATCTCGATTTCAGCATCGGCTCCGACACGACGCTCGACGGCCAGTTCGCGCTCGGCGTCCGTCCGGGCGAGCGCCAGCAGCTCAATCTGGCCGGTCAGGCGTACCATACCGACGGATACCGCCCGCAGTCGGACTTCACTCGGGGGACGCTGTCCGGCCGCTGGGCGATGGACCTCACGCCGCGGCTTCAGGTTGCGCTTTCGGGCCGGTTGTATGGCGCGGACGGCGATTCGGCCAGTTACCTGACGCGGGAGCAGTTCGACGTCGACCCGTACGGCATCGATCCCCGCGTGCAGAATGACGGCTCCGAAAAAAACTTCGGCACCCTGCGCGGCGACATCAACGTGAAGCTGACGGAAGACGTCAGCCTGCTCGCGTTCGCCTACGGCACGTTGCAGGATTTCACCCGCTGGTACACCCGCCCGGTCAGCGCCACGGAGTGGGCGCAGCGCGAGGAAAGTTACGACCGCGAGGTCTTCGGCCTCGGCGCCAGCCTGAACGGGCGGACTGCCCCCGGAGGCATTCCGTTGAACTGGGTGGCCGGCGCGGAGGCGTTTCGCGAATCCACGGCCTACGACTACTACGACAACGAGGATCGTCGCCGGCGGACGGCGCCGGCCATCTACGACCGGACGGCGGATCTGGACAGCTCCTCGGTGTTCACCGAAGTCGAGGCGCCGCTGCATCGTTTCTTCAAGCCGTGGGTCGGCCTGCGTTACGACCGGTTCACGGGCAAGACCGTGGCGGAGGGTCCGGAGACGGGAACCAGCCCGCTCGGAAAGATGGAGCCGGTGGATCACCTCAGCCCGAAAGTCGGCGTGCGGTCGGACGTGCTGCCCGGCGCGCAGCTTCGCGCGAGCTGGTCCGAGGGGTTTGCGCTGCCTTCGAATTTCGCCAAATACGCCACCGGCGCGGCGGACCTCGATCCCAATATCTTTCGGCAGACGGAAATCGGCGGCTCGTTCCGGATCGGCCGCACGCTGTGGCTCGACATCGCCGGCTACCGGATCGACAGCTCGGACGAGATCGCGACGGTCTCTCCGGGCGTCTACGAGAACTATGGCTCCACCCGCCGCACCGGTTTCGAGGGCAAGCTGACCTGGACTCCCCTCGACCCGGAGCCGCTGGTCTTCTCCGTCACGTACGGCAGCGCCGATTCCGAGGTGAAGAGGAACGTCGATCCCTCCCTCGTCGGCAACGAGGTGAGCGGGGTGCCGGACCGGACGGCGACCATGAGCGCGGAATGGGCGCCGGAAAACGGGTGGGGCGCCCGCGTGACCGTCCGCCATGTCGGCTCCTGCGCCGTGGATGCGGCCAACAGCCTGTACTCCGACAGTTATACGACGGTTGACCTGATGGTGAGCTACTCCGGGCGACTCGACTGGCATGGCCTGCGTTACCGCCTCTATGCCGGCGTCGAAAATGTCGCGGACAAGGCCTGCGCCTCGTCGGTATCATTGAGCAATGGATACGAACTCATCGCGCCCGGACCGCCCCGCACGCTTTCCGTCGGCGCACAACTTTCCTTCTGACTCCCGCTATTCTCACTCACCGCAACATCATGAAAAACACATCCATCCTCCGCGTCTGGACCGGAGCGGCTCTCCTGCTGGCGACCGGTGTCGCCGCGCAGGCGCACCAGCTCTGGATCGGCGCCAATCGTTACCAGCTTTCCGGACCGGGAGAGAAACCGGGTCCGCAGACGGTCTATGTCCACGCGAGCTGGGGGCACCGGCTGCCGGTGGACGAGCCGCCCGATCCGCTGCGCTTTGCCGGCTACCTGCTGTTCGCGCCGGGTTCCGCGCCGGCTCCGGTTGCGTCCGGCGAAGGCGGATACCGGGTGGCGCGGCTCGATCTGGAGAAACCGGGTTTATATTGGATCGCCGCGACTTACAGGCCGGCGTTTTCCACCCGCGTGAAAACGGCGGACGGCCGCCAGGTTTATCTGCCCGGACCGAAGGATGAGGCGCCGGCGGATGTCGCCGTCCAGGAAGGCACGCTGATCTCCGACCACGCCAAGACGCTGCTCCAGGTGGCCGGCGAGGGCGCTCGCGAGGAAACGCTGACGCAGCCGGTCGGCCACACCATCGAACTCGTGCCGCTGAAAAATCCGGCCCTGCTGGCCCCGGGGGAATCGCTCCCGTTGCAGGTCCGGTTCAAGGGAGCCGCGTATCAGGGCGACCCGGTGGAAGTGACGACGGAAAACAGCGTGGCAACCGCGCTCGGGGAACCGCCGCGCAGCATCGAGACCGACGCGCAGGGCCGCGTCGATATCCCGCTCGCGCAGGCGGGGGTCTGGCTGCTGGTCGCGGCGATTGTCGAGCTGGCGCCACCGGAACTGGCGGCGAAGGCGGACAGGGTCCGTTATCGTTGCTCGCTGACGTTCGCCGTGCCGGCGCCGGGAAAACCGTGAAAACGCGACGACTGACGGCCGGTTGCTGGCGGGGCATCCTCAGCCTGTGCGCCGCTTTCGTGGCTCTCGCGGCCGGCGTGCCGGCGCAGGCGCACGAGCCATGGCTGCAACTGTCGCCGTCCGAGGACGGGAGCCTGACCGTGGAGGCGGGCTTTTCCGATGGCGGGGACATGACCGGGCTGGCGGTGACCGTGCTCGACCGGGAGACGGGTGCCGTGATTTCCGGATACACCCTGCCGGCCGACGGAAAGCTTGTGGTACCGATCCCGCCGGTCGCGTATCGGGTCCTTTTCGACGGCGGGGCGGGGCACAAGGTCAGCAAGATCGGTCCCGCGCGCCCGGCCGCCGCCGCGGAAAAACCGGCGGCGGGAGAGAGTCCGCCTGCGGTGAAGGAGACATCCGGAGGCATGCCGGGGGCGCCGGTGCTCCTGAGCGTGGCGCTGGTCTTTCTGGTGGCGGTGATGTCGTTTGTGTTCGGATACGCCGCGGCGCGGACCGGAAAGGATGCCGCCCGATGAAAACCGGCTGTGTTCAGGAAATCCCGTCCGCAGGACACCGGGCGGAATCGCGCGGGGTGGCGCTGGCCGCGCTCGCGATTGTCGTATTGTGGGCGGGCGTCGTGCTGGCGCGGCACCGGACGGCGGAGCCGCCGGCGCTGGCCGGGTACCAGCGGACGGCGTTTGCCGAACTGTCGCCGGTGGAACAGGGGCTGTTCGCCGACTTGCGGGTGGCGGCGGACGAAATCGTGGCGCTGGGCGGGGAGGCCGGCGCGTGGCCCGAGCCCGCGGAACTGGCGGAGGAGGCGGCGCTGGCGCCGTTCGCGCAAGACGTCGCCTGGCGCCGGCGGGGCGCGCATGTGTGGACGCGGATCGACGCGACGGAAGGCGGGCGCCCGCGGGTTGTCTATTACGGCCGGCCGGCGGATTCGGGCGCGGCGGAGTGGGCGCTGGTGATCGACGACGGCAAGCCGGGAATCTGGCGTCGGCAGGGCGGCGGCGCGGCGGTCCGGGCCGCCTCCGGACTGGCGGCGGAAGGCTGGCTGGAAATGGTCCCGTCCCCGGAATGAAACGAGCGATGCGTATCCTGTTTTTCCTGATGATGCTGAGCGCGGCGATGCCGGCGGCGCGGGCGGGCGAGGGGAAGGCGCGTCCGCGGATCGGCGTGACGCTGCATCCCTACTACAGTTTTGTCAGCAACATCGTCGGCGACCTCGCCGAAGTCGTCCCGCTGGTGGACGCGGGATTCAACGCGCACAACTACAACCCGCAGCCGGGCGACCTGAAGCGGGCTATGACGCTCGATGCGCTCGTGGTCAACGGCGCGGGGCACGACGCGTTCGCCTTCCGGATCGTGGAGGCGGCGGGCCGGGCCGGTTCGCTGCCGCTGATCCGGGCCAACCGGGATGTGTCGCTGCTGCCGGTCGCGGGGCTCGAGGGAGGCGAACGGATTGTGAACCCGCATACGTTCGTCTCCATCTCGGCATCGATCCGCCAGGTGCAGACGATCGCCGACGAACTGGGAAAGCTGTATCCCGAAAATGAGGACACCTTTCGCCGGAACGCGCGCGCCTACGCCGCGCGGCTGCGCCGGCTCAAGGCGGCGGCGATGATGCGGATCGCGGCGTTGCCCGCTCCCGACCTCCGCTGCGCCGCGGTGCACGGGTCCTGTGATTATCTGCTGGCGGAGTTCGGGCTGGAGGTGGCGTGGGTGGTGGAGCCGGGGCCGGAAATGCAGCCGGACGCGGCGCGGCTGCGCCGCACCATCGACGCGCTGCGCGAGAGGCACATCCAGGTGTTGCTGGCCGAGGAAGAGTTTCCGGCCTCGTATGTGGAGACGATTCGCGAGGCGACCGGCGTGCGCACGCGCCTGCTCCGGCATCTGACGCGCGGCGACTACTCGGCGGATTATTTCGAGCAAGGCATGCGCTACAACCTGGAGCAGATCGTGGAGGCCGTGCTCGATGCCGCGGCGGAAGACGGAAACGGAGGCGGCAATGGACGGTAGCGCCCGGACGGGGACCGGCCCGGAAATCGTGTTCGAGGACGTGCGTCTGGCGGCGCAGGGGCAACGCCTGCTGGACGGCATCACCCTGCGTCTGGCGGCGGGCGGGCTGCATGCGTTGATCGGGCCGAACGGGGCGGGCAAGACGTCGCTCATCCGTTGCCTGCTCGGCCAGTCGCCGCACGAGGGACGCATCGCCCTGCGCTGGCCGGGAGAGCATCCGGGCCGGGTGGCCTGGGTGCCGCAGGCGATCGATTTCGACGCCCATCTGCCGGTGACGGTGGAGGATTTTCTCGGGCTGATGGTGCAGCGCCCGCCGGTGTGGTCCGGCCTGCGGCGCGGCGCCCGCGGGCAAGTGGCTGCGGTCACGGCGCGGCTCGGCCTCGCGGCGAAGCGGCGGACGCGACTCGGCGCGCTTTCGGGCGGGGAACTCCGGCGGTTGCTGATCGCGCAGGCGTTGCTGCCCGCGCCCGATCTGCTGATCCTGGACGAGCCGATGAACCACCTCGACGCGCCGGGAGTGGCGCGGGTGGGCGACGTGTTGCGGGGATTGCGGGATGCAGGCGTGACGCTCCTCGCGTCGTTCCACGATCTCGGGCATGTGCGGGCACTGGCGGACAGCGTGACGGGTCTGGCCGGCGGACGCGTCGTTTTTTCGGGCGAGTCCCCGGCGATGCTGACGACAGGGCGGGTGCTGGCGCTGTTTGCCTCCGGCACCGGGTCGCCGGCGCCGGAAACGCCGGACGCAGCGGAGGAGGCCGGATGACCGCCCCGTGGGCTTCGCTGCGCGAGATGGTCCGCGAGGCGGCCGGCGCGAACGGCTGGCTGCCGGATTCGCTGGGTTATGCCTTTGTGATCAACGCGCTGGCCTGCGCGTTGCTGATCGGGCCGCTGCTCGGCGGGCTCGGCGCGCTGGTGGTGACGAAGCGGCTGGCCTTTTTCTCGCAGGCGATCGGGCAGGCGGCGCTGACGGGGGTGGCGATCGGCATTCTCGTCGGGGAAGCGCCGGACGCCGCCTATGCGTCGCTGTTCGCATTCTGCGGGCTGTTCGCGCTCACGCTCAACTACGTGCGCCAGCGCTCGCGCCTGCCGTCGGATACGGTGATCGCTGTGTTCCTTTCGGTGGCGCTGGCGGCGGGGTCGTGCCTGCTGGTGTTTCTCGCCGGCAAGGCCGACATCCATCTGCTCGACGCCGTGCTGTTCGGCTCGATCCTCACGGTGAACGACGGGGACATCGCGGTCCTGCTGGCGACGGGCGCGGTGGCGCTGGCGGTGACGTGGCGGTGGGGCAACGGGTTTGTGCTGGCGAGCTTCCAGCCCGGGCTGGCCCGGGTGCGCGGCGTGCGGGTGGTGTGGCTGGAATACGTGTTCATCCTGCTGGTCACGCTGGTGACGGTGGCCTCGGTGAAAATCATCGGGGCGATCCTCGTGGAGGCGTTGCTGGTGATCCCGGCCTCGGCGGGGCGCCTGCTCGGCCGGTCGCTGCGATCGTTCTTCCTCTGGAGCATCGGGCTGTGCACGGCGAGCTGCGTGCTCGGCGTGCTCGTGCCGGTGGAGCTGGACATCCCGGTGCCGTCGGGCGGGGCGATCATTCTCGTGGCGGCGACGATTTTTACCGGAGCGTTGCTGTTTTCGAAAGTTCGCCTATGAACGACGCAGAAACCGCAACCTGCCACGCTCCTTTCCCCCGGCTTCCCGCCGGTTCCGATTCACGATGAGATTTGCCGGATTTTTCGCATTGACCCTGCTCCTGGCCGCGATCGTGGCGATCGTGATTGCCGGGCTCATTCGCTCCAAACCGGTGACGGCCCCCGGGGCGGTGACGGCATCGGCGGTCGCCGCCAACGACCGGCCGGAGCCGGAGCAGGAACGGCTGCTCGTCCTGGCGGGTCACGCGTCGACGTTTTCGCTGACCTCCGCGCTGGCTGCCGGCACGGCGATCGATGTGGCCTGGGCCTGGCCGGAAGGGGCGGTCTGGGCCGACCAGGCCGAACTGCCGGTCTCCGCGCGCGCGGCGCAGGCGATCGCCGTGGTGACATTGAGGGAAGCCGCGCCGGAAGACGCGCTCTACGCGGCGGCCCGCGGGACGAAGATCGCGATGGTGGAAATCGACGCGTCGGCGGCCGACGACTCGTCCACGCTGGCACTGCGCATCCCGGAAAAGGCCGCCAGCGAACTGGCCCCGGCGGCGCCGCTGAGCCTGGCCAACGCCACCCGGATGGCGGAAAAAATCGCGCGGGATTGCGCCCGGCTGAGTCCTCCGGACGCGGCCCGGATCGAAGCCAACCTGAAGGCCGTCAAGGCGCGCATCTTTCGTTTGCGGGCGGAGGCCGAGGCGGGGCTGGCGACCTGCGCCAGTCTCGACGTCGCGGTGGCGTCGCCGGTGTTTCTGGCGCTGGCGGAAGATCTCGGCCTGTTCGTGCGCCCGGCGGAGGCGGGGGCCGGAGGCAACGGCGTGGCCGCAGTGCTGGTGGCGTCCGGAGCGGCCGATGCGGCGGCGCAGGAAGCCTGGCGCAAGGCGGGCGTCGCCGTGATCGGGCTCGATCCGCTGAACCGGGCGCCGGCGGATGCGGAAAGCTGGTTCCGGGCGATGGAATCCAATCTCGCCGCGCTGGTCAGCGGACTCGGCGGTCGCTGGCGTTGACGCCGCAGACGCAGGCTGGCAGAGCCAGAACCAAACCCTTGAACAGAAGATAAGAAGGGAACGAGGAGGTTCCCGTTCCCGTAACCCGTTCCCTGTCCGGAACCTTTTTTTCCGAAACAGAAAATGTTTCTTTCGCGTAACCTCCCGCCAGCTACTGGCGAATCTTCGTTCTCTTCGTTACCTTCTGTTCAATTTTCTGAAACAAGGCTTCCTGCAAAAAAACCATCCGCAAAAAAGACGATTCCCGGGCATTGGCAATGCAGGCGCATGGCAAAAGCGAGGGGCGGCCGGGCCGCTCCGTTTCCGAAAAGGGCCGATTGTTTCCAAAACGTAACATGGCAGCCCTTTACATCGGGACGGAGAACGGTCGGTTGTGGCGGTGCTATGTCACGACGCATGCCGACCACCACAGACAAGGAGTTCCCTTTCGATGTGACGGGCGCCGCCCGGCGGCGATTCACGCTGCTCGAACTGATCGACAACATCGACGGCGCGTTGCGTCCCGGGTTTGTATTCGATGACTGGGTACGCGGGCTCTTTTCGAGAAAGGAGCTCAGCTCCCATGAAAGACATCTTTACTACGCGGCGCTGATGATGTGGCTGCGGATTCGCAACTGGTGCCGCCCGGCGCTGGAGCTCGATCCCGACACGGGGCTCGCCCTGATCTGCCTGGCGCTGCCGCCCGGCCAGGTGCGGAACGCTCTCGCCTCCGACCTCGCCCTTCCCGAAAGCGAGGCCGGCCGCCTGCCTTCGCCGGATGCGCTGGCGACCGTCGCCCCGGATTTCGCTCCGTTCAATCTCGCGAAGCTGATGCCGTCCTGGTTCACCGACCAGGCGCTCTGGACGTTTGCCGACGACACCCTGGAGCGGTGGTTCACCCCGACGCCGATGTGGCTGCGGTGCCGGCCCGGCTGGCGCGACATCGCGCGCAACATGATGGAAAAGGAGGGGCAGCCCACGCAGGTTCATCCGCTGCTCCCGGACGCCCTCGGCCTGCCGCCGGACACGCTGGTGAGCAACCTGCGGGCGTTTATGGGCGGGCTTTGCGAGGTGCAGGACATCGGGGCGCAGGCCATCATCGCCATGTCGGAGCCGCAGCCGGGCGAGGTGTGGCTCAACACGTTTGCCGGTCTCGGCCGGCATGCCCGGGCACTCGCCGATCTCGTCGGGGAAACGGGGCGCGTGGACGCCGCCGACACGCGCCAGAACGAGCTCCATTCCCTGATCCCGGGCAACGATCCGCACGCGCGAAAGAATATCCGGATCGTGGATACGAAGGGCGGCGGCGCGGTTTACGACGGCGTCTTCGCCTTCGCCCTGTCGTCGTGCTCCGGGCTGTTGCGGCACCGCCCGTGGCTGTTGCACCAGATGTCGCCCTCGACGCTGAGGGATTTTGTGGGGGCGCAGCACGACCTGCTGCGCGAGAGCGCGAAACAGGTCCGCCCGGGCGGCCGGCTGGTGTATGCGGTGACGTCGGTCTGCCTCGCCGAAACCAACAACGTGGTGGCGCTGTTCGCGGAGACGCATCCGGAGTTCGAGGTCATCAAACCGGCGCTGGCCGACCGGCTGGCGCGACCGTCCGGCCTCGGCTGGCGGATTCATCCGGCCGACCTCGACGGCGACGCGCGTTACATGGCGGTGTTCAGGCGTCGCGCGAAGCCGGCCGGCGTTGCAAGACGAAAAGCACCGCGCTGCTGAGCAGCGTGGCGCAGGTGGCCATGGCCATCGCCCGGGCCATGTTGCCCTGCTCGAATTGCGTGAAGATGAAGCTGCCCACCGTCTGCACGCCGGGCGGGAGCAGGAGGATCGAGGCGACCAGGTCGCGCATGCACACGACGAAGGTCGTGATCCAGGCCGCCAGCAGCGCGGGCCGCAGGAGCGGCAGCACGATGCCGGCGAGGATGCGCCAGCGCGGCGCGCCGAGGATGGCGGCGGCGTGTTCGAGATTCTGGCCGATGCCGCGCATGCCGGTGTCGGCGAAGCGGACGGCGTCGCTCTGGTAGAGCGCGAAATACGCGACCAGCAGAATCCAGATCGTGTTGTACACCGGCAGCACCACCCAGGGCGCGTTCCACGCGAGGATCATGCCGACCGCGATGACAATGCGGGGCACGATGCGCGGCAGCAGGCTGAGCTGGTCGGCGAGGCGGGCGAAAAAGCCCGGGTGTCGCGACATCGCCCAGGCCGCGAGCCCGCCGACGATCACGCAGACCGTGGCCGTGATGCCGCCGAGCAGCGCGCTGGTGCCGAGCGCGCCGAGCCCGTTGCCCTCGGCGGAAAACGACAGGAGATCGCGGTAATGCTGCAGGGTCCACACCGGGGCGCCGGCGTTCCAGCGTTCGACGAGGCTGGCCAGGACGATGACGCCGAGCGGGAGCAGGCCGCTGATGACAAAAAGAAAGGCAAAGTAGCCCCAGACCCCGGCGACGCCGGCCGGCCCGGGCGTGCGTTGCGCCGGGGAGCCGGGCCGGGTGCGGATGCCGCCGTGCCGGGCGAGGAGCCGCCGGGTGGCTTGCAGGAGCGCGACGGCCGCCAGGCAGAGGAGAAGCGAGAGCGCCGTGGCCAGCGGGATGTTGACCGGCCAGTTGGTGACGAGCGCGTAGATCTCGGCGGGCAGCAGCGGGAGGTTGGCGCGGGGGCCGAGGATGGCGGGGACGCCGAAGTTGGACATCGCCTCGACAAAGACCAGCACGCCGGAGTTGAGGATCGCCGGGAGCAGGAGTGGAAAAATAATGCCGGCCTGGATGCGCGCCGGCCGGGCGCCGAGGCTGGCGGCGGCGTCTTCCAGACGGGCGCCGAGATTGAGCAGCGCCGCCTCGACGGCGAGCGCCACGCCGCCGAAGCAGCCCATGACCATGACGAAGGTCACGCCCCAAAAGCCGAAAAAGGCGCGCTGCAGCCAGGGCGGCACGCCGCCGGCGTTGTCCCAGAAACCACCCGGCTGCATCAGCAGGATCCAGGCGAGCGCGAGCAGGTAGGGCGGCGTCATCACCGGCAGCAGGAGCACGATGCGGGCGAGGCGTTTTCCGGGAAACCGTATCCGTGCGAGCATGACGCCCGCCGGCAGGCCGAGCAGCCACGCGCCGGCCGTGGTGGCGAGCCCCCAGAGGAGCGAGTTGCCGAGCATCTCGCCGAGGCCGGGCGTATGGGCCATCGCGGCGAAGGCGCTGAACGCCCCGTCGAATTTTCCGGCCAGCGCCTCGGGAAACACCGACTGCACGGCGAGGATGGCGAGCGGGTACCCGACGGTGACGAGGACAAAACCGGCGGCGAGCCAGAGCGGCCAGAGCGCGAACAGATCGCGGAGGCGGGAGGACGACGGTGAGGCGGGTGAGCGGGTGGGCATGGCGGGCGTCGGGCGTAGTCCGGAGCTTCAGCCCGAACCGTGCGGCTTGCGTGTGGCGGCAGGGCGACGCGGTGCGTCGCCGCGCGGGTTGAAGCTCCGCGCTACGGCGGTGTCGGTGGCATGGATCGGGTGGGACATCATTCGTCGATGAAGACCGCGCGCTCGATCTCGTACTGGAAACGGCGCATGGCGGCGGATTGCGTGGCGAGCGCGGCGGAGGAATCGAAAGGAAAGGCGCGGGCCTCGCCCGCCGCCTGCCGGACCGGGCCGGGCGGGATGCCGGTCCGCGCGGGCAGGAGGTGGACGCGCGCGGCCTCGCGCTGGGCGGCTTCGCCCAGGCAATAACGGACAAACGCCGCGGCGGCGTCGGGCTGGCGGGTGCCGGCCAGCACGGCGACGGGACGGGTGACATACACGCCGCCGGATTTCGGATAGTAGATGCGGACGGGCTCGCCGCGTTCGACTTCGCGCAGGACCACGTAATCCACCGCGCCGATCACGGCCTGGTTGGCGCCGGTCATCAGGCCGGTGAGGGCCTGGGCATTGGCCCCCGCGATTTCCAGCCCGTGCCGGCGCGCCTGCCGGAAATCGCTCCAGCCGGCCTCGCCGCGCGCGAGCAGCCAGGCCATCACGAAGTCGCCGGAGGCGCCGCTGCGGGTCGGCGACGGCAGGCTGATCCGGGTGTTTTTCCCTTCGGCGGCGGAGGGGTAGCGGCCTTGCAGGAAATCCTCCCAGTCCCAGCCGCCGGCGGGGGGCGGCGGATGGTCGGCGCGCAGGGCCACGCCGATGACGGCGGCGGCCATGCCGTAATAATAACCCTCGGGATCGTGCCAGTCGGGATGCCCGGGCTGCTCCGCCGGCGGCAGTGTGACCGGAAGCAGGCGGTGGCCCTGTTTCAGCGCCTCGGCGGCCACGCGGCTGGCGAGGATGACGACATCGGCGCGCGGGTGAAACCGCTCGGCTTCGAGCTTGGAAAGGAGCTGGCCGGTGGTTGCGGTGAAAAGCTCCACCGGCATGCCGGTGGCTTCCGTGTAGCCGCGGCAGATGCGCTCGGCGAGCGGCCGGGGGCCGGCGGAGTAGACCACGAGTTTGGCCGACGGGCGCGCGCAACCGGCGAGGAAGGCGAGGACGACCGCGAGAAGGATGGCAAGGGTCGCCCATTTCATTCGCGCACCTCCCGCAGGTGGCGGGCCTCGAAGTCGGCGACGACCGGCGTGCCGGGCGCGATGCCGGCGGAGGCGAAACCGCGGACCAGGCCGATGCCCTCGACCTCGACGGTGACTTCGTAACGTTCGCCGGCGAAACGCGAGCGGGCGCAGCGCCCGGGCAGCCGCTTGAGCGCGGCGGAGGGTTTGCCGGCGGCGCCGAGCGGGCGGACCGTCACGGTTTCCTTGCGGAGAGCGAACACGCCGTGCGCGACCGACGCGCCGACGAGCGGGTTGACCGCCAGGCCGGAATGGAAACCGGCCGGCGCCGGCGGAGCCGCGGGACCGGGGGGGGAGGGGGGGGGAGGGGCGGCATGTTCGTGGGCGTGGAGCTCCACCCAGCGGCCGAGCCATGTCTTGCCCTCGCGCCGGATGAAGGGCAGCAGGTTCGCGCCTCCGAGGAAACCGGCGACATAGCGGGTGGCCGGTTCGCGGTAGATGGTTTCGGGCGTGTCGAGTTGTTCGATCACGCCGGCGCGCATCACGGCCACGCGGTGGGCGACGGCGAGGGCCTCGCTCTGGTCGTGGGTTACGTAGACGGCCGTCATGCCGAGGGTGCGGATGAGGTGGCCGATCTCGTCGCGCAACTCCTCGCGCAGGTGGACGTCGAGCGCGCTGAGCGGTTCGTCGAGGAGCAGCACGCGCGGCTCGACGACGAGGGCGCGGGCAATCGCCACGCGTTGTTGCTGTCCGCCGGAGAGCGTGGCGGGCATCCGGCCGGCGGCGGCTTCGAGCGACACGCGCCGGAGCGCCTCGCGGACGCGGGCCTCGCGATCGGCCCGGGAGACGCCGCGGATTTTCAGCCCGTAGCCGACGTTCTCGCCGACCGTGAGGTGGGGCCAGAGGCTGAAATCCTGGAACACCATCGCGAAGCGGCGGCGGTCCACGCCGGTGAAGGCGCCGGCGGCGGCGTCGTCGAGCGTCTCGCCGGCGCAGCGCACGCGGCCGGTGTCGGCCCGGAGAAAGCCGGCGAGGATGTTGAGAAGCGTGGTCTTGCCGCAGCCGGAAGCGCCGAGGAGGGCGAGGCATTCGCCGCGGGCGAGCGTGAAGCTCATGCGGTGCAGCACCGTGGCGCCGCCGAAAGTCTTGCTCACGCCGGTGCATTCGAGAAAGGCGGCGGCGGGATCGGCAGGAGGCGGAGGTGTGGCGGAGTCGGGCATGCGGACGGAATATGTGCGAGTATGGGCGAGGCAGGTTACGGGTGTGTTACGATCGGGTGTGATTCGGGTGACGATTCGCAGGAGCGGGCGGGCACGGGAACGGAGGGAGAAAAACCATGCCCCGCCCGCGATGATGCGGACGGGGCCGGGATGTTACTGGCATTGCAGGGGCCCTGACTTGGGGAAGAGGGGACGGGAGGGTGGATGGAGAGAGGGCCGGACATAAACCGCCGAGAAAGCATCCCGCGCCGGGGAGGGATAACGGCGGAAATGTTACAACGAGGTTAAATCTGCGGCGGGCGGGGCGCCGCCCCGATGCCGGTTACTCAAGTTTTTTGACCACGAAGGGACACAGGTTGGCTGCGCCAAAACCAAAGGATAGCCCACGAAACACACGAAATGACACGAAAACCAGGCCATGCATTCCTCTCTTCTTTCGTGTCATTTCGTGTGTTTCGTGGGCTCAATTCATGGGGTGGCCTGTTTTTATTCGCGCCTGTTCGCGTTCATTCGCGGTGGGTCTTGATTAAACCGTATCGGGCGTGGCCCGGAGGCTTCAGGGCGAGCGCCGGTTGGGTCAGGAATCAATCTTCGTCTCGCCTTTCCAGCCGGGCAGGTGGGCGGCTTCGGGCGAGCGGGCGAGGATCACGGCCTCGCGCACGGCGCGGGCGAATGCGGCGTCGTCGGTGTCATCCCACCGGAGTTTCCCGCGGAAAAAGTCGGCCCAGAGGAATTCCTGGAAATACACGTCCTTGCGCTCCTCGAAACCGCCGGCCTCCATCACCGCCCACATGAGCCCCCGCCAGGGATTGCTCCGCAGGTCGAGGAGCGTGGCGGGAAGCTGCGCGGGCGGCAGCAGCGCGCCCCCATCGGGCGAGCCGAGGTACGTGTAGCGCTGCGCGATCATCCGCCGCCAGAACTCGACCGGGCGCAGGTCCGACCAGTTGGCGAGGATGTGGCCGCAGGCCGTCTTGTCGGGCTGGCGGGAATCGATGAGGGCGCGCAGGGTGTGGTGCCCGTCGGTCATGTACGGCACGCCGCCGGGGCCGATGACGACCGGAACGTCCTTTTTTTTCAGATACGCGACGAGGTCCCCGGCGGAGAAGGCATCGATCGCGGATTGCTTGAAGGCGACCTCGCGGAAACCGACGGCAAATTGCGTGGGGTGAAGCCGCCGGGCGTCGATGGTGACGGCGGCGCCGGCGGGAAGGTCGGGGCGGAAGGGGACGTAGCTTTTCTCGTCGCCGGCCCGCAGCAAGGTCGCGCAGGCGAGCGCCACGAGAAAAAGGGACGGACGAAGCATTCGGACTTTCATGGATACCGGTTACGTAACAGACAGAACCGTTTGCCGAAATGTCCGGAATGTTACGTTCGGGTGAAATCTGCGACGGGCTCACGGAATCGATCCGGTTTTCGTAAAAACAGAAAAGCTCCGTCCTCCGGAGACGTCGGGCCGGAGGACGGAGCCATGCGGATCAGGGCTTGTTGTCAGGGTGTCGATCCGGTCAGTTTTCCGCTTTTCAAATGCGGGCGGTGGACGAAGGATGCAAAGCCATGCCGGACAAGCCCCTCCACCAGCCGCACGACAAGCTCTTCAGGACCAACTTTCGTGACCTGCCCACGGCCATCGCCTTTTTCCGGCACTATCTGCCCCGGCGCGTGGTCAGGCGGCTGGATTTTTCCCGGATGGCGCTGGTCCCCGGTTCGTATGTCACCGGCAGGCTGAAGGCGTCCGAATCGGATCTTCTCTTCCGGGCCGGACTGAAAGGAAGCGAGGCGGAAGCTTTTGTTTATCTGCTCTTCGAGCATCAGTACGAGGAGGACCGCTGGATCGCCCTGCGGCTGTCGCGTTACCGGCAGGACATCTGGGAGACGTTCCTGAAAGAGCACCCCGGCGCGCCGGGCCTGCCGGTCATCATCCCGGTGGTGATCGCGCACAACAAGACGGCCTGGGACGTGCGCCCGCGTTTCGACTGGCGGCTGTTCGACCTTCCCGCCGAGGGGAAAACGGACCTCTCCGCCTACCTGCCGGCCTTCGATTTCGAACTGCTGCAACTGGCGCAATTGCCCTTCGACAAGATCGCGGGCACGCCGCTGGGGATCATGACGCTGCGCGTCTTCAAGGCGCAGCGCGAAGGAGGAGCGTTTCCCGCGAGCGAGTGGGTGTGGGACGAGTCCCTGCTGGCGCGGATCGGGACCATGGCCCTGGAGCAGATCTTCAGCTATATCGTCGGCCGTCCCGAGTTTGACATTGTCGATGTGGAGGCCAAGGTGTCGGGTTTCGAGTCCGAAACCGTCAAACAAACCGCCATGACCATCGCTCAACGTTACATCGAAAAAGGGAAGCTGGAAGGCATCGAAAAGGGCCGGGAAGAAGGCATCGAAAAAGGCGAACTGGTCGGGCGCATCCACATGTTGCAGGAGCTTCTCGGCAAAAAAATCACTCCCCGAAAAGACCTCATTCGCAAGTCACCCGCCCAATTACAGGCCCTGCTCAATCGCCTGCGTTCCGAGCACCGGGCGCTGTAAACGGCAGAGCATTCATCCCCTCTCTCGATTGCGGATCTTCACACGAAGCACGCAAAGGGCGCGAAGAAGCAGCGGGAAGAGGTTTTCCGGTTTTTTTGATCCTTCGCACGCTTTGCGTGCTTCGTGTAAAACAGGTTTGGAAACTCCGTCGATCTACCCCGCCGCGTAATCTTTTCTGTCTTGTCAGGGGGCACGAGCGCGCGAGGCGGAGCGGTCACCACGGGAAAAGTCGAAGAACCCAATTGCTTCGCGCATGCAGCCGTCCATCGCGCTTGCAAGCGCGCGGGAGATTTACGCCGGGCAGGGTGACTTTTGCGTCCCTTCGCGGCCAATCCGGTTCAGGCACAGCCGTCCTGCGCTCTCGTGGTTCGGTTTTCGTAAAACAAAAGAGAAGTTTTAAAAATTCATTTTTTGAACAGAAGGAAACAAAGGAAACGAAGATAAAAACGAAGAAGGCCCTGAATAGGAAGTTATTTATTTTAATAAACTTAGAGAAGAATGAACGGTAAGTATCCTTGGCTGTTCTTCGTTCTCTTCGTTGCCTTCTGTTCAATTCCTGGAAGTTCCCCAAAAAGCTCCGTCCCCCGGAGACGTTGGGCCGGAGGACGGAGCCATGCAGATCAGGGCTTGTTGTTATGGTGTCGATCCGGGGCGGAATGCCCCGAAAACAATATCGCGGTGCCGGTTATTGCTGCACGGTGCGACGGCCGCGATGAAGCGCGACGCCGGCGAGGACCGCGAGGGCGAGCAGCGCGGCATAGGTGGCCGGCTCGGGGACGGCAGAGCCGGCGGTGAAACTCAGGTCGTCGATAGCCAGGCCGTGATCCTGGCCGCTGAGATCCTGGGCCGTCCAGCGCAGGATCAGGGTATCGCCGGCGTTCCAGACGATGCCCGAAACGATGGACGAAAGCGGCACCTGGTAGGCGCTGCTGTTGCCGTCGACTGCGGTGTTGTTGATCTCGCTGCTGCCGGTGAAAGGCGTGGAGAACGACAGGGCGCTGACCTCGGTGAACGCGGCATCGTCGAGGAGGCCGGTCGAAGAACCGGCCGGGACGATGGCATAGCTGAACGTCAGCGTGTCGGTGAGCCCGATATCTCCCACGCGCCATTGCTCGCCGGTGTAGGAAAGGCTGAATTCGGTGAGCGTCGAGCCGGTGCCGTTGGTCAGGTAGAGGCCGAAGGCGTTGACCTGATTGCTGGTGGAAAGTGCGCCGAGCGCACGATCCGTGCTGCCGGTTGAGCCGAAGCTGACGATACCCCGGCCGTCGCCGCCGGAAAGGCTGCCATCGTGGGCTCTGAACTGGGTATTATTGGCGCTGCCCGCCTCGGTATTGACGCCATACCAGCCGGTCAGGCCGGTGGTGCCAAAGCCGGTGTCGAGGGAGTGCGGCCCTCTTCCGGAAATCTGGTTGGAATACGTATCGTTTGCCGGCAGGGAATCGAAGTTCTGCGTGTAGGCGCCACCGGTGTAGTTGAAGGTCTGCGCGTGGACGGCCACGGCGCCGAGCGGAGCGCAGGCGAGTGCGCGGATGAGTACGGATGCTTTCATGCGTTTGTGGTAGTTTTATTATGGATACTGACGGGAAAATGGGCGGCCTGCCGGAGCGGGCAAGGCGCGAGGGTGACGTTGCGGAGACGTTTTTGTGGCGGATCTGTGACAAGGGTGCCGGGTTTCACGGGACGGAGTTTCCGGAGGTTTCGAGGGTGGCGCGGCCCGCCGGGTGGAGGCTCGCCAGCGGCACGCGGAAGAGCTGGCTGCCCTCGTTGGAGACGAGCAGCGTGGCGGCGTCGAGGAAGGCGATGCCCTCGCACTGGCCGGCGAGGAGCGGAGCCCAGGCGATCGCGGCGGTGGAGAAAAAATCGTCGCCACGCTGGCCGCGGGTGAAGAGCCAGACGCCGGAGCGGGTGAGAACGGCGAGCCGGAGCTCGTCGGCGGTGATGGCGGCGTCGGTCACCCGGTCGCCGGAATAAAAACGGGCCAGCGGACGCAGGACCTGGGCAGGCTGGTCCGGGTCGAGGTGATCGAAGCGGTAGAGCGTGGTCCAGGTGTCGACGCCCGGTTTGCGGTGCTTGGTGAGCAGGTGGAGGGCGCCGTCGGCAAAAAAGAGCGCCTCGGCATCGTAGTGGCGGGCGGGCGGCGGGAAGTCTGTCTGGTCGGCATAGCGAAACGCGAGCCGGCGGGCGGCCGGCAGCGGCTGCGCGGGAGCTTCCGGATCGGGTTCGGGCCAGAGCCAGAGGCAGAGGTCGCGGCGGCGGTTTTTGTTGTTGCCGATGTCGCCGATGACGAGGAGCCCGTCGGGCGTGCAGGCGAGAGCCTCCCAATCGGTGTTGCTGGCGCCGGGGACGAGGAAACCTTTCTCCGGCCCGACGGTGGAGCCGTCGGCGTGGAGGGCGTGGAGGTGGAGCGGGTTGCCCGAGTCGTTGAGCGTCCAGAACACGCCGGGGCGCTTGCGGCTGGGCAGCAGGGCGGAGGATTCCGTCACCGCCGGGCTGGCGATCCGGGCGTGAGGCAGCGACACCGCGGGGATGTTGGCCGGAGCGACGCGATAGTGCGGGATGTCGTCGCCCGGGCCGGCCGGACCGGCCGGGCTCGCGAGGGGCGCGGCGAGCAGGAGCGCGGCGGCGCCGGCGAGGAGACGAGCGGGCGATGACGGGAGCCGACGCACGGCGCGGGTGAAAAAGGAGGCGGGACGCTTCATTCGAGCCCGGCGAAGTAGAGGGTGTCGTTTTCCTTCGCGTCGCTGCCCAGATCGATCTCGCGGCTTTTCCAGGTGCGCACGCTGCCGTCGAGAAAGACGAAGCTGCATTTGCCGCCGTAGCGATAGCTGATGTGTTTGGCGCGCCCGTAGGCGCGGCCGCTCTGGCTGTCAGCGGTATCTGACGGCGTGCCGTCCTTGGGGTTGGAACGGGTTTCGAACATGAATATGGTCCGCGTCGGCTCGGTGTAGCGGTTGAACGTGAGCTGGTCGGCGTTGAGATCCAGCGAGGTGGTGCGCGATTTGTTGAGCTGGGAATTGAGCGAGTAGGAGAAGCAGGGGTTGCCCGTCTTTCGGGCGTCGGTGAAGGCGGCCATCGGATCGCGGTGGATGGAGGACTCGCTGTAGAGGCGGCTGCGCTGGTTGGTGTCGAGCTCGGCCAACGGCTTTTCGCTGACGTAGGGCGGCAGGACGTTGTACCAGGCGTTGACCGCCTCCACGCCCGTGCCGGCGACCTGGGCCCAGGTCGGCCGGTCCTCGGGGCCGCGCAGGGGGAGGAGGTTACGACTATCGGCCAGGTAGAGGTGCAGGGCGGTGCCCCACTGGCGGAGGTTGGAGGTGGACTGGGCCTTGCGGGCGGACTCGCGGACCTTGGCGAGAGTCGGGATGATGATGGCGGCAAGAATGCCGATGATGGCAATGACGGTAAGCAGCTCGATGAGCGTGAAGCCCGCGCCGGGCGGGCGGCGGGCCGGTTTTGTCGTGTGTGTGAAGGTGTCGTGTTTCGTCATGTTGGCGCGGGCAGCGGGGCACCCGTGCGGCCAACGAAACCGGAAGGTGAAATTCCGGGACGGAAAGAGTGTTACAGTCAGGTTAAATCTGCTCCGGTCAGACCGCTTTTTTATCGTTAGATGATGGTTTACAGGGAGTTGTGATTCTGCCTGAAGACAGGGAAAATCCGGAGGCCAGGGGGCTTGACAAGGCGGGTCGAAACAGGGCTGGCAGGCGGGACCAAGGCAGAAAAAACCCCCGTCGGCGCGTGGGCGTCGGCGGGGCTGGCGGGGATGTGGCGGGAACCTTGCGGGAAGGTCGGGACGGAAGGGGACGTATTTTTTTCGTCGCCGGCCCGCAGCAAGGCCGCGCAGGCGAGCGCCACGGGAAAACGGGAGAGAAAAAACACGGCCGGCGGAGTATCTGGCGGCCGTGGAGGATGCTCGAATCCCACCGCTCGCAAGGAGCGGCGGGACGGGTTATTCAGGCCGACAGGGCGGACTGACGATCAGGGAATCACGATGGTGTTGCCGCTCACAGTGGCTCCGATGAGCGTGACGCCACTCTGAACCTGGATCGGGTTGGCCGACTGGATCACCGTGCCGACCGGACCGGAAAACACCACCGTGCTGTTGGCGCGGAGGGTGACGGTTCCGTTGACGGTCAGCGTTTCGCCAGCCCCGAAGATGGCGGACGAGCCGTCCCTGAATTCGAGGTTTCCGGCGATGACGCCGTCACCACCGAGGGAGCCTTCTTCTTCAACTCTGACCCCGCTGCTGCCATTGCCGAGGGTGGTGCCGTTCGGGATTACCGTCAGGCCGATAACGGCACGGAACAGGCCGGTATAGCCGGAGGCATCGCCCGCGAGGACGAGCGTGCCCGCTCCCTGCTTGCGCAGGTTGCCGGAGCCGGTCAGGGTTCCCGCCAGCGTCAGGATGCCTGTAGCGCGAGAATAGATACGCCCGCCGGTGCTGGCGATCACAACCGGATTCGTCAGGCTGAGGATCGCATCGTTATCGGCGGCCAGACGGCCGTCATCGCTGAGGGTGATCGTGGTCACCGGGGAGGAGGGGCCGAACATGAAGCTGAAGGAGGGTACATCCGTGATCAGCAGCAGTTCGCTATCTGTTCCCGAAGCATTGGAGATGGTGATCGCGCTGGTTCCGGTGAGGATGCTGTTTTCGGTGATTTCCAGCCTGCCCCCGTTGACCGTGGTGGTACCTGTATAGCTTTTCTCCTGGTTGAGGAAGCGCTGGCGGCCGGAGCCGGTCTTGACCACGCTGCCATTGCCCGAGATATCCCCTTGGTAGCTGGTCACGTTCGTGAGATTGAGTGTGAGTACAGCACCCTCGATATTCACCTCGGCCGTGGCCGCGCCTTGCACTCCGGCAATGGTGAGATCATCACTGCTGGAAGAAAAGAACGCGTCTTCCCCGACAAAGAGGGCGTTGGTGCTCGGCACGGTGGCGTCAACGAGGACCAGAGCACCTTCGGCCACGGAGAGAGTGCCTGTGAAGGTGCTGGTGGCATCTTGCAGGACCAGGGTATCCGGCCCTGTCTTGACGAGACCGGCGGAACCGGTGATCGGAGCGGAGATGATGCCAATGATGTTTGCACCGGTTCCGTCATCCACGTTCACAACCCCCTTGAGGGTCAGCTCATTCGCACCGGCGGCATCGATGACGTAACCATCGAGTTTGAACGTGAGGTCAACCGCCGTGATGTCGTCCTGGAGGGTGACGATTCCGGCCGGGGAATTAACGAATACGGCGCTGAGGTCGCCGTTGTTATCCCAGGGACCGCCGCTCCATGAAGTGCCACCGGTGGCTGTCCAGTCGCCATCGTTACCCACCCAGGTCACATCGATTGTGAAGTTTTCGGTTACCGGCAAGGGACGTGCGGCTGGGGCCACACTCCCGCAGAGAGCCGCCGAGGCGGCGAGGAGCGCGAGGCTCCGGTTCATGATGGTATTCATGATAATTCTGCTGCTTTTATGGTTGTTGTTTGATCCGGGACATGCCGGAACGGGACAGGCATCCGCCTCGCTCCGACACGCCTACCTTGAAAGAAGGGCTTTCCGGGCGAAACGGGAGAATGGTTACAGTCAGGTAAACTTTATCGTCGGCCCCGGTGAATAACTGCCCAGGTTTATCTCTCCAAGGTGATTATAGTGTTTTCGGAAACCGGCCTTTTCAGGCCTTGGAGGGCTTTATAATACGCCATCGGAGCGGTTTTTTTGTCATATATAAGTGAATATGAAGCCGGCAATGGGTTGAATGTAAGCGACAAGGGTCGGCATTTGGAAGTCGCCGGAAAATTTCAGGCGTAATAAAATATGAATACAGGACGGAATGTATTTCCGTAACCTGGTTTTTACACGGACCGCTACAGGGTGGCGTTAATGCCCGGCTTTTTCCTGATATCAACTTTCTGAACTTTTTTTTGAGGGGAGGGGGAAACAAAAAAGCTCCGTCCTCCAGAGACGTCGGGCCGGAGGACGGAGCCATGCGGATCAGGGCTTGTTGTTATGGTGTCGATCCGGGGCAATGCCCCGAAAACAATATCGCGGTGTCGGTTATTTCTGCGCGGTGCGACGGCCGCGATGAAGGGCGGTGCCGGCGAGGACCGCGAGGGCGAGCAGCGCGGCATAGGTGGCTGGCTCGGGCACGGCGCTGACCGTGCCGCCAGCCAGGCTGAAGTCACTCAAGGTGAATGGTCCGCTGCTATTCTGACCTCCGGTATTCCAAGCATAAATGCGGAATTCGACCGGATCCGTGATCGAGGAAAGCGTTGCCAGTTGGGCGTCGCCCAGCACATCGCTCAGGAGTATCGAGCCGACAATGGTTTCCAGACCATTGGTGATACCATTCCAGGTAAAGGCAAACCTGGGCGAGCCGTCGATATCCGGGGTCAGATTGATCGTGTTGTCGCCCACATATGCAAAAATGGCAAAATTTGCGGGAGCATGTCCCTGTACTATCACGTTTCCTGTTGACCTGCCAAATGAGGCAATCTCAAAATTGACCGTGGCAGTGGAGAGGTCGAGTGAGTAACCGGCCTCGGTTTGCAGCGTAAAGCCGAAATAACGATCGTTGGTCAGGGCATCTGCAAGCGTGGTCACATCTTGGATTTGCCAGTTCCTGGTTGTATAATCTTCTCCGAATGTGCCGCTGATCTCTGTGCCGACGGAGGCCCGACTCCAGTCCGTCACCAGAAGATGGGGATCGATGGAGCCGGTGTAATCGATCTGGGCGTGGACGAGCGTGGTCGCCGCCAGGCAGGCTCCGAACAGGAGACTGCGGATGAGTACTTTTTTGAAAGTCTTCATAATGATTCAGGTGATATATATGATGTATGTTTCTGATTTGGTTCTGAAAAGTGCGACGCGAGCGTCGCATGAGGAAAAGAGCCGGAATCGGAGACGGATCGCGGGAAAAAGAATGTTACGATCAGGTGAAAAAGCGGGCCGCTTGGGACGGGAAAAAGGAGAAAAACACGGCCGGCGGAGTATCCGGCCGGCCGTGGAGAGTTCTCAAATCCCGCCGCCCGCAAGGAGGGCGGCGGGACGGGTTATTCAGGCCGACAGGGCGGACTGACGATCAGGGAATCACGATGGTGTTGCCGCTCACAGTGGCTCCGATGAGCGTGACGCCACTCTGAACCTGGATCGGGTTGGCCGACTGGATCACCGTGCCTGCCGGACCGGAAAACACCACCGTGCTGTTGGCGCGGAGGGTGACGGTTCCGTTGACGGTCAGCGTTTCGCCGGTCCCGAAGATGGCGAACGAGCCGTCCCTGAATTCGAGGTTTCCGGCGATGGTGCCGTCGCCGCCGACACCACCGTCTTCATCGACACGCACCAGGCTCGCGCCGATAGTTTGACCCGTCGGGATCACTGTCAGGCCGTTGACAGAGCGGAACTGGCCGGTATAGCCGGAGGCATTGCCGCTGAGGACAAGCGTGCCCGCGCCCTGCTTGCGCAGTTCGCCGGTGCCGGTCAGGGCGCCGAGCAGGGTCAGCGTGCCGCTCGAACGCGAATAGATACGCCCGCCGGTGCTGTCGATCACGACCGGATTGGCCAAGGTGAGGATCGCATCGTTATCGCCGGCCAGACGCCCGTCGTTCTGGAGGGTGATCGTGGTCACCGGGGAGGAGGGGCCGAACGTGAAGATGAAGGATGGTACATCCGTCTGCAGCAGCAGTTCGCTATCTGTCCCCGAAGCGTTGGAGATGGTGATCGCGCTGGTTCCGGTGAGGACGCCGTTCTCGGTGACTTCCAGCCTGCCCCCGTTGACCGTGGTGGCACCTGTATAGGTTTTGAACTGGTTGCGGAAGCGCTGGCGGCCGGAGCCGGTCTTGATCACGTCGCCCGCACCCGAGATCTCTCCCTTGTAGCTGGCCACGCTCGTCAGATCGAGCGTGAGTACAGCACCATCGATATCCACCTCGGCCGAGGCTGCGCCTTGCACTCCGGCCACGGTGAGATCGTCACCGCTGGAAGAGAAGAACGCGTCTTCCCCGAGGTAAAGGAGGTTGGTGCTCGGCACGGTGGCGCCATCGAGGATCAGGGAACCTTCGACCACGGCAAGCGTGCCCGAAAAGGTGCTGGTGGCCGTTTGCAGGAACAGGGCATCCGGTCCTGTCTTGACGAGACCGACGGTGCCGGTGATCGGAGCGGCGATGGTAGCATTGCCACCATCCAGCTCGATGAGACCCCTGAGCGTCAGCGGTTGCGCGCCATTGATAACATAGCCAGCGGTGGCGAACTCGAGATTCACCGCGGTAATGGGATTCAGGAGGGTGACGGCACCACTGCCTGTATTGAACACGGCGTTGAGGTCGCCGTTGTTATCCCAGGGACCGCCGCTCCATGAAGTGCCACCGGTGGCCGTCCAGTTACCCGGGCCACCCACCCAGGTCACATTGGTGCCTTGAGGCGTGGCATCCTCGATGCAGATATCATCAATGCCAACGCCGTCCCGGGTGCCGCTGTCACCACTGCTGGAGTACTGCCAGCGAATCCAGGCGCGCTCACCGGGGGCAAGAGGCTGGGTGAGAACGATGGTGACATCGACCGGAGTGCGGACGGTGTTGCCATCGACCGGAACATTCCCTCCCGCATTGACCGGCACCGGCGTGTCCGCGAGGTCCGGCAGGTCGGAATAGCCGCCGGGAATGATACCGGGATCATCTTCCACATCCGGATTGTACTTGAGCCGGATCCGGTTGAGGCGGGCACCGTCGCGCCAGAGCTCGACGTTGTACCGCACCCGCAACTGGGTGATGGTGGTTTCGCCGGTGTTCTGGATCTCGACATGCAGGCGGGTGTCGCCGAAGCTGCCGTCCTCCAGAAAACCGAAGGCGCGCTCGGAGCTCGAGGTTGCACCGTAGGAATAGAAACCGGCGACAGCGGAACTGCCATTGTCTTGGCCGTTCCAGACGAGGGGCACGCCTTCTGCCGCTTCGGCCAAGAAGCCCGACGGAAGGCTGTTTGCATCGGCAGCGGTGAATCCGGTGAACTTTTCGTGTACGGGCAAAGGACGTGCGGCTTGGGCCACACTTCCGCAGAGAGCCGCCGAAGCGGCGAGGAGCGCAAGGCTCCGGGACATGATGGTATTCATGATAATTCTACTGCTTTTATGGTTGTTTTTTTCCTGTGACAGTGCCGGAACGGGGTAGGCGCCTGCCTCGCTCCGACACGCCCACCTTGTGAGAAAGGCTTTCCGGGCGAAACGGGAGAATGGTTACAGTCAGGTGAACTTTATCGCCGGCCCCGGTGAATAACTGCCCAAGTTTATCTCTTCGGGGTGATTATAGCGTTTTTTAAAATCGGCGCTTTTCGGGCCCCGGGGGACTTGACAATACGCCGCCGGTGCGGATTTGTCTGTCATGTATATTGTGATACGAATCAGGCAACAGATTGCGGGAGAATGATAAGAGTCGATATTTTAAAGGCGTTCGATCGCGAATAAAATTCGCCGGAAATTTTTATTTGTAATAAAATGTGGATACGGTAATGAATTTGTTTCCGTAACCTGGTTTTCACACAGGCCGCTATAGGATGGCGTTAATGCCCGGCTTTTATTATGCCGGCATCCCGGAAGCTTCTGATTTTTACACAAAGCGCGCAAAGAACCTGGGGCGGCTGTGCCGCAACCGAAGGGACAGAAAGTATGGCCACGAAAAACACGAAAAGACACTCCGCGCATGAAATCCTTCATCGCGCTTATAAGCGCGCGGGAGATTCTCGCCGGACAGACGTCAATTTTGTGTTTTTTATGGCCATCCCGGTTTGAATCCGGAATGCATCCGCACCGAGGGAAATCATGCGTTTTGTACACGATTTCTCAGGATAGCTTTGCGAAGTACCCTGTAACCGGAAAACCTCTTCCCGCTGCATCTTCGCGCCCTTTGCGTGCTTTGTGTAAATATCCGTAATCGGAGAGAGGAGGGGGGAGCTTAATGTCCAAGAACCGTGCACGATCACGTCTTGCCGTCCTCCGCTCCGGAATGAACCCCGGAGACATCCATTTTCTCAAACCGTTTTTTGGCCGCAAAAAGACGCAAAGGGTCTGTCGGCAGGGAAACCCTCCACGGCGCTTATAAGCGCCACGCCACGCATCCTTTGCATGGGGATATTTGCGCCCTTTCGCGGCCCTTTAGGGGACTCCTGAAAAAAACAGATTTTCACCACCGAGGCACAAAGACACAAAGTTTCACAGAACAGAAAAAACAAAATAACTCGTTTTAAATTAAATATTATTAGCTTCCAGATCAATGACTTAAGTTTTAGTATTGGAAATTCTAACATCATGTGTTATAAATTCCGTAAACCCTGAATTTTACAGAAATAATTTTTGAACAGAAGGTAACGAAGAGAACAAAGAACAACCAGGGACGCTTGCCGTACCTTCTTTTTTAACTTCAGGGAACGTCTGAAAATCCCCGAGAACCGGGCGAAAACAGGTCACAGAGGACACGGAGCGCCGACACAGAGGCTACGGAGGTCAAGACGACTCCGCAACACTCAACCATCCCTTACTGTTTTTTCAATTAATTAAAAATCCGGAATTTACTGAGAAACGCCACATTCAGCCGGACAGGCCTCTCCTTTTCCCGCAGCGGGGAAAGTGTCCACGGTGTCCGCGCTCTGTGCTTTCTGTGTCCTAAATCAATTTTTAGAACCTCCCTTTATTGAAATATAAATAACTTCTTGTTCAGGGTCTTCCTTGTTTTACCTTCGTTGCCTTTGTTACCTTCTGTTCAATTTTCAGAAGTCCCCGTATGATACCAAAGCCCCAAAGCCTTCAGATTTTTACACCAAGGCCGCAAAGAACGCAAGGGATTGCCAGTTACCTTCTTCGCGTCTTTTGAGGCCTTGGTGTAAAATCAAAAATATTCGGGACGCTGGTATGAAATATGCCGGATAGAAGGCAGGGGGGCTCAAACCATACCCTCATCCCTTCCATCCCGGCCCTCCCTCCGCTTCGCCCGCCTTCAGCAGGATACCGTCATCCCTTGTCTGGCCTGGTTTCTGATAAATTGCTTCCGCACGACAAACCCCAAAACCAAAGGAACGCAGGTGCATGGACGCATGGCTTCATTTAGTCCTTGTTTTGGGCCAAATTCAGGCAATGAATTAAATATTATCGGATTATGAATCAATAACTTAAATTTTAACGTTGGAAATTCTAACACCATATGTTATAAATTCCGTCATGTTTCAAAGGAACCTCATCGATAAAGTTGCCGAAAGCATCCGGTTTAGTGCCGCAACCCTTGTCAACGGGGCGCGGCAAACGGGAAAAAGCACGTTTATCAAAACGGCGTTTGTTGAAAAGGAAGGGTTCGGTTACGCCAACCTGGATGATCTGAACCTTCTGCGCCTTGCCAAAAGCGATCCTGTCACGTTTCTGACGCAGCTTCAGGAACGCGCCGCCATTGACGAGATACAGCGGACACCTGAACTCCTGTTGCCGATCAAAAAGCTGATCGATGAAGCGCGGCAAACCCGGCGCTTTCTGCTGACGGGTTCCGCCAATATTCTGACCTTGCCAAAGCTGTCTGAGTCTCTGGCGGGTCGCATGGAAATCCATACGCTTTGGCCTCTGTCCCAAGGGGAAATACGAGGGACCAAGGAACAATTCATTGATTTCGCCTTTTCGGATGTGCCGCCTCAATCACCGCCGCCGTTTTCCCAGGGTGAATATCTGGAAGCAATCGTTCAGGGCGGCTATCCGGAAGCGCTGCCCCAAATGAGGGCGGGGCGTGGCCCTGAATGGTTCAACGCCTATCTTGCAACCATTCTCCAGCGGGATATCCAGGATATTTCGCGCATCGAGGGACTGACTGAACTGCCAAACTTGCTTGAGATTATCGCCTCGCGTGCAGGCAACCTTATCAACGTTGCCGATATCGCCCGCGTCACAAGGCTGAATGCCGTGACGCTCAAGCGTTACATGACGCTTCTTGAAATGGTATTCCTCATTGTCGAGGTACCCGCATGGGCGCGAAACGCCGAAAAGCGTTTTACCAAAAGCCCCAAGGTGTTCATCAACGACACAGGGCTTTTATGCTATTCGCGCGGACTGAACCGGCAGGCCCTTGAGCGCGAACGCAGTTTGCTGGGCAGTGTTCTTGAGAATTTCGTCGTGATGGAATTAACAAAACAATGCGGATGGGCGGCGATGAAATGCGGCCTGCTCCATTTCCGCACGCATGGTGGCGATGAAGTCGATGTTGTGCTGGAAGCGGCGGACAAGCGCGTAACCGGTGTGGACGTCAAGGCGTCGATGGACATCCATCCGTCGGATTTTAACGGGCTTCGCACCCTTGCCGATGCTGCGGGAAACCGTTTTCATCGCGGCTTCCTGCTCTATACGGGTCATGAGGTGCTGCAATACGGCCAAAACCTGTGGGCGCTGCCGGTATCGGCCCTTTGGAATACCACCCTTCCCAAAAGCAACTAACAAAACTTTCTGATTTTTACCCAAAGCGCGCAAAGCACGCGAAGGACCCGGGAATCCATTTTCTCAAACCGTTTTGGCCGCAAAAGATCTGTTTGCAGGGAAACCCTCCATGGCGCTTATAAGCGCCACGCCACGTATCCTTTGCATGGGGATATCTGCGCCCTTTCGCGGCCCTTTAAGGGACTCCTGAAAGAACAGATTTTCACCACCGAGGCACAAAGACACAAAGTTTCACAGAACAGAAAAAAATAACTCGTTTTTAAATTAATAGATAAAAATATACTCAAAATCTCCTCTCCCGGTTTTCTCTGTGTCTTTGTGTCTCGGTGGTTAATTTCAGGAGTTCCCTTTAAGTTTTTCGCGCCCTTCGCGATCTTTGTGTAAAATCCAAACATTCAGGGAACCTGGCGACGCAAAAAAACCCGCCCCGGAATCAACCGGAGCGGGGTTTTGTCTGGTTATTCTGATCAATGACCTAGCCAAATCAAACGACCGTCGCCCGGCGACGACGGGCGACAAGCACACCGGCGAGGGTCAGGCCGCCGAAGATCGCTGCATAGGTGGCGGGTTCGGGGACAGCGGATATTTGGCGATTGGCGACAAGCGCATCATCTGGAACAGGGCCGCCGATGCTGCCAGTCTCGACGCTCAAATTCACGCGGGCTCCATCGGCCGGAATAATCCAATCGTTCCCGTGATAAGCGCCATAGACCAACCCTGCGGAAGGGGAAATGCTGTCCTGTCGCAGATCGGGGAACCAGACAAGCCATACATCCATGCCCTCCTCGAGTCCTCCGATCAACGGAATCCCGGGCAATGCTATAGAGAACGAACCATCGCCTGCTACGGCAGAGTCGGTCGTTCCCTTGCCAAGGAATATTTCTCCTTCGCCGACAAAACTGGTGTCGGTTGGACCACCAAATGTTGTTCCCGATGGAAGGGCCACCGCATAGACTAGAGAGCCATCTGCTAGCGGAGAGTCGGTATCCCGACCGAATAGCAGTCCTCCCTCAAAATTGATTGTCACGGTTGCCTGCGCAATGGCGCCTGCAAGGATAAAGATGCCCAAATGGCGGATTGTTTTTCCCAGTTTCATATTCTTTGATTGTTATGCATTTGCTATGTTATTCGTGCTGTTGCCACAGAGGAGTGGTATCGAGGAGCCAGTCATCTATGGCTGTTGCGACCCCGGCCTTTTTACGAATGACTATGGCGCTGCCGGCCGGAAGCTTGAGGCTTCCCTGGTCTTCCGTCACCGAGCCGACCTTGCGCCAGTAACCATTATAGAAATAAGTATCGCTTCCAGATTTGTTTTTCGCCCGCTGGCTGTTATCAAATACAGTCAGTTCATCACCGCGTCCGGACTGGAGGTTGTTGGTACTGACTGTAAAGGGACGATCAGAGCCAACGAGGTTCAATTGATCCAAGGTGAGATCAACCGGTACGTTCAGGCCAGCCAGATTATCGTTCTGTTGGCCGGACACCGTTACCAGAGGGATTACCCGAGGACCGGTGGGAACTTCACCGAGTACAAGAAGGGAGGTATCCTGGGCGTAGTTGGTTCCGCTGATAATAATGTAGCCGTCAGGAGGAATTGCCGCATCGCCACGATCAGGAGAAATATCACCTACCTTGCGCCAGTAGGAGTTGAAAAAATAGGTGGATTCCACGCTCTTGTTTATGCCTTGCGACAGCAGGTCGGGGAATAGGATTTCCGTCCTTCGTCCACTAGACAGGTTGTTGGTCGAGGCGATAAAACTCTGACCGGCATCCGCAGAAGGAAGGAGTGTTCCCAATGTCCAGTATGGTCTGATGGCGATGGCATCTCCGGGCTGGATTCTGGAAATGATATCGGGGCTGAATTCTGCTGTGATATCATCGGCACCGTTATCTATCACGGTTGAATAATAGCCTGCGGCTGTTCCGGAAAGAATTTGGAGATAATATGTGTTTTCCTGTACGCCTTCGGAATATCGCAGCGAAGCAGGAATAAAATCCGGGTCTCCGTCCAGGATAATGGTATTCCCGAGAACCGAGGAGATTTTTCCCTGAAAGACAAGAGACCGCTCCACCGGCAACGCCACGAAAGTGTCGGATTCAGACAAGAGATCGTATTTAACATACCCGCGAGGTGTTGATCGAACATCGCCCTCTTCCGTGCTCACCACCAGTCGCAGGAACCTGCGCGCGTGGGCGGAAATGAGGTCGGCATCCTCGGCGGTGTAGGAACCGGCGGTGTTTTCCGTATCCGTGCTGGTGAAGACGGGCGTCCATTCGCCGGAGACCAGGTCGTCGGTCGCTTCTACCGTGTAGGTGAGGGCGGGGTCGGCGATGCGGGTGAAGGTCAGGGCGAGACGCTGGCCGTCTCCGGTTTTGCCGATGGAGACGGCGCCGGCGCTGTCGCTTTGCAGCGGATCGAGGCCGAGGGCGTATTCGAGCAGGTTGGGCAGGCCATCACCTTCCGGGTCGGCGGTGTCGGCGGCGTCGCCTTCGTTGGCGGTGGTGCCGAAATGGGTCTCGCGCCAGCTTTCCTGCGGGGTGGATTCCGCGGGCGGCAGGGGCGTGCCGCTCAGGGCGACGCGGTCGAACTGGAGAGTTGTCCCGACTGTTGAGGGAGAGAGATCAAAGCGCTCATAGTCGCCATTCAAATTGGGAATGGAGCGTACGCGAAAAATGAAATCCGGCTTGTCGTTAAATTCCGGATGGTCTTTCAGATCGAACGCCAGTTGATCCCAGGCAATGACGTTGAGGTCTCCGTAGGAGAAAATCTGATACGTCCATGTTTCCCCGTTATCGGGGCTGAATTCGAATACATAATTGGCGGACGAGGTCATGTTGACCACGCGGAAATCAAACGTCAGCAGGATGTCGCTGTAACCTGCCGTCGAAACAGGAAATGCAATCCACCCGTCTTTATTAAGCTGCGCGGCGAACCAGAGCACGCTATTGCCCTGAAGTGTCGACAATCTATGCGGAATGTCGTTGAGACCATCCGGAAAACCCTCTCCCGGTACAGTGATTTCGACAGGGGGATCGTACTCATTTTCCGGCGGGATTACGCTTGCTCTGGTATACTTCAAGACGTTCGTAACAGGAAATCTGGGGTTATCGACCGGGTAGGAGAGGAGCCCGGGAAAGCGCTCCTTGCCGATAAGGGGTTCTCCGCTGAAATTGTCCCGCTCGGCTGGCGCCGGATTCAACCCGCCATGATAGACTGTGGTGAATAGTTGTCCATTGGTATATTTATAAGAGTAGCGATTATAGTCATTGTAAAAAAATGTGTTTTCACGAAGGGGCGCCGCCACAAAATTCCAAGGCACCCCCGGCGCATAATTGGGATGATCCGGAGGGAGATCGTAGGCCGCAAGGGACTGGATGAGGAGTGTGCCCGCAACCAGGCAACTCCCCCAGTGAACTGAAGTATGAGTGATGGATTTCATAAGGATAGGGAAGACGATTTACGGGTGTTGTGCGGTATCGCACCTCCTTGAAAAAAGCGGATTGGATCAGGGGCGGGCGAGGAATGCGGGTTGTCTGATGTCATTATTTAACTCCCTGCACATCAGTCCAGGGGTTCCAGATGAGAAATTCGTGTTTCTTGGTATCATTGATCTGATCGACCTTGAACTTGCGTACGCTGCTATCGAGAAACACCACGTTGGCACCCCCGTTGTGGCGGCCAGCATCGACATTGGTGGTGCTGCCATCACCATGGCCACGAACGCGCGAACGGCCGCCGTCACCATCCCTCCAGCCGGCTTCAGTCATGAAGGGAATGCGGGAAAGGGGGGCACGGTCGCGCAGATCCTCGAAGACGAGCTGACGCTGGCCGGACGCCGGATAATTTTTCGCCTGGCCGGGTGCATGACTCTCGTAAAGCTGGGAATTCATCATATAGGAAGGGTTTATATAGGTGCCGGGAGTCATCGTCAGGGCCTTGCGCTTGTCTGCCGGATCGTGATAGATCATCTTCTTGTCACGGAAGTAGTTTGCCTTTGCCATATTGCTGAGGCCGCCCAAGCCCAGGGGCAGCTCCGCGAGCGCGGGTGTGGCCACGTAGGGAGGCAAGACATTGAACCAGGAGTTGGCATCATTAGGCTTGTTGACCTCCGCCCACAGGACGCTGTCGTCGGAGCCTTCATAGGGGATCTTGTTGCGGTTTTCATTGGCATACATCTGTAGTGCGAGGCCCCACTGGCGGAGATTGCTGGTGCAGACGGCTTGGTAGGCTAGCGAGCGGACCCTCCCGAGGGTAGCCAGCAGAATGGCGGCAAGGATGCCGATGATGGCGATGACGGTGAGCAGCTCGATGAGCGTGAAGGCGGCAGTGCGGCGACGGGCCGGTTTCGTGTGAGTGGAAGTGGTGATGTCGTGTTTTGTCATGTCTGAGCAGGCAGAGGGCGCCTGTGAAACCAGCGAAGCCGGGGGACGAAATTCCGGAACGGGAAGATTGTTACAGGAAGGTTAAATCTGTTTCGCGGAAGGTCTTTTTCTGTTATTAGTAGTTCGAGATTGGTGAGTTGAGTTGTTTTTGAGAAACCGGGAAATTCGGGCCTCAAAAGGCTTGACAAGGTGTCGGGGACGGTCGGCTTGCCGCGATGAGTCATTGGCTTTCAGGCGATTAGCGGGTGGTGTCGAGGTTCACGGGTTTTCCGGGGAGCGGGACCGTGCCGAGCGCCTGGCGGGCGGCGGTATCGTAGATCGCCACGGTGTCGGGTTCGGTGAGGCCGACGGCAACGAGCGTCGGGTGGCCGGGCAGGCTGGCGATGCGGGCAACCTTGCCGGGCAGGGGCACGCGGGCGAGGGCGGCGGTGTCGCCGGCAGCGGCGCGGGCCACGTCGATGAGGATCAGGTCGGTGCCGGGCGTGGTGATGTTTTCCAGGCCGTCGGCAAGGCGGCGCTTGCGTTTGCCGGAGACGACGGTGGCCACGGTGCGGCCACCATCGACGAGCACCGGATAATCGCAGCCGGCCTCGACCGGGAAAAACGCCACGCGGCGGCGGGCCGCGATGTCGAAGACTGCGATGCCGCCATCCTGCGAGGCGTTGCTGACGAAGGCGAGGGTGCGGCCTTCGTGCGGCGCGAGGATCACGCGGTCGGGGAACGCCGTGCCCCACTCGCCGGCGTCGGGGCCGGTGGGCAGGTAAACGGAGTTTTGCCATTTGCCGGCGAGCGCGGCGTCGAGATCGGCGAAGGCGAGCGCGCCGTAGAGGTCGAGCGTGACCAGCAGGGTGTTCGAGGCGCGGTCCACGCGGATGACTTCGGGCGAGGGGCCGGCCTCCTTGTCGGAGAGGTGCAGCTCGGGGTGGTTGCGGGGGAGGGGGAGGTCGGCAACGAGCGAGAGGTCGGCCGCCTTGAGGATGACGATGCGGCTGCCCTGGCGGCCTTTCTTGCCGTCTTTCTGGTGGCTGACGAGCAGGAGCCCTTCCGTATCCAGAATCTGGATGTCCTCGGGCTTGTGGCCGGGCGGGGTGAGCTGTTTGCGGGAATTCCACCGGTGGGTGATGCGGCCGGAGCCGAGGTCGAGGGCCACGAGGTGCCCGTCCTTGCCGCCGACGAAGGCGCGGTCGTGCCAGATGCGGTGTTCTTCGGGGAGGAAATCGAGCGTGAGCAGGCGGGGCGGCGTGCCGGCGGGGGCTTGCAGGTCGAGGAGGGCGAGATTGGGTTCGCCGCTGCTTTCCGTCTCCGCGTTGAGGACGGCGCGGCGACCGTCGCCGGAGATACGGAGCTTGGCGGCGTCGCGGAAGGACGGGGCGCGGAAGAGGACGGTGGCGGCATCGGCGGCGGGCGCGCCGTCGGCGCCGAGCGCGACGCGGGCGAGTCCGCCGTCGTCTCCCGAGCGGAAGGCGACAAACACGCTGTCGGCCCGCAGGGCGGACAGCGTGGCGAGGAGGAGTGCTGCGAGAGCAAGCGAACGGAAAGGAAGGCGCAGGCGGCCGGTGGTTATCATGCCTGACGCAAGGTGCCGGCCGACGGAAACGGGACGGCGGCAAAATTGTCACGATCTCGTGACTTTTTTTGCCGGCGGGATTGGAACCCGGGGTTCCCGTAGTCCGGAGCTTCAGCCCGGACCGGGAATCATCCGGTATTCGTGGGCCTCCCGGTTCGGGCTGAAGCCAACGCTCTTTGGCCAAACGGTTTTTTTTAACCGCGAAGGGCGCCAAGGATACGAAGAAGATACATAAGGGAACTCCTGAAAATTCAGTTTTTAACCGCGAATGGACGCTAATGAGCGCGAATACCAAACCGGGTAAATTTTATGATTCGTTGATTGAAATCCCTCTCTCCAATCCATGAATTTTGCCCACGAAACACACGAAAGGACACGAAAAACAAACCATCGGATTTCTGTCTTTCTTTTCGTGTCCTTTCGTGTGTTTCGTGGGCTACCTCTCGATTGCGGCGCAGCCGCTCCGGGTTCATTCGCGGTGGGTCCCGACATTCCCCGGCCCCACCGGGTTCCCCGGCTTCTGTCCAACGGTTTGAAGGCCAGTCGAAACCGTCGTGAAAAACCGTATGGTTGACCTGATCCGGAGCCGGGCAATACTCCGCCACATGACACTTTTGGAACTCAAGCAGGAGGTCAGCCGGCTTTCTTCCCGCGAAATGCGGGAACTGAACGCCTACATGATCCGGTTGCGTCACGAAAAGCCGGAATGGAAGCGCATGGCTTCTGCCCGTATGCGCGAGATGGACGCCGGACGCAAGGTGACGCTGGCTGAAGTGGAACGCCGCATGACCGCCGCGCGATGAGCCGGATGGCGCCCTATGTGCCCGTATTCGCGGAGGGGGGGCAACCGATTTTCTCCTGCTGGAGCCCAAACGGCGGCAACGCGTCATCCTCAAGCTGATACGGCAACTGGCCAGCCAGCCTTTCGTGCGGAGCGACTATGTTTTGCCGGATGATTCCGGGCGTCCCATCGAGCATCTCCTGATTGAGGATTTTGTCTTTTCTTACTGGCTGGACCACGGAGCGAGGGAATTGCGGATCGTGGATATCGAAGATGCGTCGTAGGCTCGCCAGGATCGGGGCATTTCGGCGAGAGAACCCGGGGTTCCCGTAGTCCGGAGCAGCCCGAACCGGGAGGCTCACGAGTACCGGACGATTCACGGTTCGGGCTGAAGCTCCGAACTACGTTTCACGTCCTGACATCACTTCCGATTACCCCTGGCCCTCCAGGCGGAAAACCCTTTCCTTGACGCAAAAAGTCACTCGCCGCAAGATGTCGGCATGACCGTCCTTGAAATCAAAAACCAGATGGCAGGCCTCAAGGCCCGTGATCTTAAGGAATTGCATCTGCATCTGATCCGGCTTCGCCACAGTACTCCGGAATGGAAAAAAGCTACGGCGAAGAAAATCCGGGCAGTTCAGGCCGGCCGGTTCATTACTTCCGAAGCCATCGAGAAGCGGCTGTCCCGTCGTGGTTAAGCTGATACGATTTCGGGTGGTTTTCGAAGAGGAGGCCGGCGAATTTATCTTCGCTCTCCCCAAAAGGAAAGGCCGGAAGCTGCTCGATATCGCCTATGCGATTGCCGATAATCCGTTTTCCAATTCCGACTATATCCTTCCGGATGCTGATGGCCGGAACATTTCGCATGTATCAACCGAGGGTTACATCATCAGTTACTGGACAGATGCACCGGCGAAACGAATTGTCATTGTCGAGATAGAAGAGGAATCCTGATCGGGGTCCCTTGCGATCATTCCCGTGCTCACCCATTCCCGGGCGAGGACTCGCGGTGAGGTCAGGTATACTCGTTTTCTGTGCCCTCCGTGTAATTTTTGGAGCATTTCAAAAAAAATTGTAGCCGGATTTGATTGCCACAAAAAGGCACAAAAAATCTCTTTGCGCATAAAACTCTCCATCGCGCCTATAGGCGCACGGGCGATTCTCGTCGGGCAGATGGCAATTTTGTGTTTTTTGTGGCCATAGATTAATTTGAAATGCTCTGGTTAAAAAAACAAAAGATATAATTTTACACAAAGATCGCGAAGGGCGCGAAGGAGAGAATCAGCCATTCTTTGCGTTCTTGGCGGCCTTTGTGTAAGAATCCGATGGTTCTGCTACAGGGAGCTTCTGAAAATTGAACAGAAGGTAACGAAGAGAACGAAGAACAACCAAGGACGCTTACCGTTCACTCCTGTTTAACTTTTTTAAGATAAATAACTTATTGTTCAGCGTCTTCTTTGTTTTTACCTTCGTTTCCTTCTGTTCAAAAATGAATTTTCAGATCCTCCCTCCAAGTGATCCGGGGTGATCATTGCCCCGCAAAGGCACAGCGCCGGACGGCGGAGGGGGGGGCGGCGGCCAGGTTGTCACACTTTCGTAACACTTTTGACGCTGTCTTCCCGCCGTCGGCGGCATTTGCTGGGATCATGTATGACAAAACCGGTTACACGAAAATTCCTTCCGGCGCGCACCCGCCGGAGGATCGTCCTGTCGGGAAAAAGCCGGTCCGGGCAGGGCGACGGTTCCCGGGCGAGCCGGTGCGGCGGCACAGCGCGCGGCGGGTGCTCGACCAGCTCCTCCGGTTTCGGCGTCACGAGGCGCTGGTCAGGCTGTTTGCCGGCGGCGCTGCCGTCGTCTGCGCCGAGGATGTGGCGCAGGCCGATCCCCGGCTGGGGCTCACGCTGGCCGCGCGGCTGCTGGAATCGCTGCGCCAGGCGGGGCTTGCCTGTATCCGGAAACCGGAAACGCCCGCGGCCGGAGAGGAATCCTCCGGACGACGGAGCGCCGGGCGGATTGCCTACGGGTTGACGGAGCGCGGCGAGAGCGTGATGCGGCTGCTGCGCGATCTGGCGGAGATCGACGCGGCGGCGGCCCGGGGAACCGTCCGGCCGGAGCGGCGGGGCCGGACGGTCTCCGCCGCGGCCTGCCTGCGGTATCTGCTGCGCCAGCACGGGGCGCTGAGGCTGGCCGCGAGCCTGGAAAACGCGGAGGAGGCCGGTCATCGCGACGGCCGGGCGGGAGGCGGCGTGCCGGTCGGGGAGGGGGATTTGCCGCAGGCGGTGGTGCGCCTCGGCACCGGCCTGTTTATCCGCTGCGGCATGCTGACGCGCTCGCGGGGAGCGACCTTGCGGGGAGTCGGTTACCGGGTGGAGCCGTTCGGGCGGGCGATGGCCGGAATCGCCCGCGCCGTGCTCGCGCTGGAGTAACGGTGCGGCGTAGTCCGGTCTCGCCGCTCCGCGACGCCCCTTGTTTCCGGGACTCCGGTCCCGACTATCAACGTTGAACCCGGGTCGAGCTGCGCCTTGCAGGCCGGAAAACCGTGACGGGAAGTGGCCCGCGCGGAGGCGTTGTGTGAAAATCGGGTGACGAAAACGGGCCTTTTGTAACGTTTGTGGAGCGAATGCGAAGACGGCTTGCCGACAGGGTGGACTCCGGCCAGCGGTGATGGCATTATGAGCACCTTGCTTGTCACTCACCCTTCTCTGGCCGAAACGGAACGGTATGCCGTGCGGCTCGCATCGGACGTCTCCGACGTGCGCGCCGCCCAGCGGCTGCGCTACGAAGTTTTTAACGTCGAGCTGGGCGAAGGGCTGGTGACCTCGTTCGCCTCGGGCATGGATGTCGATGCGTTCGATGCGGTGTGCGATCACCTGCTCGTCCGCGAAAAGGCCACCGACCGGGTGGTGGGCACGTACCGGCTCCAGACGGGCGTGCAGGCGGGCCTGCAGCTCGGCTACTACGGCGAGCAGGAATTCGACTTCACGCCCTTCGAATCGGTGCGCGAGGAGATCGTCGAGCTCGGCCGCGCCTGCGTGGCGCGCGAGCATCGCAACCAGAGCGTGCTCGGGTTGCTGTGGCGCGGCATCGCGCACTACGCGCAGATGCAGGGCGGGCGCTACCTGGTCGGATGCAGCTCGCTGACCTCGCGGGATCCGGACGAGGGGCTGGCGGTCTATGCGCAGCTCGCCTCGCGCCACCTCGCGGATCCCGCATGGCGGACGACGCCGCAACCGGGCATGGAGTGCCGGGCGACGGCCGGCGCGGCCGTGGTGGAGGCGAAGATTCCCCGCTTGATGGCGGCCTACCTCGCGGTGGGCGCGACGATTTGCGGAGAGCCGGCGATCGACCGGGAGTTCGGCACGGTGGATTTCCTCACGTGGCTGGACCTGCGCGCCATGCCGGAACGGGTGTGGCGCAAGTTCATGGGCTGATCATGACGATGACACGAAGCCCGAAAGATCGGCTGCGGGGGATGGCGAGGCTGCTCCTCGTCGGCCTGGTGCTGGGCCGGGCGGCGGCAGCCTGGTGCGTGTGCCTCGCCAACCGGCGGACGGCTGTCGGTCGCGCTTTCTGGATGCAGGCGACCTGCCGGCGGCTGCTGCGCGTGCTGGGCGTGTCGGTGACGTCCGGGGCCGCGGGCATGGCCGCGGAGCGGAGCCGGGTCAGCCCGGGCGGCATGATTGTCTGCAACCACCTCGGCTATCTCGACATTCTCGTGCTGGGGGCGGCCGTTCCCGCGGTGTTTGTGGCCAAACGGGAGGTGCGCGGTTGGCCGGTGTTCGGCCTGTTCGCGCGGATGGCGGGCACGCTGTTTGTGGACCGCTCGCGGCGTGGCGACGTGGCGCGCGTGGCCGCCGAAATGACCGCGACGCTGGCGACCGGGGTGTGCGTGGTGGTCTTCCCGGAGGGCACATCGGGCGACGGAAGCCGGGTGCTGCCGTTCAGGCCGGCGCTGCTGGAACCGGCGGTGCGCCAGCACGGGCCGGTGATCCCGGCGGCGCTCGACTACGCGGTGCCGGCGGGCCGCTCGGCGGCGGCCGAGGTGTGCTGGTGGGGCGACATGGACCTCGCGCCCCATCTGCTGAATCTTGCCACCATCCCCCGGATACAGGCCCGGCTGGCCTTCGGAGAGGCGGCCCTGGCGACGGGGAACATGGATCGGAAAATGCTGGCCAGCCTGCTCTACGGGCGCGTGGCCGCACTGCGGGAACCGGATCTCGCGGACGGGGCCAACGGCCTCCTCGCCGGGAGCGGATCCCCACTCTTTTTTTCAGGAACGTAACAATTCCGGCCGGGAACAAACGGGAGGAGCGCGCGACATTGCGGGAAAAAAACATGAGAATCGCCATCGTCACCGAAACTTTCCCGCCGGAAATCAACGGCATTGCCGTGACCTTTGACCGGATCGCCACCGAACTCGGCCGGCGCGGCCATTCGGTGGTGGTTTACCGGCCCGCGCGCGACGATCTGCCGGCGGCGTCGGCCCACCCGGACTACGCGGAGGCGATCATGCCCGGGATGCCGCTGCCGGGGCGCGCCGATCTGCGGATAGGCTGGCCGGCCGGAGCCATGTTCCGCCGCTGGTGGCATGGCGGGGGCCCGGATGTCGTCCACGTCGCCACGCCGGGTCCGCTGGGGGCGTCGGCGATCGGCGCGGCGCGGGCGCTGGGGATTCCGGTCACGTCGAGTTTCCATGCCCGTTTCCACCACTGCGCGCTGCACCGCCGGTTCGGCGTGCTGGCGAAGTTGTCCCGCCGCCTGGTGCTGGCGTGGCTCCGGAGGACGCACAACCGGACGGTGCGCACGTTTGTTTCGACGGAGGAGGTGCGCGCCGAGCTGGCCCGGCTCGGATTTCGCAATCTGGGGATTCTTTCGCGGGGAGTGGACACGCGGCTGTTTGACCCCGGGCGGCGTTGTGAAACGTTGCGGAAATCCTGGGGCGCCGGTCCGGATGATCCGGTGGCGATCTGCGCGGGGCGCCTGGTCGCCGGCCGGAACCAGGAGGGGCTCGCGGCTGCCTGGCTCGCCATGCAGCAGGCCAACCCGCGCTGCCGCTTCGTGATCGTCGGCGACGGACCGATGCGGGCGGCGTTCGAGCGCGGGTATCCGGGATTTGTCTTCACCGGCTACCTGTCCCGCGAGGAACTGGCGCGCCATTTTGCCTCGGCCGACATCTATCTTCACGCGACGCTCGGGGAGACGTTCGGCAACGTGGTGATCGAGGCGATGGCGAGCGGGCTGGCCGTGGCGGGCTTCGATTACGCGGCGGCGCGGAAATACGTTTCGACGGGCAAGAACGGGATCATCGTCCCGTATGGCGCCGGCGCGGCCCTGGCCGATGCGGGCGTGTGGCTGGCAACCGATGCGCGCCTGCGCCGGCAGCTCGGCCGCGCCGCGCGGGCGACGATGGAGGAGCATTCCTGGGATACCGTCATCGGGCGCTTCGAATCCGATCTGCACGCCGCCGCCGGCATGCCGCTGCGGGATGCCGGGCGGCGCCACGGCTCCCCCGTGCTGTTTCCCCCCGTCCGGGTCGCCGGCATGGCCGGCGCGCAGCGCGTGCCGCAACCGGCCTCCCGCCTCCGGCCCGGGCCGCGCAACCTGTTTTGATGAACACCCGTAACCGCAATCGTACTACACGCCGAAGCCGGAAGACAAAAACCGTCGAGTCCTTCAGGAAGGAAATGGCCGACATCGCCCGGGTCACCGTCCTGGACCTCGCGCACATCACGTATTTCGAACGAAAGCCGCTGGCGGACGGCCATGCGGTGCTCGTGAACCTGGTCAATGACGGTTCGGTCACCGTGACCTACGACCAGGCCGGCGTCGTCCGGAATGTGAAGGCCAACCATGTGGAATGGCACATCCGCGACGACGGCGTCATCACGCTCGCCAGCATGGGCAGCACGGCCTGAGAGCGGCCGGGGGCGTCATGCGCAAAGGGTGCTCCGGCATACTCTCCCCGCCGGCTCCCCGTTTTGTTACGTGAATGTAACCGCTTCGTAACGCGGGCGCCGCGCGAGGGTGCGAACCTGCCTGAAAAGAACGAACCTTCGATCATTCATGAAAACGACTCCGGCCACAGGATTTCCGCAATGAGAACATGCCTGATCCTGAATCCTTGTTCCGGCCGCAATCGCCGCCGCCCGTGGCTGGCGTCGACGCTGCGCGATTTCGCCGCGGGCCAGGGCGCGACGCTCGATGCCGCGGTGTCCGTCACCGAAGGGCCGGGCCACGCCACGCTCCTCGCCCGCGAGGCGGTGGAGGCCGGATGCGAGCTGGTGGTCTCGGTCGGAGGCGACGGCACGCTGAACGAAGTCGCCCAGGCGCTCGTCGGCACGCCGGCCACGCTCGGGATCGTGCCCTGCGGGTCGGGCAACGGGCTGGCGCGGCACCTCGGGGTGCCGGGTTCGCTGCCGGCCGCCCTGGAACTGATCGCCGAAGGCGGCGCCGACGTGCGCCGGGTCGGCGGGCGCGGCGAACCGCGGCGGGTGAGTCTCGACGTGGGCGAGGCCAACGGCCTGCCGTTTTTCAACGCGATGGGATTCGGGCTCGACGCCGAGGTGAGCCGTCATTTCAACGCCATGACGCGGCGGGGACTGCCGGCCTACGTGCGCACCGCCTTCACGGTCGTGCGCCGGATGCGGCGCGAACGCATCTCGATCCTCGAGGCCGGCACCGGCCGGCAGACCGACCTCGAGGTGGTGCTGCTCGTCGTCGCCAATTCGGACCAGTACGGCAACAACGCCTTCATCGCCCCGCACGCCCGCGTGGACGACGGCCGGCTCGACCTGATCGCCGTGGAGCCATGCGGACTGGCCGGAGCGACCTCGCTGGCGCTGCGGCTGTTTCTCGGCAGCATCGACCGCGCCCGCAACGTCCGCCGGATGGCCGGCGAGCGCTTCCTCATCCGGAGGACCGCGGCCGACATCATCCATACCGACGGCGAAACCCGCGCCACCGATGCCACGCTCGAAATCAGCGTGCGGCCCCGCAGCCTGCGCGTGCTCGTGCCGCCGGCCTCGCGCGTCCGCAGCCCGGCGGCGGAGACCGCCGGCGCAGGCATGCCGGCCATCGCGCCGGCTCCCGGTTTTTCATCCAGCCAGCCATGAAAAATGAAATCATCGACTTCGTCGCCGACGCCGATCCGGAAACTTTGCCGGAAAAGCGCCGTTTGCGGGTACGCACCGTGATCCTCTCCGACGTGCATCTCGGCACGCCCGACTGCAAGATCGAGGAGGTTAACCATTTCCTGCGCCACGTGCGCTGCGAGAAGCTGATCCTCAACGGAGACATCATCGACGGCTGGCAGCTCCGGCGGCGCGGACACTGGACGAAGGCGCACACCCATTTCGTGCGCATCGTCCTCAAGATGCTGGAAAAGCGTGATACGCAGATCGTGTATCTGCGCGGCAACCACGATGACATCCTGACTTCCTTTTTGCCGCTCGATTTCGAGAACCTGAGCATTGTCGAGGACTACGTGCATCAGGGCAGGGGAGGGCGCTACCTCGTGCTGCACGGCGACGTCTTCGATACGGTGACGAAAAATTTCGTGTGGCTGGCGCATCTCGGCGACTGGGGTTACGCGGCGCTGTTGCGCCTCAACCGCGTCTACAACCGCTGGCGCGCCTGGCGCGGCAAGGAATACTGGTCGCTGAGCAAGGCGATCAAGGCGCGTGTGAAAAAGGCGGTGAACCACGTGTCGAAATTCGAGGAACACATCGCCGACCTCGCCCGCGAACGCGGTTGCGCGGGCGTCATGTGCGGCCACATCCACACGCCGGCCGACAAGATGATCGGCGACATCCACTATCTGAACTCCGGAGACTGGGTGGAATCGCTGACCGCGATCGTCGAGCACCGGGACGGAAACTACAAGCTGGTGGAATTTTCCGATTTTATTCGCCAGTTCCCGGCCGAACAAAAGATGGACGCTCCGATGGCCGGGGTGGAGACGGGCACATGAAGTCGGGTCGGACCACGTTCAGGGTTCGGGTGAAGACGCCGGGGGAGAAGACATTCGCCCAGGCATTTTGCGAACAGAACGGGATCTCTTCCGCACGCTTCGAGCGCGCGGTGTTGTCGCGTGCGCTCCATCCGCATGCGCGGTGGCTGGTGCCCCTGCTGTGCTTTTTCCAGCCGGGGTTTTGCGATGCGGACATCGATCTCGTCCGCGAAGCGGGCCGGTTGCGCGGCGTGGAGGACTTCGACGCCGAGGCGAAGGCATTCGCGTACCATCCGGCCAACACCGGGTTTGCAAGACGCGTGCTCAACGCGCGCGTCTCGACCCGACGCCTGCGTCATATGATCCGTGATACGCTGTCCGCTCCGGATGCCGAAGGAGCGGTCGGCCGGTAGCGGCTGAACGCGGCGTGTCACCTGGTTGTGACCGGATGTTCACCGCAATGTTTCCGTAGGCCCGTTGACGGTCGGATTCGCGCCCCGATGGTGATGGGATGCCATCGCCATATTGTCATTCAGGGGCGTCGCGCAGGGGATCGAATCATTCCCTCCGGACAGCCGTTTTTCTCATCGCAACGGGCCTGATCTGCGCCGGTTGCCTCAAGGCGGACGTGATTGCGGAGTTGCCTCCGGTCGGCGCAGTCGCCCGCGAGCTGCCCGTCGGGGCATCGGGACTTTCTTTCCCGATCATCGAAAACGAGGTTCTGGCCGGCTCCGTCGCGAACAACACCGGCGCCACGCTTACCTTTTCGGATACGGGAGCTGCCGTCAGCTCCCGCCTGGAGCCCGGAGCGCGTTATTACGTCGAGGTGCTCGACGGGACGCTCGAGGGCGAGCGCTGGGATGTCGATACGGTCGCCACGGCCGCCGCCGGCGGGGCGACCGTCGCGCTCGATCTGTCGGCGGGCTCTCTGAGCACGTCGCACACGCTGGTCGCGGAGACACTGGCCGGCGCGCGCTGCGCCCTCCGCCAGCATGTGACGCTCTCCCGCCTGGCGGCGATGTTCAGCCCCGGCCTGGTCGGCAACAACAACAGCCGGCTCGCGGACGGTATCCATGTGCTCGGCGAGGACGGCTTTATTTTTCATTACCTGCGCAGTGACGGCCAGACCTGGCGCTGCGGCAGTTCCCCGCTTGACATGCGTGATCTCGTTATTCCGCCCGATAGCGCCATTGTTGTAGAGTTGCGCTCTGGTCCCAAAATATGGACCGAGGCGGGTGCTGTCCGCACCAATGCGTTCCGCAAAAATCTCGTCGCCGGGTTACAATCCTTCGCGACCGGTTTTCCCCTCACGCTCTCACCCGTCGAGATTGGCGCCTTTGCCACTGATCCCTCTGCCGATCCTTCCTCTCGCTGGATTGGTCATGAAAACACGGATGCTGCGGACGAAATTCTCGTGTTTGGAGCACCCGACACGGAGTATTTTTCCTGGCACCTCGCCGGTGACGGCGAATCGTGGCGACAGGAAAGTGGCGACGGTTCCGACCAGGCCCATGTCTCCTTTCTCCCCGCTTCCGGCCTGATTCTCCTGCGGCGCGGCAATGCCGACGCCGGCTACATTATCCCCCGTCCTTTCGATTTCTGATTTTTCTCATACACATGAAAACTGCACACATAAGCACCCTTGCCGCCGCGATTACCCTTGCTTCCGTCTGCGCTTCCCCGGCGCTGGCGACCGAGTATCTTTTCTACGATGACACGATCACCTTGTCATCATCATCCGGAGATACCGCCTGGTCGGGTGCCTTCCAGCTCGCCTTGTATGGAAAATTTACCGACGGTTTCACTGCCGACGCCTCTAATGTCCATCTCTGGCAGGACAACTGGATTACCGTCGCCTCCGAAGCAACTGCCAACGGGTACTACGATCCCTCTGGTCCCGAATGGAATGCCAGCTTGGGACTGCTGGACAACTCCCTTTATACCCCAGGCGAAACACTTTATCTGTGGTTCTTCGATTCGTTGGACATTTCCACCGGTGCCGAATGGGCATTGTTCACCGACGCCTCGTGGCAGATTGATATCAACGTCGATTCCACCGTCGTTTTCCACGAGTACTTTTTCACGGAGGAAACACAAGCCATCGTCGGATTTTTCGATTACGGTGCCGGGCAAGCCGCCACCGCCGCGGTGAGCCCCATCCCTGAACCTTCCACCTGGGTCGCCATGGCCGGCGCCGTGACGCTTGCCGGGAGCTGGTTGCTTCGTCGCTATCGCACCGGTCGTCGATTTTTGTAACCGAAATATAACTACATCCTGAAATTTTTCCCAAGAGAACGCATCATGAATATCCGGCTCAAGACAATCCTGCTGACCCTGGTGGCCGCCACCCGGGTAGCCTTCGCCGCTACCGACTCTGCGACATTCCTCGTGGACTTTGGTCCTGCCGGGCGCACCACCACCGCTGCCGATCATCTCGGACGGCAGTGGAACAATGTCACCTCCCTCGGCCCTCTGGCCGCCGCCGCCATCAAGGATATCAGCGGCAGCACGGCTGGCGGTGTGACGCTGGCGATCCCGCAACAATTCGGAGCATCATCCCTCAACGGCCTCGGCTCCGAGGTGGTTTATACCTACACGGCCGCAAGCGACTTTTTTTATGTGCAGCGCAATACCGGCGCCACTTCCCCGGTGGCGAGCATCGCCCTGGGAGGCCTCGATACGACGGGAGCCACGGTTTACGACGTGAAATTCTTCACCTCGTCCAACCGCCAGCTTCCGCAGAAATACATCACCGAATTCACCGTTCTCAACCAGGGGGACGCCCGGGTCGTCGAACTCGAGGCCGTCCGCAACGACCGTAACATCGCGCGTATCGACGGACTGGCGCCCCGGGCCGACGGCACGCTCGCCATCGAGGTGCGTGTGGGAGCGGATTCGGACTCCGGCACGGTCGGCTTCGGCGGCATCGGCGTTCTGGAACTCGTCGCCCGCGCCGCCGGCAGCGAACCGAGCCCCGACGAACCGGTGCGCAGCGTGCTGGATCTCGGCGGCACGCCCAATCCTCCCGCAGAAGCCAGCGACGCCAATCCCGAGGGATTGCGCGCTTACGTATGGGAGACGGCTGATCCGTATCTCAACCGCGCCGGCGCCGCTGAACTGCTTCGCCGGGCCGGTTTTCACGTTGAACCGCTGCCGCTCGACCGCCCTCCCTACGACCCGTCGGGCGACCCTGAGGACGACGTCGATCTGATCTTCATCGGTTCCTTCGTCTCCGACAGTCCGGAGTATGCCGCCTACATGGCGGAATATGCCGACTATCTCGACGACTACATCGACCGCGCCGGCTTCCTCGTGCAGATGACGCAAAACGACAGCACCGAATACCGTCCGCCCTTCCTTCCCGACACCCAGGATGCCACGCGCGTCGACAACGATTTCCAGAAAGCGATCGTTCTCTCGCCGGACCATCCCCTCATGGCCAACATCCCCCTGACGGAGGGAGAGGGCGCGGGCGCGAAGCCCACCTTCAGCTATCTCCTGCGCACGGATGGCGGCCAGCACGGCACGAACACGATCTGGGAAGCCTTCGGCAGCTTTGCCGGCTTCGAGGTCATTGTCGCGGGTGACGAGCGGGCCCGCTTTCCCGGTTTGATGGAAGGTGCCTATGGCCAGGGCCGTTTCCTGCTCGCCGCCATGGGGCTGGACAAGGTCTTCAATGCCTCGACCGGGGAGGAGGTGGCGCCCGAAAGCATGGCCGCCTTCAACGCGCAGTTTTTCAAAAACCTCTATGACTACACCGCGCTCGTCCGCGACCGCGCCACGCCTCCGATCACGCTCACGCCGCAACCGGGCGAACGCGAGGTGAGCGACGGCGCCTGGACGCTCGTCCTTCTGCCCGACACGCAGATCTATTCGCAAAACTATCCCGGCCTCTTCTCCGCGCAGACGAGCTGGATTCGCGACAACCTGCGCCGGTACAACATCCGCTACGTCCTTCATCTCGGCGATATCACCAATACGAATTCCGTGGCTGAATGGAAAAACGCCCGCGGCGCCATGGCGCAGCTCGACAACGTCGTCCCCTACGCCTTTGTCACCGGCAACCACGATCATGGTCCCGGCGGCAACGCCGCCACGCGCGACACTCATCTCAACAGCTACTTCAAATACGAGACCTACGCGTCCTGGCCCACCTTCGGCGGCGCCATGGTCGAGGGCGACATGCAGAACACGTATCATCTCTTCAATGCCGGTGGCGTTCAATGGATCGTCCTCTGCCTCGAATGGGCGCCCCGCAACGAGGTGGTGGACTGGGCCAACACGATCATGGAGCGCTATCCGGATCGCAAAGGCATCCTCGTCACCCACGCCTTCATGAACAACACGAACTGGCGCTACGACATCAACGACACCGCTCATGCCCAGGACTACAACCCGCACCACTACACCACGCCCGGCACCATGAACGATGGCGAGGAGCTCTGGCAGAAGCTGGTTCGCAAGCACAACTTCGTGATGACCGTCAACGGCCACGTCCTCGGCAGCGGCGTGGGCTACCGGGTAGATAACAACGATGCCGGCCAGCCCGTCCACCAGATGCTCTCCAATTACCAGATGCGCACCCTCGGTGGCGAAGGCTACCTCCGCCTGATCCAGTTCCAGCCCGACGGCCGCACCGTCAAGGTCCAGAGCTATTCGCCGGTCTACGACGGCTTCCTCCTGGCGGATACGCAGGACTTCAGTTTCGATCTTCCGCTCGGCGCCACGGACAGCAACGGCGACGGCATCTTCGACTACTATGCGCCCGAGCTCGACAGTAACGGCAACGGCATCAGCAACTATGATGAATACGTCCTCCATGGCACCGACCCCTGGGCGGACGGGGCAGCCAATTACGATCGTATTCATGCCGGAGATACCTACGAGTCGATCACCGGTTACGTGAAGGAAAATCCGGCCCGGTTCGATCTCTACACGGAGTCGATGCTTGCACACCTGTACCCCGAATCGCGGCTTCTTCGCGCCGCGGACGGCAAGGCCACCCTGCAAGTGAAGGTCAGGATCAGCGACGACCTGAAAACCTGGCGTGATGCCGATGCCGCGCCCGTGGAGTGGGAAACCGATCTTCCCGACGACAAGGTGTTTTACCGGATCGAACTGTCGCGATAAGACATCCCCCGGATAAACAAGGGCGGACCGGCATGAAAAGATGCCGCTCCGCCCTTTTTGTTTTGCCGGATCGTCCGCCCGGCGGGGAGAGGGGCGTAGCCACAGGCCTCTGTGCCCTGGGGTGGCGAGGCGTCTTGCGCCTCGTCCCGGCGGGGCAGGGACGCCTGCTGCTACGTCACGGCCACGATTCAACTTGATATGCCATGCCACCATCTGCCCCACCCACCCCCGGGGTGCCCGGCTGGCCGGGCGACCGCGCATCCGGCAGTCGGAGCGATTCACGGCGACCGCCGGCGAGAATGTTACGGTTTTGTAAAACAGGCACACGCGGCCGGCGGATTTCTTCGACACCCGAAGATCCGGATATGAGAGGCGCACGTTTTTTTCACCGTGAGAACATGATATGTAGTTTATTATTGGTTACAGTATTTTTGTATATGTATCCATATATAAGATACTATATTTACCTGTGATTTTAATGTCACGGATCTGCAACGAAAGGCGTGACCTGAAAGTTACAATAGAGGTGTTGCGGCGGTGCTTCGGAGCGGTTCAGAACCGGTCTGCGATTCAGGACAACACACCATCGAAGAGCACCATGATTCTGCACAACGTCAGAGAAAATGTATCCGGCCGGAGCACACGCCTCACGCAGCCGCTGTCGTTTGACGGACAGCCTCTTTCGTCCGGTGTTCCCCGCCATCGCCCCCGCCGCTACTCACCCGTCGTCCGCTGTTCCGGATGCCGGGGATATCAACAGCAACAAGGAAGCTAACCTACACAAAGGTATCCTATGAAACCCGGAAAAATACTCATGGCGAGCATGCTCGCCATTTCTACCGCCACCATGGCGTTTGCAGCCGACATCGAGCTGCGCATCACCGGTTCGACCGCGTTCCGCGCGGCCACCCATGCCGCGATCAACGCGCTCATCGAGCCCGCCACTCGCGAGATCGGCTATGTGGGCACCTCCGGTGCCGCCGGAGCCACCCAGGCCATCTACAGCGGTGTCATGGTCGGCACTTCGCAGACGATCGTCGTCCAGACTTCCTACTCGGGATCGCTCGGCGGCATCGCCTCGGTGGCTGCCGTGCCTCCCGTTCCGCTCACCACCTGGCCCGCCGAAAGCAACCTCACCGGCATCCCGGGCGAACACCAGATCACCGGCCCGGCCTTCATCTCCGCAGTCGCCAATGTGGCGCTGGCGGATAACTCCCAAGGCGAATCCGGCAACATCGGCGCCGGTTTCACCACGCTGACGGCCCGTCGCGTCGGTGTCGTGCCGTTCGTCTGGGTCAAGGGTAATCACGCCGACCCCACCGTCCAGGACGCTCTGGCCAAGGTAAAGAACATCAACGCCCTGCAGGCTCGTGTTCTCCTGAACGGTGGCGTTCCGCTGTCGTTCTTCACCGGAGACGCCGCCGATGCCGACTATTACACGCTCCCGGTCGGTCGTGACAAGGAGTCAGGCACCCGCCTTGCTGCTCTGCTCGAGGCCGGTTTCTCCGTCGACAGTTACGTGGAGCAGTACGAGGCTATCGTGAGCGGCACTGAAATTGTGGATTTCGGCCTGTGGCCTACCGATGGTGGATACACCAGCGGGGGCACTCTGGCGACCAACTTGGCCCTGCCTGTGAATGCGGATCAGCCTGTCGTGCTCCTTGGCTATGTTGGCATCAATGATGCAACGCGGCTCGGTGCGGTGCTCGATACCGATACCGGAACGCTCACCGGCGACGCCATACTCACCTTCAACGGAGAGCCCTTCAGCTATGATGCGATTCGCCAGGGACGATATTCGTTCTGGAACTATGAATATCTGCTGCACGGAGCCCTCAACAGCAATCAGCAGAATGCGGTCACTCAGCTCGGTGATCTGATCACCAACGACTATGCGCAGCTTTCCGGTATCAAGATTGATGCCAGCTTCCGCGTCGTACGTGCAGGTGCCGGCCAGCCTATCTTTGCTGACTAGTGTGAAACAGAATTGATTTAAGTATTATAATACAATGAAAGCAAACAAGTTAATTAATTTAACAAAGGCTATCGCCTTGGTTGGTTTTGCCGTTGCTCCGTCAGTTTGGGCGACCTCCACCTACAACGACCTCATCCTCGGGTTCAGGGCCTCTTCCGGAGCAGGCGCTGATACAAACCTGACCGTGAATCTCGGTAACGTCGCCGCGAATTATGCTTCCGGTAACACCTCGCTGACGCTCGTTGGCAATATCAACGCTAACCTGACGAGCGTTTACGGCGCTGACTGGAGCCAGCGTGCCGACGTCACATTTGGTGTGGCCGGTACTAGCACCGATGTTACAGGTCCTGTCACTGGTCGTAACCGTACTAACTGGGTGGGCAAGGTGAATGATGCGGGAGCGACGCCGGTTGTCTGGAGCCAACCGATCCCCTCTAGCCAGTCGGGTGCTCTGCGCACCGAAATCGCCGCACTCTATAATGGGTTCAACGCATATGCAGCAGATGACGCTTCGGTTGCACTCATCCCGACGTCCAACTCCAATAGCTGGAATACCAGGGCCATCACCATGAGTATTGGCACTGCGTTTAGCGTTGCCGCGAACGCGCTTCCTCTTGCTGACTTTGAGCAGTCTGCCCAGTTTGATACCGTTACTGGCAGCCTGTATCAGGTTATAGATCTTTGGCAGTTCTATGGTGGCACTGATTTGCCCACCTACGTCGGCACCTTCGGCCTCACCGCCGACGGCGACATCTACTTCAGCAACAACTACGCGAACTTCGCCGCGGTGCCCGAGCCTGCCACCTGGGCGATCATCGTCGGTGCCGCTGCGCTCGGTCTCGTCGGTTATCGTCGTTTCCGCCGCCACCCTCTGGCGGGCATCGCCTGAGATCATCGAAACTCCTTCGGAAACATAATCCTGCTACCACACTCCCGGAAAATGGCCGGACGGGCCGCCTGAAAACGGCCTGTCCACGCCTTTCTCCACACCGACTGCAAACGAACCTCCGGCCGCGTCTCCGTTTTGCGGAGAGCCTGGCCGGAAATGCCTCCTTCGCCCGGGCGCGAAGGGGGCTCTCTTTGGTCCCGCGCAATTTTGCAAATTCACACAACGGTAACACGAATGTTGCGCCGCCTTTGCACACGGATCCCCTCGCGATCCTGCCAGGCGGCCGCCATCCCGCTTCTTTTCGTCCTGATGCTCCCGCTCGTACCTGTGCACGCCGCGCCCGCCACGCGGCAGGATGCGTCTGCTTCCGCCACCATGCAGCGACTCGACGTCTTTGAATACCGGATCGAGGGTGCCCGGCACCTCTCCCAACTCGAAGTGGAGACGGCGACCTATCCCTTTCTCGGCCCCGCACGGACTCCGGAGGACGTGGAGGCGGCCCGCGCCGCGCTCGAAAAGATGTATCAGGACAAGGGATACCAGACGGTGGCCGTCCTCCTCCCGCAGCAGCAGGTGCGCGACGGCGTCGTCCGGCTCCAGGTGGTCGAGGGACGGGTCGGACGCCTGCGTGTTCACGGCTCCCGCTATTTCGATCTCGACCGGATCCGGGAACGCGCCCCCTCCGTAGCGGAAGGCACCGTGCCCGATTTCAACGCCGTCACGCACGACATCGTTGCTCTCAACCAGTCGTCCGACCGCCGTGTCACCCCCGTCCTGCGCGCCGGTGTCGTTCCCGGCACGGTGGACATCGACCTCAACGTCGAGGACACCTTTCCGCTTCACGGTTCGCTCGAGCTCAACAACCGCCACAGCGCCGACACCAAACCGCTCCGCCTCTCCGGCTCTGCCAGCTATGGCAATCTCTGGCAGCTCGAGCACACCGTCGGCCTCAGCTTCCAGGTCGCGCCCGAACGCCTCGACGACGCGAAGGTTTTTTCCGCCTACTACCTCGCTCCCGTGCCGAACTCTCCGGTGAAACTGCTTCTCCAGGGCGTGAAGCAGGACAGCGATGTCTCCACGCTCGGCAGCTTCGATGTCGCCGGTCGCGGCGAAATCGTCGGCCTCCAGGCGATCGTCGCGCTCGGCGGGTCGGAGCGGTTCACGCACAACCTTACCTTCGGCATCGATTACAAACATTTCGACCAGTCGCTCGCCGTCGGCGACGACCCTGATTCCATCCAGAGTCCGGTCACGTATTATCCGCTGTCGGCCAGCTACTCGCTGACCCTGTTCCGGCCGCAGGCGATCACGCAGTTCAATGTCTCGCTCAATTTCAATCTGCGCGGTCCCGGCAGTTCTCCCGAGGAATTCAACGATCGTCGCGCGGGGGCCGACGGCAGTTTTATCTACATTCGCGGCGACGTCTCGCAAACGCGCGAACTGGGCGGCGGCTGGCAGGTTTTCGGCCAACTCCAGGGCCAGCTCGCCAGCCAGCCGCTCGTTTCCGGCGAGCAGTTTTCCGCCGGCGGCATCGGCACCGTGCGCGGGTACCTCGAATCCGAGACACTGGGCGACAACGCCATCGCCGCCTCGATCGAACTCCGCGCCCCGTCCGTCACGCTCGGGGGCTTTCTCGACGAATGGCGGTTCTATCTTTTTGCCGACTGGGCCGGCCTCACGCTCAACGATCCGCTGGTGGACGAGGATTCCCGTTTCATGCCCGCCAGCGTCGGCGCGGGCATGCACCTGAAATTCCGCAAACATTTCAACGGTTCGCTCGATCTCGGGGTGCCGCTCTTCAGCGAAGGCCGCACCGAACACTACGACCCGCGGCTCACCTTCCGCCTCTGGGCCGAATTCTGAGGAACGCCGCAATGAATCACAGCAATATCCATTTTCCTCAAACCGTTTCAGCCGCAAAAGAGCGCAAAAATCCCCATGCAGATGAGATATTGCGTGGCGCCTATAGGCGCCGTGGAGGGTTTCCCCGCCAAAAGACCCTTTGCGCTCTTTCGCGGCTAAAAATCCTGTCCCTCGCGGCTTTCGCATCCTTCGCGGTCACCTCCCTTCGCACCAACACCTGTTATTTATGAAACGACCGATCCGGTTCCGGTTAAAAAACGCGTTGTTCGGCCTTGTGGCCCTCGTCGGTCTTCCCGGCGTGGTCCACGCCTGGTGGAACGACGAGTGGACGCTGCGCAAGCAACTCATCATCGACACGACGCCGGCCGGCGCCGGCATCGCCGATCCGGTGGGCGGCGCGCCTGTCCTCGTCCGCCTGCATATCGGCAACTTCCAGTTTGACCAGGCACGGCCGGACGGAGCCGACGTCCGCTTCGTCGGCGAGGACGACAAGACCGTCCTGCCGTATCACATCGCCTCGTTCGACTCGCTTCTCGGCGAGGCATTTGTGTGGGTGCGTGTCTCCGACATAAAACCCGGCGCGCAGACCGCTGTCTGGCTGTATTACGGCAACCGGACCGCGCCTTCCTCCGAAAACGCAAAAGGTACTTATGATACGGATACGATTCTGGCGTGGCACTTCGGCGAACGCGGTCAACCCGCTCGCGATTTTTCCGGCAACGAAAACCATGCCGCCAATCCCGGTATTCCGGCCGACGGCACGCTCATCGGCACCGGTCTGCGTTTTGACGGCAACAGCGCCCTCACCGTGCCGGCGACGCCTTCGCTCGCCTGGCCGGCCGGTTCCCCGCTGACGTGGTCGGCCTGGGTGAAGCCCGCCACGCTTTCCGGTCGCGCCGTCCTTTTCGGCCGGCGCAACGGTCCGCAGAACGCTTTTATTATCGGCACGGAGCAAGGGATTCCGTTCGTTGAAATTGCCAGCGGTGGCGAGCCTCGCCGCACGCCGGCGGCCGCGCCGCTGGCCGTCAACGCCTGGCAGCATCTCGCCGTCGTTGCCGACGGCGCTCGCGTCACCCTCTACGTCGACGGGCAAAGCTATGCCACGCTCGACGCCGCCCTTCCCGCGCTCGACACGCCCGCCACCCTGGGCGGCGACCGCGCCACGTCCGACGCCGCGGTCACCTTCGGCTTCACCGGCGAACTCGTCGAATTCCAGCTTTCCCGCACCGCCCGCCCGTCCGGCTTCATCCGATTCCTCGCTGCTTCCCAGGGCGGAGAGTCCGGCGCGCGCGCCGTTCTCTTCAGCGAAGAGGAGCATTCCGGCGGCGGTGGCGGGGATCATTCCGGCTATTTCACGGTCATCATCCGGAATCTCACCTTCGACGGCTGGGTGGTGATCGTCATCCTTGCGGTGATGAGCGCGATCAGCATCGCGGTGATGGTGGCAAAAAATGGATACATCGACGCCGTGCGCAAAGGAAACGAGCGTTTCCTGAAGCTCTTCAACGAGCGTGTCGCCACCGATCTGACCGTCCTCGACAACGCGGGAACGCACCAGATTTCCTCGCTCGGCGGCCAGCTCACCGATGCCGAGCGCAGGCTGATCGCGCGCGCGCCGCTCTACCGGCTCTACCACATCGGCGCCGAGGAAATTCGCAAACGCCTTTCCGAGGTGAAGGCGGGCGAGGAAAAATCGCTTTCGTCGCACGCGATCAAGGCGATCACCGCCAGTCTCGATGGCGGCCGCGTCCGCGAGCAACAACGCCTCAACAAGCAGATGGTGCTGCTCACCATCGCCATCTCGGGCGGTCCGTTTCTCGGACTGCTCGGCACGGTGGTCGGCGTCATGATCACCTTCGCCGCCGTAGCGATGGCGGGCGACGTCAACGTCAACGCGATCGCGCCCGGCATCGCCGCCGCGTTGCTGGCGACCGTGGCCGGCCTGGCCGTGGCGATTCCCGCGCTGTTCGGCTACAATTACCTGCTCACCCGGGTGAAGGACGTGACCGCCGACATGCAGGTCTTCGTGGACGAGTTCGTCACCAAGGTGGCCGAGTTTTACCCGAAGCGCGCCTCCGAAAAATCCCGCCTCGCCGGCACCGAAAACTGAAGCCGCCCGCGACCAACTCTGAACTCGAAACCCTGAACACCAAACCAAACCGGAGCGAAGCGCACCATGACCGTCCAGGACGAAGGCAAACCGTACGACGACATCAACATCACGCCCATGCTGGACCTGGCGTATGTGCTGCTCGTCATCTTTATCCTCATGTGCACGGCCTCCGTCGCGGGCACGAAGGTCAATTTGCCGAAGTCGAGCAACACGCCGGCCAGCCTGGCCAAGCCGAAGACGAAGGCGATCACGGTGAACAACGAGGGACGTGTCTTTCTGGATACGGTGCCGGTGACGCTCACCGAACTCGAGCAGCGGCTCAACTCGCAGAAGGCGCTGACACCGGACTTCCCGGTGGTGGTGCGCGGCGACAGCCTCACGCAGTACCAGGGCGTCATGGACGTGCTCGACGTGCTCGGCCGCGTCGGCATCTCGCAGGTCGGCCTGGCGACGAAGGCCAAATAACCCCGCTCCTCCGCACCCGATGACCACACCCGACCACAATGCCGATCGCCGCGAGGACGACCCGTTCGACGAACAGGAACCCGGTTTCCTGCGCCGTTATGGCATTGTCCTTGCCGTGTGCGCATTGGTCGCCGGCGGCATCGCCTGGTGGCTCGTCTCGACCGTTTCCGGGCCGAAGCCTTCCACGCCCCGGCCGCAGGAATTTTCGATGATACGGGTGGCGCTTCCGCCGCCACCCCCGCCGCCGCCACCTCCTCCTCAACCGCGCCCGGAGGAAACACCCCGGCCCGAGGAAGAGAAGCAGCAGATGATCGAGCAGGAACCGGTTGCGGCCGACGAACCTCCGCCGGCCGAATCCCCGCAGCCCGCGGAGGAAGCCGCACCGATGGGAACCAACGTTCAGGGCGACGGACCGCCCGACGGTTTCGGTCTCGTCGGCCGCGGCAATGGCGGGGTCATCGGCGGCAGCGGCACCGGCAATCGCAATGTGTCCGGCGGCGGCGGCAGCCGCTGGGGCTGGTACGCCGCGCAAGTGCAGACGACGATCGCCGAGGCCCTTCGCAACCACCCGAAAACCCGCCACTCCGATCTGCGCCTCGTGGTACGCATCTGGCCCGACGATGCCGGCCGTGTCGAACGCGCCCAGCTCGTCGGCTCGACCGGCGATCCCGTCATCGACGATGCCATCCGGACCGAAGTCCTCACCGGCCTCACTCTCCGCGAGCCGCCGCCCGCCGGCATGCCCAGTCCCATTGTCCTGCGTCTCACCGCAAGGCGGCCCAACTGAAAATTCCGTATCCGAAAAAATCACACCTTCCATGAACATCCGCGCGCTGACTCTTCTTTCAGCTTTCAGCTTGTCAGTTTCCAGCTTTCCCGCCTCGCCGGCTTTCGCCGCCGAGGCGCGATCTCCTTCCGAAAGCCTGACGATCAATCTCGTCCATCTCCTCGTGCAGCAGGGCGTCATCACCCGGGCGCAGGCCGACGGCCTCATCGCCCAGGCCGAAGCGGAGACCGCCGAAGCCCGCCGCGCCGCTGCTCCGGCTGCCGCCGCCGCCACCGCCACCGCCACCGCGCCGACCGGCGATGCCGACGACACGAAGCGCGTCATCTACGTCCCCGAAGTCGTCAAGCAGCAACTCCGCGAGGACATCAAGCAGGAGGTCATGAAGCAGGCCCGTGACGAGAACTGGGCCGCTCCCCGCGCCATCCCCGAGTGGACGCAGCGCTTCCGCCTTTCCGGCGATCTCCGGTTCCGCTACGAGGGCGATTTTTTCCCCTCCGGCAACGCCGCCGATGGCTCCTTTCCCGATTTCAACGCCATCAACAGAGGCTCTCCCTACGACGTCTCCGACAGCAACCCGGATTATCCGCCCCAGCTCAATGCGGACCAGGACCGCGAGCGCCTTCGCCTCCGCGCCCGCCTCGCGCTCGACGCCGATCTCGGTGAAAGTTTCACCGCCGGCCTCCGCCTCGCCACCGGCAACGACTCCTCGCCCGTCTCCACCAACCAGAGCATGGGCGCCGACGGCCTCGGCTCCAAATACGCCCTCTGGCTCGACCGCGCCTTTCTCACCTGGGAAGCTCCGTTTCATTCGCCCGATGCCACCCGCCCGCCCGATACGCAACTCGCGTTCACGGTCGGCCGTTTTGCCAATCCCTTTTTCTCCACCGATCTGATCTGGGACGACGATCTCGGTTTCGACGGCATCATGGGCCAGGTCAGCCGCCGCATCGGCCGCATCACGCCGTTTGCCGTCGCCGGCCTGTTTCCCGTCTACAACACCGATTTCAACTTCTCCACCAACCAGCCGGAAAAATTCAAGAGCGACGACAAATGGCTCTACGGCGCGCAGCTCGGCGCCGACTGGAAAATTACCGACGCGATCAAACTCAAGCTCGCGGTCGCTTATTATGACTTCGCCAGCATCGAAGGCCGCCTCTCCAGTCCCTACATTCCGCTGAGTTCCTCCGATGCCGGCGACACCGACTCCACCCGCCCGGCCTTTGCCCAGAAGGGCAACACGTACATGGAGCTCCGCAACATCATCCCCTCCCTCGAAAACAACAATGGCACGATCAACCAGTGGCAGTATTACGGCCTCGCCACGCCCTTCCGCGAACTCGCGTTCACCGGCCGTCTCGATTTCACGCACTTCGATCCCGTCCACGTCTCGCTCGAGATCGAGGCCGTCAAGAATCTCGCCTACGACGAGGCCGCCATCGACGCCAAGGCCGTCAACAACCGCGTCCCTTCCGCTCCCGGCGACCCGGCCGGGTCTTTCGACGGCGGCGACTTCGGCTGGTTCGCCCGGCTCAATGTCGGCAATCCCGTCCTCGAGCGCTTCGGCGACTGGCAGGCCAGCATCGCGTACAAATATGTGGAAAGCGATGCGGTCGTGGATGCCTTCACCGATTCCGACTTCGGCCTCGGTGGCACCAACCTCAAGGGCTACATCCTCGGCCTCAGCATGGGCCTTTCCAAACGCGTCAACGGACGCATCCGCTGGCTGAGCGCCGACTCCATCGGCGGCGCCGCTTACTCCGTCGATGTCTTCCAGTTCGATATCAACGCCCGATTCTAACCCGGAAAAACCACCCGTCATGAAACCCGCCACCGTTCTTGCCGCCTTCGCCGCGCTTCTCGTCTTCGCCGCCGCCGTTCGCGCCCAGCAGCAACCGGACAACTCCATCGAGCTCCGTCTCCGCGAAGCCCTGCGCAGCACCACGCTCCAGCTCCGCGCCGCCGAGAGCGAACGCGCCGCCCTGCAAGTCGAGCGCGACGAACTCGCCAGGGAGCGCGACACGCTCAAGAAACAGAACACCGCCCTCGCCCGACAAGCCGCCGCCGATCGTGACGCCGCCGCCGGCAAGGCCGCCGACCTCTCCGCGCGTCTTGCGGCCGAAGAGAAAAAAAGCGCGGAGCTTGCCGCGACCCTCGCCGAGTCGCGCGAATCCGCCGCCAGGTCGGCCGACCTCGCCCGCCTCAAGGAGAATGCCCGCGCCACCCTCGAAATCCGCGTGGCCGAACTCGAGCGGATCGTGGCCGCGCGCGAAACCGCCAACATCGAACTCTTCAAACTCGGCAGCGAAATCCTCGGCCGCCTCGAGAGCTTCGGCCTCGGCGACGCGATCAAAAATCGCGAACCCTTCGTCGGCGTGAAGCGGGTGCAACTCCAGAACCTGGTGCAGGACTACCAGGACAAGCTCCTCGACCAGAAAACGGTCTCCGCAAAATGAACTCCGGCTTCAGGCACACCATTCTCCGGTGGCGCGGGCTTCTCGCCCGCCTGGTGGCACGGGCATCCTGCCCGTGCCACGGCGCTCCGCACCGGCACCTCCCGACGCTCCGCCGCCGCCCTTCCGTCCTGCACCAGGCGCTCGCATTCCTTCTTGCGGTGCTGATGCCTTTCCCCGCCGGCGCCCGCAACATCCTCAGCCGCGGCGGGTCCTCGTCCGCTCCCCCTGCGGCCGGCGCCACCGCACCCTCCGCCGCCACCGTCGCCGAAGCCCAGGCCGCTCTGCTCGCCGCCCGCGCCGCCAATTCCAGAAACATCCTCTCGCGCAATTCGGATGCCATCCAGGCGGTCCGCGCCGCGCAGGCCGCCGCGCGTGCCGCGGCGCAAAATGCGGCCTCGACCCTCCCCGACGGGCTCAAACCCGGCGGCCTCGTGGTCGCCCCCGGCGCCACGCCCGGCTCCGCCCTGTGGAGCGGCGCGCTCGCTCCGGTCGAATCTTCCTCTGCCGCCACCGGCAACACGCTCGTCACCGTCGAGCAGACCGAGTCCAAAGCCATCCTCACCTGGGAAAATTTCAACGTCGGCAAGAACACCACGCTCTACTTCGACCAGACCGCCGGCGGTTCCGACGCGCCGCAATGGATCGCGCTCAACCGGGTGGAGGATCCGACGAGCAGCCCCACGCAAATCCTCGGCCAGATCAAGGCGGAGGGGCAGGTCTACGTGATCAACAAAAACGGCGTCATTTTCGGCGGCTCCTCGCAGGTCAACGTCCACACCCTCGTCGCATCCAGCCTCGATTTTCGCGGCGCGACCACCGCCGAGCGCAACGAGACCTTTCGCCAGGGTATCGCCTTCGACGACCAGCGCCTCAACACGTTTGCGGTCGATTCCGCCGGCGCACCGGGCGCGCCCCGCACCGGCGTCGTCATCCAGGGCGGCGCGCGCATCGTCACCGACGAGTCCGGCTCCATTTACCTGGTCGGCCAGGATGTGACCAACGCCGGTGAACTCTCCGCCCCCGGCGGCCAGGTCGTGATGGCGGCCGGCGACCGCGTCTGGATCAGCAAGAACTGGCTCGGGAGCGGTCACAATGCCGACTACACCGATCCCGACCTGCGCGGCGTCCGCGCCACGGTGTCCGCCGGGGGCACCGCCACCAACACCGGCCTCGTCACCACCGATCGAGGCAACATCACCGTCACCGGAAAATCGATACACCAGGCCGGCGTGCTCGCCGCCACGACTTCCGTCACCGCCAACGGCTCCGTCACCCTCCTCGCCGGCGACGCCGCTGCCAGCAGCTCCCTCTACTGGATGTGGCCGACCAGCTTCGGCGACATCACGCTCGCCCCCGGCAGCCTCATCGCCATCACGCCCGATGACGACACCACCACCGGCATGGCCGCCCAGTACCGCCCGTCGCGGATCGAGATCCTCGGCCAGACGATTCTCATGGAAGCCGATGCGCGCATCCATGCCCCTTCCGCCACGGTCAATTTCGTCGCCCGGACCAACTCGGCCACCGCCAGCGCCGCCAACGACCCGTCTTTCATCTACATCGACGACGGCGCCGAGATCGACCTCGCCGGTCTCTCCGGCGTCGAGGTGGCGATGGAGCGCAACTCGATCACCGGCGAGCTCCGGCTCGACGAGCTGAAAGACGCCCCGCTCCAGCGCGAAGGCGCGTTGCGCGGCAAGACGGTTTCCGTCGATCTCCGGCGCGGCACCACGCTGGCCGATTTTTCGGGCTACTACGGCCTCATCGAAAACACCGCCCCCGAGCTCATGACGACCGGCGGCACGCTCAAGCTCGACAGCGGCACGGTCGTCACCCGCGCCGGTTCGCGCATCGATCTTTCCGGCGGCAGCCTGCGTTATCTCGACGGCTACGTGGAAACCACCCGGCTCCGCGGCGCCGACGGCCACATTTACGACATCTCCACCGCTTCGCCCGACATCGTCTACACCGGCATTTACGAGACCAGCCGCCGCTTCGAAAAGGGTTACACCGAGGGAAAAAGCGCCGGCACGCTCATCCTCGGTCCGCAGCCCGGTTATGGCAACACGGTGGATGTCGCCGGCAATTTCGGCCAGTCCGTGCGTCCCTATTTCGTGGCGCTCGAGGGCGCGATCGACGCCGGCGTCACCGTCGGCGCGTATCAACGCGAAAAGCACACGGCGGGAGCCAGTCCGCAGGAGGCCTGGAAACAGCTCCCCGAGGCAGCCACGCTCCTCATCGGCTACACCAACACCGCCGGCCGTTCCGTCGGCCCGAACATCACCATCGGCACGCCCGCCGAGCTTCCCGCGGACCTCACCCACGAGACGCTCTCCACGGCGTTCGATCCGGCCGGGGCGCACGCCATCGTGCTCTCCGCCGGCCTCTTCGACGGGCAGACTTTCGGCACGGTCGACATCACCAGCGGCATCGGCGGCGGAGACCTCGTCATTGCGGAAGGCGTGACGGTCGATCTCGGCGCGTTCGGTTCGTTCCGTTTCACCGGCAGCCACGCGCAGATCGATGGTTCGATCCTCGCTCCGGGCGGCTCTGTCTCCATCCTCACCGATGTTGCCAAGGGCTACTACGAAACCAGCACCACTCCGGTAAACTGGACTACGCTGGGCGATGACGAGCGCCCCTGGATCAGGCTCGGCTCCGGCGCCGTGATCGACGTGAGCGGCCTCTGGATCAACGAGCGTCTCGATGGCTTCGCGGCCTCCTCCACGCCGCTGGCTCTCGACGGCGGCAGCGTGAGCCTGCGTACCGTTTCCGATCTGGTCCTCGACTCCGGCAGCGTCATCGACGTGAGCGGCGGCGGACGACTCACGGCCGCCGGCAAGCTCGCGGCGGGCGACGCCGGCTCCATCCTGCTCGAAAACGACATTCGTCCCGATGCGAACAAGGGTTTCAGCAATGTTGCCTCCGGGCAGTTCGGGCGTTTCGATGTGCTCGGGGCCGATCTGCGCGGCTTCGCGCTCGGGGGCACCGGTGGCAATGACGGCAAGGGCGGCAGCCTCAGCCTGGGCGCGTCGCGTTCCGTTACGATCACCGGCGAGCCGCCTCCCGAAACCGGAACCGGCGCGGCCGACACCCTTTATCTGACGCCCGACTTTTTCCGCCAGGGCGGGTTTGCGAGCTATGCTGTCGGCGCCGGGGGCGATCTCACGGTCACCGCCGGCACGGTCATCGAGCCACAGGCGCTGTCCCGGATCGCCAGCGGCGCGCTCTGGTCGCTCCCGACCGGCGGCGATGCCGGCTCCGTGCTCGCGGCCGGTTTCCTGCACTCCGATCTCCGCCAGCCGATGAGCCTGGCGCTCTCCAACGGCCTGCGCACCGCCTCCGGCGATTTCGCGGCCGACACCGTGAACCCGGGCTCGTCGGATGCGATTCGCGGCAACCTCACCTTCGCCACCGGCGCGCAACTCCTCATGGACCCGCAGTCCGCCATCGCGCTTCACTCCACCGGCCAGGTTTTTGTCGACGGCACCCTCTCCACGCCCGGCGGATCGATCGATGTCTCCACCCTTGCCCAAAGTAGCGGAGCGGGCATTACGCTCGGTGAAAACGCCCGCCTGCTCGCGCCCGGCTTCGTGAAAACCACGCCGGCCGTCGGGGCGGTTTCCGTGCGCAGCGTCGAAGCGGCGGGCAACGTTTCCCTGTCCGTGTCCGGCGCGCAGCAGAGCTACCTGTTTACCGATCCCGGATCGCTCATCGACGTGTCGGGCATCATGGGCACCGCCGACCTGATCCGCACGTCCACCACCATCGTCGGGAAACGCGCCGTTTACGAGGCGCGCGAGGTCGGCGGCAACGCCGGCAGCGTCACCCTCGAGGGCGCGCGCGGCGGCGTTGTCGCCGGGCAGATCGAGGCCGCGCCCGGCGGCCCCGCGGCAGCCGGCGGCAGCATTCTCGTCAGCGCCGGCCAGTTGCGCACCACTCCGCTCACCGGCCTGCTGCTCACCGACGACGAGACGGTGCTGAGTTTCGATCCGGCCAATCCTTCCGCCTGGGCCGGCACGGTCACCGTTTATGCGCCCGCGTTGCGGGAAAGCGGGGCGGACAGCTTCGCTTTCCGCTCGCCCCGGTCGGTGGCGTTCGACGGGGATTTTTCGTTCACCGCCCGCCGTTCGCTGGCGTTCGCCACCCCGCTCCTCGGCATTGCCAGCGGTGCGGCGGAGGATGCCGTCATCGAGCTGACCGCGCCGTACGTGAGCTTTGGCGCGTTTCCCGGCGTGGGCGATACGGGCAATCCGCCTCCGGGGGTTCCCTCCGCGCCGCCTTCGCTGGCCGGCGGGCTCATCGTCACCGCGTCGCTCATCGACATCGTGCAGACCCTCGATCTCGGAGGCAACGGCCTGGGCGGTTTCGCCGACGCCCGCTTCGTATCGGCCGGAGACATACGGCTCACGGTCGGCAGCGGTCCGGTCTATTTTGTCGGGCGTCTCCAGTCCCCCGGCGCGCTGACATTCGAAAGCGCGCAGACCTATGTGACCACCGCGAGCCGCGTGCGCGCCGCCACGGACAACGGATTTCTCATCCAGTCCGGCCGGTCCGTGACGTTTGCCGGAAACGGCAACGCCGCGCCCGTCCCGTATTCGTACGGGGAGACGCTGACCGTCAGGGCGCCCGAAATCATCCAGGGCGGCGTCGTCCGCGCGCCGCAAGGGCGGATCAACCTCCAGGCGACCGATTCGCTCGTGCTCGCCCCCGGCAGCCTCACATCCGTCTCGCTGGAAGGGGCGATCATTCCCGTCGGGGCGGCCATCGGCGGCGAGATCGAGCCGTGGATCGAGGCGGGCGTCGTCCCGGAAAAGGCGATCACGCTCGGCGGTCCCGAGGTCGATGTGCAGTCCGGCGCGGTCGTGGATGTTTCCGGTGGCGGCGATCTTTACGGCTGGGAGTTCATCGCGGGCAACGGCGGTTCGCGCGACCTCCTCTCGACCGCGGGCATGTTCGCCATCATCCCCGGCTACAACTCCCCGGCCGCGCCCGTTTATGCCAACACGACGGCGACCGGCAGCCTCGCCGCCGGTTCGCTCCGGGCGGGCGACAGCGTGTGGCTTTCCGGCGTCGCCGGGCTGCCCGACGGGTTTTATACGCTCCTGCCCGCGCACTACGCGCTGCTGCCCGGCGGCATGGCGATCCAGGCGCTCTCGGGCGGTTTCGCCAGCCTGCCGGCGGCGGGCGTGACCCTGGCCGACGGTTCGCAGATCGTCCGTGGCTACCGCGCCGTGGCGGGCACGCCCGTCCATGACGCCTCGCTCACGCAGTTCCGCGTCATGTCGCAGGAGGTGCTGCGCGACTACAGCAGCTACACCGACATCAGTTTCAACGACTACACGACCGGTCTCGCCGCCAGGGCGGGTATCGTTGCCCCGCGCCTGCCGCTCGACGCGGGCACGCTCACGCTTGCCGCCACCAGCAGCCTGCGGCTCGATGGCGAGGGCCGCTTCGGCGCGCCGGAAGGGGGTCTGCTCGGCAACGTGGACATCGCCGCTCTCCGCATCGCCATGCTCGGCGACGGCCAGTCCGCGCCCGACGACTCGTACCTCGCGCTCAGCGCGACGGAGTTTTCGAATTTCGGCGTCGGCAGCCTGCTTCTCGGCGGCACCCGCTCCCAAGCGGCCGACGGCACGCAGATCAACGTCAGCGCCACCAGCATCTACATCTCCAACGATGCCGCTTCCGCGCTGGTCCTCCCCGAACTGATCCTGGCTTCGAGGGACACGATCACGATCGCCGACGGCAGCGTCATCCGCGCCGAAGGCGCCACCTCCGGCGCCACCGCACCGCTCCTCCTCGCGGGCAACGGAGCCCTGCTCCGCGCTTCCACCGGCGACCGTATCGGGATCAACCGCACCGGCACGAGCACCGTCGCCGGCCAACTCGCGATCGGCGCGGATGTGACGCTGGCCGCCACCGGTTCGCTGTCGCTCGACGGCACGCGTTCCGTCACCACGACGCCGACCACGCTTCTGGATACGCCGCAGCTCGACCTCTCCAGTTCGCAAGTCAGCATCGGCGACGCGCCGGACGGCACCGGCGGCCTTGTGCTCAGCGGAGCGAGTGTCGAGGCGCTGGGCCGCGCGCGCAGCCTGCTCGTGCGCAGCCATGGCACAATCGACTTTTTCGGCGACGTGACCATCGGCAGCCGCGATGCCGACGGGGAAGCGGCGCTCCGGACGCTCATTTTCGACGCCGCCGGCCTCAACGGCCAGGGAGCCGCCGGCGACACGGTATCGGTCACCGCCGGTGAGTTCGAGCTTCGCAATACCTTCAATGTTGCCTCGACCGTGCCCGCCCCCGGCGAGGGCACCCTCCGGATTGACGCGGAGCAGTGGACGCTCGGACCCGGAGCGAGCGCCGTGCAGGGTTTTGCCGGCGTCAGCGTTTCCGCCGATCAGGTGACGGCCAGCGGCACGGGTTCGCTCGCGGTCGACGGGGCGCTGGACATCGCCACCGATCTGCTCACTGCCGGGAAGGCGTCGGACTACCGGATCGCTGCCACCGGCGCGGTCGCCGTCACGCAGGGTCGCGGCTCCGAACAGACTCCGGCGGCATCCGGCGGCCGTCTCGAGGTCAGTGGGGCGAGTGTGGCGCTCGACACCACGGTCAGTCTCCCCGCCGGTATTTTCGAGGCCCGGGCCACGGCCGGCGATCTCGTTCTCGGTGAAAACGCCCGGCTCCTCGCCCGCGGTGTGACGACCCACTTTTACGATACGGCCGCGACGACTCCGGGCGGCACGCTGCGGCTCACCGCCGACGCGGGCGACATAACCGCCGTTGCCGGTTCGCTTCTCGACGTGTCCGGAAACGCGGGCAACGCCGATTCCGGGCGTATCGAAATCAGTGCTACGAACGGCCGCGCCGACCTGCGCGGCGCGCTCGCCGACGCGACCGGCGGGAGTTTTGCGCTCGATGCGGCGACGCTCGCCGATTTTTCCTCCCTCAATGCTGCCCTCAACCGCTCGGGCTTCACCGGCGAGCGCGACATCCGGCTGCGCGACCAGTCGCTCGCGCTCGGCGCCGGCGAGACCCTCGCGGCCGGCGATGTCCGCCTCCGGTCCGACACCGGCAGCGTCACCGTGGAGGGTGCGATCGAGGCGACCGGCAGCATTCACCTCACCGGCGGCGACGGCGTGACCGTAAGCGGCACGCTCGCGGGCTCCTCCGTGGAGCTCACCGCCACCGGCGGTGAACTGGCGCTCGACGCCGGATCGCTTGTCCGCGCCACCGACGGCGGCTCCGTCATCCTCACGGCGCGGCGCGATGGCGACGACATCGCCATCGCGCGGCTCGAGGGAGCCGTCGAGGCCGGCGAGTTCGTCGTGCGCGGCGAGCGCACCTACGACTACACCGCCACGGGCGTCATCAACGCGGGCGATTTCGTGACCATGCTCGACGATGCTTCCGTGTGGATGACCGGCTCCGCCGACGCCATCCACACCCGCCTCGGCAGCGCCACGCCTTTCGAGCTTCAGGCGGCCATTCGCGCCGCCAGCGACGGCGATCTCGCCGTCAACGGCGACCTCGACCTGCATACCCGCCGCTACGGCGCCGATGCCGCCACTCCCGGCGCGCTTGCCCTTTCCGCCGGCGGCAATCTCTCGCTCAACGGCAGCATCAGCGACGGCTTTTCCACCGCCTCCGCCTCGACCGGCACGCTCCTCGACGGCCGCTCCTGGAGCTACGCTTTCGAGAGCGGCGGCGACATCACGCTCGCCGCCGGAAAACTCGTGCGCACCGGTACCGGCGATATCACCCTCGATGCCGGCCGCGACCTCATTCTCAAGGATACCAGATCGGTCATCTACACCGCGGGGCAAAAGATCGCCGATGCCGATGGCTTCAATCGCGGCAGCCGCGTCGGCGAATATCCGGTCAACGGCGGCGATATCCGCATCACGGCGGGCCGCGATATCGTGGCGCCGCTCACGCAGGACTTCATCTCGGGCTGGCTCTACCGGTACGGCTATGCGAGCACGACCGGCGGCGTATCGCTCGCCGACATGTCGGTGGCGTCGCAAACGAGCTGGTCCGTCGTTTTCGCCAACTACGAGCAGGGCATCGGCGCGCTCGGAGGCGGCGACATCACGATTAATGCCGGCCGTCACATCCGCGATCTGGCCGTGGCGCTGCCGACCACCGGACAGATGACGACTGCCGTGGGCCAGTCCGCCGGTTCCGCCGACATCGTGGTCCGGGGCGGCGGAGACCTCCGTCTGCATGCCGGCGGCGACATCTACGGCGGCGTCTACATGCTCGGCCGCGGCGAGGCCGAGGTCGTGGCCGACGGCGCAATCACCTCCGGCACGCAAAGCTACCAGCGCAGGGACATCACCGTTTCGAGCACCGCCATTTCCAACTACGTACTGCGCGACCTTCATGCGCTCTTCGCCCTCATGGATGCGAGCCTCACCGTCCGCGCCCGCGGCGATGTGGAAATCGAGGCGATCCTCGATCCGATGCTCGTGCCCTCGATCGCGGCCAACATCACCGGCAACGGCACCACCACGCTCAACCGGCTCAACACCTTTTTCAACAGCTACACCGACCGCACGTCCGCCGACATCGTTTCCACCGGAGGCGACGTGGAGTATTACAACAATCCGTGGGCCGCCGCGGACCTCGCGCGCGGCAACACGGCCCGCGCCATCGACCAGCAGATGTCCGTGCCCTCCGCCTCGAACCCGGGCGAGGTCATTATCCCGCGCGATCTCCTCTACGTGCCGGGCACGATGCGCCTGGCTGCGCTGCAGGGCGACATCTCGCTGCTCCAGTATTTCAACAACCCGCAGACCAACCACGCCTTCCGCCTCGCCCCGTCGGCCACCGGCACGCTCGATCTGCTCGCGGGAGGGGAGATCACCTCCGACACCCCGATCATCATGATGGATGTGGCGACCGAATACCTGCGCACCGCGCTGGCCCCCTTCCGCAACAACACCCGCACCAACCTCCGTCTTCCCACGGCGGATACGCTCGGCGTCGCCACCAACTACGGCCGGGGCGATACGCCGCTCCATCTCGGCGACACTACGCCCGCGCACATTTACGCGCTGGCCGGCTCGATCGCAGGCGCGAGCGAGCTCGATACCGAAAAGCTCAAGATCTACCTGCCGAAAGCCGCACGCATCGCCGCCGGCGAGGACATCGCCAACCTCACGCTCTCCACCCAGCACAACCAGGCAACCGACATCACGCTCGTCCGCGCCGGCCGCGACATTGTCGTGCCCGACATCAGGGTTCTCGGTCAGGGCGAGCTCGTTGTGGAGGCCGGTCGCGACATCGACATGAAGTCGATCTACAGCACCGGACTCTGGACGACCGGAAACCTCGGCAGCCTCGCCACGACCAACGCCGTCATGACCAGCGGCGCCACCCGCGCCGACATCGCCAACCTCGCCCTCCGCAACGAGGGCGCCGACATCACGATCCTCGCCGGAGCGGCCGCCGGTGCGGACTACGAGAAATTTATCGCCACCTACCTCGACCCGGCCAACGCCGCCGGCGTTGTCCGCACGTACCTCCCCGAGTTGCGCGCCTGGATGGAGACGCTCGGCCTTGCCGCCGGCCCGGACGGCTCCGCTCTCGACGACGCCGCTCTCGTCTCCGCGTTTTCCGGCCTGCCGCAGGAGACGCGCCAGCCTCTGCTGCTCGACATCTATTTTACCGAACTGAAGGAGACGGGCATCGACGCCACCAATCCCGACAGCCCGCGTTTCGGCAGCTATCAGCGAGGCTACCTCGCGGTCTCCACGCTCTTCGCCGACCCGGAGGAAAGCCCGCGCGGCAACATCAACTTCTACGGCAATCCCGTCCTCACGCAGGCGGGCGGCGACATCGACATTCTCGTCCCTTACGGCGACGTCCGGATCGACGAGGTGTCGCACGTTGCGGGCGGCAGCGTGGGCGTCATCACGCAAAAAGGCGGGCAGGTGCGCATGATGACCGACGGTGATATCGCCCTCGGCAACTCGCGCGTGTTCACGCTGCAAGGCGGCGACCTGCTCATGTGGACTTCGCACGGGGACATCACGGCCGGCGCCGGTTCGAAAACCCGGGCCACGCCGCCCGCGCTCCGCTACGTCGTCGACAACGACGGCAATTCCCTCCTCAACGCCACCGCCCTGCAAACCGGCTCCGGCATCGGGGTGCTCGACGCCGGTGACGCAGCCGGGGCGCGGAGCCGCCTCGATCTGATCGCGCCCGAAGGCACCGTGGATGCGGGCGATGCCGGCATTCGCGCGGCGGGCGATATCAATATCGCCGCGCTCCACGTCATCGGCGCGGACAACATCAGCGCAGGCGGCGTGGCCACCGGCGTGCCGACGGCCGTTTCGCCCAACATGGCGGCCCTGGCCGCGGTCAATGCTGCGGCCGGCTCCCTCGCCAGCGCGGCCGACGAGACCTCCCGGAGCCAGCGCCCGGCACCGGGCGCCGGCGAGGATATCCCTTCGCTCATCACGGTCGAAGTCCTTGGCTACGGCGAGGGCGGCGAGCCGGAAAAAGACGATCGCGCGAGCAGCGGCAGTCGCGAACTCGATGTGGCGCGGGCGTCCCGCCCGCCCGGAGCGGAGCATGGCGTCAGATCCGTCATGTGAACCGGATACATGAACCCTTTCTCCATGAACTCATCGCCCGCACGCCGCCAGCTTCTCGCCGCGCTCAACGGGCTGCTCTGGCGCCGGGGCTGCGTCATCCTGGTGCGCAGCCTGAGCGCGGGCTCCCGTGTGATGAGCAGGCTCCCGTCACGGACCGGTCTCACGCCCCGCATGGTCGAACGGGTGACGGGCTTGCTGGAGGCGGCCGGCCTGGTGACCTGCGGCTGGCAAGGACAGACGCGACGGGCGCTCGTCTGCACGCTGACGCTGCCGGGGGTGCGTTTTGTCGATCTTCTGGAAAAAACATGGGGCGAGGACGGCACCGGCGCGCGCCGGGATGACCATGAGGCCTTCGTGACCGGCGGTCGCCTGTTGCGCGGCCTGATCCGGCGACGGGGCGCCTTTGCCCTGCTGGAAAAGCTGGAGCCCGGGCCGTTCGCGCCCGGCGCGGTCAGCGGAGCCGTATCCGGTCTGACTCCGGCCCAGGTGACGGCCAATTTGCTGTTTTTCGAACGCCACGGCCTGGTGAGCCGGGAGCGGATGAGCCGGATGACCGTGTGCGAATATTGCCTGACTGCGGAAGGCGAGAGGCTCCGGACATTCCTGATCGGCCTCGGGCAACTGGCCGTAATCATGGAAAAAAGCGGATTCACGGAAGGCGACTACGATCCGAAACGGCAACATCCGGAGGAGTCCTCCGACACGCTGTCGATCGTTCGCTGAAGCCGTTTCGGAAAAACAGATTCGGGTCAGGTCGCGGACCGGCGAGGAAGTAACGGTTGAGCGACGATGGCGTGTGACGGAGCGGCGGCATTCCTGCCGCTGCGACGAGGCGCGTCAGCGCCTCGCCCGGTGCCTCGCCGTCCGGACCGGCGACGCGTTGCGTCGTCTGCAGCGGCAGGAATGCCGCCGCTCCATCGCTATTCCGTTACAACCTCGCCGGGATCAGTCCTGCGTGATTTTGATCCAGCCTTTCACGACGCCGGAACCGTCGCCGTAGGCCTCGGCGTAATCCTCGAGCGGCCAGGCGTGCGTCAGCAGCTTTTCGGCAGGAATCAGACCGCGTTTCAGCAACGCGCACACCCCATGCCAGGCCAGGTGCTCCTCCGCGGGAGGACGCAGGATAGCGACATGGCCGGGACCGGCCGAGAAGTCCAGCGCCGCGTAACGCTGGCCTTCCGTCGCGCCATAGATCGCGAGCGTGCCGCCCTCGGCCAGCAGGGTCAGCCCGGTTTGCACCTGGCCGGGTTCGCCGACGGCATCGAAATAGAAATCGGCCCCGCGTCCGTCGTTGAGTTCGCGCAGGCGGGCGGAGACGTCGGGTGTCGTTCTGATGTTGATACCGGTGGCCGCGCCGATGTCGCGGGCGAGTTGCAGGCGTTCATCGCGGCGGCCCAGGGCGATGATGCGAGCGGCGCCGGCGAGGAGGCTCCAGAGCACGATGCCGAGGCCGGCGATGCCGGTGCCGGCAACACACACGGTTTTCCCGGCGACGGAGGGAATGTGCCGGAACCAGCTCGCGGTTTCGGCCAGCGAGATGGCGAGCACGGCGTGCGGGAGCGCGGTGCCGGCGGGCACGACCTGCTGGCGCAGCGCGGTGTAGTCGTTGAGCAATGAGGGATCGCCGTCGGCGCTCATGGCGAGGCGGTCGCGCACGATGCCGTATTCGGCAAGCCCGCCCCAAGCGCTGAAAAGTCCGTCGCGCGAGGTGCCGGGCCAGATGGCCGCGGGGCGGGTGACGAGATCACCGGGTTTGAAGTTGCGGACCCGGGCTCCGATTTCGACGATCTGGCCGATGGCTTCGTGGCCGAGCACGGCGGGGTAATCGCGATGGTAGGGTTGGCGGCCTTTGATGAGTTCGCGATCGGTGGTGGCGCACACGCCGCAGGCGAGAATGCGCACGAGGGCCTCGTGAGGGCCGGGGCGGGGCGCGGGAATGTCGCGCAGTTCGAGTTTCCCGGGAGTGGAAACGATGAGTGCTTTCATGGTTTGTATCTGAATTTTAACCACTAATGCACACTAATTGACACTAATGAAAGACACGATGGACGGAGGAGTCATGAAGACGTAACATATTTTATGATACAGTTTCATGGATTTGGTTATTAGTGTCCATTAGTGTGCATTAGTGGTTAAGAAAATCTGTGTGCGGGAGGGGAAAGATCAGCTCCAGTCGAAGCGCACGCCGAGGAAGTTTTCCGATCCGGCGGCGATCATTTTGTAGATTTCGGGAGCCTGGTCGGGACGGGCGGCGTGGGTGATGAGGTTGTCCGTCCTGATATGCCCGTCGGCGATCCATTGCATGACGGACTTTACCGCCGGGCCCGAGTGCGCGCAGGGCGAGTAGCACGTGGGGAGACGCTGATGGAGCGCGTTGAGGTCGAGCGGGCTGGGAGGCGGATACCAGCCCTGAAACACAAACTTGCCGCGCAGGCGCAGCAGCGGGAACAGCGCGTTGACGACGGCAACGGAGCTCGTGGTGTCGATGATGATATCGTAGCCGGAAGGGGCGATCTGGCGCGAGCGGACGGCGAGGTTTTCCGGCCCGGCCGCGGTGTCGATGACCTGATCCGCCCCGTTGTCGGCGGCGACCTCGAGGCGCGAGGCCACGCGGTCGGTCACGGCCACCTCGGCGCCCTTGAGGCGGCAGATTTGCGCGGCGAACTGGCCGATGATGCCGAGGCCGGCGACGAGGACCTTGGCGCCGGCGGGGATGCCCGCCATCTCGATGCCGCGCAGGGCAACCGCTCCGAGGCCGGCAAGAACGACGGAGCGCGGATCGGCCCCGGCGGGGATGTGTTCGCAGCGGTGGACATCGAGGGATTCGCGGTCGAAGTCCACGCCGTTGCACACATCGACGACGGCGTGCGAGAGGTGGCTGGACATCCAGCTCGCGCCGTCGAATTCGCCCGCCAGCTTGCTGGCGAAATAGTAGACGAGGTCTCCGTTCCTGTAGCCGCGCGCGGCGGCGGCGGAACCGGTTTCGAGAACGCGGCCCGCCGCCATGTAGCCGGGCACGTTGGGGAAACGGATTTCGTTGCGCTTGCCGAGCAGGGCCCAGCGTTCGGTGCCTACGGAAACACCGCTGGCGAGCGTTTCCACAAGGAGATCGGACGGGGCGGGATCGGGCAGGGGAACCTGGCCGAGCCCCACGGTTTCGGGTCGAACAAAAATAATCGCTTCGGAGTTCATGCGGGAGGCAGGATTTGAGGCTGCACTCTTGAGATCCAGAGTGAGAAAACTGCTTTGAAGGGGACAAAAATAACCTCAATCTGGGGTGCATGCTTCCCTGGATCACACGGATTTCCCCGCAATTGAACATGCTTTGGCGCGGGCGCTGGCGGGCGGGGGACATCGAGCCCGCGCGTGTGCTTTACGATCACGAACTGGTGCTGGTGACGGAGGGTTCGTGTGTGGTGCGGGTGGGGGAGCGGGAGCACACGCTGGAGGCCGGCCACTTCCTCATCGTGCCGCCCGGAGTGCTGCATGTGACGATGACGGGCGCGCGCGGCGTGTACCGGTGGTGTGTGCATTTTGACTGGATGCCGACGGTGCGCAGGACGTTGCATCCGTGGTACTGTTTTTATCCGCGCAAGCCGGCGGCGTCACGGATTGTGAGGGCGCCGGATTTCGTGCCGGCGTCGGCATTTCAGGGAACCCGGGAGGCCGGAGGGGCGGTGCCGGGTTTGCTGGAGACGCTGTTTCACCGCTGGCAGACGGGGGAGGCGCTGGAGCAGGCGGCGTGCCGCGGGATTTTTCTGGAATTGCTCACCCGCCTGACCTGGCCGCAGCAGAGCGGGGGCGGAAAGGAACGGGCGCAAGGTCGCAGGCGCAGGGAGGAAGATCGCGTCCGGCAGCGGGCCTGGTCGGTCAGGGATTTGCTGGATTGCGACGAGATGCCGCCTTTTGGCGAGGTGGTGGAGCAGCGTCGGGAAGGGCGTCGCGTGGTCACAAAAAACGAGGGGAGTGTCCAGGAAAGGCTGAGGTCGCTGGGCTTCAGTTATCCGTACCTGTGCCGGGTGTTCCGGCGGACGTTTGGTGTGACGCCGGTGGAATACCGGACGGCACGGAGGCTGGAGTATGCCAAGGTGTTATTGCGGACGCGGAAGTTTCCGGTGGCCGAGGTGGCGAGAGCCGCGGGGTTTCAGGATCCGGGCTATTTTGCCCGGAAGTTCCGGCAACAGAATGGCGTAGCGCCGTCCGGGTATTGCTGAGGGGACCTGCGGATTGTGGATCACGTGATTGCCGAACGGGCAGCAAACATAAAACCCGCCTTCAAAATGAAACGGGGCCAAGCCGGGAGCGCGGTTGGTCCGGCGCACGGTCTTGTCAGGCGATCGAGGCGAGGCGCGCGGCGAGACTGCGGTGAAGGGCGAGGCGCGCGGCGCCCAGGAGGATGCCCTCGGCGCCCATGCTGGAACGGAGAAATTCGAAGCGGCGCCGGGCCAGCGGAATCAGGCCGGAGGCGATGGTGTCGCCAAGGCGCTGGAAGCGTTCCAGCGTGAGATGCTCGTCGTTGCAGCTGAAAACGACGCAACTGATGTCGAGGAGGTTGACGATGCCGATCAGGTTTTTCGCCAGGGTGTCGTAAAACGCGTCGGTGTCCGCCGAGGTGGCGTGCAAGGCGGCGAGGGACGTGGTGTAGGGGACGGAGGCCAGGTTGCTGTCCACCTCGCCGGCGGCGGAATTGCTGCCCTGGAACACCTTTTCCCCGATGACGAGAGAGAGGCCGACCTGGGCGCGCTGGCCGGCGGCGAAGCGGAGGAAAAAGTAGATGAACGAATCGCGCTGCCGGGCGACGCCGATGTCATACTCCGCGTAGGCTCCGCAGGCGACGTTGCGCTCGATCCAGACCGGGCGGTCCAGGGCTTTCCGGAGCAGGGGGCCGAGGGGGAAGTCGTGGAGGTCCAGCGAGCGCGAGATAAGCACCATGCCGCTCTGGGTGTCCACCACGCCGGGCACGCTGACGCCCACGCCTCCGAAGCGGTCGGGGGCGAGCCCGGCGGACGCGGCACAGGCGTGGATGCGCCCGGCCAGGAAGTCCGGAAGCGTGTCGGACGGAAGGCCGGGCGGAAGCTGTTCCTGGGCGATCGTGTGGCCGCTGGCGTTGACCAGGATGATGCGATGGCCGAGCCCGTCCAGGCCGACGCCGGCGCACCAGAGACAATCGGGCGGCACCTCGAGCTCGGTTTCCTTGGGGCCCATGCGCTCGGTCTCGATGGTCGCGCCCTCCCGCACCACGCCCTGCTCTTTCAGGGTCCGGACGATATTGGAAATGGTGGAGGGTTGGTGCCCGGTCGTGAGCACGAGCTGACGTTGCGAAATGCCCCGGCGGCGCGCGATCAGGCCAAGGATGCGCAGCCGGTTTTTCCCGGCGGCTATCTTTTGGCTGAACATGGTGTTTTCCAGGTTGGTGAACGGCCAGGCGTCTTCGAAAAATTCCATTGCTGAATGAATCGGCCGAGCTATCCACCGGGGCGGGGGAATGTCAACGGCGGCGGGCAGTTCAGGAGGCCGGTTTCGCGGCGGCATCGGTCCCCGGCCCGGCGGTGGCGGGTTCCGGCGCGGAGGGTGTGTCGATGGCCTCGCGGAGGGCGCGCAGGAGGGAGTCCTCGCCGAGGGTGTCCTGCTGGATTTCCCAGATCATGATGCCGCGCACGGCGTGTTCGCGGGCGAGGGCGACCTTGGCGCGGAGGGTGGCGCGGCCGTTGTAGCCGTGGACGTGCTTGTCGCTGGTGGTGAAAACATCGGCGTCGGCGTCGGCCCCGAGTCTGCGCAGTTCGCGGTAGGCGAGCGGCCCGGCGGTGGCGGAGCGGCTGTAGAAGGGGACGCCGAGCATGATCTTGCCGGCGGGGCAGCCGCGCCCCGTCCAATACTGGATGCTGGCGCGCGCGTAGTCGAAGGTGGCGTGGTGCGGACGACCGCGATCGTAAACCATGACGTTGAGGCAGTCGATCACGGGGAAGACGGTGGCGGGGTAGTCGGGCTTCCTGCTGTCGCCGGGGACGGCCATGCTGAGGAGCTTGCCGCGCGGGCGGAGGACGGCGGAAAGCTCCTGCATGAGGAGGCCGCAGTGCCGGTCGGAGACGCCGGCGACGGGGTATTCCCAGTCGATGTCGATGCCGTCGAGGTCGTAGTCCTCCGCGAAGGCGAGGAGGTTTCGGATGAAGGTGGCCCGAAGGCCGGGGTCGGCGGCGATGGTCGCGAAGGCGGGCGCGACGTGGTCGAGCGCGCCGCCCACGGCGATGGAGACCTTGACGCCGGCGGCATGGGCGCGGCGGACGAGATCCTTCAGCAAGGCAGGGTTGCGGAGGGGCTCGAAACCGCCGGCGGGCGTGGGACGCAGGAAGGCGTAGTAGATCTGGTCGAGCCGGTCGTAGGGAACGCGCCCGGCGGTGCTGGCCCAGCTCGGGAAGTAGCAGGAGATTTCCATGCGCCGCGGCGGGGAGACGGAGGTTCCGGACGCGGGCGGCGTGGTGGTGGGGGCCTCGTCGGCACGGAGGGCGTAAACCGCCGCGAGAAGGGCGACAGGGAGGAGGCAGGACAGCGAGGCCAGGCGGGGGATGATTTTCATGGTCGGCGTGGACGGGCGGGTGTGTAGTTATTATTCGAATACTATTGGCGGTGGATTCAGGCGGCGCGGCGGCGGGAGACGGACGGCACGGGGAGGGAGGCGTGGCACGGTCGGGGCGTCAGAGCTTGCCGCGGCGGGCCTCGAGTTCGGCGCGGATTTCGTTGATGCGCCCGGTGTCGAGCCGGTAGCAGGAGGCCACCCAGAGGGCGCCGCCGATGAAGAGGGTGGGCACGAAGGCGAGAAGCAGGCGGAGTGAATGCATGACCTCGGGGCTTTGCCCCGTCGCGCTTTTGGCGTCGAAGCCGATGGCAGCGACGAGCACGCCGGCCACCGCGAGCGCGAGGGAGTAGGCGAGCTTGGAGATCCAGGAGAAGATGGCGGCGAAGGCGCCCTCGCGGCGTTCGCCGGTCTGGAGTTCGTCGTGGTCCACGACGTCGCCGGCCATGGAGGGGAGGAGCATCCAGATGGCGGTCATGGCCATGGCGCCGAGCATGCCGTTGACGAGGGAGAGGTAGGGCAGGTCGGGCCGGTAGGTGACGAGCGTGGCGAGGCTGGAGGCGAAAAAAATCCCCATGATGAGGAGGAGCGCGGTGCGTTTGCCGTGCCGGCGTGCGATCCACTGGAAGACGGGCACGGCGACGAGTCCGGTGACGAAGGAGCAGGTGCCGGTGAGGCCGGTGAGCCTGGCCGCGAGCACGGTGTCGCCGCCGCAGACGTAGTAGAGGCGGGTGAAGAAGGCGATGCTCTCCACCGACAGGGTGCCGAGCATGAAAAGCAGGGTGAGCAGGGAGAGCTGGAGAAAGGGGCGGTTGCGGAAAGTGAGCCGGATATTTTTGAGCAGCGGCACCTTTTCCCGGGTGCTGACCTGATGGTAGTAGCGTTCGCGGCAGAAGAGCGCGGGCAGGACGCCGAGGGCGGCCACGAGCACGCCGGCGACGAGGCTGAGGCCGAGCGCGCCCCGCAACTGGTCGATTTTTCCGTCCGGGCCGCGAAAAACGGGGAGCTGGGCGAAGAACCAGATCCAGCTCAGCAGGAGCCAGACGCACTTGCTGAAATAGGTGCGCGCGGCGGCGACGTTGGTCCGCTCGACGCTGCTGGGGGTGATCTCCAGCAGCAGGCACTGGTAGGGGATGTTCCAGAAGGTGGTGACGAGGTACATCAGGAGCTGCGCGCCGATCATCCAGAGGATGATGGTCTGCATGCTCCACGAGGCGTCGAAGAGCCAGAGAACAGGCATCCACAAGCCGCTGAGAAGCGCGCCTGCGAAAATGTAGGGACGCCGACGGCCCCAGCGCGTGCGGGTGTTGTCGGACAGCCAGCCGACGAGCATGTCGGTGATGGCGTCCCAGAGCCGGTAAACCATGTCCAGAAAGCTGATCAGGGCGGGGGAGACGCCGAGAGAAACGACGAACACGGGCAGCACGAAGTTGTTGTTCGTGTTCATCATCAGGCCGGAGGCGAACTGGCCCGAGGCATAGGCGAGCTTGGGGCCGGGCGGCACGCGATCCTCGGGCGCGACGTCGGTGGCGGCAGGCCCGGCGATGATCGGGAGAGGGTCCGCGGGCTTGCTGAGGGTGGTGACGGTGGACATGATGAGGTGAGCCCGGGCGGGTTAATGGCGGACAAAGGGCGCGAGCGCCGGGTTGGCGATTTGCATGGAGATGCGGAAATAATCAGAAAATGCGACTGGGCGTGGCCGCCTGATGGTGGGTGAGGGTGGTCCTGAAGAGCGCGCCGGCCGGCCAGACGGGCACGCTTTCGCACTCCAGCTCCTCGATGCGGCAGGCCGGGTCGGCGAGGTGGGAGCGGAGCCGGCGCCCGAGCGTCTCCAGTCGGGAAAGCAGGCCGGCGTAGCGGCGCTCGAGGACCTCCCAGCCGAAGGGGCGGTAAATGGCATGCCAGCGGGCCTCGTGGAGCTGGCGCAGGGCGACGACCTCGCGGCGCAGGGCGGGAAGGTCGTTCTGAAGCAGCCGGCGAAGCAGGGGGTGGTCGCCGGCCCGGTAAGCCGGACGCAGGGCGAGGTGGAGGCGGCATTTGAGCGCGAGCACGGCAGCGACCTGGCCGGGATAATCCAGGAGGGCGTTGCCGGACCCGGCATCGCTCCACTCCGCGCAACGGGCGGCGATGCGCTCGAAGTGTTCCGGGAAAGACGGGCGGACATGGCGATCGAGAAACCCGAGGAGCGGATCGTGCCAGAGGAGCCATTTGGCGGGGTTCGCGTGATAGAAGGCGGCGGGATTTTCGCCGGGCACGAGATCGAGCTCGCCGGCGGCGATCCAGACGTCGGCGTCGGCGTCGCTGCTGCCGTTGAAATGAACCGGGAGATTTTGATCGGCCTCGGCGGGATTGCCGTAGCCGAGCTCGGCGAAGTACTGGATGGCGGGCAGGGCGGAGAAAGCGTCGCCCTCCATGCCGTCGTCGCCCCACATGGTGACGAAGGCCTCGCGGAGACCGTTGCCGCGCGCCGCCTCCATGCCGGCCCGGAGGGTCGCCAGGGAGTGCGGAAGCTGGGGCCAGGGGCGGTTCCAGGTCCAGATGCCGCCGGCGAAGACGGGCTCCTTGCCCATGGCGCGGTGACGGGCGATCCACTCGCCGTAAAACGCGGGGTCGGTGTGATAATAATCCCAGTAAACGAGATCCACGTCCGCCGGCACCCGGGCAATCGTCTCCGGCGCGATGACGGAGTCGCGATCGTAGTAGTCGTTGGTCCTGGACCCGAGGCGGAAAAACATGTCGCTCCAGATCATCGGGCGCAGGCCGAGGCGGCGGCAGGTTTCGCCGGTGCGGCGCAGGTGGTCGGTCAGAATCTCGAAGGGGGAGCGCAGGCCATTGCGGACGCGGTAGTTTCCGGAGCCGATGCCGTGGGCCTCGTCCATGCCGAGATGGATGCGGCGGGAGCGGAAGGGCGCGGCGGCGGCGGCGATCATTTTCTCGACAAAGGCGTCGGTGGTCGCGTCGCCCACCAGCAGGACTCCGGCCGTGTCCTGCATCGCGCGGTAGACCGGCCACTGGAGGACCTGCTCCAGATGGCCCAGCGCCTGGATGCAGGGGATGACCTCGATCCCGAACAGGAAGGCGTAGTCGTCGATGGCGCGCAGTTCGTCCCGGGTGTAGCGGCCGCGGAAATACCCGAAGAGCGGCTCGCCGGGGATTTCATAGGTGTCCTCGGTGTAAAGCATGAGCTGCCGGATACCCATGAGCGCCAGATGCCGGATGAATTTCCGCACCGACTCCGGACGGAGGACGCCGTTCCGGGATACATCGAGCATCACGCCCAGCATATCGAAGGCGCAGGTCTCTTCGCGGGACACCGTTTCGCCGGCTTCAAGCCGGCCGATGATGATCCCGAGGGCACGAAACGCCTCCACGGGATAACCGCAGCTGACGTGAATATCCTGGTCGGGGTCTTCCTGCCTGATCGAGATATGGCTCCCCCGATGAGGATTGAGGACGAAGCGAACGGTCACTCCGTCGCCGTCCGCGGAAAAGCGGTGCGCGTGGTCTTGCGCTATTTCATCAAGGCCGCCCTGAAGTGCGGGATCCGCCAGAAAGGCGCTGGAGAGCAGGCGGGCCGCAGGCGACTCGGGAGACAGGGAGGTGAGTAAGGAGGATTGCATGAAAACTTGTTTCTATGGATGAAATAAGTGGACTCCATGTCAACATCGAAGCGTCGGTAAAATTTTTCTTCCGATTGTAAAAACCTCATGAATCCCGGGGATTTCATGCGAATGATTGTTGTCATTATCAATTGGTAATAAATAAGTAGAATATTAAAATAATGAGAAGTCCATGTGTCCGAAAGGCACTCCGAAAGAGCTGTGCTTCCATTTTGCCCCTACTTTTTTTCTTGACCGAAATAAGTGGATGTCGCTCTTTTCGCCACGCCGGATCCGAGTGCGGTCATCGCCCGCCGGGCGACATTGGGGCCCGTTGATTCCGGCAGACTACCATAACTTCAAATCCACTGTTCATCATGAAGCTTCGATTCAGTTCGCTCGCATTCGGCGCGGTCCTGTTGTCCGCTCCTGTCCTGTCCGCCCAGACCCTGGTCTCCTGGGGACCGTCGGCCGGCTACGTGACCGCCAACCAGTCCGGCCAGCGTGCAGCCGGCGGAGGGGTAATCCCCTTCGATCTGGATACGCCGATCAGCCCCCTTTCCGACGACAATTACACCGGCGGCACCTTTTACGGCGGGGTGGACGGTGCTCCCAGCCTGAACACCGGCTTTGCGGTGTTCAACAACAGGGACTACAACGAGGGGAACGACGCGCTGGTGTTCGGCCGCGCCACCGGAGTGGAGCCGGGTTATAAGGTGAGCGGCGTTTTCCTGTGGAAACAGGAGGATTTTCTGGTCGGCCCGGACGGGGCGACGGACAGCGTGACGGTCACCTCGTTGTCCTATGCCGGCCTGAGCCTCTCCGGCACGGCGACGGCCAGCGAGGCACGCTTCGTGCTTCAGCAGGGCTCGTCCTATCTCATCAGCGACAACGTCGTCCTGAACAACGGGTTCCTGGCGACCCACTCGCTGACGGATCTTTCGAGCGTGAACTGGCATTCCTACGATCCCGGCGTGAGCATCACCGCCATCGGCCCCCAGGTCAGCTCGCCGTCGTTCGACGGGGTGACCGCCCTCGGGATCTATCTCACCACCACGGCGACCGACACCGACGCGCTCAACCTCGTCCTCGCCGCGTTCAGCGCGTCGGGTGTTGTCTCGGCCATTCCCGAGCCGTCCACCGTGGCGCTGCTGGCCGGACTGGGCGGCCTGGCAATCGTGGTCATGCGCCGGCGCAGGTAGCTCTAACCCTTCGCCATTTCCCGCCATGCGTCGTTCCACGCCAGTCGATTCCCGGTCAGGCTTCACCCTGATCGAGCTGCTTACGGTCATCACCATCATCGGCATTCTCGCCGCCATCCTCATCCCCACCGTCGGCAAGGTTCGCGACACGGCGAGGACCAGCACCTGCGCCTCCAATCTCCGCCAGCTCGCTGCGGCCTGCCTGCTCTACGCGACCGAAAACAAGGACCGTTTCATCCCTGTGCGAGAGGAAAGCGCTGACGGGCCCATCTGGCGCATCAAGCTCGAGCCTTACATCGGTTCGCGCCGCGCCGTGCGAGGGGTGCTGATTTGCCCTTCCGACTCGATCACCGAATACCCTGACTCCTCCAGTGTCGGACGATGGCCCGCCTCCTACGGGATCAATCTGGGCTCCCAGGTCCTCGGCCAGAGTCCGCTCTACGAATACCAGCCCGATGCCAAGGTGTCCAGGAGCATGAGCGTCATCCAGCAGCCCAGCCGGATGATCATGATGTCCGATATCGGAACGGGCGGTTCCGGCTCCGCGCCTGCAAATCTCGCCGACTGGAGCGAGGGGAGCCGGAGTGTGTCGACGCCGAGTTACGGCTACGCCCGCTTCCCATGGGGCGGCAACTTCAATTACGATTGGAGCGTCTGGCCGCGCCACGGCGGCAAGCGCAAGGCGAACTGCGTGTTTTACGACGGTTCGGTGCGCGCCCTCGACCTCATCGCCGACCTGAAGAACCATCCGGACGGCGATCCCCTCTGCCTCTTCGACAACCACTGAGGCGCTTGCGCAAAAGCCCATGCGAGGTGCTGTCACGGTTTTTTCAACCAGACTCCGGAGCCGGATGCATAATTGGATACAAGCCTTCGCCGCCGGCCTCGTCGGCGGGGCATGTGATCTTTTCCGGTGTCCGTTTTTCCGCCGAAGAGAACACGCCACGTTCTCGTCGGACTCCCCGGACCAACCTCCCCCGTTGGCCCCAGCCATCCAACCTGTCCTCCCTATGTCTAGAAAACTCACATCATTGGCCATTGGCCTGCTTTTGCTTTCGGCCGCCGCCAGGGCCGAGAACGTCTCCCTGGTCGCCTGGGGCGAATCGCCGGACTTCGTGACGTCGAATCAAAATACCCAGCGCAGTTCCAGCAGCGGGGAAATCCCCTTCAGCCTCGCCACTCCCATCACGCCCGCCGACGGCTATGACGACACCCTGTTTTACGCCGGCATCAAGGCCATCGGCACCGGCGGCCTCAACTACGGCGCCAAAATCGTCAACGACGACCCCTACAACGGCGGCGGCAACGACACCTTCGTCTTTGGCCGCACCGCGACCGGCGCCCAGAGCGGAGATCAGGTGACGGGCGTGTTCATCTGGAAACGGTCCGATTTTCGCACCCTCGCGACGCCCGTCTCGAATCCCCTGACCGTGGAGAAGCTCACGTTCCGGGGCCGCGTCAACGGCACCGTGTCATCCGCCAGGGCCCGGTTCGTCCTGAAATCCGGCGACAGCTACATCATCAGCGACAACATGGGGCTGAACACCAGTTACACCTCCACGCCCAAGGTGCTCTCCAATCTTTCGAGCGTGAACTGGTATTCCTACGATCCCGCGGACATCAACACCATCGGCCCGGCGGTCGGCTCGCCCGATTTCACGAACATCGACGGCGTGGGCCTGTTCCTGACCGCGACCAACGCCGGCACCGGTGCACTGCTGCTGGCCTTCTCGTCCTTCGACGCCGAGGGCAACACGAAGCCCCTGGTCTTCAGTTATTATCCGACCTACCGGCAGTCCTCCAATCTGCCCATCGGCTCGATCCCGTGGTCGAAGACCTCGCACATCGTGCACTCCTTCGCCACGGCCGATGCCGACGGCGTTCTCACCGGCGTGACGGGTTACCTGCCCAGCTCGACTCTCGTGAGCACGGCTCACTCCAACGGCGTGAAGGTCCTGCTGGCCCTCGGCGGCGGCGCGAACTCCGCGAACTTCACCGCGATGGCGCAGGACCTGACCAAGCGCAACGCCTTCGTCGCGGCGGTGGCGAACTGGGTCTCGACTTATGGCTACGACGGCATCGTCCTCGACTGGGAGTTCCCCGGCGCCGGCGACGCGCAAAAGCTCGTGAACTTCGTCTACGGCCTGCGCACCGCGCTGCCCCCGGGTTCCGAAATCGGCCTGAACGTCGGCACCAGCGCCTACGCCTCGGCCGGCGTAGTCGCTACGCAAATACCCTCGGACAACCCGAATACCACGCTCGACGAGCTCATCGATTACCTGATGGTGATGAGCTACGACTACCACGGCAGCTGGAACTACGCCGGCTACAACGCGCCGCTCTTCGCGGTGTCCGGCGTGGGCGACGATTTCTCGTTCGACAAGACCTGGGACTGGTGGACCGTCACCAAGGGCTTCTCCGCCTCCAGGGTCATCATGGGCCTGCCCTTCTACGGGCGCGGCGTTACCGGCTTCACCGCTTTCGGTTCTTCGGTCACGGGCGACACGACCTACACCTACATCGAAATGCTGTCGAAAATCTCCTCCGGGCAGTGGACGCTCTACCGCGACACCACCACCGGCATGACGGACGTGGATCTGTATGAGAGCCACGAGTTGCCCCACATGGTGAAGAGCGGCGAGATGATCAGCTACGAGGACACGCAGTCGATCCCGCCCAAGGTCCGCTGGTTCCGGGGCAAGGGCCTCCAAGGCTACCTGATCTGGGAGATCGGCCAGGACTACGACGGCACGACCAATCTCCTGCTGGATTCCGCGCGGGAGGTCTGGTGAATTCGCGTCCTCCCTTGCCATCGGACAAAACAGCATGAGTAACGGCGCCGCGACCGGCAACGCGGGGCGGGTGGCCTCGATCGACATCCTGCGGGCGCTGACGATGGTCCTGATGATCATCGTCAACGACCTGTTCACCCTGAAAAACACGCCGGCGTGGCTGGGCCACTCGGCGAGCGGCGTCGATGGCATCGGGGTGGCCGACGTGGTCTTTCCCGCCTTCCTGTTCCTCGTCGGCCTGTCGCTGCCCCATGCGCTGGAGGCGCGTCGCAACAAAGGGGATACGGGCTTGCGGCTGGTCTGGCACGTTGCCGTCCGCTCGTTCGCCCTGATCGTGATGGGCGTGTTCCTGGTGAACGGGGAGACCTGGAATGCCCAGGCCGCCGGCATGCACCGGTATTGGTGGAACCCCCTGTGCTGCCTCGGCTTCATTCTCGTCTGGTGCACCTATGACAAGATCCCCTCCCGGGCAGGGAAGATCGCCCTCCGTGTCGCGGGCGTGGCGGGTCTGCTCGCCCTGGCCTGGATCTATCGCGGCGGATCGGGGGACAGGATTCACCGCTTCGCGCCGGTGCCGGAGTGGTGGGGCATACTCGGGCAGATCGGCTGGGCCTATCTGGTCGCCGGCCTGGTCGCGATTTTCGCGCGCGACCGCATCCTCGTCATGCTGGGCGGCTGGCTGCTTTTTGCCAGCCTCAGCATTCTGTTCAGGATGGGGCTGGTGCCGAAGGCCCTCCTGTTCATCCCGCGGCCGATCATCGCGGGCACCTTGACGGCGTTCACGATGGGCGGCGCGTTGTCCGCGATGATTTTCAGGCGGTATCGGGAAAAGGACGACAACCGCGCGATCTTTCTGCTGCTCGGCGGGATGGCGGCGGCGTGGACCGGGCTGTACTTCGTCACGCGCCCGTATTGGGGGCTGGCCAAGATCGGCGCCACGCCCGCGTGGCTGTTCTTTTGCAGCGCGCTCACCGTCGTGCTGTTCCTCGCGATCTACTGGCTGGCGGACCTGCGGAAAAAAACGGCGTGGTTTCGCCCGATCGGGCCGGCGGGAACGCACACCTTGTTGTGCTACCTGATGCCCTATCTGCTGTATGGGCTGCAACGCGCCGCCGGCTTTCGCTGGCCCGAGTATCTCTCGACCGGCTGGGTGGGCATCGCGAAATCGGCGGTGTTCGCGCTGGTTTGCGTGGGGTGCACGGGACTGCTGGCGCGCGGCGGCATCCGTCTCAAGGTGTAAATGCCAAGGCGCCCGGCCCTTCAGATTCTAGAGTAACCGGACCGGTAGCCGAAGCCTACATGCCCCGACTTTTCCCGGAGTCATCGGGATCAAAACGAGGGGCCTGGAATATAAACGTCCCCGTGCGGCCAGACGGTGTCGGAGAGCGGTGCGGCCAGGAAGCCTTCCGCCCGGATGCGAACCGCTTCGCCCGCGGGGCCGACTCCGTCCCGCAGCAAATTGTTCACCGGCCGGTAGCCGCTCGAGGCGTAGTAGCGCTCGTTGCCGGAAAGCACGGAAAACGCGAAGCCCCCGGCGCCCATCCGGCGGTGCGCGGCGGCGATCAGCGGTTTGACATAGCCGCGACCCTGATGATCGGGGCGCACGCAAACCTCGGCGATGCCGCCGATCCGAAGCGTGCGGCCGTCGTCGGTGAAAAGCTGCTTTTCATGCGCCGCGAGATGCGCGACAGGCGTGCCCGTCGCGTCGCGGATCAGCCAGCGATGCGCCGGCGGCTCGTTGAAATAGCGCCGCGTTTTGAAAACGTGATCCTGCGGCTTGGTGAAGCAGGCGGAGAGAAGCTCGCGCAACGCGAGGTCGAGCGCTGCATCGACCGCGGAGTCCGCGATGTAATCGATCGGGGGAGGGGGGAGCATCCTGTTGGGAAACGGCGAAAATCCGAGGAAATGCTACAACGCGGGCTTCGGCGGCGGGTCGGGTCGGCCGGGTTTGCTCTTGCCACCAGGCTTCCTGAACTTCCTTGTCAGATTTACCGGATTTGGTTGATTGTTAATGAGCTAAAACGTGAACCAGGATGCAGAAAAGTGCAGGGATGTGAAGCTGAAAACAAGGATCCGGACAACATTCGGGCAACTTGCCGCAGCTCAAAAACCGGCACTCTCTTCGCCGGGGAGGTGAGCAAACGCCGGGCTGGCGGCTGCGTCGATCTCCATCCGACAGTATCACGGTTGCCTTGGGGCGTGTCGTAGCCCTATCAAGCATGAAACCCGCCCCTATGAAGGGCGGGTTTCGCGGTGAAAGTGGTGGACCCTAGCAGGTTCGAACTGCTGACCTCCTCAATGCCATTGAGGCGCTCTACCAACTGAGCTAAGAGCCCGTAAAGGGAAGGGCGAAAAAGGCCTCTTTGAACCAGGTTGGCAAGGAGTTTTTTCGCCTTTTTCGCTTTCCGTCCAGTCCGGTTTTCAGCCCGCCGAGGCGAGGGCATCGCTCCGGGGTCGGAAGGCGCTGCGGAAGCTGGCTGCAATGTAGTCGCGGTTCATCCGGGCGATGAAATCGTGGCTGATCAGCTTCGGGCAGGCAGCCGAGCACTCGTACTGGTTGGTGCAGTTGCCGAAACCGAGTTCGTCCATCTTCGCCACCATGTTGAGCACGCGGGCGTCGCGCTCGGGCTGGCCTTGCGGGAGGAGGGCGAATTGCGAGACCTTGGCCGACACGAAGAGCATCGCGGAAGCGTTCTTGCAGGCCGCCACGCAGGCGCCGCAACCGATGCACGCGGCGGCGTCCATGGCGAGGTCGGCGTTTTCCTTCGGGATCGGGAGGGCGTTGGCGTCGCAACCGGAACCGGTGCGCACGCTGATGAAGCCGCCGGCCTGCTGGATCTTGTCGAACGCGGAACGATCGGTGATCAGGTCCTTCACGACCGGGAACGGGTGTGCGCGGAAGGGCTCCACAGTGACGACCGCGCCATCGGCAAAGCTGCGCATGTAGGTCTGGCAGGAGGCGATGCCCTTGTGCGGGCCATGCGGCTTGCCGTCGATGACGAGCGAGCAGGTGCCGCAGATGCCTTCACGGCAGTCGTGCGCAAAGGCAATCGGGTCCTCGCCCTGGCGTTCGAGGTCGTTGTTCACGACGTCGAGCATTTCGAGGAAGGACATGTTGGGATCGCAGTTCGCGGCCTTGTATTCGACGAACTTGCCCGGCTTGTCGGGGCCGGCCTGGCGCCAGACGCGGAGCGTGACGGAAATCGGTTTGTTGGTGTTTTCAGCGACCATGATGTGTGTGTCGGGTTGGCGGCTTGGTGTGACGGGTGGGTCCGGGTGGCGGGCTTACTTGTAGGAGCGCACGCTCATCTTGACGGTTTCGTAGTTGAGCGGTTCGACGTTGCGGAGGGGCGTCTTGCCTTCGCCCTGGTATTCCCAGGCGGCGACGTGCGCGAAGTTGACGTCGTCGCGTTTGCACTCGCCATCGGGATACTGGTACTCCTCGCGGAAGTGGCCGCCGCAGCTTTCCTCACGGGTGAGGGCGTCGCGGCACATCAGCTCGGCGAGCTCCATGTAGTCGGCCACGCGGTTGGCGCGCTCGAGGGCCTGGTTCATGTTGTCGGCGGAGCCGGGGACGTTGACGCTCTTCCAGTACTCCTCGCGGAGTTCGGGGATGAGTTTGAGCGCCTTTTCGAGGGTCTCCTTGGTGCGGGCCATGCCGCAGTTTTCCCACATGATGTTGCCGAGGCGCTTGTGGAAGTGGTTGACCGGCTCCTTGCCCTTGATGGACATGAGGCGGTTGATGACGCCGGAGGCATCGGCTTCGGCGGCGGCGAAGGCGGCGTGGTCGGTCTTCGGGCGGCTGCCGGGCTTCTGCGTGGCGAGGTAGTTGCCGATCGTGTACGGGATGACGAAATAACCGTCGGCCAGGCCCTGCATGAGGGCGGAGGCGCCGAGGCGGTTGGCGCCGTGGTCGGAGAAGTTGGCTTCGCCGAGGACGAAGAGGCCGGGGATGTTGGACTGGAGGTTATAGTCCACCCAGAGGCCGCCCATGGTGTAGTGCACCGCGGGATAGATGCGCATGGGCTGCTTGTAGGCGTTCTCGTTGGTGATCTCGTGGTAGATGTCGAAGAGGTTGCCGTAGCGTTCGCGGACGGCGTTTTCGCCGAGGCGGTTGATGGCGTCGCTGAAATCGAGATAAACACCGCGCTTGCCGGGGCCGACGCCGCGGCCTTCGTCGCACATGCGCATGGCGGCGCGGGACGAGACGTCGCGGGGGGCGAGGTTGCCGAAGCTCGGATAGATGCGTTCGAGGTAGTAGTCGCGGTCTTCCTCGGCGATGTCGTTCGGGTTCTTGTCGCAGTCTTCCTTTTTCTTCGGGACCCAGATGCGGCCGTCGTTGCGGAGCGACTCGGACATGAGGGTGAGCTTGGACTGGTAGTCGCCGCTGACCGGGATGCAGGTCGGGTGGATCTGCGTGTAACAGGGGTTGGCGAAACAGGCGCCGCGCTTGTAGGCGCGCCAGATGGCGGTGGCGTTGGAGTTGCGGGCGTAGGTCGAGAGGTTGAAGACGTTGCCGTAGCCGCCGGTGGCGAGGATGACGGCGTCGCCGGCGAAGCGGTGGAATTTTCCGGTCTTGAGATCGCGGGTGATGACACCCTTGGCCTGGCCGTCGACGAGGACGAGGTCGACCATTTCGTGTTCGGTAACGAGTTTCACGCCGCCCTGGCCGACCATTTTCGAGAGGGCGGAGTAGGCGCCGAGGAGGAGTTGCTGGCCGGTCTGGCCGCGGGCGTAGAAGGTGCGGGAAACCTGCGCGCCGCCGAAGGAGCGGTTGGCGAGGAGGCCGCCGTATTCACGGGCGAAGGGCACGCCCTGGGCGACGCACTGGTCGATGATGTTGACGGAGACTTCGGCGAGGCGGTGGACGTTGGCCTCGCGGGCGCGGTAGTCGCCGCCCTTGACGGTATCGTAGAAGAGGCGGTACACGCTGTCGCCGTCGTTCTGGTAGTTCTTGGCGGCGTTGATGCCGCCCTGGGCGGCGATGGAGTGGGCGCGGCGGGGGCTGTCGTGGAAGACGATGTTCGTCACCTTGTAGCCGAGCTCGGCGAGCGTGGCGGCGGCGGAGGCTCCGGCGAGGCCGGCGCCGACGACGACAACCTCGTATTTGCGCTTGTTGGCCGGGTTGACGAGTTTCAGGGACTCGGACTTGAACTTGCTCCACTTTTCAGCGAGGGGGCCGGGAGGGATGTTGGAATTGAGTGTTGCCATGATCGGTTGCGCGGGTGGGCGGTTGGCTTTGGTCGGTTAAGGCGTGGGTCGGATTAGCGGGCGGCAGGGGTGACGGCGGCGGTTTTGGCGGTGGCCTGGCCGGCGACGTATTCGGCGGCATAAGTGCCTTCGGCGGGCTTGACGAGGCCGCTGAGGATCGCGCCGGGGATGGCGAGGTTGCCGAGGAAGTAGAAAATGCAGAAGAGCGAGACGAGGCCGCGCAGGGCCGGGGACCAGCGATGGTTGCGCCAGCCGATGGTCTGGAACAGCGAGTCGATGCCGTGCAGGAGGTGCACCGCGAGGAGCGAGGTCGCCAGGATGTAGAAGAGGGAGACGACCGGATGGGTGAACCCGATAAAGACCATGCTGTAGACGTCATGCACCTCGTCGCCGGCGGCGGCGCCGTGGATCGGGAAGCCGAAGATGTGGAAACCGTCCTGCATGACCCAGTGGTCGAGGTTGCTCTTGAAATATTCGTGGCCGGCCACGCCGACGGTGAAGTGCAGGACATGGTAGATGATGAACGCGAGGACCACGAGGCCGCTCATGCGCATGTAGCGGGAGGCGACAGAGGCCTTGAGCCATTTATGGACGCCGTATTTCTCGGGGCCGCGGGCGGCCTTGCTTTCCGCCCAGAGGCAGATGGCGGCCCAGATGTGGATGCCGACGCAGGCCAGCAGCACGATGCGCACGACCCAGAGGGCGGGGCCGAGCGACTGCAAAAAGTGCGCATAGCCGTTGATCTTGTCGGGATGGCTGAAGATCTGGAGGTTGCCCACCAGATGGCCGGCCGCGAATCCGACCAGAACGAGGCCGGTCAGGGCCATGAGGAATTTTCGTCCGATGGAGGACGTGAAGAGATTACGGATGAGGCTCATCGCGTGGATGGAAGGGTGGTGGTCTGTTGGTCAACGAAGCCGCCTTCCGTTGAAGCGGATGACGGCAGCGAGGGCAACCGTAGGGACATGGCGCACCGGTTGTAAAGGGAGCGCTTGAAGAGAACCTTATTCTGTCGCCGGTATTAGGCAGCCTGAACTTTACCAGAAGACGCGCATGCCGGCGGCAGGGGTGCGGGGCGGGGTAGCTGTCTCCTGCACGAGGCGGGCCGGCAACGGTGGTCGACCCGCGGGCTTTCACCGGACGAGCGGCTTGAGCAGGGCAAATTTCCCGCTCGCGGCGGGAACGATGAATTTTTTGCGGAAGGCCACCACGCGCACGCCTTCGCCCAGCATGGCGGCGAGGGCGGATTCGACACCGGCAGGCGCCGCGTGGTCGGCCACGTAGTGAAAATCCCAGCGGGTGTCGCTCGTCTGCACGAGGCTGTAGTGCCAGCAGCGGAACCCGTTCGCGCCGTCTGCCGGGGCGGCTTGCTCCAGCGCCTCGTCCACCTCGGAGGGCGAGATCAGGCGGCGGCCGGCCGGGTCGTTTGCGGCGTTTCCGGCGCCTGCGACGGTCGCCACGTGGAGCCCGCCCTCACGACCGAGCAGGCGAAAGCCGCCGCCGGGCATCCGGCGAACGATGTCGCCCGTATGGTAGCGCAGGAGCGGCATGGCCTCGCGGTCGCGGGTGGTGACGTGGATCTGGAAAACGTCGCGGAAGCCCTGATACGGCACGAGCTCGACGAAGACATTTTCGTCGATCACACGCATGTCGTCGCGGAACGCCTCGCCGATGAAGATGTAGCCGGCCTCGGTCGAGCCATAGAGATCGACCTGCGGCGCCGGGAAGACCTCCGCGATGCGCGCGGCGTGCTGCCTGCTGGCCTTGCCGTAGGTAAGGATGACGACTTTCACGCTCGGCACGGTGACGCGGCGTTTTTGCACGGCGCGGGCCAGCAGCGACAGGTAAACGGGTTCGCCCTCGATCACATCGGGTTGCACGGCCTGGAGTTCCGTGACGATGCGGTCCCACTCGCTTTCGGGGAACACGAAGGGGTCGCTCGTGAGGTTGAGGTACACGACGCCGTCGAAATACCGGTGCGGAAACGGGTGGTCCTCGTACGGGCACAGGTTGCTGGAGCAACCGACCGGGGCGAGGATGCAGCGGCGGTGCGGGCGGCCGGCGAAGGGGGCGAGCAACGGATGGGCCCGCCAGGCGCGCGTGGACTGCGCGTCCCACCAGCCGTCCTCCATGATCACGGTCATGGGCGACTGGGTGGTGCCGCCGGTGGATTCGTATTCGTAACGGTGCTCCTGGAGCCCGCGCTCGATCACCGTGTAGTCCTCGAAAAACGCCTGGTGCCCGCGTTCGACGATCTCGTTTTTCGAGAGGGCGGGGATTTCCCGGTAGCAGTTCCAGTGCAACGGGTCCTCGTGAAGGGGGAAACGTTGCCCGTACAGCGGGCTGCGCCGGTAGATGCGGCGGATTTCCGATTCGAGCGGGCCGGGCAGGCGGCTGCCTTCGGCGGGGGTCAGGATGGCGGGATCGTTGGCAAAGGTGGGCGCGGACGGCATTGCTTGAAACGCCATAACTTAGGGGGGAGCCCGGTGCTGTCAAATGGCTGCCTGCGACAACCCCCCGCCCCCTCTCCGGCCGCGGTTGTTGACAGAATCGGCTTGGCATTTTGTGTCGCGACCATGCGCTGACCCCGCAACAACATGGCTTTCCCGTTCTTCACGTCACGCGCCAGAACCATCCGCGAACGCTGCGGCAACGATCCGGTGACCAGACTCCGGCTCCGCTACGCGCCGTATTATCACGCGCCCGAGTGGCAGGACGGCACCCGCATCCGGCTCGACGGGCGCGACATGATCATGCTCGCGAGCAACGATTACCTCGGCCTTTCCTTTCATCCCAAGGTCATCGAGGCCGCCCGCGCCGCGCTCCTGGCCTGGGGCACGAGCACGACGGGCGCCCGTGTCGCCAACGGTTCCCGCAGCTATCACCTCGCGCTCGAGGAAAAACTCGCGGCCTTCCTCGGACGCGAAGCCTGCCACGTCCACGCCGCCGGCTACCTCTCGTGCATGTCTTCCGTCGCCGCCTTCGCACAAAAGGGCGACACCATCCTCGCGGACAAAAACATCCATTCCTGCCTCTGGGACGGCATCCGGCTCTCCACGGCCGCCATCGAGCGCTTCGCGCACAACAACCCCGACGACCTCCGCAGCGTCGCGGCCTCCCTTCCGGCCGACACCCCGGCGATGCTCGTCATCGAGGGCGTCTATTCGATGGAGGGCCACATTGCCCGCGTGCCGGAACTCCTCGACGCCGTGGCTCCGGTCGACGCCTTCACGGTGCTCGACGACGCGCACGGCTTTGGTGTTCTCGGGCGCGAGGGACGCGGCACGGTCGATCATTTCGGCGTCAACGACCGCATCGACATCCTTTGCGGCAGCCTCTCGAAGGCGCTGGCCAGCACGGGCGGTTTCGTCGCGGGTTCGCGCGACCTGATCGAGTACCTGCGCACGCACGGCAAGCACACCCTGTTCAGCGCCGCGCTCAGCCCCGCGCAGGCCGCGGCCGCCTCCGCCGCGCTCGATGTCTTGCAGGCCGAGCCCGAACACCTCGAACGTCTCAGGGCGAACACCCGCCGTTACAAAAAAATCCTCGATGATCTCGGGCTCGACACCTGGGACAGCGAGACGCCGGCGATCCCGATCGTGCTCGGCAAAAAGGAACGCGCCTACGCCTTCTGGCAGGCGCTGCGCGAGCGCGGGGTGTTCAGCGTCATGTCGCTCGCCCCCGCGGTCCCGCCGGGCAAGGACCTGATCCGCACGGCGATCTCCGCCCGCCATACCGATGAACAGCTCGAGCGGATCGCCGACGCCATGGCGTACGCGAAAAAGCGGAGCTGAGTGACAGGGGCGTCGCAAGCGACGCCCCTGCGAAGTTTGTAGTTGGAAATTGGCGGTTGGTCTCCGGCCTGCGCTGCCGGCTGCGCAATGTCAGTGATGGCTCTTTCCCGCGTCGCCAGCGATGGCGGCGAAATTTTTGTAGATCTGCAGCCCTTTCGCCTGGCTTTTTTCCGGGTGGAACTGGGTGGCGAAGCAGTTGCCGCGGGCGATGGCCGCCGTGAAGGCGCCTCCGTAATCGCACTCGGCCAGCACCAGGCGCGCGTCCGCCGGCACACAATGGTAACTGTGCACGAAATAAAATGCTTCGCCGGTCGTCAGCAGACCGGCGGCCAGCGGCGAGGCGGGCTGCGTGAAACGGAGGGTATTCCAGCCCATGTGCGGGATCTTCAGGCCAAGTTCGGGCGCGAGCCGGAAGTGGATCACCTTGCCGGGAAACACACCGAGGCCGCGCGTGCCGTCGCCATTGCCGCCTTCTTCCGAGTGTTCGAACAGCGCCTGCATGCCGAGGCACACGCCGAGGAAGGGGCGGTCATCGCGAATCCAGCCGCGCACGGTATCGTCGATACCCGAGGCCCGCAGCGAGGCCACACAATCGCCCAGCGCGCCGACGCCGGGGAGCACCAGCCCGTCGGCATGCGCCGCAGAGATTTCGGCGGCGGAGCGGACGACGCGCACGGAGGCGCCCACGGCTTCGAGCGCCTTGGTGACGCTGCGCAGGTTGCAGATTCCATTATCGATGACAGCGATGGTCGGCATGTGACGAGTGAACGGGAAAAATTCAGCCACTCGCCCCGCGCCGCAAGCCTGCGTTCAGCCTTTGCCGTCGATACGCACACGATGGGTCCGCCGGCAATTCATGCAATCGACCGTCGCGCGACGCTGGGGAAAGGGCAGCTTGAGCATCATGCAGACGGCACCCCAGGCATTCAGCACCCGGACCCGGGTATCGCCGGAGCCGCAGAAGGGGCACGCGAGGATTCCTTTTTCCGACTGCGGGAGAGTGAGGATGCGGCGGGCGTCCGCCCAGTCGTCTTCCTCCACCTCGATCTTCACGCCGCCGACCGCATTGGACAGCAGCCAGTCGAACGTCACCGTATTCTCATCGCGTATGAAGACGGGGATGCCGACGCTTTCCAGCCGGGTGGCGGCCATATGGGCTTCGGCCGGTGTCGAGAAGGTTGCCACGGTTCTCATGGTCAGAAGTCAGGGTGTAACTGGTGTTACGCAGGCGGAGCCCGGAGCGGCGGCATTCCTGCCGCTGCGACGACGCGAAGCGTCGCCGGTGTGTTTCCGGACATCGCGGAGAGGCAACGCACACGGGCAAGATGCCCGTGCCACGCCGATCCGGCGGCTTCGCCGTCTGCGGGCGGGACGCCCGCGCCACTCGTTCTCATTCTCGTTCTCTTACTCTTACTCCGGATCGTACTCATTCTCGTACTCCTTCTCTTTCTCTTACTCTTTCTTGTGCTGCGGCGCGCCGTGCGTGCGTGCGTCGTGCGAGCGCCGGAGCAGGAGAACGATCGATCCGGAGAACGATCAGGAGAAAGAGAAGGAGAACGAATCCGGACCGGAGAAAGAGAACGAGTAAGAGTACGAGAACGATTCCGGAGTGGGAGCGGGCGTCCCGCCCGCGCCACACGTTCTGTCAATCCGGCAAGGGATGCCCATGCCACCGGCACTTACCGGGTGCTTTCGCGGGCGGCGACGATGCCGGCGGCGACGGCGGGTTCGCTGCCGAGCGTGCCGCGGATTTTTTTGAGATAATCGGGCCGGGCGGCGGCGCGGGCATGATCGGTCACGCGGGTGAGACGGCTCTTGATGTCGAGCTGGAGCGCCACGTCGGCGTAGTTGTGCTTGTGCAGGAACTTTTCCAGGTACCGGGCATGCTCGTCCCAGGTGGCGGCGTCGATCTGGCGGCGGGCTTCGAGGCGGGCATGGTACCAGTCGCTCTTCAGCATCTGCTCGCGGTCGAAGAGCGCGCGGAATTCCGGAGCGTCGGGTCCGTGGCCTTCCCAGGCGCCGTCACGCATGATGTGCAGGAGGGCCTTGAGCGGCGGGCAGGCGTCCTGGATGGAGCCGTCGGCAAAGTAGCTTTCGGCGGCGGTCTTCATCGCCTCGACGATGTTGGCCATGCCTTCGGCGAAGACGTCCATGTCCTGCAGCTCGGGCTTCAGGAATTCCTCGTCGAAAACGGTGCTCGGGTTGCTGAGGACGCGGCCGAAGAACGTCTGCACGCCGCGCGCGGTGATGCGATAGCCGAGGCGCGAGGCGAGGACGGGTTTGCCGTTGTGGACAAAATCCTGGCAGCGCTCGAAGTAGCCCTTGGAAATGAGGTTCTTCGGGTCGCGCTCGGGGCGCGTCATGCGGCACCAGATTTCCGGGACGAGGAGGCTGATGTCGTGATCGACACGGAGCTTGGGGCCGACCCAGCCGGCGGCGGTGGAGAAGGCGGGCAGATCGGTGAGGAGGAACGAGACGAGCGCCGAATTGAGGTCGTAGATCGGCGGCAGGGCGTTGAACGGGCCCTTGGTCAGCGCGCCTTCGGAGCCGGCTCCGGTGGTGGAGGGCGACTTGCCGGTGAGGCTGGCGATGAGATCCATGAACGCCTCGGGCAACTCCTGGTAGTGGATGGGGTTGAACACGCAGAGGGGGCGGACGCCGGCCTCGGGCGGGTTGAGACGGCGGCCCATGAGGACGGCGCCGACGGGGAAGGTGACGGGATCGTCGGCGGCGAGGCGGCGGCGCAGGCGGGCGGCGGCGTGGGCTACGCGGGTGGCGCGCGGATCGAGAAGATCGGGGCGGACCTGGAGGTAGCGCGGGTTTTTGGTCGGTTTGCCGTCCACGATGCGCGGATGCGCGGGCGAGGCGAGGAAGGCGGCGCGCGGGTGCGAGGCGAACTCCTTGAAGAGATCGCGCACGGGCTGCGTGAAGGCGTCGAAGCCGAGCGTGTCGCTGATGATCTCCGCGGCGGCGGCGCGGTCGAGCGGCTCGTAGTTGGAGAAATAGGTGTCGGGCTTGGCGAAGTCTTCCTCGGTGTGGCGGTCGTAGCCGCGGATGATGGCGTCGTCGGGCCGCTGGAAGAGGCGGGTTTCGCAGTTATGGACGAGCTTGACCGAGGCGCCGCCGCGTTCGGGGAAGCGGGGGAGGCCCTTGACGTCGGCGAGCGGGGCGACGGTGGACGCGGTGATGTCGTCCTCGACCTGGATCTTGATGGCGGGGAGGAAATCGCTGCGGAGCGAGAAGGTGCGCCAGCCGCCGGTGGCCGTGTAGCCGATGCGGAGAAACTGCGTGGTGGCGCGGATGCCGTGGTACTTGATCTCGTTGCCGGGACGGCCGTTGATCGTATCCACGGAGAAATTACTGGCCCACTCCTCGCCCCACTCGGGTTTGTAGAGGCGTTTGACGAGGAGGACGATGTCGCGGACGTAGCGCGGGATGGTGGTGAGCCAGGCGTTGTACTCGTCGGTGTAGTCGGGGCTGCGGCTGAGGAGCTTGACGACGGAGCCGAGGGAACGCGCCGGACTGAGGATGGGGCGGCTGGGCGTGGTATTGCGGGAGGCGTCCTTGTAGCGGCCGTAGTAGTTTTTGTGGAGAAGTTCGCGGACGAGCTCGATGTCGCGCACGGGGTCGGAGATGAAGATCGGGCCGGAGAAGGTGGCGTCGGCGATGGATTTCGAGATCTCGGACTTGCCGCCGCCGGAGACGGTGCAGGGTTTGTGGCAGAGGAGCCCGCTGGGGCTGGAGCCGCGCAGGCGCCAGCGGCGGCGGTCGGGGTTGACCATCTCGACGCGGTAGCCGTTGGGGTAGATGTAGGTGATGCCGGGGAGGAGTTTCAGGTCGGGCCGGGCCTCGGATGCGCTGTCGCTCCAGATGACGCTCTGGGTGCGCAGGTCGAAGCGGGCGGATTCCGGTATGTAGTAGATGTCGGGGTACACGTTGTCGCGCGCCCAGCCGCCGGGCTGCGGGGTGGCGTTGGCGCCGAGGAGAGTGAGGGCGCCGGCGAGGGTGTAATCATTGTCGGGATACAGGTTGGTGAGCCGGAAGTTTTCGCCGAGGTCATAGCTGGCGAAGGCGATGGCGCCGCCGGAGTGCTCCTCCTCGGCGGAGCCGAGCAGGTTGGCCGCGTAGGAGATCTGGGTCTTGATCTCTTTCTTGCAGTAACCGAAGTAGTTGTCGGAGAGGATGGTGACGATGACGCCGGAGGCGTCGCGGGAGGTGATCTTGAAGGCGACGCCGTCGTTGTAGAGTTCGTCGGGCTTTTTCCACGCCATGCCGTCGCGGCGCTGGCGATCGGTGGCGTCGTCCCATGCGGGGAGGCCGAGTTCCTTTTTGGTGAGGCTGGCGCTGAGATGCGGGGCGAGGATGATGCAGCCGGTGTGGCCGGTCCAGTGTTCGGGATCGAGGGCGGCGTCGTTGGCGGGGAGGTGGGGGTCGCCGGCGTTGCCGAAGACGCTTTCGACAAAGTCGAGGTTGGCGACGAGCGAGCCGGGGACGAAGAAGCGCGTTTCCATGGAGCGGCGCGGGGTGAAGCCGGCGACTTCGGGGACGACGACGGGGCGCTGATAGAGCGAGACGAAGCACTCGGCGGCGGTGGCCTGGCCGGCGGTGAAGGGGAGTTGCAGGAGCTCGGAAGGCGGGTTGAAGGCGTGGCGCAGGAGGCGCGCGAAGACGGCGGCCGGGACGGCTTTCTTGTCGTCGGGGATGGGGAGGCCGCCTTCGGTGACGTGGAAAATGCCCTTGGTGGTGCGGCGGTCGGACTTGGGGTTGTGGAGGACGCCGTTGTGGAGGCGGTACGAGGAGAGGATGGGGCTTTTGTGTTCGTCGGCGGAGGGCGGGAGAGAGAGGGCGCGGGCGAGGCCGGGGCGGTCGAGGACCAGCGTCTGCGCGGGGAGGCGGGGCGCGCCGCCGTGTTCCTCGAAGGTGGCGTAGAGGTAGTTCTGGATGCGCTGGTCGACGGGGCAGAAGTGGCGGGTGAGGAGGCGGTCTTTTTCGCGGCTGAGCGTGAGCAGGTGGTCGACGAGGCCGGCGAGGTGGTCGGCGTCGGAATCGGGCAGGGCGATGGTGGGCTGGCCGATCTCGCGCAACTTGAGGTTGAGGTAGGCGAGGATGCGAGGGTCGCGGGCGTCGGGAAGCTGCGGGAGGAGTTCGGTGGAGGCCGTGTGGGTGGTGTTGGTTTCGCTCATACTCGGGGCAGAACGCTACCGGGAGCGAGGCGGCGAGCGCAAGGCTGCGGGAGGGGGGCGGATGGAAGTTGCCAGGAAATGCGCAGGGGGGTGGGGAGCGAGGGGGAGAAAAAACAGGGTTTTGGTCTTCAGAGGGAATCAGATTCAGGTTCGGTAAACTCCCGCCCATTTCTGTTTGTCACCCTCTGTATCCGGTAGCGGAAGCCTGGAACGCCAGGCGCACCTGGTCACTGTCGGCAGTTTCCCATCCATTCCGGTGCATCAGGTGAACAGTCACAATGCCATTTTTCGCATCTATGGAGAGATTCGCGCCGGTGGCTCCATTGTGCCCGAAAACGTTGCTATCGGAAAAGAGCTTCGTTCCAAGTCCATAGCCATTGTCAACATGGGCGGGAATTTGGCGGCTCGCCATGAGCGTTACGGTTTCGCTGCGCAGGTAGCGGTGTCCGTCGAGTTCGCCTCCGCGAAGTAACATGCGTCCAAACTTCGCTATATCGGTGGCGCTGGAAAACAGACCTCCGGCGGGCACCGGATAACGACGGGCGCGGTCGTTGAGCGGGTGGCTGAGTTGGGCAATGGTTTGCTCCTCAAGGGCAGTTTTGTCCGGACCGATCCCATAGATCGAGGCGAGGCGGGCGAGTTGGCTCGCATCGGGCCAGAATGTTGTGTCGTTCATGCCGAGCGGCGAGAAAAGCCGTTGTTGCATGAAGTCCTCGTAGCTCCGGCCGCTCAGCAGCTCGATGAGGCGCCCGGCGATGTTGATGCCTTCGTTGGAATAGAGAAAGTCGGAGCCGGGTTCAAAAAGCAGTTGTTCATGCGCGTAGCTGCGCACGGCTTGGGCCAATGGATATCGGTCGAGAGCGGGAGTTTCGGCGGGTGTGGCATACGGAAGCCCGGACGTGTGGCTCAGTATCTCGCGAATCGTGATCGGATGTGTGGGCGGTTTGATTACGCCAGATGCCGTTTTTAGCTTCAGGCGGGCAAACTCCGGCAGGTATTTCCATACCGGATCATCGAGACCGATTTTGCCTTCCTCGACAAGCATCATGAACGCCATGGTCGTCATCGGCTTGGTGATGGAGGCGATCCAGAAAAATGTATCCGGCTTCATCGGACGGCCGCTGGCGATATTCGCGCAACCGATGCCTTCGCAGTCGAGCACGCTGTCGGCGTCGGCTACGAGCCAGACGATGCCCGCTACCGTGCCTTTGTGTACCCAGTCGCTCAGGGTATGAGTAATTGCCCGGCTGGTAGCCGATGTGGTGGTGACATCATCAGCAGATATTGCAGGAATATCGGATGCCGCCGGCGGAGACGGATGGCTGACGCTTGTGTTCATTATAGGCAGGAAAATGTTCCTGTCTGCAGAGGGTGGCGTTGGCCATCCGGCATCACGATATCGCCTTGTAGGGGGTGCGCAGATTCGGGCGTGACGACATGAAGCGTGAATTGTCCTGCTTCGTTTTTCCAACGCACTTGCAACAAGCCTTGCGGGAGCAGGCAGGCACCGGATGCATGAGCAAGGTCTCCACAGAACGGACGCACCTCCACGTGTTGCCAGCCGGGGGCGAGCGGACGGATGCCGAGGATGGCGCTGGTAAAAAACGCCAGCGGGGCCGCCCCCCAGGCGTGGCATGAGGAGGCGCATTGCGGATAGCCGGTCTCCGGGTTTTTCCACGCTACCGTCCAATGTTCCCATGTCGCGGTCGCACCGGCTTCAAGCATCGGAGCATAGCGCCGGCGGATGATGTCGAGCGCGCGCTGCTCCTGTGAATGCAGGCGTAACGATTGTAATACTACATGCATGGAGAATGGGCTGGAAGGAACCGCCGTCGAGTTATCACCGAAAACCTCCGCGAGGATTGTCCCGGCACGTTCGCTTCCCGGCGCCTCGAGGTGCAACAAGGCATGCGCCGCCGTCACCTCGGAGAATCCGGACGTGAACCGTTCGTCCGAGCGCGCGTCCGCGTAGCCGCGGGCCGCCCAAAGATGCTCGCGGATGGACTGCGCCAGTTGCGCGGCCTTGCCATCGAACCACGCGAGGGCTCCGGCATCACCGAGACGTTTCGCGTATCCGGCGACCGCGCGCAGGGCGGCGAGATATTGCAGGTTGAGCGTGGTGAGGATTTTTCCCGTGCCAAGGCCGCGGCCACCGAGCCCCTCGCCCAGGTCGATATAGAGCCAGTGCGGCACCTGGTCGAGCAGGCCATCCGCGGCGCGCTCGAAAGCGGAAAACCAGCGTATCGCCCGCAGGATGTTGGGCCACCAATCGGTCAATAAACTGTCGTCACCGGAAAACTGATACAGATCTTCGAAGGCACAAATCCAGTCGAGCGAGAAAGAGGGGATGGGGCTGACGTTGCGGTTACCCGAGGGGTAGCGCGGCACCATTGATCCCGCCCAGTCCATCCCCTGGCCGATCTGTTCGATGAGATTGCGGTGCAGTTTCGCATCGCCCCAGCGGTGATGATTGAAGACGGCGGTCTTGCGCGCATCGCCGATCCATTGCTGTTGTTCGCGGGATGGGCTGTCGATAATGCCGTCCTGGCAGCAGAGCCGGATGCTGTGGGCACAAATCGCATCGAGACGGGTGAGCAACGGATCGTCGCACGTGAAACCCTCGACTTGCGGTAGCGGATAGTAAAGCGTGCGCACCCAGGCACGGTGCAGCGTGACAGGCGCAGCGGACCAGATCCAGAGTTGCACGTGCCGGAAGGCGAGCCAGTTGAATGCCACTTCCAGGGTTTGCCGTCCGCCGCGCAGTATCCAGCGACTCGTGAGGATGCGCGCTTGTTCGGGCTTGGGAATGATGTCGCCGGGGGCGATGGAATCGGAAAACAACGCATCGATCACGGCTCCCGCCGTTCCCTCGATTTCGAGCCGGAAAAATCCGGCCTCGATACGATCGAAGCCGATCGTGACGATGCGTGCCGTGGCCGGCGTGATCGCCGGGGGGATTTTTATGGGGAACGAGGCCTCCGGGTTCGCGGTGTCGGCGAGAGGGAATGGGCGCGGTTCGCCGAGTGCTTCAATGGCCGGGGTTGAAAAATCGGCAAACGCGTGACGCACGCGCGGGCAGGCATCGACATCCCGCTCCTCGCGCCGTGGAAGCGGATTCTCGACAAAATGATACCACGGGGTCACGGCGAGATCGGATTTGATGTAGCCAGTCGCCGACCAGCCGGAATCGTCGAAATCGGGCAAAACCCATTCAGGGAGCGACAGGCGAGTATCCTGAACTTCGATACAACCGAGCGGACCATGCAGACGCGGCGTGAGGCGGACGAACCCGGCGGCGGGCAACGCCTTCCAGGCCGGATCGCTGACAACGACGCAGGTTTCGCCATTGGCGCCGCGAATCACGAGCTGGAACAGCAAGCCTTGCATGATGCTGATGCGCGCTCCCGTCCCGAATCCCTGGAAGAGGACGAGCACGGCAATGGTGTTGTCTCCCTCCTGGAGAAGCGGGACGGCGTCGTAGCGATCATAATAAGTCCAGGTCGGGTCGCTGCGTCCCGGCCCACGCCCGAAGCGCCGGCCATTGATCGAAAGCTGGTAATGCGTATCGGCAAAAACGCGCAGTTCCGAGGAAACGGGAGCGAATCCGAGGTGAAACGTTTTCCGAAACCGCATGGTGCGATTCTTCGGGTTCTCAAAAAAGAGTGTCTCGCCGCTCATCCAGATCAGCCCTGCGCCAAGCTCCCATTTCGTATCGAGACACGACGGACGCTTGCGTTCGTAGAGAGGGTTCATTTGGGCGCGACCTTGGCTTGAATCACTTTTTTGATCGTGGACGCCACGGCATCCGCCAGCACCTCATAGCCTGCCGGCGAAAAGTGAATGTCATTGGGCGGCATCAACTCCGCCTCGCGTCCCTTGGCCACCGCGTTCAGGTCGTTGACCAGAACGCCCGCCTCCCGCATCACGCGCAGGGCGATTTCGTTGTAGCTGTCCACATCCGTCTGAATCCGTATCTCGGTTTGTTTCTGTTTTTCCGGGATGGGCGTGGTCGTGGCAAAAATTTGCACGTCCGAAGCCGCCTTGATTTTCACGACCAGCTCGCGAAGGTTTTTTTCGTATTCGGCAGGTGGCACATTTTGGCGGAGGCCGTCGATGGTGCTTTGCTTGCGGGGATTCCGGTAGCGGAGGTCATGCAGGCCCCAGTTGAAGTGGATGACGTCCCAGCGTTTCCCGTCCAGCCACTGGTCAATGTTCTCCAGACCCGTCATGGTGGAGCCGCAGTTGACCGGCGGGCGACGCACAACGGCGATGCCGTCCAGACGTTTCCGCGCGCGCTGCGTGTAGCCGATCGAAATCGAGTCGCCCAAAATCAGGACGCGGGGGAGGCCGGGAACCTCCACGACTTGCGATTCGAGTTGCACGAGCATGGGCGATTTCACCGGCGGCGCGCCAAACAGCCCGCTTGCGAACATCGGGAGCAAAACCGCGAAGGAGAATAACAGCGATTTGGTTTTCATAATAGATGTGGAGGCGGGGCGAGAGGGATGAATCAGCGGGAATCCTTGCGCATATCGGAGACCGGCGGATGTCCGGCGCTTGCGGGTGATGCGCGCAGGTTGTCGATTCGCACGCCGGCTTCACCTTTTGCCGTCAGCGCGTCGATGTGGACGGCGGCGTCGCTCTTTCGATCCGGATCATCGACCGTCAGATTCTCAATGACCACGTTTTCGCTGTTGTTCACCGATACGAGAGGATCGGTGCGACGGGGACGGGGGGAGCCTGGTTGCAGCTCGATCCGGTTGTCGCGAATAGCAATGTCGCCGGTTGACTGGAGGCGGATCGCTGTGCCCGCAGGATTGAAAAAGCGGTTGTTCTCGATGGTGACGCCGCGCAATGAACGCCCTTCAGCCGGTTGGTGGCCGAGGCGGTAGCTTATGATGTTAACGGGGATATCCCCCCCTCCCTGAAAGGTATTGCGGCGGATCGTTATCTGCCACGGCATGGGGCCCTCCGGCCAGTCGGGTTCGTTGGCCATGACGATGCTGTTGGCCGAGGGCGCGACAAATGTATTGTTTTCCACAATACCGTCACCCGCCCGCAACAGCACGGCTCGTCCGCGAAAATGAAGAAACCGGTTGTTGCGAATGACATACCCGGCTCCGCACCGGCTCAGGTTATAGAGGGTGTCGGCGGTCCTGGAATTTTCCCCGGCCCGGAGCTCCGGCACGGGCGTGGCGAAATCGAGTGTCCAGAGTGTCCCCTTCGCGCCCGGCGCGGGCTGGATTTGCGACACCAGCGCCTCGCCTTTCACGGTGCCGCTTCCGGGTTCGATGATCTGGAGCTTGTCGCCGGCTTTGATGGAGCCTGCGTATCCACTGACCCGAATCCGGGTCGGCGAGCTGACCTCGCGAACGACAACGGCGGGGGCGTAGATGTTGATCGCGTCGTCGGCCATGCCTTCGAACTCGCCGTTTTCGATGAGCGGGCCTTTGATATTTTGCTGGCAATGCACGCCGTCGGCGTCGGTTGAAATGAGGCGGTCAGTACCGGGGCGGATGCGCACCTGGAGGCCGCGGACGGTGAGGGCGTCGTTGCCGACGGAGGTCACGGAACTGGCGGGGCTGCTGTAAACGATGATGTCTTCCACCCGGCAATTGCGGTTGGCGGTCAGAAAAAAGGCGGCGCGGCCTCCACGTGCCAGTTGCACGAATCGGTCGCCGGTCGCCATGAAGCGGAGTTTGGGCATGTCTTTGGTTTCGGGCCTGAGACGCCAGACGCCTTTGTTCCCGGTTTCGGTGGTGAAGGCGAGGTCCACATAAACGAAGTCGGGCGCTCCGGATTTGAGTCGGCGTGTCTGGCTGTCCATGATCATGCCCCAGCTCCGGGTGAGCCGGGTGAACATCGGTTCGGCAAGCTGCGGAAAACCGTGGTCGATTTTCAGATCGAAAGTACCTGCTTTGTAGTCGACTGCAACGATTTGACCCTGGGTGAAGGGAAGCGGGTCGTAATCGATGATGAACCCGCTGATCGTGGTTTCGTCACACTGGTCCAGGGTGAAGACACCGGTGTGCGGAGCACCGATCACCAACTCCGTTTTGCCTGGTTCGCCGCGAATTGTCAGTTGCCGCGCACGGGAAACAGGAACGCAGGACATTTCCTCCCCGTCCGGCAGCAGGCGCCAGGTGCCGGCACTGACCTTGACAACCGAACCGGGACCCGCGGCCACAGCCGCGGCAATGGCGCGCCGAAAGGCTGGTCCGCAATCCGTCCGTCCGTCCGCAACTGCTCCGAAATCTGCCACATCGAACACCTGTCCGGCGGCTTCGGCAGCCATTACGTTAGTCCCCATGGTGAGAAGAACCAGGTGAAGCACACCTGAAAAGATGAACACCGACACTCTCCGCCGGAAAGTAGTTGTAAAATAATGACATTCGTATGGCACAGCGGATACGGATAAGGGGATGATCCTGTAAATACTGAAAGCTGTTTCGAAGTTGCTCAGGGTTTGGGAATCTCCCCTTTCCAGAAACTGTGGTTGTCATTGGTGAGCATTTCTTCCGTCAAGATGACGGAGGCGGCATGGCCATCGGCAAAGCAGATATTGGCTTTGCCGTTATGGCGCGGATTGGCGAACTTGCCGTAAAAGGCGCTGCTACCTTTCGAGTCACCGAAAAATGGAGCTTGTGAGGGAATCGTGACATTTGCCATCCGAATGGCGTTTATCGGCTTTCCATCCACCTCGTCGATTTTGACAAGCGGCTGGCCCAGCTTGCCGTTCATCCCGTAACTGCGTCTGGGAGTGACGGTGTCACTCCCGGCCTTGGGGCATTCGAAGATCGTGCCGGCCAGATTATCGGGCAGCTCATCCTGGGGTGAGGTGCGACTCCTGAGGGGGATGGAATAAGCGTAGGGCCAAAGCTTGTCGGAATAGACGCTGCTCGTCGGTGGCGACATGCCTTTGTTGTCTTCAATGTAAAGTCGGGCGGCCACTCCGGTCTGCCGGAGGTTGCTGAGGCATTGGGCGTTTCGGGCGGAATCACGCACTTTTCCGGCGACAGGGATGATGATGGCGGCGAGAATGCCGATGATGGCGATCACGGTCAACAGCTCGACAAGGGTGAATCCGGCGATGCGGTTACTGATTTTGTGATGCATGACGGTTCCTTTATTTGGGGGGTGAAAGCCTGACAATGGCGCTATCTCGACGCGGCCTTGGCGGCTGCCTTGCGTTCCTGGTTCTCCTTGACGAGCTGGCTGGCTTCGCTGCTTTTTTTCACGCCGCCTCCGGTGTCGGCGAGACGGTTGATGACCTGTTTGAGTTTGCTGCCGGGGTTTTCCACACGGCCGGCGAGCACGTCGTTCTCGGTAAATTTTGCGAAGAGGATTTCTTGCTGCCCTTTGTGATAACGTCCGCGATCGTAGATCACGTAAATACTGCCATCCGGCGCTTGCATGCCGTCCGGGTAGCTGACGGGGTTGCGCTCATCGAGCACGAGTTTGTGCGGCCATGTCTTGCCGTCATCTTCCGACAACATGGCGGTGAGATTGGCGCGAGCCTTGGGGTGGTCGTTGACGACGAACAGCAGGCGGCCGGATTGCAGACGGGTGATGAAGAAGCGGGTGTTGATGCCGCGTTCTTTGGTGAAATAGCTCTCGTTTTCCCAGGTGCGGCCCTTGTCGCGGGATTCGATTTGCATGATACCATCCTTCGAGCGGAAGAGCATCCAGAGGCTGCCGTCGCGACGTTCGATCACCATGGGTTCACACCAGGTCCTGGCGACTTCGGGAGGCGCGGAGGGTTCATATTTGGAAAGGAATTCCCAGGTTTTTCCCCTGTCGCGAGAAATCCAGGAATGAAGCCGGCTCGACTGTTCGGGACCGAGAACCACGGGACGGAACCAGGTGCCGTCGGAGAGCACGGTGGGTTTGTTGATACAAACTCCATAGGTGATGAACTGCGGGCGTTCCCAGCGGGTGAAGGCGTTTTCGGGATCGGCCGCCTTGAATGCCCACACGGTGCGCAACTCGTTGTAGCCTTCGACTTGCATCCAGCGGTTGTGTATCCACCAGAGATTGCCATCCGGATCGGTCCACAGGAGGGGGTCCAGCGACTTGCTCTCAAAAAAACCGATCGGATGAAAAACGGCGACAGGCTCGGTCCATGTTTTCCCGTCGTCGTCACTGGTCACGAGTACGGAATAGTTGCCGTCCGCCCCTTCCATGAGCGGTCCGGCATACCAGGTCGCCCAGAGGCGTCCGTCGGGACTGCGTTCGATTCCCGGGACCCCCTGCCACTTGCGCGCCTGCGACCAGTACTGAGGGCCGGGATCGCGTTGCAAAAAAGGCGGCGAAAGGGGCGAGAGGCCATAAAACCGCGCGGCGCCCGCCAGGTTTGCCGGCTGCGCGGACACCGGAGCGGTTGCGGCCGTGGGAGCCGGTGCATCCGCAGCGGCCTCGCATTTGTTTGCGAGGCTTGTGATGGCGAGCAGTGACATGGCAAAAAGGGCGCGCGGGGATTTCATGGTGCTGAGGGATTAACGGATTATGTGGTCGGAAAAATCACTTGCGACGCCGGAGCAGCGTTGTCCCGAGGAGGGCACCGCAACCGAGGATGACAGCAACAGCGGATGGCTCCGGGATGGAGGTCAGCGTGCCATTCAGGGTGATGTTATCGAGCATGATCCGTCGTGTATCGGAGCTGGAGTTCTGGCCTTCAGCAAGGGCGAGCCGGAAGTAGAGCGTGTCGCCGGCTTCCAGCGAGGCGAACGATTGGGAGGACAGCGTGACGGTGAGGCCGGTTTTCAGGTAATAGCCGCGTCCGCTGAAATCGGAGGACAGGCCTGCGGCGAGACTTTGGGAGTCACCCACGGCCTGCCAGGTTGCGTTGTCGGTGGAGACGTAAAGGCGGGCTTGGGGAAAATACTGGAGGTGCACCGTCCCCGAATTGCTGGTGTCGTAACCGAGATCGAAGACGAAGGAGGAGAGCGACAGTTGGTAACCGGCGGCCATGCTCACGCTGAAGTTTAGCGAGTAGCTGTTTTCCGAAACGGCACCAGAGCCGGTGGTGTTCATGCCGATTTCATAAAGCCGTCCGGTGTAGGTGTCGCTCCCCGCGTAGGGTTGCGTATGGCTGACGGGTTGGGTGACGACACCGATGGTGTTGGTGCCGCCGTTTTCGGTCAGGGGGCTGACGGTGAGGCCGGGGAGCGTGGAGGAGGAGGCAGCGATGTTCGAGGTATCACTGGCGGTGGCGTTGGAAAAATCCCATTTGGCAATGGTTGTCTGGGCGCTGGCCACGGAGGTGCCCCCGAAAAGGGTGAGGGCGGAGACGAGCAGGAGTTTTGATTTCATATACTTGTTCATTGATTGACGGGTTGTGGGTTCAGAGTTGGCAAGGGGGGCAGGGACAGGGTGGCGGGCGATTTTACGGGTTCCGGGCCAAAGTATCGGGGAATGGGCGGGAGGGTCAGAACTCTTCTGTTACTATATCTGTAAAGTGAGTTGATCGTGGTAAGAGGTGATGAAGGAAGAAGGAGGGATTACCGGACCGATCCCGGCGTCCGGTCCCAGATGGTGAGATTCGTCAGGTCACGCGGGCGGGTCCTGAAGACCAGGGAGGCGGCGTAGCAGACGACCACCATGATGACGTTGCCGATGATCGAGGTGTAGTAGGGATCGAATACACGGGGCAGCGCGCCATACTGCATGAGCAGCGCGTAGATCGTGAACGCCACCGTGGCCGCGATGCCTGCGAGCACGGCGCGGGCGTCACCGCGGCGGCACAGCATCCCGAACAAAAACATGCCCGCGATGCCGCCGCCGAGAATCGCGGTGATGATGATCGTGAAATCATTGAGCGTTTTTGTATTCGAAAGATGAAACACAAACGCCCCGCCGACCATCAGCGCGGAGACCAGCAGCGAGGCCAGCCGCCCGGCGCGCAGGTAGTGCCGGTCGTCGCGCGTTTTCACCAGGTATTTTTTGTAGAGATCATGCACCAGCACCATGCTGCCGGAGTTGATGGCGCTGCTGAGCGTGGACATGGCGGCGGCGAGCGCGGCGGAGATCACCACACCCGAAAGCCCCGGGGGCAGCACCGTGATGATGAAGTGCGGCAGGATGCCCTCGGCCTTGAGCGTGCTTCCGAGGATGCCCAGCGAGGTCTCGTCGGGAAAGTGCTGGTAATACACCCAGAGCGCCGTGCCCATGAACATGAAAGCCGCCCACACCGGCAGCGAGCAGGCGCCGAGCACCACCATCGACTTCGTGGCCTCGCGGGAAGAGCGCGACGAGCACCAGCGTTGCACGCTTTCCTGATTCAGCTTGCCCGCGATGTATTGGGTCAGCCCGACAAGAATCAGCATCGTGACCGTCTTTTCGGTGAACGAAAAACCGGTGGCGATCGGTTCGAGCGCTCCGGTGGCCGGGTTCAGGTCCTTGATGGAAAATTTGTCCGCGGCCATCGCCTCGCGCAGGATTTCCCAAAACCCTCCGGGGACATTCCAGATGATGACTGCGATGATGACGACCGCGCCAAGGACAAGTACGAAGGTCTGGATGACATCCGTCCAGATCACCGCCTCGAAGCCGCCCTTGACGGTGTAGAGCGCGGTGATGCCGCCGGCGATCAGGATGCTCCCTTCCACGCTCAGTCCGGTCAGTGCCGCCATGAGCACGGCCATCAGGTAAACGACGCTCGCGGTGCGGATGATCTGCGCGACGAGGAACACGCACGCTCCGTAGGCCGAAATCGAAGGACCGAAGCGCAGCGAAAGATACTGATAGGCCGAGGTGATGGTGCCGCGCCGGAAAAACGGGATGAACACATACACCGATATCAGGATCAGCAGCGGAAATCCCAGATAGGGCACATAGCGCACCCAAGCGGTCTTGAAGCTGTCGGCGGGTAGTGCGATAAATGTTACCGAACTGATCATCGCTCCGACAAAACTGATGCCGATGGCCCAGCCGGGAAAGTCGCGCCCGCCGAGAAAGTAGCGGTCGGCATTTTTGTTGCGCCGCGAAATCCGCAAGGCGAGCGCCACGGTCAGTGCGAAGTAGACGATGATGACAACGATGTCGACGGGGTGGAGTTTCACGGGAATCAGATTTCCGAACAAAAGACAAACCACTGAACAGGAACCACGGATTTTTACAGATCACACGGACGGGTTTTACACAAAGCACGCAAAGGGCGCGAAGAAGCAGCGGGAAGAGGTTTTCCGGTTATCGGGTCCTTCGCGCTCTTTGCGAGCTTTGTGTAAAAGAACGTCTTTCGTGGGCTCATCGGGAGACCGGTTGCATCCGAAGACGATTTTCCATGTCAGTCATACAGAAAGCCGGATGGGGCATGGGGGTTTCTTCGTTTTTCATTTCCGTTGCCTTCGTTTCCTTCTGTTCAAAATTTTTCTCCACATTCCACGGGGTGCCATAATCGGGCGGTTCGCTCATGTAGGCGATCTGCGAGCGCACCCATTCGCCGGGGATTTCCGTGACGCCGCAGGCACGGCGCACGGCCTCCGTCGCGGCAATGCCTGCCGCCTCGCCCACGCCGTGCATGGTGGCCATCACGCGCACGGCGGCCGACGCCTCGTGCGAGGCCGAGAGCGCGCGGCAGGCCACGAGCAGATTGGGGCAATGCGCATTGACCAGACACCGGTAGGGCACTTCGTAAAAATCGCCCGGCGGCGGGCCGAATCCCGAGCGCACCTCTCCTTTGCCGTTGGGCCGCTGGTGCGGGTCGAGCGCGCCGGTCGGGTTGTGGATATCAATGAAATACCGGGACCGCGTGATGCCGTCGGGGAATTTTCGCGCCTCCACGATGTCGTCCATCGTCATCGTGTAGAGGCCGTCGATGTGGCGCGTTTCGCGCACGCCGACCTGACACGCCACCTTGTCCACAAAGGCGTCGCGAAACCACGGCACGTTGCGCATCAGCCATTCGCCCAACACAAAGGCCTGACGCCGCCCCTCGATTTCCGCATGCGTGAGATCCTCCGCCGAGAGGCCCGAAACGCGGTTGATCCGCGTCATGTTGAAATGCAGCACACCCGGACGCGGGTAATCGTAAAAGTGGACAAAATTCCGGTGCGGGTAATGCAGTTCGCCCGCCGCCAGCGCCTGCTGGAAGTACGGCTCCACCAGCGCCCGCGCCGGCCGCATGCCGCCGGCGGCGGCCATCGCCCGCTTGTCCACATTGGCCATGCGAAAACTGACCGTCATGGCCTGGGTGAGCCCGTCGGCGGGGCGTCCCACGCTGAACGGGCATCCGGCCATGGCCGCGAGGTCGCCATCGCCGGAGCAATCGACAAACACCTCCGCCGAGAAAGCCTCCGGGCCGCCCTTCGATATCGTATCTATTCCAGTGATACGTTTGCCCGCAGTCGTCTTCGTCCGGACGCCGGTCAGATACGTGTGATACCGCACCGTGACGCCGGCCTCGACGAGCGCGGCGTCGTAGATGCGTTTCAGGAGCTCCTCGTCGAACGCGGCGTCCATCAGCACCGAGCCGAAACCGCCGCCCGCATGCAGGGCCAGTGCGACCTCCTTGAAAATACCGCCGATCAACGACGCGCGTTTCCCGACCGGAGCGAGCTGGTCGTGAAATGCGTGGCCGGAAAACGGATTGACCAGCGCTGCCGTCGCCATGCCGCCGCAAAATCCGTAACGCTCCACCAGCAACGTGCGGCAGCCGCGCCGGGCCGCCGCCAGCGCCGCGGCCACACCGGACGGGCCGCCGCCGCAGACGATCACGTCGAAGCGCCGGTTTTTTTCTGCCGATCCTGCCGGACCTGTCGAACCCGCCGCGGATCGCGCGCCGGCGCGGGGCAGGGAAGGGGGGGAGGACGGGACGGCGGGTTTGACCATATCCCGAGCCTGCGCCGGCCTGCCGGCCGGAGAAACGGCGTTCTTGCTTTATCTGTAAAGTTGCGCCGGCCCGGCATTGCCATCGCGGGCGAGTCCGCGCTGACTCGGGCTTCATGAAAGGGCAAGTTTCCCAACGTGACCTCGCTCGGCTCGCCGGCGTTTCCCCGATGACGGTTTCACTCGCCCTGCGGGGCCATCCCTCGATCCCGGCGGAGACGCGGACGCGCATTGAAAAACTCGCCGGGGAGCATCACTACCGCCCTGATCCTGCGCTGGCCGCACTCAATGCCTGGCGCATCCGGCAAGCGCCCGCCCGCTTCCAGGGGACGCTGGCGTGGGTGACGGGCTTCGCGAGCCGCGATGCCTGGCGCGAGATGATCCAGACCAAGGGCTATTATCAGGGAGCCTGCGCGCGTGCCGACCAGCTCGGCTACCGCATCGAGGAATTCTGGGCCAGCGAACCTGGCCTCTCGGCGAAGCGCGCCACGCAGATCCTGCTCGCGCGCGGCGTGCGCGGTCTCGTCATCGCGCCGCTGCCGGAGGCGCACGGGCGCATCGATCTCGAATGGAACCATTTTTCCGCAGTGGCTCTCGGCTACTCGCTGGCCGACCCCAAGCTCCATGTCGTCATGAACCACCAGTTTCGCAACATGAAGCAGGTCGTGGAGCGGTTGCACGGGCTCGGTTACCGGCGTATCGGTTTTGCCATGCCATCGGCCAACGACGAGCGTGTGGATCACAACTACCTCGGCGGTTTCTGGATCGCCCGGCAGGCTCTCCCGGGCACGGGAGACGCGGCAGATCACCCGCTGCCCACGCTGCTCGCCCCGAAATTTGAACAGGCGATATTTCTGGAGTGGTTCCGGGAGGTCCGGCCCGATGCGATCATTGTGGCTGCGTCCACCGTTTACCGGGTGCGCGACTGGCTGGGCGAACTCGGGTTGCGTGTCCCGCGCGATATCGGGCTGGCCGTGGCCGCCGTGCCATGGCAGGACGCGACGATTTCCGGGATCGACGAGGATGTGCCCGCCATCGGCGCGCATGCGGTCGAGACGGTTGTCGGCATGATCCATCGCAACGAACAGGGGGTGCCGCCCCGCCCGCTCAGCCTGTTGCTCGAGGGCATCTGGGTCGCAGGCAAAACGGCCCGCAAGGTCAGGACTCGCCGCGCGGCCGCCTGACCGGAGCGGCGGCATGGCGGGCTGTCGGCCTTTGGCCTCGGTACCTGCCGCTGCGACGAGGTGCGTCAGCGCCTCGCCCGATGTCTCGCCGTCCTGACCGGCGACGCTCCGCGTCGTCTGCAGCGGCAGGAATGCCGCCGCTCCGTTGAGAACGTCGAAGAACCTGCATCTCCCGGGTTGCAGTCGGCGAGCGGCTTCCTTCTCCTCGCCACCATGCAGGAACCGGTTACGGAAGTCGTCGGCAAGAGCCTCGTATCCCACTTTCTCACGGTGGCGGGTGTGTTGCTGGCGCTTTTCGCCATCGCGCGGCTGTTGCGCGAAAAGAAACAGCCGGCCAACACGCTCGCATGGCTGCTCGGCATGGTGCTCATCCCGTACGTGGTCGTGCCGCTCTATCTGATCTTTGGCGGGCGCAAGCTGGCGCGACTCGCGGCGAGCAAGGTATCGATCTCGCCGCGCCTGCCGGTGGCGGTGCCGGCGTCGGAACAGGTCATGTATCACCCGACGTCGCACACGATGTGCGCCAACGGCGCCGTGGCCCCCGTGGGGGGCAATCGCGTCACGCTGCTGGTTGACGGCGTGGAAACCTTCGCGGAGCTGGAACGGCTGATCCGCGAGGCGCGGCACTCGATCCACATCATGACGTTTATCCTCGGTCGCGACGACACCGGCCGCCGGATCGTCGAACTGCTGGCCCGGCGCGCGTCCGAGGGCGTGAAGGTGCGCTTGTTGCTGGACGCGCTCGGGTGCCTGTTCACCAGCGGCCGGTTTGTGGAGCCGATCCGCAAGGCGGGTGGCGAGGTGGTGACGTTCATGCCCATGGTGCCGCTTTCGCCGCGTGGTTCGGCCAATCTCCGCAATCACCGCAAGATCGGGATCTTTGACTATCACACCGCCCTGGTCGGCGGGCACAACCTGGCGAACGACTACATGGGGCCGCAGCGATGGGCAAAGCGGTTCGCGGACCTGGGGGCGGTGATTTCCGGCCCGGGCGCGGTGCTGCTCAACGAAGTGTTTTTTGCCGACTGGGCCTTTGCGGGCAACCGCCCGATCGGCCCCCTGCACGACGAACTCGACATCGACAAGGCGGTGCGTCGCGAGGGCGACAGCGAACTCCAGGTCGTGGCGAGCGGCCCCGACGTGCCGGGCGATCCGCTTTACGACGGCATCGTCTCGATGGTGCAGGAGGCGAAGCGGAGCATCTGGATCATCACGCCGTATTTCATCCCGGACGAAGTGCTGTTGCGTTCGCTGGAAGTGAAGGCACGCGCGGGGCGCGACGTGACGGTCATCCTGCCTGCGCGCTCCAATCACCGGATCACCGATTTCGCGCGGCGTCCGTACCTGCGTCAGCTCATGGCGGCCGGGGTGCGCGTGCTCGCGTATCAGCCGGGCATGCTGCACAGCAAGGCGATCATCGTGGACGACCGGTTCGCGCTGGTGGGATCGGCCAATCTCGACATGCGCAGCCTGTTCGTGAATTTCGAGATCGGCGTGATGCTCTACAGCCAGGCCGACGCCCAGGCGCTGCGTACCTGGGCGGGTGAACTGGTGCGGGAGTGCGTGGAGATGTCGCCCGCGGAAATTCGCGGCCGGCGTTTCATCGGCGGCCTCGTCGAGGATCTGAGCCGGCTGCTGGCCCCGTTGTTGTAGGAGCGGCGGCATTCCTGCCGCTGCATTTGCCGGACGGGTATCCGGATTGTGGAGAACATCGCGCCATGCGATGTCACCCCGACCATGATCCCTGTATTGCATGCGGGGGCGAGGCGCGTGGCGCCTCGTCGCAGCGGCAGGAATGCCGCCGCTCCGGACCGCACTACGCGCAGATGGCGCAGGCGACTTCGAGAGAGGCGCGCGGGTTGAGCAGCAGCTCGACGAGCTTGAGCCCGAAATCGAGCGCCGTGCCGGCGCCGCGGGAGGTGATGATATGGCCGTCGACCACCACGCGCTCGCCCGGGATCATCGCGGGCAACTCGCCGGCGACGCTCGGATGCGCGGTGTAGCGCCGGCCGCTGAGGATGCCGGGATCGCCGAGCACGGTCGGGGCGGCGCAGATGGCGGCGATCCATTTTTTATGCTCGTGATGGCGGGCGACGCACTCGTTCACCCGGGTGCTGGCGCGCAGGTGTTTCACGCCGGGGCCGCCCGGGAGGAGCAACAGGTTGTAGAGCGTATCCCCCACGAGGGAGAGCGGAAAATCGGCGCGCAACGTGAGGTTGTTGCGACCGGTGACATCGAGTTTGTCTTCGAGCGACGCGAGGGTGACCTGGACTCCGGCCCGGCGGAGAACATCAATCGGGGCAACTGCTTCCAGCTCCTCAAAACCCTCCGGCAGAATTGCAAGGACAGTGGGCGTGGACATATTGGAAAACAAACACCCGAATGGCTTCAATGCGAGCAAAGTTTGCAAACACGACCCTGGTCATTTTCGGCGCCGGCTACATCGGCGGACACCTGGCGGAGCAGGCCATCGCGGAGGGCGCCCGGGTGACGGCGCTGACGCGCAACCCGGAACGCGCCGCGCGCCTGCGTTCGCTCGGCGCGACCGTGGTGGTGGCCGACCTCGCCGATACCGCCTGGCACACGGCCGCCGGCCTGCGCGGCAACGCCGACCTGGTGGTGGACTGCGTGAGCGGCGGCGGCAGCCTTGCCGGCTACCGGCGGAGCTATCTGGACGGCATGTGCTCGATTCTCGCCTGGGCGCGGGCGACCGGGCAGGCGGGACGGCTCGTCTACACGGGCAGCACCTCGGTCTACCCGCAGGGCGATGGCGCACGCGTGGACGAGACGATGCCGACGGCCACCGGCGACGACGCCGCTGCCGGGGCCGGCGCCGGGACGGATGTGGCGAGCGCGGTGCTCCTGGAGACCGAGCGCGAGGCATTGCGCTGGCCGGGAGCGGCCGGCGCCTGCGTATTGCGGCTGGCGGGGATTTACGGACCGCAACGTCATCACCTGCTGGGCCAGTTGCGCGAGGCGGCGGCGAGCGGCGCGGAGCTTTCCGGAGGAGCGGAAGATCACCTCAACCTGATTTATCGCGACGACGTTTGCGACGCGATCCGGGCGGCGGCGCTGGCGTCGGCGAAGACGCTGGCGGCGTCGGCCGGAGCGGAGGCGGGCGGCGCGGTTTTTAATATCGCCGACAACGCCGCGCCGACGCGCGCGGAGCTTTGCGCCTGGCTGGCGCAACGGCTCGGGTTGCCGGAACCGCGTTTCAGCGGGCAACCCGCCCCGGGCCGCCGTCGCCGCACGCCCGATCGTATCATCGTGAACGCCCTCGCGCGCCGCTCGCTTGGCTGGGAGCCGGCGCACCCGACCTTCCGCGAGGGCTACGAGGCGATTTTTGCGGAAGAGGCCCGTGAAACACACGAAAGGACACGAAAAGAATACCGGAAAGACACTTAGCCGGGAGAAGTGCCGGGCCAATATTCCGGAATTTTTACACAAAGGTCGCAAGGAACGCAAAGAACCTGTTTATCAAATTCTTGTGAATTTCTTTCCTTCGCGCTCTTTGCGACCTTTGTATAAGATTCCGATCCTCCGCGGTTCCATAGCGGTCTTTTTTTCGTGCCCTTTCGTGTGTTTCGTGGGCACGTTTCTCCTCCAGCGATGACCGGACGCATCCACATCAAGAATCTCGTTTTCCACGGGCACCACGGCGTGCTACCCGAAGAGCACACCCTCGGGCAGCGGTTCGAGCTCGATCTCGAACTTGTCCTCGACATCGCCGCCGCGGCGGCCGGCGATGACCTCACGCAGACGGTCAACTACGCCGAGGTCGTCGCCCGCTGCCGCGACATCGTGCAGGGCGAGCGGCACAAGCTTCTCGAAGCGCTGGCCCGCCGCATCCTCGTCAGGATCCTTGCGGATTTCCCGTTGCTGACCGAAGCCGGGATCGTGCTGCGCAAACCGTCGGCGCCGGTCGCCGCCATTTTCGATACCATTGCCCTGGAAACCCGCCTGAGCCGTGCCGACCTCGACCGCCTATCTGAGCCTCGGCAGTAACCTCGGGGACCGCCGCGGCTGGCTCGAGGAGGCGCTGCGGCTGCTCTCCCTGTCGTCGGGTATCCGGCTCGGGCGCGTCTCGCGCATCTACGAGACGACGCCGGTCGGCACCACCGGCCAGGGCGACTACCTGAACGCCGTGGCCGCCGTGGAAACGTCCCTGGCGCCGCATGCGTTGCTCGCCCGCTGTCAGGAGATCGAGGATGCGTGCGGACGTGTGCGCCAGGAGCGCTGGAGCGCGCGCACCCTCGATATCGACCTGCTCTGGCACGAGGCTTGTCCGCGCAGCGACGATCCGGTGCTCACGTTGCCGCATCCGCGCATGCTGGAGCGGGCTTTTGTCATGGTGCTGCTGGCGGAGCTGGCGCCGGACCGGGTGATCGAAGGTCGCACCGTGCGCGAACACGCCGCGCGTCTTGGCAGCGAAGGCGTGCGGGTGTGGGAAGGGTGAGCGAGGGAGCGGCGGCATTCCTGCCGCTGCTTTGCCGGACGGGTATCCGGATTGTAGAGAACATCGCGCTATGCGGTGCCGCCAGGACCATGATCCCTGTATTGCATACGGGAGCGAGACGCGTGGCGCCTCGTCGCAGCGGCAGGAAGGCCGCCGCTCCTGTCCGGCCTATGCCTTCCACACGCCGAGGGCGACGAGTTGTTTGGTGGCGGCGGCCGACCATCCGCGGTTGGCCGCGGGCGAGGCCGGCGAGGGGTGCAGGACGCGGCCGGTCCGGAACGTTTTCCCGGGCAGACGAGCGGCGGCAGCGACGAGTTTTTCCTCGGCATAACCGCCGACGCCGATCAGCCACTCGGGCTCCAGCGCTTCGATGACGCGCACGAGATGATCCAGGCAGGCGGCGTCGACCGGCGCGATTTCGGCGGCGGGAAGCTTGTCGGGCGTGAGGTTGGCGCCGGTCGCGCTCATCCAGACGAGCGGGCAGTAGTTGGCCACGAAATGGTCGCGGAAGAACGCCTTTGCCGTGCCGGATTTTTCGGCAAACAGGCCCCAGAGGCGGCGTCCGCTCACTTCGGACTTCGGGCAGGCGAAGCCTTCGACGGGGCGCTTCGGGTGTTCGGGCACGGGGTGGCCGACGGCGCCGGTGACGCCCATCCAGTCGCGCACGGCGGCGACTTCGCCAAAGGGCACGCCGGTCTGCGCCATGCCGAAGGGGCCGGGGTTCATGCCGAGAAAGAGCACGCGCTTGCGGCCGGCTCCGTAGCGGCGGAGGTAATCGGTGTGCGGAGCCCAGGCGTAGTCGAGCGGCAGATACGTGTGGGAGACCGGCGCGGAGAACGTGGCGCCGCGCAGCTGGCGGCGGAGCCGGTCGGCGGCCTCGACGAGAGGAGAAGAAGTGGCAGGCATGGCGGTTGTTTCTGGAGAGAAGACGGTGGCGGCGTCAAACCCGGGAAAAACGGGCAAGGCGACAAGGTGGATCGGTCCGGGGGGGGGAGGGGGGGTCAACGCGCCTCGAAGGTGCCGTCGGCGCGTCTTGCGATGACCCGCTTCAGCTCCAGCATCATGAGCGCGGCGGAGACCAGGTGGGCGGCGAGACCGGTTTGCGCGACCAGCGCATCCACACCCGGCATGGCGCCGCCGGCGAAACAGGCGAGGATGCGTTGTTCGTCGCCGGTGAGGTTGCCGGAGAAAAGGGACGGGGAGGGCGAGGCCGCGGGCGCGGAGGCGGGAGCGGGCGCGGAGCGGCCGGCTTCGTTTCCGTCTCCGTTGCCGCCGCGAGGATCGGGGGCGGCGGCCGGTTTTTCGGGGATCGGTTGCGGGCGGAGGCCGTCGAGGTAGTTGATTTCCGCGAGGATGTCGTCCACCGAGGTCAGCAAGGTGGCGCCGTCGCGGATGAGCTGGTGGCAGCCGGCGCTGCTGGCCTGGTCGATGCGGCCGGGCACGGCGAAGACGAGGCGGCCCTGTTCGCCGGCAAACCGGGCCGTGATCATCGAGCCGCCGCTGACATCGCTTTCCACCACGACAATGGCCGAGCACATGCCGGCGACGATGCGGTTGCGCATGGCAAACGACTGCCGGTCGGCGCGCCGCGTGAAGGGGAACTCCGAGCAGATGGCGCCGCCTTCGTTTTCGATGCGGCGGTACAGGTCGAGGTTTTCGGGCGGATAGATGATGTCGATGCCGGTGCCGAGGACGCCGACCGTCGCGCCGCCGGCGAGGAGCGCGCCTTCGTGCGCCGCCGAATCGATGCCGCGCGCGAGGCCGCTGACGACGCAGAAGCCGAGCCGGGCGAGTTCGCCGCCGAGTTTTCTGGCGACCGCCTGGCCGTAGAGCGTGGTGCGCCGGCTGCCGACGATGGCGACGGCGGGGCGGTCGAAGGCGTAACGGCCTTTCTGATACAGGCCGATCGGCGGGCTCGGGATCTCGCGAAGCAGGGCGGGGTAGCCCGGATCATCGTGCGGGATGAAGCGCACGCCGGACCGGGCCATCCAGGCCTCCTCGCGGGCGAGGTCGAAGAGCGCGCGCCAGCCGGCGATGTTGCCGCTGATTCTGGCGCCGACGCCCTTGACCTGTTCGAGCGCCCGCGGGCCGGCCTCGAAAAGGGCCCGCGGATCGCCGCCGAAGGCCTCGAGCAGGCGGTTGGTCGTGATCGGGCCGATATCGGGCAGCGCGTTGAGGATGAGGTACGCCTGCGTTGCGGTGAGGGAATCCGGCACGGGAGGGAGGGGGGCGTCCTAGATCACGGTGCCGCCCGGCACGGTCATGCCTTTGGGCACGACGAGCACGCCGTCGCGGATGATCACGCCATGGGCGTAGGTGCCGTCGCTCTTGCCGGCGGGATCGAGGACGACGTTGTCGCCGATGCGGGCGTTCTTGTCGATGATCGCATGGCGGATCTTGCAGCCGTAGCCGACGCCGAGATTGGGCAGGTTTTTGGCCTGGTTGACGCGGATGTCGTCCTCGCCCTCGTAGAAGTCGGCGCCCATCATGACCACGTTTTCCAGCACGGTGCCGCCGCGCACGAACGAGCGGATGCCGATGACGCAGCGGCGCAGCGTGGCGTCCTCCACGATGGAGCCGTCGCCGAAGACGACGTAGTCGAACGTGCAGCGGTTGACCTTGCTCGGCGGCAGGTAGCGGTCCTGCGTGTAGATGGGCGCGCCGGGGTCGAAGAAGTTGAAGGGCGGCAGCGGCTGGGCGAGCGCGAGGTTGGCGTCGAAAAACGCCTTCACGGTGCCGATGTCTTCCCAGTAACCTTCGAAAACGTGGGCGAAAAGCCGTTTTTTGCCGAGGAGGCCGGGGATGATCTCCTTGCCGAAATCGGTCATGGTGTTGGCGAGCGCTTCGGCGAGGACGCGGCGGTTGAACACGTAGATACCCATCGAGGCCAGGCAGTGTTTTTCGCCGGAGGGGGCGCGGAGGCGGGCCTCGACCGCCTCGCTGACGGTGAGGCTGTTGATGACGGCGGGGTCCTTGGGTTTTTCGGCAAACTGCTGGATGGAGAGGTCGTCGCCCACGCCCATGAGGCCGAGCCCCTCGACTTTCGAGACGGGGAAGGGGATGGCGGCGATGGTCACTTCGGCGGCGGTGGCGATGTGCTGCTGGATGATCTTGCGGAAATCCATCCGGTAGAGCTGGTCGCCGGAGAGGATGAGCACGAATTCATGCGGGAAGGCGCGGAAGTGTTGCAGGTTGCGCCGCACGGCATCGGCGGTGCCCTGGTACCAGTCGTTGGTCTTTTCGGTCTGCTCGGCCGAGAGGATATCGACAAAACCGCCGCCAAACGGGTCGAAGTGATACGTGTTTTGCACGTGCCGGTGCAGCGATGCGGTGTGGAACTGCGTGAGCAGGAAGATCCGGTTGATGTCGGAATTGAGGCAGTTGCTGATCGGGATGTCCACCAGGCGGTATTTGCCGGCGAGGGGGACGGCGGGTTTGCAACGCTCCATGGTCAGGGGGTAGAGACGGGTGCCGCGTCCGCCTCCCATTACGACTGCGAGGACATTTTTCTGGGTACTCATGATGATGTAGGGATGGGCCTAAAGCCTTGCGAAGGCTTTGCAGCGCTGCGTATTTTGCCAGCCAAAATCCATTAATTTTCTCATGTGTGGCATCGTCGGTTACGTCGGCAAACAACGCGCGGCATCCATCCTTCTCGAAGGACTCAAACGGCTCGAATACCGGGGTTATGACTCGGCCGGGCTCGCCGTGCTCCAGGCCGGCGGGCTCACCCTGATCAAGAAAACCGGCCGCGTCGCCAACCTCGTCCGGGCGATCGGGCAACAAAAGCTCGCCGGCACCACCGGCATCAGCCACACGCGCTGGGCCACCCACGGCGGCGTCACCGACGCCAACGCCCACCCCCACGTGAGCAGCGATGGCAAGATCGTGCTCGTCCACAACGGCGTCATCGAAAACTACGCCGCCATCAAAAAATTTCTCCTGACGAAGGGTTACACGTTTGCCTCCGAGACCGACACCGAGGTGCTGGGCAACCTCATCGCCTACCACTATGCGAAGGAGCCCGAACCGGCGCCCACCCCCGAAGGCGCGCCGGACGGCAGCCGCCTGCTCGAAAGCGTCCGCAGGACGCTGCTCCATGTCGAGGGCACCTACGGCATCGCCGTCCTGTGCGTGGACGCGCCGGGCGAGATGGTCGCCGCCCGCAAGGGCTCGCCGCTCATCCTCGGCGTGGGGGCGCCCGGCACGGACGAGTTTATCATCGCCAGCGATGTGTCGGCGCTGGTGAGCCGCACGCAGAACGTCGTTTACCTGAAGGACGGCGAACTCGTCCACGTGCGCCCCGGCGCGTACCCGGCCGGCTTCACGATCACCACGCTGGAGCTCGCCGACGTGTCGCCGGTGATCGACACCGTCACGTGGTCGGTGGACGAGGCCGAGATGGGCGCGCACGCGCACTTCATGGAAAAGGAGATTTTCGAGCAGCCCCAGGCGCTCGAGAACGCCATGCGCGGACGTTTTTCCGAGGACGGCAGCACGGCCAATTTCGGCGGACTCAACCTCACCGCCGCCGATTTCCGCGCCATCGACCGCTTCATGTTCTGCGCCTGCGGCACGGCGCTCCACGCCTGCATGGTGACGGAGCACCTCATCGAGCGTTTCGCGCGCATCCCGGTCGAGTGCGACTACGCTTCGGAATTCCGCTACCGCAACACCCCGCTCACGGCCGACACGCTGTTTTTCGTCGTCAGCCAGTCGGGCGAGACCATCGACACGCTCGCCGCCCTGCGAGAGGCCAAGCGCAAGGGGTACAAGGTGCTCGCGATCAGCAACGTCGTCGGCTCCACCATCGCCCGCGAGGCCGACGGCGGCATCTACCAGCATGCCGGCCCCGAGATCGGCGTGGCGTCCACGAAGGCGTTCACCTCGCAAATCCTCATCGGCGCCATGCTCGCGCTCTACGTCGCCCGCATGCGCGACATGAGTTTCAGCGACGGCGTCACCTACGTCAACGCGCTCAAGTCCGCGCCCGACCTCGTGCGCCGCGTCCTCGACACCGCGCCGCAGATCGAGGCCATCGCCAGACGTTACGCCACCGCCACCGACATGCTGTTCCTCGGCCGCCTGGCGCTTTTCCCCATCGCGCTCGAAGGCTCGCTCAAGCTGAAGGAGATTTCCTACATCCACGCCGAGGGTTATCCGGCTGCCGAGATGAAGCACGGCCCGATCGCGCTGATCAGCCCCGAGTGCCCGACTGTGTTTTTCGCACCGGCCGGCGAGCTGTTCAACAAGCTCGTCTCCTCGATGCAGGAGATCAAGGCGCGCAACGGACCGCTTATCGTCATCACCACCGAGGACGCCGAGTTGCCGGAAAACCTCGCCGATGCCGTGATCCGCATCCCGGCCTGCCACGAGGCGGTGCTGCCTATCGTCGCCACGATCCCGGTGCAACTCCTCAGCTACTACATCGCCCGCGAACGCGGCTGCGATGTGGACAAACCCCGCAACCTCGCCAAATCCGTGACCGTCGAATGAGCCGGCCAAACCGGAGATTTAACCACTAATGGACACTGATTCACACTAATCCCAAACCATGAGGGGACCGCTAAAGAACGCTGAAACCAAACCATTGCAGCTTGCTCCATTTTAGCGTTCTTCAGCGTTCTTTAGCGGTTCCTCCTTCTGTTCGGTCCATTAGTGTCCATCAGTGTCCATTAGTGGTTTTTCAAAACCCGTTTCCCATTTTCCCATGACCATCTTTCCCGACCGCGCCGCCTTTCGCGAGCTTGCTGCCCAGGGTAACATCATCCCGGTTTACGCCGACCTCATGGCCGACTTCGAGACGCCCGTCTCGGCCTACGCCAAGCTCAAGGCCGCCGGCCCGTCCTTCCTCCTCGAATCCATCGAAGGCGGCGAACACCTCTCGCGTTACAGCTTTATCGGCTGCCGTCCGCGCAAGATTTTCGCCTGCGGGCCTGACACCACCGAGATCCGCACGCCCGGCGCATCCGGCCGGCCCGGGCAACCCCCGGCGGTGCAAACCGTCCCCACGCCCGCCGACCCGCTCACGCTCATCGAGCAGGAAATGAGCGGCTTTACCCCGGTCACGATTCCCGGTCTGCCGCGCTTCACCGGCGGCGCCGTCGGATTCATCGGCTACGAATACGTCACCCGCATCGAGCCCACCGTCCCCGCCGCCGCGCCGGTCAACGACCTCGGCACGCCGATCCTCTACTTCATGCTGGCGGATTCGCTGCTGATTTTCGACCGCGCCAAGCAAACGCTCCGCCTCTGCGTCAACGCCCACATCCGCGACGGTGACGCCGATGCCGCTTACGACCACGCCGTGGCCGAACTCGGCGAACTCCACGCGCTCCTCAGCCTCCCGAGCACGCTCGCGCCCGCCCCGCTCATCGACCCCGGACCCGTGACCGTGCCGCCCGGCAATTTCTCGCGGGAAAATTTCGAGCGTGCCGTCGAGGCCGGGAAAGAGTTCATCCGGGCCGGCGACATCATCCAGTTCGTGCCTTCGCAGCGGTTTACCAAGCCCTTCGCGCGCACGCCGCTCGATCTCTACCGCGCGCTCCGCACGGTCAATCCGTCGCCCTACATGTTCATCCTCGACGCGGGGGATTTTGCCATCGTCGGCGCCTCGCCCGAGGTGCACGTGCGCCTCACCGACGGCCTCGTGGAAATCCGTCCCATTGCCGGCACGCGCAAGCGCGGCGCCACGCATGCCGACGACCTCGCGCTCGAAAAAGACCTCCTCGCCGACCAGAAGGAGCGCGCCGAACACCTCATGCTCGTGGACCTCGCGCGCAACGACATCGGCCGCGTCTGCGAATACGGCAGCGTGACGGTGCCCGAGATGATGGTGATCGAACGCTACTCGCACGTCATGCACATCGTGTCGCAAGTGGAGGGCCGTATCGCTCCCGGCAAGACAGCGTACGACCTGATGCGGGCGACTTTCCCGGCGGGCACGGTCAGCGGCGCTCCGAAAATCCGCGCCATGCAGATCATCGCCGACAGCGAGCCGGACCAGCGCGGTTTTTATGCCGGCGCGCTCGGCTACATCGGTTACGATGGCAACCTCGACACCTGCATCATGCTGCGCACCTCGCTGATCAGGGACGGCAAGATTCACATCCAGGCCGGCGCCGGCGTCGTCGCCGACAGCGACCCCGCGAGCGAATACCAGGAGACGATCAACAAGGCCTCCGCGCTCTTCAAGGCCGTGGCGATCGCCGAGCGGCTGTGAACGAAGTACGGAAATACGGCAGTTGCGGCGCAGCCGCCCTGGAGTGCGGCACTCCCGTGCCGCTTTAAAATAAAACCCGGCCAATGAAAAATCCCGAACCCTCATGGCCGCACGCCCCGACGCACCAACTTTCCGCGAGAGGCACCTATTTCGTCACAGCGAGCACCTGTCAAAAAGCGCATCACTTTCGCGGACGCGAACGGCTTGTCGTCTTGCATCGCGGCTTGTTGACTGTTGCCCATGATTTCGGCTGGCGGCTCGAATCGTGGGCAGTTTTCTCGAATCACTATCATTTTGTCGGACATTCTCCCGACAACGCGCCGGATGCCTCGAACCTTTCCGATATGCTCAGTGTATTGCACGCCAGGACCGCCGGTTGGGTGAACCGTCTTGATGCCGGGCAAGGACGCCAAGCCTGGTTCAATTTTTGGGAAACGAGGCTGACGCACCAGCGCAGTTATTTTGCCCGTCTGAATTACACGCACCAGAATCCGGTGCGTCACGGTCTCGTGTCCGTGGCAAATCAATATCCGTGGTGTTCGGCGGCCTGGTTTGAACGCGAGGCATTACCGGCGACTGTGAAAAGCATCTATCGTTTCAAGACTGACCGTTTGCAAGTGATGGACGATTTTGCGCCGGCGGCGGAGTGGTAAAGCACGGAGCATCCATGCGGCGCAGCCGCCCTGGAGTGCGGCACTCCCGTGCCGCTTTCGTCAATGCCGGTAACCTCGAAAGCGGCAGAGGACTGCCGCACTCCAAGGCCGCCTGCGGCGGCAACACAGCAACTCGCACCACGCTCCGGCCGCCGCGAGCGCCAGCAGCACGGCGCTGCGCGCGAACGTCCATGGCCCCACCGAAGACGATCCCGCTCCGAAACAGCCGCAGGAAATATCCAGCCCGCGCGCCCAGGCCGCGCCGATAAAAACCGCGAACGCCGCATACAATCCCGTTGCCACCACCCACGCGCCGGCCCGCCAGCGCCAGGCCGCGCCGCCGTACCGCCCGCATGCAAAAAGCAGCACGGCGCCGCACACGATCTCGAGCCACGGCACATACACGCCTGCCAGCCATGACAGTTGCGGTCCGGTCATCCGGTAATGCCCGATCTCCGTCACAAACCGCGCCGGATCGGCCGCCTTCAGAATCCCCGCCACCAGCAACAGCCCGCCGACAACCAGGCGCGCCGCCCGCACAAACCACGTGCGTCCATGCGGCGCAGCCGCCCTGGAGTGCGGCACTCCTGTGCCGCTTTCCATCATTGCTGCTGCCATGTCTGCCACCCTCCTTTCAGCGTAAAAACCCGGGTGGCGCCAAACTCGCGCCGGATGCGCGCGGCCACGGCGCGGCTGGAGTCGCACTCCGTGCTGTCGCAATACACCACGACCGGCGCGGCTCCGTCCCATGCCTCGACAAACCCTTCCAGCAGGCTTTCCCAGGTGTCTTCGTTGAGGTTGATCGCACCCGGAATATGGCCCGCTGCAAACGCCTCCGCCTTGCGCGCGTCGACCCAGAGCACGTGCGATTGGGATTGGCCGTAAAATGCCGCCGCCTTCAGTTCCGCCAGCCCGATCTCGCCTTCCCGCGCCTCCGCCTCGGCCACCGCCAGCCGCTCAGCCGACGGCCACACCGGCACCCGCGGATGCAGCCACGCCGACAGCGCCGCCGGGATCCCTGCGCATGCCAGCAACAGGGCGGCACGCACGATCACCTGTCCGGCCAACCACGTTCCGCCTTTGCCTGTCGTGTCATTTCGTCCGGTCATCATCCGCAGTCCGGTCAGCCCGCCAGTTTCGACCGCCGGTGGCGAGAGGGAAAAGAGGTTTCCTGTGTTCTCCGTGAGGCGTATCCTTCCGGCCCGCCACGCAAAAACGGCCCTTGCGCCGCCATCCGCTTGGCAAATGTGTTATGCTGTTCCCTCGCCTTCCGGCGCCGCATTTTCAGAATTCCGCCTTCCGCATTTCATCCATGTCCTCCGCCATCGATTCCGCTCCTGTTCCCGCCACCGCCTCCGACAAGGCCGCGCCCGTTCCCGTCACCGTCCTCACCGGCTTCCTCGGCGCGGGCAAGACCACGCTCCTCAATCGCATCCTCACCGAACAGCACGGGAAAAAACTCGCCGTCATCGAAAACGAATTCGGTGAAGTCGGCGTGGACAACCAGCTCGTCATCCAGAGCGACGAGGAACTCTTCGAAATGAACAACGGCTGCATCTGCTGCTCCGTGCGCGGCGATCTCATCCGCGTGCTCGGCCGGCTCATGAAGCGCAAGGACCGGCTCGACGGCATCCTGATCGAAACCACCGGCCTCGCCGACCCCGGCCCCGTGGCGCAGACGTTTTTTACCGACGACGAAATGCGCGCCGCCTTCCGTCTCGACAGCATCGTCACCGTCGTGGACGCGAAGCACATCCTCCTGCACCTCGGCGACTCCCCCGAAGTGCAGAAGCAGATCGCCTTCGCCGATGTCCTGATCCTCAACAAGATCGACCTCGTCTCCCCCGACGAACTCGACCGCCTCGAGGCGCGCATCCGCAAGATGAACGCCGCCACGCGTATCCTCCGCGCCCGCAACGCCGACGTCCCGCTCGCCGCCGTCCTCGACGTCGGCGGCTTCAACCTCTCCCGCGCCAGCGAGCTCGACCCGCGTTTCCTCGAACCGACGTACCCGTTCGAATGGGCCGGCGCCTACGCCCTGCCCGCCGGCAAACACGAACTCGTCATCGGCCACCCTCATCACGATCACGGGTGCGATTGCGGTCACGATCACGCGCACGGACACGGGCACGGGCACGACGACCACGACCACCATGACCACGCGCATGGCGAAGATGACCACGGACACGCTGACGGTCACGGCCATCACCACCACCACCATCATCACGGCAACGAGAACGAACTCGATATCGTCATCCTCCCGGTAAAATCCCTCGACGAGGCCGACCTCGCCGCTGCGCGCGATGACGCCGTCCGCATCTTCGCCGACTGGGAAAACAAGGTTGCCCCCGGCGACCCGGTCACGCCCGGCCGCACGCTCCATCGCCTCGTGCTCGACGACGGTCACGGCCACTATCCGCTCACCATTGCGCAACCCGGTTTCCACCTCGTTTTCGAAGGCTGCGGCGAACACCCGCTGCACATTCCCGTGATGGGCGAAAACGTCCGCCCCGCCTGGCAGCAGGATTACGAGCACACGCACAGCCACGAGGACGCCGTCAGCTCCGTCGGCATCACCGAGGCGGGCACGGTGGACGCGCAAAAACTCAACAACTGGATCGGCGAGTTGTTGCAGAAAAAAGGCGCCGACATCTACCGCAGCAAGGGCGTGCTCAGCGTCAAGGGTTCGGATAACCGGCTCGTTTTCCAGGGCGTCCACATGCTCTTCGACGCGAAGTTCGACCGCCCCTGGGGCAAGGATGCGCGGACCAACACGCTCGTGTTCATCGGCAAGGATCTGGATCGCGACGCGCTCACCAAGGGCTTCCGCTCCTGCCTCCTCTGAAAGCCGCACCAGAGGCCGGCCGCATCGGGCAGGAAATCACCCCGTCGCCTCCGGCGCCTGTTTCCGCTTCCCGAGCAATTCCAGCCAGCTCCGCGCCGCCGTGGAGAGCACGGCCTCGCGGCGCCAGATCATGCCGAGTTGCCAGCGCAGATCGGTTTCGTCGAGCAGGGCCACCTTCACCGAGGGCAGGGTGCGCGACTCGACCACCAGTTTCGGCAACAGAGCGAGGCCGAGGCCGGCCGCCACCAGCGCGATCACGAAATCCGGCTGGCTGCCGCGCGCCGTCGCCGTCGGCGTGAACCCGCGCCGGGCGCACGCTTCCGCGATCAGCGAGTTGAGCACGAAGCGGCCCTCGAACAGCACGAACGGGCTCGACGCGAGCTCCGCGAGCTTCACGCGTTTGCGCCCCGCCAGCGCATGCGCCTCGGGCAGCAACACCATCAGCGGCTCGTCACACACCGGCTGCCAGGCAAACTCGTCGGGCACCGGCCGCAACGACGCGCCGAGCTCGATCTCGCCCGCGCGCACCGCCGCCTCCAGCCGGCGGCTGCCGCCTTCCAGCAGTTCGATTTCCACACCCGGATACGCGCGCCGGTAGGCCGCCACCCGCGGCGCGAACAGTTCGCTGATCCCGAGCGTCGGCAACCCGAGCCGCAACCGCCCGCGCTTCACGCCGCGCAGTTCGTCCAGCTCCACGAGCAGGCTCTCGCGTTCGGCCAGCATCGCCACGGCGCGCCGGTGCACGACCTCGCCCGCATCGGTCAGCCGCGGCGGCGTCGCGCGCCGGTCCAGCAACGTCGCCCGGCACTCATGCTCCAGTTGCCGGACGGCCTTGCTCACCGTGGGCTGCGTGGCGTGCAGCACCGCGGCGGCGGCGGAAAAACCTCCCTGGCGGACCACTTCGACAAAGGCATGCAGATTTCGCAGTTCCATGGGAACATTCCGTTATGGAATAATGAGGATTCCATCAATTCATTTACGCTATAGGGTCAGCGGTGTTACACTTCCTCCATGATCGCACGCAGCCGGGCAGCAACAGCAACGAGAGGGTTCAGGCGTTGCCGGATTTTTGTCCGGCGCAACCGATGGGTGCAGGCGGCGGGGCTCTTCGTGCTCTGGTGGCTCTGCGAGCAGGCTGTCCGCGCGCTCGGCGTGCCGGTGCCCGGCGCGATCATCGGGCTGGCCTTGCTGCTGGCGCTGCTCGCGAGCGGGCGTTTCCCGCAGACGTGGGTGCGGCGCGGCGCGACGGGGCTGCTCGATCACCTGATGCTGTTTTTTGTCCCGGCCATGCTGGCCCTGCTCGATCACCGGGAACTGTTCAGCCTCACCGGGCTCAAGCTGCTCGGCGTGGTCATGGTCGGCACCTTGCTCGTCATGACCGGCACGGCGACGGTGGTGGAACTGAGTCTGCGCCGGAGGCTGAAGCGCGACCATGCGTGAGGTGCTGATCCCGGTTTTCTGGAGCGCCGTCACGCTCGGCGTGTATGCGTTGGCGCGTTACCTCGACCGCCGGCATCGCTGCTGGTGGACTTCGCCGCTGCTCGTGACCTGGGTGGTGTGCGGAGCCCTGATCCTGGTCTTTCATGCCACGTATCACGATTATCTGCGCGGCACGCACTGGCTGGTGACGTTGCTCGGTCCGGCGACCGTGGCCTTCGCTCTTCCGATTTACGAGCAGCGCGCGCTGATCCGGCGCCACGCGGGAACGCTGGCGCTCGGCGTCACCGCCGGCAGCCTGATCGCCGTCGGCAGCGCCTGGCTGCTGGCCGAGTGGCTGCACCTCTCGCCGGACCTGCGCATGAGCCTGCTGCCGCGGTCGGTGACCACGCCGCTGGCGATGACCGCATCGGAAAGCATCGGCGGCATTCCCGGGCTGACGGCGTCGTTCACGGCGGTCACCGGCATCTTTGGCGCTGCGGTGGGCGAGGCGGTGATCGCCTGCCTGCCGTTGCGGACGGTTTTCGCCCGCGGCGCCCTCTTCGGCATGGGCGCGCACGGCGCCGGCGTGGCCAGGGCGCGCGAACTCGGTCAGGAGGAAGGGGCGATTGCCGGTCTCGTGATGGTCCTCGCGGGCTTGGTCAATGTCCTCGGAGCGACGGTCGTGATGGCGTTCCTGCGGTGAAGCGGGGAGGGGGAGGGGGCCGTCACCGCATTCCCTCAGAACATCGAGATCGCCTTCGCGCTTTCCATCACCACCCAGGCGAGCCCGGCGGCGAGCGCGAGCACGAGGCCCGTCTTCACGATCCGGAACCGGCGCAGCCGCTGGTCATGACGATCGGAATTGCGCACCGTGATGCACTTCTGCTCCGAGAAGAAGCTGATGAACTGCGCGTTACGGATCTGGGTGCGATGGATGCGCGCGTTGTCCACCCGGCCCATGCGAACGGGCGGTCGGCGGAACAGACTGAGAAGGGCGCGCAACATATGTAATCTCTCGGCACCACTCCGTTAATTTTGAGTGGTTTTTCAAGGGACAATCCGCGAAAACGACACCTTTTCCGGCCTTTTGTGGCGCCCGGTCGCCAACCGCACCGCGCTACCGGCCTTTGCCTTTCTCCAATTTCCAACTACCAACTGCCAATTCCTCCGGCCACCCGCGCCGGATCAGTCCAGCTTCCACATGCATCACTTCCACTACAACGGTTCCCGCCTGCATTGCGAATCGGTCAATCTCGCCGACGTCGCCCGCCTCTACGGCACGCCCACCTACGTCTACAGCGCCGCCACGATGGCCGACAACTACACGCGCCTCGCGCGGAGCCTCGACGGGCTCGACGTGCAGATCTGTTACGCGATGAAGGCCAACTCGTCGCTCGCGATCCTGCGCCACTTCGCGAATCTCGGCGCCGCGTTCGACCTCGTCAGCGGCGGCGAAATCCGCCGTGTCATCGCCGCCGGGGCCGACGTGACGCGCAGCGTCTTCGCCGGCGTCGGCAAGACCGAGGCCGAAATCCGGCAGGCCCTCGAAAACGGCATTTTCGCCTTCCACGTCGAGAGCGAGCCCGAGATCGCCCGCATCAACCACGTGGCCGGCCAGCTCGGGTCGGGCAAGAAAGCCCCCATCGCCATCCGCATCAATCCCGACGTCGACGCCCACACCCACGCCAAGATCACCACCGGCAAGGCGGACAACAAGTTCGGCATCCCTCTCGCCGCCGCTGCCGCCGCCTACGAGGCCGCCGCCCGCTACCCGCACATCGAGATCAAGGGCGTGCAGATGCACATCGGCTCGCAGCTCACCAGCGTGAAGCCCTTCGTCGAGGCCGTCACCAAGGTCGCGCCCTTCGCCGCCGACCTGAAGGCGCGCTACGGCATCCGCTACTTCTCCATCGGCGGCGGCATCGGCATCGTCTACAAGGACGCCCTCGCCAGCGGCCAGCAATCCTGGTGGGACGCGCAGCCGGCCGACCAGCGTCCGATCACGCCCGAGGCTTACGGCGCCGCGCTCGTCCCCCTGCTTCAGCCGCTCGGCCTCAAGATCCTCCTCGAACCCGGCCGCTTCCTCGTCGGCAATGCCGGCGCTCTCCTCTCGCGCGTCGAGTACCTGAAGCGCGGTTTGCACAAAAACTTCCTCGTCGTGGACGCCGCCCTCAACGACCTCGTGCGGCCGGCCATGTACGACAGTTACCACGAGATCGTCCCGCTCCAGCGCGACACCGCCCGCCGCGCGCTCGTCGCCGACATCGTCGGCCCCATCTGCGAGACCGGCGACTGCTTCGCCAAAGACCGCCAGCTCCAGGAGCTCGGTGAAGGCGAGTACATCGCGCTCCTCAGCGCCGGCGCCTACGGCTTCACGATGGCCAGCCGTTACAACACCCGCCCGCTCGCCGCCGAGGTGCTGGTCAACCAGGGCGCGTTCGAACTCGTCAACACCCGCGAGACTTTCGAACAGCAGATCGCCAACGAAAAAGTCCCGGCTTTCCTGCAATAACAGATGTGACGCGGAGCGTCGTGGCGCGGGCGTCCCGCCCGCAGACGGCGAAGCCGCCGGGTCGGCGTGGCACGGGCATCTTGCCCGTGAGCGTTGCCTCTCCGCGACGTCCGGAAACAAACCGGCGGCGCTGCGCGCCGTCCACGGCCAGGATGGCCGTGCCACGCCGGAATCATGGGCAGGATGCCCATGACTGGAGTTTGGCGCATGCGAGATTCAGTTATGGGAGTAGAACAAGGCGGATGCGAGGTCGGAAGAGGGTTTATGGGACTTCTGATCCGGGGAGGGGCGAGAGCAGAAGTGGGATAAACTCTCGCGGCGGAGGTGGGGCGACCACAGTTCGACGCGCAGTTGGTTGATGAGCAGGCCGGTGGTGGCGCGGCGCGGGGGTTCCCCACGTCGCCATTTGGCCAGAGGCACCGAGGGCGGCAGTCCGTGCGGGCCATAGGTGCGATGGGCGGCGAGCAGCAGCAGGGCATACGCGGCCACCGCGCAGGCTGGCTGGCGGCGCACCGCCTCGGGTTCGCGCACCTGGGCCTCGCTTACGCCGAGCAGGCACTTTTCGTCGCGGAAGTTCACCTCGATATCCCAGCGCCACAGGTATTCCTGCAGGATGTCTTCGAGCGCCACGTCCGCGTCGGTGCAGATGAGGTAGGCGGGCTGGCGGTAGAGCAGCTTGCTGTCTTTCCTCAGCCGGTGGCCCAGGGGGGCGATCACCACCACGCGAACCAGCGTATCCACTCCGGTTATACGCGCGAGCACCGGGCCTTGCGTCTTGATCTTAAAATCGTGGCGCTTTTGCGCCGCGAAGGCCGGCACCCGGAGCCAGTCCACGGTGTCGTCGGTGCGCAACTGTTCCGGCGTGGGCAGGGTGTCGCCATACCTGCGGGGGCGTCCGTTTTTGCCGGGCCGCCCGTCGCAGGGCGCGTAGAGCCTGGTATCCTTGCGCACCCGGCCGATCAGGACGGTGTTCTCCGGCAGCCGGCGCAGCAGGGTGCGGTTGGTGAAGCGTCCGTCGCTCACCCAGTGGATCGGTCGTTCGGTCACGGTGCGCAGGTGCTCCATGCGTCCGGCGGCGACTTCGTTGATGCTGGCCTGTTTGCGGGCCTCAACATAGGCCTTCTGCGTTTGGGCATCGGCGTGGCGCGAGGGCTTTTTGGGCAAAGGGGCCTCCTGCCAGTCCACCGGCACCAGTCGGGCCGAGCCGTCGGCGGCGGGAATGGCGGCGGAGAACTGAAGCACGCGCTGGCCCCGGACGAAGTTGATGTTGAAGGGCGGGCCGAGCGGGTCCTTGCGCCAGCCGCAGCCGGGGATGCAGCGGCCGGTTTTGCGCGTGATCGAGTCGTCCAGCGCGACCACCCAGGGCCTGTCGGCATCGGTGGCCGCCAGCGCTTCGCGTCGCACATGCGCGAAGATCGGATCGACCGGCAGGCGCTGCAGCAGGCGATACTCCGCCGACCAGTCCCGGTGCTGGGAGCCGGCGGTGCTCAATGCCCCGGTCACCGTGTGCCGGCCCAGATTAAGCAAGCCGGCCAGCCATTGGGTGCGTGCGCGGCTAAAATCCTCCGGCGAGGCAAAGACCGGGGCAAGGCCGTCGAGCAAATAATCGAAGGCTTCGCTCAACGTGCCGTTTTTTTTACCGGGACAGGACCGGGCGGAACCTCCCGTCGCGAAACGATCAGATGGCCCTTGTCGTGGATCGTCCACTCGACGGTCTCACCCTTGGCGAAGTCCATCGCCTGGGCGATGGGGGCGGGGAAGTTGATGTAATACTGCGAGGTTTCCTTGCGCTGGATGCATTGAACTTTGGTTGGATAGCCCATGAAAAAAAACTAGTATTAAAACTAGACTATTGATCAAGCCTTTCCTCCTGGAAAACTAGTCGGTGCCAAACTCTAGTCATGGGCAGGATGCCCATGCCACGTTGCGGGCGGGCCGCCCGCGCCACTTCCCCTGCGCCCGGCCCGGCAGGCAGATTGGCGGGGAAAGCCTGCCGCTGCGGCCGCGTTGCCGGCGCGCTTTTGGTTGCGGCGGACGGAGAAGACGGGTTTGCTGACCGGCTTTCCCATGAGCGTTAACCGGGACGATACCTTTGCCCAGGTGCACAGCGGCGCCGAGGAAGTGCGCCGCAGCGCGTCGTATGCGTGGGACAACAGCGAGCGGCAGCGCGCGCCGGTCTTCGTGTTGCAGCGGACCGAGGAGGGCGCGGGGTTTTTCGAGGACGAACGCGGGCGGCGGCTGGTGCCGGCGGGTTATGTGATGCTGTTCACCTACGGCGAAAATTCCCGCTACGGCTATCCGCCGGAAGCGACGGAGCCGTACCGGTTGCGCTGGATCAGTTGTTCGCTGGCCGGGAGCGTGCGGGCGATGGTGGGCCAGTTGCGGGACGATTTCGGTGCGGTGGTGCGCATGCCGCCGGAGTCGGAGGCCGGGGCGCTGTTCGACGAGGTGCTCGACCGCTACGTGCGACGCGAATTTTACGACCGCTATCACGAGGCCGATCTCGTTTGCCGGCTGCTCATCGCGCTTTACCGCGAGCAGGTGGCGGCGACGCGAACGGCGGACCCGGTGGAGTTTGGCTATCATTATTTGCAGAGCCATTTCCGTTCTCCCGTGAATCTGAAGCTGGTGGCGGAAAAATGCGGGGTGAGCCGCGAGCACTTCATCCGGGCGTTTCGCGCGCGTTATGCGGAGGCGCCGGGCGCGATGTTGCGGCGGCTGCGCATGGAGCGGGCGGCGACATTGCTGGCGACGACCGAAATGCCGGTGCAGGACGTGGCGCTGGCGTGCGGATTCGCCAACGCGGGGACATTTTGCCGGGCGTGGCGGCGCGAGCACGGAGGCAGCCCCGGCCAGCGCCGGCGGGAACGGCGGTGAGGAAGGCGCGGCGTCCCCGAAACTTCACGCTTTCCGTTTCCCGGTTTACGGGTTCCTGTTCTTGCCGCCGCTCATCCTCGTTCATCGCGCTCGCTCATGTTTCGCTTCATCGCCCGCCGTCTCCTCGAGACGATTCCGGTTTTGTTCATCATCGTCACGGTCACTTTCTTCATGCTCCGGTACGTGCCGGGCGGGCCGTTCACGTCGGAGAAGGCGGTATCGAGGGAAATCCAGCGCAACCTCGAGGCCCACTACGGGCTCGATCAGCCGCTGCACCGGCAATACTTCGCCTACCTGTGGGACCTGTGTCCGAAAAAATTCGACCCGCGCGGCTTGTTTGACGGACACGGACGCGGTCTCGACTTGAAAGCGACGCTGGGCATCGACCTCGGGCCGTCGTTCAAATACCCCAATCGCACCGTCAACGAGATCATCGCCGACAAGCTGCCGGTGTCGCTGGAACTGGGCGGGTGGGCGTTGCTGGTCGCGCTGGTCATCGGGGTGTCGCTCGGGGTGGTGGCGGCGGTGAGAAAAAACTCCGCGCTGGACCACGCGGCGTCGTCGCTGGCGATGGTGGGCATCTGTGTGCCGACGTTTGTGCTCGGGCCGGTGTTCGTGCTGGTGTTCGCCATCTGGCTGCGCTGGCTGCCGCCTTCGGGCTGGTATGGCGCGGCGGACCGGGTGCTGCCGGCGCTGACGCTCGGGCTGGTGTACGCGGCGTATGTGGCGCGGCTGACGCGCGGCGGCATGCTGGAGGTGCTGAACCAGGATTTCATCCGCACGGCGCGGGCGAAGGGCGCGGGGGAGGTGCGGGTGGTGTTTCGCCACGCGCTGCGCAGCGGGCTGATGCCGCTGGTGTCGTACCTCGGGCCGGCGATCGCGGGGGTGATTTCGGGGTCGTTCGTGATCGAGACGATTTTCCAGATTCCGGGGCTGGGGCGCGAGTTCGTGACCTCGGCCTTCAACCGCGACTACACCCTCGTGCTCGGCACGGTGGTGCTGTACGCGACCCTGATCATTTTCCTCAACCTGGTTGTGGACGTCGTCCTCGTGTGGCTCAACCCGCGGCTGAAATTCGAATGAACACCCTGCTTTTCCGATCCGTGATTGGCCGCAAAAGGGCGCAAAAATCCTCGCCGCGTATGAGGCGGCTGTGCCGCAACCGAAGAAGACAAGGGGCGGGTTTTTCACCTCGGAGGAGGGAAGAAGGCACAGGGAAAATCATTTTTCCCAAACCGTTTTGGCCGCAAAAGAGCGCAAAGGGTCTGTTTGCAGGGAAACCCTCCATGGCGCCTATAGGCGCCACGCCACGCTTCATTTGCATGGGGATTTTTGCGCCCTTTCGCGGCCAATTCTGTCTGCTCCGGAAGGGGACGGGCGAATCAGGGTGAACACTCCGGCCTGACCAATCATGCTTCGCGTATCTGAAAAAAAGTTACAGACTGTCGCCGACAGCGCTTCCGCGGCTCTCGAAGAGGGACGGTCGCTGTGGGCCGACGCGTGGGCGCGGCTGCGCAAGAACCGGATGGCGGTGGCCGGCGGGGTGTTTCTGGCCGTGCTCGCCCTGTGCTGCATCGTGCTGCCGTCAGCGCTCGGGCTTTCCTACGAAGAACAGAACCTGCAGGTGGGCAGCAGTGCGCCGTTCACGGAGCTGGCGGTGATGACGCGGCCCGACCGGCCGTCGGCGTATCCCGAACTCATCACGATGAAGCGCGTGGAGGAGGATTTCGGCGCGGGCGAAGCCGAACGGGTCCGCATGCGCGCGGGCGAACGCGTGGAGATCGACGGCCGGGTGTTCACGGGGTCGGACAAGGTGTTTGTTTTCGGCACCGACATGAACGGCCGCGACCTGCTGGCGCGTGTGCTGCTCGGCGGACGGATTTCCCTGATGATCGGGCTGGTCGCCTCGCTGGTGGCGCTCCTGATCGGCGTGACGTGGGGGGCGGTGGCGGGCTACGCGGGCGGCAAGACCGACTTGGTGATGATGCGCATCGTGGACATCATGTACGCGCTGCCGTTCACGATCTTCGTGATTCTGCTGCTCGTGTTCCTGAAAGAGCCGATGAACGATCTGGACGCGTGGCTGCGCGGTTTTTCGGTGTTCGGCGCGCATCCGTTTGCGCGGCTCCAGGGGATTGGAAAAATCTTCGTGCTCTTCGCGGCGATCGGCGCGGTGGAGTGGCTGACGATGGCGCGCATCGTGCGCGGACAGGTGCTCTCCGTCAAAAAAATGGAGTACATCGAGGCGGCGCGTTCGCTCGGCTACGGCTCGGGACGGATCATCTGGCGGCACATCGTGCCCAACGTGCTCGGGCCGGTCATCGTGTTCACCACGCTGACGATCCCGGCGGTGATTTTGCTGGAATCGTTCCTGAGTTTTCTCGGGCTCGGCGTGGACGCGCCGATGTGTTCGTGGGGCACGCTGATCAAGGACGGCGCGGAGAAAATGGAAGAGTTCCCGTGGCTGTTATTGTTTCCCGGTACGATCTTTTCCCTGACGCTGCTCTCGCTCAATTTCCTCGGCGACGGCCTGCGCGACGCACTGGACGTGCGGGCGTCAAAGGACTGAAATCTGAAAAATCTGAACAGAAGATAACGGAGGGAACGAAGAGATTCCGGTTCCCGTAGCCCATCCTGTATCCGGCATTTTTTCCAAAACAGAACACCAGAGTCGCTTGGTACCTGCATGCTGTCCCTTTTTCGCTCTTGGGAGGAAAGACAAGGGCACGGGCTGTGCCATGATGAGGCCGAGATGCGGAAACGAGGCGACTGAAATCTCGATCAGAGTCGCTGGTCTTCCAGCATGATGGATCGAAAAGCGGCAACCTCTTGTTCTGTAATGCCAATTTTATACAGATAAGCTTCGATCTTTTTATGGAGGGGATCTCCCGGTGCGCCAAACTGACTAAATCCATCAACCAGGTCGTCGAACATCTTCTCGTATTTGAAATAACCGTTGGCCGTGATCTCCCAGTCCTTGGTCAGTTCATCGCTGTCCACGCCGAGCACTCCCTCAAGAACATACGCCAGCGCCCCGGTGCGGTCCGCGCCCGCGATGCAATGAAAATTGATCGGGTAATTCGCCATGTCGCAAAACAGACGGAAATTTTTTGCCATGGCCTCCGGTCCGCTTCCGGAACAGGAGCCATTTTTCCCGAAAATGCGACCATAGGCTTCGGAAGAATGGTTGATCCATCTCACCCCGGGGCCGGCCGGCGATTCCGTCATCGAAGCGACCTCCCCGGGACCGCGAAGATCGAGCTCCGTAGTCCAATGCAGGACATTGTTGATGTAATCGACACTCGACGGAGTGAGCCTGCTGGTGCCGATGCGGAAATCCTCGATTTTTTCCTTTTTCCATTTCTTCCGGTCCCAATTGAAATCGGGACTGTTGTTATTCAGCCCGGCGGAACGGAAGATCATGCCTTGGCGAATCATCCGTCCATCGAGCCCTCTGCGCCCTCCCAGGTCACGGACGTTTCCCACATTGGGGATGGTCAACAGGCGCGGAGGGAGCGCATCGGTCTTGAATCGTCCCGTCCTCGAAGTGATCGTTTTACCGTCTTCAGACGCGCATTCGACTTTCCAATAATAGGTTTTCCCGATCAGAAAATTGACGAGGCGAGCCTCGTTCGGGTTCGCCTTGTCCTTGGAGGAAATCACCAGAGTTGGCGACGGCTCGGAATAGTCTTCCTTCCCGGAAAGGACGACCGTGAAGGTTCCCGTTTCACCTTGGGTGCAGTCCCATGTGAAGGTATAGGGTTGAGCATCCCGAACCTTGTTAATGATTTTGCGTTTTTCCTTGTCGTTGAAGAAATCGCGGCGGTCAGCTTGTGACATGCTCAAGAAGGAACGCAGTTCCGGAGCCATGGTTGTGATGGTTTCGTCGTAGGCGGGAGTTTTCAGGACAATCTCGGCGGGAAGCAAGATCGGAAGGCAGAAGATTATAACAGAAAACAGGTTAACAAACTTCATCGGGATTTATTTTGATCAGATCATTCTCGGAGGGCCCGTCCTTGATGAAATGACAGGATTTCCCATCGAGATGCATCCGCAGAGGGGCAGTCTCATTACATTCATACAGTAACCGTTTATTTATCCAAGGAAAACTTTTCCAGCGTGTGTATCACAACTATGGATATAACGTATCCAGAATTCCCTTTTTCTTCGCGTTCAACCCCGCGCTTCTCCGCGCGCGGTTCGACCCCGTCCTTATACCAGCGTCCCGAATGTTTTTGATTTTACACAAAGGCCGCAAAGGACGCGAAGAAGGTAACTGGCAATCCTTTGCGCTCTTTGCGAGCTTTGTGTGAAAATCTGAAGGCTTTGGGGCTTTGGTATTACCTACGCCTCCCTCCCTCGCTGGAAATTCCCTTTCGCCCTCATGACCGGGGAACCTGTCCGCTGGCCAACGGCCCGGTTTATGGCGGCGGAGAAATCACCGAGGACAACCAGATGCCCGTCGGAGAATGCGGAAACATGCTCATCCGGGGCAGTCTGCTCGGCCTCGACCTTTTCCTGCCGGAAGTTGCCCAATAAATCGGCTACATCACAAGTTGATTCCCGATATCCCCCGGGCCGGCGGATAATCGGGCTTCTGTGCAAACTTCGGGGAACACCTCGTTCTTGTCTTTATCTGCCGGGCGGTTTGGAGCATGTGGAGTGTGATCCGCCGGACTTCGGCCTTGCTGCGGTCGATGTGCGTGCGGAGCAGTTCCTGCGCGCTTTCGGTGTTTTTCCGGAGGATCGCCTCGATAATCCGGCCATGCTCGGCATAGGTGGCGGCGATGCGTTCCGGTTTCGTGAAATCGAGCCGGCGCACGATCCGGATGCGCTCGGTGATGTCGTGATGGATCAGCGCCATCTCGCGGTTGCCCGTGGCCTCGACCAGTTTTTCGTGAAAACGTTCGTCAAGCCCGGCGACCATGCCGGCGTCCTGCAGCCGTTCGCTCTCCGGCACGAGCCAGACGCGTTTCAGGTCGGCGAAAGCCGCCGGATCGATAAACGGGCCGCCGGTATCCGCCTGAGCGCACAGGCGGGCGACGGCGGCGGTTTCGAGAAGGATGCGCACGTCGTAAAGTTCCTCGAATACACGAAAGTCGAACGGACGCACCTGCCAGCCGTTGCGAAAAAGCACCTCGACATGGCCTTCGCGTTGCAGGCGGAAGAGCGCCTCGCGCACCGGCGTGCGGCTGGTCCGCATGCGCGCGGCCACATCGGTTTCGGTGAACCGGTCGCCGGGCAGGAGCCGCAGGGCGGCGATGTCCTCTTTGATCTGCGTGTAGATCGATCCGGCGCGGTTTTCCGCGCGCTGCGGGGGCCGGGTGGCTGTCTGCAACCGTATCATGCGTTGGCGGGAACCGCAGGCGTTGACGGGTTTGTCGCGGCCAGAAATGCGCGCCAGCCGCCGTAGTCCGTGATGTCGCGGGCGTCGGCAGTAGCCCACGTTTCGCAGATAAAACCCTTCACCGTGCGTCCGTCGGCGAGAGTGAGCGTACCGATCCCGAGCGGCGGGGGGACCAGCGCCACGAACGACCCGAACGCTTCGACCGGCATGTCCCACAGTTCGACGACGATCGGCGCGCCGTCTCCGGTGGGCGTTTTCACGAGGCCGGGTTTGGGCGGCACCGTGCCGGGCAGCGCGAACAGCCGGTAATCGGGGCTGGTGGTGGTTTGCTCCACCAACACGGCGCCGCGTTCGGTGAGCTGGTGATTGAGCGGCAGGCCGCGGAGGTGCGCGCCGACGACAGCGAGCCGGACGGTCGGCGCGGAAGGAAAAGGGAGCGGCGTCGCGGCGGGGTCGGGAAACGGCGGCAGACCGGCGATGCCGGGCGGTTGCGGCGTAAGGTGTTCCCAGGTCTGGCCGAAGGCGGCGAGGGCGGCATCGCTCCAGGCGGGGGCGATCAGTGTGACGCCCGCCGGCAGGCCGTCGTCGCGGAAGGGGGCGGGCAGCGCGAGGGCACATCCGTCGAGGAGGTTGACGAAATTGGTCCAGGTGCCGAGGCGGCTGTTGATCTCCACCGGATTGGCGAGCACATCGGCGATGGTCGGCAGGGTGGGCGCGGTCGGCACGAGCAGCGCATCGACGGAAGCCGTCAGCGCATCGCAGGTGCGTTTGAGATCCGCGAGGCGATACTGTGCCCTGAAAACGGATACGGCGTCGTGGCGGCGCGCCTGTTCGATGATACCGCGCACGACCGGATGGATCGCTTCCGGCTGCGTGGTGATCAGGGATTCGATGGCTGCGTAGCGCTCCGCCACCCACGGTCCCTGGTAGAGCAGCGCGGCGACTTCGAACAGCAGAGAAAAATCCAGCGGCACGAGCACGGCGCCGGTGGCCCGCGCCTGATCGAGGGCGCGTTCCCAGGCGGCGGCAGCCTGCCGGTCGCCAAACCATTCCGGGGTGGCCGGGATGCCGAGGCGGGGACGGGTATCCGGCAGTTTCGGAGCGGCGACGTCCCCGTCGCCGGACGGGACGCCAGTCCCGCCGGACCGGATAGCGCGCAGTCGCGCGTCCGGCGGCGGGGACGCCGCCGCTCCGGTGCAAGTGTCCGGTGCGGCGGGCAGGCGTCTGGTCAGCGCACCCGGCGGCGGGGTGCGCGAATAACCGTCGATGGCATCCGGACCGGCGGCGACGGAGGTCGCGAGGGCGGCGTCGGCGACGGTGAGGGCGAAAACGGATACGCAGTCGAGCGTGCGGCAGGCGGGGAAAACGCCGCGCGTGCTGATCCAGCCGCGCGTGGGTTTGAGGCCGACGATGTTGTTGAACCCGGCGGGCACGCGGCCCGAGCCGGCGGTGTCGGTGCCGAGCGCGAACGGCACGAGGCCGCGCGCGACCACGGAGGCCGAGCCGGAGCTGGAGCCGCCCGAGATGTAGCGTGGATCGAAGACGTTGGGGACGATGCCGTAGGGCGAGCGCGTGCCGACCAGGCCGGTGGCGAACTGGTCGAGGTTGGTTTTGCCGACGAGGATCGCGCCGGCGTCGAGCAGGCGTTGCACGGCCGGGGCGGTGGTTTCGGGCGTCCAGGAAAATTCCGGACAGGCCACGGTGGTGGGGAGCCCGGCGACATCGATGTTGTCCTTGATCGCGAACGGCACGCCGAGCAGGGGCAGGGCTTCTAGCCGCACCTCACCGGAGGCGATGCGCTTTTCGAGAGCCTGAAACTGCGCGTCGATCTGGTCAGGAGAGAGGCGGAGAATCCATGCCGGATCGTCGGGCGGCAGCGAGGCCACGAGTTGTTTTACGGTCCGGGCGGCGTCAGCGAGCGAGGCGGCGGCAGCCTCCCGCCAGCGGGCGATCGCGAGGCCGCGGGGAGCGGCGCCGGGAGGCGAGAGGGGGGACGTGGCGGAGGTGCTGTCGGCAATCTTGTGCACAAGATTGCCGACAGCAGAACCCGTGCCCGGCGGCGAGGAGGACGGGAAAATGAGGGGATTTCAGACAAGGAGCGGCGGCATTCCTGCCGCTGCATTTGCCGGACGGATATCCGGATTGCGGAGAACATCACGCGACGAGGAGCCGCCCCGCCCGTAATCCCTGTCATCGCTACAGGGCGAGGCGCATCGCGCCTCGTCGCAGCGGCAGGAATGCCGCCGCTCCGGGGAGGGGGCATTCCGCGTTTACAGGAGCCGGAGCAATTCGGACGGCGTCGGCGCGGTGGCGCGGAAGGTGTGGGTGCGGCCGCGCCACTCGTAGTCGAAGGCGGTTTCGTGCGAGTGGAGGCAGAGGCGCTTCAGCCCGTGTTTTTTGGCAATCGCCCGGTTGGCGGCGAAATCGCCGTAGGTGGCGTCGCCGACGATGGGAAGATGGCGCGAGGCGCATTGCACGCGGAGCTGGTGACTGCGGCCGGTGCGCGGTTCCAGCTCGAGGAGCGCCAGCGGGAAGGGGCCGCTGCGTTGCTGGCGGAGAACGGTCATGTGCGCTTCGGAGGGAATGTTGCCGCCGGTGCCGGTGCGGATCACGCCGCCTTTTTTCTGCACGACGAGCCGGTCGCGCCAGATCTGGCGTGCTTGTGAGGGAATTCCGAATACGAGCGCGTGGTAAACCTTGAGGATCTGTTTGCGGAGAAACAATGCGCGGATTTCGCGGGCGAGGTCGCCGTCGGCGCAGACGAGGATTGCGCCGGAGGTGGCGGAATCGAGGCGGTTGAGAAGCCACAGGCGGCGCGGGGGCGCGTCGGGGGTCCCGTTTCCGGTTTCCGGGCTCCGGCCCTGTGATGTCCATTCGTAGTATTCGCCGTCGCGGACGTAGCGGGTATGGAGCAGCGAGCGGGGTTCGTCGGCCCGATCGTTGGGGTGCGAGAGGACGCCGGCGGGTTTGTCGAGCGCGGCAAGGCCGTTGGCATCGTGTGCGATGAGGCGGACGCCGGGACCGAGGGGGAGGTCTTGAATGTCCGGCATCGAAGGTCGGGCATTCGGGATCGAAGGGGAATGCCGGTCCCCGGCGGGTCGATGCGCCGGGCGTTGGATGTTCGATGTGGGACGTTGGACGTTCACGGCGTCGTGCGCGGGGTCACTGGTAATGGAAGGTGAAGGTGATCTCCTGCGTCGTGCCGAGGACCTGCTTCATGTCATCGGTCCAGTCGCCGTAAGGGGAGCGGGCCTGGATGGCGTTGACACAACTGTACTCGGCGGGGCGCGAACCGTTGCTCTTCACGTCGAGGATGCGCGCGATTTCGCCCTTGTCGTTGAGTTCGAATTTCACGGTCACGGTCGTGCCGGCGGCGGGATAGACGGTGCTGTTGATGATGAGGCGTTCCCATTGCACCTGCACGGTGTCGACGAGGCGCTGGAGGTACTCGCCATAACTGCTCCACTTGGCGTCGTAGGCGACGGCGCCGATGTTCTCGGTGCCGATGACATTCCTGAGGATCGGGCTGGGGCGGGCGCGGACGACCGTGGCGGCAGGCAGGCGCGGGCGGGGCATGGGACGGCTGCGGTCGATGCGGGGGACGCCGTTGCCTTGCGCGGCGGTGCCGGTCGGGGCGCCGTCGGGTGTGCCTTCGGCCTGGCGGTCGGCGTCGCCGGGGCGGGTGGGGACGGGCGTGCTGGTGGTGCCGGGGCTGTTGTCGGCGGGGCCTTGCAGATTTTCGTAGCCGGGGAGGGGATCGAGCGCGACCTGGGCGGCGTCGGGCGCGGAGGGTTTGTCGGGGACGGTTTCGGGCTCGGGTGTCTCCGGCGCGGGCGGCGGCGGGGGAGGAGCAGGCGGAGCGGGTTGGGTCAGGCTGCCGCTGACGATGGCGGTGGAGTCTTCCTTTTCGCCGTCGACGGCGGGGGTGTCGGCGTCGGGCCGGGTTTCGGGAGAGGGCTCGGGTTGCGCGACCTGCTGGTTTTGCGAGCCGGTGTTGGGCGCCTTGTCGGGCGGGTTGTCGGGAGCGTCGGGATTGACCTCGACAAAGCGCGGCGGGGTTTGTTCTTCGGGTGGCGGCTCGATGACGGCATCGGGCTCGACCTCGATGTCGAACATGCGGGACGAATCGAAGGAGGAGGGTTCCGGCGACCAGCGCGCCCACGGCAGGCGCGGGACGAGGAGGATGAGCAGCAGGTGAAACAGGATCGTGCCGGCGATACCGATGCCGATGGCCCGGCGGTTGTCCTTGCCGGTCGCCCGCCAGAGCAGGTCGGAACCCCGGCGGGAAGCGCGGGCCGGGCGACGGGCGGGAGGCTGCGGACGGTGGACAGGCATGTGGTGTACGTGACGGTGCGGAAAGGACCTAATCAGCGCGAAGGGAGGCGAGGCGTCAACGTGGGACGCGGTTTACGAGGAGTACGATTTGACGAAAGGGACCGGTTCGCACGGGAAACTGCTCCGGGCCGGATTTTACACAAAGCGCGCAAAGAACGCGAAGATCCGGAAGGAATCGTTTTGTTGCCCGTACCCACCTTGGCGGTCTTTGCGGCCTTTGTGTAAAATCTGCTTCTGATGATCCGGAGACCCGCGGGTTATGGGGTTGGCGCATTCCCCGGGAGCGATACGAAAGGTTGTATCATTGGCGTTCTTCTGTTCTCCGATGAAGCCCGACATGGCCAGACAACCCACCATCCTCGACGTTGCGAAGAAGAGCGGATTTTCCAAAAGCACCGTATCGCTCGTGTTGCAGGACAGCCCGGAGATCCCGGACAAGACCAAGACGGCGGTCCGCAAGGTGATGGCGAAGCTCGGCTACCGGCACAACCGCTTCGCCCGCAGCCTGCGCACGCGCCGGTCGCATGTCGTCGGCATGGTGATACAGGATCATCTCAACCCGTTTTACGCCGAGATCGTGCAGCACGCGGAGCAGCTTTTGCGCCGGCACGGCTACGATCTGGTGGTGAGCAGCAGCAACACCGACCTGGAAACCGAAACGCTGGCGATCGAGCGGCTTTTCGCGATGCAGGTGGACGGGATGATCGTCTCGACGATGGATTACGCGCGTGCCGAGCCGTTGCTCTCGTCGATGCAGGCGCAGGGGACGCATTGCGTGGTGGCCGGTCCGGCGTATCCGGGAATCCCTTTCGACGCGGCCACGATCAACGATCGCCCGGCGATGCGCGCGGTGATGGAGCATCTTTTCGCGCTCGGGCACCGGCACATCGGTTTTATCTGGGGCGCGCCGGCTTTCCAGGCGATCGGCGCGCGCTTCGAGGTGTTTCGCCAGGAACTGGAGGCGGCGGGCCTGAGCGTGCGGGAAGAGTGGGTGAAGCGTTGCGGCTTCCGGCTCGAGGACGGTTACGCGGCGGCGGCGGCCTTGTTGCAGATGAAGAAACGGCCGACCGCGGTCTTCGCGCTCAACGACCTGCTCGCGCTCGCCACGATCCGCGCCGCGCGCGACCTTCGCCTGGACGTGCCGGGCGATATTTCCGTGGTGGGTGCGGACAACGTGCAACTGGCGATGTCGTTTTGCCCGTCGCTGACGACGATCGACCAGCCGATCGAACAATACGCCACGGAGCTTACCCGGCTGGCCCTTTCGGGCATCGAGAAAAAAACACCGCCATCGCCTGCCGCCCGCAAATCCGCGGCGGCGGCATCCTCAGCCGCGGGCATGGCGGGTACCGCCGGCAAGGCTCTTCGCTGGACACCGGAGCGGGTCGAATTGACGGCCGGATTCCTCGTCCGCGAAAGCACGGGGCCGGTGCGAGGGTGAATGGATCGAACGCTTGACTTCGGGAGACGTGATTACAATGTGATTACGTGAGAGCAAAAGTCATCAAAAGCGGAAATTCGCAAGCTGTTCGTATCCCGGCGGCCTTTCGGCTGGCCGCCAAAGAGGTTGAAATCACCCGTGAAGGCGGACGGCTCGTTATCATGGACCCCAAGGACATGGCTCGCCGCCATCGCGCGATGCGCAAGTTGATGACGCTTCCTCCGATCGAGGAAGAATGGCCCCGCCCCTGAGTCATGCGCATCTATTTGCCCGACACGAATGTGTTTTCACGCGCGATGCGGAAACAGGATGCGGCGCTTTCGGAACGTTTCATTGAGGCGGCTCCCCGGATCTGCCTCTCGGCGGTTGTCTGGTTCGAGCTGACCTATGGAGCGGAGAAGCGCCCGGACCTGCCGGTTTTTCAGGAGCGGCTTAATCTGCTGAGAGAGGCGATTCCGGAAACCGAACCGTTTGACGAGGAAGCCGCATGGCACGCGGCGCGCCTGCGTGTCTACCTCGAAACGCTGAAACCGAACGCGCAGCCGGTCGGGCATTACGACCTGCTGCTGGCCGGACATGCCCTGAGCATCGGCGCGATCCTGGTGACGCACAATGTCCGCGAATTCGTCCGCGTTCCCGGCCTTGTGGTGGAAGACTGGCAAACGGAAGACTGAGCGCCTTTTCACCGGACATCCGGCGGCTTGAGGGAGGCTCTGAAAATTCTTTTTCCCGATCCGGCAAACTGACGCATTTTTTTAAAAATTGCAGCCGTACAGGATCCTGAAAACAGAACCACGGATTGCACGGATGCACACGGATAAGAAGGAAGCGGCAAGGCATGGTTTGAATCCGTGATGATCCGTGAAATCCGTGGTTAAAAAACGGATACAGATTTATTTGAACCGCTCTGGCCGGGAATGAACGTGGAGCGGCTGCGCCGCAACCGGGAGGTAGCCCACGAAACACACGAAAGGACACGAAAAGAAAGGCAGAAAACCGATGGTTTGTTTTTCGTGAAACTGCCCTGAAAAATCGCGTACGGAAGCGTATGGTTTCTCCCGATACACGGATGCGTTCCGGATTCAAACCGGGATAGCCACAAAAAGCACAAAATTTCCTTCTGCCCGGCGGGAAGCTCCCGCGCGCTTATAAGCGCGATGGAGGATTTCATCCGCGGCGTGTTTTTTCGTGTTTTTCGTGGCCATTCTTCTTCCTTCGGTTACGGCACAGCCGCTCCAGATCATTTCGTGTGTTTGGTGGGCCGGATTCATGGAGATAGTTTGGCGGATTCCGGAAAAGCAACTTGCACCACAGAGGAAGGGAGCGGGCGCAGAGGCGGCTTCGCCGCGAGTGGAGGGCGGCTTCTTGACTGCCTGGCTTGGCCTGTGCATGGTCTGTGCATGGCAACGAAAACGATATCCCTCGAAATTGAGGCGTACGACATGTTGAAAAAGGAAAAGCGCGCGCCCGGCGAGTCGTTTTCACAGGTGGTGCGCCGTCTGGTGACCGACCGCCCCGCCTTGACGGCGGAAGAGCTCATTGAGGCGCTGCAACCGTTCGAAGGCAAGGGAGCCGGGAAAAAGCGTCGCCGCCATGCTGCTGCTTGATACCAGTTTTCTGATCGAACTCGAATCCGAGGTGTCTGCACGCGTCTTGGGGGCGGCCAAACGTTTTCTGGCGGCGAAGCCGTTGGAAAGTGTTGCGGTGAGCATCATATCCCTTGGCGAATTTGCCGAAGGCTTTGAGGACAAAAATGACGTTGAGGCATTTTTGTCGCGATTCCGGGTTATTTCCCTATCGCGGAGCATTGCCTACAAGGCAGCGGCGATGCAGGCGTCGCTTTCGCAACGGCTCGGGGAAAATGATGCATGGATTGCCGCCACCGCGTTGACTTATGACGCCGACCTGATCGGAAGGGAAAAGGCGTTCGCGCGCGTCCCGCGATTGCGTTACAAGACATTCTGATCACGGTGCTCCGGCTCAAAATGCCGGAGCTTTTTGTGGCTGTTGCCGGGAATGGCGAGGCGAAGCCGGAAGCGACGGAATCTGGCCGTCAGGAAAAACAAAACAGCGAATTTTCACTGGACCGTTCCAGAAACCGCTTGACAACTGGAACGGTCCAGTAAATCTCGGTGCAGTTTCTTGCAACGAGGCCCCTCCTCCCGGGGCTTCGGTTTCATGCCAATAACATCCCCGAAATTCCAGGTCACCTGGTCATCATCCTTGTCCATCTATGAAAACCTCGATTCGTCTGTCGTCCGTTCTGTTTGCTGCCGGCGTATTTGAAGCGTGCTTTTGCGCAATGGCGGATCCCGCATCCGCATCCTCGACTTATGTCTATGATGCATCTGTCAATAACTGGTATTCGGCGACCGATGATCGTCCGGCCTTTACCAAATATACCTTTACTCCTGATGGGACTACATCGCCATTTCGTGTAGAGGCTCATACCTCACTGCTTTATGTGAATGTGCCGAATGCAGTCGGAGCCAATGCCAATCTCGTCGGTGCCCACGCCGGAGCAACATGGACTGCCCCGGCTGAAGAACAAATCTCGAGTATAACTCTTTCCTATGGCTCAGTTTTGACCCCCGGCTTGAACCTGTCGGTCTGGGGGGCCAGCGGAACCGGAGCCTTTACGACGGAGTTGGGACGCATTTCTCCGGCAGGTACCGTTGATAATCGCGGTAGCTCCACTTCCATTATCTTTACCGTTCCGGATGGAACGTCCATTACCAGCTTGCAAATCCGGGGACTGGAATTGGTCGCCGCCTCGGCCCTGGGGCAGGGCTGGTATGATCAGATCAGAGGCGTAACGATCGAGACGGTGCCGCTTTCGAACATCCCTGAGCCCTCAACCTGTACCCTGCTGACCGGATTGTGCAGCCTGGGCGTCATTTGCGCTTTCCGTCGCAGACGCTAGCCTAGCTTGCCACCGTCGGCGGCAAGTGCCGAAGCTTCTCCGGTTGTGGCAACAGCTTTACCATTCCTTCCCTGCACACCTGTTAGCCCTTTGTCCCTGCTTTTCTTATGAAACATCTCCTGAACTCCAGAATTCGCTCCGGTTTCACGCTCGTTGAATTACTTACGGTCATCGCAATTATCGGAATCCTTGCGGCCATCATTATCCCTACCGTCGGGAAAGTTCGTGAAACAGCAAAAGCAGCCACGTGTTTGAGCAACATCAGGCAATTGGGCCTCTCCCTGCTCATGTATGCGGAGCAAAATCGAGGACAATTGCCCGGCGAAAACAATCCCAAATGGGACTATGCGGCGCTGTCCATGTTTACACAGGAAAGTAACGGAACGATTCCCTACAATAAAATCCTGAAATGCCCGAGTGACAATGAAGTGCGCACCGGGGAGAATATCGACAAGCCTCGTTCGTATGGCTATAATCCGGTCATGTGCAATCCAGGTGGAGGCTATGGTAATGAATCCATGTATGGTGTCAATTTGCCCGCACCCAATCAAGGGATGCGTATATCTGGAATTCCTAATCCGAGTCGTGTCGCTCTTTTGGTGGAATTTCACAGCAGCCTCAATGTCTATAACAGTGGTGCCTATGCAACGCGGGCAGAGCTGTTGTCCCTCCACAACGGGGGCATGAATGTGGCATTCGCCGATGGCCGCGCCCAACGTATCAAGAATACGCCTGAATTACAGAAAACAGGCGCATATGGGCTAAAGCAATTCATTAACCTCTATTTGCGAAACAGTCCCTGATCTCTTCATCTTGGACTTTTGTCCGGTCTGCTCCCGACTGGCGGGAGGCCGTTCACTTTCTAACACCCAAATCATGATCAAACGCACCTTCTCGTGGGCGCATGTCGCGCTCATTGTCATTACCTGCGCCGTCACGGCTTCAGTGAACGGAGCCACAACGAGGCTCGAATTACAGCCGGACAAGTATCCTGATGCACTTGTCGTGCTAACCAATGGCCAGGACATCTGGACTCCCATGTCCGGATTCGGACCTGTCGTAATCAATGGAAACACGCCCCTTCGTCCCGAAGCTTATCGGGTAAAACTTCGTTCATCGGTCAAAACAAATACGGGTGATTTGCGGCTGGTTTACCACGTGACGAGTGTTTCGGAAAAAACGGAGTTCGCCATCGTCGCGGCACAAGACGCCCAAGGCATCACCCTGACCATCGAAGGACTGTCCGGGAAATTTCAGGGAGTTTATCCCGGACGCCTGCGTGCGAGACCAGAGATCGTCGGCTTTACGGTTCCCGAGCGTGACCGTGAGGACTATCCCCAGCACGGCCGTTTCCCTGACATCTTCTATAACCGGAAACTCGGTGTTTGGGTCCAGGGGAAATGGAATCTTGATTTCGGAAACGCGAGCGGCGCTGATAATTTTTATCTGAAAGACGTTAAGGCCGTGGGTGGCATTGATGCCGTCTATTTCCCCGGATTGACGACGGACAGCAGCGGCAAGGACGCCTCGGCATTGTCAGAATATTATCTGGAAAACGGTCTGGTTTATGTGCCCATTCGTGACGGGGAACGCTTTCCGCTGAAAGAACAGTTTCGCCTGACCACGGGGGAACGGCTCTGGGATGCGGTGCCGGCTGTGGGCCAGAAACCAAGTCCTTACCGCGACCAGATGAAGAACCTGCTCTACGTTGACCTCTGGGGGGGGCTCTACAGCGATCGATCCGTATTTACAAAATGGATGCAATCCACCGTGGGGAAATGGGTTGGCGGACTGACCATTCTCCAGGACTGGCAGGGCGGTGGTTTCGATTCACATCTGCCGCTGGCGATTTCCGACGAACTGCCTCCAAACCCCCGCAAGGCCGGAACGCCGGATCAGTTGAAAACATGGATGGAGCAGATGAAAAGCTGGGGGCTGGCCGGACTGCGCACCAATTATCAGCTCTGGAGAGACACTCCCCTCCAGACTGTAAAGCGCGCCCAAAAAATCGACGGGACGCCGAAATGGCACACACAGCCCCAGGATGTCCTGCCCCTCGTCAAACAGCAGGAAACCTATATCCAGTCTCTCCTCGGCACCACGGCCACCTTCTCTGACCAGTTAACTTCGGGAGGAGCGGCGTGGCCGTATGTCGAATACAGCAAGGAGAACCCTGACGCCGGAACGATACGGGGAGCGCGCACTGCACTCCGCACGCAGTCCAGGCTGATCAAGGAAATCGTCGGAGGCCCTCTCCTCTCCGAATCCCTCAACACCCAGTTCCTCATTGGTGAATATGTGGATTCCGGAGACTACGGAATTTTTGAAGGTTACAGTCGCCTGATCACCCCCGAGTTCAAGCTTCGTCGGCTGCATCACCTCACCACATTTTACGGGATGGGACTCGGATATCGTTACTTCTTCGCGCCTCCTTACGGTAACCAGGGCAACAACCGTCAGAATCAGGGCAACGCCATGTATGCATCTCCATGGGGACCCGGTTCCGATGATTATCGCGCGATGACCATCGCCTACGGGAATGCCGCCTACCTCGACTATCTGAGTGCCGAGGGGATGCACTCTGACAAAGCTCTCACCGAGGCCATGACGGTAGGACTGCTCCAGAAATACTATGTCGGCGAACCTGTCCGGGAAATTTACTATGAAAGCGAGACGCCCGGAGAGTGGGCCACTCTGGAGGCATTGTTGTTGTCGGGAAAAAACCCTCAGCCGTTTTTTGCCCGGATGAAGATCGTTTACAAAAACGGCCTCATCGTCGTCGTGAATCGCAAGGAAGAAAACCTTGCGTGGACGCTGCCTGTGTTCGGCGACATCGTGCTCCCGCGACGTTCGTATGTCGTCTATTCTGCCGATGGTGCTGTTGAAGGCTTCTCCGGCATCCCCGGCGCGTCCGGTGACGCGTCCGCGAGGATCGACTACACGAAAGACGACAACCGGAAGGTTCTCTTCATCAATCCCAGGGCCACCGGTTACAGGAACCTCGTGGCAGCCACGATTTTTGAGGATGGCAAAAAAGTGTACGAACTGCCTCCCGAACGCCGGCTGCGTCCTCGCGTGGCCGGCTCGTTTGAAGACGCGTTTACCGAAGCAGTGCGCTGGGTCGCAGGCAAGGATGTCAAGGCCGGGCACGTGATTGAGGATCAGGACGCATTTGTGCGTATTGAATCTCCGGACACAAGGCCGGCGCGCATTGACAAGCCGGTGGGACGCGTCCTTGGCGGTCGGGTGGCGCTGCGTTATCGCGTCAATCGCACCGATCCGGCCTCCGCAGGCGCCATCGCCAGCGTCGCCCTGATGCGTTTCGGAGAGGTCAACGGCACCGTGCGTGAGGTCGACGGTCGTCAGGCATTTGCCCTTCCCGATACAGATGGCAAGTGGAAGGAAGCGGCGTTCCCCTTTGCGTTCTCCGCGGAGAATACCCGGCATGTGGTTTTGCGCCTCGCGGTGAACGATCCCGAAATCAAGGGGGGGGTCCCGGCCCCCGGCTCACTGGATGTGGATTACATCAGAATCGACCCTGAAAAATGATCCGGACTTTTTCGTCATCGGCTGTCATGGTATTTTTACTACTGATGGCAGGAGCCGTCCCGACATTTGCGACCGGCGCGGGTACGCGGCAAGCGGTCGACGCTCACGCCTTGCCCGAGGTGCGCGTTCCGAAAGTGTCCGTCCCGCCGAAGCTGGATGGCAAGGGAGGCGATCCGGCTTGGCGTGGGGCGGCGCGAGTGGAGCTTCGGGACTTTTGGATGAAGCCGGATGCCGTTCCCGCGCAGGCAACGCGCGTATCTCTCCTGCACGACGGGAAAACACTCTATCTCGCTTTTGATTGTGAGGATGCGGACATCCGTGCTACGTGCGCCGATCACGATGGACAGACCTTCCGGGATGACTGCGTGGAGATTTTTCTCGGCGCCCCGATCGAGCGGTTGGCTGACGCGGCATGTCTGGAAATCAACGCGCTCGGCACGGTGGCCGACTATTATTACCGTCATGCAGACTGGATAAACTACCGTTTCGAGAGCAAGGCGCGGATTGCGGTTTCGCGAACCCGGTTTGACGGTGATGACGGCAAGGAGATGACCGGTTATCGGGTAGAGGTCGGGATTGAGTTTTCCGCGTTCCTTCCTGTGCTCAATTTTTTTCCGGGCGAAGAAGCATCTTCGCTGTCGATGGGGAACATGCCTGTCAGGATACGAGCCAATTTTGCGCGTTGGGACAGGGGGCAACGCGATGCGGGTGGAGAGCGTTTCTCCATCTGGTCTGATCCCCTGTTCCCGTTCGCACATCCCCATCGACCCGAACGTTACGGGTGGCTGATTCTGGAAAAATGACGACTACCTGCGAGGAGGGCGCGGTAAAGCGGGTTGCGGGCTCGGCGCGCCTCAAACATGCCTTGGCGGGGGCAGAAGGGCTGGGGCACAACGTACGAGATTGTTATGACGATAACGACAGCAGAATTGGCGCGGGCGGATGAAACGTGTATGAGGATCGTTCTTCCTCGCCATGTCCGAAGCGATTGTCCCTCTCGAACGCATCCATTCGCTCATTGTTGTCCTGCGCGGTCAGCGTGTCATCCTGGACCGCGATCTGGCAGACCTCTACGGAGTGACCACCAAGCGTCTCAACGAACAGGTCAAGCGCAACGGGAGGAAGTTTCCCGAGGACTTCATGTTTCAACTCAACGAGGAGGAAGTTGCCCACGTGGTACGTTCAAGGTCGCAAATTGCGACCTTGAAGCGCGGGGGTAATATCAAATACGCCCCCTATGCCTTTACCGAGCACGGCGCCGTTCAGGCGGCCAATGTTCTCAACAGCGATGCGGCATGCGACATGAGTGTGCAGGTGGTGCGGGCCTTCGTCGCCTTGCGCCATATGATGATCAACCACAAGGCATTATCGGCAAAACTGGCCGAACTGGACGCCCGGATCGGAATGCATGACGAACAGATCGGAGAAATCGTGAAAACCATCCGGCAACTGGCTGCTCCCGAGGGGCCGCGCCATCGCCGGAAAATCGGATTCCATCCCGGCAACCGCTGATCAAGGTCGCAAATTGCGACCGCCTCGGGCGGGTCATTGTCGAGCCACTTGAGGCCGGGGGAGCAGGCCGTGGCGGGCGAGCAGTTTGCCGACGGTGTCGAGCGGGAAACCGATGACGTTGGAGAGGGAGCCGCGGCGGGAGTCGACGAGGAGGTCGCCGTGTTCCTGGATGGCGTAGCCGCCGGCCTTGTCGAGGGTATGGACGCGGGCGAGGTAGGTTTCGATCGTGGCGTCATCGAGCGGTTTGAAAGTGACTTCGGTCGTCTCGCCGGCGTCCTCGCTCACGCCGCGCGTCCGGTGGCGGAGGGCGAGGCCGGTAAAGACCGTGTGCGTGCGGCCGGAGAGGCGGCGGAGCATGGCGCGGGCTTCGGCGGCGTCGGCGGGTTTGTTGAGCGCGTGGCCGTCGATGAACACCGTGGTGTCGGCGCCGAGCACCCAGCGGTCGGGGTGTTGTTGCGCCACATGGTCGGCCTTGAGCGCGGAGTTGCGCGTGACCATCTCGCGCGGATCGAGCGTCGGATCCTCGTGTTCGGTGACGTTGGCGACGATGACCTCGAACGGAATGCCGAGCGTGGCGAGGAGTTCGCGGCGGCGCGGCGAGGCGGAAGCGAGAATGAGCGGTGCGGGCGTGGTCATGAGTGGCGATGCGATGCCGCGAGAGGAACGGTGTTTTTCAAGCCATGGATGGCCGCGAAAGGGCACAAAATTTCTTTCGTTTTACCGCAATACTGTTCGATCAATGTAAAAAACCACTAATGCACACTGATGCACACTGATAAATCAACCTGTTTATTATAAATGATTTTTGCGGTTTTATCAGTGTGCATTAGTGGTTAACCTTTCGCGGGTTTGCTGCCGCTGGCGAGGAGGGTCTGGAAAAAGGGCTCCTGCGGCTCGCGGGCGACGGTGGTGATGTCGATTTGCCGGAAGCCGGCTTTTTCCAGAAAACCGTGCAGGGTGGTCTCGCGGAAGCCGAGCCAGACGTCGGCATAGAGTTCGCGGGCTTTTTCGAAGGTGTGTTCCTTCAGGTCGAGAAGGAGGAGTTGTCCGCCGGGTTTGAGAATGCGCGCGGCTTCGGAGACGGCGCGCTGCGGGTGTCGCGCGTGGTGGAGCGCCTGGCTGAGGATGGCGAGGTCGACGGAGGCGTCGGGCAACGGCACCTGTTCGATGTCGCCGAGTTTGTAGGTGAGGTTGGCGAATCCGTTCCTGGCGGCGAGTTCGGTGCCGACCTCGACCATGCGCGGGGAATTGTCGATACACCAGACCTGGCGGGCGCGGCGGGCGAGGAGTTGCGAGATGAGGCCTTCGCCGGCGCCGAGGTCGGCGATGGTGATGGCAGGCACGAGGCGCAGGGCGAGGTGGCCGATGGCCTCCCAGGAGCGGCCGGGGCAGTAATTTTTACCGAGCTTGCCGGCGATGAGATTGAAATACTGCTCTTGCTGGTCGCGGCGTTTCTGGAGCGTGCGTTCGAGGTTTTGCAGGTCCTCGCGCATCTCGGGAAGGTTTTCAACGGTCTCGCTGGCGGTGACGAGCAGGTGGCGCGTGGCCGGGGCGAGATCGGGGTGGAGCGAGTACCAGGCGCGTTTGCCTTCGCGGCGGTCGGTGACGACGTCGGCCTGGCGGAGCAGGGCGAGTTGCGAGGAGATGCGCGACTGCGCCATGCCAAGGATTTCCTGAAGCTCGGCAACGGAGAGTTCCTCGCGCAGCAGGAGGGCCAGCAGGCGCAGGCGGGTCGGGTCGGATAAAAGTTTGAGAGTGTCCCAGGAGGCGTTCAAGGCGGCGAAGCGTGGGAGAGGGAAGGGCGCTTGGCAAATCTCCGTGCAGGTCAGGCCGGGAGCGGGTTTTCGGAGGAGGCAGGAGGCGGCGGGAAGAGCATCGCCGGCACGCCGTGCAGTTTTTCGGGGTTGCTGACCATATAGATGGCCCGGATGCGGCCGCCTTCGATGGAAAAGGCGCTGGCCGTGAGGATGCCGTCGCGGCGGCGGGTGAGCGTGCCGGGGTCGCCGTTGATGAGCACGGGGCGATGGTGCGCGCCGACAGAGGCGTGCTCGCGGATACCGACGAGGAAACGCCCGATGTAGAGTGCGCTGCGGATGGGGCGGAGCGCGGATTTCACGCGTCCGCCGCCGTCGGTGTAGAGCACGGCGTCGGGTGCGAGGAGAGTGAGCAGTTTTTCGAGGTTGCCGGTGGCGCAGGCTTCGAGGAACTGGCGGACGAGCGGCTCGGTTTCGGACGAAGAGGGGGCGGGGGAGGGGGTTACCTCGCGCCGGGCGAGCCGGGTTTTGGTCCGGCTCACGATCTGGCGGCAGGCGGCCTCGCTCTTGTCCACGATGCGGGCGATGTCCGCGTAGTCGTGATCGAATACCTCGCGCAGCAGGAACACGGCGCGTTCCACCGGTGAGAGTTCCTCGAGCATCAGCATGAAGGCCATGCCGAGCGAGTCGGCGAGGGCGGCGGCCTGGTCGGGTGTGGTGGCGGTGGTCATGCCGGCGGCGTGGACGAGGGGTTCGGGCAACCACGCGCCGACGTATTCCTCGCGCTGGCGGCGGGCGGAGCGCATCTGGTCGATGCAGAGGCGGGTGGCTGTGGCGACGAGCCAGGCTCGGGGCGAGCGGACGAGTGCGGCATCCTGCTGTTGCCAGCGGAGGAACGTCTCCTGGACGATGTCCTCCGCATCGGCGACACGGCCGAGCATCCGGTAGGCGAGGCCGAAGAGCAGGGAACGGTGTTCGGTAAAAAGGTCGGGCACGGTGAGGCTGACAATGGCCGGGAGCGGACAGATTGGCGAGCGGGCGCCGGAAATCGGCAATCGTTCCGGCGCCCGCCGCGGCTTGCAGGTTGGCGGGAGGTTTTAGTGATCGAAACCCGGCGGCATGCGGAAGCCGACACCGAAGCGGTTCCAGGCGTTGATGGTGGCAATGGCGAGGGTAAGCGCGGCGAGTTCGCGATCGGAAAATTCGCCGCGCACGGCTTCGAAATCCGCGTCGGAAACGTGGCCGCCGGCGAGGCGTGTGAGCACCTCCGTCCAGCGCAGGGCGGCACGCTCGCGCGGCGTGTAAAGATCCACTTCGTGCCAGGCGTTGAGCAGGTGGAGGCGCGGTTCGGTCTCACCGGCCTCGCGGGCTTCGCGTGAATGCATGTCGATGCAGAAGGCGCAGCCGTTGATTTGCGAGGCGCGGAGTTTGACGAGCTCGACGAGCGAGTGTTCGAGGCCGCTGTCGTCCACGGTCTGTTGCAGGGCGAGCATGCCGCGGATCACGTCGGGAGCGGCTTTTGCGTAGTTGAGGCGCGGCACGGCGCGCGCGGCCGGCGCGAGTGTGGAAGCGCCACGGGAGCGGGCGGCGGACGGGTCAGTGATGGTGGTTGTCATACACCGGAACAGACGAAACAGCCGGCGTGTTTGTGACAGGCCGGGAAAACCGGTCTGAAAAACGCTCTCGATTTGATCCGGAAGCTGCTCCACAACGGCCTTTCGCCTACGACTTGCCACATGCCAAAGACGCCCGATTCACCGACAGGAAAACTCGATCATCTCTTTTCACTCAATCGCGCCTGGTCCCGGCAGATCCGCGAGACCGATCCCGATTTTTTCCGCAAACTCTCGCTCCAGCAAAACCCCGAATACCTCTGGATCGGCTGTTCCGACAGCCGTGTGCCGGCCAACGAGATTGTCGGCCTGCTGCCCGGCGAACTGTTTGTCCATCGCAACATCGCCAATGTCGTGGTGCCCTCCGATCTGAATTGCCTGAGCGTGCTGCAGTTCGCGGTCGATCTGCTGAAGGTGAAACACATCCTGGTCGTCGGTCACTACGGGTGCAGCGGCGTGGGTGCGGCGCTGCGCGACGACCGCGTGGGCCTGGCGGACAACTGGTTGCGGCACGTCAAGGACGTGCGCGACAAACATGCCGCGCAGCTCAACGCCATCCGTCCCGGGCCGGAGCGTGTGGACCGGCTTTGCGAACTCAACGCCATCGAGCAAGTTGTGAACGTGGCCCAGACGACCATCGTGCAGGACGCCTGGGATCGCGGCCAGGACCTGACCGTGCATGCGTGGGTGTACGGCCTGCGCGACGGCCTCGCACGCGACCTGAACCTGTCGATCCGCCACCGCGGCGACATCGGGCGCAGCTACGAGCAGGCGATCCGGCCGGCGGAGGGCTGAGCTGCCTGAGCGCCGGCGTGGTCAGCCGGCGGGTACGGCACGATGGATCCCGAAATTTGTCACCTTGATCTCGCTCCACACGGTGCGCAGGCCGAACCAGCCGGAGAGGAGCGGCGCCTTGTCGCTCACGTCGAAAAGCACCTCGCCGTCGCGCGCGTATTGGACACGGCCGTTTTCCAGCGCGACGAGTTCGATCCGGTACACGCGATCCGGCTCCAGCAGCACGCCGGGACCCTTCAGGTCGTGTTCGGGGAGCAGGGGTCGGGCGCCGCTGCCGTCGTAGCGCCGGAAGCGTGTAGTGGTATTTCCGTTACCTCCGTAACCGACATAATAGGTTTGCAGCGTGTCGTAGCTGGCAAATGTGCCGTCGCGCGAATGTCCGGCGGCGAAAAGATCGTCGGGTCGCTCCGGGTCGGAGGCCATCCAGAAACAGTTCAGGTCGGACACACGGCTGCGGCTCGTGACGACGGCTTCGTAGCGGATGAAGACGGGCGCGCGCAGCCGCGGGCGAAACCACACGGTGCAGCCGGACTTGTCGGCGATGACGAGGCGACCGTCCTCCGCCCGGACCGAGCCGCCGGGTTGTTGCTCGACCCGCCACCGGTCGAGTCCGTCCCGGAACGTGTCCCGGTGGAGCAATTCGCCGGGCGCGGCGGCGAGGACCGGCGAGGACGCGGCGTCGGGGATGGACGGGACGGGCGGGAGAAACGGATCGGCGGATGACATGACGGACGGAAGATGCGGTTACAGGTGAAACCGGAAACGCCGCCGCGCCCAACCGGATTTTACCGTCCGGCTGGTGAAACGGAATCGGACTGTCAGTTTTTCGCGACATCGCCGCCAGCCGGCGGAGGCACGCCGGAGGGCGCGGCGACGCCGCTGCGGGCGATGAGGCGTTCGAGCTGTTTGCCGCGGGCGTCCTGCTCCAGGCCGGAAAGCCAGGTGCGCCAGGTGTTGGGATAGACCTTGTAGTGCCGGCGGAAGGCGCGGCAAAAATCGCTGGTGCTGTTGAACCCGCATTGCGGGGCGATGACGTCCAGCGTCTCGTCGGTGCCGGCGAGTAGCCCGGCGGCCTTGTCGAGGCGGAGCTGCATGAACACCTCATGCGGACTGCGCCCGTGCACGAGCCGGAACTGGCGTCGCAGATGCGCGGGGGAGATGTGGACCGCGGCGGCCAGCGCATCGAGCGTGGGACGTTCGTGCAGATGGGCGAGATACCAGTCGACGGCGCGCTCCACGCGTTCGACGGCGAGGGTTTCGAGCGGGAGTCCGGTATCCTGTTTGTGTTCGCGGAGCAGGATCAGGCTGAGGTCGATCAGGGCGCGCTCGAAGAGCAGCAGCGAGACCGGCGTCGGATTGCGGTAATGGTTCTGGAGCGAGGCCGCGAGGTTGCGGAGAAACGTGATGTCGGGCTTGCGCAGCGGGGAGGAGAGGTGGCGCGGTTCGCGGCAGGCCTCGCGGATGGCATCCGGGACCGAGGGGAAGTGGAACACCACCCGTTCGAAAGGAGCTTCGGAGACCCAGCCGTGCAGGGTTTCGGGCGGGAAAACCCAGAGTGTGGGGCCGGAAAGGGGAGGATCGGGCAGGTCGTAGAAGGAGGGGCGAAGCTGGCCCCGGAGGTTGGCGTAAAACTCCCAGTTGAAGCGGGAGCTCACGTCGATCGCCTCGACGGAGAAGTCTTTGTACCCGGCGGCCAGATAGCGCAGCATTGCGTGCGAACAGGTGTTCGCCGGCGGGTGGAAAGTCAATCGCTCTGCGGTGCCCGCACGGTCGGTCCGTCCACCCAGCGGGCGGGAAGCAGGGTGGCCGAGGCGGTCGCCGGGATGCCGCAATCGTTGCGCAGGAGTTGTCCCGCGAGCAGCTCGATGCCGCGCGCGCCGAGCGTGGCGGGTTGCAGGTCGAGGCCGGCGCAAGGCTGCTCGCTGTTGGTGAGGTTGAGGCAGCAGAAACCGTGCGTCTGCGGCACGTGCGCGCCGGCGGCGGTCATCCACCGGAGGAGGACGGGGTCGTGGCCGAGTACGACGTCAGGCCGGGTGGCGCGAAACCAGCGGGTGAAGGCGGCCTGCTCGGGGCGGTCCAGAATCAGCGGCGAAGGTTTGCGCCGCGTGCCGCCGTAATACGCCGGCCAGATCCGGCCGGCGGCTTCCCAGCGATGGAGGAGCCGGGCGTCGTGGGAGCGGTGCAGCACGAGGCCGGGCCGGCGGTAGCCGAGGGCGTGAAGCCGGTCGAGCGCGAGGAACAGGGCGCGGTGGTGATCGGAGCAGAGCGTATGCAGGGCGGGACGCGCGATCACGTGATCGGCATAGAGGCCGGAGAAGCGGCTCCAGTCCAGTGCGGAAAGATCGGGCTCCTCGCGGACGGGCAGGATGAAGAGGCCCCGGATGCCGCGCGCGAGAAACACCTCGCCGAGGCGCCGGAGCGAGAGCCGGTTGCGGCCCAGCCCGGGCGAGAACAGCTCGGTCTTGAAACCGAGCTCGCCGGCGCGCAACGAGGCCCCGCGGGCGAGTTCGCCGTGGAAACGGGCGGAGCCGGGCGGACGGCCGGCGGGGCCGTCGGGATCGAGCAAGGCGATGACACCGCGAAACGTGCCGGAACGCGAACGGCGCATCTCGGACATGAGCGCGCCGGCCAGCGGATTGTGCCGGTAGCCGGCTTCACGCGCGGCCTCGAGGATGCGGCGCGCAGTGGCGGATTTGACGCGGGGGCTGCCGCGCAGGGCTTCCGACACGGTGGTGCGGGACAAACCCAGCAAACGGGAAAAGGCGCGAAGCGAGAGTGGCGAGTCGGGCATGGTGACAGTCTGACAGTCAGATTCAGCCAGGATGGCGCCGCCGGCGCAAGGGCCGCGAAATGAAAGATGCCGGACAGGATTATCGCCGCCTGACGTTTGCCGACGACGGCCCGCTGCGGGATGATTCGCTGCGCCGGCACTGTTGCCGCGATTCCGCGACGGCGGTTCACCGGATTCACCGTTTTTCAGACTCAGCCATGTCCGCTCTCACTCGCCGGGCTTTTATCAAAAATTCCGCCTTCGCCGCGGCCTCCCTGCCGCTGGCCTCTTCGTTGTTGCGGGCGCAGCCGGCCGCGTCCTCCGCTTTGCCGCCGGCGGTGCCCGTTTCCGCGCCGGTTGCGCCGGGCGGGGCTTCGCTGCGCTGGCTCGACGGTGCGCCGCCGGCCGTGCAGCCGGGCGCAGCCTGGGGCGTGCCCTGGCCGCGCGGCGAGGTGAAGGCGGGGGAGCCCTTTGCCTTGCGCACGGCAGCCGGCGCGGCCGTGCCGGTGCAGACCTGGCCGCTGGCGACCTGGCCGGACGGATCGCTGAAGTGGACCGGCCACGCGATCCCGGCCGGCGCGGCGACAGGCCGGGACGGTGAGGCGCAAACGCTGACGCTGCTGGCGGGCGCCGCGCCGGCCGCACCCGCGCAGCCGGTGGCCGTGACGGAATCGGCCGACGCGGTGGAGGTTTCCACCGGCGTCATCACCTGCCGGATACCGCGCCGGGGCGGCGTGCTGGTGGCGACGATCCTCCGCGACGGCCGGGAAATCGCCCGGGCCGGCCGGCTGGTGGCGTTGCGGCAGGCGGACGCGCCCGATGCGGACGCGGCTGCGGCCGTCGCAGTGGAAGCATTTGCCGGCGAGGTGACTTCGCTCGCGATCGAGCAGGACGGCCCGGTGCGCGCCGTGGTGAGGCTGGAGGGCAGTCATCGCAACGAGGCCGGGCGCGCGTGGCTGCCGTTTGTGGTGCGGCTGTATTTCCATGCGAGCGGCGAGACGGTGCGGATGGTGCACACGTTTATCTACGACGGGGACGAGCACCGGGATTTCATCCGCGGGCTGGGCATCCGGTTCGATGTGCCGCTGCGCGATGCGCCGCACGATCGCCATGTGCGCTTCACCGGCGAGGGCGCGGGGCTCTGGGCGGAGGCCGTGCGGGGCGTCACCGGCCTGCGGCGCGATCCCGGCAAGGAAGTGCGCGCCGCCCAGGTGGCCGGCCTGGCCACGCCGCCGCTCTCCGCCTGGGACAAGCGCGTGTCGTCGCGCCTCGACCTGATCCCGGCGTGGGGCGATTACACGCTGAGCCAGCTTTCCGCCGACGGTTTCGGGATTCGCAAGCGCACGAAACCGGGCCACGCCTGGATTCAGGCCGCCTCGGGCCGGCGCGCGTCCGGCCTCGCGTACCTCGGCGGACCCTCCGGCGGCTTCGCTTTCGGGCAGCGGTATTTCTGGCAACGTTACCCGGTGCAGATCGACATCCGCGGCGCGGCGCAGGAGGCGGGCGAGGCGGCGGAGGTCACGAACTGGCTCTGGTCGCCCGAAGCGCCCGCGATGGACCTGCGTTTTTACCACGACGGCCTCGGCATGGATACGCACGAAAAGGAACGCGAGGGGCTGGAGATCACCTACGAGGATTACGAAAAAGGCTTCGGCACGCCGCACGGCATCGCCCGCACCAGCGAACTTTTTTTCCACGCGCTGGAGGCGACGCCGCCGCGCGGGCGTTTCCCGGAACTGGCCGCCGCGCTCGTGCAGCCGGGCGTGATCGCCGCCGCACCGGCGCACCTGCGCGCCGCGGGCGTTTTTGGCGACTGGAGTCTGCCCGACCGCTCCGCGCCGGAAAAGGCGCGTCTCGAGGACCAGCTCGACCACCTCTTCGCTCTCTATGCCAGGCAGGTCGAGCAGCGCCGCTGGTACGGCTTCTGGGACCACGGCGACGTGATGCACACCTACGACCGCGACCGCCACGAATGGCGTTACGACGTGGGCGGCTACGCGTGGGACAACTCCGAGCTCTCGCCCGATCTCTGGCTCTGGTACACCTTCCTGCGCTCGGGCCGGGCGGACGTTTTCCGCCTCGCCGAGGCGATGACCCGCCACACCGGCGAAGTGGACGTGTATCACCTCGGCCGGTTCCGGGGGCTGGGCACGCGGCACAACGTGCAACACTGGGGTTGCTCGGCCAAGCAGCTGCGGATCAGCACGGCGGTGTATCGGCGTTTTTACTACTACCTGACCGCCGACGAGCGCACCGGCGACCTGCTGCACGAACTGGTCGATGCCGACGAGGCGTTCCTGACGCTCGATCCTCTCCGCAAAATCCGGAAGGAGCCGATCCCGCCGCCGGCGCGCTCCGCCGTGAGCGTGGGTTTCGGCACCGACTGGGGCTCGCTGGCCGCGGCCTGGCTGACGGAGTGGGAGCGCACGGGCGACACGCGGGCGCGCGACAAGCTGCTGGCGGGCATGCGCACCATCGCCGCACAGCCGACCGGGTTTTTGGCGGGCGGCGGAAGTTTCAATCTGGATACGGGCGAGTTTGCGGTGGAGACGGAGGCGCGGATTTCCGTGTCGCACCTCAATGCGGTTTTCGGCCTTGCGGAGATTTGTTCCGAGCTGGTTTCGCTCGTGGACGTGCCGGCCTTCCGCGAGGCGTGGTTGCGGTATTGCCGGCTTTACAATGCAAGCGCCGACGAGCAGCGAGCGGCTCTCGGCCGCGACCTCGGCAGACTGAACCTGCGCGAATCACATGCGCGTCTCACGGCCTGGGCGGCGCGGAGTACGGCCGACCCGGATTTGGCGGCGCGGGCATGGCAGGAGTTTTACAGTGGCCGCTCCGGTCTCGGCGTACACGACGACTTGCATCCGCGCGCGATTGTCGGCCCGGCGGTGCTCAATCCGGTGGAGGAGAGTTTCGGCCTCGGCACCAACGCCACCGCCCAGTGGGGTCTCGCGGCCATCCAGTGTCTCGCCCTCGTCGGCGACCGGATGCCGGCAGGCGTGGAGCCGGCCCCGACAGACGCGCCTGGATGACAAATCCGCTTTTCGTATCCCCCGTGCGCTCGCTCCGCCTGTTCCGGCTTCCCTCGTCCGAAGGCGGCCGGAACAGGTCGACGCGGGGAATGCTCCCTGTCATGCCATCACTTCGTCCTGATTTCCTTAACCGGCACCGGTCGCTCCCTTGAAACGGCTTTTCCTTTTGTTCGCCTTCCTTCTCGCGTTGTCCTGCGGCGCGCAGGATTCGCCGTGGGAACTGGCCGCGCGTTTCGATTTCAACGCCGCCCGGCAGGCGCTCCGCCAGGCGGCCGGGACCGGCGTCGAAAGTGCCGACGCCGCCGAAACGCGCGAATTGCTCCAGGCTGCCGTGCTGCTCGGCGTGCAGCCGCGCACGGAGGACAACGTCCGCCAGGCGCTGGCCGGTGTGCGCGCGCTTTCCGCGCGCCCGGGCATCTCCGAAGACACCTTCGTGGCCGCCCGCTACCTTGAGGCGCGGATTCTCGGCCTCCACCTCGAACCGCGCGACGGCGCGGGCGCGCGGACGATCCATGCCGATCTGCTGGAACACCACCGCGCCCATCCGCTCGCGCAGCAGGGCGCGGCGACGCTGGCGCTGGGGCTTTTGTATGACAACGCGCAGGCGGAGCGGCCGGAGCGGCTGGCGGCGGCGGAGGCGCTGCTCGCCCGGGTCACATCGCCCGAGGCGGAGCGCGACCTGCGTTACGTGATCGGCCATGCCCGGCTGCGTTGGGGGCTGGGGATCGGGGAGGCATCGGCACATCTGGAGCAGGCGGCGCAGATCGGGTTTCACCAGCAGCAGCGGCAGGCGTCGCTTTACGTGACGCTGGGGCAACTGGCCGAGGAGCGGGGCGACCTGGCGCTGGCCCGGGAGAGTTACCGGAAATTCCTGCAACTGGCCCGGCGCGATACGCGCGTGCATGCGATCGGCGAGCGGCTGGCCGCGCTGGAAGGCAAGCCGGGAGGTGAGGCGGATGGCGATTCATCCGGAGTTTCAACACCCGTCGGCCCGCTGGCGGGCGGAAAGGAGGCGCATCGGTGAAAAGCAGGCTCGTACCCTTTGTCGGCCTGGCGCTGCTGGCGGCGGTTTTTGTGCTCGCGAGCTGGCAGCAGATGCGGCGCACGCGGGAGCGGACCGATCCCGGCGTGAGGGAGATTCACCTCGGTCATTTTATGATCCACGCGGGCATGCGCGAGGGGCTCGACGAGGTCATCGCCGCCTACGAAAACCTCAACCCGGGCGTGCGTGTGAAACAGGACGCCGTGCCGCTCCGGGCGTGGTCGGCCTGGCAGCGCGCGCAGTGGGCGGGCGGCACCACGCCGGATATCATGCAGATCGGCAAGGACACAGGCGACCTGGAGCTGGGCCGCTATTACCTCGCACTCTCTCCCTGGGTGGAATCACCCAACCCCTACAACCGTGGCACGCCGCTGGAAGGTATCCCTTGGCGGGATACGTTCGTGGACGGGCTGAGCGGAGGCACGGGCTACTCGGCGGCGCTGGGCGACTCGTACGGCATCCCGTCGCAGGTGAACACGCTGCGCCTTTTTTACAACCGCAGTCTCCTCCGCGCCGTGACCGGCCGCGACAAACCGCCGGCGACGTTCGCGGCGTTGCTGGAGGTCGGGCGGGCGGCGCAGGCGTGGTCGGCGGACCGGGCAGGGGAGGGCGCCGGCCCGGACGGGCGGCGGGCCATCGTGCCGCTGGCCGCGAGCGGACCATACGCGGGGTTTTTGTTCGATTTCCTCTCGCAGAGTTTCACCGGCGAACTGGCGCGCCCGTTCACGCCGTCGCGGACGCTGCGGCCGGAAATGACCGACGTGGCGCGCGCGGCGCTGGAGGGGCGCTGGTCGCTGGACGATCCGCCGGTGCGCCGGTTGCTGGAGGCGTGGGCCGAGGTGGCCGCGCTGTGCCCGCCGGGCTACCTGACGCAGGAGCGCGAGGACGCGCAGTTTACCTTCGTGACGGGGCGTTCGCTGTTTCTCGTCGCGGGAAGCTGGGACAACGCCGGGGTGCTCCAGGAAGCGGGTTTCCCGGTCGGCGTGGCGCGGTTTCCCTTCCCCGGACGCGGCGAGGGCTACTGGGGCGAGTTTTCGTCGGGACCGTATTCGGAAGCCAATGCCGGCTTCGGCGCGGAGCTGGCGGTGGCGCGGACCTCGGCGCATCCGGAACTGGCGATCGATTTCCTGCGCTACCTGACGAGTTACGAGGCGAGCCGCCGGCTCACGATCCGCAGTCGCCGGTTGCCGGCGATCGTCGGGGTGCCGGTGCCGGAGGAGATGGAGCCGTTCCTGCCGCGCACGGATGGTGCGGCGGCGGGTTTTTCGGTGGTCATGAACGGCCTGCCGGGCGGCAACACCGCCCTCTTGATGAAGCAGCAGTTTTACCGGCTGGTGAATCGCGGCGGCGAACCCGGCGACGGCGCGGCGGCGGTGGAGACGTTCGTGGCGGCGGTGCGACCGGGCTGGGAGCCTGCGTTGCGGCGCGATCTCGCCCGGGCGACGCAGGCGCGTCTGCCGACGCTGCGCGCGGCGGACGTGCGGGTGGCCTTTGCCGCCACGGACGAAAGGACCGCCACCGGCGAACGCGCGGAGCGGATCGCCGAACTGCGCGAGGCGATGCTCGACCAGGAGGCGGGCTGGTATCAGTTGCGCGAGGCGCCGTGAACCGCCAGGGTGGCATCGTCCCATGGCTGTCACGACCGGATTTCACGTTTCCGACGAGGTGCGGGCGCTCGGCGTCCGCGGTGTGTTCGTCCACCTCGCGGGGTTGACCAATCGCCGGAGCGATCCGGCCTTCGAGGCGTACAAGGCCGACCTCGCCAGGCGTCTGCGCGAGGTGTACGACGACGATTTTGTCGAAAACGATCCCGTGCTGGCCGGTTTCCGGACGCTGCACAAAAAGGTGGGTCGCTCGAACAAGCACTTCCCGGCGGCTTCCGAGGCGCTGGTGCGGCTGCTCCGCCGCAAGGGCATCATCCCCTCGATCAACCTGCTGGTGGACATCTACAACTGCGTGTCGCTGGAGACGCGCCTCGCACTGGGCGCCCACGATGTGACGCGAGTGGAGGGCGACATTGCGTTGCGGCTCACGGACGGGTCGGAGCGATTCGTCCCGCTCGGGGCGAGCGCGCCGGAGGTGGTGCCGGCGGGCGAATACGGTTACGTGGACGGCAGCAACGAGATCCTGTGCCGGCTCGACTACAAGCAGGTCGAGAAAACCCGGGTGACGGAAACGACGACGGAGGCGTTTTACATCCTGCAAGGCCACGCCGACACCTCCGGCGAAGTGCTGGAGGCGGCGCTGGCGAGGCTGCTGGAACTGACTTTTGCTCACTGCGGCGGGACAACCGTAACCGTCTGGCGGGAGTCCGGCAGCGGAACGGCTTGATCACGTCGCTCCGGCCCGGAGTACCGGGTATTTATGGTCGCTAGCCACAAATACCGATTTTTGGAATATACCGGTGCCAGTCGATCATTAATATTCTGGTTTTGAGGGAATACTCCCGCACTTGAGTAGTATGATTACCATCTTATTATCAGGTTGATGAAGCCTGATCCGAATCAAGGAATCCGGTTTTTATGGTGAGCGGAAATGTCAATTCGGAGAGCGGTGCGTGTCCTTTACCGGCGCATAGATTAGTGTTTTGGTATGGATAGTAGATAAATGAGGTATGGGCGCAGGGCAGATGACAGGAATCTTTCTTCCGGAAACAAGCGGTGAACGGTGCCTGAAGACGGGTTTCCCGAGCAGGGAGATACCGCCACATCCTGTCCATTCCGCTACCTCCCGGGCACCTTGGTCCGGATCCTCTTTTTAATCGCCTGCGTGACAACACGAGGCTCCCCCGGCCGCGCTCTGCGGAAAGCGGGGACTCCATGAAACAAAACATAACGTTGTCATTATGAAATCAGAAAATCGTACACGGTCTGGGCGCCACCCTCTGTCGTTCCGGGCCTTTTCTCTCGCGTTGGCTACACTCTCTTTCGTCGCTTCCGGTCTCTCCGCGCAGACGACCCTCACCTACGAGGACGAACAGACCCGATCCGACGGCATCGACACGACCGCGCCCAACGATCCGACGACGCTCCGGATCGACGAGGGCACTGCCACCCAAAGCGGTGTCATCAGCGGCAGCGGCGGCATCACCAAGACGGGCGAGGGCGAATTGAGGCTGACCTCGGGGGCCAACACTTACACAGGAGGCACCACGATCCAGGGTGGCATCCTGACGATCACCTCTGCCTGGAGCACGGCGCTGGGCTCGGGTACGCTGTACCTGGAGGGCGGCATACTGAATTCCACTTACGATACGGCACAGACCGTCACGAATGCCATTTCGGTTTCGGGCGCCAACACCATCAATTTCTATCGCCGGTCCAATGTACTCGCCAGCACAATTACCGGCGATTCCGACGCAGAACTCATCCTGTCGAACGGCAATGCGGTGGGCGCGGCGCTGACGTTCAACGGAGACCTTTCCGGCTACTCCGGGACGGTCACGCTGACCTCGGCCCGGGGCGGTTTCAATTACCGCTTCACGGAGAGCAGCAGTTATCTCTCCACCGGCAAGAACGCCGTCTGGAACATTGAGGGTGGCGCCGTGCTTTTCTACAACGGCAACACCAACGACGCCGACGGCGTGACGATCGAACTGGGTGCCCTCGAGGGCGCGGGTACATTGCGCGGCGGCACGACCGGCGGCAGTGGTGGTACAGGAACCATCAATATCAAGATCGGCAACCGGAACACCGACAGCACCTTTTCCGGCGTGATCGAGGATGGCGGCACTTCGACAAAACTCACCAAGGTCGGCACCGGCACGCTCACCCTTTCCGGGACCAACACCTACACCGGGGCCACCGTGGTCGAGGCGGGCGCGCTTCGCGTCGACGGCTCGATTGGCGCGGGTGATGTGACGGTTTCCTCCGGCGGCATCCTGACGGGCGCCGGCACGATCGGGGGTGCAACGACCATCGAGGCGGGCGGCATCCTCCTGGGCGGAGGCAGGACGCTCTCCTTCGCATCCAACCTGACGCTCGCCGGCACCACGCTCCTTTCCGTCCGCTCGACCGGCTACGACCGCGTGAGCGTGGCCGGCACGCTGACGTATGGCGGGGATCTGGACATCCTTTTCACGGATAGCATCGAGGCCGGCACTTACACGCTCTTCGAGACGATAGAGGCGGCGGTGATTCTCGGTTCGTTCACCTCGGTTTCGCTTGGAGGCGAGTCGCTGACCACCGTGTTTCTCACGAGCGCAGGCAACGGTGTTTGGTCGGGTGTGTTCCAGGGGCTGTCAGTGCTCCTTACCGAAAGCACGGGTGAATTGGTGGTCGGCGGCGCGGTCCCCGAACCCGCGACGGTGGCCGGGCTGATCGGGTGCGCCGGCTTGCTCTGCGCCCTGCTGGCCAGGCGTCGCGTAGCGGGAGCCCGCGGCTGAAACGGTTTTTTCGGAGTATAACAGAATTACAGGCAGAGAACATAAATGCGTAATATTATTTCAACTACATCCTCGCTGCATCGCTTTCGCCCGTCGCGGTTTCACGGCCCCCGGACGAAGGCTTTCACTCTCATCGAATTGCTGACGGTCGTGGCGATCATCGGCGTCCTCGCCGGGATTCTCATTCCGGTGGCGAGCAAGGTCAGGCAAACGGCGCGTGTCACGCAGTGCGCCTCGAACCTGCGGCAATGGGCGCAGGCAATCACGCTTTTTGCAAACGATAACAAGGGGTATTATGTGACCAAATACAAAGGAGCGGATAAAACCGTGTCGTGGGATGCCGCCAGCAACGAAATAGACAATCACCCCTACGTCCGCTACCTGTCAGGCACCCAGGTGCAGCAAAACTTTCGTACATGCCCGGCGGAGAAAAATGCCATCGACAAGCCTGTCTCCTATGCGCTGGCCCGGCCCCGGATCGGCTCGGGCAAGGCGAACGAGCAAGCGATCCCGTTCTACATGCATCCGGCGCCCTCGCAGTTCCTGTTGATGCTCGACCGCGATTCTTCGGCGGGCACCAAAGTTTTCAGCTCCCTCGATGATCTTGCGGAAAATGTGAAGCCGCTTTTCTCCAGCCCGAAAGATCGTCACGGCTCGGGGATCAACGCTGCGTTCGGCGATGGGCATGTCTCCCGGATCAAATGGGATGACATCGAGAAAAACGCTGACCGCTGGACCTCGCTGGATTGAATCCTCCCGATCATGATCAGATCCTCTGGCGCCGGGAACCGCAGACTGTTCCCGCGCCAGCTTTTTCCCCGATGGATGTGATGTCTTTCTGGCGACGTCTCCCGTCGCTTGCTGTCGGCCTCCTGCTGGCCACCGGCGAGGTTTCTCTCCTTGCCGCCGGTCCTGGCACCGGGGAAAACCTTGGTCGTGGCCTCGTGGCCGTCCGGACGGGAGACACGGAGGTTTACGTCGGCTGGCGGTTCCTCGACACCGACCCGGACGACGCCGGATTTAACCTATACCACTCTGTCAGTGGAGGGGCTCTCGTCAGGCTCAACGACACTCCGCTCGTCGCCACCACCGACTGGCACGGCACACTGCCGGAGAAGGCATTTTCGACAGGCATTTCCTGGTTCGTTCGCCCGGTGAGCGGCGGCGTCGAACAGCCCGCAAGCGCCCCCTTCGTCCTTCCCGCTCATGCGCCGGTGGAGCCTTTTCTCCGCATTCCGCTGGAGATTCCTCCCGCGGGGAAAATTCCGGCGGGCGAGAGCTACACCTATGCGGCCAACGACGTCTCCATCGGCGACCTCGACGGCGATGGCAGCTACGAGTTCGTCGTCAAGTGGGACCCTTCCAATGCGAAGGACAATTCGCAGGCCGGCATCACCGGCAACGTGTACCTTGACGGCGTCACCCTTGCCGGCCGCCGTCTCTGGCGCATCGACCTCGGGCGCAATATCCGGGCGGGCGCGCATTACACGCAGTTCATCGTTTACGATTTCGACGGCGATGGCCGTGCCGAACTCGCCGTCAAGACTGCTCCCGGCACTCTCGACGGCCGTGGCCGGCCGGTCCTGCTGCCCGGAGACCGCGCCGATGCCGATTATCGTAACGAGGCCGGCTATATCCTTTCCGGTCCGGAATACCTGACCGTTTTCGACGGCCTCACCGGCGGCGCGCTCGCCACCGTTCCGTGGGTGGTGCCGCGGCATCCGGCGACCCGCAATCCCTCGCCCGATCAGCTCAAGGCGGTGTGGGGCGACGGTTACGGCAATCGTGTGGATCGTTTCCTCGCCGGGCTCGCATGGCTCGACGGCGAGCGACCCTCGTTCATCATGGCGCGTGGCTACTACACGCGCACCGCCGTGGCCGCGTGGGACTGGCGCGGCGGGCGCCTCTCCCGCCGCTGGCTTTTCGACACGCTCGGCCATCCCGAATTCTCCCGCTACGCCGGCCAAGGCAACCACCAGCTTTCCGTGGCCGATGTCGATAGCGACGGCCGTCAGGAAATCGTCTACGGGTCCATGGCGATCAACGCCGACGGCACCGGACGCTACGCCACCGGCCTCGGTCATGGAGACGCTCTCCACGTCGGCAAGTTCGATCGAACCCGTCCCGGCCTCCAGGTTTACGCGGTCCACGAAAACATTGCCGGCAATGGCGGCACCGGCACCACCTTTCGAGACGCCGCCACGGGTGAGGTTCTCTGGTCCACTCCAGCCACCCGCGACGTCGGACGCGGCGTCATCATGGATATCGATCCCCGCCATCCCGGCGCCGAGGCGTGGGCGACCAACAACGGTAACATCTATTCGGCGGCCGGCGAGGTGATCGCTCAAAAACCGAAAAAAATGCCGGTCAACTTCGGCGTCTGGTGGGATGCCGACCCGCTGCGCGAACTCCTCGATGGCACGACAATCAGCAAATGGGATCCGGTCGCCTCGCGCCTTTCTGTCCTGCTCGACACCTCGGTTTGGGGCGCGGCGGCCAACAACGGCACCAAGGCCACGCCGGCCTTTGCCGGCGACATCCTCGGCGACTGGCGCGAGGAGGTCGTCTGGCGCAACACCGGCAGCACCGCGCTCCTGCTCTTCACGACGACCCTGCCCGCCGCCGGCCGCCTGCGCACGTTTCTCCAGGATCGCCAGTATCGGGCCGCGCTCGCCGGGCAGAATGTCGGCTACAACCAGCCGCCGCATCCTTCCTTCTTCGTCGGTCATGGCATGGAAAATCCGCAGGAGCCTTTCGTGGAAAATACACGGAAAAATGAAAAATAGTATTCGTAATTTGGTTACATGGGCGATGGTATCTCTGCTCGTCCAGACGGCGGCGTGCGCGATGGCAGGCACCCCCGTTTCTGTTCCGGCTCCTGCTCCCGTCATACTTGACGAGCAGGCGGACCGGGTGGTGTTGGCCAACGGCATCATCTCGGCGACCATCGCACGCCGCACAGGCGAATTGCTGGAGCTTCGATACCGGGGACAGTCCGTGCTGTCGCAGCCGGCGTATCTTGACTGGCACGACGGACAGAGTCGCCGCCTTTCCGATGTGAGGCTGGAGGTGCATGCCGATCCGCGCTCCGGCCGCGACGGCCGCGCCGAAATCGCGCTGGTCCAGCTTTGGAAATCCGGGCAAGGCGGGGGGCCGGCATTCGATGTGACGCTGCACTACGCATTGCTGCCGGGCGAACCGGCGCTGCGGATATTTGCCGTCTTTTCGCATCCGGCTGTGTATCCGGAGGCGGCGTTTGCGCAGTCTCGTTTTGTGATGCGGCTGCGCGACGATCTTTTTGATACGATTTCGGTAGACGAAGAGCGCACGCATACCCTGCCGCCTGCCGCCACGCCGGTCGAGGCGCTCGGACCGAAAGAATCGCTGCGGTTCACGGACGGCCCGTGGAAGGGCAGGGTGACGGACAAGTATCACTATTTCACCGACGCCGGTGAGCATTTTGTGCACGGCTGGGCCGGTTCCGGCACGAAGCTCGGCTGCTGGATTCTTTACGGCAGCACGGAGGACCAGAACGGCGGGCCGACCAAACAGCACAACACCGCCCACTGGGAGCGCATTCTTCTGAAAATTCTCACCTGCGGGCACTACGGGGCGGCGGGCGTGAGCGTGCCGCAGGGCGAGGTGTGGGAAAAATTCTACGGTCCTTGGGCGATCTGGTTCAATGAAGGCGGCAATCCGCAAACGCTGCGGGCCGCCGCCGTGCGGCAGGCAGAGGCGGAGCGGGCGGCCTGGCCTCCGGCGTGGGTGGAGCACCCGGCGTTTCCGCCGGCCGCCGCGCGCGGCCGGGCTGAAGGCCGCCTCGTGGTGCGCGACTCGCAGGCGCCGGAGCAGACGGCTGCCGGCGCGTGGGTGGGCCTGGCCGCGCCGTCGCCGGACTGGCAGCAGCAGTCGACGGGTTACCAGTACTGGACGCGGGCCGACGCGGAGGGCCGGTTCGCGATCCCGGCGGTGCGCCCCGGGCGATATACGCTTTATGCATTCGTCGACGGTGTGCTCGGCGAATTCCGGCTCGATGGTGTGGAGGTGACCGCAGGTGCGACGGGCACAACCCGCCTGGGCGAACAGGTCTGGACGCCGGTGCGCTACGGGCGGCAGGCTTGGGAGATCGGCCGGCCGGACCGCACGGCGCGCGAGTTTCGCCACGGCGACGACCACCGGCAGTGGGGTCTGTGGCTCGCTTACCCGAAGGACTTTCCGGACGATGTGACCTACACGATCGGCGAGAGCGATCCGCGGCGTGACTGGAATTTTGCGCAGGTCACCCGCCAGCGCCCGGACGGTGCGTGGGCGGGCACGACCTGGCGGGTGAACTTCGACCTCGATTCGTCGCCGGCGAAAGGCGAAGCGGTGCTGCGGCTGGCTTTTGCCGGGGCGCACAACGCATCCTTGCGAGTGCGCGTCAATGGCAACGAGGTCGGCGAGAGCAACTGGTTTGGCAGAGACAACGCGGTGGCGCGGGCCGGGATTCACGGCCAGTATTCGGCACGGGATGTGAAGTTTGCGGCCACACGGCTGCACACCGGGCGCAATGTGCTGGAGCTCGAGCAGCAGGCGGGCGGCGCTCCGTTCCGGAATGTCATGTACGACTACCTGCGCCTGGAGCTTCCCGGAGAGTGAAGGGTGTGGCGCGGGCGTCCTGCCCGCTCCGGACGGCCTGCCGGGAAGCCCGCGCCTCTTTCCGCCGCTGTCTCTCCGCCCTTGCAGAGGCGGTCGGGAGTGATATGAATCTGCTTGTTGTGGCGATTGCCGCGGCGTTCGCGCCTTCCCGCAATCTCTCCCGCTCCTGCCATGTCACCCTCACGCCTCGCCCTGTTCCTTTCCCTGTCACTCGCGGCCAATGCCGCTCTGGTCGGTTATGTGACGCTCCGTCCGGCAGCGCCTTACGGGGCGGCTTCACCCGGCGGTGTTTCCGCCCCGGTATCGTCCTCGTCGCCTCGCGCGAAGGCCCGCGCGCAGTTGCCGGCGGCGGATGCGCTCGCCGCCGCCGTCAGCGCCGATCTGCCGACTTACACGGAAAATCTCCGCAAGGCCGGCGTGCCCGACCGGTTCGTCCGCGCGATCATCAATGCCGAGATCAACGAGCGGTATCGCACGCGGGAAGAGGCGCTCAGGCCGAAGCGCGAGGAGCGGCAGTATTGGGAAAGTCGCGAAGATTATTATCGCGATGACGGGCTCACGCTCGAACAGCGCCTGGCCCGGCTTGACCTGCGTCGGGAGAAGGCGGCGCTGCGCAAGGAATTGCTCGGTGAAAACCCGTCCGCGAAGCCGGACGACAACCCGGTGCCGCCGGAGAAACGCGCTCTGGCGCGCGACATCAGCGAGGACTACGGCGCGATGATCGAACAGATCCGCCGCGAGTCGCGCGGCTACACGCTGCCGGCCGACGAGGAGAAAATCCGGTATCTGGAAGCGGAGAAGCGTCGTGAACTGGCCGGGATCCTCACGCCGGCCGAATTGCGCGAGTATGACCTGCGCTCCTCGCAGACGGCGCAGCAGCTCAAGTGGAACCTCGCGGCCTTCTCTCCGGCCGAGGAGGAGTTCCGCGCATTGCACGAGTTGCAGAGCGCGTTCGACGAAAAGTATCCGGGCCGCAACAACGCCGACCAGGAATACTGGCGGGCGCGCAACGAGGCGCAAAAGGGGTTGCGCGAGCAGATCAAGGCCGTGCTGGGCGAAGAACGTTACAAGGACTACGAGCGCTCGCAGGATTGGGAGTATCGCAATCTGCTCCGCCTGACGGAGAGGCTGGGCCTGGAGCCTGCCGCCGCCTCCCGGATCCATGACCTGCGCGATACGGTGGGACAGGAGGCAAAGAAGATCGTCGAGGACAAGTCGCTGTCCGCCGCCGTCAGGCGCGAAGCGGTCGTGCAACTGATCGAGGAGACGCGAGCGCAGATCATCAGCCAGCTGGGCGAAGAAGCCGGTCAGGCTTACCTGAAATCGCAATCGGAGTGGCTGGGCACCCGCAACGATTACATCCGCGTGAAGACAGGGGAGCATTCCTGGCAGCATCTGCCGATTCCGAAAGAGAACGAGGATGCGCCCCCGGCAGTCCGGGTGGTGCGGTGAGGCGAATGCAGGCTGGCCTTACTTGCGCGTGGCGGCGGCAGCGTAGCCGGCGATGATGCCGTCGAAGCTGCCGTTGGAAAAAAAGACCACCACGCGCGGTTTGCCGGGCATGGGGGCGGCAGTCGCGGTCGCGCCGGCGGGCGAAGGCAGCGTGGCGGCGGCGAGCTTTTCGAGCAGGGCGGCGTTGGTCGGGGCGGTGGTGGCGGCGACGCCTTCCGCTGCGAGGTGGCGGATGACGGCGTCGGCATCGAAGCGGTCTTCGGGTTTCAGTTTGTCCGCGCGGTTGACGGCGCCGAGGTAGACTTCGTCGGCGAGCGCGAGGGCGCGCATGAAGTCGTCCTGGAGCGCGCGGGTGCGCGCGGTGTTGCTGCGCGGCTCGAACACGGCCGTGAGCGTGGCATCGGGGAAACGGTTGCGGAACGAGCGCAGCGTCTCGGCCAGCGCGGTCGGGTGGTGGCCGAAATCCTCGATCACCGTGAGCGCGGACGTGGCGACGAGGATTTCCTGGCGGCGCTTTACGCCGCGGAAGCGGGCGAGGGGAGCGGCGATGCGGAGCGTTGTCGGGTTTTCCGGATACAACGCGAGGGCGGCGGCGGTGGCGGCCATGGCGGCATTGCGGGCGTTGTAGAGGCCGGGGAGCGACCAGCGGATGGCCGGGGGAACATCGTCGACGGCGCCGTTTTCACAGGCGGCGGGCCACGGGCGGCCTCGCCAGGAAAGGCGGAAGCTGGCGCCGGCGGGCGTCTCGGCGAAATCGAGGATGCGCACGTCGTTGTGCTCGCCGGCGCCGACGCGGACGACGCGCGTCCAGGGCAGCGGGCCGAGGGCGCGGAGGTTTTCGTCGTCGCCGTTCATGACGATCCAGCCGTTGCGCGGCACGATGCGGGTGAAGTGCGAAAACGTGCGCTGGACGTCGGCGAGATCGCGAAAAATGTCGGCGTGATCGAACTCGAGGTTGTTGAGCACGGCGATGTGCGGCGCGTAGTGGATGAACTTGCTGCGTTTGTCGAAGAAAGCGCTGTCGTATTCGTCGCCCTCGATGACGAAGGGATCGGCGGGCGCGCCGGCGTGGTTGCCGACGGGCGGGTCGAGCGGCACGCCGCCGATGAGGAAGCCGGGATCGCGTCCGTTTTCGCGCAGCAGGAAGGCGGCGAGCGAGGTGGTGGTGGTTTTCCCGTGCGTGCCGGCGATGACGATGCTCTTGCGGCGGGCGAGCACGGTGTCGTGGAGCAGGGCGGGGAGCGACGTGAAGGGCAGGGCGCGTGTGTCGAGCAGCCACTCGACTTCGGGGTTGCCGCGACTCATGGCGTTGCCGATGACAACGAGATCGGGCGCGAGGCGGGCGAGGCGTTCGGGGTCGTAGCCTTCATGAACGGTCACGCCGGCGGCGGCGAGGACCGTGCTCATGGGGGGATAAACGCCGGTGTCGGCGCCGCAGACCTCGTGCCCGACGGCGCGCGCGAGGAGGGCGGCGTTGCCCATGGCTGTTCCGCAGATGCCCATGAAGTAGAGTTTCATTTTCGGTTTCGGAATCTGGAGGGAAATGCCGGCAGGTGGAGCAAAAACGTGAAGGGCCGGCGTGCGGCCTGGAGAAACGGGCGGAGCGTGGCGACGCGGGCCTCGTAGCCGTTGGGCGTAGCTGCGAACGCAAGTTCGCAGGCAATCGCCCCTCCTCCGGAGCCTGCGAACTTGCGTTCGCAGCTACAGGGCCCGGGCTGGCCGGAGAGGAGTGTTTTTGTAAACCGGTGGCTTCAGTCGGGTTATTGTTGCATATAAATGGAATTGGTCGCTAGCACAGTCTGACTGTGAAACTCGTTATCGTCGAAGACCAGACCATGTTACGGGAACTTCTTGTGATGGCGTGTATCCGGGCCATCCCGACCGCAGACGTGTCGGCCGCAGCCAATGCGACCGACGGGCTCGCTCTTTGCCGGGAGCGGCAGCCGGCGGTGGTGCTGCTGGATGTGGTGCTGCCCGATGGCGACGGACTGCGGCTCGTGCCGGACGTCCGCGCGGCCGTCCCGCACGTCAGGGTCATCACGCTTTCGTCACACACCGATGAATACACGCTGTACCGCGCGCAGTCGGCGGGAGTGAACGGTTTTGTGGACAAGAACGGCCAGACGCTCGATATCCTTCAGGAGGCGATCACGGCCGTGATGGCGGGGCAGACCTACGCGTGTTCGGTGGTCAAGGAAGTGCGTGCCCGCGTGCGCGCGGATCCGATGGCGTTTTCAAAGGTTTTGTCCGACCGGGAAATGGAGCTGCTCGGCTTTTTCGGCCGCGGTTGGTCCAACGAGGAAGTGGCCGCCCGGGCCGGGCTGAGTCCGCGCACGGCCCGCAATCACCGGCAGAACATCATGACGAAGCTGGGTCTCGGCTCGACACCGCAGCTCATCCGCTACGCGCTCGAAAAGGGATTTACCCGCGTGGGTGAGTAGGGGGTGTGTGGCCTGCCCGGGAGGTGAGGGCTGGGGGGCGCCGTTTCCGCGGTTCAGGGCCGTCCGCCGGCGTCGTCGTTGTCTTCGAGTTCCGTCTGCACGTCATGGAGAGCGGTGACGAGCGCCGCGAGGGCGTCGGTGAGCGGCTGGCCGAAATCGGGTTCGACGCGAAGCACGCGTTCGCAGGCATGGGCGGTGTCGTGCACGCGCGTCGCTCCGACGATGCCCGCCAGCGAACCGAGGTTGTGGGCGGCCCGGATAGCGATGTCGCGCTGCCGGTCTCCGATCGCCGAGAGCAGGCGGCTCCATTCGGCGTCGAGCTGCTCACGACAGTGCCGAAGCGCCTCTGCGAGCCCTCCGGGGAACTGGCTGGCGTGAGTGGCGAGCACGGTGCGGATGCCGGCCGGCGGCGCGACCGGCGCAGGAGAAGCAGGAGGAGACGATTCACTGTGCCGGCGGCGGAGAGTGTTCAGCGTCGCGAGCATGGCGCGCACGCTGGCGAGATCGAAAGCCTTGCCGAGAAACCCGTCGGAACCGGCGGCCGCGCTGCGCGCGCGCATGGCATCGCTGGTGTCGGCGGTGATCGTGACGATCGGAAGATCGCCGCAGGTGGCCCGGATGTGGCGGGCCACGACGTCGCCCTTGATATCGGGCAGTTCCCAGTCGAGAAACACCACATCGAAGCGCTGTCGGTCCAGGCATGCGAACGCCTCCGGTGCGCTGGCGGCTTCGGCCACTGCATAGCCGAGCCGGGCAAGCGTGCTGCGCAGCATGGTGCGATTGAATTTGAGATCATCGATGATCAGCGCGGAGCGCTCCGGCAAAAGGGATGTCATGGGCAAGATTCACTGACAGCCGGACCGCGGCCGGTGTCAGGACCATTCTCTGGGTAAAAACGCCCATATAAGGAGAGTCACTCAGGCTGGTGCCGAACGCTTCCGGCCTTCGCAGCGGCGCGGGAGAGCGCTCCGGAGCATGGGGAAATTTACCCAGTCGGCGCTCTGTTCGGAGGCGACAAAATGCCGCAGGTCTTTCTCCGGTGAATTGCATTTCACCCGCTGCCGTCGGCGGCGCTGCGCCTGATTTCGTTCCGGCCGTTGGCCACCGGGCGACAACGGATTCCAGGCCGGCGCCGCCGGCTGCCCGGAAACCGCCACCACGTACCAGTCTGCCACACACACATGAAGAAGACGCTCCTTGTCTTGTTGTTCCCGCTCGCCCCGATCCTCGCGGCGACCACCGGTCTTGCCCAGGGCCTTGCTGCCTCGCTCGAGGCGTTCAGGGTCACGCCCGCCACCGCCTCCGCGCCCGAAACGTTTGTCGCCGCCGATGCGGCCTCACCCGGCGACGTGATCGAATACCGTGCGACCTACACCAACACCACGGACCGCGCGCTGAAATCCGTGGCCCCCGAAATCCCTGTCCCGGCCGGGCTCACCTGGCTCGCCGGTGACGATGCTGCGGGCTCTGCCCCTGCTGCCGCCGGCGCGGCCACGAAGCCGGCTCCGGTCGCCGCCAGCCTCGACGGGAAAACCTTCGCGCCGCTGCCGCTGCTCGACGACACCGGCCGGCCGGTCGACCCCGCCCGCATCCGCGCCCTGCGCTGGAGCATCCCCGAAATCGGCGCCGGGGAAACCGTCACCCTCGCCGTTCGCGCCATGGTCAACCGCCCTGCGGTTCTCACCGCGACCTCTGTCCGCTGAAATCTTTCCGTATCCGGAAATCCAGGAAATCAACAATGAATATCACCACATCCAGCTCGCCCGTCACGGCCCGGCGCAGGAATTTCCTGCGAGGGGCTGTCGCCGGGCTCACCCTCGCGGGCCTCGCGCTCCTCGCGCACGCGGCCGCGCCGCTCGTTGGCACCGCCATCGGCAACCAGGCCTCCGCCACCTACACCGACGATTCGGGCACCGAACGCACCGTGTTGTCGAACACCGTCACCACGCTCGTCCAGCAGGTGTACGCGCTCGATCTCCGGCAGGACAACACCCGCACCGCCAATCCGGGCGGCCAGGTGTTTTTCCCGCACACCGTGACCAATCTCGGCAACGGCATCGACACGTTCGCCCTCGCCGCGATCAACGGCGGCGGCGCCACCACGCTCGGCAACATCGTCATCTACATCGACGCCGACGGTGACGGCAACCCGGACAACTTCACGCCGATCACCACGACCGGCCCGCTCGCGGCCGGCGCCTCCTTCCGCTTCATCGTGGCCGCCACCGTGCCCCCCGGAGCCACGCTCGGCAACAACGGCCTCGTCACCGTCACCGCCACCTCGCCCAACGGAGGCGGCACGCCGATCGTCGAGACCAACACCGATACCGCCACGCTCACCAACGACGCCGTCATGCAGGTCACCAAGGCCGCCAGCCTCGGCTCCGGGCACCCTGGCACCGCCACCTTCACCTATACGATCACCTATCGCAATATCGGCAACACCCCCGCCTCGCAGTTCACGATCACCGACGCGATTCCGGCGGGCCTCGCGGTCGGCTCCGCCCGCTGGTCGGTCAGCGGCTCCACCGTGCTGGACAGCGCCACCTTGCCGTCCTCCGTCGCCGCCGGCTCCATCGCCTACAACGCCGCCGGCCAGAACGTCACCTTTGTCATCGGCGAAGTGGCGGCCGGCGTCAGCGGCTACGTCACGGTCGAGGTCTCCGTCAACGCCGGCGTGGCCCCTGGCATCCTCAACAACACCGCGTATTATTCCTTCATTACGGGAACGGATCCGGACCCGTCCTCGCCGACCCCCACCAACACCGTGCCCTTCGAGGTCCTGCCTGACGTCAGCCTCACGTTCGAGGGTCCGCCCGACCCGCTGCCTCCCGTCGCCGCCGGCGGTTCGGTTTCGTTCAACAACGTCCTTACCAACACCGGCACCGGCACCGACACGTTCAATGTCGTCGTCAACGGCCCCGGCACCTTCCCGGGCGGCACCACCTTCCAGCTCTTCAAGAGCGACGGGGCCACTCCGCTGACCGATACCAACGGCGATGGCGTCCCCGACACCGGTCCGGTGGCGGCCGGCGCCACCTACACCGTCGTTCTCCGTGCGAACATCCCCGGGGACGCCGCGGCGACCGGGACCACCCTCGCCGTGACCAAGACGGCCACCTCCACCGTGGACCCGACCAGATCCTCCACCGCCACCGACGAGATCGAGGGCATCACCGGCGCGGGCGTCGATCTCACTGGCGTCGCCGGCGGCAGCGGCCCCGGCACCGCCACGGTCATCGACACCGTGACCGGCAATCCCGGCTCGACCGTGATCTTCACGCTCAACGTGGAAAACACCGGGCCCAATCCCGACACCTTCAACCTCCTTGCGGACAAGGACGGCAGCTTCGGCACCGTCAACGATCTGCCCTCGGGCTGGACCGTGGTCTTCAAGGATGCCAACGGCGTCGTCGTCTCCAACACCGGCGTCATCGCCGCCGGCGGCACCCGGACCTACACCGCCGAAGTGACGATTCCCGCCGGCACCCCGCCGGGCGATGTTTCCGTCTGGTTCCAGTCGAAATCGCCAACGACCGGCGCGGCCGACTACCTGCACGATCAGGTCAGCGTGAACACCGTCCGCGGGATTACGCTCCAGACCAACAACGTGGGCCAGACCTTCCCCGGCGGCTCGGTCGTCTACGAGCATGTTCTCACCAACACCGGCAACATCACCGAAGGCGCGTCGGGTGACACCAACACCCTGGCGATCGCCCTCGCCGACAGCCTCGCCGGCGCCGGCTTCACCTCGGTCGTCTATTACGATGCCAACAACAACGGCGTCATCGACGCGGGCGATCCGATTGTCGACACCTCTGCGGCCGCGTATCTCTCCACCGTGAAAACCACCGGCCTGATCAAGGGCGGAAGCATCCGCTTCCTCGTCAAGGTGCAGGCTCCGATCGGCGCCAACGACGGCGCGATCAACGTCACCACGCTCACGATCACGCCTGCGAGCGAGACCATCGGAGGCACGGCCGCTCCCGCCGCCGTCTCCAATACCGACACGACGAGCGTCATCCGCGGCAACCTCACCATCGTGAAGGAGCAGAGCATCGATAACGGCGCCACCTGGAGCCAGAACCAGCTCTCGGCCCTGCCCGGTGCGCAGATCCTCTACCGGATCACCGTGACCAACGTCGGTTCGGCCACCGCCGAGGACATCGTCGTCAACGACACGATCCCGGCCAACACGACGTATGATTCCGGATACACGCCGACCGTCACCCTCGCGGGTGCCTCCACGCCGGGCGCATGGGCGCTCACCGGCACCAACATCGTCGTCACTGTGGGCAGCCTCACGCCCACGCAGACAGCCGTCGTCACCTTCGCGGTGAAGATCGACGAGTAACCATAACACGTCAGCGCTGGCGCCGCCTGTCGTTTTCAGGGACGGGCGGCGCCATTCGTGCCGCTGCCGACGAGGCGCGACGCGTCTCGCCCCGCCAGGCTTTCCCGCACCGGCGACGCTTCGCAGCGCCGGCAGCGGCACGAATGCCGCCGCTCCCGGCCAGCTTCCTCTACCACGCCTTTCAGTGACGACCCGCCTCGCACGGCTTCCCGCTCTTCCCGCCCGCCTCTTCGCGCCGCTCGCCTGCGCCTTCGCATGCCTTCTGGCCTGCGTGTGCGCCCTTGCGCCCGCCCGCGTCGACGCCGCGCCGCCCGCGCCCGGCACGCTCATCCGTGCGCAAGCGTACCTCAACTACATCGATCCGGTCCTCTTCATCGGTCGCGAGACCCCGTCCAATATTGTCCGCGTCCTCGTCGGCGGCGCGCCCGGCCTCGATCTGCAACAGGACAACGCCGGCACCTTTGCGCCCGGCACGTATTTCGCCTTCGTCCACACGCTGACCAACACCGGCAACACCGGCGGCGCGTACACGCTCACACCGGCCCTCGTCGCGGGCGGCGGCTTCACGCCGCAAAACCTCGCGCTCGTCATCGACGCCAACGCCAACTCCGTCGTCGACCCCGGCGAGACGTCGCTCCCCTTCGCCCCGCACGCCGTCACGCTCGCGCCGGGCCAGACGCTGCAGTTCATCGTCACCGGCCTCGTGCCGCCTTCCGCCCCGGCGGCGGCGTCCCTCCAGCTTCGCATCGAGGCTTCCCTCGCCGAAACCGGCGCCACCGCCATCAATACCGACACCGTCGCCACCGGCGGCGGCGAACTCCAGTTCTTCAAGTCCGTCTCGCCCTCCACCGCCGCCTGCGGCGAGGAAATCACGTACACGCTTTCCGGCACCCACAACTTCCCCGCCGCCCTCGAACCGACGGTCATCGCCATCGACGGAGCCACGGTCTCCCGGGTCGTTGTCCGCGATCCGCTTCCCGGCAACATCGGGCTGGTCTCGATCCTCGCCGCCAACGGCGCCACGCCGCTCTACCACTTCGCCGGCACCGCCTTTCACGCCTACGTGACGACCGCGCCCGCCGATCTCTCCGGGGTCGACGCCGTGGCTTTCGCCTTCGACACCATCGCCCCCGGCGTTTCCTTCAGCGTTTCCTTCCGCGCCCGCATCGGCGGGCAGGCCACGGGCTCCATCGTCAATCTCGCGTCGGTTTATTCGACCAGACCCGGAGGCACCCCGCTCGTCACCGTCTCCAATCCCGCCACGGTTTCCGTTCCCTCCGTGGCGCCGACCATCCGGTATTACGATCCGCCCTTCGCGCGCACCGTGCCCGCCTCCCGCCTCGGCAATCCGCTCTACGTCCAGGTCGAGGCCGGAGCGTGTAACGAACGTTCGGATACGGTGGAAACCGTCACCGTCGTCATCACCTCCTCGCTGACCGGCGACCGCGAGACGTTCACCGCCACCGAGACCGGTCCGAATACGGGCATCTTCCGCATCCTTCCCTCCGTCCCCTCGCAGGATGCCGCCGCCAATCCTGTGGTAGCTGGCGACGGCATCCTGCAAACCCTTCAACGCGACGAGCTCACCGCCGAGCTCACCGACTGCGGCGGCGTCACCGTGCGCGCCACGATCCTCATCGATCCGACCGGCATCGTCTACGACAGCCGCACCAACCGGCCCGTGGCCGGGGCCACCGTCACGCTGATCGACGTCACTGGCGCCGGGCTCGGATCCGGCGGTTCCGCCGGCGGCCTCGCCCGCGTGTACGACGAGGACGGCGTCACCTCCGTATCCGCCACCCAGGTCACCGGCGCCGACGGCCTCTTCCGTTATCCGATTGTCGCGGCCAGCACCTACCGCCTCGAAATCACGCCGCCGGAAAACTACAGTTTTCCGAGCGTCATCCCGCCCGGTTCGCAGCCCGCCGGCCGCCGCATCCACGCCTCCGGATCCTACGGCGGTTCGTTTCCCGTCGATCTCTCCACCGGCGCCGTGTTTCTCGACGTGCCGGTCGACACGACGGTGGCCGACGGTTTTGTCCTCGAAAAAACCGCCTCGCGCGACACCGCCAGCATCGGCGATTCCGTCATCTACACGCTGAAACTCTCCAACAGCTCCGGCGCCCCGTTCCGCGGCGCGTACATCGACGACCGCCTGCCCGCCGGTTTCCGCTACGAACGCGGCACCACCCGCCGCGACGGCGCGCCCGTTGCCGATCCCGAAGGCGGCGTCGGCCCGCAACTGCGCTTCCCGGTCGGCACGCTCGCCGACGGGGACAGCGCCACCTTCACCTACCGCGTGCGCCTCACGCCCGGCGCGGAAAAGGGCAACGGCATCAACATCGCGCAGGCCACCTCGCTCGGCCCGCCCGTGCTCGTTTCCAACCAGGCCCAGGCACGCGTCCGGCCCGAGGCCGGGATCTTCGATCCCTCGGCGGTCATCATCGGCACGGTCTTCGTCGACGCCAACGGCAACGACATCCAGGACCCCGGCGAACCCGGCGTGCCCGGCGTGCGCCTCATCCTCGAGGACGGCACCTACGCCATCACCGACGGCGAAGGCCAGTACAGCATCTACGGCCAGCGTCCCGTCGCCCATGTGCTCAAGCTCGATCCGCACACGCTCCCGCCCGGCGCGAAGCTCGGAGGAAAAAGTCCGCGCTTCGCCGGCGACCCCGGTTCACGTTTCGTGGACCTGAAAAATCACGAGCTTCACAAGGCCAATTTCATGCTGGTCGAGCCCACGGAGTCGCTCTACGCCGCCATCGAGGCCCGCCGCAAGCAGATCGATGCCTGGCAGCCCGAGATCGCCACCGCACTCGCCACCACGTTCAACGCCGACGGCACGCCCACGCTCGTCAGCGATCCGCAGGGACGCGAGGCCGCGGGCGTCATCGGCTCCGGCCGCGCGTTGCCCGGCCCGTTCGAAAACGTTCTCCCCGCCGGCACGCTCACGCCGGCCAATTCGTCGTTGCCGCCGTCGCCCGTCGCTGCCGTGCCGCTCGTCGATCTCGAAACCGTCGTCGCCGGACTGGCCGACGCCGGGCCCGGTTTTGTCGACCTGCGTCACGGCGACACGCTTCCCTACGACCGCGTCACCCTCCGCGTGAAAGGCGCCACCGGGGCGAAGCTGGAACTGCTTCTCAACGGCGAGCCCGTCCCCGAATCCCGCATCGGCAAGATCGTCCACCGGCAGCAGCCCGCGCTCCAGGCCGTCGAATACGTCGCCGTGCAGATGAAACCCGGCCTCAATCACCTCGAACTCGTGCAGAGCGATCTCTTCGGCAACGTCCGCGGCCGCTCGCTCATCGACGTCACCGCGCCCGACCGCATGGCCCGGCTCGACGTGACGTTCTCCACCCTCGAACCCGCCGCCGACGGACGCACGCCCGTCGAGGTGCGTGTCACCGCCGTCGACGCCGGCGGCATCCCGGTCACCGCCTCGCTCCCGCTCACGCTCGAAACCACGCTCGGCCGCTGGGAGGTGGAGGACGTCAACGCCCGCGAGCCCGGCACCCAGGTTTTCCTGAAAGACGGCGCCGCGACGTACCGGCTCATCCCGCCCGTCGAGCCCGGCGAGGCACGCATCGTCGTCTCCAGCGGTGCGATGAAGGCCGAGCGCCGCCTCGCCTTCCTGCCCGAGCTTCGCCCGATGATCGCCGCGGGCATCATCGAGGGCCGTTTTGCGTTCAACAAGCTGAGTTCCTCGAACATCCTGCCGCTCGATCCCGGCGACGCCTTCGAATCCGAGCTGCGCGAGTCCGCCGGCATCGGCAGCGACGGCACCGCTTCGGGTCGCGCCGCGTTTTACCTCAAGGGCAAGATCAGCGGCCAGACGCTGCTCACCGTCGCGTACGATTCCGACAAGCGGAAGGACGACGTGCGCCTCTTCCGCGACATCGATCCCGACGCGTATTACCCCGTTTACGGCGACTCCTCGGTCAAGGGCTACGACGCGCAATCCACCGGAAAACTCTACGTGCGCATCGACCACAACCGCTCGTTCCTGCTTCTCGGCGATTTCAACACCCGCGCCGACAACGAGGTCCGCCAGCTCGGCGACTACAACCGCAGCTTCAACGGCGTGCGCGTGCAGCACGAGACGGCCCGCTTCAGGGGCGGCCTCTGGGCCAGCGACGACAGCACCGACCAGGTGATCCGCGAAATCCCCGCCAACGGCACCTCCGGTCCCTTCAACTTCTCCACCGGCGACGGCGTCCTCGGCAGCGAGACGGTCGAGATCCTCGTGCGCGACCGCAACCAGCGCTCCGTCATCCTCAGGACGACCACGCTGGCGCGCAACGCGGACTACGATTTCGAGCCCTTCTCCGGCCGCCTCCTCCTGCGCCGCCCCGTGGCGTCCGTCGACGAAAATTTCAACCCGCAGTCGATCCGCATCAGCTACGAGGTCGACACCGGCGGCCCGAAGTTCTGGGTCTACGGCGGCGATGCGCAGGTGAAGCTCCACGAACGTTTCGAGGTCGGGGCGTCCTTCGCCCGCGACGAAAACCCCGTCGATCCCTACGACCTGCAAAGCGCCAACGCCACCTTCCGCATCGCGTCCGGCACGTACCTCATGGTCGAGGGCGCGCGCAGCGATTCGCTTCTCGATCCGGCCGACGCCTCCCGCTCCGTCGGCTACGCCGGCCGCATCGACCTGCGTCACCGGTCCGCGAATACCGAGGCCCGCGTGTATTTCGGCAAGACGGAGGAATCCTTCAACAACCCGGCCTCCACGCTCAATGCCGGCCGCGTCGAGGGCTCCGCCAAGGTCACGCACCAGCTCGCGCCCCGCACCCAGCTCATCGGCGAAGGCATCTACACCGAAGACATCGCCGGCTCCGGCAACCTCAAGGGTGTGCGCGCCGACGTGGCCTACACGTTCGAAAACCAGGTGCGCGTCGCCGTCGGCGGGCGTTACAGCGAGGAGACGCAGACGCCGGCCAACCCCGGCGCCGACGCCGCCGACACGCCGCTCACGGTTCGCAGCGTGCGCGCCCGGGTGGATACGCCGGTGCCGCGCCTGCCGCAGGCCAACGTTTTTGCCGAGTACGAGCAGGACGTGGTCGAGAGCGAACAGCGCCTCGTCGCCGCCGGCGGCGCGTACCAGGTCAGCACGAAGACCCGCCTCTACGCGCGGCACGAATTCATCTCGTCGCTCGGCAGCGATTTCGAGCTCAACACCAGCCAGCAGAACAACCGCACGCTCGTCGGCCTCGAAACCGAGTACCTGCAGGATGCGTATTTTTACAACGAATACCGCGTGCTGGATGCGATCGACGGCGGTCAGGCCGAGGCCTCCACCGGCCTGCGCAATCTCTGGAACGTGGCCGACGGACTCCGCCTCAACACCACCTTCGAGCGCGTCACCCCCTTCGACGGCGACGGCACCAACCGGTCCACCGCCGCCACCGCGGCCTTCGACTACACGCGCCCGGCGGACTGGAAAGCCACCGGCCGGCTCGAAGGACGCTGGGGCGACTCGTCCGACAACTACCTCAACACCTTCGGCTATGCCCGCAAGCTCGACGAGCAGTGGACGTTCCTCGGCCGCTCGATTCTCAACACGCAACTCTACGACGACGCCGCCTCGTCCGATCTCTGGCAGGGGCGTCTCCTCGCTGGCCTCGCCTGGCGGCAGACGGAGAAGGACGAATGGAACGCGCTCTTCCGCTACGAATACAAATACGAGCGCGGCTCTTCCGCGCTCGGCGACGAGGCCATGCGCCGCCAGGTCCACACCCTCGCCACGAGCGTCAATTACCAGCCCGACCGCCGCTGGATCTTTTCCGGCCACTACGCCGGCAAGTTTGTCATCGAGCGCGGCGGTTACGGCGGCTCCACCGATTACTTCGCGCACCTCCTCGCCGGTCGCGCCATTTTTGAGATCACCGAAAAGTGGGACGCCGGCCTCAACCTCGCCGTGATGTTCTCGGACAGCTTCCGCAACGCGCAGTACGCCGTCGGCCCCGAGATCGGCCGCGTGTTCACCAAAAACGTCCGCATCGGTCTCGGCTACAACCTCGTCGGCTTCACCGACCGGGATTTCGATACCGCCAGCACCGCGCAGGGCTTGTTCCTGAGCCTGCGCATCAAGTTCGACGAAAACCTCTTCAAATGGGCCAGCTTCAAGAAAACGGAGGACGCGCGATGAACGTTTCCTCCGGCAGTTTTTCCGCATCGCGTTTTCCCGGCGTTTCCGTTGTCGCCGCTCTTCTCGCGCTTTGGTTCCTCCCCGCCGCTCAGGCCGCGCCCGCGGTTTCCGCGACCAACGCCACCGGCTTCGAGGCCGCCGAGGCGGGCCGGTCCTTCATGACCATCGACGGCGTCTGGAACGGTTCGCAGGAGGTGACGGCGACCACGGGCGACACCTTTGTCGTCACCTGGACCAACTCCGGCGACGCCACCGCGTTCGATTTCGCCCCGTCCGTGACGCTGCCCGACGGGTTTCACTACGTGGCCGGCACCGCCACGCTCAACGGCGCCGCCGTCACCGCGACGCAGACCGGCAGCACGCTCGTTTTCAACCTCGGCGGTTTCGACCTCGCCGCCGGCGCGTCGGCGATCATCCGTTACGGGGTTTATGCCGATGCCTCGGTGCCGGACGGCACGCGCCAGCTTGTCCACCGGCACACCTACGCCCTCACCGACGGCGGCGCGCTCCTCACGCCTGCGCCCGCCGCCGGCCCGCAGCAGAACATCGTCGTGCAGGCCGGCGCCAGCACGCTGAGCATCACGCCGAGCCAGCAGACCCGCGCCGTCGGGCAGACCGCGACCTTCACCGTCACGATCACCAACACCGGTCTCGGCGGCCTTTTCGACGTCGTCCTCGACCAGTCCGCCATCGCTCCCGCGAGCGACACGCTGCGCCTTCTCACGATCGCGCAGACTTCCCCGGCGGGTCGCCCCGCCGCCGTCTCGGGGACGGGCGGCTCCATCCTCACGCTCGGCTACCTCGCGCCCGGCGAGTCGTTTTCCGCCACCGTCACCGCCGAGGTCCTGGCCTGCGGCGACATCGTCAACACCGCGGCCACCGACGACCGCGCGCACCGGACCGCCGCCAGCGGCAAGGCCTCCGTGCAGCTCGATCTTCGCCAGCCGCTCGTCGGCTACTCCGCGCCTTCCGTCACGCTCGATTACAACGTGCCGGTGACCGTGACGATCCCGGTCGCCAACACCGGCCTGGGCGACGCCCGCAACTTCACGCTCCACACGACGCTGCCCGGTCTCGGCGTCACGGTTTCCAGCGTCGCCGCCGGCTGGACGTACAGCGCGACGACCGGCGTATTCACCCTCAATGACAACGGCGGCACCGTCGCCAACGGCGCCACCGCCACGCTGGCCTTCGACCTCGAGGCGACCGACATCTGCAACGACTCCGGCGCCGGCTCCGTTTTTTACGAAGCGCGCTACACCAACGGCTGCGACGATCCCTACACCATCCCGCAAGCCATCGGCTCCATCGCGGCCGCCGCGGACGCGCCTTCGCTGACGTTGTCGAAAACCGTCAGCGCTTCCCGCATCGCCACCGGTGAACCGGGTTCGTGGACGCTGACGCTTTCCGCCACCCATTTCACCAATATCGCGACCGAATCCATCACGGTCACCGACACGGTTTCTCCGCTGGTCACGATCCTCAACCCCGGCTCGCTGCCCGCGGGCGTCACCTGGAACGGGACCACACGCACGCTCGCCTGGACGGTGGCCCGCAACACGCTTTCCGCCCCGCAGAGCGTGGAGATCGACTTCGCCGTCAGCGACGACCCCTGCGACGCCGGCCAGATCGTCGGCAACACGGCCGGCGTCACGGCCGTGACCACACGGGGTTGCGCGCTCGCCGCCAGCGCCTCCGCCGGTTTCCTCATCACCAACAATCCCGGACGCTACGCCAACCAGTATTTCAACGTCACCGGAACGCCCGCCGGCGGCATTTACGAGACCGGCGCTCCGACCGCCGACAGCACCCGCGACGCCGGTGAGGGCGAGTTCATCCCGTTCGAGGCCAATTACGAATTCGGCGCCGCCTATCCCGGCATCTGGACCGGCACCACCTACGAGGACGGTTTCGGCGGCGTCGCCGGCATGACGCTCGTCCCCGGCTCGCTTACGATCCGGCGTGACGGCGGTGCGCCGGTCCCCGTCCCGGCCTCTGCGGTCACCACGCTCTCGCCCGGCTTCCGCATAGATCTCGGTTTCCTCGCGCAGGCCGGCTGGTTCGGCTCCGATCCGGTGGCCGGGCACCGCATCACGCTCGATTACCAGGTCACCGCGCCCGATGCCGCGCTCGCCGGCGCCGCCACGCGCGCCGTCACGCAACTCACCACGCTCGACCTCGAACTCGGCGACACCGGCACGCCCGACGGCTGCGGCGTCACCACGCAGACGAAGTTTACGCAGGGCGCCTTTTATACGATCGGTCGCGCCGTCGCCGCCATCACGCTGTCGATGGCTCCGCAGATCGACGTCTGCAAGGAAGAGGCGCTCACGATCACGCTGGACAACGTCGATGCCCACCAGACCGAAAACCTCCTCGTCACGCTCTTCACCGGAACGGCCTTCACCTACGATCCGGCGCAGACTCCCGTTTACGGCGACGTCTTCGCCAGCGGCTACGCGATCGCACACAACGCCAACGGCGGCGTCGATCCGTCCTTCACGATCACCCGCACTGGCCACGCCGGCGGCACCGGTCCGCTCACCGGCGCCGGCACGATCACGGTGCGCGTCGTCCGCAAGGTCACCGGCACCACGGCCACCACCGGCCTCAACGCCGAAGTCCGTTACGACAGCTGGCAGACCGAAGCCGCCGCCGCCCGCGTTTACAGCACGGCGACGGCCTGGGCGCCCCAGCTCGTCCGCACCGCCACGCTCGCCCTCACCAGCACGCCGGGCACGCTGCCCGTCACCGGCTCGACCGTAACGTTTGTCAACTACGTCACCAACACCAACGCCGGCACCGCCTGGGGAGCGAAGCTCGACATCGACCTGCCCGCCGGCCTCGAGATGGATGCCGCGGCCACGCTCGCGACCAACAACGCCAATGCCGGCTTCCCCGTCGCCGTCGGCGGACAGCAGCTCGCCTGGGCTCTCGGCGACATCCTGCCGGGCGAGACGCGCGTCATCACGGTCGTGGCCACCGTCGCCGCTACCGGACAATGCGAGATCGCGCCCAACCCCACCGGCATCCGGGCGAGCTGGGGCTGCGACGGCTCCGCTTTTACGGAGACCGCCCGCGCCCAGCCGGTTTTCGTTTTCCCGCGAGGCCAGATGCAGGTCGTGCACGACAGCTCCGGCTCGCTCGCGCGCCTCTGCGATCTCGGCGAGGTGATCATCATCGTCCGCAACACCGGAGCGACCGCCATCCGGGATGCGATCGTCCGGGAAATCCTCCCGTCCGCGCAGGGACTCTCGCTCGAACCCGGCTCCGTGCAGTACAGCGTCAACGGCGGCGGATGGACCTCCGCCGCCGACCCGTCCGTGAGCGGTGACACCCACACCTGGACGGCGGCGCAGATTCCCGCGCTGGCGAAACTCGTCCCCGTCGGGGCGGAGATCGATGGCGTCACGACCCACACGGTCCGCATCCGGTTCGCGCTCCGGGCCACCACCGCGCTGGCCGGCACCTCGCCCGTGCTCAACGCCTCGGCCACGGCCACCGTCGCCTGCGGCGATCTCGTCGATTCGCCCGCGCAGCCGTTTACCATCCCCGTCGACCAGCCCCGCATCGTCGTTGCCAAAACCGGCCGCAACGTCACCGCCGGGGAGACGGGCTTTGTCGAGACCGTTTACGGCGGCCAGGGTGACGAGATCGAGTGGCGTATCGAAATAAAAAACACAAACACCCGCGACGAGGCCGCGCACTTCATCCGCCTTTCCGACGCGCTTTCCGGCAGCGGCGGCACGGCCCTGATCACCGGGCCGGGCCACACCGGCGGCACCGATCTCGCGCCCGGGCAGGTCATCGCGATCCCCGATCTCGCGCCCGGGGCGAGCGCGGAATACCTGATCACCGAAATCCTCGGCGCCAACTGCGTCACCGCCGATCCCGCGACGTCCGTCTCCTGGGGCTGCTCCGCCCCCGCCGCCGGCCAGCACAACGCCGTCACCGCGCCCGGCGCGCCGACCGACTCCGCGCGCATCGTCATGCAGCCGAGCATCGCCGGTGCCGCCGAAATCGCGCAGACCATCACGTATCTGCCCGGCGGCCGCGCCCGCATCGACGTGGAAATCCTCAACCGCGGCGGCAACGCCTTCGACCTCGTCGTCACCAATACGTTTCCCAACAGCCAGATGGTGCTCGACGAGACGGTCGCGCCGACGTTCGGCAACCACGTGACGACTTACTACCCGACCCGCGATTCCGTCATCACCGGCGTCACGTACGACAGCACCACCGACACGGTCGCCCCGAAGTTCACTTTCCGGAACGGCGGCAGCGCCAAACCGATGCTCCGTTACGGCGACAAGGTCACGCTGACGTATTACGTGCGCTCCACCGTCTTCGACACGGATTTCGCCGACGCCTTCCCCGAACTGGCCACCGAGGACACGCCCAACGGCCGTGATCCCGCGCCGCCCGCCCCGGGCACCAACACCGTGCGCGTCGATTACCGGAACAGTTGCGCCGGATCCGGTTTTTCTTCCGTCGGCGCCACCATCGACCTGCGTTCGCCCAACCTCAGTGTGACCGGCGTCGGCCCGAATGGCGGCAACACCGTCATCACCGGCACCGACCCGCAGACTTACACGTTCACGATCACCAACGTCGGCGATGCCGACTCGGTGGCCGATTTCATCACCATCGACTTCCCGGTTCTCGGCTCCGGCTGGACGGTGCAGTCGATCACCTTTTCGACGACCGGCACCGCCGGCTCCGGCGGCAACAGCGCGAGTCAGGCCGGCGGCGTATGGACACTGACACCCGGACAACTCGGCACCCTGGCGGCGGGGCAGAGCATCACCGTCAGCGCCACGCTCGCCTACAGCGGCACGCCCGGTCCGCTCTCGCTCGTCCTGCGCGTGCGCGGCGAGGCGCGCGGGCAGGACCCCGGCGTGTCCGCCCCGGGCAACTATTCGTACGACCAGCGCGGCCAGCGCATCGTCGGCGTCGAGCTCGCCAAAACGCTCCTCGACTCCACGACCGAGCCCGATTCCGCCGGCGCCACGGTGTTCGTCGGCGAGGAGGCGACCTTCCGCCTGCGCGCCCGCTTTTTCGGCGCCGAGGCCGACATCACCGGTGTGACGCTCCGCGACACGCCCGCCGACAGTTCGGGTGGCGGTCTCGCGCATACCGGGCTCGCCTTCGTTCGCAGCGCGGCGACAACGGACAACAAGGTCGCGACCACCCTCGCGGCTCCGGTGCCGGTGGCCGCTCCGGCCAGCGTCGCGGCCAGCCGCGTCAACCATACCGCCGCCAGCATCAGCCAGGCCGACGTCCTCGCCGGCGATGCCGTCATCGAGAACGACCTCACCGTCCGCGTCCTCAACCTTGCGGCCAACACCGACGGCAAGACCCTGCGCAACAACCTCGGCCTGGAGTTCACCTATCTCGGCCAGCGTTTCCGCAGCAACGACAGCGACGACGGTTTCAGCGCCAGCGGTTCGCCGGCCTCGTCGGCCAACCTTCACCGGCAATCCGACCTGACCGTCCGCCGCCCGCAGCTCGCCGTCGAAAAAACGGTTCGCAACGTCACGCTCTCCGGCGCGTTCGCGGCCACGGCCGGCGGCCAGGCCGGCGACGTGATCGAGTACCGGCTCGTCGTCACCAATCCCGCCGCTGCCGGCGCTCCGCTCTACAACCTCGTCGTCACCGACACCGTGCCCGCGCCGTTCAGTCTCGATGCCGGCACGGTCGGGGCCGACACCACCGGCGGCGGCACGGTCGACGTCGCCAGCACCGGCGGAGTGACCGGCGGCCCCGGCGGGACGCTCGCGCTCGACGAGACCAACACGCCGGTCCCCGACGCCGGCCGCAACCTCGCCCGCCTCGACCCCGGCCGGAGTGTGACGATCCTCTACCGCGGCACGCTCGAAGCGACCGTCAACCCCAGCCAGACGCTGACCAACAACGCCTCCGTCACCGGTTATTCCGTGCCCGTCGATGCGGGCACGCTCGCCGCCCTGCACCAGACTGCGCCGGCCGGCGTCGCCGACACCGCGACCGGCGCCCTCAGGCTCGCCGCCGACGGCGTCGCCGACATCCGGATACACGCCATCGACCAGCAGAAGCAGATCACCGCCGCCACGTATCACACCGCGCCCTTCGACCCGGTCTTCATCGGCGAACGGATTACTTACCAGGTCAGCCTCACACTGCCGCTCGGCACCGTGCCCGATCTCACCGTGGTCGACACGCTGCCCGCCGGTTTCGCGCTGGCTCCGGGCAGCCCGCCGGTCGTTGCCATCGGAGGCGACATTTCCGACGCCGGGAACATCCCGGCCGTCTCCATCGCAGGCACGGGCGATCCGTCGCCGCAGACGCTCACCTGGTCCTTCGGCCAGCGCGTCGCCGGCGGCGCGGATCGCACCATCACCATCGACTACACGGTCGATGTGCTCGACGTGCCGGCCAACACCGCCGCCGCCAGCCCCGCGCGCATCAACAATGCCACCTACAATTTCACCGGCCTGCCCGGCGACGTCACCAACTTCAACAAGGTCGGCGTCACCCTCGCCGAGCCCGTGCTCGCGCTGGCCAAGACCCGGCTGCTCCCGGCGGGCGAAAACCTCGTCCGCCCCGGCGACACCGTAAAATTCCGGCTGACCGTCGCCAACACCGGCAACGCTCCCGCCTGGAATATCGCCCTGCGCGATGTGATCCCGGCCGGCATGCGCGCCGCCGCTCCCGTCCTCGACGCGGCGACGATCGACGGCGTCGCGCTCGCCCCGCCCAATCCCGCTCTCGCCTGGGATGCGGGGTCCGGCGACTGGACCCTCGCGCTCGACGACACCGCGCCGCTCCCCGCCGGCAAGGCGCTCGTCGTCGAGTACACCGTCACCGTCGACACCGACAACACGCTCAAGGGCAAGACGCTGACCAACTCCGCCACGGTCGGGGCGTTTTATTCGAAACCGTCCGCCGACACCCACGCCCGCCGCATCTATCCGGCTGTCGGCCCCTCCACGCAGGATGTCGTCGTCGGCCTCGAAATCCGCGGCTCCGTCTACAACGACACCGAACCCAACGGCCACAAGGACGCGCAGGAAGACTGGACCGGCGGCCCGACCGTCTGCGTCAATCTCGTCCCCCTTTCCGGCCCCGCTCCCGCCGGCGCGGTTTACCGCACGGCGACGGTCAACTCCGGGAACGGCGAGTACCTGCTCCCGCTCGTCCCGCCCGGCACATACCGTATCGTTCTGACCACTACGGCTGCCGCCACAGGCGCGCAGGCGCCCGCCGCCTGGATGTTCCGCACGCCGCCCGACGGCGTCCGGCCCGTCGCGGTGACGGCCGCCGATCTCCTTGGCGAGGATTTCGGGCTCTACCAGGGCCGCGCGGTCAGCGGCATCGTTTTCCGCGACACCGGCGACGGTGCCGGCATCGCCAACAACGGCCGCCGCGACGGCGCCGAATCCGGCCTCGGCGGCGTGACGGTTCGCCTCCTCGACGCCGGCGGCGCCGAACTCGGCAGCACCGCGACCGACGGCTCCGGCGCGTTTTCCCTCTACATCCCCGACCACGTCGCCACCGGCGCCACGCTCCGCGTCGTGCAGTCCGCCGTCTCCGCGCACATCGCCACCGGCGGGCATCCCTCCGCCGCTTACGACCGCGCCGACCGCACGATCACCGTCACCACGAACGGCGCGGCCATCGGCGGGCTGGAATTCGGCAACGTCCCGGAGAACGTGCTCCTCACCGATGGCGCGCAGACGATCCTGCCCGGCGGCACGGCGTTTTACCGGCACACCTTCATCGCCGGCACGGGGGGCACGGTGACGTTCACGCTCTCCTCCGCCGCCTCGCCCGCGATTCCGTGGACCCAGGTGGTCCTCGCCGATCCCTCCGGCAACGGCACACCCGGCGCCGTCATCGAGGGTGCGGCCATCCCCGTGACGGCGGGCCAGGAATATCATCTCGTCGTGCGGCACAATGCTCCCGACGGCGCGCCCTGGGGCGCGGTCAACCCGGTCACGCTCACCGCGACCTTCGCCTTTGCCGGTTCCTCCGGTCTCCCCGACGCGGCCCTCACCCGGCAGGATGTCACCACTGTCGGGGCCACTGCCAGCGCCGGCCTGCAACTCGTCAAGACCGTGGACCGGAGCACCGCGCTGCCCGGCCAGGAACTCGTCTACACGATCGCCTGGACCAACACCGGCGCGGGTCCGCTGACAGATCTCTTCATCGCCGACTCCACGCCGGCTTACACGGTTTTCGTGAGCGCGGCGGCCATCACCCCGCTGCCGGCCGGCCTCACGCTCGACCGCATCGACGCCCCGGCCGCCGACGCCACCGGAGCCATTCGCTGGGTCTTCACCGGCTCGCTCGCTCCCGGTGCCGAGGGCGCGGTCACTTTCAAAGTCAGGGTCGAGGATTAACCCTGGGGCTAAATATTGCTAACGTAATGCAAGTCTTTAAAGTAATTTCGGAATACAGAACCAGCGAAAAGTGGCCGATCAAGGGAACAAGGAACCAGCAGATATGAAAGCACCGACAGAACCGGCCTGTGGCCGCAAAGACTCCCGCGCGCGATATCCTGCTTTCATTTTAACCACGGATTGCACGGATTTTTGCAGATTACACGGATGGAAAGTTACTTCCTGGAATGAAATCCCTGCCTTTATCCGGTTTTTCATCCGTGTAATCCGTGGTAAAAAAATCCACGGACGGCGGCCCGGCAGCGCTGCTGGCCGTTTCCGGTGTTTTTTGCGGGGGCCGGCCCTTGCCGTCTGGCTGCTGCTGATTCCCGGCCTGCCCCTGCGGGCGCAGCTCACCTGGACCTCCACCCGCGTCGAACTCACGCCCGCGTCCGGCGACACCGTGCTCACCGCGGCGTATCCTTTCGAAAACAAGTCGGAAAAGACCGTCCGCATCCTCGATATCCATTCCTCCTGCGGCTGCACCGTCCCGGAACTCGAACGGAAAAGCTACGCCCCGGGCGAGAAGGGGGAACTGAAAGCCACGTTTACCATCGGCTCCCGCCAGGGCCTGCAAACCAAACTGATCACCGTCCGTACCGATGCCGGCGATACCGTGTTGCAGTTTGTTGCAAATCTCTATCAGCGACTGGAAATCACTCCGCGACTCGTTATCATCAGAGGTCCGGACAACACGCCCCGCCCCGTAAAACTCGCTTTCCGTGCCGACGGTCCCGTCACGCATGTCACCCTTTCCGAACCCGGCCCCGCCTTCCGCCTCAAGCTCACCGAGGACAAACCCGGTTCCGACTACACCCTCGTCGTCACGCCGGCCGAGGGCGCTGTCTCCGAAAGCCGCGCCACCGTCATCGTCCACAGCAAGGGTGCATCGGGCATCGATTACACGGACAGCCTCTTTCTGCGCCGCACGCCCTGAACCGCCCCGTCTTCCCGCCGCCTTTCCGCTCAAACCATGAACAGATTGACAAAAATCCAGGCCATGTATTCCGACGAAAATGGAAATCCTCCCTCCTCCCTCGCTATCGCCATTGCCGTGCTCCTGCTCGCGATCTGCGTGATCCTTGTCCTTACCAGCTGATGTGCTCCGCCTGTCTTTTCCGGCTGCATCTTTTTGACGTCCTGTACCATGTCTTTTGATCCGGACGTGAAGGCCACCGCGTTGCCGACCGTTGCGCCCGTCATCCCGGTGGCCTCTTTTATCTTTGTGCCGGTTGTATTTCTCGTGAGCTGAGCCGCAATCCCGGCGGCCCCTCGACCTCCCGACCTGTTGTTCCTGCCCGTCCCGCATCCTCCCGCGTCTTTCCGGTCGCCCGGGTATCCCTCGCCGGCGTGGTGGCTTGTTGTCCTTGCCGTCGCCGCAATCCTCGGAGGATCGGCTGCATTTTACCGGGGCACGCACGGACTGGTCCCGGAAAAGAAGGCGCTGCTTGTCCCCGGTGCGCCCGGCATCGAAGCGTTCTGGCTGCCGGAAAACGCGGCACCGGAAGGGTACCCGGCGCTGACCATCGGCCGGGTCGCGGAGCTGGACCGGCTCGGCGCCTTTGTGCCTCTGGGAGGCCCCGGGTCACCGCGGGAGCAGAACCGCCGGATCAACGAGGAACGCTGGTACCGGATCACCATCGACAATCGCGCGGGTGCGCGCAGCGACGGGGTGTTGGATCTCATCTTGCGAAGCTACGACCGGTCCGTGTTCTACACACCGGCCCCGGACGGCGGCTGGCAGGAACGCATCTGTGGTGCCTCCACCTCGCCGCGCGATCCCCGGCAGACCGAACGCTGGATGGCCTTCGATGTGGAGCTGCCTGCCGGCCAGTCGCTGACGGCTTATCTGCATGTGAGGGATTACAACCGGTTGCCCTCGCGGTTTCTCTACTGGCCGAACCGGGAAGATTTCATCGACCGGGAGCTGCTCACTTATGGCCAGTATATCGCCTGGTTCTCGCTCTGGGGCGGGATGCTGGCCGTGGCGGTTTTTTTCTACGCCATGCTGCGCCAGGACAACCAGTTTCATTATGCGATCTTTGTCGGGTTGACCGGTCTGCTGACGTGGTTGAGCAGCACGCTCGGATCATTGCTTTACGAGTGGCCGGTGCCGTCGGTGCCTCCCGAGACGGTGATGTCGATCATGGGCTGCCTGATCATGCACCGCCTGTGTCTCTTCGCCCGCTATTTTCTGGAGACGCCGGGAAAAGATCGCCGGCTCGATCGCCGGCTCCGGCGTTTGCAGGCGGTGGCCTTGTGGTGGCTGCTCACGGTCGTAGCCAGTTTCTGGCCGTCGGTCTCACTGGCCTACCTGCAGGTATATACGGTGCTGGTCGTGTTTTTCCTCGGCACGGTTTTGTGGACGGGCGTGCTTCGCTGGCGGGCAGGCTGTCTGCAGGCCCGGTATCTTCTGCTGGCGTTCGCCCCTTACGGAATGGTGTCGGTGGTCTGGATGTTTCTGGCCACCGGCGACGCCACCGGATACGACGAGACCCGGATGCTCCTGCTGCTGGGCACCGCGCTCCACCTGGTGCTGCTTACGCTGGCGACGGCTTTCCGGCAGCGGGCTCTGCTCGACGAGAATCTGCGGATGCAATCCAGCTACACGGCGAGCCTGGAAAAGGAGGTCGAGGAGCGCACGCGCGAGTTGCAGCAACTGAGCGGAAACCTCGCGAACATGGTGGGCGAACGCAACCGGATCCTGGCGGTGATCGGCCACGATCTGCGCGGGCCGGCCAGTTCGCTGCAATCGCTCACGCGCATCCTTGCCGACAATGCGGAGAGTTTCTCACGCGAGGAACTCGCGGGCATGGCCAACGAGATCGCGCGCGCCTGCCTGTTGCAGACCGAGCTGCTCAACAACCTGCTCCTCTGGAGCACCTCGCGCATGGAGGGCGACGCCGCGGGCGGGCAGCGCGTCGATGTGCGCGAGGCGATGGCGGACGTGTCGCGGCTGCTCGAATGGGCGGGCGGGGCGAAGGGGCTGTCGATCGTCAACGGCGTGCCCGCCGGGCTCGTCGTGCAGGCGCATCCGCAGCATCTGCAGGCCATCCTCCGCAACCTGCTGGTCAACGCGATCAAGTTCACGCCGCCGGGCGGCACGGTCATCGTGACCGCCGGCCACAGCCTGCGCGGAGACGGGATGATCGAGATCCGCGTGCGCGACACCGGCGTGGGCATCGCGCCGGAGCGCCTCGCGCTGCTGCTCAAGGCGGCGGTCAAGAGCATGCCCGGCACGAACGCGGAACGGGGCGCGGGCATCGGGCTCACGCTTTGCAGCGACCTGGCCCGCGTCGCCGGCGGAGACATCCGCATCGAGAGCACGCCGGGCGTCGGCACCACCGTTGCCGTCCGCCTGCCATCCGTAACTGAAAAATGAATACGAACGGGAAAAAATTGCGGAGGCTCGCCGGACCGGGACCGGTTTTCTGCCTGCGCCTTTTCCTGACACTGCTGCTGGCCGCGGCGGGCGTGCTCAAGCTGGCGGACGTCGGTGCGTTTGCCGCCGACATCGAGAACTACCGCCTGCTGCCGGCGGGCGCCCCGCTCGCGCTGGCCGCCCTGCTGCCGTGGCTGGAGGTCACGCTGGCGATCGCCTGGTGGGTGCCGCGGCTGCGGCTGCCGGCGGGCGTGGTCGCCCTGGCGATGCTGGAGGTGTTCACGGCGGTCGTCGCCTCGGCGTGGTGGCAGGGGCTCGCTATCCCCGCCGGTTGCTTCGGCCGGGTTTTCCCGTTGTCGTTGCAGGATGTGGTGTTTCGCAACTTTGTGGTGATTCTGGCCGCCGGCGCGCTGCTGCTCGCGGATATCCGGGAGGCGCACAGAACACGGCCGGGGAGGCAGGACCGCTCCTGATCCGGGGAGAATGGCCACAAAAAACACGAAAAATCATTCTGTCCGGCGAGAGTCTCCCGCGCGCTTATAAGCGCGCGGGAGGATTTCGTCCGCGGTGTGTTTTTTCGTGTTTTTTGTGGCCATTCTGCCAGTCTGCCGGCTTTCCCTTTTCGCGTACCCCTCTCCCGGGTTTTTCTGCAAGCCGGATGCACCTTGTACAGGTCGACTTGCATTCTCCTTAACAAGACCTTCACATTGCCGGCTTCATGACACCTACCACACCTCTTGTCGGTCTCGGTCTGGTGCTCGCCCTTGCGCCCTTGCCGGCCAGAGGAGACGACACCGAGGCCCTGACATTGCCCCCGCTCGAGATCGCGGCGACGCATGCGGGCGAAAATGCGCCGGTGGCGGTCACGGCGTGGTCGGGTTCCTTTCTCGAAGACCAGGGCATCGACGACGTCGCCGGACTGGCCCCGTACATGCCGGGGCTGTTCACGGCGCAAAAATCGCCGTCCAACACCGTGATCAACATCCGCGGCATCACGAGCGACAGCGGCGACGGTCGCGGCGACAGCCGCGTGGGCGTTTTCCAGGACGGCGTCTACATCGGCCGCCAGCGCACCAGCAACATCGCCCTCTTCGACATGGAGAGCGTGGAACTGCTGCCCGGTCCGCAACCCACCCTGTTTGCCCGCGGCGCCGAGGCGGGCGTGCTTTCCTATACGCAGAACAAGCCCGTCGACGCCACCGAAGGCAGCCTCACCGCCGGCTTCGGCAATTACAACGCGCTGACCACGCGCGGCGTCTTCAACACGCCTCTGGTGCCCGGCGAGCTCTTTGCCCGCTTCGCTTTCAGCTACACGGAGCGCGACGGCTACACCGACAACGTGGCCGACGGCTCCGATCTCAACGGGCAACAGACGCTCGCCCTGCGCGGCTCGCTCCGCTGGCAGCCCGGCGGCGCGGACGGGCGCACCACTATCGACCTGATCGGCAACTGGCAGCACGACACCCCGTCGGCCACCGGCTTCAAGAGCAACCTCATCCCGCCGACCGGCGGCGACACCAGCCCGTTCACCTTTGCCGAGCTCAATCGCGGGCGCGACCTCACCGTGGACCGCACCGTGCAGGGCGTCACCGGCATCGTGACGCACCGGATCAACCCCGACTGGACGCTCACCTCCACGACCGGCTGGCGCGAGTACGATTCCAGGGATGACTACGACGCCGACGGTTCGCGGATCAACCTCATCGAACTGACCGATCGCGCCGACGGGCGCCAGTTCAGCCAGGAATTCCGTGTCAACTACGACGCGGGCGGCAAGTTCGCCGGCTTTGCCGGCGTCGGTTATTTTTACGAAAACAACAAGCAGCGCATGACGCTCCACACCGACGAGCGCGCCGCCTGGCCGTTCCTCTCGGGCCGGTTCCGGGATACGCTCGTCGCCGCGGGCGTGCCCGCCGCGCTGGTCAACGCCGCCATCCCGACGATGGACCCGACCGTGCCCGTGGACCGGCTGCCGGCCTCGCTGGCGCTTTTCAACAACCCCGCGCTGCCGCCCTCGTTGCAGGCGCTCGCGCTGCTCGCCAACGCGCCGCTCAACCCGGACAACCCCGAATCGTACATTGTCACCGGCCGCACCCACGCGCTCGATCTCGTGCTCGACGGCACGTGGCGCGCCACGGATCGCCTCTCGTTCACCGCCGGCGTGCGCGGCACATGGGAGGACATCGCTTCCGGTTACGAGGTCGTCGACGCGCCGGCGCCGTCCCTGATCGGCATCCCGCTCGGCACGTCGCCCAACACGATCTTCGCGCCGACCGACGGACGGATCGAGGCGGGCGACCGTGTCTGGTCGTGGGCGGGCCGCGTGGCGGTCGACTACGAGATCGCCCGGCCGGTGCACACGTGGGCGAGCGTCTCCCGCGGCCGCCGTCCGCCGGGTTTCATGATCGATGCCGACGCGACCACGCCGTTTGCCGAGGAAGAGGTGTGGAGCTACGAAATCGGCCTGCGCGGCAGCCTGTGGCGCGAGCGCGTACAGTGGAGCGCCTCGGTCTTTTATTACAACTACAGCCATTTCCAGAGCGTGGCGATCGACAGCGCGAGCGGCTTGCGCCTGACGGTGCAGGATGCGGGCAGCGCCACCGGGAAGGGAGCCGAATTTTCGGTGCAAGGCTCGCTCACCGACCGGATCAGCCTGTTTGCCGTGGCCAGCTTCAACGACACGACCTTCGACAAGACCGGCGAAGGCGGCGAGCCGCAGGCGTATGCCGGCTTCTCGACCCGGCTCACGCCGAAGTACGCCTTTTCCCTCGGTGCGACCGGCGTGCTGCCGGTCGATGGTTACGGCCTGTTTTTTGTGTCGCCGGTCTGGCAGTATCGGGCAGGGTACTACTTCAACGACGACAACTCGCTTTTCGACTACAGCCTGCACCAGGGAGGCTTTGGCCTGGTGAACGTGCGCGCCGGCTGGCGTTCGCCGCAGCGGCGCTGGGAGGTGTTGCTCTACGTGGACAATCTGTTCGACAAAAACTACCTCGTGGACGCGGGCAACCTCGGCGCCATCTACGGCCTCCCGACCTTCGTCGCCGCTCCTCCCCGGATGTACGGCATGCAGGTGACGCTGCGGTTCTGAAAGGAAAGCCGGCAACCACCTGTCTGGCCCGGTTCAGTGTTTTTCACCGGCGATTGACGGGCGATCGGGCAACGCCCCGAGGCGTTCGAGGGTGATGACCCGGGGCAGCGCCCAGGTCCGGGCGACGGTGGCGGCGGGGTTGGCATCGGTGCGGGTGATGTAGTCGTCCCAGACGAGAAACCACAGCCACGGGGCCTGCGTGCCGACGATCGGCAGCGGGCCGCATTCTCCGAGGGCGAGAGGCTTGCGGCCTCCATAAAGTTCCCGGAGCCGGTCGAACACCGTGAAAAAATCTCCCCGTGTGCCGGCCGGCGCATAAAGATCGGTGGCGATGATATCGACGACATCGTCTCCCGGATACCAGTCGGGGGCGCCGGGATCGTCCGTCGAGGTCCAGACCCAGAGCAGGTTGTCGAGGTCGTGCAGCCGGGTGAAGCGGTCATACATGAGGCGGTAGAGCCGTTTCGCCGCTTCGGGGCCGCGGGCTCCCCACCAGAACCAGCCGCCCTCGGCTTCGTGGAGGGGACGCCAGAGGACGGGCACGCGGGCGTCGCGCAGGACCTTGAGCTTTTCCGCGATCCGGTCGATATCCCGGATCGCGGCGAAATACTCGGCGGATGTTTCGTCGGCCAGGCGGCCGACATCGAAGGTGGTCTTGCCGGTGGAGAAACTGCTCCATACCGGTTCGGCGGCGCCGAACGGGGAAAGCCAGTGCCAGGAAAGGGTGACGATGCCTCCCCGGTCCCGGCTCCACTGGAGGGCTTTTTCAACGGCGCCGTCTCCTTCCGGGTGGTTCCATGCGCCGGAGTAGTAGAGCAGGTCGAGGCCGAGAATCGCCGGCGCGGCGTTTCGGGTGAGGCGGGCGATGTGTCCGATCCGGGCCATGTCTTGCGGGCCGGAATCATGCTGGCCGGCAAAGGTGCGCCGGCCGAATTCCCGGACGAGCAGTGCGTGGAGCGCGCGGGCCTCGGGCGAGGCGCGCGGGTTGACTGGCATGCCGGCGAGTTGAAACGCAGCGGGAGGTGTGGCGGGAGAGAGCCGGATGGAGGCGATGTCGGCATACCCCCAGTCGGTCCCGATGCGGAGTGTGCTGGCGCCGGCCGGAAGGATCACGCGGCCGAAGGGATGCGTCCCGAAGCCGTCGGTCTGCGGGAAGAGGCGGCTGCCTTGCAGGTTGCCGTCGACGAAAACGGGGATGCGCTTGTCGGCATCGCAGGCATACGTGAGTTCGAGCAGGTAATGGCCGGCGGCGGGGACGCGCACGGAGAAGTCGAGCGCGTCTCCCGGCTGTACGAAGCCGGTCACTACGCTGCGCCCGGTGCCATCGGGGAATTCGCGGGCGAGGCGCGTCTGGCCGATGAGGCTGGCTTCTTCGGCCGTCCAGGTCCATGCGACCGGCGTGCAGATGCCGGGCGACGCAGCGAGCAGCCCGATGGCGAGCAGTAACAGCAGCAGGCCTGGCGGGGAAGGCGATGCGGCAGTTCTCACACCGGTGCCCTGGATGTTCCGGATTTTACACAAAGATCGCGAAGGGCGCGAAAAAATTAACAGACAATTCATTGTGAACTTTGCACTGCGATCCCGGGGATTCGTTGCAGTGGGCGAGGATTCTGAATCCGGGAGAAGTTGAGCATTCCGGGGACGCTGGCTTGCCCTCTGCGCCCACTCCCAATCTCTGTGGTGCAAATTTTTACACCGCAGAGATTGGGAGTGGGCGCAGAGAGAAAGAGAGAGAGGTTACGCCCTCCCCGTACCTTGTTTCCTTGCCCGCAGTTCCCTCCCCCCCCTCGCCCGCCTTCGGTTGCGGCTGCGCCGCTCTGTGACCTTTGTGTAAAAATCGGAAAGTCTTGAGGAACGGGTATCACGTATTCGTAAAACGGAAACAGGAACCATCAGGGAGTGGCCGCAATGCTGGCGCCCGGACCGGGCCCGGGCGCAATCAGGTCAGCGAGTCTTTTTCAGTTCGAATTTTTCTCCGGCGAGGGCGCGTTTGGCGAAGACCCCGTAGAAAGGGGTGGGCGTGTAGAGCCAGTCGGAGATGAGGACCGGTGTGGCGCGGGGATGGAAACACCAGGCGGTGTAGTGGAGCCGGTGCTTTTGAAGGAAGCCGAACATGTCGGGCACCCAGGTGTAAGGATCTTCCTGCGCCTCGAGCGGGATGAAGTTCATCTTCTTGATATCGGCCCCGAATTCCCCGACCAGGATCGGGTACTTTTTTGCGGCGGCCATCATGTTTTTCTCCCAGCCCTTGTGCCAGTTGTAGACGTGCCAGCCGTAGACGATGCCATTGCCGCCGAGGTCGTCGAGGGCGTAGCCGTCGGTGATGCCGGTGAGGTCGTAGGACCAGGCGAGGCCGCCGGCGAGGATGAGATTTCTGGCCCCGGTGTCGCGCACGGCTTTCACGAGGGCCTGCATGCCGACGGACTCGAAACCCTGGTTGGTCTTCTTGAGTTCGTCCTTGTCGAGGAAGGCGTCCTCATCGCCGGGCTTTTGTTTTTCGCCGATGAAGCCGCCGTTGCGCCAGATTTCCCAGGAGATGCCGTGCGGTTCGTTGAAAAGTTCGAAGATGACGGCGGGGTGGTTTTTGTAGCGGGTGGCGACATCGGTCCAGAACTCGACGTGCTCGGCGCGAGGGGCGCGGAAACGGTGCAGGTCGATGATGAGGTATGCGCCGCGGTTGGCGGCGAGGGTGACGAGCTGGTCGATCTTTTCGCGAAACTCCTTGCTGTCCCCTTTCTGGAAGGCGTTGCGGCCAAACCAGTGCGATTCGTTGACGGGCATCCGGATGACGTTGGCTTTCCACTCCTCGATGCCGACAACGACGGATTTGAGGGGCTGCATGTCCTGGGGAATGGTTTCGAGTCCGCTGGTGCTGAGGCCCTGGAGCCAGATTTCCCGGCCGTCGGCGTCGACGATTTTTGTGCCTTCGACGCGGAGTTCCTTGGGCCAGTTGGCGGGTTTGGGTTCTTCGGGCGGGACGTAGCGGGCTTTGGCTTCGGCGGCGCGTTGGGCGGCGGCGGCATCGAGTTCGGCGGTGCCGGTGGGGCGAGCCTCGATGCCGGTGATGTCCATGGTGCCGGACTTCACATTGAAGAGGGCGGGCATGATGACGAGGACGGCGGCGTTTTCGGGAACGAGAAACCGGGTGGTGCGCGTTTCCCAGCCCTGGGTGTCGCTGCCGCGGTAGGAGGGGCCGGGCTTGCCCTGGACCTTGTTGAAGCCGGCGTCGAGAAATTCGTAGATGAGGCGGGCGTCGAACCAGGGGGCGTCGCCTTTCTTGAGGCCGGTGACGCGCCAGTCGAAGCTGAGTTCGAGGGCCTTGGTGCCGGGCGGGATTTTGTGGCGGCTGTACATCATGACCATCTCGCCGGGCGTGGTGGAGGCCATGCGGACGAAGCGCTTGCCGGTGTCGGGGTCCGTTTCCCAGGAGGACGCGCCGGATTTGGGTTTGCCCCAGCCCGCGGGCCAGTCGCCGGCGGCGTCCGGTTTTGAGAAATCACCGTTGGTGATGACGGGATCGGCCGCGTGGGCGGTGGGCGGGATGGCAAGGGCAAGCAGCAGCGCGACGGCGGCCGCGACAAAAACCGGAACCGGCGCGGGGATGGAGAGCGAATGGCGAGGGGATGTTGTCATTGGAAAATATTACGTGCGGAAAAGGGGCGAGCCCGGGAAGGGCGGAAGGCGGAGCCGCGGGACACTGCGCCACGGGAGAGTCCCGTGGCGGGAACGAGGAAGATCGGAAGCAAGGCGACCGAAATGCGGTTGCCCGCGCGGTGCGTCAGGAGCGGCGGCGGAAGACGATGACCGTGGTCAGGACGCCGAGACCGGCGAGGAGGGCGACGGTCGCGGGTTCGGGGACGGCGACGATCTGCACGGAGTTGAGGAAGCCGCGGACGGAAGATTGGCTGGCGATGTTGAGGATGTCACCGGAAGAAAGGGTGACAGTGAATTTGACGTAGTTTGCTGCTTCGCCCTTTCCTGCCTCGACCCAGGCGGTAGTGGAAACGGTGTTACTGGAGAAAGTCAGGGATTCGGTCGCGTAGTTGGTGAAATTGAAATTATCGGAGGCGACGGAGGAGGTGCCCACGTAAAGGTTCTGCGTCTGCGAGCCGCTCAGGTTGGTATTGCGGGCTGTGATGTAGATGTCGTAGGTGCCGGCGGCGAGGCCGGCCAGTTGGAAACCCACGGACCTCGTGCCGGAACTTGAGCCAACGTAAATGCCGTCGGTGGCGACGGAGGTTCCGCTATAGACTCCAGAGGCGGTTGCGGTTCCGAGTGCGCCGCTCAAGCGTGAAGCCTCGCCCGGGTAGTTGCTGTTCCCCGACAGATAGATATTTTTCGTACTGGCGGTATTCCCTCCCAAGGAGAGGGAGATGCGGGCGGCGGTTGTTCCATCGGACCACTTGAGGCCGCCCGCCGCGATGTCGGTCCATCCGACCGTATTCCAGGTCTTGTCGGACGTTGAATTGCTGACCGTGTGCCAAGGGCTGTTGGTCAGGGCGGCGTCGCCGGTGGCCACGGTCGGGCCGAAATCGAGCTGCAGGACGGCCTGAGCGCTGGCAATAGCGGGCGTCAGAACAAGGAGAACGGAGACGCAGGCGGGGAGGAGGATTTTACGTTTCATAAATATGACAGGAGTATCGGGTGGCGGTGGATGCGGTTACGGGAGGACGGGACGGGCTATAGTTTTTTATTCAGGTTATCGAGTTGGGTGCGGGTGTATTTGGTGCTGATTTTGCCGACGTGACCGTCGAAATAGAGGACGTTGCGATTGTTGCCGTGAACGGGGCTGCGGGGGACATCATTGCCGCTGCCAAACGTGACCGCGTCCGCGTCGATGAAAAACCACGTTTGCGCGGGCTGGAGAATGTCCGAAAATTTGACACCGTACTTATACAAACCGCCTTCCGTCACGGATTCGCCTGATGTGAGGGTAGCCCTCTTGGTGAGACTCACGCTGGGGATAACCGCAGTCGTGGATGGGTTGCGGGCGGTCATCCAGGCGGGGCAGGCGAACAGGGGCGACCAGTGCATCTTGGTCGCGTCGCTGTCCGAATTCCGGGTAGCGGTCGGCGTGTTCAGGTAGGGGGCGAGCAGCAGGGGGAGCCGCTTTTTGCTGTTACCTTCCGTGCCATAGGAGGGGCTTTGTCCGATGGTGAGCGTGCCGGCATCGCTGTGCACGGGCAGGTTGTCCTTGTTGTCCTGTGCGTAGAGCACCATGCCGATGCCGATTTGCCGGAAGTTGGAGGCGCAAACCGCAGCCTGCGCCGTTTGCCGCACTTTCCCGACAACCGGTATGATGATCGCCGCGAGGATGCCGATGATGGCAATGACGGTCAGCAACTCGACCAGGGTAAAGGCGCGCGAGCGGCCCGATGCGCCGGAAAGGGTGAACGAAGAACGGGATAGGAGCGTGGCGAACATGGAGAAGCGATGGGTTTACGAATAGCCTGAGAGTGGGTCTAGTAATAGTCAAGCGCTTTGTCTGGGGGCTGAAGCAGTCCGATATTGTTTTTTACGGGAAAAATTAAATCAATATGTTATCATAAATATAGTTAAGGAATTTTCAATAATCCGCTGATTTTGGTATCGCGAAATTATTGCTGTTATGGGTGTCGAAAAACATTTTATATTATAAGCTATTGATTTAAAATTTATTAAAATAAAATCGATGCGATTTGCATAAAAAAGGTTCGATTTTTACGACGGAATTGCTATGCATTGCTATACGAATTGACGAAATCCCTCGAAAACCCTGTCTCCATGTCTGTCTCACCCAATGCTCCTGCCCACATTCCCGAGCCTTCCGATCTGGTGGTCGCTCCGCTGAAGTACCGGCAGGTGGAGCGTGAAATCCGGCAGTTGGCCAAAACCCTGCCTGTCGGAGCCCGGCTCCCGTCGGAACGCAGCATGGCCAAGCTCTACGACTGCAATTTTCTGACGGTCCGCAAGGCCCTCAAGCAACTGGTGGAGGAAGGCCGCATCGTTCGCCGCGTAGGCAGCGGAACGTTTGTCGGGGATCCGTCCACACCGGAACCCGCAGACCATCGTGGCAATCGCAACGTCGGCGGCGCCAACGGCACGCCGGCCGGCGGCGTCACCACGGCGGCAGGGCACACCGCTCCGGCGACGCCACCGGCCCGCCGTGTGGGGCTTCTGGTCGTGCCTTCGGGCAATACGTATGCCAGCAGGCTGTTGCAGGAAATCGCCCACGCCGGCCTGGAAGAAGGCATCGAGATCTCCTCGCGCTGGGTGCGGGATTTTTCCGACGACGCGCTCGGCCAGGCCGAACAGCTCCGCCAGGAAGGCTGCGCGGCGCTCGCCCTGCCCTGGTTTCCCTTCGAGAAGGTGGACGAGGTGCGGGACTTTGTTTCCCGCAGTCCGCTGCAGGTGAGCCTGCCGATGGTCATTCCCGGCCTGGAGCGCAACAGCTTCGTCAACCCGCTGCGCTTTGGCGGCGGTTCGCAACGCGCCGTCGAGGCGCTTTCTTCCTATTTTCTGGAACTCGGCGCCCGGCACATCGCCTTTCTCGGTCCCGATGCGCCCGCGGACGTGATCCTGCAAAAATCGCTCACGGCCTACGCCTGCCGCGCCTCGCGTGAAGGTCTTCCCGGGCTCTGCGGACTTGTGCAACCCGGCACGCGCCCGATGGACCAGATCGCCGCCAGATGGCGGGAGCATTGCCGCGACGGCAACCTCGCCATCATCAGCTATGACGACGAGCACGCCCTGCGCTTCATGACGGCGATGCACAAGCTCGGCCTGGGCGCCCCGCGCGACTATCGCATCATCGGCTTCAACGACACCGAAGCCAGCGTGTTCAGCGACCCGCCGCTGAGCACGATTCCGCAGAATTTTGACGACATCAGCACCTGGCTGCTGCGCAACGCCCTGGCGCTCGCCCGGGGAGAGGTGGCGCAGTCGCCCGGTGGCCAGATCCCGCGCCTGATCGTCCGGAGCACGTGCGGCGGCCGCGGAAAGATCGACGACGATTTCCGCAGCCGGCTCCCGATGCTGAATATCATCATGCCGGCTACCGCCGCCGAGGCCCCGGCGCTCCCTTCGGGAATCGTTCCGCCCTCTTCCCCGACGGCCTGACCTGCCTTGCAGGATCGCCGGTCCTTCTTCCGGACGGGTTTTACCGTTCCGCTGCGACAGCACCCACCACCCGACATCAAAACCTCATGAAAAAAACATCCGCAACCGCATCGCTCTTCGTCCTCATCGCGAGCCTGTTCATCGCCGGAGGCACCGCCCTGCAGGCGCAATCCGCCGTCGGCACGAACCTGATCGTCAACGGCGATTTCTCGACTGACAGCAAGGACGCGGGCTGGCCCGACAAATGGGGCAAACCCAAGGCCGGCGCCTCGTCGTGGGAAACGTCCGAGGACGGCAAACGTTTCGTGCGCCTCGAAGCCACGGAGCCCGACAAGATGATCCTCATCTACCACCTCGCGTTCCTGAAGCCCGACGTAAAGGCCGTCGAACTGAGTTGCCGCGTCCGGGCGACCGGCCTGGTGAAGGGCACGAAATCGTGGTTCGACGCCCGCATCATGTGCGATTTTCTGACCGGTCCCGGCGGCTCGAAAATCAAGGGGGCGAAACCCCTCGTTCTCGCCAGCAAGGACACGGACGGCTGGGCCGAGCGCAAGGTCCGGTTCAATGTTCCCGAGGGCGCAAAGGCGATCCAGATCATGCCTGCGCTGTTCAGCGTGACGTCCGGCCGGCTCGATATCGCCGAGGTCGCGCTCCGCGTCGTCGAGCCTGCCGAGCCCGCGGCGCCCTGATGTAGCACGCGTAACTGTTTTGGCGGAGCGGCGGCATGGCAAGCTGTCGGCCTTCGGCCTCGGTACGTGCCGCTGCTGACGACGCAACGCGTCGTCGATTCGGACGGTGAGGCACGGGGCGAGGCGCTGACGCGCCTCGTCGCAGCGGCAGGAATGCCGCCGCTCCGTCACCACCGGTCGACCGGTTTCAGCCGTGGCGGAAGGGCACGTCGCGCATGTGCGACGTGACCCGGGCATGCGGCATCGGCCGAACCACGACCCGCAGGCCGAGCGTCCGCTGGCGTAGTGCCGAGAGCAGGACAGGAGCCACAAACACGATCGTCGCCAGGCACACGGGCCGGAGCGGCGCATTCATCAAGAGCCCTCCGGCGAGGAGGCAGATGCCGCCGGCGATGTGGAAGACGGCGATGCTGCGGAAGGCGATCGCCGCCGCGAAGCCGATGACAAGCGCACCGGCCGCACTGCACAGCGGCAGGATCCCCAGCGCGACTCCCGCCACCCAGGCCACCGGCGCGGGAAGAGCGATCCCGGCGTCCCGGTAAAAACACTGCTGGAGGACGAGACCCAGGCCGAGGACGAGCGCCGGAATCGCAAACGGCAGCCGGATCATGTCCCATGACATGCCGAGCAGTTCCGTGCCCAGCCAGCTTCTGGCCAGATTGAGCGCGAGGACCGGATCGCAGGCTCGCGCGCGCAACGAGGGACGCTCGATCACACGGCGGAACGGCACCACCTTGTAGTGGCCGCGCAGCAGAAACGAAGTGGGTGTGACCAGCAGCAGTACACCGGTGAGGTAGGTGAGGATTTCCATGGGAGGGTTTCCAGGGTCGTTGAGTTGAAGAGGCGCCTCCGGCAGGAGCGTGCGTGTTGTCCGGATACGTCCGGCCCGGTGAAGGGACGAGGTGTGGCAGAGGGCAACCCGGCAGGCCGGAGAAGGACGGCAGAGCAGCACCGCGCGGGAACGACGTCAACCGGCGGCTGCGTCGATGTCGTTAGTCTGCAGCATGATTGATGGAGGGAATTAGCCGGCGTGAAAACTGTGAATCGGATGAAAATGCCGGATGGTGGCGATAGCCTCGCCAGATGGATCCCGGTCACCTGACGCCGTCCCGGGTCAGCTATGAAACCCGCGGACGGTCTACCACGTGTCAGGCGACCGGGAAAGGATCGGGAAAATGAACAACAGGTTTTCGGAAAATGGATCCCGGCCGTCTGACACCGGCTCGGGCCAGAGACCCGCAGTTACGGTTTTGTTCTACCATTTGATCAGACGACCGGGAAAGGGAGAGAGGGATCACCAACGTTGCCAATCGATGCCGGAGGCGAGTCGGGACGTTTTCCGGGGCCGTGCCGCCGGCGAGGGCGGAGGCCGGCTCCGGAGGAGCGAGGGGATTGCGGTGTCGTTGACCGGCGGGCTGTAAAGAAATCCCTGACAGAGGGTGACGTCAAGATCGCGGACGGCCTGGGCGGTTATTTCCGTCTCGATGCCTTCGGCCACGGCTTCCATGCCGAGGCCGTGGCAGAGTTGCACGATGGCTTTCATGACGCGGTTGCCTTTCGGGACGTGCGCGTTCTGGACGATGGCCTTGTCGATCTTGATGGACTGGAAGGGGAGCTTGTAGAGCGACTCGAAGTTGGACCAGCCGACGCCGAAGTCGTCGAGCGCGAGGTGAAAGTTGCGACGCCGGAGAAATTTCAGTTTCTCCTGGCAGACGGGGCGTTCGAGGAAGGACTGGCGTTCGGTGATCTCGAAGATGATGTCGTCGTGCGCGATGCCGTGGGCGGCGCACAGGCGGGAGAGCGTCGGGTAGAGCTGGTGATCGAGGAGCTGGGGGAGCGAGAGGTTGATGGAGAGGCGGAGGTCGGGCTGGTGGCGTTTCCATTCGCGCAGCCGGGCGATCGCCTGTTCCATGAGCGTGTAGCCGATGGGAATGATGAGCCCGTTGCGTTCGGCATAGGGGATGAATTCCGAGGGGAGGACTTCGCCGAGCTTTTCGTCGTGCCAGCGCAGGAGGCATTCGAGCGAGTGGACGGAGCCGGCCACCATGTCACGGACGGGTTGATACACGATCGTGATGTTCTCGGTCTTGAGCGAGGCGTTGAGGCGGTTGAAGAGGACGGAGGGGATGGCGCGGTTTTGCAGGATGCGCCGTGTGCCGGCGGGCGAGGCGCCGGGGGCATGGTGCGGCCCGGTGAAGTAGTTGTTTTTTCCGGAATTCTTCACCTGGTACATCGCGTAGTCGGCGAGCTGCAGCAGGCGGTCGAGCGAGCGGCTGTGATCCGGATAGATGGCGTGGCCGATGCTCGCGGTGAGCTCCATGGCCCGCGGATTTTCCCGGCCGACGGCATGGACGGCTTGCAGGATGTCGGCGAACCGGGCGACGAGTGCCTTTTCGGATTTCAGGCCGGGAATGACCCAGAGGAATTCGTCGCCTCCCCAGCGGACGAGGTACTCGGGCGCGGGGATGAGGGGGCGCAGCCGGTCGACAAGCTGGCGAAGCAGGAGGTCGCCGGTCTTGTGGCCGTAGGCGTCGTTGAGTTCCTTGAAGTTGTCGAGATCGATCAGGACGATGGCGATCCGGGTGCCGGCCTTGCGGGCGTCCTTGAGGTTCTGGCTGATTTCCTGGTCGAAGAAAAACCGGTTGGGCAGATCGGTGAGCCGGTCATGCAGGGCCTTGCGCACCATGCCGGCGAGCAGGGTGAGGAGCGGAGTGTCCTCTTCTTTTTTGCGGGAGGTTTTCACCAGGCGGGGAACTGAAGGTCTTCCCGGTAGAGACCGAGGCGGTTGGCGAAGAAATACGTGAGCTGCATGCCGATGCCGTAGGCATTGTAGTCGGCCGTCTTGTTGGCGTCGATGAAGCCGCCGATCGTCCAGCGCGGCGAGAGCAGGAGGGCGGCCTGGGCGCGGAAGGAAAAGACGAGGCCGGAGGTGCTGGTGCCCGGATAGCGCGGGTTTCCGGAGCCGGAGGAGCCGAGCGGATAGTACGGGGCATCGGCCTGCTCGTTGGTCTGGTAGCCGAGGACGGCGTCGAGCTTGGCCAGCCAGGAGCCGCCTTCCCTGGTGAGGAGATTGGCGCCGATGTCGGCCTGGAGGAGGTATTCGGGGCTGAAGTAGCCGCCGTGGCCCCAGGTGAACTTGCTGAGGTTTTTCTCGTAGTGGAGAAAACTGACATCCGGACCGATGGCGAGATAAGCGAGATCGCCAAAGGGCAGCAGGCCGGAGGGGATGTCCTTGCGCAGGCCGAGGTTGAGGCCGAGGCCGTAGTTGGTCTGCACGTGGTCGCCGGTGAGGCGGGAGGCCTGGCCTTCGGCGCGCAGGGACCAGTCGTTTTCGAGCGGACGGGCGGCGAGGAGGCGGACGCCGGTGTTCATGACCTGGCCCCACGAGGCGCCCGTCCAGGGGTCGCGGATGCCGGTGTACGAGAGGAGGGATTCCCGGACGGGGAGGTAAAAACCGGCGGCTTCGAGCGTGGTACCTTCGTCCGTGACACGGGTGAGGCCGGCCTGCCCGTTGAAGTTGCGGTTGCGGATGCCTTCGGGGGCGGCGCCGGCGGCGATCCACGGGGAGTACTCGTCACCGTGGTAGCGCCAGGAGACGGTGACGTCGGAGTCGTAGACGTGGGTGGTCGGGGAATGGTTGAAATCCGGATACTCGGGGATGACCGGGTCGGAGTAGTCGCGCGGAGGGATGACGGGCGGGGTGCCGACGGGGTCGTATTCGCTGCCGACGGGCGTGCCGGACTTGAGCCGGACGAGGCTGGCCTGAAGCGCGACTTCGTGGCGGCCGCCGATGACGGCGCGGGCGTTGACGACGGGAAAGGTGCTGGTGTTGAGCTGGCCGAGGCCTTCGGTGCCGGATTTGGTGGTGTAGGAGCCGGCGAGGGTGACGGCGGGGGCGGCGAGCCCGGTGAGCTGGCTGGCGAGTGTGGCGGTTTGCGGGGCGACGGGATCGCCGGCCTCTCTGGCTTCGGCGACAGCGGCGAGTGCGGTGACGTGCCGGCCCTGCCAGGCGGCGCGGGTGGCGGCGGCGAGTCCTCCCGAAGCCACGGGCGCGGCGGCGGCTACGGCGGGGTTGTCGTTGAGCGGACCGCCGACGGCGGCGCCAAGGCGGTGGAGGCGGGCGAGAGGAGGCTCGGCGCCGGGCGCGGCGGGAAGGGCGAGCGTGGCGGTGACGAGACCGTCGGCGCTGGCTTCGTCCTTGTAGGCGCGATAGAGGCCCTCGAAAATGGAGGAGCTTTTCGTGGCGTCGCCGGTGCGCAGGTGCGACCAGGCGAGCAGGAGTTGTTCGCGGCGGTTGAGGTAGCGCTGCCGGTAAACCTGGTTGAGGAGCGCGATGGTGTCGGGGTAGCGGCCGGCTTCGTAAGCCTCGGAGGCGAGGCGGGCGTTGAGGTCGGCGTTGAGGACGAGGGCCTTTTCGAGGCCGCGGCGCACGAGCGGGGCGAGGTGCTGGCGGGCGAGATCGGGCCGGTCTTCACTGAGGGCGGTGATGGCGCGGCCGTACGGGATATCGTCACCGCCGGCGCCCCAGGCGGCGGCCTGCGAGAACCAGAGGCCCGCCGGGGCGTAGTCGGCGCGTCGATACCAGGCCCAGGCGAGCGCCTCGGCGAGGGCGGCGTCGCGGCGGGCGTGGGCTTCGTTGCCGAGCGCGGCAAGGTCGGCGTTCGTGCCGTTGTCGAGAATTTCGGCGACGGAGGGTTGCGGAGAAGCGGCGGCATCGGAGGGGACGGCAGGCGCGGAAGAGGGAGGGACAGCGGGGGCGGGAGACGGTGGCGCGGGTGGCGGCTCGGGGTCGTCGAAGACGGCGACCGCCTGGCGGGCGGCCGGGCGTGCCTGCCGGACGGCGGCGAGGACGGTCGCTCCCTGGCGGACGTCGCCGGTGAAGACTGCGGCGGAGTCGTCGAAGGCGGCGGTGTGGGCAACCGGTGCGGGAGCGGCGGCCGGCAGCATGGCGGGAAGCGCCGCGCCGGTGAGAAGAAGGAGGCCGGAGAGTGTGGGCCGGGTGCTGCTCATGGCGTGTCGTAAAGCTCGGCGGGGGTGAGCCGGCGGGCGGTGTTGGCGGCGAGGGCGAGCCGGGAGAGGAGATCGAGGCAGGCGGAGTAATAATCGTCTTCCACTGCCGTTGCCGGCAGGGTCACGGGGTCCCAGGTGCGGCCGAGGCGCAGGCGGCCGGTGGCGTTGACGAGGGCGATCAGCCCGGGGCTGGCCGGGTGGGCGTCGGGTGCGGAGGGCGCCGCGCCGGTCGTGGCGCCAGGCGGGGGAGAGGCGTGGTCGAGGGCGATTTCGTTGACGGGATGGCGGCGCCAGTCGGGCGTGGACCAGTAGCCGACAACCGGAGCGAGCGCGGGATGGCGGGGCTGATACCAGGCGAGGTAGAGCGGGATGCGGACGGCGTCGTAGCCGAAGGCAGCCGGGTGGCCGGGGGCGGGCCGCGGCGCGGGGCCGGTGTCGAGGAGTATCCAGTTGGCGGGAAGGGAGCGGGGCCCGAAGCGGCTGAGCGAGAGGAGCGTGAGGCCATCCTCGATCAGTTGCCGCCAGGGGCTCTGGCCGGCGGGGCGGGTGTCGGCGGCGGCGAAGTCGGCCAGCGCGGGCCAGACGTAATAGGAGAGGTTGAGGGTGATGCCTTCGGCGGACACGAAACCGGCGCGGCCGGGCAGGAGGGCGAGGCGCGAGGAGCGGGCCGGCAGCGGGAGCGGTTGCGAGGCGACGAGGTAGCGTTCCATGTCGTCGAGGAGGGCGCGCGAGGCGGCCCGAAAGGCGGGCACCTGCCAGCGACGGTCGGCGCAGTGGAGCGCCCAGGCGACGAGCAGGTCGCCGTCGGTGGCGTTGTTCTTGTCGTCGACGAAACCGCCGTACGGCGTGGGCACCCAGCGCCAGGCGAGGAGTTTGTCGGTGTCGCGGATCTGGAGTTGTTCACGCGTCCACTTCCAGAGCAGCTCGAAGGTGGCGCGGTCGTTGAAGGCGGTGGCGAAGAGCATGCCGTAGCCCTGGCCCTCGGAGTGGCTGATGTAATCGTTGCCGGTATCGACGACACGGCCGCGGGGGGTGATGAAGCGCGCCTTGAAATCCTCGTAGCGGGCGGCGGTGGAAAGGCTGGCGGGCGGCAACGGCGTCGTCGTGGCGGAGCGGAGGGGGAAGGGCGCGGCGGCGAGGACGATGACCAGAAGGAGGGAACGCAGGCCGGAGGGTGTCATGTGGCGAGGGTGCGGACGCGGGTCTTCTTCTGGGCGCGGCGAAGAACGCGGTTGGTGATCAGGGCGAGGGCGCCGATAAAAACGAGCACGGCGAGGGCGATGACGACGGTGGGGCGGATCGGGCTGGCGGCAGCGTCGGTGGCCGGTCCGCGAGGAGAGGAAGCGGCCGGCGCGACAGCGGCATCGGTCGCGGATTCGTCCGGCGAGGCGGAGGCGAGGCAGGGCAGGGGAGTGGCGGGCGACCAGACGAGCAGGCGGCGCGCGGGCGAGTCGAACCAGTCGAGAGGAGCGGTCTGGAGGTGCTCGACAGCGATCTGGAGGCGGCCGGGATCGATGGCGGCGAGGATGATCGCGGGCGGCAGGGACGGATCCGGATCCGCGAGCATGAGGGCGGCGTCGGTGAAATCGACGGCCGGCACGCGCCAGGTGAGGGTGGGGCGGGCGCGCGGGGCTTCAGGCTGGCGCTTGATGAGCCAGGAGAGGAGGGGAGGCTTGCGTCCGGGCGCGGTGGTGGCGGCGGCAGGGAGGCGGTCGGTGTATTCGACGGCGCCATCGGCGGCGAGGCGCAGCGGATGGCGTTCGCGCTGCGCGGGTGTCCATTGCGAGAGGAGCCCGACCTCGATATGGAGAACGGAACCGGCGATATCGGCCGGGGGCGGATTGAAGGAGGCCTGGAGGTGGATGAGCGCGTGGTGCTCGCGTCGGGCGGCCTGGCTGATGATGTCCCACATCGAGACGACGGTGCGCGGATCGCCGTCGAGCAAACGGACAAAAACCGGGGGCATGACGACCGGGCCGGCCGGAGGTGAATCGACGTCACGGAAAAAACGCAGGAAACGGCTGCCCCGCCCGCCGCCGGTGTCGGCGGGCGCGGTGGTGGCGGTCAGGTCGGGAATCGGCGCGGCGGCGGGGCGAGAACGGTCCGGATAGTTTTCGGGCAGCGTGGCGAGCGTGGCCGGCGCGGAGGGAAGCGGAAAACCGGCGGCGGCAAAGGCGGCGGCGGCGGTAATGACATCCTGCTCCGAGGGGCCGGTGATGACGACGAGCGCGGCCGAGGGATCACCCGGCAGGTGGTGGAGCGCGATCACGGGGCCCTGGTACGGGAGGGGCGCGGCATCTTCAGGAAGAAACGGCAGGATCTGGGCGAAGGTGCCGATGAGGAGGTTGTCCTGGGCGCGGCGGAGGCGGGGGCTGAAGGTGAGGTGGTAGCGGGCGTTTCCCGGCAGGCGCAGGACAACGCCCTGGGTGGCGATGGCGCCGGCGGTGAGGAGCGCGTCGTCGAGCGGCGACGACTGCGGGATGGCGATGTGGAGCGGGAAGGGCTCGCCCGGACGCGGCGCAAGCCAGGCGGACAACTCGTCGAGCATCCGGGGCGCCTCGGGAGCGGCGGCGGTGACGGCGAGAATGGAACGGCCGGCCTCGATCTGTATTCCGGGAGCGGATACTTGGGCGGAGGACGTCGCCGGCAGTTTGGCCGGAAGGCCGGCAAAGGTGAACAACAGGGTGTTGGCGCCGGGGCGGAACAGCCGTCCGGGCAGCGTCAGGCGGGACGTGATTGCCGCGGGCGCGTCTTCCCCGGCGGCGGCGAAGGCAGGCTGGCCGACGAGGATGCCGTTGAGGCGGATTTCCAGGCGCGCGCCGGACTGCTGGAGGAGGCGGGAGTGGTTCCAGGCGAGCGTCAGCGTGGCGGTCTGCGGGAGGTCGCGCGGGGAAAGCTGGAACGTGAGTTTCCTGACCGGCTTGAGCGGAGTGAGATCGATGCGGACGAGGTCGGCAGGGGAGGAGGCGGCAGAGGGAAGGAGATCGGAGAGGGCGACCTGCCAGGTGTTCAGGGTCCGGGGTCTGGAGTCGGCCGCGGTGGCGGGTGGCGTGACGGGAGCAGGCGCCGCGGGCCGGAGCCCGGTGATGACGGGCGCGTCCGCAACGGGAACAGCCGGAGCGGGCGCCACCGGAGCGGGCGCGGCAACGGGTTGCCAGGGCTGCCAGCCGGAGGCGGGGACTTCGTCGAGCGTGCGAGCGGGAACCGGTGCATTTGCGGCGGCAGCGTCCACGGGCAGGGGGGTGGCGGCGGAGCGAGCCGGGACGTCCTCGAGCAGGGGCAGGAGGATTTCTGCCGGAGCCGCGAGCGGGAACGCAGCAAGAAGGACAAAGGCGTGGGCGGCGATTTTCATGAGTCAGGGTGCGTGGCGGGATCGACGCGGTAGACGCGCTGGGCGGCCTGGAGAATGCCGGCGCCTCCCTGCGGGGACGGCAGGGGCGGGGTGGTGCCGGGCGTGGCGGAGCGGATGTCGAGCACGGGCGGGCGGCCGGGGCGGGAGCCGCCGAGCAGGCGGAGGATCCAGTGCCCGAAGTACTCGAGCGCGGAAAGGCTGCCGACGCGCAGCACGAAGAAGAGCGCGGCGAGGATGCCCTTGTCGCGATGGCGGGAATGCTGGAAGGACGTCCAGCGCTCGCTGTCGCCATAGACCAGGCGGATGCGGGCGAGTTTTTCGGCGTCGTTGTGCGGTTCGAAATGGAAGCCGATCTCGAAACCGTCGCGGGTGGGGCGCCCGTTGCGGACGCGTCCGTGCAGGTGGAGAAGCTGGCCGGAGCGGTCGCGGACGGAGAGGATGCTCTCGCCATCGAAGTGCGGGAGACCGCGCGGGGAGTCAGCCTGGATGCGGAAGCCGGCGCCGGTGTTGGAGAGATTGAAGAGCCGGCCGCTCCAGGTGATGCCGCCGTGCGTGAAGGTGACGGGGTCGAACGCCGGCAGGCGCGGGAAGGCGCGGAGCTGGCGGCGTTCGAGCATCACGCCGACGCAGGCGAGAAGGAACAGGCTGTTGAGCCCGGCCCAGCCCATCGTGATCGCGGCCGAGGCGAAGGCGCCGGACGCCGACGCGCGGAACCAGCCGGCGACGAGGGCGGAGAGATTGACGAGAAGGAGGAATACGTAGGGGCGTGCGAAGGGCGAGAGGCGGTCGGCCTCGAGGCGTTCGCCCTTGCGGGTGACCTTGAAGATCGGCGCGCGCGGCCGGAGCACGGTGCCGAGGAGCGCGGGCAGCAGCGGGATCGACTGGATGATCTCGTAAACATCGCCGATGAAACTCCACCGCAGACGCCCGAACAGGTAGCTGTGGAGCAACTGCACGCCGATCAGGTGCGGCAGCGCGAAGATAAAAAACTGCGTGGCGGTGGTATCGTAAATCTTGAGACCGAAAAGGAGGAACAGCAGCGGCGAGAGCAGGAAAAACACGCGGCTGAAGGGGAACAGCCAGTAAAAACAGCTGCTCAGGTAGCACATGCGCTGCGGGAACGTGAGCCCGCGCTGGATGAGCGGATTCTTGAGCAGGAAAATCTGGACCATGCCCATGCCCCAGCGGCAGCGCTGCTGGAGAAAGGCGGGGATGGATTCGCAGGCGAGCCCGCAGACCATGGGCCGGTCGATGTAGGCGGAGTGGTAGCCGGCGGCGTGCAGGGTGAGCGCGGTCTCGGCGTCCTCGGTGATGGACTGGCCGGAGAAGCCGCCGCATTCCTCGAGCGCGCGGCGGCGGAGGACGGCGGCGGAGCCGCAGAAAAAGGCGGCGTTCCAGTTGTCGAGGCCGGGCTGCACGCCGTGGTAGAACATCTCGTTTTCGCCGGGCATGACGGAAAACGTCCGCAGGTTTTTCTCGACGGGATCGGGATTGCCGAAGAAGTGCGGCGTCTGGACGAGAAAGAGGCGGTGATCCGTGAGGAAGGCGCCCACGGTGCGTTTGAGGATGTCGCTCGCGGGGACGTGGTCGGCGTCGAGGATGAGGACGAGCGCGCCGGAGCTGCACTGGAGGCCGGCGTTGAGATTGCCCGCCTTGGCATGGACGTTTTTCTCGCGGGCGAGGTAGGTGATGCCGTGGTGACGGCAGAGCGCGCCGAGCGTCTCGCGGCGTTGCCGGGCGACGGCGGCGATTTCCGGATCGGCGTGGTGGAGGCGGGCCTCCGTGCCGCCGTCGTCGAGCACGTAGATGCGCAGCCGGTCCTTCGGCCAGTCGATCTGGAGCGCGGCCAGCGCGGTGGTCTCGACGATGGCGATGTCCTCGTTGTAAGTGGGGATGAATACATCCACGGTCGGCCACGCGGCTTCGTCGGCGGGCAGCGGGGCGCTCTTGCGGAAAAGGGGCTTGATGTTGGTGAAATTGGAGAGCCCGAGGAGCACGAAGCCATGCAGCTCGGCGACGAAGAGCAGGAGAGCGAAAACGAAGCTGACCGGATCGTGGTAATTGAGCGTCTGGGTGCAGCGCCACACGAAGTAGGAAAACGACAGGTAGGTGACGAGAAAGATGAACAGCACCCGGCACCGCTGCATCCGCAGGGTGCGCAGGAGCAGCAGGAGCACGAGGATGCCGGCCGCGAGCATCATCTGCAGCTGCTCGTCGTCGATCAGCAGCCAGGAGAGGAAAAAGAGCAGGCCGACGGACAGGACAAGGACGAACGGGGCAAGCAGGGCGCTGTCGCGGAAACGCTGGCTGTTCATGGAACGGTGTCGTTGGTGAGCACGGGATTTTCGTCGTGGCGGGCCATGCACCGGCGCGAAGCGCGCGGCCTGGTGCCCGGTTATCCGCATGCCATCAGGATTGCCGGCCGCCTGTTGGACCCGATTTCAGGATACGTATCCGGCCGGCTTCACCCTTGTCTATGCCGGGGACGGCGCGGGAAATCTCTGGAGAGACTGTTCCTGACGGAATCGGCGGGCGGCGCCGGAGGGAAGGCCGCGCCCTGACATCGAACGGTGGAGGGAAGACTGTGACATGATGTGGTAGTGGTGGTCGGCATGAAAGGGAGGGAGCGCAGTGTCGACCGGCATTCTGCCAAAGGCGGAATTTTTTCTGCGAACGGCCCGAATCGGTCTGCGAAAGGGACGGGATGCGAGGGAAAAAACGGAGGGAACACGGCCCGGGAGGGGGGGCGGCCCCATGGGGCGGGCGGCATGACTGCCTGGTGTCTCTGCAATTACACAATAACTGATCGGCGTGGTAGGACATCTTCTGGTTTCCTGAGGGACGATTGCACGGGGCTAGCGGGGCGGCGAGAGGGAGGAGGCGGCGCGCAAGGAGCGGGGGGACGGGCGACGGAGCGATTTTCGCGGCGGAGGTTTTCCCGATGGCAGGAAAATGCCGCCGTTCCTGGCATCCGCAAAAGCGGCGACGAGGATTTCGCTGGCCAGCTCCTCCGGAGTGCATCCCCGCTTCCGGGCAGCCTTGGTGAGGGCACGGATGACCTTGCGAGAGGTTTCTGCGGTCAGGTGATGCATTTTACACTCTTTAAAGACTTGGTTCAGGATCGCAACCTTTAGTGACTTGTCGTCAATCATTTTCTGTTTCTATTGAGGCAAAATGGCGACTCACTCCATCGGGTCAGGCAAGGCGTTGCTCGGAACCACCGTTCCCGAGCCGGTCGCCCGCGCAATCATCACGCGGGCCGGCGCGCTGGGCTGGACCAAGTCGCGGTATGCCGGGGCGGTATTGCAGGCGTGGTACGATGCCGGGTGTCCGCCGGTGGGAAAGGCGGACGAGGCGGTCAACGGGTACGGCCCGGGGACGCCGGAGGAAGGCGACGGGCAGGGCGGCTAGGCCGCTCCCGTAACCTCCTCAACGCGATCCGAGAAATTCCTCGAGGCGGCGCAACGCGGCGTGGCCGATGGGGAAGGGGCGGCGGGCATTGCGCAGGGTGAGTTCCCCGCCTTCGTCCGTCTCCCGCCAGGAAACGACCTCGGCCAGATTGATGATCGTGGAGCGGTCCAGCATCTGGAAACGCTTGGGCGGCAGCAGTCGCTGCCAGTCGCGGAGGCGGCGGTTGTCGAGGTACTCGCGTCCGTCGGAGGTGACGACCTTCGAATAATCGCGGTCGCCGGAGATCGTGGCGATGCGGCTTACTTCCATGATGCGCCGCTCGTCGCCGTAGCGGAAGGCGAGCAGGTCGTCGAGATCGAGCGGGGACGGGGCGGCACCGGCCTGGCCGGCTCCTGCCGGGCTCGCGGCATCGAGGCGCTGGAGCGCGCGGGCGAGGCGTTCGGGCATGATGGGCTTGAGCAGGTAATCGACCGCGTCCGCGTCGAAGGCGTCCGCCGCATAGTGTTTGTGCAGCGTGCAGAAGACGACGAGCGGCGGTTTTTCGGGATTGTCGGGCTCCAGGAGGCTGAAACCGTTTTCCCGGCCCAGCTGGACATCGAGAAAAATCGCGTCCGGCCGGTGTTGGCGGATCAGCAGGCGGGCCGAGGCGAGATCAGCCGCCTCGCCCACGATTTCTGCTGTCGGGTGGGCGAGGAGAAGGGTGCGCAGATTCATCCGGTCAATCGGATTGTCATCAATAATGGCGAGGCGCATGGGGGCTAAACTGATTGCAGTGGAGTCGGTACGCCAGTCTGCTCCCGCCGGCGCGGATGGCAACCCCTCATCCTGCCGGCGCGGGCAGGTCGACGGTGAAGGCGGTGCCGCACGGGGAGAGTCCGCGGATCTCGACGGAACCGCCGAGAAGATCGACGTTGGTCTTCACGACATACAGGCCGAGTCCCACGCCGCCGTCGCTGACGATGGCGCGGATGTCGGTCTGCCGGAACGCGATGAAAACAGACTCGCGTTCCCCGGGCGGGATGCCGGGCCCCTCGTCGCAAACGGTGAGCCGGAGCAGGCCGGCGGTCCGCTCCAGACCGATCGTCACCTTGCCGCCGGGGGGCGTGAACTTGATGGCATTATGCGCGATGTTGAGCAGGATTTGCGTAAGACGGAGCGGATCGGTTTCGATCGTTCGCGAGGCCGGCGGGGAACCGGCGCCGCCGGCTCCGGGGTCGCCTTCGGACAGCCAGACGAGCCGGACGTTGTGGTTGGTGGCGAGCGGTTCCAGCAGGTTGCGGACGGACGATGTCCATGCGTCCAGATCCAGCGACTGGAGGTGCAGCGGGATGCGGCCTTCCTCGGAGGCGGAGATGTCGAGCAGGTTGGTCAGCATCAGGTTCAGGTACTGGCCGCCGGTGCGGATCTGGTTGAGAAAGCGGGCGAAATCCTCCGGCAGCCGGTAACGCTCGCTCTGCATCCACATCGCCTGGGAGAGCCCGACCAGCGTGCTCAGCGGGGCGCGGATCTCGTGGCTGATGTTGGCGAGGAACAGCGTCTTGAAGCGGCTGGCTTCCTCCGCCTTTTCCTTGGCCTTGCGCAGGTCCGCCGTGCGGTCGCGCACTTCCTGCTCCAGCCGGCGGGTCATCTCCTCGTGCGCCTCGCGTTCACGTTGCGCGGCCAGTGCGCTTTCATGCCGGATTTCCCGGATGCGATCGGCCATGGCTCCGAGAAAAAAGATGCAGGCCAGCGCGGTCGATATCTGCATCACCTGCTCGCTCGACATATGCATGGGGACGAAGTCGAGAAATTCGAGAAAGAGGAGCGGATTCCAGACGCACAGCCCCAGGCACCCCGCGAAAATCCAGCGTGCCGATTTCACGCCGTCCCGCATGCGGAGGCCCGCAACGACAAGGGTGATGAGGCAACTGATCGCCTCGACGCCCTGGATCGCGATGATCTGCGCCCGGTACGGGCCGAACGGCATCACCGGCAACCACGCCGCGATCACGATCATCAGCACGCGGGCGCAGCGGTCCAGCCGCGGCGACGACCGGGACAGCTCGAAAATCTGCCGCAGAAACATCAAAAATCCGAGAATCGTCAGCCCGTGCCAGAGGAGCACGCCATGCCGCACCCAGAACGACGCCCCCGGCCAGCCGAGCCAGGAGTAGTAGCCGCCGACGCAAAAGAGCAATCCGCCCGCACACGCGAGCACGAGTGCGTAGCAGAGCAGGAAACCCCGGTTGCGCGTGAGGCTGGCCAGAATGAAACCGAGGACCGCCATGGCGACGATGTACCCGAAAAACAGGCCGCCGCGCCACGCCTGGCGTTCGACGGCCTGCACCCAGGCATCGTAAGGCAACAGGGTCAGCGGCACGAACGCGGAACCTTCGGTGTGCAGCCGCAGGTAAACGTCCACGCTCCGCTCCGGCGTCAGGTCGAGCGGGATCGCCGGGTAGCGGGGATTTCCCGCGCCCGGGATGTTGCCGGAAGGCGGGCGGAGATTGCCTCCCGCCGCCGTGAAGACGAGGCGGCCGTTTTCGACGACAAACCAGTCGATCATGTCGAACCGGGTGCTGGCCAGTTCGAGCATCCAGCGCCGCGAGGCGGCGGACGGCGGAGAGGACGGGAGAGAGGCGGGGGCAGACGATGCCCGGTCCGCAGAGGGCGGAGCGGAAATGCGCGCGCGCAACCACAGCACATCGTCCGTGTAGCCGAAGCCGGGAATCCGGCCCGCCGCCGGCACCGCCTGCCAGCCGGCGGCGCGGGAGACGTCACTGACGGAGGCAAACGTCTCCTTCCCTCCCGGATCGCGCAGGACGGACAAAAACGGCGTGAGGCTGGTCTCTCCGGTGGCAGTCGGGACCACTGCCCGGTCAACGGCGCCCGCGTCGGCGTGCGCGGGTTGTGATCCCGTCGCCCGGCCGGTGCCGGCGAGGGCCAGAGCCAGGACACCTGCCGACAGCATGAAACGGCGGCGGCAGGATTGCCGGATGAGACGGGACGCGGGTGACGATGGTGGTAGCGGCATCGGGGAGGCTGAAAAAGAAGAACCGTGACAGTTCATCGGGCTGGCTGCAATGCGGCGGAGCAGGGCCGCGAATGCCGCCATTCCTTTGATTTTTTCCGAAATCCGGAGAAACTCTCTGACACATAAGAACGTCCCCCCTGTCGCAGCTCTTTTCGCAGGACAGACCCGACCACTTTTGCCATTTGTCATGACGCCTTTGCTCTCCCCTGACCAGGCCTGGTTGCCATTGCCGGACGATCAATGGACGCCGCAACACGCCCGTCACCTCCTCCGCCGGGCAGGCTGGACGGCTATTCCTGCGGACGTGGACCGGGCGATGAAAGACGGCCTGCAGGCCACACTGGCGCGGATTTTCCCCGCTTCGCCGCCCGCATTCACGCCGCCCCCGCTCATGGCCGACGGCATCCGGCGCGCCCAGGAGCTTCGCCAGCGTGCCCGCGAGACCGTCGAGGTGGACCGCAAGCGGATGCTCGAGCGCGATGCCCGCGAACTGCACCGGCAGTACATGGACGAGCTCGCCATCCGCTGGCTCCAGCAGGCTGCCAAACCCGCCGCCTCGGCCTTCGAGAAGTGGCTGCTGTTCCTCTCCAACGTGTACGTCACGGCCTCGGACAAGGTGAGCAACCCCGATTTCATCTACCGCCACTGGGAGATCCTCCGCAACGGCGCCGCCGGCTCTGCGCCCGCCCTGAGCAAGGCCGTTTCCCGTTCGCCCGCGATGATCGTCTACCTCGATCTCCAGGGCAGTCACCTGAAAGCGCCCAACGAAAACTTCGCACGCGAGCTGATGGAGCTCTTCACCCTCGGCGAGGGCAACTACACCGAGGACGACATCAAGGAAGCCGCCCGCGCCTTCACCGGCTACCGGCACCGCGAAGGCGAGTTCCGCTTTGCGAAACGCCAGCACGACGCCACCCCGAAAACCCTCTTCGGCCAGACCGGCAACTACGATGGCGACGACGTCATCGACCTCATTTACAAAAAACCCGCCGCCGCCACCTTCCTGCCGCGCGAGATGGCGAAATTTTACCTTGCCGGTGACCCTCCCGATGCAGAGTGGTTTGCCCCGCTCGGCGCCTGGTGGCGGGGAAAAAACTACAACCTGCGCCAGCTCTGCTTCCGCTTCTTCGGCTCGCGGGCGTTTTACCACGAATCGTTTCAGGCCAACTACATCAAGAGTCCCGTCCAGTATTACGTCGGCCTGCTCCAGGATTTGCAGCTCGATGTCGTGCCCTTCGTGCGGACCACGCTGGTGCCGCTGCGGCAGATGGGGCAGACCGTGTTTCGTCCGCCCAACGTCCGCGGCTGGGTCGGCGGACGCGTCTGGATCAACGCCTCCACGCTGGCCGCGCGCCGCCAGCTCGTGGCGACACTCTTCACGCCCTTTCGCGAGGAAAGGCTCAATGCCGACGACCAGCGCGCCCTCGCGGTGGCGCGCAGCGACGGCGCGAAAAAATTCGCGGTCGATAACGACCGCCTGCGCGAATTTTCACAACTCGGCTCCGAAAAAATCACCTCCCGTTTTGTGGATTATTTCCTGCCCGTGCCGGTCAACACCGACTTCCGCGCCACCCTTCGCGACTTCCTCGCCACTGCCGCGGACGACCGGAAAAACCGCAAGGAAACCGGCGGCGGAAATCCGGATGTCGGCCGCGTCCGCGAAGCCGCCATCGTCGTCCTGCAAACGCCCGAATACCAGCTCTGCTGAAATGCGTTTTCAACCACTGATGGACACTGATGCACACTGATAAAGAATATGTAACTGATAATCTGTTACAGACCGGCATCTGCCATGTATCCACCTGCGAGCATCGACCCGGTCTGCCTTGCTCAGTGTCCATCAGTGATCATCAGTGGTTAAAAAATCAGCACTCTGCCTTATGAAGAATCCGCACCATTTTCTCCCCACCACCCGCCGCGAATTTTTACGCTACAGTGCGCAGGGCATCGGCCTGCTGGCCTTTGCGCGGTTTGCGCCGTCGTTTCTCGTGCAGTCCACGCTCGCCTCGACGCCCGCGCCGGAAAAAGACCGCACCATCCTCGTGCTCGTCCAGCTCGCCGGCGGCAACGACGGGCTCAACACGGTGGCTCCGTACCAGAACGACAACTACTACAAGCTCCGTCCCACGCTCGGCCTGAAGAAGGAGGAGGTGCTCGACCTCGACGGCCGGGTCGGTCTGCACCCTTCCTGCACGGCGATGCACGAGCTGTTCAAGGACGGCAAACTCGGCGTCGTGCAAAACGTCGGTTACCCGAATCCCAACCGCAGCCATTTCCGTTCGATGGAAATCTGGGAGACGGCGTCCGGCAGCGACGACGTGCTCGCCACCGGCTGGATCGGGCGCTTCCTCGACAACGCCTGCGCGGGGATGCCGACCGACGTCGCCGCGGCGAACGCCGCCGTCGCTGCCGGCGCCGGCGCGCGCAACGATCCCGAAGCGGTGCACATCAGCGCCGAAGTGCCGCAGTCGTTTGGCGCGGAGCAGGCGCATTCGACCTTCGGCCTTACGCTCGGCGCCCGCGGCGGCAAGCGCGACAAGGACGCCGTGCAGTTGCTCGAAAAACTCATCACCTGCGGCGGCCATGGCGACGGCGACCACGACCACTCCAACGGTTCGTTCCTCCAATCCACGATGATGGATGCGCTCGTGACGGAGAAGAAGGTGCAGAAGGTGCTCGGCGCCTACCAGCCGGGGGCGAGTTATCCCGGCAACGGTTTTGCCGGTTCGCTGCGCAACGTGGCGGCGCTGATCGCGGCGGGCCTTTCGACGCGGGTTTATTTCGTGTCGCTGGGCGGGTTCGACACGCACAACAACCAGGCGCCGCAGCATGCCAACCTCCTGCGCAATCTCTCGGAAGGCCTCGCGGCCTTCCAGAAAGACCTCGAATCGAAAGGCCTGGCCGACCAGGTGCTGACGATGACCTTTTCGGAGTTCGGGCGGCGTCCGGCGGAGAACGAGGGGCGCGGCACGGACCACGGCACGGCGGCGCCGCTGTTCGTGATGGGGTCGAAGCTGAAAGGCACGATGCACGGCACCGAGGCGTCGCTCGATATCGACAAGCGCGACGACCTGACGTTCACCACCGATTTCCGGCAGGTGTACACGACGGTGCTCGACCGCTGGCTTGGCTGCCCGGCCAAGGACATCCTCGGCGGCGACTACAAACCGCTGGAGTTTGTGTGAGGTCGCGACGCGGCCCACCTCGCGCCTGCCTGACTCGCGCTCAGGGCATGCGGAGCGCGGCGCGGGACCATCCGGATGTCTGTCCGGGTGTAACCCAAAAGGCGGTTCTGAAAATACGTTTTTTGAACAGGAGGAAACGAAGAGAACAAAGACGAAACAAAGAAGGTTTTGAATTAGAATTTATTTTTTATAAGCACCTTGTGCAGGAAAGAATGATAAATGCTCTTGGTTTTTCTTCGTTCTCTTTGTTGCCTTCTGTTCAATTTTTAGAGGTTCCCCAACGTGAAATCGCACGGATCTTTCGACATCCCGGCCCGAACGGTTATCACGGGCGCATGATGAAACCGGATACCCATACGCTGGTCCTGCTGCGTCACGGCGAGAGCACATGGAATCGTGAAAACCGTTTCACCGGCTGGACCGATGTCGATCTGACGGACAAGGGCCGGGAAGAGGCGCGCCAGGCCGGACGGCTGATGAAGGAGGCGGGACTGGTGTTCGACGCGGCGTATGTTTCCCTCCTGCGGCGTGCGCTCTGGACGATGTGGCTCGCTCTCGACGAAATGGACCAGCTCTGGATTCCGTTCTCGAAAAGCTGGCGTCTGAACGAGCGGCACTACGGCGCGCTGCAGGGCCTCAACAAGGCCGGGACTGCGCAAAAATTCGGCAACGATCAGGTCAAGGTGTGGCGTCGGAGTTACGACGTGCCGCCGCCGGTCCTGGAAAAATCCGATCCCCGCTTTCCCGGACACGATCCCCGCTACGCCGGCATTGATGCGGCGGAGCTTCCCCTCACCGAGTGTCTCAAGGATACGGTGGCGCGTTTCCTTCCGCTCTGGCACGGCGAGATCGCGCCGGAAATCCGGGCCGGGAAACGCCTCCTCATTTCCGCGCACGGCAACAGCCTGCGCGCACTCGTCCAGTACCTCGACCACGTGAGCGAGGAGGATATCGTCGAACTCAACATCCCGACCGGCGTGCCGCTGGTTTACACACTGGATGCCGACCTGAAACCCGTCGGCCACCACTACCTCGGCGATCCTGCGGAGATCGCCGCCAAAGCCGCCGCAGTCGCCGCCCAGGGCCAGACGAAACCGGCCTGAGGCCACGGTCCTGAAATCTCCGGATTTTTACAAAAAGAGCCTGGGGCAGTTGTGCCGCAACCGAAGGGACAGAAAGAATGGCCACGAAAAACACGAAAAGACACACCGCGGATGGAATCCTCCATCGCGCTTATAAGCGCGCGGGAGACTCCCGTCGGGCAGACAGGAATTTTGTGTTTTTTGTGGCCATCCCGGTTTGAATCCGGAACGCATCCGCACCGAGGGCAATCATGCGCTTTTGTGCACGATTTCTCGGGGTTGCTTTGCAAAGGACGCGAAGGAGGTAACTGGTAATCTTTTGTGATCTTTGCAGCCTTTGTGTAAAAATTTGCAGGCTTTGGTATAACGTAAAAATATCAGGGACACCGGTTCTCCTGCCTCCGGATATTTACACAAAAAACCCCGGAATTTTCAGCAGCAACCGGCCCTTGCGGGTCGGAAGGGCAAAGCTGCCGTCGGCGTTGCGCGGCAGTTCCGAACCGGACTCGAAATCGAGCACCCGCGTCACCGGTGAACCCGGCGGGAACCGGAGATATTCTCCTGCAAACGTTTCCCGTTCCTCGATCATGTCTACGGTGAGCGCCTTGCGCGTGGGGATGTAGTGGAGAAGCGTGAGGAGGAGATCGTCACCGCGGCGGCGGGGAATCACCTGGATCGTCGTGGGGAGGCCTTCGCCGAAAGGAGCGGGGCCGACGAGGCGCCGCATCGCGAGTCGCCAGCCGTCGCGGACGGCGATGTTTCCCGAATGGCGGTACTCGCGGAAAATCGGGTCGGCGAAATACACGTAATGGTCGCCCGCGAGGACGGCGGCGTGCCGGTCGGCGACGGCTTGCGGCGGGGTCTGGAAGTGGGATGAAAAAGTGAGGTCCGTGCGGCGGAAATAGGGAAGAATGCGGTCCACAAGCGTGAGGGTGTTGTGACCGGCCTCGACGTTGACACCGGGCTCATAAACGACGCGGTCGCTGCGCGAGAGGCTGGCGGAGAATTCGCGCCGGGCGCGCCAGTAGGAGGGATAGTTCGTAACGTCACCGGCGAGCGTGAGGTTCACGCCGGGGAGGAGCGAAGGGGCGCCGGGTGCGCCAAAACCGCTGCGGTGCGAGACGATGAGTTTGCCGCCGGCGCGGACATAAGCAGCGAGATTTTTCTGTAGTTTTCCGGTTACGACAACACTGTCCGGAAGAATGACGAGGGAGAGGGCGGCCGGATCAACAGGGGAGGCATCATCGAGTATGACGGTGTCGTAGTGTGATTCGTCGCACATCTGGATGGCGCCTTCAAGCGACAGGTCGGTGCAGGCGGAGTCGAGCGTCGGATCGCCGGGAGCAACGATCCCGATTTGCGGGAGGGGCGCGCTGCCGGCGTAGAACGGCTCGGCGGCGGCGCATTGGGCAAAAACGGCGCCGATGAGATCGTATGCCCCGGCATCAGGCCGGCCGCGCGGAGGGAGCTGGTCGCCGACGGAATTGGCTCCGCCGAGGGCCTGCGTGCGGAAACATTCGTATTCGAGGGCGGGTTGGGGTTTGATCCCCCCGAAATCCCCCCACATGCGCTGGAAGCGGCCGGTCATGCCGAGCCAGGGTTTGCCCCAGTGGCCGAAGGCGCGGGCGAGGCGGGGGAAATGGTGATAACCCCAGAAGCCGGAAGGGAGGGATTCGAGTTCCCAGTGAGTTTGCAGGTCGTGCCGCGCGCGCACGCCGCAGCGGGAGTCGGCGTTGAGAACGTTGGTGGAATTGTAAAAAACGGTGGCGGCGGGCAGACGGTTTTTGATGAGCGGCGTGAAGCGGCGGGCGAAGGCGACTTGCGCGGCGGTGTCGAAGCGGACGTGGGTGGCGGCGTCGCGGTCGAGCAGGTGGTGTTTTTCGCGGAAGCGGAGAGAGGCATCGCTCCAGCAGGCCCGGGGAGCCATGACGACGATGTCGAAAAAGAGGCCGTCGATGGCGTCGCCGTAGCGCTCGAAGAGTTCGCGGAGATGGGCTTCGATGTAATCCTGGTAATCGGGATGGAGAAAATTGTTGTACCACCAGCCGCCGGGCTGGGGCGGGAGCGAGGGATCGGCATTGGCGACGCGGGCGAAGGTGCCGTCGTCGCGGAGCTGGAGCCATTCGGGATGCTTGCGGGCGACATCTTCCTCCCAGCCGACGGGCGTGTAGACCGGGGCGCGGATGCCTTCGCGATGGAGGGCCTCGATCTGTTCGCCGAGGAGGTCGCGTCCGTCGAGCGCGGGGTGCTGCACGCCGGTTTTTGTCGGATAGTAGCACATGCCGTGGTGGCACTTGGCGAAGAGGGTCACACTGTTGACATGCGCGTCGCGAAAAGTGCGGGCGAAGGCGGCGGGATCGAATTCGGAAGCGACGTCGGGAATGTACGGCGAGGTGTGAAAATCGAGGTGAACCTGACGTTGATGTGAATGAAACATTGTTACAAAAATCCGGATGGGAGGGGATCCGGGAAACACTGATTTTTTACACAAAGATCGCGAAGAACGCGAAGGTTTCGACGGTGTGGCGTTTCCGGTCAGGTCCGGACTTTGCGCACTTTGCGTTCTTTGTGTAAACGTCCCGTGGATTTTTCCCTCATCTTAACCAGACCGGCCCGTATTTCTCCGGGTCCTTGCCTTCGTTGATGCCGCCAAAGAGCTGGAGTGCGCGACGGCCTTTCTTGCCTGAATCGGCATCCATGACCGAAAGGGCGATGCCGATGGGCGTTCCCGCCTCGGGTGCCTTGTCCAGCCCCAGGGTTTCCCAGGGGAAACGGATCTCATAAGTCGTCACGTCACCGCTGCGCGTGATTGACTGGCTGATACGGTCATCCGAGGTGCCAACGGGCAATTCCGGCACATAGGAAATCCACCGCCAGTTGGCCGGAGTCTCGCCGGGCTTTCCGCTCCAGCCGACTCCGTATTCAAAAGCACGATGTCCCTTGAGGCCGAAGAGATCGTTGGCCTCCCAGGTTTTGGCATAATCGGGATCGAGCCCGATCTGGATGGAATCCTGCGACCAGAGGGCCTCGGGGTTGGTGGTGGCGTGGGTATTGAGGTGTTCGTCATCGCGCACCACTACACGAAGGTAGAGGGCGTCAGGGCTCCAGGCGGATTGCAGGGAGGCAGAGCAATCTTCCGGCGCAATGGGGCCGCCAAATTGTCCCCATCTGGAAAAATCAATAGCCGGGATGTTTGCCCAATCAGGCCGGGCTCCGGCAGCGGGAAGCCGGCTGCTGGTGACCAGCGTGATATCAAGCGGGCGGACGATCTGGTCGCGCCGGTCCGCATGGCGGCTGTCGATGGCAAGGCGCCCCCGATATCGCTGGCCGGAAATCAGGCCACGCAACGGAATCGAAAGCTCACGTGTTTCCCCGGCCTGCATTGGTGGCGGATCGATGAACTGGTCGCGGGCTCCATCGAGAGCCACGGCCACACGGGTGGTGAGAGGCGTGGTCGTATGTGATATCAGATTCGCAACGAGCCGGGGCGCCGCCTCTCCGGAGGGCCATTGCAACGAGGGAGCGTCAATGCCGAGGGGAGGAATCACACGCACGGGCTGGGCCAGCCAGCCGTCTCCATCCGGAGCCAGGACGAGGTAATCTCCGTTGGAGGCGGAGGATGGGACGACCACGTGTTGGTTGTCCTGCGTGGAAAGCGGAGAGGGAGCAATCCATGGGGCGGTTTTGGGAAGAGCAACGGGATCCCCGCCGCGCATGACGTTGAGTGTTGGCAGGGTATGGAGAGCGGGAGCTTGCCGGGTGGCAAACTCAAGGAAGACCGGACTGGGCGAAAGCGTCAGACGCGATGAATTTTCCGGAAAATCGCGGCCTGTCATGCTGGTGCGGCGAATGGTCGGGAGAGGGAAATCGACGCTGCGATCCCCTTCCGTGTCCCAGGCGATAGCGATGGAATTGGCGTTGTCGCGCTCGAAAAGGACAAGATGCGTGGAGGGTGTAAGGCGAAGCCAATTGCCGGAACCGCGCACACCGGCGATCCAACGGGCAAGATTGGCATAGGCGGCAAAGGAGGGCTTGGGGGTTTCGTCGTCGTTGACGATGGAAAACCCGCGCTCGCCTGCATTGGGAGCCGCCTTGTACTGGAGGCAGAAGTACGTCGCGTTCTCGACCCCGCGCGCGGCCAGAAGGGTCAGGGAGCGGGTGAGGTAGCGGGCCTGGGCAAGTTCATCGACCGGTTTCTGCCAGGTCCCCTTGCCGGTGGTCCAGCCGAACTCGGTCAGGTGAAGGGGAAAGTCGGGACGGCCGACTTCGCGCAACCAATCCTGCAAGTCGATTACGCGCTGGATAAACTCACCTTCAGGCGCAGTGCCGTCCACGTAGGCGTGGATGACAAGGCCATCGAAATGATCAAGCAATCCGAGCCGGTTGGCCGTATCGAGGTCGAGGCGGGCGGGGTCCTTGATGCGAATGGTGGAAAAACCGGGACCCATGACCCTGGTATCCGGGCTGGCCGCCTTGATGCCGTCGGCAATGGACGCGAGAGCATGGACGAGATCCTCGCTGGACCCCTTCCACTGCCATTCGGGTTCGTTGTAGATCTCGAAATAACGGGGAAAGTTGGGCCCTTGCTGTCCGGCCCAGGCCGCCACCAGCTCCGTGAGTTTTCCGTAGCTGGTGGGGCGGGCAAACGTGGAGCCGAACTTCTTCTTTTTTTCGGGCGGAGTTTCCAGTATCCACTCGGGAAGACCGAAAGAGATGACGCCCACCTGCTCGAAGGGGGTTTGCTGAAAGAGCTTCCGGACCGGGGTAACGGGGGACGGGTCGAGAATGTCGGATTTAAGGTCGAAAATGGATACCATGCGCCGGTTCCAGCGGGCGCCGGCGGCAAGCACGAGATCGGGATCGCCCTGCACCGTCCAGAGGCCAAGGCGCGACTGGTGGCGGACGGCATCGTCGAGCAGCGGACCGACGACGGCAGCGGTTGTTTTGTGCGTCTCCGTTTTGCCATCGGCGCGTGTGAATTTGGCCTCGATGGCATAATACCCGGGAGCCAGAGGGATTTCGATGGCGGAGTCTGCTCCTGCTGACGGCAGGGAAATCGTATCCAGTATTTTGTTATTCTCGTCGCGAAGGGTGATCGCGCCGTCCTTGACAGGATTGGCCGGGTCAGCAGGAGGAGTGAATGTCACCACGCCGGAGGACGCTGTCATGATGTTGCCCTTGGCTGCGGAAGTGAAGACGGGAGCGGCAGGACTTGTCGCATGCAAGGACGCGAAGGCGCAGAGGAAAGCCAGTGAGCGAATGGCAGCGGAAACGGTGCGGTGGTGTGACATGAGGGATGAAAACAGGATGTTTGCCGTGGATACACGGGAGCCGGGCGAAACACGCTTCGCCCCCGGCTCCCGGTTTTTCAGCTTTCAGCTTTTCAGCTTTTTTTTATTGGGCGGGCTGGAGTTCGATGGAAATGTCGTCGACCCAGACAGTGGCGGGCGTCTGCTCCCGGTCCAGCACGATCATGAGGCTGAAATTGCGCGTGCGGGGATTCAGCGTGCCCTGGGCCGTGATCTCCTGCCAGGTGTCGCTCGACTTGATGGTGGCGAGCTTCTGTTTGTGGGCAAGGAAGCCGATGGGCTTGTTGCTGGCGTCACGCTCGAGAATGCGGACAGCGGCGCCTGATTCGAGCAGGCCTTTGGCGCGCGCATAGAGATGGACGATGACCTTGCCCGGCGAGGCGGCGGCATCCGCCTCGGGAAGCGGGATAGAGGGCGTGTGAACGATCTTCTCGCCGTTCGTTGTCTCCAGAATCTGGATGCGCAGGGCATCGGTGCCCGAGTGCGGGTCGGTGGCGTCGAGTTTGACGGTAAAAGGCGTCTTCCAGCCAGTGGCCGGCTTGTAGGTGCTGCCGTGCCCGGCTCCCCAGCCGGGAATGTGGGCGGGGATGTTTTCAAAAGTGTATTTGACGAGAAGCTGGGGCTCGGGCGCGGCAGCGGCGGTGGCCGCAGCCTGGGCGGATGCCTGATGGCTCGCGCAGGCGAGGAGAAGGGAGAAGGCGAACGGGCGGAGGATGCGTGTCATGATAAAATAGATACCGAATAGCCAGGACTTACTGGGTGATGCCAGTTTTCCATGGATCATTGTTGGGATTGGTGGCGGTGAGGTCTTTCACCGTTCCAAGCGCCACATGGCCGTCGGCGTAGGCGACGTAGCCCTTGCCGCTGTGACGCGGATCGAAGGTGGTGGTGGCGCCAACGGCGGCAAGGTACGCGCCGGTCCTGCCGCCGCCTTCCGGCGCGGCATCGGTGACGTTGGAGGCGTTTTGCGACCATCCGCTCACCCATTTGGTTTCGGCGAAGAGGATGGTGCGCGACGAGAGGACACTGGAAAATTTATAATATCCATGTTCGTAATAGACCGTGTTATTTGCGGCCGAGGCGAGATGGCTGTTGAGGCCGTAATGGGGGGGGTAGGTGATGCCGTCGTTGACCGCCCCGCAGGTGCCCACCTTGTCATTGTAGCCGACGCTGCGCAGGTTGGTCGCCCCCGGCCATGTGTTGTGGATTTTTTTCCATGCCCACAATGCTTGCGGCACCCAGTCGCCGTTGTCCTGCGCCCAGACGGCGGCGAGTGTCGCGAGTTGCCGGATGTTGGAGCCGCAGCGGGCCTGATGGGCCTGCGCGCGGACTTTGCTGACGGCGGCCAGCGTAATGGCAGCCAGAATACCGATAATGGCGATGACGGTCAGAAGTTCGACGAGGGTGAAGGCAGCGGGCGGGCGACGATGGGTCCGGGGGAGTGTGAAGGCAGGCATGGCGACGGGTGATGTTGGGGGAGGCGGGGGAAGGGGGGAGCGGCAGGAAGCGGAAAGGCGGCGACTGGCCTGGAGTCATATCGCCGCCGGGGAGGAAAGCCGGCGGGGGCGTCCGGGCGAGTTACATCCGGGAAGAATGCCGGCGGAGGAGGCAGGCGGAGACAAGGACAAACAACGCGGCCAGCATGGCCCAGGTGGAGGGCTCGGGGACGGCGGAGGCGAAGGTGGCGTTGATGTCGGAGAAGCTCGCTTGGGCGGCGTTGAGGCCGCCGCCACTCATGAGGCCCACGCGGTCGAAGGACCAGGTGAGCGGCGTGGCGTCATTATAGGTGCCACCGATGGAGTAGGTGGTCGAGCCGGTGCCGGTGATCGACCATGTTACGCGGAGCCCGGTGTCGGTTCGCTCGAGGGAGAGGGAAAAGGCGTAGGTGCCCGTGCCGAAGGTCGTTGCCGGGTTTCCTGCAAAAGCCTGGAGTTCGGAAGCCGAAACGTCCGCGTTGTTGAAGTAGGCGGTGGTGTTGCCGTCCTTGCGTTCCCAGAGGCGACCGTTGGGATTGCCGCCGGTGCCACTGTTGGTGGCGAAGTAGCCGAGCCAGCCGGTGTTGTTGTTGCTGCCGTGGGTGTCGAAGAGCCCGAAGCGGAATTGATCGGAGCCCGCGTTGCCATCGATCGTGAAGCTGACGGAGCCCGAAAAAGAGAGCGAGTCGCCGACCGCGGCGAGCGTCCAGGTTTCGGGCAGGGCCGCGTAGATTTGATAGCCGTTCCCGGAACTGGCGGTGCCGTCGCCGAAGACCGGACTGGCGGTGTCCAGACCGGTGATGGCCGAGCCGCCGGTGGTCTTCGTCCATGAGGAGACAGGCGCAGCGTGCGCGGCGGAGAAGTGGAGGAGGGTCAGGAAAGCGGCTCCGGTGAAGAAGCGCGCGCAGTTCATGCAGGATGTGATTCGGGTGTTCATAGGGTGGAACGGGTAAGGAAACTGAAACAAGGAAAGTATTTTCTCTCGATTAGACAAGTACTTTCTCTGTCGGAGCTATTATTTCATAATATCCTTTAAATAAACCTGTTGTTTTATGGATATGCAAAGAAAGGCTTTTCCTGATACCCTTTTTCACTTTGATGGAATCCCGCTATGTCTTCTCTCGCTGAAATCTCCCGTATCTGTGGTGTCTCGCTCGGCGCCACGTCGAAGGCCCTGAGCGGCAAGCCGGGTGTTTCCGAGGCGACGCGGCAACGCATCCTGAGCGTGGCGACCCAGCGCAATTACCGACCGAACCGCCTGGTGCATGCGATCCAGAGCGGGCGCAGCATGACGGTGGGGCTGACGTGCAACGACTTTCACAGCGATTTTTCCGGGCGGATCATCGAGGGGATGCTGGCGGTGCTGTATGGCGCGGAGTATGACGCCATCGTCATCAACTGGGACCTGTGCGTCCACGAAGGCGAGCAGGTGCTGCGGACGTTTGCGGAGCGGCGGGTGGACGGCTTGCTGATGTTTCCTCCGGCAGACCAGCCGTCGCAGGCGTATTTGCAGGAACTGAAAAATTTCGGACGCCCCATTGTGGTCGTGGATCAGACGTTTGCCGGATGTGAGGACTACGATTTTGTCGGAAGCCAGGATTTTGAGGGCGGGGTGCTGGCCACGGAGCATCTGCTGGCGCTCGGGCACCGGAAGATCGCCAATATCTGTCATCGCAAGACGAGTACGGGACGGGCGCGCCTGGAGGGATTTCGCAGTGCCATGGCCGGCAACCGCGTGTCTGTAAATGAAAACTGGATACGGGAAGTCGCTCGTTACGGCTCGGACGAGGCGTATCGGTATGCGCGCGAATTGCTGTCGGGTGACAGGGCGGAGCGTCCGACGGCGATCATGGGGTTTACGGACTGGGAGGCGCTGGACGCGATGGCGGCGGCGCATGACGCGGGTCTGCGCGTGCCGGAGGATGTCTCGGTCGTGGGATTTGCGGACCTGCGAGTGTCGGCGAGCGTGCGGCCGCGGCTGACAACGGTGGCGCAGGACCCCGTGGAAATCGGCCGGCGGGCGGCGGCGCGTCTGGTGGAGCGGTTGGGAGCGGCCAGGAGCGCGAAGGGAGCGGCGAAGGATAAACCGTCGGCGGGGCCCTTGCGTGTCGATCGGGTGCCGGTGCGGATGGAGGTCCGCGAATCGACGGAAGCGCCGGCGGAGGCCGGCGGCCGATAGGGGCTTCAGGCCGGGCGGGTGGCTGGCGATCCGGACGGGTGCGGGAGGATGGGGCAGTTGGCGGCGCAGGTCGGGGAATCCGAGATGACCTTGCCGTGATGGAGGCGGACGACCCGGTCGACGTGGCAGATGAGATCGGGATTGTGCGTCACCATGATGATCGTGCGGCCTTGTTGGTGCAGGTCGCGGAGGAGGCCGAGGACGATGCGCTCGTTTTCCTCGTCGAGGTTTCCGGTCGGCTCGTCGGCGAAGATGAAATGCGGTTCGTTGACGAGGGCGCGGGCGATGCAGACGCGTTGCTGCTCGCCACCGGAAAGCTGGTGCGGCAGGTGCGTGACGCGGTGGCCGAGCCCGACCTTGTCGAGCACGGCGCGCGCGGCGGCTTCGTCCACCATGCTGTGATAGTGCTGCGCCAGCATCAGGTTCTCCAGCGCGCTGAGGTAGGGGATGAGGTGGAATTGCTGGAAAATGAGCCCGATCTTCTCGGCGCGGAACACGCGGCGGCCCTCGTCATCGAGCGCGGCGGCGTCGACGCCGTCGAGGAGGATTTTCCCCTCGGTGGCGGTGTCGAGGCAGGTGAGGATGTTCATCAGCGTCGTCTTGCCGGAGCCGGAGGCGCCCATGAAGGCGATGAACTCGCCTTGGCGGATGGTGAGGCTGACGTTGTCGAGCGCGGTGACGTGACCGAATCGTTTGGTGAGACCGCGGGTTTCGATGACAACGGGGCCGGCCTCCGCTCGGGACGGAGGGAGGGATTTCAGATCCGGGATTTCAGATTTCAAAATGGCGGTCATGGATGCGGAAAGGAATCTGGATGGGCTCTGTTTATTCCCCTTTGAGGATGGCGGCGGGTTCGATCTGCATGGCGCGGCGGGTGGGGACAATGGCGGCGACGAAGGCGACGAGCAGGGAAAGCGTCGCCGCGATCGGCAGGACGGGGGCGCGGAAGTCGATGCTGGAGGAGAACACCGCCTGGCCGAGGATCTGCGCGAGGAGGTAACCAAGGGCGCAGCCGGCGACGATGGCGACGGTGACGATGATGCCCGTCTCGGCGAGGATTTGCAGGACGATGGCCCGGTTGCGCGCGCCGAGGGCTTTTTGCAGGGCAAATTCTTTGGCGCGTTCGCTGATGATGGCCGTGAGCGTGGTGTTCACGCAGAGCGTCGAAAGCACGAGAATGACGAGCGAGACCAGCCCCATCAGGCCCTTGATCTTTTCGAGCACCCCGCCTTCGGAGGCGGAGACCTTGCGGATGGGGCGGATGTCGAGGTCGGGATGGCGTTGGCGGAGGTCGGCGGCCCAGGCATCGATGCGCGCGGGATCGTCGGTGTCGAGACGGAGGAGGGCATGGGTGATGCGGCCGGGCTGGCCGAGCCAGGCCTGGGCGGCGTCGAGATTGACGATGAGGAGGTTGTCGGTGGCGTCGCCGGTCTCGACGGCGCCCTTGATGTTGAAGGTCCTTTTTTCGGAGGCGCCGTCGCGGAGGAGGGTGACGGACTGGCCGGGGCGGAGTTCGAGGCGCGCGGCGAGTTTGTGGCCGATCATGGCGTTGCGGTCGTCGAAATCGACGCCGATCCAGGAACCGCTGTTGAGCTGCCACCAGGGAGAGAGCGGACGGAGGGATTCGAAGCTGGTGCCAGCGATGGCGATGCGGGAAAGCTCGGCGCGGGCGGTGCCGTAGAGCCAGGGGCAGGCATCGACGACGAGGCCGGCGGGGGCGGTGGCGATGATGTCGTCGTACGTGGTTTGCGCGAGGGTGTCGGCTTGTGCGGGGCCGATGTAGAAATTGGCGCCGAAGGTCCGGAGTTCGCGGCTCATCTTGGCGTTGATGTCGAAATAGACGGCGGACATCGCACAGACGATGGCCGCGCCGACGGTGAGCGCGACGAACACGACCGAGACGCGGCGGAACCGGTTCGTCAGCGCGCGCAGGACCATGCGGCGGAACATGGGAAATGCGGAAGGCGGAGTGCGAGGTGCGGGATGGGGCACCGTTGCCCCGTTTCGTGGAGGAGTATCACTTCCGTCCATACAGCACCTCCGCCGGGTAGAGTTTTGTGATCTGGTGCGCGGGGAACCAGGTGCCGATCAGGCTGATGAGGAGCGAGATGAGCAGGACGACGGGGACCACGATCCAGGCAAACTCGAGAGGCGCTCCGAAAAGCGTCCAGCCGATGAGGCGGGCGAGCCCCCAGCCGGCAAGGCAACCGGCGGCGCCGCCGAGCAGGCCGCTGAGCGCGGCTTCGGCGTAAAAAAGCGTCATGATCTGCCAGGGCCGCGCGGCGAGGGCCTTCATCAGGCCGATCTCGCGGGAGCGTTCCATGATGGTGGTGGTCATGAGGGAGGCGATGCCCATGGCGGCGGCGAGGAGCGCGGCGAGGGTGGCGATGATGAGAAGGAGCTGGATTTTGGTGATGATCTGTCCCTCGGACGCGGCGACTTGCCAGATGGGGCGGGCGACAACGCCGGAGAGGGTTTCCTCGAGCTGATGGGCGATGGAGGAGACGTAGGCAGTGCAGTACCAGCGGTCGTAGTCCTCGGCGGCGAGCGAATCGGGATCGACGCGGGCGCGGGTGGAAAGACGGTTTTCCGGTACGGTCATGGCGGATACACGCACGGACTGGACTTTGCCGGAGAGGCCGAGAAGTTGCTGGGCGCGGGCAAGCGGGAGCAGAAGCTGGTCCTCCTCGGGGCCGCCGCTTTCGAGAATGCCCGTCACAATCACCGTCACCGGAGGTGCCGGTGCTTGTGAGGCGTTGGCCGTTTGAAGCGGGGCGTTGGTGGCTTCGGCAACGGAGGCGAGGGTGACGCGGGTTCCCGGTGTCCAGCCGTGGGCGGCGGCGAGGCGGCTGCCGGCGAGGGCTTGCGGAGCATCGTCCTCGGGCCATTCGCCGCGGACGTTCCAGTAAAGGGCGATGTCGCTCTGGCCGGTGCGGAAGGCGGGTTCGTCGGGCAGGGGAAGGGCCTTGTCGAAGAAGGTGCCGAGAACCGGAACGACCTTGTCGCTGTGGTCTCCGGAGGCCGGAGGCGGGAGTCCGGAATCCGGAGAGGGCGGGGTGATGATACGGGCTTCGCCGGGAAGGAGGGGGGCGAAGCCGAGGATGTTGTTGCGCCAGAAGATCTCCTTGATGTTCAGCAGTTCGGATTCGTCGATGTAGTCGCTGGTGTTCCGGGGCGCGTGTGCGGCGTCGCCGAGGAGTTCGGGAAGGACGGCCTGGGTGGCGGGTTCGACAAGGATATTGGCCCCGTAGGACTTCATCTCGCGCGACATCTTGTCGCCGCTGTTGATGGAAACGGCGAGGAGCGCGGAGATGAGCGCGGCAGCGAGAAAGACCGTTGCGATGGCGAGCGTCTTGCGGCGCAGGTTGTGCCGCCACGACTGGATTATGAGCCGGAACAGCATGCGGGTTTGTTTCCGGTTTCGGCAGCGGCGGCCGGAGTTGCGGATACCGCCGTGGCGGCGGGAGCGGCGGCGTGGGCGCCGGGCAGGCCGCATTCGGCGACGGGCTGGTGGTGTGACGGGCGGTCGTCGTCACCGACAGAGGTGGTGAAGACCTGGGCGCCGGCGGCGAGCGAGGCGCGGGGAATGAGGATTTCGGTGTCAGTCTGGGTCCAGTTTTCGATGATGATCGGGTTGCAGCCGCCGGGCTTGCCGACCGAGGGCAGGACGAGGTTGACCCCGCAGGCGATGCAGATGACGCGGTCGCCGCGCAGGGCGTAGCCGCGGTCGCCGCAGAGCGAGCAGGCGTCGAAGACAACGGCCGGGCTGACGGCGCCGGGGTGGCGGTTGAGGGTGAAGAAGCGGACGATCTTGCCGTCGTCGGCGATCCATTCGTAACGGTGCAACTGGTTGTCGGCGAGCGTGGCGAGAGCCAGATGGATGTTGCCGTCGGCGGCTTCGGTGATGCGCGCAGCGTCGCTGCGCTGGAGCGGGCGCGAGGCCACCTGGTCCCAGTAAAGCTGGCAGGCGGTGGCCGTGGCGGCGACGAGAAGCGCGCCCCAGGCGAGGCGGCGCGCGGAGTGGAGGGCGGCGAGGGTTTTGCGGCGGGCGGGATCGGCGGCGGAAGCGGAAGAGGGGGGGAGGGCGGGGGAGCGGAACGTACGCAGGAGCGTGGGCAGGGCGGCGACGGCTACGGCGCCGAGAGCGATGTAGGTGAAGAGCCAGGGGAAGTTGGTGGTGCGCGCTACATAGCTGAGCCAGTCGCGGGTGAGGGGGATTTTTTTCAGGCGGATGAGCGCGAGAACGATCTGGCCGGAGAGGGGGACGAGGAGCAGGGCGGTGTTGGCAATGAGCAGCGGCCAGCGCAGCGGAGGCGAGCGGCGGACGAGTCGGGCGAGAAGAGCGCCGAGGGTGACGGCGAGCGCGAAGCCGAAAAGCATCGCGGCGAGGTTGAGGAGGAGGTCGGTGTTGACGACGGCGGTGGCGGTGAGGACGCCGAGATTGGGGTCCTGGCCGAAACGGAAGCCGGCGGCCGCCGCGAGCAGGCCGGTGACGACAAGGCCGATGGCCGCGGATTTTTTGGCGAAGGGAAGCTGAGCGAAAAGGACGGCAAGGAAGAGCGCCGAGAGGAGGGCGCCAGTCCAGAGCTGGGTGGTGGTGACGGGATGGACGAGGCGGCCGGTGGTGATGCCGACGGCCAGCGCGGCGAGGATCGTCCAAGCAAGCCAACGAAACGCGGGCACGGGCCGCGGAGCGTGGTTGAGCCCGGCGAGGAGCGCGGTGGCGAGGAAGACCTCGAGGGTGGTTGTCAGGTAATAAAACATCCGTCGGAAGGGGAGAGTGTCGGCGCGGCTGGCGGAGGGCTCAATATTTTATCGGGGAAAGGGTGGCCGGGATGACTCAAAGTGATGCCAGCAGGATCCGGTTTGATGGAGCGGCGGCGTCTCCGCCGCCGCTCCTTTCCATGAAAACAGCCGGGGCCGTTGTCGGCTCCGGCTGGAGGGAGAGCGGGGGATGACTGACGCGCAGGGCTTCAGTTGACCTTGGGGGCTTCGCTGCCACCGGCGGCATCGTCGAGGCCGACGTATTTGAATTCGAAGCTTACCTCGAAGGGTTTGAACCAGGCGCCGACGCCGGTCTCCTTGTCGGTGTGGCGATGAAGGCCGGCTTTGGAAGGCGGATAGATCTTGTAGGTGACCTTGTAGTTGCCGACCCCCATCATCTTGATGTTGTTGCCGTAGTGGGGGCCGTCGCTGGCGACCATCGGCATGAAGGAGCCGGTCTGGCTCTGCCTGGTGTCGAGGTTCACGAGCGTGTATTCGATCGTCAGATACGGAATCCATTCGCCGGCGCCGAAGCCGTTCTGGTTGCCCTCGGTGGCCTTGATGTCGGCTTCGAGGTGGATGTCGGCCTGGGCGGCGGGCAGGCCCATGCCGCGAGGCTCCATGTCGATCGGTTGCAGGTAGACTGCAGCGATTTCCATGTTGTTGACCGTCTGGGCTTCGCCGGCGGGCCATTCCTTGAAGGCGAAGGCGCTGCTGGCGGCGAGAATTCCGGCGAGGAGGCCGGCTGCGTATCTGGTTTTCATATACACTCGGGATCGAGGGTTGATGTTGGTTTTGTGTGTTCGGATCAGCGCCGGGCCGCGACGGGAGCCGCGGGGGCGTCGACAGAGGGTTGGCGGCGCATCACCCACAGGGCGAACAGCGCGGCGACGATGAGCAGAGCCTGGGGGGCGAGCGTCTCGCGGTAGGGATAGATGCCGAGCCAGGAGATCGTGGGGACGCCGGAGACGAGCGTCGGGAGGAAGAGTTTGCCCTCGATGAGCTCGAGGACGGCCTTGCCGGCGAAGACGAACGCCATGAGGTAGAGGAAGCTGCCGGTGAAGAGGAAGAAGGGTTTGAGCGGCAGTTTCACCACGCTGAAACGCATGACGATGTACGCGACGACGAGAAGGAGGCTGCCGAGGACAAAGCCCGAGAGGATGGCGAGATTGCCGGAGGCGGTGCCGCCGGCGTCGCTGTGGAGCGCGAAGTAGAAGAGGACCGTCTCGGCGCCTTCGCGGTACACGGCGAGGAAGCTGGCGAACCAGAGGCCGAAGAGAGAGCCCTTGCCGAGCGAGGCGGAGAGTTTGCCTTCGAGGTAGATTTTCCAGTTTTTCGCCTCGGTTTTCGACAGGAGCCAGTAGCTCATGAAGAAGAGAACGACGACGGCCACGATCATCGTAAACCCTTCGAGGAGTTCGCGGCTGGCGCCGGAGTTGGCGAAAATCCACTGGAAGAGAATCGCGGTGAGGACGCTGGCGCCGAGGGCGACAAAAACCGAATTGCGGATGAGGCCGAGTTTGTCGCGGTGGTTGTTCTTGATCAGATACGCGACAATGGCGGCGACGATGAGCAGGGCTTCGAGCCCCTCGCGGACGATGATGAGAAGGCTGAACAGGAACGTGTCCCACGAGGAGGAGCCTGCCTTGCCGAGCGCAGCGGCGGCGCGGTCGAGGTCGGCGGCGAGGAGCGCGGCCTGCTCGTGGAGCGAGGCGACGGGCTGTCCGGCCTTCATGAGGCTGACGATGCGGGTGAAGTGACCTTCGATGATCGTCTTGAAGGAAGCGTCGCGCGCGCCGACCTTGTTTTCCATGCCGGTGGCCTCGAAGAGATCGAAGTAGGCGTCCTGCACGGCCATCATGGCGGCTTTGGTGTCGGCGGGATCGCCGGATGCATAGCGGGCGATGGCGGCGGTGACGGCGTCGTTGATCTGCACGCTGACGGCCTTCCAGTCGCGATCGGGCGCGGTGTCGGCGGCCATGGTGGCGGAGGAGGCTGCGGGCGTGCCGTCGGGATTGAGGTTGTGCTCCTCGCGGACGAGGGGGAGTTCGGGAAGCAGGTCGGCGATATCCTGCAGGAGGGTGGTGACTTCGTAGCCGAATTCGAAGATGGGCGGGGGGGCAGGGCGGGCGGCGAGGCCCATGAGGGCGGAGAATTGCAGGTTGATCGCGGAGGCCTGTTTCGTGGAGCGGTGGCGGCGGACGGCGATCTCGAGTTCGGAATTCTTGAAGCCGTCGAATTGCGCCCGGAGCGTCTTTTCGCGGGCGAGGGCGTAGTTGCCTTTTTCGTATGCGGAGACGGCCTCGGCGAGGCGATCGTCGATGACCCGGAGCTGGATTTTCCAGTAAGGCGCGATGGCGTCGTTTTCGTGGCCGCCGTGCTGGCCTTCGGCGACGAGCCGGTGGCCGCCGGCGAGGACGGGGAGCGCGGCGTCGAGTTCCTTGCGCAACCAGTCGATGCGGGCGTTGACGTCGGCGGCGGGGCGACCGTTGCCGATCATCTTGCGGATCTGGCCGAAGGTCGCCTCGAGCTCGGCGCTTTTTTTCGCCGAGATGTTGATGCGGATGGGGCCCTCGAGATTCTCGAACACCTCGAAGTAGGCCATCTGGACGGCCTCGCGGGCTTCGGGGATTTTGCCATCGGCGTAAAACGCGGCGGTTTTGTCGAGGCGGCCCTTGATGTCGTCGATGTGCCGCTTGTAGGCGGAGTCGGCTTCGTCGCCGGTGGCGGCGGCGAGGGGAACGGGGGAGAACAGGCCGGCGAGAAGGCCGCCAATCAGGGCAAGGAGACAGACACGGAGAGCATCGAGGCGACAACAGGCAGGTTGGGCGGTGGCGGTTTCTTCGGAAGAAGTGGCGGCAGTGATGGAATGGATGGTAGCGACCATTGCAGACGAGAGGTGGGATTGAGAATCAATCGCAACCTGGATCAATGGTGAAATGCGCCCGGCGAGTCCGCCGGGATGCTCCGGGAGAGGTATTACGGAGGATGCTGGCTGGTATTAATTGTTACCGCTATCGGGGCGGGAGGTGTCTCGCAGCTTCGCAAGACGGATGCTTGCAGGCTTGCCAGGAGGGCGCAGGTGGTGCAGGGTATGCGGTTCGTTCTTTGACCGCATCGGCTCTTGCGCCGTCGGACTGATTCATTTTCCCGGTTTTCGGGGGTGTTCCGGATTCGACCCCTGGTTGGCGCGCACGGCTGCCCTTCGAGAGTGAGGGTCTCTCGTTAAATCACCTTCAAACAAAAATAAACGGCACTTACGAAGAAATGCCCCTGGCTGCCTAAGTAGCAGCCTCGTTCGCGCACTGACACCTGCTAGGTGATGCGGACGTCGACAGCAGGCATGGTGGACCGGGCTATCTGCGGCCGGTTTGCCCTCTCTTCAATCCGTGGATTAGTCGACACTTAAGCGCGTGCAGTCGCGTAATGCCGGCGAGATAAATACGGCACTATGAGGGTAGATGCTTTGCGCAAAGGTCAGGGGCACGCGGGTTCAATTCCCGCCACCTCCACCATTTGGCCGGCTCGAAAGAGCCGGCTTTTTGCTGTCCGGCAACGGCATGAAAAACAGTGTGTCACACCGATTTTGCGGAATAAGTGGTAACCGGTCCGGCGGTTCTGCGCGTCTGATATCCACAACCAATCAATCACCATGAGCATGCATCCTACCCTCGGCATTGGCATCGTGTGCATTGTTACCGCCTGTTCGGCCGTCGGGGCCGGGTCGGCCGCTTCAGCCCGGGCAGGGGATGCGTTCCCTGTCGCCCCTGCGGATATCCTGCTTTCCGACGGGCACGTGCTGAAATCCGCGAGAATCATCACCACCACGCCGGCGGCGGCTGCCGTTTTGCACGAGGGCGGCCTGGTCACGGTGGGGTGGTTGCGGATGCCGGAAGAAATCAGGCAGTATTACACCTATGACGAAGCCGCCGCCGCCGCCTTTGAGGCAACGGCGCCGTATGTGCTGCCGTTCCCCGCGGACCCTGCCGACATCACCCTTTCCGACGGGCGTATTCTGAAAGCCGCCAGAATCGTTGCGACCACGCCGGCGGCTGCGGCTGTCATTTACGACGGAAAGGCGATTACGGTGGAGTGGGAATTGATGCCCGTTGCGATCCAGAAGCAGTATGCTTACGACAGCGCCACGGCTGATGCCTATGAAGCGGCCGAGGCCGCCCGCGCCCGCAAGTACAGCGAGGACGAGAAAGCCCGGCGGGAAAAAGCATCGACTCAACCCGCCGGTCAGGTGGCGGCCGCCGCCCCCGCTTCACCTCCGCCGGTGCAGACCTGGGGGACCCATTCACCGGCCTTGCCGCCGAGTCGTCTTGGCCCCGGCATTCCCGATCCGCCCCGCCAGCGCCCGGAGCGCATCGTTGGCGTCGCCACGTTTTGGGGACAAGGGGACGGTTTCCGGCAACGCCTCAACTCGCAGAGGGATGATTTTACCCGGCAACAGATGCTATGGCATATCCGGAGCCTCGAGGACGAGCTGGCCAGGACCAGGAACGAACTCGGCAACATCGGCCGCAAATTGGACGAGCAGGAACGCAGGCGCCAGTTGAGACCTCTCCGGTGAGCGCAGGAGCCCGCTCCTTTGGCAGAGACCGGGGTGAGACTCCGCCGCCCCTTCTTCGGCGTGCGGCGGTTCGCCTTTGACGGGCGCTTGCCTAAAAGGTTGAGCCCGCCGCGGCAGATGTTGCATGGTGGCGGTTTCTCCCTGTTTTTGCCGAAACCCTCATCATGATTTCCGACCATTTCTGGACCAGCCTCGACGGACAAGTTCTCTCCATCGTCTCCGGTGACGAGACCCGCGTCTCGCTCCTCCTGCGTTTTTTCCCCCGGCATCCCGCAGAGGGGGAGTTCATGAAAAAATATATCGGGGAACTCCAGTTCACCGAGCGCAGCACGCTGGCCCGCATCGGCATCGAGATGATGCCCCGCGGCAAACCCCGCTTCGCCGACGGTCACGTTCTCCTCGAGGCCGATGCGTTCCTCTTCGATGCCAGTTTCCCCAACGCCCCCTGGTGGCGCGAACTCCTCCGGCCCGGCATTCCGGTCGGCCGGATGTTCCGCGCGCCGCGCGAGGCCAAGCTGACCGCTTCCGAGGTGTGGGAGGCCGTCCGCACCAACCGGATAAAACTTCCCCAGTCGATCAGCATCGACCGCCAGGGCCGCGTCTTCCTCACGCCGCACGCCGTCCGCTACACGCTCAAGCCCGATCTCCCGCGCGACAGTTTCCAGCGGCTCGTGACCGGCGAGGCCGGCCGCTCCTATCTCGACAAGGTGCAGATCCGGCACACGGCCACGCCCATCGAGGTGGCTCCCCGCACCGGCCTGCTCACCAGCTGTTCCATGTACCTGAAAGAGCACTACGTGGTGCTCAATCAGGGCGAGGGCGACTTCGGCATCCACACGAGCGCCATCCTCCTCGATCCGATAAAAACTTTCGGCACCAACGTGATGCTGGAAATCTACAACAACGGCGACCAGCCCGTCGTGAATCCGGTCGTGTCCGTCGATATTTTCCGCGCCCCGCCGGCCGACGCCGATCCGCGGTTCGAGACGCGCGTGCGCCGGCGCACCCGGCTCATCAAGACCGCGAGCGCGCTCTACGCGTGCCTCGACAACCAGACCGGTGTCCTCCCGTCGGACGCCACCCGGCCGCCGCGGCCGAGCGCCCGCATCACGGTCAAGGGCGAGGACGCCTCGATGCCCAACGCCTGCATCCTGCTCAACGAGGCCGAGTTTGCCCAGCTCCGTGGCGGCACCCGCGCCCCGACGGGACGCTGCGGCCACGCCACCATCGTGCAGGCGCTCGACGCGGCCCCCGCCGACGCCGACACCCTGGTCGTCGACTATTTCCCCAACCTCCCGGAGCACATCGAGCTCCTCACCCGCATCCACAAGCTGAAGCTGCGCCGGATCATCTTCCGCCAGCCCTCGCGCACGCACGGCTTCTTCCTGTCGAGCAACGCCCACAGCCGGCTCGATGCGTGGATTTCGCTCGGCTTGCAGGTGTACTGGTTCACCCCGCAACTGGGCGACCTCTACCTGCTCGTCTACAAGAAAGGCCATCCGTTCTTCATCCGCGAGGAGCTGGTTCGCCGTTTCCAGGAAGCCACGATTTTCGCCTTCTACGGCAGCAACAACGGGCTCGATCCGCGCCAGACGAAACGCATCTCCACGCTCTTCGAGAAAATCTCTTCCTTCATCGGCACCAATGTCGGTGTGCTCACCGGCGGCGGCGGCGGCGTCATGCGCCTGGCGACCGAGCAGGCCCGCGAGCACGGCGCGCTCACCGGCGCCTGTTTTCTGGAACTGGAGGCTCAGCCGCCCGAGATCGGCGTGGATTTTTTCAACACCTTCCAGGAGACGTCGCGCCACTTCCGGCAAAAATGGTTCGAGGCGGCGGATTTTTGCATCTTCAACGTCGGCGGCGTCGGCACGCTGGAGGAGATCGGCATCGAGATGTGCAACCTGAAGCTCGGCATCCGTCCGCGCGTGCCGTATGTGTTTTTCGATACGAACTATTTCCGCGACCTGCGCCGGCAGGTCAAGACGATGATCGCCACCGGCCGCGCTCCGTCATGGATGTCGGACTACCTGATCTTCACCGACGATCCCGACGAGGTCGTGGCGTTTTACCGGAAGACGCTGCAAGTGCTCTGATCCCGAACCATGAGGGAACCGCTGAAGAACGCTGAAGAACGCTAAAACCGAACCCGTGGCTGCGAACATTGTAATCGTTTGGCGTCGAGGAAAGACAATGCTTGTAGCTGAATACCAAACAGTCAGGAAACCGGGACGGATGGTGATTTTACACATGGACCGCGAAGGACGCGAAGGAAACAGTAAGCATAAGAAGCGTAATGATAATTCCTTGTAGTCTTTGTGAGGAATTCCGGGAATCCCGGAAATTTACCCCTCTCCACCTCGTGGCTAAACGAATACGCGAACATATGTTCGCAGCCGCAGGTTTGATTGCATGGGTCTGGTTTTAGCGTTCTTCAGCGTTTTTTAGCGGTTCCCTCTTCTGTTTCCGGATTTTTGGCGGCTTGCGCGCCGGCGGGAGGCTGCGCAGCGTGCAGTCGTCTATGAAACGCCACACGCTTACATCTTTGGTCGGAGCGGCTGTTTTTGCGGCCGTTCTTGTCGGTTGTTCAACAGTGCATGACACCGGACGCAAACAGCTTCTCCTGACGTCACCGGAACAGGAGGCGCAGATGGGGATCCAGTCGTTCGACCAGATCAAGAAGGAGGAAAAGATATCGACCGACCCGGCGGTCAATGCCCGCATCCAGCGGATCGGGAAACGCATCGCCGACGCCGTGGGCCGCGAAATGCCGGATGCGCAATGGGAGTATGTCGTGTTCGATTCGCCGACGGTCAACGCGTTCGCCCTGCCCGGGGGCAAGGTCGGGGTTTACACCGGGTTGATCAACCTGGCTTCGAGCGATGACGAGATTGCGATCGTCATGGGGCACGAGGTGGCGCACGTCACCTGCCGCCACGGCGGCGAGCGGATGTCGCAAAACGCGCTCGTCCAGCTTGGCGCGGTGGCGTTGAGTCTCGGGACCCAGAGCAGCGAATACCAGGCCTTGTATGCGCAGGCCTATGACACGGGCTCGCAGCTTGGCGTGCTGCTGCCGTATTCGCGCAAGCACGAGACGGAAGCGGACACGGTGGGCATCCGGTATGCGGCCAACGCCGGCTATGATCCCCGCGCGGCGGTGACATTCTGGCAAAAGATGGCGGCGCAGAGCCAGGGCGCCGAGCCTTCAAAACTGTTCTCGACGCATCCCCCGACGGCGGAACGTATCGCCAACCTGCAAACTCTCGCCGGCCCGCTCGTGCCGACCTACGAAGCGGCGAAGACGAAGTACGCGCAGTGAGACTTTCCGGGCCGTCCCTCTACCCGGATGTCACCTTGACGAATGTGCCGTCGAGGCCGGCGGGCAGACGGCGGGGGCGGCCGGTCGCGGGATTGACCGCACACCAGACGGTGCGAACCTGCGCGAGGAGTTGCCCGTCGCTCTCGCGAAAGATCGCGCAATGGCGTTCGCTGGTGACGGCGCTCATCGCCTCGACCCAGGTGCGCACGACAAGCACGTCGCCGGCGAAGGCCGGTTTTTTGTAGTCGATTTCGTGGCGGGCGACCACCCACGCGATGGCATCGGCAGTCGCACGGTCGACGGCGGCCCGCCAGTGGGAGATCGCCGCGTCCTGCACCCAGCGGAGGTAAACGATGTTGTTGGCGTGGCGGTTGACGTCGATGTCGGCCTCGCTGACGGCGACGCGGTAGTCGTGATGCGGCGTGAGTTCGCCGCGTGGCGGGAGCGGGAGGGAAAGGGAGGGCATGGCGGATGCGAAAAAGCGCGGGTCAGCGACGCCAGAGCTCGTCGACGTGAAGGGGGCGCGGATTGTCGAGATGCTGCCAGACGTCGTCCACGTGCGCGGCGACAGAAAACAGGTCGTGCAGGGAAGGGGACTTGAAGTGCTCGCGGGTCATCTTTTCGAAAAAACGCAGCAGGTCGTCGTAAAAGCCGTCCTGGTTGACGAGGACGAGCGGCTTGTCGATCCGGTTGAGGGCGCGGGCGACCATGATCTCGATGAGTTCCTCGAGTGTGCCGATGCCGCCGGGCAGGGCGATGAAGGCGGAGGCGCGCTCCTCCATGAGGCGGCGGCGTTCGCGCATGGTGGCGACGACGACCAGTTCGTCGGCTTCGCGCCAGGCCAGTTCGCGTTCGACCATGAAGTCGGGGATCACGCCGACAACCCGGCCGCCGCCGGCTTTCACCGCGAGGGCCACCGCGCCCATGACGCCGGCCTTGCCGCCGCCATACACCAGACCCCAGCCGCGTCGCACCATGTTTTCTCCGAGCCGGGCGCCGGCTTCGTAATATTTGGAGGCGAGCACGGTGCTCGACGCGCAATAGACGCATAACAGACGGGACATGGCTCTTTTTTTGCACGGCGGCGGCGCGTGGCGCCATGATAATAACCGCGAAGGATGCGAAGAACGCGAAGATGAAAAGACTCTCACCCTGATTCCCGATTAATTCACGGTTAATGGATTGATTGATTTCCCGGGGTTTTTCTTTTTCCGATCTTCGTATCCTTCGCGGTTAATTTTCTGATCCTCCCCGCTTATGCCTTCTCTTCTTTCATCCAGCTATGTCGGCCGGCTCGCGCCTTCGCCTACCGGGTTGCTGCATCTGGGGCATGCGCGGACATTTCTGGTCGCCGCGCAGCGGGCGCGGGAGGCGGGCGGGCGGTTGTTGCTGCGCAACGACGATCTGGACCGCGCGCGGTGCCGGGCGGAGTTCGTGGAAGCGATGATCGGGGACTTGCGCTGGTTGCTCGGCGAGGGCGCGTGGGAGGAGCCGATGGTTTCGCAGAGCGAGCGGCTGCCGCTCTACCGCGAAGCGCTGGTGCGGCTGCATGCGGCGGGGCTGGTTTTCCCGTGTCATCGTTCGCGCCGCGACGTGGCGGAGGCGGCGAGCGCACCGCACGAGGGAGCGGTGGGAGGCGCGACGGGGGAGGGGGACGAGCCGGTTTATCCGCGCGAATGGCGACCGCCGGCGGGCATGCCGCTGCCTCCGCTCGACGAACGCGGGTGGGTGACGAACTGGCGTTTTCGCGTGCCGGACGACGAGGCGGCGGTGACATTCCGGGACGGAGTCCTCGGCCTGCAATCGGCGGTGCCGGGAAAGGATTTCGGGGATTTTCTGGTGTGGCGAAAGGACGGCCTGCCGAGCTACCAGCTTGCCTGCGTGGTGGACGATCTGGCGCTCGGGATCACCGAAGTGGTGCGCGGGGCGGATCTGGTGCGCTCGACGTTCCGGCAGCTTTTGTTGATCCGGGCACTGGCTCCGGAGCGGGCGACGAGCGGAGCGGACGGCAGGGGAGGGCTTGCCTTTTGTCATTGCCCGCTGGTGACGGATGAAAACGGCCAGCGCCTGGCGAAGCGGCACGACGCCCTGGCCTTGCGCACGCTGCGTGCCGCGGGTGCGACGGCGGAGGAGGTGCGGACGCGGCTGGAAGGGATGTCGTAGGGCGGGTTTCCTCCACGCAGGTTGGCGGGAAGCTGGTTGAGATCGGAGCTGCTCTTTTGCAGCATGATAACACCCCCTGCCGGCCATCAAAAAATTCATCCGGTCATCGTGTCGCCAGTCGAATAAGTCTTTGCTATTAAAAGCAATGAAGAATTAAGAAACAGGGTGTTCATGGCGTTTCGGGAGAATCGGCGTCGGGGGTAATGAGTCCGGGAATGCCGGGATTTCGGGATTTGGTGGTGTCGAGGGTGAGGGGGCGGAGGCGTTGCGCGCTTTCCTTGTAACTGAGCCATTGGCGGGTGGTGCGGGGGTTGCGGTAAACGGTGATGCCCAGGCCGGAGAGGCGGGCGGAGCCTTCGAGTTTGAGTTGCACCATGCCGCTGCCCCAGACGCGCAGGCGGCTGGCTTCGACGGTGCCGTCGGCTAGACCGAAGCCGATGCCGAGATTTTGGCTTATATCCACGTTATGAATACGGGTATGGGAACGACCAATATTGTAGATGCCGTTGTCGTTCTCGAAAAAATACCCGCCGGCAATGGAACTGTGAATGTCGTCGTGCGCAGAAAAGCCTTCGTCGAGATTATAGCTGCCGGTGATATTTTCGAAGTGCAGATCCTTCCCTGTGCCATGAAGATTAAAACCATCGTTGCGAGAACCTGTGGCAACAATGTTGCGGTAGCGGTGATGAGAAACGTCCTGAATGCGCACGACATGGTTGCGAGCGGAGACCTCCCAGTCATCGGAAGAGACATCAGGGGGCAGGATGAGAATGCGCGTTGCAGAGTCGTATTGGATACCTCCTGAAAACTGCCGGGTGGCAGCGTCCTCGCGAATGCGTTTTTTCCCGGCATGTCGCAAGACAAAGGGGTAAGGGACTGGAACGACGGACTGATGACGTCCGTCGGGAAGTTGAGTGAAAGAGAGAAGATCAAAACCGGTGATTTCGTTGCCGTTCCCCTCAATGGTAATGGGAGCGGCAGCGGTGCCTGATCGATTGATGTAAAGCGATTCGCGATAGGGACCGCTACCAGACGCAAGCACGAGAGTATCCCCGGGCTGGACGAGCGCCGCGGCTTGCTTGAGGGTGGGGATCGCGGCGGGGTCGCGGGGATCGACGGTGAGAATGCGGGAGGCGGGAGGAGACGTTTCGGAGAGGGTTGCGGTGATGGCGCACGCTCTGGGCGGGAGAAAGAGGCAGAGCACCAGCGCGGCGAGGACGGGGAGCGCGGAGACCGGAGAATATGACCGGGAGCGGGGCATCATGGCTTGTGTAGTTGTGTCGGGGATATTCTCGCAGTCGCTACCCTCTTCGCCCTGCGAGGCGTGGACGTAATCGCCTTCCGGGTGTTCAACGGCGGCATTTCCGCAGGACAACCGTTGTCATGACAAACGCGCCAAAGATAACTGCATAAGTCGATGGCTCCGGGATCGGGCCCGTCACTGACGACCAGTCGGAACCGATCCTGATGTTGTCAAACGACTCGGTGGCGTTCGCAGTGCCACCCGCCCAACGCACCAGTTTTATGTGGGTGATTTCGGTTTCGGTCACCGCCCACGAATACACGAGCGCGGCTGCCGTGGCGTCCTCTGTCCCGGTCGGATTCACCCACACGGAAAGCACTGAATTTCCCGTTCCATCATTGAACGTGAACTTGCCCACGATGGAAAACGTGCTGCCCTCCGGATTGGCGATGTTGTTGCTGATAAGGCGCTGGGCTCCTGTAACCCCCTTCAGCTCGGTTTGCAGGCGATAATCGAAACTTGCAGGTTTGGACCCGCCAACGCTGAAGACGGCGCTATCCGAGGCATTCACAAAAGCAAGGTAGTCGTTGAAGTAACCTGTCCCCGCACCGTAGGCATCCACAGAAAGCGTAAAGGAAAAATAGAAGGTTGGAGTGGTCGTCGCGGTCAGGGATGTGCTCAGTTTTCGGGAACTCCCGGAAGTGCCAGCGGAAGAAATGGAGGCCGATCCGTCCACGACCTTCCAGTCGGTGCTTGTACCACTCCAGGCAGAAGCGAAGCCGGTGCCGCCGGAAAGATTGTAGAGGGAACCGTTGGCATAGGAAAAATCCTCTGTCGCAAGGGTGGCAGCCGGGAGGAGCGCTGTGGTGAGAAGAGCACCGGAAATAACGAGTGTTCGCGTCAGGAGTGACATGACTGTCATGGCGGTTTGGCGAGTTTTTTTGCAGGCTTTCATGATGTGGTTGATGGATGTTTACGGTTTGGTTTCGGGTATCTGGACGTGCCGGGAATTGATCGTGATGAGGAGGGGATGCGGAGGGACTGCAAACTGGCTGAGCAGGAGTCTTCCGGAGGCAGCGGTGCCAGCGAGTGGCGCGGTTTCGCCGGTAAGAAGGTCCTGGACCGACAACGTATAATCAGCGGGATCGACGTGAATTTCGATGTCGGCAGACCGGGTATTCAGATCACCGATACGCTCGGCGGACCAAAGGGCAATGACCGTTCGTCCTTGGGAATCCGTGAACTGATAATGCCGGATGTCACGAAGAGCCGGCAACGGAGTACCCTCCCACGTGGACGGACGATCTTCCGTACGGTCCGAAAACGGCTTGATCGTAACGCGGAGATTATCGGAGGGAACAAGGCCTGCCGTGGCCCGGGCAAGATTCCGGACGGCGTGATACGATGGTTTCAGGGAATCGTCACTACGGATGAGCCCAAATCCGTTTTCCGCCTCGAACGGATTGCCGCCGTCGCGTTGATCGTCGCGAAAGGCATATTGAACGCTCACTTCGACTCCGAGTCCGAGACTTTCCATGAAACGGCGCAGGAGATATCTCGCCTGGGCGTCCTCGTTGTAGGCCGAATAGAGAAATTTTTTGTTTTTCGCGCCCTCGCGGTAAGTCGTGTAGCCGAATTCCGTGAACCAGAGCTGGGCGGGGCCGTTGTGTTTTTTCAAATGCTCACGGTACATGCGAACCAGCGAGGAGAAGGAGCCTTCGGCATCAGCCACGGCAAAGCCGGCATTCTTGCGATATTGGGGGGTGTCGCGGTGACCGGTAACTTCCGGCGGAGAGCGGAAACTGTAGGGATGATCTGTAATTCCATCCACACTACGAGAGATGCCCATTTCGATTTGCAGCCAGTTTTGAGGCGTGACGTTGCCGAGCCCGATCACGGGCATGCGCGGATTGGCGGCCTTGATCGCGTCTGCGGCGGTGTTGAGCAATTTCACATAGCGGGCGATCCAGGAAGGCATCGTGCCGTCCTTGTTGCGCCCGTACCAGGTGCCTCCCTTGAGGCTGCCTTCGCCATAACAGGCGGCATACCAGGAAAAGGGTTCGTTGAGAATTTCGATAACGTGGATTTTCCCGTCCAGTTCCCGCGCCAGCCAGGCGGCGGCGCGGGCATACGCGTCCGGATCATATTGATCTTCATACAGGCGATTCCCTCCGGCAAAGGTCACAATGATCTTGAGGTTGTGGGCGTTGGCGAGAGCCACCCATTTGCGGGTGTTTTCCGGGATGCAATACTCGTCCCGAACAGGCTCAACCTCCGCCCAGGTGATCTCGTCGCGTATCCAGCCGACCCCGAGCGCAGCAATCATGGGCATGTGACGTTCGGCATTCCACGGACGCATCCACGAAGTCTTGTGGGAGAAATGTGTGGCGACGCCGATCTTGTCATTTCGCGTGTCCACGGTCGCCGCAGGCGCAGGTACGGAGGAATGAGAAGTGCCTGTATCCGATGATGCGGCGGCAGCGCGAACGTCGGCGATCATCAATGCGGCAACCAGCAAAACCGATGCGCCGACAGACAACCGGGAAACAGGATGAGGGACAAACGGGCGTGAGGTTTGCATTGAAAACAAGACGGAGAGGAGAGGGGGGAGCGGGTCAGTTTGGGGCTTTGGTACCGACAAAGATGCGTCCGGCATCACGGTCGGCGATCAGGTCCGCCTCCGTTGTCAGAGCAATGTGCCCGTCAAGAAAAACCATGTTGGCCTTTTGCCGGTCGTTGTGCGGAAAGGTCATTTCGCTAACCCACCGGGGTTTTCCGCTGTTCCAGGTTTCGGAAAGCCGTGTTGCGGAACCCGCCGGATCGGAATCCTGATAGTCAACGTAGAGGACAGTTCGTGACGGAGTCTGAAAAAGGCTGACCGGTTTGCCGAGTGGCTTGTAGTCAACTCCCTCGCCAACGATACCGGAGCCACTCTGATGCCCGATCGCTCCGTAGGAAACCTTGCTATTGGGGAGTTGCTGGCCGGTATACGGATGAGTCCAGGTTGCACGAAACGGAGGGTTGGCTGCCTTGATCGTAGTCTGATCGGCAGGACACAGAAAAATCTCGTGACTGCCGCAATAGGCGGGATAAATCTCCTGCCACCATGCCTTGTCCATGATGCCCGTTGCCGTTGAGCGTGTCACAGGATAGATACCTCGATTGTCGTTGGCGAAAAGCGTGGTTGCCTGCGCCAGTTGGCGCAGATTCGAGGCGCAACGGGTGGTTCGCGCAGAATCACGCACCCGTCCGGTGACCGGAATGATGATCGCGGCAAGGATGCCGATAATCGCAATGACCGTGAGAAGTTCGATCAGCGTGAAGCCATGTGTCGTCGTTTCGCTGCCTGGGCACAAACAGGAGGCAGATTTTTCCAAATCAATAGGGCGAGGATTTGTGGATTTCATGGGATGCGCGGGTATGGGTCTAACCGGAGTAGATGTTTCGACGCACAGTGAGCTTGGGGGATGGATAAACTCAAAACGGATTTTATGCATACTTATGCATTGAATGGTTGCACGACGGCATGGAGGTGGCAGCTTCATGTCATGTCCTCCGCCCGCCTCACCCAAACTGACCTTGCCCGTGAGCTGGGGCTCAACCAGGCGACGGTTTCGCGGGCGTTGCAGGGGAGTCTGCTGTTGCCGAAGGAAACCATCGAACGAGTGAGGGCAGCGGCGAAGGCGGGCGGCTACCGGCCGGATCCGGGGCTGGCGAGTCTGGTGGCGTACCGGCGCACAAAACATCCGCCGGGCAAGGGGCAATGCCTCGCATGGCTGGATTCACAGCACCAGCCGGATTTGCCGACGCGTCGCACCTATCCGGAAAAAATCTTCGCGAGTTCGAGAAAGCGAGCGCACGAAATGGGGTACCGGCTGGAGGTTTTTCGCACGGATACGCCGGAGGTTACCCCGCAACGGCTCTCGCGGATGCTCGCCTACCGGCGGGTGGAGGGAATCATTTTTGCGCCGCACTCCTCGCCTCATACGGAGCTTCCGCTCGCTCTGGACAATTTTCCCGCTGTGGCCGTCGGACATACGGTGCATATCCCGCGAATCGATCGCGTGGCGCACAACCATTTCGAATCGATGCTCGTTGTGTGCGCGAGGCTGCGCGAACGCGGACGGCGAAGGATTGGCCTCGGGTTGCCTTCGCGTTCGGACATGCGTTCGCATGGATTGTGGAAGGCAGCATTCCTGCTCGATCAGGCCGCAGTGCCGAAGGCCCGCCACATCCCGGTGTTGCAATCGGAAGAAACCGATGCGCCGTCATTCCGTGAATGGTTTACCCGCTGGAAACCCGATGCCATCATCCTGCACCTTGATCACAGTGGCGCGCGCCTGGAACAGATGAAGGCACTCGGGCTGAGCTATCCGGATGACGTGAGCGTGGCGTTGCTGTCGTTGCCGGACGGGTACGAGGCGTTTTCCGGGATCGACGAGCGGACGGAGGAACTGGGGGCGTTTGCCGTGGAAGCGCTGGTGTCGCGGATTCACAACAACCAGCGCGGCGTGCCCGAACTGCCGCGCATGCACATGATCGAGGGCAACTGGCGCGAAGGCACGACGGCGTAGAAACCACGCTTCCGGCACCCCCCTCCGGGGAGGGATGCGGGCAGATGAGAAGAGGGCAGGGAGAGGGAGGCCGGCTACGCCGTGTGCTTATCAAACCAATTAAATTCCATTCTTCATTCAGCGGAGCCGGGATTATGGTTTGTATCTTGATCAGAATAGTGGGATATAAATCCGTGTGAAGGGGATTATCCCCTGCGCAAACGCGCACGACCAGGCATCTGGAGGAACGTTGTCAGTCCATAAATCTACGCCTGCATCTATTGTTTTTTCCCTCTGCCCGGTGTCTCACGGAACACGGTAAACCGGGAGAAGACAGGAAGCGCATCGGCGCCCTTTCATCCAGATCAGCACAGCACCTGTCAGCCGTCTTTATTTATTTATGAATCCCAGTATCAATATACCGGTCGCCTTCCTCATGGGTCAGCCCCCGCTCGAGCTTTTCAAGCACGGCGGTCCGATCATGTGGCCGATCCTCGTCGTCTCGTTTCTTGCCATTACCGTAGTGGTCGAGCGCACGCTCTTCCTTGTCCGCGAGAACGCCGCCCGTGATCCCGGCATTGCCGGTAAGATTTACGAACGCGTGGAAAATCACGATGTCGAGGGCGCTGTCCGTATCGGTCAAAAGAGCCGCGATTTCATCGCCCGCATTCTCGTCTACGCGCTTACCCACAAGGAGCATTCGCTCGACGACGCCTTCGCCCAGGCTTCCAGCCGCGAACTGAGTCGTTACCAGCAAGGTCTCGCCATCCTCGATACCTGCATCACCGCCGCGCCGCTGCTCGGCCTGCTCGGCACGGTCACCGGCATGATGAACACCTTCGGCGCGCTCGGCAGCGGCGATATCGCCGCCAGCGCCGGCCAGATCACCGGCGGCGTCGGCGAGGCCCTCATCGCCACCGCCTCCGGTCTCGTCATCGCCATCGTTGTCCTGTTTCCGTTCAACGTCCTCAACACCCGCATCGAGCAGGCCCGTCGCGACATCGCCGACGCCGCCAACGCGCTCGAACTGGTCAGCCAGAAATCCGGCGTTCCCAGTCTCACGCTCACCGAAGCCGGCGCCGGCGTCTGACCTCCTCTCAAAGCGAGCTTGTTTTCAGCTTTCAGTTTTCAGCCTTTCAGTTTTTTCCGAAAAATGTCCGTCTCCTCCCGCGCCCTTGCCGACGAACCCGTCAGGAAACGGGCCCGCATCGAGATCATCCCGTTGATCGATGTGATCTTTTTCCTGCTCGCCACCTTCGTCCTCTTCACGCTCTCGCTCAACCAGTCGGGCGGACTCGCCGTGCTCCTGCCCGCGACTGCGACCAGCCAGCCGCGCGACGCCTCCGGCGCCGTCACGCTCTCCATCACCGCCGAGGGCACGCTCGCCTGGGACAAGGACCCCGTCACCCTCGACGAGTTCATCGCCCGCCTCCAGGCCTGGAAACAGGTCGAGCCCGATCCGCGCGTGCTCATCAACGGCGACGAAAACGCCCTGTTCTCGCAAGTCCGCTACGTCGTCGACGAGGTCCGCAAGGCCGGCATCGGTAAGATCAACATCGAAACCCGTATCCGCCCCGCCGGCAACTGACCTCCCGCCCGCCCTCCGCCGCCCTATGTCCGCCTTCACCAGTCCCGCCGCCAGCCCGCGCAAAGCCCGCATCGAGATCATCCCGCTGATCGACGTGATCTTTTTCCTGCTCGCCACCTTCGTCCTGTTCACCCTTTCGCTGAACAAGATCCAGTCGCTCGCCGTCGATCTCCCGCAGGCCGCGCCGAACACGCCGGCCACGAAAAACGACGACGACCTCGTTGTCCTGCAACTTTCCGACGCCGACACCGCTTACTGGAACAAGGAACTTATCTCAGTCAGCGAAATCGCGCCGCGCCTTTTCGACTACAAGGCCTCCCGCGCCACGCCGCGCGTCCTCGTCAGCGGTGACGACAGGGCGAGCTACGGCGCCGCCATCCGCGCCCTCGACGAGGTGCGCAAGGCCGGCATCACCGAAGTCTCCATCGAAACCGCCTGGCGCGCCTCCGGCCGGTGAAAAACCCGCTCCGGAATCCGCATCACCCGGTAATATCATGACAACTACGAACCGCCCGCTGACCGTCACCTCGTTCCCATGAAACGCGACCTCCTCGCCGGCGTCCTTGTCGCCACGCTTTCGATCACCGGTCTCGCCTTCAGCGACCGTCTCCTGCCCTCGGGACCGGAGACGGCCGCACCGGCCGAGGACGACATGCCCACCATCGCCCTCGTCCCTCTCCCGCAACTGGAACCCGAGCCGCCCTCCCCGGAGGAGTTCGCCTCTCTCTCCGACAACGCCCCCGCGCCCGACATCTCCGACCTCGCCCCGCCGATGCAGGCCGACACGCCCGCCGCCGCGGTCAGCACCACCGCCTTCGTCCAGAAACTGCAGCCGCCCCCGCCTCCCGGCCTCGGAAAGCCCGCCGGCGTCATCAGCATACCCAAGGGCAACTTCAGTCGCGGCAGCGGCGTCGGCAGCGGATTGCAGGGCCTGTTCGACCTCGCCGCTCTCGACCAGAAACCCGTCCCCCGGTTTCTCGCCAAGCCCGCCTATCCCTTCGAAATGCGCCGCTCCGGCGTCAACGGCGAAGTCCTCGTCGGCTTCATTGTCGATGCCGACGGCAACGTCCGCGATCCCTTTGTCGTCCGCTCCACCAACCCCGCCTTCGAATCCGAGGCCCTCCGCGCCGCCGCCCGGTGCAAATTCCGCCCCGGTCGCAAGGGCGGCGTCAACGTCAGCACCCGCAACGTGATCCTCCCCTACAGCTTCACTCTTACCGACAACGCATGAAAACCTCGACGATCTCCGCCGCCCTCGCCGCGCTGGCCCTCGCGTCCGGTCTCGTCCTGTCTCCGCCGCTCCGGGCTGCCGCTGCTGCCCCCGCCCCGCCCGCGCCCGAGCTTGCTGAACGCGTCTCCGCCAAACTCGGCGAGTTGCGCACCCTCGCCGACGGGGGCGACTACTCCGGCGCCCTCGTCCTGGTCGACGGACTCCTTTCCACCGCCGCGCCCGAGAGCTTCGACCTGGCCTTTCTCTCCCAACTCAAGGGCCAGCTCCTGCTCAACCTCAATCGCTACGCCTCCGCCATCGCCCCGCTGGAAACTTCGCTGCAACTCGGGGAACGTCATTCATTTTTCGATACTGCCGGCACGCTCAACACGCTCCTCACCCTCAGCCAGCTCTATTTCCAGGAAGCAGTCGAGACCGCCGACCCTGACATCCGCCATCGTTATTACGGCCTCGCCCACGAGCGCATCCGCCGCTGGCTCGCGCTCTCTCCCCGGCCCACCGCCGAGGCGCAACTCTACGCCGCCTCCATCCTCTACAGCGACGCCACGCGCGACCCCGCCCGGGCCGACCTCGAAAAGATCCGCCTCGCCCTCGCCGATGCCGAGGCCAGCCTCCAGTTGCGCGCCCGTCCCGACGAACAGGCCTGGGTGCTCATCGTCGCCGCCCTGCAGCAACTCGGAAAAGTTCGCGAATCGGTCGACTTCCTCGAACTGCTCGTGGACCGCAAACCCGACTCCGCCCTTTACTGGCAGCAACTCTTCGCCTCCTGTTCCAGCCTCGCCTCGGAATCCGCCAACCCCAGGGAAGCCGACCGCTGGCACCTCCGCGCCCTCCTGACCGTCGAACGCGCCCAGCAGCACAGACACCTCTCCGGCGCGCAGGATCATTTCAACGTCATCTCCCTCCTCACCTCGCTCCGGCAGTACGACCAGGCCGCCGCTCTCCTCGAAAAGGGGCTCGCCGGCGGCACCATCGAAAACACCCGTCGCAACTGGGAACTCCTCTCCTTTTCCTGGCAGCAGCAGCACGACAACGACCGCGCCATCGACGTGCTGCGCCGCGCCATCCGGGCTCTGCCCGAGGACAGCGAACTCGAGGTCGCGCTCGCCCGCCTTTACTACGCCCGCGATCAGCCCGCCGAAGCCTGCGAACACCTCCGCAACGCCGTAACCCGCGGCAAGCTCGAACGCCCCGGCCAGGCCTGGTTCTTCCTTGCCTACGTCGCGTACGAACTCCGCCGCTTCGACGACGCCGCCCGGTGGGCCGAAACCGCCGCCGCGCAACCCGATGTGCAGAAGGACGACATCACCCGTCTCACCCAGGCCATCCGCGAAGCCCTTCAGGAAGCCGCCGCCGCTCCCGGAAAATCCGCAACCTGATCCGTATTCACTCTCCCGCTTCCACATCCCGATGAAAAAAGTCTACCTGATTTTCCCTCTCGCCGCCCTGTTCGCCTTCGGGGCTCTCTACTGGAACTTCGACCGCGGCTACGCCGAGCGCGCGCAGGCCGCCCGTCAACAGGCCCGCCTGGAAAAAGAAATCAAACTCAAAGCCGAGGTCGAGGCTCGCGCCAAAAGCATCGAAGACGCCCTGCGCCTCCAGGCCGAGCGCAGGAAGGCCCGCGAGGAGCGCGAAGCCCGCGAGGCCGCCGAAAAGGAAGCCCGCCAGCTCGCGCTCGACGCCCGCGAAAAAGCCTTTCGCAACCAGGAACAGCTCGCCCGCCAGATCGAGCGCCTGAAGAAGGACGTCGCCGCCGAACAGGCCGCCGTCGCCGAAATCGCCGCCGCCCACAAACTCTCCCTCGACGAACAGGCCTTCCTCAAGGAGTACATCGCCAGGGCGGAAGAAAACATCCGCACCCTCGAAACCCTGCTCAGCGCCATCGCCGCCGCCGAATCGATCGGCGCCCTTCCCGGCGGCGCCTGAAAGCGCCACCCCCCTGCCGCGCCGCCAACCGTCCCGCCTTCTGTCACCAATTTCAAACTACAAACTACAAACTTCCAATTTCAAAACTTCCATTTCACATGAACCGTTTCTACCTGATCGCCCCGCTCGTCCTGCTGCTCCTCTTCGGAGGCGTCTTCTGGCAGCACAACAAGACCGCCGCCATCGAGGCCGCGCAAAAAGCCGCCGAGGTTGCCCGGGCCGACGAAGCCGCACGCGTGCAGAAAGCCGAGGCGGAGCGCAAGGCCCGCGAAGACGCCGAACAACGCGCCGCCGCCCGCGAGGCCGAAGAGCGCGGGAAAGAGGAAGAGCGCCGCGCCCGGTGGGAGGCCGACTCCGCCCGCATCGCCGAAGAAACCGCCCGCCATGCCGCGCAGGCTGCGGACTACACCCGCCAGGTTGCAGCCCTCGAAAAACAGCTCGCCGGGCTCCGCTCCGAAAAGGAAAAGCGCAACCGCGAAGCCTTCGCCGCCGCCCGCGAGGTCGAGTTGCTGGCGATCAGGAAACGCAACACCGAGCTGGAGGTCCAGCGCGTCACCGGGATCATCGCCCGTCGGGCCACCGGAAGCCGCGCCGTCATCGCCGGTCGCCCGCCTTCACCCTCCCGCGTGGCGTCAGCATCGGACGGCAAATGATGTCGCCCGCAATGCCCGCGCCAGCCGGAGACCGGAACGCCGCCCTTCGCAAGATATTTCCCCGGCCCGCGCCCCAACCCGGTTCTCCATGAAACCAGCACCACTCGGAAAACTCCTCGCTCTCCTGTCCGGAGCCCTGCTCGTCGCCGGTCTCGGCCTTCTCGCCACGACCTCCGGCGGCTGCTCGCGCAGCGCCCCCGCCGACTCCCTCGCCACCATCAAAAAGCGCGACCGGATCATCGTCGGCGTCTTCGGCGACAAGCCGCCCTTCGGCTACATCGACCAGCAGGGGCGCAACGCCGGTTACGACGTCGCCCTCGCCCGTCGTCTCGCGCAAGACCTGCTCGGCGACGCCGGCAAGATCGAGTTCGTCACCCTCGAAGCCGCCAACCGCGTCGCCTTTCTCCTGTCCAACAAAGTGGACCTCATTCTCGCCAACTTCACGCGGACGCCGGAGCGGGCCGAAAGGGTCGATTTTGCGAATCCCTACATGAAAGTTGCGCTCGGTATCGTTGCTCCTGCCTCCAGCCCGGTCGATTCGCTCGACGCGCTCAAAAGCGCGTCCGGCAAAACGCTCATCGTCAACAAGGGCACCACGGCCGAGGCGTTTTTTACAAAAAACCATCCCGGCATCAGACTTCTCAAGTTCGACCAGAACACCGAGGCTTTTCAGGCGCTCAAGGACGGCCGCGGCGACGCGCTTGCACACGACAATACCCTGCTCTTCGCATGGGCGCACGAGAACAAGGGCTTCAGGATCATCGAATCCAACCTCGGAAACCAGGACGTGATCGCCCCCGCCGTGAAGAAAGGAAACCAGGCGCTCCTCGACCGGGTCAACACCGGGATCGACCAGCTCGCCCGCGAACACTTCTTCCTCCGGGCTTTCGACGATGAGCTGCGTCCTTATTTTGGCGATACGATCAAAAACCCGAACGACGTGATCATCGAAGGAGACGCCCGGTGACCCGGGGACGCCCTCCCCCCCCGCGCCCGCTTGCCGGAATAAAACCTGTTTTGTCGTTATTAGTTGAATACTTGACTGGAAACCTATGAAAAACAAAAGCATACGACTCATTATTGCAGCCGGCTTGTCCGTGGCCGGCTTGCAGGCGTTGATCCTCCCGTCGCTCCACGCGCAGGCGACGCATACCTCCCAGGACTGGGCCCAATCGCCCGCTGCCTACGACGACGGCCGCTCCCTGAGGGATTATCAGGCGAGTCTGCGCTCGGCGCTTTTCCTGCTCAAGGGGAGCCCCGAACTGGAGCAGCCCCTCAAGCTTTCCGCCCGGGTCACGGCGGTCGGTCGCACGGGCATCCGCCGCCTGCGCATCCGCAATTTCCAGATCCTCAGCGACGGCGGCAGGGACGTCGCCGAATTCAACCTCGGAGCCGGCTCCTGGCCCAGCGTGGTCGGCGCGCTCGGCAGCGCGGTGGCCGGGGACTACCTGACCCAGGCCGCGATCAAGGGCATCCCCATCGATGCGCTGGAAGTGGTCTTTACCAGCCGTCCCGGCACCGCGCCCTCGCAGAGCACCGGCACCCAGGTGACCTATCCCCGCAATCTGGCCTACACGGCCTTTATCGTCTCGCCTGCCTCGGACGCCGAACTCGAGGACTTGCGGCAGACAGTCGAGCGCGTTTCCCCGGTCCTCCGCCTGGTCAGCGAGTCCCAAAATATCGACCACGGCAAATTGATCCATACCCCGACGCCCGACAAGCCCGAGGCCAGGACACTCGACGGCCTGCGTGAATTCCTGGCCGACAAGTACGCCGCCACGCAAGGCGCGGTTCCCTTCGAAGGGCGGAGACCGGCCCGTGACTCCGAGGACTGGAGACCGCCCCTGCGTGCCCATGTCAAGGTCGAAGGTGACACCGGCATCCGGCACATTCGCACGGACATCAGCAATTTCCAGGTCATCCACGATTATCCGCGCTATCTGGCGGGGCACAACCTCGGCCCGGTGCCCGAGGAGCATATCCTCGGGACGATGATCACCTGCCTCACCCATATCTATGAAATCGTGGCCGCGCAGAAGCAGGTGCGCCTGGACTCCCTGGAACTGGAAGTCGAAGGCACGCTGACCACCCGCCTCGGCAATACCGAAAATCCTCCCGCCTACAAGGACATCGCCTACCGCGCACACATCGGCTCGCCCGAGTCGAAGGAGGTCATCGAGCAGCTTCAGCGCGACGTCGAGGCGATCTGCCCCATCTACAATATGCTGAAAGACTCCCAGCCGGTGAAAGGCAGCATCGTCCGCGGCCCCTACACCGAGGAAAAAGAAAAAGCCGCGTACGAATAAGGGCGCGTCCTTTTTCCCGCCTCGCGCCCCGGCATGATCGAAAAATGTCCCCATCGTCAAAGTGACGACACCGGCATCGGCCACCGGATGGGGACCGATACAGCCTGCATGTATTCCATTTTCTAACACGGACTATCAGGCGGGATTCAAAGGAGACCGGCACGGAGGCCCTATCTTGATTTTATAGACCAACATTCTCATGAATCCGGCCGAACCAAGGCCGCGTACCAGCAAGCGCCAAAGGTTTTTCTGACCAGGCAACTGGAAGCTCCACCGCTCCCGAACCGTCTGACCCGCCGCCACTGCGGGAGGATCGTTTCATCCAGGAAAATTCACCGATGAAAAGAATCATGCCACCCTCCCGCCTGTTCGCCACAGCCATTCTGGCCAGTCTCTCCCTTGCGACAGCGCTCTGCGCCACTGCCCGGACCAAAATCGTCGTCGCCGACGCCAAGACCACTCATCATCTCAATCTCTACATTGCCAAGGAACTCGGCTATTTCGAAAAGCGAGGCCTCGATGTGAGCATCATCGACACCAAGGATCTCACGGCCGCGCGGGATCTGCTTGTATCCGGAAAGGCAGACTTCTTCTGGGCCTGCCCCACCGCCGCCATTGCCGCCATCGCCAATGGCGCGCCGATCAAGATCGTCTCCCAGGTCAAGAAGCCCTGCACCTCCGTTCTCGTCGCCTCGCCCGATTCTCCAATCACCAGGCTGGAAGACCTGAAAGGCAAACGCATCGCCGGCATCTCCCCCACCTGCGAAGCCGTGATCTCGATCACCGTTGCGGCCAAAAAAGCCGGCGGGGAATTCACGCTCGAAAAACTCGCCGGCGGTCCCGCCATCGCCGCCCTCGATGCCAAAGCCGTGGATGCCGCCATCCTCGAAGAACCGCAGGTCAGCATCGCCGAGCTCAAAGGCTACAAGGTGCTCTTCCCGGCCATCTCCGAAAACATTCCCTGCCGCACCATCAATGTCCGCAACGCCTTCCTGAAAAACAACACCGAAGCCTCGAAGCAGTTCATCGAAGCCGTCGAAGAAGCAAATACCTTCATCCTCAAGGATCCGGCTTCCGGCCAGGTCGTCGCCATCGCCGAAAAATACACCGGGGCTCCGGCCAGCGCGATCAGGCACGGCAACCATCGTCTCAAGTTTCAGACTACGGTGGACGAAGCCGGCCTGAGCGCCCTTGCCGACGAACTGATCGCCCTCGGCGACATCCGCGAAAATCCCGGCAGCCGTCTCTACGCCGAGGAGTTCCGCGGCATCACCTGGGGAAAGTAAACCCGACACCATGCGGATTCCCGACATCTTCCGTCTTCTCCTCGTCCCGGCGCTTTCCGTCCTTCCGGACTTGTCGGGTGCCGTCGCGACCCCGGCGCTCGCGGTCGGGCACACCGGGAATCCGCTGCTCGCCCCGCTCTACGCCACCGCCGACCGGGCGGAGGAAAACGGACTCGCCCTCGCCCTGCGCCGTTTCGGCACGGGAGGCGATGTCGGGTACGCCCTGCTCGCCGGCGAAATCGACGCCGGTTTCGTTGAACCGGACAGGGCGCTCGCCCTGCTGCGCCTGCCCGAAGCCGCTCGCCTGCAGCCGGCCGGCGTCATGAATTTTCCCTACGGAGCCACGCTCGTCCTGCGCAAGAATCTCGACAAACGCCTCGACGAGCTCGGCGACGCCCGGATCGCGGCGGCCGGCCCGCATTGCGCGCTGCTCCACCGCTTCCGGACCGACGCCGGCCGGCTCGGGGCCGATCTCTCGAACCACCGGCTCCGTTTCATGCCCTTCGATGCCATGCTCCCGGCGCTCGAATCGCGCACCGTCGACGCCATCCTCGTCAAGGGCGCGTATGCGGGGCTCGCCGTCCGGCAGGGGCACACGATCCTTTACCAGAACTGGGACGTGCAGGCCGGCGATGCCTGCTGCCCGGCCATCGTTTCGCAGGCGGAATACATCCTCGTCGTGCGCGCCGACGCCGAAAAACGGACCGCTGCGCTGGTGAACGCGCTTGCGGCGGCCGACCGGCTGCCTCCTGCCGACCTGCGCCGCGCGACGGCCCGCCACCTCGCCTGGGACGGGGCGGCGCTGGACGAGCTGCCGCTCGCCTCCTTCGTCCCGCTGACCGCCGACCTGCGCAAGGAGCTTGGCCTGCCCGGCGGGGAGGACACCGCGCCTTGAGCCGTTCCACCTCTCCCCTCGATGCCGGCACCCGCGGCTGGCGACGCGCGGCGCAGGACACCGGCTCGTTCCTGAAAACCGCCTTCGGCAGCCTCGTCACCATCGAGTTTCTGACCCTCTTCATTCCCATCCTCGTGCTCTGGGAAGTGTTGCCGCGCACGGGCGTGCTGCCCGCCACCCTCGTGCCGCCGCCCAGCCGGGTGGCCGGGGCGTTCCACGACCTGTTTGTGCACAAGAATCTGGCCGGCCACATCGGCATCAGCCTGCTGCGCTTCGGCCTCGGGCTGGGGCTGGCGCTCGTCACCGCCTTCCCCATCGGCGTGCTCATGGGGTGGAACATCTTCGTCCGCAAGCACGCGCTGCCCCTGTTCCAGATTCTCGCTCCCGTGCCGCCGCCCGCCTGGGTGCCGCTCACCATCGTCGCGCTCGGCGTCGGCCTGCCGATGCAGACGTTCCTGATCTTTCTCGGCGCGTTTTACCCGATCCTGTTCAACACGTATCAGGGAGTCAAGGACACCGATCCCCGCTACCTCGCCTCGGCCCGGGTCTTCGGCGCGAGCGAGTTCACCCTCATCCGCAAGGTCTATATCTGGCATGCGCTCGGCTCCGTCATCATGGGCATCAAGATCGGCATCTCCCTCGGCCTGGTCATGCTCGTCATCGCCGAGATGCACGGCGGCAACTCGGGCATCGGCTACCTGCTGGTCGAGTCCAAGGAGTATTTCCGGATCGACCGCATGGTCGTGGCCATGGTTCTCCTCGGGGCCATCGGCTGGTTCCTCATCGAGGTGATGAAATTCATCGAGGCGAAACTCGCGCTCTGGCGCGCCGGCCGCTGACCCCCCCTCCGCCCATGATCGAAGCCCGCCGCATCACCCGATTTTTCTCCGTCGTGAAGGACGATGGCACCGCCGAGGGCGCCACGGCCGTGCTCTCCGTGTCATTAAAAATAAACGACGGCGCCTTCGTGGCCCTCGTCGGCCCGACGGGCTGCGGCAAGTCCACCTTTCTCGAAATCCTCGCCGGCCTCCAGGCTCCGACCGAGGGCGAGGTTCTGATCGACGGCCGCCTCGTGCTCGAACCGCTGCCCGCCACCCGCCGCGAGATGGACGCCTACCGGAAAAAATACCGCTTCGTCTCGCCGCTGGCCAACGGCCTCTTCCGCGACAGGCCCAAGCACGACATCGCCATGATCTTCCAGGACTACGCGGTGTTTCCCTGGATGACGGCCCGGGAAAACGTGCTCTTCACGCTCAAACTTCGTGGCACGCCTCGCGCCGACCGCGAGGGACTCGCCCGCAAATATCTCGATCAGGTCGGCCTGCGCGGCTCCGGACACAAATACCCCGCGCAACTCTCCGGCGGCATGCGCCAGCGCCTCGCCATCGCCCGCGCCCTCTCCGTCGAGCCGAAGATCATCCTCATGGACGAGCCCTTCGCCGCCGTCGATGCGCTCACCCGCGAACGCCTGCAGGAGATGCTGCTCGAAATCTGGCGCACCACCGGCACCACGATGGTGCTCGTCACCCACGATTTCGACGAGGCCGTTTATCTGGCCGACGAAGTCATCGTCTTTTCGCCCCTGCCGGGCACGATCCGCAACCGCGTGCCCGTCGACCTCCCGCGCCCGCGCCACCGCGACGACCCCGCGCTGCGCGTCTACAAGGAACGCATCGTGCGCATGTACCACTACGACACCGTCCACGCCGCCGATTACTCGATCTGAACCGGAGGCGGAAAACCGGATATCCGTCACCTGTCACCTGCCCGAACGCATCATTTGCCGAAAATTCCACCTCCCGCTCATGCCCGTGCCAGCCACCGACTCTCTCGTCATCCCTCCCGTCTTTTCCCGCGGGCGCATCCATGAAGACATTACGGAAGCCATCGGGGGCACGCCGCTCGTGCGCCTGCGACGCCTCCCCCCGGCCGGCGGCGCGGAGATCGTCGCCAAGGTCGAGGGGATCAATCCGCTCGGCAGCGTGAAGGACCGCATCGGCGCCGCCATGATCACCGCCGCCGAGCGCGACGGCCAACTGCAACCCGGCGGCACCGTGATCGAACCCACCTCGGGCAACACCGGCATCGGCTTGGCCTTTGCCTGCGCCGCGCGCGGCTACCGGCTCATCCTCACCATGCCCGAGAGCATGTCGATCGAACGACGCAAACTCGTGCAGATGCTCGGCGCCGAACTCGTCCTCACGCCCGCCGACAAGGGCATGGCCGGCTCCGTGGACAAGGCGCGCGAACTGCACCGCCGCATCAAGGGCAGCTTTCTGCCCATGCAATTCGAAAACCCGGCCAACCCCCAGGCTCACCGCGAGACGACCGCCGGGGAAATCTGGGCCGACACGGCCGGCCGCGTGGACCTCTTCGTGGCGGGCGTGGGCACGGGCGGCACGATCACCGGCGTCGCCGAGGTGCTCAAGGCCCGCAAACCCTCCGTGCGCGCTATCGCCGTCGAGCCCGAGGCCTCGCCCGTGCTCTCCGGTGGGCGGGCCGGGCCGCACCGCATTCAGGGCATCGGCGCGGGCTTCGTGCCCCCGGTGCTCAACCGCAAAATCGTCGATGAAGTCATCGCCGTGCGCAACGAGGACGCCTTCGCCACCGCGCAGCGCGTGGGGCTGGAGGAAGGCATCCTGTGCGGCATCTCCGGCGGCGCAGCCGTGTGGGCGGCGCTGCAACTCGCCGGGCGTCCGGAAAACGCGGGCAAACTCATTGTCGTCATCCTGCCCGATTCCGGTGAACGCTATCTCACGACCCAGCTCGCCGACGTGTCGCGCGAATGACGCCTTCCCGCCATGCCGCTGATCACTGAACGAGTCGCCGCCGCCCGCGCGGGCGCAAACCCGAACGTGCTCGGCCGGATGCGTTCCGGCTGGGCCGTCATCGGAGACGTGCAGTTTCTCCCCGGCTATTGCCTGCTCCTGCCCGACCCCGTCGTGCCCGGCCTCAACGACCTGACGGAGGAGGGCCGGGTTCAGTTCCTTTCCGACATGGCGCGGATCGGCGACGCCTTGCTGGAGGTGACGAACGCCTGGCGGATCAACTACGAGATCCTCGGCAACTCGGAACCCGAACTGCACGCGCACATTTTCCCGCGCTACGCGGACGAGCCGGAAGAAAAGCGCCGCATGCCCGTCTGGTTTTACGACTGGAAAAACGCTCCCCGGTTTTCTCCGGAACAGCACGCCGATCTGTATTCCCGGCTGCGCGACGCCTTGAAAAGGGATGCGGCCGCCTCCGCTGCTGACTCGCAAAAATGAAAATCCGCCGCGCCACCTATGAAGACCTTCCGGACCTCCTCCGGCTTTACGGTTTCCTGCAATCGGACGATCCGGTCCCGGATTTTCGGGATGCCGCCGTTCACCGCCACTGGGAGGCGATTCTGCGCGACCCGCGTCTTTTGTATTTCGTAGCGGAAGCGGAAGGGAAAGTCGCGTCCACCTGCACGCTCACGCTGATCCCCAACCTCAACCGGGCGATGCGTCCCTACGGGCTCATCGAGAACGTCGTGACCGATCCGGATTTTCGCCAGCAGGGGCTTGCGACGGGCGTTCTCCATGCCGCGCTTGCGCAGGCATGGCGGGAAGGGTGTTACAAGGTGATGCTCCTGACCGGCAGCAAAAAGGCGGAAACCCTGCGATTCTATGAAAAGGCCGGCTTCCTGCGCGGCATCAAGACGGGGTTCATTGCCTATCCCGAATGATCCGTCGAACTTTTCCATGCTCGATTTGCCGTCTGTCTGCTCCTAATAACCTCCTTTTCATTTAACAGCGCGCCATGCCCAGACCCGCCGCCAACCCACCCGCCGCCACCGTTTTCCCGCGCGCTTCCCGTTCTCCGGCCCCGCCCCGTCGGGCCAGCCTTGCCGCCGACATCCGCCAGCTCATCGACGCCGCACGCGGCCAGGTCGCCGCAGCCGTCAATGCCAGCCTCACCACACTCTACTGGCAAATCGGCGCGCGCATCCAGGTTGACGTTCTCAAGAAAAAACGCGCCGGCTACGGCGAGGAGGTCATCACCACCCTCTCCAGGGAACTTGAGCAGGACTACGGACGCGGCTTCGGCGAAAAAAACCTCCGCCACATGCTGCGTTTCGCGGAGGCATTCCCCGACGAGCGAATTGTCTCCGCACTGCGGAGACAATTGACCTGGTCCCCCATCAAGTCGGTCATCTATATCGACGATTCGCTCAAACGCGATTTCTATGCCGAGATGTGCCGCATCGAGCGCTGGAGCACGCGGATGCTTCGCCCGCCGGGCGAAACGTCCGCGGAAGCAGGCATGATCCGGTTCGTGAAGCCCGGTCCAACCCGAACTCCGGCCGCGGACACCGAAAAAGTGTCCGGTTGAGTCCGGCCGGTCTCCATGTCAAACATCGCCAGAGCACACACTACCACCATGAAAGATTACCCGTTATCGAAGGTGTTTCAGTTGATCGAGCCGGGGCCGGTCGTGCTGGTGACGACCTCACACAAGGGACGCGCCAATGTCATGACGATGAGCTGGCACATGGCGATGGAGTTCACGCCGCCGCAGATCGCTTGCGTCATCAGCCCCGGCAACCACAGCTTCGAGGCGGTGCGCAAGACCCGGGAATGCGTGATTGCCATCCCCGGAGCCGATCTGGTGCCGCGCGTCGTCGATATCGGCAACTGCTCGGGGCAGGACGTGGACAAGTTCGCCGCCTTCGGCCTCACGCCGATGCCCGCCGCAAAAGTGACCGCGCCGCTGGTGGCTGAATGCCTCGCCAACATCGAATGCCGCGTGGTGGATACCCGCCTGGTCAACAAATACGCCCTCTTCATCCTCGAGGCGGTCAAGGCATGGACCAATCCGCAACGCAAGGACCGCCGGCGGTTTCACGCCAACGGCGACGGCACCTTCGCCGTCGATGGCCGCACCCTCGATCTCCGGAAAAAAATGGTGAAATGGCAGGACACCCTGTGACCCGTTCCGGGGCTCTTTTCCCTGTCGATGTCCTCCCTCGATCGCGATTTCATTGTCCGCCATCTTCCGCTCTACGGGCAGGCGCTGTGGCTCACGCTCCAGCTCGGCGTCGGCGCGATCGCCGGTTCACTGCTGGTCGGCCTGCCCGGCAGCCTCATCCTGCATTTCCACACGCCTGTTCTCCGCCGCATCGTCACGGCCTACGTCGAGTTCTCGCGCAACACCCCGCTTCTCGCGCAGCTCTTCTTTCTTTATTTCGGGCTGCCTGCCGTCGGCATCAAGTGGAGCGGCTTCACCTGCGCGCTTCTCGGGCTCACCTTTCTCGGCGGCGGCTACATGATCGAAGCCCTGCGCGCCGGCATCGAGGCGGTGGGCCGCACGCAGATCGAATCCGGCCTCAGTCTCGGCCTCTCGCGCGCGCAGATCGCCCGCCGCGTCGTCCTCCCCCAGGCGCTCGCCTCGGCGGTGCCCGCACTCGCCGCCAACTGCATTTTCCTGCTCAAGGAAACTTCCGTTGTCGGCATCATCGCCGTGGCCGATCTCATGCACCTCACTCAGGATCTTATCGGCCTCTACTACAAAACCACGGAGTCGCTCCTGCTCCTTGTCGTGGCCTACGTGATCCTGATCGTCCCCGTCTCGCTCCTCTTTACGCGGCTGGAAAAGACCGTGCGCCATGCCGGTTTATGTCATTGATTTTACACTACGAAAACCCGGCGCGGCGCAGCCAGAACCCAACCATTGAACAGAAGCGCGGGAATCCGGAATGGCCGGGGAATGAGGGGAAGAAAATTATGATTAATCATTTTGAACAGAAGATAAGAAGGTCACGAAGGCGCTCCAGCACCCGCAACCCGTCCGGCATCCGAAACCCGTTTCTTCCCCATCCAGAACAAAAACGTCTCTTTCGTCCAATCACCTTCCGTCTGCCTGCGGGCCTTCGTTATTTTATTAACTTCTGTTCAAACTTCTGAATCCGAAAATGAGAGAAATCATACATCAACAGGGCATCGCCCCACCTTCGGAATCTCTGCGCCCACTCCCCTTCTCTGTGGTGCAAAGAAAAAACACCGCAGAGAAGGGGAGTGGGCGCAGAGAACGGAAGCATAAGCCTCGATTCGCATGACCGGTTCACCCCTTGAAATCCTTTGGCGCAACTTCCCGCTGCTGCTCGACGGCCTGCGCGCCACGCTCGGCATCGCGGTCGCGTCCTCGCTCCTGTCGATCATCGGCGGCGTGCTGCTCGGCCTGCTCCGGGCCTCCCGCGCCGGCGCTTTTGTGCAAACGGCCGCCCGGCTCTATCTCGAACTCTTCCGCGTCATCCCGATCCTCGTCTGGCTCTTCCTCGCCTTCTTCGCGGTGCCGGCCGCCTTTAACCTCAACCTCTCCGGCACGCTGGCCGCGATCGTCGTGTTTTCGCTCTGGGGCGCCGCCGAGATGAGCGACATCGTGCGCGGCGCGCTGAAGACCATCCCCCGTCCGCAATACGACGCCGGTCTCGCGATCGGCCTTTCCTCCTGGCAGCTTCACTGGCGGGTCATCCTCCCGCAGGCCGTCCGCCGGATGCTGCCCGGGGCGATCAACCTCGTGACGCGTATCATAAAAACCACTTCGCTCGTCGTCGTTGTTGGCGTCGTGGACGTGGTCAAGCGCAGCCAGCAGATCATCGAGCGCACCAAGGAACCGTTTGTCCTGTATGCCTTCCTGCTCCTCCTCTTTTTCGCGCTCTGTTATCCGCTGTCGCGCCTTTCGCGCCGGCTCGAACGCCGCTGGAGCGACTGACCAAACCCGCGCTCGCCACGCATGACCACCACCGCCACCGCTCCCGCGCTGATCGACGTCGCCGGCGTCACCAAGTTTTACGATACCCGCAAGGCGCTCGACGACGTTTCCCTTTCCGTCCGCACGCAGGAGGTAGTCGTCATCCTCGGTCCCTCCGGTTGCGGCAAGAGCACGCTCCTGCGCTGCCTCAACGGACTCGAAACCGTGCAGGCCGGCTCGATCCGCTTCCACGGCAGCGACCTCGCCGCGCCCGGCACCGACTGGCGCCCCGTCCGCCAGAAAGTCGGCATGGTGTTCCAGAGCTACGAACTTTTCCCGCACCTCACCGTGCGCGACAACCTGCTGCTCGGCCCCGTCCACGTGCAGAAACGCCCGCGCGCCGACGCGCTCCGGCAGGCGGAGGAACTGCTCGCGCGCGTCGGCCTTGCCGACCGCATCGATTCACTGCCCCGCCAGCTTTCCGGCGGACAAAAACAGCGCATTGCCATCGTGCGCGCGCTCTGCATGAATCCCGAAGTGATGCTTTTCGACGAAGTCACCGCCGCACTCGATCCGGAAATGGTGCGCGAGGTGCTCGACGTGATCCTCGGCCTGGCGAAAGGCGGCATGACGATGATGATCGTGACGCACGAGATGGGTTTCGCCCGTGCCGTGGCCGACCGGATCGTCTTTATGGATGAAGGACGTATCTGTGAAATAAATACTCCCTCCGTGTTTTTTACCCAACCCGCGACCGACCGTGCCCGCCGGTTTTTGTCCCGGTTTCTTTATCACTCCTGATGAATATCGTCGTCATCGAAGATCATGCCATGGTGCGCGGTTTTGTCGCCCGCGTCTGCGAGGATGCTTTCGCGAAGCCGGTCGTGCATCAGGCCACCACTGCCGCCGAGGGGCTGGCGCTGGCAAAGTCCGTGCAACCCGAACTGGTGTTGCTCGATCTGGAACTGCCCGACCGCGACGGGCTCGATCTGGTTGCCGATTTGCGATCCGTGGCGGGCGGCGCTCGCATCCTGGTGCTGTCGGCTCACATCGACCATTATTCCGTCCACCGCATTCACGGCGCCGGTGTGGACGGCTTCATCGACAAGAACGAACAATCTCCCGAGGTGTTGTGCAACGCGATGCGGGAGGTCGTGGCCGGGCGGCGTTTTTTCAGCGCTGCAGTCAGCCGGGCACAGGCGGCGCTGCGGGCCGATCCGCACGCTTTCACCAAACTGCTTACGGATCGCGAGATCGAGGCGTTGCGGCTGTTTGGCCTCGGCCTGAGCAACGAGGACGTGGCCGGACGGTTCGGCGTCAATCCGCTCACCGTGCGCAACCACCGGCGCGCGATCATGACCAAGCTCGGCATCCACAGCACGCCGGAGCTGGTGCGCTACGCCATCGAAAACGGTTTCACCCGCATCCGTCCGCGGACGTCCTGAAGCGGCGGATTTCCTCCCGCAGCGTGGCCGCCCGGCCGAGCAGGATGCCGTGGAGCGCTCCGAGTTGTCCGGAGTCCGCCTGCGCCGATGCCGCGCGCTCCAGAGCCTCGGCAGCGTCGTTGAGCGCGCGTGCGCGGAGCAGGCCGGCATGCGAACGCAGCCGGTGCGCATGCCGGGCCACGGCACTGTTGTCGCGCGCGGCCAGCGCACGGGCGATGCCCGCCAGTTCGTGATCGAGCAGGCGCAGGTATTCATCCACGGCCTCGGAGGTGAGGCGCGGATCGTCGCGCCCGACATAGCCGAAAAGGCCGAAGTTGAGTCCGTTGTTCCTTCCTGTTTCTGCCGGCGTTTTTCCGTCCGTCACGAGAGCCGCGCCGGCCCGCCGCTTTCGCGCATCGGCGAGTGTCGCGTTCACCAGTTCCTCGTCGAAGGGTTTCAGCAGAAAGCCGTCCATGCCGGCTGCAAGGCAGCGCTGGCGGATGTCCTCGCTGTCGTGCGCGGTGACGGCGAGGATGACGGGTTCGTCGCCACGTGGACGCGCCCTCAGGGTGCGCGCGAGGTCGCTGCCCTTCATGCCGGGCAGATCCCAGTCGATAAAAATCACCGTGAACCCGCCCTCGGCGAAGCGGGCGAGCGCCGCCGGAGCATCGGCTGCGGTTGCGGAGGTGAAACCGATCCGCTCCGCGATGCGTTGCATGACGATCCGGTTGTACTCCTGGTCTTCGACGATGAGCGCGCGTCCGGCTCCGCTTTGCGATGACGGGGCGCGCAGGCCCGGTGTTGCCGGGCTTGCCAGAGACGCCAACGGTGCCGGTGCGGCGTCGATCCCTTCCGCTTCCGCCACGGGTACCTGGAGATAAAACGTGGCGCCTTTTCCCTGCTCGCTTTCGATTCCCACGCCTCCGCCCATCAGCCCGGCCAGCGCCTTGCAGGTGGCCAGCCCGAGCCCCGCGCCGGCCTCATGGCGTTCCCGGGCCGAACTGCCCCGCACGAATTTCCGGAAAATCAGTTCCTGTTCTTCGGGAGCCACGCCTCCCCCGTGATCCGTGACCTCGATCTGCAGCATGCGCAATCCGGCCTCCGGTGGCCCGAGCGATGCCTCTATCTCGATGGCGGTGCCGGGCGCATACTTGAGCGCGTTGGCGACAAAGTTGTTTACGATCGTCTTGATTTTCCCGTCGTCGGCGTGCAGGCGCAGGTGAGCCTCGCCGGGCAGAATCGGCCTGAGCGTGTTGCCGCGCTGTCCGGCTGTGACTGAAAACACCCGCACCACCTCGTCCAGCAGGGCCGCGAGCGTGAAATCGTTTTCCTGCACGCCGACCTGTCCGTGCTCGAGTCGTGAAAAACCCAATACCTCCTCAAACACCCGCGTGAGTGAACGCACGCAGGAACCGAGGGAGCGTGCCAGTTCGTGCTCGCGTCCCGAGGGCACCGTTTCCTGCAACAGGGAGACAAGGCCCACGATGCCGTTGAGCGGATTGCGAATCTCGTGGCTGATGGTGGTGAGAAATTCCGTTTTCGCGGTGTTGGCCATGGCCAGTTCCCGGGTGCGTTCTTCCACGATCCGGTTGAGCTGTTCATTGGCGTGCCGGAGCCGGCGCAGCCGGAGTCGCACCAGGACATACACGAGCCCGGCGGCGGCGCATGCCCAGGTCGCCAGCGCGGACGCCCCGAGATACCACGGCGCGAGCCGGACAAAGGTGTAGTCCACCGGATCGCTGGTGCGGCCCAGGCTGTCCATCGCCCGCACGCTCAGGGTCCAGGTTCCGGGGGCCAGGCCGCTCAGTTCGCGGCGCGGGTTGCGGACGGGCGGCGTCCAGCCGGTTTCCGCTCCGGACAGCCGCGTCTGGAAAAACACCTCCGCGTTACCGGCGTCCGCGGCGAAATCGAAACCGAGCGTGCCGACGCGGGCGGGAAACGCCGGTCGCGCCGCTCCGGAGCCGGTTGCGAGGAGTTGCCGGATGGCCGCGCCGGAGCCGTCGTGATCGGATGAATACACATCCACGCCGCGCAACCAGACGCGAGGGGAGGGGGCTGGGGGCCGGTCCAGAGTCGCGGGATCGACCCGGAGCAGTCCCTGCGTGCCGCCGATCCAGAGCGCGCCGCCGGCAAAACCGACGGTGGTCGGACGGCCTGCGGCGGACAATTCCGCCAGCGCGAGGGGAGTGACGCGAAACGCGTCGTTTGTCGTACCGGTCTCGATACGCAGCAGCGCGGGTGGCGCATTCGCGATGTCGCGCCGGGCCGCGAGCCAGTAAACGGGTTCTCCGTCCGCGCCGGAGGGAACGCCGATGCCCTGCCAGTTTTCCAGTTCCGGCACCGGCTCGAAGCGGCCAGGAAGCTGGCGCACGCCGAGGATGCCCCGGGCGGTGAAGGCGAAAACGCGGCCGTGGGCCACTGTCAGGAGCGGCCTCCCCGCGTCCGAGGGCAGGCCCGCTCCGGGCCGGTAACGGGCGACGGGATGGAGGACCGGCGGCCGCAAGGCCGGAGCGGGCGCTTCCTGCAGGCGGAAACGGAAAACGCCCCGCGCCACGGTCGCCACCCACAGGTCGCCCTCCGCATCCTCGACCATCGAGGTCGGGGTGTCGTCGACGGTGTGCCCGAGATCGCGGGTCGCCCAGCCGCGGGACGAATGTTCGAGCGCCCTGATCGCAAGGCCCTCGGCGAAAAAAAGCCACCCGGCCCGGCGGCGCGAGGGCGCGAGGCAAAACACATCGGTCGACACGAAACGTTCGCGGTGCCACGTCGCTTCGCCGTCGGCCAGTCGCCAGATGCCGCCGAATCCCCCGGCAAACGTCTGCCCGGGCAGGCGCGCGGTGTCGCGGATCATGCTGGCGATGGCCGGCAGCGGGACGAGAGCCGCGGGCTGTGGATTTTCCGGACTGGCGATCCGGAACACACGCCGCGGCGTCACGGCGAGGATACCGTCGCCTTGCGGCAGGAGGGCGGAGAGCGGGGTGTCGTCGAGTCCGTTGCGCCGGTCGAAAAACGAGATCGCCGCCGGCGGGGCGATGCGCGCGAAGCCGTTGGCCAGCCCCGCAAGAAGCGAGCCGTTTTCGTCGAGCCGGAGCGTATGCACGTTCTCGTCGCCGAGTCCGGCGTCCCGGTCGATGACCGGCCGCACCTCGTCGGTCCGGGGAGAAAACAGGACGATACCGTGCGCATAGTCGCCTACCGCGACGAGACCGTTGTCCAGGGCGACGGCGCTCACCGGCAGCCGGTCGCGCAGCGCAGCGGAGACGGCGGGCAGGTTTTGCCAGGAGCCTCCGGCCTTGCGGCGCCACACGCCGTTGCCCGTGCCGAGAAGAAACCCCGCGCCCGCTTCCCGCTGATACGGCGTCGCCGGCGCGTCGCTTTCGGGTTCTCCCGCCGCCGGGGCGAGCAACCACAGCACCGGGGTACCCGGCAATGCGTCTTCCCGCCAGACCGGCTCGGGGCCATGCCGGCCCAGCCGGAAAACACCGACGCCGCTCTGGTAAAACCAGAGATCGTCGCCCACGCCAAAGGAAAGCAGCCGGGGGCGCGCCGGCAACTCCCACACGGCGAACCGTTGCCCGTCCCAGCGGAAGACCGCCTGCGCGCCGGCAAAGACGATGCCGGAGGGCGTGGCCTGCACTTTCCAGATCTCTCCCGGTCCCGCCGGTCTGGCGGCCCGGAGCGCGGCCTTCAGCGAAGTGAAACGCAGCGCGCCCGTGGCGTCGGGTTCGACGTAGCCGAGTTCATCGACCGCGCCGACATACATGCGGCCGGGCGCTCCGCCCGGCGGTACCGCTCCGCTTGCGAGAACGCCCGGCGCCAGTCCGCGAAAACCGTAGGCGCCGGGCACGTCGATCTTTTGCCACCGGCCATTTTCGCCGAAGAGCAACTGGCTCGCACCGACAAAAAATCTCCCGTCGCCGGCGCGGGCCAGCGCCCACACCGGCCCCTCGGCCGGCAATTCCGCGGCCTCGGTGTAGGCGATCACCGGAAGTCCTGCCGCCGCCATCGCCGCTGATCCCGGAGCGGGCCCCGACAGAACCAGCGACAGCGCAGCGATCGCCGGCAGCCGCCGGCAGGGCCGGGGAGAGGGAACAGCACGCCTCCGTCGCAGCAGTGAAACCATGGCCACACTCAAACCTGGCAGCATTCCGGACTCCAGCTTTGGTTAATTGCCCAGGATAGTTAAAATTAAACATTCGGCGCGCTTGTCGGGAGCGCCGCATCCGGAGTTGGCTGGGAGGGTCTCCTGCTACGGGTGCGTGCTCGCGCGGAAGCTTTTCCAACTCAACTCATCCGCATGACATCCATGACTCAGTCCATTATCACGCGGCGTCGACAGGGATTTCCGTCGCGCGCCGTTTTTGCCCTCTTCCTGCTGCTGACTCCGGCTCTCGCGCCGTCAGTGGCGCAGGCCCAGTCTTCGCCCGCGGTCGATCCCCGGGCGTCCGAAACCGGTTCGGTTGACGGCTCGCTGCTGATTGCCGGAGGCCCCGCGCACCCGGCGGACAGCGTCCGGGTGACCGTGCTCGAAACCGGCGCGGCTGCCCGCGTGGACGCGCAGGGGCGATATGCCTTTCCCGATCTTCCTCCTGGCACCTACACGCTGATCGCCAGCGGCGAGGGCTACGGACGTCTGCGTATCACCGATGTGGTGGTGCGCCCCGGCCAGCGCCTGACCCTGGGCCAGGAAATCCTGCCCGTGCTTCCGGACGGCGACAATATCGTCAGGCTGGAGGATGTCGTGGTGCGGGCGCGACGCGACGATGTCGTGGAGCTGGATCCCTACAACGTGACCGCGTCGAGGGATTCTTATGTGAGCCCTGTCACCGTGGCGGGCAAGCTGGCGGTACCCGTCAGGCAGATACCCCAGTCGGTATCCGTGATCACGCAACAGCGGATCGAGGATCAGCACCTCCTTACCGTGGCCGATGCCCTGAACCAGACCACGGGCATTACCGTCATTTCCAACGACAGCACCCAAAGTCAGTATTACTCGAGAGGATACGCCCTGAACGTGCAGAACGACGGCCTGGCGTCCACCAACTCCCTGTCCGGTTACCAGCAGCTCGACCTCGCTTTCTATGAGCGGGTGGAGGTGCTGCGCGGACCGGCCGGCGTGCTCCAGGGCACGGGCAATCTCGGCGGTGTCGTCAACCTCGTCAAGAAACGCACGACGGACAAGTTCGAGGCGTCCGCGTCCGCTTCCGTCGGGAGTTGGGACAACTACCTGGGCCAGTTTGACGTGAACGTGCCGCTGAACACCACGAAGACGGTACGCGGCCGGATCGTGGGTTTCGCGCAGGACCGGGACTTTTTCTATGACCGTTCCCACAGCGAAAAACTGGGCGGTTACGGCATTGTTGAATGGGATCTGGCTCCGCGTACGACGGCCAGTGTGTCCTTCTCGATCCAGGAGGAGGATGCCGATGTCTCGTTCATGGGCCTGCCCGCGTGGACCAGCGGGGGACTGCTCGATGTTTCCCGCTCGACCAATCCGTATCCGGACTGGAACCGGATGGAATGGACTACCCGCGATTACGGTTTCGACCTCGAACATCGTTTCCAAAGCGAATGGGTTGCCAAGGTTCGGCTCAACCACCGTGATCAGGGTCTCTTTTTCAAGGACGGTTATCCCTCCTCGGGCGTCGATCCTGCGACCGGCGCCCTGAACTATGCGCGGCGCGAGTATGATTACAATTACAAGCGCGACGCCATCGATCTCTATCTCTCCGGCCCGATCGAGCTGTTCGGCCGCGAGCATACCCTGCTCCTCGGTTACAATTACGACAAATTCGACTACGACTACGTCGGCGTCGTCGCCCCCTCCCTCACGGACATTCCTTTCGGTCGCCCCGATCTCGTTTCCGATTTCGATCTGGCTTACGACCGCGACGGCGCGTCCAAAACGACCCAGAGCGGTTTTTACGGGCAGGCCCGGATCAGCGTCGTCGATCCGCTCACAATCGTCCTCGGCGGACGGGTCAGCGACTACCGGACCAAATCCCGCAGCCGGACCCCCTCTCTGGTCCGGGACTGGACTCCGGGAGCACGGGAGAGCGGCGAATTCACACCCTATGCCGGTGCGGTCTATGATCTGACCAGGCAGATTTCGCTCTACGGCAGCTACTCGGATATTTTCGTCCCGCAAACCCAGGAAAAATCCGATGGCAGCACCATCGATCCCCGCGTCGGCGAGCAATACGAGGTCGGCGTGAAAGGAGAGTTTTTCGACAAGAAACTGAACGTTTCTTTCGCGCTCTTCAACATGAAGGACACCGGTCGCGCCTACGAATCCCCGGCGGGCTCGGGTTACTACGTGAATGCCGGCGAGGTCGAGAGCAAGGGCCTCGAGTTCGAGGTCTCCGGCAGCCCGTTCCCGGGCTATGAGCTGACAGCCGGCTACACCTGGCTGAAAACGGAAATCACCAAGGCCCGCAGTGGCGAGGGTGACAACTGGGACACTTGGGAACCCGAGCATACCTTCAAGTTCTGGGGTACGCGCCGGTTCACCGACGGCCCGTTTGACGGACTCACGCTTGGTCTCGGTTTCATCTGGGTCAGTGCCAGTTCGGCAGGTACGGACGACTGGGCCGTGCGTTCGCAAAGCAGCTACTCCTTGGCGAGCGCGCTCGTCAGCTACCGGTTCAACAGGCACCTCTCGGCCAGTCTCAATGCGAACAATCTCTTCGACACCACGTACTACACCCGTCTGGGCGGACTCAATACCTACAACACCTACGGCGAACCGAGGAATTTCACGCTGACCGTTCGCTATGTCTTCTGATCTTGCGGACGGTATTCGCTTCGCTCCCCGGCCCGTTATCCGGTCATGAAAGCCAGCCTTCACATGACCTGGAAGCTCATCCGCCCCTGGTGGGTGTCGGATGAGCGCTGGGCCGCGCGCGGGCTTTTCACGCTCGTTCTCGGCCTCGACCTCAGCCGGGTCTACACGGCGGCGCGCATCAGTTACTGGCAGAAAAATTTTTACGATGCGCTCACGAACTACGACATGTCCGTTGTCCGGAATCTGCTGCTGGAGTTGGGCATCATCGCCAGCGCCGGCGTCCTCATCGACACGTCGCGGATCTGGTTTTACCAGTCGCTTGAAATCCGCTGGCGAGGCTGGATGACGGATGTCTTCCTGCACCGCTGGCTCTCCGGCTCGATGTTTCATCGTGTGGAAACCGGACACCGGGCCGACAACCCCGACCAGCGCATTGCCGAAGACCTGCGGGAGATGGTGCGCCAGACGCTGGAGCTCACTCTCGGGTTCATCCGCAACTGCGTAAACCTGGTTTCCTTCTGCGTCATCATCTGGGGCATCTCCGGCACGCTTACCTTCGCGCTTTTCGGCGTCGCGGTGAACATCCCCGGCTACATGCTGTGGGCCGCGGTCATCTACGCGCTGGTCGTCTCCATCGTCATGGAAAAACTGGGCAGCCACATGGTCGCCGTCGAATACCAGCACCAGCAATGCGAGGCCGATTTTCGTTTTCTGATGGTGCGCGTGCGCGAGAACAGCGCCCAGATCGCGCTGAGCGAAGGCGGCCCGGCGGAGCGAATCCGCCTCGCCGGCCTCTTCGGCGCCGTCCGCGAGAACTGGAGCCGCGTGATGGTGTTTACCCGCCGCGTCACGGCCATCGAGCGTTTCTACATCGAGCTGGGCGCGTTCATCCCCTACCTCCTCATCATTCCGCGGTATTTCGCGAGGGAGATCACTCTCGGCGCGCTGATGCAGCTGACGATCGGTTTTTCACGCGTGCGAGGCGGATTCTCGTGGTTTATTTTCCAATACAAGCAGCTCGCCACGCTCCGTTCCGTCTACCGTCGCCTGATCGAGTTTGACGCCATCCTGTCCACGCCGGAAACGGCGGTGGGAATCACCGTCACGCGCTCCGGCCGGCCCGCCCTGAGCACGCACGACCTCGCGCTCGCGTTGCCCGACGGCAAACTCCTCACCCGCATCGGCGCGGTGACGTTCGCCCCCGGCTCCCGCTGGCTGATCCGGGGCGTTTCGGGTGTGGGCAAGAGCACCTTCCTGCGTGCCATCGCCGGCCTCTGGCCGCACGGTTCGGGAAACGTGGATTTGCCGGAAGGACGCCTCATGTTTCTGCCCCAGGAATCCTACCTGCCGCTCGGCACCCTGAAGGCCGCCCTCTGCTATCCCAAACTCGCCGAAGCCTTCTCCGACACCGCCTGCATCCGGGTGCTGGAACTGTGCGAACTCGGCGTCCGCGCCGGCGATCTCGACGTGGACACGCAATGGGCCAGGCGCCTTTCGCCCGGCGAAAAACAACGGCTCGCCTTCGCCCGCGCGCTCCTGCACCGCCCCGATTTCCTCTTCATGGACGAGGCCACCTCCGCGCTCGATCCGGAGCTGGAACACCGGCTGATGACCCTCCTCCTGCGGGAGTTGTCCTCCACCGCCGTCGTCAGCGTGGCCCACCGCGAAACGATGTCGTCGTTTCACCAATACACCCTGAAAATCGTTCCCGCCGACCTCGCCGCGCAGCCGGAGTCCTCCGGCCTGCCCCTCGCAGCGCTTCCCGTCTCCCGGACACCATGAGCCAACCGACCACCACCACACTCTCGACGCTTCACCTTCCCGTCACCGGGATGTCCTGCACGGCCTGCGCCCTGCAACTGGAACGCAGCCTGCGACGGCTGCCCGGAGTGGAGGCGCGGGTCGATTTCGCGAGCGAGCGCGCCCGCATCGAATACGATCCCGCCACCGTCCCGCCCGGCAAGCTGCTGGAGGCGATCGAAAAAACCGGTTTCGGCGTGGCCCGTAAAACCGTCACGCTCGCCCTCGAAGGTATGTCGTGCGTGGCCTGCGCGAAGCAGATCGAGACGGCGCTCAGCCGCGCTCCCGGCGTGCAGGCCACGGTCAACTTCGCCGCCGCAAGGGCGCGCGTCGATTACGTGCCCGGCCTCGTCACCGAAGACGATCTGGTGGCCCGCGTGAAAAAAGCCGGCTTCGGCGCGCGGGCCGCCGCCGGCCTCGACGACGACGGGGAGGCGCGCCGCCAGGCCCGCGAGCAGAAACGCGAACTGGCCCTGTTTGCTTTCGCCATCGTCTTCACGCTGCCCCTTGCCGCGCAGATGATCTTCATGTTCATCGCGCCCGCCGACCACTTCATGCTGCCCGGCTGGCTCCAGTGGCTGCTCGCCACGCCCGTGCAGTTTGTCGCCGGAGCGCGATTTTACCGCGCCGCGTGGAAGTCGCTTCGCGGCGGTTCCGCCAACATGGACGTGCTCGTCTCGCTCGGCACCAGCGCCGCCTACTTCTACAGCGTCGTCGCCACCTTGCAGGGCGTCGCGCATGTGTACTTCGAGGCCAGCGCCACCCTCATCACACTCGTGTTGCTGGGCAAGCTGCTCGAAGTCCGCGCCAAGCGGAAAACCTCGTCGGCCATCCGTTCGCTGGTGCAGCTCCAGCCCGCCGTCGCCCATGTGGAACGCGACGGCCTCCTGGTGGAGATCCCCGCCCGCGACCTGAAGGTGGGCGATGTCTTCGTCGTGCATGCCGGCGACAGCATCCCGGTGGACGGCGCCGTGCTGACCGGGGAGTCGAGCGTGGATGAATCCATGCTCACCGGCGAAAGTCTCCCGGTGGCCAAGACCGTGGGCAGCCGCGTCTATGCCGCGACCCTCAACCAGCAGGGCACGTTCAAGGCCCGCGCCACCGGCGTCGGGGCCGACACTGCGCTGGCGAAAGTCATCCGTCTCGTGGAGGAGGCGCAGGGCTCGCGAGCGCCGATCCAGCGGCTGGCCGACAGGATCGCCGGCGTCTTCGTGCCCGCTGTCGTGGTTATTTCACTACTGACGTTTGCCGTCACCTGGTTTGTCACCGGGCACTTCACGGTCGCCCTGATCAACGCCGTGGCCACGCTCGTGATCGCGTGTCCCTGCTCGCTCGGGCTCGCCACGCCGACCGCCATCATGGTCGGCACGGGTCTGGGGGCGCGCGCCGGCATCCTCATCCGCAACGCCGAGGTGCTGGAACGTTCGCGGCAGATCGGCGTGCTCGTGCTCGACAAGACCGGCACGCTCACCGAAGGCCGGCCGGTGGTCACCGATGTGCTGCCCGTCGATGAAGCCGACGAAGTCCGCGTGCTGCGCCTCGCGGCCAGTCTGGAACAAGGCTCGAAGCACCCGCTCGCCCAGGCCATCGCCCGGCGCGCCCGGGAGAGCGGTGTCTCCCTCGATGCCACGGTGTTGGGCTTTCTGTCCGTCCCCGGCCAGGGCGTGCAGGCCGTGCATGACGGCCATCCCGTGCTGCTCGGCTCTCCGGCTTTTCTCGCTGCCAACGGTATCGCGTGCGATCCACGGGTCCTCTCCAGGTTCCAGGAGCAGGGCAAGACCGTGGTCGGGCTCGCCTCGGGCGGACGCCTCCTCGGCTGGCTCGCCGCGGCCGACCGGTTGCGCGACACGTCGAAGGCGGCGATTGCCCGCCTCCGCGGCATGGGTATCCGCGTTGTCATGCTGACCGGAGACAACGAAGGTACGGCCCGCGCCATCGCCGCGCAGGCCGGCATCGACGAGTTTACCGCCGGCTGTCTCCCGCAGGACAAGGCGGAGCAGGTCGCCCGGCTCAAGGCCGGCGGCGCGGTTGTCGGCATGGTGGGCGACGGTATCAACGACGCCCCGGCGCTGGCGGCAGCTGACGTGAGCTTCGCCATCGGCGCCGGGTCCGATATCGCCATCGAGGCCGCCGATATCGTGCTCATGCGCAGCGACCTTTCCGCGGTGCCTTCGGCCATCGACCTCTCGCGGGCCACCCTGGCAAAGATCCGGCAAAATCTTTTCTTCGCGTTTTTCTACAACGTGCTCGGCATCCCGCTGGCGGCGCTCGGGTTTCTCAACCCGGTGATCGCGGGCGCGGCGATGGCGCTGAGCTCGGTGTCGGTGGTGAGCAACTCGCTCCTGCTGCGCCGCTGGAAACCCTGAATTTTTCTCCCATGGCACACATCACACTGAAAGTAACAGGAATGAAATGCGGCGGCTGCTCGGGCCGCGTGAAACGCGCGCTCACCGCGCTGGAGGGCGTCACCACCGCCGAAGTGACGCTCGAAACCGGAGCGGTCGCCGTCGATTTCGACGCCGCCAGAACCGGAGAGGCGGCGATCAGGGACACAATCCTCGATCTCGGTTTCGAGGTGGCGGCCACATCCTGAAGCTGGCCGCCTCCCGCTCACCGCACGCCGAGGAACCGGGCCCGATCCCGCACCGCGCCGGCGGTGAGAGGGTTGCGGCGGACGGAGCCGCACGGAATGACAAGCCGGCCGACCGCGCGGTCGGCCTTCGGGTTGACGTGGCCGACGAACGCGCCGCCGGACAAGACCGGCCGCGCGTAGTAGCCGTGCACCCGCTTGCGTGTCGGCGTTGTTACAAGGTGCGGAGAACAGGAAGACTCTCAACGTTTTCTCAAGCCTTGCGGGCAGTTTTGAAAATGCAATTTGCACCACAGAGGAGGGGAGTGGGCGCAGAGGGGGGGAACACCGGGGGATCGATCGTAGTGAAGGTGCCGGAAGGGGAGCCAATGGATTGGTCTCTGCGCCCGCTCCCAATCTCTGCGGTGTGATTTTTTGACACCACAGAGGAGGGGAGTGGGCGCAGAGAGGGGCGGCAGAGAAATAGAGACGGATTGATAATCTGTATTTCGCGGGAAAGAATACCCTCGTGAATATCAACCATGACAACCAATTGACGGGTGTCGTCATCGGGGCGGCCATCGCCGTGCATCGGGAGTTGGGACCCGGCGTTGATGAGGCAGCCTGCGAGCAGGCACTGAGCCTGAAACTGACCGCTCTCGGTATTCCTCACCAATGCCAAAAACCTCTGCCGTTGCTTTACAAGGGAGCGTCGCTGGACTGCGGATACAGGCTTGATCTGCTGATCGATGGCCGGCTCCCCGTCGAACTGAAGTGCGTCGACAAAATCCTGCCCATTCATGTGGCCCAGACCCTGACTTACCTGCGGTTGGGAGGCTTCCCTCTGGGGCTGCTCATCAATTTTGAAGTGTGCGCGTTGAAACAGGGGATACGGCGACTGGCGATCACACCTCCAGCGCCTGGCAATTCCTCGCTCGCGACGAACCAGGGAGAATTCGATGCCTTGTCCGCACTGTTGCTGAACGCGGCAATGGATGTTCATCACACCCTTGGGCCGGGTCTGCTTCGCAGTGCCTACGAAGAGTGTTTTTGCCACGAACTGACGCTTCGAAAAGTCGGGTTTGTTCGGGAGGCCAGGGTTCCGCTGGAATTCGAAGGCAGTGTGCTGGCGCATGGGGCCAGCATCCCGCTGCTCGTGGACGGGCGAATCCCTGTTTACTGCCTGAGCGTTGCCGAATTGACGCCGCTGCATGAGAGCCGTCTGCGCTTCCGCCTTCGCCAGAGTCGATCGCCTCATGGGTTCATCCTGAATTTCAATGCCTCTCGTTTGAATGAGGGCATACGACGACTTGCCCTCTGAATATGCGGGGATGCGTCTTTTGGTCTTTCTCTGCGCCCGCTCCCAATCTCTGCGGTGTGATTTTTTTGCACCACAGAGGAGGGGAGTGGGCGCAGAGACGGCTGCGCCGCGGGCGGAGGCCGGAAATCCCTGCGGTGCGGTTTGAGAGGGTTGATGCGAATCATGGAGCGGATGGGACCGGTGGTGGATGGATGCGTCTTTTGGTCTTTCTCTGCGCCCGCTCCCAATCTCTGCGGTGTGATTTTTTTGCACCACAGAGGGGGGGAGTAGGCGCAGAGACGGCTGCGTCGCGGGCGGAGGCTGGAAATCCCTGCGGTGCAGTTTGAGAGGGTTGATGCGAATCATGGAGCGGATGGGACCGGTGGTGGAAGTGTGATCCAGAAGCGCAGCTTGCGGCCGGCCTGCGGGTCTGCGACCTCACTCTCGAAGACGCCGCCGTGGCGGGTGATGATGCGCCGGGAGGCCGTGTTTTCCGGCGAGCAGGTGATGAGCACACGCTTGATGCCGAGCGTCCGCGCCCTGGCAAGTCCGTGTGTCAGGCAGAGATGCCCGTAGCCCTTTCCCCGGAAGGCGTGCGGCACGAAATAGCCGATATGCCCGCCGACCCGTTCGTTACCCGGACCCAGGCGGTGGCGAACGTTGACGATGCCGACGACGTCGCGCTCGGGCGTGACCAGCCAGAGATGCGAGGCCGGCACAAAACCGTCGGGCAGATCGACGCCCTCCTCGTCACGTTGCAGGCGGCGCAGGAACGCCAGAAAATCGGTTTCGGCGAGGCCGGAATGCCAGAGTGTGAAGCCTTCGTAGCCCGCCGCGCACGAGGCGGCCAGGGCGGCGAGGTAAGACGTGCGGTAAATCGTGTCCGGCGCGGCGGCTTCGATGGCGGGCGTGGTCATGGTTGCGAAGAGTCCAGCGATTTCATGTCGATGACGAAACGGTATTTCACATCGCCCGCCAGCAGGCGGTCGAAGGCTTCGTTGATCCGCCAGATCGGAATCAGCTCGATGTCGGCGGCGATGCCATGCGCAGCGCAGAAATCGAGCAGTTCCTGCGTCTCGCGGATACTGCCGATCAGGGAGCCGGCGACCTGGCGGCGGCGGGTGAGCAGGCTGAAGGCAGCCAGCGGATGCGGCCCGGGCGGAGCGCCCACGAGCGCGAGCGTGCCGTCGCGGCGGAGCAGATCGAGCCAGATGTTCACGTCGTGCGGCGCGGAAACGGTGTCGAGGACGAAGTCGAGGCGACCGCGGTGAATGACCAGCGCGTCAGGATCTTTGGATACAACGACATCGTGCGCGCCCAGCCGGCGGGCGTCCGCCGCCTTGCCCGGCGAGGTGGTGAAAAGCGTGACCCGCGCGCCGAGAGCTCGGGCGAGCTTGACGGCCATGTGGCCGAGCCCGCCCAGCCCGACCACACCGACCTGGTGGCTGGAGCCGATTTTCCAGTGGCGCAATGGCGACCAGGTGGTGACGCCGGCGCAGAGCAGCGGCGCGGCGGCGGCGAGGTCGAGCCCGGACGGCATGCGCAGCACGAAGGCTTCGTCCACCACGATGCTTTCCGAATAGCCGCCATACGTGACGCCGCCGGCGTGCGGGTCGGGATCGTTGTAGGTGCCGGTGGAGCCGGCTTCGCAGTAGTTTTCCAGACCTTCGCGGCAGCTCGGACAGACGCGGCAGGAATCGACCATGCAGCCGACGGCGACGGGATCGCCGGGCGTAAACTTTGTCACCTTGTCTCCGATACGGGTGACGCGCCCGGTAATCTCGTGGCCGGGCACGCAGGGATAGACGGTGTCGCGCCATTCGTTCCGGGCCTGGTGGAGATCGGAGTGGCAGACGCCGCAGTAGAGGATGGCAATCTCCACGTCGTGCGGGAGCGGTTCGCGGCGAAGGAAGGAAAACGGTGCGAGGGCGGCGTCGTGACGGGAGGCGGAGTAAGCGCGGGCGATGGGCATGGAGAGGAGAGAGATATTTCTGGCGGAGGAATGGATGCATTCCTGGTCGTGTCCGGAGATGGCAGAATTTTCGCATTCCGCAGGGCGGGATTATGCTTCGGAGGAGGATCGGGAAGATGAGTTGACCACGGATTCCGGCGACATGCGCGGAGGCGAAAACCTGAAATCTTCCGGGGGGACGGGCGAACCCGTGGTCAAGGTGACAGATTCCAGCGCCGGGGTGGAGATCGCGGGCGGGCGGGCGATGGAGTCGAGCAGGTCGGCGATGGAGTCGGATCCGGCGTCGATGCCGTCGAACAGCCAGGTGAACAGATATCGCTCCGCCGCGGAAGGAACGATAACGACGATCTGGCGGCCGGCGTTTTCCGGACGGCGGGCCACCTGCAACGCCGCCTGGATGGCAGCGCCCGAGGAGATGCCGACCGGGATGCCGTCGAGCCGGGCGACCTGCTGCGCCACACGCGCCGCATCGGTGTCACGGACGAGAATGATTTCGTCGCAGATCTTCGGGTTGAACACGCCGGGGATGAAGCCGGGTCCGAGGCCCTGCAACCGGTGCGCGCCCGGCCGCCCGCCCGAGAGGACCGGCGATGTGGCGGGTTCCACCGCGACCACCCGCACGCCCGGCTTGCGCACCTTCAACGCCTCGCCGACTCCGGTGAGGGTGCCGCCGGTGCCGACGCCCGCGACCAGAATGTCGACGGCGCCGTCGGTGTCGTCCCATATCTCTGCGGCGGTCGTGCGGCGGTGGATACCGGGGTTGTCCGGGTGGTTGAACTGGTCGAGGATAAGACTGTCGGGAATGCGGCGATGCAGTTCGTCCGCCTTGTCCATGGCGCCCGACATGCCGCGCGAGGCGCGGGTGAGCACGGTCTTCGCCCCGAGAATTTTCAGGAGCTTGCGCTGCTCGAAGGGGGCGTTTTCCGGCATGACGAGGATGAGACGAAGCCCGCGGGCGGCGGCGGCAAAGGCGAGCGAAAGGCCGGCGCAGCCGCTGGTGGGTTCGATGAGGACGGTGTTCCGGTTGATGAGCCCCGAACGGAGGGCGCCCTCGATCAGCGCCACGCCGATGCGGTCTTTCACACTCGAGAGCGGGTTGAAAAATTCGAGCTTGAGCAGGATGTCGGCCCGGGCCTGGTGCCGGGCCGCAGTCCGGTTGAGGCGCACCAGCGGAGTGTGTCCGACGGTTTCGGTAATGTCATTGCAGATACGTGGCATGGCGGGGCGCAACGGGCGCAACGATCAGGAGGTTGTTTCCTCGGGTTTGAGAACGATCACTTCGTAGAGCGATTTTTCGGAGCCGTGGCGAATGATGGCCAGCTTGCGGAGAGAGATGATGCTGTAACGGCCGGCGAGCGCGGTGAGGATTTTGTCCTCGGTGAAATATTGCCGGGGCACGCCGTCCTCGACGCTGGTGACGGGCGCCCAGGAGGTCGGGTCGGGGGGCGCGCCGCGTTCGTCGAAGGCGTTGACGCGAAAGGCGAAGAGGCCGCCGGGACGCAGCCGGGCGTGGATCGCGGCGAAGATCGCCAGGGTTTCTTCCCGGGTGAAATAGTGGAGCGACAGGCTGGCGACGACGAGGTGCCAGTCATCATTGTCCGGCGCGCCGGCCGGGAGGTGGCGGTCGAGGTCGCGCAGGTCGGCGAGCAGGTGGCGGGCGGCGGGGTTGCGTCGGGAGGAGAGGGCGATGGCGCCGGCGGAGAAATCGAGCGCGGTGACGGCGTAGCCGCGGGCAAGCAGGTACGCGGTGTCGCGGCCGGCGCCGCAGCCGAGATCGAGCGCGCGCAGGGGCGGAGCCCCGGCGCCCGGGAACGCCCCGGAGGCGTCTTCGAGCCAGCGGGCCAGCCACGGATCGGCTTCCTTGGCGCGCGCATTGCCGGGTGAGAGGATGGCGGCGTTGTAGCGACGGTTCCAGATTTCGACGGGAGGGTTCATGCGAGGGAGAGCGGGTTGCGGGTGAGGAAGGGAGAGGGATCGCGGCCGGATCGGACCGACCGGACAGAGGGGGCCTATCTGGCGATGTGCCTGGGATCGATGCCTTGGCCGAGGGTAAACCCGGCGCCGACCGCGCCGACGACAGCGTGCTTCCGGTCGAGGCCGAGGTTGGCGCGAAAACGGTAAACGGACTCGATGCCGGTGCAGTGGGCGCCGATGTAGTGGTCCACGCCATACCCGGCCAGTTTTCCGGCGGTCCACTCCCAGGTCTTGTCGGAGGCGGCGAAGACGTGGATGCCGCCGATCAGCGCGTGGATGCGCGCGGGGCGGATGAGGGTGCGCGCATAGTCGAGTGTGTTGACGACGCCGGCGTGTCCGCAGCCGAAGAGCGCGACCAGACCCTGGTCGGTGTCGAAAACCAGTGCCTGGTCTTCGGGGATGTTGTCCTCGACCACCCCGGCCGGGGTGACGACCTTGCCGGTCGTCCCCCAGTTGCGCTCCGGGTATTTTCGCGGCACCGGCCCGGTGAGCCAGATGCCAGGATGGAGCTGCACGGGTTTGTCGTGGACGACAAAGACACCGCCGGTCTTTTCGTAGGCCGGCTTGATGGCGATGAGCAGGTTTTCCTCCTCGCCGCCATCATCGGAGGGGCGCGCATAAAAGACGCCTTCGCCGACATGGACACGGGAAAGGGCACCGGGGGCGTTTTTGTCCAGCACGGCCTTGCGCAGGGTGAGGAGGCCGCCGATGTGGTCCCAGTGATTGTGGGTGATGATGATTTCGGGGATCGTGGTCAGGTCGATGCCCAGGGTGCGCGCGTTTTCGAGCACGAGGTCGGGATGTGCGCCGGTGTCGAAAAGGATGCGGCGGCCGTCGGCCTCGACGAGGGCGGCGAAGCCCCATTCGCCGAGTTCGCGGCCATCGGCCAGCATCGTGGAGAGAATGGTGATCTTGAGCGAACGGACGCGGGCATCGGTTGCCGGCTCCGTTGCGGTAACGGGGAGCGCGGCGATGGCGAGGCTGCACAGGGCAAGGACGATTTTGAGCATGACAGGGACGGGATGGTGGCGGTGACGGGTGGTGGCGGATGTGTTCATGAGCGGACAGGCCGGGACGGCGGGCCGGGGATGGGCAGACCTCGCCTGCCGGCCTGCATGAGAACGGTCTGGAATGTTTTTTCGCCGAACAGCCGGTCTTCCGGTTTTTTCCGTCTCATCCGGCGCTGCTCGCAGATATGGAAGAGGTCGCCGAAGATGTCGTGCAGTTCCTCCTTCGAAAATCCGAGTCCGCCACCCATCCGGCGTTGCACGTAGACGGCCTTGTCGGAGAGGCCGGAGCCGCCTTCCGGCGCGAAGCAGACGAGGCCGAACCGGCCGCCGGGACGCACGGCGGCGGTGACCAGTTGCAGGTACTCGGGCCGGCGGTGGGGCGGGATGTGATGGAAACATCCGCAGTCGTACACGAAATCGTAGCCGGATTCCGGAAGCAGGAGATCGAAGAGGGAGGTGCACACGAAATCGACGCGCACGCCAGCCTCGTCCGCCCGGGTGCGGGCCTGGGACAGCGCCTCGCGGGAAAAATCGACCGCGCGCACATCGCAGCCCTGCTGCGCCATGAAGACGGCGTTGCGACCGTTGCCACAGCCCAGCTCCAGAACCCGGCCGGGCGTGACAAGACCCTCGCCGAACCAGGCGACGAGGTTCTCGTCGGGCCACTCGCGGAAAAAGGGGCAGGGATGGTACCGGTTTTCATAAAAGCGGTCCCACCATGCGGCGCTCCGGTCCTCGAGCATCCGGTCGAGCAGGTCGGCCAGTTCCCGGTGCGTGGTGACTCGTCTGTGCCTTGCGTCTTTCATCCCTGTTGTCGGGCAAGATCGTAATCAGGACAACACCGCAAAGGCGACGATTTCTTCGCGGGACGGGCCACTCTCCGTGTGCGGCGATTTCCATGTCATGAGGTGCCGGTGATGTCGGCGTCAGTTGCGGCTGACGACTTCGCGGGTGTTGAGGGCGGGATAGTCGCGTTCGAGAATGCCGCCGGAGGAAAGGAAGCGCTCCCGGACCGCGGACCATCCGCCGAAGGCGTCGTCAACGGAGACGATTTCCAGACTCGGGAAGGAGCCGGCGTGCTTGCGCGCGATGTCGCGATCGCTCGGCCGGTAGTGGTGGCGGACGGCGATCTCCTGCGCCTTCGGATCGAACAGCCAGATCAGGTAGGAGGCGGTGACGCGGGTGGTGCCGTGTTTGTCCACGTTCCTGTCGAGCCAGGCGACGGGGAGATCGACCCGGAGGCTGGCGGGCGGCGTGACGATTTCGAAGCGGGAACCGCCGGAGGCGCGCAGGCGGGCGCGGGCCTCGCTTTCGAGGACGAGGAGCACGTCGCCGGTGCTCTTTTCCGCGAAGGTGGCGAGGGAGCCGGCGGAGGTGGAGTTGAGCACGGGCACCTGGCGGTAGAGGTCCAGGACCCGGGCGCGCGCGGCGGCCTCGTCGTTGCCGGTCTGCCGGAGCGCGGAGGCCCAGGCGGCGAGCCAGATCCACTGGCCCACGCTGTCGCGCCGGGGGTCGGGCGTGATGACGGAGACGCCGGGTTTCACCAGGTCGGACCAGTCACGGATGGCCCTGGGGTTCCCCTTGCGCACGAGGAAGACGACCGTGGTGCTGAAGGGCACGCTGTCGTTGGGCAGCCGGGAGCGCCAGTCGGCGGGGAGAAGATTGCCTGGCGCGGCCAGGATGTCGATGGCGCCGGGATGATCGAGGGCGACGAGATCGGCCTCGGCGCCGTCGCCGCCTTCCAGCAGGGCGCGGGTCTGGGCGAAGGTGGAGCCGTGGGTGCCGTTGACGGTAAGGCTGTAGCTGGTCTTCTTCACCCATTCCTTGCCGAATTCCCTGTTGATTTCGGCGAACAGGTCGCGGGTGGAACCGAAGGAGGCGTTGTGGATGGAGACCACACGGTCTTTTTTCGGGACGTTGGAAACATCGATCTGTTTCCACTGGCCGTTCACGCCGAAATCGCCGCCGCCACCGCAGCAGCCGGGACTGGTGAACTGGGCGCGAAGGGAAGCGAACGGAAAAGCGAAGAGGAGCGCGGCAAGGGCGTGGCGGAGATGGCGGCGTGTACGTTTCATGTGGATACGATGCAGTGGAGACGGGAGCGGAAGGGACCGGACGGGTCAGGTCCCTGTGCCGGACGGACCGCTGCCGCAGGCGATGGCGGGGCAGACGGTGGGAGGGAGGCGATGGGCGCGGAGGAGGAAAGCGGCGGAGAGCGTGCCGTCGTCGCGCGGGAAGTGATGAAGGGTGCGCCACGCGACGGCGGCGGGTTCGATGGCCCTGGCGGCGAGGCTGGCGAGCGCGTCGGGCGTGAAACCGCGGGAGGAGGGGCGCAGGTTGGGGCGGGCGAGAAGGTCGTCGGGATCGATGGCGTCGCTCCATTCGACGATCACCAGCCAGCCGTCGGGAGCGAGCATCCGGGCGAAGCTGGCGAGGAGGCCGGCGGGGTTCGGGACGTGGTGGAGGACGAGCGAGGCGATGACGAGATGGAACCGGCGCGGAAGCGGGGGCGTGCGGGTGAGATCGAGAACGAGCGGGTGGAGACGGAGCGGGGCGCGGGGGGGAGTGCCGGGCCGGGGCCGGGCGGCGAGGGCAAGTTTGCGCCGGACCTCGGCGATCATGCCGGGGGAGGAATCGGCGGCGACGATTTCGCGGACGCGGGGAAGAAGGTGGAAAGCGAGCGCACCGGTGCCGCAGCCGTAATCGAGGACGTCGTGGTGCGGGGAGAGCGGGACGGTGCGGATGATTTCCCGGGCGATGTCCTCCGTGAGGGCGTGGCGGCGGGGATCGGCGTCCCAGGTGGCGGCGCGTTCGTCGAAGGAAACGGCGGGAGCGGTGGCGGCGGACATTGCGAGGAAAAGGCGGAATGACCAGGCGGAAGGTGTCGATGCGGGGAGCGGTCGGTCGGCGGATGGCCGGGTTGCGGGAGGGAAACCCTCCCGGGCGACAACGACCCCGCCCGGGAGGAGACACACCCTGTGTCCGTTGAACCTCCGTCTAGAAACGGTAGGTAAGTCTTCCCTGGATGCCGAGGCGCTCGGCGGGCAGGAGCCAGTTGTAGCCGTTGCCGCCGTAACCACCGGCGGCGCTCCAGTTTTTCTCGTTGGTGACGTTGAGCACGTCGATGTCGAGGCGCCATTTCCTGGCGACGTAGAAGACGCCGAGGTCGATGGCATGCTGGGTGGGGACGGTGAGAACGTCGTTGACACGCTGCCCCGAAGTGTTGAAGGCGGTATTGGTGTTCCATGACGAGGTGATCCAGGCGCTGGCCTTGAGGCCGAAGCCGTTGTCGAACCGGTAGGCAACCCATACGTTGGCGCTGTTGAGCGGGGAGCCTTCGTAGCGCGTGCCATCCAGATAGCCTCCGTCATAGTTCGCGTCGATGTAGCTGTAGTTCGCGCCCAAGGCCAGGTTGATCGTGGGTTGATACGCGACCGAGAGCTCAAGCCCCTGGTAGAGGACTTTGTCCGACGACAGCGTGAAGTTTTCGATGTTGTTTCTGGGAACGGCGCGGGTCTGGTGGAACCACGCGGCGCTGGCGAAGAGCTGGTTCGGGATGATTTCGAACTTGGCGCCCGTTTCGAAGAGCTCGCTTTCCACCTTGAACCACTCGGGCGACAGGGTGTTGTAGGCGCCCGTGAAACCCTGCGACTGGCAGCAGCCGCAATCCTGCTGGGATTTGTTGAAATCGTAGGCGAAATAAACATTGACCCAGCGCGCAGGCTTGAAGGTGAGGCTGGTGTTGATGTCGCCGTTCCAGGCGGTGTGGTTGTCGTCGGTGTTGAGCGGATTGCCGTGGCGGTCGGTGAGATAGCCCTGGCTGACGAGGTGCCGGGTCAGGGCATTGGCCTCGATGTCGTTGTCGACGTAGGACAGGCGGGCTCCGGCGCGCCAGGTCCATTTTTCGCCGATGTCGAACTTGTGCTCGCTGAAGACGTTGTAGGTGGTGATATCGTTGCTGCGCCGTTCCGTCCCGCCGAGATCGTAACCGTAAGGAGCCTGATCGGTCGTCGGCCGGTTGCCATCGGCGACGGAGCCATAGCTGTTCCCGTTCACGGCAGGGGTGCCATAATAGCCCTTGGTCCGCCAGGTTGGCGTCCAGGCGAGCCAGCCCCAGGCCGTGTTGACCACCGATTTTCTGTAGCCGGTGGCGGGAGACAGGCCCTGCCCCACGAAATTGGTCCAGGGAGTGCCCAAGGCGTTGCCCACGCCGTAGGAGCCGCCCACTGTGGCATCGACCACATTGGCCGGATACTCCTGGCCGACCGGGGCGGTGCCATCGCACACGTTCAGGAGCCGCCGGTAGGAAAAGCCGCTGTTGCTCTGGTGGCGGATATCCTTGCCGAAGAGCTCGAACTCCTTGTCGGAGAGCAGCTCGAAGCGGGACTCGAACAGCCGGTTGAAGTGCTTCGAATAACTGAGGTCGTACTGCTGCTCCAGCGTGTCGCTGTACTGGAAGATGGTGTTGTTGCGCAGAGAGAAGGTGTCATTGAGTTTGACCGTGGTGATGACCTGGCCGATGTATTCCTTGGCATCGGTCTCGGCATCGTCGGAATAGAAGGTTTGATCGCCCCCGATCTTGACGGTTTTTTGGGTCGCCGGGTCGATCTTCCAGCCGGTGATGGTGCCGGGGTTGTCCGCGCTGTTGGTTCCTCCGTTGGGCTGGGAGATGGTCGGGACATAGGTGCCCGAGACGTAGTGCCAGTTGTCAATCAGGTCCTGGGTCACGCGGTTGATGCCTTTGGCGATGGCGCCCTCGGATCGGGTATGGGAAAAATTGGTTTCCACGGTCACCCGGGAGTTGGGCTTCCAGGTGGCGGCGGCGAAGATGTCCTTGCTGTCGGCCTCCGAATTTCCCCAGTACTGATTCGCCTCGGCCTGCAGGAGGCTGAAACGGATGGCGAGCTTGTCCTTGATCAGCTCGGTGCTGTGGTCGAGCCGTACGCTGTACTGCGGATAGGTCGTGTCGGAATGCAACCCGAGGCGGCCGAAGGTGACGGTGAGCTCGGTCTGGTCTTCCCCGAAGAAGGGCTTTTTCGTGACGTAGTTCACATAGCCGGCGGTCCGCACCGTATTGCCCTGGATGACGCTGGGGACGCCGGCGACGATGTCGGCGGATTCCCACGCGTTGTCATTGAACGGGCGGACGGCGGTGTTGAAGAGCACGATGTTGTTGCGCAGCGTGTCGGCGGAGCCGCCGCGGATGCGGGGGACCGACCAGGGCGACACCGAGCCTCGCTGGATGCTGGGCGAGTAGCGGGCCAGATCCGAGAAACTCTGGATGGTGTCGTTGTCGAGGTGGGCCTTGGTGACCTGGAAGACCGAGCGCGGCGTTTCGCGGATCGTCTCTTCGAAGCCGTAGAGCGAGGTGGACGGGCGTGTGGGCAGGATGGACTGGTCGGCGGGAATGTCCTCGATCTCCACCTTGTCGAGCAGGATGGTCTCTTCAGTCGGGACGGCGACGGATTCGCCGGACCCGGAAGAACCGGCGGCCGGCGATGCGGACACGCCGGAGGCCGGCGCGGTGTTATCGGAGGGTGCGGAAGCTGCTGGTGCGAGCGGTACGGCAACAGGCAGCACGAGCGCTGCCGCCAGGACTGGCACGAAGCGCAGCGAGGAATGTTGTGACATAATGATTAGGTCAACTGACTGGTAGTTGTTGGATACGAGGGAAGGAAGCCGGACGGACTGTGCTGGTCTGTGCCTGGCCGGTATCTGCTGAATCGGGAGGGAACCCGCGGGGCTGCCGTGGACGGCCAGCATTCGGGTTTTTCTCCGGCTCGCGTCTGATTACGTGGAGCCGGCATGAAACGAAACGGGACGGACTTCACCGGAGGGTCGCATCCGTTCGTGACGGTCGGCGGAACCCGGAGCCGGGGAAAAGACACTCCTTCGTCTGCTTTCCCGTTTTCGGACCGGAGCGGCGTTGGTCTGGCAGACCGGTCCGGATACAGACCGGATGGCGCACCGGGGAAGGCAGGATTACACGTTGCGTTTCCTCCAGAGGCCTGGTCGTTGGCGTTCGCGGGAGAGGGATGTCCCCTTTCGTTGCATTCAATATCCTGGTGTTTTGATCAAGATACAAACAATAATATCCGTGCCCGCGAAGGAAGAACGGGAAGTGATGGGGAAGATAAGTATTTTGTTAAGGAAACGTGCGGATGCCGCTTGAAAACGGGTAACCGCGCAGCCCGGTTCAGAACGTGACCCGGAGTTTTACCCAGAGCGTGCGGCCGGGTTCGTTGACGCGGAGGTTGGCGATGTAGGCCGGGTCGCCGTCGCCTGCGCGGCTGACGTGCTCCGCGTAAGTCTTGTCGAAGAGATTGTCGATGCCTCCCGTGAGTTCGGCCTGTCCGGAAATCCGCCAGCCTCCGTTGATCGAAAACACGGCGAAACCGGACGTGGCGCCGAGATCCTGCCCGGCCACGCTGCCCTGATCGACCGCGTAGCGGTCCTGCCGGTCGACGAGACGGGCGAGCGCGCCGAGGGACCACACGGGCGTTGTATAGCCGATTCCGATACGGCCTTCGAGCGGAGGCTGCTGCGCGAGCGGGAGCCCGTCGGTCCGGTTTCGACCGCGCACATACGCGACACTCGCATCGATCCGCCAGCCTTCGCCGAAGGCGTATCCGAAACCGGCCTCTCCGCCGATGGAGCGGGCGTCGATGTTGCGGGCGATGGTCGTGGCCATCATGCCCGATCCGGTTTTCTGGATGAGGATGTAGTCGGACACGTCGTTGGCGAAAGCGGAGACGAATGCGGTCAACGGACCCTGTTTCCACGTCGCGCCGACGTCGAGCTGGACCGTCTTTTCGGGATCGACGTTGAAGGAGCTGTCGCTGCCGGCGCTTTCGTAGCTGAACAGCTCCCAGTAATCGGGGGCGCGTCGGGTGTAGCCGATACCTGAATACACGGTGACGGGCACGGCGGCCAGATCCTGTTCGTAGCGGAGGAAGCCGGCGGGCAGGGTCTCGCTGCGGTCGTCGCCGCCGGTGGAGGAGCCGGAGACGGAGCGCCTGTCTTCGGCGCTCCATGCGTCGAGGCGCAGGCCGGCGATCACCCGGTAACGCGTGGCGAGGGTCTGCGTGGCTTCGGCAAAGAGGCCCCAGGTGTCGATCTTCGCATCGTCGACGGAATCCCTGCTGTGCGTGCCGAGGCGGAAATCGCCGCCGAGTTCGAGTTTGGTGTTTTCCCGTGGCAAGAGTGTGGCAAGGGCGCGCCCGCCCCAAAGCGTGTGTTCGGGATTGGAGGACATCGCCATCCCGCCCGGGTCGCGGAGACTGTAGTTGTCCATCACGTGGTCGATATGGTTGTAGTAGAGGCTGGCTTCGAGGGCCTCGACGAGCGGGGCGAGTTCGCGTTTCCCGAAACGCAGGCCGATGTTTTTGCGGTCGAGTCTGGTGGCGTCCATCATGCTGTGCGCGTAGGCGGCTTCGCCCTCGCCGAGAGCGCCGTGGAGCTCGATCACGGTGTTTTCGTCGGGAGTCCAGCCGAGGGCGGCGCGCGCGGAGGAGCGTTCGTAGCGCGAGTGAACCTTGTTGCCGTCGCCATCCTCGTAATCGTCGGAATCGGAGCGCACGGCTGCGACCTTGACGTAAAAGTCGGGCGTGCCCGCGAGGACGCTGGCAGACTGGTCGTTGCGGTCGAAGCTGCCGAAAGTGAGCGAGGCGTCGAGGCTGGCGGAGGGAGACTCGAGGCGGACGGGTTCGCTTTCGAACAACACGACACCGGCGGAATTGCCGGAGCCATAGAGCACGGTTTGCGGCCCCTTGAGCACGGTAACCTCGTCGTAAGCGTCGGGGAAAATGTAGGCTGTGGGCGGATCCATGCGGCCAGGGCAGCCGCCGAGGATGCTTTCGTGATCGACGAGGATATCGAGACGCGAGCTGGCCGCGCCGCGCAGGATGACCTCGCCGCCGGTGCCGCCCTTGCGGCTGACGGAGATGCCGGGCACGGTCTTGAGGATGTCGGCGCCGTCCTGCGCGGGGATCGGTTGCGCGGCGGCCTTCGTGTCGATGCTGACCCGCAGCGGCCTGTCGCCGGGAGGAGAGGCGGTGATGACGAGCGGATCGAGACGGGTGGCGGAAGACTCGAAGGAATCGGAGGTTTTTTCGATCGTGCCCTCCTCGTCATCGGCCGCAATGTCGGGTATATAAAGATTGGATACGACGGCGGACGCCGGAGAGCAATGCGGGCAGGCCTGGGCCGGCGGGGCATCGGGTGCGGCCGCGAAAGCCGCGGCCGGCAGACTGAAGAGAAGCGCGAGGCGCTTGTGAACGGGAAACGACTGGAAATTCATGGAAATGAGTGGCTGGCTGTTGTGATGGAATGCCACGGCACCTGTGCGCAGCCCGTCATGGACAGGGGCGAACAGGGAAGCCGGAGCCGGAGACACGCGATGCGCGTGCATGCTTTTTGGGCGGCATCCGGTTCCCGAACCCTGACCAACCCTTCCTGTGCGTCATGTCATCACACAGACGGGCGGGCGGGCGCAGACGGGGGACTCGTCTCCTTCCGTAAAAGGAGCCGGATGCAGGCTGGATGGAACCGTCCGGACTCAGGCTCGCGGCGGAGGCACGGGGACGGGATAGGCGGGGGAAAGCGGATCGGGCGCGTCGGCCTCGATCCAGCCGGCATCCGGCGGCGCGCACGGCGCGCTCAACGGAGCCGGGGAAAGGGTGAGCAGGAGTTTTCCGATATCATCCTTGCCGGCGACCGGGGAGCCGGGCGTGGAGGAGGACGCGGGATCGCCGGTGTTGCCGGCATTTTTCGCATCGGCCACCGTTTCGCAAATGGAGCAGGAAGCCTCGCCGCTGAAGGTGTAGCGGACAGCCTCGAGCAGCGACATGTCCCGCTCCGTCGCGTAGGTGGCGATCATCCGTCCCCAGCCGATGACTTGCAAAAAATCCCAGTGGACGCCGGTGGCGAGTATCCAGGTCGCCAGCACGGCAACAAGCGCCAGCCGCCGGGAGGGGGACACCGCCGGGCACCGGCGTCGCACGGAGGCGGCGACGGAAGCGGGCGGGCTGGACGGATGGCGAAGAAGTGTCATGCGGAGGAGCGCAAAACAGCGGGCGGCGTGGCAAAGTGTCGGTGCGGATGAAAAGAGAAAAGGGAACGTGGCAACCGGTGCCGGATTATGAAGTCTGGAATCCGCTTTCTGGCTCCCGCGTCCGGGACGCTCCCTGTGGATGACCGTTCAGGCTCGGTGGATGCCGGCAGGCAGGGAGGTTTTCCCCGTAAAACCCATTCACTTGTATTCTGATTCAGATACGAGTGCAAAGTGAACATCATGACAGGCCAGAAGGGAGGTTAATGAGAGGCAGAAAAATTTTTGACCAGTTGAAGGGCAGAGCCCGCTCCCGGTTTCCGTAATGCACAAGATGTCATTTGTTCTTCCGCTGATGCAGGATCAGTTCGTTGCCGTCGGGGTCCCGGATCGAGCCTCCGCGACAGGCGGGGGAATCAAAGGGACCGGTGGCCCACGGAATGCCTTTCCTTTCGAGGATCGATGCGACGGCATCGAGGTCAGCCATCTCTACCGCCACAACCGCGCCCTTGGCGCCGGGCTGGAGATGCTCGAAGGTATGGGTGATGGCGAGCGTGCCATGCCCGATGTCATACTCGACCCACGCGTTGTCCCGGTTGGCGGTTTCCGCGAGTTCGAGCACGCCCGAGTAAAAGGCCCGGGCGCGGGCGACGTCGGAGACAGGATAAACGATGAAGGCAATGTCCTCGAGCAGATGTTTCATGAGGAAATACGGGAGAGGGGAAAGAGCCGGTAGCCATCGGAGTGTTCCCGGATTTCCCAACCGGCTTCACGCAGGCGGTTTCGAGCGGCGTCGGCCGCGATCCAGTCGTGCTCCCGACGCGCGGCCTGCCGGGCATCGGCCAGCGCAGCGATGCGGAGCGGAATTTCTGTGCCTGCAACCGGCCGGGCGTCTGTGAAGCTGTCAGGATCGAAGCCAAAAATGGCCACGATCTCGCCCAGTTGACGGGCAGTCGTCCGGGTGAAGGGCGCCTGTCCGGACTCGAAGGATTCAATGGAGGCAAAGAGAAGGCCGAGTGCACGCGGCGTGTTCAGGTCGTCATTGAGTGCATCGAAGACCGGCTGGAATATGCCAAAACGCTCTTCGGGTGTTGTCGCGATATCGGATTGTCTCGCGTTCGCCGCGGGCTGGAAACGGGAGAGCAAGCGAGCCAGGCGGACGAGTGCGCTCCGGGCAGCGAGAAGCGAATTCCAGGTAAAGTTGAGCGGCTGCCGATAGTGGCCGGCAAGGAGCGCGTAACGCAACTCCGCCGGACGGTGCCCCCGGGCGATGACATCTTCCAGGGTATGGGCGGTGCCGCGTGATTTGCTCATCTTGCCACCATCGACCAGCAGGTGAGCGATATGAAACCAGTGGCGCACGAAAGGTTTTCCTGTCGCCGCTTCACTTTGCGCGATCTCGTTTTCGTGATGAGGGAAGATCAGGTCGGCCCCGCCGGAATGCAGATCGAAGCTTTCCCCGAGATAGCGCATGGACATGGCGCTGCACTCGATGTGCCAGCCGGGACGCCCTTCGCCCCAGGGCGAAGACCAGTAGTTGGGGCCGTCGGCGGGCTTGCGCGCTTTCCAGAGAGCGAAGTCTGCGGCGTGTTCACGGGCCGCGTATTCGTCGGCGTCTTCCGGGGAGGATTCTCCGGTTCGGGTTTTGACCGCTTCCGCCAGGATGGCGCGGCCGGGTTTCGGGGCGGGGGAACGGATCTCGCGCCGGTCGAGGCGGGAAAGGCGACCGTATTCCGGGAAGGAGTTCACGTCGAAGTACACGCTGCCATCGTCGGCGCGCCAGGCATGGCCGCGGGCGACGAGTCGCTCGATCAGGGCGATCTGGTCGGGGATGTGTTCGACTGCGCCGGGTTCGTGATGAGGAGGAAGAAGGCCGAGCGCGGTGCAGTCATCGTGGTAGCGGGCCGCCAGGCGGGCGGTGAATGCGGAAAGGGAAACGCCTTCGGCCAGGGACCGGCGCACGGTCTTGTCGTCCACATCGGTGATGTTGCGAACGTGGAGCGTGGCGCATCCGCCGGCTTCAACGACCCGGCGAAAAACGTCCTGCACGACGAAACTGCGGAAGTTGCCGATATGCGAGGGCGCGTAAACGGTGGGGCCGCAGCAGTAAAATCTCAGGGTGTGCCCGTCCGCGGGGAAGACGGGTTCTTTTCTGGCGGTGAGTGTGTTGTACAGGTGCAGCGGCATGGGACTGTTGAGGGAGAAGTTCCAGTTGTAGTTAATTATTAATTGCACTACAGGGACGGAAGCATGCGCAGAGAATGGACCGATATGAACACCTCCTTGCGGTTAAAAGATTTTTTTCCATTATCCCGATGATTCCGGTCTCTGCGCCCACTCCCCGTCTCTCTGTGGCGCGAATTACAGTTTTCAATACCGCCATTTTATTTTTTGACTATTTCGTATTCACATTTCGGATTCATTGAAGGGTTTTCAGGTTCCGCGTCTTTTTTTCTCCTGATCAACAGCTTGGATTGCTTTTCGAATGCTTTCCAGTTCGGTGCTCTCGAAGCTGTTGGGCACCAGGTAAGGGGATATCTGGCTGTCGTTCTGACGTCGCAGGTCCCGGATTTCCTTCAACTGGTCCTGGCGGACGGCGAGCCGCCTGGCTTCGCGGTCGAGGGCCTCGTCGTCCAGCTGGCTGACGGGGACGCCGTCGACATAGCCGGGCGTGAAGGAGGTCGCTTGTTTATCCGGGGAATGCTGGCAGGCGCAAATCGCAAGCAGCAGTGAGACTCCTGCGCGTGTAATCAATATTTTATGATAAACAGAGTTCATGGTGAGTTAAAAATGATAATGACTTTTGGAACAAATCAGTGGCTACCAAAGGTATTTAAATTGGAACTTTCATATTTTTGGACTCCTTTATGAAACAGAACTATTGATAATGCCAAAAATAGGAGTGCTATTATTGAGATTAAACCCATTTGCGACCAATCCAGATGTTTTACCGCTTCGACAGGCAGAGTGCCCACAATCAGAGATGGGATTATGAATGTAAAAATCATCCGGTTTATTCCGTGAAATGCTCCGCCCACAAACAAGGAGGGGGTTAAAAACACCTCGAACAGGCTTTGCGATAAGGCAATGGAATCCATAATCCAAAAGCTCACCGCTTGCGTAAGCAACAAGACTGCGAAAAAAGTAACACAGGCAATGAATACTCCGGCAAAAACCATCACCATCGCTTCGAAACTTAAATGCATTGTGGCACTGTAAATAATCAGGGAAATAAAACCATAGATTATATCTCCAACAGCCGAGATACCGAAAGATGAGGTCGCGACACGCAATAATAGGGTCTTTGGAGACAATAAGAAACGGTCGAATCCACCGCCAACAACCGAGCTGGTGATTTTTGACAAACCATTAAAAAAGGAAAAAATAAAACCAAAAGCAAGTGTGACAAATCCAATAAGCGCAATTACATCAAGCTGCTTCCAGCCACCGATATCATTGACCGTTCTGAGGAAGAACACCCAAAGGATAAGCAATGAGCAATTGTTCAACATCATACCGAAGGCATTGAGGAAAAAACTGGTTCGCAATTCAGCAGAATTGGTGATGTTTTTTCTTATCGCATAAAACATGAATTGCAGTTCTTTCATTTTCAGCCTCCGTTCACTGACAACTTTTTGTGTGCCTTTTGATTTAGCCAGAGGAGCACCGTGAATAATAGAGTTATCCATGCCCACTGGATACCAATCAATTTCAGTGCCTCGCCAGTCCATGTGTCGGATGTCATATGAGTCAGCAACAGACAGGCACCGAAGGGACTGTATATTGCCAAAATTTTCATGAGCGGCGGGAAAAAAGCGACAGGCAAAAATGAACCGCCCAGGATCATGACTGATTTGTCGGCAATCCAAAAAAGTGGTGTCGGCTCCTCTATCCAAAAGGCGATCAAACCCAATATCGAATAAACAAGCAGTGACAATGTTATGCATCCCATCAGGACAACAGGCAGCGTCCACCAGAAAATACTGGAATACATAATGGGAGGTAGTCCAACGCTCAGTCCCATCAGGACGATGGCAGCAGGTACGACACATATTACTGGTACGAAACCTGTTGCAATTTGATACAGCATCCGATATCTGATGTAGGGAATTGGTCTGTTGATAAGCATCTCAATATTACCCGACTGTATATCCTGAATCAAAACGGGCGTAATACGCCTTAATTTCATGGAACTAAACATAAAATAAATAAACATGCTCCATGCGATGACTTCATATTGCTGGCCCGCGATATTTCCTCCTTTGGCCTGATAAGTGTACGCATACACAAACAACAGCAAGCCGCACCTGAATACGAGCACAAATGCCTCGGCTAGCGAATGCCGAGCCTGAAGCAAATCTTTTTTAAAAAGAAATGCGGCAATTTTAATTTCCCGTCGCAGATCTTCCATAAATCCTCCGAATGGCGACCTCAAGCTTCATTCCGTATATGTTTATGTCATTTATATCAAACTGGCCAGCAATTATCATAATGGCCTCTTTGATATCAAGCAAACTGGAATCAACCGAGACTGTTATCTGGGTTGCACCTTTAGCCATGTAAACAAGGCCCCTTGGCAAGGCAGGGAAGGTCGTAAATCTGGTTTTTGCGGAAATGTCCATGAACTTTTCCTGGGATAAAGACGCTCCCAGTCGGTTAGTGGGAGAGTCGATGAGTAGACAGCCATTGTCTATAATGATTATCCGTTCACAGAGTGATTCAATGTCCTCAACATCGTGAGATGTCAGAAATATAGTGATTCCGCTTTCCCGGTTTAGTTTCAGAAGCAAATCGCGGATATTTTTTTTTGCGATCAAGTCCAAACCGATGGTGGGTTCGTCGAGAAAAATGATTTCTGGTTTGTGCATCAAAGATGCGGCCAGTTCGGCACGCATGCGTTGTCCGAGTGATAGCTTGCGAACAGATTGGGTCCTGAAGTTTTCAAGTTCAAGCTGTTCGGTCAATTCAATGATCCGGTTACGGATGGTCTGAGCAGAAAGACCATACATAACGCCGAATAATTCCAAAGAATCGGTCACTGGCAGGTTTGGCAGGAGTTGCGAACGCTGGCCGAAAATTGTTCCTATTCTGGCGGCAAGTCTTGCGCGATTTTTGAGGGGGCTCAATCCGAGGACGTTGATCTCACCTGATGTTGGATGCAAAATCCCGGTGAGCATTTTTATAGTAGTTGATTTGCCGGCACCGTTTGGTCCGATAAATGCGATTCGCTCTCCTTGGGAGATAGAAAAGGTCAGATTATTAACAGCCGTTATTTGTTTTCTGTCAGGGAATAGAAAATTTTTGAGCCACCCTGAATTTTCATTCCTGATGGGAAAGTCAAAACGCTTGGTTAAGTTGGCAACTGCTATGCAATTTTTCATGCATCCCCTTCTTTTGATATTTTGAATTCAGGGAGATCTCTTGTGCGTTTGGCCTCACTCAGAAGTAAACGTCGGGCGACACTCCGCCATGTGTCAAATGCCTGGTAGCCACTTTTTTTGAGGACATTATTCGCCATATCGCGAATCTCAGACTGCTCCAATTCTTCTCCATATATTCTTCGTAATGCTTGAATGCAAGATGCTCCACTATAATTGAGGTTTTCTTGTGGCGTCATCTCAATATTATTCAAGATGATTTCATCCATGATTTCTCGTCTTGATGTGAATTCCAATTCAAGCATGATAATTTGCCGTTTATCATCCTTATAACATATAGTTAAGGGAAGTGCATACACACCACACCGCCTGCCAAGACTGGGATCAGACAGGAAACGATATTCATTCTTGTCTGAATCGCTTAGATATGGGGGCATTGATGCGGAATCTCCAATTTGTGATAAATCCAGAGATATTGATTTTATTTTTGTTGGTTCAGCATTTTGGACAAAAACGATTAATTCTACAGGCTCATCAGCTTTGGGTTCCTGCTTAATGTGACCAATGATTTTCGCCGAAGCAATCGGACAATCTACCGATATCATCTCAAACGAGAGTAAAAAGCCAAAATAAGGAGGATCTCCTGCTCCTACGAATAAATTGCCTTCCGAAATACTACAGGCACTATAGGGAGATTGTCCGATTGGCATTTTTGATTTTATTACTCCATCCTTTGCATGCAACATCCAGAGAAATCCACCAGCGCTTACAAAAAGGGCATCAGCAAAGACGCTTACTGGCATCCAGACTCCAGCATCACTTAGAAAAGTAGTCCACAATTGTGCCCCTGTTTTTTTGTCGAAGCACTGAACAAACCCCTCAACTGTTGTAAGAAAAATACTTTCGTACGAGACTATACATAGCGATCGCATTCCTATCCCGCAAGAATGTGTTGACCACAAAACCGTTCCTGCAGAATCGATGGCCCATACTCGTTCCGAAGAGGCAATATATGCAATATCATTCGAAATTTGGACGCCAGAAGTATCAGAGCTTGTCAGATTACCCGGTCCCAAATCCACCTTCCAGTTTATATTTTCCTTAAATGAATACAGATAAATTCTAGCCTCCTTATTTCCCTCACCCTGCTGAGTGCCTAATGTCAGAAAGTCGCCGTTCGCATTTTTCGCACATAAACCAAAGAAAAATGTCCGTGGTGACATTATCTGGAAAACCAATCCCCCATTTTCCCCTATGGCATATATGTTTCCTGCATTTGAAACAATCGCCAAATTGTCTATGATATTGATGGGGCTTCTTATGCGACCATTTGTTTTGAATTTCCAGAGTGATTGTCCCGTTTTTTTATCCAATGCCTCCAAGTCGGTAAACCCGGACAATAAAAGAAGCTCATTCCCTCTTAAAGCAGGTGCACCATAGCCACCGTTTATGAGATTACTTTTCCATAGAATTCTACCATTCTCTTTTTGGAATGCGACTACCTCGTATGATCTACGTTTTTCAACATAGACGACAACGTAGCCTGAGTAGGAATCACTTGGGTCGAATATAGGAACTCTAACGAGTCCATCCAAACGAACCAACCACTTGAGATTCGGTCTTTTTTCTGTGCCGATCTTAAAATCGGCACATTGTAGATGATCGACGAAACTGGTGTTATGTAGCCTCCGAATAGTTCTCATTGTAGATAGTAATTTCCCTCTTTTGTTGCAAATCAATTATTAAGGGGCAACGTACCCTAAGTGTGTTTTTATCTTCAAAAGCATATGGTCTTTTGCTTCCTATAATCGCCTCAAGGGAAACTTCTATCTCTGAGAGAGAATGGTCCCATTTGGAAATAGGAAACTCAATGTTTGCCGTCTGCCCGACATGCCATTCGCCTTCCACGGAGATCACATTGTTTCCGCGAATTGAGAACTTATTGTTTCCCTCAATCTTTGCTGTAATTGACGTTATGACTTGATTGTCTTGATCCATCACGATGCCATCGGGCTTGTAAAATCCGACTCGAACATTTATGGAAACCTTTTGATCAAAGGTTTTCTGTAGTTTGCTTGTGATATGCAAGGCACTTGGTATGATCAGAAAGTCAAGAGTGCAATCAACTATTTCAATAAGAAGTTGACTAGCTTTTATCCACCAGATTCCTGATCTGTTTCCACCCCATTCACGCCTCCATGGATCTTGTAATGCAAACATTTTAGTTTTGTTATCATAACCGACTATCAGAACGGCCTGTCCTTCTAGATCATTTTTCCGCATCACTTCATCTGATGATGGATAAGCCGCAGCGCTGTGTAATCGGATCATTACTGGCTTGCCGTCGGCAAGAGAACGAATAATCGTTTCGGATGCCCGTTTGAAATAGGGGTCATAGCATGCAACTGATGCAAGTCCTTTCGATGATATTATTATTGTATTCATGTTTTTAGTTTATGCTTATTATATGTTTCGTGTTGGTTGATTGCATATATATGCAATGATAGAATCATTCCGATCTATTCAGAACGATTCGGAGAGCTGTTCGAGGAAGGCCTTGATTTTCATTGTCTGCTCCTCGGTGACGGGTTCGTTGTGGACGGTGCATTCGAGGCCGACGATGGGGAAGCCCTGCTTGCGGAAATAATTGCGCTCGAGCTGCTGCACCAGGCTGGCGTAGGGGCAGGCGGTGATGGCGGAGGAAATGAGTCCCCTCGCGCCGGTCTTCGCGATCAGTTCCTCGATGCGGCGGCGGCGCAGCAGGGCAGAGGCGCCGGTGGCCTCGCCGAGTTCGCCGCGGAGCTGCGCCTCGAACAGATAGTGCGCGAGCGATTCGAGTGGCGGCACGTCCTCGCGATAAAGCGAGGTGCCGAGAATGACCAGCCCGACAAGGACGGCGTTGGCGTTCTCGAGCAGCTCGAAAAAGCTCAGGCCGCCGGGAGGCCCGCCGGCGAGCACGAGCGGCAGGCAGGGGCGTGTGTCGGGCGTCTTCGCCGCTTCCTCCAGATCGAGGAGGATCTGGTCGAGGATGGCATTGAATTTTTCCCGGTTCCCGAAGTAGCTGCTCGTCCCCATGATGAGCCACATCATCGGCAGGCTGCCGATATCGAAAGGGCGCTTCAGGCGCAGGTCCATGATGCGGGCCACTTTTTTGATGGCTTCGTTCTTGAGGCGGATTTCCTCGGCGAGACGGTCCTCATCCACAGGTTTGCCCTGGAGCCAGACGGTGGCCTTGCGGAGCTCGTTGGCGAAAAATTTGACGAGTTCGTCGCGGCGCTCCCCGAGCTTGAAAGCGGTCGCCCCCTCCACGGTATGGATTTCATAGCCATCCCTGCGCGCGTGCTCCTCGACCATGCTGGCCGGCTCGCAGGTGGAACCGAAGGCAAGGATGCGCCGGATCCGGTCGTTTTTCCTGAGATGCCAGCGGCCGGCCATCGACTTGATCATGGAACAGAACTCGGAGGGAATCTGGAAATGATTCTCGGCGACCCGCTCGGCGTGTTTGCTGTCGCGCCGCCATAGTTCCATGATGGATACGCCGATGGTGTCGGTGGCGCGGAAGAGCGGCGAATCCCAGAACATGCCGCCCCAGACGGCGCGCCGGCCCTGGTCGACGAGTGTTTCGATGTGTTCGAGGCTCCACGTGTTCGCAAGCACGCCGAGCTCCTTGACGGCCTGCGAGCTGGAATCCTTGGCCCTGGCATCGTAGAGGCCGGGCTGGATGCGGCTGCCGTGGCGGACGGTGCCGGGGAGGTAGTCGGGCGCGTCCACGCGGATGCGGTTTCCGGTGAGGACGGACGCGGTGTCGGGGCTTTCGAACGTGGTGGTGTTGCTCATGGTCGGCGGGCGGTCGGATGGTTGAGTGATCGAGGAGGGGGATCGGTCCGGTCGGGCTGACCCGGACCGATCCCTTGCGGGAGCCTGTTCAGCAGGCTTCGGCGAGTTGTTCGAGGAAGGCGCGCACCTTCATCGTCTGCTCCTCGGTGGCGGGTTCGGTGTGCACGGTGTGTTCGAGGCCGACGATGGGGAAGCCCTGCTTGCGGAAATAATTCCGCTCGAGCTGCTGCACCACGCTGGCGTAGGGGCAGGCGGTGATGGCGGAGGAGATGAGGCCTCTCGCGCCGGTGTGTTTGACGATTTCCTCGACCCGGCGGCGGCGCAGCGTGGCCGACGCGCCGGCGCCTTCGCCGAGTTCGCCGCGCAGTTGCGCGTCGAACAGGTAATGCGCGAGCGACTCCAGAGGCGGCACGTCCTCGCGGTAGGTCGAGGTGCCCTGGATGACGAGACCGACGATGACGGCGTTGGATTTTTCGAGCAGTTCGAAAAAGCTCACGCCGCCAGGCGCGCCGCCGGCGAGCACGAGCGGCAGATAGGGGCGCGTCTCGGGCGTCTTCGCCGCCTCCTCCAGCTCGATGATGAGCCGGTCGAGGATTTCGTTGAATTTCACCGGATTGCCGAACAGGTGGTTCGCGCCCATGTTGATCCGCAGCGTGGGGATGCTGCCGAGGTCGTAGGGGCGCTTGAGGCGCAGGTCCATGATCCGTCTGACCTTCCGGAGCACCTGGTTCTTGAGCCGGATCTCCCCGGCGAGACGGTCTTCGTCCACAGGTTTGCCCTGGAGCCAGACGGCGGTTTTGCGCAGTTCGTTGACGAAGAACCTGACCATCTCCTCGCGGCGTTCGCCGACCTTGAAGGCGGTGGCGGCTTCGTAGCAGTGCAGTTCGTAGCCGTCGTGACGGCTGTGCTCGAGCACCATGTTGATCGGTTCGCAGGTGGAGCCGAAATACAGGATGCGCCTGATCTTGTCGTATTTCTTGAGGTGGAGACGGCCGATCATCGCCTTGATCATGGAGCAGAATTCGGCGGGCACCTGGAAATGATTTTCGGCGACATGCTCGGCGTGTTTGCTGTCGTGCCGCCATAGTTCCATGAAGGGCACGCCAATGGTGTCGGTCGCGCGGAGCAGCGGCGAATCCCAGGAACCGCCGCCCCAGACGGCGCGGCGACCCTGGTCCACGAGTTCCTCGAAGTGTTTGAGGTTCCATTTCTTCGTGAGTTCGTCGAGATCGCGGATGGCCTGCGACCGGTGATCCGCCAGGCTGATGTCGTCGAGGTGCGGCTGCACGCGGCTGCCGTGGCGCTTGACGGCGGGCGCGGCGTCAGGATCAACGGCGGATTGTAGCGGGAATTCAGCGACAGGATATCCGGCGGATCCGGGTTCAAGCGTCAACGGTTTGCTCATGGGTGGCGGTGGTGAGTTGTTTTTCGCGGATGACATCGACGAAGGCTTCGATGCGGGTGAGGAGCTGGCCGCGGTCGCTTTCGGAATAATCGCTGGAGAGCGCGAGCACGGGGAGGCCGAGTTCATGGAAGCGGGCGATAAAGTCCTTCTGGCTCACGCCGTAGCAGGCGCAGAACTTGAGGAAGACGTAGAGGACGCCGTCCACGTTGTACTCCTGGGCAAGTTTGGCGGAAAACTCGATGGCGTCGGAAAGCGGGCGCTGGCGGGCGCAGGGCGACTGGTCGAGGTAACCGTCGGCGAGCGCCTGGTAAGGGTCGCCGGTCTCGGGCACGGTGTGGTAGAAGGGCCGCGCGCCGGCGCAGTGGTCCTCGATGACGACGCGGGCGCCGAGCTCGTTTTCCACGATGTCGAGGATGCGGCGGTCGCCATCGGCCATGATGCTGCCCGCAACCATGAGGCGGATCTGGCGCTGGCCGGACGGCGGCTGGGCGGGGGTGAGCGCCTCGTAGTAGCGGTAGAGCTGCTCCAGAACGGGGAGGAGCTTGCGTGGCTCGACGTAGTAGTAGCCGCGCACGATGTCGAGAAAGGCGCGGCCGGTGAGCGCGGGATTGGCGCGTTTGCGCAGCTCGGAGAACTTGCGCAGGAGCCGGCGTAGTTGGTTGTAAACGACAATCCCGGCGCGCACGTCCTCGTCGGCGATCGGCTTGCCGGTGAGCTCGGCAAGATCGTCGCGAAACTCGATGATCTCGGAACGGAAGAACCGTCGCGAGTCTTCGGAGTTGCGCAGTTTGGGGAGATTGAGCAGGCGCGTGGGTGTGAAAAGCTCGATCACTTCCGACGCGCGTTTCATGGTGGCGCAGGTGTGGAAGTTGTAAACCTTGTCGAACGCCTTGTAGAACGGGTCGCCCTGTTCGAAGCCGCCGATGCAGCTTTTGGTGAAATCGCAAAACACGCTTTGCGTGAACAGTTCGCCGGCGGCGGCCTGTTCGGAATTGCCACCCTTGAAGAGGCGGGCGTGGCGGACGCCGGCGGCGCTGAGCAACTCGAGCGGTGTGTAGTTGCACAGGTAGCCGGCTTTTTTGACGCCGACGGCGTCGATGAGGGACTGTTGCTCGGTCTGGACGAAGGCGCTGAATTGTGCCGGGTCGGTGATGCGCGGAGCGGTGGCGGGGCCGGTGGTGGATGTGATGCTCATGGTGAAGGAGGTTCTGGTTGGTGTTCAGCAGGCGAGGCTGCGGTCGAATTCGACTTCGACGGCGTCGTTGACGGCGGCGGGGCTGTCGGCTTTCGACCACACGAAGGGGCGAGCCTGGTATTTGGCGGCGACTTCCGGCGAGGCCGCCGCGTGCTTGCCCGCATAGACGGCAGCTCCCAGCGAGCCGGCAAAGATGAGGTCGAGCTTCGGCACCTGGAACTTCGACTTGAGCAGGGTTTCCAGGACCTGCCACATGCCGGGGTTGTTGGAGACGCCGCCGGTGAAGGCGAGGCCGGGTTCGATGCCGACGCGGCCGAGCAGATTGTGCACGCGGCGGGCGGCGGAGAGGTGCACGCCGGCGGCGATGTTGGCGCGGGCTTCGAGGTCGTTGTTGCGCTCGCCGCGGGCGCGCAGCGAGATCATCTCGGACTCGGCGAAGACCACGCACTGGCTGCTGACGGGCGCGGGGTCCTTCGACTCGAGGGCGACGGGGCCAAGCTCATCGAGCTCGATGCCGAGCAGGGCGGCGGCCTTTTCCAGAAAACGGCCGGTGCCGGCGGCGCATTTGTCGTTCATGACAAACTCGACGACCTTGCCGGTGGCGGGGTCGATCTTGATGGCCTTGGAATCCTGACCGCCGATGTCGATGATGGTGCGCGTCTCCGGGAGCGCGGCGTGCGCGCCCATGGCGTGGCAACTGATCTCGGTGACGACCTTGTAGGGGATGTCGTCATACTTGAGCGAGATGCGCCCATAGCCGGTGCCCACGATGAAGGCGATGTCGGAGCGTTGCAGCCCGGATTCGGCGAGGAGGCGGCCGAGCAGGTCGTCGGCGGTCTCCTGCATGTAGAGGCCGGTCGGGATGAGGGCGGTGTAAACCTCGTCCTCGACGAGGAGGACGCCCTTGGAGCCGCGCGAGCCGATGTCGAGCCCGATGACCGGCCACTCGGGGCCGTAGGTCCAGTCGCCGGAAGCGATGATATCCTTCGCTTTGTGTTTCATGATTTCTGTAGTGTGTATGCTGATATGGTTTCCGGCTGCGCCGGACGGTTGGGAAAAGTCGCCTCCACGGACGAGGCGGGCCGCAATTGGCCCGCCTCGAGGCGCCAGCGGTTGTCGGCGCGCGCGGCCAGCTCCGGGTCATGCGTGACCAGCACGAGCGCATGGCCCTCGGCGGGCAGCCCGAGGAGAAAATCGGCGACCTCTTCCGCGCGGCGCGGGTCGAGGTCGTTGGTGGGTTCGTCGGCCAGGACGACGGCGGGGCGGAGCAGCAGGGCGCGGGCGATGGCGACGCGGCGCCGCTGGCCATGGCTGAGCATGTGGGGCAGGTGCGCGGCGCGGCTGGCAAGCCCGAGGCGGGCGAGCAGGGCGCGGGCGTGGTCCCGGGACTCGCGCAACTCGCGCACGCGTCCGCAATCGCGGGCGGCGCGGCCGGCAAGGAGGGCCGGGATCAGCACGTTGTCGAGCACGGACAGCGAGCCGACCAGTTGCGCGGTCTGGAAGACGAATCCGAAAAAGGTGTTGCGGAGGAAGGCGCGCTCGGCGTCGGAGAGCGTGGTGGCCTCGTGTCCGCCGACGAGGACGTGGCCGGAAAGCGGTTGCAGGAGCAGCGCAAGGATGCCGAGCAGGGTCGTCTTTCCGCTGCCGGAGGGGCCGACGATGGCGGTGGATTCGCCAGCCCGCACCTGGAGCGACACGTCTTCGAGAATCGTATCGGCGCCCCAGGAGCGGGAGATGTGCCGGGCCTCGAGGAGGACGGGGGGCGACTGATTGACGCGGGTGCTCATGGTGTCAGTCGATGTCTCCTTGCGCCATGGCGTGCGCGGGTTCGAGTTGGGCCACGCGGAGCGCGGGCGCGATGGCGGCGGCCGCGCCGACGAGGGCATAGAGCAGGAGGGCGCCGAGCGCGCCGAAGACGAACAGCGGCGTCTCCACGGGCACGAAGGGGAACACGTTGTCGGCGGTGAGACGGCTGAAGGCGAAGCGGTACAGCCAGAGGCCGGCGGGGATGCCGGGCAGGACGCCGGCCACGGCGAGGAGCATGGCCTCGCCGACGACGAGTTGCACGATGCGTGCGCGGGCGGCGCCGAGAGCGCGGTAGAGCGCCCATTCGCCCTTGCGATCCCAGGCGGCGGCGGCGAAGTGACCAAACAGATACGCGATGCCGCCGAGCGCGGTGAGGCCGCCGGCGCCGGCCAGCACGAGAACGAATGCATCCATCAGGCGCTTGGTGCGCAGAAAGGTTTCTCCGGCGCGGATGACGTTGAACGGGCCGATGTCCTCGATGGCGCGGGCGACGGTTTCCACGGCGGCGGGGTCGGCGACCTCGACGAGCAGCGCGGAGACGAGCCGGGCGGGCGGACCGGCTTCGAGCCAGACGGGACGGAGCGCCTCGGACTGCGTGGCGAGGGCGCGGGCCGCGTCGATGGGCATGAGAATGGAGTGGTCGAGGCTGGCCCCGGTGGAATCGAGCCGCCAGCCGATGCGGAAGATTTTCCCCAGAATCTCGATGAGCGAACCGGGACGGCCGACACCGGCGAGCAGTTGGGAACCAATGACAACTTCGTCGGCTTCGAGCGTGGAGCGTCCGGCGGAGGAGAGCCGGGCGAGACGGCGGAGGGTGCCGTCCTCGACGCCGACGAGACGTATTTCGTTTACACCCGAGCAGCATTCGAGCCGGAGCGTTTGCGTGAAAAACTGCGACTCCACGCGTCCGACCCCGGGCACGCGGCGGACGTCGGCGACGAGGGCGCGGTCCATGTAGACGTTGAGAGGCGAGCCGGCGAAGAGCGCCTTGTCGGGATCGACGGTGGCGTTGGCGGGCACGATGAGCAGATCGGCCCCGAGCTGGCGGCGGCCGCGTTCGATGCCTTGTTCGAGTCCACGATAGAGCAGGAACACTCCGAGCAGCAGCGCAACGCCCAGGGCCACGCCCAGAACGGCGGCGAGCGATTGCCAGCGGCGGCGGAGGATGCTGTGGAGGATCAGGCGGAGCATGCGATTTTAATCAAGAATCAAGAATTAAAAATTAGGAAATGGATAGACTGAGTAGTCGTTTTTTGGATTCAAACGGCGCGTCAGATTTCGTAGCTGAACTGGGTTTTCGTCTGCAGCTCGAACTCGGCGAGGAGTTCTTTCTTGAGGTTCTGGAAGACCGGGTTTTCCCGGTCGCGCGGGCGCGCGAGATGGACGGGGACGATTTTCTTGATGCGACCGGGCCGGGCCGACATGAGCACCACGGTGTCGCTCAGGTACAGGGCCTCCTCCACGTCGTGCGTGACCATGACCATGGTGATTTTTTCCTCGATCCAGATTTTCTCCAGTTCACGCTGCATGTAGATGCGGGTGAGGGCGTCGAGCGCGCCGAGCGGTTCGTCGAGGAGGAGAATGCGGGGCTTGTTGACAAGGGCGCGCGCGATGGCGGCGCGCTGCGCCATGCCGCCGGAAAGCTGCGCCGGCCAGGCGCGCTCGAAACCGTGCAGGCCGACGAGGCGCAGGTATTTCCGGATACGCTCCTGTTGCTCGGCTTTCGGCAGGTCTAGCAGGCCGAAGCCGATGTTTTCCTCGACCGTAAGCCAGGGGAGCAGGCGGTGGTCCTGGAAGACCACGCCCTTGTCCGGCCCGGGGCCGCCGATGCGCAGGCCGTCGAGCGTGACATTCCCGCCGAACTCGGTCTCGAGTCCGGCCAGGATGCGCAGGAACGTGGTCTTGCCGCAGCCGCTGGTGCCGACGATGGAGACGAACTCCCCGGGCCGGATGCTGAGGTTGACGTTGTCGAGCGCCGTGACCCGCGCCGTGCCGTGGCGGGCGGCGAAGATCTTGGTGAGGTCGCGGGCCTCGACGTCGACAGTGCGGTTTGCAGTCATGACCATTTGAATACGTGTCGGGCTCAGAGCGCGATCTCCTGGAGGGCAGCCGGGCCGCGTCCCCTCGAATAGTCGGAAAAGCGGACCTCGGCGGCCTGGACGCGGAAGAGGGCGGTGCCGTCGAGCTCGCCCTTGTCCGCGCGGGCCTTGAAGTGCGGGCTGCGGGCGGAGAGGACGGTGACGGCCTGCGGATACTCGGGGGATTGCGGGACGACCTCGACGGCGTCGCCGATCAGGGAGACGCCTTTGTAGGAAGCGATGTCCAGTTCCTCATGCTGGAAGTAAAAGTTGACGCGGGCGTTTTTCCGGATGCTGCGGACCTTGGCGGAATCGCGCGGCGTGGAAAAATAGACGTCGACCTGCCCGGGGGCGACCGGCGCGAAGCTGCCGATCGGACGGATCGTCGGGGCGTTGTCCTCGCGCACGATGGCGAGAAAGGCCCAGCGGGTCAGGGCGATGTAATCGTGAACGTTCTGTTTTTGTTCGATGCTCATGGTCGGGAAGAGAGTGGTGGGTGTGTGTGGCGCGTCGGGGGGGGGAGTTATCCCTCGAATCCGCGTTTCCAGCGCAAGAGGCGGGCCTCGATGCGACGCAGGACGACGTCGATGGTGAAACCGACGACGCCGATAAGGACGATCAGCACGAAGAGCTGGTCGCTGTGCAGCAGTTCCTGGGCGCGCATGATGAGGAAACCCAGCCCGCGCCGCGCCCCGAGCATTTCGGCGACGATGAGGACGGCCCACGAGATGCCCGCGCCGAAACGCAGTCCGACAAAGATAGCCGGCAGGGCGGCCGGCAACACGATGCGGCGCAGGAGGCGCAGGCGTCCGTAAGCGAAGATGCGGCCGACTTCGATGTATTCGCGAGGGGTGCCGCGGATGCCTTGCAGGGTATTCAGGAACACGGGGAAAAACACGGCCTTGGCGATGAGGACGTTTTTCCCGAGGTCACCCGCGCCCATCCACAGAATGATGAGCGGGAGCCACGCAAGGGTGGGCACCTGGCGGATGCCGTTGAGCAGCGGGCCGAGGAGGTCTTCCACGGTGCGCGAGAGTCCCGTGGCCATGCCGGTCGCGAGGCCGATAATGGCGCCGACGGAAAACCCCTTGAGGACAGTGATGGCGCTGATCCGGAAATCTCCGAGGAGATTGTCCTTCAGCAGGAGCTTGAGGAAGGCTTCGCCGACGCTGGCGGGCGTGGGCAGGAAGATGCGCTCGACAAGGCCGAATCGCGTGAGGAGATCCCAGACGATCAGGAGCGCGAGAGGCAAAAGGCTCTGGATGGCGAGGCGACGGATGCGGGGAAGATTCCGGCGAAAACGTTCGACGAACGGCGTGCGGCTGGTGGCTGCCGAGACGGTGTCGGGTACGGGAAAGGTGGTGGTCCTGTCGCGGGATGCCGTGGGCAACGCGGGGGAAACTGCCACGGGAGACGAGGGTGCGGTGGCTTCGGTGGCGGTGCTCATAGCGCAGGGGCGGATCGGGTGTTGCCGGAAGTGGAGACGACGGCGCTCGCTGCCGGAGCCGACGGTGTGACGCCGTCAGTGCCTGCCACCGCCGACGCGGACGGCGGCTGCCGCGGCTTTCCGCTGGTATCCACAAAATACTCACCGCCTTTGAAGAACCGGCGGTCGACGAACTCGGAGATCTGCGCTTCGGTGAGAGGCTTGGCGCCGTAGAAATCGTCGCCGTTGGCGATTGCCCATTTGAGGAAGCGCGAAAGCGCGTCGATGGTCTCCTGCGCATCGGGACGCCCCGGGTCGAGCACGAGGGAGGACTCGTCCTTGATCATGTAGAGCGAAACGGATTTGGGCGTGCGGTAAACCCTGGCCGCGGCCTCGGCGGTTTCCTCGTAATGGTTGCCATCGACAATCCAGCGGCGCGTGCGGTCGTAGAGGCGCAGGTAGGCTTGGACGACGTCGGGATTCCGGTTGGCGAAGCGGCGCAGGGTGATGATGAGGGCGCGGCCGCCGCCGGTGACGTACTGGCCGTCAGGTCTGGCGGTGGCGATTTCGCGTACGCGGCCCTCCTCGTAGAGCCGGCCGATTTCGGGGGTGGCGGCGTGAACGGAAAGGGCTTCGATTTCCCCGGTGAGAAGTGCGAGGATGCTGGGATTGCCCGTGATGTTGACGTAGTGCACCTCGCCCTTTTTCAGCTCGGTGTCGAGCTGGATGCCCTCGGCGAGGAGCGCCTCGTAGGTGGCGAAGTAGGGGCAGCCGAGCCGGTGCGCCCCGAGCACTTTCCCCTTGAGGTCGGCGAGCGTGCGCACGGGAGAATCCTTGCGGACGATCGTGGTGGCGCGGCGCGGGTGGCAGTCGCCGCTCGCCCAGACGACAACGAAGTCAAAGCCGTTGGCCTTGTGCTGGAGGGAGGGATAGGCCATGCGTTCGGCGATGTGGAGGTCGCCGCGCTGGAAGAGGGCGGCCTCGGCGCTGCCGGCCACACGGCGGTCGACGATTTCGACCTCGACGTTGAGCGGGTCGAAGGCCTCGCGAAGCCAGCCTTTTTCGTTGGCGATGGTGACCCAGCTGTTGAGGCCGATTTTGACGACACGCTTTTTCGAGGGAATGGCCGGGGGAAGCGCGGTGGATCTGGTGATGGCGCCGGCGGTGGCCGGGGCAGCGTCTGCTGCGGCCGCGGGATGCGTACCGGCGGGTTTCGCAGTATCCGATGAAAATGCGCGGAAGAGGAAGACTGCGGCGAGGATGCCCGCCAAGGGCAGGCCCGCTTTGTATACAAGGGAACGGTTCATGTAGGCGTGAGCAAATATATGAAACAAAACAACACACTGTCCGGCATGTGATAACGTGCCGGAGAAAGGCATGCGGAAGCATGCGGCTATGATATTCCGTCAGTCGTCTATACGGAATGACATGAAACAGGCATGGCTGGTCGACGGGTACACCGGTTGGTGGTGGACAGGACAAGCCGGTTGCATCCGGGTTATGTCATGTGGTCCCATAACGCGAAACGGCGTGCCGACACGCGGACAACGGGCGGACGATCACGGGAACGAAAAACCGCCGGTCCTGATGATGGTATCGGATGACTGAACCGGAAGGTCAGCCCGGGCTCGGAAAGTTGGTCGTACATTGGAGGAGATGAGTTTCATGCGTTCCTCCAGATGCCTGGTCGTGCGCTGGGCGCAGGAGCTGGTGCCCTTCTGCAAAGAAGATCAATTCAGTGTGTTTACCAGGATACAAATAATTATTTTTACCGCTGCAAAGGAAGAACGGGATTTAATCGGGTCAATAAGCTGACGCACCATCCGGCCGGAAGCGGGTGAAGCCGGGGGAGTCGTCTACAAGCCGCCGAGCACGCCGAGGATCATCAGGATGGCGAGGACGAGGCCGACGGCGATCCAGTACCAGGCGATGCCTCCGATGCGGTAAACGGCGGGGCGATTCCGGCTCGCGGCGCTGCCGTCGGCCTCGTCGTCGTTTTCCTCCCAGGCGGCATCGGGCAGGTCGAGGCCGTCGTAAAGCGAGCTTTCCCGCCAGCCGGTGCGTTCGTCGGCTCCGCACTCGGGGCAGGCGAGGGCGTTGCGCGGGATCGTCGCGCCGCACTGGGCGCATTCATCGGGCGGAGGTCGGGAATGGCGGCGAGAAGACATCGGGAAAAAGCTGAAAGGCTGAAATCTGAAAAGCTGAAACCGGACTTCGGCTGCGTTGCGGGCTGGGTGGTTTGGAATTTCAGCTTTCAGCTTTTCAGTTTTCAGCTTTTTCAGAGAGTCACGTCAGTCGGCGGCGGGTTGCAGGTACTTGCGTTTGACGAGGCGCCAGGCGGTGACGAAGAACGCCGTCAGCGGGATGGCGAGGACCATGCCGAGAATGCCGTCGAGCGCGGTGCCCCAGAAAAAGATCGCCACGATGATCACCACCGGGTGCAGGCCGGTGCGGTCCCCCATGATCTTGGGCGTGAGAAACCAGCCCTCGATCATCTGCACGATACAGAAGACGATGAGGACAAAGACCACGAGTTGCATGCCGCCGCCGTCGGGCTGGAGCAGGGCGAGAGGAAGGGCGACGCTCAGGCCGAGGATGGTGCCGAGATAGGGTACGATGTTGAGGATGCCGAGCGCCAGGCCGATGAAGAGTCCGAACTTGAGGCCGATGATCGAAAACCCGAGCGCGAGCAGCGCCCCCATGATCAGCCCGATGACAAGCTGGCCGCGGAAGAACGAGATGACAATGGCGATGAATTCCTCGACGAGAAACACCACGTCGGCACGCACGCCGGGCTTGAGAAAGGGGAGCTGCGCATCGAGGCCGCGGGTGGGCTCGCGGCGCGAGAGGAGGAAAAAGAAAAGGTAGATCGGGACGATGGCGAGGTGGGTGATGAAACCGAAAAAACCGACGACCCCCACGCCGGCGGACTTGAGCGAAGGGACGATGGAATCGACGGAAGGCACCGCGTCGGCCGTCACGGTTTTCACGTGCTTCACGAGGTTGTCGATGATCTCCTGGAATTTCGGGTTGGCGACCTTGTCCTGCATCGCGCCCAGCCATTGCGGGGAGTGCGTCTGGATGTACTCGACCGCCTTGTCCCACAGGGCGGGCAGGGCGGAGAGAAATTCGATGAGCTGTTTGATCACCGGCGGGATGATGACGAGCAGGCATGCCGCCACGAGAAGGACAAAAACGGCGTAAAGGGTGATGACGGCGAGGGTGCGGCGGAATTTCAGCCTGGCTTCGAGCAGCTCCACGACCGGCCGCAGGATCAGGGCGAGAATGCCGGCGACGGCCAGCGGCCAGAGGACCGACGAAAAATGCCCGACGAGAAACGACAGGGCAATGAAGACCCCGCCGAGCAACACGATGGAAACGATGAGGGCGAGGAGCCCGAGCGAGAAGCCGACCATGCGCCGCTGGCCCGGGGTGAGAAGGCGCGGCTCGTTGGATGTGGGTTCGGACATAGACAGGGGCTGAGGAAAAGGGATCCGGGCGCGACGGCAAGCCCGGGAGAGGAGGGACTTGACGGGTTTGTCATGATTGGCACTCGACAGCGCGGGCCGCTTGCAGGATGCAGGTCGGTTCCGCTTCGCCACCACGCATGAACGACACTGCTCTCGCCACCATCGCCATCACCGGGTTTACCGTGGCGTTTTTTCACGCGGTGATCCCGACGCACTGGCTGCCCTTCGTGCTGGTGTCGCGGGCGCGGAGCTGGTCGATGGCGCGGACGCTCGGGGTGGTCGTGTTTGCGGGGACGGGGCACGTGTTGCTGACCACGCTGATTGGCGTGGCGATTTCGTGGTTCGGTTACCAGCTCAACCGCCAGGTCGGGCTGCTGTTTCCCTGGCTGGTGGGCGGGTTTCTGTTCGCCGTGGGGCTCTATTATGCCTGGCGGCAGGCATGCGGCCGGGGGATTTGCCATCACCATCCGCCGGGCGGGCATCACAAGCCGGACAAGGCGTGCGGGCACGAGGAAAACGAGAGTCACTGGGAACACGAACTGGAGGAGAGCCCGCTGGCCGAGCCGGAGAAAACGTCGGACCGGGCGGCGGCGTGCGGGCTGTTCGTCATGCTCACGCTGTCGCCGTGCGAGACGTTTTTGCCGGTCTACATGACGGGGGCGCAGTTCGGCATCCGGGGCTTTGTCGTGCTGAGCATCATCCTGGCCGCCGGAGCGCTGGGCGGGATGTTGCTCTTCACCTGGCTGACGATGGTCGGGCTGGAGCGGGTCAACCTGCGCCGGTTCGAGCGGATGGAGGCCGGCCTGCTCGCCGGGCTGTTCATGATCCTCGGCGTGCTCGTCGTGATCGTGGAGCGCACACACGGGCACTGACGAGGGGCGGAATTTTCGATTCCCGATTTTCGATCGGGCTTCCCGCGCCGTTTTCCGGCCGGAGAGGCAGGGGCAGTGGCTTGGTCAATCGAGAATCGAAAATCTCAGGCCGTCGCCAGTTCGCGCTCCTTTTCCGTCTTCAGCCGGAGCTGCCCGCAGGCGGCGTCGATGTCGTGGCCTTTTTCGCGGCGCAGCGTCACCGATATGCGGGCGGCGCGGAGGATGTTGGCGAAACGTTCCTGGCGGGTGACGCTCGGGCGCTTCCAGGGAAGACCTTCCACCGTGTTGTAGGGAATCAGGTTCACGTGCGCGTGCAGGTCGCGCGCGATGTCGCGCAGTTTTTCGGCCTGGTCGAGGCTGTCGTTGACCTCCTCGATCAGGATGAACTCCAGCGTGATCATCCGCCCGTGCTTTTCGGAAAACGCTTGGATCGCCGGAATCAGTTTCGCGAGGGGGAAGGCCTTGTTGACCGGCATGATTTTCTCGCGGACCTCGTCCGTCGCCCCGTGTAGCGAGATGGCCAGCCGGATGCCGAGGGGCTCCTCGGCGAGTTTGTAGATTTTCGGGACGAGTCCGCTCGTTGAAAGCGTGATGCGGCGCGCGCCGAAACCGAGCCCCCAGTCGGCGTTGACGATGGTGAGCGCGCGGATGATCGCATCGTAGTTGGCGAGCGGCTCGCCCATGCCCATGACCACGATGTTGTCAAACGACGCCAGCTCCGACCGCGCGCGCGGCGTCAGCGCATCCTCGCGGTAACACACGTGCAGGAGTTGCGCCACGATCTCGCCCGCGTGCAGATCGCGCTTGAGTCCGGCGAGGCCGGAGGCGCAAAACGCGCAGGCCATCGCGCAGCCCACCTGGGTCGAGATGCAGATCGTCTTGCGCGAGTGGTCCAGCCCGACGCCTTCCTGCGGGGCGCGGATGATGACCGTCTCGATCAGCGAGCGGTCACCGAGTTCGAGCAGCAGCTTGTCGGTCACATCGTGCGACTGTTTGCCGAAGACGAGCGAGGCCGGCATCAGCTCGAACGTCCCGGCCAGCCACGCGCGCAGCGGCTTGGGGAGATTGGTCATCTCGTCCCAGGAACGGGCGCGTTTTTTGTACACCCAGTCGAGAATCTGGCGCGCGCGGAAGCAGGGCTCTCCCCGCTCGCGCAGGCGGGCGGTGAGCGAGTCGAGCGTCTCGCCGGTCAAAAACGGTCTGGCTGGTGTAAACTTCATGGTTGGCGAACAAGTCGGGTGCGCACACAACAGCACGCCGAACATCCCGAAAACCGCAAGCGTGTGAAAATTCTCCAACGACACATCTTTTTCAGCGTCCTGTTTACCTGCAGCATGGCGGTGTTCCTTTTTGCGTTCATCCTGCTGGTGGGCAACATGCTCAAGGATCTGCTCGGCTACGCGCTGGCGGGCCAGATCACGATCCCGGTGCTGCTGAAGCTCTCCGCCCTGCTCGTGCCCTACGTGGCCGCCTACGCCCTGCCGCTCGGCATCCTCACCGGCGTGCTCCTCGTGCTCGGGCGGATGTCGGGCAACAGCGAGATCACCGCGATGCGCGCCGCTGGCCTCGGTCTCGGTTTTGTGGCCCGTCCGATCCTCCTGCTGGCGGTGGCCGGCGTCGTGATCGAACTCGGCATCAATTATTATTACATGCCTGTCGCGCGGACGATCTACGTTGCGACCCGCAACGAGGCGGTGCGCCAGGACCCGCTCAAGGTCATCACGCCGCGCACGTTCATCCGCGATTTTACCGGCGCGGTGATTTACGTGGACGAAAAGGACGGCGACCGCCTCCGGGACCTGTGGGTCTGGGAGCTCGACAAACAAAACCGCGTGGTCCGCGCCCACCACGCGCTCTCCGGCGAGGTGAGCTACAACGAAGCCGACAACAAGCTGGTGCTCTCCGTGCAGAACGGCACGACGGAAATCCGTGACGACGACAATCCCGAGGATTTCAGCAAGGCCGTAAAAGTGGGCTCGTTCGGCAGCGCGGAATTCGAGTTTTCGCTCGACCACCTGTTTTCGAAATCGGGAGGGAAGGAGAAACTTTCATGGATGACGTTTGGCCAGTTGCTGGCGAAGCGGCAGGAACTGGCGGCGGCGGAAAACGCGGAGACGCCGGCGGGGAAAAAACAGCGCATGCGGCTGGAAATGGCGTTCAACGAAAAGGCGGCGAGTTCGCTGGCCGTGCTGGCCTTCGCGCTGATCGGTGTGCCGCTCGGCATCAAGGTGTCGCGCCGCGAGACGTCGGCCAACCTCATGGTGGCGATGCTCCTGATTCTCGCCTACTACTTCCTCGCGGGTTTCGCCGGCTGGCTGGAAAATTATCCCGCGCTGCGCCCGGATATTCTCGTGTGGCTGCCCCCGCTGGCTTTCGGCGCGGTGGGCGTCTGGCTTTTTTGCCGGATCGGCCGGATGGCATGAGGAAGGGAGGCTCATATGGGTAACGGGACGCAGGGTAAAAACGGAGCGGCGGCATTCCTGCCGCTGCCTCGCCGGAGAGCGTCTTCGAAACACGGGAACATCGCGAGGCCCGAAGTGACCTTGCGGCGTTCCTGGCAGCAGCGGCAGGAATGCCGCCGCTCCGCTGCATGACATGAGCGCGGCCCCTGACATCCTCTGGATCGTGACCACGCAATGGCGGGCGCAGGCCTGCGGTTATGCGGGAGACCCGAACGCCCGCACGCCCAGCCTCGACGCGCTGGCGTCATCGTCGATCAACTACACGCAGGCGGTGACGCCGCATCCCTTCGGCCCGTTTGCGCGCGCAGCCTTGCTGACCGGGGTGGCGTCGCCGGCCAACGGCGTGCGAGACTACTTCGATCCGTTGCCGGCCGACGCCCGCACCCTCGCACACCGGATGGCGGAGCTCGGTTACGGGACGGCCTGGTTCGGCAAGTGGCACCTTGCCCCGCGCGATCCGCACGCCGCGCTGGTCGGCGAGGCGCACGCGCGCCAGCCCGTGCCGCCGGAGCGCCGCGGAGGTTTCGCCTTTTGGGAGGGCTTCGAGGGCGGTTTCCTGCTCAACGATCCCTGGCTGCACGGCACGCGCCTGCCGGAGCCGGTGCGCATGCGCGGTTACCAGAGCGACGTCGTGTGCGAGCGCGCCGCCGCATGGTGGATTGACAGGAAAAACGTGGCACGGGCTTTTTCCGCCAATCGCCCGTGGACGGCGCTCCGCGCCGCCAATGTTCTCCCGGACATGGGCATCCCGCCTGTATCCGCAACCGGTGCGCGGGACGCCCGCCCCACGTTCTGCGTCGTCAGCCTGGAGCCCCCGCATCCTCCCTACGCCGCGCCGGTGCCGGCGGACCTCCCATCCTCTCCGGCTCCCGCCGACCTCGTCCTCCCGCCCAATGTCCCGCGCGGCGGCGACACGGAAACGCAGGCCCGCCGCGAACTCGCCGGTTACTACGCGCACATCGCCGCCACGGATCGCGCCATCGGCCGGCTTGTGGCTGCTGTCGATGCCGCCGCGGCCGGGCAGGGGAGAGCGGCGCCGGCCATCGTGTTCACCTCGGTGCACGGCGACATGCACGGGGCGCACGGCCTGTTCCGCAAAGGCTGGCCGCACGAGGAAAGCGTGCGTGTGCCGCTGCTCGTGCGTCTGCCCGGGTCCGGCTCCGCCGGCAGCCGTCCCCCGGCGACATCGGACGAACCGGTTTCCCTGCTCGACTTGCCGGCGATGACGCTGGCTTTGGCGAAAGGATCGACAGGATCGGCAGGATCGGCAGTAAAACCCTGGCGATGCGAGCGCGACCGCGCGGAGATTTCCATGCCTTCCGTGGTGGCGCTGTCCCACCAATGCGACCGCGTGTGGCGCGGCTGGCGTTCACCGGCGCGCAAGGAAATCTTCAACGCCGACGGTTCGCCCTGGCTGAGTTTCGACCTGACGAAGGATCCCGGTGAGACAAGCCCGCTGCCGTTCCGGGTCTCGTGAAATAAAACGCCCGCGTCGTATCAGGCGGCAACCCGGACGCCGTCGCCCGGTAAAACGCCTGCCTTGGTATAACCCGCCGCCAGCCTTGCATACGTCTCGCACTGCTTCCGCTGCCAGGCTTCGTCGCGACCCAGTTCGCCGGCCAGCAAACCGGCTACGCGACCGGCAGCCTCGATGGACGCGCGGGCATCGAGCAACAACGCCCGGGTGCGTCGCGCCAGCACGTCCTCGACCGTGCGCGCCATCTCTTCGCGAGCGTGCCACACGACTTCCGCCTGTTGGTACGGCAAGGCAGGATGGAGGGGAGCCGCCAGGTCGGGACGTCGGGCGATCAATGCCCGCACGCCTTCTGCGTCGGCGCCGTAAACGCGCAGGTTGCGTTCGCGAAGGGTGGCGCCGCCATCCTCCAGCCAGCCGTGGATTTTCAGCTCTTTTGTCGCGCATGCGTGTTCGGGGAGGCCGGCGAGTTTTTCGACATGATCGATCACATCCTCGGCCATGCGCCGGTACGTCGTCCATTTGCCGCCGGTGATGGTGACCAGGCCGGTTTTTCCGATCACGATGGTATGATCGCGCGACAACGCCGCCGTGCTTCCTCCATGGCCCGACTTCACCAACGGGCGCAGTCCGGCAAACACGCTCAGCACATCCGAATCCGCCGGATCGAGAGCGAGGTACTTTTGGGCGTGAGTCATCACAAACTCGTACTCCTCGTCCAGCGCCCGGGGCTCCAGGCTTGCGGCGGGGCGCGGTGTATCCGTCGTGCCGACGACCACGCAATCATGCCACGGCACGGCGAACAGCACGCGTCCGTCCGCCGTCTTCGGCACCATCAAGGCCGAGTTGCCGGGCAGGAATTTTTTGGGGAGGACAAGGTGGATGCCCTGGCTCACCGTCACCAGATCGGTCGCCGCCGGTTCGGCCTGCTTGCGTAGTCCGTCAACAAATACTCCGGTGGCGTTGATGACGGCTTTGGCGTGGACTTCGAATTCCGCGCCGCCCCCGGCGGCCTCTGCCTCCTCATCGCGCACGCGCACGCCCTCGATCCGGCCGCCCCCGCCTTTTACGAAACCGGTGCACTTGCAGTAATTGACCACCACCGCGCCGAGCCCGGCCGCTGTCCGCGCGAGGTTGATCGCCAGGCGGGAGTCGTCGAATTGCCCGTCGTGATACAGCACGCCGCCCTTGAGCCCGTGTGTTTCCACGGTCGGCAGCCGGCGTATCGCCTCGTCGCGGCTCAGGACCAGCGAATGCCCGAGGCCGAGCCGCCCCGCCAGCCGGTCATAAACCTTCATGCCCACCCCATAAAATACCTGGTCGAAGCGCGAGTAGTTGGGGATTACGAATTCCATATTGTGCACCAGATGCGGCGCATTTTTCGCCAGGCGTCCGCGCTCGTGCAGCGCCTCGCGAACGAGTTTGACGTTGCCCTGTTTCAGATAACGCACGCCGCCGTGGACGAGCTTGGTCGAGCGGCTCGACGTGCCCTTGGCGAAGTCGTCCTGCTCGATCAGCGCCACGCGATGTCCGCGCGCCGCCGCATCGACGGCCGCTCCCAGCCCGGTGGCGCCGCCGCCGATGACGATCACATCAAAAATCTCTCCTGCCCGCAGGCGGTTCAGGTGTTCGTTACGATCCATTGTCCTGTTCATGGTGAGTAATTGTCGTCTGCACCCCGGCCTTCAGGCCGGATTCCGAATCCGTGTGGATGACACCTTCCTTTCGAGGGCTTCGCGAATCAGGCCGGGCCGGTCTGTCGTGATCGCATCGACACCGGCCGCCGCCAGATCGCGGGCCTTGGCGGGGTCGTTGACCGTCCAGACATAAAGCCGCAGGCCGGCGTCGTGAACGCGTTGCACGAATGCCGGCCCGATCGGCCATCCCCTGTCCAGATCCAGACCATCGAAACCGGCCTCCCGGCAAAGTCCGATCAGTGTGGCCAGAGCCTCCGGCGAACGCTCCCTGTAATCTCCGGCAAGGTACAGCGCCTTGCACTCCGGCATGATCGTCTTTGCCTGGCGAAGCACGGTTTCGTCGAAGCAGATGAATTCCACCTGTTCGCGTTTCACGACTCCGGCCTTCACGGCTTTGTCGATTTCACGCTTCAGGGCGGGGACGACTCCCGGGCCGCCCTTGATTTCCACGACCAGTTTTTTGCCGGCGGGGAGCACTTTCAGCACTTCGGAGATGACCGGCACCTTTTCCCCCTTCCACTGCTCACCCTTGAATGCGCCCGCATCCACCTTCCGGATCGTGGCCAGATCGACTTCGGCGACATTCACGTCCATGCCCCCGGTGCGGCGAAGCGACGGGTCGTGCAACAGCACCACTTCATCATCAGCGGTCACATGCACATCGCATTCCGCACCGTCCGCCTGCTGCTCCCAGCCGAGCTTGATCGCGGCAACCGTGTTTTCCGGCGCATCCCGGGATGCGCCACGATGAGCGATAATCTCGGGTTTTGATGTATGCCCGGGCCGGGCTCTCGTGTTCATTCCGGAAATATGCCCTTGAAGGACGAGGAGTCCAACCCTGTCAATGCGCATGCTTTCCCGGCGGCGGGCCGTGTTTCCGCGCAGGGGGCAGCGGTTGCCTGCGGCAGGAAATCGTGCGATACTGGCGCCCATGGTGAACACCTCCGGTCAACCCGCCCGCCCGCTTTCCACGCTCTACGATTCCGACGTCTTTCGCATGGCCTGCCGCCAGTACGACCTCGCCGCCGATCTCATCGGCGTGCCGGACGAGGTGCGGGAGCGGACCAAGTTGCCCAAACGCTGCCTGTCGGTGACCATGCCGGTGCGGTGCGACGACGGCAGCGTGCGCATGCTGGAGGGATTTCGGGTGCAGCATCATCTCTCGCTCGGTCCGACCAAGGGCGGCTTGCGTTTCCATCCGGATGTGACGATTGGCGAGGTGGCCGCGCTGGCCATGTGGATGAGCTGGAAATGCGCGCTCGTCGGCCTGCCCTACGGCGGAGCCAAGGGCGGCGTGGCCGTCGATCCCGGCGCCCTGTCCCGGCGCGAACTGGAAAACGTGTCCCGCCGGTACATGCAGGAAATGATCCCGTTTGTGGGGCCGACCATCGACGTCATGGCTCCCGATGTGGGCACCGGCGAGCAGGTGATGGCCTGGATGATGGACACCTATTCGATCCATGTCGGCAACGCCGTGCCGGCGGTGGTGACGGGCAAGCCGCTGGCCATCGGCGGTTCGGAAGGCAGGCGCGAGGCGACCGGTTTCGGTGTCGCCCATCTGGTGATACGGCAACTCGAGTCGATGAACATTCCGGTGGCCGGAGCCACGGTGGCGATTCAGGGATTCGGCAACGTGGGGACGGAAGCGGCGCTCGCATTGCAGGCCCGCGGAGCGAAGATCGTGGCGGTCGGCGATGTTACCGGCGGGTACCATGCGGAGGGAGGCCTGGATGTGCAGGCGGCTGTGAAACATGCCAAGGAGCACCGGAATCTGACGGGCTGGAGCGGCGGCGATGCCGTGACCAACGAGCAGTTGCTGGAATTGCCCTGCACGGTCCTGATCCCGGCCGCGCTGGAACGGGTGATCACGCCGGCCAATGCGGGGCGGCTGCGCTGCCGTGTGCTGGCCGAGGCGGCCAACGGGCCGACGACCAACGAGGCCGACCGCATCCTTGCCGAGCGGGGCGACATCGAAATCATCCCGGACATCCTCTGCAACAGCGGCGGCGTGGTGGTCTCCTATTTCGAATGGGTGCAGGACTTGCAGAGCCTGTTCTGGACGCGTGACGAGGTGATGCGGAAATTGTGCGAGATTCTCGACCGCTCCCGCGAGGCGGTGGAGGCGCAGCGGCGGAAGCTGGGCTGTTCGCGACGGCTCGCCGCGCTGAGCCTCGGCATCGGCCGGGTGGCGGAAGCCAAAGCCTCGCGCGGGCTTTTCCCGTGAGTGCAGTTCTCAGGGAACTTCTAAAAATTGAACAGAAGCTAACAAAGAGAACGAAGAACAACCAAGAATACAGACTGCTCACTTCTGTTTAACACAATTGTAATGAATAATTTATAATCCATGGTCTTTTTTGTTTTTCCTTCGTTCTCTTCGTTACCTTCTGTTCAAAAATGAATTTTCAGAACCTCCCATCACTCTTTCGCCAGCATGGCGCAGGCGAGGAGGTTCCAGGAAATAAACCCCTTGTTCATGATCGGGCGGCCTGTATCCGGATCATAATACTCGTGGGTGGCGTTGTGGGCGGCGATGTCAGCTTCGAGCAGCCGGAGCGTGCGGGACGCGAGTTCGTCCGCTTCGGTCGTGAAGCCATAGCGGAGCAGCCCTTGCCAGACGAGATAGTTGCTCAGGATCCAGACCGGTCCGTTCCAGTTGCTGGGGTTGCTGCTGACGGCGAGGCTGAACATGGGTTCGCGGCGCGAGAGCGAGCGAATGCCGGCGGGGGCGGCAAAGGTGTCGGGGTTGCTGGCATGGCGGCGCAGCAGCTCCGCCTGCGCGGGCGTGGCGATGCCGCGCCAGAGCGGGAGGAAACCGGTGAACATCTGGATACGTATCGGCAACGCCGGCCATGCGAGCGGGGCGCCCGGCTTGGCCCACGGAATGAGCGTGGCGCGGTGGTCGGCGCACTGGACGTCGAGCGTGTAGAAGAACGCGTCGCGTTCGTCCCAGCAGTGCGTGCGGATGGCGTGGGCGATCTCGGCGGCACGGGCGCGCCAGCGCGTGGCGAGCGTGTTTTCTCCGATGCGTTCGGCGAGCGTGGCGGCGGCTTCGAGGTCGGCGTGATACAGGCAGTTGAGCAGCAGGTTTGCGGATGAAAAATGCGGACGGGCGTAGGTGGTCGGGTCGTTGTCCACGCCGATGGCGACGTCGCTACCCCACACGAGCAGACCGGTGCCGGCATGCCGGTAACGGGATTCCCAATACGCGTAAAAACGGTCGAGCGCGGGAATAGCGATGATCGGGAGTGGCGCGGGCTTTTTCTGCCAAACGCCCGCAACGTGGCATGGGCATCCTGCCCATGATTCCGGCGTGGCACGGGCTTCCAGCCCGTGTTCCGCGGGTGTCCCGCCCGCATTTCCCAATCCGGCGGGCGGGACGCCCGCGGTACGCGGAGAGGCAACGCTCACGGGCAAGGATGCCCGTGCCACGCCGGATGCGGGCGGGACGCCCGCGCCACGGTGCCTGGCGTCTTCCAGGGCGAGCACAAACTGGCCGAAAACCGGTTTGGCCTGGTTGCGTTCGGGTCCCTGTTTTTTGGTGCAGCCGAAGACATCGGGGTTGTCGGCGCGCATCATGATCGGGATGGCGCCGGAGGGGGCTTGGTGCTCGAAAAAATTGAGCAGACTGCCTTCGCCGTGCCGGATGGCTTCGTCGCGGAGCGCGGTGTCACCCGTGGCGCGGGCGAGTTCGAGCAATCCGAGTGTGGTCCAGTACGCGTCCCAGTCCCAGAGCTCCGCCCCGTATTGCGCGCCGGGCACGATGAACGGATGCCGCAGACAACCGGATGCCTCCCGGAAAAGTCCAGGGCCGACGCGATGGAAGTGATTGATAATCGGGGAATAATTCATTCGAGGCGAATCGGTCGTTGAGCATGCCTCCGGTTTTCATCGCACCCAGGCGGTTTGCGCGGAAGAGGCGGCATCATGGTCGCCAGTGGTGGGAGGTTCATTGAGCGGAAGCTGACCGATTTCCTCGATGAGGGAACGGTTGGGCGCTTCAAGGGTTCGACCGATTTCTGCTCCCTGTTGTTGCAACATTGTCTGAAGCTCGCTGATCGGCGTCTGGCGAATGCTGACACGGCGGCCGGCTGCGAGCGCGGCGGCGGTGCCGGCAGCCTGACCTTGCGCCATGCAGATGGGAATGACACGTGTCGAGGCCACGGCTTCGTGTGTGGCAGAGATGCACTTGCCGGCCATCATAAGACCGTCCACGTCGCGCGCGATGAGGCTACGCAAGGGAATCGTGTAGGCTTTGACGTTGCGCGAGTCCACCCAGGTGCCGGAGGGGCGATGGATGTCGATGTGGTAGGCACCCATTGCAACGGCATCGGGAAAAATGCGACCATTGACGAGATCGTCTTCCGTGAGGATGTGATCGCCCATGATACGACGGCTCTCGCGAATGCCGAGCATGGGAGCGATTTCGAGAAGACGTGCGGAGGCGAATCCGGGAACGTATTTTTGAAAAAAGGAAACGAGCTGAGGAATCTGGTCGTAAACCCGGGTGTAGGCCAGGGTCACGCTGTTGACGTCAATCGGATCGAGGCCGAGAACGCGAGTCATGACGACTGTGAACTCGTCGGGGCGATGGGTTTTCACCCCGACGATTCGGGTTTGGGGAACGGTGAGATCCCCGGCGGTACGGGCACGTTCAAGAAGCGGAGCGAAGCCACCGCAGATGATGACTTGCATGCGATCAAGGCGCCCCAGGGTTTTGGCACGCAGATCCGGGTAAGGCGCAAGCCATTCACGATAGTTGAGGTCGTCGCGTTTGCATCCGGCGATAAAAGCGGAGCGATCTCCGCCACCGAGACGGAAAACGAGGGTGGGAGCCTGGACGAGACCATCACCTGTGCGGCCTTTCTCCCAGGCTACGCCGCCGCGCGCAGCCACATCACCATCGCCGGTGCAGTCGATTGTAGTTAAAGCATGGATATATTGCTGACCGGACTTGTGGTGGACAACCACGCCGGTGACCCTGTCACCCTCTCGCAGGGTATCGAGGACGTGCGTGTGCAGCATGAGTTTTACGCCGGCCTCGGCGCAATGCTGCATGGCGAGACATTTCCACCAGTGTGTGTCAATGCTGACCGCGGAGCCGCACTTGATGTCATACTCGTAAGGCGAGGCGGCTCCACTTTGCTGGAGGCGGCGGACAAACTCGGCGGCCATGCCTTTGACGACCTGGCGATAATCGCGGTCATGGAAACCGAGCCAGGGAAGCGTGGCGGAAAGTCCGCCAGGAAATCCGGCGGACTCGACGAGGAGGGTGTTGGCCCCATTGCGGGCGGCTGCGAGTGCGGCCGTGAGGCCGGCTGCTCCTGCACCGACGACAAGAACATCGGTGGTGATGACGGGAAGTTTTGTGGCGGATTGTTTCATGCAATGTCGAGCAGGTCGCTTTTGGCGAGAAGAACGGTGGCGGTCGGGAGACCGGCGCTCTTTTTGAAGTTATGCGTGTGCCGGTGTCCGGTGTAGAAACACCACCAGGCGTTGTCGTGATAAACAACGTTGTGACCCGGCAGAAGGCCGTAGATGTCGTGTCCGTCGTTGAAGCCTGCGCCGATGCAGGGCTGTCGGTCGGGACGTTGCCAGGTCAGACCTTCGTCATCGGACATGGCGCGTTCGATGGAGAGGATTTGTGTGTCGCAACGATAGTGTCCGATCTGCCCGTAACGGCGTCCGTCGGGAAGACGGGTGACAGCGAGGCCGTAAAACTGAAGGCCGGGCGGTTCGTCGGGGTCGGGTTCGAGAACACGGCGACGATCTTCAAAATGAAGCCCGTCGTGGCTGGTGAAACGGTCGATGACACGGACAAAACCGGCGGCGTTGTCTTCGGCAATGTAACGCGGGCTACCCTTGGGAACAGGAACGATGCAGGCCGTGTAGAGTTCGTATCTGGCGGCGGCGTCCGGGTTGGAGTCGGGAATGACGTAAATATTGGTCGCGTCGTTCGTGACGAGCGTCGGTTCGGCGGCGGGTTCGTAGGCAGGGCGTGCACGATCGGTATTTCCCCAGAAGGTAAGTCCATCGGCTGCGAGCATGCTTTTTTCGACGGCGCGGTCGTGGTAGTGGTAGAGTACAGCCCGATACGGATCGGCAACGGTATAGTGGAAGCCATCGGAGGATTCGGCGCAGAGATAACGGACGATGCCGGGTGCGTGCGCCCAAAAATAGAGACGGTGACCTTTGCCGGGAATGACGAGGTGCACAGGCTGCACGGGGAGCCAGCCATCAGGCAAATTGGAAAGCGTGTAACGTTCATCTGGATACTCCCGGCGGGCGTTTCCGGAAGCACGGCGAAGTCGATATTTACGCGCAGAGGGCGAACCGGGGAGTCCTTCGGCGATGCCGATTTCGCAGGAGCGACGATCGACGGTGCGAGCGTAATACCAGAGCCGCCATTCACCGCCGCCGAGCGGTTCGGCCGGACAGGTGAAGTTGCGCAGCCCGTCCTGTTCCCACGGTTCAGTGGGGACAATCGCGAGTCCGTGTGGTTGCCAACAGACGGCGGAGGGACGAGGAAGGGAGAAGATCATGATGAAAAATCCAGCGATTCAACGCGCGGCAAAACATTTGAGGAGTTCGTCCGCATAGATGGCATAGCCGCGGTCTTCGGGATGATTGATGCCGTTCTTGAGGAGAACGATGTAGGGAATGCCTTCGCGCCAGAGATTTTCCCAACGGGCGGAGACGTCGGCGAGGGCGAGTCCGTTGGTCTCGGCAAAGGTTTTGAGGGCGCGGACATAGGGTCGGTTATCAGGCGCGCGAAGGTCGGGTGACCCCATCATTTCAGGCATGGTGAAGTTAGGGGTAATAAAAAGAACTTCACAGCCGACGGCATGGAGACGGTCGCGGATTTCCGCGTAGATTTCGTCAACATGTTTGGCCGTCATCCATGCGTCGTTAAGAAACTCGACCGTGACGAGATCAGGTCTGTTTTCGATGACACGTTCAAACCGGCACGCCTGAGGAGCGGTGGAATGCGGGAATTTTTCGGGATGCAGCCATTGGCGAGATTGCGAACCGCCGACGGCGACGGTGGTCACTTCGATTTGCGCGGAGGGAAAGCGTTCACGCAGACGCGCGGAGAAGACAGACGGATAGCGTTTGTCAGGTGAACTGGCATCACCGCCATGTGTGATGCTGTCGCCCCAGCAAACGATGCGCACGGACTGGCCATCCCGGAGTTTTTTGAGCGTGCGATCCAGACTGCGGGCGGCGGTGCGCGTGGGGGCATCGGCGGCAGTCGCTGTTATGGGGAACCAGTCGGCGTCTGCGGGCGTGGCGAAAAAATCGAGATAGTAATTGCCGACACGGGTTTCTCCGGAAAGGAGGGGGGGGAGGGCCGCGGTGGTGAGGCTCGGGTTGCCTTGGCGAAGAATCAGTTTCCCGTCAGGAAGCCGGATGACGGAATCGAGGCGGCGCTGCCCGACATCATAGGAGACATTGACGGTATCCGAGGCGGAGACGGATGGTGACGAACCGGGACCGAGCGTGCTGTAGATGCCATTGATGACGTAATCCGTGCCGGGATTCAGGATACGCCCGTCGGCGGACCGGACAGTCAGCGTGCGGGTATTGAGCGCGTGGGGCATAGGCAGGCCACGTCCGGGCATATCACCGCTGCGGGCATGGGCGAGCGGAGTGCCGCCAGCCCATTTGTTGCCGGGCTTGGCTGCGAGTCTTGCGGGCTCGTTTTCAATGTGGAGGACCGGGCTTGGCTCTACAGGTCGCGGCAGGGGAGCGGCCACCGTCATGGCGGCGATGGTTAATGGAAACAGCGAGATCATCATAGTGGGCGCATGAATCGACCGTGCGGCGTCCGGATGAACGAGTTATTGCGCGTTGAGACTGAGAAACTGGCGCAGAATTTTTTCCCGCTCATTCATGGAGCCGGCGCGGCGGGCGTCGTGATAAGTCGAATATTCCTCGTTATGTTCAAAGGACCAGATGTGGCTTTCGCGGAAAGCATGATAGGTCCAGTCCCAGCCGAGTTCTTCGAAAAGCTCGATATTGTCGCGAAGATATTGGGCCGCATCCGGCGCCCAACGGGCGACGCCAAATTCACCAACATAAATCCGGACCTTGTTTTTTCTGGCAAATTCGATGGCAGGGGTGAGTTCCTTGCGGAGACGCTCCTTGTTCCAAAGGCCGCCTCCATTATCACCGAAGACGCCGGGCCAAGGCTGCTTGATTTTTTCATAGGCTTGCTTGAGGTCGGTTCCCTCAAGGTTCTTGACTCCCTGGTGCGTGTAGGCGTGGGGTTGGTAGTTGTGGACGCTATACACGATGTTTTCCCCTTTTAAGACGGGAAACGTTGAAAAACCCCAACAGAGCCCGCCGGGACCGACCTGGACGACAAGGGGCACATCGCTGACTTCACGGACGGCGTCTATGAGCCGTTGCGCCCACTCGGGCCAGTTTCGCGGATAACCCGGAAAATCGTCCCAATCGAGCGGTTCGTTTTTCAATTCGAGCCAGACGTGTCCGGCAAAAGGTTTTATGAGGCGGGCCGTTTCGACGGCCTGTTTTTTCATGAGTTCGAGTTCACCCGGCTCGCGCCACAAATAATGGGCCCATGCATTTTTACCAGCCGCCCGGAGTTCACGGTAATTGCCCATTGGCGGGGAGAAGAGGGAAACGACAACGAAGATGCCATTCTCCCGCGCCGCTTCGAGTTGGGAGGGGAGGCGTTCGAGCATTCTTTGCCAGGCGGCAACGGGATTGCCGGCGTGAGTCGTGATGGGACTGAGCATGAGGCGAACACTGTTGGCTCCCAGGGCGCGAGCGTCACGGAAGGTTTTTTCGTCGGCGTCGAAACGCACGGTGAAACCACGCAGGCGCGAGGTTGTAGCGACATCTCCATTACCGAAGGGCATCGAAATGGGAAGGAGGAACGCGGACTCCGGGTTGATGGCGGAAACGGCAGTCGGGCCGATGTCGTTTTTTTTGCGAATGAGGAGGACGGGCGGTTTTCCAAGGCGGGCGCTACTGGAATCGTTCCGGGGATCACGGTCAGTAAAACGAAGCGGGGCTCCTTGGCGTGCATCGTTTGTGCGGGCGAGCATGAAAGCGAAGCCGCCTGTGGGCGGGTTTCCATCACCCGAGAGTTGCGCGCGGATGAGTTCGGTGACGTCGGTTTCCCAATAGCGACTGTCCTGCGAGCCGTCGACCGTGAGCGTGGCGGGGGGGACTCCGGACAGAGGGGAAGGGGCGAAACCGCGCCCGATGGAGGCGGCAGTTTCGGGGATGTCTTTCATGGCCGCGGCGGAAATGGCGCTGACGGTGATATCCCGGGGTTCCTGACAATTGTCCTTGTGATGGACGAGGTGGATTTTGAGTGTGGCCTGCTCGATGTCGGCGGCGGCAACGCCCGGTTCAAAAAGCAGGTAGGCGCGGTGTGTCGCGGAAACGAGGAGGCGGTTGTCCACGGCGGCAATGGCATTTTTGTCCGTGTAGAAATCAGAGATCGGGGCGTATTCGGTAGAGGCGGCGAGGCGAAACGGCATTCCGAAACAAAGGATCGCTCCAATAGTGGCTGATGTGATGCGTAATTTGATACGAGACATGGCAATATGAATACGATGTGCGGTTGTGCCCCGGGGGAGGACAATGCAAGACTGCCTCCGTTCGATACGTGAACGGCGGGAAGGGTATTGTATTTTTTTACAGATACAGTTTGGGCTCAGATGCTTCTGCGAAGGCGTGCCACCCGGAACACGGCAAGAGCGATACAGGCGGCAAGTATGGCAGTTGCGGCGGGCTCGGGAACGGATGTGATGATGAGTCGGGGGGGCAAACCAGTGTTGGCCGGAGCAGAATCGTTGGCAGGGTCACTATCCGTGAAACGGAAAACCGCCGGAACACCGGTCATGGTCATGACAAAGCTGATGGTACTCGTTTCTCCATTGGTGACGATGTTGTCAGGAATAAGCAGGCTGGAGATATCCCAGCTCCAGTATTGGCTGGCCGCAGTGGCATCGACCGAGGCTGTTGCGTTCCCCGTGCCAAGCGTATAGGTAAATGCACTGCCCTCCTCCGGAGTGACAGCGGAGGTGTAGGTCTGTGCAACGATGTTACGGGTGGCTTGCGTATTGTTGGCATCCTGGACCAAATAAAGTTGCAGGGTGGCGGCAGTGGCTGTGCTCAGGTCTATCGAGGAGACATCAAATTGGAGGAAGAGCTGCTGCGTGGTGTTGCTTATGAGCCTGTTTGTAAGGCTGACGACATTACCGGAGTTGTTGGTGTAAAAATCCACGGTTGGCGTGAGTATCGCATCTGCCGCCAGGAGGGAAGGATGGGCTGCGGACATGGTGAGGGACAGACCGATGGCAGACAGAGAAACCGCAAGGCGGCGACGGAGGATGAGGATTTGGTGCTTTTTCATGATTTATAGTGACAAGGACAGGTGGGGAGCGTTTGCGAAGATGACATTGTCAGGGCATCCAGAACGGATAGTCGTTTGGATTGCCGCCGGAAGGAGGGAACCAGGGCGGAGCGGCGATGCGGGAGATTGTCTTTATATTTTCAATATGTCCGTCCGCAAACACGACGTTTTGCGAACCGTCGTGATAATCGCCGTGTTTTGGGGCGTCACCCTTCATGATCGCGGCAAGAGGCTGTGTCATGGTGGGACTGGGCCATGTCGAGGGGTCAATGGGAGCCTCGGTATAAAGCATGGTTTTTGACGGGGATCGAAACGCGCTCACGGGAAGGCGGGTCGGCGGAGAGAGGCTGGTGTTGGGGCGGATATAAATGTTCATCGCGTAGTTTACGAGACCGGCGCGGTTTGGATACGAGGGGTTCAGCGTAGCGACCAGTTTCTGAACAACCGGACAGGTGGCACCCGTTGATCGAAAAACATTTTCGCCGCTTACAGGCGAAACGCCCATGTAGGGAAGGATGGCGCGCCGCCAGAAAAGGGCATTCTGCTCCTCCTCGGAGGCAAGACCGGAGGTGCGAGCGAGCGGCATAAGGTCTTTGTTGTCGCTCGCATAAAGCATGGTGAAGTTGTAAACATTGCGGAGGTTGGCGCTACAGGTGGCGCGTTCGGCGGTCTTGCGAACTTTGCCAACTGTCGGGATGATGATCGCGGCCAGAATGCCGATGATGGCGATGACCGTAAGCAATTCGACCAATGTAAAGGCACATGAAGGTTTGGGATATGGATGAGGCATAGGACAGGGGGGGGGTTAATGGATTGAGGCAATATCCGGCGACTCCGGAACCGCTGCTTACGTCGTATCGCGGGCGATGATTTCGCCGCGAATACGGGTGAGCGGAGGAACGGTGTCGGGAGTCTGGATACGGGCGGCGAGGAGTTCGAAGGCACGCTGGCCCAGTTCCTCGAAAGGGACATGGTAACTGGTGAGGCGCTGGCCGCAGGGAAGCGTCAGGCCGGAATCGTCGATGCCGACGATTTTGAGGTGTTTCGGAATCGTCAGGCCGAGCGATCCGGCGGCGAGGATGAGGCCGGCGGCGATGTGATCGTTGACACACACGACGGCCTGAAGGGCGTCTTTGTCGTTTTTTGAGGAGACGGGCGGGGGAGGGGAGGCTTGCCTGAAATACCGCGTGCCGAGTTCGGTGGGATCCTTGAGCGGATCGTCAAAATCGGGCCGCATCGTCGGGTCGAGCAGGATGCGGCGCGGGTCGGGCGCGATGCCGGCTTCTTCGAGCGCCCAGAGGTAGCCCTGATGGCGCTCGGTGACGGAGGGAGCCCAGGCATGGTTGGCGAGGAAACCGATGCGCTTGAGACCCTGTGCAAGGAGATGGCGGGTGGCCGTGTACCCGGCGTGGAATCCGTCCACCATCACCGAAGGGCAGCCGAGGCCGGCGAGATTCAGGTCGGCGAGGACGACGGGGAAGCGGGAATTGACCAGGATGTTGGAGAGATGGACTTGTTCCTGCGGATTCTGTATCAGTGGGTAAAATACGGCGCCACGCACGGCGAATTCGGAGAGGCGGCTGAGGTATTCGGCTTCTTTCGAATAATCGGTGCCGGTTGAAAGCGTGACGACACGGCGGCCTGTCTTGTTGGCGGCGGTCTGGAATCCTTTTACGGTGCGCCAGATGCCTTCGTGCTGCTCGCTGGGATAGATGAAGGCGTAGGCATCGAGTTCGGTGGCAGGGTTGGCGGGGGCGGCGGTGCTGGAGACGACGCGGGTGCCGGCGCGGGGGCGGCGTTCGACGAGGCCCTCGTGCGCGAGGAGCGCCATGGCCTTGGCCACCGTGCCGAGGCTGCATGAGAATTCGGCTGCGAGCTCGGTTTCGGTCGGGAGCTTTTCGTCGAGCTTCCATGTGCCATCGAGTACACGCTGGCGAAGTTCGGCGTGGATCGCGGTGACTTTCGGGGGAGTTCGGGAAACCATGCGCCCAGAAAAAGTGATTGTTTGAGGGAATGCAATAAAAAATCATTCAATCACTTTATTTTTTCAAAAAAGAGACTGACACCGATATCCCGAAATCTCCGGATTTTTACACAAAGGTCGCAAAGAGCGCAAAGGCTTTGAGTTATGAACCTTGGCGGTCTTCGCGATCTTTGTGCAAGACCAAAACCATCCGGGCTACCGGTATCATGGTTTCCGGAGAGGGTCGGGAAGGGCGACAGATTGCCCGGCCCCGCTCTTCCGCCAAGGCCGACGAAAAACCGTGTTCCCCGGCATTGGGCGGGGAATGTGTTCTCCTGGTGAATACGAAGGCGGTGTTACGCGCCGAGGAGCGTTTTCAGCTTTTCGGTGTTCTTGCCGCCGCCCATGGCGAAGTCGGGTTTGCCGCCGCCCTTGCCGTCGATCTGCTGGCAGAGGTCGCGGACGAGCGCGCCGGCCTGATGGCCCAGCTTGATCGCCGCCGGCGAGGCAAAGGCCGCGAGGCTGGCCTTGTCGGGGAAAACAGCGCCGATGCGGACAACCGCAGCGCCGGTCGCGCCGCCGAGCCGGGCGAGGATCTGGCTGCCGATGTGGCGGAGCGCTTCGGGGGCATCCACCTCGACGACGGCATCGACCCACTTCGTGCCGTCGGGTTTCTCAATGGCTTTCGCAGCGAGGTCGGCGGCGAGCGTGGTAGCGGCGCGGTCTTCGAGGGTTTTGAGTTTCTTTTCGATCTCCGCTTTCTGCGCGACGAGATGCGCGAGTTTCTGGTCAAATTGCGCGGGCGTGGCGCCGATCAATCCGGCAGCGGCGGCGATACGGGCTTCCTGTTCGGCGGCGTGTGCGTAGGCGGCGGCGCCGGCGACGGCCTCGATGCGGCGGGTGCCGGCGGCGATGGCGCCTTCGCTGATGATTTTGAAATAGCCGATCTCACCCGTAGTGGAAACATGGGTACCGCCGCAGAGTTCGCGGCTGTAGCCGCCGACATCGACGATGCGGACGCGCTTGCCGTATTTCTCGCCGAAGAAGGCGAGGGTGCCTTCGGGTTTTTTGTCGAAATCGGTCTCGGTGGTGGTGACGGAGGCGTTGTCGATGATGCGGGCGTTGACGAGCGCCTCGATCTTGCGGAGGTCGTCGGGCGAGACGGCCTCGAAGTGGGAAAAGTCGAAGCGGAGGCGGTCGGTGGCGTTGAGCGAACCGGCCTGACGCAGGTGCGTGCCCACGACCTCACGCAACGCCCAGTGAAGCAGGTGCGTGGCCGTGTGGTGGCGCTGGATGGCGCGGCGGCGGTCGAGATCGACCGAGAGCGTGGCCGCGGCGTCGCAGTTGCCTGCCGGCAGGAGCCTGGCGGACGCGTCGGAGAGACGGTGCAGATGGCGGCCGGATTTGTCCTTGATGGTGTCGGTGACCGTGAGCGTGGCATCGCCGAGAACGACGGTGCCGGCATCGCCGAGCTGCCCGCCCATCTCGGCATAGAAGGGGGTGCGGTCGAAGACGAGATACGTGGCGTCCTTGTTCGGGTCTTTGGCGTCCTTGTTCTGAACGACGTCGACGAGCCGGGCGGAGACGCCGGCAAGCGCGGTGGCGTCGTAGCCGGTGAAGAGCGTGGCGGTGGTATCGGTGGCGGCGTCGCCTTCGGTGGCGGCGGTGATGATTTCCTTGACGGTGGATTCGCGGCCGCGGGCGCGCTGGGCCTCCATTTGCTCCTCGAACTCGGCGGTGTCGACGGTGAGGCCATGCTCGGCGGCGAGCAGTTGCGTCATGTCGAGCGGGAAGCCGAAGGTATCGTAGAGGAGGAAGGCGGCGCGGCCGGAGAGGGTCTTGCTGCCGATGGGGATTTCGATGGTGGTTTTGCCGGAGTTGAAGGAAAGCGATTCGAGGTTGGGCGCGGAGGCGGCAAGAGCCTGCGCCTGCTTCATCGTCTCGAGAACGCCTTCAAACACGCGGAGACCGCGCTCGAGGGTGCGTCCGAAACTCTCTTCCTCGCTGCGGATGACGCGGCGGATGATGTCCTGCTGCGCGACGAGTTCGGGGAAAACGGGGCCGAGCGATTCGACGACGGGGGCGACGAGTTGTTCGAAAAAGCCGGTTTTGAGGCCGAGCTTGTTTCCGTAGAGGATGCCGCGGCGGAGGATGCGGCGGATGACGTAGTTGCGGCCTTCGTTGCCCGGGAGGATGCCGTCGGCGATGGCGCACGAGACGGTGCGGGCATGGTCGGCGAGGACGCGGAAGGCGATGTCGATCTGCTCCTGTTCGCCGAGGTTTTGCCGACGATCGCTGGTCGGGACGGTCTCGCGGTAGGTCTTGCCCGAAAGTTCGGCGACTTTGGCGAAGAGGGGAGAAAAAACGTCGGCGTTGTAGTTGGAAGGTACGCGGGAAAAATCCTTGAAACCATGGGTCGTCGCGTGGATGCCCGCGACGCGCTCGAAGCCCATGCCGGTATCGACGTGCTTGGCGGCGAGGGGCGAGAAGGTGCCGTCGGCGTTGGCGTTGAACTGGATGAAGACGTGGTTCCAGATTTCGATGCAGCGGGGGCTGGACGAGTTGACGAGGGCGCGGCCGGCGGCTTCGTCATCGGAGGGAAGGAGATTGAAATGGATCTCCGAGCACGGTCCGCAGGGGCCGGTGTCGCCCATCATCCAGAAGTTGTCCTTCTTGTTGCCGTGGACGATGTGGAGGGCGGGGTCGAGCCCTTCGGCGCGGAAGATGCCCACCCAGATATCATACGCCTCCTGGTCGAAATCGGCGGGATCGCCTTTCGACTTGTCGGGCGAATAGACGGAGGCGAAAAGCCGCTTGGCGGGGATGCCCCAGACTTTGGTCAGCAGTTCCCAGCCCCAGGTGAGCGACTCGCGCTTGAAATAGTCGCCGAAGGACCAGTTGCCGAGCATCTCGAACAGCGTGTGGTGGTAGGTGTCGTAGCCGACGTCCTCGAGGTCGTTGTGTTTGCCGCCGGCGCGGATGCACTTCTGGGTGTCGGCGGCGCGGGTGTCCTTGGCCGGACGGGCGCCGGCCCAGTGGGAGACGTCGGGCGCGCGGTCGCCGAGGAAAATGGGCACGAACTGGTTCATGCCGGCGTTGGTGAAGAGGAGGCCGGGCGAGTCGGGCAGCAGCGAGGCGGAGGGCACGATGGTGTGGCCTTGCTTGGCAAAGAAATCGAGGAAGGACTGGCGAATCTCGGCGGAGGTCATCGGGAAAAGTGGAAAAAGGAGAAATGCTAGAGCGAACGGCAGGGCGTTGGCGAGCGGGAGTTTTGAGGCTGAAGCGATTACTCCCGGCCTGGTCCGACGTGCTACTAATCCCACTCATGCCGGTCCCGGAACGTTCGCGGAGACTCTCCCATGTTCTCCGCAAACCAGTTGGAAAACTGGCTCGGGTAATCGAAACCCGTCTCATAGGCCACCTGCTTGATCGAATTCTCCCGGCTCAACAACAACGTGCTCGCCGCATGAAGTCTCCGCTGATGCCAGAAAAGCGCCGGCGTCATGTCCAGTTCACTACGCCACAGACGGTCAAGCTGCGCGGCGCTCAGCCCGTATTTCGACGCCAGCCACTGGCGCGTGAAAGGCTCGCGCAGCCCCATCGTCGCCAATTGATGGCGGCTCTCCCGCACGCGCGCATCGCGGATGGGCAACGCCACATAACGCATCCCCAGCGGTTCCAGGACTTCCATCAGGCTCCGCGTAAAAAGAAATACCGCCTCATGCAACTCGAGCGCCTCCACAAATGTTTCCAGCAAACCCTGCGGACATATTTTCCCCACCGACTCCATCCTCCGGATAATCGCCGACTGGCGAATCCTTCTCACGCAGCGATTCAAGCCTGCATCGTCGGCAAACGATAACACCGGCCCGCCCGTCCATGTCGCCATGTTCCCCGGGCACTCCACCTTCAAATGGATGGAAAAGATCCGGGCCGAATCCGAGAAATGCTGAAACCGGATACCGGGATGGCACACCATCCACTCCCCTTTCCCGGCGGATACGGATACGCCGTTTTTGACCAGAGTCGCATTGCCCGCGAGAAACTTGAACACGGTCAGGACCACTCCGTGAAAGGTGCCGTGCCTCCCGATGGGCGGTCCCTCGAAAAACCGGGTCAACGACACCCGCAACGAATCCCAATACGATTCACCCGAAACCCCCGGCATCGCGTCATGGTCCTTCATATGCACACATTCCTTAACTTTTTATCCACGGACTTAAAGCCTTCATTCTCCTCATTCCGGCGGCCCCGGCCCAACATCATTTCCCGTTAACCCGCCCGCAATCCCGACCAGCCACCGACATGCCGTCCGTGTTTTTCCCGATCGGAGCCACTTACGCTCCCCTGCCAAAAGCCACCGAAGTGGACATCTCTGAATGGCCCGACGACATCCGCCGTTTCGCCAGCCTCGGACTCAACACCCTGCGCCTCTTCATCTGCTGGGACCGCGTGGAGAAAAGCCGCGGCCAGCGCGACTACTCGCGTGTCGACTGCGTATTCGAACTCGCCGCACGTCACAACCTTCGGGTCATCGTCAACGTCGGGGGCACCTTCACCAATCTTCAGGCCATCTATGCTCCGCGCTGGCTCGTTTACGACGAACATTGCACCCTCCTGAAGCCCGCGCCCGATTCGCCGGACGAACTCCGCTTCAACCGCTTCAAGCTCTGTTACGACAGCCCCCGTTATCAGGCTCTCGCCAGGGAATTCATCCAGTCCTCTGTCGCCCGGTACAAGGATCATCCGTCGCTGCTCGCCTGGTCGGGCTGGAACGAGCCGCGGCTTTCCGAGTGCTACTGCAAGGACACCTTGCATGAATACCGCCTGTGGCTGGAAAAGAGATACAGGAACCTCGCCGATCTGGCTGCCGCATGGAGCACCGAGTTTCCCGTCTATTTCCGCTCCTGGGACGATGTGTTCCCCCAGCCCCAGGCGAGCTTCGAAACCGGCGGCTATATCCCCTGGCTCGACTGGCAGCGTTTCACCGCCGACAACCGGAAAAACAAGTTCACCCTCATCCGCAACTGGATCAGGGAGATCGACCCCGCCACTCCCGTCCTCTCCCACATGTGCGGTCCCTGTGATTCCGACATTTTTGGCGACGAGGACATCCTCGGCACGAGCATCTACACCATCCACGCCCAGGCCAAACGTACCGAGGATTTTCCCCCCTACGATTTTACGACCCGCCAGCATGTCCCGCAGGTCGCGATGGGGTTGCGTCCGCACCGCAAGGACCCCGAAGGCTTCTGGGTCATCGAAACCGAAGCAGGCCCCGTCAGCTGGGTGCACGATATGGCGCCGCGCACCTATTCGCCGCGTGTCATGAACGCCCGCGACATGCTCTTTGTCGCGCATGGCGCCCGCGCCCTCCTCCGCTGGCTCTACCGCAGCCGTGTTTCCGATGCGCAGGCCGGCGAATTCAATATGGTCGGCTGGGATGGCCGGATCACCGACCGGGCCCGCGAATTCGGAGAACTTGCCGCGTTTCTGAATCGCCACGCCGGTCTGTTCCTTTCCCACGCCGAACAAAAATCCGGGGTCGCGATCCTTTGCTCCGGTGACTGTCATCCGCATGCGATTGCGGAGGGCTACCAGTGGCGCTATGTCGAGGCGACCAACAATCTCAACAACGCGCTTCGCCATATCGGCATCCAGGCCCGTATCTGCAACGTCAGGCAAGTGCTCGAAGGCGAACTGGCGGAGGCCCGGGTGCTGTTCATCCCCTTTCGTCCCTACGTCGATCCGGCGATGACCGAAGTGCTCCGGCAGTTTGTGAAAAATGGCGGCACGCTTGTCGTCGAGTCTCCGTTTGCGACCAAGAACACGAACGGAATCCATTATGTGAATACTCCGGGCCACCTGATCGATCTCTTCGGCGCCCGGGTATGGGATCTCGAAAAACTTTACGAACCCTGCTGCGGAGAACTCCCCGCTTTCGATTTCAAGGCCCGGATCGAGGTGTGCGGGGCGACCGTCGAACAGCGTTTTTCCGATGGTGAACCCGCCGTGGTCAGCCACGGGTTCGGAAAGGGGCGCGCCGTCCTTTACGGTTCGCCGGTTTTTCTCCCCTACCAGCTCGTCCCGGTTCCCGGTTCGTCGGTGAATCCGGTCATCACGTTCGGGGAGGGTGAAAAACTCCGTGCCGAACTGCTTCGTCAACTTGAACAGGCCGGCATCGCCCCTGCCTGGCAGCTTCGCGACGCCACGCCCCGCGTGCGCCAGAACCTGCACGTTTATTTCCGAAAACTCCCCGACGGACGGCGGCTGGTTTTTGTCCTCAACATGGACGACGAGCCGGCATCCTTCGGACTGAAATTCCCCGGCCAGGAAACCGTCAGCCTGCTGGGGAAATCCGCCGCCGACGAATCCATGGACCGGGCAGCCGATGCGCTCGGATTCCGGCTCCGCGAATGGGGCTGGGCCGTCGGCATTCTCCAATAAACGGATACACGAAACACTTTATCCCGCATATGTATTCTTTGCCTGATCCCCGGACCCTGCCGCATGTCGTCACCGGTGCGTTTGTGGCGACCTCGCCTTGGTGCGGGTCGGCTCCGGGATGGCGCCGGGATGAAACAGCTTCCACGCATCGATGCCCAAGGCATCGGACAACCGCTCGACCGTTGCCAGCGTCAGCCCGGCAAGCCGTCCTGCCTCGAGATCCTGATAATACTTGTAGGCAACGCCTGCCTTCTCCGCCAGCGCCTGTTGGGTCAGTCCGGAATTCAGCCGGGCGCGTCGCAGATTCATCCGGAACAAGGGAAATAGTTTCACCCTGTAAAAATAGGGTGTTGACAGCTATCCTTTACACCCCGTGAATTCGGGGTGTTGAGCGATTGTCTCTCCTGCCGAACCCTCTGAACAGTCTCCATCCCGTTTCCGCTTTCAACTCCTCAAATTTCGAAACTCCAGGCTCCGCTTCCACACCCTGAAACCATGAAAACCTCCGATGTCCTCCCCATCTCCCGTTCGTACGCCTTCACCCTGGTCGAACTGCTCACCGTGATTGCCATCATCGGCATCCTCGCCGCGATCCTCATTCCGACCGTCGGGAAAGTCCGCCAGTCCGCTAATGCGGCGAAATGCATCAGCAACCTCCGCCAGTTCGGCGTCGCCTCGGCGCTCTACCAGGCCGACCACAAGGGGCGGCTCAATTATCAAAACAATCTCGGAACCAAACCACGATGGGAGGACCGTTTTGAGCCGTATCTCACCACCAATGACGTGCGTACACACAACTCTCTCTGGGTCTGCCCCTCCGTCAACTTCGACGCGAACGTCACCAACCAGTCCTACAACATCCGCCATTACGCGATGTCATTTTTTACCTATAACAAAGAGGCGAGTAACAATAGTTACGTCGCTCCCGAAGATCAGGCCGTTGCTTATTCCCTGAGCGACTTCAACACCCCCGCCCGCAAGGCCTACATCATGGAGATTCGCGAACACAAGAAGAGCTGCGGGTTTCACGACTACCAGTTTTTCTACGATCCCGATCCGGCCTCGGAGGGAAAAATCGCCCTCCGTCACAACAACAAGACCAATCTCCTCTTTCTCGACGGTCACGTCGGCACGTTCGGCGTGCCTCCGCTGCCGACCGCCAGGGACGATACGACGGCGGGAAAATGGCTCAAGCACGACACCGAAGCTCCGACGTTCTGAATGTATCCATACCCTCCAACACACACCACCCCCTCATCCGTCCGGTTATTTTTATCCATGTGTATCCAGAAATATAAAACAAAAATAAAAAATATCTATCCATGAAAACCACAATGAAACACATCACGTTAGCGCTTGGCATCAGCCTTGCGGCCCTGTCGCCTCTCGCCCGGGCCGCCTCTTCGGAATTGGTCCGGTATGCGGACAATGGAACGAAGACCGCGAAGGACGATACCTACTCGGTTTCTTCCACGATCGGATTCGCCCCCGAAGTCGTCTCGAACGTATTCGCCTGGGCAAGCAACGGCGGCACCCTGATTGCGCGCGGACTGACCAAGGCTTCCAACGGCACCAACAATCTGGCCATTGGAAATGGCAACGCCATCACCGACGAGGCAGCGGCTGTGGCGCTCGGCAAATACTTCACGTTCGAGATCGAACCGACAGCCGGAAACCAACTGACATTGACCGAAGTGGCCGCGAAAACGCAGAGCGATGTGGGGGCAGGTCTTCAGGCGCTGACCGTCACCGCATTTTTGCGTTCCAGCGTGGACAACTATGCGAGCACCCTCGCCTCGTTCACGATTACAACTCCGGAAAACCAGGGAACCGGCACCAGCTCTCAATTCGGCCTTCTCACCACCGGACCATTGGGTGTGGCGTTTTCGGGGCTGACGGAGAAGGTGACATTCCGTCTCTACGCTTACGTTCAGTCCGATAATCTGGACTGGAATCATATTGTCCGCTTCGACGACATCCGTATTTCAGGATACACTACCTCTGCCATCCCGGAGCCGGGAACCACAGCGCTTCTGGCCGGCGCGGCGATGCTCCTCGCCGTGTGGGGAATGCGCTGCATCCACGGCCGCAAGCAGAACTGATCGCGCCCAAAGGAAACAGATGAAAAACGGATGCCTAGGTATTTTGTTCTTTTCCGGATTGATGGCTGGCGGAGTCGTGCTTGCCTCGGCCGCCGCCGCCACCACCGCCGCCGAAGAACCCGCGAAACGCGTTTTTATCACGCCCGCCGAAGCGCAAGCCCGCATGGCAAGCGACCTCGCGCAATGGCGGAAAAACCTCACGCCCGGCGTCCCGCATATTGCCTTTACCGCGGATTCATGGCGCGAACTGCGCCAGACCTATGCCGCCGCGAAAGGCCGCCAGAAAGAGTATTTCGACTCCGTCATCCAGCGGGCCCAAACCCTCGCGACCAAACCCGCGATCGCCTACCGCCCGCCGGAGGAATTTGTGTCGCCCTCCCTGTCGCTCCCTTCGGCCAAGGCGGAACTCTGGCAACGCGACGTGGGCGACAACCTGACCGTTTCGTCCATGGCTCTTGCGCTCAAGGACGATCCTGCCATCCGCAAAAACATCCGCGACGTGGTGCTCACCGCCTGTGAGTATCCAAACTGGGGATTGCGCTCCACCGGCATGCACCTCGCCTCGGCGCACCTCTCCATCGGCGTCGCCATCGCTTACGACTGGCACGCTGACATCTGGAGCGACGCGGAAAAAGAGATCATCCGCAAAACCATCCGCAATCACGTCGGCGACATCGCCGCCGGCCTCTACGGAAAAGTGTTCTGGGCCGGTGACTATTTCACCAACCACAACCACGTCAGCGTCGCCGCGCTCGGCCTCTGCGGGCTTGCGTTTCTCGACGATATCCCCGAGGCCGCCGAATGGCTCGCCGCCGCCACCATCAACTTCGAGCGCGCCATGTCCGCTGCCAACGCCGACGGCAGCACGCCGGAGGGTTTCACCTATTGGTCTTACAGCCTCGGAATGATCGTCCGCTACATCGAGGGCACCCGCCACGTCACCGGCTCCGAGGCGCTTTACCAAAAACCCTTCCTCCAAAATACCATCAACTACCGGCTGCACGGCACCACACCTGGCCTTGGACGCCTGTTGCCGTGGGGCGATGTCTGGACGAAAGCCACGGCCTCGACCTATTCCCTTTTTGCCCTGGCCCGCGAATATCGCTCCACCGAAGGTCAGTTCCTTGCCAGCAGTTCGCCCTCCAAAAACATGTGGTCCACCCTCTGGTATGATCCGACGCTTCCTGCCACTCCGCCCGCGACGCTCGACTATCATGCCACGGTCGTTGACCTCGCCGCCAGCCGCACCGGCTGGACGCCAGACGATTACCTGCTCTCCATCAAATCCGGCCTCAACGTCCGCCATCACAGCCACCTCGACGCCGGAGCCCTCGCCCTCGCGTTTGGCGACGACTGGCTTCTCACCGCTCCGGGATACGGCACCGGGAAAGCCGATGGCACCAATGGCTTCTGGGACCGCAAGGGGCGGCGCTGGACCTACTTTTCAACCGCCACCGAATCCAAGAGCACGCTGCTCATCGACGGGAAAAACCAGCGTTTCGACGCGGATGCCCGCGGCACGATTGACCAGTTCATTTCCACCCCCGCCTGGTGCTGGACTGGCGTCGATCTGACGCAGGCGTATCAGGATTCCAACGAGGTGAGACGCGGCCTTCTACATCGCCGCGGGGATTACATCCTGGTGCTGGACAGTGTGCGCGCTCCGCGTCCCGTCACGGTCGAGTGGCTTGCGCAAACGCTCCCGGCCGGCACCCGGTTCGACAGCAAGACTCCGGCTCGCCTCTCGGTTAAGGGGAAAACGGGTTCATTGGAAATTCGCAGCGTCTTTCCGTCCGGCCTCGCGTTCGCGCCGCGCAAGCATACGGTCAAACACTACGACTTGCCGGAAGATCGTATCACCACTCACACCCTCAAGACGACGGGAAGCAACGTCCGCTACGTCACGCTCCTGCTTCCGTCCGCCTCCGGGGAGAAAAATCCGGTCAAGGACATCTCGGTCGATGAGACGGCCGACGGTCTCCGTATCCGGATTCACTGTGCGAAGAGGGGAGGAGGGGAATGGACGGATGTTATCGATGCGGATTCCCGTATTCGCAGCCTGACCGCCGTTCGCACCGGCGAAGCCGCATTCTCCACTGCCGGTGAGACGCATCCGTAATTCGGGGCATTTTTCCTTGTTGTTTACACCTTGTACCTCTGGTCCACGTTGTGGACTCGGCTACGAAAAAGAATTGAACGGTATCCGGAAGGGACTGCGCCAGCGGCATGTATCTCTGAGGCAAATCCCGTCACGGCTGCGCAATCCGTTTGAAGACCTCTAGAGGCATGTCGCCGAAAGAGCGGATTTTCCCTGCGCGGATCGGGACGCCTGTGATGTTTCGCGGCGGATCACCGATATAGAAATAGACGTATCCTTCAATCGGATCATTCGCAAAGTCTCCCTCGTCCCAAGTCTCACCTTCAAGTTTGTCGCCAACGCCGGACTGGAAACTCACGCCTTCACCGATTTTTATGGCATCCGAGATGATGCTTTTCAGAATCGTGCCTTCCTTCCGGAAACGCGTTTCCAGGATTACCGATGAGAACGTGATCTGCTTCGCAAGCGGCCATCGAAAAAAATTCGAGTAGTCGATTCCCTGATACTCGCTTCCTTTCTCTCTCTTTGCCAGCGTGATTCTGAAATACGTTCCTTCCGGCAAACCGGAGAAATTCTTTTCTGTGACAACAACACGGTCTTTTTTCAGTTGAAGCGTATGAATTTGGAGAAGGTGTCCGGGGCCTTCTTTTGTCGGGAATATGGTTTTGGTCATGATCGAATTGGAGACTTTGGCACCATCAATCCCCGTGACCGTTACGGCCGGCGGACCGGGGCTCGTCTGGTAGTCAAATGAAATCACGATGATCGCGGATGCGTTCTCGTCTGCCAGGATCCTTGGCGCGATCGTGACTACTGTTGAAGGAGAACCTTCATCTTTCAGAACCTCATTGATATCGATATTGGCCAGCACGCTCGACACAAGTGTCCAAAACAGGATGCCGTATAATCCGGGGCCTCTGGCGAATGGTGGCTTGGGCAGCGATCTGGCAGCGGGTTTGATGCTGTTTTGATGCCTGTCGAAAAGGTTGAGAAGGGAGCGGGGGATTTGGATGAAGGTCATGGGGTCAGAATCAATGGAGAGAGCAGGATCAGACAAATAACAGAATGCTGGCAATTCGGGGTTTTGGAGAAAAAGGACGGTGTAATTCAAAGAAATGTCTGCGGGCGCGTGCCGTGTGGCGCGGCCATCTTGGGCGTGGACGGCGCGAAGCACCGCCGGCGTCCGATGTGAAACACGGGACGGAAGCTCGTTTCATACGGAGAGGCAACGCTCATGGGCAGGATGCCCATACCACTTCCTCGCAGCCAGAGATCGGAACAAAAAAACGGCTTCCCGATGTCGGGAAGCCGTGTCGGCTGATATTCGTTCCGTTTGAAGCGAACCAGGTGTGCGACTCAGAGATTCGCGATGATGGCGTCGGCCATCGCCCTGGTGCCGATGCTCGGGCGGCCAAAGGCGATGTCGCCGGTGCGGTGGCCGTCCACGGCGACGGTCTTTCTCACCGCCGCCTCGATGCGGGTGGCGAGGGCGTCGAGGCCGAAGCTGTAACGCAACATCAGCGCGCCGCTGAGGATTTGCGCGCAGGGGTTGGCCAGGCCCTTGCCCGCGATGTCGGGCGCGGTGCCGCCGGCCGGTTCGTAGAGGCCGAAGGGCTTGCCGAGGGAATTTTTGCCGGTGCCGAGCGAGGCGCTGCTGAGCATGCCGAGCGAACCGCAGATGACGGCCATCTCGTCGGAAAGGATGTCGCCGAACATGTTTTCCGTAAACAGCACGTCGAACTGGTTGGGATCGCGCGCGAGCTGCATGGCGGCGTTGTCCACGTACATGTGCGAGAGGGCGAGGTCGGGATGGTTTTTCGCGAAGTACGCGGTGACCACCTTGCGCCAGAGGACGGAGGTTTCGAGGACGTTGGCCTTGTCCACCGAGCAGACTTTTTTGCCGCGGGCGCGGGCGGTGACGGCGGCCACCTCGGCAATGCGTTCGATCTCGCTGGTCTTGTAAACCATGGTGTCGATCGCCTGCTGTTCGCCGTTTTCGAGTGTGGTCGTGGACTTGGGCTGGCCGAAATAGATGCCGCCGGTGAGCTCGCGGATGCAGACGATGTCGATGCCGTTGGGGATGCGCTCGGGCTTGAGCGGGGAGGCGTCGACGAGGTCCTTGTACAGGAGGCCGGGGCGGATGTTGGCGAAGAGGCTGAACGCCTTGCGCAGCGGCAGGAGCGCGGCGCGCTCGGGCTGCTCGGCCGGGGGGAGTTTTTCCCACTTCGGGCCGCCGACGGAGCCGAAGAGGATGGCGTCGGATTCGCGGCAGAGGGCGAGGGTGGACTCGGGCAGGGCCTTGCCGTGGTTGTCGATGCCGGCGCCGCCGACGTCGGCGGTCCGGTACGAGAGAGCGAGGTTTTCCTGCTTCGCGACGTGTTCGAGCACGCGAAGGGCCTCGGTCATGACCTCGGGTCCGATGTAGTCTCCAGGAAGAACGGCGAATTTGAGCGTGGACGTGGACATAAAGGGAAACGGATTAGCGGGCCGGAGGCGCGAGGGGAAGACGGGAATTTCCCGCCAGGTAAATTGCCCGAAAAACCTGGCATGACGCGCTTGCACCCGTGCCGCGGGCGGCATACCTGTGCCCGCATGAAGCCTCTTCTCGATCATCAACAGGTGTTAACCGCTCTCGAATCGCGTTATGCGACGAAGCAATTCGATGCGCAGCGCAAGATCAGCGACGCCGACTGGGCCGTCCTGGAAAAATCCCTCGTGCTCGCGCCGTCGTCGTTCGGCATCCAGCCATGGAAATTTCTGGTAATCGACACGCCCGAACTCCGCGAAAAGCTGAAGGCCGTCACCTGGGGTCAGGGTCAGGTCACGGATGCCGCCCGCTACGTGGTGCTGCTCGTGCGCAAGGGCATCGACGAGGCCTGGATCGACCGCTACCTGGTCCGCACCGCCGAGGTCCGCGGCACCACGGTGGAGGCGCTGGCGCCGTTCAAGAAGGCCATTATGGGCACCGTCAATGCGTACACGGCCAACGGCAAACTCGATGGCTGGTCGTCGCGCCAGGTTTACATTGCGTTCGGCCAGTTCATGACGACGGCGGCCGTGCTCGGCATCGACACCTGTCCGATCGAAGGGCTCGATCCGGCAAAATACGACGAGATCCTCGGCCTGGCCGGCACCGGCTACGCCACGCTCGGCGCGGTGGCCGCCGGCTATCGTTCCGTGAACGACAAGTATGCGACCACGCCCAAGGTGCGTTTCCCGCTCGCCGAGGTGATCGAGCATCGCTGAGAAGAGCCCGGGCAGCAGCGGATTGCCGGCCTTCCGGCTCCGGGATTCGCGGCTGCCCCGCCAGCCTCTCCGATAAAAGAAGTTGCCCCGCCCGCGGGTGCGGCGCACACGTTGCGGTTTCGCCAACCATGAGTCTCGACGCGCCAGCACCCGCCACCATCAACGCCGCCGGTTTTTCCTTCGGTATCGTCGCCGCCCGCTACAACCCCGAACTGGTGGACGCCCTCGTCGCCCAGGTGCGCGACCAGCTTCTCGCCGCCGGCGCGGCGTCCGGGGATGTGACCGTCCTGCGCGTGCCCGGCTCCAACGAGCTTCCCGTCGCGACGCAGCTCCTGCTTCGCCGCCAGCCGGCACTCGATGCCGTGATCGGCCTCGGCGTCATCATCCGCGGCGACACCCTTCATTATCAGCTCGTCGCCGAAGCCTCGCAGCAAGGGCTGCACCGCGTGTCGCTCGACGCCGGCGTGCCGGTCATCGTCGGCGTGGTGGTCGCCGAAAACGCGCAGCAGGCCGAGGACCGTTGTCGCGGGCCGGTCAACCGCGGCGCCGAATTCGCCCGCGCCGCGCTCGAGATGGCGGCGCTGAAACGGTCGCTTTCTTCCGAAACATCCACCGCCGCATCCGCTTCCTCCACCTCCGCCTCCCGATGAGCAAAGCCCTTTTCGCCCAGCGCCGCGACAGCCGCGCCGCCGCCATGCAATACCTGTTTGCGTGGAGTCTCAATTCCCCGTCCAACCTCGCCGAGGACCTGCGCACGTTTTTCGAAACCCTGCCCAATCCGCGCGAGCACTACGCCTACGCCGAAGAAGTGATCCACGGCGTGCTGCAAAACATCGCCGACATCGACGGCCGCATCCGCACGCTGGCGCAGAACTGGGAATTCGACCGCATCGCCCGCATCGACCTGGCGATCCTCCGGCTGGCGATCTACGAAATGATTTTCCGCAAGGACGTGCCCCCGGTCGTCTCGATCAACGAGGCGGTCAACCTTTCCAAGGAATATTCCAACGCCGACGCCAAGCGTTTCATCAACGGCATCCTCGACCGCCTCAAGGACCAGGTCGGCCGTGATGCGCGCAAGGTCGGCACCGAATAACCGGCAACCACAGCCCCTCGCAAGCGGACGCCCATGTTCGGTCTGTTCAAAAAATTCAAGGACGGCTTCGCGAAGACCGTCGCCGCCATCACGGAAAAAACGCGCGGCCTGTTCGGCGGGCGTTCCATCGACGCCTCCTCGCTCGAAACGCTGGAGGAAGCGCTCTACACGGCGGATTTCGGCGTGGAGACGACCGAGGAAATCCTCGCCGAAATCAAGACCGCCCACCGCAAGGACAAGGATCTCCGCGGTCAGGACGCCGCCCGCATCGGCGCCTCCGTGCTCACACGGGCGCTTGCCGGCAGCGAGGTGGCGCTCGCCCCCTCGCCCGAGGCGCAGGCGGCCGGTTCGCCGACCGTGATCGTGATGATCGGCGTCAACGGTAGCGGTAAAACCACGACATCGGCCAAGCTCGGCTGGCTGCTCAAGCAGGACGGCAAGTCCGTCATGCTCGCCGCCTGCGACACGTTCCGGGCCGCCGCCGTCGAGCAGCTCAAGTCGTGGGCCACGCGGCTCGACCTGCCGATCGTGGCCAGCCACACCGGCGCGGATGCCGCCGCCGTGGCCTTCGACGCCTGGCAGGCGGCGAAGGCGCGGGGTTGCGATTACCTGATCGTGGACACCGCCGGCCGCCTCCACACCAAGAGCAACCTCATGGAGGAACTGGCAAAAATCCGCCGGGTGCTCCGGAAAAACGACCCCGCCGCGCCGCACCATGCCTGGATCGTGGTGGACGGCTCGCTCGGCACCAACTCGATCGAGCAGGCCAAGGTGTTTCACAAAAGTTTCGGCCTCACCGGCCTGGTCGTGACGAAGCTCGACGGCACCTCGCGCGGCGGCGCCATCGTGGGCATCTGGCGCGAACTGAAGCTGCCGATCTATTTCCTCGGTCTCGGCGAACAGCCCGAAGACCTGCAACCCTTCCAGGCGGAAAACTACGCGAAGGCGGTCTTCGGCCTGGAGTGAGCGTTGACCGGCCTTGCGATGTGGCGCGGGCGGTCCCGCCCGCGCCACTCCTGCACGGAAAGTTTGCCTCCACGCCAAAAACGCGTCCGGTTTTCTCCATGGCAAGCAGCGGCATCCCTCGGGTTTCTCCTCTTCGTATCGGTTTTGTGGGCGCGGGTGAAAATACCCGGCTCCGTCATCTGCCCGGATTCCGGGCGTTGCCGGGTGTCGAACTCGTGGCGGTGGCCAACCGGACGCCCGAATCTTCGGCGCGGGTGGCAAGGGAATTCGGCATCGCGCGCGTGGCGGCCGACTGGCGCGGGATCGTCGACGCACCGGACATCGACGCCGTGTGCATCGGCACGTGGCCTTACCTGCACGCGCCGGTGTCCATCGCGGCGTTGCGCGCGGGCAAACACGTCCTCACCGAGGCGCGGATGGCGCGCAACGGCGACGAGGCCGGCGCCATGCTCGCGGCCTGGCTGCAGGCCCGGGCCGCGCAGCCCGGCATCGTCGCGCAAATCGTGCCTGCCCCGCTGACATTGGCTTGCGATGCGACCATCCGCCGCTTGCTCGCCGAGGGCGCGCTCGGGCAGATCCGCGAGGTCAGCGTGGTGCAGACGAACGCCGCGCAGGCCGACCCGTCCGCTCCGCTGACATGGCGGCAGAACCTCGAATGGAGCGGACACAATATCATGACGATGGGCATCCACTATGAGGCGCTGCTGCGCTGGCTGGACGACGACGCCGACGTGCGCGCGGCGCATGGCGCTGTATTTACAGAAGAAAGACAGGGTGGCGACGGACGGCCGTACCGCGTGCGTATCCCCGAAAGCCTGACCGTGCTCGGTCGTTTCCCGAAGACGGGCGCGTTGTTGCGCATCCATCTGAGCGGCGTCGATACGACTGCGCCGCGCAACGAAGTGCGCATTTCCGGCAGCGAGGGCGGGTTGTTTTACGATCTGGCGCGCGGCGAACTGTGGCTCTCGCGGCGCTTGGCCGGACAGGGTGCGGCGGCGGGCGCGGCCGAGCGTGTGGAGATCGCCGCCGCGGATCGCGGCGAATGGCGGGTGGAGGCCGATTTCGTGGCGAGCATCCGCGAAGGCGCGCCGGTGCGGCTGACGGATTTCCGGACCGGCATGCGCTACATGCGATTCACGGACGACGTCTGGCGGGCCTTGCACGGATCGGAATAACCGCAAAATCCGGGGCGGGCCCGGGCCGCAATCGAAGGGGAATAAGCGGAATCAGCCGCGAAAGAGCGCAAAAATCCTGATGCGGATGAAGCCCACCATCGCGCTTATAAGCGCGCGGGAGATTCACACCGGACGGAATGATATTTTGCGCTCTTTCGCGGCTGATTCCGGTTCTGGCAGTTACACCTGTTGCGCCGTGGCGTAGTTGGCTTCCGCCTGGTCCCAGTTGAGGATCGTCCAGAACGCTTTCACGTAGTCGGGGCGGCGATTCTGGTAATTGAGATAATAGGCGTGTTCCCAGACATCGAGGCCGATGACGGGACGGGCGCCGAGGCTGAGCGGCGAATCCTGGTTGGCGGTCGAGATGACGGCGAGCTTGCCGTCTTTCCGGACCAGCCACGCCCAGCCGCTGCCGAACCGCGAGGCGGCGGCCTGGTTGAACTCGGCGATGAAGGCATCGAGACTGCCAAAGGTGGCGACGATGTCGGCGCGCAGCGGGCCGGGCGTATATTCGGCCGGTGCGGCGAGCAGCGGCCAGAAAAAGGAGTGGTTGGCATGACCGCCCACATTGTTGCGCACCGCGGTGCGGATGTCTTCGGGGAGGGCGTCGAGGTTTTCCAGCAGTTGTTCGGCGGTTCGTGAATGGAGCTCGGGCAGGGGCTTGAGCGCGGCGTTGGCGTTGGTGATGTAGGTCTGATGATGTTTGGTGTAGTGGATCGTCATCGTGCGGGCGTCGATGGCCGGCTCGAGGGCGTCAGGCGCGTAGGGGAGGGAGGGCAGGGAAAACGGCTGGGCGAGCGCGGAGGCGGCCCCGGTCGGCGGAGCGCTCCATTTGTGCGGATCGACGGCTGCAGGGCTGGAAGGGGCCTTCGGATCGGCCGCCAGGCGTGAGAGGGCGCCGGCGAGAGAACCGGCGGCAAAGAGCCCGGCTCCGAGGGTCTTGAGAGCGGCGCGACGGGAAACAGACGCAGGCGACGAGGCGGAGTTTTTTTCCATGCGGCCAACAGTAACGGCGCCGTCAGGTCGCGCAAGCGGGCGGGGTAATTCGGGGATGGCGGCCGGCCGCTGCGCGTGTGCGGTCAGCGTTTCAGCCAGCGCAGCGGCAACAGCAGCAGCAGGGCGCCGATGAGTGCGGCGACACCGGTGCCCAGGAGGTTGGCTGCCACGAGGCCGAGCAGCCGCAGGAGCGGACCGCCGACCAGCGCGCCGGCGATGCCGGCCACCAGATACAACGGGAGCAGCGGACGCCGGCCCTTGCCAAGGACGTGGACAAGCCAGCCCGACCCGGTGCCGACGAGCAGGATGACGATGATCTGGGGAAACGTGAGCATGGAGGGAAAAAGGATTGTTTCTGATTTCACACAAAGATCGCAAAGGACGCAAAGATTTGTTTTTCAGAAACTTCGCGTTCTTTGCGATCTTTGTGTGAAAATTCAGAGGTTTTGAGGCGCTGGTATTTATTACGGCTGCGGAGAATGTGATGGCGGAGAGCGAAATGGGGCAGGTGGGAAAACGGAAAACGCGCGGGAAAGGAAAATCAGGGTGTCGGGAATGCGAGCGCATCCAGTTCGCGCCAGAGGGGGGCCGGGATTTCTTCCGGGCGCGAGGCCGGACCGAGCCGGCCGGTGGCTTCGAGGCGTGCGAGCCACGCCCGGCCCTCGTCGGGAAGCCGGCTGCGCAGGAGCGGGCGGATCTGTTTGCGGCGTTGCTGGAAGCAGCCGCGGATCACCGCCTTCACCTCCGGACGGAAGACGAACGGCTGCGGTTTGCGGACGAGGTGGAGCAGGCACGAATCGACATCGGGTCGCGGATGAAAACAGGCGCCCGAGACGCGGTGGCCGGGCGCGGCGTCGAAGGCGTTTTGCAGGAAAACCGAGATGGCTCCAAAAAGCTTGGTGCCCGGCTGCGCGGTGTAGCGCTGGGCGGCCTCGAGCTGGAGCATGAGGACCATCCGCGCGGGTAGCGGACCGGAGAGCACGGCATCCATCCACGGCGTGGAGATCGCGTAGGGGAGGTTGGCCACGATTTTGAAGGCAGGGGCGGAGGTCGAAGAATCCGCCTCCTCCTTGCCGACCGGCAACGCGGCCAGCGGGTGTTCGACGGCGTCGCCTTCCAGGAGGTGAAAGGTTGCCGGAAATTCTTTCGCAAGCGTGCCGGCGAGGTGGGCGTGCAGGGTGGCGTCGCGCTCCACCGCCCATACGCAGGCGCCGGCTTCGAGCAGGGCGCGGGTGAGCGTGCCGAGGCCGGGGCCGATCTCGACCACGGTGTCGCCGGGCGCGACGCCGGCGAGTTCGAGCGATTTTTTTACGATGTTGCCGTCCACGAGGAAGTTTTGCCCGAGGAAACGCTTCGGCGTGTGGCCGAGCCGGGCCAGCAGTTCACGGGTATCGGAGGGCGAGAGCGGCATGGTGGGAAGAAGCCGCCAGCGTCGGCGCGTCTGGCCCGGGCGTCAATGCGGAGACGGGGCCAACAAACGCCGGCATCCGGTATGAGTCGGTGATCTGGTTAAATTCTCAAATAATGAGACTTTGTCTCATTTATGGATCGGAACTGGATTCAGAATTAACCAACCTTTGTTTAAGGGCTTAGGTTGAATCAACCATGGCGGGAGGCACATCGTCGGGAGGGTATCGCTCCCTGCAGCTAGCCGATTGGCACAAAAACTTGTGACAAATCAGCAAGCACGGGAACGCGGCGAGAGGTGGCTTTCTGCTAATATGAGACCGGTTCTCAGAAATAAATGATACGGTCTTCCATCCAGCGCAGAACATTTCATCCGGCAGTCGCGGCCCCCGGCTTCACGCTCATCGAGCTCCTCGCGGTGATCACGATCATCGGGGTGCTGGCGGCGCTCGTCCTCGCTGCTGTGGGCAAGGCGCGACGAATGGCCTACACCGCCCGCGAGATTTCTGCCGCCAAGCAACTCATGGTCGCCTATCTCACCTATCCGATCGACAACCGTGACCGCCTTCTCGCCGGCAAGGATGACTCGGAAGCCAAATACGATGAGACCGGGCAGGGGTTTGGCGGAGAATACGGAGGTGGCGACATGGTCAGCGCCTCCTGGGTTCACGCGATCCGTCCCTACTTGGGGAACCGTTTCATCAACACGCTCTACGTCAACGAACAGGCCTTTTACTACCAGGAACTCGTGTCCAGGCACGGCACCGCCGGTGCTGCTTACCATCTCTCACTTTTTACTACCTTTGGTATGAACATGGATGGAGTCGGCGGTCTTGCAGGAGGGTCGATGAAAGAGCAAGTTGCCGTCCGCAGGGTTAACGAGGCGACACTCCCCTCCGGTCTCATCGTTTTTACATCGGCCAACGGGCGGAATACGGCCGACCCCAAGGATATCCGCGCTGGCTATTTCCGCCTGGAGGCCCCCGTTCCCAAATGGCCCTCTAAAAATCTCACTGAACAGCCGGCCGATATCAGCATGGACGAAAAATACGGCTATGTCTCGTTCCGAAATTCCGGCAAGGCGGTCGTCGCCTTCCTCGATGGTCATGTGAAGCTTTATACCTGTGCGGAGCTTCGTGACATGCGCCTGTGGGCCGAGGAGGCCCGGGCCACAGATAACCCCAAATGGAGGCCCAAGGCAATCCTCTGATGGAGTGCTCTGACCTATCATCAGAAAACCATCTTCTCCTTCCATGCTTCCACTCCGGTTTTATCCATCCCTGTTCGTTGCGGCCCTGACCGTCGCAATCCCCGTTTCGCTCCTCCGGAGCCAGACGGCTCCCTCCAACCAGGTGCTCCAGACCATCACGCTTGATGCCGGTCAGCAGCAGACGGTCAAATGGACCAATATCAGCAATGCCAACCAGTACAGTTGGGACGCTTTCGTCGATTACATCGGTTGGGAGCCGGACAATCCGCTGGAGCATGAGTACTACTACGGATTGACCCGGGACGACACCGACCCTCTGGCTCCGGACTGGGACACGACCGGCGCCGCCCGTTATTCCAGCCGTATCCAGGCCATCGGAGGAGCCTGGTCGGCCGGAGCCGGTTTTTACAACTACAGCGCCGACTTCGGTGTGCAGGCCGTCGTCTCCACCACGGACCTGGCGATCAAAACGGTGGTTCTCCAGGTCGTGGAAATGCGTCATCCGAGCTATTCCATGGAGGAGCATCTCATCCACAAGCACACGAACTGGTGGAACGAAGACGATGACTATGGCGGTGACGAGGAAGACAACCCCACGGACGAATATGGCTACGTCCCCGCACTCGCCGCCCTCGACGATCTGCTCGATGGTTACTTCGGAGGTCCGCTCCTCCTCTGCACGACCGCCGAAAATCCTTCCACAACCACGGTGCTCGCGCCGGTGGCATGGGATATTATCGGCGGCCCGGTGCATTTGCAGGTCGGCGGCTTTCAGGGCAACTACTACAGTTTCGCCTACCAGTGGGATCTTTCCGTAGTCGAAGGCACGGTGACGGGCATCGAGGTCATCCAGCCGGTCATCCATTCCGCCTCCACCATCGGCGTGCAACTCGATCTCGGCGACACTTGGCAGCAAGTCATCCATACCTTGCCAGCGCCGCCGGCTGATCTTGTGGCTACTCCAGGTAACACCACCGCGACATTGACCTGGGCCGATGGAGCCCCGGCGCACGCCGCCTATGCTCCCGCCTCGGCTTACAGCGTGAAACGCGCCGCCAGCGCCGAAGGACCCTGGACGGAAATCGCCACCGGCATCACGACCACGACGTTTACCGACACCGGCCTCGTCAACGGCACGGAATACCATTACATCGTCACGGCCATGGCCACCGGCGACAAGACGGCGGATTCGGCCAGCGTTTCGGTGGTTCCTGCCGCTACGCTCTCCCTGCTCGAAGACTGGCGACAAACGCATTTCGGCACGACGGTCAACGAAGGCGACGCCGCTGATACCGCCGACCCGGAAGGCGACGGTCTGTCCAACCTGTTCGAATACGCCCTCGGCCTCGACCCACTGCTCAGCGACAGCACCGAAGCCGTCACCATCGGCAAGAGCACGGATGGCCAGCGCCTGACCCTGACCTTCAACCGTATCGCCGACCCCGATCTCACCTACACGGTGGAAGCGACGAGTGACCTGTCTGCGGGTACATGGGAAACCGTCTTCACCAGCACCGGTGAGGAAAACGTTGCCGGTTCCTATACCGCCGAGGACGCCGAACTGATCGCCGACCATACGCGCAGGTTCCTGCGACTCACCGTCACCGCAACCACCGATACGGTGAAGGACGCGCCGAGGGGCTTCCAGGCGATGAACCTGCCTGCCGGCACTTCCTCGCTCGGCCTCCCGCTCCTCAACGAAGCCGTGTATGCAGCCACCGTGGATGCCGTTTCCGACCACACCCTCACCCTCGGCGGTGCCTCTGGCTCCAATATCGGTGCGCTCCTCGCTCCCGAGTCGGACTATCCCTTCTACCTCGAAGTGATCTCCGGTCCCCTCGAAGGCGAACGCCTCGACATCAACGTGGTTGCCACCATCGCGGCGGGTAACAAGACCGTGGTTCTCTCCTCGGACTACACGCGCAATACCCTCCCCGCCGACCGCTTCGCCGAACTGGCTGGCAACGCTGTCGCTGTCCGTCGGCATATCACGCTCACGCAGATACAAGGGCTGTTTGAAGGCGGGTTAACCGGGCATGCCGTTTCTTTCCTCGCGGATGCCATCCAAGTGTTTGAGGCCACCGGATTCAGACAATACTCGCTGAACGCCAATGGTTCCACTTGGACGACGGCCGGTATCGGTGGGGATCAGCGTTATCTGCCCATCCCTCCTGGAGTCGGGATTCTGGTCAAGCTCACCCAGGCCAAAACCCTCTTCCAAGAGGGCTCCGTCCGTGCCAACGTATTCCGGTTTAACCTGAAGGTTGGTTCGCAATTTGTGGCTTTGCCTTGGCCCTTGCACCGGAGTCCCAACCAGATCGGTGCGTTTGTCGATTCCAGCCAAGAAACATCCCTCCGATGGACCGGGCATGCGGTTTCCTTCCTCGCGGATGCCATCCAGATATTCACTCAAGCCGGATTCGTCCAATACACGCTCTCCAGCAACGGCTCCTCATGGATAAAGTCGGGCGACCCATACAACTACGCTGACAGCCCGCTCCTGCAAGGCGATCAGGCGTTTATTATTAAACGTCAGAAGGCCAATTCCGACTACCTCATTCTTCTTCCCTATTAACCAACTCCCGCAGATATGAAAAAACTGATAATACCGTCATTCCTCCTGCTGTTGGCTCCAACGCTGGGCCATGCCACTCAATATGAGTTTACAAATAGTAATGAGATAACTCTCATTACATTGAGCGACGCCTCGGGCTTGGTAATCTCCTCCGGGTTGAGTTTGCAACTCGGCGCTTTTTCCGCCGGATTCACCCCGACTTCGGACAATACCGGAGAATGGCGCGACCATTGGCTGACATCGGGCGCGCCAGGCTACGTAGATACAAGCGGCGTGTGGTCGACCTCTTTGATCTTGTCCGATCAATCCATTATCACATCCGGCTCCCAGCTTTATCTGTGGGCCTATGATCAGCGGGACCTCTCTGCGGGGGATGCCGGATGGTTGCTTCTCACTTCGACCAACTGGACGGCAGTGGCAAGCTACCTCGAAGACAGTGTGGTGCGTAGCTTCTATTTCCCGTTTTATGCTGATACGGCACTTCGTGATTACACGGACCCCATTAGCGCCATTCTAGGAAACTTCAATCTTGGTGCCGGCACCGCCCAACTGGCCGACGTCTCCGGCTCACCCGTCCCCGAACCCGCTACCTGGGCCGCGATTTTTGGCGTCTGCACACTCGGCTTCGCCCTCTGGCGGCGGCGTTCGGTAGCCGGTTCATAATCCGATTTCTGCCAACCCTCTCGTTTTACCGTCACTCCCCGACAGGGGCGTGAAAGGTTCTCCATTGTCCGCATCAACCTGACAACGCACAAAACCATGAACACAAACTATACTCGTATCGGTATCCTTGCCGGAAGCCTGCTCTGTGGCACCTTGCTCTACGCACAACCAGCGCCTACACCTAATCCTCTCATTCCTGTCTCGGAGGCACTCTTGCAGGATCTGGTCATCAGTCCACAACAGGCAAGCACCCGCTGGGTGGATTTCAGCAATAGAAACACCAACCTGACACCGATTTCCGGCTCCGGCACGGTCACTCCTTTTGCCTCGGGGTACAAGGCGTCCTATGGCTTTTACAGCTTTTCGAATGACTACGCCGTCAACTTCTCGACCTCAGCGACCGATTTTTCCATCGGCAAGGTTTCGTTGCAGGCCGTCCAGATGGCCAACCCGGATTTCTGGAATGAGGATCCCAACAGCTCCTACCCCGTCCAGGGCAACCCCGATGCCATCCTGTTCTTCGATTACAACAACCAGGATCACGGTGATTACGGCCACGAAAATCCCGATCCGAATGACCCGGAAACCGGCCAGTATTACAATCATACCCTCAACGCCATTTCGGAAGGGGTCCTCAACTATGTCGGCGGGCCGGTGCTGAGTTATGTTGTCGGTGGGGTCACCTACGTTTATCAGGGTACGCCGACGGGGTCGATTCTGGGGGACGGTTATTATTCCGACATCGTTTCCGGCATGGCCGGCACTTACTATAATTTTCTGTGGGAATGGGACCTGTCGGGTATCGAAGGCATTACGTCGATCAGCATCGATCTGCCGGTGCCGGTTCACCAGTCGATGCTCGGTGCCGACCTGACGATAGGTTCCGCGATTCCCGAACCCTCCACCTGGGCGGCGATTGTCGGAGGAATGGCTCTCGGAGCGGTTCTTCTTGGCCGTCGGGGAAACCGGAAGCAGTAAGCCTGAAAACATCAGCCACCATCTGAAACACACTCTGAAGCTCACTCATCTATAAACAGCATGAAAAAACAAATCTACAGTATCATGGTCGGCGCCATTGTTCTTGCCTCCACAGCAGGAGCTCAAAACCTCATCGTCAACGGCAGCTTCGAGGAAGGCGTCTTGACCGCCAGTTTTTACAACCTGCTGCCCGGCGATTCCGCCGATGCCGAAAATTCGACCAATTGGCTTGTCGGATGGAACTTCGGTGGAGAGGGCTATACCGGGAGCGGACTCAATGTCATCACCCATCGCCAGTCGACTAACGCATCGGATGGCAATCAGGTCGTGGCATTACAACGCGATGCAGGTCCGCTCTGGCAAGAGGTGACCTTGGAGGCGGGTGTCACCTATAAACTGTCTTTTGATGTTTTGCGTCTGATCGTTAACAGTAACTCGGCAATATCTTACAAGCTTAGCGTCTATTCAGACACCGAAACCGTGATCGATGTCATTTATCCACTTCAATTGGCAGCGAATGTATGGGACACATCTGAATATGTCTTCACAGCCGAGGAAAGTAACACCTATATCTTTTCTATTGCTCATTATGGCGTTGGGACCGCAGCACTCTGGCTCGACAACGTAAGCCTCACCGCCGTTCCCGAGCCCGCCACCTATACCGCCCTCTTCGGCGCAGGGGCGATCGCCTTGGCCTTTTGGCAAAAGAAGTGGCGTTCCTGACCGCTTCCCGTCGCACTTCCGCGCCGGGGTTCAAAACGAAATCGCAAATCCAGATAAAATCATGAAAACCTCATGCATTCGGCTCGTGGCCTTCGCCGCCAGCCTCCTCGCGGCCAGTGTCGCCGCTTCCGCCGCCACCCTCACCGACACCTGGACCAACTGGTATGCCAGCCATCACGACGAGTGGACGCCGCTTGTCTATGCAGACGATTCCACCGGTGGCGAACTCTACGCCAGCGGTGGCGGCCTCTACGGCGACACCGCTGGCAACTACTACTACACGCTGTTCGATACACCGGACCTGGAGCTCACTCCCGGCGCGGTGCTTTCCGGGGTCAGCACGGTGGAGCTTTTCTTCGGTGAAACCTGGAATGAGGATTATGGTCCGCAGAATCTGGTCCTGTATTACAAGGTGACCGGTTCTTCGACCGTTTATTCGCTTCCGGTGCCCACTCCGGTGGTTAGCGGCACGTTGTGGGATCTTACCTATACATGGACCCTGCCGGCAAATGTTAGCGAGTTCTGGTTTGAATGGAGCCTTATCGAACATTCAACCTTCTCGTCGATCGTGATTACCCAATCGTCGTAATCCTCTGGACAGAAGACGCATGCCTGTGGTTCAGAGAGCTGCAGGCATGCAATCCGGGAATTCTGTTGGCAGCATCCGGGCATCGCCATGCCGGAGCCTGCCTGCGCCGGCGCGGTGTCCCTGGCCGGCGGGACTGAAGTTTTCAGGAGAGACGCGGAGCGGCCGGACGGAGTGATCATCTGTCCTGCGCCTGCTCCGGGCGCTTCGCGTCTTCCTGTCATTTTTGGCCGGGAAAACAGGCCCCGGCCGTCTCCCGGCGTGGCGAGCGCGGAGCGAGATCTGCGCAGGCGCCGCTTGCAGTACCCCGACCCATTTCCCGATCCCGTCGAGGGAGGGCTCTCGTGCCTTCCTGTATCGAACGGGCTCCGGGGTAACCGAAAGAAACAGACTACAACATGCATAAAACGCTACCACTCCTTGCCGCCTTCTTCGGGCTGGCAATCACCGCCGCCTCGCAGGCCCAGATCGTCCTCGGGCCGGGAATCACCACGCCGACGGATTCTTCGTCCGGCTTCGCCGCCTGGGAATACTTCGGGACCGAACCGCAATTCACCGGTCTCGCCTCGCAAATCGGCATCAACGACGACGGGTTCACGGTCAGTCTTTCGCAGACCGCCACCGGTCCCGGTTTTTCCGGTCCATCGCTGGATGGTCTGAGCGGCCGACTGACCACCGGGCCTTACGACTTCAGTATCAGCGGAGTCGCGACGTTCTCGATCGAGAGCATCGTGCTTCAGATCAAGCATTCACCCTTCCTCGATTTGGACTGGGAACGCCAGATCGCCTTCGATGTGACGCTCGACGGCGTGTCCGCGACCGGCGTGGAGTCGGTCGACCGTTATGCGTCTTCGGATGGTACGAATACCTCCACCGGAGGAACGGGCGTGAGTTTTTATGTGTACGAATATCGCTGGGACAATCTCTCGATCGGAGCCGGGGAGGATTTTTCGATTCTCTTCAGCAGCCTGGAGGACCAGCTCGGGTTCGGCTTCTCGTTCGACACCGTGGCGATCACCGTGACGCCGTCGGCCGTACCGGAGCCGTCCACGTATGCGGCCATTTGCGGCGCGCTCGTTCTGGCCGGCGTGATCGCCCGGCGCTACCGCAAACCTTCCGTTCACTGAACCCGGATTTTTCATTTTTGTCATGAAATTTAACTACCGTTTATTTCTCATTTCCGCCCTCCTGCTGGCCGGCTCCGCCCGGCTGGCGGCGCAGACTGTGGTCACCGACCTCTGGACCGACTGGTCTCCCTCGAATCATCCCGAGTGGACCGCCGACAAGCAGGTGAATCCCGACGCCGGGTCCACCGGCGGCGGCGTCCTCCACCTGATCAATGGAGCCGACAGTCTGTACTTGTATGGAGACTTCGGGGGAGGAGGAAACAACTACTTCTACACCCTCTTCGCGACGCCGACGCTTTCGGTGATCGTCTCCGATGCGCTGGCCGGAGTGAACACGATCACCTTTCAGGTTTTCGGAACGATGAACCCGGAGGAGTATGGCCCGCAGAATCTCACCCTGATCGTCAACCAGAACACCACCGGCGATTCGTTCGTCGTCACGCCCACGCTCGAGGATGACAACTTCACGTGGACGTGGGATGTCTCCGGAATCGCGGACATCTCGACGTTCGAGATCACCTGGGACATGGAGGAGCACTCGGCCTTTACCGCGCTCCAGTTGGTCCAGTCCACGAGCGTGATTCCCGAGCCGTCCACGTATGCGGCGCTGGTTTCTCTGGCGATCCTGGCGGCTGTCGCGCTCAAACGTCGCCGTCGTATATAGCGCCGGGCCGGGGAAAAATATCCCCGGTTTGCGCCTGCGTCGGCTTTCGCGCCCCGCCGTTCGCATCTGCCGGACGGTGGGGTATTTTTCCCATTCCTCTTGTTCTGCTATCCGTGACCATGCTGTCCTGTCGTTTTCTGTTCTGGCGGTTGTCTGCCTTGGCCTTCCTGGCGGCGATCGCGGCCATGCTCTTCCGGCCGGTTTTTGCCGGACCGGTTGCGTCGGCGGAGTCAGCCGGCGACGGTACTGACCGCGCTTTCTGGCTCGATCTGATCGATGGCGAGACTGCTGCGCAAGCCACCGTCCTCGCCGACCTGGCACAGGCGGATGTTGTTTATGCAGGCGAAACGCACTCGATCGACCGCCATCATGCCGTGCAACTCTTGCTCCTGCGCGCTCTCGACGAACGGGGCGTGCCGCTCGTGCTCTGCCTCGAACAGATCGAGGCGCGCCGGCAACCGGCCGTGGACCGCTTCAATCGCGGCGAACTCGATTTCGAGGGGCTCGCCCGCGAAATCGACTGGGGCAGGACATGGAAGAATTATCCCGACTACCGCGCGCTCTGCGAGTACGCGCAGGCGCGCGGCATTCCTGTGTATGCGCTCAACGCTCCGGCCGAAGTCATTCGCGCCGTCAGCCGTGGCGGCGGCATCGCCCGCCTCGATTCCGCCGGCCGCGGCGTGCTGCCGGCGGACATCGTGCTCGACGATCCTCCCTATGAACGCCTCATGAACCTGCTGCTTTCGGTCCACATGGCGATGGATCCGGAAAAACTTCGCCCGGTCTTCGAGGCGCAGGTCGCCCGCGACGAGACGATGGCGGAAAACATCGTCGCCGCCCGGCGGCTGCCGATAGCAAGCGGTGCCGGCAAGGCCGGCCAGCCGGCAGGTCGGGCGCGGACGGCGTTTGTCGTCTGCGGCTCCGGTCACGTGCGTTTCGGCCTCGGTACGCCCGACCGCGTGCGCCGCCGTTCACCCGGCATCGTGGACCGTGTGGTGCTGGTCACCCGCAGCGGTCAGTTGAAGCTGGGCGAGGCGGAAAAGGCGGCGGCGAGACCGGTCAAAATTTCGCACGGCGATCTGCGAGCGCTCGATCGTCCGCCGGCCGATTACCTGCACGTGTTGCCCTGGCAGGAAAAGGACGACCGCCCGGAATAACGCCGGTACGCCTTTCGTTGCGGGCAATGCCGGTTTTCGGGTTGTCCGCACGGCGCGTCCGCCGGAGGTGGCACGGGCATCTTGCCCGTGGACGGCGCGAAGCGCCGCCTTCCGCAATCGCGGGCCGGAAGCCCGGCCCCCCTCCCGCCCTGTTGACATCCCGTTGAGTCGCCCCCGATGTTGGCTGCCTGATGAAAATTGCGTTTGTCAGCGGCACGAGCATCCTCCGTTCGTCCCTGTTCGCTGCCTGGGAGCAGCGGACGGTCACCACCCCGCACGGTTCCGTCTGCCTGCGCACGCGGGGGGATCACGTAGTCCTCAACCGTCACGGCGCCGGAGCCGCACCGCTACCGCCGCACCGGATCAACCATCGCGCCCACATCGCCGCGCTCGCTTCGCTCGGTTTTCGCGAGGTGGTGACCGTTTCGTCGGTCGGCTCGCTCCGCGCCGAGCTACCGCCGGGCACGCTCGTTTCGTGCAGCGATTACGTGGCGCTTCAGCAGGGGCCGGCCACGTTTTTCGACGACGAGCTCAAGGGCGGCGCTCCGGGCATCGCCAACCGGATGCTGGAAAAAATCATCGACGGACTGGGCGAGGCGTTCCCGGTGACAACCGGGCAGACCTACGTGCAGATGCGCGGTCCGCGTTTCGAAACGAAGGCCGAGATCCGCGTCATCCGCCAGTGGGGCGACGTCGTCGGCATGACGCTGGCCCACGAAGCCGACCTCTGCACCGAGGCGGGGCTCGGCTGCACCTCGCTCGCCATCGTGGACAACTACGCCAACGGCATCGAAGGCACGGCCATCGACTTCGACCGCTTCGGCGAGCAGGTGCGTGCCAACCAGGAAAAGACCGACCGGCTCTTCGCCCGGCTGCTGGAGATTTTCGCATGAAACCGGAAACGTATCCTGAAACAAAAGACAGGGCCGGCACGGGCGACCTGCGCGCCTTCATCCATGCCTTGCCGAAAACGGAAACGCACCTGCACATCGAGGGCGCGGTGCCGTACGAAATGCTCCATGCGTGGGATGCCGGCCGGTTCCCGGCCTCGCCGGCCTTCCGCGAACCGCATTACCGGTTTCCCGATTTTTCCTCGTTCGATGCCCTGCTGCTCGGCCACGCCGTGCCATGGTTCACCTCGGCGGAGCGTTACTACAAAACCTGCCGCGCCGTCTTCGCCGCGCACCTCGTGCAGAACGTCCGCTATGTGGAAGCCAGTTTTCATCTGCCGATGGTCGGCTTCATCGGAGTGCCGGCGCGCGAACTCGTCGCCGCCATCCGCGCCGCCGTGCCGGCCGGGCTCGAAGTGCGCATCTTCGCCGGGATGCTGCGAGACAGTTATGACGGCGAGTTGCGCGCCGTGATCGACGACCTCGAAAATCTCGACGACCTCGCCGGCGTGGATTTGCACGGGCACGAAAGCATGCCGACCGGGTCATGGGCGGCACCGGTCTGGCGACGGCTGCGCGAGGCCGGGAAGATCACCAAGAGCCATGCCGGCGAGTTCGACGGCGCCGCCCGCGTGCGCGAGGCGATCGAGGTGCTCGGCGTCACCCGCGTGCAGCACGGTGTGCGCGCGATCGAGGATCCCGCGGTGGTGGCGCTGGCGGCGGAGCGCGGCGTGACGTTCGACGTGTGTCCGCTCAGCAACGTTAAACTCGGCGTCGTGCCGTCACTTGCCGCGCATCCGTTGCGGCGGTTGCTGGAGGCGGGCGTGCGCTGCACGGTGAGCACGGACGATCCGCTGATGTTCGCCAACACGGTCTGCGACGAATACGCCGCGCTGGCGGCCGAGGCGGGGTTCACGCGCGCGGAACTGGCCCGCCTGGCCCGCCACGGCTGGGAAGTGGCCGACGTGCCGGCGACCATGCGCGAGCAGGCGCTGCGCGAGATCGCCCGCAGCGGTTCGTAACGGAGCGGCGGCGTCCCGCCGCCGCTCCAATGCTCCGGGGATCTTTACTGCGGCGCCAGCCGCGCCAGCAACTCCGGCATCGCTTCGGCGAGCGGCAACGGCGAGTCCTTCAAAAACTCCGCGGCCTCGCTCTTGCGGCCGCGGGCGAGCAGGTTGGCGTAAACGTGCAACTCGAATTGCAGCCGCAGCGTCGTCTGTGCGCTCTCGTGGCCGAGGGCGCCGAGCAGAAAGATCAGCGCCTCGATCGTCGAAAAATGTCCATCCCGATGCTGCGAGCGCAGCCAGTAACGGCTTTCGCCCGGCATGCGCAGGCTGACCTTGCGGCCCCAGCCTTCCGTGTGGCGAAACATGTCGTTGGCCTGCGCCCAGGTGCCGTCGATGAGGAGCACCTGGAGCGGAATGGCGGCCGGCGGAGGCGGGGCGGATGCGAGCTCTTCCAGCGGCTCGCCACGCGGGTGGAGAATCCAGAGCGTGTGCCCGGGGCGGCAGACGTTTTCCCGCGACGGCAGTTGCGTGTGCTGAAACACATGGTGCGCCGAAGCCGGGATGATGCGCCGGATCAGGTTGCCGGTGCTGGTGGGGCGCCATGTTTCGGCGGTGTGCACGAGCACATCGGCCGCGAAGGGCAGGGCGAGCGGGCGCAACCCGTCGCAGATGCACCAGCGCGGGGCGATCTGGCAGCGCGGACAACGGACGGTGCCGTGGCGGACAACACTTCGGGCCATGGAGGGGAGAGGTTGTATCCTGGATTCAACGGGTTGGAACCGCTAAAAGACGCTGAAGAACGCTAAAAACAGCTCGCGGAACAAGAGGAGCTCACGATGCCCGCCATCTGGCGGGTGAGTGTATCCGGTTTTCGATACACTTGTTCTTTCTACTCCGGTAAGTTGGAGATATGGCCACAAAAACACAAAATTCGCATCGGGCCGGCGAGAATCCCCCGCGCGCCTATAAGCGCGATGGAGGGCTCCATGCGCGGCGAGTTTTCTTGTGCCTTTTTGTGGCCATCGAATCCGGCGTTTTATTTTGCCAGAGTGGAATTAACCGGTTCATTTTTAGCGTTCTTCAGCGTCTTTTAGCGGTTGGTCTGTCTGGTTTTGGCGGCAGCCGCCCGGAGGGAGAATCAGTTGCCTCGGCTGAGCTCTTCGGATCGGGTTTTGGCGGCGAGGACGGTCTCCTCGACGATGGCGCGGAAGTTGTGGGCGGCGAGGCGTTGCAGGCCGGCGAGCGTGGTGCCGTTGGGCGAGGTGACCTGGTTGCGGAGGGTTTCCGGATCGGTGCCGGTCTGCTGCATAAGTTTGCCGGAACCGAGGATCGTCTCGATGGCGAGCAGTTGCGCGGTGTCGCGGGGAAGCCCGGCGGCGACGCCGGCCTCGCGAAGGGCGGCGGCAAATTCGAAGACATAACCGGGGCCGCTGCCGCTGAGCGCGGTGACAGCGTCGAGCTGTGACTCGTCGAGCTCGATCTGGCGGCCCATCGCGCCGAGGAGATTTTGCGCGAGCGCGCGGTCGGCATCGGCGAGCGGTTTTGTGGCCGGAGAACACCAGCCGGTGATGCCGGCGCCGATGGCTCCGGGAGTGTTGGGCATGGCGCGGATGAGGTTGCGCGCGTGCGGGAAAACGGCGGAGAGGGCGGAGAGCGGCTTGCCGGCGAGAATCGAAATGACGAGTTTGCCGCGGGTGAGCTCCGCGACCGCCGGCGGGAGATCGGCGAGTTGCTGGGGTTTGATCGCGGCGACGACGACATCGGCCCCGGCAAGGAGATCTTCGGGTGTCGTGGCCGCGCGGATACCGGTGCGGGCGGAGAGTTTTTGCGCGGTGTCGTCGGCCGGACCGCCGATGCAGGCGATGGCGGAAGGAGCGGCGATTTTGTTGGAAAGAAGGCCGGTGACGATGGCCGAGGCCATGTTACCGGCGCCGATGAAGGAGATGTTCATGAGGAATGACGAATGACGGATGATGGCGGGCGAAGGGTGCGGGACGAAAAAAGAATTTTTGAACAGAAGATAACGAAGGGAATGAAGGTCCGATCCGGAGAAGAAGGCGTTTCGCAGAGGGTGTTCTTTGTGTTTCTGCTCTTCGTTATCTTCGTTTCCTTCTGTTCAAAATAAATTTCAGGGATCCGCTTGTTATGTAATTGATCGGCCTCACAGGGAGGCGTCATTTCCTCCCGAGTCGGGCCTTGAGCGTGTTTTTCATGAGCATGCACACGGTCATGGGGCCGACGCCGCCGGGGACGGGCGTGATCTTGCTGGCGAGCGGGGAGACGCTCGGGAAGTGGACATCGCCGGTGAGGCGGTATCCGGTTTTTTTCGACGGGTCGGGGACGCGGTTGATGCCGACGTCGATGACGACAGCGCCGGGCTTGACCATGTCGGCAGTGACGAATTCGGCGCGGCCGATGGCGGCGATGAGGACGTCGGCCTGGCGGGTGATGGCGGGGAGATCGGCGGTGGCCGAGTGGCAGAACGTGACGGTGGCGTTGGCGCCGGCTTTTTTCTGGAGGGCGAGCAGGCCGACCGGTTTGCCGACAATGAGCGAGCGGCCGAGAACGACGACGTGCTTGCCGCGCAGGTCGGTGCCGGAACGGGCGAGCAGCTCCATGATGCCGGCCGGGGTGCAGGCTATAAAACCGGTGTCGTCTTCCTGGGCGATCTTGCCGATGTTGATCGTGTGGAAGCCGTCGACGTCCTTGCGGGGATCGAGGCGGCGGAAGATCGCGGCTTCGTCGAGGTGCTTGGGCAGCGGAGACTGGACGAGGATGCCGTCGACGGCGGGATCGGCGTTGAGATCGTCGATGAGCTTTTCGAGTTCGGCCTGGGTGATGGTTTCAGGCGGAAGGAGGGTGCGGCCTTCGATGCCGATTTCGGCGGCGGTTTTTTCCTTTTTCCGCACGTAGGAAACCGAGGCGGGATCCTCGCCGACGCGGACAAGCGCGAGGCAAGGCTTGCGGCCGGGGAGCGCGGCGACTGCGGTTTTGAGTTCGGCAATGATGGCCGTGGCGATCTGGTTTCCGTCGATGAGTTCCATGTGGTGAAAAAACAGGCGAAAGGCAGCCGGGTTTGCAAAACACATGAAATGGCAAAAAATCCGGCTCTCCCGGTCCGGTTTTTTACCGTGTCTTTTGGCGTGTTTCGCGGACCGGGTTTACTGGAGTTTGAGGGTTTCGGCGGCGATGACGATATCCTTGCTGTCGGGAGCGGGACGGATCGTGCCGTAAACGACCACCTTGCGGCCGAGAAAACTTTCGAGCTTTTCCGTGAGGAGCAGCCGGCTGGTGTCCACATAGGCGTAACGGGCGCCGGTGTCGTCGTTGAGCTGGAACGGGTACGGGCGGCTCGGGCGGAAGAACTGTTTGCTGGAGGCAAAGGTGCCGAGAATCATGCGGGGGAGACCGGTCGCGCTGGTATCGGCGGCGCGTCCGGCCGGAGCGGGGACAAAGGGCTCGGCGGGGGCAGCCGCCGCTGCCACCGGGGCGGCGACGGGAGGCGGCGTGGAAGCGGCGGCGGAAGCGGGGAAGGCGGAATCGTTGCCGGTGAGCAGGGGGGGGAGGGGGGCGACCGCATTTGCGGCCACCTCGTCGGGAGAGGGCGGGGGAGGCGGAGTCGTTGTCGGCGCGGCGGCGGGGGGCAGGGCGGATGCGGAGGCGGCGGCGTCACCGGGAACCGGTGTCTGGAGCGGGGTGAGTTGCGCGCCGCTGCCCAGGGTGAGCGTGGTATCGAAGGGCGCGACCGGAGCGGCGGCGGCGATGTCGGTCGGATCGGACGAAACGACGGTGACAACCGGAGAGGCGGCGTCGGCGGTTGCGGCGGTGGCCGGTCGGTTCCGGATATAGCCGACGAGCGCGCGGTCGAGGGTGTATTCGGTGAATTGGCCCTTGAGGCCGACGAGGCCGGTCTTGTCGGCGGCATCGGCTGATCCGAGGACGGCGGCGGATTCGGAGGGGCTGACGCGGTACTCGGCGCCGGGCCGGATGTCGTAGTTTTTCAGGACGTCCTTGTTGGCGACGTACACACTGTGCGGCCCAGGAATTTCGACGGCAGACCAGCCTTGGGGCGGCGGAGTCGGCAGGGTGAGGGGGGAGGGGGAGCGGGAGGCGGGGAAGCTGCCGATGACGGGAGCGGTGTCGGAGGGCTGGGCGTGGACCTCGATGTCGCCGGTAGCCGGGAGGGCCGGCAGCGGTGCGGCCACGAGCAGGCTCGCGATGGCGAGGAGGGCGGAGAGGCGGGACGGACGGGCGGCGGGCGTTGGAGTGATTTTCATTGGTCGGACGGGAAACGGACTGGTGTTCCGGAGACGATGCAGGAAACGGCTGGCGGTGTGAAGACTTACCGTGCGTGACGGGAACGGGATTGTCCGGCACGTTTTTTGGCCGGATGAGTGGAGCGTTTGCCGGAGGATTTGCCGCCGGCGGGGGATTGGCGGGAGGAGCCGGGCGCGGCGGTTTTGGGGCGGGTGTAGCGGCGGCGGGTGTTGGCGGGTTGCAGGCCGGGCCGGGCGAAGAGGGTGGCGATTTCCTTGTCGTTGAGCAACTTCATGGCGCGCATCGGGATGCCGCGCAAGGGGAAGGCGCCGATCTGGTAGCGGCGGAGGCGCTTCACTTCGTGCCCGAGGGCCATGAAGAGCTGGCGGATCTCGCGCTTCTTGCCGTGATGCAGGTGGACGTCGAGGCTGGTGGAGAGGTCCTGGGCGTTGGGATTGACGAGAGCGGCGTACTCGACCTTGAGCTTTTCGCCCTCGATGGTAACGCCGCGCAGGAGCTTGCCGATTTTTTTGGCAGAATAGGGCTCGCCGAGGACGACGTGGTAACGCTTCACGACATCGGTGCTCGGGTGCATGAGCCGGTGGGCGAGGTCGCCGTCGGTGGTGAGAATGAGCAGGCCCTCGCTGTCCTTGTCGAGGCGGCCGGCGCAGAAAAAGCGGTAGCGGGCGAGTTCGCGCGGGATCAGATCATAGACGGTGTCGGGATTGTGCGGGTCGTCGTGCGAGCAGACGAGGCCGCGGGGCTTGTGCATGGCGAGGGTGAGCCGGGGCTGGGCGACGGGGCGCACGGACTTGCCGCGGACGGTGATCTTGTCCGTCTCGGGGTTGATTTTCTGGCCGAGGGTGGCGGGCTGCGCGTTGACCCAGACATCGCCGTCGGAGATGAGCGTCTCGGCGGCGCGTCGGGAACAGACGCCGGCGTCGGCGAGGAACTTTTGCAGGCGGATTGTTGGGTGGTCGGGCATCGCGCAGGTGTGGAAACGGGCAATTGGCGGCAATTTCGGCGGAGACGCAAGCTTCGGGGAAAGGCTGAAGGGCTGACGGAGTCCGCGGACTGAAACAGGCGGGGCATGGCGGGACGAACATCAGCCGGGTTTTCAGCCTTCAGCCATCAGGCTTTCGGCCTTTTCGATTGCTGGTCTGATTGTGCTGGAACGGGTCTGCAAATGAAGGTGGCCGTTGTCGGCGATCTGGTAACATTTGCGGTTTTACCCGACCGGCCTTCCGGTCCCGTTTCCCGATCGCTCCCGACTATCCTATGAGTAACGACTTTTCCTTCGCTTCGGCTGCCCGCTGGATCTGGTCCGCCAGGGCCGCGCGTGCTTCCCATAATGTGGTGTGTTTCCGCCGCGAGTTCGATGTTGCCGGAAACAACGCGGTGGCAGCGACCACGGAGGGCCGGTTATGGATCACGGCGGATTCGCGCTACGAGGTGTTCCTCAACGGAGTCTGGCTCGGCAGCGGGCCGGCGCGTTCGTGGTCGTCGCCGTGGCCGGTGGATCCGTACGAGCTGCGCGGCGCATTCCGGCCGGGCCGCAACGTCCTTGCGGTGCTCGTGCAGCATTTCGGGATCGGCACGTTCCAGTATCTGCATGCGGAACCGGGCTTGCTCGCACAGATCGACTGGCGCGACGCCGCAGGGAAACACCGGATCGTGACGGAGGGGGGCGGGAGCGGCGAGGGCCGGAATGCAGGCGCGCACACATGGCGTGCGCAACCGCACGACGGCTTCGCCTGGCCGGTGCCGCGGATCAGTTGCATGCAGCCGTGGGAAGAGCAGGTGGACGCGCGCGCCTTTCCGCACGACTGGGCGTCCCCGGAGTTCGACGCCGCCGCGGCGGACTGGCCGGAGGCGGTCGCCTTGCGCGCCGCAGGCGAGGGGACGCACGCGGCCTTCGTGCTGCGTGACATCCCGCAACTCACGCGCGAGCCGGTGGACGCCGTGCGCGTGCGGTCCGTGGAGGCGGTGCGAACCGCGCGCTACGTATGGAACCTCAATCCGCGCGATTTTCTCAACGCTGCCGACAAGACGGCCAACGTCCCGCGCGGCCGCATGCTTCTGCTCACACACCTTTTCAGCGAACGCGCGCAGGCGGTGCAGTTTCACCAGCCGCACCCGCGCCCGTTTCGCCCGTGGACGCTCAACGGCAAGCCGCTGGCGTTCGACGATCACACGTTGCAGCTCACCGACACCGGCGTGGCCCATGCGCGGCTCCGCGCCGGCTGGAACACGCTCATGGTCACGCTGCCGGAGCGGGATCATTACTGGTGGACGGTGATCAGCGTGTGGACGGCACAGCCGGTGCAGTGGGCGGCGTGGCCCGCGGATGCGGGCCGGCAGTCCGCACCGCCGCGGGGCCGTAAATCCGCCGCGGCGGACGCCACGGCGAAGGAAAAGGTTGCTTCCACGCCTTGGCTGGCGATCGGGCCGTTTCGCGACACGCTGGCGCCGGAGCCCGTGACCGGCAGCGAACAACAGTTTGTCGACGCGGATGCCTCCGCGATCCTGCCCGGCGCCACGGCGGCGCGGTTCGAGGAAATCCGTGTGCGCGGCGCCCTGCGCGACGACGAGGCGCGCGAGCCCTGGGTGCGTCCGCTGACGTCGGACATGGTTGCCGGGACCGATGTGTATGCGCTCTGCGCTTCCGAACGCGTGGTGCCCGGCGTCGTGCCGCGCACGGAAAACCTGTCGGCGTTGCTCAACGACACCGCCGACCGGGCAACGGTCTGGCCGGCGGCGGATGCGGACGCACGCGCGCATGCCGACGGCGGAGACACCGGCACCGGCGTGCGCCTGCTGCTCGACTTCGGCCGCGAGGTTGTCGGCTGGCACGAGTTCGAGATCGACGCGCCGGCCGGCACGATCATCGACAACCACAACTTCGAGTTCATCCAGCCCGACGGCCGCTTCAACCTCGCCGAGACGATGAACAATTCCTTCCGCTACGTCTGCCGCGAAGGCGTGCAGCGTTACCGCACCCTCGTGCGGCGCGGGTTTCAGTATTCGTGGTTCACGCTGCGTGCCTTCTCGCGGCCGGTGCACATCCGCCACATCCGCGTGCTCATGGGCACGTATCCGCAGGCTCGCCAGGGAGCGTTCGCCTGTTCCGACCCCACGCTCGAACGCATCTGGGAAGCCGGCGCGCATTCCGTGCGCTGTTGTTCGGAGGACACGTACACGGATTGCCCGAGTTTCGAGCAGACCTTCTGGGTGGGCGACGGGCGCAACGAGGCGCTCGTCGATCTCGTGGCCAACGGCGACCCGCGTCTCAGCGCGCACTCGTGGCTGCTGGCGGCGCAGAGTCTCGAGCGCTCCGACCTCGTCGAAAGCCAGGTGCCGAGCGCGTGGGAAAACATCCTGCCCGCCTGGAGTTTTTTATGGATGCGCTGGGCCGAGGAACATTTCCGCCTGACGGGCGACCGTGTCCTTGCCCGCGACATGGTCCGCTGGCTCGACCGCAACGTGGACGGCATCGAGCATTATCTCAGCCCGCGCGGTCTCCTGAAGATCCGCGCCTGGAACATGTTTGACTGGGCCGCGCTCGACACGCCGCCGGGCGGCGAAATCACGCACCTCAACTGCCTCGCCGTCCTCGGCCTGCGTCAGGGCGCCGCGCTCGCCCGCGAACTCGGCCGCGAGGCCGTTGCGCAGGTCCGGCGCTGGACGGCGCTTGCCGACCGGATCGCCGCCGCCGTCAACGGGCATCTCTGGGATGCGAAGCGCCGCGCCTACATCGATTGCATCCGCCCGGACGGCACGCGTTCGACGGTCTTCAGCCAGCAAACCCATACCGCCGCGTACATCGCGGAGGTGCCGACGCCATCGCGCCTGAAGCGCACCCGCGAGATCATGGCGAGCGCGCCGGAAGGGTTTGTGAAGGCGGGCAGCCCCTTCTTCATGTTCTTCGTGCTCGAGGGGCTCGCCCGCGAAGGACGCGGCGACGAACTCGTGTCGCTGATTCGCGATTACTGGGGCAAGCAGACCGATGCCGGGGCGACGACCTTTTGGGAAATGTATCACGCCGACCGTCCGCGCATGACGCGGAGCCATTGCCACGGCTGGTCGGCTGCGCCGACGTATTTTCTGAGCGCGTACGTGCTCGGTGTGCAGCCGGCGAAGCCCGGCTACGAGGTGGTGCGCATCGCGCCGCAGCCGGGCGGACTGGGCCGGGCGCGCGGCCGCGTGCCGACCCCACGCGGCGTGGTGGAGGTTTCCTGGCAGTTCACCGGCGCGGAGGATCGTACCGGTGGAAGCGCGGGAGCCGCTGCGAAGATCCGGCCCGGCAAACGGGAACGGTTCGAGTTGCGGGTCACGCTCCCGGCGGGCGTGCCGGCCGAGATCGAGTTGCCCGCCGGAGTGAAGCCGGGCAAGGGTGGCGTGACGGTGCTCGCAGGCAAAGTCCGCCAGGTCACGCCAGGGCGGCTGCGCGCGAGCGGAGAGCGGGTGCATCTGGTGGTATGACGAAGCCGCAGGACGCTTGTCTCAACGGAGCCACGCCGCGAACGGCGTGGAGTGAGAGTCCGCCTTGTTGAACACGGGAAGAACCGAACCTCCTTCAACGAAGCCACGCCGCGAACGGCGTGGAGTGGCGACTGCCTGACGAGGCATCTCGCCTGGCGGCGGAACCTTCAACGAAGCCACGCCGCGAACGGCGTGGAGTGGTTCAGGCTGTCGCGGCGGAATATCGGGTTGACGTTTAGCTTCAACGAAGCCACGCCGCGAACGGCGTGGAGTGGCCGAAATAGCTGCCGACCGTCTCAATTGACCCGTCTTGCTTCAACGAAGCCACGCCGCGAACGGCGTGGAGTGAGTTTACGATCCCTGGGATGTGATCAACTGGCGCATAGCTTCAACGAAGCCACGCCGCGAACGGCGTGGAGTGATTCCGCAATGCGTATCAGCGAACCCCTGACAGGACAGCTTCAACGAAGCCACGCCGCGAACGGCGTGGAGTGCTTTGCGAGAGCGCGTAAGGCCGTTTTGAATACGATGCTTCAACGAAGCCACGCCGCGAACGGCGTGGAGTGAACCCGCGAAGCCGGCAACCCGGTCACGTAGCCACTGGCTTCAACGAAGCCACGCCGCGAACGGCGTGGAGTGGAGCCAATAAAAAACCCGCCGCCGGAACTGGTTGTTGCTTCAACGAAGCCACGCCGCGAACGGCGTGGAGTGGGTACTGGCGCAACAACTACAAGGCTTCCCCCCTGGCTTCAACGAAGCCACGCCGCGAACGGCGTGGAGTGCTGGCAAGGAATTTGTTCAGTGCGTCAAATGGATCGCTTCAACGAAGCCACGCCGCGAACGGCGTGGAGTGAAGGTTTCTTTGGCTGGTTGAAGGACAAAATAAAGCTTCAACGAAGCCACGCCGCGAACGGCGTGGAGTGGAGCTTGCCGAGCGCCTGCAAGTCCCATTCGCCCATTGCTTCAACGAAGCCACGCCGCGAACGGCGTGGAGTGCCAAAATGTCGATCAGGCATTGGCCACCGGGGGAAGCTGCTTCAACGAAGCCACGCCGCGAACGGCGTGGAGTGTGATGAGGAGTTGCGCACGTTCTATTTGTACCGCAGCTTCAACGAAGCCACGCCGCGAACGGCGTGGAGTGACGGCGGTCAACGGGAGACAGCAAGAAAAAAGAGCAAACGCTTCAACGAAGCCACGCCGCGAACGGCGTGGAGTGATGCGATAAAACGCGCTTCTTCAAGCTGGCCCCGATCGCTTCAACGAAGCCACGCCGCGAACGGCGTGGAGTGTCAGTTTCGTAAAAGTCGTAATCGTCGGTAATATAAGCTTCAACGAAGCCACGCCGCGAACGGCGTGGAGTGGTCAACCGTGCGGCCCGCGCTCGCGAGTTCGCGGACGTGCTTCAACGAAGCCACGCCGCGAACGGCGTGGAGTGGGAGGCCGTCCACATGGCCTGCGCCGCCATCGCCTGGCTTCAACGAAGCCACGCCGCGAACGGCGTGGAGTGGCTTCGCGCCGCTTGTCGGCCATGCCACGCGGTTTTGCTTCAACGAAGCCACGCCGCGAACGGCGTGGAGTGACAAAACAATAAACATATTACTGCTATGTCTACCAAGCTTCAACGAAGCCACGCCGCGAACGGCGTGGAGTGACCCGGAATATATGCTGTGTGGAACGGAGAAGATTAGCTTCAACGAAGCCACGCCGCGAACGGCGTGGAGTGATTAGGGATGCGATAGCCATTATTGACTGTAGATGGCTTCAACGAAGCCACGCCGCGAACGGCGTGGAGTGATGCACTGCCGATCGGGTCGCTCAATTGCGGGTGTTTGGCTTCAACGAAGCCACGCCGCGAACGGCGTGGAGTGTCCCCGAAAAATGCGCACGGGTCCGGCCAGTTGTCGCTTCAACGAAGCCACGCCGCGAACGGCGTGGAGTGGCTGGTGACGTTAACCGGAGTACCTGACGTAAGGGGCTTCAACGAAGCCACGCCGCGAACGGCGTGGAGTGACCGCCACTGCTTCGTGGGCCGGCGGAACACTGACAGCTTCAACGAAGCCACGCCGCGAACGGCGTGGAGTGATTTCCACATATGTCCCATCTGTGTAGCGAACAATGCTTCAACGAAGCCACGCCGCGAACGGCGTGGAGTGCACACCGGCCAACGCTCCCGCATGGCTGCTCAACTGGCTTCAACGAAGCCACGCCGCGAACGGCGTGGAGTGAGTTCGGATGCCGGGGAGGCGTTGGACCCTTTCCCGCTTCAACGAAGCCACGCCGCGAACGGCGTGGAGTGATGGGAAAAGGCTGCAATGGAAGCGCAATCTGAACTGGCTTCAACGAAGCCACGCCGCGAACGGCGTGGAGTGAGATAGCCAGTTGCTGGCTTCCCTTCAGCGCGTCCCGCTTCAACGAAGCCACGCCGCGAACGGCGTGGAGTGGCGAAGGGATGACAACAACGTCGCGTTGCAATTGTGGCTTCAACGAAGCCACGCCGCGAACGGCGTGGAGTGGAGATAGCCAGTTGCTGGCTTCCCTTCAGCGCGTCCCGCTTCAACGAAGCCACGCCGCGAACGGCGTGGAGTGCTCCGGACAAACCGGAGGGGGTCAGTGCTGATCGGCTTCAACGAAGCCACGCCGCGAACGGCGTGGAGTGGTGGCCTTCACTTCACCGTCAGTGATTGCCATGTTGTAGCTTCAACGAAGCCACGCCGCGAACGGCGTGGAGTGCTGGCGTGGGCTGACCGCAAATGAAAGAGGATTCCTCGGCTTCAACGAAGCCACGCCGCGAACGGCGTGGAGTGAACCGCCACTGCTTCGTGGGCCGGCGGAACACTGACAGCTTCAACGAAGCCACGCCGCGAACGGCGTGGAGTGGCGGAAAATCCGTAACGCCCTTATCAAAATTGACCGGCTTCAACGAAGCCACGCCGCGAACGGCGTGGAGTGGCCTCGCGGATGGGTCACCCGCCGGTGAATATTCTGAGCTTCAACGAAGCCACGCCGCGAACGGCGTGGAGTGATTTCCTCCACGACGGATTCGGTCTGGAAGTCGGAGCTTCAACGAAGCCACGCCGCGAACGGCGTGGAGTGCAAGGACGCGATGGAAGGGGATGGCGGGATTGATAGGCTTCAACGAAGCCACGCCGCGAACGGCGTGGAGTGGGAAAAGAATGCGCAGGCTACTCAGCCACAGTCTGCGCTTCAACGAAGCCACGCCGCGAACGGCGTGGAGTGATGATCGCATAAAGGCTATTCAGGCCGATAATCCCGGCTTCAACGAAGCCACGCCGCGAACGGCGTGGAGTGACCCTCGCCGGATACAGCCCCGCGCGCGGTATTGGCTTCAACGAAGCCACGCCGCGAACGGCGTGGAGTGACCCCCACGGATACAAATGCGATTTGTAGTGTGTGCTTCAACGAAGCCACGCCGCGAACGGCGTGGAGTGAAAATTCCGGCGGCGTATGCGGCTAACTGGCAATAGCTTCAACGAAGCCACGCCGCGAACGGCGTGGAGTGTTGCGTTTGTAAAACGGTTAACTTCGTCCGACACAAGCTTCAACGAAGCCACGCCGCGAACGGCGTGGAGTGCCGCGAGGCGGCGGGAGAGTATTGGTAGACAGGTTTGCTTCAACGAAGCCACGCCGCGAACGGCGTGGAGTGACAGCCTGTGTCGTTGACTGTTGCGATTTCATAAAGCTTCAACGAAGCCACGCCGCGAACGGCGTGGAGTGGTAGCCCCCCCAAGGGGGCTCCGGCCCCCCGTCACGCTTCAACGAAGCCACGCCGCGAACGGCGTGGAGTGGAAAGTGAGGGTAACATGAGAACAAAGGTCGGAAGTGCTTCAACGAAGCCACGCCGCGAACGGCGTGGAGTGGTGAACATACTATACTGGTTGCGGAGTCTCCAATATGCTTCAACGAAGCCACGCCGCGAACGGCGTGGAGTGTCGACGTAAAAATTCGCGTAATCATTACCATTCTCTGCTTCAACGAAGCCACGCCGCGAACGGCGTGGAGTGCTGCCGTGGAATCCCACCAACCTTTTCCCACCGCATGCTTCAACGAAGCCACGCCGCGAACGGCGTGGAGTGACGCTTAATTTTGCGCATATCGATCAGGGTGCCGTTGCTTCAACGAAGCCACGCCGCGAACGGCGTGGAGTGATCCCTCCCGGCCGTTGCCGGGCTTCTGCATCGATGCTTCAACGAAGCCACGCCGCGAACGGCGTGGAGTGAACGTGACCTTGCCTCAGCCATCGACCACGTCACTTGCTTCAACGAAGCCACGCCGCGAACGGCGTGGAGTGGTGCAGACCGTCCGCGGCTACATCGCGGGCTGTTCGCGGCTTCAACGAAGCCACGCCGCGAACGGCGTGGAGTGCCCTCCTGACGGTGGGAAAGGGCCTTCGTGATCCCGCTTCAACGAAGCCACGCCGCGAACGGCGTGGAGTGGCCAACTGGACCGTGACCGCCACTCTCTACAGCTAGCTTCAACGAAGCCACGCCGCGAACGGCGTGGAGTGTCGCATCCGGAATTTCAGTACGCCTCATCATCAACGCTTCAACGAAGCCACGCCGCGAACGGCGTGGAGTGCGCCGAAATGTACTCGTCGTGGGTGCAGGCGGCGCGCTTCAACGAAGCCACGCCGCGAACGGCGTGGAGTGGGATGATTTTGGTGAAGAAAAACATCCGACGATGCTTCAACGAAGCCACGCCGCGAACGGCGTGGAGTGCTACGCCCCATATCCTAAACCCCACTGTATCAGTGCTTCAACGAAGCCACGCCGCGAACGGCGTGGAGTGCGTCCCCGGCGCTCTTACCGACGCCATCGGAACGTTTGCTTCAACGAAGCCACGCCGCGAACGGCGTGGAGTGGCCGCGACCGCCTCCGCTGACGGTATTCTGGGTATTTGCTTCAACGAAGCCACGCCGCGAACGGCGTGGAGTGTTGACGGAATTTCAGGAATTTATTTCCGGAATGCGTGCTTCAACGAAGCCACGCCGCGAACGGCGTGGAGTGCTATCCCATTTCATCCAAAGATATTAGGGGGCTGACTGGCTTCAACGAAGCCACGCCGCGAACGGCGTGGAGTGGAAAATAGACCGGCCATTTCTAACCGAAGAGTTTGTCCGCTTCAACGAAGCCACGCCGCGAACGGCGTGGAGTGCCGAGCAAGCCCCCCGGATTGCGCCGGAATCATCGTAGCTTCAACGAAGCCACGCCGCGAACGGCGTGGAGTGACCGGGAAGCTGGCGCTGGCCCTGCGCGCCGACGAGCTTCAACGAAGCCACGCCGCGAACGGCGTGGAGTGGCGCAGATCGAGGCCACGCGACAGGCGTACAAGGCTGCTTCAACGAAGCCACGCCGCGAACGGCGTGGAGTGACAAATGAGGATGCGAAGTAATTTCCAGGAGCGAACAGCTTCAACGAAGCCACGCCGCGAACGGCGTGGAGTGGGAGAGGGCTGAAGACTATATTGCTATCGCCGGTAAGCTTCAACGAAGCCACGCCGCGAACGGCGTGGAGTGCTGTTTATGCGGCGGTTGATGTAAACAAAGGAATCGTGCTTCAACGAAGCCACGCCGCGAACGGCGTGGAGTGATAGCCAAAGTTTTTTTGAAACGCGGGAAAATGAATCGCTTCAACGAAGCCACGCCGCGAACGGCGTGGAGTGACGGCAGCAGGCTCACCTGCAGGCTCCCATCGGACTTGCTTCAACGAAGCCACGCCGCGAACGGCGTGGAGTGATGATGAGTACCATCATGATTTATGCGGTACAAATAGCTTCAACGAAGCCACGCCGCGAACGGCGTGGAGTGACCTCTTGGCGTTGGACTTCGTGTTTATTGTGCGTCGTCGCTTCAACGAAGCCACGCCGCGAACGGCGTGGAGTGGGGTCACACTGGTCTCGCCGCGACGGTGGCTGATCTCGCTTCAACGAAGCCACGCCGCGAACGGCGTGGAGTGCCGGATGTATTGAGCCGTGGTTCCGGACGGGCTGTTGCTTCAACGAAGCCACGCCGCGAACGGCGTGGAGTGGGCCGACCCCGAGGCCGCGCACGAGTGTGACATTTGCTTCAACGAAGCCACGCCGCGAACGGCGTGGAGTGGGCGCAGATCGAGGCCACGCGACAGGCGTACAAGACTGCTTCAACGAAGCCACGCCGCGAACGGCGTGGAGTGGCCCCAGGCGCTTCCGCTCGGACCGGAGCCAGTTCCCAGCTTCAACGAAGCCACGCCGCGAACGGCGTGGAGTGTAGGCTGTCATCTGCCGGTCGATGTTCGCCAACATCTGGCTTCAACGAAGCCACGCCGCGAACGGCGTGGAGTGCAGGCTTACCGGCTTGGCCAACTGGAGGAGGAAATCTGCTTCAACGAAGCCACGCCGCGAACGGCGTGGAGTGGCGGCATCACCAAGTCGAACGCGGCGCGGTATTCCTTGCTTCAACGAAGCCACGCCGCGAACGGCGTGGAGTGGAGCTGTCGAAATACTTCCAGGACAGGGGCGTCAAGCTTCAACGAAGCCACGCCGCGAACGGCGTGGAGTGCTCCTGACGGTGAACAGGTCGGCCTGACGTTCCCGAAGCTTCAACGAAGCCACGCCGCGAACGGCGTGGAGTGATCGAAGAACTTTCAAAATCAACCGATCCCCTTGACGCTTCAACGAAGCCACGCCGCGAACGGCGTGGAGTGTCCGTTTGTTGCATGTGCGCCGTCCCCTTGCAGCCATGCTTCAACGAAGCCACGCCGCGAACGGCGTGGAGTGAACATGGACCAGCTTGTGAAGCCGGTCCACACGATCGGCTTCAACGAAGCCACGCCGCGAACGGCGTGGAGTGGAGCCGTTGTAAACAAACGCAATGACAGATTCGCGCTTCAACGAAGCCACGCCGCGAACGGCGTGGAGTGATCCGCGCACCGAAGGAGCAGTCAGCAAAGAGCAGCTTGGCTTCAACGAAGCCACGCCGCGAACGGCGTGGAGTGGTGGCGTACTTATGACGCAATACAGGACACGGCTGGCTTCAACGAAGCCACGCCGCGAACGGCGTGGAGTGCTTGCCAAGACGGCAAGTGAATGGTGTTCCGACCGGCTTCAACGAAGCCACGCCGCGAACGGCGTGGAGTGGCTCTTCGAGCGCTACGCACAGAAGCAACGTCAGTAACGCTTCAACGAAGCCACGCCGCGAACGGCGTGGAGTGGCCAGCTGATGGAAGCGGGGACGCTCGATCCGCGACTGGCTTCAACGAAGCCACGCCGCGAACGGCGTGGAGTGGTGCCCCACCCGTTTCATGTCTCCATCCCTCGCGCCGGGCTTCAACGAAGCCACGCCGCGAACGGCGTGGAGTGGGGAAACTCATGCGCCGGCTCGCCCAGGAGCGTGTCAGGCTTCAACGAAGCCACGCCGCGAACGGCGTGGAGTGGTTGCAGGTGTTCACGAATCTGCGCCAGAGGGCCATCGCTTCAACGAAGCCACGCCGCGAACGGCGTGGAGTGACGCTCGGGAACGACGGTTACAACTCCATCGTCAAGGCTTCAACGAAGCCACGCCGCGAACGGCGTGGAGTGCCGTGCGATCTACCTGAAAATGCGGATCGCTAAATGGGGCTTCAACGAAGCCACGCCGCGAACGGCGTGGAGTGCAGCACGTCGAACTGGAGAGCACGAAGGCGTGCGCCGCTTCAACGAAGCCACGCCGCGAACGGCGTGGAGTGGAGCGTAAACTGATACGGCGAGATGCGCAGCGAGTTGCTTCAACGAAGCCACGCCGCGAACGGCGTGGAGTGCAACTGGCAGCGGAGTTTGGAGCAATTTTCTTACGAGCTTCAACGAAGCCACGCCGCGAACGGCGTGGAGTGAGCTTGGCGCCGATCAGCGTGACAAAGGCCGCCGTGCTTCAACGAAGCCACGCCGCGAACGGCGTGGAGTGTTCGCCGCCTACAGCGAACTGGGCAACTTTGCTACGCTTCAACGAAGCCACGCCGCGAACGGCGTGGAGTGCTCGATGGAGATCATCAGCACCCATCGCGGCTCCGCGCTTCAACGAAGCCACGCCGCGAACGGCGTGGAGTGGCGGCCATGTCCGCCGCCAGCTCTGCCGGGCGGGAAAGCTTCAACGAAGCCACGCCGCGAACGGCGTGGAGTGCGGCCGCAGGGACGCCGCTGACGGTGAAGTCGCTGTGCTTCAACGAAGCCACGCCGCGAACGGCGTGGAGTGAGCACCTACCCAAGTAGCGCTTCCACAAAGTGCAAGACTGCACTTTGCGAGCGGGTAGGTAAAGGCGGGTATGCTTCTACGACGATTGTCATCCTGTTTTTTATAAACCGTTTCTAATCAAGGTGCGAGCGGAGCAGGCGGAAAGAGTGACCATCTTGCCGCTCGCGCGCTCGCTGTCAAAAAACTGCCGGGAACTATTCCGATCCCTGAATCCATGTCCTGTCGGGTTTCGTATCTCCGGTCCGGGCCGAGTCGGGTTTACACGACAAAACAGGGCGCATCAAAATGGTGATACGCTTGTCCTAGCGATGTAATTTCCCGGTCACCCCGGCTCTCCGTCGGGCCCAGACCGATAAACAATACCTGGTCCTCCGTGTGATGGATCGTGTTTTTCAGTTTCGCCTCCAGCTCCACTTTCTCCGTAGCATTCAGATCACACTCGAAAACCGAATACTGCAGGTGATTGCCGTAATCCTGACAGATGCGGAATACGTGGCGCAGGCGTTTCGCATCCGAAATGTCGTAACTGACAATGTAGGTGTGGCGCATGGCGTTTGCTGGTTCGTGCCCGCAAATACGGACAACTCTCAAAAGCTGGCAAACTCCGGCTCGTTTGTCACGGCGTTACTTACCGGGATTCTACACGCCATGGCGCAGCGCCGTTGCGATGAGTTCCTTCTTTTATCGATCGGTGCGCGCCGGAGAACCGCCTCGGCCGACGCTATCTCGTCGTAAACGGCACGTAGGCGGCAATCTCTCCGGTCAGCGCCTTGGCCAGCAACCGGGCCTGCAGCTCCAGCGCGCGCCGGTAACTCACCTTGTAATCAAAAACCGGATGCGTGATCGTCGAACGCATGCGTTGTTCATACGCGTTGAAAAACTGCTTCCTGCCTGCCGGACTCAGGTTCACTGCGTCTCCGGCGCGCACGAAATCGGAGGGGCCGATCATGCGGGTGTTGATCAACGTCAACACGACCGAATCGGCGACAATGGGACGAAACTCCTCCATGAGATCGAGCGCCAGCGCGGGGCGTCCGAATCGCGGCTGGTGATAAAAACCGACATATGGATCGAAACCGACCGCATGGGCGGCGCTGGTGCAATCCTTGGCCAGGATGCTGTAGGCGAGCGACAGCAACGCGTTGACTGCGTCGCGTGGCGGCCGGCGATTGCGGCGCGTGAAATCAAACCTGAAAAACTCCTGGCCGGGTGTGTCTCGCCGGCCATTACGGCGGCGTCCGCCTCCGGACGCAGCAGGCAGCGGGTCTCCGGCTGTGGAGGCAGGCCCGGTTCCGGAGAGGCTGCCGTCAGCGATGGCGTCGAGTATGTCATCTCCGGTGGTTTTGATCATGCCGGAAAAATCCTGGAAATACGCGAGGGCGGCGGCGCCTTCGATGCCGAGCAGTTCTTCAATGGTTTCGGCTGATGCGGCGGCGCTGATGGCGTGCTGGAGACGACCGAGAGTGGAGGCCGGGGGCATGGCATGGTTGCGCATGAGCAGGGTGCGCTGGTTGCGGATTTTCCCCTGCACGAAGAGGCGCGCGATACGCAGCGCGACACCGGGAGTATCTGCGACGCGGAACTGGGCGATGCGCGTGAAAACATTTTTCAGGCTGGGACCGCGCGTCCAGGCGCGAAGGGTGCCGGCGGCGGTGAAATAACTGACGGCGATGTCGCGTTCGGCGAGTTCGTTGAGCAACGCGGTAGAGATCGTCGCGGAACCGAAAATGGCGACATGACTGAGGTCTTTAATGCGGAATTCGTTTACCAGTTCGCCCTTTTCCCGGATCTGGATGAGTTCGCTTTTCTTGCCGAGGCTGGTGCCGGGCGTGGTGATGTAGAGTTCGCGTTCGTCATCGCGCGCAGCGACGAGACGGCGGGCCGTGGCGGGATCGGCGGCAGGTAATGCCGACGGTCCGGCGCCGCTGTTTGCGGGTCGGGGCGGAGCAAAGTCGCGATCGAAGGGGAAGGCGTCCTGGATGGCGGGGGCGTCTTCGTCGTCAGGGTGGGCGGGGGCTTCGCGCAGGAGGCGCGTTTCATCGGGGAGGCAGATGGTGACGAGCGAGCAGCGGGGGCACTTGGGCGAATCGGCGAGCGGCGGCGGGATGGGGCCGGTCATGCAGCGCCGGGCGGCGGCGATCTGCGCGTGTATCCAGTTTTCCAGCTCGGTGGTGACAAGAAGGGGCACGCGCTGTTTGGTGGCACGGTAGTAGATGATGCCTTCGTCGCAGGCGTAGCCCTGGTCGCGCAGGATGAGGCACTGGAGGCCGAGTTGCATACGGTCGGCGTCCCAGATTTCGGGACCGGTTTCTCCCTCGCGCGGGGAGCCGATCTTGTAGTCCACGGGGGTGACGCGGAGCGGGGCGAGGAGGTCGCCGGGCGTGCCGTCGTCGGGGGCGGGCGGACGGACTTCGATGAGGTCCATCTTGGCGATGACGCCGAGGCGGTCGGACGCGAGGGAAACGGAGCGGGTGTGGATGACGTCGGGCGTCTCCTTTTCTTCCTTCGGCGAGTCGGCTGACGGGGCGTCGTCCGTTTCGGGTCCGGGGGTGGCGGGCGGGAGAGCGCCTTTGCCGGCATCGACACGTTTGTGAAGGGCGGCGCCGCGGCGGGTGTCGGCGTTGTGCTCGAAGACACTTTCGACGTATTCGTAATAAAAGAGACGCGGGCAATAGACGAACTCGTTGAGCATGCGCGCCTGGAGAGGTTCCTCTTGCGGAGTGTCTCCTCCGGACGGGCGGATGGAAGCATCGGAAGCGGGCGAGGGCATGTAATGACTGTAAAACGATTTTTTTCATGTTAGCTATGAAAAACAAACCGAAGAACAGAAAATAGTCCGGGCAGCGGTCAGCCTGCGGTCTTGCCGATTCGCGGGATTTACAGATCGGAGACAAGCGCGATAAAGGTGCGTTTGGCCTTGTGTGTCGTGCGAAGGCGGTTCAGCAGCGCAGTCCATTCGGCGGATTGGCTGAGGCGGAGGTGGAGATCCCGGATCTTTTTCAGCAAGGTGACGGCCGTCCGGTAGGCCTCCTTGCCCGTCCGGGAGATGTGCGACTCGGCTTCTCGCAGGTAGAGGGGGATGGCAGCGGCTGGATGGGTTTTGGCGCGGGCGGCGGCGAGTTCCAGCCAGAGGTCGGAGGGGAGGCGCTGGTCTTGCGCGGCGAGCCAGGCGGTTTCGACATCTTTTTCCCAAAGGTGGATACGGACAAGGGAGGCGGACAGGGCGGCGGTCCAGAAGGCGTGCGGGTGAACGTTTTTGCGCGGGGGTTCTTCGCGGGCGATTTTGGTGCGCAGGTAATCGAGGGCGCGTCCGCGCCAGGCCGGCCAGGCGGCGGCGCGTTTGGCGTGCCGTTTGAGGAGTTGGTAGTTTTCGAGGGTGGGGTGCGATTCGAAGGGACGCCAGACGAGGGCGAGGGCGTCGTCATGGCGACGACGGCGGTGATACTCGTCGGCAAGGAAAGCGAGCAGGCGGGAATCGGTGTCGCGGGGAAAGGCCCGGAGCCCGCGTTCGGCCCAGTCGAGGGCATCGTCGGTGCGGCTGGCCTCGCGGTAAATTTCAGCGATTTGCAGATAGTCCCACGCGTACGAAAGATTTTTGGCCTTGATGGCGACCAGGGCATCGATGTCATCGCTGGCGCGGGCGAGGGATTCCATGATGCCTGTAATGCGGTAACGACTACCCTTGTAGCCTTCGTGGTCTCCGGGTTTGTGGGCGGGAAGTTTTGCCCAGGCGGCTTCGGCCAGGCGGCGATATGCGGCGTGGCCGGCGGCGCCGAGGACGTCGGCATAGATTTCGGCGGCGTTGTGAAACACCCCCCATCCGTCGTGCGTTTCCCACGCGAACAGACGGGCGGCGAGAGCTTCGGGATCGGGGCGCGCAATGTTGCAGGCGGCGAGGTGGAGGTCCTGCAACTCGTCGAGAACGGAGCCGATTTCACCGTCAGAGTCATCGGCTTCGGCAAGGACGTTTTCGACGCGGGTGAGAGTGTGTTCGGCGAGATCCATGACGACGGCGGCCTGTGAGGGATCTTCGTCAAGAATCTCCTGTAAGGGGGCAACCGCCTCACGCACGTTTTCGGCGAAGCCGGAGGCTTCGTGGTAGTCGATGAACCCGCGGGTGCGGGTGGCGCGGTCGATGGCCTTGCGGTAGACGGAGAGGTCGATGCCTCTGGCCGTGGCGCGGGCGGCGAGGCGGACGAGCTTTTCACGCAGGCGAGTGTCGCGGACGGCGGTTTCCAGCAAAAAATCGGCGAGAACACCGGCGGGTTGCTGAAGCAGCCAGGGGCGGAGATCGTCGATCGTTACCAGCTCGACGCTTGCAGTGCTCCGGACGGCACGTTTTCCGGATGACTGGCGGGTGTCGTTTTTGCCTGCGTCGAGCCAGGCGAGGCACGTCGCCACCGTGTGTTTGCAGAATGCTCCGTCCAGCCCGAGCGGGCAGGAGCAACGGTGGACGAGATGGCCGTCCTCGGCCGAAAGCCTGACGGTATAATCGTGCGTTCCGCTGACGACGGCCGTTACGGTGTTCCCGTGCTGGACGAGGGACTGGACGAGACCGTTGGCAAAATAGTCTTCGCCCCGTTCATAAAAAACATCTCCGGCCAGATGCCGGACCTGGCGGAGTGAGAGACGGAGGGAAAGGTCGGATGCGGCGGCCATGAGCGAAAAAGTGCAACGGACGGCACAACGAGATGGGCGCTCCCGCAAGCGGGATTACTGCCGAAGCAAATCCTGACGCCCCGGACAAGGATCTCTGAACCGGATTTCGGACTGCGTGCTCGTCTGTTGCGAGGGAGGACCTTGGCGATTTCCCGGCGGACGGCAACGATGAAGACCAACCGTGCGTCAGGTGCCGGTCTTCTTCTTGCGGGCGGCTCGTTTTTGTTGCAGCCACTCCTGAAATTCTGGGTCCTTTCGTCCGACGGCATACTCCTCCTCGTGAAACCGCCGGACGTCCGCGGTGATGAGCTGGCGGATATAATCGCTCAGATGCTTGATGCCACGTGCTTCCATAATCGCTTCCACGTCGGCCAGCAAGGGCTCGGGGAGGCGTGCATTGATCTGTGGACGGAGAGACATCGTGCCCGCTGACGATAGGCACGCCAGGTGGCGCGACATGATCAAAATGTCGACTTGGAGAAGATTTGTCTTGAATTGTCGCACATTGGAAGACATAAGTCGATCCCTGATGAACCAATCCCCTCGTTGTTCCTCTGCTTTCACCCTCGTCGAGCTTCTGACCGTCATCGCGATCATCGGCATTCTGGCCGGCATTCTCATCCCGACAGTCGGCAAGGTTCGCGAATCGGCGCGGGCGGCCCGATGCGGTTCCAACCAGCGTCAGATAGCCGTCGCGATCCTTCTCGCAGCCCAGGAGCAACGGGATGTGTTTCCGCCTGCCCTGAACGAAACGAACACATCCTGGGCATCCACCTTGCAGCCGTATTTCGGGAACAAGGAATCGCATCTGCTGGTGTGCCCGTCGCGCTCGTTCGATCCGCCGGCGGCCTCCGAATACTGGCGCTCCAGTTATTCGCTCAACCCGATCATCATGGTCGATCTCGCCAACGAAACGCCACGCCGTGTCCTGGTGTCCGCCGTCCAGCGTCCTACGGAAGTCATTCTCGTGGCGGACGGAGGCCAGCAGGCGCATGGCGGCGCGCACGCCCGCTTTTGGCAGGTCGATACCACGGGGACCAAAACGGCGCCTGTCGAATCGGCTGATAACGTGATCAATGACGGGCCGGATACCGATGATGGCACGGCCTGCTTCCGTTTCCGGCACGGCGGGCGCGTCAACGTCGCCTTTGCCGACGGTCATGTCAGGGCCTTCGCCAAGGGCACGATCCGCCAACGGAATCTCCATATTTCGTATTGATATAAAAACTACGGAGAATCCGTTTTTCCGAGCACGACCGTTCTTGTCTCTTTCACTCCAACCCAACCCATGAATACCACAACCTCCGCATCGCGAATCCTTCGCATGTTTGCACTCCCGGTCCTGACCGCGGGCATTTGTCTCACGGACACGGCCCGCGCAGCCGTCATCCTCGAAGAAACCTTCCCCGTCAACCAGCGTCTGGCGCAGGACTGGCCCGCCACCTCGACCTGGTATGCAACGGGTATCGGAAGCTCGACCACGGCAGTGAACGACGACATTTCCGGTTCGCTGAAACTCTCGATCAACAATACATGGAATGCGCTCACGTATTTCACGGAGGCGGACAAACCGGTCTCCCTTGGCGTGGGCGATTCTCTGAAACTTACCCTGAACTTCGAGGTGCAGACCAAGGCCACGCCGGGCGACAACACCCTGCGGATCGCGCTGCTGAATTCGGGTGGCAACCGCATCACCGGCGACCTGGGGACATCCTCCTCGGCGACGTTTCAGAACTACACGGGTTATTACGTGAACGTCCGTCCCACGCTGCCGACGGACACTTCGGCGACCTTTGGGCTGGCGAAGCGAAACAAGCCCGGCGGGAGTAACTTTCTTTTGTCCGAAGCCTACAATTCCATTGCACCCTCCAGCGGTTCAGGCGCGCCTGCCTCGGCGGAAAATTCGCTGGCTTCCGGCATCAACTACACCTTCGAAGTCGTCTATACCCGCACTTCGGAAAACACGCTCAACGTCTCAGTGGTGATGAGCGGCGCGGGGCTGGACAACTACACCTACGCATTCAACGACATATCCTCCCCGTTCACGGCTTTCGACACGTTCGCCATCGGCTCGACCAACGGCACGACGCTCGACAGCGTGACGCTCCACAGCCTGAGTATCACATTGACTTCGATCCCCGAACCGGGCGCGACGGGCGCCGTCCTGGGTGGTGGCGGGCTGGTTGCCTTCCTGCTCATTCGTCGTCGCCGTTCCTGAACATATCCCCCGGACTCGTCCCGGTTTACTCTCTCCTCATGCGCTTCACCCGTTCTGTTTCCCGCCTGTTTCGCCATCTCCATCTCCTTGCACTCGTTGCCGCCACGCTGGCGGCGGCGACCGGGCAGCCGCCCGACGTGTCGAATCTCTCACTACGCGCGACCGGCGCTTTCCGGTTCGACGACCTCGACTTCGTGCTGGTGCATTTTACCCCGGAATGGTCGCAGACCGCACAGGGACGCGCTCGCGCGGAATCCGGTTATCCGCGCCGGGAGGGAACCACATGGGAAACGCGCGGCACGCTCTCCATCCGTGGAAGCGCCGCGCCGCTTTCCTTTCGTCAGCGGGTGACGCCGCTCGACAGCCAATCCTTCCGCGCCGATTACCTCGCCACACATCCCGAAGGCGCGCCGACGCAGGAGCTGGCCTTGCAGGTGACGCTTCCACTGGAGCTGGTGGCCGGGAAAACCGTGGTGCTTGACGGCACGCCTCATGTCCTGCCGCCGGAGTTCGGAGGCCGGACAGTGCTTCTCGAACCAGCGGCGAGGGCGCGCACATTGAGCCTGCCCTCGGCGACGGGCACGATCGAGATCAGCGGCGTCTTCGGTCTGCTCGTGCAGGACCAGCGTGAGTGGAAGCAGGAAGCCTATACCGTGCGCATCCGGTTTCCGCTGCCGGAAAAACGGCTCCGGCAGGCCGGGCTGGAAGTCAGTCTGCGCCACGCTCCCTGGCGCAGCACGCCCGTCTCGCTGCAGGCACAGGCCAATCGCGGTTTCCACGACGAGGTTCCGGGTGACAGCCAAGGAGGCTGGACAGATCAGGGACCGGCCAACGATCTGGCGGGAATGACGCCGGGAAAACTGAACGCCGCCGGAGTGACGTTCGACATCATCGACCCGGCTGCCAATGACGGGCGCGCCGCGCTGGTGCTGGGCCGGCCGGGTCGGGACGGCGTGCCGCAGGCAGCGACGATTCCCGTGTCGGGCAGACCGGTCTGGCGCAATCTTTACCTGTTGCACGCCGGAGCCTGGCTGCCGGCGGATGGCCAGCCTGTGGGCGCCCTGCGCATCCGCTATGCCGACGGCTCCGAAAGCGCGCACGAGGTGCGGGCGAATCGCGATGCAGGCAACTGGTGGTCGCCCGTCACCCTGGCCAACGGGGCCGTGGGCTGGACAGGCGAAAACGCCAGTTGTCCGGTGGTGGGCCTGTATGTTTCCCGTTTCCCGCTGGAGGAAAAACCGGTGACCGGGGTGGCGCTGGAAGGCGCGGGCACGTCGTTGTGGATGATCGCGGGGATGAGCGGTTCGCCCGACGATCTCGTGCCGTTCCGACCGGCGGTGCCGCTGGTGATCACGCCGGGGGAGGAGTGGGCGGCATGGGAACACTCGGTGGAGATAGAGCCGGGCGGTGTATTCGACTTTTCATTTCTCGCCGACGCGCCCGCGGGCAAACACGGTCCGCTCGTCGCCACGCCTCCCGGTCATTTCGAATTTGCCGGCAGGCCGGGCGAGCGCGTGCGCCTGTGGGGCGTAAACCTGTGTTTCTCGGCCAACTACCTGGAACCCGATGAAGCCGAACGGCTGGCGGCGCGCCTCGCGGCCTCGGGTTACAACACGGTGCGTTTCCACCACTACGACCGCGATCTGGTGGCGAAGGGGAAACGTTCGCATGATTTCGAACCGGCGCAGCTCGAAAGACTCGATGTCCTCTTCGCCGCCATGAAGCGCCACGGCCTTTATGTGAACATCGACCTGTTTACACTGCGCGGCTTCGGCGCGGACGAGGTGGCGGCGATGGGTATCGATCCGGCAGACGATATCCGGAATCAGTTCAAGGCATTGGTGCCAATATCGGAAGAGGCGTTCACGATCTGGAAAAGGTTCGCCGAACGTTTGCTCTCGCACAGGAATCCGCACACCGGCCTGACCTGGGCGGAAGACCCGGCGCTGATCGGCATATGCCCTGTGAACGAGGATACGCTGGCGGCTTGGGTCGATCGTGTGCCGACGATCAGGCAACGCTACGAGGAAGCGTTCTCCGCATGGTGGAAGAACGCCTCCAGCCGCGAAAAAACCGGCGGTGACCGCGAGACCGGCTTCAACCTGTTCCTGCACGAGCGACAGATCGCGTCCGACGCGCGTATGCACGCCTTTCTTCGGTCGCTGGGGGTGACGGCGCTGCTCACGGGCGCGAATTTTCACAACACGCAGGCGCTCGCCTTTGTCCGGGAGCATTACGACTACGTGGACAATCACCAGTATTGGGATCACCCGCAGTTTCCGGAGAAACGGTGGGCGCTGCCGTTCGGTTTCTCGCAAGGCAGCGCGGTGCGCGCCGCCGCACAGACTCCGCGCGGACTGATGCCGGCCCGCCTCTGGGGGAAACCCTATGTCGTATCGGAGTTCAACTACGTCCGGCCCAACCGCTACCGAGCCGAAGGCGGCGTGCTTATGCCGGCCTATGCGAGCCTTCAGGACTGGGACGGGATTTATAATTTCGAATACGCATCGAGCCGCGCCTCCGCGGTAGCCGGCGGAGTGACGGGCACGTTTGCCATCGCCGACGATCCGGTGGGGCTGCTTGCGGATCGGGTCGGGGCGCTCCTTTTTCGCCGCGGTGATATCGCGCCGGCGAAGCATGCCATCGGCTATGCGGTGCAGGCGCCCGGTGCATTCGGTGCGAGGGAACGCGATTTCCCCGCGATATTTTCCCGGCTCGGGCTGGTCGCCCGCATCGGTTCGGGGACCGGAACGCCGGACGATGAACTGGCCAACCACGGACTGGATGCGGTCGTGACCGCTCCGGATACAGTGTCTCCGGAAACCGCCGGGGGGCGCATCTATCGGGCGGACGAGGCGCTGGCCCGGCGACTGGAGACCGCGGGCGTGTTGCCGCCGGGATCAATCGACGGGACCGGGACGCGGTTTGTGAGCGACACCGGCCAGATCGAACTGCGCCCGAAGGAAGGGGCGATGAAAGTCGTGACGGAGCGCAGCGAACTGGTCGCCCTTCCCGCCGGTCAGGAGATCGAAGGCGCACGAGTGACGGTGAAAAACGGAAAAACCTTCGGAACGGTATCGGTGGTCTCGATTGACGGGAAACCGCTGGCGGAAAGCGGCCGGTTGCTGGTCATGCACCTGACGGACGCGTTGCCGACGGGTATGCGTTTCGCCCATCAGGACCGGCGGTTACTGGAAGCGCGGGGACGGGCGCCGCATCTTGTGGAGGCGGGTGACGTGGAAATCGGACTTCGGCTCGATGCCTCCAGGGCGTGGCGTGGTTGGGTGGTAGATGCGACCGGCAAACGCCAGCGCGAGACGACGCTGGTTCGTCAGGGTGACGCATGGGTGCTGTCGGCACGGACGGTGACGGATAAAGGGACCCACTTTGCCTACGAGATCACGACGGAGTAAGACAGAGGGATGTGATGGCGCGTAGTACAGGGTGGCGGTGAGTTGCAGGAGACGCAGGCAATCGCGATCGATGATCAGGGCAAGTTTTTCGCCTCGGGGTATTGTTCGGGCGGGGTGCCTTGGGTCGCGACGACTTTTTTGAAAGGCCTTTTGGCAGAGGACTCCTTGATCGCGGTGCAGGTGACGAGGAAAAACCAGTCGTCGCCGTAATCGAAGTGGAAGATCATTTTCCGGCGAGGGCGGAAGACTTCGGAGAGGCGGGTTTTCTTTACGCCGGGGTTGTCGTCGTCCTCGCCGATGTCGGCGAAGAGCGTGTAGCATTCCTTGCTGCGGTAGGGGCGCTTGAGGTTGTCGCAAAACTGGAAGGCGTGATCAAAGTCGAAGCCGACTGCTTTGATGATGAACTCGGCGAGGGCGTAGAGCGATTGGTCGCCGCCGACCGCGAGTTCGGCAGTGAAGTCGTCGTATTGGATTTTGAAGTGGAATTCCTGCATGGGAGGCGGTGTTGAACAAGTGGCAGATTAGATGGAGGGGGGCGAAAAGACCGAGGTCGAAGTGGGCGGAGTGGGTCATGCACCAACAGGAATCGCAGGAGTGAAGTTTCTGAATTTGCCGTCATTTGGATTGATACGCTGGCTACGGAGCACGGCGACTACCCCGGTTGGCGACAAAGTGGCCAATTCAAGGCTTGGATTCGCCAGTTCAGGGGATGCGAGCAGGGATTGGCAGACGTCGATGCCGATGGGTGCATTCCAAATCGGCCATGTCCAAAAGGTATCGTTGCTTTTTTTGCCCACGAATCCGGTTGTCGCTAATTGCGTGGAGGTTGGCATAGTTGGGAACAGCGGCAGCGCTTCAATAGCGAGGCTGTTGGCCCCACGGACAACGGTTGTCTTGTCTGTAGCTGGATTGGCCCACCTCAAGGCGTAACGGCGATCGTCTTCCGGGTCCCACCGTAGGGAAAACTCTTCGTCCCGAAATTCCCAAGGTCCGAACAATGTTTCATGTAGATTCTCGCGTGTAGTATTTTGGGCGATACTCCTGACCATATCCAAAAATCCGGGCTTTTTCTCAGGCCGTCCGTTTTTGTCGGTCTCGTTTTTGAACACGCGAACGAACCTGAAGGCGGAGTCCTCCGTCCATCTATTTTCGTCAATCGGAACCGAGGCACCGAAGGCGGCGACGAATGCGGCCCAATTCGGTCTGTTCCCGGAAAACCAATGTTCAATGGCTTGCGTCGCGTAGTGATGAAAAGCCTTTTCCGGCATCTTGATGTTTTTCGCAACCGTGAATGCCGGGGAGTCGGCTTGCGCGCGGAGATATTTGTCCAGCCCCTCCACCAGGGATTCGGGCGTGGTATCGTACGGCGCGTGCAGGATTGGCCGCCAAGTCCCGCCGGCAGGTGCCCAGCTTAAACCTATACGGGCGGTGTGGACGTGTTGGGCCACGCGAAATGCTCCGAGCGCCGCGAGAAAACCCAAGGGGCTCGCGCCGTTGATGCCGGTGAGGGGTATCTGTCGGGTGTTAGTCATGGTTCGACGCAATGGTGGCTGCGGCGGCGCTGGCCTGCTGGTCGGCAAGCCGCAGCGCGGTTTCGAGGTAGGCGAGGCCCCACCAGCCGAGATGCCGGGTCAGGTGCCAGAAGCGTTCGGCCACACCGGAATCAAGACGATGAGGCGGACAAGCTAGGCGCTCCTCGCCGCTCAGGTGGATCCGAGTCGTGTTATGTGTCACTTCGACCGATGGCGGAGAATCATCCGGCACCCATGGCGCGAATGGGCGCGCATGGCCGTGGTGACTGGCGATCAGATGGAGAGCGAGTGCGCGTTGCAGCGCATCCGCAGGCAAGTGGGGCGTGGCGGCGGGCGTTTCCGCCAACTGCACGGAAAGCAGTTCGTGTCGGAACCCCTTGGGAAGTTCCGCGCGACGGAGCGCAGTCTCGTAGGCGGCTGCAGTTTCGGGGAGCTTTTCCGACTTGGCGAGCAGGATGGGCTGTGCCCAGGCGAGCGAGCGCGTGCCATTGAGCAGCATCGCCTGGAAGCGTTCGTCCGCTTTGCCCCAGTCGTGGATCATGGCGGCCGAGGTGAGCGCGGCTTGCCACGGAGAAAGGGACAGTTGCGCGAGCGTTTGTCGGGTTGCGGCAAGCACATCGTTCAGATGTGCGGCAAGGGGAAGCGGCGCGGCAATCGTCGTTTTGGAGAGCATGTCTTCGCCGTCGTCCTCGGCGATGTTCGGCGCACTGTCGGCTTTTAGTTCCGGCACGCGGTGGTGAGTGACGAGAACAACACCTTTCTCGTCGGGATAGGGTGTCCACCCGAGGCCATTTTTTCGTTCGGCGAGTGCTTTGAACGCGGGAACAGCCGGGTGGTTTTCGGGGAGTTCGGCGGAGGCGGTGGTGAGGGTGGCGCGCAGTTCCGCTTTGCTCCAGTCGCGGTTGGCGTCCGCGGCCCATTCGAGGAGTCGGGCAAGAGCGGAGTCCTTGGCGGGCGTGGGGAAAAACTCGGAGCGCAGGCGAATGACTTGGCGTTGTTTGATTTGGCGGAAGGCTCGTTCGGCTTGATCGACAGATTCGGCTGTGGCTCCCGGCAGATGGCCGAGTTCGTTTCGTCCCCAGCCGCCGTCCGCGGGGCGGAGGACCACGGTGTCGCCGGGGCGAAGATCGGTCGGCTGCTCCAGCTTGCGGCTATCGCGCAGGCCGCGCCAGATGATCGCGATTTTATTCTCGGGAGCATGGGCAATGTCGGGGGCTTCCGGCTGTGCGGTGCCGAGGATATCGCCGCCATCTGGGTTGCTTCCGCCGAAAAACCAATTGCTGAACTCATGCAGCGGGATGGAGAGGCATTCGACGGAACTGGGGGGGCAAAGGGAGATCGTATCGAGCCAATCGGCGAGGCGGATATTGGGGGCAGTGTCCGGCAGGTCGGAGCGCCAACAAATTTGCACATCGACCGCGCTTCGTCCCGGCCCATGGATGAACAGGGCGGGCTCGGGTTGGGGCGTTGGTTCCGGGCTGGTTTGAGTCCATGCATCCAGATAAGCGGGCAGAAGGACTGGAGCAGCCGGGGCCGGGGAGAGCAGACGACCGAATGCCTCATCGGCCGGGCCTGTTTGGCGAAGCGCGGAGACATGGGCGTCCATCGCCTTCAGGCCAAAGTCGATGACGCCGTCGTGCGCGTGGGCGGAGAGCCAATTCCACGTTCGGCCCAGCGCGGTTCCGTAGATGGGGTCTTGGGCCTTGGCGTTGGTGTCGAGGTCGGCGCTTTCCGGAAAAATCTGATCCGCGCGTATGACGATGGTAGCCCGGGCGGCGATGGGGCGTCCGCCACGATTCAGGCGGCCGAAGCGTTGACGCAGCGCATCGAAGCTGGCGCATTCGGTGACCAAGGCGTCGAAATCAAAGTCCGCGCCGACTTCGAGGCATTGTGTGGCGACAACGATACGCAGACGGGATTCCCCTGTAGCGGGTGCGGCGGCGTCGGGATGGCGGGTTTTGAGTCTGGCGCGGAGGACGCCGGTGATGCCGTCGCGGTCAAAGGGCCGCATGCGGCCAATCAGCAGGGTGATTTGTCCTGGGGCGAAGTGCTTGGTGAGCAAATCCTCGACCTTGCGGGCGACGGCGACGCGATTGACCAGGATGGCGATCGAGCGCGGGGCCGGGTCTTGTTTGGAAAGACTGAGGGTTTCCTCGGCGAGCTTGGCGGCGAGGACATCGAGTGCCTTGGCTCCGCTGGCCTTGTCAGCGATCACCAGTTTGGCGGGTTTGGAGGCGTTTAATCGTGTGGCCAGAACGGGGTTCCGGCTATCGGCTTCCGAAAGACGGAGGATGTCGGTCTCTGTGGTGTCGGTCGGCGGAGTCGCCGTCATTTGGAGAAACGCGAAGGGCGTACGCACGGTGTGGTGCGATGCGGCGTCGGGTTTGCCCGGCTGGGCGCTGCCATGATCCCGAAAGGCTTTGATTGCATTCAGGGTTTGGGCGAAGGGGCGGCTGATGTGGGCTTCATCGAGCAGGATCAGGCTGTCGTGCGCGACGAGCGCGGCGTGGACCGGGCGCATCGAGGCGCTCACGCCGTAACCGCGAAACAGGAGCCGCGAACCGACTTGATCCACGGTCGAGGCGACGATCAGCGGTTGGGTGAGCGAGCGTGCCCAGCTTTGGTCGCGGTAGATGCCGCCGCGAAGCTGCACGCTTTCCAGTGGCGAGCTGGAGCCAGCATTGATGGAACGCAGGGCCGAGGCGACGTGGGCGACAGTGGGCTGGTCGTCGCGGGGTTCGCGCAACGCCGCCGCGATGGTACGGGCTCGTTCGTGGGCTTCGTCCACGATGACGCGGCGGTTGACCACGTAAAAGATGCGGCGGCCCACGGTGCGCTCACCCGCTGGCAGATGGGCCTGCGCGGCGAGGGCGAACACGGCCGCATCCAGCGCGGCGGTTTTTCCGCTGCCGGTGGGCACGGAAAGAAAGCGGGGCCAATCGCCCGAGCAGGCGCGCCGGGCGAGTTCAATCTGCCAGGGGAACGGATCGTAGCCGTAAATCTCGCGGAAGAATGCGTTGAAATCGGCGGCGACCAGCGTCGGGGCGGCGGGTAAATTCATCACGAACGAGATTGGCTGAGGGGTTTGCAGAGGCCGTAGCCACGATAGCGGCCGGCTCCGAGGATGACCGGTGAGAGTCGGGGAAAGGGTTGAAAAGGGTGGAAGCGGGGCGATTACGTCTGAAACGAGGCGAATCGTAGCGGGCGGAACGACGGCGCGCAGGAAAGGGTCACGCACGCCGGCCGCGGAAGGGTCGCGGGCTCCCTGCGGTTTGGCCGCGAGGCGCCCGCGTGGGGACCGCGAGACCGGCCTATTTGGGCAGGATCACGAGCTCGCGATAGCGCAGGTTACGGCGCGCCGGCTCCCGGTTCTTCATGGTGTTTGCACGTGACACCGGAATGATCCGGCAGTCGCGGAACTGGTCGCGGGCTTGCGGGCAGTCCTGGTAGGTGAGCAGCCATGCGCCGCGCAGCGTCCTTACGCGGCCGGCGAACCGGGAAAACTCCTCCTCCGTCCATTCCTTGTAGGCGGAGCCGCCGTCGTCAAAGTAGGGCGGATCGAAGAAGTGGAAGGCTTCCGGGTAGTCGTAGATTTCCAGGAAGCGCTGCCAGTCGAGGTTTTCGATGGTGACGGTGACGAGACGTTGGGAGAGGGCTTGCAGGGCTGGCAGACGGTTTTCGATCAGAGGATGGCCCTGCGTACGCGTGGGCGCGAAGGTGCGGCCCTGCCCGCCAAAAGATAGCCGCTGGCAGACGTACCAGCGGGCAACCTGCTGGATTTCGGTGAGGCCGGGTTGGGCAAGGTAGTCGAAAAAATCCCGGCGGGAGTTGGGGACGTTTTCGATCTCGGCGAGCAGGGCGGGGAGGTGGAACTTGATCACCCGGTAGAAGGCGATCAGACGGCCGGAGATGTCGTTGATGACTTCGACGCGGGAGGGCGGTTTGGCGCAGAAGAGGGCGAGGCCGCCGCCGAAGACTTCGCAGTAGGTGCGATGCTCCGGTATGCGGGGGAGGAGGTGGCGGAGCAGCCTCGTTTTGCCGCCCGGCCAGGCAATGACCGGGCGCGGCTTGGTGGTGTCGTTTGGTGCGTGTGCAGGTGTGGTTTTCACCCTGCCACCCTAGAGGAGCAAAAAGACGCACGCCTTGGCGTCCGTCTTTTGTATCAAGAATTTCTTTACTTATCGCCGGTGTCCCGGAGGCGATCGGCTTCGGTGGCCTGGATGTAAAGAACCTTGGGACCGCGGCGCTCCCATTTGTCGGGGTGTATGACGCCGCTGCGCATCCATCTGTAAACGGTGCGCACATGCACGCCGAGGGCGTGGGCGAATTGCTTGGGACGCAACCATGCAACGATCTCACCGTCCGGGACGACGCGGACGAGGGGATTTCCCTTCGCATCCTCGCCGATGTGCTCCACGCGAGCCCGCGGGAACAGATGCAACTGGTGGAGGTTGTGCTTGTGGTGACGCTTGCGCATGGGGCGACTACCGGTCCAGTCGCTCGATCACATGCGCGATGGCTCGCAACATGACAAACCACACCCACGAGCCAAAGGCGATGGCAAGGGCGTAACCTGCTGTGGCTATATCATCGCGATGCTCCGGAGCGAGCAGCCGGATGATGCAGGCGAGTGTGCCGGCAATGCCGGCGACGAGGATAACCACAGATGCCAGGCGCAATGCGCCAATGTGCCAGGAGGGCTTGGGGGCGCCCGAGGGGGGAGGATAGGGGTTGTCGTTCACGTTTGTAGTTTTATTCTGTTACGGGCGGAGGATTGCGGATAGGGAGTTCGCATGAACTAAATTCGGGAAGCATTGCTTCCCGTTAGGGGTCGTTGCGCAGGAGCATCCCGCAATCGGGAATTCTCGGACATTCAAACCGGATCACGACTTCCTTGCCCCAGATTTCGAGGCGGGGGTTTTTAGGTTCATATTCCCGATGATCGTCCCCTGATTATTAGGGGCCTTAATCTTTACCTTCCCTTGGATAGAATACGGAGGAGAGGGGACCACAGCCTCCTCCGGTATCTCCAAACCAAAATCGCGCTGCATTTTTTCGGCAATGGCATCCCGCATGAATTGAGAGAGGTTCAGGCGTCGTTTTTTCAACTCTTCCTGTAATGTCTTCTTGAGTTCATGCTCCATCCAGATGGTAGCGGAAACCTGGGATTCGCGACGCCGATTGCTCATTGGGTTTGTTAGAAATGGTTTAAACAAAAAATGAAACGACCATGAAAGAAAAACTTGCAAGCGTGTTTAAATGTGTAGTAATGCATTACTACACATGAAACGCCCGCGAATAAACCAAACCTACGTCGGCATTTGGATGCCGATTCCCCTTGCGCAGCGCATCAAGGAGACGGCGGATGCCCGTGAGAGCGACATGTCGAAGTTCATCCGCGCGGCCGTCCGCGAGAAACTCGACCGCGTTACCCCTCAGAAGCAGCGGAAGGAGGCGGCATGACCCCCCGGCTTTCCCTCCCCGACGACCCGCCGACGGTGACGCTACCCCGGCGGACGCTTGCCCTGATACTCCTCAACGCCTTCGGCGCCGGCTTCCTCACCGCGATCATCGTTACCCTGCTCATCACCCTCTAGCCCCGCCCCGTGTTTACCATCGTCCTCTTCATCCTCTGGGCGGCCGACGTCATCGACGGCGACGCCTTCCTCATCCTCTTCCTCTGCCACCTCGGTTTCAACTGACCATGCCCGAAAAACCACTCAAACCGTCCACCGCGCTCACCCGCGAGGAGCGCGACCAACTCACCCGCTGCGAAGCCAACATCGAGCGCGGCCTCACCGCCGTCGGTCAGGCGCTCAAGACGATTCGCGATGCCCGCCTGTATCGGGAGACTCATGACAATTTCGAGGCGTATTGCTACGAACGCTGGCAGCGGAGCAAGCGCTGGGCGAATTACCAGATCGCCGCCGCGATCTTTGCCGAGGAAAACCCCGAGGCCGACGAGGGCGAAGTCCGCCGGATCGCGGCCGGCCGTGCCCCCTCCCGCGAGAGCGCCCCCGCCGCCGCCCCGGCGAAGCCGACGAAGAGCGACCGTTACCGCGAGCAAATCCGCGCCCTGGCGGAGATGGACCGGGAGGCGCTGGACCGGGCGACGCAGCAGTCGATCGGCAAGCTGGCGGAGACGATGGCGAAGAGGGAGCAGATCAACCTCCACAGCCGCGAGAACAAGGGCAACAAGGCCCTCCGCGACGAGTACGAACAGCGGGCGATGGCGAAGCTGGCGCCGGGCGCGCAGATGGCGCTGGCGCAACTGGAGGAGAACCCGGCCCTGTCGGTCTCCCGCGCCTACGTCGGCGTTTTCGGCTCCGTCAAGAAGGGCGACATCCGCGGCGACACGGACCACCTCGGCAACTTCCACGCCGGCCTCCGGAAGCTGGCGACCTCGTTCCCCCATTGGGAAAAATTCTCCCGCGAGGACAGGGCGCATTTCGTGCAACTGTGGGTGGCGTTGCGCTCCACGATGCCGAAGGCGTTCCTCGACGATCTTGAGGCGTTTGCACCCGCCCGGAAGGGAGGCCGCTCATGAGTCCCGCCCTCCGCGAGAAGCTCGACAAACTGCTGGCGCTGGCCGATCGCGGCACGCCTGGCGAGGCCGCCGTTGCCTTGGAAAAAGCATGGCGCCTGTGCCGGGCGGAGGGCGAGGATCTCGACGCGATCCGCGGGCAGGCCGCCGCCGGCTCGCTGATCGAGCGCAAGGTATGGGAGGGCGCGGCATGGCGCGACGAGCACCGGCAGGCCGCCGCCATCGTCACCGAGTTTTACGGCGTCTCCGTGCGCCTGGATGCGCGCAGCGATCCGTTCTCCCGTCGGGAGCGCACCCTCTGGTCGTGCCACTTCATCGGCGCGCCGGCCGACGTGGATTTTGCCGAGTACGTGTTCGGCTTCGTTCACCCGCATTTCGCCTGGCTCTGGGAGTACTTCCGGGGCCGCTGCAAGGACCGCTCCGCCTACATCGACGGCCTCGGCGCCGGCCTCTGGTCGGCGCTCACCTACGAGCGCGCCCGCCACGCGCCGGCCCCGGAAGTGCCGGAGGCGTTGACGACGGCCGACGACGACGAGCCGGAGGATTGCCCCGCGCCCCGGATGCCCGCCGCCTTCTGGGCCGGGATGCGCGCCGGCCAGCGCGTGCGTATCCATACGCCCATCACAACCGGAGCCGCGCCTGCACCGCTCCCCGACGCCGCCCCCTGACTTTCGCCATGACACCCACCGCCGCGCAGATCGAAACCCTCCTTTCCGACGGCCTCTCCCGCCGCGAGGCCGCCCTCCGCCTCGGCTGCTCCGCGGCCACGGTGGACCGCGTGCTCGCCGGCCCGGCGCCGGACGCCGGCCTGTCGCGGATCGGGCGCCCGCCGGTGGCGGACCAGCTTTCGCCTGACGTGATCGCGCAGGTGCGGGCGGAGGCGCTGGCGATGTCCACCGCCGGGCGCTCCCCCTCGCCCGCGCTCCCCTTCGCGCTCATGGCCCTGCACGAGCCGGAGCGCCTGCCGGCCGGGCTGCGCGAGCGCGCCCTGCGCCGGAAGCCCCTGCCGCGCAGCATCCTCACCCGCGTCTGCCAGGGGCTGACCGGGGACGCCCGCGCCGAGATGCGCGGCGACAAGTTTGCGAAGCTCAACACCGTCGCCTCGCCGAGGGACAACACCTACATCGATGCCGACGGCGCCCGCCAGGACATCCGCGGCGGCGACTTCTACGTGGCCGACGACATGACGAGCAACATCCCCTTCTGGCGGGAGGGCGATGACCCGTCCGATCCCTGCACCGCCCGCTGGGGCGTCGCCCCCTCGCGTGCCCAGGTGCTGGCCGTGGCGGACCACGGCACCCTGCGTTTCATCGGGCATACGATCTGGGCCAACCCCGCGCAGAGCTACAACACCTACAGCGTGCTCTGGCTCTACCGGCAGGTATTCCGCGATGCCGGCAAACCCCGCCTGGGCATGAAGCACGAGCACGGCATCTGGGCGGGCGACGGCGTGGTGAAGCCGCTGCGGTCGCTCGGCCTGCATGTGGAGTTTGCCCAGAGCGCCAAGGGCAAGCGCATCGAGATGATGTTCGACAAGCTGCAAACGCTCATGTCGCGGCATTTCCGATACAGGGGCATCGACCTGGGCCGCCTGCGCGGAGAGTTTCAGGAGAGCAACAAACGCTGGCTCGACATCCGCGCCGGCAAGGTGGACCCGCGTGCGGCGGGCCTGCCCCATATCAGCGAGGTGAGCGCCGCCATCGCGGACGCCTTTGCCGACTACAACGCCCTGCCGTCCAACGGCGAGATCCTCCGCGGCCTCTCGCCCGACGAAGCCTGGGAGCGCGACATGGGCCGCGCCGCCCCGCTGGCCCGCCTCTCCGACCGCGAGGAGTGGCTGCTCATGCCGCAATGCAGTGAAGTTTCCCTGCGCGACGGGCTGGCGAAATGCCGCTTCAAGACCTTTGGCGAGGCCGTCTGGTGGTATGGCAACGCGGAGCTTTTCTCCCATCTCGGCCCCGGCTACCGCGTGCGCCTGCGCTTCGATGTGGCGGACCCCGATCGCGCCGCCGTGTATTCGCTGGAGACGGCAGCGCGGAAGGTGAAGACCCGCGGCTGGCTGCTCGACCACGTCCCCGCCTGCGCCGACCTCGGCTGGACGCCGGGGCAACTCGGCGCGGTCATCCCTCCGGGCGAGTTTCTCGGCCATGCGGAGTTGTTCCAGCGCGCCCCGTCCTTCGTCATGTCGGCGTGGGCGGAGCACCGCAAGGGCCACGACTACCGCAAACTTTACCGGCGCTGCACCCGCGCCCTCTTCCGCGGAGCGGCGGGCGGCAAGGTGGACGAACGCCACGACGGCGCCGGCAACTCCACCCGCATCGAGGGCGCCCACGCCGCGCCGTCGAAGCGCGGCACCGCCCCCGCCGAGGCCGCCGCGATCATCGCCGCCGCCGAGCGCGTCACGCCGGCCCCGCCGGCCGGCGCCCCCGTGCGGGTGACGCAGGTGGCCCGCGACACCCCCGCGGCCCCCTCGCCAGCCGGCCGCGTTGACGACGCCGAGGCGCTCACCCGCCGCCTCTACGGCGCCCCCGAAGACATTTTCGCATCACCCTGATGCAGACCGCCGCCCGACGGAAACCGGGCATATCCAGAAATAAAATACACACCCGATGAATACCACCGACACCGCCGCCGGCATCCCTGCCGAACTCGAAGCCCTGATCGCCCGCGTCATGCGGCACCAGGCTCGCCTGAAGCTGAACAACGCCCGCTTCGTCGCCCGCTACGCGAAGCGCCTCAAATGGTCCGCCGATGTCTGGGTGCGCACGCTCCGCTCCGACACCCGCGAGCCGGGCCGCCTCTCGGCCCGCAACTGGGGCAAGTGGACCGTCGCCCTGCGCGATCTCGTCGCCGAGATCGACGGCGCGGCCGGCGGCGAGAAGGTCTATCCGCTCCCCATCCTGGCCGAGTCGATCCGCCTGTATGACTGCCTGCAAGGCTCCGGCGGCGACATCCGCATCGGCTGGCTCGTCGCCCCCACCGGCACCGGCAAGAGCGTCTCCCTGCGCCACCTGGTCAAGACCAACGACAACACCGCCTACCTCTTCATCCCCGAACTCTGGCGCAACAACAAGCCGGCCATCCTGCGCGGCCTCGCCCGCGCCATCGGCATCGAGCCCGATGACGATCTCGACGAGACCATCGAGCGCATCGTCGCCCGCCTCAACCTCACCCCCATGACGATCCTCCTCGATGAAGTCCACGAGGGCGGCCTCAAGCTCGTCAAGCTGATCAAGACGCTCATCGAGTGGACGCCCACGCGCTTCATCCTCACCACCTGGCCGCTCGGCTACTCGAAGCTGGCCGATAGCCTCATGAACCTCACCGAGGTCAACCAGCTTTCCGGCCGCTCCCTGCTCCCCATCGCCCAGCAGTGGAAACGGGGCAACCGGCCCGAGGACATCGCCGCCTGGCTCTCCGGCGCCTGCCCGGAGTTTGACGCCGAGACACGCGACACCCTCGCCCGCGACCTGTGCCCCCGCCTCAGCCGCTGGGGACTCCGCCACCTGACCCAGGCCGTCGATGCCGCCCGCGCCGACGCCGGCGACGAGGACAGCCTCACTCCCGACGCCCTCCTCAAGTCGTTCAGCCACCTCTCCGCCGACGTGCTCGGCGTGAAGGCGTAACACTCCAGCCACTACACCCGCCACACCACCGCACACACACATGAGCAAAAACAACCTCAAGCTCGCCCAGATTATCCGCCAGGAGGCCGAGCGCCTCCAGTCAGTATATGAGATCGCCACCGGAGACCCGGACGGCAAGGCAATCGCCGACGGGCTCGGTCACGACACCCCGGAACTGCTGCGCGTGCTGGCGCGCCTCGTCGAGGGCCAGACCGTTTACCGCGCCTTCGGCGCCCCCGGCAACTGGGGCTACGGCACGCCCATCGGCGACGCCCTCTTCGCCGCCATCCGCGACGGCTCCATCTCCACCGCTCCCGCCAAAAAATAACCACCCGATGAAAAAGCCCACCACCACCGAAGATCTCGAATACAAGATGCGGGCGCAGCTCGTGCAACTCTACGAAGCCGCCTGCGCAATCGACTTCCCCCGCACCTCCGACACGGACTTCCGCTCCGCCCTCCAGGCGCGCATCCGCCAGGGTTGCGCCGAACTCGCCAGCGAGCACGTCGCCAACGAGGGCCGGCTCATCACCATCGCGCAGGATGTGCGCCTCTACAAGGCCAGCGCCGGCGTCCGCAACCCCGACGCCAAGGCACTCGACTTCCGCGTCGAAATCCAAAAAACCCTCGGCATCTTCTTCCGCCTCCGCGAGGCCGTGGGCGCCGACACGAAGAAAGGAGGACGCTGACATGGCTCCCTCCGACAACGACCCCGCCACGCCCGGCCGGCACATCCACGTCGTCATGAGCAGCGTGTCACTGGCGCACCTGCTGCATGGTGTGTCCCCCGCGAACGAGGTGGAGACAGCCATCGCCTCGCTGGCCGTCACCCTCTCACGCCGCCTGCGCGAATCGGGCAGCGACAAGGGCCACTTCGAAATCGCGCTCGGTCCCGTGTGCCTCTCGCTTACCCTCTCGGCGCGCCCCAACCCCGACTTCACGGAAGGAGACTCCTGGTGAAAAAGACCCGTCCCCGCGTGCGCTGGATGGTCACGATCAACGGCCTGCCCGCCCGCGAAACCACGCTACACATCCCGTCGATCGGGCGGTGGCCCCATGTCTTTGTCCTGTGCGAACTCCCGCCCGTGGATGCGACCACATGGGCGGGCAAGCATGGCAAGCGCGACGCCCGCCGCGCCGCCGAGCGCACCCGGCGCTTTAACCGCTACGTGCGCGGCAAGACCGCGCTGGCCGGCGACTGGTTCTTGCGCGGCGCCTCCCCGCGGCTGGCGATCTTCGTCAGTCCCGTGACCGTGGACATCGCCCCCGTCTCAACCCTCACCCCCGCCGAAACGACATGAGCGCCGCCACCGAAATCCCCGAGCCGCTGCGCGCCGCCCTCGCGGCCATCGTGCAGGATGCCGTCGGCAAGCTGGTCGGCGACATCGTCAGCGGCCTGGTGCGGGTCGGCGGCCCGTCGGGGGCGGCCGGCGACGCCCTCGTCCCCGCCGCCCTGGGCGCCATTGCCAGCGTCGTGATGGCGCATTACGGCATCACCCCGGAGCAGATGCGCAGCCGTTGCCGCACGGCCACCCTCGCCGAGGCGCGGCACGTCTACTATCACCTCGCCGTCACCCTGACCCGGTACAACCACGACCTCATCGCCCGCGCCATCGCGCACGGCCGCTGCTCCTGCACCCACTCCGTCGACCGGATCGCCGGCCTGATCGAGGTGGAGAAGCGGCTCGCCGCCACCGTGGAAATGCTCCGCGTGCGCGCCACCCTCGCCCTCGCCGGCCTGCCCTCCGGCCACCCCGCCCGCTGACCATGCGCCGCTCTCGCAAAGACGATCCCGCCCAGTTGACCCTCTTCGCGTTCTCGCGGGTGGAGCGCACCGGCGTCGATGCGCAGGGCAACGCCACCTTCCGCGTCGTCCCGGAGGGTGTGCCGACGGAGTGGATTCGCCCTGCGCGCCTCGCCCGCGCCCTTGGTTTCAACGTGCGCACCATTTACGGCTGGATCGACTCCGGCATCATCCCGGCCGACAGGTGGGAACGCCGCGGCCCCAAGAGCATTTTCATTCTCGCCAGCGAGGCCGCCCGCCTCCGCGACACCAGCGAGAAGTAACCAGATACCCGATACACCATGATCCGCATATTCCAACAGCACGAAATCCATGCCGCCCTCGAACACGCCACCTCCGGCGGGCAGGCGCTGCACCTCATGTCCGGCCGCTGGGCATACCTCCGGCCGGACACCCCCGGCTGCTTCAAAGGCCGCCGCGAGATCGCCCACCTGTTCGATCAGGATAAAGCGCGCCTCGTCGCCACCGCTCGCCGGCTCGGCGTGCGCGTCATCCTCATCGAGCGCCCCGGCACGCAGCGCCAGCACATCGACCTGTGCGGCCGGCCGCTGGAGCGGGCGAAACAGGAGGCGAAATGTCCCCTCCGGCTCTGCCAGCGGGCGACACTGAAAATCGGCCTGCCGTGCATGATGGACATCCATATCCTCGCCGGCCTCACGCCGGCCTGCGAAGTGTGCGGCGCCGGCATCGGCATCGCCCGGATGCGCGAGGCATCGGGTTTCCGGCCCGTCGAGGGCGGGTTTTACATTTCCGACAACCTGGCCGCCGACCAGATCAGGCGGCTGCAAGACGAGATCGCCCGGCGCAACACCACGGTGAGCCACGGCTGAAAGCCGTTGGTCTCTAGCACTTGGTTGGGCCTCTTAATCTCTCGAAAAATGAACTACCTCGAACTCTCCAACAAAATCGCAGGAATCGAACCGGGCCAATGGTTCACCGTGGATCGCCACGAGCTGGAGCGTATCGCTCCAGCAATGTCGCTGCTCGGGTCGCTCGGCCCAACTTGGTCGCCAGCCGAGCGCATCATGGAAAACATCGTGGGCAGCGCCTACAACTTTCGATTCTGGGAGGACCCCGCGACGGCTCGAATCACTTTCGAACATCTCAAACATCCGCTGCGCGACGGACTGCGGAGCTACGTCTCGCCCGACCGTGCCGGCCTCTTCACTCGCACGCCGGACGGATTCTATCGGCCCAACACCTGATTATGGGAATGGCTGTTTGTATATTGGTAAAACATGCTAACGAAAAATCATGAGCTACATCATCATCGCTGAAGTGGACACCCGCGGAGAAATGAACGTCGGCGGCGACAAGGCCAAAGTGCGGGCGCGGATGCTGGATGAACAGGATGGGATCATCACCTTTGACGTGCAGGGTGACTACGATCCCTCGGTGAAACGTGAGCGAGTGCTCGCCCTCTGCCAGACCTTGGTCGATGCCGGGTTTGTCGAGTTCAGCATTCGCCACAGCTACTGATTCCGCGTCACTGAAAAATAATTACGCGAAAGTTGCGAGAGATGCGAGACACGCGAATGCGTGTCTCTTTTTTTTGGCTAATCTCGGCTCATGAACGAGACCGGCACCGAAGCCAAGAACAACAACGGGAGGCGCGCCCCATGAGCACGCGGCGCGTGACGGACACGATTGCGCTCCACGAGGTCAGCGGCCTCACGATCTGCCGCGGCGGCGATCGCGTGGCCGTGTCGGCCGCGACGCCCGCCGGCCTCGTGCGCCTGATTGTCCCGCTCTCCGTCTGGACGGCCACCGCCCGCACTGACTGCGACAGCAACGGCAACCCCTGGCCTGCCCCCGCCGATCCCGCGATGGCCGAGGCGCGGCTCGCCGCCCTCGTGGCCGACGCCGGACCCGCCCCGGCGCCGAAGCCCCGGATTGCCTGGCCGCGCCGCAACCGCGAGGCCGATCTGGTCAAGGTCCGTGCCATCGCGGCAGAGATCGAGAATGGCTCCACCGCGCCGGTCTCCGTGCTTTGCGGCCGTCACGGTATCACGCCCGTCATCTATTACCGGCTCTTTCACCAGGTCTCCGGCGGCGCGCCCAGCCTCCGTGAGCGGGCGAGCGCCGCCATCGAGCAGTCTTACCAGGCGATCGTCGCCGAGATCGCCGCCGGCTCGCAGGAGAGCCCCGACGTGCTGTGCGTCCGGCACGGCATATCCCGCGATTGCTTCTACCGCCGCGCCCAGCGCGACGGCATCGACACGCGCACCCTGCGCAGCAAACCGGCAGCCATCCCCGGCGGCTTCGCCACCGGAGGTCTCATCCCCACCCCCACCATTCACCCCGCGCTTCTCCCCAAGCCCTGATCATCGTCCGTATCCACGTTGTCTGTATCCACACCGCCCGCACATGAACAAAGACCTCATCCTTAACTTGCTCCGGCAAGTCCTCACCTACGGCGGCACCGCCCTCACCAGCGCGGGTGTCGCCTCGTCGGAGGAGATTGCCACCGGGGCCGGCGCGCTCGTCACGCTCCTCGGCGTCGCCTGGACGATCGTCGCCCGCCAGCGCGCCAAGTCCGCGGCAGCCGTGCAGGCCGCCAGCCAGGCCGATCCCGAACACCACACGATCGGGATGCCGCCCGCCACGGAGCGCGACAGCGCGGAGATGGCATCGCCGGAGGCGATGGCCCGCAGGGCCGACCGCGGCGGGCGCCCTCTGGGCGGCCAAGGGAGCAATCTCATCCTCCTCGCTTTTGTCCTGCCGGCTCTGCTGACGGGCCTGCTCTCCGGATGTCGCACCGTTATCGCAACGGACGGCGCCGGCAACGTGACCTCGGAGACGCAGGCCGACTGGGACACGATCAACCACGCCACCCGGCTTGCCGCCAAGTACGCAATAAAAACCGTGCTCGATCGCTCCCCCGACTACGCGGAGAACGTGACGGCCGTCACCGACAGCATGTCGGCGCTCTTCTCCGGCCTGCCCACCGAGGAATCCCTCGCCGGCACGCTCGCCATCATCGCCCCCGATCTGGATGACGGCGATGCCGCGCTCCTGGTCTCCGTCATCCTCGACGCCTGGGAGCTTTACACGACGAAGACGGGCAACCCCGTCCTCATCCCGCTCGATGAAAACGTCCGCGCCCTCGTGGAGGCTCTCACCACGGGCATCGCCGACGGCATCGCCCTGCACCACGCCACCCTCCGCCCATGAGCGCCACCACCGCCATCAGCAACGTCGCCGCGGCAGTCAAAAGCGCCTTCGACTGGCTGCTCGAAAAACTCCGCCTGAAAAACTCGGCGAAGATGCAGGCCAACGCGGAGGCCCGCACCGATCAGGAAATCAAGGACAACGCCGGCAAGATCGTTGCCAGCGGCGACCTCGAAAAAATCCAGAAAGCCAACAGCGAATGAAACGCCTCATCCCCCTCCTCGCTGCCATCGTGCTTGTGCTCGGCCAGCCAGCCTGCACCAGCACGATCACGCCCACGCCGGTCACTCCCGCCCGCGCCTCCTATGATGGCGACAACCAAAACAGCGGAGTGCTCGCCATCGACCCCGCCGGTTTCGTCGTCACGCCCCGTTGGCGCGAACGCTACAACCTCGCCATCGCCCGCTACGGCGCCGACTGGCGGCCGACCCTCGCTCCGGATCACGGCGTCATCGCCCGCACCGACGGCACCTTCCTTGCCTCCCGCGAGGCGATGGAAAAGGCGATCGTCATGTTCTCCTGGCTGCGCATGGGCCGTCCGGCCTCCTCACCATGATCGCCGCTGTCTCCCCCCTGTATCCGTGGATCGTTACACTCCTCGCCGTCATGGTCGTGGGCTGGGCGCTCCTCCGGCCGGTCGGAAGCTCCGGGGAGGAGCGCCTCGCCGCATCAGTCACCTTCCGGGTGGTCCTTGTCGCCGCCACCCTTGCCGCCGCCGGCACCTGGCTGGGCTGGCTCATCTACGCCCTCCTCTCGTGACCGCACTTCGCACACACACTTTTCCGCGCCCGCTCCGATCAGCGACCAGGGGTATTCATCGGGGTGAAAACAGGGGCGGGCGCGGATCATCCCTCCCGGCCGTTGCCGGGCTTCTGCATCGATAAACGCCACGACAAACCTCCCCGGCCGGGTCCGTCCTCTCCTCCGGCCGGGGAGCAAATTTCCGCACCGCTCGTCATCACACATGCCCACCAACCTCCCGACTCCTCCCGCCAACTTCCTCTCAGACTGGTTCTGGGCTGCGATTGTATTCGCTCTCGCCGGGCTGTGGATCTGGAGCCATTTCCGCAAGCCGCCCAGGACGGAGCTGGAGCAGCCGGTGGAAGTCTCCCTGTCCAGTACGCCCGCGAGCAAGAACGCCATCCGGGCGCTCTTCGCCAAACAGGACGAAATGCGCCGGGAGTTCGAGCAGAAGCTGCTCGTGCAGCGATCGGAAATCATGGCGGCCATCGACAAGAACCGCGCCGAGCAACGGGAGGACATGCGGCAAATCTTCGACCTGTTGCGCGCCCTCAGCGCCGAAAGCAAGGCCACCGCCGCCCTGGTCGATCAGATCAACCGCCGGATCACCTGACCCCTTTTTCCTCCACCGTAACCACAATCCGAATACACCATGAACGGCACACAACGCGAACTCCGCTGGGAAATCCTCCGCCTCCTCTGCGCCCAGCATCCCGGCACCCTGACCGAGACGCAGCTCTATGACGCCCTCCGGGCGAACGACGAAAGCCTCACGAAGGCCGAGACCATCGTCGCGCTCACCGCCCTCGTCAACCACGGGCAGGCGCAGCGCATCCCCGGCGATCTCTACAAGCCCGAACGCTACCGCGTCACCAGCGACGGCAAGGCCACCTTCGAGTCTGCCTGACACCCTCCCCTCGTGGCCATCCACCAATCAAAAATCTACCGCGCCCTCGGCGGCGACCTGAAGCTCCTGGAAAAATTCTGCGAGCGGATGGACGCCGGCGACTCCGGCCGGGCTCTGGCGAACTGGATCGAGGAGTACGCTCACGACGCCCGCTCGCTCCCGGTCTCCGACCAGAACATCACGGATTTTCGCCAGGGCTACTTTGTCCGCTGGCAGGCGCGGCGGTCCACGGCCGCCGCGATCCGCGAGCGTGCCGCGGCGGCCCGGCAACTCGCCCGCGAGGCCGCAGCCGGCGGCGCGTCGATCACCGAGGCCGCGCAGTTGCAGGCGGCCGACATGCTCACCGAAGTCCTGGAGACCTTCGATGTCGGCATGCTCAAGGCCGCGCTGATCGAGAAGCCCGGCCAGTTTTTGCAGGTCGTCAAGACCCTCGCCGGCCTCGCCCGCAGCGAGAACGAACGCAAGGCCCTCGCCCAGCAGGCGGAGAAACTCGCCGCCGATCTCAAGCTCCGCGACGAGCAGATCGCCGATCTCCAGGAGAAACGTACCGCCGCGAAGAACAAAATCCGGGAGCAAATCGCCGCCCTGCAAAAAGCCCTCAACGCCAAAACCGGCAACGCCGAGAGCCGCCAGCGCATGATGGAGTCCATCGTCGCAACGATCGACTCCATGTGACCCCCCGATGATCGTCCCCCCGGCAAAACCACTCTTCCGCCTGCGCGACTACTCACGCGAGATCATCCGGGAGACGCTCCTGCGCATGTTTCTCATGCTCTGGCGCCGGCAGAGCGGCAAGACCACCACGCTCGCCCTCCGCGCCCTGCGCGAAATGGCCGCCCACGCCGGCCGCCTCATCACCTTCGCCAGCGCGTCTCTCCTGGTCGGCCGCGAAGTCATCGAGAAAGAAGCCCACCTCTTCCGCGAGATTCTCCGGCACGTCCAGGCGCAGCAGAAAAACCCCATCGTTGCCGAGGACGCCCACGGCCGCGACGTGCTCGCCGACGGCACCGACGACGACTTTGTCGATGCCTTCGAGTCGCGCCGCATGGTCGTCAAGCTCTGGCACGACAACACGGTGTATTCGCGCACGCAGGTCATCGCGCCCAACCCCGCCACCGCCCGCGGTTTTACCGGCTCGGTCATGATCGACGAGTGCGGCCTCATCGCCGACTTCCGCGGCGTCTGGGATGCCATGATCTACATCATGTCGTCCGACCCCTCGTTTACGTGCCTTCTGGCGACGACCCCGCCGATCGACGACAACCATTTCTCTCACGAACTCCTCTTGCCCCCGCCGGGCATGACCTTCGATGTCAACCCCGCCGGGCATTGGTATGAGTCGACGGCCGGCCTTACGATCCACCGCGTCGACGTTCACGACGGCATCGCGGCCGGCGCGAAGCTCTACCACCCCAAGACCGGCGCCGTCCTGTCTGCCGAGGAGGACCGCCGCCTCTCGCTCGACCGCGAGTCCTGGGACCGCAACATGGGCCTCACCTTCTCGGCCAGCGGCACGGCCGCTTGCTCACGTCTTGCGTTGGAGCGCGCCCAGTCGCACGCACTGTCGCCCTCCTGCATCGCCGTGGACGACGGCGAAGAGCCGCCCGCCGACTGGCTGGAAAATCTCCGCCCTGGTCTGCCCACCGCGCTCGGCCTCGACCTCGGCACGACCGAAGGCGAGAAGAGCAATCCAAGCTCCCTCACCGTCGCCCAGCACGATGCCGGCGCGATCCCCTGCCGCCTCGTCTGGCGTTGGAAAACCAAAGACCCGGCCATCGCCAACGCCCGCATCGAGCAAGTCGTCAAGGCCGTCAGCGCCCGCCTCGGCCGCGCCCCCCGCTGCCTCTGTATCGACGCCACGAGTGAACGCTATTGGGCGCTCATGCTTCAAGCCGCCCTGCGCCATCTCATCCAGGTCGAACTCGTCATCGGCAGCGAAACCCTCGTCCACCAGGGCCAGACGTTTACGATGAAGCAGTATACGAGCGACGGATACGTCAACGACCTGGACGACGGCCGCATCGCGCTCGCCGCCTGCCGCTGGCTCTTCGACGATCACCGCCTGGTCAGGAAAACGAAGGGCCGCTACGAGGCATCCGTCGCCTCCGATGGCTGCCACGCCGACAGCTTCGATTCCAACCGCCTCGCCCGCCACGGCCTCACCGGCGCCATCGCCGCGCCCGCCGTCGCGCAAGCCGTGTCCGTGCGCGTCGGATACGAGGGAGGATACCCGCTATGAATACCAGCCATTCCATTTCCGCCGATCTCTTCGAGTCCTACCGCCGCTACCGCCTCCAGCCGGTCCGGCAGCTCAACCCCCTCACGCTGGCCCACATCCTCGACGAGTTTTTTTGGGGCCAGCCCCGCGAGGCCGCCCTGCTCTGGGACAAGATCGAGCGCCGCGACGACCGCGTGCGCACCGCCGTCGCCAAGCGCAAGCGCGCCGTCTCCGCCCTCAACTGGGAGATCATCACCGACGACGACAGCCCCGAAGCCACCACCCAGCGCGCCGATCTCGAATACTTCTGGGGCAACCTGCGCGCCACCGACATGCGCTGCCGTGACATGACCGGCGGCGTGGACACCTACATCCGCCAGGTCATGGGGGCGATCGGGTTCCAGTACGCCACCCACGAGATCCTCTGGCGGGTGTCTCCGGGCGGCCGCTACACGGCGGAACTCGTCGCCGTGCCCTTGTGGTATTTCGAGACGGAGAGCGGCCGCCTGCGCCTGCTCCGCGAGCCCGGCGCCAGGGAGGGCGAGGATCTCGATCCCCGCGGCTGGCATGTGTGCGCCAGCGAGGAGAGCCCCCTGCACGAGGCCACGGCCATCGCCTACACCTTCAAGGTCACCCCCCTCGCCGACTGGGCGCTCAAGTGCGAGAAATTCGGCATCCCCTGGACCGTCGGCAAAACCAATGCGCAGCCCAACTCCCCCGACTGGCACGCCTTTGCCCGCGCCGTCGGCGGCCTCGGCAACAACTGCGCCATCGTCACCAACAACGAGAGCAGCGTCGAGATAAACGCCTCCGCGGCCGGCGGCGAAGGCCCGCACCCCGCGCTGGTGGACCGCATGGATCGCGCCATCGTCTCCCTCTGGCTCGGCGGCGACCTCGCCACCATGTCGCAGGAGGGCGGCGCCAACGGCTCCAATCCGCAAAAGGCCGGCGGCGACGCCCTGCTCGGCGGCGACATCAAGTTTGTCACCGCGCAGGCCGAGGCACTCTCGAAAAAAGCCCTGGAACTCATCCACGGCGCCGGCGTCACTCCCAAAGCGCACTTCCGGCTGATCGCCGAGGCCGACACCGACACCACCCGCGAACTCAGCGTCATCACCACGGGCGTCAACCACGGCGTGGGCGTGTCCGTGGCGCACTTCCGGGAAAAATTCGGCCTGCCGGCGCCGGCCTCCGGCGAGGAACTCCTCAGACCCGCGACTCCTGGCGCGCCGGCGGCCGCTCCCGCTCCGTCCGCCGCCTGGAACTCCGCGGAGCGTGCGGACCTCGCCGCCCTGGCCCGCGCCAACGCGCAGGATCTCGCCCCGCTCGCCGCCCGCATCGCCGCGCTCGATGCTGCAAAAACCCCGGAGGCCCTCGCCGACGAACTCGCCGGCCTCCTCCGCGACTTCCCCGCGCTCGCCTCGCAGACCCTGCGCAGCGATGCCGCGGCCAACACCCTCGCCGACGCCGCCGAGGCCGCCGCCCGCGCCGGCCTGAAAGCGGCCGGAAAAACCCCCGAAACCCGCGCCCGATGAAAACCGCCCGTAAAAGGCCGGTTTCCCCGGCCCCCCTCGACGCCCGTCTTTCGTGCCCGACCCCGGAAATCGGGGCCGCAAGGCGCACGCAAGGCGCTTCCCGGCGACCGACCGAGAGGAGGCATTATGCCTGATCCCTCCGCCTCCGCCGTTGCCGGCCCCAACGCCGCGGCCGTCGCCCGCCTCTCAGGCAAGGCGATCGCGCCCACCGATCTCGACAGCGCCGAGATCGCCGGTCTCCCGCTGGCGATCCGCGACCGCTCCTTTTTTTCCGCCAAGGTTTTCCAGGCGAAAACCCTCGGCTCGATGAAATCGAAGCTGATCGACCTCCTCGAAATGGACCCGGAAAAAATCTGGCTCGGCCGCGCCGGCTTCATCGCCGACATGCGCATCGAGCTTGGCGCCGATCCCGGCGACTCCGGCCGGCTCACCGACACCACCAGCCTCAACCGCCTCGGTCTCATCCACGACATGCAGGTCGAGGACGCTTTCTCCCAGGCGCGCTGGTCGGCCGGCCAGGACCCCGCCATCCTCGACCGGTTCCCGTGCCAGGAACTCATCCGTGGTCGCGACGCGGAAAACCCCCGCGACTGGAAAGCCCGGTTTGTCGCGGCCGGCGGCAAACTCTCCCGCTCCGGCCGCATGATCGCCCGCAAGGACGATCGCGTCTGGACCAGGATTTCCCGGTTCGGGAATCCCTGGACGCCCTTCGATTATGGCTCGGGCATGGAGCTGATCGACATCGACCGCGACGAGGCCGTCGCCGAAGGCGTCATCGCTCCGGACGTCACCGTAAAACCGCAAACCGCCGCCCGCGCCCGCGAGGTGGAAATGTCCCTGCGCAACATTTCCGACACCGAGCGCGACCTGCTGAAAGACATGTTTCCCGCCGCCGTTTTCGAGGGCGGCAAGGTCACGTACACGCCGCCCGGCACAACCCCGCATACGTCATGATCCTCGCCACCGTCAACGTCGCCGACACCGCCTCCCCCCGCCTCCGCCAGGTTGCGCGGAAGCTCTCCGACCGCCGGCCCCTCATGGCCCAGCTCGGCAAGCAACTGGAGAAGGACACCCGCCTCCACTTTCTGGAGCGCGAGCGGACCACGCCCAACAAAAAGGGCTGGCCCCGGCAGCACCTCTGGCGGCAGATCGCCACGGCCACCGCCCTCGCCGCCGTCACCAACGACAGCGCCACCGTCACCATCTCGCATCCGGCGATCCGCGCCATCGCCGAGGGCGGCACGTTCACGCATCCGACCAAAAAATACGCCATCCCCCAGCGTCCCGAAGCCGCCGGCATCAATCCCCGCTCCGGCGCGATCCCCGGTCTCTTCGTGCTCGTCGCCAAACGCGGCGTCTATCTCGCCAAATGGGGAAACACCGCCTTCAAGGGCGCGGCTGCTCGCACCGGCCGCCGCATGGCCACCTCCACGCCGGCCGCGGAAAACGCCAGGCGCCTCACGATCTACTACAAGCTCGTCAAAACCATCACCCGCCGGGCGGACCCCGACGCCCTCCCCTCCAACGCGAAACTCCAGGAATCCGCCGGCCGCACCGTCACGGCGTATTTCGCCCGCATCGCCGCCGCCTGATCCCGCCGCTCATGAAAACCACCGACGCCCTCTCCACCTCTCCCGCCTGCCTCGCCCTCGCCACCAATTCCGCCGACGGCTTCATCCCCCTTGCCGGTTACGGTCGCCACCCCAACAAGGCCGGCCTGCAAGTCCTCGACATCGAGGCCGCCGTCCTCATGCAGGCCGCGCACGACACCGCCCGCGCCCGCCGGGGCGAGGAAGCGGCCTCCATCCCGATCTACAAAGGCCACCCCGACAGCCCCTCGCTTGCCCAGACCCCCGGCCACGACGACACCACCCGCTACGGCCGCATCCTCGAACTCGACGCCCGCGAGGAGGCCCTGTTCGGCAAAGTCGCCTGGAACGCCGGCTACGACCCGAAGACGGAGGCGAAAAAACTCTTCGTCTCCCCCGGCTGGGCGTATCGGCAAAACGACGACGGCACCATCACCCCCGTCAAACTCCTCTCCCTCGGTCTCGTCCCCAACCCCAACATCGCCGATGCCCCCGCCGTCAACGTCGCCGACGGATCGGCAGAAAAAACCTCTTCGGGCAATTCCGCCCACACCGACACCATGAAAAAAGAACTCGTGATCGCTCTTCTCAACGCCCTCGGCCTCACCACGGCCGCGGACGCCACCGACGAGCAACTCAACACCGCCCTCGGCTCCGCCGCGGGCAAGGCGAAGGAGCTTTCCGACGCCAACACCGCGGGCGAGGCCGACAGGGCCAAGGCCGCTGCCGATCTCGCTGCCGTCAACAGCGCCGTCGAGACCGCCAAAGCCGCCACGGCCGCCGAACGCGCCGCCCACATCAACACGATCCTCACCCGCGCCATCGCCGACGGCCTCATCACCGTCGCCGAGCGCGGCGCCTGGAACACAAAGCTCGCCGTGGCCGCGGACCTGCAAGCCGCCTACGGTGAACTCGCGGCCAAGGAGCCCTCGATCAAGACGCAGAGCCAGCTCCCCGGCCAGGCCGCCTTCAACGCCGCCCAGCGCGAGGACACCGCCAAGGCCGAGCGTATCCGCGCCAAGGCTCACGAGCTTCAGGCCTCCAACCCGTCCCTCCACTGGTCCACCGCCTGGGAGCAAGCCTCCAAATCCGTCACCTGAACCGGAAAACGTAACCGGTTCCCAACTACAAACTGCCAACTACAAACTTCAAATTCCAGACCGTCATGAATCCTGACCAATCCAACACCAAATACGGCCCCCTGCCGTTCGTCGCCACCGCGGCCATCGCCCGCACCCGGCTCGTCAAGCTCGTCAACAACGCCGGCAATCCCGCCGTTTCTCCCCTCGCCGCCCTCACCGACATCCCGGCCTTCTATACCAACGAAGCCGTCGACAACGCAGGCGGCATCGTGGACGTCAACCCGCTCGATCCCCAGCGCAACCACCGCCTCTGGCTCACCGGCGCCGCCAATCCCGGCGACGTCCTCGTCTCCGACGGCGCCGGTGGCGTCAAGGTCCTGCCCGCCGCGGCCGGCACCTACGTCCGCATCGGCATCGCCGAGGAAACCGGCGTCGACGGCCAGATCATCCTCCTCCGCCCCCACCTCACCGGCCTCCTCCAGACCGTGGCCGCCTGATCCGGAGCCCGTCCTCCTGCCGTATCCAATTATCCATTCACAACCTGATTTTTAACTCTTCATCAAAATGCCTTCACGCCTCTCTACCATCGTCTCCAAGAGCACGATCCAGGAATACGCCCAGGGCGCCGCGCAATCCGCCGCCGCCCCTGTCGCCGACTTCCTCGCCCCGACCGTCGAGGTCGCCAAACCCATCGCCTACTACAAGGTGTATGACGACAAGCGCCGCTTCCGCGTTCCCAACACCCGCCGCGCCATCAACGGTCGCGCCGTCGAAATCGGCTGGGAAGCCACCGACGCCCAATACAACTGCTCGCCTCACGCCCTCGACGTGCCGGTCGACATCATCGAGACCGACGACGAGAACACGATGGAGAACAGCCTCCGCGAGGCCGCCGATCTCGGCGCCGCCGTCGGCTCCCTCTCCCATGAGAAGGAGACCATCGACACCGCCCTGCAACTCCTCACGCCCGGCCTCGCCAACCTCGATTTCGCGGCCGATGCCGACGTGATCGACCAGATCGACGAGCGCATCATCCAGGTCATCAAGGCCGCCCGCTACGGCTCGCTCCTCGGCGTCCGCATGCTCTTCGGTCCGACCTTCTTCCGCCGCCTCAAGAACCACAAGAGCGTCAAGGGCCGCTTCCTCGGCGCCGGCAGCAAGAAGGAAGCCGTCAACCCCACCATCGACGACCTCCTCTCGCTCTTCATCGCCAAGCCCGAGATCAAGCTCTCGATGATGGTGGCCGATGAAGCCCCCGAGGGCAAACCCGCCGACGTGGACTTCCTCCTGGACGAATCGCTGATCGTCTTCGCGGCCAGTTCACACCCCACGCGCCATGATCCGTCCTTCATGAAAACCTTCCGTCTGCGCGGACGGTGGATGAAGCCCGGCACCTACGCCCGCGACGACGGTCGCGTCGAGGTCGCCAAGCTCGACTGGTCGCACGACGTGAAGATCACCAACACCCTCGCCGCCCAGCTCCTCAAGATCGAGCAGCCCGCGCCCGCCCAGGGCTAAACCTCATTGGCCTCATGGGGCCTTCCGCCCCATGAGGCCCATCCCCCGTCAACCACATGTCCTGGAGAACAATCACCGAAGACGATCTGCGCACCGTGCTCACCGGCACGGAAATCGACAGCGTGCGCACCGTGGCCCTGGAAGACGGCGCCGGCGATCCCGTGCCCGGCACCCTCGCCAACGTCGTGCAGACCGTCCGCGGCTACATCGCGGGCTGTTCGCGCAACACCCTCGGCCCCGCCGGCACGCTGCCCGAGCAACTCGTCGGCGACGCGATGGTCATCGCCCGTCACCGGCTCCTCACCCGCTTCCCCGAGGTCGGCCTCCTCAGCGACGGCCGCGTCAACGAATACAACCAGGCCATGACGGCCATGCGCGACGTGGCCGCCTGCCGCATCTCCGTGGAGGCCCCGCCCGTGGCCGGCCCGGAAAAAATGCCCGCCGGCGCCGGCGCGATCCTCGTCAGCCACACCCCCCTCAACTTCACCCGCGACAAGACCTCGCTCCTCTGACCATGCAAAAACTTCGCAACTCACCACCCACGCCGCCGGCCTCATCGACGCCATCCCGCTCCTCGCCGGCAAGGGCATCACCGCGATCTGCGAATCCAGAGGCAACATCGTCTCGATGGTCAAACAGGCGGTGGGGAAACTCGGCCTCGCCGTGATCGTGCTCACCCCGGACGCCGAGCCCCTCACCGCCTCCATCGACACCACCATCCGCATCCGCCCCCGGATCGTCGTCGAAGTCGTGGAAAACGGCGGCATGAACAAAACCGGCCTCGCCGCCCTCGATGTCGTGGCGGAACTGCTCCCCGTCCTGCACCGGGCGCCCAACGGATTTCAACCCGCCGGCCAGCCCCGCCGCCCCGGCCTCCACGAGATCACCCTCGACCCGAAAGTGCCCTACGAACTGGTCCCCGACGACATGCTCGTCGTCTACCACGTCAACACCTCCACCGAGATCACGCTCTCCCGGAGCCCCGCGGCTCCCGATCCCGCTCCGTAACAAATTTCCCGATACGTCGGGATTCACGCCAACCGCCAACACACACACTGCCATGCCGCTCAATCCTGAAACGCTCCATCACACGACTGCCGACCTCGTCGGCACCGTCCAGCTCCTGTTTTCCGCCGGAGCCACCACCCGCGCCCAGGCGCTCGCCCGAGGCTACCTCGACATGGGCTGCTTCAACGGCGCCGAGTTCAAGGCCGAAGTCGCCAAGACCGAAGTGATAAAATCCTACCGGGGCCGGTCCTTCCTCGCCCGCAACATCCCCGGCATCATGAAGCACGGCTACGATCTCGCCACGAACGAGTTTTCCGACGCCCGCAAGATCCGCTTCGCCCTCCTCGGCGAGGACACCGATCCCTTCACCCAGCTTGCGCTCCCTGCCACCGAGGTCGATCCGCTCGTCTTCAGCGTCCAGGCGCCGGCCATTCACAACCTCTGGTATCCCGTCACCCGCACCACCGGCGGCGTCACCCGGCAAATCCGCGAGATCGAGGCGCTGACCTTCCCCGACCTGGTCGAAGGCGTCGACTTCATCGTGGACCCCAAGCTCGGCCTCGTGCGCTTCATCAACGCCGCTGCCCTGCCGGTCGCCGAGATCGCGCCCACCGTCACCGCCCCCGCCATCACCGGCGCCGATCACCCCCTCGGTCTGAAAGCGGTCAAGCCGCTCACGCGGGGCTCCTACAGCGGCTATGCGCGCTTCCTGATCTGGGACGGCAACGAGCAACAGCCCCTCGTCATGGATCATCAGGATTTCTCCTGCGAACTGTCCCTCTCCGGCCCGCCCACCATCTCCCGCGACTCCCTCAGCGAGCTCAAGATCCTCGTCACCATCACCCACGACCAGGGCCTCGTTTATTACAGGGACTGACCGGAGGACCAGAGGCCGGAAACCAGAGGCCGGAAAAACACCATGCAAATCTCACCCGATACTCTCCAGCCCGTGCCGCCCGGCACCGCGCCCGCGCTCGGCGCGGCCTCCGGCACGATTGTCATCTACGGCGTGGCGGCCGTCGAGCTGCGGCTCTACAAGCCCGGCGCGGCCGAGCCGCTCGTCACGCTCGATGCGTGGACGCCCACCCCGGCCACCGGCGCCTACACCGCCACGCTCACCCTGGAGCAGGCCGACGCGATCCTCGCTGCCGGCCCCACGCTCCACGCCAGCGTCAACGGAGGCCCGCCCTTCCAAGTCAAAACTCCGGGAGTGCCACCGGCCCCTCTAACCCAGGCTCCGGCGGCAGCAACCCCGGCCCCGGAGCCGGCTACTACACCAAAGACCAGGTCGACCAGCTCATCACCGACATCGTCGCCCCGGCCGGAGGCACCTACGCCCTCACCGGCCCCGGCGGCCTCCGCGCCGTCCACGTCCGCCGCGCCGACGGCAAACTCATCCCCGTCGTCGGAGCCGGCACCGATGACGCCCCCGCCATCGCCGCCGCTGCGCCCGTCACGGAAGCGCAACCCGAAGCATAAGCCAGCCACGTCATGAGAAAAACACTACTGAAACACTCTGCCTTCTGGCTTCTGGCCTCTGTCTTCTGGCTTCCGTCCTCTGCCCTGGCCCAGGCGGTCCCCGCCGCGCAAACGACCGCCGTCATGGTCAACGACGCCGGCGTCGTCGTCTGGCCGCCCAACTTCGCCGGCGCCAACCTCACGCCCGCCCTCGCCGGCAAGCTCGACAAGGTGACGGGCTCCGGCAGTGAGCGCGCCTACACGGTAAATCTTGTCGGGAGCCAGGCGATGCTCATCATCTCGACAAGCGCCACGACGGGCAACCTCGTCAAGCGGTCCACGGAGGGGCATATCCTGTTGCCGGCCACCGCGCCGACCAATTCCATCCATGCGGCCAGCAAGGGCTACGTCGATGCCCGCACCCCGCAGCCGGCCTTCATGGTCTGCACGATCCAGCTCAACACCGCGCCCGGCGATGCTTACACGGATTTCGAGTTCAAGATCACCATCTCGAATTTCGGCGAACACACGCCGTTTACGGACCTGTATCTCTACTATCACAGCCCGGACCCCGGCCGCACCGTCGTCACCGGACAGGTTGGCCCCGTGCCCTCCGTCTGGTTCGTGGATAGCCAATACACCGACCCGCGCCGGCTCCGGAAGCAGAGCGCCACGCAGTCCATCTGGACCATGCGGACAAACAGCAACTCGCGCATCGCCTCCGTCATGATCGCCGTCCCGGTCGACAGCGTCATCCGCCCGGACAACGCCGCGCTCGTCGTGGAGTACCTGCGCTTCACGCCCACCGATCACGAGCGCGATGCCGGCGGACGCTCCGTCTGGCGCATGGTCGAGCCGTCCTGGCGCACCGTCATGCCCACCCCGTAATCGCCCGCGATGACACCCGACACCATGCTCACCTGCGCCAGCCTGCGCGATGCCCTGAAGACCCTCGCCCGATGCCCGGAGATCGAGCGCATCCGCGCCGAAAACCGGGTGCTGCGACGCACCCTCGATAACTGGATGGGCGGCTCGCCGGAGGGCCGCCTCGATCATGCCGTGGACGTAGTCTGCGCCCTGATCGTCGTGGAGACAGCCAACGAAATCCTCTCTGCCACGCCACCGCCGGCTGACACGGGCACGCCCCGCGACAACACCCCCGGCGACGACGCCATCATCTCCTGACTTTCCCGTCTCCCGGCGGGCAATCCGGGTATCCAAACCAACACCACATAAATACCATGAAAAAAATCATGATCATCATCCCGGCTCTCGTCTTTGGCGCGAGCCTCGCCATCGCCGCCGAGCTTTCGGACTTCGCGCAATCCATTGCCGACCTCCAGGCCTCACGTGTCGAAGTGAACAGGCTGCCGACCAAGACCCGCGCCGACCGGCTTGCCCGCCAGGCCGCGATCGACGCCTGGGACGCCGCCAATGCCGCCACCGTCGAAGCCGCCATCCCGCAAATCGACGCCCTCATCGCCGAGCGCCCCAACCTCGGCGGCTTCGTCATCTGGTATCATCTGGGCCAGAAAAACAAGGACGCCACTGCCGCCAAAATCGCGTGGCAGCAAAACCCGGAAGACAGGGCGCTCGCGGCCAAATTGCTGGCCGTCTCCTCGCACGCGCACAACTACATCCGTCGCTATGCCACCGCCGCCGAAATCGCGGCTCTCCCCGGCTCATCCGGCGTAAGCTTCGCCACTGCCGTCGTCGGACGCGCCGCCGAACTCGGCCAGCCCGAACTGGTGACGGACTACTACACGCGCTGTCTCGCCAAAGGTCTCATCACTACCGGCTACAACGCATGGTTTGACCAAAAGCTGATCGACCTCGCCGCCGCCGGCAAGGAAGCGGAGGGAGTCCGGCTCGCCCGCGTCGAAGCCCTCGCGGTCAACAAGCTCAAGACGACTCCCGCGCAGGAGGCCCGCCTGGTCAAACTCCGCGCCGCCGGCAAACTCTCGGGCGAATAACCGCCGCCCTGCACCTGCACCGCCACCGGGGGGCGGCGCTCACCCGCCGCCCCCTCCACCACAGACCCGCACCCGCCCACCATGAGCAAGACCACCACCGCCCTCGCCACCGCCGCCCTGGCCGCAGCCGGCATCGGAGGCTACATCGCCACCGACGCCCTCCTGGACGATCATCCCGCGCCCGTGTCCCTTGTCGCCGTCGCCGACGCACCTGCACCGGCCGGAAAGGAGACCTCCATCTTCGATGACATCGACAGGAAGCTCGACCCCTTCCGCCACATCGACGCCATCGTCAAGCCTCCGCCCCCGCCCATCCCGGCCAAGGTGCTGGAGAAAGCCATTGCCGCGACCATCCCCGACCAGATCATGGCCGAGGCAATCGCCAGGGCCATGATCGCCCGCGAAGCGCTGGTCGGCAAAAGCATCGCCGGCATCAACAGCCTTGTGCCGCTCATCCCCGAGGCCGCGCCCGGCCTCCCCGTGATCGAGCAGGCGCAACGCCTCTACACCATTCTCAAGCGCGCCGGCCTGCGCACCATCCCCTACTACGCCTCCGGCTCCCCCGCCTGGGTGCGCTGGCGGCAACTCCTCGCCGATCCCCTCGCCACGGACGCCGACTGGATCGCCTTCTACCAGTCTCTCTCCACCGCCGCCCTCGCCTGATCACCCAACCCATGAGCGCCGAATCACCGCCCGATCGCATAATGACCATGACCCGCGAGGATCTCGAAGCCTACGCCCGCGCCCTGCGCAACGAGGTCGAGGTGCTCACCGCCCGGATCGCCTCCCTGGAGGAGTGGGCTCCCCCTTTGCCGAAGCGCTAGTCGTTCATGCGGGGGAGGGCGCGCTATCGGCACGCCTGTGAATCGCCCTCCCCCTTTCTCCGCCGCCTGTATCCAATTCTTAATTATTAATTCTTAACCCTTAATTTTTCCTCCCGTGTCCGAAACACTCAAACAGCGCACCCGGCGCCACCCTCTCTCTCTCCCGCTGGGAGACATTACCTCCGTCGACGTCCGCCGCATGCAGGCCAAGCCCGCCCGCGAGTTCCTGCTCGCACTTGCGTATCACTGCATCAACAACCCCGCCTCGCTGGAGGTCCTGCTGGCCAATCCCGCCGGGTTGCCCGCGATCCTCATGAGCGCCTTCGACCTCGTCGAAAGACTCATCACCGCCAGCACCGGCCTCACCCCCGAACAGATCGACGACCTCGATCTCGCCGACCAACTGGAGATCATCCACATCGCCCTCCGGCTCAACACGGGGGACGAGCTAAAAAAATCATTGGCCGGAATCGGCAGCATGCTCAAGGACCTGTTCGCGATTCCGGCTTCCTTCACGCCCGGCTCCACCGTGACCGTTGCCACGCCCGGCGCGATCAGGCCGCCGAACTGGAGGCCGCCCTTCGAGAGTCCGAAGAATCCTGGGGACTCGCCTACACCCGCCTCGTCGAATGGGGATACGGCGCCGACTACCTCGACCGCTGCACCCTCTTCGACCTCGACCTGATTATCAGGCAAGCGGCCGCCGTCTCCGAAAAGCGTGCGGCCGACATGCGCCGCGCCCGCCGGTAATCAGCCATCACAAGGCCCAGGGGCTGCGTCCCTCCCGGCGGCAACGCTCGTTGTGATACCTGTTCTGCAAATGCGCCCCGATACCCCATGCCAGCGCGAACAACCCGACAGTCACGCCGATCACCACGCTCCGGAACTCCGGATAAACCGCGAATGCGACAAAAAATCCGGAGACCAGCAACACCAGCACCAGCCCTGCCAAAAAGGATTTCATGAGCGGGAACAATCTCGAAATTAACGTCAAGGTCAACGCCGATACTGCCGGCGCGGACCGCACCGCCAACGCCCTCTCCGGCCTCCAGCAGCGCCTCGGCCCGCTCGCTGGCCTGTTCTCGCGCAACGCCCTCGCCGCAGACCGCTTCAAAACCTCCATCAGCAACGGCGACGTGGCCATCCGCAAATGGGGCGCGCTCCTTACCGGCGGCGCTCTCCTCGGCGCCCTGCGCCAGCTCGGCCAGCAGGCGACCCAGTTTGACGCCCAGCTTGCCGCTTCCGGCCAGACGGCGGGCCAGACCGGCGACTCCCTCATCGAGCTCGGCCGCTCCGTCAACGCCGTCCGCGAGTCCGTCCGCACCGCCGCCACCCCGTTCGCCTCCCTGCTCGCCCCGGCCCTCAAGACGGGCGCGGAGGCGGCCGCCGCCCTCTCGCAAAACCTCGGCGGCGTCGGCGTCGCCGCCGTCGGTCTCGTCGCCGTCCCCGCCATCATCAACAAACTCGGCGAGACGGCGATGGCTGCCATCAACCCCGTCCGCACCCTCGCCGTCTCCCTCTCCGGCCGCTCCTTCTCCGAGATCCACGCCCTCAACACTCGCCTGCTCCAGACACGCGGCTCTTTCGGCGCGATGGCTACCCTCGCCAAAGGCGCCACCCAGTCCCTGAACGGCTTCGCCACCGCCGCCATCACCGCTGCCGGTCCGCTCGCCGTCCTCTTCGGCGTCTACGCCATCGGCAAGACCGCCGCCGATCTCTACGTCAATTCGGTGGAGGCGGCTGCGCAGCGCCACCAGGACGCCCTCGACAAGATCTCCATCGCTACGGCCACCTTCTACGCCAAAGTCGCCCAACTCCGCGACAAGGCCGGAGCCAGGACCCTGCTCCCCGACGCGCAAAAGGGACTCGCCGAGGCGGAGGCAAAGCTGAAGGAGTTCCGGGCTCAGTTCTCCTCCACCTTCGTAGAGGGCGGCACCACGAAAGGCCGCCTGTATATGTCCGAAGTGGAGGCATCCACGTACGGCACCCTCCGCAGGGAGGTGCAGCTGCGCCAGGCCATCGTCGACAGGCTCACCGATGCGGAGCGCATCCAGGAGACCATTTCCCGCAACGACTCCGCGGCCGCCGCCGACGCCGAGAAGGCCCGCATCGACGCCCTCGTCGCCAAGCTCTCCGAACTCAGGGACCTCGCCGCCGATCTCGACTTCCAGAAGCTGTCACCGCAGGGCCAATACGCCGCCCTCGGGATGCAGATCGACGCGCTCAAGGGCAAACTCGCCACGCTCCCCGCGCCCGACCCCGACAGCCGGGAGGCCGTCAACCGCCACCTCGCGCAGCAGCTCGACCTCCAGACCCAGATCGCCAAGGCCGAGGCCGACCGCGCCCGGATCACCAAACAGCTCGATACCGATGCCAAGGCCGCCACCGCAAAAGACCTCGCCGCCCGGCAGCAGCTCCAGCAAAACATCCTCGACCAGATCACCCGCGAGCGCGAGCTGATCGCGCTCCGCGAGGATATTTCACCGGCCCAAAAGGCGGAGGAATATGCCAAACTGCTCACCCGTCAGCAGACCACGCTTGCCGAGGTCGTCCGGCTCAAAAAAGAGGAACTCGCGCTCGCCGCCAACCCGCTGGATCGCGCCCGCATCCAGGCGGAAATCGACGCCGCGCAGCACGAGATCGACAACCCTTCGCTCGCCACGAAGCCCGCCCAGCCGAAGATCACCACCCTGCGCAGGTCCGTCGCCGGCATGGACGCCGGCACCGACGGCCAGCACTTCCGCAGCATCGGCGAGGGCCTGGAAGGCGGCCTGCTCTCGCAAATCCAGCAGATCGGCACCGAGGGCGACATCGTGGCGGCCGGCCTGCAAAGCGCCTTCGGCTCGGCCATCTCCGGCATCTCGCAAGGTATTCAGGGCCTCATTACGGGCACGCAGACCTGGGGGCAGGCGTTGCGCAACATCGGCGGTTCCATCCTCAACGGTGTCATCAGCGCGATCGCCGAAATGTTCGCGCAGTGGATCGCCGGCGAGATCGCCCGTTTCACCCTGGAGACCGTCCTCGGCCAGAAGCGCAAGGCGGAGAAGACGGGTGAACTCGCCCTCAACACCGCCAATGCCGGCGCGCAATGTGTCGCGCAGATGGGGCCGTGGGGACTCGCCGCCTTCGCCGCGTCGATGGTCGCCATCATGGCGATGTCGGCCGCCATCGCCGGCAGCTTCGCCACCGGCGGCCTGATCCGAGGCGCCGGCACCGGCACCAGCGACAGCAACCTCATCCGCGTGTCGGATCAGGAATACGTCATGCGCGCCGCCGCCGTGGGGAAATACGGCGTCGGTTTCATGGATGCGGTCAACACCGGCGCGCTCGATCTCGCCGCCGGCGTCAACGCCATCCCGGCTCCGCTGGCGCAATCTCCCGCCGCGGGCGGCTCGCAGGCCGCCGGCAGCGCCTTCGCGGCTTCCCCGCAGGGCGCCCGCGAAACCAGCCTCACCATCATCCTCGTGAGCAGCGAAGAGGAAGCGGAAGTCGTCCGGAAAAATGCCGACGGCGACGCCCACATCCTCCGCGTCGTCAAGGGCGGCAGAACCACCCTCGGCCTCCGCACCTGATTTTATTGCCGATCCGATCCCATGATTCACCCGATCAACCACCAGGGCTCCGCCCTCCTCATCATCCTCGACGAGCCCAACTGGGCGACACGCCCGAAGCTCACCCGCGAGGTGCAGACCGGCATCCTCACCCGGCTCGATGCGGGCGAGAGCCGGCGCCCGGAGCACACCCTTGCCCGGCACACGCTGACTCTCGCCTGGGACATCGAGACCGCCGACCTCGACAACTGGGAAGACGTGTTTGCCCAAAACCTCGCCGACGCCCTCGTCGCCCTGCCCGTGCCCTGCGACCGGCTCCTGCGCGATGACTACCTCGCCGCCCGCCTGTTCGACGCCGCCTGGACGCTCGTGATCCCCGCCGACGGCGCGCCGCCCTCTGTCGTGGCCACCGCGCAGCTCGACGCCAACCCGGCGCTCGTGCCGGCCACGGCCACGCTCGCGCCTCTCCTCGTCGGCAAACTCAAGGCGCGACCCAAATTCCGGGGCATCACCGCCGATGGCTCCAGTGTCTCGCTCACCCTCCTGGAGGAGTCGCCCGCCCGCTACGCCATCCGGCTCCCCGCCCGCCAGGCCATCCCCGACAACTGGCCCGCCATCCTCGAAGCCAACTGGGCGTACGCCGTCGAGACCGCCACCATCGACACCATTGAAAAAAAGACCATCGGGCGCGGTCGCCTCCCCGCCACCGATCTCACCGAGGCCCCCCCGCGCCAGACCCTTGTCCATACCCTCACCCTCGGCTCGCGGGAGGAGATCTCCGCCCTGCTCGACTTCCACCACGCCCGCGCCTCCACCGCGCAATCCTTCCTCGCCCTCTCCCCGCAATTCCCCGACCGGCCCCCGCGTCGTCACCGGTTCACCACTACATCACTGGAGATCACGTTTGTCTCGCAGGAAATGGCGGAGGCGAAGATCGCCCTCACCGAGGCCCCCGGCGAAGCCTCCGCCCTGGCCGCCGCGGAACCCGTCCGCGCCCACCTCTACACCTTCACTCTCCGCATCCCCGGCCTCGCGCAAAACCAGCTCCCCGTCTGGCGCTATACCGACTGGGAGACCGACATCACCTTCGAGGGCGCCACCTGGCTCGGCGACACCCGGTCCCTCATCGAGCACGACACCATCACCCGCACGGCGGACCTCTCCGACCCGGCCCTCAAGCTCACCCTCTCGGCCAACCTCCCGCAAAACCCGCTCTCCCTGCTCGCCTCCGGCGAACTGGAGGCCCCCCTCCAGATCGAAATCCATGCCTGCCGCCCCGACCCCGGAGCCAGCGCCACCGCTCCCGTCGCCACCACCCAGGCCCGCGAAGCCCTCCACACCGGCGACATCGCCGAAGTCTCCGCCGAAGGCCGCACCCTCACCGCCACCAGCCGCGCCCTCGCCGGTCGCCTGGAGAACAAGATCCCCCGCTTCGTCTTCTCCGGCGTGTGCAATCACCGCTTTTGTGATACCGGCTGCACTCTCCTCGCCGCCGCCTGGCGCGTCACCGGCGTCATCGCCGTGGCCAGCGCCGGCGCCGCCGTCCTCACCGTCACCCCGGACGCCCCCGCCAACACCGTCTGGCTGACCGGCGCGCTCGCCCGCGGCCATCTCATCCTCTCCCTCGCCCCGGAGGCCGGCCTGCCCGTCGGCGACTGGCAGGTGCGGCAGATCGTCGCCGTCGCCGGCAGCGTCAACGCCCGCCAGATCACCCTCCGCTCGCCCCTCCGCGCCCTCCCGGCCCCCCTCGCCCTCACCGGCCGCCCCGTCACCCTCATGGCCGCCTGCGACGGCACCCCCGACGCCTGCAAGGCGCGGGGCAACTACATCAACTTCGGCGGCCATCCCCACATCGGCCCCGACAACCTCTCCCTCCCCAGCTACAACACCAGCGATGCGATCGGAAAAAAAGGCTGACCGCGTATCCACCCGCACAACACACACCGCCATGCGCGACATCCTTCCCCCCTGGAGACCTTACTTCACCCCCGAGCGCCGGCCCGCCCTCCGGGCCGCCGTGGCACGCTGGACAGGCACCCCCTTCCGCGCCCACACCGCCGTCCCCGGCCCGCAAGGCGGCGTCGACTGCGTCCACTTCATCCATGCCGTGCTCGCCGAGTGCGGCGCCACCGCCGATCAGTCCCTGCCCGCCGGCTACAGCCTCGCCCACGGCCACCACTCCGCCCGGCCCGACCTCCTCCGCTGGCTCATGGAGGCCACCGCCCCCGGCCTCGCCCTCGTGATGGTCCCCCCGCTCGGCCGGCTCATCCCCGGCGACCTCCTTGCGATCCAGACCGGCCTCACCGCCCACCACCTCGCCCTCTGCACCGGCGACGGCCAGTGCGCCCACGCCGCCGACGGCGCCGGCGTCATCGTCCACGACGCCGAGCACGAGACCTTTCTCCGGCGCGTCCTCTTCGCCGCCCGTATCATGGAGGCGGCTCCGCCGCCTCCGGTTCAGGGTTCAGGGTTTCCGGTTCAGGGTTCAGAAAACTCCAAACCCGAAACTCCAGACTCCAGACTGAAACCGGAGGTTTCCGCATGAGCATGGCCAACGGCGCCGCCGACATCGCGGCAGACGATCCCTCCCTCTACAACCAGGACGCGACCGACTCCTCCTCCAACCAGAAAGGCGTCCCCGTCCCCTGGTGGACCGGCCTCGACTGGAGACCGCTCACCTGGATCGTCCCCGACACGATCGACGCCACCGGCAAGCCGGGCCTGACCGGCACGACCATCAAAAAGAAAAAGCACGGCGTGAGCATCAAGTACGGTAAAAAATACCGGGCCAATGTCGCCGGCATCGCCGGGCTCGGCGTCATCGACTCGATCCACGCCATCGAGATCAACAAGGCCATCGTCTGGCCGGCCTCCGGCGTCCCCGACGAGCACGGCCTGCGCCGCGACGACGGCGCCGCCCACACGGCCGGCAACCCCGATTCCCCGTACTGGCGCGCCACCATCGCCCTCAGACAGGACGCGATAAATTCGCAGTTCCGCCTCTACTGGGGCCGCGCCGACCAGCCCGCGGACAACACCGTCCTCGCAAAATGGGCCGCCCTCGGCTACGAGCACCCCGCCTACCGCGGCCAGGTGCTCTGCTGCATGGAAAACTGGTACTTCGGCCGCAACTGCACCAACGTCCCCAACACCCGCATCCTCGTCCGCCGCTCCCCGCAGCCCGAGGTCGGCAATTTCCCGACGACGTGGAACCCCCGCGGCGAGTCCCTCCCCGCCGCCATCCTCGAACTGCTGACCAACAAAATCTACGGCGCCGGCATCCCCCCGGAGCATTTTACCCCGGCGCAGTGGGAGGCGCTCTCGGCGGCCGTCATGGCGGACATCGGCCACCACTCCCCGCAGCTCCTGCGCGCCGAGCCCGTCACCGATACGATGAAAAAACTTCTGTCCTATTATGACGGATACCTGACCATCCGCGGGTCGACCATCACCCCCGGCCGCTACCCTCACGACGCCGTGAAGGTTGCGCCCCGCGCCTCCATCACCCTCTACGACCTCACCGACAAGCCCCGCCTCTCCCTCACTCCGGCCGCGCAAGCCGTCAACACCGTCACTGTCACCTGCCGCGACCGCGCCGCAAAGCTCGTCGAGTCCACCGTCACCGCCCGCGACACCTCCGCGATCGCCGCCCGCGACGGAGGCGAGATCGCCGCCACCCTCGACATGCCGGCCATCACCGACCTCGTCATGGCCGAGCAATATGCCGCCCGCGCCGCCGCCACGGCCACCTCGGCCAGCGCCACCTGGACCATCGAACTCCCGCCCGCCCGCGCCATCCTCACCTCCGGCGCCCAGGCCCTCCCCGGACACAACGCCGACTTCACCTATCCCCCGCTCGGCCTCTTCGAAAAATACTGCCGCATCACCTCCCGCACCGACACCCCCGGCGGCAAGACCTCGCTGACCCTCGAAGCCGAGCACGGCTTCTTCGGCGCACTTCCGCCGATCCCGCCTCCCGCGCCGCCTCCCGTCTTCGCGCAAAAAATCCCTGACCCCGTGACCGCCGCGAGGATCATCGAGCTGCCCCGCACCGATTTTTCCCCCACCGCTCCCGCGACGATCGCCTTCCTCATCCGCCGCCCCCTCGCCCGCAACCCGGACAATGCCGCGCTCACCGGCGACGAGGTCATCGCCACCCGCATCCTCCACGCCCCCACCGTCAATTCCGACGCATGGAGCACGCTCGCCGACTCCGACAACTGGGCCGCCTCCGCCCTGGCCTCCGGCGCCCTCACCTCCGCCGCCACTCAGGCCACCCTCCTCTTCGACGCGCAAAACCTCGACCTCGCCGACGACGATTTCCAGAGCCAACCCGACGCCGAGCAGGCCAACAACACCCTCCTCCTCGTCATTGACGACGAGATCATGAGCATCGGCGCCATCGCCATCGACGCGCAAAATCCCCTGCGCCGCACGCTCACTCTCCTGCGCGGCCGGCTCGGCACCAAGCCCGCCGCCCACGCCTCCGGCGCCGAAGCCTGGCTCATCCCCGGCTCCGATCTTGAGGCGCTCACCCACGCCGTCTTTCTCCCCGGCACCACCCGCGCCTTCAAGCTCCTGCCGCTGACGCCCTCCGACATGCTCCCGGCCGAGGACGCCGCGCCCATCCCCTTCGCTTTCGCGGCGCTACCCCCGCTCCCGCCGCTCCCGACCATTGCCTTTGCCGGCGTGCCAGCCAACGCCACGGCCGGCGCTCCCTTCACGTTTTCCCTGACGGTCCACTCGCAGACGGCCAACCTCGCCCAGGTCACTGTCTCCCTGATCCAGATCAACCCCAACGGCACGGACGGCCCTGCCAGCCCCGTCATTCAGGACACGTTTCCCGCCAGCCTTCCCTTTCCCCAGGACTACGTCCGGGAGCTGTCGGCGACGGCCCTGACGGCCGGCAGCCACAAGATCGCCGTCACGGTCTCGACCAGCGCAGGCCAGACGACAGCCGCCCGCTCGGCCGCCATCGCCGTCGCAGGGGCGTTTGCCCCCGTCTCCTGTTTCACCGACACGCTGCTTGTCTCTCCCTACAACGGTCAGAACTACAACTCCGAGATCGCCCGGCTCGTCTTCACCCTTCCCGCTGACGGCATCTGTTATCTCTATGCCAGCGCCAGGGTCGCCGGTTCGGACGGCTCCGGCAACGTGGACATGGATCTCTGGCTCCATATCGACGGCGGCACGGGCGAAAACAGGCACCTCCAATGGGACGGAGCGCCGGCGCTCCTCGAATTTTCCCCCTCCCTCCGCCGTTTCACGGCCGGGCAGCACACCATCCTCCTCCGGAGCGGCATCATGGGCAATGACAACACCCACCAGTACCTCGCCGCCTGCATCCACGTCCAGCAGGTCATCCCGGATATCTACATTCCGACGACATGAGCCGCGGCCTCGTCGCCAGCCGGCTGCGAGCCTCCCGCAGGCCTCCCGCGGCCTCGCTTACCGACCCTTTTCTTTCCACCCCGTCCGACCCTTTTCAGTACTTTCCCCGGCTCTTGGTGCCACTACGGAATCATGGGCAGGATGCCCATGCCACGGGCCTGCTGCTCACAACTTGCGCAGGTCGGCGGCGGTGTGCGGGAGCACGGCGGAGAGGATACGGCGGATTTCGCGCAGCGTGGACCGGAGGCGCTGGCCGTCGGGCGCCACGAGCTTGAGGCTCCAGCAACCGGGGAGGCGCAGGCGGCTGAGCCCCGCCCATACGCCGTCGTGGCCGTGGAGCTGGCGGAGGGCGGTGGTCCAGGCGTCATCGGTGTCAGGGGAAGCCCCGCCGGAAGCAAGGATCGGGGCGGCGAGGACGAGATTGCCGAGGCAAACGCCCTCTCCGCCACCGGCGAGCGTGGCGAGGTGGCGCAGTTCGGCGCCTGTCTGGTCGAGCCGCTCGCGGAGCACGAGGCGGTTGCCGACGCGGATGGTCAGGTCGAGCAGGAGGGTATCCCATGCCCACGCCTCGCCGCGGGCGATCCGGCCGGGCATGAGGAAATCTCCAAAAAGCAGACCGGCGGCATGGGCGGAGATATCGACTTCGGTGAACTGCCGATAACGGCTGTGCTGGTGCGGGACGAGCGGCTCCGGCATGAATTCGAGCCAGCCCCCGGACTCGACGGCGAAGCGTTGCCGGCACTCGGCAACGCGAGGGGGCGGCGAGGCGCCGGCCCTGTCGTTGTCGGCCGGGCGGGCGGGCGTGGTGAAAATGCGGGTGGCGGCGGGCGTGGTGACGAGGAGGGACGCGCCGGGGCCGACCGAGATGTCCGAACGGAGTTCGTCGCCCGCAAGAATGCCGGCGGTGGGGTTGACGATCTGCGCAATGAGCGTGCCGGTGGCGGTATCGTGGTAAGGTTTGCCCAGGTGAAAAGGCGCGCGAAACGACTGGCGCGCGAGCACGGTGCGACCGGTGACGGGGGAAAGTTCGGCGCGAAGATCGAGATGGCCGCTGATCATGGGCGGTGCGCAGGGCGGGATGCAAAAAGCACCTCGCGCTCGATCCACGTGATGACGGCCTCGATGTTGTGCTCGCGTTTCAGGTCGCAGAAGACGACGGGGCGGGGGCCGCGCTGGGCGGCGGCGTCGCGTGCCATCACGTCGAGGTCGGCGCCGACGAGCGGGGCGAGGTCGATCTTGTTGATGATGAGCAGGTCGCTGTGGCGGATGGCCGGGCCGCCCTTGCGCGGGATCTTGTCGCCCTCGGCGACGTCGATCACGTAGATGAACGCGTCCACGAGTTCGGGAGAAAACGTGGCCGAGAGATTGTCGCCGCCGCTTTCGACGAGTACGAGTTGCAGGTCGGGGAATTTCGCTTCCAGCGCGCGGATGGCCTGCTCGTTCATCGTGGTGTCGTCGCGGATGGCGGTGTGCGGACAGCCTCCTGTCTCCACTCCGGCGATACGTTCGGCGGGAAGCGCGGCCTGGCGCTGGAGAAACTGCGCGTCCTCGAGCGTGTAGATGTCGTTGGTGACGACAGCCATCGAATAACGCTCGCGCAGCCGCTGGCAGAGCTTGAGGCAGAGCATGGTCTTGCCGGAGCCGACGGGACCGCCGATGCCGATGCGCGGAGGGCGGGAGGAAGGTGGAGCAGGGAGGTTGTGTCGTGGAATCATGGATACGGATGCGGATGAGGAAGGCATGACGTCAGGCGGTCATGAGATGAAGAGCCGGGCGTCGGCGGTTTCGTGCCGGGCGGCGGCGATGTCGAGCCAGGGATTGAACCAGCCGATGCCGTCGAGAGGGACGGCGAGCGCAACGGCGACGGTGGCGGCGGTGTGCCCGAGCATTTCGGCGAGGAGCGTCTGGCAGCCGTTCTGGCCGATGCGCAGGAGTTTCATCGCGGCGGCGAGCAGGCCGGCGATCGTCGAATAAAACAGGGTGGAGAGCGCCGCATCGGGAGGCGCGCCGAGGATGCGGGCTTCGAGGGCGGCGGCGACGGCGGGCGTGTGTGGCCATCCGTTGCGGGCGGCATGGTCGAGGTATTCGCGGGCGAGCGGGCGGGTGTCGCCGTGCAGCAGGGCGGCGAGTTCGGCGCGTTGTTGCCCGATGTTTTCCGAGGCGGTGCGGGCTTCGCGGGCGGTTTTGAGCGCGGACGAGAGTTCGCAGAGTTCGCCGATCCGCGACCAGTCGGGCGCGGCCGGGTCGAGCGCGCGCCATGCATGCGCGGCGAGCGGGAGTTCGGCCTGGCGGAGCGTGGGCAGGACGGAATGGAGGAGGAACTCGCGGAGGGTTTCGCGGTTGTGAACCACGTGTTCCTGGACGAGCCCCTCGAGGCCGAACGAATGGGCGTAGGAGCCGGTCGGGTAGAAGGAGTCGGTGGCTTGGAGCAGGCCGGCGAGCCAGGCGGCCGGAGGCGGCTGCGTGGCGGACGTTCCGGGCGGGCTGTCCGGCGCGGGGTGAGTGTGGGCGCGGGCCGGCATCAGTGCTGGTGACTCGGGCCGAGTTCCCGGGCAGGACCGGGGCCGCGGACGAAGCGGCCGGGGCGGAATATGGCGGTGGTTTCCCGGAACGGGACGCTGATGCGGTCGAGCAACTGGCGGGTGCCGGTGTCGTCGGGCGTGAGCAGGCGGCTGGCTTCGGCGGAGAGCTCCCTGTGCAGGTTGCCGATCGCCCAGCCGATGCCGGCGGCGGCGGAGGGGGCGATGTCGAGAGCGATTTCGAGAACGGGTTCGGGTTCTTGCCGGATGACGTAGCGGCCGGAGCTGGTCTGGAAAATCGTGTCGCCGTCGCGGAGCGGGGAGGGAAGTTCGCAGCCGAATTCGGCGCCGTCGTCGGCCACGCCGCGCCAGAGGCGTTTGGCGAGTTTCAGCCGGTCGATGCGCACCGGGATTTCCGGCAGCAGCGGATCGGGTTCGGGAACAGGTTCACGAATCAGGTGCAACATGGGTTTTGGTGTGGCGGGAAACGTTTAGCGAAAACTGTGCCATACGCGGAATGCGCGTTCCTCTCTTTCTGGAGCTCCGGCCGGCCTTCGCAAGGAAGCAAAGGAGCAGAATGGATTTATATCATATGTGAGTCCGCCTTTTATCGGAGAGTTTATCCTTGGTTTTGCCCATGAGTTACCTCTTTGGCCGAAAAGCTTTTTCTGCGGAGTGACCTTGCGTGATGCTGTCGGTCACCGACCAGCCCGTGAAAGAACCGAGTCACCGTCCCGGCTTTTCGTAGCCGGTCGATTTCACCCGCTGGCTCAGCGGGCAGGCGGGCGAATCTCCACAAGCCTGGCGGCTGCGTCACGCTTCGCGGTGATGCGCGTGGCGCCGGCATGCGGCGGCGCGCCAGCTCGGGCAATTAGGACGCCTTTCCTCGAACATTGCGGATCCGGCTCGATCTGCTGGCCTGCACGGTTATTCATGCGTGAGAAGGCTCCCAGGGACATGGAGGCCAATCTCATCAATGTGCACGTGCGCAGCCGCCGTCAGAAATTCGAACCGATGGTAAAAATGCGCCGGCGGTGTCGGCGCGGCGTTGCCACTCATCAAGACGATCCGGGGCACCGGGCCCGGACAGGGAGCCCGGTGTCCTCTGCGACAAAATGGATCGGTTTACCGGCTGATCTTGACCGAGAGCACCTTGTACTGGGTGAAGGGGAGGTCGATGCCGCCGGTTTGCGGCTGGCCGAGGCTGGCGCCGTCGAGCGCCACCGGTTCGGCTTTCCAGCCGTCGGCGAGGCGCACGCGGGCGGTGCCGTGGCGGCCGAGCGTTTCGTGCAGGCGCAGCACCCAGCCGCCCTCGACCGGTTCGGCCCAGGACGGGGCGAGCGAGGGCGCGCCCTCGACGCCGAGAAGACCGGCGCTGACCGCCGCACCCGCATACGGGACGGCGGGCGTGTAGAGCGTGTCGGCGAGGACCGCCGGCTGGTCGGCGGCGGGAGCGCTGGCCGAGAAAAGACCGAGCGCGAGTTCGACGTGCTGCTTGCCGAGATCGGAATGGTGAGGGCGCTTCGTTTCGCGGATCTTCGGGTGGTGGTCGGCTTCGGTGACGAGCGCGCTGCGCAGGAGGCTGACGCCGACGATGCCGTCGTGAACGGTGAAGCCGTATTTCGATTCGGTGACGAGCGCGAGTCCCTCGTTCTGCGCGTCGTCCATGAGCGCCATCCAGCGGCTGCCGGGGAGTTCCCAGTTGGCTTCCTCGCGCGGGTAGCCGGGCCACTGGCCGCGCAGGGCGCTGCCGAAGGGCGCGCCGTAGCGTGCCTCGCGTCCGCGGTAGCGGGTGGCGAAGATGGCCTTGAGCCACATGAGCGGATCCTGCCAGTCGATGTCGTAGGCGACGCGGAGGACGGGTTCGCCGGCCGTCACGGAATACGTGATACGGACGGCGCTCTTGCTGGCGACGGTGCAGTTGAAGGAAACCGCGGCGGTGAGGCCGGTGACCCTGACTTCGGGCTTGCCGACGGGCTTGGCCTCCTGGCCGGTGACGAGCGTGGTGCGGTCCACATCCCAGGCGTCGAACGCGGCGGGGTGATCCGGGTAGGCGGCGAGTTGCGAATCGATGCCGGGCAGGGTGGCCAGGGCGACATCGCGCCCGTCCACGGAGAGTTTCACGACGCGGCCGGCCTTGTCGAACGAGGCCGCCACGCGGTCGCTGGCGAGCGAGGTGGCGGTGGCCTTCGGCGCGGGGAGCGCGCGGGGAGAGAGTTCGGCCAGCGGCGCTCCGGAGAGCGGGGCGAGTTCGTAAGCGCGGTCGCCGTCGATGTAAGTGCGGGCGACGGGCAGGGGATTGAACACGCCGGCGGCGGCGCTCGCGGTTCCGGCGGATTTTTTTGCGGAGACAGCTTTGGCCTTGCCGTTGCCGGAGAGCGTCCGGGTGGCAGCGGCGAGGGCCTCGACGGAGAGTTTTTCGAGTTCGGGAATCGCCTCGTGATACACTTCCCAGATCGAACTGCCGGGGATGTAGTCGTGAAAATGCGAGAACGTGGCGCGGCGCCAGGCGTGGTCGTCGATCGGACCGGCGCCGGTGACGACGTGGGCGGCTTCCTGGATTTGCAGGGCGCGTTCGATGCCGCGGAAGGCGGACTTGAGGCTGCTGTGCGTGGTGAAGACACCGCGATGGAGTTCGAGAATGAGTTCACCGGTGACGGCGGGGAGTTGTTCGCGGATGGCGTGGAGGCGTTCGAAGAAGGGCTCGATGTTGCCCCACTGCGTTTGCGGGACGCCGGCGAGGTTGTTCACGCGGCGGGCGCGTTCGAGCATGGCCTCGGTGGGGCCGCCGCCGCCGTCGCCGTAGCCGGTGGGTTGCAGGAATTCGTTGTGCACGCCGGCCTGCTGGTGGTGGTAGGCGTCCTCGCGGATGTTTTTCAGGTTAACGGCCTCGTTGTAGTCGTGGAGGAGGACGATGTGGGAGGTGATTTCCGCACCGTCGGGACCGCGCCAGCGGAAGCTGGTGTGCGGAAAACGGTTCACGGTGCTCCAGGAGAGCTTGGAGGTGAAAAATCCCTCGACACCGAGGCCGCGGAGGAGTTGCGGCATGCAGCCGCTGTATCCGAAAACGTCGGGCAGCCAGAAAACTTTTGCCGGGTTGCCGCGCAGGTCGGTGAAACCTTGCTGGCCAAGGCGGAGGCTGCGCAGGAGGGCCTCGCCGCAGGGCATCTGGGTGTCGCACTCGACGTAGCTGGCGCCGGTGGCGTCCCAGCGGCCGGCCTTGATGAGGGATTTGACCTTGGCGTGGAGGGCGGGAGAGATGCGCTTGACGGCGTCGTAGCTGGCGGGCTGCGAGTAGCCGAAACGGAATTCCGGATACTCCTTCAGCAGGCGCGTCTGGGTGGACCAGGAATGGACGGCCTTGCGTTCGCCGACGCGTTCGGGCCAGAGCCACACGAGGTCGATGTGCGCGTGGCCGGTGAGCACGGCTTTCATCGCGCCGGGCTCGGCGGGGAAGTCGGCGTAGATTTTTTTCAGCGCCTTGCCGAAGGCGGCGACGCCGTCGCGGTCGAGGATATCGACCGCTTCGTCGAGACGCGTGCAGAGGCGGCGGAAGAGCGGACTGGCGCGGAAGGCGGGCGTGGTGAAACGGACGGGATCGGTGAAGCGTTTGGCCTGGCCGATGACGGGCTGGAAATCACGGTGCTCGCATTCGAGGAGGTCGAGAAGGACGGTGAGGTCGTGGTAAGCGTTCCAGACTTCGTCGTCGCGGACGGCGAGACCGGGCGCGGTGTAGCGACTGCCTTCCTGGTCAAGCGGGGCGGCTTCGCCGGAGAGCCAGATGCCGGAGCGGATGCAGACGGATTCGACGAGAAATTCGCGGGTGCCGACGGGGAGCGGCGTGTACGGATGGGCGATGTCGAGGCCGGAGTACGGCACGCCGTCGACGTAGGCGGTGGCCTCGGCCTGGTCGTTCCAGACGAGGTAGCGGGTGCGCTTGTCGCCTTTCGGGGCAGCGGGGAGAGTGACCTTGAACCAGCGCTGGGCGTACTTCGGTCCCCAGTTCCAGGTGCCGGCGGGGACGGGCTTGAATTCGGAGGCTTTCAGGCTGGCGGCTTCACGAAAATCGCGGAAGACGGGCGTGGTGGTGACGGCGATGCCGGCGGCTTCGTCCGGCAATGGCTGCCAGATCCGGGCCTGGAGCCGGCGAGTGGCCTCGGCGACGCGTGCGGGAATGAGGTGGGTCAGGAATGTGCGCGGGAGCATGATGAAAAACCGGGAGCGGAAGGGCGGATTACGAAGTGAGGTGTGTGGGTGTGTCGATCTATGGATGAATGGTCCGAAAACGGTTAGCGGACCAGAAATGGTATTTTTAAGCGGGAGGCAAGGAAGTTTGTTGTGCGTTTGCGTGAAGACGGGGAGCGGGGAGAAAAAGAGCGCCGGGCGGGGTTAGACCCGGACGAGTTGCCAGTTGATGATTTGGCCTTTGGCCACTTCGAGCCATGCGAAGCTCTTGATCCCGGCGCGAGGGCGGCTGATGCAGCCGGGGTTGAGCCAGCGGATGCCGGCGGCGTCGGTTTCGTCGCGCGGGACATGGGTATGGCCGTGCAGGAGGGCATGGATGCCGGCGGGTGCGCGGCGAGGCGGGATATGGACGAGATGAAATCGCACTCCCTCGCGTTCGAGATCCAGGGTGAGCGGCCAGGCGGGCCAGCCGTCGTTGTTGCCGAGGATGACGCGGAGCGGCGGGCCGAGTTGCTCGAATTCGGTCAGGAGTGACGGATCGCAGACATCGCCGAGATGCCAGATCTCGTCCGCCCCGGCGAGGAGGCCGGGGAGTCTGGGCGGATAGTGATCGTGAGTGTCGGCGATGACAGCGATGCGCACGGGGAGAACGTTGGCGTGCGCCGGGCGGGGCGGGCAATCAAAAGAGATTATTTCCGCCTGCCCTGACTGGCTGCACAGCAGTTTTTCCGGACAAGAACCATGATGATCAGTCGTCTCCGCGGGTTTGTCGCATGACGGCTGCCGTGTTCAGCCCGGCAGTCGCGCTGCCCCGACTGCGGCGGAGCGCGGTGCGCAAACGCCGGATGCGTTCGCTCGCAGCGGGGCGGGTCAGCACCCTGCCTTCCTCCGCCTCGAATACCACCTCGGTGCGCGGCCCCATGCCATACTGTTCCCGCAGTTTCCGGGGGATGGTGACCTGCCTTTTTGTCGTCAGTGGCATGGTGAGAAAATTCCGGGAAAAGTATTACCTGTCAATCAGGGGAGGCCGTTTCACAAATTCGCAGCATTTCCCGCAATGTGATGTCTATGGGACAATCACTCTCAGCAGGAACGACGGGAACAGACCAAGGAAGATCAGAAGGGCGGTGGCGAGAGTGAGAGCAAGAGTGGCGGGAAGAGGCGTCCGCAGCAGGCTGGATGTGGGAGCGGTGGTGTCGGAGGAGGCGACGAGGGCCTGTTTGAGGATGGTCAAGTAGTAGTAGAGGGCGACGGCGCTCATCGCGATAGCGAGGAAGGCGAGCCAACCGGTGGGCGAGGCGAGTCCGGCGGGGCGGAGGGCGGCGGCGAAGAGATAGAATTTGCCGAAGAAACCCGCCAGCGGCGGCACACCCGCGAGCGAGAGCACGCAGACGAAAAGGACGGCGGCGAGGAAAGGGGAGCGTTTCCAGAGTCCGGCGAGGTCGGTGAGAGACTGGCAGCGGGCGCCGTTGTAATCGAGAACGGCGAAGACCCCGAAAATGCCGACCGTGGCGAGTCCGTAGGTGAGGGCGTAATACACCGTGGAACCGGTGTCGCCGAGGAGCACGCCGAGGAGGAGGACACCGGCGTGCGCGATGGCTGAATACGCGATGAGGCGGCGGACGTTGGTTTGCGCGAGTGCGGCGATGTTGCCGAGCAGCATCGAGGCGGCGGCGATCAGCATGAGCACCGGCGCCCAGCCGGAAAGCGGCGCAAACTGGAGGGCGGCGGGTCCGAGCGCGGAGTGGAGGAGGCGGAAAAAGAGGGCGAGTCCGGCGAGTTTTGACGCGGAGGCGATGAGTGCAGCCGCAGGCGAGGGGGCGCCTTCGTAAACATCGGGCGCCCACAGGTGGAAGGGAGCGGCGGCGGCCTTGTAGCCGAAACCGGCCAGCACCATCACGAGAGCGATGAGGAGAAGCGGAGAGACGGGTTGCGCGTGATCGGCGCCGGCGAGCGCGGCGGCGATCGCATCGAACCGGATCGAGCCGGTGAGCCCGTAGATGAGGCTGAATCCGAAGAGAAGGAACGCCGCGGCCATGCCTCCGAAGAGGAAGTACTTCAGGCCGGCCTCGGCGGACGCGGGGCTGGTTTTGTCGAACGCGGCGAGGATGTAGAGGGAGAGGCTGGCGAGCTCCAGGCCGAGGAAGGCGATGAGGAGGTTGTTGGCCACCGCCATGAGCGTGAAGCCCGTCGTGGCGAGGAGGACGATGGCGATGTATTCGGCGGGATGGCGGGGACGTTCGCGCGCGGGGAGCAGGAGCGTGAGTGCGGCGAGGCCAAGCACACCGAGGCGGATGACGACGGCAAAGTGATCGAGGATGAAGAGGCTGGCGGTGGTCTCGCCGGAGACGGACGCGGCGACGGGAGTGAGCACTTGCCAGACGGCAGCGGCGAGCGCGCCGAGTCCGACAACGGTGGCGGCAAGGAGACGGGTTTTGTCGGAGAGGCGGCGTCCGGCGCTGAGGTCGAAGGCGAGCACGGCGAGCATGCCGAGGGTCAGCATGATCTCGGGGCGGAGCGCGTGGAGGAGTTCGATGTAGGGATTGGGCGAGGGCATCGCGGGTCGGAGGGAAATGATGTTATTTCAAGGCTGCCTGAAACAGCGGCGACTGGAGCGCGGGGTTGATCCAGTTGAGGAGCAGGTCGGGCATCAGGCCGACGAGGAGCGTCGCGGCGATGAGCAGGAACGCGCCGAGTTTTTCGGGGAGCGTGATCGGAGGGAGCGGGTGGATGTTGGCATGTGTGGTGCCGTTACCGGTTTTGCCGAAGAAGGACACCTGGATGGCGCGCAGCGTGAAGGCGGCGGCGATGAGGATGCCGAGGGCGGCAACCAGCGCCCAAAGGCGGGAGGTTTGCCAGGCTCCGATAAGGATGGAGAGTTCGGCCGGGAATCCGCTGAAGCCGGGCAGACCCATCGAGGCGAGTCCGGCGATGACAAACGTGACGGCGGCAAACGGCAGCAGGCGGTGCAGCGGCAGGGCGCGCAGGTCGGCGAGGTTGCGGGTGTGCGTGCGTTCGTAAACCATGCGGCCGACGACGGCGAAGAGGAGTCCGGCGATGATGCCGTGGGAGAACATCTGCAACACCGCGCCGCTGAGGGCGCGTTCGTTGGCGGCGGCGAGGCCGAGCAGGACAAAACCCATGTGGCTGACCGACGAGTAGCCGATGACAAATTTGAAGTCGTCCTGGATGAGTGCGATGAACCCGGCGTAAACGATGCCGATGACGGCGAGCCAGCCGATGAGCGGAGCGAAGGTGTGGTAACCTTCGGTGAAGAGCGGAATCGCCACGCGGAGGCAGCCGTAGGCGCCGAGTTTCATGACGACACCGGCGAGCAGCATGGACGCGGCGGTGGGCGCGGCGACGTGTCCCGTGGGCGCCCAGGTGTGGAAGGGAAACATGCCGGCAAGTATCGCGAAGCCGGTGAAGACGAGCGCGAACATGCCGAGTTGCTGCGCGTGCGTGAAATGCGTGGCGGCCTGGGCGAGAGTGGTGAGGGAGAAGCTCGGGGAGCCGCCGGAAAGGGAGGCGGCGGTGGCATGTGCCCAGAGGAGCCCAGCCATGACGAGGGCGCTGCCGGCAAAGGAGTAAAGGACGAGCTTCATCGCACCGTATTCGCGGTTGGTGGAGCCCCACTTCGCCACGAGAAAATATTTGGGGACGATGGCGATCTCGTAGAAGACGAAAAACACGAACGCATCCGCGCTGAGGAACACGCCGTAAACGCCGCCGATGAGCGCGAGGTAGAGGGCGAAAAACTCGCCGGTGCGGTCATTGATATTCCACGAAAAGAGAATACCGGCGAGCGCGGCGATGCTGGTGAGGACGACGAGCGTGAGGCTGATGCCGTCGGCCGCGAGGTGGTAGCTGACGCCGAGTTCGGCGATCCAGGGGAGGTTGACGAGGGTCTGGAGATCGGCGGCAGGTGTGAAGTCGAGGGCCGCGAGCGTGGTGATGACAGCGGCGGCGAGCGCCGTAATGAGCGCGGTGATACGCGCCACGGAGGGCGACCGTCGTCCGGCAACAAGCGCGAGGAGCGCGCCGGCAAAAGAAATGTAGATGGTCCAGGGAAGGAGATTCATCGGGAGAGGGTGGTCGCGTCAGCCGAGGAGGGACTGGAAGAGGTTGATGAGGAGTTGAGGCGCGAGCCCCAGCACGAACATCAGGATGATGGCGGGAGCCAGGGTGACGATTTCGACGGCGGTGAGGTCGGTGACGCGTGTGGCGTTGGCGGATACGGGTCCGTGAAAGACGCGTTGCCAGAAGGTGAGCAGGAAGAGCGCAGTGGCGAGGAGGCCGAGGCAGGCGATGGCGGCGGCGACCGGAGCGACACCGAAGACACCGCGGAAAATCAGGAATTCGCCGACAAAGCCGTTGAGACCGGGGAGGCCGAGGGAGGAAAACATCGAGATGCCGCAGAGGGCGGCAAAGACCGGGGCGACCTTGCGCACGCCGCCGAAGTCGCCGAGGCCACGCAGTCCGCCGGTGCGGCTTTCGAGGATGCCGATGCAATAAAAGAGAGCGGCGGCGGAGAGGCCGTGATTGAACATTTGCAGGAGCGTGCCGGTGAAGGCGGCGTCGAGTGTTTGCGGCGCGATGCCGTGGAGGTTGTCGGCGGCGGCGCAGGCGAAGATTGCGAGCAGGCAGTAGCCGAGATGGTTGACCGAGGAGTAGGCGATCATGCGTTTGAGGTCGGTCTGGCGGAGGGCGGCGAGAGCACCGAAGACGACGCCGGCGAGCGCGAACCAGAGAAGGACGGGCGCAGCGGCGGCGAGTTGTTCGGGGAAGATCGGGGCGAGGATGCGGAGGAATCCGTAGAGTCCCATTTTGGACATGATGCCGGTGAGGAACATCGAGGCGCCCGTGGGCGCGGCGGCGTAGGCCGAGGGGAGCCAGGTGTGAAAGGGGAAAAGCGGGACTTTTACCGCGAGGCCGAGAAACACGCCGAGAAAAACCAGCATGGGCAGGACCGGGGAGATGGCCGAGAGTTTGTCATCGAGCGCAACCGTGCCACCGAAGGCGACGAGTTCGGTGAAGGAGAGCGTGCCGGTGACGGCGTAAATCGCGGCGAAGGCGAGGAGCATGAAGGCGCTGCCGCCCATCGTGTAGATAACAAATTGATACGCGGCGCGGGAGGCGGAACCGGGGCGGGTGTTACCGCTGGCATCGGTGTTGTTGCCGTAAAGTTTTATGAGGAAGAAGGCAGGGAACAGGCTGAGTTCCCAGAAGAGGAACCAGAGAAAAAAGTCCTGCGCGAGGAAGACGCCGAGCGCCGCGCCCTGGATGAGGAGGAAGAGGATGCCCGGGAGGCGGGGAGAACCTCCCATGCTCCGCGAGGCGAGAAGCGACATGGGAGCGATGAGGCCGGTGAGGAGGACGAGAACTAGCGAGAGTCCGTCGAGGCCGAGGGCGTAATGGACGTTGAGGGAGGCGATCCAGGCGTGCTGCTCGGCGAGTTGCAGGCCGGGGGTGTCGCCGGTGGCGTCGAACGCGGGGAGGACGGCGGCGAGGGTCAGCGCAAGAGTCGAGAGGCTGAAGGCGAGCGCAAGGGTGCGGGCCGTGCGTTGTCCAGCGGGTGTGCGGGAGAGTTGTGGCAGCGCAGCGAGAAGGAGCGCACCGGCCCAGGGCGTGAAAATGAGGAGGGAAAGGAGAGGGAGGGAGGTCATTGATGGAGAAGCTGAAACGCTAAAATGCGGAAAACTGGAATCAGACTTCGGTTACGAGGCAGGGATTGGAGATTCGGGAGGGTTTCATTTCAGCTTTTCAGTTTTCAGCATTTCAGCGTTTCACAAAATACCTCCCACGATCAGCGTGACCACGAGAAGACCGACGAAGCCGAGGGCGAGGCCGGTGAGGGAGATCCGCGGGTCGCCGGTCTGCGTTTTCGAATACGCGCGCGCGGTGGTCCGGAGCGCGTCGGTGGCGGCGTCGAAACCGCCGTTGAGGTTGGTTTCGTCGGTGTCGCGCGTGACGCCGCCAGTGAAGCGGGCGAGGCCGGCCAGCGCGCGGATGGCGCCGCCCCAGATCCAGCGGTCGGCGAAGTCGGAGAGCGCGGCGGCGAAGGTGGTGAGGCGTCCGACGGTGGCGGCGTAAAATTCGTCGATGTAGAGGCGGCGGCCGAGCGCGGTGAAGAGGGCGGGGGCGGCGCGTTCGAGCGGATCGCGGGCGGCGGCGGTGGCGCGGGGGCGGCGCGCGTAGAGAGCGAGTCCGGCGCCGATGCCGATGGCGACCAGAACGATGGATGTCCACATCAGAGCGCCGCCTTCACTGAAGATGCCGTGGCCGTGAACCTCCGTGTGGCCTTCGAGCATCGTCTGCAACCAGGGCCAGGCGGGCGTGCCGAGGAAGCCGAGAGCGATGGCGCAGATGGCGAGAAGAACGAGCGGGAGCGTCATCGCGGGCGGGTTTTCCCGGGCGTGTGCGGCGGCGTGGGTGCGGGGCTTGCCGAAAAACACTTCGGCGACGAGGCGCGTCATGTAGAAGGCGGTGAGGACGACGGCGGCGAGCGCGGCGAGGAAGGGGAGTTGCGAGACGGGCCAGGCGTGCGCGCCGTGCAGGATGGCTTCCTTGGACCAGAAGCCGGAGAAGAGGAAGGGGACGCCGGAGAGCGCCATCATGCCGATGGCAAAGGTGGCGAAGGTGAGCTTCATGCGCGGGGCGAGTCCGCCGAGGTTGCGGATGTCCTGCTCGTGGTGGGCGGCGTGGATGACGGAGCCGGCGCCGAGGAAGAGGAGGGCTTTGAAGAAGGCGTGCGTGAGGAGGTGGAAGATGGCGGCGGGCCACGCGCCGACGCCGATGGCGAGCATCATGTATCCGAGTTGTGATACGGTGGAGTAGGCGAGGATGCGTTTGATGTCGTTTTGCGCGGTGGCGAGGACCGCGCCGAAGAGGGCGGTGATGGCGCCGATGGCGGCGATGACGGCGAGGGCGTCGGGCGTGAGCAGGGGCTGCACGCGGGCCATGAGGAACACGCCGGCGGCGACCATGGTGGCGGCGTGGATGAGGGCGGAGACGGGCGTGGGGCCTTCCATCGCGTCGGGGAGCCAGACGTGGAGCGGGAACTGGCCGGATTTGCCGACGGCGCCGCAGAAGATAAGCAGGCCGATGGCGGTCGAGACGGCGAGCCCGCCGGGGAGAGCGGCGGCGGCGAGGGGAGGGAGGTCGGCGAGCCGGGCGAGCACGGCGGGTTCGAGGAAACCGGCGCCGTTGTCGTAAAAAAGAAGGGTGTCGGTCGCGGCGTGCAGCCAGAGGATGCCGAGGAGGAAACCGAGGTCGCCGATGCGGGTGACGATGAAGGCCTTTTTCGCGGCGGCGGCGGCGGACGGTCGGGTGAACCAGAAACCGATGAGGAGATACGAGGCGAGGCCGACGAGTTCCCAGCAGATGAAGAGGAGCAGGAGGCTGTTGGAGATGAGGAGGCCGAGCATCGCGGCGGCGAAGAGGCTGAGGTAACAGAAAAATTTCCCGTAGTGGGGATCGTCCTTCATGTAGCCGGTGCTGAAGAGAAAAATCAGGAAACCGACGAAGGTGACCATCACGAGCATGAAGGCGGTGAGCGGGTCGAGGAGGAGGCTGAGTTCGAGGGAGAAGGCGCCGGCGTCGATCCAGTAGAGGTTGCCGGTGTAGGGGAGGTTGGGGATGGCGAGCGCCTGCCGGAGGGCGAGGCAGGAAATGACAAATGCAGCGGCCATCGCGGCGAGCGCGGCAGCGGAGGCGAGGCGGCTGCGCGCCGGGGCGAACGCGCCGATAACGAAGGCGGCGAGCGGGAGCGCGGGGATGAGCCAGAGATGCTGGACGAGAGGGTTCATGAAATCGGGAGAGAGTGGGTCACTACGGAGATACGGAGGATTCGATTTTCCGGTTCAGCCTTTCAGTTGCGCGGCGTCCTGCAGGCGGATGCCGTGGCGGTGGCGGTAGATGGCGATGATGAGGGCGAGGCCGACGGCTGCTTCGGCGGCGGCGACGGCGATGCTGAAAATCGCGAACACCACGCCGGTCGCCGGTGAGGCGTCGGCGGCGTGGGGGCCGTAGCGCCAGAAGGCGATAAAGTTGATGTTGGCCGCGTTGAGCATGAGTTCGATGCCGAGGAGGACGAGGATCGCGCTGCTGCGCGCGAGCGCCGCGGTGAGGCCGATGGTGAAGAGCGCCGCCGCAAAGAGCAGGCAGAGATGCAGCGGGCTGGAGAGGAGGTCGGAAAGGCCGGTGATCATGTCAGCGGGAGAGGGTCGCGGCGCGGCCGGCGCGGGAGGCGGACGTGTCGCGGGGTTTGTCGGTCGAGGCGAGCAGGATGGAGCCGAGCAAGGCAACGGTGAGGAGGGCGCCGATGATGAGAATGGCGGCGGCGTGTTCGCCGGTGAGTGTGTGGCCGAGCGTTTGCAGGGTGGCGTCGGGGGGAGGGGAGGTTTCGGAAGAGGAGGGGAGACGGGTGGTGAGGATGGCGGCGAAAAGCATGGCGGCGACGGCTCCGCCGGTGGCGACAGCCCAATTCAGACGGCGGCGGGTGGCGGGTGCTTCGGCGGGGTCGTCGGGCGCGCGGCGGGTGAGGACGACCGCGAAGAGAACCACCATCGAGATGGCGCCGACGTAGACGAGGACTTGCGCGAAGGCCACGAACTCGGCTCCGGCCAGGAGGTAGAACGCGGCGATGCCGATCCACGCCGGGACGAGCAGGAGTGCGGCGCGGATGATGTTGCGCAACGAGAGAGCGACGGCGGCGGTGACAAGCGTGGCGAGGGCGATGAGGAGGAGAGGGAACATGGGAAATGGAATTACGAATGACGAATGACGAGTGACGAGGCAGAGGCGGGGAGCGTCGGCATTCGGGGCGGTCGGGGAAATTCGAGACTCGTCATTGGTAATTCGTAACTGGATTCACGCATAGCGATAGATGCGGGGGCCGAGGCCGGCGCTGAGACGGCGGGCGATGAGGACATACGGGATGAGCACGATGGCGAGGGCGACGAGCCAGCGGGCGGCGAGGAGGGGGCCGGTCCAGCCGGGCGTGAGCAGCCAGAAGGCGGCGGCGGCGAGGTTGATCAGCGCGAGCGGAATCAGGAACTTCCACGCGAATTTCATGAGCTGGTCGATACGCAGGCGCAGGAGCGTGGCCCGCACCCAGATGAAGAGGAACAGGACGGCGACGAGTTTTGCGCCGAACCAGACATAGCTGGGGATGAATTGCAGGAACTCGCAGGGGGCTTGCCAGCCGCCGAGGAAGAGCGTGACACCGAGGCCGGCGAGGGCGGTCATGCCGAAATATTCGCCCATGAAAAAGAGTGCGTACTTGAAACCCGAATACTCGGTGAGATGCCCGGCGATGATCTCGCTCTCGCCTTCCGGAAGATCGAAGGGGCAACGGTTGGTTTCGGCGAGGGCGGCGACGAGAAAAATGCCGCCGCCGGCGATGCCCCAGGGCGTGAGGATGTTCCAGTGCGGAAGGATGCCGCCGAGGCTCCAGCCGCCTTGCGCATCGACGATCGAGGGAAGCGAGAGGGTGCCGGCGGCCATGACGACGGGGACGACGACGAGGAGAAGCGGGAGTTCGAAGCTGATGAGTTGCGCGAGAGCGCGCATGCCAGAGATGAGCGAGTATTTGTTGTGGCTGGACCAGCCGGCCATGAAGATGGCGAGTTCGGTGGCGGCACCGGCGGCGAAAAAGTAGAGGAGGCCGGTGTCGAGATCGAGCGCGGTGAGGTACTGCCCGCAAGGGATGACGGCGAGGCCGAGGAGCGCGAAAAAGACGGCGCAGCAGGGGGCGAGGAAGTGGAGCAGCTTGTCGGCGGTGGCGGGGATGAGGTCTTCCTTGGTCAGGGCCTTGATCGCGTCGGCAAAGGGCTGCATGAGGCCGAAGGGGCCGGTGCGGTTGGGGCCGAGGCGGTTCTGGAAACGGCCGAGGAGTTTGCGTTCCGCGACGGTCGTGAAGGCGAAAAGGAGGCCGAAGACGGTGAGGATGGAAATGATCGCGATGAGCGCGATGGCGAACCAGCGGAGGAGGGGGACGTCGGCCGGGAGGAGGGCATCGAGGAACCAGTCGCGCAAGAGAATGGGAAGGTGTTCGGGCATGGGCGGCGGGGGGGGTCAGGGTTGAGGGGCGGTTGCCGGTTTTTCCGGGGCGGGCGAGACATCCGCGCCCGTTTGTTGGGCGGCGGCCGCGGCGGCTTTCGCTTTCGCTTCGGCGGCGGCCTTGGCCGCGGCGGCGCGTTCCTCGGCCTTGCGTCTGGCTTCGGCGAGGGCGGCGTCGACGGTCGCGGCTTCGACGGGACGGATCCGGTTGTAGTAAGCGTTGGACTTGGCGAGCTGGTCGCGGTGGACGAGAAGGCCCTCATAGCGGTTGCTCGCGGTGATCTCGTAATGGTGGTCCATTTTTATGGAATCGAAGGGACACGCCTCGGCACAGATGCCGCAGCCCATGCAGACGGAAAAATCGATGTCGAAGATCGCGGGTTTTTTGAGGACTTTTCCTTTCTCGTCGCGCTGGGGGACAATGTAGATGCACTGGGGGGGGCATTCCTTTTCGCAAATCTTGCAGGCGACGCAGCGGAGTCCGTCCACGGGGCTTTTTCCCTCAATCTCGTCGAAAACGAGAAACGGAAAGCTGCGGAAATTTTCCGGAATCGCGATGCGCTGTTCAGGGTATTCGACCGTGGTGAGACGACGCGGGTCGTGATAGCTGCCAACGAGGTTTTTGGCGGTGACGACGAGTCCTTTGAGTATGCCGGTGCCGAGCATGGGGGGAATTAATAATTAAGAATCAAGAGTTAAGAATGGGGCGGCTTCGCCGTCACCTCGGAGTGCGAAAATTGAGAGGAGTTCGTGTGCATGGTTCGTTTTTTAATTCTTAATTATTAATTATTAATTTTATTTCACCGGTCTACTTCGCCGAGGACGATGTCCACGCTGCCGAGGGTGATGACGGCGTCGGCGAGCGTGCCGCCGATGCACATGTCCTCGAGGACGGTGAGGTTGATGAGAGAGGGCGGACGGATGCGGTAACGGTACGGTTGCGGCGAACCGTCGCTGACGAGGTGAAACCCGAGTTCGCCTTTCGGGCCTTCGATGCGGGCGTAGGCTTCGCCGGCCTTGGGGCGGAGTCCGCGGGATTTGGCCTTCGGATCGGTGACGGGGCCGGCGGGGATGTCGCGCAGGGCCTGTTGCAGGATTTTTACGGATTCGCGCATTTCGAGCATGCGCATCATGTAGCGGTCGTAGGTGTCGCCGTGGGCGCCGAGGGGGACGCGGAAATCGAAGCGGTCGTAAATGGAGTAGGTATCCACTTTGCGGATATCGTACGGAACGCCGCTGGCGCGGAGCATGGGACCGGTGATGCCGGCGTTGATGGCGAGGTCGGCGGGGAGGATTCCCGTGCCTTGCGTGCGGGCGAGGAGGATTTCGTTGGTGGTGAGGAGGGCGTCCTGTTCGTCGAGGTAGCGGGCGAAATCGTCCTCCAGGTAAGTCTTGAGTTTCGCCAGCCACTCGGGGGAAAGGTCCACGCGGACGCCGCCGAAGCGCATGTAGTTGCACATCATCCGGGAGCCGGTGAGCTCCTCGATGAGGTCGAGCATGCGCTCGCGTTCGCGCAGCGAGTAGAGAAGCGGGGTGAAGGAGGTGCCGAGGTCGTTGAGGAGGAAACCGACGAGGCAGGCGTGGTTGATGAGGCGGGCGAGTTCACCGACGATGACGCGGACGTATTCGCCACGCTCGGGGACGGTGAGGCCGGCGAGTTTTTCGACGGCGTGCACGTAGGCCCAGTTGTTGGTGAGCGAGGAGAGGTAGTCGAGACGGTCGGTGTAGGGGATGCTGGCGAGATACGTGGTGTTCTCGGCGAGTTTTTCGTGGTTGCGGTGGAGATAGCCGAAAACGGGTTTGAGTTTGACGACAATCTCGCCGTCGAGCGTGGCCACCATCCGGAAAACGCCGTGCGTCGAGGGGTGGTGCGGGCCCATCGAGATTTCGAGGAGATCGCCGTGGTAATGGTCGCGCGTCGCGCGGACGCGCGATGGCCCGGGACTCAGGGTTTCGGGTTCAGGGCGGGAAGAGGTGTGCGTGGCGGTGCTGGTCATGCGGTGGCCTCCGTGGCGGTCGCGGGATAGTGAGCCTTGGCGCGGGTGAGGACGTCGTCGTGCGGGGTGGGTTCCCATTCGTAGTCGTCGGGGGAAACGTAGTCCTTGCGCATGGGGTGGTCCTTGAATTCGTCCCACATGAGGAGGCGGCGGAGATCGGGATGGCCTTCGAAAACGATGCCGTAGAGATCAAAAATCTCGCGTTCCTGGAACTCGCAGGAACGCCAGACAGGGGTGAGCGAGGGCAGGGTGACGGCGTCGGTGCGGTTGGCGGTGCGCAGGCGGAGGATGACGGGGGCGCTGGTTTTCTGCGCTATCGAATAGAGATGGTAAACGGCTTCGAGGTAGCCGGAGGAGGAACCGGCGGTCTTGCCGGGCCAGTCGAGGCCGGTGACGTTGGCGCAGTAGTCGAGGCGCGTGGCGGGGTCGTCGCGGAGGAAGGCGGCGATGTCGCGGGCGCGGGAGTGGCCGGCGGCGGTGACGAGCAGGCTGTGTTGCGCGGAGGGGCCGGGGTTGGCGACGGGTTCGATGACGTCGGCGCCGAAGCGGTCGGCGAGGCGGGCGTGGAGTGGATCGAGGGTTTCCATGGTGGCGGCAGCGGAGGGAGGACGCGGCGGTCAGGGTTTGTCGGGACGGACGAGGGAAGCGGCGGGACGCCAGACGGCGGGGTTGTGCGGCGGGACGATATCGTGATCTCCGTATTCGGGTACGGGATACGCGCCATCGTTGTCGGTGCGAAGGTGGCGGGGGCGATCGGGGCCGGTGAGTTTTTCGGCGCGGATCTTCTTCTGGAGCTCGATCAGTCCGTTGAGGAGAGCTTCGGGGCGGGGCGGACAGCCGGGGATGTAGACATCGACAGGGATGAAGCGGTCCACGCCCTTGAGGACATTGTAGCCTTGCTTGAAGGGGCCGCCGGAGATGGAGCACGCGCCCATGGCGATGCAGTATTTGGGCTCGGCCATCTGGTTCCAGATGCGCACGACTTGCGGCGCCATTTTTTTGGTGACGGTGCCGGAGACGATCATGAGGTCGGCCTGGCGCGGGGAGGCTCGGAAAATCTCGGCGCCGAAGCGGGCGATGTCGAAGCGCGCGGCGGCGACGGCGATCATCTCGATGGCGCAGCAGGCGAGGCCGAACTGGAGGGGCCAGATGGAACGGGTGCGGCCCCAATTGTAGATTTCGTTGAAGGTGGTGAGAAGGACACCCTGCTGCCGCAGGGATTCGCGCTCTTCGGCGGTGACGGTGGGAGACGCGTGCGGGGCGGGGATGGGGGTGGAGGGGGAATCGCTCATGGTGTGGGTTGCAGGCGGGGCGGGGGTTATTTCCATTCGAGGTGTCCGCGTTGCCAGGCCCAGACGAGGCCCTCGGCGAGGAGCAGGATGAAGGCGAGGAGCACGAAAAGCGCGGCGGCGGGCAGGCCGGTGAAAACGACGGCGGCGGGGAGCAAAAAAAGAACCTCCACGTCGAAGATCAGGAAGAGGATCGCGTAGAGGTAATAATGGGCGCGAAACTGGATCCACGAATCGCCTCCGGACGGGAGGCCGCATTCGTAGATGGCGTTTTTCTCGGCGCCGGGTTTGGGCGGCTGGAAAACCCGGAACCAGAGTTGCGCCACCAGAATCAGGGCGAGCGGAAAGACCGCGGCAATGGCGACGAAGAGCGCGAGAAAGGCATAGGGATGGTCGGAGGCGGTCATGGTTTCGGTCAAGGTCACGAAAAAAAACCGTGCACCGTACTGAAAACCACACCGCCAGAACCATCGCAACGGACAAGCCGGAGTGTTTCTTGTGGAAAGCTGCGCATGTTTTTCCGGATGCACAGCCGGCATAACGGGCCTGGCAGGAGGGCGTGAAAATGGGGTGGCCGGGCGCGGAAGAGCCTGTATGATGCGGATTTCCTTCCCGTCAGATTTCGTATTCGTTTTTCAGGACATGGCCACCTCCAACACCTCCTTCTCACTCGACCTGATCCACCGTCCGCGCCGTCTGCGGCGCACGGCCAGCCTCCGCGCCCTCGTGCGCGAGACGGTGCTGACGCCGGCCAACCTCATCGCGCCGCTGTTCGTGGTCGAGGGGGATGCGCCGCCGGAGGAGATCGGCTCGATGCCGGGCGTTTTCCGCTACGGGATCGCCGATCTCGTCGAGGAATGCCGGATATTGCACAATCTTGGCGTGCCGGCCGTGGCGCTGTTTCCGAAGCTCGACCCGGCGCTGAAAGACGAGACCGGCAGCGCGGCGCTGGACGAGGATGCGCTCGTGTTGCGCGCGGTGCGTGCGGTGAAGGAATCGGTGCCGGGCATAACGGTCGTGACCGATGTGGCGCTCGATCCGTACACGAACCACGGCCACGACGGCGTGCTCAACGCCGCGGGCGACGATGTGGAGAACGACCGCACGGTCGGCATCCTGACGCGCATGGCGGTGATGCAGGCGCGGGCGGGCGTGGACCTGGTGGCGCCGAGCGACATGATGGACGGCCGCGTCGGCGCGATCCGGCGCGCGCTGGATGCGGCGGGTTTTCAGCAGACGGGCGTGATGGCGTACTCGGCGAAATTCAACTCGGCCTATTACGGTCCGTTCCGCGACGCGGTCGGCAGCGCGCAGGCGGCGGGCACGCGGTTGCTCGGCAAGGCGACCTACCAGCTCGACCCGGCCAACCGCCGCGAGGCGATCGCGGAGGCGGCGCTCGACGAGGCGGAGGGGGCGGACATCATCATGGTGAAACCGGCCGGCATCTACCTGGACATTATCCGCGACGTGCGCGAACGGACGCAGAAGCCGGTGGCGGCGTACCAGATTTCCGGCGAGTACGCGCAGATCCAGGCGGCGGCGCGGCTGGGCTGGCTGGACCTGGCGCGGACGCGCGACGAGTCGCTGCTGGCGATCCGGCGGGCCGGGGCGGACATGATACTGACGTATTTCGCCAAGGAGACGGCGAAGGCGCTGGCATGAGCGACGGTGGAGCCATCCGTGGCAGTCAGGTCGTGGTCATGAGGGAAACCGTCGACGTTTTTTCTGGTGCAAGCGCCGGGAGTCGAACCCGGATCAACGGCTTCGGAGACCGCTACACTATCCATTGTGCTACGCCTGCGCGCAGAAAAACCGAGCGGCGAGACAAAGGGGGGTTGCGGGTGGCGTCAAGCTCCGGGCGGCGCGAGGCGACGATTCGGGCCGGCCGCGGCGGGCGGCGGGCAGGGTGGAGGCGCGGACGCAGCCTCTCCGCATGAAACCTTTGCCGTCCATGCGCCCGCTGTTTTTGCTGACCCACGAATTCTGGCCGCGACGCGGCGGGATCGCCACGTATTGCGAGGAAATGGCCCGGGCAGCGGCGCTGGCGGCGGGAGGACGAGGCGTGGAGGTGTGGGCGCCGGCGTTGCGACCGGGGGAGCCGGAGCGCGCCGGCTGGCCGTTTGCAGTGAGGCGGCTGCCGCTGCGCGGGACGCACGACCTGGGCTGCCGGCTGGCGATGGCGCGGTTTCTGGTGGGCGAGCGGCGGCGGTTGCGGCGGGCGTTGGTGCACCTCGCCGAGCCGGGTCCGATGCTGGCGGCGATGCTGTTGCAGCCATGGCGGACATTTTGCCCGCAACGGATGATCCTGACATTTCACGGCTCGGAGGTGCTGAAATTTCATGCGGACCCGGTGATCCGCCTGCTGGCGCGCCGGCTGATCCGGCGGGCATGGCGGGTGAGCACACTGACGCAGTATGCGCGCCGGTTGTTGTGCGAGTGTTTTCCGGAAGCGGCGGGCAAGGTGGTGCTCGCGCCGGGGGCGCTGCGGAGCGGATGGGAGGCTGCCGGGCAGGACGGTGAACCAGACGGCGAAGGGGAGCGGAGCAGCGGTGCCGCCGGTCCGGACGGGCGGCGGCTGGTGGTCCTGACGGTGGGGCGGCTGCATCCGCGCAAGGGGCAGGCACAGACACTGGCCGCGCTGGCGGCTCTGCCGGAGGCGTGGCGGCGGCGGGTGGAATACCGGATGGCGGGGACGACCAACCGGCCGGGCTACGAGGCGGAATTGCGCGAAGCGGCGCGGCGGGCCGAGGCGGAAGGGCTGGCGGTGCGCTTCCTGGGCGACGTGCCGGACGGGGAACTGGGCGCGGCGTATGCGGAGGCGGATATTTTTGCGCTCACGTCGGTGGAGCACGGACACAGCGTGGAAGGATTCGGGCTGGTCTATCTCGAGGCGTCGGCGCACGGCTTGCCGGTCGTGGCGCACGCTATCGGCGGGGTGGCGGAGGCGGTGCACGACGGGGAGACGGGTTTGCTCGTCCGGCCGGGACCGGGATCGGGTGAGTTGCTGACGGAAGCGTTTGCGCGGCTGCTCGGGGATGCGGCATTGCGGCGGCGGCTGGGCGCGGCGGGGCGCGCGTGGGCCCGGAAAAATTCATGGGCGGACTCGGCGCGGGTGCTGTACGGGGAAGACCTCGACTGAACGGGAATGAAGATCTGCATCCTCCAGGATTTTTTGCGCAATGGCGGCACCGAGCGGCAGACGGTGCTGCTCGCCCGGGCATTCGCGGCGGAGGGGCATGCGGTGACGGTGCTGACGTTCCGGCCCGGCGGCGTGCTGGCGGCAGGGCTGGCGGAAACGGGCGGGAGGACGCCCGCGGAACACGGGCCGGAAGCCCATGCCACGTCGGAATCAGGGGCAGGATGCCCATGCCACGTTGCGGGCGGGACGCCCGCGCCACAGCGCCCGCGGCACGAGGTGTTGCAGCCGTTCGACACGCGGATCAACGGCTTCGCCCCGGGGCTGGCGCGGCGGCTGCGGCGGATCGCGCCGGATGTGGTGCTGTGCATGGGGCGGATGGCGAATGGCCGGGGCGCGCTCGTGAAGCGGACACTGCCGGGCGCGGTGGTCGTGGGAACGCTTCGCACGGGCAAGGCGTTGCAGCGGGCGTTCCGGGAATCGCTGCACGCGGTCGATCACGTGGTGGCCAACAGCGGCGACTCGGCGGAGACGTTGACGCGGGTGCAGGGCGTGCCGGCGGAGCGGGTCTCGGTGATTTACAACGGGCTGGTGTTCCCGGCGGATGCCGGAGGCGATTCGAGGGGGCGCGACAGCGGCGCAGGAGACGCTATCGGTAGCGGGGCGGAGCAGGCGGGCGGAGTGGAAAAACTGTCCGCGACGAAGGCGCCGGGAGCGGTCGTCTTGCTGTGCGTCGGCATGTTTCGTCCGGAGAAAAACCAGCGGGCGCTGATCGAGGCGGCGGCGCGGTTGCCAAAAAATCCGGCGTGGGAACTGTGGCTGGCGGGCGAGGGGCCGGCGCGCGCGGAGTGCGAGGCGCTGGCGCGGCGACTGGGGATGGCGGAGCGGGTGAGGTTTTTCGGGTTTCTGGCCGATCCGGCGCCGCTTTACCGGGCGGCGGATGTGGCGGTGCTGGCGTCGCGGGCGGAGTCGTTGTCCAATTTTCTGATCGAGGCGCAGGCGCACGGGTTGCCGGCGGTGGCCGCGGAGGTGACGGGAGCGCGCGAGTGCCTGCGCGAGGGCGTCAGCGGAGTGGTGGTGCCGGCGGGCGACGCGGCGGCGATGGCGGCGGCGTGGCGGGTGTATATCGAAAATCCGGATACGCGCCGCGCCGCGGGGGAGGCGGCGCGGGCGTTCGCGCGGGCGACCTTCGATCCGGCGCGGCAGACGGCGGCGTACCTGGACCTGTTCGCACGGCTGCGGAACAGGCCGGCGGGGCGGGCGCCGCGGGGATAGCGCGGCGCGCCGCGGCGTCGGGGGAGGGGGGAGCGGTCAGTCCTCGTCGTCGTTTTCGGGTTCGGGGAAGTGGCGCTCCACCCGCACGCGGCGCAGGCGCTCGGCGTGAACATCGGCGGCGATGATGACAAATTCCCCGACGGAGACCGATTCGCCGCGGCGGGGGAACTTGCCGAAGTGGCGCTGCGCCCACATCGAGACGGTCTCCTTGGGCAGCCATTCGAAGGTCCAGCCGGTCTCGGCCTGGAGTTCGCGCATGGTGAGCACGCCGCTGACGACAATGTAGTTTTCCCCGTGTTCGAAGATGGGTCCGTTCTCGATGTCGAACTCGTCGCGGATGTCGCCGACGATTTCCTCGAGCACGTCCTCGAACGACACGATGCCGGCCGTCTTGCCCTCGGCGTCGAGCACGATGGCGAGGTGGTTGCGCGAGGAGCGGAAGAGCTCGAGCATCGTGTGGATCGGCGTGCGCAGGGTGAAGGTGAGCGCCGGGCGGACGAGGGGCTCGACGGGCGCATCGATGCCGAGGGCGTGAATCTGCCAGAGCCATTCGCGGACGAGGAGGATGCCGTCGATATCATCGAGCGAACCGCGGCACACGGGAAACCGGCTGTGGCCCTGGACCTGGGCGAAGCGGAGGTTTTCCTCGTTGGGCTTGTCGAGCCAGAGCGCCTGGATCTGGTCGCGCGGGCGCATGATCTGCTGGGCCTGGATTTCGCGCAGGCGCAGCGAGCGGATCATGAGCTTGTTGATGAGCGAATCGCCCGGATGCGAATGGCGGGCATGGCTGAGCACGTATTCGAGTTCCTCGCGGCTGAAGGCGTGTTCGCCCTCGCCGGCGGGGTCGAGCCCGGCCCAGCGCAGGAAGAGATTGGCGGTGCCGTTGAGCGTCCAGATAAAGGGGAACAGGATAACGTAAAAAAACATCAGCGGCCCCGCAGTGAAGACCGAGACGGCCTTGGGGCGCTGGATGGCGAGCGATTTGGGCGCGAGTTCGCCGAAAATGATGTGGAGGAAGGTAATGACCGCAAAGGCCACGGCAAATGACACCGAGCTGACCGTGGCCGGAGAGGTGATGCCGAAATGCCCGAGGAGCGGTGCGATGCGGTGGGCGATGAACGGCTCGCCGACCCAGCCGAGGCCAAGGCTGGCGAGCGTGATGCCGAGCTGCGTGGCGGAGAGCGAGGCATCGAGTTTCTGCGTGGCGGTGATGGCGAGCTTCACGCGCCATCCGCCTGACTTGATCATGGGCTGGAGCTGGCTGGCGCGCACCTTGACGAGGGCGAATTCCGCCGCAACGAAGAACCCGTTGGCGGCGACCAGAATGAGAACGACGATCACCTCAAGGGTGATTCCCAGGAATGTTTGCATTGCGACGCTGGCGACAGTGTGGGTGAAAGCGCGGTCGTCCAGTATTCAGATGCGAAACACTCTCACAACGAGTGGTACGGGAGTTGTTTGTTTGGTCGCAACTCTTTGGAAATCAGGATAAAAGGAGGGGTATTTCGTCGATGAGTGATAATTTTTATGAAAAGGGGTACCGGACGGGGTAAAGTTCACTTCTCGCTCAGCCGGACGCCGGGGGGCAGGGCCTCGCGGATATCGCTGGTGAGGGTGCCGTCCTGGAAACGCACGAGACGGGAGGAGGGGCTTTTCAGGTCGTTGTACCAGGTGGCCTGGCCACCGAGAAACACGATCCATCCGCCTTCGCCTTGGTAGGGGCTGTCGGGTGCCCAGGTGCCGTCGGCGCGCAGGCCGCGTGTCCAGGCGACCGGAGTGGTGGACCGCATGGCGGCGGTGATGCCGCCGAGCGGGACCACGACGTCGGGCGTGCTTTGCCGGAACGCGGAGTCGATGGCGCGGGAGGCGCGAGGACCGTCACCGGGCGCGAGCACCGTCGTGACGCCGGCGGGAGCCCGGCCGTGGGCAAACCACACGCTGGCGTCGTCGAGCCCGGCGTCGGCGGCGAGCTGACGGGCGTAGTCGTGGATCGTTGCGGCTTGCGGCAGCTTGTTGCTGTGCTCGGTCGCGTAGATCAGCGAGGCCTGGCCGATCTGGCGGAGATTGCTGCCGTCGACGGCGCGGGCAGCCGTCGTGCGAACCTTGCCAATGGTCGGAATAACGATCGAGGCAACGATGCCGCCCGCCACGAGCAGGCCGAAGACGAACGCGATCCGGCACCAGAACCGGGCGGCGCGGGATGCCTTGGCAGCTCCGGCATAGTCGCCTGCATCGTAGCGGGAATTGACGCGCGAGGCGTGGATGATCGCCGGGATGCCGGGAAGGAGAGCACAAAACAGGGTTACGAGAACGGACGGCAGCAGGTACGTGGACGGCCTGGCAGGGGGAGTCGCGACGTCATCGGCTGCGCCTGCGGTCGTGCTGGCGTCCGACGCAAGCTGCGGAGGTTGCAGGCTGTTGAGGACATCGGCGACGGGGATCCAGCCCGGCATGCCTTCGCGCCAGGCCAGATCTCCCGGGAGAAGCTGGCCGGTTTCCAGAAACGTCCGGATTTCGGCGAGGGTCCAGATGCCGATTTCCTGTCCGTTGCGGGCGATGTGGTATTTCATATGTTTTCGTAAAAAGACGGGCGGATAAACGAACCGGGAGAGCCGGGCAGGAGGGAAGAGGCGCGTCCGGCTCTCCGGCAATCTTGCGCGGAACATTGGTTCTTCGGCAAGACCGGAGGCTGCGGAGGGGGCGGGGGGGTGGCGGAAGAGTCCGGATGCCGGAACGCCGGAGAATGCAACGAGGCGGAGGGATAGTGCGGACGCCGGCGGCAGGGCCGGGTTGTCATTGCGCGGAGACGGCAAACGCCTATTGTGCTCCGCATGGTCACCGAACACGCACCGCTGGAAGACGAACTGGGCGACGTGCTGGAAAAGGCCCTCCGTTGCGCCGGGCTGACGGAGGCGGCCTTGGCCGAGCGCACGGGCATCGACCGCGAACGCATCGCCGACGCCATCGCCTGGCGCAACGAACTGTCGCCGGAGGAATGCCGCGCGCTGGCGGCGGCGTTGTCGCTCAACGAGGTGGGCGTGCAGGCGCTGGCCGCCGGAAAGTATCCGTTGCCGCAGATCACCGGCCTCCCGTTTTGCCTGTATCCGTTGCGCATGACGCACGGGATCGGTGTCACCAACGCCTACATCGTGGCGGATTGCCGGCAGGACCACGGCGTGCTGTTCGACACGGGCAACGATCCGGGTGCGCTGCAACGCCAGTGGCCGGCGGCGATCACGCGGCTGGATGCCGTGTTCATCACCCATGCGGAACGCGAACACCTCGGCGGCCTGCCGGAAGTGCGGCGGCGGTTCGGCGCGGTGCCGGTCTTCGCACCGGTGGAGTCGGGCGTCCCGGGTGCGACCGAAATCGGCGAGGGCTCGCGGCTGGTTTTTGGCGCGGCGGAAGTCGAGGTGCTGGCGACGCCCGGCCATGCCGAGGCGCACCACTGTTACATCGTGCGCGCCCCCCGGGCCTGCAAGGGCGTGCCGCTGCTGGTGTCGGGCGACCTCCTGTTCGCCGGTTCGGTGGGCGGGGCCTATTTTTGTACGAAGCGGCTGAAAGCCCATCTGGCGCGTGTGCTCGCCGCGCTGCCGCCCGAAGCGGTGGTGGCGCCCGGACACGGCCCGCTGACGACGATCGGCAATGAACGGGCCTGCAACCCGTTTGTGGTTTGAAGTCCCCGGAGGGGAATGCCGGCGCGGAGAAGGGAAGCGAAAGAAAAAGAGAGGCGCAGGCGGGGGAGAGGGATGGGGATAGGGGGTGACTCGGGGGAAAATAACGCCTTGACCGCGGATCGGCGCAGGCGTTTTGTTTCCGGTTCGCCCATTTTTACCAGAACCACGCACTATGAGAGACGATTACCTGAAAGAAGCGCAAAAGGTCATTACCGACCCCAACCTGCTCATCAACGTGGTGTCCCGCCGCGTCAAGCAGCTCCGGCGCGGTCATCGCCCGCTGGTGGAGTCACTTGAAAAACTCGCTCCCGAGGACATCGCCCTGCGCGAGATCATCGAGGGCAAGATCACTTACGAGGTGGCCGCCTGACGGTTGCCTCCCCGGAGGCGATGGCACGGAAAGCTGTCGCCGTTGTTTGTCAGTTTCACCTGTTTTCAATTATTCGACCGTCATCCGGGACGCCTGCGGCAATCGCGGCATTTTCGGTGACGGTTTTTCGTTACGCACCGGCAAACGGTGCAGATCCCTCCTTCAGTCATGTGTGCCGCCAGGAAGAAAGATTCGAAACGCTATACGGAAGTCCGCAACGCCAAGGCGCTGCGCGACTACACGGTGGAGGAGCGTTTCGAGGCGGGCATCCAGCTCAGGGGCACCGAGGTCAAGTCGATCCGCGCCGGCCGGGCGCAGATCAACGATGCCTTCGGCCGCTTCGAGAAAGGGGAACTCTGGCTCTACAACGCGCATATCGAGGAGTACGCGTTCGGCAGCATTTACAACCACGATGCCCGGCGCATCCGGAAACTGCTTCTGCACAAGCACCAGATCCGGAAGATCGCGCAGGCGTTGCAGGTGGGGGGCCGGGCGCTGGTGCCGTTGCGGATGTACTTCAAGGAAGCGCTGGTGAAGGTCGAACTCGCGATCGGCATGGGCAAGAAACTTTATGACAAGCGCGACGACATGCGGAAGCGCGAGCAGGTGATGGAGGTAAAAAAGGCTTTCAAGTATCGAATGTAAGCAGGTGCGACGGCTGCGGGTGGCGAAGGGGAGGGGGCGCTCGGGGCAGGGTGAGGGATAAAATCGGGCAAGAAAGGCCTTGCACTTTTTGGTCCGGCCCGTTGCCTCGGTGGCTCCCACTTCCGGAGAGGTGGCTGAGTGGTCGATAGCGGCGCTTTGCTAAAGCGTTGTAGGTGTAACAGCCTACCGGGGGTTCGAATCCCCCCCTCTCCGCCAGTTTACTTTGGCTCTGAACCGTTTTTTTGATCGCTAAAAATCGCTCAACTTACTGATAGTCATTAAATTACGTAAGTGTCATTTTTACGGTTCATGCGATAAGTTCTGCTTTAGGGATTGGCCGAACGTTGCGAAAGAGGCTCCGGGAACGTCCTGCGGGAGGGATCGCTAAAATTTTCGGCGTGAAAATTTCTGGTATAATGGCAGAGTAAGAGTCGAACCAAATCAACCCGGGGCTGAGGCCAATAGGATCGTCCCAATCAACCTAAACGAAGGTTTTTTCATGAGAGCGATCCCGTCTGTCCCGACGGCAGGTGCCTGCACCGTGCCCGTTGCCATCTACACCCGCGTTTCCACTGTCAACCAGGTTGGAGGACGCTTTGATTCCTGCGAAAGTCAGGCCGCTGTTTGCCGCGACTATATTCGGAAACAGGCCGGCGAAGGCTGGTTTGAAGTCGCCTGTTTTTCCGACCCTGCCTACTCGGGCAGTTCGCTAAACCGCCCCGGCATCCAGGCGCTCAAGCGCCAGATCGAAGCCGGGAGCGTCAAAGTTGTCCTGATTTTCAAACTCGAACGCGTGCTGCGCAGCACGGACGAGTGGGGACCGTTTCGGACTTTCCTGCAAAAGCACGACTGCAAGCTGGTCAGTCCGACGGAGGACCTGAGCGACGATACGCCTTCGGGTCGCCTGAAAAACAACCTGATGATGAGCGTGGCGGAGTATGAACGGCTGAACACGGCCGAGAAGATCCGGATCAAGCTCAACGAGCAGGCCAAGCGCGGATTCTGGACCGGAGGCCAGGTCCCCTTCGGATACCTCTACGACGAGACCACCCAGGGGCTCACCCCTCACCCCGACGAGGCACCGATCCTTCAGCGTATTTTCAAACTCGCGTCGCAACTGGTGCCGCTCACGGAGATCGCCAATATGATCAACTCGGAAGGCATCCGCACCCGCGCCCGCATATTCAAACGCCGCGACGGCAATCGCGAGGACATCGGAGGGAAACGCTTTCGTTCGGACATCCTGCGGAGGCTGATCAAACGCCCGCTCTATGCGGGCCGGGTGCGGATGAACGGAAAGGAATACCCCGGCCAGCACGAGGCGCTGGTGACGGATGAACTGTGGGAAAAGGCCAACGCGGTCATCGCGACCTCCCTCCAACCCGCGCGCTGCCGGCTGCGGACTCGCGACAAGCATTTTCATATCCTGAAAGGGATAGTCCATTGCGGTTGCTGTGGGCGGACCATGATCCCCAACGCGAGCGGCAAACTGGCTCCGGACGGCAAGCCCTACCGTTACTACACCTGCGGCTACACCCACAAGGAAGGCCCCGAAGCGGCCTGTCCGGTGCGGCACGTCTCGGCGACCGGGCTGGAACTGGCGGTCACCGGCTTTCTTGGTCGATGCGGGCAGCATCCCGAGGTGATTGCGGCCACCATCGAAAGCGCTCGTCGCCATCGTCAGGCGGACCGCGTGCCGCTGCGCGAAAAGCTGACGCAAATCGAGCACACCCTGGATGGCCTGGCCTCGCAGTTGCGCAACTGTGCGCAAATGCTCGCCGTGGGCGGGCTCGCCTCACTCGACGATCTGATGCGGGACCAGATTGGGCAGTTGCAGGATGAAAAACAGCGGTTGATTGTGGAAAGGGAGCACCTGAACCGCGAACTGGCGGCCTGCGAACAGGGGGATCTGGAGGTTGAACGCATCCGGCAGTCGCTTTCGCGTTTTGGCGAAATACTCCCGACGCTGTCGCAGGATCACCAGCGAGATTTGCTGCTGCTTTTTGTGGAACGGGTGGAGGTGCGTCCTTGCCCGTCCTCCCGCGTGCCCGGGGATGCACCCGCCGGAGCGCGTTTTCTTGATCTTCGTCTGAAACTGCGGATCGGGCGCCTGGTTGAAGGCATGGAAGAACGTCTGGTCATCGAACACCGCCTGCCCGCTCCGGCCTCGGGAGGGGATGTCCGCATGCTGACGCTACCGGTCCTCGTGATTCTTGCACCGACCGGTTGCCGCGCTCCGGTCAGCCTGCTGGCTCCGTTTCCGTGCGAGTTGGGCACGGGGCCGCACACCGCGTCCCAACCGGCCGCCAAGCCGCCTGCGCAGCATGCCATCCATCGCGCCCGGGCGTGGGCTCGCGAGTTGGAGGATAATCCCGGCTTGACGCGGGTGAAGCTGGCCGCGCGGGAAAACATCACGCCCGGCGCGGTGACTCACTGCATGAAGCTTCTGCTTCTGGCCGACGAGATCCAAACCTTCCTGCTCAGCCTCACCCAGGCCGGCGACATGCGCCGCTACAGTTTTACCCGGATGCAGGCGCTGGCCGAGTTTCCGCAGGACGAACAACGGCGGCGCTTTGCCCTGATACAACAAGGATGATCCCGGGGTGGCCGATCCCATGCCAGCGGGTCGGCCACGAGTGCGACCCGGGCCTTGCCCGTTACGCCGCCTTGATTTCCATCGCGCCGGTTTCGTCTGAAGGATGATCCCCATGGGGATGGGCTGTCAGCAGATCGCCACCCTGCTCCACCGGGCCAGGCGTGGTTTTCGTCTGTTGGAGCAGTTTGAAATCCGGCTGCAAGCCTTGGGGATTTGTTTCCAGGCGGCCGGAACGAATAATGGCGAGAGCGAGCAAGTCTCCGATACGGGAAATAACCTCGGCTTCCGAAAGATGGTCGAATCGATGGGTATCCAGATAGCTCATTGAATAAATTGGGTTGCTGAAAATGACATCCATCCTGCCGGAAGGACGGATTCGTGAAAAAACCTCCGGCGGCAAAAACTGTTCACAGAGGCGAGACTGGCGTTTGTGCCCCTGGCTCAATCGCGTAAAGGCATGGCTCGACGAACCCGGCGCAACGCGCCGGAGCCCCGCCCGGCGAGCGGCCAGCGCCGGAATCCGGCGCGAGGCAAGGCCGCGAAGTCCGGCTTGCGACTCCCGCCCGCCCCAAACCGCCCCCTTTCCCAGCCTCCGGGAAAGCGACGAGAACTTGGGACGCCTCGAATCGAGGGTGGGATTGCATCACAAGCGGGACCTGAAAATTACGACCGCAACGGGGAAAGGCGCGGAGTCGAGAGCGTCCGCGAATTTCACCCGCCCCTTGGGAAAGCGAACCTCCCCTTTGGTGGCATAGCGGTGCCACCATTCGGTATCGACGCGAGCAGGCACGAAGCAAACGATGAGGGTGCCGTTGTCGCGTGCTTCCTCATACGCCTTCTTCATCCATTTGGGCAGGTCTCGCCCATAGGGCGGGTTCATAAAAACGCGTTCCTCGGCCCAGGATTGGGCGAGACCGTCCTCGGCGGGCGTGTAGTGTTTTTTGCATTTGGCCGTTTGGTGCAGGCAGCACGGATCGAGGGTGAAACCGAACTCAAGGTGGAGGTAGTCGAACCAGACCTGGGGCGTGCCCCAGGTCATGTCCATGCTGGAGGTCATCACGCGGCGGGAGTGGGCCGAAGTGGACAATGGAACTCCGTCCTACGCGGCCATCCCCTGCGCAGGCGCAGGGCGCAACGGGATGAGATTTCTGCGGTTCTGGAAGTTCATCTCGTTGACGACCTCGTTCACGAACGCCTTGTCCTTGTAATAAGGATTCACGTCGGCGAGGCGCTGGTCGATGCGCTTGCGGATTTCTTCCGGCTGCTCCTGATAAAACTTCCTTGCGGCGGGGAGCTGCTTTTCGATCAGGCGCATGGTAGCCTGGTGTTTTTGCACGTCCTTGTAGATGAGCGAGTCGATGGCGCGCTGGGGGTAATCGTGGACCAGGCGGGAGTAGTATTCGACGTCGCGGGGATTGGCGGCCTTGTGAGCCTCGATGAGTTTTTTGACCTCGGGGTTGTCCCGGAAGGTCATGGGCAGCTTTTGCGCGGCCGTGGTCTGGGTTTCCTGGGTGCTGTCGGTGGATTTTGGTTTGAGTGCCATAACGATGGTTTCCTTTTGCGCCGATGAGGGCGTTTTGATGTGTTTTGTATTGATTATTTGATGACGGGATTGGGCAGCGGCGGTTCGCCGCGGACGATGCGGAGCGAGAGGTCGAACTGTTCGCAGAGGCTCTGCGAGTCGTGGCCGGCGAGAGCGAAGGCCATCAGGGTTTTGGCCTCGATTTTGGGACTGGTTTCGCCGAAGCGGCGGTTGAGTTCCTCGGCGGCTTGATAAAACTCCGCGGCCACGGGGGCCGGGAGCGTGAGGTTGAGCGTGATCATGACGATAACATTTGGATACGTGTTTTATTGATGTATGTAGTGCCCCCGGCGCAGCGACGGGTGGGCGGGACCGGATGCGAGGAGCGAGCCGAAGGCGGAGCCCGAAGCATCCGGCGCCCGCCCTTCCGTCGCGTTGCCGGGAGAAAGAACAGCCGGGGAAACGGGGCGCGATTGGGCTGCCAATCGCGCATCGTTTCATTCGGAAGGCGCGCCGCCGGTGCGGAGACGGACGCCGATGATGATTTTTTCGAAACGCCTCTGGCGGTGGATGCCGCTGGCGGTGATTTCCGCCGCATCGACCCGCAAGCCCGGATGGGCGTGCAGTTTTTCGACGGCGTCCACGATGGCGGGCCATTCGTCGAGTCCGGTCCGGGAGCAGGCCAGCAAGCCGGGTGTGGTGTCCGAAGGCGGAGCCTCCGCCCAATGCCAGCCGGGGCCGAGCGAGGCCGGGAGCGCGGCGATGGCGGAGTCCGTCCACGCAAAGGCGACGGCGACACCTTGTGCCTGCCCGACGATCAGGCTCAGACGGTCGCGCTCGGTCTCCAGTCTGGCGGCCCTCGCATGGATGGCCTCGCCCGCCGGAAACAGGCGGGGCAGGCCATACGAGACGCCGCAGAGCAACGCGCTGGCCGCGAGCAAGGCGATTCGCCACCGGGAGAGCTTGCGTCGGCGGGTCTTCATGACGCGGGGCCGGAGGAGCGTCCGGCGGGCTGGCCCGTCTGGAAAACACCGTGCAGCGTGAACGCGCCGCCGGAGCCGATTTGTTCTGCGGAGACCGCCCCGTCAGGCCACCGCCAGGCGTTGCCCGTGGAACCGGACTGTTTTTGCCACTGCTCCAGGATGCGGGGCGATGTATCCGGCGCGACATGACCGGTGAGCGTGAACCCGTCCGCCGACACCCGCAGCGAGCCCAAGGCAATCTGCGAAGGCAGGGTGGACAGTTGGTGCAACAAAAACCCGACCGGCGGGCCGGAATCCGGCGCGCGTTCACGCGCCCGGATCACCTGTTCGGCCTCGGTGTTCAGGCGGGCGACTTCGGTTTCGAGGGTTGCGATCCGCGCGGCCTGCGCCGGGCCGGACGGATGAGCGGCCACCTGTGCGCCCAGCCACGGCACGGCGAAACCGGCCGCGCCAGCCAGCAGGGCAACGCTGGCGGCCATCGCCATGACCTGCGGGTTCGCCAGGCGGGCGGGCGGCAGCAACTGCGCCGGATGCTTGCGGGGCAGGACGACGGCACGGACGAGTGCATCCGGAAGCGGAATACACTCGAAGGCCGCATCCTCGCGCCCCTCTTTCCGATCGAGCAGCTTTCTGATGTTCGCCGCGTTGCGCTTGCCGGAGACAAGCAGGACGGAATCCCCGGGATTTTGTTCGACGATCCCGCCGAGCCAGCGTCCAAACTCGTCCACGGCGTTGTCGCCGTGCCAATGATGCAACGAGCGTTTTCCGTCGGTCTCCTGGCGCAGGGCGCAGACGCGCTCGCGCTCGACAGCCGCGACACTGACGGCGCCCGAGGCCGGCCATTCCAGCGGCAGCGCGTGCAGGAAGGTGCCGAGCGGCCAGGCAGATTCGACGACAAACCCGTGGCCCTCCAAATCGGCGACGAGGTCGAACAAGGCCGGCGTAGTCTCGTAGTGGAGGATGGTTTCAAACCCCTCGCCGTCGCGCCGGATCGGTTCGTGACTCCAGGCGTAACCCGGCCGGACGAGCGCGGGATGCTCGGGGCCGAGAGTGATGGCCAGAAGGTTGCGGGTGCCGTTCGGGCAGTGGGTGGGCGCCGAGACCAGGTCGTCGGGCTGATAGACCAGCCGCAGCCGTTTTTCCCTGCCGGGAGGCAGGGCGGAGGCGAGCGCGCCGACGGCGTCCGCGAGGGACGTGAAGGAAACGGGGGCGGCGGTGTTTTCGAGCCACCACTTGTTGCCCCACAAAAGCACGGTTTGCATCAGAGTGTGGTCAGGTAGATGTAAACGTCGGTGACTCCGTTGACGGGGGTGTCGTAAACGACAACGCCCATGTCGGAAAACAACCCTTCGACCGGCGCGAGTTGGGTGCCGTTGAGCAGAGTGGCCAGTTCGAAGGCGTCCTTGGCTGGACAGTCGGGAATGACCATGTAGGCGACGATGGCATTGAGCGGAAGCTCCTGTTTTCCGTTGAGACGGAAATTGGCGCCTTGGGCCGTGCGCGGAACGACGCCGTGAACAGTGCGCGCCTCAAGACGGGTGACCTTGGACCAATCACGCCGGGGTGTGCCATCGGGGTCCATTTTGAAGGCATGTTCATCCTGGTCCCAGATGAGTTCGTCGCCTTCACCGGAGGAGACCCGGACTTGTGAACCCATGCGGATGCTGATGGGTTTTTCGAGCATGCCGGTGGAGAGGAGAACGGCGTCGAGCCGGGCCGCCGGACCAAGCGTTTCGCTGGTGGCACCGGAAAGAGCAGCGCCGATGACCGGGATATTGAGCCCCTCGGTGCGAGGCAGATTGCCGTTGCCACCGGGGAGCGAGAGGTAGTTGACGATGGCGGTCTTGGCCGTCTCGACGGTTTTTGCGACCTGCTGGATGCGGGCATGACGCAGAGCATCAAATCCCTTGGGCAGGAGGATGGCGACGAGGACGGCAATGATGCCGAGCACGAGGCCGAGTTCGAGAAGGGTGAACCCGGATGTATTTATGTATCGGATACGCGATGCGGAAAATTTCGGATGGTGTTTCATGGGAATGGCAGAGTGGGTCAGTGGATGCGTTGAAAAAATCAGCTGAGAGAAGGCGGCATAAGGCGGGATACCGGAATCACACCGGCGTCCCGCCGTTTTGTTGCGGAGGGCTCAGAGGGCGGTGAGGTAGATATAAACGTCGGTCACGCCATTGGTCGGGAAGGCGTAGCTGACGACGCCGGTGTCGCACGCGGAAGAACTGTTGGCCGGAGCGAGTTGCGAGCCATTGAGGATGGTGGCCAGTTCATAAGCGTCCTTGCCGGGACAGTTGGGAATGACGAGATAGGCAACGACGAGGTTGGGGGACAGGTCGGTGAGACCATCAAGACGGAAGTTGGCGCCCTGGGCTTGCGACGGCAGAATCTGCTCCGACGAACGCGCTTCAAGGCGCGTAACCTTGGACCAGTCGCGGCTCGTGGCGCCGCCGATGGTGGTCGTGAAGGTCAACGATCCCTGATTCCAGGAGAGTTCCTCACCCTCGCCGGAGGAGTTTCGGACCTGCGAGCCCATGCGGACGCTGATCGGTTTTTCGAGCATGCCGGTCAGCAGCAGGATGGCGTCGAGCCGGGCAGCCTTGCTTTTGACCTCATCGCTGGCGGCGATGAGGCCGGCGCCAGTCACGGGAATGTTAGCGCCCTCGGTGCGAGGCAGATTGCCGTTGCCGCCGGGGAGCGAGAGGTAGTTGACGATGGCGGTTTTGGCCGTCTCGACGGTTTTTGCGACCTGCTGGATGCGGGCATGACGCAGGGCGTCAAATCCCTTGGGCAGGAGGATGGCGACGAGGACGGCAATGATGCCAAGCACGAGGCCGAGTTCGAGAAGGGTGAACCCCTTCTGTTGGTGGGTGCGCGAAACGCGCGGGTGTTTTGTATGGTAGTGCATGATGAATACGCAGGTTGATGTGACCGGAAAACGACCGTCTTCCGGGAGAGCGATGCGGGGTAGCCGAGATGTGTGGGAGGAAGTTGTCGGGTTATATGGTCAGAGGACGCGGAGGATTTCTTCTACAGAAGTGTGCCCGGCGGCAGCCGCTGACAGACCATGCTGCCAGAGCGTGAGGACGCCGGACTGGGCGTGGAGTTTTTCAAATTCCGCCATCGGCGCACTGGCGGCGACGAGCGGGAGATACGGAGCGGCGGGAATGACCTCGTGCAGGCCGATCCGTCCGCGATAACCGCGCTGCTTGCAGGCCGGGCAGCCCGTATCCGAGGCCCGGGCAAAGCGCGCGTCGGGCAGATGGTATTTTTCCGCAAGGCGGGCGTTCTCCGGGTGCGGCTGCTTGCACTGCGGGCAGAGTCGCCGGACGAGCCGCTGGGCGGCGACGAGCCGGAGCGAGGCGGCGAGGAGGAATGGTTCGACGCCGAGATCGAGCAGGCGCGGGATGGCGGCGAGCGCGTTGTTGGTGTGCAGGGTCGAGAGCACCAGATGTCCGGTGAGCGCGGCGCGGACGGCGAGCTGCGCGGTCTCGGTGTCGCGGGTCTCGCCGACAAGGATCACGTCGGGATTTTGTCTCAGCAGCGAGCGGAGCGAGGAGGCGAAGGTCAGTCCGATTTTTTCGCGGATCTCGGTCTGGCGAATCACGGCCAGTTCGTATTCGACCGGGTCTTCCAGCGTGCAGATGACCCGCCCGCGGAAGTCGAGCGCGTGCAGGGCGGCATGGAGCGTCGTGGTTTTACCGGAGCCGGTGGGACCGGTCAAAAAAATCAGGCCGGCGGGACCGTGCAATGCGTCATGCAGCGCAACAGATTGCTCCGCCGTCAGGCCGAGGCCGGGAAACTCCTTCACCGGCATGGCTTGGTCGAGCAGGCGCACGACGAGGCTTTCTCCGTGAACCGTCGGCAGGCTGCTGATGCGCAGATGGATGTTTTTTCCGTCCTCGTTCAACCGGGCGCGTCCGTCCTGCGGCAGACGTTTTTCGGTAATGTCCATGCTGCCGAAAATCTTGATCCTCGCCAGCAGCGGTTCCCGCTGGGCAAGAGGCAGCCGTGCGTGTTCCAGCATGGCGCCGTCGATGCGGAAGCGGACCAGCAGGCAATCCTCCTTCGGCTCGAAATGCACGTCGCTGGCCTCCTCCTCCGCCGCTGCCGTCAGGGTGGATTGGAGGATTCGGGTGACGTCCGGCGCGTCCGCCCCGGGCGGAAGTTCGGGAGCGGAAAAACGCGGGAAGTGCGCGGAGACTTTTTCGAAAAGCGGGTGCATGGAAAAATGCGGCGAGTCCGGTTATTTGATGAGCCGGGGCGTAAGAAAAATGACCAGTTCGCTGCGGTGTTTGGTGGTGGCCTGGGTGCGGAAGGCGCGGCCGAGAATCGGGACGGAGGAAAGCAGCGGGACGGCCCGCTCCCCTTCGGACTGCTCGTCGGCGATGAGTCCGCCGATGACAACGGTTTCGCCGTCGCGGAGCCGGACGATGGTGGACGCCTGCTTCACCTCGACGGCCGGCGCGGTCTGCATCCCGTCCGGGCTGGTCACGACGGATTGCAGCCGCGTGATGGCGGGCAAAACATCGAGCGTGATGACGCCGTCGGCCCCGATTTGCGGCGTGATCGCCAAAATCGTGCCGATGGTGATCGTGCTGACCGAATAGGTGTTCTGCGTCTGGTTGACCGGGTTGGTGATGCCGGCCTGGGTCAGCGAGGTGCTTTGCTGCAAACGGAAGAACGGTTGATCCTGGCCAACTTTAATGAAAGCGGTCTGGTTGTTGAGCGCGCGCAGACGAGGCTGGGAAACGGTGGTCACGTCCCCCTGCTGTTGCAGTGCCTGGATGACGGCCGACGCCTTGCTGCCGAACCCGAGGTTGGCGACAAGTGTGTTGCCGGAGAGCATGTTTCCTCCGAGGCCGGCGAGGTCGAGCGGGGCGGTTGCGCCCAGCGCCACGTTTTTGATCGTGGCTCCGGCCAGCTCCCAGTCCACGCCGAGCTTTCTTTCGTCGCGCAGCGAGACCTCGACCAGTTGCGCGTCAATCTCGACTTGCTGGGTGATGCGGCGGTTGGTCAGTTCAAAAAACTCTTTGATGACGGCATGGCGGCGGGCCGGCGCGGTGATCTGCGCAATGCCGCTGAAGCGGTTCAAGACCAGGGTCTCGCCCTCCCGGAGCATGCTGCGCACCTCCGTCTCCAGATTGGCCCAGAACGTGTTCTGGTTCTCCTGAGAGATGGAGACCTGGGTGACGTCGGAACCGGAGCCGTTCCGGCCCTCACTGTCGGTCCGGTTGAAGCGGTTGGAATAGTATTGCGAATCCGAATACCCGTCGCCATAATAATTGTTGTTGTTGCCGCCGAGCGTGATGGAGGCGCTGCCGGAACCGCTGCGGGTGAGCTGCGGATAGTCGATCTGATACAGGACGGTTTTGAAGCGCTTTATGGTGATCCAGCCGGCGCTCGCCTCGTAGTGATAGCCGAAGGGCTCGGTCAACGCGGCGAGCGCGGTGCGCAGGCTGGCTCCGGTGAGGTCGAGGGTGACTTCGCCGGAAATGTCCGGTTCGATGATGATCGTGGTCTGGCTGGCGCGACCCAGCGCGCGAAACGCGGCGGAGAGCGGAGCTTTCTCGAGACGGAGGTTTTCGACGGGACGATCCAGGATCGTGGCGGCGGTCACGCCGGCGGCGGATAGGAGCGGAAGCAGACAAAGGAGAGCGGAACGTATTTTCATGATGCGTAAAAGGTGGTTATTGAAGTGTGACGGTTCCGTCGGACTGCGGCACGGGAGGCTGCAAGGTGACGGTGGCGTTGCGGGTGAGCGGGAAACGCAGCGTGACGGTGTCGGGCGACTCGACGCCCTGGCGGACAGTGATGAGCCGCCCCGCAAAAATTCCCCGCGAGGTCTGGGAGCCGGCGCCGGGCGGCACGACGAAGGCGTTTTCCTGATGGTCGAATGAGACGAAGACCGAATCGGTCGGGTGCGTGTTGTTCACCGTGACGGTGTATTTGGGCAGAATGATGCGGCGGACGCAGAAGCGGTAAACCTGGGTGGTGCCGGCGCGGCCCTGCATCCACCGGGCAATTTCCGCCGGGGGCAGCGAGTCGGCCTTTTCCCAATTGTGGCGCCAGATCTGATCGACCCAGTCCGGATTCGCGGTGTATTCAGGCAGTGCCAGTTCGCCCGGAGCGGCCACAAGGCTGAACAGGACAAACCGCTGGCGTTCGGGCTCACTGGGCGCGGCGAAGAGATGGCGCCCGTTCCGGCTGGCGTTGGTGGCGATATCCCACGGCGGGCGGCCATTGAGCCGGGACAGTTTTGAAGGCCAATGGCCGGGGCTTCCGGTGAAGTAGGGGAGTCCGGTCGTGACGGAAAATTCCGTCCAGTGATCATTCCAACCGATGGTGCCGGGCATGGCGGCAAGGTTCTCGTCAAAGTCGTCGGACTCGAAGGACCGGGTGATGGCGTCGGCCAGTTCGGACAGGACGCGCTGCTCGGCCTCGACCTGGCGATGCCGGATGGAGCCGGTGATCGAGGGCGTCAGGGCCGCGGTGAGCACGGCGAGGACCAGGAGCGCGAGGGCGATTTCCAGAAGAGTAAAACCACGGGTTGTATTCATAGAATGGATTCAGGCGGACTTGAAACCGGCGAGGAGGTCAAAAAGAGGGAGGAAGAAGGAGAGCGCGATGAACCCCACGACGCCGGTCAGGACGACGACCAGCACGGGTTCGAGGAGCATGAGCGCGGTGAGCAGTTTTTCACGGGCGCGCTGCGCGGCGTAGGCTTCGATGTGGCCGAGGGCGTCGCGGAGCTGGCCGCTGGTCTCGCCGGCGCGGAGCGTCGGAACGACGAAGGGCGGAAAGGCGTGCCCCTTCGGAAGCGCGGCCGAGAGCGGCAGACCGGCGGCGACGCCCTCGCGCGCCTTTCGCAACTGCCGGGTCAGCGTGACGTGGCCGGTCAGTTCCGCGCCGGTGTCGAGCGCGTCCAGCAAGGGGATGCCGGCCTCGTGCAGCAGTCCGACGTTGGCCGCGAACCGGGCCGTGGCGAGAAACCGGGTGATGTCGCCGATCTGCGGAATGAACAAAAGCGCGGCATCCCGGGCCGAGCGGAAAAAGGCCGAGCGGGAAAACACCCAAAGAGTCACGAATACGGCGACGCCTCCGGCGGTCAGGATCGGCCAGTGGGAGCGCAGAAAATCACTGATGGCGATCAGGCCGCGGGTGGTGGCCGGCAGTTGCATGTGAAGCGTGGAAAAAATCTCGGCAAACTGTGGGATGACGCCACCGAGCAGGAACAACGATAACACGGTGATGGCGACAAGGACGGCGATGGGATAAACTAGAGCGCGGCGGGCGGTGCGCCGGATTGTTTCCATTTCCGAAAGATGTTTTGCCAAGGCCCGGAGGGTGGCCGGCAGTTGGGCGGATGTCTCCCCGGCCTCGATCATGGCCGCCACATGACCCGGAAACAGGTTTTGGAAAAACCGGCAGGCGGTGTGGATGGGAATCCCCTGCTGCACGTCCTGCGCGATCTTTTCGAGCATCCGGCGGGCGCGGCTGTGCGGCGGCGAGTCGGCGGCAAGCTGGGTCAGGGCGACATCGGCGGTGATGCCGGCGCGCAGTTGCAATTCGAGCTGGTTCAAAAGTTCGACAAAATCGCGGACGGAGAGCGTCAGTCTGGCGAACGACCGCGACGCGCGGACCGCCGCAATCCGCAGGGGCCAAAAGTTCTGCGCCCGCAGGTTTTGATAAAACTGTCCGGCATCAGGCGCATGGTCGGTCAGCGTGCGCCGCTTGCCCGTCGGGTCGATGATGATGGCGGTAAAGGCAGGCATGTCAGGGGAGTCGGATCGCAGTCGTCCCGAGCGGAAGTTTGAGAAAAACCAAACTTTCTTCGGTGGAGAGCAGGAGCGAGTCGGCCGCGATGTGGGCGACCCGGAAGGACTCGACGCGGTCGCCGACCTGACAGACCCGGTCGTTGACGAGCGCGGACGGAGTCGCGCCGCCGAAAATCCCCTGCACGTTAATGACGGTCTCGCGCGCGGAGTTCGCGGTCTCGTCTTTCGGCGTGCGCACGGCAAAGGGGTTCGGGAGGGCGGATTTTCTGGCCTCCGTGATTGTCAGGTCGATACGCCCGTCCGCGTTGGGAACATGCACGACGGCATTCGCCGGGAGCGAAGGCGGCGGCGGTGGTGCGGCGGCCGGGACGGGCGGCGTCTCCGGTTCCTCGTGACGCGGTGCCTCCGACGCCCCGACAAAGATGGGGGGAAGGAGTTCGGCGGATGGCTCCGGCTCGATGGCCTTGATCCGGGCGGTGAGCGTGTCGTTGTGCTCGGCCAGCGCTTTTAAGATGAGCTTCTGGCGGCGGATCGTCTCTTCCCAATCGCTGACGGCTGAGGTGTCGGCAATGGCGCGGGCGGGTGCCGGAGTATCGTCCGGCGGAAAATCCGGAAGCGGCGTGAGGACCGGATCGGAGGACTGGCATCCGGCGAGCAGGAGGATGGCCGGAAGGAACAATGTTTTCATGGCTGGTGGGATGTTGCGGTGGAGGCCGGCGGCGGGTTTTTGTGGTCCGCGCTCCGGTCGAGAGATTGGGTGACGTAAAGGTAAAAAGGTTTTCCAGAGGGCACGCGGAGGTAGAAGCCGTCGCGCTCGATGGACTCGCGGATCAGGCGGGCATACTCGCGCAGCACCTCGGCGGTTCCGGCGAGGGTGGCGTTGCGCGCGGTGGCGGCGGGCACGATGGTTTCGCCCAACGCTCCGGTCGAACTGCGCGTGTCCTGGAGCGCGGTCGTGGCCGCGGACAGAAAGGAGGCTGCGAAGAATTTGATTTCGCGGAAATTGTCGGAGCGGAGCACCTGCCCGCGCAGGCCGGCGGAACCATCCGGCGCGCCCCATTGACCGGCCACCGGGTTGTGGTCCCGGTCGAGGGCGAGTCCCTGCACGGCCAGTTCGTTGCCGTTCTCCGCATCGGGAGTGCGCCAGACAATGTGCCAGGCGCCTTCGGCGGCGAGGCGCTCGCGGGCGCGGTCGAGCGAGGCGCGTCCGTGCACCTCGGCCCCGGCCGGGATGATCCGCTTCCCGTCGTGCCAGACATCTTCTGTCACCAGCCCGATGACCGGCGTTTCCAGCCGGTTCGACTCCAGCGTGACGACCGTCTGGCAGGGAATCATCCGGCCATAGGGAGCAAAGGGAGCCGACGATGCCGCTGGTTGCGGTTTGGCCGCGAACAGGGTCAGCGGAAGGACGGCGGGAGTGGCGGGAGGGGCGGCGGAGGTTTCGGGCAAACCATCGCGGTCGGGCGTGGATTCCGGGGCGGCCTTTGGCGCGGACGGTGGCGATGCGGGAGCTTTGACGCGCACGCCTTCCCGGGTGAGCGTCTTGGGCAGCGGAACGGCGGGCATCGTCACTGGCGACGACTCAGGCAGCGGAGGTGTCTGGCTTTTCTGCCGCTGCCAGCGGACGACCAGCACACCGATGACCAGGACGACACAAATCAGGACGAGATGACCGGCGGGAGAGGACAAAAATTTGCCGTCCAGTTTCATGGTTCGACGCGGGGAACGATGACGGAAAAAACGTCGCGCACGGTGAGATTGGCGCGGCCGTTTTGTTGGGAACTGCCGACGGCAAAATATCCCTGCGTTGTCGATTGCGGCGGGATCAGCCCGGTGGCGTCGGACAGGCTGCTCAAAAAAACCTCGCTGCCGGTGCGGACGGCCAGGTTCTGCGGATCGTAGAGGATGGATCGGTCGCCCGTGTTCCGAAACCGGACATGGAAGACCAGCGTGTCCTCGGCCTCGAAGCGGAAGACGCGCAGCAGCGTGACTTCAAAATCCCGATAGCGGGTTACGGTGCCGGGCTCGGCGTAGTCGTAAACCGGTGACGCCCCCGGCGTATTCGTCGTGAGCCGTGAATGCTGCCGGGCGCGGTCGAGCAGACCGCGCAGCGCGGCCGGTGACAGGCGTTGCGGTTTGGCGGCGGGGCCGGTCAACGGCTGGTCGAGGAAGGTGACGATCCGGTCGCCGGGGGCGCCGGAGACAAAATCGAGCACGTAAACGCGGTTCTGATACAGAACATTGAGGGCGGCCGTGGTGTCGTCGCGCAGGGCGATCAGCGTGAAAAAATTCGCACCCTCTTGGTGCGTAAGCAGCACGGGCGGATGGTCCGCCGCGTTTTTGGAAACATTCGCTCCCTCCAGACCGGACAGTGGACCGGGAAAGACGCAGGTGGTCGGCGCGCTCCGGCTGAGGCGGATGCGATAGACCGTGCCCGCGTCGAGCGGATGGCTGCGGATGACGTTTTCGCCAAAAGTATCCGTTATTCCGATACCCGATAATAACGTCAGCGCGCTCATGGCTAAAAAATGTCGTAGGACCATACGGCGAGCGGATAGCGGCCATTGGCGGCCAGGTTGGGATTGCGGACCAGGGTGAGGCGCACCGTGAACGCGGGGGCCTCCGAGAAAAACTGGTCTCTGTTGACGACACCGGTGCGCACGAGCTGCCCCTCGGCCTGGACGAGGACGAGGTTCTCGCGGGTCTCCAGCACGGTGAGTTTTAGCACCTCCGGCTTCTGGTGGAGCGATTTTAGCAAAAACTCGTCTGCCGTGGCCGCCTGCTCAGCGCGGGCCTTTTTCAGCGCCTCGGGCAAAAAGAGTTTTTCCAGAAGCTCGGGATAGTCGAAGCCGGCCGGGTTGCGCTGGAACAGGGCGAGGCAGGCGAGGAGCGCCTGTTGCTCGTGCAGCTTTCCGGCCTCCTCGAAGCCGAGCAGAGGGCTGATGTAAAATGTGCCGGCGGGATCGAGCACAACGACCCGCTCTTTTGTGCGGTAAGCCCGAATGAGCAGGTAAGGCTGGACCGCCACATAACCGACAGCCACCAGCGCGACGAGGCACCAGAGCCGGGCGGCGATGGCGTGGTCGGCAAACAGTTCCAGCGGATGCCAGGGCTGGCGCGGCGGCCTTGGCGGCCGGATGTGCGGAACGGGTGTTTCCCGGAGAGGCGTGGAGGAGGACGAAGGCATGGATGGATTGTCAGATCGAGGTTTGCGGTGCGGGCACGCGGGTGCGGGCGATCAGGCTGCTGGCGTGGCCGTCGCCGTAGGGATCGGTGGAGCGCGGGAAGGCGTCTTGCGGTGTGACAAACGGAGAGCGCGAAGAGGACAAAGACGAAGAGGCAGGCGGAGAGGATGGCGGTGAGGACGGAGGCGGAGGAGACGCGCCCCCGCCGGATCGGCCCGCGGCGCTGGCGGACTTTGCCGCGCCCGCGGCGGCCACCGGAGCGGCGGCGCCGGCCGTCTTGATCGTTTTGACCAGGGCAAGCACCTGCTGGAATTGCCCGATGACCTGCTGCGCGGCGCGTCCGCTGGTCGAGGACAGCGGAAAGCCGGAGCAGAAGAGCATCTGCATGAGGAACGGCGTGCCCAGCGTGCCGATGATCAGCCAGAGCGCGGCCAGTTGCGCGCCGAGCAGGCTGGCGAACGACGCGGGCGAGAGCGTCCCGGAAGCTACGCCGCCAGCAATGGCGAGGTTGTTTACGTAGCTGGTGAGCAGATGAAACGCGACCAGTTCGGTGATGGCGAAGCCGATGGGCCAGGCGAGAATCGCCAGCGTCTGTTGCAGGTAGCGCGTCGCCATCGAGGAAAGCGAGGGCACCATGTAGAGCGCCAGCGCCACCGGCAGGAACAGAAAGCAGAGCAGTTTTAGAATATACTGGAGCAGCAGGAGCGGCAGTTGCAGCAGGCTCGCGGTCAGGATGATGAACTTCGCCGCGGCCCAGAGCACGGCCTTGTAGACGGACTCCCCGATCCGCCGCAGGCTGAACTCTGTGTCCGTATCCGCCACGCTGTTACGCAGCAGTTCCGACGCGCGCATCGGGTGCTCCGTGTAACCGTCCTGCACGGTGTTGGCGATGCCCCGGAAAACGGATTCAGTGAACTCGAACCAGTAAGGCAGGGTCGAGATCAGGGCGACGATGACGATGCCGCGCACGAGGGGCCGCGTGAGGCTGTCCTGGTCCGCCCGGGCGCGGTTGACGTGCAGCATCAGGCCCGCCGTGCAGATGAAAAACAGGATCACCCGCAGCGCCACGGTGAGCGAGAGGATCGTGTCTTTCAGTCCTGGAACGAAGTTTTCCATGTTTTCGAGTTGCGGGAGGGTTGGTTGCGGGCGCGCGGCAGGCCGTCCGCAGGCGTGAGGTCCGCGGCAAACGGGATGAGGCGGTCGGGGTGGCTGGCTATTTTCCGGTTACTTCCGGGTGTAGGAGGTGGGCGTGAGTTTTATTGACTGCTGCCAGGCGTTCGCAGCGGCGAGGGTCTGGCGTTCCTCCGCGACCTGCTTTTCTAAAAAATCCTGGGCCTCCATCGCCTGCCGGTTTTCGTTGAGAATCTGCTGGGCGCGGAGCTTGTCGGCCTCGTCGCGGCGGCGGGCGGAGAGTTCGGCGAGCTGGCCGTTGATCGCGGTCACCTTGACGTTGAGCTTGTCCACCTCGGCCTGGGTTGTGGCCGTGCGAAGCTGCTGCAAGGTGGCCGCCAGATCGGCCTGCAACTCACCGGAGCGGACATCGAGGGCGGCGCTGACGGACTCGGCCTGCGCGGCCTGCGCCTCGACGGCGGCGAAGCGCCGGTAGAGCGTCGGGTCGCGGGTGAACGGTGTGCCCAGGGAGGTCCGGTCGTCGAGCGAATCGAACAGCCCGTCGGCGGTGTTTTGCAGGGCGGCCACGGCATCGGCGAGCCGGCGAATCGCCTGCGCGGTCTCGCCGTAGTGCCGGGCAAGCTCGGTCGCGCCGAGCGAGTCGAGCACGATCCGCGCGCCGGCCACGGTCGGCTCGCCCATGACCTCGCGGATGCGGCGCTGCTGGGCAAGCTGATCCTCAAGCTGGCGGATCTGTGTATTCAGTTTTTCCAGTTGCTGCGCCCACTGCGCGATGACCTGCGCGTGGTTGCTGTTCATGCTGCTCTGGATCAGACGGTTGACCACGAGGTTGGAAACGTCGGTCACCGGCCAGGCGGCCGGCAGCGGAGTCGCCACCACGGCCGCAAGGCCGGCGACGGCGGTTAATTTGAGGAGGCGGAAAATCATGGTGTGAGCGGGTTGATATTGTCGGGAGGCAGCGTCTGGGCAGAGGAGGGCTGACGCTGCTGGTTCTGGATGATCCAGTATTGGGATTTTACGGCCTGCCGGTATCCCCGTTCAAAACCGCGGGACTCGGCCTTCTTTTCCCGCGACGCGGTGGCGCAGCCGGTCACAGCGAGGAGAGAGGCGACGGCGACCAGGAGCGGAAGGAGCGCGCGACTATGCGGCAGTCTTGGTCTGTTCATGGGAGGAATCGGAGGGAGCCTGGATGTGGCGCAGCGTGCCGCATTGCGGTGGCTGCGAGGTGGGCGTGAAGTAGCACACGGAAGAAAACTTTCCTCCGGGCGGAAGCTGCTCGGGCAGCGGATACCGCTGGATGGCGTCGAGCGCGGTTTCCGGCAGCACGAGGTCGCCGGCCAGATCCTCCATGTCGCTGCGGTCCGACTGGCGCATGAGGAAAAATTGCTTCGCGTTGCCGATCACCGCGGGCCGGATGCGCGAGGAGCGGAAGCGGGCGTATTGCTGGACAATGCTGACCGCCCAGCAGTTGAACTTGCGCAACTGCGCGTAGCTCTCGGCCACAATCTGCTCGCCGCCGGGCACGTCGAGGAAGCGGGACAGCTCTTCAAAGATGATCCGCTTCCGCTGCACGCGAGGCAGGGCGAGGATGTGCTGGCGGGCGAGCCCGTTGACCAGCAGGCCGATGGCGGCCTTCAGTTCGACGGCCTGCTCGGGAATAAACCCCAACTCGAAGTGCGCGACTTTCCGCTGCAAGGAAATCGTCGTTACTCCGTCGAAGAGCCGCCCGTAAACCCCATCAATGCTCCAGGCGCGCAACAGCGTGGCGAGCCGCCCGATTTCGTTGCGGTCGTGCTCCGGCAGGGCGGCGTAGGTCAGCAGTTCGACCAGCGCGCCATGCGTCGGAAACTCCTCCGGCGTGTAGAACGCGCAGGCCGTGTGCGCCACGAACCGTTCCGTGGCCGGGTCCTGCGAGAACCGCGTGAGCGTCTCGTCGGAAAGCCCGTCTATAAAAGACAGCGCCTCGTCGTCGCCCGCCGCCTTCCGGTCGCGCAGGTCGGCAAAGGCATCGAGCGGCGTGCTGCCCACCGGCATTTTTTCGCGCCAGCGATGCACGGCGCAGGCCAGCCGCAGGACTTCGCCAGCGCGGTCGGGATAACGGCGTTCCCATGACACATACGCATCGCGGTAGAGTTGGTGCAGGTATTGCGTGAGCTGGGCCTGGCGCAGCGCGAGGATTTCCGGGGAAGCGGCCTCCCCCACCATCCGGGCCAGGAGCGCGACCGCGCTCGACAGGTGCAACTGCGTCAGCGGGAGTTTTTGTGTATCCAGATAGTTGAGCGTAAGCGGTGAGTCCGGGTGAACCACAACCGGCACCTCGCCCAATTCCTCCGTGAATTTTTTATACGAAAACCCTTCTTCTATGATGACGGTGTAGTGGTAATGGGCGCCTGTTTGCAGCAGCAGGTCGCGCATCACCTCCGACTTGCCCGAGCCGGTCATGCCGAGCAGCACGGCGTGCTGCGGCGAGCCGCCGACGTTGGTGTTTACTCCGACCAGGTTGCCGTGGCTCCCATCGTAAATGGCCTCGGCCCGGTCAAGCGCCCCGGTGAACGTCGCCGACAGCGGCAGCATATCGGCCAGCCAGGCGTCTTCCGCGTAAAGCTCGCGGTGCCGATACGACGAGTGGGTCCAGCCCGGCCACGACCCGAAGAAAAGCTTCTTCGCAGTGGTGGGCAGGGCGCATTCAAAATGCTGCGCCCCGTCCATGCCGGCGATGGCGGACTGGATGGCTGCTATTTTTTCCCTCAGCGCATCGCGGGAAGGCGCCCACGCGCGGATGAGGTAGGTGACGTGAAAGGGTCTGGTAAAGCCGCCGCTCAGGGCCTCGACCTTGCGCTCCTTCTTGCGTAGCGCGACGAGCAGCGAGGGCCGTGGTTTTGAAGCGTATTCGCCGCGCAGGCGGTCGGCGGCTTTTTCTTCCTTCTGGATTTCCTGCCGGGTCGTGATCGGCACTACGTTGACCGTGATCGCGTAGTCCAGAAACGGGAGTCCGGTCAGGTGCGTGACGATGCCCGGCCAAGTCCGCTGCGGCCAGCGCGACAGGGTCAGGATGGCGTGATACTGGCCATCGAGGGTGAAGCCGCCGTCCGGCAAGCCCACGCCTTCGCAATGCCAGCAGTTTTCCTGCACGGTCAGGCCGGGGTCCATCGTGCCGGGCACGTCGCCGCGGTCCGCAACCAAACCGGGGTTGAGGAAGCGCCGCACGAAGGCCGCGTGCGCCGCGTCGTCCATCGGGGTGACTGTGGTTTCGCCGGCCCACAGGCCGCGCACGGTGCTGGCGAACTCGTCGAACTGTCCTTTGATCTGGTCGAGCACGTGGCGGTATTGCGCGCGCAGACCCCGACGGGTTTTGATATTGCCCGAGTAACGGGTGATTTCCGTGGAGAGGAACAGGGCCAGGCGCTCGCGGCGCAGCTCGCGGTCCTGCATCCGCTGCCAGTAGCGCGAAAACCGCTCGTTGCGAATCCTGCGGATGACCGGATCGGTGACGATCTGCGTGTGCTCGTGGTAGCGGAGTAGTTCGGTGCGGTAGTCCGAATCGCACGACCACTGGAATTGCAATCTCCGGCCCGGCGTCGCCAGCGCGAGCAACGACCGCACTTTTGATTGAAAATCGTTGAGCCGGGCAAAACCCGCGCCGCGCAGGTCGGGCGTCTCCAGGAAAAAACCGCGGGCGGCGATAGCCCCGCGCTCGGGCGCGCCGTAGAGGATCAGGTCGTCGCAGAAGACGCCGTTGGGAGCGTGCGCGTGCGGTTTCATGTGTTTGCCACCTCCGTGTCGGTCAGGTTTTGCTGTTCGGCCGGGTTGAGCGTAAAATGCCCGCCGCCGAGCCACTGCTCGATCCGGTCGCGGTCGTAGCCGGCCGGTTTGTTGTGCTTGAGCAGGAGCGCCCAACCGAGGATCGCCGCGAGCGGGAGCGCCCCGGCGACTCCGGCGATGAACCAGCCGGTTCCTGCGAGCAGGCCGAGCACGGCGGCCAGTCCGAGGGAACCGATGGCACCGAGGACAACCGGCAGGTAGAGGTTGCCGTCGAGGCCGAACACCTGGCCGGCGGAATCGTCGGCCGAGTTGGTGTCGGTGAAGCGCAGTTCGTTCATCGTCGGAGTGAGGGTTTAAGGTGCGGGTGCGAGGATCGTCGGCGGGGGTCAGAAGCTCGGCGTGAGGACGGCGTCCTGCATGCCGAAGATGGCGAAAAGGGCGCCCATGATCGTGGCGGCAGCGGCGATGATGATGCCGGCGACGACGCCGCTCTTGCCGTCCGGGTCGCCCTTGGAAATGGCGTTCGCGCCGGACCAGATTTTCAGGACGCCCCAGAAGAAGCCGACCATGAAGAGCAGCGCGAGGGCGTAGCCAAAACCGTCCCGGACCGTCTGGAGCTGCGCCAGCGGATACACCGGGGCTTGCAGCGAAAACAGGGTGGCCGCAGGAGCGGCGGCGATGGGTGGCAGTGTTTTCATCGATGCACACTCACATACGAAAAAACTCGACTTGTCAACAAAAACGTAGTCAAATCATCAAAGATGAAAATAAAAATTCCTCTTCCATCCGTGGGCAGGCGCACCTCCTGGCCGCTCCATCCCGTCGATCTGGACATCCTGCGCATCGCCCGCTCCGGGCTGCCGCTTCGGCAGTATGTCGAAAATCATCCCTGCGGACGAAATGATGCGTCCGGAAAAACAATGGGGAAACCGTCGCGCCATGCCGCACTCGCCTGAACTGCTCGGGCGGATGCGAAACCTGGATGCCCATCTTTTCCGGAACATCCGGGGACAGGACCGCGTGATTGCGCGGGTCGCCCCCGCCCTTGTGCGCGGGGAACTCGGGCTGTCCGATCCGTCCCGCCCGCGGGCCTCGTTCCTCTTTGTCGGCCCGACCGGCACGGGCAAGTCCGAGCTGGCGTCGGTGTTTTCCGGATACCTTTTCGGGCCGGACCACCTGATGCCTTTCGACATGTCGGAATACCAGAACAAGGAGTCGGTCGAAAAGATGCTCGGTGCGGACCGCTCTGACGTTGGGCTGCTGGGCAAGGCGCTGTCCGCGCATGGCCGGGGCACACTCCTCTTCGATGAGATGGAAAAGGCGCACCCGGAGGTGCTGGACCTTTTTTTGCAGATCCTCTGGCATGGACGGATCACGGTGGCGACCGGACGGACTTTTTTGCTGAACGATTATTACGTGGTCTTCACGTCCAACATCGGCGCGGCAGACGCGATGCGGATGGAGCGTTCCAGCGCGGCCACCGTGGAGGAGTCGGTGCAGCGCCGCGTGCGCCAGCGGCTGCGCCCGGAACTGGTCGGACGCATCGACGAGATCGCGGTGTTTTCCCGGCTGAGTCCCGACGTGCAGCGGGAAATCTGCTCTCTCCTCATCGACCGGGAAATCACCCGGCTCCGGCAAAACGGAGGGTATCAGTTGGAGATTGGCGAAGGCGTCATGGAATTTTTGCTCCGCGAGGGCTACGATCCCCACTACGGAGCCCGGCCCATGCAGCGCGCGGTCTCGCGCCACATTCAGGATGCCGTCGTGCGCGCGCTCTTCGGGCGCGGCACCGCCCACGGGCGAATTGTCGTGGACGGACGCAAGCTATGCATCGCCGGAGAGTGAGCGATGGAGAAGGAAGAGGGATTTCCTGCGAAAACCGACTGTTTATCCCTCTCGTTATCTCCGTTTGATGTTTCTATGGTTGCGAGCCGGTCCAGTAGTATTTGCGCTGCGGGTCGCGGGTGTTTATGCCGACGGCGGACACGAGGCCCTGATCCCCGAGACGGGCGAGGCGGGTGCGCATGGCACGGGGCGTGAGGCCCACGGCGGCGGCCAGTTGGGCGGTGGAGAGACCGGTATCCGAGGCGGCGGCCAGAAGATCGCGAATCTGCGTATCCACCGGATCGAGAATGGCCGCGCGGTCCGCAATCAGCCGGAGGGTGGCACGAAAACGGAAACCGTGCTCTTCGAGCATGGGCGGCGGAAGGCCGGCGGCGGCGCAGGCGGCGGTGGCTCGCTGAATGCCACTGCCCCACTGCTCGATGTAGCCAATCTCCTTGAACACGCGTCCGATGACGCGGTTTCTCAGGCGGGAAACGCCTTGGCGAATGTCGTCGAGGGTGAGCCCTGCCAGGAGGATGCCGGGGTTTTCGATTTCGAGCCGGTTGGAAAAGAGCGCCACGCGGATGGGCGCGCCGGTCTGCGAGTAGTCGGCATGGACAACGGCGTTGACGAGGAGTTCACGAGCGGCCGGCAGAGGAAGTCCGGGCATCTTCTGGTTTTTCAAGCCGGGGATCAGGATGCGATTCGCGGTATGGCGTTCGATGAACTGGTAGGCGGCTTCAAGCGCCTGGACAAGGGATCCCCTGCATTCGGTGGTATCGTCGAGGTGGGTTTTGTCTTCACCTCGGAATCGCCCGCATTGAATCCATGCGTCGGGGAAGCGGGCAGAGGCATCACGTCCGGCAAGAAGCAGACCGCCTACCGTGGGCACGAGGCGTCGGCCATGGGGCGCAAGAAACCGGAGTGTTTGCAGATCGGAGGATTTGAGCGGAGGGCGCGAGGGGAACAACTCGGAAGCCACTCGGAAGTCGAGCGCTTCCGAGTCGAGTTCCGGCAGGAGGGATTCATCGAAAGTCTCGTTTGTCGCCATGCGGGCAAGCTCCTGCCGCAAGGCAGGGTCGGCACGGCGATTGGTGGAACCGAGACGCACAAAGGTGCCCTCTTCAGGACCGAGCTTGCGAAAGTGATGCGGCCGGTTGGAACTGGGGAAAACCTCCACGATGAGAACCTGCGCGTCGCGCCAGGCAACTATGTCAATGGTCGGCACCAGCCGGGGCACGATGAGATCGGCAATCAGGTTGGCCAGGCGCTCTTCCTCGGCGAGGGGATCGGCCAGGCTGCAAACGCGTTTGGAACCATCCTCCACGCCGATAACGACCCTGCCGCCAGAGGTATTGGCAAAGGCAACGAGCGTGCGAAGAACGTTCTCCGGTGAGGACAAGTCTCGCTTAAACTCCAAGGTTTTGCCCTCGTTTTGGCAAAGAAGGTCAGGAAGATTCATTGCTAGGAAATAAACTAGGAAGCAACTGAGGCGTCAAGCCTTCCTAGTTCGAGCAGATTGCCCTTGGATTCATAGCTTCTGTGAGGCTTTTCTGATAAGAATTCATACAAATTCCGGTCGATTGAAAAAATACAGCGAGATTTTGTATTTTTACCGGCGTCGAATAGCAGAGCCCTGTGCGGAGGTCGGGAGTGGACCTGAGTGCGAGGTTGACGGGCCGCCGCGATGAAGCCGAGCGGCGGCCCGTGCTGGCGAGAGGGGATATCCCCCCTCGGGTCAGGCGGCCATGCGATGGCCGGAAGGAAGCGCCGCCGTTGGCCGGCGGTTTTTCTTTCCCTCGTCGCTCCGGCACGGAGCTGCCTGGCGCAGGCCACATAACCACGGGAGATCGTCGAGGTAGGACTCGGCGATGCCGCGGGGCTCGCGCATCCGCAGTTCATGCAGGATCAGTTCGCCGAGTTCCGGCGCCTGAGCTTTCATTTTTTTGACCAGGATCGCCCTGGCCTTGGCATAGACGCGCCGCTCCCTCTCGGGAACGACCAGCGTCAGCGTGGCTGGTTCGCTTGATTTCATGTGTTTGGGTGGTTTAGTCCCTGCCCGGCTGGTCTCCACGCGCAGGGAGTTTGGTATTGGTTTTTCGAGTACCATCCGTCCGGCACTGGCACTTCGGGAGGCGTAACCGCGACGTTAAGCACAAATTTCCGGGTGGGCCTTGTCCACATTGCGAAAATCATCATCAGATTCTTCGCTATCCTGTTTTTTGGGGAGCCAGGTGCTTGGCGGGATTCCGTAAAATTGCCGGAAATACCGGTCCATATGCGTCTGGTCGGCAAACCCTGTCATGTGGGCCACCTCCCCGACGGTATGGTTTCCGGTCCGCAACAGTTCCTTGGCGCGAGTGATCCGTTTGCGCACGATGTAGAGCTGCGGCGGCATCCCGGTGTGATCGCGAAACACCTCGCTGAAGTAGCTGTCACTCAGGCCGGCCATGCGGGCCAGAACCGAAACCGTAAGTTCTTCGGACAGGTTTTGCTCGATATGATCCAATAACCGGCGCATGGCGCCCGGCATGATATTCCAGCCTTTTGGGCCGCGTGGAGAGTGTGCGTAATGGGTGCCAAGCAACCGGGTCGCCAGAGAGAGACCGAGGGCCGCGACATCGTCGGCTCGCGGGTTGCGGTCATGGCAGGTGTTCCGCAGTTCATGGCACAGTTCCGCGACCAGCGGTCCGTGCTGCACGTAATGCGCCAGCGGCTCCACAGAGACTTCGGTCGGAATTTTGCCGAAACGCTCCGCCCAGGCCCGGTCGCAATACAGCACGAGCAGTTCCGCCTCGCGATGCCAGCGCAGCGCATGAGGGCGCCCCGGCGGCATCATCCAGACCGTCTCGCCGGTCAGTTTTCGCGCGATGGACTCGTCCTCACGGGTTTTCCATTCGGCCTCGCAGACCGCGCCGCCCAGGACCAGCAGAAACTGGAGCTGGTCATGCCGGTGCCAGGCGAAACGGTTGCTTCGCAGGTGTTCGCGCAGGACGGCGACGCCGCCCTGGCAAAAGACCTCCTTCCGCCAGGTGTGCAAGGCGGCAGGGAGCAGGATGTTATGTGGAGGGTGGTGGTGTGGTGCCGACTCCGGCGTGTGATTAGCCGGCATCGGAGGTGAACAGCGCAAAATGCGGGATCATAGGGAAAAAATCCCTACTATTACCCTGGAAGCTCCGAACGAAGCTTGGATCAATCCCGGAAAATCGTGGCAGATTCTCCGCTGCCCCGATTTCAGCCCCTTATCCCGTCACATGCGCAGCCGGACGTTTTCCAGTCCCAGCGCCCAGTCCACCGCCGCCGCGACATGCAGCCGGGTCGCGTCCACGATCGGAAGCAACGACTCGTCTTCACCAAAAATCAGCCGCAACTCCGGAGCCGTCATGACCACGGCGCGCGAGCCCGCCTTGCGAAACGCGGCCACCATATGCACCAGTTGCACCCGGGACGGGTCCCGCACGATGCCGGACGACAGTTCCTCCCGGATAATTCCGGCCAGGTGCTGCTGGTCAGTGGAGACCGGCACCATCACGTCCCGCACCAGGCTGGTTTCCAGAGAACTCTTCCACATTTTGGCCTCCCGCTCGTCGAAGGAGCCGAGCAGGCCCACCCGCCCGACCTTCATCCGTCGCAGTCCGGAGAGGACCGCATCGACCACCGAGACCACGGGAAGCTCTGCCGCCGCCATAATGTCCTCGCTTACGATATGCAGCAGGCTCGAACAGATGACGAGGGCCTCGGCCCCGGCGGCTTTCAGCCGTCTGGCATCTTCCGTCAGCCGCTTCCGCAGGCCGGGCCAGTCGCGCTGCTCGATCAGGGTGACCAGTTCGCCCGGCTGGCGGTCAAGGGTGAGGACCGCCGCCTGCCCGGACTGGCGCAACCGGTGCCCGACCTCGTCATGAATCAGACGGGCATAGACGAGCATCGCCTGATGGCTCGTGGCTCCAAGCAATCCGAGCAGCTTCATGCCGACGTTTCCCCGCCTGCGCCTGCGTCCCGTCCGCAGACCGCATGGACCGCGGTTTTGAGGCCGCCGTGGTTTTCGGGAGTGAGCACGAGGAAGGGTGTGTCGAAGGCTTCGTAGCGTTGTTTTTCGATCTCGGAAATTTCCTCCAGGCCGATGGCGAGGATCGTGCCGGCATATCCCGCCTCGCGCAGCGCGCGCACCACCCGCAGGCCGGAGCCTTCCGCCGTCTGGTGGTGATCGACGATGATCACGTCGAACGAATTTTTGCCGGGCGCCGCATCCGGTGCCGCCTGCGCGCCCATGCGTATCCGTTCCTTCGCTACGATTGCGACGGCCTGTCTGGCGTTGTCGGCGTAGGTCCACACGCAATTCACGTCCTGCATCAGATACCAGACCGTCTTGCGCGAGAGCCAGTGCGACTCCACGTAGAGCAGGCGCAGGGGATCGGCTTTCAGGCAAGCCATCGAGGCAGGCAAGTCGGACTGTTTTTTCATCGAATGGTTCAGGCGGTGTGGCGACAGAGGGAGGGGGGGACGGGCTCGAAATCCCCGACGGCATCGGGGGCGGGCGCGTCGAGGCGGATGAGGCCGGTGCTCGCGCCCGCCGCCGACGTTGCGCCGGCATCGAGTTCGCGCAGCCGGACGAGAAACCGCCGGATGCCGATACCGTAGTCGGTCATCCGATACACGCAGGGCTGGTGTTGGGTCAACCGGGTGCGGACAAGGATGCCGCGGGTTTTGAGGAAACGGAGCATCAGGCTGGTCTCGTAACGGGTGGGGCGTTCCGGCAATAGATGCTGGATGTCGTCTGCGGTAAAGCTGTCCGCCAGCGGCAGGCAATCCAGGCAGGCAGGGATGCCACGCTCGCGCAGTATCCGTCGCACCGTTGCCGCCGCCGATCTCGCACCGGTGCGCGCCAGCCGGTCCAGTTCACCGAGATCATCGAGGACCGAGAGCAGTTCAAATCCGCGCCTCGTCAGACGGTGCAGAGCGTTGCACGTCGTTTTTCCCGGATGCCTGTTTTTGGCCAATCCTTCGCGCAGGAGCACGCGAAGGAACTGGCCGGCGGTGGCCGGGCCAGGCGTTGTGCGCTGCCTTCCGGGTTTCCGGAGCGGCTGCGGTTCACCGGCCAGCCGGCGGAATTGCGCGAGGTAAACCGGCTTGCGCAGCACCACGTCGAGCGCACGGCGGAGGCTGCCGGGCGTCAGGGAACGGGTCGGGACTGGATCGGAAGGATTCAACGAAGTGAGGGCGCGGGATGCGGAAACGGAGGCCCGGCGCTGCCGGACCATCCGGTGTCGGCAGCGGTGTGAAAAGGATCTGTCTGTAGTCTTGAAGTGGCTACCGGAAATCGCCCCGGGGAACGCCCCCCGGCAGCGGTTCAGCGGTCGAGCCGGGCCAGGGGGACCCCGGCGGGAGCCGGGGCCGTTTGTGTCGTGTTTTTCTCCGGCTCCTCGTTTTCGAGACCGCCGTAGCCGATCACCTGCACCCGGAAGATCGAGGGGATGACCGGTGCGGCGACCGGGCTGCGGCGGGCCTCGGCCGCGGCTTCCATCGCGCCCGCCGTGGCGGCATTGGCGGTATTGGTGGCCGCCGTGATCGCACCGAGGTTCGGCATGGCGGCCACCGGAATGCCGGTGGCGTTGCCCTGCACCTGGATGTTGGCGGCGTTGATGATCTGGAGCGCGGCCAGGTTGATGTTGCCCGAGACCCGGATACCGGCCTCGCCGACGTCGATCGTGCCGAGCGGCGCGATCAGGTCCACGTCGCCGGGGGGAACTTCCGGGATCGGGTTGAGCGTGGCAATGCCCGCGCCCGATGAGGGCACGGTCGGCGATAGCGTCACGTTGCCGTAGTTGTCATAGACGCGGCGGGCCGGGGTGTAGACGATCGTTGTCTTGGCACCGCGGCCGGCATTGATGTCGCCTTCCGCCGACCAGCCGAAAATGTCGCCGCCGAAGGTCGTCATGATGCGCGACAGGCCGAGCAGGATGCTGCCCTGCGAATACATCTGGATGTCGCCCGCGCCCTGGGTGACGACACCCGCAGTCGAGGGAGGCACCAGCCCTTCGACGCCGACGATGATCTGGCCTCCGGGGGCAAGCATCTGGATGCCGCCGCCGAACTGCGTGCGCACGCCCGAGCCGCCGAACATCGTGATATTGCCGGAACGTTCGATGGGATTGCCCTCGGCATCCTCCTCCGGGAACAGGGTCGCGATCATCTGTCGGCCGCGCAGGTAAGAGCCGAAACGGCCGCTGTCCGGGTTGTTATATTCCCGGCCGCCCTCGCGCAGCTCCGCATAATAAACTTGCCGCAGGAAGATGCGCTGCTGCTCCGGCGCGAGCGCGTCGAAATAAGCCAACGCCTCGTCGGTCGAACCGCTGAAACCGTAGCGCCCGTCCAGCCAATCAACCAGTTCCGCGTCGTAGGTGTGGGCCACCTTGCCTTCGTTGTTGGGGTGCGCCAGCGGGAAGTCTGGATCGGCGAGATTGGTCGGGTCCAAATAGAGGTCGCGCACGGCATCCCATGCGACATCGTTCGCAATCCCAGCTTCCATTGCGATCGAAGCGCCAGCGCGTGTGTCGCCGACGGCAACCGGGCCGACGCTGGTGACGCTGCCGTTGTCGCCCTGATAGATGTTGCGGCCGGCACTAACCTCGAGCGTGCCCGGACCGGCCATCAGCACATTGGTGTAGAACATATCCCGGCCGGCGGAGATGACCGAGACGTCGGTGTCGTTCACATTCATGATGACGCTTGGCATCAACGCCTGCGTTCCAGACAGCGATCGGAAGTTGCCGAAGTTGACGATGTCACGCCCAGCCCGAATCTGGACGGCCTTGGCAGCGATCGTCCTACTATTGTTTTGCAGGTCGCCCCGTTGCTCGCCCAGCGCGAAGTTAGTGATGTCGCCGTTGACTGCATAGAGTCGGATCGGATCGAGATCGCCCTCATGCTCAAGCGTCGTCACAAAATCCGAAGTCCGGTCGAGAAGCGCACCGGGCTTGAACGGACTCGACACGGTAGCCGGATCGGTCGTCCGGCCCGATACATTCCAGCGGCCGTGGGTCATCAACCTGTCGCCGATCCCGTAGATCGAATCCTGCGCGAGAAATTCCAGTTGGCCCTGGGGCGAAGATACCAGCTCGAAACTGTAGGGATTGACCGACGAGGAAAAGATGCCGCCGCTTGCCGCGACCGCGCTCAGGATGGGCGGGAGCAGATAATAGCTGTTCTCGCCACTACTCTGTATCCACACCTCGTTGCTCGTCGGATTGTTGCCGTTGTAGGGAACCAGATTGCCGCCCGCCGAGAACAGGCGAATGGCGGTGTCATTCCGCCACAGAGAGAATGTGGTCACGGGCGTGCCGACGCCGCCAAGAGCAAGATCGCCGCGCGTCCGCAGCACGGAGTTGCCATCGCCGGGCACGAGGATCGGTCCGCCCCAAGCCGTCAGGACGTTCGTGGGCGCAAACGGGTCGGAACCCCGCGGGTCGTTGTAGATACCGCTGCCGCTGTAAGTCAGCGGCACGGTGCCGATCGCACCAGCGTCGATGCGCATATCGCCGCGCACATTGACGAAGACGCCATTCCCTTGGTCGCTTCCAGACGTGTCCTGGAAGACAGCCTGGTTGAGACGGCCCCCGATCCTCACGGTTAGGTCGCCGCCGCCCGTCTGGGAAAGAGTGTCGTTTGTCACAAAGCCGCTCGACGCGACAGCAGCGACGATCCGGTCGGCATCGCCTCCCGCTAGAATTGTGACATTACCTCCGCCCAAGGCACCCAAGCCGGAGAAGGCCCCGGCCACAGTGTCGCCGAAACGGATCGACCAGATCCCGGTGCCATCCGGCGCCAGGCTGGACACAAGCCAGTCGGAGACGGCCGCGGCCTGATTGGTTCCGCGCAGGTCGCCTTGCGTCGCGATCAAGAGATCGCCGCCATGATCGGCGAAGTAAGAGTTTGCCGAAGGGGCATAACCGGGGGGCGCAACGACTTGGGCGCCTGCCGTATAGACGCCGAACAAGGAATTTTGGACAAGGTCGCTGGCCGCCAGCAGTTCGAGGTTGCCGGTGCCGGTGCGGATCAGGCTGGGCACAGTCCGGCCATTGACTTGGTGCGCGTTGTCGAGCCGGATGCTACCCGAATGCCCTGGCTGAACCGTGGTCACGGTGTCCGTCAAATCTGGCAATGCAGTGCTTGCATCGAAGACCCAGGTGGACGCCGAAAAATTGATCGCCGTTCCTTTCTTGACCACGCTTCCCGGCGCATACTGCGTGCCGCTGCTATCAGTGAAATATCCCGGAGACTGGAACGCTGCATAGAATGGGCTGTTCGGAACGACCCAATCCTCAGCGAAGTAGTAGCTGCCCGAACTGCCGAGGTAGGCATCGGTAGGATAGCCCCAGCCGAAATCCACATTGGAAAAAACTGTGACACCGCTGTTGTTACCCAAATTTATCGCGGCACCGAAAGTTGTGCCGCCGGGATTGTAGAGTTGCGCGCTGCGCGGCTGGAGCGTCCGCGCGTCTGCCGAACCGAGATCGGCGCCGCTGACTAGTCTGATGTTCGCGGATTGACTGCCGGCTGCAAGCAGCGGAGCCGTCATTGACGTTGCGTCAACAGCCTGTTGCCCTGGCGCAACGATCGTCTTGGCGAGCGCGGGCGCGTTGGGCGTCCCGAATGCGGCGTCGAGCACATACAACAGGTTAAAGGACGTGCCCGCCGGAATGGTTTGTCCCGGAGCGTAAGTCTGGCCCGTAGTCGCGTTCCTTGGGTAGCGATTGGCAGCGTCATATATCGGGATATTCGGGACCGTCCAGTCGGCAGTCAGATATATCGGCGGTGTCGCCAATGAGTTCGAGTTGATAAAGGAGTAGTCGCCGCCGACGGTCGCGCTGGTGCCGTGCCTGAAGAATGCGTCACTGGTGATATTCGTCACGAAGTCCGAAAAGACAGGCAGGCGACTTTCGACACGAGCAAACCCATCCGAAATGGTTCCGTTGATGATAAGATCAGCGGATGCCCGAAGGACAAGTGCCAACGGCTCGCCCGAGCCATAGACAGCGGTCTTCGCGAAGTCCGGGTTGAGGCTGTCATAGCGGTAGCCGGAAAGATCGAGGTCTCCGTCAACGGTTAGATCGCCGTTTGGTGTGTCCGCGCTATTGATCTCGACGCCGGGCCGCAGATGGAAGGCGTCCTCATAGGCCGACAGTCCCGCGATGCGGCCACGCAGCGCGGAGTTCGGCAACAGCGCCGTGTCGGCGAACTGCGCGTTGCGGATGTCGATCTGATCCAGCCCGATGCGGCCAGCGGCGTCCACGGGTGCGCTTGCGCCATTGTCCTGGACGATCGTGCCGGCCGCATCGGTCGGTGAATAGCTCCAGAAGGCGTTGAGCGCGATACTGTCCGCGCCGCGGATTGTGATCGCGTCCGCCGCGTCGATACGAGCGTCGCCGCTCGTCTCCCTGGTGCGACCGACATTCAGCTCCACCCGACCCCAAGCATGGTCCGGCGCCGAGACATCGAGCGTGGCGTTTCGGTTGATGCGGAGCCAGCCGTTACGACTGGTCAGCTCGATCTGGCCATGGTTCTTCGCCTCGATCGGCTGGCCGTAGCTGTCGACCTGCAATACCGATCCGCTCGCATCAAGCACGGCAGAGCCGGCCAATGTCAGGTCGTCGCGCGCGGCAAGGCGGATAGTGCCCGGCGCTGTGTTGGAAGCGTCGATCCGACCGTTCACCGTCATGCTGCCGCTGTCCACCGAGACGTTGATCTCGTGACCGCGCAGCTCGTCACCGATCGTCAGGTCGCCCTGCTTCAGCACGAAGCTCCGCCCGCCGAAGAAGCCGGCGTCGTTCAGCCGCCCGTTGAGCGCGGAGAAGTCAGCGGTTAGGTCGACCGCGTCCTCTCCGATCCGCTGCGCGCGAACGTCGAAAACGCCACCCAAATGCCCTTCGTCCCCCTTACCGAGCAGCGCGCCGCTCAGCAGAACCCGCCCGGCGTCCGCATCGGTGGCGGTCAGCTTCAGCGAGCCGGCGTCCTCGTTGGTCGCCGAGAGGTCGATGACCGAGCCGGCCTGCTGGATGATGTTGCCGTGCGTGCTTTCCAGCTCGACGGCGCCGCCCCAGCTATATCGCGTGACGTCGAAGAACTGGATCGCGTGACCCGCAAGATCGAGCCGCGAACTGTCCGTGAGGAGAATATCGTTGGATGCGGTCAGGGCCAGCTTGCCACTAGGCAGGACAATGGCTGTCGCGACGGTGATCGAGTCGCCGCCGATGCTGATTTCCCCACCCAGATCCTTCGATGCGACCACGCTCGGGTTCGCGCCTTCCGGTGCGGCGATGCTCACCGCGCCGCCGGCACGATAGGCGATCGACGCTCCTGCTTCAGTCGTGAGCAAGGGGGTGCTGAAGTTCAGATTGCCGCCGGTGCCCGCGTAGGTTGCGGCATCGAAACCGGCGCTAGGATCATCACCGGCCTGATAGACCGACAGCGTGCCGAGATGATTGGCAGTGATGCGGTCGCTGGCGTTGAAATTCACCTGCGAGAAGCCGAGCATCAGACGGTCCACCGTTACGGTGCCGGTCGGCTGCGACTGATCTGGATAGCCAAAGACGATGCGGTTCGCGTCGATCGTGAACGTCCCCTGTCCCGTGCCGGGGCCGTCGGGGATGATGGCGCCCGGTGTGGCGGCCGTCTCCCGAGGCTGGCCGAGCACGGTTTCGGTCGAGGTCTTGCCGCTCCAGATGAGCGTGTCGGCAAGGATATGCACCGTGTCGGTATTCGACCCATAGCCGTAGATCGCAGGGCTGCTCAGGACCAATGTGGTGCCGCTTTGACCGCCACGCGCGTCCAGCTCGGCCGAACCATAGAAATTGATTGAATTCGACGCCGCCAGGACAAGCCGTTCGACCGCCGGCGAGCCGACCGACGGATCACCGTCCAACAGGCGATCTAAAAGATCTTGGTCGATGTTGAGGCCGCCCGGAACATTCACGCCGTCCAGCTCGCCGATATTGATCCACGGAAGCTCCAGCGAGAGATTGCGGGCACCGATCCGCACGTCGGTCTGCCCGAACGTGGCGCCACCGCTGGCCACAAGGTTGACGCTGCCCTTGGAATAGATTGAGGCGCCATCCTCGACGGTGATGGTGGCGCCACCAGGTAATGTGCTGCGGAAACCGATCTCGCCATTGGTAACAGCAAGCACAGCGTTATCGGTCGGATCGACCAGATAACCGAACTCCAGCCCCGGTGCAGAAACACCGCTGCCCAAGGTGTTGATGCTCGAATCCGACTCAAGGACAATTGATCCGGCAGCGACGAGGATGATCTGCGACCCATTCAATACAGCGCCAGACTCAAGCCGGATCGCCGTTGGGCTCTTGGTGTTGTTGTATTGGATTGGAAAGAAATCGACGCCCGCGAATTTTCTGGTGAGGGCGTCCGCCACACTCCCGCGCGGTGTCTTGCCGATATAGATGTTGGGCGCCCCGATGCTGTTGATCGCATCAGCATTGATGGTCGTGACACTCTCGCTACGCCGGGTGTCGCTATCGGGGCCGGTAATCGCAAGCGTTCCGCCGCCAGCCAGCACCAGATAGCCGCCGAAGCCGCCCTCTGCCGCCGTCATATCGGTGTGCCCCTTGAAGTCCAGGGCAGCTTCGTCCGTAGGCTCGCTTCCGGGGGCAAGCGGGTTGATATTGATCGTCAGGAACTTGCCGTCGTTGGGCAGCAGCGCGCGCACGGTGCCGAAGGTCGCCGCCTGGGCGAGTTGGAAGGCGACATAGCCTTGTTCGTTATATTGTCCGTAGGTCCGCAGCGGCGTTCCAGGGGTGACGATGATCTGGCTCGAGAGATTGTCCTTGACGGTCGTATGCGCGATGCTCTGCACGCCGCTCATCAGATAGGAACCGTTGGGCAGAGATTTTGCGCCGTCGATCGCCGCCGGACTCTGCCGTCCGATTTCGATTCGGAACGCGCCCGGCAGCAGCGCATAGCTGGCCGGCATCAGCGTATAGGTTCCGGCAGGAAGACCAGGCACGCCCTCGGGGATGGTGATCTGACGGCCCACTTCAGGTAAGTCGCCCGTCCAGGCATCATAGTAGCTGGCGCCGGCGGGCGCGATGCGGGCGCCTGGGACGATGGAAAAGACCTGGTTGCCCGACGCGCTGTAGCTGTTCGCGGGATTGGCGTCGATCAGCGGGTGTAGCAGCACGTCGATTGAGCCGCCGCGCCCGGAGACGAAGCCCGCGCCGGTCAGCTCACCGCCACCGGAAAGATCGAGCAGCGAGCCGGCATCGCTGCGGATGTTGACGCCATTCAAATAGACCCCGGTCTGCCCGCTCGCCGTGCCGATTGCCAATTCGCCTGTGAAAAGATTGGGCGTGACTGCATCATCGCCATCGACCGTGTAGATGACGCCATCGGTGGTTCCGCCATAAGGCATGATGAGGCCCTTGGCGCTGACCGAAGTGATGCTGCCGGGCAGCAGTTCGGTCAACACCGTGTCCGAACCGCTGAGATCACCATAGCTCGATCCGAGCATGATCGAGCCGAGCGGCGCACGCACGATGCCGCCCTGGCGAACGGTCGCGGCCGACAACTCGATCGTGCCGAAGAGGGAATAGGGAACGCCGGGATCGACGCCGTCGATCGACCCGATCGTCAGCACGCTGTCGGATGCAAAGGGAGGACGGCCCAGGTTGTTGCTCGAAGGCAGCGCGCCTGCAACGACGCGAACCTCGGCGCCAGAATCGGGATAGAGCTGCTGCGCGATCAGGTTGAGGTTGCTCGCTGCTCCCAGCAGCGTTGGCTGGGCTTGCGCTTGACGGGGCTTGTCCGAGCTTTTCAGAAAGCGAATATCACCGCGACTGGTGAGCGTGCTGTCGACAAAGGCGAGGCCGACGGCATCCCGCACGTCGATGAGATCGGCCGCGGCGTTGAATGCCATGCCTGAAGTGCTCGCCGCCGCATAAATGGCCTGTCCCGGAGTGCCGACAATGGTGTCGGGCGGATTGATGCTCGTCTGGCCGGCGAACAGGATATACGGGGCTTCGATGTTGACACGCCCGGTTTCGCTAGAATTGTAGATTGCACCCTTGAGCAAGGCGAGGCTCTGACCGACGTTGAGCGAGACATCGCCATCGAACAGGATCGCGCTGCGCCCCCAAAGCGACACATTGTCAAATCCGCCATTCTCGATCTGCGAGGTGCTGATCCTTGCACTGCCGGCCTTCAAATTGGTGTCGCCCATGCCGGCAAAGAGCGCGTCCGGCAAAACATCCTGAGCGTGATCCTGTGAGATCGTCAGCACGCGAGGCGCAGGTTTGCCTGCAAGCGAGGGGAGTTCAAGCACGAGCGAAAGCGTCCCGCCGGCCGCGCTGGCGCCGCCTGATCTGGCGCTCAGCAGTCCGTCGTTATAGATGCCGGTATAGGAACGCATGGCAATCTCGCCGCCATTGCTGGCGACTGTCGTTGAGGAAGAGCCCGGTCCGCCAAGACCATTGCCCAACAGATCGGGAGTAAGATTGATGGCGGCGCTGGTCCCATCGGCCGACAATACGGCCCCCGGACGAACGATGATGAACGCCCGTGCCGCATCGGCGACCTGCGTCTGGGCGTTGAGTCCTTCATAGCTGCCGAGCGTGATCGAACCGCCGTCTGGCACGGTGCCATAAACGCGGCCCTGGGCATCGAACGCCGTGTAGGCGCGGGCCGAAACGTCGAGCACCGCTCTGCTGCCGACCCAGATGGATGTCGTCCCAAAGTCGGCGAAATCTTGGGAACTGCCTTGGCTATTGGTGTCGACCAACGTCGAGCCGAGAAGGTTGATTTGGCCGCCGGGCGCGACGATGCGGCCCTCGACGGTGAGTTGCCCGCCACTGGTCAGCGTGATGTTATGTCCCGGATCGACTTCGATCGACGCACCTTCGCCGATATAGACCCAGCCGCGAAGGACGGAGGCATTTCCGCTTGCATCGCCTGCCTCGTAGCCGGAAGAGAAACTGAGATCGACACCGCCTCTTTGCGTCAGTGCCGCCGTTTCGGGGTTTTCAAGGTAAGCGGGCGGCGTCCACAGCTCCAGTGCGGATGACGGGTCGGTGCCGGTGGGCGCCGAGAAGCTCGCCGCGCCCAGTCGATAGACCGGCATAGTCGGCTTCAGCGCCACATTGTCCGCAATCACGAGGCCCGAGATTCCGTGAACATCGTAGCCGGAAAAGCCGCCCGTCAAGGCATCTGCTGCAAGGTGGACATAGCTGAGCGGCTTGAACGAGATCGAGGTCGGCAGCACGCTATTCTGAACGAGCCTTTGGCCTGCCTGGAAGGTGACATCCTGCGGAGCGGTGCTGCCTGCGGAAAACACAGTGCTTACAATGCCAAGGTTAAACCCTTCGGAGCCCACAGTGACCAATCCGGCGAAGAAGGTTGCAACGCCCGATAGCCTGCTGCCTTTTGGAATAATCCCGCCAGTCCGGGTGTTTAGCGAAGTGGATTGTCCAGTTGGTGACGTATAAAAATAGGAACCAAATGTTCCGGTCACTCCGTCCGGCTGGATAATGAGATCGGTGGTCAAAGTCAGGGGATTGCCGGGGGGGAGGACCAGTTGCACATCGTCTGTCAGAACGCCCTCTGGAACGATCTTTTCGACGAGGAGCGTTGCTGAGGCAGGCAATGGCGTGCCTGCCGGCCAGACGACATCTTCGGTCAGGATGACATCGACCGGCAGCGTCTCGCCGGCCTCCATCGTCGTCCCGAGATCGTAGCCTTCGTCGCCAATCACGACTATGCCGCCGCTGCGCAGCGTCAGCTTGCCGCCCCTGGTGACGCCGTAGGAAGACAGTGTGCCGTCGAGTTGCAGCATCCCCGCCGCATCGGCGCTGACACCTCCGAGCGGCGCGTAACTCGCCAACAGGGATATGTCGCCGCCCGCGCCGCCGACGGTATCGCCAGTCACCAGCAACACGCCGCCGGCCGATGCGTCGATTTTCGAGCCGGTTTCCAAGACGACATTGCCCGACGCTCGCAAAATTACGTTGCCGCCATCGACATAGGCCAGCCCAGACAGATCGGAGGGATCGAGCAAAGCATTGGTCCAAAGCCCGCGCGTGTCGATCCCGGCACCTGGCCGCAGCGTGATCGTCTGGGTCGCAATACCACCATCGACGACGGGCAGTCCGCTTCCACCGAGCGTCACATTGCCGCTGCGTGCGACAATGGAAGCATCGACCGTCACGCTCTCGGCGGCCGCCAGCGATACGTCCGCGCCGCGCGCAAGGACGAGATCGTCCTCCACCGCGATCGTGCGCGAAGTTGCCACATGGAGGCCGCCAAGGCCGAAACTGTTGAGCGCATCGGCGTTGAACCAGCTTGTCCCGGTGGGATCGTCCGGACGGGGATCGTTGCTGAAGGTGACGGCGGAGGCGACCGGGACCACGATGGTCGTAATGACGTTGTTAATGAGGCTCGTCTGGTAGCCGCTGAGCGTGAGCCGGCCCGCGAGCGCCGCTTGCGTCTGCCCGAGCTTGTAGCCGTCGGTGACGCCGCCGGGGCGGGCGTGGATCTGGCGCGAACCGGTGACGACGTCGGCCAGGATCGTGCCATCGAACACGGCGGTGGGCGTCGTCAGAATGAGCGTGCCGGCGTCGCGACCGACGGTGTAGCCCTCCTCCTGGCGCGTGACGTGGGCCTGGTTGGTGAGCGGGTTGGTCCAGACCTTGACGACGCCCCACTTTGCGGACTTTTCGATGTGGGCGTTGCCGAGGGCGAAAAAGGTCAGGTCGGCGGGGGCGCTGGCGAGATCGTAGAGCTTGCCGTCGCTGCCGAGCACGCGGGTTACGGTGGTGGCGCCGGCCGCGTAGTCGAGGGAGCCGCCGGAGAGATCGAAGGTCGCGCCCTGATGGGCCACCACTTCGTTCGCGGCGAGCGTGATGGTGCCGCCGATGGAGGCCCACTCGCCGATGGTGTGGGCGGTGTTGGCGAGGTAGCCGCCGACTTCGAGGAGGCCGCCGGCGGTATACCAGCGGTCGCTTTCGTAGCCGCCGGTGCCGGCGGGCACGTAGATCAGGTCGCGGAGGTCGATCCACACGTCCTGATTTTTGAGCCAGTCCTCCTCGCGGTTGAGCGGAGAGTCGCGCAGTTCATTGCCCTGAATATTGACCCTGATGGTGTTGGAAGCCATGTCGAGGGCGACGCCGCGCACGCCGGAGACGTCGATGGTCGCCCCGTCCTCCACGGTGATGCGGCCGGCGGTGGCCTGCACGGCCACCTGCCCGCCCTGGGCCATCGTGAGCGAGCCGCCCTCGAAGAGCACGTCGCCGCCGGTGGTGATTTCGATGCGGGACTGGTCGAGGCGGTCGGCCATGCCGCCGCCGCGCAGCAGGTTGGCCTCGTCGGAGGCCGCGATGAGGGCGTCGCGCTGGCTGTCGAGGGCGGTGGCATCGCTGTCCAGTTCGGGCAGGATGGCAGTGAGGCTGTTGCCGGTGAGGGTGACGGAGCCGGAGGCATCGGAGGCGGCATTGAGCAGGTGGATCGTGCCGCGCTGGTTGACCGAGGTGCTGGCAAGGGCCACGCCGTCCTGGATGACGGTGCGACCGGCGAGGGTGATGTCGCCTTCGCTCGCCTCGATCAGACCGCGATTGATGACGGTGCCGGCATCCGAACCGTTGTCGATGAGGCTGCTGACTTCGTTGCCCCGCGTGGTGGAATATTGGTTTTCCTCGGTGCCGTAGCCGCGCCGCACGCTGAAGTCATCGCCGGCGGCGAGGGCGGCCTGGCCCTTGGGCGTGATGATCGTGCCTTCGTTGGTCACCCCGGTGCCGAGCAGGAGCACGTACCCGCCGCCGGAGGTGACTGACTGCGGGGCGTGCGTGGTGATCTGCGCGCCGGCCTCGACTTTCACGAGGCCGCCGGCATCGGTGAAGGAGGGCGTGGTGGCATTCGCGCCGTAAAGGCCGTTGTTGAGGAACTGCGTGTCGGTCATGCTGGCCGCAGCGGCGACGAGGTTGCCGACGTTGATCTGGGAGGCGCCGCCGAAGATGATGCCGTTGCGGTTGAGGATGTAGACGGAGCCGTCGGCCTTGATCTGGCCCTGGATTTGCGAGGGGCGGGCCGAGGGATCGTTGACGCGGTTGAGGGCGACCCAGTCGCGGTTGCCCTGCTGGTCGAAGTTGACCGTGGTTTCACGCCCCACGTTGAACTGCTCCCAGGTGAGGATCGCCTTTTGCGCCTGCTGCTTGATGTCCACGACCGTGGCGCCGTTGGCGTGGGTCTGGGTCGGCCCGTCGGCGCCCTGCCAGAGGTCGGAGCCGGGCGTGGCGCCGTCGGCCACGACGAGGCCGCCGGGAGTGAGCCCATTGGGCACCTCGCTGAGGCCGGCCAGCGCGGCGGCGCGGGCGGCGGCCTGCGCCTGGCGCACGGCGAGGATCGCCTGGGTGGTGCGCACCAGCGACTGGCGCTGCGCCTGCGCCAGCGCGGTGGCCGTGGCGCTGTCCACCGCCTGCCCGCCGGTGCCGCCGGAGGGGTTTTCCGCGGCAGGCGCTCCGGTGCGGGCGCGGATGTTGCCGACCAGGCTGGCGGCGCCCAGGGGCGCGGGAACCAGGGCGACGACGAACAGGGCGAGTATTCCTGAACCGGATACGAACAGGCAGAAGGCCGTGCGCAGGAAATTGCCGGCGGCGAGGCATGCTTTCGGGAGGGCCGCGGAAATTCGGGATGGCGGGACGATACGGTTCATGACAGGAAGATCGGTGAAAAAGGTGTCGGACAAGAAAGGGACTTCGCAGGCGGGAGATGAATCAGGCGGCGCAGGCGGAAAGGTCGGAGAACCCGGACGGGCGCGCTTCGCATCGGGCCGCCGGGTCGGAGCCTCCGTTCTCCGTCGCTGTCTTCAGGCGGGAGGCGAGGCGGTCGGAAACGGGCTGGCTGGCAAATGCCCAGGAACGGCAGGCGCCGTGCAGATCGGGAACGATCCGGGATGCGATCAGATCGCCCAGAACGGTCATCCGCCGGCGAAGATAATCGTGGGTGAGACCGCCATGGATGCTCAGTTCGAGATCGAGACGGAAACGCCCGTCGTAGTCGTGTTCCAGATACCACCGGGTGACGGCCAGCAATGAAATATCCCCCACGATCTGGAAGATGGACCTGAAAACCGTGACGCTGCCGGGCGCGGAACCGGGACGATCCGTCCCTTCCGTGACGTCATCATGCCAGATGGCGAAACAGAAACCGCGTTTTTCCGGACACGGGGCCATGAAGGAAGAAATCACGCCTGGACGCCGGATGCGGTAACCGGCGGCTTCCATCGTGGATTGAAACGCGGCGGATGAGATGGGCGTGGGCATGGTGGTAAAACGCTGAAAGGCTGAAAACTGAAAGCTGAAATCAGGGTGCTAGTGGCTGGGTGCGAGCACCCGGGAGAGGGCGAGTTCGTTGATGGTCATCGGATTTTCCTCGAGCAGCTTCGCCAGGTAAGCCTGACGGTTGGCCTGGAGGCGTTCGGCGCGGAGGCGCTGCGAGAGCTGCACACGGACCTCGTCGAGGGTGAGCGGGCGGGCGTCGCGGATCTCGAGCGCCTTCAGAATATGCCAGCCATCGGCGAGGCGGACGGGCTGGCTGACTGCGCCGGACGCGAGCGCGGTCACGGTATCACGAATCTCCGGACGAAGCTGGGCGTCGGTGAGCCAGCCGAGTTCGCCGCCGTTGGCCGCGCTCTGTTTTTCGTCGCTTTCGCTCCGGGCGATGGCGGCGAAGTCGGCGCCGGACCGGGCAAGCTGCTGCGTCACGGAATCGAGCCTGGCCCTGGCCTTTTCGAGGGCGGCGGTGTCGGCGGCAGCCGGAGCGGGAGCGGCGACAAAGATCTGGGCAATCCGGAACTGGCGGGGAGCGACGAGCGCGGCGCGGTTGGCCTCGTAAACGGTGTGCAGGTCGGCCTCGGACGGGAAATCCGCCGGGGGCTGCGAGACGGATTGCAGGTAGCTTTCGATCAGCGCGTTTTCCCGCAGCTTTTCGAGCTGCGCGGTGAAGGCGGGATTCTTGTCCCATTTTTGGGCGACGGCCTCGGCGAGGACGACCCGGCGGGCCAGCAGCGAACGCACCGCCTGGCTGAGCAGCGCGGGGTTGGCGGCGAGCGCGGCCTGCTCGCGCGGATCGAGGCTTTCGAGCGAGGACCGGATGTCGTCGATCCTGACATCGGTGTCGCTGACGCGGGCGATGATGCCGGAGCCGCCATCGGCGGCGAGGACAGACGGGGAAAAACTGAAAGCTGACGCAGCGCAAAGCGCGGAGATGGCGGCGCGGGACGCGCCGGCCCGAAGGGCCGACCGAAGCGGGCGCCCCTTGGGCAGCCGAAGGAGCAAAAAGCAAGCCAGCCGTTTGTGTGATGACTTCATGATAATGATGATGGAAAAGAGGACGGGAGAGGGAGTTTTTTTAACCGCTAATGCACACTAATGATCACTAATGGAAAGAGTGCTGTAGTTTTTAACAGATACATCTGTAGATCTGATTATCAGTGTCCATTAGTGTGTATTAGTGGTTAAAAACTCCGGTTCAGGAGAAACTCAGCGGGCGGCGGCGGTGGCGGATCCGGTGTCGGGTTCGGCGGACTGGTATTTCTGGTCCATGACCTTGTCGGAGTAGTCCTGGACCAGGTTCTGGATTTCCACGCGTTTGGCGCCGATGAACGGCTCGCGGGCCTTGATCGCATCCCCGAGCCCGAACTTTTCGAGGCGGTCGAGGATTTCGTTGCCGACCTTGACCAGCGCGACGTTGCGGGCCTCGCGGTCGGCCACGGTGCGCTCGAGCTGGGCCACGCGGATTTCGAGGGCGGCGCGGGCCTGCTCCTTTTCCCGGGCCAGCAGAGACGCCTTTTCGGAAGATTCCTTCCACTTCGCAAGGTCGGCGGAAAGCTGGCCGACCTTTTCCTCCTGCGTCACCACGATGGCCTTGAGGTCGGCGATTTCCTTTTCGGCCGCGGCGCGGTCTTTCTCACCTTGCCGGATGAGCGCGGCGACCTGTTTTTTCAAGGCGTCGCGCTCCTTTTCGAGTTCGGCCTGCGTGACCTGGAGCGCGGCGCTCTCGCTCTGCGCGGCGCGAAGCTGGAGGGTCGTGTTGCGGAGGGCTTCGCGAAGGCGGAGCTCCATCGTGTTGTCGGGCTGGGCCTGGGCGAAGGCGCAGACCGGCGCAAGCGCGGCCAGCACGAGGGCGAACAGGTTTTTGAGTAGTGATGTTTTCATGACAGTGGCGGTGACGGGTCCGGCTAGAATTTTGCGTTGATGTCGAACTGGAAGACGTCGGAGGAGTAGGAGGCGCCGGAGACGTTGTCGGCGCTCAGCCAGCGGACGCGGCCGCTGACGTTTCGGGAAAGCCCCACGCTGGCGCCGAGGATGAAGCCCTTGAGGTTGGTGCCGCCGAGACCGAAGTCGGAATCGGTAAAGCCGTCCACCACGGCGTCGGTCTCGAGGTATTTGTAGGCGATGCTCGCCTGCCAGTCCCAGCGTTTTTCGAGGACGGGATCGCCGACGGTGAGCCGGGCGAGGTAACCGGTGTCGCCGCCATCGACGAGGCCGGAGGGACCGGGCCGGAGGTTGTTCTGCGCACCGGCGGAATTGATGCGGCCTTCGTCGTAGGCGAGGTTTTTGACGAACTCGAAGTCGAGCGAAAGATGGACTGGATCGAAGCGGCGGAAGTCGAGCCGGGCGGTGAGGGTCAGTTCGCTGAACGGCGTGGCGAGCCCGTAATACTGGAGGTTTTGCTGGTACCACGGAGAGGTCGGATCCGTGTAATAGGTGTTGTCGCGGAGCGCCATGTAGGTGTTGCCCTTCTGGGCAAAGGCGGGACGGCGGGAATCGGTGTCACCGGCCACGTCCGGGCTGTCGATCGGGGTCGAGAGTTTTCCGGCGATTCTGGTGTAGTCGTAATACGCGACGGCGACCTTCAGGCTGAGGTCCTTGGCGAGTTCGATGTCGGTGCCGAGCTGGACGCCGTAGAGCCACCGGTCGTCGCTTTTGAACTTCTCCGGCTGGTTGCTGGAAAAGTTGAAGCTGGTGTTGTAGACGGGAAACAGGCCGAGGGTGGCGAAGGGTTTTAAACGGCCCATGCGGCGGCTGCCCTGGGCCATGACGCCGTCGAAGCCGAGATCGTCATCCCAGATGAGGTCGGTCGCGAAAAACGGGTTTTCGAAACGTCCGACAGTAAAGGCGAGCTTGCTGTCGGTGAGACCGGGGACGTCGTATTTCAAAAATCCGCGGTCGAGCCAGAGGGCGTATTTGGAGCCGAGTCCGTCGGAGCCCATGCTCTGGTTGGTGGAGACGGGGGAATCGTCGCTGCCGGTGGCCAGGCGCACGCCGGCGGAAAAACCTTCGCCGAGGTCGGCGTCGAGCGCGAGGCGGGCGCGGAGGCGAAGGCGGTCGCGGTCCTGGTCCACGTTGGTCATCGGAGGCAGGACGGTATTGGTAACCGACTGGTTATAGGGTGAGCCCTGGTTGACGGCATTGAAATCCGGATACCCGGTGGTGTCGTTGCCGGACGGGAACCAGGCGCCTTCGTAGCGGAAGCGGAGATCGCCGGTGAGCCGGAGCTTTTTGGTCCAGGCGGGGACTTCGCGGGGATCGGCCCAGTTTTCCTCGCGGGCCTGTTTCATGACATCCTGCCGGATGTCCTCGCGGAGCTGTTCACGGACCGACTCCGGCACGTAGGTGACCCGGATGGCGCCGTCGGCCGTGGTCGAGGACACCGGGAAGGCGCCGGCGGGCGTATCCGGTGCGGACGGCGCAACCGACCCTCCGGGAGCATGGGCGAGCGCGGCCTGGCGGGCGGCCTGCGCGGCGGCTTCCGTGGCGGCGGCCGCATCGGCCTCGGCCTGGGCGATCAGCGCGGTGCCCTGCGGCTGTGTGATGACCCCCTGCTGCACGAGCAGGTTGACCAGATTGGTCATCGCATTGGTCGAGGGCGCCGCGGTGGCCGGTGCGGAAGCGCCGGCGGCTGCGTCGGCGGCATGGGCGACGGACAGGAATGCGGAAAGACCGGCGGCGGTGAGCGCGGCAAGAAGCCGGATTTTTGATCGGCGCAGGCGTGGCAGTGCAGTTGTCATGTGGAAATCGGAAGGAGTCGAAGAGTGAATGGAGAGCAGGTTTCAGGTTGTTCGGTTTTCTCCGTCATGGGCGGCTGCCGGTCAGGCGGAGAACGATCGGGCTGGGCATGTCGGAGGGCGGAGGTTCGCGGAGAATGAGGCCGGTGAGGACTTCGTCCCGGATGGCGTCGTCGATCTCGCGGTCGCCGGTGGAGGTGACGAGTTGGGCGCGCTCGATGCGGCCGGCGGCGTCGGGCCAGATGCGCACGGAAATGTCCATGGCGGCGGCGCGGGTCTTCGGATTTTTGCTGAGGGCGGAGGAGACCGTCGTCTGGATCTGCGCGGCATACCAACCCCAGCGGGAAGAGCCGCGACCACCGGACCCGGCGCCGGTTCCCGTGCCGGTGCCGCCGATGATGCCGCCGTTGCCGCGGCCGGTGAGGCCGAAGCCATCGGGAGGACCGTCGCCTTGGATGTTGGTGCCCATCGGGGCGGTGGATTCCTCGGCGGCAGGTTGTGGCGTTTCGGCGGGCCTGGGTTCGTCGGCGGCAACAGGCTCCTGTTCGATCATCTGCTGCTGCGTTTCCTCGGGTTTGGGAGTCTCTTCCGGTCTTTGTTGCGGAGGGGGAGGAGGTGGAGGAGGCGGAAGCGCAATCCGGACCATCGAAAATTCCTGCGGTTTTGGAGCGGAGGGCTTCGGGCCGGAGGCAGTCGAGACGAGCCACCAGGCGATGCCGCCGGCCGCGACCACGCAGAGCGCAAGCACGGGACCGTAGCGGCGGAAAAAGCCGGGCTCCTGTTCGATGAGATAACCGTCAAGATCCTCGTCGAACAAGTCGTCGTTTTTGTTGGGAAAAGACATCGGGAGCGGTGCTGGATTAGTTGAGGAGGGGGGGCGGCTATTTGCCGGACTTGGTGGCGAGGCCAACTTGCGAGATGCCGACGCGGCCGAGCACATCGAGGACATCCATGACGCCCTGATAGTGCGTGAGGCTGTCGCCGCGCACCACCACCGGGAAATCCGGCGTCAGCGATTTCTGCGAGTTGAGCCGCTGTTCGAGTTCGGTGAGCGTCACGGGAACCGTATCCAAAAAGACACGACCCTCGTTGTTCACTGTGATCGCCTTCGTCTTCGGCTTGGCGAGGCTGGCCGGTGTGTTGCTCGACTTCGGCAGGTTGACCTTTGTCCCGGCAACCGAGGCCGTGCACATGAGGATAAAAATGACGAGCAGCACGTACGCCAGATCCAGCATGGGCGTGATGTTGATGTCGTCGTATGGTTTGCCTTCGTCCTGGACGGTCATGGGAATTGTGGATTTCGGGTTGTGGGATGTGGAATAAACAGAGGGCGCACCGGGTTATTCGGTGCTGGCGAGTTTCGCTTTTTCGGAAGCGCGCTTCGGGTAAAACTCGGCGATCTTCGTGACGAACTCGTCCACGAAGACCTGCATGTCGGCGGTCACATCTTTCACTCGCGTGAGCAGGTAGTTGTAGCCGAACAGCGCGGGGATCGCCACGGCCAGGCCGGCCACGGTGGCCAGCAGCGCGGCGGCGATGCCGGGCGCGATGGCGTTGACGTTGACGTCGCCGGCCATGGCCACGGCCGCGAAGGTGATCATGACGCCGACCACGGTGCCGAGCAGTCCGAGAAACGGACCGCCGGAGATGGCAATCGTCAAGAGCACCATCTGTTTGTTGAGGCGCTGTTGTTCGCGGACACGACCGCCGTCCATGCTCGCGGTGATGGCTCTGATCGCATGCGCGGAAAGGGATCTTTCATCGCCTTTTTTTGTTTCGGAAAGTCGTTTGCGGATTTCCTCGGCTCCGATGTGGTAAAGACGGTAGAGCGGCGCGCGCGAGATGAGTTTCCGCTCGGCATCGGTGAGCTGGCCGCCAAGCGAAGAGACCTGGTGGTTGGTGTTATCGAGGACGGTCAGGTCGCCGGCCACGCGTTCGTTGAAGATTTTTAGGAAGCGCTCGTTCCCCTTGCGGACCGCGTCGATGTAGCCGTTTTTGGCGACCATGACCGCGAGGCTGATCGCGCTCATCACAGCCAGAATAACGATGACGATCCAGCCATCGAAGGTGAGGTTTTGGATGATGACCGTAAAATATCCCGAATGTCCCCCGTTTCCGCCGCCGCCCGAGAGTTCTTCTTCACCGAACAGAACCGCGCGGGCTCCGGACTCACCGCCCTGCGAGGCCGCGAGGAATTTTATGAAACCGGCTGGCCGGGCGGCGCGGGCAAGCTGGAACTCGACCAGTTCGCCGGCAAAGCCGGACGTGACCGCGGCATCGGGGGTCGAGCGGTCGCCGCCGAGCGCGGCCTGCGTATCGAGAGAAGGGATACCGGAATCAAGCGTGGCGTAGGAATTGCCGTCGACATAGAGCGTGATGCGGGTGCCGTCGGCCACTGCGGCGAGGTGGTGCCAGGTGTTGACCGTCAAGAGTGCGCCAGCAGGCGAACGGAGGGTGTTGCCGGCTGCGGTGACTTCCACAAAAGGAGCGCCCTGCTCGGTGCCGACGAGGAAGGCGGTTTGCGGACCAGCGGCAGAACGGCGGCTGTAAATGATGGCGCGTCCGGCGAGCGTGGCCGGTTTCACCCAGGCTGACCAGGTCAGCGGAGCGTTGGCGGTCCAGGCGAGCGAGGGCGTGGCGGGGACGGTGATGGCGGAGTTGCCGTCGAAACGCAGGCCGGTGCCGATCAGCGTGCCCTCGGCCGGAATGCCGGGGTTGGCCGCGTTGTTCTCGTTGCCCGAAAAATCGCGGGCCGGCTGGCCGCGTTCCCCAAAATGCCAGGCAAGCACGGTGTCGGCATCATAGGTGCCCTTCGCGTTTTCGACGGAAGGCGCAGCCTGGTTGCCGTAGTAGAGCCAGACAGCGGTCTGCGCACCGGATTTCACGTCGGGGACGCGCACCCACACAAACGCCTCGCCGAGGAGCGAGTCGAACTGGGCGACGTGATGCGGGAGAACCGTCTTGTCGTCTTCGGCGACAAAGCGGATGTCACCGCCGTCGCCGCGGGCGCGGTCGAACTGGAAGTTGCCGATGTGCAGGCGCACGAGGACGGGCGCCCCGCCCACCGGATCGGTGATGCCGGCCCCGACGGGCGTGGCGTCGATGGTCAGTTTCTTGCGCAGTGCCCATTCGTCGTTCCACCAGGCGTGGGCCACGCCGGGAACGCCGAGCAGGGCTACCAGGCCGAGCAGTGCGTTTTTGAACCAGAATCGAGTCGGTCGTTTCATATGCAGTTTTCGTGTTGGTTGTCGCGGAAGGTGCCGGAAAAAAGTGCGGTGTTTCTCAGAAGTCGGCCCAGACACGGAAGGTGAGCCGGGGGTCAAAATGTTCGGTCCCGCCCTCGCTGCGCAGGGGCAGGCCGAGATCGAGGGAGCCGTTGAAGTGTTTTCTGAATTTCAGGGTCATGCCCGCGCCGACACTGCCGAGCAGGAAGCGGGAATCCTGTTCGGGCAGCGTATCGGTAAGCGTCAGGCCGGCCCAGTCGGTGAAGACATAGAGGCGCCACTCGTCGAGGAAGCCGCCGAGGGTGAGCGGCGGCGTGCGCAGTTCGATGGTGCCGGCAATGCCGTTGTCCCCCATCGTCTCGGATTCGAGATAACCGCGCACGGTGCCGAGACCGCCGGCTCCGAACTGTTCGGACGAGATGAGCGGCTGGCTGGAAAGCTGGCCCTGGAGTTTTGCGAAAAGCTGCCAGTCGGCAGCAATGTCGCGCGTCTGCGCAATGTCCCCGCGAAAGTAGATGTAGCTGCCGTCGGAGCCGTAGCGTTTGTTGGAAAATTCCTCCGATGAACTGCCCAGGCCGCGGAAGTGGAAATTGAGCCCGGCGTTGAACTGCGTGATGGCTTTCTTCCCGACCGATGTGCCCGTGTAGGTGACGGAAAACGGGTAGTAGGTAATCGGCGTCTGCGTGGCGTCGGGCATGCCGGTCAGCGTCAGCAACTCGTCAAAATGCTTGTAGTCGAAACCGCCGGTCAGGCTGTGCGTATAGGTCTCCGAACCGGTCAGGGCCACGATCGCCTGCAGGCCGACGATCTCGCCGCGGCCCGCCACATCGAAGGTGCCCAGCGTGGACACGTCGCTGTCCTGCTTCACTCCCTGCAGGAGCAGCTTGACGGGAGAATTCGGGACCGGAGCGAGGTAGTAGGCCGAAAACACCTTCGCGTCGTCGATGCGCTCCGGCGCGATCTGGAAACTGAGGCCGAGCGTGTGCTCCAGTTGCCAGAGGTTGCCGTAGCTGGCCGAGCCGTTCAGGCGCAGCGGTTTGGTGTTCGCACTGTGGCGATTGTTCAGTTCGAGGCTGCCGTGGAATGGAAGCGTGTCCTCGACGTTGAGGTCGATATCGACGGTGCCAGGGGCGACCCCCGCGCGAAGTGACGGCGTGACCTTCCGGTCCGGAAGCTGATTGAGGGCGATGATGTCGCGCGTGACCGCGTTGAAGTCCGGAACTTTTCCCTCGGCGATCGATGGCGCCTTTTCCTTGATCTGGTTATGATCGAAGTAGCGGGAGCCGCGGATGCGCAGCCGCCCCACCGTTCCCTCGGTCACCCGGATGACCACCGTATTGTTCTGCACCTGCTGTTGCGGCACCTGCACAGCCACCGTCTGGTATCCTTTACTTTGATACAGTTTTTCGAGCGCGACCCGGGCGCCCTCGACATCGTCGGGCGTGCGCGCTTCGCCCAGCCATGGATAAACCGTCTTTTCCACCTCCCGCGGCGTCAGCTTGTGGACGCCCTCCACCCGGTACTCGAAAATGTCGATGTACTGCGGCGGCGCAGCCGGCGCGGCGGACGACGGGTTTGGTGGTTCGGCTGCTGCAAGCGGAAAAACACAGGCGGACAGGAGCAGGATGAGTGAGCAGGGAAAGGAAACGGGATTCACAGATGAGTGACGGAAATAAGGGAGCCGGTTGTGGCGATTCGGGTCGGGTCTGCGGAAGCGGACGGTGGCAGTTGGCAAATGGTGAGTCGTAGCGGTGATGCCGGGCGCGGACGTGTTGCCCTTGCATATAATAAGTCAGGGAAAATCACCGAAATCTGCCGCCCCGGGTGTTACGTTTATGTTACAAACACATTTTCCCGAAAAAAAAGCGAAGGGGGTGGCAGATCGGATGAAAATATCCGGAGAAATGCCGGACCTGCGGACCGTCATTGCACGCGGGTCCGCGAGATTCTTTCCGGTCCCGATCATGATTTCTCTGCCTGCGTCCCGAACGTATCATGAGCACAGGATACGCCGAATTGATCCCTCCCCCCCCTGCATCCGGTAAGGCAAAGCATCTGCCGTTGTCACAAGGTTGTTACTTTAGAAATCTTGATCCCGGACAAAAAAGAGTTCGTGGGTATTCATCCCTGTCCATCGCCGGCAACTGGCCTTTCCTGCCCGGCCAACATCCTTCTCGTCTTCCACACCGATGATCCTGTCCAAACTCCGCTCCGGAATTTTTCCATTTTTTCTGCTGGCGGCGACGTGTGCGGGCGGGACCGCAGCGGAGGGGCAGAAACCGGCCCGGATTTCCTACACGGATGACGCGGTGTTTGTCCGAACCACGGTGGACATCGCGCCGATCAGCGCGGGACCGGTCACGTTGCGCGATATTTTTACCCTGGTCGAAAAGCAGACGTCCTTCGAGTTCATCTACCTGCCCAGCCAGCTCCCTCTCGACACCCGGGTGGCGGTCGAAGCCGGATCGAAGCTTTCCCTCTCCGACCTGTTTTCTTCGCTCACCCTGCTGACTGATGTGGTGTTCCAGCGGCGTGACCGGAAAATCATCGTCCGCAACCGGAGAACCCGCGACCTGCTGTCATGGGAAAGGTGGTACATCAATCTCGCGCCGGCCGGGATTTCGGGAAACGCCGCTCTGGCCGTCGCCCGACCCGGCCGGGGTTGTCCGGGAGATTCCTTTTTATGGACCTGACCGGCTCTAGCGACGAGGAACTGGCGACCCGCATCCGGGCAGACGACCAGCAGGCCCTGCTCGTGCTGGCAGGTCGGTATTACGTTCACCTCTGCCAGTTTTCCGAATCTCTCGTGGGCCGGCACGAACTCGCGGAAGAAGCCGCCTCCAACGTCTTCATCCGCCTGTGGCAACGACGACACAGCTTGGAGATCACGGCCGGCGTGCGCAGCTATCTGTTCGGCGCCGTCCGCAAGCAATCCATCAACATCCGGCTCAGCCAGATCAGGACGGGCGAAGTGCCTCTTCACGAAATGCCCGAGGACGCGCTTGTTGACGAGCATCGCGCCGACGGGGATCTGCTTTACCGGGAATTGCGGAGCGAGATCGACGCGCTGCTGGAGGACATGCCCGAGCAGCGCCGGGCGGTTTTCAGGATGAACCGGCTGGAGAACCGGCGTTACAAGGAAATTGCCTCGCTCCTCGGCATTTCGGTGGCTGCGGTGCAGCATCAGATGGTGCGTGCCAGTCGCCAGATCGATGCAGCCCTGCCGCGGCTGCGCCGGCTCGTGGCCCGGGGACCCCGGAGCGGACAGGCATAATTCTTTCCGATGAAAAATACACGCAACATGGCAGATTTTCCCCGATTTTCCTGACTTATTATAGAGAGACCCTTGCCACATGCATCCCGAAGATGATCCGCAGATCGCCTTTTACTCTCTCGCCACCCGCTGCCTCACCGGTGAGGCAACAGGCGACGAACAACGGCGGCTGGCCGGGTTGCTCGACGATCCTCAATGGAAAAAAATGTTCGAGACCATGCGGAGCGGCTGGGAGGGCAATCCCGCCAATGCGCTTAAAGGCTACGATGTAAAGGGAGCGCTGGAAAAAATCCGGAGTGCCACGACGGAATCCGCGGCGACGAAACGCACGGAAAAGAAAAAGCGGGCGGGATGGTGGCAGTCTGCCGCATGGCGTATCCGTTTCCCGGTTACGACTGGAGGCATCGCGCTGGCGGCGGCATCGCTTGCCGTCGTGATTCTGGCGGTCTTCGTCGTCTCCCGGCCAAAGCGGCCGGCGGAAATGGCCATCGCACCAATCCGATGGATCGAGCAGGTCAACGGAGCAGGCGAGCGCCTGATGCTCACGCTCGGTGACGGGACAAAAATTACTCTCAATGCCGGCAGCACGCTTTCCTATCCGGATGCGTTTGGCCCCCGCAACAGGGTCGTGCGTTTGAAGGGGGAAGGATTTTTTGATGTGGCGCGGGATGAAAGGCGTCCGTTCGTGGTCGAGACTTCGACATTGCGGGTCACCGTTCTCGGCACGCAGTTCAATGTCAGGGCGTTTGATGACGGAAGCCAGGCACAGGTGACGCTGGTGCATGGCAAGGTGCAGGTAACGCCAGCAGGGTCTCGCGGCGCGACCGCGACGACTCCGGTCACGCTGACCGACGGCATGCGTTACTCGGTCGCCGCGGAGACCGGCAAGGGAGAGGTCCGGACGGTTCCGGCCGGAGAGGCGGTCGGGTGGATACAGGACAAGCTGGTGTGGGAAAACGAACCATTGCCTTCGGCCATGAAGGAACTGGAACGCCGTTTCGGCATCGTGGTGGAGATCACCGACCAAAAGCTGCGGGAACAGACGATCACCGCCCGGTTCGGAAGGGAATCGCTTGAGGAAATTTTCGATCTGATTCACCTGACAGCGCCGATCCGATATGAGTTCGTCAGGAGCGAGGACGGAAAGATCAAGCGGGTCGTGCTGTCGCTCAACCGGCAGAACGAGACGACACCGTGAGTTGGCTGTGCCGGTGGGGCCGCTTGCCTGGCTTTCTGCTGGCGGCGTTTAGCGCAATCGTATCAGGGAGGGACAATTCGGAATGCCGAAAGCCGGGATAATGCTGCGAAATCAGCGGCGTTTTTTCGCCCGCGCTTTCCGCGCGGCGAGTGTGGTCGCGCGGGCCTTGATGGCCTGCTCGCGTGTGGCCTTGCGTTTTCCCTCGGTGAACTTTGCCAGCGGCTTGAAGATTGTCTCCACGGGCGGAAGCGAGCGCAGGAGGGCGCGCAGGACGTAGCTGCGGTTCGTCTTGATGCGCTTCAGGTCGAGTTCGTCCACCACCTCATCGAGCTTGCGGAGGTCTTCGCCTGGAATGACCACGCTGAGCCGCGTTTCGACCATCTCGATTTCGCGCGGGCCTTTTTTGGCTTCGTCGGCCTTGAACCGGATGATGGAGCGCGCCAGCAGTTCCGATTCCGAGGTAACGTGGATGATGCCGCGCACGGCCTTGGCGGTGTCGATGCGCAGTCCGAGTTCGCGCAGTTTGCGGCGCAGTTCGCGCAGCGCGTCGAGGTCTTCCGTATAGAAGGAAAACGTGGTCCTGACCGGAGCAGTATTCATGGTTGAAGAAGGCTTCATGTATTATCTGATGATTTGCATACGATATTAACGCAAGCGGAAAATCAAAAAATAATCGGCAAACCGGAGACTAGGCGTTGGCCACCTGCCGGCAAACAGGCGTCCGCCACACGGCGAACAAGCGGACGGCAATCAACCGCCAACCACCCGCCGACAAACCAGCCACGTCGTGAACATCGCAGGCAGGCGCCTTCGGATCTTTACCGCCATACCTCGACGGCCCAGCCTCGCGTTTCACCTCGAAAGCGCACTCCGGCGCCCCGGCTCACGGTCGGATTCGGATCAACGCCATGTCGGACATCCCCGCCGTCACCGGGAAAAAAAACACTCCGTTCCCTGATTTCGGAACAAGCCGGCTACGGATTCCCCTTCACATACTCGTTGGCGCGGGTGAAGGAGGTGAACGGCAGCTTTTTGAGGAACGGCCTGCCGGTCCGTCCCGGATGTTTGATGACCGCGTATCCGGCGGGCAGCGACAAAAGTCGCGCCGGTTTGAACCAAGGCTCGTCGGCCAGTTGCCAGTTGCGCGAGGTTTTGCCGCCGCTGGTGCCGCCGCTGTATTTGCGGATTTCCCGTCCGCCCATCTTGGACGACAGGATGGCCGCGCCCTTTTCGTCCGCGGCCTGAAAATGGATCTGCGTGCGCAGGTTCGCCATAAACACATCGGCCTTTTTCTCGGTCTCAAACGCCGCATACAACGAAAGCGGCGTTTGCGTGGCGGAGATGATGCACATGCCGGCCTCGCGGAGTTCGTCCACCGTGCCGTGATCGGAAAACCCGTCCTCGGAGACCAGCGTCGTCTTCTGCCCCTCGTCCAGCACCAGCACGATCAGGTTGCGCTTGCGCAGTTCGGCCGCATCGAGGTCGAAACGCCGGAAGCCGTGCAGGAACATGAGCTGCTTGCAAAGCAGGTTGAGGTATTTGCGCTCCACCTGATACGTCTGCGGAACGGACAGGCAGATGAGCCGTCCCTCGTCGATCTCGGCCAGCGAAAAATTGGCCTCCGGCGAACAGAACACCTCGGCGATGTCGGGCGGTGTGTAGGGCCGCAGATAATTGGCGACCGTATAAACCGTGCCGCTCCGCTGCTCCGGCGGCTGGGCCGCGAAATCTTTAAAAAACTGCCGCTCGACCGCGGCGGCGTCACCGGTCGCCTTGTCGAGGGCGGCGATCAGCTCGGCGGTGTCGGCGGAGTTGCAGACGGCGTTGTGAACGTTATCGAGCGTTACCAGTAGGCCGGCGGCGTCGAGCGCCTGCATCGCGTGCGTGACGACATCGCGGGCCGACTCCTTAAAAAATGTCTGCCCGCCACGCTGGCCGGCGGCCGAGGCCGTATCGACGATGATTTTGGCATACGTTCCCCAAGGGATCGAACGGTCGGCGAGCACGTTCATTTTCAGCGGAGCGTTCCATTTTTCTGGTGGAATGTGCGGAGGCCGGACCCGGATCAGGCGCAAGGCGTCCTCCTGCCCGAGGGCACGGGCGATTTCCGAAAGCGGTTTCCAAAGCGCGCCCTTTGAATCCACGGCAAGGATACCGGTGGAGGGCAGCGAGGAACGCAGGCAGTGGACGATGGGCACGACCGCCCGCGCGGTCTTGCCCGTTCCGGTGCTACCGGTGACAAAAAAATGGCAGCAGGCTTCGTCTCGCTTCCATTCCAGCCCCCACAAACGAAGGACAACATCGTCGTGTCGCGGAGGCGCGGCCAGCAGGCCGCGGGCAATCCAGACGGCGAGGCCCAAGCCGATCACCGGAAGCCAGAACCCGGCGGGTGCCGGCTGGGTCAGCCGAACGGCCACCGCCCCGCCCACGCAAAGCAGGACCATGAGCGCACCAAAGACACGCCACGGTGTGCTCATGGCCCGGACAGGCCGAGAACCAGCGCAGCCACAAAACCCAGCCCCAGGCCGACGACGAGGGCGGCCAATCGTTCTCCATGCCGGGACCGGCCAAGGCTGGCCTCGGCACGCGCGACGACGGCGGCCAGAGCCTTCTCCTGCGCCCGAAACGAGGTCAGCGGCGCGCGCAGTTCCTCGCCGAGCTGTTCGGAGACCAGCGCAGGCCGCTTGTCCAGCGCCTCCCGCAGCGCGACAAGATGCCCGGCCAGCACGTCGGCGGACTCCGACACTTTGCCGGCCTGCTCCAGCCGCGCGTCGATGGTGGCCTGCAAGGCCATGCTGGCGGCTTGCAGTCGGTCCTCGCCTTTTTCGATCCGCTGCCAGTGCCACACGATGAGCTGAAACACCGGGTCGCGCGGATGTAGCTTGAACTCCGATACGACCCAGCGCAGGTCGTCGGGCAGGGTCTCCGGATCAAGCAGGTCCAGCGGCTTCACGGCAGGAGCAGGCGGCCGGCCCTGCCGAACTCGGCCGCCATCCGGTCGTGAAACCGGACGCACCGGGAGCGGTCGAGCAGGAACAGATCATCGGAGGAGCGCCCGCGCCCCACGGTGAGGTTGGCCAGTTGCAATCGGTTCCGGGTGATTTCCGCCAGACAGGGCACATCGATTTCCACCGCGCCATAGCCGGCCAGCGTCTTGCGGGAGTTGCTCCGCATATATAAGTGCAGGTTGTCGCCATCGCGCAGATTGCGGGCCACCAGCCATCGGACGCGATTGCCCCAGGTGTCCAGCAGGTCGGCGATCTGCGAGTTCGCGTCCTTGTCGTCCACCGCCACGAGCACGAAGACCACCAGCAGATCCAACTCGGGTTGCATTTCCACGATCCGGCTTTCTTCAAAATACTGCCGGATTTTTATTCCCCCGGCCGCGCGACTGTCGGCCAGCACCACATCGGCCTGACCGAGCGCGTCAATCAGTCGGTCAAGGACGCCGAGCTTGTCGGCGTCCACGTCGGTGTCGATAAACTCCGCTTCGGGCACGTAGCGGGTGAAGGTCGAGTTGGCATGGTCCAGGTCAAAGGCCCGCACATTGGCGTCACGGTCGATCAGGTAGTCGTAAAGCAGCGTCATAATAAAACTCTTGCCGATGCCGCCTTTGTCTTGCGGGCACAGGATCAGGCGTTTCGACGGCCACGACTCCGGGCCGGCGGGTGGATTGGCAGGTGGCGGTGTCGGGTTAGAAGTCATCGCGGGCGATTTTTGGGCCGCGCTGACTGCCCGATGAGGACGAGCGCGACGGAGTCCTGGCAGCGGCCGGCGGTGATTCCGGCACGGCAGGCGAATGGTTGTCGCCCTCGGCAATATTCTTGCGCAGGCGGTTGATTTCGGAAGCGGGACAGTGTTTGCGGCAAAAGGCGCCGACAGAGGAGCCGGAGATGAGGATGCCCTGTGGCTTCAAAAAACCGGCGATGCGTTCGTAACTGTAGTTCTTCGCGCGGAAGGCCAGGATGGCCTCGCGAAGGGGAAGCAGGCGGCTGGGATGAACCGACTGGATTTCAAGCCGGCTGGCAAAGTCCAGCACCCGTCGGGACAGGTCGGAGTTCATGCTTTTTTGCGTGGCACATTTCAAAATCGTAGTCAAGATAAAATGCGAGAAGCGGCGGATTGTCCGGAAAAACAGGGCCGGAGTTTTGCGGTAAAAACAGGCTGTTGCCTGTCGGCAGAAAGCCATCCGGCTGTCGGTCGGCAAGTGGTCGTCCTCCTGGCCAAAGCCAGGGGTGGTGTGTCCTTGCTACAATAAGATAAATCTTGGCCATTTGTGATCCATGAAGTTTTTAATGATATGGAAATCCGGGTATATTTACGAGGTGATTTTATCGGGTGACTGTTTCTGATTTTTTGTTAAATGAGTATCCGGACAGGCATGATTTCCTGTCTTTTATTTCGGCAAATTCCTGCTTTCGGGTGGCTGCGTTTTGAAAATTCGGAATGCTTTTTTCTCCCTCCCGATGCCGCTCTGTTTTCCTGAAAAAATCTGTTTCCCGCCGAACCGTTCTCTCCTTTTCCGATCAACCCATTTTTGGACGAAGTTCCATTTTTCTTGACTTTTCGTAGTCAAGCAATCTCTGATGAGTTCCATGATCCGATTCGACAAACCCTGCATCAACGTCAGCGGTGCTCTCGAATACTTCCGTGAGCACATGAAACTGGGCGACTACCTGAGCGAAGGCAGCCGCGCGGAGATGCTTTGGGTCGGCAAGGGATCGCAACGGCTGGGATTGTCGGGCGTTTGCCGGCAGGACGACTTCGAGAGGCTTTGCTCGGGTCGGCATCCGGCGACGGGCGAAAGCCTTCTGGCCAGTGACAAGGGACAGAAACGACGGGTCGGATTCTTCGGGCAAATATCACCGCCGAAGGACGTTTCGATTGCGTGCCTCGTCGGAGGAGACAGCCGCATTGCTGTCTGGTGGACCGAAGCTGTTCGGGAAACCCTGCAAGAAATCGAGGCCGTCACCGCCACGCGCGTGCGTCGGGGCGGACTCAATGATGACCGGACAACGGGAAACATGGTGGCCGCTGTGGTCACGCACGAAGCAAACCGGGCGCTTGACCCGCAGCTTCACACCCATGTCTGCATCATGAACGTGACCTGGGACGATGAGGAAGACCGCTGGAAGAGTGTGCAACCCTCCGCCTTCTATCGCCATCAGGGATTCTTCCGCGAGGTCTGCTACAACCGTCTGGCCGTGCGGCTTCGCGCGGCCGGCTACGAACTGGAGCGCGTCCGTGGAATCGGGTTCACAATAAAAGGGTTTCCCGGGGAACTGCGGGAAACATTCAGCAAGCGTCGCCACCATATTCTGGATACGGCCGCGGAAGCGGGCATCACCTCGCAGGACGGTTTGCAGGCTGTGACCGTCCGGACGAGACCCGACAAGGTCAGCGCATCTGCGGACGAATTACGCGAAGGCTGGGTCCGGGAAGCCGGCCCGGCCATCGGGACGATCCGCGCGGTGATCGCGCAGGCGGACGGCACGCCGGTCCCCGCCGCTGACAACGGACTGTCGCTGACAGACCCCGACGCGCTGGTGTCGGCCGAGGCGCATGTGTTCGAACGGCGGTCCGTAGTGGACGAACGACTGCTGCTGCGTGAAGCCCTGATTGTCGGACGGGGGCAGGTCTCGCTTGAGGGCCTTCGTTCCGCCATCGGCAAACGAGCGTCTTCCGGCGAACTGTTGCAAACGGGCGAGGATCTGGCCTCGCGTGAAGCTCTGGAATCCGAAGAGGAGTTTGTCGCGTGGGCGGAAGCGCACCGCGAGACCTGCCCGGTTCTCGGAAAAATGCCCGCGACCCATGATCTGGGTGAAGAGCAGGCCGCAGCCGTGGAAACCATATTGCAGTCGCGTTCTCGAGTGACGGTTTTTCAGGGCGACGCCGGCACGGGCAAGACCCGCTCGCTCAAAACGGTCGTGGCCGCCATCGAACAGGCCGGCGCCGGGATAAAAGCGTTCGGCTGCGCTCCGTCCGCCGGGGCCACGGATGTGTTGCGTCAGGAACTGACGCCGGAAGTGGCCACGTTGCAGCAAGTGCTGGTCAATCCGCTGTTGCAGGCGCAACTGCGCGGTCAGGTCATCATCGTGGACGAAGCCGGGCTGATGTCGGTGCGCCAGATGCGCGACCTGTGCCGGCTGGCGAAGACCTATGACTATCGGCTGCTGCTGGTCGGCGACACCAAACAGCATGGTTCGGTCGAGGCCGGCGACGCCTTGCGGGCAATCCAGAAGTTCACGAAGGTGCCGGTGGCCCGGCTGACGCAAATCCGCCGTCAGACCGACCCGAAGTTTCGCGAGGCGGTGGCCGATCTGGCCGCGGGCGATGCCACCGGCGCGGTCGCCCGCTTCCAGAAACTGCAGGCGGTGCAGGAAATCCCCAATCCGATCACGCTGTTCCGGAAGGCGGCAGAGGATTACGTGCAGTCGATCCGCTCCGGCAAAAGCTGCCTGGTGGTCTGTCCGGTGTGGGAAGAGATTCACGCCTTCACGAAGGAGGTCCGTGCCCGGCTGCGGGCGGAGGGGATGCTCGCCGTCGAAGAACGGGTGATGCCGGTCACCTCGTCTTACGGTTTGACGCGCGAAATGCGCCGTCAGGCAGAAAGCTATGATCCGGACGACGTGCTGGCGTTCCATCGCGAATCCGGCGGCTTTGCCGCCGGAAGCTATGCGAGCATCATCCATCGACGAGGCAAACTGCTCTATGCGCAGTGCGAGGATGGCACCGGCGAATGGATCGACCCGCGCAAGATCGGAGGCTTCGACGTGCAACACGCCCGACAGTTGCCGGTCGCCGTCGGCGAGCATCTCCTGATCGAGGCGAACGACAGATCGGCAAAACTGAAAAACGGCGACGTGGTCGAGGTCGCCGGTTTCGGCGACGACGGCGCCATCCTGCTCAGGGACGGACGGCAGATACCGTCACGGTTTCGTCAATACACCTGCGGGTATGCGACGACCTCGCACTCCTCTCAAGGCAAGACGGTGGATCGCGGCATCCTCATCATGGGCGAAACCAGCATCGCCTTCGGCAACCTCAAGCAGGCTTACGTGAGCAATTCGCGGTTCCGCGAAAGCCAGATGATCTACACCTCCGATATCGAGGCCGCCCGCGAGGCGATGGGCCGGTATGGCGACCGCCTGCTGGTTTCGGAAGTCATGCCGTCGAAATCGAAATCGGAACCGGCAAGCGTTGCTCCGCCGTCGGCGTCCTCCCCTCGCGCTGGCATGTTGTCGGGCATGTATGGTGGCATCCGGACCAGCGCCCGTGTCCTGCTGGGACGGTCTCCCCGCTTCCCCTCGGCGATCAAGTCCGCTCCGGCAGCGCAGTCATGGACCAAAGCAGCATGAACTCCTGAGCCACATCGCACATGAGCCTCAAACATTCGACCGACAAACCCTCGGTCGCGCGTCCCGCCGTGCCCGCATGGGGCCGCCTGGCCGAGGACGGCGAAGCCACACGAGCCGTTTGCTTCTGTATCGGGGAGAGAGCCGTTTCGTATCCCGCCGATGCGATTGAACGCTGGGAGTTTTCTCCGGGTAACCCCGATGCGCTCGTGATTACGGCCGGACAAGAAACCGTCACAGTCCTCGGTCGCAAACTCGTCACGCTCCGCGACGCGCTCAATTCCGGACGCCTGCTGGAAGTGACCGTGACGGCAAAACCAACGGCAGGCGACAGCGCGGCGGAAAACGAAACCACCGTTTCGGAAATCCGTTTCGGCGTTGTCCAATGACGCATCCGGGTATCGGTATGCTAACTACGTCTGCTCTATTGAACAAACCGCTCGTCGAATCGGAACGCGTCGGAGGGCCGTGACGGTGCGCAGGGACGCCTCGGAAGTAATTCAAGCCCTACCGGCCATGCGAATGGCTACCTAAATCCTGAAAATCAACTAATATTTTAGTTGTTATTCTATTGAAATCCATTCAGAAACTAATATCTTATTTGGATGATCCTGTTTTCACCCAAAGAGTTCATTCGGGACATTGCCAAAAAGGTCCAGACTCTCCGACTCCAGATCGGCTGGAGCCAGCAGGAGTTGGCGCGGAGGGCCGGTATCTCCTTTGGCACTTATCAGCTTTTCGAGCAAACCGGCAAAATCTCCCTCGAACGGCTCTTCCTTGTTTCCGTCGCCCTGGGGCGCGAGGACGATTTCAAGGGCCTCTTTGCTCCTCTTCCGATCCGCTCAATTGAGGAACTCGAATCCAAGCCAATCCGCAAACGTGGCAGAACCAACAAATCATGAATCTTAAAGTCACCTTGCATGAAAAGACCGTCGGACAACTGGCCGACGATCCAGGCTCCGGGCGCATCTATTTCCAGTATGACAAGGACTGGCCTGCGTCAGGACTCGAAATCTCGCCCCTGCAACTTCCCTCCGCAAGACAAGGGCTCTACACGCACCCGGACCCTACCTTTTCCGGACTGCCCGGCGTTTTTGCCGACAGTCTGCCGGATCATTGGGGCCAATCCCTCTTGAATCTCCGTCTGAAAGAAGCCGGGATCGACCCGGAAACCGCGTCCCCGCTTGTCCGGCTCGGTTACATCGGCACAAGCGGCATGGGGGCGCTCGAATACCATCCGGCCATCGATTCTCCCTCTTCTCTTTCCCAGGCGGTTACCCTTGCGCAGGTGGACCGGGAAGCCTCATTCCTCCAAGAGGACAAACCTGTGGTCGGTCCTCCCGCCGCCACGCTGGCCCTTTTTCACTCGGGCTGTTCCGCTGGCGGCGCCAAGCCCAAGGTGCTCGCGGCATTGCTGCCCGATGGAAATCTGCGCATCGGCACGGACATTCCCGATAAAGCGCAGGGGTGGTTAATCAAGCTTTCGACCGTTCCTTTCGAGAACAAGGACTCCCGGCAGGAGGGCCGGCTCGAATACGCCTATTCGCTGATGGCAAAAGCCTCGGGCATCGAGATGCCGGATACCCGGCTTTTCGAGATCGAAACCCCCAAGGGCAAACGCGGGCTTTTTGGCATACTGCGTTTTGATCGGAACGGTCCCAATAAAATCCATACGCATTCACTGTCGGGCCTTTTGCACCAGTCCTACCTGCTGTGCTCTTATGAGGACCTGGCCAAGGTCGCCTTTCGGCTCACCCGGGATCACGGCGCGCTCACTGCGATATTCCGCCGCCTGTGCTTCAACGTCCTCGCCCGCAATTGCGACGATCACGGAAAGAATTTCGCGTTCACCATGAGCGAAACCGGCCAGTGGGCGCTCTCTCCGGCCTTCGATCTGACGCACAGCCCGGGCCCCAACAAAATGGGAGTCCATGCAATGAGCGTTCAGGGAACGCGAAATCCTTCCCGAAACGATCTGCTCCGGTTTGCATCCGAATTCCAGATCAAGGATGCTGCTGAAGTTCTGGACCAAGTCCATCGCGCCATCGGACACTGGCCAGAGTTTGCCCATCAGGCCGGACTCAAGGAAACAATTGCAGACCGGCTTGTCGTTGCTCTCGGGGAACCCCCGGCCCCCAAAGCGTCCGTCAATCAGGTTTCCCCTCGTCCGGCCAGACTCCGGTCCGGTCGGAGTAAAAACGATAACGGCCATGCTCCTTCAATCGGAATATGAGTTGCGTAATTGAATTAAAATACAAATGCGGTGTTCTCTGTGATCCGCTGCAGAAATTAGGCATATTCCAAGGAATTTCACGACTTGTAACGTCAGGCCGATGTGGACGAAACGATATTCTGTAGACGTAAATACTTCAGATACTCTTGGTTTGCATCTGAAAACGCGATTGGTAAGTCTCATGTAAATGAGCCGCAACCTCGAATTTGAAACGAACATCGTTTGGTTAGAGCATAAGTTTCAATTCCCCTATGTAAGGGAATTTCATCTTAGCTGTTCTGCGAAGAAAGGTTGGGCAAAGAAGTGGGGATGTGGATACAGGGTGGTGGCGTATGCTGAACTATCCAACGAAGTCCGTACGGTTCAACGGCGTGTCACGCGTCGAGCATGGTATTTTGATGAACACGACCCTTATCCTGGTAACGATAAGCCAAATGAAGCAGTGATACCGAATTTCATCACTGCGGGAAAAGAGAGCAAATATGGCCGCGTTTGATCCATTCACACCCAGATGACTTCCACTACTCAACTCAACAACGAGGGGCTTGTTCTCGACGTAATCATAGACGGTGCAGCGGCTTTTGCCTATGATTGTAAATCGCCCAGATTGATCCTCCCAATCCAACTAAAACAAGTAGGAAAGGAACCGGCAAACATTGTCTATGAATTAGGCACGCTCTATGGTGTACTCCGCTGCGGGACGCAGCATGTTTCCGAAGCTAATCCTGAACCCATTGAGCAGATGGCCCAATATGGGGCACGGCATATACAGTTCACGTTTCAGCTTAACCACGAAAAATTAAACTGGTTGGAGGAGATGAGGGCTGGAACCGGGCAGATGAGTTTTAGTTTGTGCCTAAAAATTACTGTTCGAAAACTCGGAATAATCCCGCAACCTCAAAACCAGCCCCAACTACAAAACCAAGCATTTGTTTATCTCAAGGGCTTCACGTGCCACTCGTCGGAAGTAAATGTTCACATTCCTCGTGACCGCTGGATATCCTCCCTAGAGGCGACAAACTTTGGTGCGATTCATGTTTTTGAATTCCCCCGTGTTCCGTTGGAGTATCGCGAAACACTTAAAAATGCTTTTGCTGCCCTAAAAGAGGCCAAACACCTTCATCTGATGGGGTTCTATGATAAGGCTATTGGTGAATGCCGCATCGCGTTGGATAAGTTTTGGGATGAGAGACCTAAGCGCTTAAAAGACGAATGGAAAACATACATGGGGGCCGGAGCGCACGTGTGGTTAGATCAAGCATTTACAGCTATCCGTCGTGGCTCAAATGAGCCTCATCACAATGCGGGATTAGGCCATGATCAATTTGAGTCGTTAGTTTTTATTAACCTAACCGCCAGCCTAGTCGCACATGTGGCACGGATGGGAGTCAAGGAAAGTCAAACTACCAAGTAGAACTTCAGCTGTTTTTCATTTATGAAAGAACCGTCTTTGGCTACGATTAAGCATCTGTTCGCTCTTTCATGTAATCGCTGCGCGTATCCACAATGCGCTCTCCCGCTGGTAGAAGCTAATGGTGTCGTAACTGGCATAATCTGCCACATCAAAGCTAGGAGCCCCAAAGGACCTCGCTACGACAAAAAACAGACTGCAGAGCAAAGGCATCATGCCGACAACCTAATTTTGCTGTGTAGTAGGCACAGTAAAATCATCGATTCGGACGCAAAAACCTACTCAGTTGAACTACTGAAGGAAATGAAGGAGATTCACGAGCGAAATGGCTCCATTGATCTTCCGAATGGCGGTGGAAAGCAGGCCGATGCTCTTTTGGCTGCTTACCGAGCGATTCAAATTAAAGAAGTAAAATCGCTGAACATTGATAGGCCTAGAACGGTAAATATCAGAGAAGTAAAGAAAAAGGTTATTATCAGTGCTCCTGAAGGAACTGTGGCCTCTGTTTTGGCAATGCGAAATTACGCCAAGCATCTTATTGATAGATATAACGAATTTGCGGCATCTCAAGAAGGACGCATTTTTCGTTATCCTGCGATCTACGCTAATATTAAGAAGGAGTTTGGGGCAAAATGGGATATGCTTTCGGTCGGCCAGTTTCCGAACTTATGCGCCTACTTACATCGCCGCATAGACCGAACGAAGTTAGGACGAATAAATTCAAGCAAAGGCATTCCTAATTACTCAACTTATCACGAATTTCAGTCCAAGTATCCGCAAGTATAGCACCAAATAAGAGCGGAAATTATTACACCTATTAATGTGCCTTTTTGCTCGACCAATGATCGCTGTAGACATAGGGAGTCACTGAGAAAATCGCTTACGAGACAACTGATGTAGGCAATATGATTTATACGACGGCAGGCCGTGCAGGCGAACGCCACTCGATACTCCAAACGGGTTTCCTCATTCCTCGCCGCAGTCCAATTCCGCTGCGCTATCAAAAACGCCCCCTTCCCCAGCCTATATTCTTCCATTTCATCCGCAGTTTTGGACACTACCCGTGCTGGGTTTCCTTCGGCTTCATCTTTTTCCCAGATTTCTTTTATAAAATGGCCTTTTCTGGGGAAATATCACCCAATTTTCAAATATTAACTCCTTCTTTGATAGAAAATTAGAGACCTTTTCAGCATCGACCAAATATTGCAATTTCCCTGCGAATCTAGCATCATGAAAACAGAATTGAATGTGACTAAATTTGATATCCGCTGCAGGAAAAGTGGGTAATTAGGGCTTGGGCAAATGACATTTTTCGGATTTCGTTTTTATCAATGGAGATTCTGCAGACGCGTTCTATTGCATCGCCATCCCATTCATTTGCCGAATGGTTTCCTGCGAAAAACATTAATGAGATGGCGCAAAGCTCAAATAAGTCGTGTCCGCGGCAAATGCGATTGTTCGGAAGCTCACGGATATGAGGATTTGAATTTATGAATATTTCAATATCATTGAGCGTATAGGAGATATTGTGGCGGGAAAGTCCGCGTATATGGGCCAAGAAGGAATTGGGATCGAATTCTAAGGATCGCTTGTCGATGAAGCGGGAATGAGATAATCCCTTGAACGACAGCGGTGGCAGGTTGTTGTTGGTTTTGTAACTTGATAAGATCCGCCAATAGCCAATTTTTCTGCATTCGGAGAATATCTTGGATTTTATTGCCTCTATACCGCCAGCTTTAACGATTTTTTGACCTGATCCAAACTCTCTTAAAAAAACGTCAACTGCAGTAGAAATGAATAGGGTTACATCTAGATCTCTATGGTCTGTTTTTATAATATTTGGGGCAAAATTCTTTACCGAAGGTATATCATGGTAATCGCGATCTATTAATCCAATTATGTTGATTGGTTTCACTTTTTCTAGGAGTCGAAGAACTTCGACTACGGCTTCCCATCCAAATGCAGGTAGCACTACGTGATTCTTAAGGTCAAATATACGTGTTAACAGTCTAGAGTCTGCATCGCCTTCTACGATTAAAAAAATGCCAAGTTTGTCGACAGCGCTCATCTGCACCTCGTTGGCCAATTCCGCAGGAGTAGGCTTAAGACTCACGAATACCTCCATCCAAGGCTGCGGTCAAATCCCATCTGTTGTTAATAATTTGGGGGGAATGCGTAGCGATTATTACGTTTGCTTTCGTTAGCGCCACTACTCGCTCTAAGTCCTGTAGGAATACTCGTTGCCAATTAACATGGAGGGATATTTCTGGCTCATCGATAAGTATGAGAGAGTGGTTTTTCGTTCTAAATAGTAATTCATAAAAGAGAACTATTTGATGCTGCTCGCCGGAGGACAGCACCGAGGCCGGCAATTTCCTCATGCTTCCATGCTCGCTATTGAAGCAAAAACCATCATCTCTGGTGATACTAAATGACTTTCCCTTTGGCTGAAGTTTTTCATTTAGAATTTGCATGAAAGCTTCTATGCGGTTTTGTAGATCCGAGAATATTTCTAGTTTTTGTTCTACATCGCCAAGATAAAGCCAGATCACCTTTTTTTCCATATTGTCCAACTTCTTTGAGGGAAGTGGCATACCTTGTTCCTCGCCCATTAAGCCTGCTAGAATTAATTTTTTTCTTTTCTCTTCTAGGGCATTAAATTTTTCCCGTAAAATCTCTTCGCTTACGTCGGGCATGCCTTCGCCTTCTAATAGTCTCGTAGGAAATGTGCGGTCTCTTGATTGAGCAATGGAAACTGATTCCGCTAATTTTTTCGATATGGTTTCTTTTATCTCGCTGGAATAGATTTCCACTACTTCATTTATACTTCGACTGTGTCGCGACTCGTAGTGAGAAGATGTGATTTGCTGAAACCTGAGTAACCTTTGTGTTTGAACAAGATGAGGGCTTGCTTCTTTTCTTAGGGTTTCCATCCAAGGCGGAATAGGGGTGCGGCGAGAATTTGGTATAATTTCTGAATATCTGTCTATTAGTTCTTCGGAATCAAACTGTTCTCCGGTGTCCCGATTAAGCCAAGCGTCCGCGCCTACGCGGATAATGCCTGATATGGTTCGGTCGATATATTCGACTGCTCCACTCATTCCTAAGTCTGAAAACTTTAAAGGATCAAGTGTGTGAGATTCTGTGTTGGAATTGGCGTCCGTTAGCTCGTATGTTACATAGGCTCTTCCGACTGCTCGCTTGGGTTTTGATTCCGTGGCAGCTTCTTTTCCGGGTATAGTATTATGCTTTGATATCTTTAAAACGGTATTATTGCTGAATTTTATCTCAATGTATTTGAATTCGATTCGTTTGAGTTCTGCTGAATCTATGGAAAGGGATGCCTTGATTAGCCTTAGTAGGGATGTTTTTCCGCATCCGTTTGGACCGTGTATAATTGTTATGTTTTCAGCGCTTGGGCTGAATTTTGGAGAGAGATATCCAAAAAGCCCATCTATGGATATATGATTTATTTTTATCATGAAATTATGCTGCGTTTAGGTGGACAATTCGACGGGATCAGGCCGATGGATACTAGTTTGCCAAGGCGAATGGGGGCTTATCGAAGCTGGATCGTGTTTCCGCCGAAGTGGGGGCTTTAATGGCATATGATTGGCGCGAAGAAGAAAAAGGATCAGGTGGCCGACCACGGCCATGACTATCTGGAACGACACGCAGCAGTTGGCGGCTTCGCCGAGAAAATTTTCACGCGGGTTCTGCCCGCGCCGGAGCGTATCCAGCATTTTGGAGGTTGATGGGTCGTAAGACGGTTCCAGCAACTTGGCCTTGGCCTGTTGGAATTCGGTTTCGGTGCGGGTTCCGCTCTGGCGGAGCGCGGCCAATTTGGAAAGTTCGCCGGTGAGGCTCATTCGGTCGTAGGGTGCGTCAGGTGAGTTCTGATGCAGCGCCTAAATTCGTAAGTAGCTTCGCTGGAGAACAGGGTGTGCATGGGAATGTAATAAGGGTAATTGTTTGTGTTTTGGCAATCAATAAGTAGTATGCTCGCCCAGATTAAATGCACAAGAATCCTATCGGCGATGAGGAGCGACGAGATTGAAGGAGAAGCGGACTTTGAAACGGCTCATTTCTGCTAATAGACGCTAAGGTTGGAACAGCGGAAACAACTTGGGATTTTACCTACGGAACACACAGATTACACGGAAAATCTGAGTGATTTTGCTTCCGTGGGGTTTGTGTATTCCGTGGGCTAGATGTTTAGTCCCGGAGAGAGGTGGTAAGGATGCTGCTAATAATCCAAACCCTGAAGAACTATGGGACAGATACTACACGGTTGCGCCCGAACGACGGCGGCGGTGCGTCGGGCGATCCAGCATAGTCAAGAGAGCCTGAAGACACTGGCGGAACGTTACGGGATCAATCCCAAGACGGTTCAGAAGTGGCGGAAACGCTCATTCGTTGAGGATGCAGGAGGCTATTGTGGTGGCGTTTCGCAAACACACGCTGTTGCCGCTGGATGACTGCCTGTATGCCTTGCAAGCGACCATTCCGCATCTGACGCGCTCCAGCCTGCACCGTTGTTTTGTGCGTCATGGGATCAATCGGCTGGCCGATCCCGAGGGGAGGGCGCCCGTCCGCAAGAAGTTCAAAGCCTATCCCATCGGCTATTTCCATATCGACCTGACCGAGGTGCGCACTACGGAAGGCAAGCTCCAGTTGTTCGTAGCCATCGACCGCACCTCCAGGTTCGCCTTCGCCCGACTGGCCCAGCGAGCCAACCGGAGGGCCGCCGCCGATTTTCTGCGCGAGCTTATCCGCACCGTCCTCACCGATAACGGCACCCACTTCACCTCCCCGGGCAACTCCCGCTCCGCCGCCAAGGACATCATCCTGGCCCGGCAACGCGGCGAAGCCTTCCGCGCTCACTCCTTCGAACTGGCCTGCGCTGACCACGCCATCGACCATCGCCTGACCAAGCCCAGCCATCCCTGGACCAACGGCCAAGTCGAACGCATGAACCGCACCATCAAGGAGGCCACCGTCCACACCTACCACTACCTCCATCACGATCAGCTCCGACAACACCTGGACGCATTCCTCAATGCCTACAACTTCGCCAAACGCCTCAAAACACTCTCCGGCCTCACTCCTTTTCAATTCATTTGCTCCTCCTTCCAAAAACAACCAGATCGTTTCTCTTCCAACCCTTACCGTCTCTCTCCGGGACTAAACACCTAAATAATCATTGATAATTTGAGTGGTATAGGAGAGGGAGGATTAATGAGTCGAACGAAGCCTTGGGAAGTAAGTGAGGGGTTGTGGGAAAAGGTGGAGTCGCTGCTGCCGAAGGGGCCAGAGAACCGAGCGGCTGATCACTGCAGACACGACTCGTCGTCAACGGCCAGTTTCAGAGGCTTTGGCTTCTGCACTGGCAACAAAATGAAAGTATTAGCCAGCCTTACGTTCTTACTAAAAACCAATCGCTCCGCCAGTTTCCAACGCCTTAGATAGTAAGCAAGTTACCTGATCCGATTGACGCGAAACCAGAACTGGATGGATCTATCCGTAAAATGGCTAGGTTAACGGAAGGAAGCGTTCTCAACTCCTGCACAATCATTTCCTCCTTTCTATTTTAGCCCGACGTCCGCGATTCCAGACGGGCAACGATTTTTTTGAGAGTGTTTTGGCATGCAAGTGACTGATAAATTGCGATTGATTTTTCAAAGGAGCGTGTAGTCCCGACATTTTATTGTAAATCGCTGAAAATCAACACAAGCTACCCTAAAAAACACCCAAATAGCGAAAGTCGGGTTAATCGTTGGTTGTGTCGTTGCTGGCGGGGCGGCTGAAGTTCTGTCCGTCGATTTTCATCCTGTTTCCACACCCAGATCATCCAGCATACGTGGCTCTAAGGGGGTCCGGCGTTGTTCACCGGACCGCTGTGCTAAACTGCTCCCAGATCAACTTGTCGAATGACCACCGATCTATGTTCAATAGGTCTGCTGCGAATTCAATGACGCGCTTGGCTTCGGCATAACTTTGGCTGACGATTCCTACGAGTTGCAGTAGTCGTCGCACGTGCCGATCCACCGCGATTGTGGCAAAACCGGTAAGCCGCGCCAGATAGTCTACGGTCTTGTTCCCAATGCCCCGCAAATTCAGCAATGCTGTACGGTTCGCCTTATTCGCAAGCCATTCCCTGAGATCTGAAACTGTCTCGAGTCCTTGGGTTCGCAGGAAGCAGACAAGGCAGCGTAAGCGTTTGGGCTTCTCCTCGTGACGCCAATTCAAAGCTGTCGAAAATTCAGGTGAGTCGATAATCTGCGCCAAATCTGAGAGACATGTGAGGTTGGGAAATCTCTGCTCAATACTCCGGACACGGGGAAGCACCACAGTTCTGTAATTGAGACCTGCTTGGAACACCGCGTCGAAAAGCACCGCTGCAATATTGGTGGACACCGGTGAGATGCGACGTGGCTCGATTGATGCAAACCACCGACGAGCTGCAACGTAATCGGCAACTTGTCTGGCTTTGGTCAGAATCTCAACGCTCATGGTTTCAGAGCAGCTAACGCATGGAGTCGATCGACGCAATTAGGACATGCGCCGCAAGGAATGGTGCTGCTCACCTGGCAAGAAAATGTTTCTCCGATAGGTGCTTTCAGGCGAATACCAATTCGCGCAACCTGTAACTTCGAATAGTTTCTGAAGGGCATTTTTACCCTTACGCCGCCATACGTTTTCATGAGCTTCGACAACCTTGCAAAAAAATCTGCCGAGCAGTCAATTTCGGAGGCATGATTACTGTTGATGAATGCCGTAAACACGTCCCCTCCTCCACCCGCTTGAACGCGTGCAGCGGCAATGCTCAACAACAAGATATTGCGATATGGCAGGTAGAGATCTTCGTGTGAGACATGCTCAGTCCAAAGGTCTGCTTCTTTGATCAGTCGCGATGGTGCGCCCCGATACACGTCGGACACGTCCACCGTCACGAGCGACCGCAGGCATGACCGGGGCAGCACTCTACGGAGAGTCTCAAGTTCCGTCGTGGCGCAGTGCTGGCCATAGTTTACGAAAAGTGGCCGAAACGGTATTGATCGAGCCCGAAGCCAATAGGCCAAGGTCGTTGAGTCCATTCCCCCCGATGCAAGCAGAAGTGCCTGTTTCATGATTCCGGGATTTGCCGAGCTGCAATATCGAAGATGGCGGTGATAATCTCTTCCAGCGAGCTTGAGATGAAGTTTGGAAGTTCGGTCAGCATCACATTGTTGGCGCGACGGTGAGGGTCGTAAACGATGACGGGAACGTTTCGTCCGGCAGCGATGCCGATTTCGATATATGTTCCTGGATCATCGTAAGAAAGCACAGCAAGCACGATTTGACACTGCTCAAGCAAAGCCATGTCTGCGGCAAACATCAGTGAACGCTCCGCTTTGCTCATTCCTTGTTTGGCTTGTCCATTCTCCCGGACGGGCAATCGCGGTGTAAAATTATGGTAACGGAGGCAGTGCGCGACTTTATCTACTTCCGAACAGTCAAGGTATGAGAAGTCCGGGGCGGCGATGTAGATGTTCGCGCCTCGACGGGCCTCCCAACCAAGCCGCACGCTAGGCAGCGCCATCAGTTCAGCGCCAGCTATCTCAAAACAGCCCTCGGTTGCGTGCTTGAAATCATCCGGGAAAGTAGTTGCAGCATACTCAGCCGCAATCCAAGAGGCGCGGTGTAAAGCTTCCTCGCTCCCGTGAGTGTTCCTTAGCGCTACATACACCGAATCAAATACATCTCCGACCCCCACGGAGTGCATGATCGATCGCCGCTGTGCCCCAACAGTCAATGTTCCTGAACTTGTAAATAGACGGGCGCCACCCCGATTTTCCTTCAGCAGCACTACGTCCGCGTGCTTACCAACCATTTCCACTGCGCTGGTTGGCATATTATCAACAATTCCCGAAAAGGCGTGAGACGACGTTGATAAAAAGAGCGTTCTGAGTGGCCGCCCCAAAACGGCAAGCTCGGTGAACGCGGACGGGCCGCTACCCAAGTCTGTGTGAATAGCCGCCGAGTGTCGAGATGCAACGTTGAGCACTTCTGGCAGGGAAAAATTGCCGCTCAAGATGATGACATCATCTGCGCGTGTAATCGCTTCGAAAAGCACATTTTCGTCGAGTTTGACTCGGTGCGCATCGCGGAGCAGATGTTCATATCCTTGGTCCCCAGCCTCCGTCGGATCGCCAATAAGCATCACGTTCGGAGATCCATCAATGGAGCCAATCTTTGATATCCGTGTTGCGCCGAGACGCCCGGCTTGGTCGATAACTGCACCATCGATATAATCGGGTGCGAAATAAGCGAGATCGTATTGGACACCGAGAGCCCAAAGGCCCCTTGCCGCATGGAGGACGCCGCCGAGACGAAGCTTTTTCTCAGGCTTTTGCAGAGTTACGTCGACGACGACCTCTCCAATGAGGAGGATTTTTGCTGCACTCATTTATTGAGGGGCAACATCTACCCGAATTCGCACAATTGGACCCGGGATACATGCGGTAATCCGCCCCTCGTAAGTGTGCCCCCTTTTCATGCATTGCGCGAGATAGTTGAAGGAAGTCGGCAGACTACCGATCGATTCGCCGTTGGGCAGGACGGCCACGAGCCGCTTGCGATGTTGGATCGAAAACGTGCTACCGACCATTGGAAGCACCTTTCTTTCGTGCCAAAAATCTGAATGTTCAAAGTCTTCGAGAATCGTCTCGAAGGCTTTATCACAGCGATCTTCACCGCTGCCTCCGCCCGCAGTTCCACCTCCCTTTGTCGGGGCTGGTGCACTGCCGGGGTAGTCTGTGAAACTGCCTGTGCCGGAACTTCCCATAGAATATTTTGAATCACATGCGTTTGCTGAATGCAAGAATTCAATCAATATCAGCGGAGAAGAGTTGAGATACTCAATCCGCCACGCAAATGCCCTCCCAATCTTTGCCCAATAGGTTGAGCAGCAGATGGCGAGGATGGGGGAGCCTGCCGCGCAGTAATCAGGTGTCGCTGATGAAGCAGTTGGACGGGCTGGTGGTCTTGCTGGTCAAAAGGCGATAAAGAAAGATGTGCTCGGGAGCGGGTAGCCGAATACCGGCGCAGCTTCTTTCGAATGTTCTCGCGAACTCGATATTTACCCAAGCGTTTTCTTCTCAGATTTTCTCTCGTTTTCACCTCACGACCATATCAATGCTTGCGAAGAAATGTCGTGCCGGCAGAGTGCGCTTTGACGCACAACTCCAAGTATTAGCCTCGCTTACGTTCTTGCTCAAAAACCAATCACTCCGCCAGTTTTTGGCTGCCTGCGCCATCCCACCACGCTCGCCGCCGCCGGACGCCTCCTCTCCGCCAATGCCGGACGCCATTTGCGAACGGCACACGAGATGCGCCGGCTTTGGGCCGATCTTCCCGATGCGGTCGCCAACACGGCGCCCCTTGCCGGGCGGCTGGAATTCACACTTTCCAGCCTCGGCTACGAATTTCCCGGCTTTCCCGTCGGTGAAGGCGAGACCATGGAAGGCGTTTTGCGCGAACGCACCTTCGCCGGCGCGCGCACCCGTTTCCCGGCCATGACCGATGCCGTCATCCGGCAGCTCGACTACGAACTGGCGCTGATCAACCGGCCCGGCTTCGCCGGTTATTTTCTGATCGTGTGGGATGTCTGCCGTCGCTGCCGCGAGGCCGGCATCATGAATCCCGGAGCAGGCTTCGCACGATTTCCGGTAGCACCGACTCCATCTCCGGGGAGAGGGGCACACCGGCCGACTACGGTAGAAAACTGCGTGTATACTTCCCGCCACCTCCATAATTTAAAAAACTATAAAGTCCGGCCCTGCCGGGGACCGGTGCCGGGGTGGGTGAACACCCCATGTCGGCCGGCGATGTTCGTGCTTATATTTGCACCGGGGCAAACCGGCGAATCGATCCAGCGCGAACCGCCCGACCGGAGATCGCCGTCCGGCCTTGTCCGGAACCATGCATCAATTCGACCTTATTCTGACCCTGACCGGCGGCTTCCTTACGGTGCTCGTGCCGGGTCCGGGCACGCCGCACCCGGGGCTTTCGCCCGGTGAAGCACCGGCTTCGCGCGATCCTCTCTTCCGGAGCCTCAACCCAACGCAGTACCCATCATGAATGTTCTCGTCGTCGGAGGAGCCGGCTATATCGGCAGCCATTGCGTCCGCCAACTCGTAGCCGCCGGGCATTCCCCCGTGGTGCTTGACAACATGGTCTTCGGACACCGGGAGGCGGTCGCCGCCGGCATCCCGCTCCACATCGCCGATCTCGGCGACGAAACCGCCGTGGGCGCGATTCTCGAAAAGGAAAAAATCGACGTGGTCATGCACTTCGCCGCCTTCGCCTATGTCGGCGAGTCGGTCAACGATCCGCTCAAATACTACTTCAACAACGTCGTGGCCACCCTCCGGCTGTTGCGCGTGATGCTGGCCAGGGGTGTTAAAAAATTCGTTTTCTCTTCCAGTTGCGCAACTTATGGGATACCTGAAAAAATGCCCATCAGCGAGACGCTGCTCCAGGCCCCGATCAATCCCTACGGGCAGACCAAGCTCGACATCGAGAACGCACTCAAGGCGCTCGCCCGTGCGCACGGGCTTTCGTTCGCCGCCTTCCGCTATTTCAACGCCGCGGGCGCGGCCGGGGATGGCACGATCGGCGAGGACCACGACCCGGAGACACACCTCATCCCGCTCGTCATCGACGCCGCCACGGGCAAACGCCCCGACGTGCAAATCTTCGGCACCGACTACCCGACACCCGATGGCACCTGCCTGCGCGACTACGTGCATGTGGACGACCTGAGTCGCGCCCACATCGCCGTGTTCGGCCAACTCGAAAAACCCGGCGCCGCCCTTTTCTACAATCTCGGCACCGGCACCCCGACCTCCGTCCTCGAAGTGATCCGCGCCGTCGAAAACGTGACGGGCAAAAAAGTCCCCCGCGTGACCGGTCCCCGTCGCGCCGGCGACCCGCCTGCGCTTTACGCCGACTCCTCCCGGGCGATCGGCGAACTCGGCTGGAAGATCAGATTCCCCTCCATCGAGCCCATCGTGGAGACCGCCTGGAGGTGGCACTCGGCGAATCCGGCGGGGTATCCACGGCGGTAGGACAGGCGCTTCCGCCCGGGTTTGCGACCCCCCCCCGGGGGGTAGAGCATTCCCCGATACGCAGGGAAGCCGGCCCCCCATGGCGCCGGGCGACGGTATCTGCTACCGTGTCGCCTGCCAGGAAAGCGCTCCCGCCCCCGGCTCAGGAATCTTGAAATGAACTACATCCACCAGCTTCTTCGGATATCCGCCCTTGCGGCGCTGACTCCTGTCCTGCTCACCGCCACCTCCGCCCGTGCCCAGATTCTCGGTTCCGCGGGGAACTACGGTGCGCTGGGCGGCTCGACGGTGACCAATACCGGCGGCACCGTCATCACCGGCGGCCTCGGCGTTTCGCCCGGTTCCGCCATCACGGGTTTTGCCGCGGTCGATGGAGGCCCCGGCCTGTTCACGGGAACGCTCGATCAGGGGAACGCCACGGCGGCGCAGGCCCAGGCGGATGCCGCCGCCGCCTACGTCACCTTGGCCAACCTGAGCTTCACCACCGACCTGAGCGGCCAGGATCTCGGCGGCATGGTTCTCCTGCCCGGGGTCTATTATTTCGACTCGGCGGCGCAGTTGACCGGCCTGCTGACCCTCGACGCCCAGGGGGATGCGAACGCGCGTTTCGTATTCCAGATCGGCAGCACGCTCACCACCGCCTCCAGTTCGCAGGTGAGTATCATCAACATCAATACGACCGAGGCCGGCGGGCCGGACAGCGGGCTTTTCTGGCAGGTCGGCAGTTCCGCGACCCTCGGCACCGACAGCCAGTTTGCCGGAAACATCCTCGCCCTCACGAGCATCACGCTGGACGCCGGAGCCTCGATCGACCATGGCCGGGCGCTCGCGCAAAACGGCGCGGTGACCCTCGACAACAACCGGATCGACGCCAGCGATCTCGACGGCGGTTTCGGCGTGATCGTCACGCCCATCCCCGAGGCGTCCACCTTCGGGCTGGCGGGAGCCGGCATGCTGCTGCTGATTGTCTGGCAGCGGCGGCATGTCGCCTGTCGGCGAAGCAGCGGGATGTGATGGCGGAGCGGTGCGAGGAAGCCGCCGCTCCGGTGCAGCCCGCCCCCGTGCTCCGGACAGACTAAACCGGCACCTCGGCCCGGACGGTCGTGCCCGTGCCGGGCGCAGATTCGATGCTGAAACGCCCGCCGACCATCTCCACGCGCTCGCGCATGCCGATCAGCCCGAGGCGCTGGTTCCACCCGGCGGTCATGAGGCGCTTCACGTCGAACGCCTTGCCATCGTCGCTGATCTCCAGGCGCACGCCTCCCCGCACCTTGAGCAGGCGCACCGTCACCACGCGGGCGTGCGCGTGCCGGGCCACGTTGACGAGCGCCTCCTGCGCGACCCGGTAGAGCACCGTGCGCCTGTCGTGGTCCAGGACATCGGCGGCGGGCGAAGCGGTGAACCGGATGCTGCGGCCCTTCTTCCGGGGGAAGCCGTCGATGTAGGCGCACAGCGCCGGGACGAGGCCGAGGTCGTCCAGCATCGCGGGCCGGAGCTCGCGGGCGAAGCGGTGCACGGTCCGCACCGACTTCTCGACCAGCCGGCGCAGGGGCGTGATTGTTTTACGGATACACTTCGGGTTGATCTCTGCCTCCTTGGTGAAATTGGCCAGGTGGACGATGATGCCCACGAGGATCTGTCCGATCTCGTCGTGCAACTCGCGGCTGATCTTCTTCCGCTGGTCCTCCTGCACCGTCAGGGCCTGGTGGGAGATGCGGCGCAGTTTTTCCTGGAGTTGTCGCGATTGTTCCAGCAGCCGGCGGGTGTGCAGCTCGCTCTTCCTGAGGGCTGTCTCTGTCGCCTGGCGCCGGACGATCTCCTCCTCCAGCCGCCGGTTCGAGGCGGCGAGGAGTTCGACGCGGCGTTGCGCCTCCTCCGCCTGCTTGCGCGCCTCGATGTTGGTGACCGCCACCCGGCAACAGGTGTCTGTACCAGCCCGGGGCGTGGCGGACGTGGCTTGCAGGTCCGCCCAAAAAACGGTCCGGTCGGCTCCCATCAGCGACATTTCGCAGGACTGCCTTCCTTCCCCGGCGAAGATTTTCCCGAGAAAGTCGTTGAAGGCCGGCCGGCTCCGCGGCACCACGAACACCTGGAAGCGGCGCCGGGTGAGTTGGGATCGTTCGACCCCCAGCAAGGCGGCCCCGGTCAGGTTCACCTCAAGGATCAGGCCTTTTTCATCGAGGGAAAAATAGCCGACCGGGGCGAAGTCGTAGAGGTCGGTGTATTTTTCCAGGCCTTCCTCCACCCGGGCCTTGGCCTGCTTCAATTCCTCGTTCTGCAGCTCCAGTTCGATCTGGTGGATCTGCAGTTCCTGGACGAGCCGCTGCGAGTCGGCGTGGAGCGCGGTAGACGATTTCCGGGCCGGCCGCCGGCCGAGCCGGTCCTCGGCGCGGCGGCGTAGCGCGCCGGCGGCCTCCGTAGATGTCGGATGTTTTTTCATGGCCCGGGTTTCCTCGCGGCGGGCGCGGGTTTGCGGGGCTTTTTTTTCTTCGGATGGCATGGCAGACGCGGGGAGGCCCGGTCCGGGGCGCTGCGCCGCCCGGCCAGTTCCCCGGCCAGGCGGTCATGCTGCTCGCGCAGTTCGGCCTCCACTTTCCTGGATGCGGTTATATCGGTGAAGGGGATGACCACGCCGCCGATCCGGTTGTCCATGGTGCGATCCGTCACCTGCAGCACCTTCATGGGGGTGGCGCGCTGGAGCAGTTCCGGCATCATGCCCTTCTGCGTGGGGTCCAGATGCTGGACGACCGCGAAGGCCATGCCGCAGTCCGGCGGCACCTGTTCGAAGAACTGCACGAGGGCCTCCAGGCCGCCGGCCGAGGCGCCGATGCCCACGATGGGGAAGAAACGATCCGTCGGTCGTTTGACTGGCATGGAGGGAGCGGGTGTGGCGCGCGGCGTCGTACGGGCGGGCCGCGTTTCTATGATTGGAGGGAAGTTGGATTTTTCAAAACGTGATCGCGCCTTCCCGTATCCGGGCGGCACCATCTTTGGATCTGCCCTCAGCAAATTCCATCTGCGGGAACGTGTCCAGCCTGCGTCCGGCAAGCCCCCCCCTCAGGGCATTCAACTCAAGTCCATCGGTCATGCCTGCGGGAGAGGGTCGGGTTTTACCCCATGTCAAACCTGGGGCCGAAATCTTATATAATGGAGGGGCACGGCGTCATTGCACCTGTCGTGCGGTAGCGGCCACACCGACAGACAGGCTGACTACGTATCTAAAACAGTATTACAAATTCAGCATGAAAACACGAATCTACATCACCGATGACCATGCCCTGGTGCGTCGCGGCCTGGCGGCTATGATCGCGACGGAGTCCGATCTGGAGCTCTGCGGCGAGGCCGAGGATTGCGCCACCGCCACCAGCGAGGTGGGCAGGCTGCATCCCGATGTCGTGATCGTGGACATTTCCCTGCGCGGCAACAGCGGGCTCGAACTCATCAAGAACATCCGGGCGCTCGATCCCGCCATCCAGATCGTGGTGCTGTCGGTGCATGACGAGTCCGTCTATGCCTTGCGCGTGCTCAAGGCGGGCGCCAGGGCCTACGTGATGAAGCAGGACATCGCGACCCGGGTGCTCGACGCGATCCGCAAGGTTCGCAAGGGCCAGATGTTCGTAAGCGAACGCGTTTCCAGCCAGATGCTCAGCCACCTGGTCAAGGGACCGGCTGCGGAGAGCGATTCGCCGGTCGCCGGCCTCAGCGACCGGGAACTCGAGGTGGTCACACTCATCGGCTCGGGCCTGGCCACGCGCGAGATCGCGGCCCGCCTCCACATGAGCGTGAAAACCGTCGAGACGCACCGGGCTCACATCAAGACCAAGATCCACCTCGATACCGCCTCCCAGCTCGTGCAGTTCTGCGTGCGCTGGGTGGAGGACTGCAAGCGCATGCCGGCGAATTGACCGGCGGCCAGGCCCGGTATCGGGGAATCCCCTGGCCGCCGCCTGCGGATAACTTCTCCCATGACCGGCGGATGCCCCGATGGCGCGCGCGCCGCGTTGTCGCCAGGATGTAGCCCGATGAATATATCGGCCAGAAAAGGGGGGCGGGGTGAACATCGTTTTATGGGGCATCAACTATGCGCCCGAGTCCGTCGGCATCGCGCCCTTCAACCGGGAACTGTGCGAGCACCTGTCCGCCTGCGGCCACCGGGTCTCGGCCGTCACCTCGTTTCCCTACTATCCCCACTGGCGGAAAGAGCCCGGCGACCGCGGCCGGTGGCATCGCGCCGAACTGATCGGCGGGGTGGACGTGTATCGGTGCTGGTGTTACGTGCCCGCCATGGCGACGACGTTGCGGCGCATCGCGCACGAACTGAGCTTCGGGCTGGTCTCCCTGCTGCGCATCCTGGCGCTGCCGCGGGCGGATGTCTATGTGGTCGTCAGCCCGCCGCTCGGCCTCGGCTTCTTTGCCTGGATTGCCACGACGTTGAAGCGGAGCCGGTTCGTCTTTCACGTGCAGGATCTCCAGCCGGACGCGGCCGTGGGGCTCGGCATGCTCCGGCGCGGCTGGCTGGTGCGCGCGCTCTACGGTCTCGAACGGCTGGCCTACGCGAAGGCGGCAATGGTGTCGGGTATCTCCCAGGGCATGATGGCGGCCTTTTACCGGAAAGGAGTGCCGGCGGAGAAGCGCAGTCTGCTGCCCAACTGGCTGCGCCTCGCGCCCGCGCCGGCTTCCGGCCGGAAAAATCGCGCCGATGCCCGACGCTTCTTCGGCGTCGCTGACGACGCGCTGCTGGCGGTCTACGCCGGCAATCTCGGACGGAAGCAGGGACTGGAAATCGTGATCGAGGCGGCGGCCCTGCTGCGAACCCTGCCGCCCGCCGGCGCCGCCCGGGTGGCGTTGATCATTGCCGGGGACGGCGCGGCGCGGTCCGGCATCGAGCAATGCCTGCGTGCCCATCCGGGGGTAAATGTGCAATTGCTGCCGCTGCTCGACGACGACGATTATGGTGCCTTGCTCGGAGCCGCGGACGTGGCCCTGATCACCCAGACGGGCGGCTCCGGGCAGTTCTTCTTTCCGAGCAAGCTGATCTCGGTGCTGGCGGCCGGTCTGCCGGTGGTGGCGGTGGCCGACGAGGACAGCGAACTCGCCGGCGCGGTCCGCGCCGGCGGCTTCGGCTGCACGGTGCGGCCGGGTCACGCCGCCGGCCTGGCCTCGGTGTTGCGCAGGCTGGGCGAATCCCGGGCGGAGCTCGATGCGTGGGGCGCGCACACGGGCTGGGTCCGGCAATTTTCCCGGGAGGCCATCCTGCCGCGCTTCCAGCAGGTGCTGCTGGAGGCCGCCCGGGTGAGCGGGGAGAAGCCGGCGGATGAACCCGAGGCGATCCTGCCGGCCTGAGCCGCCCGTCCCTCCGGACCGGCCGATGCCCGCGTAAGGGATTCCCCGATACCGGTGACGCTCGCGTATCCCGCGCGACCGGCGGAAAATCCAGCCATGACAACAAGCTGCAACGCGGGCGGGACGTCGTGGGTGAAGGGCTGGCCCGACCACCTGCGGAACCAGCCGCGCATCGCCTGGGTGCCGACGGCCGCGCTGCTCGGGTTGCTGTGGTTGCTCATTTTCAACCAGCAACGGCTGGAGTGGACCGTCAATGTGGTCTATGCCTACGGCTGGGCCGTGCCGGCGCTGGCGCTGTATCTCCTCTGGGAACGCTGGCGGACGCGGCCCGCGCGGCGGATACTGCCCGCGCCCGCGACCATGGCGCTGCTGCTTCTGGCGGGCGCGCTGCTGGCCGCCTGTCTGCCGGTGCGGGTCATCCAGGAGGCCAATCCCGACTGGGTGAAAATCAACTGGATCTTCGCCGCGCTCGGCGTCGGCCTGTCGTGGCTCGCCCTCGCAGTGCACGGCGGCGTGCGTTACGCGCTCCATTTCACTTTCCCGCTGCTGTTCTGCTTCACCGCGCTGCCCTGGCCGGTGTGGATGGAGACCTCCCTCGTGCAGGAGCTGATGCGCGTCAACGCGGCGATCTGCGCCGAGGTGCTGACGTTGTCCGGCACGCCGGCCATGGCCCAGGGCAACCTCATCCAGGTGGCCGACCGCTGGGTCAACGTCGAGGAGGCGTGCAGCGGCATCCGCTCGCTCCAGACCGCGTTCATGATGTCCCTTTTCCTCGGCGAACTGCACCGCCTCACCCTCGTCCGGCGGGCGGGGCTGGTTGCGGTCTCCTTCGCCGTCGCGTTTTTTATCAATATCCTGCGCACCCTGCTGCTGACCCGGCTGACGGCCACCGAGGGCCTGGCCGAACGCTGGCACGACACGATCGGGGTGGTCTCGATGGTCGTCTGCCTGGCGGCGCTGTGGGCCGTCTCCGAAGGCTTTCGCTGGCGTCGTACGCCGGTCGCGCCGCCGCCATCCGGCCCGGCGGCGGAGCCCGCGGAGGCCATGCGCCGCGCGCCCTTCCCGTGGTGGTTTGCGCTGGCGGGGATCGCTTGGCTGATCTCGGCGGAGGCGCTCACCGGTTTCTGGTATCGCTGGCACGAGAGCCGGGTGCCGCCCGCCGTGCCCTGGCAGGTGGTCTGGCCGGTGGACGCCCCGCGTTACCGGAAAGGCGAGTTCGCGGAGCGCACGCTGGCGCTGCTCAAGTTCAACGAGGGCGCGACGGCCTCATGGGTGGCCGAGGGCGGGCATCCCTGGCAGATGTATGCCCTCGAATGGCGGCCGGGCCGGGTCTCGAAGTTTCTTTCCAGCTCGCATTACCCGACCGTGTGCCTGCCGGCGACGGGGCTGGAATTCGTGGCCGAACTCGGGGCCTGGGACTGCGAGGTCAACGGCATCCGGCTTCCGTTCACGATCTATCTTTTCAGCCAGGGAGGGCGCGACGTGTATGTGTTCCACGCGATCATCGAGGATCGCCCGCTGCGGCCGGGGGAGAGCGTCTCTTACCGGCAGGTGGATTCGTCGGAACGGCTCCGCTCCGTCTGGCACGGCGAACGCAACCTCGGACAGCGCGTCATCGGCATCGCGCTGCTCTCCGCCACCTCCCCGGCCGATGCGCGCGCCGTCGTCGAGCGCGTCCTGCACACGATGATCCGTCCCGGCGTGGCGACCGCCTCCCTTTGAAAAACACCATGAAAATCACCCGAACCCGATGGAAACGCCGGTGCGCGGGCGGCCTGCTCGCCCTCCTCCTGCTGGGCGCCGGTTACGCCGGCGGCCGCCACTACGCCTGGCCGGCGGTCAAGGCGTGGCGCGTCGAGCGCATGAACCGCGACGCCCGCGCCTTTCTCGCGGACGGCGACCTGCCCAACGCCCTGATGGCGGCGCGCAAAAGCCTGCAAGCCTCGACCCGCAACCCCGACGCATGGCGCATCGCCGCGGAGGCGTCGGCGGCGCGGGATCGGCCCGACGCGGTGTGGTATCAGGAAAACCTCTGCCGCGAGGAACCGACCTGGGAAAACCAGCGCGAACTCATCCGGCTCGCCCTGCGTTTCGGCGTGCCGGGCAATGCGCTCGCCGCGCTCGAGACCGTGGCCGGGGAGGCGCGCTCCGGCGCGGAGTTCCACCGGCTGGCCGCGGAGGTTTACCGGCGTCTCGGCCGGCCGGCCGAGGCCGCATCGCACCTCCTCGAACTGACGCGCCTGGAACCGGCCGACGGCGCCGCGCAGCTCGACCTCGCCGGGATCGGGCTGGCGGCCGATCCGCAGCGCACGGACCGGGCGCTGCGCGCCCGCGTGCTCGCGCTGGCCGACCAGCCTGAACTCCGCGTGCGCGCCCTCACACTGCTGCTCCGCGAAAACGTGGCGGCGCAGGCGACCGACGGCACCGGGGAACTCGTGCGCCGTCTGCAGGCGGAGCCGGAGCCGGACGTGACCGGGAGCCTGCTCATGATCGAGGCGCGGGTCCTGCTCGGCTCGCCCGACGCCGGACCCGCGCTCGCCCGCCTCCAGGCGGAGGTGGCCGACCGGCCCGCCGAGGCGGCCCGCGTGCTGGCCTTCCTCGTTCGCTCGGGGCGGGCCGGGGAGGCCCGCCGGTGGTTCGACTTGCTGCCGGAGGAAACCCGCGCGGACGAGGATGCACGGCACGCGCAGGCCGAGGCGCTGCTCGCGCTCGGCGACGCGCCCGCGCTGGAGGCGGCGCTCCGCGCCGTCCGCTGGCCGAAACACGAATACCTGCGCAACGCCCTGCTCGCCCACGCCTGCCGGGCGCAGGGCCGCGCCGCGGAGTTCGCGGAGGCGTGGAACCTGGCGCTGATCGACGCGGGTTCCGATACCGGCAAGGCCGTCGCGCTGCTGGCGCGCACGGAAGAATGGCGGTGGGTCAACGAACGGCACGACGTCATCTGGAGCCTCTTCGCGCTCGTGCCGGACAATGCCTCGGTGCAGCAGGCGCTGCTCCTCTGGGAGCGCCACCGGGGCAACACCGCCGGTCTCCACCGGCTTTTCACCCGCATCGTGGAGGTTTCGCCCGGCGACGAGGCGGCGCGCAACAACCTCGCCTACACCAGCCTGCTCCTCGACACCAATGTGGCGCGCGCGGGGCTCATCGCGGCGGAGCTGGTCAAGGCGTATCCAGATAACACCTACTTCGGAACTACACAGGCGCTGGCACTTTGCAAGCAGGGGCGCGCGGCCGAGGCGCTCGCCCTCCTCGATTCCATGTCCTCCGGCGAGCGTGCCGAACCCGTGCGCGCGGTGCTCCGCGCCTGGTGCCTCGCCTCCCTGGGGCGGACGTTGCCGGCGTCCTATCTCCTGGATAGCGTGGCTCTCCCGGCTTTGCTGCCCGAGGAGAGGCGCATCGCCGGCGACGTGCGGGCGGAGATCGCGCGGCGCGATCTCGTCCAGGGCAACCGCTCGCGGCTGCTTGCGATCCGGGAGGGCCGCGAGCCGGGCGCCGGGGGGGGGGCTGGCTGGCTGGCCTGGGTCGATGCCGGGACCCGCGATGCGGCGAGCACCGACATGCAACTGGCCGACTCGCTCTACGCCGGGGCGGACCGGACCGGGCTGCGCGCCCTGCTGCGCGCGGCCGACTGGAAGGAGGAAAATCACCTGCGCTCGGCCTTGCTGGCGTGGGTGTCCCGCCAGGACGGCGACCTGTCGCAAAGCCGGGACGCGTGGCGGCAGGCGCTGGCCCTGGCGGACCGGAGCACGGCCCGGTTGGCGAATCTCCGGGCGCTGGCGACCCGGTGGCAATGGGACGTCGAGCGGCTGGAAACGCTCAATCGCATCTTCGAGCGCGACGCCTCCGACAAACGGCTGCTCGCGGAGTTGCTGGCGCATTACCGCGAGGTGCGGCGCACGCCCGAGCTGTTGCGGGTGCTGGGCCTGTATCTGGCCGGCCACTCCGGGCCGGTGGACGACGAGGCGGTGGCCCATGCCTACTACAGCCTGCTGCTCGACTCCAACGTGGCGCGCGCCCAGGTGACGGCGCGCCGCGCGTTCGAGGCGGCGCCGGAGGACACCGTGCGGCGGCTGGTCCATGCGTTTTCGCTTTCGAAGCAGCGTCGCGCGGCGGAGGCCCGGGCGCTGCTCGCCGGGGTCGGTCCCGATGCCGTTTCCGGACTCGTGCCGGTCCCCCTGCTGCGCGCCGTGATCGAGATGCAGTCCGGCGATACCGAAGCGGCCCGGGCGAGCCTTGCGCGGACCGACCTCGAGGCCGCCCTGCCCGAGGAGGCCGCGCTCGCGGAGCGGGTTTCCCGCCAACTCGCGGCGCAGTCCGTCACCGCCGCCGCCATCACGCCTCCACGGACGTGACGGGGACGCGTGGCAGGCGCATCTCCGCGGCCTTGGCCACGGACATGAACTCATAGACGGCGTGAAGCCGCGCGAAATACAATCCGCGTTTCCCGTCGAGAAAACCGCGCTGGAACACGTAAACATAGAGGAAGCGCAGCGTCGGGCGGAAGGGCAGGCGGCGCGACCAGCGTTTGAGCCGGCGGCGCAGGTTCACCGCCGGGGACTGGAGCGCGTGGTGGTCGGAGGGCTGGAGGCCCTCCTCGATCTCGAGCTGCGCCTCCCAGTTGGAGTAGCGGTTGTGTTTCTCGACGAACACGTCGATCGAGGGGAAGGCGTAGTGGTCCATCTCGCAGACCAGCCGGCCGGTTTTCCCCTCGACGAGGATGTGCTCGTGGACCTCGTTGTCGCCGCTCAGGGTGGGGCCGTGCACGAGCTGCTCGTAGCGGCCCAGGCGGTGCCGGAAGAGGCGCAGATTCCAGTTCGGATAATAGGCGTGGCGCAGCCAGCCGCCCATGAACATGAAGCGGCGGTTGATCCAGAATCCTGCGCAGCCCCTGCCGTCCTCCGCGATCAGCGCGCCGATTTCTTCGGCGGAGCCGGGAGGCATCACCTCGTCGGCGTCGAGAATGAAGACCCATTCGTGAGAGAAAGGCAGGTTGGCCAGCGCCCAGTTCTTTTTCTTCGGCCAGACGCCGTTGAAGGGAAACTGGAAAACCTGTGCGCCGACGGCGGTGGCGATGGCGGCGGAGTTGTCCGCGCTGTGCGAATCCACTACGAAGATCTCGGCGGCCCACGCGACGGACGCGAGGCAGCGAGGAAGGTTGGCCGCCTCGTTGCGGATCGGGACGAGGACGGTGACCGGAATTTTTGACTCGTTCATGAGAAGAGGTCGGGCTCGTGGCCCGAAAAAAAACGCCGCGAGGTTCATGTCGCGGCGTTTCACATACGGATTGATGGGTGACGGATTGGCTTCGTTCCGGAACGCCGGCGGGGCCGGCCGGCGATGACGGAAATCAGCCGGCCTGGGAAACCTGGGCAGCCGGGGACCGGAAGGAACGGCGGCGGCGGTAGGCGACGATGCCGAGGAGGGCCGCCACGCCGGCGAGGGCGTAGGTGGACGGCTCCGGCACGGGCGTGGCCAGGAACTGGAACTGGATGGCCGCGGTTGTGGACGACCCGTTGAACAACGTGCCTACACTGTTGGACACCACCGAAGCGTAGCCGTAGGTATAGCCGTTGATCGTAACCGAGCCGAAGAACTCCACGGGAATGATCTCGTAGCTGACTCCGGTGAAGCCGTTGGGAGCCGTGAACGGAGTGAGCGCGAGTGTGTAGTTCTGTGTCAGGTCATAGATGCCGTCGTTGTCGAAATCCATTTCGATCGCGACTCCGACGGTCGTGAAATAACTCTGTGGCACGAGGGTCGATTCGAACTCGAAGGTCGACGTGTTGAGCGTCCCGGTTTCGAAGGTGACCGAACTCGGTCCGGAGAGCGGATTGTAGGTGATCGAGAACGGGTTGGCGGCGGGCGTGCCCGTCGTGATGATCTCGACGGTATCGATGCCGCCGTTGTTGGTCACGTTATTGTTGATACCGCCGACGAACGGGCCGAATGTGACGCGCTGGCTGAGGTTGACGATCAGTTGGGCATGCGCGGCGAGAGCGGAAAAGACCAGCCCGATGGCGGCCGCAACAAGTGATCTGGATAGGAATCTGATTCTCATTGTGTATTTGATTAATGGTTACAGAGATTTTCGCATCATGCGGATTTTCCCCTGTCCATAAACGTGTGCTCCTGCCTGCCGCCCACTCAAGCGCCGCGAAGCCCGTTATCCACTGACGCGGGTATCGGGGGTTGTCCCCGGTTTTTCCCCGGCGCATCGGGGATCGCGGAGGACGCGGGCGGGATTGCCGGCCACGGTCGCGCCGGGCGGCACGTCGCGGGTGACCACGGACATCGCCCCCACGATGCAGCGGGCGCCGAGGGTGACGCCGGGCAGCACGAAGGCCCGCGCCCCGACGAAGGCGCCGGGCCCGATCTCGATGGGCGCGGTCTGCAACGGCAGGTGCGGCTGCGAGAAGTCGTGCGTGCCCGTGCAGAGGTAGGCTTCCTGCGCGATGGTCGCGGCCTCCCCGATCACGATCCGGCCGAGCGAGTAGGCGGCGGCGCGGTCGCCCAGGCAGGCGCGATGGTGCAGCACGAGGTTCCACGGCTGCTGGATGCGCGCGCGAGCATGCACGAAGGGCGTGCCGTGAATCTCCGCGCCGAAGAGCCGCAGCACGCGCAGTCGCCAGGGATTGAGGGGCTTGGGCGTCCAGGCGCACGTCAGCGCCCACGCGCAATCCCAGGCAAGGAGCGCGAGCCGGCGGCGCGTCGTCCAGGGCGAAGCCCAGGCGTCCGCCTGGGGATGGGTGTGCGGAGGCGTTTTCATGTCAGGCGGCCGGGCAGCCCGGCGAACCCCGCCAGGTATTCCCCGGCGATCCGCTCCACCGAAAACTCGCGGGCGCGCGCTTCCGCCGCGGCCGAGGCGAGCTCCCAGGCGGTGCGATCGGCCGTGAAGTCCACGAGCGCCGCCGCGAGCTGGCCGGCCGCGTCGGCGGCGGTGTGGTCGAAGCGGCGCGTGAACGGCCCGATGCCGGGGGTGTCGTCGAAGCACGCGAGGTCCGAGGTCACCACGGGGCAGCCGCGGGCAAGCGCCTCCAGCGGCGCGACGGGAGATGCCTCGCCCTTCCCGGCGAGCGACGGATAGGCGAATACCGCGGCGCTGGCGAAGTGCGCGGCCAGCTCAGCCTCGTCGAACACCGGGCCGGTGAACTCCACGGCGGCGCCGAGCGGGGCGGCGAGCGCCTCCAGCCGGCTTTGGAAGACCGGACCGCCTCCGCCGAAGCGCGTCTCGCTCGGCCCCACGATGCGGAACCGCAGGCCGGGCGCGCTGCGGAGCGCGATCGCGGCGGCCTGCAGCAGCAGTTCGACGCCCTTCTCCGGATGGAGGCGGCCGACGAAGAGCACGAGCCGGGGATCGCGCGCCACGGCGGTCGCGGGCCCGGCGCGCGACGGCAGGGGATTCGGGATCACGCACACGCGGGCGCGGGCCGACGGCGTCTGGCGCGCGATGGCCTCGGCGATCACGCGCGAGACGGTCTGGAGCCGGGCCGCCCGGCGGTAGAGGACCATCTGGCCCTGCGGATACCGTTGCACGTGGACCCAGAGCGGCCCGTGGCGGCGCGGCGAAAGCACGAGCGGCGCCCAGAACGTGTGGGTGACGACCACGTCGGCGGGCTCCAGGCGGCGCGCCACGCGCAGGGTGTAGCGCAGGTCGCGCCACTTCTGGAGCAGGCGCGAGCCGGGCGTATCCGCTCCCTGGATGCGGACGTGCCGCACTCCGCCGATGAGTTCGGTCTCCGGCAGGCCGTCGCAGAGGCGGGAGTAGTGCGTCACGTCGTGGCCGCGCCGCGCGAACTCCCGTCCGAGGGCGAACCAGATTTTCTCGACTGCGCCGCCCCGACGCGTCGGCACGGGGTAGAAGGCTCCCTGGACAATGGCGATTTTCATGAGAGTGGTTGGCCGTCCCGGGGTGCTTGCAGGGCGGCGACGAGGCTGCGCGCAACCGCGCCGATTTCGTAGCGTTTCAAAAAACTGCGCCGGGCCGCCGTGCGCACATGGCGTCCGGCCTCGGGTTCGAGCGCGCGCCAGCGGCCGAGCAGGCGGAGGGTGCCCGCGGCCGTGTCGGGCTCGACCAGGCCGGCGGCGTCGGCGATGATCTCGCGCCAGATGTTGACCTGGTCCGAGATGAGCACGGGCGTGCCGCAGGCGAGGGCCTCGACCACGGCGATGCCGAAGTTTTCCTGGTGCGAGGGCAGCACGAACGCCTCGGCGGCGCGCAGCGCGCCCCATTTCACGTCGCCGGCGAGCATTCCGGGCCAGTGAACCGCGCCGGGCGGGCAGGCCTTCGCCGCGCGCGCCTGCAATCGGCCCAGGTAGCCGGCGTCGGCGCACGGTCCGGCGATGACCAGGCGCGGCAGCGTGTCGTCCCCGGCGCGCAGCGCGGCGTAGGCGTCGATGAGCAGCTCCACGCCTTTCTTGGGATGGATGCGGCCGAGAAACAGCCAGCAGGGGCGGTCGCGCAAGTCCGGATACAATGCGAAAAACGCCGCGCGCTGGCGGGCCGGCTCGTCCGGCGGTGCGGCGACCCCGTAGGCGACCACGCGCTCCCGGTAGGAACTGCCGGGGAAGGTTTGCCGCGCCAGCCGCCTTTCCTCCTCGCAGGTGAACAGCACCGCCGCCGCGTCGCGCAGAATCCGCCGCTCGGCCAGCCACCAGTAAACCCATTTCCGGAAATGCCTGAGCGGATACGTCCGCTTGAACCATGGATCGAGCATCCCGTGGGGAAAAATAAACTGGCGGGGCGGACCGCCCGGCGCGAAGGCGAGGCGGGTGGCGAGCCCGTGATATTGCCAGAGCCCGTGCACGACCACGGCGTCGAAACGGTCCGCCGTCTCCCGCAACCAGGGGCGCAGCCGGGGCGCATAACCGAAGCCGGGCCGGACGGGGCCGAGGGCATGAACCCGGGCGGGGATCGCGGGCAGGAACATCGCATCGGGCGCGTCGAGCGATGCGATTTCCGAGGGGTGCCCGAGCGCGGACAGTTCCGGGACCAGCGAGCGCAGGTGGGCCGCCAGGCCGCCGAACGCGGGATTCATCGAATTGATCAGGTGGAGGGTTCGCATAAAAGGATCCGGCGGTAGAGCGCCTCGTAGGCGTCGAGCATGAGGTCGGGCTGCCACCGGCGGGCCTCGGTGAGCGCGAGCGCGCGTCGCGCCGTCTGTCCGGCCCAGGCTCCGGCGATGGTCCGGGCCGCGCCATCCGGATCGGCCGGGTCGAAATAAAGGGCGGAACGCCCGCCGACCTCGGTCATGGGCGCGCGGTTCGAGGCAAACACCGGGCAGCCGCACGTCTGCGCCTCGGCCACCGGCCAGCCGAAACCCTCCTGCCACGACGGGAAGAGCAGCCCCTCGGCGAGGGTGTAGAGCGCCTCGAGCTGCGCGCCGCTCACGCCCCTGAGGGGGATGAGGCGCCGGCTCACGCCCAGCGTCGCCGCGAGGGCGGCGTGTTCGGCGGACAGCGGCGGCCCGACCATCACCAGCGCGGGAGGGGGCAGGAGCAGGCGCCGCAGCGCCGCGTAGATCGCGAGCAGGCCGGCGCGGTTTTTATACCACTGCGCGCCGCCGACGTGGAGAAGAAATCCGCCGTCCGCCGCGGCGAACGGCGCGAGCCCGGCGAGGCGCGCGCGGGCCTCCGCGTCGGGGATTTTATGATACGGATAATTCAGCGCGTTGGGGATAACCGGGACCCGCGACGGCGGCAGCCCGGTGAGGCGCAGGACATCCGCGCGCGTCGCCCGGGAGACGCAGGCGACGTGCGGCAGGCGGGCGATGCTGGCGAGGTTCCACGCCTGATAACACCGTCCGGCGCGGCCGACGGCTTGCTGCGGCAACTCCCCGCGGGCGGCGCGGATTTCCAGCAGGTCGTGGCAGGTGGCGAGCACCGGGAGGCCGCGCAGGGCGGAGTGGAAAACCGCGCCGGCGTGGTCGGTGAGGTGCACCACGTCGGGGCGCAGCTCGCGCACCCGCCGGCGCAGCTCGCGCGGGAACAGCACGAACTTGTCGATGTAGCCGAGATACTTGGGCAGGCCGTTGTAGCGGTAGCGCGGCCCGAGCCGGGCGAGGCGCAGCCTCGGCGCGAGCACGGTGACGGTGTGGCCGCGCGCCGACAGGCCGGACCGGAGCGCGGCGGTGAACCGCTGCATGCTTTCCTGCCGGTCTTCCGGCAGGTTTCCGATAAGCAGGATGTTCATTTTTGCAGGACACGCGGCACGCCGGGCACGCGGCGGACGGAGTGCGCCGGCGGTCGGTCTGGCGCCGGCGTGTCCGCATGGTTTTCTTCGACTGCGGCCGGGACCGGGGCGGGATTGAGCGCGCCGAGCAGCAGGCCGCCGCCGGCCACGGCGAAGCCGAGCACGGTCGGCGGAGCCCACTGGCCCTGGAGAATCGTCAGGGCCGTGGCGGCGAAAATGAGGAGCGGCAGCGCATCGCGGCCCGCCCGCAGCGCGCGCCAGGCTTGCAGGCCGAGCCAGCCGGTCAGCACGATGCGGAAGAGAATGAACGCCGCGCCGAGCCCGGGCCCGAGTTCGAGGATGACCTTGCCCCACTCCTCCTCGGCGAGCGCGAAGCCGACCTCGCCCGAAGTCAGGCGCGCGCCGACGTTGGAGCCCGTGCCGATGCCGTGGCCGAAAAACGGGGCCACGCGCAGGAAATAGGCGGGGTTGGTGAAGCCGTTCACGGTGCGGTCGATCACGCCGCCCCAGGCCGCGCCGCCGCTGTCGCTCTCCGCCGTGTCCCACCGCATCATGAAAACCTCCGCGCCTTCGCGGAAGATCGGGAGCTGGGACAAGGCCGCGCCGACAACCGCGAGCAGCAGGAGCGGACGCGCCAGCGAGGAAAACCTGGACGACGCGAACGGGAGCGTGACGAGCCAGGTGGCGGCGACGACCGCCGTGCCCAGCATCACGGTGCGGCTGATCGAGACGGGCAGCGCGATGGCGATCGCGAGCCCGCAGACGATCAGCACATACCAGGGCAGCCGCCTGGTGCCGCCGAGTTCATTGAAAAAAAAGGCCGCGCAAAGCGGGTAGAACAACTGCGGACCGGTGATGAACGCGAAGAGGCCCGGCGGGCGGATGCGCCCGTCCGCGCCGAAGATCTGGCCGACCTCGTCGTTGCCCACGCCATGGTTGATGAACGCGTCCATGGGCGCGCGGAATTGCGCCACCATGACCAGCGTCATCGGGATGGCCGCGACCAGCAGCCCGGCGCCGATGCGCCCGACATCGCGCCGGTCGAGCACGGCGCCCATGATCCAGATCAGCGGCAGGTGGAGGTAGTTGATGCGAAGGCCGTAGGCGATGACGAGGAGGCGGTCGTGGCCGCCGAGGAACGAGACGATGACCGACAGGCCGGCGAGCGCGGCGAGGGCGACCATGAAACGGTTGGCCGGGAAAATCCCGGAGGCCAGGGCGAGGGCGTAGATCGCGAGGACGACCGGGTCGCGCACGATGAGGAGCGGATCGGCCAGCCCGGGGAAGGCCCACTTGCGCAGCGCGCCCTCGGCGAGGAGCAGCGCGAGGTAGAGCCAGACCAGCACTTTGATGGAGGATTTCATTGATGTCTGGGGACGCCGTCGCTCCGTCAGGTTGCGGCGAGGGCCCGGGCGACGCAGGAGGCGAGCGTCTGCTCGTAGTTTTCCCACGAATACTCGCGGGCGCGCAGCCGGGCGCTCCGCGACATCCCGGCCCGGCGTTCCGGCTCGCGGTGGAGGAGTTCCAGCCGTTCCGCGATGGCGGAGCTGTCTCGGATCGGCACGATGAATCCCTCCACGCCGTCGCGGATCAGGTCGGGTCCGGCGGTGTGCGGCGTGGTGATGACCGGCAGCCCCGCCGCCAGCGCCTCCAGCAGCACGAGCCCGAAGCCTTCGAACAGCGAGGGGAACACGAACACGTCGTGGGCCGCCATCTCGGCGAGGACCTGCGGATGCGGGCAACTGGGTATCCAGCGCACGGAGCGCAATTCGCGGTCGAGCGCGGCGCAGGGCTCGGCGGGCTTGCGGCCGATCACCGTCAGCGTGACGGCGGACCGGACCCGGCGGCAGGCGGCGAAGAGGTAACTGAGACCCTTGCGCTGGCCGAGGGAACCGACGAAGAGCACGCGCAACGTCTTCGCGGGCGGGAGGGGAAGAGACGAAGGAACGGATGCGAGCGCGGGAGCGCCGTAGGGCACGACAAGGACGGCGCCCCTGAAGTCGGCGGCCTCGTCCAGCGTGCGGCGCGTGTAGGAACTGGCGACGAAAACCACGTCGGCCAGCGCCAGCTCGGCGTCCTTGCGCTCGGTCTTGGCGGCGCTGTCGCGGTTGCCGGTCAGGGTGGCGGCCCACTCGGGTTCGCGCGCGGCCTCCTCCAGGAGCAGCGCGCGGGCGGCGCGCCAGTGGCCGATGGGCAGGTCGTAGAGCGTGAGCAGGCCGCGGCGGCGCGCCTCCATGAAGGAGGACCGCGCGCCGTCCTCGTAGGCATAGACGGCGCGAAACCCGCCCCGGCCCAGCCGCCGGGCCACGGCCCGGTCGAGCGCGCGGTAAACGGCATCGACACTGAAGACGCCGGTTTCGTGCGCGGTGAGGCCGGCAAGCCCGAGCCGGGGGGCGACATGCCGCATGAGCTCGCGAAAGGGCCGGGTGCGGATGGCGTCCGAGAGTTCGGGCGGCCAGGCGCGGCGGCGGAGCTGGCCGGCCACGCGGGCGGGCAGCAGCCGTTCGAGCAGGGCCGGCGCGCGGTAGTGCAGGCACGTCCAGAACTCGGCGGTCAGGCCGGCGCGGAACAGGCCGAGCGCGGCATGGCGGGCGTTGGCGTTGCCGGTGGGATGGCTGAAAAGGATCATGGAGAACGGGAGCGCGGTCAGGTCTGGAAAAAATCGATCCAGCGGGACGCCACGACCGGCGGCGCAAAGCCGGCGTCGTAGTGGCGGCGCTGGCGGAGGCGGGAGGTCATGCCGGCAAGGATACGGTCCGCCAGTTCGCGCACGTGGCGGCCCAGCTCCGGCAGGCGGGCGGTGGCCGGGGCGACCAGGCTGTCGGCCGGCGAGGTGGCGAGTTCGCGGGTGCCGCCGCGGTCGGTGGCGAGCCAGGGGAGGCCCGCCGACATGCCCTCGATCAGGCTGAGCGGCATGCCCTCGTTGTGCGTGGAGAAGAGCGTGATCGCGTCGAGCGCGAGCAGGGCGCGGGCGTGCTCCGCGGCGGAGTGGTAGGCGCCGTGGTAAACGACGCGGGGAAACGCCTCGAAACGCGCCGGCGGATATGCCTCCCCGGCGCCATGCACGTGCCACTCGATGCCGGAGAGTTCACCCAGTTGCGAAAGCGCGAGGATCGCGTCGATGCCTTTTTCCGGGATGAGGCGGCCGCAGAAACCGAAACGGAGCGGTTGCCCGCCGTCGCGTTCGACGACCTGGCCCTGCCCGACCGGACAGGCGGCCAGGTAGGGCAGGAATTGCGCGTCGTCGCGGCCGGTGGCGGCGTCGAGCGCCGCGCACGTCGCCCGGCTGCAACCGACCAGGAGCGGGGCGTGTTTCAGCACGTGGCGGTAACCGCGCGACCAGGTGGCCTGCTCGGGCGCGTCGGCGGCGGTGTGATGATGGTGGACGATGCGGGTGGGCGGCCCGGCGGCGGCCCAGACAAGGCGGGCGAGGCCGCTCTGGGCGTTGGTGTAGATCACATCCCATGGCATCGCGCGCGCGCGGCGGATTTCGTTGAGCAGCCACCCGATTTTTGCGAACGGCCCGGCGGAACCGCGCGGGAACGCGAGTTCGCGCAGGGCGATCCGCGGGTGGTCCAGTTCGCGGCGCAGTTCGGGGCCGAGCGAGTTGCCGGTGGTGAGGAGGCGCACGGTGTGGCCGCTCACGGCGGCGGCGGCGGCGAGGCCGCAGATATGGCGCTCGATGCCGCCGTAGGCCGCCATCGCGGGGACGTAGAAAAGAAGGTTCATGGGCTGGTGAAGGCGAGTTCGAGGGCTTGCAGAAAGGCGGTGGCGGTGCGCGGCAGGGCAGACTCCGGCCGGCGCCGGGCGGCGAGCCAGAGGTCTGTATCCGCAGAATGGATGCCGGTCAGGCGGACGAGCAAGGGGTCGGCCGGTCCGGACGGGAGCGGCGGCGCGTCCCGCAGCCGCCAGTCGTCGCGGGGCACGAGCACGGGCAGGCCGTGCTCCAGCATGGCGGCGGCCGCGCCGCTTTTGCCGATCAGCGCCCACGGATGCGGGGCGATGCCGAAGTCGGCGGCGGCGAGCAGGCGGGACACGGCGCGGGGCTCCACTTCCCCCGTTTCGGTGACGCCGATTCCGTGTTGCCGGAACACATCGAGAATGGCGGCGGCCCGGCGCCCGGTGCGACCGATGGCAACGAGGACGGGCCGGCGGTCGAGGCGGCGCGCGGTCGCGAGCATCCACGCCACCGTTTCGGCGGGCCGCCATTGCGGATGCAGGGTGCCGAAGGTCACCGCGGTCAGGGAGGTTGTCTCCGGGGCGGCGGACCCCTCCGCGAACGGCACGTTGCCGAAAATCCCGAGCATGCCGGCCTCGAACCCTTCGCGCCGCAGGGCGTGTTGGCAGGACGGGTTGGAGGTGTGCAGGCAGTCGGGGTCGAGTTGTTCGAGGAGGCACACCATGCCGCGCCGCTGGAGCCAGCCGAGCGCGCGGGCTTTCAGGCCGGCGCCGGCCTCGAGCCCGAGCCAGAGTTCGTGCAGCATTACATGGCACCGGGGGCCGCGCAGGCCGGGCGCGGCCCGCAGCAGCGCGGCGGGGAGAAAACCTCGCGGGTGCAGGCCCTGCGCCACGAATTGCCAGCTCACCCAGTCCGGCGTGAGGATCTGCCGATACCGGATGGCGTCGGCGAGCCGGTCGGGCCACGGTTGGGCGGACGGCAGCCGGAGGAGGCGGATGTTGTCCATGGGCTCGTCGGTGGCGCGATCGATGTGAGGATCGTTCAACGCGAGCACGGCGCAGTCGTGGCCGCGCGCGGCGCACGCGCCGGCGAGGCGGCGCGTGTAGTCGCCGACGCCGTCGCGGCCGGGTTCGAGCGACCCGCAGAGGAAGAGGAGGTTCATGGGGGTTTTCGGGACTCAGGCCCGGCGATAGAAGCGGCCGGCCAGGGCGGCGAGCGCGAGGCAGGCGCGCCGCCAGGCGAGGACGCGGGGCGGGAAGACCGGCAGCGGGGCGGCGGCGTGGGCCCAGAAGGCGCGGTCCGCCGGCGTGGGGCCGCGGCCGGCGAGCGCGGCGCGGAGCAGGTGTTTGCGCCAGGGTTTTTCCGGCCCGAGCGCGTGCGAGAGGGTCCAGCCGCCCGGACGGAAATCCATGCCCTCCGCGCCCATGATCGAGACGGGCGCGGCGGAGGTCATCACGGCGATGTTGAGCGCGTCCTGGTCGGTCTTGCCGAAGGGATGGGCGGGCGAGGAGAGGTCGGAACAGCCGGCGCCGGAGGAGAACATGGAGTGTTCGAGTCCGCCGATTTCCTCGCCGACGAGCGCAAGGGTGTCGCGCCAGGCGAGGAGAAAATCCCGCTGTCCGCGCTCCAGTCCGATGAAGCCGCCGTTGACGTAGAGCGGGGTTTCGCGGAGCACGGGCCGGCCCCGCCGGGCGAGGCAGCGTCGCCAGGCGCCGCGGCGCGGATGCGACTCGGGGAGCGGGGAGTTGACGTCCTCGACCAGGGCGACGCCGTAGCCGGTCCATTCCTCGAAGAAGGGCCAGGGGGCCTTGAGCAGGATGTCGGGATCGAAATAAAAAATCCGCTCCGCCGACGGATGCAGGTTGGTCCAGACGCGGAGGAGGAACTTCGGCTTGTAGTTGGTAAGGTGTGACGCGGTTTCGAGCGCGACGAACTCGACCGTGACGGGGCCGAGCCGGCGCACCGCCGGCGCCCAGGGCGGCACGGGGCCGCGGTGCCCGCAGACCACGGTTCCGGCAAACCCGGCGGCGCAGAGCGAGTTGATCAGCGCGGCGGCGCCGAGGTGGTAATCGCCTTCGAAAAGGGTGACGACGAGAGATTTCATGCGGCAAGGCTGGCGATCAGGCCGAGGGCGCAGAGGGCGATGGAGCGTTTCACCGGAGCCTCCGCGCGGCGAAGGGCAGGATGCCCGGCGCTTGTTTGAGAGCGAAGAGGCAGGCGGCCAGCCAGTAGCCCGCGAGGCGCGGCGAGCGCCGGATGCGCCAGGCGCGGGAGAAACAGGCGCGGGCGGCGCGGGGGTCGGAGCGCAAGGCGATGCGTCCGGCGGAGGTCCAGGCCTCGGCGGTGAGGAGGCGGCGGCAGGGCGCGGCGACCACGTCCCAGTCGAGGTGGCGTTCGAGCACTTGCGCGCCGGCCACCGCCATCGGGCCGGCGTGGGCGGTCAGCGCGGCGGCGTGTTTGCGGTAGCGGCAGGTGTTGCGGCCGGTGAAGGCGAAGCGCGCGCCGGCGCGCGCGCAGCGCAGCCACATCTCGCGGTCCTCGACATAACGATAGGAAGGGTCGAAGCCGCCCACGCTCGCCCAGAGGGACTTTTTCAGCAGCACGGAGGAGGGCTGCACGACGTAGTCGCCCAGGTAGAGGGAGCGCGGGAAGTCGCGGACGGCCTCCGCCGACGGCGCCCGGATTTCGAGTTCGCGGCCGGTGTCGCTGTCGAAAAGGACCGAGCCCGCGTGCACGAGGCCGGCGTCGGGCCGCCGGAGGGCGCAGGCGACGAGGCCGGCGAGGTGGTCGGGGGTCCAGAGGTCGTCGCTGTCGAGGAGCGCGATCCATTCGCCCCGGGCGGCGGCGATGCCGGTGTTGCGCGTGGCGGGCAGGCCGCGGTTTTGCTCGTGGCGTTGGTAGACGACCGGTTGTGGCACGGTTTGCGCGAAGGCGAGCACGAGCGTCTCGACGCTCTCGGCGGAGCCGTCCTCGGTGACGATCAGCTCCCAGTCGGCAAACGTCTGCGCGCGGACGCAGGCGAGGGTTTCCGGGAGATAGCGCGCCGCGTTGTAGGCGGGGAGGCAGAGGGTGACAAAAGGCGGGTTCACGAGAGGCGGGAGACTTGCGCGTAGAGTTCGAGGTGCCGGCGGGCGATGACGGGCCAGGACAGCGTATCGAGCGCGAACGCGCGGCAGGCCGCCGCGATGCCGGAGCGCCACGCCGGTTCCGCGGCGTGGCGTTCGCAGAGTTCCATCAGGGCGGCGACGGAGTTGTCACGGGCGAGCGGATACACGACGCCGGCGCCGTAGTCGCGCACGCCGCCGCGGTCGTTTGTGACGGGGGGCAGGCCGCAGGCGAGCGATTCGACGAGGGCGTTGTTGGCGGTGCAGTCCCGGAAGGGCGTGAGGTGGCAGGTCGCGGTCTGGTAGAGGAGGCGCAGGGTTTCGTCGTCGATCCGGTCGTGCCAGCAGACGCCGCGCAGGGTGCGCACGGCGGCGAGTTCGACGCCGTGCCAGACGGACGCGGGCACCACGAAGTCGAAGCGCCAGCGCGGATGGCGGGCGGCCAGGCGCAGCACCGCGGCGCCGGTGAGTGCGAAGTCGCGCAGGGTGCGCCCGACGACCAGAATCGAGGGGCGGGCCGGATCGGGGCCGGCCCCGGGGCGGAAAAAATCCGTATCCACGCCGTGGGGAATGACGACGGTCTGGCGCGCGCCCCAGGCGCCGGCGAAAAAATCCCGCTCGCGCGACGAGAGCAGCACCAGCGTGTGCACCCGTCCGGTGCGGGGCGGCGGCGCGTCGAGGGCGGAGGCGGGCATGTGGAGGGTGGCGATGACCGCCTGTTTTCCGGGGCGCCGGGAGAGATAGGGGGCGTGGTATTCGCCGACGAGGAAGTGCGCGGCGGCGAGGCGCGCGGTGGCGAGAGCCCAGTCCGTTTCAAGTTCGGTGAAGGTTTGCGACTGGTTGCGCGCCGGCCAGTGGTGGAGCATGCTCCAGAGTTTGCCGAGCGCGCGGCGCGGGCGGGTGTCCGGGGTGGCGATCACGCGCACGGCGGGGTGGCCGGAAAGGACGCGGGCGAGCTGGTGGATGCCCGAGCGGCGGCACTGGCCACCGAGCAGGTCGGCCACGAGGAGGACGCGCGGTGACGGGCGGCTGACAACCGCGCGCAGGGCGGAGAACACGAGGTGGGCGGGCAGGGCGGGGTCGGCGGGGGCGAGCCGCCAGGCGCGCCAGAGGAGGCGGGCGCTGGCGCGGGGGTCGGTCGCGCGGAGGAGGCGGGCTTCGGTGGCGAGGCTGCGGGCGAGCAGGCGGCGGCGCAGGGCGACGGGCACGGCGGTGAGGCGGGCGTGTTTTTCGTAAAACCGCACGGTCTGCTCCGCGACGGCCAGCGTGCGGGCCATGGCGCTGCCGGGGTGTTTGGCGTAGCGGCAGGTGAGGGCGGGTTCGATGGCGAGACGCGCGCCGGCGTGGCCCGCGCGAAGCCAGTAGTCGCGATCTTCACCGATGCGGAAGCGGAGGTCGAAGTCGCCGGTGCGGCGGAGCAGGTCGCGGGTGAAGACCACGCACGAACTGGTGACGATGACGCTGGCGCGAAACAGGGTGCCGACGGGATCGCTTTCCAGAGCGGCGGGGGGAAGCACGTCGCCGAGCGGCGCGCCGGTGGCGAGGTCGAAGGTGCTCACGCCGGCGGCCACGAGGTCCGCGCCGGCGGCGAGGCGGGCGGCGGCGAGGCGCAGGTGGTCGGGCGTCCATTCGTCGTCGGCGTCGAGGAAGGCGAGGGCGTCGCCGGCGGCGAGGCGCAGGAGGCGGTTGCGCGCGGCGGCCACGCCCTGGTTGACGCCGGGGTTGTCGTAGCGGACGGGTTGGGAGACTTCCGCGGCGAAGGCGCGCACGAGGGCCTCGGTGCCGTCGCGGGAGCCGTCCTCGACGACGACGAGTTCCCAGTCGCGGTGGGTCTGGGCACGCACGCTGGCGAGGGCGCGGGCGAGGGTGGGAGCGGCCTGCCAGGCGGCGATGAGGACGCTGATGGTCATGAGGAGCGGCCTTCGGCGAAGGCGAGCCAGGCGAGGCTGCGGCGGATCGCGGTGGGGAAATCGACGGGCGGACGGTATCCGAGATGTTGACACGCGCGGTCGGAAGGGAGGCGCCAGCGGCATTGCTGGAGGAGGGCGAGTTCCTCGGTGATGCGGGGCGGGGGCGGTCCGTCGGGGAGCCGCCAGGCACCGCCGGAGGAGGCGGGAGCGAGGGCGGCGGCGAGGAGGCGTTTGCCGAGGCGTTTCCAGGAGGACGGGGCGGCGGGGAGGAGGGCCTGGACGGCAGGGGCGGCGACGAGCCGGGCGAGGCGTTCCTGCGGAGTGCGGCGGAAGGCGGGAAGCGCGGCGAGGCGGTGAAGGGTGGCGGGGTCGATGCCGAGGCCGGCGGCGACGGCGCGGTGGAAACCGGCCCAGGTGATCCGTTCGTGGTCGCCGACGAGGTAGGCCCCGGCGGCGTCGGCGGGGGCGGCGAGGGAGCAGTCGATGGCGGCGACGAGGTTGTCCACGTAGAGGCCGTTGCAGATGCCTTCGCCGTCGCCGAGGAGCCAGGCGCGGCGCTGGCGAAGGTCGGCGGCGAGATCGGCGATCCAGCGGGAGCGGGGGCCGTAGACGACTCCGGGGCGCAGCGCGATGCCTTCGAGGCCGTGGCGGGCGCAGCCGCGGAAGAAGGCGCGTTCGGCGCGCACCTTGGCGTTGTTGTAGTCCATGGCGTGGCGGCAGTGGAGGGGCGTGTCCTCGGTGGTGCCGGGCTCCGGGGCCTGGCCGTGCACGGAGGCGCTGCTCAGATAGACGACGCGGCGCACGCCGGCGGCGGCGGCGGCGGCGCAGAGGACGGAGGGCATGGCCTCGATCTGGCGCGGGTCGCCGAGGGCGGCGTGCACGGCGGCATCGCAGCCGGAGAGCGCGGCGGCGAGGGAGGCCGGGTCGAGCGCGTCGCCGAGGCGCGCGTCGAGCGCGAAGCGGGCGGGCAGCGCGAGGCTGGAGGGTTTTCGCACGACGGGAACGACCTCGTGCGCGCCGCCGAGGTGGAAGGATTCCACCACGCGCGAGCCGATAAAACCGTTGGCTCCGATGACGGCGATTTTCATGCGGGAAGAGCCAGGCGTCCGGCGGCTGCTTGTTCGTCCGGCGTCAGCCAGGGCTGGGGCAGGGGGCGTTTCCGCGCATAACAGGTTTCGATCAGACGCAGCGCGCGCGCGCCTTCGCGGCCGTCAACGAGCACCGGCGAACCGGTGCGGATGGCTCCGGCCACGTGGAGAAGTTGCGCGATGAAACTCTGCGGATTGGTCGCGGCGTGCGTTCCCTCGCGGTCGATCAGGGCGCCCCGCAAATCCAGGGGAAGTCCCTCGATCCGGAGCGTGAGGCCGTTGGCGTCGTTGACCGTCCAGGACACCGAACCCCGGGCGAACTCGAAGCGGTAACGCTGCGGCGTTTTCCAGTCCCGGCTGAGTTGCACGCGGCCCCGGACCGGTCCGAAACGGAAATCGGTGAGGGTGTTGGTTTCCAGTCCGCCCATGGCGTCGTCCCGATGGGCGATCTCGTCGGGCTCGCCGAGCCACCAGAGGAGCAGGTCGAACACGTGCACGCCGATGTCGAGGAGGACGCCGCCGGGGGTTTCTTCGCGCCGGAAAAAGGACGGGCTGGCGGCGGGCCAGTCGAAGGGGCCTCCTTCGTGCAGGTGGAAGCGTTGCAGCGCGCCGAGCGGAGTCAGGCCGGCGCAAAGGGTTTTGAGAACACCGCTGGATGGGAAGAAGCGTTTGTAGTGCCCGACGGCGAGGATGCGCCCGGCGGCGAGGGCGGCCCGGTGCATGGTTTCGCAGTCGCGGCTGGCGGCGGCCATGGGTTTTTCGCAGAGCACGTGCCAGCCGCGGGCGAGGGCGGCCAGCGTTTGTTCACGGTGAAAACGGGGAGGCGAGGCAACGATGGCGAGCGCGCCGTCGGGCAGGTCCGCGTCGTCGAGGCGGGCATGCGCCTGCGCGCGGGGAAACGAGGCGCGCAGGCTCTCCCGCGCGGTTTCGGAGGGATCGACCACGGCGTGCAACCGGAGTTGTCCGGCGGTTTCCGCGGCGGCCAGCGCCGGGGTGTAGAAGAGCCGGCTGACCGCGCCGCAGCCGACGAGGACGACAGGAATCGGAACAAGGGAGCTGCTCATGTGCGGAGAAGACCGGCGGCGAACGAGGCCTGGATTTTTTCGGGTGAAAACTCGCCCCGGGCCAGGGCCAGGCTGGCTTCGCGGCGCTGGCGCCAGACAGGCTCCTGCCGAAGCTCCCACGCCCATTCGCCGACGCGTCCAAGCTCGTCGGGCAGGTAAAATTCGGACCAGGCGGTGCGGGCGGCCCAGCGTCCGACAGAACTTTCGGCGGGGGCGACAATCGCGCAGGGAAGGCCCAGGTGCGTGTATTCGACCAGCTTGCTGGGAAAACTCGTCCCGATCCAGGGCATCTCGGCGACGGTTTCCGTATACGAAACGAGGATACCGTCGGCGTTTTCGACCAGGTAATCGAGCGCCTCCCGGTTGGACGGGAACGGGGCGAGGTGATCGGCCGGAACGCCGGTGGCGAGAAACGTTGCGAGGTCATCGGTCGCCCGGGAAAGCAGCGTGAGGCGCGCTCCGGCGGAGTCGAGGACCCGCGCGATTTTTCCGAGCAAGGGAAACTGGGGAGCCCAGATGTGGCCCGCGTAAACCACCCGCGGTTTCGCGCGGCGGGCCTGCCAGACGGCGGTCTCCGCCCGGCCCTCCGGGATGGGCGGGAGGATGCGGCGGGCGGTGTCGGGCACGTCGTAAGCCGCCGCAAGCTCGGGCGAGACGAACCAGCAGCGGCGGGCCTGTTTCAGTATCCAGGCGTGGCGGCGGCGAAGGCGGGTTTTCCCGGCGGAGTCGGGGGCGAAAGCGGCGGCGTCGTCGTGAATCAGCAGCGAAAGGGGGACGCCGGACTGGCGGGCAAACCGGGCGGCAATCTCCGCCGAAAAATCCGAATGGGCCGCGAGGTATCCGAGGACGGCATCCGGCGGCGAACCGGCGGTGAGCCGGCGGCATTCGCGACCGAGCAGCGACGTGCGCACCCGCCGGGAGAGGGCGATGTCGCGGCGGAACGGAGGCCACCACGCGCGGCGATGCGGCAGATGTGCGACCGTCCAGCCGGCGCTCCGGCAGGTTCCGGTTTCCTGTCCTTCTTCGGCCACTACGGTGATTTTCCAGCCGGCGGCGGAGAGCCGTTGCAGATGACGGAGCACGATGACCGGGCTGCCGGTGCCTTCGGCGGGAACCTGGCCGATATAGAGCAGGCGGGGCACGGAGGCCGGCCCGGCCTGCGGACGCGCAATGAAGCCCAGGCTCACTTTGGCGAGATACGAAACGGTTTTCCAGGTGGCGCGGCTGGCTGGCTCCCGAAGCAGCGCGCGCAGGGCGTAGCGCCAGGGGGTGCGCCGGTCGGCGAAGCGCAGGGAGGTCAGCGCAAAGTCCCGGGCGGCATCGGCGTCGATGCGTTCGGGATGGGGAGCGGACCGGCAGGCGGCGGCATCGAACGCGAGGCCGCGCGCGGCGTGCGCTTCGGCGAGAACGGCGAGCTTGCGCTCGGAACGCCCGGCATTCCGGGTGAAATTCACGCTTTGCTCATGATAGCGATAATGGAGAAGAACCTCCGGCAGGTTGGCCAGGGTTCCGATGCGGGCGAGGCGGAGGTAGAGATCGAGATCCTCGATCCACTGCGCGGACTCGCGGTAGCCTCCCGCGCTTTCCACCGCCGACCGCCGCATCATGACGGCGGGGTGGATGATCGCGCCGCCATCGCCGAGCAGAAGCCGGGCCTCGATTTCGGCGTGGGCGAGCGGGCGGGGATTCCATTTCAGCAAGGCGCCCCGGGCATCCATGTAAATGAAGGCGGAGCCGACGGCCACACAGTCGGGATGTCCGCCAAGGTAGTCCGATTGACGATCGAATCGTTCCGGGAGCGCGATGTCGTCGGCATCCATGCGGGCGATGTAGTCGCCGCGGGCGAGGCGGAGGCCGTCATTGAGCGCGCCCACAATGCCGGTGTTGGGGCGGCTGACCACGCGCAGACGCGGATCGCGGGCGGCAAGGCGCCCGAGGAGGGCTCCGGAGCCGTCCGTCGAGCCGTCATCCACCGCGATGAATTCAAAATCACGGCAAGTCTGGCGGAGAATGCTGTGCACGGCGGCCTCCAGCCAGGGAGCGGCGTTGTAAACAGGCATCACCACGCTGATGCGGGGAACGTTCATGCGATTGTCGAAAGGGAGCGGCGGGCTCAGGCGGCGCGGAGGGAGGCGCGCCAGACGCGGACAAGAGAGGAGAAAGCGTGGCGAAGCCCGGTGTGGCGGCAATAGACACGGGTGAAGTGTTCGTCGGCGAAACGGCTGACGCGACGGCCGGCCGGGCAGACCAGGGGCAGGGGCGCGGCGGACGCGGGGATCCGGAGGTGGGCGGCGTCGCTCTTGGTGTGGGTGGAGTCCGCCCCGATCCCGATATTCTCCACCAGATTGACCGTGGGCAGCACGGACAGGCCGCCGAGGGAGCGGACGGTAAACATCCAGGGGAAACCCCAGGTATCGGCGCGGTCGAGGTCGGAGCGGGCGCCATCGTAGGTGGAAATCCAATACTGGGCCTCCCACGGACTGGCGAAACTGGCGCGGAGCGCGGAGAAACGCGCATCCCAGGTCGCCATCCCGAAATCGTATTGTTCCCATGCGCGCCGCCACGTGGCCCAGCCCCAGATCCAGGGGTGGTGGCTGAAGCGGTAGCCGGGCCCGTGCGGCGCGGCGCCGACGGGGGCGGAAAAATTGGTGCCGGCGATGTGCATGACCCGGGGGTCGTCGCGATAGCGGGCGAGGAGTTCGCCGCAGTAGGGGAAAAAGCCGGGGTCGGGCAGGCAGTCGTCTTCAAGCACGATGGCGTGTTCCAGTCGGGCGAAAGCCCGGGTGAGGCCGCTGGCGACCCGGTGGCGGCAGCCAAGATTGGTGTCGGCATAGTCGCGGATCACGTCGCAGTCCCAATCGACACCCTGTTCGATGATGGCGCGGACAGCGGCGACGTTGGGGATGTCGTCGGGGCGGTGCGGCCGGGGGCCGTCACAGATGACATAGAGCGTGGCGGGCCGGGCTTCCCGGATGCGGGCAAAGACGCGGGCCGTGACCTCCGGGCGATTGAAGACGATAAAAATCAGCGGGGTGTGCATACCGGGCGAAATGGCGGCAACGCTCAGGGTTGCGGCGGGTGAGCGCCGGACGCGTGGAGAACACGCAGATCGCGGGCGACGTCATGACGCGCGACGGCGTTCGCGCGCAGGAGGGCGGCGAGCGGGCCGTAACAGGTGGCGGGTGCGAGGCGGGCGCGGACGGCGGCGAGGGCGCGGGCGGCGGTGGCGGCGCGGACGGCGGGTTGATCGAGCAGGTGGCGGATGGCGGCGGCGAATTCCCCGGGGGTGGCGGCGACGGCGACGGCATCGCGCAGGAAGGGCGCGCCGGGCAGCGCGGCCGGGGTGGTGACGATGGCGCGGCCGCAGGCGGCGGCTTCGACGAGCTTGATGTTGAGGCCGGTGGACTGGAGGAGGGGGACGATGACGAGGGCAGCCTGGCGGTAGCAGGGGGCGAGGTCGGGCACGGGGCCGTGGAAGGCAACGCCGTCGGGACACAGGGTCACGAGGCGGTCGATGGAACCGCAGACGTGGAGAGAAACGTCGGGCACTTCGCGGAGGAGGCGGGGCCAGACTTCGCGGAGGAACCAGTCGAGGCCGCGGGCGTTGAAGGCGTTGTCGCTGCCGACGAAGAGGAGGCTGCGGGAGGTGGTTTCGGCGAAGGGAGCGCGGGTTTCGCAGGCCTTGGGCGCGACGACGACGCGGGCGGCGGGAGCGAGCGCGGCGAGTTCGGCGGCGTCGGTTTCGGAGATGGCGACGAGGAGGGCGGCGCGGCGCAGCCAGGCGGCTTCGCCGTCGCGGGTGATCTCCGGCGCGATGCCGGGGGCGGAGAGCGCGGCGCGCTGCCAGCCGATGTCGTGGGTGAGGCAGGCGGTGCACGTGCGGCGCAGGGCAGGCAGATCGAGGATCGGGCAGAGCCAGGCGTAGTTGGTGATCACTACATCGGGCCGGTGTTTTTCGAAAAAGCGGACGACGAGGGCGAGTTCGGCGGGCGTGGGCGGCGAGGCCCAGAGAGGGGCGGCGGCGGGCGGCGCGGGCGAGGGGTGGCGGCGCGGGGGGGCGAGGCCGACGGTGTTGAGCGCGCGGCGCACGCGGTCGAGCGCGCGGGCCTTGAACGGGAGCCAGACGACGGCGAGGAAAACGAAGCGGCGTCCGAGGCGGAGCGCGCCGGGGAGGTGGAGGCGCACGGCGCGGGCGAAGGGGGCGGGGAGGCGCCAGATTTTTTTCCAGCGGAGGCGGTCGTGGGGGGCGAGCCAGAGGATGTGGACGCGGAAGCCGTCGGTGGCGAGGTAGCGCGCGAGGTCGTGCAGGTAGGCGCCCGCGCCGTCTTCCCAGGGGAGCGGGGTGTGGCGGGTGACGATGAGGAGTTTTTGCCGGGCGGGGGTCATGCGTGGACCAGTGGTTCCATTTTCATGACGGACACCGCGACGGGAGGGCGGGCGTTGGGCGAGGAGCGGTGGGTGGTCTCGTCCTCGGCGGCGGGGAGCACGTCCCAGAGAGCCACGTCAACGAGGGTGTCGGGATAGGAGGAGCCTTCGATGGCGGCGCAACTGACGTGGTATTGGCTTTCGGGGAGAGGCCAGAAGTCGAGGCCGAGGGTGGCGCGGTAGGCGCCGGGTTCGAGGTCGAGGGGGGCGGTCATGGTGTCGGAGTCGAGGGTGAGCACACGCTGGCCGTCGCGGGTGGCGAAGCCGAGGCCGAGGGCGAAGCGGCGCACGGGTTCGGTGAGGCGGAAGTCGAGCTGGAAGCGGGCGGGGTGGCCGTAGCGGAGGGGCGCGCCGTCCTGCGTGCCGAGCGCGAGGAGGCGCACGCGGGTGCCTTCGCCGTGGCCGCGGGGGAGGCCGGCGAGGCTGACGCGGGGCGGGGAGGGGAGGAGGTGGCGGGAGTAGCGGGCGATGGCGTCCTCGACGGGCATGATGCCGAGGCTTTCGCCGCGTTCGAGGTAGAGACATTTGCCGCAGAGGCGGCGGAGGGCCTGCATGTTGTGGCTGACGAGGAGGATGGTGCGTCCGCGGGAGGTGGAAATCTCCGACATGCGGTTGAGGCACTTGCGCTGGAAGTCGGCGTCGCCGACGGCGAGCACTTCGTCGAGGATAAGGATTTCGGGTTCGAGGTGGGCGGCGACGGCGAAGGCGAGGCGCACATACATGCCGCTGGAGTAACGTTTGACGGGGGTGTCGATGAAGGGGGCGAGTTCGGAGAAGGCGACGATCTCGTCGAAGCGGGCCGTGACTTCGGCGCGGGTCATGCCGAGGATGGCGCCGTTGAGGTAGATGTTCTGCCGGCCGGTGAGGTCGGGGTGGAAGCCGGTGCCGACCTCGAGCAGGCTGCCGACGCGTCCGTGCATGACGATCTCGCCGGTCGTTGGCTCGGTGGTGCGGGAGAGGATTTTTAACAGGGTGCTCTTGCCGGCGCCGTTGCGCCCGACGACGCCGACGATCTCGCCGGGCAGGATGTCGAAGGACATGTCCTTGAGCGCCCGGAATTCGCCGGCGGGCGGGGGTGGGTCGGCGCGGCTGCGCCGCCAGCGGGCGGCGAGGCGGGAGAGTTCGTCGCGGAAGCTGGTCATGCCGATCTGGCCGAGCCGGTAGCGCTTGGAGACGCCGCGGGCGGTGATGATGGGCCGGTTCATCAGACAGTGTCCACGAAGGTGCGGGCGGAGCGTTGGTAGAGCACGATGCCGCCGAGGAGCACGGCGACCGTGAGGAGCACGGAGACGGCGAGGCCGGCGGGGGTGACGCTGCCGGTGCCGAGCAGGATGAGGCGGGTGGACTCGACGATGGAGGCCATGGGGTTGAGGTTCGCGACCCAGCGCCATTCCTCGGGGATGCGCGAGAGAGGGTAGATGACGGGCGTGGCATACATCCAGATTTGCAGGAGGTAGCCGGTGAGTTGCTGGAGGTCGCGATACTTCGCGGTGAGGGCGGAGAGGACGAGACCGACTCCGAGTCCGAGCGCCGCCGTCTGGAGGAGGAGCAGGGGAAGCAGGGCGAGCGAGGCGCCGACGTGCAGCGCGGCGCCGAAGGGCGTGGCGACGAGGTGCCAGGTCCAGAACACGAGGAAGACCGCGAACTGGACGAGGAAGGCGATGAGGCTGGAGCCGCACAGCGCGAGCGGCGGGATGAGGCGGGGGAAATAGACTTTGCTGAAGATGCCCGCGTTGCCGGCGAGGGAGTTGCCGGTGGTGGAGAGCACGTTGGCAAAATAGTTCCAGGCGAGCTGGCCGCCGAGGTAGAAGAGCATCGGCGGCACGCCGTCCGTCGGGATGCCGATGATGCGGGAAAAGAGGATGGTGAAAACGGCGGCGTTGATCAGCGGGTTGACGATGAACCAGAGCGGCCCGAGGACGGTCTGCTGGTATTTCGCGGTGAAGTCGCGCTGGACCAGCAGCACGAGCAAGTCGCGATACTGCCACAGGCCGGCCCAGTCGATGCGCAGCCAGGACTGGTCGGGCCGGATGTGTATTATATGTTCGGATACGGGAGGAGTCATGCGGCGGATCGGGGCGCGGCGGCGCGGACGCCGGCGAGGCAGAGCGCGGCGAGCGCGGCGGCGTTGAGGGCGATGGCGGGCATCTGGAGCGGGAAGTCGAGCTGGGCTTGCAGGAGGAGGGCGGCGAGCGCGCAGGCGGCGGAGAGGGCGAGGGCGCGGTGCAGGGGGCTGCACCAGCGGCGCGCGCGGAGGACGGCGAGGAGGGCGACGGCGGGCAGCGCCCAGGCGGCGAGCGCGGCGGGCACGCCCCACTCGACCGCGGTTTGCAGCGGGTCCTGGTGGGCGAACTGGAGGAATTGATAGAAGGTGCGCACGAAGGGATCATCGCTGTGGCGGCTCGCGGCGCCCATCCAGTTGCCGGGGCCGTGGCCGGTGAGGGGGCGCGCGGCGATGGCGCGCAGGGCGGTGCGCCAGCCTTCGCCGCGGTCGCCGAACCAGCCGCTCCGCGAGGCGCCGGGAATGAGCAGGTCGTCGCGGACCAACGCCGGCCAGGCGGACTCGGGCGGGTTGACCGGCGCGGCGGCGGCGGACCGCGGGGCGGCGAAGAGGAGTTGCCAGCGCGCGCCGATGGTGTCCGTCCGCCCGGCGAGGGCGACAAGGGCCACGACGGCGGCGGCCCCGGCGGCGACGATCCAGACGGTGCGGGGGCCGCGGAATTTGATCTTGAGGCCGACGAGAAGGAAAGGCGCGACGACGAGCGCGGCGACTTGCGGGAAGCGCGACACGTGGCTGCCGTGCGCGGCGAGGAGGAGGATCACGGCGAGCGTGGAGGGGATCGCGAGAACGGGGGCGCGGCGGTTCCAGGCGAGGCAGGCGAGCGCGAGGGCCGGAGGCCAGGCGGTGTTGAAGTAGGCTCCGGCAGAGGTGTGGTGGAAGAAGGTGCCGCAGAAGTTGCCGGGCATGCGTCCGTCGTTGCGCCAGTAGATGCCGGTGGCGTGGGTGTGGTTTTGCAGCAGGGCGAGGAGGCCGACGGCGGCGGCAGTGGCGGTGAGCGCGAGGGCGAAGGTCAGCGCCCAGGCGCGGCCCCGGGCGAGGTCGGTGAGCGCCAGGACCGAGGCGGCGAGGGCGAGCGTGAGCGCGAGGGTGTTGCCGGGCGTGCGCCAGACGATGCTGGAGGGCCAGCGGGCGGCGACGCGCTCGAAGTGCGCCTGGGTGAAGGGGGCCACGGGAGTGGGTTGCGCGAGCCCGGTGATCCAGGGGAGCGCGGCGAGGACGAGGAGGGCGACGGCGAGGACGGCGGCGGCGGGCACGTGCGGGCGGCGGCGGGCGAGGGCGAGCGACGCGACCCAGAGCAGGGTCGCGGCGGCGCAGCCGAGCGCGACGATTCCGGGGCCGCCGGCGCGGGTGGAGCCGAAATGGAGCGGGGCGAAGACGAGGAGGCCGGCGAAGCCCGCGCCCGCGCCGACGCGCAGGGCGCGGCCGAGGTTTCCCGCAGCGGTCACGCCGGAGTCTGCTCCTCGTAGGCTTTGTAGTAGGCGGCCGACTGGGTGCCGTAGCCGTGATAGCCGTAGCTGCGGGCCTTGCTTTGGGGGAGCCGGTTGAGCACGACGCCGAGCAGGGAGATGCCCGTGCCGTGGAAGCGGTCGATGACCTTGCGGATAATGGCCGGGCGGACGGTGCGGTAACGGCAGACGTAGATCATCTCGTGGCAGCAGCGGGCGAGCATGAGCGCGTCGGGAAAAACGGCGGCGGGCGGGGTGTCGAAGAGGATGAGGTCGTAGTTGTCGAGCAGGGGCTGGAGCGTCTCGCGGCGGCTGAGCTGGTCGAGGAGCTCGGTGGGGCGGCCGAGGCTGCGGCCGGCGGGCAGGAGGTCGAGGTGGTCGGCCACGGGGACGATGCCGACGGGCAGCGTGGGGCGTTGCGCGGGGTCGGTCTCGAGCCAGTCCACCCAGCCGGTGTCGGGCTTCACGCCGAAGAGGCGGTGGAGGGTGGGGCGGCGGAGGTCGCAATCGACGAGGAGGGTGCGGCGTTTGTGCGAGGCGAATACGGCGGCGAGGTTGCAGCAGAGGAGGCTCTTGCCTTCGGCGGGCACGCTGCTGGTGACGAGGAGGGCCTTGGGAAAGGCGAGGGGCGAGCGCACCTCGATCTCGCTAAAAATGCCGCGGTAGGCTTCGGAGAGGTCGTGGCTGGCGTGCGAGAGGAAGATGCGGGCGCGCTCGGTTTCGCCCAGTTTGCCCATGTGCTTGACCACGCCGAGGAGGGGTTCCTGGAGGGAGTCCTCGACCTGGGCGGGGGTGCGCAGGCGGGAGTCGAGCAGACCGATGCCGAGCGGGAGGACGAAGAGCAGGCCGAGCCCGGCGGCGCCGGCCTTGACCGCGATCTCGAGAGCGCCGGTGTCGGAGGGCGCGTCGGGCACCCAGGCGGGGTCGAAGATGGCGATGTTGGTGTTGGCCATGCGGCTGGTGATGCCCGCCTCGGTGAGCCGGTCCATGATGCGGGCGTAGGTGGCGCGCTTGGCGTTGGCGTCCTGTTCGAGGAATTTGTAGTCGATGGAAATCTTGTCGAGTTCGCGGGCCTGCGCCTCGGAGCCGGTCGTCTCGGCCTGGAGTCGTTGTAGATAGTGGGCGGATACGTCGTAACGGGCGCGCAGGTCGGCGACGGCCTTGGCGATGCTTTCCGCCAGCATCCGGCGGGTCTCGCGGGTCTCGGCCTCGTTCTGCTTCATCTTGGGGTGTTCGCCCAGATAATGTTCGGCGAGCAGGGTGCGCTGGGTGAGCAGCGAGATGAGGCTGTTGTTGAGGTCGGCGACCTGGCCGGAGGTGCGGATCTGGGTGATCTCGAGGAGGTCGCGGTTGCCGGCCTGATACTCCTCGATTTTGTCGATGAGGGATTTGGCGTCGATCTGGTCGAGCGTGGCGGCGACGACGGCGGTGCCGAGCGAGGACATTTTCTGGAGGACGACGTTCTGGGTCTCGCCGATGGCGGCGAGGTTGTTTTTCTCGCGGTAGTTTTGCAGCGCCTTCTCGGCGGCCTCGACCTGCGCGCGGGTTTCGTCGGCCTGGTTGCGGAGAAAGACGATGGCGGAGTTGGTGCGGGTGCTGGCGTTGTCGAGGTTGTAGTCGATATACTTGCGGGCATGGCGATTGGCGATGAGGGCGGCGGCTTCGGGCGAGCGGTTGGAGACCTGGATGCCGAGGATGGGTGTGCCGCGGCGGGCGAAGACGGTGACGTTGGGACGGATGATGGCGTCGAGCGGGGGCGGGGCGGCGTCGGGATCGAGGGGATCGGCGTAGGCCTTGCGGATGAGCTCGGCCTCGGCGGTGCTGAACGAGGCGAGCACGTAGTCGGCAAAGGTCTTGCTGCGGAGTTGCTCGATGTGGGTGTTGAGCTCGGCGGCGGTTTGCAGGGTGGTGTCCACGACTTCCTGGATGTTGAGGACGCGGTCCTTGCGGGCTTCGAAGAGCAGGGAGACTTCGGTGCGGTAGATGGGCTCGAAGTGCGGGCGGAACACGACGATGAGGGCGGCGGCGGCCGCGCCGGCGAGGGCGCCGATCCACCAGCGTTCGGCGAACATGTCGAGGAAGTCGCGCGGCGTGCGGCGGATCGAGGCGGCGCGCGGCCGGCCGGGAGAGGGCCGGTTGCCGGCGGTGGTGTCGGTGGTGGTCATGTGGTGGTAGGAGGGGGGAGCAGGAACTAGAACAGGCGCTCGGGCACCCAGATGCGGTCCCCCGGATAGATCGGCACATTGGCGCTTTCCCGGCCGGGCTGGCGGCGGCCCGAGAGGGCCTTTTCGAGATCGACGGTGGTGATGGTTTCCTTCCCGTCGTCCGCGCGACGGGTGATGGTCACGGCGTTGGATTTGGATACGGGGAGGAAGCCGCCCACGCGCGTGATCACCTCGACGATGTCGAGGGTGGTGGAGTCGCGGGGGAATACCACGGTGCCGGGGGAGCGAACCGAGCCGAGGACCGACACTTCGCGGGGAAAATACGCGGTGATCGTGATATTGACGACCGGCGCCTTGAGGAACTTGCGCTCCTTGTAGGTGTTTTCGATGGCCCGCTCGGCCTCGCGCACGCTTTTGCCGGCAAGGATGATCTCGCCGATGAGCGGCAGGCGCATCTCGCCCGAGCGCGCGATGGTCTGGGTGGCGGCGAGATCGGGTTCGTTGTAGACGGCGATCTGCACGATGTCGCCCGCGCTGAGGCGATAGCCCGGGTCGGTGGCGGCCGGCGCGGAGTCCGGCGCGGAGGAGGATTCCGCCGCCGCGGCCGTCATGGCGGCAACCGGCAGAAGGGCGGCGAGGAGGAAGAGAAAACGTCGTGGCATGGGAGGAAAAATCAGAAGTGGTAGGTCACGCCCAGGCTGACGAGGAGTCGGTCGTAGTCGGACCGGAGGACGGTGGACGAGGTGGAATTGAAGCGGGCGGAAAGCTCGGCATCCCAGGCGCGGGCGAAGCGGTAGTTGAGCAGGGCGCCGAACGAGGCCGTCTTGTCCCGCCGGCCGTCATCGTCATCGTAGGTGGACCAGTCGTAGCCGGCGGTGAGCGAGCCGGTGAGGTTGGTCCGCAAGTCCTGGTGGACGCCGAGCTGCACGGTCGTGGTGACGACGGAAAGATCGTCCGCCGACAGGCGCTGGGAGCGGTTGGCGGAGAGTGAAACGCGGGTCGTCTCGCGGGCCTGCCAGATGACGCCCAGGCTGCCGGTGACCGTCTTGCTGCCGGTGTCGTTGATGCCGGGGGAGGCCGCGTCCTGATAGGACACGGAAAAATGTGATTCGACCTTGGGGAAGTGTTTTCTGGGAAGGAACGGACCGTCGAGACTGGCGGTGATCACCGATCCGCTCTGCCGGCGAATGCCTTTGTCGGTTTCGTCCCGGGAGCGGGTGAGGACGCGGTAGCCATAGCTGAGGCTGGCGTGGAGCAGGTCGTGGGCGAAGGTGCGGTTGAGACCGGCGGTCAGCATCCAGGAGCTCTGGTCGAGTTTCGAGCCGCGCGCGTTGTCTCCGGAGCTTTGAAGCTCGTCGTAGTTGGCGGCCAGACGCAGCGAGTTGCCGTAGAAAAAGTCCTTGTAGTCGAAGGCCATCCCGGTGGCGAGGGTCTGCTGGTCGCTTCCGATGGAGCGCTCGGAGTCGGTATGGCTGGCGTTCAGGGAGAGGTCGCTCCGCGGCCCGAGGACGAAACCGGCCTGGCCGCTGAAAGTCGTGGTATCCGTGTTGACGCGGTTGTTGATGTCGATGTCCACATCGGACGTCTCCCGGTAGGAAGCCGCCAGCGAGCCGGAGTAGTTGCGTACTTCGTCGTCGTTGATCCAGAGGGTGGCGCTGAGGTCCAGGTTGTCTGCATCGAGCTCGTCGTGGTCGAGAAAGCGGATGAAGGAGATGCCGGCATCGACCTCGGCCTGGATCAGGCCGGACTGCCGCAGATACGTGACGCGCGGAGTCAGCGTGCCGGAGAAGTCGTCGGTGGCGTCGTGCGTGCCGAAGACGTTGGAGTCGTAGGTCGTCTTGGCGGTGGCTTGCGCGGAGATTTCACCGCGACCCACCGGGATGGCCGCCTGCAACGGGGCGGCGGCAGCCGCCAGGCCGGCGGCAATGATCAGGTTTCTCATGATAAACGGATCGGCCGGCGTGAGTGCCGGCGCGGCGGACGGGCATGCTGCCGCCATTGGCCTCATCCCCGGGGAGACTGAGGCGCGGGACGGCGGAAAGGCCGTCTGTATTCAGAGTGTGGTGACAGCCGCGGAGGCGTCCGGTGGGCGAAGCGCGGCGGGCACGTGGTCCGCCTGGCCTATCAACTGCCCGGCGGGAAGACTGATCTCGACCTCGTGACCGAGGAGACTGAGGAGCACGCAGACGCGGTCGCGTCCGGGGTCCAGCTCGCGGACGCGGCCCTCTGTCCCGCGGAAACAGCCGGCCGCCACGCGGACCCAGTCGCCTTCCTCGAAGACCGGCGCGAGCGGTGTGCAGGCGTCCGGCTCCGCGTGCCGGCGCAGGTGGTCGATGGTGGCTTCGGCCAGCCGGGGCGGCGGACCGCCGAAGGCGACGACGCCGACGACGCCGGTGGTGCTCACCACGCGGCGCACCTGCTCGGGATAATGAAAACGGGCGAACAGGTATCCGGGAAAAAGCGCCTCGGTGGTCATGGCCACGCCGCCCGTCCGGCACTCGCGGCGGACCCGGATGCGGGGGGCGAACGCCTCGATCCCGGAGCGGCGCGCGAGGTTGAGGGCGGCGAGGTGTTCGCGGCGGCCTTCGCCGCGCAGGCAAAACCAGCCGAGGCCGCACGCGTCCAGCAGGGGGCGCAGCACGTCCGCCGGCGAGCACGCCGGGGCCGGACAGGCAAGGGACAATGGAATGGACTGCGCGGCGAGCATGGCGGTTGGCACGAGCACGCATCCGCCCCGGCGTGGAGGATGGCAAGCGACAACCCCCGCAGGCACCCACGATCAGGGTTTCCCCGACGGCCGGCGGAGGGAGTTCGCCGGTCCGGGGCAGCGACCGCCCGATTACGGGCCGGGCCGCTTTCGCGTAATCTCGCTGCACCTCTCACGGAGAACACACATCATGCTCAAACATCGACAGGACGGACTGGTCGTCCTTCACGGAATCCTTCTGCTCGTGCTGGTCGCCTCGACCTTCCTCGGCTCGCTCGCGCTGGTGGAGAACCGGGGGTGGATCCGGTTCCACCAGGATGTCAACTGGAGCCTCTATCTCGCAGGCGTGATCGTCGCGATGCTGTGGATACATCATGGGCTGCACGGCGTCGGCGACCGGCTGGGCGCGCTGAGCGGGCCCGGGGCGCTGCGGCTCACGGCCCGGCAATCCGGCCGGCTCATGGTTGTCCTGTTCGCGCTCGCTTTCGTGATGAAGGATGTGGGCATCTCCCGCGCCTTTCTGGCGGGGTTCCTGTGCGTATCGGGAGCGGTGCTGTTCGTTGCGAACTTTTTTCTGGCGCGGGTGCTCGCCGCTTTCTTTTTCCGGCGGCAGCGGCTGCGCACGGTGATCGTGGCCTCGCCCGGGGAGGCGCGGCTGCTTCAGGCCTGGCTGGCGTCGCGCGGCCACCTCGGCATCGACGCGGTCGGCTATGTGACGCCGGACGGGACGGGAGACGGAAACGACCCGAGGCGGCTCGGCTCCCTGTCGGTGCTGCCGGCGATCATCGCCGGGCACGGGATCGATCAGGTGGTCTTCGCGCGAACCGATTTTTCCCGGGAGGGGATCGCGGACCTCGTTCGCTCGGTCGAAAAGATGCGCTGCCGCGTGCGCTTTTTCATGAACATGCAATCGGTCTTCGGTGGCAGCCCGGAGGAGATCGAGCACAGCGGGCACTACGCGTTCGCGGCCTCGACGTCCGAACCGCTGGACAATCCCTGCAACCGCCTCCTCAAGCGCACGCTCGACATCGCGGTGGCGCTGCCGGCGGTGGTGTTCGTTTTGCCGCCGCTGGCGTTGGTGGTCTGGCTCGCGCAGCGCGCGCAGGCGCCGGGGCCGGTGTTTCATGGGCAGGTCCGCTCCGGGTTGAACGGGGAGCGGTTTCACATCTACAAGTTCCGCACGATGCACGTGCACGGGGCGGCGTCGTGCGCGCGGCAGGCGATGGCCGGGGATGCGCGGGTGTTTCCGTTCGGCCGGTTCCTGCGACGCAGCAGTCTGGACGAGATTCCGCAGTTTTTGAACGTGATCCTGGGTTCGATGAGCGTGAGCGGGCCGCGGCCGCACCTGCTGGAACACGACGAGCAGTTCGCCCGGATCGAGCATGCTTATTTCAGGCGGCACTTCGTGAAACCCGGCATCACCGGTCTGGCGCAGTGCAAGGGCTTCCGGGGGGAAATCGTCGCGTCGAGCGACCTCACGAACCGCGTGCGCTACGACGCGCTTTACGTGGCGCACTGGTCGTTCGGCCTCGATCTGGGCATCCTTTGGCGGACCCTGCGGCAGGTGGTGTCGCCTCCGCACACGGCCTACTGACGCCGCGTACCGGATTCCGAGCTCGCGCGGGAACGATCCGGCACAAACCTCATAATGGCCAAAATCATGACACTCTTCTTTCTGCGCCTTTTGGGGAGAGCGCCGTGCTGTTTGTCGTGTGGAATGACTCCCTTCCAGGGTCGACCCGCGATGTCGATCTTCTCGGGTTTCGTGCGGACACCGCAAGCGCGACTCCGGTTCGGGAAGAGGCAAATTGTCCGTGTATCAGAACTACACTACAGGCGCGTCTCGCTGATGTGCGCATCCCGATCCGGATCGATATCGGCTTTGGCGATGCCGTGACGCCAGTTCCCGACGAGATCGGGTTTCCACCCTTGCTGGATTTCCCGGCTCCCCCGCCGGCGCGATGGCGGGCCAGGCGGTGTAGCCCGTCGCGGTGCCAAAGCGCGACCGGAGCCCGGCTGGAATTGCACACAGAGGGCAGTGAGGAAGCACCGGGACCGGAAGAGGAGACCACAACGTCGCCCTTTCATTTTGAAGACAGCGCCCGGGATGCAGTGCGGGTTATACCCCATGGAACTCCGGGGAAGGTGAGTGTTCAATGGTTGTCCATCGGATGCGCGTTCCGATGATGCGCCCCCGCCGGTGCGAATCATCCGGACGTCGCTTCCCTCCGGACACTCGACATTCACCATGAAAAAAAACGGCTCCAAGTCCGTCGCGCCGAACGCGAGCCTGCCCAAATGTCCGACCGGCATCCACGGTCTCGACGAAATCACGGGAGGGGGATTGCCGCGCGGGCGGCCCACGTTGATTTGCGGCGGCGCGGGCTGCGGCAAGACGCTGTTCGCGACGGAATTCCTCGTGCGCGGCGCCATGGAGTTCGGGGAGCCGGGCGTGTTCATGTGTTTCGAGGAGACAGAGGCGGAGTTGAGCGCCAACGTCGCGTCGCTCGGCTTTGATCTCGCGGGTCTGGTGCGGCGGAAAAAAATCCTGCTCGAACACGTCCATGTCGAGCGCAGCGAAATCCATGAGACAGGGGAGTATGACCTGGAGGGATTGTTCATCCGCCTGAACCTCGCGATCGATTCCATCGGGGCCAGGCGCGTGGTGCTGGACACGCTTGAGGCGTTGTTCGCCGGCCTGCCCAACGAGGCCATCCTGCGCGCCGAGCTGCGCCGGCTTTTCCGCTGGCTCAAGGACAAGGGCGTGACGGCCGTCATCACGGCCGAGCGCGGTCGCGAACAACTGACGCGCCACGGGCTGGAGGAATATGTGTCCGACTGCGTCATCCTGCTCGATCACCGGGTCAACGACCAGATCGCCACGCGGCATCTGCGGGTGGTGAAGTATCGCGGCGCGCTGCACGGCACCAACGAGTTTCCCTTCCTCATCGGCGAGGACGGGCTCAGCGTGCTGCCCATCACGTCGCTGGGGCTGAACCACCGGGTGTCGAGCGGGCGGATTTCCACGGGCATCCCGCGTCTCGACGCGATGCTGGGCAAGCGGGGTTTTTTCCGCGGCAGCAGCATCCTGCTCACGGGCACGCCGGGCACCGGCAAGACCAGCGTCGCCGCCTGCTTCGCCCAGGCCGCCGCCCGGCGCGGGGAGCGGGTGCTCTTTTTCTCCTTCGAGGAATCACCGAACCAGATTTCCCGCAACATGGCCTCGATCGGGTTGCGGCTGGAGCCGCTGATGCGGAGCGGGCTGCTGCGGTTTCACGCGGCGCGGCCCACGCTCTACGGCCTGGAAATGCACCTGGCCACGATGTTCAGGGAGATCGCGACGTTCAAGCCCGACGTCGTCATCGTGGACCCCATCACCAGCCTGCTGGCGGCGGGCACCGACTCCGAGACGAAGGGGATGGTGACGCGACTGATCGATTATCTGAAGGGGGGACAGATCACCTCGCTTTTCACGAGCCTGACCCACGGCGGGCGCGCGCTGCAACAAAGCGAGGTCGCGATGTCTTCGCTCATCGACTCCTGGCTGTTGTTGCAGGAACTGGAGGGCAATGGCGAACGCAACCGCGTGCTCTACGTGCTCAAGGCGCGCGGCATGGCGCACTCGAACCAGGTCCGCGAGTTCCTCATTTCCAGCCGGGGCGTCGATCTCGTTGACGCCTATATCGGGCCCGGCGGCGTGCTGACCGGCTCGGCCCGCGCGGCGCAAACCGCCCGCGAGAAAGCCGAGTCGCTCGCCGCCTTGCAGGAATCCGCGCGCCGCAAGCGCGAACTGGAGCGCAAACGCGCGGCGCTCGAACAGCAGATCGCCGGGCTGCGTTCCGAGCATGAAGCCGGTGCGGAGGAACTGCGGCGCGTGGACGAGCAGGTCGCGATGCAGACGCTTCTGCTCACCACCGGGCGGACCGGGCCGGGTCGCCTGCGCCAGGCCGATGCCCCGGTGGTGGCCGGCGCGCGGGGCAAAGCCGGACCGGCGAAGGGAAAACGATGAAGACATCCACGGTGAAACGACGCGGCTCCGATCCCCCCGTACGGGTGCACGGGCACTGGCAGCTACGCCTCTACGTGGCCGGCCAGACCCCCAAATCGCTGACGGCCTTCGCGAATTTAAAGAAGATTTGCGAATGTCACCTCAACGGGCGCTACAGCATCGAGGTGATCGATCTGTTGAAGCAGCCCGGGCTCTCCAGAGGCGACCAGATCCTGGCCATCCCCACGCTGGTGAGAAAACTGCCGCAGCCCGTGAGAAAAATCATCGGCGACCTGTCCGACACCGAGCGGGTGCTCGTCGGACTGGACCTGCTCCCCGGCGATTGATCGAGGCGAACACCCATGAAAAAAGCCAGGATCAGCCGGACAACCCAAGCCTTTGAAAAGGTCCTGGCCACTCCGCGCCCGGGCAAATACCGGCTGCGCCTGTATGTGGCCGGAGCCACCGACCGGTCCCGCCGGGCCGTCCTGCGCGCCCGTCAACTGTGCAAGGCCGAATTCAAGGGGAACTTCGAACTGGAAGTGATCGACGTCTATCAGCAGCCCATCCTGGCGCGCGACGGCCAGATCGTCGCGACCCCGACGCTCGTGCGTGAATTCCCGCCGCCGGTGCGCCGGCTCATCGGCAGCCTGGCGAACACCACCGGCCTGTTTGTCGGGCTGGAGCTGGATACCAGGAGGAAAACGTCCCGTTGAAAAACGCCCGGGTGCAATCCTCCGCCCGCGCCGGACCGCCCGGCGAACTCGCTGAACTTCGCGCCCGCCTGGCCGAGGCGGAGGACACACTCCGCGCCATCCGTACCGGTGAAGTGGATGCGCTGGTGGTCTCGGGCAAACAAGGCGACCAGGTGTTCACTCTCGAAGGCGCCGGGCACGCCTACCGTGTGCTCATCGAATCCATGAACGAAGGGGCGCTGACGCTGACGACGGGCGAGGTGATCCTCTACGCCAACCAGTGCTTTGCCCGAATGGTCCGGCTCCCGCTGGAGCAGGTGACGGGCGGTTCCTTCCACCGCTTTCTCTCCGCCCGGGACCGGGCGGTGCTCCGGCCGCTCCTCAAGCGGCCCGGCGAAGCGGGCAGCAAGGCGCAGGTGTCCCTGAAGGCCGGCGACGACGCGAAAACGCCGGTGCAGATCTCGATTCGTCCGCTGGAAGGGAATGATGCCGGCCACGCGGCCATCGGGATGGTGGTGACGGATATGACGGAGGCCCGGCGGACCGAGGAACTGCTGCGGGCCCTGACCCACCGTGTGGTCCAGGCGCAGGAGGCCGAGCGCGGGCGCGTGGCGCTGGAATTGCATGACAACATCACCCAGTTGCTCTGCGCCGTCCTCATTCGCAGCCAGACGCTGGCGGAAACACTTTCGACGCATGACGGGCCCGCGAAGAAAGAGGCGGTAAAACTTCGCGAACTGCTCGGCGAGGCCGCCGGGGAAGTGGAGAGCATCTCGCGCGATCTGCGACCCAGCGTCCTGGAGCACCTGGGATTGGCCGCTGTCGTGAGCGACACCAGCCGGGGCTTCGCGGAGCGGACGGGCGTGCCCGTCAAGCTGGCCTGCGTGGAATTGACCGCACGGCTGCCCGCCGCCAGCGAGCTGGTGCTCTACCGCATTCTCCAGGAAGCATTGAAAAACGTGGAACGGCACGCGCGGGCCCGCCACGTCTCGGTGGGCCTGAGACGGCGGGGCGCTTCCGTCGAGCTGGCGATCCGGGATGACGGGGTCGGCTTCGACCCGGAAGTTCAACCGACCGGACGAAACTGCGAGGTTTGCCTGGGATTGATCGGCATGAAAGAGCGGGCGAATTATGTGGGCGGTATTCTCAAGGTCCGGTCCGGCCCGCGCGGCGGCACGGAAATCATGGTGCGCATCCCGTGGCAGCCGGAGGCGGAGGGCTGAGAAAGGCGGACGGCTTTGGCGGTTTTTTTGGCCAACCCACCGGACGCCGCCAGCGTCCCGGCACGGCCAAAGGGATTGTGTTTGTCTCGCTGGAGGACGAGACGGGCGTGGCCAACGCCGTCGTCCGCTCCGGACTCTCGCCGGGATAGTTAAAACGGGAAGTTTGATTACTCCCTATATACCGGCAGGTTGTGGAGGATTTTAATAACTCCTCCTCCGGAGTTACTCCACTCCGGAAGGATGGTCGGGGCGGAGAGATTCGAACTCTCGACCTCCTGCTCCCAAAGCAGGCGCTCTACCAGGCTAAGCTACACCCCGATGCTGCAAGGACGGCAATAGCCCTCATTCGGTCTCGCATGTCAATAGCGCGCTCGGTCGCTTGCGGTTTCCCGCTCTACTCGCCGGACAGCTTTCCGCTGGTGCGGGATTTCAGCGTGATGCGATCGCCACCGTTATCCACGATGAGTGTGCTGGAAAGCACCCAGGTGGCGCCCGGTGTGCGGGCGGCTTCGGCGAGCAGCGCGCGGGTGATAGCATTGCCGGACCCGGCAATCGCGATGTCGCGGTCGGTCGACGAGAGCGGCGGAAGCCCGAGCGGAGCCGTGAGGACAACCTCGCCTGCGGAACGGCCGCCGATGACGAGGTCATGCCGGGCGGATTGCAACGCGACAGGACGGGTGCCGCCGTTGATGTAACGGATCGTGGCGACAAAGCCGTTCGTACCGCTGGCGGGCTTGACTCCGGCGAGCTCGGCTCCGAGCCCGGCGACTGCCGGAGGCGTGCCGCAACCCGCAAGCAGGGAAACGGCCAGAGCCACGATAACAGGAACGACGAGACGGAAACACGATTTCATGGTCGACCAGTCAAACAACCGGATGCGCGGCTTCAACGTGGATTCCCGTTTTTCCGGCAATGTCCGGAAAGATTGCCGCTGCTCGCGGAGTCGTGCGCATCCGCCGGGCGCGAATCTCCGGGAAAGCCGCGCGCATCTTGACGGACTGCGGCAAATGGAACCTGCTGTGAAACCTGCCTCGCGGCACTTCGTCAACCGGACCGGTCGACGGCGTGCAGGCCGCAGCATCCATTTTTCCACCATGTTTTTGGCAATCATCGATATCATCAGGGGAGCGGATCTGCTCGTTTACCCGCTCGGGCTGTGTTCCCTCGTTCTGGTGTTCATCCTTTGCGAACGGGGGTTCGCCCTGCGGCGCGCGGCGGTGCTGCCGGACGATCTGGTCGAGTCGGTCGTGGCGGGCAGGCCGGTCTCGGGAGGCGAGCATTCGGTGCTGGCGCGGATCATCGCGTTTGCCGAGGAACACCCGGAGGACCCCGACGCGGTCAAGGCATTCGCGCGGCTGGAGGTTTCCCGGATGGAGCGCGGGTTGCCGTATCTCGATGTGATCTATGCCGGCGCGCCGCTGCTCGGGCTGACCGGCACGGTGTGGTCGCTGATCCGCGTGTTTTCCAGCATCTCGGGCGACACCGGACTGCCGGACCCGGTGAAGTTCACCAGCGGCGTCTCGCTGGCGCTTTCGGCGACGGTGCTCGGCCTGGTGATCGCGGTGCCGGCCCTGATCGGGAGCGGAGTCTTCCAGCGGCGGGTGGACACGTTTGCCGCGCAGCTCGACGTGCTGCTCGAACGCGTGCTGGCAAACGCCGCACAGACAGCGAAGACCGCGACCGGAGCAGGCGGCCGGACCGTTGCCGGAGTCAACGGATAACCGCGGCAACGACGACGCAACCACACCCAGGCAACACCGATGTCCGCCGGACTTTCCCTTCGCCCCCGCGCCCGCCGCCGCCGGCCCGAGCTCAATCTCGTGCCGCTGATCGACGTGCTCGTGATGCTGGTGTTCTTCGCGTTTGTGACGATGCAGTTTCGCAGCGCAGCCACGCTCAACATCACCCTGCCGCGGGTGGAGACGGCGGGCAAAAACGCCTTCCAGGGCAACATCACGATCGGCATCACGCCCGACGGGGAACTCTCGTTCAACGGGCTGGCCGTCTCCCGCGAGGAACTCGCCGCGCAGCTCGACCAGGCGCGACAGGCGAGCAAGGACATCCCGGTGCTCATCCGCGCCGACGAGACCACGCCGCTCAAGACGCTGGCTTTCGTCATGGACGCCTGCCGCAAGGCCGGGCTCAACCGCTTCAGCCTCCAGAGCCGGTAAACCCGCCGCCCGTCCCGCCGCAATTCCTTGCCCCGGCTTCGGACTCATCCTGTGTCGCGATCTTATCAGCCCGCATCATATCTTTCGCTTCCGGGGCTCGCGAAGGCCTGGAGAAGAAGCTGCGAGTTGCGCATTTCTTGCTTCCGGTTTTGCTCAGTCCGCCACGCCGCTCCCTCGTAAACCGATTAGAAAAGCAGCGGGCTACGCATAATTTGTCTTATAGTGTAGCGTAGCTTCTAGCGCCTGGAAAATTTGGTTTACTTTGGACCAGGCCCCGCATTCGTTCCTCTCCCGACTTTAACCTGACCAAAGACCAGTGAGCCATCCACACTCGCGAAAGACCTTTTTCGCCAAGCTCCTGGGCATCTCGGCCGCCATCGGCCTGGTGCCCCGCCTGCTTGCGAAACCCGTTTCGTCCGCCGCCACCGCGGCAGCCTCACCGGCTGCCAGCGGCAAAGCTCTCCCGATCTCCCTCCGGCCCGAACCGCGATCTGTCGCGCGCACGGCTGGCACGGAATGAGCAACGTGGTCGTTAACAAGGGAACTCGCCCGGCCATGTCCTATCTCTTTCCGAAGTCAGCCAACCGGCTGCCGCTCCAGATCATCATTTATCTGTTCGTCCTCGGCGGCATCGCCACGGCGGCGATCACCTACTACGCCACGCCGAAGTACGCCAATGTCGGATACGCGCCCACCCAGCCGGTGCCGTTCAGCCACGCGCTGCACGCCGGCCAGCTCGGGATCGATTGCCGGTACTGCCACGTCGGCGTCGACAAGGGCCCGACCTCCACCGTCCCGACGTCGCAGACGTGCATGAACTGCCACAACCAGGTGCGCACCGACAGCCCGCTGCTCCAGCCCGTGCGCGACAGCTACGAATCCGGCCAGCCCGTGCCCTGGGTCAAGATCCACGCGTTGCCCGACTACGTTTATTTCAACCACTCCGTGCACGTGGCCCGCGGCGTCTCCTGCGTGGAGTGCCACGGCCGCATCGACCAGATGGAAGTGGTCCACCAGGAAAAGCCGCTCTCGATGAGCTGGTGCCTCGATTGCCATCGCAACCCGGGCGACCACCTGCGCGATCCGAAACTCGTCACCCGGCTCGGCTGGCAACACCCGGGCGGTGACGAAGTCCGTGTCAAGGAAGGCCAGAAATTCGTCCACGACTGGAATGTGAAACCGCCACAAAGCTGCTCCGGCTGCCACCGCTGAACACCGCGCAACGACGCCAAACGACCACGCTGCCACCCGCCGCCGAACCGCCGAATGAAACGCCAATTTCAACATCCCGAGAAAAACACTTCCGGCCGCCAGTACTGGCGCAGCCTCGACGAGCTCGCCGCCACGCCCGGATTCAAAAACCAGCTCGAACGCGAGTTTCCGGAAGGAGCCTCCACGCTTGCCGGCGTTGACCGCCGCCAGTTCTTCAAGCTCATGGCCGCCGGCTTTGCCCTCGGCGGACTCGGTCTCGCCGGCTGCCGCCGCCCGGAAAAACACATCCTCCCGTACGGCAAATCCGTCGAGGACATCATCCCCGGCCTGCCGCTCTACTACGCCACCGCGTTCCCGCTGCGCCGCGGCGCCATCCCGCTCCTCGCCGAGACCCACCAGGGCCGCCCGACCAAGCTCGAAGGCAACCCCACCTACAAGCCCTACGGCGGCGGCACCTCGCTCCTCGCCCAGGCCACCATTCTCGATCTCTACGATCCCGACCGCGCCACCACGCACGTGATCAACCGCGCCGCCGTCACGCCCGCCGCCGTGCAGGACCTGCTGACGAAGATCGGCAAGGACGCCGCCGCCGACCAGGGCGCCGGTCTCGCCTTCCTCGCCGGCGAATCCTCCTCGCCGACCCGCGCCCGCCTCGTCGCCGCGCTTCGTGAAAAATTCCCCGCCGCCACCTGGGCCGAGTACGAAGCCATCCAGGACGAGCCGCCCGCCGCCGCCGCGAAGGGCGCCTTCGGACGCGACGACGTGAAACCGGTTTACCGGTTCGCGCAGGCCAAACGCATCGTCTCCATCGACGCCGACTTTTTCCATTCCGAGGCCGGCTCGCTCTACTACACCCGCGAGTTTTCCAAAGGCCGCAAGGTCATCAAGCGCGACGATCCGATGAACCGCCTCTACGCGGTCGAAAGCACGTTCACGCTCGTCGGCTCGATGGCCGATCACCGCCTGCGCCTCGCCAGCAGCCACATGCTCGCCTTCATCGCGGCGCTCGCGGTCGAGATCACCGGCGACGACACCTTTGCCCGCCTCGCCGAAGGCCTCGATTTCAGGAACAAGGACCAGTGGCTCAAGGCCTGCGCCGACGACCTCAGGAAACATCGCGGCGAGAGCATCGTCATCGCCGGCGCGCACCAGCCCGCGCAGGTCCACGCCATCGCCTTCGCGATCAACGCCGCGCTCGGCAACATCGGCGCCGGCAAGCCCGTCGAGCTTCTCACGGTGCAGCAGCCCGCCGCCGACGCGAAGCCCGCCACGATCAGCCAGCTCGCGAAAGCCATCGACGCCGGCTCCGTCAGGACGCTCGTCCTCCTCGGCGGCAATCCCGCCTACGATGCGCCCGCCGAGCTCGATTTTGCCGCGCTGCTCAAAAAAGTGCCGCAGATCGTCCGCCACGGTTATTACGTGGACGAGACCTCGCTCGCCGCGTTCGAGGCCGCGCCGGCCAACAGCGCCCACATCGGCGCCACCCACTTCCTCGAATCGTGGGGCGACGCCCGCACGGCCGACGGCACCCTCGTGCCCGTGCAGCCGATGATCCTGCCGCTCTTCGACGGCATCACGGAGAACGAAATCCTCGCCCGCATCGCCGGCCTCGGGAAGACCGATCCCTACACCCTCGTTTACGAAACGGTCATCCCGCTCGCCGGCGGCAAGCTCCCCGCGAAGGACGCGAAGGAAACCGACTCCGACGCCCGGGAGGCTGCGCAGATTTTCCGCAAATTCCTTCACGACGGCCTGCTCGAGGGCAGCGAGTACGCGAAAGCCGACGTCAGGTTCGACGCCTCCGGTCTCGCCCCGCTCTTCACCGGCGCCGCCTCGCTTGCGCTTCGCCCGCCCGCGCTCTCCGAAGACAATCTCGAAGTCCGTTTCGTCACCGACCACAAGGTGGACGACGGCCGTTTCGCCAACAACGGCTGGCTCCAGGAATGCCCCGATCCGATCACCAAGATCGCCTGGGACAACGCCATCCTCGTCTCGCCGTACCTCGGCCGCAAACTCGGCATCGAGCCCGGCGGTTCGCATCCGTTCCCCCAGGTGGTGCGCAAGGAGGAAGCCGAGTTCTTCATCGGCAAGGAAAAGGCCCACATCGCGAAAGTCACGCTCGGCGGCCGCACGGTCACCGGCCCCGTTCACATCCAGCCCGGCCTCTCCAATTTCACGATCGTCCTCCCGCTCGGTTACGGCCGCACCGTTTCCGGCCGGGTAGGGAAGGGGACCGGACACAATTTTTACCCGCTCCGCACCGCCGCCGCCCCGCACATCGCGACCGGCGCGAAGATCGAGATCACCGGCGAACACTACCTGCTCGCCAACACCCAGGAGCACTGGTCGATGGAAGGTCGCGACATCGTTCGCGAAACCAACTACGAGGAAGACGGCAAGACCGACCTCGGCTGGGTCAACGAAATGGGCATGGAGTCGCACGCTCCCGCCAACCTCGGCCCCGACAAGAACACACCGCTCCAGGAAACCGTCACCGCCATCCCGCGCGGCAACTCGCTCTACAAGACGCCCGAGTTTGACGGTCTCCATCAGTGGGGCATGTCGATCGACCTCAACACCTGCATCGGCTGCAACGCCTGCGTGGTGGCCTGCCAGGCGGAAAACAACATCCCCGTCGTCGGCAAGGATCAGGTCCTGCGCGGCCGCGAGATGCACTGGATTCGCCTCGACCGCTATTACTCCGACGGACGCGCCGACGGCGCCGCCTTCGGGGGCGAGGGCAACCGCGAGATCCCCGAAGATCCGCAGGTCAGCCTCATGCCCGTGAGCTGCCAGCACTGCGAACTCGCTCCCTGCGAGACCGTGTGCCCCGTCAACGCCACCGTGCACGACGAGGAAGGCCTCAACACGATGGCTTACAATCGCTGTATCGGCACCCGTTACTGCGCCAACAACTGCCCGTACAAGGTGCGCCGTTTCAACTTCTTCGACTGGAACAAGCGCTCGACCGACTCGCTCTACATGGGCCCGCTCGGCGAGCAGAAGCAGATGCCCGAGCTCGTCAAGATGGTGAAAAACCCGGATGTCACCGTGCGCATGCGCGGCGTCATGGAAAAGTGCACCTACTGTGTGCAGCGCATCCAGCAGGCCAGGATCGCGCAGAAGCGGAAGGCCGGCGCCTCGGGCGACGTGCTCATCCCCGACGGCACCATCAAGACCGCCTGCCAGCAGGTGTGTCCGGTGGACGGCGTCACCTTCGGCAACCTCCGCGACCCGGAGAGCGCCGTATCCAGGGCGAAAGCACGCGAACAGGATTACGCCCTCCTCGGCTACCTCAACATCCGCCCGCGCACGACCTACCTCGGCAAGCTGCGCAACCCGAACCCGGACATGCCCGACTACGCCGCGCTGCCCTTCAGCCGCACGGAATACGACGCCAAGAATCACCCGCACCACGAATCCGGTGGCGAAGGTCACGGCCACGAGGCCGCTCCCGCCGCCGAAAGCCACGACGGACACACCTCGCTCCCCGACACCGCCCGGAAGACGATTTTCGGAGGACTTAGCTAATGGCTCACGCTGACACATCCACCGCCGCCATCCCTCGCCCGGCCATCCTTGACGAGGTCAAACCCGCGCACCTGCCGCGCGCCACGCTCGTCGAAAACAAGCGCAGCTTCAACTGGGTGACGGAGAAGATCTGCGGCATCATCGAGTCGAAGACGCCCACCTGGTGGTGGGTCTGCTTCGCCCTCGCGTGCTGCGTCGCCTCGTTCACGGTCGCCGGCATCGCCTACCTCGTCTCGACGGGCGTCGGCGTCTGGGGTCACGCCAATCCGGTCAACTGGGCCTGGGACATCGTCAACTTCGTGTTCTGGATCGGTATCGGCCACGCCGGTACGCTCATCTCCGCGATTCTGTGCCTGCTGCGCCAGAAATGGCGCACGTCGATCAACCGCGCCGCCGAGGCCATGACGATCTTCGCCGTCGTCTGCGCCGGCATCTTCCCGGTCTTCCACGTCGGCCGCGTCTGGTACGCCGTCTGGCCGGGTTTCCTCTTCCCGGTGCCCAACTCCAACGGCATCTGGCCCAACTTTCGCTCGCCGCTGGAGTGGGACGTGTTTGCCGTTTCCACCTACGCGACGGTGTCCGTGCTCTTCTGGTACGTCGGCCTGGTCCCCGATCTCGCCGTCCTGCGCGACCGCTTTTTCGCCGCCGGCAACCGCCTCAAGGCCACGCTCTACGGCCTGTTCGCGATGGGCTGGCGCGGCAGCAACCGCCACTGGAGCAACTACGAAATGGCGTACCTGATCCTCGCCGGCGTCTCCACGCCGCTCGTGTTGTCCGTGCACACCATCGTGTCGTTCGACTTCGCGGTGTCGCTCATCCCCGGCTGGCACACCACGATCTTCCCGCCGTACTTCGTGGCCGGCGCCATCTTCTCGGGCTTCGGCATGGTGCTCACGCTCATGCTGCCGCTGCGCTCGATCTTCAAGCTCCAGGACCTGATCACGCAGTATCACATCGACTGCATGTGCAAGATCACCCTGGCGACCGGCACCATCGTCGGCTACGCCTACGGCATGGAGTTCTTCATCGCGTGGTACGGCGCCAACCCGTACGAAGGCTTCGCCTTCATCAACCGCGCGTTCGGCCACTACGCCTGGGCCTACTGGATCATGATCACGTGCAACGTCATCACGCCCCAGTTCTTCTGGTTCAGGAAAATCCGGGAAAACACCGCGCTCGTCTGGGTGCTCTCGATCTTCGTCAACGTCGGCATGTGGTTCGAGCGTTTCGTGATCATCGTCACCTCGCTCGCCCGCGATTTCCTGCCGTCGAGCTGGGGCTACTACAGCCCGTCGATCGTGGAGGTGTTCACCTTCTTCGGCACGTTCGGCGTGTTCAGCGTGCTGTTCCTGCTCTTCATCCGGTTCCTGCCCATCATGCCGATGGCCGAAATCAAGGCCGTCATGCCGCAGGCCGACGTCCACGGCGGACACGACCACAAGCACTGATCCATCCTCCCTCGACGACTTAACGACTCCCGACCATGTCAGCTCAAACTTACGGTCTCATCGCCACCTTCGACACCGCGCCGGATATTTACCACGCGGCGGAAAAAGTGCGCGATGCCGGCTATCAACACTGGGACTGCGTCACGCCCTTTCCGATCCACGGACTCGATGGCGCGATGGGCCTGAAACGCTCCCGCGTGCCGCGTTTTTCGATCACCGGCGGCATCATCGGTTTTTCGACCGGCATGAGCATGATCTGGGCGATGAACGCCTGGGACTACCCGCTCATCGTCGGCGGCAAGCCGCTTTTTTCACCGATGTTCGCCTTTCCCGTGAGCTACGAGCTGACGATTCTCTTCACGGCCTTCGCCACCATCGCCGGCATGTTCATCCTCAACCGCCTGCCCATGCACTACCATCCCGTCCTCAAGAGCGACCGCAGCATCACGGGCATGGACGACAAATTCCATATCGTGATCGAATCACGCGACCCGAAATTCGATGCGGCCCGCACCCGCGCCCTGCTCGAACAGGCCGGCGGCCGCGACATCGCCGAGCTGGAAGCCTGATTCAACCGCCACCATGCGCTACGTTTACCTGGCCACCTTTTTCCTGATCGTCCTTGCGGTTTCCGTCCTCGGTTTCCGCGGGTCGCTTTTCACGCATCCGCCCATCGAGATCTTTTCCGACATGGATCACCAGGCGAAATACAAGCCGCAGGCCGAGTCGCAATTTTTTGCCGACCGCCGCGCCGATCGCCCGGCTCCCGCCGGCACCGTCGCCTACGGACGCAGCGCCGGCGAGCCGGCCAATGCCGATTTCCTGCGAGCCGATTCCGCCTATTACGAGGGCAAGAGCAGCGACGGTTCCTTCGCGAAGGGCTTCCCGGCGGAAGTGCCGGTGACCGCCGCGCTTCTCGAACGCGGACAGGAACGCTACGGCATCTACTGCGCGCCCTGCCACGGCGCGCTCGGCGACGGCAACGGCATCACCAAGCAGTACGGCATGGGCGCCACGCCCACGTACCACGACGACCGCCTCCGCACCATGGCCGAGGGCGAAATCTACAACACCATCATCCACGGCAAGGGCAACATGCTCTCCTACGCCGACAAGCTCGACGTCCACGACCGCTGGGCCGTGATCGCCTACGTCCGCGCCCTCCAGCGCGCGCAGTTCGCCACGCCCGCCGACGTCCCCGCCAACCACCGCACCGAACTCGGACTGAAGTAAATGAGCACTCACGTCGCCACCGCCTCCTCCTCTCTCCCGCCGCCGCCCGCCGCCAATGCCGCGGCGCCCGCCGGCGCGATGCCCGTGCCCGCCTCCGGCGCTGCCGCCCGGGCGCTCGTCATCGGCGCCGCCGGGCTCATCGCTACCGCCGTCGGGCTCGTATTTTCCACCGCCAAGACCGTGGCGTTTTCCTACCTCGTGGGCATCACCTTCTGGACCGGACTCGCCCTCGGCATGCTCTTCCTCGTGATGATCCATCACATCTTCGACGCGAGCTGGTCGACGGTCCTCCGCCGCCAGTACGAACACGGTCTTGCCGCCTTCAAGTGGCTCGGGCTCCTTTTCGTGCCGCTTGTCGTGACGATATTCATCAACCCGTCACTCATCTGGAAGTGGATGGACCCGGCCTACGACCTCTCCAAGGTCGGCGGCCACGGCACGGTCGGCAGCGATATTCTCTGGATCAAGAAATCGGGTCTGCTCAGTCCCCAGTTTTTCCTGGTCGCGACCATCGCCTCGTTCCTCATCTGGATGTGGCTCTCCGCCCGCCTCCGCCGCGCCTCCTTCACCCAGGACGCCGATGGCGACATCAAGTGGACCTTCACCAACCGCAAGACGGCGGCCTTCGGCCTCCCGCTCGCCGCGATCACACTCACCCTCTGCGTCATCCTCTGGGTGAAGTCGCTCGACTACCACTGGTTCTCGACGATGTACGGCGTCTGGTATTTCGCCGGCTGCGTCCGCGTGGCGCTTTCGGCCGGCGTCATCATCATGCTCTGGCTCTGGCAGCGCGGCGACTACAAGGGCATTCTCAATGACAACCACCTGCACTCGATCGGCCAGCTCATGTTCGCCTTCACGGTGTTCTGGGCCTACGTGACGTTCTCGCAGTATTTCCTGATCTGGAACGCCAACGTGCCCGAGGAGACTTTCTGGTACAACATTCGCGAGCTGAATCCCTCGAACAACGCGCCCAACCAGTGGAAGTGGGTCGGCATGTTCCTGCTCTTCGGCCACTTCTTCTTCCCGTTCTTCGCGCTCATCAGCTACCCGGCCAAAATCTGCAAGGGCTGGATGAAGTTCATGAGCTTCTTCATCGCCTTCGCCTTCCTGATCGACGTCATCTACAACATTCTTCCTTCGAAGAAGATCGTCTCGGCGGGCATCGAGGGCGGCAATCCGTATCCGTTTATCGGCGACGGCCTGATCTGGGTCGTCACCTCGGTGATCGGCATCGGCGGCGTCTGCGTGTGGGCCTACCTGCGCAGCTTCCCGACCGCCAAGCTCATCCCGATCCGCGACCCCCGCATCGGCGAATGCCTCACGCATCACTAACTACTTCAACAAAACCCGATCCGGTGAACCACAGGGACACAAAGACACAGAGGTCAAACCACAGAGAACCCGACCCGCGGGCTTCTCTACCCTCTCTGTGCGGTCTTTTCTCTGTGTCTCTGTGGTTAATCTGAAAACCATCCGTCCATGAGCACAGCCACGCCTGCCGCCGAACCTGCCAAAACCTCCTCCTTCCTCATCACGCTTGCCGCGGTGATCGGCGGGTTCGCGATCTTTGCGCTGATCCTCTTCATCGCCTACCTGCCGCAAAAGCCCGCGCCCATCGCGATCGACAACGGCACGCGTACGCCGGAGGAGCGCGCCGCCGCCCTTGCCGAGCTTCACGCCAAGGAGCATGCCGCCGCCACGAGTTACGGCTGGGTCGACCAGGAAAAACGCATCGTCCGTATCCCGATCGACGAAGCCATGCGCCTCACCGTCCGCGACCTCGTCGCCGGCGGCAGCAAGGAGAATGCGAAATGAGCGAGAGCACCGGCACGATGGAGTGGTTTTTTTACGCAGTCGCGTTTCCGGTCACGCTGCTCCTCCTGGCTTCCGCCGTGTACGCCCTTTACTGGGCTTCGAAAAACGGCCAGCTTCGCGAGTTCGAAAAAGGCGCCGAGTCGATTTTCGACGACAAGGAACCCGTCGGCGTGCAGACCGATTTTTTCCCGGCCGGAAAGAAGAAAACCAAAAACGTCAAAAACACTGCCGACAGAAAACAACCCGCCGCCTGACTTTATTAGTGTTCATCAGTGTCCATTAGTGGTTCACAAAAACCGCCCGCAATGTCCGCATCCGCCCTCACCACCTCCCTCAATCCCGCCACGCCGGCCGAAGACATCGCCGTGCGTGCCGAATTGAGCGAGATCGACGCCTCCGCCCGCGCTCCCGCGATTTTTTTCCTCGGCTCGGCCGTCCTCTGGCTCCTCGTCGGCACGCTCTACGCGCTGATCGCCTCGATCAAGCTCCACCAGCCGCACTTTCTGGGCAACATCGAGTGGCTTTCGTTCGGCCACGCCCGCACCGTCCACCTCAACACGGTGATTTACGGCTGGGCGACCAATGCCGCCATCGCCGTGTCTTTCTGGCTGATGGCGCGGCTCTCGCGTTCCACGATCCGCCACTCGGGCCTGCTCTTCATCGCGGGCGCATTCTGGAACATCGGCGTCACCATCGGCGTGATCGGCATCATGCGCGGCGATTCCAACGCGATCGAGTGGCTGGAAATGCCGTCCTACGCGACGCCGCTCCTCTTTGTCGCCTACGCCCTGATCGGCGCCTGGGCCATCATCACTTTCCGCTTCGGCAAGTCGCGCCACATCTACGTCTCGCAGTGGTACATCCTCGCCGCGCTCTTCTGGTTCCCGTGGCTCTACTCCATCGCGCAGATCATGCTCGTTTTCTCGCCGGCGCGCGGCACCGTGCAGAGTCTCGTCAACTGGTGGTTTGCCCACAATGTCCTCGGCCTCTGGTTCACGCCGATCGGCCTCGGGTCCGTGTATTATTTTCTCCCGAAAGTCCTCGGCAAGCCCATCCACAGTTACTACCTGTCGATCCTCGGCTTCTGGTCCCTCGCGCTCTTCTACAACTGGGCGGGTGTCCACCACCTGATCGGCGGCCCGGTGCCGGTGTGGGTGCAGTCGTGCGGCATCGTCGCCTCGCTCATGATGACCGTCCCGGTGATCGTCACCGGTATCAACCACCACATGACGATGGTCGGCAGCTTCGGGAAACTGAAAAGCAGCCCCACGCTGCGGTTCATCGTTTTCGGCGCGGTCAACTACACCCTCGTCTCGCTCCAGGGTTCGGCCATGTCGCTGCGGAGCTGGGCCGAGATCACGCACTTCACCCAGTTCACCATCGCCCACGCGCACTGGGGCATGTACGCCTTTTTCACGATGGTGATGTTCGGGGCGATCTACTACATCATGCCCCGCCTCGTCCTCAAGGAGTGGCCCTCGGCGAAACTGATCAGCATCCATTTCTGGGCGACCGCCATCGGCATCCTCGCCTACGTCATCGGCCTCTCCTGGGGCGGCATCCTGCAAGGCATCCTGACCAACGCTCCGAAACTCGCCGAGTCCCTCGGCATGCAGGAGGGAACAGACCCGGTGGCCTTTATCGAGACCGTGAAGGTAACGCTGCCCTGGCTGGAATTCCGCACCTACTCGGGCATCCTCATCACGATCGGGCACATCGCCTTCGCGGTAAACTTTGTGTGGATACTCCTTCGCAAACGTCCGGCCGGTTCCACCGCGCCCACCCTCTTTACCAGCGGCTCTGAAATGGAGGTGACTGCCCGATGAATCGCGCACCGATCCTCTTTCTCGGCATCTTCGTCACGCTCGCCTTTTCCTGGACGGGTATCGTGCTGACCAACCAGATCAGTTTCGGCAAACTCACGCCCTACGTCAGCGAGGACGAAGGCAAGACCTGGCCGCAACAACTCCCCGGCTCCGCCGCCCGCGGCAAGGATGTTTACCGGGAGATGGGCTGCGTCTACTGCCACACCCAGCAGGTCCGCCGTCCCGGTTACGGCGTGGACATCGAACGCAACTGGGGCGAGCGCCAGAGCGTGGCCCGCGACTACATCCGGGAACAACGCGTCTACCTCGGCACCATGCGCACCGGCCCCGACCTGCGCAACGTCGGCGCCCGCTATGCCGGCCAGGGCGGCATCGACTGGCACTACAAGCACCTGTACGACCCCGTGCTCACCTCGCCCGGCTCGATCATGCAGCCGTACGCGTTTCTTTTCGATTATCGCCCCGTGGTCGGCCAGCCCTCGGACAAGGCGATCGACCGCCTCTTCACGCCCGAGGAAAAACGCAAGTATGGCATCGACAAGCCCGGCTACGAACTCGTCCCGAGCCAGCGCGCCGAGGACCTCGTGCACTACCTGCTGAGCCTGAACGACACTCCGTACACCTATCCCGAAGAGGCTCGCCGCGTGTATGTCGCGCCGCCGCCGGAAAAGAAGGAAGGCGAAGCGAAGCCGGCCGAAGCCGCGCCGGCTGCCGAGGTGAAGGCCGACGCCCAAACCGGGGAGCAGAAGGAGGAACAGAAATGAGCCAGCCTTCCGATCCGTCCCCGGCCAGCAATCCCCGGCTCGAACAGGCCGCCGTCACCGACGAGAGCATCCAGAAGGTGCACTCGATCCTGATCCGCGAGCATGGCGAACCGAGCGAAGGTTATCACCCGATGCCCCTGTTCCTGCTCGGGTTTATCTCGGCGATGATCCTGATTTCCGCGATCTACCTCGTGCACTATCGCGGTGATTTCGACCCGCTCGTCTACGACGAACGCTACGACCCGAAGCTGGCGGCAGCCTCGGCCGGTCCCGTGCAGCTGACGCCCGAGCAGATGGTCGCCCAGGGCAAAAAACTTTTCCAGACCTGTGCGACCTGTCACCAGGCGACCGGGCAGGGTATCAAGGGCACCTATCCGCCGCTGGCCGGTTCGGAGTGGGCGCAGGGCAGCGAGGAGCGGGTGATCCGCATCCTGCTGCACGGCCTCAGCGGCGAACTCAAGGTGCATGGCGAGACCTACAACGGGAACATGCCGGCCTTCGGTCCGGGCGGTGGCTACAACTGGAAAGACGACCGCATCGCCTATGTGCTGACCTACGTCCGCCAGGAGTGGGGCAACACCGCCGGCCCGGTCACGCCGGAAAAGGTGAAGGAAGTCCGCACCGCCACCGCCGACCGCAAGACACCCTGGACGCAGTCCGAGCTGGAAGCGATCGAGTAGCCGGCCGCTTCCCGCCCCACTGCTTATACCAAAGGCCCAAAGCTTCCGGATTTTTACACAAAGGCCGCAAAGAGCGCAAAGGATTGCCAGCTATCTCCTTCGCGACCTTTGCGATCTTTGTGTAAAATCAACAACCTTCGGGACACAGGTATTACGGCGGCGTTTGCCGGTTTGCCGGGCAAGCCTGTCCGGCCTGTTTTTTACGTCGGGGCGCGCTCTTTCCGGGTAGCCACGTGCCTTCGCACAAGACCAGTTTGGGAGAGCCGGGAAGTCCGCGCTCGTTGTGCAGGATATGGGCGGCGACGAGATCGACGGCATTGGTGCCGGTCACTTCGTAATGCTGGTCGATCCCGGCGATTCCTCGCGCCGCGGCATCGGGAGGTGTGTCGAGGCTGGCCCAGGCCGGCCTCGAGGAGACCCGAAGGGGCAGGGCAGCCAGCAATCGTTCAGGCTCCACACCCTGAAACAGGACCACCTCGGGATGTCGCTCTCTGGCCCACGCGGCGAACCGTTCCACAGTGATATCCGGTTCGGCCAGAATCAGCGGGGCCGCCTCACGGATTCCGAGAGGATGGTGTATCAGGAAGCTGCCTTCCCAGAGATGATCCTGCCTGCGGAAACTGCCGCCGCCGACACACAGCCCGATGCGCGAGTAACCGGATCTCCGGAGTTCTCTCATCGCGCAGGTCATGCCTTGCCAGTGGTCCGGCGCGACGCGATGGAGAGCGGGGCCGATCTGCCCGCGACCGATGATCACGGTCGAAAAGTGTTCCCATCGCAGGGTCATCCCGAATTCCGTGTGGTGAAGCAGCGGAGAGATGATCACGCCATGGATGCCTCGGGCGGCGAGGATCCCGCTCAGCCGCGCCATGCCGATCCCGTCTTCGGCAGGATAAAACGATTCGAGGCCGAAGCCCAGGGCGGCTGCGCGCGATCCGATCCCGGCAAGCAGTCGTTGCAGAAAAGGATTACGCGCCACTTCCCGCCGGTGCGCGTCGAGCCAGAGCAACGCCAGATTTTCCCGGGTCCGGCCGGTTTTTGACGCGCGCATGTAAGCCATCATTCTGGTGATCTGCGGATCAGCCTGATAACCGAGTCGTCGTGCGATTTCCACTACCCGTTTGCGAGTTGACGCCGAAACCTCGGGGTGTGAACGCAACGCTCGCGAGACGGTCATTTCGGAGACCCCGCTTATCCGGGCGATGTCGCGAAGAGACGGCGGTGCGGGAGGAGAGGACGAGACGGAAAGCGGGACAGCGGCGGACATGACCGTTACCCTAACGGAAAACTCCGGTCGTGGAATCCCGGAACATCGTTTTTCTGTCAATCCATGCACTCCTCTCCCGATGATCCCGCGCACCCGCTCCCTGCCGGGCGTCCGAAGCCGACGGCCATCGTCACTGGAGCCTCCGCCGGTTACGGAGCCGGCATCGCTGAGGCGTTGTGCCGGGCCGGTTTTGCGGTTTTTGTCACGGCCCGCAGCGCCGGGAAACTCGGGCAGGTCGCCGCCCGGATCGGGGCGACGGCCATCGTCGCCGACGTGACACGGCCGGAGGATCGGGATCGCGTGGTGTCGACCGTGCTCGCCGCCGGCGGACGGATCGACGTGCTGGTCAACAACGCCGGCGCCGCCGGCCGGGTCGCTTGTGTGGACGGGCAGACGGACGAGGAGATCGTCCGCACGCTGACGCTCAACCTCACGTCGGTCTTCTTCGGTTGTCGCCGTGTCGGGGCGGTGATGCGTCGCCAGAAAAGTGGCGTCATGCTCAACATCTCCAGCGTGTGCGCGAGGTACTCCTGGCCAGGCTGGTCGGTGTATTCTGCAGCCAAGGCCGGCGTCGAACGGCTGGGCAAAGGCCTTTATGCGGAGCTGCGCGAGGCCGGTGTCCGCGTGACCACGCTGACTCCTTCCTGGGGTGCGACGGAATTCGGCAACGCTTCCGCCATTGCCGGACATCCGTCGCTGGCACCGGAAATCCGCACCCGCTGCACCCGGCCGGCGGAGTTGGGAAAAATCGTTGTCGACATTGTGTGCGCACCGTCGCACCTGGAAATCCTCGACCTCACCGTAGTGCCGACGGTGCAGGAAATCATTCCCCTGTGAACATCGCAGCCCGGCGGGTCATCATCCCGCGCCCCGCCGCCGCACCGGAAAAATCTTCCCATGGCAACAGGATCGCCAGACACCCCTGAAACATCAGCGACACGGCATGCCTTCGACGTGGTGGTCGTGGGCGGAGGCAGCGGAGGATTCGCGGCTGCTCTGGCGGCCGCGCGTTCCGGTGGCGAAGTGCTGCTGGTGGAAAAAAGCGATTCGCTCGGCGGCAACGCTGTCCGCGGCGGAGTCAACACATGGGAGCCCGGTGTGGGCGGGACCGGCATTCCGTTCGACCTCTACAGGCGCCTCCAACGGTATCCGGGAGCCGTGGGCATTTATTCTTTCGGCCGGCACATCGCTTGGCAACCGGCCGACGGGGGTCGCAGGTTTCCGGGGGCCGAATTGTTGATCGATCCCGCCAGGCGCTACCTCGACACCCTGCGCCGCTTCGGGGCGCCGCCCTCGTTTGCCGAGGAACGCTTCCGGCGCGAGCACTGGCATGGCGTGCAGTTCGAGCCGGACGTTTACGCTTCCGCGATGGAAGCGATGCTTCGGGAAACCGGCTGCTGCACTCTCTGGAAAAACACGCGGTTGGTCGATCTTGCGAGCGAAGGCCGCAAGATCACCTCGCTGGTCCTCGACAATGGAAAAACCGTGACGGCTTCCTGCTTCGTGGACGCCACCGCCGACATCGTGCTGGGCCGGCGAGCCGGATGCGCGACCTCGCTCGGGCAAGAGCCCCGGTCGCTTTATGGCGAACCGGGCGCTCCCCTGACGCCGGGTCCTTTCATCAACGGCGTCACGCTTTGTTATCGTGTCAGCCCCGCAGGAGAGGCGGGCGTGGAACCGCTGCCGCCGGACATCCCCCGTCATTGCTGGTGGAACGAGGGCTTTCCGGTGGCGTCGTGCGCCCGGTATCCGGGTGGTGATTACAACATCAATTCGCTGCCGACCATGGACGGATGCGAAGCGATGCGCCTCGGCTACGCCGACGCTTACGCCGAATGCCGGCGCCGCATCCGCGCGCACTGGCATCACCTGCAGACGACGTTTACCGAATTTCAGCGTTATCGCCTCGCATCGGTGGCGCCGGCGCTCGGCGTGCGGGAAGGACCGCGCCTGCTCGGGCGTTACGTGCTCACCGAGCACGACCTGGTCGCCGGGCTCGCCGGCCAGAGGCATGATGACATCATCGCCCTCGCCGATCACGCGAAGGACACGCACGGCAACGAGACCGGCCGGTCCGGCGCGCGCGAGTTGGCCGCTCCCTACGGCGTGCCGTTTCGCTGCCTGTTGCCGCTGGAGTTCGACAATCTGATGGTGGCATGTCGCGGAGCGAGCTTCTCGTCGGTGGCGGTGTCCAGTTGCCGGCTTTCGCGCACGATGATGCAGCTCGGCCAGGCTGCGGGAACTGCGGCGGCTCTGGCCATCCGGCACCGGTGTGACTCACCTGCCGACGTATCCCCCGGCCTGCTTCGCGAGAGCCTGATCGGGCAGCATGTGGAGCTTTCCTGGCCGCGCTCCGAAGAAATGGTCCGCTATCTGGACGAAACTTCCGGCGATGCGGTAATGCCCGTCAAGGCTCCGGCAGCCGGCAAGTAGGCCGGAATCGGGTCGAGACGAGGCAACCGATACCGTTCCCGGGAATCAGCGGATGACAGCTTGTGCCGGCAGCGGCGTTTGGTCTTATCGGGTTGTAGTGTTCATTAAGTACATCTGATAAGATTTGCCGGATACAGGCATGAGCGTCCTCGGGCATTGAACCCGAAGTTCCTTTGGCGAGGCTGGCTGCGCAACCGACCATTCCGGTCCGCTCTTTTCCTCCGAATGGCCACAAGATCCTCCAGCCTTCAGCTTCCGGCAGAGCATTTGTCTTCCGGGTTGCTGCATCGCTTTTCGCAAACACTGGCGGAGATTCACGCGGCCGGAAGCCCGGCGTCGTTGCTGGAAATTTCCGGAAGGCTCGTCGACGAGTGGATGCCGGATGCCGCGGAGTCCGTACGGGAGGAGTGGCGCTTCCGGCTCCGGGCTGCGGCAGCCGGGCGGGCGACCGGTGAATCCGGTCGAAATCCTGAAAATGCGGTTGCGAGCGGCTACGGCGGCAGCGGTGGCCACACCCGCGATGGAGCGGTCTTCCGGGTCGCATTGTTTGTCCACCATGTTGCGGATCAGGCGGCGCACCTCGGCGCGCGGCCTGCTCCGTCCGGGTTCCCGCCCATGTCGTTTCCGGTGCGCCTCACCCCCCGCGAACGGGAAGTGCTGGAGCATGTTGCAGCGGGGGAGCCAGACGCTGCTATCGGCAGGATTCTGGGCATTTCGTCTCGTACCGTGGAAAAACACGTGGAGCACATCCTGAAAAAGCTGGGGGTGGAGCATCGTGCCGCCGCCGTTGCGACCCTCCGTGCGGGAGCGGCAAGCTCCGGTTCGCGTTCCCCGATCCCTCGTCCGGCCCTTGCCTCGGGAGTACGACAGATTTTGCCGGCAAGGGAGATATCTCCATAGCCCGCAGGCCGGGGCTATGGAGATTCCGTTTTTATCCGAAGCCGGTCAGGCCCGGCGACGCAGGATGATGAAACCGATTGTCACCGCTCCCAGAACCAGAGCCCAGGCGGAGGGCTCGGGAATGGCGGATACAACCGCGAAGCTGGAATTGTGGTCGATCACAGCCCAGGCGACAGAGGTTTCCCGGTCATATCCCCAGAAACCGAGTTCTGCCGACTGGCTTGCCCCGAGGCTGGCGAGATAGTCATCGTAGCTGCCGCCGAAGAAGTGAGCTTCGAGGTAGCTCTGGATAAGGACGCCGGTTTCCGTGCCGAGGGTCAGGGTGCCGGCGAGAAGATCGAGGTCGCTGATGTTGGAGTTGCCGAGGACGGCGTTGACCCAGACGATTTCGGTGGTGGCGTCGTCGCCTTCACCCGTGACCGTGACTTTTTCCCAGACGACCTGCTGGAGGCCGGAGCCGCTTTCCGCATCGAAGGTGATCTGGATGACATGCTGGATGCCATCGAGACCGGTCAGGGAAACGATGTCGCTGGTGAAGACCGGCGCGATCTCGTCCGCTGTGAGTCCGCTGCCGCCGAAGAGCGCGGCGCGTGAGGATGCGTTGGTATTTTTGTCCTCCAGCGCAGCGACGCGCGCCTGGTTGGCTTCGTCGTCGAGCTTGCTGAAGCTGACGACGATCTCGCGCTCTTCGGTGAGGGTGCCGTCGCGCAGTTCGACGCTGGTGGCGGTGGCGAAGCGGGCGCTGGTGTTGCCGGCATCGCCGCCTTCCGTGGCGACGGTGTTGGTCAGCACGAAGCCTGTCTTGCCGAGATCCGTGCCGGCGGCTGCCGTGGCGGTGGCGGTGGTGGCGGCAGGAGCGTCGATACGGTGCTCGAGTTTCCATGTGTAGGTCCTGTAGGAAGACGTGAGATAGGAATCGTGGGCGTCCTCGGAGTAGCTGAAACCGGACAGGGAATCCAGAATGCTGTATTCGGAAAACCATTCCGAAAGACCGATGGTCAGATCGGCCCGGAATACCAGGCCGAGATCGCCTTCGCTCAAGGGAGCCACCTCCTTCACGAAGTTGACATCGAACGTCTGGCTTTCGCCGTGCTCCAGAATCGGGGAACTGCCGGAATAGCCTAATTCGAAGCTCAGGTTATCCGCGCCGCTGATGCCAACAGATTCGATTTGAGTCTGTGCCTGGTAGAGGCCGGAGCCCCCGTCTGCGATCGTGATCCGGGAGCCATCACCCAGGGTTCCCGTGGTGGAAAGCGGCGTGGTCGCGATGGAGGTCGCGGCATGAGCGATGGATACCAGACGGGTCTGGAATGATGTCGTGGCGGAGACAACCTCGCCTTCCAGTCCTTCGCCGACCACCCTGCCATTGGCGGCGCTGAGCGTGGTGGTACCCAGGTCGTGGATACCGGCGGACCAGGCGCCGTTTACCGTGACCGAGCTGTTCCACGACAGGGACGTGTGCGTTTCGGTCGAAAATTCCAGGCCCACCGAATAATTGTAGTAGCTGCGCGATTCCGGGGTGTCATTCCAGGTGAAAGCGACCAGGTTGCCCGAAACGAGGGAGTTGTTGTCCACGACTGCCCACGTATAGCCTACGTTCAGTTGCGATTGCACCGTTTCACCGGCCAGACCTTCGCCGGTGATGTACCCGGCAACGTCGAATCCGGCATAATTGCGGCCCAGCTCCGTGGCCGTTTGGGTGAACCGGCCGCTGACCGCGACCGTCGCCACCGGCGAGACTGGCGTTGTCGATGAATTAAAGACGGCGTCACTGCCAAGTGCTGCCGTGAAGTTGCTGCCGCCGGTGCCACCGGAAAGGTTGAAGGCTCCCAGCGTCAGACGCGTGTAGTTGTCGTCTGTGCCATAGGAATAGAGGCCGACGTTGTCCGTGCGATCGACGGTGACGGTAGCAGACCCGACCATCCGGCGCCCCAGGTCAACCGTGCCGCCGGAGATTGTCCGGTCCAGGACGGCCGTGCCGGTGACATGGAGGGTAACGCCGGACAGATCGAGACCGCCGCTTTCACCACCCCCGGCGGCAAGCAGGGGGTTCGCACGTTCATTGACGACGCCTGCTCCGGCATCACCCCGGGCAAGCTCCTGGTTTGCCGGCGAGCCGGAGATGATGGGAGGGAGTTCCGAGTGGGCTGTTTCAACCAGTTCCCTCTCATAAACCGGATAGGAGCTGCCGAGGTGACGGTACCACGCGACTTTCGACGAGGAAGCGTTCAGGATTTGCTGCTGGCCGAAGACATTGCCGTAGCTCGCCTGTTTCGTCCAGGAACCGCCGAGTTCGTTGCGCACATTGCCCGAGCCATCCGTGTAGCGGTTGGCGGTGGCGGAAGGCAGGGCAAGCGTGGTGTTGTAGGCGCCGACGGGCCCATTGTAGGCGAGTTGCAGTGTGGTGCTCTGGCCGGGGGCGTCGAGGGACTGGCTGCTGGCGGCAGTGAGGCGCAATCCGTTGCCAAACTGGGCAAATCCCGTGCTGCTCACCCCTACCGTGGAATACTGGATCAGCGGTGGCGGGCCTTCGCCTTCGGCGGGTGCGATCCCCTGGGTGGTGAGCACCAGCGATCCGATCGGGACGGGAACATTGCGCCCGGCGATGTGACGGCCGACGTCAAGCGTGGGGATCGTCTCTCCTTCCCCCGGGACGAGGGCGTTGTTGTCGAGGTCGTAAAAAACTCCGGTGAAGCCGAGCGGTGTGGGCGTTGGCTCCGGTGGCGTCGGGTCATCCGCCCGGACATGGGCGAACGGCATGATGGCGAGAGCCAGCCATGCGAATCTGGCAGATTTCAATCTCATGTTTTCTATTCGTTGATGTTAGTTTGCTAGACCATAATCAAATGGCTTGGGCCTTATCATAATCTCTTTTGACTATGGTCTGAATACGTAGAATGCCGTATTTCCTGTTCTTGTTATCGATTGGTAAAAAGAACTGATCGAAGCTATAAGAGATTGCTGTTTGTTTCGGCAGCCGGTCAGTTTCGCGAGGGAAGCCGGCTCTCCGGTCCGGATCGGTTTTGGCGGCTTCCCGTCCATCCAGCAGCAGTCATGATCATCGAGTCCGTTCGCGAAAACCGGAGATCCCGGGCAACCGTGCGTTCCGCCTGCGTTGTTCCTGTTCAGCCCGATTCCGCAAATCTGGCAGGAAAAATCATGTCGTTGAGGTCCTGTGCCCTTGTTTCGCCCACGCTGTTCGCGGATGCGAAGACTCTTCCCCGCCGCTTGCGTCATGTCTCCTGAATACGCCGGATTTCGATGGTTTTCCTCCACCGTGCGAAGCGTCTACGGGGCTCGCTCGATGGCGGAACTCGATGAATGCCTGATCGGCGTCCTCCACTCGACTTTCCGTTCGGGCGTTACCCTGCATGAATCCTTCAGCAACGATCTCTCCGTGTATTCGACCGAGGCGTTGCGCAGCGAAATTGCCATCCCGCGCGACTATCAGATCTACATTCCCGACAGTCCGCTCGCCGGCCGGTTCACCACGAGTGAGGTCACGCACCTGCGCGGGCACGTTTCCCGGACCAGGCTCGAAAAGACGGCCTTTTACAACGAGCTCTTCCGCCCGCTGGCGCTGGTGGATCAGGCGACGATCCTCATTCCGTGGAACGGAGGCGTGACCTGCTACACCCTCAATGCGGGCCATCTCTTTACCGCTGACGAGATCCGGACGCTTTCCTTTTTGCGCCAGCATGTGCAGGCGGCCTTGCACCGGGTGTCCGCCGACGCCCGCCAGTTGCTGCATCCGGGGTCCGGCAACCCCTGGATCGAACTGACACCCGCCGGCCGGCCGGCCGGCGTCGCGCCGGAACAGGCCGCCCTGCTGCGGGCGTATTTTCCGTCACGTGCTCCCGCTTCGTCGATTTCGATGCTTCCGCCTCCGGTCGAAAACTGGCTGACGGGCTGCGCGCGCAAACTGGCCGACCGGAACTGGAGCACGCCCCTGCCGGCGCTCTTCGCCGACGCTCCGCGAGGGCGTTTGCGGCTGCGGTTTTATCCGGCGCGGCGAGCGGGTGGAGGCGCGGCCATCCGCCTGCAGGAGTCACCGGCCGCGGTCGACCTCATGAGGCTGGGGAGACGCGCGGGCCTCTCGGCTCGCGAGGCGGAGATCCTGCACTGGCTCGGCCTCGGCAAGCGGAATGCCGAAATCGGCACGATCCTCGGTGTGGCGCCGAAAACGGTCGGGAAGCACGTCGAGCACATCCTGCGCAAGCTCGGCGCGACAAACCGGATTTCGGCAGTCCGGCAACTGGTCTCGTCCTGTGGCGGGCGGCACGGGTGATGAGCGGCTGAAGTTCCTGCGCCAGGACAGATTCAGGAAGCCGGACCGCAGAAGGCGGATGCCCGAAAATACGTCTTTTTACGTATTGTGACGTTGCGATCAGGTTTGGCATGATACGCCGCAGGTCCACCGCTTATAGCGGCTTCAGGCTCACTACCGGACTCGGGAAAATAATGATCTCCACTTCTGTCTCACTTGCGGTGCAGGGCGTCGGCATCGTCCGTCGCGCCTTGCGTGTCGCCCACGTCCTGCGCGTCGCGCGCGGCGTCGTTTCGCTCGTTCCGGCTCTGGCCGGCGCGTTGGCCTTTTTTCTGGCGGCACCGCTTCGGGCGGCGACGCCGGACATCACCGGCACCTGGCATTTTGCGGGGCTCTCGACCTGGGCGGAGACAGAAGGCGGCGCGCAGACCGCCGGCGAACCGTCCGAAGGCACCCTCACCATCACCGCGAGCGGCGGGGACTACACCCTGACGCCAGGCGGCGAGGGCTGGCTGTTTTTTGACGAACCGGCGACGGTGCCGCTGCACCGGAGCGGCAATCTTTATTCGTTCAGCGATTCCTCCGACGGCTCCTCCCCGTCAACCGGGGAGACCACCTGGGGGACGATTCTCTGGATCGACGCCAACACCGCTCTCATCCACTACGTGGCCGCGGAGGTCGTCGGCTCCGGCTCGGGCGAGGGCAATCTCCTGTGGCTGGAAGGCTTTGCCGGCGTCCTCACGCGGAATCCGCTGCCCGCTGCCGATCCGGCCAAATGGACGGGCACGTTTTCCGGTACGGAAATCTATATCGCCACCGACGAAGGCGACGGACCGGGCGTCAACAGCGTGGCTGCGCAGATCAGCGCCGGATCCCGGACAGGAGAGTATGTGATCCGGGGGGGAGACGGAGAATCCGATGTCGCCCGTCTCTCCGACGACGGCCAGTCGCTCCATTTTCTGGAAACCGACGGCAATCGCTGGCGCGACGAACTGGCCGGCGTGCAGCTTGCCGACGGCCGGATCGCCTATGCCTTTTACGGCATCGAGAACAGCGGCGGAGCGATCACCTTTGCCGATCTCGGCGTGGGCATCCTCACGCCCGGATCAGTGACCGAACCGGAGCCCGAGCCGGACGCTCCGGTGATCACGGCGCAGCCTGTTTCGCGGACCGTCTGGCAGGGCGAAGGCGTCACTTTCTCGGTCTCCGCATCCGGCGAAGGACCGCTGGCGTATCAGTGGTATCTGAATGGCAAGGCGATCAAGAATGCCAAGGCTTCCACCTGGACGATTGCGAAGACGACGAAGAAAAACGCGGGCAACTACACGGTGAAAGTCAGCAATGCCGGAGGCGAGATCACCAGCGCCGCTGCCGTGCTGACGGTGGAGGTGCCGGTCAAACCGAAGTTCACGTTGCAGCCGAAAAAGCAGGAGACCGGACTGGGTCAGTCGGTGACATTTACGGCGCTGGCCACGGCCAACCCTGCGCCCGCGTACCAGTGGCGGCTCAACGGCGTCAACATCCCCGGCGCGACCGGCGAAAGCTACACCATCGCCAGCGTCACCGCCGCCGATATCGGCAAGTACACCGTCGTGGCGACCAGCGGCCCCAATACGGCCACGAGCAAGGCGGCGGAACTCACCGCCGTGTTGCCGCCCGAGATCGTCACCCCTTCGTCGGGCGAAATCGTGGCGCTGGCTTCGAAAGGCGCCAAGCTCTCCGTCAAGCTCGCCAAAAACAAGGCGAAGCCCTCTTACCAATGGCTGCTCGACGGCGTGGAGATTCCCGGAGCTACCAAGGCCACCTGGACGGCCAAAGCCGACGGCGTGTACAGCGTGCGCGTGAGCAACAGCGCCGGCTCCGTCACCGGCGAAATCGGCACGGTCAAGCTGATCACGCCCCCGAAAATCACGAGCATCACGGCGAGCACGACGAGCATCGTGGCCGGCGACTCCGTGACCTTCACCGCGGAACTGCAGGACGGCACTGGCACCGCGCCCCTGACCTGGACGTGGCTGCTCAATGGCAAGCCGATTCCCGACGCGCCCAACGGGCCCACTCTCGTCGTTTCCGGCATCGCCAAAACCGGGAAATACTCCGTGCAGGTTACCAACGGCGAGGGCAAGGTTGTCGGCAAGGCGAAGAGCAAGGCCATTACGATCAAGGTGGTGGAGCCACCGGCGATCGTGGTGCAGCCGGTGGCGTACCTTGCCCTGGCCGAGGGCAAGTCGGGCAAGCTTTCGGTCAAGGCGACCGGCACGTCGAAGCTGGTCTACCAGTGGTTCAGGGACGGCCAGCCGATTGCCGGCGCGACCAAGTCCACCCTGAGCCTGAAAAAATTCACCCTCGCCGATGCCGGCAACTACACCGTCACGGTGGACAACCCCGCCGGCCGGCCGGTGACCAGCAGCGCGGCGCTGGTGGTGATGCAGTCTCAGGGATCGGGTGGTATGGGGAACCCGCCGGCCGGTGTCGTTATTGTACCATCCGACTGACGCTTGCGGACAATCTCTCCGACAAGTGGCGCCTCGCGAATCATCCCGGTTCGCGGGGTTTTTTGTGACGGAGGAGCGATTATTCAAACCGGCAGGTGAGCCGGATCAGGTCGAGGCAGCGGATGCCGTTTTCGAAAATCGGCGGCCGGTAGCCGGCGAAATGATCCGGGATGACTCCGGTGATGCGGAAGCCATGTTTCTGGTAAAAGGCGAGGGGACCGAGGCTGGAATTGCCGGTGCCGACCGTGACGCACGAAGCGCCGGCAGCACGGCAGTGGTCGAGCGCGTGTCGCAACAGCCGGCTGCCGACGCCGCGGGTTTGCCGGTCGGGACGGACGGCGATGGCGAGCAACTCAAAGTCGCCGCCGCCGCCGGATTCCGGTCGCAAGACCGCGACAGCGGTTTGTTCACCGTTTTCGGCATGGCAGAAAACGAGGCTGTCGGGCGGGTACGCCGCGATGCTTTCCGGCGACGGGTCGGCGAGCAGGAGCAGATCACGCGCGGCTGCGTGAAGAGGGATGCGGGTAATGCTCATCGCCGCTCAGGCGTCCCGCTCAGTCGGCCAGCGGTTTGGCGGGAGGTGTTTTCCGGGCGGGCTCGGCGGCGGTGCTCGCAGTCATGGTGCGCGGCGGGGGCGTGGTGTCGGGCTGGAGCGGCGGCGTGCCGCGCGTGATCATGTCGTCCACCACACGCAGGGTTTCGCGCAACGGTATGTCGAGCTTGGCATAGCGTTCATTCTCGTCGGGAAGGTCACCGGCCGCGTCGTCGTCCGTATTTTCATCCTCGGCCTTGATTCGCGGCGGGGGAGGGGGGGCGAGCATGACTTCGGTAAACGTGTAGGCGCCGCTTTCGAGCCGTTTGCGCTCGGCGTCCATCTCGTCGGCAAAGGCGGCGTCGTCGGCCTTGCGCTGTTCGCGCGCCTTGAGGTTGAGCGAGACGGTTTTCTCCTCCTGCCGCTCGCGGAAGCGTTCGATGCGCTTGCGCAGGTAGATGAACTCCTCGAGGTCGTGCTGACGCTGTTCGCTTGCCTTGAGCAGGGGCTCGATGTTGGCGGCAGTGTAGGGCTGGCCGCCGTAGAAGCTGGTCGTGATGTCGTCCCAGGGCAGGGCGTGCGGGAGGTCGCTTTCGCCAATGGGAAGGTAGTCGTTGATCGAGGGGACGACGATGTCGGAGGCCACACCCTTGAGCTGGGTGGAGTCGCCGTTGGGCAGGTAGAATTTTTGTACGGTGAGCTTGGTGGCGCCGCTGCGGGTTTTGGCGAGCTGCGGGAGCACGTTCTTCATCTCGATGATCTGCTGGACGGTGCCCTTGCCGTGGGTGGACTTGTCGCCGACGATGACGGCGCGGCCGTAGTTTTTGAGCGCGCCGGCGACGATCTCGGAGGCCGAGGCGCTGAAGCGGGAAACGAGCACGGCGAGGGGGCCGTCCCAGGCGATTTCGGAATCCTCGTCGCGGTCGATCTTCACCTCGCCGTAGTAGGAACGCACCTGGACGACCGGGCCGGTGCGGATGAAGAGGCCGGTGATCTTGATCGCCTCGGAGAGGAGGCCGCCGCCGTTGGCGCGCATGTCGAGGATGAGGCCCTCGATTTTGGCAGCCTTGAGCCGGGTGATGAGCTCCTCGATGTCGCGGCTGGCGCTGTTCTGTTCGCCGTCGCCGGAGGCGTCGCGGCCATAGAAGGCGGGGAGAGTGATGACGCCGATGCGGCGGGTGGCGGCGCTTCGCGCCGGTTCAGGGTTCAGGGTCTGGAGTCTGGAGTTGTCGGCGGGGGGGGAGGAGGCTGGGCTCCCTGAACCCTGAACTGCCGCGTCAGCGGCGGGGATTTCGAAGACGGCGGCGTGAGCGCGGGCGGAGTCGAGATTGACGACGTCGCGGGTGAGGGTGATGACGCGGCGTTCGGTTTCGTCGGTCGAGGCGCCGGGCTGGATCGTGAGGTGGACTTTGGTGCCTTTGGGGCCGCGGATTTTTTCAACGATGCGGCGGAGCTTCATGCCGATGACTTCGACGGGCTCCTCGTTGTCCTGGGCCACGGCAATAATCTTGTCGTTCGGCCTGAGGAGTTTCGAGAGGTCGGCAGGACCGCCGGGGATGATCTCCTTGATGACGCAGACATCGCTGCTCGGGTCGACACTGAGAAGGGCGCCGATGCCGAAGAGCTGGAGGCGCATGTTGATGCTGAAATCTTCGTAGGTGTCGGCCGAAAAATAGGTGGAGTGGGGATCGTAGAGCTGGGCCACCCGGGCGAGAAACATCTCGGCGAGATCGTTGGCGGTGACATCGTCCACATTGCGGAGGACGCGTTCGTAGCGTTTGCGCACGGTGGTGCGGGCGTCGGCGAGGATTTCTTCAGGCGATTTCGGGGCAGCAGAGGGTTTGGGCTTTTTGGCTTCCGGTTCCTGCTGTTCTCCGGCGGTGCCGGTGTCGCCGGCGGCATCCGGCGGCGCGGCTTCTGCATCGGTCTTTTCCGGTGATGTTTTTTTCAGGGCCGTTTTTTTCGGATCGTTTTTCTTGCTCAGCACTTCGAGCAGGATTTCGAAACGGAGGCGCTTTTCCCAAAGGGCATCCGCCTCGGCGTCGGTGGCGGGCCAGGGGGAGTCCTTGCGATCGAACGCGTAGGTGTCGGTCGCCTCCATGTCGACGGGCTGGTCGAGGTGGTCGAAGATCCACTGGACGCGGCTGCGGACACGTTTCTGGTAGACGCCGTAAATTTCGTAGGCGGGCTGGACGCGACCGAGGGCGGTGAGGCTGTAGTAGAGGCCGCTGGCGGGATTGCGCGCGGTGAAATCGTCGGCATCGGACTGGAGGAAGAACAGCCGCTGGCTGTCGAGGTCCTTCATGTAGCCGGTGATGACTTCCCCGTAGTTGTCCGGTTTGACGGCGTCGCGGTTGTAGTGGTAACCGCCGAGGAGCTGGACGAGAGCGCGGGCTTCGAGCGCGAGTTCGGGCGAGGTGGTGAAGGTGGAGGCGTCGGAGGGATCGGGTCTGGCTTCCGGAGCCGGAGCGGGAGAGGCGGGCGCCCCGGCTTTATCCGCTGCGGGTGGAGGCGCTTCGGGTTTCGAGGGGCTGGAGGTCGCCGCCAGCAGCATGAGCGCGGTGAGCGAGACGAGAGCGAGAGGAAAAGCCTGGCGCAGGCATTTGCGCAGGGCGGCGGCGGATGGCTTGTGCATGATCGGGCGAAAAGGGGGGCGGAAAAACAAGGTGTGTGCGGGAAGTTGACCGGGGCGCCGCAGGTGCGCGGCGCGGGCCGGGAGAATGGGTCAACGGCGGGAGATAAGGTCGCGCGCTTCGTCGAGAGTGCGTTTTTCTTCGGTGGTGAGAGCGCCGAAGCCCTCGCTGTTGATCTTGTCGAGAATGCGGTCGACCTCGGCCCGGAGGTCGCGTTCGGTGGCGGCGGTTGCCTGCGCGGCCGCGGCCGGCGGCGGAGCGGATCGGGTGGAGAGATTGACACGGTAGGTCGTGGTGGTGCCGGTGGCGGCGGCGCGCTTGAACCAGCCGGGTTTTTCGATCGCGGGCTGCCGGGTGAGGGTCTCGTCGCGTTCGCGCAGGAAGAACCGGTAATAGAGCCAGCCCGCGATGATGCCGCCGACGTGGGCGGAGTGGGCGATGCCATCGGAATAGAGGCCGGCCCCGTGCCGGGGCAACTCGCTGGCGAGCAGACCCACAAGGTCGATGCCGCCGAAAATGATGAGCGCCCAGCGGGGTTTTATGGTGAGCGGAATGACGTAGAAGACCAGAAGCGTGATCGGCCGGTCCGGATAAAGGCAGGCGAAGATCGTGAAAAGCCCCATGACGCCGCCGGAGATGCCGACGACCGCTCCCCACTGGTTGAAATTGACGAGTGTCCACAGGATGCTGCCGCCGAGAATGGACACGCCGAGAGCAATCAGAAACCGCCGGGAGCCGAGCACGGTTTCGACGGTGCGCCCGATAAAAAAAAGTCCCACCGAGTTGAGCAGCAGGTGCAGGATGCCGCCGTGCAGAACGGCGTACGTAAGGTACGTCCACACATGCCAGTGGCGGATGGCATACCCGTCGAGCCGGGCGAAGGCGCTGAGGGGATCCTCTTGCGAATAGCCGCGCGGGTTGTAGTTAAAGAGCCTTTGGGAAAGGATTTGCAGGAGGAACACGCCGACGATGACCACCAGCACCCAGCCCACTGCGGAGAGTGGTGACCGGCGTCCGGAGTCGCGCATGTAATGCCTGTCGTAGAGCATAAGTGAAGAGGTTGCGGAGAGCAGGGGCCAAACGCAAGTGCAGCGGCACTAAAGCCGGGAGGATCGTTTGTTTTCCCTGCTCCCGGTAGCACAAAACCGCTCGCATGCCGACACGCGTTATCCAAAAGGTTCGCGGCGCATCGTGTGCAAAACCAGGGTTCCGGCACCATGATTATTGCTGATCTTGCCAAAATCGCCGGCGGCACGTTCCCCGCCCGTCGCTGGGGCCGCGGCCTCGTCGGCCAACTCGGCCAGCCCATCCCCGCCAAGGGTTTTTCGATGGGATACTCCATCCTCGAACCGCACGGCGGCCAGGTGCCGTGGCACAACCAGGAGCAGGAAGAGGTTTATTTCATCGTCCAGGGCGAGGGTGAAATCTGCGTCGACAACGAACGCAGCGAGATCAGGGCGGGCCAGGCGGTCTACATGCCGCCCGGCAAGTTCCACCAGCTGACCAACACCGGTGACGAGCCGATGCACATGATTTATGTGTATTGCCCCGGCGGCGACGTCGCCCACTGGCGCCAGGAACTGAATGGTACATTGCCCAAAGCGGGGGAGGGCGGCATCCCGCCCCTGCCGGCCGGCGCGCAGCCGCAGTGTACCAAAAAACCGGAGTGAAGGAGCGGCGGCATTCCTGCCGCTGCTGACGACGCGAGGCGTCGCCGGATCGGTCGTAGATACCATGAGGCCGACAAGTTGGCGGGTTTTCCCCCTCTTGTCGGCCTCATGGTATCTACTGGCTCCATCTCTTCCGGTTTTCGGTGACCTTCGCAGGGTTGGCGCCACCTTGAGTTGTTCCCTCATCGCTCCGGCCTCTTTCATTACCCTTGACCTGATCGTTTGTGAGCGATTTTAAAAGTGGATCATGTTCGCTCACGAGCGCCACCGGATCCTTTTCGACACGCTGCAAAAACGTTCCCCGCTCACCGTTCCCGAGCTGGAAAAACTCCTGCACGCCTCCCCGGCGACGATCCGGCGGGATCTGACGTTTCTGGAAAAAACGGGAAAAATCGTGCGCACGCACGGCGGCGTCCTTCATCCCGACCACGCCCGGGGCGAGGTGCCGTTCGATCGCAAGAGCAAGGCGGCGCTCAACACCAAGGCCGCGCTCGCCCGGGCGGCGGCCGCGCTCGTGCAACCCGGCGAGACGGTGTTCGTCGACGCCGGCACGACCGCACTCGAAACGGGCCGGCGCCTCCTCGCGATCGGGAACCTCACGATTTTCACCAACTCCATCCCGCTTCTCGCCGAGGCCGCCCGCGCCGATACCCGCAGCCGCGTGGTGGCGCTCGGCGGCGAGGTGCGGGCGATCAGCCAGGCGCTCACCGGCGGCGCCACGCTCGACTGGATGGACCGGCTCCAGGTCGATATCGCCTTCCTCGGCGCGTCCGGCATCGCCGCCGCCGAAGGCCCGTCCACGACGGAGCTTTCCGAAGCCGGCGTCAAAGGCCGGATGCTCACCCGCGCGAAACGTGTGGTTCTCCTCGCCGATGCTTCCAAGTGGATGCAACCTGCCGCCATCCGTTATGCCGGCTGGGCGCAGATCCACGACATCGTGACGGATCATGTCCTCACCCGGACCGAACGCGGCGCGCTCGCCAAAAGCGGGACGCGCCTGCACGTAGTTAAAAAATAACCACATCGCGCCGGCTGACCGCCTTCCCTTTTCCTCCCGCGCCGTCCTCTCCTTCCTCTCCCCATGCCTCCGTCATCATCCCGCTCCGCCCCGCCGCTCCGGACTGTCGCCGGCGCTCCGTCATGGACTTTCGGCAGCGATCGTGTGGAAGCCAGCCTCACGCGCGACGGCGGCCACCTCGCCCCCGTCCGTTTCCGGACCGCGCACGGCATCGTGGAACCCTTCGCCATCGCTCCCTGGGCCGCCGATCCCGAACCGCCTCGGGAACACAACGTCCTCCGCACCCTGCGCGGCGACTTTTTCTGCGCTCCGTTCGGCGGCAACGAGACGCCCTGGCGTGGCGAGCGGCATCCCGCGCACGGCGAGACGGCGGTGAATGCGTGGACCTTCGCCGACCAGCGCATCCTGCCCTGCGGCGTCGAATTTTCCGCCACGCTCCGCACCCGCGTCCGTCCCGGCGAAGTGACCAAGCGCATCACCCTCCGCCACGACGAGACCAATCTTTACTGCCGCCACGAACTGCGCGGCTACACCGGCCCGCTCTGCCTCGGGCATCATGCGATGCTCGCCTTCCCCGAGGACAACGGACCCGGCCATCTCGCACTCGGTCCGTGGCGCGAGGGGCGCGTCTGCCCCGTGCCGTTCGAAGCGCCCGAGGCCGGCGGCTATTTTTCGCTCAGGACCGGCGCGGCCTTCCGCCGCCTTGACCGGGTGCCGCTGGCCGCGGGCGGATTTGCCGACCTGACGACATATCCCGCCCGCGCCGGTTACGAAGACCTCGTCATGGTGTCCGCCCGCGCGGATTCCCCCGTCGCCTGGGCGGCGGTTGCGTATCCGGAAGCGGGCTACGCCTGGTTCTCGCTCAAGGATCCCCGTGTCCTCGCCTCGACGATCCTCTGGCATTCCAACGGCGGCCGCCATTATCCACCCTGGTCCGGCCGGCATCGCCGCGTGCTGGGAGTGGAGGACGTCACCGGCTACTTTCATCTCGGCCTCGCGCCGTCCGCCGCGTCCAATCCGCTCGCGCGCGCCGGCATTCCGACCGTGCTCCGCCTCCGCTGCGATCGCATGCTGGCGGTCAACTACATCATGGGCGTCGTCGCCCTCCCGCGCGGTTTCGACCGGATCAAAACCCTCGGCGTCACGCCCGACGGCGGTCATATCCGGCTCCGCTCCGTCTCCGGCATCACCGTCCGTCACCCCGTCAATACCCGTTTCCTCTTCCAATGACCAAGCGCCTCGACGAAAAAATCGCCCGCATCCGCCAAAACCGCGCCACCGCCGCCGACTTCATCATCGCCGACGCCAAGGACGCCGACATGGCTTTTGGCGTCACCGCTCCCGGGCCGTCTTCCGCATCCTCCGGCGGCAACCGCCACTGTTACACCGAATCGGCGGCTTCCTGCTGGAAAACCCTCGCCGATTACCGCGAGCAGATCCGCGAAGTCATCCGTCAGGACATCGTGGACATCATGCTTCTTTCCGCCTCCAACCTCGAACAGCTCGGCATGGCGGAAAAACTCTTCGAAAACTCCGCCATCACGCCCGCCGCCCGCGCCAACGACACCACCGATATCTGGGCTGTCCGCGGCGGCAAATACGCCAGCCATCCCTCCCGCGCCTTTCGCACGGCCTCGATCGATCACATCAAATACGGACGCCTCCCCGCACCCGGCGAGGCCCGCGACTACGCCGCGCCTGCCGCCGGCGCCGACCTCGGCCTCTACTCGATCACCTTCACCAACAACATCGACTGGGACTACTACGCGCTCGAGGCCTTCCACGCCTTTCGCCACGAGGCCGAGCAAAAACGCTTCCGTTACTTCCTCGAAGTGTTCAACCCCAACGTCAACCCGGCCATTCCCGACCGCACGGTGGCCGCGTTCCTGAACGATCACATCGTGCGCACGCTGGCCGGCGTCACGGCGTCGGGCCGACCCGTGTTCCTGAAAATTCCCTACAACGGCCCCGGCCCGCTCGAGGAACTGGTCGCCTACGACCCGAACCTCATCGTCGGTATTCTCGGCGGCAGCGCCGGCACCACGCTCGACGCCTTCCAGCTCATCCACGACGCGCAAAAATACGGCGCCCGTGTCGCGCTCTTCGGCCGCAAGATCAACCTCTCCGAACACCCGCTGACGTTCATCCTGTATTTGCGTCGCATTACCGACGGCCTCATCGCGCCCGTCGAAGCCGTCAAGGCTTACCACGCCGACCTCGACCGCCTCGGCAGCAGACCGCAACGCCACCTCGCCGCCGACCTCCGGCAGACTACCACCCTCCAGAGTTACCGCTGACGCGGTAACTCCGGGAAAAGCTGAAACGCTGAAAACTGAAAAGCTGAAACCCAAACCTTCCCCCCCCCATCGCATCCACTCAAACCTGCCGATCGCCGAAGTCTGATTTCAGTATTTCAGTTTTCAGCGTTTCAGCTTTTTCATCATGAAACGTTCCGCCATCAACCGCGCTTGCCGCGACGCTCTCGCCTGTTTCACGCGCCACCACTGGACGCTTCCGCCTGCTCCGCAATGGGACATCACCGACTTCGGTCTCGGCGATTTCGAGCACTACGGCCTGACACTCGTCAACCTCGCCGCCGAGCCCGAGTACTGCGAAAAACTCATGTACGCGCGCCACGGTCAGACCACGCCCTGTCACACGCACGCGAAGAAGAAGGAGGACATCATTTGCCGGACCGGTGAACTCACCCTCTCGCTCCATTCCCGGCGTCCTCCCGCCGGCACCGTTTCCCGCGCGCCCGGTTCCGGCGCCGCCCTCACGCTGTCGGTCAACGGCACTCCGGCCACAATCCCTGCCGGTCAGCTCCTCGTCCTTCCGGCCGGCCATCGCGTCACGCTCACGCCCGGGATCTGGCACGCCTTCTGGCCGACGAGCGACGAGTGTATCATCGGCGAAGTCAGCACCGCGAACGACGACGTGAACGACAACTTTTTCCTCGATCCCGCCATCGGTCGTTATCCCGGCATCGAGGAAGACGAACCGGCAGATGTTCGCCTGCTGTCGGAAAGGTAACAGAAAAATCCCGTTTGCCGATCCGGCAAACCAACCGCGAATGGACGCGAATGAACGCGAATTCATAAGGACGCTGATGGAATTGGGTTCTGGTTTGGTTGTATTTTATTCGCGTCCATTCGCGTCCATTCGCGGTTAAAAGCATTTTTCAGAAGCTCGCCAAAGCCTCCCTTTGCCCGCCGATCTTCGTACCCTTCTTAACTTCTGTTCAAAATTCTGAATACGACACCTCTCATGTCTCGCTCTCCTCGCTCCGGAATCCTTGCTGGCGGCAACTGGATCGTTGATCACGTCAAGACCCTCGACGCCTGGCCGCCGCAGGATGCCCTCGCCAACATCACCGCCGAGTCGTGGGGCAATGGCGGATCGCCCTACAATATCCTGAAAAACCTTTCAAAACTCGGGGCGTCCTGCCCGCTCGCCGGCATCGGTCTGGTCGGCGCCGATGCCGACGGCGCCCGCATCCTCGATGACTGCCGCGCGCACCGCATCGACACCACGCAACTCCGCACCACCCCGGCGGCGCCCACTTCCTACAGCGATGTGATGACCGATTCACAAACCGGTCGCCGCACGTTTTTCCATCAACGCGGCGCCAACGCGCTGCTCGCGCCCGAGCACTTCGATTTCACGACCCCGCAAGCCGCCGCCGCGAAAATTTTCCACATCGGTTACATCCTGCTCCTCGACAAACTCGACGAACCAGCCGCTGACGCGGCAGTTCAAAGTCTGGAGTCTGGAGTGTCAGACTATCGGCCTGCGGCCTCGGTACAGAGTTCAGATATCCCCGCCTTCCCCTCCCTCCCCGCCGACAACTTCAAACCCCAAACCCTAAACTCCAGACTGGCGAGAAGCGCCCCCGCTGCGATTCCCCGCATTTGCGATGTCCTCCGCCGCGCCCGTGCCGCCGGCCTGCTCACCTCGCTCGACTGCGTGAGCGAAAACAGCGACCGTTTCCAGACCATCGTGCGCCCCGTCCTTCCCGAGGTGGATATCCTTTTCGTCAACGATTTCGAGGCGGGGAAGCTCACCGGTATCGATCTTCACACCACAGGAAAACTCAATCGAGCCGATGTCGAGCGCGCGGTCCGCGCCATTGTGGATCTTGGCGTTCGCCGCCAGGTGGTTTTCCATGCGCCCGAAGCCGCCTGCGCCGCATCACCCGATGGCTCGCTCCACTGGCAGCCCAGCCTCCGCGTTCCGTCGGCTGCGATCAAAGGCACGGCGGGCGCCGGCGACGCTTTCGCCGCTGGCGTCCTGTACGGCCTGCACGAAGACTGGCCCATTGCCGACTCGCTCAGGCTCGGCGTCTGCACCGCCGCCGCCTGCCTCGGCAGCCCGACATGCTCCGACAGCATCCCGTCATTGCAGGAAACGCTGGGTCTCGCCGAAATTTATGGTTTCAGGGTTCTCGCGTAGTGGGTCGCGAGCCGGTCGTCCTCCAGGGACATGAGGTAACCGGCATGGAGGACAGGGACGCGCCGGATTGTCAGGGGACCTTGGGTGCGGACTGTGCGGCAGCTTTTTCGAGGTTTTCGTGCTGACGGCGAATCCGGACCGCCTCAGGGTCGGGTCGGCTGATCAGCATCCGGGTGCGCGACCTGGGGCCGGTAAACTCGCCCGCAAGGATGTCGGCCTCGGTGAAGCGGGCCATCAGGACCTCGCCCTCGGCGTTGCGCGACTTGTCCCATGAGACGTAGAGCGTGCCGTCGGGCGCCTGGAAGCCGTCGGGATAGGTGACGGGCGTGCGATCGTCGAGAAGCAGACCGCCTTTCCAGGTGTGGCCGTCGTCGTCGGAGAGGAAGGCCGTGAGGTGGGAGCGCACGGTCTTGCCGTCGCGCGTGGGAACCTCGTCGATCTTCTCGCCGTACTTGACGAGAAGAATGTTTCCGGAGGCGAGGCGGCGGATGAAGTGGCGGGCGGAGGCGGTCTTGATCGCGGACTCGACCGGGGCACTCCAGGTGCGGCCGCCGTCAGCGGAAATGCTTTCGTAAAGGCCGCGACGAGTGCGGGCGGTCATCCAGATCGTGCCGTCGCGGCGCTCGATGAACATGTGCTCGTCGAAATTGGGACGGGGAAAGGCGACGCGGCCACGGCGTTCCCAGGTGCGGCCTTCGTCGCCCGACGCGAAGACGTTGGCGCCGCGAAGGGAGTCGAGTTCACGGAAGGCATCGCGCTCGGCGAATGGTTTGTGGATGAGCCCACGATGCCAGAGCGAGATGGGCAGGAGCCAGTCGCCATTGGCGAGGACGATGGGCTTGTTGAGGGTGGAGCCGTGCCAGATGCGCACCGGTCTGGACCAGACAGGTTGATCGGCGTCGGGGTTTTCGCAGAGGGTGAACCAGCTCCCGGCACGTCCGTCGAACATGGCCGTGGACTGGTCGAAAAAGAGCCAGAGGCGGCCTTTGGGATCGGTCCAAAGATTGCCGACAACGGTGCGGCGACGCAGGGGCAGGCTCTCGTCATGGGGATCGAGGACGGCGCGGGGCTGCGACCAGGTTTCGCCGTCGTCATCGCTGGTGGCGAGGACGAAGAAGGCCTTGTCACTGTCGCCACCGCCGACCCAGCAGGCCCAGAGACGGCCGCCGGGGGTGCGCTCGATGCCGATGGTCATGCCATAGTCGAGGCGGTCGTATCCGTATTCGGGAAGCGGTGACGTGTTGACGGAAGGAGGCACGAGTGCGGGTGCGGCCAGTTCCTCGACGGAGAGGTGCGCGATTTCTTCGGGGGGGCGCACCGGATGATTCCAGACAGCGGCGGGAGCGGCGGACATCGGCGTGGAAACGGCGGGAAGGAGGAGGGTGAGGAGGATGCGGTTCATGGAAGCAGGGAATGGGTGGGCCGGCCGGGAAAGCCTGCCCTCCGGGGATTCAGCGGCGGCGGGTGACGATGACGAGTGCGAGAGTGCAGGCGCCGAAGAGGAGGGCCATGGTCGAGGGCTCGGGAATCGCGGACGAGAGGGCGAGGATGCCGGTGGCCTGGTTGAACTGGAGGGCGAGGTCGTTGTAAGTGCCGCTCCAGATATCGCCGGACTGGTTGAGAGCCTGTCCATTCAGGACGATGGAGGTGAAGGAACCGGTGGCGCCGTCGAGACCGGTGAAGAGCGTCCATGAATCACCATCGGCATAGGCGCCTGAAAGGGTGAGGAAGAGCGTGCCGCCGCGCACGAGGGAGCCGCCGTCGAGCGCGACGCGGTCGAAGTTGGCGAGGCTGCCGATGTCGAGGCGGGTTTCGGAGCCGGCTTGCAGGGTGAGGCCGTTGTTGAAGGTCAGCGTGCCGTTGGTCGCGTCGAGGCCGACGGTCAGCTTGCCGGCGATGGTGGCCGAGCCGTTCACCGTGCCGGTGCCGCCGAAGGTGCCGTCTGCGCCGACGGTGAGGCCGGTGACAGTGGAATTGCCGGTGGTGGTGAGCGTGGCGTTTTCGAGGCGAAGGGTGCCGCTGTTCACGCGGACGTTGTCCACGTTCATGGCGTTGGTGGTGGCGTAGCGGAGGGTGCCGGTGAAGGCGTTGGCGCCGCTTTTCAGCTCCACGTCGAGCGTGGCGTTGGCGCTGGTCTTTTCGAGGGCGCTGGCCTGAACTCCATCGTTTATAAAGCCCCAATTGCCAGAGCCCGCAAAAATGATGGTATCCGTGCCGGTCGAACTGCTGGTGTTGGTCAACACCGAGCGGGCGAAGCGGTATTCGCCGGTGCCGTTCCCGGTGAGGGTGATTTGGTGGCCGAATTGGACAATCAGGCGATTGGCTGTACCAGACGAGGTGAACGAATGTTCCGTGTTGTGGGCGTTCCCGTTCATGGTGATGAACGAGACGCTGCCGGTATCGCTCGCGCCGATGGTCAGTGATCTGTCGGTGCCGCTGGTTGCACGGAAGACGAGACCGTCCAATCCGACGGTCAGCGACTGGATGCTGGCGGAGCCCACGTTAAAGTTCAGACGACGGCTGGCGTTCAGGCCGGTGCCGATGTTGATAATCACATCGTCGTCGGCACCGGGCACTCCATCGGGGTTCCAGTTGGCGGCGGTTCCCCAAGTCTCGTTGGTCTGGCCATCCCAGCTGACGGTGGCAGCGTGGAGGGGAAGCGTGGCGGCGAGGGCGGCAAGCAGCGTGGAGGATATCAGTCGTTTGTTTTTCATGATGTTTGTTTTTTCTTGAAGACCCGGTTGATGCATTGAGGCCGAATCATGGGCGTGATTCGGAAACGGTGAGCGGAGCATCGGAGGCAGCTCCGGTGTCGATGGTGAGAAGCCGTCCGTCGGCGAACGTCACACGGCTAACAACAGGTGAGAGATGCTCGACTCCTGTCACTGGATTGACGGCCGGATTGGCGTCCTTGGGCAAAGGAAGGAGCAAGGTGATGAACGTTTGTTCTCCGGAGCCCCTGCGTGTATGCAGGAGGGTCGTTGCCGGCAGGGTTTGCGGAGTCTGGTCCTTGCGCACATGCCAGCCCAGGATTTCGGGTTCGGTCCGGGCGACCGCCGACTGCACGTCGAGCCCGGTGGTCCGCAGCGGAATGATGGCGAGATTGGGCTGCCCGGCGTCGGTCGTAAACGTGGCTTGGGTTGCGGCGTCGGTCCGGGTGGCCGTGCTGAGGAGATGCCAACGAGCCTGCCAGGTATGCCCGGCGGTGTCCCCGGCTTCCGGCTGTAGTGTATCAACGACGACGAAAATATCGGGCTTCTGAAACCGGACGCGGCGAGTGTGAACACCCCGGACACGTCCGGGTTTCTCATCGCCGTAGCCTTCGTCGTAAACGCCCGTGACGTAATCGTGCTCCGGCGTACTCTGCCAGCGGGCGTCGACAGGGGAGCGGGAGACGTTGGCTTCGCGGTTGGAGGTCTGACGACGCTGGGGTTTCCCATCCATGAGCACGGTGTTGTGCGAGAAGGTATCGGTGGCGTAAGCGCGCCACTTGCTGCGCTCGTAGGAACCTCCGCCGCTGTCGAAAAGAATCTCCCGGCCATAGGCCCAGAGAACGAGATTGAGCTTGTCCTGGTGCACGTGTCCATAGCCGAGTTGGCCCGCGTCGAGCACGGCGTAGTTGGCATCGCGCTCCCAGCCCGAACGCATGACGTAATAGCCGGCGTAGTGGAAAGCATGTGACGCGCTGGACCCGGCCGCCGTGGGAGGGACGCCACGCGCGCCGTCGGAGGCGATCCATTGATAATCAGGCCGCGAGGAAAAATACGTCAGCGCCTGCCGGCGAAAAACACGCGGCACGTCCACGGGCCAGGAATCGTTGAAGCGCGGGAGACTCCGGTCGGGCGTCATGAGCCGGAGGTTGTAATCGAACGCGCGCTCAAGGGCGGTGATATAGCCCGGGGGGATCTCTCCCAGGCGCCCCGTGGCCTTGGCCAGGTTGGGGATGGCCAGGACGCTGGTCAGGGCGCCATTGTGATAGCCGGGTGTGTATTCATAATGGGCGCCATCGGGCAGGAACTGCACGGTGATCTCCTCATGCAGGCGGGCGGCCGCATAATGGCGCCACTCCCCGGCCTCCTTGAACTCGGGGAAGATCGTCCCCGCGGCATACAAGCCGGACATTTCGATGGTAAGCCAGTTGGCCGAGGTGGAATGCGCGCGCAAGTAGCGTCCGTGCTGAAGAGTCGAATACGCGTAGAGGAAGAGATCCTCATCCGTGACGTCCGGGGAAAGCAGGAAGCTGTGGAACGCCTCGGGCCAGCGATTCATGCGGATGCCCGCCTCGATTGTCCGCCAGGCTGAACCGTGCTTGTTGGCCGCATCGCCGGGCACGGGACAGCGGGAGACAAAGGAGCGCAACTGTGCCACCCAGGCGCGGGCATAGCGTTCGTCGCCGGTCGCGCGCCAGGCGGCGGCGAGATCATGCCAGAACGTCATGCGGCAAAGCTGCCATTGCCATTCGGGGTTATAGGCAATGCCGGGGGCGTTGCGGGTGGGGTTGTGGTGCCAGTCGATGTCGTTCCCCGGAAAATCGTGGGCGATTTCAACCACGACAATGCGCCCGCGGACAGCGTCGGCTGCAGCCTGCCGGTCGAAGCGGAGGGCGGCGTCGGGAACGCTGGCGGAGCGGGGGTCGAATCTCCAGGTGGTGATGCGACGCTCGCGGAGCCAGGTGGCAAAAGCGGATTGCGCAGCGGGGAGATCTCCCGAGCGCACAGCCTGGCGTACGGGATCGAGACCGGGTTGATCGAGGTCGAGTGCGGCGAAGAACTCGCGGCGTTGCGCGTCGGTGACGGACACGGGCGGAGGCTCGGGCGCAGCCGCGAGGAGCATCCGGGTGACAAGAAGAAAGGCTGCGAAAATGCAGAAACGCATCGGAAAAGGCTGGCGATTGTCAGTCTGGGGGAGGGTAGGCGGGAGCGGCCTGCGCTGCTCAGTTGGCGTCGAGTGCTTCCCGCCCGATGTGCCAGTCGAGGTAGAGGACGTTGCGGTGGTCGCCGTGGACGGGCTGCCCGGGGCGACCATCGGTGGCCTCGGCCGAGAGGCCCTTGTCGATATCCCGGAGCGCACGGGCGGTGCGGATGTTGATGTCCTGGTCGAGAGTCGACCAGACGCGGGGCTTGTTATTGGCAGGGTTCGTAGGGTAGCCCCACGGATATAAGTTACCGGAGCCGTCGCTCCGCGGGACGGTGTGCGAGAGCTGCCAGACCGGAGCATCATCGGAGGTTTTTTCCTTGCTCCAGGCCCGGCATACATGGCTGTCGGGAATGCGGGATCGCGTCGTCGAATTGGGGAGGAGGTATGGGGCGAGCTTGGTGCCGAGGTGATTGTGGGTCTTGGCTTCGGGGTCGCTAATGGAGCTGACGCTGGTGTTGAGCGGGCCGGGCAGGTAACCCTTGTTATCGTTCATGTAGAGATTTATGGCGACACCCCACTGGCGGAGAGCGGTGCGGCATTGGATGTCCTCGGCGTGGCGTCGGACACGGCTGACGACGGGAATGCTGATCGCAGCGAGTATGCCGATGATAACGATGACGGTGAGCAGTTCGATGAGGGTAAAACCCCGAAAAGGGATGCGTGAGGACGGAATAATCTGCAGACGAGGGGGGGATGTCGCCTCGCCTGGCATCAAGTAATGCCTGAGTGCATTCGGGGAGTAGAGGTGCATGACGGTGCATACTGTTTGGAGGGTTCGGGGTGACAAGAATCTCGTTGCTCAAGCAGTTGAGCAGAAGGATTTGCCTTCGAGGATTCCCGGTATTGAATGAGAACGATGAACCGTCGAATCACTCTCAAGGACATCGCCATGCGGGCGGGGGTCGATCCATCGTCGGTATCGATGGCCTTGCGCAACCATCCTCGCATCTCGGTTGCAACGCGGGCGCGGCTGCAGGCGCTGGCCAAGGAGATGGGATACAGGCAGGACGCTTTGCTGAGCGCGTTGAGCCGGCACCGTTCGGCGCCGGGCAGCCGGTCGGTCATCGCATGGCTGGACGATTACGACACACGCGAGGAGTTGACCCACATCCTGTTTTATCACGAGGTGCTGGAGGGAGTGAAAACGCGGGCGGCTGAACTCGGCTTTGCCCTGAAGGAGTTCCTGCTGCGCGCACCGGGAATGAGCACCGGGCGTCTGCGCACGATCCTGCACACACGGCAGATCAGGGGCATCGTGGTTGCCCCGCTGCCCCGCGGGCGGGCGTCGATCGACATGCGCTGGGAGGAATTCACCTCGGTGATGATCGGGCACAGCCTGCAAAAACCGGTGCTGCACTCCGTCGCGCCCAACCAATACCGCCAGATGCGCATGATGCTGGCGTCGATTCGCGCGCTCGGATACCGGCGGATCGGTCTCTATGTGGACACGACTTTCGACGTGCGTTGCGACAACCACTGGCAGGCCGGCTTCTGGATGGATTACCACAACCTCCCTGCGAGGGATCGTGTGCCGGTGCTGGCTTACGATGGCATGGAGAATCGCGATCCGGCCAGGCTCGCGTCATGGACAGAAAAATACCACCCCGAGGTCATCATCATCTGCGGAAACACGGAAAAGGCGTTCCCCATCCCGGGCAACGCCCGGGTGGTCTACCACACCGTGTTTTCCAGCGAGCCGGAGCGGGCGGGGATCAACGAAAACGGATTTCTTGTCGGGGCCACCGCGGTGGAGGTTTTGGTGGGCATGCTGGCTCGCAACGAATCCGGCATTCCGCCCCATCCCCAACGGGTGCTGATCGAGGGATTCTGGCAGCCGGGACACCTGAAGCCGAAAAACGGGTGCGGATAGAGGGGAGACGCGCACATGTCATGTAGTTTATATACGGGTATATATGCCGGGCTCCCCATGGTTGCGACGTTTCGCATCATCACATGATACGGCGATACAGGCCATTGGCCGCCTGTGTGGAGGTCATGATGCTCCACAATCACCGGACCGATGCGGTGCTAGCCGGGCCGGGTCAGACCTTCGATTCCGGCTGTTGTTTCTCTAATGATAAATTATCTATCCATACTGATTTGAGGCTTTCGTCAGGCTCCCGCACGCTGCGACTTTTCGTAAAGAAATCCGAAAAACACATACTCATGAATTGTAATGATATTTTGGATACAATCAGGGAGATGCCGGGCAAGGTGATGAGCGCCGCTTACCTGGAGCGCTGGAACGACGAATTGCAGGCACGGATCGACCGCGACATCGAGGCGCACCGCAAAGCCGATGCCTGCATGTCGCTGCCCGGCGTGCCGGCGGGCGCCGAGGTGCGGGTCGAGCAAATCTCGCACGCGTTCGTTTTCGGCGCCCATATTTTCAACTTCGACCAGTTGGGCAGCGACGACTGCAACGCCCGCTACAAGGAGCTCTACGGCACGCTCTTCAACTCGGCGACGATTCCTTTTTACTGGAAGACCTTCGAGCCGGAGGAAGGCAAGCCACGCTTTGCCGCCGAATACCGGGACAGCGCCGATTTCTGGAACTCGGTCAGGGAGCCCAAACAGCAGCCCCACTGGCGGCGTCCGGCAACCGATCCCCTGGTGGAGTTTTGCGAAGCCAGGGGCATCCGCCTGCACGGGCACACGCTCGCCTGGGGCAATGCCAGATGGCACATGCCGGACTGGGTGTTTGAAAAAATCCCGGAGCAATATCGTCAAAACGCCAAACAACCGGACAATCACAGCGCCGCTCCGCGTCTTGAAATGTTCGATGCGCTGACTCCTGCCCGGATCGAGGCCCTCCTGCCCGGATTCACCAACGAGACCAACACACTGATGGCCAGGCGGATTCTTGAAATCGCCCTGCGCTACAAGGGACGCCTGCACAGTTGGGATGTCGCCAACGAGAGTGCGACCGACTTTGGCAAAGGCTACATGATCCCCGGCGACGGCATCTGCAAAAGCTGGTACGGGCTCATGCCCGGCGACTACACCTGCCGTGCGTTCAAAATCGCCGACGGCGTTTTCCCCAAAGACGTCAAACTCAACATCAACGATTACAACCTGAGCGACGATTATCTCCGCCAGGTTCAGGATCTCCAGGCGCGCGGCTGCAAGATCGACATCATGGGCGCCCAGATGCACCTGTTCAACCCGCAGATCTGCCTGGACATTGCCGATGGCAAGAGCGACGCCCAATCTCCAGCGAGCATCCGCGCCACCATGGACCATCTGGCAAAAGCCAACGTGCCGATCCACCTGAGCGAGATCACCATCACCTCACCCGGCAACGATCAACGCGGCCTGCTCATCCAGGCCATCATCGCACGCAATCTTTACCGCCTGTGGTTCAGCCTGAAACCGATGATGGGCATCACCTGGTGGAACGTGGTGGACGACTGCGGCGCGCCCGGCGAACCCTCCGTATCCGGCCTGTTCACACGCGATATGAAGCCAAAACCCTCGTATCATGTTCTCAACGACCTGATTCACAATGAGTGGGAAACGCGGACGAGCGTCCGGTCCGGCGCGGATGGCACGGTCAGGTTCCGGGGCTTTCGCGGCCAATACCGCCTGACCTGGAAGGATGCGTCCGGGGTCGAATGCTCGACTGTGGCCGAGCTTTAGTTTGGAAATTTTCTGATTTTTCCAGCGGGAGGCGTATCCCGCCTGCGGCCCTGCCGGAATTTGGTTCTTCGACGTTTCCGGTGAAAAGCGAGGGAGGGAAGACGGCGTTACACCTCAAGACATGGGGTGCGACTCAATGTGATGTCAGCTGCTGGCGGAGCCAGCCTTGCTCCAAAGCGGCAGAGGACTGCCGCACTCCAAGGCGGCTTCGCCGCAGAAAGGCGGAATGCAGGGGGGGGAAAACTGACGTCACTTTGAGTCGCACCTCAAGACATGCGGCGTGCGCGAATCGGATTGTAAATCTGAAAATGATCAATTTCGCTCGCGATATCTTTTTCCCTTATGTCGACCCGGAACACACCCGAAACACCCGTTTCCCGCGCCTCCATCCGCCGCGTCCATTACGTGCTCAGCACGCACTGGGACCGCGAGTGGTATCAGACGTTTCAGGACTTCCGTCGGAGGCTGGTGCGCCTCCTCGACCGTGTGCTCGACGATCTCGAAAGCGGTGCGCTGCGCGGGCCGTTCACCACCGACGGGCAGTCGATCATCCTCGACGACTACCTCGAAATCCGCCCCGAACGCCGCGCGCAGATCGAACGCTTCGCGCGCGACGGACGACTCAAGATCGGCCCGTGGTATGTGTTGCCCGACGAATGGCTGGTCTCCGGCGAGTCGATTATCCGCAACCTCCGCCTCGGTCGTAAACAGGCGCGTGACTTCGGCGGCACGCCTTCGGACGCCGGCTTCGTCTGCGACCTTTTCGGGCACATCGGCCAGTTGCCGCAGATTCTCGGGAATTTCGGCATTCGCGGCGCGCTCGTCTGGCGCGGCCTCGAACCGCGCCAGACCGCTCATCTTTCCTGGCGCGGCTCGGACGGAACCCCGATTCCTGCCTACCGTTTCGGACGCGCCGGTTATTGTGACTATAGCTGGGATGTGCGGCGCTCGACAGAGCATGCCGCGAAGTTCGATCCGGAGACCGCGCCGCTCGACCTGCGCGCGTTTCTCGACAAGGAGGCCGCCCGCACCCACCCGGCGCTTCCGCTGATCGTCTTCGACGGTGGCGACCATCTCGAATACGACTCCGACCATTACTCGCTCCTCTTTGCCCGGGATCCGTCACCGGATTTTCCCTACGCCATCACGCATTCCACGCTCGATGCCTGGATTGACGACTGGCGCGCGTGTGCAGCCGCCTGTCCCGAAGCGGTCGCCGATACCGTGACCGGCGAGTTGCGCGAACCTTCACGTTCTCCCGGTCAGGCCGACCAGCAATGGCTCATCCCCGGCATCCTCTCCAGCCGCGTGTGGATCAAGCAACAAAACGCCGAGTGTCAGACGCTCCTCACGCAATGGGCCGAGCCGTTTGCCGCGCTCGCTGCTGCGCTCACCGGAGCGCCCACCCCGACGGCTTACCTCGACACCGCCTGGCGCTGGCTGCTGCAAAATCACCCGCACGACTCCATCTGCGGATGCAGCATCGACGAAGTGCACGAGGACATGAAATACCGCTTTGCGCAGTGCCGCCAGATCGCCACTGCGCAAACCGACGAATCGCTTCACCTCCTCGCTGCCTCCGTTCCGGGAGAACTCACGGCGCAGGAGCTCCGTGTTCTCGTCGCCAACCCGCTGCCACGTCCGCTCGACGAGCCCGTGGATATCACCCTCCACATCCCTGCCGGGTGGGGATGTTTCCAGGAGTTTTTTGGCTTCGAGCCCAAACCGGCCTTCCGCATCCATGATGCCGACGGTAACGAACTCCCGTATCAGCTTCTCGCGCAGGACATGGTGCGGACGAAGCTGCGCATCAGCCCGATCAAGTATCCAGAAGCTTATAAAACCAACGATGTCACCGTTTGCGTCCGTCTTCGCCTGCCCGCTCTCGGCTACACTACGCTCACCGTGCGGGAAGGCATTTACGATGAACCCGCCCCGCGCAGTCCGGTTGCCCGCGGTGTCCATCCCGTCCGCCACCCTGCCTCGCCGGGCCTCGTCACCGGCGAATGTTCGATGGCGAACGAATACCTCGCTGTCGCCATCGAATCCAACGGGACGCTTGCCGTGACGGACAAACGCACCGGGCAAACCTATACGCGCCTGCTGACATTCGAGGACGTTGCCGATATCGGCGATGGCTGGTATCACGGCCAGCCGGTGAACGACCAGCGGTTTGCCTCCAGCGCCGCCGCGGCGGATGTGGCGCTCATTCACGACGGTCCGCTCCTCGCGCAATTCCGCGTCCGGACAACGCTCCGCCTCCCGGCCGAATTCCGGTTCGATTCCCGGACGCGCTCCGAAGACCTCATCCCGCTCACCCTCGATACACGGGTCGCGCTTCGCGCCGGCAGCGATCGCATCGAGGTGTGTACGGAGATCGACAATACGATAAAAGATCACCGCCTCCGTGTGCTTTTCCCCACCGGTGCCGGCGCCGCCACCCATTATCTGTCCGATGGCGCATTCGATGTGGTCGAGCGTCCGGTCGCGCCACCTGCGGACAACCACCTCGCCCGCGAACTCGCCGTCGAGACGACGCCGCAACAAACCTGGACAGCGGTCGTCAACCCGGCCGCCGATCCTGCGAACGGCGGCGATGTTCCGGCATCCGCGCCGCGCGGCCTCGCGATCATCAGCACCGGCTTGATGGAGAGTGCGGTTCGCGACCAGCCGGGGCGCCCGATTGCGCTCACGCTTCTGCGCGCCACCCGGCGCACGGTGTTCACCGATGGACAGCCCGCCGGCCAACTCTCCGGGCGCCACGTCTTCCGTTACTGGATTATCCCGCAGGCCACCGCGACACCTGACCGCCGCGCGCTCTGCGAAGCCGGCCAGCAGCTCGCTGCCGGCTTCCGTACCGCGCAGCTGCGCGCTCCGGATTTATTGCTTTATCGCCGCAAGGATCAGGGGCCGGATCGCACCGCGCCTGTCACGGGTTCGCTGTTCGCGGTGAAGGGCACCGCCGTCGTGACCAGCGCCCGCGAGGTCACCGGAGCTTTCGAAGTGCGCTTCTTCAACCCGGATGTGGCTCCGGCAAAAGCCTCCCTTGCGTTTGCCGCGAAGTTCGCCGGGGCCACCGTGACACGCGTCGATTTCGAGAGCACTCCGCTCGCCGTGCCCGCATTGCCGGTTGTTTCCCTGGACATTGCTTCACCCACGCTCGAATTCACGCTCGGGCCGAAGGAAATCGTGGCGCTGCGGATTGCAAAATGACAGCGGTGGTCTGCAGGGTGCCGGACAACCGGGCATGAACCGGAAGCGTGCGGGTGAATGACCTGGCCGGACTCACATCACCCCGCCGCAAGATTTGCACTTCGCCGCCTTCCCGCAGAGACTATGGGTGTATGAATATCCAGCCTGTCGATCCGGGGGTTCGTATCGGCCACGTCCATCTCAAGGTTGCCGATCTCGATCGCGCATTACGATTTTACTGCGGAGTGCTCGGTTTCGAAATCGTGCAACGCTATGGATCGCAGGCGGCGTTCATCTCGGCGGGCGGCTATCATCATCACATCGGCCTCAATACCTGGGAGAGCCGCGGCGGTTCGCCTCCGGCACGGGGTACGACCGGGCTTTATCATCTCGCGATTCTTTACCCCACACGGGCGGCGCTGGGGGATGCATTGCGTCGCCTCGTTGCGGCGAATGTCCCGCTCGATGGTGCGAGCGATCACGGAGTGAGCGAAGCGCTCTATCTGCGTGATCCCGATGAAAATGGCGTGGAACTCTACCGGGACCGCCCGCCGGAGGAATGGCCGCGCACCGCTGAAGGCGAACTGGCGATGGTCACGGAGCCGCTGGATTTGCAGGCGCTGATCCGGGAGGGCGCCTGAGGATTTCGGGGGATTGACGCCGGCGGACCGATTTCAATCCGTCCGTGATTTCGTCCGTGCCAGACTCGCCTCTTCCCGTTTGAAATACCGGCTGTGATGCGTTCTCCGATTCTCCTGTTCCGTTCCGTGGCCCCCGTGATTCTCCTTGCCGGCCTGGCGGTGATCTCGCTGGGCGGCTTTGCCGGCTGTGCCAGTTCCTCAAAAAAAACAGTCGAACCGGCCGGTCCGCGCATCGGACCTCCCGCGCAGGCGGTGATCGGTCGCGTCGTGTCGGTGGACCTGCAAGGCGGCCTGGCCGTAGTGCGCCTCGTGCCGCAGCCCGACCTCCCGCTGTTTTTCGAAAACCTGCCGCTTGTCTCCCGGGGCGACGATCTCCGCCCCACCGCGAAGCTGACCGGGTCGCGCCAGCGGCAGGGCAACATCATCGGCACGTACATCGCCGCCGGCCGTCCGCGCGTGGAGGACGAGGTGATTCTCGAACTCAAACCGAAGGACGACTCGTTCGCGTCTCCGGCATCTCCACCTTCACCCCGGCCCGCGCCGCCTCGCCCCCCGGCTCCCGTCCCGCCCCCTGTCCGTGCCTACCCCGCCGACATGCCGGTTTCGATCGCCGTCCCGGTGCCGCTCCCTCCGCCGGAACCGCCCCCGTCTGCCGCTCCGGCTGGCGACCGCCGTTGATCCTGCCTGTTTTTTGTACCGACTCCGCCCTTGGCCCGGAGATCGGGCATCTCCGTGGCCGTATTCACGCCTTTGTCCGGCACCGTCTGATGTTTTTGATCTTACACAAAGATCGCGAAGAACGCGAAGTTTCGGGCAACCGGATCCTTGCGCTCTTTGTGACCTTTGTGTAAAAACCCGGAGATTCGGGGACGCCGGTATCAGCGTCAAAAGTCGTCCCGAAGAAAATTACATCTGGCTCAAGGCGGGTTTTTTCTGGTGAAGTTTCTGTTCTATTCATCATGCCAGACTCCGCTCGCTTCCTGTCCACCTCCGCCAAACCCGCAACCCGTGACCGCGCTCAAATCGCCGACGAGTACAAGTGGGATTTTTCTCCTCTCTATCCGTCCTGGAAGAACTGGGAGGCCGGCGTGAAAGACATGGAGGCAAAGTCGGACGCCTTTGTCGCGCTCAAGGGCACGCTCGCCACCGGCCCTGACGCCGTTCTCAAGGCGTACGAACTCTTCGACGAGATCGGCATCCTCCAGTATCGGCTTTTCCGTTACCCGCAGCTCCAGCGCGACGTCGATACGCGTGATCAGGCCGTCTCCGGCCGCCTCCAGCAGGTGCAGGCGGTCTTCGCGCGTTTCGGCACCGCCACCTCCTGGTTTACGCCCGAACTCCTGACCGTCCCCGAAACAACCATCCGCCAGTGGATCGACGACACGCCTGCACTCGGCATCTACCGGTTCCCGATCCTCGACACCTATCGCCAGCAAAAGCATGTCCTCGATGAAAAAGGCGAAAAACTCCTTTCGTTTTCCACACGCTTCGGCCAGACGCCGCGCTCCGTCTACACCGAGCTGAGCACCGCCGACATCCGGTTCCCCAAAGTCACCTTCAGCAATGGTGTCGAGACCACGCTTTCGCCCGCCGTTTACCAGGCCACGCTCGCCACCAACCGCAATCAGGCCGACCGCCGTCTCGCCTTCGAAAACTACCTGCAAACCTATGCGGCCAACCGGCACACCTACGCGGCGATCTACCGCGGCACGCTCGAACGGGGCTGGTTCTACGCCCAGGCCCGCGATTATCCCGACACGCTCGCCGCCGCGCTCGACGGCAACGCCATCCCGACCGGTGTTTACACCACGCTCGTCGAAACCGTCCGCGCCGGCACGGCGCCGCTGCAACGCTACCTGCGCCTCCGCCGGCGCATTCTCGGGCTGGAGGAATATCACCTTTACGACGGCAGCATCGCGCTGCTGAAGGACGACACCGTATGGCCTTATGCCGAAGCGCGGGACCGCGTCCTCGCCTCGGTTGCGCCCCTCGGCGCGGAGTACCGGCAAAAGACGGGCGAGTTGCTCGACGGACGCCGGATCGACGTTTACGAAAACGAAGGCAAACGCTCCGGCGCGTACAGCGCGGGCGTGTACGGCGTGGGCCCGTATGTGCTGATGAATTACAACGACACGCTCGACGCGCTTTTTACCTTTGCGCACGAGATGGGCCACGCCATGCACACGCGGCTCTCCGAGGAGTCGCAGCCCTTTGTCACGCACGACTACACGATCTTCGTCGCCGAGGTCGCCTCGACGATCAACGAACGGCTCCTGCTGGACAGCCTGCTGGCGGAAACGGCCGACCCGAAGGCGCGCTTCCTCCTGCTCCAGCACGCGGTCGACCAGATTGTCGGCACATTTTACACGCAGGTGCTCTTCGCCGATTTCGAGCGCCGCGCTCACGAGCGGATCGAAAAGGGGGAACCGGTGACGGCGGATGTCCTCTGCGAAATCTACGCCGGCCTGCTGCAGGATTATTACGGCGACGCGATCGCGCCGGACGATCTCTACAAGTTCACCTGGGCGCGTATCCCGCACTTTTACAACTCTCCGTATTATGTTTATCAGTACGCCACCTGTTTCGCCTCGTCGGCGCATCTCTATGCGGCGATGACGACCGGCACGCCGGCAGGGCGGGCGGCGGCGACGGAGCGTTACCTGACGCTTCTGCGCAGCGGCGGCAACGACCATCCCGTGGAGCAGTTGAAACGAGCCGGCGTGGATCTCACGAAACGCGAGACTGTACAGGCCGTTATTGATCAGATGGACGCACTGGTGACGCAACTGGAGGCCGAAGCCGCGCTGATTCCGTAGCAAGGTCACCGCGCCGTCCCTGGTCGCGCCGGCTTCAAAAGGGGGTATCCCGGAATGATGAGGTCTTCGCATCATTCTGAAAAAACAGATTCACGCTGACGATTCATCCGGATGGGTCGGTGGCATCACGACTGCTGAATTTGCAGGCAAGATGAACACCACTGTCCCGACACCCGACACCGCCGGCTTCTCTGCCGGACAGAAAGAGTACTTGCAGGGTTTTATGGCCGGCGTCGCCGCATCCGGCCAGTTTCCTTTCGCGGGCCACACCGCGGGCGGGCAGATCACCGCCAGCCCTGTCCATTCGGCCACCGGAAACCTTGCGACGCCGCCTCCCGAAGATACCGGGCCCACGGTTTTCGGCACGCCGCTTGGCGAGCTCTGCAAACCCGAACGCTGGAAATACGAACAAAATCCGCTCGATATCTGGGACAAGCTCGTGGCCCACGCCGAGGCCGACACCTTCCCGGACGAGGCCGACGTGTTCCGGTTCAAGTTTCATGGTCTTTTCCACGTCGCGCCGACACAGGACAGTTTTATGCTGCGACTGCGGCTTCCCGCCGGGGAACTCACCTCGGTGCAGTTGCACGGCCTCGCCGATATGGCGGCGGAGTGGGGCGGCGGCTACAGCCACATCACCACGCGGGCGAATTTGCAGATCCGCGAGTTTCGTCCGCGTGATATCGTCAAGGTGCTCACGCGTCTGCAGGAACTCGGCCTGACCTCCCGTGGCGCCGGCGCCGACAACGTCCGCAACATCACCGCCTCGCCCAACAGCGGTTTCGATCCTGACGAGCTGATCGACGTGCGCCCCTTCGCCCGCGGCCTGCATCACTACATCCTCAATCACCGCGACCTCTACGGGCTGCCACGCAAGTTCAACATCGCCTTCGACAACGGCGGTTCGCTCTGCGCCGCTGCCGATACCAACGACATCGGTTTTTTCGCCGTGCGTGTCACCGACGCCTCGCTGGCGCGCCATGCGGCCGCGACCGCCGCTGCTGCCACCGACTCCGCCGCGTCGCCGGCCGTCGTTCCCGGCGTCTACTTCCGCGTGCATCTCGGCGGGATCACCGGCCACCAGGATTTCGCGCGCGACACCGGCCTGTTGTTAAAACCCTCCGAAGTCGTCGCCGTGGCCGTGGCCATGCTGCGTGTTTTCAACGAGCAGGGCGACCGTACCAATCGCAAAAAGGCTCGCCTGAAATACCTGCTCGAACGCTGGGGCGTGGAAAAATTTGTCGAGGCAACGAGCAAGAAACTCGCTTTCCCGCTCGTCGTCTTGCCGTCCGAAGCGTGCGAGCCGCGCCGGCCGTTTGTGAAGCACGGCTGGGTGGGCGCCACGCCGCAGGCGCAGCCCGGGCTTCACTCCATCGGCCTCGTGGTGCCGGTCGGGCGTCTCACCGCCCGGCAGATGCACCGGCTCGCCGACCTCGCGGCCAACTACGGTTCAGGGAACATGCGCCTCACCGTCTGGCAAAACATCCTCATTCCGGATATTCCCGATTCGATGGTGGCGACCGCCAGCCGCAGTCTCGAGCGCGCCGGTTTTCCGGTGACGGCGTCGAGCCTCACTGCCGGCATCGTGGCCTGCACCGGCAACCGCGGCTGCAAATACTCGGCGGCCGATACCAAGGCCCACGCGATCGCACTCGGCCGCCATCTCGACAAGTGTGGCCTCGTCACCGAACAAGCCGTCAATTTCCACTTTACCGGCTGCCCTCACTCCTGCGCCCAGCATTACTGCGGCGATATCGGTTTCGTGGGGGCAAAACTCTCCGATGGCTCCGAAGGCTACCACATCGTCATCGGCGGGGGCATGGGTTCCGAGCAGGGCATCGCCCGGGAAATCTTCCGGGGCGTGCATCACGAGGAAGTTCCCGCCCTGGTCGAAAAAATTCTCCGCATGTGGGATGCCCGCCGCCAGTCCGGCGAATCCTTCGTCGCCTGGACCCGTCGCCACTCGCTTGGAGAACTTCAGGAAATGTTGTCATGACCACCGAACTACAAACGCACACTGCCGCGGTTGCCGTCGCCGCGCCCTCTCCGTCCCTGCCGGTCGCTATTCCCGCGCCACCGTATATCCCCGACTCCGCGCCGTTTTCCCCGGAGCAGCGCGCCTGGCTCAACGGGTTTCTTGCCGGTCTCTTTTCCCGCCAGCCGGCGACGCCGGCGGCGGATGCCGCCACCGCTACGACCGCCGCGCTGACCCCGCTCGGCATTCTTTACGGCTCGCAGACAGGCACCGCCGAGTCGCTTGCCCGGCAGGCCGCGAAAACGGCCGGCCAGCGCGGGTTTGCCGCCACCGTTTTCGACATGGCGGCGGTCACGCCCGCGCAACTCGCCCAGCATGCCAACCTCCTCATCATCACCAGCACCTATGGCGATGGCGAACCGCCCGACAACGCCCGCGCGCTTCACGACGCGCTGATGACTGACGCGATCCCCGGCACCTTGCCGGCGACGCTGCGCTTCAGCGTGTGCGGGCTCGGCGACAGCAACTACACGCTGTTTTGCCAATGTGCCAAGAATATCGATACCGCCCTCGAAAAACGCGGCGCCACCCGTGCCGCTCCGCGCGTGGAGTGCGACACGGATTACGAAACGGCTTTCGCCGCCTGGCTCGATGCCGCGCTCCCGGCCCTGAAGACGGAGGCCGCTCCTCTCCCCTTGCCGGCGGAGGCCGCCTCGGCGGCCGTGGAGAGTTTCGGGAAAAAGAACCCGTTCCCGGCCCGCGTTCTCACGGTGCGCAACCTCAACGGCGCGGGCTCTGCCAAGGAGGTCAACCACATCGAATTTTCACTTGAAGGCTCGGGCCTCGCCTATGAGCCGGGCGATGCGCTTGGTGTCATGCCACAAAATTGTCCCGATCTGGTTTCCGGCGTGCTGGCCGCGCTCGGTTGCGACGGCGAGGAGGCGGTGCCGACACCGGCTGGCGAGTTGCCGCTGCGCACTGCACTCGCCCGGCACTATGACCTGGGAAAACCGCCTGCCGCGCTGCTCGAATGGCTGGGCTTGTGCGGCGTGTCTGCGGCGCCGGCGCCGCACGATGTGCTCGACGCCTTGCGCGCCGCGCCTGCTCTCCCGGCCGGAGGAGCGGCGGCGTTTGCCGGCACCCTGCGCAAGCTCCAGCCGCGGCTCTACTCGATCTCGTCGTCGCCGAAGGCGCATCCCGGCCAGGTGCACCTCACGGTCGGCGTCGTCCGTTACGAAGCCGGCGGTATGCCGCGCAAGGGGGTGTGCTCCACCTTCCTTGCCGAGCGGGCGCTCGCCGCGGAGACGGTTGACGTGTTCGTGCACAGGAACAAGGCCTTCCGCCTGCCCGCCGCGCCGGCGACGCCGGTGATCATGATCGGGCCGGGCACGGGCATTGCGCCTTTCCGCGCGTTTCTGGAAGAGCGGCGCGTCTCTGGCGCCAGCGGAAAAAACTGGCTTTTCTTCGGCGACCGGAAAATCGAGACCGATTTTCTGTACCGTGACGAACTGCATGCATGGCGCGAGGAGGGACTGCTCACGCGACTGGAGACCGCGTTCTCGCGTGACCAGCCGGAAAAAATCTACGTGCAACACCGGATGCTGGAGCACGCCGCCGAATTCCATGCCTGGCTGGAAGCAGGGGCGCATCTCTACGTTTGCGGCGACGCGAACCGGATGGCGAAGGATGTGGACGTTGCGCTGCACGAGGTGATCTGCCGTGCCGGCGGCAAATCCGCCGACGAAGCCGTGGCGTATGTACAGGCGCTCAGGGCGGCGAAACGCTATCAGCGCGACGTGTATTGAACCCCCCGCCGGCTCTTTCAGGGGGTACCCTGTCGTTTCCCGAAACGTCGCGCCAGCCAGCCGGGCTCCGCCTCGAGATTCTCCCGCGAGCGGATACGCCGGGCAGACAACACCGCGCCGCGCCCGAGGTAACCGACCAGTTCCCGGGGATTGTGCCGGCTGACGACCGGCAGCCGGCCGATGTCGTGCGCATGCAGGCGCTCCACCGCGTCGTGCAGGGATTCGTCAGGCCAGGCGCAGACGGGAGAGGGGCTCATCGCCGCACGGACCTCCTTCTGCGCTTCGCCCCGTGCGACGGCGTCGAGCACATCGCGTCGTGTGATGATGCCCGCCAGCGTGCCATCGTCTTCCGTGACCAGCAGGGCCTGGTGGTGGCAGACCTCGGGATCGTTTGCTCCGATCCGGTCGGCCAGCTCGCCGGTTTTCATGCCGGCAAAAATTGTGCGGGGAACTTTTTCCATGACCTGCCCGACGGTCACGTGCGCAAACACGTCGGCATCGAATTCCGTCGGCACACGCACGCCGTTTTGCTCGACGGGGCTCGTCATGAGGGAGCGGGCCGAAAGCAGGCTGGCCGTCGCGAGTGCGGCGGTCGCGGCTGTCGCCACCGGCCAAAGCACGCCGGCCTGCTGGGTGATTTCCACCCCCAGCACGATCGAGGCGAAAAATGCCCGCGAGCCTCCGGCAAAAAAAGCCACCATGCCTGCCAGAGCCGCCAGTTGCGGCGACACGGGGCCGGCCGGCAGCCAGGAGCAACCCGCTGCCAGGATCACGCCCAGCCCGCCGCCGACCACCAGCATCGGGGCGAGCGTGCCGCCCGAGGTTCCGCTGCCGAGCGAAACGACCCACGCCACGAGTTTCAGACCGCAGACCAGGGCGATGGCGGCGAGTGTCAGATGGCCGGCGAGCAGGGAGCCGATCACATCATAACTGGCGCCGAACACCCGGGGCTCGATCCAGCCGATGACGCCGACGAGCAGCCCGCCAGTCACCGGCCGCCACATCCAGCTGACCGGCAACCGGGCAAAGAGGTGTTCCGTTCGATGGACAGCGGCGTTGGCAACCACTGCCAGCGCTCCCGCTGCGATTCCGATGACGGCAAACACCAGCAACGCGGCTGCCGGCGCGGATCCTGTATCCGGACGGCCCATCGCAAACAGCGCGGCCGGTTCTCCCCACGCAAAACGCAGCGCCTGCGCCGCCGCCGCGGCGATAGCCACCGGGATGACCGAGCGCGCGCGAAATTCGAACAACAGCAACTCCACCGCCAGCAGGGTGGCCGCCACCGGACTGCCGAAAATCGCCGTCATCGCGGCGGCGGCACCGGCCGCCAGCAATGTTTTCCGCTCGCCCGCGGTTATGGTCAGAAGCTGTCCGAGTAACGATCCGATCGCGCTGCCTGTGGCGATAACCGGCCCCTCTGCGCCATAGGGACCCCCGCTGCCGATGGAAACCACCGACGACAGCGGTTTCAGCAAGGCAACGCGCGGGGCGATGCGGCTGCGGTTGGCCAGCACCTGTTGCATCACTTCGGGAATGCCGTGGCCGAGAATCGCCCGTGATCCGAAGCGCGCCATCAGCGCGATGATTCCGCCGCCGGCGGCCGGGATCAGGATGACCCACGCTCCGCGGACATGGGCCGCCGCCGAAGTCCACTCTGTGGAAAAACGTCCGTAGAATGCCAGTTGGGTGAGCGCCGCGATCAGCACATGCAAGGCATGCGCAGCCAGAGTGGCGAAGCCGGCAATCAGAACGGAAAGCCCTGCGAAGAGCAGAAACCGGAGCGGACGAACGGAAACGGGCCGGGACGATGGATGGTCACTCATTGAGCGGATGGTCGCCGGGGAGACCGGCCTCCGGATTAATATCGTCAAACGATATAAATGCCAAGCGCCTGCCGGCTTTTCGCAAGGTGAGGTCCGGAGGAGGCAGGCTCATTCCGTCGCGATCTGCGCGGCCCGCCAGTAGTAGCGCGGGTAGCGGTGGTGGCGGGTGGTGCGGTGATAGAGGATGGCGAGCACGACCAGCGTCAGTGTCCCGGCCAGGGTGGAAAAGACAAGGAAACCCCAGGCGGGTTTGGCGAGAAAGACGATGATGGCATTCGAGCCGGCCGGCGGGTGCACGGTGCGCGTCAGCATCATGAAGCCGACGCCCAGGCCGGTTGCCACGCCCATCGCCCACCACTGCGGCCCGAAGCAGATGAGGCAGACCAGTGCGATGACCGACGCCGAGAGATGCCCGAGCACGACCGACCGCGGCTGCGAGAGCGGAGCTTCCGGCAGGGCGAAGAGCAGCAGGGCGGAAGCGCCGAACGAGCCGAGCAGCATGAGCTTCTCCGTATTGACGGAGACATAGGCCAGCGAGGAGATCGCGACGATGGTGCCAAGGGTGGCGAGAATGATCCGGGATTTGCGGAAGGCGGGCGGCATGAAAAAGGCGGTGATCAAAAGGGGCGGAACTTTCCGGACCAGCCGATTCCATCGTCTCACGATATAAATAAGATCATGTGATTGTCCGCCACCCCGGCGCAGGGTTTCCGCTGTTGGCAGCCAGGAGCAAGCGTCCGCCGGGCCGGACGGACACTGTTCCCGCAATCACGCGGCCAGACGACCGCCCGATCCGGAGTTACTTGATCCACGCGAACCATGCCCGCGGGCTGGAGTGTCGAAGTCTCCCTGCTGTTCGCCGCCATCGTCGATGCTACGAAAATCCCTGGTTATGATAAAATCACCGATCCCTCCCGGCAGGATTTTCACATCACGGCCTCCGGGCTCCGCACCAACTTCGCCCGCTAGTATCGCCCCGAAAACGCGCTCACTGTCTGGCGCGATCCGCAACGCTCACGCCCTCGAATTCGACCGCTTTGGCTGGTTGGTTTTCGAGCAGGCAAAACAACCCTGATTACTTTGGCAATGGCGTCATACCAATATCCCGAAGCCTTCGGATTTTTACACCAAGGCCACAAAGATCGTAAAGGATCACGGATGATATCCTTCGTGTCCTTTGCGACCTTTGTGTAAATCCCAACCCCGCTTCACGTCGAACCGCGGACGACCAGCTCCGGAGACAGCAGCACACTGACCGGCTCGCGGCCGGGCGTCTCGATACGCTGCAACAGCAACCGGGCGGCCTCGCTTCCTGCTTCACAGGCGGGCTGACGCACCACCGTAAGCGGCGGTGTGAAAACCGCGGCCAGCGGCAGATCATCGAAACAGATTACCGCGATCTGTTTGGGAATACGCAGGCCCCGCGCGCGGATCGTCTCCAGCATTCCCACCGCCATCATTCCGTTGGCCGCAAACAGGGCAGACGGCGGTTCGGCAAGCGAAAGGAGGGCATCCGCATGACGTCGCCCGCTTTCCTGTTTGTAGTCTCCGTGCCGCACCAGCCCCGTCTCGAACGGCAGTCCGGCCTGTTTCAGCGCCGCGCGGTAGCCGGCGACGCGGGCGCGGCTCGTCGAGGAATTGGCCGGGCCCGCGATCATCCCGATGCGCGTGTGTCCGCGCGCGACGAGATGCGCAGTCGCCTCGAACGCACCTTGTTTGTTATCCACCTCCACCTTGTCGAGCCTGGCGCCGGAGATCGAACGGTCGACGCAAACCACCGGCACGCCTTCTGCAGCAAATTCCAGCACGGCCGGGTCGTTCGCTTTCAGGGGCGGGATAATGATGCCGTCCACCGACTCGGCGCGCATCACGTCCAGGTAAAACCGTTCCTTCTCCGCGTCCTCGTCGTAGTTGCAAAGCAATACGGCAAAATTCGCCTGGCGGGCCGTGTCCTCCACGCCGCGCGCGATGTCGGCGAAAAACGGATTCCGGATGTTGGGAATGATCAGCCCGATGAGGTGACAGTTCCCTCCGCTGCGCAGCCGGCGGGCCACGCGGTTGGGCTTGTAGCCCATCCGGCGCATCACGTCGCGAATGCGCGCGCGCGTCTCCTCGCTGATCCGGCCCGTGTCGTTGATCGTTCGCGAGACGCTGGAAATCGAGACGCCCGCCTGCCGGGCCACCTCTGTCAGATTCACGTTTGGCTGCATTCGGGCGTGGACATTAGGACAAACCTTTTTCTGCCGACGAGTCTTGTTTTGGCCGCGAAACGCGTGGAGAAAAACCCGAATGGCCACAAAATGTCATTTTGTCCGGCGAGAATCTTCCGCGCGCTTATAAGCGCGATGAAGCGTTTCATGCGCGGCGCGTTCCTTTGTGTTTTTTGTGGCTATTGCTTGTCGGAGCGGCGGGGACGCCGCCGCTCCAATGCCCCGGAGCTTGCCCTGGAAATCTTTACTCACGGTTAAATTGAGAAAACGTTTGCTCAATCCGTGGGATTTCACCTTTCTTCCATCGACCCGAATCCCTGCCCATGACTGAAAAACTTCTCCTCGACACCGACATCGGCTCCGATGTGGACGACGCCGTCTGCCTCGCCTGGCTGCTCCTCGAACCGGCCTGCGAACTGCTCGGCATCACCACCGTTACCGGCGACACGGCAGCCCGTGCCGCGCTCGCTGATGCCCTGTGCCGGCGTACGGGGAAAGCCGGAATTCCTGTCTATCCCGGCCTCGCCAAACCGCTGCTTCTGCCGGAAAGCCGCCAACCCCGCGTGCCGCAGGCCACTATCCTGGCGGAGGGTAAATGGCCGCACACACCCGCCGGCGATTTTCCGAAGCACGAGGCGATCCGGTTCCTCCAGCAAACCATCCGCGCTCACCCCGGCGAGGTGACGCTCCTCGCTATCGGCCCGCTGACCAACATTGGCGCCCTTTTCACCATCGACCCGGAAATTCCCTCGCTTCTGAAATCGCTCGTCATCATGGGGGGCAACTTCACGCCCACCCGCTGGCTCGGCAGCTATGGCGCCGGGCGCTGTGAGTGGAATATCGTCAACGATCCGCATGCCGCCGAAATCGTCTACCGCGCCCGGGTTCCGCGGCACCGCTCCGTCGGCATCGACGTGACTTCCCGCGTGAACATGAAACCCGACGAAGTGCGTGAAAAATTTCGCCGTCCCGGTCTCGACCTCGTGCTCGATATGGCCAGGGTCTGGTTCGATGGCGGACGCGACGAGATCACCTTCCATGATCCGCTTGCCGCCGTGACCATTTTCGAGCCCGACCTCTGCACCTGGGAACAAGGCAACGTGAACATCGTCACCGATGGACTCATGGAGGGCTACACGCTTTTCAATCCCGACGTCGCCCCCGCCGAAGCCTTGCATGAAGTCGCCAGCGAGGTAGACGAGGAGCGATTCTTCACCCGTTATTTCAAGAACTTCGCCTGATTCCGGAAAACAATCCGGCGGGACCGCTAAAATACGCTAAAGAACGCTAAAATAAAAGACAGGGAGGCCCCCTGATCCGGTTGAATGAGGAGGGAGCGGCTGATGCAGCCTGCTCCGAATGCTTTTTTAGCGTTTTTCAGCGTATTTTAGCGGTTCCTTCCTGCCTTTTTATGTCCGTCGCCAACACCACCCGCCATGCCGTTGCCATCGTCGGCTCCGCCAACATGGATCTTTCGATTCCCGTCACCTGTCTGCCTCGCACCGGTGAGACCATTCTGGGGGGTGACATGACGACCAATCCGGGCGGCAAGGGAGCGAACCAGGCGGTCGCCGCCCAGCGCGCCGCCAGCCGGCCCGGCTTTTGCCGCTTCGTCGGGCGCGTGGGCGATGATGTATTCGGACGGCAGTTACGGAACGCCCTCGACGCCGATTCCGTCGACACCGCTGCGCTACTGACCACGCCGGGCGCTCCCAGCGGGACAGCCGCCATCATGGTCAATCCCGAGGGAGACAACGCCATCGTTGTTTCTCCGGGCGCCAATGCCCGCCTCACGCCGGCCGACATCGCGGGAGTACGCGAGGCGATCACGACTGCGGCCGTTCTCACGGTGCAGCTCGAAGTGCCGTTCGACACCGTGGCCGCCGCGCTCTCGCTCGCGCGCGAGGCGGGCGTGCTCACGATCCTCGATCCCGCTCCGGCTCCCCAACCCGCATCGGCCGGGGCGCTCGCCACACTTCCCGACGCGCTCTGGCAGGTTGACATTTTTTCGCCCAACCAGAGCGAGGCCCGGCTTTTGACCGGCATCGCCGTTGACGACCTCGATTCGGCACGGGCCGCGGGGGAACGTCTGCTGCAATTCGGTCCCAAAACCGTTGTCCTCAAGCTCGGCGGACTCGGCGCGGCCATCATCACCGCTGCGCCGTCCGGAGGCGGTCAGGGCGGAAATGCTCCCGTCTTCACGCATATTCCCGCCATCCGCATTCCGGCCGTGGTGGATACGACGGCGGCGGGCGACACGTTCACCGGGGCTCTCGCCACTGCCTTGGCCGAAGGACGTTCGTTGGCCGAGGCGGTGCGCTTCGCCGGCATCGCCGGGTCGCTCGCCTGCACCGTTCGCGGAGCCCAGTCGGCCATCCCTCATCGGCGGGATATCCTGGCTCGCCTGTGAGATTTGTCTGGCGCGGTTTTCAAATGCGATGCTTCGCGACATTTAGGGGCAGAGGCGGCGAGCCCGGCGGTTGCGGGCAAACGCGGCAGCGTGAGTCCGGAAAAAACCGGGAGTGCCTACGAGGAGTCACACGACGACATCCGCTGGTACCTGCTGGACGTTGAGACCGCCGTCGATGACGATGCGGGAGCCGATCAGGGTCGGAGCCTGGTCGGAAGCGAGGAAGAGAGCGAGGCGGGCGATCTCGTCTTGCTGCGTAGGGGCGCGGCCGGGGGTGTTCTGGTGGCGGCGGGCGGTTTGTTCCGGGGACAGGTCATTCCAGCGCGGAGTCCAGATATAGCCGGCGGAGATGCAGTTGACGCGGATGTCGTGCTGCGCGAGTTCGAGCGACATGGCACGGGTGAGTCCTTCGAGAGCGGCCTTGCTGGTGCAGTATGCGGTGCGTCCCCAGATGGCGCGCTCGCCGGCGAGCGAGGTGATGTTGATGATCGCCCCGGGGCGGCCTGCATCGCGAAGGTGCCGGGCGGCGAGTTGGGAACAGCGGAAGGTGCCGTGAAGATTGGCGTCGATGACTTCGCGGAAAAAGGCGGGCGTCTGGCCGAGGAACGTGGTGTCGTCGCCGAGGCCGAGGTGAGCGGCGTTGTTGATGAGGATATCGGGGAGGAGGTCGCGGCGGATGAGATCGGCGAAGGCGGCGTCGATGGCCGCCTCGTCGCCGAGGGCGAAGTGGGTGGCGTGGAGAGTGTCGGGCGAAAGCGCGATGTTCGTCATCGAAGTGCGGATACGTTCACAGGCGGATTCGGCGTCGGCAAGGCGGCGACCGTGGAGGATCGTGCGGGCGCCGGCCTGTGCGAAGAGCAGCGCAATGGTATGGCCGAGGTTTTGCGTGGAACCGGTGACGAGCACGGTCTTGCCGGTGAAGTCGGGGAGGGGAGCGGTGGGTGCGTTGTTGGCGGTGAATGCGGGTTTCATGGTAGGCGTTTTTTCGCTACAGAGTTCACAGAGCTCGGACACGGAGATCACGGAGGCGTGATTGATAAATCAGGGCGATGCAGGAGTTGCGGTTGGTTTTTTAAAAACTACGGATTTCACGGATGACACGGATCAGAAAACCGGAATGGCCGCGAAGAGGCAAAAGTCACAAAAAAGAAAAGTCAGGATAGGCTGAATTTTTTGCGGTTTTTTGTGCCTCTTTGTGGCTATCCCTCTGTTTTGGTTTTTATCCGTTTTATCCGTGTAATCCGTGGTCGGTTTGGTGCTGTTTCAGAAAGTGGCTTTGGCATCCGGCGGGCGGATGGCGGTGAGGGCGCCGGTGTAGTGGCGCAGGTCGTGAACCTGGTAAGGGTGCGCGGCGAGGGCGTCTTCGTTGATCTCGACGCCGAGGCCGGGAGCATCGCTGATCTGCATCTCGCCATTGACCAGCCGGCAGGTTTCCCGGGCGACGTCGGCGCGCCAGGGGACGTCGGTCGCCATGGTTTCGAGGTAGAGGAAATTGGGCGTGCAGGCGGCGAGTTGCAGCGTGGCGGCGTTGGCGACCGGGCCGGACGGATTGTGCGGGCAGAAGGGAATCTGCCAGACCTCGGCCATGGCGGCGATCTTGCGGAGCTCATGAATGCCGCCGGCATGGGAGACATCGGGCTGGATAAAGTCGGCGCAGCCGCGTTCGAAGACTTCGCGAAATTCCCAGCGGGTGTAGAGGCGTTCGCCCATCGAGATGGGGGTGCGGGTGTCGGCGCGGAGGCGCGCGTAGTTTTCGAGGTTGCCGGGGATGAGCGGCTCCTCGAACCACTGGATGTCGTAGTCTTCGAGAGCCCGGGCGATGCGGCGGGCGGTGGGGAATTCGAAGCGGCCATGGCCTTCGATCAAAAGTTCGGCGGTAGTGCCGGTGGCGGTTTTGACAGCTTCGACGACGGCGAGGGCGTCACGGAGTTGGGCGGCGGAGAGGTGACGGAAGGTGGCGCCGAAGGGATCCCACTTGAGGGCGCGGTAACCCATGCCGATGGCGATTTTCGCGGCGGCGGCAAATTCGTCGGGCGTTTTGGCGTTGGCGAACCAGGCATTGGCGTAGCAGGGAACGGCATCGCGGACGCGACCGCCGAGGAGTTGATGAACGGGGACACCGAGGGCTTTGCCCTTGATGTCCCAGAGCGCCATTTCGACGGCGGAGAGCGCGCTCATGAGGACGGGGCCGCCGCGCCAGTAGGCGTCGCGGTAAGCGTCCTGCCACCAGGCTTCGATGTTGCGGAGGTCGCGATTGACCAAGCCGCGTTCGAGTTCGCGGACGGCTTGGATGACGGTGGGTTCGCGGTATTCGAGCGTGGCTTCGCCCCAGCCGTGGTGGCCGGAGTCCGTCTCGATTTTGACAAAACACCAGTTGGTGCGCCAGGCGTCGCAGATGAAGGTCTTGAGGGCGGTGAGTTTCATGGGAAAAGCTGAATAGCTGAAGGGCTGGAAGCTGAAATTGGCTGGGGATTCGGGCCGGTTTTCTTCAGCCGTCCATTTTTCCTGCCAGCGGCAGGAGGGAGGCATCGGTGAGCACGAGTGGATAATCGGGGAGCGGAAGACGGAAGCGGCGGCCGACGACGGCGCCGTCGAGGACGAAGGCGGAGCCACGGGCGGCGGCGTCGTGAACGGTGCCGGTGAGAAGGTCGAGGAGGACGGGTTTTTCGAGGCGAAGGTCGGAGTCGTGCCAGAGGGTGAGGTCGATCTCGCTGGCGGGAGTCTTCTGTTGCGGGTCTTCGGTGTTCCAGAACGCGACGAGGGGCGAGCCGTGGCTGCTGAAGGTGGCGGCGACAGGGCTGGCCATCAGGCCGCTCCGCTGCGGGTGCGCGGGATCGGGTTCGGAGAAGCGGGTGCAGAGTTCCTGACGATGCGTGTCGGTGTCGAAGAGCGAGCAGATGCGGCGCATGACGTCGAAGGCGTATTTGGGTGTGTAATGTTTTCCGTGTATCAGGCCCATCATGACGGGGCGGTTGATCTTGCCGCCGGCCTGCCTGTAGGGGCGGTCCATGAGATCGACGGCGTGGAAATAGAGGAGCAGGTCGAAGCCGGTACGCAGGTCGATGAGGAGGCGGCGGGCGATCCACTTGGCCTGCACGATCTGGTCCATGTCGTAGAGGCCGAGCCAGTCGTCGTTGTGGCCGGCGGTCTGGGAGGGACAACCGTTCTCGCCCTGCCAGATGGCGATGCGGCGGGCAGGCGAATAGCGGTCGAGCAGGCGACGGATGAGGTCGTGCATGTTTTGCAGGTTCTGCTCGGGGACGGTCTGGTAGGGGTGAAAGGAAAACACATCGATGTGATCGGCCATCCCGGCCTTGAGCGCGGTTTCGAGGTAAGCGGGATCGAGCTTGGACATGGCGCCGCCGATGATCGTGGCGTCGGGGATTTGTTCGCGGACGGCGGCGGCGGTGATGCGGACGAGTTCGGCATAGGCGCGGGCGTCGGGTTTGGCAGGATGCCAGAACTGGGGGATGTTGGGTTCGTTCCAGATTTCCCAGTGGGCGACACGACCGCGGAAATGGGCGGCGAGGGCGCGGGTCCAGGCGAGCCAGGCGTCGCGGACGGCGTCGCCATAGTAGAGCGGCACGTAGCCGACGGCGGACTCGTGGGGCACATCGGGCATGTAGAGCCGGTTGCCGAAACTGACGGAGAAAAACGGTTGCATGCCGATGGAGCGGAGGCGGTCCACGATGGCGTCGAGCCAGGCGAAGTCGTAAACGCCGGGGGCGGTTTCGCAGCGGCTCCAGCCGGTTTGCACGCGCGCCCACTTGGCGCCGAGTTTTTCGAGGTGGGGGTAAACGCGCTCGGGATCGAACATGAAGCGGTCGAGGGTTTCGAAGCCGATACCGATGCGAGAGCCGGGGATCTGTGCCGTGGAGCGTAAGGTGGCGAGCCGACCGATCTCGGGGAGGCCGGGGAGCGGGTGGGGGAGGAGTTGCCGGCGGCAGAGGGCGGGGATGTCCTGGTTTTCGATGACGGAGTCAGCGGCAGCGGGAGCGGTGGCGGTAGACATGGCGGCGGGGGGAGGTGCGAATTACAAATGACAATGACGAATTATGAATGTGGATATGAGCGACGGAGGCATTTCCGAAGGCTTTCCATCCGTGGGAAAAAAGTTTACAGATGTGCGCATGGAGAAAATGAAAGCAGCGGAAACCGACAGGGCAGGGGAGAATGCCCGGACTTACTGGGATGGTTTGCGGGTGTCGCTGATCCGGTTCTTCGAGGGGCCGCCGATCGGGAAATATGGAGTTTTTCAAGGAGTGGTGCTGACGGTTTTCAAGTTCCTGGAGGGTGAGGTGACGCTGGTCAAAGACGGTGTTTCGGTGTCGGCGGGCAAAGGTGACTGGATGGTGTGCCATCCGGGGGAACGGTTTCAGGATTTTTCGGATTCTGCGCGTATCATCTCGATTCACCTGTTGGTGGAAAGTCCGGGCAATGCGGCGGCATGGTCAGGAGGCCCGGTGCTGGCGTTCGGCGTGGAGACGGCGACGAGGGCGGGGCTGGATGGTTGCGTGCGGCGGATGCGGCGGTCGGCGGTGTTGCGGCGGCTGGAAGCGAGCGGAAAGATTTGTCCGCTGGGCGTGCCGGAGACGTTCGCCGAGGCGCTGGAGTTGCAGGAAGTGGTGGCGGCATTTTTCCGGCGACTGATGGGGGTAGTGGAGCCGCTGGGGATGCGTTACGAGGCACCGCCGATTCGTGACGGGCGGGTGCGCGAGAGCCGGCAGCGGCTGGCGGCGGCGGGACTGCGCGAGGGGTTTTCGCGCGAGCGACTGGCGGCGGGATGCGGATTGAGCGCGTCGCAACTGGATCGGTTGTGGCGTGAGGAGCTGGGGCAGACGCCGGCGCAATTCTGGCATGCGCGGCGTTTGCAGGCAGCGTGCGCGCTGCTTCAGGGCGACGCGCACTCGATCAAGGAAATCGCGTTCGAAACGGGATTCCCGCACCTGAGCCAGTTTTCGTTCTGGTTCGCAAAAGCCATGAACGAGTCACCGCGCGCATTCAGGAGCCGGCACGAACGGGATTGAGAGAGTAGGGATGACCGCTGGCGCTGTGCCAAAATGCGAAAACGGCGACATCGAATCAGCACTTCGTCCCGGCAAAGACAGGTCCCGTCCATTTCATGCCAGCATGGCGTTGGTCCTTGAGCCGTTCCCGGCATCTTGAGTTATGACATAAGACATTATATTATATATAGATATAATTATTTCAGGAATTTTTGCGTAACTGGTTACTTTTTGATTGTAACCAGTTACTTTTCGGGTACTCGTTTCCATCGTCGCTCTCACAACCATGATTCGTCTCGGAATAATCGGTCTCGGAACCCGGCTCGCCCACATGCTGACCTGTTTTCAGGCCAGCGAACCCTCGCTGAGGGTGGTCGGCGTCGTTGATCCCGATCCCGCCGCCGCCCTGGAGCGGTTGCCCGCCGAACAGCGCGGGGGCATCCGTTTCTTCGCTACGCTGGCCGATCTCCTGCGCGAAGGCCGGCCGGATGCGCTGGCGGTTGGCACGCGGTGCAATCTTCACGCCGCCTATGCGACATCCATCGCGGCCACCGGACTGCCGCTCTTTCTGGAAAAACCTGTTGCCACCTCGATGGCCGACGCGCGCGCTCTCGAGAGAGCCTTTGCCGATTCGGCGGGCGAAGTCGTGGTGAGTTTTCCGCTGCGCCTCTCCGCGCTGTGCGGCATGGTGCGTTCCCGGCTCGACGGCGGCGCGGTCGGCCGGCTCGAACACGTGCTGGCGGTCAACTACGTGCCTTACGGCAACGTCTATTTCGACTCCTGGTATCGCGACTACCGCACCACCCAGGGCCTGTTCCTGCAAAAGGCCACGCACGATTTCGACTACATGGCTTTCCTCGTCGGCGCGCCGGTCACCCGGGTGGCGGCGATGGCGCAGCACGGGCGCGTCTTCCGCGACCGCTCGCTGGAGCCGGCCGGCGGCGACGACACCCGCCTCTATTTCGACGGGATCGGCACGCCCGAAACGGGCATGAACGAGGATGCCTCCAGCGCCCTCCTCGAATTCGCCAATGGCGTGCAGGGAGTCTACACCCAGGTGTTTTATACCAAACATGAAGGCGCCGCCCGCGGCGCCACGCTCAGCGGACTGCGCGGCACGCTGCGCTTCGACTGGTATCGCAACGAGCTCAATCTCCATCACCACAGCGAGGCGCACACCGAAACGGAGCGCCCGCCGGAGGGGTTGAATCACTTTGGCGGCGACGGCGCACTGGCGGCCAATTTTATTGATGTGATCCGCGGCCGCGCCCCGTCGGCCTCGCCGATCTCCGCCGGGCTGCGCAGCGTCTATGCCTGCCTCGCCGCCCGCGAAAGCGCCGCCACCGGACGCTTTGTCGAGGTGCGGCAGCTCACCGATCTCGAAACTCCGGCCGCCGCGCTTCCCGCCTCCCTGCCAGCTCTCGCCACCGCCTGACAATGAATCCCTTTTCCATGGTCCTCCGTAACGTCCCCACCCTCCGCAAAACCGGCGTCCGCCTCCCTGGCGCGCCGGATGCTAGTCATGCCCTGCGGAGGGGCAGTCTGTCTTTCTGTCCGCCCGGGTCGGGTGACCCGACGCGGATCGACCGGAAACCAAACATACAAAGTCCCTGCCACGACCATGAAAATGCTACACAAACTGCTCGCCCTCGCCGCCGTCACCACGGCCGCTGTCTGCTCCCACGCCGGAACCTATGCCAACATCACGCTTGATGGCATCATCGACGACTGGAGCGGTATCTCCGCCTCGTTCACCAACACCGGTGGCGGGCCAGTCAACCAGATCTTCCTGGCCAACAACGATACCCACCTCTTCATTCTTGTTACCTTCCATACGCAGACCGATTTCCTGACGGTCCCCGGCGGCTTCTACCTCGGTATCGACAACGACAGTAACGCGGCCACCGGCTTCAATATCTACAGCCAGGGCGTGGTGGGTTCCGAAGTCGGCTATGCTGCCGAGACACCCTTTCAGCAAGACAGTATTAATTTTAATACCGGTGCCGTATCTGAGGGTGCCAACATGCTGAGCAGCCCGTATGGCGCAGCGACTACGGCCCAAGAGTTCAGCATCTCCCGCACCGGCATAATCGACACGGCCAACTCCACGCCAGTCTTCCCGAATACATCGTTCAACTTGGTGGTGTATATCGACAACGGTGGCGAGCTGATCATCGGCCCCGCCTCCTACACTTTTGCCGCCGTTCCCGAGCCCGCCACGTGGGCTTTTATCGGGGGCATCGGTGCCCTCGCCATCTGCCTGATTCGTCGTCACCGTCGGCGCTAACCCCAAAAGGCCCGACTTCAATCTTCAAGCTCGTCCCCTATGCGACATATCCAGTCAAGCCGGCGACTTCCTGGCTTCACACTTATCGAGTTGCTGACCGTGATCGCCATCATCGGCATCCTGGCGGCAATCATCATTCCGGTCGTCAGCAAGGTCCGCACCACGGCCAAGATGACCCGCTCTCTCGCCAACCTTCGCCAGATCGGCGCAGCGGTCCAGTTGTTCGCCGGGGACAACAAGGGTGCCCTTCCGGTGTGGCACGACTTTACGGTCACCTCTCCGCCGGACATGCCGGGGGAGCCCGCTTACGGGGGAAGCTACTGGTGGGAACAGCTCGAAACCTACCTCGGGCAGGATCGCGAGATTTTTCATAGTCCCGCCCACGTCGAGTTCGACAGCTCCACTCGCGAGAAATTGCGCGAAACGATTTCCTACGGATGGAACTACGAAGTGCTGGGGCGCCACAAGGGCGACAGTTCAAAGGAGGGCGATCACCGTCTCAACGTGACCGACTTTGAAAGCCCGGCTCGTAGCCTGGCGGCTTCGGATGGCAAGGACCGGGATTCATGGGGTTCGATCACCTCAGCCAGGGATGGTCCGCAATGGGCTCCCAGTCCCACCCGCTACGGCGACCGGATTCCCTCCCTCTTTCTCGATGGCCACGTCAGCACACGTCCTTACTCCGAGTTTCTCCAGGCTGACCCCTGGTTCAACGCGGTGAAGGCTTTGCCTCCCGACAAAAGTTAAAACTACCGCCTTCCGGATTTTTACACAAAGATCGCAAAGAGCGCAAAGATTCATAATTCATGCTCTTCGCGTCCTTTGCGATCTTTGTGTAAAATAAAACTTTCAGGAAAACCGGTATCAGCCACCAAAACACATTCGTAGTTTTTTCACGCTACACCCCGCAACTCCCGCATGCACACTCTCGACTGGACCCTCCTTGCTGTCGCTCTCGGCGCGCTGTTCGCCGCCTGCATCGCCACCAGTCGTCTCATGCGGGGGGTCTCCGGCTATCTGGTGGCCAGCCGTTGCGCCGGCCGCTACCTGCTCACGCTTTCGGAAGGCGCGGCGGGTCTGGGAGCGATCACCATCATCGGCACGTTCGAGGTGTTTTACAGCGCCGGGTTCGTGCCGCTCTGGTGGGGCTACTTCCTCGCGCCGCTCGGGCTCTTCATCGCGCTGAGCGGTTTTGTCATCTACCGTTTCCGGCAGACGCGCGCCATGACCATGGCGCAGTTTATCGAGACGCGCTACTCGCGGCGCTTCCGCCTGTTTTTCGGCGCGCTCACGTTTGTGTCCGGCGTGGTCAACTACGGCATCTTTCCCGCCGTCACCGTGCGCTGTTTCATGCAGTTTTGCGGCCTGCCCGATGTGCTGGCGATCGGCAGCTTCAGCCTGCCGCTTTTCCCCGCGCTCATGGCGCTCGAACTCGGCCTCGCGATCACCCTCGTGTGGCTCGGCGGGCAGATCACGATCCTCGTTTCCGACTACCTGCAGGCGGTGTTTTGCATGATCGTGTTTCTGGCGCTGCTGGTGTTTTTTCTCTGGTGGATGCCCTGGGCCGATCTCGTGGCCGGGCTGGCGATGGCGCCGGAGGGCAAGTCGATGCTGCACCCGTTCCGGGCGCGCGACGCGGCGGACTTCAATACGGCCTATTACCTCATCGGCGCCTTCATGATCGTCTACACCACGCGGGCCTGGCAGGGCACGTCCGGTTACAATGCCTGCGCCCGCAGTCCGCACGAGGCGCGCATGGCCGGCATCCTCGCGAGCTGGCGGGCAATGGCGCAAAACCTCGCACTCCTGCTCATCCCGCTCTGCGTCTTCGCCGTGCTGCACAATCCGAAGTTCGCCGACCAGGCGGCACAGATCAACGCCCTCACCGCGGCCATCGCTGATCCCGCCGCCCGCGCGCAACTGACCGTCTCGGCGGGCCTCTCGACGATCCTGCCGGCGGGGTTTCTCGGGCTCTTCGCCACCGTGCTCGTGGCCGCCGCCATCAGCACCGACAACACGTATCTGCACTCGTGGGGCAGCATCTTCATCCAGGACGTGGTGCTGCCGCTGCGCAAACGTCCGCTCCCGGCCGCGCAGCATGTGCGCTGGCTGCGCGGCTCGTCGCTCGGGGTGGCGGTGTTCGCGTTCTTTTTCAGCCTGCTGTTTCCGCTGAAGGACTACGTCTTCATGTTTTTCGACATCACCGGCGCCATCTTTCTCGGCGGCGCGGGCGCGGCCATCATTGGCGGGCTTTACTGGCGGCGCGGCAGCACGGCCGGCGCCTGGGCCGCGATGATCACCGGCGGCGTGCTCTCCACCGGCGGCCTCGCCGTGCAGCAGGCCTGGGCGGGGCACCTCGCACCGCTGTTCCTGAGCTACAACCCCGACAATGCCTGGCTGGTGGAGAATGCCGCGAGGCTGCCGTGGAACGGACGCGAGATCATGTTCGGAGCGATGCTCGCCGCGCTGGCGGTGTACGTGATCGTGTCGCTGTGCGGGCGTACCCGTTTCGATCTGGAAACGATGCTCGGCCGCGAGGCCCGGGTGTCGCACGACGCCGCGGCGGCCCCGCGTTTCGGCTGGCGCGAACGCCTCGGCGAGGTGATCGGCAACGGCATCGAGTTCACCCGCGGCGACCGCTGGCTGTGCCGGCTCACGCTGGTGTGGACATTGTGCTGGTGGATCGTGTTTGTCGTCGGCACGGTCTGGAATCTCGTGGCGGAGGTGCCGGAATCTTCCTGGGCCACCTTCTGGCACTGGAACATCGGCCTTTCCGTGCCGCTGGGTGTGGTGACGACCGGATGGTTCCTCGTGGGCGGCGTCCGCGATTTCCGCCGCATGCTGCGCGACCTGCGCGCCACGCCGGCGGAGCCGGGCGTGACCGAAAGGGAAACGCCTGCACCGGAGGGGAAAGACGAGGTCCCGCCGCTCTGTCGCACGAAACCCGATACCGCTTGACCGGAACTTGACCACAGAGGACTGGGTCGCGTAAATTTTTTGACCACGGATTAAACGGATGGGAACTCCTGAAAATTCATTTTTACCGCGAAGGATGCGAAGAGCACGAAGATAGAGATAACTGCGATCATGCTTTTTAATTAATTCATGATTAATTAGATCTGATTTTTGGAATTTTGTTTTTTCTTATCTTCGCATCCTTCGCGCCCTTCGCGGTTAATTTTTAGAACCTTCCGGGTGGACATGGATACTGTCCGTATCCCGGACATTTTGACTTTACACAAAGATCGCAAGGGACGCGAAGGGAACAATCAGCAATCCTTTGCGTTCTTTGCGGCCTTTGTATGAAAATCCGAAAGTTCCGAGGCATTGATACAGGAAGGAAACTGCGAAGCAGGATATGAATCTGTGATCATCCGCATTACCGTGCTGGGAAAGTCGTGTTTTTCTACGTATGATTTTTCTCGAACCGGAATGGCCACAAAAAACACAAAAAGTCATGCCGCCCGGCCCTCTGTCTCCCGTGCGCCTATAGGCGCGATGGCGGGTTTCATGCGCGGTGTGTTTCTTTGTGTTTTTTGTGGCTATTGCTTTTCCGGCCCTGGTTGCCGGTGAACACTCATGCACGTCCTTTCTCTTCATCGCTGGCTGCTCGCCCTTCTCCTGCTTTCGGCCCGTCTTGGCGCGGCGACTTACGGGGTGGCTCCCGACGGGGACGACACTGCCGCCGGTTCGCCCGAAGCTCCCTGGCGCACCCTGGGTCATGCCGCGCTGATTGCGGCTGCCGGCGATACCGTCGAGGTGCGCGGCGGCGTCTACGCGGAGCAGGTAAAATTCGGCCGTTCGGGCACGGCGGATGCGCCGATCGTTTTTCGGGCGAGGGCAGGGGAAACGCCGGTGATCGACGGCGCCACGCTCACGGCGGGTCCCGGCTGGTCGCCGCTGCTGCGGTTGCACGATGTCAGCCACGTGACGATCGAGGGATTCGGGCTGCGCGGCCTGAAGACGGACCGGAAAAATCACGTGCCCGTCGGCATCCTCGTGACCGGTTCGGGCGAAGGCGTGCGCCTGCTCGACAACCATATCCATGACCTCGGCACCACCTGGACCGGCGCCCGCGGCGGCGACGCTCACGGCATCGCCGTTTACGGCAATGCGACCGCTCCGGTCCGGAACATCCTCATTCGCGGCAACCGCCTGCACGATCTCCGGCTCGGGTCCAGCGAGGCGCTGGTGCTCAACGGCAACGTCACGGGATTTCTCGTCGAGGCCAACCGCGTGCATGCCTGCAACAACATCGGCATCGATCTCATCGGCCACGAGGGCACCTGCCCCGATCCGGAGCAGGATGCGGCACGGGAGGGTATCATCCGGATGAATACGGTCTTCGCGATCGATTCCTTCGGCAATCCCGCTTACGGGAAGCACCGTTCCGCGGGCGGCATCTACGTGGACGGCGGTCGCGACCTGCTGATCGAGCTCAACACGGTTTTCGACTGCAACATCGGCATCGAGCTTGCCAGCGAACACGCGGGCCGCGCCACCCGCCGCGTGACGGTGCGAAACAATGTCGTCTCCCGGAATCACATCGGCGGCCTGTTCATGGGCGGCTACGACCGGCAGCGCGGTCGCACCGAGGCATGCCGGATCGAGCGCAACACGTTTTTCGAAAACGACACCCTGGGCCACGGCAACGGGGAGATTCACCTGCAATTCGATGTGCGCGACACCGCGATCCTCCACAACGTGATCGTCACCGGCCCGCAGGCACTCGTGATCGGCAACCCTTACGCGGAGAACACGGGCAATACGGTGGATCACAACGTGGTCCGCGCACCCGGCACGCCGCGGTGGCGATGGAAGAACCGGGAGCATGCCGGCTGGCGCGCTTGGCGCGAAGCCTCGGGGCAGGATGCGCATTCGGTCTTCAGCGAGACGCCATCCGGCAAGCGCTGAATCCGGATCAACACCGCCAGAACTGCCTCACTGAACAGAAGCCCGGGAAGCCGACCTGCCAGGTGGTGAGGGAACATGATATATCAATGCCCCGCGGCTTTCGGATTTTTACACAAAGATCGCAAAGGGCGCAAAGAGCACAGAGCGGCACAGCCACAACCGAAGGGAAGAATGGCCACAAGAAACACAAAAAAACACGCCGCGCATGAAATCCTCCATCGCGCTTATAAGCGCGCGGAAGATTCTCGCCGACAGAGGGTAATTTTGTGTTTTTTGTGGCTGAAAGAAATCCGGGGGGAGAGTTTTGGCCGCGAAGGGGCGCAAAGGGGTTTTTGCAGGGGAGCTCTCCATGGCGCTTATAAGCGCCACCCAACGTTTCATCCGCGTGAGGATTTTTGCGCTCCTTCGCGGCAAAGAAATCCGGGGCGGGGAGGGGTCGCAGGTAATCCGGGAAGCACGTAATGGTCCCTCAGCCAAAATCCTCGCGAATATGAGCGAATACCCATGATGGAAATGCAACGTATTGTCCGTTATCTCCTTCGCGGTCTTCGCGATCTTTGTGTAAAACCCAAAATATTCAAAATACTGGCATCAGATCGAGGGTGCCTGTTTCTCTCGGTCAGCGGGTCTGTCCGCTTGGGTCCGGGCAATGACCCAGACCTGCACGGTTTTGCTGACGCCGTTGGCGAATTTTGCCGTCACGTTGATCGCGGTGCGCGCCGGAGCGGATGCGTCGGGACGCTGAATGGTGAGGATGCGCCGGCCGGAGACGGGATGGGTGGACACGGAGACTTCCAATGCATCGTTTTCGGGTACGGCGGTGAGTTCTTCCAGCGGCGAGTCGGCGGAGACGGTGATTGTGGCCGATTTTGAACTTTCCTGTTGTGCACCGCTGCGAAACAGGAGGGCGCGGGGAGAGACGGAGAGCAGTTCGGGGATGACGGTCTCCAGTCGCAGCACCACCGGCTTGTCGGGCGCAGCGGCGGTGCGCACGCGGATTTCCTTGCCCTGCTTGCCGGTCCGGTCGCCGAAGGTGAACACGGCCTTGATCTCGCCGGCTTCGCCGGGCTGGTAAACCCGTTTTTCCAGTTCCGGCACCGTGCACCCGCAGGAGCTGTCGAGCTTCGTGATCTCCTCGGCGGTCTCGCCCGTGTTTTTGAACCGGAAGACCGCGACCATCTCCGTGTCCCCTGCTTGGGCGGGTTGAGAGATCGTGGTCGTCTCGAAAACCAGGGCGGCATGCAGGGACGCGGTTGCCAGGAGGCAGCAGGATAGAGCGAGGAGGAATCTCTGGATCATCAAGTGGAATATCAGGGTGTGTTTCGGATTTGGTGAATAAAAATCGCAAATATAAGGTTTGGCTCTCTGAATCAGTTCATCCGCTTGTTAGAACTTGCAGATCCTTTCCTACATACCATTTATCCCCTCGTTTAATAAACGGAACTTCATATGTAAAGCCGATCTCTGATATATTACGTATCTCTAATATGGCTGTATTTCCAGAAAGAGTTATCCTTCTGCTCGGATAAAGTGCTGCTTCTGGCATTCCCAATTGTTCAAATCTGAGTTTAAATCCCTCCATGAGACCGGGCTTGCTTATTAGCAATGCCCGGTATTCTGGATCTAACAATTCCAATGATTCTTCAAAGTTGTTTTTGGCCATCAGTACATGCAGGCGTGCATATGTTTCATCTATCGTTCTGTATGCTTCTCCGTTTATGGTTTTCGATACAAAGTCCGTAATCCATAAAGAAGAGAATATCGCAATTAATGATAAAGTTAAAACAAGGATAGCCCTTGTTTTTTTCTGTTTTTGGCATCTTGCCAACAGCAAGATGAGGCTGATGCACAAGAATAGTGAGAGAAGGAAGACAGAAAGTTTCATGTACTGCTTTATGGCCTAAACGTTCCAGTGTTACTAATAAATAAAAATCCTGATGGAGCACTTCGCGGAGTGTAGCGGCTGAAAACTGAATGTATATTTCCTATCTGATTCCCGTTGTGCTTCCACTTCCACAGAATAGGCATATAGGAGCTGTTTCTATGAGGCCCTTCTCCATTGTCCCAGACACAAAGCGATTGAGCTTTGGTTAGTGCCTGCATTTCTCGTTTCATCTCTTCGATATCAGCAAAAACACCGGTAGCAATCAAGACCCCAAGATAATCACTTGGCAGGTCTTCAACCGAAAAGGATGACTTGGAGACAATGTCTCCGCCCAGCCAACCGCCTTGATACATTTCCCAATAAGTTTGAAATTGCAGCTCGATGCCTAATATTATTTCTGTCTGATCTTTGCCAGACACTCGACCTTTGTAATTAAATAAAATAACAGAAGAGAAACGGCTGTGCCCTCTGGCCTGAGCCGCTTCTCTTATCATATAATCAGTGATACCAGGGTATTTTTCATAATCACGCATAGCGGCCATGATTTGCCTTGCTCCTTGAGTAGTTGCTCTGGCATGTGCTAGATCAATCCATCCGGCTCCTCGTGAATAGACCGTCCGGCCTCCTTCAATATCATTTCTCTTAATCAGACCTAATGCATCTATTTGTCCGATCACATCATTCTCGACCATCCCATACAAATTCAGTCCACCTTCCTCCTCGATGGGATCCCTGCTTGGCCACCGTCCCGTTGAAGGATTATAATAGCGATAGCCATAGTAATAGAGGCCGGTGAGCCGGTCCTGGTATTTGGTGGAGAACCCGAAAGGTAAGTCATCACTGATGCCGGTGGTGATGACGGATTCACCAAAAGCACCGTATTCACGCTGGCCAGCGAGGGAGCCGTCGGCCGTGTCGATCCATGCGATGATATTGCCGTTGGCATCGTATCCGGGAGCATACACCGTTGTGCCCGCGCCGCTCCACAACAGGCCGCCGACGCCTCCAGCACCTTGCAGACTTCCGCTCAGATCGAGACCCCAGATATGGCTGTGCAAGAGTTGACCGGCATCGAACTGGTCGTACTCGGCGACAAGGTTCCAGCCATCGTAGAGGGAGAGGTGTTCCTCGATAAGAACTCCGGCCGGTGTCGGCAGGGTCTTGAGGCGTACGGCAATCCGGCGACCCTGCGTGTCATAGTCGTTTTCCTGCCGGAAACGGATCAGGCCTGTTGCGGTGGCCATATCCTGGCGCATTTCGACAGAAGCCAGCCGGTTTTCGCCGTCCCAAGAGTAGTTCCAGCGACCGTCTTGCGTCAGGTTGCCATCAGCGTCGTAAACGAAGGTTTCCGGGTCGCCGGGGATGAGGTAGGGATCGGTACTGCCGGTGGTGGCAAACGAGCGGGTTTCGGTGGCGACCTGTTCCGGCGGTCCGGGATCGACCGCCTGAATCTTTATTTCCGCGTTGACCGGGTCGGGATCGTTGTCGAAGGGGGCGGCCCGATAAAAATCCTCGCCGGTGCGGGTGGTCAGGCCGTCGTTGACCAGCACGGTGACGGCAGTCGAAGCGGAGCCGCGCACGTCGATGGCGCCGGGATAGTCCCGCTGCGTGTAGCGGTTGAGCGCGTCGGAGGTGTATGCCGCCGTGCGGCCGTTGGTGGTCGTGCTCATGCGGTTGCCGATGTCGTCAAAACTGTACCCGAAATCGTACCCCGGCAAGGCCGTGTTGTCGGAGAGGCGCTTTTGCGCCGAGGTCACCTGTCCGAGCGCATCATAGCCGTAGGCCCAGCGCCGGGAATCCTCATGGGTGACCTGCGTACGCTGGTTGGCCGCGTTGTACGTGTAGTCGCGGCGGGCATGCAGGGAGGAACCGTTGCCGAGGGTGTCCACGCGGGTGACGCGCCCGAGCACGTCGAACGTGCGCTCCTGCCGGGCGCGCTCGGTGGAGCCGTTCTTGATCGTGACGCCGGTCACCGTGCCGAGGTTCGGATGGTAGCTGTAGGCGGCCGAAAGATTACCCTGTGTCACAGTTGCCAGACGCGAGGAGGCATCGTAAGCATAGCTCACGGGCAGAATCGAGCTTGCCGAGAGAGAGTCTGGCCGTTGCAGGCTGTCGAAAGTGCGGGTGACCGACTTGCCCGACAGCAAGCCGGTGCCGGTATAGACCTCACCGGTCAACTGGCCGCTGGTGTAGGTACGGGTGAGCAGGCCGGCGGCATCGGTGGTCGTGTGCAGACGACCAGAGCGGTCATAGGTGTGGGTGACCGCCGGCGTGCTGTCGCTGTAGGCGACGGAGGCCAGGTCGCCGGCATCGGTGTAGTCATACGTGGTGACGACGCCGCGCGCCCAGGTGCGCGTGGCCAAGCGCCCGGCGGGGGTGTAGGTGTAAGCCGGTCCCTGGTTGTCGGCGTAGCGCTTGTTGAGCAGCCAGCCGCGCTGGCTGTCGTAGTTCCAGGTGGTAACGGCCTCGCCGGCGGTGCCGGCAAAATCTTTCCAGGTGGTCAGCGTCCTGAGCCGGCCTTGCGCGTCGTACGTGTATTCTTGCGGATACGTGCGTGCGCCCCAGGTGCGTTTTACCTGTCCGGTCGGGTAGTACGTGGTTTCGGTTTCGGCGGCGTCAGGATGGGTGACTTTCGACTGCCAGCCGCGGTTGTTGTACGTGTAGCTCGTGGTCTGCGCACCGTCGCCGGGATCGGGCGTGGTCACCGAGGACACTTGGTCGTCATCAAAATACGAATACGTGGTCGCGCCGATACCGGTCACCGTTTGCGTGACGAGCCGGCCGTGCGGATCGTAGGCGTAAGCGACTTGGGAAAGGGTTACGTTGTTGGCATCCTTGCGGGTTTCACCGGTCAGGCGGCCCTGGGCATAGGTGAGGATGCTGGTGGAACCGTCGGGAGCGGTCGTCGTTTCGGTGCGGTTGCCCGTGCCGTCCTGCGTGACCGCGGTGTGCGTGGTCAGGCCGCGGAAGGTGGTCCAGGATTGCAGGCTGTCCAGCGCCGTCTCGTTAACCGAGACGGTCACCGGGTTGTCGCCGGCGCTTTCCCAGACTTCGGTGGTCGTGCGTCGGACGGTGGCGCTGCCGCGGGTCGTGTACGTGGTGACAGTGCGGGTGATGCGGTCGTCGCCAGCGTAGTCGATGGTGCCGTTGCGCTCCAGGTCGAGGGCGGTCACTGTCTGCTCGCCGCGGTCGTTGTACGCAAACAGGGTCTGCACGCCGTCGGCGTCGGTCAGGCTCACCAGCTGGCCTTTCGCGTTGTAGCCGGAGGTTTCTTCGGCGTTGTCCGGATAGCGGACCAGGTGGTTGCGGCCGGCGTGGTCGCGGTAGCGTTTGACCCACTGCGCTGCCGGCGTACCGGTCGGTTCGTCACCGGTGGGGAAAAACTCCTGCTCGTATTCGCCGTCGGTATCCGCGCCGTAAGCGTAATCGCGCCACGGCGCGGCGTCGCCACGGACCGAGGCGGGCGAGCCGTCCGGGTAGAAGATGGAGATTTCCTCGCTGGTGTCGGGGTGGACGGTTTTGCGCTCGGTCAGGCCGCCGGAAAGCAGCGTTTCAGTGTACGTGGTCACGCGGTCGAGGGCATCGGTCGAAGTCAGCAACCGGCCGGCGGTGTCGTATGTCTGGGTCGAGACGGGAATCTGCGAATCGTCGCTTCCGACGCGGGTGGTCGAGATGACCCGGCCGGCCGCGTCGTATTCATAAACGGTGGAGACGCCGCCGACGGTCTCGCGGGTGACGCGGCCGAGGTCGTCATGCTCGTACGTGGTCAGGATGCCGTCGCGGCTGCGGAAGGAAGCCAGCCCGCAGCACGACGAATACTCCCGCTCTTCCGTGGTGCCGTCGAGGAAGGCGATCAGGGTGGGCCGGCCGAGTTCGTCGCGGTCCATGACCACCGCGGAATCGACGAGCAGGCCGTTCTCGTAGATGTTGCGTTCCAGTTCCCGGCCCAGTTCGTCCTCGATGACTTCGGTGCGGCGTCCGATGATCGAGCTGTCAAGCTGGAGTGCGCCCTCGTATGTGGTCCAGATGCGCCCGCCGGCTTCCTGCGGATCGAGCAGCAGGCTGGTGGCCGTGCCGTCGGGTCGTTGCGTCCAGACAGTCTTGTACTGGAGCAGGCCATTGACGCCGGTACGGGTGATCGTGACGAGGTTGGTGGAGGCATCCCAAGCCGCGCCGGGCACAGTGCAGACGATCTCGCGTTCCTCGGTCCAGGCTTCGTCACGCTCGCCGTTGGGGCCGAGCCCGCCGGTGGCCGTCAGCGTCAGCCGGTGACGTCGGCCCGTCTCCTGACCGAGCAGGGTGTCGGTTTGCGTTTCCAGCGCCTCGTCTTTTCCGTCGCCGTCCAGGTCGGTGACGGTGGCGTAGGTCCAGGTGGTCACACGGTTGAGGTTGTCGGCCGACTCGAAGGCACTGTCCAGAAACTGGCTGACACGTTTGGCCTTCCGGCCCTCACTGTCGTAGGTCCAGCTTTCCCAGTTGCCGGTTGAGGTCTGCCGGGTCTTCAGTTCGCCCAAGGCGAGACCGTCGGTCGTGGCGTTGTCGTAATACGTGTAGATGGTCGTGACGGCGGCGGTGCCCGAGCCGGTGATTTCCTCGATGGTCTTTTCGCCGAAGGCGTACGTGCGGGTCTTTTTCACGGTGACCTGCGCCACGCTGTTGTCAGGGTTGACCAGTTCGCGGGTCTCCACCTTGAGGTCTCCCTCGGTGGTGTAGGTGAGCCGTTCGGTCTTCAGGCCGTTGCCAGAGGTCGTTTCCCAGTCGCCACCGTCCTGGCTGAAGACGGTTTCGACCGATTTGCCGTTGCGCGTTTCGGTGATACCGAGACGGGGGTTTTGCGGCGTGGAGCCGGAGGCCTCGGCAATGGTGTAGCTCACCAGCGGCGTGCCTGTGACTGCGTACAGGCCGGTCTGTTCATCCGGGCTGCCGACCTGCGAAGCCGGATACACGCGGATTTCGTATGAGGTCACCGACAGGGTCACGATGTCTGCCAGACCTTCCGGCACCAACACCTGCCGCAGGTGGTCCGAGGTGTCGCTGATGACCTTCACCTCGGTCCCGGAAAAGGCGGCCAAGGTCAAGGTCTTTGGGGTAAAGGTGTCGGCCGTGACGGTCTCCTCCCTGATGCGAAGCACACCGGCTGTCCGGCCGCCGGCGAGAGCGCCCAGGTGCATGAGAAATTCCACACTGCTCGTGCATGTTTCCGGACTGCCCAGGGTCTGTGCCCCGGGAGGAATCAGCCGGATCGAGCTTTCGACCACCTCGGTGACTTTGTTGGCGCGGGCGGGAACATCGAAGTCGATTTCCCCGTCCTTGCATCGCTTGTCGGTGGCCAGAGTGATCCCCTGCTCGGTCGTGTACTCACCGTTCAGAAACACTGCTTCGCCGCTGGCGTCGAAGCCGCCGAATTCGCCGACACGAAGATCGCCGATGATGTTGTAACTTGCCCCGCAGGCATCCTTCAGGGTGATCGTCACCGACCGGGCGTTGGTGAAGGAAAGGGGAGAGGTCGACTCGGGAGTAGTGGTTCCCAGGCCCTGCGTGAAGGTGCGACGGAAACCGGCCTCCTTCTCGCCTCCCTCTCGGGCGATGGCGTCCTCTAAGGTGTCGGGGTCGGAGAGGGTGACCGTAAAACCCTGATCAGCCGGGTGATGGTAAGAGCCTCCCGGAAGACCCTGGTAGGGATAGGAACCGCAACCCCGAATGGTTTGGGCAGTCAGGGTCTGGGTTCTCTTCATATAGTGGTTGCCAGTACAACAATACTGTTCAGTGGAACACTCCTCCTCGTTGAACGGATACAGGATATAGTCATAATCATTATCCCAAGTCGGACCTTCGCCGGGTGATCGATAAACCTTCTGATTGGTGTGCCGGGTGTCAGTCTCCATTCCTGCCGAATCCCAGGTCGCACTGCCGGACCATACGGAAATGACCTGATAGTAATAGGTATATTCTCCAGCGTCGTTTATCCTGGTGTCTGTAAAATCCAGATAACCGTCAACAGACTGCGTCTTCCACTTCCACACCGGGCCGGCGTTCCACGGGGCCACCGGGTCGGAATTGTCCTGCGTGTTGCCCGTGGGCCGGTAGCCGGACCAGCCGATCAGCTCTCCCTCCCCGGTCATGCTTTTGTAAGCTTTTACTTTCCCCTCCTCACTGCCGCATTGTCCCCATGCCTGAAGGGCTGGAACCAACAATGTCAAAATAAACATGGGCAGGCGGACGATGTCTGTCATGGCTCGGCGAGCTTCTCCACGGATACCGGTGATTCTCGGGAGAACGTTGAGGGCGTTTCTGGAACGGCTCATGGACTGTAAGCAATCAGGTTGAGGGTGGCGGGAGAGATCGGCGTGGCAGCGACGTTCGGATCGGTGCCGGCCAAAAATTCTGCAAGGTTGGACAGGCCGTCGTTATCGGGGTCGGCGGCGGGATCGATGCCGATATGGCCGAAGTGGGTCAGTTCCCAGTTGTCGTCGATGCCGTTGCCGTCCGCATCGGTCAGCAGCGGGGTGAGGGTTGTTTCGACCGCAGACTGGAGGAGGGTGAAGCGGTCGACCGGGAGGTTTTCGGGAGGCTGCCAGAGGATGGCGAGGTCTTCGGGCGGAGCGGGCAGGGCGGAGAGGTCCCAGGTGTAGGTCAGGGCGTCGTCGCTGGCGGTGAGGGCGGGGGCGAGCGGAGTGGTCCGGTTGAGGAGGGTGGCTTGGGGCGGGAAGAGCGGCGGGAGGGCGTCGGCGAAGGCGACGCGGAGGGAGAGGGTGTCGAGGTCGGGGAGAAGGGCGGCGGGGAAAAGGGTAATGTCGCCGCCACTACGCAGGAGGAGGCCGCCGGTGTCGTGGTCGGCGGGGAGGAGGACGGTATCCGGATCGGGGGCGGTGAGGTCTGCGGACCAGCCGGACCAGGTTTCCCGGGAGTCGGCGGCGGGGAGGAGAGAGGCGAGACCGAGCACAAAAACGGGCACGGCAAACCGGTTGAGGTGGAAACGGGTGTGCATGGCCGGGGAGATTAATCGGGTTGGCTGAGCGGTGACCGAGGCGTGGTGGTAGCGTTCCCGGAGGAGCGGTATCGGTAGAAGTGACGAGGCGGACTGTACGTCCGTCCGGAAAACCGGCGCTCCGTGAAATTTGTCATTTACTCGGCATATCCTGGTCAATCAGCGCTGGTGGTCGGCCCTACGGGCGATCGCCTGCGGCAATGCCATCTCCAGTCTGCCCGGCGTAAATCTCCCGCGCGCTTATAAGCGCGATGGAGGGTTCCCTGTGCAGCTTGTTCTTTGCGTTCCTTCGCGGCCAACCGGTTTGGAAATCCGTGGCATCACACCGTTTTCAGGCCGTCGGGATCCGGAGCCCTGCGGGCTTGTGTGCGCAATTATACCAGAGTCCCTGAATTTTTGGCTGCCACAGAAGCCCGGAAAAATTGAACAGAAGATAAGAAGAGGACGAAGGTCCGCTGGCGGCCGGAAGCTGATTGGGCGAAAGAGGCGATTCCTGTTTCAGTAAAAAAGTGTTCCTGATTCGGGACGGGTTATACCAGCGTCCCGAATATTTTTGATTTTACACAAAGGCCGCAAAGGACGCAAAGAAGGTAACTGGCAACCCTTTGCGCTCTTTGCGGCCTTTGTGTAAAAATCTGAAGGCTTTGGTATTACGGGTACTGGAGCGCCTTTGTGATCTTCTTGTCTTCTGTTCAAAATGACTTCTGTAGCATTCAGGGTTGAAGTTGATTGAAAGAAACCGGAGGGAGCGGAGAAAGGGGCTTTTCTCTCGGGAAACCGGAATCGCTCCGTTATCTCCTGTAAAAAATCTGAATCCTTCGGGTTTGTGGTGTTGCCAGACGTTTCGTCAGGGATCGGCGAAGGTGTAGTTTAAAATGTAGGACGTTTCGTCGGCGAGGCTGCCGCCGCTGGTCACGAGCAGGCGGAAACCACCGGTCGTGAACACGGGGCCTCCGCCGACGGCGGCGGGATGAGTAATGTTGCGCGGGATACGCCACTCCCAGCTCGTGGCGGTCACCGCGTAGGGGGCGATGCCGACGGTGGCGATGAAGCCGTCGTTGAACGCGCCGGATTTCTGGGAATGGAGCGCGTCGCCCTGCATGAGCAGTTCGCTGCGGAGCAGGCCGGCGCCCCAGGGATCGAAACCTGCTCCGGCGCCGGAGGGAGCAAGGTCGGTGTCGAAATAGAGGTTGTTGCCGTGGGCGTGAAAATCGTGGGCGTTCCAGGTGTCGATGCGCAGGTAGAGGTAGTCGTCGTCGTTGGCGATCCACACGGCTTTCAGGTCGGAAGGCGCGGCGCCGTGGTCGTTTTCCGGATCGCTCCAGACCAGGGCGGCGGCGGGCCAGTCGGTGAAATCGCCGTCGATGGTGAGGGTGGCCCGGGTCGATCCGCTGCAGGCAAGGGGCGTGGCTTCGAGCGTGACGGTGTTGTCGTCCTCGAGCGCGGGGCTGCCGCCGTCGATCGCGCGGACGACGAAGGTATAGGCGACGCCGTTGTCGAGGCCGGTGACGGTGTATTCGTTGGCGACCGCGGTGGCGAGATCTACCGGCCAGGCATAGTTGGCGGGCGGCGTGCCGTGGACAGGGCCGGTGGTCTGCCAGGGCGCGGCCGCGAGGTTGGCGGTGTCGGGAGAGGAAGCAGAGGGTGCGTGGTAAATTTTGTAACGCACGGGGCGGGTCTGGTCGCTGGCAGTATCCCAGCGGACGGTGACGGAACCGTCGCCGGGGATAAGGGCCTGGATGCCGACGCGCGGGGGTTCGGTGGTGGTGGAGCCGCGTGGCACGAAGCTGTTGGCGGTGGTGCTCCAGGCGGGTGCGGCGGTGTCGGGGTGGCCGGCGTTCCAGAGCTGGGCCCGCGGTTCGGGGGCGAGGCTGAGGAATTTGTCGGTCTGGTAGAGCGACCAGCCCTGGATTTGTTGGGACTCGACAAAATCCTCGTCGAAGACGGAGCCGGCGGCCTGCTCGAAGCGGTAGCCGAGATTTTTCTCGAAGCCGTCGGCGTTGATGATGGGGAAAAATTCGGTGGAGGAGCCGGTATCGAGGGTGAGGAGCAGGAGGATATGGGAACCGTCGGGACCGAAGACGGGTTGATTGGGATAACGGGAATGGGTGGCCGGGTGGGTGAGGGCGCGGGGGATGCGGATTTCCCATTCGGTTTGCGCGAGATTGGAGGCGACGGAAGCGGAGCCGACGAGGCCGAGGTTGAAGACGCCGGTATCCTGGCTGTAGAGGGAGCCGTTCTGGTAGAGGAGTTCGGAGCGGATGCGGTTTTCTGCGCCGGTGGGGAGGTAACCATCGGCGGAGACGTCGTCGAGGTCCTCGATGTCGTCGGTATCGATATAGAGGTTGAAGCCGGCGGTGTTGAGGTCGGTGCCGGGATCGGTGCTGATGCGCAGGTAGAGGTAGTCGGCATCGTTGGCGGCGTAAACGGCGTTGATCGCTCCGGCATCGGGGGTGTCGCCGTTGACCTGGAGGCGGGCGGCGGAAGGCCAGTCGGAGACATCGCCGTCGATGGCGAGGGTGGCGCGAACGGCGCGGGGTTCGAGGTAGCCGAGAGAGAGCACGGAAAAGCCGTCGGCGCGGTCGGCCTCGGCGGAGAGCTTCAGGCCGGTGCGGTATTTGCTGTCGAGAAAGTAGGGGCTGCGGGTGTCGAAGTCGTTGCTGTCGGAAAAATAGCTTTCGAACATGACGAGGTCGATCCACGGGCGGGTGGTGAAGTTGTACGCCTCGAATTCGGGATTGAAGAAAAAGGTGCCGCGGTTTTGCACGAGCAGTTTTCCCGGCCACGTGGCGCGGACGGTTTGCAGGAGCTGGCGGTAGCCGGGAGCGGTCCACTCGAACTGGAGGGCGGCACTGAAGGAATTGGGGGCGCAGGTGTCGACGGTGTCGATGAAGATGCCGTCGCAACCGAGACCCTTGCCGACCGTGGTGGTGAGGATTTCGTCGAGACCGCAGTTGCCGTCGGAGGCCTCGGTCATGGTTTTGAGGACGGCGAACCACGCGGGGTCACCGGCGTTGACGTAGGCGCCGGCGAACTCGCCGTTGAAGTCGGGCTTGCCGTCGAAGGGAGGGTTGTCGAGGTAGAAGGACGCGTATCCGGTGCCGCCGGGGGAGGGATCGCCGAGGGAGGCGGAACCGTCGGGATTGAGGGTGCTGGCGATGGGATCGGTGGATGGATTGGCGCGGGGATCGACGCGCGGGCCGGTGCCGCCGGGCACGGGGAGGATGACGCGGTGGCCGTCCACGTAGACGAAGTTGCCGTTGACGTCACGCTCGTAGATGGAGGCGCGGTTGTCCTCGCCGAAGGAGATGTAGCCGAGCACGCGGATGTCGTCGGCGGTGCCGGGGAGGCCGTCGGCGCCGTTTTGCAGATCGGCGACCTGGGGGCGGGTGATGTTCTTCGGTTCGATGATGACGAGCCGGTAACCGTCGGCCTTGACTGTCGCGAGGAGCGAGGGCGTCCAGGCACCGTAGTAGATGTAGTACGGGTCGTTGGAGGTGAAGCGTTCGAGCGGCGCGTCGGCCGACAGCGGAGTGACGGTCACGGCGAAGGCCGGCAGCACGGCGGAGAGGAAGGCGGTGCGGATTTCGGGAAAATGCATGACAGGTCGCGCGGAGCGGGAGACGGAAAAATGGCGGGAACGGGGCGGGCGCGGGGCGGCGGGAGCAAAAAAAATCCCGCCGGCGGAGGCGACGGCGGGACGGGCGGGGACTTACGGGGCCGGGATGTACCAGATCACTTGCGTGGACGGGTCGTCGGGCGCGAGTTCGGCGGGTCCGGCATTGTCGCTGGTCACGAGGATGAAAAACGACTGGCCGGGAGCGCCGAACACCGGGCCGCCTGCGCCGGGATGCTCGAGGTCGCGGGGGATGCGCCACTCCCAGGAGGTGGCGCTGCCGCTCGCGGGAGAGAGAAGCACGGTTTTGGAACCCGGCGACGTGGCCGCGCCCTCGTTGAAGGCTCCGCCTTTCTGGCTGTAGACGCCGGCATTCTGGAGCAGCAGTTCCGAGCCGAAAGCGAGCGAATGGGGGTGGAAACCGGTAGCCGGCGAGAGGTCGGTGTCGAAGTAGATGTTGTTCAGCGCCGCCGTGTAGTCGTGGGCGTTCCAGGTGTCGATGCGCAGGTAGATGTAGTCGGCATCGTTGGCCAGCCACACGGCCTTCACGTCGGAGGGAGCGCCGGCATGGTCGGACGCGGCGTCGGAATAGACGAGGGCGGCCGCGGGCCAGTCGGAGGTGTCGCCGTCCACGGTGATGGTGGCGAACACCGACGGCTCGGCGAAGGTGTAGGCGGCCGGGCCGGCGAGTTCGTCCGAAACGGAGGAGCCGCTGGTGGCGAGTATCCGGAAACCGGATGCGGAGAAGACCGCGCCGCCTCCGACGGCGGCGGGGTGCTCGAGGTTGCGGGGGACGCGCCATTCCCAGCTCGTGGCGGATACGCCGAACGGGGCGAAGCCCACGGTGTCGATGAGGCCGTCGTTGAAGTTGCCGTCCTTCTCGCTCCAGAGCGTGCCCCCCTCGATGAGCAGGTCGCTGGCGATGAGCCCGGCGCCGTACGGATCGAAGCCGGTGGCGGCGGAAAGGTCGGTGTCGAGATAGAGCTTGTTGAAGGCGTTGGGGAAATCGTGGGCGTTCCAGGTGTCGATGCGGAAGTAGATATACTCCGAATCGTTGGCGACCCAGATGGCCTTGATGTCGGAGGGGCCGGTGCCGTGGTCGTTTTCCGGATCGGCCCAGATCTGCGCCTCGGCGGGCCAGTCGGCGAAACTGCCGTCGATGGTGATGGTGGCCCAGGCGGAGCCGCCGCTGCTCTGCGGGGTGGCTTCGAGGGTGACGGTGTTGGCCTCCTCGTGGACCGGCGTGGCGCTGTCGGCGGCGCGGACGACGAAGGTGTAAGCGACGCCGTTGTCGAGGCCGGTGACGGTGTATTCGTTGGCGTATGACGTGGCGGCGTTGCGCGGATAACTGTAGTCGGCCGGCGGCGTGCCGGTGACGTAGCCGGTGTTTTGCCACGGGGCGACGGTGAGGTCGGCGGTACTCGGGGAGGAGGCGGAGGGAGCGTAGTAGATCTTGTAACGCACGGGGCGGGTCTGGTCGTTGGCGGTGTCCCATTGCACGGTGACGGAGCCGTCGCCGGGGAGGGCGGCCTGGATGCCGACGCGCGGGGGCTCGAAGGTGGTGGCCTCGCGCGGGGTGAAACCGTTGGCGGTGGTGCTCCAGACGGGCGCGGCGGTGTCGGGATGCGCGGTGTTCCAGGCGGCGGTGCGGGTGTTGGGCGCGAAGCTGAGGAACTTGTCGGTCTGGTAAAGGAGCCAGCCCTGGATTTGCTGTGACTCGACAAAATCCTCGTCGAAGACGGAGCCGGCGGCCTGCTCGAAGCGATAGCCGAGATTTTTCTCGAAGCCGTCGGCGTTGATGATCGGGAAGTATTCGGTGGAGGAACCGGTATCGAGGGTGAGGAGCAGGAGGATATGGGAACCGTCGGGACCGAAGACGGGTTGATTGGGATAACGGGAATGGGTGGCCGGGTGAGTGAGGGCGCGGGGGATGCGGATCTCCCACTCGGTTTGCGCGAGATCGGAGGCGACGGAAGCGGAGCCGACGAGGCCGAGGTTGAAGACGCCGGTGTCCTGGCTGTAGAGGGAGCCGTTCTGGTAGAGGAGTTCGGAGCGGATGCGGTTTTCTGCGCCGGTGGGAAGGTAACCTTCGGCGGAGACGTCGTCGAAGTCCTCGATGTCGTCGGTATCGATGTAGAGGTTGAAGCCGGCGGTGTTGAGATCGGTGCCGGGATCGGTGCTGATGCGCAGGTAGAGGTAGTCGGCGTCATTGGCGGCGTAAACGGCCTTGATCGCGCCGGCGTCGGGCGAGGCGCCATTGACCTGGAGACGCGATTCGGAGGGCCAGTCGGAGACGTCGCCGTCGATGGCGAGGGTGGCGCGGACGGCGCGGGGTTCGAGGTAGCCGAGAGAGAGCACGGAAAAGCCGTCGGCGCGGTCGGCTTCGGCGGAGAGCTTCAGGCCGACGTTGTACTTGTTGTCGTTGAAGTAGGGGCTGCGGGTGTCGAAATCGTTGCTGTCGGAAAAATAGCTTTCGAAAAAGACGCCGTCGATGAAGGGGCGCGTGGTGAAATTGTACGCCTCGACATCGGTGCGGAAAAAGAAGGTGCCGCGATTCTGGAGAAGAAACTTGTCGGGGTAAGCGCCGCGGACGGTTTGCAGGAGCTGGCGGTAGCCGGGAGCGGTCCACTCGAACTGGGTGACCGGGCTGAAGGAGTTGGGGGCACAGGTGTCGATGGTGTCGATGAAGATGCCGTCGCAGCCGAGGCCCTTGCCGACCGTGGTGGTGAGGATTTCGTCGAGGCCGCAGTTGCCGTCGGAGGCCTCGGTCATGGCTTTGAGGACGTCGAACCACGCAGGGTCACCGGCGTTGACGTAGGCGCCGGCGAACTCGCCGTTGAAGTCGGGCTTGCCGTCGAAGGGAGGGTTGTCGAGGTAGAAGGACGCGTATCCGGTGCCGCCGGGGGAGGGATCGCCGAGAGAGGCGGAACCGTCCGGGTTGAGGGTGCTGGCGATGGGATCGGTGGAGGGGTTGACGCGGGGATCGACGCGCGGGCCGGTGCCGCCGGGCACGGGCTTGATGACGCGATGGCCGTCCACGTAGACGAAGTCACCGTTGACGTCGCGCTCGTAGATGGAGGCGCGGTTGTCCTCGCCGAAGGAGATGTAGCCGAGCACGCGGATGTCATCGGCGGTGCCGGGAAGGCCGTCGGCGCCGTTCTGCAGATCGGCGACCAGTGTCCGGGTGATGTTTTTCGGCTCGACGACGACAATTTTGTAGCCGTTGGCCTTGACGGTGGCGACGAGGCCGGCGTCCCAGCCGCCGTAGTAGATGTAGTAGGTGTCGCTGCTGGTGAAGCGTTCGACGGGAGCCGCCGCCGGGGCGCTCGAAACGAGCGCGACGACAGACAGTCCGAGAGCGAGGAGGGCGGGGGAGGACGACTGTTTCATGATGGTACGGGATGTTTTTTGACAGGGGAGAGCAAAGGGGTTGCGAGAATAGTTACAATGTCAATGTGTAAATAGTTACATTTTGATATTTCTTCTGATGTTTCGTCGACGCCGGATCAGGGGCAGGGCGGCCAATCCGGTTGCGGTTCTGGTCGCTCCGGATGGCTCAGTTCACCTCGATCTCGGAGACCCACATGATGCCGGGGCGGGCGGGGGCGCCTTGGCCGGGGTTTTGCACCACGCGGATGGTCTTGAACATCTGGCGCGGGAAGGTGACGCGGGTGGAGCGTTCGCCGGGTTTCGACTGCCAGTTGGCGATGACGAGTTCCTGGCCGGTGGCGACTTCACCGAGGACCGTGCCGCTGCGCCCCGTGTAGGTCACGCCGCCTTCGCTGTGCCAGTGGATCACCACCTCGCGCACGGCGACAGGTTGCGGGAAGGCGAAGCGCACCCAGTGCTCGTCGGGCGAGTCGCCGGAGGCCCAGGCGGCCTCGTTCCAGGCGAGGGCTCCGCTGTCGGTGACGCCGTCGTTGAGCGGCCGGGTCGTGTAACCGCCGAAGGTGCTGTCGGCCGTCACCTGCACGCCGTCGCCGCCGGAAAGGCTGGCGCGGGCGTCGAGAAAGACCACGCGGCATTCGTCCTCCCACCAGACGCGTCCACCGGAAGAGACTTTCATCGCGAGTGTCACGGCGCCGGCGTTGGCGTTCGTGCCGGACGGGCGGGGCAGGGCAAGGGTCACGGTTTCGCTCGCGCCGGCCGCGAGGCTTACGCGGCGGCGTTCTCCGGGGCCGGCGGAGGACCCGGCGATGCGCCATTCGAGGAGACACTCGCGGGTGTCGGCGGCATGGTTTTGCAGGCGCACCGGCACCGCGGCCTTCGCCTCGCGGACGAGCAGGCGGGGTCCGGGACCGGTGGCCTCGACCGGCGGCACGGACCGTACGAGCACCGGGCGGCTGAAGGAGGCTTCCGCGCCGTCTGCGCGGACGATGTTCCAGGTGATCGTGCGGGCGGCAGCCGCGGCTTCGCCGGCCGGAGCGGGCAGGGTGAGGCGCACCTCGCGCGTCGCGCCCGGCGCGAGCGGCACGGACTGCGAGCCGGACGCCGCGCCGGCGGGGCGCAGATCGAGCGTAGTGGAGCTTTCATTACGGATGGCGAGCGTCCAGGCCGACGGTTCGCCGGCGATGACGGGGCCGGCCGGGGCGATGTCGGCGTGGATGCCCGCGGCGCGTTCGCGGGCGAGCGATTCCAGCGCGCGGAGCGCCGTGGCGGCTTCGTCGCCTCCGGAGCGCCAGCCGCGCAGGAAGGCGCGTTCGTCCTCCAGTCGCGCGGGGGAAATCAGGTCGAGGACCAGCGTCGCCTGCGGTTCCAGCGCCACGGGCAGGCGCTCGCCGCCGTCGATCCAGCCGCCGAGGCCGGTCTGCGGATCGAGCCAGGCGGTGCACCCGAGGCCGGCGGGCAGGAGGAGCGCGATCGCCAGGCGGGTGTCGGCCGGATTTTGCAGGGTCAGGTGCCAGAGTCCGTCCGACGAGCGGCCGAATTGCTCGAGCCGCGGCTGATTTACGGGCGTCGCGGCGCCGGGGTTGGCCAGCCGCGCCTCGCGCACCGGTTGCCAGCCGGCGTCGGCCACGCGGCGCACGAGCGGGATGAAGGTGCGGAAGAGCGGGCGGTCGCGCTCGAGGAGCTTCGCGTCGTGCCAGTAAGGATCGTCGGCCGCGTTGTGGCTGAAAAAACTCGGCTGGAACCCGTAGAGCAGACAGGTCTCGAAGTAGCGGCGCAGCGGCTCGCCCGCGAAGGTGCGGAAGTCGGTGGACTGGAGAAAGCCGAACGGTTTCCGGCCGGAGAGGGCGCGGCGGTAGTCGAGGCGGGCGCGGGCGGGCGGGTTGTACTGGCCGCCGCTCCACCAGTCGGTTTCCTCGCCGGGGATGTCGATCCAGCGGTTGATGAAGGGCGCGTCCACCAGCGGGAAATTCGCCATCAGGTACTTGCCCCGCGAACGCAGGAGCGCGCCGAGCGCGGCGGTGAATTCGTACTGCGGCACGTTGGGCGCGATGACCGGCGCGAGGCCGGCGCGCGTCCAGGTGGCGGGATGATCGGTGGCATGCAGCGCGGCCGGCGCGTGGTCGGGCTGCACGATGGCGTCCATCGAATCGAGGTAGATGCCGTCCACGCGCGGGTCCTCCAGCCAGGCGGAGATCTGCCGCCACTCGGCCGCGGCGCGGTTGAGCCCGTCGGGCGAGGCGGGCGCGAGATCGGGATCGGTGTTCACCTCCATGCGCGCGCCCCGGTTCCAGGGCAGGTCCATGAACTTCATCAGGATCTCTCCCTTCGCATCGCGCGTCGCGCCGGCCAGGCCCGAGGCCGCGAGGTCGCGAGTCCAGCCGGAGCCGAGCGCGGCGAGCCGGCGCATTTTTTCGGCGGCGCGCGCCGGGGTGCGTTCCTCGCCCTCGTCGAACGGCAGCCAGTAAAGCCACGGCTCCGTGTACATGAGCGTGAGGATACCGTTTTTCTTCGCGTAATCGACGTCCGCTCCGCGTTCGCCGACTTTTTCGAAAAACGAGAATCCGAAATCTTCGGCGCCCGGCAGCTTCGAGATGTCGGAAAACGGCATCCACAGGCCCGAGTGCGGCACGCGCCGCTCCGCGTAGTCCGGATAGCGCCGGTAAAACTCCGCCAGCGCCGCGCGGAAGCCGCCTTCGTCGCCGCGTTCAACCGTGTAAAACGAGCACCGGAACGTCGCTTGTCCGGGAAATTTTTTCGTCTCCGGCGAGAGCGCGAGGTCGTAACCCGCCCGGAAAAATTTCGCATCGGCGGCGAGCGTGAACACCCGCGGCTCGACGGGGTCGGTTTCCAGCACGAAGGCGCGTCCTGCGTCTTCGACTACGGCAAACGGATACAGCGACTGGCGCGCATCCGGCCCGTAGCGGCCACCGGCAAAGTGGCCGTAAACCGGTTCGCGGGCGGCGATCACGCGGCTCTCCGTAATGTCGTCCGCCCAGGTTTTGCCGGCCAGCGGCAACGCGAGACCCGCCTCGATGCGCAGGCAACGCGCCTTGTCGTCGCGGAGCCAGCCGGTGAGCCGCACCTCGCCCGCGCGGGGCGTATCGGCCACGAGCACCCAGGCGACGCCGAGCGTTTCGCCGGCCCATGCAAAATCGTCGCCGCGCCGCCACGCACGCGCCGGCGTCAGCGTCGCCGTCTTGTTGCCGGCTGCGTCGAGCAAGGTGGCCTGCACGCGCGCCGTCGCCGGCCAGCCCGCCGCTTGCAGACGCGTGCCTATCGCCTCGAAACCCGCACCGCCCGGCAGCGGCGTCCATGCCCGCAGGTCGGGACCGCCGTTCAGGAGGGCCGAGAGCGAAGCCGCGCGCGCCGCCAGCAACGGACCGATGTCTGCGGCGGTCGCCGCCGCCGCCGGCGCCATCACGGGGAGCCGGGCGGGGTTGACCGCTGTCATGCCGGTCGCCGGCCAGCGCTGCGCCGTGCTCCAGTCGGGCGCGGTGACTTCCACGAAAAACGAAAACGGCTTCGCCAGCGCGGGCGCGGAGACGATGCAGGCGAGCTTCCCGGGTGTGGCCTGAAACACCGGCGCGCCAGTCCGTGCCCATGCCCAGCCCTGCGCGCCGACGGGGTAGGCGTAGAACGACGGACCCTCCATCATGAGATCGCCGCCGGTGGACGGTTCGCCTTTTTGCGGTCCGTCCGTGTCGAAAAAAATCCGCAGCCGTTCCGGCGAGAGCTCCCCCTCATGACTCAGGATGACCGCCACGGCATCGGGTGCTCCGGTGACGCGTTCCACGCGCACGTCGGTCACACGCCCGGGGCTGGCCGCACCCGCCTCCGGCAGGAGCGCGCCGGTCGCGGCCAAGGCGCAAAAGACGAAAGAAAAAAGGCGAGGGGAAGCGATGTGCCGGATCATGATGTAGCGGAGAGTGCGTAACTAATTACGCAAGCCTTCGGGGCGTCAAGGCTGCTTCGCGTTTCTGTCGACCAAAAGGTACGGGGAGACCAAGGCATTTTACTTGGGAAGAGAGGAAATCCTGGACAAGTTCCCGCGAGCGTTACTACTTACCTGAAACCAGCCTCTTCGCGTTTTTCATCGGTCCGCCGCTTCTCTTGTGGCCGGTCCGGCTGCCATCCATGGATATCAAAAAATTCTCCCGCCTTGCCGGTGTTTCCACTGCCACGGTCTCGCGCGCCTTTTCCGGCCGGGGCCGGATCCGCGAAGCCACCCGGGCCCGCATTTTCGAACTGGCCGCCGAGCACGGTTACACGCCCAACATCCACGCCCAGCGTCTCAACGCCAGCCGCACCTCGATCATCGCGGTCTATTACAGTTTCAGCACGGCGCCGATTTTCGACTACTACAACATGGAGCTGGCCCAGGAGATCGCCAAGGCGGCGGGGGCGCGCGGTTACACGACCAATCTCGAGCTGGGCCAGAAAACCGGGGAGCCGTCGCCCGGGCTCCAGCGCGCCGCCGCCGGCGGAGGACTGGACGGCATCATCCTCGTGGCGGATTCGCGCGCCGGCGCGCTCGCATTCCTGCAACGCTTCAAATCCCTGCCGGTTGTCATCATTGCCAACGACGCCTGGAACTTGCCCGAGGCTGCCGGTCTCGTCCGCATCCAGCAGGAGTCCGGCATCAACGAGGCGGTTTCAGCGCTGAAGGCCGCCGGGCACACACGCATCGGTTTTATCCACGGGCTGGCCGACGCCGCCAAGCACGACGCCTTTCTCCGCGCGCTCCGGATGCAGGGGCTCGATGCCGCGTCGGCTCCGGCCGCGTCCGGCCCGCTGTCGTTCGAGGACGGCGAACGTGCCGTCGGCGAACTGTTGCCGGCGAAGGTGACGGCGGTGCTTTGCTCGACCGACATCCTCGCGCTGGGCGCGATCAGCGGCGCGGACAAGCGCGGCGTGCGCGTGCCCGGGGATCTTTCGATCGTGGGTATCGACAATCTTTCGTTCACGCCTTTCACGCGTCCGCCGCTGGCCAGCGTCGGCATCCCGCGCACGGAGATCGCATCCGCGGCGGTGGCCACGCTCGACCAGCTCGTCGAGGACGCCACCGCGACCGATGGACAGCAGACGCCTCGTCAGTTGATCCACACGATCAACACCCGTTTTATCCTGCGCGAGTCGCTCGGCCCCGTCACCGCCTGAGCCGGGCTTCCCTGCGAAAGAAAAATGCGCGGACAGGGACCCGGAGCAATCCCGGGCAATCCGGATCGCCCCGCTTCCGGAACCGGAAAAGAAAAGCCCCGGTAACTTTTTGGGTTACCGGGGCCAGTGCCAAAACTGGAGCGGGCGAAGAGACTCGAACTCTCGACGTCCACCTTGGCAAGGTGGTGCTCTACCAACTGAGCTACACCCGCGAGAGAGAGGGGGAGAAAAAGGATCGCCTGGCGCGGGTCAACAGGAATTTGTTTCTTTTTTCACAAATCTTTCGGCTCCTTGCGTTCCCGGAGTGTCGCGGCGAAGCGGGTCAGCCGGGCCAGCACCCGGTCGCGGCCGAGAAGCCGGAAAATGCTCGTCAAGCCCGGACCGGCGTTGAGGCCGGTCACGGCCAGGCGAGCGACCGGCTGGTAGTCGCCAAAACCGAGGGCGTGCGCGGTGGCGGTGTCCTTGATCACGGTCTCGATGGCGGTGTCGTCGGAGAAATCCGCGGACGGCGCGGCGAGCGCGGCGGCGAGCTCGGCGAGGCGCGCTTTCGGCTCGCCTTTGGCGAGAATCTTCCCGCGCGCCTTTTCGTCGGTCGGATAATCCTCGGTGAAAAAATACGCGGTGTAGGCGGGCAGTTCCTCGACGGACTTGATCTTGGGCTGCGCGAGCAGCATCACGTCGCGGAAATACCCGGGCGCGGCGGCCAGCGCGGGCGCGGCGGGCGCCTGTTTTTCGAAATAGTCGCGGGCGCAGGAGACAAAGCGGTCGGCGGGGAGTTCGAGCAGCCAGACCATGTTCATATGCGCCATCTTTTTCTCGTCGAAACGGGCGTTGCTCTGGTTGACGCCGGGGAAATCGAAGAGACGGATGATGTCTTCGATCGGCATCTTTTCGCGGTCGTCTTTCGGACTCCAGCCGAGCAGGCAGAGGAAATTGACCACGGCTTCGGGCAGGTATCCGCGCCGTTGATACTCCTCGACGAGCGCGCCCTGGTCGCGTTTGGACATCTTGCCGGGGCCGTGCTGCTTCAGGATGAGCGGGATGTGCGCGAAGGCGGGCACCGGCGCGCCGAAGGCCTGGTAGAGCTCGACATGCTTGCTGGTGTTGGAGAGATGATCCTCGCCGCGGATCACGTGGGTGATTTTCATGGCAATGTCGTCCACGACGTTGACGAGGTGGAACACAGGATTGCCGTCGGAGCGGACGATCACGAAGTCCTCGTCTTCGGTCCGCTCGACGCGGCCGCGGATGCAGTCGTCGATGATGACGGGTTTGTTGCGCACCTTGGTCACGGTCTTCTTGCGATGCTCGTCGAAAACCTCGTAGCGCTCGCCTTCGAGCCGGAACCAGATGGCGCCGTCCTTTTCGTAGGTGCGGCCGGCGTCGGCGAGTTTTTGCAGGTACTCGCTGTAAATGGAGGCGCGTTCGCTCTGGCGGTAGGGACCGTAGTCGCCGCCGACGCCGGGGCCTTCGTCCCAGTTCAGGCCGAGCCAGCGGAGGCTGTCGTAAATGACGTTGAGGAACTCCTCGCTGTTGCGGGCGTGATCGGTGTCCTCGACGCGGAGCACGAAGACGCCGCCGGTGTGGCGGGCGTAGAGCCAGTTGAAGAGCGCGGTGCGGGCGCTGCCGATATGGAAAAAACCGGTCGGGCTGGGTGCGAAACGGACGCGAACCTGGGACATGGTGGATGTGATGGATGTGCTGACGGTGATGGCACCGGCAGGTGTGCCGGTGCGAACAGGAAAAACTGTCAGCAAGACCGGTTCGCCCCGCGCTGTCAAAACCCGTGCGATGGCGGGGCGGGAGAGGGCGGGGCGGAGGAACGGGTGCCGGCGGGTACTGGAACCGGGCAGCGGTGAGTATCCCGGAAAAAGCCGACCATCGCGCCTATGACACCTCCGGCAAGATGCGCCAGCGGCACAGGGACAAACGCATGGGCGGTGCCGGCAAACGAAGACGTGTGAACGAACAGCGTGGCACCCGAAAAGATCTCGTAGCTGCATTTGGCGATCAGACCGGCGAGAGCGAGTGCCCCGAGGGCGACAGAAAACGGGTGGCGGGGACGGCAAACGAGTCCGTCGCGAAGGATACCGGTCGCAACAAGCGCAAAGAGGGCGGCGTCGAGTCCCGAGAGGCCGCGGTAGGTGATGAATTGCGGTTGGGCGATCCAGACTGTCAGGACGATGAGCGGTGCGGCGAGCGAGAGCGTGAGGACGGTCGCGAAGCGCGAACGGCGCTCGGCCATCGTGCCGAGGACGAGGAGGGCAAAGACATCCCAGGCCAGATGGTTTTGTCCGAAGTGGACAAGATGCGAGGTGAAGAGCGGCCAGATGGCGCCGTGCGCCAGGAAGCCGGCCCGATCGAACTGGAGGAGAGTGGCAACCCCCGGAGGCAACGCCGCGACAAGCAAGGCCGCGGCGGCGATGGCGAGAGTGACGAGCGGGAGGCTGGGGAGGAATATGCGAAATCGGGTCATGGCTGGCGGGAGTTTTTATAAGCCCCATGGGTCTCATGAGTCCCATGGGGCTTATGGTTTACCGCTGGCGCGCCGCGCGTCTGCCGAGGTGCGCGGCCCAGGCGAGGAAGGCGAAGAAGAGCATCAGCGCCACGTCCTTGCTGTCGAGGGCTCCGCCTCCGCCGCCGCTGCTGTAGGGGCGGCTCACGTGGGGAGCGGGTTGCGAATACGTGGGCTGTTGCGCGTCGACCTGGTAGTTTTTGACGGGCTGCTGCGCGCGGGCGCTCTGCGCGGTGCGTTCGGTGGCGATGCGGTCGCGGTTTTTGCGGTCGATGCCGCGACCGGCGAAGGTGGCGTCGTCGAGGACGACCATCGCGGTGTGGTCGGTGACGAGCTGATACTCCACACCGAGGTGCGTGATCGCATCCTTGCTCTCGGCGGGCGGGAGCTGGCCGATGGATTCCAGCAACTCGAGTTGCTCGATCTGCGCGAGGGCCCAGAGGCGTTCGATCTCGGGATTGTCGGTGTCGGTCTCGGGGAAGTTGAACGTCGTGGTGTAGGTCTTGTCCTCGCCGGTGAGCTTGGCCTTGAGCTGGACGGTGGCCTCGCCGGCGCTGTCGTAGCGGCCGAAAATGACAAGCTGCTGTCCGCGGTAGATCTTTTGCGGGTAGTCGCCGGTGGTTTCGGTGACGCGGGCGCCCTTGAATCTGAAGGACGCGTCGTGCAGGGATTCGAAGGCGATCTTCGACTTGGCGAGGAGGATCTGGCCGACGATGTCGTCGTCGTTGGAAACACCCGCGTAAAAACCGCCGGTGGCGTCGGCCATCGTCCGCATGAGCGGCCAGTTGGCGCTGTTGCCCATGAGGAAGCCGAAGAAACGGATGTCGTATTTCTTGAGGAGCGCATGAAACGCCTTCGGATCGACGACACCCTGGTTGGCGACGCCGTCGGTGACGAGGACGATGCTGCTGGCGCGGTCGGCGTCGAGGTCACGCAGGGCGAGCTTGAGACCGGCATGGATATCGGTGCCGCCGTTGGGGGTGAGGCTTTTGACGAGTTCGACGCCGCGCTCGACGTTGGCACGGGTGGCGGGCGTCCAGCCGAGGACTTCCCGGCCGGAGTTGTTGAAGGTGACGATGCGGAAACGGTCGGTCTCGCGCATCTGTCCGAGGGCGCGGGAAACGCCGTTGGCGAGCGTGGCGATCTTGCCCTGCATGGAGCCGGAGACGTCGAGCACATAGGTATAGTCGGCGCCGCGCGTGATGGGTTGCAGGTCGATGCCGGGCGTGACGACCATCATGAAGGTGCCGGGTTTGTCCTTCGCGGCGCGGTAGGGGATGACTTCGACGCGGCCGGGGAGGTTGTCGGCGAGGCGATAGTAGAGAACAAAGTCGCGATCGAGGCCGGCGTCGGGACGGTCGAGGGTGAGCTGGTAGTGGCCGGTATCCAGTTTCCGGATGCTGGCGGCGTTTTCGAAGCCGGGCACGCGCACGTCGTCGACCGGCCAGGCGGATTTGAGTTCGACATTGAAAACGAGCCGGCCGGGGCCGCCGCCTTCGATGCGGCTGTTGGCCGGTTGCCAGAAATCCTGCGCGGCGTCGTCGGTGCCACCGTCCTCGAGCGGATAGTGGTAGCGGCCGACGCCGGTGTCGATTTCGAGGGGCTGGTAATAGACGAACGAGAGCTGCGTTTCGGCGTTGGCGCGGACGGAGGACACGCGGAATTCGTAAGTCTGGTAGGTGTTCTTCGAGGCGAGGCCGGCGTCGTTGCCTTTGGCTTTTTCGTCTTCATACACGGCCTGCGCTTCGGCCTTGGGCAGAACCTCGCCGCGGAGAATCTTTTCGCCGGCATGGATCGTCACTTCGGAAAGGCTGGCGCTTTTCGGGACGGGGAATGCGTAAACGGCTTCGAGGTCGACAGAGTTGGGGTTGAAAAAAATCTGGGTGACCTCGGTGCGGGCGAATCCGTTATTGATGGTGACATCGACCTGGTGTGACCGGATCTGGATCGGGGCCTGCGGCGAGCCGACAGGAGTGAGGGTGCCGGCACCGCGGGCGGTTGCCATGAGGGCCCAGGGAAGCGCGGCAACAAGGGAGAACCCGAGGAAGGCAAGGAAGCGGCGGGCTCCGGAAGGACGTTGGATGTGGTCTTGGTTTTTCATGACGCCTGATGACCTTGCCGGATATATGCCAGGTTGTGTGTGTGTTCCTTTAGATGCTTTATCACAATGTGTTGTGATATTTTGTAGATTATTTTGAATTCATATTTTGACAAAAAATGTAAGCATCAGTGACATTTTATGTATGAAGCAGCCGCGATTGTTTTCGGAGGAGGACCGGTCGTTTGCCGAAGCGGTGCGGCGGATCAACGCGACCAATCCGTTTTTGCCGGAGCGCATCGCACGGGAGCGTGACGCGCTGGGCGAAGGGTTCGTGGAGGAGGGGGCCACCTGGAATACGTTGCCGCCATCGGAAACGAGCCACCCCAATCACGTGCGCCTGACGGAGCGGATGGGCGCGGTGATCGAAAGGACGCGGGGCGCCTGGCCGCGTGACGGCCGGGTGGCCCGGGAGGAAGCCACGGCTTACGGCGAGCTTGCCGGACTCTGGCTTTACCACACGTACATGCAGCGGTTCGACCGCGTGATCCGCGCGGCCGAGGCAGCACACGGAAAGACGGCGGAACCGGGAGGGGCGGCGACGGCAGGCGAGGCGGGGGCAAAACCGGTGCGCGCGGACTTCTTTCCGGCCTTTCGGACGGATGTGGAGCGGCTGCTGGCGTTGCCGGGGTTGCGATTGCTGGAGGGGCAGCCGGTGGAGCATCTGTTTGCGTGCGCGTTCCAGATCCGGCGGGCGTTTCATCATATCTTCCGTTCGCTGGCGGGCGGATCGGCCCCGATGGCGCGGTTGCGGGCGGCGATCTGGCAGTCGATTTTCACCCACGACCTGCCGCGCTACCGGCGGACGCTGTACGCGCGTATCGGGGATTTCGCTACGCTGGTCACGGGGCCGTCGGGCACGGGCAAGGAGCTGGTGGCGCGTGCCATCGCGTTGTCGCGTTACCTGCCGTACGACGTGCGGCGCGGCGGGTTCACGGATGATTTTTCGGCGGCGTTTTTCCCGCTCAATCTCGCGGCGCTCTCGCCGACGCTGATCGAGTCGGAGCTGTTCGGGCACAGGCGGGGGGCGTTTACCGGCGCGCTGGCGGACCGGGCGGGCTGGATGGACGTGTGTTCAGCGACGGGATCGGTGTTTCTCGACGAGATCGGCGAAGTGGAAACGGGGATACAGGTGAAGCTGCTGCGGGTGTTGCAGTCGCGGACGTTCCAGCGGCTGGGCGACACGGAGACGCGGCGGTTTTCGGGAAAAATCATCGCGGCGACCAACCGCGACCTGTCGGCGAAGATTCGCGCGGGGCGGTTTCGAGAGGATTTTTATTACCGGCTGTGTTCGGATGTGGTGCGCACGCCGTCGTTGCGCGAGCAGCTCGACGCCTCGGAGGCGGAGTTGCCGTTGCTCACCGGCCATGTGGCGCAGCGTTTGCTCGGTGAGGAAGAGGGAGAAAAATTCGGCCGCGAGGCAGTGGCCTGGATCGAAAAAAACCTCGGCCGGCATTATGCGTGGCCCGGCAATTTCCGCGAACTGGAGCAGTGCATGCGCAATCTGCTCGTGCGCGGGGAGTATCGCCCGGCCTTGCAGGCGGGAGGGAGTCCGTGGCCTGGAGCGGGGCAGGGGAGGGAAGCGGGCGGCGGCGGGGAGGCCGACTGGAACGCGTTGCTCGGACCGGGAAAACTGACGGCGGAGGAGGTGTTGCGCCGCTACACGCGTCATGTCCATGCGCAGGCGATCACGGTGGAGGAGACCGCCCGCCGCCTCGATCAGGACCGCCGCACAGTGAAGGCCCGGCTGGCAGCGGAAGAATGAAAGAGCAAGGAGCGCAGCCGGGTATCCCCGTCCCGGTGTCTGCGCATGCGGCATCCGGCGCTTGAATCCGGCCGGTCGCGCCGCTTCTTTTTATCCGATGATCGACGGCATCTGGGAACCTCAAGGGGCGGAATTTGGCGGACAGGCGGTGCCTCCGCCCGGCCTCGTCATGCTGATCGAGGCGGATCGCTACACGATCACCCGGGAAAGCGGCGAGCGCGACGAGGGCCGGATCGAGATTTCCGGCGACGGCAGCGCAGGCTGGCACGAGATCGACATCGTCTGCGAGCAGGGCGCCGGTGCGGGCCAGCGGTTGCGCGCCATCATGCGGCGGCGCGGCAACCTGCTCCAGCTCTGCTACCACGCGGAAGAAAATGGCGAGCGGCCGCAGGCGTTTGTGTCGCGGCGCGGTTCGCTGGCGGTGCTGGTCCGCTACCGCCGGATCGGGGACGGATGACGCAGGCGGTCCGGGGGGGGGCGGGCAGGAGGACGAAGAAAGAGCAGGAGGCCGGTTCAGCGGCGAGCCGGCGTGTCGGTCATCGCCAGCGAGGCGGAGGGCGGCGTCACGGGCTGATCACCGGTGGCGAGCCAGAGCAGGACGCGCGGGACAACGTTTTCCAGGCCGGGCGTGAGTTCGGGATGCGGGCTGATCGCGACAATGCGGCCACGGCCATAGGTGGCGCGGACGAATGCGGGCGAGTTGATCATCACGTTGTGCGGGGTGCCGTTTTCGGCGATCTCGCTGCGGTACCACGCGTCCACCGTGTAGCCGGGAAGGTCGGCGCGGTTCAGCGGCTCGAGAATCGGGCCGTTGGCGTAGGTGATGGAAATGGCCTGCGGATAATCGCCGAGCAACGACCGGCCGCTTTCGGAGAGCTGCACATCCACGCGGCCTTCGCCGCGCGCCCAGTTGTGAGGCGAGACGGTGCGGGCATTGAGGATGCCGAGACTCCACGGATAACCGGTCGTGGCGAGATAGGCGCCGGCGCAGATGCCGAGGTAGCCGCCGCCGTTATCGACATAGCGGCGGATCGCGGCGCGGCCTTTTTCGCCGATGCTGCGGCCTTGGGCTCCGCTGTTGCCGCCGGGAAACACGAGCACATCGAATCGGGACAGGTCGGCGCGGGCGTAGTCCCGCGGCGAGAGAGGCGTGAGGGTGACACCGGGCAGCCGGTTCGCACGGCTGGCAAATGCCTCATAGTTGAGCGTCGAACCGGCATCGCGATCGTCGCGCCGGAAGACACCCACGCGCAGGCTGCGCGAAGGGCCGGGGCCGGTGATGGCGGCGCAGGCGAAGGCGCCCGGATCCTCGTGGCCCGCGGCAAGGGCGGGCGTGGCAGTCATTTGCCCGGCGTGAACCCCGTTGGCGAGCAACAGGGCCACGCAGAAACGAAGCGCGTGGCAACGCATGGGTGGTGTGGTAGCGGTTTCCTGGAATCGGGCGGTAACACGTAAGGCTATGGCCTGATGTCAGCTTTTCTTGTCACTGGCTGCCGGGTGGTAGTCCGGCATGAGCAAAATATGCATAGCGACGGGTCGTCGGCAAACCGGGGCGGAGTCTTCCGCCTGAACTAAAAAGCAAACTGATAGTCTGTCCCCGCCACCATGAGGGCGGGTGTCGGGCCGCCGCCGGTGCCGCGGGTGCTGCCGGTGTCCGTCAGACTTTGGCGCTGTTGTCGCACTTGAAGTGCACGCGCGAGCGGCGCAGGGCGAGGGCGCGTTGCGAGGCGTCGCCAGCAATATTGCGTCGTTCGATCAGATGGCGGGCGCCGCCTTTGACGGGAGCGCTGCCGGCTTCCGTGCCATCGATGGCCGCGGCCGCGGCGATGCAGAGCAGCAACTCGGCCCGGGCAGGCAGGCGCGTGGCAGGGAACCCGGTGCGGGTGGACAGCCAGCGGACCAGCGGAAAAGGGAGGCAGGTTGCGATTTCGCTCACAATGGCGATGGTGCCAAGGTCTTCCTCCGCAAGTCAACGCGGTGTCTGCGCCCGTTTTTCCAATGTCTGCCACCGGATTCCGATGAACCTGTTCGCCGCCTTCTGCATGCCGGGCATGCTGCTCCTGGCCACGCTCCTCCCGGGGTGTGACGGCGCCCGGACGTCGCTGCCGGACAAGGCCGGGGCTCCGGCGCCTTCTTCTCCCGTTTCCTCTGACTCACCACCGCTTCCGTCAACCTCCTCCATTCCCATGCCCGACAAAGTCGTCAAAACCGATGCCGAGTGGCGCGCCCGCCTCACGCCGCTGCAATTCCACATCCTCCGCGAAAAAGGCACCGAGCGCCCCGGCACCGGTGAGTACCTCAACAACGAGGCCGCCGGCGTCTATGTATGCGCGGGTTGCGGCCAGGAGCTGTTTTCGTCGGAGGCGAAATTCGAATCACACTGCGGCTGGCCGAGCTTTTACAAGCCGGTCACCAAGGAGGCGGTGGTCAATTCGCGCGACACCAGCCACGGCATGGACCGGGTGGAGATCACCTGTCCGCGGTGCGGCGGGCATCTCGGGCACGTGTTCCCCGACGGTCCGGAACCGACGGGGCTGCGTTATTGCCTGAACTCGGCGGCGCTGAAATTCGTGCCGGCGAGGAAGGCGGAAGCGAAGTAGCGGGGAACGGCGGGTCGAGATGTATTCGGCCTGCCGGGTTAGTAATTGTCTGGCGACTACGGAGTCTGACGGAGCGGCGGCATTTTTCTGCCAATCCCGCTGCAGACGACGCAACGCGTCGCCGGTCCGGACGGCGAGGCACCGGGCGAGGCGCTGACGCGCCTCGTCGCAGCGGCAAGAATGCCGCCGCTCCGTCGCTCAACGGATACCCGACTTGCGTCGGCAGCTACGGAACACGGGCTGGAAGCCCGTGCCACGTCGGAATCATGGGCACGGATGCCCGTGCCACGGCGCCGCGCCTCGGTGTCGCTTATCGCGTCAGCCGGTAGTATCCGTCGGGGTTGTACAGGTAGTAACAATCGAGCGGATTGAGCCGCGGGAGGAGCTGGTAGGCGCGGCCGGAGTCATCCACTTTTTCCAGTTCGCCCCCGAAGCGGCGGCCATCATCAGCGGAGGGAGCTCGCGCCACGCTGTCGGGATTCCGGTCCAGCGACTCTTCGCGGATCGTTGTCACGATGTGGTCCACCCACTTGATCTCGCGCGCCTTGTCGCCGAAGACAATCCAGTCACCGGTGCTCCGGTTGGAGTACATCTGCTTGATGAACTCGTCCAGGCTGATGCCCATCTTCTGCGCGATGGGCGCGGCGAGGCGGCGCCACCACTCCTCGAGGTCGCGCACGCCTTCGCGTTGTTCGGTGAGGTTGCCATACGAGAAGGAAAGTATCTGGTGATGCAGGATGAGCGCGTTGGGATACGCGTACGATTCTTTCGCCAGGGTCGTGATGCCGGCGGCCATGCTCGCGGCGAAGGACTTGACGACGGTGTAAACCGGGGCGGCGCTGCCTTCCATCGCCTTGAGGATCTTGTAGCCGGCCATGACGGAACCGCCGGGCGAACTGTCGATCACGATGAAGATGGGGTAATCGGAGTTCTGGTTGTTGAAGTAGTCGATGCGCTCCTGGATGTAGTCGGCGGTGCGCATGCTGATGACGCCGTTGAGCGGGATGCGGCGGTCGCTGATCGTGAGGACGCCGTCCTGGAACGGGGTTTTGGTGTAGACGATCTCGTGTTTGACGAGATTGCGGAGGCGGTCGCGCTTGTCGCGGAGATCGAGCTGGCTGTTGAGCTTGGCGATTTCGAAATCCAGCACGCCGCGCTCGGCCTGCATCTGCTGGAGGGCAAGCTGGGTTTGCTGGAGTTTCAGCTGGATTTCCTGGGTTTCGAGTTTGATGGAGCGCAGCCGGGCTTCGTCCTGCGCGGCGACGAGGGCGTTTTCGGCCTGAAGTTTTTCGCGCTTCTGGTTCAGCTCGGCGATTTCGGCGGCGGAGGCGGCGGTGCGTTCGGCCTGGGCGGAGGCGAGGCGCTGGTTGATGAGCTCGGTGGCCTGCCTGAGGCGGGCGATTTCCTCCTGCTGTTCGAGAGCGGCCTTGCGGCTGCGCTCCTGGGCGAGCGCGATTTCGGCGGACAGACGGCTTTTCTCGGCGTTGAGATCGGCGAGTTGCTGTTTGAGTTTTTCCTCGGCGAGGCTGTTTTCGAGCGCGAGACGCTCCTTTTCCTGTTTCAGGCCGGCGAGCGGGTCGGGCTTTTCCGGCCGGCTCTCCGTCTTCGCGTCTTTGCCGGCGGCGTCCGTGGCATCGTCAGGTCCGGTTTCATCGACGGTTCCGGTGTCGATTGCCGCAGGTTCGTCGGGAGGTGGCGTCGCCACCGGCTGGGGTTGGGAATAAAGCGCCGGGAAGGAGGCGCCGGCAAACGTGAGCGACAGGAACAGGCATAACAGGCGGCAGGTCATCATAGGCGGGAAGGGAATCGTGTGAGTGTGGCAGACTCGGAAACGGATGCAGCGGTTCGGTGAATTTTGCGAAATCTACAGAAAATATCCCCGCTGTTTTTCCGAAACCGGCAGGCCGACGCGCTCCATGACCTTGAGCAGGTCTTCCCAGATCATGCGCTTGGAGCGGCTGGACTGGTTGCGCAGGATGTAGCTGGGGTGGTACGTCACCATGAGCGGCTTGCCGCCAAACTCGCGCCAGCGGCCGCGGATGGAGCCGAGTGTCGTGAAGCTGCCGACGCCGAGCATGCCCTGCGCGGCCGTCGAGCCGAGCGCCACCAGCACATCGGGATCGACGATCTCCACCTGGGCGCGGAAAAACGGCAGGCAAAACGTCATTTCCTCGGGCGAAGGCGGGCGGTTGCCGATCTGTTCGTGGCCTTCGGGCGTCGGGATCTGCGGACGCCAGTTCATGATGTTGCCGATGTAAACCTGCTCCCGTTTCAGACCCATCGCCGCGATCATGCGGGTGAGGAGCTGGCCGGCGGGGCCGACGAAGGGTTCGCCCTGGACTTCCTCTTCGGCGCCAGGCGCTTCGCCGACGAACATGATTTTCGCGTCGAGCGAGCCGACGCCGAGCACCACCTGTTTGCCGGGGCGGACGTGGGCGCGACAGACGGGGTGGCCGGTGACGAAGTCTTTCAGCCAGGCCCAGCGGGCAGCCTTGTCACCCGCGGGCAGCGTGACCTCGGGCGGCGGCGGCAGTTCCGGCGCAGGCGCTGCGGCCGGGATGCGGACGGCGGGCCGCGGTGCGGGGACGGCAGCAGAGGAGGAGGCGTAACCGGAAGTGCTGTCAGCCTGTTCCCGGAGCGGCGGCGTCCCCGCCGCCGGACGGGACCCCAGTCCCGCAGGATCGGAAGGGCGCGCTGGCGCGCGTCCGGCGGCGGGGACGCCGCCGCTCCGTCGGATGCCGGCATCACTTCCGGTTGCGCCCGCAGGGGGGGAGGAGGGCGATGCGGCCTGGAGTTTGCCCACGGCTTCACGGAGGAGGGCGATGCTTTCCGGCGAGACCGACAGCGCCGTCACGCCGTCGGCCTTGAGGCGTTTCAGTTCGTCGGTGAGGGCGCGGAGGGAAGCGCGCATGGCTCAGGCGGCTTGCGTCTGGCCGACGAGGTGCGCGGCGGCGAGTTTCTGGACATACTTGCCGAGCATGTCGAATTCGAGGTTCACGTGGTCACCGGGCCGGCGGGTGCGCAGGTTGGTGACGGTGATCGTGGTCGGGATGAGCCAGACGGCGAACGTGTCGCCCTCGACTTCGGCCACCGTCAACGAGATGCCGTCGATGGCAATGCTGCCCTTTTCGATCAGGTTGAGCCCGGTGCCGGCCGGCGCCTTCACGCGCAGGTAATAATCGCTGCCGCGCTGCTCGAAAATCTCGATGACGCCCTGGCCGTCGATGTGGCCAGTGACGAAGTGGCCGCCCATCTTGCCGCCGAAGCGCAGGCTGCACTCGAGGTTGACGGCCGAGCCGGGCGCGAGCTTGCCGATGTTGGTGAGGCGATAGGTCTCCTCGAGGAGGTCGAACCGGATGAAATCGGCGTCGAACCCGGTGACGGTGAGACAGCAGCCGTTGATCGCGATGCTGTCGCCCGGGGCGATGTCCTCGCGCGGGAGCCGCGTGGCGAGGCGGAGTTTCCATGCATCGTCACCCTTGGTGAAGGATTCGACGGTGCCCGTTTCCTCAATGATACCGGTAAACATGAGGGCACGATTGAGACGTTCGCTCCCGGTTTCTCAAGGCTCAACCGGCGTAAAAAAACGGAAGAAGGTGAAACGCGGTTTTACGGTTTGGCTTTTTCGCTCGTGCCGGGCTCTCCCGCCGGCAGGCCGTGGCGGAGCCAGGCGGCGGCGGTCACCCGCGAGTAGAGGCGGAATTCGCCGGATTTCGACGCCAGTTCCAGCATCTCGCGGGCTTGGCCGGAATCACCCTTCAGCAGGAACGACATCCCGATATAGAAGCGCGCCTCGCTCAGGTAACGCTCGCGCGGCTGGAGATTGTTTTTCGCAATCCCCTGCAACACGTCGTCGGCGGAGACGCGGCCGAGCAGGTGTTCACCGAGCTGTTTCAACCAGGGGTTGTCCCAGCCGGTGATCTCGCGGGAAAATGTCGGATCGGACAACCCGGTGAGCCGGCGCGCGAGGTACAGCGAAAGGTGCACGTAACTCTGTTTCGTCTTGTAGTCGTCGATGGCCTCCTGAAAGCGATCGATGGCGGCGGGGTAATCGGCCGAGATCAGGCAGACGAGGCCGCGGAGGTTGGGTGCGTCACCGCTGCCCGGAGCGAGTTTGCCGGCATCCGAGAGTTGTTCGTCGGCCTCGTCGAGGCGGTTGAGCTCCATGAGGAGCAGGCCGAGATCCTTGCGGGCATCGGCCAGGCCGGGGTCCGTCCTGAGGGCTTCCTGGTAAGCCGTCACGGCCTCTTCCAGGCGGCCGAGCCGGTGCAGGGCCTCGCCGCGGTTGATCTGGACGACGGGTTCGGACGATGAACGGGCAGCGACATCGAGATCCGCCAGCGCCTCGGCGGCCGCCCCGCGTGCGAGGAGGATGCGGGCGCGCTCGATCCGGGCAAAGGGCGCGTCGTGGTTGCGTTCGATCGCACGGCCGAAATCGGCGAGCGCGGCATCGGTCTCCTCGCGCTCTTTTTCGACAAAAGCGCGGGCCTGGTAGCCGAGGGCAAGGTCGGGGGCGCGCGTGATCAGTTCCTCGGCCTCGGTCCGGGATTCATCGAGCTTGCGCGATTTCAGGAGGGAGAGGCTGAGCAGGTAACGGGCCCAGTGCTGGTCGGGATTGATGGCGAGCGCGGCCCGGAAATCGGCGACGGCGGAGTCGAGCCGGTCGAGGTCGAGCCAGGCGCTGCCTCGCGTGGAAAGCGCCTCGGCATCCTGCGGGTGCGCTTCGATGAAGGGAGTGAGCAGCGGGGGGATTTCCGCCACGCGCCGGAGCTTGCCATAAATCCGGGCGGTTTGCAGCCACGCGAAATTTTCGTCGGGGGCAGCCTTGCGCACCGCATCCAGATTCCGGAGGGCCGCGGCCGTATCGCCGGTGTCCTCGAGCGCGAGCGCCTGCTCGACAAGGGCCGCGGTATTGCGGGGCGAGAGCTCGAGGGATCTGGCGATATCCACGAGCGCGTTCTCGGGAAAACCGGTTGCCCGCCAGACGCGGGCCCGCGCCAGCCAGAGGCTGGCGTCGCGAGGAGCGAGCACGAGCGCGGAGTCGATATCCCGCGCGGCCTCGCCGAAGCGTTTTTCCTCCAGCAGCATGGCGGTGCGGCCGCGGAAGGCGTCGGCCAGCAGCGGATCGGCCGCGATGGCTTCGGAGTACGCGGCGATGGCGCCCTGCGTGTCGCCCCGGGCGTGAAACACCCGCGCGCGGCCGAGGTGCGCGAGCGCGAGTCCCGGCGAAAGCGCCAGCGCCCCGTCAAAGTCGGCGAGAGCCGCGTCCAGCTCACCCCGGTCGAGCGAAATGCGTCCCCGTTGCTCCCTGATCCCGGCCTGCTTCGGATCGAGTTCGAGCGCTTGGGTGAAATCCCGGAATGCCTCGTCCGGCTTCGCCATGGCCAGATACGCCTGGCCGCGCGCGGCCCATGCCTCGGCCATCGCGGGCCGCAAGGTGATGACGTGTGAAAAATCGCCCAGAGCCGCGTCCGGCTTGACCAGCGCGAGATGCGATTCGCCGCGGGCATACCAGACATCCGCCTCTTCCGGCAACAGCTTGAGCGCGCGGTCGTAAGCGGCGATGGCGTCGGCATGGTTTCCTTTCGCTGCCAGTTCATGGCCTTCCTCGATCAGGGCGGAACCCTGCTGCCGGGTGAGGAGCGTCGGCGTCCGCAAGGCCGTGCAACCACCAAACCAGAGGAGGACGCAGGCGAGAACAACGGACAACAGTTTGCAGCGGTAATGCATGGGCAGGAGACCTCCGATTCCGCATGGCAATCCGCGTGACGACGAACCTTTTTTCGGAAGATGCGAACTTTTGGGAGATCGTCCCGGCCTGGCCGGCAGCCCGGGAAAGTTCGCAGGCGGTTGACACCCTCCGCCCGCCCGGGCGAAGTCTCTCGCGATGTCCACCAGGAACGCCATCTCTGCCACTCCGGCCACGACACTCGAGGAGGTTGCCCTCGTGCTCGAACGCCTCCGCGCCCGCCATCCGCTGGTGCATTGCCTGACCAACGATGTCGTCAAGGGGTTTACCGCCAACGTCCTCCTCGCCATCGGCGCCGCGCCCGCGATGGTCGAGCACCCGGAGGAAGCCGCGCAATTCGCCCCGTTTGCCGACGCGCTGCTCGTCAACCTCGGCACACTCACCGAACAACAGATCGTGGCCATGCGCCGCGCCATCGCCACCGCCCGCGGGGCCGGGCGCCCCTGGGTGCTCGATCCCGTCGCCGTCGGCCCGCTGGAAGTCCGCACCCGCTTCGCCCGCGAGATCGTCAACGAATCCCCCGCGCTCGTCCGCGGCAACGCCTCCGAGATCATCGCCCTCGCCGGCGAGAGCGGCGCCGGACGCGGCCGCGGCGTCGATAGCGGCGACCCCGCCGAGGCCGCCCTCGACGCCGCCCGCCGCCTCGCCGCGCAGACCGCCGGCGCAGTCGTGGTCACCGGCGCGATCGACTACGCAACCGACGGCGCCCGCACGGTGGCCATCGCCAACGGCCATCCGCTGATGACGCGTGTCACCGGCGTCGGCTGCGCCATGAGCGCCGTGGCCGCCGCCTGCGCCGCCGTGGCCGACTCGCCGCTCCGGGCGGGCGCGGCCACCGCCGTGCTCATGGGTCTGGCCGGCGACCTCGCCGCCGGACGCGCCACGCGTCCGGGCTCCTTCCAGATCGCGCTGCTCGATGCGCTCGACGAACTCTCGCCCGAACTCGTGCGAACCCGGGGAAAACTTCATGCCGCCTGACGTTTCCTCCGCCGCCTCTCCGGCGCGCCCCGCGCCCGACTACACACTCTACCTCGTCACCGATGCGCCTTCACGTTATCGACCCGGCGGCGACCGCGCGGCGTTGTTGCACGCGGTCGATGCGGCCGTTGCCGGCGGCGTCGGCATCGTGCAATACCGCGCCACCCGCGGCGGCAAAGGTGAACGCTACAAAACCGCGCTCGCCCTCCGCGACCTCCTCCGCCCCCGCGGAGTGCCGCTGATTGTGAATGACCACATCGATCTCGCGCTCGCCGTCGATGCCGATGGCGCGCACGTCGGCCAGGACGACCTCCCGGCGGATGTCGCCCGCCGCCTGCTCGGACCGCGCAAACTCCTTGGTCTCTCGATCACGCATCCGTCCCAGCTGGCGGCGTCCGTCCTCGATCCGGCGGCCGGCCTCGTGGACTACCTCGGCGTCGGCCCCGTGTTCCCGACCGGTTCGAAAGACGACGCCGCGCCCGCGCTCGGGCTCGAAACCTTTGCGCAGATCGTCCGCGCCAGCACGCTGCCCGTGGTCGCCATCGGCGGCATTTCGGGAAAAAACGCCGCCGCCCTCTTCGCTGCCGGAGCCGCCGGCCTCGCCGTCGTTTCCGCGCTCTCTGCCGCCGATGATCCCGCTGCCGCCGCGCGCACCCTCCGCTCTTTGAAAAACTGAAAAAACGCCACCTGTCGCGAGAAGGTTGCACCTGCCTGTTTTCATTTCAGGGAGGTTCTGAAAATTCATTTTTTAACCACTAATGGACACTGATCGACACTAATCCGGTCCGAAGTAACCCACTGTTTATCGGATTGTTATGTTTTTAATTAGTGACCATTAGTGTGCATTGGTGGTTAACTTTCCGGTTTTTTTAGAAGTTCATTTCAGCTTTTCAGCATTCAGCATTTTCAGCTTTTCCCGATGATTCCCAACCTTCTCACCATCGCCGGCGTCGATCCCTCGGGCGGGGCCGGCGTGTTTGCCGACCTCAAGACCTTTTCCGCGCTCGGCGCTTACGGCACCGGCGTCATTGCCGCGCTCACCGCGCAAAACACGCAGGGCGTCACCGGCGTGCAGCCCGTGCCGGTCGCGTTCATCGTACAACAAATCGACACGCTTTTTGCCGACGTGCGCATCGATGCCGTCAAGCTCGGCATGCTCGGCGACGCCGCCACGGTGACGACCGTGGCCGACGGCCTGCGCCGCCACCATGTGCGCCGGCTCGTGGTCGATCCCGTGATGGTGGCGAAAAGCGGCCACCACCTGCTGGCCCGCGAAGCCGTGGATGCCCTGCGCCGCGAGATCCTGCCGCTCGCCGAAGTGCTTACCCCCAACCTGCCCGAGGCCGCCGTCCTCCTCGGAAACCGGCCCGCGCCGCGCACGCTCGACGAAATGCGCGATGCCGCCCGCGCCTTGCGCGCCCTCGGCCCCCGGATCATCATGCTCAAGGGCGGCCACCTCGACGGACCCGAGAGCATCGACATCGTGGACGACGGTCGCGCCCAATACGAACTGCGCGCCCCGCGTGTATCCACGAAAAACACACACGGCACCGGTTGCACGCTCTCCGCTGCCATCGCCGCGCTGCTGCCGCACGCCGCCGACCCGATCGACGCCATCCGCGCCGCCAAGGATTACATCAGCAAGGCCATCGCCGCCTCCGGCCAGCTCGACGTCGGCCACGGTCACGGCCCCGTCCACCACTTCCACGCCCTCTGGCTGCGCCGCGGCTGCGGCTGCAGCCCGTCGTAGCAACAAGGGGCGCACTTCACTCACGTGCGCCCGTTTGCATGACCAGGCGACAAATGCGATGCGCGGACTACCGCAACCGGATCGTGTGTCGCCCGTCACTGCGTCACGATTTCGTACCACAGCGTACGAAACTCCGGACCGATGTGGAAGCGGGCCACGCCCTCCTCCACACTCACCGGAAGGGACCGGACCCTCCGGCCGCGCTCGTCGAGCGACCACACCTCGGTTCCGGTCGCGCCTTCGCGCAACTCCAGCGTGATCTCCGCGGGCACGCCCTCGATCAGCGTGGGCGGATTTCCCCATGTTTTCAGACGCGATTTCCCGGCGTCGTGCCAGCGCATGCCCGTGTTCTGCGTGTAGCCGCAGGCAACGAGCAGGGCTTCGCCCGGCGCGCCCGGATCGCGGTCCGACTTCGCCATCAGGCCGATCACCGACCAGTCCTGCAAAGTCTTGCCCGGATGAATGGTGACCCGGGCGGAAGAACCCGACGCACCGGTTTCGCCGCCAAGCGCAAACGTGCGCCCGTTGGCAAAACCGACGACGGCCTTGCTGTGCGGGGTGTCGATCAAAACTACCCCGTGCGGAGCATTGGCATCCCACGTCAACTGGCCTCCCTCGCTGCGAATCGCGCCGGTATAAATTGGTTCGGCAGCCTTGGTCGCGGGCGCGCCGGTTGCGGTGAGGCGCAAGGAAACGGGCGCGCGCAGGGTGTCACGGCGGTCGGCGCCAAAACGCCCGGCGTTGGCGCGGTGAACACTGTCGCGCAGAATGCTTTCGAGAACGGATTCGAGGGGGAAATCGGTTGGCTTTTGCGCGTGCTCGACGGGTGCGCGCAGGTCGCCACGTCGAAACAAGGCGGCGGCGAGCGGCAGGGTAGCGAGACGGACGGGGTGCTGGTGGATGTCAAAATTTCCGGCGATCCGGCGCCTGTCCCATGCGCCTCCGTGCGACCACGCGAAGGCGTAAATCGCATCCCAGTCCTGGAGCGCGGCGAAGGCGGCGAGAAGCGGAAATCCTTCGGCGGAAAAGGTGTTCGGCGAGGAGTGGTTGTATTCCGAAACGCTGAATGGCTTTCCCGCCACGCGGTATTGCGCGAGCACGCCCAGCGGGCCGGCGGCGGGGGCGTTCACAAGAGACTCGTTGGTGACCTGGCTTGCCGGCCATTCGGGGTGGAGCGGGTCGGGTCTGTTTTCAGGATGCGCCCAGTAACCGTGAGCGTCCACAACGTCCATCGCCGCCTGAACGTTGACCATGCTGTAACTGCCGCCGGGCTGGGAACCGACGACCAGCGAGCGGACTCCGAGTTCGCCACGCAAGAAATCGCGCATGTCTGTGTAATAGTCACGCTCGGTCTCGTAGAGACAACGCGTCCAGTCCGCGAGCATGGCACGGTTCCCGTTTTGGCTGAAACGCCGACGCGGAATCTCAACCGGCATGGAGTTCCCGCCACTCTTCATCGCTTCCGCTGTGCTGCTTTTCGCTGCGTTTTTTTGCCACGCAGCGCGGGCGTTTTCGGCAGAACCGTATTTTCGGGCGAGCCAGTTGTTCCAGAGTTTTGAGAGGGCTTCGGTGAAGACGGGGGCGAGTTTGTCCGGCTCCAGGCGGCTGTTGTACCAGTTGGCGAAAAGACCGTTCTCGTTGTTGATCTCGACAAAGGCGACTGCCGGATCGTCAGCATAACGCAGGCCGGTGTGGGGGTTGCGGTGGTGGAGCAGCTCGCGGGCGTAGCGTTTTTGCCAGTCGATCATCTCCGGGACGAACTGGTCGAGCCCCTTGAAGTAGCGCGTATTCGCCTTGAGCGCATTATCGTAGGGAAAATCGGGATACCTGCGGCTGACGTGGAGGTTGAGATTGATGTAGATGCCTTGCTCCCTGAGGCAGTGGACAAAATAGTCGAGGCGTTCGAGCTGCGCGGGGTCCAGCCCGGACAGATCGGCGGAGAGGAGCCCGCCGGGCGCGGCGCCGGCGTCCATATGGTGGAAACGCACGCAATTGATGCCGAAGCGAGCCAGGCGTGTGGCGATCTTCGGGGCGTCCGCTTTCGCAGGAAAATTTGCCGTATAACAAAGGTTCACTCCGAAAAAACGAATGCGCTCCCGGTTGCTCCCGCTGCCATCCTTCGCCTGGGTGATATACAGGTGACCGTCCTCGACGAAAACAAAACCGTGCTTGCCGGCGGGTTTGTGGTTCCACGCGGAGAGATTCGTGACGCCTTCGGAAGCGTCGTCCCAAGGCATGACAAAGGGTATCAGCGCGGCTTCGATGTTTGCGGAGTCGGCCTCCGTCGCGACCGTGTCGGCCGCGGCAACAAGTGTGCTGGCGACGGTCGCGGCGGCGGCGGTGGCAAGCGCACTCGACAAGCGCAGGCACGCAAGGGTGGTTGTTGGCATGATAATTCGAAAAGGAGGATGGAATGCGACAAGCCCGCGCACGACGAAATCCATCCGAATCCCGGCGCGGGATTGCTCAAAAAATTGGAGGTGGGGGACGGAGATGCGTTCAGCGTTTGCGCCGCAACGCAATCACGCCAGTCAGAAGAACGGCTCCGGCGCCAAGGGCCAGCGAGGTCATGCTGTTTTCCGGGATGTTGCCCGGGAGGGACGCATTGACTTCGAGGAACGGGCAAACAGAGCTGGTTTTCGTCCATGTGTCAGGGGTTGTGTTGCCGCTATCCGAGTAAAGTCCATTCACGAAGCTTGCCCCCGCTCCCATCGAATAGGTGCCGCTCGCGGCATACGACCAGTAGAAGTCGTCCTTGGCACTGCGAACGACGATATAGTAGGTTGTATTCGCTACGAGTGTGACCGTACTCGGCATGCTGAACGTTACGTCAACAGGATCGCTGCTGTTCAGGGTTGTCGTGTAGGGGGTCATGGATGCGACGAGCGAACCGGGTCTGTTTGCATTTTCGTTCTTGCTCCAGAGTGAAACGTCTACCTCGCACTCGTTGCCATTGAACCTCAACCGCAGCGTGATGGAGTCCAGCACGAGCGCGGTGTCGCCCATTGTGAAACCGACGGCGCGTCCGCCATCGGCGCCATCGGCTTTTTTGATATAGCCGTTGCCGGTCTGTGTCGCACTCAGGTTTCCGATGACAGTCTGCGTGACGGGCTCGGCGCGGGTCGTGCTTGCGGCTGCGAACGCGAGCGTCAGGACGGCCAGCGCGCCAGTAAAAAATTTAGCGGTTCTGTTGGAGTATTTCATGGCGGGTTTTGTTCATGTATTCGTCATTACAGTTTCGATACGGAGGGAGAGAGGGGAAGGAAGGGCTGCTTCTGTTTTCCCAATCAGTATTTGATCTGGGCATGGCGGTACTGGAGCTGGCCTTCGGCGAAGGCGGCGGCATGACCATCCGCAAAAACAAGATTGGCGCGGTCTTTGTGGCGGAAACTGACGCGGCGGTTGTCCTTGTAGGGAATATCCTCGCGCGGCATGGGCTTGTTGGCGTTGGCCAACCAGTCGGCCCCGGAACTCTGAACGCCAGTCTGGCCATACACGCCGTAGGAGGCGATGGCCTCGGAGTCCGGAGCCGTGTTTGTGTTCACCGTGGAATCAATCGCGATGAAGGTTTGCGAGGCGCGCGGAATCTCGCCCAGGCGGATTTTGGCCGGAATGCTCGACCATGAACTCTGGACGCCGGGCGAGATTTGCGGGTTGCAGCCGTAGTGCGAAAACTTCCAGCACCAGCCGGAGACGGGCAGGTTCTTTTCGGAGGGGCACCAGAAGATTTTGCCGGCCGGAATGTCGCCCGTCGGCGTTTTGAAGCCGGCGTAAGTGGCGATAACTTCCGACCAGCGTCTGCCGTTCTCGTCACCGCTGATACCGGTTCCGTAGGGCAGGGCGTCCTTGTTTTCGTTCGCGTAAAGGATCATCGCCGCTCCGATCTGGCGAAGGTTGCCCAGGCATTGGGCCGCGCGGGCAGACTCCCGCACCTTGCCGACCGTCGGGATGAGAATCGCGGCAAGAATGCCGATGATGGCGATCACCGCCAGCAACTCGATCAGGGTGAAGGCCCGACTCCGCTTCGGGGCGGGACCTGGTAAATTCGTGGATTCGGGCTTGGTGTTTTTCACGGGGATGGCGGGGGAAGTGTGCATACAGCAAACGCGCTTGCCTGAAACAGGTCAAAGCGGACATTATGCTTACATAAGAATGACGACTTTCCGGCGAGTGACGATGCAGGATATCGCGGCCATGGCGGGTGTGCACCAGACGACGGTGTCGCTCGCGCTTCGCAACCGTCCCGTTTTGCCGGAGGCCACCCGCGAGCGCATCCGGGAGATCGCCCGCCAACTCGGCTACCGTCCCGATCCCGTGCTCGGAGCCCTGCGTGCGCACCGGCGTACCGCTCCCGTGCAGGACATCTCCGGTGCGACGGGCAGCGTGGTCGCAGCCCGTCGCGGTTTTTCAATCGCGTTTCTCACCGCCGCGGCGACGGCCGACCAGTGGAAACGGGCGCCGGGCTACGTGCGCAGCCGACAGGGAATTGACCAGCGCGCGGCCGAGACGGGTTACCATGTCGAGGAGTTCTGGTTCGACCGCGAGCACATGACGCCGCGGCGCGCCACCCAGATTCTGCGTGCGCGCAACGTGTCGGGTATCGTCGTCGTCCCCCTGCCGACACCCGCGCCGCTCGATCTCGACTGGCGTCATTTCGCCTGTGTCTCGCTGACGTTCTCGTTGCTCGACGCCTCGATGCACACCGTGTGCAATCACCACTGGGAGACCATCCGGTTGGCCTGCGGACGTCTGCAGGCGCTCGGCTACCGCCGTATCGGGCTTGCCCTCAATGAAAACAGCAACAACCGCGTGCGTTCCATCTGGTCCGGCGGCGTGCTCGAACATAACAGCCGGCAACCTGCACGGCAACGCGTGCCTCCCTGGATGCCGGCAAGCCCGCTGCCGAGGGAGGGTTTCGTGGCCTGGCTGCGCCAGCACCGTCCCGACGTCATCCTGACCATCCCGCCGCATCTGGCCTCGGTACGACCGTGGTTGCAGGCCGAAGGGCTTCGGGTACCGGCCGACATCGGGGTCGCGACACTCGACTGCATGGCGCCCGACGACGAGGTTTCCGGTGTGTATCAGGAACCGGAAGTCATCGGCCGCACCGCGGTGGACATCCTCGCCGGCCTTATCCAGCGCAACGATCTCGGCCTGCCCGGGCACCCGCAGGCGACCTTTATCCGGGGCTCATGGGTCGACGGGAAAACCACGAGACCGCAGTAACCGACCTTCCCCTCTACCTACCGCAACCGGATCGTGTGCCGCCCGTCGCCGGCGATGCCGAGGTCGAGGTGCCAGGCGCCGGGCGGAATCCAGCCGGCGATCTTCTCCGGCCATTCGACCGCGAGCCACCACGGGCTCACCAGAAAATCCTCCAGCATCAGATCCTCGATCTGTCCTTCGTTTTCCAGACGATAGGCGTCGAGATGCGCGAGCACACGCCCGCCGCCGCGGTGCAGGGTAAAGATGTTGAACGTCGGGCTTGTCACGGCTCCGTCGATACCGAGGCCGCGCGCGAGCCCCTGCACAAACGTTGTCTTGCCTGCGCCGAGATTGCCATGGAGCGCCAGCACGGTATCGGGGGGCAACACCGCCGCCAGCTCCGCAGCCATCGCCTGCGACTCCGCAGCCGATGTCGTCGTCACCCCGCCGCGCAATTTTTCAACGATGGTCATGGTCTTGGTCTGGATGAAAAACTCCGCAGGTATCCTCATTCCGACAGTAAAGATGTTCGAATCCGTGAAACTCCCGCAGATCGAGCGCGCCCGGGGGCAGTTGCCCGGCGGGCACGAACCGCCCGATGCAGGTGAGCCGCAGCCCCGGGAATTTTTTGCGCCACGCCGCCTCGAACGCCGTCCGGTCCGCCCGCGCCGCGACTGCCAGCAGCAGTTCGTAGTCCTCGCCGTCGCAGAGCGCCGATCGCGTATCACAATTTCGGTGACGAGGCAGCGCCGCCTCCTCCAGCGCAGGCGCGCAGCCGGCGGGCGTCAGTGCGAACAGGTCTTTCGCCAGCCCGTCGCTGATATCCATCATCGCCCGGACCTCGCGCCGCCCGGCCAGCCAAGCGCCTTCGGCCAGCCGCGGCGTGAAGGAAAAATGCCGCCCGCTCGCGAGGCTGCCGCCGAGCCTGCCGGTCACATAAATCCGGTCTCCCGGCCGGGCTCCGTCGCGACGCAGCACACGGCTCCCGCGAGCAGACGGCGCATCGCCGACCAGTGTCAGCGTGGCCGCCAGGCCGCCCGGCAATGCCGCCACGTCCCCTCCGACGAGGGCCACGCCGTGCCTGCGCGCGACGCGAGCCATGCCGCGATAAAAACCCTCCACCCAGGCCGTCTTCACGCGCCCGTCGAGCATCAGCGCCACCACCGCCGAATGCGGCCGGCCGCCCATCGCCGCGATGTCGCTCAGGTTGCGCCGCAGCAGCTTGGCGCCGGCGTTCTGCGGACTCACGCCATCGTCGAAATGTTGCCCGTAAATCACCGGATCGACGGTAACGAGCTGGCGGCGCGCCCCGCCATGCCGGCCCGCTTCCCGGCGCGCCGGCAATACGGCGCAATCATCGCCCATGCCGTGCGGCGGACGCGGCGCCGTGCCGCCCAGCCAGCCCCGGATGGCCTCGATCAACCCGCGCTCCCCCTGCGCGGTGACGGATTCGGAAAACGTGTCGGTAAACGGATGCACGGCAAAATGACGGAAGCGCGGGTGAAAACGGAGAGAAAAAGTCAGGGTGACGGCGGCCCGAGGCCGGCGAGCAGCAGGATGATGGTATTGAGATTGAAAAGCGCGTGCGCGATCACCGGCACAAGGATGTTGCCCGTGCGCTCGTAGGCAAACGCCAGCACCATGCCGAGCACGCAAAGCGGCACGAGCGCCGCGATGTTCATGTGCAGCGAGGCAAACGTCACCGACGTGACCAGCATCGCCGCCCACGGAGCCATCCGCCGGTGCAGGAAACGAAACAGCCCGGCGCGGAACACGAGTTCTTCAGTCAGCGGGGCCACCGCGACCGCGAACAACGTCATCGCCGCGAGCAGCAGCGGCGAACCTCCCTTGGTGAAAATGTTCACCAGGTCCTGCTCCTCGACGGGATGCCACGCCGCATTCAGGGCAACCTCCCAGACAAACGAGGACAGTCCGACCAGCGGGATCGCCGCCACCACTGTCACCACCCCCTGCGCCGCCGCCCGCGGCATGCCGCCGATGCTGCCGCAACGGTTTCCGGCGGCGGCCATCTCCGTGGCCTCGGCGGGAATCGCCTCTCCGGCGATGGCCTCTTCCGCGATCCGCCGGCGGATGAGCACCGCCGCCAGCACCGCCCCGGCGAGCATGCCGGCCTGGAAACCCGAACCGCCGATCAGAAGCTGCAGATCCGGGTCCGCCGTGAGCCGGCTGCCCACCCTCGCGAGGGCAAACTGCCCGCCGACGGCTCCCGTCGCCACAGCGAGAAACCCCAGCGCGAAATCCGTGACATCCGCCTGCCACGGTGACAGGCGCCGGGGCAGCAAGCCGCGCCAGGTCAGCCAGGCGCTCCACGCGCACGCGCCGATCCCGCCACAGTACAGAAAAATCTCCAGCCCGAGAATCACGGACTGGAGAAGCGAAAATGAAGCAGGCAACGGGCTCGGCATGACGGAAAACACCGATCAGAAAGCCCCGGACCGCTCCCGCCAAGCGGATTCCCCTCTCTCCTCCCTCCATCTCTCACATCCGTCCCATTCCTCCCATCTCTCCCATCTGCCCTCCGCCTCCCATCCCCCAGGCGCTGACGCGCCTCCTCACGCCGCCTACCCGCTCCTTCGCACCGCGAGTTCTCCCCGTACGAACCGCTCCGCCGGCACCGGCGTGCCGGTCTCTCCCTCCACGTTCGCCACCGCGTGACGCAGCAGTGCAAACGCCTCCGCCCCGATCCGCTCGAACGGCACCCGGTACACCGTCAGCGCCGGCCGCGTCGCGGGCAGCGAGCGCAAGCCGTCGATCCCGATCACACGCAGCCGCCCCGGCACCGCCCAGCCCAGCTCGCGGGCCACGCGCAGGCAGCCATGCGCCAGGAAATCGTCGCCGCACACAATCGCGTCGATATCCGGGTGCGCGACCAGAAACTCCCGCGCCAGCACCTCCGGCTCCGCCAGCGGCGTGTCGAAACGCGGACGCATCCGCCCGTCGAGCCGCACCGCCAGCTCCCTCTCCGGCATGCCGGCCTCCTCCAGCGCCTGGCGATAGCCGAGGTAACGGTCGCGCACCATCGGCACCCAGGCATAGTTGGCCAGAAACCCGATCCGCCGCGCCCCCTGCGCCAGCAGGTGGCGCGTGGCCTCGCGCCCCGCGTGTAGCCCGTCTGCCATGACAACCGGCCGGCCCACCCCCGGCAGGTTGATCTCGGCCAGCACCACCGGCAGCGGGCACGCCAGGATCATTTGCATGTAATAAAGCTGATCCTCCGCGCTCGTGATCACCGGATACACCACCATCCCGCGCGCATCGTCCGGGCCGAGCTGCCCGATCATCTCCGCTTCGCGGCGAAAATCCATGCCTGTCGTCAGCATCGCCGCGCGTTCGCCCGCCGCCTTCACCGCATCCTGGAAACCGCGCGCGATCCGGGCGATGCCCTCGTGATGCATGTTGGGATAAATGAACGTCCACGCCGGCCCTTCTTTCCCCGCGGCTCCTCCGCGCCTGCTCCCGCCGCCCGTCCGTACCGGCTGCGGCGCCAGCACCCGCGTGCCCGCCCGCGTCCGCCGCTCCACCCAGCCCTCCCGCGCCAGTTGCGAGATCGCCCGGTTGACCGTGCCCCGGCTGCAATGAAACTCCGCCGCCAGATCGATCTCCGCCGGGATGACCTCGCCCGTCCGCCAGAACCCCGTGCGAATCCGCCTCGCGAGCGTCGCGTACACAAACTCCACCTTTTGCTGCGCCAGTGCCATGCCGGCTGTTTTGACCAACGACTGGACAAATGCGAGGGTTTTTCAGGCTTCGCCTTCTCCCCGCGCCGGGTGAGGGTGATCGCCGCCCCGACCCGGCCCGTCGCCCGGCGGGACAGCTTACAGCAGACCACGCTCTGCATACCGTATACCACCCATGAAATCCTCCTCCTCCGACATCAAGACCCGCATCCTCGGCTGCTGGCTCGGCAAATCCGTGGGCGGCACGCTCGGCCTTCCCGCCGAGGGCCGCATGGACCGCCTGAACTTCACGTTCTACGATCCCGTGCCGACCATCGCCCCGCCCAACGACGACCTCGAACTCCAGCTCGTGTGGCTCGATCTCGTGGAAAAACTCCCCGGTTCCGCCCAGGTGGCGCTCACGCAGGAAGACTTCGCCCGCGCCTGGCTGGAGAATCTCCACTACATGTGGGACGAATACGGACGCTGCCGCTGGAACCTCCGTCGCGGCGTGGCCGCCCGGGATGCCGGTGTATTCGAAAATCATTTCGTTTCGGGCATGGGTTCGCCCATCCGCTCCGAATTCTGGGCATGCCTTTTCCCCGGTGATGCGCACAGCGCCGCTCATTACGCGGCGCTCGACGCCACGCTCGATCACGGTGTCGAGGGCATCGCCGGCGAAGTCCTCTTCGCGGCCATGCAGGCGCACGTCGCCGGAGGCCGTTCCGCGGTCGACGCCATCGCCGCCGCCCGCCCGCTGATTCCCGCCGACAGCGAAACCGCCCGCGCCGCCGCGCTCGTCATCGACGACCATGCCGCCGGCGTCGAAACCTGGGCCTCGCGTGAAAAACTCCTCGCCGCCCACGGCAACGACAACTTCACGCATGCCCCGCTCAATGTCGCGCTAACCCTCTGGGCGCTGCTCCACGGCGGCGGCGATTTCGAGAAAAGCATCCTCCTCGCGGTCAACGGCGGCTACGATACCGACTGCACCGCGGCCACCGTCGGCGCCACCATCGGACTCGCGCTCGGCGCGGACGCCATCCCGGCCCGCTGGGTGGCGCCCATCGGCGACGGCGTTTTCATCGGCCCCGGCATCCAGGGCATCAAGGCTCCGCAGACGCTCGGCGAACTCACCGCCCGCACCGCCGCGCTCATCGGCAAACTCGCCCCGCACGCCGCTGTGCCCGACTGGGCCGCGCTCACCCGCCCGCCCGCCACCGATCTCGCCGCGCTTCCCGGAACCCTTCGTATCCAGCCTGCCGCGACGACTGCCGGCGCCGCTTCCGTCGCCTGGGCCAATGGCGAACTCCCGTCCGCCGTCAAGGCCGCCGGCGGGGCTTCCTGGGACTGGACGCCCGCCACCGGCGAGCCGCGTCTCCTGGTCTGCCTCGCCCGCGCCGGCGCCCGGCTTTACATCGACGACCGCCTCGTCGTCGATTGCCCCGCCGGCCTGCCGTATGTGCCCGCCACGCATCGCGCGCCGGACAAGTCGAAGGGGACGTTCACGCCCGTCGCCGGCCGCGTTCACCGCGTCCGCGTCGAACTCGCCTCGCATGATCCGGAGCAGGAGGCCTCGGTGATCCTCATTTATCCCAACCGCCACATCGCGCCTTGGACGACGGAGGAGATTCCGCACCTCGCCAACCTTCCCGCACCGGTGAAGAAGTGAGCCGACGCGAAGCCGCACCGTGCCGTCCTCCGGTGTTTTTCCGAGGTCACGTGCCGGAGCGACTGGCCGGCGGCGGGTGTTTTCCAGCGATCGACGGGCAACCCGGCCCGTCGATCGGATCACCCGGCTTTCAGGGAGGCCATGTCGATGGAGAAGCGATACTTCACATCGCCCTTGAGCAGGCGGTCCCAGGCTTCGTTGATCTTCTGGATCGGGATGATCTCGACGTCGGCGGTGATGTTGTGCTCGCCGCAGAAATCGAGCATCTCCTGCGTCTCGGCGATGCTGCCGATGGGCGAGCCGGAGAGACTCTTGCGTCCCATCAGCAGGGAGAAGGCGGACACCGCGAGCGGCTTTTCGGGCGCGCCGACGAGGGTGAGGTTGCCATCGGGAGCGAGCAGCCGGAGGTAGGCGTCGATGTCGTGCTCGGCGGATACGGCGTCGAGGATGAAGTCGAAGGTGCCGGCATGCTTCGCCATCTCATCGGCGTTGCGCGAGATGACGACCTCGTGTGCGCCGAGCCGGAGCGCATCGTCCTTCTTGCCGGGCGAGGTCGTGAAAACGACGACATGGGCGCCGAACGCGCGGGCAAACTTCACGCCCATGTGGCCGAGCCCGCCGATGCCGACGATGCCGGCTTTTTTGCCCGGGCCGACTTTCCAGTGGCGCAGGGGCGACCAGGTGGTGATGCCGGCGCAGAGCAGCGGCGCGACGGCGGCGAGCGGAAGGTTGGCCGGGACATGCAGCGCGAAGTGCTCATCGACCACGATGCTTTCGGAGTAGCCGCCGTGGGTGGGACCGCCGATCACCGGCTCGGTGCCGCCATAGGTCCCGATCTGGGTGGGCGAGAACTGCTCGTTGCCCGCCTTGCAAAACGGGCAGTTGGCGAGATCGGCGCCCACCATGCAGCCCACACCGGCGAGGTCGCCGGGTTTTACCTTGGTGACCTTGGGGCCGACCTTGGTCACGCGGCCGACGATCTCGTGGCCCGGCACGGCCGGATAGGCCGCGGGCATGACCCCGCTCCACTCGTTGCGCGTGAAGTGGAGGTCGGAGTGGCAGACGCCGCAGAAGAGAATCTCGATCTGGACGTCGCGCTCGGTCGGCTCGCGGCGCCGGATGGTGTCGGGGGCCAGCGGCGCGGTGGCGCTGGCGGCGGAATAGGCTTTGACGGAACAGGTTTCGGTTTTGGACATGAGATTGGTTTTTGAATGGTTTATCCGGTGAGTGGTGAGCGCGGACTCAGCCGCGGTAGTGTTCGTCGCTGACTTTCTCCATCCAGTCGACGACCTTGCCGTCAAGCTGCTCCTGGATGGCGATGTGGGTCATCGCGGTGGTGGGGGCGGCGCCGTGCCAGTGCTTCTCGCCCGGGGGAAACCAGACCACGTCGCCGGGCCTGATTTCCTCGACAGGCCCTCCCTCACGTTGCACGCGGCCAAAGCCCGCCGTTACGAGGAGGGTCTGACCCAGCGGGTGCGTGTGCCATGCGGTCCGGGCTCCCGGTTCAAACGTGACGCTGCCGCCGCTCGCACGCGCCGGGGCATTTGCCTGAAACAGCGGATCGATACGCACCGTGCCAGTGAACCAGTCGGACGGTCCTTTGACGGACGGTTGTGAGCCAGCTCGTTTGATTTCCATATGGGACTCCTGTTTTTGAGTTAAAAGGGCATCGGCCTGGGCCCGGAGAAGCGCCGGCACGGCGAGCACGGTGCCCGTGGTTTTGAGAAAGGTGCGGCGGGAAAGGGCCATGATGCGCGAGTGGTGAATTTCGGATGACTTGATCGATGACGCAACGATCAGGGACAAGTTTACTCCATCGCGGCTTCGCTGTCGCACCGGTTCTTGCTCAACCTGTCGCGATCTTGCGCGAAAGTGTCATGCGGTCTTCCCGTTCGCCTCCGGCCTGGTGCCATACCGCTTGGGCGAGATGCCGGTGACACGTTTGAGGGCGTGACTGAAGGCAGCCGGCGTCATCGACGCGAACGGCGATCCCGTCATCGATCCCTCAAAAGGCCTGAAGACCGTCGCTCAGGGCGCGGCGACCCAGGTATGGTGCGCGACCAGCCTGCGGCTCGACGGCATGGGCGGCGTCTATTGCGAGGATGTCGAAGTCGCACCGCTGATGTCCGACACGGCAGCCGATTTCTCACTCGCTGCCTCCACCCGAGGCATGGCGGGCGTGAAGCCCTATGCCGTCGATCCCGAGGCGGCAGCTCGCCTGTGGACGCTCAGCGAGCAACTCACCGGCCTGCAGGCCCTGTAACCAGGGAAAACCCTCATGTCCAAACCGTGATTATCACCGGCTGTTCGTCCGGCTTCGGCCGGGCGGCCGCCCGCCTGCTCGCCGACCGCGGCTGGAATGTCGTCGCCACGATGCGCAAGCCTGAAGCCGGCGCCTGAAGCAAGGGGCGCTGGCATCCCGCCGGCAATCCGGTTCGAAGCGGGCTGGATGCCCGTGCCACCCCACCGCTTCCGACCAAACCCCCCGCCCGTCGCCACCTTGCCTTTGCGTTTGCCCCGGCACGGTTGCACTGGCTCGCTTTGAGGCGGATATGTTTCCGATTCCGGTCCTCCTTCGCTTCCACCATATTATCCGCTGGTTTCCCTGCGTCTCTGCGCTGGCCATCGGCGCGTGCGCGTGCGTGGCCGCTGTTCCTCGCTTTGCCGCGCCGGATGCGTGGGTCGATAGGATCGAGACTGCTCCGGTCACGCTGCCGGTAACTCCACCGGACGATGCCGTTTACGGAGTGGATTATCTGCTGTGGGACCAGCAGGTGCATCTCGGAGAGGAGGCCTCCTATCACCACACTGTGTATCGGATTGTCAATGGCGGATCACTTCAGTCCGGCTCGCGGTTGACATGGAATTTTGACCCCTCCTGTGAGAACCTTACGATTCATCATCTGCGTGTCATTCGCAACGGACATGTGCAAGACCGGCTCGATCCGGCTCGTATCCAGGTCATCCGGCAAGAAACCGATCTCGACCGCCATTTGCTAAACGGACGGCTTACCGCGTTGATTCACCTCGACGATGTGCGCGTGGGGGATGTTCTTGATTTCGCCAGTACGGTCCATGGTTCCAACCCGGTTTTCGGCGGCCGTTGGTTTGACTCGCTGGGCGTCGGCTGGCCCACGCCTGTACGACACCGACGCGCTCGCGTCATCGTACCGGATGGGCGGGAGCTCCTGTACGTGGAACACGGCACCACCGGACTGCGACTGGATAAGGCACGTGGTCACGGATCGCTTGCCGGGACCACCGTTCTTACATGGGAGGGACGAGACTTGCCGGCCATTTCCTATGAAACCGATGCGCCTGGCTGGTTCGTACAATGGCCGTTTGTACAGCTTGGCGAGTTTCACACCTGGGCCGACGTGGTGGACTGGGCAACGCCGCTTTATGCGCAGCCCGATCCGGTGCCGGCGACTATTCGGGAGCAGGCGGAGTTGCTCACCACGGGGCTCACCAGCGAAGATTCGCGAATAGTCGCTCTTCTGCAATTCGTGCAACAGGACATCCGTTACCTGGGATTCGAATTGGGGGAGGGCACGCATCGCCCGACGCCACCTGCCGAAGTGCTGGCGCGGCGGTTCGGCGACTGCAAGGACAAGAGTGTGTTGCTTTGCGCGCTGCTTCGAGCCTCGGGTATCACTGCGTATCCGGCGTTGCTGCATACCACCTGGCGCTCCCATGTGGCGGATTGGGCGCCATCACCACTCGCGTTCAATCATGTCATTGTCGCAATTCCAAAGCCGGCTGCGGATGGCGCACGCGGCCGGGCGGATTACTGGTGGGTGGACCCGACGCTCACCTTCCAGGCGGGTGATCTGGAACATCATGCGTTGCCGTATTACCAGACTGCACTCGTCATCCGCCCCGGTGAAGACGGCCTTTCGGACGTTATTCCGCCCGATCGCGGGCGCGGTGCTATGACTATCATCACGGTGGTCGATGTGCTGGCCAGTCGGTACTGGATCACGATTCCGGTTGAGGAAAAGGCAAAGCAGATAGGGCAGGTGTGGGGTGCCGTAGTAACCACATGCATATGGGTTCCCTACATGTACATGTCGCAACAGGTGAAGGAAACGTTTACGTTAAAGTAAGGTGAGAGACGGATCAGGACGGACCGATGGCGCGGGTTTTCAGAGCCTGGCGGTCGAGCACATGCAGGACGGTGCCTTCGACACGGATGGAGCCCTCTTTCCGGAAACGGGCGAAGGTGCGGGAAAGCGTCTCGCTGGTGACGCCGAGTTGCCCGGCCAGGGTTTTCTTGCTGACCGGCAGCACGAACCGGACCGGCCCGTCCGCGGCGTCGCCCGCCGGAAAGGCCGGGCAATGTTCGAGCAGCCATGCGGCCAGCCGGCTTTCGATCTGGAGTCCCTTGATCTCGTGCAGCGACTGCATGAGGTGCTTCAGATGCAGGCTCATCGAGGCGAGCATGTGCAGCGCCAGTTCGGGGTTTTGGCGGATCAGGTCGCGGAAATGTTCCTTGCCGATCCGGATCACCTGGGATGATTCCAGCGCGACGGCGTTGGCCGGGTAGCGTTCGGCGCTGGCAAGGACGACCTCGGCAAAACTTTCCGGCGGAGCGAACACGCAGATGATCTGTTCGCGGCCGTCGGGCGTGAGGCGAAAGATGCTGATCTGGCCGGTCTGGACGACGAAGAAACCCTCGGCCTTCTCGCCTTCGCGAAACAGGATTTCCCCCTTTTGCAGCGTTTTGGTAGAGCAGCCTTCGGCCACCGCGGCGAGGTCGGCCGGAGGCAGGTCGGCAAACATGCGGCTCCGCCTCAGCGTGGCGATCAGCGCGGCCTGACGGTAAGGATGGCTGGTGGCGGATTCGGGAGGAGCGGGCAAACGGGCCATGTTAAATCACGGGGAAGGAGCAGGTGAGGAGATTCCGGAAGTGCCAGGCCCGGCCGCCTGGCTGCGGGCAGTGATGAACCGCAAACGCTGGCCGATCATTTCAGCCGCCGCAATCAGTTCCTGCGCTTCGTCGGGAGGCAGGTGTGCGTGGCAATGGCGATGCCAGAGTCCGAGCCAGGCCTCGAAATGCCGTTCTTCAAGACCGAGGGGCACGTGTTTTGCCGGCATCGGACCCTTGTAACGCGCCGGACCGCCTGTCACGCCGGACCAGAAGTCGGCAATCTTTTCAATGTGCGTCGGCCAGTCGTCGATGTGCGCGGCAAAGACCGGGCCGATGACGGCATGTTGGCGTACGTCGGCATAAAAACGCCGCAGCAAAAACAGCAGACGGTCGCGCCCGCCGAGGCGCTGGAAAAGGGATGCCGGAGAAGACCGATTGCTCATGGCGACAGCTCAGTCCTCGATTTCAGGCATGGAGCAGGCGGGGCTGGCAAAACCGTGGACGGGGACAGGGCGGTGCGAGGCGCGAGGCTCCGGACCACCCGGGAAAGCGGCGGCGGCTTCCTCGATCAGGGTGGCCAGCACGGAACGATGGCAACGGGAAGCGTCCTCGCAAAAACACCCGAGGTTGATCCGGGCATGGCGCGCCTGGGCCGCGAGCAGGCGGATGACCTGGGCCGGTGCATTTTCTTTCATCTCCTTGCGGTAACGGGAGGCAAATGCCTCGTGACTGATGTCGTGTTTGCGGTAAGCAGCCACAAGCTCGCGGCCCGGCGCGAGAAGAGGCAACCAGATTTCGAAATATCCTTTTGAAAAATAGTTTTCCCGGCGGATGTTCCGGGGAAGAAAGCGGGCGACTCCGATGGAAAGCCCGGGCAACCGGTCGGCTTCTCCGTAGCGGTAGGTGTGGAGGTTCAGTTTCATGTCGGGCACGGGAATCAGGTGTCTCCGGGAATCTTCCTCGCCGCGCGGCGCAGCAACCCGGCCAGTTGCGGGCCGGTCGAGCGCAACTCGGCGCGATGGATGCGGTAGAGCTTTTCCAGAATGGCCAGACCCTTGGCGGTGAGCGAAACCTGCACTCGCCGGCGATCCTCCTTTGAGGGCGAGCGACGCACGAGCCGGAGCGCTTCCATCCGGTCGGTCAGGCCGACGGCGCTGTGGTGGGCGATCTGCATCTGCTCGGCCAGTTCGCCGATCGTCACCCAGTCCTTGCCCGGAAAACCCTGGATGGAGAGGAGCGCCTGGTATTGCTGCGGGGTGAGGCCGTGGCTGACGGCGGCCGCCTCGCTGAAACCGAGAAACTTGCGCAGCGTGTAACGAAATTCGGAGAGCAGCTCGTAGTCGGCCTTGGATAGGCCGGCGGCATTCGGTGATCGGGCCATGAAGTATCGTTTTGCGATATTCAGGGTCACTGACAAGGCGGATTGCACGCTCTCCCGGATTTTCCACGCAACCGGCAGGAGGCACCCGATGGCGTTGGCCGGTTTTTCGCTGCTCAGGCCGCTTTTGCCAGGCACGCCTCGAGATCGGCTCCGGCGGTGGTGATGCCTTTCAGGCCGAACGTGTCGACGAGGATTTTCAGCACGCCGGGCGAGACAAAGGCAGGCAGGTGGGGGCCGAGCCGGATGTTGCGGATGCCGAGGTGCAGCAACGTGAGCAGCACGGCGACCGCCTTTTGTTCGAACCACGAAATCACCAGCGAGAGCGGCAGGTCGTTGACGCCGCAGCCGAAAGCCTGGGCCAGCGCGCCGGCGACCTTGATGGCGGAGTACGCGTCGTTGCACTGGCCGCAGTCGAGCAGGCGGGGCAGGCCGCCGATGTCGCCGAAGTCGTGCCGGTTGAACCGGTACTTGCCGCAGCCGAGCGTGAGCACGGCGCAGTCGTCGGGCACGGATTCGGCAAACTCGGTGTAGTAGTTGCGGCCGGGTTTTGCGCCGTCGCAACCGCCGATGAGGAAAAAATGCCGGAGCGCACCCGACTTCACGGCCTCCACGACCTTGCCGGCGTTGGCAAGGATCGCTTCGTGGGCGAAACCGACGAGGATGCGTTTGTCGGGCAACCCGGCCGTGCCGGCTTCGGTAAAACCGTCGGCGGCCAGCGCGGCCTCGATCACGGGCGAGAAGTCCGCCGCGCTGACATGCTCCACGCCGGGCCAGGCGACAACGCCGCTCGTGAAAATGCGGCGCTCGTAGCTTTCGCGCGGTTTCTGGATGCAGTTGGTCGTCATCAGGATCGCGCCGGGAAACGTGGTGAACTCCTTGCGCTGGTCCTGCCACGCTCCGCCGTAGTTGCCGACGAGGTGGGGGAAGCGTTTCAGTTTCGGATAGCCGTGCGCGGGCAGCATCTCGCCGTGGGTGTAGATGTTGATGCCCTTGCCTTTGGTTTGCCGAAGCAGCGCCTCGAGGTCGTGCAGGTCGTGTCCGGATACAAGTATGCATTTTCCGGGTACAGGTTCGACGCGCACGGAAGTCGGTTCGGGAGAGCCGAAACGCTCGCGGTGCGCCTCGTCGAGCAGCGCCATGACCCCGAGGTTCACCTCGCCGCAGCGGAGATTGAGCGCGAGCAGGGCGTCGGCGCTGGCAGAGTTGTCTTCGAGCGCGGCGAGGGCCTCGTGCATGAAGGCGTAGAACGCCTCGCTTTCGCGACCGGGCACGGCGGCGTGATGCGCGTAGGCGGCCATGCCCTTCAGGCCATAGGTGAGCAGTTCCTGAAGACTGGCGATGTCGTTGGCGAGCGTGCGGAGACGCGCCGGGAGACCGAGCCGTTGGCCGTCGGCGACGGATTCAGCGAGCGTGGCCGCGGGACGCCAGCAGGTGGCGCCGTTGAGCGGCTCGGGCGACTCGCGGCGGGCGATGCAGGCGGTGAGATAAAGCTCGCGCGCCTGCCGTTGGATTTCCCCGGCGCGGATGAGCCACTCCTGCAAACGGGCGGGATCAAAATTGACGTTGGTGATGGTGGTGAAGAGTGCGTCCATCACGAAGCGGTCGATGTCGGCGCGACGGGCGCCGCGAAGACGGGCGCGATGGGCGAGTGCCGAGATGCCCCGGCAGGCATGCAGGAGCAGATCCTGAAGCGCGGCGGTTTCGGGGTCCTTGCCGCACACACCGAAGGTCGTGCATCCGGTCATTTTTGAGGTTTGCTCACATTGGAAACAGAACATGCCGCCCAGCATGCCAGAGGGCAGGGAAGGGCGCATTGATGCAGGTCAAGCGTTCAGCCCCCTGTCCCTGCAAACACCAACAGGGCGGGGGAAGAATCGGATACAGGATCCGGTCCCGGGTTCCCGGAGGCCTATTCCTTCCACAGGCCAGATTTTTTGAAAAATGGCTTGAAACTCACGTTTGGGTTATTTTAACTCTAACCAATTCTTCCCCGCTCTCCTGATGAAATACCTCGTCTCTTCCGCTTTTCCTGCCGTCTTGCCTTGCCCCTCTTTTATTTCGCGAGGCGCCGCCTGCATTCCGCGTTCAGAAACAAAGTCGGCCTCCGCCAATGCCGGTGATCATCCGGCTTCGACGACTTCGGGGTTCACCCTGGTCGAATTGCTGGTGGTCATCGCCATCATTGGCATTTTGGCTGCGATTACGATTCCGACCGTCGCGCGGGTCAGGGAGAGTGCAAATGCTGCCGCGTGTCTCTCCAATCTGCGCCAGACCGGTTTCGCCTTCCAGCTCTACCTCGACGATAACAAAGGCCAAGCGCTCAAAGCTTACACCAGCTCAACCACGAAGTACTGGTACCATTATCTGCTGGGCACTGCGTCAACCAATGGAACGAAATACATCGATTCCCAAATCATTCCCCGTTGCCGTTCTTACAAGGGAACAGGGCACCTCAATGCCGGTGGCTATGGCATGAGCAACTTCATGGTCTGGTATCCATCTCCTGCGCACAGGGTGGACAATGAAGAACGCTTTTTTTCATCCCGTCTGCAACTTCCCCGAGACTGGCCGCTCTTCATGGATGCAGATGCCCCCATCGTTTACGATCTGGATGATCCGATTGAAACAGCTGCCGCCGACAAACGCTTCGCCGCCCGGCACGGCGGAACAGCCAACGTGCTGATGGCGGACATCCACGTGGAGAAGGTGCGCTATGGCGACACCCGCTGGCGTCAAGGCAACCTCAATTCCGGTTCCCACTACTCCAAATGATTCCTCTCCTTCGCCTTCTCGCCATTCTGTTGGTTTCATTGTCGGGTCTTGCGATGCCAACGATGTCGGCTGCGTCCGTGCCATCGTCGCCCCCCGCTCTCTCGACGGTCCAGGAGATCGGCATCACCTCCTCCTTTCCCTCCGGGGTAGCCTACGTGAACGAGCCGGGACAATACGTGGTCACGGTCAAAAACAAACCATCCACCACGGGACCAGTGACGTTGCGGCTTGCGGCGCAAGCTCCTGGTGAGTCCGTATCCGAAAGTTCAGGTCGCGAATGGGTCCTGACTCTCGCCCCGGGAGAACTCGGTGAATTCAGATGGGAGGCTCCAACAGAAAAAACCGGATACTGGGCGCTGACCGCAAGCGTAAGCCAGAACGGTCGGGAGCTTGGGCGGAGCATGAGTGCATTGCTGGTGGTTCGCCCTCCGGAGAAAAACAGGTTGCCCGCGTCACAGAGCTTTTTCGGCACGATGTTCGTGCGCGATGCCAAAGCAGCCGCTCGCATCGGCGTCCGTGTGGAACGCCGCCAAGCCGTCTGGGAATGGTTGCAACGTCAGGGATCCGAAACATGGGATTGGACAGGCATGGACAAGGGAATCAGCAACCGGGCCGAACAAGGCATCGGCACCATCCTGACGATCCGCCCCGAAATACGTCCCAGGTGGACCAAATGGAAATCCATCGAAGAACTGGCGGATCCCAAACATTTGCCCGATTTTTCAGCTTTCGTCCGTGCAGTGGTGTCACGCTACAAGGACCGGATTCTTGCCGTCGAGATCATGAATGAACCCGACCTCGAAGTCTCCCGCCATGCGGCAGGCGTGCTCCATACCACAGAAATTTACGCGCGGATTTTGAAAGCAGGCTACGAAGCATCCAAAAGCGTTGCGCCCGACCTGCCCGTGATCGGTCTGGACGTCAGCGGCGTGGATTTCCCGCGGCTGCAATTCAGCAAGGACGTGCTGTCACGCGCTTCCGGTTACATGGATATTTTCGGAGGCCATCCCTACAATCATTCCCGCTATGTGGGGGGTGACGCGCTTCCGGAGTCACCACCCAAAATGGACGCCGCCGGACGCATGCGGGCGATGGCGGCGCTCATGCGGCAGCATGGCTTGCCTCCGCGCATCTGGAGCACCGAATTCGGTTGGGCGCTGCATCTCGATGAACCGCTATTCTCACCCTCGGCGCGCCTCTTCGCCGCCTTCACCGCGCAAGCGATTCTGCTGTCCCGCTCCGTGCCCGAGGTGGAAAAACTGTTCTGGTTTGCCGCCACGTTTCCGGGGCGGGAGCGGTCGAGTTCGTATGGCATGTTTCGCAAAGCTGACGAACGGACCACTTACGACCGCCCCGACGGCAACTGGTTTCCCTCGCCCTCGGCGGCAGCCTACGCGACCTGCGCCCGGTTGCTCGATGATGTTGTCTTCGTTCGTCAATTTACAATCGGTCCGTTTTGCCACGTGCTGCGTTTTGCCAACGAAACGGAAAACAAAGCCGTGCTGGCTTTATGGATGGAAGACACCACTTCCGTCGGCGGCGGCGCCAAGCTCCGCCTGCCTGCGTCCGCATCTACCCTGCAAAGCGGTCAGATCATCGACGCCTTGGGCCGTGAAATACCCCTCTCGCCCACACTCGATCTCGAACCGTTGCCTGTATTCGTCGTCGTGCCCGCGGTCGATGCCGACCGCCTCGAACAAAGCCTTCGCACCGCGACCGTGGAGGCACGCGAGCGGATCGTCGTCCAAAACGCGCATGTTTCCCGGTTGGATCAAATCTCGCTGGACATCATCAACAACGACCTGCGCCCCGTGTCGGCCAAAGTTTTCCAGACTACGCACGCGCAATCCGCCCGCTCGCGTCTGCTACCCCCAGGCATCAACGCGCTGAAAATCCCCGCCACCGGGATCGTATTGGAAAATCCGCGACACACATCCGTCACCGTGCTCGATGAGCGGACATCCACCACCGTGACCACGGAGATTCGCTACCATCTGCGCTCCCTTCCGCGAATTGATCCGCAGACAAGCCCACTCGAACAATCGCTTCTCCGGATTGCCACGCCGATCGTCCTCACGCAGCGCGATCACGTGCTGCCTGCCGATCCGGGCGTGGACTGGAAAGGCGCTGACGATCTCTCACTCACCGCGTGGGCCGGCTGGACATCCGAAGGCATCGCGCTGGCCGTCCATGTGAAGGACGACATCCACATCGGACCGCCATCAGGCGTCACCAGCCTCTGGAGCTTCGATTCCCTGCAAGTCGCCTTTGACCTGGGCAACCGTGCCGGGCACGGATACGACGACCATTGCCGTGAATTTTCACTCGCTCTCGACGATGCCGGAAGACCGGTGATGGTGGACAGCGGTGGCGCCAAAATTCCTTTCTTGCCCAACCACCTGCGTATCCGTCGAGACGGTACGCTCACGTGTTACGACGTGCTTTTCCCCTGGTCCTGGCTTGGCGATCACCCGCTCTCCGAAGGCGATGCATTCCGTCTGAATTTCATCGCCAACGACCGCGACGGCGCGACGCGCAAATGCTGGATTGGCCTCACCCCGGGTATCGGCGAAGCCAAGCAACCCGCCGCCTTTCATCAATGGATTCTCCGTTAGCCTGAACCTCGGTCAAACAACACATATCACTACTATGAAAACGCACGCACTCGCTGTCGCGCTGGCAGCTTTTGTCTCCATCGGATCCATCACTGCCCACGCAGCCCTGACTACTGTTGATAATTTTTCGTCTGTTACAACGGACGGCACCCTCTTGAGCACGGTTCCCGGCTGGAGCCTGGCAACTGGCAGCGCGAACACCGCCACAGTCTCGCTGGGAACCGGTTACGGAGGCGGCAACAGCTCCACCATCACTGCCAACGAAGGTTACGGACTAACTCTCTCAGGCGGCAACGTTATGACTGCCGCCGATGGTCCCTTGGAGTTCAAGCTGAACTTCAAAAGTATCGCATCAACCGATGCCTACCAACAATCCATCATCATGATCGCTGAGAATGGCGGCGTCAATGGACTCGCCATTCAGTTTAACGGAGGAACCCAAAACGGAAAAACGGACAACTACATACAGGTTTCGTCGGGAACGGGAACCAGTTGGGGCGGCGCCGGGCTTTCCGTTATCGTTCCCGACTCGGCATGGGAGACAGGGCGCTGGTATGAAGTGACATTTCGTTTTGAGCTTAAATCAACAGGGATAGGGCAAGATGTTTCAGGACTTCTTTCTGTTTATGACACGGTCACCAGTTCGTTCCTCGTTCAGGATATTGTAATCGGTGGCATCGGCTCGACTGGTGGTGCATTTGACAAAGTCAATGTTGTCCAGGTGAAGAACAACGGGACGGCCCGTGCCTTTGAAGTCAGTGACATTCGCATTGGCACCGCAGCCGTTCCCGAACCCGCCATCACCGTCCTTCTCGCCGGGCTCTCCGTTCTCGGACTCGTCGCACTCCGGAGCCGCCTACAGAAAAAACCCCGTTAAAATCTCCCGACATGAAACCCATCACGTTATTTGCCCTTGTCCTCATATGCAGCACGGCATCCACGTATGCCGCCGGTGCACCGTGGAAGTTCGAAGAGTCATTTGCCTCCGTGACCGACGACACACCGCTGGACAAGTTGTCCGGCTGGGGCCTGCATTACGGTGAAGGCTCCGCCCCCCTGGTTCTCACGGCGGCAGGTTATGAGGGCGCCGGCGTACGTTTTTCGAGCAAGGCCAACTTTAGTCGGATACTCGAATCTGTCCCTGTAACTGGACAGCAGGATCACGCCCTTGAATTTCGTGTGAAGCTTCGCGTCATGTCCGACAGCGATGCCTACGTTATGTCACAAGTCATGCTCGGTCAGTCGGGCGGAGTCAGCGGACTCTACGTGCGCTTCAACGGAGGAACCAAGGATGGCTGGGAGGACAACTTCATCCAGGTTTCCGACGGCGGCGCGAACTGGGGAAAAACAAAATTCAAAAACGTGCCCGACTCGCGCTGGCGCAAAGGTGTCTGGTATGAAGTTGTCATTTCCTACATCCAGCCCAACGGAACAAACGAAGGCGACCCGGTCGGAAAAGTCAGCATCAAGGAATTAGATACAAATAATGCGGCTGACAAAACGCTCATCCAAAATGTTCCGGTGGGTCGCGTTGGGACAGGAACGTTTACTCAGGCAGATGTCATCATCATTGGAAACGCCGGCACCGCGCGAATCTTCGATGTGGACGACATTATCCTAAAAACAGCGCCCCAATCATAAGATTCCGCCCATCTGGATTTGGTTTACAATAACCCGCCACGGAGCATGTTGCTCAGATCATGGCAACAGTCTCCTCACGTTCCCGACATCGCATCATGCGTCCCACCCTCAAAACCATCGCCGACGAACTCGGCGTCACGCCGATGACCGTCTCCAAGTCCCTGCGCGGCATCGGGCGCATCAGCGAGGAGACGCGGCGGCTCGTGCGCAGCAAGGCGGAGGAGCTCGGCTATCTGTCCTCACGCGAACGGCTCTTCCCTCCCTTCGTCAAGATGGCGCGGGGCAGCGAACATCGCCTGCGCCTGCTCTGCCCCACCATCGGCGCACTCGACCGTGGCGACACCGTCCCCTATCGCAACGACATGGTTTCCGGCCTGGAACGCGCCCTCGCCAGCACCGAAGGCGAAGTGCTGGCCGAGTCGTTCTCGTCGCTCCCCGAAATGCTGGAGTTTCTGGAAAATTCACCGCGTATCCACGGCGTCATTCTGAGCGAGCCCTACCCGACCCGCTGGATCGACGCGCTGCGCTCCGTCGCTCCCGTCATCTATACCGTGGGCCACGATTTCCAGCGCGGCGTCAACTCGGTGTTCTTCAACGAGGCCCGCGCCGCCGCGCTCGCCGTGGACCGCCTGCGCGCGGCGGGGCACCGGCACATCGGCTGGCTGGGGATTTTCGACAAGCACGCCAGCTATCTCGTCCCGGACGAAGAATTTGACGAGGAGCACGACAGCGCCGACCAGTTGGCGCGCTCTCCCCACGGCACGCGCTACGCCTCATGGCTCTACCTCGCGCGCGAACACGGCGGCGTGACCAACTGGCTGGTAAGCCTCGTCGAGCGCGACTGGCGCAGCTGCCCCCTTTCCGAAGCGGTGCGCCGCGGTTGCCGTGAAATTCTGGATACGCGCCCCCGGCCCACCGCCATCGTGTGCGTCGCCAACGCCATCGCCCGTGAACTGATCGCGCAACTGGAGGGCGCCGGCCTGCGCATCCCCGACGACCTGAGCGTCGTGTCCTACGGCGTCGAAGAGCACGGCAACACCAACGACGGCCACCTCCTCACCGGCCTTGTCATGCCCATGGACAAGGTCGGCGGACTCGTCCCCGAGGTTGTGCAACGCTGCCAGGCCTACCCCGACGGCCTGCCCATCAGCATCCAGTTCGATGCCGAATGGGCCGAAGGCGAAACCTTGCGCCAGGTCAGCACCACCGACGACACGCTGTAGCCAGCTCCCGCCGAGCCTGCATGATACCCCTGATTTTTATGGAAACCGAAACACTTGAGTTGATCCATCCACAATCCGGGAAACACGCGCAGGCCAGCCTTTCCCGCCGCGATTCGCACCCGGAGCCTCAGCCGCAGCTACCTGCCTATTTCCAGGGCGTGCTGCGCCGGCATCCGTCCAACCCCATCATCACGCCCGGCGCGATGCCGGTGCCATGCTCTGCGGTCTTCAACTGTGGCGCAGTCTGGCACGACGGGCGCGCGCTCCTCCTGCTTCGCGCCGAAGACATGGCACGCGACAACGCCTTTTACGTCGCCAGCTCCGAAGACGGCATCCGCTTCGACATCGAGCGTGAACCGATTCACTACCCGCTGCGCGACACAGAAAAACGCTGGCTGCACAACCGCTTCGACATGCGAATCACCCCCATGCCCGACGAAGGCGTTTACTACGTGACGCACGCAAGCTGGCTCGGCGGCTACGGAAGCTGTATCGGAATTTCAAAAACAACCGACTTCCGTGACTTCGAGGCCGTCGGCGAACTCTCCGTCCCCTCCAACCGCAACGCCGCCCTGTTTCCCCAAAAAATCCGCGGCCGTTACGCCCGTCTGGAGCGCCCGCAGGATATCGATGGCGGCGGACGCATCTGGGTGAGCTATTCGCCAGATCTGATCCACTGGGGAGAAGCCCGCCCCGTCGTGCTGCCCGACGCTCCCTGGGCGCGCTGCAAGACAGGCGCGGGCGCGATTCCCATCCGCACGGAGCACGGCTGGCTCTGCATCTACCACGCCACCTCCAAAAACTGCGCCACGGAAAACTATTACCTCGGCGTCATGCTCCTCGACCTCGAACGCCCTGACCGCGTCGTGGCCGCTCCCCGACAATTTATCCTGCAACCCGAAACCCCCTACGAATGCATGGGACAGGTTCCCAACGTCGTCTTCACCAACGGCGCCGTTGTCATGCCCGATGGTACGCTCAACATCTATTACGGCGGAGCCGACACCCGCGTCTGCCTCGCGCAGGTGGAGCTGGTCCGACTGGTGGAGTTCTGCCTGACGGAAAAATGAAACCATCTCCGCCATGACAGAATTCGGGAACCTGGCGCATAATTTTTCAGAGGGCACGAACTGTACAGCAAACTGCCCGCAAGAAACCGGTCGCACGGCAGGGAGGGGGCCGATAACCGCGGTGCCCCGATGCTTTTCTCACTGCGTGTAGGTGTGCACGCTTTGTGTGGCGGAGGGCATGTAGTTGACGCCGAACCAGCAGAGGAGAAGCACCACGAAGGCCAGCGCGAGAATCCGGAGCGAGGCGCGGGTGGCCTCGGGGTGGCGGTGCCGGATGTGGATGTAGAGGAGATAGCCGAGCCAGGTGAGCATGGCCCAGGTTTCCTTGGGGTCCCAGGTCCAGTAATGTCCCCACGCTTCCTTGGCCCAGAGCGCGCCGAAGAGGAGGCCGAGCGAGAGAAAGGCGAAGCCGAGGTAAACGAGGCGGTTGGCAAGTTCGAGCGAGGCCGGGTCGAAACGGCGGCGCGCCGTCTGCACCAGACCGAAAACCGCGATGCCGGACGAGACGGCGAAGATCGCGTAGGAAAACAGGTAAACGAGCACGTGCGGCACGAACCACACGCTTTGCAGCGCGGGCATGAGCGCCTTGTTGTAGCTGTCGGGACGCAGCAGGCAGATGACGACAAACAGCACCGCCATGCCGAGGCTGTAGTTGAGCAGCCATCGGTAACGAAATTGATGATACAGGAAAGCGCCGATGGCCGGGGTGAACACGGCGTACCAGAGGCGCGTTTCGCCGAGCGTGCGCATGGGCGGGCGGCCGAGGTGGAGCCAGAGTCCGGCGGCAAAGGCGGCGAGGATGCCGCCGCCGAGCAGCGCGAGCGCGGTGACGGGCAGGCGGCGGGAGCGGGTGGCGGGATGGCACTGCGCGGCGATGCAGAGCAGCCAGGCGAGTCCGGCGGCGGCGGCGTGGGCGGGAAAGGTTTGCCAGTAGTTGGGAGTCATGTGTCGGTCGGGCGGGGCGCGGCCCTGCTTTTGAACATGAGGCCGATGGCTCCGGCGATCATCATGAAGATGCCGGTGTAGACGGCGGGCAGCCACGGGTCGCGGACGAGTTCGACCACGCTGAGAGGCGACCAGCGGCCGAGGCGGTCGTCGTAACTGAGCTGGTAAATTTTCCAGCCGGCGAGCGTGAGCGGTTTGTTGACCTCGATCATGGCGGGACCGGTACTCGCGCCGGAGCCGTCGCGGTTGCGGACCCAGGTGTTGACCGCGGAGCTGTATTTCCTCGGCTCGGGCGGGAGCATGCCGAGGGCGAGCGCGTTGTCGTTGTCGAGCGCGAGGAGCGCCGGGTTGACGGCGAAGGACCCGCAACTGACCCAGCCGGTGACGGTGTGGCCGTCGGCGCGGCGGGTCGCGCGGATGAGAGCGGCGGGGGCGGCGCCCGGCTCATTGTGCGCGAGAGATTCGGGGATGCCGTGATAGCGTCCGCCAAAATCGCGGGACCAGGGGTGGTATTCGAGAATATCGACGGTCCAGTCGCCGAAGGTGTGCGCGGTGGAGGAAACGGGACCCGATGCGGAGGTGGCGTCGTCCGTCGGCAGCAGGTCGGTGATCTGGCGGGGCGTTTCGCCGGTGTGGCGTTGCACGATGTCGCCGGTGCGGGGATCGGCGAGCGCGAGACGCGGCGGGAAGGTTTCCATGTCGAAGCGCGTGAGTTCGAGCGCGAAGGGCATTTCCAGAAGGTGGCCGGCGTGGGCGGCGCCGGACGCGACATTTCCGGACGCGGTTTCGAGCGCCCTCCATTCGGTGGCGCCGAGGCGCAGGTCCATCGTAAGGCGGCGAAGGTCACCGGCGCCGAGCATGCCGGCGGCGAGCGCGATCCAGAGGCCGAGGTGGTTGAGGAGAAAGCAGAGGTTGGCCCGGCGGAAGGGAAGGGCGCGGGCGAGGGTGGTGAGGCCGAGGTTGAGGAGCAGCCAGGCGAGCGTGAAAAGGAAGGCCCAACTGTGGACGACGTCCGTGAAGCCGAGGTGTTCCGCAAGGGAGTGCGTCGCGTGCGCGGCGTGACCCGGGTGCGGCGCGTGTTGCGGGACGACGCCGAGCACGATGGCCTGCGCGAGCAGGAGGGTGAGGGCGCCGATGGCAACGGGGACGGAGCGCAGCCAGCGGACGGTGGCGGTGGAGCCGGCAAGAAAGTGCAGGCCGCCGATGAGGAGGAGGAGCGCGGCGAGGAGGAGAAGGTTGGCGGGGCTCGCGATTTCGGGCACGCCGCGGCCGCGCAGGACAAGCTGGAGCGCACCGCCCGCGACCGCGAGGCCAGCGGCGGTGACGAAGGATTCGCGGTAAGACCAGGGCTGTTGCCACCAAGCGCGGGTCATACCGGTGTCCCGAATGTTTTTGATTTTACACAAAGCTCGCAAAGGACGCGAAGGAGGTAACCGGCAATCCTTTGCGCTCTTTGCGGCCTTGGTGTGAAAATCCGAAGGCCTTGGGGGTCTGGTATCATGGCGGGATGCGCGGCGAGCGGTTGTTGGCGAGGCTGCGCTCAGAGTTGCGCGCGCGGGGATTCGTCGAGGGTGCCGTTTCTGCGGGCTTCCTCCAGCCAGCGGGGGACGACGGTGCGGCGGAATTCGGCTTTATTCGCGCGCTCTTCGTCCATCTTCGTGAGGCCGATGGCGAGCTGGGCTTTTTCCTTCGTCGAGATGTCGGGAAGCTCCACGGGACCGTTGTGGCCGTGCGCGGCGAGCACGCGGGAGAGTTGCAGGCGGGCTTCGGCGACGCGTTCGAGTCCGGCGTCGAGGATGCGGGCGCATTCGAGCGGGGCGTGGAATCCGGCGCCGTGGGAAGCGGCGACAAAATCCCAGCGCCATTGGGCTTGGCGGATGAGTTTGAGGACGGGTGCCATCCCGGCCTCGGTCGCGCCCTTGTCCCAGGCGGCCTTCGCCTCGAAGTGGGCGCGGACGAGCTGTTGTTCGATGCGCGCCATCATGTCCACGATCTGGCGCTGGCGATCGGTGACGTTTTGCACGAGCACGGCGGCGTCCTGCCGATGGCAGACCTGGCAGGATTCGCTGATGTTGGCGAGGGGGCTCCGGATCTTGTGATGGGTGAATTTCTGGCCGCCTTCGGTCTTGTAGGGCATGTGACAGTCGGCGCAAGAGACGCCGCGCTGGCCGTGGATGCCGAGCCTCCAGAGTTCGAAGTCCGGATGCTGGGCCTTGATGACCGGCGTGCGGCTGACGGCGTTGACGAAGTCGGTGAATTCGATGGCGTCGTAATACGTTTCCATGTTCTCGACGCTGCCGCCGTTTTTCCAGGGGAGAGTGACCACCTGGCCGCCGGGGACCTTGTTTTTGTCGAAGTAGTATTCGACGTGGCACTGCGCGCAGACGAGCGAGCGCATTTCCTGGTGGGAGGCCTTCGCGATGTCCTTGCCGGTGAGTTCCTGATACGCGGTGCGCAGGTGGGGACGGGTGATGGTGAGGTTCATCGTGACCGGATCGTGGCAGTCGGCGCAGCCGATGGGGTTGGTTATCTCGTGGCCGAGGTCGGACCATTTCTTGCGGAAAAACTCGTCGTGCCCGAGCTGGTTCATCATGCGGGGCACGTCGGGAGATTTGCAGACCCAGCAACTGGAGGGTTGCGGTCCCTCGCCGGCCTGCATGGGCGCGCCGGTGCGGAGGGTGTTGCGTACGTCCTCGACGGCGTAAACGTGGCCGCGCGGGTGGTTGTAATCCTTGGAAAAGGCGTAGCCGGCCCAGAGGATGACCTGGCGGGGGTTTTCGTCGAGGGCGTCGAGGCCGTGCGCGCCGACGACGGGCGGGGTGAAGCTCATGTCGGCGGTTTCCATCAGGGTGTCGTATTCGCGAGGCCATGACTTGCTCCATTCGGAGTTGCGCGCCTCGAAGGGTTTTGTTGTCGCGGTGCCGCGGGGCGTGGTGACGGCCACGATCTCGGCGCGGCGTTCGACGACCGAGGCGGCGAGCAGGCCGAGGAGGAAGACGGCAACCATGGAGCCGGCAAAGAGGAGCCAGCCGAGGAGTGTTTTGTTTTTCATGGCGAGGAAGGCAGGGGGAGGGTGTCGGAGGTGGTTGAGGATGCAGGCGGCGTCGCAGGGCGGGCCTGGAGCTCGCGGAGCCAGTCGGGCACGGGCGAGGCGGGGTAGGGGACGCGGGCGTCGGGCGTGGCGGAGAGGCTGTTGCGCGTGCCGTGCGGGACTTCGCGGTGGCAGTCCCAACAAAAACGTCCCTCGCCGTGGGCGCGGCTGGCGAGCGTGGTGCCGGTGGTGGCGACTTTCTCGTTGAGGTGGTTGTGACAGCGTTCGCAGTTGGCCTGCACGACGTTGGAGCCGGCCTCCTTGATGCGGATGACCTGCGGCTCGGTGCGGAGGGTGAAGATCGTGGAGTGGTAGAGGCCGTCCTGTGCCTTGAAGGCGTATTTTTTCAGGACGTTGTCGTGGGGGACGTGACAGTCGTTGCAGGTGGCGACGAGCGCGTGGGAACTGTGCGCGTAACTGGCGTAATACGGACCCATGACATGGCAGTTGACGCAGGTTTTCGGTTCGTCGGAGAGGTAGGAAGCAGCGTTGGAGATGTAGACGAGAAAACCCGCCACGCCGGCGAGGCAACCGCCGGCGAACATGAGGGCGTAGAAAAGTGTTCTGCGAGGACGCAGCATGGTCGGGAAAGCCGTCCGTCAGGGAAGCGGGCGGCGAGGGAAATGGTCTTGGTCGGGGAGGATGCTGGCCCGGAAGGGGAGGAATCGGCAAGGATCGGATTCGGGAAAAAGACGAACGGCTTGATTTAGATCAAGTCCTTGTCGGGGAGATAAGGATTTTTGCTGGTTGTCGTGACAAAAGATACGGCCTCCCCGAGGCGGCCCGGATAGTGTCACGTCCGTTCGACAGGGGTCAGCCATCCAGTTGCCGCCTGGCGCCGAGCCACGCGGCGGCGAGGGCGAGGGTCGACCAGGCGGCAGTCAGCGTGGCGAGCCAGCCGGCGGCATGCGCCACCCACCAGCCGGTGAGACGGCCGGCCTCGATGCCACTGAAGGCGGCGCGCTCCGCCGCAAAGAGCACCGTGATGCGAAAGGCATCGAGCGGGTTGAGCATGAGCGGGAGCACCCAGAGATCGGGATGGTTTTGCATGAACGGTGCGCCGGCCAGAGCCAGTAGCAGGAGATCGGCGCCGAAAAGGAGCACGAGCCATGCGGCCATCGCGACGATCAGGCCGCGCACGCTGTCACGTATCCAGAATCCGGTGGCAAGCCCGGTCAGCGCGCACACCGCGCTCACGCCGGCGGCGCCCGCGGTGGTGAGGAGCAGTTCGGACGAACCCGCCCCGGCGAGGGCGGTCGGAAGAGCAAGCAGGCCGGCGGAGGCGGCAGCGAGGAGGGCGAGCATGGCCGCCTTGCCGGCCAGCCACGGACCAATGCCGGCGGGTTGCGCGAGAAGCCAGGGAAATTCGTCGGTTTCGGCCTGGGCGGAACTGAGGCCGAGCAGGAGCGCGGAGAGCGAGACCGCATAGAGCACCGCATGCAGCAGCCACCATGCGGCGCCTCGCGCGAGGGCGTCATCCGGCGTGAGGAGCGGGAGCAGGCCGGCGGCGAGCACCAGGGCAAGGTGCGCATGGAGGAAGCGGTTGAGCCGGTGGCTGAGCCATTCGCGTCCGGCGGCGGCGCAGGCGATTTGCGTGAAGGCGGGCAGGACGGGCGAGACGGGTGTCATGGGAAAACCGGATTCACAGGCGAGGCGCGGCGGCGGACGGGGACAGGGGCGAGGGCGAATGCGGAGGCGGGCATGTCGTCATTGCCGGCGTGTGCCGCATGTCGGACTCCGGAAGGGTGTGGCGAAGGAAGGCATGGTAGTGGCGGCGAAGTTCGCCGGGCGGGATCTCGCCGCCGGAGCGTCCGTCGGCGAGGAGCACGCAGCGGTCGATGCGATTTTCCCATTCGCCGAGCAGGTGCGTGGCCATGAGGATGGTGCGGCCGCGGCGGGCTTCGCCGGTGAGAAAATCCTGCAAAACTTCGCGCCACTCGGGATCGAGGCTGAGGCCGGGTTCGTCGAGCAGGAGCACGGGCGCGTCGGCGAGGGCGAGGACGGCGAGCGCGAGGCGCTGGCGCAGGCCACCGGAGAGTTTGCCGGTAGGCATGTCCGAAAAATCGGCGAGACCCCACGCATCGAGCGCGTCGGGCACCGCGCGGAGAGGGCGTCCGCGAAGGCGGGCATGGAACGCGGCGACCTGGGCGACGGTGAGCCGCGGGTGAAAACGGGGGGCTTGCGGCAGCCAGGAAAGGCTGGCGAGCGCGCAGCGGCGCGAATGTTGCAGATCGTGGCCGGCGATGCGGATGGAGCCGGCGTCGGGCGCGCTCAGTCCGGCGAGCAGACGGAGCGCGGTGGTCTTGCCCGCGCCATTGGCACCGATGAGAAGGGTGATGGCGCCCGGTTCGGCGACAAAATCGAGGCCGCGGAGCACACGGCGGGAGCCGAAGGATTTGGCAAGGCCGAGGGTGTGGATCATGGCGTGGCGGGAACGGGTTCCGGGACGGTTGGCGATGGCGCGCCGGCGAGCGGGGCGGGATCGGTGATGCCGCTGATGCCGGGCAGTGCCAGGCGGCTGTGGATGAAGCGGAGCAGGCGTTCCCCCGGGCTGGCCGAGAGAAGTCCGATGGCGGGGAATGCGCGCCGCCAGGGTCCGAAGAGATCGGGTTCGCGGTGAGAGAGATCGGCGACACCGTCGCGGTTGAGGTCGAGGGCGAGCGCGCCGTCCCAGCGGTTGCCGCGGCCGTCCACCGCCCAGGTGTTGCCGGTGTTGCGACCGCTGGTTTCGACGGGGTGGATGTTGCCCGAAAACGTGTTTCCGGAAAACGCGGTGTCGCGGGTGCTGTCGCTGACCCGGAGGCCGATATGGTTGTTGAGAATGCGGTTGGCGCGGACGGTGTTGTGATTGGAGTTTTCCATGAAGAGCCCAAGCGTGTTGCCCTCGATGAGGTTTTGTTCGATGCGGGTGTCATCCACGGACTGGAGGAGCAGGCCGTAGGCGCGATGGCTGCGGTTGGCGGTGAACCGGTTTTCGCTCAGGTGGATATTTTTCGAATACATGAGGGCGGCTCCGGCCGCATTGGCGGAAAAGGTGTTTTGTTCAAAAACGTTATCGTCGGAGTACATGTAGTGGAGGCCGTACCGCACGCCGGTGATGGTGTTGCCGCGGACGGCAGTGGCGTCGGTGAAGGAAAAATAGATGCCGTCGCGGGCGCCGCTGATGGTATTGCCGGTGATGCGGTGTCCGGCGGAATTCCAGAGATGGATGCCGTTGCCGCGCCGGTCCTGGACGGATTCGATTTCGCAGAGTTCGGCTTCGCCGGGCCTGAGGCCGGCAGCGAGCGGATCGGCGACGCCGGCGATGGAACCGGCGAGGGTGCCGTCGCCGAGGATGACGTTGTTTTCGATCCGGCAGTCGGCGGCCTTGCGCACATAGATGCCGTGGAGGCTGTCGAGGATGCGATTGTCGTGGATGAACGCGCGCGCGGCGGAGATGTGGATGGCGGCGTGATCGGCGGAGAGGTCGCGCCCGGAGCTGCGAAGGGTGAAGCCGCTTATCTCGACATCCGGCGCGCGGATGGCGACGACGTGCGTGCGGCGGTCGCCGCGAAGGATGACGGGCGCGTTACCGGCAGATGCGGGAGGATCGGCCAGCAGGCGTAACGATTTTTCGATGACAAAAGGCCCCTGGTAATCGCCGGGCGCAACGACAAGGGTGTCGCCGGGAACGGCGGCTTCGATGCGGGCGCGGAGTTCGTCGCCGGGAGTCGAGGGCCGGGCGACACAGACGGACTGGCCTGCGCCTGCGACGAGGCCGAACATCAGGCACAACAGATGGAGGCGCGGGGCTCTCATGATTCAGGCAAGGTTTCCCGGCGGGAGCACCACATGGCGAAGGAGATCAGGAGCGGCACGAGCGCGAGGCACAGCGCGCCGGACTGCGGAAGACTGGTCTGGATGAAATTGGCGATCTTCTGGCTGCCGAACATGACCGGCGTGAACGGCTCGATGGTCATGGGCGCGCGCGGGTCGAGCTGATGGCCGTAATTGTAGAGGCGCAGGTAAAAGTTGCCGAGCGAGAAGGCGGTGAAGTAAATGAAGAGCACGCCGAGATCGACGAGGCTTTGCATCCGGCCGATGAACGCGGCGCGGAGCGCGAGCAGCCCGAAGACGCCGAAAGCGAAAGGCAGCCAGGTCATTTCCGCGAAGTCGGCCTGCGCGAGCGGCTTCATGCCGATGTAGTGGTTGAGGGTATTGATCTCGTGGAGATCCTGGCCGCCGTTGCCGCCGACGAGCTTGTGCGAATAGATGTGCAGGGCGAGGCCCTCGCGGTATTGCGGGGCCACGAGATGGATTTTCCAGAGCGGAAGGAACACCGCCGCCACCAGCACCGCGGCCGCCGCAAGAACGAGCAACCGCGAGGTCAGGCCGAGCGGGCGGCGCAGGAAACGGTATTCGCGGGCGAGAAGATTTTTGATCATGGCGGGCGGTGGCGGCGGGAGTGGAAGACGGGGAGAGGGGCGCGCCGGCGCGCGTCGGGCGACGGGGACGTCGCCCCTCCGGATTACGACTTCGGTTTTACGGCGAGGTAGCCCTGCATTTCCTGATGGAGGGCGGAGCAGAAGTTGGTGCAGTAGTAGGGAAACACGCCGGGCTTTTTTACCTTGAGCCGGAGCGTCTTTGTCTCGCCGGGATCGATGATGATGTTGACGTCCTGTTCGGCCAGGGCGAGACCGTGGATCATGTCGGTGGTTTGTTCGACGTTGGTGACATGGATGACGAGCTCGTCGCCTTCGTTGACGTCAATGCGGTCGGGAATGAAGCGGCTGCGGATGGCGACCATCTTCACTTCAACGGTATTGCCGTGGCGCGTGACGGAGGCGTCCTTCGCGTCCCAGATGGCGTGCGGATGCGTGCTTTCGGCTTTGGGATAGACTTCGACGGGCTTGATCGTGTCGGCCTTGAGAATTTGCGCGAAGTGCGGTTCGGGTTCGGTGAAAGCTTCGTAGATCATCTCCATTTTCTCACCGGTGATGTCGATGAGCTGGCTCGACTCGGGCTGCGAGGGGCCGACGGAGATGTGGCGGCCCTTGGAGAGCTTGTTCATCGCGACGAGATATTTCCCGTAAGGCTCACGGGTATCGCTGCCGCCGACGACGAGGTGGCCGATGTTGTAGTGGACGTCGATCTTGTCGGTGACGACCTGGTTGAGGTCGGCGCGTTCGGCATCGGTCCACGGCGGAAGTTTCCATCTGGCGACGGCGGACTCGATGTAAAGCGAAGTGTAGGCGTTGCCCTTGCCGTCGTATTGGGTGTGGAGCGGGCCGAGGCCGACAGGCACTTCCCCTTCGAGCACGGATTCGTAACGGATGACGGGCACGCCGCGGAATTCGGTTTCGAACTCCTTTTTTCCGATGGCAGCCCGGATTTTTTCGAAATCGAAAACGGAGGTCACCGGCTGGAGTTTTCCGGCGGCCGCGATCCAGCGTCCGGAGGGATCGGTGTCGATGCCGTGGGGGGACTTGGGTACGGGCAGGAAATAGAGGACACCGGGCACTTTTGCCGGATCGATCACGGGGACGCCGGAGAGAAGCGTGGCGCGGCCATTGCGGACGGCCGCCTCGGCGGCGCGCCAGTTGACCACGGCGGCGTAGTCGCGGTCACGCTGCGTGGAGGTGGCTTCGAGCGTTTCATGCGCCATCTCGGTGTTGTAGGAAGTCCAGAAGGCCCAGCCGCTGCTGGGTCCCTTGCCGGTGGAGCCGAGGTCCCAGTTGAAGGGCGGCGTGAGGATTTGCCAGCCGACGCTCATCTCGCCGGTTTGCGGGTCGACGCGGATGCCGCTGACCATGCCGTTGAATTCCTTTTCGTAGTCGGCGGGATCGGCGTAGCGACCCTTCGGGAGCGGTACGGAGAAACGGGTGGCGACGAGTACGTATTCGGTGTTTTCGGTGACGAAGGACGAACCGTGGTTGCCGCTGGAATTGGGGATGGGACCCAGGATCTGGTGCGTCTTGAAGTCGCGGAGATCGATGCGGGCGATGCGATTGTTGGCGTTGTCGTTCACGAAAAGCCAGCGGCCGTCGTAGCGGCTGCCGGTCTGGGAAAGGCCGGGATGATGGACGTCGCCCCAGGTGAAGTCGCCGAGCATTTTTTTCGTTTCCTCGTCGTACCCATATCCGTTTCCTGGATACGGAGAGAAAACAGGGATGGTGGCGATGTGGCGCATGGAGGGCAGGCCGGCGACGAACACCTGGCCGGAGTGTCCGCCGGAATAGAAGAGGTAATACTCGTCCATCTCGCCGGGCGCGATCCAGGTGCGGGCGGCGGCGGAGCCGGATGCGCCGGATTTTCCGGAGGCGGACGAGGCGGAGCCGGGAGGATTGCACCCGGAAAGAAGGAGCACCGTAGCGAGCGTGGCGGCGATGAAGCAAACAGCCGGGGCGTGGTGGCGGGCGGGACGGGAGGAGCGTGTTTTCATGACTGGTGGTCGATGTGGACGGGAGGGCGGGGGAATGGACGGGGGAGGGGGGCTGCTATTCGACGACGAGTTCGCCTTTCATGCCGACCTGAAAGTGGCCGGGGAAAGAGCAGACGAATGCGTAGTGTCCGGGCATGCCGGGCGCCTTGAAGGTGACGGTGTCGCTCTCGCCGGGGCCGAGGAGTCTGGTGGAGGCGAGGATGCGGGTCTTGTATTTGGCCGGCACGTAATCGGTCTTCACGGCCTGGGCGGCGTCGTTGACGAAAGTGACAGGATCGAGCCCGGCGGCGAGGACGACGAGATTGTGGCCCATGGAAAACTTCGGCATGGTGCCGACGTTTTTGAGCGTGACCGAGAGCGCTTCGCCGGGTTTGGCGCGGATTTCGGCGAGGCTGAACTTCATCGAGTCGTTTGCGGTGATCTCGACGGCGCGACCCGTGGCCGGCTGGGCGGAGGCGGGGGCGGCGGAGGCACTCTTGCCGGAATCCGCGGGACCGGACGACGGTCCGCAGCCGGCGAGGACCAGCAAGGTCAGGCCGGCGATTGCGACGAGTGGAAGGCGGGAGAAGCGGATAATGGTTTTCATAAGCGTGGAGATGATAGCGCCGGGAGAGAGCGCGCGCCTTGATGTGTATCAAGCGGGAGCGCACATATGCGCCGATTCAGGGGGAAGGGGCCTCGGCGCGGAGGCGGGCGACGGTTTCGATAGCGACCGCGGGACCGTCATTGCCCCAGGCCTGGAGCACCCAGGTGAGCACGGCGGCAATGTCGGCATCGGAGAGCGGCAGTGGCGGCATGACGCTGTTGTATTCCGTTCCATTGACGGTGACAGGACCGGAGAGGCCGTGGAGAACGGCCCTTGCGTCGCGTCGGGGATCGGCCAGCAGGTAGTCGGAGCCGGCGAGCGGCGGGAAAATCCCGGGCAGGCCGCGGCCATCGGGCTGGTGGCAGGCGGCGCAGGTTTGGGCAAAGATGCGTTCACCACGGAGGAGAGGATCGTCCGGGAGGGGTTCTTCGTTTTCGGAGACGACGAGAGAGTCGGGCAGATCGCCGGCGGTTCCGGCGAGAGGAGGGGAAAAAAGGTGCCGCCGGAGCACCACGGCAGGAACCCACGCGAGCAGCGCTACCGGAATGACGAGCAGTCCGAGAGTAACGCGTGTGAGGACGGGCGGGCGGGGAGGATCGGCTTCGGCCATGCGAGCCAGTCTGGCAGAATCCACGACCGCGTGCCTTGACCCATATCAAGGCAAGGCCCGCCGGTTGCTGGCATACTGCGAAATCATGTCCTCCCGATTTCTTTGTTCTCTTCTCGCCGGAATGTTACTGTGTGCATGGGCGGCTCTGTCCGGATCGGGGGTGGCGTCTGCCGCATCCGGAAAAGAAGACGAGCGCGTTTTCCAGGTTACGGGAGTCGTCCGCGCCAGGCTCGATGGCGGGCAACTGGTTGTCGAGCACGACGAGATTCCCGGATACATGCCGGCGATGACGATGGCGTTCACACCGGCGAGTCCGGAAGAGGCCAACCGGCTGAAGGTGAACGACCGTGTCCGGTTTCGTCTGCGGACGGGTGGCGGACGGTCGCTGGCAGAGGCGTTTGTCGTGACCGGGCGCGCCGCTGCTCCGGAAAAACCGGCGGCCTCGTCGGCAGGCAACCCGCGCCCCGGACGGCTGCGCGAGGGCGATGCCGTGCCTGCGTTCTCGCTGCTGAACGAGCAAGGGAGGTCTTTCACGGCGGAGGCGCTGCAAGGACGCTTCACGGTGGTGACTTTTATTTTTACACGTTGTCCGGTGCCGGAATTTTGCCCGGCGATTTCGCTGAAGTTCAGACAACTCCAGTCGGCCGTGCGGACAGAATTGCCGGCGGATACCGCCAGCAAGGCGCGACTGCTGGCGATCACGCTCGATCCGGAATTTGACCGGCCCGACATCCTGAAAGCCTATGGAGAGGCGATGGGCGCCGACCCGGCGACATGGAATTTCGCCACCGGGAAAAAAGAGGAAATCGATGCGCTCGTGAAGGCGTTCGCGGTGTATCGGGAAACCAATGGCGTGACACTCGACCACACACTGACCACGGCGCTGGTCGGGCCGGATGGCCGCCTGGCGGAAATCTGGCGAGGCAATAGCTGGACGGTGGACGAGGTCGTCGCGAGTCTGAAGAAATCCGCCGATGTCGCGGGGCATTGACGCATGTCAAGGCGGGTCGTCCGGTCGTATGCCAGAATGAGCCCATGAGCTCCTCTCCTTCCCGTACGCTTCTCGAAGCCACCGAGGCCGGGTCCATCGACCTTGCCGCATCAGTCCAGACTTCGGCTGCCGGCATTGTCAGCCGCACCGTCCTGCAGACACCGGATCTGCGCGTCGTCCTCTTCGCCTTTGACGAGGGTCAGGAGCTGACTGCGCACACCAACCGCCGCCGCGCGCTCATCCAGGTCCTGAGCGGCGCCTGCGAATTTCTCTTCAACGGCGAGTGGCAGACGCTTCCGGCAGGCGCCCTCCTGCACCTGCCTCCGAACCACCCGCATGCGGTGCGCGCTGGCCAGGGTCCGTTTTCCATGCTGCTCACGCTCGGCGCGGAATCGGCCGAATGAAGAACAACGAAAAATCCGACCACACCCATCCGATGAACCATCCGATCCCTGGCGACAACGCCCCCACCGGTGCCGCTTCGACGAACCCGACACGCTTCGATGTGCGCAGGATTCCCTGCCGTGTGAAGCATGCGCAGATTTTCCAGCGCTGGGCCGACCTGCCGGTCGGCGGGCACTTCGTGCTCGTGAACGACCATGATCCCGTGCCGCTCTACTACCAGTTCGCGGCGCAGTTTCCCGGCGCCTTTTCGTGGGAATACCTCGCGACGGAAGCGGACGAGTTCCATGTGAAAATCACCCGGCTGGCCGCCTCTCCGGCCGTGCCGCCGGTCGCGCCGCCGCCGCGTCCGGGCGCGCCGGTCTGCCGGCACGACCGCGCCGGGGAGGCGGAAACGGCGACCGTGGACGCCCGCGGTCTGGAACCGCCGGAGCCGATGATGCGGATCCTCGAGGGCGTCGAATCGCTCGCCCCCGGCGCGGAGCTGGTGGCGTTCACCGACCGGCAGCCGCTTCACCTGTACCCGGAACTGGATACGCGCGGCGTGGCGCACGCCAGCGAACAGCAGCCGGACGGAAGCTGGCGGACGACGCTCCGGCGGTCGTGACCCCGGGGGGCCAGGCCATGACCACCACCGTACCGGCGTCCGTGGCCGCGCGCCCGGCTTCGGGTCCGGCGTCACCGGCGGCACGCGCCGCTCCGGGCGTGCCGCTCGTGGCGGGCGCGCGGTTGCCGCTGGCTTTCATCGCGCTCGGGCTGGCGGCGTTTGGCGTCGGGGCGGCCTGGCTGGCGGCGGAGCCGTCGTTGTTGTCGGTGCCCTTCCTGCATCCCCGGCTGGTCGCTTTCGTGCATGTGTGGCTGCCGGGTTTCCTGCTGAGCATCTGTATCGGCGCGTTGTATCAACTGATGCCCGTGGTGCTGGGCGCGCCGTTGAGGGCGGATACGCGGTTGCTGTGGGGTCACCTCGGTTTGCAGGCCGCCGGCGTGGCGATGCTCGCGGGGGGATTCGCACGCGCGCAGTTCGGGTGGGTGGCGGCCGGCGGAGGGCTGGTGACCGCGGGAGTCGTCGTCCTGGTGATCGCGGTGTGGCGGACATTTCTCGTCGCTTCACGACGTGACGCGGCGGCGTGGAGTTTCCCGCTCGCGGCGAGCTGGCTGGGAGCGACGGTGCTGCTCGGTGTGGCGCTCGCGCTGGCCCGACGCTGGTCATGGGCATCGTTGCCGGCGCCGGTGACGGATCTGTTGCGGGCGCACGCGCATCTCGGGCTGGCCGGGTTTTTTCTGACGCTGTTGCAGGGGACCACGTTCCAGCTCGTGCCGATGTTCACGATGGGCGAGGCGCGGCGTCCGGGTCTGGTGTGGGCGGGGCTGTCGGGGACGCAGGCCGGACTGCTGCTGCTGGCGCCCGGGTTGGCCTGGCGGATCGAATGCCTCGGACACGCCGGCGCGCTGGCGCTCGCGGGCGGCATGGTTTGCTCCGGTCTGGCCCTGCGGGCGACGCTGGCTTCGCGAAGGCGGCGTGTGCCCGAACCGGGTATCCGCGCTTTCGTGACGGGAGCAGGATTGCTGGCCGCGGCCACGGTGGCGGGAATCGCGCTGGTTTTCATGCCGGGTGGCACCGAACCGTGGCTGCGCACGATTTCGGCCTACGGGATTCTGGTCATCGCGGGCGGCCTGAGCCTCACGATCCTCGGCATGCTGTGCAAGATCGTGCCCTTCCTCGTGTGGATGCGCACCTACGGGCCGCGCGTGGGCCGGCAACCGGTGCCCGTGGCCACGTCGCTTTCCTCGCGCAGGCTCGAAAAAGGCTGGTATGCCGCGCACCTCGCGGGCGTCGCCCTGCTCGTGGCCGGTGTATTCGCCGCTTCGCCGACCGTGGTGGCGGCTGGAAGTCTGGCGCTGGCGGCGGGCGCCGGGCTGTTTCTCGCCAACATGCTGCGCGTGGTCGCCCACCTGTGGCGTCCGCAGACCGGCCTGACGGCGAGCGCGCATCCGGCGGTTTCCCCTTCGGGCATACTGAAAAATTCCATTTTCCGGACAGGCGAACCAACCGCGAATGGACGCGAATAGAATACAATAAACTCACATGGATATAATTATGCATTTCATAGGTTTTTCTGAATTCGCGTCTGTTCGCGTTCATTTGCGGCTAAAACGGTTTTCTCAAAGTTCCCCTTCGTGATTTTTTTATGAATACGTCACCTGCCACTCCCTTGCCCGAGCCGTCCTCCGCGCCGTCTTCCGGAAGCCTTCCGGCCGCGCCGTCGCTCGCGGATGCGTTGCGCGCCGCTTTCCGGCGCGTCTACGATCCCGAGTTCGGCGTGAGCGTCGAAGACCTCGGGCTGATCTACGACATCCGTGTCGATGCCGGCGGACAGGTCGTGATCGAAATGACGCTCACCTCGATGTATTGCCCGGCGGGCGAAGTGATCCTGGCCGGCGTGCAGTCCGCGGCCGAGGCCGTGCCCGGAATCACCGGAGCCGAGGTCTCGCTCGTCTGGACGCCGGCCTGGACCCCCGACCGCCTGAGCATGGAGGCGCGCCGTCAGCTCGGATGGGACGATCCGCCGCTCCGGCCATGACCGGTTGACTTGATCCAGATCAAGGCACGGGGCGGGCGCGGGTGATATTGTTGAGACCGAGACTCTGTCTCTCTTACGATCATGAGCACCACCGCCTCCGATTCTTCCGCTCCGGGCCTGTCTTCAGACGGCCGGGCCGATTTCGCCAAACTTCCCGGTCACTGGGTTCTTGCCCGCATGGGCAAGCGTGTGCTGCGTCCCGGCGGCCTCGGTCTGACCCGCCGGCTGCTCGCGGCCCTGGAGATCGGGGCGGGCGACGACGTGGTGGAATTCGCGCCCGGCCTGGGGGTGACGGCGCGCCTGACGCTCGGGCGCCGGCCGGCATCCTGGACGGGGGTGGAGCGCGAGCCGGCCGCGGCCGCGCAGGTCGGCCGGTTGCTGGCCGGCCCGGCGCAGCGGTGCGTCGTCGGCGAGGCCGGGAAAACCGGTTTGCCGGGCGGGAGCGCCAGCGTGGTTTACGGGGAGGCGATGCTCACCATGCACGGCGCGGAACAGAAGGCGGAGATCGTGCGCGAGGCGTTTCGCCTGCTGCGGCCGGGCGGGCGCTACGGCATCCACGAAATGGCGCTCGCGCCCGACAGCGTCGCCGACTCCGTCAAACGCGACATCCTGCACGCGCTCTCCGGCGCGATCCGCGTGGCGGCCCGGCCGCTCACCGTCGCCGAATGGAGGATTGTCCTCGAACGCGAGGGCTTTCTCGTGCGCGTCGCGGAGACCGCGCCGATGCACCTGCTGGAGCCGCGACGGCTGATCCGGGACGAGGGTTTCTGGCGGGCGTTGCGGTTTGTCTTCAACGTGCTGCGCACACCGGAAGCGCGCCGCCGCGTGCGGGCCATGCGAGGGGTTTTCCGCCGCTTCGCGCCGCATCTGGCGGCCGTGATGCTCGTGGCGGAGAAGCCCGCAGACGCCGGTTCTCCCCACTCCGCGGCAGCCGGCCGCTGACCTGAAGCCGTCCCTCACTCCTCACTTCACCATGTATCCGAAATTCCCGCTTCTTTTCCTGATCGCAGTCCTGCTGCCCGTCGCCGTCCCGGCGGCGGCTGTGCCGTCCCGGGCCGCCGAGCCTCCCGTGAAGCTCGACGACATCCATATTACCGGCGAGGCTCCGCCGGCCGCGCCGGAGAACGCCGGCACGGATGCGAACCGCCCGGCGATCGATCGTATGGCTTCCGGCACGACATCGATCGGAGCTGCCGACTACGCCGGCGCCACTCCGCGCACGCTCGGGGACATGCTGCGACTCGCCCCCGGCGTGCAGGCGCATGCGCGCGCCGGCGACGATGTCCGCCTCTCCATCCGCGGCTCCGGTCTGCAAAGCGTGGTCTTCACCAAGGCGCGCGGCGTGGACGTGCTCCTCGATGGTCTCCCGATCAACAGTGCCGACGGCAATTTCGACTACGGCCTCATCAGCCCGCTTTCCGTCCGCACGGTCGAGGTCTGGCGGGGCGCCGCCGCCACCGCGCTCGGCAGCACCACGCTGGGCGGCGCGCTCAATCTCATCACGCCGACCGGCCGCGAGGTCGTCCTCGCAGGCGGGGGCGCGGGGGCGGATGGCACGGCCGGCAGCGTGCGCGTGGACGGCGGCAGCTTCGGGTTCTTCCGGAGCGCCGCCTCCGCCGCCGTTGTCCGCGGCGCATGGGACGCCGCCGTGCATTACCAGTACCAGACGCAGGACGGGTTTCGCGACTACTCGGCGGGCGATTCGCAGAAGGTGGCCGCCAATATCGGCTACACCTGGCGCGAAGGCGCGGAGAACCGCATCTACCTCAACGCCTCCCGCGTTCACCAGCAGGTGGCCTTGCCGGTCACGCGCGCGCAACTGGAGGACGACCCGTCGCAGGCCGGCACGCTCAATCCGTCGACGCGTCCGTTTTTCGACGTGGACACGGTGCGCCTCGCCGACCGGCTCACCCTGGCCGGACCGGAAGGACGGGCGGAGCTCTCCGCCTGGTACCTGTACCGCGACGTGGATTTTCGCCGTCCCTCGACGCCGCCCTCCGGCTACCGTCTCGGTCCGGGCTGGCTGAAGGCCCGGACCGACGACTTCGGCGCGCAGGCGCGCATCGAACGCGAGGGAGAAGTGCTGGGCCGCGCCAACGTCCTCTCCGGCGGCGTGCGACTCACGGCCATGAACGGCCGCGAGCGGCTTTACGCCAACAACGCCACGCTCCGGGGAGACAAGTTTGCTGACGGAGATCTCTTCGCATGGAACGCCACGCTTTTCATTGAGGACGACCATGCCCTGACCGACCGCCTTTCGCTCCTGATCGCCGCGGAGGCGACGTATGCGTATCGGGAATACGATGACAATTTCAACGCTTCGGGCGGCGATGTGTCGCGCGATCTCGACTTCTCCAATGTCTCTCCCTCGCTCGGCCTGCGCTGGGCATTCACCGACAAATCGCAAGCCTTTGCCAGCGTAAGCCGCAGCTTCGAGCCGCCGGCTTTCGGCGACCTGATCGCCATCCCCCTCGTGCCGCCCCCGCCGCAGCGGATCACCGTGCAGTCGCTCGATGCGCAGGAAGCCACCACGCTGGAAATCGGCACGCGCGGCGAGCACGGCCGTTTCCGGTGGGAGGTGTCCGTCTACCGGAGCTGGCTCGACGGCGAGTTCATCCGCTACGACGACGGCGCCGCCACGGGCAACCAGGTGGGACGCAATGCGGACAACACGATCCACGACGGCCTCGAAATCGGCCTCACCACCCGTATCTGGGGCGGGCCGGATGCGGCTTCGCAGCGGGTGAGCCTGAGCCTCGCGTATTCGTGGAATCGCTACCGGTTCGATGACGATCCGGTCTTCGGCGACAACAAGCTCGCCGGCGTGCCGATCCACACGCTTTTTGCCGAACTGCTCTACGAGCATCCGGACGGGTTTTATTTCGGCGCCAACCTGACCGGCAGCCTCGAAAAATATCCGGTGGACAACGCCAACACGTTTTACGCCGACAACTACGTGCTCGCTGGCCTCCGGGCGGGATGGAGCGGCCGGCGTTTTTCGGTCTGGTTCGAGGCGCGCAATCTCGCCGACAAGGCCTGGACCGCCGCCACGCAAAACGCCACCGATCTCGGCGGAAACGACTCCGACCTGTTTTTCCCGGGCGAGGGCCGCGCCTTTTATGCCGGCGTCGAGTGGCGCTGGTGATCCGGCTTGCCGGGGCGGCGGCGTTCGGTGATCCGATTATCCGGACAGCCTGCCTGAATCCTGCGCGCACATCGCATGTCTCCGTCTTCCGAATCGCTTTTGTCCGACACGGACCCGGCGCCGTTCCGGTCGCCGGCGGCGTTCCGGATGTTTCAGGTGGCCTGGGTGTGGCTGCTCGTTGCGGCCTTGACCGGGACCTTCCTGCGCGGGTGTTTTATCCGGCCGCCGGCGTGGGTCGTGTACGGCAACTGGCTGCATGCGCATTCGCATATCGCGCTGCTCGGCTGGGGCGGCAGCGCGCTGTTTGCGCTGGCGATCCGGTTTTTCGTGCCGGCGGGAGACATGCGCTGGCCGCTCCGGCTGTTTGTCGTCGCGCAGATCGGCAACGCGGGCATGCTGGCGACCTTCCCGGTGCAGGGATACGCTCGCGAGAGCATCGCGTTTTCCACGCTGCACCTCGGCTGCTTCGCGTGGTTTGCCGTGCGCCTGTGGCGGGGTAACCGGGCGTGCCCGGCGGCGCGGCCTTTCCTGAGGGCGGGAGTGGTTTTCCTGCTCGTGTCCGCCCTCGGTCCGTTCGCCCTCGGGCCGCTGGCGGCGACCGGACTGAAGGAGTCTCCCTGGTACACGCTGGCGGTGTATTTCTACGTGCACTTCCAGGCCAACGGCTGGCTCCTTTTTCTCCCCGGCGCGGCCCTGTTGCAATACCGGCACGAGCGCGGCATCCCGTGCGCGGAGAACGGGGCGCGGCGCGCCGCCGGGTTTTTCGCGTGGGGCTGCGTGCTGACGTTTGCGGTTTCGGCGCTCTGGATGGACCCGCCCGCATGGGTCCGGTGGACGGCGGCGGCGGGCGGGGTGCTGCAACTCGCGGGGTGCGTCTGCGCATGGCGTATGCTCGTGCCCGGCCGCTGCGTCCCGGTGGCCGCGCGGGCGGATGCCGGCGTTGGCGGCGGCGTGTATGCCCGCCGGTTGCTCGCGGTCGCGGGAGTGGCCTTTGTGCTGAAATGCGTGCTGCAACTGGCGGCGGTGTTGCCCGCACTCGGCGAGCTGGCTTACGGGGGGCGCAACATGCCGGTGGCTTTCCTGCACCTGGTGTTTCTCGGTGTCGCCAGCCTCGCGATTCTGGCGCTGGCGGCCGGATGCGGCTGGCTCCGGCCGGTTCGCCGGATACGTGCCGGAGCATGGGTGCTTGTCGCCGGTATCGGTGCGACGGAGGCGGCTCTCGTCTGGCAGTCGCTGGCCGGGGTGTGGGCAGGGTGGCCGGTGGTGCCGGGTTTTTACGCGATCCTGTTTTTCGGATCACTGGTCATGGTGACCGGCATCTGCCTGTTGCGTCCGTGACGCCGATCAGCGGATGGACGTACCGGCGTGGCCATTTCCCCCCCCGAGGGGGCGCGAAGGCCTCGCGCCCCCTCATCCGGTATCGGGAACATCCCGGGAAAAGTGGACCACCCACACGTCGGACTCGTGCTTGACGATCTCGTGAGAAAACCCGCTTGCACCCAGCACTTCGTAGAGAGGAACCGGTTCGAATGGCGCGATCAGACACAGGGTCTGCCCCGGTTCGAGACGGGCAACGGCGGCCAGAATCGCCGGCAAGGGAGGACGATTCCGGGCGAGCAGAGGGCGGACATCGAGTTCGACAGGTGACTGGTGTGGTGCAGACATGGCGATGCAGGCAGGTTATCAGGATGATTTTCTCCGGGAAGTCTTTCTCCGGGAAGTCGGACCCGGCGGCGTTTTTCGCCCTGTTGCTTTGAGCGTGCCTCTGGCGGTCCACTTGCGCAATTCCTCTCGCCACCTTGTCAGCGCGGTCAGGCGAGAGGGAAACGGGACGTGGCCGCCGAAGGTCAGGGCGCCAATCGTTCCGGCCAAGGCAAAATCGGCATAAACCGGCTCATCGCCGAGAAGGAAGCTCGATTGGTGCAACATCAGCTCGAACGGTTCAAGCAACGCCTCCGCCTGCCGGAACAGAATCCTCGAATCGCGCCGCCATTGATCGAGGCAGCCTTTCCCGAAACGGCGTTCCTTGTGCCGGATGCTTTCGGTCCGCTCCACGATGTCCCTGATCCGGGGAATGCGATGCGGATCCGCCAGTTTGAAGGTGACCGACTCGACTTCGTTTTCGATGTGCGGAATCAGGATTCGCTGAATGCCTTCCAGGGGCGCCGGGAAGAGCCGGCCATCAGCGAATTGCCGGTCGATGTAGCGAGCGACATCGAGCGTATCGGGTCCGGTTTCATACACAACGCTCCGCCCGTTGACGATGACGGGGACCTGGTAATAGCGGCCGGCGGTGAGGCGAATGATCGCGTCGCGTCGGTGAACCGGGACCTCCGCGGTCCGGAAAGGCACTCCGAAAGCCCGGAGAACCGCGGTGACAGGAATGCAATAAGGGCTGTAGGCGAACTGGTAAACGGTTGGTTTCATACGATGGAAGGGAAACACGCCAGGCTGGCAGGATATGGCTGGTTCGCACGCATGGCCATTCCGACGGCCTGAATGTTTCAGATCAGGATTGCATTTCCTATTTTCTATCGTACTACGATATGTTCAAGTTTTTTCAGCCGTTCCGGTCCGGCGCCACCGGCAGACCACACAGGACAGGTGATCCGTAACCGACCAGACGGATGCACCGGTGGAGCGTCTCCGCGGGAACACTCACCAGCCTGACTCGCGCAGTACGGATCGGGACGGCTGATCCGGTTTTTGACCACCACCATGAGCGTAGAAGACATCAAAAGAGGCAGCCGCGGCTTGCGCTGCAGTCTGGCCGAAGCCCTGAATTCCACCGCCAGCCATTTCGGCGAGGACGATTTCCAACTCCTGAAATTTCACGGCAGTTATCAGCAGGACGACCGTGACCAGCGCATCGAACGGCGCAGGGCCGGTCTCGACAAGGCCTGGCAATTCATGGTGAGAAGCAAGATTCCCGGCGGGGCGCTTACCGCAGCCCAGTATCTGGTGCATGACCGCATGGCTGACACGTTGGCCAACGGCACTCTCCGCCTGACCAACCGCCAGGGTATCCAGATGCACGGCGTGCTGTTTGGCTCGCTGCGTGAATGTATCCGCCAGATCAATGCCTGCGGCCTCACCACTTGGGGAGCCTGTGGTGACATCGTGCGCAACACCATGGCTTGCGCCACGCCGCTGCGCGATGCGGTGCACCGGGAAGTCCAGGCGCTCGCGGCGGAAATCAGCCGCACGTTCTACGCCCGCAGCCGGGGCTACAGCGAAATATGGCTGGACGGGGAAAAGCTGCCGCTGATGCCCGAAGAAACCGATGATCCGGTGTATGGTCAGGCCTGGTTGCCGCGAAAATTCAAGATCGGCATCGCCGTGACGCCGCGAAACGATGTCGATGTCTTTTCGCACGGTGCCGGGCTGGTCGCTCATGTCGTGGATGGAAACATCGAGGGTTACAGCGTTTTTGTCGGTGGTGGCTTCGGCATGGCTCACGGCGTCGTCAAGACGCGCCCGGCATTGGCCCAGCCGTTGTTCTACGTGCCCAAGGGCAAAATAATCGACGCGCTCAAGGCCATCGTGGCGGCGCAACGCGATCACGGGCGGCGCGACGACCGCAAGCAGGCCCGGCTCAAGTATCTCATCCTGACGCGTGGCGTGGACTGGTTTCGCGATGAAGTTCTCGGCCGTTTCGGCGAGGCGGTCGAGCCCGCCAAATCTTTCCGGTTTGAAACGGTGGAAGATCTGCTGGGCTGGTACGAGCAGGGCGATGGCAGGCTGTTTTGCGGTCTCTGGATTTCGGACGGGCGCATCCAGGATGTGGATACGGTGATGCCGGCCTGGCGGTCCGCCGTGAGGGAAGTGCTTGTCCGGCTGGGTTGTCCGCTGCGGATCACGCCAAACGCCAACCTGCAACTTTGCGACATCGCACCCTCCGATCGTGATGCGGTTGACTCTATCCTTGCAAGCCACCGGGTGCCGGCTCCTGCGGCGCTTACCCGGGCGCGGCTTATGTCACATGCCTGTGTGGCCCTGCCGACCTGCGGACTCGCCCTGGCGGAAAGCGAGCGGGTGTTTCAGGGAGTACTGGATCGCGTTGACGAAATCCTGCATGATCTCGGTTTGGCCGATGAGCCCTTGCTGATCCGCATGACCGGGTGCCCCAACGGGTGTGCCCGTCCTTACAATGCGGACATTGCCTTTGTCGGCCGTGCGCCCGGGAAATACGCTCTGTATGTCGGCGGCTCCCACCGGGGCGACCGCCTCGTGTCGCTGCTGGAGAAATCCGTCGCGATTGAGGACATCCCTTCACGAGTCCGGGCGCTTCTGACCGATTTTCTTGCTAACCGTAAAGAGGACGAACCTTTTGGCGATTATTGGCACCGGACCCAAAAACAGGGGGAGTCTCCCTGTTCAGAGCAGTTTCACGAAGAGCTGGTGGCGCGTGCCCGGCGGCTTCAGGCAGTCGGGCGTGTGGCTGGTGAGGAGTGACCGGACCCGAAATCAAGCCTTCCGAATCCCGTGCCCCCAATTTTCGTAACTCCTTCAATAAAAAACCCTCCGAAGCGATTCGGAGGGTTTCAAATTGGGTGCAGGGGTTGGATTTGAACCAACGACCTTCAGGTTATGAGCCCCAATAGGGAATATTGATTATCAATTAGTTAATTGTAATTTTAGGAAATCTTTGGTTTTTTCTTTGGTTTCTGTTGCATCGGGATGGTGGCAGGATACATTTGGTTCCAGAAAGTTAAGACCCTATACAGGAGGATAATATCATGGCATTGGAACTCCGCAAGAACAGCAAATGGTGGTACGGGCGTGTGCAGGTCGATGGACAGGTCTTGTGCAAAAATCTCGGCGTCCAGATTCACGGAACGGTTCCGAACAGCCTGCGAGAGCAGGGGGATATTCTGTTCGAACGATCACGAATCAAGGCGATGGTCGCCTTGGAAAAATGGCAGGAAGAAACCAAAAAGCAGGGCACCGCCGAAGAACTGGTGCAGACCCTCCATGAACTGCGGACGGGGGCACGCATCCATTCACTGCCACTCGGCGACATCTTCAAAACCTGGAAGGAATTGCCGCGTCGTCGAAAACCCAGCGAACGCTACGTGGATCAGGCCGGGCGCTGGATGGAGCGGTTTGTGGCGTTCCTGAGCGAGAAGCAGCCTGCCGTTCGGGCAATGGCCCAGGTGCAATCGGAAATGGCGCGGGCCTTCTTGCGTCAGGAAGAGGCGCGAGGAATCTCGCCCAAGACCTACAACAATGAACTCATTTTTCTGCGCTCCTGTTTTCAAGCGTTACGCAAGGCAGGCGGTCTGACCGAAAATCCGTTCGAAGGCATTCCGACCAAAGAAGAGGACACAATTTTCCGGAAACCCTTCGATGAAGCTGAGCTTGCTGCCATCGTTGAGACTGCGAAAGGCGATGAGTTTATCTATCCGATCATTGTGACCGGTATCTGCACCGCCATGCGTCGAGGCGACTGCTGCCTGCTACAATGGTCGGCGGTCGATCTGCCCAACCGGTTCATTCAGGTAAAATCGTCCAAGACGGGCGAACTCGTGCAAATTCCTCTGTTTCCGCTTCTGCAAAATGTGTTGTCCAAGCGGACGCAAGGAAAGGATAAAGGCTACGTTTTCCCGGAGCAGGCCAAAATGTATCAAAACAATCCCGATGGGATCACCCATCGGGTGCGTCGCATCCTGAAACGCGCCGGATTCTCCGATCCGGAGGAAGGCGATGGCGAAACGGAACAGGACAAAACAAAATCACTCGGTGCGCTTCACCAATCGCGCGAGAAGGGCCTGCGCAAGGCGTCGGTGCGTGACTTCCACTCGTTCCGCGTCACATGGGTCACGCTCGCACTGACGGCCAGCGTGCCGCTGGAAATTGTCCAGAAAGTTACAGGTCATCGCACGGCGGGAATCGTCACGAAGCACTATTTCCAGCCGGGCCGGGACGCATTCCGGCAGACACTATCGGAAAAGCTACCGGCGATCTTGGGTGGTTCCTCCAATCCATCCGGCCCCAAGTCGCTCTCGCTCGATGAAATCAAGGAAAAGGTCCGGGCGATGACACCGAAAACATGGAAGGCGATTCGAGAGGAACTCCTCGCCACATGGGGGTTAAAGAAACGGAAAGGGCAGAGCTCAACTACTCAATCCGCCACCGCTGCTGCGAAAGTTACGGCATGATTCGATTTTCTCCGGATGATCCATACAATGACACCCGTCATGGATCGATCACTACCGGACGCCCAATCTGGTTCCGATGATGTGCTCAGGCATTTGGCCGAGGACAACGATACGGCTGCCGCCGCTCTTTTCCTCGATCTCTGCCGCACGTCTCCTGCCCTGCGTAGCTGGCTATGGAGGCGTTTTGCCAAATCGGAAACACTCCGCACCGAACTGGCCCGCGTGTTGGACTCCGGTCAGCCAGTCGCCGATCCGCTGGCCTTATTCTCCACGTTATCCGGTGAGCCGATGACAGGAGCGAACCGCGAACTCGTCACGCTCCGACGTGACTTGCCGGCCAAGGTCCACGCTTCCCGTTACGGCGGACTGACCCGTCGCGAAGTCGAAACACTGATCCGGCGTTACCAGGCTGGCCACATCGACACGGCAAGTTTTCTCTTTGTCTATGCTTGGCGGCGCTACCTCCAATCGGGCGCTGCCCAGCCGCCTCTGGCGCTTCTCCGGGCGACCAATTCCTATCTGGCCACCATGATCAGCGAAGGGCGCGTTGACCTCGCCAAGGAGTTGTCCAAGGCATTGGTTTTCCTCTCCGACAAGAAAGTCGGTGAAATCGGGAAATCCGATTTTGGATACTCCCATTGGTGGAAACTCTGTGTGCTCCACTACATGCTGAACCACCCCAAAGCCTGCTATCGCACCGGAGAGCTTCACGACTACCTCAAATCGCAAGGCGTCGTTATCGATCCGAAGGAAATCCGCGTGTTCTGCAAATCACATGGCATCCAACGAGACTCCCGCGCTGGTCGCCGTCGCTCTGCCATAGCGAAATCGTAATCCGCGATTCCCGGCGAAGGGGCTGGGACGCTATCGGCCCAGTCGGGCTCGCCAGCGACTCCACGCGGGACAAGCCGCAGCAAAGCATCGGAATCCGATGCGCGGAGCACCGGCGACACCAAAATACGTGTATAATAATACTAACGTAAGTAACAATAGAAGGCAATGATGAGGATATCAATGGCTACAGAAATTCGTTGTGAGTATAGATGTGATTCCGATTGCTGTAGTATTATTGGCCGAAGAATAATAAGATTATTTTGATGGATTAGCTAGGTTTAAATTTCTATATAGAACTGAAGGGGAATTCGCTCCAATGTCCGTTAGTGGTAGTCATATTCTCACAGTAACCTGCGGGGGTATGAGTTTTTAAATAAGCATATTGAATCAATGTCATGGTCAAGCTAATCCCATTGCTATAGTAGCAGCTTTGATCGGGGAATCGTAGAAATGCCACTGAATTGCTGTAATAATAGTATCTGGTACGTCCGCGAGATCACGCTTGTTTTCGCTAGGGATAAGGATGCGTTTTGCACCGGCCTCAACGGCAAGCTGCATGCGCTCGGGGAGTGAATTCACTTTGAGGAGCAGTCCCTGGACACTCATTTCGCCAAGGACGACGGTGCGCTCCAAGACCGACTTTTCGAGGATCGCGGAAACGAGGGAGATGAAGAAAGCCACGGCTGTTTCGCTGCCGTCTTTTGCCTGATTCAGATTGATCGCTTGGAGGCTGAAATCGTAGCTGTCGATGTCTCGGGTGATACCGAGATTCTTCAGGTTGCCGCGTAGGTAGGCGTCGGCGGTTTTGATCGCCTCCTTCATGCTTTTAGAGAGATTACCGAGGGGAATGATGCGACCTGAGCCCGGGTTGACTTGGGCTTGGAGCAGGAACAGCGCGAGGCGGCTGTCGCTGGCATCGGTGCCGATGGTGTAAACGCTTCCGGGAGCTTGCTGGCCCTCGGGGATCAAGCTGCCGCCGCCCATTTCGGGCACGTTGACAAAGGTCTCTTGGCCGCTCTCGCGGTCGATGTAACTAAAACTGGTATTCCAGTATTCGAGCCCACCCATTTTTTTGAGCTGCTCTTTTACCCGACGACGCATCTCCAGCGCGTATTCAACGTATTCTGCCAACTCGACCTTAGTGACTTCGCCGTCGGGATGAAGAAGCTTGATGAGACCGGACACGATCTTACGGACGGCTTTCTGGTCACGACCGCCGAGGTGACTGCCAAACTTGAAATGGCGCTCGGCGTAGTCGGTGTAGCTGGACTTACGCACCTCGCGGAAAACCTCGGCGAGGAAGTCGGTGACGAGGCCGAAATGGTTGGTGTAAGCGTCGTCGTGGGTCTTCTGGAATTCCCAGCCTGGGATGTAGGCGTGAATGCGGTCGTAAAAGGCCGTGTCCATCTCCTTGGGCATCGGGTAAAACAGGTGCGAGGTGCGAACGATAGTGGCGATTTCACCGTCGATGTTGCCCACGAAAACGATCGAGCCCTCGGCGGTGATGATGTCGCGGCCACGGCTGAAGGCTCCGTCCTCCATGTAGCCCTTCATTATGTTGACGCCGCTCTTGTCGGAGAAATTGATTCCCGCCGCTTCATCGAACGCCACCACGTCCCACATACACACCAAGCCACGTTGCCCACTGGATAGGTTCACGAACATCTGTGCCGTCGTCGTTTGTCCGCCCGAGACGAGGTGACAATAGGGACTCATCTGCTGATAAACAAAACTCTTGCCGGTGCCACGAGGCCCTAGTTCGACCGAATTGAAATTCCGCTCCACGAACGGCACCAAGCGCAGCATGCAGTGGAGCTTCCGGCGCTTGGTGTAGTAGGGATGGTCGGGCTCGTAGCCCATCGAACGCATGAGCAAGTCGAGCCATTGGTCGCGGGTGAACCGCTTACGGCTGGCGCGGAAACCTTCCATGTTGCGATTGGAAATCTGGATCGGGCGGATGGACTCGATGAAGAACGGGCGGTTCTGGTTCTTGAAGATATAGGTCTCGTCGTAGCGGATGGTAATCTCCGCCCACACGCCGCCCATCAGTAGCCGCTCATGCTCTTTGACCAGACGTTCGTCGATGTTGATGAAGTCGAGGTTCAGGTTGGAGAGACTCGCCCAATACTTATCGTGCACCTCGACTAGCTTCACCGACACCTTGTCGATAAATTCGTAAGTGGAGTGTTGCTTGATCGACGACTTCACCGACTCCCTTTGGTCTGGCTTCACGTATTTGGACGCGAGCGTTTCACGCACGAACTCCAACCCCTCATTGATTTCGCGGTCGTCGGTGGAGGCGCAGTATTTACCGAGCAGGAACTCGATCACGAAGGCCGGCACGCCGAACGAGGTGCGCATGCGCCGAAGCAGGTCCTTGCGCACAACCATGCCGGGAAAAGCTTCGTTGGCCAGGAGGTCAAGGGCGTCGAGTTCGATGGGGGCGTCGGGCATGGAAGGTGAGAATAAAGGTTAGAGGTCGCGGGCGACGTGGAAGACAATACCCTCGGGGCCGGGGAATTGCTCGCCGGTGTCGGCGTCGCGGATTTCCAAGCGGAGGGTGTCGCCCTGCTTGAAGGTGAATTTGGAATCGAAGAACAACGTGACGGGCACTTCGGCGTCAGGCTTGAGCGTCGCTTTTTTGGCTTCGCCGCGCGGAAGCACCGAGCCGGTGGTGGTTGCGGCAGCACGGAGCACATTGATCTCTAGGTTACGGGGCAGCGCCACCAAGGACGACATCTCACCACTCTCCCCGACGTTTACGGGACGGATAACAATTTTCACCGCCGCGGTGGAGAGGTTTACCCCCGCCCCACCGATGAGGGCTTCGACCCCGATTTTCTGCTGCTTAGTTTGCTGGCGAGAAATCAAATGCGGGATGACTATCTCCTGAAGTGCAGCGCCGCCGTGGCTGAAGGATTTTTCGTTTTTGAAATAGGCCAGGCCGGGCGGCAGGGCAACGCGGACGGATAAATCCCAAGCGAAGGGCTTGCTCTTGATCGGCACGTCCACGCCCGCCGGGATAATGGCGAAGCGCTCCTTGATAACGGAACCCCAGTCCTTGTTGAAAGGAACTTCCGGCGGGAGGTGCTCTTCATCGAGCAGGACGAATCCGTGGTCGGTGACGACGTGGACTTCGGCATAGCCCCATTGGTGGAGTTTACGCACCACACGGGCGAGGCGCTCCAGCTCCTTTTGCACGTGGCGGATCAGAGTCTCGCCGTCACCATGGCCCATCGAGTCCACCTCTTCGTGGCCGTAAACAACGAGCAAAGTGGGCAACTTTCCTGGCTTCCTGGCATTCTCGACCTCGGTGATTTCGCGGGTATCGGCCCCGAACTCTTTCAGCAAAGCGAGCCGGTTTTCGCGGATGGAGAGGTTCTTGGCGGCGTAGATCGGGTGGAGTTCGCCCCCGGTAGTTTTTAGCGAGGTCGGGGTAAACTTGGCTGGCAGCAGAGCGCTCATGCCGACAGGCGTGCGCGTGGGGAGCATGGCGCGCAGAGGGTCGATGCTGACGTTGAAGCCGGTGAGCTGGGCCTTGAGCTGATAGGAGACGTCGAAGCGCAGGGCATCCACGATCACCACGGCCCGGCGTCCGTGGCCGGACCAGAGGTGGGCATCGAGGTGGCTGGCGACGAAGGGCAGGCCGGGGATGTCATTCGAATCGGTGGCGGTATAAAATCCAAAGAAACGCTGATTCAGGGAATTGGCTGCCTGGCCGTAAGTGCGATCCAAGAGCTGGCCGATGTCGGCCAAGCCGAGTTCGGCGGCCTCGGCCTTGAGGCGCAGATGCTGGCCGTCCACGCGTTCGGCGAAATCGGTGTAGAGGCGCACGCATTCGGCGGCTGAACCCACCTCGGGGATGAGAGATTGGAGTTTTCGGCAACTGGCGACGAATTCGGTCACGCCGAGCAGGTGATCCCAGTCACACTCGGAAGTAGTGCTGGCACGGGAAAAATCGGCCTCGCTGCGGAGCGAGGGAGCTTCTTCGGCCAAGTAGTCGCCAAAGCCTTCGGCCTTGGTCGCGGCAGTGACGACGGATTTTACCGCATCCTGCCAGCGCAGGCTGACGAGGTGGGAAAAGCCGTAAGCTGCCCCGGTCTTGCCCTTGGCCCAGGCGGTGAGGTTGACGTGTTGTTCGATCTCGGCAATCCAGCGATCCCAAGCAGGGCGGCAGTTGGTGTCGCGAAGCCAACGGCGAAGGAGTGCCACGTGTGCCTCGCGGTCACGAGACGGGGGCAAACGGTCGGCGAAGGGGAAATCGCCAGGCTCACCGTAGCCAACGAAGGCCTCGGTCAGGGCCAGACGTTCTACCAGGGATTTAACCCAGAGAACCGGGTTGTCGGTCTGCGGGACGGAGCCGAGGCGCTCGGTGAGAGCGGCGAGGAATTCGTCGAGGACGCCCTTCTCTTGTAACGCCGTCCACTCGGTCTCGGGTTCGACCGCGAGATCAAGGAGCTGCTGGTCAACATCGCCGACGAGGCGACTCTGGGCCAGTTCGGCGGTGAGGCTCTCTTCCCAGAATAAAGGCGCCTTGGTGGCGAACTTAGCTGCGTATTTGGCCAAGGGGGAATCCGGGCCGCCATCGGTGAGTTTGCGCTGTTCGGTCTGGTCGGTCGGCAATGCGGCACCGGCGGCTTTGAGAAAACTAAAGAGTGAGGGGCGCTTGCCGCCGACTTTCCAATCGGTGCCGGTAATGCGGTATTCGGTTAAAAGTTCGAGGTGGTGTTTGCCACGCTCGTCGGGGCCGTTCCAGCGCTCCTTGGGCAATGGCAGATAGAGCACGAATTTGGCGGCGGGATCGGTCTGGCTGAGGAGCCAAACCTGATGCTTGAGCCAGATTTGGCCGTGTTTGGCCTTGGGATTATAAGCGAGCAGGTGAACGGTCTGGGGCGCACTCTTGGCTAGATGCGCATGGAAGACAGGGAGTAGACGGCGGAACTCCTCCTGCGGATCGAACCAGACACAGACCCGCGCCCGCTTCTCGTGGGAGAATCGTTGTTGGATTTGGGCGAAAAAGGCGGAGGCGAGCATGGAGCGGACGGAATTTTTAACCGCGGATTACGCGGATGGGCGCGGATTAGACTGTGGGTTCGTTGAGCAGGTCGCGGAGGAAGGTGCGAAGTGTGGCTACTCGCGGCTGCGCTTTGGTCGTGGCGTTCACCCAGCGATTGTCGGAGATAGACACTTGGATCGCCTTACCCGGTTTCAGCACCGACCCGATAATCCCGACCAAGGCCTTCTTTTCGCCAGCGGGCGCGGTGATTTCGTCGAGGTCGCGACTTTTCAAGATTGAGCGGTCAATCGCCTTGAGATACTTATCGGCTTCCGATTGCAGATTGGAGTAATTGATCAAAGCGCAATCGAGTAACAGGTCTTCCACGGTGCCCGCATTCAGATTATCGGGCATGACAAACACTCCGCACTTGGATGCCCGGAAAATTCGATAGGCATCCAGTTTCTTGGGGAGTGAAAATCCAACATTTTTAACGCCCGCCTGCTTGATGTAATCGACGAGCGCTTTCCTGAGTGCGATCAGACGCTGCACCGGCGTCTTCTTTTTATCTGCATCCAAGATTACACCGATTGCGCTAAACTGATTTGGTGGGATCGAGCGAACCGCGATCAAAATACTACTTATGAGCTTGGTTTCACCGTCGGCAGGCCGCAGTGCGACCACATGGTCACTTTTCTGCCAAAAGAATGGAACGGGGACGCGTGCTAATAAATTATTTTCGTGCGGGAATCCCCCAGGCACTAACGTCCGCGCGGCAGGATCTAGAAACTGTGAATCTGGCTCCTTGGGATTCAACTCTTTCCACGTGACAATACGGAATCCCGCCTCCCGCAAGAGAGCACCGACAAAGGCGGCGTCGTGTTGCCCCTCGACTGCGATAAATGAAATGCGGCGAGCCATGTTAGCGAATTTCAAAACCCATCTCCCGACGAGTGTCGTTCAGCAATAAACCGGGGTAACGCGTAACGAGTGCCTTTCCGTTGTCTCGATTTATTCGATACGCGCATAAATCGTTCGGCGTGTTATCGAATGCTTTTAATACCGAGTCCACCGCCTCCAAACTATGGGTGGTGGCAAAGACCTGAACGTTGTATTTTTCGGCGGCCCACTTGAGCACGGATAAAACCGAATCTAACACCGAGACGTGCAGCGTCGACTCAAGTTCATCAATCAACAGCACGCCGTTGCGCACCGCAGGAATACTCGACGCGATCAATAGAGCGCGTTGGAAACCGTCACCAAACGCGTGAATGGGTGTTCGCCCAGTAAGCCGATGTTTAACCGAAATCGAAATCCCTGTTTTGCCCTTTGGGGCGGCATTGATTTCGCTTACATCTTTATCAATGCGTTGCATCACCTCCAGAACGTCGGCCGTGAAGGTCTCGTTGATTTTCTCCTGCTCTATGGCACGGCCATAATACCAACTGGTGTCTTGGGTGGTGCGGTGGGAATGTGGGGAGATAAAAGCGGATGCGATTGAAGGATCTTCTACCGCCGTGGAGTAGGTGTTGCGACGATTATCGACGATTCTGAGTTCTGCGGTGTTCTGGCCATCGGCAGTCGGCAGAAGGTTACCGTTGATCCGCTGGGCGTAATCGGCCTGAATACTTATCTTTAGGCCGCGATCCGGATCACTGTCTTCTTCGGTGTCGTCTGGATCGGCCAGCGGAAGCCGCTCTTGGCCAAATTCTTCAAACTCGTCGTAAGTGGATATTACCTTTCTGCCTGCATAGGCACCGCTCCCTTCGATCCAGATGCGGTGTGGTGCGGGATCATTGCTGGCCGCGAATTGTGGAAACAACCACTTAAAGGGTTCCGTTTCCGGGGTGCGGGATGATTTAACATCTCGACGCCGAGCCGTTTCCCTCCAGTTGGCCAAGTCGAGCGGGCGGCAGAAAAGGGAGAGAGCATCGAGCGTCGATGTCTTGCCTGCGTTGTTGGCACCGACGAGCAAGTTGATGCGGCCAAGCCCTTCTAGCCTTAAATCTCGAAGGCCTCGGAATTGTGCGACAAAAAAAGAGTTAAGCGGCAGTTCATTCATGATTTTAGGTAAATTTTTATTCTGAGCTTGAATTGCAATAATATTACGAAACTCACATAAAAAATTTGTAGAGGTGTTCAATCTGGTCCTGTGGCCTAGTGTATTTCAGGATGGAGCCGACTTGGCGGGACGCACGGATCGTGATGGGATTGAGATTGTCGAACTGGGTGTTGTTCCAATTCATTTTGGTGAGTGCAGTAATCTCTCCGGCAACATCCTTCAAATCCGCCCACGATCGTTCGTGCTTAATCATGAGCGTCTTCGGCACATACATCCCGGGATACTCCTCATAAAAAGGAACCGAGCCGCGCGTGTAAAGAAGTGCTGTGGTGCCATCCAATTCAAGGTAGGCTCCGCGCAGAGGGGGATAGTAATTGGGCCGATAGAGTCGATTAAAAGACGAGCTTATGTAAATGAAGTCATAGGCGTCGATATCCAGCTCGTTCAATGCAGCGATAAAGCCGCTCACTTCATTTTCATCGAAGCCTGAGGTCTTATGAAGAACCACGCGCCCCGGCAGATTATGGTGCTCGCGTTTATAGCGTTTCAAGGCGTTGAGCAATAGATCCTTTGCTGAGTCGTAATCCAAGTGGATCTGCAAGTCGGTCTTGGATCGGCTAGCGTTTTTTCCGCGCACGATTACTCCGGCCCCGCGCTCATTAAAAACCTGCGCGATGCTCGTAAGGAGCTTATCCTTTTCCAGAGAAAAATAGAAAGAGATTCCAACGTAGCATGTGCTGATGTCGGACTCGCTCCGAGGGAGCCGCCACGGGATGCCTCCCGCCTTGTAATAAAGTGCCGTAAAGAAATTCCATGCCCTGGTCGCCGGGTCTTGAAGTTTCCTTCCCTTGCTCTGCTCGTCCAACTCCTTTCGTTTATTTTTTTCATCCCATGTGCCCGGACGTATGACCTGAATGGGAACGCCCGTCAGCATAGACCTGGCTTTGAGTAGATCGTGAAAATCATGCTTGGACGTATCTTTCACGTCGTCCTCATCATCCAGATTTACGGTGGTTTCCGTGGAGTCTTTTCCGCCGGTTTCCGCCATTAGCGTTATTAGCTCAAGCGGCATGGCGCAAACAACCACATCCACCCGCTTTTCTCGCAAATCGCCAATTCGCTCCACAAACAACTCTACAGCTGCAGCAATCCGTGCGTTGTAGGAAGTATTTGATTTCAGCTTCTCAAACTCTCCAGGGTGGATTGCCGCCCAGACGGTCGGGTCTGTAACAAAGGTCGCGCGGAAGCTGGAGTCCGGGTTAAAGCCGGGAAAGGCAGGGAAAAGATTGGTCTTCCGGCTTTCCTTGCCGGCGATGGGACTGCGGCAGCTTTCCATCCATGCGGACGCTCCCGTCATGGACTGCTGAGTTCCTACGAAGCCGACTCGAATCGAAGCCGGACGCTTGTTGTCCTTATAATCAAACGGGTTGAGGTTCTGTATTCCGTAACGAATATCCACATGACGGTCGAAACCAAACTCCAGCAGAGGCTCTTCGATAAAATCAATTTTCATATCTCCAATCCCAGTTCGGCGGTTTCGTTTGGCGCAGAATCCTCATCATCGTCCGGCGCGGTTGGTTTCCAGCTTTTATCGTCGATGCCGCGCTCCACTTCGAATTTCAAAAGAGGGCCAAGCTCCATGTGCGGATAATTCGTTGCACATAGATCCTGAATCGGCTGCAACACTGACGCCCACAGTTTTAGGCGGCTGAAGATGGCGGGAGGGCCTTCGATTTCGTTGATTTTCTTTAAATATTCCTCGTGGTAAGGATGCGTTTTCCATCCATCGCTTGTAAAAACATAGGTTGGCGTGATGGCGAGATGCCATTTGGAATCGAATTGCTGAAACTGGAACCCAAATGCTTGATGCCGGTGGTAACTTACCTTGTCCGGAACCTTTTTGGATAGATATTGCTTATAAACTGTTTGATAGCTAGGACGCTTTCCTTCTACGCGAAAGGTCTTTGGGTCGCCACTTTCTGTCGGTTCAAAGAAGAAAATCTCTTCCCTTTTTCGCCATATTACAAAGTGATTGTAGCAGATGCTTTCCAGCATGCCGTGCAAAAGGCTGCGGCCCAGCGCAGGCTCTTCATCCAGCCACTCAGCAAGATTGACGGACTCTATCGTCGCTTGGTCGCAAGCTCCAGCGAAAATAGGATCACGCAAGTTCGCCAAGGCATAGATTTTTTCACTACCTAAAACAAAGTTGTCTATGTCCCAGCGCTTGCCTCCCGCATCAAGGACCGCGTCCACCACTTGTCTCGGCTTTCTTGCATCGGTTTCAGCGATGTAGAGTCGATTAACCGGGAAAGTGACCGGCATGAAGTTCAGCGTCAGCACCTCTTTCTTGGCTTTGGGCTGGAGGTGGAAACCCCAAGGCTTGGTAATGGCCAAGGATCGGAGCTGAGGCTCGCACTCGATAGTGAATTGTGAGGCGGATTTGAGGAATCGAATCTTGGCCTTTTTGCCGCTTCGATCTATTATATCTTCTCGCTTTACATCTACCCAGTAGATGTCTTGGTCCGGCCGGCATAAGATCAGAATTACGGGTGTATTCGATCCTTGCCAATGTTCAAGATCCTCCGGGTCGGCGTAGAAGGTGAACTCTTCGTCGGTTTCTGCCCTAAAATAGGAATCTCCGGTTTTTATTTGGACTTGGACAATCGTGTTGCTCATTGCCCCGGTTTTAGGGTCGCGAAATTCGATTACCCCGTCGATGCCCGAGTCCACGGTCGTTGGATTCCAGACGTGCTTCATCTTGGAGACAATGATCTCAACCAGCGCCACGCCTTGGCGACCGACGAGAGTGCTGTCTTGGATGATCTTCGACATTCTATAAATTACTCGTCACTCTCTGTGGTGCCGAGTTTTAGGTTGATGCGGAGGAGCTTGGTGCGAGCGAGGGAAGCGAGGTTGACTTTGATGCCGTCGTCTATGTCGGGATTCCAGCCCTTGGGGCGGTCTTCCGGCTTTTTCCACGGGGTGAGGATGCGATAGTCGCGGTCGCCATTAGCCGGGCCTGTGTGGGCGCCTTCCTGAAGGTGAGCGAGTTTGGCATCGTAGGCTTCCACCTCCTCGGCGAGGGCGAGAAGGTCGAGGCGGAGGTCGGCTTTGCCGTCGTTGCCGGCTTGGGCGGCTTCGCGTTTGAGGACGGTGATGCGGTCCTTCACATAGACGCTGCGGAGCTTGGCGAGAGCGTCGGCGTCGAAGTGGTGGGCGTGGACGAGGCAGGCGAAGCCGGGCTCGGCGCGGGTCTGGCTGCTGGCGAGGTGCCAGAGGATGGGTCGCTGCTGGTAGAGGGCGTTGTGGGTCTCGAAGAAGACGTCATGGAGCCACTCGGCGAGGGATTCGGCTCGGTGGTAACCCTTGGTCTTCTTTTTGAGTTCGTTGACGACCTCGGTTTCGAGGGACGACGGGTCTTGCTTGGGGAAACAGGCGGCGAGCTTGGCACGGAGGCGTTCGATGAGCGGCGGCTCGTGAGCGACGCGTTGCAGGCAGACGAGGTGGTCCTCGTCTTCTTCGAGGATCTGTTTCACCAAGTAGGTGAGCAGTCGGTCCACGTGCTCGCGGCGTTTCTGATCGCGGTCTTTGCCCTCCATCTGTGGCCAGACGAGTTCAGGGGGAAGTGTGCCTGCCGCAGCTTCGATGTCATTACGAATGCCGTCGGGAATGCCGTAGAGCCGATAAACGGCGGCGTTGAGGTCGGAGTAGGTTTGCGTGAGCGTGGAATCCAGCTGGCATTCGCGCTCGAGCACGGCGTCGAGGGCGGCAGAAAGAGTAAGGGCTTCGTTTGAGATAGAAGTCTGGATTACCCAAGGGCGAACAAAACGCGTGCTGATTTCGTTTCCGGAATCCCAAGCGGCTTTGAGGTCATGCAGGGTTTCGGCCGACGTCCCGACGTGCTTGCGGTCGGCCACGGCGGCATCGGGTATGGGCACCTTCTTAACCGCGCCTACCTCCCAAGAGCCAAAGGAGATTAGAGTGCGTAGTAGCGCATTAGCGGGCGCAGAATTGAGGACGCCTAGAAGATACCATTCCTGCCCTTCTTTCTTTGTGAATATACCGGGACCTTTATCAGCAAAGATACAACCGGGGGGGAGGCGACGAACGCTGAATCCGCGTTGAGTCCTGCGTGGCCAAGTGAGGCCGGCGCGGAAGTAGAAATCTGGATTTCGAATATATGCACCATCGTGGCTTCGTAACAACACTCCGTCATTCTCCCAAAAAACTACTAGATAAACATCAGAGTAAAACCGGCTGTAGTCTCCGCCTTTTGCAAATGGAACCCATCGCGAAGCGGTGTCCTTACCGTTTAAACACACTTCCCACCAACAGCGCACAAATCGCCAATCATCAGAAGTTTGCAATCCTACTACTCCATTGGCGAATGCCGGATCTAATTTGGGATTGTTGCGAAAGTATGATCCGAGAAGGGCGAGGCGATCATATGCCAACGGAGAATCATCAATCGTCGCGAAGTCTCGCAGCGCCACATCGGAGCGAACGGGCGAGCGATAGTTAGCCAAGGTGCGGATGAATTCCAAGTGTCGGCCATCGTTGTCACCGGTTTCACCTCGAAAGGGAACCAAACCAAAGAAAGACGCCCGTTCGCCCTCGGTAACGACGTAATAGGAATTTTCCACCTGCTCGCGGCTGACGTCAATGCCTTCACGAGCCTGTGTCGCAATGGTGCCCTCGACGATCAGATGTCGGCGCAGATCGGGATTCGCGAGGAGCTTTTTGACGTCGTAGCGCTTAAACTTGGCCATGGCTTATTCCTGTTCTCCGAGTTGTTGTGCCAGGATGGCTTGGCGCTCGGCCTGCCATTCTTTGAGCAGCTTGGTCAAAGGCGCGTAATTGCAGAGCCGGGCGGCATCGCAGGCTTCAAAATAACGGGCCTCGTCGCGTTTGCGGTTATAGATGTCGAGAGTAGCGAGTCCGTTTTGGAGCAGGATGAGGTCTCCGATAATGAAGGCGCTTCGCCCGTTGCCTTCGCGAAAGGGATGAAGCGCGAGGTAGTCGCCCAAGAAACGGGCCAGAAATTCCATGACCTTGTCATCGTCGGCGGAGATGAAGGGAGTCTGGCTGAGGACATCACGGGCGAACTCTTCCAAGACGGGCTCCATGCCGAAAGGCGGAAACGGCCAACGGGTGGCACCCTCACCCTTATGAAGCGAAACGGTGCGCCATTCGCCGGCCCAGGGATAAATATCGCCCAGCATCTCGCAGTGAATCTGGCGGATAAGATCGAGGGTGATGGCGACGGGTTCGTCACGCTGAGCGAGATCGGCGATGAGCGCCTTGGCGCGATTCACGCCATGAGTTTCGCGGTCGATGAGTTCGGCGGGGTCAAGGCAGCCGGCGACATTCAGACAGGGGTCGCCGCCGTGGGCGGTGATGCGCTGCAAATCCGAATTACCGTAGTCGTGCCACGGGTTGGCCACGATGGAGGGCGCGGTCGGTTTGGTGATGAGTGCGCAGAGCGCGTCCATCTTGTCCTTATGCCATTTTCTCTGGGACGGCGGGATGGTGTAGAACTCGCCCGGCTTGGGCGCCTGATAGTATTCTGCAGCGCGCTTGCCCGTGCCGTCCTTAAAGCGGAAGCCGTAGTCCCGCTCCGCCCAGCGCCAGATAATGCGGGTTGATTCGCTCATAGCGGGTTTCCTCTCAGGACAAGTGCGGCGGCTTCGACGGTGGCTCCATCAAGGATGCCAAAGCCGAGATCGAGCATGCAGACGATGGGATTTCGTTTCAGCAGGATTTCCGTGCGGAACTTGGCGTGGCCCTTGTTGGTTTTGAACGTGGAGCTGACGAGAGCACCGATGTAGCCCTCAGGCTCGATGAGCTGGGTGGCGCGCTCAATGAAGGCGGCGTAGATGTCTTGATAGCCGTTGGGGAAGGCCGATTCGCGGTAGGCTTTGAATGCCCTATCGTCTTCCGCGTTTTCGAGCTTGGTGAACGAGCCGTAGGGCGGGTTCATGACGATGACGTCGAAGGGTGCCGATAGTAGCTCCAGCAAACGAAGGCCGCGGGCGGTGCCTTCGGCGAAGAGGCGCTGGCGGGGGTTGTCGGAGACTTGGCTGGCAACTTGGTCGAGACCACCAAGCAGCTCGGCACGGATGCGGGCAGCCTCGTCTTCGAGGAGGACGCGCTTCAGTTCCTGTTGCTCCGCTTTTTGTCGAACGACATCCGCAACCAATTCGCCGAACTGAAGCTGATCTTTTTTACGCTCGGTGGTTTTGAGGAGTTTGGTGAGGCCCTGTTGCTCGGCCTTTTCATTGACCCATTGTTCCAGAATGGACGACACATCGTCATCCATGCGGATAAGGCCACCGAGTTCGCCGATGTAGCGGAGATTTTTCCAGAGGGCGTCAAAGAGTTTCTGACGAAGCTCGGGTGAACCGAGGGAGACACCGACGCGATCAACCAAGGCGCGCAGTTGTTCGGCGTCCACCTGCACGGCTTGAGCGAGGACGACGTTGCGCGGGCGGGCGGTCATCGTGGATGGATCGAAACGGGCGCGCTGGGCGGCCTCCTTGGCGGTGAAAAGGAGGGAGAGCGTGGCGATCTGGATGGCGCGCGGGTCGATGTCTATGCCGCAGAGGTTGTGCTCCAGGATGGCGGCGGGGATGTCACGCTTGTCCGCGACGGAGGGTTCGGCGGGCCAGCCGGGTTGGCCGACATGGGTGATCTCTTCCTCATACATCCGGTAAAAGAGGCCGAAGGCGTATTGACCGAAGTGGAGCGTGCCGCAGGCGGGATCGAGAAAGCGGATGTCGCGAACCCGCTTGAAGGGCGAGACGGAGCCATCGGCTTCGACGCGGCGGAAGCGGATCTTTTCGCCGGTGCGAGGAACGAGGTAATCGGCGACGGGCGGCATGCCTGCCGGACGCTCACTGGGGAGCGGTGGCGGTGTTTTGGGGAGAAGCGCGGTGTCCGGGTGCATCTGCACCCAGAGGCGGCCGAGGGTGTTATCGACCAGAACCTTTACAACCCAGGATGGGGTGTAAAACTGGTTGATGACAGAGAGTTCGTAGGGGCTGCGGGGCGTGCCCTTGTTCTCGGCGCGGACGCGGTCTTTTTCGCCAACGTTGAAAAACTGATAAACCCAGCCGAGGAAGTCGGGGGCCTGGTAGGCGGTGGGGGGCAGGCCGTCGTTGATGAGGCGGAGGGCGTTGCTGAGGGCGGCGTAGCTGGGCCAGAGGCAGGCGTAGTCGTGGTCTGGCGCGAAAAGGGGGCCGAGGTCGGCATGGAGCTGGGTGAAGGCGGCGGTGAGTCCGTCGCGGAGCAGGGCCTCCTCGGCGTCGTCCTCGTATTTGTAGCGGCTACCGCCGGCGGCACGAAAATCGCGGAGGAAGCGGGAGCGCTCCTGTCCCGGCTGGGGAGTAAGCACCTCGGTGGGCTCGGGCGCGGCGTCGGCGGGTGCGTCAGGCGGACGGAGGCGGAGGAGATTACGCGCCTCCATGACCTTCAGGCCGACGAGGCGGTTGACGAGGGTGTAGGTGAGCTCGCGGACGACGGCATCGAAGCCGCGCTGGGGCGTGCCCTCGGCCTTGGTGTCGTGCTCGATGAGCGCGGCGAGGGCGCGCCGCACCGGCAGCTCCGACATGGGGAGCGCGAGATCGGATTCGGCGGTGTGGCGACCATCGCGGCGGAACCCGTAACGCTGCAAGGCGGCGTCGAAGTCATCTTGGAGCGAAGCGCGGAGCTGACCGATCCAGCGGCGGACAGAGTCCTTGTGCTGGTCGGAGAGCGACGGGCCGGCGGAGGAAGGGGCTACAGGTTTTGGGTCCATTTATTTCTCAATTTGGCACTAAACCCTAAGCCCTTAAGATATGCCTTGAATTCCTTTATAATTGTTTCGTCCATGCGATTAACGAAAAAAGAAATGTCATCTATAACCTTCTCTACTTTTTCGGCGGTATCGATTCCTGCACGTTGAATTGCGACTTTAGGCCGGTCACAATTGTGAATACAGTCGTGCCGCCGCTGGAAAATGGACTCAAATCGCTCACCTAACTGCTTCTTCGAGTTCTCCAAGGCGATATTGCGAGGCTTATCTACAAGCTTCCTGAATTCCGTCCTGCTGATTCCGAAGAGTCTCCGCCGGGAGTCTTTGTGCAGAATCCAATCTGCTACGTGATCGTTGCAAAGCACCTTTCGGCCATCAGGGAAGAATCGGTTAAATAGCTCTTTTATTTTTTTAAAAGAAAGCACGTTATCATCTTCTATTAACTCGCGAGCCGCGAGCCGCCAACGCCAGCCATCAGATGGGTCACTCGAAATTACTGCGATTACCGGGATCTTCAAATTCTCTAGGTTATCAGGGATATCAACTCCTGATTCCTCGCGTTTACAATTCAGCACCTTAGCGATTAAATCAGCGAAGGCGTCGCAAAAATAAGCGTCCAGCGCCCCGACTGAAAACATCCAAGCTGAACGCCGCAGATCTTCCTTTAGTAGTCGATCTGGGACTGTTTTAGAGTGCTCAAGGATCGCCCGAGCTCTTGCTATATCCTCACTGAAATCTATTTTGGCCGATCTAGGCATGATTATACGATATCAATGCTATAACCCTCGCGGATGCGTTTCTTGAGAGAGTCGCCGATTTCAGAGAGGACGGAGTCCACGTCGGCCTCGGTAGTGAAGCGGCGACCGGTAAGGTCGGTGGCGGGATGCCAGGTGTAGGTTTTTTGGTCGGGCTTGAGAGCCGGGGGCGGCGACTTGAGGGCGCGGAGCGCGGCCTCGACCTCGGCGCGGTGAGCCGGGAGGGCCTTGGCGGCGTTGGCGAGGGAGGAGAGGCTGGCCTTGGCGGTGGCGGCGAGCAGGGCCGGAAGCGTGGCCACGTCTATCTCGGGGAAGTGGCAACTGCCGCCGGAGTCGAAGGTGGCGGCGACCACGGCGTCGCGTTTATCGGCGGGCGCGGCGGCGTAGGCGGAGCCGGAGCGGACGGTGTCGGCCGCCTCGGTGGCCCGCTTGCGGAGATCGCCGTAGGCGGAGTGGTAGGCGGCCCCGTAAACGGTGGTGACCTGGTCGCGGGCGGCGCGGTAGTCGGCCCAGCGGGAGACGACGGTCTTGGCCGTGGTGATGGCGGCGAGATCGGCGAGGGATTGATCGAGGGCGGCTTTGTCGGCTGCGTCGGCGGGCAGCGGGTGGTCGGTGATGACGGCGACGAGTTTTTGCGTGGTCTCGAAGTCCTTGTGCCGGTTGGCATCGAGGAAGGCTTTGAGCTCGTCGAGGCCCTGCTTAAGGGCGCGCCACTCGGCGGAGACTTTAAGGAAGGCGAGGACGGCCTTGGTGGGGTCTTTGAGCGTGGCGGGCGATTGCAGCGTCTTTTCCCCGCCCAGGATGGCGTCGCCGATGGGGAGGCCGGCCTCGGCGCGGAGAGCGGCATCGCGCACGCCCTCAATGAGTTTTTCGCCGAGGCCGCGGATGGCGGCGGCAAGGGCGTTGCCGGACTCGGGCGTGCCGGTGACGCCGAGGGAGATGAGTTCCTTGCTGGCGGACTTGAGTTGCTCGACCGAGAGGGAGGCCTCGGCGAGGCGGAAGATCGTGCGCTCGAAGGTCCTGATCTTGGTGAAGTCGTCGAAGGCCTCCTTGTAATCGTAGAGCGGCGTGGTGCCGGCGGCGGTGGCGCGTTCGATAAAGAGCGTGCCGACGCGGAAGCAGGCGGCGAGGACGAGGCGGAGGGTTTCCGAGGGCCAGCCAAAGGGCGTGCGGGTGAAGCCCTTGAATCCTTTGGCGTCCCGGTCTTCGAGGAGGCGAGCGCCGGCGGCGTCGATGCCGTCGGCTTCGAGGTCCTTGATGACTTCGAGGACGGTGGCGACGAGGGCGGATTCCTTGTTGAGGCTGCCCTGGGTGTCGAAGAGGTGCAGGTCGGGCGCAACCTGATGGAGGGCGGCCTGGGAGGGGTTGAGCAGGGCTTTGAGCTGTTTGGTGAAGTCCACCGGCTTGTCGGCGATGGCGAAGCGGGGAAAGAGGTTGGGGAGCTGTTGGGCGACGGCCTTGGGCAACTCGGCGGAGAAGGACGAGGTGCCGTCGAGGGCGACTTCCTTGCCACCATAGTAGAGCGTGCCGGAGCTGAAGGTGGCGTGGAGGTCGCGAGTGAGGGTTTTTTGGAGGTCGTCGCGCTCTTTGCGTTTTTCGGCGAGGGCGTCGGCGGTGTCCTTGGATGGATCGTCGGTGAAGCGTTTGTCGCCGGTAACGTTGAGGAGGGCCTGGTAGCGTTTGAGGCGTGCTTCGAGGTTTTCGGGGAGTGCAGCGACGCACCAGAGTTTGCGGCTCTTAGGGCCGGCGACCTGATTTTCGCGTTTGAGGTCTTCGATGGCCTGCTTGCGACCCGGTGCGAGGGGGCTGACGAAGGCGACTTCGATCTCGGGGCCAGTGTCCACGGCCTCGCCGTCGAGCGCGACGGCATAGAAAAAGGCGGTCTTGGTGATGCCGTAGGTGACGGCGTAATTGTCGAGGTTTCGCTTCGCGATGACGCCACCCTTGATGAGTTCGATGGATTGCTGGCGAATCGCGGTGGTGGTGATGCTCCTTGAGGAGCCGGGCCGGATCATATCCTGGATGGCCTGCTCTACGGTGCGTTCTTTCTCGTTGAGGAATTTCCACTCGCCGGAGGATTCGTCGCGGGCGACATAGCCGGCCTGCTGCAGCGCGGTGAGGGTCTGCTCGACCTGAGTGCGGAGGGCGGGCAGGTCGAACGTGATGCTTTCGGTGAGGAGCTTTGCAATGTTCTCCGCAGTGCGGGGAACGTGGGTGACGCGTTGGATGAGGTAGAGAACCTTGATGACGCGGGACGGCGGCAGCGAAGTGGGCGCGGTGATGCGGCTATCGGCATCGGTGATGGATTTGACGCCGGATGCGCCGAGGTATTCCTGGGAAAGGAGGTCGTTGCCGAGAGCGTCGAAAACCTGGTCGAAGGTGGCGAGACGCCCGACGGGGAGCGGGGCGAGTTTTTGCAGGGCTTCCATGATGACCGAGATCATGGAACGAACGCCGCCCGAAATACGGAAACCGGAGAGCGCTTCGCCGATGTCCTGGGCGAGCTGAATCTGGTGCGGGAGGAATGGGTAGGCGTCGATGAAGGCACGCTCGGAGAGCGTGCCGAGATTCCGGGTGGATTTCAGGTCGGCGAGCTGGGCAAGAAGGCCCTGACTGGGCTGATAGAGTGCCTGGAGGTCGGACTCGCGCGAGGGGTGTTTTTTGAGAATGCGCTCGGCGATGACGCGGTTGATGCCGTCGGAAATGAGGTGGGGCTTTAGCTCGAAACGGGCGTTGAGGCGACCGATCAAGGCGGGCTGGAAATTGGTGCGATCAACGACCTTTTCGAGGTCCTGCTGGCTGGTGCAGATGAGCCAGACTTTGCCCTTGCCCTTGTTGCCGATCATCTCGGCAAGGCTGTTGAGTTCGCCGATCTTCTCGTTGGAGTCGCCGATGAAGGTGCCCATCTCGTCGATGACGAAGATGAGGTGCTGGGAACGACCGCCGCTTGGTTTTTGCTCGTCCACCCAAGCGACGAGTTCATCAGCGATGCCTTCGGCGGTGAGCTTGGAATACTGGAAGGCGTCTTCGAGGCCGTTGAGAGCGTCGTCCTCGGTGGGGAAGCTGGCAGGATCGACGGCGGGCAAAACTTTGGAAAGACGACGGCGAACGGTGGCGAGATCGTCGCGGCCTTCGGGCGTGCGCCAAGCGACGTCGTGCTTGTCTTGGAAGGCGGCTTCCAGTTTGCCGAGGAGGCCGGCACGGTCGAGACGGCGCTCCAAGCGGGCGATGACGAAGTTTTCAGAGTAGCCGAGGCTGCGGTAGAACTCGCCGATGAGGATTTCTCCAATGGAGTTGGCGTTGGTCAGGCTCTGGCGGCTCTTGATTTCGAAGGCGACGGTGCGGGCGACGGTTGTTTTGGCGACCTCGGCGAGACGTAGCCGGATATCGCGACCGCGCGATGTGTCGGTGAGGTGCTTGGCGAAAAGATCAATGCAGGTTTCAGTCGAGCCGGTGGTGACGGCGTCGTTTTGAAGAAGGTAGCCAAGGATCTTGGCGAAGTGAGATTTGCCGGAGCCGAAAAAGCCGGAGAGCCAGATACCGCAGACGTCGCGCGAGTGGCCGCCTCGACGGAGCGAGTCACTCACGGAGGTATAGGTGTCGAGGATACGCTTCAACTCCTCCTCGATCTTGTCGGTGAGAACGTATTCGCGGAGTTCCGTGGCGAGGGCCGAGCGGTCGAACACTTTGACGACACCTTCAACCTTAACGGTGATGTCGCGGCGGATCAGGTCACGGATGATGGCGGGCATGCGTTGGTTCAGAGTTTGAAGGTGATTTTAGAGGCGAGGTAATTTCCGCCGTCGGGCTCGTTCATGAAGTGAAGCTTGCCGCCACGCTCCTCGCTTGGGAAGGCAATGAAGAGTCGGAGTCGAAGATCACGCAATTGGCGCAAGACCTCGCCATACCGAACGAGCGGGAAGAGGGATACCGTCGAGATAACAAAAAGATTCACCCCGGGATGGCGTTCGGAATATTCCGTGAGACGTGCGATGAGCAGGCGTTCGGCACGGGCGGCCAAACCTTGGCGGGTTAGGCGGTAGTTGCGAAATTCATCCTCCGCTTGTTCGGCCAACTCTTCAGCAGTGAAGCAGGTGAAAAGAAAACCGGAGAGATCGAACTGTTCGCAAGGAGTGCCGGTCGCCTTTAGCTCAGGGTAGCACCGATCCTGAATAGCGCTCCGGACATCAAGTTCCCGTTCCGGTGGGTAGATCAGCAAAAACGAGCTATCCGTGACCACGGCGGCCTGTTGAAAAGGCTGCCGGGCGGCGGTGAGAATAGCTTGGAGTGCGTCTTCCATACTTAGAGAAAAAGCTCAATCACGTCGGCTTGCATACGGAAGCGCAAGACTCTCTGTCGATTAAGTTCAGCTAGTGTTTCTACGATTTCACTCGGGGCGATACCGAGAATTTTGAACGCTTGGTGACGGATGATCTCGTCCGAAGGAACCTTGACCATGAGGAGAGCTTTCAAGAGCAAACGCAGCGCGGCCGGTTGCAACGCGGGTCGGACAGTGACCTTACGCGTGCCCCCACTCGCCAAGCCGAAGTCACGCACGCTGGCGAGATAATGGCGAGCCATACGGCATAGGGTGGATGGAGACCAAGCTTTGATTTCGGGATAGCTAGTCTGCGCCAAGTGTTCGAAGTACGCGACTAGGTCTCCGGTCTTGAGCTCTGAGGGGGCTTGGCGGAGGAAAGGGAATAGCCAGCCGATGGAGGTAACCATGACTGTCAGGTCGTTGAGAGCAAAGAGAATATAGCTTAAAAACAATCGATCGCGCTCGTCTGGAAAAGAATGCCATTCTTCCAAAAATGCGCTGAACAGCGGTGTCTCTTCGTCAAGGATATAGCGCCCCTTGAGCTCTTGATAGAGCTTGACTCGTGCGCTGGAGGAAGAGCGGGCAAGAATGTTCTCGTTAAGGACGGCTGAACGGATGGCCGATCTCCGAAAATTCGATGAATATCGCATCAACATTTGAAAATCCGTGGCCAATGCGGATCGGGAGGATAAGCGCGCAAGGAGTCGGCCGCTCTCGGTGAGAGCAGGGATAGAATTCGCTGACGCAATTGGTTTTTGCATTAAAATGCAAAGTGTGACCCTGGGGCAGGGAAAGTCTTAGTATATTTATTCATATTTATAAATGGGCGAGATTGCTCTAAATTCATATTTTGTTATCATACAAGATATAGAATGCGAATGTTCAGAAAAAGAAACGAATTCTCATTGAAACTTCTGATCAAGCAAATTTCAATTACGAAAATCCAAAAGATAAGTTCCATTATATACTTATATTACGATAGTTATGCCAGTTTAATCTGGACGACTCAATTCCCCGCAACTTGCTGCGAGGATGGCTGCCATCAGGGATAAGCCCCGTTCCTTACCCTAGGGCTTGTCTTTGTCCCGGAGAAAGGTTCATTTGGTTTTGTTGAATTACCAAAATCCGTTATCATTTTATCTGATTTTTAATCAAAAATAATAATAAATTTGTAATTTCTTTATTGAAAAATAGTTATTTTTCAATAAAGAAAGAACAATTAAACCATTTCCCCTTGTCGCTCACCCTCACATCCAAGTCTGCTTGAGCGCGTAGCCGTCGCCGAGGAGGACTCTGCTGAGGTGGTAGACTGCCGCGTGACCGGCGTCCATGCCGCAACCGTCTACGTGGAGGCTTTCCCATTTCTTGTTGTAGGTCCAACCCAAGGCTCTCGCGGCGCTCCAGGTGATGCGTAGCGGGCAGTTGTCCATGATGCAGTAGAGGTCGACCTGGCGGGACATGCCGGACGGGCTCACATGGCGGAGCACGGTGTAGATCGTCATGCCTTTTTGCAGTCTTCCACGCAGCCATGCGATGGCTTCGTCTCGTTCGGTCTCTTTCCGGGTTTTGCGGCTGGGGCGTTCGGTGTTGGATTGATGCGTCTGCATTGTCGTAAACGAGGTCGTGCAGCATCCGTTTTCCGGCACCGTGCCGGGTCTTCATCGGTCTGCCGATCTCGCCACCGCGCAGCACGCCAAGGCAAAGGCAGGCCCGGAGCCCGGTGCGGAGGGCCTGCCGTGGTGGAGGCGAGGAACGAGCACGACCTTGCCGGCGTGGTATAATGCGGAAACCTTGATCGGCGGCCCCTGAAGTTCATCACGGCACGTCCGCCCTCCGTCATCGTCCACACTGCCGTTGCCATTCTCCCCGGCTCCCACGCGAAGTCTTGGGACGCGACGCGTGAGAAGCGTCGCAGGAGCATCGCAACGTGGCGCGCGCCCAAGTCTTCGCGCATGCCGTATCGGAAACCCCACTGCGAGGGTTCGCCGAATCCAGCGCAGCGCGGCGGACCTTCGCAAGATGGGCATGAGCATTCTGACGTAGTCGGCCTTTCGACTACGTGTTGTGTGCCCCAATCCGGGGATTTTGCGTTGCACAACACCCTGATTTCCAGAGGCACATTGCCTTGAGAAAAGCGCTCCTGCTGCGTCCTCTTTTTCGCATGAAAAAGGACCGTTCAAACGTTACCGATTCAGGTAAGGAGAAGGGCGTCTGGCAGACAAGAAACGCGGGCTGCGTTTCACGTTTCAACACCGCGAAGTCGGTCGTTTTGCCATGCTGAGTCCGAAGGCACAGTTGAGTCTGCGGAACGCGCGCGAGTATTTTCGCGAGCATCTGAGCGTGGGCGATTACTACGCGGAAGGGCAGACTATCGTAGGTGAATGGCTCGGCCTCGGTGCCGAAAAACTCGGACTGAAAGGCACGGTGAGCGAAGATGCGTTCCTCGCATTGTGCGACGGTTTGAATCCCGTAACCGGTCGCCGCATGACCCAGCGGCGGAACACCGTTCGGCATGACGGCGCGTCCGTCGCGTCAAACCGCCGCGTCTTTTACGACTTCACGATCAGTCCGCCGAAAAGCGTTTCGGTGGTCGCCCTTTATCAGGATCCCCGAATCGTCGAACTCCACAACGAGGCCGTTCGTCGGGCCGTCACGGAACTAGAAAAATTCGCAGAGGCTCGCGTTCGCAAATCCGGGAAACACGACGACCGCGTCACCGGCAATCTGGTCGTCGCCACATTCCGGCATGATACCAGTCGTGAACTCGATCCGCATCTTCATACCCACTGCATTGCATTCAACGCGACCTTCGATCCGGTCGAAAACAGATGGAAGGCTCTCCATGCGTCTGGCATGTATCGCGCCCAGAAATTCGTGGAGAATTACTACTATCACGAACTCGCCAAGGGACTCCGCTCACTCGGTTACGAAATCAAAAACAATACGCGCGATTTCGAAATCAGGGGTGTTCCCGCGAGCCTCATCGCTCGTTTTTCCAAACGGCATCAACAAATCGACATTGAGACCCAGTGCCGTCTCGAAACCGAAAGTCGGCCTGCCAACATAAAAACGCTGCGCGAGCAGGTCGCACGGGATGCGCGCAAAAGAAAGATCAAGGCATCCACCGCCGATCGTCTGCGCCCGATGTGGGCGCGACAGCTTACCGACGAAGAATGCGCCGCTCTCGATGACTTGCGCAGGGCAACCGCTCCTACCGCCGGATCAAAGTCTCACGCCATCGCGCCCCCTGTTCCCTCCATCGTATCCAACAAACACGAAGCGCACGCTTGCGATCTGCCCGACATCGTCGCGTGGGCGGACGAACATCTTTTCGAGCGCCGCGCCGTCGTGCATGATTATGAACTCTGGTCTGCCGCTCTGGCTCGCGGACGCGGCGAAAACTTCGATCTCGTCTCCCTCACGCACGCCGTCGAGACCGCCGACTATGTCCGCGAAGATGGCACACGCAAGCTCACGACGCGCGGCCTGCTCCGCTGCGAACTCGATGTCGTTCTTGCTGCCAAAGAAGGACGCCTCGCACACGAACCTTTCGTCAACACCCCGAAACCCTCCCCGTCGCTCTCCCCGGAGCAACGCAACGCCGTGAATCGAATTTTCGCGAGCCGCGACTTCATCACTCTGTTTCGCGGCGGGGCGGGCACGGGCAAAAGTTTCGCGCTGAAGGAAGTCGAGCGCGGCCTGTCCGCCGCCAGCCATCCGGTCGTCGTTCTCGCACCGCAACGCCAGCAGGTTCACGATCTCCAGCAAGATGGGCTTGCTGCGCAAACGCTCGCCCAAGTCCTCGCGACAAAAGCCCTCCCTCCACACGCCGTCGTGCTCCTGGACGAGGCCGGGCAGGTCGGCGGACGCGAATTGCATGCGCTCGTCAAACTCGTCCAGGCACAGCGTGGTCGCCTGATTCTCTCCGGCGACACCCGCCAGCAAGGAGCGGTGACGGCCTCGGACGCGCTCCGCTCCATCGAAACCTATGCCGGTCTCCGTGCCGCCGAGATTCGATCCATCCGCCGTCAGGACCCCAGGCGTGCCCGCAGCATCGACGAGCGAAAATTCATCCGCGGTTATCGCGCCGCCGTCAAAGCCGCCGCGGCCGGCGATGTAGCCGATTCCTTCGACCGTCTGAACCGCTTGGGCTGCGTTTACGAGTCCGCCGCCGATGATCGTCACGCCGCGCTGGCCGAGGAGTTTTGCGCCGCACTCGAACGCGGTGAACGCCCTCTCGCCGTTGCCCAAACTTGGGTGGAAGTTCACCGCGCGAATGAAGCCATCCGCAACCAACTCATCGCCACTGGTCACCTGTCCCCCGGTCGGTCGATCACATCCTTTCAACCGCTCAACTGGGATGAAGCCCAAAAACGGGATCCGCGTTTTTATCAGGCCGGACACCATGCGGTGTTCCTCAAACGCTACGGTCGCTTCCAGCGTGGCGACGTTTGTGAAATTACCGACGTAAACGAACGCAGGCTCACGCTCCTCAAAAACGGACGCCATTCCGCGATGTCGTTCCGTTACGCCGACCGCATTGCCATCGCCGCCGCCTCGACTCTCGAAGTCGCCCCCGGCGACCGTCTCCAGGTCAAACTCAACGGGCGCTCCCGCGAAGGACACGTTTTCAACAACGGCGATCTTGTCACCGTCCGGAAACTCCACCGCGACGGTTCGCTCTCGGCCACAGATTCCTCCGGCACGATCAAAACGCTTACCGCCGCCCAGCGTGTTTTCACACGCGCCTACGCCGTCACGTCCTACGCGTCGCAGGGCAAGACCGTCGATACGGTGCTCCTTTCCGATTCCGCCTGCCGGGCCGCGACCAACAGCAACCAGTGGTATGTCGCCATCTCCCGCGCGCGTCGCAAGGTCGTCATCTTCACGCCGGACAAAGCCGCCCTTCGCGAACACATCCAGCGCTGCGGAGACCGTGAACTCGCTCTCGACATCGCGCCTACCTCCGAAACGCGTCACCTGACGCACCGCCGCCATCTGCTCGCCGGGATCGAGCGCGTGCGCCTCTTCCACACCCGGCGCAACCTTGCCAAGCGCCTTCCCGCCATCGCGCAACGTCATCAACTGATCCATCGGTCATGAGCACCCTGCAAGCATCCCTTGCGCAGCGTCGCATTGAGCAGGCCGGCAACGCCACCACCGTTGCCGCCCCTGCGTCGCGTCCGGCATTTTCGATCTCCAACCAGACCTCCACGATCACCTTCAAAACATGGAATGCCGGCGTCTGGGTCCTGCCGTGGTTTCACTTTTTGAGCGCCCACCATTCCATCGGTGAAGACAGCGAACGGATTCTGTTTCTGTTTGCCGACCACGAAGTCGAGGTGACTGGTCGCCACCTTCTCCCGCTCATGGCCGACATCGCGGCCATGCGGCTGGAACACCTTTGCGAACTCCCGGAACGTTTCACACTGGATACTCCCTCCTCCGAACCCTCCATCCGCCAGATGGCGATCAAAGGCCGGACCGAATCCGGAGCAAAAGCCGCTGGCGGGTAATGCAGGAACGAGGTGCGCATCGCCCGATGCCCATCCGGTGAGATTGTCCCGGTATTTGGTGATTCTGCCCATGTCGAGGGTCACCTCTCGCGGTAGGGTAGGGCGGTGGTTCCGTCATGTCGCTTCATCTTCTCCTCGCCGCCTGCTCTGCGTGCTTCGCGTTTCTCACCCGAAGCTCGCCCCTGCTGCTGATGATGTTCGGCGGAGTAGCGGCATGGGAACTGTTGCTCGCATTCCGCCACCCTCTGCGCCACCCGTCCGCTCCCGTCGTGCTCCGCCTTGCCGGTCTCACGTGGCGAATGGATGACTTTTGCCGGGGCTGGCTCATCACCGGTCAGACCGGGAGCGGCAAGACCGCCGCCGCCATCAACACCATGCTCTGGCAAGTATCGAAAAACTGCCCGACGTGGGGCGGCGTCTACGTCGATGACAAAGGCGTCTATTGGGAAACCCTGCGCGGGATGTTCCGCCACCTCGGACGCGAGGACGACCTGATCCTCCTGCAAGTTCGCCCGTCCGACGCGCCGCCCGACTGGCGACCGGCGCACACCTTCAATTTTCTCGACAATCCGCATCTCCCCTGGTCGGCCAAGGCCAAGATTGTTTGCGATGTCGCCTCCGCCCTCGGTCAGCGCAACGAACAGAGTTTTTTCAGGATGCAGGCGCAGGTGCAGATGGAGTTTGCCTTTCGCGTTCTCAACGCCGTGCAGCTTCCGGTCACTCTCCAGAACGCCTACGAATTCCTGACCTCCGACCTGCTCCTCGAAGAAATCATGACGATGATCGCCGCCCGCAAATCGTCCGAATCCGACGAGGCTGCCTCGCTGGTCGAGCACTACCAGAGCGCGCTCGCCTCGCAGCCTCCCCAACAACTCGGCGGCGTGAAAACCACCATCGCCAACTACCTCCAGGTTTTTACCGATCCCGATATCGCCGCCGTTTTCTGTCCGCCCAAATCCAGCTTCAACTTCGACACCATCGACCATGGCAAAGTTGTCTGCGTGGCCCTTCCGCAACGCTTCCATGTCGAGCGTCGCACCATCAACACTCTCCTCAAGCTCACGTTCTACTCGCACGCTCTGCGCCGTTTCGACCGTCCCGCCGCACAGCGCACCCGCGACAACCTCCTCATCTTCTGGGCCGACGAAGCGCAAAAAATCGTTACCGCCAGCGAGGATGGCATGAGCGACTACAACGTCGTGGATGTCATCCGCGAAGCCCGCGCCACCGTTGTAGCCGCCACGCAATCCTACACCTCGCTGATTCCTCCGATGGGCGACGAACAGAAGGCGAAAGTCTTCATCGCCAACATGGCCAACCGCATCACCTTCTCCGCCGCCGACGAAGATTCCGCCAAGATCGCCGCCGACACCCTCGGCAAACGAAAAGCCAAAAAACGCACCGAAGGCTACTCCGCCGGCAAACGCACCACGTCATGGACCGACGAGGACAAGTATTTTGTCGAGCCGCACGAATTGCGCCGACTGCGAAAATTCGAAGCCATCGTGCAACACTGTGAATCCGGATTCCGCCGCGCCAAAATCCCGCCTCTTGGCACCGATGGACGCGAGCCGGTCTGGTATCGATAAACCACTACGAGACCAAACCTCCAATCGCACGATACCCATGCCCACACCTGATCCCCGGCTTCTGGACCGCCTCCGCCGCCTCCCTGAGCATCTACGCGAACACATTCGCGGGCAGGATCATGTTATCGATCCGATTTGCTCTGTGCTACGTCGAGGCGAACTCGGTCTCGCCAACCCGTACCGTCCGCGTGCGTCGCTCCTGCTCGCCGGTCCGACCGGCGTCGGAAAAACCGAACTGACCAACGTATTCACCACCTACCTGTTTCCCTCTCCAGACAACCCCGGCGAACCTGCCGCGAAGCCCATCCGCTTCGACATGTCGGAATACCAACTCCAAAGCTCCGTCGATAAACTCATCGGCGGCGCGCCCGACGAAACCGGCCTTCTCGGTCGCGCCCTTCACAGCCTTCAACGCGGCACGTTGCTCTTCGATGAAATCGAAAAAGCCCACCCGCTCGTTCTCGACCTGTTCCTGCAAATCCTCGACGACGCTTCCATCACCCTTGCCACAGGTGAACGCAAAAGCCTCTCCGCATTCTATGTCGTCTTCACGAGCAACATCGGCGCGTCCGAAACCATGCGCATGCAGTCCGCCCCCTTCGCATCGATCCGGCGCACCGTGCTCGCCCGTGTCGGCCAGCAGCTCCGTCCAGAACTCGTCGGACGCATCACCGAAAAACTCGTCTTCAATCGCCTCTCTTACGACGTGCAGCGCGAAATCTGCCAAAACATGATCGCCCGTGAACAAGCTCGCCTCCGTGCTCTCGGCCACGACATCGCCATCGACGAAGCCGACATCGAAACCATCCTCCGCGAAGGCTACCACAAGAGCCTCGGCGCACGCCCCATGCGCGCCACCGTGGAACGTTACCTGCAACACAAGATTGTGGCTGCCATCATACTGCCTCAGGCAAATCCTTTCGAAAGGCGGATGGGCCTTTCCTGAACGGGAAAATTCGTTTTGGTTTGGGCTAGCCTGCCACGCTTGAAAGTCGGCTCCATGCCGTCGAAGGGTATCCTTCTCAGGGCGTTGGCGGGCTCAATTTATTTTTGGCTCTCAGCGGGTGGGTCGGCGTGTAGAAATTCATGTTCCCGGCGTGGTTATCGTAGTCATACAGGTCCACGACCAGTTCGATACGCTCCCGGATGAAATCGTAGTAGCGGCATTCCCCGCGTTCGAAAACACGTTGCATCGCCCAACTCATGTAATCGGCCACGCAGAGAAGGGGTTCCGCTTGTGGCGTCTGCACATTGAAAACCACTTCGGAGCAGGCGGTGGAGACATCGTGTTTGCGGGCGAAACGACTGCGTGCCTTTTCCAGGGCAAGGTCGAGTGTGTGCTGGCGGGTGAAGGACTTTTTAGATCTATGGTTTCTGGCTCGCTGTTTTGAATTTGACGGAGAACTTCTGTTGGCTGCCATCAAGGCAACTTTCGCCTACCGGAAAGCCGTGGCAACGAAGCACATTTTCCGCGCGAAAGGTTGAACAGGGGAAGGTTCATATTGTTACAGTGGAGGGAGAATGACGATGATTTCGGCATCGCCCGAAAGCGTGCATTCATCCGTTTCCCATGGCAGGAAAAAACTTTCACCGGCGGTGAGGTAAAATCGCGTCTCGCCGCTTTGGAGCGTTGCCTTGCCCTTGACGACGACTCCGATCCGGAAGGTGCGCGCGCCCGTTTTTTCGGGATCAAGGTTCAAGAACCAGTTACCATGAAGATGCAGGCGCTGTGCTCCAAAAAATTTTTCGCGTTCACGTGCGATGATCTGCCAAAGAGAACCGGATACGTTTTCTTCCAGCAGTTCAGGCTTCGGACAGGAGCGTGCCAGTGTGGTCTCCCTGGAACGAATCGTGTTGTCGAAAATTCGCATGGCGGTCTCGAAATCGAGTCCACCAAAACGCTTTTCGTCGGGCAGGGTTACGCCAAAGCAGTTTTTCTCGGGAATGATCATCAGGTCAGTTGGCTCCATGACCTCGACCATCGTAATGCCGGGGCCAATGGCATGCGGCATGCCTCCGTGAACGAGAAACACGTCTCCGGGGTAGACCTCGAATCGGTGCAACATGCCAAGCGCTGTTTTGAATTCACCCGCCTGGCATTCTTCTCGAAACACAGCCATGTCGAGGGACTCACTAAACCCCAGCAGAAGATATGGATTTTCCCCGTTGATCATTCGAGTGGAGAGAACAATCCATGCCTCGCACTTTCCGTAATTTGAATTAAAATACAAACGGGCGGATTCGTTGGTCGGATGCACCTGCATGGGCAGCAGGACGGCGGAATCGAGCAGCTTGCAGAGCACGCCGGGGTTGACGCCGTGCCGGCGGATATGTTCCGGACCGAGCAAGGCTGCGGCATGCTCCGCGAGGATCTCCGGGAACAGGCGTTCCCTGCCGTTGACGATGCAGGTGCTCACGCCATGGTTGGGGGCAACGTATTCGCGGGCGTTCGCGTCGATGCAGGAGGCTATCCAGTCTTCCGGATAGCGTCCGTCGCCGGCATCGGGTTTGCCGCGCATGCGGTCGATGCCGTTGCCGCCGTGATAGAGACGGCGCACGCGGTTGGTTTCGAACTTGAATGGAGAAATGCTCATGCGTTTCTGACTGCGTAGTTTTTCGGTGCGGTTGCCCGCGCCTTTAGCTCACCATGCGAATCTTGGTAACCGCAAGATTGGTCATGGCATCGACGACAGGCGCAAGGAACAGGTCGAGCGGCTTGAAGCCGCCCGCCAACGCGTCGCTCTGGCGGCGCACTTCCGCGAGGAAGGCGGCGAAGAATTCCGTCGCGATATTGATCTTGGCGAATCCGCACGCGACAAGGGCCTTCACCTTGTCTTCGGGTGTATCGGAACCTCCGTGCAGGACGAGCGGGATTTTGACCGCTTCGCTCACGGCACGCGCGAGATCGAGACGAATTTGCGGCGTTTTTTTGTAAAAACCGTGCGTGGTGCCGACCGCGACGGCGAGAGCATCCACGCCGGTCTCCCGGGCGAAACGGACGACTTCCTCTGGCGTCGGAAACGGGATGGCGTCGTCTTGGTTGTAAGGGACATGGCCAATTTCGCCTTCCAGCGAAATGCCCGCCCGGTGGGCGATCTCGGCGGCGAGGCGCGTCTGTCGGATGTTTTCCTCCAGCGGCAGGGTGGAACCGTCAAACATGGCGGCGGAGAATCCGTAGTCGGCCGCCATCCTGACCTGGTCGAGCGTCGCGCCATGATCGAGATGCAGGGCCACGAGTGCGTCCGTATGCGCGGCCATGTCGCGCACGAGGGCGGCGACATAGCGGGCGCGGTCGCTCTCGAACAGGCGGCGATACATTTGCAGGATGACCGGGCGGCCGGTCTGCTCGGCGGCGGAAATTGCGGCCTTGGCGGTCTCGCAGTTAACGATGTTGAAGGCGCAAACCGAGCGGCCCTCGGCCCGCGCCTGCGGGAGGATTTTGTCAAATGTGACGAGTGGCATGGAATTGGTTGGGTTGTCGGGAATCGAAGAGAGGGAGGGGGGCGATGGTCAGATGCGTGCGGCGATTGCTTCCTCAATCGACAACACGGGAATGGCCCGGCCATCCGTTGCATCGGCAAGGACTCGGCGGGTGTAGGGACTGGCGGTGATGATAACGTCCCCCGGCGAGTCCATGTGCGCTTCTAGGCGTTTCCGGAGAAGCCGCGTGATATTTGAGCGGATGCGGTCGAAGACCACCGCGCCTTCACCCAGCGCGAAGGATTCTTCGGAATTGGTGCCAAATGGCTTGGACGCATAGCCGAAGGCGCGAAGCAGGTCGCGCGGGGCTTGGTCGATGCCGTTGTAATTGCGCAGATAATCGCTGTCGATGTAGGCGCACGATGGCGCGGCGGTGGCATCGGCGCGTGGCGTCAGCGTCTTTTTCTCCGCAAGCTCCGCCAACCAGACGGAAGCATGAAGGATGCGAAGAGCTTTCGGCCATGGCACGCTCCATGCCGTGTAGTCGTTTTTCAATGCGTCAAATGCAGCCGGACAGGAAACGACAAGGGTGTCGCAGCCGGATTCCGTCACGAGCGCTGCGAGGCGCGTGGCGAGCGCCGCCGCCTGTTTTGAAAATCCCAATACAGACAGCGCCTTGCCGGTGTCGTTGGTCCGCAACACGCCGGGTTTGTCGATGCCTGCCTTGGCGGCGATGGTTGCGAACGCCGCGGCAACGGGAGCGTCCTCGTCTTTTTCCGAGGAAACGCGAAGGTAAAGCAGGCGTCCGCCCCCGCCGGCCAGCTTCGGAGAAAAGGCGGCGGAAATCTCGTCGGCGAGCGAGCGGATTTCAGCGGGCGCGAGGTTTTGTTCCACGATGTCGCGACGGGCGGCGAGCACCAGTCCGGCTTCGTCGTAGTGGCTGACGCAATGCTTGCGGCAGGCGGCGCTGAGCGTGTTGTCGTAGAGTGTTCGGATAAAGTCGGGATTACCCAGCATGGTCGGATTCATGCGGACGCGGTCGAGGAGCAGCGCGATGCCGCGCGGGATGTCGGCCTCGCGAAAGGTTACGTTGGCGGTGGTGGCCAGGTGCCGGCACATGAAGCAGAAGCGGCAGGCCTTGATTACGTCGAGATGAGTGTCGATGTTCATGATTGTTTCAGGTGATATCCGGAGGTGGATTCGGACCGGTTCAGATGCCGAATCCCATTTTGGCCGGGTTCATGATGCCGAGCGGATCAAGGGCGGTCTTGATGCGCTTGAGCACATCGAAGGCCGGGCCGTAGAGGTCGGGCATCATGCGGCCAAGTTTCAGGCCGACGCCGTGGTGCTCGTTGATGACGCCGCCATTGGCGATGGCGGCACGGATGCACATGTCCCATATTTTGTTGTAGAGGGCCACTGCTTCGTTTGGATCCTGCGGCGGCTTTTCGAGAATGAAGCGCCCGTAGAGCATGCAACCCCATTCATACCAATGGGAAAAGTGTCCGATATAGGTCGCCTGCGGGAAGTGGTCCTTCACCACGTTTTTCATCGCCCAGTAAACCTTTTCGATGTTGGCGAAGGTCGCCACGGTATCGAGCGTGCCGAAGGCTTGGGGCATCTGGAACATGTAGGGCGGATAGAAAAACTTGTAGCGGTTTTCCCACCAGTTTTCGCCAGCCTCGGTGCCGAGGTCTTCGGGATTCTGTTTACGGCAGATGGCGCAAGCCTTAGCCATCTCCAGGTCCACCATGTCCTCCGGTCCGTCGAATCCGAAGACGAGATAGGAACCCTCGCGGTCGATGCCGAGCACCTTCTTGATGACCTTCGCCGTTTCCGGATTGTCGTAGAGGCGGATGACGCAGGGACGCAGGCGGCTGGTCATGATCTCGGCTCCGGCCATCATCGCCGCGTGCATGTCCTTGAAGAGAAACGCATGGAACTTCCGGCTCTCCGGGATGGGATGAATCTTGAGCGTGGCGCGGGTCATCACGCCGAGTGTGCCTTCGCTGCCGAGAAAAAGCTGGGTGAGGTCGGGGCCGGAAGCGTGGCGTGGGACGGGCAACGTGTTGATGATTTCTCCCCCGGGGGTGACAACTTCGACCGACATGACCATGTCCTCGATTTTTCCATATTTCGTGGAAAGCACGCCCGTGCCGCGATGCGCCAGGAATCCGCCCAGGGTGGCGCAGCCAATGGAGGCGGGCAGGTGCATGGTGGAGAAACCGGCCTTTTCCGTCGTCCACTCAAGCTGCTGCATATTGCAGCCTGCCTCAGCCGTGATGGTCAGGGACTGTGTATCCACTTCTATGATGCGATTGAGCTTCTTGGTGTCCAGGCTGATGCCGCCATAAACGGGCAACGCGCCTCCCTGCGAGCCCGAGCCGCCGCCCCACGGGGTGACGGGGATTTTGTAGGTGTTGGCGATTTTCAGGACCTTGGCCACGGCTTCGGTCGTTTCGGGCGTGACGATGACATCCGGACAGCGGGGCTGGCGCCCGCGATCATGCCAGAGCTCGGGAACCCAGTAATAGTCGATGGAGTGGCCGAGCTTGTCGGAATCGTCCGTGGACACGTTTTGTTCGCCGACGGCCCAGGTCAGCTCGCTGCGAATCATTTCGAACAGGTAATCTTGTTTTTGTGGAATCATGGATTGGCGTTGTTTTTTGCAAGGCAAAGCCCCGGCGCGTGCAGAGTGTGCCCGCGCAATCGGGAAAAACAGGTTGGTCGTCGGCGTGATTGCCGTCGGTGGTTACAGAAAAATATGGCTACAGAGAGTTCATCTCCTGATAAACGCCTTCGAGTGCGTCGTGAATTCGTTGATACATAGGGAAAAGTTTTGCATAGCGGTCCTGATTGGCTGGAACAGGCGCAACGGGATCAGCTTCGCGCAGGCATTGGCGCACGGCTTCGCGTTCATCCCGGAAGGTTCCCGTGCCCACACCGGCGAGCAGGGCGGATCCGAAGGAGGCGTCACAGTTCTTGGGAATGGAAATTTTGCGGCCAAAAACATCAGCGATGATTTGCCGCCAGAGCGGACTTTTCGCTCCACCGCCGATAAGGCGGATGTCGTTTACGGGAAGCTCCAGGCGTTCGATGGTTCGGAAACAGTCGCGAAGCGAATAGACGACGCCCTCCAGCACCGCTCGCATGAAGTCGGCCTTGGTGTGGCGCATGGTGGCTCCGACGAAGCTGGCGCGGAGTTTCGGATCCCAGTAGGGCGAGCGTTCTCCTTGCAGGTAGGGGTGGAAAAAGAGACCATCCGCCCCCGGCTTGGAACCTGCGGCAATATCATCCATGATCTGGTAAATGCTGCGGTTTTCTCGACGCGCGGTTTCCTGTTCGGCGCCGCAAAACAAGTCGCGAAACCAGCGTTGGGCACGTGCCGCCGTGTTGGTGGCGGCCACGGTAAACCAGACGCCTGGGATGACGTGCGAGTAGGTCAGCGTCCTGGAGTCGGGCACGGGCCGCGAAGTCATTACGTTGACGTTGCCGGCGGTGGCCAGCTTGAGGATGCAACTTCCCGGTTCGAGTGCGCCCGCCGCGTAATCTTCCACAGCTACATCCGACGTGCCGCAAACGACGGGCACGCCGGCGGGCAATCCGAACTCGGTTGCTCCGGCTGGCGTAATTTTGCCGACAACATCGGTCGGTCTGGCGAGTGGTGGAAGGATTTTTGCCGGGATGCCGGCCAGCGCGCAAAGCTCGGGCGACCAGTCCAGGCGGCTCATGTCAAAAAAGAGCGTCCCCTGGGCGTCGATCACATCGGTGCACCACTGCCCGGTGAGCCGCCAGCGCACGTAGTCTTTGACGAACATCATGTGCGCCGTCCGTCCGAGGACTTCGGGTTCATGGCGTTGCAACCATAGCATCTGTGGAAATGTCCAGGTTGGCGCGGCCACCTGGAGGGCGGTTCGGAAGATGAGATCGCCATGATTGCGGTTAAGTTCCTCTGCCTCGATAGCGGACCGGAGATCGGTCCACATGATGGTTGGACGCACAATTTCCATGCGTTTGTTGAGCAGCACGGCGTTGTGCGTGGAGCCATCGAGCGCGATGCCGGTGATCGTGCGAAAGTCAACAACGCCGCGTTGGCGCATGCCCGCGAGAATGTCGCGAACGGCAGAGCACCAGTCCTCGGGATTTTGCTCCGCATGGCCGGGACGGGGATGGGCGGTTTCGTATTCGGAAAACCCTTCGTCGAGGATATGGCCGTCAACATCCATGGCGGTGATCTTGCAGCCGCTGGTGCCGATATCTATGCCGAGCAGAGTCATTTGTTTGATGCCTGGATACAGGAGGGACGCACGAGTTGGAGGGAACTGGCTACTTCAGGGCAGCTTCGTGGACCGGGTCGTTGACGCGTTTGAAACCGCGTGAATCGCCCGTCATGATCCACAGGAAATACATCGTGTAGCCGGGCGCGTTGACCGCCGGGTGATAGCCTTCGGGGATGACAATGGTGTCGTTGTCGCGGACGGTGTAGGCGGCGTCGATTGAAAAGTCGTCGCTGTAAATCTGCTGCAACCCGAATCCAGTCGGCGGGTTGAAGCGGAAAAAATACACCTCTTCCATGTCGAGTTCCACGGGAGGATTGTGGAAGTCGTGACGATGCGGAGGGTAGCTGCCCCAGTTACCCGAAGGCACCCAGGCTTCGCCTACGAAAAAGTGTCGCGAGGGGAATTTGTCATCAATCATGACGATGGCGTCGCGGGCGTAGTTTTCCTTCCCAAGCGCCATTTTGCTTCCTCGGACTTGGTCCGGTGTGACAAGCGCGGGCTCTCCTGAAAAACCCGCCGCAGGCGATTCGCCGACGGCGATTTCGACATCGGTGGTCGCCGCAATTTCAAGCGAGTAACCAGGAGGACAATACACCGTGTGCGGATTTCCGGAAAACACATCGGGGCGTCCGCCGATTTCGCCGAAATCGGCCTCGCCAGCCTTAAACGTGCACTTGCCGCCTAGCAGGACGAAGACCATCTCCTTGCCGCCGGAGTCCCCCGTCCACGATTGCCCCTTGCCTAGCTTGAGAAGGGAAAACCCAGTCAGGTCCATGCCACGTTCGCCGATGCTGAAGATGCGGTTCAGTCCTTCCTTCGGCAGGCAGCGGATGCGATGGGCGGTGACGGCGGAGATTGGGGAGGGAGTGGTGTTCATAGGTGATTCGGGTTGGGACTCTGGGCAGGTTAGAAATCAGGCGGCGGACTGTTCGGTGTCGGCAGGCTGCCACGCATCGAGAGCGTGGTGCGCCTCCTCCAATGAAGGGATTCCGGTGCGCCCTCCGAGCGCCCGGCATTTTAGCGATGCCGCCACGGTAGCGAAGCGCAGGCACTGTTCCATGTCGGGAGTTTTATCCGGGTGAGCGGTGAGTTGGCGAACGTAGCAGGCAGCGAACGCCCCGTGGAAGACATCGCCTGCTCCAGTCGTATCAACAACAGCCACCGGATACGCGGGCACGCGATGGAGGCGGGTTCCATCAAAACCGATGCAACCACCGGGACCAAGTGTAATGCCGGTCCAGACCGGGGCGATCGCATGCAGCTTCCGGATCGCCTCTTTGGGATCGTCCAGCCCGGTGAATTTTTTGGCGAAGATTTCGGAGGCGATGATGACCGTGCACAGGCGCATGAGCTTTTCGATCCCGTTGACCAGCGTGCCTGCGTCGAGCAGCACGGGGATGCCACGTTCACGAGCAATTTCGGCTGCGCGAATCGTAGCGCGCGTTTGATGACCGTCACAATGCAGGGCGCGGGCGGAGCCGATCAGTCCTTCGTCGATTTCGTTGGGTTCAAGCGGAGCCGCCGTGCCGTGACTCCATGCGATGGAGCGCCGGCCCGATCCGGCGTCGATCCAGGAAAAGCCGACCGCCGATCGTACCCCGCCCCGACGAACGAGCGTACGCGTATCAACTTTCTCGTGCGCAAATTCATCTCTGATGCGTTGCCCCTCTACATCGTCGCCGGTTACGCCCATAAAGGCCGTGCGCAGCCCAAGACGTGCTGCCGCGACGATAGCGGTTGCGGCGGGCCCTCCGCCTTGAGCCGTATATTCCCTGATCTCCACCTTGTCATCGACTGGAATGCGAGGAACCACGCAAAGCATGTCCCAGCCGCAATAGCCGATGCCAAGGATGTCAGTGATTGTCGTGGGCATGAAAGGAGGTGGTTGGTCGGAAACAGGTCAAGGCTTCCCGCGAAACAGGGAAGATGCCCTCCAGACATTTCATCTTTTGCTCACGGTCAATGATAAATTATGAGAAAATTGAGAAAATTTGAGACATGAATAAAGCCGAAATCTTCAATGAAATCGTAATTATTTATATATTAACATTTAAAGAATTTTTACGGTGGTATTTCTCAATGCCTGCAAAATGTCCTTCGGCGGTTTCTGGTCGCTTACCATCGCATTTAGCTGGGGTAATTCGCAGACGCGGAACAAAGCCTCGCGTCCGAATTTAGAGCTGTCCGCCAGAAGAACAGGGGCACAGCGGCTGATCTGCCGGGCAAGAAATGCTGCGTGATCTTCATGAAAAGTAAAAACGCCGTTGGCGCTGACGCCCACGGCCGAGAAAAACACCTTGTTGATCCTTAGCGATTCGACGGTTTTCACCGCGATCCCTCCCAAGAACGAATGTAACTGCCCGTGATAGGTGCCGCCAATGCTGATCAGGGTCATCGACGGGGGGAATGAGGGGAATTCACCGATGATGGAGCAGGAATTGGTGATGAGCGTCAGCCGTCCCGACTTGCTCCGGGCCACCTCCCGGGCCAGGTGGAGCGCCGTTGTGGACGAGTCAAGAAACACCACATCGTCTTCCTCGATCAGGACCACTGCCTTGCGGGCGATCTCCTGCTTCGCCTCCGACTGGCGATTCATGCGATCCTCGAATCCGTAAGTAGCAGACGACTCGGGCGACAGCGGTGCGAGGTATTCCACTCCACCATGGATTTTACTGACCAGGCGTGCTTCCGCCAGTTCGTCAATGTCCCGATGGATCGTCGGGATGGAAACACCGAATTGTTTCTTCAGTTCGGCGATAGTGCAGTGCTCGCGCTTCCTGAGCAGTTCGAGAATCTCTCGCCTGCGCACCTGACTGGGTTTGTTGCCTGTTGAAATGTTCACGTTTGCCCACATGCTGAGAACTTCTCATATTTTTGCAATCTTGGTAAGTGGCAGGCCTGAAAAATGAGAAATCGCCTGGAGCTACAGAACCGTCGAGACTGATTTTTTGATGAACTCTAATGCCTGGGATGGCAGGCTGCTGTCGCCGACAAAGGTGTCGATGTCCCTCCACTCGCAAATTTTGAACAAAGCCTCGCGACCGAATTTGGAACTGTCGGCGAGAAAAACCCCCTTGCAGCGTTCCATCAGGCGCTTGAGAAAGGCGGCATGGTCTTCGTGGAACGTGAACGCTCCACTGGCAGTAAAGCCCACTGCCGAAAAGAAGACCTTGTTGATGCGCAATGCCTCGACGGTTTGCATGGCGATTCCTCCGAGGAACGAGTGCAATTGGGCATGGTAGATACCACCAATCTGGATCAACGTGATGGATGGAGGAAAAGAGGGGAATTCGTTGATGACCGGTCCGGAGTTGGTGATGACGGTCAAACGCTTTTGTCTCAGCCCAGTCACCTCGCGCGCCAGATGCAGAACCGTTGTAGAGGAGTCGAAAAACACCACGTCATCCTCCTCCAGCAAGGCCAGTGCCTTGCGTGCTATTTCCTTTTTTGCCTTGAGTTGCCGGTGTAAACGAATCTCGAAATTGTCGGTAGCTGGCTGTTGTTTGGCGGCAGAACCGGGCCGAAATTTGATTCCACCATGAGTTTTGCTGGCCTGCTGGGTTTTAACCAGCGCATCGACATCCCGATAGATGGTCGGCACAGACACCCCGAACCGCTCCGTTAACTCGACAATGGTGCAGTGCTCGCGTTCTCCGAGCAACTTGAGGATCTCCTTTCTGCGTAACTGGCTGGGTTTGGTGACTGACGAAATGCTCATACTTGGCGTGAGGCTGGTGAGTTGGTGGCTTTGTCGCAACATCCATCATAAATTGTAAAACAGCGGTCACTTGGATTATCCATCCTATTTACTATAAGCTATTTAAATAAGACTTATCCAAAAGATTCCATGGCATGGACACACTTGCCACCAGATACAGGACGCTGCTGGGCGAATGCCAAATCCAATCCAGGTCTCAGGCAATGAAACTGCTTATCTCTTTGTGAGAGAATGGCATCTTGTTTTCTCATAATTTCTCAAAATTATCATTGACGTGTTTTCCGGATTCTCAAAAATGACCACGACGTAAATGAAATCTTCAAACTATCCTCAATACCCATGAAATCCAACTCCCGGTTCACCTCCTTTTCACCTCCTTCATTGTTGCCATTTTGGTGCATCTCCACCGCCGTCATGGTAGCCTGCGTTAATCCGGCGTTTGCCCAGAAACTCGAAACCATCGCCCTGTATGACTTCAACGATCCTACGCGGCTGTTCAAAGATGTGAGTGGCAATAACCGACACCTAAGCGAGCAATCTGCAGTAAGCCAATCAACCACGGAATATAGCGGCGCGGCACCCACTACTGTCAGCGCCTATTTCAACGGCACGCAGAACGGCGCTGCCAGAGAGATCAACTTCTCAAGCTATACCGCACTTACGTTCGACTGGTATATGAAAGCCAATCCGGCTGATCTGAGTACTGAGGGTGACAGCGGTCAGCGTGTGCTGCTTCAGACGGGGTTTCAAGAGGATGTAACGGGGGGAGTTTCGGTTTATCTTCGAAAAGAATCGGGGAATATCCTTCTCCGTGTTGTTCACCGCACGTCCACTGGGTGGATTGGGGCGCATTTTCTGCTGGACGATCTGTTATCATGGAATAACTACACGCTGACCATCGATAATTCGAAGACGAGCAAGGACGACCATATATCCCTATTCATTAACGGCGTTTCCCAGACGGCCGTCTCAAGTACCTATACGGGGCTCGTGGGATCATTTGTAAGCGGCGGATATACGTATTTGGGTAACAATCAGGCCAAAAACCGCCCATTTATCGGCTATCTGCAGAACTTCGAAATTTACAGTGGCACTCCCATTCCTGAACCCGCGACGGCCGCCATGCTAATCGGGGTGGCTGCGGCAGTTCTAATGCTTGCGGGCCACCGCTACCGTTGTATGTGACGGCGCTGTCCCTTAGCGTTCTTTTCAAACGGATTCCCACTTTCTCTCCCTTCGACTTCTACTGAGTGTTCCGCTCACTGCTGGTTAGTATTACTTTGTTGAGTGGAAGCCGAAAATAAAATCGTAATTATTTGATTTTAAAAGAATTAAGATGGAGTCGGCTCGATATTTGATGAGCTCTTAAGTCATTTAAAAATAATGAGTTATGACTTAATTATTCAAAGTGCCCTAAAGTAACAGAGTAATATTTTAGCCTGATTCGTTTAGCCTCCCGTTTATCATGCCTCCAAGCCTCTTCCCACAATGCATCTGCCGGGTTTTATTCCCGGTAGCATCAACTTTTGCCACCGTATTTTCCTTGCTTGCGACCGCTGGCGAGATTGAGGCAGATCTGCCACCCCTTAATGCGGAATACGATCCGCCGCGTCGCTGGGTTGCGTGGCAGGATTCGGAGATCGCCTCCATCAAGACATCCGAACCCGGACAGAAAGAAACCGATCCCGAAAAAACAACAACCGGCCTGCTCGACGGGAAACCTGCCACCTGCACACTCTTCAAAAACCTCAAAGGCAGCACCACCACGCTGACCTTCAAAAATCCCCGCGAAATTCGCCAGCTGGCCTTTGTGCAAGGTGGCTGGGGCGACTGGGCGCTTCCCCAAAAACTCAAACTTCGCATCGACGACAAGGACACCCTCGAAGTCACACTCCAAAACGCACCGGGCAAGATCCAGTCCATCTCACTCAACCGCACTCTCACCCAACTCGAAGTTCAAGTCCTCGATCTCTACAACGACGCCAAACGCATCCACCCCTGGGGTGGTTTTTCCGGCATCGGCGAAGCCCTCTTTGGAGTCAGCACCTGGAGCCTTCTTGAAAACCCCCTTCAAGACCACCAGCGCGACTTCCGGCTCACCATTGAAACTCCTGTCGCCACCACCGCCAACGCATGGCTTACGCTCGCCCAAATGCGTTTCGACCTTCCCTCCCTCTCGCTCCAGGCAGGCAAGCACACCTACACCGTCTCGCTCGACACTCTTAAGCCCGCCGAGAACTATGGGTACGACATTCGTCCCCGCCACCTCGAAACCTTTGTTCTCAGCGGCCGGAGTGGCCACATCCCGGTTCGTCTTGAAGCCCTCGAACCGGTCCAGCCTCCCACCAGTGAAGATCAATGGGAAGGTCTCCCCCCGCTCGCCTTTCCCACCCGCCAGATCGACGGCAAGACCTGGACGGAAGGCCACAGTTTCCGCGCCGCCGGACGGTTCAGCAACTCCACCTACAACGGTCTCCTCAACGAAGTTGTCAGTGGCAACTGGTTTCGCGCTTACACAGCCAATGGAGACAGCCTGCATCGTCGCCAGGATTTTGACTTCGACATCGAAGGCTTCGAGAGCGACGCCACCGACAGCACCGGAGAACTCTGGCGCGTCAAACGCAGCGCATGGAATCCCGAGCGCGAAAAAGTCGACGCCAACTGGGTGACCATGACTCTCGAACGCCGCGGCAAGGAAGGCGTTTCCGCCCGCATCATCACCGGTCTGCTCGCCCCCGGTTTTCTCATCGATACCCCCAAGACGTTGACTCTCAGTTCCCGCGGTGGCGGCAGTCTCCCCGTCCGCAGCGGCGCGCCCGACGAAGAGGAAGCCCGCTTCATGGTCCCTAACGCCACCAAGTCCGGCAAAGTCACCATCGGTCCTTCCGCCATTTTGACCAGCCAGGGGCTCCTCACCAAACCCCAGACAATCCACAATCTCCGCGAACCCTGGATCGTCGCCATCTGGGGCATCAGCGATGGCAAACCCACATTCTGGGGAGACAAGGCAGTCGGACTCCTCCTCACCGCCGACACCCAAGCTCCGATTCGATGGACACAAACAGGTCTTCGCCTCCCGCCTGCTCGTTGGGGTCTCAGCACCGCTTTTCATGGTCTTTTCAATGAAGGCTGGAACCCAAGCGATGTATCCACTCAGGCCAGGCAACTGGCCCGCATGTTGCGCGCTTATCCCGTGGAGTGCCAGGAGCACTATATCGTCGAAAATGATACCGTGCGTATCCACAACGAATTCCGCTATGAACGCTGGGGAATCCTCGCCTGGCAATCGTCCGACTATGCTCCGATTCCCCCCATATTCAGTTGGGCTCGTGATTCGGTAAACTGGCGCGGCATCCCCTTCGGTGAACCCACTGCCACCAAAATCAATACCCCAATCGGCCCATTCCGCTGGGTTTCAGGAAACACCCTCGATTATACACTCCCCCTCATTCCCGCCCGACATGCCGCATGGCCACGGCGCGGAGAATTTGCTGACACCTATCAAGCGATGGAGAAGGAAATCCTTACCCAAATGGCATCTCCCGCCGCCCGCCCCACCAACCATCCTTGGGTCTCCGCCTACTATCACAAATGGACCCAATCCCTTCTCGGTGGCAGTTACTACAAACCCGAAGCCCTCCAAGCCACACTCGCCATGGCGCGTCCCAACCTGGAACGCATGTATGCGCCCTCATCCTGGCTCTTTCGCAAAGAACTGTTCACCGGTGAACCCTACGTCATGCGTGGATGGATCGACATGTCCACCCGCCCCGTCATGTTCGGCGACCCCAACTCCAACGTCGGCCAGGCCGCGTATTCGCTTTACCTCTACGCCCTCTATTCCGGCGACTGGGACATGGTTCGCCGATTCTGGCCGCGCATCATGGACACGTTGCGCATTTTTGAAGTCCTCAATGACTGGGCCATCCCCGGGACCACCTCCCGCGAAGCCGTCAAATACGGTTCCATCGACATGGATACCATCGCCTACGCAGGTGTCGCGGCCATGGAACGCATGGCTCGCGTCATCGGACGCACGGAAGACGCCGCCCGCATCGCCTACCTTCGCGCCAAAATTGCCGCGGCGACCGCCCTGCGTTTCAATTTTCCCCGTTACCTTGATCCAGAGAACAAGCACCCTCGACTCTACGGAGTCGGTTTTGCCGAAGATGGCCCCGCCATTGAGCGCGCATCCACCAAAAACGGCACCGGCCTCGATCATGTCGCCATGTGCCTGACATGGACCGGTGAAATGCCCGAGATGTATGATTTCTACATCAACACTCTCAGCCCCGATTTCTTTACCGGATTCCAGCGTGATCTGATGGACAAATACTTCAGCGATTGGCGTCAGATGCCCTTCAACCAAGTGCGCAGCGCCGCCCACATCGCCAACCGCGCCTGGTTGCCCGACTGGCCGGCGGACGAGTTGAAAAACGACCTCGAAACGTGGCTCAAACACATCAAACGCGACGCTCCTCCTTCTGAGACTGCCGGCATGTTTGGCGCCTATACGGCACACGCCACTTCAGTTCACCTTGTCGGCTGGGAACCCTCACGATTTGTCAACGCCCTGTATGATCACGCTGCCCGCCAACTTTCTCTTGAGTTGGAAAACGAGACCCCCTTCCCACTTGAAATCCACTCCCCTGCGCCTCCGGCCATCATCCGGCTCAATGGCCAGGAACAGACGCCCTCCTGCGTTCAGTCTTCAGGAAACTATCACCGCATCGCGCTCCCTCACGGAGGCAAAATCGATGTCATCCTCAATGCTAAAACCCCCTAGCCCCATGAAGAAAATAAGCATATCAACACTTATCCTTGCTGCCACCACACTGAGCCATGCTGCGGAGTGGAGCGTGACCTTTGAAAATAAATTCACCGCCAACACCGGACAGTCTCCCTCCAATGCCTGGCAGGCCAAGCTAACCGAAAGCGGACGCGATGGGCGCGCCGCTCTTCTCGAAGGAGGCGGGCGACTGACGTATCAAAACACTCATAACACAGCAAAATCCGATAAAGCGGCAACGCCGGTTCCCATCATTTCTCCGGTAGCAGGGAAAATTGAATTCGATTTCCATCCATACCAAGGTTCGCAGCATTACAACGCTGCCTTTGACGCTGGCAGTATCCTCATCTTTGCTACGCAAGACAGACCCCTTTTGCGGGTCACGCTAAAACTCACTGACGCCAAGGACATCAATCTTGTTGCAGCCGATCACCCACTCACATTTGGGAGCTGGAATCGAATTGCCCTCGAATGGGATCTGACCAAAGCCGCCGATCAAATCGTCCTCTCCATCGACGATAAAATTGTCACGCGTGCGACCACAACCGCCACCCGACTCAAAGACCCGGACACCCACTTCACTTGGGGCATGTTTAAGTGGGGCGGAAACCCTTGGAACGGCATCTACGACAACCTGAAAATCCAGTAGGCAAATTTTCGCCATGCATGCCCGCCCACTTCCCCCATCCTCAAGACTGTTGCATCGCTCAAGCAAACCCTCCCATGCCTCAGCATTCACGCTTGTTGAACTTCTGACTGTCATCGTCATTATTGGAATCCTTGCCGGCATCCTGATACCGGTGACTGCCCGCGTGCGAAAATCTGCCCGCACCGCCAAATGCGTCGCCACCATTCGCCAATATAGCGTCGCCACCCAACTCTACGCCAACGAGAACAACGGCAAATTTCCCCGGACGGCATGGGACGCCAATGGCACCGGCTGGTATGGCCACTACGATCTTTTCGCCTATTTCAATACCCCGCCCGGTATGAGCAACTCGGACAAGATCACGATGTTCAGTTGTTCGGAGGATGGTTGGATGTATGGCCTCAATGCTTTTATTTCCGGACGCCCTGCCTCCTCCATTACAAGCCCATCCCGCCAGATTCTCGCGACATGCTCCGGCGCGGGCTGGCTTGATACGAGCGCGATTGCAGGCTGGCAGAATTATCTCAAAAAAATTCCGAAACCTCACTCGGGGAAAGTCAACGTCCTCAGTATTTCCGGTTCCGTGACACTCAGAAAAGTCAGCACTCTCCTCTACGCCGATGCCCGGCGCGACACACCTCACTATGCACCCAGCGACGAAATGACTTATTTCCTCAACGGTGATCCCCAATATGACAAATAACCCACCAATTCCTTTGAATTTTTTCCCTCAGAAACCAAACCATAATTAAAAAATACGCTCTCCTTATCCAGCCAATGGAGACCTCTCACTTTTCCCGTGCACATCATGTCTCAAAAACATTCGCTTACCCAGTCTCGTCAGTATTCTAGAAAATTTCATTGGGATTTTCTTCCCGAAGGAAAATTTATCACCGGGGTCAACTATTGGCAGTCACAGACGGCCACGGAGATGTGGTCCAAGTGGGACGAAAAACAGGTGGACCTCGACTTCAAGGCTCTCACGCAAAGCGGCGCTACCGTTTTGCGTATTTTCCCCCTCTGGCCGGATTTTCAGCCCATCACTCGCCTTTACCTCGGAGACGGCACCCCGACCGGTGAGTTCCGGTTCGGAGAAAATCCTTTGCCGGATACAGACGCGGGAAGGGCCGGCGTCAGCGAGGTCATGATGCAACGTTTCGAACGATTGGCCGATCTCGCCGCCAGACATCGGATCGAACTCATCGTCGCCCTGCTGACCGGGCAGATGACATACCGGCTTTACATGCCGCCGGGACTGGCGGGACTAAGCCCTCTTACGCATCCCGTCGCCTTGATGTGGGAACGGCGGTTCGTTCAATATTTTGTGAGCAGGATGAAGCATCATTCCGCTATCGTCGCCTGGGATTTCGGCAATGAATGTGACATGTGGCAGACGCCAAGCCGTGAAGATGCCTGGTGCTGGATGGCCTATATTTCCGATGCCATCCGCCTGTGCGATGATTCGCACCCCATCGTATCCGGAATGCTGGCACGTCATCTGGATGATTCGGTCTTCTCAAAAGAAACATGGCCTGTGCAATCCCAAGCGGAGCATTGCGACATCCTGACCTCCCATTCCTACATGCAATGGGGATTTGTCGGAAGCGATCCCTGCGATACGATCAAACAGACGCTTGCCCCGACCGTGGAAGTCCGTCTTGCGACGGACATCAGCGGCAAACCCGCTTTCATGGAAGAGATGGGATTGGCATGGCGGCCCATGATAGCGAACGACGAGCGCTTCGCCGCCTACATGCGCAACAATCTCTGGAACCTCTGGGCGGATGATTGCCGCGGGCTGTTGTGGTGGTGCGGGTTCGACCAGTCGCACCTGACCATCGCCCCCTATAACTGGGAAACGCCCGGCCCGGAACACGGCATCATGGACCAAAACCGCAAGGCCCTTGGCGGCGGGCGTGAACTGGGAAGGTTCAGGCGGTTTCTGGACAAACTTCCCTTCAAGTCCCTGTCCCCGCTGAAACGAAAAGCAGTTTGCATCCTTGGCGACCACCGCCAGTCGCAAGGCATGGTGGCGACGGGCGCGTATATTTTGGCAAAACAGGCCGGATTCGATCTGGAGTTTCAGCAAGCGAGCAAGCCGTTGAAACAGGCCGCACTCTATCTGATTCCTTCCGCCAAGGGAAAGGGCGGGCTGCCGGTGGAAAGGCTCGACGCCTTGAAAAAAGCGGTGCGCGAGGGGGCTTCGCTATATCTATCCTCCGATGACGTTTATCTGCCGGGATTGTCGGATTTGTTCTCCGCCGAAGTGGAAACTCGTTGCGGTGAATCAGTCCGGGCCACGCTCGAATTCCAACTAGACAACGATGCGCTCAAGCTAGACCTGCCCCTTGGGTTTTCTTACCGAATGAAGGCGAAGGGAGCAGGAACCTCGGTCATCGGCAGTTTCACCGACGGCGGTTCCCCTGTGTTTTTCAAGGCCCGTTACGGACGAGGAACGGTCTGGCTGCTGGGCCTCCCGCTGGAAGCAATCATGGCAAAAACGCCGGGCGCATTCCTGAATGAGGAATCCGGAGGCGCGTGGAAAATCTATGCACACATCGCCCGCGACATTCTCGCGGAACGTATCGTGAAAAAACCCGTAGCGCAGCCGCACCTTTCCGTGACGGAGCATTACCTATCTGGATCTCGTCTGGCCTGTGTAGTCGTAAATAACATGCCGGGAAAACTCACCGCCAAACTGGATATTCAGGCCGGATGGCATCTCAAACACTGTTTCTCATACGATGCCAGCGCAAAAACGGAGGATGGTTCCGTGCTACTGAACATTAACGGCAACTCGGGTACGGTGCTTTTGTTCACTCACCTACTTTAACATGCTTCACACCATCCCGCCGAAACTCCCATGGATTGATTGGCCCGATTTCGTTGCCCCCTCCATGTCATGGACCTGTCATCAACCCCTGGTAACCGAATCTGAAATGTAATCTGCCACAATGAGTGAACCGTCACCCTCAACGGTTACTCCCAAAATACCCATCTCAAATGTTGCCCCCAATGTCCATCCACCGTGCAGCGCCCCCTATTACAGTGAATTACAAATCGGAGAGTATATCTGTATTTCCTGTGATCCCAGGCAGCCGCCTGCGCATTGGGAGTGGCACAGGCACGATGCGGTGCAGGTTCTGATTTTGGGAAAAGGAGCGCACTGCGAAATCCGCTGGATCGAACAAGGCGAAGAACGGCAGGAGGAAATCGTCGGGCCTCACGTTTGGGTTTTGGGAGCACTGGTGCTCCATGAGGTTCGCTGGCAGCACGCCGCCCAGCGAACGGTTTTTTATGTGAATCCCCGGTTCGCCCGTGAGGTCACCGGTCGGACAATTTCGGAGTCGATGCTTCTCGATCTGAACAAGGTGGAACGTCACGACATCCTGGTCCCCCAATGGCTCCGGGCATTTTCAGAACTACGAAAACCCAGGACCAAAGCAGACGAGGAATATCGAAAAGCCCTCGGCACGATTCTCGTCGTTCACTTCCTGCGTGTTTTGAAGGAAGTGCAGGGCAAATCATCGGCGAGCACTGCGGGGCTGCCTCCGGCCGTCTTCGAGCGCATCGAAAAGCTCATCGAACGCAGACTGGATTCGGAAATCCCGCTATCCGAGATGGCGGCGGAGGCGCGAATGAGCGCCAACAACTTTGCGCGTCGTTTCAAGGCCAGCACGGGGATGTCGCCGCACCAGTATCACATCCGCCAGCGAATCCTGAAGGCTTCGCGCTACCTGACCAGCGGAGAGTATCGTGTATCCGAAGTCGGCTACGCCGTCGGCATTCAGGACCAAAGCTACTTTTCCCGGATATTCAGGAAATGGATGGGATGCTCGCCGCGGCATTTTGCCCGGCAACGCTGAATGGCTGGCGGAGGCAGAGAGGAATATTTTTACCTTCCATTCAAAATATTTTCCGCCTCACGTAGCGTGGCAATCAGTTCGTCAAAACCGAGGGGCGTTTTCAGGAACATCGGTTCCATCGCCACGTAGTCGCGGCGCAATTCCGGGAGGCGGGAGTCGGGCGGGAGGAGGCGGAACGAGCCGGGAGCGGCGGTCGCGTAGTTGCTCCACGACGACGCGAAGAAACGGCTTTTGTGCAGGCGCACGCGTTCCAGCAGGTCGAGACGATTCGCTGCCGCTCGTCCGGCAGGGTGCAACCAGAGCGCCGCGAGATCGGCGTAGTGCCGGGCGTAGCGGTCTTTCATCGGCTGCCCGGCGGGGCGGTGGTATTCGGCGTGCAGGATCGTGGCCTTTTCCCAAAACGTGCGCTCGATCTCCAGCGCCACCACTTCGGCCCGAAAATCGGCAAACGCATCCGGAGCGAGCGAAGCGATCAATGGAGAGATCGGATGTTTCCCTATGGGACGCTGGTCGGTAAGCGATCCGAATTCTATTTTGACTGCCCGCTCGATGTATCCCGTGCCGGCCGGGGTAACGCCCGGATAGTAAAAACGAAGAATCGGAGAGTGGGACGGATCATCGTCCGTATAAACCAACCAGGCATTGCCAGTGGCCGGCCTGCCAAGGATGGATTGGGCAATCGTCTCCAATTGCGTCTGCCAGCGTTCGCGCACGGCTTGCGCGCAGTCTGCTTCGATCTTTTTTACCCGCTTGGCGCGGGCGGTGTTGGACGGTGCCTCATCAAGCTCCGCCTCGTTCCAGCCCAGCGACGCCGGGCTGAGACCGAGGTCAATATCTTCGGAAAATCTAAAAATGACTTCGAAAACTTTTGAGAGTGAAGTGCCTCCTTTGAATACGCAGTGGTCGCCGAGTTCGGGCGTGGCAAAGATATGTCCGAGCAACCAGCAAACCCAAAAATCTTTTTCCACGATTACGGCGGGCAATCCGAGTTGCTCCGAGGCGGCAAGAAACACGGAGCGGCGTTCATCATTGGGGAGGGAGGCGAATGTTTTCATGGGAAGATTATGTGCGGGATTTGGGTTCTCCTGCGGCAATCGCACGCAGGTGAGGATGCATCCAGGCCGGTGCATAGCGGAGGTCGCGCAGAAGCAGCCTTCTATGTTCCGGCTTCAGTTCCTTCGCCAGATGGGCAACTCGTTCGGGAGTGATGTGTGTGCGTCCGATGGCCCGCAGTCCTGCGAAGACAAACCGGCTCGATTCGCTGGCCCGCGCGATTTCGCGAAGCGGACGATGCTTTAGCTGGATCGGGTTGCGGCCGCCAAGATCGAGCTTCCGGGATGGCGCGTCTGTTTCGTAAACGATCCGGGCAGGCACCTGCTCGGTTAACCGAAGTTCGTTGGCTGCATTCGAGCCTGCGGTCTGCAAACGCATGCCGGTGCGCCGGGCAATGGCGGCGAGGATTTCCTTGTGATCAGCCTTGAGTGTGCCGAGCAGCGGGTGCGTCCGTGGGCGGTCGTAGTAGCCGCGACGAACACGGCGAATCTTGCCGGCATCCTCCATACGCTTGAGCGCCATGCCGACAGCGGCGGTGCTACCCAGATCGAGGAAGTCGAACCGGGAAAACACGCGCTCCTTGGGCCAGCGGCGGATTCTGTCGGCGACTTTCTTTGCCAGTGTCATGGTGGCCAGTTAAGAGGAGAAACGTTACAAATACGAGCACTTATTTGTAACAAAAATGTCAGCTTTTCAGGATGATTTTACACGCTGCCGTTTCTGGTGACGCATCACAGACCAGCTTGCTGCGTTCGCAACCATCGAATCCATCTCCTTACCGCCGCGGGTGAGATTGTCCCGATAATTGGTGATTTCGCCCATTCGTGGATCGGGGAGCCGGGTTATTTTTCCTCCATAAATCAGGGCAAACAGAGTGATCCGATCTCCGGATTATCTCCAGCCCCCGACGGAAAAATTCTACCATTCCCATGAAAACAAAATCCGGCAAATGGTTCCTCGGCGTCTCCATCGTGACGTCTCTTGTCAGTTCCGAAATTCACGCGGCCAGCATCCTCCCGCTGCCGCTCGCCCAGATCCCGACGAACGTGAAGACCGGTTTCCAATACGGGCTCGGCCTGCTCTTCATGGTCGGATTCATCTGGGGCGTCATCAACATCTGGACCGGTGCGGACAAGATGAAGCGCGGCGACGCCGACGGCAAGATGGGCATCGTCTCCGGCATCATCATTGCCGGTGCCGCCGCCATCATGGGCGCGCTATTTTACATCTTCGGCATGTCGGACGGCGTGCTTACGCCGTCGTTCTGATTCCACTACAAACTCGCAACCACGCAACAGGAGCCAAACGCCATGAGCGAACTGCGCGTGACGGACACCAACAGCGTCAACGACAGCAAGGGCCGCGCCTTCGGTCTCGAAGGGAACGATTTCCTCTACGTGATCGGCGGCATCGTCGGCGCACTCGGCTGCGTCCTCCTCATGCATGTGCTGCTCGGGGTCGGCATGGTGGTCGCGCTGCTCTTCTCGGCTCCGCTGCTCCTCGTGCCGCTGGCGTGGGTGTTGCTGCTCCGGCACAACAAACCGGAAGGCTACGCCGAAGACCTCTTCGATCACCTTGTAAACCGCGAAGGATGGACGTTCGCGCCGCGCCTGCAACCGGCGCCGATCCTCCGTCCCTCTGGAAAGGAATCCCATGCGCAGCGGCGATCCTAACGGTTATTTCGCAGACGGCCTGCTGCTCTTCGGCTCCCTCGAAAAGGGCGGCATCGCGAGCAAGGGCTACGTCTTGCAACCGCCCGACCTGCGCGGGGCGAGCGTGGACAACCTGAATGCCTATCAGGACAAAATTCGCAGCCTGCTCGCCTTGCTCGGCGATGGCATGCGGGCGCAACTCCAGTGGCTGGTCGATTCCGATTACCTGCCGGAGCTTACTCGCTATCACCGCGAAACCGAGACCCTTGCCAATCGGCACATCCAGAACACCCGCCGCTCCGTTCTGAACCGGTTTTGGACAAAGATGCAGAAACGGGAACTGCGCCGGGAAAAACTGGTGCTGTTCCTCTCGACCGACATCACCGGCTATTCCGGCAACCTGAAAATGAAATCCGGACTCGCCGCCTACTACGAAAAGATCCTCGCCGAACTGCGCACGCGTTTTGACGAAATCACCACGACACTGCGCACGCTCTTCGGCACGGACACGACGGTCACGCCGATGGATGACCGCGAGCATTTTAGCTACTACCTCAAATTCCTGAACCCGTCGCTGGCCGAACGTTTCGACGCCGATCACGAGGCACAGTTCAACCCGGCGCTGACGATCCAGGAAAACTGCTGGAACTCCGACGGCGTCGGCCTCGACCGTATCGGCTTCTACCTCGACGGCCGCTATCACACCGTCTTTACGCTCAAGCGCTGGCCGAGTCGCACGTATCCCGGCATCCTCTTCCGCCTGACCGGCCTGTCGTTTCTCGACTACCGGATCACGGTCAACATCACGCCGTTGCCGCCCCGCCGCGAAGTCGAGCAGGAGGAGAAGGCTATCGAACGCCTGCGCGGCGAATACGAAGATACCGAACGCCACTCGCTCCTTGTCGCCATCGGCAAGAAGGAACGAAAGATCGAATCGCTCTCCACCGGTTTCATCCGGCCGTTTTCGGTGACGTGGATCATTCGCGTCTGGGATGAAAACGAAATCGCCCTCAACGCGAAATGCGCCGCGATCAAGAACGCGATCAACAACCTCGGCGGCGCGCAGTATTACGAATGCGCGCTGCCCTCGACCGCGAAAAAACTCTTCTTCGCCTCGTGGCCGGGCTGGACCGGCTCTCCCTACCAACACCGCGCGCTCTACGCCGAGGACGCCTACCTCGCCGACATGCTGCCGTTCTCGGCCACCTTCACCGGCCACCTTGCCGAGGCGGAGGCGATCTACGACGGAGCGCAGGGCAACGTCGTCGGCGTCCGCACCTTTCTCGGCACGCCGCCGACACCGATGCACGGCGTCGTGCTGGGCGCGACCGGGGCCGGCAAGTCGGTTACGGTCCGAAATATCCTCGAACAAACCGCCGGACTCTTCTTCCACACGATGATCGCGGAAGAGGGGCTTTCCTACGCCGATTTCACCAAGGCTCTCGGCGCGACGCCGATCATCATTCATCCGGACGGCGACCTCACGATCAACTATTTCGACACGGGAAAACTTCCACTCAACCATCTGCACCTCGCCTCGGCCGTCGCGCTCGTTTCCCGCATGATCGGCGAGGCTCCCGATGCGGAAGCGCAGCAAATCCGTCAGGCCATGCTCGGCCAATACATCGGCCAGCTTTACCAGGATTGTTTCGAGGATTGGTCGAAAAAACATCACGACCTCCTCCCGGAGATCGGGCACCTCGCCTGCGCCGTCCACCGCTGGAAACGCGAAAAGATGGGCCTCGGCTCCACCGAGATGGAAGCGTGGGCCGACCTGCGTGACCGCCGGGCCCGCAACGACGACGAGGCGCAGCAATTCGTCGCCGGCATCACGGAGACAGACATCACCCGCTTCCTGAAAGAGCCGCAAACCGAGCGCGCCGTGATGGCGATGGCGCACACGTATTACGAACCGTCCGACTACCCTGTGCACGCGAGCCTAGTCGAGTTGATGCAGTTTTCGCGGTTTCCCGAACACAGGAAGGAAACCGTCGATCACCTCGCCACGCTCCTCTCGTCGTGGTGTGCGTTTGGCCAATACGGCAAACTCTTCGATGGCCAGACCAACGTTTCGCTCACCGGCGAAGTCACCCATTTCGAACTCGGCTACATCCCCGAACAAGCCCTCGAACTCAAAACCGCCGCCGGCCTGCTCGTCACCGGGTTTTCCCGCCAGCACATCATCTCGCTGCCGCGCCATCTGCGCAAACGCATCATCTACGAAGAATTGTCCCGTTTCCTCGAAGTGCCGGGCGGCGACAAGATCGTCGCCGAATCCTACGCACAGCTCCGCAAGTTCAACTGCTGGACGCTCTCCATCGTGCAACAATACAGCCGGTTCAAGGACGCGAAAATCCGCCCCGCCGTGATCGGCAACAGCAAACAGTTTTTCCTGATGCGGCAGTTCGACCGCAACGACGTGGACGACATCGCCCGCGACATCGGACTCCCCGAATCCGTCTGCGCTGCGATCCAGAACTACCCCATGCCGGAGCAACAGCCCGTCGACAAAAAATTCTCCAGCCTCTGCTACTTCTCTCCCGTCACCGATCCGCCGCTGTGCGGCACGGTGCGCTACGTCCAACCCGATCCGGAGGAAAATCATGAAGAGGAAAAACAATCCGCGTAGGATCGTCGCCACTGCCTGCGCTCTCGGTCTCGCCGTCGCCGGCCTGTCCGGTTGCAGCACGGCGGGCGGCATGGCGTCGGATATCGGCCTTGCCGGCGCCGGCGGCGCGCTCGCCTACGAACTGTCCGATGGCGACATCGGCATCACCGCCGCCGGAGCCACCGCCGGCTACCTCGCCTCGAAAATCACGCAGTCGCAGGTCAGAAAAGCGCTGAACGAGGCGGAGCAACGCGGCTACGACCGCGCGATGAACCAGGCAGTAAAACAGCAATACTGGATCATCCAGAACCAGCAGCGCTCGTTCGCGACCCGCGACGAGGCCACAACCCGCCTCGTGCCGGTGGAACTGCCCGAAGCCACCGTCAACGGCGTCATCCTGAACCCGTCCATCGAATACCTCCGCGTCGAACCATGAAAACGCTCCTCCTACCTTTCCTTTTCCTTTCTCTCGGCCTGTTCCCTTCCGTGAGCCGCGCCGCGTGGCCGGTGACCGACGCCGTCAATCTGGCCAACAACACACGCCAGCATGTCGCCACGCTCGCCCAGTGGGCGGACAGCATCGCGCGGCTGCGGACGCAGATCGACCAGTTGAACCAGCAGATCAACATTCAGGACGACCTCCGCAAATGGTCGGGCAATCCCGTCGAGGCTGGAGCCAATGTGCTGCTGGATGTCTTGGGCGAAGAGGATTTGGCCAAAACCTACGGCAAAACCCGTGACGAAATCGTCCGCATCACGCAAAGCCTCGACTCGCTGCAAAACACCGCTGACGGCAGTTACCGCGCCCTTCGCAACGTCGATATCGAGGGCGGATCCATGGCACACGATCCGCTGACCTTCCGCCGCTACTCGGTTCTCGACGCCAAACAGGAGAACGCCGTGCAGGTCACGGATGAAACCAAAATCCGCACCGACGAACTTCAGGAGGAAATCGCTCTGACCCTTGTGGAACTGAAGGCGGCGACGACGGATGCCGAAGTGCAAAAGCTCTCGGCCAAGCTGGCGGTCCTCAACGGCCAACTCGAACAGGTCGAGGCGACGCGCCGTCGTCAGGTCGATGAAGTCGCCCTGCAAAAAATCGCAAATGATGCCCGCATTGAACAGGAACGGCTCGCCGCCGCCGAACTGGAGGCGAAGGACAACCATCTGGCGAATCGCCGCATCACCTCGTGGATGAAAACCCTCAAACTCAGGAGCGAACTCCAATGAAAAATCTCCCCGTCGTTTTTCTTTCCGCCCTCGCGTTCTTCGCCGCTGGATGCGGTCCAAGCCAGTCCGACCGGGATGCACGGGAGCGCGCCCGCCTCGAACTGGAGGAGCAGTCCCGCCGTGATGCCGAGCGGGCCAACCAGGCGATTACGGAAATGAACAAAAAGATGTTCCGGAAACTGACGCCGGAGGAGCAGGCGCAGCGTGAGGCCGAAAAACAGCGGCAGGTGCAGGAGCTTCTGGAGGCCCAGAAAAAGGCGGATGCCGAAGCTGTCGGATCGGCCGACAAAATTCACTGAAAATGCAACGCCATGGAAATCCTGATACCATCGATTGAGAGCAAAATCACGGCGCTGGTGCTGGCGTTCCGGTTCATCGTTTTTGCCATCATGGTGGTCGGGCTCGTCTGCTACATGGGCACCGGACATCCCACCGGAACCGCCGTGGTCAAGACGCTAGCAAAGGCAGTCGTCATCGTCGCGGCGGTGGCGACGATGGAAAGCTGGTTTCCCCGCGTGGAAAAAACTTTTCTCTCGGTCGCCGAATACATCGATCCCGGCTACAACGAGAATCCGACCTCGTCTGCCGACGAGATCCGCGAATCCACTACGACCAATCCGGAAGAGCAGGAGTGGTCGTGGCGACGGCTCAACGAGTCGATCTATCAGGCCGTCTCCAATGCGCTCGCCAACATTTTTATCTACATCGGGACCCTCATCACCGTGCCGATGTTGATCCTGCAATACGTGTTGCGGTGGCTGCTCTACCTCATCACGCCCTTCGCTCTCGCCATCTTCATGGTGCCGGGCCTGACCAGCATCGGCGTCCGGTTTTTCCAGCAAATGCTGGCGATCTTCGCCTGGCCCATCGGCTTCGCGCTCACGAACCTGGTGGCGCTGTCCGTCTGGACGGATTTCCGGAACACAGTCGGAGCCAATCCGGAAACGGTGAGCGACATCCTTTATTCGCCGCTGCTCAACATGGTCGGCGGCATCCTCGCCACGATCATGATCATCGTCGGCATGGTTTCGACACCGTTCGTCATGCAGATGCTCTTCGCGCAGGGCGCGGGCTTCACTGGTCGATCCGGCAATCCCGTCACCATCGTGCGCGGCACGGCCAATCTCACGCCAAGCATGCAGGGTCGGTTTGGTGGTGGAGGAAGCAAGGCGCGCGGACGTTCCGCCTCTTCAACTGCGGTGGTAGCATTACCGCCTTCGCCGCCGCCCGCGGTTCGTGGCGCGACGCCGGGAATCTGACGAAAGGAACTTGTCATGGAGTCATTGGACAAATCAGAAGCACGCTTGCGGGAGACGCCAATCGATCAGACCCGGCGACTGCCGGCTGACGCCGGCAAGACACGAGAGCGTTTTTCGCCGACGCGGTTGTTCGCTGACAATGCCTTTGCCGCCCGCATGTGGTTCCTCGTTGCCTGTGGGGCGGTCGCCTTCGCCATCCTGCAGCCGTATCTGATTATCGGTGCCTACCGCATGCGCGAACGCGTCGTGGTCCTCGATGGAGGCGGAACGTTTTCCGTTTCGCCGCTGCTCGGCTTCGAGGAAGCCAGGGAGCTTCACGAAGCAATGGCGCTCTGGGCCACGCTGGCGTTTTTCCAGCGCAACCCGCGCGGGTTCGATTACCCGGACATGCTGCAAAAACTTTTCCTCGTGGAAGCGGCGGCCAAAGCACAGGACGACCGTGAGCAGACGCACGACGAATTTCTTGGAAAAAACATCCACCAGAAACCGGAGGTGTTCCGGATTGAAATCCTGCAAACGCGAAATGACTACGTGCTGGTTCGGGTGGAGGGCCAGTTGATCAGAACCGGGGTGTTCGGGAATCAGGCGTTCACGGAGTCGCCAAAATTCACCCTCAACCTCTCGTTCGCGCGCAATCCGAACATGCTCGCGAACAAACGCTATCCGCTCGGCGTATGGAAATACGACTACACCCTTCTTTAACGGCGAGCGTCGCCCTGCTCGCGCTGGCGCTGGCCGGAAGCTCCGAAACCGGAGCACGACCGATTCCGTCCGATCCGTCCAAACCGGCGTCTCCGGCCAAACGGCCGCAAGTGATCAAACAGTTCCCGCTGGATGAACGCACCGTTTACGAAATCCCTATCGGTCGCGATGTGCCGACAACGCTGATGTTCCCCTCGGCGCTGACCGCTATCGAGGCTGCGAACATTTCCACCCATCCGGAAACACCCGCTCCGGTGCTGCTCGCCTACACGCCGGGCCGGTATTTTTTCAGCGTTCGGGCTCTGGAGCCGAATGCGAAGGCCGCGGTCAACGTCATCTGGAAGAACCGGACATTTGTCCTGCGCTTCGTCACGTCGGAGGAACCGTATGGCTCGGTCACGTTTTACGAGGATGCGTTGGCCGGTCGCAGCGCCAGTTTTAAAAAGCGAGTGACGCCGGAGACGCTTCTTGGCCTGCTCGACCGCGCCAAAAGTTTCCGGCTCGTCGCGCAGCAATATCCGGAAGCCGTGCAGCAGATCGAACACGCCGCGCCCGGCGATGTGACCTTGTATAAGGATTTTCAGGTGACGGTTGAGGAAGTGTTCCGATTCGACCCCGAGGACACACTGGTCTTCAAACTCCGGTTGAAGAACGCGGGGGAGAAGGAGGTCATCTATCAATCGCAGCGTCTGGCTGCGCGTGTCGGTCAGCATGTTTATCATGCGTCCATCGCCGACGCCTCCGGGATCATTCCGCCGAAAGCGGAAGCGACGGGCTATTTTGCCATCACCGGAACGCCCAATGGCGGACGGGCCAATCTCAGCATCAAAAACCGGTTCAGCGTTATCGTCCCGCGAGTCGAGCGTGACGCCCGCCTCGTCCTGCCGGAGTAGCCGCCATGAAACTCTGGACTTTTATCAAATCTCCGTCCGGCAACGTCGTTCTCTTCGTCGGCGTCGTTCTGGTCGGCGCCGCGATGGTCTGGCGCTCGCATGCACGTGACAAGGCGCGGGCCGAACAAATGACGCGCGTGGAAACGCCCGCTCCCTCGGTCGGACGCGAGTCCATCCAGCGGACTGGCGTGCCGCTCAAAATTCCGCCTGCTCCATTGTGGTCGGAAAAACCGAAAGACGACACTCCCGCCGAATCCCGTCCCCATGTCGTCCGCCAGCGGTCAGCCAACCAGCCGGCGAAATCACAGGTGCTGCCGATCAGCCTGTTCACCGGTTCGTCGGGAACGGGAAGCGAGGCCGACGAGTTGTCGAAAATCTACGCACCCTATGGACGGATGATCCCTTGTGAAACGGTCGTGACCATCGAGTCATCCAGCCTGGACACGCCGGTCATTGGGCTGGTCACCGAAGATGTCTGGCACGAGGGCAGGCTGGTCATTCCTGCCGGTGTCGAGGTCCATGGGCGGGCCTCGCTGGATCGCTCGCGCGAGCGGATCGCGATTTCCGGCAAATGGGTCGTCGTCTGGCGCGACGGAAGTGCGCTCAATGGCACGGAGCTCGTGCTCAGCGGCATCGCGCTGGATCGCGAACGCAACGACGTAACCGGTGAGTTTGGCTTGCGCGATGGCTCCGCCGGTCTGGTCGGCCGACTCATCAGGTCGGACAACTGGCAGGAAATAAAACTCTTCGCCGCCACCTTTCTCTCCGGCATGGCGAGCGGGTTTATGGAAATGCAGGATCAGACCACCGCCTACGGAGGTGTTTGGGAAGTTCCCAAAGCGTCCGGCCGCAATGCCGCGCTTCAGGGCACGGCCGATGTGTTGAACCTGTATGCGAAGCGCATCCAGGAAGTCATCGAGCGCGACGGTTTTTACGTCCGCGTTCCTGCCGGAAAACAATTTTACCTCTACGTGACCGAAACCCTCGATCAGGGGAAGGGCACGCGAGGCAACGTCCGCATTGGAGAAATCTGGAGAAAGGAGTCATCCCATGAAACCAACCCGCCATCCCGGTAGCCTGTTCCCTGCTTGTGCGTTGATCGCACTGCTGGCAGCAGGCTGCGAGTCATCAAAAAAACCGCCGCCGTCCATCGAGGCATCGCCGCCGTCGCCTGTTGCCGGAACCGATCTGGATCAGGGCAACACGGAAAAAGTCCGGACTGGTGAAACGCTGAAGGCGTATCCGGTCGGGCGCTTCGTCGATCCCAACGATCCGAACGTGATGCACGAGTCGCACGTCGTTTACCGGAAGGAAGCCGGTGCAAGCTGGAATCTCTCGCCCAATGCGCCGACCGTCGTCCCGCTCGGTCCCGTGCTGGCGGTATCCGATCCGTCCTCACAACCGAATCCACTGCCCGCGGAACTGGAACAGAAGATTGCCGAGCAGAACCAGTTGATGGCCGCGCTCATCGAACAAAACGAGGCGCTGGTCGCCGAACTGGCCAAGCTCAACAAGGACATCGCCGAACTGCGAAAAAAGCAGGCAGGCAACATTACGGAGGAGAAATGAATATGGCTGCCAATGCTCCCGCCGATACCGGCCTTCAGATGGAAATTCCGCCCCATCTGCTGGACGTTTTTTCCCGGGCGGAACGCGAACTCGCGGCTGCCTATGGCGCGAGTCCGACTGTCGAGCAACTGATCCGCATGTGGCTGGCGTGCGCCACCTCATGGAAAGTCACGACGGAGTTCGAGCGTGGCGTGATGGGCATCAAAAACGTGCCGCTTCCGTTGCCGCTGGAGGAACACTACGATGAACGCGCGATCACGCTTTAGTCACTTTGGGCGACTCCCGCTCAAACAAGGTCAAATGCCAATGGCGACCAGCCGTCTTGTGTCAAAAATGGCTGGGGAAACACAGGAGGCATTATGCCATTAAAAGAACAAGTCGCCGCCAGGAAGGCGCAGGAACGTCCGAGCCTTCGGAGAAACCCGGAAATCGACGCCAAGCTGGATCGGTTTATCGAGGAAAATCCAAAGCTCCACGAGTATTACAGCGGACTCAGCAAAGAGGAGCTGGTTCGCAAGCAGATGCTCGCGAAAATGCAGCGCAACGAATACACCAACGGGCGCAACCAGGAGATCGTCGCCTGGGTCGAGGAACATCCCGAGATCAAGGCCAGGGTCGAGGAGCGCATCAAAAACGTGCCCGCCGAAAACCGTCAGCGAGCGTTCATCAACGCCGCGAAATCGGAAGCGATGAACCAGACGGTCAAGGCGGGGCAGGGCATTCGCGCGTAATCGCATCGCGGACGTTCCGGACAGCAGCGGCGAGGGCTTCGGCTCTCGCCGCTTTTTGCGGCCCGGTAAAGTTGCCGGATGACACGAAACCGATGCCGGGCGTAATCCGGGGAAAACGCAGGTTTCGTTGTCCCTATTTCGATTCGCACTTCGGGAGTAAAATAGCGCGTCAACAAAAAATTCAACCGTAACAAAATTATGAATACAACGACACGAGCACTCCTCCAGACACTGCTAACCAATGATCCGCTCCTCACGCCGCCGGAGCGCACCGTCCTCGAACGGACACTCGCCGGCCAGCCGGAAGCCGCCATCACCGCGCGTCCGTCCGGGCCGGATGGTCCGCCGCTGCTGGTCACGCAGCAGCAGGTGGCCAAGACCCTGAACCTGAGCCGCGTCACCATCTGGCGCATGACCCGCGACCGTCTCCTGCATCCGGTCGAAGTCCTGCCCGGCACCTGGCGCTACCAGTGGAATGAAGTCGCCCGGCTGGCCGAGGAAGGCCAGAGGGCCGTTATCGCTCCCGCCAAACGAAGCCAGTCCTTCTCTATCGCCGTGTAGCGCGAGCAGGCGCAGAGATGTTGAGACGAAGCTGTAGCAATCGGAAGACCGGAACAGGGAGATGGATCGAGAGGCCAAGGCTGCCAAAACGGCCTTGGCCTTTCCCGTATGCTCCAATCGTTTTTGGACGAGGGAAGGGCGGGCCTGCCTTCCGATTTTCCGCACCGATACACCCCGCAGACGGTTTTGGAATCGGCCTAACCATCATTCAATTAGCGATTAATTGAATAAGCACATTTTGAGCATTGGAAAATATTCAGATATGTGTTCATTCGAACACTTATTGATAGTTACGCACATTCAGTTCACCGACGCCATGCTCACCGAAAAACAGGAATCCATTCTCGACTACATGCGTGAAGTGCAGGCCGAACGCAGCATCCCGCCGAGCACGCGCGACATTCAAAAACACTTCGGCTACGAGAGCCAGAATGCGGTCATGAACCACCTCCGCGCCCTTGCCCGCAAGGGGCAGATCGAGCAGATCGACGGACGAACTTGGGGGCTCCGCGCCCGGACCGTGCAGGGGCAGCTTTTTACTGTGCCAGTCTATGGCACCATCCCTGCCGGAACGCCGACCATGCAGGAACAGGAGTCGGATCAGACCATCCGGATCGATCCCGCGCTTTTTGGCGTCACTCGGCCGGGGAAACGGCGGCAACTGTGGGCACTGCGGGTCAGCGGCGACTCGATGACCGATGCCCATATTCTCGACGGCGACCTCGCCATCCTCGAACGCCGGGAACCTCGTGAAGGCGACATCGTTGCCGCGCTCGTGGACGACACGACCACCACGCTCAAGCGGCTCGTTTACCGGGGTGGCCAAGCGATCCTGCATCCGGAAAACAAACGTTACGAGGACATCGTTCCGGAAAACGGACTCGAATGCCAGGGCGTCCTCGTCGGCGTGATCCGCCGCACACAGGCGTGAGTTATCCTCAATTTTTCAAAACACCGTCGGCTTTACGCCAAGGTTCGCCTTGCGGCTTCCCGTTCAGGATGCTCGAAAGCCTCGGCAAACTGGTCGAGTTCCCGCGCTGTCATTCCAAGGGCGCTCCCTTTTTCGCGCCAACCGGAAACAGCGCGCTCCACTTCGCCGAGAATCGTTTTCGCCCTACGTAACGGGATTCTAAAATAGGCGATGACCGACAGGAGGGCATCGATCGTTGCCTCGGGACCGCTCTCTTCGGAAATCCAGGTTTTTAGTTCCCGAACACGATCAGGGAAGGGATTCAGATCGAAGGCCGGAGCGAGCCGCCACAGACCACGATTGAAATGGAGAAACCCATGGTTGCGCAGATGGTCGTCCACATTGGTGATCAGAATCGAATAGGCCATACGCCGCCATAATTCATCGATGTCATCCTGAGCGGCGGCGCCATGAATCCGCAGGGCATCCACGATCTCCGTATAAAAATGATCCTGCGAATCGTCCGGCTCGGCTCCCACCATGGTGGCGGCCGAGACATACATGAGCCGGCCACCGCCTTGAGGACGATCAAAGCGTTTGATCAAGGCCACGGGCAGGCCATCGCTGGCGACCAGCCGTGTATCCGCCGCATGGATTCCCGCCGCCTGTGCGAGTTGCATCGCCAGCACCTCGCCCTTGGTGACAGGCCGTTCGTCATGCACACTGGGAAATTTTCCGATGGCGAGGCATCCGTCTTCATCAACCACCGTACATTTGGGACGCATCCCGCCGAGAGAAGTGCCCCGTCCGCGCAGGTAGGCAAGATCGGCAGCCGTTTCGTTCTCCGTCTCAACCGCACGGGTCGCCGTCAGCAAACGGCTTAATTCCACAAGCGGCGGGGTGGTCCTGCGCCCGGCTTCGGCGGCGCGGCAAAAGACCCCGGCCTCATCCTTGAATCGCAGCGCGCCCACCCGGCTTGAATCATCCACGGCGAGCAGGAAATCCATCGCATTGAAGTGGCCCGGCTTCGATGCCTGTCCCGCCCTTCGTGCTTCCTGGCGACGCTTGGCGTGGTCACGCAGAATCACCCGGCGGGCCCACCCGTCCGGTTCCGTGTCGGCGATAACCGCATGGAAAACAGAACCTGCCTTCGTCTTCCGGTGAAACTGCGCGCCGGAGACCAGGGGAAGACCCGGCTCAAGCGAAAAACGGTCGGAACTCTCAAGCCATGCCGGATCGTAAGCGAAAGCGGCCCGTTCGCGTGGACCATTGACGTCGTAGTGCAAGGTTCCGACCCGATGCTGCTCGTCGCCCAGATAAACCTGGATGGTCTGTTTCATAAGGATGTCGGTGAATTTTTGATCCGCACCCGCACCCGTTTGGGCAAATGCTCCTCCTCCATCAGAAGGCCCGCGTCATCACGACGGGCGTCCACCAGATCCCCCAGGGGCTCACCCAGACCGAGAACAAAGAGCGCCATCGCGTAGGCCCCCATCGCCACCGAAGGATCTCCCTTTTCGATGCGCGTGTAGGTCGCCTTGGACACGCCGATGCGTTCCCCCATCATCTCGACGGTAATGCGGCGCTTTCGCCGTGCCGTCGCGAGGTCCTTGCCAAATTTCGCGAGGGAACGCCTCACCGGCGACGGGAGCAAGTCATGAAAAGCAGAGCGCATATTTAAGAGTCATAGATAAGTCTTATTACCAGATAAGAATTCATATATGAATCCTTATCTGGGTGAAGCAAGCTCTTTCCCGGTTATTGCTGTCGGTCTGTGTGACCGGAGACAGTGGCCCTCGCGATGCATTATCTGGAGGAAGCGGGCGATCCCTCCGTGAACATCGCCACCGATGCCGGCGTGCTCCCGGTTCCCGGGCGGCAGGCTGACTCAGGCCCTGATACCCAGCGAAGGTGCGCACGATGGATTTCACCCGGAGGACACGCGCATCAAGGCCATTGCATCGGCATGGACCTCGCTGCAGAAATCTTTGGTGTTTTCTTTGGTGTCTTCTTTGGTTTTTGGCCCAAAAGTTGCCCGGTGTTGCCAGAGGTTTGCTTGTCATGGCAGAGGTGGATGCAATCTCGTAAGTCCTTCAACAGGAAACCCTCCGAAGCGATTCGGAGGGTTTCAAATTGGGTGCAGGGGTTGGATTTGAACCAACGACCTTCAGGTTATGAGCCTGACGAGCTACCAGGCTGCTCCACCCTGCAACAAGGAACAGATGAGAGGCGGTGAAAGTGGGGAGCGGGACAGGACAGTCAAGGGCTTTCTGAAAAGATTTCTTCAAAATTTCAGAATGCCCTGTCCGGCCTCCCGAACCGGTTGTCGACGAATCATTTTTCTCCCAGCAGGTACTCGGGGTTCAGCTTGTGCAGGGGCTTCGGGACAAAGAAACCGTCCTTGCGGATCAGTTTGCCGTCGAACCAGATTTCGCCGCCGCCGTACTCGGGGCGCTGGATGCAGACCATGTCCCAGTGAACCTGCGATTTGTTGCCGTTGCCGACGCCTTCGTAAGCCTGGCCGGGCGTGAAATGAAAGGAGCCCGCAATCTTCTCGTCGAACAGGATGTCGCGCATGGGCTCCTTGATGTGCGGGTTGAAGCCGAGCGCGAATTCGCCGATGTAGCGCGAGCCGCTGTCGCTATCGAGAATCTCGTTGAGGCGTTTCGTGTTGCTGGACGTGGCCTCGACGATCTTGCCGCGCTTGAAGACGAGCCGGATGTTGTCGAACGACGCGCCGAGATAAACGGTGGGCGTGTTGTACTGGACGACACCTTCGACGCTGTCTTTCACCGGGCACGAAAATACTTCGCCGTCGGGGATGTTGCGCAGGCCGCCGCATTCGCGCGAACCGATGCCCTTGATCGAGAAACGCAGGTCGGTGCCAGGCCCCTTGATATGCACCTGGTCGGTGCGGTCCATGAGGGTCTTGAGCGCCTTCATGCCGGGCGTCATGCGGCGGTAGTCGAGGGTGCAGACGCGGAAATAAAAATCCTCGAACGCCTCGGTGCTCAGGCCGGCCTGTTGCGCCATCGCCGGAGTGGGCCAGCGGAGGACCACCCACTTGGTCTTGTTTACCCGGTAGTCGAGGACGGGCTTCATGAGGCGGGCGAAGAGTTGCACACGCTCGGGGGGAACGTCGGACGACTCGAAGATGTTGTCGGAACCGCGCAGGGCGATGTAGGCATCCATCATTTCCATGCGCTTGAGCTCGACTTCGGCGTGGGGCCGGAACTGGGTTTCCTCGGCGCCGAGCATGAGTTCGCGGGTGATCCGGGCGCGGTGGAGGTTGACGTACGGATGCGCACCGCGGGCGCGGGCCGCGCGCACGAGGGCGATGACCATCGCGTCGGGAACATCGAAGGCGTCGATGAGGACGCGTTCGCCTTTGCGAAGGTCGCAGGAAAATCCGGTAAGGCCGGCGGCGAGGTCGTGGAAGCGCGGATCGAGGAGCATGGTTGAAAAAGTTCGGCGGCGGGTGTGTTGACGGTCGTGAACTGACGGGAAGGTGGCAGGCGCTTATGGCGTGGCCGGGGCGGCCGCTTCGGCCGCGGGAGACGCGGCCGGCGGAGCGGGAGCGGGGTCGGCGGGTTTGGGCTTCGGTTTGGGTTCCCACACGTCGAGCAGGCGTCTGGCCGGGGCGTAGTCGGGGGTGCGGCGGAGCACCTCCTTGATGAGGAGGATCGCGCCGGGCTTGCGATCGGTGCCGTAGAGCGATTGCGCGAGCGTGGTGGCATTCTGGGTGCGGTTGCGATCGCCGTTGAGATAGGTGCGGGCCTGCAACTGGATGCGGAGCAGGTCGTCTTCGGAGGTGACGAGCTTGAGTTCGCGGAAAGCCAGTTCGTTGGTTTCGGCGGAGAGCCAGTCGGGACGGGCCTGGCGGGTCTCGCGGATGAGGCGGTTGGCGGCGGAAAGGTCGCCGGAGGTGACAAGCTGGTCGAACTGGCGGTAAAATTCGGAGGCCGAGGCGGCGATGGCCGTACCGGGGCGCGAGGAATCCCGCGCGGCGAGGGCGTCCTGCCGGGCGCGGGCGGCGGTGTCGAGTTTCTCGCGTTCTTGCGCGAGCCAGGGGCTGGAGGGATAGGCGCCGTCGGCGAACGTGACAATGCGGCGGGCCGTGGCATCGCGGCCGTTTTCGGTCAGGGTCTCGATAATCTGGCGGTAGGTGGCAAGCGGGAGCTGACGGCCGCTGAGGTGCTCGATGAGCGCGGTCTGGGACGACTCGCCGGAATCGGCAGCGGCGGCGATCAGGCGGCTGAGGAGCTCGATGGTGCCGACTTGCTGGACGGCATCTTCGGGGAGGCCGCGGCGCAGGGTGTCGGCCACCTGCCGGGCCTGGGTCCATTGTTTTTGTTTGATGAGAGCCTGGAGGCGGGCGAGTTCGAGCTGGCCGAGCCTGAAGCCGCGGAGGCGCGCTTCCTGGTCCAGGGTGTTGATGAGATCGAGTTCGCCGGTCTGGCCGAGGGCGGTGCCGAGCACGATGTAGTTGGCCGGGACAGAGCCGAAGCGGAAGATGTAGTCGTCGAGAAGCTTTGCCGCGGCGGCCTTGTCTCCGGCGAGACCCATCTGGATGACGCTGAAGGCGTAGCCTTGCGGGTCGGTGGGTTCGTTGGCGCGGAGGCGGGCGAGGGTGGCAACGAGTTTGGCGTTGTCGCCCTGTTCCCGATAACAGCGGGCGAGGATGCGGAGGGCTTGCGAGGACTGGGGCTCGCGGGCGACCCAGGCTTCGGCGGCGGCGACGGCGGGGGTCTTGTCGGTTTTCGAGAGGAGGGCGAGGATCTTGAGTTCGTTGCGGAGCGCAGGAAGAAGATCGGGGGACTGGTCGGCGTAGGCGAGGGCTTCCTCATGGCGGTCGGCGGCGAAGAGGGCCTTGACGAGTTGTTCCGAGAGCCAGCGTTTGTCGGCTTCGCTGACACCGGAAGTTTTGTTGGCAAGGTCGATGGCCTGCTGGCAGAGGTCGATCCAGAGCTCGTAGTCTTCACCCTGGGCGGCGAGGGCGAAGGCGAGTTCGAGGTAGGTGCGGCCGGGGTAACCGAAATCCATGCCTTCGGAGAGCAGCTTGACGGCGTGCGGGCGCATGCTCCAGGCGAGGAACATCTTGGCGAGCTCGAGACGGGCGCGCGAATCCTGCGGATAGCGGTTGAGGCCGATGCGGAGCTTGGCGATGGCGCTGTTGTACTGGCGGTTTTTCAGGTCGTCGAAGGCTTCGGCGAGGGTGGCCTGGCCGCGCTTGGCGTTGATCGCGTCCTTGCGGGCCGGATACAGGAGGCAGTCGGTCCAAGTGACGAAATTGTAGGGTCGCGCCTGCCAGCGGTAATAGATGGTGGTGGCTCCGGCGACCCAGGCGATGGCGCCGAGGAGGATGCCCCAGCAGAGGACGCCGCGGACACTGACCGCGATGGCTTCTCCGCGTCCGGACCGGGGCTGGTAGAAGCCGAACAGCCCGGCGTACCAGCGGCCGGGCTGTTTCTTTTTGCCGCCCCAGATGAGTTTGATGTGTGGGAGTGCCATGTTGGAAAAGGCTGGAGAAGAAGCTGAAGGACTGAAGGTTGAAAAGACGGGCGGGCGAGGGGATCAGGCGGTGGCGAGGCGGGTGCCGCGGACGGCTTCGGCGATGTTTTCGGGCTGGGGCTCGATGTCGCCCCGGAGGTGGCTGAATTTCATCGAAACGGTTTTCGAGACGCCGCGTTCTTCCATGGTGACGCCGTAGATGGCGTGAGCGGCGGCGACCGTGCGTTTGTTGTGCGTGATGATGATGAACTGGGAGGAGTCGATGAACTTTTTGAGGAGATCGGTGAAACGGCCGATGTTGGACTCGTCGAGGGGGGCGTCGAGTTCGTCGAGGAGACAGAAGGGGGAGGGCTTGACCATGTAGAGGGCGAAAAGGAGGGCGACGGCGGTGAGGGTTTTCTGGCCGCCGGAGAGGAGGGTGATGGACTTGAGCTTGGTGCCGGGCGGCTGGGCGGTGATTTCGATGCCGGATTCGAGAATGTCGTCGGTGACGACGAGTTCAAGGTTGGCGACGCCGCCGCCGAAGAGGGTCTGGAAGGTGTAGATGAAGTTTTTCTTGATCTGGTCGAAGGTGATCTGGAACTGCTCCATCGAGGTCTGGTTGATCTCGTCGATGGTTTTTAGCAGGTCGGCCTTGGCATGGGTGAGGTCGTCGCTCTGGGTGCGGAGGAAGTCGTAGCGTTGCTTGAGCTCGGCGTATTCCTCGATGGCCCCGGTGTTGACGGCGCCCATGCCGGCAAGGCGCTGGCGGAGGGCGTCGATCTCCGTCTTGACGGCTTGCCAGGCGGCGGGAGCGGCGTCGCCGGTGTGGGCGTCGGCGATTTTCTCGAGGTCGATTTCGGTGGGGTCGGATTTGGGCCCGCGCTTGCGGCGACGGCGGACGGGAGGAGCGGGGACGGCTGCGGTTTCGGCGGTGGCGGCGGACGGGGAGGGGGCGGCGGCGACTTCGCCGCCGTCCACGGGCTGGAAGCCCGTGCCACCCGATCCGGCGGCTTCGCCGTCTGCGGGCGAGACGCCCGCGCCACTGTCACTGCCACTTTCACTATTACTGGTGGCCGGTGCGTCTTCGTCGTCCTCGTCGAGGTCGAGGGTCTGGAGGTCGGGGGGATCGTCGTCGTGGCGGTAGAGCATGGCGCGCCAGTCCCAGGTGCCGACGCGGATCTGGAATTCGCGTTGCACGTCTTCCTCGATGAACCGGGCTCGGGACTGGTTCTGGGCCAGGTCGATCTCGCAGCGGTTGAGATCGGCCGCGGATTTTTCGGCATCGGTACGGATGCCGTCCTGCGAGGATTCGACGCTGCCGATGGCCCGCTCGACTTCGACCAGCTCGGCGCGGATCTGCTCCACTTGCTGCTGGGCGACGACGAGGGTCTCGGCGATTTGCGCGGAGCGGGCGCGCTGGCCTTCGGCCTCGGTCTCGAGCTGGTCGATCTGCGTGGTCCAGGTCTCGATCTCCTGCTGGCGCTGGATGTGGACTTCGTTGAGCTGGCTGCGGCGGCGCTCCATGTCGGCAAGGCCGCGATCGAGGACTTCGACGCGCTGGCGGTGCTCGGCGAGTTCGAGGCGGGCCTGGGCGAGGGTCTCGCGCTTGACGTCGCGCGCAGTACGGAGTTCGGCGGTGCGCGTCTCGAGTTCGTGGATACGAACGCGGCCGGCTTCGACGGCCTGTTCGCCTTCGGCGAGTTGTTCGCGGGCGCGTTCGAAGCGGGCCTGCGTCTCGTGGCGGGCGGCTTCGAGGGCCTGGAGTTCGTTCTCCATGCGGGTGGCGCGGGTCACGATCTCTTCGTAGGCGCGGCCGGCGCTGCGCTCCTCGGTCTGGGCGGAGGCGAGCGCTTCGGTGGCGTCGAGGACTTCCTGGCGTTTTTGTTCGATGGTGGTCTCGGCTTCGGCGAGACGGGCGTTGATGGCGTCGATGATGGCGCGCTGCTCGTCGTGCTGCTTCTGGTCCTCGGCGAGCTGGCGGGCGGTTTCGCGGAGGTCGATTTCGCGCTGGACGATGCTGTTGCCGGGTTTTTTCGAGTAGCCACCGAAGACGAGACCGCGGCGGTCGACGATTTCGCCCTTGCGGGTGGCGACGGCGAGGAACTGGAAATCGGGGTGGGCGTGCCAGTAGTCGAGGAAGGCGTGGAGGTCGTCGGCGATGTAGCAGGAACCGAGGAGCGCGACGACGGGGGGGGGCGGGAGCTCGGGATCGCGGTCGGCGAGGGCGGCGGCGGCGGGCTGCAGGCCGGGGGGGAGAGGGGCGGCGACAGGAGTGGCGTGGGCGGCGGCTTCGCCGCCGTCCACGGGCTGGACGCCCGCGCCACCCGGTCCGGCCTCTGGTCTCTGGTCGATTCCCGGCACGGCGACCTGGAGGACGGCGGCGCCGATTTGTCCGGTTTCGAGTTCGGCGAGGATGCGTTGCGCGGTGGCGAGGTCGGCGACGTGGATGGCTTCGACGGCGGAGCCGAGGAGCGACTCGATGGCCTTGGCGTATTCGGGGCGGACTTCGAGGTCGCGGCTGACCGGGGTGGCGGTGGTGCCGCCGAGGGCAGGAGCGAGGCGGCCCTGGAGGATGGCCTTGGCGCCTTCGCCGAAGCCTTCCCATTTTTCCTGGAGTTGCTGGAGGAGCTTGAGGCGGGCGGTGCGCTGGGCGAGGACGCGGTCGATCTCCTGGAGCTTTTTTTGCGCGTCGCGAAATTCGCGGGTGAGCTCGGCGAGGCTGGCCTGGGCATCCTGCGATTCCTGCCGGGCGCGGCTGATGGCGACCTGGGCTTCCTCGGTTTGCTGCGCGCGGTCGGAAACGTTTTGCGCGGCGGCGGCCTGCTGCTGGCGGATGGCCTCGACATCGGCGGCGAGGGCTTCGTGGCGCTGGGCGGAGGTTTTCTGGTCGACCTCGTAGCTGGTGGCGTCGGTGCGGAGGCGGGCGACGTTGCTTTCGAACTGGAGGAGCTGGAATTTGGTCTGCTGGAGCTCCTGATCGAGCGTCTGTAGTTCCGCTTCGACTACGCCAAGCTCGCGGTTGCGGTCCTGGAAGACGGCGTCGGAGCTGCCGAGGAGGGTGAGTTGTTGTTGTTTGTCCTGCGCGCCGCTGTCGACCTGGGTGGCGAGCTCGCGGATCTGCATCTCGAGCTCGTTGAGGTTGACGCGGGAGGATTCGAGGCGTTCGAGGAGGCCGGTGCGCTTGATCTGCGAGAGGTTGGCGGCGTTCTCGGCCTGCTCTTTTTCGGAGCGGAGGTCGAAAACGGCCTGCTGGGCTTCCTGCACGCGCTGGTTGAGGCGGGAGCGGTGGGCTTTTTGCTCCTCGAGCGCGGATTGCTGCTGCTGGAGGTGGACGCGGCGGGTTTCGGCGGAGGCGCGGAGCTTGATCACCTGCTCCTCGAGCGTGGCGAGGGTGGCGCTGACCTGCGCATGATGGTAGCCGTGGTGGGCGAGGGCGAGGTGGCGGAGGCGCCAGGAGAGTTTTTTGTAGCGGAGGGCCTTGCTGGCCTGGCGGCGGAGGGAACCGATCTGGCGCCCGACTTCGCCGACGACATCGGCCACGCGGACGAGATTCTGGTCGGTGAGGGCGAGTTTTTGCAGGGCCTCCTTGCGCTGGGATTTGTACTTGGTGATGCCGGCGGCCTCCTCGAAGACGGCGCGGCGTTCCTCGGGCTTGGAGGAGAGGATCTGGTCGATCTGGCCCTGGGCCATGATCGAGTAGCTGGTCCGGCCGATGCCGGTGTCCATGAAGAGCTTCTGGATATCCTTCAGGCGGCAGGCCTGGCCGTTGAAAAAATATTCGCCGCCGCCGTCGCGATAGACGCGGCGCATGATCTCGATTTCGTGGAATTCGCTGCCGAGCTGCTTTTCGCAGTCGGTGAGGACGAGCGAGACTTCACACATCTGGGCGGGCTTGCGGGTGTCGGCGCCCTCGAAGATGACATCCTGCATCTTGCCGCCGCGCAAGGCCTTGGCGCTCTGTTCGCCGAGCACCCAGCGGATGGAGTCGGCGACATTGGACTTGCCGCAGCCGTTGGGACCCACGATGGCCGTGACTCCGGGTTCGAAGCGGAGAGTGGTCGGATCAGCGAAGGACTTGAAACCGTGGAGCTTGAGCGCCTTGAGATGCATTCGTGGTTCGAGCGTGAAGCAGGAAGTGAAGGAAAACGGTCCATTGAGGCGGCAGGAGAGGAGGCGGCAAACGCAAAGTTTGCGCAGGCGACGCGGCGGAGCGGCCGCCGGGCCGGTCAGCCCATGAGCTTGTTGAGCTCGTTCACGTAGCCGGAGACGAAGCGGATGACGTGGTAGCCGACGACGACGACGACCGCGGCGAAAATCAGGCCGGGATAAAACAGGGTGGCCATGCGCAGGCTGGCGTTGGCGCTTTCCTGATGGAGATCGGAGAGGCGGAGAAGGTCGGCATCGAGTTGGCCGGTCGCCTCGCCGGTGCGGTAAAGGGTGACAAAATCGTTGGGGAAACAGGAAAACTCCTCCAGGCGGTCGCCGGGCCGGCGGCCTTGCCGGACGGTTTCGCGGATCGAGCGGGCGGCGGCGTCGAGCACGGGCGAGCGGGAGGCGCGTCCCGCGGTGGCCCAGGCTTCGCCGATGGGAGCGCCGGCTTCGAGGAGGTTGCCCAGCGCGAAACTGAAATCGGCCAGAGACTGCTCGCGCCGGTAGCGCCGGAGGACGGGCAACAGGCGGAGCGCGCGGTCGAAGAGCGGGCTCTCGCGCTTCGCGAGCACCCGGGCGGTGATGGCAAGCGCCCAGAGGGGAAGGAGCGTGCAGGCGACGGAGCCGAGCCAGGCGGCGCCGTCCCACCGGAAACCGCCGCCCTCCCAGTCGAGCATCCGCAGCACGGGAAACATCAGCAGGGCGACATGGAGCACGCCGACGGGATAGACGCAGGCGAGAACCACGCGCGACGACGCGGCGGCGAGCTGGCTGTGGCGCGCGGAGAGGTTGCGCAAGGTGCGCGGCAGGCGTCCGGAGGACGAGGCGGTGGCGAGAAACGGCCGGTCGTCGCGCGGCAGCCAGGAGCCGGTGGAGCCGATGGCGTTGGAAAACGGTTCGCCTTGCTCGAGCCGGCTGGCGAGCGCCTCGCGGCCGGCCGCGGGAGCGCCGGCATTGGAGCGGATGGCGGCGATGAGCGGGAGTCCGGCTTCGAGCTGTTGCGCGAACTGGAGGTACCAAGCCGAGATTTTTTTGTGACTGAGCGACATTGCGGGAAAAGGCTGAAAAACTGAAACGGTAGGGAGGGGGGGGGCGGAGGCAACGCGTGGGCGTGGTTCGCGGAGAGGGATGACGGGGCGTGGTTTCGGCTGGTGTCAGCTTTCGGGAGGTCAGCTTTCAGCTTTTCAGTTTTCAGTCTTTCAGCTTTTTGATCATTCATGCTTCGCCTGCGCGTCTCAAACCATTTCCGGCATCCCGGGCAATTGCCGGTGCGGATTCTGGCCATGGCCAGGCAGGAACCGATGGAGGTGCACCGGCACGAGTTTGCCGAACTGGCGATCGTCACGGCCGGGGCCGGGGAGCACCTGACGGAGCAGGGAAGTTATCCGGTGGCGGCGGGCGACGTGTTTTTTATCCCGCCGGAACTGCCGCACGGCTACGCGCGCACGCAGGGGCTCGGGCTGACCAACGTGCTTTTCCTGCCCTCGCACCTGCCGGAGCCCGGGGACGAGTTGCGCGCCATGCCCGGCTGGCGGGCGCTGTTCGAGCTCGAGCCGAAATACCGCGACATGCACGGCGCCGCGGGGCACCTGCGGCTGCCGCCGGAGGAACTGGCGCGAACCATGGCGCTGGTGCGCGCGCTGGACAACGAATGCCGCGAGTACCGGCCGGGCGGCACCACGCTGGTGACGGCCGTTTTCCAGCAACTGCTCGTCATGCTGGCGCGCAGCTATGTGCCCAATGCCGCCGAGGCCGGGCGCCGCCTGCTCGCGGTGGAAAAGGTGATCGACCACATCGACACCCGGTGCACCGACGAACTCTCGCTCGATACCCTGGCGCGGATGGCGGGCATGTCGCTGAGCACGTTCAAGCGGGCCTTTCGCGGGGTGACAGGCACCTCGCCGATCGATTACGTGATGCAGGCGCGGCTCGGGCGGGCGTGTCACCTGCTGCGCACTTCGGAAACGAGCATCACGGATGCGGCGCTCGAAGCGGGGTTTAACGACAGCAACTACTTCGCCCGCGTCTTTCGCCAGCGCATGGGCGTGACACCACGCGCATGGCGGCGCGAGGTGACGCGGCGGCCGCCTTCGGCGGCGGTTCAGGGTTTGGAGTTCAGGGTTTAGGGTTCAGGGTTGTTACCGGATTTGTGGCATTGCCGAAACTCCAAACCCGAAACTCCAAACTCCAAACCCCGAACCGCCGCCAGCGCTGCCGCCGCCGCTCCTGCCTCGCTTTTTCGTCCGGGAGGGGTTTTGTGGGCGTACTTTTTCCTATGATGCGACGTCTTGTTCTTGCCGTTCTGGCGGCGATTTCCCCTCCGGTCCTGATGGTTGCCACTGCGGTCGCCGCCACCGATGTCCCCCCCGCTCCGGCGGGCGCGATCAGCGCCGCCGACCTGCCGGCCCTCTGGAAGGACCGCGTCCGGTGCGTGGTGGCGGTGGAGTTTTTTACCGAAACCGAACTCGACCGGCGCCCCACCATCGCCAACGCGCTCGTGGTGGACACCCAGGGCACGCTCGTCCTGCCCGCGCCGGTCATCAACGTCCGCACCGCGCCTTCGCAACTGAAGGATTTTCGCGTGTACCTGCCCGGACGCCCGACCGGCGCCTACGCGAAAGGCGAATACCTCGGGCAGGATTCGCTGAGCGGCTGGCACTTCGTGCGCGTGGAGGAAAAACTGCGCGGCGAACTCGTGCCCGTGACCGATTTTCTCGCGAAAGCGCCGCTCGCCGAACCGGCCATGGCCGAGGAGTTCTGGGGCATCGGCCTGCGCGGCAAGGACGAGGATTTCCTGCCGTACTTCATGGCCTCGCGCGTTTCACTGGTACAGTCGTTGCCCGAACGCACGGCGATCTCCCTCTCCGACGTGACGGCGCCGGGGTTGCCGGTGTTCGACCGCGAAGGGCATTTTGCCGGCGTGGGCCTCGGCGGCTTTGGTGCGACGTACCTGCAATTTTCCCGCACCGAACGCGGCTCGCCCGTCATGCTCATGAACGTCGAGGAAACCGCCGTGTTCCAGCTCGCGCCCGACGTGCTGCCGTGGATGAAGCGCGTGCCGGCCTCCGTCAGCGGACGGCCCATCCCGACGCTCGGCGTTTACGGCGTGCAGCCGATGGACCCGGAAGTGGCGACCTACCTGAAACTCGAAAACCGGTCCGGCTGCGTGGTCAGCGAAGTGCTCGACGGAGGGCCGGCCGAGGCCGCCGGGATGAAGGACCGCGACATCATCGTGGCCATCGACGGCAAGCCGCTGCCGCGTTTCAAACCGGATTCGGTGATCGTCGGCTATTTCGACCGCGAGATCTCGCGCCGCCAGCCGGGCGACAAGCTTGCACTCACGGTGCTGCGCGGCACCGAACGCGTGGAACTCACGGCCACGGTCGGCGAGGAACCGAAGCTGCAACGCGAGGCGGAGCGGAAATACTTCGACCGCCTGGGCCTGACCGTGCGCGAATTCATTTTCGGCGACGGGGTGGTGCGCCGGGTCAAGCGCAACGAGCAGCGCGGCGTGATCGCGCATTTCGTGAAACCCAACGGCCCGGTGGCCTCCGCCGGGCTGCGTCCGGACGACTGGATACAGGAAGTCGACGGCGCCGAGGTGAAAACATACGCCGAGGCGGTGGAAAAACTCGGCGCGATTGAGGCGGACACGGCGCGGCCGGAATTCGTGCTGCTGACGAGCCGCAACGGCGAGACGGCCGTGCTGCGCGTCAAGCTGAAGTAGGCGTGCCCCATGATTCCCGTGGACCGCAAATCCCGGAGCGGCGCTTTCCCCGTCTTCCCGGCCTTGTCGTCCCATTTCTCTTATCTCTCCCCTTTCTCCCATCTCGTCCTCCTCGCCCTGCTGTCGCTGGCGACCGCCGCCCCGCTTGCGCTGGCCGCGCTGCCGCTCCCGCTGGCGGGCGAACTCGGCGGCGTGCTGAAGATCGCCGGCGACACCGCGCTGCCGTGGCAGGTGACGCTCGCCCCGCTGCCGCCGCCCGCCGCGGGCGGCGGCAGCGGAGGCTACGCGGTGACGGCGATCCTCCGCAACGACCGTAGTGACGGAGAGGATACGCTGGAGGTGATCGTCACGGGAACGCTCGACGCATCGCTGCGGAGCGGGGCATGGCGGGTGGCGTCGGCGCGGGTCGATCTCGGCGCCTGGTGGCCGGTGATCCGCGCGCAGTCCGGCCTGGGTGCGATGCTGGCGGACTGGTCGGCGCAGGGAAGCGCGACGCTGGCGGGCGAGGGTGTCTGGCAGGACGGGCGGCCGCAGGGGCGGGTGACGTTGCGCGTGGAAAACGCCCGGTTTTTCAATCTGGCCGACGCGATCGAGATCGACGGCGTGACGCTCGATGTGACATGCGAGGACTTGCAGGCATTCGCGCTCGCGCCCGGCCAGCGGCTGGCGGCGACCCGGATCACCGCGGCGGGAGCGGAGGCCAAAGACGCGGTGATCGAATTCGGCATGACGGCGGACCGGACCGTCCGGGTGACGCGCGCCGAAGTCGCGGCCCTCGGCGGGAGCGTGCGCGTGGCGCCCTTTGCGGTGGACCTGGCGTCGGCCCAGCCCCGGGTCTCGCTGAGCGCCGAAGTCGGGCAAGTGTCGCTGGCCGACCTGGCGAGGCTGGTGCCGGAGGCGTTGCGCGATGCGCAGGGGAGGCTGGGCGGAAACGTGAGCCTGACCTGGAGCGGGAGCGAAGGCGTGCGCGTGACGACCGGCGGCCTGCGGGTGGAACGCGAGACGCCCGCCATGCTGCGGATGGCGGCGCAGCCGGGATTTTTTACGGGCAACCTTCCGGCGCGGTTCGAGTTGCTGCGGTTTCTCGGCAAATCCTTCTCGGTGGACAATCCGGCCTGGGCGACCTTGCGCAGCGTGGAGATGGGCGACCTGGCCTTGCAGGTCGAGTCGCTGGACGTGACGCTGATGCCGGACGGTCCCGACGGGGTGCGCACGGCGGAGGTGGCGATCCGGGCGTACCCGGCGAACCGGCAGGCGGTGAAGGTGATCACGTTCCGGATCAATGTGGCCGGGGCGCTGGCCAGGGTGCTCGGCTTCGGTCTGGACAGCCGGGTGTCGATGAAGGCAGGCGCGGAAGCTCCGGCTCCGGAGGATTGAACAGGAGCGTGGGACCCGGCGTGGCCGGAGAACGAGGGGACGAAACGTGTGATCCAGAATTTTGAGCAGAAGTTAACAAGGGAACGAAGGCGCTCCAGCACCCGCAACCCGTCTCGGCATCCGGAACACTTTCCCTTCAGAATAAAAAACGTCTCTTTCGCCCAATCATCTTCCGTCTGTCAGCGGGCCCTCGTTTCCACGCTTCTGTTCAATGCTTTGGTTCTGGCGCGGCCAACCCGGGAAACCATGGCCAGGATGACTACAGGACGGATTGCCTGTGTCAGGGTTTTACCCGACTTTATATACGGAGGAGTGTATGGAACCGCCTGGATATATCCAAAATGGCTCGACGGCAAATGCGGCTGTTGCCAGCATCGTCCCTCTGGCCGCCCTCCGGCGACCCTTCGCTCTCATGGCCAAAACCTACATGACACAAAATGTGTTCGAGGCTGCGCGTGACCGCCTGCGCTACGTCTACGACCACTTTGCCAATATCTATGTGTCGTTCAGCGGAGGCAAGGACAGCGGCGTGCTGCTCAACATGGCCATCGACATCGCCCGCGAACGGGGCCGCCTGCCCGTGCAGACGCTCATCATCGACCTCGAAGGCCAGTACCGGCACACCGTCGACTATCTCATGCGCATGGCCGGCCGCCCCGAAGTGAAAGCGTGGTGGGTCTGCCTGCCGATCCACCTGCGCAACGCCGTCAGCCAGTTCCAGCCGCACTGGCTCTGCTGGGACCCCGACCGGCGCGACGAGTGGGTGCGCGACTACCCCGACCACCCCGGCGTGATCACCGACCCCGCGTTTTTCCCGTTTTTCCGCAAAGGGATGGAGTTCGAGGAATTTGTTCCGGCCTTTGGCGAATGGCTCGGCGGTGGCGAGGACACGGCCTGCCTCGTCGGCATCCGTTCGGCCGAAAGCCTCAACCGCTTTCGCACCATCAAACACACCACCAAAGCCACCTTTCGCGGCAAACCGTGGAGCACCGCGATCGCCGACCGCCTCTACAATTTTTACCCCCTCTACGACTGGCAGGTCCGCGACATCTGGATCGCCAACGGCAGGCAGCACTACGACTACAACCGCATCTACGACCTCATGCACCTGGCCGGCGTCTCCCTCCACCAGCAGCGCCTCTGCCAGCCCTACGGAGACAACCAGCGCAAGGGGCTGTACCTCTTCAAGATCCTCGAACCCGAAACCTGGGCGAAGATCGTGCGCCGGGTGGAAGGCGCCAATTTCGGCAACCGCTACACGCAGTACAACCGCACCGCCCTCGGCAATTTCCGGGTCAACCTCCCCGCCGGACACACTTACGAGACCTACGCCCTTTTTCTTCTCGAAACGATGCCGCCCCACCTGAGCGCCCACTACCGGAAAAAGATCGGCAAGTTCCTCGCCTGGTGGGCCAAACACGGCGTCTCGCCGATCCCGCAGGCGGCCAACGTGGTGGACGAGGCCCGGAAAAAGGCCCCCTCCTGGCGGCGCATCTGCAAGGTTCTCCTCAAAAACGACTACTGGTGCACCGGCCTCTCCTTCAGCCAGACGAAGCGGGAAATGGAGCGGCAGCAGGCCCTCATCCTCAAGTATTCAATCCGATGATACGAAAAATCCTGGAAAAACACGCGGATGCGCCCTTCGACGAAAAGGCGCGCATCTACAACGAGATTTCCCGTGAACTCTACGAGTTCGTGGGGCTGGCCCACCCCGTGCTCAACGTCTCGCTCGTGCCGGCCAGCCAGGTGAAAGGCAACGATTACAACCCCAACAAGGTGGCTCCCCCCGAAATGCAGTTGCTCACGCTCTCGATCCGCAAGGACGGCCTGACCATGCCCGTGGTCGTGGCCGGCGAGAAGGAGGACGACCACTGGGTCGTCGTGGACGGCTTTCACCGCACCGCGGTCTGCACGACCCATGCCGACATCTCGAAAAGCCTGCAAGGCTACCTCCCCGTCACGCGGCTGGACAAGAGCCTGGAGGACCGCGTCACCTCGACCGTGCGGCACAACCTGGCGCGCGGCACTCACCAGGTGGAGCTGTCCGCGCGCCTCGTGGCGCTCCTCAAGAAGCACAACTGGACCAACGAGCGCATCGGCACGGAGCTCGGCATGGACCCCGACGAGGTACTGCGCCTGCGGCAGATTTCCGGCCTCGCCGAGGCGTTTTCCGACGAGGAATTCTCCCGCGCTTGGGAGTGACGGCGGGGGCAAAGGGTGATGCCGGAGAGCGTTTAAAATTAAAGGGAGGTTCTGCCCGAGGCGGAGGGGCGCTGACTTCACTTTGAGCTACGCCCCGCGGGTGCGGCGGACGAGAAACCGGATTGCCAGCCGCGCCGCAGATGTAAAAGGTGGCGGCCTCATGTTCCGATTCCTGATCCTGTTGGCCCTGACGGTTGGCACCGGCGGTTGTTTCCATGTTCGTGTGAGCATGGATCCCGTGGAAGTTCACGCGACGGTCGATGTGAACGTGAAGGTCGACCAGGCTCTCAACAATTTCTTCGACGACCTCGACGCCAAGTCGAAGACGCTCGACGCCTCCTGAAGGCGGCGCGGCGCAAATCCCGGCACGGTCCCGAACACTCAACCACTCCTCGCACCATGAAACTCCTCCCGTTCTCCCGCGTTTTTTTCATCATCGCCGCCGCTCTGGCGTTCATCGTCGGCCCGGTTGCCGTGCAGGCCCAGGATATGGGAGCGCTCAAGCAGCGGATGACCCAACGGCTTCCGTCCCTCGACGCGCTCAAGGCGAGCGGCGCGGTGGGCGAAAACAATCGAGGGCTCGTCGAGGTGCGCGCCGCGAAGGATGACGCGGCCAAAGTGGTGGCCGAGGAAAATGCGGATCGCCAGGCCGTCTATGCGGCGATTGCGAAACAGACCGGCTCGACGGCGGCGGCGGTCGGCCAGGCCCGTGCGAAACAGATCGCCACCGCCAGCAAGCCCGGAGTCTGGCTGCAGAACGAAAAAGGCGAATGGTACCGCAAATAGCCCGGCGTTCGGAGTGGCACGGGTTTCCAGCCCGTGGGCTTGATGTGGCATGGGCATCCTTGCCCATGATTAGCCGGGGGGGGACGTTTGCGGCGCGGAGCGCCGCCGGTTTGTTTCCGGACGTCGCGGAGAGGCAACGCTCACGGGCTGGAAGCCCGTGCCACACGATCCGGCGGCTTCGCCGTCTGCGGGCGAGACGCCCGCGCCACACAAACCGGCGACGCTTCGCGTCGTCCCACAGGCACGGAGGCCTGTGGCTACGGTCGGCCCGCGTAGCATCAGTTAACTAAAATGTGGCGCGGTGGCGCCGTCGCGCCAGGTACCGTCCATGAGCAGGAGTTTGGGGTTTTCGGGGATGCCGTGTTCGTTGCGGTTGAGACCGCTGGCCACGAGGTCGACCGCGGCGGCGCCGACTGCTTCCACGCTTTGCAGGACTCCGGCCACCTCGCCGACCTGCGTGCGGTCGAGATCGAGGCTGGCGTAGCTCGTGCGGGCGGGCACGCGCATGCCTTCCTCGCGCATCCAGCGCAGGGGATTGTCGGGGAGGATGCCGAGAACGGCATCGGGTTTGTGGGCCCGGTACCATTTCATGTACTGTTTTCGCAGGTCGGGGCGGTCGTGCCAGTCGTCGAGCCAGAGCACCGGGAGCGGTTCCCCGCCGTGGATTTGCTGGGCGGTGTAAAAACCGGCCATCCAGAAATGGTGCACGCGGTCGTCCGATTCCTTGGGGATGGCGAGGCCGATGCGGCGGTGGCCGAGCCGGCGCAGGTTTTCGTAGCACGAAAGCATGATGTTGAACTGGTTGTGGTTGACGCGGTGCAGCGTCTGCTGGGCAAACGAGTAGCCGATCGCGACGGTGAGCTGCCGGTCCCAGTCCAGCTCCAGCACTTCGAGATCGAGCGGCATGGGGGCGATGATCGCGCCGCGCACGGCGCGGGCGCGGAGAATGCGGGCGACGCGGCGGGAGTCGCTGCCGAGCGGGCCGAGCCAGTAAGGTTCGAGACGGAAGCCGAGCCGCTCCGCCTGTTCGCGCGCGCCTTCGAAGGTGCCGAGGAAGGGGGTGCGCTTGCGCCATTCGTCCGCGTTGTCGTAGGCGGTGAAAAAGGCGATGACTTCGCCGCTGCGTTTCACCCGGCGGGTGCGGATCTGGGCCATGAGCGCGGTGACCATGGCGTTGGGCCGGTAGCCGAGCCGGGCGGCCTCGGCCTGCACGCGTTGTCGTGTGGTGGCGGATACGCGCGGGTGGTTACGCAGGGCCATCGACACGGCGGAGCGGCTGATGCCGAGCCGGGCGGCGAGATCGCGGATCGAAAGGGTGGGGGAGTCGCTCATGTGCTCAACGTGTCAAGCGGCGGGACGGCGGCGAGGCAAGCGCGGTCGGAGGAGGCCGGTCAACCGCGAATGAACGCGAATAGACGCGAATGAAGACAAAGAAAGAATGGCCACAAAAAACACGAAAAAACACACTGTGCATGAAATTCTCCATCGCGCTTATAAGCGCGATGGAGAATCCCGTTGGGCAGACGGGATTTTTGTGTTTTTTGTGGCCATCCCGGTTTGAATCCGGAACGCATCCGCACCGGGGGAAATCAGGCGCTTTTATTCGCGATCATTCGCATTGTTACCTGCGCTCACTCCACGACCGTGCCGGGCGAGAAGGGGCGGCCGGCGGCGAAGTTTTTCAGGTTGTCGGCGGTCACGCGGGCGATTTCGGAAAGGGCGTCCGCGGTGAGAAACGCCTGGTGGGCGGTGATGAGGACGTTGGGAAAGGTGAGCAGGCGGGCGAGTTCGTCGTCCTGCAGGACGGTGCCGGAAAGGTCCTCGAAAAAAATACCCTCTTCCTCCTCGTAAACGTCGAGCATGACGCCGCCGAGGTGCCGGGCCTTGAGCGACTCGATGAGGGCGTGGGTGTCGATCAGCTTGCCGCGGCTGGTGTTGATGAGGTACACGCCGGGTTTCATGCGCGCGAGCGAGTCCGCATTGACGAGGTGATGCGTCTCCGGAAGCAGGGGCGTGTGCAGCGAGATCACGTCGGACCGGGCAAAAACGTCGTCGAGCGGGGCGTATTCGACATCCGCGGCGGCGGCCCAGTCCTTGTCGGGGAAAAGGTCATACGCGAGCACGCGCATCCGGAATCCCTTGCGGAGCATTTCGGCGACAATGCGGCCGATCTTGCCGGTGCCGATGATGCCGGCGGTTTTCCCGAAAAGGTCGAAACCGACGAGTCCGTTCAGTGAGAAATTCTGCTCGCGCACGCGGTTGTGGGCGCGGTGGATCTTGCGGTTGAGTGTGAGCAGCAGGGCGAGGGCGTGTTCGGCGACGGCGTGCGGCGAATAGGCGGGCACGCGAACGACGGCGATGCCGAGTTTTTTGGCCGCGGCGAGATCGACGTTGTTGAAGCCCGCGCAGCGCAGCGCCACGAGCCGCACGCCGCGTCGATGCAGATCGGCCAGACAGGCGGCGTCGAGCGTGTCGTTGACAAACACGCAGACGGCCGGGGTGCCTGCCGGCACGAGGGCGGTCGAGCCGCTGTTCAGGCGGCCGTCGTGGAAGCTCCAGGCGATGCCCGTCCCGGCAGGGGCGACGCGTTCGAAATAGTCGCGATCATAGGGCCTGGTATCGAAGAAGGAAACGTTCAAGGGCTGCATGTTTTTGGGATGCAGGCAAATGACGTGTCCGCAAAACACAAGTGCCGGCGGCGTTTCCGCCGCATGTTTTCCCCGGGGAAGATCCGCGCTGCGCACCTCAAAAAAAGAAGCGGCGGGAGAACCGCCGCTTCTGCTGTCTGGCATGGGCCGGGTCCGGCATCGCACCGGACCGGGCGCGCGATCAGGCCGGTCAGCCGACCGCGATCTTGCGCGGCTTGCGGGCCTCGGCCTTGGGGAGCGTGACGACGAGGATGCCGTCGCGAAGCTCGGCCTTCACGGCATCGAGGTTGAGCGCGTTGTCGTGCGTGAGCACGAGTTCGTAAGCGAGGTCGCGCGTCTCGCGGTAACGGGCGGTCCAGCTTTCGGGCTGTTTCCACGCGCGGCGGGCAAACACCCGGATCTGGCCGTCTTCGACGGTGAGATCGAGGCCGGACTTGTTCACGCCGGGCAGGATGACGGTGAGCTGCCAGGCATCGTCGTTTTCCTCAACGTGATAATGCGGACGTTGGGTCGGGACGTTCTGGACGGCATCGCCCGAAACCGTGGCGGGCACGTGCGAGCGGACGAACGAGGGGACAAGGCTGAAGAGTGACATGATGAGTGGTTCCTTTCGTGGTTTTGTCGTTTTGTTGTTTGAATCCTGATTCAGAAATTGGGACCGCTAAATTGCGCTAAAAGTCGCTAAAGGAAAAAAGGTTAATGAAGTGATCAGGAGACCGGGGCATTCACCTGCCGGGTGAAGGCATCCCCGGATGCTCCTGCCTCACAACGTCTTTTTTTAGCGTCCGTCAGCGTCCTTTAGCGGTTCCCTCTGCCGCGGTTTCAGGCGACGGCGACGCTGACCTTGCGCGGCTTGGCTTCTTCCTTTTTCGGCAGCGTCACGGTGAGCACGCCGTCCTCGTAGGCGGCGGCGACTTTCTCGGACTGCGTGTTGTCCGGGATCGAGAGAGAGCGGTCGAAGGTGAACGTCTCTTCGGTGTCGCCGGTCTTTTGCTTGCGGGTGGCGTGGATGTTGAGGAAGCCGTCAACGACCTCGACGGAGATGTCCTCGCGACCGACGCCGGGGAGATCGGCGCGGACGTAGGCGTTGTCGTTGTCCTCGTACGCATCGACCGGGAAACGGCCGGCGTTGCTCTGGTCGGTCAGCGTGGAAAGCGCGGTGTCGAAGAGGCGATCGATCTCGCTCTCGAGTCCGGTCCAGGGGCTGCGGGTGCTGGCAGGATAGTTGTTGTATCGGATGAGTCTCATGGTTGGTCCTTTGTTTTTTTCTTTGGTTATACTCTGACAGTGGTGAGTGTCCCTGTTGATGCAGGCGATGTGCCGGTGGCGGAGGGATGATAAGCTACTGGTTTTCAGGTGATAGTAATTCCCGTACAGGGGCGGGGCGGGAAAAAATGTCCGCCTGCGTGGCGCACGGGCGGGAAAATCCGTCGCTAACGGGTGCCGGGGGGTGGTGCGAACGCCGGGTTGCGGTCCGGGGCGGGGAGCGTTTGGATGGCCGTTCTTCATTTTCATGTCTTCCACACCTGCTTCCGCATCCATGAGTTTTGATTTCGATTCCGTGCCGCAACGCCTGGGCACCGATTCCCAGAAATGGCAAAAATATGAAGGGCGCGACGTGCTGCCGATGTGGGTGGCGGACATGGATTTCAGGTCCGCGCCGCCGATCCTGGAAGCGCTGCACCGGCGGGTGGATCAGGGCATTTTCGGCTACGCGCGGCCGACCGCGGAGACGACGCGGGTGATCGTGGAGGCGATGCGGCGCAACTACGGCTGGACCATCGATCCGTCGTGGCTGGTGTGGCTGCCGGGGCTCGTGTGCGGGCTCAACGTCACGGCGCAGGCGTTCGCGCAGCCGGGCGAGGAGGTGCTGTGCCTGACTCCGGTGTATCCGCCTTTCATGACAGCGCCGAAAAACAGCGGGCGCGTTTCGGTGCAGGTGCCGCTCGCGCTGGTGCCCGGTCACGGGGGCGAGCCGGGGCGATGGGAGATCGACCGCGAGGCGCTGGAGCGCGCGGTGACGCCGCGCACGCGGGTCTTTTTTCTGTGCAACCCGCACAACCCGATCGCCCGCGTGTTTCGCCGCGAGGAACTGGTGTGGCTGGCGGAGTTTTGCGCCCGGCACGACATCGTGCTGTGTTCGGACGAAATTCACTGCGACCTGATCCTGGAGCCCTCGCTGCCGCACCTGCCGACGGCGCTGGTGGCGCCGGAGCACGCGGCGCGCACGGTGACGCTGATGGCGCCGAGCAAGACGTACAACGTGCCGGGGCTCGGCACGTCGTTCGCGATCATCCCGGATGCGGCGCTGCGCGCGCGGTTCGTGCGGGCGACGGCGGGCATCGTCGCCGAGGTCACGTGCCTCGGCTACACGGCGTGCGAGGCGGCCTACCGCGACGGCGAGCCGTGGCGGCAGGCGTTGCTGGCGTACCTGCGCGGCAACCGCGATTTCCTGCTGGAGACGCTCGCGCGCGACCTGCCGGGCGTGCGCGTGGAGGCGCCGGTCGAGGCGACGTACCTGCTGTGGCTCAATGTCGCGGAACTGGGGCTGGCCGATCCGGTGGCGCACTTCGAGGAGCACGGCGTGGGTCTGAGCGACGGGCGGTTTTTCGGCGCGAGGCCGGGGGCATATGTGCGGATCAACATCGGTTGCCCGCGCGTGACGCTGGCCGAAGGGCTGCGGCGGATGGCAGTCGCGGTGGCGGAGGCGAAAGCCTGTGGTTGCCGGTGACCCGGTGACCGTTGCGCAGGGGCGCACTTCACGTGCGCCTGTTTGCAGAATGAAGCACCGATAATCATCAACGGGCGCACGTGAAGTGCGCCCCTGCGGTCCGGACCTATTTGCAGACGCCGGGGTTACCTCGTTTCCGGCAGCGCGGGGTAGTCCGTGTAACCCTCCGTGCCTTCGGCATAGAAGGTTTCCCTGACCGGTGTGTTGAGCGGAGCGTTTTGGGCGAAACGCTGCGGCAGGTCGGGGTTGGCGATGAAGGGGACGCCAAAGGCCACGGCGTCGGCCTCGCCGGCGGCCAGCACCTGCTCCGCGGTTTCCCTGGTGAACTGTTCGTTGGCGATATACGGGCCGCCGAAGGCCTGCTTCAGTTGCGGGCCGATGCGGGGTGGGTGTCCTTCCAGCGCCTCCCGGGCGCAGATGAAGGCGATCTTTCGCCTGCCGAGTTCGCGGGCCACGTAGCTGAATGTCGCCAGCGGATCGGAGTCGCCCATCGAGTGCGAATTGCCGCGCGGCGCGAGGTGCATGCCGACACGATCGGGACCCCAGACCGAGATGGCGGCGTCGGTGGCCTCGAGCATGAGGCGGGCACGATTCTCGAGCGAACCGCCGTAGCCGTCGGTGCGGTGGTTGGTGCTGTCCTGCAAAAACTGGTCGAGCAGGTAGCCGTTGGCGCCGTGGAGCTCCACGCCGTCGAAGCCGGCGGCCTGCGCGTTGGCGGCGGCCTTGCGGTAATCCTCGACGATGCCGGGAATCTCGCGCGTCTCCAGCGCGCGCGGTGTGACGTAGGCGGTGATCGGCCGCACCAGGCTGACGTGGCCTTCGGGCGCGATCGCGCTCGGGGCGACCGGCAGCGCGCCGTTGAGGTACACCGGATGCGAAATGCGTCCCACATGCCAGAGCTGGGCGAAAATGCGCCCTCCGGCGTCATGGATCGCCCGGGTGACGAGCTTCCAGCCTTCGACCTGCTCGGGCGACCAGAGCCCGGGAGTGTCGGGGTAGCCGACGCCCTGCGGGGAGATCGACGTGGCCTCGCTGAGGATAAGGCCGGCGGAGGCGCGTTGCACATAGTACTCGGCCATGAGCGCGTTGGGCACGCGGCCGGCGCTGGCGCGGCAGCGGGTGAGCGGCGCCATGATGATGCGATTGGGCAGTTGCAGGTCGCCGATGGTGACGGGATCGAGGAGGGTGGGCATGGTGTGATGGGTGATTGGAAGTTGGGAATTGGTAGTTGGTAATTGGTCGTTGGCAGTTGGAATTTTAAAGTTCGTCTTCGGCGGCGAGACCCGATGGATCTTGTCACCGGTTTTTGGTTACAAACGACAAACTGCTAACTGCTAACTACAAATTACTAAATACAAACTACAAACTCAGTGACTCCGCCGGTTCAGGCGACTGCGACGGGGAACGGATTGCGCTCGGCGAACGGCACCTGATGCCAGTACGGGTAGGCGAGGGGTTTCGCGCTGGCGGCATCGAGCCGGGCGACCTGTTCGGGCGTGAGGCTCCAGCCGACGGCGCCGAGGTTTTGCCGGAGCTGCTCCTCGTTGCGCGCGCCGATGATGACGGTGGAAACGGTGGGGCGCCGGAGCAGCCAGTTGAGCGCGACTTGCGGCACGGTTTTGCCCGTCTCGGCAGCGACGGCATCAAGGGCGTCGACGACGCGGTACAGGTAGTCGTCGTCCACTTGCGGTCCGCGATCGGTCACCTCTTTGTCATGCAGGCGGGTGGTTTCGGGGAGCGGCTGGCCGCGGCGGACTTTCCCGGTGAGGCGTCCCCAGCCGAGCGGGCTCCAGACGACCGCGCCGACTCCCTGGTCGAGGCCGAGCGGCATGAGTTCCCATTCGTAATCGCGACCGATGAGCGAATAGTAAGCCTGGTGAGCGACGTAGCGGGAGAGTCCGTATTTTTCGGATACGGCCAGCGCTTTCATGAGGTGCCAGCCGGAAAAGTTGGAGGCGCCGATGTAGCGGATTTTTCCGGCGCGGACGAGGTCATCGAGCGTGCCCAGCACTTCCTCGACGGGCGTGACGGCGTCGAAAGCATGCAACTGGTAAAGATCGATGTAATCCGTCCCGAGGCGGCGCAGGCTGCCCTCGACGGCGCGGATCAGGTAGTGACGCGACGAGCCGACGTCGTTGGGGCCGTCGCCGTTGCGGAACGTGCCCTTGGTCGAGATGAGCACGCGGTCGCGGCGGCCCCGGATTGCCTGCCCGAGGATTTCCTCGGCCTGGCCGGCGGAGTAGACGTCCGCGGAGTCGAAGAGGTTGAGGCCTGCCTCGAGCGCCACATCGACCAGGCGCGTGGCCTCGGCCACATCGCTGGCCCCCCATGCCTTGAAGAAGGCGTTGCCGCCGCCGAATGTGCCGGTGCCGAGAGCGAGCGCCGGCACCTTGAAACCTGAACGTCCCAGTTGCCTGTATTCCATGATGATTGAAAATCGGTTGAGCGCGCCGCGAACGGAGCGCTGCGCTCAACCTGCGCGCAGACTCGCCGTTATCAACCGGCCGGGCCGGGACTCGCTGGCATTTGACCGGTAGTTTTCGCGGATATCCGCGCGAAATTCGCCCGGCGCGACTCCGGTCTCCCGCCGGAAAAAGCGCGCGAAATACGAGGGGTCGTCGAAGCCGAGCCGGTAGGCGATCTCCGAGACGCTCAACCCGGAGTGGAGCAACAGCCGCCGGGCTTCCAGCAGCACCCGGGCGCGCACGTGTTCGCCGGCGGTGCGGCCGGTCTGCTCGCGGAGCGTGTCGTTGAGGTGCCCCGCCGTGACACCCAGAGTCCGGGCGTAGTCGCCGGGTGTGGTCGTGGTGCAAAATTTTTCTTCCAGCAGCACGCGGAACCGGCGCACCAGATCTGCGGCGCGCGTCATCCGGGCGGGCATGACGGTCGTCGTGCCGTTTGTGCCGGGAGCGGTGGTTGCCGGCGTTCCGGAAACCGGGAGGACCGGATCTGCATCGGTGGCCTCGGCTGTTGTGGCGGATGAGGCGGCGGCCGCCGCGTGGAGCCGCGCCGCCCATGCGAAGGCGATCCGCAGGTAGCCGCGCATGACCGGGAGCCAGTCGGGCGAGCGGGCGGCGAATTCGCGTTCGAGTTGCCCGGTCACACAATCGAGCGAGGACGCCGCGGGGTCGTTGTCGGCGACAGCGAGCACCGGCGGCGCGCCTCCGCCGAGCACGAACGGATAACCGAGCAGCGCGCTCGGCGGTGGTTCGCGTCCGTCGAAAAACGCCTCGGTAAATCCGATCATCGTGCCGCGCAGCCCGGCCGACGCCGGCCAGGCGTGGACCTGCCCGGGGCTGACGATGACCAGCGAGCGCCCGCGCAGGGTGTGGCGGTCGAAATCGTTGAAGTGCGAACCTTCTCCCGTGATCCAGAAAAACTCGAAGTGGTTGTGCCGGTGGCATTCCGAGCGGAGCGGGCAACATTCCAGCGAGTCCTCGATCCTCCCCACATGGATCCCGTGTGCGGCCATCCCGGCCGGAAGACAGCTATCGAGTGAATGGAGAGGGACTGGACGCCTGCTCATGATACCCCTGATGTTCGACGGATCGGCCTCCGGAGGCAACTCCGGGGGAAAAAATGCCGCGCGTCCACCGCGGCCTGTCGCTTTCTGTACTTCGGAGGCGGCGAAGGCGCAGTAGAGGGAACCGCTAAAGGACGCTAACGGACGCTAAACAAAGACATTGTCAGGCTGGATGAACGGACGATGTCTTCACCCGGCAGGTGAATGTCCCGGTCTCCTGATTCCATTATCAACCTGTTCTCCTTTAGCGACTTTTAGCGTCCTTTAGCGGTTTCAACTTCTGAATCGAGGCTTAAGGAAAGTTCTGAAAATTCATTTTTGAACAGAAGAAAACAAAGGAAACGAAGGTAAGAACAAAGAAGACTCTGAACAAGAAGTTATTTATTCTAAGAAAGTTAAACAGAAATGAACGGACGCCCGAGGCCGGAACCCGGGCGGTCCCCGCCTTCCTGCGTCGCGTGCTTGCCTCCGTCCGCCGCGCCCGGTTTGCTCGCCGGTTTATTTTCAAGCAACCGCACACCGAACTACACACCTGCCATGTCCGAGATCACCAGGAGTTACGAACCCGCCGACGTTGAGAAAAAATGGTATGCCGCCTGGCAGCAGGCCGGGGCCTTCGCCCCTGCCGCCGCCGTCCCCGGGCAGGAGACATACACCATCGTCATCCCGCCTCCCAACGTCACGGGCATCCTGCACATGGGCCATGTGCTCAACAACACCCTCCAGGACGCGCTCATCCGTCGCGCCCGCCTCGAAGGCAAGGCCGCCTGCTGGATCCCCGGCACCGATCACGCCGGCATCGCCACCCAGACGATGGTCGAAAAACACCTGCGCCAGACCGAAGGCAAAACCCGCCGCGATATCGGCCGCGACGCCTTCCTGGAACGCGTGTGGGCCTGGCGCGACGAGAAGGGCGACAAGATCCTGCAACAGCTCCGCGAACTCGGCTGTTCCTGCGACTGGGACCGCACCCACTTCACGATGGACCCCGGTTACTCGCGCGCCGTGCTCACGTCCTTTATCAAGCTCTTCGAGGCCGGCCACATCTACCGCGGCAAGCGCATGGTCAACTGGTGCCCCGCCTCGCTCACCGCCCTTTCCGACGAGGAAGTCGAGATGCGCCCGACCAAGGGTTTCATCTACCGCCTCCGCTACGAACTCGTCGAACCCTTCGACGCCTCGCCCGCATCCGCCGCCGCCGAGGCGGATGAAAACGTCTCCGTTCTCCCGCCCGAGGCGATCACCGACGGCCGCATCACCCACATCGTCCTCGAAACCACCCGCCCCGAAACCATCGCCGCCGACGTGGCCGTGGCCGTCCACCCCGACGATCCGCGCTACCGGCACCTCATCGGCAAAAAAGTCTGGCGCCCGCTCGGCGCGCGCGTGCCGATCCCGATCATCGCCGACGCCGCCGTCGATCCCGCCTTCGCCGCCGGCGCGCTCAAGGTCACGCCCGCGCACGACAAGGTCGACTTCGAGATCGGCCAGCGCCACCGCCTCCCGGTCATCGAATCCATCGAGGCCGACGGCACGATGAACCTCCACGCCGGCCCCGAACTCGCCGGCCTCGAACGCTTCGCCGCCCGCAAGAAGGCCGCGGAGGTTCTCCGCCAGCGCGGCGCTCTCATCGAGGAAAAACCCTACGAAAACAACGTCGGTTACTCGCAGCGCGCCGGCGTGCCCATCGAACCCCGGCTCACCCAGCAATGGTGGCTCCGCTACCCGCGCGTCGAGGAGGCGAAGCAGGTCGTCCGCGACGGCCTCATCAAGATGCACCCCGAACGCTGGACGAAGATCTACCTGCACTGGCTCGACAACATCCAGGACTGGTGCATCAGCCGCCAGCTCTGGTGGGGCCACCGCATCCCCGTCTGGTACGCGAAGGGCGTGGATCGCGAGAACCTCACCGAGGCCGACCTGCGCGACCCTGCAAAAATCCATGTCTCGCTCGACGGTCCCGCCGACCCGGAAAACTGGATACAGGAAGAAGACGTGCTCGACACCTGGGCCTCGTCCTGGCTCTGGCCTTTCGCCACGCAGGGCTGGCCCGACTTCGACGACGCGTCGCCGAAGCCGGTTCAGAGTTCAGGGTTCGGGGTTCAGGGTTCAAGCAACGGCTTCGTCCACCCGGACGCCCTTACGGCCGACAACTCCAAACCCGAAACTCCAAACTCCAAACAGCGCGCGTTCTACGCGCGCCATTACCCGACCACCACGCTCGCCACCGGCGCGGACATCATCTTTTTCTGGGTTGCCCGCATGATCATGGCCGGCCTCGAATTTGCCCGGCCCGGCGCGCCCGTCGAGGAGCGCATCCCCTTCCGCCACGTTTATTTCAACGGCATCGTCCGCGACAAGCAGGGCCGCAAGATGTCGAAAACCCTCGGCAACTCGCCCGATCCGCTCGACCTCATCGCCCGCTACGGCGCCGACGGCCTGCGCTTCGGCCTCCTGCAAATCGCGCCGCTCGGCCAGGACGTGAAGTTCGACGAGGACCGCATCGAGGCCGGCAAGAATTTCTGCAACAAGCTCTGGAACGCCTGCCGCTTCCGCCAGATGAGCGGGGCCGCGCCCGACGGCTCCGTCGTCACGCCCGACAACACCACGCTCGACGCCGTCCTTGCCCGCCTCGACGCGCAACAACTCGACGACGACGACCACGCACTCCTCTCCGCGCTCCTCGACACCATGCGCACGCTCGAACGCAGCTTTGCCGAATTCGAGTTCGCGGCGGCCACGCAGCGCCTGTATTCATTTTTCTGGAACGATTTTTGCGACTGGTACGTCGAAGTCGCCAAGGCCCGCGTCCAGGAACCGGCGGCCCGGGATCACGTCCTCGCGATCCAGGACCTCGTCATCCGCCAGTTCCTGCTCCTGTTCGAGCCGTTCGCGCCCTTCATCACCGAGGAACTCTGGCACCTGCTCGGCTATGCGAAGAGCGAGGCCGATTTCCTGCAACACACCCGGCTCGACACCGCCGACGCGCTCGTCGCCACGCTCGCCGCGCGCGGCGTGGCCGTGGACGCCGCCGCCACCGGTCGCGTGGAAAAGCTCCGGCAGGTCACCACGCTCGCCCGCCAGCTCAAGCTGGAGCAGAGCGTCGCGCAAAAACGCGACGTGAGGTTTTTCGCCGAGACCGCCATCGGCGACGAAGGCCAGGCCGCCTGGCTGGCGCTCGAATCCGCCGCCGCGAAGTTCACCCGCCTCGCCGGCGCCGCCGAACTTGCGCGCACCACGGAAAAACTCCCGCTGCCCGCCGTCGTGACGCCGCTCGGCACGCTTTATCTCGACACCGGCATCAAGGTCGATCCCGCCTCCGAGCGCGCCCGCCTCACGAAAGAGCGCGACCAAGTCGGCAAGCACATCGCCGGCACCGAGTCGCGCCTCGCCAACAAGGCGTTCACCGACAAGGCCCCGCCCGCCGTGATCGAGGGCGCCCGCAAGCAGCTTGCCGAACAGCAGGCCAAGCTCGCCGAGATCGAGCGCCTGCTGGCCGCGCTCGGGTGAGCCGGAGCGGCGGCGTCCCGAGGCTGTCTCGGAACCTGACGCGAAAGTCTCTGTAGCCGCATAAAGGCAAAACGGAATCGAATCAAAAGGCGTTTATGTGGCTACAGACGCCTTAAATTGGCCCAAAATGACATATCGCGAGGTTCCGAGACAGCCTCTCCCCGCCGCCGCTCCGTCGCCCGCGCCCGCGCCATCGGCCTCTTCACCTGTCCATTCGGGAGGGGAAAAAATGACCTGTGACCTTCCGACTTTTGACCTGCGATCGCCAGTCGCCCGCTGCAGCCTGCGCGGCCCCTGCTTTCCGGGCACGGCATCCACCTCCGCACCGCCTATCAGGTTCAACGGAAATCCCGATTGACCGCAGGGGACTTGCAACGTTTACTGCTTGGCGTCGTTTCGCCAAATGGAACGGCAAACGACACAAACTCAACCCGCCAATCACTCAACCCATCCGCCACTGACCTGACCCAATTTTAACCAACATCCATTTCGCGTAGCTTCGGCTGCTGTCTCCATCGAAACCTAGGAAATTTCGAAAGATCAAGGACATCGCTGAATGCGCCCCGTGCTGGGGCGCATTGAAAGCGTTCCTTGTAAGGCTCTCCTAGGTGCCCGATGGTGGACGCAAGTAAATGCGTCCCTTTTTTATGTTTATCCAGGAAAAACCCATCAATATATATGAATATCAGCAACAAATCTATAATTCGTGTTATTCTGGCGTCTGTCGCCATGTTTGCGGCGTTCCTTGTCGCTCATTCCGAAATGCCTCTTCCCACAGGCAAGGTATATTTTACCGGTCTGGATTCATGGGAAGTGTTTTCCAGAGGGGACTTAGACAACATCCCCACTTCTTCCGTTAGCCGGAACGTTCCTCTTGTTATCAGCAAAATCGGATCATACTATTACGCTGAACTCGAAGGAGGTGATGACCTCGGATGGGACGCGTTTCCATTGAACGACGATAATCAAAAACCTTCCAATTTCAACACGCTGGTCTGGCGGTTTGATTACTCCGGTTCCGGGGAAGGTCTCTGGACAGAGGAACGTCATATAAAGGTCGCACAGGTGGACGATGGCACATGGATGTTCTATTACACCAATTTTTACAGATGGAATGGAGTCGTGGACATGGAACCGGGACGCGTTGTGTTTGGTGTGATTACGCGTTCGCCGCTCCCTTCTGCTTCAGGGCTCGCGTGGATAAAGAATACAGCTGTGCACGGAATAAGTTTCTCCGGGAATCTCGGATATCCATCTATTGACGAGACATACCATTGGAAGCGGGCAGATAATATCACTAAGATCGGAGACTACTATTACTCATCAATAGACGGATCAAAACGCTATATTGCTTCGGGAAATTTCTTGAAATATGCAGATGCCGACACCGGAGCCGATTTCAAAAACAGGTTTTATGTGCAACTTTCAGGCAACCGTCTCGCTAGTTTCTTTCTGAACAAGGAAGGCCTCTGGATAACGGGCGGCGTTCAGGTTGAGTCATCCGAATCATCCAACGACAACACATCGTCACCTACCATCACCACCCAGCCGCAGGCCCGGAATGTGTGGCAGGGCGAAAACGCAACGTTCTCCGCGACGGCTACCGGACAGGGCGTGTTAAGCTACCAGTGGGCTTTCAACGGCAAGGCGATCAAGGGTGCGACGGGCAGCAGCTACACCATCGCCAAAACCACCGCGAAAAATGCGGGTAACTACACCGTGACGATCACTAACGCCAACGGTTCGGTTACGAGCGCCGCCGCCACGCTTACGGTCAACGTGCCACAAAAGCCCAAAATCACACAAAAACCCGTTGCGAAGGTCGAAACCGGTCTCGGCAAATCCGTGACGTTCACTGTTGCCGCCAGCGGCAACCCGCCGCCGACCTTCCAATGGATGAAGGACGGCCAGCCCATCCCCGGCGCGACCAGCGCGACGCTCACGATCGCTAATGTCACGGAGGGCAACCTTGGCAAATACACCTGCGTGATCACCAGCGGCCCGAACAAGGTGACGAGCAGCGCGACGACGCTCAGCGCCATCCTGCCGCCGCAAATCGAGACCCCTCCCCCCCCTGCCGGTGACATCACTTATGCGCTCGCCGCCAAGGGCGCGAAGCTCTCCGTCAAGGTCGCCAAAAACAAGGCGAAGCCCACCTATCTGTGGCTGCTCGACGGCGAACCCGCGCCCGGCGCGAACAACAAGGCGACCTACACCGCGAAGGCCGACGGTGTTTACAGCGTGCGCGTGACCAATGCCGCCGGGACGGTCGAGAAAAAGATCGCCGACATCAGACTCATCACGCCGCCGAAAGTCGCCAGTATCACGGCCAGCAAGACAAGCATCGTGGCGGGCGAGCCGGTGACGTTCACCGCGACCCTGCAAGGCGGCACGGGAACGCCGCCGCTCACATGGAAATGGATGCTCGGCAAAACCGTCCTCGCCACGCACACGACTACCGCGGCCACCGACACGTTTACCGCCGCCGCCATCACCGCCGCCGGGAAATACTCGGTGGAGGTGACCAACGGCGCGGGCAAGGTTGTCGGCAAGGCAAAGAGCAAGGCCGTCGCCATCAAGGTCGTCATCCCCGCCGCAATCACCTCGCAACCCGTCGGGGTAACGCTGGTCGAGGGCAAGGCCGTCAAGCTCACGGTCAAGGCGACCGGCACGGCGAAGCTCACGTATCAGTGGTACCAGATTGGCAGTGACGGCAAAACCGTCGCGCTCGCCGGAGCGACGAAGGCCACGCTTTCGCTCAAGGCGGCGAAGGGGACCAGCGTCGCCTCGCTGGCCGGCAAATATTGGGTAGTCGTGGACAACCCGGCCAACCGCCCCGTGAAGTCCAATATCGTGACGCTTGCTGCGTCCGCCGCGCCTGCCGCTGCCGGAATCAACACCCTGTCCGCCAATTCCCTCATTGCGGCGACACTGGCCAAACCCGAACTGGCCCCGGCCACGCTGCCGGTGGGCGCATCCCTTTCCTTCGAGGGGATCATGCTGACTCCAGGCGGTTCTGATACAAGCAGCCTGGGGAGCGACGACGCCGATACGGATGACGACGGCATAAGGGAGGTTTCGGCAACATGGGTTGCGGACGGCACCGATACAGACCGAACTTGCACTTGGACGCGAACCGGTCCCGACACGGCAACGCTGGCCTACACGCTGATCAACGACACGCTCGCAATTGGCGGCGACATCGCCACGAGCGAGGAGCACGGCTTTGTCGTGCTCGCCTTCACCTCGCAAACAGGCGGCACCTGGACGGTGACCGGTGACTTCGAGGATGAGCTTGCGGACGGCATGCCGGACGCGGGCGAGTTCACCGGCTCCGGCGTCTTCACCTACCGCGAACCGTAATCATCTGCCTTTATTCGCTGATGTTACGCATCTGCGTATAGGCTTCATCAGAAATCGTTATCTTTCCGCTGGCGGCGGCGGAAGCTCGCTGCATGGTAGCAGGCGGTCTCTCACGACCACGACTTTCCGCCACGCTTGCACTTTTCACGACTCATGGCCCGCCGCACCCTTGCCGCCGCTTCCGCTTCAACAACATCCGCATTTTCCGAATCTGAAAAACCGCGCCGGAAAACGTCCTCCGCTCTCGGCGACCTCGCCCGCCTGCGCGACGAGGTCCGGTTTCTCGGCTCCGTCCTCGGGGAAGTGATCCGCGAGGTGGAGGGCGAGGCGACGTTCGCCACCGTCGAACGCCTGCGCACCCTCGCCAAGGCCCGCCGCGGCCGGGCCGGCGGCGGACGCGATTCACGCCACGCGCGCGAATCGCACGCGGTCCGTGATGGAGCCGGCGACCAGCTTGACAAGGCCGTCGCCGCGCTCACGCCGGTGGAGGCCTTCAACCAGGCGATGGCCTTCACGCTGTACTTCGAGCTGGTGAACCTCGCCGAGGAAAATTTCCGCGTGCAACTCCTCCGCCTCCGCCGCGCCGAGCGGTCGGCGAATCCCGCGGCGCCGGCGCAACGCGAATCGTTCGACGCCGCCCTCGCCGAACTCCGGGCGAGCGGCGTCGGTCCGGCCGAGTTGCAGGAACTGCTCGACCGGATCGGCATCGAGCTGGTGTTCACCGCGCACCCCACCGAATCGAAACGCCGCACGCTGCTCACCAAGTTGCAGCGCCTGGCGCTCATCCTGCGCCAGCGCAACCCGCAGGCAACGGCCGATACGGCCGGCCTTGCCGCCCCGTCACCGGCGTCCGCGTCCGATGGCGTCCGCGATCCGGAAAGCGTCGCCAAAATCCGCCGCGAGGTCGCCTCGCTCTGGCTGACCGACCGCAGCCGCGTGGAGCGCCCCGGCGTCAACGACGAGGCGCGCACCGGCCTCTGGTATTTCAACACCACGCTCTACGATGTGCTGCCGCGCCTCCAGGCCGATCTCGAGCGCGCGCTGTCGCTGCACTACCCCGGCGTGCGCGCGCCGTCGCGCTGGTTGACGTTCGGCTCGTGGATCGGCGGCGACCGCGACGGCAACCCCAACGTCACGGCGGCGGTGTCGGCCGGGATTCTTGTCCTGCATCGCCGGCTGGCAGTCGAAAAACTGGCGGCGGCCACCCGCGAGCTCTCGCGCACGCTGACCGTTTCCGACCGGCGCGACGCCGTCACGCCGGAGCTGCGCCGCCTGCTGCGCGAGAACCGCCACCTCTCTCCGCACGTCGATGAACTCGGCAGCCGGTATCCGCACGAGCCCTACCGGCTCCTGCTCGCCGGGCTCGGCGCGCGGCTGGCGAAAGCGGCCGAGGAAGGCCGCGACGGCACCACCCTGCTCGGCGGACCGGTCGCGGACGAATCCTGCCTGCGCGAGGACACGCCCCGCGAGGTGTTCGGCGCGATCCGCCGCAGCCTCGAAGCCGGACGCGGGGCGCTCCTGGCCGAAGGTGAACTCAAGGACGCGGCGCACGTGCTGGACGTTTTCGGCCTGCACACGGCGCGGCTCGATATCCGCCAGCATTCCGGCCCGCACGAGGCGGCGGTGGCGGAGCTGCTCGAAGTGCCGGGCGTGGCCGGGGAAGGGGAGGGCGCGGCTGCGGCTCCGGTAAAAAATTACGCCCGGCTCGACGAGGCGGCGCGCCGCCAGGTGCTGGCGCGGGCGCTCGCGACGGCCAAGCCGCTGGACGCCCTGCAACGGTCCGAACTCTCCGCCGCCACGCGCAATGTCCTCGATCCGCTCGTGCTGGCGGCGCTCACCTCGGTCAAGTTCGGCTCCGGCGCGCTCGGTATCTATATCATCAGCATGACGGACGATGTTTCCGATGTGCTCGAAGTGGCGCTGATCATGCGCCTGGCCGGCGCGGACCTGCCGATCGCCCCGCTGTTCGAAACGCTCGACGACCTCAACCGCGCTCCCGACATCCTCGCGCAGCTTTTCGCGCACCCGGCCTACGCCGGCCTGCTGGAGGCGCGCGCGCGGCACCAGCACGTGATGCTCGGCTACTCCGATTCCAACAAGGACTGCGGCTACCTCACCGCCAACTGGGCGCTCTACCAGGCGCAGGAAACCATCGTCGCCGCCTGCCAGGCCAGCGGCGTGCGGGTGACGCTCTTTCACGGACGCGGCGGCAGCATCGCCCGCGGCGGCGGCCCGGCGGCGCGCGCCATCCTCGCCCAGCCCGCCGGCCTGCGCGATGGCGGCATCCGCATTACCGAGCAGGGCGAAGTGCTCTCCACGCGTTATCACGACCGCGACCTCGCCCACCGCATCCTCGAACAGATGGCCTACGGCGTGCTCCTTGGCGCGCACGCCGCCCGCAACGTGCAGCCGCCGGCCGCGGCGTGGGTGCAGGCCATGGAAACGATGAGCGAAGCCGGTTTCGCGGCCTACAGGAAACTCGTCCATGACGACCCCGAGTTCTTGCAGTTCTGGAAACAGGCCACGCCGATCGACGAGATCAGCAACCTGAAGCTCGGCTCGCGTCCCAGCTACCGGCGCGCCACGCAAAGCGTTTCCGACCTGCGCGCCATTCCCTGGGTGTTTTCCTGGATGCAGAGCCGCTTCAATTTCCCCGGCTGGTACGGGCTCGGCTCGGCGCTCGAGGCGGTGTTGCGGCGCGGCGCGGCCGGCAGGAAATTGCTGCGCACGATGCACGCCGGCTGGCCGTTTTTCCGGACGTTGATCGACAACGCCGAACTGACCATGCGCAAGGCCGACATGGGCATCGCCCGGCTCTACGCCTCGCTGGTCGAGGATGAAGGCGTGCGCGAGCGGATGCTGCGGGCGCTTGCCGACGAGTTTGCGCGCGCCGAGCGGGCGATCCTCGCCATCACGGGCCGCAAGCAGTTGCTGGCGCGCGAGCCGGTGCTGCTGCGTTCGGTCGAGCTGCGCAATCCCTACATCGACCCGCTCAATTACCTGCAGGTGGAGATGCTTCGCCGTCTCCGCGCCGGCGGCCTGTCGAAGGCGGACGAGGAGGCCGTGCGCGCCGTGGTCGAGCTGACGATCAATGGCATCTCGGGCGGGCTGAAAAACACCGGATGAGCTACCGGGGATTCATTTCTGAACAGAAGGAAACAAAGGAAACGAAGGTAAGAATAAAGAAGATTCTGAATAATAAATTGTTTGTTTTAAACAAGTTAAGAAAGAATGAACGGCAAGTGTCCTTGGTTGTTCTTCGTTCTCTTCGTTGCCTTCTGTTCAATTTTCAGGAGTTCCCTGTTTTTTTCTTTTTGGGCGGAGGGGGGAGCGGTCTTGCCTTGGGCTGGCCGGTTTTTTTATCGAATTCGACCGTCTTGCCTTTCTCGACGTCCTTGAGCCACTCCATGCCGCGGTTGTCGAAATAGGCGGTTGCGATCTCGTCACCGAGCTTTTGGCGGATATGGTTGCGGGTGTCGCCGGCGAGGGCGGCGAGGGCGGCTCTTTTGCCCTTCTCGTCGAGCGTGGGATCGGTGGCGATCCGGCGGGATTTGTGCGCCACCTCGTCGCGCAGGGCATAGACCTGCGCGGGGGTTTCCGGGGGCAGGTTGAAGCGCTCCGTGGCGTTCCTGAGCAGGCTGTAGTCGCCGGTGTTCCGGGCGACGAGGGAGGTGTCGAGGCGGTCGTCGGTGAGGAGGGAGTTGCGGAGGGCGTCGAGCGGGGCGCGCGCCTGGCGGCGGAGTTCACGTTCGGCGTCGTTGGCGGGTCGGGAGCCGGGCGGGAACTGGTCGTCGAAGGCTTTTTGCAGGGCGGCGAGCTGGAGAGTCTCGCTTTCGGTGAGGTTGTAGAGCGTGGCGTCCTGGCGCAGGTTGCGGTTCTGGGCGACGTAATACCGGATGTATTCGTCGGGGGAGAGCAGGGCGGCGATGTCGCGTTGCTCCTCGGCCCGGAGCATATCGAAGCCGCCTTTGTCGGTGGCGGTGCGGAAGCCGCGGGATTGTGCCCAGGTGTCGTTGCGGAGTTCGCCGTAGTCGTTCTGGACTTCGAGGAGTTGCGCGATTTTTTCGTCGGAGAGCCAGGGGTTTTGTTTGCGGAGGTTTTCGATGCGACGGGGGTCCGGACCGAGGAGGGTGTTCAGTTCGGCGTTCAGGTCTTTGTATTTCTGGGCATACTCTTTCTGGAATTGCAGGTATTCGGGATTGTCGTTCGGGCGTGCATTTTGCCACCAGGGGCGGTCGTCGGCGAAGCGTTCCTGCGCCTCGCGGCGGTGTTCCTTTTCCAGATGGAGCCTGGCCGTGCCGCGGACGATCTGGCGGATGTCCTCCTCGGCCATGCCGGTTTTGCGGAGGGCATCGAGGAGTGAAGAGGCGTCGCCGTGGTTGATGGCGTTGAGGAGAACCGAGTCGGTACGCGTGAGGCCGGCGCGGGCGGCGTCGGATGCGGAGAGGCGGACCGGGGTGGAAGGGAGGCGCGGGGCGTCCGGGCCGGAGCGGAGTGAGGCCTTGATGCCGCCGGTCGCGAGGGTATCGGCCGTGCGGTGTTCCCGGACGAGCATCGCGCCGAGGATGAGCACGGCCGCGCACAGCGTGATATTGAGGCGGACGGAGCGGCTGAGACGGCGGCGTTCGCGTTCGGGGAGGGATGCGGCGGGCGAAGGGTCGGGGGGACGCATGGGTTGCATGACAGTAGCCCGCACCCGTTTGTTCAACGTTCGTTTTGGGCGGGAGTGCCGGCAGGGGTGTAATCGGAAGGGGTGGTGGCACGGGCTCCGGTCTCCGGTGCTTGCGGCAGCAATGACAGGAAAGAGGACGCTTCGCCGGCATTCCGGCTTTTGAGGAATTTTTTCCATGCCTCATCGGGAGGCAGACTGTTTTCGGTACCAGAAACCGGCTGGGCAATGGCCTGCTCCACCGGTGGGTCGCGAGGTATCAGCCAGGGCTTGAAAACGAAGAAGAGAGCGATGACGGAAGCGGCCAGATTATGACGCAGAGGGTAACGACGGAGGGTCTTTTCATGAGATGCGATGCTCTTCCGGTTTGGCAGGAATCAGGCAAGTATAGCTCGTCCGCCACAGGCAGGTATGTATCGCAGAAATGTTGCAACACGGGGAATTACGTGAAGAATGTGCGAAAGCCTGCTTGACGACTCATAAGATTTTTCATGGAACTTGATTGTTCCCACCGTTTTTGACGGCTTCACCCTTCAATCCCTCGAAACCATGAAAGTTCGCCTCCTGTCCCTGTACGCTGCGTTGTCAGCATTGTTGCTCCCCACCTCCCTTCTGGCCGATGAACCTTCCCGTGGCACCGTTGTAATGGTCTCATCAATCGGGACTTGGGTTATTCTTTCGTCGATTTTCACGATCCGCAAGCGCCACCGGAAAGCCGCCAGCGCAACAGACACCGCCAAGCCCGATCAGCAATCCTGAACTGCGAAGGAGACCCGACAATGAAAAAGACGGGAATTCGCAGCAGGTTGCCCCGGGCAACCGGACTTGTCACGTCCATTCTGGCCGCACTCGGCCTCGCCGTTTCGGTAACAGCAGCCACGGTGCCGTTCATCGACGACTTCGAGACGGCGGGCGGCTACACGGCCGGTCCTCTCTCTGCCAGCGGCAGCCATCCTTGGACATTCGCTGCGCCGCTGTCGGCGGAGATCGTCACGAGCGGCTTTTCCGGCGACCAGTCGCTGTCACTGCTCGGCAAGGGCTGGCTGGATTTTACTCCGGAGAACCCCGGGCAGTACCCCGTTACCTGGATCGACTTCTACACCCGTCCGGTTTTCTCGCCTGCAGCCGAAGCCCTGCCGAAGCTGAAGAATCTGCATCGGACCGTAGCCACCGGTTTTGTCGTGGCGGATGCTGCGACCGGCGAACTGTATGCTGCCAGCGGCGATGGCGCAGGCGGAGGAGAGTGGATTGCCACCGGCCATCATGTATCGCTGGCCACCGATGACAGCAACCGTTCGGCCAACTGGTTGCGGATCTCGTACCGGATCGACTACCCGCTCAAGCGGTGGGATCTGTTTGTGGACGGCCAGCTCGTGTTGCCGAACCTCGCGTTTCTTGACAACACGCAGACCGGCTTTTCGCAGTTCTCCCTGCGCGGTGACGAGGAAACCGCCGCGTTCCTCGACTATTTTTACGTGGGCGGCGACAACCCGCTCTACGCCGATGCCTCCGGCGACGGCATTCCCGACTCCTGGCTGATCGCCCACGGACTGAGCACCGCGATCAACCAGCGCGACCTCGATCCGGACCACGACGGCCTGAGCAACCTGCAGGAATACCTGCTCGGCACCGATCCGACGAAAGCCGACACCGACAACGACGGCGTGTATGATGGCCGTGAGGTGGCCCGCGGCACCGATCCGAAGACCGCCGAAACGCATCCGCTCGGCGCGGTCCCGTTTGCCGACAGTTTTGAAGCCGACGCGCCCGGTGCCTTTGCCGACGGCACCCGGCTGTGGCAGGTCGAAGTTACGGGGGAAAATTCCGCGGTCGAAGTCCTGTCCGCCCCGACGCCGCTTTCCGATGGCGGCAGCCACTACCTGAGCCTGACTGGTTCGGGCATTCGCGTGGAACGCAGTTTCGCTTCCGACCCCGCTTCCGGAAACAACGAACAATCCGTGTGGCTCGACTTCCGGCTCCAGGCCGCTCCGCGCCGCGAGGCCCCTGCCATCCCGGCCGATGTTGCCGCAGTCTTTTATGTCTCCGAGGAAGGTTACCTGATGGCGCTCGACGGCGACGGAGCCGGCGGCGGCGTCTGGCACGGCCTGATCCCCGTCACTGCGGGTAACTGGCACCGGATCACATTGCGGCTCGACTACGGGACGCAACGCTGGTCACTCTGGCTCGACGGCGTCCGCTACGGACAAAACCTCGGCTTTGCCCGTCCCGTTCCGTTCTTCTCCGGCTTTGCCGTGCAACACAGCGAACGCCCTGCGAATCCCGCCGCGCTCGATGACTTCCGGGTGACGATTGGCGCAACCGTAGCCGATGAACCGGCCGACCTGGACAACGACGGCGACGGCCTGACCAATGCGCAGGAACGCGCCCTCGGCACCGATCCGGACAATCCCGACACCGATGGCGACGGCATCCGTGACAACATGGAAATCGCTCTCGGGCTCGATCCGCTCTCGCCGGAAGGCATGATCGCCAAACTGGTGGACGAGGGCAACGGCACCTGGGCCTGGCGCACGCAGTTCTCCACTGCCGAAGGTTACGAAACGGGCCCGCTCGATGGCCAGCTTGGCTGGCAGGCGACCGGAGCGGCTACCGTCACCGGCGAGGAAGCCGTCCTGCACGCGCCCGATGCGGACACACCCGCCACGCTCGAACACGTGATCGGGGCCGGCGGTATTGACCGCGTCTGGCTTTCCTTCCGCGCCAGACTCGAAGTCGGACGCCTGCCCGATCCGGCGTCGATCACCGGAAAAATTTCCAGCCTCTTCGGCTACCGTAACGAGGGCAAACTATCGATCTACGACGCCCCGACCGGCAAGTGGGTGGAGCACGACGTGCAAAACCTCGTGACCGCGGCTGGCGACTGGAATGATTATGTCCTGTACCTGGACTATCGCGAACACCGCTGGCTGCTGGCAGTCAACGGCCGCCTCGTGGCGCGCGACATCGGATTCCGCGACATCGGCCTGACGACGATCGCGCGCATCCGGATGATGCAGGAAGGTAGCGACCGCGAGACCCCGCACGAAGCCCGCTTCGACGACATCGTGGTGAGCAACACCGAACCGGCCGGCCTCGACTTCGACGGCGACGACCTGACCAACGAGGAAGAACGCCTGCTCGGCACCGATCCCTTCAACGCCGACACCGACGGTGACGGGATGCCCGATGGATGGGAAGTGATTCACGGCCTCAACCCGCTCAATCCGGCTGACGCCTCCGCTGACCCGGACAAGGACGGCATTCCCAACCTTGCCGAGTTTTTGAACAACCTTGATCCGACCCAAGCGGACGGCCCGCAGACCGGTATCATCATCCTTGAAGAGTGGAACAATCTGACCGGCTCCGCCGTGTCGAACCTCACCGGCAACGGCAACTTCCCGCTCAAGCCGACAAAAATCACCACGCTCGACAAGCTGGAGTATGGCCCCGAATACGGGGACAACTACGGCACGCGCATTCGCGGCTTCCTCGTGCCGCCGGTGGACGGAAATTACGAATTCTGGATTGCCGGCGACTACAGCGCCGAACTCTGGCTGAGTCCGACCGACAGCCCGTTTGACCGCAAGAAGATCGCCAGCGTGGCCCGCAGCACGGCCACGCTCCGGGAATGGGACGCGCAGGCCACCCAGGCCTCCGGCGTCATTCCGCTCCGGGCCGGGCAGCACTATTACATCGAGGTCCTGCACAAGGAATCCACCGGCACTGATCACTTGTCCGTGGGGTGGCGGATTCCGGGCGGTACAAAAGTGGAAGTCATCACCGCCGCGCACCTGGCGACGTTTGTGCCTCGCGCCGACGACCTCGACGGCGATGGCCTGCCCGATGCCTGGGAACAGCAATACGGCATCAGCACCGTTTACGGCTACGGCGTTCATGGCGCTTACGGAGACAAGGACGGCGACGGTCTCAATAACCTGCTCGAATACCAGCTCGGCACGCATCCCGGACAAAAGGACACGGACGGCGACGGGGTGAGCGACAGCGACGAGGTCAACCGCCTCGGCTCCGACCCGACCGTGGCCGACGTGCAGGTCCCGCAGACCATCGGCAGCCAGGCCGGCAACACCGGCACGTCCGTGACCGGTTCCTGGATCGAGGCGGACGACGGCAGCGGGGCGATGATCACGCAGACCCCCCGCGCCGCGCTCGACTTCACGATCACGGTTCCGGCCGACGGCGTGTATCAACTCGAATTCGAGGCGAAGAGCGGAAGCAACCCGACGACCGACACGACCTTCCCGGTGGAAATCTCCGTCGATGGCCAGGTTGTCGGCCGCATCAACTTCGTGCTGCCCAAGACCGGTGCGATCACCCTCGGCCGCATCATCACGCCCTGGCTGACCGCCGGCACGCACACGGTGCGCTTTTATTACGACGGCGCGCTCAGCTACCGCTACCTGCAACTCAACGCGGTTCGCGTACAGAGTTTTGGCGGCGTCGATGCCGACAACGACGGCACGCCCGACTGGATGGCGGCCCGGATCACCGGAGCCAACAGCCTCCGCCCGTTGCCAACGCAGAGCTACGTTTCGCCGCTGTTCGTGGAAGGCACCGCCCGGTACTTCAACCTGCTGGCGGTCTCCGCCGACGGCGAATCCGTCACCGCCACGCCCGCGCCCTCGTGGGGCTGGTTCACCAATGTGCCCCTGTCGGCCGATCCGGAGGAAACCGTGCTGGTCGAGGCCGCGTTCGAGAACGGCGCGCTGCGCCAGTCGGCCCGCGTCTCCTGGAAGGCGCTCGACCTGTCCGGCGAGTTGTCCGACCTGCCGGAAAGAAAGCTGCGCATCCGCAAGGGTGACAGCCTGCTCTTCGCTTCCGCCGGTTCCGGCAGCAGCCTCGCCATCGAGCGTACCGACGCCACCACGCAGGTTCTTCCGATGGAGGAAACCGCGCCCCTGCCCGTCCTCTTCGATCAGGCCGGCACGTTCACCGTCACGGCCGTAGCCGTTCCCGAAGAAGTGGGTGGCGAAAGCACGCTCTCGGAAGCGTTCACGGTCGAGGTCATCGAGGCCGAGTTCAACGGCGATCCGGTTGCCGGCGTCGGCTTCGGCACGCTTGTCACCTGGGACAACCCGAAGATCCGCGCCGCCGACGGCCTCTTTATCGAGGTGGACCAGGGCATCCTGCTGGAAAAGGCGTCCACCCTCTCCGGAGGCGGCACCCGGTTCAACCTTGCCTCGTCGAATCTCGGCAAGAGCTACGCCATCGCCCGCCTCTCGGAAGAGGGCCCGGTTATCAGCCAGGCGGCCGTCACCGGCTTGCAGGTGCGCAGCAACGAGAAGACGGCCGTGGATGCGCTGACCTTCTATCCGGATGGCAGCATCCTTTACGGCACGACAATCCAGCTTAGCGAGGTCACGCCCGACACAAAGGTCGTCGTGGAAATCTTCCTCAAGGGCGTCACCTTCGAAGACGGCACCACGAAAAAGACCTTCACGGCGGCGGATTTCGACGCGCTCGGCAGGATCTATGTGAAATTCCTGTACACGCCGGGTGCCTCGAAAAATTCCTTCTGCCACCGCATCCACGTCTACAACGGCAGCACCTACCTCGGAACGTTCTAACCCTCCCTCCGGCCAGCCATGATCCCTGCCATCTCCCGAGTGTCCTCAAGCGAAGTCACACGGGCTTCCGGCCAGCAATGTGGCATGGGCATCCTGCCCATGATGTGGCGCGGGCGTCCCGCCCGCCTGCGGCAGGGTGTGTACCTGCTGGCTGGTATTCTTCTGTCTGCGTTATCCGACTGCATCGCGCCGGCAGTCCGGGCTGCGGATGCCCCGTCCATTCAGATCCGTGCCGGGAAAACGGATACGCATGGCGTGGCGGATTCGGTCGCCCCGGAAGGTGAAGTGCGGGAGGCCCCGCCGTCACCGACGCTCGCCACCGCGCTCTCGTTAAAAACCGGACTTCCGTTCGATGAACGACTGGCGGTTGTGCATGCGCTCCCGGCGATTCTTTCGCCTGACCACATCGTCGCGCTCACGGCGTTTGTCTCCGCCCGCTCCGGCCCCGCCGGCCTCGACGCAGGCGAGATTTACGCCCTCAAAAACGACGCCATCAATGCCCTCACCCGCCAGCAGGGTTTTGTAGAAAAACTGGTACCAATTCTGGCCGGAGTATATGCCGACAGGAAGCAGGATGCGGTCATGCGCGACTACGCCCTGCAACACCTCGCCGTCATCGCGCTTGATGGCAGCAAAGCCTATAAATGGGTGCAGCATTGGCAGGCCGTCGGCGCAGCCGATGCCGAGCCGGAACTGGCTGCCACGGCCATGCTGCACCTCGTTTCCGCCAGCGAGAAAAACAGCCTGAGCGCAGCGCAGAAACAGAAACTCGAATCCGCCGCCCTTCGCATGGCTTCCGATAAAGACAAGCCGGATGTCTCCCGCATCACCGCCCTGCAAGTTTGCACAAGGCTCAAGGTATCAGCCGCCCGCCAACTGGCCTTTAGCTTGGCACAGTCGCCCGAAGCCGGTTTCCCGCTGCGCATCTCCGCCATCGCGGCCTTGGGCGATCTTGGACAGGGTGACGAGCGCATTGTCTCCCTTTTGAAAAACTATGCGGACGGAGGCGAAAGACGCCTCCGCGTCCCCGCCCGCTCCGCCCTTCAACATATCCAGCACTAAATCTCTCAATCCTCCCATTCCTCGCCATGTCGTTCCTCACCCGATTCCTCCGCTCCAGACTGTTGCGCACAGGCTTCCTCGCCGTGTTCCTTTCGGCGTCCCTTTGCCTCGCCGTTACCCATAATCCAAAGGGAACTGAGAATGATAAAAATGCGTCTGATATATGGATACAAAGTGTCCAAGCGTCACTAAATACAAACAATAATACGATAACCGTGACTGTAACCCTCGGAGAAAAAATGAAGGGAGATGGTAGCGGTAGCGCATTGGGCAGAGAAGCCGCTGAGGTCGAAATTTATGCTCAAGGGAAATCTAAACCAGTATGGAAAGCCACTCCTAAAGAAGGAAGTGGAAATAAGATTTATGAACTTAAAAATTCAAATGTCGATGCATGTGTTATTGATGTAAAAGCGTACGGGAAAGTAAGTGGCGAGAAAACCGGACCAGATATAAAGAATGATGTTCGTGTGAAAGCATCAGGTTCTGTTGGTAGCGGTGGTGGTGGAAATAATAGTATTGATGTGTCCTATGAGCTTGGTTTTGACAGCTATGGAAATGGTGGCGCCAATGTTTATCTGGAAGTAAATCGACCTGATGCCAATCTTTATACACCTGCTATCCTACAGGTTGGGGGAACTGCAAGTGTTTTGCGCGATGCAGCCGGAATGATTACATACATGGAAACAGGAGAGGCGTTTATAACAGTCAATGTCCTGACATCGGACTCTTACAGTCTCGAATTCCGCTCCAAACCATCAAACAATCTAATCAAAGCCGTCACTTTTTCCAATCCAGGCTATACAGTTATCAACAACACGGGCGATCCGGTTTTGTTTTATACTTCGCGATGGGGGCGAGATTTTTCCTATGCTATTCCCGTTCCCGATGGTCCGGTAAATGTACAACTCGATTTTGCAGAACTTTTCCACGATACATCTGGCAAGGCCCGATTCAATGTAAAGTTGGAAGGTAATACGGCACTTTCCAATTACGATGTTTTTGCACAGGCCGGTGCCCGAAACACCGCCAAAACCCAAAACATCAGTGGCATTGTTCTTGATGGGGAATTGAATCTTGATTTCCATGCGACGAATTACGGCGCACAGGTTTCGGCGATCAAAGTTATCCGTTCCGAAATCACTGTGATCGGCAGCACCGGAGATAGCGCAACAGTTTATCAGTCGGAGCGTTTCGGAAATTTCAACTATGATATTTCGCTGGAAAATGGAGATTATCAAGTAACCCTGTATTTTGTCGAGAAAAGCCATTCGGCGACCGGACAACGGGTTTTTGATGTTTCGGCAGAGGGGACAGTCGTTCTCGATAATTACGACATTTATCAACAGGCGGGAGCAGCCAATACCGCAAAAACGGAGACCTTTAGTGTCACGGTTGTCGATGGAGGACTGAACCTCGGTTTTACCGGTGTGACCGGCGACGCCAGCATTTGCGCAATCGCAGTTCGTCCGCTTACCACGAACGCTAGTACTGGAAATATCGAAGTTGGCGATGTGGTATGGGCGGTCAATGCAGGGTCAGCCTCTGATTATGAAATGCCAGATGGGACTCTTTTTGCCTCCGATACCGACTATACGGGGGGAGAGATGGATTATCCCGGCCTGCCGTTGGTGGCCATCAATGCCGGTGGCGGTGCCTATATCGACTCCACTGGGACTCAATACATAGCGGACACTTATTTTACCGGTGGCCGGGAATATTTGGGCGGGCAGAATCGTTTACTTGTGACAGATGCCCCCCCTAGCGGGCAGACCGTCACTTATGATTATTCGTTTACAGTCGTGCCTCATAGCGGAGAATTTGGCGAATGTCTGCTTGCCTATGCGGGTGGCCTCAAGAAAGAAGGCAAAGAAACCGTATGGAGTCTTGATCAACTTTCCTACACAGAAATTCGCACCTTGCGCAATGCATCAGATCAGTTGGTTTCAAAAACCGCCACGACATGGGAAAAGTTCCCGTTCGGTTTCCGCAAAGTGAGTGAAGTGCTGGACCCCGATGGCGCGGCACTCGCTACCACTTGGGATTATATTGAGGGTTCCGAAAATCCTGCCGACCCGAAGCCCGCAGGATATGGAGAAATAAAGAGCATGAATCGGTATGACGGCTATTGGGAGGTCTACACCTACAATGGTGACGGAGTCCTGATAAAAACTGTTAGCCGGTATCTGAATTCTACGACTCGCAGTGAAGCCGATAATAAGGTCGAAACATTTGCCTATTCGACCTCCAATCCAATATTAACGCATGTTGTCTCCATCCAAGGTCAAGAAGTGACGCGCAGTTACGAGGCAGAGTTTGACGATTGGAACGAATTCGAGCACTGGACCATTATCGCCGTTACTCCGGATGCTCTTTGGGACGCGCCAGAGAATCTGGTAAGTAAAACCCGAACATATCACTCTTCGCATCCGACCGAGTTTTTGCGTGGACGGATCAAGTGGATACAATCCCCGGATGGTACGATGACATTTTACAGTTACTCTATTAACGGTAGCAATCGTACGATCACACGTGACGTTGGTGCGCCCAATGCAAATAAAACGGCAATCGTTGACGGTATCCGCACTATTACTGAAATCAACGAGGTAGGCCAGCAGGTTGACGAAGAGCTTGTAGACATAGCTTCTGGTCTGACGTTGTCCACGATAACGGCACTGGAAGTGGACAGCTTGGGGCGTCCAACGCTCATCGGTTACGGTGACGGGACAGCACGCTCCATTATTTATGCTGGTTCCTCTGCCTCCTGCGGTTCCTGCTCTGGACCTGGAACGTGGCAGATAGCCCAAGAAATCGACCGTTACGGAATTACGACCACCTACACTTATGATGCACTCGGACGACGTATCGGAACAGTGCGCCTTGGCATCAGCGAGCAGATCATTTATGATGCAGTCGACCACGTGATCCAACGCACCCGCATTGGTAGTGATGGCTCCGAAACCATCCGGGAACAGGTTACCTTTGACATGGCGGGTCGCGAAGCAACAAGAAAAGATGCGCTTGGTAACGAAATAACCATTATATATGCATATCCGTCAGAAGGCGGCGCTGTTACTACCACGACTAATCCCATCACTGCCGCTGGTGAAGGTACCCGCATTGAAACTGCTTACGCCGATGGAAAGCTCAAGGAGATCGGCGGCACCGCCGTCTCGCCCCTACGCTACGTTTATGGCACATGGACCACCTCTGGCCAAGCTGGTGAGTGGACACAAGAAATCAAAGTCGGCGACAACAATGCCGAAACCGAATGGATCAAGACCTACAGCGACCTCACCGGTCGCCAGATCAAGATTGAGTATCCGGATGGGGATGGCTCTTACGCTGCCCTGTCCTATAACACACAAGGGCACCTTGTCGGCCAGACTGATCCGGATGGCTTGACCACCCTCTTCGCCTACAATGCCAAGGGAAAACGCGAGGTTACCGCCATCGACATGAATCAGGACGGTGTGATCGACTACGCAGGCGCGGATCGCATCACAAAAACGACGAACGACGTTTACAGCAAATCTGGCACCATAGTGAATCGCATCATCACGCAGGTGTGGGCGACCGACAATTCCAACACTCCAACCACCCTTTCCATCGTCGAGCAGGACGCTTACGGAAACGAAAGCTGGCAGACCAATGCAGCCGGAGCCGTCACACACAATCAGACTGTTCTTAATGGCAACGGGAACTGGTCCGTTACAATGACCTCCCCTGATGGAAGCCAGCAGATGCAATCCTACAGCAACGGGCGACTTGCCTACTCCACGCAGAAAGCCAGCACCGGAGCACAGGTAACCCGAACCGATTATGCCTATGATGCCCACAACCGCGTAATTACACAGACTGACGCCCGCACCGGTCCGGTGACACAAACTTACAGTGACCGGGACGAGGTGCTTTCCGTCACCAGCAACAACGGAACAAACACGACAAGTTATACGTATGATGCCCTTGGAAATCGCCTGACAGTGACACATCCCGACAACAGTGTTACGATCAACGAATACCACCTGCGCAACAATCTCCTGAAAAAGATATTCGGCTCGCAGGCGTATCCGATAGAATACACCTACGATCTTCAAGGTCGCATGAAGACGCTGACCACTTGGCGGAACGCTACCACCGCTGCCGGAGCCGCTGTCACAACTTGGAACTACGATAGTCAGCGTGGATGGCTTACACAAAAGCTTTATGCCGATAACACTGGCCCGAGCTATACTTATACGCCAGCAGGCAAACTGGCCACGCGCATATGGGCAAGAACCGTAAACGGCTCTCCGCTTGACACCAGTTACGACTATAATAATGCCGGTGATTTGATTCTGATAGATTACAGCGATAGCACCCCGGACGTGACAATTGCCTACAACCGCTTCGGTGCACAGGCAACCGTTACCGATGCGACTGGCCTCCGTACCGTTACCTACAATGCTGCCTTGCAATTGGAGCAGGAGAAACTACCCGGCTTCTTTGGAAACCGTATTTTGACGCGCAGCCATGAGATCGCCGGAACCGGGAGCATTCCTGGTCGCGAGGCCGGGTTTTTATTGGGCACGATTTCCGATCTGGATTCCGATCATGCTGTGATTTACGGCTACGACAACGCGGGGCGGCTGAATACCGTGACCGACCTCGATGCCACTTATACCTACGGCTATCTGCCTAACAGCAACTTGCGTGCAACCATCACCGGCCCCGCCCACACCGTGACCTATTCCTATGAACCCCACCGCGATGTCGTCACGAGTATCGAAAACAAAGTCGGCGCGGTAACCGTGTCCAAATACGATTACACCGTGAACAGTCTCGGCCAACGCACGCAGCGTCAGCAATCAGGCACAGCATTTACAGCAACCTCCACCGACATCTTTGTCTATAACGGAAAAGGCGAGGTAACAGATTCCAGTAACACAATCTTTCCGGACTATAATCGTAATTTTATTTATGACGATATCGGCAACCGAACTAGCTTTACAAATAACACTGGAACATTCAGCTATACGACAAATAACTTGAATCAGTATTCTGGCATCCAATCTCTAGGTTCGCAATTTATTGCTTCCGATTATGACTTGGATGGCAATATGACAATTGTCGGCACTGGCTTCAGATATGTATGGGACGCAGAAAATCGGTTGGTAGTGGTCGAGCCAGTCGCTCCTTTTGTCGGAGATAAGAAACAGCGAAATACCTACGATTCGCAGGGTCGTCGTGTCAGAAAAGAAGTTCTTTCCTATAATGGTTCGACATGGTCTCTCAACACAGATGAGAAATTCATTTATGATGGCTGGAACTTGGTAGCTGTACTTGATGCTACTAACAGCAATGCTCTGCTTCGAACTCATACGTGGGGCCTTGACCTATCCGGCACTCTTCAGGGAGCAGGTGGTGTTGGCGGTCTGCTTGCAGTAAAGGAGCGGTCAGGTTTATATTCTAGTGTAAAGCACTTCACTCTGGACGTCAATGGTAACGTCAGCGAAGTCTTAAATGATTCCGGCACAGTGGTCGCTCATTACGAATATGATGTTTTCGGAGACACTGTTGTCTCTTCGGGCGCCTATAAGGACAATAATCTTTGGCGTTTTAACTCCAAGTATTTGGATAATCTTGGTGGTATCTATTACTATGGATATCGTTTTTACGCCCCTGCAATTGGCCGTTGGCTCAATAGAGATATCATCAGTGAAAGAGGCGGAACAAACCTGTATGCAATGGTTAGTAATGGCACAATCAATCAGTATGACATACTTGGGATGATACGCAATTGGACATACAATAGTGCCATATCTGAAGTGCAAGGGACAATTTCGTCTTGGTCCTCGATTTATCCATTTGCCAGTCGCCTGATGGCGCATTGGCTTAGGGAAAATCGTAAGAGTCAAGGACTTTCTATGCCTATACTCCCGTACATAACATCAAGTAACGATGAGAATGAAGTGAAACAATATGGCATGTCTGCGATCAAGGCGGAAATTAATGCAGAAATGGATAGAGTTAGAGTTCCAAACGGAGGCACCCTCTATTTTGCGGATAGAAATGTGAACTACACTTTTACTGGTGGGAATATGGGGTTCTCATATGGGAATGTTCAACTAACAATATATGCTTCCGGCATTTTGATCGGAGCAAGGCAGAACAATTTTGGTACTATCTCGGTACCTTATGAAGGTGACTTTATTATCAAACTGGATGACACATATGCATGGCGAACTGATTTACGGGGAATTCTGACTTCGGCATGGAGTGCGACATACGACGCGGCTTCTTGGTTGACTCAAAATTGCGCCTATAAACAATTTTCCCACTCTATGTCCTTCCAGCAGCATATTAAAGATATCTATATCGAGATGTCCAGCTTATGATGCACATATTTCACTCTCAAAACTATAAATATAAAAAATGGAGCGTTGGTATTCTTGTATGGCTACTTTTATGTGCAGGGAGCATGTATGCAAATCATGCGCCCTCCTTTTGCATCCCCTTATTTCTAACCTTAAACACAGTTCCACTTTCCATCAGCTGGATGGTTCTTAAGGTTTGCTACTTTAGTGGATTAATGGATACTGCGCCAACCGGACATGGGGCGATGCTATATGTACCCATGTGTTCAGTTTTTTATTATGCTGTTTTATCATTTTTGGGGGTAAGGGGGAAGAAATGGCGAAGTCGTATTTTTCTACTATTTATGTCCCATGCCTTGCTTACTGGAAGTATCATACTTATCTCACTATCCACGGCTCGATAAGCCAAGTCGACGGCGTGGGGAGGGGCGATTGCTGCCCCGCTCGATAACGTCCGGAATGTTGTGCACATTTTTTGAAGCAGTAGAAGAGGGGTAAGACGGACGGGGTCAGGCCGGAATGGCACTTAGTTAAGCCACCTCCTCGTTGAAAATCAGTGACTTGCCAAACGCATGAAAAGCGCAAATTCCATCCACCTTTTGAGAGGAAAAACCTCTCTGAAACTCAGGCCGACATCGGATTACTTCATGCATTGGAAATCACCTCTTAAAACAACGAGAAACGCCCTTAACTAAGTGCCATTCGGGTCAAACCTTTACTATTGACATTTTTTCGAGCCCGACGGTTGGGGCATCATTCGGCGCAAGGATGAAGAGAGATCATACAACCAGATTGCAGGTTACGTTGCCGAGCGGGGACGTGACGGGGCGAAGCTCGCTTTCTTTACATTTTTCCTCGCTTTTCGCCCATTTTTCGAGCCTAATAATATCAATTGTTCAGGTTTGACCTCTTACGGATTGCCCTGTCGGTGGTGAAAAATTGGAAGAAACAGTCGATTGTCATCGCTAGTCACATGAAGGCGGTTGTAATTCTTATTACCGCGATTGGTGCATTTGGGCTGCATTTGGGGCATTGGCTCACATTATTGGTGAGTAGTGCCAGAATTCATGATTCTACCATATATACTGGGAAATCGGTAACGGTGACTGCATCGATAATAAGTAGGTCTTTTGCGTTAGGAAGCGGCCCAGGGGTTGCAGGTGTCTTCTTGATCCCGGTTTTTTTCTTAATAGCACATGTTATTCTGATCAGGCGAGCGCAGCAACATAGAGTTATGTTTATTGCGATGATCTATGTGGCAGCCATATTGATTCTCTATGGCCTGGTAACTTGGCTCGTGTTTGCTAATTTTCCACCTCTCTCTCCTGGGAAGATATTGTCTTACAAACATCAGAATCATCTGTCTGATTTGGGTATCGCTAGCCTTTGTGGACTGGCGGGAGGAGTAATCGCTATTATTTTTGCTTGGTACAAAGGAGGCCGGGAGCGATCCAGAGGGGCCAAAAATGAACCTACAGGTCATCAATAGCATGGAGCCAATCCGATGGTCAAACCTCAAAGGCAATCCGTAAGGGGCCAAACCTGAATGGCGCTTAGTTAGGGTTGATTTGCGTCGTTTTGAGAGATACAAAAACACGACAATGAAGGCTAAGCCCATATTTATCATCATCAGCCTGTTTCTTTACGTGGCAATTTGGAGCTGCATTGTTAGTGCGCAGCAAGTGACTGTTCGCGGGGGCGCAAGTTGGTTTCCCAAGGGGGAAAAATCAACTGAACTACGTGCGTTATACATAATAGCCATATCTGCCATAGAGACTCATATTGCCGATGAGGGAGGGAATCGTGATGAAATATCCACTTTGCTCTTTGACAACGTCGACAGAGTTTCACTAAATACTTATATAATCGTCGGCTTGTATATTCGCCGAAGCCATATAGAGGGCCGATTGGCCCAAATGTTACGTTCTTTAGCTTATGGCTATCTCCGGCGCCATGCCTTGAGGAGGTCGGCGAAAGGAATCGAAAAGTAGTCTGGGTGCATTTTGGGGAAACGAAAATCTCGGTCTCGTCTATAACCGTGAGGCAGTGTGTCTGTCTGTCGAGTTCATGCCTCTTGGTTCTGTTCCCATTTTCTGACCGGAACGACGTTTTCGTCGCCCCAGGCCCATCCTTTCCACGAGCGTTTTCTGTAGGAACGCATGGGGGCCAGCTTGGCGAGTCCGCTGGACGCCCGGCTGACCTTGCTGCGTCCCTGCAAGGTGAGATCTTCCTTGGCGAACAGATGGGAATGCTCGCGGATGAAGAGGCTGAGGTTTTCGAATTCATGCAACCTGCCCCCCGGATCGACCAGCGACCAGCGGCAGGCATGGATATTGGTTGCGAACGGACCGTGCAGGGGGCTTATGGCTCTGGCCTTGACGGCATTTTTATGCATTCGCTCCATCCGGGTGGCGAACAGGCGGCGGCAAAGTTCGCGTTCACATTCCGGAGAACAGGTGACCTTGCGTCCGGAAATCTTTCTGCCGGCGAGAAAATCTTTTCCGCAGACCGCACACCGGTAGGTATGGGTGACCGTCGGCCTGCCGGCAGGGCGATGCTTCGCTCTCAGCTCCTCCGTGCATTCGGGCGAACAGGCGGTACGCGGCTGTGTAGTCGTGAACACGTAGAGCTTTCCGCAAGCCTTGCAGGGGGCTTCATGATAATGCCGCTGACCGACCTTCCATGAGCGGACAATATTGGGGACCACCTTTTTGATCCAGCTACCTTTCAGTTCAACGGCGACTGCAGGGGATTTTCCTGCCGAGCCCGGAGGAGGCAACGCAAGGTCGCCTGCCTTTTCGGGCACAGGCGTGCCGGACGCCTGGGAACAGGCGGCAGCGGACAGTTCGCGTTTGCACTTCGGTGAGCAGGTGACCCTGTGTGACGCGCTGGAGAGCCTGCCCTGGACGGTGAATTCCCGTGCACAAACCTTGCACCGGAAGGTGCGTGTGACCACCGGCCTGCCGACCGGGCGATGCTGTGATCTCGCCACCTCCGTGCATTCCGGTGAACAGGTGGCACGTGGCAGTGCGGGCTGGAAGACGTAGAGCTTTCCGCAGACCTTGCAGTGGGCCTCATAATAAAGCCTCCGGCCTTCCTTCCACGAACGGACAACCTGCATGCCCATCTTTTTTATCCATGCATTTTTCAGTTCAACGGGTTCGGAAGGGGACTGGCTCATCGAGGGAAACGCCGATCAGCCTGTCTTCCCATACGGGTTCGTGCAACGCCAAACCGGGAGCGCCGTCCACGCCTTGCCATCGCGCCATTATGCCTATCGCGTCGCCATCCCCGGCCTCCGGTTCATAATCCATTGCGCCGGAGGAGGGCCTGGAACTGCTGGCGCTGGCGAATCTCGATCTCGAAGTGTGGGCGGCGGGTGAAGGCGGCGGTTTCGATGCGCTGCTGGCAACGTCCGCCACAACGGTCGATACGGTCGAGCATCTTTCGTTTATTGTCACAGAAGATACGCATCTGGGAGTGCGGATCGTGCACAGCGGGATGATTTTCGACCTGCGGGACCTCGGGGGAAGCTTGGACGAAACCACCTATGCGCTGGCCTGGAGCATCACGGCGATTCCCGAACCGGCGGATTTCGCCTTGGCCTCCGGTCTGATCCTGGCGCTGCTGGCGGTGCTGATCCGCCGAGCACAGCGATCATGAGTGTGATGTCCAACGCCAAACGTCGCAAAGTCGAAGGTCGGCCAGCGGCTCCACTTGTCACTGTTTAACGGCTACGGCGTTTGACGGAGCGGCGGCATGGCAAGCTGTCGGCCTTCGGCCTCGGTACCTGCCGCTGCGACGAGGCGCGCCAGCGCCTCGCCCGGTGCCTCGCCGTCCGAACCGGCGACGCGTCGCGTCGTCGCAGCGGCAAGAATGCCGCCGCTCCTGCTCGACAAGCCTCCCTGTTTCCGCTGACTTGTCCGCCGCATGATCATCAGCCCCTCCGAACTCAAGTCGTTCCTCGAAGCCACCAACGCCCAGCCCCATTCCTTTCTTGGCATGCACCCCGCCAGAAAGGGCAAAACCGCGGGTCTCGTGGTGCGTGCTTTCCTGAAGGATGCCGTGCGTTGCGAAGTCGTCGAGGTCACGCCTGCGCCGGCCCCTTCCGCGCCTGCCGGCAGGAGCAAGGCGCGCAGGGGCGGCAAAAAATCCGCCGCTGCGAAAACCGCTTCGGCAACGACCTCCGCCGCCCCCGCTGTGGCCGCTCCCGCCGCCCACGAGATGGAGCAGATCGCGCCCGAGGGGTTTTTTGAACTCTTCCTCCCGCGCCGCGACTTTTTCCGCTACCAGCTCCGCGCCACCTACGCCAACGGGCATATCTTCCAGGTGTTCGATCCCTATTCCTTCCTTCCCACGCTCGGCGAACAGGACCTGTACCTGTTCAACGAGGGCAACGAGCACCGCATCTACGAAAAACTCGGCGCCCACCCGCGCGTGATCGACGGTGTGGCCGGCGTGTCGTTCGCCGTCTGGGCGCCCTCGGCCCGCCGCGTTTCCGTCGTGGGCAATTTCAACCAGTGGGACGGCCGCTCCTGCCCGATGCGTTCGCTCGGCGCCTCCGGCGTCTGGGAACTGTTCCTGCCCTCGCTCGGCGAAGGCGAGCTCTACAAATACGAGATCTTCGACCAGGCCGGAAATATCCGCATCAAGACCGATCCCTACGGCACCCGGTTCGAGGCTCCCCCCGGCAACGCGTCCATCGTCTGCAACCCGTGCAAACACGCGTGGGGCGACGACGCCTGGCTCGCCCGCCGCCGCGAGCAGGCTGCCGACCCTGACCGCGCGATTTCGATTTACGAGGTCCACCTCGGCTCATGGAAACGCAAGGTCGAGGATGGCGACCGCGTGTTCTCCTACCGCGAACTCGCCCCGCAACTGGCCGATTATGCGCTCGAACACGGTTTCACGCACATCGAGGTCATGCCCGTGGCGGAGCACCCCTTCGACGGCTCGTGGGGTTACCAGGTCACCGGTTTCTACGCGCCGACGCAGCGTTACGGTACGCCGGAGGATTTTGCGTTTTTCGTCGATCACCTCCACCAGCGCGGCCTCGGCATCATCGTGGACTGGGTGCCTGCGCATTTCCCGCGCGATGCGTTTGCCCTCGCCGAATTCGACGGCACGCACCTTTACGAACACTCCGACCCGCGCCAGGGCGCGCACATGGACTGGGGAACATTGATTTTCAACTACGGCCGCCATGAAGTCCGCTGCTTCCTCATCGCCAACGCCCTGTCATGGTTTGACCGCTACCACATCGACGGCCTGCGCGTGGACGCCGTCGCCTCGATGCTCTATCTCGACTACTCGCGCAAGGAGGGCGAATGGATTCCCAACAAGTTCGGCGGACGCGAGAACCTCGACGCCATCGACTTCCTCCGCGAGACCAATCGCCTCGTCCACGAGTATTATCCCGGTGCGCTCATGATCGCGGAGGAGTCCACCGCCTTTGCCGGCATCTCGAAGCCCGTCGCCGAAGGCGGCATCGGCTTCGACTTCAAGTGGAACATGGGCTGGATGCACGACACGCTCAGCTTCTTCGAAAAAGATCCCGTCCACCGCCGCTGGCACCACAACGAACTCACCTTCGGCGCGCTCTACCAGTACTCGGAAAAGTTCGTGACTGTCTTTTCGCACGACGAGGTCGTGCACGGCAAGGGGTCGCTCCTCATGAAAATGGGCGCGGGCGACATTCCGGGGAAAGCGGCCAACCTGCGCGCGCTTTACGGCCACATGTGGACCTGGCCGGGCAAAAAGCTCCTCTTCATGGGCGGCGAGTTCGGGCAAAGCTCCGAGTGGGCCTACGCGCGCCAGCTCGACTGGCACCTGCTGCAATACCTGGACCACGACGGCATCCGTCTCCTTGTGCGCGATCTCAACCGCCTGTACCGGGACGAGCCCGCCCTGCACGCCACCGACCTGACGTCGAAAGGCTTTCGCTGGATCGCCGGCGACGACGCCGCGGCCAGCGTGATCGCGTTCCTGCGCATTTCGCCCGACGGGAAAACGAAGCTAGCGGTCGTCGGTCACTTCACGCCGCTCGTGCGCGAAGGCTACCGGATCGGCGTGCCTCACGGCGGCTGGTGGCAGGAAATCATGAACACCAACAGCGCCTGGTATGGCGGCACCGGCCTCGGCAACGACGGCGGCAAGCACGCCCAGCCGGTCGCCGCGCACGGTTTCGACGAGAGCCTCCTGCTCACCCTCCCGCCGATGAGCGTCACGGTGTTTCGCCACGCGGGGGACTGACGGCGCGGGCGGGTTGCACTCCCGCGCGGAGGTGGCGGGTGGCGCGGCGCAGTTCCTCCTCGATGTGGCGCCAGTCGTCGCCGGTCATTGCGCCGCCCCGCGCATCGCGCCAGGCCATCATCCGGGCGCGGATTTCGGCGGACTGCCGGATGTCGTCGTTAAAAACCCCGTACAACACCGCCGCGCAGGCGGCCATGGGCCGGGCGTACTCCTCGGGCCCGGCGTTTTCCCGCCGTTGCTGCCACCATTCCAGCTCCAGCCGCGCGGCTTCGTCCGTCGCGAACGGTTCGCCGCTCACCGTCCGGATGATGTCGTAATATTTTTCCAGATACGGAAGGGCGGCCCGGGCCTGCTCCCTGCTTTTCGACTGCTGGAACACCCGGGCGGCCCAGGCCGCCTCCCAGCCGATCTGCAGGCTTCGGGCCGGAGAAGCCCCGAGTTGGCGGCGGCACAGGCGGTACAGATCCCGTGTGAGCCTGGCGTAGTCTTTTTCGTAATAATGCCGCCATGCCTGCGCGTCGATCCGCGCCACCTCGTCGGGGTCGAAGCTGCGCAGCCGCGCCGCTCGCGGCCAGAAGGCGTAGGCGGCACAGAGGACGCTAGCGAAAACGGCGGCGACAACGATGCGGCGCCACCGGTGTTTGCGCGTGGATTCGGAGGGGGAGGGTTCCTGCCGGGTGTCAGTTGGGTGCATGGCGAAGGAAAAACGGGTTGCCATCTACATGCAGATGGCGGGATCGGGCAAGGACTTCCCCACGGGGGGGAGAACTACTGCGTGAATCGTATCCAGATCAGCCGCGCCATGACGGCCACGACCATCGCCAGAAAAACCGGGCGCACGAAACGCGCGCCGCGCTTCACCGCGAGGCTCGCGCCGATGCGTGCGCCGGCGATCTGGCCGGCGCCCATCACCAGGCCCGCGGCGAAGTCCACCTGACCTGCGGCGATGAAGGGCACCAGCGAACCGACGTTGCTGGTGGCGTTCATGATTTTCGTGTACGCGGTGGCTTTCAGAAAATTGAAGCCCATCACCGCCACCAGCGCGATGGTCCAGAACGAGCCGGTGCCGGGCCCGAAAAAACCGTCATAGAATCCGAGTCCGAGGCCGAAGCAGATAAAGAAAGTGTGTCTTCCCATCCGCGGCGGATGATCCTGCGAGCCGACTTGCGGACGCACGATGCTGTAGATGACGATGGCGGCGAGCAGCCACGGGATGAGCGCCTCCAGAAACCGGGTGCGGACGAGTTGCACCGCGGCGAAACCGGCGATCGCTCCGGCGAGGGTGGCGATCACGCCGACGCGGCATTGCCGCCAGTCGACCACGCCCTGGCGCGAGTAGTGCCAGGCGGCGGTGAGGCTGCCGAAGCTCGACTGGAGCTTGTTGGTGCCGAGCGCGACGGGCACGGGCAGTCCGAGGTTGAGGAGGACGGGCAGCGAGATGATCCCGCCGCCGCCCGCGATCGAATCCACCAGCCCGGCGGCAAGGCCGGTGAGAAACAGAAACGGATAACTCCAGAAGGTGAGTTGCACGGGAGAAGGTGACCGGGGGGAAGATGGCCCACGAAACACACGAAAGGACACGAAAAAATACGGAGAGATCCGATGGTCTGGCTTTCGTGTGTTTCGTGGGCCTCTCTGCCGTCGGTCTCACACTGGCTCGAAGTAGTCGAGGTCCTTGCCGTGCGTTTCCTCCAGCCCGGAGAGCGCCCAGAGCGCGATGACGAGGCAGGCTGCGCCGACGATCAGCGCGCCGGTCGTCAGGCCGAACTGTTGCTGGCACCAGCGAAACGCCAGCGTGATCGGCACGACCGCGCCGCGCACGAAATTGGGCACCGTCGTCGCCACGGTGGCGCGCAGGTTGGTGCCGAACTGCTCCGCGCCGATCGTCACGAACACCGCCCAGTAACCGATGCCCGTGCCGAGGCAGAAAATCACCGTGTAGAACCACCAGGCGGGCGTGCCGCGCGAGCAGAAATAAACGGCCACGCCGGCCACCGTGAGCAGGATGAAGCCGAGCACCACTTTCTTGCGCGAGCCGATCCACTGGGTGAGCAGTCCGCTGGCGAGGTCGCCCAGCGTGAGCCCGAGATAGAGGATGGAGACGGCCACCGTCGCCCGCACCTCGCCCCGGATTTCGAGCGTCCGGGCGAACTCCGGCGAAAAGGTCACCAGCACGCCGACCACGAACCAGCTCGGCAGGCCGATGAGGATGCAGCGCGCATATTTCCCGAAACGCGCCCGGCTGGTGAACAGCGAGAAAAACTTTCCGCGCGAGATGCCTGTCGCGGTGGTTTTCATGTGCCGGAACATGCCCGATTCCGCCACGCTCACGCGCAACGCCAGCAACGCGAGCCCGAGCCCGCCGCCGACAAAATAGGATACGCGCCAGTCGACCAGTTCGGCCACGACGCCACCGACGACGGCCCCGAGTACGCCCACCGTGGCGACGAGCGCGGTGCCGTACGCCCGCCGCTCCTTCGAGAGCACTTCGGAGACGAGCGTGATGCTTCCGCCGAGTTCGCCGGCCAGGCCGAAACCGGCGACGAACCGCCACAGCGCATAGGCCTCGATGGTGGAGACGAAGCCGTTGGCGATGTTGGCCGCCGAGTAGAGCAGGATGGAGCTGAAAAGCACGGTGACGCGCCCCACGCGGTCGCCGAGGATGCCGAAAGCGATGCCGCCGAGCAGCATGCCGATCATCTGGAGGTTGAGCAGCCAGATGCCGTGTTTCACGAGCTGGTCGCCGGCGAATCCCAGGCTTTGCAGGCTGGGCACGCGCACGATGCTGAAAAGCGTGAGGTCGTAGATATCGACAAAGTAGCCGAGCGCACCGACGACGACGGCGGGGTGCAGCACCTCGCGCAGGACGGATGGACGGACGGCGGGAACGGATGTGGCAGAAGAGGTAGCGGGCGACATGCGGGTGTGGCAGATGGAAGCTGTGCCCGCGAGAAAAGGGGAACACACGCCGATGGGAAACAGAAATGTCGACCGGCAGTAACGCCCGGGTGCAATCGGAAGTGGTGGTGGCATGGGCATCCTTGCCCATGAAGTGGCACGGGCTTCCAGCCCGTGTTCCGGAAGGCGGCGCTTCGCGCCGTCCACGGGCAAGGATGCCCGTGCCACTTTTTCTGCCAATCCGGCCTTCACCACCCCCGATTACACCCGTAACGCAAGGAAGCGTGACTTACCCGGCGCAGATTTTTCGCCGGAGCACCACGACGACCAGCGCTGTGAGGCCGGCGAGGATGAGCCATGATGCCGGTTCGGGTATGACGGCCAGGCTGGCGGTGAAAAGTGTGTAGCCGCCGAGATGATCGTATCCGCTCCAGTCGAGGGCCTCCGCATCGGTTTCGAACCAGGCCAGTTCGAAACCGTTGTCCAGCGTGGCGGTGATCCAGTTTTCACCATCGAAAACCTGGATCAGACCCCCATCGAGGAGAGAACGGACGGCCTCGGTCTGGTCGCCGGCCCAGGCAAAGTAGCCGTCGTGGAGGCGGAGAAAGTTGCCGCCCGCGCCCTCCGCATCGATGACAAGAGCGGAGGCATCGTCGGCATGCAGCGCGACGAGTGCGCCGTTTTCTATGGTCAGCGTGTTGCCGGCTCCTCCCGCTCCGATGATCAGGGCGTCGCTGATGTCGAACTGCGTACCGGCGTCGCGCACGGTGAGGCGGTTGTCGAGGGCGGTGTCCTGAAGCCCGATGGTGGCGGAGCCGGTGGAAACGGCGCCGCCGTTCTCGACCGTCAGCGTATTGTCGGGCTGTCCCCAGCCCACATAAAAGGCCTCGTCGTTGGTCCAGACGGAGCCGGCGCCGGAGACGAGAGCCTGGTTGTTGCCGTTGCCGCCGGTGTAACCCTCGCTAGCCGGCATATCAAAGACGCCAATGGCCGCGCTGGTGCTGTGCACATTGCCCCCGCCGGTGATTTCCAGACGGTTGTCGCCTGCTTCCCTGCCGATCATCAGGGCGGCGGGAGGGCGGGACGCGACGATGTCGTAAAACTTGTCTCCGACCGAAAGGCTGCCGCCGTCCTCGATTCGCATGCGGTTATCCTGCCCGTTATCGCCGATGGTCAAAACGTAGTCCGATCTCCATGACGAGCCATTGCCGGTGACCGTCACGGAGTTGCCATAGCCGGCGGAGAAAGAGTCGGAGACAACACCGACGTAGCCGTAATTGGTGACGACGGTCCCGCTGTTTTCGACGCGGACGTCGTTATGGTCACCCGCCAAGCCGACCTGGAACGTGTTGGCGCTTACGGTGGAGCCGCTGCCGGTAACGAGCACGGAATTGCGGGAGGAGCCGCTCATGCCGCCGACCGTGAAGACGATACTGGGGGAGGAACTCCATGTGCTTCCGACAAAACCTCCATCGGAGACGATCAGGCGATTGGAGGAACCGCTATCGCCAATGGTCACACGCGCGCGCGCATCGAGCGTGGAGCCTTCTCCGGTGACGGCGATCGTGTTGTGATTGCCGGATGCGGAACCGCCCGCCGTGACCTGGCCGGCGGTGAGTACGGAGGCATTGCGGATCGTGAAGGTATTCCATTCGGTGATACCGCCGAGGGTGAGGTTCTCGAAGTAGCTGCCGACCCAGAGATCGAGATCGAATTTTCCGGTTTCACCGAGAATATAGTCGGCCGTGTCGGCTTCCGTGCCGCCCGCGTCGAGGATCACGGGGGGCGCTTCCTCGCCGACCAGGTCGCCATCCGTGGCGACGAGACCGGCGGCGAGGCGGGCCGGAAGGAGCGGAAGAAGGCCGGCAAGGACCAGAACAACAGACCGGCGGCATGAAAAGACATGCGCCGACCTCGTAAAAAACAAGGAGACGACTGAGACGGACATCGTGGCGTGGCAGAGTGTGGTAGAAATCGGGTTCGCCCCCATCCTGCCACACGCTGGCGAATATGTCTTTCCCCCCGCGGGGGGAAAAACGCATTTTTTTGTCATTTTCCCGGATTGCCTGCGAGCGGGAGGAACCTGCGGCGAAAAAACCGGTGTTCCGGTTGCGATGCCAGCGGTTTGCCTTACCGGTGGCCGGGTCATGATCAGCCGACCGTTTCGGGAAATGGACAGCGCGGCCTGCCGGCGAGCGCAGGAGGCCATCGTGTGGCTCCACGAATTCGAGGGCACGGTCGAGGGATTTGCCGGCCATGTATTCGCCGTCCTCGGCTGGCTGGTCGAGGTGACGTACATCGAGTGCGGCTGTCTCAACCGGCGGACAGGCGCCTGTCGCAGCTCGACATCGATACCGCTGGAAAATGGTGAGGAAAGAGGCGAAATCTACATGCGCCTCAAAAATTGCTCGCCGCTTTTCTCCCTGGACCCGGATGTCTGGGGAGAACGGGTGCTGGGCAATCGCGATTTTTTCACCGACCGGGAGTACCGTTCCCTTCCTCTTTATCGGGAAGTATTGTTGCCAGGGGGCATCCAGCATGAACTGGGCATGGTCATTCCGGATGGCGAGTGGTTGCTGGTGCTGGGGTTTTTCCGGACCGAGGCGCGACCCTACACCGAGCGCGAACGGCAGTTGCTGGAAGTGGTGCGTCCGCATCTGGGCCGGGTGTTCCGCCTGGCGCAACTGCGCGCCTGGGAATCGGCTTCGCCGGCAGAAAAGATCAGGCTGATCCATCCGCAGTTGACGGCGCGCCAGCGTCAGGTGCTGGCGGGCATCTGCGAGGGCATGGGCAACCGGGAACTTTCCGATGCGCTCGGCATCAGCCTGGAATCGGTGCGCACGCACCGGAAGGCAGCCTTTGCCCGTCTCGGCGTGCGCACGCCGGTCGAGGCCGTCATGAGCGTGGCCGGTTCCGGCGCCGCAGGACTGCCGTTGCCCATGCCGGACGGAAACAGGGGCTGGAGCTGGTCGCCCGGACGCCGCCTGCGCGGAGCGCCCTGAGCGGAAGGGGCCTGCCGTCACGCCAGCGGATGTGTACCCGTCGGCGGATTACAGGCCGAGCGCGGCGGCGACGCCGGTCGAGCAGGCGGCGAACGCCTGTTCGCGGCTCCAGCCGAGGAAGGCCTGCACGTTGTTGGCGGCGTGGTCCATCGTGAGGGCGGAGCCGGCGAAGTTTTCCTTGCCCGGCTCCCGGACGACGCCGTCGAGCCCGACTTCCGTGACGATGCGCCCGAGCGTGTAGCGGCCCGGGCCGGCGGCCGCGGCGGCCATGCAGTCGCTCGTGAAGAGCGCCTTGCCGGGAGGCTTGGCGCGCACGAAATTGCGGAGAACGGAAGGCGGCACATGGATGCCGTCGGGGATGAAGACCGCCGTCAGCTCGTCGCGCGCGAGGAGGCGCTGGATGACGTTGTGGTGGCGATGGAGCTGCGCGGGCACGCCGTTGCCGAGGTGTGTGCACAGGGTGAGGCCGGCGGCGATGGCGTCGTCGATTTCCTCATCGCCGGCATTGGAATGGCCGATGGCGGTGCGTATCCGTTTTTCCGTGAGGCACGCGATGAACTCGGGCGAGCCGGGCCATTCGGGCGCGAGCGTGACGAGGCGGATCTGTTCGCCCGAGGCCTCGTGGAGCCGGCGAAAGTCGGCCAGCTTCGGGGCCTTCATGACGGCGGGATTGTGCGCGCCGTGATAACCCGGTTCGGGCAACAGCCACGGACCTTCGAGGTGATAACCGGCGACGATCCGCCGGGCGAGGTCGCTGCGCTGGCGGAGGCGTTCGATGTGTTCGAGGCGGGCGCACATCGCATCGATGGAATCGGTGATCAGCGTGAGCAGAATCCGCCCGGTGCCGTGCGCGAGCAGGGCCTGCATGGCATGCTCCAGCGCAGCCGGCGTGAGGCCGTCCTGCTGGAAATCGACGCCGGCATAACCGTTGACCTGAAGATCAAAGAAGGGAACGGAAACGGACATGGTGACGGGAAATGTTGGCGTATGGTTCATCCTCCGGTCCGCTTTCCGAACCGTGAGGTGAACCGCTAAAATACGCTGAAGAACGCTAAAATTGCCGGATCCCCTGTCGCCAGGCAGGGAAGAGGATGGAGTGATTTTTTTGGGCGTTCTTCAGCGTATTTTAGCGGTTCACATCTTCTCCGGGTCTGACGGTGCTTACCGTTTCGGCAGCAGCGAGGCGGCGTCGGCGTCGATGAAGAGGTGGGCGCGGGGATGCTGGCGGAGCAGCGTGGCGGGGCAGGCGGTGCCGACCGGCGCGAACAGGGTGTCGCGCACGGCTTGCGCCTTGCGGACGGTGGGCACGATGCAGGCGAGCAGGCCGGCGTTGGCGAAAACCGGCAGCGTGAGGCTCAGCGCGTGCTTCGGCACGTCGGCCACGGTCGGGAAACAGCCGTCGTTGACCTGCTGCTGGCGGCAGACGGGATCGAGCTCCACGACCTTGACGCGCACAGGATCGTTGAAATCGGCGACCGGCGGATCGTTGAAGGCGATGTGCCCGTTTTCGCCGATGCCCATGCTGATGATGTCGATCGGCGCGGCGGCGAGAGCAGCGTCGTAACGGCGCGCCTCGGCGGCGATGTCGGCGGCCTCGGCCTGGAGCGGACTGAAGGAAGCCACCTCGACGTGATCGAGGAAGTGTTTTTTGAGGTAGTTGCGGAAACTCTGCTCGTGGTCGGCGGTGAGCCCCACGTAGTCGTCCATGTGGAAGACGTGGACCTTTTCCCAGACCTCGGGCGTCGCCCTGGCGAGCGGGATGAGCGCGGCGTAGTAGTCGTTCTGCGACGGGGCGCAGGCCATGATGATGCGGGCCGAGCCCTTGGTGGCGACGACGCGTGCGATCTCGTCCTGCACGAGCCGGGCGGCGGCCTCGCCCATGGCGCGGCGGTCGGGGAAAATGGCCGTGACCGGCCGGGAAGGAAGGGTGGTGACGATGTCGGACATGATGTTTGACGGAAGAATGATGTTACGTGACATCAAATTCGGGATATTGTCAACGTGCGAACGCGATCACGCGTGTTTGCGGGTGGGATTCAGTGCCCCTCGTCGCAAAAACCTCTCCGGGTCGACCGATGAAAGACCGGAGTTCCATCCGTCATAATGGCAGGACGACGATGGCACAGGCGTTTCACGCAATGACACGCACAGTGGATTTCCAGTTGTCATGCGAAGGGTGGCGACTTACCGCTCTCCCAATCATGGATGAATCGGCAAGTGATGTCGCTTTTGTGGAATTGCGCAGACGGGTTCTTGACGGCCAATACCCACCGGGAGCGTTTCTCTCGAACCAGGGTCTGGCTGGAGAACTCAATCTCAGCCGCACCCCTGTGCGCGATGCCTTGCGAAGACTTGAGGCGGAAGGACTCGTCACCATCGCCCCGCGTTCGGGAGCCACGGTCCGCGAGTTCTCCCCGGACGAAATCATCGATCTCTATATGCTCCGCTCGTCTCTGGAGCCCAACATCGCTGCCGTCGCTGCGGAGCGGCGCTCCTCGGCGGATCTTGCCGCCATGCGCGCGCGCAACGAACGCCTGCAGCAGCTTTTTGCGAAACACGGCGATGAAAATCCCGAGGATGTCAATGTCCGCCGCCAGTTGGCTGATCTGGATTACCAGTTTCACAAGGCGCTCGTGCAAGGGGCTCACAGCCGGGTGCTTTCCGACGAATACAGCCGCCTGCAAGTCTGGCTGACTCTTTTCAGGCAGAGTCCGCCGCGCGGCCTCCGGTTTCCTTCCCAGTTTTTCCAGAAGCCGAAAAAAGTGGTCGCCGATCATGAGGCGATCGTTGCAGCCATAGAAAAACGCGACTCCGCGAAGGCGCGGCAGGCCATGGAGAATCACCTGGCCGGTCTGAGCCGGGCTGCGAACGAATGGCTGCACAGCGTTGCTGTGGCCGAGCCAGCATAACCAGCCAACAGGGCGGGAGGGAGCAACTTCTGTCTGCCTTCCGGTTGACGCTCCGGTCCGCCGATTTCCTTTTTGAAAAATTTTTGTTGCCCTCATATGTATGCATGTGGATTCGTCTGGATGATCCGCTTGGTCTAGCGGACGTTTTTTTGCATTTTCAATGAGCTCTTCCTCTCTCCGCCTTGCCATGCTCGGGATGATTCCGGGCAACGGGCATCCGTATTCCTGGTCGGCCATCGTCAACGGCTACAATGCCGATGCGATGCGGTGTTGTCCCTATCCCGTCATTCAGGAATACCTCTCGCGTGAGCCGGCCGGCTCGGTCGGGATCGAGGATGCGAGGGTCACGCATGTGTGGACGGACAACCCGGCGGAGGCAGCGTCCGTGGCACAGGCCGCCCGCATCCCGAACGTTGTGACAAGGCCGGAGGACGTCATCGGGCAGGTCGATGCCGTGCTTGTCGCGGTTGACGACGGTGACGATCACGTGTGGCGGGTGCATCCGTTTGTGGAGGCGGGGATCCCGGTTTTCGTCGACAAGCCGCTGGCCACAAATTTCGCCGATTTGTCCCGGTTCGACGCTTGGGCAAGACAGGGGGCGCGCCTCACTTCGTCGAGTGGTCTGCGCTACGCGCCGGAGATCGCGGAGGCCGGATCGGATACTGCCCGCGAAGCACTGGGCGAACTGCGCTGGATCACCAGCGTGACCTGCAAGACCTGGGAGCGCTACGGCATCCACGCGCTCGAAGCGGTCGAACCGCTGCTGGGACCGGGCTTCCTCGACGTGAGCCTGCGCGCACAGGACGACCGCCAGATCGCCACCCTGACGCATCGTTCCCGTGTGCCGGTGACCCTGTCCATTCTCGGCGATGCCTACGGCAGCTTTGGCACGGTCAATTTGTTCGGAACAAAAACGTCGCGAACGATTCGCCTGGCCGACACCTACCGTGCGTTTCGCGGCCAGTTGCTGGCGTTCATCGATTACGTGCGCACCGGCCGTCCGCCCGTGCCTTACGAGGAAACGAGGGAACTGATGCTCGTCCTCCTCGCCGGCATCCGGAGCAGGGAATCGGGCGGCATCCCGGTGCCTGTCTCCGCCATGGCGGATGAACTGGCCGAAACTGAAACGCCGCAGGTCCCCGCGTCCCGGTAATTTTCCGACACCATGCCGACCATTCTCGACCGATTCAGCCTCAAGGGAAAAGTGATCCTGCTCACCGGCGGGAGCGGCCTTTACGGGCGCGGGCTTGCCGCCGATCTGGCGGAAGCCGGCGCCGAACTGGTCATCGCATCGCGCAACAAGGAAGCCTGCGAAAAAGTCGCCGCCGAGGAGCAGGCACGAGGATATCGGGCTTGCGCCGCCCGGCTGGACCAGGGCGACGAATCATCCGTCATCGCCTTGCGCGACGGGATACTCGACCGTTTCGGGTGTGTGGACGGGGTGGTCAACAATTCCGCCGCCCGCCCGATGGTCGGACCGGAGGAGCGCGCTTCGGAACAATTCGCCGAGTCCATGCGCGTCAATGCCACCGGGCTCTACCTGATGCATCGTTATTTTGGCGACGTCATGGCCAGGTCCGGATCGGGAAGCATCGTCAACATCGGTTCGATCCAGGGACATGTCGGCCCGTCGCTCTCGCTCTACGAGGGACTCTCCATGCCGCCCCCGCCCCCTGATTATTTTTTCCACAAGGGCGGCATGCTCAACCTTGCGCGGTATTATGCGGGCGTGCTGGGGCCGCGCGGCGTCCGTGTCAATTGCGTGTCACCCGGCGGATTCCAGGCAGCGCAAGCGCCCGGGTTTGTCCGACGCTATGCCGCGCAGACGATGCTGGGCCGCATGGGCAACAGGACCGATCTGGGCGGCGCCGTGGTCTTCCTGCTCAGCGACGCTTCCTCCTACATCACCGGGACCAGCCTCGCGGTGGACGGCGGCTATCTGGCGAAGTGAGGCGGCGCGGAGGACCGTAGCTGCCGAAGTGAGTCGGCAGGCTGGGGCCATCATCCCTTCGCGTAGAGTTGCACCTGCATCGAGGGAGCGCTCTCGAAGCTGGCCAGCTGATCGCGCACATAGTTGTGCAGGCCGATCACATCGGCGCCGATGCCGAAAACGCGGTACCCCTCTGCCTCGAGTTCCGCGCGCGGTGCGGGGAGGCCGGCAAGCGCAGCCCATTTGCCATGCTTCACCGCGGCGGCGGCGATTCGTTTGCGGGCGGCGACCACTTCCGGAGCCTGCATCTCTCCGGGCTTGCCGACAAGGTGTGAAAAATCGCCCGCGCCAAAAAGCAAAAGATCGAAACCGGGCACCGCCGCGATGGCCTCCACGTTTTCCAGTGCCTCGGGTGATTCGATCTGGAGCACAACAAACCGTTCGCGATTGGAATGGTCGAGATAGTCCGGGAGCAACACCTGGCAGAAACGACCGTCGATGTTGCCGCCATCGAGCGCCCGGCGCCCCACGGGGCGGAAGCGCGTCCACGCCACGATCTGCCGCGCTTCGTCCGCCGTGGTCACGTGGGGCACCATGATGCCGGTGGCGTCGGCCTCGAAAGGCTTCACGTAGTCGCTGTAGCTTCCCCTGGCCACGCGCACCATTGTATCCATATTGTGGATTCTGGCGGCGCGGATCTGGTTGGCGAGGTTGAGCCAGTCGTTGGGCACGTGCTCGTTGCAGAGCCAGAGCGTGCTGGCTCCCGCCACGCCGGCCACCTCGACGATCGCCGGATCGGTCAGGTTGAGTTTGAAGAGCGTGGTGGATTGCCCCGACCGCAAGGCGGAGAGCAGGCGGCTTGATCTGAGTTTCATAAGATATTATTTATGATATTTTTGAGAAATATTTATTATTCATTGGAATAAACGGGAAATCAGGCTTGATGTCCGGCATGGGTTTATGTGTATACATATGTCGTCATGGCGAGATTTTTCTCGATTTCCATCTGATCTTTTGACCCACCCGCAACCCCGTACCCGCCAACATACCAACCATTCCTCGCGACTGCCGACGCATGCCGGCTCTCTCTCCGAGGACCCGTGTTCTGACGAACACGGCAACGCAACCCGCGATTCCCGCCGATGCCTCCTCCCCGGTCTTTCTTCCTGCTGATTGCCCTGCTCCGGATTGTGCCTCGTCTGGCCGCCACGGACGCGCAACGAAGAGTTGCGCCCCCGCTTACCGCAGCGCCGGAAAAGCCCGGCGCCAAGTCTTGAGGAAATTCAGCAGGAAAGGTGAATCTGGCACGATTACTGCATTCGCATGTATACACGTATCGACATGATCTCTGTGCTCAAAATTTTACAGCTCCGGTAACCCACCTCCTTTTGCGTTTTTACCACCGATGCCTTCTCTTGTATCCGCCAATCCTGCCATTGATTCTCCCGCCCCGGCCCGCGGCTTGCCTCGCAGCCCGGAGCGTGAGCCGGAAGGCTGCGCAGGGACGTTGTCACGCATGACACTGGGCACGGTGCAATTTGGCTTGCCCTACGGAGTCGCCAACAGCACGGGCTGCCCCTCCTTCGATTCCATCTGCGCTCTGTTGCGCCGGGCTCATGAAGGCGGCATCAATGTATTGGATACAGCCGCCTGTTATGGCGAGAGCGAGCAGGTTCTGGGCCGTGCTCTTGCGATCACAGGGCTTCGTGATGCGTTTCATGTCGTGACGAAAGTGGAGCCGCTTTCTCCCGGACTCTCCTCCGCTGAAGCGGCCCGCCGGATCGAGGCCAGCGTCACGCGATCACTTGCGCATCTTGGCCTGGAGCGTCTCGAAATCTGCCTTTTTCACCGCGAACACAACATCTCCTATGCGGACGAGTTGATCGCCCTCCGCGACCGTGGTTTGATCGGCGCGGGGGGCGTATCACTCGTGAATCCTGAATTTGCGAAAAAAGCCCTTGCACTGCCCGAGCTCACGGTCTGGCAGGTGCCTTCCAACCTGCTCGACCGTCGCTACACGCACTCCGGCCTGCTGGCGTCGGCGAAACGGCAGGGCACGACAATTTTTGCCCGCAGTGTTTACCTGCAGGGATTGCTCCTGATGACGGACGAAGCCACTCCGGATGCCCTGCGCGAAGTGGAGCAACCGCGGCGACGGCTTCGCGAAATCGCCCGGGCCTTTGACCTGCCTCTCGCCGAGTTCGCGGTGCGGGCGATGCTCAGCCGTGATGACCTGGATTCGGTCCTGGTGGGGGTCGAGACCGTGCCGCAGCTCGAGCAGAATCTGGCTCATTTTCGCAAGGGCCCGCTCCCGCAGCCAGTCCTCGCCGCGCTCGAAGCCTTCGAGCCTGCAGTTTCGGACATTTTGGTGAACCCGACCCTTTGGCCTCAAAATAAATAAACAAGAGCCTGTAAGCTCCCCGATATTTTTGTCTCAACACAATGAAAACCAATAAAATGCACAAAACGATCAAAGCGGCGCTGATTGCCGCCGGCGCCTTGTCCTGCTTCCCGGTCGCGCAGGCCGATGTCCTCGCCACCTACAACTTCACCGGCACGACCGGGCTTGAAGCCTCCGCGTCGGCCAGTTTTTCGGCCGATTTCGTGACGGTGAGCGATATCACCCGCGGCACGAACTTCGGCGCGCCGGGCTCATCATCGGATTTCACCTCGAATGGCATGGCGTTTGCGCCGGGTCTCGCCATGGGAAATGCGCTTTTTCGAGCCAATTATACAATTGGCACGGCCGTCGAATACGACGCCTATTTCGAGTTCAGCCTGACGGTGGATGCAGGCTATGAGCTCGACGTCGCCAGCATCACCTTCGGGGCGAGACGGGCGAGCAACAACACCGGTCCGAACAATCTGGCCATTCGCTCCAGTCTGGATGGTTTTGCCTCCAACCTGGCTTCCCAGGCCATCGCCGGCACTGCGGCGGACCCGACCGGGGTCGTCTTCAATCTGGGTGAAACCGTCCAAAGCGTGACGGGAACCATCATCTTCCGCATCTACGGCTATGGGCGCAATGCGTCGAACGCCAGCTACGGGCTCCTGACCATCGGCAACGACAGCTCCGCTCCCTTCACCATCAATGGCTCGGTGACGTCGGCAATTCCCGAGCCGGGCACCATCGCGCTCGGTCTGGGCGCGGTGGCGGTCGGGGTCGCGGCCATCCGTCGTCGCCATCGTTGATATTGCCCGGCCCCTGACGCGCGACCGTGTTCAGTCCGCACCACTTTTCCCTACTTCCGAAATGATGTTTTTTATTCGTGCGGTGTGTCTCGTGGCGGCGGGCTCGTGGGCCTGTCAGGCCGGAGCCGGTATTCAGGTCCTGGAGACACGCGTCGTCAGTCCGCAGCCCGGCTATTATCATGGCTGGCCCACGGTGGCGGCGGATGCCTCGGGCGGGCTCTTTCTCGTCTATTCCGGGGGGCGCGACTACCATGTCTGCCCCTTTGGCCGGGTGGAGCTGATGACCTCGCGCGACGGCGGCCGGACCTGGGCGTGGCCGCGTGTGGTGCTGGACAGCGCGACCGACGACCGCGACGCGGGCGTGCTCGCCACGCCGGGCGGAGCACTGCTGGTGACCTCCTTCACCTCGCTCGCCTATCAGGACCATCTGCGCGACCCCGCGCGCTTGTTGAAAAAAACCTTCGGCGACGAACTCGACACCCATCTGGCGCGCTGGCGCAGCGCGGACGCCCGGTATGCGCAGGCCGCGAAGGAGCGCGACGTGGGCATGTGGTTCATCCGCTCCGGGGATGGCGGCAAGACGTGGTCGGACCGCTATGCCGCGCCTTGCAACAGCCCGCATGGTCCGGTGGCGCTGCGCGACGGCCGCCTGCTCTATGCCGGCAAGGAACTCTGGACGGAGGAAAAGAAGGTCGGCGTGTGGCTCTCCGCCGACGATGGGCTGACGTGGAAACGCGCCGCGTGGCTGGAGCCCCGGCCCGGCGAGACGGTAACCGATTACCACGAATTGAGCGCCATCGAGGCCGCCGACGGCACGCTCATCGTGCAGATTCGCAATCACAACGGCGGACGGCGCGAGACGCTCCAGTGCGAATCGCACGATGGCGGGGCGACCTGGACCCTGCCGCGCGCGATCGGTGTCGACGGTTTCCCCTCCCATCTGGTGCGCCTGAAGGATGGCCGGTTGGTGATGACCTACGGCTGGCGCGAGGCGCCCCGCGGCATCCGGGGGCGCGTGAGCGCCGACCACGGGCGCACGTGGTCGGAGGAGTTTGTCCTGACCGACGACGCGCCAGGCTGGGACGTGGGTTATCCGGGCACGGTGGAACTGGCGGACGGCCAGCTCCTGACCGTGTGGTATGAGGTGATGGCCGACTCGCCCAAGGCCGTGCTGCGACAGGCCCGCTGGAGCCTCGAATAAAGAAGCCGCGAACGTTTTATTTTATGTGGAAAGCAGGAAAAAGGGAATGGATAGAGAGGCGGAACGGGTTCTTCCCGTTTTCCGGTTTTCCCTACTGGAGGTGGTTTGCCGCCTTTTTGTCCATGGGCGCGGTCGCGATGGCGGACGAGGCGCGCATGGCGCCCGCCGGCGGAGTCTCGCGCCAGTCCCTCGCGGACGCGCCGCCGATGCCGGCCTCGGGCGAGCGCGTGACCGTGAGCGTGACGGAGACGAAGATCATCAGTCACGAAAACCGGTATTACCACGGCTGGGGCACCGTGGCGGCGGGACGCGACGGCACGCTGCATCTCGTGTATTCGGGCGGGCGCGACTACCACGTCTGCCCGCTCGGGCGGCTCGAATACATGACCTCGCATGACGAGGGCGCGACGTGGACCTGGCCCCGCGTGCTGGACGACAGTCTGACCGACAACCGCGACTCGGGCATCGTGGAGACGCCGAACGGGGTGCTGCTGGCGGGCTTCTACACCTCGATCATCGGCTACCAGATCCACATGAACGACCCGAAGCGCCTCATTGCCTCGGTGTTTGGCGAACACCTGCCGGAGACGCTCGCCAGGTGGCGCAACGTGGAGGCGCGCTCCACGCAGGCGGAGCGCCAGGCCGACGTGGGATTCTGGATGAAGCGTTCCACGGATGGCGGGCTCACCTGGTCCCCGCGCTACAAGGTGCCCGGCTACAATCCCCACGGGCCGGTGGCGCTGCGCGACGGGCGGATGTTTTTCGCGGCGGCTCACGACGCGTGGGTGTCGGAGGACGACGGCCTCACGTGGACACTCTTCTCGAAGCTGCCCACCGGCCCCGGCGAGATGCACTCCATCGAGGCGGCCGACGGCGCGCTTATCGTGCATGTCCGCAACAAGGTGAAGACGGCCAAGGGTACCCGGCAGCGCATCATCCAGAGCCGTTCCGAAGACGGCGGAAAAACCTGGGATGCCCCGCGCGTGGTGGCGGAAGGTTACCCCTCGCATCTGGTGCGGCTGGCGGACGGCACGCTCATCACCACCTACGGCTGGCGGCAGGCTCCCTTCGGCATTCGCGGAAAACTCAGCCGCGACCACGGGCGCTCCTGGTCGGAGGAGTTTGTCGTCACCGACGACGGCGCGAACTGGGACCTCGGTTATCCCAGCACGGTGCAGCTCCGCGACGGGAGCCTGTTGACCGTCTGGTATGAGGCGCCGGAGGGCTCGCATCTCGCCGGGCTGCGGCAGGCGAAATGGAACATCAAGGTGTCACGGCCATGAACAAGCGCCGCGCCTCCCTCGGGATCATGCTCGTCGGCGCACTGTTCGTCGTGCTGCCGGGTGGCCGCGCGACAGGCAACACCGCCGCCACGCCGGAAGCGCGGGACGGACGCTTTCATCAAAGCTATGTCGAGCGAGCGCGACAGGGAGGGATCGATCTCCTCTTCATCGGTGATTCGATCACGCAGTACTGGACCGACCGGAGCCCCGCGCGCGGAGGGCTGCCGGTCTGGCAACGCGAGTTCGAGCCTCTCCGCGCGGCGAACTTCGGGGTGAACGGCGAGCGCACCCAGCACATCCTGTGGCGCCTGCAAAACGGCGAGGGCGAAGGCTACCGGCCCAAGGCTGTCGTCCTGCTCGCCGGCACGAACAACACCGGGCGTGAAAAGGGTGGCTCCGGCCTGCGCAACACCGCTCCCGAGATCGTGGACGGCATCGTCGCGATCGTGACCGAGCTGCGTGGACGTTTCCCCGAGGCACGCATCCTGCTCCTCGGTCTGTTGCCCCGCTGGCCCGCCGGGTCGGATTACAGAAAGCAAATCGAGGAGGTGAACCGGCGCCTGCCGGCCATCGGCGGCGATGGACAGGTTGTCTACATCGATTGCGGCGCGCCCTTTCTGCTCCCGGACGGAGAGGTGGACCGGCGCCTGATGCCCGACGGCATCCACCCGAATGCCGCGGGCTACGAGATTTTGACCGCCGCCATCAAGGCGGCCCTGGGAGACACACTGAAACTGGAGGAATCGAATATATGAAAAATGAACATGAAATCGCGGGCCGCTTTGCCGGACGGCAGGGCTTCACCCTGATCGAGCTGCTCGCCGTCATCGCCATCATCGGCGTGCTGGCCGCCATCCTGCTCGTCACCGTGCAGGCGGTGCGCAAGCAGGCGAACCGGGTAAGCGCCATCGGCAACCTGCGCAGCCTCGGGCAGGCCGCCGCCTTGTGGGCGACGGAGCGCAAGGACGAGATTTTCACCACCTATTCGACGGAATGGGGGCCGGGGTCCTCGACGGCCTTCACGTACTGGGACCAGTTTCTTCCTTTCTTCTACGCCGGTCAGAATTACGCCATCATGGTGACACGGGGCGATGATCTGGCCACGGCCAACAACCCCGGGATCAAGCGCAGCCGGCTCGCGCCTCCCTTGCTCGGCGGGCGGGAAACCTATCACAGTTATGCCCGCAACGTCGATCTGCCCCGGCCGCGCAACGCGACCAGTTGGATCGATGCCCCGGCCAGGCTCATGCTGCTCGAGAATCCGGCGCGCACCATGCTCCTGATCGAAACCCGCCAGAACAGCGTGATGTATGGCTCCTATCCCGAGACTTATTTCAATTTCGTGGACGGAAAGACGATGGTGCTGTTTTGCGACGGCCATGTCGCCGCGGTGCCGAAGAACGAGGTGATCCGGGAGCCGTCGAGCGCCGATTGGTCGGCGGCCAAGAGGCTGTTCTGGTATGGCTTTTCCGACGCCACCCAGGCGCAGCCCTATTGAGCCGGGAAACTTCATCCCGGGATGAACAGAATGCACCTCTCCCTGGCGGCGGTGGGGCTGGCGACCGTGTGCGGGGAGGTGGTTGGCGGGGAATGGCAGCAACTGGCGCGCCTGCCCGATCCGGTCGGTTTTGGCGGCATGTTCGCCGGCGTGCTGGACGGCGCCCTGGTCACGGGCGGCGGTTCCCGGTTCGTGGACCGTCCGCTGTGGCAGGGCGGCACGAAAGGCTACGGCGAAAAAATCTATGTCCTGGCTTCACCCGACGGGCGCTGGAGCGAGAGCGAGGCCCGGCTGCCCAAGGGGCTGGGGCACTTCGCCGTCGCGGCGGCGCGGGATGAAATCTACCTCCTCGGCGGCCTGTCGGCGGAGGGATACGAGGCGGCTTGTCACCGGATCGGGTGGAGCGGCGGGCAAATCGTCGTCAGCCGGCTGCCCGATTTGCCTGCGCCGCTCGGCTATGGGGTTGCCGCGGTGGCGGGCGGGCGGGTGGTCGTGGCGGGCGGGCAGCACGCGGCGGATGCGAGGCGCATGAACACGCGGGTATGGTCGTTGGACCCGCGCGCGCCGGCGGGAGGCTGGCGGCGCGAGGCCGATCTGCCCGGATCCGGCGTGATCGTGCCCTGCGCCGCCGCGCAGGGAGATCATTTTTACCTGTTCGGGGGTCTGGCGTATGACGGAGACGGCCGGCCGTCTCCGTCCTCCGGAGCCTGCCGCTACGATCTCGCGAAACGGGTGTGGCGGATGTTGCCCGCGATGCCGGAAGCGCGCGTGGCGGCGGCGACGCCGTGCCCGGTCCTGGAAGACGGACGTATCCTCATCGCGGGTGGCTACGCCGATGTTTTTGGTGGACCGCCGCGCGAGCATCCGGGCTTCAGCACGGGGACGTTTTTGTACAACGTGTCTTCCGGCGAATGGGAGACCGGCGCGGTCCTTCCGGCGGAGCCTTTCGGCGAGCGGGACGGCATCACCGATACCGGCCTCCATCCAGTCGCGGCCGCGGCGGGGGCGTATTGGCGGGGACGGGCGGTGATCGTGGGCGGCGAAACCCGGCCATCGGCCAGGACCGCCGCCGTCCTGGCCTGGCGATTTCGCTCCGCCCGGGCATCGGCAGATTGAGCCGGCGGACTATCGCCTTCCGTGTATTGCGCGGGCCCAATCCGCGGCGTCACTCGTTCGCGCCGGGGCGGGGCTTGAGGAAGGCGAGGAGCGCGGCGCAGGCGGCGAGGGCGAAGGCGGCGAAGAGGAAAACCTTGTCGAGCTCGACGTGGGCGTCGCGCATGGCCCCGCCGACGTAGATGGAGAGGCCGCCGATCACGCAGGCGAAAAAGTTGAGGATGCCGTAGGCGGTGGCGCGGTAACGCTGGTCGGCCACCACGCAGAGGATGGGCATCATGTTGGCGTCGGCGAAGCAGCGGGTGCCGCCGAAGATCATGAGCCCGGCGATGGCGAGGCTGAAGGTGTCGGTCGTGGCCACGAGGAAGACCGCGGGTGCGGAGACGAGCATGCCGATCAGCGGCACGAGGATGCGGGCTCGCTCGTTGTGGCGGCTCCAGCGATCCGCCCACCAGCCGCCGAAAAGCACACCGACCAGCGCCGCGATTTGCAGGTAGCCGGTGGCGGAGAAGCCGGCAGCGCCCTGCCCGAGGTTGAAGCGGGTGCCGAGGTAGGTGGGCATCCACGCGAGCACGCACCAGTTGGCCATGCCGAGCAGGCCCCAAAAACCGAAGGCGAGCCAGAAGGCGGGCAGACGGAAGAGGCTGGAAAAGGCTTTGCCGAGACGGGGCCTGGACACGGGCGCGGAGGCGTCCGACCGGCCTGCCGTCCCGGAGGCGACCGGCTGCGGGTCGCGCAGGGCGATCATGAGCACGACGGCGTAGACGACGCCGGCGAGGCCGAAGAGGTTGAAGGCGGTGGTCCAGTCGTGGCGCTCGGCGATGACGCCGCCGAGTCCGCCCAGCCCCTGCCCGACGAAGATGCCGGTCATGTGGATGCCGGTGGCGAGCGAGCGGGTGGAGCCGCGGTGGTAGTCGGCGATGAGCGCGAGTGCGGCGGGCAGGTAAAAAGCCTCGCTGATGCCCATGAGGGCGCGGGCGGCGAGAAGTTGCTCGAAGTTTTGGGCGTGGGCGGTGAGCCAGGTGATGCAGGACCACGCGATCAGGCTGCCGATGATGATCCGGGTGCGGCTGAACCTGTCGGCGAGGAAACCCGCGAAGGGGCTCAGGCAGCCGTAGATCCAGAGAAAGACGGAGGTGAGCAGGCCAAACTGCGCGTCGGTCATCGGGATGGCGTCGACCACGCTCTCGCGCATCGTGGTGAGCATGATGCGGTCGATGTAGTTGAGGCAGCCGACGACCCAGAGGAGGCCGACAACGAGCCAGGCGCGTGCCGGAAGAGCAGGTGAGGATGCGGGCATGAAAAAATCAATCGGGCCGGTCACGGCACGCGGCAGACATGTTGAGTGAAGAGAATCGGCGTCCGGATGGGCCACCCCGGCCGCAGCGATCAAGATTCATCAAACAGCCTGGTTCGCTCGGGTTGTTACTTGAAAAATCAAAAATGCCCAAAGTTGATACATGTGTATACATATGAGGTCCATTTTTTGTCAAATTTTAAATTTCCATCTCTGAAGGTGCGCACGATCTGCATTCATGGAAGACGCGGGAGGGCGTGCAGTTCCCTGTCCGCCTCTTGTGGTTGTCAGGTCATGGCAACGTCACGGTTCGTCGATGACAGGATTTTCGAGCCGGCCGATCTTTTCGATTTCGATGACGACACGATCGCCCGCCCGCAGCCAGCGCGGGGGCTTGCGCGCCATGCCGACGCCATGCGGAGTGCCGGTCAGGATAACGGTCCCGGGGAGCAGGGTGGTGCTGCCGCTCAGGAACTCGATCAGCGCGGGCACATCGAAAATCATGTCGCCGGTGTTCCAGTCCTGAAGAACTTCGCCGTTGATCGTGGTGCTGATTTTGAGGGCGTTGGGATCGGGGATTTCATCCGTAGTGACAATGGCGGGACCGAGGGGCGCAAAGGTGTCGAAAAACTTGCCGCGGCACCATTGCCCGCCACCGCGTTTGATTTGCCAGTCGCGTGCGCTCACGTCGTTGGCGCAGGTGTAGCCGAGGACGTAGTCGAGAGCATTGGCCCGGGTGACATTTTTGCAGGGCTTGCCGATGACGACCGCAAGTTCACATTCGTAATCGACCTCGTCGCTGCGCAGGTGCGTGGGAATCTCGATGGGGTCGCCGGGGTTTTGCAAGGTGTTGTTGCCCTTGACGAAAAGGATCGGAATCTCGGGAACCCTGGCTCCGCTTTCGGCTGCATGGTGCTTGTAGTTGAGGCCGATGCAGAGAATGCCGGCGGGGACGAGCGGGGCGAGGAGTTTGGCCACATCGGCGCGTTCGCCGGTGGGCGCAAGCTCGCCGTAAAGGTCGCCGGTGAGACGCTCGGCGCTGCCATCGGCCTTGAGGGAGCCGAAGTGAATCTGGTCATGGCTGTCGCGATAACGGATGATCTTCATGGTTTGGAAAAATGTAGCTGCGAACGTGAGTTCGCAGGCACGTACGGAGTTGCAGGAGGCGGTTTGAAGAGATGGAGAAAAAAGGAAGCGGCGAAAGAACCGGGTCTGCGCAGCCTGCCGGCTTACTTCGGCAGCTACGGGGAGGCTTCAGGCAGGCGGCCGATCTGGCCGACGGTGAGGCCGCCGTCGATGACGAGCGTCTGACCGGTCATGTAGCTGGAGGCATCGGAACAGAGATAGACGCAGGCAGGGCCGCATTCCTCCGCGCGGCCGATGCGCGCTTGCAGGATTTTGTGTTCGTAGTGGGAGCGCAGGACGTCGTTGGTGTCGAGCCAGCCGGTGAGCGGTGTGCGGATGAGACCGGGCGCGATGCCGTTGACGCGGATGTTTTGAGGTGCGAGGGCCAGAGCGAGCGTGCGCGTCATCATGACGAGCGCGCCCTTCGAGGTGTCGTAGACGGCGCTTTGCGCCTCGGCCTGAAATCCGTTGGTCGAGCTGACAATGACAATCGCCCCGCCGCGCTTGCCGCGCGCATTGGCGAAGGCTTGGGAAAGGAAGAAGGCCGATCGTACGTTGACGTCGAATGTCTGCTGCCAGATGGCGGGCGTAATCTCCCCGAAGGGAACGTCGAAATAACTGCCGGCGCAATTGACCAGGATATCGGCGGGGTGCGGAGCCGCATCGGAAAAGGCGGCGTCGGCGAGCGTCTGAATGCCGTCAAACGTGCCGATGTCGGCGGCGATGTAGGACGAGTCGTCGGGAAGATCGGCCGGACACGGAACGCGCCCGTGGAAAATGACATGGGCTCCGGCATCCCGCAGAGCAAGTCCGCACGCAAGGCCGATGCCTTTGGAGGAGCCGGTGACCAGCGCGGTGCGCCCGTGGAGAGAAAAAGGAGTGGGGCGACCGGATGCCGGGCAGGCGGCGGAGTCGGGGATGGAAACGGAAGGTGTGCTCATGCTCGAAAAACGGTTGGCGCCGGGTGGCGTTTTGCTGTGTCCTGAGAGAGATGGCATTTTGCTTGTCGGAATGCAAGTTTTACAATACGAAACACTGAAGAATGGAAAAACCGGAAAAAACCAGTAGCCGCGGACATAAGTCCGCAGAGCCGGCAGGAGGGGAAGAGGAGATTCGCGGTGCTGCGTGCCGGTTTGGGCCGGAAGCCACGAGGACGCCGCAGGTGCGGGTGGATGCAGGCCGGCTGGCACGGAATCTGGAAGGGATGCAATCGGTGTGTGATCAGGCCGGGGTGCAGCTCTGGCCGCACATCAAGACGCACAAGTGCGTGGAAATTGCCCGCCGCCAGCTGGCGCTGGGAGCCGCGGGTTTGACGTGCGCGAAGTTGAGTGAAGCGGAGGCAATGCTGCCGTCGGGCGTGAAGAGGATTTTCTGGGCGCACTCGCTGGCGACGCCGGCGGCGCTTGTCAGGGCAAACTCATTACGCAGGCAACTCGATGACCTCGTGATCGCTGTGACGAGTCTGGCCCATGCGCAGGCGCTGGTCGCGCTGCTGGACGCAGCGGCTGGCGGCGCAACCGGTGGCGCAGGCAGACCGTGGTCGGTGGCCGTGGCGGTTGACACCGGGCTGGGACGCGAGGGACTGCGTTCGCTTGAGGAGGCGAGGGCATTGCGCGCTTTGCTGGCGGGGCATGCCGCCCGGGTGCATCCGGTAGCCATTTACACGCATGAGGGGCACGCGTATGCGACGCCGCGGGAGAAACTGGCCGGGTTGGTGGACCGGGCGTACGCGCGGCTGCTGGAGTTTCGCGAGGTGTTGGGCGGGGAGTTGCCGTTGTGGCCGGGGTGCAGTGTATCGGCAAAGGCATTTGCCGGACGCGAACACGTGGCGGTGGTGAGGCCGGGTGCCTATGTTTTTGGCGACCTTTATCTGTCGGAGCCGGTTGGCGCTTGCCGGCGCAGCGAGGTGGCGCTGGTCGTGCGGGCGACCGTGGTGGATCGTCCGGAGTGCGGACTGGCGTTGATCGATGCGGGCACGAAGACGTTTGGCAGCGACCGCCTTACCGAGGGTGCCGTCAGCGTGTTTGCGCGTCCGGCGGACGGTCGTGACCTGGCGGTGACGCGTCTGAGCGAGGAGCACGGTTTTGTGACGGGCGCGGCCGTGGATTCCCTGCAAATCGGCGACGTGATCGACTGGATCCCCGCGCATGTGTGTCCGGTGGTGAATCTGGCGCGGGAGCTGGTCATCGTGAATAACGATGGCTCCGCCGTTCGCTGGCCGGTGGATGCCGGCGGGTGCAACTGGTGAGACCACGGAAGGACGGACACCGTAGCTGTGAACGTGAGTTCGCAGGTCGTTCGCGGGCCGCCAGTCACCAAATCCTGCGAACTCACGTTCGCAGCTACGGATCCATGCTTTGCGCGATTTGGGGCGAAGCACCCCACGTCGTCGGACAGGAGTGTCCGCTCTCCATGAAATTCATACCGTTCCGAGCGTGGACCCGGGAATAAAATGGGGAGTGATGAAGATGGGGGTCGGCGGAAGGGCCTTGCCGCCCAGCAGAGATTCGGCAAGGCGGATGGTCCTGGTTGCCAGGACGGATGTCGGACTACTGTAACGCGTAAGGTCAGGGAACGCCGTATCGATGAGCGGATGGGTGTCGCGCGAGATGATTGATGCATCTTCCGGTATCCGGAATCCCATGCGGAGAAGTTGGATCACGAGCGCCAGACTGTAAGCTGGACGCAGGATGAGGAGAGCGGTGGGACGCCGATGCGAGCGGAAGAACCGGTCGATGCGAGACCGAAAAACAGCCGGATTGTCATCGGCGACCAGTTCGGAAACGCTCACAGATCGGTTTGCCATATAAGCCTTGAACCCATTCCGGAAGGCAAGATCACCGGCCAGGGGCGAGGCGGGAAGAACGAGCCCCACTTGGGAATGCCCGTGCCGGATCAGTTCGCCCGCCGCGTGCCAGCCCGTGGCCCGGTAATCCCGGTCAATGGAGGGAAGTCGTGTTTCGGGATGGCAAGAACCGAGCACCAGCGCGGGCAGACCTCCTTCCGAATACCACGCCTGCATGGAGGAGGTCGATGCGAGCAGCACCCAGCAGACATGAGGACGGGCATGGGCCAGCGATCGCAAGGCAGCAAAAGGACGGGGGCCGGCCAGGCGGGCGTCGAATATCTCTTCGTAGGAGATGCCGTGCGAGACGAGTTGAGCCTGCAGTTCCAGCAACACAGGATGTTCGGCAAGGAGGGGGGCCGTGCGTGAAAGAGGACTGATGATGCAAACACCGGGTCGGTTTTGCGCCGGTGACCGGTGTATCGGGGTTGTCATGACCCGGGAGCCGCGTCCTTTTCGCGTCACGATCATACCCTCCTGCTGAAGCCGGGCGAGAGCGGCACGGAGCGTGGGGCGACTGATGCCAAACTGGCGCGAGAGCTGGATTTCTCCGGGCAATTCACCACGCAGGAAACCGTCACGGATGGCTGCACGCAACGCGCTGGCCGCCTGATCGGGCAACGACGTTTTCCGGAAAAGCGGAGAAGATTCGGGCATCATGCAACTCAATGAAAATCCGGAGGCGCGAGGAATGGAAATATGCCAAAAGCTGTAAGATTTTCTTACAGGAGGACAGGGCTTCAGGAGGAACGGGACCTGCATAGTTTCGTGCCATGCCTGCATTTGTTCCAGATGGTATCTGGTCTGCCTCCCCCACGCCTTTTGATGCTGATCTTTCCGTCGATGCGAAGTCCGTCCATCGCATGGTGGAACACCATGTCCGGCTCGGGGTAAGCGGAATGATGCTTGCCGGCACCTGCGGAGAGGGGCCGTGGATGAAGGCCGAGGATACCGTTGAACTGGTCCGGACGGCGGTGGAGGCAAACCGCGGGCGCATGGCGATCGCCGTCCAGGTGACGGATAATTCCCCCCGCCGCATCCTCCGCAATATCGAGCAGGTGGCGGCGGCCGGCGCGGAGGTGGCGGTGGTGGCGAGCCCGTATTTTCTGATGAACGCGACCTCGGACCGGATTCTGGCGTTTTATCGGACGGTGATCCGGAACAGTGCACTGCCCGTTGGTTTTTATGATCGGGGAAAACATGGGAGTTGCCAGGTTTCCCTGCCGCATCTCGCCGGGTTGCTGGCCGAGCCGAACCTGGTGATGGTGAAGGATAGCTCCGCCGATCCTGGACGCCGTGCGGCGGCGCTTGCGGTCAAGCAGGAACGGCCGGAACTGGTTTTGTTCAATGGTGACGAGTTCGATTGCGTCACCTGTCTGGAGGAGGGTTTGGATGGTTTGTTGCTGGGCGGAGGCATTTTTAACGCCCGCCTCGCACGGCAGATCCTTGACGCCGTGCGCGCGGGCGATGGCGCGGCGGCTCGCGCGGCGCAGGCGCGGATGACAGACCTGATGTTCCGCGTGTATGGCGGACCGAAGATCGAGTGCTGGCTGACGGGTCTCAAATACCTGCTGGTGCGTCTTGGGGTGTTTTCAGGGATCGCGAGTCACCTCGGTTATCCGCTCACGGAGACGTGTCGGCGCGCTATCGATGAGGCGATCTCGGGCGAGTTTTCCGGAACGTTGATCACTGAAAAACCGGAGGAAATCATGGCATGAGCCGGTGCGGTCCATTGCCCTTTTCCGATACGAAGCCCTGGGGGGCGGCGGACTTCTACTATGCGATCAATGCGACGTTTCGCTTCATTCATCGCGTGCGTGGACCGGAAGGGCTGGTCGCCTGGTGGCGGGCCTTGGGCGAGGACTACATGCGCCCGGTGTGGACGCGCTGGAGGGAAGGCGGACTGGATGAGGTCGCGCGTTACTGGCGGGCGTTTTTCGCGGCGGAGCCGGGTGCGGAAGTCGTGGTTTCACGACAGGAGCAGGAGGTGCTGATCGAGGTGAAGACATGTCCGGCGATCCGGCACTTGCGGGCGGGCGGACGAGAGATCGTGGCGGAGTTTTGCCAGCACTGCTATCACGTGAACGCGGCGGCGGCGGCCCAGGCGGGATATGCCGTGCGGGTGCAGGGGGGCAACGGGTCGTGCCGGCAGCGGTTTTTTGCAACCGGGACAACAGAAACGGCAGCGCGAAATGCTCCGCAGAGCATGGAGGACATCGCGTCATGTTAGGCTGTTACGATTTTTGCGGTCACTACGACTGGACTTTCGAATGGCTTCGCCGACAGGGCGGGGAGGCGTTGGTGCGGCGTTTCTGGGACGAGGCGATTCATGGCGACAGCCAGCGTCACGCGAGCGAGTTGATCAAGGCTCAGGGCTTCGCGGGCATGCGGCGCTATTGGGATCACACTTTGACAGAGGAGGGTGCGGGTTTCACGGCATCAGAGGGCAAAGGCGTTTTTCGTATCGACATGCATGAATGCCCTTCAAAAGGGTTTCTTGTCCGCAACGGACTTGAGCAGTATCCGGATTACTGTGACCATTGCATCGGATGGATCGGTCCCATGATGCGCGAAGCCGGTTTCGTCATCGACCATGAGCACAACCATTGCGGGCAATGCTGGTGGGAATTCCGAAAGATGACTGATGCCCGGTGCGCGGGCGCTTCCGGGGTCGACGATCCGTCGCGGGATGTGCGTCTACTGCCTGCGTGGGGGAGTGGATCCATGCACACATTCAGAAGCGCAACCCCTGCTGCTTTTCGCGACTCAGGTGGGCAAAATCATGCAGTTCACGGGAAATTTAAAACTGAAATTCAGAATAATGAAATTGGCATTGATTGTGCTGAAGCAGAAATGGAGTGGAATCTTACTTCAAGAGGAGAAGGAGTGAGGAACTTCACTGACACCAAAGAAAAAAACTGAAATTCAGAATGAGAAATTTAAAACTTATAAAGGCGGGCAAACAGGAGCCCTTGGAGGCTGACGCCACGGTCCGATGTGCCGCGCGAATCGTGGGTCTGGTCGGAATGGGCCGGATTGTGCCATATCGTCGAATCGGGGAGGGCAGTCTGGCCGCAGAGTTGAACGTATCCCGGTCGGAGATCAGATCGGCTCTGGAACACCTGGAAGCCGGAGGCCTGGTCACGCGGGTGGCGCGTTCCGGAACGTTTTTGCGCGAGATCACAGTCGGAGAATTCTGCGATGCAATGGATGTGCGGGCCGCCTTGGAGGCGCTTTCGGCCAGACTGGCGACGGCGAGGGCCACGGAGGCCGAGCTGGCTGAATTGAACGAACTGGCCGGCCGCATTGACGATATGGGGAAGCGGTTGATCGCCAGGGATACGCAGGTGGTCCCTGCATTGATCGAGGCGGATCTCGGTTTCCATATGATGATTGCCAAGGTGGCCGGGAACAAACGGCTGATCTCGACCCTGCAACAGCAGCATCTGATCGAATACACGTTTTCTCTGGTCTCGCAGATGGATGTCCTCCAGTCGCCCCGCCCGGATCGGCCGGTGCCAAGCCATGTCGAACTGGTGTCCATGATTGCCAGCCGCGATCCGGAGGCGGCCAGCCGCATCATCCGGCAGCATATTCTCCGTACCAAGGAACTGCGGCTGGGTGCCTATACCGGCGAGATCGATTGATACTCCTGTTCCCAATCATCCGGGCAATAATTCCATGAAAATCAAAACATTAACGATGTCATCACGAGCCATGCGACGCGCCCGGAAGAGCGTGTCCAGGCGCAACACTACGAGAAAGGCTAACCATGACTAAAAAAATACACTCACGGCAGGTGGCGGGGTTTACCCTGGTCGAGCTGCTCACGGTGATCGCCATCATCGGCATACTCGCGGGGATACTGATCCCTGTTGTCGGCAAGGTCAGGAAAACCGCGCGTGTGACCGCCTGCATGTCCAATATGCGGCAGGTCGGAATGGCGGCGGCCATGTGGTCGACAGACAACAAGAACAGGATCGTTCATGCCGGGGGTGTCGCTTGGACCTTCGAGCTGGCCCCCTACCTGGGTTTGACGGGGACGGAGGAGCGTGCGGATGTTTTTCGATGCCCGGATGACCCGTCCGAGTCTCCCCGGCAATTGAGAACCTATCGTTACAATTCCGGCAACAGTTCCACGGGAGAAAAGCTGGCCACTTCGGCGGACAGGCGCCGCAGCTTGGCCGATGTGAACAATCCGTCGGGCTATGTCATGTTGTTCGACGTCGCCTACACAGGCACCCTCGATCTGCCTCTCTGGAAATATAACACCATGATCTGGGCGAGGAATTACGATGAACAGTTTTCACCTGAAACTCCCGGAACCTATCCCCGTCCGCATTATGAGGGGAGGGCGGTCAACCTCCTGTTTTATGACGGCCACGTGGCCCGGCACGCCTATCCTCTGCCCGAGCGATTTTATCATTGGGATCTGTGAGCCCACAACCGGACCAGTCAAAATCCATAACCATGCATAAAAAAACAATCAATCCGAACCGGCGTTTCTCCATCGGCGGCAAGATCACTTTCGCCTGCCTCGCGGCCACCTTGCTGGTTTCTCCGGCGGCCGCGGTGCTTATCAACAATACGGAGTTTTCCTTTGTATATGATGGCTCCCTTATTCCGACTGAATCCACACCGGCCTGGACGAAGAACGGCACCGGCACTCTCACTGCCTCCACGACAGATGGCATCCTTTCCATGGCGGCTTCTAATACGGCCTATTATTCGCTCAACGATCCCTCCATCTGGCAGGCGGGGGAGGGCGCGGGGACGACCATTGAGTTCAGCATGAAGGTTGTGCAGCATAACGCCGGGGCGATCCGTTCGGCGATGGCATTCGTCTTTTCGACAGGCTCACGTGCATATATAGTAAACTTCACCGAGACAACGGTGTTTTTTGGTAATACTGTAACCCCGAGCTTGTCCTATGCAATCGATACGAAAGCCGATTTCAACACCTACCGCCTGACGTTGACCCCGGCCGGGGTGGTGTCTCTTTACATCAACAATTCCGCCACGCCCGTGATTACAGATTATGGGGGGCAGGCTAACACCTCCGACCAGATCTACTTTGGGAGTGGAGCCGCCCAGGTAGGCGGAACCGTGCTCTGGGATTATATTGCGTTCACGCATACCGGGGCGTTCGCGCCGATTCCGGAACCCGGCAGCGTTGCTTTGGTGGGGGGGCTTGTCGGCTTTACGGTCATGCTGTTGCGCCGCAAGCGGAACCGATGATCCTTCCCCGAAACACCGGTTTTCACTCGCGGCTCCATGGGAGCCGCGAACTTACGGCGTTCATGATCCTTTTTCACGACTCCCTCCTGCACGTCGGACGAGGCGGTGTATGACGTGGCGATTCCCGCCGGGGCGACCTTCCGCTATGAACTCGTGTTGAACGGATCGCATTCGGGAGGCGGACCGGTGAATCCCGGCCGTGCGCCTGGAACCCTCCCCTGATTTTTCACCCTGAACCAAATAAACCATGACTGTTTTCTCACGTCGATTTTTGTCAGCCACCTTGGCGATGTTCACCGGCCTCGCTTCGCACATCCAGGCCGAGCCCGGACGCAAGCCGACCGACCAGGAGCGTGAGGCCGCGCGGTTCCGGCAGCGCCGGCTCATCTTCAATAACGATGGCTGCGACATTTTCCATCCCAGGACGCCAATTATTTCCACCAAGGCGGAGTTTCTGGCCCGGCGCACCACGCCCTTGCTGGGGAGCCATGTCGACATGATCGCGTATTGCACGACGGCGGGCACGTTCGGCAGTTTCTGGCATCGGACGAAAGTCGCGCAAATGGCGGTGCAGAAACGGGGCGCACTGGAGTTCAACAGGTTCGAGGAATTCCTGAAACAGGGGACGGATCCGTTGCAGATGACCATCGAGTTCTGCCGGGAAAACAGCAAGGAGGTGCTCTGGAGCCTGCGGATGAACGACACCCACGACGCGGACAAGAATTATGGCCCGGACTTCATCGCCGATTTCAAAAAGGAGAATCCCCGGTATTTGCTTTCCACCACCGACCGGAGGCCGGCCCGCGGGCAATGGTCGGCAATGGATTACGGCCGGAGCGAAGTGCGCGATTTCGTCTATGCCTGCATCGCGGAAGTAATCGGGAATTACGATGTGGACGGCGTGCAGCTCGATTTCTGGAGACACCCCATCTTTTTCAAACGCTCGTCCGAAGGCAGGCCGCTTGAACAGACTGACCTGGATGCTATGACCTCGCTGGTGCGCCGTGTGCGCGCGAAGCTGGACGAAGAGGGGACGAAGCGGGGCCGGTATCTGCTGCTGTCCATCCGCACGCCCGACTCCCTGGAGTATTCGCGCGCCATCGGCCTGGATGTGGAGCGGTGGATGTCGGAGGGACTGGTCGACCTCTACATGCCGGGCAGCGGCTATTTTCAGATCACCTCGTGGAAGGAAAGCGTGATGCTCGGGCGGCGCTATGGAGTGCCTGTCTACGCATCGCTGAGCGATGCCCGAAATGCGAACAAGGACGTCACCAGGGAGCGCAATGCCATCGAGAGCCTGCGCGCCCGCGCGCTGGATGCGTGGTCGGCCGGGGTGGACGGCATCGAGATGTTCAACTTCTTTCAGCCTCGGCATCCGTTGTGGCGGGAGCTCGGTTCGGCGGAGGTCCTGCGTCCGCTGTCCAAAAGATACTATGTCCGCGTGGTCGGCGCCAGGAATTACCTGGATGGCCGGAGTTGGGGGACGTCTCCAAGGCCCTACTTGAAAATAGGCACGCTCATGCCGGATAATCCGGAGACCTTGAAAACGGGCGAGACCCGCGCCTATGAACTTCACGTGGGCGACGATTTGAGCGCAAGTCCCGCTCTGGAGGCACGCCTTCACATCCGGACGAACCCGGAATCGAAAAGCAAGGCTCCGTCTGTCCGCTGGAACGGGCTGGATCTGGAACTGGAGGAGGGGGGAGCGGGAGTGTTCGAGGCAAAAGTCGAATCCGCCGCCGTGACGCCGGCCACGCATGTCGTGGAGGTCACCGCCACGGGGCCGATCGAACTTACGGATATCGTTCTTTCTCTTGCTCCGGCTTCTCCCTGAGCATGGCGTATCCAATATCCTGATATGAATCATCTCCTGAACGCGGATTCCGGGCGGGCGCTGGCCAGCACGATCACACATTGGGACTACGTGGTGTTCGTCGCCTATCTGGCGGTCTCACTGGCCATCGGAATGTGCGTGGCCGGACGGCAGAAAAGCCTGAAAACGTTTCTGTTGGCGGGAAACCAGATGCACTGGGCGCTGGTGGCGATCTCGGTGCTGTCGGCGCTGTTCAGCGGCATCAGCTTCCTTGGCGCTCCGTCGGAGACCTTCAATCACAACCTGGTCTACCTGTGGGCGGTGATCGCCTACTTCATCGCGACACCGGTCACGGCGCTGCTTTTCCTGCCGTTCTTTTACCGTCTCAACTTCTACACGGCCTACGAGTATCTGGAGCATCGCTTCAACCTCCGGCTGCGCCGGCTGTCCTCGGCCACCTTCATCTTCCGGGTGTGTTTGTGGCTCTCGCTGGCCATCTACGCCCCGTCGCTGGTGATCGCCGAGATGAGCGGGCTGCCGGTCTGGATGGCCATCGCCATCACCGGCGTCTGCACGACGCTGTATACGGCGGTGGGCGGGATGAAGGCGGTGATCTACACGGATGTGATGCAGTTCTGCGTGCTGGTGGCCGGCATCGTGGCGGTGCTGTGCGTGGCCATCCACAAGATGCCGGGAGGATTGGGGGAGGCTTGGCAGATCGCGGAGGCCGGGGGGCGCACCCGTTTCATCAACGCGAGCTTTTCCCTGACGGAGCGCATGACGCTCTGGGGCGCGCTGTTCGGAGGAGCGGCCGCGGCTCTGGTGCAGATGGTGACGGACCAGGTTTCCGTCCAGCGTTATTTGTCGGCCTCCTCGCTCAGGGAGGGGCAGCGGGCGCTGTGGTTCAAGCTGGCGCTGACGCTGCCGCTGCTGGCGCTGTTTTTTCTCACCGGCCTGGTGTTGTATGCGTTTTATCAAACACATCCGGAGATGGCGGCCACGCTGACCGTCCCGGACCGCCTGCTGCCGAATTTTGTGAGCCGTCAGCTGGCTTCGCCGATGCCCGGCCTGCTGGTCGCGGCGATCCTTTCCGCTACCATGTCGACGGTGGCGGCCGGCATCAATTCCCTGACCACGGCCACGCTGATGGACTTTCTTTACGTGAGGAAAAAGGATGCGGCTCCGGCCGAGGACCTGCTTCGGGTGCGGACGGCGCGTCAGTGGACGGTGTTCTACGGGATTGTCACCGCCGTGGTGGCATTGGGCATCAGCCGCCTGGGCACGTTCATGGAGGCTTCGGTCAAGATAGCGGGATTTCTGGGGGGGCCGTTGCTGGGGATTTTTTTCCTCGGAGTGTTGTCGCGCCGGGTCAATGGGTCGGGGGCGCTGGCGGGGGCGGTGTGCGGATTCCTGGCAGTGGTGGGGGTGGGCTTCTTCACGCATGTCTCGTTCATGTGGTATGCCTTGATCGGCTGTTTGCCGACGATACTGGTCGGGGAAATGTGCAGCCTGTTTCTCCCTGCGCCCACGTCAGGTCAAGCGCGGTTCAGCCTGCACGGGCGGAGGAATGCGGAGGAGACTGGCGGGAATAATCCAGCCAGCACGGCAACCGAGGAGACCGTCCTGCTTTCATGAACCATTGAACAGAGCTATTATTTTATGTGTCGTATTATTAAATCCACGCTTCTCTTTTTTTCATTTGTTTCCGCTGCTTGCGCCGCCAGCGGGGAACCGGCCGCCTCCGCGCTCATTGCGCCCGGTGCGAATTTGGGCATGTGGGTCTGGCACCGCGAGGAAGTGGTGGAGCCGGCGGCGCGGCGCGAGCTGCTCGCCTTCAGCCAGCGGCATGGCATCACCACGCTGCTCGTGCAGGTGCGCTTCGACGCCCGGAAACCGGGAGCCCGCCTGGCCGATCCCGATGCCTACCGCGCACTTTTGACCGAGGCCAGGGCCGTCGGCATCGCTGTCGAAGCCCTCGATGCCTACAAGACCATGGGGTTCGAGCAAAACCGCGCCGTCACCCTGCAAACACTCGCCGCCGTGCTGGCCTTCCACCGCAACCTGCCTCCGGGATCAGGCTTCGCCGGCATCCATTACGACATCGAACCGTATTTGAGCGACCGCTGGAAAAACGGCGACGAGGCAGGCATAATGAAGGAAACCCTCGTGACGTTCGCCGCCATCCGCGAGCAGGTGAAGGCCGCCGATCCCGCGCTGACCGTCGCCCACGACATTCCCGCCTGGTATGACCGCCACCAGAAGCTCTCGATCGAGTTCAACGGCGTGCGGAAAAACTTCCATGAACACATCCAGGATCTTTCCGACTACGTCGGCATCATGTCCTATCGCACCAAGGCCACCGGTCCCAACTCCGTCACCGCCATCAGCGCCGAGGAACTCGCCTACGCCGCCCGGATCGGCCGCCTGGCCTACCCGTCCATCGAGACCGTCCAGCTGAAAAAGGAACCCCAGATCACCTTCTACGGACGCAGCGCCGAATCCTTCCTGGAAACCGTCCGCGGCGTGCATGCCGAGCTTCAGGGCTCCGCCGGCTACGGCGGCATTCTCCTGCACCAGTACCGCACGCTCCGCCTCCTGCTCGAAGGCGGCGAAGGATCCGCCCCGGCTTCCGCAAAGTAAGCCTCCGGTCGCGTCCGTCACTCACCACCCGGTTTTTCTCCATGAGATACGCTCTCCTCGGGGAAGAAATTCCTGACATGGCCGCCATCCCCGTCGCCGCACCGCGCCGCTTCCGGCTGCCCGCGGCGGACGAACTGCCCGCCGCCCGCGCCGGCTCCCTCGCCATAAAGGTCACCTCTCCCGGCCACATCACCATCGACTACGCGCGCCCCACCGACGCCTTCCGCGCGCTCTGGCAAGCCCACCACGCCACACTCTTCAACCGCCTCCGCGATGAGAATCCCGGCGACGAGACCGGCCTTGCCGCGCTCTATTACCTCGGCCCAGTCACACTGGGCCTGCCCGCCGGGCGGGGTCTCGAAACGCACGGGCAGACGGGGCTCCGGACGACTGGCCGCCTGAAGTTGTTGCAGGAAGCGCCGCGCGATCTTGACCGAACCGGTGAAGCCGCGGGTCAGGATCTTTCCCGTCCTTGCGACGCAGGCGGCACTTCAAATACACGCCGCCCGGTTTACCCTCTCGTCCGCTTCAAGGATAGGAGGGCAGGTCGGTCCTACATGCACTTTCGAAAATCCAACCGCGATCTATCAGGGTCTTGCGTGACAAAACATCTGGAAAAAAACGTTTTCACTCTCCAGTTGCGGAAGTCGGGTTAGTCGGATCACTCGGGTACTCCCTGTCCGCGAGCAAGGGCGGTTACTTGCGCATGGCGACGCATTCGATTTCGAAGTGCATGGTGGGGGGCAGGCAGTTTGTGATCGTGGTGCGGGCCGGATACGGTGCGGAAAAATATTCGCGGTAAAGTCGGTTGAACAGGGGAACATTGGCCGGGTCGCGGACGTAGTTGCGCGTCTGCACGACATGCGCGAAGTCGCTGCCTGCGGTTTTCAGGATTTTTTCGAGATTCTCCAGCGAGAGACGGAATTCGGATTCGAAATCTCCCGGCACAAGTTTGCCCGTGGCATCGACCGATGCCTGACCGGAAACGAAAACAAGGCCGCCGGCCACGGCCGCCGGGCTGAAGGGCAAATGGGAACGCGGAGTATCGTCGCCGGACGGGTATTCAATCTTGTGTGACATGATGATGAAGAGAAACCGGAGAGGAGTCCGCGGCATCGAGCGGGAAGACGGGACGCCGGATTTTACGGAACGGAAGCAGCGCAAGATTGCTGGCGCAGGGGCCGGGAGTTTCCACCGTGTAGCTGTCTCCGGCGATGCGGTCGTAGGCGCGGCGGTGAGCGACGGCGGCCTTGACGTTGATGACGCCAAAACCCGTCGGATCGATGCCCTGGCTGTGCCACTGGCCGAGATCAAAGGGCGGAGTTTTACGACTGGTAACGAGAATCGTGACGCCTTCGTGCCTGACGACGGCGCAAGGTCCCATGTCGATCTGTGAACCGCACATGGAGGCGAGGTGGCTTTGCTTGTCTTCGAGCTCGAAGCGTCCGTCCGTGCGACGGATGAGACGGACGTCGAGTTCAAGCGGACCGGGATCAAGGCGACTGCCTTTGCCTCCGAGCGAAAGACAGGTTTTGCCTCCGGGAGGAATGTTCGCGAGCCGGGCGACGGCGGCAGGGTCGTTGATGATGACGCCGGCCGAGGGATGGCGGCGGGCGACGAGGGCGCGCAGGAGGGTGGTGCAGTCACCGGGAGCGCCACCGCCGATGTTGTCGGCAGGCTCGACGAGGAGAGCCGGGCGAAGAGGGACGCCGGCGAGGATGCGGTCGAGTGCGTCGTCGAGCTTCCATTCACGCGGGCAGCCCGCTTCGCGGTGGGCAATCGCGATCCGGCCGAGTTCGTCAAGGGCGGCTTCGGTTTGCGCCTCCGGGAGGTCGGTGACAATGGAAACGGACACCCCGGTATCGGGTGTGTCGGCATGGGCAAACCCGGCGATGATATTGACGGCCCGGTGGCCTTCGAGTTCGAGGCGGCGGGCCGCGGCTTCGAGGAGGCGCATCGGCGTGTCGGCTGTGCCGGTGCCGGGAGGTGACCAGACGAGAGGGAGCTGACGGGCATAAAAACGGGGCAGGGAACCGCGTTCCCTTTGCTCGCCCAGTGCGCGGTCGAGGAGGCGGGCGGCGCAGATCGCGGCCTCGGCGGCGTCGGTGTGAGGGTTTTCCCGATACGAAACAAACCCGGTGGCATGGCGAACCATGCGTGCGGTGAGGTTGGCGTGAAGATCCAGAACGCCGAAGACCGGAAGATGTCCGGCCCCGGGGAGAGCCCGGATGCGTTGGAGAATCTCGCCTTCCACGTCGTCGCACGATTGCGAAACCGCGGCTCCGTGAAGCACGAGGTAAATGCCGTCGATTTTCCTCTCGGCCAGGGGACGGGCCGCCCGCTCGGCAAAGGCGCTCCAAAAGTTTTGGATAACGTCATCCGCGACCATGCCGCCAGGTGTGGCACGGTAGTCAACGGTGGGGACAAGCTGCCAGCCGAGCTGGCTGGCGAGTTCGACAACGGCTCCGAGGGGGGAGGCGTCGCCGCGTGTGGCGAGGAGTTCGCCGTCGTGCAGGCAGGTAAATGATTCGATGCCGGTGGTGTCGTCGGCAAAGGTGTTTGTTTCGTGAAAAAATCCGGCGAGGAGGATGCGCGGACGCATAAGGTTGGCGAGAGACAAGGTTTTGGATGAACGTAGCTGCGAACGTAAGTTCGCAGGTCAGGACCAGGTGTTGCCTGCCGACGTGCGCCGGCAGCTACTTGGGTTATTTCCAGGCTTTGGCATGGGCCGTGAACGCGGCCCGGGCGCGGCTCAGGGCCTCGTCGATGTCGGCTTCGGTGTGGGCGAGGGAGATGAACCAGAGGCCGCGTTCGATAGCGCGGACGCCATGTTCGAGGAGGCAGCGACGGAGGTGTTTCCAGCGGGCGGCGTCATGACGCTGGACGAGGTCGCGGTAATCGTTGATCGGCCCTTCGGCGGCGCCGGGCTTGAGCATGATGGTGCAGAAGACGAGGCCGGGGCCTTGCGGGCGAAGAGGGAGGCCGAATTCGTCGGCGAGAGAACGCAACCCCTGCTTGAGTTTTTCGCCGAGTGCCTGAATGGCGCCCGGATGTTGAGTTCCTTGGGCGATGATGGTGTCGAGGCACCATTTGCTGGCGGCGAGACAGAGCGGGTTCGCGTTGAGGGTGCCGGCGTGCACGACTTCGCCGGAAATGATTTTTTCGAAGAAGGGTTTTTTACCGGCGAGGGCGGCGAAGGGCACGCCGCCGCCGATGGCCTTGCCGAGGATCGTGAGGTCGGGCGTCACCCCGTAATAGCCTTGCGCACAACCGGGGCCGAAGCGGAAACCGGTGATGGTTTCATCAGCGATCATGACGATGCCGTCGCGGTCGCAGAGTTCACGAATGAGCGGGAGAAGCCCGGGAACGGGCTCCATGCAGCCCGTGTTGCAGAGGACGGGCTCGAAGATAATGGCAGCGATCCGGTCGCGATGGGCGTCAACAGCCTTGCGGAGGAATTCGGGCTTGTTCCAGGGGACAACAACGAAGTGGTCGCAGACTTCGTCAATGATGCCCTGGCTGGGGTGGATACGGGCCGGGTTTTCTTCCGTGCCCCAGCGTTCGGGCGGATTGGCATAACCGACGAGTCCTTCGTCTCCCCATCCATGGTAATGGCCTTCGAACCGAAGCACGAGCGGGCGCCCCGTATGAGCCCGGGCAAGACGAAGCGCGGCGCCGACGACTTCGGTGGCCGAGTTGTTGAAGCGCACGAGTTCGGCACCGGGAATCAAATGCTGGAGTCGTTCGGCGACCTCGATTTCGAGTTCACACTGCGCGGCCCAGTGCGTGCCGAGCGCGGCTTGTTTCGCGATGGCGGCGGCCTGGCCAGCGGGGGCGTGTCCGAAGAGGAGCGCGCCCTGGCCGCACTGGAAGTCGATGTAGTCGTTGCCGTCGACGTCCCGGAGACGCGAGCCCTGGCCGCGCTCGAAGTAGAGGGGCACGGGCTGCTCCAGTTTGCGAATGCCGCTGTTGACGCCGGCGGCGATCGACTGCGTGGCACGCTCGTAGAGTTTGGCAGAGCGTGCGAACGTGTAGGGAATGGCTGTTGTGCTCATGGTGTCGGTGAAATTATGGGGTGAGTGAAAAAGAGGGACGGCAGGCGTGAGCCTGGAAAGGGAGGGTTTTTCGTCAGACGAGCGTCTTGAAAATATCCTCTATGGTGCGTTGGCACGCGGCATCAAAGCGGGCGCCGGGAATGGAAACGCTGACCGCGGCTTCGGGGTGACCGAGGGAAGCGAGTGAGATGGCAACGCAGCAGACGCCTTTTACGGTTTCCTCCTTCTCCTCGGACCAGCCTCGGTCACGGGTGGCTGCGACGATTTTTCTGATGGCGGCCGGGCGCAGTGGCGGTTGCTCAGGGTCGGCTTTGGTTTTGGCTGCGATGAGAAGACGATCGAGCCCTTCGTCATCCAGCGCGGAAAGGATGGCGCGGCCAAGGGCGGTGGAGAACAACGAATCGGTCTGCCCGGGCCGGACGATGAGGCGCAGCGGCCGGGTCGTCTCGATGTATTCCACATAGCGCACGGAGAGCCCCTCCCGGATGCCGAGGTTGACGGTTTCGTTCACCGCCTTGTGAAGCCGGGTCATGAGCGGTCTGGCGGCATCCTTGAGTTGTTGATGGACCGCGCCTGTGGAGAGTTCCTTGATGCGTGGCCCGAGAAGATAGTCGGTGCTGTCTTCTCCGGGCCGGGTGACGTAGCCGAGCTTTTGCAGGGTTTGCAGCAGGCGGTAAGCTGTCGGCTTGGGGAGCCTGGTGATTTCACTGAGCTCCTTGAGCGGGAGGGGGCGGTTGGCCCGGGCCAGAGATTCGAGCAGAAGGAAGATTTTTTCAACGACGGCGACAGTCATGATTTGATCGGTTGGAATCAGGAACGTGATTCTGTGATTGCGTTTCGTGTGCCAAAATATCTGTTTTATCAAGCGAAATGAAATCACGGTCCCAAAGTCTTCTGAAACGGATTGATTCCCATACGCATGTCGGCGTTGACCTGTTGTTCTGGTTTGGTGGCGGGCATCCGTGCTCACAGGACTTGCCGGGATTGGTCACGGAAGGACGGAGGCTCGGGTTGTCGCGGTGGGTGGTGTTTCCGATGGTGACGCACTCGGCTCTGTCGATTGCGGCCCTGAAGGCAGGGCGAATTGAGGCGGGTGCCGATGCGCTCGAGAAAATCCCGTACGCATGGGAGAACCGGCGGCTGTTGCAGGAGGTGAATGATCTTTTCCCGGAGTTGGGGCAATGGACGATTCCCCTGGCGATGGTTGATCCCTCACGTGAACAAGCCGGTCAGGTCAAGGCACTGGAGTGCCTGAAAAACGAATACCGGTTTTATGGCCTTAAAATACAGGCGACGATCATTCAGTCGCCGATCCTTGATTTGGCGGGAGCGGGACGCTGTTTGCTGGAATTTGCCGAAAGGGAAAATCTGCCGGTGCTGATCCACACGAGCATCCATCCGGAAGATCCGTGGTCGCAGGTGGCGGACATTTTGACGGTGGTGCGGGCGTGGCCGGGTGTGAGATTTTGCCTCGCGCATTCGTGCCGGTTCGACCGTGACGGGCTGGATGAAGTCGCTCGTTTGCCGAATGCGTGGTTCGACTGTTCGGCCCATGTGATTCATTGCCGGCTGGCCGCGCAGGATCATCCGGCGGTGGCGGTACGGGAACGGCGGTTTGAATCGGATTACCATGATCCGGTAAACGTGCTCGCCGAGCTGGCGAATGCGTATCCGGACAAGCTGATGTGGGGAAGCGACGCGCCGTTTTACAGCTATGTGTCTCCCGATCCCGGGGAAGGCTTGAAGCTGACGTGTTCCTACGAGGAGGAGGCGCGCCCGCTGCTGGCTCTGCCGGAGGCAGTGCAGGAACGTATCTCATTTCATAATACGATGGCGTTTCTCGGCCTCGATGCGTTGCCGGATGCCGGGAACGAGGCGGAATCCGGAAGCGCGGGAGAAGGAAATGCGGTTTCATGACAAGAGTCCCGATTTCCCTGCTCCGGGGACATGCGCGTCTGGCGGAGGGGCCGTGGTGGCACGAAGAGGAAGGCTCGCTTTATTTCACCGACATCCCGGCGGGACGTTTATGGACGTTTGATCCGTCGACCGGGCAGGCGAAAATTTTCTGTGAGACGGAGTCGGATGCCGACGGTGAACGTGTGCCGATTGGCGGCTTCACCTTGCAGGAGGATGGAAGCTGGTTGCTGTTCCGGAAGGACGACGTGGCGCGCGTGGACGCGGCGGGAAGGCTGATCGCGATTTGGCCTGTCCGGCTGGACGGTGCCAGGCGCTTCAACGATGTGATCGCTGATCCTGCGGGCCGGGTTTACGCGGGAACGATCGGGGAAACGCCGGAGTCGGGAGGATTGTATCGATTCGACAGAAACGGCGCGGTTATCTGCATCTGTCGGGGAACAGGTTGCGCCAACGGACTGGCATTTTCCCCCGACGGGACCCGGCTCTACTGGACATGCACCACAACGCGAACGATCTACCGGTTCGACTATTGCCGTGAAACCGGATCGTTGACGAATCGGGTTCCGTTCTACGTATGCGCTGCGGATGAGGGCTGGCCGGATGGACTGACAATCGATGTGTCGGGGAACCTGTGGTCGGCACGATGGGGAACAGGAAAACTGTTTGTGATCTCGCCTGGAGGCAAAGAGGTGGAGCGTTTCCATTTTCCCGAGACGAACATTACATCGGCTGCATGGGGAGGCACCGGGCTGGCCGATCTCTACGTGACGGCGGCACGGGAAAACGGACAACCGGGCGAACACGATCTCTTCGTCATCCCTCAAGCCGGTTCCGGGCTTCCCGGATATCGGTCCTCGCTCCCGCTTGATGGGGCAGCGCCTTAATTCCACAGACCATGCACGAATACGATAACGTGACCATGAGGCCGTTTCCCTCACAGGTAACTCCCGAAAACAATCCGAAAAGAACCCGATCCATATTTTGAAACGATAGCGTGCCCAGGGGCCTTGTTTCCGGATTCCTGGCGCGGGTATTACGTATCACATCGGCTGGCTTGCCGGCGTCACGGGCTCAAGGTGCTGCCGGTCTGCGTGCAGCGCTCCGAGTGGCTTTGAACCGTCGAAGGCGAGGATAGCATCCGGATACGTGGAAGGGCAGCGTGAGGAGCATGGCCGCGAACTGGTTGCGTAGGCGAGGGCAGCCCGGCCGCGGCGGGACAGGGAAGGGAGGGACGCGCAGGGTGCGGGCTGAAGTTCCGGACTACGTTTCACAACCTGACGCTACTCGGAGTCACACCCCGTATTTGTGGCTCCGGGATGGACGCGGGGGGAGAGGTCTGTTCTGGTATGCCGGGTATGGCATCCGGTTCTTCATCGGTTTCTTCCGGAAACCGGCTGCCAACGCTGCGGGACGTGGCGTTGGCGGCCGGCGTGTCGCGTTCGGCGGCGGCGCGCGTGCTGCTCGGCACGGGCGGCGAGCATGTGCGGGTGTCGGAGGAGACGCAGGCTCGTATCCGGGCGGCGGCGGCGCGGCTCGGCTATGCGCCCAACCGCCTTGCCCAGCAATTGCGCGGCGCCTCCAGCCGCACGCTCGGCGTGATTGTCGGTTCGGAAAACGTGCGGGTGATGGCGGAGCGCGTCTTTGCCCTGGAGCAGGCGGCGGCCGCGCGCGGCTACCGGTTGCTCGTCGGACGCGTGCCGGGGCCACAGATTGCGGAAACCGGCAAGATCGCCGCCGACGATCCGCTGGCGGGTTACGTGGCGGATTTTGCCGGGAGGGGAGTGGAATCGGTGCTGTGCCTGTTTGACCTCGCGCCGGGGCGCGATGCGTGGGCGAAGGCGGCGTTCGGGCGTTTCCGGAAAGTGGTTTTTCACGGGCGCGCCGCCTGGCGCGGCGGCCTGGCGGTGAAAACGGATACGGCGGCGGCCATCCGGGCGGCGGTCGATCATGTGATCGCGCGCGGCAAAAAACGTCCGGCGCTCGCGCTCTGGAACGCGGCGCGCGACGAACTGATGGAGGTACGCCGGGCGGCATTCGCCGAGGCACTGGCGGCGCACGGTTTGCCCGCGGCGGCGGTCCGCGTATGGGACGCCGGCTCGGAAAGCGTGACGCCCGATCCGGCGACGATGGATCGCGGCGTGGAGGCGCTGGTCGGCACGGGCCGGGCGGATGCGATCCTGGCGTCGAACGACATCTGGGCGGTGCGCTTTATCCAGACCCTGAAGGCAAAGGGCCTGCGCGTGCCGGAAGATGTGGCGGTGATCGGCCACGACGATCTCGACATCGGCAGCGTGATCGAGCCGCCGCTGACAACGATCAACCCGAATCACGAGGCCTACGCGGAAGCCGCGCTGGCATTGCTGCTGCGCGTGGCGGAGAAAAACCGGCCTGTCATTCCGGCGTCGAGGAAAGTCATTATGGTTGCCCCTCGCCTTATGGTGCGGGGTTCGAGTTGAGGCTGCATTTTTCCGGAGCGGGTATTGACCACAAAGGCGCCCTGTTTCGAATGTATCCGGTGACTAATACCTGATGAGGAAGAGGGATGGAGCATGCCCGGCGGCGTATGGAGCAGACGGTTTACCATGGTTTATGCCGCTCGACGGTGCCGTTGTCGGAGTTGTCGATTTTGTAGGTGGCGAGGGAACGAAAGAGGGCGCGGATGTCGTGGATGCCGCCCCAGGTGAACCAAATGCCGGTGACCACGGTAATGAGAATAGGCAGGGCGATACAGGCGACATGCCAGAAGCCGAGCCAGGTGTCGTTGCTCCAGGGCTTGATCCAGCTCACCCAACCCCACTGGCCGACCAGATTCCATGCCGAACCGAGAAGCATGATGCCAAACCAGAGAATGCTCCACGCAAAGAGGCTGCCGGTGATCCACTTGTCGCCCGTGGTAAAGTTTTCATCCACGCCGACGACGCGGGCAAACGTCCACTTTTTCCTCGGGACGACAGGGCGTCCGTTGGCGTCGAGCGGAAGCTCCTCGCGGTGCAGCATCTTGTTGAGCGGATAATCCCGCCGGCAGGTGAGCAGTGAAAGGCTCACATAAAGCGCGATGGCGATGAGCGTGCTGAAAAAGCCGATTTGAGCGCCGTTGAGGGTGAATACGGGAATCGGGGCGGCCCCGAGAAGATCGAGTATCCGGTTGATTGCGACAGCCAGAAAATCATCACCCCATATCTTGTAGCAAACAATGCCGCCGCCGGAGAGGATGGAGCCGGCAAGCATGGCCGCCCATGCCCCGGCGGTGGTTCCCTTTTTCCAGTAAAGTCCGCCGATGATCGCAGCACCGGCTCCACCCATGTAAACGGTCATGGTGACGGTGAACCACATGACGACGTATTCGGTGGATCGGAAAAATGCGCCAAACAAAAAGGCGAAAGCCGCCACGCCGGTGATGCACCAGCGCAACATGCGAATATGCCCCTTGGGCGAGGGCGGACGCTTGAGGCGCGGGAGAATGACGTCCTGCGCGAGGATGCCGCCCCAGGAATGCAGATGCGTGGAGTCGCCCCCAAAAATGCCCATGAGGAGGATGGCGCAGAGCGCGCCCTTGATGCCGACGGGCAGCATGTGCGAGAGGGCCACGGGGATGGTCATCTGCTTTTGAATCTGGGGCTGATCGATGCCGGCGATGGCTTCACGGGCGGCGACCGAAGAGGCGGCGAAGTCCGGATGGTTGAGCCACGTGAGCGCCCCCAGGGCGAGGAGCACCACAACTGCGCTTTTGCCGGACTCGCGCCAGCGGCCGAGGAGGCCGCCCATGCGCGCCTCGTGCGGGGTGGCTCCGGCGGCGTTGTAGGCGCTGGAGTTCTGCCAGGCCATGGTGCCGTAGGTGCCGATAAAAACACCCATGAGCACGTACCACAGGTTAAAATCCTGCACGGCCCAGGCGTCGAACGGGTTGACCATGGAGTGATTGGGCGGGCGGGTGCCGATGAATTCGGCCATCTCGCTCCATTTGATCATGCAGAGCACGCCAATGATGATGACGATGTACATGATCTGGGAAAAAATACCCTCGATGCAGTCGGTGATCATCAGGGTGATGAGTCCGCCGGAAAGGGTGAGCGTGAGGGCGATGGCCAAAAAAATTCCCATCAAGGGAATGTAGGTGGGAAATGAATACGAGAAAACGGTCAGCTCCACCGGCAACTGGAGAAAATAGACCATGAAGCGCGCGCCGATGGCGGGAATGATGCCGAAGTTGATCACGCCGGCGAGGAAGCCGAGGACGCCGGTGAAGAGGCGGAAGTTGCGGCTGTAGCGCATCTCAAAAAACTGGGCGAGCGTCATGGCCCTGGTTTCGCGGAAGCGATAGATGACGAAACCGAAGATGGCGACGATGAGGCCGACCGGGATGGTGATCCAGCCCCACCAGGTCGGGACGAAACCGGACTGTGCGAAGATTTCCCAGAGGGCGACGAACACGACCGCTCCGGCCTGCATTTCGCCCTTGGCGACGGCGAGCAGGTAGCGCCCGCCAACCCGTCCGCCCGAGACAAAGTGCGCCACGCTTTTCATGTGGCGATGCGTGACGATGCCGATCGTGAGAATAATCAGTAGTGGTATGACAATGACGAGCCAGTCGAGCGTGTGCATAGGAGGGATTAAAGGTGCTAAGGAAGTGTAATAGCCGCCTCCGGCTGAATCTGAATTTCAGCCGGAGGAAGTCAGAAAATTACGCACTGGTTTAGCGGCGTGAATGATAACCGATTCAGGGAGTCAGCCTGACCCAGCGGTAAAGCTCGGGATTCCTTTCTCCCTCAATTCCACCGCCCCATTCCATGACTCGCAGCCGGGAACCCGAATCGTTGTCACTCAGCAGGACGGACATCCTGAACTCTTCTCCCGCCCGGGAGAGGACGCCAATCTTGTCGAAGGGAATCGTGAACGAATAGTTGATGGAGTTTGGTTCTGTCTTGATGGAGACAGGAACATCCCATCTCCCGGTTTTTCCATCGTCGGAATACACGCACCAGACGGAAGCCTTCCCCCCGGAATCGTTTGAGACGACGAACTCCACGTGCTGTTTTTGCTGCCCCATAATGCCGATATGGATGGCATCGTTTTTCCACACGTTTGCGCCGGAGTTCGGGAAGCAGATATCGTCATCCCGTATCTTCCCGACAAAGCGAAGCCCGTTGGGCGACCACGACACGTCCAGCTTCCCTGAAAGGCTCTCCTCTCCTTCCCAACGGGGAGTATATTGATCATAGGCCAGTTCCCGGACCTGCTTGACCGATTGAAAGACAATCTGATTGCGCGATGAACTCCCTGGGGAAACAGCAAGAGCCACATCGAAAGAGAGCAACAAGTCGCCTTGATAAAGCACCCTTTTATCGGAAGCCGACTCCAGATTCAGCTTGGCCATGACGCGTTGCACTCCAATTTCAGCATCTGACCCTACCGATATTGGCAGCTGGATGATGCTGGTTCCGGAAGCCGGGATCGAAAACTCTCTTCGCTCATTACCGAGCCCTATTTTCCCGCTCACAGGAAGGTCGTAGGGGTTGCGCAGTTTGATGGAAATTTGTTTCCGCTCACCTGGAACAAGGACGTTTCCGGAAACGACGTTCAATAAGGAAGCGGTTGTCTGGATCTCGTCTCGAGCGGACCGAATATAGAAGGGCAGCGGAAACGAGTTCAAATGCACAACACCTTCCCGGGGTTCGAGTGTCGTTTGGTTGCCCCAGATGTCTCCTGCCGTAACAGGCTTCGAAGATTTTATCGTGAAGGAAAATTCGTTCCCCCGAATCTTGGGCCAGCATACCCAAACATCTTCGCTTTCCCCTCGAAAGCCATAAGACTCCAGGCGGGAGTCCAACTGCTTATCCGGCAGGGGGCGGGTGTTGGCCAACTGGCGGATAAGCTCGTTGTAGGCAATGAAGGAGGGTTTGGGTTGGTTTTGGACAGTGACCAAGCCGAAGGAGTCGTCGGCATTGAGGTATTTGTCCGCATAGTCCTGCAACATGAACCAGATGTAGAACTCAAAATTCTTCCACTTCGAATAGGCCACCTTTTTCACCAGGACATCAGCCTGTTTGAGTGCGAGATGCATATCCCCATAGTAGGAGCGAAATCCCGACTCGGTATTGGCCATCGGCCGCGCGGCCGAATCGATCCAACTGTCCAGCAGGTCCACAATTTTCTTGTAGTGATCGAGGTCCACATGGGCATGAAAGGCGGCAATGTCATAGTGAGGGCTGCCCTCCTGAAAAACCCTGTGCGAAAAGTCAGGTTTTTCCCGCGGATGAGTAAGCGCTCCCCCTCCGGTGGTGATCTTCACATGGGGTGCCTTAGCTCTTAGTGTTTCCCGAGCTGCTCTCAATCCCTGGATATAAAGATCGGTTACTTCGCTGTCGTCATGGTGGTAGCTGATATCCGGCTCGTTGATAAACTCGAAATATTTTATTCCGGGGTTTCGTGCAATGAGGTCTCCTATTTTGGAGAAATGTTCTTCCAATATTGCCGTATTGATCGGCGGCCGTTTGGTGCTGAAGAAGCGACTGGCACGATCTGCATCGGAATAAATCCAGCCGGGGAAATTGGATGCATACTCCATAAGGATATCGAGATTTGCATCGAGATAAGGCTTGAGCAGATTTTCATAGCCTTGAAAACCGATATTCCTGTTTCTGGCCTGTTCCAGCAGCACTCCAAGAATGCCGCTGCGTGTCATATCGACGCCAAGCAGCTTCATCCATTCCAAATGCAGGGCGGTCTCGGAGGGGGAATTGCGTATTTCCTGATCCTCTATGCCGAACCACATCGGGATCTTGTTGATACGCTGATTGTTTGGCTCGAAAACGGCAAACCAACCCTTATGATAAGTCCGGATTTTTTTATCCTGCAATTCCAGTGCGATTTCCACCAGATAGGGACCTTTCTCCCAATCATTGCCCAGATTGAAAGATACCTTTTTCAGGCCGCCGGCCGGGAGCGACAGATCCATGCTCCTGTCAGCCTTCTCGTTGCGGTGCTGGTCATAGACCTTCAGCGTGGCTTTGACCTTTGAGTCGGAAAACAGATTGTTGGCTATATTGTAATCCAGAACGACGTTTTCTTCCGGAAGGCTTTCCAGTTTTTTATAAATGGGAAATGCCTCCACTGGCGATCCGTTTTGGAAAACATCCCCAATGTAGCAGATGTCGTCGATGAGGACGGTTCCGCGTCCCCGCGCGCTTCCATGAAATGTGATGGAACGCAGGCTGACAAGATCATCGGATGGAGAAAATCTGGGGAAATTCTGATCGTTGAACTCCAACCGATACCGCTGCCACTGGTTGCCTGACAGCTTGATCTTTTGTGATTTGAAGGTGCTCTTGGATTTGTTTTTCGAAAACTCGAATTCGAGCCAGCACTCATAACCTTGTGGATTGGCATCGAATTCAATGGCTTCCGGTCGCCGGACCTGTAGTTGATAAGCAGCGTTCTTCTCATAGAACACCTGAGCAGGAAGGCTTTCGAAACTATAAACAAAGGCGCCGCAGTAGCCGTCCGGCCGGCCATCCTGCTTTATCGAACCGAAGGAAAACGGAAACGGGACGCTTGCTCCGGGGGCATGTCCACTCTTCGTCCAGCCCATCCATGAAGAGATGTCGGAAAAGTCATCAATTCTGATGGTTCCTCTGCCTTCATCGGAATTGGCATTGGCCAACGAGAAATTGAGGGCAAAAACAAATAAGGCGGATAGTGTGATTATTGCGATTTTCCGGAGCATGGTCTTTCGATGGGATTTAAACGATTCGGTCGAGAGGTGGCTTCTCGCGTCGGTCTGGTGCTTGCTGAAGAAGATGGTATCGACCAAAATCATTGGAACAGTTAAGTCTTCCTCATTGCCGGAGCGCGCGCACCTTCCAGCGGCACAGCAAAATCGCAAACACAATGCCACCGATAAGAAGTGCGGATGTGGTGGGCTCAGGAACTACGGTGATCGTGAGATTGTCCATTCTGAAAGTGTTATTAGATGAGCCACCTTGATAGAAACTCCAGTATTGCGCGAGGCCGCTTCCGGCAACTGTCTGAGTCGCGCGCGCAACGGAATCAAATGCCACTCCGCCTATATAAAGCTGCTGCGTATCAGCAGTAACCACCAGGCTTATGTCGTAATACAACGAAGTGCCCGCCCCGGTGGTATTGATAGTTCCAACTTCGGTCAGGATTCCGGTTTCATCGACATACCCCACGTAGAACGAATTCGCAGATAACGCAGTGAATTGATAAGCATTAAGGCCATTGTTAGTTGTCGTCCGTGCTCCGATTCTGAAAAAAGCACTGATGGTGGTTCCTATTGTCGGGGCTTGGAATTGGCCGATGTTGAGGATCAATTCCGTATGGCTTTCCAGGTCGTAAACCAGAGAATATGCATTTTGTCTGCCTGAGGCACCGTTCATATAACTTGAGCCAAACTGAGAAGTAAACGGAGTGGTGCCAACAGCGGTGTATTGATCAGCTGCATTGGCAGCTGCATTGCCCTGCTGAGCACTCCAAACGGCATTGCCGTCCGAGGTGGTTTGCCCTAAAAACGTTGTTCCGGCTGTGCCTGAGATGAATGTCTCGGTTACCACGACTTGGGCCGAGGCCATCGTCGGAATCAAGCACGCCAAGGCGAGTGCCAGCAGCGGGAGTCGCGCAGTGGAGAATATCGGAGCTTTCATATTTTTAGTTTTCATAGTCTGGGTGGATTTATGGATTGGTCGTTTTCGGAATTAAAACTGGATTGCTTCACTATAAAGTTAAGTTTCTTGGAGATTTTGGGAAAAATTACCGGAACCGGCATCGAAAGCGTGTGAGGGGATCTCTGTTAGTCATGGTGTCAGTCGATTCCACTGGCAAAAGCAGTAATTCCGATTCGAAAGGCGGCGACAGTGGCGGGTTCAGGAACCTGACTCACGACAAAGTCGCCTTCGATTTTGAAATTATCGATATAACCAAACTGATCCACGCTATTATTTGAACGTCCCCATATGCCTGCATAATTGGTGTTCGCATCGGTAAAAATACCGGCGTTGGTTTGCGTTTTCCAATTCAGCGTAATCGCAGCACCGTTAAGATATACGGAAGTAATGCTGCCAGTGCTGGTATTGACCGTATATTTCAAATTGTAGCTGGCAGCTTTATCGAAGTCGGCGATGGTGTAGGCATCGATTCGAGTTCCATTGATCCAGATGGAGATTCTTCCTGTGTTTGCCGGATACTCGCCTTCAAGGATCAAACCGTTGAAATGTTGCTGTGCGCTGGCCATGGTTGTCGCAGAATAAAAACCAAGTGCAACCCCGGCACCGCTATTGTTTTGAGCAATATTGTTAACAGTCAGGTCGGCGCTAAGTGTAATCTCGGTTGGCTTGGTCAGGGTCGCAGAGTTCGATATGTCAAGGTAATGCCAAGAATTGAATCCCGTTCTGAGGCGTCCGTCTTCCAGAGAAGGGATTTGAGTGCCGCTTCCCTGCCAGCCGCTCGACCAGGTAAGATTTAGCGTATTGATTGTGTCCGGCTGGCGATTCAGCCCTTTTTCAAGTGTCCCTGTCGTGAAGGCATCATGAATGACAACAGCAGCGAGTGCGTGGGCCTCGAATGCGCCCAACAAGGCGCATGTAGTAATTCCTCCGAGGAGGAATCTTTTGATCGGGTTGTTCGATTTCATTGGATTATGCCTTTGTTTATGGCTGCTACTGTCCGGGCATGACAGAGTTTATTGAAATTCATTCTTGATATAAACAGCGCGACTAAGGTTTCCAGAATGTATCAAAATTATCATCACTGCTGGTTTCAGGATAGGAGGCTTGGGAGGCTGCATGCCCATCAAGGAAGGCGAAGTGATATTTGCCGTGTGCGGTCTTGCCGGGAACACGCCATGCTGGACCGTCAGGCTCCATACGCATATCCCAATCGGGGCCGGTGGAACATCCCAAAAGGCAAAAACGGGAATGCTGCTGAGCCGTATTGATGCTTATCTTGCTGGCCCGGTTGTTCATTCCATAGGTTGTTGCTGCACTGGCCCGAGGGGTGGCGACAGACCTGATGTTGGACTGGCACAAGAATACGGTTTGGACTCCGGAGCTCACATTAAAGATATTTCCCTGGCTGTTAATGTAATCGGGACCTTTTGGATTCCCGGCACCGGTAAGTTTCGCCACATAGTTGTTGGGCCAGGTATTATCGTCGGCAGGAGGAAGTGCGTCTTTATTATCCTGGGCATACAATAACATGGCCGCTGCGATCTGGCGCATGTTTGACAGGCAGGCAGCCGTCCTTGCCGATTCGCGAACCTTGCCGACGGTGGGAATGATGATGGCGGCAAGGATGCCAATGATGGCGATGACGGTGAGGAGTTCGATCAGGGTGAAGCCGCCAGGAAAGGCGACGCGGGGGCGCTTGTGGTGGGTGGTCGTTTTCATGAGGATATGGGTAGTTTCAGGGGGTTGCGATGGTGCATTGATCAGTCTGAAGAAGTGCTTGAGTGAACATATCGGAGCGCGATTGGTTGAGACGATGGAGGTATTCAGTCCAGGCGCAGCCAGTTGAATAAAGTCGGGTTCTTGCCGCCTTCGATACCGCCGCCCCATTCCATGATGCGAAGACGTTTGCCGCCGTCGTTGTCGGCAACAAGGAACGACATTTTTACGAGTTCGTCACGCGTGCCGGCGACACCGAGTTTCTCAAAGGGAAGGGTGAATCGGTAAACAATCTTGCCCTCGGCCGTGTCGATGGACGCGGGAACATCCCATTCGCCAGTGTGGTTTTTGGGGGAGGAGATGTGGCACCAGATTTCGGGTGTTCGGGTGGAGGCGTCCCGGGAAACGGTAATTTCGGTCTGGTCGCCCCGGGCGCTGAGGAAGGCGAGTTGCAGACAGTCATTTTGCCAGATGTCCGGACCGCTGGCAGGGAAGGAGATGTCCTGATCGCGGATTTCGAATACAAAGTGGAGACCTCGATTGTCCCAGGCAACGCGGGCGCGAACGGAGAGGTCCTCGGCACCGCTCCAGCGGGGAGTGCCTGGGTCAAAGGCAAGCTCGCGAACATGTTCGATGGTGGCGAGAGTGATTTGAGGCGTGTCGCCGGGAGTGCCGGCAGGAGCCTTGACCGGGAGGCAGACAAAGTAGGGCAGGACGATCTCGCCGGAGTAAACGGGTTGACCGTCGGAGGTTTCGACCTTGGCAACCAGATGCAGGCTGTGCGGGGCGACGGCGGCGGTGGCGGGAACGGTAACTGGAATCTGGATGCGGGTGGTTTCGGCGCTGTTCAGGGCAAAGGATTTCGTGATGTCACCGGAGACGAGCGTCCCTTTGACGGGTTGGGGATAAGGGTTGCTCACTTCGAGGGAAAGGGAGCGCGTCTCGCCGGCGGCAATGATGTTATCGGCACCGATGGAGACAAGGGGGCTGGTCCGGGCGATGGAATTGGTGCTACTTCGGATGTAAAAGGGTAACTCGTGTGCATTGATGTAAACCATGCCGTGGACCGGGGTGAGTTTTTGCTGATTGCCCCAGAGGTCGATGACCGTGACGGGGGAGGTGGCTTTGATGGAAAAATTGAAGGCATTGCCGGTGATGCGCGGCCAGCAGACGAGGATGTCTTCCCATTCGCCGCTGAAGTGATGGATTTCGAGGCGAGGGTCCAGTTGGACGGGATTGGCGGCGGGGCGGGTGTTGGCAAGCTGGCGGATGAGTTCGTTGTAGGCGAGGAAGGAGGGCTTGGGCTGGTTGTCCACGGTGACCAGGCCGAAGGAGTCGTCGGCATCGATGTATTTGTCCCAGTAGTCCTGGAGCATGAACCAGACGTAGAATTCAGAGGCGGCGGCTTTGGCGATGGTGATTTTCTGAACGAGGACTTCGGCTTGTTTGATGAAGAGCGAGTGATTGCCCTGGTAGGAGCGGAAGCCTGCCTCGGTGTTGCCGACAGGGACGTTTTTTCCGACCTCGGTGAGCCAGGTTTTCACGGTGTCCTGATAGCGTTTGTAGTCGTCGGGAGGGCCATGGCTGTGGAAGGCGGCGATATCGTAATAGTCCTTGCCCTGCTGATACATCCCCTTGGAGAAACCGGGCGTGGCGCGGGGGTGGCCCACGGTTACGCCGCCAGTGGTGATCTTGACTGCGGGGGCTTCGGCCTTGATCGCCTGGTAAAGTGTGCGGAGGCTGGCGAGGTAGTCGTCAAGCGCGAGGGTGGAAAAGTGCGGAAGATCGGGTTCGTTGAGAAACTCAAAGTATTTGATGCGGGGATGGCGCGCGATGAAATGGCCGATACGCGTCATGTGTTCGCCGAAGAGATTGATGTCCCACGTATGGAGAGAGCGTCCGGATTCCGGTTTGGGGTAAGTCCAGGGGGGGATGCCGCCTGCGTAGTCGATGAGGATGTCGATGTCGGCGTCGAAAAAGGGCTGCAGGAGCTTTGCGTATCCATCGAAACCGACCCGGGTGCCGGGGATGGATTCGAGCATGCCGCCAATCATGCCACTGCGGGCGAGATCGACACCGAGAGCACGCATCCAGTCAACATGGAGGGCGGTTTCGGCGGGGGCATTGCGGATTTCCTGGTCTTCGATGCCAAACCACATGGGAGAGCGGTTGAGACGGTGTCCGTTGGGAGTGAATACGCCAAACCAGCCGAAGTGTGCGAGGTCGTCGGGTGCGTCGCTGGCGATGAGTTCGGCGCGATAGGGGCCGTTGGGGAGGGTGTTGTCGGGAAGGCGGAACGAGAGGGTCGAGAGGGCGTTTCCGGGGTGGGTGGCGCGAGCGGTGAGGGTGCGGATTTTCCGGTTGGCGGCGTTGAAGATGTTCAGGGTCCAGTCGGTGGTGCGAGAAAGGGCCTGGCGGTTGCGGACGCGGTAGGTGAGTTCGATGGGGGCGCCGGGAACGCGAGCGATGCCTGTGTAGTTGGGTCGGGCATGGAGAGGGCCGCCGTGGCGGGTGATGTCGGTTTCGTAGGCGAGATCGTCGATGAGGATTTTGCCGGCGGCAGGTTCTTTCACCTCGATGTAAAGGTTGCGGAGGGCGATGGGGTAGAGAATTGAGTCGTGATTGAGGAGCGTGTCGGAGTTGATGGGGAGACGATACGGTTGCCAGGTGTTGCCGGTGAGTCTGACGGGGGTGGTTTTGAAGGTTTGCTGGTTTCGTTTGTCCACGAATTCGAAAGTGACGAGGGCCTCGTGGCCGAGGGGGTTGGCGGAGAAGGCGATGGCGGCGGGGACGACTTGAAGGAGTTTCGCCGCGTTTTTTTCGAAGCGGGCAATGCCATCGGGTTCGGTGAAGTGAAACACGAATTCACCGGTGAATCCGTCGTCGCGGTCGGGATTGGGGCTGGAGCCGAAGCTGAAGGGGAAGGGGTTGTTGCTGCCGGGGAGCTGACCGCGTCGGGGGCCGCCCATCCAGGAGGAGGTGTCGGAGAAGTCGTCAATGGTGAGGAGACCGAGGTTGGCAGGGGGTATCGGTGTGCGTGCGTTGGAGGTGATGCCGTCGTCCTTGTAGAGGGCGGGGGTGATGAGGGAACGCCAGGGGCCGGCGTCGGGAGCACAGAGGGCGCGGGCGGGAAGCCAGCGGGAGTCGTCGTAGGCGGCGGTGAGCCAGGAGTCGCCGGCGGCGGGCGGGAGTGTGTCGGTCGTTTTCCAGGTGGAGTCGGTCGCGATTTTCAGGATACGTCCGTCCCGGAGGATGATTTCCCCGTAGGCGAGGAGGCCGGCGTCACCGCGAGAGTTGTCCACCTTGAAGGCGAGGAGATTGGCGCCTTGGGTGAGTTGGCGGCTGAGGTCGTATTTTTTGTTGCCGAGTCCGAAACCGGCTGGTGAGGCCGGTTTGCCGTTGATGTAAAAAAAGGCGAAGTCGTCGGCGGCAAAGTGGAAGATGGCGGTGTCGACGGGCGCATCGAGATGGATGGTCTTGCGAAAGTAGCGGGAGGTCTTGTCGGCAGGTTTTTCCGGATACCAGATCCAGAACGCAGTGCCCGCACCTTGTGTCTCGGCAACGCCGTGATGAGGCGCAGCGAACACAGCCATGAGGGACATGACAAACAGGAGCGTGCGCGGGAATGGGAACGGATGGGTCATCGAATGGAAATCTTATGGAGAGGGGGCCGGGAAACAGCGCATGTCGGGGCTCCCGGAGCACTCGCATGCGCTGCGATTGACATGGACACTACAACACGGACACAGCCCGGGCTGTGCTGCTAGAGAGAACGAAGTCAGTCCGCAGTGGTGACGCGGAAATTGTCCACGTTGGCGGAAGCGGAGGGTTTGGAATTGGCGCGTCCAAGGAAGGCGGCGTAATGGGTGGCCGAGTCGGTGAAAAGGCCAGTGACGTTTTGGAAGGCAGCGGTGTAATCCGCGCCGTCGCAGGTGACGTTGGTAATGCCGCCGGTGGTGGTGTTGATGGTGTAGCGGAGAGTGACGGGCCTGGTGGCGTCGAAGTCGGGAAGGGCAACGCTGGCGTGGATTTTTTTCGCGTTGGTCACCGAGCTGTCGATGAGGCTGAGCTTGCCGGCCTGGTCGATGATCAGGCCCAGGAAATTGACCGTGGTTTCGTTGCCACGGGGGAGGGGCGTGGCTTTGTAGAAGCCGAGAGCGATGCCGGCTCCGGCGGCGGCAGGACCGTCGAGGGTGTTGAGCGTAAGGTCGGCCTGAAGGGTGAGAGTGGCGGGTTTGGTGTAGGCGTCCGTGGAGGCAAGGCTGACATAGCCGGCTCCGTTGAAGCGGGTGCGCACCGTGCCGTCCTGATGGATGTAGGGTTCGGTGTTGGGTTTGTCGCTGGCGGAGGTGAATTGCCAGCCGGTGCCGTTGATGGAGGTGGCCGGGCGGTGAGTGTTGAGGAGGGCGGCTTTGCCGTTGGCGGTGGTGAAGTCGTCCTGGAAGATGATGGTCTCGGCGTGGGTCGCTACGGACGCGAGGAGGGTGGTGGCAATGCAGAGGGTGAGGAGTGGTTTCATCGGTTTTGTGTGAGGAGGTGGCGCGTTGTGGGAAACGGTCCGCAACACCGAATGCGGTGACACGGACCGTGTGATGCGAGGATGTGTTACTTGCGGCGGCGTTTCAGCATCAATGCGAAGGCGAAGGCGGGGGCAATCAGCCAGATCGCACTGGCTTCAGGGATGACGGTGGTGAGCTTGAAATTGTCGATGATGCCAGTGGAGCCATATGCGTTGGAACGACCAAAAAAACCGGCATACACGGTGGCGGAGTCGGTGAAGATGCCTGTGACACTGCTGAAGATACTGCCGAGATCAGAGCCGTTCAGGCTGACGCTGGTGATGCCGCCTGTCGTGGTATCGATGGAATAGGAGAGATTGTAAGTTGTCGTCGTGGCGAATCCGGGGATGGGAGCCGTGTAAGCGGTGACGCCGACTCCATTGCTCATGAGATTGAGGGTTCCGTCGGGGCTTAAAACAAGGCCCGTGAAGCCGACAATGGACTGGCCGCCGGCCTGGGCGGGGGATGAGGAGAAGAATCCCAGTCCAATGCCGTTGGTGCTCCCGCCTGTCAGTCCGTTGATCGTCAGATCCGCACTAATGGTCATAGTGGTCGGCTTTGCATAGCTGCCTGTGCTGGAAATGTCGATATATCCGGCTCCATTGAATAGGGTGCGGACAACGTTACTGTTATGGACAAATGGCTGGCTGTTGGTGTTGGAGCTTTCAAGCCAGACGCAGGTCCACGTAGTGCCAGGAAGAGAAGTATCGGGAGTGCGTCCAGTAAGGTAGCCGCCCCATGAATAGGGTGCGGTAAAGGTGTCTTCAAGAATCACCAGCGTTGTGGCGGCCTGCGCCGAAGCGCCAAGCAAGGCGGTTGCCAGGCAAAGGGACAACGAGCGAGCAATTATCTTTTGGATACGAGTTTTCATGCGTTTTGGATGAGTTGATGATGTTGTTGGAATCGGACGGTTTTCAGTGCCGGATAAACTGGCTGGCTTTTCGGGAAGTAAGTCATGATCGCCCCTGCGTGTGGGGAGAGAGGTCAGGGGACCCAGAAAACATCGTTGGCGTCGGTGGGATAATCGGCTTGGGCAGCCGCATGCCCGTCGAGGAACACGAAGTGATATTTGTTGTTGTGAACTTTTCCCGGCAGACGATTCACGGCATCGGGCTGCATGCGGAGTTCCCAGTTGTTGTTATAGAGCGCCATGTCTCCGGCGAGAACGAGACGGGATGTTTGCAGGCTCCGGTTGAGGCTGAGCTTGGAGAGGTTGTGATTCATGCCGTAGGTGCTTGCGGCTCCCGAAGGAGGGGCGCCCACACTGCGGATATTGGTTTCGCAAAGGAAAATGCTTTTCTGCCCGGAACCGGCAGTGGGCAGACTGGCCAATTGCTGGCCAATGTAGCTCGTGCGCCGGGGGATGTAATAACCCGTCAGATCGAATATCCAGTTTTCGGAGCCTGCGGCGGAGGTTGGCAGCACCTGACGGTTATCTTCCGCGTAAAGAAGCATCGCCGTTGCGACTTGGCGGAGATTGGAAATGCAGGTGGCATTTTTCGCGGTTTCGCGGACCTTGCCGACAGTCGGAATGATAATGGCGGCGAGGATACCAATGATGGCGATGACCGTGAGCAGCTCGATCAGCGTAAAGGCTGCGCGAACGGTGGTGCGCGTGGAGGGGCGGTTTTGTCCTGGGTGGCTTTTCATGGCGGGGAGGTTTTGCAGGGTTAGTTACGAAGGAGGGCTTTGTTGGCGCGTTCGACGGCGGTGAAATAGTCCGTGTAGGGGTTGCCGGCGTCGTCAACGATCCCCCAGGACTGACGTTCGGTGTCGGAGAGGTTTTGCCAGCCAAAGAGAATGAAGCCGACAACGAAGGGAAGCTGGTCGTAAACCTGGCGGAGAAGGTTGGCGTATTCTTCACCACGCTGCTTCTGCGTGTAGAGGGTGGCGGTGGGATTGGGAAGGCGGGCATCGAGGGCTTGTAGTCCTGTTTCGGATATGATGACGGGGCGGCCTGTGATGCGGTGGACGCGGCGAAGGATGTCGAGCTGGGCGGGGCTGTAGGTGGCGGCCTGCCATTTGCTGAAGGGATAGGCGTTCCAGGCGATGAGGTCGTAGTTTTTCCAGGCGGCGAGCATCTCGTCGGTGGCGTTCCCCATGAAACGGTTGGAGGCGATGAGTTTCCCGGGGAGTTCAGCCCGGAGGGTTTCGAGCATGAAGCCGGCGTAGATGCCCATGGCATAGACGGCGAAGTCGTAGAGATCGGTTTCCACGATGCCCCGGACACGGGCCGCCTGGCGGGGGGCGGCGTGGCCGTCCTCGGCGGCCACAACTTTGGGAGAAGGCGTCTTGCGGGCGGAGGCGGGGTCGAGATCGGGAGCGGCGGTGAAGTCGGAAAGGCTGGCAGAGGCCGGGAGCTCGGGAGCCCAGGCTGCGCGGAGCTTTTCGAGGTCGTTGCCATAGCGATCGGCAAGCCAGCGGACGAAGGCGGCGCGGCAGGCGGGGGAATAGATGTAGCCGATGACGCTGCCTCCGTTGACAGAACCATCCAGGGGGATCTCGTTGTTGACGAAAAGGCCGATGAGCGCGGGGTTGTTGCCCCACTCGGCGGCGAAGCGGCGGGCTTCGGCGCGATAACGGGCGCGCCAGCCTTCGTCGAACGGATCGGCAAGATGGCGCTCCTCACGACCGGCGCGATTTTTGAGCCAGGGGCCGCCGGCTTCGGGGCCGAGGTACTGGAAGTGATAAAGCCCGGCCTGGCGGGCGGCGCGGTGAAAGGGAGCAGTGGTGGCGGCGGGAGAGATGCCGTTGAATCCGAGCCGGCTGACCGTCGCGAGGGTGTCGTCGATATAATGGCTCTCGTCAGGATAGCGTTCCATCATGGAACGGTAATGGCGGTAGTTGATGTTGGGGAGGAGGCCGAGGGTCTGGATGCCCAGGAAATACAGGGAATGACCGGCAGGCGTGACAAGTTGCCAGCGGGTGGTCGGGTTTTGGCCGGTGCCGGGTGCGGCGGTACGCCAGGGAGTGGAGGATGCGGAGACGGGGGCCCGGGATGGAGAGGCCAACGTGTTCCGGATCGGGGATGGTGTGGAGCGTGTGCTCCAGGCTTGTGGCTCGCGGAGGGGATAGATGTCGGGGATGCGTCCCCAGCGGGCAGGCTCGTTGCCCTTGTAGGTCCGTGCGATGAGGGGCGTGGGCGGGAGCGTGCCGGCGGAGTTGTTCAGGGCGGGCGCGGGAAGGGTTGTCCAGTTGGAATCGGAGACGATGATACAACGGGTATCGGGAGTATCGTAGCCGAGAGCGCAGAGAATCTGGAGGGTCGAAGCGGGTGTTGTCGCGGAGAGGGTGGAGGCGGGGCGAATGACAACAGTATTTTCATTATCGGTACGCAGGAGGCCGTCGATGGAGAATTCCCTGGCGACGGGAAGGGGGACGGACGGCCACTTCGAGGCATCCTGGTTTTTGAGCGCAGCCTGGCCGAGGTTATGGCCATTGACGATGACCTCAACCGGGGTGGAAGCGATGATCTGGAGCCAGGATTGGCGGGGCGTGGCAGTGATCGAAAAGGTGCGTTGCGCACCGGAGGCAGGAAGGCTGATAAGTTGGGGAATGGGTAACGATCCCCATGGAGAAATATGGCGCGTGAGTGTGATGGAGCGGAACTGGATTGCGGCAGGGCCTTGGCTGGGAACAAGCGCGAGCTCAATGGAAGAGGCCGTGCGAAGCGCGCTCAGGCGCCAGAGATCGCCGCCGACAATGCTGGCAAGCGGGAGTGTTTCGCGCTGCCATTGGCCGACAGGAGCGGGAGGAAGGCGGAGGCCGTAGAGCTTGCTGTTGTCGGTGGTGCGGAGGTTGATGTTGATTTCGCGGGCGCTGATGCTGTCGGGGATGCGGTATTCAAATTCAAGTGTGGTATCGGCAACGGGACTGCGAGTGCCGAGGATGGCCACAACAGGACCCCTGGATACCCGCAATTCGGCACAGGCATCGGCAGTGCCCTGGTATTTGAGTTCACGAGCGACCGGACTGGGGGACCAGGAGCGAAGGGCGGCACAATCCTTTTGAGTGGGAGCCCAGGAAGTGGTCGTTTGCGATGAGAGAAGCAAAGGCGCCTGGTAAATGCCGGCATCGATTTCCGTGGCATGAGCAATACGGGGAATCGCAGCAGAAAGAAAGAGGAGGATTGCGAGGCGAAAACGCATGGGGCCTTGAAAGGAGGGTAAACGCATCTATCGACGGGTGAGGGAGTCGGCGGGTTGCAGGTTAAGTGTTTAAGCTATTGAATAAAAATTTTCATTATTGGGCGGAACCGAAGGGGCCGAGTCGGTGAGAATCCGGGCGACAGGGAAGAGGCAAAGGATGGCGACGAGGTATGGCATGGATGGTCAAGATAACTGCGGCAGGAAAGACTGAATGCATTCAGTCTTTGGAAGTCAATGCCCGATTTTCCGGAATCTGGAGGAGGTATTTTTTCACGGAGCGACGGCTTTTAGCCGTTGCAGACGAAGCGCGGCGAGCGATTCGCCATCATCCAGAGGCAATCGCTCCCGTTACCGGCGGCACTGCGCGCCGTCGCAACGGCCGGGGGTCGTCACTTCTTGCTTCGGCGCCTGCTCTTTCATCGCGCTTTACGGAGCGGTTTTCCGGCGGGTGAGGGTGTTGCCGGGGATGAGCAGATGGAGGGGTTTGGTATTCGGTTTTCGGATAAGCGTGAGCGCGGCGCCGGCCAGGGCCTCGCCGAGCTCCTCGCAGGGTTCGTGCATGCTCGTCAGCCCGATCGCTTCGTGGCCGCTGGCGAGCAGGTCGCCCATCGAGACGACCGCAATCTGGTCGGGAATTTTGACGCCGACCTTCGTCAGCGTCTCCAGCAGGGGAAGGGCAAGACCGTCGTTGACGACAAAGAGGGCGTCGGGCCGGGAGGCGGGTTGCGACACGAGGCGGACGACGGCGTCGCGGGGAATCTCGCCGGACCTGGCCCACACGACCCGGTCCTCGCGCAGCGGGAGGCCGGCCTCGGCGAGGCAATCGAGGTAGGCCTGGTAGCGCGCCTTCGTCATCGTCATGCGCGGGTCGGGTCCGACAAAAGCGATGCGCTTGCGTCCGGAGGCCAGCAGGTGGCGGATGGCGACCCTGGCGGCCTCGCCGGAATCCCAGGCGGCGTAGCTGGCCTCGGGGAGGTCGGGCAGGGTGTCTCCGAGGAGAATGAGCTTCTGTTTCTGGCGAATGAGGGTGCGATAGAGGTCGAGGTTCTCGGGCTGCGGGAAACAGATGAGGGCGTCGACGCGACGCTGGAGGAAGGAGTGGATTTCGCGTTCTTCGCGCGCCTGATCCCAGAAGTGCACACCGAGGAGAGGAGTGAGGCCGGCGCGGTCAAAAACGCGGGTCATGCCCCAGAGGACGCGGTGCGCCCAGTTCTCGTCGAGAGCGGCGAAGATGACGCCCACGGTGTCGGTGTGCTTGCGGCGGAGATTGTGGGCGAAGAAGTTGGGCCGGTAATCCATCTGCCTGGCGGCGGCGCACACGCGCTCGATGGTGGCCTCCGGGAGCTTCATTTCGCGTCCGCGCCCGTTGAGCGCGTAACTGACGGTGGCGATGGAGAGATCGAGGTGACGGGCGAGGGCGGTGATGGTGACGGGTTTGGCGGTCATCCGGTTTTACGGGTTCGGAGGGCGAGACTTGTTGCCGGGTTTTCAGAGGATGCAATGTTTCTTCGTCCGGATTTTTCATGCTGCGTATTTTTTCCTGGATACGCATCGAATGTCTCGCATCCGGGCCGCGGGGGTTTAGGGTGGGCAAAAACTGAATCCATTCACTTGATCCACGCATGAGTTCCAAAACAGTCACCATTGCCGCGCTTGCCCGTCATCTTGGCCTGGGGGCGGCGACTGTCAGCTACGCCCTCAACGGGCGCGGGCCGGAGATGAAAATTTCCGAAAGCACGGTCGAGCGCATCCGGGCGGCAGCGGACGAGTTGGGCTACCAGCCCAATTTTTTCGCCTCCACGCTGCGCCGCCAGCGGACGGACAGCATCGGGGTGGTGTTCGCGGACTTGTCAGACAACTGGGCGGACCGGGTGCTCAAGGGGATGCTGCGGGTGCTGGACGGGCACGGCTACATGCCGCTGATCAGCGTGCATCTCTGGGACAAGGCGCGGGAGGAGCGCGAGGTGCAGTCGCTCCTGAAGCGCAAGGTGGATGCGCTGATCTGCCTGCCGCTGCCGGAAAGCCGGGATTTTTATAAAAAACTCATGGCGCAGAAACAAAAGCTGCTGCTCCTGAGCGACACGCTGCCCGACTTGCCGGAGGCGAGCTACGTGGCGTGGGATTCGGGCAAGGCGGCGCGCGAAGTGATGGAGCACCTGCTGGCGTCCGGGCGGCGGCGGATCGCCTTTGTCGGACCGACTCACCCCACCACCATGACGCTGGCGCGCTACCAGGCTTACTGCGATTGTCTGGGCGAGGCGGGTATCGCCTTGCGGGAGGACTGGATCATCTGGGAGAAGTCGGGCGTGGTGCCGACGGAGGCGGTGGCACGGTTGCTGGGGTCTTCGAATGCGAGGAATCGTCCCGACGCGCTGTTCGTCCTGAACGATGCACTGGCGCTGCGTCTTCTCGAAAAAATCCGCGAGATGGGGGTGCGCATCCCGGAGGAGGTGGCGCTCGCGTCGATGGGAGATTTTCTCACGAGCAGCCATCAGTCGATCAGCCTGACGAGCGCGCCCGAACCGTGCGAGGAAATCGGGGCGGAGATTGCGAAGGCGGCGTTGAAGATGATCAGGAGCAAACGGGCGCAACGTATCCAGCTTCGCATTCCGGGCCAGCCGTTCGTGCCGCGCAACACGGCGCCGTGAGGCGCGGAAGGGAACTCCTGAAAATTGAAAAACAAACCAACCGCGTACCGAGCGAAGCGACAGCCTGCCATGGACGCGAATGGACGTGAATAAAAACACAACAAAATCACATTTGGAGCGGTTCGGATAAAGCTGTAGTCGTTTTTTAACCACGGATTTCGCGGATTATCACGGATTCAAACCATGCCTTGCCACTTCCTTCGCGTCTATTCGCGTTCATGGCAGGCTGTCGCTTCGCCCGGTACGCGGTTGGTTCGTCCAGGCCTGGTTTTGGCGCAGCCCATCCGTGAAACTACCCTGAGAAACCGTGCATGGAAAAGCATGATTCCCCTATGGGGCGGGCTTGTTTTGGATGGCCGCAAAAAGATGCGAAAACCAGACCACGGATGACCTGGGGCGGCTGTGCCGCAACCGAAGAGAGAAGGATGGCCACGAAAAACACGAAAAAACACGCCGCGCATGAAATCCTCCATCGCGCTTATAAGCGCGCGGGAGGTTCCCGCCGGACAGAAGGGAATTTTGTGTTTTTTGTGGCTATCCCGGTTTGAATCCGGAACGCATCCGTACCGAGCGAAATCATGCGCTTCCGCGCACGATTTTTCAGGGCAGTTTCACGGATTTTTTTACCGGGTTTGCATTTTCGCCAGCCCATGTTCACGCGGTTTTCTGTGAGCACACTGAATCATTGCACTACGGAGGATGGGAGCGGGGGGAGAAAGCCTGAGATTTCCACCCTCCACTCGCGGCGAAGCCGCCTCTGCGCCCGCTCCCTTCCTCTGTGGTGCAAGTTGCTTTTCCGGAATCCGCGAAACGATCTCCATGAATCCGGCCCACGAAACACACGAAATGACACGAAAAACGAACCATCGGTTTTCTGTCTTTCTTTTCGTGTCCTTTCGTGTGTTTCGTGGGCTATCCTTTGGTTCGGGCGCAGCCAACCTGTGTCTATTCGCGGTCAAAAAGCATTTTTTCAGGGGTTCCCGGAAACCCTGTCGAATCGATCAGCCCCGTCCGGCGCGGGCGAGGCGGGCGTGGAGGTGGCGGAGGCGGGCGGAGCGGTAGCGGGCCTCTTCCACGATTTCTTCGGGGTACAGGAAACCGCGATTGAGCCGGGCGAAACGGCGGTCGAGCGCATCGGATTCCTTCAGCAGCCCCGCCAGCAGGCGGGCGGCCGCGGGGCGACGCGCGGCGGTGAACCACGCGGACTGGAGCCGCGACTCGGCAATCTTGAACCGGAGATGGAATTCGCGGAGATCGGCCATCAGGCGCAGGTGGGCGAATTCCGTGGCATGGCGGCGGGGGCGCAGGCCGGCGAGCAGGCGTGAAGCCGTACGGGCGGAGCGGTGAAGCGCAGCCAGATTGACCCCCGGGCTGACGGGGGTCGCATCGGCGTTGAGCGCGCGCCAGAGAGCACGGCCGCCGCGGTCGTCGAGGCCGAAGCGGGTGCGGGCGTAGTCGATGACAAACGCTTCGGGGGAAAAAGACTGGCCGGCGGCGGTGGTGTCGAGCGCGGCGCGGAAGGCTTGCTGCAGGATTCCGAATCCGGAAGCAGGATACACGCGACGTATGGGAAGGATGTCGATGAATTCTCCCGGCTTGTCGCGCAGATAACCGTAAACACCCGATGTGGACCACGAGGTCAGGATCATGCCGCGATAGCCGGCGTCGCGGGCGAAGGGCAGGAAGTCGCGGAGGTTGTCGAAATGCGTGCGCCAGCAGGTGAGGGCGTGGTTGTCGGGCGAGGACCGGAGGGCGGGGGCGCCCCAGAATTCGAAGCCGGCCTTTCCGGCGGTGCTCCGGAGTTTTTCGAGGTCGCCGAAATGGTTCACGGGCCAGCCGTAATTCCAGTCCACGAACACGCTGCCGCGCGGCATGTCGGCGGCGGCCTCCGGATTTTTCAGGAGCATGTCGGCCCAGAGAACAGGACGCTTGCCGAGGCTGACGACGAGGTCGGCGACCCGTTTGAAATAATCGACGTAGAGGCGCGACTTGCCGTGTTTTTCGGCCTTGGCCCGGCAGGCCGGGCAGTGGCCGAGCAGGTAGGTCTCGTCGCCGCCGATGTGGATGAAGGGCGAGGGATGGGTGGCGGCGATGTCGCGGAAAATGTCGGTGAAGACGGCGAGCGCCTCGTCGATCTTGCAGGGGCAGAGTTGGCAGATGTCGGCGTCGCTCTCGCGCAAATGGGCGTAGCGGTCGTGTTGCAGGATGTATTCGATGTGGCCGAAACACTGCTGGAGGGGAATCACATCGAGGCCGAGCCGGGTGCATTCGGCGATGAAGCCGGTCAGTTCCTCGCGGGTGTACGCGTAGCGATTGGAAATGAGGGCGTGTTTGTCGAACGGGTACGCGCCTTCCCATTCGATCATGAGCGTGTTGTGTCCGAGGGAGGCCGCCTCCCGGGCGAGCGCGCGGAGCGCGGGCATGGGCATGACCTGGATGCGGAAGTCGATATGGAGGCCGGTGCGGGCGAAGGTGGTCATGGAATGGGTGGGTGCTTTGATTCAATTACGCGGATGACACAGGGAGGGCACTTTTCCCGTCGCGGGAAAAGTCGAGGGCAGGGAGGCCACAACGATCATGACACACCCTTCCCGGATGAATGATACCAACGTCCTGAAATCTCCGGATTTTTACACAAAGATCGCAAAGAGCGCAAAGGATCAGTATTCATACACTTCGCGGTCTTCGCGATCTTTGTGTAAAGTAATTCAGCGGGGTGGTCCTCCCCGGGCTCTGCGCCTTCTCCGTGTCCTCTGTGTAACCGGATCGTGGATTCAGGGATCATTGCTCGGGTTGCGGTCGAGTTCATGGTCGATCCAGGCGCGGAGGGACTCCTGCTGGTTCTGGGCTTCCTCGAGTTCGCTGATCTTGCGGGCGGCGTCGGGTCCGGCGGGGTCGCGCTGGCCGAGGGCAAGCTGGCCGGCGAGGAGGACATCCTGCCGGGTGAGGTTGCGGAGGGTGTTGCGCGAGACGCGGCGCAGGTCTTCGCGAATGGCGGGAGTGAGCGCGGACCGGAGCGCGGCCTGGAACGCGGCGACGGAGCCGGAGGGCTGGACAAGGAGCGTCATGCGGTTGGACATGACGAGGGTGGTGGAGGCGCCGAGCGTTCCGAGCGAGAAATCGAAGCCGGCGACATAGCCGTCGACGACGGGGAGAAAGGGAGCGACGCTTTCCGGCACCTGGATGTCGATAACCGAGGGCAGCCAGCCGCTGGCACGACAGAAGGCGGCGTTGCCGGAGAAGGAGGTGAGAAAACGGAGAAAATCGAGCGCCTCGTCCGGGTGGGGCGACTGGCGGGTGATGCCGAAGGCCATGCCGGTGCTGTTGCCGGCTTCGGAGGGCGGACCGAGGATGTTGCGGCCGTAGTGCGGGTGGTCGCGGGCGGGGAGCGGCACGTCGAAGACGCCGATCGTGAACGGGCAGATGGTGCGATAGACCGGGAGGTCCCAACTGCCGGTGGCGATCATGAGCGCGCGGTTCTGGGCGAAGTAAAAGGTGGCGTCTTCGTGCCGGAGCTGTTCGTAGCCGGCCTGCATGGTGAGGCTGGTCTCGCGGGCGATGGCGAGAGCGTCGGCGAAAGCGGGCGTGTCGGCGTTCCACGCGCCGCGCAGCCAGGCGAGGCCGATTTCGGCGCCGGCAGGCATGAGCGTGCGCGTCTGGTCGATCTGGCGGGAGAGGCGCTGGGTCTGGCCGGAAACCATCTTGTTGATGAGGATGGGGCCGTTGTCGTACGAGCCGGCGATCGGGATCACGTTGCAGCCGGTGTCGGCGGCGATCTTGCGGATGCGTTCGCAGAGGGCGATGAACCCGTCGTACGTGGCCGGCGGCGGCGTGTCGCCGAGCAACTGGCGCCAGAGGTCGCGGTTGTAGTAGAGCCGCACGGTGAACATCGAGAGAGGGACGCCGTAGTAGTCGAGGAGGTTGGGGCGGTAACTGAAATTGCCCGACATGCCGTCGATGAACGTATCGCGCCAGGGGATACCGGCGAGCGGCGTATCGTGGTTGTAGGGATTGGGCAGGGCGACGTCGGCGGTGACGGGCCGGTAGAAGCGGGAGAGCGTCTCGTCGTCGAGATTGCGGTCGATCTGGATGATGTCGGTGGCGGTGCCGCCGACGAGCTGGGTTTTGGTCCACTGGGCGTAGGTGCGCTTGGGGATGGGCACCTGTTCGATGCGGACGCCCGGATGAAGGCTTTCGTACTCGCGGGCGAGCGCGTCGAGCGCGTCGCGCAGGCCGGATTCGAGTTGCCAGTGGGCGAAGCGGACAACGATGCGGCCGTCGGCGGGTTGCCCGGACCGGCCGTGCTGCCAGACGCGCAGCGTGGCGAACGCAAAGCAGCCAAGCAGGAGGGCGAGGCCGACCAGGGGCGCGAGGCGAAGGCGCGAGGCGGAGCGGGTCGTCATGGCGCGGCGGCGAGGGCCGCGGGAGAGGAGAGCGCGGCGAGGGTTTCGGTGATCGTGCGGCGACGGACATCGCGCCGGAAGTCGGCGAGAAAGGTTTCGTAATAGCGCCGGGCCTCGTCGGCATGGCCGAGCTCGCGGGCCAACTCGCCGCAGCGCACGAGGGCGTCGGCGCGCAGGGTGGCGCGGAGGATGCCGGCGTCGAGCGCGGCGCGGAAGTGGTCGAGCGCGAGTTGCGAGCCGAGCCCGAAACGGAGGGCGGCTTCGCCGAGCACGAGATGGAGATCGCGACGCGAGGCGGCATCCGGCTGGCGGTCGGCGAGCGGAGTGAGGCGAGCGACGGTCTGCGCACGATCTTCGGGGCGGCCGCCGGAGCGGTACAGCTCGATGAGCGCGAGTTTCACGCGGGCCTGGCCGGCGAGGGGATGATCGGGGCGGGTGGAAATCAGCTCGCGATAATAGCGCGCCGCGGCTTCCGGATCGGCGGGCGTGCGGTGAAGGTGCTCGATGCGGCCGAGGTAATAGAGGGCGGCGAGGCCGGTCTCGTCGCCGGGGTTTTCCTCGTGGAGGCGGGTGAGGAGTGTCGCGGCGCGGCGGATGTTGGCGTCGGTTTTCGGCTGGAGCTGGAGCAGCGTGAGAGCCGTGCCGAGCCGGGTCTCGCGGTCCGTGTCACCGGTGTCGCCGGCGGCGGCGAAGGCCTGGTGGGCTTCGTGAAAAAGGCCGCGGGCGACGTCGTCCCATGCCACGGCAGCAGCGGGCGCGGGTGCGGATGCGGCGGAGAGGAAGGCGACGCCGGGGAGGAGCGCGGCGAGCAGGCGAAGGCGGGCGGAGATCTGGAGACGGCCGGGCATGCTCACTGGATGCGGCTGGGCGTGGCGGCCTGGTGATGGGTGAGCGTGAGGTTGTGGGCGGTGTGGGCCGGGTAAACCGTTTCGCTCGGGCAGGCGAGTTCCTCGATCGGGTGGGCGCCGGGCGCGGCGAGCCACGCGTCGAGCCGGGTTTGCAGGGTTTCGAGCCGGAGGAGGAGGCCACCGTAGCGGCGTTCGATGACTTCCCAGCCGAACGGCCTGTAGAGCTCGTGCCAGAGCGCGTGGTGGGCTTGCCAGAGCGCGCGGATTTCGTCGCGGAGAGCGGGAACGGTCTTGACGGCGGCGCGGCGCAGGGCCGCGGCGTCGCCGGCCATGTAGTCGTGACGCAAGGACAGGTGAAGCGCGGCCTTGTGCGAGAGCACGGCGGCGAGCCGGGAGACGTAGCCGAGGCGGGCGTCGCCGGGCGAGCGGCCGGCCCGCTCCGCACAGCGTTGCGAGAGCTGCGCGTAGTGGGCCGGCCATGCTTCGGGGATGTGTTTGTCGAGGAAGTTGAGCAGCGGATCGTGCCAGAGCAGCCACTTGGCCGGGTTGGCGTTGACCTCGCCGGGATCTCCGGAGCCGGGCGTGCAGTCGAGGTCGCTCGCGGCCATCCAGGCCTCGCTGCTGGCGGCGCAACTGCCGAGGAAATGCGCGGAGACCTGCGCTTCGGCGCGAGCGGAGGTGGCGGCGAAACCGAGCTCCGCAAAAAACTGGATGGCGGGCAGCGCGGAAAGCACGTCGCACTCCATGCCGTCGTCGCCCCAGAGTGTGACAAAGGCCTCGCGCAGGCCGTTGGCGCGGGCGGACTGCATGCCGGCGCGGAGGGTGGCGAACGAATGGGGGAGCGCGGCCCAGGGGCGGTTCCATGTCCAGACACCGCCGGCAAAGACGGGCTCCTTGCCCATGGCACGGTGGCGGGCGATCCAGTCGTCGTAGAACTCCGGGTCGGTGTGGTAATAATCCCAGTACACGAGCTGCACGTCGGCGGGCACGCGGGCGGCGGCCTCGGGAGGGACGACGGAGGCGCGGTCGTAGTATCCGTTGGTGCGCGAGCCGAGGCGGAAATACATGTCGCTCCAGATCATCGGGGCGAGGCCGAGGCGGCGGCAGATGGCGGCGGTGCGTTCGAGGTGGGTGGCGAGGATCTCGAAGGGGGGTTGCAGGCCGTTGCGGAAGCGGTACTGGCCGGAACCGATGCCGTGGGCCTCGTCCATGCCGATATGGATGCGGCGCGAGCGGAACGGGGAGGAGGCGGCGGCGATCATTTTTTCCACCAGCGCCTCGCTGCCGGCGTCGCCGGCGAGGAGGACGCCGCCGGTGTCCTGGAGAGGACGATACGGGGGCCACTGGAGCACCTGTTCGAGGTGGCCGAGCGTCTGGATGCAGGGGACGGCCTCGATGCCGAGGGCGGCGGCGTAGTCGTCGATATGGCGCAGGTCTTCCTGCGTGTAGCGGCCGCGGAAGTAGCCGAAGAGCGGTTCGCCGGGGATCTCGTAGGTGTCCTCGGTGTAGAGCATGAGCTGGTTGATGCCCATGAGCGCGAGGTGGCGGATGATCCGCTCGATGACGGGAACGCGCAGGACGCCGTTGCGCGACACGTCGAGCATGACGCCGAGTGTGTCAAAGGCGGCGCTCTCCGTGGTGTCGGCCAGCGGCTGGCCGCTTTCGATGCGGCCCATGAGGATGCCGAGCGCGCGGAAGGCATCGGTGGAGCGCGCATAGTCGATGGTGATGTGACCGGGCGAGGTGACTTTTATCGACAGGGATCCGGCGCGGGCGGCAGGGCGGGCGGGGACCGTTGGCCGGAAGCGGACGGAAAGGACGGAGCTGCCGGCGGCGTGGCCGGGAGGGAGGACGAAGCGTTCGGGAAACATCCCGGTGATGGCGGCGAGGCCGCGGGTCAGTTCGGCGGGCACGCCGCCGGGGAAGGCCAGCCGGGAGGGAGCGGCGGGAGCCGGAGCAGGGGCGGTGGCCGGAGCGGCGGTGGAGTGGATTTCTTCGTCGAGAAGGGCTGGTTTCATGATTGGCAAGGTCAGGGCAAGGCGGGTGTGGCCGTGAGGAGGGCGTCGATAGCCCCGGAAAGGTTGCCGGAATCGGCCGGCGTGGCGGTGCGGGGTGCGGCGGATACAGTGTGAAGGCGGGGCCAGGCGCCGGTTTCGAGGAATGCGCGCATGGCGTCGTCGAGTCCGTCGATATGGAAAAATTCCTGGCCGGCGTCGTCGTGGCGAGGGTGGCGGAGGGCGGCGGGAAAGTCCGCGATCGTGCCGGCCGAAAGATAGCAGAGGGCGTTGAGGCGGACGAAGGGGCGGCAGTCTTCGAGGCGGGTCGAGGGGCGGGAGGTCTCGCCCCGAAGATAGCGGTGGTAATCGAGATGATTGGCCGCGAGGAGATCGAAGGAGGGGAGGGGACGGCGTTCGGGGGGCATGCGGTGGTCGTGCCAGGTGATCGCGTAATGCGACCTGGCGACCCAGTCGATGCGGGCCTCGTCGGTGACGAGCGTCTCGCAAAGCGTGTCGATACCGTGCAGGGCGTGGGTGAGGGCGAGGCGAAGGGTGACGCCGTCCGGAGTGGATACACGGGCGAAGACGGTGTCGGCGCCCTCGATGTCGTGCGCGCGCCAGAGCGAGGCTTGCACGCCGGCCGGCGGAGCCCAGTCGAGGACGGCGCGGGGGCCGGCCCAGAAGAGGGCGTTGTGGACGTAGTGCGCCATGGCGTTGGCCAGGCAGGAGTCGAGGAGCAGGCGGCCGTCGGGGGAGCGGAGGCGGCCGGCCCAGGCGTTGCGCCGGAAGTAGGCGGAGGGGCGGGGGCGTTGCCCGAGCAGGCGCACTTCGCGAAGGCGGCCGAATTCACCGGCGAGGAGGCGGGATTTCAGGGCGAGGTGCGCGGGCTCGATGATGAAGTTGAAACCGACAAGGGTGGTTTTGGCGGCGCGGCGGTCGCAGGCGATCATCGCCTCCAGCTCACCGGGATCGAGGGTGGGCGGTTTTTCCAGGTAGACGGCGACGCCGCGTTCGACGGCGTCGCGGTGCATGGGCGCGTGCAGGGCGATGGGGGTGGGGATGACGACAAGATCGAGACCGCCGGGAGAGGCGAGGCTGGCGTCGAGCATCGCGCGGTGGTCGGCAAACACACGGATGCCGCGTTCGCGAAACCGCCAGCGTTGGCATTCGTCCGGAAATGCGTCGGGACGCGGATCGCAGGTGGCGACCAGGCGGGCCGCGCCGTTCTCCTCCAGCCGCAGCAGCGCTTCGTGATGCGAACCGGCAAAGCCGCCGAGGCCGATGATGGCGGTGCGGAGAGGCGCGGCGTTCATATGGCGGGAGCGGAGAGGAGGTGGGTGCAGCCAGCGGGTTAGCGGTTAGCGGGCGGGAGCCTTGTCCTGCGCGGCCGGTATGGCGGACGGCTTGCCCTTGCCGCCCTCGAGGAGGAGGCGGAGGGTGCGATACTGGTGGAGCAGGACGCCGCCGAAAGCGGAGTCGCTGCGGAGGGTGGAGCGGACCTCGTCGAGCGTGCGGAGAAAATCGGCGGCGGGCTGGCCGTAGAAGGTGATCTGCGGCTCGTCCTTGAGTTCGACGGTTTCGAGAGACGGATAAACGGGTTTGCCGATCTTGCGGCCATAGGCGAGTTCCGCAGTGCAGAGGTACGTCACGGAGTTGGGGCCGACGGCCTTGCGGCGATAGGACATCACGCCGATGTAGTCGGAAAGATCCTGGATGTGTTGATGGAAGTTTTTCTTTGCGCCGTTGTAGGCGACGACGAGCCGCTCGTGGCTGTCGTACCAGGAGGGAATGTCGTAGGCGACGGTGAGCGCGGGGTCGGCGGCTTTGACGAGCGGGTAGATCGCCGCCATCGTGTCGAGCGTTTCGCGGATGACGCCGGGTTCGTCGCCGTTTTTCCAGCGCGGCGTCAGGTAGGGCTCGATGTCGTAGTGGATGCCGGCGAACCCGGCACCGGGGGGCTGGGCCTTGTGAAAGGCGAGGAGGGAGCGGAGCGCCTGCAACGTTTCCGGGCGGTTCGCCTCGAAGGCCATTTCGGCGGAGCCGTCGAGCGCCTCCACCCGGATGCCGGCGGCGCGAGCCTCGCGGAGGAGGGCGCTCATGGCGGCGGTGTCGGTCATCGCGCGGGCTTCGCCGCGGCCGGTGTAGCGGATCTGCACGAGGAGCAGGTCGATGCCGTGCCGCTGGCTGAAGGCGAGCAACTCCGCGCGGCGGGCGGGCTCGACGACCTCCTCCCGATGCCAGACCCACATGCCGAGACCGCCCGGTGAGGCAGCGGAAAGCGGAGCCGCGAAAGAAGTGAAGAGGAAAATTGGAAGGAGGTGCCTGTAAATATTGCGGCGCATGAAATAATTACTGCCGGTGTACTGTAATTGTGTCAATCTGTATTCAGGTTTGAATTTTTATGATCATTTAATCATTTGAAGTAAAGTAACTTATATTTTCTGGTCGACTTTCGGAGTCTGTGGCCCGGCGTTTGAACCAATCGGCCGGCCGGGAGGGACGGGCGGGTTATTTCCGTTTTCTGTCCGGATTGCGGGGCGTGCGCGGTTTGTTGTTGTCGCCCGCGGCTGTCTGCGAGCCGGACTTGCGCTGACCGAGCCGGGAGGCCAGGCCGCGATGGAGGGCGAGGAGGGCGCCTCCGAGGACGGTGCCCTCGAGGCCCATGCCGGAGCGCAACAGGTCGAAGCGGCGGCCGGGGACCGGGATGAGGTTCCGGTCAACCGTGTCGCGCACGATGCCGAAGCGGTCGCGGGTGAAGCGTTCGTCGTTGGTGCTGAGGATGAGGCAGCTCACGTCGAGCAGGTTGACGATGCCGGCGAGGCCCTCGGCCCAGGCGCGATAAAAGGCGTCGAGAGAGGCTTCGTCGGAGAGAGGGTCCGCTGCGCCGGCCTGGCCGGAGGCGAGAGTGAAGCAGGCCGAGAGGAGGTTGCGGTCGACTTCGCCGGCGGCGGAGTTGCTGCCATGGAAGATTTTTTCGCCAATGACGAGGGCGAGACCGAAGACCCGGGGCTGGCCAGGATCGTTCCTGAGCAGGAAGTAGATGAAGGAATCGCGGTCGCGGGCGGCTCCGATGTGGTGCTCGGCGTAAGCGCCGCAGGCGACATTGCGTTCCACCCAGACAGGGTGGCCGAGTTTTTCCGCGATTGTCTGGCGCAGCGGAAAGCGGGTGACGCCCAGGGAGCGGGACATGAGAATGGTGCCGCTGGCGGAATCGACGACACCGGGGACGCTGATGCCGGCCCCGGCAAACTGCTCCATGGCGAGGCCGGAGCGGTCGGCCAGCTCCGCGAGGCGGGCTGGCAGGAGGGCAGCCAGTTCGTCCACGGACATCCCGGGAGGGAGGGTTTCCTGGGTGAGCACGTGCCCGGCTGCATTGGCGAGGGTGAGGCGGTGGCCGAGCGGCTCCAGGCCGACGCCGAGGCTCCAGGCGGCGTCCGCCACGAGCTCCAGTTCGGTCTCCTTGGGGCCGACGCGCTCGGCCTCGATGGGGGCGCCCTCGCGCACGAGGCCGGATTCCTTGAGGTCGCGCACGATGTTGGAGACGGTGGAAGCCTGGAGCCGGGTGGCACGGGTGATCTGCCGCTGCGAGAGGCACTGGCGGCGGGCGATCAGGCCGAGCACGCGCAGGCGGTTGCGCTCGGCTCCGGCTTTCTGGGTGAAGGCTCCTTCGCCGCTTTCAGCCAGCGGCCATGCTTTCTCGAAAAATTCCATTGCCGGAATCTATCGAAAAAAAGACGCGAAAAACAACGGGGAAATCATGGACGGGCGCGAAATCTGCTTGATGTGATCTCGAAAATTCAAAATATTTCGACACATGAAACATTCAAAATGTCTTCTGTTACCCTTGGTAATTATGGCGGGAGTTTCTCCCTTCTTTGGTCGGGCACAGGTCGTCGTGATTGATAATTTCGACGAATACAACAATGCGACCTACATTCAGGCGCAGAACACCGCCTGGAGCCGGTCCGGGGCTGCCACCGCGGATGGCATCTACAGCATCGCCGGCGGACAGACCGGTCGCGGGGCCAGTTATTCCGCCAACTGGGGTGGAGGCAATCTGGGGCGGGTGCGTTACACGTTTGCTTCGGCGCAGTCGTACGAATCCGGCACGGTTTTCACGGTGGACCTTGCGGTGACGGTTTCCTCCGGGGGGACGGCTCCGGCGGCCGATACGCTGGTGTCGGCGCAGATTGCCAACGGCGATCCGAATGATGCAGCCACCTCGATCTGGGTGACGGCCGGGCAGGCGCTGACTTCCGGCAGCTATACGACCTTCTCGTTCCTGTTTGACGGGGCGACGACCTCCTCCGTGCAGGGGACGGCTTCGCTGGCGGATGTCCTCAGCAGTGTGACGAGTATCACGCTCCAGTTTGCCAACAATTCAGGGGCGGGCCGGCAGACGATCACCTTCGACAACCTTGCGGTCACGCCTGGCAGCGGGCCGACCATCCCCGAGGCTTCGACGACGGCGTTGCTGCTGGCCGGTATCGCAGGTACGATGACGGCGTGCCGCATGGGCGGGCGTTTCCGGCGCAAGACCTGCTGAAGCTTATCCCGATCGATCAGAACAAAGACAAAGGATTCATGAAAACTACCAACATCCATCGCGGCGGCGATTCACGCGCGTTCACGCTGATCGAGCTTCTCACGGTCATCGCGATCATCGGTATCCTGGCGGCCATCATCCTCCCGACGGTGGGCGCGGTGCGAAAGGCGGCCCGCGAGGTCAAGTCGGTCTCGAATCTCAGGCAGATCGCGCTGGCGATGAACACCTATGCCGATGACAACAAGGACAAATTCCCTCCAGGCTACTATTACAAGCAGGGCGAAGGTGAGCTGTACTGGACATCGGAACTGGTCTCATACATCGGCCTGCCCAAAAAAGTTCTTTCTGCGCGGGAGAGTCTCTATGTGTCTCCGCTGGCCTTGCTGCCTGTCAATGACAGCTCAGAGGGGAGTGCCACCATGCCTTTTACCTATTCGGCGCACGGTCTGCTTTGTGCGGATACATCCGGCGGTGATACCCGGCTGCCCCGTTCGCAGGTGGCAAGACCCTCGCAGGTAATACTCGTCGGGGAAGCCGCACAGCGGACGAATACGTGGGCGTTCGCGACATTTTCGGAGCCGGCCGAATTCAAAAACAGGGATAGCACGAAAGAACTTACCGAGCTTATCCCGACCGATTCCGATGTAGATGAACAGAACCGGCGCGGCCTTCGCTACCGAGGTCGCAGCGGTGCCCCGGTGGCGATGGTGGACGGTCACGCGGTTGTGCTGAAAAAGGGTACAGTGACTTACGGCAATCTGGTCGCCGACCGGTAAGACGCGACAATTGACCCGCTTCCCCCGGTAACGGCGTAAGGTAAGATATGGTTCGCGAGGCAGGTGGTACAGGAGATCACCTGCCTCGTTTGTTTTCCGGGCTTATGATTCCGGAACAGCCTGCGTCCAGCCGGGGATGTGATGAAAATCGGGCCGGGCGAGGCGCGAGGATTCGTTGCACGACAGGACCGGCCTGGCGGCGCCCGGCTGGTAGTCGTAGCGGCTGATCAGAAAACGGAGGCCGGACGGAATGCCGGCGGGGTCCGGGAAAAGAGGGCGCAGATCGAAGCGTGCGTAGACCTGCCATGCGTCGCGTCCGCGGGAGATCTCCGTGCGGCTTTCGAAAAGGCTGTCGGCGATCATGAACGAATCGAGGGTTGCCCGCTTTTCCCGGATATCGCGGAGGGCGGCGGTCGCCGGGAAACGCAACTGGAGCCGCCGGTTTTCCGGGGTGATGTGAAATTCATAGTAGGCGCTGGAGCCGGTTCCGGTGTCACTCGCCTCGGCCTTGAGAAACAGTTCGAGCACGTCGCCGAGTTCCCAGGTGCGCTCGTTCGGGACGGTAGCGCGGTTGGCCGGTTCACGGTCGGCGAGTTCGGCGTGGATGAGAAGAGTGGACTCGTGAAGGCCGAGCCACACGCATCCGGGAGCGAACGCGGTTTCGGGCTGATCCCGCCAGGGCTGCCCGAGCCTCTGGACCAGGCCGGACGCGAGCGCCTGGCGGATGTCGCCCCAGCCGGAGCCGGAAGGCGGTTGCACACGAGGGATCTGGAGGATCGGTGAAGGCATGGTGATCGTGGAAAAATTGCAAGGCAGGGCGTTGGCCGGGCAGGGGAGAGGTTGCGCGGTTGTCCGTATAGCAAAATTCCGGCCTGGGAATTATCCTGCAAATCAATCGGTCCGCGGGCCGAGTGCCAGATCGAAAGGACGACGATAACGCTATCCGGACGGACTTCGTATGCGATGCGATAGGGAGGAAAAACCAATTCACGCAGCTTTTCCTGATTCCGTTCCGGAATGATCCGGCCCTTAAGGGGAAACGCTTCCAATGTTTCAACATGAACGATCAAACGGAGGCAGAAGCGTTCCGCCCGAATCGGGCTGGATTTGCCAATATAGGTGGCAATTCGCCGTAAATCCTCCAGCGCTCGTGGAGCCCATATTATTTTTGAAACCACGAGAGCATCCCGGCTTTCACCTCTGCGTGAGGGATTCCCTCTCCACGATCGATCTGGGCTTCAGCCTCAGCAATTGCAGCGAGGAAACGCAACCGTTCCTCCGCCTCTTCCCAGGAAACATTGTCCGGAAGGGACTGGAACGACTCCAGCAACTGCTCTTTCACACTCATGGGCGGAAAGCTAATCGCGATGCGTGGTCACGCAAGTCGCATTTCGGCGTCGCGCATTTCGGCGTCGCGACGAATTCCGCCATTTCTCGCGGACGCGAGCGCCTGACGGATGTCGCCCCAGCCGGAGCCGGAAGGCGGTTGCACGCGGAGGATCCGAAGGATCGGTGAAGGCATGACAGCAGTTCGGAAAGACGAAAGACAGACCGTGGACCGGGACAGAAGCAAGTTGGCAAGGGAGGACCCGGTCACGTAATCGTTCACTCTGGCGGGACCAGCTCCAGGCACGCCCATTCTTCGTAACGGTGAAAATTTGCACGGGAGAGTGCCGGATGGGAGGAAAGTTCCCTGTCAGACAGGTGGCGGCCGTAGTTGTAACGACCAACCAGAATTGTCCATGCGTTTTCGGCATCGAGTGGGACGCCTTGCGCGGCGAGTTCATCGAGAGGGATGGCTATTTCGGCCGTCCATCCCTGATCGTTGTCACGCCAGTTGTTGAGCGTGCCGTTAATTTGCGCCGCCACCCGCAGGCCGCTGCGATAGTTGAGTGGACCGGGCAGATTTTTGTAGCTGCGGCTGGGATAAAAAAACGCGGTTTTCAGGCCGTTGGGCGTGACATGAAATTCCCAATACCATGAGCGGGACGCCGGTTTGATGAACAACTCCAGCACATCGCCGGTTTGGTAATGGTGCTGCTGATCCTCCGTCGCCGTCTGCACCACGTCACGATCTGTGACCGTGAACGCTCCATAGAGGTAGCGATCATCCCACGACAACTGCACGCTCCCGGATTCTGCCGGGGAGTTAGCCGAACCGTCCGGCAGCAACAGAGGCCAGGATGGCGCCGACTGCCACACGGTCTCGTCGAGTTTCCCGTCAATGGTGACGGGAGTGTCTGTCCGCAGCGCACGGACAACGGGGGGGGCGTCAGAATGAGCAGGCATGGTTGATTGCAAGGATGCGCAGCCGGGAAAAGGCAGTATGCCAGCCAAGGCGACCGTTATGGACCGACTGTGGTTCATGGTGCGTTTTTCTCTTCTTTGATTTGCACACGCTCTGACGCGCGCACCGTGCCATCGTCGGCGGCATCGCGTTTTGTGTCCCGTAATTGTCGAGCCATGACGAAAAGATCGTGGAAACCGCCCCAGAGAAACCAGACCACGGTGATGAATCCGACCACAATCGTAATGCCCACCTTGAATCCCCACCACTTTTCCCAGATAGAATCAGGGATTGGCCAAAACCAATTGATTGTTGTGCCAATCAGAAATACGAAAACGAAGAACATCGCCCAACTGATTTTGAGCACATAGATCACCTTGTCGCCGCGTGTGAACTCTGCCCCCACGCCGAGTCGCTGCCACCACGTCCGGCGGATGGTAGGGACGACAGATGCGCTCGCCACCGGCGCAACCTGGTCAATGGAAGCTTGGACCACATGCTCGCCAGCCACCGCGTATTGGCCCCGGTGCAACAGCTTGTCCATGTCGGCCGGTGGAGTTTTCGACAACAGCGACGCCAGAACGTAAGCCGCCACCGCCGCCCCGGCCGCGCCGAAAGACATCTGCATGCCATTAAGTGGAAACATCTCGGGCAACGACGCCCACAACCAGTAGTCCGGTGCGGTCTCGCGCCAGCGTGGGAGCAGCGAGGGCCACACGACGTTGCGCAGCATAATTCCGGATACCGCAAGCACCGATCCCGTGATCATTGCCGCCCACGCACCGCCCGCCGTGCCGCGTTTCCAATACAGTCCGCCGATGATCACCGCCCCCGCTCCGCCCAGATAAATCGCCCCGGTAATCTGGAAATACATGTAGATGTAGTCGTGCAGCGGAAATACCAGGCTCCAGGTGAAAGCGAACGCGGCCACACTCAGGATCGACAACCGCAACACCCACATGTGCACGCGCGGAGTGAGCGGTTTCCTGCGCAATGGCAGCAGCACATCCTGGATAAAAATGCTTCCCCAGGAATGCAGGTAGGTGTTGTCCGTGGAGACCGCCGCAATGATGACAACGGCGGCGAAGATGCCCATCACGCCCACCGGCAGGATGTCACCCAGCGCCATCGGCACGAGCATCTGCTTTCTGATTTGCACATCACCAATCTGCGACAACTGCTCCTGCACCAACGCAGCGTTCTCCGAAAACTGCGGCAGATGCAGGTAGGCGAAGACAAAAATCGGCACCATGAGGATGACGAGTCCGGTGATCATGCCTCGAAACTCTCCCAGAATGCCGGCCATGCGCGCTTCGTGGGGGGTGCGCGCGGCAGCGTTGTAGCCCTGGGATCCCTGCCAGGCCCGGGTTCCATAAACCTGCAGCACGCCCATCATGAGAAAAAACCACACGTTAAAATCCGCCACATTCTGCTGTTTGAATGGATTGATGCGCGATTGCCCTTCCGGCGCGTGACGCAGCCCCTCCAATACATCACTCCACGACATGTGCCAGAACAGGATACCAAGAATCAGCAACATCGCGAGCGTCACGAACTGTCCCTGGATCATGTCGGTGATCATGATTGAAATCTGCCCGCCCAGCATGGTCATCGTTATGGCCACGGTCAGCAGGATGATCATGACCGGAGCGATGGTCGGAATCGACCAGCCGAGCCACTCCACATGCTGCGGCAATCCGGTAAAATAAACCAGAAACCGGGCGCTCACCGCCGGAAAGATGCCGTAGTTGAGAATCCCGGACAACCAGGCAAGAATGCCGGAAAAGATGCGAAAATTGTGGCTGTAGCGCATCTCGAAAAATTGCGCCATGGTGAGCGCACGCGTCTCGCGATAGCGGTAGATCACAAAACCGGAGAGTGCCAGAACCAGCCCGACGGGAACGACCATTTGCATCCACCAGTAGGCGGCAAAACCGGCCTGGTAATATTTTTCGAAATTGGCTGCGATACTGATCGCACCCAACCCGGTCAGACCCTGACCGATGGCCAGCAGGTAGCGCCCCGCCATGCGATTGGCAGCGAGAAAATCCGCCACACTGCTCGTCAGGCGAGATGCTCCCCAGCAAATCATGAGGAGGAAAACGATGATTCCGGCCGGGATCATCCAGTCGATCGCATGCATGTTCATGGAACTGCAGATGTCTGGATCAGACGTGTTCTTCCAGGATGGGGGAAACAGGATTCTGTTTCGTGGCTAAAACTGTTTTGAGCAACTTCTGTGAAGCGAAGATATGGTGCGTTATGTTCCAGACACCGCAACGGCCGATGACTGTGGGATCGTAATGCACATATTGGCGATTGGTCGGAACACCGGCAGGCGTCTCGCGGACGTCGGGTCTCGGACTTCCTCCCATCAGGGCGCCAGCCCATCCGGGTTCGCGGTCTTGCGGCAACTGGTGCAGCCACGACCCAAACCAGAGGTTTTTCGCGATGTCACGATAAACGGCCACGCCGGTTTTTTGCGCGAGCCAGAACAGACCGGGGGCCGAATCGGTCACGGGCTTTTCCGCTTCCATCTGGTCCGTGGGGTCAGTGACGTTGCCGACGCAATACGGGACAATATGACGGTAGTAAAAAACGCTGGCCAGATGATCGGCGATTTTGCGTCCGCATTCCAGCAACCTGCCATCGCTTGTGGCTGCATGGGCATGCTCGATCATGTCGAGTACATAGGCGGTGAAGTGGAGTTTGACGTAGGAGTGGAGCGGTTGTGCGGTGCGCGGATCGTAGCAGTGGAAGAGGGAGCCATCGGGGTTTTGCATGGAGAGGGTGGCGGCGAGCGCTTTTTCCCACGCGCGGCGATAGGCATCGTCCCCGGTAAGGCGCCACAGCACGGCAAAGGTGGCGGCAGCGCAGACGTAACGGCTGCCTACGCGTGCTTCGTGCATCCAGCCCGAATTCGGATCCCAGGCGGCGGACACCAGCCCGCTGTCAAGCTGGCGTGCGAGCAGGGTACGCCCGATGATGTCGCAAATGTCGAGATAACGGTTGTATCCAGTTTTTAGATACATACGGAGAAAATGGATTGGCATGCGCATGGCGTAGTGACCGGCATAGGTGCCGCCGTCCGTCCAATACCAAGGGATGCCGCGCGCTTCGGGATGAGCGGGGTCGTTGAGGAGGCCTTTAACGGGGTCATTCAGCAGCCCGTCCGCATAGGCGATGGCCTGGTCGAGATATTCGGAGGCATTGAAGATTTCGGCAAGGTCGAGCCATGCGGAAAGCAGTTCGGCGGTGTTGCTGTTGGGGTAAAACCAGGTGATGCGTCCGTCGTTATGGTAAAGCGCATCACGGCAGCATTTGTCGGGACGACCGGTCGCGGCGACAGCGGCGCGCAGCCATTGGGCGGCGCCTTGCAGCGACTGACGCACGATTTCCGGTTCAAGCAGAGTCGCGATTTTGTCAGCCGTGCCGAGGGCGTCGTAATGATGAGGGAGAGATCTGCTCATGTGTAATGAAAGACGGGTGACGTGCGCTGGGAGCGTGTTCGCGCTTGGGAAGGGGGGCTATTTCGTTTTTTTGAAGAGGTCGATCACCTCGCGCGTGCTCATGCGTTCAGCAGCAATACGCTGGACGTGACCGTCCAGAAACACGTAGTTGCCTCCTCCGTTGTGCCGTTTGGGATAGGGATATCGGGTTTCATGGTCGTAGTCGTAGATGTAACGGTCGAAGGCGTATTGGTCCGGCATGAAGTCGGGATCTTTGGAGTCGCCGGCGATGATGGTGCGTGAAGGGGTCTCAACCTGATCGAGGCGGATAGCATAGCCGAAGGACGTGGCTTTGGAGCCATCCCACCCGAAATTGCATGCGTTCCAACCGTAACCGACGTTCGCACGCATGAGAGGCGTGTAGGTTTTGGAGGGGCATTGCTGCCAGGGGAAGGGAAGGCCGGAACCGGTGTCGGTGGGCTCCGGGAAATTTGTCGCACGGTCCGCCGCCCATGCGGGATGGCCCATGTAGGGATTGAGAGCGTCGAACCAGAAAGTTTTTTGCCGGAAAAGCGGGCCAGTGTAGTTGACCGCCGGGACAGGGCTGTTGGGGAGGTTGGCGGCGGGCGGGAGCATGTTTTTGTTGTCCGTCGCATAAGTCAGTAGTGCGGTGCCGATACTTTTGAGATTGGCCATACAGCGCGCGGATTGCGCGGCGGAACGCACTTTCCCCACCGTGACCAGTGTGATCGCCGCGAGCACCCCGATGATGGCAATGACCGCGAGGAGTTCGATCAACGTGAAGCCGTCCCAACACTGCCCGCGCAGGCGATGTCCGGATGTCCGGCAACCGGGAATCTGGCGGGAAGAAGGGGATATCTCCGGTTTCATGAGACGATCGATAAACGTTTCCGGACGATAGCAAGGGCGGCGGCAAAGATTCCGAACAGAAGCGCCCATGTTGCAGGTTCGGGAACCGCAACCGCATGGACGTAGAGAACCAGGCCATTGGAGGTCGAGCCAGTGTAGGTTCCGTCGTCACCGAGCCAGCGGCGACCACCGGTAGTATTTGAGTTACCGCTACCGATTGTCGCGAAACCGATGGAGTTGGCTGTGCTGCCAGAAGATGTGAGTTCGGCAAAGGAATACACGACAGAATAATATTTGTCGGGACTGAGCGTGACCGGCGTCCCCAGATCGAAGGTGATGTAATTGCCTGTCACAAGCGTTTCGGGTAGTGTTCCGGTCTGGCGGGAAAGCAGCGTGGCACTTGCTGGAGAAGCAGCGGTGATGCTCGTTCCCTCGTAGAGACTGATGGTGAAATCCAGCCCTTCAACCGCGTCAGAAAAATTGTAAATTTTGAATGTCACCGCAGTCATCAGGAGATCGCCTGTCTCGCTTTCCGTAGAAAACCCTTGGCCGACAGTCCGTTCCAATATGGTGCTACTGACCCTCTTGTAGGCGGTAACATTGGAGGCGGTACCTCCAGATGGGATCTCCTGAAATTTATAAACATCCTCGGTTGGAGCAGTGGCGCTGAGGCTGACACTGACGGCAGCCTTGGCGGAGCTGGCGAGGGCACAGCCTGCCAAGGCAATCGAGAACAGGAAATGCAGTCGGATTTTTGTCTTCATGATATCGTGTATGTTTGGATTGGTGGTGGATGAGGAAAGGAATGGGGACCGATCATTGCCCATGTGCGAAGAAGGTCATCGCCTTGTTGTCCGCGACAAAAGCGGTTCCGTTGTAGATCCAGAGACGCCCGTCGAAATTTGCCCTGCCTTCCGAACGCTCGAACCCCAGCACTTTGGCACTGGCATCCTTGGATGTGGCCTCCTCAAAGCCGAAGAGCACGAGGTAGGCACCGGCAGGAGCCAGCTTCACACTACTGGAAAACGTGAATGTGAGATAGTATCCCTCTTCCAGAATGTCAGGCAGGAGACCCTCCTCGGAGTGAAGCAGATCTTTTTCAGGGTCGGGGGCCTTGTTGGGAGCCGTGAGTCGGTAGAGTTTGATGCTGAATTTTTTCCCTTCGACCGAGGAATCAAGATTCCAGATTTTCCAGGAAACGCCTGACAGCCGGACGGACTCCTCTTTCGTCGCAATGCCAAAGGACTGTCCGATATGGCGGAAGGGACCGGTGCCTCTCCAAAAAGCGGTTGTATTGCCCGCGCTACCGGGGAGCGCTTCATAACTCGCAATGACGGATTGAGTGGGTTTTGCGGTCGCCATTGTCACCTGCACGCTGGCCCGTAGCAACGCGCAGGGGGCGAAGAACAGGGCCAGGAGCAGGAGAGTGTTGTGTGAAGATTTCACCGAGAGACGGTCGAGGAGGTTGTCGTGGCAGTGGCGACGGCGGTTTTTCCCTGCTGGGCAGGAAGCGAATCGGGTGACAGTGCGATCAAGTCCGGTTGGCCTCCGGAAAACCTGACAAAGGCATCCTCGAAATGGCCCGTCTCCGGTTTCCTGATGCGGATTCGATGGATGCCAGGAGAGGAAGCGCCGCGGAGATCGGTCACCAACGGTTGGTTGCCGCTGACGCTTTTGGCCGAAGCGATTATCTGGCCGTCGCCGGAAAAGATCACCACGCCAACCTTCTCACCATCGCCCTGCCCCCCAACGATGACCTGACTGTTTTGCCCTTCGGGCAGGCTGAAGTAGAGCGAACCAGTGTAGCGGACGACGTCCAGGCTGGCGGTATCAGACGGCGGTTTCAGGTAAAAACCACGGGGAGCCTCACATCTCACCAAGTTGGGAGTGTATTCGACGATGAGAGCATAGTAGCCGGGGCTGGCGCCTTCGATGATCACCTGACTCCTGTCTCCCTGTAGCTGGCCCCGGTTGAGGATGCGGCCATCCGGCCCTTCGATTATGTAACGAGGCTGTTCCGAGAAGCCGAAGCGACGCATGGAGAGCGTGGCTTCGACACGATCATCGGCGGCGAGAGGAAAAACAAAGCAGGCGGCGTTGCGCATCCATGGACTGGATACAATCTTGTTTTCCATCGGGGAGGACGGGAGAGCCAGGGATGACGTGATGGCATCCGGGCGCCCGACCACCGGGCGCGCCAATGCAACCAGCTCTTCCCGAGACACAGGACGGGCTGCGGCATTTTGTTGCATGGCGGCGATGTCCCGATCGGAGAGATCCAGATAGCGAACGTAGAGTCCGCGCAGCGCCTGACGTTTCCGCAGCACAAGTGCTTTTGTCGGCAGCATTTTCATCGAGTCGATGCGGAATACCCAATCATAAATTTCGCGCAGCAAATCGGGTTTATCCTCTTCCCGTGCCCGATCCATTTTTCCAATCAACTCGACGTAGCGGACATAGGCGAGGAGTTCGGTGATGCGTCGCTGCACGTCCTCGCGCCCGCTGGAAGCATCAAGGGCTTCGAGTAGCGGACTGTAGAGTCGGGTGGGTTTCAGGTGGCGAAGCATGATGGAGTCCTCGCCATTGAGCAGGCTATAGAAACGAGCCATCGGCCCGGCCGCGGGACCAAAGCTTTTTTCCAAAAAATCGGCCACGATTGCCTCCGGGTCCTCGCCCGGGTTCCAAAGCAAACGGGTGGTTACGTAATAACCAAGGCCGTAGGCGCCCCACGCGCTTTGCGACTCGGTGGTGTAGAAACGAGCGCCATGATCGTGAAATTTGGGGATGGCTCGACCAAGATAATGAAGGTTTCCGCCGAGAGCGCGGCCAGGCAGGGCGAGATCCCATCCGGTGACGGAATGGTAGTCGCGGATACCCACAATCCGCACACCTTTCTCCTGCCAAGCTCTGATGGACTCATAAAGGTCTCGACCAGGTTTGAGAAAGCGCGTGGCAAAACTGACGATGATGTTGGGTTCGACAGCGATATCGGGTGGGTATTGGTGGTCGTAGTAGACATACATGCCGACGTATTTGCCCAACGGAGCAGCAACTTCGCGGGCGACAACGTTGGCCATCGTAACAGCCTGATTGGAGGGACCCCCGATTATCCTGGAGGCCTCACCGGTATTGTCCCAGCCGCTGAAATCACTGGGTTCCATGCTAACCGAATCGGCGGTGGGGTTGGCGGTGAAGAAATTTTGGGCATCGTTGACGAGGAGTTGCAGCAGAGCAGGGCTGGCGGCGTTGAATTTGAAATGTTGCGTGCTGGTCTGGTCAGGCCTCTTGCCGTCAACGGATGCGAAATAATCGGGTTTTTCTGCAAACTCCGCGGCGTTGCGCTTGTAAATGTCGCCATACGCGTGGCGCGTGTTCAGGGTGAAGCCGGCCCCGAGGCGGTTTAGCCAGCGCCACCGCTTGAACGCGTCTTCTTCTCCGGGGAGGTAATTTACCGTGAAAATATCCCGGAAATGATATGCGGGACGCTGCACTTCGTTGACGACCAGGCTCAAGGTCTCCGTCCGGGAGACAACCTCCCAGGATTTCCCGGCAAAAAACTGCCGATATCCCCAACGGTGAAGCAGGTCGGCGATGGCACGGTGGGTGCCGAGAGCCGTCGCTCCCATAAGTAACAAGCGATTTCCGGAAGAACGCATAAGATAATCCTCTCGCCCCAATGGATTGTCGGGGTCGAGGGAAACCTCCTTTGCCAGCGTGGGGAAATCCGCGGCCACGGCCAGGACAATGCCATGGGAAGCGCCATGTTCTGTCCTGGGTGTCTTTCCGGTGATTTCTCCAAGAATAACGGCGAGATCCGCGGCTACGTTTTGGTTATTTTCGTCGGATTGAAACCCGGAGGAAAGAGCGACCACGTTGCGTTCTTCACCCGCCAGTATAAATTCATTGCCTGCCGTGATGTCGGGGATTCCGACAAAAAATACCACAAGAACAGCGAGAATGATGGACTGCGTTGTGTGACGATAAAAGCGCATGAGAAGAAATGTAATTTAGGAAACGAAAGCGAAATATGATGGGAATTCAGTGCATCTCTACGGCCACGCTGCCGATGCCGGGGCGGAGGTAGTTGAATCTTACGTCGGGATGGTCGGCGAGGAGCGACATCGGTACGGCGCTATCGCGGATTTTTTTCGAGATCATCAGCGCGGTCAGGCGGATGCCGAAGGGGTTGTCGTGGTGGCCGGGGTGCCAGATGCTCACGGTCTCCGCCTTCCACGTTTCCCGCGGACCGACGGAGCAGGCGCGTAGCGGAACCATCGTTACATTGCCGCCGCCCGATGTCCGGGCGTTTTGCATGATCGTGACCGGGTGCAGGCGAACCACACGGGTGGCGAGCTCCCGGTACTGCCCGGGGGAGGGGGGGGCGTCGCGGAACTCGCCTTCGCGTGGCAGGGGGTCATTGAAGGCCCAGTGCTTGATCTCGCCCTGGCCGCCCTGCATGACGACGCAGCGGGCGGCATCGTACGTGGCGGAGTAGGCGGCGAGGTCACCGTTGGGAAAATGCTGGTTGGCGGCGGGCAGCGCGAGGTCAGGGCGAATGCGGTCGAAACACAGTTCGTTGTCGCAGCGCGCGAATGAGAGGGGATGGGAAGAATCGACCGGGTTTCCGTCGTCGCCGATCCACTCGTCCATGCCCCAGAAATGGGCGTCGTGCTTTTTCAGGTCGAGGCCGAGAGCATTGACCATCTGCGCGACGATCGGGAGTTGTTCGGTCGGGCCGACGGGGCCGCAGATGCCGGCGGGGTTGTCGGGTGTGGACTGCTGCCAGGCGGCGATGTATTCGAGCGCCTGCGCGGCGTAAAATTCCTGCGGCGTGTCATGGATTCTGACGGTGAAGCCGGGTCGCGAAAGCTGTTCGAGGTCGCGGGCCGTGAGGCGGGCGGCGTCGGTGAGGATTTCGGGATCGAGGGTGGTGTAGTCCCACCATCCTTCGGCAAGTTTGCTGATCGGGCGACTCATGGGAGCGAGACAGGCTGGGAGAGCTGGTTATCGAGCGAAGTGAGGGAATGAATGTTTTCGGCGAGCAGTGCGCTCAGCGGATTGTAATCGGGCGGGCAGAAACCGAGATGCGCATGACGTCTCCAGCCTTCGGCATAAATCGGGCCAAAGGTGTGTTTCCCGGCCATCTCGCGGGCCATCGAAACCATTTCCTCGATGTAGGCTTCCATGCCCTGGGTGGTTTCGAGCCAGTTTTGCTGGCTCTGGTGGCAGGCGAGCATGCGGCGCTTGGCCGGCAGCACGGATTCGATGTCGACGAGCAGGTCGGGCTGGAATGGCACACCCAGTCCGTCGTGGAGGCCGTGCGGGGCGGCATGGTAGATGCGGACAGGATCGGAGCAAGTCGCCCGGGGCGGATGGGAGATGTGGTTGGGCATTCCCCGGCTGAACGCCGCGGTGACGACCAGGCGGCAGGTGTTCTGGTGATCCTCCATGTAGTCCTGCGGCGAATGCGTGAGAATGATGTGCGGACGGATTTCCCGAACGACCGCGCTGACGGCAGCGAGCGACTCCCGGTCATAAAACACCGCGAGATCATCGAACAGCGGGGCATGCATGGTCGCCCCGGCGACGGCGGCGGAGGCCTGGCTTTCGGCCCAGCGGATACGGGCGGTTTCCTCGCGGCTTCGTGTCATGTCGCCGCAACAGCCGTTGGCGAGCGTCCACATGTGGATTTTACAGCCCGCCGCCTTCAACAGGAGCAGGGTGCCGGAAAAACAGAATTCGATGTCGTCGGGGTGGGTGGCGGCGGCCAGAACAACAGGATGGGCGGGAAGCGTTACCATGCGACACCAGCATAAACCGGACGGCGGCGTGCGTCTTCCTCTGGCTTGCATTATACCGGTACGCAATTAACCCTGCGCGTTTCACCCTGCCTCGTCCCGGCATGGGAAATGCAATCCCGGATCGCATTTCCTGCCGGAAACCGCCTTCCGCCTCGTCCGCATTCTCCTGCCTCCAATCTGTCTCCCGATGCTTCCCGAACGTCCCAGAATCGAGCCTTTGCCGGCCGGCCAGCATGGCGTCAAGGTGACGTCATTCGAAAAATCCTGCGTGGATTCGCACTGGCATTTTCATCCTGAAGTGGAGCTGGTCTGGATCGAGAAAGGGCAGGGCGTGCTGCATGCGGGGCGGGCGCTGTTTCCCTATCAGGCGGGACAGATGGTGCTGGCCGGAGCCAATCTTCCTCACGCTTACGGGTCTCATCCCGGGCAGAGAACGGGGGCCAGATGGAGGGTGCTGCATTTTCGTCCGTCCGTCTGGGGAGAGGCGTTCTGGCAGTTGCCCGAAAACCATCGTATCCAGAAACTGATCACGAGTGCGGGGAGAGGTTTTGTCTTCACGGGCGAGGTGGTGTCGGTTTGCGCCGACCTGCTGCGAAGAATGGAAACGCGCCGGCCCGGCAACATGCCCCTGGCGCTCGTTCTGGAATTGCTGGAGCGGCTTGCGCTGGAAAAGGGTCGCTATTGTCTCAATCCCGAGCCGGTGAGCGGAGGCGAGGCGCCGGACGGAGATCCGCGGTTGGGCCGCATCCTCGCCTGGCTGGACGAGCGGGCGGGAGACGCGGAGCTGACCCAGGCGGAGGTGGCGCGGTGGATAAAAATGTCGCCGCAGTCATTCTGCCGCTTTTTCCGGCGGGTGGCCGGGCGCACGTTTCATCATCATCTCAACGAACTGCGGGTGGCGCGCGCCTGCGCCAGTCTGCTGGGCACGGAGAAGCCGGTGGGCGAGATCGCCTTCGAAGCGGGTTTCAACAACCTCTCGAATTTCAATCGTCGTTTCCGCGAGATCACCGGCCGCGCGCCGCGCGAATACCGCGAAGCGGGCGGCGGAGTGAGGGAGTAAGCCAGGTGCCTTCCGGAGGCGGGCGAGACGCCCGCGCCACGCGGAAACGGGCAGAGGCAGTTACCCGCTGATGTTACGCGGGCCGAGGTGGCACGGGCATCCTTGCCCGTGTTCCGGGTGGTGTGAAACGCTCCCGACATGGGCCGGATGCTCATGCCACTTCAGATCATGGCCAGGATGGCCATGCCACCCGTATTCCGGAAGGCAGCGCGTTGCGCCGTCCACGGGCAGGGATGCCCGTGCCACGTTGCCATCGCCAACTTCAGTTACCAGCGGTGCGGATGCGGGCCGAAGTCGGCTTCGTAGAACGGCGCGACGTGTGTGCCGGGCGGGATGATCTCGTCGATCTTGCGCAGCTCGTCTTCGGTAAAGGTGACGGCGAGGGCGCCGAGATTGTCTTCGAGTTGTTCGAGCGTGCGCGGGCCGATGATCGGGCTGGTAATGCCGGGCTGGTGGACGGTCCAGGCGAGCGCGAGCTGGGCGAGCGTCACACCCTTGCTGGCAGCGAGCGCGGACAGTGGCTCGACGACATCGTAAACGCGTTCGGTGAATCGTCTGGCCTGGATCGGGTTCGGGTTGGCGTAGCGCGAGTCGACCGGCACGGGTTGGCCGCGCCGGTATTTGCCGGAGAGGATGCCGCCGCCGATCGGGCTCCACGGGATGAGCGCGAGGCCAAAGGTGCGGGCCGCAGGGATCAGTTCGCGCTCGATGCGGCGGTCGAGAAGGTTGTAGGGCGGCTGCTCGGAGACGAAGCGGTTGAGGCCGAGTTCCTTGCTGGCCCAGAGCGATTCGACGACCTGCCAGGCGGCAAAGGTCGTCGTCCCGGTGTAGCGGACCTTGCCGGCGCGGACGAGGTCGTCGAGCGCGCGGAGCGTTTCGTCGATGGCCGTGTCGGGACGCGGGCGGTGAATCTGGTAAAGGTCGATGTAGTCGGTTTGCAACCGGCGCAGGCTGGCCTCGCATTGCTGGATGATGTGGCGGCGGGAATTGCCCTGGCAGTTGGGATCGGTGTCGTCCATCGCTCCGTGGACCTTGGTGGCGAGGAAGATCTGCCCGCGCTTGCCGTTGCGCTTGAGCGCCTCGCCGGTGAATTCCTCGCTGCGGCCGCGCGAATAGACGTTGGCCGTATCGAGGATATTGATACCCGCATCGATGGCGCGGTCGATGATCCGGATGGAATCGTCGAGTTCGGTGCGGCCGCCAAACATCATGCAGCCGAGAGTGAGCGGCGACACCCTGATTCCGGTGCGGCCGAAGAGGCGATAGTCGGTGAGTTTCATGGGAGAAGCGCTGACCGTAATCCGGATGGGAGCGGTTGGCCAGCGAATGTTCGAGGAAGGAGCAGAGGGGGTGTAATCGGAAGTGGTGGTGGCACGGGCTTCCAGCCCGTGTTCCGGCACCGGGGGGGGCGGCGCTTCGCGCCGTCCACGGGCAGGGATGCCCGTGCCACTTTTATGCCGGTTAACCGGTTTCGCCCTGCTGGCGAAATCCCTCAGCGGTTTTTCCCGTCGAGTTGATGGCCGTGCTGCACGCGGGGAACTCCTTTGGCGGCGTTGAGTTGATCGAGAACGGTCGCGAGTTTGCGCCGCTTTTCGTCGGTGCGGGCAAACATCTCCAGTTGCACCGCGCCGTCTTCGACGCCGGAAAGTTTCACGCTCACGAGGCGCAGGGGGCGGCGCTGCATCCAGGCCTGGCGGAGCAGGGGAGCGACGAGCGGATAAAAGGTCGTTTCAAGATCGTCGGGGGTGGGCAGGGTGCGAGCGACGGAGCGTTGGGTGAAATCGCCGTAGCGCACCTTGACCGTGAGCGTGCGCACCCGTTTGCCGTCGGCGCGAATGGCCGGCATGAGCTCGTCGATCATCCCCTTGGCCACGCGTTCGATGGTGGCAAAATCGCCCACATCGCTCGGAAAAGTTTCCTGTTTCGAATAACTCTTTGCATCGTCGTGTTCCGTTTCCACGGGGCGGTCGTCCTCGCCGCGGGCGGCGGCCAGCAGGTCGGGCCAGCCGTGGCCGAGGATGGTCTGGAGCTCGCGTTCACCGGATTCGCCGCGCGCGAGGCATCGCCGGGCGAGATCGGTGATGTCGCTGACCAGGCGCAGGCCGCGCGCGTGCAGCGCTTCTTCGGTCTTGTCGCCGACGCCGGGCAACTTGCCGACCGGCAACGGGGCGAGGAACGCCGTCTCTTCGCCCGGCGGTACCACGACGAAGCCGCGGGGTTTGCGGAGCTTCGAGGCGATTTGCGAGACGAGCCGGTTGGTGGCGATGCCCATCGAAACGGGAATCTGCAATTCGTGCCAGATGCGTTGCTGCAAGGCGCGGATGGCCTCCTCGATTTGTGGCACGGTCTTGAAGCCGCACATGGTCACGTCGAGATAACCTTCGTCGATGGAGTTGCGCTGCACGATCGGGGTGAGTTGTTCGCAAAGATCGAACATCCGGCGGGACACGCCGCCGTAGCTGCCCTTGTGCGGCAGCAGGATGAGATCGGGGCAGATTTTCAGCGCGCGGGCGGTGGGCATCGGCGTGTAGACGCCACAGGCGCGCGCCTCGTAGCTGGCGGAGGCGATGATGCCGCGTTCACGTCCGCCGACAGCTACCTTCTTGCCGCGATATTCCGGCTGCAGCGCCAGCTCGACCGACACGAAAAACGCGTCGGCGTCGAGGTGGACGATGGTCGGGAGCGGTCGCATGGCAGAGGCAATGTAACGACCTCGCCCGCCCGCGCCACTCCGAACCGGAGGGGCCGACGCTGCGCGCCGTCACCCCGCGTACGGAGACCTGCGGGAAGGAAACGCCCTTTCAGCGCCGGGCGCGGATGCCTTTTTCCACGTCGGGCAGGAAACCCGTGACGAGGCCGATCAGCGGCAGCCACGCGCAGACGTGGAAAACGGCATCGATGCCCTTGTAATCGGCGAGCGTCCCCAGCGCGGCCGAGCCGATGCCGGCGATGCCGAACGCGAAACCGAAAAACACGCCGGCGATCATGCCGACGCGGCCCGGGATCAGTTCCTGCGCGTACACGAGGATGGCCGAGAATGCCGACGCGAGGATGAACCCGATGATGACCGTGAACACGACCACCCAGGCCAGCCCGAGATGCGGCAGCGCCAGCGTGAACGGCGCCACGCCGAGGATCGAGACCCAGATGACGCCCTTGCGTCCGAAGCGGTCACCGATCGGCCCGCCCACGATCGTCCCCGCCGCGACCGCGAACAGGAAGACGAACAGGCACACCTGCGAAGCCTGCAGCGACACGCCGAACTTGTGGATCAGGTAAAACGTGTAGTAGTTGGTCAGGCTGACGAGGTAGATGTATTTCGAAAAAATCAGCCCGCCCAGAATGGCCAGCGCCAGCACCACCTGGTTTTTCGGCAGGCGCAGCGCGGTGGCGGCGGCATCCGTCACGCCGACGGCGGTGGATGAGGTGCGCAGCGTGATCAGCAGACGCTCCCGGTACCAGCCACCGACGCGGGCCAGCACGATGATCGCAGCCAGTGCGAGCACGGTGAACCAGAGCGTGTGCGGCAACCCTCGCGGGATGATCACTGCGGCCGCCAGCAGCGGCCCGAGCGAGGAACCGAAGTTGCCGCCGACCTGGAAAATCGACTGCGCCAGCCCGTGTTTGCCGCCCGAGGCCAGCCGGGCGACCCGCGAGGCTTCCGGATGAAACACCGACGAGCCCATGCCGACCAGCGCGGCCGCCATGATGAGCATCCCGAATCCGTGCGCCAGGCCGAGCAACACCAGCCCGACGAGCGTCAGGCTCATGCCGACGGCGAGCGAGTACGGCATCGGATGCCGGTCGGTGAAGCTGCCGACAAACGGCTGCAGGATCGAGGCCGTGAGCTGGTTGGTCAGCGTGATGAGGCCGATCTGGCGGAAGCTGAGGTCGAAGTTGGCCTTCAGCAACGGATAGATCGCCGGCACGATGGCCTGCAGGGTGTCGTTGAGCATGTGGGAGACGCTGAGCGCGACGAGCACGCCCATGACCGTGCTGTTTGCGCGGTGAGTCGTCCGGGATGTAGTCATGATGTTGATACGGATTTGCGGTCTTGCGGTTTTTCGACAAAACCCGCTTCGGCCCGTTTGCCGCCGGGGCCACAAAAAGAAGCCCTCTCCGGCAAGGAACCGGAGAGGGCGAAAATCGGATTCTTGTTCAATGCGCCTCCGGTCAGTTCGAAACGACAGCAACAACAACTACGTCCACGAGGCAGACGGAGAGATTGGCGTGAATCGGAAGACCGGCGAAATGCATGGAACGGAAAAAGGAGGCGGAATGGGTGGCCCAAACCTTTTCGGCTGTCAAGCGGGCAGCTTTTGGCGGCACGCCACGAGGAGCGGTTTCACGGTTCTGACTTGCAGAGGTTATTTTTGAACAGAAGGAAACAGAGAGAATAGAGATTTTTCGACCTTTCCAGTGGTGATCGTTCCGCCTCGCGCGCTCGTGCCCCCTGACAAGACAGAAAAGATTATGCGGCGGCGCAGAGCAGCGGAACTTTCAGACCTTTTTTACACGAAGGACACAGAGCGGCGCAGCCGCAACCGAAGTGGAGGGACGCCGCGCTTTGTGGCAGGGTCCGGGTGTGAAAACAAATAACCAGACATCCACCAGCGGGCACGGCGTCCCGGAGGCCTTTGTTAACAAATTTGGCGGGCAGATCACAGGGATACTTTGCGGATTTGACCGTGTGAGGTTCCGGGCGACGCTGAGGCTGCTGTTTCAGCCGTCGGCGATGGAAGCGTACCTGCAGGCGTGCGGGGTGCTGATCAAGCACTTCAAGCCCTTTGCCGAGAAGATCACGCAGCGCATCCGGCAGGCGGCGTGGGCGGCGGCGGAGGCGGCCGGGCGGCCGGTGCGCTACCTGGGTTGCGCGCAGCAATCGAAGGAGGAGCTTGCCCGGCAGATTGCGCGGGAGGAGGGGATTGCCAGCGGGCTGATCGCGGTGTTCAGCGCGGTCGAGCCGTGCCTGTCCTACGCGGTGCGCGGCGAGCGCGAGAGCAGGGAGATCCACCTGGTGCTGGAGAACCGCAAATGCACGCACCTGTATCACTATTACCAGCACCCCGGTTTCGGCCTGATCCACGTGCGGGTGCAGACCTGGTTTCCGTTCAACGTGGAGGTGTGCCTGAACGGGCGCGAGTGGCTGGCCCGGCAGATGGACCGCGCGGGACTGGACTACGAGCAGCGCGACAACTGTTTTGCCCGGGTGAGCGATCCGGTGCGCGCGCAGGCGCTGCTCGACGAACAGTTGAAGACCGACTGGCCCCGGGTGCTCGACGGGTTGCTCGAGCAGGCCCATCCCCTGCACGCCGAACTGGGCCGCCCGCTCGGGCAGCGCTATTACTGGAGCGCCAGCCAGACCGAGTTTGCCACCGATGTGATGTTCCGCGACGCGGCCAGCCTGGCCGGGTGGTATCCGCAGTTCCTGCACCACGGCATCCGCAGCTTTGGCAGTGCCGACGTGCTGCGCTTCCTCGGGGCGGCCTGCCCCGACAAGTTCCGCGGAGAAGTCACCTCCACGCTCAGGCGCCGGCCCGAAGGGGTGCGGCTCAAGCATGTGGTCAACGGCAACTCGCTGAAGGTTTACGACAAGCAGGGCAGCGTGCTGCGGGTGGAGACGACCATCGTCAATCCGCACCCTTTCCGGGTCTACCGGCCCAGCGAAACAGATCCGCAGCAGCAACCGGCATGGAGGTACCTGCGGCGGGGCGTGGCCGACCTGTGGCGGCGGGCCGAGGTCAGCCGCGCGGCCAACGGCCGCTATCTGGGCGCCCTGGCCAGCGTCACCGGCAAAACCCCGCTCGCCCAGGAAGCCCGGCCGGTGTGCCGGGCACGCACCGTGGACCGGCAGCGTTACCGGGCTCTCAACCCGTGGGCTCCCGCCGATGGCGCCTTGCTGGAAGCCATCAGCCGCGGCGAGTTTGCCCTCAACGGCCTGCGCAACCGCGATCTGCGCGCCTTGCTGTATCCGCCCGCCTCCACGGCCGCCGACACAAAACGCCAGGCCGCCGCAGTCACCCGCCAGCTCGCCCTGCTCCGCGCCCATGGCCTGCTCAAAAAAGTCTCCGGCACCCACCGCTGGCTGCTCACCGACCACGGCCGCAGGATCGTCACCGCTCTCCTCGCCGCCCATCAGGCCGATGTCGATCAACTCACAAAACTCGCCGCATAAAAGGCACATATAAAATCCTCTCAAAAATGTGCGAATCCCCAGGATAGCAGTACAAAGGACGCGAAGGGCGCGAAGGAGGAATGGGAGGAATGGGAGGAAGGGGCGGGGAGGCGGGCTGGTTTCTTCATGGATTTTCTGCTTCTTCGCGCCCTTTGCGAGCTTTGTGTAAATATCCGCAATCGAGAGAGGGAGGGGAGTTGCCACTGAAAACGGCGAGGAACCGGAATAGAGAGAAGGCAGAAAGGACCTTTTCAGCCTCTCTGCCTTTCCTTCGTTGCCTTCTGTTCAAAAAAACATCCCCAAAAATGTTTTTCCTGATCGGGCATGATTGTCCGGGGAAAAGGCGCCTACTCCGCAAACACAAACCGCACCCGCGCCCCCGTCGACAGGCAGCCATGGGTGTCGGCCGGCCATTGGGCGAGGCACTGGTACTCGGCTTCGTCGGGGCGAGCACAATCGAGCGGCAATTCATGTCGCACCCACGGCACATTGCGCCCGGGCGAGCTTTCCATCGCCAGCAATCGTTTCATCCAGCGGCGAATCCGGTAAAACGCCAGATAATGTTTCCCGTCGAGCTGCGCCCGGAGACGGCAGAGCTGGGCGAAACAGGCGCGCGCATCCTGCCGGGCCTGGATCAGGCAGCGCAGATCGAGCGCGCAGTCCATGAGGGCGGCGTCCTCGAGGCCGATTTCCGCGAGCAGCCCGTCCAGCGTTTCCGGCCCATCGTGAAAGGGACATCGTCCCTGGCGCGCCCCGGCCGGCGTCGATGCCGGCTGCGTCGCGGTGTCTTCCGGTGCGACGAGAAGCCGCGGTGCATCCGTCGCGGCGGTGGATTGAAATTGAAACTCGATCTCAGTCATGGGCTTGAAAAAAGCGCCTTTTGCAGAGAGCGAAAGGCGCCGGCTGATGGCAGTTGCTCGAAGGGAGCAGCTAACCTCACTTGAGGACGCTTTTCAACATCCAGACGGTTTTTTGGTGCCACTGGATGCGGCCGATCGCCAGGTCCTGGGTTTCGAGGTCCTTGGCGGCTTCGGAGGTGTCGCGGAGGGTGATCAGGTCGGCGATGACCTTTTCGTGGCCGACGATGAGGGCGGCGATGAAGTCCTTGGCGGCGACGGGATGGGAAAATTCTTCGATCCCGGCCTTGTCGGCGAGATTGCGCAGGCCGCCGATGGCGTAGTGGTCGAGGGCGCGGATGCGCTCGGCGATTTCGTCAACGGCTTCGAAAAGGGCTTCGTACTGCGACTGGAAGGCAGCGTGAAGGGAGAAAAACCCGGAGCCCTCGACGTTCCAGTGGGCATAATGGGTATTGGCCATCAGGGCATAAGAGCTGGCGAGGGCGGTGTTGAGGGAGGCGACGACGGGCGAGGCCTTCGTGGCGGAGGCGGCGGATTTGGTGATAGTCGGCATAACGGACACAAATATGACGCGAAAACCGCCATCGTCAATGAAGTGACGGGAGTTTAAGGATTGGTAACGATGGCAATTATGCGCAATGCAAGCGGTTGCGGGATCAGCCGGTTGCCGGATGATTTTCGGAAACCTCATCCGGAACCTCCGCTGACTCGCTGAAAGAAGATGCCGGGTGGGTCGCCACAAGCAGCCGTTCAAGTTGCACCGGAGCGGGAGGAGGCTGGACTGCCAGATCGGGGCGGAACCGTTTCGCGGCCGTGGCGGAGGTCGGATACGGAAGGCTGTGTCCCGGCGAGAAATTGCCTTGCCTCTCGCGTCCGCCTCCCGGCAGATGGACGGCTCCCGCGCTTCATCGAGCGCGATTCCCCTGTGCACATGAAACTGTCGATTGTTATTCCTTGCTACAACGAGGCCAAAACCCTGCGTACGATCCTCGATCGTGTGCGCGCCGCTCCGGTGGCGGACAAGGAGATCATCGTGGTCGATGACTGTTCGACCGACGGCAGCCGTGAACTGCTGAAGGGAGAGTTGGCCGGCCTCGCCGATCGGGTGATCTTTCACACCGTGAACCAGGGCAAGGGAGCCGCCCTGCGGAGTGGTTTTGCCGCTGCGACCGGCGATGTGGTCGTGGTTCAGGATGCCGACCTTGAATACGATCCTGACGAATACCCCAAGCTGCTGAAGCCGATCGTAACTGGCGATGCGGATGTGGTTTTTGGATCCCGGTTTATGGGTGGTGACGCCCATCGCGTGCTCTATTTCTGGCACATGGTCGGCAACCGGTTTTTGACGCTGCTTTCCAACATGTTCACCAATCTTAATCTCACCGACATGGAAACCTGCTACAAAATGTTCCGGCGTGAGATTATCCAGAAGATCACGATCGAGGAAAACCGCTTCGGTTTCGAGCCGGAGATCACGGCGAAGGTGGCAAAGCTGGATTGCGTGGTCTACGAGGTGGGCATCGCCTATCACGGACGCACTTATAAGGATGGAAAGAAGATCGGATGGCGGGATGGAGTGCGAGCGGTATGGGCAATTCTGAAGTATAATATTGCGAGGTGATTATGAGGAAAGTCTCCGTTGTTAGTGGCTGCTATAATGAAGAGGGGAATCTTGGCGAACTGGTCGAGCGAGTCTTTGCCGTGGCAGGGAGGTTTCCTCAGTATGAGTGGGAGTATATAATTATCGACAATTGTTCCACGGATGGCTCGGAGGCTGTCTTGCGTAAATTGGCAGCTGCAGAACAGCGGTTGAAAATAATATTTAATGTGCGCAATTTCGGGCATGTGCGTTCACCTTACCACGCCATGATGCAAGCGACAGGGGATGCGGTGATTTACCTGGCGTCGGACTTACAGGACCCGCCGGAGATGATCGCGGAGTTTTTACCCAAATGGGAGACCGGGGCAAAGATCGTGGCGGCTATCAAAAATGAGAGCGAGGAGTCACCGGTTTTTTTCTTCCTGCGCCGGTGTTATTACGCGGTGATTTCGCGGCTGTCGGACGTCGATTTGCTGCGGAACTTCACCGGATTCGGGCTCTACGACCGACAGGTGAACGATGCACTGCGGGCAATGGAGGATCCCTATCCCTATCACCGGGGGCAAATTGCGGAGTTGGGGTTTCCGGTGGAGCGGGTTAATTTCACGCAACAGAGACGGAAACGGGGAATCACGAAGAATAATTTTTATACACTCTACGATTTCGCGATGCTCGGGTTTACCAGCCACACGAAGGTGCCGCTGCGGCTGGCGGCGATGACGGGATTCGTGTTGGCGTTGCTGTCATTTGTTGCGGGCATGATTTACCTGGTGAGGAAATTGCTCTTTTGGGACGAGTTTCCTTTGGGTCAGGCGCCGCTGGTGGTCGGATTGTTTTTCCTCGGGTCGGTGCAACTATTTTTTATCGGCATCATCGGCGAGTATATCGGTGCGATTCACACGAAGGTGAGCAAGCGTCCGCTGGTAGTGGAGCGGGAGCGGATCAACTTCTGAGCCTGAATACCTATCAATGGCAAAAAACGGAGTCGACGAGAGGAAAGGGCGCGCGAAGCGCGGTCTTGCGCTGCGGATGGCTGTGACGGGAGGACTTCTGGTGGTTTTGCTGGCGGGGATGGAGTGGCGGAATCTGGGACGATTGCTGCTCGGGGCGGATGGCCGGTTGCTGGCCGGGGTGTTGTTCCTGGCACCACTTGCCGTCGCGGGGTTAGCCTTGCGGTTGCAGCGATTGTTGCGGGTGGCGGGTGAACATGAGGCGGAAGACGGCTTGCCGTTGCGGTTTCGGGAGGTGTTGCGCGTGACGTGGGGCGGACAGTTTTTCAACTCGTACCTGCCGGGGTCCACGGGCGGGGATATATACAAAATCTGCGAGTTGTGCAGGCTTTTCCCGCGCTCGTGTGCGGAAGCGGTGGCGGCGGTGGTCTCGGACCGCCTTTTCGCCTTGCTGGCGCTGATCGGGTTGGCCGGCGTATCAATGGCTGCAGTGCCGTTGCCTTGGGCACGACTGGCGGATGACGATGGCCTGGCTGTTCCCGGATGGATAATTTGCGCGATCGTTGTCATTGTCCTTCTGGCAGTGATCGCGGGCGGAGCAGCGGCAGCAGGGGCGGCGTCGGTCCGGACCTGGATCCTTCGGCTGCTGGTGCGAGTAACCGGTGTTCTGAAGCAGGCCTTGCGTTATTTCCGGGGAGGTGCCGTTACATGGACCGCGCTGGGGCTGGCCATGATGGTGCATGTGTTCAACTTCGGTCTGGTGTTCCTGCTGGCGCGGGCACTGGGCATCGGCCTGACATTTTCCGATGTGGCGGCGCTTATGCCGGTGCTGATGCTGGCGATGCTGCTGCCGGTGACGATCAACGGGCATGGCTTGCGGGAGGTGCTGATGGCAGGCGCGTTTGCGTGGTTACAGGTTAGCGCGGACGGCGGCGCCATCGGGCCGAGAGAGTGTGCGGTCGCGTTGTCGCTGGTAATGGTCGCCTGCGATCTGCTGTGTGCGACTCCGGGAGGGATATGGTTTTTGTTGCACCGGCGAAATCGCGAAGCCGGGGCGGGATGCACCGGGAGCGGGCCAGGCGATTTTTGACCTCGCCCGGCTGCGCTTTCCTCTCTGTCTTTTTCTTTCTCTTGAAAATCTTCGATCCGCTGCCCCCGACATCCGCTGCTTCATCGATGAAGGCCGTCATTCTTGCCGGCGGGCTTGGCACGCGCATCAGCGAGGAAACTCATCTGAAGCCCAAGCCTATGGTCGAGATTGGCGGGCGTCCGATCCTGTGGCATATCCTGAAGCTCTACTCGGCGCACGGGATCAACGACTTTGTCGTCTGCGCGGGCTACAAGGGTTATGTCATTAAAGAGTATTTCGCCAATTACTTCCTGCACATGTCGGACATCACGTTTGACATGGCGAACAATCGCATGGAGGTACTCGCGCGGCATGCCGAGCCGTGGCGGGTCACCGTGGTGGACACGGGAGAGGCGACACAGACCGGCGGCCGACTGCGCCGGGTGCGCGAGTACCTTGGTGCCGGAGATTTTTGTATGACGTATGGTGATGGTGTCGCAGATGTGGATGTGCGGGCGTTGGTGGCATTTCACAAGCGCCATGGTCGGCTCGCCACCATGACGGCCGTGCAACCACCGGGGCGGTTTGGTGCGCTGTCCATGGATGAAGACGGTTATGTCAGCGAGTTTCAGGAAAAGCCCCAAGGCGACGGCTCGTGGATAAATGGCGGGTTTTTTGTGCTCAACACTGCCGTCATCGACCGGATCGCCGGAGACGACATGCTATGGGAGCGGGAGCCGGTCGAGTCGCTGGCGGCGGAGCGACAACTGATCGCCCGCAAGCATCACGGTTTCTGGCAACCGATGGACACCGTACGCGACAAGAATCACCTTGAGGCGCTTTGGGCGTCGGGGAAGGCTCCGTGGAAGATCTGGTAAGATTTCCGGCCGCACAGGTTTTTCGATTATCATCCGCATGAAGATCTCCAGAAGTTTGTTTTTCCTGCTCGCCGGATTGCTGGCCCTGATTGTCACTGCCGGTGGCTGGATGCTGATGTTTTCGACCTTTCGACCTTACGATGACGAAGGGTGCCTGCTGTATCCGTTGCGCAATTTCGTGGAACACGGAGGGCTATATGGCGATATCTTCAGTTTCTACGGACCGGTGTATTCACTGTTTTATTACGCGTTGAATATTCTGGGCGTGCCATTGACCAATACGGCCGGACGCTGGGTCACCTGGATTTTGTGGCTCGGGGCGAGCGGCTGCACAGCCGGTCTGGCATGGCGGATGACGCGGGGGCGCTGGTGGGGACTCGTCGCGATGGTGGTGACCCCGCTTCTTCTGCAATCGGTGATTACGGAGCCAATTCACATGGTGAGCCTGATGGCGCTGATCATGGCGTGCATGGCGTGGGCGGGATGGGAAGCGCTGGAGCAGGGCAGGGGAGTGACATGGGCTGTCGTATGCGGGGCCGGGGCGGCGATGCTGCTCCTGGTCAAGATCAATATCGGTATTTTTGCCGTGTTCTCGATGGGGGCGGTCTGGTGGCAGTACCATGCGGATACACGGGTGCGGCGGGTGGCGCCGTGGTTGCTATCTGTGCTGGTGGCTGGTTTGATATGGGGACTTATGGGGGTGGCTATTGAGCGGCCTTGGGTCGCCATGTATGGAGCAGCGTTTGTGCTTGCGGCGCTGCCGCTGACGTGGGCGCCAAGGTTGGCGGAAGGGAATGCGATAGCGGGAACCGCCGGGGAGAGGACGGAATTGGCGTGTACCGCTGTGCTGACCGGACCATCGAGAGTGTTGATGTGGGCGGCGGTTGCGGCTGCTACGGTGATCGTCTCGACTACGGCGATAGTGATGGCAAAAGGGACGCCTCTGTCCGGCATGATGGACTGCCTGGTGTTCGAGGCCCGGAAATTTTCCAGTATCATGAGCCTGCCGTTTTCCTGGCCGCCACAGCTGGTGGTTTCGGGAGTTTGTTCGGGCGGATTGCTGGTTTTTGGTGCCTTGTTGAATCGGGCCGGGCGTCGGCAGGCGGCGGATGTGGTCGTCGTCGCATTACGCCTGATGACAGCAATGGCGTTGATGGGGGCAGCGGTGCTGATTCCGGCCGGAGAACTGCCGGCCGCATTGATGCCGTTTGCGGTGACATGGGTGTGGATTTTTGTGTGGCCTCTGGGAGTGGAGGCGGGGGGACGGGCAGTGGCAGGCGCGTGGCTATGCTGGTTTGCCTTGGGGCAGTGGCTGCATTCGTTTGCCGTGGCAGGTAGTTCGCAGATGGCGCTTTCGTCGTTTCTGATGATTCCGGTAGTGTTGGCCGGAGTGTCCGAATCGGTGCTCTGGCTTCGTACTCGTGGAATCCTGGCGGGGATATTTTCCCGGACAGTCAGGGGAGGGGCGTTCCTGACCTTGGTCGCCGGACTTTTCTGGATGGCCGGGCGTTTCGAAATGACAGGTACCCAGTATCTCGACGACCGCCATCCGCTCAACTTGCCGGGTGCGGAAAACCTGAGACTCTCCGACGAAGACACGCTGCGTTACCGGGTCTTCGCGACGAATGTGGCGGCCCATGCGGATATACTTTATTCGCTGCCGCAATTGATGAGTTACAATCTTTGGTCGGGTGTGCCCGGAGCCACGTGGAACAGCGGGGTATTGTGGTACACTGATAATGACCACCCGCTGAAGACACAGACGTTAAAAGCTCTGAAGGAGCATCCGCGATCCATGCTGATCGTGGAGGATAACGTGCTTGAAAGCGGCTACCGCTCGCAAGCGATCAGGCATGATGATCCGCTTTATTTGTATCTTAAAGATAACTACGTGCCGGTGATAACGATGGGGCGCTATAGCCTGCGCGTGCGCAAGGGTCGAATTGTCACCCCGTTGCTTGTCGCCCAGCTCGGGCATGCCATGCCCGGTGACAAGCGAAGCCTGGCAGGGGAAGCGCATCCTCTGATTCTGCGCATGATGATCCCGATGTATGCGGACCGGCGCTTGGCGAGTGTCGACATCGTCCGCATCGATCAGAGCAGGGCTCCGTTACGATCGCTTGGTGCGGAGGTGGGTCGCATTACCGTGACACCGATGGGGCTTGAAGGAGATCCGCTTGGACCGGCGCAGGAGGTGAAGTTGCCGCTCTCTGCCCAGGGAGCGATGCTGATCGAAATGGTGCTCGAAGATGATCCGGGACGATTCACAGGCGAACCGCTCATGGTTGTTTTGCGCGATCCCGACGGAATCGAAATCGGATTGGCATTCCTCAATTGTGAACAATTGTAATCTGCGACGAAATTTTCGTACGAATGACGGCTGACAATTCCATGGTCAATCTCGCTGGCGAAGGCCTGTTCGGTGGCCGCTTTCTCGGTCGCCGTGTACTCGTCACCGGTCACACCGGTTTCAAGGGCACATGGCTGGCCGAATGGTTGCTGTGCATGGGTGCCGATGTGATCGGTTTCTCGGCGAAGGAACCGGTGTCGGAACCGGCGCTGTTTGACGTGCAGTTTCCCTCATCGTTCCCGCGTCTGGGAGTTGCTGACGTGCGTGGTGATATCTGCGACCGCGAACAAATCGTGCAACTTCTGAAAAAGTGGCAACCCGACCTGGTGTTTCATCTCGCCGCGCAATCGCTCGTCCGTTCCTCCTACCGGCAGCCCTTCGAGACGTTTGCGACTAACGTCATGGGCACCGCCAGCCTGCTCGACGCGCTGCGAAATACCGGACGTTCCTGCGCTGTCGTCGTGGTGTCGTCGGATAAATGCTACGAAAATCATAACACTGCGCACCCCTGCCGCGAAGGCGATCCTCTGGGGGGGCATGATCCCTACAGCTCCAGCAAGGCCTGTGCGGAACTCGTGGTGGATGCGTATCGCCATTCGTTTTTCGCCGAGCGCGCCGGTTCTGCGTCACCCCGCGAACCGCGTCTGCTGCTCGCCTCTGCACGGTCGGGTAACGTAATCGGCGGCGGTGACTGGGCGCTAGACCGCATCATCCCCGATTGCGTCCGCAGCCTCGCACACGGCGAGCCGGTGACCGTTCGCAATCCGCACGCCACCCGCCCTTGGCAGCATGTGCTGGAACCGCTTGGCGGTTACCTTACGCTTGGAGCACGACTGCTCGAACGGCTGGATGCACGAAATATCGATGCATGCCCTCCCGGTCATTCGCGGATTCCGACCGCGTCTCCACTGGAGAGCGGATTCAACTTTGGCCCCGATTCGGCCTCGAATCACACCGTACGAGAACTCGTCGAAGAATTCCTTAAAAGTTGGCCCGAAGCCAACGCCACAGTCGAAGCCGACAACGTTGGTCTCTGGAAAGAGTTTTCGGGTAACAACGAACCTCTTGAGGCCACGCATCTCCGGCTTGCCATCGACAAGGCTCGCCACCTGCTCGACTGGCGCCCTGTGTGGAACTTTTCGACTGCGGTCCGTCACACGGGGGAGTGGTATCATCGCTATATCGCTGTTATGACTGCGACCAAGGGGACTGCCGAACTCGACAAGTTCACGCGCATGCAGATCCGCGATTATTGTAAAGATGCCGCCCGCCAACGGCTCCTTTGGGCAAACCCGGATGGCATCCGATGAAGACTCCAGCCGAACTCAAGGCAGAAATCCTGCGTCTTACCCGCGAGTACTCCCGTGCTGTCCACCAGGCCAACCGGCCCGGCGACACTGTAATCGACAATTCCGGTCATCCTCCGCCCTTCACGCCCGGCCATACCGCCGTGCCCTACGCGGCCCGCGTCTTTACGGAGGACGAAGTAGAGGCCGCTGTTGGCAGCACGCTCGATTTCTGGCTCACGCTCGGCGGGGAAGGCGCGGCCTTTGAACGTGAATTCGCCGCCTTCCTCGGCGTCCGTCATACGCTTCTCGTTAACTCCGGTTCCTCTGCCAACCTGCTCGCCCTCGCCGCCCTCACTTCGCACAAGCTCCCTGCACACAAACGCCTTCGCACCGGCGACGAAGTCATCACTGTCGCCGCCGGCTTTCCGACGACCGTCGCTCCTATCGTGCAACTCGGAGCCATCCCCGTTTTCATCGACAATGATCCCGTCACCGGTAACGCCGGCCCCGATCTTCCCGCCTGCCTCGCCGCCGCCCATGCTCCCGGCAAAACCAGAGCGGTCATGATGGCACACACACTCGGGAATCCCTTCGACATTGGCGCCGTCCTGGAGTTTTGCCGCGCCCACGACCTCTGGTTGATCGAGGACAACTGCGACTCGCTCGGCAGCACCTACACCATGCCGGCTGCCCGCGCTCGCACACTTGGTTTTACGGAAAATTCCCCCGGCCTCCCCCCATCATTTGCTGCCGATGGCAAAACGCTCACGCACATCACGCGCTATACCGGCACCTGGGGCGACCTCTCCACACAATCCTTTTATCCGCCACATCACCTCACGATGGGAGAGGGCGGAGCCGTCAACATCGCTACACGCGCCTCGCTCAAAACCTGCATCGAGAGCTTCCGTGATTGGGGCCGGGACTGCTGGTGCCCTTCTGGCCACGACAACACCTGCAAAAAACGTTTCGACTGGCAACTCGGCGAACTTCCCCGCGGTTACGACCACAAATACATTTACGCCCATCTCGGCTACAATCTGAAGCCCCTCGACCCCCAGGCTGCTATCGGACGCCAGCAGCTCAAAAAGCTCCCTGCCTTCATCGACGCTCGCTCCCGTAACTGGCAGCGCCTCCGCGCCGGTCTCGACGATTTGTCTGAGTTTTTTGAATACAGCTGTCCCACTCATGCGACGGGATGGGCTGTATCTGGCGGAAAGCGGAAAGCCGAAGATTGCACATCCGGTGATCAGTTCGCCTGGGATGATACCGGCTGCCGTGTCGAATGTTCCTGGTTTGGTTTCATGTTACGGGTTCGTCCGGATGCGCCCTTCACACGCAGCGATCTCGCCCGCCATCTCGATGAAGGCAAGATCGGCAACCGCATGCTCTTCGGCGGCAATCTGGTTCGCCAGCCCGCCTTCGTGCAGCTTCGCAAGGATCGGCCTGGCGCCTTCCGTATCGCGGGTAATGGCAGTGGCACACTTCCGGGAGCGGACGAGATCATGCACCGCGCCCTCTTTCTGGGAACCTACCCCGGCCTCACCCCGGCAATGATCGACTATGAAATCGAGACCATTCACGCTTTCGTGAAAAAGCACAAAAGCACAAAAACACCCGACTACGGGTGACCAACCTCTCCTTGCCTGCCCGATTCCCAACGCCGCCACTTTTCCGTGAGGACCTCGACCACGTCCTCGCACATACCTGCGATCTCTGGCCGGAGGCGCGCGGCCAGTCGTTTTTCATCACAGGCGGCACGGGGTTTTTCGGTATGTGGCTCCTCGAAACGTTCGCCCACACCAACGACACCTTGGGCCTTGGCATGCGGGCCACCATTCTCACACGCAACGCCATGGCCTTTGCACAAAAATCCCCACGTCTCGCCCGACGCGCCGACCTCACGTTTGTCGAAGGGGATGTGCGCACTTTCGATTTCATGCCCCTGCGGGCAAACGCCCCCTTCCGCTACATCATCCACGCAGCCACGTCTGCCAGCGCGAAACTCAATGCCGAGGCTCCGCGCGAGATGCTCGATACAATCATCGCCGGCACCCGTCGCGTGCTGGATTTCGCAGCGCAGCCAATCATCGGCACGCGCAAGCTCCTCCTCACCAGCTCCGGTGCTGTCTACGGACGCCAGCCACCCGGAATGACCCACATCCCAGAGACCTATGTCGGCGCACCCGATCCACTTGATCCCAGCTCGGCCTATGGCATTGGCAAGCGCACGGCCGAACATATGTGCGTGATCGATGGGGCACTCTACGGTTACGAAATAAAAATTGCCCGCTGCTTTGCTTTTGTTGGTCCTCACCTCCCGCTCGACGCCCACTTTGCTATTGGCAACTTCATCCGCGACGCCCTCACCGGCAGTATTATTCGCGTCAATGGTGACGGCACTCCTTACCGTAGCTATCTCTATGCTGCAGACCTGGCTATCTGGCTCTGGACGATCCTGTTTCGCGGCGAATCCAATCGCGCCTATAATGTGGGATCAGCCGAACAACATTCCATCAAGGAAATCGCCCGGGACGTTAGCCGGATAGCGGGAAAGGCATGCAGTGTTGCCATTGCGAACCAGCCTGTCCCTGGAGCTTCGGCATCTCGTTATATTCCTGACGTTAACCGGATTAGGTTAGAACTTGGGTTGACAGAGATGCATTCGCTCGACAAGTCGTTGCTGCGCACTATACATTGGTTGAGCCAAACACATGGCGACGCAAAACAGTAATTGATCAGACTCGCCTGCCTCTCCTTGCCCATCCTGAATTATCATGATTAATATCGCCAGAATTCAGCAGTACCTTCCCAATGGACTGAAAACATTTTTGAAGCCCCACTACAGAAAATTATTTCCAAACCGCTTGCATATTGTATTTTGGGCAACATTTCAGTGTAACTATCGTTGCTCTTATTGTCCAATAATCACGCGATTCAATTATGGGAAAGTTATCCCACGAAACGTGGAACGGACTGCGGATGAATGGATCTCTGCATTTGAGAAACTCCCGCCAGCCCTGATATATATATCGGGTGGAGAGCCTTTTCTGTATAATGGACTCGTTGATTTTATTAACGGTTTGCCCGAAAAGCACCAGATTCTCGGAATTGTTACGAACCTTACGCAAAAGGCAGAATTGTACAGGAGAATAAAGAAGAAGCCGCACTTGAATGTAAGTTTTCACCGGGAATTCGTTTCGGAAGAAAATTTCCTCGCCCGTATCAAGGAACTGAAAGCTGATTATCATATATGCGTCAATATTGTGGCAACGCCTGAAAATATTGATGTTATCGAGGTGCTGCATGAACGATTTGACGATGAGCATATTGCGCTTCATGTCGATCCTTTCATTGATCCCGGATTCACTTATACTGCCGAGCAAAAAAAGCGCCTTCATCCATTTCTCCCGCATGACAGGCTGAATGAAAATCAGTCGAAATATGACGATTATGAACCTAAAATATGTTCGGCAGGGAAAAATTATTTTAATCTCCTCCCTGATGGTCGCGTACTGACGTGTGCGGGCGGAATGGATTACGTTTATTCGCCGCTGGTGGCCGATATCCTGGAAAAACATCCAGGAACGGCGTTCGATGTGAAACGATTTGAAATGGGTAATCTGTTCGATCCCGGATTTTCATTGCGCTCGACCCCAATGATTTGCTCCCTCCCCTGCAAGGCAGCATGCGATCTTGATTCTGTCTCCATAAAAAGAGGCCGTCGAAATTAATTTGGTTTCTCCGATCAATCCTTGTATGCCTTTTATGCGAACCCACCGTTATTGCCCGGTTTGCGCATCCCGGAACGCCGAGTTGCTTCATCACCAGCGTTTCGCTTTGCCTGCTGAGCACCCGCTCCCTTCCCGGTTTGACATCGTTGTCTGCGCCAGCTGTGGCTTTGTCTTTGCTGATACGACGGGAACCGCGTCTGATTATGGACGCTATTACGCGACTTGTTCCAAATACGCCGACCAGCAAACGTCTACGGGTGGAGGTGGAAACCCGAAGGACCAGGAACGCCTCGACGCCACCGCTGCCGATATCGCCGGAGAGATTCCCGACAAAAAGGCGTGTATTGTTGATATCGGCTGCGCCAATGGTGGCTTGCTGGGAGCGCTGAAAGCACGCGGTTATACCAATCTTTGCGGTATTGATCCATCGCCCGACTGCGTAAGAAACATCGGCGAGCTTTTTGGCATTCATGCAAAACAGGGCTGGCTGGGGGCGCTTCCCGAGATTGGCTCTTCCGCCGATGGGGTTATCATCTCTCATGTTCTTGAACATGTCCTGTATCCACTGCCCGCTTTGCGTTCCGTGGCCGGGATCCTTGCGCCCGGCGGCATTGTGTACGCAGAGGTACCCGATGCGGACCGCTATGTCGATTGTCTGGCTGCGCCTTTCCAGGATTTCAACACGGAGCACATAAACCACTTTTCATCGGCTACGCTCGGGAATCTTTTCTCTGCTGCCGGCTTCAAGTGTCTCACCGTCTCAACCAGGTTTCTGGAAGCCGCCCCAGGCATCCCTTATCCGGTCGTGTCCGGCTTCTTCCAAAAGGAGGACGTCTCCCGCACGAGACCAGAAGTGGAGGGCAGACTATGGAGACGAGACGAAGGCTTTCTCGCCCATCTGGAGGACTACATCAAAAAATCCCGTGAGCAGCTCGTTGCCATTGATGAACGCCTTGCCCCCTCTTTAACGGGACCGGTGATTGTCTGGGGCACTGGCCAGCTGACCTTGAAGCTGCTGGCGGAAACATGTCTCGCGGGCGCCGCAATCGCGGCCTTTGTCGATGGTAATCCGGTTAACCACGGGAAGCGCCTTCAGGGGGTGGAAATTGTGTCTCCCGAAAAACTGAAAACCTTGCCCCCATATCCGATCATCATCGGCTCGCTGCTGCATCATGAGGCGATACGAGGCCGGATCGTGAACGAACTCCACCTGCCTAATCAGCTCGTCATGCTGGCATCCGGCTGACCCCGGCTAATCCGTCATCTTCGGCAGTCGGCAGCCCTTTCCCGCCATGACAACTCCACGCTCAACTTCCCGGTTTTTTTCGCTCCATCCATCTGCCCCCCATCCCGCAACGCTTGCTGCAATTGCTCCCGGGAGGACAGTGGCTGTCTACGGTGCCGGAACGATAGCGAGTGGCCTCATGACCCAACTGGCTGCCAAAGATGTTCGCGTTGCCCGGGTGATCGATGCAAAGGCGGCGGGACAATCTGTTGGTGATCACGTGGTGCTCCATCCGGATACGCCAGAAATCACGCATTCCGAGCGTGCGGATATTCCCCTGATTCTCGGAATCTTCAACTGCTTTGTGGATATCTCTGCCTTGCGCACCCGTCTTGCTGGCTGGGGCTGGACTCGAATCATCGACTACACGGAAATCCATGCCGTTTGGCCGGATGAACTCGGAAACCATTTCTGGCTGACGAATCGCAAGGTGTGCCAGGAAAACGAAGCAGAAATCACCAAGGTATCCTCTCTCTGGGCAGATGAAACCAGCCGTGAACTTTATCAGGAAATTCTCCGGTTCCGTGTCACCGGTTGCCAGCAGGGGCTTCAGCCGACGGGTACGGGAAACCAGTATTTCCCTGCCGATGTGCCACCCTGGAAAACACCGCTGCGCCTTATCGACTGCGGCGGGTTTGACGGCGACACGCTGCGCCAGATTCACCTGCGACGACATCGCCTGCAATTGGAAGCCGTGGCGACTTTCGAGCCCGACTTGGCTAACTTTGCCAGACTCGCGGAGACGCTTCGTATGGTAGCGACTACCGCTGAGAGCGGCAACGAGCATTTATCGCCTCGGGAATGCATCGCGTTTCCATGTGGGGTATGGGAACGTACGGTTCAGTTGCGTTTCAATTCCGGCAAAGGCGGCGGTAGCGACATCAGCCAGTCCGGGGAGACTCTTGTCCAGTGTGTCTCCATTGACGATGCGCTGCCAGGGTTTCGCCCCACACTCATCAAAATGGACATCGAAGGTGCCGAGGTGGCAGCGCTTCATGGTGCACGCAGCACCATCAGTTGCCACCGTCCCGGACTGGCCATTTGCGTTTACCACAAGCCTGATGATCTCTGGTGTATTCCTCTGCTCCTCGACTCGTGGCAGGTTGGCTACCGGTTTTATCTTCGCCTCCACCGTTACAGCGGATTCGATCTCGTTTTATATGCCCTGCCCGAGCTCGCCTGAACCTTATACCCATCCCGGTCGATTCTTATGAATGTTCCACCCGTCATCCGCGTTGCCGACTACATATTCCGCACACTCGCGGATCACAACGTACGCGATGTCTTTGTTGTTACGGGTGGCGGAGCCATGCATCTTGATGACGCACTCGGACGCGAACCGCGCCTCCGCTACATCTGCAACCATCACGAACAGGCTTCCGCCATGGCGGCCGAGGCTCACGCCCGCATCACCAACAAAGTCGGTGTCGCCTGCGTGACCAGCGGCCCCGGCGGCATCAACGCCATCAACGGCGTCTTTGGCGCGTGGACGGATTCGATCCCCGTTCTCGTTCTCTCCGGCCAGATGAAACGAGAAACCCTCCTGCGCACGCACAATCTCACCGGACGCCTTCGCCAACTGGGTGACCAGGAAGCCGATGTCGTGGCGATGGTCAGCGGCATCACCAAATACGCACACGTTGTCACCGAACCCGAATCGATCCGTTATCACCTCGAACGCGCCCTCCATCTCGCCACCCACGGACGCCCCGGTCCCTGCTGGCTCGACATACCGATCGACGTCCAGGCTGCGCTCATCAATCCTGAAGCGCTCCTTTCCTACGACCCTGCCGGGGATTCCGCTGTCGTTGCTACCGCACAGACCTGTGACTCCACTGTCCTGCGCGATCACGCACGCGATGTTGCTCGCCGCCTCCTTGAGGCTCGTCGTCCTGTCCTTCTCGGCGGCACCGGCGTCCGTCTCGCTGGCGCTGTCCCGCAATTCCGTCAACTCGCCGAACGTCTCAACATCCCTGTTACCACGGCCTGGACTCATGACCTTATCCCGGGCGACCATCCGCTTTTTTGCGGGCGACAGGGCACCATTGGCACCCGCGCCGGTAATTTTACCGTCCAGAACGCCGACCTGTTGCTGATCGTCGGCAGTCGCCTTTGCATCCGCCAGATCAGCTACAACTGGCAAAGCTTCGCCCGCGCTGCACATACCATCCAAGTGGATATCGACGCTGCCGAACTTTCCAAGCCCACCTTCCGCGCCGCGCAGCCTATCCATGCCGACGCCCGCGCCTTCCTCGACCTCCTTCTCGAAGAACTGTCCGCCGTGCACACACCGTTGCCCGCGCATATCGAATGGCTCGCCTGGTGCCGCGAACGCGTCCGTCGTTTCCCCAACGTCCTCCCACGCCACCGCCAGTCTTCCCCCGGCAGCATTAACCAATACCACTTCATCGAACTCCTCTTTGCCGCGGCTCGTGCTGACGCCATTTTTGCCTGCGGTGATGCCACCGCTTGCATCACTCCCTTCCAGGCCGGTGATCTCAAGGATGGCCAGCGCCTTTTCAGCAACTCCGGCAGTGCTTCCATGGGCTACGATCTTCCCTCTGCCATTGGTGCCGCCGTTGCCGCGCCCGATCGACAAACCATCTGTCTTGCTGGCGATGGCAGTATCATGATGAACCTCCAGGAACTCGCCACCATCGTCCACAACCGTCTCCCGATAAAAATCTTCGTCCTCTGCAACGGCGGCTACCAATCCATCCGCGCCACTCAGCAAAATTTCTTCAATCGCCTTGTCGGGGAAGGGCCTGACAGTGGTGTGGGTTTCCCCGATTTCGTGGCCCTTGCCCGGGCCTACAGCATCCCCGCTGCCAGGCTCGACACCGCCACGTCCGCCTCTGCGGCTGCGCACATCACCACCGTCTTGGCCGCCGATGGACCGCAGCTCATTGCCGTGGACCTCGACCCCACTCAAACCTTCGAACCCAAACTCAGCTCCCGCCGCCTCCCTGACGGACGCATGGTGACCTCCCCTCTTGAAGATATGGCCCCTTTTCTCGATCGTGAAGAGCTGAAGGAGAACATGCTTATCCCCGTGCTCGATGACTGACGGTTTGAACCCGCCAAAAGCCATGCACATATTTTTCGATCTCGACGGTACTCTGGTTGATTCCTTTCCCGGTATCGAGCACTCTGCGCTGACCGCTATTGGAGCAATCCTGCCCGAGCGTGCTACCGCTATTCCCGATCTGCGTCGGCTCATCGGACCACCTGTACGCAAAATCTTCGCCACTGCTCTCCCGGGCCTGGATGTCGCCACACTCGACATCCTTGAACGCACCTTTCGCCAGCACTATAATACCGAAGGCTGGCGCCAAACGTTTGCCCAACCGGGCGCTGTCGCCACGCTCGCGGCCCTTCGCGCCCGCGGGCACACGTTGTACGTTCTCACCAACAAACCCTTCATCCCGGCCCGGGCCATCCTCGACGACCTGGCCCTTGCGCCCTACCTTTCCGGGATCATCACGCCGGACAGCTCCACGCCTCCTTTTCCTACCAAGACCGCCGCTGCCCTTGCTGCCCGTGATCGCCTGACTCCTCCCGCTGCTCTTGTTGTTGGCGATGCCGTCGACGATGCCGAGGCAGCCGCTGCCTGTGGTTTTCGCTTCTGTGCCGTCACCTGCGGTTATGGCCAGCCCCATCTCTCCTGCGGGTACCCGGTTCATTTCCGGATCAATGCGCTCATCGAACTCTTGAACTGTCTCGATTGAGGCGATTGGCTTGTATGTCTGTTTGCGCTTCCCGCGGTTAACCCGTTCTAAAACCAGCATTAATTTCTTCTCCATTCATGCGATCATCAGCCGCAGGGCCCATGCGCCCCATCATTCGGGATAACATTTTTGATGAACTCTTTGTTCTTGAAATGGCCAACAACCATTGGGGCAAACTTGAACGCGGTCTCAAAATCATTTCCGCCTTCAGTCAGGTCGTGCGTTTCAATAACGCCCACGCTTCCATCAAACTCCAGTTCCGCGACGTCGATAATTTCATTCACAAGGATTTTCGCAACCGCACCGATGTCCGTTACATCGACAAAACCCTCAAAACCCGCCTCGACCGCTCCCACTATCGGACCCTCGTCACTGCCATTCGTGACGCCGGCTGTCTTACCTCGGCTACTCCCTTTGATGAAGCGTCGGTAGACCTCTGCGAAGAGCTCAACCTCGACTTCGTCAAAATCGCCAGCTCCGATATCAACGACTGGTTTCTCATCGAGCGCATCGCCCGCCTCCGCAAGCCCGTTTCCTTTTCCACCGGCGGCTCCTCGCTCAAGGACGTGGACGACCTGGTCAAGTTCTTCTCCAATCGCGGAATCCCTTTTGCAATCAACCACTGCGTTTCGCTTTATCCTTCCGACGATGCCGATCTGCACCTCAACCAGATCGATTTTTATCGCAACCGCTATCCACAGGCGATGATCGGCTTCTCGACCCACGAATGCACCGGTTGGGACGCATCGATCCTCATCGCCTACGCGAAGGGAGCGCGCACCTTCGAGCGCCACATCGACATCGACGACGCCAGTGTCCCGGTTTCCCCCTACTGTTCGCTTCCGCACCAGATCGACACCTGGTTTCGTGCCTTCCGCAAAGCCAAGGAAATGTGCGGAGGCAGCGGTACGGAGAAGCGTCAGGTTTCCCGTCGCGAGGCCCAATACCTCGATGCTCTTGTCCGCGGTGTTTACGCGAAGCGCGACCTCCCGGCCGGCCACAAACTCCACAAGGATCACATGAATGATGATTTTTACCTGGCAATCCCCTTGCAGAAGGGGCAGCTCTCCTGCCGCGAAATCCTGAATGGCGAATCCCTTAAATCTCCGATTGCCAAGGATAGTCCTGTACGGATCGACGATATCGACTCACCCTATGCGAGCAACCGGAGCCTGCGGGAGCTCATCTATAATCGCGGTATCTGATGGTGCTGCGCCGGTCCGGCAACTGACGACATTATGCTCATCCTTCGGGATTCTGCGGACCGGGAGATCGGTTTGCTGAGGGTGTTTTAGATTCATCAGGGAGAGGGCTTGTGCCTGATGGCGCGGTATCGGCTTCCATCCAGGCGAACTTGCGCAGGGCCGGCTTTCCGCTTCCGACAGTTAACAGCCAGAATGTCCGATCCTTGTAGTACCTGAAAAGCGGTACGTTGGATCCGTTTTCCATCCAGCGGGCCCAGATAACCCGTTGGGCATCGATGTTGGCCGAGTTATAAACGTATTCTGTATGACGCACCGGAGCTTCGTCGGTGTAACGGACCACGACCAGGTGCTTGCCGGGTTCTTGGGCCAGTCGTTCTTCGAGCATGGTTTTGTTCGCTCTGAATGACTTGATCTCCTCGTTGGGTACAAAACTGTCCGCGCGCGTCCCGATATCGAAGAGCAGGACGACTGACAGTACGCCCAGGCAAAGCCGCTGCCGGCGCTGGTAAAGAGGTGTGGCCATAATCGCCGTAGCGCCAGTGAACAGTCCGATCAAGAGAGGGGCAACCAACGGTGCATAATAGTGCAGAGTGAAAGGGAAAATCAGAATGACCCCAAGGAGGGAGACGCCTCCGGAGATGATCGCCCATTTCAACCAGAATGACCGGGTCAGAAAAACTCCTGTGGCGATGATGACGATCCCGAGTGTCCCTGGATAAAATGATCCGATACGGGTCAGCCGTTTCTGGACGTCACGATAGACGGGATTATTGAGCCGTTCTTCGCCCCGGTAAAACACGTCGAATTTCTCCATCCGGGGGTGCCGGAATTCGGGAAACAGGCCAGTCTTCTGAAAGAGGAAATAGGGATTGGCGTCGTACTGGGCGTTGTATTCGACGTAAGGCAGTCGCCAGGCGGAACCCGTGACGGCGTGATTCACCGCGCCCTGAAAAACAAAAGCGGACGCCAAAGGTAGTGCTCCCGCTCCCAAGCAGGCCAGCATGCGCAGCCGCGTCACTTCCGGCGGAGTGCGAATCAGTCGCCAGACGATGAGCCCGAGCGGTACGCTGCAGGCGAGAAAACCTTCGAACGGACGAGACAGAAACAAAATACCCGCTCCGGCGCTCATCCACGAGGCCGACCGGATCGACGGGAGTTTCCAAAAACGGATCAGGCCACCCCATACGAGGACCGTTCCCAAGGCTGCGACGGCTCCACCCCAAAAAGACTGGGCCCAGTAGGAGGCACCCCCAAACCACGCTCCCGCCCAGAGTCCGAACAGGCCAGCCAGACCATGCTGTTTTAACGGAAACAGCATCCATGCAATCGCCGCAGCCAGAAGTGCGACCGAGAGCCAGACGCCGTAGATAGGGTTCCCCAGCCTGATACCCAGCGCCAGAAACAATCCTTGTGCGGGCGGATATTTCGAGGCGTAGGCCGGAGTTTGCAGGATGTGGTAACTCTCGAAGTATTCCCACACCGGATGCCGGGGCATAGCCAGTTTCCCTTCTGCGTAGGTTTCACCGGCAATCAGATAAGAAAACTCATCCTGGATCGATGGAAGGGGAGGGCCCTGAATTTGCTGGCAAAACCATGCGAAGCCGAATGTCACCAACGTGACCAGCACCGCGGTCCAGAATTGTGGGGACCGGGCAAAACCACGCGCGACGGCAGCGGCAACCCGATCAAGCGGCGATTCAACGGGGGAGGTCTCGTCCTGTTTCGGCTCGGATGGCATGGGAGGCAAATGGAGAAATCTCGGGAGAACGAACGCGAGCTTGATTTCGGTCTCCCCTGGATTTCCACTCCGCTCTTCCTTTATGCCTGACCTGAACACCATATCCCCGGAAGGCTCCCGGGAAAAACATGAGCGCATCTGGCTGGTGCTGCTATTGGCCATTACGGCAGTGGCGTTTTCCCAAGGCATCGGCAGGGAACTGGTTTTCGATGCGGCCAGCATCGTCGGTGGAGACATCCGCCTTCGGGCAGTGACAGCAGAGAACTTGGGAGGCATTTTTACGGAAAACTATTGGTATCCGACGAGAGAGACCGATCTGTATCGCCCTGTCACCACCTTGTCCCTGTTTTTCAATTATTCTGTCTTTGGCAACGAGGCATCAGCTGCCGGCTATCAGGTGACCAATCTCCTCTTGCATCTGCTGTGTGTCTGGATGGCTTTCCGGCTGTTGAGGCGGTTGCAAATCGGGTTGGGAGTGACCGTGTTTGCTGCCAGCATGTTTGCCCTGCATCCGGCGGTTGCAGAGGTGGTTCCCAATATCGTCGGACGATCCGATTTACTGGCTGCCCTGGCGGTGTTTGGCGGATTGCATATCTACTTGTCATGGTGGGAAGGGCGAGTTCGTACTGCGATGGCGACGGTCGCCTTTTTCGTCGTGGGAGCGCTCGGGGTTCTGAGCAAGGAAAACGCGGCCGTTCTTCCCGGATTGGTGGTCTGGCACATGTTGTTGTTTGGTCCGGGGCAACGCTGGCAAGAAAAGGGCGGGGGGCCGTCGCCCGATAATCGCAAGAAGTGGAATTCCCCGGCTGTTTACGGCTTTGGGAGCGGGATTGTACTGGTCTTGATTATCGCGCTGTTACCAAAGGTGCTGTGGCATGCTTCAAGCGGGGCCAATCCGAACGAAGTCTTGGACAACCCTTTGCTGGCGGAGTCTTTCATCGACGGGAGACTGAGCGCCTTGGGGGTTCTGGGGCGAATGATCAGCGCGATCTTTTTGCCGCTCGATTTGTCTCCGGATTATTCATTCAACCAGACTCCTCCGGTACGACTCTCTTCCCTTGGCAATACTGCGACTCTTGCCGGAATTCTGTGGGGCGCGCTTGTAGTCGGGATTGGCGCTTTTTGTTTGGTTTTGTGGCGTTGCAGGAAGCGGAAGGCAGCTTTTACCTTGGGGGCCGGTCTGATATCCTTTCTCCCGACTGCTAATATTCTGGTGCTTGTCGGCACGATCCGGGCGGACCGGTTTATGTATATGCCCGCCCTTTGGTTTGCCGCAGGGGTGGGGCTTTTATTTTCGTTGAATCCAAAAAATCTGTCACACCGATCTTTTCTGATTCGCAAGGCAGCCCTTATTGTTGCTGTGTCACTACCGATCTTGCTTGGTGCGATAACATTCTTTCGTTGCTCCGATTGGATTAGTGACCGGCAATTCTGGTTGAGTGCTTGGCAATCCGCGCCAAACAGTTTCAAGGGCAAGTTGGGCTATGGCCTCCGTCTGGCGCTGACGGAGAAACGTGAAGATGCCGAGGAGGCCCGGCCCTTAATTTTGGAGGCTTTGAGGTTGGTCCGGGAAAGCCCGACTCCGCGACACCCGATGATCATGTCCCAGATCGGGGGAGGATTGGTTCAGGTTGCACGGACGCTGAAAAAGGCAGGACAGTTGACTGATGCGAAGGTGCTTCGTGACGAGGCCATCGTGCTCTTGTTAGCCGGATTGAATGATGTGCGGCACCTTAATGAAGAAATTGAGTTTCAGGAAAAAGAGAATGGTGAACATTATTTTTCCCGTCGCAGAAAAGGCACGGATTTGTTGGCAACTCAGTTGGCGAATGCCTATGTGGATGGTGGTAATGTGGCGTTCGCCCATCAAGTTTTGCTCGATAACTTGGAAGTGAATCGCTTTGACCCATCCTATTTGCGGGAGTTGGCTCGGGTCGAAGCTCTCGCAGGAGAATGGGAGTTGGCTGAGAAAAGATTATACCAAGTTCTTGTCTTGCGTCCTTCCGCGACGATAACGCCGGAATTGATAATCTCAGTTGAGAATCAAACTCTGCCTCTCGCTTGGCAGGAGAATACATTGAGAACATCGAAACTCGATATTTCAAGTGCAGTGGATGTGGGAAACCAGTCAGCCAAGCGATCAATCATTGAGGCAACAGATGTAATTTGTTCTGAGTTAGGAAGATATGGTAGGTCTGGCGAAGTTGATATTGTAAGGCGAACCGTGCGGCACAAATTGGGGGTAACTGAGTACGGGGTTAGCGTGAAATAAGAACGTTAATTCCTCTTTCCTCAGCGGATTGTTCGTTCTTGGTAGGGCTCCGCAAATTTCTGAGCATATAGGGAACGAAGGATGGTTATACGTTTTTTGTTGGTTGGCGATAATGCCCTGAGTTTTGCGTGTATTTATTGAGGTAATAGAAGCGGGAGGGGTAGTGTCCGTCAAGTTTCGCACATTTTTTTGAGCATGTAGGTAGCGGAGGAAGGTTATATGTTATTTTTATGGTTGTTTTAGTGATGGAAGGCGGCTGCGCGCAGGCCCGGCTTGGCGGGCCGTAGCGCAGCCGCCTTCCATCAAGATTCATGCTGCGCGTGTTTGGTTTTCCATCACGCAAGTCTGGTTCAGATGGGTCATATCCATGTAGCGTTTCTGGCCCCACTGCGAGCCTGCCACATGCCGCAGGCGTGCGGCCACAAGGATCATCGCGGAGTTGCCGTCAGGAAACGCTCCCACCGCACGCGTTCTGCGGCGTATCTCACGCATGAGCCTTTCGAGCGGATTGTTTGTTCGCAATGAACGCCAGTGCTGACTGGGGAAGTCGTAATAATTGAGCGTTTCGTCGATCCCGGTTTCCACCAGTTGTGCGGCCGCGGGCAGTTTCATCTCGCGCAGCTTGGCGGTTACCTGCGCGGCCTTGGTGCGGGCCGATGCCCGATCCTCGCTCGCATGGATCGCCTTGAGCATGGCGGCCACATCGCGCACCTTGCCGGCAGGCACCAGTGACCAGACATTGCGGTAAAAATGCACTGCGCAGCGTTGGTGTTTGGCCTCGGGATAAAACTCGGCCAGGCTTTCCACCAATCCCAGGCACTTGTCCGAGATGAACAGCTTCACTGCCTTGAGCCCTCGCTCCTTGATGCGACGAAGGAAGTTTTGCCACGAGGCTTTGTCTTCTTTCGTGCCTTCTTCGACCGCAAGCACTTCGCGGTAGCCTTCGGTGTTCACTCCGACTGCCACCAGGATGCTCACGTTTTTGACTTCCCCGCCCCAGCTGCGTTTCAGCCAGATGCCGTCCAGATAAACATAGGCGTGTTTGCCTTCGATCGGGCGAGCCCGCCAGGTGTCGATTTGCACCGCGATCTTCTGGTTGAGTTCGCTCAGGGTCGACGGACTCACCCGCGAACCCCACAGCGCCTCGGTGATGTCTTCGACTCGTCGCACCGACACACCTGCCAGATACATCTCCACCAATGCCTCCTCCACGCTGCTTTCACGTCGACGGTAGCGTTCGATTATTGCCGTCTCAAACGGCAGTTTCCTCAGCTTGGGCATCCTCAGCGTCACTTCTCCTGCCTTCGTCTGATATTGACGCTCATAATGGCCCGCACGCGTGTCCACACGCTGCCCGGTATGCTCGTAGCGCCCTGCCTTGCACAACTGCTCGGCCTCCGCTTCAAGCAGCCCGTTGAGCGTTTGCTCCACCGTGCTCACCACCACCTTGTCCAGATGGCTCCTGATCAGCTCTTCATCCACACGGATCACTCCGCCGGACATATCTTTGCTCGCCGCTTCTCCGCCGATACCTTCATTCGTATTTTCAGTTCTTTCGTTCATCGAGGGTGACTCCCCCGCTTCTATTATCTCTAAAAATGTGCGCAAGATTCCGGACGTTATCGCGGGAGGCCAACCCCGAAGGGAAATACCAAAGCAGAAGCCAACAACGGGATCGGCAAGGGAGCCGAGAAAGGAAAAAAAGTATCTGGCGGAGTGATTCGGGTGGACGAAAGCATAATCAGGAGCCACCTAGACAAGGTTGTGGTAAGCACGATGGAGCAAACGCTCAACGCGATGCTAGATGTGGAGGCCGGACCTGTTGTATAAAGGCAGGACATTATGAGCTACAACTAGGAGCGAGTGAGCACGCAGGCCGGGTATTACGGGTTCTTCCGGTTTCTTAATGGCAAGGGGCTAAGGGCAAATGAGGAGCAAGATCGAGTTTACCGCAAAAGAAGAGGATGCGAGTGCGATAATTGGCAAAGCGGCGGAAGCCGCGGGCGGCGGCTTTCAAGGATTGGATACGCGAGTTGAAGCCCTCGGTGATGGCGTTGGTGATGGGGTGGTCGAAGTAGTTGAGCAAACCGCATAGATGGGACTGAAGCATGCGTGCCACCTTTTTAAGCGGTTCGAGTCTGGAGCGTATCACGGTGTCATGCCATTGCTCGAAGAAGCGCTTGGCGCGAAGGCCGTCGGGCTGGCTCCAAAACTCAACGAAAGCCTCCTTGAACGCCCATGCCTTTGCGGTCTTCAACTCGCGGGCCAGGAGCTGCTCAAAGGCCAAGGCTTGGCCGCCTTCGACGAGCGCACCTTGCAGCCAGAGGAACTTGGTGTGCTTGAGGCTCTCGTCGCCTTTTTCCAAGAGACGGCGGTGCTCGTCGCGACGGACTTTATCGACCGCCTCGTTGAGGTGCTTGGAGACGTGAAAACGGTCATGCACGATTTTGGCCTGAGGGGCGGCTTGGCGGGTGGCGGCGGCGAAGCCAGCCCCCATGTCCATGCTGGCCGCCATGACCTTTTTTCGTTGAGGCTCGGGCAGACTCTCCCACAAGGCCACCGCCGCCTCGATAGTGCGCTCCGGCACCACTTCGAGCACCCGGGCAGGCTTATGGCCGGTCATCAACGAGACGTAGCTGTGACCACGGCCAAAACTCTTCTCATCAAGGCCGACGCGGGTGACTTCGTCGGTGGTGCGCCGTGCAAGTCCTCGGGTCTCCGCCCGGTCCATGATCCGCTGCACACTGTCCCAGTCGAGTCGCAGCAACTCGGCGGCCTGGGTGAGCGAAGCACTGGCCAGGAGCACCTGCACGGCAAAGGCCTCAAACATCAGCGTAAAGCGCGAACCCGGCCCGGCCCACGGCGGCACCAAGGTGACGACCTTGTGCTCCTCGCAGGCGCAACGTGGCAGGCAGGCCCGGACCTGCGTGGTGAACTCCATCACGTCCAAATGCCGCCACGTGCGCTCCGGACCATGGTCGTGACGACGACACTCCCGCCGGCATTGCGGACAACGCACCGGCCTTCCCTGCTCATGCTCCACCTCAATATCCACCAATCGCTGCGCGATCTCCAGCTTCGCCCTCTTCACTCTCCACGGGCTCTGAATGCCCAACAGCATCCCGTAATGTGCCGCTACCGCCTCCTCTGCTTCTCGTTCCGTCATCCCTCGCTAAACTAAATTGCTTGCTCCCTTGCCACTAGAAAACCGGAAGAACCGTATTACGAGGGCAGTGCCAAGCGGAGGCGAGGGAAGATGACTCAAAACATAACTCAACCATAACCTCCTGCGACCTGCAGTCCTCTACCAAACATGCGCAACTTGATGCTATTGTCGACGCACACAAAAAACCTGCATTATAAAGAATGCAGGTTGAAAATGAAATATGTTTCAGAACATGCCGTATTACGGCACAACTATATCACTTGTAGCAAGGCGAGTTGGAATAGCCAGCTGCACATTCTCAGTAGTCGCACCAGTTGATGCATTGATCAGAGGTGTATTACTATCGATTTTTTTAAACCAGCTCACATTGCCACCAAGAAATACAATATGTCCACCATCCTTTTTCCATGGAAATTTATCATCATTCCACTGACCCCCGGTTGTCAACCCTCGGGTCCAAGAGATAGGCGTTGTGGAAGGGTCAGTGGCAATCAACCCTGAAACATAGGTATAACTTGTGCTACCTACTTTAGACAAAAACTGAGTTTCAAGATTAGTTTTAGCAGAGTTCATGACGGTTGATATACCAGTGGCATTGGTCTCATCTTGACCAGCGAACCAGATCTGGGCATCATTAAGACCGCCACCTGAAGCCAGCCGGAATGTTATTGCATCCAAGCCTTGTGCTGCGCTTGCGGCATCGTTCCCACTGGTGGATTTGGGAAGAGAATCATTATTATCTGTCGCATAAATCAGCGAAGCCTGACCAACCTGTCGCAGATTGCTAGCGGCAACCATGCGTTTGGCCGTTTCGCGGACTTTGCCGACGGTCGGGATGATGATGGCGGCCAGAATGCCGATGATGGCAATAACCGTCAACAATTCGATCAATGTAAAACCCTTGCGAGGGTGTTGTGTGTATTTTGTCATAGGGGGGTGGGTGTGTAAACGTCGCAGACAGGCTGAAGTGCTCCCGGTTCCACCGCAAGCAGAAAGTTGAAGAAGTGTGAGGTGCCATTCGTATTTTGTTTGTTAATTCATTCGCGGACTGGGGAAAATTTCTGGAAATTCATCTAGCTTTTGTAAGCAAATGACTTGCGTGGAAAACACCGCCAGCTCGCGGGTACATGAGATATGCGAAAATTTTATTGTCCGAGAGAAATCCAGTGGGGAGGAAGCACACGTTTTCGGGTGACTGCTCTCTGGCGAGCGGGAAACGGCCTTCTCGGAGTGACCGGAGAACTTGAAGAGTGGCAGAGGAGAAGCCGCCGCCCGGTCGCAAGGGGCGGAGTCGCTCCTTTCCTCTTTTAAGGAACTACTAAAAATTGATTTTTACCGCGAAGGATGCGAAGAGCGCAAAGGCTAAACTACTACCGCTATACTTTACAACTAATTAATCACAAATGATTTGAATTATTTTTTTCGGTTTCACTTTTTCCACTCTTCGCATCCTTCGTGTCCTTCGCGGTTAATTTTTAGAACCTCCCTTTCTTTCTTTGGGTAATCATCAGGACGGGGAGAGGCGGCAAATCACAGACCCGGGCTTGCCTCTCGTCCTTCAGCGGTTGCGAGGCGGCTGCTCCTTGGAGAATGCATTTCGAGCTACGCAGTCTGGACAAACGGTGAGAGAACTTTCTAGCGTCGGCGGGATGAAGATTTACCTGGATGGGAAATTTGTCGATCAGGCTGACGCAAAGATCTCCGTGTTCGATCACGGTCTGCTCTACGGCGACGGTGTCTTCGAGGGCATCCGGCTTTACCAGGGCAATATCTTTCGTCTCGAGGAGCACCTCGAGCGGCTCGAATATTCGGCCAAGGCCATCCTCCTCGACATGCCCTGGTCACGTGAGGAGATCGCCTCTGCAACTTGCGAAACCTGTCGCCAGAACAACCTGACGGACGGCTACATCCGTCTGGTGGTGACCCGCGGCGTGGGCGACCTCGGCATGTCGCCCTGGTCATGCGTCAACCCCTCGCTTTTTATCATTGCCGCAAAAATTTCCCTGTATCCCAAGGAGCATTACACAAAGGGGCTGGCCCTCGTGACCGCGGCGACCCGCCGCCTGAGCCCGGCGGCCCTGCCGCCCACGGTCAAATCGCTCAACTACCTCAACAACATCCTCGCCAAGATCGAGGCGCGCCAGGCCGGTTGCCTCGAGGCGATCATGCTCAACGACCAGGGCTACGTGGCCGAGTGCACCGGCGACAACATCTTCATCATCCACAAGGGCACGGTCCTCACGCCGGCGGCCTCGCAGGGCGCGCTCAAGGGCATCACCCGCGATACGATCATCGATATCGCCGCCGAACTCGGTCTGCCCTTCCGCGAGGCCAACCTCACGCGTTACGATATCTGGAATGCCGACGAATGCTTCCTGACGGGAAGCGCCGCCGAGGTGATTCCGGTGGTGAAGCTCGACAGCCGGCAGATCGGCACAGGCCAGCCCGGAGCGCTCACGCAGCGCGTGCTCGAGGCGTTCCACCGCCGCGTGCTGGTCGAAGGCACCCGGATCTGACGCGCCCGAAGTGGCGCGGGCGTCCCGCCCGCTCCGGACGGCATGCACAGAAGCATGCCGCTACGCGCAAACCTGTTGCCGCGGTCCCGTATCCGGGGAGTTTGGGATGGTGTGCGCTGCCTGCTGCCGGTGTTTTCCCGCGCCAAAACGGCGCGGATTCCCCGGCGTGGCGCACCCGGCTGGCGCATTTTGCGCTCACTTCCGGCGGTTCGCCGCCTGTTTTCCCTTCACGGCTTGCCGGGTTTGCTACACTCCCTTCAGGCGGTCCGGTCCCGCCCCGGTTTGGCCTGGTCGAGCCGGCGCCGGCCCGGCCTGGCATGAACCGTGCAAGAAGGATGTGCGATTCCGCTCGCCGGAGTCCCGTTTCTCCTTCGGAATTCTTTACCAAACAATTTTCACAAACCGGTCGAAACCTGCCCGAAAAACGTTAAACTTCAGTCATGGCCTCCAACATCAAGTGCGACATTTGCGGAAAGCCCGCCACCGTACACCTCACGCAGATCGTGAACAACAAGGTGCACAAGGTGGATCTTTGCGAGGAATGCGCCCAGGCCAAGGGCGTGACCGATCCGAGCGGGTTCTCGCTTTCGGATCTCCTGCACAAGGCCGCCCTCACCGCCGGCGATACCGCTTCCGCCGGTGCGCTCCGCTGCGAGGCCTGCGGCTTCACCGAGGCCGATTTCAAGAAGCACGGTCGCTTCGGTTGCCCGCAATGCTACGAAACCTTCCGCGACATGGTCGGCCCCATGCTGGAAAACATGCACAAGGGCGTCTCCCACGCCGGCAAGGTTCCGGTCAAGTCCCTCACGCGCAAGTCGCTCTACGACCGCCTCACCGAACTGGAGGTCAACCTCAACGAGGCCGTCAAGACCGAGCGCTACGAGGACGCCGCCAAATACCGCGACGAAATCCGCCAGCTCAAATCCACGAGAGAGGTCGAGGAACTCGACCTCTCGAAAAAACTGAAAAACTGAACGCTGAAAAACTGAAAACCGGACCTTCCAACTCCCGCAAGCACCGCCACGCCGCTGCGAAACCCGCATTGTCCTTTGCCGCTCGCAGCGTTTCCGCCCGCTGAATCGCCCACCTTTCCCGCCATGAACATCGACGCCCTTCTCGCCACACCTTCGGAACTCACGGATACCGCGAACTCCGGTTCCAAGTGCGCGATCGTGCTCATGACGCGCATCCGGCTCGCACGCAACCTCGCCCGCCACTCCTTCCCGGGCTGGGCTCGCGAGACCGACCGCGCCGATGTTCTCGGCCTCTGCCGCGAGGCGCTCGCCGCCACCGCGCCGATGAAGCGCTCGTCCATGCAGGCCGTCATCGGCGACCTCACCGAGTTGCAGAAGCAGATGCTCGTGGAGCGCCATCTCATTTCACGCGAACTCAGCGGCACGAAGGGGCCGTCCGGCGTCGTCATCAACCGGGACCAGACTTTCTCCGTCATGATCAACGAGGAGGATCACCTGCGCATCCAGATCCTCCGCTCCGGCTTCCAGCTCAAAAAAACCTGGACGGCCATCGATGCGCTCGACACCGAACTCGAGGGCCGGCTCGACTACGCCTTCGATTCCACCCTCGGCTACCTGACCGCCTGCCCGACCAATCTCGGCACCGGCCTGCGCGCTTCGGCCATGATGCACCTGCCCGCGCTCGTCATCTCGGGCCAGATGGAAAAAGTCGTCCGTGCCGTCAACCAGCTCGGCATGGCCGTGCGCGGTCTCTTCGGCGAAGGCTCCGACGCCTCCGGCAGCATTTTCCAGATTTCCAACCAGACCACACTCGGCGAGTCCGAGGAAGCCATCATCAAGCGCCTCGGCAGCGTGCTGCAGTCGATCATCGAGCACGAGGTCAACGCCCGCGGCAAACTCCTCGAGACCGACGGCGCCCGCCTCCACGACAAGATCGGCCGCGCCTACGGTATCCTGCAAAATTGCCACCTGCTCACCTCCAGCGAGGCGATGAACCTCCTCTCGCTCCAGCGGCTCGGCATTGACCTCGGCATTTTTCCGGACCACACCCGGCCCGTGATCGACCGCCTCCTTATCGAGAGCCAGCCCGGCCACATCCAGCATGCCGCCGGCACCGATGCCGATGGCGCCCGTCGCGACATGCTCCGCGCCGACAAACTGCGTGCCGAATTTGCCGCTTTCGCCAAACCGGATTTCGTAAAACCTGACCAGGAACAGGAAACGGAAAACCAGAACCGAAAGCCGCCAGCCAGCAACGATCACAACTCCGACCCGATTTAACAACCCGCAACCCGCCACTCGCAACTACACACCAGAAGGGGCAATATCATGGAACCGATGAACAACTTCACACCCCGCGCCCAGCAGGTCCTCTCGCTCGCCCGCAAGGAAGCCGACCGCTTTCGCCACAACTATGTGGGCACGGAACACATTCTCCTCGGCCTCATCAAGCTCGGCCAGGGCGTCGCCGTCAGCGTGCTCCAGAAGATGGGGCTCGACCTTGAAACCGTGCGCAACGCCGTCGAAAAGCAGGTCGGCACCGGCCAGGAGACCAAGAGCCAGGGCAGCATCCCGTACACGCCCCGCGTGAAAAAGGTCCTCGCCCTCGCCGGCAAGGAAGCCAAGGCGCTCAACCACTCCTACGTCGGCACCGAGCACCTCCTGCTCGGCCTTCTCCGCGAAGGCGAAGGCGTGGCCGCCCGCGTCCTCAAGTCGCTCGATGTGGACATCGAGCGCACCCGCAGCGAAATCCTCCGCGAGCTCGATCCGCAGTTCTCCGGCGACGGTTCCGGCGAGGCCGGCGGCGCCTCCTCCGAAGGCGAGCAGCCCGCCGCGGCCGGTTCCGGCTCCTCGGGCAGCGGCGACAGCAAGAAGGAAGTGAAGACGCCCGCGCTCAAGGCCTTCGGCCGCGACCTCACCGAACTCGCCCGCAAGGGAGAGCTCGATCCCGTCGTCGGTCGCAAGAACGAGATCCGCCGCGTCATCCAGATCCTCTGCCGCCGCACCAAGAACAACCCCGTCCTCATCGGCGAGGCCGGCGTGGGCAAGACGGCCATTGTCGAGGGCCTCGCGCAGGAAATCGTCGCCGGCGTCGTGCCCGAAATCCTCATGGACAAGAAGGTCATCACGCTCGACCTCGCGCTCATGGTCGCCGGCACCAAGTACCGCGGCCAGTTCGAGGAGCGCATCAAGGCCGTGATGGACGAGATCCGGAAGTCGAAAAACATCATCCTCTTCATCGACGAGATGCACACGATCGTCGGCGCCGGCGCCGCCGAGGGCGCGATGGATGCCTCCAACATCTTCAAGCCCGCGCTCAGCCGCGGCGAGCTCCAGTGCATCGGCGCGACCACGCTCAACGAGTACCGCAAGTACATCGAGAAGGACAGCGCGCTCGACCGCCGCTTCCAGTCCGTGAAGGTCGAGCCGCCGTCCGTCGAGGATACGATTGTCATCCTCAAGGGAATACGCGGCAAGTACGAGGATCACCACAAGGCCGTCTTCACCGACAAGTCGATCGAGGCCGCGACCAAGCTCTCCGACCGCTACATCACCGGCCGTTTTCTGCCCGACAAGGCCATCGACGTGATGGACGAGGCCGGTTCGCGCGCCCGCATCGCGTCGCTCAACCGCCCGCCCGAGATCGAGGCCATCGTCAAGGAGATCGAGGACGTGTGTGCGAAGAAGGAAGCCGCCATCGCCGGCCAGCATTTCGAGGAAGCCGCCCGCTACCGCGACGCCGAGAAGCAGCTCCGCGCCCGCCAGGAGCAGGTCACCGAAGCCTGGAAGAAGTCGCGCGATGAAAAGCGCGTGACCATCGACGAGGACCTGATGATGCACGTCGTCGCCGACTGGACCGGCATCCCGCTCTCGCGCATGGAGAAGAAGGACAGCGAAAAGCTCCTCGGCATCGAGGCCGAGATCCAGAAGGTCGTCATCGGCCAGGATGTCGCCTCGATCGCCATCGCCCGGGCGCTCCGCCGCTCGCGTGCCGATCTCAAGGACCCGCGCCGCCCGATCGGCTCGTTCCTCTTCGTCGGTCCCACCGGCGTCGGCAAGACCGAGACTGCCAAGCAGCTCGCCGTGCAGATGTTCGGCAACCAGGAGGCGCTCATCCAGATCGACATGAGCGAGTACATGGAAAAGTTCGCCGTCTCGCGCCTTGTCGGCTCGCCTCCGGGCTACGTCGGCTACGAGGAAGGCGGCCAGCTCACCGAGGCCGTCCGCCGTCGTCCGTACTCCGTGATCCTCTTCGACGAAATCGAGAAGGCGCACCCGGACGTGTTGCAGCTCCTGTTACAGATTCTCGAAGACGGACGCCTGACCGACTCGCTCGGTCGCACGGTGGATTTCCGGAATGCGATCATCATCATGACCTCGAACGTCGGCGCGCAGCTCCTGCAGCGCCAGACGACGATGGGCTTCGGCGCCTCGCCCGGCAGTTTTGCCGATCACGAGAACATGCGCGACAAGGTGATGGAGGAGGCCAAGCGCATCTTCCGTCCCGAGTTCCTGAACCGCATTTCCGACATCATCTTCTTCCGTCCGCTTTCGAAGGACGACCTCATCAGGATCGTCGAGATCGAGGTGGTGAAGTTCGCGAAGCGGCTCGAGGACCGGAAGATCACGATCGAGTTCACCGACGAGGCGAAGGCGTTGCTCATCGACAAGGGGTACGACGAGAAGTTCGGCGCGCGTCCGCTGCGCCGGGCGGTCGAGCACTACCTTGAAGACCCGCTGGCCGAGGCGATCCTGCGCGGCGAGGTGAAGGACGGCGAGCCGGTGCTCGTGGTCCGCAAGGACAACGACACGCTGGCCTTCGAGCAGAAGAAGCCGAGCGAGAGTTCGTCCGACACCGAAGCCGGCACGACGGCGTAGGATTTGACGGAGCGGCGGCATTCCTGCCGCTGCATGTGCGTCAGCGCGTATCCTGTCGGCCTCCCCTCCCGCGCACGCCCACAACCGTGCGGGGCGTCGTGGACGTCCCGCGCAGCGACGTGGACGTCGCCGCTCCGTCAAACGCGGCCCCGTCGCCAGATTTTTGGATTCGACGGGAGGCGCCCGCACCGCCGAGAGTGCGCGACGTGTCGAAAAGCGTTCACAAAAACATCGGAGTCGTGGCCAGCGTAACGATGTTTTCCCGCGTGCTCGGACTCGGCCGCGACATGCTCACGGCGGCGGTCTTCGGCGCGAGCGCGCTCAACTCGGCCTTCGTCACCGCCTTCACGTTGCCCAACCTGTTTCGCCGGCTGCTCGGCGAAGGTGCGCTGACGGCGGCGCTCGTGCCCACGCTGCACGAGGAACTGAAACGCAACGATCGCGAGGGCGCGCTCCGGCTGGTCAGCCGCGTGGCGAGCTGGCTGCTGGTGGTGACGGGAATCCTGGTGGGCGCGGCCATGCTGTTTTTCGCTCTCGCGGGCCGCTGGGCCGCGGTGCTGCGCGGGTGGGGCGTGGATGCGGATACGGCGGGGCGCTGGGAAGCGGCGGCGAGTCTGGCCGTGGTGCTGTTTCCCTACCTGGTTTTTGTGTGCCTGGCGGCGGCCTTCAGCGCGGCGTTGCAGACGTTCAACCGGTTTCTCGAACCGGCGTTGTCGCCGGTGTGGCTCAACCTTTCGATGATCGGCCTGCTCGGCGGCGCGACCTGGCTGGGCTGGGCCGGCACGGAGGCGGGCCGGATGCAATGGCTGTGCGGCGGCGTGCTCGCGGGCGGTTTCTTGCAGATGCTGGTGCCGGCGCTGGCGCTGACGAGGGAAGGGTGGCGTCCGCGCTTCGAACTGCGGCGCGATGAAAACGTGCGCCAGATCATGCGGCTGATGGGGCCGACGCTTTTCGGCTCGGCGATCTATCTGGTGAACATGGCGGTGTCGCGCATCATCGGGCTGTCGCTCAACGACGCGGCGGCGACGGTGCTCAATCTTTCCACTCGCCTGATGGAGCTGCCCATCGGCGTGTTCGCGGTGGCGGTGTCCACGGTGGTTTTCCCGCAGATCGCGCGCCACGCGGCGGCCGGAGACATGGCGGGGCTGGCGACGGATTACCGGCGCGGCATGCGGCTGATCCTGCTGATCAACCTGCCGGCGGCGGCGGGACTGATCGCGTTGTCGGGCCCGGTGGTGCGGCTGCTGTTCCAGCGCGGGGCGTTCTCGCTGGAGGATACCCTGACCATGTCGCCGGTGGTGATGGCGAGCGCGCTGGGGCTGCCGTTTTTTGCCTTCACGAACCTGGCGTTGCGGGCGTTTTACGCGCGCAAGGACACGAAGACGCCGGTGCAGGCGGCGTGGTGGAGTTTTGTGGTCAACATCGCGGCGAGCCTGCTGCTGATGCGCCCGTTCGGCACGGTTGGCCTCGCCCTGGCCGGCTGCCTCGCGATCGTGGTGCAGGCGGTGTTCCTGCAGGTGCGGCTCACCCGGGCGAGCGAGACGCTGGCCTTCGGATATCTGCTGAACGACGTGCTGAAAGTGACGGCGGCAAGCGTGGTCATGGGCGTGGCGGTGGCCCGTCTCTGGCGGTTCTGGATGCGCTGGACGGCGTCGATGTCCCCGGCGGAGGGCGGACGCTGGCTGGAGGTGATCGGGGTGGCGGTCTGCGTGGGCGCGGGCATGGCGCTCTATGCGGGGATCGTCTGGGCCTTGCGCATCGAGGGGCGCGACGAACTGCGCGCGCTCATCCTGCGCAAGCTGCGGCGACAGTAGCACGCCCCTCTGCGCCCCCGCCCGGTGTCACATTCTGTTTTTCCCGCTTTCAACTTTCCCGGCGGGTGCTGTTATCGGCCGGAATGAACTTTCGCATCGGCCACGGCTATGACATCCATCGCACGCTTGTCGGGCGCCCGCTTGTTCTGGGCGGCGTTCGTTTCGATTGCGCTTTCGGGCTCGATGGCCATTCGGATGCGGATTGCCTGACGCATGCGGTGTGTGATGCGCTTCTCGGCGCGGCGGGCTTGCCTGACATCGGTCATTTTTTTCCGAATACCGATCCTGCCTGGAAGGACATTGATTCGCAGATCTTGCTCGGCCGCGTGGCCGCCGAACTTCGCGCGCGCGGCTGGGAAATCGCCAACGTCGACGCCTCGCTCATCGCCGAGCAACCGAAAATCAGCCCGCGTCTCGGCGAGATGAAGACGGCGCTCGCCCGCTCCGCCGGGATCACGCCGGCGCAGGTCGGCCTCAAGGCGACGACCAACGAAGGCAGCGACGACATCGGGCGCGGCCTCGCCATCGCGGCGCATGCCGTGGCCCTGATCGGAAAATGAGTCATGGGGACTCCTGAAAAACGATTTTTTGAACAGAAGATAACGAAGGAAACAAAGATCAAACCAACGAAGAGGAATCTGTAACTCAGTAAATATAATAGTACTATATATTTTATTTCAGAGGCATTCTTTGTTTCAGGACTTCGTTATCTTCGTTTCCTTCTGTTCAAAAATGAATTTTTAGAACCTTCCTCATTTTCTCTCCATGTGCTTTTCCCGGAAACCCGTCCTTCTTTTCGCTGCCGGCCTGCTCGTCACCGCTCTTGCCGGCTGCGGTCGCCGTGAAACGCCGGTCGTCGCAGGCATCCGCACGCAGACCCTGCACCAGGGCATTCGCGCCGAACCGACATCGCTCGATCCTCACCAGGCGACGCAGGCGACGGACTATCATGTGTTCTCCGCGCTTTACGAAGGGCTCGTCGCCGAAGACCCGGTGGACCTGCACCCGGTGCCCGGCGTGGCGACGCGTTGGGACGTCTCGCCCGACGGTCTCGTTTACACCTTCCGCCTGCGCGCCGACGCCCGCTGGTCCAACGGCGCACCGGTGACGGCCGGCGATTTCGCCGAGTCGATCCGGCGCGTGCTGACGCCGGCCTTTGCCTGCGCCAACGCCCCGCTTCTCTACGTGCTCCAGGGAGCGCAGGCGTACCATCAAGGCAAACTCGACGACTTTTCGCAGGTGGGCGTCCGCGTGATCGACGACCGCACGCTGCGACTCACGCTCGAACACCCGGCGCCGGCCTTTGTCTCGCAGCTCAATCATCCGGTGTGGTTTCCCGTGCATCGCGCCTCGATCGAGGCGGCTGCCTCGCCGCAAGGTTTTGCCGATCGCGCCGCCCGCTGGGCCGTCCCCGGCACGCTGGTCGGCAACGGTCCGTTCGTGCTCTCCGAAGTGCTCTCCGGGCAACGCATCACCGTCACGAAATCTCCGACTTATTGGGACGCGGCCACGGTGAAGCTCAACGCCATCAGCTTCCATCCGATCGAGAGTCTCGATGCCGAGGAACGCGCTTTCCGGGGCGGTCAACTCCACATCACGGATTCGATTCCCGTCGGCCGCATCGATGCCTGGCGACGCGATCAGCCGGAGTCGCTGCGTGTCGATCCCTACCTCGCGGTCGAGTTTTACCGGATCAACATCACGCGCCCCTTCCTCAATGAAACAAAAGTCCGCCGCGCTCTGGCGCTCGCCATCGACCGCGCCACCCTGGCCGGCCAGGTGCTGCGCGGCGTGCAGCGTCCCGCGGCCACCTTCACGCCCGATGGCATCCCCGGTTACGCACCGCCGGCCGACGCGCCCGCGGCGTTTCGCTACGATCCCGATGCCGCCCGCAAGCTGCTCGCCGACGCCGGTTATCCCGATGGCAAGGGCGCGCCGGTCGTGGAAATTTTGTTCAACACCTCGGAAACGCGCCGCGCCGTCGCCGAGACGGTCCAGCGGATGTGGCAGCGCGAACTCCACATCGAGTCACGCCTTGTCAACCAGGAGTTCGGCGCCACGCTCCAGGCGCGCACCTCCGGCAGCTACGAAGTGCTCCGTTCGTCATGGACGGCCGACTACGCCGACCCGATGACCTTTCTCGATCTTTTCACATCCGCCAGCGCGAACAATTTCACCCACTGGAAAAACACGGCCTACGACCAGCTCGTCTACCGCGCCCAGCGCACCGCCGATCCCGCCGCCCGCGCCGCGTTCCTGCGCGAGGCCGAGACGCTCCTGCTCGAGGCCACACCGGTGATCCCGCTCTGGCACTACGCGCACGTCTTCCTGATCCATCCCGCCGTGCGCGGCTGGCATCCCACCGTGCTCGACCATCATCCCTGGAAACACGTCTCGCTCTCCGCGTCCGGTTCTCCAGGCTCCGCTCCCTGAAATCACCCGTCACCCTCGACTCGCAACATTCCGCAATCCACCATGAAACACTCCCGAACCGATTACCGCGGCGGCAACGCCCATGTACTCTCGACGCCCGCGCTCGAACTCGCCGTGACCACCGACGTGGGGCCGCGCGTCGTCTCGCTCCGCTCCCTCAAGGGCAAAAAAGCCGGCAATGTTTTCCTCTCGTTCGATCCGAAAACGGAGCAGCGGCTCAACGGCTACCTCCTGCGCGGCGGCCACCGCCTCTGGACGTCTCCCGAGCATCCCGTGCGCAGCTACCAGCCCGACGATGAACCGCTCGCCGTCAAACCGCTCAAAAACGGCATCGCGCTCTCGCAGCCCGTCGAACAAAAAACCGGCATCCAGAAAGCTCTCAAGATCGAGCTCCTCGGCGCCCGCACGGTCAAGGTCACCCATGCGCTCACCAACGAAGGTCTCTGGCCCGTCGAGCTCTCTGCCTGGGGACTCAGCATGCTCCGTGCCGGCGGCTACGGCGTGCTGCCGCTTCTGCCGAAAGGCGACCACAGGAGCGGCGACCTGCTCCCCTCGTATTCCGTCGTCCCCTGGACGTACACCGACCTCTCGCTGCCGGTCTGGGACCTGCACCGCGACTTCATCGGCATCGACGTCCGGAAAGCGCCCGCGCCGCAAAAACTCGGCATCACCAACTATCCCGGCTGGTCCGCCTACTGGGTCGAGGGAACGACCTTCGTCAAATATGCGCCCGTTCGCCCCGGCGCTGCGTACCCGGATTTCGGATGCGCCTTCGAGACGTTCACGGACGGAGCCATGATCGAGTTCGAGACGTTGAGCCCGCTGGTGAAGCTGGAGCCGGGCGCGTTTGTCCAGCACGTCGAACACTGGACGCTGCTCGATGGCCTTGCGAAGCCGAATACCGACGCCGCCTTCACCAAGCTTGCCGCCGCGGTCGGCAAGTGGACAAAAACTCTCCGGTAAGAGGCGTCGCCTCGTTCTCCCTGTCCTTCGAGACAAGCTGTCAAAGTCTTCCGTCCTATGCCGCCACCGCCGCTCCGGCTTGTTTTCATGGGCTCCGATGCCATTGCCCTCCCGCTGCTCGACTGGCTGGCGGGGGAGGGCTGCGGCGTGGCGCGTATCGTCGCCGTTTTCACCCAGCCCGACCGGGCGGTCGGCCGCGGGCAGAAGGTCGTGCCCAATGCGATAAAAACCTGGGCGCTCGCCCGCGGGCTGCCCGTGCTCCAGCCGGAGAAACTCACCGATGAGACCCGCGCCGGCCTCGCGGCTTTCGAGCCCGATGTGACTCTCGTCATGGCCTACGGCCACATCCTGCGCGAGGCGTTTATCGCCACGCCGCGGCTGGGCACCCTCAACCTCCACACCTCGCTGCTTCCCGAATACCGCGGCGCCTCTCCGATCCAGACGGCCATCGCCTGCGGCGAGCGTGAAACCGGGGTCACGCTCATGCGGATCGTCCGCCAGCTCGACGCCGGGCCGGTGGCCGATGTCGAACGCGTGCCGGTCGGCCCGCGCGACACCGCCCTCGATGTAGAGCAGCGCCTCGCGGCTGCCTGCGTGCCGCTGCTTGCCCGGGCCCTCCCGCGACTCGCCGCCGGCACGCTCGCTTTTGCCGAACAGGATCACGCCGCCGCGACGTTTTGCCGCAAACTTTCGAAGACCGACTCCGCCCTGGACTTCAGCCAGCCTGCCGCCGCCCTTGCCGCCCGCATCAACGGTTTTTTCCCGTGGCCGGCCTGCAGCGTCGAAATAAACGGACAACCGATCCGGTTTGGCCAAGCGGACACGCTTGCCTTCGCCGCCCCACCGCCATCGACCGGAAGCGACGCGCCGCCACCCGGACCGGGCGTCGTTCTCGGCCAGGATGCCGAAGGATTGCTGATCACGACCGGCGAAGGAACGCTCCGCGTGCTGCGCCTGCAACGCCCCGGCGGACGCATGCTGCCGGCCCCGGAATTTTTCCGCGGGTTTGTTCTCCCTCCGGGAACCCCGCTTCCCTCAAAAACCATGATTTCGCTCATGGCGTAATCTGATGGAGCTGATAAGCAGTCCTCCAGGCTGCTTTCGATGAGCGGGATGTGAGGTCTCCAGGCAGCTATCCGGATGGCGAAACAGGGTGGTTCCGGCGAGTACGGAAAAATTCGTACAGCCTCAAATATCAGGTGTTTGCCTGACTACCGCGGCCCGGAAATTTCGGGCAAGATGGGGCCATGAAATTAACCCGACTCGTCTCCATTCTTACCGTTGCAGTCCTTTCGGTTCCGTTTGCGCAGGCCGATGACTCGGCGTCTTCCTCCGGTGTGGCCACCAACATGGCCGCCGGCGGCCACGAAAACACGGCCTACCGCGCACTGTCTTCCGAGGCGGTGCGAAAGCTGAATGCCGGTAATCATCGCATGCGGACGGGCCGTCCGAAGTACGCGAAATTCCAGGGCGAGAGCGCGGCTGCCTCTCCTCTGGCCAAGGGGGTGGATGCCCTGATCGTGACCAGCGCCGAACTGGCCCCCACGGTTTCCGAGATCGTCGACGCCCAGCCGGGCGCGGTCCACGCGGTTCCCGTGGATGTGAACAACCTGACCGAGGCCGATGCGCAGCGCATCGCCGATGAACTGACCCAATCCAGGGCTCCGCTTTGTGTGTTCCTGGTTCACCCGACCGAGGCGCTCGAGGAGCAGTACGGCAAGTCGACACGTCAGCTGGATGCGGCACTCTCCGAAATCGCTTCGGCCGGCATCTCCCGCCTGCTCGCCCTGAGCCCGGCGCTCAGTTCCCGCGTCCAGAACGGCACACTGAGCCTGATCGGCGGCACCTACGACTTTACCTCTTCCAGGCTCATGCTGCTCACACCCAAGTCGACTCGCCGCTGGGTAGCCAATTACGACGTCCCGCATCCCCAGGATCTGGTTCCGGTGAGCCCTTCTTCCTGAAGTCGAAGGACCCGAAAACCTGATCCCTTGCAAAAAAACCCGGAGCATATCCGGGTTTTTCTGTTTCCGGAGCGGAGTGTGAAGGAGCGGCGATCTCCAGATCGCCGGATTGGAGTAATCGGGGGAGGTGTGGGCCATGGAGACGGCGAGGCACCGGGCGAGGCGCTGTCGCGCCTCGTCGCAGCGGCAGGAATGCCGCCGCTCCAGGCGGCATCGCTTCGGGTCGTAACCGCCTGGGCGTCCGCTTCACTTCCGGGCTTGAGCGGCGGCGGCCGGGCGGGACAGACTCCGCGGCGTGTCGCCTCGCTTCGCGCGTTTCGTCTTTCTCCTGACCGCGGTGTTTTTCGCGGCCTTTTTCGTCTGGCCGGTTTTTCAGATCCTGAAAGGCGGCTTCATCGATGCAGATGGCCGCTTCACACTCGGCTACGTCGGCGCGGTGCTGCGCGATCCGGTCTACCTCGAAGGTTTTTTCAATGCGTTCCGGCTCGCCTGCGCGACCACGGCGGCGGCGTTTCTGATCGGGGTGCCGCTGGCCTTCATCTCGGACCGGTTTGTGTTTCCCGGGCGCGGACTGCTCGGCGCCGTCGTGCTGGTGCCGATGATCCTGCCGCCGTTTGTCGGAGCGATCGGCATCCGGCAGATTTTTGGCCAGTATGGCGCGCTCAATGCCCTCCTCATCCAGCTCGGCGTGCGACCGGAGGGATGGACGTTCGACTGGTTTGCGGCGAACCAGTTCTGGGGGATCGTCGCCGTCAATGCGCTCTCGCTCTATCCGATCGTGTACCTCAACACGGCGGCGGCGCTCGCCAACGTGGACCCGGCGATGGAGGAGGCGGCGCAAAATCTCGGCTGCACCGGCTGGCGGCGGTTTTTCCGCGTGACGCTGCCGCTGATCCGGCCGGGCCTCTTCGCCGGCGGCACGATCGTGTTCATCTGGTCGTTCACCGAACTCGGGGTGCCGCTGATTTTCGACTACACGCAGGTGACGTCGGTGCAGATTTTCGACGGGCTGAAAAACATCGGCAACAACCCGTTTCCGTATGCGCTGGTGAGCGTGCTGCTGGTGGCGAGCACGCTGATCTACGCCGTCGGCAAGGGCGTTTTCGGGCGGGCGGGCCACGCGATGATGGCGAAGGCCACGAGCAGCGGCGGGGCGCGGCGGTTGCCGGCGACCGGAGCGCTGGCCTGCACGCTGGCGTTTGGCGGCGTCACGGCGCTGGCGATGCTGCCGCATGCCGGGGTGGTCTTGATGGCGTTCGGGCAGGACTGGTTCGGCACGGTGTTTCCCGAGCGCTACACGCTGGAAAATTTCCGGCTCGCGCTCGGGCACGATCTGACCGTGCCGGCCATCGCCAACAGCCTGAAATTCGCCAGCTTCTCCACGCTCGTCGATCTGGTGCTCGGCGTGACGATCGCGTGGGTGGTGGTGCGTTCGCGGATCGCGGGCCGGCAGGTGCTGGATTTGCTGGCGATGCTGCCGCTGGCCGTGCCGGGGCTCGTCCTGGCGTTCGGCTACCTGGCGATGAGCCAGGAAGGGCGATTTTTCGCGTTCCTGAATCCGGTGGAAAACCCGACGGTGCTGCTGATTGTGGCGTACGCCGTGCGCCGGTTGCCGTACGTGGTGCGCTCGGCGGTGGCGGGTTTCCAGCAGGCGAGCGAGACGCTCGAGGAGGCGGCGCAAAATCTCGGCTGCCCGCCGCTCAAGTCCGTTGTCAAGGTGACGCTGCCGCTGATCGCGGCCAACCTGATCGCGGGCGGTCTGCTGGCGTTCGCATTCGCGATGCTGGAGGTATCCGATTCGCTGATACTGGCGCAGAAGCAGGCGTTTTATCCGATCACCAAATCCATCCTCGAACTGTTCCAGTTGCTCGGCGACGGGCAGTTCATCGCCAGCGCGCTGGGCGTGTGGGCGATGGCGTTCCTCGCGGCGGTGATCGTGGGGGCGAGCCTGCTGCTGGGGAAAAAACTGGGAGCGATTTTCCGTGTGTGAGGGATTTCCCGGAGCGGCGGCATTCCTGCCGCCGGACGGGACGACAGTCCCGCCATCATACCGGACAGGCGCGCTGGCGCGCGCCCGGCGGCAGGGACGCCGCCGCTCCGGGCCTGCCTCGGGGCTTGCTCCCGGATTCCCCGCTGGTAAAGAACAGGACTTTTCCGCTTAACCATGTTCTGGCTACTCCTCGTTTCACTGATCTGGGCGTTTTCCTTCGGGCTGATCAAGGGGCAGCTCGTGGGGCTCGATCCGGATGCGGTTTCGGCGGTGCGACTGGCGTTCGCTCTCGTGGTGTTTTTACCGGTCTGGAAACCGAAGGCGGTGCGGTGGCAGACCGGCTCCTGGTTGGCCGTGATCGGGGCGATGGAGTTTGGCGCGATGTATGTCCTTTACCAGCGCGCCTTTGTGTGGATCGAGGCCTATCAGGTGGTGCTGTTCACGATCCTTACCCCGATCTATGTGGCGTTGCTCGACTCGGCCCTGGACAACAAGCTGCGGCCGCGCCACCTGATCGCGGCGGCGGTGTCGGTCGCCGGAGCGGGCGTGGCGGTCTGGACGCGGGAGGGCGGGCCGGACCTGCTGACCGGTTTCGCGCTGGTGCAGGGAGCCAACCTGTGTTTCGCCGCGGGGCAGGTGGCGTACAAGCGCACGCGGCCGGCGATCCGCGCGGAGGTGTCGGGCGCGTCGCTGTTCGCCTGGCTTTATCTGGGGGCGGTGATTGCGGCGCTGGCGGCATCGCTGGTGTTTGGCGCGGACTGGGGGGCGTTCCGGCCGACGCCGAAGCAGTGGGGCGTGCTGGCGTATCTGGGGATACTGGCTTCGGGCGTGTGTTTCTTCTGGTGGAACCTCGGCGTGGTGCGCGTCAATGCAGGGACGCTGGCGGTGTTCAACAACGCCAAGCTGCCTCTCGGCATCGCGTGTTCGCTGCTGTTTTTTGGCGAGAAAGCCAACCCGTGGCGACTCGGTGTCAGCCTTGTCTTGCTGGTGATCGGCGTGCTGATCGCGGAGTGGCGAGGGAAGGGGAGAGAGAGGGCCGGGTGAGGGAGCGGCGGCATTCCTGTCGCTGCTTTGCCGGACGGAGTTTCCGCAATACGGGGAGCAGCGCAGCCGTGTGACGGGCGAATGCCCCGCCGGGCGCATCAATTGCGGACCGTGATCTCGTGGCCGTGTCGATGCTCGTGTTTCGCGGTGAAAATGGCCGAGGTCGTGTAGCCGTTGGCGGGATTGCGGATGTAGTCCAGAAACGCCTCCACGCCGTCGTGGTCGGTATTGTCGCTCGCGACGATCGCGCCGCTGCGCAGCCCCGGCTCCAGCAATTTGAGCACGTCGAAATACAGGTTCTTGGCGCCGTCCAGAAAGACCATGTCGATCTCGCCGACCGGCCCGGCCAGCGTCTGCAACGCATCGCCCACGCGAAACTCGACCAGATCCGCCAACCCGGCGTCCGTCAGGTTTTTCTTCGCCCGCTCCGCCTTGTCCGGAGCAAACTCGGTGGTGATCACCCGGCCGCCGCCGTTGTCGCGGATCGCCGCCGCCAGATGGATCGTCGACACGCCGAAGGAGGTGCCAAACTCGACCACCGTCCTCGCCCGGGTTGCCCGCGCCAAGGCATAGAGCAACCGGCCGAATTCCGGAGGCACCGCGCTGTAAGCCTTGCGCATCTCGCCCAAAAAGGAGCCTCCGGTCCTGGAGAACTCGCCGGCCTGGCGCGCGATATCACGAACCAGGGGATCGTTTTGCGCAGCGTCGGCGTAGAGCGCGTCGAGCAATTCGCGAACGCGAGGTGTGTTTATGCAGGATTTCATGATGTTTGCCGTGTTCATACCGATGGGGAATGCGTCCGTGGCCGGAAGGGCCGCGGGCGGGATCGCCCCGGTGATACGCCGGATTTGGCTTTCATGCCGGGACGATATTGTTGACAGTGTCCACCATGAGTCGTCGATCAGTTGACTTTGTCAACAAAAAATCCGCCAACGATGGTCTCGAGGTATTCGAGTCCATCCATGCCATCATGCACCTCTTTCGTGCGGAGCAGTATCGAGCGTTTCGCGACGGTCTCTTCGATCTGACACACATGGAGGGGCGGTTGCTCGGTTTTCTCGCGCGCAACGACGGCGCCACGCTGACCGATCTGGTCGCCTATATGGAGCGTGACAAGAGCCAGCTCGCCCGCCTCGTCAAAAGTCTCAAGGAGCACGGTCTCCTCACGGGAAAGGACGACGAAAAGGACCGACGCAGCGTGCGGCTGCAACTGACCGCCGAGGGCCACGCCGTCCACGAGTCGTTGCGGCGCCGGGTGGCCCAGCTCATCGGGCTGGCCGTCAAGGGACTGAACGCGGCCGAACGTCGCCAGCTCATTGCTCTGCTGCACCGCGTCCGGACCAATCTCGGATCCGATTCGGACACCCCCAGGCCCGCGGCATCCGCCTAGGCCCCCTCTCCTGCGCCTCGAGGGGAACGCTGGCAGGAATGCGGTGCTTCGCGGTTTTCGTGCTCCTCATCCGGCCTCTCTTTTGTTCTCGTTCCGGATTCCTCTTTTCCAATTCCGTCATGACAACTCCCGCGGACAGTTTCCCGCTCTGGACCGATGGCGCTCCCGGCGCACTCGGCTCGGCGCCACACGATATTCCGACGCTCACGCGTTATCCCGCCGCGAAGCCGAATGGCGCGACGATCCTCATTCTGCCCGGCGGCGGCTATGGCAACCTCGCGGCGCACGAAGGCGAGGGCTATGTCTCCTGGTTTACGGATCGCGGGGTGACTGCGTTCGTGCTGGCCTACCGGCTTGGTTCCCGCGGCTACCGGCACCCGGTCATGTTGCAGGACGTGGCGCGGGCGCTGCGCTGGACGCGCCATCTGGCGCGAGCGGAGGGGCGCGATCCGTCGCGGATCGCCATCATCGGCTGCTCGGCGGGCGGGCATCTCGCTTCGACGTTGCTCACGCATTTCGATGCGGGGCAGGCCGGCGCAACCGATGAGGTGGAGCGCGAGAGTTCGCGGCCTGACCTGGGCATCCTGTGCTATCCCGTCATCTCGTTCGGCACCTATGCGGCGCACACCGGCTCGATGAAAAACCTCCTCGGCGAAAATCCGCCCGCGGACCTCGTCTGGTCACTCTCCAACGAAGTGCAGGTGACGCCGCAAACCCCGCCGACCTTTTTGTGGCATACGGCCAACGATCCGGTGGTGCCGGTGGAAAACTCGTTCATGTTTGCGGGCGCGCTGCGACGGGCGGGCGTGCCGTTCGCGCTCCACGTTTTCGAAAATGGCCCGCACGGGCTCGGCATGCGGCCGGAAGCGCCGCCGTGGACGGATTGCCTCGACTTCTGGCTGCGCGAGCGCCGGTTTTTTTAAAAAATTGCAGCCGTACAGGATCCTGAAAACAGAACCACGGATATCACGGATGCACACGGATAAGAAGGAAGCGGCAAGGCATGGTTTGAATCCGTGATAATCCGTGAAATCCGTGGTTAAAAAACGGCTACAGCTTTATTTGAACCGCTCTGGCGAAGCGTGATTCAGCCGAGTTTCGGCACGTCGATCCACTTGCGATCGGCCCAGGACTGGAGGCCGAGTTCGGCGAGTTGCACGCCCTTGGCGCCTTGCAGCAGGTTCCAGGGGAACGGGTCGCCCTTGACGACGTGCTTCAGGAACAGCTCCCATTGCACCTTGAAGGCGTTGTCATAGGTGTCGTTGGAGGGGACGCGCGTCCAGCCGTCCTTGTAGTCGACCGGGCTGTCGATGTCGGGATTCCAGACGCAGCGCGGCGTGGCGGCCAGCGCCTGGGCCTTGCAGTCGCGGAGGCCGGCGACGGCGGAGCCGTGGGTGCCGTCCACCTGGAGGGTGAGCAGGTCGTCGCGGTTGACGCGCACGGCCCACGAGGAGTTGAAGTGGCAGATGACCCCGTTCTCGAGTTCGAAGGTCGCGTAGGCGGAGTCGTCGGCGGTGCACTTGTACTTCTTGCCGGCTTCGTCCCAGCGATGCGGGATGTGCGTGGCCCCGAGGCAGGACAGGCTCTTGATCTCGCCGAAGAGGTTCTGGATGACGTACTGCCAGTGGCAGAGCATGTCCACGATGATGCCGCCGTCCTCTTCCTTGCGGTAGTTCCACGAGGGGCGTTGCAGCTTTTCGTATTCGCCGGTGAAAACCCAGTAGCCGAACTCGCCGCGCACGGAGAGAATTTTTCCGAAAAAGCCGGTGTCGATGAGGTACTTCAGCTTCACGAGGCCGGGCAGCCAGAGCTTGTCCTGGACGACGCCATTCTTGAGGCCGGCGGCGGTGACTTCCTTGTAGAGCGCGAGGGCCTCCTTCGAGGTCGTGGCGGTGGGTTTTTCGCAGTAGATGTGTTTCTTCGCGGCGATGGCCTTGCGGACGCCGGCCGGGCGCTGGCCGGTGAGGGTGGAGTCGAAGTAGACCTGGTTTTCCGGATCGGCGAGCGCCTTGTCGAGGTCGGTCGTGATGCGCTCTTCGGGCAGACCGGCGCGCAGGGCGAGGGCGGCGAGTTTGGAGGCGCTGCGACCGACGAGGATCGGATCGGGCATGATGATCTCGCCGTCGGAGAGCTTTACGCCCCCCTGGTCGATGATGGCCTTGATCGAGCGGAGCAAGTGCTGGTTGGTGCCCATGCGTCCGGTGACGCCGTTCATGATGATGCCTACTTTGTGCGTGGTCATATGGTGGAAGGAGGAGGTGATGAGATGCCGGGGGATCGAAACTGGAACCGGCGGACAGCGTAGCGAAAACGGCGGCTTGCAGTTAGAACGTTTCCGATTCACCCTAGCACAAAACCGACTGCCGGCCCCGGCCGGAGAAGTTGGAAGTTGGTATTTTGAAATTGGCTGCGAATGTGGATCTCCTTCCGGTTGTATCCTCGCGACCTGTCCGCTGAATCTCGTCAACCCGCCAAACCCTCCCGTTTCCCATGCTCGGCTGGAGTCCCATCCTCATCCAGAAAATCGAAATCCAGGCACTCGGTTTCGTGTTGCGCAAATTGCAGCTCAACCGGCACCGCGAGGCGGAGGTGGCGGAGCATTCGCATCCGTTCACGCAACTGATCCTCTACCTGTCGGGCGAGGGCGGGCAGCTCGTGCGCGGGCGGCGTTACGAGGCGCGCGCGGGCGACCTGTTCGTGATCCCGCCGGAGGTGCCGCACGGGTTCGCGCTGACGGGCAACAGCCGTCCGCTCAATCTCGTGCTCGACTACGAGACGCTGCGTCCGGCCAGCCGGGTGGTGCACCGGCGGCTGCCACAACAATCGCTCAACGAACTGCACGGGTTGCTGGCCCGCGTGCCGACCAAGGGGCGGCCGACGCTCTCCGACTACCCGGCGATCATCGCGGTGATCGCGCGGCTGCTGGAGCCGGCGCGTCACCAGCAGCCGGAGGCGCCGCCCACGAGCGAGCCGCTGGTGGACCGGGTGCGCGCCGAATTGCGTGAAGCGCCCTCGCTCGGCGAGGTGGCGCGGCGGGCGGGCTATGTGCGCGACGCGCTGAGCCGGAAGCTGAAGCGCGAGCATGGCCTCGGCCTGCGCGCGATGCGCGACCAGGAACGGTTGCAGGCGGCGCAGGAAGCCTTGCGCGTGGTCGGGATGAGCATCGCGGGCGCGGCGACGCGGGCGGGGTTCGAGGACCCGAACTATTTCGCACGCTGGTTCCGGAAGCAGACAGGACAATCCCCGAGCGTCTGGCGGCGGATGTGAGCGTGAGCGCGCTGGCGTGACACGGGGGACCTGGATTGGCTGCACCAAAACCGATCCGAGCCATTTTACCGCGAAGGACGCGAAGGATGCGAAGAACAATAAAAAGCCCGATCTCTTCGCGCCCTTCGCAAGGCTACCCTGAGAAATCGTGCACAAAAGCGCATGATTGCCCTCGGTGCGGATGCGTTCCGGATTCAAACCGGGATGGCCACAAAAAACACAAAATTCCCATCTGCCCGACGGGAATCTCCCGCGCGCTTATAAGCGCGATGGAGGATTTCATGCGCAGTGTGTCTTTTCGTGTTTTTCGTGGCCATTCTTTCTGTCCCTTCGATTGCGGCTCTGCCGCCCAAGGTCCTTCGTGGTAAAAAAATCCGGACGGGGGAAGGGAGGCCAGGCGGCACCGGTCTGCTGAAACAGGCCGGTGGGATCGCCCGGGATTTGCAAAAATACGGAAGACATTGCATCTGCCCGGTTTTCTCGTAAATCGCCGGATCAGAAATCTACCACACCTGTTGCCTGCCGGGCGCCGGAGCGGCTGTGCGCTTCGTCGTATTGTCCGGCCGGGACGGCTCCTCCCGTCATGAATCTCGAAACCGACTCACCCTTTCCCGATCCCGGGAGACTGTTTTATCTCGGCATCCGGCGCCCGCTCGAGCTGATCCGCCAGTCGATCCGCGAGGGAGGGCCGATCCAGCAGTGGATCACGCGGCGGGGGCGGCGGGCGATGCAGCGCGCGGCGGCGGAAATGGAGCCTCTCCCCGTGCGGGCTCCGGAGGGAGACGAACCGGCGATCGCCATGCTGACGGGGGCGGGGTTTTATGCGCAGACGATTTTTTGCCTGCACTCGCTGTTGCGGCAGGCGGGAACGGAGCGGCTTCCGGTCTGTATCGTCGATGACGGTTCGCTCGGCGACTATACGGCAGTGGTGTCCTCGCGTTTTCCCGGGGTCAGGATTTTTTCGCCGCCGGAGATTCGTCGTGATCTGGAGCGCCGTTTTCCGTCTGGCGAGTTCCCGGCGCTGCGCGGGCACCGGAGGGTCTACAAACACCTGCGGAAGCTCGTGGACGTGCATGCCGTGCGGCCCGGCTGGAACCTGGTGCTCGATTCTGACATGCTGTTTTTCCGGAAACCGGAGACGGTGCTGCACTGGCTGGAGGCACCCTCGCGTCCGCTGGTGTTGACCGATCCGGCGGACGAGTACGGTTATCCGCGCGAGGTGCTCGACGAACTGGCCGGGGCCGAGCTCCCGCTCCGGATCAACGTCGGCATCATGGGGTTCAACTCGAACCGGGTGCCATGGAGCGCGGTGGAGACCTGGGCGTCGTCGCTTTTGCTGCGGCACGGGTCGAGCCCGCGCCTGACGCAGGCGCTCGTGACGATGTTGCTCGCCCACCGGCAGCCGGTGCAACTCGAGGCGGAGGATTACGTGGTGCGCCCGGAGCTGCCGGAGGCGAAAGCCTGCGCGGCGACGTTGCACCATTACGTGGAAGGGTCGCGGGCAATGTACTTCCGGCACAACTGGAAGCCGTTCACCGGAGGCGGAAGGGGTGATGGAGTGATGGCGTGACGGCACGGCGTGGCATCGCGCGGGCTTTCAGCCGCTTCGTGGGAGCGGCGGCATGGCAAGCTGTCGGCCTTCGGCCTCGGTACCTGCCGCTGTGACGAGGCGCAACACGCCTCGCCTCCGAACCGTGCGACGCTGCGCGTCGTCCAGCGGTCTGGAGACCGCCGCTCCCATGTGGCAGGAGCTTTCCCGTCCGTGTTTCGACGGCGCGGCTACGCTGGCCACGTCTGTTCGATCGGGAGCTCGTGAAGGATCAGTTCCGGGTTTTTCTCTACGAAATAGTGCATGCTCCATTCGTTGGGGAAGAGGACGATGGGGTGCCCGAACTTGTCGGCGCCGAAGCTCACGCCGCTGGCCACGACGATGGCGTTGGGATTTTCCAGCGCCGGATGCGGCTCGACCCAGCGCATGAGCGTCCAGGGAGCGGTTTCGAGGCGGGAGTCGGCGTTGTATTCACTTTTCAGGCGATATTGCACGACCTCGAACTGGAGCGGACCGACCGCCGCGAGAAGCGTGGCTCCGGGGGGAGCGTTGCGCGGCTGGAACGACTGGACGACGCCCTCCTGGAGGAGCTGTTCGAGGCCGGCGCGGTATTTCTTGGCGTCGGCCGAGACGGGATTGGAGATGTACGCGAACACCTCGGAGGGGAAGCGGGGGATTTCGTCGTAAAAAATGCTGCGATCCTCGGTGAGGGTGTCGCCGATGCCGAATTCGCTGTGGCCGACGAGGCCGATGACGTCGCCCGGCCAGGCTTCGTCCACGGTCTCGCGTTCCTGGCCGAAGAGCTTGTGCGAGGAGGAGAGGCGCACGCTTTTGCCGGTGCGCTGGTGGGTGACGACCATGTCGCGGGTGAACTTGCCGGAGCATACGCGGATGAAGGCGATGCGGTCGCGGTGCTTCGGGTCCATGTTGGCCTGGATCTTGAAGACGAAGCCGGAAAATTTTTCGCAGGTGACGGGCACTTCGCGCGCCTCGGTCGGCGCCGGTAATCCGGGAACGGATACGCTGACGGAGCGCCGCGTGGTGGGCGGGATGGAGTTTTTCAAAAACCCTTCGAGCAGGAGCTGCACGCCGAAGTTGTTGATCGCGGAGCCGAAGAAGACGGGGGTCTGTTTGCCGGCGTGAATGGCGGCGAGGTCGAATTCGGCGCTGGCGCCGTCGAGCATCTCGATCTGTTCGGCAACTTCACCGTACGTGTAGTCGTCGAGCTTGCTGCGCACGGCGGGGTCGTCGAGGCCGGTGACGTTGACGGGGGCCTGGTACGCGCCGCCGGGGACGCGTTCGAAGAGGTGGACTTGTTTGCTGCGGCGATCGAAGACGCCGCGGAAGGACGGACCGTTGCCGAGCGGCCAGGTGAGCGGGCAGGGGGCGAGGCCGAGGACGCGCTCGAGTTCGTCGATGAGCTCGAGCGGGTTGATCGTGGGGCGGTCGCACTTGTTCATGAAGGTCATGATGGGCACGCCGCGGCGGCGGCAGACCTCGAAGAGCTTGCGCGTCTGCGGCTCGATGCCCTTGGCGGCGTCGATGACCATGAGGGCGGCGTCCACGGCGGTGAGCACGCGGTAGGTGTCTTCGGAAAAGTCCTTGTGGCCGGGGGTGTCGAGGAGGTTGACGGCGTAGCCCTGGTAGTCGAACTGGAGGACAGTGGAGGAGACGGAGATGCCGCGCTGCTTTTCGAGTTCCATCCAGTCGGAGGTGGTGGCGCGCTGGTTCTTGCGGGCGGTGACGGTGCCGGCGAGGTGGATGGCGTTTCCGTAGAGAAGGAATTTTTCCGTGATGGTGGTCTTGCCGGCATCGGGATGCGAAATGATGGCGAACGTGCGGCGGCGGGCGATTTCCTGGGCGGGAGACATGGCGGGAATGCGGGATGGCGAATGCGGCGTGATGCGCGGAAGGAGATGCGAAACGAAAAGCCGCCAACGCAACAGGTCGGGGCAGGGGAGGGGAAGTTTTATTTGTCGGGGCAAGCGGGCGACGGGCGGCGCAGGGCCTCGGAAGAAGGCATGCCACCGGATTGGCCGGAGAACAAAAATTTGTCGGGAAACGATCTTGACGAATTTATCAGAGCCTGATTTTGAATCGTTTCAATGAAATCAACACCTCGTTCAACGATCACTGTTCAGGACGTCGCCCGCAATGCCGGCGTATCGGTGGGTACGGTGAGTCGGGTGCTGAACGGCGCGACGAACATCGCCCCGGAAAATCTCAAGAAGGTACAGGTCGCTATCGAGGAGCTCGGTTACCAGAAAAACCACTCCGCCGGTCTCCTCGCCTCGCGCCGCGTCGGCTCGGTCTCGCGCACAGGGAATATCGGGATGGTTTATACCGAGGCAGGTCCTTCGTGGAACAATCATCCACTTGTCGCCGCCTACACGTTGGGGGTGGAGCAGGCGTGTCAGGAAAAAGGCTTTCACTCGTTGATCGAGTTGTCAGGCGACGACAAGACCATGCCGCGTTGTGTCCGCGAGCGCAAAGTTGACGGCCTACTCATTCGTTGTACGCGTGCCGATCCCGAATTTCTGAAAACAGAGCGGCTTGACATTCCGGTTGTCTTCGTCGGCCTCAACAATCCTGCCGTCCATTTTCCGCAAGTTGCGCCAGACAATCAGGGTGCTGGCTGGATGATGGCTGACTACCTCTGGCAAAAAGGCCATCGCCGTATTGCCTTCCTCTGCACGGACGCATTGCACCCTTTTTTTATCGCACGTCTCCACGGCTATGAGAGCTACCTGCGGCAGAGGCAGGCATTTGTGCCCGGCTTGGTGACAATGAATGTGTTGCATCGGCCAGGTGATCGTACCCGGCCGGAATCGGTGCCGCCGAATATGGTTTCACTGCTCGATCCACTCCTCGCCCTTCCTACCGAGCAACGCCCCACCGCCATCCTCACCGCTAATGACTGGATGGCGCGCGGCCTCTACGACGCCCTCGCCGCGCGCGGCCTGACTGTGCCTGCCGACATGGCAGTGGCGGGGTTCGACAACATGGAGCCGCTCTGTGAGGCGATGATTCCTCCGTTAACGAGCTTCGACCTCGACTTCACCGCCGTGGCTCGCGCCGCCGCGATGGAGCTTTTCGACATGATCACTGTTCCTTCTGCACGTCGCGACCCCGCCGTCCACCTCGTGCGCGGGCGACTGGTCGAACGAGCGTCGGTTCGCTGATGCTTTTTGTACGAGTCACCGGCTTTCCGATTGATCCAACAACCCAATAAACCCAACACCCAAAATGCATATCAAATCGTATACCAGAAATCTGTTTGCCGCCCCCGCTGTCGTGGCCCTTGCCGCATTACTTGCGATCTCTGCCGCCCGCGCCATTGTCATCGATTTTGAAGCCGGTTCCGGTTACTCAACCACAGGAGGCGCCAGCGATGACGGCCGACTGGTTGGCCAGCCCTCCGGATCGGGACAAACAACCTGGACAAGTGCGGCCGCAGGTAACGCGCTGATTATTGTCGAAAACGGAGCCAATGGACAGGTGCTTCAGACAACCCAATCCGGTTCCGGCGGCAGCTCCTATGTTTTCGCATCATCTTCGGCTGACCTCGGTGGTGATTTTAACAGTACGAAATCCATCCTGTCCTTCGGTTTCACGTACCGGCTGGATGACACTCCTCGCGCAAATCTTGCACTCCTTCGTTTCGGTATCGGGACGGCCAGCGGCCCTGTGATTCAGGTCGAGATAATGTCCAATGGAAGGGTCAATTACGGGAGCGGAACCACCTATACCATTGCCGCGAAGGATTCACTCGGGGCTACTTTCCTCGCATTGGAAGGCGCTTGGGTAACGATTTCCGGAGAAGTCAATTTTTCAACGAACACCTATACGCTGACAGTCAACGGCGTGCAGCAACTCAACTCTGTCGGAGGCAGCGCATTTGATTTCCGGGCCAATGCGACTGATGCAAGCCGCGGAGCCGGCATACTCCTGACCGCGCGTGAACAAGCCAACGAGAACTGGATTCCGGTGTCCCTGGACAGCATAAGTCTCTCCCTGATTGCCATTCCCGAACCATCGTCTGCGGGGATGGCCCTTACGCTGGTGGTGCTGGCGGCAGCGGTGCTCGCCCGGGTAAATTTCAGAAAATGATTTCCGAATAAAAGATGATACAGGTATGGTGACCATGCCGGTGCCAGTCCGGGAGTGTTTCGCCCCGGGATCGACACAGGGCACACGACGCGACCGCCGGTCAGTCAGCCGGTCACCAGTTCCTGCAACGTTTAACCTCAACCCTGTTCTGTCATGCCCCGAAAATACGTTCCCTCCCGGAGTGAGCGGAAAGGATTCACCCTCATCGAGCTGATTGTCGTTGTGACCATTATCGGCATCCTTTCGGCAATCGTTCTGGTCTCGATTCGCGGAGCCCTGGCGACTGCGAGGAAAAGCCGGTGCCTGTCGAACATGCGTCAGATCGGCGTGGCTGTTCACCAATACATAGCCGATAACAAAGGGCGGTTGCCCTACGGCTATTGGACGGGTCATTCACCTTGGGACAAACTGATCGCCCCTTACATGAACATCACTGACCCGGATGGCGGGAAGGCCGCCGCAGTGCTGGCGTGTCCCAATGATCATTTGCCACCGATTTCACCTGCTACCCGGGTTCGCCGCACTTATTCTTTGGTACGAGCTAACAACTCGGGTATCAAAGGCGTCATTGACACCTCCAGCAACTCCACCCAGTCGCCGCGCATCTTCAGGATAACCGAAGTGGATTCGCCTGGCCGTCTGCTGCTTGCTGCGGAACTCAGTCACGCCAGCGCTACCGGAGACGGTTCCGACAGCTATTTCGGTGGTTCCGCCGCCAGCGTGATCGACCGGCCCAGAACGCAACTCGATGCCGGAGTCGGATCACGCCTTCACGACGGACGCTTCAGTTACCTGTTCGTTGACGGGCATGTGAAATCATATCGCCCGGAAGAAACAATCGGTGGTGGCACTCTCGACATTCCCAAGGGGATGTGGAGCCGATTCCACGAAAATTGATGGAGTAGTTATGCGAAAAATGACCCGACTGCTGATGTTATCGTGCCTCTCCGGCACAAGCCTTTCCCTTCTGCCTTTTACACATGCCTCGACCAGCGCCACTGCCAACTCCTTCCCTGTTGTTTCGATGAAGGAGTTTTGGACCAACGGAGTGAAAGAGGGTGACAACTATTGGCAGGGCGATCACTGGAAAACCGACAACGGCGTCCATGCCAGCACGCAGATGTACATGACAACTGCATATACGGTTGCCACGGGTGACAAGAGCCGCATGGACCATGTGTATTCACATTATCGTTACATCTTGCCGGACTGGAACGAGGAGGCCGGATGTTTCTGGAATCCCGGAAGCTACATGACGCAAGCGTGCATCGCGTTGACTTTTGCGCTCACGCTCGAAGAGGGGCGGGCTGTGCTGGAACCAGCGGTAGCGACAGACATGGAAGCGAAGTTGCGCCGTCTGTGTGTCGGTCTGAGCCGCAGCGGAACGAGCCTGGTGAAGGACGACGACTTGCGAGCCTGCAACCAGGACGCCGTCGCCGCCGCGGCGCTTTCACTGGCAGGCGAATTGCTGGACAATCCCGAAATCAGGGGATGGGGGCATCTCAAGCTGCTCCAGATCCTGAATGCCAGTTCCGGACCATTCTGGACCGAGGGCGGGGTGGACATCAGCTACCAGGGAGTGGGCGAGTCGTCTTTCGCAATGGCGGCGGATTTGCAGTGGGATAATCTGAGTGCCGGTCAAAAACGACGTGTGATGGATTTGTTGATGCGTCCTCTGGCAACCCAGGGACTGAACCTTGAGGCGATGCGCTCGGAGAGCAATCTGTCCATGCTGTCGCGGCCGGTAGCGTCGCGGGCGAGTTCGATGACAGGAAGGGTGGGCGATCCGTATCTGGCGTGGGGTGTGCGCCAGACTTTTGAAGATGTGCGAGGCATGAAGAGCCGGTTCTGGTTGTTCGATACGCCGACCATGACTTTTTACCGGGGCGTGAAACGCAACGCCGGGCTTCTGGAAAACATGCCGCTGGAGGCGGTGCCGCCGGGCTGGGGAGGACAGGCAGAGTTGACCATGCACCGGAGCGAGTTCCAATGGGCCGCATCCACGGACGAAAAAACATTTATCACAAGCGAGAATACGCTGGTCGCGATGTTCGCTGACATCAGCCGACAGCATCCGGATTACCCGAAAAAAAAGCGTAATCTCGCGGTCGCTCCGAAGCAGTTCAATGCGGGTGGCCTGCGTTACATCGGGAAAGGGGGGCGCGTGTTCGTGTGGGCCGATGCCGAATACGGTTTCCCGCGTGTATGGCAGGGCGGGGAGGACGATGCAGACAACGTCAACGGTGCTCCGCTGCGTTTGCTGACGGAAATGCAGGCCGGGTATTTCGGCAGCCAATACCATTTGTCGCAATCGGTTCGTCCCTCCGACGGGGAAAACCGGGCACTCGTGACGCAGCGGTTCGCCGTGCTCGGGGATATGGTGCTTTTGATATTGGAGGCGGACGGGGAGCTCTCGCGGATAACGTCTCCGCGTTATGCACTGACCGTTCCTGTTAAAAATGCGGTTTCGACGGATGGGCCGATGCTTGCTTGGGACGATGGCACGCTGATCAACGGAAACGATGTGCGCCGTCAGGCGCTGATCGCTGCGGACGGAGGGATGCTGCGCCTCGTGGCTGCCAATCGAAAGGCTTACTTGGCCAACGAACGAATGAGGATATGGGTTGATGGAGGGCAACGCCATGCTTCTCCCACGATGCCGCTTTCCCAAGCGGAAATCCCGCTCGTGGCTGGTGGACGGCGCTGGGCGCTGCTTTGTTGCGATGGCGACGCGGTTCGCTGGGAAAAACTGCAAAAGAGCATTTTGCTGGAGCAGGACGATGCGGGTGGCGTATTGCAGTTCCGGGATGGCGAGCGGGATTATGTGGTCGTGCTCGACAGAAAGGAATCCGGAAAATCCGCCGTCCGGCGAGTCGGGGTTGGCGCCAACCAAGTTGGTTTCGTTGGAGCAACTCCGGGTCGAATTCATTGTGCAGTGATTGAAAAAGGAGCATTGGTCGGCGCGATGTTTCAGGGGACTGAAATCTCGTGGAATGGTCAGACCATCGCACGAGCGGCAGCGGCGAAAGCGATTGCGATTTCACTGTTGAAGCGGCCAACCGGCTGGTTTGTCAGCGTCGAAGATGGTCCGGCTATGGTCGATCCGGCCGGGCTTCGCTCGGGCGTGACGGGAACCGGTCTTTTGGACGGTTCACAGCTGAATCTGAAAAACGCCTTGGATAATGACCGCGTCTGGATCCCTTGATCGTACGCAAGCGAAAGGGCTGCAGGATTTGTTTTCCTGAATTTAGATATGCAATTGTTCCAGTTCGAACCGATCAGGGCAGAAAATGGCTTCCGCATGGAAGACTATTGGGTGTGGGATCCGTCGGTGATTCGTGGTCCGGATGGCCGCTGGCACATGTTTGCCTCGCGCTGGCCAAAGTGGCTGCCCTTTCATCCGGGATGGCTGGTGCGCTCGGAGGTGGTCAGAGCGGAAGCGGCCAAGCCGGAGGGACCTTACACGTTCAAACAAGTGGTGCTGGCTGCACGTGGCCCGGAATACTGGGATGGTTGCACAACGCACAATCCGACGATCCGGTTTTTCGAGGGACGTTATTTTTTGTTCTATATGGGCAGCACGCATCCGCTGAAGGACGTGCGGTCCGAAGAAGGCGAACGCACCTTGTCGATCGAAGACCCGCGTGTGATCGTTGCCCGTTCGATGAAGCGGATTGGTGTCGCATGGGCGGACAACCTTGAGGGTCCATGGCATCGGCAGGATGCGCCGCTTCTGCCAACCCGGCCGGGAACGTTTTACAGCTTTCTCACCTCCAACCCGGCTCCCTGGATTCACGAGAGTGGACAGGTGACAATGTTGTTCAAGGCACGTGCTTGGGAGGGGCACACTAACGGGCGCATGAGCATCGGTGTTGCTACCGCTCCCGGGCCACTTGGTCCGTATTCGGTTATCGGTGACAAACCGGTTTTTGATGGCGGAAGTTCACGGGAAATCGAGGATCCGTTTTTATGGCAGGATGCTTCGGACGGCAGTGGGTTCAGGATGGTCGCCAAGGATATGCACGGGACATGGTCCGCCAATGGAGTGAAGGGAGGCGGCGCTTATATGTGTTCGAAAGACGCGCTTCACTGGATGCCCGGCATGCCACGAGTTGCCTGGAGATTGGAAATCCCGTTGGCGATTTCTGGCAAGAAGGCGAGCGAGAGCGTGCAAATGACAAAAATGGGAAACATCGAGCGTCCTTTTTTGCTGATGGACCACAACAACGGGACCCGCATCACACACCTCTGCGCAGCCGTTTCGAATGGTCACGACGGTTGGGCCGGAGCGACGGCAACCTGGAATGTTATCATCCCTGTTCGCATTGCAGATGGCTCCGGCCTTGCCCGGCGGACTCGCACGCCGAATTGAAGCAAACGGGCCGTTTCTCTGCGGAGCCAAAAAACGATCCGATTTTCCGATCCCGTTTTATTCGAAATTGTTCGAATCCTGCAAAAGTGCCTCAGTCCTTCACGAACTCGATGAGCATGACGTGAACAATCCGGGCGCCATGATCCACCCAGTAGGTGATGATGATGTTTTCACGCACAACCACGGGATAGGTCCGTCCTTCGGAGGAAGATTCCTTCAGGTCGGCCTCTGCAAACGGGTTTCCCGCCAGTTGCTCGATCGCATCCATTGTCATGCGGCGCCAGCGCGTCGATGCTCCAAGCAACGAACGAATGGCCTTCGAGGACAGGCTGAAATCGTAACCGGGTGGCATCAGGCTCCTGATTTCTCGAGTGAGGAGACCAGATTGCGCACCTCATCAAGGCTCATCTTGTGACCCTGCTCCATGTCGTGCCAGATCGCGTCGAGTTCTGCGAGCCGGGACGGGGTATTGTGCTGCGACAAAGCCTTGAACCACGCGGCCAGATGCAAGGTTTCCGATGGGGTCAAGTGTTGGCTTTCTGCTTTGATTTCAGCAACGGACATGATTCTCAATATGGAGATCTTTTGGCTTCTTTCAAGCAGGGGCTTTGCCACCGGAGAGGAGTATGTGCGTACGCCGATGCGCGAACACACGTGGCATGCAGGCTTGCCAGTGCGGGAGCGGAGTCGCAGAAAACACGGTTTCATTCGGTTGTTAACCGTTATTAACCGTAAAAACTATCCATGCAAAAGCTGGCCCTTCTCTCGGTGAGTGACAAACGCGGTCTGGCGGACTTCGCCACCGCTCTCGTAAAACAGCACGGCTACAAGCTGCTCTCGACCGGCGGCACCGCAAAGCTCCTCGCAGAGAAGGGGTTGCCCGTTACCGAAGTCAGCCAGCACACCGGCTTTCCTGAAATGATGGAGGGTCGCGTCAAGACCCTGCATCCCAAAATCCACGGCGGGCTCCTCTGCCGTCGCGACAAGGCCGATCACCTCGCCGCCGCCAGCCAGCACGGCATCGACCTGATCGACCTCGTCGTCGTGAACCTTTATCCGTTCGAGCAGACCGTGGCGAAGCCGCACGTCGAGTTCGAGGAAGCCATCGAAAACATCGACATCGGCGGCCCCTCCATGCTGCGCAGCGCGGCGAAAAACCACGAGAGCGTCACCGTGGTGTGTGATCCCGATGATTACACGGGCGTGCTCGCTGCGTTTTCCGCTGCGGACAAGGGCGACGCTACCGGACAGACCGCGCTTGCCGCGCTTCGCCGCAAGCTCGCCCTGAAAGTTTTCCAGCGCACCGGCAGCTACGACACGGCCATCGCCGCATACCTCGAAAAACAACTCGCCGCGGCCGAAGCCGAGGCGGCGGACGCGCCCGACCTCGCCGCGCTCGGCGGGTTCCCGGAACAGTTTTCGCTCAGCTACAAAAAAGCACAGTCGCTCCGCTACGGCGAAAACCCGCACCAGCAGGCCGCGCTCTATGGCACGTTCCACGACCATTTCCAGCAACTCCAGGGCAAGGAGCTTTCGTATAACAACATCCTGGACATCACCTCGGCGACGTACCTGATCGGCGAATTCGAAAAGCCGACCGTCGCGATCCTGAAGCACACCAACCCGTGTGGCGTGGCCAGCGCGGATACGTTGCTCGAGGCGTGGCACGCCGCCTTCGAGACCGACAAGCAGGCGCCCTTCGGCGGCATCATCGTGGTCAACCGCACGCTCGACACCGATGTGGCCGAGCAGATCAAGGACATCTTTACGGAGGTCATCATCGCTCCGCGGTTCACGGATGCGGCGCTGGCGATCTTTGCCAAAAAGAAAAACCTGCGCCTGATGATTGCGAAGGAAGGACTCGGCGCCGATTCGCTCCAGGATGTGCGTTCCGTGGTCGGCGGCCTGCTCGTGCAGGATCGCAACATCAAGCTCGGCAACCCGGCCGACTTCAAGGTCGTCACGAAACGTCAGCCCACCGCCGAGGAATGGGCGACGATGCTTTTCGGCTGGCGCGTGTGCAAGCACGTCAAGTCCAACGCCATCGTCTACTGTCGCGGCGAGCGCACGCTCGGCGTGGGTGCGGGCCAGATGGCGCGGGTGGACAGTTCGCGGATCGCGGTCTGGAAGGCCGGCGAGGCGAAGCTCGATCTGCACGGTTCCGTGGTGGTGAGCGAGGCGCTGTTCCCGTTTGCCGACGGGCTCGTTGCGGCGGCCGATGCAGGCGCCACGGCGGCGATCCAGCCGGGCGGTTCGGTGCGCGACGAGGAAGTCATCAAGGCCGCCGACGAACGCGGCATGGCGATGGTGTTCACCGGCATCCGGCATTTCAAACACTGAGGGGATCGACGGAGCGGCGGCATGGCAAGCTGTCGGCCTTCGGCCTCGGTACTTGCCGCTGTGACGAGGCGCGGCAGCGCCTCGCCCCGAAGACGGAAAACCGTGCGAAATCGCAGCCGCTTCGCCTGACGTACGGTTCTCCGTATCGCGAAAACTCCGTCCGGCCAATGCAGCGGCAGGAATGCCGCCGCTCCGGGCGCGACGCGGTTTTCGGAGCGTTTCACAAAAAACCCTTCCGGCCTCGAGTGCCGGAAGGGTTTTTTGTTATGGCAGAGCAGATTCCCGAAGGTCGCTCGGGTGTCTTGCCGCCGCGCTCAGGCGTTGGCGGGAGCAGCGATCAGGGAGTCGATGTTGTCGCTCTCGACGTTGACGTCGGCAAACAGCCAGGAAGACAGGTAGCGCTCGGCGGCGGAAGGCACGATCACGACGATCTTCTTGCCCTTGTTTTCCGGGCGCTTGGCGAGCTGGAGCGCAGCCCAGATGGCGGCGCCGGACGAAATGCCGACCGGAATGCCGTCGAGCGTGCTCACCTGTTTGGAGATCGGTCCGGAGTCGTCTTCCTTCACCTGGATGATCTCGTCGATGATCTTCGTGTTGAGGACGGACGGGATGAAGCCGGCGCCGATGCCTTGCAGCTTGTGCGGGCCGGGGTTGCCGCCGGAAAGGACGGGCGAACCGGCCGGCTCGACGGCGACGAGTTTCACGCCGGGCTTGCGCTCCTTGAGCACTTCGCCCACGCCGGTGATGGTGCCGCCGGTGCCGATGCCGGAAACGACGATGTCCACCTCGCCGTCGGTGTCGCGCCAGATTTCCTCGGCGGTCGTCTTGCGATGGATGGCCGGGTTGTCGGGATTGGCGAATTGCTGGAGCACGACGCTGTTCGGGATTTGTTTGTTGAGCTCCTCGGCCTTGGCGATGGCACCCTTCATGCCCTTGGCGCCCTCGGTGAGAACGAGCTTGGCGCCGAGCACTTTCAGGAGCTTGCGGCGTTCGAGCGACATCGTCTCGGGCATCGTGAGGATGAGTTTCAGGCCCTTGGCGGCGGCGACGAAAGCCAGCGCGATGCCGGTGTTGCCGGAGGTGGGCTCGATGAGGACGGTGTCCTGGTTGATGCGACCGGATTTGAGGGCTTCGTCGATCATGGCGAAGCCGATGCGGTCTTTCACCGAGGACAGCGGGTTGAAAAACTCCAGCTTGAGGAGGATTTCGGCCCCGGCTCCGTGAGCGGCGGCGGTGCGGTTGAGGCGGACGAGCGGCGTGTTGCCGATGGTCTCGGTGATGTTGTTATAGATACGGGCCATGTTCGGAATTTAGTTAGGTATGTTGGTGAACTTGCCAAGAATTGATGCAGGTGGAGGGCTTCTGGCAAATGGAAAATCATGAAAAAAAGAGGGGCGACATCCGGCTCGCCCCTCCGGCCGGCCTGGCTTCCGGGTTCTTTATTCCTCGTTTTGCAGGGCGGCCACGACGCTGAAGTCTTCCAGGGTGGTGGTGTCACCCTTCACGGCGCCGCCAACGGCGATCTCTTTCAGGATGCGGCGCATGATTTTTCCGGAACGTGTTTTCGGCAGGCCGGCGGCGAAGCGCACCTGGTCGGGTTTGGCGAGCGCGCCGATTTCTTTCCCGACGTGATTGCGGAGCGTCTCCTTGAGCGCGTCGCTCGCCTCGTTGCCGGTCTTGAGGGTGACGAACACGACGAGCGACTGGCCCTTGAGCTCGTCGGGGCGGCCCACGGCGGCGGCCTCGGCCACGGCCGGGTGCGAGACGAGCGCGCTCTCGACCTCGGCGGTGCCGATGCGGTGGCCGGAGATGTTGAGCACGTCGTCGATGCGGCCGACGATCCAGAAATAGCCGTCCTTGTCCTGGCGCGCGCCATCGCCGGTGAAGTACCAGCCCTGCGCGGCGTAGTCGCCGAAATAGGTCTTGCGGAAGCGTTCGTCGTCGCCCCAGAGCGTGCGGAGCATCGAAGGCCACGGTTTGGTGATGACGAGCTTGCCGCCGGCGTCGCGCGGCACCTCGTGGCCTTTTTCGTCCACGACGCGCGGGACGACGCCGAAGAACGGCAGCGTGGCCGAGCCGGGTTTCGAGGGCGTGACGCCGGGCAGCGGCGTGATCATGATCGAGCCGGTTTCCGTCTGCCACCACGTATCCACAATCGGACAACGCCCCTTGCCGATCATCTTGTGGTACCACATCCACGCCTCGGGGTTGATCGGCTCGCCGACGGAGCCGAGCAGGCGCAGCGAGTCGAGCCGGTTGCGGAGCACGTAGTTGTCGCCCCAGCGCATGAAGGCGCGGATGGCGGTCGGCGCCGTATAGAGAATGGTGATACCGTGGCGGTCGATCATCCGCCAGAAACGGTCGGGCTCGGGCTGGTTGGGCGCGCCCTCGTAGAGGAAGATCGTGGAGCCGTTGGAGAGGAGCCCGTAGACGACGTAGCTGTGCCCGGTGATCCAGCCGATGTCGGCGGTGCAGAAGTAGCGGTCGTTGTCCTTGAGATCGAATACGTAGTGGCTGCTCAACTTCGCGCCGAGCAGATAGCCGGCGCTCGTGTGGAGCACGCCCTTCGGCTTTCCGGTGGAGCCGGAGGTGTAGAGGATGAAGAGCGGGTGCTCGGAATCGAACGCCTTCGGCTTGTGGTAATTGGGCGCGCCTTCCCAGGCCTCGCGCCACCACACGTCGCGCCCGTTGTGCATGGTCACGGGGTTGCCGCAGCGTTTGAGGACGAGCACGGTCTGCACGCTCGGCGTATCCTCGACGGCCTTGTCCACGTTGGCCTTGAGCTCGACGATCTTGCCGCGCCGCCAGCCGCCGTCGGCGGTGATGACGATCTTCGCCTTGCAGTCGTTGATGCGGTCTTTCAGCGCTTCGGGGCTGAAACCGCCGAAAACGACGGTATGCACGGCGCCGACGCGGGCGCAGGCGAGCATGGCAATGACGGCCTCCGGCACCATCGGCATGTAGATCGCCACGCGGTCGCCGGCAGCCAGACCCATGTTTTCAAAAATGTGCGCCAGCCGGCAGACATGGAAATGGAGCTGTTTGTAGGTGATCGTGCGCACGTCGCCCGGTTCGCCCTCGAAGATCAGCGCGGCCTTGTTTTCGCGCGCCGTGCCGAGGTGCTTGTCGATGCAGTTTTCGCAGACATTGAGGCGGCCGCCGGTGAACCATTTTGCGTGCGGGGGCTTCCACGAAAGCACGGTCCTGAAGGGCTTGCGCCAGACCAGGTGTTCGCTGGCCTGCCGTTTCCAAAAGTTTTCCGGGGAGTTGACAGACTCCGCGTAAAGTTTCTTATAGGCGGCCATCGAGCCAAGATTTGCTTGGCGTTGAAAGTCGGCCAGCGGCTTGAAAACCCGTTTTTCACGGGAAACTGAGGTAATCGTTTGGTCGGTCACGTAAGTGGTAGTCGTGAGGTTTAAGGTGTACTCGCCCGCAAGCGGGTGAGCGTTTTCCGGAGCGCAGGCCTTATCCCGAGCGATGTTTTCATCGTCAAGATCCGTAAGCATTCCGAATGATCGTTATCAGAAACACTTTTCACGTCCACGCAACCTATGTCCCAGCAAACTGAAGAAACCCCGACCAATCCGCCGGCCGTCGCCACCGATGCCGCCGCGGGTTCCCCGGCGCCCGTCGCCCCTGCCAGTGCCCCCGCACAGGCTGCCCCTTCCACCCCGGCTCCCGATGCCCCCAAACCCGAAAAAGAGGAAAAACCCGACAACACTTTCCCGGTCAGCGGCGTTCTCGACATCGACACCCAGAAGGGCGGCAACGGCCAGCTCCTCGATCTGTCCCGCTACGGCAAACGCCGGCCGACCGACGCCTTTGTCCCCAAGGAGCTCATCCGCCGCTTCAAGCTCAAGCAGGGCTCCTTCATCACCGGCACCGCGTTTCCGGCCGAGGGACGTTTCCCGAACCCCAAGATGAAATTCATCGAATCCGTCGACGGGCTCACCATCGAGGAGCGCCGCGCGAAGATCGAATTTACCCAGCTCACGACCGTTTCTCCCGACGAACAGCTCAAGCTGGAGACGAAGGACGGCCGCCTCACCACCCGGGCCGTCGACCTGTTCTGCCCCGTCGGCAAGGGCACCCGCGGTCTGATCGTCGCTCCGCCCCGCACCGGCAAGACCACGCTCCTGCGCGACATGGCGCTGGGCGTGCTGGAAAACCACCCCGAGTGTCACGTCATGATCCTCCTCGTGGACGAGCGCCCCGAGGAAGTCACCGATTTCAAGCGCAGCGTGCCCGCCGAAGTCTGGGCCTCGTCCAACGACGAAAACGTCGAAAGCCACCTCCGCATCGCCGATCTCTGCATCGAGCGCGCCCGCCGCCTCGTCGAGGCCGGCAAGGATGTCGTCCTTTTCCTGGATTCGCTCACCCGTCTCGCCCGGGCGCACAACACCCAGCGCAACTCCGGCCGCACCGGCACCGGCGGTCTTGACGTGCGCGCCCTCGAAAAGCCCCGCCAGCTTTTCGCCTCCGCCCGCCGCACCGAGGAAGCCGGCTCGCTCACCATCGTCGCCTCCATTCTCGTCGAGACCGGCAGCCGCATGGACGACGTGATTTTCCAGGAGTTCAAGGGAACCGGCAACATGGAGCTCGTGCTCGACCGCAAGTGCGCCGAGATGCGCCTCTGGCCCGCGATGAACGTCGCCGCCTCCGGCACCCGCAAGGAAGAGCTCCTCATCGACCCGCAGAAACTCGACGGCATCCATTTCTTCCGCCGCGCCCTCGTCTCGCAGCGCATCGAGGAGGCCACCGAGACGATGATCGCCCGCCTCTCGAAAACAAAAAACAACGACGAATTCCTGAAACTCATCGCCCGCTGACGCCCTGCGTCGGCGGGGGGTCGGGAGTTCAGGGTTCGGAGTTCAGAATTCGGAGTTTGGCGACCAGGCAACCACGCCGCCACTCCCTCCCGGTTTCGCCTCCGGCCATCCTGAACCCCGAACCCTGAATTCTGAACCCTGAACTCCGCCGGGCGGGCGAATTCCCCATTTTCCCCGCAAAATGGGGAATTCGCCCTTGCGCCTCCCGCGTGAAACCTGAAAAAATCCACCTTTACTATTCGTCCCGGCACATTTCATCGCAGGGCCGCACCGACCAGCACGCTCCTTCAAACCTCCTCTATGCATAGCTTTTCCGAGCAATGTCTCGACATGGCCCGCTCCATGCTCGGCCACAATCTTGATGCCATCCAGCCCGATGGCAGCATCCTTCCCGCCCAAGGTGAATTGCCCCGCCCCGATGAACCCGGCCATGTTGCCTACGCCCTCGGCGATTTTTATCGCGCCACCGGCGAGACCACGCTCAAGGGTTACGACCTGATCGACCTTACCGCCCGTTGCGTCACCGCGCAGATGTTCACCGAGCCTGCCGCGGAAAACGGCCTCGCCTACGCCTCGCTCGGCCTCCTCTGCTTCGGCCCCTCCAAGGAGCGCAACCCCGTCTGGGAGCGCCTCGTCGAGGAGACCCAGCAGCGGATCGACAAGCAGCTCCTGCACCGCAGCGACTACGACAACCACTGGCAGGCCTTCAACATCGCCAAGGCCGTGGCCCGCTACTCGTTCGGCCTTTCCAAGAAGGACGAAACCTCGCGCCTCATCGAGCGCATGGTCGACCGCATCAACCAGACCAGCTCCAGCGGTTTTTTCGACGACTCCACCGAAGGCTTCGGCGGCAACTTCAATCTCTACGGCGTCCTCGCCTTCGTCTTCATCCGCTCCGCGCTCCAGCTCCACGCCAACAGCGGTGTGCGCGACCGCAAGCTCCCCACGCTGCGCACCTACGCGGAAAAATACCTCAAGATGATCCCCGACCTCGTCCGCTCCGACGGACTCGGCTGGGCTTTCGGCCGCGCTGCCGGCGCCTATGGCCAGACGCATCTCATCAGCCTCATCCTCCAGGGCCTGCGCGACGGCTGGATTCCCGATACCGACAAGCCGAAGTATTTCGACATCCTGCGCCGCCTCTTCGTCTTTTTCTACCAGACCTACCTCGACCAGGAGCACGGCTTCCTCGACTTGCGCGACGGTGAGCGCACCGCCTACGACAATCACACCACGCGCATGGCCAACTTCGACGCCGCGCGTTACCTTTGTCAGTGGGCCCGCCTCGCCAAGACCGTGCACCTGCCCGCCATCCCGACGGGCAAGACCGAGGCGCCGCGCACCGTCGGCCGCTTCATCATCTTCGACAAGTCCAGCCGCAAGGAGCAGGGGCTCTTCCTCTATCGCGATGCCGGCAGCGGCCTGCACACGCAGATTCCGCTCATCAGTTCCGGCACCCATCTCACGGCCGACTCGCTGCCTTTCCCGCATTGTCCGGGCATTTTCGACTGGCCCAACAACATCTACGCCCCGGTGCTCCTGCCCGAGCTCACCTTCGGCGACAATGTGACGATCCCCGCCTTCTACGGCAAAAACTGCGTCACCGGCCTCGGCCTCCGCAACAGCTTCTATTTCCGCTACGAACAGCCCGAGCTCATCAACATAAAGGAAGAGATCGTCAAGGGCCTCGGCAGCGTGAAAGTCCAGTGGAACTTCAGCGGACCCAACATCAGTTGCGAATTCATCTACACGGTGAAACAGCAGGTCCAGCTCGACAAGTTCCGCTACCAGCTCTTCATCGCCGCGCCGCATTCGAAGTACCGCATGGCCGGCTCGCTCGCCCTCGGTCCCGAAGGCCACCGCTGCACCGTACAAAAAGACGACTTCCAGGGCCACTGGCTGGAAACCGAGGTCGTCAATCTCGATCCGCACTACCGGACCAACTACGGCAAGATCCACTACATCCAGACCCTGCTGCGCGACCACCCGCTCATCATGCGCCCCGGCAACGTTTACCGTTTTGCCGTAAACTTCGAGCCGGACGTGGCGCAGATCGACGGCTGATACCGTCGATCTGCTGAAGTTTAGGGTTTGGGGTTCGGAGTTTAGAGTTTATGCAAATGTGGCCGACACCGTTCCTTGGCGTCTGCCACAACTTTGAACGCTAAACTCCGAACTCTAAACTTTTATCGGTTATGGCCACCATCCAACGTTTCGAGGATTTCGACTGCTGGAAAACAGGGCGCATGTTGAAGCGGGCAATCTACCGTTTCACGCGGCAACGTCCCTTTGCTGCCGACTTCGCGCTTGTTGACCAGATTCGACGGGCGGCCCAGTCTGTTACCTCAAACATTGCCGAGGGTTTCGAGCGCGAGGGAAACAAGGAATTTATCCAGTTTCTGTCGTATTCCAAAGGCTCCGTCGGCGAGGTGAAGGACCAACTCTATACCGCACTCGACGAGTGCTACATCACGCAGGAAGACTTTGACCGTACCTACGCTCTTGCGGACGAAACCACCCGAATGATTGGTGGCCTCATGGCCTACTTGCGGCGAACCGAACTCACCGGTTCGAAATTCAAACGTTCCCCTGCCTCCATGTCTCCCTCTGGCCCGGCCACTCCCGTCCGCTCCAAACCCCGAACTCCAAACCCCGAACTCCAAACTCCAAACCCTGAACGCCAAACCCTGAACTGAACCATGCTCGCTCGCAGAATCATCCCTTGTCTCGACGTAAAGGACGGCCGTGTCGTCAAAGGCATCAAGTTCCAGGAACTCCGCGATGCCGGTGATCCCGTCGAATCGGCCAAGGCCTACGACGCCCAGGGCGCCGACGAGCTCGTCTTTCTCGATATCACGGCCTCCAGCGACGAGCGCAACATCATGCACGACGTCGTCGCCCGTACGGCCGAGCAATGCTTCATGCCGCTGACGGTGGGCGGCGGCCTGCGCACGGTCGAGGATATCGAACGCATGCTCAAGAGCGGCGCCGACAAGGTCTCGCTCAACACGGCGGCGATCAAAAACCCGCAGCTCATCGCCGACGCCTCCAGCCGTTTCGGCGCGCAGTGCATTGTCGTTGCCATTGACGCCCGCCGCGAACCCGACGGCAAGACCTGGCGTGTATTCACGCACGGAGGACGCAACCCGACCGAGCTCAACGCCGTCGCCTGGGCCCGCGAGGCCGTGGCGCTCGGCGCGGGCGAGATTCTGCTCACGAGCATGGATGCCGACGGCACGAAGGCTGGCTACGATGTGGCGCTTACGCGAGCGGTCAGCGATGCCGTGACGGTGCCGGTCATCGCCAGCGGCGGGGCAGGGGAGCTGGCGCATTTCAGCGAGGTGCTGGATGCCGGCCACGCCAGCGCCGTGCTGGCGGCCAGCCTGTTCCACTTCGGCACGCTCACGGTGCCGCAGGTAAAGGACTATCTCGCGAGCCAGGCCATTCCGGTGCGCCGCTGAGAGGCTCACCTCCTTGGATGCCGGGTCGTCGATGGTGCGGCGCGTAGGGTGGAAGATTTACAATCGCGCCACAGATGCGAGCGTACCGATCGTAATGCTCACCAAAGACCGTCCGCTGACGGGTGCCAGGTCGCTTGGTCTGGCGCTTGGTGTGGCTTGTGATGTCAGCGCAGCGACCCGGAATTTCATTTATCGCGATCTTCTCGCCCGGGCCTCCTGAAATGCCCGGAACAACACGGTGGCGTAGCCTTCCATCCCCTTGTCATTCGGATGCCACTTCACGCCCTTGTGTTCACCCCAGCCGCGACACGTCGGGTCGAGCGCGTAGTCGCGTACGCTGGCGAAAGGGACGTTCTTGTCTGTGCAAACTTCCTGAAAAACACGCTCGATGGTCGCACTCCAGCCGGAGCCTTCGTAGCTGTTCCATCCTTTGGCAGGGTTGCCAGGGACCCAGACGCCCGTGCAGATCACCAGCGGCTGCGGATCACGAAGATCGCTGAAAGACTCGATGAGTTGCGCGTACGTTTTGCGGAGCTCGGCCTCACCCACAGATTCACGATCGTGTTCGCCAAGCTGAATCACGACAAGATGGGGCCGAAAGGCTTTCATGCCTTCGGCCTGATACAGTTTGCCGGCCACCGTGGCGCTGCGCAGATTCTGACCGGCGTCAGGCGGGAGAGGACGCCGCCGCGCTTGCGAGTCATAATAGATTTCCACCACACGGTCAGGCATTGTTTTGCGGATACGTTCGGCAAGCAGATGGACATAGTCCTTTTCCGCCTGCGAAGCCGCCATGCCGGCCACGTGATTCCAGCCGAGTTCCGGTTTGATACCATGCCGTGTGATGCTGTCGCCGATAAAAAGGATGCGCCAGGCATTGGGTGCACTTTTGGCGACAGGTGAGTCGAGCACCTCGCGCTGGCTCCGGACGACCTCGTCCGGATCGTGTGTGGCTGACATATCAGCGCGAGTATAGCCAGCGCACAGGGAGACGGCGCAGCAGACAAGCAGACAGGCACGGCGAAAAAGGAGTGAAATCACCATTTTGGGGAAACGGGGAGCAGAAGAGGAATCAGGATTCGCCCGGCGCTTTGTTCGGTTGTTGGTTTCCTGGGGCGAGTTTCCACAGTTTGTGCTCATTGGCATGACCATTCTGCTGCTGCGTGCTGGAAAAGGCTGTATCCGACTCCTTGAAGGCTGCCACATGGGCGTCCAGAAATACCGCGTTGCAGGTGTCGCCCCGGTGACGGAATTTGGGCACGAAATCGTTGCCGCCATAACCAACGCCATTTTTCCCTCCCGGTCTCACATAAGGGCGCCACTCCTGCGAAGGGTTGCCGCTCCCCTTTCCCGAATCGACAATGAGCACGGTACGCGACGGAGCCCCGGCCATCGACATGCTGTAACGCTGTGTCACCGTGCCTCCGCTGATCTTGCACAGGTAGGTGACGTTGTGTCCGTATCCAAAGACGCTCTCTTTGATGTCCGGACATTTGTATGCCGGCATCTCGTCGTAACTGGAAATCGGATCGTTTCCCAATGTCCGTCCCCCCATGTAGGACAATAGCAATCCGGGCCAGTTTTTCCTGTGCAAAGGAGCCAACGACTGCTCCGCATCGTAGGCGTAAGGAAGGATGACATCCTTGTTCTCGGTCGAATACATCATGGCCGCGACACCGATTTGGCGGAGGTTGGACTTGCACTGAGCAGCGCGAGCCGAGGAACGGACAAGCGCGACGGTCGGAAGTATGATCGCGGCCAGAATGCCAATGATGGCAATGACCGTCAAAAGCTCGATCAATGTGAAGCCTCTCGTGACTAAAAATCGAATACGTATCGGGGTTGAATGCGTGGATTCCATGTGATGGTGGGGGGAAGGATACTGCGCAGGGATCAGGGTTTCAGCAGCGACAGGGAGGCGTCCGTAAACGCTCCGCTGCCACTGGCGAAAAACACGCGGTCGGTCGCGGGTGAACCGGGCGCGACCGGGTTGCCAAACAAATCTGCGATTTCAAGCGCGCCGGAAGCGCGAAGTGAAATCGTGGAGGGCAAAGGGCTGGTATTGCCCTTGCCAGGACCAGGACGAGGAATGAGCACCGCCGTCCATTCTTTATCGTTGGAAAACACATACGCGCGGGTATCGGGCGTGAGCTCCACGATACGCCGGAAGGTTTTCCCCTCCACGCGCCAGGCGAGCGCGGCGTGGGCGACGGCGGTCGGGTGCAGGTAGCCGTCCTCGCCGAGCAGCACGCGGTATTTGTTGCCGTTGTCGAGGCGGCCGTGCTTGTGCATCGCATACAAAAACACTTTGGAATCGCCGGCGGCCAGGAGGGTCGTTACGTAGCGCAAGAGGCGGTCGGAGGCGGCTTCCCCGCGTTCCTCGGCGGCGGGCGCGAGGGGGAGCGTCTGGTAATAAAACCCGTAACCGGTGTGGCCTTGAACGACGGAGCCTTCGGTCATCCAAACGGGAATCGCGGGGCGGCCCGTGGCGGCGTCACTGATCGGGCCGACGGCGGTCTTGAAGCCACGTTCGATGCTGTCGTCGGGATAACCGGCGTTTTCGTAGGCGTATTGGTGGTAGCTGGCCACGGAGACGTCTTTCATCCCTCCGGCGGCGGTGTAGCGGCGCGTCCAGTCGTCGCCGGCGAAGTTGCGTCCCTTGGTGCTGTGGCTGCCGGCAGTGGTGTTGAGGCCGACGAGAGTGAGCGCGGGATCGGTGTCGTGGACGGCGGCAACGGTGAGTCGCGTGAGTCTTGCGAAATCTTCGGGCGCGGTGTCACCCGCGTCGTTGGCGGAGCGTCCTGCGGGATCGGTGCGCACGCCTTTTTTCCAGAAGCCGGAGAGCCAGGGTTCGTTCCAGATTTCCCAGGCACGAATGCTGTCGCGATGGTGGGCGGTGATGACGCGGACGTAGTTTTGCCAGGCGTCGAGATCTTCGGGCTGATAGTAGCGGTCGGTCCAGGAGCGGGGGCCGATGCGTTGGAGGGCGCTGGCCCAGCCGGGCGCGGTGCCCAGTTGGCCGAGAATCATGATGTGGTGGTCAAGGTAACGCTGGATGGGGCGATCGTAAAAGGTCCACCGGCCGCGTTCCTTCTCGGCAAAATACCAGCCGGTGAAGGTGACGGTGCCTCCGTCGTGGAGGCGGGCCCAGTTGACGCCGGCTGCCTTGGCCATTTCGAGGTGGCGGCGCGAGGGATAGACGTGCGTGCCAAAGGGAGAATCGGGCGCGGCGCGACCCCAGGCCCGTGGACGGGGGAGTTGGTGGAGGACGATTTCGTCGGGTGCGCCAACGCGCGCGCCGGTGGCGGAGTCTTCCACCCAGGCTTCGATGCGGTGTGCGCCGAAGGGTTTTGAGGGAAACGCAGGGAGAGTCCATGTGCCTTGGTGGAGAGAAATGCCGGCGGGAAGCGGCGTGTCGGGGAGGCGGATTTGTTGTTGGTAGAGGTTGACGGCCTTGGCGCGGAGCACGGCACCGGCGGGCAGGGCGGCGGGGCCGGTGAGGACGCTCCAGCGGATCTGGCGGGCGGGGGCGTCGGGCGGATCGTCGGCAAACACGACGCGAGCGGGCGAGGGACTGGCGAGCGCGATTTCAACGGGGGCGGGCGCGGCGTAGTCGCGGGCGCTGGCGGTGTCGGTGGGCGTCACGCGCAGGCCATCGATCCAGGCTTCGCCGAGGAGCGAGATTTGCAGGAAATACTCGTCGGTGAGAGCGCGCGGTTTGAAATCAAGCGCGAGGCGCTTCCAGCCGTCGGCGTCGGCAATCGTGAATTTTTGTTCGGCGAGCCTGTCGAAGCCGGAGACGATTTTGATTGTGCCGGTGGCGCGCCCTTTGATGGACAGCGAGGCGGCATGGCGGAGCCAGAAGCGGACGAGGACAAAATGTTCACCGAAGAGGGCGGCTTCGGCGGTGAGGTCGGGAGCGGTGACGATTTTGAGCGAAGGCGCGCCGGAGGGGCCGGGAGTGGCGGGATCGGCTTCGACCGTCATGTCCTCGCCGTCGGCGACGCCGGGGCCATAGGTCCAGCCGGTAGGCAGACCGAGCGGGAAACGGGTGTGGTGAAGGGCGTTGGGCTGTGAGCGGAGGGCGGAAAAAGCGGGATCGGTCTCGAGGAGTTTTTGGAGGTGGCCGATGCGGATCGTTTCGACGGTGAGCGCACTCACATCGAGCGTGCCGGGGCGTTCGAGCACGAGGGCGAGACGGGCTCCGGCGAGGGATGCAGGAGATTGCCAGTTGCAGTCGAGCGTTTGCCAGCCGCTCTCACCTTTGACGGCCTGCTGCCAGACGGGATTTTTGAGGTCGAGGGCAAGCGGCGCGGATGCGGTGGCGCCGTCGGCGGATACGATGAGGAGGCGGGCCGGGGTGCGCGTGGGGCTGCGCAGGGTGAGCGAAATCTTGACGATCGAGCCGGAGGGGATTTCGCCCAAATCGACGCCCGTGGCCGCGGCTGCGTTGGCCGAACCGGCGTGTTCAGCCACCATGTGCAGCATGGGCAGTCCGTCATCGACGAAGCGGCTGTAGCGGACCTCGGCCTTGGCATCGGTCGTGAGGTCGAGCCAGCCGGCCGGAAGCCGGCCGACACCGCGGCGCGTGGGCGAAGTGGAGGTGTTGGCGTTGCCGGCGGGAGCAACGGCAAGAGAGGTCCACACTGCGGCGGGTTGAGAAAAATCAGCGGCGAAGAGAGGCGTGGTGGATTGCCCGACAAGCGCGCCGATCCCGCCGTGAGGCTCGGGCGTGTAAGGTTCCACAGTCGCCGCCAGGGTCGAAGCGGCGAGGAGGCCGATGGAAAAAGAACTGGCGACGGCGAACGACCAGCCGGGGTACCGGCGAAAAAGCGGACGACAGAGTCCGAAGTTCCCGGACGGAGTGAATACGGAGAACGACATGTGGAGCAGGGGGAAAAGACGGAGAAAGATGGAAACGATGTGGGCGCTTTGGGCGCTCAACGTTGGATTTCGATCTTGAAGGAGTTCACGAGATCCGTGCCAGGCTTCTGGCCGTATCCGGAGATGCCGGCGAATTTCGCGTCAGGTGTAAAATCGTGATTGGCCAGCTCGTACTCGGAAACCACGACCGTTTCATTGGCGGAGGCGCTGAGGGTTTGCTGCGCGGCATTGTAGGACAAACGCAGCGTAGTCGGTTTTTCAGGATCATAGCCGGGCACGCGCACGCGTTTGAGGAGAATGAGTTTGGCTCCACTGAGGTGGCACTCGATTTCGCCTTTCGTATTGAGCAGGAGCAACAGGCCGCCCTGGGACCAGGTGCTGTTGACTTTGTCGGTGGGAGGATTGCCCAAGCCGAGGCCAACCCAGCACTGGCTGCCGGTGGCGGACACAGCCTTGAGTGCAGCTTCGACGACGATGGTCGCCGGAGTCGTGTCGGAAGGAAGAGCCACTTTGCCAATGAACGAGCCGGCGTTCTTGACCGAAACAAAACCGCGCCCGTCTTCCGAATGGAGTTCCAGGTTGGGTGAGGCGATCCACGCGCCCGCAGAGTCGGCGGGTTGATCGGGACCGGTGCCATTGAGCGGCTTTGCCGTGGTGGTGGCAAAAGTGGTGCCGAAAAACGGCGTGCTTGCAGCCAGAAGAGCGACCGGCGCGGCGGAGGTAAAAACAAGGACAGAGGTAAGGAGGATGGAGGGTTTCATTGGAATGACTGGGGCGGGGGAGGGGATTCGCTATTCAAGCCTGACGGTTCCGGCGTAGACGGAGTGCGACGATGATGCCAAAGAACACGCCGCCAATGAGAAGGGCCGTGGTGCGGGGTTCGGGAATGGCGGTCGAAACGAGACTGATGCTGTTGGTTCCGATGACCAACTGGTAGTCGTTGGTGAAATCGTAGCCGGTGAAGACGATGCTGCCGGTATTTCCGATGAATCCGCCAGTGGCGCTGAGGAGCGTGTAGCCGGAGCCGCCGAGACCGGACAGCGCGGACAGGTCGAAGGTGACAGTCCCGCCGAAGGTGACGCCGCCTTCGACGATCAGCCGGTCGCTTGCGGTCCGGGTCGCGCCGAGGTCAAACTTGACGGTGGTCGTGTCGGCGAGATCGAGATTGCCGATGATGGTAAGCGAACCGGTGACGGGGGTCTCGGCGATGTGGTTGTCGCCGATTTCAAGGGAGGCACCGTCAAGGATTTTGACGTTGCGTCCGATGGTGCCGATGCCGCCGAGAGTGGTGCCGACGCTGGCGGTGACTGCGGCGGCATCTCCCGTAATGGTGGAAAGATTACCGTTCACGAGCAGGGTGCCCTCAGTGAGGGTGGTGGCACCCATATAGGTGTTGCCGTCGCCTTCAATGGCAACGATGCCAGCTCCGACTTTGGTGATGGCGTCGGCGTTGCTCGCGGCTCCGGTGGCGCGGAGGAGGTTGCCGGTGATGTTGACGCGTCCGTTGGCGGCGGCGGTGAGCCGGAGAGCGGCGGCGGCGGCGTTGTCAGAGCCGAGTGTGATGTTGCCGGAAAATGTGGAAACGTGGGCGCTTTCGCCGCCAATGGTCGAGGTGGTCGTCCCGGTGGTGTTGGTTACGACGCGGATGTCGCGGCCAACCGTCACCTGGGCGCCGGTCAGGAGCGAGGGGGTAAAAGTCGCGCCGGAGGAGGCGCCTAACGCCACTGCGGATGTGTTTGCACCGAACGCGCCGCCCGTATTCAGCGCATCGACTGCGAGGACGACCCCGCCTGTCCAGATCGCGGTGGAACCCGTGTAGGTGTTGTTCGTATTGAGGTAAATTCTTCCGGTACCATTGGTATGCCCGGTAAAGGCGAGAGTGCTGGTGGTGCCAGAGATCTCTCCGTTGATCGTGATGGTTTTTGAGGCGTTGGCGTTGAATTGTACCTGGCCGGTGGTGAGCGTGATGTCGCCGTCCAATATGAGATTCCGGGTGCTGGCCTGAATGGCCCCGGTGCCGAGGAGCTTGATGTTGTTTTTGATGGTCACATTGCCGCCCGCCGTGCCCGGACCGATAAAGATGAGAGGGGTGGTGCCGCCGGAACCGGCCTTGAAGGTGAGTTCCTCGCCTGTGAGCGTAGCGTTGCCGCCTGCAGGGTTGAAGTTGAGCCGGGTGAGCGTGACAGCTGCGTTGGCGTTGGAGGTGTAATTAGTCGTTCCGGTGAGCGTAAGCGTGGGATTGTCCGCAAAAACGGGGGCGCTGTCCCAGTTGGCTGCAGTTGACCAATTGTTATCAGCGCCTCCTCCGCCGATCCATGTCTGGGCTCGGACCGCAATGGGGAGAAGTGCACCGGCGAGGATGGCAAACACGCCAACAATATACGGATATATGTGCAGATTGTTTTTGGTTTTCATGGCAGGTTTCAGGTGATGGGTTTTTAAACTTGGTCAGGAGTGGGTCGTTTCAGGCAGCACGAGGAGACACGACTTCAACGCCGGTAAAGGGATCGGGTTGAGTTTCGCGGTGGCGGCACGGATTGAGAGAACCGGGCCGGATTCACTCATTCGGTGGCGCTGATGGAACGGGGACAGTGAAGAGCGGGGATTGGCGGTGTGATGTGGGCAGGGAGTGGAGTGAGAGTTTGGAGCGGGGGGGGGCGCGGGAGTTGTCACGCGCTCTCGCGCACCACGATCTCGCCGCGCAACTGTATCTCGGGGATGGGTCCGCGGGGATTCCGGACCCGTTCCTCGAGCACCTCGAAAGCCCGGCGCCCGATCAGTTCATCAGGCACGCGGTAGGTGGTCAGGCCGATGTCGCCTTGGCTCGCCAGCGCATAGTCATCGATGCCCGTCACTCGTAGATCATGCGGAACCCGGATGCCAATTTCGCGGGCGGCCCGGAGCAGGCCCAGGGCAAGAAAATCGGTGTTGCACACCACGCCCTCGACACCGCGTGCCTGAGCGAGATAGCCCCGCGCCAGTTCCGTGGGCTCGCGCAGCGGATCCGCATAGTCGGGATTCATCACGGGTTCCAGAAACACCCGCTCCGTCGGCATGGGCAGTCCCGCCTCCTCCATCGCCTGGCGGTATCCCATATAGCGATCGCGCATCGACACGCTGCCGGCGCGATTGGAGAAGAAACCGATCTCGCGCAGCCCCTGTTTCAGCAGATGGCGGGTCATGGTGTAGCCGGCGTGAAATGCATCCACCGTCACCGCCGGGCAGCCCATCCCCAACAGGTTCACCGAGGAGAGCACGATGGGAAACCTGGCCGACACGAGCAGATGCGACAACGCCGCCAGGTCACCCGGCACGCGCACGTTGGGATAGAGAACCGCTCCGCGCACATGAAACTCGGAAAGTCGGCTGACGTACTCCGCTTCCTTCCGGTAGTCGGAGCCGGTTGTCAGCATCACAGCCCGCCGCTCCCGTTCATGGGCGGCGGCCTGAAATCCCTGTACCGCCCGCCGGATGCCTTCGTGCTGCTCGCTCGGGTAGATGAACGCGAAAGCATCGAGCTCCACGCCTCCCTCGCCTGTATGAGAGGAAGCAGGTTCGGTGGCGGGTGTATTGCGCAGGATGCGGGTGCCGGCGCGCGCCCGGCGCTCGACGAGACCCTCGTGCGCGAGCAGCGCCATGGCCTTGGCAATGGTGTTGGGGCTGCATCCGAAACGCTCGGCGAGTTCGAGTTCGGTCGGAAGCGTTTCGCCCTGCTGCCATTCGCACGCCAGCACCCGCTCGCGGAGGTCGGCATGGATGTTACGGACTTTCTTCGAGGCCACAGGGGTCATGCCGACAGATAAAGTCGGCAAGAAATGAGGTTTTCAATATAAAAATGAGGTTATTTGTGTTTTTTTCTAAAAACTCATTTTTAAGAACGAAAATTAATCGGATACAGAGGCCAAAACGGCGATTCCCCATTCCCCGGCGTCCAGGCGTAACCGGCGAGGATGGCCAGGCTCGGATGTGCAGGGTACTCCGGTGATGAGTTCCGTGAGTTGCGCGGCGGGGTTCGTGGAAAAGTCCGGAGCGATTTCGAACCGGGCGGAGGCGATGCCGGGAGGGAAAAAAACGAAGGCGAGGCGGCTGGCTCCGGAGCCGGCGATCCGGATAAACCACTCGGCTTCCGGTTCGGTGAGCGGACGGACGGGAAGTGGCGCGGCGTCGGCGCAGCGGGCGACAAAGGCTTCGAAATCCGGATAGCGATGATCGGCATAGGCATCGCCGAGGTAGGTACCGATATGGAGGATACGCCCGCCCCGTTCTCCTGCGGGAGCAATGCCGACGAGAACGCCGTCCGCATGCGGAGCCAGAACCTTGCCGGGGAAATCCGCCCAGGGCGTCAACCACTGACGCGGCATCAACGAGAGCCCGTCGCAGGCGAGGTCGGCGTTGTCGGAAGGCAGGTCGCGACGGCCGATCTCGCCGCCGGGGAGGAGTCCCGGGCGGGCGAAGAACCGCTCTTCGGGTTCACGATAAATGCCTTCCGGCGTGAAGGCGGCGCATTCGGATTCGCAAACCAGGGTGCCGCCACGGAGGACGAAATCGGCAAGGGCGTCTTCGAGTTTCCGGTCGGCGACGATGACGCGGGGAAGAAAGAGAACGCGGAGATCACGGAGGAGATGGAGGTGTTCTTCCTCGACGACAACGTAAGGAATGGAGCGGCACGTGAGGGCAAGGCAGTAACCTTCGATGGCCTTGCGAGGCGTGCCGGCGGTGCCTTCGAGCGACCAGTGGAGGTAGTAACTGGAAGGGCTGAAAAGGACACCGACGTCAGCGGGCGCGGGCTGGCAGGCGGCGAGGAGATCGCGGTGTTTACGGAAGATTCCGGCTGTGCGGCGCATGGCGGCGATGCGGGCGTCGGCCTGACCATCGCGGCCGGCGAGGCCGAAACCGGAGGATTCGCGTCCGAAGACTTCGTCGCGCCAGCACCAGAAAAGGAGCGTGTCGGCGCCACCGGCGAGGCCGCGCCAGATCCACCGTTGTTGTTCGGGAGCGGTGACGGTTTTGAAGAGGGTAAAGCCGAAAGAGCCGCGACCGCCCTGGACTTCACTGAGCCAGAGTTTTTTGGGGCCGTTTTTGCCTCCGGTCGCAGCGGAGCGGGCGTAGGCGACACGCGCGCTGAAGGTGGCGTCGTCCATGTCGCTGCGCAGGCGCGGGAAACTGGAGCAGCCGACTCCGTCGAGGTCGTCGGCGTAGTGCCAGTCGTTGCCGCGGTCGATGGCATAGGAACCTTCGCTCCAGCCGGCAGTGAGGGGCGAAGGGGAGCCGGCGTGGACGGTGACGGGACGGGCGGGGTCGAGGCTTTTGATGAGGTCGTAACGCCGGCGTCCGTGGCGGTTGGCTTTCCAGGTGATGAAGCGCTGCCAGGCGATCATCTCGGTGAAGGTGCGGTCGGGGAGCTTGCCGGGCCGGACTTCATCCCAGGCGGAATAGCGGCGCTGCCAGGCGCGGTTGAGACCGTCGAGTCCGCCGTGGCGGGCGTCGAGCCAGGCATGGAATTCGCGAATACAGTGGGGACAAAAGCAGACGAGGCCGTCGGATTGTTCGTGCCAGCGGAGTTCGTTCCATGCATCCCAGCCGGCGAGGCGGGGCCGGGTGCGGTAGCGATTGACGGTGGTTTCGAGGAAGGCGGCCATACGCTCCCATACGGCGGGGTTTCCGGTGCAACCGCCGGGGGTGAGGCCGAAGTGGCATTCGTTGCGGAGAGAGGAAATGACGCGATGGCCGCGGTGGTCGATCATTTCGCTGCCGGGCACTTCGCGGTGTATCCAGTGCGGCTGGATTTCGGCGATGGTACTGAGGATGAGGTCGAGGTCGTTGCGGCCGGCGAGGTCGACGATGCGGTCGTAATCGTCGTAGTTGAAGGTGCCAGGGGTGCTTTCGACCCAGGCCCATGTGACCCAGAGCTGGAGGGTGTCGATCCCGGCGTCGCGGATGCGGCGGAGGTCGTCGGCCCAACGGGGAGCAGTCGGGAAAGGGGGGCGATAGTACTGGATGCCGAGGCGCACGGTTGGTCAGTTTTCCGGTGTTTGCGGGAATTCGATTTCGTAGAAGGGAGTCGGCCCGGCGGACGTGGGGTTGGCTGTGTCGATGGCGAGCGTGAGGCGGGCTCCGGCGGGGAAGGTTCCGATGTCGACGGGAATCTCCGCGGCGCGGGTGCCGTTGAGGTTGAGGGCCCAGGCCCGGGGCCTGACGGCAGTGGCGCGGTCGAGGGTGATCCCGAGTTGGCCGGTGCGCACGAGGACGGGGAGGGTGCCGAGGTCGACAAGGGTGTCTTCGGTGGCGTTGGCGAACTTCATGTCGGAGTTGCGGGCGTCGGTCGAGAAAACGAGAAGGAGGCGGCGGGCGGTGCGGAGGTTTCTTGTCGTGTCAGGGTCGATCGAGAGAAGGGTCACGGAAGCAGGCGTCGTGCAGCGGTCGATGGTGAGCGCGTCGAGCTTTTGCGGGTGACCGGTTTTGAGGACGGAGCCTTCGAGGCGGGGGGAGCGGACATGGAGCTCGCCGCGGGCGGAGGGGGAGGTGTCGAGCGTGACCTGGCGAGTATCGCTTTGCAGGATACCGCTGGCGGGATCGGTGACGTTGTCAGGCGTGAGGATTTTCCGGTTGCGGAGCTGTCGGGCGATGGCGGCGAGGCGGGCGGTGCTGGTGGAATCGGCGACGGTGGAAAACATCTGGCTGCCGCTGATGGAGGAGGTCTTGTCGGGGGATACGGAGAGGTCTTTGGGGTAGTCGTGGCGTTTTTGGCCGTAAGTGATGCCGACCCGGCAGAGAGCCCAGAGGCGGGAGAGTTCGTCATCGATCGCGCCGAGAGCGCGGCCTCCGTTGTAAATGAAATCGTCGGTGAGCGGGATTTCGATGGTGTGGGGAGAGGGGGCGATATCGCCGCGACGGAAGGCGTAGGCAGCGACGGTTTCGGAGGCGCGGATGACGGGATCGTCGCCGGCATGGAACCAAAGAAGGGGGGAGCCGGTTTGCACGACAGGCTCGGCGTGGCAGGTGAGCGCGCTCCAGCCCTGGAGGGCGGCGCCGGCACCGTAGAGGAGACCCTGCTCGTGTCGCCAGGGATTCCAGAAAACGAGCCCGTATTCGGTGTTGGCAAAAGGGCGGTCGAGGAGGCGGGCCAGGGCCTGGCCCTTGAAACTGTTGCCACCGGCGGCGAGGGCGCTGCGTTGATCCGCTTTGGTGCGCGTGCCGAATTGAGGATGCGCATGGTAGGCATTCATTGTGATGACCGGGAAAAGGGAGCGGGCGGGCACGGTGCCGATGCGGGTGCGCATGTTCCAGTTGGATACAAGGCCGGTGAAACCGAGTTCGCGAAGCGTGTTCAGGTAGAACAGGGAAACTTCGGATTCCATCTCGCCGCAGGCGCGGGCCATGTCGCGGCCGGCGGGGGTGTCGGTAAGGGCGATTTCGTTGATGGAGGGAACGAGTGTGAAGGCGTCCCGGGAAGCGGAATCGTCGGCGGGTGGGGGCGGGAGCGGGGTGTCGCCACATTGGCCGTCCCAGGCGGCGTGGAGGGCGGTATAGGTTGTGTATTTGTTTTTCAGGTACTTGTGCCAGGCCGGGTCGAGCTCACGGCCGTATTTGCGATGGGGGATGAGTATTTCCTGCTCGTTGAGGCAGGAGGCGAGGGCGAGCGCGGGATCGTCCTTGAGCGAGAGCCCGGTGTAAGGGTTGATATCGTTGAGGAGGCGGGTGACGGCGGCGCGCCAGTTGGCGCGGAAGTTGGCGTTTACGTAGAGCTGAACCTTGGTGTTGAAGGGATTCCGGGTGACGGCACCGGTTTGCTGGAGGACGGCCCCGTTGGTGTAGCCGACGAAGGATGTCATGAAGTCCAGATTCCAGTAGATGCCGCGCTTTTTGAGTTCGGCGAAAAAGCGGTGGGTCCGGTCGAGCGCTTTGGGATCCCAGCGGATTTCGTCGGGGTTTTCGGGGAGGACGTAGCGGGAGGGCGGTTTTTTGAGGGCGGCGGCCTTGTTGTTGGCGTTGATGAAATTGTCCAGGAAGTGAAAGCGAACCATGTTGTAGCCTTGGCGGGCGATGGCGTCGGCAAAAGCGGCGATCTGTTCATCGGTGAGGTTGGGGAACTCGTAGCGCGGGGGCATCCACTGGACGGAGAGGAAACGGACGGGGATGTCGGGTTGGCTGGCAAAGGCGAGTTCGCCGCGCCGGTTGACGATGACACGTCCGTAAGCGCCGGCGGGAGCGGTGCCGGCGAAGGGGGTGTAGTCGAGTGCGGTGCCGGCGCGCACGTAGAGGTCGGAAGTATCGAGCGGGAGCCAGGCAGCCGATCGGGAAGCGGCGACCGGGGCGGCAGGCGCGGCTGCCGGTGTGGAGAGTGGAGGCGAGGGAATGAAGGTGGCAGTGAGAGGGCCGACCAGGATGTGCTGGCCGGCATCGCATTTCTCGAGAATGAGGCGGGGAGCGGAGAGCCAGGAACCGGCGGTGGAGAGCGAGGAGGTGAGGGGTTCGTCGAAGGTGATTTGTTGCCAGTCGCCATCGAGAGTCCAGGAGCGGGTGGCGGAGAGGGGGCGGGCGCGGCTGTTGGTGATGCGAAGGGAAATTTTGATGCCGGATTCCCCTTTGATCCAGAAGCGGACCGTAACCTGGCGGGTGTCGGGAGAAAGACGACTGGCGTCGACGGGGTAAACGAGGTGCGAAGGCCACTGGAGTTCATCGATACCGTATCCGGTGACGACATGGAGCGAGGGAGAGCCGTCGGGCGTGTGGTCGGCGATGTTGGCGGGATCGGGTGACGTGACGATGAGTCCGTTCCAGGCTTCGGGGGTACGGGCAAGGGTCTGGTAATCCCAGTCCTGAACGACTGGCGAAGAGGCGGGGACGGCAGGTTGAGATCGACCGCGCACGGGCGGCTGAATGCAGGCGAGAAGCGTGAAAAACAGGATACACGAGCGCATGATGGTCGTCGGTAAGGGCAGGGCGAAGAGATGGCGAAGCAGGACGGTGTGTTAGCGGGTGACGGTGCCGTTGACGACGAGCTGGTCGAGGCGGAGGATCTGGGCTGCGGAGGAGCGGGCTCCGCCGGTCATGTTGGCGAGAAAATACACGCGAAGGGTGACGGGTTTGTCGATTGCCTGAAAGGCGGGGGCGGAGAGGTCGATGTCGAGTGTGCCGGTGAGCGAGTCGCCTTTGGGAATCTCGAGGCGCAGGGGTGTGCCGACGGTGGTCTGGTAGTTGTCGAGGCTGGTGCGCACCAGGAAAGTGGCTGCGAATGGGCCGATGCTCTTGTCCGCTCCGAGACCGGCGACAAACGCGGTGAGGTTGGCGAGATTGAGTTTGTTGCCTGCGTCGGGAGTGAGGGTAAGGGATGCGAAAGTGTTGTTTTTGACGGCGTCGTCCTCGGTGCCGTGGAGGATGCGGGTGACCGGTTTGGTCACCGTGGCGACACGGACGGCGAGGTTGCCGCTGCCCTTGCCTTTCGGAAACGGGTGCCCGCCTGCGGCGCTCCAGAAATAGCTGCCGTTGCCTTGCGGAGTTCCACCGAAGTCTCCCCACGTGACCGGACTGGCGGTGAGTCCTGCGCCCGTCCAGGTGGGAGCGAGAGTGTCCTTGTCGTTAAAATTGTAGCCGGCGAGAGGTGCGGCTGCATACGACAGGGAGGCGGCCAGGGGCAGCAGGATGCAGAGGGCGAGAGCAGCGAGCGGAGAACGGTGGAGACGGCGGATCATGGATGAAAAAAAGATCGGGTGGAGGGACGGGTGTGGCGTGGCACGATGGGTCTGGCGCGCAAACGGGGCGAGATGTCTTGCACCTCGCCCGGAATATCGCGGAGTACGGGAGACCGCGGTTTCGCGGCGGAGGTCAGTTGCGGCTCCGGTGCTGGTGGATACGGAGGGCAACGGTGCCGAGCAGAAGGAGGGAGGCGCCGAAAACCGCGGTGGTTGCGGGTTCGGGGATGGCGGAAACCGTGCCGGTGAGAACGATATCGTCGAGGCGAGCGTACTGGAATTTCGAGGCAGTCACACCTGCCGTGCTGGCGGCAAGGTAGATGCGAAAGGTAACGGAATTTTCGATACCGGTGAAGTTCCAGGCGGACAGCGACGCGTCGGAGAACGAGACGGAGAGTTGCCCGCTGTTGGTGGTGTTCTTGTCCACACTGATCCAGCCGGACTGGCCGATCACGGTGGCGTAATTGTCACCGGTGAGGCTGGTGGTGAGGAACGCATTGACGGAAAATCCGTCGACGGTGGAGCCGCCACTGGTACCGCCAACCCAGGCGGAGAAACTTTCGAGATTGATGCTTTGCGCGGCGTCGGGCGTGACGGTGAATTCCACATACGAACCGAAATTGAAAACATTGGCGGGGCTGCTGGTATCGGTCCAGAGCAGGCGTTTGGCCGCCGTATCATTGCTGAGGACGCGGACGGCGAGATTGGCGGAATTGCCGGCGCCCTGCCCCGTGCTGCGCCAGTAGGTGTTGTTGCTTTGGGCGACTCCGTCAAAAGGTCCCCAGGTGACATCGCCTGCGGTGAGGCCGGAGAGGATATTCGAGGGGGCCTGATCAGCGTTGAAATTGTAGTCGACAAGTGTGGCCGTCGTGGCGGGGGCGGCCGCGAGACTGGCCGAGGCGAGGAGCGTGGCGACAAGCGCCAGGGAGCGGGATGTGCAGGTGTTCATGATATGTGATGACGTGTTGTGGTGGTTGCGTCCCGATTCGGACATCGGGCGGCATGCAAAACAGGCAGGGCGGCTTGCGGCTTACTCGCCTTTGGGGCGAGGCCAGTAGAAGCCGCTGGCAAATTCGGTCATGTCCTCGAATTTTATCCATTTCACCGAGCCATCGGCCCATGCAGCGTTCATGCCCCGGAGATGATTGCTGTTGATACGGGGTTCGCTGTGACCGAGTGCTTCGCCATTGCGGACAAGCGAAAGGCAACCCCAGATGGCGTATTCGAGCGGCGGGTTGTTCAGGTCGTGAAACAGCGTGACGTGTTTCGCGTCGAGAACGTATTGGGCGCGATTGAAGTACTGATAACTGAAGTTGAACGTGGTCGGGACAGGCTGGGCGCGGCGCCTGACCGGGTCGTAAAGCCCGCCGGCATCCTGCGTGATCGCACCGGGGCAATACATGACGCCGTAAGGATCACCGAGCCAAGGTCGCAAGGTCTCGTCGAAACAGGCGGATTTGTACTGATGCGGATATTCCTGGAAAGAGGGCCGGTTGGCGGAATCCTTGTTGGGATAAGGAGGGCGGCCCCGGTTGTCGTTACCGTAGGCGAGGGTTGCGAGCGTGATCTGGCGGAGATTGGAAACGCATTGGGCCCGACGGGCCGTCTCGCGGACTTTTCCGACGGTGGGAATGATGATCGCGGCGAGAATGCCAATGATCGCGATGACAGTCAGCAGTTCGATCAGGGTAAACGCGGCCGGAGCGCGCCGGATGGTATCGGACCGGAGAGAAAGGCGTGGCGGGGAAATGAGTGTCTTCATGGCATGGGGAATGGCCGTTACTCAACTTCGGTCGTGACATCCGGGCAACGGGGGTGTTTCTGAATCGTTAAGAATCATCCGCCCGGAATGCCCGGATCGCCCGATTTCCGGCAACCCGTGCATTCCTCCGTTTCCTTTCAGCCCGAACCCGACCCGTGCCTGCCCTTCCTCATCGACGTATCACCCTCGGACACATCGCCCGTGAGGCCGGAGTTTCGCGCGCGGCGGTTTCCTACGCATTGCGGGGAGATCCGAATATCGCGGCGGAGACGCGCCGGCGTATCCAGGAAATTGCGACCCGGCTCGGTTATCGGCCCGATCCGATGTTGTCCAAACTGATGACCCATCTGCACGGGGGAAGCCAGCGCGGGGGAATGTCGGAGAGCGAGGCGCCGCGTTACGAGGGGAAGATCGCCTTCATCAATCCGAGGCCGGAGGAAAAGGCGTTTTCGCAGCGGGCGCACGGATTGAAGGATTTTTACAGGAACGCGAGCGAGCGGGCGCGGGCGCTGGGTTACGAGTTGGAGGAGTTCTGGTTGCACGAGCCGGGCATCACGCCCGCGCGCCTGGCGGGGATACTGATGGCGCGAGGCATTCGCGGGATTGTCCTGGGATCGAGCGGGCATCCGGATTCGGAGGTCGATTTTCCGTGGAAAAACTTTGCCGCGGTGACCGTAGGTTACTCCGTGACCAGGCCGGTATTGCACCGGGTGGCGACCCACCACTACCACAATACGCTGCTTGCCCTGCGCAAGGTGACGGAGGCCGGTTATCGTCGGGTAGGCCTCCTGCTGGACCGTCCGATGGAGCCGACGATGGAAAATCTGCATCTGGCGGCGTTTCTGGCGTGGCAGTACGGACAGCCGGAAGAGTCGCGGGTGCCTCCGGCATTCAGCGGAAGCGGAACGAAGCTGCAGGTGTGGTTTCGGGAACGCAGCCCGGAGGTGTTGCTGCACACCACCCCGGGGACCCGGGCGAGTCTGGCTTCGTGGGGTTTGCCACCGGATTTGCCTTTGGTGTCGCTGTTGCGCTGGGAGACCGGCGATCCCGACATGGCGGGAGTGCGTCCCGGTTACGAACGGTTGGGGGCGGTGGCGGTGAATTTGCTGGTGAGCCAGCTTCATCACGATGAATACGGCCTTCCCGAGGAGCCCCGGATCGTGCTCGTGGACGGGCAATGGGTAAACGGGGCTTCGCTGCCGCCAAAGCAGAAAAGGCAGCGACGGCAATAAACAGAGCGGGGAGACCATGATCGACATTTAGTCCGTGATAACCGGCGAAATCCGTGATCAGGATATTCGTTTCCCATGAAATCATCTCCCTCCGTTTCGTCTGCTTCCTCTCGTCCCCCGGCTCCGTCCGGTCTGCTGTGTGACTTGCTGGCCATGCCCGGAAAAACACGGATCGCCACGCTGCGGCCCACGTTTGGCTGGATTCCCGGCGGCGGCAAACCCGGACCGGCGCAACAGGCGTACCAGGTGCGCGTCGCGCTGGGCCCGGCCGGAAACGGGACCGCCTTGTGGGATACGGGGACGGTGGTGTCCTCCTCGTCGCTGAATATCGAATACGCCGGGGAGCCGCTGGCGTGGGGCGGCGCCTGGTGCTGGACCGTGCGCACATGGGCGACGGGCAGCGATCTTTCCGAGCAGGCCGCAAGCCCGTGGGCGGCTCCCCAATATTTCACGCTGGCCGACCGCGCGCCTTCCGGACCGGTGCCGAAGGGAGGGGGCGATAACGAGCCGGTGAGCGTCTATCAGCCGGAAGTTCACCCGGTGGCTTCGGTGCGTCTGGAACGCGATCTGGCCGGCGGGCGTGGCTGGACAATCGACTTCGGCAAGCAGGCCTTCGGGTGGCTGGAACTCGATCTGGAAGCTCCCTCGAATCTCGACGGCAGCCCTGTGACCGTGCGGCTGGGGGAAGCATGGCGCGACGGCGCGCTCGATCGCACACCGCCCGGATCGGTGCGTTATGCGGAGTCGGCCGTGACGCTGCGGGCGGGGCGGCATCGTTATCGCGTGGAAACGCCCGCCGATGAGCGCAACACCACCTGGCCCGCCGCGATCCGCCTGCCCGCCGCGCTGGGCGTGGTGCTGCCGTTCCGGTTTGCCGAGGTGGAGGCGGATTCGCTCGGCGTTGTCCTGCATGAGGCATTCCTGATGCGCGTGCAGTACCCGTTCGACGAACACGCGGCGGCGTTTCGTTCCTCTTCTCCGGAGCTGGACGCGGTGTGGGAGCTTTGCCGTTACAGCATGCTGGCGACGTCATTTGCCGGGTATTACGTGGATGGCGATCGCGAGCGTATCCCGTACGAGGCCGACGCTTTCATCAACCAGCTCAGCCACTATGCGGTGGATCGCGAGTTTTCGCTCGCCCGCCGCACCCATGAATACCTGCTTGCGCACCCGACCTGGCCGACGGAGTGGAAACAGCATTCGATCCTGATCGCGTGGGCCGATTATGAGGCGACCGGCGATGCGCGGTCGTTGCGGCGCCATTACGGTTGCCTGAAAAACGAAAAACTCCTTTCGCAATACGAGCGCGCCGACGGTCTGCTCGTGACGGGCAATTTGAGGGAATTGCAGGGCGGGCGCACGGATTGTGGCGACATCGTGGACTGGCCATTGTGCGAACGTGACGGATACGACTTCCGCCTGGTCAACACGGTGGTGAACGCCTTCCATTACCGCACCCTGGTGCTGATGGAAAAAATCGCCCGAGCCACGGGGAACGACCGCGATGCCGAGGCGTTTGCCTCCCGGGCGGCGGCATTTTGCGACCGGTTCAACGAGGTGCTTTTCGACGCCGGCCGCGACGGCGGCGTGTATATCGACGGCGAGGGCAGCGACCACGCCTCGTTGCACGCCAACCTGTTTCCGCTCGCGTTCGGGCTCGTGCCGGCGGAGCGGCGGGCGGGCGTCGTGGCGTTCATCCGGTCGCGCGGCATGGCGTGTTCGGTTTATCCCGCGCAGTTTTTGCTGGAGGGGCTGTTCGAGTCCGGAGTGCCCGGCGCGGCGGACTACGCGATCGGCCTGATGGCGGGCGGCGGGCTGCGAAGCTGGCGCAACATGCTCGATCACGACGCGACGATCACCTGGGAAGCCTGGGACCAGAGTTTCAAGCCCAACCAGGACTGGAACCACGCCTGGGGCGCGGCCCCGGCCAATATCATCACGCGTTATGTGCTCGGCGTGCGTCCGCTGGAGCCGGGTTACGGCCGCATCCTCGTCGCGCCGCAACTCGGCACCCTGACGAAAGCCGAAGGCACGGTGCCCACGATTCGCGGCCGCGTGCGGGTGCGCGCCTGGCGCGATGCGGGCGGGAGCACGCACTGCGAGGTCGAGGCGCCGGCCAACGTGACGGTGTCGGCCTTGGCGTAAAATCACCGCCAGGCGTGCAGCACCTGAAATTTTTGTCCCATGTTGCCGGGGTGCAGGAGCTGCATGAGCGCCTGCTTGCGCGGGCTGAAGCCGGCGGCTTCGGTCGCGACGGTTTTTTCCAGAAAGGCGGCGGCATGCCGCATGAAAAAGGCTTCCTGCGATTCGAGCGCCGGCTCGCGGAAGCGGTCGGCCGCATCCAGGAGAGCCGCCTCCAGCCAGTCCCAGCAGACGTGTGCGGTGAGATCCTGTTCGCCGGGGCAGGCCAGCAGGTCGTTGTGCTGACGGTGGGCGCGGTAGGCGCGGGCGGTGCCGGCGGGGCATTCGTGCGCGAGTTGTTCCCACCGCTTGCCGTAGTCGAAAGCGAGAAACAGCCCGCGCCACGGTTGCGCGGCGATTTCCGCCGCCAGCGCCGTCGCCGCGCGCGGGGCGTCGAAAAGGTAGCCGTCGGGGATTTCGGCGTCGCCGGGCAGCCACGGTTCGCGGACCGGGCCGAGCTCGATTTCGGAGAGCGCGGGGGGAGGGGGGGGGGAGAGGTACGGTGGCGCGGGCGGGACGCCTGCCGGCGTGGCACGGGCATCCTTGCCCGTGAGCGTTGCCTCTCCGCGTGGCGCGGGCTTTTTCCGCCAATCGCCCGCGTCACATGGGCTGGAAGCCCATGCCACTTCAAGCCGCACGCCGAGTTCCCGCCATTCGTCACCGCGGCGCACGAACCGCCGTATCGGCTGCGCATCGAAAAGTTCGTTGGAAAACACCACGCAGTGCCCCTCGATCCGCAGCGGCTCGCCCACGCGCAGCATTCGCTCGCCTGCGAACGGATGGGCCACGCCGCGCAGAACGCTACCGTCCGGCTCCGCGCCGATTTCGACGAACGTAAAATCGCTCGCCCGCAGGCCGTGCCGGCCGAGCAGCGATCCGGCCGCGGCGCAGACAAGTTCACCAAAAACCGGTCCGCTGCTCGTCGCCGTATAAAAATCGGTGCCGGCGCCGCGCCCCACCCGAGGCCGGGAAGCGCGGTAGTAGCCGCATTCACGGTCGTAGAGCGCCAGATCCATGAAATCGGCGAACGTCAGGGTGTCCCTTGTTCCCCGCAAGGCGGCCCGTCGCCGGAAGGCATCGAGGAAGGCGGGGGAGGGGGGAGGAAAAACGGATGAAGACGAACCCATTTACAAAACCATCTGGATGACCACAGTGCGCCTCATGCTCAACCGGTTTCTTGCCGTAATGACCACCTTCATGCTTGGCATCGTGCTCTCGCTCAGTGTCGCCCACCTCGGCGCCGCGTGGCGCTGGTGGCCGGCCCGCGATGTCAACCGCGCTGCCGACGCCGTCAGCGAGGTGATGAAAACCGTCAACCGCTACTATGTTGACGAGAACGCCGTGAAACCGGAAGAACTGCGCGACGCCGCCATCGCCGCCATCGGTCGCAAGCTCGATCCGTATTCCGAATATATGCCGCCGTCCGATTATCAGGTGTTGCAGGAGGAGATCGACGGCGAGTTTGGCGGCATCGGCGTGCAGGTGGAGCGCAAGGACGACGCCGTCGTGGTGATCGCGCCCATGCCGGGTGGCCCCGGCGACCGCGCCGGCGTGCTGCGCGGCGATCGCATCGTGGCGATCGGGGACACACGTCTGGACAAGCCCCCGATGGAAAACGTCATCCGCCAGCTTCGCGGCAAACCGGGGACAGAAGTCGTGGTCACCTTTTTCCGTCCGTCCGACGAGAAAGAGCGCACGCTCAGGATCAAGCGCGAGCGCATCCATGTCGACAGTGTGCGTGACGTGCACCTGATCGACGACACGGGCATCGGCTACATCCAGATCACCCAGTTTGGCGAGCAGACGGCGAGGGAGTTTTCCGCCGGACTCGCCCGGTTGCGTGACGAAGGGGCGAAGTCGCTCATCCTCGATTTGCGTGACAATCCCGGCGGCCTGCTCGATGCGGCGGTGGCGGTGGTCGAGCCATTTTTCAAAAACGGCGAACTCATCGTCTATACCCAGGGCCGCACTCCGGGGGACCGGCAGGAGATCCATGCCCGCTCACGGAAGGAACCGCTCGGCCTGCCTGTCGCGGTGCTCATCAATGGCGGCAGCGCGAGCGCTGCGGAGATTGTCACCGGCGCGCTCAAGGATACGGATCGCGCCGTCGTCATCGGCGAAAAGTCTTTCGGCAAGGGGTCGGTGCAGACGATCTTCAACATGCGCGGTGGCGCCGGCATGCGGTTGACGACGGCCCGCTACTACACGCCGTCCGGCGTGACGATTCACGGCGTGGGCATCCAGCCCGACATCCCGGTCAAGATGACACCCGAGGAAGAAAACGCGGTGCGCCTGCAACGGCTCCGCCCCGATGTCACCGATCCGGTCGAGTTCAAAAAACGTTTCGATCTCGATTTCGCCGAAGACCGCCCCCTCGCCGCCGCGGTCGAGGAGCTGAAAAAGAAAATGCAGTCCTGAAAAACGCCCACGAAACACACGAAAAGACACGAAAAAATACGGGGAATCCGGATGGATTGATTTTCGTGTCTTTTCGTGTGTTTCGTGGGCCTTCTCCCTGAAATCTCCATGTTTCTCGCTCTCGAAACCTCCTGTGACGAAACCGCCGTCGCCCTGTTCGATCCCGCCGTCGGGCTGACCGGCGAATGGGTGCACAGCCAGATCGCGCTGCACGAAAAACATGGCGGCGTGGTGCCCGACCTCGCCACGCGCGAACACCTGCGCACCATTGCGCCCCTGCTCGAACGAGCCCGCGAGGCGGCAGCGGCGATGGCAGGAGAGGGCGGCACGCCGCCTGTCGCTGCGAACGTGAGTTCGCAGGTCGTTGGCCCGGAGTCCGGCATGCGTCCTGCCGACTCACGTCGGCAGCTACACGGCAGCCCGGTTGCGAACCGTCCATTCCCCGGCATCACCGGCGTGGTGGTGACGCACGGACCGGGCCTGGCGGGCTGTCTTGCGATCGGGGTGGCGGCGGCCAAGGCGCTGGCGCTCGCGCTGCGCGTGCCGCTGACCGGCGTCAATCACCTGCGTGGCCACGTGTTTTCGCCCTTCATCACGCTGCACGCGGAGGCGCCGGCGGAGTTTGACGCGCGGTTCGCCGCGCTGCTGCCTCACCTCGCGCTGGTCGTTTCCGGCGGCAACACGCTGCTGGCTGAAGTGGATGCGGAGCGCCGCATCCGCGTGCTTTCCTCCACGCGGGACGACGCCGCCGGCGAGGCGCTCGACAAGGGCGCGAAGCTGCTCGCGCTCGGTTATCCGGGCGGACCGCTGATCGAAAAACGCGCCGCCAGCGGCCGGGCCGATGCGTACGATTTTCCGCGCGGCATCGGCGCCCGCGCCGAACTCGATTTCAGTTTTTCGGGCCTGAAAACCAGCCTGCGCTACCAGCTCGAAAAAATGACGCCGGCCGAAATCGGAGAGCGGATGGACGATCTTTGCGCGAGTTACCAGCAGGCGGTGGTCGATGCGCTGGCGCGCAAGGCCACGCTTGCGCTGGCGCGTGGCGCGGGCGGTGGCGGCGCGTATCGCAGCGTGGGCCTTTCCGGCGGCGTGGCCAACAACCGGACGTTGCGCGAGACGCTCACCCGCGTGGCGGCGAAGCGGCGGGTGCCGTTGCTGGCGGCCTTGCCGGGGCACACCGGCGACAACGCCGGCATGATCGCCTTTGCCGCCTGGGCCGATCCGGCGGCGCGGCCGGCGGCGGATCTCGCCGACCTCGTCATCGCGCCGGGGCTGGAGCTGGCCTGAGCCGGAGCGGCGGCATTCCTGCCGCTGCATTTGCCGGACGGAGTACACGCTGCATCGGTGAGAGTGCGCATCGCGAGGAGACTTCGTGCTGCACACGAGGCGAGGCGCAAGGCGCCTCGTCGCAGCGGCAGGAATGCCGCCGCTCCGTTTGTCACACGAACGTAACCGTTTCGTCACAGTGCCGCCGCGGGGAGGTGCGATGCTCGGGGTGCAATCATGAGAATCGCCCTCGTAACCGAAACGTTCCCGCCCGAAATCAACGGCGTGGCGATGACATTCGGCGTGATCGCCCGCGAACTGGGACGGCGCGGGCATGCGGTGACGGTTTACCGTCCGGCGCGCGACGATCTGCCGCCCGCTTCGTCGCATCCGCAGTTTTCGGAGGTGGCGATGCCCGGCATGCCGCTGCCGGGTTATCCGATGATGCGGCTCGGTTTCCCGGCGGGCGCCACATTCCGGCGCTGGTGGCGGCAGGGCGGTGTGGATCTCGTGCACGTCGTCACCGAAGGGCCTCTCGGGGCCTCGGCGGTGAGCGCGGCGCGGCGTATCGGGATTCCGGTGACATCGAGTTTTCACACCAATTTTCACAGCTACACGCGGCATTACGGCCTGCGGTTTCTCGGGGGATTGCCCGGACGCGTGGCGCTGGCGTGGTTGCGGCGCGTGCACAACCGCACCGCGCGCACCTTTGCGCCGACGAAGGAACTGTGCACCGAACTCGCGACCTGCGGCTTTCGCAACCTCGCGCTGCTTTCCCGGGGCGTGGACACGCGCGAATTCGACCCGGCCTTGCGGTCGGAAGCCTTGCGGGCTTCGTGGGGAGCCGCTCGCGGCGACCCGGTGATCATCCATGCGGGGCGGATGGCGGCGGAGAAAAACTGGCCGCTGCTGATGCGTGCCTGCGATGCGATGCGGGCGGCCAATCCGCGCTGCCGCTTTGTCTTCGTGGGGGACGGGCCGCTTCGCGCCGGACTGGAGCGGGCGAACCCCGGCTGTATTTTCACCGGGTTTCTTCCGCGCGAGGAACTGGCGCGGCACTACGCGTCGGCGGACATCTACATCCACGCCAGCCTGACGGAGACCTTCGGCAACGTGCTCACCGAGGCGATGGCCAGCGGGCTGGCCGTGGCGGGCTTCGACTACGCGGCGGCCCGGCAATTCATCGTGAGCGGCAAGAACGGCCTTGTCGTCTCCTGCGACGCGGCGGATGCGCTGGTCGATGCGGCGGTCTGGCTTGCGCGGGAGGAGAGTTTGCGCAACCGGCTGCGCAGCGAGGCCCGGCGAGCGGTGGAGGCGCATTCGTGGGAGAGGGTTATCACCCGCTTCGAAGCCGATCTGCATGCGGTGGCGGGGCTGGCGATGCAGCCGGAAACGGCGGGGACAGCGACCGGTGCGGCCCCCCTCCGGTCCGCGACAACGGAGGCGCCATGAAGCGACGCGTACTCGTTCTCACGGCGGGTTTCGGCGAGGGGCACAATGCCGCCGCCCGTGCGCTGGCGGCAGCGTTCGACACGGCCGGCGGCGAAGGCACCGCGCGGGTGACCGACCTTTTTGCACTGGCCGCGCCGCGGAGCAACGCCTTCGCCCGGCGGGTGTATCTCGCGATCATTAACGGGTCGCCGCGTCTGTGGAGCGCGATCTACCGCTGGACGGACCGTTCGGAAAAACTGCCCGTTCTGCTGCGTCGCGGTTTGCGGCGCGAGACACGGTTGCTGGCGGAACTCGTCGCGCAGGAGCAGCCGGCGGCGATTTGCAGCACGTATCCTGTCTACGCCTACATGCTGGAGACGCTGGCGGCGAGCGGCCGCCTGCCACTGCCGCCGCATTTCAACATCGTCACCGATTCGATCAGCATCAACGCGCTCTGGTGGCGGGCGGGAGCGGCGTGTGCGGGCTGGTTTTTGCCCAACGAGGAATCCGCCGCCGTGATGCGCGCGGCGGGCGTGGAGGCCGCGCGTCTGCATGTGGCCGGGTTTCCGGTGGGGCCGTTTTTCGGCGAGCATGCAGGGCGGTTGTCGTTGCCCGATCCGGCCGGCGACGACTTGGCCGGGGGCTGCGCGCCGCGCGTGCTCTACATTATCAATTCCGGTTCGCGCGGGGCGGAAGAAACGGCGCGGCGGTTGCTGGCCGAGCGCGACTGGGACATCACGATCACGGTCGGCCGCAACCGGGCGCTTCACCGGAAACTCCTCCGGCTCGCGGCCGGACGGGAGCGTCCGGCGACGATCCTCGGCTGGACGAACGAAATGCCGCGTCTGCTGATGACGCATCACGTGGTGGTGACGAAGGCGGGCGGCGCCACCACCCAGGAGGCGCTGGCGGCGCGCTGTCCGATGATCGTCAACCAGATTGTTCCCGGACAGGAGGAAGGGAACTACGAATTGCTCCGCCGTCATGGTATTGGCGATCTGGCGGAGTCGCCCGGCGCAGTCGTGGATGGACTGCGCCGGGCCTTCGCAGAGCGCGCCCGCGTGTGGCGGGCGTGGCGGGAAGCCACCGGGCCATTATCCCGTCCCTCCGCGGCGCACGACATCGTGGCGGAGGTGATTGCGCGTACGTTTCCCGGAGGTCCCTCGCATGCGGAGCCCGCCCGGCTGCCGGTGCTTTCGGATTCCACTCTTTTGTCCTGAGCGGCAGATGTCCCGTAAGCCGGGTTCGTCATATAACTGATGTTACGCATGCCCGGGAAGTGGCGCGGGCGTCCCGCCCGCAGACGGCGCGGAGCGCCGCCCTGAAACAAGGGTGAGGGGGACCTCCCGCAGAAGCGGGAGATTGGCAGAAAAAGCCCGCGCCACGACCGGCCAATCAGTCTGCCGTTGCCTCACTCGGGCAAAAAGGTGAAGCACATGAGGAGCATGATCACGAGCGCGGTTCTGCGCGCGCCGCGCCGCGGGCTGCTGCACAGCAGCGCGACGATGAGCAGGCTGCCGGGAATCTGCACGGACGTATCCAGCCAGTGTCCGGGCGGGTTTGAAATGATGCGCCCGGTCAGGGCGGCGAGTGAGACGGTGGCAAAGGCGAGCAGACCGAGAATCAGTCCCGGAGCCTGCCGGACCCGCCACGCATGGACGAGGTAGTTGCCGATCAGCGGCGCGCAGGTAAAGGTGGCGACGGTGGCGAGCAGGGTGCCGGCGCTGGCGGTCCGCTCCTGGACGAGGAAAAGCGAGCCGGCCATCAGCGGTACGACGAGGCACCAGGCAAACCGGCTGGAGGATTCGTGCGGAAGCCTGAGGAGAGGCAAGGCCCGGAGGCGGCGCCAGAGGAGGAACAGGGCCTGCGGGAGAAAGACGATCCAGGGCGCGAGCAGCAGCCGGGGCGTCGGTTGCGAGATGATCCCGGGATAGCCGAAGGCAACCGGCGTGGAGGCGACAATGAGCGCCGCCCACCAGCCGGTGCGTTGTCCGTGGAGGGCACGGCCGAAGGCATAGGCGGCCAGGATGCCGGTGGCGAGTTGCAGGTGGTGTTCCCACGGCTGGCTGCCGTCGGGACGGGAGGCGAGGATCAGCGCGAGCGCCGTGAGCAATCCGAGATCGACGATCCAGGTGGCCAGAGGAAAGGGACAGGACCGGAGAGTGACCTCGGGCGTTTCGGAAACCCGGGTTTCCGGCGGAGAAGCAGGACGGATGACGGCGGCGGACATGGTGGCAGGAATCGGAACGATGACGGCAGTTCCCCGATTTCTGGCGCAAGCCGTCTTGCCGTGCAACCCTGCGGTTGATTCCTGTCCCGGAGCGGAGCCGGCAGGGTTGCCGCCGCGCTCGCTGGCGATGCGCTTTCCGGTTCCGGCTCGTTACTCCGCCTTTTTCTTCTTCCGTGCCAGGAAAAGCGCGCCGAGGCCGAAGAGGCCGAAGACCACTCCCCAGTGGAGGTTCACGTTGTCGCCGAGCGAGTGGCTTTTGTAGATGGAAGGATCGCTGAGCAGGCCGTACGTGACCAGAATCACGCCGAGGATCAGGAAGAGCCAGCCCATCGGGATGCGGACGTCGAGTTGCATGAGAAAATCCTTGGTTTTTGCGAAGAGGGTGAGCCGGATGACAGGAATTACCAGAAGATGATGTTGAGGGCGGCGGCGCCGGCGAGAACGGCCAGGCCGAGCGTGACCGGGTGCGAATACCAGCGGAGCGATGCGTGCTCGCTGGGCTTCGGCGTGAGCGACCAGACGAGGCCGACGAGATCCTGGTTTGTTTTCGTGCGGCGCGTGGCAAGCGACACGGCGAGTGTCACGATCACGCAGGTCGTGAAGGCGGCGATGGCCACCCAGAAACTCTGCGCCATCGAACTCGAAAACTCGTGGAGGTTGGCAATCCAGCCGCCCTTGAGGCCGGGGTTTTCGAGGATGTGGTTTTTGATATCACGTACGGGGATCGTGAGGCCGTGGGTGAGCATGGCGGCAAAGGTGCCGGAGATGAGCCCCCAGAACGCGCCGTGGCCGGTGGAGCGCCGCCAGAACATGCCGAGCAGGAACACGCCGAAGAGAGGCGCGTTGACAAAGCCGAAGACGAGCTGGAGCAGGTCCATGATGTTGTTGAACATGCTGGCGGCGTAGGCGCAGCCGGCGCTGATCGCCAGGCCGACGATCGTGGTCAGCCGGCCTACGCGCATCAGGTGGGCATCACTGGCGTCGGGCTTGATGTGCGTCTGGTAGATATCGTAAGTGAAGACCGTATTGAAGGCGGTGACGTTGCCCGCCATGCCCGACATGAACGAGGCCATGAGCGCCGTGAGGCCGATGCCGAGCAGGCCGTTGGGAAAATATTTCCCGAGCATGGCCGGGATGATCATGTTGTAATCGGTGTCGCCGCCCGGCGTGGTGGGAAGCTGGAGGGATGCGGCGCCGCCTTTCTGGATGAGGGCGATGGCGATCATCCCGGGCACGATGACCAGAAACGGGAAGAGCATCTTGGGAACGGCGGCGATGAGCGGAGTGCGCTGCGCGGCGTTCATGTCCTTGGCGGCCATAGCGCGCTGCACGACGAGGAAATCGGTGCACCAGTAGCCGAACGAGAGGACGAAGCCGAGTCCCATGGCGAGGCCGAACCATTCGACGCCCATCGGGTTGGCGCTGACGCTGTCCATGTGCGCCCACGAGTGCGTCCAGGCTCCGGGCATGCCCTGGGCGTCGCTGTAGAGGTTGAGGTTTTTCATCAGGCCGTCCCAGCCGCCGATGTCCTGCAAGCCGAGAATGACGAGCGGGAGAAAACCGAGAACGATGAGAAAAAACTGGAGCACCTCGTTGTAGATCGCCGAGGTGAGGCCGCCGGTGTAGATGTAGATCAGGACGATCAGGCCGGAGATGAGAATGCAGAGGTGGTAGTTCCAGCCCGCGATGGCGACGAGCAGCTTGGCGAGCATGTGCATGGAAATGCCCGACGACAAAACCGTCATGACCGCGAAGGTCAGCGCATTGAGCGTGCGGGTTTTCTCGTCGTAACGGAGTTTCAGATACTCGGGCACGGAGCGGGCCTTGGAGCCGTAGTAGAACGGCATCATGAAGACGCCCACGAAGACCATCGCGGGGATGGCGCCGACCCAGTAAAAATGGCTCGTCGAGATGCCGTATTTGGCGCCCGAGGCGGCCATGCCCATGACTTCCTGGGCTCCGAGATTGGCTCCGATGAAACCGAGAGCGCAGATCCAGGCGGGCAACGAACGGCCCGACTCGAAGAAGTCGGTGCTCGTCTTGAGATGTCTCCGGATGAGCCATCCGATGCCGATGACGAAGGCAAAGTAGGTGGCGAGGATCAGGTAATCGACCGGCTTGAGGTGGAGCTTGAGCGCGACTTCGGCGGCATGGCCGGCGAGCGAGGAGACGGCGGAGGCGGCCTCGGCCTGGGATGGAACATCGCCGGCAGCGGCCAGCAGGAGGGGGGACAGAAGGGGATTCACGATGGTAAGCGTGGTACGGGTGGAGGAAGAAGAACGGGATTTTGCGCCGTTGCAAGCGCGCGCATGACAATGGCTGCGGCAGGGGGGGGGCGACTCGGAGTGATGTCAGTGCCGCCTCTGCATTCCGTCTTTCTGCGGCGAAGCCGCCTTGGAGTGCGGCAGTCCTCTGCCGCTCTGGAGCGGAAAGCGGGGGAAAGCGGCAGAGGACTGCCGCACTCCAAGGCTGGCTTCGCCAGCAGTTGTGAGTTTTCAGATCCGTGCGCGTCGGAGGCGAAGGGCGTTGGCGACGACGCTGAATGAACTCAGGCTCATCGCCACGCCGGCCACCATCGGGTTGAGCAGCCAGCCGGTGAGCGGGAAAAACACGCCGGCGGCGAGCGGGATGCCGAGGCCGTTGTAGAAAAAGGCGAAAAACAGGTTTTGCCGGATGTTGCGCAGCGTGGCCCGGCTGAGGTGGACGGCGCGGACCAGCGCCTGCAGGTCGCCTTTGACGAGGACGAGTCCGGCGCTGTGCATGGCGACATCGGTGCCGGTGCCCATGGCGATGCCGACATCGGCGGCGGCGAGCGCGGGCGCGTCGTTGAGACCGTCGCCGGCGAAGACGACCCGCTCGCCGCGTGCCTGGTGTTCGCGGACGAGTTCCTGCTTGCGCGCCGGGGTGACGCCGGCGTGGAAACCGTCGAGTCCGAGCGTGTCAGCCACGGCGCGGGCGGCGGCTTCGCGGTCGCCGCTGACCATGATGACACGCAGGCCGAGGCGGCGGAGTTCGGCGATGGCGGCGGGCGTGGTATCCTTGATCGGGTCTTCGAACGCGATGAGGCCGGCGGGCCGGCCGTCGATTTCGACCGAGACGAGCGTGGCGGCCGGATGGGCGGCAAGGCGGACGGAAGCGTCGGCGCGGCCGATGCGGATGGAGCGGCCGTCGACGCGTGCGGTGACGCCGGCGCCGGGCTCCGCCTGGAAGTCCGAGGCGGCAGGCAACGCGAGATCGCGCTCGCGGGCGGCGGCGATGACGGCGCGGGCGAGCGGGTGTTCGCTGGCATGCTCGGCGGCGGCGGCGAGAGCGAGGAGGGCGTCGGCGGGCGGAAGGGGCGGGAGGCTGGCGGGATCTGCCGCGCCGGAACCGGAGCGCGAGGGCAACGGGGTGGCCGGTTCGACGGCCACGACGCGGGGGCGACCGGCGGTGAGCGTGCCGGTTTTGTCGATGAGGAGCGTATCGGCACCGTCGAGACGTTCGAGTGCGGCGGCGTCCTTGACCAGGACGCCGGCCTGGGCGCCGCGACCGATGCCGGTGACGAGCGACACCGGCGTGGCGAGCCCGAGGGCGCAGGGGCAGGCGATGATGAGAACGGCGACGGCATTGAGCAACCCGTGGAGGAAACCGGAAGCGGGCGCGAAGATCCACCAGGCCGCGAGTGTGAGCACGGCGATGCCGAGCACGGCCGGGACAAACCAGGCGGCCACGCGGTCGGCGAGGCGCTGGATGGGGGCCTCGCTTTCGGTGGCTTCCTCGACGAGGGCGACGATCCGGGCGAGAAGTGTGTCGCGTCCCACGCGTTCAGCGCGAAAGACGAGGGCGCGGGTCGTGTTGAGCGTGCCGGCGCTGAGAGGGTCGCCGGTGCGTTTGGTGACTGGCACCGGTTCTCCCGTGAGCATGGATTCGTCCACGTCGCCGTCGCCTTCGACGAGTTTGCCGTCAACGGGAATGTTTTCTCCGGGACGCACGCGGAGAAGATCGCCCGGGTGGACGGCATCGAGCGGCACGTCTTCCTCGCTGCCATCGGCGCGGAGGCGGTGGGCGGTGCGCGGCGTCAGGTCCATGAGCGCGCGGATGGCGGCGTCGGTGCGGGCGTGGGCGCGCTGTTCGAGAATCTGGCCGAACAGGACAATGGTGGTGATGACGGCGGTCGCTTCGAAATAGAGCGGCGGAAGCGCGGAAGCTGCCCCGGCAGAATGGATGTGGCTGCCACCGGCGGTCTGCAGCGTCGCGGGAAAGTGGTCGCCGAAGAGGACGGCGATGACGGAATAAAAATACGCCGCGCCGGTGCCGGTGACGGTGAGCGTGAACATGTTGGTATCCCGTTCACGGATGGATTTCCACCAGCGGCGGATGAAGAACGCGCCGCTCCAGAAAAACACCGGCGTGGTGAGCGCGAGTTGCAGCCAGGCGGAAAGGCGCGGGTCGATGTGGCGAAAGAGTCCCGGCGCGACCATTTCTCCCATGGCCAGGAAAAAAACCGGGATCGTCAGCGCGAGCGCAACGCGGAAGCGGGGGCGCAGCACCCGTTCATGCGGCAAGCCCATGTAAACCGGTTCGACAGACAGCGGTTCGTGGTCGCGGGGGTCGTCGGGCGGCCGGTGACCGGAGTCCGGTGAAGGAGCGTTGCGGTGGCCGGAGGCGGAGTGACAGGAGGCGTGGTCGGATTTCATCGACGGATGGAATTCAATAATACGCGCGGGCAAGGGTAAAGCCCTTGCGCGAAAGGGCGGAGATGCGAAAGCGGAGCGCGGCGGGGAGGAACCGGCAGGGTTCTCCTGTCAGTTGGCCTGAAAACGGAGTCGGCCGGGTTATTTTCGTGCGAGAAGGCCGTTGAGGACGAGATCGATGACCTGGGCGAGGCGCGTGGCGTGGCCCTTTTCGCTGTCGTCCTTCAGGCCGAGGCTGGCGGCGAGCGAATGGCGATTGGAATAATAGACAAAACTCAGGCCGACGAAATTGACGAGCAGGTGGCGCATGTCGTGCGGGCGTCGGAAAAGGCCGGAGGCGACGCCTTCCTCGACGACGACGCGGAAGCGATCCATGAACGGATTCTGGCTGAGGCGCTCGGGATGGGCGGCGAGGTGGCGTCCGTTGTCGAGATTTTCCCAGAGCAGGAGGCGGACGAACTCGGGATTTTTGTCGAGAAACTCGAAATTGGCGGCGAGGAGCTGGCGGAGTTTTTCATCGGGCCGGGCGCCGGCGGGAAGCGTGTCGAGTTCGGTGCGGGCGAAGCGTCCGAACACTTCCTCGAGGGCGGCGAGGTAGAGGTCTTCCTTGCTGCCATAGTAGTGGTAGACCATCCGCTTGTTCACCCTGGCGGCGGCGACGACTTCATCGACGGAGACGCCATGGTAGCCTTTGGCGGAGAACAGCCGGATGGCGGCCCTGAGCAACCGCCCGCGCGTGCGGTCGGGATCGCGGCGGCGGGGGAGATCTTTTTCACGGGAAGCGGACAGGTTGGCGGAAGCCGGCATGGCGCCGAGACAAGCGGATGTGGCGGCGGCGCTCAAGCGCGGGGATGGCGGGGCAGTCTGAAAGTAACCTGAGTCAGCTTCGCAGGGGTTGTTGGTCATCCCTCCTGGAATGCAGGCTGCATTGCGTTACCCGGAATGACAAAAGCCATGCTTCAGAATTCACGAACAAATACCTGTGTGCCGGAAACAGTTGTGCCGGCTCGCCCGGAGCGGAACAGGAGTCGCTCCTTCGCAGCATTTACATTGATCGAGCTGCTGACGGTGGTTGCCATCATCGGCATCCTCGCCGCCATCACGCTCGTGGCGGTCAGCAAGGTCCGGCAGGCTGCCCGGCAGGTTCAGAACGCCTCGAACCTGCGCACCCTGGGCATCGGCAGTCTGGCTTATGCCACCGACAACCGCGGACGCCTGCCGGCCACGACTTATGACACGGAGGGCACGAGGCCGCGTTATACCAGCGGATACAGCACCAATCTGGGCACCGGCTGCCGCCGCCTGCTGAGCTCCAGATGGACCGGATGCACCGGGACTGCCGATTATATTCCGTCACCCGAGGTTTTTTACGGTCCTTTCACTCCCGTGCTGAACGAAGGTCGCCAGCCGAACTCGTTCAAGGGTCCGGAGGGCGGCTCGTATCTGATCGGTTACATTTTCTATTCCCTGCTGCCCGGCCCCGATGCCGATGGTCGCCCCCCTTTCGGTTACGATCTGGCCAATGACCGCATCGACAGCGGTTCGGTCAACATGCGCACGCCTCTTTATTCCGATATGATCGGAACCAACATCGAGGCGACAGGCTTCAACGGTCCCAGATGCACCGTCGTGTACCTCGACGGCAGCGTCCGGGCCTTCCCGAAAGACAAAATCGAGGCGGCGGGCAGCACCAATGCCCGCATCCTGGTGATGGCGGGCATCCGCCAGTGAAAACCCGGCTCTCTTCCGGAAATCTGTAATAAAAAATAAACGACAACATCTCCCATGCATTCAAACACCACAACGCTTCGCGCTGTCTCCGGCAAGGCGACCTGCCACCGGAAACTCTGTCTGTTTCTCGCCACATTTGTCCTTTCTTCCGTTCTGGCGCGTGCCGCCGAGACGATCACCTTCCGGGATGGCGTCGTGAACGCATTCTCCGGCGACGCTGCTTATGACGGCACCAGTGATGTCACCATCCGCACCAACAATCAGAACAATTATGGAGGACTGGTCGGGGCCTCCTTCAGCAGCAGCGGCTACATCGCGCTTCTCGGTTTCGACCTGTCTTCGCTGACCGGAAAGGTTTCCGCAGTCGATAACGTCACTCTCACTCTGGGTATCCAGGGAACGAATGTTGTGGCGAACCAGGGTCTGACGATCACGCTTTCTGCTTACGTGATCGACCCTGCCAACGCCGGCTGGCAGGCCCATACCGGCAACAAGAACGGGGCTGTGGCGGCTGAAGCGGGGGAGGTCTCCGGCGCCGCTCTCTCCACCGGCGAAAGAGCGTGGGCCAGCGGAGACAATTTTGGTCCGGCCGACCGTGCCTCCACCGCTGCGGCCAGCATTTCATTTACGACCGCCGCGGCGACCCAATATATCACGCTCTCGTTGCCTTCGAGCATCGTCATGAGCTGGATCAACTCGCCGGGAAACAATGCCGGGCTTGCCTTTACTTCCGACAATGCGATCGCCTTCGCCTTTTATACCTCCGAGCACAGCACCCTGGCCGCGCATCCGGCGCTGACATTTGACTACACGCCCGGAGCGCCGGTGCCCGAACCGGCGACAAGCGCGCTGCTGACGGCAGGCATGGCACTCGCAGGTATCGCACTCTGCCGACGCGGATTCCGCGGCAGGCGCGCCCCCGGTCCGGAGGCATGAACCCCGTTGCGCCGCCTCTGTTTCCCTGCAATCGCGACTATCTGAAACCGCTTATGCGTTCTTCCTTTTCATTCTTGCTGGCGCTGTTTTCCGCTGCGACCGGTCTTGCCGACTCCTTGCTGACCGTCGCCGCGGACAGGGCTGACGCGCTCTACGCGGAGAACGAACCGGTGATTTTCATCATCCGGCTGAAGCCGGACGACAGCCGGCCGGTCGAGGATCGCCAGGTCGGGTGGACGCTTGCGAAGGACGGCGGTCCGATTCTGGAGAGCGGCACGGTAACCCTGAAAACCGGGATGACCCGGGTGACCGGGAAGCTGGACGAGCCGGGGTTCTTGCGCTGCACCGTTACGCTGACGGAAAGCGGCGGCAACGTGGTGACCGCCCAGGCCGGAGCAGGAGTGTCTCCGCTTTCGATCCGCCCGAGTCTGCCGATGCCGGATGACTTCGCGGCGTTCTGGGAGGCGAAAAAGGCGGAACTCGCCCGCGTGCCGCTCAACGCGCGCCTCACTGCGGTGAAGGCGCCCGCGGCCGGCGTCGACGTTTTCGATTTGCAGGCCGATTGCCTGGGCGGGGCACCGGTTTCCGGCTACCTCGCGCGGCCGCAGGGCGCGGCCCGCAAAGCCCTCCCGGCGATCCTGACGCTGCACGGCGCGGGCGTCTTCGACTCCCGCATGGCCGCCGCCATCGGCTGGGCGCGCGAAGGCATGCTCGCCCTCGACATCAATGCGCACGGTCTGCCCAACGGCCGTCCGCGCGAGTATTACGCAGAGCTCTACAAGGGGCCGCTCATCGACTACAAGACGCGAGGAAGGGAATCGCGCGACGACTTTTATTTTCTCGGCATGTTCCTGCGCGCCGTTCGCGCCATCGATGTCCTTGTGGCGCAGCCCGAATGGGATGGCCGCACGATCGTTGTCCAGGGCAACAGCCAGGGCGGAGCGCAGGCGATCGCCGTCGCCGGTATCGACAACCGTGTGACGTTTTTCGGCGCGGGTGTGCCGGCCATGTGCGACCATTCCGGCATGATCGCGGGGCGCGTCGCCGGCTGGCCCCGGCTTGTTCCCGTTCGCTCCGACGGCCGGCCGGATGCCCGGATTCTCGAAACTGCCCGCTACTTCGACATGGTCAATTTTGCCGCCCGCACGCGCGCGTCCGGATTTTTCACGGCGGGTTTCATCGACAGCACTTGCCCGCCGACCACCGTGTATGCGGCGTACAACGCTCTGGTCTCGCCCAAATCGATCTACAACGACATCGCCGCCGGCCATGAAAACACTCCGGAGGCCGTCGCCCGCATGCGCCAGGCCATCCGCGACCATGTGGCCTCCCGCAAATAACGTTCTCCATACCCGATGATCCGTATCTGCCTCGTCTTTTTCACCAGCTTCCTTGCCATGTTGTCCTTTGCCGACGCCTCCGAAGTCAGGCCTGTCCGCGGACTGCTCTACACGCCGGCCGATATCGTCCGCGTGCGGGAAATCGTGGAGACCGATCCCGTCGCCGGCCGGATCGCCAGTGAATTTATTCGCCAGGCGGACCAGTGGATGGCGCGAAGCCGGGCGGAGACGCAGGCGCTGGTGCCGTCCGCCGACGCGGTTTTTGCCTACGGTTTCGCCGGCGATCCCAGGGTCAACAAACCCTGGTCCTGGTGGGGGCGCGACGGCGAGGCCTCGCTCGATCGTCCCTTCAGCGTGAAGTCGCCCCACACCGGCGATATCTACGGCCGGGAGAAACCCGGAGAAATGTACTACGACGACGGGCGCGGCTGGACGCGCCCCTCGGACAGGAAGGTTTTTTATTTCAAAGGCGTATGGAATGCCCACGCCGTCCGCATGCTGCACGAGGCCGTCGACAACCTCTCGCTCGCCTGGATGCTGACCGGACGGGAGGACTACGCCACGCGGGCTCTTCTCATTCTCGACAATCTGGCGACCCTGCGTTCGCAACGGCCGGCGCAGGATGGTCCGGTGGACTGGCCGCATCCGGTCGGGACGGGTTACGGTTTTTTTCTCTACGCGGGCAATGTCGCCAACGACCGCATGGTCGCTTCCGCCCTGGCCCTCGACCTCGTGGGCAGAACCCCGGCGGCATCGCAGCCATCTCAAGGGAATCCCGGCCTCAGCGTGTTCGAGAACATCCGAAGAAACTATTTTTCCGTTTTCGAGAAAGGGTACACCGACAGGCGCAACAGCTTTCAGAACCACGCCATTTCCGCCTGGGCGAACCTGCTGACGCAAGCCGTTCTCTTCGGTTATCCCGACGACATCCGCTCGGGCATCGAGGCCGCCTATGGTTTTATCGACAACACGATCGATCGCGACGGCGAATATTATGAACTCAGCGCCACCTATGTTTACCTGGGGCGCATTTACGGCAGCCGTCTTTTGCTCCCGCTGGCGAGGTATTCTCCGGCCAATTACGAAAATCCTTCCCGGTTTCCCGCTCCGGCCGCGTATCCGCACCGGTTGCGTTTCGGTGAGATTCCGGAGTGGTTCAACACCGTCGTTCCCTCGCTCTGGCGACTGACCACGCTGTACCGTCAGCCCCAGTACGGAGATGCCCCTGCCGACCGGTTTACTCCCGGGAGAACCGCCACCACGCGACCTGACGATCCGCTCAACTCGATCTACACCCGCCAGAAGGTCATTTATCTGAAAGCGGCCTGGCATGCGACGGACAATCCTGCCTGGCGTCGCCTTTGCAGCCAGCTTTACTGGCAGCTCCCCGAGGCCGTCCGCGCAAGCGTCCGGTACCGCCGCGAAGGTATCCTGGAATTTGGACCGGGCCAGTGGACCGATCTGCCGCGCCCGGAGGAGGAGGCGGCTTCGTTGCCGGCTGCCCTGACCGGGGAAAACCCGGTCGTTTCCGGGGAGAAGCGAATCGCCATCCTGCGCGCCGGCGAAGGAGCCGGCCAGCGCTCCCTGTTTATCCGGGGCGGGGCCACTGCCTCCCACACCCACAGCGACCAGATGGCGATCACGCTTTACGCCCGTGGGATGTCATTGACCGGAGAATACGGATACAAGCTTGCCGGCACGCCCGACCATCGCGGCTGGGGCGTGCAGGCCGTGGCACACAAGATGGTGGTCGTCGACGAGGATCTGCATGCGCCGATACCCGGTGCCGCCATCCCGCCCGCGACCCCGAAACCGCCGGCGAGCATCGACGGGTATGTGCCGGCAGGACCGGCGCAGCTGATCGAGATGTCCAACCCGCATCAGTGGCAAGGCGCCGGTCTGAAGGAATACCGCCGCCAGACCTGGCTGGTGGACATGCCGGGCGGCAAGGAGAGTTATTTTGTCGACATCTTCCGCGTCGAGGGCGGGCGCACGCACGATTATGTGTGGAATGCGCCGTTTGTGGACCCACCCCGCGACGATGCGTTCGCGGTGGATGGAGTGACGCCCGTGCGCGTCGCGGGCGTATGGTCTCTGGCCGCACTCGGCAATCCGGAATATCGGCGTGCATCCTTCAACCAGGAGGGCAGGAGCTGGGGCGAGCGGCTCGAGGTGGGCTCCGGCACCATTCGCAACGTCGGGATTCCCGGAGAAAAGCTCGCGTCGCACGACTGGAATCCGGCGCCGGGCAACGGCTACGGTTTTGTGTGGGATGTGAAGGCGGCCGAGGCGAAGAATGACTGGAGCGCGACCTGGCTCCTGCACGACGGAAAGCATGCCATGCGTCTGTCCATGCTCAATCCCGACGGCCAGACCGTCATCACCGGCAAGACGCCGACGCTCTTTGCCGGTCACTCGCAGGACGTGGTCATCGCCCGCCGTCAGGCAGCGACTTCGCCGCAGTTTACAGTTCAGCGTCCAGAGTCTGGAGTTGAGCAAACCAACAACTCCAAACGGGAAACCCTGAACTCCAAACTGCCGCCGCAGGCGGAGGGCGGCGCCGGGCTGCGGAGCCGTTTCGTGACCATAACCCAGGTCGGGGAACCGGCTGCGGGCGTGTGGCCGCTGGCGTCGATTCACTGGCTCGACGGTATGGGAACGGACAACGTCGGCCTGGTTGCGGAGCATGCGGACGGCACCCGCGACACGGTGCTGGTTTCTTCCACACCACAACCGCTCCGGACAAAGGATGCGGCGCTGGCGGGCAAACGCGGTTTTGTGCGTCGTGACCGGAGTGGCGCCTTGCTGACGGCCATGCTCAGCGAGGGCACCGGTCTGAAGGCGAACGATTTCGAGTTGCGCCTGCCGGCTACGGCATGGGAGGGAACGGTCACGCGTGTCACTCCCCGCGAAGTGCGGGTGGACACGGCTTTGCCGGAGGCGGCGACATTCGCCGGCCAGGGCGTAGTCTTTTCGTCAGCACCGCAGGCGAAGATCCCGTATGCCGGCAACGAGTTTTTCACCATCGAGGACATGCGCGCGGAGGCTGGCGGCACGGTGTTCACCTTCAGCAGCCAATCTGTCTCCGCCTCCCGCCTGAAGGTCGAGCGCAAGGAAGCCGGTGCGGTGGTGAAGACGCTCTGGCCCAATGAGCTCGCGGCCATTCCGGCCGGCCAGCCGAATTTCGGCCGGGTGTTCCACGGGCATCTGTTGCTCGACGAGGAGAGGGGGGAACCCGCGACTGTCGTCCGTGAATATCTGGCGAAAGACCGTCTCGCGGTCACTGATCCGGGACGAATCGCGGCTGGACGGTTTTACCGGATCATGGCGACGCAACCCGGCGACCGGATGCGCATCTCCTCCCTGGCGGTTCTGGATCGCCGGGCCGACGGCAGCTGGCAGCTGGAGGCAAACATGGATGTGACGCTGAAATTGCCGCAGATGACGGACGGAGCGCGCCGTGTCGTGATCGTTGACGATGCGGCGCGGACACAACTCCGCCCCGACGCCTCCGGCCTGGTGCTCATACCGGTGGCGCTGTTCACGGGAGGAGCCATCCGGCTTTCGTTTTCGGAAGACATCCTGCCATGAAGCCGGTGACACTTGCTCCCTTCTCCGCCGCACGACTGGCGCAATTGCGATCCGTTTATCGTGACGGTCTGGTGAATGACACGCTGCCGTTCTGGTTTCCCGGATCCGTGGATACGGAACATGGCGGATATTTCACCTGCCGTGATCGGGACGGCACTCTTTTGCAGACGGACAAATCCGTATGGTTCCAGGGGCGCATGGCCTGGATGCTGGCGACGGCATACCTCGAAGTGGAGCCGCGCGCCGAATGGCTTGCGTGGGCGCGTTCGGGAGTCGGGTTCATCGAGCGCCACTGCTTCGACGACGACGGGCGGATGTTTTTTTCCGTCACCCGCGAGGGCCGTCCGTTGCGGAAACGTCGTTACCAGTTTTCCGAGTGCTTCGCGATCATCGCGCTGGCCGCCTGCGGCCATGCCACGGGCGAAACGCGCTGGCTCGAAAGGGCGGAAGGGTTGCTTGCCCGGGTGCTGCATTACCACCGTACACCGGGTTTGCTGCCACCGAAGACCCGTCCGGAAACCCGGCCGATGAAGGGCCTGGCCATGCCCATGATCCTGCTCGTCACAGCCCAGGAATTGCGCAAGCACCATCCGGAGTTCGGGAAATCCTGCCGGGAGCTGATCGACGCTTGTATCAGCGAGATTGCCACCGACTTCGTCAAACCGGAACTCCGCTGCGTCCTCGAAACAGTCTCTCCTGACGGCGGCTTTATCGACAACCTCGACGGCCGCTGCGTGAACCCCGGACACTCCATCGAGGCCGGCTGGTTTATCCTCGAGGAAGCGCGGCAGCGTCGGCGGACAGGCGAAGAGGCCGGCGATCTCGTCCGCCTCGGCGCGCAGATCATCGACTGGTCGCTCGAACTCGGCTGGGACCGGGAACACGGCGGCATCTTCTATTTTCGCGACGCCCGCGGCCTCCCCTGTACGGAATACTGGCACGACATGAAATTCTGGTGGCCACACAACGAAGCCGTCATCGCCACGCTCCTCGCCGCCGAACTGACCGGCGAACCTCGCTTCGCCGACTGGCATGCAAAAGTCCACGACTGGACGTATTCGCACTTTCCCGACAAGGAGCATGGTGAATGGTTCGGCTACCTCCATCGTGACGGTTCCCTCTCCACCCGGGTCAAGGGAACGATGTACAAGGGCTGCTTCCACCTCCCTCGCATGCAGCTCCTCGCCTGGCAGTCCGTCGAGCGCATGCAGGCGGCGAAGCCGGAATGAACTCCGCCTGGCATCGCCAGGTCACGGAGCCGGCCGCAAGGTGCGGCCTTCGTGCCAGATACCTTCGAGGTGGGTGCGCGTAGGCGCGGGCGGCACGCCGCGCTCCCTGTGCTGCATCATGCCGACGAGCAGGTCGACGGCGAGGGCCCCTACCTGCTCACTGTCCTCGACGACGCCGGAAAGAGGGCCTTCCCCGACGGGCAGGCTGATGCCTGCCACCCCGATATCATCCGGGGCGGAAATGCCGGCTGCGGTCAGGTTTTCGAGAATACGGTAATCGGACGTGAGGATGGCATCCAGCTGCTGACGCTCGATATAACGGACGAGGTTCCGCGAATCCGTCGCGTTGGGGCCGCGCCGCGAATCGTAGTCGAAGAGGGGTTCGACGGGAATTTGCCCGGCGCCCTTTTTCCCGCCAAGCAGCGTTTGCTCGATCAGGTAACCGGCCTGCACATTGTGTCCGCAGCGGCGATTGATGTCCTCGTCGATGACCATGCCGATGCGCCGGTAGCCGCGCCGGATCAGAGCTTGCATGGCATTCCGCGTATTCAGGAAATGCGCGGCGGCGACGGTGTGGAAGGACGGCTTCAGCAGGGAATAACCGAAGGTGACGGCCGAAAACTCGTGCCAGGCGAAATCCACTTCCATTTCGGCCTTGGGCTGGGGGCAGAGGAGGACGCCGGTGATGTTGCGGGCATGGAGGATGCCGGCCATGCGCGCGGGAGAAAGTCCCTTTTCGTTGAGGTGAATTTCCTCAAGCTGGTAACCATGATGAAGGGCCCGGCGGGATGCTCCCTGAAAATAAAGCAGGTAGTGGGGGTATTTTTTCCATGGATACGGCCCGTCCTCAAAATTGACGAGCCACGCGATGGTGCCATGAAAGGCGGCCGTGCGCTGGCGGTTCCGGTAACTGGCGAGGCCGGCGAGAAAGGGATCGGGCGAGTAGCCGAGTTCACGGGCCACTTCCTGGATCCGCCGGCGGGTTTCGGGCGCGATCCTGGGATGATCTTGCAAGGCGAGCGTGACCGTGCTCCGTCCTACCCCCACCTTGGCCGCGATATCCCGCTGCGTAGTCCGTTTCATTCCCATGAGCGTCAACACTGCCGGGTTCAGGCAAGTTCTCAACCGGAATTGCCGGCTATTAACCTGTGTCAAAAGATCGTCATGGTGCCGGAATGCGGAATTTGCCAGCGTCCCCGGGCATTCTCTGACCGTCCCGCCCGGCGCTGGTGGAAACTGGCCGGCGCGGCGCAGTTGTCCTGTGTTGCCGGCATTCTGTTTTCCGGCGTGGCTATTTTTTCGAGATTCACCAGTCTTCATCCCGGCAGCTGATTTACACCCATGACAAAAGAATCTTCCCGGCCGTTGCGGCGGCGAATACCCGGATGGTTTTGGCGGTCATGCCTCGGTATGATCGTACTGGCCGGACTGACGGCCGGCGTTGCCTGGATCTATTTTCATCCGTCCTGCGCAATTACCCCGGGAGTGGTGTACGGGAAAAGGCAGGACAGGCCTTTGCTGATGGATGTAATCCAGCCGGAGCGACCCAACGGCGCTGGCGTGATTGTCATGGTAAGCGGCAGCTGGAAATCCCGGACCGGACCTTTCGATCCCTGGCTGGCTGCGCCGCTCCTCCGGCGAGGCTACACCCTGTTTGCCGTCCACCACATTTCCCAGCCGGAGGTCACGATCATGGACATCGTGGCGGATGTGAACCGCGCCGTGCGGTTTGTCCGGTACCATGCCGGCGACTACGGTGTGAATCCGGAAAAGATCGGGGTAACGGGTGGCAGTTCCGGCGGACATCTTTCGCTGATGCTGGCCACGCGTGGCGGCGAGGGCGCTGCGGATGCCGCCGATCCGGTCGAGCGGCAAAGCAGCGCGGTGCAGGCGGTGGCCGTGTTTTTTCCCGTCACCGATCTGCTCAATCTGGGCAACTCCACGCAGAACCTGCATGATGACGGCCCGCCCAAAAGCTACGTGCGCGGCTTTGGTCTGGCTTCCCGCGATCCGGGTCCGTGGCGTCCGGTCGGCCGGGAGATGTCGCCGATCTACCACATCCCGGCGGCAATGCCGCCCACGCTCATCATTCACGGGACGGCCGATACGCTGGTGCCTCTCGACCAGTCGGTGCGCTTTCGGGAGGAGGCCCGGCGTCACGGGACGGAGGTCGAGCTGATCGAGCGTCCCGGAAAAAATCACGGGTGGATTGGCATGATCACGGATATCAGGCTGTTTGCCGACTGGTTCGACCGGACCCTTCGGGGATGAGGCCGGCCCGGGGGAGGGCGGCGGGTTGACCTGTGTTACCGTGCCGCGGGTGGCCAACGGTGCGTGCCGGGGCGAGGCTATGGAGAACCGATCCAATCCCTTATGCAGGCGCTACCAGATCAGGAACAGAATGTCGCCGGCTCCGCGCAATGCACGGAGCCGGCAAGACCGGCGCGGCTGTTGTGCGCGATTTCGGCCCGCGACCGGGCGCTGTTCTTCCGCCAGGGCGAAGAAAAATTCGCCGGACTGGCGGCAGAGGTCACCTGGATCGATCACCCTGATTTGATGACGGCGGCGTTGCTGGAACAACTGCGGCCGGAGATTATCCTGACCGGGTGGTCCAGCCGGCCGCTGCCGGCGGCATGGCTGGATGCGGATGACTGCCCGCTGCGCTACGTGTGTCACCTGACCGGTTCGGTGAAGGCGCTGGTGCCGCGCCGCTTCATCGAACGCGGCGGAGTGGTTTCCAACTGGGGGAGCCTCGCGGCGGAAACGGTGGCCGAGCATGCGTTGCTGCTGGCGCTGGCGGCCCTGCGCAACCTCGGCTCGTGGGATCGCGTTATCCGTAACAGCCGGCATGGCAGCGAATCGTCGCAACTGGGCACGCGTTCTCTTTTCGGGCGGTCGGTGGGCATTCACGGGTTCGGAGCGGTGGCGCGGGCGCTGGTGCGCCTGCTGCGTCCGTTTCGCCCGTCGGTGCGGGCCTGGTCGCCGGGAGTGCCGGAGGCGGCGTTTCGCGACGAGGCGGTGACGCCCTGCGCTTCGCTGGCGGAGCTGTTTGCGGGAAGCGACGTGATCTTCGAGTGCGAAAGCCTCACGCCGGCCAGCGAAGGCAGCGTGGATGCGAAGGCGCTCGCGCGACTTCCGGACGGCGCGGTTTTCGTCAACGTGGCCCGCGGGCATATTGTCGACGAGGCGGCGCTGGTCCGTGAGGCGGAGAGCGGCCGGATCCGGATCGCGCTCGATGTGGTGTGCGATGAGCCGCTCTCGCCGGGGTCACGATTGTACCGGGTGAACGAGGCGGTTTTTTCTCCGCACATCGGCGGGCCGACGACGGATCAGTACCCGCGTTTCGGGGAATTTGCCTTGCGCAACATCGGGCGGTTCTTGCGAGGGCGGGAGCCGGACGGGCGGGTGACTCCGGAAATCTACGACCGCTCGACATGAAGACAGAAGACGCGCCGCCATCCGGGGCGGAAACCTCCTCCCTGCCGGAGGAGACGGGCCTCCCGCTTCCGGTCCTGGCGGAGCCTCTGCCGGCTGCCGGAGCGGGAGAACCGGCGGGGAAAGTCTGGCGGGCCGGGACGTTGACGTATGGCGCGGGTGGTCTGGTGGCGCTGTTCTGCTGGCTGCTGTGGGGGGATTTCGCGTGGTCGATGAAGGAGCGTTCGGTGACATCGGTGGTGCAGCTGATGCTGCGGCAGTTGCAGGCGTCCGACATGATGGCGGGTTTTCTGATCGGTTCGCTGCCGAGCGCGATCACGATGATCCTGGGGCCGGTCATCAGCTATCGTTCCGACCGGCACCGCGGACGCCGGGGGCGACGGATCCCCTACCTGATCGCGACAACGCCGCTGGCCGCGCTTTCGATGGCCGGGTTGGCATTTACACCGGCGCTGGGCCGGTGGCTGGATGCGGCCCTGGGCGGACAGTCGCCGGGCCTGTATGCGGCAACCATGATCGTGTTCGGTGTGTTCTGGACCGTGTTCGAGATCGCGACGGTCGCGGCCAACGCCGTGTTCACGGGATTGATCAACGACGTGGTGCCGGGACCGCTATTGGGACGTTTTTACGGATTGTTTCGCGCGCTGAGCCTGATTGCCGGGATGATTTTCAACTACTGGCTGCTGGGCCGGGCGGAGAGCCATTACGAATGGGTTTTTATCGGGGTCGGCCTGCTCTACGGCGTCGGGTTTACAGTGATGTGCCTGAAGGTGAGGGAAGGCGAATACCCGTTGCCCCCTCGTCCGGAGGTTGCGGATACGTCCGGGGCTTCGGACCGGGTGACCGGATTCCCGAAAGGCGTGCGAATCTACTTCCGGGAATGTTTCGGGAACTCCTATTACGTGTGGGTTTTCACGGGGATCACGCTGGCGACGCTGGCATTCGTTCCGGTGAATCTCTTCAGTGTGTTTTTTGCGAAAAGCGTCGACATGCCGATGACGGTCTACGGCAGGTACATCGCGCTGACGTTCCTGATTTCCCTCGTGTTTTCGTATCCGCTGGGGTGGCTGGCGGACCGGATTCATCCGCTGCGGGCGAGCATGCTGATGCTGGGGTTGTACGTGCTGGCCGCGGGGTGGGGCGGTTTTTTTGCAGGCGACACGCGCACCTTCGCGGTGGCGTTTGTGCTGCACAGCGTGTTGTCGGGCTGCTTTTTTACCTGCTCGGCATCGTTGGGACAACGGCTGTTCCCCCACTCGCGTTTCGCGCAGTTTGCATCGGCAGCGGGCATGCTCACCGCTCTGGGAATGATGCTGATCGCCCCGGCGACAGGACGGATGCTCGATCATGCCGGGCATGTTTACCGGTATACCTATCTGGCCAGCAGCGTGCTGGGGGCAGTCGGTCTGGTCGCGCTGTTCCGGGTCCACTCCCGGTGGCGACGATTGGGGGGCGCCCGGAGGTATGTGGCTCCCGAGTGACCGGATGCTATACCGGCTGCGGAGGAAAGCGGAGGCCGGTGGGTGTGGTGGCGAGGGCGGCTTGCGGGGTTTCTATTCAAATGACGTCCTCGTTTGAGGGCAGGTTCCCTTATGGCGCAACCGGGCGTGCCTCCACGTGCCAGTCGAAGTAAAGCGTCGTGCGGATATTTCCAAATACGGGGTGCTCAGGGAGCTGGCTCTGCCAGCCCGCCCCTTGGGCGTAAGGGTGATCTGCGTCGGCATCCTGCAAGGCCCAGCTTTGCGCCCGGTCAGGAATGAAGGTGATGCTGCGAGGCTGGCCGTTGGGTGCGGCGCGTCCGGGATATCCCCAAGGAGTCTGATTGGTCATGCCGTCAAGGGTAACACCGTTTTTGTCCTGAACTTCCTGGCAGGCGAGAAATACGGGGGCCGTATCGGCGCGGCGGAGACGCGTGTGGGCGGGATTCGCGAAGACAGGAATGGTTTTGGTCGTCGTGGTCATTTCACTGAGTCCGAGATAAGACCACAGATAATGGCCCAGGGTGTCGGGGTTTGTGCTGCGGTAGGTGTTGTATTGGGCTGTTTTTATGGGACCGGGGAGTGTACCCCGGTAGTCTTCGGTATAGAGCTGGATGGCCAGTCCGATTTGACGGAGGTTGCTTGTGGTGGTGGCCTTGACCGCGGAGAGACGGACTTTCCCGACGGTTGGAATGATGATGGCGGCAAGGATGCCGATGATGGCGATGACGGTCAGCAGTTCGACGAGCGTGAAGGCGCGACGGCGCAATATCGAGTGGCGAGGCATGGGGATGATGTAAGTGTGTATGGGATACGCGGAGCGAGAAAAAGGGGAAACGGACTACTTTGTCCGAATTTTCCTGGTAATGCCGATGGAGAAAACAGCTGCGACGGCGAAAGCAGCAAGGACGGTGGTGGCGGACGCAGGCTCGGGAATCGGAGCGGCAGAGAGGCGGATGGCTTCGAGTTGTTCGAGCGTGAGCGCGCCGCTCGCGCCGGAGGTCGCGCCGTAGAGCCGGATGTCATCGAGCCATCCATCAAAAGCGTTGGTGGCACTGGCGCTGGTAGCGCCGAAGAAAAGTGAACCCAGGCTTTTCGCACCAAAGGTGGCGGTTGATGTGACGGAACCGATTTCGATGACGCCGGTGGTAGCGGTCCCAACGTACATTTTGGCGACGCTCGAAGTGGAGCCGGTGCCGTCGTAAGTGACAGCAACGAAAATCCATTCGTTTTGGGTCTTAAAAATGTCGTTGGTCACAGCGACCATTTGAGAACTTCCACTGGTTTCGCCATTTTTTCTCCCGTTGAAGGTCAACTTTCCGTCATCCGTGCCAGCGAGAAGAAATCCTTGGCCGGTATTGAAGAGTCGGGCGGAACCGGAGAGCACCTCATCCGTTTTGAACCACATGCTAACGGTAAAGGAAGTAAGGGCGGTGTTGAATGCGGGAGCGGAAATCACGCCGCCGTTTGCGCCCGCCATGCCGGAAGTGGCGGTGTTGTCGAAGGCGTAGTCGCCGGATTTGCCGCTGACCCCGGTTTTGTCGGCCCCCCATGTGGCAGAGCCGCCAAGGGCGCCGTTCTGACTGTTGCCGGAAGCATCTGTAATCGTATTACCGGCGTGATCCGCGATGGAGTTAAAATCGTAGTACAACAAGAGCGGCTGCGCCGTGAGATTGGCGCCGGCGATGGCGGAGACGGCGATTGCCGCCGTGAGGAGCAGGGTGCGGGTGTTTGTTTTCATAATCGGAGCGGGTTGATGGTATCGTCAGGTTACGGGGTGGGCTGATCGGAACGGGTTTGAAGCACGACAAGCTCAAGAGTGGCAGGCTCGGGAAGCGGGCCTTCATGCGGAAGATCGCGATTGACGGGGAGCGCCTCCCAGCGAAGCAGATAGCGGAGGCCGGCGGGGGCGATGCCGGTGTCGGTGGCGGTGCGCAGTGTGAGGGGAGGGCGGACACCGCGACCCAGTTCAGGAGGATTGCGTTCGGGGACTTGCTCGTTGGGAATGCGTTGCCCGAGGCGCAGGATGTCGGGATCGATCCACCAGGCGCCGTTGCCGTGGCGAATGTGGTTGATTGAGATATAGAGTCCGAGATCGGGATCGTATTTTACGCCGGTATGACGGATTTCGAAGCCGATGGAGCCTCGTCCGCGCGGTTCCCAGCGGTAGGTCCAGCGGGTGGCCTGGCGGATGTCCCATGAGCCGGCTTCGCCGGGCCGGGCGAGGTAGAGCTGGGTGGCGCCGTTGTCGTCAAACTTGTGATACGCGACAATGACGCGGTTCCGGTTGTCGAAGCCGATTCGGCCGCTGCCGTTGATGATGCCTCCATTGACGGGAATGGGATCGAGGATGACGCCCGGGGTTTGGAGGGTGATGGGCAATGTGACCGGCTGGCCGGAAACCGTTTCCCATGAGCGGAGATCGCGCGAGCGGGCATAGCCGAGGTCGTGATTGGTCTCGGCGAGGTGGGAATCGCGCCAGACCCAGGTGATGTGCCAGAAACCATCCGGACCGGGGGTGGGTTCCTGGGGATAGGCGTTCATTTTGCCCTGTCCGTCGAATAGAGGAGTGTCGAACAAGGGAGTCCATTCGCGGGATTTTTCGTCGTAACGATTGAACCAGGTGGAGCCATTGCCGCTGCCTCCATCGCGCCATGAAAAGACAAGGCTGCCATCGTGATCCTTGATGAAGCGGGGATAGGTCATCCGCTGTTCGCGCTTGCCCGTCATGCGGGAGACCGGCTCAAGCGTCGCGACGTCGCCGGGCGTTTCGGTGCGGAAATAAACAAGGGGAGTCGCGTGGAGGTTGCCGACGACGTGAAGGTGGTTGTCGCGATCGAGCGCGAGGGTGATATAATTATGAGAATCCCAGCCGATTTGGGAGGGGAGGGTTTTTGGGACCCATGTATCGGAGTCGAGAGGGCGCGAGGCGACAGTCATGTTGCGTTCGGCGTCATAAAAGGCGACATACTGGCGGTTGCCGGGCGCGTCGGTCAGCAGCGCAAAACCCACCGGATGGCCGGACCAGGCGCGCGAGATGGGGAGACGCTGACGGATTCGGGTTTCCTGCGCCGGGCTCAAGGGCGAGATTATCGTCGAAGCCGGAGCGGAGGCTGGAGTAGCGGTCGATCCGGCACTGAAGCTGGCGGAAGCACTCAGCATGACCAGGACGAGGCTGCCAAGGGGTATTCTGAATAGGTCTTTCATTGAATGATGAAGTCATAAAGACGGCTTGCCGAGGAGCAAAGAGCGACGTTACTCTTGTCCAAGAGTGAGCAACCCGAAAAACACATCGAAGAAAAGGTCAGGGCGCAACCGTGCGGGGAATCCGCCTGCGAAACGAACCGGCAGGGTGACCATGGCGGATGTGGCGGCGGCGGCAGGCGTTCACCAGACAACGGTGTCACTGGCATTTCGTCGCCATCCGAGCATACCGGAGGCGACCCGGGAGCGGTTGATCAAAATATCGGGGGAGATGGGTTACCGCCCCAATCCGCTGGTGTCCGCTCTCATGGGGCAGATTCGCCACCGGCGAACGCGGCTGCACGGCGAGACCATCGCCTACGTGACGAGCCATCCATCGAAAAATTCCTGGCGGCAATACGCCGCGCTTCGCGAAATGTTCGCAGGGGCGGAAGAAAAAGCGGATGAACTCGGTTTCAGGATAGAGGAATTCGATTTGGGCGCGGAGGATATGACCGCCATACGCTTGAAAGGCATCCTGATGGCGCGGGGCATCCGGGGGATGGTCATTGCACCGCTGCCGGATGGGCAGACGGATTTTCCTCTTGAATTGAGCGAGTTCGCCGTGGTGTCGCTCGGCCGAAGCATCAAGACTCCGCTGCTGGAACGGATTGCCAACGATCATTTTCAATCCATGCAATTGGCCTTCGCCGAGTGCCTCCGGCACGGTTACAAGCGGATCGGATTTGTGGCAGGCAGGGCGTTTTCGGAACGGCTGGAAGGATACTGGCTGGGGGCGTATTTGCACGAACGGGAAAAGTTGCCGGTGAGGCGCCGATTGAAGCCCCTGCTGCTGGAGGAGTGGAAATTGCCGTCGGAAGAACGCATGAAAGCGTTGCGCACATGGGCATTGCGGGAGCGGCCCGACGCGGTGATTTCCCCGTTGGGCGCGGCGCAGGAGGAATGGTTGCCATTGCTGGCCTCGCTACCTTCACGTCCAGGGGTGGCCAGCCTTACATTGCCGTCCAGTTCAGGACCCTGTGCGGGGATTTTTCAGGATGTCCGCCGGTTCGGAAAAATCGCCGTGGAAAGGGTTGTCTCACGTTTGTATCATAACGACTTTGGCTCGCTGGACCGTATCCAGAATATCATGTTGCATGGGTCGTGGTGTAATGGTGAATCACTCCCGATCGCGTCCTCACGCCGCTAAATATTCGGTATACAAAATGCCCCGCGATTACCTGCCCGCTCCTGTTCTTCTCATGATCATGCGACCTTCCCTCCTTCTGTTTCTGGTCATCGCCGGCGTGACGGCCTGCCGTGCGCAGGCGCCCGCGCCGGACGCCGCCCCCGCGACGCCGCCGGCGGTCCGCCGGCATACGCTATCCGTCCTCGAACACGGGGCCAAAGGGGACACCCGGACCGACGACACCCGCGCCTTCCAGGCCGCCCTCGACGCCTGCGCCGCGCAAGGCGGCGGCGTGGTCGAAGTCCCGGCCGGCAGCTATCGTTTCGAGGGCACCCTGCGCATCCCGGCCAACGTCACCCTGCGCGGCACCTTCACCTCGGCGCCCGACGGGGATCTCCGCCGGATGCTCGAAGGCCGGCTCGGCTCGTCGCTGCTGGTCCACGCCGGCCGCGCCCGGCCCGATTCCGCGCCCTTCATCGAGCTGACCGGCGCCAATGCCGTGCTCGAAGGCTTCGCCATCGGCTACCCCGAGTGGGACCCCGCGGTCATCCCGCCCGTTCCCTATCCGCCCACCGTCGCGGTCGAGGCGCACGGCAAGGGCCCGGTGGACAACATCGCCATTCTCAACTGCTTTTTTCTCAATTCCTGGGAGGCCATCCGTCTGGTCAACGCCGGGCGCCACCTCATCCGGAACGTCACCGGATACCCGATACGGCGCGGCATCTACGTCGATCAGATCTGGGACGTCGGCCGCATCGAGAACGTCCACTTCTGGCCCTTCGGCCACCGCTACACCGTGGACGACCCCTATGCGCAATGGATCAACCGGGAAGGCGTCGCCATCGAGGTCGGCTTCTCCGACTGGCAGATCCTCACCAACTGTTTCAGCTTCGGTTACGGGGTGGGCTACAAGTTCTCCGCGAGCCCGAAGCCCGGAGACGGTTTCGGGCGGGGCGCGTGCGGCAAGATCATCGGGGGAGGTGTGGACAGCGCCCGTTTGCCCTTCCAGTTCGAAGCCGCCTACTCCCACTGGCTCATCAGCAACACCGAGATCGTCGGCCGCTGGGGAGAAGGCGCTCCGGCGGCCGTGGATATCGGCCCCGGCGTGCACGGCCGCGTGGCGTTTTCCAATTGCGCCTTCTGGGGCGACATCACCCGTGTGGTGACCATGCGGGCGCCGGAAGGCATCGTCTCGCTCGAAGGCTGCCAGATCGAGCGCTGGGACGATGCGGCCGGAGCCATCGGGATCGAGGCCGGCCGGGCCATCCTCCAGGGCAACAGCTTCGACCGCGACGGCCGCAGGCACCTGGTAGTCGGGCCGAAGGCCGGAGTGGTCATCGCCACCGGCAACCTCGCCGCCCCCGGCTTCCAGGTGGAGGCTACCCCCGGCGCCCGGGTCATCGCGTCCGCCAACCAGACGGACACGCTGGTCTGGCCGGAAAACGCGAAAAGCCGCTACCGGGTGACGGTGGGCGCCGCCGGCGATTCGCGTTATCTGGAAGGCTGGCACCTGCAGGAGAAGGCCGGCCCCAAGCGCTGGTCGGGCGCGGAGTCGCGATTTCATCTGCCGGTCATCCCCGGGCGCGCCTACGAACTGGACTTGCGCATCGGGGTCCCGGCCGCCGCGCTTTCGGACGAGGCGGGCGTCTGGCTCGGCGACCGTCGCCTGGCGGCAATCACCAGCGCCGGCAGGCAGACGCTCCGGGTGAGCCTCCCCGCGCAAACTACGGACACCGCAACCCTGCGGATTGTCACCAAAGGCTGGATACCCCGCGAGATCGAGGCGGGCAACGGCGACGGCCGCACGCTGGGCCTCGAGCTGTTCGCCGTGGACGCGACGGCGGAGGCCGCCGGAGACCCCGCTCCGCCCTCCGGAGCCGGCGACCGGGTGTTCGATGCCTGCTCCGGCGGGTTTATCGAACAGGACAGGATGAAACCGGCGGTTCCGGGCCTATAGCACCGGCTGCGGAGGGAATTTCAAACCGGTCGGGGTCGTGGCGAGGCCGGCTTGCGAGGTTTCTTTCAGGGCGCGGGGCATGCGGCGGCCGATGTCGCGCATGGCGATGACGACATCGTCGAAAGGCACCACACAGCGCGTGCCGGCCAGCGCCATCGTGGCGGCAAGGAAGGAGTGAACGGCAAACATGCCGTTGCGGCTCACGCAGGGGACTTCGACGTATCCGCCGATCGGATCGCAGACCATGCCGAGCGTGTTCATGAGCGCGAAGGCGGCGGCGTCGATCGCCTGTTGCGGCGTGCCGCCTTCGGCCTCGACGATGGCGGCGGCGGCCATGGCGGAGGCGCTGCCGACTTCGGCCTGGCAACCGCCCTGCGCGCCGGAAAACGGAGCCCGGCGACCGATGACAAGTCCGATGCCGGCCGCCGTGAACAGGGCGCGCGCGGCCTGCTGTTCGGTGAGTCCGCGGGTTTCCTCGAGCGTAAAAAGACAGGCGGGCACAACGCCGGCGGAGCCGGCAGTGGGAGTCGCCACGATGCGACCGAACTGGGCGTTGAGCTCGAGCACGGCGAAACCGTAGGCGGCGGCGCGGGACAGGTGAGGACCGAGCAGCGGGTCGGGCGTTTGCGAATACGCTTGCAGCCGCGCGGCGTCGCCGCCGGAGAGGCCGCTGGTGGAACGGGTTTTCAGGGCGAGACCCTGACGGACGGCGTCGCGCATGACGCGGTAGTAGTTTTCCATCCGCGCGAGGAGATCGGCGGCAGGACGACCGGTTTCGGCCGCCTCGCGTTGCAGCGCGGCTTCGGCGATGGTGCCGTTGCGGGCGGCGCAGAGGGCAACGAGCGCTTTGGCGGAATCGTAATCCCATGAGCTGACGTGCAATGGCGCACCGGATTCCCGGGAGGGGGAGGGGGGAGGGGTCATGGCAACGGCGGCACGGTGCGGAGACGGGTGAGCCACGGGATGCGCGAGAGGAGGCTGAGCGCATCGGCGGGAAGCGGACCATCGGTTTCGATGACGGTGAGCGCATGGTTGCCCCGGCCGGAACGCGAGGTGCGAAGGGTGGCGATGTTGGCCTCGACGCAGGCAACGATGGCGGTGATGCGAGCGAGAAAACCGCTCTTGTCTTCGTGCCAGCAGACGAGCGTATCGAGATCGCCACGAAAGGAAGTGGCGTAGCCGTCGATGTCTGAAACCTCGATGATGCCACCGCCCAGCGAGGCGCCGGTCATGGTTAAGTGCGGAGTGCGGATTGCAGAGTGCGGGGCAGCGTCGGACGGAGGTGTAGCGGAAACATGGATGCGGGCGGTGTTGGGGTGAGCGGATTCGCCGAAGTCTTCGGTGGCGAACGTAAAGGCGAGGCCGGCTGCGGTGGCGAGTTCGGGGGAACGCGGCAGCGCGGCGTCGTCGGGCGCAAGGCCGAGCAGGCCGGCGAGGAGGGCGCGATCGGTGGCGTGGCCGCGCCCGGTGGCGGCGAACGATCCGTGCAGGGTGAGCGCGGCGCGGCACGGGGTCTCGCCGAGCAGATGGCGCGCCATGAGCCCGAGACGGACCGCGCCGGCCGTGTGCGAACTGGAAGGACCGACCATGACGGGCCCGATGACATCGAAGGCGGAGAGCGGCATCTACTTTAACCAGCGATGGAGGTTTTTACGGACAAACGCATCATCCACGAGCCACGGCCAGGCGCGGGTGACGCGGTCGAGTTCGGCGGCCTGGCCGCGCGAGAGTTTTTCGTGCGGGTTGAGGCAGGCAGTGGTTTCAAAAATCCTCTGGCGGCGGAGGATTTCGTGGATGCCCGGGATGCAGCCGGCGAACGAGTTGGCGACGTCGAAGACGGCGCCATTGGCATCGGTGAGCGCGGCGGCCCGGGTCAGCCAGGCGGCGTCGAGTTTCGGCCGGGCGCGGGCTTTTTTGATTTCGGCAAGAAGGGCGACGGCGCGTTCGGTCCACACGCCCCACTGGCCGAGAAGGCCGCCGACGATATGCCGGGTTTTGCCGGCGTATTCGAACGGGGTGAGGAGATCGGCGATGATGTTGTCGTCGTTGCCGGTATAGAGCGCGATGTCCTCGCGGCCGGAGTCGATGACGGCGCGGATGACGTCGTGCGTCTGGTAGCGGTTGAAGGGCGCCATCTTCACGGCGACGACATTCGGAATGTCGGCGAACGCTCTCCAGAAACGGTAGCTGAGCGTGCGTCCGCCGACCGCTGGCTGGAGATAGAAGCCGATCACGGGAATCGTCCGGGCGACCTGCGCGCAGTGGCGGACGATGGTGCGCTCGTCTTCGTCCCTGAGCGCGGCGACACTGAGGAGCGCGGCATGGTAGCCGAGGCGGACCGCCGTTTCCGCTTCGGCGACGGCCTGCGGGGTGCGGCCGCAGAGGCCGGCGATGCGGAGAAACGGGCGCGGGCGTCGGCCGAGCCAGTCGGTGATGGTCTCGCTGGCGAGAGCCAGCACGGGTTCGAAAAGACCGTGCTTTTTCTCGCGAATTTCGAACTGCGTCGAATGGACGCCGACCGCGATGCCGCCGACGCCGGCGTCGATGTAATAACGCATGACGGCGCGCTGGCGACGTTCGGACCAGCGGCGGCGGCGATCGAGCGCCAGCGGCAGGGCCGGGATGGCCTGGCCGGCGAGGAGGTGTTTTCTGATATCGTCGATGGAATGCATGGGGATGCGTTGCGGAAACCGGTCGTGTGGAGTTGGCAGTTGGAAGTTTGTACCTGAGGTGTGCGCCCTGGTTTTGCGGCTCAGAATTTGCCGTCGCGTTTTTCGAAGCCGGTGGGTTTGCCCCAGGTATGGCCGCCGGTGGCGAGCCAGCTCGCGATCCATTGCTGCATCGTATCGAGCGAGGTTGGCGGCGGACCGAAGAGATGATGGGAGTGCGACGCGTCATTGAGCCACGCGGTGGGCGCCTCCTCACCGGTAATGACCGGCGTGATACCGAAGAGCGCGCCGAAAGTGGCGGCGAGATCGCGGACGCGATGGACGCCGGCGCCGGTGATGTTGAGCGGCACGGCCGGGCTCGCCGCGACGGAGGCCGACCGGATGATGTGGCCGAGCGCGTCGGGTTGCCAGATGACATTGACGTGGCCCATGGTGACGTCCACGGGCAGGCCGTCGCGGACTTTGGTCGCGATATCGACGAGGACTCCGTAGCGGAACTCGACGGCGTAATTGAGCCGGATGAGGACGACCGGAGTGCCGGCGTCGCGCGACATGGCGGCGAACGCCTGTTCACGACGCAGGCAGGACTGCGCGTAGTCGCCGACGGGCGCGACGGGTGTGGATTCGGCGCAGCCGCGGGTGTTGACGGGAGCGAAGGGGTAGACGCACCCGGTGGAGAAGGCGACGATGCGTGAATTTTTGTACCGGGCGGCGACGAGTTTCGGTACGGTGACGTTCATCTGCTCGAGGAGCAGCGGCGAGGTAGCGGTGCCAAACTTGACGCCGGCGAGAAAGAACACCGTCGGCGCATCGGGAAGCGCCTCGACATTGACCGGCACGGAAAGGTCGCAGGGGATGGTGTCGATACCGGCATCCGTAAAGCTGTCGCGATCCCGCAGGGTGGCGAAGCGGGAAACGGCGATGATGCGGCGTCCGGGTTGTCCGGCCGCGAGGGCGGCCTTTTTCAGCATGAGGCTGAGGTGAAGTCCCATCTTGCCGCCGGCGCCAAGAATCGCGACCGGACCGGCGGGAAGCGCGGCCACCGCGGCGACGACGGCGGGCGTCGGCGTGGAGAGAAAATCGTCCGCCATGTCGGGTGTGCAGGGCGGGGGGGGAAGGAGGGTGGCGGAGGTGGCGGCTGCGGTCATAATTAAGTATCCAGTTAGTTACAAGTTGACCGATTGCAAGTCCGGTTTACGCTTTCGGTCCAGATGAAATTTCCGTCTTCTGTCGTCGAACTGCTTTGCGAACTGGTGGCTCGCCCGAGTGTATCGCCCGAGGGCGATGCGGGCGGGACGGCACCGGGCGAGCAGGTGATGGCCGACTATGTGGCCGGCCTGTTGCGGGTGCTCGGCGGCGAGGTGACGGTGACCGAGGTGCAACCCGGGCGGCCCAATGTCGTCGGGCGTTTCCCGGCGCGCGGGGAGAGGGAAGGGCAGGATGCGCCGGTGGTGGCGCTGGTGCCTCATCTGGATACGGTCGGCGTGGCCGGGATGACGATCCCGCCGTTTGCGCCGGAGGTGCGGGAGGGCCGGGTTTATGGCCGCGGGGCGTGTGACACGAAAGGGCCGATGGCGGCGGCGTTGTGGGCGCTGGCGCAATGGTTGCGAAGCCCCGGTGCGGAGCGCTCGCGGGTCACTTGGGTATTCGCAGCGACGATGGGAGAGGAGGAGATGAGCACGGGTGCGAAGGCGCTGTGCAGGTCGGGCTTTCGCGCGGATTTTGCGGTGGCCCTGGAGCCGACGGACCTGCGCATCGTGCGCGCGGAGAAGGGCGTGTTGCGCGTCTGGGTGGAGGCGGCGGGCCGGGCGTGCCATGGCGCGACTCCCGAGCGCGGCGACAATGCGATTTACCGGCTGCTGCCGTTTCTGCGCGCCTGCCAGGAAGAACTGGCTCCGCTGCTGGCGGCGGCGCGGCACCCGGATCTCGGCGGAGCATCACTCAACCTCGGCGTGGTGTCGGGCGGTGGCGAACTGAACATCGTGCCCGATGTTTGCCGGGCGGGGCTCGATATCCGCACGCATCCGGGAATGCCAAACGACGAGGTGCTGGCGCGCGTGCAGGCGGCGGAGGCTGCGGGCGGTTTGCAGGTGCGCGTGCACCGGGACGGACCGCCGTTCGCGCTGGCGGCGGACCATCCGTGGGTGAAAAAACTGGCGGCGCATGCGAAAGGCGTGGAGGTGGCGCCCTGGTTTTCGGATGCAAATGTGCTCAACGCCCACGGTACGCCCGCGGTGGCCTTCGGCCCGGGTTCGATCGCTCAGGCGCACACGAAGGACGAGTTCATCGAGGTCGCCGCGTTGGAGGAGGGCGCGCGGGCGCTGGGGGCCTTTATCGACGAGGTATCCGGAGCCGGAACATGAATTTTCCAGAGCGTGTGGGGGAAAAGAGAAAAAACAGCTTGATCTAAAACGTTTCAGGATTTGATTCAGATGGCATCCGGGGCGGACCCGATTCCGCTCTTCTATCTTAACAAAATGAATCATAGTAACTTGAGTGATGACGTGTCGGGTGGCGTGGCGGTTTTGCCGGACTCCGGCGAAGGGACGGAGCTGCGCGAGCGGGCATTGCAGGCAGCCCGGCGGGGGCTGGATTTTATCGTGCGCAACCAGGTCACGGATGTGATGTCCGCGGATTGCGGGCGTTTTGCCTACATCTATGACTGTCGTGAGGAGAAAGCCCTTTCCCGCACGACCAACTGGATCACCGGCGTCGGCATCGAGGCCCTGCTCACGGGGTATCAGGTTTTTGGCGACGAGCGTTACCTGGCGAGCGCCGGGCGGGCGGTGGAGTATCTGCGCTCGTTGCAGGAGTTTTCGCCGACGTTGCCGCGGTTTTTCGGCACGTTTCACGAGGATACACCGCAGACCGACAAATTTCACCCCCGCGATGCGCTGACGGCGGCGTGGGCGTTGCTCGACTGGTCGGTGGTGGCCGACGACGGCGAGGCCCGGACCCGCGCCGGAATCTATGCGGACTGGCTGATCGAACACGGGATGGATGCGGGTTATCCGCGGTGGACAGTCAGCTACCGGACGTTCGATGCGTTCCCGCGCTGGCATGCCTCGTTTCACAGCGGCAGCGCCTTCTTTTATGCGCGGATGTATGCGGTGACGGGTGAAACGCGATATCTTGAGACAATGCGCAGCATTCTCGATCTCTACAACCGGCAGAATCTCATGCCGGACGGCAGTGTGCGTGTGATGGTGGACATCGAGCGCCGCGTGCCGCTGGCGGATGACGAGGTGCCGCACGATGTGGCGCCGGTCGGCTGGATCCGGATGCACGAATACAACGACGACTTCGGTGCCCTCGCCAACGTGGAGGCGTGGCGACTCACCGGAAAACGCGAATATCTCGAGGCCGCGGAGCGGTTTTTACGTCACATGATGCGAAGCCAGCGTACGGACGGCGGTTTCGGACCGGGTGGCGCGGCCGGGTACTCCATTCCGGCGGCGGGCGGCAGCGTGCTCGTGGAAATGCTGGCGGCGCGGGCCTGCGGGTCGGACTTGCCGATGGAGGAGGCGATGAAGCGCGCGGCGGAATATGTGCTCGGGTTGCAGGTCGTGCGGCCGGGCAGCGATGCCGACGGTGCGTTTCGCGGATTCACGAAACACTACACGCTCGATCCGGATATCTCGAATCTCCGCTCGGGCGGCTACGCGATCATGGGGTTGCTGCGATTTGCGGGGGCGGTGAGTCCCGTCTACTTCTCGTCGTCCGAACTGCCGGGCCAAGGGGACTGAATGATGACTGCAGCGATATCGCCGCTCTGTTTTGGCATGCCGGTGGAAAGAAGAGCCGGGTGCTTTGGCAGCGCCGTGACGGGCGTGCTGGACGGCAAGACCCGTCAGCGGCTGCGGAACGATGTGGTGCTGCTCGTATTGTCGGGGTTGCAGACGGTGCTCGGCCGTCAGCGAGAGACGTATCCGTTTATCGATACGAAATTCGATCTGGTGACGGGGGCTGATTTCGCTGCGGATGATCCGTTGCGGGGACCCGGGACGGTTTATACGTGGATCCAGGGAAGGGGACTGGAAGCTCTGGCTGGTCACTTGCGGTGGGCGGAGCAGGAGTCGTCGATTGACGCCGATCTGCGAGACTTGTTGTCACAAAACATCCGGCCGCTGCTGCACCGGGTGGTGCGGAGCATGGAGGCGGCGCGGGCGAGCAACGGCGGACGACTGCCGTTCATGATGACTCCGGAGGGACGTGCATTGACCGTGGAGACCGTCGGCCGCGTGGTGGCGGCCGATGAGGCGGCGGGAAGGGGAGGGGAACAAGGCGAGGCGCGGGCCTGTTCGTTGAGCGACCTGTTCTACGCCAAGGGGCTGATGGCGGCCGCGGATGTGCTGGGTGAAGCGGCCTTGGCGGACGAGGCCGGGGCGTTGCTGGAGGACGTGGTGGCTGATTTGCGCGCGGGGCGGTTCCGTTTCGGTCAGGTGGCGCTCGATCCGAAAAATCCGGTGCAGGAAGTGCCGGGGCGTTTTTCGCATGCCGGTCGCATGATCGGAATTGGCGCCGCCACCGTGTTCTGGCGCTGCACGGGAGACGGGCGTTACCGCGATTTGGGGCTGGAGTTTGTCCGGTGGATACTGGAGCGGCATGTGCAGACCGGAGCGACGGGCAGAAGTGGCGCGGGCGTCCCGCCCGCATCCGAAGTGGCACGGCCATCCTGGCCGTGGACGGATCAGCAGCAAAACGCCGCCGGATTGTTTCCGGTCTCTGCGGAGAGGCAACACTCACGGGCAAGGATGCCCGTGCCACGCCAGAATCACGGGCTGGAAGCCCGTGCCACGTCAGAAGCGGGACGCCCGCGCCACTTTTCGGAGGGCGATTTCTGGGAGTTCACCGGTACGGACGGCGCACCGTGGGCGACGCCGGAAGGCCGCGTGTGGTCTGATCCCGGGCACGCGACGGAATTTGCCGGACTGGCTTTCGCGCATCTGCACGAAACCGGCGTCAGGGATGCCCCACTGGAGGCACGCCTGCGTTCGGTGTTGCGGCAAAATTTTGCCAACGGTTTTGCCGGGTCGGGCATCGTCAAGTCTTTCGATCTCCGGGCGCGCCGGCCGATCAACACGGACAGGCCTTGGTGGTCGTTGCCCGAAACGATGCGCGCGGCAGCGCTCGGCGCGCTGACGCTGGATGCGGCCGATGACGGTGAGGCCGCGGTGGAACGCCGGGCGCTGGAATCGGTTTTTATCCAATGCTGGAATGCGTTTGCGGAGCATTTTGTGCAGCGCGAACGCGGTTTGCTGGCGGTGCAGTGCCTCGACGCAGAGGGGCGCGTGGCCCGGGCGATCCCGGCGACGCCGGACGCCGACCCCGGGTATCACACGGGGTTGAGCCTGATCGATTGTCTTCCGTGGCTAGATACGGAGAGGAGCACGGAAGGGGAACTGTTCTGAATACGACCATGAAAACGGCATTTTCTTTTCAGATTCTGATCGCGGCACTCGCCTGGGCGACGGTTTTATCGGCAGCAACGCCGAAGGGCAGAGAGGCAACCCGGGCGCTCTCGGTTCGCGCGGAGCAGGCGACGGCGCTTTACGAGCCGGGTCAGCCGGTGACGTTTGTCATCCGGCTGACGGACGCCGGCACGCCGGTGGACGGGGAGCAAGTGACCTGGACGCTGTCGAAGGATGGCGTGGCGCCAGTCCGGACCGGTATCGCCACGGTCGCAAAGGGGGAAGCACGGGTAACGGGCACTCTGGATGAGCCCGGCTTCCTGCAATGCCGCGTCGAATCGCCGGCTTCCTTGGGCAAAGGGAAAAACGTGACGGCGCTGGCCGGCGCTGGAATTTCTCCGCGCCTGATCAGGCCGAGCCTGCCGGCGCCGGTGGATTTCGATGCTTTCTGGGATGAACAGAAGGCGGAACTGGCCGGAGTGCCGGCCAACCTGCGGCTTTCGCCTGCCGCCGAGGCCTCGCCTGTCGCCGGCGTCGAACTGCTGGACGTGCAGGCCGATTGTGCGGGCGGGACACTTGTATCCGGTTATCTGGCACGCCCGGCCGGAGCGAAGCCACGGAGCCTTCCGGCGATTCTCACGCTCCACGGCGCAGGTGTGAAAGGAGCGATGCGCAATGTGGCGGCCGGCTGGGCGAAGGACGGCCTGCTGGCGCTCGACATCAACGCGCACGGGCTGCCCAACGGGAAACCGGAATCGTTCTACCAGGCGCTGGCAAAGGGCGAGTTCGAGGACTACCGGCTGCGCGGACGCGAGTCGCGGGAGACCGTTTACTTTCGCGGCATGTTCCTGCGCGTGGTACGCGCGCTCGACGTGCTCGCCGCGCAGCCGGAGTGGGACGGGAAACATCTGGTCATCTATGGCACGAGCCAGGGCGGCGCGCAGGCGATTGCGGGCGCGGCGCTCGATCCGCGGGTGACATTCCTCGTCGCCGGCGTGCCGGCGATGTGCGACCACTCGGGCATGGTGGCCGGACGCGTGGCCGGTTGGCCGAAACTGGTGCCAGTGACGCTGGCGACTGACGCCGGAAAACCGGGCATCCCCGATCCGGCCGTGCTGGCGGCGGCAAGGTATTACGACATGGTCAACTTCGCCGCCCGCATCCGGGCGCCCGCGCAGTTCACGGTGGGGTTCATCGACCGCACGTGCCCGCCCACCACGGTCTACGCCGCCTTCAACGCGGTGCCGGGGACGAAGGCGATTTTTGACGACATCGGCGCCGGCCACGAAAACACACCGGAAGCCAAACAACGCATGCGCGCCGCCGTGCGCGCCCACGCCGGCCTCATCCGGAAATAAACGGTTATTTATTGATCTGCATCGTTATAGATAAAAATGATGACACCGGCAAAAAAGTATAACCTGCGGCTGGAAAACAGCTTTTATTCCGGAGGGCAACTCGGGCAGACTGGGACCATGTCATCCAGAATCAATCTTGCGTCGGTGGCCCGGGAGGCGGGCGTGGCGGTGTCGACCGCGAGCCTGGTGCTCAACGGCAAGGCGGCCACGGTGGGCCTCGCCGAGGAGACGATCCTGCGCATCAAGCTGGCGGCGGAAAAACTCGGCTACACGCCCAACCACAACGCCCGTTCGTTGCGCCTGCGCCGCTCGGGCATGCTCGGGCTGATTCTCTCCGGCCTCTCGCGCACACCCGCCCAGTTGCTGTCCGGCGTGCGACAGGTGCTCGACGGGTCGGGGCAGGAGATGGTGCCGCTGCTGGTGAGCCACGATTACGACAACGAACGCGAGCACAAGGAACTGCGTTTCCTGATGCGCAACCAGGTGGAGGCGATCATTGCCACGCCGATCGGTCCCTGGGCGAAAAACTACGCGCCGCTCGTTTCCAGCGGCGTGCCGGTGGTGTTCGCCGTGCACGGGCTGGCCGACGCGCCGGACAACATTTCCGGAGTTTATCTCGATTCGGAGGGGATGGCGCGGGAAGGCGTTCATCATCTCGCGGCCGGCGGGGCGAAACGGATCGCGTATCTGACCTGGGATTACGGTACTCCGGTTTCCCGGGAAAAACTGGCCGGCGTGCAGCAGGCGATCATCGAAGCCGGGAAAAAAACGACGCTGGCCGGAATCTTTTCGCAACCGCCGGGCACGACATTCGAGGCTCCGCTCGCGGCGCTGTTCGCCAATCCGAAAACCGCGCCCGATGCGCTGCTCTGTAATCCTTCCTCCGTGGCGACGAATTGCCTGGATTTCCTCGACCGGGAAAACATCTCCGTTCCGGACGACTGCGCCCTGCTTTCCCTGAACGATCACGAGATGTTCGATACCGGCCGCCTCCCGGTGACGGCAGTCGGCCAGGACAACGAGTTTATCGGACGCCGCGCCGCGCAGATCGCGCTCGGGCTGATCGCGGCGAAGCGGCCGCAGGTCGTCTGCGAACGTCACGCCTGTTTCAACCTCATCCAGAGGGCGACCACGCGGCCGCCCGGCTGATCCGCATTTCCCATGATCTCATCCGCATCCGACCTGCATTCCGGTTTGTCCGCCAGCGGCGCGACGATGAAGGCGCCGGCCCCGGAGCGACCCGTCCCTGTGCTGGTCGCCCTGTCCTCTGCCGAGCGCGCGCGTTTTTTCCCCGACGACCTGACACGGGCCGATTATCCCGTGGCGATCGACTGGCATACGATGCCCGAGAAACTTTCCGCACCGGAATGGGCGGCGCTGCTTTCCCGGATCGATCCCGAGGTGATCGTGGGCGGGTGGAAAATGCCGCCGCTGGCCGGCGAGATGGTCGGGCGATGCCCGTCGTTGCGCTACCTCTGTTATGTGGCCGGGTCGGTGCGCAAGAAGGTGGATCGCTCCTTCATCGAGCGCGGCGGGGTGGTGAGCAACTGGGGCGACGCAGTGGCGCCTTCCGTGGCCGAATGCGCGCTCATGCTCACGCTGATGTGCCTGCGCCAAGCGACGCGGTTCGCCCTGGATCTCCACGTCGATCGCGGCTGGCGCACGCCGGGCGCGCCGTTGCCGCTGGGCCTGTATCGCCGGAAAGTCGGCATCCACGGATTCGGGGCCGTGGCGCGCGCGCTGCTCCGGCTGCTGGCGCCATTCGGGGCGCAGATCGAGGCATTTTCGGAGCCGGTGCCGGAAACGGTTTTTGCGGCGCACGGCGTCCGCAAGGCCGCAAGCCTTGCCGCGCTCTATCGCGAGAATGATGTCGTCATCGTCGTCGAGGCACTCACGCCGTTGACGCGCGGCAGCGTGGACGCCGCGATTCTCGCCGGCCTTCGTCCCGGCGCGGTGCTGGTCAACGTCGGCCGCGGCCCGATCATCGACGACCCGGCCCTGGAAAAACTGGCGGCGCGCGGAGAGGTGCAGATCGGGCTGGATGTCTTTGCGACCGAGCCGCTGCCGCCCGCCTCGCCATTGCGCGGCCTGCGCAACGTCACGCTCCTGCCACACACGGCGGGCCCGACGATCGACTGGTATCCGCTGTGCGGGCGGCGGGCGCTGGACAACCTGCGCGCCTGGCTCGCAGGCGGGACGCCGCCGGACGCCGTTTCGCTGCAACGGTATGATGTTTCCACCTGAGCCGGGAAAGGGAGACCTCTGTCCGATGTAAGAAATCCCGAAAAAATTCTTGATCTGATAATCTGAAACGTTACAGGTTTTATCCGCCTCCTGTTTTCCCCCTGTTCCATCATCCATCGTCTCCGGTCCTGCGACCGGGTCGCACACGATCTGCTTTGCGAATTTCTTCCGGCGGTTGACCGCCGGGTTTTGTCACATCCTCTTCTCGCCGGAAAACTGTCACACTTATGGAAAGACTCTTTGATCATCGGCTGCTTCCGTTCCTTTTCGGTGGCGGTTTTCATCGGACGGGAGATGTGCGCCTGCCGCCTCGGCGAACTGGTTTTGCCCGGCGTGGCGGTGAGGCTGTCGCTGTCCATGTCCGGGTACCCGGAGTGGTTCGAAACCCGTCTGCAAAAATGAGCATTTTTATGCTTTCTGCTCCCGATTCGCGAAGACCCCGACTGCTGGCATCGTTTTTGCTAAGAGAACTTCGCTGGCGGACTGACCTTCGCACCCGACTTTCGCCCGGAGGGTAAATCCGGTTTTTCTTACGAGGCTTCTGCAAACCAGCCGACACTGCGGCGAAAAACAAAAACAACCAAATCCGAACAAATCCTGATCTAAAATCTAAAACGTTACAGAAACTGATAACCTTATGATTCCTCATACAACAAAACCAACAGGCAGAATCCGGAAGACGTTTGGTGCTCTTCTTCTGATTTCCGGAGCCTCCATCTCCGTGATACGGGCGCAGGTGACCAATTATGAATGGGCTTCCGCCACAGACGGTGACTGGGAGACCCGGACCAACTGGAGTCCCGATCCCGGAAGCGCAGCCATCGGTACCAATGCCGCAACCCGCTTTGACCGGGTTACGATTTCGAAAGAGGTGACGGTGACAAGAACGGGAGACATCCGGTTCTACACGAGCGGCACGCCGACAGGAACCAAAACGGGCTCCTTCAACGCGCTCACCCTGAGCGGGAATGCAAGGCTTGACGTGACGGGCGATGTGCAGATCAGCAGTTCGTCGGGAGGCTATACCCGTAATGCTCTTGTCGAAACGGGCAGCATCCTGAATATCGCAGGAACCCTGAGCACGGGTGTGCAAAATGCCACGGGAGTAACAAGTCGCTGGGATATTCGGGGAAGTGTCACCACTGCGAATTTTGCAGGACAACAGAGCACCAGTGCAAACGATGGAGTTAACGGCGGATATATCCTCAACATTGACGGAGGCAGTTTTACCGTGACGGAAACTTTCGACTGGAGGGTCACCACGGGAGCCCGCACGGACCTCACCGGGCAGATCAATATTTCCGGTGGTGGTACTGTGTTTATAAATACGATGAACGAGGAGTGGGCGTTTTCGTCGCAACAGTTCGTCAATTTCGGGGATGGTACGGGAAGTCTGACATTTGGAAAAACCAATTGGGGAGAGGAGAGTCTTGTACGCAGTCTGATTTCAAGCGGTCATATCCGCTTGGACAGTTCCGTGCAAGGCCAGCTCGATCTTGCAGACAATGGCGACACCTGGACCATTTCAGTTTCGACCATTCCGGAACCTGCGACTGTCGCCGTGCTGGCCGCAGCGATATTACTTGTTTACGCCGCAACGAATCGCCTCCGAAACCCCGCTCACACTTCCTGACTACGTTGATATCATGAAAAACGACAATATTGGACGGGGATGCTTCGAACTATATCCCGGCGTTCCATCGCGAGAAAATTGGATGCGACTGCGAGTTTGTCGCCTGGTTGGCAAGAGACCGGCATTCCGGTCGACATATGGCGGCCATGGCCGCGAGGGATTCACCTTGGTGGAATTGCTTACCGTAATCGTGATCATCGGCATACTCGCCGGTATTCTGATCCCGGTGGTCGGCACTGTCAGGAAAAAGGCCAGAAGCGCCCAGTGTCTTTCCAATCTTCGCCAGTGCGGCGCGGCCCTTCTGCTGCATGCCTCGGAGAACAGGGGAGTGATCAATTACAAGGCGGGCGGCAGTGGAGGAATCGGCAACATATGGACCGGATTTGTTGCCAACTACGTGGTGTCGACGGCCGTCAATTATTCGACCATGCCGCGTAATCCATCGCTGGATATCCTCTATTGTCCATCGTATTTCCCCTTCCGGCATGACCCGGAGAATTCGAACTGGCAGTGGGATTGCTATGGCGGTTATTTCGTCTCCACGAGTTCGTCGAAGCGAACAAGCGTAAGCGAGGGCGGAAGCACATGGACGAGCCACCAGATCAATCTGGCCACGCTCGACTCGCCTTCCCGGTATCCGATCCTCATGGACAGCATTACACCCAGCCTGGACAGGCAGCGGATGAACATCACATCGCATACCGCAAGCAGCAGTGCTCCCTCCGTCCATATGCGCCACGGGAGCCGCGCCAACACGGTTTTTTATGATGGCCATGTCAAGGCACTGGATGCCGTCTCGTTGAAAGACACCGGGTTTGTCAGCGGCTACGACGAAGACGTCAAACTTGTCACTTTTTAACCCAGGCATCCCCTATGTGCAGGTGTTAAGACAACAACGGGCGCGCTCGCGCCCTGCTCCGGCCGAGTGTGAGCGCGCACCGGTTGCCCCTCTCTTGCAAAACTTCCTTTTCAAATGCCATTCCCCCCTCTCCACAAGCTGCGACGCTGGCCGCGCTTCCTGATTCCCGGTTGCGCCGTGTTGTCCCTTGCGGCTGCCGGTTTCGACGTGGACACCTCCCCCCAGCCCGAAAAGCACCCTCCGGAGGTCCCGGTCGAGGGGGAACGCGTCAGCGTCAATCCTCCCTCGATGGTCTGGCGTGTGGACAAGCGGGCGGCTTCGTATGGGGTGGAGTTTTCTCCGGACCGCTCGTTTCCGGAGGACAGCCGGCTCATCCGTGTGGAGAATATTCCGTATTCGTTCTATAACTATTCGTCGCCGCTCGCTCCCGGACAATGGTTCTGGCGCTATTTCGTCAAAACGGCCGACGGGCGTCTCTCCAGACCCGGCCCGGTGCGTTCTTTTATCGTGCCGCCCGATGCGGAGGCATTGCCGCTGCCGGCTCCTGCCGATCTGCTGGCGCAGATGCCGGCGCACCCTCGCGTCTTTGTGACTCCGGCCACGCTCGCCGCCTTCCGCTCCCGTCGGGAAGGAGCTTCGCACGATGCCTGGGAAAGCATCCGCGAAAAGGCCGACGCCCTCCTCGCCGGCAAATCCCCCGTCCTGCCGCGCACGCGCATCCCGCTTGCCGAAGCCGAAATCAAACACTCCTCCGTCTCGATCAGCCAGTCGTGGAAAAAAGGCGACCCGATCCGTCGTCAGGTTTTCTGGCTCGATGCCAAAGGCGCCGCCTGGTGGACGCCGGCGTTTTCCTACGTGGACCTCGCCAACTCCGCGAACAAGGCCGATGTGCTTTCACTCGCGTGGCTCATTTCCGGCGATGAACGCTACGCCGAAGCCGCCCGCAAATGGCTCGATCACGTCGCACAGTTCCGCATCGACTGGCACCTCGATCCGCAGACACGCGCCGGCCACGATACGGTCGTTTACGCCTACGAGTATGGCCTCAAGGCCGCCGCCCTCGCCTACGACCGGCTTTACGACCGGCTGACGCCCGCCGAACGCGCCGCGATGATCGCCCACGTCGAATATCACGTCGAGTCGGCCGGCATATGGATTCGGGACAAATCGCTCGTTCACCTGAACTATCAGTCGTCGCACGTGCAGCAGTGCATGCACGCGTTGCTCACCACCGTCCTCGCCACCGCGAAAGATTCGCCGGCGATCGACAAATGGGTGGCGTATATCGTTCCCCAATACGTCAACCGCATCGCGTGGACGAGCGAAGACGGCGGTTATTTCGAAGGGCAAACCTACGGGCACAAGTTCGCCATGATCCTCGAAGGACTGGCGGCCATCCGCACGGCTTGCGGCATCGACCTTTTCCGGCAGCCCGCGTTGCGCAATGCCGGCCCGTACTGGCTCTACGCGATGAACCTCAACTACTGGTTCAATCACTGGGGCGACAACTACAGCCTGATCTGGCCGTGGGCGAATCCGCGCGATGCGTACATCTCCGGTTTTCTCGCTGCGATGACCCATGATCCTTACGTCAAATGGTACGCCGATACCGTCCTGACCGATCCGGAAAACATCCCGTTCTACTACATCTCCGGCCAGGCTCCGGCGGCGCGTCCGCCGGTGGATATTCCCCAGGCGCGGGTGTTCCCGCTCACCGGCACCGTTACCGCCTACGACCGTTTTTACGACCACCAGGGCGCCCGCGTCTTTTTCCGGAGCAGCCCGTGGGGCGCGCACAGCCACTCGCACGCCGACCAGAACGCCTTCGTCATTCACGCCGGCGGCGAGATCCTCGCACCGGATACGGGCTACTACACTTACTCGGGCGATGTCTATCACCAGCAGTGGAGCAAGTCCACGGTCGCCCACAATTCGATGCTCGTGAACGGCAAGGGCCAGCCGCTCAACATTGGCGCAAAAGGCAGGATCACGGAATTTTTCCACGGCGGGCGGTTCACCTTTTTCGTCGGCGACGCATCGCAGGCTTACGAGAAACCGCTCGAAACATTCAGGCGCGCCCTGCTGTTTGTCCGGCCCGGCACGTGGATCGTTTACGACGAGCTCAAGGCGGGCGAGCCGTCGAAATTCACATGGTTGCTCAACACGTTCGAGCAGCCCGATATCTCTCCCGACACGCGCCGCATGGTGGTGCGGCAGCAGGCGATGCGCCTCGGTGTCGAACATCTGCTGCCGGAGGCCATCGGCTACGAAACCGGCAACAAGCGGCCTTACCCGCTGAAAACGCAGGGGAAGATGTGGTCGCGTTTCACGGAGGCGTTTCCGCAGCCGTGGCACACCGAAGTGACGAACGCCACCGCCGTCCGCGATACGGCGTTCCTGGCCCTGCTCCAGAGCTGGCGCGAACCCGACGAGGACGACACGGGCAACACGAGCGGCGCGGCGTGGCAGGCGGACGTGACGATCAATACGCCCTCCACCGTGGGCGCCGTGCTGGGTGCAGTTCCAGACGGAGGGGCGGCGTCTCCGCCGCCGGAGGCGCTCCAGCGCGCCCCGAAGTCTTCCGGGCTCGCGTTCGATTCCATCAGCGGGGACGCCAGCCGCTCCGTAGTGCTTTTCCGGCGGCAGCAGGCCTCCGGCGTGCCCGCCGATGCGTCCGCGATCACCGGCGGTGGCGTTTCGGCGCGGGCGCAGGCCGCCGCCGTGTTGCCGGATGACTGGATGCTGGTGCGCGGGACGCGCCTTGCGTCCGCCGAACGCCTTTTGTGGGAAAGCACCGCGCCACTGAACGTCAGCACCAGCTTTTCTTCGCCCGGCGCGGCTGCGCTGGTGCGCGTGGACGGCCTGCCGTCTTCCGGCGCTCCTGTTTCGGCGCGCCTGGCGTTGCCGGCCCGCCCCTCGCGCATCCTCATCGCCCCGTCCGAAAAACCGGAGCAGGCCCGCCCGCTCTCCTTCACCTGGGACGCGACAAAAGGTGTGGCCGTTTTCTCCCTGCCGGGTCAGTCTGCCGCCGCTGCGGCTTCACCGACAGTGCTGTGGATCGACCCTGTGGTGGACATCACCCGCCCGCTCTCCCCCGCAACACTGGAGGTGAAAGATTCCGGCGGCTCGCATGACATCGCCTTGCAACCTGCCTGGGCGGAAAACGGTGGCGTGGTTTATCTTGCCGAAACCTCCGTGCGCGACCCCGGCCTCTATACGCTGGACGCCAGCGCAAGCCCGGATTCCGGCGCGACTGCCGCGTCGGCGTCGCCCGTGGAGTTTTTGATGCAGGACCGCTGGGAACCGGCAAAAACCGCGCGCGGGCCGGGACCGGCGACGGGCACGTTGCGCGAGGGCACCTGGATCTTCGTCCACGCGACGCCGCAGGACACCGCGCCGCGCTTCACCGCCGCGCTCGTGCAGGCGCACCCGCGCGGGCAGATCGACAACCTGCTTCGCAACGGAAATTTCGAGGAAGGCAGTCCCGGCTACCCGCCGCGCGGCTGGACGTTTCCCACGACCAGTCGAAAGGACACGCCCGGCTGGGGTGAATGGAGCCAGCAAGACCCGGCGGAAGGCAAATCGTGCCTCCGTTTTTACCGGGACAAGGATGCGCGCTCGCTGGTCAGCCAGCCGATGCGTTTGCTCGGCGGTGGCGAGTACCACCTGCGCTTTCGCACGCGTGGCGCCGTGCGCGGCGCGTACATCCTCGTTGAGGGCGCGCGCGGACGCTCCGGCAAGGTGAACATCAACCCTTCGCCGGATGCCTGGAGCACGCAGACCGCGTCGATCGCCCTCGTGCCGGGTTACACCACCCTCACCATTGTCTTTCCCGCCGGCCCCGAAGCGGAACTCTGGCTCGACGACATCCGGTTCGGAAAAATCCAACCCTCGCAACAACCATGACCATGATTTGTCCGCTCACCCAAAAACTCCGTTCCGGCATCTTCGCTCTGGCAACCTTGGGCCTCGTCCTGTCCGTTCGCGCGGCCGGGATCGGGGAGCAGCACGATGTGCCCTATCTCGATGCAGACCGGCAGGAGACACTGGATATCTACCTGCCCGCTCCGTCGCCGGGCGGAGCCCGGCGCGCGGGCGTCGTCTGGATTCACGGCGGCGGCTGGTCAGGGGGGGGCAAACGCGACCGTCGCGAGGTGTCTGTAAGCCGCGGTCTCGCGCAGGCCGGCTTTGTGGTCGTTTCCGTCGATTACCGGCTCGCCATGGAGGAGCTGCCGGGCTGGCCGGTCGCGGTGCAGGATTGCAAGAACGCCGTCCGTTTCCTCCGTGCCCATGCCGACAAATATGGCATCGATCCCGCCCGCATCGCCGTGGCGGGCGGCTCTGCCGGCGCGCACCTCGCGCTGATGGTCGCCTACACGGCCAACGATCCGGCGCTCGAGCCCTCCTCGCCGTATCCCGGCGTGAGCAACGAAGTCGGCGCCGTGGTCGAGTTTTACGGTATCACCAATCTCCTTACACGCCAGAGAGTGGACAAGCAGGGCAATCCCACAGGGCAACTGGCAGGCGGCAGCTCGACCAGATTCACCGGCAAGACGCGTGCCGCCGGCAGCGACACCTGGCGCTACGCTTCGCCGGTTTCCCATGTGCGCCGCGATGTGCCGCCAACCCTCATCCTGCACGGCAAACAGGACGCGACGGTGGACTACCCGCAGGCGCTCGAACTGGCCGACGCGCTGAAAGCGGCCGGGGCGACGTACGAACTCGTGATGCTGGAAAAAGCCGGCCATACCTTCGACCTCACACATTGGGGAAAGCAGCCGCTGGAAAAGGACCTCACGCCGCTGGTGGTCGGGTTTCTGCAAAAACACCTCGGTGAAAAATAGAATGAAGAATCCCGGTACAAGTCAGGGGGGTTGGAGCGGCGGCGTCCCGCCGCCGGACGGGATAGTCCCGCAGGATCGGGCGCGCTGGCGCGCGTCCGGCGGCGAGGACGCCGCCGCTCCGACAAGCTGCAGGATGCACCGTTTCCGAATTCACTCATGATTCCTCCTGCGCCTGCCACTGACATGCCTGCCGGCCAATCTGTCACCGCAGCCTCCTCCGCGCCGTCAATGCCGGAGCCGGCGAAGGAGGCTGGCCCGTCGTCGGCGAAAACCTGGAAGATCGGCACGCTGACCTACACGTCGGCGGGGCTGGCGGCGTTGTTTTGCTGGCTGTTGTTCGGCGACTTTGCGTGGTCGATGCGCGATCGCTCGGTGGGGCCGATGTCGGCGTGGTACCTGAAGCAGCTCGGTGTGCCCAATCTGCTGTTCGGGCTCATCATCAGTTCGTTTCCGGCGCTGATCGGGCTGATTCTGGTGCCGGTGATCAGCGTGAAGTCCGACCGGCATCGCGGACGGTGGGGACGGCGGATTCCGTTCCTGCTCGTCACAACGCCGATCGCCGCCTTCGGCATGCTCGGGATCGCGTTCACATCATTTCTCGCCCGGCAGGCTCATGGTTTTTTCCCGGACGCGAGCGAGATGGCGGTGGCGGTGATCTGCTTTGGCGTGTTCTGGGCGGCGTTCGAGTTTGCCTCGATCACGGGGCAGGCGGTGTTCAACGGGCTGATCAACGACGTGGTGCCGAAAGCGATGCTCGGGCGGTTCTTCGGGCTTTTCCGCGCCGTGAGCCTGATCGACGGTATCATTTTCAATTACTGGATCATGGGGCATATTCCCACCCACTTTACCCTGATCCTTGCCATCATCGGCATCTTCTACGGAGCGGCTTTCCTGTGGGTGTGTTTCAAGGTAAAGGAAGGCGACTACCCGCCGGTGGCCTCCGGGGTGAGGGCGGATGGAAAGAACGGAGTCAAGGGTGCGCTGGCGAGCAGGTTCGCGGGTGTGCGGCAGTATTTTAGGGAATGTTTCACCAATCCGTACTACGTATCCGTTTTTGTGATGCTGACGACGGCGGCGCTTTCGTTCGGTCCGGTCAACACGTTTGCGATTCCCTATGCGCGCAGCCTCGACATGAGCATGGCGGCTTACGGGAAATGCCTGGCACTGACGTTCTGCATTTCACTTTTCCTGTCGTATTTCATCGGCTGGCTGTCCGACGTGTTTCACCCGATCCGGGTGACGATGGCGGCGCTGGTCGGCTATGCGGCGATCTCGGTGTGGGGAGCGCTGTTTGCGAACACCGCGGAGGCGTTCGCGGTGGGGTTTGTGCTGCACGGCACGGTGTCGGGCGCTTACGTGACGAGCGCGGCCTCGCTCGGGCAGCGGCTGTACCCGCATTCGCGATTTGCCCAGTTCGCTTCGGCGGCGGGCGTGTGCCTTTCGCTTTTCACGATGGCGCTGGGCCCGGCGGTCGGCGTGGTGATCGACGTGTCGGGCAACATCTATCGCTACACCTTCGCCATCGGCGGGTGCCTGACGTTGGTGGCGCTCGGCGCGGCGGTGTATGTTTACGGCAAGTTCATGAAGCTCGGCGGACCGAAGGGCTACACGCCCCCGGAGTGAGCCGGGCGGCCGGCGTCGATGGAATCGTCGCCGGCGAGCATGCGCTCGACGGACTGCCAGGCGAGGAGCTGCATGCGGGGGAGGTGGAAGCAGCCTTTGTACATCGTTCCCTTGACCCGGGTGGAGAGGGAGCCGTCACGATGGAGGTAGCCGAACCATTCGCCATGTTTGCTGTCGGGAAAGTGCGAATACGTCCAGTCATGGACTTTTGCATGCCAGTCGGCGAAGCGGGGTTCGCCGGTCAGTTCGGCGGCGAGGAGCGTGGCGATGACGGCTTCGTTGTGCGGCCACCAGAATTTCATGTCGTGCCAGTATTCCGTGCAGGGGAGGCCGCGGGCGTCGCGAAAATAGAAGATACCGCCGTGTTCCCGGTCCCAGCCGAGTTCGAGCGACCAGTCGATGATCTGCGCGCCGAGGCGGACGAGATCGCCGGCCTCTTCGCCAGTCCGCCGACGCTGCCGCGCTTCCTCGAGGATAAACCAGCCGGCCTCGATGGAATGGCCGGGGTTGACGCAGCGGCCGTCGAGGTTGTCGATAAAGCCGCCGTCAGGGGAGACGGTTTCGAGGACGCAGCGGAGTTCCGGTTTGACGAAGTCGGTGGTGATTTCCCGGATGCACTCGTCGATGAGTCGCTCACACTGCGCGGTGATCCGGGAAGAGACGCCGGTGTTGGCAGCCCGGCTGTGCTTGCGCAGCTCCTGCGCGGTGACGAGCAGGATCATGGGCATGGCGAGACCTTTCATCGGACGCGTGGCGGGATCGGTTTTCGGGGGGAGCGCGCCGGGTGTGCGGTGGCGGTGCAGAACCTGTTCGAGAAGGGCGGAGGCGTCCCCGATTTTTTGCGGCTCACCGGCGGCGCGTCCGAAAGCCGCGAGGGCAATGATGGCGAAACATTCGGAGAACTGGTAGCGGCGTTTGCGAAGCGGACGGCCTTCGCGGGTGACGGAGTAGAACATGCGGCCATCGGCATCAAAGCAGTGACGTTCGATGAACTCCACGCCGCTGCGGGCCCAGGCGAGCCATTCGGAGCGGCGGAGGAAAGGAGCGGTTTCGAGAAAAGCGGTGGCGAGCGTCCAGGCCATGCGCCCCTGGAACCAGACGGATTTGTCGGTCTGGAGCAGGGAGCCGTCCTGGTCGAGGCAGGTAAAATAGCCGCCGTATTCGGCATCGACAGCCCGGGGAAACCAGAATGGCAGCGTGTCGGCGAGGAGTCCGTCGCGATAGACGTTGCGGAGGTGCTCCAGGCGTTCACGGGAGAAAGGCACGGGAAGAAGGGCGGCAGATATGGCAGCAGGCATGGTGAATTTGTAGTGACAAATTTATCAACAGGATCTACCTGATGAATCGCGGCAAGGACTCAATCCCGAATTCGGAAAACGCGGGCGGGGTCTCTGTCCCGACCTGCCTATGAACGCTCTCCTCAGTATCTACCTGAAAATGATGGTCCTCTACACCCCCTTTTTCGGGTTGTCGTGTTTTCTGGCGCTGACGCGGGACCGCGGGCTGGCGGAACGCCGGCGCATGGCCTGGCAGGTGGCACTGGCGGTGCTGGTTTCCAGCGTGGTGCTGTTCCTGTTCGGGCGGATCATCTTCACGCTTTTCGGGATCACGGCGGACGCGTTCCGGATCGGGGCCGGGAGCGTGTTGTTCCTTTCGGCGCTGGGCATGGCGCAGGGGAAACTGTCGGTGGAGGACAGGGAGGGGGTGCGCGGGATCGTTATCGTGCCGCTGACCATTCCGTTGATCGTCGGGCCGGGGACGATCGGCGCGTTGCTGGTGATGGGGGTGAACCAGACGTTCGAGGTGCGGATGGTGTCGCTGGCCGGCATCGCGCTGGCCGGGGCAACGATCGGACTGATGTTGTTTCTCTCGGACCGGATCAGCCGCCTGCTCGGGCCGCAGGGGCTGCAAATCCTGGGCCGTCTGACCGGGCTGTTTGTCTGCGCGCTGGCGGCCCAGATCATTTTCACCGGAATACAGGGCTATTTCCCGATGACGGCAGGGAGGTAATGGCAGGAAAGGACGCGCTTTCAGGCCCCGTCGTGATTCCGGCGTCCGCCCACAGCGGCGTGTAGTCGAAAACGCGTCCGGTATCCTGGGCTTCATCGACCCCGAAACAGCTCACCGCGGCGCGCAGTCCGTCGTCGAGAGTCGCCAGAGGCGGCGCGCCTTCGGTCATGGCAAGGGCAAGCTGCCGCGCCATGTGGTCGTCGCCACCGTAGTGCCCGAGGCCGGTCTCCCGGTTGAGGTCGATGATCACGGGTTTCGTATCGAAGCCGATTTTTTTGTATTCGATCAGGCCGGTACAAGCGTCGGCGCGCAGGGAGCCTTCGGCGCCGAGCAGGTAAAGACGGCGCTCGGTCAGGGCGGCGTTGCAGTTGGTGTGAAAGGTGGCACGCGCTCCGGACGCGTACTCGAGGATGACAACCTGGTTGTCCACAATCGAGGCGCCCTCGGAAAACGGGTCTTCCGGCGCGGCGTTTTCCACGGTGCGGTAGGCGGGTTTGCCGTCCTTGTCGGAGCCGAGACGCTCGGCGAAATGGCGGTTCCCGGGGCGGAAGAAATCGCGTCCGCCAAAGCTCGCGGCCCGTACCGGAAGACTGCCGGTGAGCCAGTTCACGATGTCGAAATCGTGACAGCATTTTTCGAGCAGGTGGGTGCCGGCGCGGTCGCGGTGACGCCGCCAGTTTCCGTGAATGTAGCCGCCGTGGTTGAAGCCGAGCGTTTCGTTGAATTCGAAGGAAATGAGGCGTCCGATCGTGCCGGCGTCCAGCAGTTCCCTGACGCGCCGGTAAAGGCTCGTGTAGCGGAGCACCAGGCCGAAAAAGAAACGCCGTCCCTTGACCGGGTCGCCAGCTTCCGCGTCGCGCAACGCGTGCCGCATGCGCAGGCAGTCGGTCAGCGTGGTGGCGAGCGGTTTTTCGCAAAACACCCGCTTGCCCGCCCGGAGCGCGGCCACGGCCTGGTCGGCATGGACGTTGTTCCACGAACCGATCATCACCCAGTCCACCCCGGCTTTTTGCAGGAGCGTATCCGAATCCGGATACAATTCCGTATCCAGGCGGAGTTCGCGCCGCATCCGCTCCATCATGGCGGGGGAGGGATCGGCGAGGGCCGTGACGGTAATGAGGCCGGCGGAGGCCGCGTCCGCCTTGAGCAGGTTGCCTGCCACTGCCCGCATCCGGGATCCGCAGCCGATGATCCCCACCCGGACCGGTGTGGCCGGGGGGCGGATTGTGTCCGGTGAGTGTGAAGAATGGTTCATTTCGTGAGTATAGACTGGCGATTGTTGGACCAAAATGGCTGTTCTGGTGAAAAACATACCGAAACCGATGCTCTCTTCCGCGAATGACTCCTCCCGCCTGGCCGATGCCTGCCGACGCCTGCCGGCGCCCGAAAGCTATTTCGACGGCGTGCGGCGAACGCGGGCGGACCTGCCGGACAATATCCTTCTGTTTCAACGTGATGCCGGCCACCGGCGGACGATGTCGGGAATCGGCTCGCGCGCCAGGGTGCGCGACATCCATCACCGCCACATCCTGATCACCAGCTTGCGGGGCGAGGGACGGGTGATCGTCAACGGCCGGGCGCACGTCGTGCGGCCGGGGCGCTGTGTGCTGGTCCTTCCGTATCAGTTTCACCATTACTCCCGGTTGCCCGCCGAAGGGTTTTTGTGGATGTTCGTGACTTTTGACATCGACCGTTTGCCGAAGGCCTTGACCGAAGGGGCGGTGCGCAAGGTCCCCGAAGGATTTGAGCGGGAGCTGCTGGCTCTGGCGGATGTTTTTCTGGCAGCACGCGGCGAAAGGTCCGCAGTGAGGGGGGACGATGCCGGGGACGTGCTGTCATGGCGGCTGGCCCTGCTGCTTTCCCTGCTGGCGAGCGGGGGCAAAAAGGTGCGGGCGGAATCCCTCCGGCGCTCGGCCGGGGCGGAGCAGCTCCTGATGCGGGTGCATGCCATCGTCAGCGCGAATTTCGACCGTCATCTGACCACGGAAGAGATCGCCGGGAAAGCGGGCGTCTCGGAAAGTCATCTGAGGTCGCTGTTCAGAAAGGCGGCAGGCATGGGGCTGGGGCGGTTCCAGCGCACCCTGCGTTTGCAGCATGCGGCGATGTTGCTGACCCGGGGCGGGCTGACCGTCGCCGGGACGGCGGAGGCCTGCGGATGGGATACGCCGTTCTCTTTCAGCCGGGCCTTTCGCAAGTTCTGGGGACGGCCGCCGAAAAAATTCGGCCGGTGAGTGTCGGCCCGCCCGACAAACTCTCCACTTGTAGCTACATTAAAAAATGGATTCAGTTGGCCGGCATATGAAAAAAAACGACACCTCCGGACAGGCATCGGGGAAAAATGAAAAGTCCCGGAACTCGGCCAAGCATGAGCTGGTCGCCTCGGTGTTGCGGAAGGAGATTCTTGAAGCGGGCATCGCTCCGGGGGCGCGGCTCGCGTCGGAGGGCGAGTTGTGCGAACGTTTCAATTCGAGTCGGGGCCCCATCCGGCAGGCGCTGGCGACGCTGGAGCGCGAGGCGCTGATCTATCGGGTGCAGGGGGCGGGAAGTTTTGTCGCCGAGCGCAAGGAAGGCGAGGGAGGGCATGGACGGAAGCGGCAACGCATCACGGTGGTGCTGGGTTTCGGCACCGACGCGGTGGCGGTGGGCGTGGGCGCGGAGCTGATCGAGGGGCTCAACCGGGCGCGGCGCGAGATCGCCCCGCGGGCGCAACTGGCCTTCGAATTCGGCTTCGAGCATCTGGAGAGGTTTCTGAACGCATCGCCGGTGCAGATCCAGGCGGAGTGCGACGGACTGCTGGTGCTGCCGGTGAGCGATGCGGACATGGAGTTGACGCGCATGCTCGTCTCCCGTCGCGTGCCTGTCGTCGGGTGTTTCCGCAAGGTGGAGGGGGCCGACATCCCGCAGGTTTATATCGACCAGGACGAAGGCGCGGTCCGGGCAACGGAGTTCCTGTTGCGGTACGGGCACCGGAAGATCAGCCTGCTCACGGCGCTGGGGGAAAATTACGAGCCGCGCTACGATGCGGCGCACCGCCTCAACGGCTACCGCGCGGCCTTCGACCGGATGGGCGTGCCGGTGGATCGCACGATGCTGGTGGAGTCGACGCTGTCGATGGATTCGGTGATGACGGTGGTCACACAATTGCTGGAACGCCCGCCGGGGGAGCGACCGACGGCGCTGATGGTGGGCGGCATCCTGTTGCTGGCGCCGTGCCTGGTGGCGATTCACCGGCTGGGGCTGCGCGTGCCGGAAGATCTGTCGGTCGTGGCATTCGACGATTCCCAGCACGCGCAGTTTCACGCGCCGCCGCTCACGGTGGTGAGCCAGCGCGCCGACAAGGCGGCGCGGGCGGCGTTGAAAGTGTTGCTCGACCGGATTGCGGGCGGCGCGGGCGAAAACGTGCAACTGGCGATCAAGCCGGAGCTGATCCTGCGCGATTCCTGCCAGCCGCTGTGAGGGGAAGGGCAGAGGGCGGGGGAAACATCCGATTTTCATGTCGATCATTTCACAGTTCAGCCGTCCTGCGTATGAAAATACCGGGCGGGATCACGGATTGCGTCCGGTAATCCCGACGGAAACACGAACGACTGCGGCAGAGACGTGGGAGCGGGCGTTGCGTCCGGCCCTGCGGCGCGAGTGGCTGGCGCGGCTGGGCGCGCCGTCGTATTCGCGAGGAGATTACGATCCGGCCGCGGAGCGGATTTCGGAGCAGGAGGAACCGGAATTTCGCCTGGAAGTGTATCGCCAGCCGACCGGGCCGGGCATGGCGCAGATCGTCATCGTGCTGCACCCGCGATTTCCGGCGGGCGGCGGCGCGGGTCCGAATCCTTGCGCGGTGGTGCCGTTTTATCACGCCGAGCGGTCAGCCGGATTTGTCGTCGGCGGGGCGCGACGCGGAGGCCGGCTGGAGCGCGATGCGGACCTGCGCGAGGTGGTTCCGCTGGGGCTGCATCTGGTGCGTCTGGGGCTGACGGTGGCGTGCGTCGAGGCTTTTCCCTTCAACACGGTGGAGGCGCCGCCGGCGGCGGAGCTGGAGGCCGATCCGTTTGCGTGGTGGCGCGCGGCGGCGGCGCGATTGCGCCGGGACCAGCCGGCGTGGACGGGGCTCGGGCGACTGGTGCACGACACGTCGCGAGCCGTGGATTTGCTGCTCGCGCAACCGGGCATCGATTCCGCCCGCGTGCTGGCGACGGGGCACTCGCTGGGAGGGAAAATGGCGTTCTTCACCGGAGCGCTCGACGAGCGCATCGGCGCGGTCATCGGATCGGACTTCGGTCTGCCGTGGCGATCGACCAACTGGCACGAACCCTGGTATCTCGGCGACCGCGTGCCGGCGGACGACCACGGACCGGCGCTGCACGAAGTGCTGGCCCTGCTGGCGCCGAGGCCGTTTTTCCTCGTGGCGGGCGAGACCGACAACCGCGAGAGCTGGCAATACCTGGAGGCGGCGAGGCCCGTGTATGCGCTGTCCGGGGCCGGGGAGAGGATTGGTTGTATAGATCATTCTTCCGGCCATGCGCCCCCGGTTGCGGCGCTGGAGGTGGCTTATGCGTGGCTGGGCGAAATCTTTGGCCTGCCCGCACGGCGCTGGCGGGCGTGAGGCGCGGGCGGGCGACGGGCTTCCCTTTACCGGGTCCCGGTTGACGGGCGATGGCCGGTACCGCTCTCGCAGGATGGGCAGGGGCAGGTTTGCAGTGTCATCCCGTTTCTTTGCAGGGACCACTTGACATTCATAGGTTTTAAATTGTAACTACAAAAACAGTACCGAGTCATTCACCGGTTCTGGTGAATTACCTTCAATTTATGAGTTACAGCATCCTGGTGGAAGAAACAGCGAGTGTGGATCTGGTGACGGGTCCGGGCGTGGATGTCCGTGAACGGGCTCTCGAGGCAGCCCGACGCGGGCTCGATTTTCTGGTCAGGCACCAGGAAACCGACGAGGGCAGCGCCGAGCACGGACGTTTTGCCTTCATTTACGATTGCGCAAAAAACGCCGTCCTTTGCCGGACAACCAACTGGACGACCGGCGTCGCCGTGGAGGCGCTGTTGACCGGCTACCGGACATTCGGGGATGCGCACTACCTGGAGGCGGCGAGGCGCGGGGTGGGCTATCTGTGTTCGTTGCAGGAATTTTGTCCGGCGAAACCGCGGCTTTCCGGAACGTTTCATGAGGAAACCCCGCAGACGCCGGTGTTCCATCCGCGTGATGCGCTGACCGCGGCCTGGGCGCTGCTCGACTGGGCGGAAATTGCGAGTGACGACGAGGCGCGTTTCCGGGCAAAGGCCTACGCCGACTGGATGATCGCGCATGGCATGGACGGCGGTTATCCGCGCTGGACGGTGAGCTTCGGGACGTTCGACGCCGCGCCGCGCTGGTATGGCTCGTTTCACAGCGGCAGCGCGTTTTTCTTCGCCCGGATGTATTCGGTTACGGGTGACGACAGGTATCTCGCGACGATGCGCCGGATTCTTGATCTTTACAACCGGCTGATGCTGACTCCGGAAGGGCGGGTTCATGTGATCGTGGACGTCGCCCGGAAGACGCCCGTGGGCGACGCGGAGGCGACTTACGGAGAAAACTCGCAATTCGTGCCCGTGGGATGGATACGGATGCACGAATACAACGACGATTTCGGCGCGCTGGCAAATGCCGAGGCCTGGCGGCTGACGGGCGAGCGCGGTTACCTGGAGGCGGCGGAGCGGTTCCTGCGCCACATGATCCGGATACAGCGGGAAGACGGCGGATTCGGGCCGGGCGGGGAAACGGGATTTTCGGTGCCTGCGGCGGGCGGTAGCGTGCTGCTGGAAATGCTGGCGGCCCGCGCAACAGGGTCGGAATTGCCGATGGAGGAGGCCATCGCGCGAGCGGCGGAGTATGTGCTGGACTTGCAGGTAAACCGTCCGGGGGAGCCGGCGGACGGGGCGTTCCGTGGCTACACGAACGACTACACGCTCGACCCGAAAATCTGCAACATTCGCGCAGGAGGCTACGCCATCCTGTCGCTGCTCCGCCTGGCCGGAGCCACGGGGCCGGTCTATTTTCCCGATGTGAGGTAACCGGCGGCGTCCTGCGGGCCATGCGCACAGCACCGATCATTCCGGATGGCGCGGCGATTTCCGCTTCCGCCGGAATATGGCGGGACGGAATCGTGCGAATGGCGGCAGGCGCGCTTGAAACCCTGCTGGACCGCCAGCGGGAGACGTATCCGTTTCTGGACACCAAAACGGATGTCGCCACCGGCCTCGATTTCGAGGCCGGCGATGCGTTGCGGGGCCCGGCAACCGTCTACACCTGGATTCAGGGCCGGGGCCTCGAAGCGCTGGCGGAGCATGGCCGATGGCTGATGCGGGAGCGGAAGATCGGGGACGGGCGAAAGCGGCGATTGCTGGAATGTATTTCGTCGGTCATACCGCGGGTGATACGCAGCATGGAGATTGCCCGGAGGCGCAACGGTGGACGCCTGCCGTTCATGATGACGACGGCGGGAGAGGCGCTGACCGTGACGGATGCAGGTACGGTCGTGCCGGCCGAAGCGGGCGAAGCCGGCAGGGCAGGGGAGGGAAACAGCAGCGGGAGCGGTGCTGCGTGTTCGCTGAGCGATCTGTTTTATGCAAAAGGTCTGATGGCCGCGGCGACTTTTGCGGGGGACGCCATGGCTGCAAGGGAGGCGGAGGCACTGTTTGCCGAGGTGATCGCCGACTTGCGCCGGGGAAGATTCCGTTTCGGGCAGGTGGCGCTCGATCCGAAAAATCCGGTGCGGGAAGTGCCGGGTCGTTTTTCGCATGCCGGACGCATGATCGGAATTGGTGCCGCCACCGTGTTCTGGCGGTGTACCGGAGAGGCGCGTTACCGGGAACTGGGACTGGAGTTTGTCCGGTGGATTCTGGAGAGACATGTGCAGACAGCGGCGGCGACTGAAAGTGGCGCGGGCGTCCCGCCCGCATCCGAAGTGGCACGGCCATCCTGGCCGTGGACGGACCAGCAGCAAAACGCCGCCGGATTGTTTCCGGTCTCTGCGGAGAGGCAACACTCACGGGCAAGGATGCCCGTGCCACGCCAGAATCACGGGCTGGAAGCCCGTGCCACGTCAGAAGCGGGACGCCCGCGCCACTTTCTGGACGGCGATTTTTGGGAGTTCACCGATACGGACGACGCGCCGTGGGCGACGCCGGAAGGCCGCGTGTGGTCTGACCCCGGCCACGCGACGGAATTTGCCGGCCTTGCGTTTGCGCATCTGCGCGAAACCGGCATCAAGGATGCAGGACTCGAGGCGTGCCTGCGTTCCGTGCTGCGGCAGAACTTTGCCAACGGTTTTTCCGATGCCGGCATCGGCATCGTGAAGTCGTACGATCTCGCCGCGAGACGGCCGATCAACAGGGACATGCCCTGGTGGTCGCTGCCCGAAACCATGCGGGCATCCGCCTTGGGCGCGATGACGGCCGGAGACAGCGTCGAGGGTACGGCGCTCGAGGACATTTTCAGGAAGTGTCATGATGCGTTCGTTACACACTACCTGCGTCCGGAACGCGGTTTCATGGCGGTGCCGTGCCTGGATGAGCAAGGACGCATCTCGGCGGCAATCCCGGCGACGCCGGATGCTGATCCCTGTTATCACACCGGCCTGAGCCTGCTCGGCTGCCTGCCCTGGCTGGAGAGCAACGGCTGAAGGCAATGCGGCGACTCCTTTCTTACCTATGAAAATAACATCCTCCCCTATGCGTTTCGGTTTCCTGGTGACGGTCATGCTGTTGACCGGTTTTGTGCGGCTCGTCGCAGCCGCTCCGGATTTCATTCTTACGATAAAGACGGAGCGCGCCGATGCCCTCTATGCCGAGAATGAAACGGTGATGTTTGTCATCACGCTGACGCATGGCGGCCAGCCAGTCGAGGGAGCGGAGGTAGACTGGAAAATCAGCAAGGACGGAATGCCGCCCGTCACGAGCGGCCGGGCGGTCCTTGAAAAAGGCGAGGCACGGGTGACGGGATCATTGCCGGAGCCGGGATTCCTGCAATGCCGGGCGGAATACGCCGGTGCGACGGAGAACGGGGGCAAGCCGCTTGTTGCCCTTGCCGGTGCGGGGATTTCGCCGCGCAAGATCCGGCCGAGCCTGCCGCCGCCGGATGATTTCGACGCATTCTGGGCGGCACAAAAGGCGGCGTTGGCGAAAGTCCCGGCCAATGTTCGCCTCACGCCGGTGTCCGGCCAGGACGCATCGCTGGCGTTTTTTGATGCGCAGGTCGATTGCGTGGACGGCGTTCCTGTATCCGGTTATCTGGTCCGCCCCGCAGATGCGAAACCGAAGAGCCTGCCGGCGATTCTCACGGTGCATGGCGCAGGGGTGGGCAGTGCCCGGATCGAGGCCGCTGCGAACTGGGCCCGGCAGGGTGTGCTGGCGCTGGATATCAACGCGCATGGCCTGCCGAACGGACAACCGCAGGCCTGGTACGACAGCCTTCGGGAGGGGGAACTGAAGGACTACCGTATCCGCGGGCGCACCGCGCGCGACACGATCTATTTCCGGGGCATGTTCCTGCGCGTCCTGCGGGCGCTCGATGTGCTGGCGGCGCAGCCGGAATGGGACGGGCGCACGCTGGTCATCCAGGGCAGCAGTCAGGGAGGGGCTCAGGCCATCGCGGGAGCGGCGCTCGATCCACGGGTGACATTCTTCGTGGCGGGGGTGCCGGCGATGTGCGACCATTCGGCCCTGCTGGCCGGGCGTGCGGCGGGCTGGCCGAAAATGGTTCCGGCCGACGCGGCGGGAAAACCGCATGCGCGGGCGCTGGAAGCCGCCCGTTACTACGACATGGTCAATTTCGCTTCCCGCATCCGGAGACCGGGGTTCTTCACCGTCGGGTTTATCGACACGACCTGTCCTCCGACGTCGGTTTATGCTGCTTTCAATGCCCTGCGCGGCACCGGGCGGATTTTCGACGACCTTGCGGCCGGCCACACCAACACGCCCGAGGCGATGAAACGCATGCGACAGGCGATTCGCCGCCATATTCAGGATCAGGGTAAACTATTTTATATGAGCAAATAAGGCATTATTCCCCAAGTGCCTTCATCGCAATCTGTTTGCCCGCGCAAGCAGGGTGTGGGCAAAAATGTACATACAGGATATTGGCATGTATCTTGCTTTCGTGAAAATCAGTTGACAATGCCAAGATGATAATTTGTAGATACAACATCATATTTCCCCATCCCCTTTCATGCCCGGCAAATTTCCAGTCGCTCGTTTGTTCCTGCAAAACCCGCTAACAAGATCATGAAAAATAATATCCTCAGCATCGCGCCCTTCCGGGCCTTTTTCTTCTGCGCCGGCCTCGGCTTCGCCGCAGCCGGCTCGCTGTACGGGCAGATATCGGAGACGTTCGAATCGTTTGCCAATGGAGCTTCCATCATCGGAAACGGGTGGAGGCACTACACCACAACCAACCAGCCGACCGGTAACAGCGCAGTGGTTCATGAGGCCGAGGACAACAAGTACGCCACCATCACCGCGTATGGAAACGCAAACTCGTTCAACGCGCGCGTGTTGTCTACTGCTGTCAGCACGGCGAGTCCGTGGACGGTGTCGGATACGCTCAACAACGTCATTTCGGCAGACATCCGGTATCGCACGCCGGGGACGACCAACAACTCGATTGTCTACCTGAATGTGCAGACACGGGATGCTGCCGACGGGATCGGAGCCATCAACATGGGTATCCTGTACGAAAACTCGGACCTGTTGTTTTTCGCCGACGCGGGAAGTTCGGCCAACCGGATCAAATCCGATCCGCTGACGGTTTCCGTCAGCGATACGGCATGGTATCGCTTTACCGCGACGCTGACCCCCTCCACCGGAGAAGTAAGTTTTGTGGTGTACGAGATTTCCTCCGGCCAGGCTCCGTCTGTCGTCTGGACTGCGACCAATGCCGGCCTCGGCGAGTTCAAGCCCGTTTCGATCGTCAACGTGGAGATGGATGTTTCCCGGCCGGGCAGCAGCGCCAGCCAGTTCCGCAGCGCCGATTTCGACAATATCACCGTTTCCTCGGCGATCCCCGAGCCCGCTGCCACGGCCGCACTTATGCTTCTGGGAATCGGTTTGGGGGTCGTGGTGATCCGGCGTTTCCGCCCGCAAATCTGATCATGGCGATCCCTCGATGGTAAGGGATCTCTCCCGCAAAAGCGTCCACGAATGCGAGTGAATCCGGTCCGAATCCCGAAAACTGGCATGCCGCGGGCTATGAATTCCCTGAGAAAATACACGAAAAACGACATGTGTCGTAAAAATATGGATACGAATGACAACACCACCGGCGCTCCGGCCCGGAATGAAGTACCTTGTTTTCGGAGAGCGAAGGCATTCACCCTGATCGAGCTCCTGACCGTCATCGCGATCATCGGCATCCTGGCGGCGATCCTGTTGCCAACGCTCAGCCACGTCCGCCAGACGGCAAAGCAGACCCAGAACATCGCCAGGCTCCGGTCGATCGGCATGGCCTGCCAGCTTTATGCAAACGATAACCGCGGGATCATGCCTTCCACTGTTCGCAAGACCAACGGCAAGGCTTTCCAGACGCCAGGTCCGGTGCTGTGGGCCAATCAGGCGATCAACCTTCTTTCACTTCTCAGTGACAAATGGCAGGGAACCGCTGCGCCCGTCTGGGGAAATACCGATTACCTTCCGGGTCCGGATGCCTTTTACGGACCCTTTACCGGCATCACCTCGGAAGGCCGGCAGCCGGGAAAGTTCAAGGACTACACCAGCGCAGATGCCTATGTGATCGGATATTGTTACTACTCACTGCCGGGTGAGGCGGACGGCAATACGCCTTCCCGGGCGCCTCTGGCGGATGGTCTTTCCAACGATCGCAATGACAGGGACTATCTCCGCATGACGCCGTTGCTCTCGGACATAACGAATCCCACCGGCAATGCAGGATTATGGGAAAATCTCGCTGGCGGCTTTTCCGGCAAGAAAATCAGCGTCGTTCGTCTGGACGGAAGTGTTGCCTCCCTGGATCGAGACTACATCAATTCGCTGGATTCAGGCGGATCCATCAAGGCGCTGGGCGGCCTCACTCCCTGACCTTTTCGGAAATCAGCCCCCATACCCATTCCCCGTGCCTCCCGGGATACCGGGCAGGCATGCGTGGTTTCATTTCATTCCATGATTTTCCCCTCCTGGTTCATACAATCCTCCTCCCGCCTTTCTCTTGCCGGTCTGTGTCTTGTCGCCGCCATTGGCGCTTCCCAAGGGAAGGCCCGAACGGCATTCCCGGAAATCTCCCCTGACACGAATCCGGTCATACCGTATCGCGGACTGACCTATACGGCCGATGACATTTTGGAGGTGCGTCGTCAGGTGCGGGATCACGGAGCCAATGCCGGACTGGTGGAGGATATCCTGAAAACGGCCCGCGAGTGGACGGCGCGCAGCGATGCGGAGGTGGCGGCACTCGTGCCGCCCTCCGGTTCCGTTTTTGCCTACGGCACCACCGGCGATCCGAAAAACGGCAAACCGTGGCCACGCTTCGCCCGCTCCGGCGACATGTGCAGCCTCGACCGTCCCGGCGAGGTGCGCTCTCCCCACACCGGCGATGTCTACGGCACGCAAAAACCGGGCGAACCGTTTTACGACCCCGGCACCGGATGGGTGCGCCCGAAAGACGGTCAGGTCTTCTATTTCCGGGGACTCTGGAATTCATGGGTGACGGGTCAGCTTCACGACGCAGTGGATAATCTGGCGCTGGCGTATCTCCTGACCGGAGACGGCGCCTTTGCCCGCCGCGCGCTCTTCATCCTCGACCGCCTCGCCACCCTGCGCGTGCAGCTTCCGGTGAGGGGCTACGCCGTGGCCGACTGGCCGCATGCCACCGATGACAATCAGGTGAAGGGATTTTTCCACTACATGGGAAACATCGCCAACCAGCGCGTGATCAACACGGCATTGGCGTTCGACCTGATTGCCAACGCGCCGTTCGCCAGCGAACCGTCCGCAGGCGACGCCACGCTCAGCGTGCGGGACAATATCGCGAAAAACTACTTCGACATCTACGAGCGCGCCTATCTCGAAACGCGCCAGCTCACCAACCACGCGGTCATTCTCCTCGGGAATCTCATCACGCAAGGCGTGCTTTTCGGGAAACCCGACCTGCTTCGCGAGGGCATCGACGGTCTCCATGCGTTTCTGGACAACACCACCCATCGCGATGGCGACTACGTGGAGGTGTCCGGCAGCTACGGACGGCTCGGGCGCGATTATGGAGGACGGCTCATTGCGGTGCTGGCGAACTACGATCCGGAAAACTACCCCGGCATCTCCGGCATGCCCGACCCGAAGGAATATCCGCACGCGCTCCGGTTTGGCGACGATCCGCGCTGGTACGGCAATGCCGTGCGCATGCTTTACCGCCTCCCCGTGCTCGGCCGGTATCCGCAGTACGGTGACATGACGATGGACCGGAACGTGTTGCTTGACCGCGATAACGAGTGGCTCGCCCGCCATCGCGTCCAGTATCTGCGCATGCTCTGGCGGCAGACCACGCGGGAGGACTGGAAGCGGGAGATCGAGGCGCTTTATCCGCACGCCGCGAAACAGAAACAGGCGCCGGTTTTCCTCGAGGATTTGCTCCTTTACGGACTCAGCCAATGGGTGGAGCCGACGCCGGCGGAGCCGGCATCGGAAAGGCCGGAAACCGGGATTCCGGTCGGCGAGACTTCCGACCTCATGCCCGGCAAGGGCATCGCCATCCTGCGCAGCGGCGAAGGTGTCAACCGGCGCGCCCTTTTCATGCGCGGCGGCATCAATTCCTACCACGGTCACGACGACCAGATGGCGCTCGTGCCCTACGGCAACGGCATGGTGCTGACCGGCGAATACGGCTACCAGTGGTCGGGCACGCCCGATCACCTCGGCTGGGGCGCGCGTTCCGTGGCGCACATGACGACGGTCGTCGATGAAGACCTGCCGGCCCCTTATCTCTACAAGGGATTTTCGCCCTCGATCCCCGCTCCCGCGGCCAGCATCACCGGGTTCTTGCCAAACCCGCGCGGACCGGCGCAGTTCGTCGAGATGCGCAATCCGCAGCTCTACGCCCGCGCGCGGCTGACCGATTACCGGCGCACGGCGTGGCTTGTCGACGTCGATCCGGAGCGCTATTATTTCGTGGACATCTTCCGGGTCGTCGGCGGCAAGTCGCACGACTATGTCTGGAATTCCCACTACGCGGCGCGGAGCAACCGCGCGGCCTTTCAGGTCGACGGCATCAAACCGGTGGCGACGGAAGGCGTGTGGACGCTCGCGGCCCTCTCCGGGGCCAACCGCGACAAACCCTGGAACCGGCCCGGCCAGAGCTGGGGCGAGCGGCTCAATGCTTCGGCCGGCCGGATCGAGGCGCTGCCCGGCGAGAAACCCCTGCCGCGTTCGAAGTGGAACCCCGAGCCGGGCAACGGTTACGGCATGATTTGGGACGTGAAGTCGCAGGTCACCGGGAACGACTGGCAGGCGACCTGGCTGTTGCCCGACGGCAGGCATTTCGCCCGCGCCAGCCTGCTCAATTACGACGGCATGACGGCCGTCACCGCCCTTGCGCCGAGCGTGCAGCAGCAGAATCCTTTCAACATCGTCATAGCCCGCCGCACGCGCGAGGCCAACGCGGCCGGCTCCACAGTGTTGCAGAGCCGGTTCGTCAATGTGGTCGAGGTCGGCGGTCCCGGCGCCTGGGAGGTGGCGAAGACCGAACGATTGCCGCTGAAAACAACCGGACTCGCGGCCGACGCGGTGGCGTTGAAGCTGCAACTGGCGAATGGCAGCACCGACTATCTCCTCTCCTCGCGCGCGGCGGACCAGACGCTCGACGGGGGGGCGGTCAGGCTCGCCGGTCGCAACGGATTCGCCCGCCTCGCTCCGGATGGCCGCCTGGCAGCGCTGGCGATGCAGGAGGCCGTCCGGATGGAGGCCGGCGGCTGGATCGTCGAGGCGGCGGCACCGGCGTTTCAGGCCCGCGTGGTCTCGGCGGAGCCGGGCGAGCCGGAGTCGCGCCTGGTCATTGACGGCCGGCTGCCGGAAGGTGGCGCCTTGGCCGGAGCCACGGTTCTGATCGACAGCGCGCCGGGAGCCCGGATCGCGTATTCACATAACGATTACTATTCGGTCGAAACGGTCGAACACGGAAACACGCTTGTCTTTCGCGGCCAGTCGCTCGTCGCCGCGACGCTTCAGGTGGACACGGTCAAGGCTGCCTCGTCGCAGGTGGAGCTTTACTGGAACAATGAGCTGGGTGGAAAGCCGGGATCGTTTTCATATCAGGGCAGGGGAGTGATCCCGGCCGGAGCCGCTCCTCCGCGTCCGCTGGCGCAGATCAAGAAGTTCAACAACCGCGAACTGGATCTGACGAGCGTGTCGGCCCTGAAGACCGGACAGAAATTGCAGGTTCTCGTCGCGCAACCCGGCGATGTGCTGACGATTCCCGCGACAGTGACATTGACCCGCGCCGGAACCGGGCACGACTGGTTTTTGCGAACGACGGCGCCGGTTCGCCTGACCCTGCCGGGAGAAAAAACGCCCCGGTCGTTTGCTGCCGGCGAGCATGTCCTGCGAGTGGAGAGCCGATGAGCGCCGTGCAGAAAAACTTTCCGGCGATGGAAACGTCGCCAGCCCGATTCCGGATGTCCTCCCGGACGTCCTGAAAAGCCGATAACATCCCGCCACCATGTCTTCACCTGAAACCCCTTCTCTTTCCGGGCTCCCGGCAAACGGCGCCGGGGTCTCCTGCATCGAAGCCGTTGCCGGCGCCGGCATGCGGCTAACCCGGCGTCCGGCCGATCCGTTGCGGCCGCACACGGTCGGCATCGCGCCTCTTTTCAGCTTTATCAGCGCGGGCACCGAACTGCATTCGGTGACGACGGTGGCCCGGATGGAGCCGGGCTCGCACCCGCCGGCGCGGCTGGGTTACAGTCTGTGCGGTGTGGTCACGGCGGTGGGCGACGGGGTGAGCGATCTCAAACCCGGTGACCGGGTGGTGGCCATCGGTGCGGGAGCGTTTCACGCCACGCAGGTGGTTGTGGCAAAAAACCTGGTGGTTCCGTTGCCGGAAGGCGTGAGCCCGCAAGCGGCTTCGATGATGGCGATGGGTTGCTTTGCCATCGAGGGCGTCCACAAGTCGGCGGTGCGTCTCGGGGAAAACGTCGTCGTGTTCGGTGCGGGCATGATGGGACAGATCACGACCAGGTTGTATCAACTTTCCGGGTGCCGGGTGTGTGTGCTGGAGGGAGACGCGTTTCGCTCCGGATTCCTGCCGGAGGGGATCGGGCGGTTCACACTCGATGGCGATGGCTGGGCCGGACTGGCCGCGTGGGCGCGGCCGCATGGCGTGGAGCATGCGAGCATCTGTTTTGGCGGCGAAGCGACGGAGGTTGTCGAGCGGCTGAAGCCCTGCATGAGCCGTTCGCCCGACGGGATCATGCACGGCCGGATCGTGTTCCCGGGCGGAGCGAGGGTGACGGTGGACATGGCCTCGGCGATGGGGAACCTGCAACTGGTCAGCTCGGCCAAGGCGGGCCCCGGGTATCGGGATGCCGGTTACGAGAGCGGCGCCGGATATCCGGCGGTTTACGTGCCGCATACGGTGCGGCGCAATATGGAGGTGTTGCTGGCGCTGATGCAGGATGGCCGCCTCGATCTTTTGCCGCTCGTGACGCACCGGTTTCCGTTCGCGGAGGCGAAGCACGCTTACGACCTGTTGTTGCAACCCGGAGCGGAGGCGCTGGCGGTGCTGCTGGAGTATTGATATCGAGACCGGAGCGGCGGCATTCCTGCCGCTGCCTTGCCGGACAGATTCCCGAATTTCCGGAAACATAATGAAAGTCGACAGTCCTTGTCCGGTTCACGGCAGCGGCAGGAATGCCGCCGCTCCGGCTGCTCCCAAAATCTGGCGGGTCGGCACGCTGACGTACACGTCGGCGGGGCTGGTCGCCCTGTTCTGCTGGCTGCTGTTCGGCGATTTCGCGTGGTCGATGCGCGACCGTTCGGTGGGACCGATGGCGCACTGGTTCCTGAAGCACCTGGGCGTTTCCAACCTGCTGTTCGGGTTGCTGGTCAGCACGTTTCCGGCGGCGGTGGGCCTGATCCTCGGGCCGGTCATCAGCGTGAAGTCCGACCGGCACCGGGGGCGGTGGGGACGACGGATTCCGTTTCTCCTCGTGACGACACCGCTCGCCGCGTTCGGCATGATCGGCCTCGGCTTGACGCCGCTCATCGCCCGACAGGTGCACGGGTTTTTCCCGGAGCAGAGCGAGATGCTGGTGGCCGTCGTCTGCTTCGGGGTCTTCTGGGCGGCGTTCGAGTTTGCGACAATCGCGGGCCAGGCGGTGTTCGGCGGACTGATCAACGATGTGGTGCCGAAAGAAATGCTCGGGCGCTTCTACGGGTTGTTCCGGGCGGTCAGCCTGATCGACGGCATCGTTTTCAACTACTGGATCATGGGTCATGTGCCCACGCACTTCACGCTGATTCTGTGCGTGGTGGGCACGTTTTACGGAGTGGCTTTCATGTGGGTATGCTTCCGGGTGAAGGAAGGCGAGTATCCGCCGCCGGCGCCGCGCGGGCCGGCGGGGAGCGGCGCGCCCGGTGCAGACCGGCGGTTGGCTCCGGGAGCCGGGTTCGCCGGTGCGGCGCGGACGTATTTCCGCGAGTGCTTCACGAATCCGTATTACGTCTCGGTGTTCGTGATGCTGACGACCGCGGCGCTGGCCTTCATGCCGATCAACACGTTTGCGATTCCCTATGCGCGCAGTCTGGAAATGAGCATGGATTTTTACGGAAAATGCCTGGCGGCGACGTTTTTCACGTCGCTGTGCCTTTCGTATTTTCTCGGATGGCTGGCGGATGCATTTCATCCGATCCGGGTGAGCATGGCGTCGCTGGCCGGTTATTTTGCGGTGACGATTTTCGGCTGGCTCTTCGCAACGACGCCGGAGCGGTTCGCGGTGGCATTCGTGCTGCACGGGGTGCTGTCGGGCTGCTACTTCACGAGCGCGGCGTCGCTCGGACAGCGGTTGTATCCGCATTCCCGATTCGCGCAGTTCGCGTCGGCGGCGGGGATGTTCACGTCGATCTGCACGATGGGGCTCGGACCGCTGGTCGGTTCGATGATCGACTGGACGGGGTCGGTTTACCGGCACACCTTCCTTGCCGGCGGCCTGCTCGCACTGGTCGCGCTGGCTTCGGCGATTTACGTTTACGGCAAGTTCATGAAGCTCGGCGGTCCGAAAGGCTATGTGGCTCCGGAGTGAGCGTTGTCCTCACGACGCGGGAGGCGGAGCCACGGTGCCGTGGGCTTCGTAGCCGGACTCGACCAGCCAGGTCTTTTCGGCGAACTCGCCGCGGTAGAGCGATTGCAGGGCGCGAAAGGCTTGGCGGCCGATTTCCTCGAAATCGAGCTTCATGATATCCGTCGGCTGTCCTTCGGGCGGGCGCACGGGCGTGCTGGAGCACATGATGACGGAGAGGTCGGCCGGGACATGCAGGCCGAGCCGGACGAAGAGAGGTTGCAGGGCGACGAGGAGGTTGACCGAGGTGGAGAGGAGCGCGGTGGGACGCCGGGAGTGGGTCCGGTCGAACAGCGCGAGAAGCCGCCGGGACGGGGTTTCGGGCGGATGCAGGGAGACGGCCACGGGAGTGATGGTGACGGTATCGCCGGGAAAGGCCGCGATGTGTTCGCGCGCGGCCAGTTCACAGCCGTGGTAACGGTCGCGGTAATACCAGGGGGCTTCCTCTTCGAGCGGAAGTGCGACGGCGATGCGGCGGTGCCCGGCGGCGAGAAATTGCCGGCCGGCGGTGTATCCGAGCCCGACGTTGTTGAAGTTGACCGACACCATCCTGAGATTCTCGCAATCGTCGAAGGCGGTGACGACGGGGATGCCCGCCTTGATCAGCGGGGTGGCGAGCGGAGAGACGGCGGTGGACATGAGGCGGCGCAGGATGATGACGCCCTGGATGCGGGAACGCGAGAGTTCGCCGAGGATCTGGCGGCGTGTGGCGTCGAGTCCGTCATCGAAATAAAAGTCAACGGTCACGCCGGATTCGTTGGCTTCGCTGAAAATGATCTTGGCGGGAATCTTTATCGGGAGCGAAAGCGGCACGGCGGCAGGAACGGCGTCGTGGCGTTTGGCGGCAAGCGGATCGATGCGGTCGCAGACGGAGACGACGGCGATGCGAGCGAGGGGGCAGTTGGCATGGCGGAGGGCGCGTGCCTTGTCGTCCAGCCGGGGTTGGCCGGGGAGGGGAGGGAGGCTCGTCTTGTTGATGCGGAGAAGTGTTTTCTGGAGAAACTGCGGGCGGAGGTGATGGCCGCTGCGGTCGTTGGGATGGAGGATGCCCCAGCCGGCAAGAATGCGGAGGGCGTCGGTGGCGGTGGGGCTGGATACCTTCCATTGGCGCATGATTTCGCGGCGCGAGAGGAAGCGGGTGTTTTCGCGGTAGTTGCCGCTGGCGATTTCGGAAAGGAGAGCGACGGCAAGGCGTTGGGGAAGCGAGGGTTTTTTCATGATGGCTGGGCGGGCAGGCCGGACACGGGTGTGTGCGGGAAACGGGCGGGCAGTCGTGACGATTTTTATTGATGTGTTACCGGAAAGGATTGCCAGCGCAAAGGCGGGCGGAAGGGGGTGGGAGAAGCAAAAACCGGTCCAGTTTTGTGTTCCGGGCGCCGGGAGCGGCCTTGCTCTCGCCGAAAAACGGGAAGAGGTTCATGGCATCGCTCCGGACGTAGTGAACCGGGGATTACGCAAGAATCCGATCATGACGAAAAACATTCCCGGCCAGCTTCGCAGGCGTTCCGTTCTCCGGAAACCCATCGTGTCTTTCCTCGGGGTCGCTGTTTTGGCGAGCTGTTTGCCGGGTACTGCCCACGCGGAGTTGACCGAAGACTTCCGCCAGCAACCGGCCGGTCGTTCGCTTTATGCGAAGGACGGGGAGTGGAAGAAATTCGGTTCGGGCCCAAATGCCCAGCCGTCGGGCAACACGGCGACCGTCAGGGCGGAGGGCGGGAAAAAATACGTCACTCTGGTCGCCCGCGGGCATGATACGGCCAACGCGCGGGCCTGGCGGAATGTGCAGTTGCCGGTATCGCCGGAACACAATTATCGCGTGTCGGCGGACATCCGCTACGCGACTCCCGGAGCGCCGAACGAGATCGGCTCCACGGTCAATGTGGCGCTCAATGCGAGCAAGGGAGGCGCATTTGATCCGGCGGGGGCGTTGAGCCTGGGCATCCTGCGGAGCAAGGACGGTCCGGTTTTCTTTTTCGGTCTGGGCGGAGGCCCCGGAGCACGGATCGTTTCCGATCCCGGACAGGTGACGGTCGATCCGTCGGCCTGGTACCGGTTTCAGGTGGAACTGGATCCCGGGACCGGACGTGTCCGCTATACGGTTCAGGACATTTCCGGCGACACACCGGTGACGGTATGGGCAGGCGACAATGCGGGCCTGCCGGATTACCGGCCTGAAGCGTTTTCACAGATCAACCTGATGGTCGCCCGCCCGGGTCGTTCCGATACCGCATCCCGGAGCGCCGATTTCGCCAATATCATTATCGGACCCTGACCAGAATTTCCGTTTACACGATCGACTTTTCGACACGGCAGCGCCGGCGCCCGGCCGGCAGTCTGGCGACTGCCTTGTTTCCATCCAGAACCCGCAGCCCCGAACCCGGAACACATCATATCATGAAGAACAAAATGACAGAGTATCTATCCATAACAGCGGCCCGTCGGGCGCGCTTTGCCTGCGTCAGCCTGTTTCTGTTGTCCGCTGCCGGAATGGCACATGCGGCCAATATCGACACTTACTGGAATGTGGCGGACGGAGAATGGACATCCGCCGGGAACTGGTCGAACGGACTCCCGGGGGATTTGTCACCGGACGTCAGTCGTGTCTTTTTCGATACTGCCCAAAGCGGCACTGTCTCCAACGTGACCGTGGCGGCGAGCGCTGTGGCGGCATTCAACCAGTTCCGGGTCAATCAGGGAAAGACGGTCAATGTCTCCATGGGAGCCGGGGCTTCCCTGAGCGGCGTGAGTCTGACGCTGGGCTCGGGGGCGGCGTCTTCGCATCTCCGGATCGAAGGACCTTCGGACGGCACGGCAACGGCTTCCTGGTCGAGTTTCCTGCAGGTAGGCGGTACCGCGACCAGCAGCGGGAATACCCTGACGTTCTCCGGAAGCGGTCTTGCCGCCAGCGCGGCCAACACCATCACCATCGGCCGTCAGGGAAACAGTCATACGATGACCGTGGAGGGGGGCGCGTCTTTTCAGGGGAAGGGACTGGTCGTCAGCGGAACGACCGATGTGCAATACGGTGTCGGCAACAACAACCGGTTGATCGTTTCCGGTACCGGCACCAACATGACCCTCAGCGGATTCAGCGGAGCGGTGAATACGCTGGGTCTGGTGGTGGGCGCGCGTCCCCTGACCGGAAGCAGCGGTTCCAATGTCCAGAGCGGAAACCGGGTGACGGTTTCGGACGGAGCCCGGCTGACTGTGGTCGGAGATAATGTGGACAACGCCACCATGACGGTGCTTGTCGGCGCGGCTACCTATCGGACCAACAATTCCATCGAGGTTTCCGGAACGGATTCCGTTTTCGAGGTGACGGGCAACATCAGGACCACCGTTGGCCATACGACTGATACCTCTTACAACAATCGCCTGACCGTCAGCGACGGCGGTACGGTCAAAACCGACGCCGAGATTGTGATCAACAACGGCCCGAGCACGGCCGCGAACCGCCGCAACATTCTCGCCATCGGCAACGGCGGTACCCTGGTTTCGGACAACGTCATCAACAACAACGGCGGTCTCGTCACCCTCGCCGAGGGTGGTGTGTTGAAAGGGGAGACGCTTGCCGGGGCCGCCACGTCCCTGGTGCTCAACATCAATGGCACCGGCCGTTTCGAGGCCGCGGGTAACGGCTTGGGAGACACGGTCACGGTCAACATCGGAGACTCCGGCGGCAAGGAAGCGGTTCTGGCGGTCGGTCTGGCTGGCCGGAGCGGGGCAGCGACCTTCTCGCTCGATTCCGCGCTCAACCTGGCGACCGGGAGCTTTCTCGAAGTGTCGATTTTCAGCGATGGTTCCGTCGATTCCATCGACCTCGGGACCAACGCCTCGGTGACGCTTTCCGATGGCGTGGGGCTGCGAATTGCTTTCGATGGCGAAGCGCCTTCCGCCGGCGGTTCATACCAGCTCTTCACTGGAAATCTTTCCAGCATCGTCGGCAGCTTCGATACGGACCTGCTCTCCGCGCCGGCCCTTGCCGACGGCCTGAGCTGGGACTGGTCGCGGTTCAACGCGGCCGGCGGCTGGACGGTTTCCGTCGTGCCCGAGCCCTCGGTCATCGCTCTTCTGGCCGGTGCCGGAACGGGCCTGGTTGCCCTCGGCATTCGTCTTCGCCGTCGCGGGGAGGACAATGCCTGACCAACCGGTCGCGGCCTTGTCTCCGGACGACGCCGCGAACGATTCTGCTTTCAGTTAAACGCAAATGCCGGACGTATCCTCCATGTACCCGCGTCCGGCATGATTTTCATCCGTTCACGATCACGTAAAACCCCCGATTTTACAATGAACACTCTCTCATCTCCGCTCGTCCCGTCCGGACACACGGATTGTCGTGCGGTCTCGCGTTTGCGAGCCTTCACCTTGATCGAACTGCTCACGGTTATCGCCATCATCGGCATTCTTGCCGGCATCATTCTGGCTGCCCTGTCAGGCGTCCGAGAAACCGCCAGACGCACGCAGAACATCGCCAATCTGCGTACGCTGGGAGTTGCCTGTCACACCTACGCCAACGAAAACCGCGGCCGCATGCCTCATGTGGTTCTCAAGCTGCTCAAGGGTGTGCTCGAACCCGTTTACACGACCGGCAACGTCGTCTATTTCACGGCGGACGGAAATTCGCTGCAAATGCTCACCGCGAAATGGGGTGACGCGGGCAACGCCTGGGGGCAGAGCGATTACCTGCCCGGTCCCGATGCGTTCTACGGCCCGTTCACTCCTGCCGAAACCGCCGCAGGCAAACGGCAGCCGGGGCGCTTCCTTTCCTACAATGCGACCTCCTATGCCATCAGCTACAGTGCCTATTCCCGTCCACAGCAGGGCGTGACCGCGTCCTATGCCGCCTACACCGCCGCGATTCCCGAGCTGTGCAATGATCGCAACGATCGCGATTACCTGCGGACTACTCCGCTGTTTTCCGATCCCATCGCAGAGACCCAGGCGGCTTATCTCGGCGGTTTTACCGGGAAAAAGATCTGCACGGTGCGGCTCGATGGCAGCGTCACCACGTTTCCCCGGGATTACATCTGGGGCATTGCGGGCACCGAGAACAAGATCAAGGCGCTCGCCAACTACACGAACTGAATAATCCCTGCCCCGCCGGCATTGATCGTATCTGCCTGAAAAGTACGCAATATTCATGACCTTCTGCGGCTTCTCCCGTTTCCTTCTCCTTGCCACCGGAATCGTACTGATCCGGCCTCCGTCCGCGGCTGCAGCATCCGCTGCCGGAGAGGCTCTTCCCGTCGTGCCTCTCCGCGGTCTGGCCTACACCGCCGGGGATATCGGCGAGGTGCGCCGGCAGGTTCGTGATCACGGCGCCAACGCCGCCCTCGTGGATGGCATCCTTGCCACCGCCCGCGAGTGGACGGCCCGTTCCGATGACGAGGTGGCCGCGCTGGTTCCGCCGGCCGATGCGCTCTTCGCCTACGGTTCCGCCGGCGATCCGAAAACCGGAAAGGCATGGCCGCGCTTCGGGCGTTCGGGCAACATGTGCAGTCTCGATCGTCCGGGCATTGTCCGATCGCCGCACACGGGCGACCTCTACGGCAACGCCAAACCCGGCGAGCGGTATTACGATTCCGGCGCCGGCTGGGTGCGCGAGTCGGACGGGCAGGCGTTCTACTTCAAGGGGGTCTGGAACTCGTGGATCGTCATGCAGCTCCACGATGCCGTCGACAACCTCGCCATGGCATATCTCCTGACCGGCGATCCGGCCTTCGCGCGGCGCGGCCTCTTTATTCTGGATCGCCTCGCGACGCTTCGCGTCCGGCTTCCGGTGACGGGAAACAGCGTCGCCGACTGGCCGCACACGGCCTCCGTTGACGAACCCAAGGGGTTTTTCTGCTACATGGGCAATATCGCCAACCAGCGCGCCATCGGCACGGCCTACGCCTTCGACCTCCTCGCCAACGCGCCCTTTGCCGCCGCGCCTTCCGTGGCTGCGACCTCCGGGTCGCCCTTGACCGTGGGCGAAAATATCACCCGCAACTACTTCGAAATCTACGAGCGCCGTTACCTCGGTCCCCGGTTTCGCATGCTCACCAACCATGGCATCATTGTCGTCGCCAATCTCATTACCCAGGGCGTGCTTTTCGGGAATCCCGACATGCTGCGGGAAGGACTCGACGGCATGGCCGGTTTTTTCGACAACACCATCAATCGCGATGGCGACTACATGGAGGTATCCGGGAGTTACGGACGACTCGGCCGCGACTACGGAAGCCGGCTGGTGGCTCCGCTCGCCAATTACGATCCGGAAAACTATCCGCCTGCGATCGCCGCCGGCCTGCCCGCGGTCGGCGACTACACCGGCGGCCTGAAACCCGGCGACGATCCGCGCTGGTTCAACACCGCCGTGCGCATGCTCTGGCGTCTGCCGGTTCTTGGCCGGTATCCCCAATACGGCGACATGTCGATGGATCGTGCGGTTCTCCTCGATCGCGACAACAACTGGCTGGCCAAACATCGGGCCATGTACCTGCGCATCCTTTACCGCCAGACGACCCGCGCCGACTGGAAGCGGGAAATCGAGGCGCTTTATCCCCGGGCGGCCGCGCAGGATGCCTCGCCGCTCCTGCTCGAGGATCTTCTTGTCTACGGTCTCGCGCTGTGGATGGAGCCGGCGACGGCGGCGACGTCCGCAGAGGCGAAAACCGAAACTCCTGCCGGCGAGGTCTCCGACCTCATGGCCGGGAAAGGCATCGCCATCCTCCGCAGCGGCGCGAAAGAAAACGCCCGCGCGCTCTTTCTGCGCGGCGGCATCAATTCCTGGCACGGTCACGACGACCAGATGACGCTCGTCCCTTACGGCCATGGCATGGTGCTCTTCGGAGACTACGGCTACCGCTGGGCAGGCACGCCCGACAATCTCGGCTGGGGCACACGTTCGATCTCGCACAACGCCGTTGTCGTCAACGAAGACTTCCCGGCGCCTTACCTCTACAAGGGATTTGCGCCGAACATCCCGGCGCCCGCCGCCAGCGTCACGGCGTTCCTCGCCGACACCGAGGGCCCGGCGCAACTCGTCGAGATGCGCAATCCGCAACTCTACACCCGCGCCCGCCTCGACGATTACCGGCGCGCCGCCTGGCTCGTGGATGTCGACGCGGATCGGTATTATTTCGTGGATGTCTTCCATGTCGCCGGAGGCAACACTCACGACTATGCATGGAATTCCCATTACATCGAAAAGACCGCCGCCCGTGCGACCGGAGCCGCGTTCCATGTGGAAGGCATTGCGCCTGTGTCCCGGCCCGGCGCCTGGACGCTGGCCTCGCTCGACAACGAGAAAAACCGCGCCGCCGCGTGGAACCAGCCCGGCCAAAGCTGGGGAGAGCGTCTGAATGGCGAAAACGGTCTCGTCACCCCGCTGCCCGGCGAAAAACGGCTGCCCGTTTCCAAATGGAATCCCGCGCCCGGCAACGGCTACGGAATGATCTGGAACGTGCAGGCCGAGGACACCACCCGCGACTGGCGCGCCGTGTGGCCGCTCCCCGACCGGAGCCACGCCATGCGCGCCCATCTTCTCAACTACGACGGCATGACGGCCGTGACCGCCCTCGGCCCGAGCATGACTCCGGAAAACCATTTCAACATGATCATCGCCCGCCGGACCCGCGCCCGAAACGCCGGCTCCGGTCCCCTGCGCAGCCGTTTTGTCAATGTCGTGGAAATCGCCCGCCCCGATTCCTGGTCGCTGGCTGCGGTCGCTCCGCTTCCGTTCACGACGGCTTCCGGCGACGCCGTCGGTATTCGCGCGGAACTGACGGCCGGCCAGACCGATTATCTTTTCGCATCCCCCCGTTTGCAATCGCTCGAGGCTGTCGCACCGGCCGGCCTCCGGTTCGATGGCCGCAACGCCTTCGTCCGGATCGACCGGGAGGGCCGCCTGGTGAGTCTCGCCCTGCAGGAAGGCCGGCGGCTCGATGCGGCGGGCTGGAAGATCGAAACCGCAACGTCCGCGATCCATGCGACCGTCCTTTCCGTGCAACCCGGACGCGACGCTTCCCGCCTCGTCATCGACACCGTGCTGCCCGACGGGCTCGCGGGATCGACCCTGCTGGCCGACAGTGCCACCGGAGGCGATCTCGGGTATCCTCATAACGACTACTATCGCATCGAAGAGGTGTCGCCCGACGCCGTACCCGGTCACACCGTGCTCACCTTTCGCGACCAGTCGTTGGTCATTGCCTCCCTGAAAATCGAGGAGATCGACGCCACGACCGGCAAGGCTCGCCTTTACTGGAATCACACGCTCGCGGGCAAGGCGGGCAACCTTTCGTACCGCGGACGGGGGGTCGTTGCGAAAGGGCAGGGGGCGGACACCGGAAAAAAGCCCGTGTTGTCGCTCGTCCGCGAGATCGATGCGCGCGACGTCACGTTTACCCGGACCAACGACCTGCGCCCCGGCCAATCCGTCGACATTCTCGTCACCCGGCCCGGCGACCGGATAACGCTGCCGGCCACCGTTACCCTCCGCGCCATCGAAGGCCGGCCGCGCGCCTGGCGCCTCCGCTCGACGGTTCCTGTGCGCGTCACGCTTCCGGGGGAAACCACGGCCCGCGATTTCCCGGCCGGCGAAAACCTGGTGGAGGCCTCCGCCCGATGAATCCGTCCCGCCTCGATGAAGCCGTCGCGATCGCCCCTCCGCCTGCGCCCGTTCGCAAACCCGGCCGCCGCGTAACGGTCAGCGCGGTGGGCGGACCCTCTCCGGAGTTTCCGCCTGCCTTGTCCGAAGACTGCGGCCGGCTGGCGGAAGTCATGGCCGCGCATTGGGAGCGGGAAATCGCCGGCGTTCTCCCCGACCGTCCCGACCTGATCGTGTTGCCGGAGATGTGCGACCGCTTCGCCCACACTCCGCCCGCCCTGTTGGAAAAAATCCGTCCGGTCATGTTGACGCACATGACGAGGCTGCTGTCGCGACTGGCCCGGGAAAACCGCTGCTACATCGTCCATGCGACCGCGGCGCCTGTCCCCGCTTCCGGAACGTATCCGGGAACAGATGACGTCTGGCAAAACGTCGCCATCCTCATCGGCCGCGATGGCCGCGAGGTCGCCCGCTATGCAAAAAACTGGCTCGTTGTCACGGAAACCGGACGCGGCCTGGTTCCCGGCGCCGGGGCCTGTGTGGCAGAGTGCGATTTCGGACGCGTGGGTTTTGCCATCTGTTTCGATCTCAATTTCCCCGAGCTCCTCGAGAGTTATCGTCGCCTGCGGCCCGACCTGATTGTTTTTCCCTCGCACTATCACGGAGGTTTCCTGCAACCCGTCTGGGCTTACGAAACCCGCGCCCACTTTCTCGGCTGCATGGGCATGGCGGGCATCAACAGCGAACTCTGGTCGCCGCTCGGCATGCGCCTTGCCGCATCGACCCATTATTGCCCGCAACTGACGGCGACCCTGAACCCCGACTGCGTGGTCGCGCATCTGGATTTCAATCAGGAAAAACTCCGCGCCCTGAAAGCCCGTTACGGTCGCGACGTGACCATTACCGATCCGGGGCAGCTCGGCTCGGTGCTGATCACGAGCAACAGTGAAACCCTCGGCGCGGCCGACATGGCCCGTGAGTTCCGCATCGAACTCCTGGACGACTACCTGGCGCGCTCCCGCAGGGTGAATCACAACGCCCGAAAAATCTGACGCGCTCCCCGCGCCCTCATTCCGCAATTCGCAAACCTGAAAATCGCAACGTCTCTTATGAAACCTCCCACTGAAACGACATCCGCTCCGGCAACGGCGCATTCGCGTTATCTCGACGACGTCCCCGAAATCACGGCGGTCGAAGTCATCGCCGGCCACGGGCTGGCGCTCTCCCGTCGTCCGCTTGACGAAATGCACGGGCATGAAGTCGAGATTTCGCCGCTGTTCAGCTTCATCAGCGCAGGCACCGAGCTGCACGCGCTCCGCGAACTGTCCCGGGCCGGCGTCGGCAGCCATCCGCCGGCCCGCATGGGCTACAGCCAGTGCGGCGTTGTGACCCGCGTGGGCGAGGCGGTGCGCGACCTCGCCGTGGGCGACCGCGTGGTGGCGATCGGAGCGGGAGCGTTTCATGCGACGCGCACGGTCGTCGCACAAAACCTCGTGGTGCCGCTGCCCGAAGGCGTGTGCCCGCAGGCGGCGTCGCTGGCGGCGATGTTTTGCTTTGCCCTCGAAGGCGCGCACAAGTCCGCGGTGCGCGTCGGCGAAAACGTGGTGGTTTTCGGCGCGGGCATGATGGGGCAGATGGCGGCGCGCATCTACCGGCTGTCGGGAGCGCGGGTCTGCGTGATGGACTCCAATGCGTTCCGTCTCGGCCTGCTGCCCGCGGGAACGACGACGTTTCCGCTCGATGACGGAGGCTGGAAACAACTCGCCGCATGGGCCCGGCCGCACGGGGTGGAACACGCGAGCATCTGTTTCGGCGGCGACGCGACGGAAGTCATCGAGAAACTGAAGCCGTGCATGAGTGTGGCGCCCGACGGCGTGCCGCACGGACGGATCGTGTTTCCCGGCGGGGCGAAGATCACGGTTCTGATGGCGTCGAACATGGGTAATATCCAGCTTGTCAGTTCCGCGAAGGCGGGTCCCGGGTATCGGGATTCCCGTTACGAATCGGGGGCGGATTATCCGGCGGTTTACGTGCCGCACACGGTCCGCCGGAACGTGGAAACGATGCTCTCTCTCATGGGCGACGGTCGTCTCGACCTGTCGAAACTCGTGACGCACCGCTTCGCCTTCCCGGATGCGAAGAATGCCTATGCGATGCTCCAGCAACCCGACGTCGAGGCGCTGGCCGTGCTGCTGGAGTATTGAGATCAAGACCGGAGCGGCGGCATTCCTGCCGCTGCCTTGCCGGACAGCTTCCCGAATTTCCGGATACCTATGAAAGTCGACAGTCCTTGTCCGGTTCACGGCAGCGGCAGGAATGCCGCCGCTCCGGCCGCTCCGAAAACCTGGACGGCCGGCACGCTGACCTACACGTCCGCGGGGCTGGTCGCGTTGTTTCTCTGGCTGCTGTTCGGGGATTTTGCCTGGTCGATGCGCGATCGCTCGGTCGGGCCGATGGCGCACTGGTACCTCAAGAATCTGGGCGTTTCGAATGTGCTGTTCGGCCTGCTCGTGAGTTCATTCCCGGCGGCGGTGGGCCTGATTCTCGGTCCGGTCATCAGCATGAAATCCGACCGCTACCGCAGCAAGCGCGGGCGGCGGATTCCCTTCCTGCTCGTCACCACGCCCATCGGAGCCTTCGGCATGATCGGGCTGGCGGTGACGCCCTTCATCGCGAAACGGGTGCACGGCCTCTTCCCCGACCAGAGCGAGATGGTGGTGGCGGTGCTTTGCTTTGGCGTGTTCTGGGCGGCCTTCGAGTTCGCGACCATTGCGGGACAGGCGGTGTTTGGGGGACTGATCAATGACGTCGTGCCCAAGCCGTTGCTCGGCCGTTTTTACGGCCTTTTCCGGGCGGTGAGCCTGATCGACGGCATCATTTTCAACTACTGGATCATGGGGCATGTGCCCGCGCACTTTACGCTGATCCTCGGCAGTGTCGGTGTGTTTTACGGGGCGGCTTTCATGTGGGTCTGCTTCAAGGTGAGGGAAGGCGACTATCCGCCGCCTCCGGAAGACGATGGCGGGCCGGTGGCGGGCAACGGACGTCCGGTGGTCGGTCGCGGTTTTTTCGCCGCGGTGCGCACCTACTTCCGCGAGTGCTTTACCAGTTCCTACTACATCTCGATTTTCGTGATGCTCACGATGGGAACGATGTCGTTTCTCCCGGTAAACGCCTTTTCGATTCCCTACGCCCGAAGTCTGGACATGAGCATGGAGTTTTACGGCAAATGCCTCGCGCTGACTTTCGGAATCTCGCTCTGCCTTTCGTATTTTCTCGGCTGGCTGGCCGACATTTTTCATCCGATCCGCATGAGCATCGTCGCGCTGCTCGCCTACCTGTTCGTGACGGCATGGAGCTGGGTTTTCGCCACTACGCCGGAACGCTTCGCCGTGGCCTTTGTGATGCACGCGGTGACGTCGGGCATCTACGTGACGAGTGTGGCCTCTCTCGGGCAGCGCCTGTATCCGCATTCCCGGTTTGCCCAGTTCGCCTCGGCTGGCGGCATTTTCATGTCGCTGGTGACGATGACGCTGAGCCCGCTGACGGGGATGGTCATCGATTGGGCCGGCTTGGTTTACCGGCATACGTTCCTGATCGGCGGTTGCCTGACCCTGGTCGCGCTGGCGGCGTCGTTTTACGCCTACGGCAAATTCATGCGGCTCGGCGGCCCGAAAAACTATGTGGCGCCGGAGTAGCCGTCGGGTTACCCGTGGGGTGGAAATCAGAAACCTTGAAAAACGAATAAAACTGACATGCCGTTTATTAACAAGCATATCCAAATTACATGAAAAATAAGATTTAAGATATTAAGGTTTGACCCGAATGGCGCTAAGTTAAGGTCATTTTCCGATTATTTTTGTCGTCTGGATATGGATACGCACATCTGATGTCTGGGACGGGTCATGAACTGGTAGCCTTTCGGGCGTCGTTTGAGGCATCGAGGTTCGGAGCGATCGGGGCGGAAGGGGAGCGGATCGGATGCCAGGGCGAGCAGGAGGTCCCCGAGGCGAGTGGAAGCCTGCGGGGAGCAGGCGGCGAAGAGAGGGGCGAAGGCGCGCAGGGTGCTGACGGTGCCCTTGAACGAGATACGGGAGGGAGGCACATCGTGCTGGCGGGCTGCCTCGAGCATGAGCAGGCGGATCAGGTTGTAGACGATGGCCTGCATGAGGATCTCCTTTTCGATCATGGCCGGGGTCTGCGTGCGCAGCACATCCAGCCCCAGGGTGGTCTTGATGCTGCGGAAGTTCAGTTCGACCTGCCAGCGCAGGCGGAACAGGCCGGCGATGGCCGCATCCGGATACATCGCTTCATCAAGCAGCGTGGTGACCACGGCGATGTGGTCGGTGCGGAAGCCGGGTACCCGGACACGGAAACGCACCACGCGCAGGGGCAGGCCGGCCGGCAGTTCTTTCCACAGGGATTTTTCCCATGGCCCCTGTCGTTGCGGTTTGGGCCAGCAGACCGGACCGGTCCCGGTTTTGCGTCCCTGGTGCAGGCGCATGACCACATCGACACCCTTGCGCCGGAACAGGGCGATCAGCGCCCAGTTGCAAAATCCACGATCCGTCAGCAACACCTCGCCCGGATGAACCCAGCCGATCACCTGACGCGCCAGCGGCGCCTCGTGGGCCTTCCACGAGGAGACCACGAACCTGACCAGGTGCCCGGTGCACAGCGAGAACAGGCCCAGGAACTGGCCGGTGGGGAACCCGCAGCCCTTGCGCTGACACCCCGCATACGGGAAAACCTTCCGGTTGGCCGCGGTGTCGGGCATGGACAGGCCGCAGCCATCCAGCACCTTGACCGTCCGGCCCTGCCACCGGTCCGCCTGTCGCGCCCGTGTGTCGCCATGCCGCGCCAGCTGCCCGAAGGCCGCTCGCAGAACCTGGACAGGGAGCCGGCGGCGAGCCTGGCAATACCCTGCGCTCGAGTCGTCCACCCCTGCCGCGCCTCCCGCGGCCAGATACCACGCCTGCACCCGCCGCACCGCATCCCGGCAACTGGCTCCCCGCTGCATCACCTGCCCCAGAAACGCGCAAAAGGTGACCCACGGCGTGAACACCCGTTCCCGTTCACCGGCCCCGTCAAACAGCTTCGCCGGCACGAACCGGCCCGCCACCGCCGCCAGCCCGTCCAGCTTCAGCGCCTTGCCCGACAGCCTTTCGGCCTGCCTGCCCAACCGCCCACCGCACAAACGATGCGAAAACCCGGGAAGATATAACGTGTTGATCCTCATCAAGTTGATGATTATCAGACGATTTTAGCATATCAATCTAATAATCAAGTGATTATAAAACTAATACTGCCCTTCCCCCGCTCTTTGCCTTGCCCTAACTTAGCGCCATTCAGGTTTGACCCTGTCGGATGGGCCTTCCGCTTGGTCCTCAAAGACATCAAGCAAGCCCCCTTCTCGGGTTTGCCTCATGATCTCAAGAGACTTCTGTGCGCCCTCTTGCAAACCTGTCCGCCAAGCATCTACTTCGGTTTTAGAATAGTTCTCTGGACTGATAATCAATGCACCTATTGCATCTGGTCCCAGTTCAAGCCCATATCTATAACCCGTGTAATAAGCATTGTTTTCTTCATGGTTATTATAGTGAACTGGACCTAATGCCGCCATTAATTTCTCTATCTGTTCTTCGGTTATTCCTTGGGTCTTAGGTGAATACTCCATATAGGCGTCATGTTTGCACCCGGCGGCTAAAAAAGAAAGTGCGATGAATAGTATGTTTTTCATTATTTTAATCAATCCATACAACTGGAATTAGATCTCCACTTATATCCTGTATGTTATCAATACCAACCATCCTTAGTTCACCATTGAAGTTACCGGTGATGATATTTTCTTGGCCGATCTTTGCCTGTACCTGCACTGCAATTTCCTTGTAATGCATGATCATACGATCGCCACGTTCCATTGATTTTCTAAACTTTTGCTCCCAGTCTTTTTGGCAGGCATCTCCGATACCTATCCCTTTCATCTTATTATATTCTTTTTCAACCAATCCATACATCCCTTTGTAAAAATGTGTCCAAACCTTGATTCTTTTATCTTCGTGAGCCAAGATGGCAGATCGGCCACCAGCACTTACCTTGTGCCCTCCGACAATTACCCCGCGCTTTGCGCGGTAACTTGAGATTTCGAAGATAAAATTCAATTTGTTTCGATCTCCACATTCACATTTCTTGTCATCATTATAAAAGTCGATTTTGTGGTGTGTCTTGTCAAGTGGAACTTCTGTCCATCCATAGGTTCTACCTCGTCCAGCAGGCCCGCCTAACCTTAGGTCATTTCCGTCTACGTCTATCTTCTTAATCGTTATTCTAACCGAACCGTGCGGATCGATGGTGTTCACAGGATCGGGAAAACCATATAAATTGATGCCGCCGTCTTCTTCTATAATATCTCGATTTATCCATCGTCCGAAATTCGGACTATAGTATCGGTATCCATAGTAAAGAAGAGCGGTTTCGGTATCGTGATATTTGGTGGAGAAGCCAAATGGTAACTCACCATTGGTACCGGTGGCCACCATGCGTGAGCCAAAAGCGCAATATTCATATTGACCCGCGGGGGAGCCGCTTGCGACATCAATCCATATGACGATATTTCCGTTGGCATCATATCCAGGGGCGTATGTATCTGGTATGGCAGTAGTCCAGAGTAGGCCTCCTACACCTCCGGCTTCCTGAATGGTTTCACTCAAGTCCAAGCCCCATGTGTATGAGCGGGTAACGCTTCCGCCATTCAGAGCGTCGTATTCGGCAAGCAGATTCCAACCATCGTAGAGGAAACGAATATCGGAGGCCGGAGACCAGAGGCCGGAAGCCTGATTCCAAGTTTGGGCTACCTTACGGATGCGTCGGGCTTGGTCGTCGTAAGCAAATTCCAGTCGTTGTTTCAGATTCGGATAAAGGCTGGCGATTGCCAAGCGGGTTTCCATCGCCACAAGACGGTTTTCGGCATCCCATGTATAATCCCAGAGTCCGTCTTCGGTCAGATTGCCGTCAGCGTCATAGGTGAGTGCTTCCGGATCCTTGGCCAGAAAGGCATCGCGCAGTTCGGTGGCAACCTGTTCGGGGGATTTTTTTACGGCCTGCACTTTGAGCGAAACTTGTGCGGCATTGGTCATATTATCCACTGCCAGCGCGTGAAAGAAATCAGCCTCGGTGCGCGTGGTCAGGTGGTCATTCGCCAGCACGGTGGTGTCGACATTGGCGGAGCCACGAACATCTATGAAGGCAGGCACGTCTCGCTGTTCGTACTGGTTGAGGGTATTACTCGTGTAGCTAGCGACGCGTCCGTTGGTCACGGTCTGCGTGCGGTTGCCAATGACATCGAAGGTGTAACCGAAGGCATAGCCGGGGAGCGAGGATGCGTCGGCGAGGCGTTTTTCGGCGGAAGTTAGCTGTCCGAGCGCATCGTATCCGTAATTCCAAGAGCGGCTATCTTCATGCGTAACCTGCGTGCGCTGGTTGGCAGCGTTATACGTGTAATCACGGCGGGCGTGGAGGATGGAGCCGTTGCCGAGCGTGTCCACGCGGGTGATGCGCCCGAGCGCGTCGAACGTGCGCTCTTGCCGGACGCGTTCGGTGCCGTTGTTGCGGATTGTCGTGGTGGTGACTGCCCCAAGGTGGGGATGATACGTATAGGTGGCGGAATGAGTCCCCTGCGCGAGGGTGGCGAGGTGTGAGCCGGCGTCGTAAGTATAAATTACAGCCGGAATATCCGTTGCGGTGTAGCCGGACGGGCGTTGCAGGGCGTCCCAAGTGCGCGTAAGCGATTTACCCGAGAGCAGGCCGGTTCCCGAGTATGTTTCGGAGGTGAGCCGCCGGTTGTCGTCGTACGTGCGGGTGAGCAGGCCTGCCGCGTCGCTCGTGGTGAGGATCTGTCCGGAACGGGTGTATGTGTAAGTGACGGTCGGTGTGCTGTCGCTGTAGGTCACGGAAGCCAGGCCACCGGCATCGGTGTAGCCGTAAGTGGTGACGACGCCGCGTGCCCAAGCACGCGTGGCGAGCCGTCCGGCTGGCGTGTATGTATAGGTCGGTCCTTGGTTGTCGGCATAACGCTTGTTGAGCAGCCAGCCGCGTTGCGGGTCGTAATTCCAGGTCGTGACGGCCTCGCCGGCAGTGCCGGCAAAGTCCTTCCAGGTGGTCAGCGTACGGAGCCGGCCCTGCGCGTCGTACGTGTATTCGGACGGATACGTGCGTGCGCCCCAGGTACGCTTTACCTGCCCGGTCGGGTAGTACGTCGTCTCGGTTTCGGTTCCGTCGGGATACGTGACCTTCGACTGCCAGCCGCGATTGTTGTAGGTGTAGCGGGTAGTCTGCGCGCCGTCGCCGGGATCGGGTGCAGTCACACTGGCCACCTGATCGTCGTCAGAATACGAATACGTAGTCGTTCCAACTCCGGTCATAGTCTGCGAGGAAAGCCGGCCGTGCGGGTCGTACGCATACGTGACTTCCGAGAGAATGTCGCCATTGGCATCCTTGCGGGTTTCTCCGGCAAGGCGGCCTTGGGAATACATGCGGATTGTTTGTGTGCCGTCGGGAGCGGTGACGGTTTCGGTGCGGTTGCCCGCTCCGTCCTGCGTGAGGGTGGTGTGGGTGGTGAGTCCGTTGGTCGTCGTCCACGTTTGCTGGCCGTCGAGCGTGGTATCGACAGTCGTGATCACGGTCGGAGTATCGGTCTCTGTCATCCAGGATTCCGATACAGTCCTGCGGACGGGGGTTGTTGACGCCGGCGCTTCACCCCGGGTCGCTATTTCCGTCACCGTCCGCTGGATACGGTCTGGTCCAGTATAATCAATCGAGCCGTTCCGGTTGATGTCGAGTGCGGTGACGGTTTGTTCCCCCTTGTCGTTCCAAGCAAACAGCGTCTGCACGCCGTCGGCATCGGTCTGCCGGACGAGTTGGCCTTTCGCATTGTAGCCAAACGTTTCGGCGGCGCCGTCGGGATATTCGCGGCGGACGGTCTGGCCGAGCGGATTGGTCAAGGTTCTGGTCCATTCGGTTTCCTCGCCTTCGGAGCCTGTGGCGATTTCCTGCGTCCAGCGCAGGCCGGCGGAAGTAACGCCGTACAGCATCTTTTCCGGGCGCGCGGTGGTGCCGGTAACGGAAAGCGTCCGGCCATCGCGATGGCTGGTCGTGGTGGTGGGGGCTCCGTCCGGTGTGGTGATGATGCTGATTTCACCGCCGGCAGGCGTCTTGTCATAGGTATACGTGGTTCGGTTGCCGAGCGCGTCTTCGGTCCAGATCGTGCGGCCGGCAAGATCGTAGGCGGTCATCGACTGGACAATCGAACTGCCGTCGGTGCCGATGCGAGTGGTTTTCACGGCCCGGCCGGCGGCGTCGAGGGTTGTCTGCATCTGAATCCCGTTGCGCATTTCATTCACGAGCCGGCCAAGCGAATCGTAAGTATAGAGGGTTTCGATGCCGTCGCGATCCTTGTAGCGCAGCAGTTGCCCGCAGCAGGCGTATTCAAGTTCTTCGGTGGTTCCGTCGAGATGGGTGTAGGCAACGGGACGACCGCGTTGGGCGTCGTCGTTTTCATAGGCGCTGGCCTTGCGCAGGGAAATGATTTCGCGGCTCTTGATGTCGCGGACTTCTTCACGAATGACGAGTCCGCGTCCGTTGGTCTCGGTGTAGATAATCGTGCCATCGGCCACGCCCCAGCCGGTGTCGTCCACGGTGCCGGTCTGCGTAATGGCGAGGTAGCCACCGGCGACGGAGGGTTGTTCCGTTTCGAGTGTGACAATCCCGTCAGGGCGAAGGGTGCGCCAGCGTTTGTTGTTGGTCAGATCATAGTCGATTTTTGTCACGAGATTGCCGGGAGCATCCCACGCCGCGCCGGGCGTGGCGGCGTCCACTTCCCATACCTGTTTGACTGTGCGGGTGGTGGCGGTATCGCCGAGCGCGACAGGTACAGGCTCCAGCCACGTGAGTGCGTAGCGGCGGCCCACTTCCTGACCGGCGATCCGCTCCGTGCGGGTAACGAGTTTTACAGGTTGCCCGTTGACTGTGATCTGTTCGCGGGTGGTTTCAAAATAATGGTGACTGGACAGGTCGGCATCCGTTCGCAGGGAATCCAGCCAGGGCATGATTTCCTGATGATACTCACCTTCCGGGGTGTAGGTGTAGCGCTCCCAACGTCCGTCAGGATACTCGACGTAGTCGAGCCGGTCGGTGCCGGGAAAATAATGCCAGCGGGTGGTCTGCGCGTCGGTGGCACTGTCGGGGTTGAGCACCGACTCGATTTTGCGCTGGAAACCGTTGGGGCCGGTTTCATAGGTGGTCTTTTCCCTGGAAACGACGGTGCCGTTGATCTCCTTGAGCGTGCGGATTTCTACGGGAAGGCCGTTCTCTGTCGTTTTCTCCAGAGTCTCCGTAGCCAGTCCGTCGCGGTTGAGCGACCAGACTCCGTTGTTTTCTCCAAACGTGTAGACCTGGTTGCCACCACCGGCCATGCGCCTGATCTGCATCTGCAAAAAATCGCCGGCCGTGGCCGGCACAAAATGCCAGGAAGAGGTGAGGGTGGCGAAGTCTGAACCGGGGGCATAAAACCGGATGGCGAAACCGCCACCGGCCAAGTCCTCGATCAGGATGTCCGCGTCGGGGGCATGTACCTGGCGGACCACGTCTTCATCGTCCCTGACGAGTTTCACCGAACCGTCGCTGCCGAGCAGCTGGTAGATGAGAGAGCCGGGAGAAAACGCCGCTTCATTCATTTGTTCGGCAAGGAGCTTGATATAGCCGGCATTGGCACCGTCCCAGGTCGCTCCAAGAGAGAGCTCCATGTGCATGCTGCCGGTTTTCGGTGTCCCGCAGGCGGCTTCGCCGGCAACTCCCGGCTCCGGAATGTGCTCGAAGACGATGCCTTTCGGTCCGGGGCGGTATTCCATGCAGGGCTGCAGCGGCAGGTTGAAATCCGCCCATACCCCGGATTCACAGTTACCCTCCGTAAGCTCTATTTCTGTGGTCAACTCGGTCGGCTCGCTCCACGGACGCCCGTTTTGTTCTTCTTCCGGTGTCAGGGGTTTTCTGGAGCGCGACACCACTGACATGATTGCCTTGTACTTGCCCGGACAGCTCTTCAGCAGGGCACGGATGTTACACACCTGACCTCCTTCATCGATGCAGGGGTCCCCCGGTTCCGGCGGACAACCCAGCCACCAGTGCGCATCACCCAGATTTTCGAGTTCCACCCAAGGGTATTCCTCGTCCGGCACTCGCGCCAATGCGTCCTCCCATGTGTCGGGTTGGGACAGGCGGGTGATCTCGATTTGTGCTCCCTCACATTCCCACGTAACATTGGCATTCGGACTATAAGAAGGATCGTTGTTTTTGTCATAGGAAAGTCTGATCATCTTTTGAGTAGCAAAAACATCTTGATATTCGATTGTATATCCCTGCAGGGGGAAAAAATCTGATGAGTTTTCAAAAAAATCATATTCATCTTCCTCGTCTGGATAATAATCTGGATCATTGAATGCAACTCCGACTATCAGGTGCGACTTGGTTTCACCATTACGTCGTCTATACCACCCATAATGGTAATACTTATGGGCGGACTGCTCGCTCAATGCCCAGTAAACACCATCGACAAACCCTTCCTCCTCTGACACACATTCGATTAGGTTTTCTTGATTAAACATGCAGGATTCCGAGTGCGATCGTGATGAGGAATTATTGACGTCCTCTCTATACCCTGGGTACTCTGGATTGGAATAAACATAAATAAAGTCATTATAGTAATTCAGGATGTAGTCTTTTTTTCGATAAAAAAGACCGTCCAATGGAAGACCAAGTTCACTTGTGGTGAAACCTGCCATACAAGCTGCCTCGCCTACAGCCTTTACCTTTATTTTAATCTCGCTTGGCTCGATTTGTTCGAGTTTACACTCTGCAATCGATGGAGAAACAGAAAACAAGAAATTTACTACAAAAAGGACTGCCAAAATAGTTTTGAGGAGAGAATTCATTGTTCGTTAAGTAACCGGATCGGTGAAAAGAGCGGGACGCAGGGGATCACTCCGCTACATCAGGGTGAATAGACGGTGAGGGCCAGCGCGGCAGGAGGTACTGTCTGGGCGGCGAGAGTCGGATCGGTGTCGGCGAGATATTCGGCGAGGTTGGACAGGCCGTCGCCGTCGGGGTCGGCAGTCGGATCGATGCCGATCTGCCCGAAGTGGGCCAGTTCCCAGTTGTCATCGATGCCGTTGCCGTCGGTGTCGACAAAACCGGGTGGCCCCGATGGCACGGTGAAGCTGAAGACGTGCTTGAGTTGACCAACGTTGACGAGTGCGTAGTTGTCCGCTCCTGACTGGTCGGTGGGCCAAGGATAGGAACTGCCTTCGACGACAGGACCGACGACGATTCCGGCTGTGGCGAGCCGGTTATAAAACAACTGGGCAACAGCTTTCAGTTGGCCGAGATTGACGGCGGCATAGTCATCGCGGGTAACTCCTGTGGCTGGTGGCTGTTGCCATGAGGTCACAAGAGCGTTGATTGCCGGACCTGCGCCACCCGGAAGGTGGGCGTTCATTTCCGCCGCCGCTTGCGTGGTAATGTGTTTGAGTTGGCCGATGTTTGCCGCCGCATAGTCGTCCGGCGCGGCTGCCGGATCAAGCACCCCCTGCTGCATCCACCATGCAGGCTGCGCCTTCAAAAGATTCAATGCCTGAAAACCGAGGACTGATATCAATCCGACAAGGAGCAGGGTTAATACCAGACAGCAGCGCCTGCGGGATGGTGAGGTCATGGCGAAAATGGGATATTAGGAGTGCATGGACAGTCAGAAGATAATTGATGATAAAGAGTTATTCACCCTGATAACGGAGTCCGGCATTGAGAGTGCTCGGGTCGTTGCCCTGCGTGAATGTTCCCATCGAGACATCCCCGCCCGGAGGAATGCGGATGCCGCCTTTGGCTTCAAAGGGACCTGCCGAACGGGTTGTACCATTCTTGTGAACCGCAAAGGCATTGCTGTAGGTCCATTCGTCCCAATCACCGTTGCCGATGACAAAGAGATCGTCGCTTGGCACCCATGCAGTCCTGGAGCCCTGGGCAACGTTAAGCCGTCCGATGGCAAACAGGTTGATGGCCTGCGCCTGGTTGTAGTAGCCAAACGCAGCTGTGTAGTCTCCGCTGGCAGAATTTCCGCTGCCAATAGCTGTGGAAGCGGAACCGGATGCACTGCCGGATTCACCCAGTGCGACAGATACCGGACCGGATGCCGAACTCCATAAGCCGCCCGCGAGCGAATAATCGCCGTTGGCAGAATTGCCTTCACCTCCCAGGATTACTGATCCGTAGCCGGATGCCGTGTTCCCCCAGCCACCGCCAATAAAAGAGCTACTTCCAGATGCCGTATTATACGCTCCTCCTACTGCTGTGGCATTATAGTTTGTTGTTCTGTTATATTCCCCGATGGCAATGCTGGATGAACCTGTGGCCGTGCTATTATAACCCAAACTGATGGTGTTTGGGCCGATGGCAAAAGCATTGTCACCCATTGCAATGGCGTTTGAGCCGGGTGCCATTGCATTGCCCCATGCAATACTTGCTGCGGCAGGCTGAAACACATCGATAATCGGCTCACTTATTGGTAACGTGACGAAAAAAGGCATCCAGTTACCCAAGATGAGTGTATCGCCCAATGTGAAATTTTCCTCAGTGGAATACCCGCTGAGAACAATTTCCTCGTTTGAGGGTGATAACGTGATCCTATTGATTTCCGCCGGTATCAATTTCGTCCATAGTGATGCTCCGGCGTTGTCGAGTTTCAGGATATAACCATTGGCATAACTGATGGCATTGACATTAACCCCGGCCATATCCAGCGGTGTCCCCTCACTGGCGGAGATATAACCGAAAATATAAATATTGTTAGCGGCATCCAATGCCAAACCGTTGGTATAGTCTGAATCGGTATGGCCAATTATCCGTGCCCATTGTCCGGCCCCGGCTGTATTCAATTTGAGAACATAGCCATCTTGATTGCCTTTTGCGGTGACAGTGATTCCGGCGAGATTCACCGTCTGGCCTGCGGTACGACTAAAATTTCCGACCACATAAACATTGCCGGAGCCATCGACGGCCAAGCCTTTGAGGTAATCAGAACTGCTGTGGCCGAGAATTTTTGCCCATTGCCCAGCTCCGGCACTGTTCAGTTTAAGGACATAGCCGTCCAGATTGCCCTGCGCGGTGACAGTGATCCCGGCGAGGTTCACGGTCTGGTTCGCAGTACGATTAAGTTCTCCGGCCACATAAACATTGCCAGAGCCATCGACGGCCAAGCCTCTGACATAATCGGAATTGCTGTGGCCGAGGATTTTTGCCCATTGCCCGGCTCCGGCACTGTTCAGTTTAAGGACATAGCCATCGTTACCGCCCTGAGCGGTAACGCTGATTCCGGCAAGGTTCACTGTCTGGTTTGCTGTCTGGTTGACATAGCCGGAAACGTACACGTTGCCACTGCTGTCCAAAACCACTTTTTCGGCATAATCGGAGTTGGTAGAACCCATCACTTTTGCCCATTGGCCGACTCCGGCACTGTTCAGTTTGAGCACAAAGCCATCGTTGCTCCCCTGCGCGGTGACAGAAACTCCGGCAAGACCGATCGCCTGTCCCGCCGTGCCGTTAAGAGATCCGATAACAAATACATTGCCGGAGGCATCTACCGTCACACTTTTGGCAGACTCGGAGCCGGTGCCGCCGATTACCTTCACCCACTGGGCGGCTCCGGCATTGTTGAGTTTCAGAACATAGCCATCGTTGCCGCCCTGCGCAGTGACGGAAACCCCGGCAAGGCTGATGCTTTTGCCTGCCGTCGAGGACAAATACCCGACCACGTAAATATTGCCGGAAGCATCTGTCACAATGCCTTGCGGGGCTCCGGAGACATACCAGACCTTATTCCATGAAACCGTTCCTGCCGGAGTGCGTTTGAGAACAAATTGGTTCGTAGTCGTGGAACTGCCGTAAATCGTGGAATTGCCGATTTTGACCGAGGAACCGGAAAATGTTCCCGCTAGGTATTGGTTTCCTGCCGTATCATAAACAATCGAAATGCTCCCTGAATTTTGTGATCCGGTAATTATTCCATCGACGTGTGTGGGTTCGACAGGGTTTTCCTGAAAACCGAGGTTTTGCAGGACGGTATTCAGGTAAGCGGTACTGTTTGCGGTGAGCGCGGCGTCCGGGTTGGACCCAACGATGAGGCCGTTGGCGAAGGTGACGCGTCCATCCTCGCCAACCTGCGCCACGATCTGATCGGAGGCGTTATAGAGCGCGGTGCTGCGCAGAGAGGACTGGTTGGCAATCAGGGTGCCATCGGACAAACGGAATCCTCCCGGTGCGCTGATTTCGCCCGTTGCGGGGGTCAGCGTGATCGTGGACGCGCCCGTGGTATCGTGGAGGGTCAGCGTGTTGTCCGCTCCGAGGGTCATCTTCGGCGTGGCAGTGCTCGCATCGGTAGAACCTTCTTTCCAGAGGTATTCGACCGCAGACCGGGCAGCGTAAACAACCACCTGCCGGGTTGCGCCGTTTTCCTGATAGGTGAGCAACAGGGCTATCTGGCCATCTCCGGTTGTACCGAGGTCGGCGTGGTTGCTTTCGACGTGGAGTTGTCCCGAGACGGTGAGCGAACCGGTGTCATCCGGGCCGGGGTTGATAACATGATCACCGGTGAGCGTAACGGGATCGGCACGGGTGACGGTTACAGACGCAGTCGCGAGAAGCGCCAGCGCGGCGCACAGGCAGGGCAGAGGAGTTTTCATGGCCGTAAAAGGACAGGTGTTAGCCGCGACAGATGGACAGCAACCTGAGATCGAATTGCTGTTTCTTGCGGGTTAGTTGAATGTTGGGACTAAAGACAAAAGCAGGTTCCGGAAATTGGGCGGAGCCGAAACGATGTCCTCACCGAAGAGCGGCGGGACTGGGTCAGACAAACGCACGTTAAACCAGGGTAAAGCGGCGTGAATGAAGCGGAGGGAGTGGAAAAGAATCCTGAAATTTTTTGTTGGGTGCGAAATGACTCCTCTCCATGCGTGATGCAAAGGATATTTGTCACCGCCAGACGGATATTCAGATATTGAATATACCTCATTAAACCCTATATCGCTCCCACCTCATCTGCGGTTAAAAAATGTATTTCAAGATCCTCCCGGAGGGATTGCCGGGGAAGGGGCAGGCGAGGGTGCGGGGAAGCACCGGAGAGAAGGTCCGGGGATCCGGCACGCAGAAAGCCTATATACCTCCGGAATGAAGTTGTCCGGATGTAACCGAAAGGTTACTCTTCCGGGATTCGAAAATCTCGTTCCATGGATAACAGAAAATTCCCCTCCGGATTCCTGCTCCCGGTCACGTTTCGGGCAGGGCGAGCAACCGCTTCGCCTGCGAATACGCCAAAACTGGACCGGTTTTGGATTCCCCTGTTGCGCGGCTTCCGGCGTCGTCACTACGAGATCGGGCATGCTCCGGCATCGGGAAATTTTTGAAACGGGAAAATGATGAAACCTCGAATTGGCATTGTTGATCTTGATACGAGTCATCCGGCGGCGTGGATTCCGGTCGAGCGCGAGCTGGGCTGTGAGATTGCCGGCGTGTGGGATGGCGGCGCGGTGCACCCGGCGGGCTACGCGCAAACGTTCGCGGCGGAGCATGGCATCGGGCGGGTATTCGGGTCGCTCGGGGAAATGGCGGGCGAGGTCGATGCGGTGATCCTGCACGGCTGCGACTGGGACACGCATGTCGAAAAGGCGCGTGTGTTTGTCGAGGCCGGCAAGGCGGTGCTGATCGACAAGCCGATGGCGGGCAACGTCGCCGACCTGCGCCGGCTGGGCGACTGGGTGCGCGGCGGAGCGAGGATTTTTGGCGGATCGTCGTTGCGTTATGCGCGGGAACTGACGGCCTGGCAGGCCCGGCCGGTCACGGAGCGGGGCGAGCCGCACACGGTGCTGAGCGGCTGCGCGGTCGATGACTTCAACTATGGCATTCACGCCTACACCTTCGCCTGCGCGGCAATGGGGCCGGGCGTGCGCAGCGCGCGCCACCTGGGCGATGGCGCGCAGCAGCGGGTGGAACTGCGCTGGCAGGATGGGCGTGTGGCCTGGGTGGTGATGGGTGAACAGCCGGGAGGCTGGCTGCCGTTTTACGGGACGATCGTGACCGAACGGAGCGTCGTTTCCCTGCAACCGGCGACAGGAGACCTCTACCGGGCGTTTCTCGAGCGCGTCATGCCATGGTTTTCGGGAAAAACGGACATCCCGCCTTGCCCGTTTGAGGCGTTGATCGAGCCCGAGCTTGCGGCCATCGCCGCCTTGCAGTCGCGGGAGTCGGGCGGTCGCGAGGTGTTGCTGTCCGGGATTTCCGGGAGCACGCGCTACGACGGCGCGCGGTTTGCGCAAGGCTACAGAAAAGCGCGGTATGGTTCAGCCTGAGCAAGACGATCTTTCGATGAAACACCAGTCGGTATCTGATAAAACGGTACGGTTCGGGCTGATCGGCAGCGGCGGGATAGCCGGCGTCCATGTGGAGGCGCTGGCGCGTATTCCGGCGGCGAGGCTGGCGGCGATCCATTCCCCCGACGTGAAGCGGGCGCGGGAACTGGCGGAGCCGGCGGGAGCGCGGGTGTGCGCGACGCTCGGCGAGTTGCTGGCAGCGGAGACCGGCGTGGAGGCGGTGCTGATCGCCAGCCCGAGCGGGTTGCATGCGGAGGGAGCGTTGCCGTCGCTGCGGGCGGGGAAACACGTGCTCTGCGAAAAGCCGCTGGAAATCACCACGGAGCGCGTGGCCGGCATGATTGCCGAAGCCCGACGCTCCGGCGTGCTGCTCGCCGGGCTTCTGCCGCTGCGCTGCGGGGCGGGCGCGCGGCAGATCCGCCGGGCGATCGAGGCCGGGCGGTTCGGGAAACTCACGTTCCTGAGCGCGCGGATCAAGTGGTGGCGGGAACCGGCCTATTACGCAGGCTCTCCCTGGCGCGGCACCCGGGCGCTGGACGGGGGCGGGGCGCTCATGAACCAGGGAATCCACGCCGTGGATTTGCTGCAATGGCTCGGCGGGCCGGTCCGCGAGGTCTGGGCCTTTTCGGACCGGCTGGTGCATGCGGGTATCGAGGTCGAGGATACGCTGGCGGCGGGACTGCGCTTCGAAAACGGCGCGCTCGGCACGATCGAGGCGGCCACCACGTGTTATCCGGGACTGGATCTTTCGCTGGAAATTTCCGGCGAACGCGGCACGGCGATTCTGGTCAACGACCGGATCGAGTGCTGGCGTTTCGCCGACGAGCGGCCGGAAGACGAACGCATCCGGTCCGGCGAGGCCGGCGGCGAAATCCGGGGCGGCTCGGCGGACCCGAAGGCGATTTCCTGCGAAGGTCACCGGCAGCAGATCGCGGCGTTTTGCGAGGCGATCCAGGGAAGTTCCCGGGAGGGCGTGATCGACGGGCGGGAGGCCGGGGCCGCCGTGGCGATCATCGAGGCGGCTTACCGCTCGACGGCGTCGGGCCGGGCGGAGCGGGTGACTTTTTTCGCATGAAGAACCATCGTTTCCTGTTCGCGGGGTTTCGGCACCCGCACATCTCCGGTTTGTACGACCGGGTTTCCGCTCATCCGGACTGCGCGATCGCCGGCGCCTGGGAGGGCGACGGGGCCACCCGCCGGCAACTGGCGACGGAGGGCCGGATCGACCTGACGCACGAGGATTTCGGGACAATGCTGGCGGAGGGTGGCGGCACGGTCGTGGCGATCGGCGATACGTATGGACGGCGCGGCGCGCTGGCGATTGCCGCCTTGCGGGCGGGTTGCCATGTCATCTCCGACAAGCCGCTGTGCACTCGAATGGAGGAACTGGAGACGATCGCGGGGCTGGTCCGGGAAAAGGGACTTTCGGTCGGCTGCCAGCTCGACCTGACGGAGGCCCCCGTCCTGCGCCGGCTGCGCGGTTTCGTGCGGCGGGGAACGCTCGGGAAGGTGCAGACGGTGACCGTCCTCGCGCAGCATCCGTTGCGTTACGGATCGAGGCCGGGCTGGTATTTCGAGCCGGGCGGGCACGGCGGCACGCTCAACGATATCGGTGTGCATGTTTTCGATCTCCTGCCGTGGCTGACCGGATCGCCGTGGCGGCGCATCCTGACCGCGCGCGACTGGAACGCGAAGGCGGCGGAAGCGCCACATTTCCGGGACTGCGCGCAACTGCACGGCGTGCTGGAGAACGGCGCGGCGTGTTTCGCCGACGTATCCTACCTCGCTCCCGACCGGGCCGGGTATTCGCAGAGCCAGTACTGGCGAATCACGGTGCATGGCACGGCCGGCATGGCGGAGGCCAGTTACGGAGCCGGGACGCTCACGCTGGTGACGGATGCGGACGAATCCGCGCGGGACGTCACTGCCTCGTCCGCGCCCGACGGCGAGCGCGACTGCCTGCAAAATTTCCTCGACGAAATCGAGGGGAAGGGGGCAGGGGGCATCGAAAAACTCACGACGGAAAACATCCTGAAAACCTCGCGCCTGGCGCTGGAGGCGCAGCAGCGGGCGGCAAGCGAATCATGAAAACCGGACTTCTCGAAGCAGGCGTCGCATTTGTCGAACAACCCTTCCTGAAACCCCTGCAAATCAGCTCGGGCCTGATCACGCAGGCGACGGAGGCGCGGGTGAGCGTGCGGGTGCGCGTCGGCTCGCGCGAGGCGACCGGGCGCGGATCGATCTACCTGAGCGACCTGTGGGCGTGGCCGGGCGTGTCGCCGGACCGGGCGGCGAAGGATGCCGCCATGCGCCGGCTCTGCGAGCGCCTGGTGGCATCGCTGGGCGACGCCTGCGGCGGCGAGGCGGAGCATCCGCTGGAACTCGGGCTGCGGTTGCATCACACGATCTCGGCGCCGGATTTGTGTCCGGAGATGCCGTTGCTGGCGCGCGCGGTCTGTGCGAGCCCGTTCGACGCGGCGATTCACGACGCGGCCGGGCAGGCGCTCGGGGTGTCCGCGTTCCGTTTCTACGACGAGCCGGCGGCGATCCCGTCGGCCGACGCATGGTTTCCCGGAGAATCGGCGTGCGGGGCGATTCGCCGCGCGCTGCGGCCGCCGGTGTCGTCGCTGGATGCGTGGTGGGTGGTGAGCGCCAGGGACGACCTGGAAACGGCGGTGCGACCGGCGGTGGAGCGAGGCGGTATCCGCTGTTTCAAGATCAAGGTGCTGGCGAAGGACAACGCCGCGGATGCCGCGCGCACCGCGGAGGTTTTTCGGGCGGCGCGGAGTTGGGGAATCGCCTCGCCGGTGCTTTCCGTTGACAGCAACGAGGGGAACCCCGACGCGGCCGCCGTGCTCGATTATCTGGACCGGCTGGAGGCGCTCGATCCGGAGGCGTATTCGGCGCTCGATTACCTGGAACAGCCGACCGCGCGCGACATTGCGGCCCATCCGTTCGACTGGCGCGCGGCGGGCGAGCGCAAGCCGGTGTTCCTCGACGAGGGGCTCACCGGCCTGGAGCTGTTGCCGGTGGCGAAACAACAGGGCTGGAACGGATTCGCGCTGAAGACCTGCAAGGGGCACAGCTTCACGCTCGTTTCGGCGGCCTGGGCGCTGGCGAACGGGATGGAGCTGTCGTTGCAGGACCTGACGAATCCCGGGTTTTCGGCGATCCATGCGTTCCTTGTCGGCGCACATCTGCCGACGCGCAACGGCGTGGAGCTCAACTCGCCGCAATACACGCCTGCGGCGAATGCCCCCTGGCTGCCGCGCCTGGCAGGGTTGTTCGCCGTGCGGGACGGAAGGCATCGCATGGAGGGAGCCGGCGAAATTCGCGGCCTGGGTTCGGAGCTTTGACCGGGGAAACGCCGCCGGTGGCGGATCGCGGCAGATCGTGATCAGCCGACGGCGGCGAGGCGCTCGATGGTGTCGGGCGCGACGACACGGTCGATGTCGAGGAGGGTTTTGACGACTCCCTTGATCTTGGCGAGGCCGAGCAGATAGCTCGTATCGATGCGGACTCCGAAGTCGGGTGTGGGCTCGATTTCCTGGGCGCCCAGACTGACGACTTCCTCGACACTGTCGACGATGAGCCCCATTTGCACAGGAGCGCCACCGGCGAATTTTACCTGGACGACCACGATGCAGGTGCGCTCGGCGAGCTCGGCGCGGAGTCCGAATTTCAGCCGCAGGTCGATGACAGGAATCACCCGGCCGCGCAGATTGATGATGCCCTTGACGTAGCCAGGCATCTGCGGCACCGGGGTGATCTTCTGCATGCGGATGATTTCCCTCACCTTCAGCACGGCGATGCCGTAGGCCTCGTTGTCGAGCACCACGGTGAGGTATTTTCCGGCATGCGCGGAGGTGCGGGTCTGGGTGGTGTTGCTCATGGTTGATCCGGATGGCGGGTGAAAAGGGAGGTCACCTGCGATATCGGATTATCCGGGGAGACCTTTAGCCCGAATTGCCTATTTCACCCCGCGCGATGAAGCCGCTCAAGTAAACGGCTGCGGAGCCGAACAGTGTATCCGGAAAATAAAACGACCGTCCGTCTTTACCCTGTGATGAGAATGCCTGTCCCGATTGTCCTGTTTGCGCTGACGCTGTTGCTGGCCGCCTGTTCGTCCGGTCCGGTGGCCATGCGCAACATCGGAGCGGCCAACGGGTGCATGATCGACGCCGTGCGCTACAAGGATGCGCTGAAGGTCAGGGATGCGATGGAGGGCGTCCGCTGGGCGGAGGTGCTGGCGGTGTTCTGGGATGCCCGTCCCTCGAAAAATGTGCTCGGGCACGCGCTGTGTGTTTTTGAATACGGCGGCTCGACCATGGTGTACGATCCGAGTTTCGGAACCAGCGTTCTGGTGAAAGGGCGGATCGAAAAGAACCCGAGGCTGCTCGCCGAGCAATGGGTGCTGAAAGAGCGAATGATCGGGCGGTTTCCCTGGAGCGGCGAGATCCTGAATGTCACCCGGTTCGAGGATGACGGGGTGTGGGGGGCGCGCGATGCCGGTGGCGGTCCGGGCATGGCGGCCGCGCAATAAGGCGCGCGGCGAAAGATTCCCTCAAGTTTTCCGGTGTCGTGACGAGGAAAAGGCTGCCGCCGGCGCGGCCTTTTTGCACCACCCATGTCCTTGTCTTCCGATACGCTTGCCTCTCTCGACGATCTCTGCAGCCGGCTGGCCGGCGAATCCGTGCTCGCGAGGGCGGGGAACGATGAAGGCCTGATCCCCGTCTTCAGCCTCGTCGGCGAAATGCGGGAGTCGGTCGCGGGGGTCTCGCGGCTGGAAAATCCGCTGAAAGCGCTGCAGGCGTTGCTCGGCGCGCGACTGGATGGCGGGCTGCCGTTCGACGAGGCGACCCTGGCGGAAGTGCGACGCATCGCGGAGTGGCTGCCCGGAGCGATCGCGGCGGCGGCGGGCGGCGATGACGACGGGAAGGTCGCCGCCGCGGCAGGGGAGGACCGGTTGCTCGAACTCAACCTGGCGGAGAACCGCGAGCTGCTCTCGGAGTTTCACGCCGAGGCGCTCGATCATCTTTTGCAGATCGAGGCGGCGTTGCTCACGCTCGACGCGACGCCGGGAGACCGCGACGCGCTCGACAGCCTGTTCCGCTCGTTTCACACCCTCAAGGGCGTCTCCGGTTTCCTGCATCTGGCGCCGATGCACACGCTGACGCACGAAGTCGAGTCGCTGCTCGACCGGGCGCGCACCGGGAAGCTGAGGCTCACGCCGGAGATCATCACGGAAATCCTGCGCAGCCGCGATGCCGTGCAGGCGATGGTGGGGCAGATCACGGCGGCGCTCGAGGACGGGCGCGAACCCGGAGAGGCGGTGCGCGTCTCGCACCTGATCGATGCCGTGCGCCGGCTGGCTGCGGGCGGCGACTCTCCGGCCGCGGACGCGCGGCCGGCGCCGGAGCCGGAGCCGGCGGAGCAACGGCCGCCGGCGAACGATCTGGCGGCCTCCACCCCGTCCGCATCCGGCAGCGCGCAGGCGAACGGTTCCGGCGCGGCGAACGGCGCGGCCATGGCCTCGACGGTGCGGGTGAACACCGAAAAACTCGACTCGCTCATGGACGTGGTCGGTGAACTGGTGATCGTGCAGAGCCAGTTGCAGGAGTCCTCGCGCGGACCCGGCGGCGACGGTTCGCCGCTGGCGCGCAACCTCGCGCAGCTCGGCCGCATCACCAAGGACCTGCAACACACGGCGATGGCGCTGCGCATGGTGCCGATCAAACCGATGTTCCAGCGGATCGGGCGTCTCGTGCGCGACCTCTCGCGCGAATGCGACAAACGGGTGCACTTCATTACGGCCGGCGAGGACACGGAGATCGACCGCTCGGTGGTGGAGGAGATCGTGGACCCGCTCGTGCACATGGTGCGCAACGCGATCGACCACGGGCTGGAACCGGCGGCGGAGCGCGCGGCCGCCGGCAAGGACGAGGCGGGGCGGCTCTCGCTGAAGGCGTTTCACGAGGGGAGCCATCTGGTGATCGAGCTGGCGGACGACGGGCGCGGCATCGACCCGGAAAAAGTGCTGGCGAAGGCGCGCCGGCAAGGCCTCGTCGGCGAGGGCGATTCGCTGGCGAGGGAGAAGATCATCGACCTGATTTTTCTCCCCGGTTTTTCGACCGCCGAAAAAGTCTCGGCCGTCTCCGGGCGCGGCGTGGGCATGGATGTGGTGAGGCGCAACATCGAAAAACTCGGCGGCCAGATCCAGATCGTCTCGGAAGTCGGCGGCGGTTCGCGGTTCGCCATCCGTCTGCCGCTGACCACGGCGATCATCGACGGCCTGCTGGTGCGCGTGGGCGAGGATCATTTCATCCTGCCGAGCCTCGCGGTGCAGATGGCGTTGCGGCCGGCGCGCGCGGCGCTGGCCACGATCCAGGGCCAGGGCGAGGTGCTCGATCATCGCGGGAAAATCCTGCCGCTCCACCGCCTGCACCGGCGTTTTGCGATCCGCGATGCAGTGGAGGATCCGGCTGCGGGCATCGTGGTCATCCTGGAGGATGCTGGCCGCGCCCGGGCGCTGCTCGTGGACGAACTCGTGAACAAGCAGGAAGTGGTCGTGAAAAATCTCGGCAGTTTCCTGCAAAACCTTCCCGGCGTGGCGGGCGGCGCGATCCTCGGCGACGGCAACATCGCCCTCATCCTCGACCCCGCCTCGCTCTGCGCGGCGTGATTCCGCCGGTCACCCCTTCCGGAGCAACGCCCTCCTTTTTTCGACCATGCCGCGATCGACGCCCCCTTCTCTCGATGACGTTTGCGAGCGCGCCCTGCAACTGCCGAGCGCGCCGACCTTGCTGCCGCGGTTGCTGGACGCGCTGGAGCAGGCGGACACCACCATCGACGAGATGGAGGCGGTGATCCGGGTGGACCCGGTGCTGGCCGGCTCGGTGCTGCGGCTGGCCAACTCCGCCCATTTCGCCGCGTCGGACATGCGCGTGGAGTCGTTGCACGAGGCGGTGCTCCGGCTCGGCCAGAAGGAAATCTACCGGCTGGCGGCGCTTTCCGTGGCGGGCTGCTGGGCGATGTACGAGACTGGCGGATACGGATGGGAGCCGGGCGATTTTTGCCGGGCGACGCTCGTCACCGCCGTGGCCGCGGAAGTGCTGGCCGGGCGGAGCGGGTGGGTAAAGCCCGAGGTTGCCTACGCGGCGGGGCTGGTGCAGGGACTTGGCAAGCTGGCCCTGGCGTGGAGTTGCGGCGGGGAGTTTCCCGCGATCCGCCGTTACCGGAAAAAACACGATTGCCTCTGGCCGGAGGCCGAGACGGCCGTGCTCGGCTACAACCACGCGACGGTGACGGCCGGGCTGCTGCGCCGGTGGCGTTTCCCGGAGATGTTTGTGGCGGCGGCGGAGAACAACCCGCCCGAGGCGTCCATGGACGCCCGCTACCTGCCGCTGGCGGTGCACCTGCACGCGGCAAATTACCTGGCGGCGAGCTTCGGGGCAGGGCAGGGGGAGGATGCGTTTCTGGTGCGGCTCAACGCGCCGCTGCTGGAGGAGTGGGGCTTTACCGCCGGCGTTCTGGAGGCGGCGCTGCCGGAAGTGTTCGGGCGGGCGACGCGGCTGCTGCGCGACAAGCTGTATACGGGGCGAATCGTGTTCTGATACCAACGGCCCCGAAACCTTCGGAATTAATAAAGAACCTCGGGGCAAGCCCCGAGGTATTGGAGCGGCGGCGGGGACGCCGCCGCTCCGCCAAACCGGATCAACCCATTTCCACGCAGGTGGTCCGGTCCGGCCGCCGGAGGGTGAGGCGGCCGGTGGCGAGGTCGAGGTGGAGGGTGCGGTTGACCACGCCGCCGGAGTCGTTGCCGATGATCGGGCAGCCGTAGACGGCCAGCATGCGCAGCACCGCGACAGTATTACGTTCACCGATACGAAAGACATCCGGGCCTCCCGAAACGCTCGCGCCGCCGGCGACGAAGAGCCGCAGCCGTCGGCGTTCGGTGCGGATGCCGGCGAGGGCGTTGAACAGCGCGGGGATGCCGCTGTCGGCAAACATCGCGGGCTGCTGCGCCGCCTTGTCGGGGGCGAGCGATGACTCCGGCAGCATGATGTGCAGGATGCCGCCGCCGCGCGCCGCCGGATCGAAAGCGACGACGGCCACGCACGACCCGAGCGCGTAGGTGCTGAGGGTGACGCCCGGGTTGTTGGAGACGGCGAGTTCACCCACGCCGATGATGACGCGTTGCGGGAAAAGGCTGACGGGTGCGGGTGAGCCGGGCATCGGTGGAATCAGGTGACCGCGCGGGCGGGCGCCCCGTCCGCCACCGCCCGGAGGAGAAAGTCGGGGATGTCGTCGAGCGCCACCTGGCGCTGCGCGGCTCCCGTTTCCCAGGCCACACGCGGCATGCCGTAGACGATGCAACTCGCCTCGTCCTGGGCAAACGTCACCGCCCCGGCACGGCGCAGCCGGAGCAGGCCGTCGGCGCCGTCCTTGCCCATGCCGGTGAGCACCCCGGCGATGGCATGCCGGCCGGCGCATTCGGCGGCCGAGCGGAAAAGCAGGTCTACCGCCGGACGCTGGTGCCAGACGCGCGGGCCGTCGACGACGCGCACGCGCCAGACGCCGCCCGCGGGAGCGGCGCCCGGCGGGCGGGGTTCGACGAGCAGATGGAGATTGCCCGGCGCGACGAGCGCCACGCCGGGCAGCAGCAGGTCGCCGTCCACGGCCTCGCGCACCTCGAACGCGCAGAGTTTGCCGAGGCGTTCGGCGAAGGCTCGGGAAAAGGTTGCCGGGATGTGTTGCACGATGGCGACGGGCGGCAGGCCGCCGGGCAGCCGGGTGAGCACCTGGCGCAGCGCTTCGGTGCCGCCGGTCGAGGCTCCGAGCACGATAAGCCGCCGGGGCGAGGGCGCCGGCCCCGCGTAGCGCAGGGGCGCGGCCGGCGGAGGGGATGGAGCCGGAAGCGGGGAGACGGAAACGACCGGTCCGCCGGGAGCGGGAACCGGGGCGGGGGCCGCACCCGGCCCCGGCGGCAGGGGGGGCGGGAGAGCGCACCGGCCGGGGTCGGGGGGCGTTGCCGGTTTCGCCGGGACGCCGGCCGCGCCGAACATGGATTCGCCGGGGCGCAACGCGCCCGCGTCTCCCCGGCGAACGCGCGCGTGCGCGGCGGCCTTGACCTTGGCGACCAGTTGCGAGCCCAGTTCGCCGAACGAGAAGGGGCCGTCGGGCTTGCCGATCACATCGACCGCGCCGAGCCGCAGCGCGTCCAGCGCCTGGTGCGAACCCTGTTGCGTGAGCGAGCTCATGATGACGACCGGCAAGGGATGCTCGGCCATGAGAATGCGCAGGAACGTGAGCCCGTCCATCCGGGGCATCTCGAGATCGAGCGTGAGCACGTCGGGTTGCAGCCGCAGGATCTTGTCGCGCGCGATGTACGGATCCATCGCGGTGCCGGCGACCTCGATGTCGGGATCGCGGGAGAGGGCGTCGCTGACGAGGTGGCGGACGACGGCGGAATCATCCACGACGAGAACGCGGACAGGTTTTCCGGGGCGGGGAGAGTGTGGCATCATTACCGGTCGTGTCGGGCGGCGGCATCGGGAGCGCGCCAGGTGGCGGGACGGATCATCCGGAGCGAATGGGAGAGGCCGGAGAGGCTTTCGGAGTGTCCGACCAGCAGCCATCCGCCGGGCACGAGCTGGCGGGTGAGGCGGCCGATCAGCTCCTCCTGGGTCGGTCGGTCGAAGTAGATCATGACGTTGCGGCAAAAAATGACGTGAAACGGTCCGGCAAACGGCGGCGCGCCGGCGAGCAGGTTGCTCCGGGCGAACTGCACGCGAGCGGCCAGCGCCGGGCGCACGCGGCAAAGCCCCTCCGCCGCGCCCGCGTAACCGGTTTCGAAATACGCCTTGGCCAGCGCCGGGTCCATCCGGGCGAGGGATTCGGGCGGATAGACGCCGGCCCTGGCCCGCGCGAGGACGCGCGCGGAGATGTCGCTGGCCTGGACGGTCCATGGCCATGCATCGGCTCCGTGCAGTTGCCGGTCGAGCGTGATGGCGATGGACCAGGGCTCCTCGCCGCTCGAACAGGCGGCGCTCCACACGCGCAGCGCCGGCCAGTGTTCGCGCGCGCGTCGCGCGAGGAGCTCGGGCAGGATCAGTTCGCGCAGGGTGGCGAAGTGGCTCTCCTCGCGGAAAAAATACGTGTGGTTGGTGGAGATGGCGTCGATCAGGTGCCCGACCTCGTCCTCCCCGCCGGGCGCCCGGAGGAGCCGGCAATACTCGCCGATCGAGGACAGCCGGGTGGCGCGCAGCCGCTTGCCGAGCCGGGCGGAGACAAGCTCCTGCTTGCCGGGTCCCAGGTTGATGCGGCTGCGCCGGTAAACGAGTTCGCGGATGAACTGGTATTCGGTGTCGGATATCACGATGTGTCTTGCGTCCTGCGCTTCCGGATATCGGCGCATTCCGCGGCAAATGAACCGCAAAGACTCCGCCACCCGGCAAAATCTGCCGCCAGCCTCGCCGCCGTCCGACGGGAACAGAGCGGGTTCGTCCTGTTTTATTTTTTATCAGACTCATATCCATTATGATGTGAATGTGATAATCCGCATGGCATCCGCATTGCTAAGGAAGGAGCGCGATGATCGAACCCGTTTTTCAGCCCGACAATTACCAGCTGGCGAGGAAGCTTCTGGATGCCGCCGTGCTGCGTCACGAGGCCATCGCGTCCAACATCGCCAACGCCGAGACGCCGGGTTACCGCCGGGTGGATGTCTCCGGCGACTTTGCGACGGCGTTGCGGGCGCGCTTCACGCAGGCCGCCGGCGCCGGGCCGGACGCGGGCCGCGCGAGCCTGGCCGACCTCGAACCCCGTCTGGTCGAGGACGCCTCCGTGCGCACGATCCGGCCCGACGGCAACTCGGTGGAGCTGGAAGGCGAGCTGCTCGCGATGAGCCGCAACAACGTCGAGTACAATTTCCTGGCCGACGTCGTCGGCCGCCACATCAAGCACCTCAAGCTCGCCATCAGCGGGCGCACTACCTGACCGCCGCCCTGTCCCCTTTTCCTTTCCGCACCCTTTCCCTCATGCAGCTCCTCACCGGCATCAGCGCCTCCTCCAGTGCGCTCAACGCGCAAAAAACCCGGCTCGACATCATCGCGCAAAACATCGCCAACGCGCACACCACGCGCGGCCCGGACGGCCGCGCCTACCAGCGCCAGACGGTGTCGTTCGAGGCCGAGCTTCTCGACCGGACCGGCCGGCTCGACGGCATGCCCCTGCGCGCGGTGCGCGTGAGCGGCGTGGGCAACGATCCCACGCCGGGCCAGCGCATCTACGATCCGCAGCATCCCGACGCCGACGCCGGCGGCATGGTGACGCTGCCCAATGTCAACCTCGCCTGGGAGATGGTCGATCTCATCACCGCCTCCCGCACCTACGAGGCCAATCTCGAGGTCGTGAAAAGCTCCCGGCAACTCGCGATGAAAGCGATCGAGATCGGCCAGTAATCCTTTCCCTCCTGTATCCGTTCCGTCAACACCACGTCCGCCCGCGTCTTTCCCTCCCATGCCTATCGTCGGAATCATCTCGCCCGCAGCGGTCCGCGCTCCCGGATTTCCCGAATACGACGCCCTTGCCCGGCTGGCGCCGGCCCCGGCGGCCTCTCCCGCGGCCGATACCGCCGGCCAGGCCTCCCCCGCCTCCGCGGCCAACGGCGCCGCCGCCATCGATTTCGGCGTATTGCTCGAAAAAGCGGTCAACGCCGTCAACGACCGCCAGCAGGCCGCCACGGAAGCCACCCGCGCCGTCCTGCTCGGCGAGAGCGACAAACTCCACCAGAGCGTGATCGCGGCGCAGGAAGCCTCGGTCGCCTTCAGCCTCATGGTCGAGGTGCGCAACAAGGTGGTCGAGGGTTACCAGGAGCTCATGCGCATGTCGATCTGAGCCGCCGCCGCCACCCGCCGATGTAACGTTATCCGATTCGCCGCCGCCTTCCCTCATGACGTCCTTCCTTCAGTCGCTGACCGCTCTCTGGAAACAGCTCGGGCTCAACCAGCGCATTTCCCTGATCGTCGCCACCCTCGCCGTGACCGGCGCGGTCGCGGCGCTCGTGGTCTGGTCGCGCCAGCCCGATTACCGGCTGCTTTACGGCCGGCTGGCCGACAAGGATTCCGCCGCCATCGTCAGCACGCTCCAGGCGCAGGGCGTGGCGTATCGCCTCACGCCGGACGGCGCCGGCGTTTACGTGCCCGCCACCCAGGTGCACCGGCTGCGCATGGAGCTCGCCGGCAAGGGGCTGCCCGGCGGCGAGGGTGTCGGCTTCGAGATTTTCGACAAGGGCCAGTTCGGCCTCAGCGATTTTGTACAGCGCACCAACTACACCCGCGCCCTCCAGGGCGAACTGGCGCGCACCATCTCGCAGCTCGACGGCGTGGCGCGCGCCCGCGTCATGATCGTGCAGCCTGAAAACCGCCTCCTGCTCATCGACCAAGGCGTGAAGCCCACCGCCTCCGTCTTCGTGGAACTCTCCGCGCCCCGGCTCGACACCGAGGCGGTCAACTCGATCCGCAACCTCGTGGCCAACGCCGTGCAGGGCCTCTCGCCCGACCAGGTCGCCGTCGTCGACCAGAAGGGCCGCGTGCTCTCGGCCGAGTTGCAGGACGACCCGACGCTCGCCAACGCCTCCAGCCAGATGCGCTACCGCCAGCAGGTGGAGGAGTATTTCGCGCGCAAGGTCGAGTCGCTGCTCGCGCCGGTCGTCGGCCCGGGCAACGCCGTCGTGCGCGTCTCCGCCACGATCGACACCGAGGCCGCGACGCGCGTCGAGGAGCGGTACGATCCCGACGTGCAGGTCGTGCGCACGCAGACCACGACCGAGGACGTGACCAACTCCAGCGAAGCCCGCGCCGGCGGCACCGTCGGCGTGACGGCCAATACCGGCGGTCCGCCCCCGCCGACCGACCAGGCGCGTCCCACCGTCACCAACGACCAGACGCGCAAGAACCGCACACTTTCCTACGAGATCAACCGCACGCTCACCAACACCACCCGCGCCCCCGGCACGATCCGCAGCCTCACCGCCGCCGTCTTCGTCGCGCCGCGCCCCGCGGCCTCCGCGGACGGAGAGCCGGCGCCCCGCACCGAAGCCGAACTCGACGCCCTGCGGCAGATCGTCATCAACGCCCTCGGGCTCCGCGCCTCGGCCATGCCCGGCCAGCGGGTCGAGGATCTCGTCGCCTTGCAGGAGATGCCCTTCCGGAGCGCGCCGGTCGACGAACGTATCGAACAACTGCATACGGAGACGCGCGTGCAGGGCTGGATCGAGGCCGCGAGCCGCTATGTGGCGGTGGCCGTGGCGCTGCTCGTTTTCCTCGTCTTCTGGCGCATGCTCAGGCGCCAGCGCGCCGACACGGTGCCGGTCGAGCTGCTCGACGGCGCGCCCGCCGCCGCCGGGGCGGGCGAGGGCGGCGGCGCGGAAAAACCGGGGCCGCTCACCCCCGAAATGCTCAATGCGCTGATCCGCCAGAAACCCGCCAACATCGGCGCCGCCCTGCGCGACTGGATGACGACGAAAAAGAGCTGAACGACCCATGGCCGACATCGACTACCACAACCTCTCCCGTCTTCAGAAACTGGCGGTGTTTCTCATCGTCATCGGCCCCGAGGCGGCGGCCGAGGTGCTGAAGCATTTCGAGGACCCCGAGATCGAGCAGCTCTGCCGCGAGATGGGGCAGTTCACGCTGGTCAGCGACGCCGTGCGCCAGCATGCCATCGACGAGTTCACGCCGATCGTCGGCGAGGGCCTGCTCTCCACCCTCGGCGGCCTCGAGTTCGCCCGCCGGGCGCTCGAGATCGCCCGGGGCGAATACAAGGCGCAGACGCTGCTCACCCGCGTCGGCGCCAGCACGGCGCTTTCTTCCGGCGACGTTCTCGCGGACATCGCCGAGATGGAGGGTCGGCAGATTTACAACCTCGTCAAGGAAGAGCAGCCGCAGACCATCGCCTTTGTCCTCTCGTATCTGGAACCGGCCAAGGCCACGGAGATTTTTTCGCTGATCGAGCCCGACAGCCGCGACGAGATCCTCGAACGTCTCGGCACGATCGACAGCACCTCGCTCGCGCTCGTGGGCAAGGTCGTGCGCAACCTCGGCCGGCACTTCGACCGCAAGATCGCGCCGTCCTTCCACCACAGCGGCGGCGTGCGCGCCGTGGCCGATCTGCTCAACGGCATCGACAAGGATTCGTCCAAGGCGCTGCTCACCCGCCTCGAGGAGCGCAACAGCCAGCTCGGCGCGGCGATCCGGAGAAAAATGTTCAGCTTCGAGGACATCCGCCGCCTCTCGACGATGGACCTCCAGCGCGTGCTGCGCGAGGTCGAGGCGTCGCAACTGGCGGTCGCCATGAAGTCCGCCACCGAGGCGTTGCGGGAAAAAATCTACTCCTCCCTCTCGAAGCGGGCCGGCGAGGGCCTGCGCGACGAAATCTCCATGCTCGGCCCGGTGCGCCTGCGCGATGTCGAGGCCGCGCAGGACGCGATCATCCAGACCGTCCGCCTCATGGAAGAGGAAGGCGCGATCTCCCTCGATGGCGGCGAAGCCGCGATGGTCACCTGAAACCGCCATGAGCACCGCCGCCGCCACTCGCACCTTTGTCCTCCGCTTCGACCGCCCGCTGGCCGGAGCCGCGCCCGTCCCTGCCGCGAACGGCGCCACCTCCTCCGCGACGGCCGCGACCGGAGCGCGTCCTTCCGCCGCCGACGAACTCGCCGCCGCCCGCGCCCGCGGATACCGCGAGGGCGAGGAAGCCGCCCGCGCCGCCGCCGGCCGTGAACTCGCGGCGCTGCGCGAGGAAATGCGCTCCGTGCAGCAGGGTCTCTTCGCCCGGCTTGCGGGCATGGATGAAATCCTGCTCGCGCAGATGCGCGCCGCGCTGCCGCCGCTCGCCATCGAAGTCGGCCGCCGCCTGCTCGCCGGGTTCGAGCCGCCCGAGGGATTTGTCGAGCGGATCTGCCGCGAGGCGCTCGACCAGCTTTGCCCGGAACGCGAGGGACTCGAACTCGTCGTGTGCCCGCGCGATGCCGCCATCGTCAAAAAACTCGTGCCCGAATGGCGCAACCATTTCCCCGGCCTCAAGGTCACGCGCGACGACACGCTCGCGCCCGGCGATTGTCTCGTGCGCTCGCGGTTCGGCCTCACCGACGCGCGCGCCTCCACCCGCCTCGAAACCCTCCGCCGCGAACTCGTCGCCCCGTCCTCATGAGCCCTTCCGTTGCCAGTTATGTCGATGTGCTCCGCACCCAGGTGCGGCACGCCCCCGCCGTCCGGCGCCTCGGTCGCGTGACCGCGGTCACAGGACTCGTCATCGAATCCGAGGGACCCCATGTCGGCCTCGGCGACATCTGCGTGCTGCGCTCGGGCCGCGACGACGATTTCGAGGTCATGGCCGAGGTGGTCGGTTTCCGCGACGAACGCGTGCTCCTCATGCCGCTCGGCGAGACCACCGGCCTGCACGCCGGTTGTCCGGTGGCCGCCGGCGACCGTCCGCCGCTGCCCGTGGCCGGCCCTGCCTTGCTCGGCCGCGTGCTCGACGCGATGGGCCGCCCTTTCGACTCGGGCGGGCCGCTGCCCGTGCGCCGTGCCGAATCCTCCGATTCCCGGCCGCCGCATCCGTTGCGCCGCCAGCGCATCCGCGAGGCGCTGCCGACCGGTGTGCGCGCGCTCGACACTTTCGCGCCGCTCGGCCGCGGCCAGCGGCTCGGGCTCTTCGCCGGTTCCGGCGTGGGCAAGTCCACGCTGCTCGGCATGATCGCGCGCGGCTCGGCCGCCGACGTCGTGGTCATCGGCCTGGTCGGCGAGCGCGGGCGCGAGGTGCGCGAGTTTCTGGAAAAGGATCTCGGCCCCGAGGGGCTCGCCCGCGCCACCGTCGTGGTGGCCACCTCCGACACGCCGGCCCCGCTGCGCCTGCGCGCCGCGTTCACCGCCACCGCCATCGCCGAAGCCTGGCGCGATTTGGGGAAAAACGTGCTCCTGCTGATGGATTCCGTCACCCGCTTCGCGATGGCGCAGCGCGAGATCGGCCTGGCCATCGGCGAGCCGCCCGCGACACGCGGCTACACGCCCTCCGTCTTCGCGCTCCTGCCCCGCCTGCTCGAGCGCACCGGCGCCGGCGAGACCGGCTCCATCACCGCGCTCTACACCGTGCTCGTCGAGGGCGACGACATGAACGAGCCGGTGGCCGACGCCGTGCGCGGCATCCTCGACGGCCACCTCGTGCTTTCGCGCTCGCTCGCCCATGCCAACCATTATCCGGCCATCGACGTGCTCGAAAGCGTCAGCCGCCTCACCAACGACATCTGCACGGCCGGGGAAGTGGAGTCCGCCGCCCGCGCCCGCGAGCTGCTCGCGCTTTACCGGCGTAATGAAGATCTCATTACCATCGGCGCCTGGCAAAAAGGCGCGAACGCCGCGCTCGACCGCGCGGTGGCCCTGCACGAACCGCTCCGCCTGTTCCTCCGCCAGCGCGTGGACGAGATTGTGCCGCGCGGCGAGGCGTTTGCCCGGCTCGGGGAGGTGATCGCATGAAACGCTTCCGTTTTTCCCTGCAATCCGTGCTCACCGTGCGCGACATCGCCGAGCAGCAGCAGCGCGGCAAGCTCGCGCTCGTCCTGCGCGCCCACGCCGAGGCGAAGGTGGCGCTGGAGGCCGCGCGCCTTCGCGTGGTGGAGGCGGCCAACGAACTCTGCGCGGTGCGCATCCGCGCTTTTCTCGCGGGCGAGCAGCCCGGTTTCGTGCGGGCGTGGCAGACGTCGTGCGAAGCGGAGCGACGCGCCGTGGAGGCGCTGCGCCTCGCCCGCGAGTCCCTCGCGCAGGCCCGCGCCGGCTGGATCGCAGCCCGCCGCAACCTGCAAGTGCTCGAAAACCTCAGGCAACGCGCCCGCCAGCGTCATCGCCGCGAGTGCGACCGCGTGGAGCAGATGCTCCTCGACGAGTTCGCCTCCCTGCGGTTCGCCCGCGCCCGCATTTTTCCGGATTCATGAACGCCTTCCGCTCTCCACTCCTCGTTGCTCTCCTCGGCATCGTCTCGGGCCTCGGCGCCGGGCTCGGCTGGTTCTGGCTGAAAGCCCGGCCTCTCGTCACGGAGGCCAGGGCCGCCCATGCCGCGATTGTCGCCGCCCGCGAGGCCGCGCTTCGCGCCGCCGCCCGCCCGGAAAAACCGTGGGATTTCTGGACCATCGGAATCGAAAATCTTTCCGCCGAGCTGAAGGATGGGAAGGCGCTGCTCGCCCGCCGCGAAGAGGAAATCAACCTGCGCGAGGCCCGGCTCGAAGCGAGGGCGGCCGAGATCGAAAAGATGCGCGCGCAGCTCGAGGCGCTCCGCCGCGAGATCGATACCCGTTTCGCGGAGATGGGCGCCGAGGAGGCGAAAAACCTCCGCACGCTCGCGCAGACCTACAGCAATCTCACGCCGAAGGCCGCCGTGGCGATCATGGGCAAACTCGACGACGAGACCACGGCCCGGCTCCTCTCGCTCATGAAACCCGACATCACCGGCGCGATTTTCGAGGAGATGGCGCGGACTTCCGCCGCCGACTCCGAACAGGCGAAACGCGCCGCCGCCCTCTCCGAACGCCTGCGCGTGCTCCGTGCCGTCAAGAAGGAGACGTCCCCGCAATGAACTTCCCGCCCGCCACTCTTTCCGCGGCTTCTGCCGCCGCCACATCGACCGCCGGATTGTTCGCGCCGCCCGCCGCGCCTGTCCCGTCGGCGGCCGGCGACGATAGCGATGCCGGAAACCGCGCCGGCGGCGGCACCTCCTTCGCCACGCTGCTCGGTCTGCTTGTCGCGCCGCCAGCCGCCGCGGCCGGCTCGCGGGCATCCGGACCGGAGTCATGCGATGACGACTACGTATACGCATCCGGCCTCGCCGACACGACTGCTGACGCCGGCAACGACGATGCGACGACGACCGCTCCCGATGCCGCAACTCTCGCCGCGCAGCTCCCGTTTGCCCTGACCGGCCTGTTTGTCGCGCCGCCGGAGCCGGCGCCAGCCGCAAGCGAATCCGGCGGAGCGGCGACGTCCCCGTCGCCGGACGCGCGCCAGCGCGCCCACGTCGGCCTTCAGGCCAACACCCTATTCCCGATTTCTTCCGCGCCTTCCGCCGCCGTTGCCTTCGCGACCCCGCCCGCAGCCGGCGGCGGGACTGTCGTCCCGTCCGGCGACGGTTCGTCAGAAAAAGTCGCCGCTCCGGTGATCCCGCTGGCGGAGGATGCCTGGACCGGGCCGCAACCCCCCTCCGTCGGCCAGACCGGCGAAATCCCGGCGGCGCTTCCGGACCCGTTCCACGTTCGCGGGATTGCTCCTTCCGTTTCCGCCAGCACGGCCGCTCCGGCCTCCGCAACTCCCGACCCGGCACAATTTGCCTCCCCGGCTTTCACCGCGCAGAGCGAGGCGGTTTCCCTCCAGGCCGACGAGGGAAATAACATGACGCAACCTGTTGTTGCCAAACGCTCCCGCCCGACATCCGCGGCGGTTGGCATCGAAACTGCGAAAAGCGCTGCGTCCATGCCTGCCGACGTCTTCAGCACACCGGCGGCGCCGGCCGGCCTGTCGGCCGCGAATGCGCCGCTGTCATCCGCCGCCGTTCCTTCCTCACCCGCCGCTCCGGTGATCGATCCGGCGCGGGCGGTGCATGCGGTGGAGGCCGTGCAGCGGGTAGCGGACACCGCGGCCGCGCTCGCCGACTCCGGCGGGAAGGCCGTCAGCGTGAGCCTCGACTTCGGCGACGAAGGTCCGCTTACGGTGCAGGTCTCGCTGCGCGAAGGCGCGGTGCATGCGGTCTTCCGCAGTGATTCACACGACGTGCGCGCCGCTCTCACCACGGCCTGGCAGCAGTACTCGGCGCGCTCCACCGACGCGGCGGTGACCCTGGCCGAGCCCGTTTTTCTTCCTCTCCACGCCGCGCCGTCGCCGGGTTCCGGCAATGCCGGGCACCCACCGCACTACCAGCAAGGCCCGGGACTCCAGGCCCAGGCCGACGGGCAATCCGGCGGGGGGCACCGCCAGCACCAGCCGGACCCGCGTTTTGCGGACCGCGATGCTCCGGGGTCTTTCGAACCCGAGCCGGTCTCTCCTGCCTCCGTCCCCGTGACCCGGGTCCGTAGCACGCTCCCGGATACAGGACGCCTTGCCGCCATCGTCTGACCAGAAAACACCATGACCGTCACCGCCACCACCAACAACAACACGGAAGCGACGACCTCCGGGAATTCGTCCTCCACCGCCCGAAACACCTCGAGTTCGCTCAGCCAGGCCGATTTTTTCGCCCTGCTCAGCGTCCAGTTGCAGAACCAGGACCCGCTCAACCCGGTCGACGACACGCAAATGCTGGCCCAGATGGCCCAGTTCAGCGCGCTCGCCCAGACCGAAGAGCTGGTCAGCCAGATGGGTTACCTGCGCGCCGATCTGCAGATGCAGGGTGCGTCCAGCCTCATCGGCAAGGAGGTGACGGTGGCCAGCGACGGCGAGCTGATCACCGGCACGGTCGAGGCGATCGCGGCCGACACCGACGCCGTCTATCTCAAGATCGGCGAGTACTACTACAACTACAACGCGATCGTCGAGGTCGCCCAACCCGAACCCGCCCCCGCCGGCGCCTGATCCCCGCACTCTGTCACCAATCCCTAACTACCAACTACAAACTACCAACTCCAATCATCATGGCACTCATCGGCACACTCACCTCCAGCGTCAGCGCCCTCTCCGGTTTCACCGAGGGGCTCGAAGTCATCGGCAACAACATCGCCAACGTCAACACGACCGGCTACAAGAGTTCCAGCGCCAGCTACAGCGACTCGTTCAGCAACACGCTGCGCGCCGCCACCAGCGTCGACTCCTCGCGGCAGACGGGCACCGGCGTGCAACTCGCCGGCATCTCCACCAACTTCACCCAGGGCAGCATCTCCACGACCGGCGTGTCCACCGACCTCGCCATTTCGGGCGAGGGCTATTTTATGGTGACGGACGGCACCCACGACTATGTCACCCGCGACGGCTCCTTCACCTTCACCGAGGACGGCTTTCTGGTGAACGCCAGCGGCCACAACGTGCTCGATTCCGCCGGCAACGTGATCCAGGTGCCGGATTACGAAACCGCCCGGTCGACCAGCATCGCCAGCGACGGCACGATCACCTATGTGGATGCCGCCGGCGTGTCGAACACGCTCGCCGCCAAGATCGGCATCGCCAAGGTCGGCGACGAGACGCGGCTCATGAAGGAGGGCAACAATCTTTACGATTTCAGCGCGACCACCGCCACCCTCGGCAGCCCGGGCGACAATGGCACCGGCACCCTCAAGACCTATTCGCTCGAACTCTCCAACGTCGATCTCACCGCGGAGCTCACCAACATGATCACCATGCAGCGCAGCTTCCAGGCCAACGCCCGCATCGTCACGATTTCGGATACGATCCTCGATGACATCGTGAACATGAAGCGCTCCTGATCCGCTCCGCCCCGCATCGTCGCTCCGGCAGAAATCCCTCCTCCCGACCGCCCACTCACCGCGCCATGGCCGCAAAAACAGACATCACCGCCGACACGCAAGGCTCCGGGGAACCGGCCCGGGCCGGCGGTTCCCTTTCTTTCCGAAGCTGGCTCCCGCTCCTCTTCGCGCTCGTGCTCACGCCGGCCGTCACGTGGGCGGTCGTCCAGTACGTGGTCATGCCGCAACTGCGCGCCGGGCTGTTTCCCGATTCCTCCCCGGCGTCCTCCGCCCCGGTCGCGGGCGAGGGCGTGAAAGCGCCCGGCTGGGGCAGCTATGGCGGCGCGGGCCGGTTCGGCGAACCGGGTGCGGCCGGGGCGGCGGGTTCCTATACCTTCGAGAATGTCATCGTGAATCTCGCCGGCACCCAGGGCACGCGTTACCTCAAGGTGACCTTCATCGTGACAGGGTCCGATCCGGAGCTGGCCGCGACGTGCGAGGCGAAGCGCCCGCAGCTTCTCGACGTGACGCTCAACGTGCTCTCGTCCCTTTCGCTGGCCGACCTCGAGGAGGCGGGCGCCCGCAATCTCCTGCGCGAGAAACTGGTCACCGCGATCAACGGGGCCATCGGCAAACGCGTCGCCGAGCAGATCTGGTTTTCCGATTTTGTCGTGCAGTGAGCACCGCCGCCATGTCCGACGAACCGGAAAACACGCCGGAGCCTTCCGGCGCTCTCGACCAGAGCGAAATCGACCGGCTGCTCGCGCAGACCGTCGACGCCGACACCGCCGGCAGCGGCGGCGGAAGGGCCGGGGAGCGCCCGCCGGTATTTCGCGCCGACGGCAGGCGAACCGGCGATGACGATGCCGCCACGCGCATCGAAGCCTGGGATTTCCGCAGCCCCGTCTTCCTCTCCGAAGCGGAGTTGCGCCGTTTGCGGTTGCAGCATGAGGACTTTGTCCGCGCGCTCGGCGCCCGCCTCGCCCTGTTCCTGCGCATGGAGTGCGCATTCCGGATGTCACGGCTGACGACGCAGCCCTACCAGAAATTCGCCGAAGCGCTGACGGCTCCCGTGCATATCTGCCTGTTCCGGGCGGAGCCGCTGCCCGGCGTGGGCCTGGTGTCGATCAGCCCCTCCCTGGCGATGACGCTGGTGGACCGGATGCTCGGCGGCCGGGGCCACTCGGTGCGCGCCGGCCGGCACCTGACGGAGATCGAGATCGCGTTGATCGAGGACGTGCTCCTGATCCTGCTGGAGGAGTGGTGCGGCCAGTGGAAATCGGCGCAGGAGCCGCATCCGCAGATCGTCGGCCACGAGAGCAACGGCTGTTTCCTGCAAACCTCGGCGCGCGACGCCGTGATGCTCGTGCTCGTGCTGGACGTGAAGTTCGGGGACTGCGCCGAACAGATGCAGGTCGGCGTGCCCTGGTACATGATCGAGCCGGTGCTCCGCGATCTCCAGGCGCGCCGTCAGCAGCATGCGACGGCCTCGCCCGCCGCTCCCGCCGTGGCCGTCTGGAAGCCGGTTTACGAACACATCACGCTGCCGGTGCGCGCCGAGTGGCCGGTATTCGAGGCGTCGTTGCGCGAGATCGCCAGCCTGCGCCCGGGCGACGTGCTCGAGTTGCCGGTCGGCGTTCTCGACGACACGCGCGTGCTCCTCGCGGGCACGGAAAAATTTGCCGGCACCGTCGGCGTCGAAGGCGACCGCGTCGCCGTGAAAATCAACCGCAAGCTCTCCGTATCGGAACCCGCCACATGACCACCGCTCCCGCCACCGAACAAAAAACATCCGAAAAAGCCCTCGACCTCGTCCTTGACGTGAAGGTGAAGGTCACCGTGCAACTCGGCTCCTGCCAGTTGTCGATGCGCGAGGTGCTGGCGCTGTCGCCGGGCGCCGTCGTGCAACTCGGCCAGCGCGCGACCGATCCGGTCGGCCTCTACGTGAACGACAAACTCGTGGCCTGGGGCGAGGTGGTTGTGGTGGAGGAAAACTTCGGCATCCGGATCACCGAAATCGCGGGCGACAAGACGTGAGCGGAGCACGCATACTTTCCAGCATAACCCGCTGGCTGCCCAGGGTGGCGATCGGCTGCGTCGCATTGGGGACGGCGCAACCGGTGACGTCCGCCGGACCGGTCCCGGAAGACCGGTCCGGCGGCACGCTGCTCATCCCGTCTCAGGAGGCGTCGCCGACGCCTGGGACGGGGGAGGGGGGGGAGCCTCCGGTGGCCGGGTCGCCTCGCGGGCTGCTGCGGCCGGAGGGCGGCGGCGCGGGCTGGCGCTGGCTGGCAGTCTCGCTTTTCTGCGCGGCCGGCGCGGGCTGGTTTTACCTGAAACGGCGCGGCGGCCTGTTCGCTGCGGCGCGCGCGACGGAGCGCCGGATCGTGATCGAGGAAACGCGCTCGCTCGGCAACCGGCAATACCTGGTGCTGGCGGGCTGCGGACGCCGCCGGTTCCTGATCGGAGTAGCGCCAGGACGGATACAACTGATCGCTCCGGTGGACGAGGCGCCGGAAGAAGCGAAGCGGAAGGAAGGGGACGTTCCCGATGACGATGAGTAAAGATTCCCGGAGCAAGCTCCTCCGCGCCAGAGTGGAAGGCGCCTCTCGAAAAGTGGACATGCCTGACGCCGTGGCACGGGCTTCCAGCCCGTGGGCTTGCGTGACATGGCCATCCTGGCCATGTGTCCGGAATCATGGGCTGGAAGCCCATGCCACGGCGCAGGGGCAACGCTCACGGGCTGGAAGCCCGTGCCACTCCGGAGCCTGTCCGGTTTTTGAGATGCGCGCCCGGGGGGGAGGGGCGTTGCTGGCGTTTGCCGTGCTGGTCCTGGTGTTGTTCGTCGCGCCGGCGCTTCACGCCCAGGCGGCGGCTCCGTCCTCGCCTCCCGCGGCCTCGTCGCCGGAACCGTGGCGGCTGGCGATCAATCTCGAAGGCGGCGAAAAGCCGGGCGAGATCGGCGTCGGCCTGCAGATCGTCATCGTCATGACGCTGCTGACGGTGGCGCCTTCGCTGGTGTTGCTGATGACGTGTTTCACCCGGCTGGTCATCGTGCTGGGTCTCGTGCGCACGGCGCTCGGCGTGGCCAACGCGCCGGCCAACCAGATCGTCATCGGCCTGTCGCTGTTCCTGACGTTTTTTATCATGGGCCCGGTGTTCCGGAAAGCCAACGAGGTGGCGCTCCAGCCCTACATGGCGGGCGAGATGCGTTCGATGGATGCGCTCAAGGCGGCGGCGGAGCCGGCGAAGGAATTCATGCTGAAGCAGACGCGCACCCGCGATCTCGAGTTTTTCCTGCAACTGGGGCGCTTCCCGCCGACACGCGTGCAAGACCTGCCGTTGCGGGTGATCGTGCCGGCGTTCGTGATCAGCGAATTGCAGACGGCGTTCCAGATGGGATTTTTGTTGTTCCTGCCCTTCCTCGTGGTGGACCTGCTGGTGTCGTCGACCTTGATGTCGCTCGGCATGATGATGATGCCGCCGGCGATCGTTTCGCTGCCTTTCAAGCTCCTGCTCTTCGTGCTGGTGGATGGCTGGTACCTCGTGGTGCGCAGCCTCGTGGAGAGTTTTAACGTCTAGCCCTGCCGTCCCGCCGCCTTTCCGGTCATGTCCTCCGAAGCCGCCATCGACCTGCTGAAACAGGTGATCCTTTTCGCCCTCTATATCGTGTCGCCGTTCATCGGGCTGATGCTTCTGGTCGGCCTGCTGACGAGCCTGGCGCAATCGGTGACGAGCATCCAGGAGCAGACGCTGACCTTCGCGCCCAAGCTGCTCGCGCTGGGGCTGATCTTCATCCTGCTGGCGCCGTGGCTGCTGCGGACGCTGGCCGAGTTTGCCGCCACGTGTATCCTGCGCATGGCGACGGTGGCCTCCGGCTGAGGCGGGAGGACGCATCCCGTCATGCCCGTCGAATGGCTTCTCGTCTGGACGCTGACCGGGCTGCGTGCGCTGGGCGTGGTCATGATGCTGCCGATGCCCGGCGGGCAGCCGATGCCGCCGATGTTGCGGGTGGCCTGTGCGGTGATGCTGGCCACGCTGCTGGCGGGCGTGGTGACGCACACGGCGTTGCCGGTGCTGCCGGGCTGGCCGGCGCTGGCCGAGGCGGCGGTGCGGGAGACGGTGCTGGGACTGGCGCTCGGGTTTGTGGGGCGGACGGTGTTTGCCGGCGCGGAGCTGGCGGGCCGGCTGATCGCCAATGAACTCGGGTTGATGGCCGCGCCGGGTTTCGACGTGCCGACGCCGGCGCAGGAGCCGCTGCCGGCATTTGTCGGGGGTTTTGCCGCGCTGCTGTTTTTTGTGATGGGCGGGCACGAGGGCGTGCTGGCGGCGTTTGTGCGCAGCTTCGATCTCGCGCCGGCGGGCGCGGCGCGGTTCAGCCTGCTGGCGGGGGAGACGCTGGCGATCTCGACGGCGTCGGTGATCGAGTTCGGGGTGAAGATGGCCGCGCCGTTTATCGCGCTGAATTTCGTGGTCTCGCTGGCGTTTTCCATTCTCGGCCGGGCGGTGCCGCGGATGAATGTGTTCATCGTCAGCTATCCGGTGCGCACGCTGGTCGGCCTGTCGGTCCTCGCCGGCGCCGGCGGCCTGTTCGGCCGCTATCTCTGGCGGGCGATGGAAATGCTGCCGTGGCGGATGCTGGAAATAGTCGGACGGAATTGAACCGGGGCGAGATTGCGCCAGGCGCGGTGAGGTCCGGAAGGAATGGCCACAAAAAACACGAAAAAACATGCTGCGCATAGGAACCCCCCATCGCGCTTATAAGCGCGCGGGAGATCCTCGTCGGGGAAAAGACATTTTGTGTTTTTTGTGGCCATTCCTTCCTACAGGGGACTGTCGGCAAAAATTGCCGGGTGCGGATTCCGGTTGTCGCACGCGGGCGGATACATTTTTTAAAAATAATCTTTTGTGGTTTCAGGTCAGCATCTTGCGGTTCTGCTGATCTCCCTGGCATCGACCCTGCAAAGGGAGGCGTTTCCCTTGCATGGCAGAACACGACCAGGACCAGAAGACCGAGCTCCCGTCGGAAAAACGGATTTCCGAGGCGCATGAGCGCGGGCAGTTCGCGAAGTCGCCGGAGATCGGGATCGTCTTCATGCTCGCGGCCGCGTTCGGCGCACTCTCGCTGGCCGTCGAGGACGGCGCGCGCAGCGTGGCCGAATACACGGCCGGCGTTTTCCAGCAACTGCACACCACCCGTGTCGAGGCCGGCTCCGTACCCGTGCCGATGATGACCGGGGCGCTCACGATGGCCGGCGCGCTCGCCCCCCTGCTGGCAGCCAGCATCGCGGCCTCGCTGCTCTCGGGCGGATTGCAGACCGGCTTCCGGCTCACCCCGAAGGCCTTTGGGTTCAAGCCGGAACGGCTCGACCCGATCAAGGGATTCGCGCGGGTGTTTTCGAAACGCACCCTCGTCCACGGCGGCATCGATTTCCTGAAGGTGCTCGTCATCGCCTTCAGCCTGTGGCTGGCGGCGCGCACGTTGCTGGCCGACCCGCTGTTCACCGCGCCGGTCGAGACCGTCTACCTCGGCGAATTCATCCACCGCAGCACGATGGCCCTGCTCGCCCGGCTGCTGCTGGCGATGGGGATCATCGCGGCGATCAGCTACGGCTACGAGCACTACAAAAATTACCGCGAACTGATGATGACGCGCCAGGAGGTGAAGGAAGAACGCCGCCAGGCCGACGGCGACGCGCTCGTGAAATCCGCCATGCGCCGCATGGCCCGCCGCCTCGCGCAACGCCAGATGCTCGCCGCCGTGCCGACCGCCGACGTGGTCGTCACCAACCCGATCCACTACGCCGTGGCGCTCAAGTACGAGCGCGGCGTCGACAAGGCGCCCGTTGTCCTCGCCAAGGGCGACCGGCGGCTGGCGATGCGCATCAAGGCCATCGCGGCCGGGTACGAGGTGCCCGTCGTCGAGAACCGGCCGGTGGCCCGTCTGCTTTTCGCCACCGGCGAGGTGGGCAAGCCGATCCCGTCGCACCTTTACCAGGCCGTCGCCGGCATCCTCGCCCTGGTGTATCGCACGCACCGCTACTATTTCTTCCGCCTGAAATCCCGCCGGGCCGGGATGGGAACCACCGCCTGAGGCCGCCGCCGACACGCCATGACGCCCGCCGCCCTCCCGACCGCTCTCGAACCCCCCGCCACCGCCGGCAATGGCCTGCTGCGCCGCGCCGACCTGATTTTCATCGCCGCGCTTTTCGGCACCGTGCTGATGCTGATCGTGCCGGTGCCGCCGTTCGTGCTCGACATGCTGATTGCGATCAGCCTCACGATGTCCCTGCTCGTGCTGCTCGTGATCATCTACGTGCGCGATCCGGCGGAGTTTTCCGGATTCCCCACGGTGCTGCTCGGGCTGACGCTCTATCGCCTGGCGCTCAACATCTGCACGACGCGCCTGATCCTGACGGAAGCGCATGCCGGCGCGATCATCGACTCCTTCGGCCATTTTGTCATACAAGGGAACTACATCGTCGGTTTTGTCGTCTTCGTGATCCTCGTGGTGATCAACTTCGTGGTCATCACCAAGGGCGCGGGCCGCATCGCCGAGGTGAGCGCGCGTTTCACGCTCGACGCGCTGCCCGGCAAGCAGATGGCCATCGACGCGGAGCTCAACGCCGGAATCATCGACGAGGCCGCCGCCACCGCCCGCCGGCTCAAGGTCCAGAAAGAGGCCGATTTTTACGGGGCGATGGACGGCGCCTCCAAGTTCGTGCGCGGCGACGCCATCGCCGGCATCCTCATCACGCTGGTCAATGTGATCGGCGGTTTTGCGATCGGCGTTTTCCAGATGGACCTCTCGCTGGCGGACTCGCTGACGAAGTTCACCCTGCTCTCCATCGGCGACGGCCTCGTGACGCAGATCCCGGCGCTGATCGTCTCGGTGGCGGCCGCCCTGCTCGTCACCCGCGCCTCGGGCGACGGAGATCTCGGTTCGCAGGTCGGCGGGCAATTGCTGCGTTATCCGCGCGCGCTCCAGGTCGTGGGCGGGATGCTCGGCGTTTTTGGCCTCATCCCCGGCATGCCGCTGCTGCCGTTCGCCGGTCTGGGCGGGCTGTTGTGGTATGTGGCGCGCACCCTGCCGAAATTTGTGCACGAGGAAGGAGCCGCTCCCGTCGCCGGCGGCAAGGGCGGCCGTCTTGCGGGCAAGGCCGCGCCGGGCGGCCCGGAGCCGGGCAAGGGCGGCGCGCCGGCCGGGAAGGGAAATCTCCCCGAAGACATCCGCAACCTGATCGACCTCGACGTGTTCGCGATCGAGGTGGGTTTCGGGCTCCTGCCGCTGGCCGACCAGAAGCAGAACGGCGACCTGCTGGCGCGCATCACCGGCGTGCGCAAGACGCTGGCGCGCGAGCGCGGCGTGGTCGTGCCGCCGATCTCGGTGCGCGACAACCTGGAACTCGAATCCAGCGCCTACCGGTTCCTGCTGCGCGGCAAGACGCTCGCGCGCGGCGTCGTGCAGGCGGGCCGCTGGATGGCGATGAACGTGGGCGGCAGCAAGGTCGCGCTGCGCGGCACGCCCTGCAAGGAGCCGGTCTTCGGCATCGACGCCGTGTGGATCGACGAGGCGGAGCGCAAGACCGCCGAAGTCAACGGCTACACCGTGGTCGATGCGGCGTCGGTCATGGTCACGCACCTGTCGGAAGTGCTCAAGGGCGTCGCCCACCACCTGCTCGGCCGGCAGGACGTGCAGACGCTGATCGACCACGTGAAGCAGACCCACCCGGCGTTGGTCTCCGAACTGCTCCCCGACCTCGTCAACCTCGGCATCATCCAGCGCGTGCTGCAAAACCTGCTGCGCGAGGGCGTGCCGATCCTGAACCTGCCGGTCATCCTCGAAGGCATCGGCGATTACGCGCCGGTGACAAAAAATCCGGACGAGCTGTCGGAGCTGGTCCGGCGCCGCCTCGGGCTGTACTTTACGACCGAATACGAGATCCGCCCCGGCGTGATCCGGGCGGTGACGATGGACCCGCGGATGGAGCAACTGCTCCTCTCGAAAGTGCATCGCTCGGCGAGCGACGTCGGCCTCGCGCTCGATCCGCTGACGGGCCGGCATCTGCTGGCGGAGCTTTCGTCGCGGACGAAGCCGATGGTCGAATCCGGCGAGCCGCCGGTGCTGCTCGTGAGCGCGGAGCTGCGGTTGCCGTTGCGACGTTTTGTCGAGCCCTCGTTTCCCCGGCTCGCGGTGTTGGCGTTTCAGGAATTGCCGGGCGCGACCGAGGTCGAGAGCGCGGGCATGGTCGGGATGCCGGCGGCGGGGGTGCCGGCTCCGTCCGGAGCGGCGACGGCGGCGAGGCCGGCTGCGCGGGAGGGTGAGCGGAAATGAACGGCGCGCCGGCAGTCGCGGCGGCAACGCGAAGGGCGCGCCAGGGCGCGTCCGGCGGCGGGGACGCCGCCGCTCCGGGTTCCTTCCGCCTGGTCGTGCATTCGGCGGACGAGGCGGTGCGGACGATCCGCCGGGAGATCGGGGCCGATGCCCGCGTGCTTTCGGTGCGGAGCCTGCCGGGCTCGGGCTGGGGACGGTTTTTCGGACGTCCGCAACTCGAGGTGATCGGCGAGGTGAAACGGCCGGAGATCGACGAAATGCCGGTGTCCGTCGCGCCTTCGCTCGCGGAGGAAACGCCCGGGACGGCGATACCGGAACCGGCGCCGGAACTTCCGCCGGCGGCGGCAGCGGCGGGGGCGAAGGAGGACGAGAGCGACGGGTGCGGCATTTTTCCCGAACTGCTGCGGCGCGCGGAGCGGGCGTTGCCGGCGCGGACGGCGTTTTTCGGCCTGGCGGGCTCGGGCTGCACGTCGGCCTTGTGCAAGTGGATCGCCCGCGAGGTGCTCGATCGCCGGAAAGGCGGCACGGTCTGGCGGGTGACGCTGGACCGGCCGGTGCGGCCGTCGGTCCTCGATGTGTTTTGCGAAGCGCTGCGGGTGCCGTTGCTTTCATGGCGACCGGGCATGCCGGAGCCGGGCGACGGGTTTTTGCAGGTGGACCTGCCGCCGTTGTCGATCGGCCCGGAGAACGGGGGGAACCGGAAACTGGCGGCGTGGCTCGACCGCGAGCGGATCGCCGGCCGCGTGCTCGTGCTCAATGCCGCCTGTGCGACGGATTCGCTGCGCGCGGCCTGCGCGGCGGGGCGCACCGCGGGAGCCACGCATCTGGTGCTCACGCACCTCGACGAGGTGCCGCATCGCGGACGCCTGTGGGAATGTCTGATCGAAAGTGAACTCGCGCCGCTGTTCCTCGCCACCGGGCCGGGGCTGTCGGGCGACATGGAGGAAAACGTGGTCGGCACGCTGCTGCGCCGTCCCGGCTCCTCCGCCGGATTCTGATGAAACTCCCGAACATGCGCTCCATTTTCCTTTTTTCCGGATTCGTCGGCTTCGTGATCGTGCTGCTGGCCGGTTTCTCGGCCGGGCGCGCTCCGGACCTCGTGCTGCGCGACGCCGCGTTCGGCTGCCTGGCCGGCGCGCTCCTGGGCCGCTGGTTTTCCGGTGTCATGACCGGAGCGATACGCGAGGCCCTGCAAGCGAAGCGCGAGGCGGCGAAGGCGCGCGCCGAGTCCCCGGCGCCGGCCGCTCCGTCGAAGTCCGTTCCCCCGGCCAGAACCGCGCCCGGCGCGGCGCGCGTGCCGTTTCCTCCTCTGCCACCGCGTCCGTCCGCGCCGCCGGCGCCGGCGGCGCGTTCCCGCTGAAGCCTGAAATCCGAAAACCGATCCTGCCATGTCGCTCGCACTCACCGAACCCGCGTCTGTCACCGAAGAGCCGTTGGCCGTGTCCGCCGCCCCGGCCGCCGCTGCCGTTTCCACGGCCTGGCGCGCCTACCAGAACGCTGCCGCCACCGCCCCGGGTGATGACCCGCGCGACGAATCGACGCTCATCGGCCGTTACCTGCCGCTGGTGCGCAATGTCGTCGACCGGATCAAGATGAACCTGCCGGCCCACGTGGAGGTCGAGGACCTGTACAGCGTCGGCGTCACGGGGCTGCTCGCGGCGATCCGGCGTTACGATCCGGAGCAGGGCAACACCTTCGCGGCCTATGCGACGCTGCGCATCCGGGGCGCGGTGCTCGACGAGTTGCGTCGGCTCGACTGGTGTCCGCGCCGGGCGCGGGCCAAGGCGCGCAAGATCCGGGACGCGATCAACGAGCTGGAGCAGCGCCACGGCCGGGCGGTGACGGAGGACGAGGTGAGCGCGCATCTCGGCATCTCGCGGCACGATTACGAGCACTGGCTGGAGGAGTCGCGCCCGGTGACGTTTGTGGCGATCGACCAGCCGGTGTCGGGCGAGGAGGGCGACGGCGTGTCGCTGCACGAGATCATCCCCGACCGCAACCATACGCTGGCGCACGAGCGGATGGAAAAGGAGGAGGTATGGCAACTTGTCGCTCAACGAATCACGGAACTGCCCGATATACAGAGGCGCATCCTCGCCATGTATTATTTCGAAAACATGAGGCTGGCGGAAATCGCCACCGTTTTTCACCTCACGGAGTCGCGCATTTGCCAGATCCATTCCCAGGCCGTGCTGACGTTGCGGGCCTGGATCCTGCGGGCGCGCAACCGCTGACCCCGCCGGGAGCCGCCACTGTTTTTCCCTCCTCTTGCCATGACGATCCTGATCGGAGTTTTTGTTGTCCTCGCCGCCGCGATCGGCGGTTTCATGCTGGCGGGCGGCAATCCGCTGGTGCTGCTGCACCTGTCGGAATACGTGGTGATCATCGGCGTGGCGCTCGGGCTGCTCATCATCGCCAGCCCGCCGCATGTAATGCGCGACGTGGTCCGCAAGGTGGGCGAGGCGTTTCGCGGACGGCGGATGAAACGCATGGAGTATTTCGACCTGCTGAAACTGCTCTACGAACTGTTCGTGCTCGGCCGGCGCAACGGGCTGATCGCGCTCGAGGAGCACGTGACGGCGCCGGAGCAGAGCGGGATTTTTCAACGGTACCCGGCGTTTGCCGTCGATGCGGAGCGGCGCGAGTTTTTGATGAACGCGCTGCGCCCGGTGATCGACGGCCGCATCAAGCCCGACCAGCTCGAGGAGCTGATGGGGGCGGAGCTGCGGGCCAAGGCCGAGGAGGCGGATCATCCCGTGCATCTGCTGCAACTGGTGGGGGACTCGCTGCCGGGCATCGGCATCGTGGCGGCGGTGCTCGGCATCATCAACACGATGGTGGCCATCGCCGACGGGCCGGAGATCGTGGGCGTGCGGGTGGCGGCGGCGTTGACGGGCACGCTGCTCGGTGTGTTTTTCGCCTATGGTTTCGTCAACCCGATGGCCAATCGCATCCGGCTCAACAATCTCACCGATCAGCAGTGCCTGCGCTGCATCATGATTTCGGTCGTGGGTTTTGCGAAAGGGCTGGCGCCGATCACGGCGGTGGAGGTGGCGCGGCGCTCGCTCGACAGCTCGGTGCAGCCGGGCGCGGAGGAACTCGAGGCCGCGCTCAAGAGCCTGCCGATGCCGGGGAAAAACTGAGGAGCTGCCTTTCCTGAAAATCGCGAATTCCCGAACCGGAATGGCCACAAAAAACACAAAAAAACAAGCCGCGCATGAAACCCTCCATCGCGCTTACAAGCGCGCGGGAGAATTCCGCCGGGAGCAAAGATTTTTCGTGTTTTTCGTGGCCATTTCTTCTGTCGCGGCGCAGTCGCCCCGGACTCTTTCGCGGCTGGAAAAAAATTCTCCGGAGGAGGTGTGTCATGGCCGGTAAGTTTGGCGGCAGCGGGGCGTGGAAGGTGGCGTACGCCGATTTTGTCACGGCGATGATGGCGCTGTTCATGGTGCTGTGGATCTCGGCGCAGAACGACCAGATCCTCATCTCCACCGCGAAGTATTTCCAGTCGCCGACAAAACCGCTGCTCAACGATGCGTCCGGCGTGATGCCGTTTGACCGGCAGCGTCCGCCGAACCGCGACGCCACCGGCGAACGGGACGATCCCGGCACGGGGCGGACCGACAGCAAGTTCATCGATCTCGAATACCTCAACACGATCGCCCGCGAACTTTTCCGGCTGCTCAAGCTGGACGAGAAGCGCGACGACAACCCGATCGCCATCCAGGTGACGGACGAGGGCCTGCGCATCACGCTTTACGATCGCAACGAGCGTCCGCTGTTCGAACCGCAGGGAGCCCGGTTCACCGAGTGGGGGCGCTTTGTCATGGAAAACCTCGCATGGCTGATCGACCGCGACGGTTTTTATGTGACGCTGGAAGGGCACACCCGCAGCGGGCAGGAACCGGAGGGCGCGGCGAACGGTTATTCGGCATGGGAATTGTCGGCCGACCGCGCGAACGCGGCGCGCCGGGAGCTGACCTCGCAGGTGGTGAGCCCGGCGCTGATCGAACGCGTCATCGGCTATGCCGACACCCGCCCGTTGCCGAAGACCGATCCGTCCGCCGAATCCAACCGGCGCGTGACGCTGACCCTGCGGCTGCCGCAACCGGCGCGGGAAAAACTGAAAGCGACGCGACCAACTGCGGCCACTGCCGCGGAAAGGGCTACGCCGGAAACGGAGCCCTGACCCGCCGGTCTTTTTTGAGAGCATTCCTGAAAATTGTTTTCCCGATCAGGTTAACCACTCATGCACACCAATGGACACTAATAATGCAAAATACATTAACAGTCACCTGGTTGTATTTTGCCTCATTAAATTCATCAGTGTCCATTAGTGTGTATTAGTGGTTTAAACATGTATCATCAGAACCTCTCTTGAAAATGAAACCGTATCTGAGTGAACGTCCCCGGATCGATTTGCCCGCTCTGGCCAAAGGCAAGGCGGCGGTGCTGTCGTGTTTTGTCTCGCTGAAGGACACCCGGATAAAACCGCCGCCGGCGACTCCCGAAACGGTGAACGGGAAAACGGCCGGGTCCGTCGTGGAGAATGCGGCCCCGGAGGCCGCTGGCGAAGGAGAAGGCGGGCCGCGGGTGGACTGCGAGCGCGACGAGGAGGGCCGGATCAGCCGGATCATCGTGACGAGCAGCAGCGGCGAACGGATCGCGATCGAGTGCCGGTACGGGGAGGAAACCTGAGGTGCGACAAAGGCAGGGATTCATCCGGTGTTCGTCATTCGATGGCCCTGAATTTTTAGCCGCAAAAGGGCACAAAAATCTCCACGTGGATGAAAGGTTGCGTGGCGCTTATAAGCGCCATGGAGAGTTTCCTCGCATAAAAACCCTTTGCGCCCTTTTGCGGCTAAAAATTCAGGGCAGGTCGATGCCCTGCTCGCGGTATTCGTGAAGTTTGTTGCGCAGGGTGCGGATGCTGATGTTGAGCAGTTCGGCGGTTTTGGTGCGGTTGCCGCCGGTGGTGCGCAAGGCGTTGAGAATCGCCTGGCGCTCGAGTTCATCGAGCGGGATGATATCGGGTGATCCGGACAGCGGTTCGCCGGCCGGAGCGGGTTCGTTCTCGCTGGCGGGGGGCGGGAGCCATTCTTCGGCCGGCGGCACCGGTATCGGCTCCGGCGGTGGCGGGGGCAGCGCGGGCGGGCCGGCCGCGGGCATGAACGGCGGGCCGGACGAGCCGGGCGGAAACAATTCCCCGAAGGGCTTGCGGACCAGCGAAGGCAGGCTGAGCGCGGCCGTCGAGACGGGGCGGCCGTTTTCGGAAAGGATGACGGCGCGCTCGATGGTGTTTTGCAATTCGCGCACATTGCCCGGCCAGGGGTAGGCGGCGAGCGCGGCCAGCGCCTGGTCGGAAAAGCCGGGGATGCGCAGCGAGTATTTGCGGGCGAAGCGGCGCAGGAAGTCTTCCGCGAGGAGCGGGATGTCGTCGACGCGTTCGCGCAGCGGCGGGATGTGCAGCGGGAAGACGTTGAGCCGGTAATAGAGGTCGGAGCGGAAATCGCCGCGCTCGACGCTGCGGGCGAGATCGCGGTTGGAGGTGGCGAGGATGCGGACGTTGACCTTGATCGTGCGCGTGCCGCCGACGCGCTCGAACTCGCGTTCCTGGAGCACGCGCAGGAGCTTGGCCTGGAGGTTGGGCGAGATTTCGCTGACTTCGTCGAGCAGGAGCGTGCCGCGGTTGGCGAGCTCGAAGCGGCCTTCGCGGCGGTTGGTCGCGCCGGTGAAGGCGCCTTTCTCGTGGCCGAAGAGCTCGCTTTCGATCAGCGTTTCGGAAAGGGCGGCGCAGTTGACCTTGATGTAGGGACCGGTGCGACGGGAGGAGTGGCGGTAGATCTCGCGCGAGATCATTTCCTTGCCGGTGCCGTTTTCGCCGGTGATGAGGACGCTGGTGTCGGTGGGAGCGACACGCCGGGCGAGCTGGCGGAGGCGGAGCATGGCGGGGCTGTTGCCGAGGAGGTCGCTGGTGTCGTCGGGCTGGTCGTTGAGGTGCCGGTTGACGTTGATGAGCTGGTGGTACGACTCGGCCTTGCGCAGGAGGATGTCGAGCTGGTCGATCGTGAACGGTTTTATGAGGTAGTCGAAGGCTCCGGCCTTCATGCAGGCGACGGCGTTTTCGATGGTGCCGTGGCCGGTCATCATGACCACGAGCGGCCGGTCGGGGAGCATGTTGATGTGCTCGAGAAGTTGCTGCCCGTTGCCATCGGGCAGGCAAACGTCGAAAAGGGCGAGGTCGAAGGATTCGCGGGCAACAAGATCCGCTGCCTGCGCAATCGTGCCGGCGGTGACGACCGCCAGCTTCCTGTGCAGGAAAAGCGTTTCCAGATGCGAGCGGATAAGCGGCTCGTCATCGAGAATGAGAATTCTGTCAAGTGCCATGAAAACAGGGCTCGTGAGTCGGGAGGGAGGCGGCAGGCAAACCTGAAAGCGAACCGCCACAGCCCACAACGTGGGCGAAATCACCGGAAGATGTCACCTGCACTCTGGGATGAAAAAGCCTGTTTCCATGAGACGGATTCCCGTAAATCCCGTCGCAAGCGAACGGAATTCATCGCGGGCGGGGAAAGCTACGTCGCGAGCAGGGACAACAACTTCGAATTCATGTCATCCGCGCGGCGGAGCATGCTGACATGCGCCTGGCTGAGAACCTGCAGCCGGGCGAGAGCGGTGGTGGAGGCGGCGACATCGACATCGCGAATGCGGGAGAGCTTCGATTCGAGCGCGGTGCCGGTCGATTCGAGCGTGCCGGCGGCGTAGTCGAGCCGGCTTTCCACGCTGCCGACGGCGGTGAGGCCGGCGGTGACCTGGCCGATCGCCTCGTCGAGGACGGAGATCGCGTCGGGATCGGAAAAATCGAAGGTGAAACTGCCGCCGGCGTCCTGGGTGATGAGCGACAGCGTGGCGCCGGTGCGCAGGTTGATGACAGGGAGTTGCACCGTCTCGTCGGCGTGGATGCCGATGGCGAGCAGACTGCCGCCATCGGCCCCGAAGAGGGGAGTGCCGTTGTAGGAGCCGAGCGGATCGGTGATGTCGGCGACGCCGCCGGTTTCGGCCTGGGAGCCGCCGATGACCGAGCGGAGGTGCTCCTGCAACTGGATGAATTCGCTTTTGTAGAGGGCGACGTCGGCCGGGTCCTGCACTTCGTTTCTGGCGAAGGTGGCCAGTTCGTTCATGCGGGTGAGCGTGCTGTTGAGGGAGGTGAGGTAACTGCTGGTGGATTGCAGGCGGCTGATGCCGTTCTGGATGTTGACCGAGGCGGCGTCGAGGCGCGCCTGTTGCGAATCGGCCTTGGCGGCGGCGCCGGTGCCGGCGGGGTCGTCGCCGGCGGCAAGCAGACGCGAACCGGAGCCGAGGCGATAGAGCACGCGGTCGAGCGCCGTCTGGTTGTGGTCGAGGCTGGAGAGGAGGAGGCGGGCGCCGGAACTGAGCGAACGGGTGGTTGACATAAAAATGCGGGAAGGAAAACGGGCGGCGGCGATCAGCGCCTCGCCGGCGCCAGGCCGGGCAGGGAAGGCAGGGCGCTCCCCGGGGCGGCGGGCATGGCGGCGGCGTGGTTGGTGGCGGCGATATCCGCCAGCACTTCCTTGCGGATGACGGGAATCTCGCGCGGGGCGTTGATGCCGAGCTTGACGGTATCGCCATCGATGCGGGTGATGACGATCTCGATGTTGTGACCGATCAGGATGGCGTCACCGGCCTTGCGGGAGAGGACGAGCATGGCGGGCGGGGTGGAGCGTCAGGAGGCCGCCGTGACGAACGGGTGGCGGGCGCTGTAGTGGTTGTGGTTGGACAGGACGACCTGGCGGGCGACGCCGGTGCGGCGGTTGACGACGAGCGGGCCGACGAGGTTGACGGTGGCGGTCGCGGGTTCGGTGCGGCTGACGGTGACGATGTTGAGCACGAGGGCCTCGCCGGGCGAGGAGAGGCCGATGGCGGCGGCGTCCTCGTCGAACAGTTCGGGCGTGTAACCGGGCACGAGGCCGCCGGGTTCGATGACGACAAAATGAAGGGGCGCGGGACCTTGCACGCGCAGCCAGCGAAAGGGAAGCTGGCCGGGGAAATGAAAGAGCTCGGCGTGCCGGTGATCGGGAAAGCCGACGAGGCCGGCGGGCAGTTCCAGCCGGGCGGGGAGGGGCGGCTCGCGCGTGTCGGCCGGTTCGGGAAGGGTTTCTGCGAGGACTTTCATGGGCGGGGCGCCTTACAGGTAATCGAGGAGGGAGCGGCCGATGATGGCGGAAGAGGAGGTGAGGGCGGCTTCGTAGGCGGCGGTCGCGGTCGTGAGCGAGACGTAGGTGCTCGTCACATCGGCGTCGGCATCGGCGGAGATGCGGCCGGTGAGCTGATCCTGGCGGGACTGGAGTTGCGTCTGTGCGGCTTCGATACGCGTCTGGATGGCTCCCTGGGAACTGAGCGCGTTGACAAACATGTCTTCGGATTCCTCGAGGCCGGGACGCAGGTCGTTGACCGCGGTGGTGTCGCCGGTTTCGAGGGTGTCGCGCAGGCCGACCAGCCGGTTGATGAAGGCGGCGACGGCCTGGTTGGTTTCGCCGCTCGTGCCGGGTGAAATGGCGGAGGTCGCGGAAAGGGCGATCGAGATCCGGTCGGCATTGCCGGTGTACGTCACGCCGGTGAGGGTGCCGTCGGCATCGGTGGCGGCGGTGAAGGGGGCGGTGTCGACGGCCGTGCCGGCGAGGAGGTAATCGCCGCCGAAGCGGGTGTTGGCGAGATCGACGGCCTGCTGGATGAGTTCGTCGAGTTCGACGGCGTAGGCGGTCATGGCATCGGTGCTGGTGGCGCCGGCGCCGAGGGTGGCGAGTTCGCCGGCGCGGTCGGAGATGGCCTTGAGATCGGAGAGGGTGGAGTACACGGCTTCGGAGAGTTCGAGCGCCCGGGAAGCGTTGTCCTGGTAACGGGAGACCTGCGTCTGCTCCATCTGGTTGGCGAGGATGCGGCCGACGGCGGCGGGATCGTCGCCGGGAGAGGTGACGCGCTGCCCGGTGGCGATCCGGTTTTGCAGCGCGATCTGGCGATCGGACAGGCGGGTGAGCTGGTCGATGAGGCGGTTGGTGGTGGTGAGGCTGGAGGTGCGCATCGGGGGCGTGGTAGTTGGTAATTGGCAGTTTGAAGTTTGTAGTTGGAAATTGGTGATGGGGATTTTTTTGGGGGTCAGGTGACGCCGAGGCCGTTGACGACGGTGTTGAGGAGGTCGTCGAGAACGTTGATGATGCGGGCGGCGGCCTGGTAGGCGCGCTGGTAGTTGATGAGGCTGATGGTTTCCTCGTCGAGGGAGACACCGCTGACGGAGTCGCGCTGTTCGCGAACGAGGTTTTCGATGCTGTATTGGGATTCGTAGCGCGTCTCCGCGCTGCGCACGGCCTGGCCGAAACTGCTGACGACGCTCGAATAGTAGCCGGAAAGCGTGCCGTTGACGAGGTCGCCGCCGGCAGTGGAAAAGTTGCGGGTGACCAGGTCGGCCACGGCGGACGCCAGTTCGCTGGCGCCGGCGTTGCCGGTGGCGGAGGCGCGCAGGGTGGTGTCGGTGAGATTGCCGTCCAGGGCGATGTCGGCGGCGCCGGCGCCGGAGAAAAAATCCATGCCGGCGTCGCCGTCGGGATTGTAGGCGGCGTTGACGGAGGTGATGAGTTGCTGCGCGAGCGCGTCGAGATTGTCACGCAGGGTCTGGACGGCGCCGTCGCGGGCGGCGAGGCTGCCGTGGACGGAGCCGCCGGTGAGGGCGAGGGCGGTGCCGTCGGCGAGGAGATTGTCGCCGTCGAAGGTGACGGTGGCGGGAGCGGCGCCGTCGGAGACGAGAAGGATTTCGTTGCCGTCGGTGTCGAGGGTGTAGACGTCGATCGCGCCGTTGCCGGAGGCGGAGGCGCGGGTCTCGAAGGACATGTTGGCGGCGAGGTCCTCGAGCGCGGCCTGGCGCTCGTCGCGCAGGCTGAGCGCGGAGCCGGGGTTGTTGACCTCGAAGCGGGCGATCTGCTCGTTGAGCTCGGTGATGCGGGCGAGCAGGTCGTTGATCTCGCCGACGTCCTGGGAGATGGAGTCGTCGAGGTCGCCTTGCGCGAGGGCGAGGTTGGAGTCGATGGTGCGGAAGCGTTCGGCGAGGATGCCGGCGTTGGCGAGCAGGGTCTGCTTTTCTCCCTGGTCGGTGGGGCTGGCGGCGAGCGCCGCGAAGGAACTGAAAAAATCGCTGATGGCCGCGGAGAGGCCGGCGCTGCTGCTCTCGCCGGAGGTGTCGATGGTTTCGCCGAGGAGGGTCTCGACGCGGGCACAGGCCTTGCTTTCGGCCTCGACGGAGGCGGTCCTCGCGGTTTCGCGGGTGACCTGCTTGTCGAGCAGGAGGTCGCGCAACTGCACGACGGTTCTGGCCTCGATGCCGAGAGACTCCACGCCGTTGGCGGTGAGGACGGTGCCCCGGCTGGCGTAGACGACGCGCTGGCGGGAGTAGTCCCCGTTGTTGACGTTGGCGATATTGTTGCTGGTGACCTCGATGGCGCGGGAGTGGGCGTTGAGGGCGCCGGAGGCTTGCGAAAGATTGGAGAGAAGGCCGGACATGGCGGATGGGAGGGTTGTTGGCTGTCGGAAATTTGTAGTTGGCTGTCGGTGACAGAAATTTCTCCCCCGGACGGGTCAACCGGCGATGCGGAGGGTGGAGCCGGCGGGAGCGGGGAGGCGGCCGTCGGCCGAATAGGTGGAATCGGCGCGGGAGTCCGGGCGGACGAGCGCGAGCAGTTCGTGATGGAGCTGGCAGACGCGGGTGAGCAACTGGTGATTCTGGCGGGCGCGGCGGCGGACGCGGCGGAGCAGTCGGCTGATTTCGGTGACGAGGGCGCGGAGAAGGATCTGCGTGTCTTCGGGAAACAGGGGTAGCAGGTCGAGGAGCGTGGAAGTCGCGGGGCGCTGGCGGGCGCGGGCGAAGCCGGCGACCCAGGCCTCGCGGACGGAGCGCTGGCGGGAGACGGTCTGCATCATTTCGTCAATGGCGACGGCGGTGGCGGCGACACGGGCGGCGTCGCGATTCCAGAGATGGGTCTGCTGTTCGTCGAAAAGGGCAAGGACGCCGCCATAACCGGCGAGTTCTTCACGCAGCGCGGCGAGGAGCTCTTCACAGGCAGTGGCGGTGTTGTTCATCGGAAAGGAAAGAAAGTGTGGCCGCCTCCGGATCAGGATGCGGACGGGATCGCCGGAGAAACCGGAGACGCGGAGGACTATATCGGCACGACGGCGTCAGGGTTGACTGTGTTTTTGCGGTTTGCCAGCGGCGGGAGGCGGATTTTTCGGGGAAAGCTGGTGTTCGATGATGTCGGCGAAGCCGAAGCCGCCGCCCTGGCTCATGGCCTGGGCGAGGACGTCGGTGAGCAGATATCCGTAGACGGCGCCGCCGGCCGGGCCGCTGTTGCCGGAGAGCGAGCCGCCGGCCATGGAATCGAGGGCGGGCGCGAGGAGCTGGCGCAGGATAATGGCCTCGAACTGTTCGGCGGCGCGGCGGATGCCGGGGGGGGAGGGGGCGAGGGAGTGAGGGGGGGAGGGGGGCAGGGCGTCTCCGGCGAGTAGTCGGGAGGTCGATACAGGGGAGAGGGCGGAGAGCATGGATCAGTTGATGACGAGTTCGGCCTGGAGGGCGCCGGAGCGTTTGAGGGTCTGGAAAATGGCCATCATCTCGCGGGTGCTCACGCCGAGGGCATTGAGGGCGGCGGCGAGGCGTTCGATGGAGGGAGTTTCGGGGATGACCTGGAAGCCGCCCCGGCCCTCGCTGACATCCGTCTGGGTGGAGGGGACGACGGCGGTCTGGCCGGCGATGGCATAGGGGCCGGGCTGCGAGACGCCGAGCGTGGAGGAGACGGTGATGGTGAGCGAGCCGTGACTGATGGCGACTTCGGCGAGACGGACGGTGGAGGTGGCGACAATGGTGCCGGTGCGTTCGTTGATGACGACGCGGGCCATGGTGTCGGGCGTGATCTCGATGGCGCCGAGGTCGGCGAGGAAGGCGACTTCGCGGCCCGCGTACGTGTCGGGCACGCGCACGTTGAGGGTGGCGGCGTCGAGCGGGTCGGCGGCGCCGGCGTGGATGGCGTTGATGGCGTCGGCCATGCGCGTGGCGGACGTGAAGTCGGGGTTGTGGAGCTGGAGGGTGAGCACGCCTTCGTTGACGAACGAGGCGGGAATCTCGCGCTCGACGATGGCGCCGTTGGTGATGGTGCCGACGGTGGGGTGATTTTTCTGGACGGTGGCCCCGCCGGGACCGCCGGTGCCGCCGAGAAATCCGCCGACGGAAATGGCACCCTGGCCAACGGCGTAGACGCGGCCGTCGGCGCCGACGAGCGGGGTTTGCAGGAGGACGCCGCCCTGGAGCGACTTGGCGTCGCCGAGCGAGGCGATGGTCACGTCGATCCGCGAGCCGGGCTTGATGAACGCGGCGATGTCGGCGGTGACCATGACGGCGGCGGTGTTCTTGGCCTTGATCTGGTTGATGTCGACGGTGAGGCCATAGCGCTGGAGGACGTTGGCGATGGCGCGGAGGGTGGATTTCTGGGAGTTGGAATCGCCGTCGCCGGCGAGGCCGACGACGATGCCGTAGCCGACAAGCTGGTTGTCGCGCCCGCCGCCGACAAGGGCGAGGTCCTTGATCCGGGAGGCGCGGGCCGGAAAAGCTGAAAAGCTGAAAACTGAAAAGCTGAAAAGGGCGAGGAACAGGTGGCGCATGAAAAGACTGAAAGGCTGAAAAGCTGAAAAGTTGACGGAGCCCGGAGCGCGGAGATGGCCTCGCCGGAGGCGATGGCCCCCAGGGCCGACTGCCAGGAGCAAGTCGGAACGTTGGCTGTCGTTTTTTGGGGGATACAAGACTGCTTTCATTTTCAGCGTTTCAGTTTTCAGCATTTCAGCTTTTCAAAAGGGGCGGAGTTTTTCGTAGATGCGGCTGAGCCAGCCGCGTTTCTGGGCGTCGGTGAGGGAGCCTTCGCTGATGAATTCGATGTGGGTGTCAGCGATGTTGCTGGAGAGAATCGTGTTGGCGCTGGTAATGTCGTCGCGGCGGATGACGCCATGGAGAATGACGTGCTGCGTCTCGCCGGAGAAGGTGGTGCGGCGGGCGCCGGCAATGACGAGGTTGCCGTTGGGAAGGGTGTCGGTGACGAGCACGGCGGCGCGGGCGGTGATGGTCTGCGAGTTGTTGACGGAACCGCCGCCGCTGAAGGTGCTGGTGCCGCCGAAGGAAATGCCGGGCAGGGCGCCGTTGTGCGTGCCGAATTTGCTGGCGCTCGGCGGATAGAGGAACTGGCTCACCGCCGCTTCGGCGGAGGTGTCGGTGGAGGTGTTCTTGCTCTGGGTCGAGGACTGGGCGGCGGCTTCGGCGACGACGATGGTGATGATGTCGCCGACGCGGCCGGCGCGGGAATCGGCGACGAGGGAGACCTCGCGGCTGCCGGGCGCGGTCCAGAGCGAGGCGGCGGAAACGGAAAAAGCGGAAAAAGCGGAAAGACTGAAAAGCTGAAAAGCTGAAATCAGGAAGTGGATACGGCGATGCATGGCGGTGAGCGTGGTTTCTAGAAACGGACTTCGGCGCGGGATTCGGAGACGACGAGGGCGGTGAATTCCTTGCGGGATTCGGGATTGCGGATGCGCACGGTCTCGCCGCGGCCGGCGTCCTCCATGGCGATGCCGCGCAGGGTGACGAGGAGCGCGCCCTCGCCGGCGGAGATCTCGACGGACTGGCCGCGCCTGACGAGCGGGCGGCGGATGACATCGCGCCACACGAGCAGGCGTCCGGCGGGGAGGGCGCGGGCGAAGAGAAGGTCGGCCCCGGAATCGGCGGGCACGGCGTCGCGATCGCGCAGGGCATCAAACCGCTTGATGCCCAGCGCGGAGGGCAGCACGGGGTCGCCGCGGGCCGCGGGTTCCGGAAGGAGCCAGCCGTCGCGCCAGAGTTGGGCGCGGACAACGAGAGTGATGTCGGCGGGAGGCGGCGCGGCGCGCGCGGGGTCCGCGGGTTGCCGGGGCGCGGAGGGGAGGCGGACGCGGACGAGCATCTGCGGGGCGAGCGCGGCGGGGTACTCGAGGATGCGGAGGGCGGTGTCGGGAGCGAGGCGGGCGAGCGCGGGCTGGGGGCGTTGCCAGTCGAGCAGGAGTTCGCCGCTGGCCTGGAAGTGCGCGGCGATGTCGTCGGCGAGCCGGCGAAGCAGGGTGGCGGAGGGCGCGGCGGGAGCGGTGCCGGCGACGTCGTCGGCGGATGATGTCTGGCCGGCGGTGGACAGGGCGAGAGCGAAGACAATCGCGACGAGGCGCCGCGAACGTCCGGTATCCGGTATCCGGCGTCCGACATCGAACAGCCGGAATCCGGTATCCATAATCCGGTGACATAGGGCGGATGTCCTGCGTGCGGTCTTGAAGGCAAGGTTGCCGGCTTCGGTTTTCTCGAATGGTCGGTGCACGGGATGTTGACGGTTCGGCGTTGGCGGTTCGCGCCGGAGGCCTCCGGCGCGCGGGTTCAGCGTTTGAGCTCGGTGACGTTTTGCAGCATCTCGTCGGAGGTCTGGATGGCCTTGCTGCTGACTTCGTAGGCGCGCTGGGCGACGATGAGGTTTACCATTTCCTCGACGATGTTCACGTTGGAGGACTCGACGTAATATTGCTGGGTGGTGCCGAAACCTTCCTCCCCGGGTTGCCCGGCCTCGGGCGTGCCGCTGGCGGTGGTTTCTTCGTAGAGGTTGTCGCCGAGGCTGCGCAGGCCGGCGGGGTTGGCGAAACGGGTGAGCGTGATGCGGAAGGTTTCGTTGCCGTTGGGGGTGACGTAGGTGACGTCGCCGGTTTCGGCGACGGTGATGTCGGTGGTGCCGTTGGGCACGGCCTGGAAGCCGCTGAGAACAACGAGGCCGCCGGAGGTGATGATCTGGCCGTTGTTGTCCTGCTTGAAGGAACCGTCGCGGGTATAGGCGGTGGTGCCGTCGGGCCGCTGCACCTCGAAAAATCCTTCGCCCTGGATGGCGATGTCGAGTTTCTCGCCGGAGGAGGTGAGCTGGCCCTGCGTGAAGACCTTGGAGGTGGCGGAAATCCGCGAGCCGTTGCCGATTTCGATGCCGGTGGGCAGGAGGTTGCCGTTGCCGGTCTCCGCGCCGGCGTTGCGCGGGTTCTGGTAGAGCATGTCGTGGAACTCGATCTTGCTGCGTTTGAACCCGGCGGTGTTTACGTTCGCGAGGTTGTTGGCGATCGTGTTGAGGTTCATCTGCTGGGCTTCCATGCCGGTGGCGGCGGAGTAGAGGGAGAGGTTCATTGAAGTGTGGAGTGCGGAATGTGGATTGCGGAATCAGGGAAAGGGGAGGGACGGCGGGTGGCCGGCGGAGCGTCAGGTGGTGAGGGCTTCGATGGTGCGGCCGAGAAGGGTGTCGCGGCTCTGGATCATTTTCTGGTTCGCCTCGTAGGCGCGGGAGATCGTGATGAGGTCGACCATCTCGTGGAGCTGGGCGACGTTGCTCGATTCGACAAAACCCTGGATGACGCCGGGCTCTTCCACCGGTTCGGGGCCGGCCTCGGGCGGCGCGGCGTAGAGGCCGCCGGAAAGCGGGGTGAGGAGTTCGGGACGCGCGAAGGTGACGATGCCGAGGCGGCCGATGAGAGTGTCGTCCTGGGAGATGGTGCCGTCGTCATTGAAGACAAGCGTGCCGCCTTCGGTTTCGAGCTGGATCGGGGCTTCACCGTCGCCGAGCACCTCGAGTCCTTCCGCGGTGACGAGGGTGCGCTCGGGGCTGATCTGGAAGGAACCGGCGCGGGTGTAGAGGATGCGTCCGCCGGCATCGCGGACAGTGAAAAAACCGTCGGCCGGCAGGGCGATGTCGAGGTCGCGGTGAGTGGGGAGGGCCTCGCCGGGTGTCAGGCTGATGTTGTAATTGGCTTGGGGGAAAATGGCGCGCCGGGCCTCGCCGGAGGCGCCGGGGACGGACGAGGGCTCGATGAAAAATTCACCGGACTGGTTGCCGGCGACCTGCACGGTGCGGCGTTTGAAGGCGGTGACCTGGCTGGAGACGATGTTTTGCGCGACGACGTCTTGCCAGCGTTCGAGCGCGGAAAGCGAAGCGGCGTTCTGGTAGAGACCGATGTTCATGGGCGGATGCGGACGAGGCCGCGAAGGAGGACAGAGGAATGAAAAGCAGTATCGGTGCCAGATTGTTAAGATGTTGTTTTATATTATATTGCGATAGTACTGTGGCGATGGGCAATTTTTGCCGGAGAGGCAGGAGGCATTTTTTTTAGCCGCGTACCGAGCGAAGCGACAGTCTGACAAGAGCGCAAAAATCTTCACGCGGATGAAACGTTGCGTGGCACCTATAGGCGCCATGGAGGGTTTCCCTGCGAAAAGACCCTTTGCGCCCTTTTGCGGCTGAAAAATCCGGTTCTGTTCCCCTTCGCAGCCAAGGGAACATATAGGCGCGATGGAGGGTTTCATGCGCGGAGATTTTTTTGCGTTCTTTTGCGGCTACCGGTCTGTCTCCGGGAGGCTTGCGGGAACCGGGAATTTTGCGGCGGGCGCGGGAGCGGACCCGGCCTTGCCGGTCGGGTGGGCGTGAACGGGGGCGCTTGCGGGTGAGGAGGTGGCGGCGGAGCCGCCGTCGACGATGCGGCGGAGGGAGAGGACGGCGTCCTTGAGGGAGGCGGCCTGGGCGTTGAGTTCTTCGGCGGCGGAGGCGCTTTCTTCGGCGGAGGCGGCGTTGGACTGGGTGACCTTGTCCATCTGGCTGACGGCGGTATTGACCTGGTCGATACCCTGGGACTGTTCGCGGGATGCGGTGGCGACTTCGGCGGCGAGCTGGTCGACCTGGCGGAATTTTTGCAGGATTTCGTCGAGGCTGCGGGTGACTTTTTCGGTGAGCTGGACGCCCTGGGCGGTTTTGGCGACGGAGTTTTCGATATTGGCGGCGGTTTCGCGTGCGGACTGTGCGCTGCGCTGGGCGAGGTTGCGGACCTCCTCGGCGACGACGGCGAAGCCGGCGCCGGCCTCGCCGGCGCGTGCGGCTTCGACGGCGGCGTTGAGGGCGAGGATGTTGGTCTGGAAGGCGATTTCGTCGATGGTCTTGATGATGCGGGCGACGTCGCCGCTGCTTTTCTGGATTTCCTGCATGGCGTGGGCCATGGCGGACATGTCGGCGGCGCCGGTTTCGGCAGCGGCACGGGCTTCGCGAGCGAGGGAGTTGACCTGCTGGGCGTTGTCGGTGTTGCGGCGGGTCATGCTGGCGAGTTCCTCCAGCGAGGAACTGGTTTCCTCGAGCGCGGCGGCCTGCTCGCTGGAGCCGGCGGCGAGCGTCTGGCTGGCGGAAGAGACCTGGCCGGCAGCGGCGGCAGTCTGCTCGGCGCCCTGGTTGAGGGTGTCGGCAATGGCCTTGACCGGCCGCGTGATCGAACGGGTGAGGCCAATGGAGAGCGCGCTGCCGATGATGAACGCGGTGGCGAGGCCGGCATAAAGAATGAGGGTGGAGGTGCCGAGCTGATGTCCGGTGGTGAGCGTGCCGGTGCGCATGTTGTCCAGACCTTCGGCGGCGAGTTTCCGCGTCTGGTCGATCATGGCCCGGCTGAGGACGGCGCAATCGGCGACGAGCTTTTCGCGCTCCTCCCATTCGAGGGCGAGGCCGTCGATCGCCTTGCGGTACTCGGCCGCAGCTTGCCGCATGGCGGCAATCTGGCGGATGTCGGCTTCCTGGCGGGTGACGGGTTGCAACTCGTCGCACCGGGAGGTGATGACGGCAAAATGTTTTTGGGCCGCGGAGAGGGCGTGCGGATTCTGCTCGGCCTGGGCGCGCCAGGTGGCGAGGCGAAGTTCGGAGATGACCTGGTCGATGTCCGAGACGAGTTTCAGCTTGTAACTGCGTTCGGTGATTTTTTCCGCCGCAGCGGCGTTTTTGAGCTCTTCGTCGAGCTCGTGGTATTGCCGGGTGCGGAAGCCGTTGATGGCGGAAAGAAGGGTCCGGGACGAGTCGTCGAGGCGGTTGCGGGAGGAATCGGTGGCCTCGGTTTTTTCCATGATGTGGTGAAGGAGCGCATCGTATTCCTGCAACTTGTGTCCGGTTTCGGCGACCGCCGTGGAAAAATCGGTGAGGCCGGGATGGCGGGAAGCGTGTTCGCGGGCTTTTTCGAGGTGCTGGCGCGCGGCGGCAATATTTTCCCGTCCACGATTCAGGAAATCCGGCATGGAAGTCTGCGCATACCCGAGAATCTCGTAACGGGCGAGCATGACCTGGTGCTGGACATCGTTGACGATCGTGATGGCGGGCAGGCCTTCCCCGGCGGCCTGCCGGGCGGTGGCAGCGCTGCGATGCATGTTCCATGCGGTGATGCCGCCGAGGGCGAGCATGATGAGAACGAGGCTTCCGAAGGCGAGGGAAAGCCGGGTGCCGAGCTTGTAGTTATTTTTCATGACAGTGACCGTGGACGGCCTCGGGCGCGACAAACCGGCGCGGTCGTCACGAGCGACGCCGCAGGGTGTTATCGGTCACTGGAAGGATTTCTTGAGCCGGAAGGCGAGTGGTGCGGATGGCGGTTGGCTAAGGGTTCATGGACGCAAAGGGTGAGAGGCGGCCGGAATGGACAGGGAGTTTTTTTGCCGCGAAGGGGCGCAAAGGATCAGTCTGCCCGGGGAGGATCTCCCGCGCGTCTATAGACGCGATGGGAGGTTTCATGCGCGGCAGGATTTTACGTTCTTTTGCGGCCATTGGTTTGGGGATTGGCGGGTGAAAGGTGATCGGCGGATCAGGGAGCGGCATGGGCGGGCGCGGAGGCACGGGCAAGATCGTGATGGACGGGTGACGGTGAGGAGGCGGTGGCGGAGCCGCCGTCGACGATGCGGCGGAGGGAGAGGACGGCGTCCTTGAGGGAGGCGGCCTGGGCGTTGAGTTCTTCGGCGGCGGAGGCGCTTTCTTCGGCGGAGGCGGCGTTGGACTGGGTGACCTTGTCCATCTGGCTGACGGCGGTATTGACCTGGTCGATACCCTGGGACTGTTCGCGGGATGCGGTGGCGACTTCGGCGGCGAGCTGGTCGACCTGGCGGAATTTTTGCAGGATTTCGTCGAGGCTGCGGGTGACTTTTTCGGTGAGCTGGACGCCCTGGGCGGTTTTGGCGACGGAGTTTTCGATATTGGCGGCGGTTTCGCGTGCGGACTGTGCGCTGCGCTGGGCGAGGTTGCGGACCTCCTCGGCGACGACGGCGAAGCCGGCGCCGGCCTCGCCGGCGCGTGCGGCTTCGACGGCGGCGTTGAGGGCGAGGATGTTGGTCTGGAAGGCGATTTCGTCGATGGTCTTGATGATGCGGGCGACGTCGCCGCTGCTTTTCTGGATTTCCTGCATGGCGTGGGCCATGGCGGACATGTCGGCGGCGCCGGTTTCGGCGGCGGCGCGGGCTTCGCGAGCGAGGGAGTTGACCTGCTGGGCGTTGTCGGTGTTGCGGCGGGTCATGCTGGCAAGCTCCTCGAGGGAGGAACTGGTCTCCTCGAGGGCTGCGGCCTGCTCGCTGGCGCCGGCGGCGAGCGTCTGGCTGGCGGAAGAAACCTGGCCGGCAGCGGCGGCAGTCTGCTCGGCGCCTTGGTTGAGGGTGTCGGCAATGGCCTTGACCGGCCGCGTGATCGAACGGGCGAGGCCGAAGGAGAGCGCCGCGGCGATGATGAACGCAGCGGCGAGGCCGGCAATCATGATGGTGGAAGAGGTGCCGAGGAGGCGGGTGGTGCGGACGGAGTCGTCGCGCACATCATTCAGGCTGGTTTCGATGAGTTTTTGCGTTTCATCGGTCATGGCGTAGCTGAGATCGGTGCCCTCCTTGATGAGTTTGTCGCGAGTTTCCCAGTCGTCGGTGAGTGTCTTCATGGCGCGTCCGTAATCGGCGGCGGCGCGGGCGATGCTGTCGATGAGCCGGATGTTGGCTTCCTGCGTGAGGATGGCGCGGATGCCGGTGGCATGGCCGGTGAGTGCGGTGATGTGACTCTGGGCCCGGACGAGGTCGGCGGGTGAGCGTTCGGCGAGAGCACGCCAGACGGCGAGGCGCAGGGCGGCAATGGACTGGTCGAGCGCGATGAGGGTTTTGAACTTGGATCTGGCTTCGGCGAAGAGCGCCTGGTCGGCGGTGGCGGCGGACGTTTCTTCTTCGATGATCCGGAACTGGGCGGCGCGGAAATCGTCGGATGCGGTGGCGAGCACGCGGGCGGCCTCGTCGAGGCTGCGGCGGGCGTCGTTGGTGGAGCCGATGCTTTCGGCAACACGCTGAAGTGTTGTTTCGTACTCCTGGACCTTGGCGGAGGTTTTGCCGACGGCTTCATAAAAACCGGCGAGGTCAGGGCTGGAGGCCCCGAGTTCCCGGGCCTTTTGCAGTTCCTGTTTTGCCTTGGCGAGGCTCTCGCGGCCGCGGGTCAGGTAGCCCGGTTCGTGGTGCAGGAAATAACCGCGGATTTCGTAGCGGGTGAGCATCACCTGGTGCTCGATGGCGCTGACCAGGGTGACGGCGGGCACGGCCTGGCCGGAGGTGGTGCGGGAGGTGGCGGCGCCGCGCTGCATGTTCCAGACGGCGCTGCCGCCGAGGGCGAGCATGATGAGGATGAGGGCGCCGAAGGCGAGGATGAGTCGGGTGCCGAGTTTGCGGGTCTTTTTCATGGAAGGAAGAGGTCAGGAGGGAAGAGGAGAGTATGGCGTCAGAAGTTTGTGCCGATGCTGGCGGGCTGGATCGTCTCTTGCATGGCGAGCGGACTGATTCGGAGGAGGGAACCCTCTGCGCCCTATGAAAGCTCTGACCATTTCCGACCGGGAAAAAATCATCATGTCGTTACACGCCGAAATCCGGTGCGACGAAGCCGCGCGGTATCATCACCGGCTGCACGCCCTCCTGCTGGTGGCGCAGGGCATGACCTGCCCGCAGGTGGCGGGATTGCTCGGGGACTCACCGCGCGCGGTGGTGAAGTGGGTGCGGCAGTTCGAGGCGGGAGGGCTGGCGGGGTTGACCGAAGGCTGGCGGCCGGGGAGGCCGGGGCGCATCGGGCCGGTGGCGCTGGCGCGGGTGCGGTCGGTGTTGCGGGAGAATCCGGCGCGGGCGGGAGTGCCGGCCGGCCGCTGGAGTGGACGGACGCTGGCGGCGTTTCTGCGGGAAAAATTCGGAGTGAGGCTATCCGTGCGGCAGTGCCAGCGACTGCTGAAGGAGCACGGCCGGCTCGCCGGAGACAGGTGAGCGGAGAGGGCGCGGCGGCGGTTCCCGGAAGCGGATACAGGAGGAAAATCGCGGCACGACGCAGGCAGGCGCGGGCAAAAGCTGGAGAATGGATCGGCATTTATTTATGTCGCTTTTTCCGAATCGGCTGACCGCGACGAGACTTTAGCAGAAAATGCACAGGAGCGTCTTCACGGTGGCCGGTAGCGCGAGGGTTTGCCCGGATGGGTGGAACCCGAACCAAAGCCATCAATCCTCAACCGCGAATGAACGCGGTTGGAAAAAACCGGCCCCTCCGGTCCTTCTTTGACGATCAGGAATGGCCCGGGTCTCAGGCGCCGAGGATGCCGGGGCTGAGGTACTGGCGGCCGCGGAGCACGGTGCGGATGGCGCGCAGCAATTCGTCGCAGGTGTTTTCCTTGAGCAGGTAGCCGGCGGCGCCGGCCAGGAGTGCGGCACGGATGTTGGCGGGCTGGTCGTCGGCAGAGAGAATGATGATGCGGATCTCCGGATGGCGGCGGAGAAGCCGGCGGGTGAGTTCGATGCCGTCGAACTCGCCGGGGAGATGGATGTCCACGATCATCAGGTCGGGAGGGGCGAGCGCGGCCTGGGCGAGCGCAGTGGCGCCATCGCCGGCCTCTCCGGTGATCGTGAAACCGGGTTGCCCGCCGACGAGCAGCCGCAGGCCCGAACGCATCATCAGATGATCTTCCACGAGCATCACGCGCACGGGCCCGGGAGGAGGGGATGAGGCAGGGGGGGGCGGACGGGTTTTCATCTCAGGGCTGGTCGAGGTGTTGCCGGACCGTGGTCAGGAGCGTCTGGATGTCGTAGGGCTTGGGGAGGTAACAGTCGTTCATCGCGGGGAGATCGGAGCCGGCGCGGGGGTGCATGTTGTAGCCGCTCGAGACGATGATCTTGAGGGCGGGTTGTTCGCGGGCGAGCTGGAGGGCGAGTTCCATGCCGGAGACGCCGCAGGGCATGACCATGTCGGTGAGGAGGAGATCGATGCGATCGGGGCTCTGCCGCCAGCAGCGGAGGGCGGAGGCGGCGTCGTCGGCTTCGATGACGCGGTAGCCATGAGCCCGGAGGCTGGCGGCGGCGGTGCTGCGCACACTGGTCTCGTCCTCGACGAGGAGGATGGTTTCGGAGCCGTGCAGGCGGGCCTCACGGGGAGAGCGGCGGTCGGGAAGAGGGGCCGCGGAGGGAATGGCAGGAAGGAAAACATCGAACGTGCTGCCTTCGCCGGGGCGGCTGCGGACATCGATCCAGCCGTGATGCTGGCGGACGATGCTCTGCACGGTGACAAGGCCGAGGCCGGTGCCGTGCTGGCGCCCCTTGGTGGTGAAGAAGGGTTCGAAAATGCGATGCAGGGTGGAGTCGTCCATACCGCAACCGGTGTCGCTCACGGAGAGGCGGACCCAGGCCGGGTGATTCGCGCCGACCGGGCGGTGGAGCGCGGAGGCGGGAGCGGCGGTGGTCTCGATGGCGAGAAGCCCGCCGGCAGGCATCATGGCGTCGCGGGCATTGATGCAGAGATTGATGACGACCTGCTCGATCATGCCGGCGTCGGCTTCGATCCAGAGCGGCGCGCTGTCGCCGCGGAATTCGAGGTGGATGTGTTCGCCGAGCAGGCGGCTCAGCATGGTGAACAGATGCGAGAGGAGTTCGTGCAGATCGACCGGGCGGACCTGGGCGGGCTGCTTGCGGCTGAAGGCGAGGAGCTGGCGGGTGAGGCGCGCGGCGCGGCGGGTTTCGCCTTCGAGCTCCTTGAGCGCCTCGGTCATGTGGCGAGGCTGGCCGGGATCGCCGAGGAGCATGCCGAGGAGAAGGAGCGTCGAGGTGAGGATGTTGTTGTAATCGTGGGCGACGCCGCTGGCGAGCTGGCCGACGACTTCCATTTTCTGGGCCTGGAGAAACTGGGCTTCGAGCTGCTTGCGTTCGGTGATGTCCTGGAAAATGCAGGCGAGCTGGCCGGGGCCGGGACGGAAGGCGAGGATCGAGAAGTGCTTGCCGAGCGAGCGGGATTCGACGGTGGAGCGGGAATCCGCGCCGGTGGAGACGACCCGGTCGAGATTTTCAAGGAGCTCGCGATCGATGTCGGGCAGGATCTCGCGAAGGGTTTTGCCGATACAGTCGGAGGCGAGCCGGCCGAGATTGCGCTCGGCGGCCGGGTTGGCGTCGACGAGGCGGAAGTCATCGATGGTTGCCTGGCTGTGCGAAGGATGCGTGCCTTCGAAGAGCGCAAAACCGTCGGACATTTGCTGGAAGATCATCTGGTAACGCTCCTCGATGATCCGCGTCTGGCTGACGGGAACAAGGTAGTCGGGGTCGCACACGAGCGGAGCCAGCGTCGGCGCCACGTGGCGGCCGGCAGGATACGGAGGCCGGACGGAAGGCGCGGAGGACAGGCGCAGTTCCTCGGCGAGAGGACGCCGGGCGACGAGAGGTTCCGGGGGAAGGCCACGGCCTTCGCTGGTGCCCGCCAGCCTGGGCGGACGGGTGGGGGTGGCGGCCAGGAACCGGCCGGCGGATTTCAGCAGATAGAGCGATCCGTCGGGCCAGCGCACACGCCAGGAGCAAAGAAAGGGGGTCTGCCGGTCGCGGCTGCGCGTCAGGGCGGTCTCGAGTCCGGGGCGGTCGTGAGGATGGAGCCGCAGGCACAGCGTGGCAAAATCTTCCTGAAAAGCCCGGGCGGGCAAACCGAAGAGGGTGGCGTGGGAAGCCGACCAGGTAAACAGGCCGGTCAAGGGTTCCCATTCCCAGTCGCCCGTCAGCCTCGGCAACACCCGGTGCTGGCGTGGCGGGAGAGGGGCGACCGGAGCGACGGAGACCCCCGGTGCGTCGCGGTGAGCGGAAACCACAAGGGCATCGCGCAAGGAGCTGTCACAGGAAGTCGGCATGGAGGGACGCGGGGAAAAGGGTGGTGACCGGGAAAAATGCCGGGATATTCCGATTTGTTTATAGTGCGATTAACGATTTCTTATTGACTGCTATATTGCAGGGGAATGGACATTGCCGCGGGCAAATGGAGACCGTCTTTCCGGTCTGCAGATGCTGTCGGCAGATGCTCCTCATACCAGGGCAGACGGGTGTTGTTTGCGATGCTTTTTCGATATATGGCCAAATTGTCAATCTTCTTGACCGATTTTATCGGTCAGATGAAAGTGCCTTTTGCCAATAATTTGTGAATTTATGAGGATGGCAGTCTTCCGGTTGCACCTAATGTTAATGGTTGTATATAGGAAAATATTTTTTGGGCGTATCTTCACGGGACGGAAAAAGAAACGAAGGGGAAGATCGCCCCGGCATTATTCCGAAGGCGGGAGATCCCTGCGTTTCCTGGCGGGGGAGGGGCGTGTGAGGGGTTTTATGTATCTATATTGGCGGATATCGAAGGTTGGGAGCGGGAGGGCGGATTGACGGCGTGAGGGGAGGCGACGGAGGAGGGCCGGAGGGGCGGGTCGGGGGCGGGCGGGGTGAGGCTGTCGAGCAGGGTCCCGGTTTTTTCCGCCCAGTCGAGATGCTCGAGACGCCAGGCGGCCATACGGCCAAGCTCGGCGAGATCTTCCGGTGGAGGAGAGGCGGGGGGGGAGCCGGCGGACTGCGGTTGCAGTGCGGGGTCGTCGAGAATCTGCCGCCAGGTGGCGCGGGCGGCGCCCGTCTGCCGGAGGCGTTCCTGGCAGAGGCCGATCTGGTAGAGGACGGGAAGGCGCCAGCGGGGTTCGGGAGAAATGCGGACGAGATGGTGGTAGATGGTGAGCGCGCCGGAGTAGTCGCCCTGGTTGTAGAAATCGTTGGCGAGCCAGGTGCCGGTGCGGCGCTGCCACCAGGCCCAGGCGCGGACGTCGGCGCCGGCATGGCGGTGCTCGAGGCGGAGGAGGTCGAGCGTGACGTCGAGGGCGTCCTGCTTGCGGCCGAGGCGCATCCAGATCGTGGCGAGCTGGTAGCGGGCTTCGCTCACGGATTCGTCATCGGGCCAGGAGGCGATGAAGGAGGTGAAGCCGGTGGCCGCGTCCTCGAGCCGGTTTTCGCGAAGCCGGGACATGGCGGCCATGAAGTGGGCGCGGGCGCGATCCCCGGGAGCGAGATCGAGAAGGTTGAGCCGGGAAAAAAAGCGGGCGGCGTCGGCGTAGTTGCCGGCGAGGTAGTGCGTCTCGGCGATTTCGAACTGGGCGGTGCGCGCGAGTTGCCGGTAATGCGCGGTCTGCCCGCTGGCGATCCTGAGCGTGCCGTGGATGACGTTGTAGAACTGGTCGATGGCGAGTTTCCAGGCGCCGAGCACACGGAGCACGCGGCCGTGTTCGAGGCACGATTCGGGGAGAAGGCCGGAGGCCGGATGATCCTGGCGGAGTTTTTCGTAAACGGCGGCGGCCTTGACGAGATCGCCCGCTTGGCGATGGGTGCGGGCGAGGCCGAGGAGGGCGTTTTCTTCATCCGCGGCGGACGGATCGCCAAGGAGGATCCGGCGCCAGGCGATTTCGGCGCCGGCGGTGTCTCCTTTGGCAAGGCTGCCGGCCGCGAGCCGGAAGAGGCTGGCGCGTTCCTCCGGTGAAAGGGCGGCGGCGGGCGGCGCGGGAAGAGCGGCGGCAGCATCGGGAACGGCCGGAACTGCGGGCGGGGCGTCGCCGGCCGGGAGGGTTGCTCCGGCAGCGGGAGGCGGGGCCGCGTCCGCACCGGTTTCCGCGAGGACGGCTGCGGGAAGGAGGAAGAACAGGAAAACGGGGACGGCGCGCGCAGGGAGATTCATTGTTGCCGGTAGGTGGCCTTGCTCTCGGGGAGCGGCGGCGGAGGAGGGATGACGGTGAAGGGCGGGCGGAAGTAGAAGAGCGGGTCTTCCGGCAGGGCGTGGCGGCGGAGGTCGTCGCCGAGTATCAGCGGGGCCATGACAGCCGGAGGCGGCGGTTCGCTGCGTGCCTCGACCTTCGCCGCCGGCGCGGCGACGGGCGGCGGGACGGGCGCCGGTGTCGTTTTTTTTATGATACGAGGGAAGTCGACGTTGGCGAGGGCGGGCGGCGCGGGCGCCGGTTTCCGGAGTCGGGCAAAACGCAGGGGAGCAGGCTCGCCGCAGACGAGCCAGGGCAGCGATTGGCCGGAGGGGACGGCGGGCTTCGGCGGGCGGGAAGGCGAGGAGGAGGCGCGATCCGTTTCCGCAGACGGCGCCGCCGCGGTGTCGTCCGGAGACCAGGTGAGGGTCGGGGGCAGCGGCGGGAGGCCGGGCGGCGAATCGTCGGCGGGGAGTTGCCGGGCCTCGTCAGGCCGCAGCGGGTGATCGTAATGCACGGGCGGAACATGCACGACATAGGCGCCGGGCAGGGGGCCGGAGAGGAGCACCGGGAGCAGCCATGCAGCGCGCAGCACGGACGATGACGGCGGCGGACTGACGGGGGGAGGCGATGGCAGGCGGCTCATGTGGCGGCAGGTTTCCCGACAAGCGGGAGAACGGGTATTCAGAGACGGGAGAACAGGAACAGGCCGAACACGATGGCGGCGGCGGTCAGCACCACGACGAGCGCGGCGACGATGAGAGTGGTATCCTTGGCATTCGGGTCGTCCATACGATGTGGCAGTGAATCGTTGAGCAGGAAACCGGAGTCATCCGGTGCAGATGAGAACGATGCTGATGGCGATCAGCGCGAAGGCGATGAGCAGGGAGACCGGCGAGGGACCTGATTCGTTGTCGTCTTCGGTTTGCATGGGAAGGAGAAGGGCGGCGGGCGCAGGGGGTCAGCTCGAGAAGATCACGAGCGAGGCGAGGACGATGAGGACGAGGCCGATGATCATCGGCAGCATGGTGGGACGCTCTTTTTCCGGAGGCGGCTGGTCGAAGGGCGAGAACTTGTCGTCGGGCGGAGGCGAGGAGGAGGAGCGGAGGCGTGGCGGATTCATGAGCTGACGGGTTGCGAAGCGGCGGAGGTGGTATCGGTGACGGAGGCGAGGGCGGCTTCCAGCGAGTCGAAAAAGTGCCAGTTGCGGGTGTCCTCGAAATCCTCGCACTCGGCGGTGATCGCGGGATTGCCGACGAGGCTGAAACGCAGGGCGAGCTGGTTGCAGGTCTCCATCGCCTGGAGCAGGAGCTTGATCACGGTCATGTCGAGATGCCGGAGCTGCTTGAGGTCGAAGACGGCCTTGCTGACGCCGGTATCGACGGCGTCGGCGATCTTGTCCTTGAGATACCGTGACACCTCGTTGACGACGCCCTGGCCGGTGTTTTCGGGCAAGCGCATGACGAGGAGGTTTTGTTCGATGGAGAAATAGCGGTGGGAGGTGTCGAGATTGAGGGCGCGGGCGACGCGGGTCTCGACTTCGCGCATGTCGAGCGGTTTGGTGGCGAGCGCGGTGAAGCCGGTTTGCAGGGCCTGCTGCTGTGCGAGGGCGTCGGTCTTCACGACGAGGCCGAAGACGGGGGTGTTGCGGGTGCGGGGATTGGCGCGGATGACGCGGAAGAGGGTGAACGCGGCGTCGTCGGGAAGCGACAGCGAGATCATGGCGAGGTCGGGCACGGTGCGGGCGCAGAAGTCGATGGCGGCGGCGGTGGTGTCGACGCCGGTCACCTGCCAGGGCGTGTGTTTCAGGCCGTCGGCGATCTGCCGGACGATGGCGGGCTTGTCCTCGACGACGAGGATGGCGGCGGGATCGAGAATGGTGCGGGAGCGGGCGGGCGAACCGGTGGCGGGCTGAAGATCGATGATGCGGCCGACCTTCTGCACGAGCAGCTCTTCCTTGAAGGGTTTTACGATGTAGTCGCGCACGCCGATCTTTGCGATCCGGAGGACATTCTCGCGGCCGCCTTCGGCGGTGAGCATGACAACGGGGATGGTCTTCAGCGCGGGGTCGGACTTGAGCTTCGTGAGCATTTCCACGCCGTCCATGACAGGCATGGTCACATCGAGCAGGATGAGATCGGGCCGGTCGCCGGCGGCGAGGGCGAGTCCGTCGATGCCGTTGGCGGCTTCGACGATTTCACAATCCCAGGGACGGAACGCTTTTTTGACGATGATGCGGACGGTGCGGGAATCGTCCACGGTGAGGATCTTGTAGCGCATGGCGTGCAGGTGCGGGAAGCGAGGGAAGACGGGGGCGGGCGGGATCAGATGTCGGCGTCGTTGCCGGCGTCTCCGGCCGGTTTCATGAGGAGGTCGGCAACGAGGAGATGTCCGTCGATGGTGAAGCGGTAGACGCGGCGGGTGGTGGAGCTGATGGGCTCGATGGAAAAATTGCTGCCGCGCAGGATGGAGGGGATGGTGAGGCGGCAGGGATAGCCGCGGTCGCAGAGCTGGTTCTTGAAGGTGCCAACGGTCATGTTGGTGAGCTCGCCGATGGCATCGTTGACGACCTCGTCGCCGGCGTCGTCGATCTCCTCGGGCGTCATGCCGAGAAGGCTGGCGGAGACCTTGCGCGCGAAGGCGGCGTCGAGATAGAGGTAGATGAGGCCGTTGATATCGCCGATGAAGCCGACGGTGCCGACCACCTGGGGCCCGTGAATGGACAGGGACTTGAGCCGGCGATCCTCCGCCGTGCCGGCGAGTTCGGCGGCGTGTCCGACCATGGTTCTGAAAACCTCCTGGACGGCGCGCGTGATCGTTTCCTGAAAAATGGTTTCGTTGATATCCTGGATGGCGGGCATGCGTTGAGGCGTGGATGCGAGGACGCCTGATCGGTGGAGCAGGCGGACCGGTTTGCGTGAGTGGAGGCGAGATAGCGCCGGCTCGTGTTATCGACCTGCCTCTTTTGTACTTTAGGAAAAAACACGGGGATGATTTTCCGTCGTGCGGCGGGGGTTGCAGATGCGTTTGCCTTGCGCTTCAGTTTTCGGGGTTGTTGCCGATGTGAAGAGCCATTGTGACTTCATCAGCCACCCTGCGCCTGCTTTCTTTTCTGCAACATGTGGAGGCCGTCCTGCGGCAACGTGCTCCGGGGATGGTGACCGGGGATATCCGGCGTCAGGCGAATTACAACCGGGGGCGCGCATGGATGGTCTGTGCGGACGGCGGGGGGCTGCTGTTGCAGGCGGCCGCGCTGGCGGAGGGCCAGCTCTGTCTGCGGGCCGTGGCCTCGGGCCCGGACGGCGAGGTGGCGGCAGCGCGATCGGTTTACGGAGCGGCGTCGGGATCCGACTGGCGCGCGGCGGCCGAGGGGCTGGCGGAGGCGTGGCTCGCGGGGCGGGGAGCCGCGAGAGAGCACAAGGAGTGATTTTTTCAGCCGTGTACCGAGCGAAGCGACAGTCTGACAAGAGCGCAAAAATCTTCACGCGGATGAAACACTGCGTGGCGCTTATAAGCGCCATGGAGAGTTTCCCTGCAAAAAGATCCTTTGCGCTCTTTTGCGGCTGAAAAATTTCTGCGGAATCTGAATCCGGCCGGGCAGGATCCGGGCGGGAAAGGGCAACGGTCAGGCGTGGACGGCCAGGCCGGCGCGGGCGGGGCTGCCGGAGCGCGGACGGTTGATGTAGGACTGTTTCACCGCGCAGAGCTGGCGATGGAGGGTTTCGAGTGCGCGCAGGCTGTTTTTGTCCGCCGCCGCGATGGCGGCGAGTTGCCGGACCCGGGCGACGCAACCGTCATGGAATTGCCGGAGGCGGGCCCGCAGCAGGGCGTCGGCGGAGGCGGCCGGTTCGCGGCGTCGGGGGAGATGGGCGACGAGCCCGCGCGTCACCGCGATCTGGCGGTCGAGCAGTTCGTCGAGTGCCGGCCAGTCTCCGGCATCGATCAGGGCGTTTTCCTGGCCGGAAAGCGTTTCGAGAGAATACAGCAGGCGGCGGGTCACGGGCATGGGAGGAGAGAATGACGAATTACGAATGAAAGGGAGGGGGGCAGCGCGATGGTGGCGGTGACAGGGATAGGAGGGGGCGTTTGTCATTCGTCATTTCCCGACGGTGTCGCCGGCGGGATTGGCAGTGCGCAGCATCTCGGCCCAGCCGTCGCGGAGATGGCCGACGAGGCGCTCGACCTCGATGACGGGAGCTTCGTCCTTGCGCCGGTTGGCCTCCTCGAGGCGGCGGATATAGTAGTCGTAGAGGCGTTCGAGATTGGCGGCGATTTCACCGCCGGCCTCGTGATTGAGCGTGGCCTGGAGCTCCTTGAGAATGGCCTGCGCACGCAGGAGCGAGGTGTGGATCTGCTCGATCCGGCGCACATCGTTTTCGGGGAGACGGAAACTCTCGCGGGCGAGCGCCATGAAACGCAGCGCGCCGTCGTAAAGCATGACGACGAGCTGGCCCGGGCTGGCGGTGAGGACGGACTGTTGCCGGTAAATGCGGGCGTAGTTGGGTGCGAACATGGAACTAGTCCTCGATGGCGGAGAGATCGGCGGCGGCGGAAACGAGGCGGGCGACGGCATCGATCACCCCGGCGTCGGGCCAGGCGGGATCAGCGGCGAGGTCGCGGGCGCGGGCGACGGCTTCGGGGCGGATTTCGGGCAGCGCGGCCAGCGCCGCCAGGAGGTTGGCGGCGTGGATCGCCGAGAGCCGTTCGTCGGCGGCGGCGCGGGGCGCGGCGCCGGTGGCGGCGGTCCGGGTTTGCGCCGGCAGCGCGCCAATGCGCTCCGGCGTGGAGGAGGTGGTGGAGAGTGGTCGGGAGATCATGGGAAGCTGCGAAATTTTTGTCGGGAGCGTGGCGGATGATTGACGGAGGGTATCAGCGGTGCTCGGGCGCCTGTCGCACGTCGATGCGGGGAGGGAGGGTCGAAGCGACTTCGCCGGAGGCCCAGGAGGCGAAATGCGACGGGCTTTGCAGGACCGAGGTGACCGAATCGCCGCGACCGTTGCCCGACTTGCGGGCGTAGCGGCGGGCGGAATTGGCGACGGCGGGAGCGGCGGCGTCGAAACGTTCGTCACAGGCCCAGACGAGGTTGCCGCGGCGCAGGTGGACGAGTTTGGCGCGCAGGCCGACCGCGAGGGGGGGCCAGGGCGTGACGCCGGTGAGATCGCAAAAGACGACGGCGTCGGCGCCGGTGATCGCGAGAATTTTTTCGAAGAAGGCGGCGGGCAGGAGCGAGGTCGAGCCGACGGAGCGCCGTCCGTCGGCGAGGTGGGAAATCTGTTCGCGGGGCACCGGGACGAATTCCGCCCGTTGCGTGCTCTGGAGCGCGGCGAGCCACACGGGATCGTACGAGGCGATAAAGTCGTCGGGCAGGGCGGCGGAGGAACCGTCGACCGGAAGCACGGCGATGCGGCGGATGTCTTCCGGCCAGACGGCGGCGCCCCGGCTGTTGGCCGGTGTGTAGAAGGGGCCGAGTTCGAGCGCATCGCGGGTGGCGGTGGTGCAGCCGCCGGCGGCGATAAGGAGGAGGAGAGAGAGCGCGAGAGGGCGCACGCGATGGAAAGAATCAGTCATCGTCTTTTTTGATGCCGAGCGCGTTATCGAGGAGAGTCTGCATCTGGTTGTATTTGGAGATGGAGCTTTCCATGGCGATGAAGGACGCCTCCATGCGGGCGCGCTGGGATTCGATCCGGCGTTCGAGGACGGCGATCTGGTCGTCGATTTTTGCGTTGGCTTTGGCGAGGGCGTCCGTCTGGCTTTTGAGGGAACCGCCGGTGCCGGTGGTGCCGATGTAGTTGGCGAGGAGGGTGTCGACCCTGGCGGCAAGTCCGGTGGAGCCGGTGGCAAAAAAGGCGGCGACACCATCCGGATCGTCGGCGAGCGCGGCGTCGAGCTTGGTGGAATCGGTGATGACGAGTTGCGGGGAGGTGCCTTTGAAGTCGATGCCGAGGTCGGTGATGCGGGAGATGGCGGCGCCGAGGCCGGTGACCGAACCGAAGACGGTGGAGCGGAGCTGGCTGGCCCAGCTTTGCACTTCGCGGTTCCGGCTGAGCGTGGAGGAGGTGACGGTGCTGCCGGAAACGGTGGTGGCGGTGACGTCATCGATGTAAGTCTGCACGGCGTTGTAGGCCGTGATGAAGTTTTCGATGGTGGAGCGCATGGTCTCCGTGTCGGCGCCGACGGTGACGGTGCCGGAGCCGGCTTCGGTCACGGTGAGGGAGAGGCCGGTGATGCCGTGATCGGTCGCGGTGAGGGTGTTGCCCGTGCTGGTGATCGGGGGGCCGCCGTTGACGGTGAAGACGGCGTTGGAGCCGAGCGTGGTGGTGGCGCCGGCGGCGGCGGTGAGCCCGAGCGCCGCGAGGAGGCCGCCATCGTCGGCGCCGAGGGTGATGCCGAGGCTGCCGGTGGTGTTGGCGGTGAGGGCGACGCTGTCGGTGGTGGAGTCGTAGCTCGCGGTCACGCCGGCGCTGCTGGCATTGATGCGGCGGATGAGGGTGGAGAGGGAGTCGGTGTTGGCGTCGTAAGCGATTTCCACGCCGTTAAGGGTGAAGGTGCCGGTGCCGTCGCCATCGGTGACGGCGGCGATGCCGGTGGCAAGGCCGGCGTTGACCAGAGGGGCGTTGGTGACGGTGCGTCCCAGGGTGGCGGTGCTGGCCACCGCATCGGTGCCGTTGCTGTAGAGCCTGGCGACGGCAAGAAAATTGGAGGTGTCGTTGGCGGCGCCGAGGACGATGGCTTCACCGTCGCTGGCGGTGAGGGTGATGCGGTCGGCCGCGGCGTCGTAGGCGGCGGTGACGGCGCCATCGGTGGCGGTGGCGATTTTGCCGAAGACGTCTCCGAGCGAATCACCGAGCCCGATGGTGACCCGGGCGCCGTTGACGGTGAAGGTGCCGGCGGTGACGGCGGTGGAGGTGGGGAGCGAGGCAAGAGTGAGGGCTTCGGCTTCCGCGCTCGTGGCGGCGAGTCCCTGGCTGATGCCGGCGGCGCCGGAGAGTCGGGTGGCGGTGGCGACTTCGAGCACGTTGATGGCCCAGGTGCCGCTGGCGGTGCCGGCGGAGGCCGAGGCGTTCCAGGCAGAGTTGCCGGAGCTGGCGGTGCGGGCGTTGAAAACCCCGTCACTTTGCAGGGCCCTGGAGGCGGTGCCGAGCTGGTTGAACAAGGTGCCGAGCGTATCGAGGGCGCTGATTTTTTGGGTATTTTCGCTCTGCTTTGTTTGCAGGCTGGTGATGGGGACGCGCTGGAGTGCCAGCATGTCCTCGATGAAGGATTCCCAGTCGAGGCCCGAGATCAGCCCGGTGAGTTGGATAGAGGCCATGGTGTGTAGGCGAGCGGTTGGCTTTTGCGAGGGGGCTATCGGCACGGAGGGATGGGGACTTTAGCCTGCATTGTCCAAATCCGGGCGACCGGATCCGGGCCCTGCCGGTGCCTCTGGATAATTTATGTTTTTTTGTGCAAATCCAAAGACTCTGAGACGTTGGTATAATCCTTGCAGATTTTTTAGCCGCAAAAGGGCGCAAAAATCATTCTGCCCGTCGTGAATCTCCCGCGCGCTTATAAGCGCGATGGAGGGTTTCATGCGCATAAGGATTTTTGCGCCCTTTCGCGGCCATTCCTCCGGTTCAGGCGGCCAGGCGGTGGCGGACGCCGGCGAGGGTTTCGGGTTCACATCGGCGCAAGTCCGCTGTTCTGGAATGACGGATACAAGGGAAGGGCGGAGGCGGTCCGGGGATTTTTCTAAAGTCCGTCCGGCGGCGCGCCGTAACAGGTTCTCATCTGCGACCTATCGCGCAGCCGGACCGGCCCGGTTCCTCCACCGGCCCGTCGCCCTACGGACAGGGCAGTTTTCAACATCAAGGAAGATATCATGGCTGTTGTCATCAACACCAACTTTGCCGCTACGATTGCCGCCAACAATCTCTCGGCCTCGAATGCAGCGCTGCAAAAGAGCCTCAACCGGCTTTCGAGCGGCTCCAAGATCGTCTCGCCCGCCGACGATGCGGGTGGCCTGGCGGTCTCGATGAAACTCTCGGCTGCGGCCACGCGCTCCGGAGCGACCATCACCAACATCGGCAATGCCGTCTCGCTTCTCGAAACGCAGGATGGCGTGCTCGGCACCACCGCCAGCGTGCTCGAACGCATCGGCGAACTGTACACCCTGTATCAGGACCCGACCAAGAACGCCGATGACAAGGCCAACTACGACGTCGAGTACCAGCAGCTCCAGAAGCAGCTCGCCAGCCTGACCGGCGAGAAGTTCAACGGCCTCGCGCTGTTCTCGACCGATTCGTTGTCCGTGCCGGTTTCCGAGGACGGCCTCCAGGCGGTCGAGCTCACGCCCAAGGATCTGGCGACCGGGTTGGGCGTCTTTTCCGACCCGGCCGGCGGCGGCTCGCTCGGAAGCGTTGCCGATGTGGCCGCGATCAACACCGCGATCCAGAACGTGGCCACATTCCGGGCCAACAACGGAGCGGAGCAGAGCCGCCTCGGCTTCGCCTCGGACGTGCTGACGACCAACAAGACCAACCTAGAGGCCGCCAACAGCCGCATCGTAGACGTGGATGTGGCCGAGGAATCGACGCAGCTCGCACGCTGGAATACCCTCGTGCAGGCCGGCACCTCGATGCTCTCCCAGGCCAACCAGAGCGTGAACACCGTTCTCGCCCTGCTCCAGTAAGCGGATCTTTCACCCCCCCCGGCATGCCGGCCGCGCGCGCCCTTCGGGCCCGTGTCCCTTGGCGGGAGGGGATTGACGTTTCGGGGCACACGCCCTGTTCGGCCTGGCCCGGAGCCGTTTCCCCATTCGGGCCCGTGGCGACGACGGACGTCGCATTCATCAAGGAAAGATAAACCCATGGCAGTAGTCATTAACACCAACTACGCGGCGACGATTGCATCCAACAATCTGTCGGCCTCGAACGCGGCGCTGCAAAAGAGCCTCAACCGGCTCTCGAGCGGCTCCAAGATCGTCAGCCCGGCGGACGACGCCGGCGGCCTGGCCGTCTCGATGAAGCTCTCCGCCGCGGCGGTGCGCTCCAGCGCGACAGCCACCAACATCGCCAACACCACGTCGTATCTGGAAACCCAGGACGGCGTGCTCGCCACCGCGGGCGATGTCCTCAACCGCATCTCGGAACTGTACACCCTGTACCAGGACCCGACGAAGAACACCAGTGACAAGGACAACTACGACGTCGAGTTCAAGCAGCTCCAGAAGCAGCTGGCCTCGCTCGCCGAGGAAAAGTTCAACGGCGTGGCCCTGTTCGGCGCAGACAGTTCCGGCGTGATCGAAAACGTCAAGGTTTCCGAGGATGGTCTGCAGAGCGTTGACATCACGGCCAAGGATCTGGCTACCACGCTGGGCACGACTCTGGTCGATGATACCGGAGCCGGCTCACTGGCGGGCATCGCCGATGTGGCCGCGCTCAACACCGCGATCCAAGCGGTGGCGACGTTCCGTGCCGAAAACGGTTCCGAGCAGAGCCGCCTCGGCTTCGCCTCGGATGTGCTGACGACGAACAAGACCAACCTCGAGGCGGCCAACAGCCGCATCGTGGATGTGGACGTGGCGGAGGAATCGACGCAGCTCGCACGCTGGAACACCCTCGTGCAGGCCGGCACCTCGATGCTCTCCCAGGCCAACAGTTCTGCACAGATCGCCCTCTCGCTCCTGCAGTAACCGGCAGATAACCGGGGTGCCGGCCCTCCGGCGGGCGCCCCTTCTGGACAGGTAGTGTGTAAACCAGCCCGACAGACCAGGAAACACGGACGCCGGAAACAGACCGGAGTCCGGTATCAGACAAACACCCCGTGCGCCTCCCGGCGTGCGGGGTGTTTTGCGGGTAGCACCCGAAAAACTCCCCTTAAAGTTTCTCCCCGGGGAACCGAAGTACACAGACAGGTATTTTTACCGAACCCTGCGCGCTTATGGCCCACCTGCTTCTCCTTGATGACCAGTTGGCGGCGCAACGTGTCTTTCCCAGCATCCTGGAGCGAGGCGATCACAGTTGCGACGTCGCCTCCACGCCCGACGAGGCGTGGGTTCTGCTCGACACGCATGTCGGGTACGATCTCGCCGTGGTCGAATTGCGTCTTGGCGGCGGGGCGGACGGCTTTGTTTTTCTGGAGAAAGTGCGGGCCGATCCGTTTTTCCGGACGCTGCCCGTCGTCATCTACACCGCCGTATCCGAGCGCAAGGCCGTGCGGGCGGCGCTCGATTACCGTCCCCGGAACTATCTGATAAAACCCTACGAGGACGAACTCATCCTCCAGGAAATCGCCAAGGCGCAGGAACAATCCTGGCTCCGGGCGCTGGTTCCGGAGCCGTCCGCCGTCGTCCGCCGTTCCGGAGTAACCATGGAATGGATACGCGACCAGCGCCGGGCGCTGGCGGATGCCCTCGCCGGCATGGAATCCGGCCTGCGCGCGTTTTTCCCGCCCCTTCCGGCGGATGTCCCGGAGGCCGGTGCGGCCCGGGCGGATACCGTGTCCGCTACCGGAACGCCGGAGGAGTGCGCCCGGTTTGCCGCCGACGTGGCCGGACTGGCGGACCTGGCGACCGCGGCCAGCGCGCCCGGCATCGCCCGCTGGCTGGCGGGAGTGACGGGGCCGCCGGCCGACGCCGGGGCCGCCGCGGCGCTGGCGGCTCTCTGCGCGCGAGCCGCACGCATCGTCCGGCTCGGCTCATCTCCGGATCGCGACGAACGCGCCGGCGACGCCCGGGCGGCCTCGCGCAGCGCCGGGCGGGCGCGAGCGGAGGAGCGGCGGACCGCCTCTCTCGACGAGGCGGAGCGGCAGGAGCAGCAACGCTGGATCGGCGCCGATCTTTCCGCCGGTCCGCTGGTCGATCCGCAGACGGTGAAGGCGCGGGCGGCGGCGTTGCCCGGCTGCCCGGTGATCGCGAGCGTGGCGGCGGCGTTCCAGATGGCTGCGTCGGCCAACCTGGCCAGCCTCGCCTCGGTCCAGCACCTCGTGTTGCGCGATCCGGGCCTGGCCGGCCAGATCCTGATCAGCGCCAACCGGCTGAACCGCGACGATGGCGATGCCATCAGCAGCCTGCGCGGCGCGGTGGGATGGCTGGGCAACGCCCGCCTGCAGGCGCTGGGCCGCTCGCTGGTGACGATCGATGAAGAAAATCTGGCCCCGCTCTCCTGGACGCAGTTCTGGATGTTTCAGGTGGCCGTTGCGCACCTGGCGGAATTTGTCTGCCAGGCGCTGGAGCAGGAGCACCTGGCGCGCACCGCCTACAATGCCGGCCTGATGCATGATCTCGGACAACTCGTGCTGTTGAAGCTCCATCCGTACGCCTTCCGGGCGATCACGCGTCATGCCCGGCGCCATGAAGTGCCCCGGCCGGTGGCGGAACGACGGTTTCTGGGATGCGAGGTGCGCGAGATCGGCGAGGCCTTTGCCCTGAAACACGGGCTGCCGGCCGCCTACACGGAGGCGATCCGCTGCGCGGACCAGCCGGAAAACGCCATCCGCCACCGTGATCTCGTGGCGGTGGTGGCACTGGCCCGGCATCTCTGCCTCCGCTACCAGATTGGCGAGTGCGGCGAGTGGACCGGCGCTCTGGCGCGCAATCCGGAAGACACGACGGCGTGGCCGATTCTCAACGAGCGGGTTTTCCCCGGCTTCAACTGGCGCCGGTTTTCTCTCCAGGCGCACGCACGCATCCTGCGGCTGAAAAACGAACTGCGGGGCCGCCCCCGCTGAGAACGCTTCGCCCGACGCCGGGTTGCGCCCCGTTGCCCGGGCCATGCATGCATTTGGCCCCAGGCGCCGGTTTCCGCTAAACCCTCCGCCGGGATGCTCCGATTAACGGGAGATCGTGTCATCATCCATGGCGAACACCCGTGACGTCCCCTGCGGCAGCTCTTCCGGTCCCTACACAGACGAGGAAATCTGCCGCCGCATCGACGCCTGTCCGAAACTGGCCTCCCTGCAGAGCATCAACACGGATCTGGCGCGGGCCGTGAATTCCGAACGCAGCTACACCGCGCAGATCGCCGAAATCATCCGGCGCGACCCGTCGCTGACGGCGCGGCTCCTGCGCATGGTCAACAGCGTGTTTTTCGGGCTGAGCGCCAAGGTCAACGACATCGAGGAGGCGGTGCTCTTTCTCGGCATCCGGCAGATTCGCGAACTGTCGATGGCCACGCCGGTGATCGAGGACATGCAGCGCATCGGCGGCCAGGGGCTCGACCTGCCGTGGCGCGAACTGTGGAAGCACTGCATCGGCTCCGGCATCATGACCCGCGAAATCCTCAGCACGACGACGCTCTCCATCGACGACGACATGGACTACATCATCGGCCTGCTCCACAATGTCGGCAAGGTCGTCCTCGCCACCGCCTTTCCCGCCGAGTTTGCCGAGATCGTGGTGAGCGCCTGCGCCGACACCGCCGCCGTGTGCGCCGTGGAGCGCGCCCTGGTCGGCCGCGATCACGCCTGGATCGGCGGCTATTACCTGCAACGTCACCGGCTCTCGAACGAGATCGTCGAGGCGGTGCTGCACCACAACGATCCGGAGACGGCGCCGGAACATGCCTTTTGCGCGGCCGCGGTGCAGGTGGCCGACCAGCTGGTGCGCCAGGCCGGCATCCGGGGCGGTTTCGAAAACGTCCCGGCGCTGGCGCCCGATGCCTGGGAACGGCTTCCCGGCTGGCGCATCCTTTACGGCGAAAGCGAGCGCAGCACCCGGCTCGCCCGGGCCGCCCTTTCCAACAGCGTCCAGCGACTGCCGTTTATCCTGAGCGGCCTGATATGAGACTTTGCACCGCCTGCCAATCCGGCCGCTTCCGGCCTTCGTTCATCTTTCCCGCACCATGATGCCCCCCGCCGTTTATACCAGCGGCCCCGCGCCCTTTTCCGGCGCGGAAACCGATTCCCGGGTGAGCCCCTGGGCCAACAGCCTGGAGCTTGCGGTCGTGCATGATTTTTCCGGTCTCGTCCTCGCCGGCAACTCCGCCTTCGCGCGCAAGCTCGGGCGGCGCATGGAGGATTGCGTCGGGCTGGAGCTGGCGGATCTCGTGCACGCCGACGATGCGGAAAACTGGCGGCAGGCGGCGGCGCGGCTGCATGCCGCACCGTTTCACATCGTCCGCGAACATCGCTGGCACACCGCGCAAGGCTGGCGCTGGATCTCCTGGGAAGAGACGCTGCTGCGCGACGTCGACGGCCGGCCCCTTGCCGTGCGTTCCATCGGCCGCGACGTGACCCGGCGGAGGCTGGGCGAGGAGCATTTTTCAAAACTCGCCCAGGCTGTCGAGCAGGCGCCGGTTTCCATCGTGATGACGACGCCCGAAGGGCGCGTGCAATACGTGAATCCCCGCTTCTCCCAGCTCACCGGCTACACGCTGGAGGAAATTTTCGAGCGCGATATCCGCGTGCTGCGCGAGGGACACCCGGACGAGGAATCCTGGCGGCAGTTCTGCGAGACGGTGGCGGCCGGCCGCCAGTGGCGCGGCGAGCTGCACACCTCGTACCGGGGAAATCCCGACGTGTGGGAAAATGTCCTGGTGTCTCCGATACGGAGTCACGCGGACGAGATCACGCACCTGCTCTGCCTGCGGGTGGACATCACCGAGCGCAAGCACCTGGAGGAGCAGCTCCGGCAGTCGCAGAAGATGGAAAGCCTCGGCACGCTGGTGGGCGGCATCGCGCACGATTTCAACAACCTGCTCGCGATCATCAAGGGCTTCGTCGAGCTTTCGCTCGCGCGCGTGCCGGCCGGCGACGAGACCCTGCTGCGTTATCTGCGCGAGGTGCACAATGCGACGCAGCGTTCGGTCGGCCTCGTCAGGCAGATCCTGACTTTCAGCCGCAAGGCGGAGGTGAGTTACCGCGCCGTCGATCTGAACCGGCTCGTTGCCGAGCACGTGCAGATGCTCGGCGAGACGTTTCCGCGTCCCATCGAGTTTCGCCAGAAGCTGGAGCCGGGGCTGCCGGCCCTGGCGGCGGATCCGAACCAGTTGCAGCAGGTCCTGATGAACCTGTGCGTGAATGCGCGCGACGCCATGCCGGCGGGAGGCGTGCTCACGCTGGGCACGCGCCGCGTGGCGGGGGCGGAGATCGCCGCGTTGCAGGCGAACACACAGCAGGATTACCTGGAATTGTCCGTCAGCGACACGGGGTCGGGCATGACCCCGGACGTGCGCGAACACATTTTCGAACCCTTTTTCACGACCCGGCAGGGCCACACGGGGACGGGTCTCGGGCTCTCGGTCGTGTACGGAGTGGTGGTCAACCACCACGGCCTGATCGACGTGCAGACGGCGCCGGGGGAGGGGACGACCTTTCACATCTATCTGCCGTTGCAGGAGCGCATGCTGCCGGCCCCGATCGCGGAGGAGCGGGGTCAGGAGCCGGCGGCGGCAGGGAAAGGGGAAAGCATTCTGGTCATCGAGGACGAGGCGAGTTTGCGGCTGCTGCTGAATACGCTGTTGCGCGAAAACGGCTACACGCTCCATCTCGTCGCGGACGGCGACGAGGCGATGCGGGCGATCGGGGACGAGTCGCTGAAGATCGACGCGGTGTTGCTGGACCTGAATCTTCCGCGCGTGCACGGCCTGGAGATTTTCCGGGCGATCCGGGCGCGCCGGCCCGAGGCCAGGGTCATTGTGCTGAGCGGCAAACTCATGCCTGAAATGCGGGACCGGCTGAGCGAGATCGGCCCGGTCGAGTTTCTGGAAAAGCCCTACAATATCGAAATGCTGAACCGCTGCCTGCGCGCCGCCCTGGACAGGAAACCCGGTTAGCCCGCCTGTTTCAAGGGACTCAGGGCGAACGGCGAAAGCTGATCTCGAGATCGACAATCTCGGAGACAGTGCCGATGCGGGCGGGCAGGCCCCAGAGGCCGAGTCCGGAGGTGACGCAGATCTGGAAATCGCCGCGGCGGGCATGACCATACGCAACATCGTAGAGCCGTGCGACGACCAGGCTGATCGGCCAGACCTGGCCGTTGTGAGTGTGGCCGGACAGTTGCAGATCGATGCCCGCAGAGGCCGGAGTCACCAGGTCGTTGGGCTGATGGTCGAGGAGGATGAGGGGGCGAGTGCGATCGACGCCGGCATCGGCAAGGAGTTGCGCGAGGGGCTTGCGGGTGCGGATCGTGGCGTCGTTGCGGCCGGCCAGCCAGAGGGCGCCGCCGGCGAGCGGAACGGCTTTGTCGCGCAGGACGCGAATGCCGTAGCGGCTGAACCAGGCGGCGCAGTCGTCGGCGCCGGAGTAGGTTTCATGGTTGCCGAGCACGGCATGGACACCGAGCGGGGCGCGGAGTTTTGCGAGTTCGGCGCCGATGTCCTGTTCGACAAGCGGAGCGAGGCCGTTGTCGAGCAGATCGCCCGCGAGAAGGATGAGGTCGGGGTTGAGGGCGTTGATGCGGCGGACGTAGTCGGCGGTGCGTTTTTTCCCGATGATGTCGCCGATATGGAGATCGGCGGCAAAAGCGACGCGGAGCGGTTGCGGCAGGCGGGGAGAGGCGGCGGGGGACGACGCGGCGGGGATGGCGGGCTTGTCGATGTGGATCGCGTAGCGGGTGACTTGCGGGTGGAGGAAGCGGATGTAGCCTGCGGTAAAAATGAGGACGACGAGCAGGACGGAGCCGAGCAGGCCGAGGGTGCGGGCGCGCTGCGGATTTTGCCGGAGCGATTGCGGGACGAGCGAGGGGCGTAGCCGGGCGGCGATACGGACGATTTCGAAGGCGAATGTAATGAGGCACCAGTACGGGAGTGTCACGAGCCAGATCCCGCCGACGAGCCGGCAGGCGCGGGCAACGGGTTCCCACAGATCGGCGAAACGCAGGAGGATGCCGACCATGAAGGAGAGGGAAAGCGCGGCGATGAACGCGGGCCAGAGGTTGCGCAGCCAGCGGCGGCGGGGGAGCGCCTGCCAGCTCCGGAAGCCGAGCCAGAGGCAAACGAAGAGGTAGGTGATGAGGATGAGGGAAAAGTGGTCGCGCACAGCGTTAAAGCAGAGAGGGGGATGATAGTTGTGTTCGAGGAGGGGAGGCCGCTATCCGGGCAAAAAACGCCTCACCACTTTCATTCAGCCTCCTGCTCTCTCCATCTGTTCCGCTGGCTCCATCCACTTGCCGTGTTGCTTGATGAGTTCGATGAGGCGGGCGTCGGCTTCGGCCTGGGGGATGTTGTACTGGACGCAGTTTTTGCCGACGTAGAGATTGATTTTCCCCGGAGCGCCACCGACGTAGCCGAAATCGGCGTCGGCCATCTCGCCAGGGCCGTTGACGATGCAACCCATGATGGCGAGTTTCACGCCCTTGAGGTGCCCGGTTTTCTGGCGGATGCGCTGCGTGGTGGTTTGCAGGTCGAAAAGGGTGCGGCCGCAGGAGGGGCAGGCGACGTATTCGGTTTTCGTGACACGTGCGCCCGCGCCTTGCAGGATGTTGTAGGCGAGTTTGTTCGCCCGCACCGGGTCGGGGTCGGTCTCGACACTGACGAGGTCGCCGACGCCGTCGCAAAGAAGCGAGCCGGTGAGAATGGCGGCGTCGAGGAGGCGGGAAAGGAAATCCGGGGAATCTCCGGTGGTGGCGCGGATGGCGGTTTCGGCGGTGTTGCGAATCCAGATCGGCGCGCGGGCCGCGGGTGCAGGCGCGAGCGCGCGGAGGGCTTCGGCGAGAGCGCGATAGCGGGCGGTGGGAGAGGCTTGCGGAAGCGGGAGGGCAGGGGGGGAGGCCGGTGCCCGCGTATCCAGAGTGAAGATCAGGCGTTGGCCGGCCGGGAGGGTGCGGAGAACCGGAGCGAGCGCGGGGAGCGCTTCGGCGGTCGTGGCGATGGCGAGCGCGTGGTTGCGGGCGCGGGCGAACGTGGCGAAGGCCGTGAGTTCGCCGATGTCAGCAGCAGAGCCGGTAAAAGGCCGGAGGAGGATGAGTGAAGACGCGAGCGTACCTTCCGGAATCGCGGATTCGAGGGTGGCAACGGAGAGCGCGGGAGAGAGCGCGAGAACATCGGCGGGACGGAAGGAAGAGGCGGGCGGGTTGCCTGCGTCTCGTTGCGGACGGGGTGCCTGAGCGACAAAAGCGCGGAGGGCGTCGGCGTCGGAAATCGGATGGACGCGGCCTTCGACGGGAGTGTCGGAATCACGGGGCGGAAGGGCGGGCGGTTGGGGAGCGGGCGGGACACCCGCGGCACACGGGCTGGAAGCCCGTGCCACCTCATGGGCTGGAAGCCCATGCCACGTTGCGGGCGGGACGCCCGCGCCACTGAATACGCGCGGCGGGTGGTCGGGACCGACCGGGAGGCCGGGGGAGAGTTCGACCGGGAGAATTTCGCGGCGGGTGTAGCGGTAGGGATCGATGCTGTCGGTTTCGGAAGCGGGCGGGACGCCCGCGCCACCTTGCTGCCAGAGCGCGTGGGCCTTGGCGGCGAGTTTTTGCGCGACGGGTATTTCGTAAACGCTGTCCTCGGTGAGCGACACGCGGATGGTGTCACCGAGGCCGTCGTAAAGGAGGCTGCCGATGCCGATGGCGCTCTTGATGCGGCCGTCCTCGCCATCGCCGGCCTCGGTCACGCCGAGGTGGAGCGGGTAGTGCATGTCCTCCTGGTCCATCCGGGCGACGAGGAGGCGGTAGGCCTGGATCATGACCTTGGGGTTGGAGGCCTTCATCGAGAGCACGATGTCGCGGAAGTTGTGGCTTTCGCAGATGCGCAGGAATTCGAGGGCGCTTTCAACCATGCCGAGCGGCGTGTCGCCGTAGCGGTTCATGATGCGGTCGGACAGCGAGCCGTGGTTGGTGCCGATGCGCAGGGCGCGCCCGAGGGCTTTTGCCCGGAGCACGAGCGGGGTGAAGGCATCGTAAATGCGTTGGAGCTCCCGCTCGTAGTCGGCATCCGAATACTCGGTGACGGCGAATTTTTTCTTGTCGGCGTAGTTGCCGGGGTTGACGCGGACTTTTTCGACGTGCTCCACGGCCTCCATCGCCGCGGAGGGCAGGAAGTGAATGTCGGCGACAAGCGGGATGTGGCCGAAGCCGGCGGCGGTGAGCTGCTGGCGGATATCCCGAAGCGCGCGGGCGGCGGTGACGTTGGGCGCGGTGACGCGGACGATCTCGCAGCCGACCTCGGCGAGGGCGATCGATTGCCGGACGGTGGCGGCGACGTCCTGCGTGTCGGTCGTCGTCATCGACTGGATACGCACCGGATTTTTTCCGACGATCCCGCCGGGTCCGCCGATGCCGACGGAGCCGACCTGGACCTCGACCGTCTCGCGACGGAGGGTGTGGTAGCGGGATGGGCAGTAGCGCATGTTTACGGAATCAGGGCGCGGGCTCCGCAGGCGCGGCGGGAGCGGGAGCCTGCTCCTGCTGCGCGGGTTCCGCCGGCAGGATGTCGCGGGCCACGCGACGGACGTCGAAGAAGGTGACGTAAAGGACCATCGTGAGCAGCAGCGCCATGAAGGTGAGCTGGGTATTCATGATGAGTCGCACCGGAAGGGGGCGTCCGCGGAGTTTGCCGATGGTGGCGAAGAGCATGTGGCCGCCGTCGAGGACGGGGATGGGCAGGAGGTTGAAGATGGCCAGGTTGATGTTGAGGAGAACCGTGAACCAGAGAACGCTGCGCAGATCGATCTGGGCGAGCCGGATGAAGACGTGGGCGATGCCGACCGGGCCGCTGAGTTTGGAAACGCCGATGTCGGAGCGCGGGCTGACGAGGCTTTCGATGGTGCGCCACGTGGTCCTGATGTGGCGGCCGATCTGCTCGTGTGGCGGGAGGTGGACGAGGGCGGCGTTGAGGATGTGCGGCTTGAGCATGACGCCGAGGCGCGGGATGGTCTGGCCGGTGGCTTCGTCGACGACGAGGCGCGGCGTGATGTCGAGGGCGAAGGGCGTGACGCCGTCGGCGCGAAGGCCGGTGACATGGACGGGGCGGGCGGCGGCCTCGGGAGCGCGGTCGCGCAGGTAATCGGCGATGGAGCCGACATAGAAGGCGGAGCGGTCGTCGATGTGGGTGATGATGTCGCCGGTGCGCAGGCCGGCGTCGCGGGCGGCGCTGTCGGCGGAAAATCCGTCCACGGCGGGGCTGCTGGAGGGAGCGATGCCGAGGGAGCGCATGCGTTCGGTGCTGACGTAGGCGGGGACGAGGCGGAGCGTCTGTTCGGTCTTGTCCCGCAGGACGGTGAGCTCGACTTCGGGGGCGCCGGCAGCGGTGCGCCCGGAGCCGAGGATGACGAGGGTCTCGACGTCGGAGAAATTTTGCACGGCCTTGCCGTCCACGCGGGTGATGATGTCACCGGGACGGAGGCCGGCGGCGGCTCCGGGGCCGGGAACGGTGGCGCCGTCGGTGGTGGTGAGCGTCGGGGCGACGTAGCCGATCTGCGTGGGAGCTTCCTGGGGCATGCCGGCGATCCAGAGGATGGCGGCGAGGGCGAAGGCGAAGATGATATTGCAGACGGCGCCGGCGACAAAGACGAGCATGCGCGTGCTGTACGAGGGCGGCGGCAGCTTGCGGATTTCGGCCTCGGCTTCCGTGGTCGGTTCACCCTCGATGCCGCGCATGTCGGCGAGTTGCGGGAGGGCCACGTACCCGCCGAGCGGAATCCAGGAAAGGCGGTATTCCACGCCATCCTTGCCCCGCCACGAGACGATTTTCGGGCCGAAGCCGATGGAGAACCGCTCGACTTTCACGCCGCGGCGGCGGGCGGCGAGGAAGTGGCCGAGCTCGTGAACGAAGATGGAGCCGCCGAAAAACAGCGCCATGAGGACAACGGCCCAGAGGAGAGAGAGGAGAGTGGCGATAGACATATCGGAAAAAGCGGAAATGCGGAGAGATGAAATGCGGAAAACGGGATTTTTTTAACCACTAATGGACACTGATGGACACGGATAAAAACAGACCATGCAGATTTATAACAAGTTGAGAGGAATCATGGCAGGCTGCATCGCCCTGGATTAGTGTGCATCAGTGTGCATTAGTGGTTAAAAATCTGTCTCTCCGGGAAGACCCCGACTTTGGTTTTTCAGCGTTTCGGTTTTCAGCATTTCCGCCGCGACGCGGCGTGCTTCGGCATCGACCGCAAGGACGGCGGAAAGTTCGGCGGGATGGGTCATTTTGATGTCGATCGAGGCCATAGTCTGCTCCACGACTCGCGGAATCGCAAGAAAGGGGAGGCGGCCATCGAGGAAGGCGGCGACGGCGATCTCGTTGGCAGCATTGTAAATCGCCGGAGCCGCGCCACCTGCGCGCATGGCGGCATGGGCGAGATCGAGCATGGGGAAACGGCCGGGGGGGATGGGGCGGAAGTCGAGCGTGAGGTTTTGTGTGAGCAGGTCGAGCGTGGGCGCGGCGGCGGCGGGCGCGCGCCCGGGATGGAGCAGCGCATGCTGGATGGGAAACGTCATCGAGGGCGGGCAAAGCTGCGCGACGAGCGAACCGTCCGTGAACTCGACGAGCGCGTGGACGATGCTTTGCGGGTGCAGGATCGTCTGGCACTGGTCGGGCCGGAGGCCGAAGAGGATTTGCGCCTCGATGAGCTCGAGCCCCTTGTTGGCGAGGGTGGCGGAATCGACGGTGATTTTGGGACCCATCGACCAGTTGGGGTGGCGGAGCGCGTCGGCCGGGGTGGCGTGGGCGAGGCGCTCTGCGGGCCAGTCGCGAAAGGCGCCGCCCGAAGCGGTGAGCACGATGCGGCGGACGTCGGCGGCATCGTGGCCGGCCAGGCACTGGAAAACGGCGTTGTGTTCGCTGTCCACCGGGAGCAGCCGGGCGCCGCTGGCGCGGGCGGCGGCGAGGACGAAGGGGCCGGCGAGGACGAGGATTTCCTTGGAGGCGAGAGCGAGATCCTTGCCGGCGGCGAGGGCGGCGAGGGCGGGGGCGAGGCCGGCGGTGCCGACGACGGCCACGAGAACGATGTCAGCCTCGGGCAACGTGGCGAGGTGCGCGAGCGCATCGGGGCCGGCGTGGAGCGACGTGGCGCCGGAGGGAAAGAGGCCGGCGGCGCGGGCCTGGCTGGCGGCGGCGGTGTCGGACAACGCCGCGTGCGGAACGTGAAACTCGCGGACGATGGCGGCGAGTTTTTCCGCGCTGCGGCAGGCGCCGGCCCCGACGAGGCGGAGCTTGTCGGGATGGGCGCGCAGGACGGCGAGCGTGTTTTCACCGACCGAGCCGGTGGCACCGAGGAGGACGACGCGTTTCATTGTGGGTTAACCGCGATGGCCGCGGACGCAGGGGCCGCGAAAAAGGGGATACGGATGCACGGCATCAGAGGAAGAGGGAAAACAGGATGAAGGCGGCGGGCGAGGTGAGCAGCAGGCTGTCGGAAAGGTCGAACATGCCTCCGATTCCGGGGATGGTCGCGCCGGAGTCCTTGGTGTCGGCGCGGCGCTTGATGATCGATTCCACGAGATCGGAGACGATGCCGAGGAGGGCGACCGGCGCCGCCATGGCCGCGGCGAGGAGCGGCGTGAACGTGACAGGCAGCCACTGGCGGCAAAAATACGCGATGCCCGCGCCGACGAGGGCCGAGGTGACGACGCCGCCGGCCGCGCCTTCCCAGGTTTTTTTCGGGCTGATGACGGGCGCCATCCTGTGTTTGCCGAAAGCCATGCCGGTGAGGAGCGCGCCGACATCGCAGAACTTGGAAGTGGCGATCACCCAGAGGCCGAGGACGAGGCCGGTGGAGGCGTGCGGTTGCGCGATGAGGAGGATCTGCACGAGAAACTGCAACAGGAACGGCACGTAAACGATGCCGAAGAGCGTCCAGCCGAGCGACTCGACGCGGTTTTCCGGCGTGCGGCGCCCGAGGAGAAGCAGGGCGGAGGCGATGGCGGAGAGCGCGAGGAGGTTGGCGGGAGCGAGAACGGAAAGACTGAAGGCCGAAGGCGGAAGGCCGAAAGCCGGAAGCACTGGCGAGATGACGACGAGTGCGCCAGACACGAGCCCGAGCCGGACAAACGGCCGGTGCCCCATCCGGCGGAGCATCCGGTAGAGTTCGAGTTGCGTGAAGACACTCACGACAATCGCGAGGACGGCGGCGCCGCGCGTGCCGAAAAACCAGAGCGTGCCGAGAATGATCAACCAGAGGGAAAGGGTGCTGAAAGTGCGTTTGGCCACGGGAGCGGGTTTGGTATTTCAGGATTTGGAATCGGCGATGCCGGTGCCGCCAAAACGGCGTTCGCGGCGATAATACTCGGCGATGGCGGTCGCGAGGTCTTCCTTCCGGAAGTCGGGCCAGAGGACGGGCATGAAAACGAATTCGGCGTAGGCGGCCTGGAGGAGCAGGAAATTGCTGATGCGCGTCTCGCCGGACGTGCGGATGACGAGGTCGGGGTCGGGGAGGCCGGCGGTGTAGAGGCGGGCGGCGAGGGTTTCCCAGGTGATGGCGTCGGGCGCGAGGCGGCCGGCGGCGGCATCGGCGGCGAGCGAGCGGGCGGCGTCGAGGATTTCGGTGCGGGAGCCGTAGTTGAGCGCGAGGATCAGGGTGTGTTCGGTGAACGCGGCGGTGGCCGCGATGGCGGCCGCCAGTTCGCTCCGGACGACGGGAGGCAGGGCGGCGGTCTGGCCGATGGTGCGGAGCCGGATGCGGTTCTTGATCAGGGTGGAGGTTTCCCGTTTGAGAAAAAGCTCGAGCAGGCCCATGAGCGCGCCGACTTCATCCTGGGGACGTTTCCAGTTTTCGGCGGAGAAGGCGTAGAGCGTGAGGTAACGGATGCCCTGCTCGCGGGCGCCTTCGATGGCGGCGCGGACGGCCTCGACCCCGCGGCGGTGACCCTCGATCCGGGGAAGTCCGCGCTGGCGAGCCCAGCGACCATTGCCATCCATGATGATGGCCACATGGGCGGGCGGCGGCGGCATCGCGGGAGGCGGCGTCGCGGAATCGATCCGGTCGGAGGAAGAAACGGCAGGCATTCGGGAAAAGGCGAGAGTCAGGGGCGCGGGGCGCGGTTATTCAACACCAGAAGCAGTGGCGGGAATGCCGCGCACCCCGTCGCGCGTCGTCAGATCCGCACCGGCATGACGAGTCCGCGGTGGAAATACCACGCGAGCAGCGCCGGTTCCATGATCAGCAAGGCGAGGCCCGGCACGTAGAGACTTTTCCCCATGACGACATAGCCGATGACCATGGCGACGACGCCGCCCGCCAGGCAGGCCATGCCCCAGTAATGGAATGCCTTGAGCGCAAAAATCCCGATCACGATCGCCGCGCTTCCCACGAAAAAAACCGCGCCGTTGCCGATCGGCCAGGTAACGGGCAGCCCCAGCGCCATGCCGGCGAGGAAAAGCAGCGGAGCCGTCAGCGGCCGGTTTTCCCGGGCGGCCGCGAGGCTCTGCGGCGTGACGTCGGGATTGCGGCGGCGCCGCGAGGACCGGCTGCCCCTGCTTCCGGCGGCGGCATCGCTCTCGCGCTCTTTGCCGTCGTTGTCGTCATCGTCGCCATAGCGGCTTGCCCCCGGTTTTCCGCCGAGGGTTTGCAGGGTGACGGAGACGACGAGGATCGCCAGCACGATGAGGATGACCAGCAGGTGCATGCCGCGTCCGGACCCGGGAGCGGGAGTCAGCGCTGCGCGCAGGCAGAAGGCCGCCGCCGCTCCGCGGAGCGGTTCGAGCCAGATCTGGCGCGCCTTCCACCAGCGCCGCCGTCGCCGGCTTTTGTCGATGCGCATGGCCCGGATCTGGAGCAATTCCAGAGGCCGGGAATCCGGAGAAATGAAGAGGCGCGCGGGGATAAAGGCAGCGACAAGGCCGCCAACGAGCAAATACCAGTTAACAGTCATTCGGAGGAGTTGAGCAGGATGAGCGGATATATCGCGGACCCCGGCCTGCGCTGTCGATATGTAAATTGTTTGCCCTTCACGCGTCCCTCGTCGGGACGAAAAAAAACGGCGTCCGGCGGCGGCCCGTCTCCCGGCATCTTCCCGCCGAAACCCCGCGCCGGTCAGCCGGATGACGCATGAAACCGGACAAGAATCGCACAATAAAGAGACTTGAACGCGTCCGCCGCCGCTGCTCCCTTGGCGGGCGTGTCTGCCCAAGTTCCACTCCTGATGCTCGGCCTGCCCAAGGGCAGTCTCGAGGAATCGACAAAAACGCTCTTTGCCAAAGCCGGCTGGAAGATCACGACCAGTTCGCGCTCCTACAAGCCGTCCATCGACGACCCCGAGCTGGATGGCCGTTTCATCCGCGCCCAGGAGGTCAGCCGCTACGTCGAGCACGGCTTTTTTGACTGCGGCCTCACCGGCTGGGACTGGGTGCAGGAAAACGAATCCGACGTCGTCGAGGTGTGCGATCTGGTCTACAGCCGCGCCTCCACGCTCAAGTCGCGCTGGGTGCTCTGCGTGCCCGAAGCCTCCTCCCTGCAAAAACCCGAGGACCTCGCCGGCAAACGCGTGGCCACCGAACTCGTCGGCACCGTGAAACGTTACTTCGCGGCGAAAAACATCCCCGTGCAGGTCGAATTTTCCTGGGGCGCCACCGAGGTGAAAGTGCCCGATCTCGTCGATGCCATCGTGGACATCACCGAGACCGGCTCCTCGCTGCGCGCCAACAAGCTGCGCATCATCGACACGCTCCTCACCACCAACACCAAATTCATCGCCAACAAGGCGTCCTGGGCCAATCCCGCCAAGCGCAAGAAGATCGAGACCATCGCCCTTCTCCTGCGCGGCGCGCTCGAGGCCGGCAGCAAGGTCGGGCTCAAACTCAACCTCCCGAAAAGCGCCCTCGACGCCATGATCAGGCAGCTCCCCTCGCTGCGCAACCCGACGATCTCCCCGCTGAGCAATCCCGACTGGATCGCGCTCGAGACGATCATCGACGAAAGCGTCGCCCGCGAGATCATCCCGCAACTCAAGGCCCTCGGCGGCGAAGGCATCGTCGAGTACCCGCTCAACAAGGTCGTGTACTGAAAGATCGAGTATGGGAGCTATGGGAGACATGGGGGCGATGAGAGTTATGATGCATTCCTGCCCGCCTCATCTCATGCGCGACTCCCGCTTCCCATAACTCCCCTCTCTCCCATAACTCGCATAGCTCTCATCCTGACCACCATGAACGTCACTCTCGGACTCCTCCAGCACGCCTGCGCCGCCGACCCGAAGGCCAATCTCAAAAAAACCCTCGCTCTCACCGAAAAGGCGGCGAAACAGGGCGCGCAGATCATCTGCACCCAGGAGCTTTTCCGTTCGCAGTACTTCTGCCAGAGCGAGGATCACAAGTTCTTCGATCTTGCCGAGCCCATCCCCGGACCGACCACGGAGGCGTTCCGGAAAATCGCCAGAAAATACAAGGTCGTCATCGTTGCCTCGCTCTTCGAAAAACGCGCCAGCGGCCTCTACCACAACACGGCCGCCATCATCGACGCGGATGGCTCGCTCCTCGGCATCTACCGCAAGATGCACATCCCGGACGATCCGCTCTTCTACGAAAAGTTCTATTTCACGCCCGGCGACACCGGCTTTCGCGCCTGGCAAACCCGGTACGGCAAGATCGGCGTCCTCATCTGCTGGGACCAGTGGTATCCCGAAGGCGCGCGTCTCACCGCGCTCCAGGGCGCCGAGATCCTTTTTTATCCGACCGCCATCGGCTGGCATCCGTCCGAGAAAGCCGAATACGGCGTCAACCAGCACGGCGCGTGGGAAACGATCCAGCGCTCGCACGCCGTCGCCAACGGCTGCTACGTGGCCTCGATCAACCGCATCGGCCGCGAAGTCATCAAGGGCGTGGGCGGCGACGGCATCGAATTCTGGGGCCAGAGCTTCGTCGCCGGCACCAGCGGCCAGATCCTCGCCAAGGCGAGCGTCGACAAGGAGGAGATCCTTCTCGTCCCGGTCGAACTCGGCAAGGTGGACGTGACCCGCACCCACTGGCCGTTTTTCCGCGACCGCCGCATCGACGCTTACGGACAACTCACGCAACGCTTCATCGATTCCTGAACCGCCCTGTAATTTTCGGAAACCGAAGATCCGTCCGATCAAACACTCTCCCTCTTCCCTCCGGTGACAACTTCCGCGAAATCCACCAAAACCGCCCAGAAAAAAGCCGCGCCCGCCGACTCCGCCGCCGGACATCCCGCCGCCCCGGGGACCGGCACGCCCGCCGCGCTCGGCTTCCGCATGCCGGCCGAGTGGGCGCCGCAGACCGCCGTCTGGTTGTCATGGCCGCACAAATACGAGTCCTGGCCCGGCAAGTTCCGGCCGGTTCCCTACCTGTTCAGCCGTATCGTCACCGCGATCAGCCAGCGCGAGGAAGTGCGGATCAACTGCGCCGCCCGCCTCCAGGCCCGCGCCGCGAAACTCTGCGCCAAGGCCGGCGCCGACATGGCGCGCGTCACCTTTTACGATCATCCGACCAACGACGCCTGGTGCCGCGATCACGGCCCGATCTTCGTGAAACACACGCAGACCGGCGAGGTAGCGCTCACCGACTGGGCCTACAATGCCTGGGGCGACAAGTACCCGCCCTACGATCTCGACAACGAAATCCCGCCCAGCATCGGCCGGGCGCTCGGCCTGCGCCGTTTCGAGAAAAACGACATGGTGCTCGAAGGCGGCTCGATCGACGTCAACGGCGAAGGCCTGCTCCTCACCAGCGAGCAATGCCTGCTCAACAAAAACCGCAACCCGCACCTCACGAAGGAGCAGATCGAACAAAACCTCCGCGATTACCTCGGCGTCACGCAAATCCTCTGGGTCGGCGACGGCATCGTCGGGGACGACACCGACGGGCACATCGACGACATGACGCGGTTTTACAAGCCCGACGGTTTCATCACCTGCGTCGAACCCGCCACGCATGACAAGAATCACGCCATCCTCGCGGAAAACCTCGAACGCCTGAAATCGTTCCGCACGCCGGCCGGCGGCAAGTTCGATATCGTGGAGCTGCCCATGCCGCGCCCCTTCGGTTTCCAGCGGCAGCGGGTGCCGGCGAGTTACGCGAATTTCCTCATCATCAACGGCGCCGTCCTCGTCCCGACCTTTCGCCAGAACAAGCGCGACCGCGAGGCATGCCAGATCATCGCCTCCTGTTTCCCGGATCGCGAAGTGGTGCCGATCGACTGCTATCACCTCATCTGGGGCCTCGGCACGCTGCACTGCATCTCGCAGCAGCAGCCGGCGTAGCCGTCGCCCGGGTCACGTCCCGTAAAGCCGGTCGCCGAAATCGCCGAGGCCGGGAAGGATGTACTTGCTGGCGTTGAGGCACCGGTCGAGCGCCCCGGCAAAAATTTTCACGTCAGGATGCGCGGCGTGCACGGCCTCCACGCCCTCGGGCGCGGCCACGACATTGAGCATGCGGATGTCCGTCGCGCCGTTTTGCTTGATGACATCCAGGGCCATCACGGCCGAGCCGCCGCTGGCCAGCATCGGATCGACCAGCAACACCCGCGCTCCGGCGAGCGGCGGCAGCTTGCAATAATAACTGCGGGCGAAGTGCGTGACCGGGTCGCGCTCGATGCCGATGTAACCCACGCTCACGTCGGGGAACAGGTTGGCGACCGGCTCCACCATGCTCAGCCCGGCGCGCAGGATCGGCACCACGACCAGCGGCTGCCCGAGCACCTGCCCGGTGGTGGTTTCCAGCGGCGTCTCGACGCTGATCGTCCGGGTGCCGAGGTCGCGCGTCGCTTCCAGGGTGAGCAAGGTCGAGATATGATGGCTGAGCACGCGGAAGGTCGCGGGCTTGGTCGTCCTGTCGCGCAGATGCGTGATGGCGTGATGGGCGAGCGGGTGGTCGATGACGTGAAGCATGGCAGGCGGTGCGGACGGTTCGGTTCCGGAAATTTGCCGGTATGTTGACCGGATGCAGGAACCGGGTCGATCCCCGGTTCGCAACCGCGAAGCAAGCCGCGCCCATTCTTTGCCGCGAAATGCGCGCTCCCCGCGCTACACGGCCTTCACGATCGCGGCCACGGCCATCGCCGCGGTATCCGTGTGCGAGAGCGACACGAGCACCTGCGTGCCGCCGATATGGCGGAGCAGGGCCTCGCCTTTTTCATCGAGCCGCACATGGGGATCGTGACGCGGACCGTGCCAGACCGAGACCGATTTCCACCCGAGCTCCGCGCCGATCCCGGTGCGGAAGCACTTCGACACCGCTTCCTTCGCGGCAAAACGGGCCGCGAGGTGCTTGTGCGGATATTTCATCCCGAAGCAGTAGGTGCGCTCCTCGTCGGTAAAGACGCGGTCGAGAAACCGGTCGCCCTGCCGCACCAGAACGCCGCGAATGCGCTCGACCTCGATGATGTCGCAACCGAGCCCGATCAGGATGCCGCCGGTGGGGATTTCGATGTTCATGACCGGAGAAGGTGCCCACGAAACACACGAAATGACACGAAAAAGCAGAGTGAATACATACAGACGCCCTGTTTCCGGAAATCCGGATGGAGGTTTTTCTTTCGTGTCATTTCGTGTGTTTCGTGGGCCTGAAAATCAGCCGTTCATCCGCGCCTTCATCTCGCGGACGGCCTCGGCGATGCCGCCGAAAAGCGCGCGGGAAAGGATGCTGTGGCCGATATTGAGCTCGTGCAGGTGCGGCACGGTGCGGATTTCGGCGACATTGACGTAGTTGATGCCGTGCCCGGCATTGACCACGAGGCCGGCGGAGCGGGCGCGGCCGGCGCCGTCGATGAGCCGGGCCAGTTCGCCGGCGCGGCGCGGCGAGTGATACGCGTTGGCCCAGGAACCGGTGTGCAACTCCACCCACGGCGCGCCGACAGCGGCGGCGGCCTCGATCTGCGCTGCCTCCGGATCGATGAACAGGCTGGTCGTGATGCCGGCGGCGTTCATCGCCTCCACGCAGGCGCGCACCCGGTCGCGGTTGCCGGCGACGTCAAGCCCGCCCTCGGTCGAGATTTCCTCGCGGTTTTCCGGCACCACGCAGACCGAATCCGGCTTCAGCTCGAGCGCGAAGTCGATCATCGCCGGGGTGCAGGCCATTTCCAGGTTGATGCGGGTCTGCGCGACCTCGCGCAGGCGCCATGCGTCGCGTTCCTGGATGTGGCGGCGGTCCTCGCGCACATGGATGGTGATGCCGTCGGCGCCCGCCTGCTCGGCCAGCGAGGCGAGGGCGACCGGATCGGGCTCCACCGGCCCGCCGGCCGTCCGCTCGTAACCCCGGTAGCGCGCTTGCCGCAGCGTGGCGGCGTGATCGATGTTAACTCCGAGAAGGATTGTCATGAAGAATGCGGCAAAGTTTTCCCCGGGCGGCCCGGGAAACCAAGCCGGAAAACAGGCCGCCCCGTGATAGTTGCGATTTGTCCGCGGATCGGCACTTGCGCCCGGGGCGCGCCGTTTCCAGCCTGCCGGTTTTACACGCCACATGACTGTCGCCGCCGCTACCCGCAAATCCGCGTTATCAACCGATGCTTCCGCCGTGCATGCCGACCTCGAGTCGGTGCTCGTCCCAGAGAGCGAAATCAAAAAACGCCTGCGCAAGCTCGGCGCGGAGATCTGCGCCCTCTACGGCGACGAAGAGATCACCGTCGTGGCCCTGATCAACGGCGCCATCTTCTTCACCGCCGACCTGCTCCGCCACATCCCCAACCCCGTGCGTCTCGACTGCGTGCGCATTTCCAGCTACCGCAACGAGACGCGTTCGCTCGGCAAGCCCCGCATCCTCGGCAACCTCAGCCTCGACATCGCCAACCGCCACGTGCTGCTGATCGACGACATCCTCGACACCGGCAAGACGCTCTCCGTCGTGGCCAACATGATACGCAAGCTCGAGCCCGCCAGCGTGCGCACCTGCGTGCTGCTCGACAAGCGCGGCCGCCGCGAGGTCGAGTTCGAGGCCGATTTCGTCGGCTTCCAGATCCCCGACAAGTTTGTGGTCGGCTACGGCCTCGATTTCGCCGAACGCTACCGCAACCTCCCCTGCATCGGCGTCCTCAAGCCCCACCTGCAAAACCCGCCCGAGTGGGCGTGAACGCCTCATGGGAACTTCTGAAAATTGAACAGAAGGCAACAAAGAGAACCAAGAGCAACCAAGGGCGCATCTCTGTCTCTTCTGTCCAACCTGTTCATGATAAATGATTTTTATTTTTTCATAAAAAGTCTTCTTTGTTTCATCTTCGTTCTCTTTGTTTCCTTCTGTTCAAAAACTGAATTTTCAGAACCACCCTCATGAATTTTGCCGTCATCGGGGCGGGTGCCTGGGGCACCGCGTTTGCCATCCATCTCTCGCGACTCGACCACACGGTGACACTCGTGCCCCGGCGTTTCGAGCAGGCGCTCGCGCTCGCCTCCTCGCACGAAAACGCCGATTACCTGCCCGGCATCCCGCTGCCGCCCAGCCTGCAGATCGGCCATGAACTCGCGCCCGTGCTCATGGAGGCCGAAGTCGTCATCCTCGCGTGCCCCTCGCAATCCCTGCGCCAGACCTGCGGAAACATCCGCGCCGCCTCCGGCCTCGCCACGCAACTGCGCCTCGTCATCAGCCTCGCCAAGGGGCTCGAACTTTCCACCCACCTCCGCCCGAGCGAGGTCATCCAGGCCGCGTTGCCCGGCTACCTCGCCGCCAGTCTCACCGGCCCCACCAACGCCGCCGGAGTCGCCCGCGGCAAACCCGCCGCGATGGTCCTCGCCGCCGCGCCCGTTCCCGATGCTTCGGCGGCGGCCGCCTCCGGTTACCTCGCCACCGTGCAGGCCGCGATCAGCGGGCCGACCTTGCGCGTGTACCTCGGCAGCGACGTGGCCGGAGCGGAATTCGGCGGTTGCCTGAAAAACATCTACGCCATCGCCGCCGGCTGCTGCGACGGACTGAAGCTCGGCGACAACGCCAAGGCTGCCCTGCTCACCCGCGCCCTCACCGAAATGGTGCGCGTGGGCGTCGCGCTCGGCGCGCGGCAGGAAACGTTTTACGGGCTCGGCGGCTTCGGCGACCTCGTCGCCACCTGTACCGGCGCCTGGAGCCGCAACCGCACCTTCGGCCAGCACCTCGGCGAAGGAAAGCGGGCCGCCGACCTCATTGCCGCCAGCAAATCCGTGGTCGAGGGCTACCGGACGACGGAGAGTTTTTACGAACTCTGCCAGGAGCGCGGCATCGATGCCCCGATTCTCACCGAAGTCTACCGCATCCTCTACCAGGACCTCCCGCCGGTCGAGGCGCTGACCGCGCTGATGACGCGCGAACTGAAGCACGAATGAACCGCACGCCGCCCGAACCACGTCCGTTCAGCAAGGCGGCCGAAGCGCTCGTCGCCGACCTGCGCCGGCTGCCGTTCGGGGAGCCGCTGCGGCAGGTCAGGCGCCCGACAAAAAACCTCGCCGAGCTGCTCGAACCGCTGCTCGTCAAATATCACATCGGTCGCGATTCGCCCGAGCACACGCTGCGCGAACGCTGGGCCGAACTCGTCGGCGGGGCCAACGCCGCCTACTCGCATCCCGTGGAGATCGATCCGCGCGGGCGCCTCCTCGTCCTCACCTCGCATGCCATCGTGCGCAACGAACTCTTCCTGCACCGCGACAGCGTCCTGAAAAAAATCCGGGCGATTCCCGGCTGCGACCACATAAAAACCTTGCAACTGCGCGCCGGGTGATCCCGGCGCCCCCCTCTCATGCCATCCTCCCTGTCCATCACCTGGCAACAGATCGCACTCGTGGCTTTTGGCGGCGGTCTCGGCAGCGTGGCGCGGTTTCTTCTTTCGGCGTATGCATCCGGCCGCACGCCCGGCTGGCGCTTCCCGCTCGGCACCTTTCTGGTCAACCTCATCGGCTGCCTCGTGATCGGTGCGCTCTGGGCGGCGGCGGAGCGCTGGCCCATCCTCACGCCCCACCTGCGCCTGCTGCTCTTCACCGGCGTGATCGGCGGATTCACGACCTTCTCGTCGTTCGGGCTGGAAACGGTGCTCCTCCTGCGCCGCGGCGAGGCCGGCGTGGCCGTGCTCTATGTCGCGCTCAGCCTCGTTTGCGGACTCGGCATCCTCTGGCTGGCGATCCGCGCCGTCAGGTAACCGGAGCGGCAGATCTGGCAGAAAAAGTGGCGCGGGCGTCCCGCCCGTAACGCAACGTGGCATGGGCATCCTGCCCATGAAGTAACACGGGCTTCCCAGCCCGTGTTCCGGGGCCGACGACAGGGGCGGGGCGGCGCTTCGCTCCGTCCACGGCCAGGATGGCCGTGCCACATGCCAGCCCTCCCCGCCGAAATCACTTCCGGTTACCCCGCCGCGTTCCTGCCGCCGCTCCTTTGCTTTGCACCGCCGGCCGGGATCGTTAACGTTCTCCCTTTTTCCCATGGGCACACGCATCCGCACCGTCCGACGTCCACGCACCCGCAAATCCGCCGCGCCGCTCCTTTCCGTCGCCAGTCTCGGCGTCGTCCGCGACCGGAAAATCATTCTCGGCGGCATCGACTGGAGCGTGCAGCGCGGCGAGCACTGGGTCATCATGGGGCCCAACGGTTGCGGCAAGACCTCGCTCCTCAAATCGCTCACCGGCTACCTCTCGCCGACCACCGGCGAACTCACGCTGCTCGGCCACCGCTACGGCGAGAGCGACTGGCGCGATCTGCGGCTCCAGGTGGGCATCGTCACCAGCGCGCTCCAGGCCGCCGTCCCGGCCGCCGAGCCCGCGCTCGAAACCGTCATCAGCGGGCGCTATGCGCAGCTCGATCTCTGGGTAAAAACCACCGCCGCCGACCGCCGCGACGGCCTGCGCTGGCTGAAATTTGCCGGCGGCGCGGCGCTGGCCGACCGTCCGTGGACGTACCTTTCGCAAGGCGAGCGCCAGCGCGTGCTCATCGCCCGCGCCCTGATGGCCAACCCGCGCCTGCTCATTCTCGACGAACCGTGCTCGGGCCTCGATCCGGTGGCGCGCGAGCAGTTTTTGCAGTTTGTCGAAACGCTCGCCCGCCGCCGCGGCGGCCCTGCGCTCGTGCTCGTGACGCATCACGTGGAGGAGATCACGCCGGCGTTCACGCACGCGCTCGTGCTCCGCGAGGGCAGGGCGGTGGCCGCCGGCTTGCGGGAAAAAACGCTGACAAGTGCCGTGCTGGGAAAAGCCTTCGGCGCCCCCATGCGCCTCCGCCGCCACGGCGACCGGCTCGAACTCCGGCTGCACGCGCTGCGCGAACGGGGCGCGGTCTTCGGAAGGTAGCAGTGCAGGGCAGGGGGGCGCAACCCCTGTTGTGCTGAAATATCAACATATGCCTTGACGGTCCGCTTCTGTTGATATTTCAACAGGAGTCATGAGCACCCCGTCCCTTCCCGATGACCTGAGCATGCGCGAGCGTCAGGTCGTCGAAATCGTCATCCGGCTGGGTCGCGCCACCGCGCGGGACATCGAGCGCGAGCTTCCCGATCCGCCCACTTATTCCGCCGTGCGGTCCATCCTGCGCATTCTCACGCAAAAGGGCGTCCTCCGCAAAACCCCGCTCGACGGACGGGACTGGTATGCGCCCTCCGTCGCTCCCGCCGCCGCCCGCAAGGGCGCCCTGCGGGCCATTGTCCGCAACTTTTTTGGCGATTCCGCCGGGGCCGCTGCCTGTGCGCTTCTCGGCCAGAAAAACCTGAAGCTTTCCGCCGATGAGGCGGACCGTCTCATCCGGCTGATCGAGAGCGCGCGGGAAGTGCCGTCCGCAAAGGAAGACGAAAGGGAAGAGACATGAACCCGCTCGTCTCCGGATTTGCGTTTTTCAGTACGCAGTACCCGGCAACGGCGCTTTTTGTTCTCTGCGCGCTGAAGAGCAGCCTGATCGTTCTTTCCGGATGGCTCGTCGCCTCCGCCTTGCGCCGGCGGTCGGCCCGCGCCCGGTGCTGGGTCTGGCGCTGCACCCTGCTCGCCTGCGCCGGGCTGTTGCTCATGGAATTCGGGCCCGCCGCCGTGCAGCGCGTTCGCCGAGCCTTGCCCGCGGTGGTGGCTACGCCGGCCCAGGCACAGGCGACCCGCGAGCGGGCGGTCGCATTTCGGTGGGTGCCGTCCATCGAAGAAATCAACCGGCTGGAAAATGAAAAGCAGGAGCAGTTTCGTGCGGAGGAACGCGCCTCTCCGGTCGTTCGCCCGCCGTGGGAAAAAGCCGACCGGCCGCGGTTATCGGCTGACGATATGCGACTCGCGCCCTGGCGGCAGATCGAACGCGGGTTGCCTCGCGTGTGGGGCTTCGGCGCCGGACTCTTTGCGGCCGTGACCTTGCTTCGCGTGGCCGCCGGTCGCTGGTGGTTGCGACGCTCGTCGGGTCCGGCTGACGACGGGCTTGCCGGCGCCGCCCGCCGTGTCGCCGCGTCACTCCGCACCGGCAGACGCCTGCGCATCCGCCTGACGCCACGCGTGCCTTCGCCGTTGCTCGTCGGATTTTTTGTGCCCGTGATTTATCTGCCGGAAACAGCCCGTGGATGGAGCGGCGAAAAACTCCGCGCCGTCTTCCTGCACGAACTCGCGCACTGGCAGCGGCGCGATCCGCTCTGGCAACTTGCCGGGCGCCTCATCGCCTGCGCACTCTGGTGGCAGCCGCTCGTGGCGTGGGCTGCGCGCCGCATGGGAGCGGAGGCCGAGGCGGCAGCGGACGATGTGGCGGTGTTGCATGAAACCGGGGTGGCGGCCTACGCGCGCTCGCTGGTCGAGATTGCGCGGGTGGCCGGCGCGGGCGCCCGTGGCGCGCCGGCCGGAGGGGTGTCGATGGTTGGCCGCACTGCGCTCGAAAAACGCATCCGGGCTCTGCTCGCGGCCAATCCCTGGCGCGGCCGCGTCGGGAAGCTCGCCGCAGGTTTCATCGTGCTGCTGGCCGTCGGGGCGGGCGTGATCGCGTCGACGTATGTCGGTGTGGCGACCGGGGAAAAAAGCTCTGCCAATGTACGCGTGAAATCGTCGCCGGCAAAACGGATGAGCGCCGAAGAACGGGCGACCCTGCAACGTATTTTTGATAACACTACGCGCCGGCTGACGGCGCTGCGGTATCTGCATTTCAGGCTGGAGAAGGAACCTTCGCGCCTCGCGCCCGATGGCACCGTCACGCGCTCGCCGATTCCGGAGAAAATGGAAGCGTGGGTGGATGAGTGGACGGGGGTTCACCGCGCGGAATTTCGGCCGTACATCCCGCTCTTCGTTAACAGCACCAGACCCTTCGATGCCTGGGACCGGACAAGCATCAACAATGGTGAAAACAGCTACACGTACGATGATGCCCTGATGCCTTCCGATCAGTTTACAAAATCCGGTCCGGGAGGGCTTGAACGTTATCTGGGGATAGCGGAAACGCAGGAGCTATTGCGCTTGGTCCGGCGCTTGCTGGACTGGGGATATCCGCTCGGCAAGTCACTCGTCGAAGTGGAATACGAAGGACGAATGGTGACAGAGCTTCAGCAAAACATATATGAGGCAAAAGAGACCGGAAAGCTGACGCAGCAGACGATTTTTCGCCTGGATCCACAACAAGCGGATATCCTGTGCTATTATGAGTCCTTCTCGGCCTGGAATGAGAGAGGAACGATCCCGAGGCGCTGGATACTTGAGGAGACGGGACGCACAGCGTCAGGCGTAATCTATCCGAAACGGTGGAGGACGGTTTTCCCGACGGAAACGGAGATCGGAACCGAGGCGTTCCATGTGACGCAACTGGAGGTGTTGTCGGAACTGCCGGCGGATATTGTGACGCCTTTTCGCTCGCGTGAATCGGAATTCGTGGCGAAGGGAGGCACGGCGGTGCGTCACGGGCGGATCGAAATCCGCTACGAGGATGCCGTAACCGGTCGGTCCGTAGCGACAGGAAGTGTTACGGCCAGAATCTATCATGATGACCGTTGGCATGAGATCGGTGAAATGGCACCCGATGTTCGCGGACGTGTCGTCATTTCCCTGCCGGGTAAGACGGGACCCGAAATCATCGCTCTGAACGTAAAGATGAAGGCTCCGGGATATGCTCCGCAGGTCGTCGAGTGGACGAAAACCGGAGATCCGCTTCAGTTGCCCGAAATCTACGTAGCACACCTCTGGCCGGCCTCTCCGATTGCGGGCCGTGTCCTGGATCCGGACGACAAACCGGTGGCGGGAGCCGAAGTGAAAATCTGGCTCTGGAACGGTGGTTCAGGTCCCATGCCTGTTTACCGTGACCGCTTTGACCTGAGCGATATCGCCGTGAAAACCGATGCCGCCGGCCGTTGGAAAGCGGAAGGTTTTCCCGAAAATCTTATGGGGTTGGGCTTGATCGTCATTGCTTCCGGTTATCGGCAGACAAGTGCGTTGTCCGGGACGGCCGTCCGGATGCTCACCGGCCAACCCTACGAAAGCCTGCGCGACGGCAGCAGCGTTATTCACCTCCGGCCGGAAGTCGTAGTGAACGGAAGAGTTCTGGACGCGCAAGGAGAACCGGCCAAAGGTGCCAGCGTCACGTTGTTTACTGAAGATGTCGATACACGGGGCACGGTGAATCGGGGAACGGTCAAAGCCGGACAGCAAGGTGAGTTCTCTTTCGGACAGCTTCCGCATGGCACAGGACGGATCATTGTGGACGAACCGCTTCACAAACCGGTCATGGTGGAAATTTCGATTCCCTCCGAAACTCCGGTACACGTCAGGCTGGAGCCGGGAAATGTAGTGAAGGGTCGCGTGGTCGGTGAAGATGGCAAACCGAGGGCGGGGCTCGACGTGCATCCGGAAACATGGCGGGGCAAGAGGCACGTTTTGGACTACAGCACACAGACCGATGCTGAAGGTCGTTTCATATGGAGAGGCGCGCCCGATGACGAAGTCGAGTTTGTATTCGGTGGATGCCGGAATCAGGAGATTTTGACCAACGTCATGCTTACGGCAAAACCGGAAGAACAGACTTTTATCATGAAACCGGCGCTGCGTCTCGATTGTGCCGTGGTGGACGCAAAAACGGGGCAGCCTGTTTTGAAGGTAAAGCTTGTTCCGGGGCAGGTGTGGGACGATCGCGAGCCATCCTGGGACCGGCGTTCGGCCAAAACCCATGACGGAGGACGCGTGACATGGCAGAACGGCTGGCTTGGGGAGAAATGGATTTTTCTCCTCGAAGCGGACGGCTACGAACCCCTACGCACGCCGACTTATGAAGGCAGCCAGAGGGACATCACGGAAACCTTCCGCCTGATTCCGCGGAAGCAGCCGTAGCAGGACACCTTGGTCGGCTACGCTGGCAGAGAGGTGTTGAGGGTTGAAACGGAAAGGGCTCCGGCCTTTGGTTTGCTTCTGTCCCGATGGCTTCCGCTGCATCTGCATCTTCCGCGACCACTCCCTCCAGAATCTCCTCCGCCATCGTGCGCGAGGATTTTAACGACGTGCGGGCGGTCGTCCACTACACGAAGGCCGCGCACGAACTCGGGCTCTGGCAATCGGAACGCCTGCTTTTCGAACGGTTTTTCCCGGACCGCGCCGCCAGCCTGCTCGAAGCCGGTTGCGGGGCCGGGCGGGTGAGCATCGCGCTCCAGGCGCTCGGCTACCGGAAGCTCACGGCATTCGATTTCGCCGAGGAGTTGCTCGCCCAGGCCCAGTCGCTCGCCGACGAACGCCGGGCGCGCATCACGTTTTTCCATGCCGACGCGCGCCACCTCGCCGCGCACCCGCTGGCGGAGGAGCGGGCGCCGTTCGATGGCGTGTTTTTCATGTTCAACGGCCTCATGCAGATCCCCGGCCGCCGCAATCGCCGCAAGGCGCTGCGCCAGCTCCACGCCGTCTGCCGGCCGGACGCGCCGCTGATGTTCACCACGCACGACCGCGACAACTCGCCGGCCGAGCAACTCCTCTGGCGGCTGGAACTGAAACGCTGGCTCGAGGGGCGGCAGGACCCGATCCTGCGCGAGTTCGGCGACCGCTATTTCGAGGACGACCTCGGCCGCACCTTCATGCACCTGCCCGACCGCGCGGAAATCCTCGAAGACCTGAAAGCCACCGGCTGGCGGCACACCTGGGACGCGCTTCGCCGCGAGGTGGCGAAGGAAACCCGCGCCGTCCGCAACTTTTCCGACGAATGCCGCTTCTGGGTCGCCGCGCGCGGCTGATTGACCCGGAAAGCTGAAACTGCTCAAGGACGCTGGAGCATTTTTTTAAAAAATTGCAGCCGTACAGGATACTGAAAACAGAACCACGGATTGCACGGATTTTCACGGATAAGAATGAAGCGGCAAGGCATGGTTTGAATCCGTGATAATCGGTGAAATCCGTGGTTAAAAAAGCCCCCGATTTTGGCAGTGATGCGGTTCCCTCTGCTGCAGTTTTGAGGTTCAGATTCCTGCGCGAGGGCCGAAAAGAATGAGAAGATTTGAAACACATGTCCTTCGTATTCCTTCCCGTCCTCGCGCGGGATCAAAACGGCCCGGGATACGGACACCTTATCCCTTTGTTCATGTAATTTTTAATAAACCGGTCGCTGACGGGTTTTAACAAATGACAAAACTTCTCCTTGTTGGCCGCGGGCTCAGTCGTCACGTTCTGCCTCAACCGATTCATGAAAAGGGTTCCCCTGGTTATCGCTCTTCTCGTTCCGCTGCTTCCTGTCAGCGGGGCATGGTCACAACCTGTTGACAGCAACACACCCTGGTCCAGACAGTTCGAACAGTATGTGAGCGCTCCGATCCCGGCCGCGCCGGCGGGCGGCGGGATTTCTGCCGGATTCGACGCCTTGCTGCATGCGCTCCCCGAGCCCGTCCGCTGGCCGGTGCTCTGGCAGACCCTCGCCGAGGAAAAATCCCGCGCGACCCCCGGTTCGGACCAACAGCGCCGGCTCCAGGCCGGAGTCTGGCTGCTGGCCTGGCTCAACGGCGACCGCGAGACCCTTGCCCGCGAAATCGGCGAAAAACTTTCCGGCGAGCCGCTCGCGTCGGCCCCGGCCTTGCAAGCCCTGCAGCGCGCCGCCATCCCGGCGGCCGAACTTTCCCCCCGCGATCGCGTGCGGCGGTTCAACCAGGTGCTGGCCGATATCGAGAGTTCCTCCCAGCGGCCCTCCGTGCCGCCGCTGGTGCCGACGCCCGACATCGCGGCCTCGCTGACGCCGGCCACGGCGGAGGCCGTCCTCACCCGGGCGTTGCGGTTGCCCGTGGTGCTCGACCTGCGCAGCGCCGGCGCGGAAACCGCCGCGCTCGCCCGCAAGCTCGCGCTCGCCAACATCGCCACCTTGCAGGCTCCGCAATGGCTGCTGGCCGCCGACAGCCAGGGGGCCGACCTGTTCGAGGCGCTGGCCGACCGCTTCCGCGAAGGGAACGAACAACAGGCCGGCTATGCGCTGGCCCGCAATTATTATCTGGGCGCCCTCGTGCTCGCCAACCGGGTGGACGCCGCGCTCGGCCTGGTGGCCGGCCTGCCGCCGGCAGCGGTGGTGACGATTCCTGACGCAATCCGTGACGAGATCGTCCGTCGCAACCGCGGGGAAACACTCTGGCTCGTGCTCCAGGGCGTGACCCGGCGCGCGCCTTCGGGCGCGGCCTGGGATTCCTTTTTCCGGCTGTCGCAACATCTGGGCCGGCTGTCCGCCTTCGCCTCGCTGGCGCAGGAGATCGCCGATGACCGGGCACGCACGCCGGCGGTCCGCTTCCGGGCCGCCCGATCCCTGGCCGCCGCCGAGCTCGCCGCCGCCAATCCCGACGCCGGCATCGCCCGCCTCCGGAAGCTGCTCGCGGAAAAACAGGTGTTGCCCGCCATCCGCGACGAGCAGGCGTTTGTGGCCCGCCAGCTTCTGGAGATCGCCGACCTGCGCGGCGATGCCGCCCTTTTTGATGAAACCCTCGCGGCCGGCCGCGGCCTGCTCGAGGCGCGCCGGACGAGCCAGCCGGCTCTCTGGCCGGAGGCCGCCGGCGCGTTCGCCCGGCACCTGCTGGCGCTGAATCGCCCGGCCGAGGCGCTCGCCATCACGGCGATCGTCGCCGATCCCGCCGCCGGTGGCTCCTGGTCCCCCGCCGCCCGGCAGCAGCTCCTTGCCGACCACCTCGCGGCGCTCGTCGCCCTCGAAAAGTGGAGCGACGCCGTTGCGCTCCTGCGCGACAACCCCGGCTGGGGCGCGGCCGATCTGGCCGACCTGATACGCTCCGGAATCCGCTCCGGCGATACCCCTGCCGGTTATCTCGCGGCGCGGGCGCTCCTGGAAACCGGCGACAAATCCGCCGCCCGCCAGATCCTCGAAGCCCAGATTTTCGCCACCCCGTCTTTCGACGGCGCTTACCGGATATGGCTCGACATCGCGGGCATCGACGCGCTGTCGCTGCTCGACCGGCTCGTGCAGCAGGACCGGTACGAGCCGCGTCCGCTGATCTGGAAATCCCGGGTCGAGACGATGCTCGGCAACACCGAGGCGGCGCTGGCCACGCTGCGGATCGCCGCCGGCGTCGATCCGACCGACAACGCCAGTCCGCCCGCCGACCGGATGCGCGTGTACGAATTCGTTTCCGAGGCCCTGAAAAAGAAGGGCGACCTGGAGACGGCGGAGTTTTTTGCCAATGTCCTGAAGGCCGTCCGCCTCACGGCCGAAGGCGACCGGTGGAGCCAGGCCGGCCTCACGCCCCGGGGGCTGGAGCGTTACCAGGAGGCCCTGAAGTTTTTCCCGAATGCCAGCGCCGCGCTCTGGCGGGCGACCTTCGCCTTCGAGCGCCAGGGACGGCACGACGAGGCGATCACCGCGTTTCGCCGCGCCTGCGAATTCATGGCGGACAGCATCAACCGCCTCGGCAGCCCCTTCGTGGACGCCCCGGGTATCCGCTGGTTCGGCGGTCCGGCGACGCAGGCGATCGCCGAGGAAACGTTTGACAAACTTTCGCGGCGCCAGCCCGGCCGTCCGCAATTCGCTTTCCTGATGGGCATCCTGCGCGAGGAGCAGGGCCGGACGACGGAGGCGGTGAAGTTTTATCAGCGCGCGGTGCAGATCGATCCGTTCCAGCTCGGCGCGTGGGGCCGGCTGGCCGGACTCCTCGACCGCACGGACCTGTCCGCGAAGGATCGCGACGAGGTGTTTTTCAATATCCTGGAACTGGATCCGGCCGGCCGTTATTTCCGGCCCGACCTGTCCCGGGTGTCCGATCAGGAGCGGCTGTGGAAGCAGCTCGACAAAAACGAACGTCGCCGGGCAACGGTGGCCATCCCCGCCACCCTCTGGCCGCTCAAGGCCTCGGCCGCCCGCCTTGACGGCAACCCCGGGGCGCAGGCGGGCGTGTCTTCCGAAACCACGTCTTCCTCGCGCAACGATCCGGCACGCTGGCTGGGCCGCCAGGAGTTCGTGCGGACGCTGGAAGCGTACCTGCGAACGTTGCAGTGAGGTCTTGTTTCGCCGCTTCCGGCGTTCCAGGGTTGCTGTGCTTCACGCCAATGAAACCAACCCTGCTGCGCCTTCCGCGCCTTCTCTCCCTGTTCGGTCTTGTCGCACTCGCGACACTGTTTGCCGCCTTGCCGGCGCAACCGGTGGCTGCACCCGAATCCGCCGCCGGGCCGGCGGCCGATCCGGCCTTCGTCGTCGGTCCTGTGCCCGCCCACGCCTCCGCCCGCGTGGCCACCGTGCAGGTGCGCGTGGCGCCCGACCACCGCGACTGGACCTACCGGATTGGCGAACCGGTCCGGTTTACCGTCAACGTCACGGCCGATAACGAACCGCTCGAGGGCATTGTCGTCAGCTACCAGGTCGGACCGGAAAAGTTTCCCTCCGTGGCAAAAACCGCCGCCCTTCCTGCCGCCGGGCTCGTCATCGACGGCGGCACGCTGACGGAACCCGGTTTCCTGCGCTGCATCGTGACCGTGCAGGCCGGCGGCCGCACCTATCGCGGGCTCGCCACGGCCGGTTACGAACCCGAAAAGATCAAGCCCACCCAGACCGAGCCGGAGGATTTTGACGCGTTCTGGCAGGCCGGGCTCGACCAGCTCAGGACGGTGCCGCTCGATCCGACGATGCAACTCGTGCCGGAAAAAAGCACCGGCGCCTTCAACGTTTATCATGTGAGCTTCCGCACCGTCGGGCCGCAGGGACCGCAGTATTATTCGCGCATCTACGGCATGCTCTCCGTGCCGAAAGCCGCCGGCAAGTATCCGGCCATCCTGCACGTGCCCGGCGCCGGTGTGCGCCCGTACGGCGGCGCGCCGGCAGCGGGAGCGATCACCTTGCAGATCGGCATCCACGGCATCCCGGTCAACCTGCCCGGCGAACTCTACGACCAGCTCCGCACCGGCGCGCTCGACGGTTATCCGACCTACAATCTCGATAATCGCGACCGCTATTACTACCGGCGCGTTTTCCTGAGCTGCGTGCAGGCGAACAACTTCCTCACCTCGCAGCCCGAGTGGGACGGGAAAACCCTCGCCGTCAACGGCGGCAGCCAGGGCGGGCTGCTTGCGATCGTCACCACCGCGCTCGATCCGCGCGTCCGGTTCGTGGCCGCACACTACCCGGCCTACAGCGATGTCACCGGTTACCTGCACGGCCGCGCCGGCGGCTGGCCGCACATGTTCGCCCCGAAGGCGGACGGCAGCCGGAGCGATAACGCCACCCCCGAAAAGATCGCGACCACGGCCTACTACGATGCGGTGAATTTCGCCCGGCGGATCAAGGTGCCCGGTCACTACACCTGGGGCTACAACGACGAAACCTGCCCGCCCACCTCGATGTATTCGGCCTACAATGTGATCACCGCACAAAAGACCCTCACGCTCGCGCTCGAGGCCGGCCACTCGCCCGTGCCCGAGGAAAGCGCCGCGGCCAACGCCTGGCTGAGGAACAGCCTCGGTCTGAAATAGCTGGAGTGGAGCGGGAAGCGCGGATCTTTTCCCTCGTCCCGTAGCTGCCGACGCAAGTCGGCAGGCCGAATGCTCTTTGTCACGCCGGCGGCCTGCGAACTTGCGTTCGCAGCTACGGGCTTCCGGTCCGTGTGTCACCGCCTTCCCCTCGATACCGCCGCAAGAAATGCGCAATCCCCGCCAACCCTCGCTGAGGACGGGAGGCGGGGCGGGCGTATATTCCGGCATGATGATCCGCGAGTCCCACGTTGCCACTGCCTCCCCCTTTGCCTCGTCTCGCTCCGTCGTCGCCGACCTGCTGCGAAAATATGCGCAGCCGGTGCCCCGCTACACCTCGTACCCCAGCGCCAACCATTTTACCGACGACCTCGCCGCCATCGACGTGCGCCGGCTCATCGCCGACGACAACGCCCCCGGTTCGGCCGCCGCCTCCGAACCGCTCTCGCTGTACTTTCACCTGCCGTTCTGCCAGGCGCGCTGCTGGTTCTGCGGCTGTAACAACGTCATCACTACGCGCATCGACGCCGCGGCCGAATATCTCGACGACCTCATCGCGGAGATGTGCCTGACCGGCCGCCTCATCGATCGCTCCCGGCCCGTCACGCAGCTCCACCTCGGCGGCGGCACGCCCACGTTTTTCCCGGCCGACCAGCTCACGCGTTTCGCCGAAGCCGCGCACCGGCTTTTCCGTTTCGCGCCCGATGCCGAGATCAGCGTCGAGATCGACCCGCGCCACCTCGACGCGCCCCAGGTGCTGGCCTTCCGCGTGCTCGGCGCCCGCCGCGCCTCGCTCGGCGTGCAGGACACCGACCCGGCCGTGCAGGCCGCCATCCACCGCGTGCAGCCCCAGTCCGTCAACCGCCGCGCCGTGGACCTCCTGCGCGAAGCCGGTTTCACCTCGATCAACGTGGACCTCATCTACGGCCTGCCGCGCCAGACGATGAAGACGTTCAGCCACACCCTGGACGACGTGATCGCGCTCGACCCCGACCGGCTCTCCGTTTTCGGCTACGCCCACATCCCCTCGCTCAAGCCCGCCCAGCGCATCCTCGAACAGCAGGAAAACCTGCCCGGCTTCGAGGGGCGCCTCGCCCTGCAACAGCTCGCCCACGAACGCCTCCTCGCCGCCGGTTATGTCGATGTAGGGCTCGATCATTACGCCCGCCCCTGCGACGAACTTGCCCGCGCCACGCAGGAAGGGGCGCTGCACCGCAATTTCCAGGGTTACAGCACGCGCGCCGGCGCCTCGCTCTACGCATTCGGCATCTCGGCGATTTCCTCGACGCCGGAAGGTTACTGGCAAAACAGCAAGGACCTCTTCGCCTGGCGCGAAGCCATCGCCGCGCACCGCCTGCCGGCCGAACGCGGCTGGCGGCTCACGCCCGAGGACCAGCGCCGCCGTGCGATCATCATGGGCATCATGTGCGACCGGCATCTCGATTTCGGAAAACTCACCAGCGCGTTCGGGAAGGATTTTTCGACGGCCTACGCCGCGGAACTCGCCTCGCTGGCCGACCTCGAGGCCGATGGCGTGGTGGAGATCGATGACCACGGCCTGCGCGTGACGGAAACCGGCATGCCTCTCCTGCGTGTGGTCGCGCAGCGTTTCGACGCCTGGCGCCGCACGGGCACGCATGCGCAGCCGGTATGAGTTTCTTCTGCCCGCATTTTGTCCCTGCCACCGAACACTGCGAACGCGTTCGCAATCTCTGTGTGCCCGGCCGCGCCGGTTGCGTGGCCGCCCGCAACTCCGTCTTCGCCGTGCCGCCGCAGGAGCGCATCGAGGGCGCGGGCCGTCCGCCCAAATACCCGCCCGCTCCGCCGCTGCCGCCGCTGCGGCCGGGGCGGACATGAGAGACATGGTCGCCTTGTGGTTCGTATTGCCCGGGCAATTTTGCGGTAATCGGCGATTACCTGCCCGGACGTCTGGTGATAGGCAACGTCAGGCATTCGCAGATCGGATGCCGGGGGCGTCTGCGGTTTTCAGGAGCGGATACACAAGCTTTATGACGAGGAGGGGACGCTCATGATGGACAGTCCGCCAGGTATCTTGTGGGGAAGAAGATTCAGAGAGCTCGCCAGCGCGGCGGCGCGGCCGACGGATTCGCCCATTTGCACAGCATTGCCGGTGACCCGGTAACTGGCGTGCGCGAAAAAATCTCCGCTGATGCAACGCCCTGCCAGCATCAATCCATCCACGTCGGCCGCTATGGCGGCGCGTAGCGGGATCTGATAGGGTCGCACCTGAATGTTGCCGTTGTGATAACTCTTCCCCTTCGCGGGGCTGGTGCTGTGGATGTCCACGCAGAACGTCACGTCGCAAATCGCGTCGTCATGCCGCCGTCCGCCGGCGATGTCGGCGGCCGTGACTGTATAGAGTCCACGGATACGCCGTGCCTCGCGCACGCCGATTTGCGCGGCGGTGGCCACGAGTTGCACTCCTGCCCATGCGCCGCCGGAGTGCCGCAGCGCGGCGATGATCGCATGGAGTTCGGCGCGCGCCCCGATGGTCGCTTGCGTGAGATCGCCGGCGTCGAGCGCCGAGCGTCCGTATTGGTGCGTGGCCATCAAGGCAAAGAGGTCATTGCGAATGTGGAACAGTGTTGGCGATGCGTAGGACGGGCTGTGGCCGTGCGCCTCAAGATGCGCGCGCAGCGCGTGCTTGGCTGCCTCCTGTTTGCGGGGATCCCGGGTGTCGTGATATTCGCCGATGGCGCCGGCGTTCACTCCGGTAACAAGCGCCATGAGGCTCATCGGCTGCGTCTCGCCGGTTTCCGGATGACCGATCTCGAAGCGACAGCCCGCCCGGGCGGCCAGATCGCCGTCGCCGCTGGCGTCGATGAACACATTGGCCGACCATGCTTGGCGCCCGCTCCTGGATTCGACGATGGCGTGAGTAAGCCGGCCCTGTGCCCCGGCCCGCATGCCGATGTGCGAATCAATGCGCGCGGCGACGACGTGACTGTGCAGGAGCACGCGCACACCCGCCTCGGCCGCCATCTCGTCGAGGACGAGTTTCATGCACTCGCAATCATACGCGGATGAGGTAGCCATGCCACCGATACGCATGAGGCGTTCTTTGATTTCCGCCATGAGGCCGGTCTTGTTTTCGTGGTCGATCAGCCAGCTCAGGCAGCCGCTGGTCCACACTCCACCGAGGCAGCCGTGCGCTTCCACGAGAGTGACGCGCGCGCCTTCACGCGCGGCGGAGACGGCGGCGGCGATCCCGGCGGGGCCGCCTCCGCACACGAAAACATCGCAGTGACCGGCAAGTGGTGTGTTGAGGTGTTCAGAGATTGTTTCGGAGCGTGTTCTGTTGATTCCGCGCATGGTCACGAATGCATGCCGCCATACGCCGCCGTGCATGAGTAGGAGATTCGCGCGAAATATTACACGAAATTGATTCCACTGCCTGCCGTCGCTAGGATGCGTTTCGGTAATCGCGAGGGCTCCGTCCGGTGTATTTCGTGAAAAGACGCGTGAAATAGGCGGGTGACGCAAAACCTGTCTTGAGGGCGATTTCGTTGACTGGATGCAACGTGTCGCGCAGCAGGAGTTGGGCGCGCTCCATGCGCATGCTGTTGTAGTAGGTGAGCGGGCTGATCCCATAGGCGTGGGTGAACACGCGGCAGAGATGCGGGTAGCTGAAGCCCAGCTTCGTCAGTTCCTCTTCGAGCGGAAGCCGGGCGGTTTTCACGTCGTCCAGCATCCGGTTGAGTCTCTCGCGGATACGGGAGGCGAGGTGCCGTTGCGCGTCGCCGGTCTCGTTGCGGCTGTTGTCGGATTTTGGCAGATACCCCGTCTGTTCGCCGAGCAGATCGACAAGAATTTCGAGCAGCAGTGCGCGGCACGAAGCACGTTCTCGCGCGGTGCCGTTGTTCCATCGCTCGCCCAAGCGGTCAAAGGCCTGGAGCGTGCTGGCGGGGGCCGGAATCGGACCGTGAAAAATCCTGTCCGCCGGGATAAATTCCGGCGCGTGTCTCACGAGTTCTGAACGGGGTTTTCCTGGAAAGTAGCAGTTCACCGGCATTGATGGCAGGAGCGGCGGTTCCTGGTAAGCCCAGTCAAAGTGCATCCAGCGCAGGACGATCTTCCCTCGCGAAGTCTGGTTGGCAGAGTGCCGCCAGTTGCACGGTTTTATGATGAACGATCCCGGTTCATTAACGATGGGCGCCGCTCCCTCGAAACGTGTTTCGCAGGCTCCCTGTTCCACGAGCACGAGGGCTTGATTGTAGATGATGCGCGTGGGGCCGATCCAGCCGCGTGTCGCCTCGACGCCGATGCTGTGAATGTGCGGGGAAATGAGTTCGAGAAAATGAGGCATGATGGCGATTGGAGGTTCGTGAGATCTGGCGACCAGATCAAATACGTGCAAGTATCATCGGGTTTTTCCCATCGTAATTCCGGCGCCGGCGGAAGCAGGCTGGCGTCATGGTTGTTGCCCGAAACGAAAAAACCTCCCTGTTGCCCCGCCGGTTGCGAGCCATCTGTTTTTCGGCTGTCCGCTTCGCGGCGTGCTTGCTCGCCGGTGGCTTGCTGACAAAGGGCATGTTCGCGGCCTCGGAGGAATGGGGGAAGGACAGGCCGCGTCCGGCGGGCGGCAACTGGCGGTTTTCGTGCCGGTTGGAAAACGTGGGCGCGGATGATGCGGCATGGGTGGAATTGCGCGATGCCACCGGCGGCAGACTTTATCGCGCGGGAGTCGCGGGTGGACGCAGCCGGCTGGAGCAGTGGCAGGCTGGCGCATGGAAACGGCTTTGGACTGGCGAGCCTCCGGCCGATGAGGCCATCACGGGAAGCGGGCTCGACGCCGCGCGTCGCACGGAGGGCGTCGGTGTATTCTGTTTCAACGGCTACCTTTTCATCGAGGTGGGCGAGCCGGGCGACGTTCGTCATGTGGTGCCGCCGCCGGATGTGGCCGTTCAGGGCGACATTGATCCGAGCACGGGCAAGGTTTTTGAGGCGGGCACACCGGCGGGCACGCCTGCTCCAGGCGAGATCGACTGGACGGTGCGTGCGGGAACAAGCGCCGCCGGAGTGAAGCCGCGTATCGTGGATATTGCGTTTGCGAAAGGAAGCAGGCCGCAGGTGAAAAGGGCTCCGGATGCGCCTCCGTTGCAGCGGGAGGCGATCGCGTGTTACATTCCGTGGTTCCCGGCGGATTTCACCGCGCTCGGGTATCAACGACAGAATGATTTCCCGGTGGTGCCGCTGCGGGCGGAAGCGGGTTACGATGTGCTGGCGGAGGAGTTTCGACTCATGGCGGCGGGCGGAGTCACGGCGGTGAGTGCGGACATTGTGTTTTTTACGCCGGACCGGGTGAGGGCGGGCATCGTGACGTTCAAGCGATTTTTGAAAACGGCACGGTCCGCCGGATTGGGCGAGTTCAGGGTGGCGCCGTTCGTCGAGCTGAAAAATATCCCGATGGCGGTCGCCGCCGCACTCTACATGATGGAGCGCATGGGCGACGATCCGGCGTGGCTGCGCACCGGAAGGCGAGGGGAGACGGGTGGGCTTCCGGTTTTCCTGACGTATCACCATCCCGTGCATTTGAAGATGACGCCGGAACTATGGAAGTCGTTGCTCGAAGGAGTCAGGGAGGGCGGACGCGATGCGTATTGGGTTTACAACTTCGACGGGCTCACGCCTGCCCTGACCGGTCGCGTGGACAGGAGTGAAGCGGATAAAATCATGCCTGTGTCGGACGCGGTTTTCCATTTTGGAGGAGCTTCGCTGCGGGACAGCGCGGGGTTCACGAAGTTTATCCGGGAACAGTTCTCCCAAAAATACCCCAAGGTCGCGGTCGGAGCGTCCGTGCATGTCGGCTACTACGCGGCGCGCACCTACAGCCGGAACTTGATTTCACCGCGCCACACCGAGGAATTGCGCGAGATGTGGGCTCTGGCAGAGGAGGGGCGCCCCGATTTCATCCACCTGACCACGTGGAATGACTGGAACGAGGCGACGACGTTCTGCCCGTCGTTTGGCGATGCAGGCAGCCGCTTGGAAATCATGGGACGGCTTCTTGCCGGTTTTTTGGGGAAACCGCTGCCTGAGGGGAAACCGGGAGTTCCCGAACTGGTTCTCTCTTACCGCAAGTCGGTCTATCCCGGAGAGCCGCTGAGGCTGGAGGTGTTGCCATTGCCGACGCAAAATTCGGAGCGACTGCGCGAGGTGAGGTGCGAGGTGATGGTCACGGAGGCGGCATCCGGGCGCGTGGTCCTGCGCGCTACGAGCCCGGCGCTGGTCATGGATGCAAGCGCGGCGCGCGGAGCGATGCGCCCTTGGTATGCAGGGATCGAGGATGAGAAGAGCGAAAACGCGCTACAGGCTCCGGGCGTGCTGCGGGTGGCGGCACGGGCATGGGTGGATGGCCGCGAAATCCGCTACCACCACCTGCCCGACGTTGTCGTCAGCGAGCCGGAAGGGAGCAATGACCAGCTGTTTTATTCGGTGCCGCTTCACCGCCTTGCCGGACCGGAGAGGCGGGTGCGGCTGGAAATCAATGGACGCGATGGCCGTGGCGATGCGAATGGCGACGTGACTACAAGCACCGTCACGGGCTCGGGCCTGTATGGCGTGCGCTATGAAGTCTCCGGACCGGGTGCGGCAGATACGCTTGTCGCCGGGATGAAGCGTGGGCATCTGATGCGGTTTCTCGCTCCGCTTTCATGCGACGGCGCGGAAGTCGTGGAACTTGATCAACCGGTGCGCCTGGCGATCCGGAGACCGCAGGCAACAACGGCCAGGGCGAACGGCCGTGGGTCGCGTCTGGTCGCGGAGTCATCGGGCCGCTGGACGCTGTCGGAGCGTGGGGCGGATTATTTTTCGGCTCTCGCGCGCTTCGAGGATGGTTCCTGGGCCTGGTCGCCAACGGTGCTTGCCGCGCCGCCGGTCCCTGCGACTGCGGTGCTGGCCGATTGGGTGTTTTCCGGGCCGAAACCCGCGCTGATGGGCAACGTCGCCGGGCTCAACAAGCCGCGCAACATCATCGAAGACCGCTCGATTTACCGGCAGGATCTTACGTTGCCCGAAAAGAACGGACTGCGCTTCGTCACACTGTCCGGCAGCGGGCGCGCCTGCCAGTTTGACGGGAACACGGTGTTGAGGGCCGAGCCGGATACGGCGGGCAACGGGCCTGTTGCCATCGAGGTGCTGTTCAGTCCCGGCCAAGCCGGACGCCACGAAACGGTTTGCTGGCAGCGGGGAGCACAGGCGGGGCTTGTCGTCGATGCAGCAGGACATCTGGTGGCGTCGCGGTTGCCTGAGCTTCGCAAGCATCCGAGGCCGTTTGTGGAGGTGCGCAGCAGACGTCCGCTGGAGACCGGACGGTTTTGTCATGCGGTGGCGCAGTTCACGGGATCGGCTTTGGAGCTTTGGATCGACGGCGAGTTGCAGGAGCGCCAACCGTGTGTCGGCACGCGTTCCACGGAAGGATTTTCCATCGGCGGCAATTCCGGCGGGCGCACCGCAGCCACCGCGGTGGACGAAATGCCATCCGAGGGTTTTTTTACCGGGCGCCTCGCCAGGTTGACCATTTACGGACGAAGCCTGCCCGAATCTGTCGTCAAGGATCTCCACCGCGTCGCCAGGCAGCTTCCTTTTTTTGAGACGAACCCACAATGAACGAACAATCTACACGCCTCCGGCCAACGCGAGCGCTTCCCATGCTCGCTTGTATCATGATGTCAGTGACAAGCTGCGCTTTCGGGGATGTCGCTTCAGGCTCTGGCTGGGCTATTTATGATGGCTTTGATTATCGCACGCAGGCGCTCGATGGTTCCGACGGGGGAAAAGGGCCGTGGAAAACGGAATGGCGGAAGAGCGCGGCTGGTGGAGTGGCGCTGCTGGCTCCGGGATTTGAATACAAAGACGGAGACGGTTGGCAACTGGCGGTCTATGGCCGGCGTGCGCAGCTCAGCAGCAATGTCACGGCGGGCGCGTATCGTGATTTCGATGCCAGCAGCGCCGGCTTGATTCCCGGCGGCGAAGAGGGCGGTGGAAAGGGGGTTCTCTGGATGTCGTTCCTGGCACAGATTGAGGGCGGCCCTTTTGAGAATAGCGGTGACGAGATCTCGTTTCAATTACGCGCGGCCAAGGACCTGCCGCTGCTGACTGTTGGCGTGATGGGACGTCTGAACGAGTGGCGCATCCGGGCGGAAGGCATCACGAAAGTTTTTTCCCGGGGAGCGGCCAAACGTCCGCCCGAAATGCTCTCCTGGATCGTGATTCGGGTGGACGTGGACAATGCGCCTGGCGTGTCCGATGCAGTGCATCTCTGGGTAAATCCTCGCGGTCCGCGCGAGCCATCCGTCTCCTTGGCCAATGCCCGCATCGTCGGGCAGGATCTGTGGGGAGCGGAGCATCCGTTCCAGCCGGTGCGTTTGCGAATCGGAACCATTGGCACAGCCAAGGGTGGCCCGGAAAAACATCTTGCCTGGGACGAGATCAGGCTGGGACGGAGCTTTGCCGATGTGGCTCCGGCAGCGCGGACGCCGGGCGATTGAGAACCACGATCATTTTCCCGTTCGGGCAACCGGATGGCTCACCAACAACACATAAAATTCCAATAATACTTCTGTTTTATGAAACCAGACATCATATCTTCCTCCCGGCGTTTTGCCGCCGGTTTGTTCGCGGCACTGCTCCTGCCGCTCTCTGCCGCGGCGTCCGTCCTGCTTTACGACGGATTCGATTATGAGGCAGGTTCGCTTGCCGGGAAAAACGGTGGCGAGGGCTTCAAAACCGCGTGGACGAATTCAGGCGCGTCTACGGCTAATGACGTCATTGCGAGCGGATCGTCATATACCGATGCCGGCGGCAACGATCTCTTCGTGAAAGGCGGCAAACTTGTCGTTTCAGCGGCGAACAGCGGAATTTATCGCACGCTTGATCCCATAACCGCGGCAGCCAATACAACGACGACCTGGTGGCTTTCATTCATTGGCAGCACCAGTGGCACGCCGGCAGGCGGAGCCGCCAATAACGCGGTGCTCTCATTGCGTGATGCCAATACGGAATTGCTTTCGGTTGGAGCGATCGGCGGGTCGAATGCATGGCGCGTGAGCAGCAACGCAACCTACAGTTCCACCAATGTCGCGGCATCAACATCGGAGGCATTTGTCGTGATTCGTATCGATGTTGACACGACTGCGGGTGGAGCGGACTCCATCCATCTCTGGCTCAATCCGGACATCGGTGACGAGGCACCTCTGGCTTCCACTGCAGCCAGTTCCATCACCGGCAACTTTTGGGATGTATTTTCCCTCAATCTCCTGCGCATTGGCGCCTCGGGCAGCTTCACCGGCATAGCCCTGGACGAATTGCGCCTGGGCACGGATTTTGCCTCGGTGGCGCCGCAGGCGGTGCCCGAACCTGCCGTGCTGGCGACGCTGTTTGGCGGAGTCGCACTGTTGGCTGCGTTTGTCTCCCGCCGATCCGGAAAATAAATACCCCCTCCGCTTTCTCCCTTCATTCCCAGGATCATGAAAAATCGTGCCTTCACCCTTGTCGAACTGCTCACGGTAATCGCCATCATCGGCATCCTTGCGGCCATCATCATCATTCCCGTGACTGCCCGGGTGCGGGAGCAGGCAAGGACCACCCGTTGCCTGGCGCAGATGAGGCAGGTTGGCAGTGCGTTCCTGATGTATGTGAACGACAATCGCGGCTACCTTCCCGTGCAGAGCACGCCTACGGCGCAATGGGATGCGGAGGGGAGCTGGACGTACGCGCTTTTTCCGTATGTGGACAACCGGGCTTTGTTTACCTGCCCGGAAAATCAGACGAAACAGGTGGATGCGCGGGTGCCGGTGAATCCCATGTACAATCCCTATGTCTCGGCGAGGTTGACGACTCCGGTTGGCGCGCCGGTCAATGTATCTCGCTCCCGGAAGCCGACGCGCGATGTGATCATGGTGGAAGAATGGTATGCCTCACTGGGAAATGCCATCACTGCTTCCCAGTCGGCGAACGCTCCTGATGCGCACTGGTATCCGCATGACGGTAAAACCAAACGATCGACGCTGTATGTGGATGGCCATGTAAAACTGACGCCACGCGGAGGCATCCTTCATAATGGCGTGAATGGTGAATGCGAGTGGGAGTGGCCGCGGTTCTAGGCCGGCCACGCTGGCGACAAGACCCGTTGCAAGCGCCGAAAGCGAGGGCGATAACGGCCTGTTTGCCAAGGGCAGGCTTGCGCCGGCATCCGGCCTGCTGGACGTGTCCTGCATCAAAAATCTTTTCGCCGGGCGGGAAATAATCCGGTTTGCCGCCATCGTGACGGCGGGCGAGTGTCCCGCCTTTTATATCCGATCCCAATCCATGAGCGTGGACTTCGACGAAATCACCGACGACCTGATTGCCGACCTGGTGCTCCGGGTGCGCGACGCCGTTTACCGGACGGTGGCGCCGCTGGAAATAACCGCCTGGCGCACGGCCGAGCCGGTGGCGTTTGCCAACCGCGAGTCGGGCACGCAACTGGCCCTGCGTCCCGGCGATTGCCGGGGATGGGGAAAAAACCTTTTCGACTGCGCCTGGATGCGTTTCCGGGCCGTCGTGCTGCCGGAGCACGCGGGCGCGGAGCTCGTGGCGCGCATCGACATCAACGGCGAACTGTGCCTCGTCGATGAAGCCGGCACGCCGGTGCGCGGCCTCACCTGCGTGAAATCCACCTTCGACCCCAGGCTGGGCGGCCCCGGCAAGACGGCGTGGCGGCTGCCGCCCGGCGTCGTTCGCGCTGGCGGCGCGGTCGAATTTTGGGGCGACGCCGCGTTCAACGATCTTTTCGGAGCAGTGAAGGACGGCGGCCGCATCGCGCTGGCCGAACTGGCCACCTGCCGCGAGGACGTGCGCCAGCTTTATTACGATCTGGAGACGCTGCGCGACTGGCTGTTCACGTTGCCGGCCGCGAGCGACGAGGCGCGGCGGCTGCGCGGCGATTTCGCGGTGCTGGCGGCCGACTGGCCCGCGGGCGGCGAAACACCCGATGCGGACGGCGTGGAGCGCGCGCGGGCGCGGCTGCGGCCGTGGTTCGATGCGGCGGCGAACGCGAACACAAAACCGGCGCTTGTCGTCCATGGCATCGGGCACGCGCACCTCGACCTCGCATGGCTCTGGCCGATCCGCGAGACGATCCGCAAGGGCGCCCGGACGTTCGCCACCGCACTCTACAACCAGGAACGTTACCCGGAGTACGTTTTCGGATTCAGCCAGCCGCAGCTCTACGCGTGGCTGAAGGAGCATTACCCCGAGCTGTATTCGAAAATCCGTGATGCCGTTCGCGCCGGGCGGATCGAGGCGCAGGGCACGTTCTGGGTGGAGCCGGATTGCAACATGCCGTCGGGCGAGGCGTTCGTCCGCCAGATTCTGGTCGGGGCGCGGTTTTTCCGCGAGGAGTTCGGCACGGAGTCGGACGTCTGCTGGGAGCCTGACGTATTCGGCTATCACGGACAACTGCCGCAGATCCTGAAAAAAAGCGGTCACCGCTATTTCATGACACAGAAGCTCTCGTGGAACGTGGTCAACCGTTTCGGCCACCACTCGTTTCACTGGGAGGGCATCGACGGCACGCGCCTCCTCACGCACATGCTGCCGGAGGAAACCTACAACGGCCCCGCCGCGCCGCGTTCGTTGCGGAAGATCGCCGACGAGTACGCGGAGCGCGCCGTTTCGGACCACGCGCTGATGGCCTTCGGTATCGGCGACGGCGGCGGCGGACCGGATGCGGAGCACCTGGAGCGCCTGCGGCGCGCGCCGGCATTGCCGGGATTGCCGGCAGTGCGGATCGAAAAGGCGGAGGCGTTTTTCGAAACGTGGAGCCGCGATGCGGAAAAATTCCCGGTGTGGCGCGGCGAGCTTTATCTGGAGCGCCACCAGGGCACGCTCACGACGCAGGCCCAGGTGAAGCGCAACAACCGCCGCGCCGAGATCGCCCTCCGCGAAGCCGAATGGGCGGCGTATCTGGCGAGCCGTTACGCGGGCGCGGCGTGGCCGGCGGCGGCGCTCGACCGGCTCTGGAAGGAAGTGCTGCTGTACCAGTTTCACGACATCCTGCCCGGTTCGTCGATCCGGCGCGTTTATACGGAGTGCAACGCCCGCTACGAGGCGATTCTCGGCGAACTGGCGGAGATGACGCGGCGCCATTACGCGGCCGTCGCGGCGGCGCAGGCTGCCGGCGAAACGCGGGTGGTGGCATTCAATTCGCTTTCCTGGCCGCGCGACGAATGGCTGTCGCTCGGCGGCGAATGGCGGCGCGTCCGCGTGCCGGCGCTCGGCATGGCGGTGGTCGATACCGCGCCGGCGGCCGGAGCGGAAGAGCCTGCGGCCCCGGTCATCGCCGACGGCAACCGGCTGGAAAACGAAAACTTTGCCGTCACGTTCGCTGCCGACGGCGCCCTCGCCTCGATCCGCGACAAGCGGGCGGGCGGGCGCGAGGTGCTGGCGGCGGGCGAGGCAGGCAACGATTTTGTGGTGATCGCCGACACGGGCGACGCATGGGACTTCGAGACCGACCACGAGAAAAAAGACGTGTGGGGCTACCTGCGCCGGCACCTGGCGCGGCCGGTGTTGCGCGAATCGGCGACCTTCACCGACGGACCCTGCGCCGTGCGCACGCAGGTGTGGACGGTCGGGAAATCGGAGATTCGCCAGACGATCCGGCTGTTTGCCGGCGCGGAGCAGATCGTGTTCGAGACCGAAGCCGACTGGCGGGACAAGGCGACGATGCTGCGCGTGCGTTTCCCCGTGGCGGTGACGGCGGACGAGGCGAGTTTCGAGATTCCCTTCGGCCACATCCGCCGCAGCACGCGCGAGGACACGCTGGCGCAGCGCGCGCAGATCGAGGTGGCGGCGTTGCAATGGGTCGATCTTTCGGAGACCGATTACGGCGTGGCGCTGCTCAACGACTGCAAGCACGGGTTCCGCGTCAAGGGACACACGATCGACATGTGCCTGCTGCGCAGCGTGCCGCATCCGGGCACGGCGCTGATCGGCAAGGACGACGTTTCCGCGGACGGCGGCGACGGGATGGATTACACGGATCTGGAGACGCACGTCTTCCGTTATGCGTTGCGTCCGCATGCGGGCGGTTGCGACGCGGCGGCGCTGACGGCGGCGGCCCGCGCGTTCAACACGCCGCTGGCGGTGATCGGAGGCGAGGAAGGAGCGGCGGTCTCCGGACCGCTGCGACGACGCGAAGCGTCGCTAGGTTCGGGAGATTCGCGGCTCGCAACGGCAAAGGGCGAGGCGCGTGGCGCCTCGTCGCAGCGGCAGGTACCGAGGCCAAAGGCCGACAGCTTGCCATGCCGCCGCTCCGGCTACGCGGGCGGGACGTCCGCGCCACTTGTCTGCGATTCGCCGGCCATCGAGCTGGCGGCGATCAAGCGGGCCGAGGATGGCCGCGGTTGGGTGTTGCGGTTGGTCAATGTGACCAGTGACGACGTGACGACCTGGCTGGCCGCGCCGGATGCTCCCGGCGCCGGCGCATGGGAAGCATGCGACCTGCGCGAGGCGCCGCTGACGGAAGCCGTGCCGCTGACGTCGGCCGGCGGGCGCCTGGCGCTGGCATTTGCCGGGTTCGAAATCCGGACGCTGCGCTGGACGCCAGCCGGCGGGGAATAGCGACGCCGGGCTGGCGGTCGCGGAAAATCACCGGGCGTCGTCGCCCGGTGACGCGGCGGCCGGTCGCCAGGGATCGTAGCTGAAATGCCCGCCGCGTTTTTCGCGGAGGAGGTTTCCGATGGTGATGCGGATGGCGAGGTCGGGATGGTGCAGGGCGTCGTCGAATGCGGCGGGATCGGCGTCGAGAAGCGCGGAGAGTTTTTCCCGGGCAAACGTGGCCGGCCGGCCGGTGGCGCGGGCGGCGATTTCGAGGAGGCGTTCGCGGGCGGCGTGGCGGAGTTGCGCGTCGGGGTTTTTCGTCAGGGTTTCGGCCAGCCAGGCGAGTTCCTCTTGCTGGCGCTGCGCGATCTTGACGGCCTCGGCGGCGAGCTTTTCGCCTTTTTCCAGAAAACGGGAAAAAGGCTCGGCGGGTTGCGCGCCGGAAAGCGTGGCGAGCACCTCGCCGCGTTCGTTGACGAGGAGAAAGGCGGGGATGCCGCTGACCTGGAAACGGGTGGCGAGCGCGCGCCGGGTGTCGAAGTCGAGTTTGTGACGGGTGAGGGCGGCGAGGCGTTTTTCGATGGCGACGTCGGCGAGGGTGGTGCGGTCCATCTGCTTGCAGAAACCGCACCAGTCGGCGGTGAAGTAGAGCAGCAGGGGCCGGCCGGAAAGTGGAGCGTCGCCGGAAAAGGCCGGCGGCACGGTCAGCCAGTCGCCGGCGCGGAGAGCGGCCGGAGCGGCGACGGCGACAAGGAGGAGGGCGGCGGAGAGGAGGTGTTTCATGTCTGCGGTTCCTTGCCGTGGCGGACGAGAGGCCAGAACGTGTCCCAGTCGAAGGGCCGGCTGAATTCCCCGTGGTGGCATTTCATGCAATCGCCGGTGGCGAGCGGACGGAAGCGGAAGGTGGCGGGGCCGCCGAACTGGCGCTGGGCAACGTGGCGGCTGCCGGGGCCGTGGCAGCTTTCGCAGCCGACCGCGGTGAATTCGGGCTGGCGGAGGAGGCGGTTGTAGCCGGAAGGTGTGCCGAAACCGACGGTGTGGCAGCCGATGCAGGAGGGATCGGCGTCGGCATCGCGGCGGACGAGCGTCTCGAAGGCGTGCGCGTGCAGGCTGCGTTTCCAGGCTTCTCCGGCCGAGGGGTGGCAGGTGATGCAGGCGGCGCTGCCGGTGTAGGTGGCGGCGGCGCGCACGCCGGGAATCTGGCTCTCCTCGTTGTGGGCGTGGCTGTCGAGCCGGAGATGAGCCGCGCGGACTTCGCGGCGGTAGGCGGCGTCGAGGAGGAGGATGGAGGGGTGTTGTTCGTAGCGGTCGTGGAGGAGGGCCATCTCGTGGCGGCCGGGAAGCAGGTCGGCGGAGCCGGCGGCGGCCACGAGTTCGAGGGCGCCGAAGGATTTGGACTCGTTGCCGGTGTAGTAGACGAGGCTGCGGTTTTCCTCGACGAGTTCCTGCGCGGGCTGGCTGACCTTGCCGCCGAGGATGACGCGGAATTCGTAAAACCGGCGCGCGAGCGCGGCGAGCGTCACCTCGTCGGTGAAGGCGAGGAGGATGAGAACGTCGGCGTCTTTTTTCAGGTCGGGGAGGATGCGGGCGAGCGCGGTGTCGACAGGCTCGGCCTCGAGTCCCTCGCCGAGGGTGTCGCGCACGAGCCGGGGATCGACGACGCCGGCGATGCCGATGCGGTAGCCGTTGCGCCGGATGACGGTGAAGGGGGGCAGAGCGGGCCGGCGGGTGGCGGCGTCGAGGAGGTTGGCGCTGACGAGGGGAACCGGCGACTGGCGGGCGAGCCACTGGAGGGTGGAAGCGGGAAGCGCGGCTTCGGTGGAGCCGGCGTTGAGGGCGGCGTAACCCATTTCCGAATACGCGGCGACGACCTGTTTGTACTTGAGCAGGTGATAGTCCTCGGGGCCTTCGAGCGCGTCGCCGGCATCGAGGCCGAAAGGGCGGGCGCCGGCGAGCCAGCCGGTGTCGCCGAGGGCGGTCCTGAGCCGGGAGATGCCGCCGAACTGGCCGGTGAAGCAGCCGCAGGGCGTGAGGCGGCCGTGGTTTTGCGAAGTGAAAAAGAGGGTGAAGGCCGTCCGGCCTTTCGGGCGGGCGGGAGCGGCGGCGTCGGACGGGGAGGCGGCGGGCACGGCGCGGGTGCCGGTCAACGTATCGCGACGGCAGGCCGGCAGGAGCGCGGCGGCCAGCAGGGCCATCAGGAATACGGGGAAAACCGGCGGGCGCATCAGTAGAGCAGCGCGTAGACGAGGATGTTGACGTTGACGGCGGCGGACTGGCGGATCTCGTTGCCGCCGCAACAGCAGCAGCCCTTGGCGTTGCCGACGTCGTTGAGGCCTTCCTTCGAGTGGATCATGACGAGGCGGCCGTTGACTTCCATGCCTTCGAGCATGGCGGTGTTGCCCTCCTTGCAGGTGAGCGCGGTGATCTGGTTGAGGACGCCGAAGACGGGGTGCGTCATCGGGATTTTCGTGAAGGGGTATTCGGGCATGGCGAGGGCGATCTCCTTGCGCAGGGAGGCGTCCCAGTCGGCGTTGGAACAGCTCGGGCTGGAGAGGAGGAAGCCGCCGTTGAGGAGATACTGGCGGAGGTTCCGGCGCTCGCGGTCGGTGAGGGTGAACGAGCCTTCGCCGGAGAACACGCAGAAGGGGAGGTCGAACACGGTGTCGGAATCGAGGCGGACGAAGCGGAATTTTTTTTCGGTTTCGAGCGTGGTTTCCTTGGCGACGTCGCCGAGAAACTTGTCGGCGAAGCACACGGAGCTGCGGTTGCCGGCGTAGATGAGGTTGCCGCAGGCGATGCGGCCGGGTTCGAGCGGGGCGACGGTGGGCGTGTGGATTTCCTCGGTTTTTGCCGCGCGAAGCGGGGGAGTGGCGGAGAACAGGGCGACGGCGAGGCCGGTCAGGAGGAGAACCGGGCGAAAGGGGAAAACGGTGCGGGAACGGTTCATGGTGCGGAGGCGGGTTCGGGTGTGGTGGTGATGGCGCGGAAATATTCTTCCACCAGTTCGCGGTATTCCTCGACGGTGCTTTCGGAGGGGATGGCGTCGGACTGGCGGTCGGTCGGGTTGAGGTTCTTCATGATGCTGGCGTCGCCGGTTGGCAATGCCGGGGATGCGCCGGCGCCGGGCGGGGCGGGGTGGTTGCCGTCGCCGGAGTACGGGGATTCCCTGGCGGCGTCGCCGGTGGCGGCGGGTTCGTTGCCGAGGACGGGCGGAAGCGTGTTGTCAGCCGCGATGGAGTAACCGCCGCCGCTGCCGTCGCCCTGCGCCTGCGCGTTGCCGAGGCCGGCGAAGGCGCCGCCGGGCATGGTGAGTTTGCGGCTCTTGCGCATCTGTTCGAACGAGGCGCGGGCGGTCCGGCCGGAGCCGAACGTGGGGCGCAGGTACTGGTCGAGGGCGTCGGCCGCGTCGCCGCCGCACGCGTTGCACTGGCCCATGAGTGCGGCCATCTCCTCTTCGAGGCGGCGCGAGAGGAGGGCGCTGCCCTCGCCGTCGCCGGCGAGCATGCGGCTGGTGGACGTCTGGCCGAGGGTGGAGAGGCGGTTCTGTTCGATGGCGTCGGCGAGGGCGCGGGCGCTTCCGGAGGCTTTGGGGAATTTTTCCGAAGCGGCGTCGGCGTGGCGGCGGAGCCGGTCGGGGAGCAGGTCGAGGACTTCGGCGACGGCCTGCTGCTTCGCGGCGATGTTCTTGAGGGCGAGCTGGTCCTCGCGGCTGAGGGGACCGCGTTTCTCGTAGGCGCGGGCCAGTTCGGCGAGTTCGGCCTGGGCGGCGTGGGCGCGCTCGAACAGGCCGATGTCCTTGACCAGATCGTGGAGGCGGGCGAGATCGGCGAGGGGGCGGCGCACCTGCTGCTCCATTTTTTCGGAACCGGCGCCGAGGCGTTCGGCTTGGGCCAGCGCTTCCGTTTGCATCTTTTCGAAGGTGGCGGCATCGGGAGCGGAGGCGGCGGCGGCATCGCCGGATTCCGAAGACGCGGAGGAGAGCGCGTCGAGCGCGGTGCGGTTCAGGCGGGTGGATTCGCGGATGGCGGCGGCCTGCCGGTCGAGTTCTTCCTGGAGTTCGTGCTCGAAGTCGTAGAGAGGTTTGTCGCGGACGAATTTTTCCATGCGCGCGGCGAGTTGTTCGAGGCGCTGGTTGAGGGCGTTTTGCCGGGCGGCGAGTTCGTCGAAGGCGGCGGCGCGGGCGGCGGGGTCCATGCCGGCGGCCTTTTCGCGGAGCTGCTCCATGGCGGCGGCGAGGGCGAGCTGTTCCTGGCGCAGGTCCTTGAACTCGTTGACGAGGGCCTGGTATTTGTCGGCGAGGTCGCGGATATCGGTCTGCTCGCGGAGGATGTCGTTGTAATCCTCTTCGCTGATGACGGTGAGCGTGACGGTGCGGCTGGTGGCGAGGTGGGGATCGGGGGCGGTGTCGATGGCTTCGGCGAAGAAACTGACGCGGTCGCCGGGGCGGACGCCGAGGGTGGCGAAATCGATCGGGAAATTTTCGGCGGCCTCGCGGCGGATGTCGTCGTAGCGGGTGGCGAGCGGAGAGGAAAAAACGCCGTTGAGCCCGCGGTGGATGCGAAGGGAGCGGACGCCGTAGTCGTCGGCGGCCTCGAATTTGGCGATGAGCCGGTAGGCGATGCTGACGTAGCCGTCGCGGTCGGGCGCGACGACGCGGACCTGCGGGGGAAGGTCGTGGGTGACGTTGAAAATGACTTCGGGCTGCGCGTCGGAAGGGATGCCGTCGATGTCGTACAGGCGGAAGCGGAGACGCATGTCGCCATCGAGGACGAGCGAGCCGGCGGCGGTATTGCCGTCGGCGGCGAGGGTGAGGGTCGGTGAATTTTCGATTTCCGGTTCCGGATTTTCGACCGGGGACGCTTCCGCTCCGGGGGCGAGGGGCGTGTCGCGGAGAATCCCGACAGCGGCATGGTGTAGCGGTCGGTTGGATACGATACGGAAGGCGAGTTCGCTGCCGGCGAGGGCGCTGGTGGACTTGAAGGCGAAGGGGGTTTCCCGGCTTTTCAGGCCGGTGTAGGCGGGCGGGGTGATTTTGAGAAAGGCCTTGTCGAAGCGCGGGGTGAGGATGACGCGCACCTGGCGTTCGCGGCTGCGGGCGAGGCGGCGTTTGTCGTGGGCGAGGAGCACGAGGTCGGTGCGGATGTCGGCGACGTCCTGGGTGAAGCTCGCGCCGTGGCGGATCATCGGGAGCGTGACGGCGGCATCGGGGCGGCCGGGCGGGTGCGCGGTGAGGAAGAGTTCGCGCGGTTCGTGTCCGGACCAGGTGACGGTGACGGGAAGTTTGCCGCCATAGACGACTTCGGCGCCGGTCTCGCCCGGCTCGGCGAGTTCGAGGCGGGTGAAGGCATAGGGCGGGTGGTCGCTCCAGGGGGCGAGGAAGCGTGGCAGCACCATGCGGGTGACCGGGAAAAAGGCGATGACCAGGACGATGAAGCCGGCGAGCGCGAAGAGGGCGCGGCGGCGGTGGCGGAGCGGTTCGCCGGTGGGCGCGAGGGCGGGGAGGTCGATCCCGGCGAGTTCGGCATCGTAGCGGCCGACAGCGGCGGAGGAGAGGTCACGGGTGAGGGGCGGGAGCGCGGGGTCGCGGGCAGTGTCGGCGAGCTGGAGGGCGTTGATGAGGCGGGAGCCGAGGGCGGGGTCGCGCTGTTCGAGGTGGCGGGCGGTGCGCTCGGGGGGATTGCGGCGGACGCGGCCGATGTGGTGGCGGAGGAGGACGAGGGCGGCGAGCGCGGCAAGGCCGGCGAGGTCGCAGGCGAGACGGGCGGCGGAGCCGAGCTGGAAAAAGGCGTCGGCCGCCACGCCGGCGAGTGCGGCGACGAGGAGCCACGGGCAGGCGCGCCACCACCAGGTGCGGGCTTTCTCGATCTGCCACGCGCGATCGGCCGCGGAGAGGCGGTCGAGGAGGGACTGGACTTCGCGGGAGGCAGGCATCGGCGGCAGGTGGAGGGATGATCGGGCAGTTCGGGAAAAAGTCAGCAAAGACCGAGGCGGCGGCGGAGCCACCATTCGAGGGCGAAGAGGGCGGCGATGAGCCAGGCCAGCCAGGCGCGGTCCCAGATCGTGACGGTGCGGGTGCGCGGCGTGTCGGCGTCAGTCGCGGGCGCGGAGACGGCGGCGAGGGTTTTGGCAAATTCCTCGGGCCGGAGGAGGCGGCCACCGCTGCCTTCGCAGAGGCGGCGCAGCCAGGCGAGGTCGGCGGCGACTTCGGTTTCCTCCAGGTTGTCGTCGAACACGATGAATCGCACGGTCTGCGTGGAGCCGTCGGGCAGCGTGGCCTCGGCGGTGTGACGGCCGGTCGCCACGGGGACGTAGTCGGCGGCGAGGCGGAGATTGATGCCGGCGGTCTCGGCAATATCGGCGATGCCTGCGCCGGACACAGAAGCGGCGGCGGGCGGCGTGGCGGTAAGGCGGGCGACTTCGCTGCCGTCGCGCCGGATGATGACCGGCACCGCCGGAAGCGGGCGCAGCGAATCGCGGGGGATGACGCGGAAACGGATCTTTTCGCCGAGAAGGACGTTGGCGGTGTCGCCCCGGAAGGTGTATGGCGAGTTGGGCAGGGCGTCGCGGCCACCCATGAGCCAGAGCACGGTCTGGTCCCAGAAACGGTCGAAGACGGTGTTGGCGCTCTCGACCTTGGCGTTGAAGGCCCAGCGCCAGAGTCCGTCCACGCCGATGGCGAGCACCTGGCCGACCCCCTGGCGGCGGTGGATCATGGCGGGGAAGGCGCCGGGTTCGTCGAGGCCGGCGAGCGTGGTGGCGAGAGATTTTTTTTCGCCGGCCGCATAACCGCCGATGAGATCGGGAAGCTCCTCGGCGCGGGAGGAGGCGTCGGCGAGGAGGCGGAAGGGGGCGAGGTTTTGCCCTTCGCGGCCCACCCTGAGCGGGGCCGGCTGGCGGACGAGGTCGCCCCAGGACACGGGTTGCAGGTTGCGGTCGGCATCGCCGCCGGCAAAGGCATCGGCCCGGGCAAAGACGACGGCGCCGCCGAGATCCTGCACGCACCTGGCGAGTTCGCCGATCTGGTCGGGCGAAAGGATCTTGTCCACGGCGCGGCCGAGGATGACGAGATCGTATCCGTTCCAGTCGGACGCGGTGCGGGGCATTTCGAAGCGCGGGGAGTCTTCGGTCGTGCGATTGACGCGGATACGGCCGGGGGCGTAGGCGACGGCGCTGTCGACATCGAGCTTGTCGTTGCGGCGCAGGGAGCGGAGCAGGAAGGTGGTGTCCCAGTACGGCTGGCCTTCGAGGAGAAGGACGCGGATTTTCTTGTCGATGATATTGACGTAGCTGACGGCGGAGTTGTTGCCCGGATTGGCCTCGCCGGGGAGCGGGGCGATGCGGATTTCGTACTCGAACTGGCCGGCCTCGGGTTCGCTGAACTCGAAGGTGACGGGCACCTGCGCCTCGTCGCGCACGACGACCTCGCGGCGCTCGACCTCGACGCCTTCGCGCAGGAGGGCGACGTCGAGCGTTTCGTAAGGGCAGCCGAGCGGGCGGACGGAGGCGGTGAGGCGGACGCTCTGGCGGATGTAATGATAGGGTTGATACGAAACGACGCGGACGGAGACGTCGCGCACGATGCCGTCGCTGCCGAAGGGCACGGCGTGGACGGGCACCTGGCGGTTGCGGGCGAGGAGGGCGGTCTGCGCGGGGTTGACGAGTTCGTGGTCGTGGCCGTCGGTGAGGAGGAAGAGGGCGTGCGCGCCTTCGCCGGGGGCGAGGGTGTCGAGGATATGGCGGATGGATTCGTGAAAACGGGTGTCGGGCGAGTCAGGGCGGAGGTCGGCGATGTCGGCGGGCGAGAGCGGGCTGGCGGAGTCGCCGAAGCGGAAGAAGCGGATATCGGGCGAGACGGCGGCAGGGGGGAGGAGGCCGGCGTCGGCGAGAAGGTTGCGGGCGGCGTCGAGGCGGGCGAGCCGGCCGGCATCGCGCTGGCGCATGCTGCGGGAGTCGTCGATGGCGATGAGCGTGACGCGCTCGCGGGCGGCGGCGGGGAGCGTTTCGATGCGCGAGGGCTGCAACAGGAGCACGAGCACGAGCGCGATGGCGGCGAGGCGCAGGAGGGCGAGGGCGGCGCGGTGCCGCCGGGCGAGCCGGCGGGCGGTGCGCCACCACGTCCAGAGCGCGAGGGCGCCGAGGATGAGCGCGAGCAGGAGCACGAACGGGACCGGGAAGAGCGGGTCGAGGACAATGCCGGAGACGGGGGAGGCCGCGGCGAGGGCGAGGGGAAAAACGGAAGCGTTCATCGGGCGGGCCTCCGGGCGACGAACAGTTGCAGCGCCATCTCGATGACGAGGAAGGCGAGCGCGGTGAGGAGGAACCACTGCCAGACGGGGCGGCCGCGGGCGACTTCGTCGTAGTCGCTCTGGCCTTCGATCAGGGCGGCCTGCTGGCCTTCGGCGAGCTGGGCGGGGAGGTGGGCCTTGTCCACGGGGCGCAGGTCGGATTCGGCGGTGTCGGGGTTGACGGCGAAGGCGGTGCGGAGGCGGGTGCTGCCGGCAGCGGCGAGTGTGTAGAAACCGGGTTCGGTGGCGGTGAAGGTGATGGCGGAGCGTTCGCCGAGCGGTTCCTGGCGGACCTCGACGGTGCGGCCGGACGGATCCTTGACCGGACCGGCGCGGAGGTCGGCGCGCCAGATCTCGCCCTGCACGGGCTGGCCGGCGGTGAAGGACAGGGGAGGCGGCTCGGCGGTGTCGAGTTGCCTGACGAGATCCTGCACCCACGCGGGAAAGATGCGCTGGCGGGCGAGGTTGCCGGAAAATTCGCTGACGGAAAAATTCATCAGCACGAGTGTGCCGAGGCCGTATTCGAGGGAAGCCATGGCCGGGGTTTCGTCGGCAAAGCGCAGCAGGATGCGGCCGGAGCCGGTGGCGCTGGCCGTGTGGAAATCGTAAAATTCGAGAAGCGCCAGGTCCTGGCGGAGCGTGCCGCGGAAGAGGTGGAGGAAGGGGGATTTGAAATCGCCGGTGGCGACCTGTTGCGCGTCTTCGCCGATGGATTCCAGTTTGCGGAGCGGGCCGAGCGTGATGGGGAGGGTGACGCCGTCGAGGTGTTGCCCGAGGCGGGCGAGGTTGTCGGCATCGGAGTCGGCATCGAGAAACCAGACGATGCCGCTGCCGTGAAAGAGAAGCTTCGCGAGCGCGGCGGCGGCGGTGTCGGAGAGAGGGCCGGCGCGGGTGATGAAGATTTTTCTGGCGCCGGCGAGGGCGGCGGCATCGAGCGAGAAGGTGTCGTGATGCCGGGGGAGGAGCGAGCCGGCCTGGCCGGGCCAGGGGTTGAGCGCGGCGTGGAGAAAACGGACGGGATCGGCGGCGGGGTCGGCGTTGGCGGAGAGGGTGAGGATTTCCTCTTTTTCGAGGACGGAAAGGGTGACGACGTGGCGGTCGTCGGCGGCGAGGGCATCGGGCGGGAGCGAGACTTCGCAGAGGTGGAGGCCGGGCGAGGTGGCGGGGACGGGAACGCTGACGCGGGCGGACGACCAGGGGGCGGCTTCGACCTCGTGCTGGAGGAGCTGGTTGTTGTCGATGCGGATCGTGAGGGTGTCGCGGAGCGGGGCGTCGGAGAAGTTGCCGACGGTGATTTCGAGCGGCACGATGTCGCCGGCGAGGGCGCGGACCTGCGGGAGGGAGACGTCGAGGATGGCGCGGTTGGCGGCGTCGGGGGCGCCCACGTCGGTGAAGTACAGGCGGGCGCGTCCCGCAAGCGGGAGGAAATCGACCTGCGCCCAGTCGCGGCGGCGGAAGTCGGAGAGGTAGTAGATTTCGGCCCGGGCGGAGGCAGCCGAAGGAGAGGGGGGGGCGGCGGTGGCGGGCGAGGTGTCGACGAGGCGCGCGGCGAGGAGGTTGGCCGCGGTGAAATCGGCGCGGGTGTAGCCGGGCGGGAGAGCGTTGAGAAAGCGGAGGGCGTCGGGATGGTTGCGCGAGAACACGCTGAAGCACATGGCGGGGGCCTGGCCGACGGCGATGACGTTGAGTTCGTCGTCGGGGCCGAGCGTGGAGATGATCTTGCCGGCTTCGATGGCGGCGCGCTGGCGGGCGGTGGCGCCGGCCCGGCTGTGCTCCATGCTGAGGGAGTGGTCAACGAGGATGAGGACGCGGCGGGAGTCGCCGGCATCCGCGCCGGCGCCGCCGCCGAAGCGGTCGAGGACGGGCTTCAGGAAGGCGGCGAGGAGGAGCAGCAGGAACAGCGTGCGGACGAGGGTGAGGAGACGGTGCCGCCAGCGGTGGATGCGGGAGCGTTCGGCGGCGGTCTTGCGGAGGTGCTCGAGGGTCGGGAAGAGGAAACGTTGCGGGAAGCGCTTGTTGAGAAAATGGATCAGCACCGGCAGCGCGAGCAGCGGGACGAGCGCGGCGAGGAGGGCGGTGTTGAGGAAGTGCATCGGGGAAACTCAGCGGCGGCGGCCGGAGGCGGGGGCGGCGGTGCGGGCGCGGAAACCGAGCCAGGCTTCGAGCGCGCCGGTGTAGGGATCGCGGGTGTTGACGAGCTGGTGTTCGATGCCGCGGGCGGCGGCTTCGGCGGCGAGCGTGTCGATCGCGGACCGGATTTTTATCCGGTAATCGGCGCGGATGTCGGCGGTGTCGATTTCGAGCGCCTGGCCGTTCTCCATGTCCACGTAGCGGGCGGCGCTGTGGTCGGGCAGGTCGAGTTCGTCGGGATCGAGGATTTGCAGGAGGAGCACCTGGAAACCGCGGTGCAGAAACTGGCCGAGCGCGTCGAACACGGGGGCGGGCTCGGCGAGGAAATCGGAGAGCACGACGAGGCGTCCCCGTTTTTTGAATACGGAGGCGGCCTGTTCGAGCGAGGGCGCGAGGCCGGTGGTGGAGGCCGGGAGCACGCGTTCGAGCGTGGAGACGATTTCGTGGAGGTGGCGGCGGGTGCCGCCGGGCGGAATAAAGGTCCCGAGGTGGTCGGAAAAAAGACCGAGCGCGGCCTTGTCGCCCTGCCTGAGCATGAGCCAGGCGAGGGCGGCGGCGATGCGGGCGGCGTGTTCGTATTTGGGCGGGCGGCCGGGGCCGGCGTAGTTCATCGAGGCGCTGGTGTCCACGAGGAGCCAGGCGGCCATGTCGGTCTCGTCCTCGTAACGGCGGACGAAGAGACGCCGGGTGCGGCCCCAGGCGCGCCAGTCGAGATGCTCGACGGAATCGCCCGCGACGTAGTTTTTATAATCGCGAAACTCGGCCGAGGCGCCGGGGTGCGGCGAACGGTGTTTGCCCGCAAAAAAACCGTCGACCGTGGCCTTGGCGAAGAGGAGCAGGTTTTTGAAGCGTTCGAGCTCGGCGACGCGGAGGAGCTTCGATTCGGGCGGTTCGGGGTTGAGCCGGATCGTGGCGCGGGTGCGCAGGTGCAGGGAACGCGGGGCGCCGGAGGCGGACGACTGGCGCGGGAGCGGGGGCGGCGTGGCGCGGAGGCGGGAACCGTGGTCGGGCGGGCGCGACGGGGGCAGCGGGGGCGGGGTGGCGGAGGCGGGCCTGTCGGCGACGACGGGCACGCCGCCGAGGAAGGCGGGCGGCGGCCGGAGTTTCAGCCGCATGGGGACGGGAGGCGGCGATGGTGGTGCCGGCGGTTGCGGCCGGTTCGCGGGCGATTCGGGCAGCGGGGGCGGGCCGGAGGGCGGCAGCGGGGGCGGCTGTTGATGTGGATCGGGGAACGACATCGGGGAGACGGCACGCGGCGGCTGGCGGGAACGGATCAGTAGGCGTTTTCCCGAACCGTCCGCAGAAGCTCGGCGACAATGTCGACGGATTTTTTTCCGGCCCCGGTGGCGCGGTAATTGGTGATGACGCGGTGCGGGAGCACGGCGGTGGCGACGTCGCGGACGTCGGCGGTTTCGGGGGCGAGGTTGCCCTTGAGCAGTGCGAGCGCCTTGGCGCCGAGGACGAGGTATTGCGAGGCGCGCGGACCGGCGCCCCATTCGACAAAATCGCGCGTGACCTGCGGCGCGCCTTCGGAGCGGGGACGGGTGGCGGAGGCGAGGCGCACGGCGTAGTCGATGACGTGATCGGAAACCGGCGCGGCGAGCACGAAGTGTTGCGCGGCGAGGATCTGTTCGCGGGTGACGACCGGGGAGATGGCGACGGGGGCGGCCAGCGTGGTGCGGCGGACGATCTCGATTTCCTCGGCCGGTGTCGGGTAATCGAGCGCGAGCGAAAACATGAAGCGGTCGAGCTGCGCTTCGGGAAGCGGGTAGGTGCCTTCCTGCTCGATGGGGTTTTGCGTGGCGATGACGAGGAAGGGATCGGGAAGCTGGCGGGTTTCGTGGCCGACGGTGACGCGGCGTTCCTGCATGGCCTCGAGCAGGGCGGACTGGGTTTTGGGCGGGGTGCGGTTGATTTCGTCGGCGAGGAGGAGGTGGGTGAAGATGGGTCCGGCCTGATACTCGAATTCCAGGCGGCGGTCCTTCTCCTGCAAGAGTTCGGAGCCGATGATGTCGCTCGGCATGAGGTCGGGCGTGAACTGGATGCGGCGGAACGCGAGGTGCAGGGATTCGGCGAGCGACTTGACGAGCAGCGTCTTGGCGAGGCCGGGCACGCCGACGAGCAGGCAATGGCCGCGGGCGAAGAGGCTGACGAGCAGGAGTTGCACGATCTGGTCCTGGCCGACGATCACCCTGGCGAGTTCGTCGCGGATTTTCTGGAAAATTCCCTGAATGTCTTCCGGGGCAAAGTCCTTCATGTGCGGAGAATTTGCGGATGTGCACGCCGGGGGCGAGGACAAACCGGCCGGACGGCGCACCCGGGGCTGTGCTATTTCGCGTTCAGGCTGGCTTTCCGGTAGCCGTCGCCTTCCTGGTCGAACCGGAGAATGCCGCCGCTTTCGAGGTGTTTCAGCCAGCGCATGCCGCCTTTTTCGAAATAGGTTTTCGCGCCGTCTTCGCCAAGGAGGTCGGCCACTTTCTGCCGGGTTTCCCGGGCGATCTGGCGCACGGCGTCTTTTTTCTCTTCGAGGGTGAGGCCTTCCATCCGGTCCACGGCACGGGCGGTGGCAGCGGTGGGTTCGCGCAAGGCGTAGAGCGTTTCGGCGGTGCCGGCCGGAAGGGCGAGGCGGCGCGCGGCAGCCTGGGCGAGTGTGTAGTCCATGGTCGCGGCGCGCTGGTAGAGTTCGTAGCGTTCGTCGCCGAGCGCGGCGCGCAGATCGGTCTTCAGTTGTTTTTCGGCGGCCTGACGTTCGGCCTGCGTCCCGGAGTTGTAGGTCGGGAAGGCGTCGTCGCAGGTTTTTTGCAGATCAAAAATCCGGCGAAACTCCTCCTCGCTCGCGGTGAATCCCTGAAGGTGATGCCACAGGTGGAGTTGGGTCCGGAACGAGGAACGGCGTTCGTACTCGGCGAGTTCGTCGGGAGTGAGAACGGCGGCGAGGTCGCGTTTTTGCTCTTCGCGAAGGAGGGCGAGTTTTTCGTCGTCGCCGGGCAAACGGATTTCACCGGGGCCGCCGCTTGCAAGTCTGAGCCGGGCGATCGGTGTCGAGTAGTCGGCGTTGATGCGTTTCACGAGCCGGGCTTTTTCGGGGGAAAGCCAGGCGGCGGGGTCCTGAGGGGAGGGGGGAGGGGAAGGGGGGCGCGGGATGCCGGCGAGCAGGGTGTCGAGTTCGTCTTCGATTTCGTTGTCGAGGGCGAGGCGGTCGCTGGTCTGGTCGATATTTCTGGCGAGCCGATCCTGCGGTGGCGTCAGCCACCAGTTCCCGGTTCGGGGCGGTTCACGCAGCGTGTAGTTTTCCAGCCGGTCGGAGTGACGGCGGTTCACGTGCGCAGTCACCAGCGACCAGATCGTTTCCGGCGGAAAATTTTCTTTCAGCAGGTAGTCGCGCAGGATGGCGGAATCGGGTTGCGCGAGGGCGGCGACCAGATGTTCCGGTGGCGCGGGCGCGGTGGCGTCAGTCGTATCCTCCTTTCCGTGACCGGACGCTCCGGTGACGGCGTTCGCGGCGGCGCGGGCGCGGTCATTTTCCGGTATGTCATGCCATTTGGAATACAGGTAGACGCAGCCGGCGGCGAGCGCGAGATTGAGAAGCAGCGAAAGGCAGATGGCGCGTAGCGGGCGCGTGACCGGAGAGCGGGAAGATGTGACAGGGCGTGACGGCATGGGGGGAGGAGTTATCGGTATTTGCGTTTCACGTCGTCGATCTCGCCGGTGACGGGGTCGCAGGTGAGAATGTCTCCCTTGGCCACGTTGTTGACCCAGTATGCGCTGTCGCTGTCGAGCCAGGCCTGGCCGGCTTCGTTGCCGAGAAGGGTTTTGGCCTGGGCGCGAAGATCGTCGGCGGCGCGGGCGAGGGCGGCGCGTTTCCGGTCGCGATCGAGCGCGGTGTCCTGGTCGATGCGGGCGCAGGCGGCGGCGAGTTGTTCGCGCAGTTCGTAAACGCGGTCGGCCGTGCCGGCGGGCAGGTTGAGGCGCGTGGCGAGTTGGACGAGTCCCTTGTAGTCGTAGTTTTCTTCGCGGGCGAAGAGGCGGTAGCGTTCGTCGCCGAGCAATTCGATCATGCCGTCGCGCTTTTCCTTGAGGCGTTCGCGGGCCTTTTTGTCGTCGAAAATCGCGCCGGGGCGGAGGGTTTCTTCGTAGTAGGGTCGGGAGAGTTCGTAGATGCGGTTGAACTCTTCGGCGGTGGCGGCGATGCGGGCCGCGCCGGCGTGGATGAACAGGGCGGTGGTCGTGTTGGCGCGGTCGTAGTCGCGCAGTTCTTCGGGAGTGAGGAGGGCGGCGAGTTCGCGGCGGCGTTCGGACTGGAGGAGGGCGCGTTGTTCGGCGTCGCCGGGGAGCGCGAAGTCGCGCATGTCGGTCTCGAGGTCTTCGAGCAGGTCACCGTAATCGGCTTCGAGGTTGGCCACGGCTTGGCGTTTGGCTTCGGGGATGGCCGCGAGTTCACTTTTCCGGAACAGGTTGGGGTCCGCGCCGAGCGGGCCGAGAGCGCGCGCGATCTGCTCGCGCATTTCTTTTTTCAGGCGGCGCGCCTGGTCGCGGGCGTCGCCTTCGAGGTAGTTTTCCGGTTTCCACGGGGGTTGTTGCCACCAGGCTTGCGGATCGTAGGGGTGGAGAGCGGCGATGCGCTTTTCGTAATCTTTGCGCACCTGGCTTGCGATGTGTTTGCGAATTTGGGCGGACGGGAATCCGGCCAGCGTCAGCGCCTCGCGTTCGGCCGCGGGGTCGTGCGCGCGCAGGGCGTCGAGGGTGGCGGGCGACAGTTCCGGCCAGAGCGGACGGGAGGGCGCATGGGCGGGCGCCGGCGATTGTGCCGGTTGGTGTCGCGGGTGGCGGGCGGCCGAATGGCGAGCCACAAGCAGAAAGACGAGGACCGCCGCAAGCCCGATGTTGGCAAGGAGTGAAACCGGATAAAGGAAACGTACGCGAGGGGTCGTCATCTCGGCAGGAGTGAACCGGATTCTGAACGATGTCGCGCGGTTTGGAAGCCGGATTTCAGGATTCCGCCGCCGCGCTTTTTCGCTTTCGCTCCGCCGCCATGTCCGCCGTTTCCGCCACTCCTGCCGCTGTCGTCCCGCATTTCAACCTGCTCAAGACCGACGCCGCCACCGCCGCCCGGCGCGGGCGGTTGCGCACGCGTCATGGCGTGATCGAGACGCCGATCTTCATGCCCGTCGGCACGCAGGGCACGGTCAAGGCCCTCACGCCCGCGCATCTGCACGAGATCGGCGCGCAGATCATCCTCGGCAATACCTACCACCTCAACCTCCGTCCCGGCAGCGAATTGGTCCGCGACCTCGGCGGGCTGCACGCGTTCATGGGCTGGGACGGCCCGATCCTCACCGACAGCGGCGGCTTCCAGGTGTTCTCCCTGGCCAAGCTCCGCAAGATGCGCGACGACGGTGTGGAGTTCCAGTCGCACCTCGACGGGGCGCGCTGTTTTCTCGGCCCGCGCGAGGTCATGGCGATCCAGCAAAACCTCGGCAGCGACATCGCCATGGTCATCGACGAGTGCCCGCCCTGGCCCTGCGAGCGCGCCGCGTGCGCGGAAGCGGTGGCGCGCAGTTATCGCTGGGCGAAGCAATGCCGGCAGATCGCCACGGACAACGGTTTCCTCGCGGCCGGCCACCACGTGTTCGCCATCGCCCAGGGTTCGACGTACGACGACCTGCGGCGCGAGGCGGCGGAATCGCTGGCCGCGCTGGATTTCCCCGGCTACGCGGTCGGCGGCGTCAGCGTGGGCGAGCCGGAGCCGGAGATGCTGAAACAGGTCGCCGCGACCACGCCCTGGCTGCCGATGGAAAAACCGCGCTACACGATGGGCCTCGGCACGCCGCCGCAGATCCTGAAGATGATCGCGCTGGGCGTGGACATGTTCGACTGCGTGCTGCCTTCGCGCGTGGCCCGCAACGGTCTCGTCTTCACGCCCGACGGCCCGATCAACCTGCGCAACGAGCGTTTCCGCGCCGACCCGCGTCCGGTCAGCGAGGAGGTCAACAACTACACCTCGCGTTTCTCGCGCGCCTACCTGCGCCACCTGACCGTGGCCGGCGAAATCCTGAGCTGCACGCTGCTCACGCTGCACAACCTCCATTTCTATCTCGACCTCGTCGCGCAGGCGCGGGCCCACATCGAGGCCGGCGACTACGCGACCTGGCACCGCACGTGGGTGGAGCGTTACGAGGCCGGGGCAGGGGAGCGCGGTTGACCCGGGGAGCGGCGGCATGGCAAGCTGTCGGCCTTTGGCCTCGGTACCTGCCGCTGCTGACGACGCGAAGCGTCGCCGGTTCGAGGGCGCTCGAGGGCGAGGCGCGTTGCGCCTCGTCGCAGCGGCAGGAATGCCGCCGCTCCGGTCAGGCCAATACCCGCCGCCGCTCTTCCGGTCCGAGTTCGCGCCAGGCGCCCGGCGCGAGCGCGGGGATAAAATCGTCGAGCCGCAGTTGCCCGATCCGCCAGCGGACGAGGCGCAAGGTCGGGTGGCCGATGGCGGCGGTCATCCGGCGAACCTGGCGATTTTTGCCTTCGGCCAGTTCGAGCGCGAGCCAGCAATCGGGCACATTCTTGCGAAACCTCACCGGCGGATCGCGCGGCGGCAGGGCGGACGGCTCCGGCAGACGGCGGACCCGGCATGGCTGCGTGCGGTACCCGCCGGCCTTGCCGCCGCCGATGAGGACGCCGCCCGCCAGCCGGGCGAGCGCGGCGTCGTCGGGAATGCGCTCCACCTGTGCCAGGTACTCGCGATCGTGACCGTGCCGGGGATCGAGCAGCCGGGTGTTGAGCCCACGTTCGTCGGAAAGCAACAAAAGCCCTTCGGAATCGGCATCGAGCCGCCCGAGCGGATAAACGCCCGGCGGCAGGCCAAATTCCGCCAGCGTCCGCCATGCCGAGCCCGGTTCGGGGGTGAATTGCGAGAGGACACCGTACGGTTTGTTGAATGCGAGAAGCACGCGCCCCAGCGCAGCGGATGGCGCCGGCGGAGGCAAAGGCATATGGCGGGGGCGGCCGGGAATGCTTCCTCCCCGATTTGCAAACCTTGCGGAAACCGGTCTCGCCTGGCCGGCGTCAATCGTTGCTATTGCCAGAGTCGCCGACCAGTGACCCACTTTACCGGTCTTTTGCATCCAATCCTCCCGTGACTGTTTCGCTCTTCCAACGCCCGCTTTTCATTCTTCTGCTCGCGTTCGTCGCCGGGCCGGCGACCATCGTGCCCGGCGCGCCGATCGACCTGCAAACGCTCGTCGACGATTCCCCCTTCGGGAAGGCCCCGGACCCTGCCGCCACTCCGACCGCCCAGGATCCCAATGCCTTGGAATTTCGGGGCTACGTCCTGGACAAGGGCGTGCGCTATTTCAGCCTCTACGATCCGGGCACCCAGAAATCGAGCTGGGTCAACGAAAAGGAAGCCGGCCCGATCACCATCAAGGAATTTAATATCGACGACGATTCGCTCACCGTCGAGCAGGCAGGCCGCACGGTGCGTCTCGCCCTGAAGCGCGCCAATATCGTGAACACGCCGGTGCCGGCCGCCCAGGCCGGCCTCCGGCCGCGGGGCAATCGTCCTCCGTTCGGGAACGATGCCGCCGCTGGCACCGCCCGTCCGCAGATCGATAACGAGCGTCTCCAGAAAATCCGTGAAGAAGTGGCCAAACGGCGCGCCGCCCGCCAGTCCGCCGCCGGTGGCGGCCAGGCGGCGCCCGCGACGACCACACCCGCCGCCGCCAACTAGAACCTGGATCCCCTGTTCCCGCTGCGATATTTCTTTCCCCGTTCGCTTTTTCCCTGACGCCACCCTCCCTCTCCCGGATCCTCTTTCCCCTTCATGACAACACCAACCTCCTCCCTGATGTCCTTCCGCACATCGCTCGACAACACCGCCCGCGCGTCGCGCCGCGGTTTCACACTCGTGGAAATTCTGGTGGTGATCGCCATCATCGGCCTGCTGGTCGGCGTGGTGCTGACCAACATCACCGGGTCGCTTGACGACGCCAACGAGTCCACGGCAAAAATCTTCGTCAACTCGTCCATCAAGACGCCGCTGACCCAGTACCGCATTGCCATGGGCACCTATCCGACTACCGAGGAAGGTCTTCAGGCTCTGATTACCGACCCGGGCTCGAAACCCGGGCGCTGGAAAGGACCTTATCTCGAATCGACCAAGCTGCCGGTCGATCCCTGGAAACGTCCCTACCAGTACCGCTATCCCGGCACGAAAAATCCGCGGGGTTACGATGTGTTTTCCATGGGGCCGGACGGGCAGCCGGACACGGCCGACGACATCGGCAACTGGGAGGAATAACCGGGCTGCATGTTGCGCGGGAATGAAGAACCTCGGGGCAAGCCCCGCAGCATGGGAGCGACGGCGTCCCCGCCGCCGGACGCGCGTCAGCGCGCCTTCCGATCCTGCGGGATTGCTCCCTCGGTTGCCCGGAGGGCACCCGCCCGGGTCGGCCCTGCGGGCGGTTTCACGCTGATCGAGATTCTCCTGGTCATCATGCTGATGGCCCTGGTAACCAGCGTGATGATCACCGGCAGCAACGCCCTGTTCAACTCGTCGCAAAACGAGGATCCCGAGGAAGCGATGCTCTCCCTGCTCCAGAAGGTGCGGATGCAAGCTGTGGAGGACAGCACCCCGCTGGATCTTGTGACGGTGGACGAGGGCCAGACCTGGTTTTACGGCGATAACCACGAAATGACGATGCCGGTCGTCGATGGCGTCAAGGTGGGCCTGATCAAGGCCGAGGGTGCGAACGCCATCCTGCTCGGCGGCATCATGGAAGAGACTCCCGTCACCACCCTCCGTTTTTATCCGGACGGCACCTGCGATCCGGTCCGGGTCCAGATCCAGCGCGGCCGGGAGCGCCGCGTCCTCGTGATCGACCCCTGGACCTGCGCGGCGCTCCCCGAGACATCGGGGGCTCGCTGATTACTGTATCCGGATTCCCGACACCGAACGTTGAACATTTAACATTGAACAATTAACATTCAACACCGTTCCCGCTCCCCGGCGGGAACGGTATCATCGCGTGAACATCGAATCTCCAGTCTCCCTCCCCCCCCCGCGTCTCCGACGCCGGACGCTGGATGTTGGCTGCCGGATGTTCGGCGCGCGGTCCGCCAGGTATCGCGGGCGTCGCGGTTTCACGCTGATCGAGGTGCTCGTGGCGCTGGCGATTTTTGCCATCGCGGCCGTCGCGCTCGGGGCTGCCTACGTCAATCTCATCTCGGCCAATGCCGCCATCAACGAGGAGGACCCGACCGATGACGACATGCGCTGGGTGCGCCTCGCCTTCCTGCGCGTTTCCAGCCGCGATGACGCGGAAAAGGGCGACGAGGTGAGACTGCCCGGCGACCGCATCGCGCGCTGGACGGCCACGGTCGAGCCGACTCCCGTGAGCGACCTGTTTGTCGCCACCCTCGAAGCCGAACTGCCAAAAGCCGACAGCAACGAAACCCTCAAGCTGACGGAAACCTTCACCCTGCTGCGTCCCTCCTGGTCGGAGGAAGCCGACCGCAAAAAACTCCGCGACGACGCCAAACAGCGCCTCGAGCGGGCGAGGGGGGCGATGTGAGGGCTCGCCCGCCAAGTGGCACGGGCATCCTGCCCGTGGACGGCGCTCCGCGCCGCAGGTCCCTCCCGGATCACGGGCTTCCAGCCCGTGCCACATCACGGGCTGGAAGCCCGTGCCACATTGCCGCCTTCACGCTCATCGAGATGGTCCTGGCGCTCGCCCTGCTCGGCTCGCTGATGGTGGCGCTCAATGTCTTTGTGTTTTCCATGGCCGAGGCCTGGGGGCAGGGGAGCGACGAACGGCTTTTCCGCCAGCACGCGCGGGCCGTCACGCGGTTTGTCGATGAGACGTTGTACGGCACCCTTTACGGACCGGGCGCGAGCGGCTTGCGCGTGGACGAAGTGCGGTTGCCCGACGGCGGCACCGCCGTGCGTTTGCTCTACAACGTCCGCGACGCCGGCCGTCTCGCCAGCTGGCCCGCGCGTCCGCTGCCCGATGTCGATTGCTCGCTCGGCGTCATTGAACGGCGCGGGCTCGTCCTGCTCTGGCAATCCCGCCTGGAGGACCGCTACGACGAGGACCCTCCGCGCGAGGCGGTGGTGTCTCCCTTCGTCGTTTCGATCGGTTACGATTATTACGACGACACCTTCAAACGCTGGGAAACCGTGGAGGAGATCAGGAAAGACACCACGACCAGCGCCTGGGAATTGCCGGCGCGCATCCGCCTGCGTTTCAAGCGCGACGCGATGGAGATGGAAACGGCGATCACGCTGCCATCAAAAGGGGAGGGCGCCACATGGTATTAATTAAGAACGAAGAATCAGGAATTAAGAATAAAGACCGGCTACCGCGGCCTGTGTCCTCAACACGGCCTGCCGGACCCTTCTTCATTCGTCATTCGTCATTCTTCATTGGCGGGCGCTTGCGCCCGCCTCAGCGCGGCTCCGTCATCATCGTGGTGCTCGTCACCCTGCTGCTGGCGTCGTTCATGATCCTGAAGTTCATCGAATCCAGTTCGCTCGATCTCCTGCTCGCCGCGCGCAAGGCCGACCGCTTCCATCTGCGCGACGACGCGTACGCCGCGCTCGAACTCGCCCTCGCCGTCATCGCCGAAGTCAAGGCCATCGATGGCGACACGCTCAACTCGCCGGCGCAAGGCTGGGGCGACCCTTACACCTATGCCGGCATGACGCCGCGCGAGGGCGTCACGGTCGAATTCACCTTCGAGGACGAAAGCGGCAAGCTGTCGCTCCCGCAGATGGACCAGAACAAGCTGATCCTCCTCTGCGAGAAACTCGACATGCGCCAGAACGATGCGCAGCGCTTCGCCGACGCGTTTCTTTCCTGGTCGAAGGCCGACTACACCGGCGTCAATTTCGACTCCGTCCCCTCCGTCTACGAACGGGAACAACTCCCGCACAAGGTGCCGCAACGTTCGCCGCGTTCCTGGGAGGAATTTGCGGCCATCGCGGTGGTGCGCGATTTTCTCTACGACGAGAACGGCCAGCTCACGCCCTTCGCCGAGGCGTTCCGGCAAAACGTGTCGCTCTACAGTTTTTCCGACACCAACATCAACGCCGCCTGCCCCGCCTCGCTCCTCATGGCGGGCATGGATGATTCCCAGATCGCGCGGCTACAACAATTCAACGCCGGCGAAACCCGCATCGCCTCCGGGAACCTGCCGTTTTTTCGCGACGTGAAGGAAGCCGGCGCCATCGTCCAGGGAGTAGCCGACTATCAGTATTTTGGCGCCACCATGCACTGCCTCCGCATCACGGTGACGGTGCACGAAGGCGTTTCGTCCACCCGTCTCCAGGTGCTCGTCGCCCTGGACAGCGACGTGAGCCTGCCGGCCGCCTTTTCCGCTCCCTCTTCATCCGTTTCCTCGACAACCATCGGATATTGGGGAACCGGTACGGCGTCCACGTCGTCATCAACCGGCAACACCAGCAATAACAACAGTACCGGAAACACTTCCGGGAGCGGCAACCGGACCGGTTCGTCCTCCGGGTCACGCAGCGGCAACTCCGGCTCGCGGCAGACCTCGGGCAGCACTTCCTCCGGCACCAGCGTATCATCCACCGCCGTCATTCCCGGACCGACCACGCAACAGCAAGCCTTGAACTATCCTTTCACCCTCCTCGAAATCCACGAAGACAGCGGCCCGCCGCCCGCCTCGTCCGACGACGAAGCGACCGAAACCGTCAATTCCGTCCGCCGCACCTGAAACCCGTTTTTCCCGATCCGACAAACCAACCGCGTTCATTCGCGGTTAAAAATGTATTTCTAGAACCTCACTCATGCCTCCGCCACTTTCAGCTCCTCCCGCCGTTGCCGCCGCCGATATCGCCGCCCCGGCGGTTTCCTCTCCCGTCCTGTTCCTGCCGGGAGACCGTTTTTTCGTGCGCACGGTCGCCCTCGCCGAAGGCGCTCCGGTCGATGAACAGGTTGCGCTCGCCATCGAGGGCCTGTCTCCGTTTGGCCCCGCGCAGCTTTATTCGGGTTATGTCGTCGCTCCCGACAAGAAATCCGCTCTCGCCTACGCCGCCTGGCGCCGCCGGTTTGCCGATGTGGACGCGGAGGTGTGGGACGCCGCCCGCCAGGTTCTCCCGGAATTTCTCCCGCTCCTCGCCCACCGCCCCGAACGCGGCGCGGCGGGGATCGTGCTCTGCCAGGGCCCCGAACGGCTCGTCGGCATGGCCTGGCGCGAAGGCGAGGCGTTGCCGGCTGCTGTCCTCGTCAGGGAATCCACCTCGGAAAACGATCAGGAACCTCTCGCCGCCGCTCTTCGCGAGCGGGCCGGCCTCGCCGCCGATGTGACCGTCCGCATTCCCGCCGGCGAGATCAACGCCAGCACGACCGGCGAAGGCGCGCTGGAGCTGCGCGTCGGCCACGTCGGCACGCCCTGGGTGCTGCCGACTGCGGCGCTCGATGCGGCGGACGTCCGCGATCCCGATTTTCTCGCCGCCCGCGAACGCGCCGCCCGGCGCGACCACTGGCTGTGGCGCGGTGTCCAGCTCGCGATCTGCCTGCTGCTGTTCACGGCGCTGGTCGAAATCGCCGCCAGCGTCTTCCGCGCGCACACCGCCAGCCGCAGCAAACGCATCGACGCCCAGTCGGCGGACGTCAACCGGCTCATGACCGCGCAGACGCTCGCCGAGCGCATCGGCGAACTCTCCGACCGCCGGCTCATGCCTCTCGAAATGCTGGCGCTGATCAACCCGCAGCGACCCCGCTCGATCACCTTCCTGCGCACCGTGACGCACGGCACCCGCGAACTGGAAATCGAGGCGCAGACCGCCAGCGCCGCCGACGTCAACGCCTACGAAGGCATTTTGAAGGAACTGCCTGCCATCGAAAAGGTGCAGACGCGCGACATCCGCGCGCGGGAGGGCACCACGTCCTTCATTCTCACGCTCACGTTTCATCCCGAGGCCCTGCGCGCCTCCGACGGCCCGCCGGTCGTGCCGCCCGGCGCGGTCAAGCCCGCCGACGCTCCCGGCAAGGAAGAAGGCGACGACGCGAGAGCCGCCTCCAGACCTGCGCCGGCCGCCGCGCCGGAGGAGGCGGAGACGGAGCCCGCGGAAGAACCGGCCTCCCGGGTAACGCCCGCCGCGCCCGCCACGCCGCCGACGATTGTCGGACTCACGCCCGCCGCTCCGGCTACCCCCGTTTCCGAAAAAACACCGGCCACCCCGCCCGCTGCCCGGGAAGAAGACGAGGAGGCGCCCCCGCCGCCCCCGCCCGGTGCTCCCTGAAATCATCTCCACCACCGCCACGCCGCCGATTCACCCTGCCCGCCATCGATGAAAACCTGGTTTTTTACCCGTCAAACCCGCGAAAAACTGCTCGTGCTCGCCCTCATTGTCATCGCCGCCCTCATCTGGCTGAGCGGGGCGACGAAGCGTGCGCGTCTCCAGTACCAATCCTGGCGCAGCGCCGGCGCCGATCTGGCCACGCAACAGGTGCTGCTGGATAACCGGCTGGCGATCGAATCCGCCGCCGCCACGGCAGTCAGCAACCTCGATGCCGACCGCACGTACAACGCGACCAAGCTCGTTGCCGAGATACAGGTCCTGGCCGGCAACGCCGGCCTGCAGGTCAACAGCGATTCGCCGACCACCCAGCGCACGAACCAGTTCGCCTTTCATTCCGTGCGCATCACCAGCCGGCGCGCCGACATGTCCGCGGTCATCCGTTTTTATGCCGAGCTGGCCCAGCGCGCGCCCTATCTCGCGCTCGAGCAGCTCACGTTGCAGCAGGATCGCAGCGCCCCCGGCATGGTCAACGCGACCTTGCAGATCGCCTCGGTCGAGCTGATCCGGCAAGCCGGCGGCGGGTGACAAGCCCGGCGGCGCTTCGCGCCGTCCACGGCCAGGATGGCCGTGCCACGTCGGATGCGGGCGGGACGCCCGCGGTACCGGGAGCGCCGGCATCCTGCCGGCTGTCGTTGCCTCCCGGCGCCATCAGCACGGTGCCCGGCAAGGATGCCGGCGCTCCCGGTCGGAGAGGCAACGAATGCGGGCAGGACACCCGCGCCGCCGCTCCGGTCACGGTTCGGCGGAAGCGGGCGGGGAGAACGCCGACGCGGTGCCGGCCGGGGAGAGGTTTTCCAGCAGGAGACCGGAGACACGCTCGACCCCGAGCCGGGCAATCGTGCTGGCCGGATAAATATCCTGGGCGGAAAGATACTGCGTGAGCGCGTCGGCATAGCGGCCACCTTCCTCGTGGCGGCGGGCGGCGTCGAGGCGGCCGGCAAAGTCGGCCACGCGCGGAGCGAGTTCGGCCTTGCGCTGGTTGAGCACCACGTCGGAGGGAGCGAGCGACGTCGCCGTCTGCAAGGCCTCCCAGGCGGCGAAGGGGTTGTTTTGCGCGAGCAGTTCGCGGGCCTGTGTCAGGTAAATCTCGATACGACTCATCCGCTCGATGATGTCCTTGAGCAGCGGGGCGCGCCGGGAGTCGCTCATCAGGGCGACGCTCAGTTCGGCCCGCCGGTCGTAGATGCTGCGGAAATCCTGGCGCTTTTCGGCTTCGTCAAACGCGAGCGCGCCCTGCGAGCCGATGTCCACCTTCTGCGTCATGCTGTCGGTGTACGCCTTGATCGCGGGATTGAGCGGCCAGAGCATGGCGGCTTTTTCCACGTACTCCTGGGCCTTGATGTAATCTTCGGCGAAGGCGGCCTGCTGCGCGGCATTGAGCGCGAGCGTGCTCATGCGCTGGGCGGCGCGGATGGCGGAGGTGACTTCGGCCGAGCGGAAATCGCTGGCGAGAGAACCGATGTCGCCGGTGATCTTGTCCACGGCATCGTAGTCTTTCAGGTCGGCGAGCTTCCGGGCCTGGTCGACCTTGCGGTACAGTTCGAGGAGTTTTTGCTTTTTATCGCGTTCGAACTGGGTGACGGCGGGGACGTACTCGCCGAGGAAAAAGGTTTCCTGGAGACGCTCGAGGGCGAGGATGTGCTGGCCCTCGTCGTAACTGGCACGGACGGCCTGCATGGAGGATTCGACGTCGTTGATGGCCTCGCGGGAAAGGTATTCGAGCGTCTCGATGGAGATGGCCAGATCGGTGGAGGGCAGGAAGCTGGAGATCTCCTTCTTGCCGACTTCGAGTTCCTGGGCGGTGCCTTTGAAAATATAGCGGTAGAAGCTGGCGGCGATGAGACAGTGCTGGAACCGGCGCTGGAGAAAGAGATTTACCAGCGCGGTCTGGAACTGGAGTTTGGCCTGGGCGCCGGTGAGGAGCTCGCTGGCTTCGGCGGACTTGATCTTGGCTTCGGTCTCGGTGAGGTCGCGCATGCGGAAACCGAGCCCGACGGGGCCGGCGGCGGAGGGCGCATCCTGTTTCGGAGTGTCGGAGGTCTTGCCCTTGCCCTTGTTGGTTCCCTTGTTGTTGTCGCCCGTGTTGACGTTGACGGAGGGGCTGTCGCCGGGGGTGGCGCCCCTGACGCGCTCGCCGGTCACGCGGGCCAGGGTGTCTCCGCCATAGACAACGTCGCCGCGCTGCTGGCGGCGCATGCGGTCGAGCTCGACCTGGGTGATGCGGAAGGCTTCTTTCTCGTCGCGGATGCGCCAGGCGTTGAAGACCTGGTTGGCGACGGTGAGGCTGGCGCTGCCGTCGTCGTCATATTCGGCCGCCCGGTACAGGAGCTGCCAGGCCTTGGTGATGTTGTCCTGCGCGTTGTTGCCGGAGCGGGTGGAGAGGAGCGCGAGGACTTCGTTGACGATGGCGCGGTAGATATCGGAGTCGGTCGAGGTGGGGAGAGCGAGGTAACGCTCGAAGCGGGCGCGGAAGACCCGGAACTGGCCGAGGTTCCAGGTGTGGCCTTTCCACTGGATGGTGCCGTCTTCGGGGTTGATGGAGTCGCTGTTGGTGTCGAAGGCCTTGTTGATGATCTGGAGCAGGGTGTTGCTCTCGAAGTTGCCGGTGCCGAGGACCTTCATCGCATCGTCGGCGGTGTTGCGCGCGGCAGGAGCCGCGGGGGCGGCCGGTGCCGCCGGCGTGGCGGGAGCGGCGGGCGCGTCCTGGGAAAAACCCGACGGGAGGAAACCGATGGCCGGGATGGCAACGAGCGCCAGCGCGCAGGCACGGAGGAGCGGGAGGCGGGGGCGCGACCGGGAGGGAACGCGGTCGGGTTCAGAGTTTTTTGAGAGAGGTAACATAGAGGAGTCCTCCTTTTTGCACGGTGATTTCGAAACGGTAACGCTGGGCGACCATCAGATTGGCGTTGAGAGCGTCGGCAATAAAGACGGGCACACGGGTGGCTGCGTTACGGGTGCCGTTGAGCGGACGCACGGCAATGAGGCGGCCGGTGCCTTCCTTCCAGTTGAGCTGTGCATCGATCTCGGCATCAAGGGTGTAGCGGTTGCCGAGAAGATTGTCCGTCGAGCGCAGGTAGGTGTCGACGGGGAGGGGTTCGCCCCGTTCCGAGCAACCGGTCAGGAAAAGGCCGGCGAGGGCGGCGATACCGGAAATGAATACCGGAAGGCGGAGCGGGCAGCGAAGGACGGGTGGTCGCATGGGGAAAATCGTACGTTCAGGGTCAGGGCCAGCGTTGCGTCGAGCAACCCCAAAACACCAGCGCCGCACCGACTACCGCGTGGATGCCGAGCACACCGACGGCGACGGGCGGCGGAGCGAGCCAGCCCTTGTCGAGCATGACGACGGCATCGTAGAAGCGGGTCTCGTTCATCGCGGTGAGGTAGCCGGACCAGCCCCAGTACGTGGCAATGAAGGGACGCACCGCCCAGACGAGGGCGGAGGGCAGGGCGAGGACAACGCCGGAGAGCGGAAGCTGGAAGCCGACGAGGTAGATCGAGAGCAGCGAGGCCTTGTCCGGCGAGGTGAGCACGGCGGAGAGGCCGAGGCAGACGACGCTCATCGATGCGCCGACCGCGGAGAGCACGCCGAGTTGCGGCAGCCAGTGGCCGGGAAAATCGCAGAGCGTCTTGACGAAGACGGTCATCCACGCCCCCTGGGCTGCGCCGATGAAGATGGCGAAGAGCAGTTTCGAGATGGCATAGGCGGCGGGGCGCAGGCCGGCCATGCGTTCTTTCTCGTAGAGGGCGCGTTCGCCGGCGATCTCGCGGGCGCCGTTGTTGCTGCCCATGAGGCTGAGGAGAATGACCTGGAACACGATCAGCCCGGAAACGAGCATGGCGGTGTCGGCCGCCTGCTGGCGAAACTGGGCCCGCTCCTGAAGCGCGTCGAGCAGGCTGCCGGTCTGTTCGAGCGAGAGGCTTTTCATCTGCGGCAGGCCGCCGAGAGCGAAGATGACGACGAGGCAGGGAAAGCCGAAGGTGATGGCGAGCGTGAGCGCGAGGTAACCGCGGTCGCGCATGAAGAGACGCCAGCGGCGGCGAAGGAGCGTGGCTGTCTGGCGGAGAAGGCCGGGCGTCGCGGAGGATGCGGAGAGGGAGAGCGAGGGAGGGGGGGAGGGGGGGATTGCGGATCCGGAGGGGGCGAGGGCTGCCGGGGCGCGCCCGAGCCAGTAATCGAGCGGGTGTTCGGCGAGGCGGTCGTAAAGGAGGAGGGCGTCGTCGATCGCGAAATGGGCGAGCATGGCGGCGAGCGTGCCCTGGAAGACGACGGCGCCTTCGTAGACGACGGTCACGGTGTCGAACTGCGTGAGCTTGGCCAGATTGTGGATGACACAGATGACGGTGCGGCCTTGGCCGGCGACGAGGGAGCGGAGCAGGGCGAGGATCTGGTCTTCCGAGCGGGGATCGAGGCCGCTGGTGACTTCGTCGCAGAGGAGGCAGGCGGGGTCGGTGGTGAGTTCGAGCGCGAGGCCGAGCCGGCGGAGTTGTCCACCGCTGAGTTTTTCGACGAGTGTGTCGGCGCGCTCTTCGAGGCCGACGAGTTGGAGGAGATCGGTGCGGCGGGTGGGAGCGGCGCGGGTCTGGTAGAGCCGGAGGGCGGCGTCGATGGTTTCGCCGACCGTGAGTTTGCCGTGGGCGATGCTGAACTGGGGGGCGAAGGCAACGGCGCGGAGGAGTTCATGAGGTCCGGCCACGGTCCGGCCGCGCAGGCTGACCTCGCCCCGGGCGGGGAGGATGCCGAGCATGCCCTTGAGGAGCGTGGTCTTGCCGCAGCCGGAGGGACCGATCAGGGCGTGGAGTTGCCCGCCGGCCCAGCGGGCCGAGGCATCGCGGACAAGAAGAGGAGCGCCGGGCTTCGGAAAAACGTCGAGGTGGTGACAGGCAAGCACAGGCGAGACCTTGCCGGGGGCGGACGGGGAGGACAAGTCTGCGGCAGAGAGGAAAGCGCCCGGTGGCAACCGCACGCGGGCCACTCTGCCGTCTCCCCATATTCTCCGATCTCCGGTCAGCGCAGTCCGGCAGAGTGGGGGACGGGCTTGGCAACAGTGTCTCCGGAGGCGCCCGGAATTGCCGCCGATACGACCCAGACCCTGGCGGTGCGAGTGACGCCTTCCTGAGCACGCTGCATCCACAAAGCCGAACAAGCCGCTGCACCTAACGCCTGCCCGAGATGCGCAGCCGGTCCCGTCCCGGGGGCTCGCCGAAGAGCCGCCGATACTCCCTGCTGAATTGCGACGGGCTCTCGTAGCCCACCTCAAACGCGACGCCGGCGGCGTCCGTGTCCTCGGTTACCAGCCGGCGCCGGGCCTCGTGGAGCCGCAGACGTTTCTGGTATTGGATGGGACTCAGGTTGGTCAGCAGTTGGAACTGGCGGTGAAACGTGGACTCGCTCATCCCGGCCAGCCTGGCGAGGGGCTCCACACTCAGCCGCTGCGCATAGTGATGGCGGATGTAGTCGATGGCCGATCCCAAACGGGAGAGCTGGCTGGTCGGGGTGGCGAGTTGGCAGATCAGTTCCCCGTGCGGACTGTGCAAAAGCCAATAAATGATCTCGCGCTCGATTGCCGGCGCGAGCGCGGGAATGTGCTGCGGTTTGTCGAGCAGGCGCAGGAGTCGCAGCACGGGTTCGCGCAGACCATCGTCCGCCAGACTGACCGAGAGCGAGCGACACGGCGGCGGTCGAAACCCCGGAGGAACCATGTCCACGAGCACCGACGCGATCACCTGGCGATCGAGCTCCAGAGTCACGCCAAGAAAAGGGGCCGAGACGACCTCGGTCATGACTGGCATGCTCTGCGTATTGATCAGGTAAGTATCCGCGTGGTAGTCGACGGCCTCGTTGCCGATCCAGGCCCGCTTTTGCCCCGCGCCGACGACTCCGAGCAAGGGATAGTAGATGGCGGGCGTGGCGCTCACGCAGCGGTTCATGTTCGTCAGCGTCAGCCGTGGAACGTTTGTCACCACCATCCCGGCAGGGCAGTGTCGTCGGATCAATTCGCAGAGTTCGTTCATGTCGTGTCAGGCGCAGCCGCGGGCAGTGCGCTGAACAAAAGCTCCCGCAGCGTAACCGGCATGGGAGTTTCAGGCAAGAATTTGGGCGGCGTGGTCTACCGCATTCGGGCAGGACCCGGCTATCATTCGCCGCATGAGACAACTGAACTTATCGATTGTTGGGACGCAGCGGCCTGCGTGATCGTATTCTCGACCAGAAGCTGCATGGCTTCACAACCTGAAAGGAAACCCGATGCTGGATCACCTGTTTCTGACGGTCGCAGACCTGGAGCGCTCCATCGCCTTTTATGAAAAGGCATTGGCACCGCTCGGGATAGAGCACGCCGTCGACTACGATGGCAAGGACGGCCCCGAGGGGCATCCCGACCTCAAGGGCTTCGGACGCGACAACCGGGTGTTCTTCTGGTTGCGCAAGGGCGATGCGGATTCCCGGGCGGTCCACGTGGGGTTTGTTGCCGGCAGCACGGCGGAGGTCGACGCCTTCTACAAGGCCGCCATGGCCGCGGGGGCGATCGACAACGGCAAGCCGGGCGCACGGCTCCACTACGACCCGCGCTACTACGCGGCCAACGTCCTGGATCCCGACGGCTACAGCCTCGAGGCGGTCTACAAGAGCTGGCAGCACCCGCGGCGCTGAGCCGTGCCGCCGGATCGCCCGCCACCTCCACGCTGCGCCACACTACAACCAGGAACACGACATGAACAAATCACTTATCATTTATGGAGCCACCGGCTACACGGGGCGACTCGTGTGCGCGGAGGCCAGGCAGGCAGGGCTGGATTTCATCGTGGCCGGGCGCGAAGCCGGCAAGGTGCGGGAACTGGCCGAGACGCTCGATGTGCCCTGCCGCGTCTTCTCCGTGGACGACCGGGCCGGGCTCCACGCGGGATTGAAAGGCTGTGCGACGGTCCTCAACTGCGCCGGCCCGTTCGCGCGGACCGCTCCCGGGATCATGGCGGCGTGCATTGCCATGGGTATCCATTATCTGGATATAACGGCGGAGTTTGGCATCTACGCTTTCGCGGAATCGTTGTCCGAATCGGCAAAGGCAGCCGGGGTCATGTTGCTGCCCGGGGTCGGGTGGGACGTTGTGCCCAGCGACTGCCTTGCCGCCTGCCTTGCCGCCCGGGTGGAGAGGCCCCGCCGCCTCCGGTTCGCCCTTCAGGTCGCTGGCTCCATGTCGCGCGGGTCTGCGGCCAGCGCTGCGGAGATCATGTCGGTGGGGCTGCTTGCGCGCCGGGACGGGCGGATCGTTGCCGTCCCCGACGCGAAGCCGGCAGGATTTGATTTCGGAGAGGGACCCGTCGAATGCGTCCCCTTTTCCTTTGGCGATCTCGTGACCGCGTGGCACTCCACCGGCGCTCCCGATATCGAGATGTTCGTGCACGTGACGGGCGCGGCATTTCCCACGGGCGATTTGTCGAAGCTTCCTGACGGGCCGAGCGCTGAAGAGCGAAGCGCGAACCGGGCCAGGGTGGCAGCCGAAGTGACCGGCGCAGATGGTTCCGTGGCGAGAGCGATCATCGACACGGTCAACGGCTACTCCTACACCCCGTTGTCGGCGGTGCAGGCGGCGGCGCGTGTCCTGGCAGGCGAGCACAAGGCCGGGTTTCAGACGCCTGCGACGGTGTTCGGCTGGACCTTCGCGACCACCCTGGCAGATACGCAGATCATCGATCTGTAATGCCGGTTCTTCAGAACGGATACCGGGTGACCGCGCGGAGTGGCGAAACCAGCGACTGCCGCTGCCAGAATAAGCGACCATCTCCGTGTCTCCCTCGTTGGCGGGTTGCGAGATCATGGTCGGCTCGAAAACCAAGGCGGCGGGCAGGGGCGCGGTCGCCGGTATCCGGAATCTCCCTTCAGAGTTGCCTCTCTCGGATTGCCTTGCGGCGCAGGGCCAAGGCGGCGCCAGCCGCCATGCCGCCGAGGAAGAGCACCGTGGAAACCGACTCGGGCACGGACGCGGCGGCGAGGGTGAGATGAAACACCCCGCCGTTCACGACATCAAACGAGGCAGTCAACCCGTCGGCAAGACCGGTTACGCGGAAGGCATCGCTGACATCCAGGGTGGAGCCGATGATGCCCACATCACCGGAGATGGTCAGCAAGTCGAGCAAGGGGGCAGGGGTGTCGAGGCTGTAGCCGGTCAGGTCGAGGATGATTCGGTTGTCGGCAGCGATGTTGGAAAACGTGAGGTCGCCGTTGACAAGGATCGTGTCGCCCGCCTCGAACTGGAGGATTGAGCCGCCTTCGAGCACGAGGTTTTGGAAGGAGATTTCGCCGGGGCTGTTGCCGGGGGCGAGGGTGGCTCCAGCATGGAGTGTGGTGCTGCCATAAATACGGCCCTCGCCTTTGAGGAGCGCCCCGGAGGCGATGTCGAGTGTGTGCGTCCAGTAGCCAAGGGTGCCGTTGACAACAAGCGTGCCTTCTTCATGCGAGGTGTGTCCACCATAGCCGAAACTGAAGCTGTTGATAACGAGACTGCCACTGCCGGTTTTAACCAGCGTGTTGTAATCGTGCGCATCCGGCTCTTTGTTGCTGGCGATGGAATCGGGCCCCCCGCTCCCGGGCATGAATGTTCCAAGGGTAACGGTGGCGTTGCCGGTAACGTTAAAGGTGGTGCGGGCCGCGCCATCGGTAGCGTTACCGTTCATGTAGAGAAAGTCGCCGGAATCACTTCCCGATAAGGATATGTTGCCGGTGTGCTGCACGTCGCGGGTGTAGGTCAGATTGAGTGTCGCGGCGTTGTTGTAGATTGCGCCGCCTGCGTAGTCGCCGCGGCCATTGGCAACGGTGTTGTTGGTGAATTGCACGTTGCGGAGCGAGACGGTGGCGCCGCGTCCGGCGTAGACCGCGCCGCCTTTCTCGGCCTTGTTGGAGTCGAGCACGAGCGTGCCTTCGCCTTCGACGGTGAAGGTGGAGCCGTCTCCGACCTGGATCGCGCCGCCGTTGATGCCGTCGGTGATGAGGGCAGAGTTGTTTCTGATCGTCAGGGTCTTGCCTTCCGCGATGGTGAAACCGCCGGAATGCGCGGCGGTCCAGGCCTGGGTTTTGCCAGCGGTATATTCGCCGATGGTGAGGCGTTGGTCGTAGGTGCCGGCGGCGTCGAAAACGATGTTGTCCGGGTAGGTTGAGTGCGTGGGTTCGTTGCCGAGGATGGCGATGCGGGCGGGCAGGGTGGCGTCCGCCCCCGCCGCGCCAAGGAAACGCACCTGACCGAGTTTCGCGCCGAGGTGTTCGGCGCGTCCGATCGCGATGCTGCCGCCGTGCAGGTCGATGCCGCCGGTGAAGGTATTGGGCGTGACCTGGTGGGTCGGCGAGTAACCGTTGGTCAACGTCAGCGTGCCGGAGCCGCTTTTGACGAGTTTGCCCGCCGCGCTTGCGATGACCGGGTTGGCGGCGTCGGCTTCAGCCACGATGCCGCCTCCGGTGAACGTGTAGTTGGCGGGGCCGGCGACGAGGAGGTCGGACACGGTGACGTGCGGCTCTTCGACGGCGATGCTGCGTTGGCCGGCGGTGTCGGAGCCGTCGAAGAGCACGCGGTCGCCGGTCACGAAATGGTTGGCGGGCTGGCCTTCCGCTGTCTGGCCGGTCCAGTTGGCGAGCGTGCTGTTTTCCCAGCGGTTGCTGGTGTTGCCCGTCCAGGTGAGCGTGGTGGCGGTGGCGGGGTCGGCGGCGAGGGTGAGGAGCACCTGGTTCGTGTAGAGGCTGGTGCTTCCTGAACCGGTTTCGCCGAGGCTGAAGGTGGCGAGGTATCGGCCGAGGGGTTGCGTGGTGAAGAGCTCGTTGATGTTTGTCGACACCGCGCCTTGCAGGGTGCCGGCTTCGAGGATCGTCCAGGTGCCTTCGGCGAGGGTGCCGCCGAGATTGACGAGGTGGGGAGAGGTGAGGCCATGAGGGTCGAACTGGATACGGTTGGCAGAAATGCGGTCGGCGGAGTCAGGAGTGGAACCGAAGAGGTCGAGGTCGAGCACGACGCCGCCCGCCCGGAGGTCGAGGGTGTCGAACATCAGCCGGGCAGGCGCGGTGTCTCCGGCAAACCCGACCTGGAGGCGGCTGCCGTGCGCGGCGACGGCAGAGGCGCCGGTGCCGTGTGTCTGCGGGTAGATGCTGGCGCCGCCGAGTGTCGCACCGGAGGCGAGATTGATGGCGAGGCGGGCGGTGGGAGTGGTGATGAAGTCCCGGACGAGCAGGGTGCCTTCGTTGATGTTGAGGGTACTTTCGAGGAATTCGATGCTGGAGTTGATGAGCACGGTGCCACGTCCGGTTTTGTTGATGATGGCGGTGGCTTGGCTGGAGACGTTGAATGTATCGCGTGAGGCAAAGGTGGCGTCCCCGATGGTGAGTTGTTTGCCGCTGGCGACGTTGAGGGTGAGGCGGGCGGAGGTGGTGGCGTCGCTGTCGAGGTAAATGAAACCGCCGCCGTTGATCCGGTCGGTGGTATTGCCGGTGATGGCGGCGTCCTGCGTGTAGTTGAGGGTGATGTGGGCGCGGTCGTTGTAGATCGCGCCGCCGCTGCCGCCGGTGGCGGTGTTGTTGGTGAAGGTGGCGTTGGTGAGGGTGACGGTGGAGCCGGGGCCGGCGTAGAGCGCGCCGCCGTCGCGTGCGCTGTTGGTGTCGAGGACAAAACTCCCGCCGCCGTCGGCGACGAAGCGCGAGCCGTTGCCAACGGCGATCGCGCCGCCTTGCTCCGGAGTGGGGACGCTGGCTCCGCGGAGCGTGAGGGTTTTGCCCTCGGCAATGGTGAAGCCGCCGGAGGCGGAAGCCGTCCAGACTGGGGTGTGGGCGTCGGCGTCCCGGGCGCCGATGACGAGGCGGTTGGAATTGCTGATGCCGGAGCCGCTGAAGGTGATGTCGGCATCCCTGACCTCGATGCGTGGCGCGGCGGCGTCGGGCGCGGCGGCATCGCCCCGGAAAACGACGCTGGAAAGGGGCACGCCGAGGGTATTGGCCGCGTTGATACGGACGACGCCGGCGTCGATGTTGAAGGCGGCGAGGTTGGCCGCGCTGGTGGTGGTCAGGCTGGTGGTGCCGATGTCGAGGATGCCCGTGCCGGTCTTGGTAAAAGTGGCGTTGGGGGTGTGGGTGGGGCCGAACAGGGTGCCGGCGCTGATCGTGGCAGTGACGCCGTTGGAGACGTCTATCGTGGTGGTGGAGGCGAGGTCGCGGTTGCCGGCAGGGGCGACGAGCAAGAAGGGGGCGGAGGGATCTCCCTGCCACCTGAGGTCCATGTCCTTCGTGTAACGCAGCGTGAGGTTGCCGCCGTAGTTGGTGGCAGGCGCGGTGAATTGGACGTTGGTGAGATCGGCGGTGGCGTTGGCGAAAAGGGAGACGCTGTTTGTCCGGAGCGTGCCGCCGCCGGAAACGGTGAAACGCGACCCTGCGCCGACGTAGATTCTGTTTGCGGCGACGGGGTCGGCGGAGGTGATGACAAGTCCGCCAGCCCAGGCGTTGGTCCAGGTTGCGGAATCGGAAGGCAAGCCGGAGCCTTCGTATTCGCCGATGGTGAGGATTCCCTCGCCGGGAAGCCGTCTGGAATCATCCCAGAGAAGCCGTGCAGGGGCGTTTGCATCGGTCGCAGGGTTGCCACGGAAATGAATCTGGCTGGCGTCGGTGATGCCGGCGGCGTCGAGGTCGGCGAGCGTTTGGATCTGGCCGGGACCGATGGTGATGCCCGGCGTATCGGCAAAACTGAGGCTGGCGGCAAGACCGGTGGTCAACAAAACCAGAGCGCCGCCCACAAGGCGGCGCGCAAAAGCCGGACAACGCCGGCGGGCAGACACACAGGAAGATACGGGGGACGTATTCATCGTTTTATGGAGGAGGACTGAGGGTGACGGACGGGACGCGAAGCGAGGGAGGCAGGCCGAAAACAGAAACGGAACCGGCAGAAGGCAAAGCAGGCTGTTAATTGCTAGCGAAATGTTTTCCTGAAATCAACCGCCATTTACGGGCAAGGGCATGGATGGGCAGGGCAAGCAGTTGTCCGGTCATGCGCCCTCCGCGCTGTTCACGGTGTCCGGCGTCGGCTGCGCGGGGGGGGAGGAGGACATTGTCGGTGCCGGACAAGGCCGCGCCAGCGGCGGGCATGGCTCATGGCGGCAGGCGATCCGGTCTCCCGTGCCGGTACCAGAAGCCGGGAAACCCCGGCGTTTTTACAGAGCGTAACGGAGAAATCTCCGCCGTTACCCTGCCAGGTCGGCGAGGATGGCCTCGAGTTCGGCGGCGGGATCGTCGTGATGCTGGTCGATGGCGAGGCGGAGAGCCGTTTCCAGATGGGGCTTCGCCTCGGCGGGACGGCCGAGCCGGAGGAGAAGTTTGCCGAGAAGGATGCGCGGCATCATCCAGTCGTCGCGGGCAGACACGCACTGTCCGTAATGGGCGACGGCGTCGGCATCGCGTCCGGCGGCTTCGAGCGCCTGGGCGAGGCTGAAGCGGAAAAGGACGTTGCCGGGCTGGCGCTCGACCAGCGCGGTGAAATGGGCGATGCGATCGGTGCTCACAGGGAAGGGATGCGCACGAGCACGGCCGTGGCGTTGTCGGGCGCGCCGCGATCGAGCACTTCGGCGATGAGGTGTTTGAGCATCACTTGCAGCGAACCGCCGGCGATCTGCATCATGGTTTCGAGCTCGGTGTCGTTGACCAGACGGGTGATGCCGTCGGTCGCGAAAAGATAGAGGTCGCCGGGCATCACGGGCAGCGAGCGCAGGGCAGGGGAGATGCCGCCCGGCTGACCGATGCAGCGGGTGAGCGTGTGGCGGTCGGATTCATAGAGGCAGACCTGCTCGCCGAGCGCCCGGCGGCGGCGGACCTCGGCCTCCACGGTGTCATCCTCGGTCAGGCATTTCAGCATGTCGCCGCGCAGCCGGTAGCAGCGCGAATCGCCGAGATGGGCGAGATGAAGCCGGTCGTCGCGGATGAGGCCGAGCGTGAGGGTGGTGCCGATGCCCTGGTCGGGGCTGAGTTTTTCGGACAACGCGGAGACGGCGTCCTGCGCCGCCCAGATGAGCCGGGCCGCGTCGCCGGAGCCGGGGTTGGCAAAGGCGCAGGCATGCACCGCCCGGATTGCGCATTCGGCCGCCCTGTCACCGAACGGAAGCCCCCCGATCCCGTCGGCCACGCCAAAAAGCGCCAGGGAGGAATCGTTGATAAAACGATCTTCGTTCGTATGGCGAAAAAGGCCGGTTTCGGTGATGGAGGCGCTTTCGGGCGTCATGGGAGATGGCAAATAAGTTGCAACGACAGAAGGGAAGCAATCCCGATTCCTGACGTTGCCGGACGGATCGGGTGGCGATGCGGCGGGAAGGCCTCTTCCCTTATGTGGCCGCGATGGCTTCATTGTCGAATGTCATGCGCGGGTTGGTTTCGAGAAATGCGGCGATGGCCCCGGCAAATGTCTCGCCGAATTCGGCGCGCTTTTTTTCGCCCATGCCGAAAATGCCTTCCATGGAGGCGGCGGTGGCCGGGTATTCGCGGGCCATCTGGCGGAGGGTGGCGTCGCCGAAGATGACATAGGCGGGAACCTTGCGCTCGTCGGCGAGGCGCTTGCGCAGTTCGCGCAGGCGGGCGAAGAGGATCTCGTCGCACGCGATGTCACCCTGGCGGCGGGGCGTGGTGCGGCGGGCAGCGCGGCCGCCGGCCGGGAGATCGGGGAGCTTGGTGAGCGTAACCGGTTCACGGCTGCGCAGGATGGCGGCGCCGGCGTCGGTGAGTTCGAGCGTCGGGTATTCGCCACCGCCGGTGGCGACGTAGCCGAGGCGCATGAGTTCGCGGCCGATGGCCATCCATTGCGGGCGCGAGAGCTCTTTGCCGATGCCGTAGGTCGAAAGGCGATCGTGGCCCCATTTCGTGATCTTTTCGGACCCCGATCCGGTGAGCACTTCGGTGATGTGCATCATGCCGACGCCGAAGCGGCTGGCCTGGCGGCAGCGGTAGACGCAGGAGAGGAATTTTTGCGCGACGAGGGTGCCGTCGTAGGTCTCGCGGGGTTCCTGGCAATTGTCGCAGGCGCCACAGTTGTCGACCGCAAACGCCTCGCCGAAATAGTCGAGGAGCGTGCGGCGGCGGCAGGTGGTGTCCTCCGCGTAGTGTGACATGAGGCGGAGTTGGCGGCGGGCGACCTGCTGTTCGTGCGCGTCGGTGATCTCGTCGATGAAGTGCGTCTGCTTGACGATGTCGCCGGCGCTGTAGAGGAGCAGGCAGTCGGCGGGGAGCCCGTCGCGGCCGGCGCGGCCGGTTTCCTGGTAGTAGCCTTCGATGTTTTTGGGGAGGTCGTGGTGGATGACCCAGCGGACGTTGGGTTTGTTGATGCCCATGCCGAAGGCGATCGTCGCGCAGATGATTTTCACGTCGTCACGCAGGAAGAGTTCCTGGTTGGCGGAGCGGTCGTCGGCGGAGAGGCCGGCGTGGTAGGGGCGGGCGGCGTAGCCGCGCGAGGCGAGCGACTCGGCGGTCTTTTCGGCGGTGGCGCGGGTGGCGCAGTAGATGATGCCGGACTCGTCCTCGCGTTTTTTGACGAAGTCGATGATCTGCTTGAGGGGCTGGTCCTTGGGGAGGACGCGGTAGGAGAGGTTGGGGCGGTTGAAGGAAGCGACGTAAACGGCGGGTTCGCGGAGCTGGAGGTGCTTGACGATGTCCTCGCGCACGCGGCCGGTTGCGGTGGCCGTCAGGGCCATGACGGGAACCTCGGGCAGAAACTCGCGCAGACGGGCAATCTGCCGGTATTCGGGACGGAAATCGTGCCCCCATTCGGAGATGCAGTGGGCCTCGTCGATGGCGAGGGCGGCGACGTTCCAAGCGCGCAGGTTTTCCTGCCAGTTGTCGAGCATGAGGCGCTCGGGAGCGACGTAGAGCAGCCGCCATTCGCTGCGGTGCAGGCCGGCGAGGCGCGAACGGGCTTCACCGGAGGTGAGCGAGGAGTTCAGGTAGGTGGCGGCGACGCCGGCGGCCTGGAGCTGGTCGACTTGGTCCTTCATCAGCGCGATCAGAGGTGACACGACGACGGTCAGGCCGGTGCGATGGAGCGCGGGGAGCTGGAAACACATCGACTTGCCGCCGCCGGTCGGCAGGAGCGCGAAGACATCCCGGCCGGCAAGTGACGCCTCGATGATCTCGCGCTGGAGGGGACGAAATCCGGAATAACCGAAGGTGGTATGAAGGGTGTTGAGGAGGTCGGACACGGAGGGAGAAGGCGGGAAAATGCTGAAAAACTGAAAAGCTGAAAATCAGGACTTCGGCAGACTTGATGGTTTTGGATGTTTGAAGGTTTTATTGGCAGACTGTCGCTTCGCTCGGTACAGCGTTTCAGCTTTCGGCATTTCAGCTTTTTACCAGTGCAGGTGGTCGCCCTTTTTCAGGCCGAGCGTGAATTCCACGAGCAGTTGCACACAGCGTTCCACATCGAGCAGATCGACGACCTCGCTCGGCGTGTGCATGTAGCGGAGCGGCACGCTGATCAGGCCGGTGGCGACGCCCCGGCGTCCCATCTGGATGGCGCGGGCATCGGTGCCGGTGGGGCGCGGGTCGGCCTCGAACTGGTGCGGGAGGTCGAGCTTCTTCGCGGCCTTCACGAGGCGCTCGTAAACGAGCGGGTTGATGTTGGGTCCGCGGCAGATGATCGGGCCGCCGCCGAGCTTGGTCTCGCCGTACTTGCGGTTGTCGCAATCGGGATGATCCGTCGCGTGGCCGACATCGACGGCGACGGCCACGTGCGGATCGACGGCGTAGGAAGCGGTGATGGCTCCGCGCGTGCCGATTTCCTCCTGGGCCGTGGCCACCGAAACGACGCGGGCCGCGAGTTTCTTGCGATGCTGTTTTGCCGCGAGGCGGCGGAGCGTCTCGCCGACGATGTACGCGCCGACCTTGTTGTCGAACGCGCGGGCCGTGCCGACGGAGCCGTGGATCAGCTCGAACCCCTGGTCATACGTCGCCACGTCGCCGATGGCCACGCGGGCGAGCGCTTCCTTTTTCGAACTCGCGCCGATATCGATCCACATCTCGTGAATTTCCGGGACCTTTTTCCGGTCCTCGGGGCTCATCAGGTGGACGGCGCGCTTGCCGGTGACGCCGAAAACCGGACCGCCGGCCGACTGGATGATGACACGCCGGCCGGGAATCATGATGCGGTCGTGGCCGCCGATGGTGTCGAAATAGACAAAACCCTCCTTGTTGATGTAGGTGATCTGGAGGCCGAGTTCGTCCATGTGGCCGGCAAACATCACCACCGGGTCGCCGCCGGGGTTGAGGGTGGCGATGCGGTTGCCGAGCGCGTCTTTCGCATAGTCGTCGGCGGATGCCTTGACATGCCGGTCATACACGGCCTGGGCCTGGGCCTCCGCGCCGGAAGGCGAACGCGCGGACAGCAATTCCGAAAGAAAAACCGGGACCTCGAAGGATTTCGACGACATGGCGTGGAATCTCGCACGCACCTGCGGCAGGGCGCAAAGAGAAATCTGCCCGCGCCGCCGCCATCGCACCCGAAAACAGGCTCCGGCGCCGTTTTTGATGGCGTGGCCGCATCGCTTTTGCGTTTCATTCCCCGAACCGTGTCCACTGCAACCATGACCGCCGATCTGTATCCCGTTCCCGACCCTGCTCCAGGAGAGCATGGCCGTGAAAAGAAGGGAACAATCCGCGAGCAGGCGCGTCATAACGCCGAACAGATTATGTCATCAAAAGCGCAGGAAGTTGCTCTCGACCGGATACTGGTGGACCGATTCAAAGGGGGGGATACCTCCGCGTTCGACGAAATGGTTTCCCGCTACTGGGACCGCATTTATGCCGTCGTGCACCAGCTCCTCCGCAACCGCGAGGATGCCGAGGAAGTCACCCAGGATGCCTTTGTGCGTGCGCATCGCGGGCTCGTCGATTTCCGCGGGGACTCCGCCTTTTCCACGTGGCTTTACCAGATTGCCACCAATCTGGCCCGCAACCGGTACTGGTACTGGTGGCGGCGCAAGCGCGACAAGACCATCTCCTTCGACCAGCCCGTCAGCTCCGACAACGACACTCCGCTCTCCGAGATCTTTGCCGCCCCCGTCGAGACTCCCGGCGACATCACCGTCACCCAGGAATTTGTCGATCGCGTGGCGGAAGGCATGGAGAAGCTGGGGGCCAAGCACCGCGAGATCCTGATCCTGCGCAACGTCAAGAATCTCTCATACGAAGAGATCGGCACGATTCTCGGCATTTCCGTGGGCACTGTGAAAAGTCGCATCGCCCGTGCGCGCGAAAACCTGCGCACGCTCATGGGAGGAGATTTCAAATGAACGACACCCGATTCAAACAACTGCTCAACCTCTATCTCGACAACGAGATCACGCCCGACGAAGCCGCCGAGCTGGAGGAAGCGATCACGCACGACGCACAGCGCCGGCAGATTTATCACAGTTACTGCACGCTGCACCGCGGTTGCTCCGTCCTTTTCGAAAAAACCTGCTCGCATGCGCCGGCTTCCTTCGCACTCGCCCGCGCGCTGCGCGATGCCGAGCGCCGCATCGAACGCCCTGCCGTCGCCGCCTTCTGGCAGCGCCCCTCCTGGTGGGCGGCCTGCGGCAGCGCCACTGCGGTCGCCGCATCGCTGGCCCTCGTGGTGGCCCGCGTGCAATCGCCCGGGCTGGCCGATGCCACCGGGGATGACGCCAGCCCGTCCGGCAACGAAACGCCCTGGGCTGCGGCCCCGGGAGGCAGCGGTGAAAATCCGTCGGCGGCCGCGCCGGTGGCGGTCGCCGCCAGTCAGCCGGCGTCGGCCGGTGTGACGGGCCGCCCGGCAATACGCAGCGGTTTGTCGGTCCCTGGCTGGGTGCAGATGGCCGCCTATGAAAACAGCCGCCGCGGTTCGGAGTTCGGAGTGGACGCCCGCCGCATGGTCTGGGCCGTTGCCGAACCGGTGGTTGATCTTCCGGAACCGGCGATCAACGCCTCCGATCTCGATAATAACTACGATCGTTCCATCCAGCGTGCCGTCGCTTACGAGCCCGTGTCCGCCGCCGGCCTGCGGGGGCATACGGCAGCGCTCAACACCGGCGGAGATTTCAAGGCGGAACTGACTTCCTATCAGTTTCAGCGGTAGTTTCCGGCGGAGCGGCGGCATTCCTGCCGCTGCGACGAGGTGCAACGGACCTCGCCCTCAATCACGCGCGCGTCCCGGACCGGCGATGCTTCGCGTTCTCCGCCAGCAGCGGCAGGAATGCCGCCGCTCCGGGTTTCTCCTGCGCTAGTTTCTACCGGCGGGGTCCGGCGCTGCGCCGGTCTCTGTCCACGCGGGGATCTCCGAAACGCGGCAGTTTTTTGCGGAAGGAAAGGTTGGCCGCGAGGTGGCCCGCCACCGGCAGCGTGAGAAACTGGAAAAAGATCGCCGCGGGGATTTTCAGGCCGGCGGCTTCCGAACCCAGGTCCATCCACAGCCCGGTCAGGAGCAGGACCAGGCCGAGCGTCATGCCCTTGCCCAGCGCGTGCGCGCGGCAAAAGACATCGGGCAACCGGGCCAGCCCGATGATCGCCACCAGAATGACGAGGGCGCCGAGGAGCGTGATGATGGCCGAGAGCGTGTGCAGGACCTGCGTCATCATGGCCGTTCGTCCTTTCCGGCATCGGGCGCAGGCGAGGCGGAGTCCCCCGCGGCAGCGCTGCCGTTTCTGTTGTCGTCGTCTCCGGTCGCCCCGTCCTCCGGTTCCGGCAAGGTGCGTTGCAGGTACGAGACAAAGGCCACCGTCCCGAAAAAGCCCAGGGACGATACGATCAGGATCAGTTCGAGAAACAGCGGCGTTTCCCAGGAACGGGAAAGCAGCACGATCAGCCCCACCGCGCACAGCACGACGGCATCGAAGGCCATGATCCGGTCCACGACGGCGGGGCCTTTGACCAGCCGGAAAAAACCGACCAGCGTGGCGACAACGAGCACGTAAAAAGCGATCTGGAGCAGGAGGGCGTTCATCGGGTTGCGGGAGCAGCGGCTTGGGCGGGATTCAGGCGGAGCGGGTGATGGCGAGGAGACCCCGCCGCAGGGTGTTGTCGATCTGGGCGCGGACGGCGTCGGGGTCGGCCGTATCGAGAATGTGCAGCACGAGCGTGTTCATGTCGTCGGCAAAGGCCACCGCGCTGGAGCCGGGCGTGAGCGCGATGCAGTGGGTGAGGACAAGGGCCTCGGTCCGGGTGAGGCCCGTGATATCGTAGGTGATGATGCGCGGGCGGAGCTTGCGCGTCGGCGTGAAAAGCACGATGCGGATGAGTTGCAGGCAGGCGGAAAGAAACTGGATCTGGAAAATCCAGAAAAATGCCGCCGCCGCGGTCACCCGCCGCGTGTAGTCGCGGCTGTCGAGCACGCTCCGGAACAACCGGATCAGCCCGAATCCGATAAGAAACCCGAGCGTAAAACCGGGGAACGACGGACTCTCCTGCAACAGCAGCCAGACCGAGGCGATGAGAAGATTGAGGACAAGGCATTTCATCGGGTGAAGGTGACGGGCACCGGACGTCCGGCGGAAGTGAAGTCGATGCCGGGCGCTCCGGCGACCGGCGGGATCAGGAGGCAGGATTTCACGGCTCCGGCTCTCCTTTCTCCGCCGGGGTGAGGGTTTCCGTCATCGCCGGTGCGGCGGAGGAGCCGGTGCCGAGCATGTAGTCGACGTACGAGGCACGGTCGACGATCTGGCGCGCGGCTTCCTTCGAGATTTTCAGCACGCCTTCCGCGCCGAGGCCGACGCCGAGCGAGAAAACCGTCATGCCCGTGATCACCGCCGTCATCTGCTTCCAGCGCCGGTCTTCCAGCGCCACCGTCGCCCCGCACTCCGAAGCATCGCGCCAGAAGGCGCCCATCCAGATTTTCAGCATGCTGAACAGCGTGAGGATGCCCGCAATCAGGGCAAACGCGACCAGCACCCGCTCGTGCAACCGCAGGCCCTCGACGATCACCATGTACTTGCCCCAGAAACCGCTCAGGGGAGGGATGCCGGCAAGCGAAAGCGCCTGGAGCAGGAAAACCACGCCGAGCAACGGCGTCGCTTTCCAGAGTCCGCCGGTGCGCTCGAGGTTGTCCGTGCCGTTGAGCACCGCCACCGCGCCGCCGACCATGAAGAGCGACGACTTCACGACGATGTGGTGGATGATATAAAAAATGGCGGCCGTGAATGCGTATTCCGTAAAAACCCCCACGGCCAGCGCCATGTAGCCGATCTGGCTGAGGATGTGGAAGGACAGGATGCCCCGGATGAAATTGCGCGACACCGCCCCGATCACGCCGAAGAGCATCGTGATGCCGGCCAGCCAGGCGAGCGTCGTGTGCACCACCGTCAGATCGGTCGGCAGCACCTGGCCGAAGATCCGCAGCAGCACGTAGACGCCCACCTTGGTCAGCATGCCCGCGTAGAGGGCGGCGACCGGCGTGGGCAGGATCGGGTAGCTGTTGGGCAGCCAGTAGTAGAGCGGGAAAAGACCGGCCTTCAGCCCGAACACGATCAGCAGCAGCAACCCGAGCACCGTCACGCGCGCGTCGCCGGCAAACTCCGGCCCGAGCGCCGCGATCTGCGCAAAATTGAGCGAACCGAAAATCGCGTAGGCCACGCCCGCCGCGACGAGAAACAGCGTGCTTCCGAAAAGATTCAGCGCCAGGTAGGGGAACGCCTGCCGGATATCCCAGTCGTCCGCCTCGAGCGTGAGCAGGCCGTAGGACGAGATCAGCATCACCTCGAACCCGACGAAAAGATTGAACAGGTCGCCGGTGCAGAACGACAGGTTGATGCCCAGCATCAGGAACTGCACGAGCGGCAGCCGCAGCGGATGCGTGCGCCGGGCCGGCATCTCGGCGTATCCGAAAAGGATGGACGTGAGCGCCGTGATCGCGCCGAGTGTCAGCATGATCGCCGTGAGCATGTCGATCACCAGCACGATGCCGAAAGGCGCCATCCAGCCGCCCGCGGCCATCACGCGCGGCGGCGTGCCGTAGGCCGAGGCGACCAGCGCCAGCGCGACGCCGAGCTGCACCGTGGCCGAGGCGAGCACAAACCAGCGCCTCCACACGCCCACGCGGCCCGCCAGCAGCAGGACGATCGCCGTCACCAGCGGCAGCAGCAGCGGGACCATCACCAGCGGATCGTTGTAGTGCGACGGTAGTGCCACGGTCATGACGCCGCCTCCTTTCCGGTTTCCGCGGCCGCCGCATCGGCGCGGGTGACATCGGCCTCGACGTTTTCGCGGCCCGGAATCGGCACCGGCCCCTCGGGATCGTCGCCACGCTCGCGGTCGGCGCGGTCGCCCTCGAAGAGGTCAAACAGGTTGGTCGTTTTCTGGTCGAGGAAGATGCGGTAGAGAAGGATCACGAGATACGAGATGACGCCGAATCCGATCACGATGGCCGTGAGGATGAGCGCCTGCGGCAACGGATCGACGAGCCGCTCGCCTTCCCGGAGCACAACGGGAGGTTCGCGTCCGGTCGGGTTGGACGACATCGCCAGCACCAGCAGGTTGGCCGCGTGCGAGAGCAGCATGAAACCGAACAGGATGCGCACGAAGCTCGCCCGCAGGATCTGGTAGCAGGCGATTCCGAACAGGAGACCGACGAGCAGGGCCGTTTCCCAGATCATGCCGCACCTCCTTCCGGACGCTGCGGCGCGCCGGAGGATTCTCCGCCGTTCGCCGGCCCGTTGCCTTCGGCCGCCGGCGGGGAGGGCAGGGGAGCGGCGCCCTCGTCCACGCGTTCGCCGCGGTCCTCGATCGGCGATTCCAGAAACGCGGCGTAGCGTCGCTGCTCGCTTTTTTCCAGAGCCGGCAATCCGGACAGCGCCCGCGCCAGCACGAAGATGAGCTTGGTCGTCACTCCGACGACGACGAGGAACACGCCGGCGTCGAACACCAGCGGCGTGCCCAGCGGCAGTTCGCCGACCAGGGGCACGCGATCCAGCGTCACGTTGTACTGGGTCAGGAACGGCGCTCCGAACGCCAGCGGCAGGCTCGCCGAGACCAGCGCGACGATCAGCCCGGCCACGGCGATGCGCACGGGATCGACCCGGAGCACCCGCTGCGCCGCCTCCACGCCGACCGCCAGGCTCAGCAGGATAACCGACAGCGCCGAGCCCAGCCCGCCGATGAAACCGCCGCCCGGGAGATTGTGCCCGCGCAGGAACAGGTAGAACGCAAACACGTTGATCAGGTAAAACAGGAACGAGACCACCGCCCGCAGGATCACGTTGTTTCCGCTGCCAGTCAGTCGGGGGGCTGTCATGACACGTCCTCCTTTCTCGTCCGGTGTTTTTCGAACCGCGTGCCATAGCTGTAGCCGGGCAGGCCCAGCGAGCCGGCGGCGTATTCGTCGCGCGTGCGCCGGTAGCGCATCAGCAGGCCGAGCGCGCTCAGGCAGGCGATCACCAGCACGGTGATCTCGAACATCGTGTCCAGGCCGCGAAAATCCACGAGGATCGTGTTCACCGCGTTGGTGCCGTGCGCGAGTTCCTTTGTGTTTTCGAGATAATAGTTCCCGGCGAATTCCGGGTGTTTCGGTTGTAGTGCCAGCAGCGTTACCAGGGTGGCGATCAGGCCCATGCCCGTCGCCAGCGCCCCGCGGAATGCCATGCGCGGCCACCGTTGCCGGGATTTTCGCCACGCGCTCTCGCCCGCCTCCGCCGACTTCGGGAAGCGCGACAGCAACAGCAGCACCAGCAGCAGCGAGGCCGACTCGACCAGAATCTGCGTCATCGCCAGGTCGGGAGCCTGGAAGAGCACGAAATAGAACGTGACGAGAAATCCCACGATCGACATGGCGATCAGTTGTCCCGACCAGCTTCGCAGCGCGAGCACCAGCAGCGCCGCCACGCCGATCAGCCCGGCCACGTAGGTCCGCAGCGGATCGAAATCCGCTGTCGAGGGAAGCGCCGGCCACAACTCGTCGTGCCTCACCGCCACAAATGTGCCGATCAGCACGACCACAAACACCATGACAATCGGCAGATAATCGAACGGCCGGTCCGAGCGCAGCAGCACCGTGAAGCGCTTGGCCGCCTTCGAAAGACCTTCCACGCCTGCCTCGAACGCCAGGTCGAAGCGCAGCCAATGTGGGATCGACAACCGCGCCCAGCGCCTCCGGCCGAGCACGGCGAACACCGCGCCGCCGACTGCAAAGGCAGCCAGACTCAGCCCGACTTCCGGAGCCCAGCGGGCCGGCAGCGCATGCAGCGACAGCGTTTCCGTCGCGTGCAACCCCGTCACCGCCAGCCGGTCCAGCCCCGCGCCGAGCCACTCCGGCCAGATGCCGAACAGCACGCAGGCCACGGCCAGAATCGTCGGCGGCACGAGCATCAGCCGGGCCGGCGCATGGAAGTGCGCGGTCGATTCCGGCGTCGGCGGTCCGCCAAAAACGTGCGCCACCAGGCGCGCCGAAAACGCCACCTTGAGCGCCAGCGCCAGCCAGGCGAGGGCCAGCGCGCAAACCGCCAGGCTGCCTCCTCCATCGGCAAGAAACGCCATCTGGGCTTTCAGGAAATATTCCTTGCTGACGAACCCTAGCGTCCCGGGGATGCCCGCCATCGACGCCGCGCAGATTGTCACGATAACCGCCAGCCACGGCATCTGGCGCCGCAACCCGCCGAGCGCCCGCACATCGCGCGTGCCGGTGGCGTGGTCGACGATGCCCGCGCACATGAACAGCGCCCCTTTGAAAAACACATGGCTGGCGATGTGCAGCAGATCGCCCCGGACGCCGTCCCCGCCGGTGTGGGAGCCCATTCCGTAAAATCCGATCAGCATGCCCAGCGTCGTCACGGTGGACCAGGCGAGAATGGCTTTCAGGTCATGCGAGAGCAGGGCGAGCACCGATGCCAGCGCCATCGTTCCGAAACCCGCCGTCACCAGCAGGGGCATCATGAGATCGGCGTCGCGGAAAACCGGGAAAACCCGCGCCACAAAAAAGACGCCCAGCTTGACCATGGTCGCCGAGTGCAGGTAGGCGCTGACCGGAGTCGGCGCGGCCATTGCGTTGGGCAGCCAGAAGTGAAACGGAAACTGCGCCGATTTGCCCATTGCGCCGACCGCCATCAACACGAACGCCGCCGACAGCATGCCGCGGGAATCCGGCCCGAAGGCCGGGGCGCCTTCCGCCAGCAGGGTGGCCAGGTCCCAGGTCCCGGCCGCCAGCCCCGTCAGAACCACGCCGGCCAGCATCACGAGACCCGTCGCTGCCGTGACCAGCAGCGCCATCCGCGCTCCGTTGCGCGACTCTTCCTTGTCGTGCAGAAAGCCGATCAGCAGAAACGAGGCGATGCCGGTGAGTTCCCAGAAGACGAACATCAGCAAAAGATTGCCCGCGAGCACCGTGCCCAGCATCGCGCCCATGAACAGCAGCAGGTACGCGTAGAACCGCCCGTGCGATTCGTAATGGTCGTCAAGATACGAGGCGGCGTAGAGCACCACGAGCACGCCCATGCCGCTGACCACGAGGGCGAAAAACAGGGAAAGGCCGTCGACCAGAAACGTCAGGTTCAGGCCGAGCGAAGGAATCCAGGGCAATTCGACGACGGTCTGTCCGCCGGTCCGGGCATCCGAGGCCAGGACGGCCAGAAGCGCGGTCGCGATCACGGGGGCGACGAGCGCCACCCATGCGGTGCGCGGCCCGAGCCAGCGTCCCGCGAAGGCGGTGACCGGAAGCCAGGCGAAAGGCGCAAAAACGGCGATGATCAGAATCGGAAGCATGACGGGCAGGACAGACGGACCTCCGGCTTTTTGCAGGACTCGCGCCAGGAGGTTGCGCGTTTCTCTGGGTACAGGCCGGAATCGCCGTCACTTGGTTTGGATGCCGCTGGCGTGTCAAACCCTCACGATTCATTTCCGGCATATTTTCCGGTTCGCAGCCCCTTCCGGCTATCCGGCATGATTAACGCACAATAAACATTATGTCTAATCAAGAATACGATGGTTCCCCCGACGATTCCCGGCGATTGTTCTTAACGTGCCGGCATGCTCCGACAGCATGGGCGCTTTCACATGATTCCCCCATCCTTCCGGACACCGCTTTTCAACTGGCTCACTCACCGGGCGGCAGGCGTGCTCATGCATCCGACTTCGTTGCCCGGCGACCAGGGCTGCGGTGTGCTCGATCAGTCGATCGATGCCTGGCTGGGCTTTCTCCGCGACGCCGGCATCCGTTACTGGCAAGTCTGCCCCCTCGGACCGACCGGCTACGGCGATTCACCCTATCAGTGTTTCTCGGCGTTCGCCGGCAATCCTTACCTCGTCGACCTCCAGGCGCTCGTCCGCGCCGGACTGCTCGAGGACAGCGACCTCGGCGAACTCCGCCGCCTTCCCCGCGATCACGTCGATTATGGCTGGCTCTACGCGGCGCGCTGGCCGGTCCTGTTCAAGGCGTTCGAAACGTTTTCCGGCGCGTCCCCTCGCCCGGATCACGCGCTTTACGGCGATTTCTCCGCGTTTCGCCAGCAGCATCGCGCGTGGCTCGAGCCGTTCGCACTCTTCCTCGCGCTCAAGGATCACTTCGGCGGACAACCCTGGTGGCTGTGGCCGGAGGAAGCCCGGTTTTTCGAAAACGCCCGCGCCTCCGCCCTCGCCCGCAAGGTGGCGCACCGCGCCGAAGCCCACGCCTTTTTCCAGTACCTTTTTTTGGGCCAGTGGGCGCAGGTCCGCGGCAAGGCGCGCGACCACGGCATCGAGATCATCGGCGATGCCCCGATTTTCGTCGCCCGGGACAGCGCCGACGTCTGGGCGCGGCCGGAGCTTTTCCAGATCGATCCGCGCTCCGGCGCGTTGCTGGCGGTCGCCGGCGTGCCGCCCGACTATTTTTCGGCAGACGGACAACTCTGGGGCAATCCGCTCTACAACTGGGAGGCCCACAAGGCCGACGATTACTCCTGGTGGCGTGAACGGCTGCGCGCGAATTTTGCCCTCTGCGATGTCGTCCGGATCGACCATTTCCGCGCGTTCGACACTTACTGGTCGATTCCCGCCTCGGCCAAAACCGCCAGGACCGGTGAATGGAAAACCGGCCCGGGCCTGCACTTTTTCGAGGTGCTCCGGCGCGAGATGCCCGATGCCCGCCTCATCGCCGAAGATCTCGGCGAGCTGTTCCGGAGCGTGCGCGACCTGCGCGACACCACCGGCCTGCCCGGCATGACGATCCTCCAGTTCGCGTTCGCGGATGACGCCACCAATCTCTACCTGCCGCACAATCTCAAGGCCAACAGCGTCGTATATCCGGGAACACATGACAACGACACCACGCTCGGCTGGTACGCCTCCGCGACGCCGAAGGAGCAGGATCATGTGCGCCGCTATTTTCGCGTCAGCGGCAGCGAAGCGGGCTGGGATTTCGTGCGGGCGGCGTGGGCGGCCGTCAGCAATCTCGCCGTCGTCCCCGTCCAGGATCTGTTCAGCCTCGGCTCCTCCGCCCGCTTCAACACGCCGGGCAAGCCGGACGGCAACTGGCAATGGCGTTACCGCCACGACCAGCTTGCCGCCCTGCACCGCCAGTCGGCTGCGTACCTGCGCGAACTCGGCGGGCTGTACGGACGGCTCGCGCCCGACGACGACACGCCGTCCGACGCGGTCTGATCCTTCAGGACGACGGGCTGACCAGCAGCAATCCGGGATCCGGCGGCACGATCATGGACGGGAATCGCTCCGCGCCCTGTTCGGCACGTTTCCTCGCTTCGCTTCCGGACGCCGCCGGAGCAGAATACGCGTCGCTCGCCGCCGCCATTTCCCGGGCGGCAGCGTTGATCCGGGCGATTGCCGCAGGCGATGCGTCTTGCGTGCTGCCTTGAAAATCCGCTCGCCCCGGTGCGCCGGCCGAAACGACACGGGCGATTTGCAGCGACCTCGCCTCGACCACGTCCCACTCTTCCGACCACACGGAAACGAACCCGACTTCGCCTTCGGTGACGACAAGCCCGAACGTCCCCGTCGCCGGGTCGATCGTGATCCGGAAAACCGTGCCACGCACGCCGGCCACGCCGAGCGGCGTTTGCACCTCCCAGGTCGAGCCAGTCTGCAGCTTGCGCACACGGCTGGTCAACTCGCCCCGGCGCAGCCTGATCGCCGTCTGTGATTCCGACGGCTCTTCCTCTCCCTTGCGGAGGACTCCGGGGAACGGCGTCTGGACGAATTTCGCAAGCTGCACCTCGGTGTTCTCGCCGAGCCGGAACGAAGCGCCGCTGGCCAGCACCACGACCACACTCGATTCCGGTCCGGTGACGAGGCGGGCGCCGACCGGCAAGGCCATTCCCTCGGTCACGGTCGTAACCGTGCCGTCCTTTCCCGGCCCGGTCCAGACCACGCTGCCCGCTACGGCCGCGGCTCTCAGTTCGCCCGCGACAAGCTCTCCGCCGGGTTCGGCGGCGGCCGCCCGAAGGCTGCCCCCAAGCCCCAGCAGGATGGCGATAACGGGGAAAAAATGACGACGTCGGGACAGCGACAGAAGGATAAAGGAGAACATGGCGATGACGGGGATGGCGTGGTGACAGCACGCACTATTGCCATTTCTATTCAAAAATCCCCTCCTGAAATATGCGCATTCCCTGCGATAATGCTCGCCAGTTTTGCCTCCGAAAAACCTTTTGGCGGGACTCATGTTCCGGATCTACCTTCCGCCCAACCTTCCCGATGCGGCCCGGCGCGACGCTGTTGCGCTGAAAGTGGAGCTCGATTTCTCCACGCCGCCGGCGCCGGAGATCCTGCCTGCCCTCGCGATGCTGCAGCGCTGGTGCGGCGGGGCCGCCGCGCTGCCGCCCTTTCTTCAGCTTACCCGACAGCAACTTGCGCAACTGGTCGCCGCGCTCGCCGGACAACCGGTTTTTGTCTGGCTCAACGAACCCGCGCGGACGCTGCTCTGGGTCGGCTCACACCTGCGCGGCGTCAGCGAGCACATCGCGACCGACGGACTATCCGACGGCAGGGGCGCAGCGCTTCCCGTGCGTCCGCGGGCAACGCCTGTCACTCCATCCGGCGAACGGGCACACACGAAGTATGCTCCCGCGAATGAGTCGCACCGACGCGCCGCCGCCACGCCGATGCTCGTCGATGGCAGCGAGCATTACCTCGCCATCGCCCTGCCCTCCCGCGAGCACTCGGCCTATGCGGCCGCACTCGATCTCGTCAAGACGCACGGCTTTCGGCTCGAGCCCTCCAACCGCAAATGGTGGCTCCGCGACCGGCACAAGACGCTCAACTTCCTCGCGCTCCACGGCGAGGCGCTGCGCACCGGATTCCACGCCGATTTCACGGACAACTTCGAGAAGCACGCTTCCGCCATCAGCGAGGCGAAAATCGGCATCGAGATCACGGGAAGCGGAAGCGATTTTGCGGTGACGCTCGGCCTCGATGCCGACGGCGTATCCGAAGAACAGCTTCGCAGCGCCGTCGCCGCCGGGCGCGGTTACCTTGATGCGCCGGGAGGCCGCATTTACCTGCTGACGCCGGCCCGCATGGAAAAGCTCGCGCAAGCCCAGCGGATTCTCGCAGGCGGCGCGGGCGCGGCCGTCGCCGGTCGCCGCACGCACCGGATCAGCCCCGCCCGCGCCGCCGAGGTGCAGGAACTTGTCGAGGAGCTCGTCCCGGGTTACCAGCCGCCCGCCGCCTGGCGCCGGCGCGCCGAGGCGCTCCGCCAGCTTGCGACGCTCCCGCCCGCGCCCGTGCCGGCCTGGTTTGCCGCCGCCTTGCGCCCGTACCAGCAACTCGGCGCCGCCTGGCTGTGGCACCTGTACCGGCACGAACTCGGCGGCATCCTCGCCGACGAAATGGGTCTCGGAAAAACCGCCCAGGCTCTCGCCCTGCTCTCCGCTCTCCACGCCGGCGGCAAGCCGGAGCAACCGGCCGCCGCGGGGCGCCGCTCCCCTGCCCTGCCCTTGCTCTCGCTGGTGGTTTGCCCGGCGTCACTGGTGGAAAACTGGCGGCGCGAGGCCGCGCGGTTCGCGCCGCAATTGCGCGTGTTTGTGCACCATGGCGCCAGCCGCCTCCCCTTCCCCGCTGCCAACAACACCGGCGCGGCTGCGGTGGCGTCGGCGTTTGACGTCGTCGTCACGTCCTACGGCACGCTGGCCCGCGATGCGGAGCGGTTTGCCGACATGCCGCTCGCCGTGCTGGTGGCCGACGAGGCGCAGCATGTGAAAAACCGGCGCACGCAAAACGCACGCGCTCTCCGTTCGCTGGATGCCCGCGCCCGCTTCCTGCTCACCGGCACGCCGATCGAAAACTCGCTCGACGACCTGCGCGCGCTGTTCGAAATCCTGTTGCCCGGCTTTCTGGAGCAAAAGCCGTCCGCCGCCGCCGGATTCCGGCCCGAGGAACGCGCCTGGTTCGACGAACGCCTGCGCAAGCAGACCGCTCCGTACATCCTGCGCCGCACCAAGCAGGCCGTGGCGCCCGAGCTTCCGGAAAAAATCGAGCAAATCATCTGGTGCGAACCGACGCCGGCCCAGGCCGCGCTTTATCGCGAATGGCAGGAACGCTCCGAACGCGAGCTGTTCGATCTGGAGTCGGGCGGCGCCAGCGACTCGGCCTTGCGCCTGGCCACGCTCACGCAACTCCTGCGCCTGCGGCAGATCTGCTGCGATCCCCGGCTGGTCGCCGAGGCGGCTGCGGCCGCCGATTCGGCCAAGCTGGGCGCTTTTTTCGAATTGCTGGAGGAAGCCGTCGACGACGGGCACCGGCTGCTCGTGTTTTCGCAGTTCACGTCGCTGCTCGGCCTGCTCCGGGCCGGGCTCGATGCGCAGGGGATCGCGTATTGCTACCTCGACGGCTCGATGTCCCCCCGGCAGCGCCAGGCCGAGGTGGACCGGTTCAACGCGAGCGACGAGGTGCCGGTTTTTCTCATCTCGCTCAAGGCCGGCGGCACGGGCCTCAACCTCACCGGCGCGGACACCGTGGTGCATTTCGACCCGTGGTGGAATCCCGCCGCCGAGGCGCAGGCGACGGATCGCGCTCACCGCATCGGGCAAACCCGTGTCGTCACCAGCTACAAACTCATCTGCTCCGGCACGGTGGAAGAAAAGGTGCTCGCCCTGCAGGAACAGAAACGCGCGCTGCTGGCGGACGTGTTCGAGGCCAGCGACGCGGCCAACGCCCGCCTCGGCCTCGGCGACCTGCGCGAGTTGCTGGCCTGAGGAACGGCCGGGGCATTCCCGGGGATTGCCATCGTCGGTCAAAGTTGTTGTTCATCCCCCGCCTCACCCCTTCAGCAAGGGTGTCTCCGAAACCAGTCAACAGACCAATCCCACCAGTCATCCATGGCCGAAACCACCATGATTCTCCGGCTCCTGTCCGCGTATTTTCGCGACCGGGTCTTCGAGCCGCCCAACCTGACGATCCTGAAAACGGGACGGTTCGGGAATGCCCGCGTGTTCCGCTATCACGACGAACACGGTGACTGGATCATCAAGGATTTCCACCACTCTCCCTGGCCGGTTCGCTGGACGGCGGCGCGGTTTTTCGTGAGCCAGGAGTACAAGGCGCTGGTCCGCCTGCGCGGCGTGAAGGGCGTGGCCACCGAGGTCCACCGGCTTTCTCCGTGGACGATCGCGTATCCGTTTATCAAGGGCGCGCCCCTTGCCGTGCTGCCGCCGCACAGCGTGCCCACGGTGTTTTTCCTGCAAATGGAAACACTCGTTGCGGCCATGCACGCGCGGGCGGTCGTGCATCTGGACCTGCGCAACCTCGGCAACATCCTGCGCGGCGACGACGGGCATCCCTGGGTGATCGATTTCCAGTCAGCCTTTCATCTGCCGCGGAGGACGCCTCGCTGGATGCGAAGGATTCTCTGCAATGCAGACACATCCGGCATCTACAAGGCCTGGCACCGCCGGGGCAAAGAGCCGCTCGACGCCGACAGGCAGGCATTCCTCGAACGTGTCAATCGCGTGAGGAAACTCTGGATCCTGCGCGGTTATCCGCTCAGCCGCGCCTGGCGGTGGCTGAAAGGAAAATGTTCGCGCTGACAGGACGTCTTTTCCTCTACCGCCGCGATGCGGGCCGGCTCACCGGCAGGTCGAGTTGCGCGTCGCGCAGCAGGTCGTAGTTTTTCAGAATGCGCAGCACCTGGAGCGTGTCGCTTTTCCCGTAGTTGCGGTTGGCTTCCACCTTGTCGATCAGGTCGAGCAGCATCGACCGGAACGAAACGATGCCGTCCACGCCGCGCTCCTTGAGCAATTCCACGCTCTGCGTCCGGTACGGTTCCTGGGTCGGCAGGCTCGGCAGGACGAGCACCCGCGCCAGATCCGGCGAGCCGCCGTCGTCCTCCGCGCCGGGGAACAGCCGCGCCGCCTCGCGCGTCACATTCTCCTCGAGGAACCGCAGGATCTCGGGCGAGTTGCGCAGCATCGTCGGCGTGAACACATCCGTGTGCCACGGCTTGATCGCCACCACCGCCCGGTGCAGGAAGGGAAGCTCCGAGGAGAACAGGAAAAAATCAGGCTTCCGCAGGTCGCGCTGCCAGGCCGGATTGTAAACGACCAGATCGACCTCCTCGTCCGTCGTCTTCCGCCGCGCCATCACCTGGTACTTGCGCACCTGGCGGACCAGAAACCCGTTCTGCTCGAAAAACTCGCGGACAATGCCTTCGTCGATGGCGGACATGGGTGGGAAATTTTTGAAACGGGCCGGAAGCGAAAGATGCAGGCGTCCGGGTATCGGAAAAACGGTTACGAAGCCAGCGCCGCGCCGACTTCCACAAAACTGGTCCCGGCGAGCACCGGATCGATGTCGCCCTGCGTCGCCGCCGTGCCGAGGGCGCGCAACACGACGAAGCGCAGCGCGCCGGCGCGCACTTTCTTGTCGCGGGCCATGGCCGCCGCCAGCGCATCGACCGGCAGCGGTTCGCGCAGCCGCACCGGCAGCGCATGGGCGTCGACGACTTTTTCCACGCGGGCCACGGCGGCATCGTCGAGATAGCCGAGGTGGCGCGACAGCCGCGCCGCCGCGCACAGCCCGATCGCCACCGCCTCGCCATGCAGGTACGCGCCATAGCCGGTCACCTGTTCGATGGCGTGGCCGAAGGTGTGGCCGAGATTGAGCAGCGCGCGGCCGCCGTCCTTCGCCGTCTCGCGTTCATCGGCCTCGACGATCGCCGCCTTGATCGCGCAGCACCGGCGGATCACGTCGGCCAGCCGGGGCGCGCCGGGGAGCAGGGGTGTCGCCTCGAGCTCCTCGAAAAGCTCCCGGTCGCCGAGCAGGCCGTATTTGATCACCTCGGCCATGCCCGCTGCGAACTCGCGCGGAGGCAGCGTCGAGAGCAGGTCGGTGGAGATAAAAACCGCCTTCGGCTGGTGGAACGCGCCGACGAGGTTTTTGCCCGCGCGCAGATTGATGCCTGTTTTGCCGCCCACCGAACTGTCCACCATCGCGAGCAGCGTGGTGGGGATCTGGTAAAACCCGATGCCGCGCAGGTAGCTGGCCGCGGCAAAACCGGCGAGATCGCCGATCACCCCGCCGCCCACCGCCACGAGCACCGAGGAGCGGTCCAGCCGGTTTTCCGCGAGGAAATCGAGCACGTTGCCCAGTTCGGCGAGCGATTTTGTCTGTTCGCCCGGTTCCAGCACCCGCACGGGCGCGTCGCCGGTCATCGCCTGCAACGCCTCGGCCTGCTGGCGATCGATGTGACGGTCGGTGACGACGGCGTACCGGCGCCCCTCCGCCCGGAGAGCCGCCAGCGCGGAGCGGACCTGAAACCGGAGATCGGCTCCGAAGGTGATCGGGTAGCTGCGCTCGCCCAGTTGAATGAGAAGAGAATCGGACATGCAGAAATGGGACGTTAAAAAACTGATTAAAACTTGTTGTCCCTCAAGGGGTCAACAGCACGAACCCGGAAGATTTAAAGATAATGAGACTCTTTCTCAATTTTTTGTTGACGCTGCCATGCCGCCTTTGCACGCTTGTTTTCACCAGTGAGCTTCAGCCCGCCAAGCGGGTGGCCGCAATGGTTAAGGTCAACAAGTCGTCCGGGCCGCAGAGTTTGGTCGCTCTGCGGCCCTTCCTTTTTCCGGAGGCCTCTCGCGCGGGAACACCCATCTTCCGGTGGGCCAGCCGTAAGGCTGTGCTGTTCGGATATCCGTCGAGCGCCGGGCGATTCCGGAATTACGTTGCCGCGGGCAGAATCCTGAACAATCGGCATCAGTCTGGATCGCATTCAGTTGCCAATGTGATGCGATTTGATGATGGACGTTGCGGCGTCCTTTCGGTTTCATGTCCGGTTAGCCTGTTCCGGACCCGGGTTTTGCCGGGTTCGGGAGGGGTCACTGTTGATTCGCAAATGCAAACCAAATCCAGGTTCGAGGCTCCGGAATCGGAGTCACTCAGAAAATTCGTTGTTCACATCATCGACGAGATGCCGCGCCGTGTGGTGGCCGCGATCGTGTTCGTGAGCTTTTTCTTCTTTTACGGGGCGACCAATGCCGCGCTCAAGTTCGCTGCCGGCGAGGCCGGGACCCTCGATCACCGGATCGGGCCGGCCGTCGGGGCGGTATTTGCCATCGCCACCCTGATCGCGCTCGTCAGCGTGAAGCGGCGCCGGCAGTCGCAGGAATAAACCGCCGCTCCGGCGCGCCGCTCACGCGGCGGCGGCGATCGCGAGCAGGTCGGGTAATTCCACCCGTTTTTCATAGAGCGCCTTGCCGACGATCACGCCGTCGAGGTTGGCGTGGCGGCGGGCGAGGTCGGCGAGGCCGGCCACGTCTTCGCGGCGACTGACGCCTCCGGAGGCGATCACGCCGGTCTTGCCCGGTGCGACGGCCTCGCACATGGCCTGCTGGGCCGCGAGGTTGGGGCCGGTCAGCATGCCGTCGGTGCCGATATCGGTGTAGATGATCGTGCGCACGCCGAGCGCGCTCATGCGCCGGGCGAGATCGAGTGCGCCGGTGCCGGTGGTGCTCACCCAGCCGCGGACGGCGACCTGGCCGTTTTTGGCGTCGATGCCGACGGCGATTTTTTCTCCGAAGGCTTGCACGAGTTCGCCGACAAATTCCTCGCTCTCGGCCGCGCGCGTGCCGATGACCACCCGGCTTGCGCCCAGCCCGAGCGCGCGTTCCACGGAGGCGCGGGTGCGGAGCCCGCCGCCGAGCTGGACCTTCATCCCGAGAGCGGCGATGGCCTGCACCTGGGCCAGGTTTTGCGGCTCGCCGGCAAACGCGCCGTCGAGATCGACCACGTGCACCCAGGGGCTGCCGGCTGCCCTGAACTGGCCGGCGACTTCCGCCGGGTTTTCAAAATACACGGTTTCCTGATCGGCGCGGCCTTGGGTGAGTCGCACGCACCGGCCTCCTTTGATGTCGATAGCGGGATAAATGGTCATGGAAACCCGCGATGCCGATGGCAAACGGCCCGCGGCGCAAACGCTTTTTCGCGTCCGGCTGCATCAGTTTACCGAAGGATCATCCGGCTCGCCGGTGTCGAGGCGCCAGCGCTCGTCCACGCCGTCGAGCACCACGCGCCAGAGGCGGACGTCGGGCTCGGTTTCCATCAGCGACGCCGGCAGGTTGCTCACCACCCAGGTATCCTGCTTCAGTTCCTGCTCCAGTTGCCCGGCCGACCATCCGGCATAGCCGAGAAAGGCCCGCAGGCCGACGCCGGGCTGGCCGGCCAGCTCCGCCGCCTTTTCCGGATCGATGCCGAACATGAGCTGGAACCCCTCCGCGTCGCCGCCCAGTTGCGAGCGCCAGGCGCACAGCAGCACCTGCCGGCCGGCGACCGGCCCGCCGTTGAACAGCGGCACATGGGCCAGCGGCCCCAGCGCAAACTCTCCGCCCAGAGATCCCAACGACTTGCGCAACGGCCGGTTCAGCACGATACCCAGCGCGCCCTCGCCGTCGTGGCCCGAAAGCAGCACCACCGTGCGCCGGAAATTCGGATCGCGCAGCACCGGATGCGCAACCAGGAGCGAGCCGGCGTAGCTTTTCCGGGAATTGCGGGAAGTCATACACCCGAAAAAATGCGGATGTCCTTCGCTGGCGAGTGCAGAGATCAACAAAAAGCACTTCCTCCCGGCGTGGCCTGCATTTGCCCCCCCTCCCCCCCGCCGGGTCGTCAGCGGGTGGCTTTTTGCCGATGTGACGATCCGGCGACAAAAATCCCGGATCGCCCCATTTTTCTTTCGGAAGCAGGCAACCGGCCCAAAATTGGCTCGACTTTTCCCCTGTCGATGTTCTTTTTTAAACTTTTACAGCCAAAGGGCCTGTTAACCGGATTGTTATTTCACACTACATGACAAAACGCACCATTCCTCAACGGAGGTTCATCAAGCCGTCGTTCAGCTCGCTGATCGAGAAGAAACGCGATGGCCAGGAGTTCACCCAGGAAGAGATTCGCTATATCATCGATTCCACGCTCGACGGAGAGATGCCGCAGCACCAGCTCTCGGCGCTGCTGATGGCTATCTACTTCCAGCAAATGTCGGCGCAGGAAACGGCGATCCTGACCGAGGAAATGATGCTTTCCGGCGAAGTCATTGACCTGTCGGAGATTGCCAAACCCAAGATCGACAAGTACACTACCGGCGGTGTCGGCGACAAGACTTCGCTGGTGCTCGTGCCCCTCGCCATGGCGGCGGGCGTGGTCGTCCCGATGATGTGCGGTCCGGAGCACGACTGCATCATCAGCCCGCTCGAGAAGCTCTCCGCCGTCCCCGGCTTCAAGAGCAAGATCACGATCGAAGCCTTTATCAGCCAGCTCTCCAAAATCAACGGCGCCATCTGCGCGCAGTCCGACGATCTCGCGCCCGCCGACGCCAAGTTCCTCGAAATCCGTAAGGAAACCGGCACCATCCCGAGCCTTCCGCTGATCACCGGCAGCGTTCTTTCCAAAAAACTCGCCGAGGGCAGCGAAGGTCTCGTGATCGACGTGAAGTGGGGCAACGGCTCCTTTATCAAGGACCTGGAGCAGGCCAAACAGCTCGCCCGCTCGATGACCCGCGTCGGCCGTTCGATGAAGCGCCGCTGCGTCGCCCTCGTCACCGACATGAATCAGCCGCTCGGCGATTCCGTCGGCACCGCGCTCGAGCTCAAGGAGGCCATCCAGCTTCTCAAGGGCGAGGGACCGGAAGACATGAAGGAACTCGTTCTCAAGCTCGGCATGGAGATCGTCCGCCTGGCCGGCGTGGCCGGTTCGACCCTCTCCGCCAAGCAGACCGTGGAGCGCCACCTCACCGACGGCAGCGCCCTCGCCAAGCTCAAGGAGCTGGTCAAGGCGCAAGGCGGCGATCCGTCCTATATCGACGCTCCCGACAAGTTCCCGAAGGCGAAGTACATCCGCAAGCTCCCCGCTCCCAAGCGCGGCTACGTCCACACGATCAATGCCTCGCTCGTCGCCCGCGGCGTCAATCTCCTCGGCATCGGGGCGGAAAAGAGCGGCAAGGTCGATCACGCGGTCGGCGTTTCGGAAATCAAGAAGGTCGGCACCCAGGTCAAGCAGGGCGAGCCGCTCATGATGATCCACTACAACGACGAGTCGAAGCTCGAGGCCGCGCTCAACCACTTCAAGGAAGCGTACCGTCTCGCGCCCAAGCGCCCCACCCCGCCGCCGCTCGTCGTCGAGCGCGTCGCGTAAAAACGGCAGGCGGCCTTGATAGTGGCGCGGGCGTCTCGCCCGCAGACGGCGAAGCCGCCGGCTTGGCGGAAAAAACGTGGCACGGGCTTCCAGCCCGTGTTCTGCGGGCGTCTCGCCCGCACTCCCGGGCGGCGCTTCGCGCCGTCAGCGGGCGTTTGGGAGAAAAAGCCCGCGCCACAGCGCATTGCGTAACATCACTCACTGCCAAGCCCCGGCTGTCGCACGCCGGGGCTTTTTCCGGCCGTGGACCGGCGGCTACGAACCGCCTGCCGCCGGCGGTCCGGCCTCGATCCGCCGGCGGAGCATCGCCATCTCCCGGTCCATCTGCGAGCCCCGCTGTACGGCGAGCGCGTCGCGCGCCCGGTCCAGCGCCCGCAGCGCTTCATCCTTTTCGCCTTTCAGCGCGAGAAAGACGACAAAAGGTCTCGTCACCTTGTCATAAAAATCGATTCCCTGCCCGCGGCCGAACCGCTTCAGCGCGAGGTTGTGCGTGCGGACCGCTTCGGCGACCGATGCCTCTTTCATTGCCCGCGCCATCATCGCTCCCGCCTGCTCGATCGTCAGGTCGGCGCGGCCCGAGCGGAATTTGCGCGCCAGCATCCGTTCCTCCTGGTCGGCCGCCGTCTCGTCGCCCCGCGCCCGCACGCAGGCCACCGCCTCGCGCAGGTACCGGACATTGAGGTCCGGATAACGTTGCAGGGCTGTCGCCGCCTCCCGCAGCAACGCCTCGCGCTCCCGCGAACCCGCCGCCTTCGCATCACCGGCGCCGTCCCGGGTCGCCTGCAACGCCAGCATGATTTCCCACGCCTCCACGTTGCGCCGCTCCGCGGTGACGGCCATCCGCGCCGCCCGCATGGCCTCGGCCGGTCGCCCCGCGTCGCGCAACGCCACCGCGAACAGCGCATGCACACGGGACGTCCGCCAGCCGGGCAACTTGCGAAACCCTTCCGACAAAAACTGCAGCTCGTGGTCGGAGATGTCTTCCCATGTTTGCGGGTCGTGGGCGACGCCGGAGATGTAGCGCTGCTCCTCGTACCGCCCCGCATCCAGTTGCCACTTGCGCGCGCCGTCGAGAAACCCGAACCACGCGTGCCGCCCGTCGAGCCCGGCGCCGCGAAACAGCAACGTCGGCACGCCGCGCGCCTTGCCGGCCTGCGTGGCGAAATACGCCTGGTCCACGCAGATCCCGCCTTCGCCGCGCATCTCGTCGAGGTGGTAGGTCGGCCGCGCCCAGTCGAGCTGGTTGGCATTCACCCGCGCGGTCGCGTACGGCACCATGCCGTAGGTCGCTTCCAGTCGCGAAAGCGGCAGCTTCACATTGGCCTGCGCCCAGCGCAGGTCGGAGAGCGGGGCCACGATGTCGGACAAAAATTTCAGTTCGCCGGCCGGAAGCTGGTCGAGCCGGTGCAGCGTTTTCCCGGTTTCCTGCGAGTCCGCCAGAAAACGGAACACGTCCGGGGCCGGCATCAGCGTGCGTGGCAGCGCGCTTGCCGGCACCTGCCCGTGCGGCCAGTCCGGCGGCGGAGGCACGTCATGGACGAGCGCGATGGCGAGCGCGAGTTGCGCATAGGTGCCAAACCGCTTTGGCTCCGCCGCAGCCAGTTCCGCCAGAATATCGAAAACACCCGGCAGGTAATCGCACGGCGTCAGCAGGTCGAAATACGCGGCCGACAATCCGCGGTCCCCGATCAGCCGCTGTTGCAACTCCGCCGGCAACCGCGTGCCGAGCACCGCGTCCGGCGCCGCCTCGTAACGATCCGGCATGTTGGCGTGGGCGAGTCCTTCGTCTTCCAGGGCCTTTTGCCAGCGGGCGAGAAACACATCCTCGCCCTCGCCAAACTGCGCCGCCCACAACGCCGGATAGAGCCAGGCCTCCGCCAGGTCCAGCCGCGCCGCGCTGCCCTGGCCATACGCGGCGAACGCCACGTCGCGCAACGCGGAGGCCATCGCGGGCCAGCCGTATTTTTCCGCCCCCTGCACCAGCGCAGCCGCCTGTTCGGCGGACGGCGGCTTGCGCTGCCAGTCGGCCGGAATCTGCTGGGCGTATCCCCCGGCCGGCGACAAGGCCAGGAACCCCGCCTGCACGGCCACCGCGGCGGAGACGAAAAATGGCCTGGCTCGAGGGAGCGTTCCGGAAAGCATACGGCTTTTTGCCCGAAATTTTCCCGACCGGCAAGCCACATGCCGCCATCAGGGACCGGGAGCCGGAAAGGAATCGGGTTTACCAGGGACGCAGCGTGCTGTCACTTTCCAGTCCGTTTTCTTTCATCAAATAGGCATTCAGACCCCACCGCGGCATCGCTTCAACATGGCCGTCCACAAAAAGGACGTTGGCCTTGTTTTTATGACGCAGATCAAGGCGGTCCCGATATAATAACCGGTTGTTCTGGATATACGCGTTGATGCCCTCAATCGCACCGGTGGCTGCATTTTTGGCTGCGGCATCCACGACGAGCGCAGTTTTGGTTGGCAGCTGAAACTGCGACAGGTTGCGCTGGTATCTCCGCGAAGCATCCCCTTCCCAGTCTCTGTCAAAGGTGCTCATTTCGTAGGAAATTTTATAGCCATCGTTTGCGCCGCCAAGATCCCATTCTTTTTTGCCTGGGCAACGGAAGATGCCACCGAAATTCGCCTGAAAACGCGCCTCCTGGACAAGAAGTTTCTCCGTGTAGGGTTGCAGCTGGTAAGACCAGCATTTTGTCCACCAATCTCTTGTCTCCGGATTGCTTATCCAGTTATCGTCCTGGGGGACAGGCAAGTTACCTTTAAAATCGCTGGCGTGTGCTTGCATGGCAATGCCGATTTGACGGAGGTTGCTGACGCACTTGGCACCGTTCGCTGAATCGCGGACGGCGCCAACGGTCGGAATCAGGATCGCCGCCAGGATGCCGATGATGGCAATGACGGTGAGGAGTTCGATGAGTGTGAACCCCCGATCGGAACGGCGGGGGGAAGGGAGATTTTGGGTGTTCATGATGGTAAGGACAGGGGGTGGTTATTTGGTCGGTGACGAAACGGGATCGATTTCGGCGATCCATTCGGAGGTGAGCGCGATGCCGTAGATGCGGATTTCATCGACGCTCATGGGCGGCGCCGAGGCGGATGCCTTGAGGCGGCCGATGGCAAAGTTGTTGAAGGCGTCGAGCGCGGTGGCGTCGCGGTGGCGGCCTTCGAGCTGCTGGCCGTCAACGTACCAGGTGACGGTTCTGGCGTTGCCGTCGAAGACGAGAGCGAGGGTGCGGAAGTCTCCGGGGAGGAGTTCGGGCAGATTCGAGCTGCGGCTGCAAATTTCCTTGTTGGAGAGGCGGGAATAGAAGCTGGTGTGGCCGGGCTGCGTTGGCTGGCCGAGTGCGCACAGGACGATGTTGCGCCACTCGCCGGGATCCACCTGGTCGCGCAGGCCGAAGAGGAAGGCGTCGTTGGCAAGGGGAGATTCGATACGCAGGCGCACCCAGAGCGTGACGGTGCGGGCGAGGTCGGGCTGGTCGGCGGAGTTGATTTTTTTGCAGGTGAGGAACGTGCCGGAGCCGATTCTGGCCTGCCCGTTGGCGAGATCGAGGGCGGGCGAGGACCCCCAGTCTTTCCGCTCCAGAATGTAACCGCCCTGGTCGGCTTTGAGCGTGCCGTCGTTGAAGGTCCAGCGGGCGACGAGGTACGGGTCGAGGCCGTCGGCGCGGACGACGGCGCCGGCGGTGACGCAGAGGAGCGCCAGCAGGGACGTGGCGACGGAGGCAAGGCGATGCAGGGGGGATGCTGTTTTCATGAAAACGGGCTGGTGGCGGTGGCGGTGGTTTATTTCAGGATGGCGTGGCCGAGGCGGGAGATGTCCTCGTTGTCGCCGAGGCCGCCGCGCCAGCGTATCCAGCGCACGCGGCCTTGTCCGTCGTCTTCGTTGACGAGGAAGGAGAAGCGCACGGGCAGCCCTTCGGGCGGGATGTCGGCGGCGGCGAGGCCGAGCAGGGCGAAGGGTACGCGGATTTCGTAGCGGGTGTGGTTGCCTTCCCGACGAACGGTGCGCGGGACGTCGGCGGGAGCCCAGAGTCCCCGACGGGCGGGGTCGGCATTGCGATGGCACCAGACAACGGGACGGTTGCCGTCAACGAGCGCAGCGTCGAACAGGGTGTGTGCGGCGTTGGCCGGGTTGTAGAAGGCGATCTGTACGCTGTCGGCTCGCCAGACTTCGGAGTCGGGATGGCCGGACTGCACGTGCTTGTCGTCGGTGACGTCGACAAGGAAAACAACGGCGTCGGCGTCGCGGATGATGCGGGCTTCGGCGGAAAGATCGTCCGGACCGCGCCATGCGGGAATCGTGGGATCGAAGGTCAGTTCGGTGACGTCCCCGGCCATGCGCAGCACGAGAACGGGCGCGTTCGCCCCGGCCGTGGCGGAGGCGCGGGCCACGGGATAGCTGTCGTGCGCCACGACGGGCAGGACGGCGAGGGTCTTGTTCGTGGCGACGTCGGCGAGTTCGAGCGTGTAGCGGCGGGTTTGCAATGTATCCGGACCGGATGACGCAGGGGCGGCAGGCGGCACGGGAAGGGTGAGCGTCATGCGTTCCGTCGCGCCGGGAGCGACAACCCGTTTGCCGGTTGCGACCACGGCGCCTGCTGCATCGCGCAGCGTGAGGAGGCGGGGCGCGGCGGCACTGTCGGCGGCGGCGGTGTTGCGCACGGTGACAGCGAGGGATGCGGGGGCGGCGGCATCGCGGAAAATCTCCGCCGGCGCGTCCAGTTCGCGCTGGTCCGGAGTGAGAAAGGCGAGCGGAGCCGGGCCGGTGGAGACGAGGTAGAGCGGTGTCTTTCCGACGGCGACAACGTGATCGGTGTCGCCGGGGAGCGTTTCGCCGCCGCCGAAGATGTCGATTTTTTGCACGGGTTGTCCGCCGGGCCGTATCCAGAGCGCGCCGCCGCTGCCGCCGTCGGAGGCCCAGCAGACGAGGACGCGCTTGCCATCGTCGCGCAGGAATTCGCAGGCGTCGATGCCGGGCTGCCTGAACGAGGGCTGCGAGGCGGGGGTCGTGTTGGCAAGCTGGCGGATGAGTTCGTTGTAGGCGACGAGCGAGGGTTTGGCGCGGTTGTCGGAGGTGATGAGGCCGAAGGAGTCGTCCGCCTCGGTGTCCATGTCCCAATAATCCTGGAGAGTGAACCAGATGTGGAATTCACTGTTCGGACGCGATTTGGACCATGCGAGTTTTTTGACGAGCGTGACGGCCTGCTCGAAGTAGCCGCGCGGCTCGTAGGCGCTGCGTTCGCCGGACTCGGTGTTGGCGAGGCGTTTTTCGAGACCGGCTCCGGCGAGCCAGGTTTCCACTTGCCGGTGCCGCGTGGTGTAATTGGACAAGGGACCGTGCGAGTGGAAGGCGGCGAGATCGTAGAGGTCGCCATGTTGCGAATAGAGACCTTGGTTGAAGCCGGGTTTTTCGCGCGGATGGCTGACGGTAGCGCCGCCGGTGGTGATTCTGATTTGCGGAGCGGTGGAGCGAAAACCGCGCGAGAAGGCGGCCAACATGGCCCAGTATTCGTCGAGGGTGCCGTGGTAAAAATCGATGTCGGGCTCGTTCCAGAATTCCAGGTATCGAATGTGCGGATACTCGCCGAGGAAACGTCCGAGGCCGGCGGCGTAGTCCTGGAAGGCGGCAAGGTCGCCGGGGGGCTGGCGGTAGTCGCCGTTGCGAATGAGGGAGGGAGGGGTGTCGCCGAAAAGGACGACGGAGTAGATGCCGGCTTTTTCAAACGGTTCGATGAGGGGACGCCAGGCTTCGATGCTGGCAGGGGCTTCGGGCATGAAGCGGTGGCCGGAGATGCCGAGGCGGTTGATGTCGATGCCGATGGCGCGCATCCAGTCGAGGTGGAGAGCGTTTTCGGCGGGGTTGTTCCAGGGGGTGGTGTCCTGGACGCCAAACCACATGGGGCGGGTGTTGAGGCGGGAGCCGTTGGGCACGAACACGCCGAAGGAGTCGTCGTAGTCGGCGGCGATGCGTTTGTCGTTGCTTGCCTCCGCCTGGAGCCGGACAGAGTAAGCGCCAAGAGGGAGGATGCCGAAGTCGAGGCTCACGCGCGTCTGTCCGTGCGCGGGCAGGTCGAGGGTGCGCGTCAGGGTGGCGCCGGACGGAACGCCGGGCGCCGAGGCTGCGGGGAAGCCGGTGTCGCCGGCGGCGTCAGCAGCGGTGCGCAGGGAGGCGGAGAAGGTGACGGTCAGCGGTTCGGGACGAGCGTTGCGCACGCGATACCCGATCGTCACGGGCCGGTCCGGATCGTAGTTTATCGTCGAATACACAGGGGTGACGGAAAGCTGGTTTTTGCGGGGAAACGTGCCGGTGAGGGCGAGGTCGTCCATGAAGACGCTGCCTTCGCAGGCAGCCTCCGCCTCGAGGATGACCTGTTCCACAGATGCGGGGAATTTGACTTTGGAAACGTCGGGCCAGTTCGCGGCGTCGAGCGTCACACGGTAACGGCGCCAGCCGGCTTCACCGAGGCGCACGGCCGGTGTCCAGTGACTTTTCCGGGTGCTGTCGAGCAACACAAAACGCAGCCGCACGGGATGCCCTCGCGAATCGGCATCGAACTCGATCCCGTCGAGAAATCCGCTCATGCGGCTCATTTTTTCTCTTCGGTAAACGACCACGCGGGGTTTGTCCGTGTGTTCGGCGAATGCGAAACGCAACTCCCCGGAACGATCGTCGGCAAAGGCGGGCGCGGCGAGCGAGGTTCCCATCCATGTGCCACCGGAAAACCACACGCCCGGTTTCTGGCCGGTATGGTGCGCGGCGCGCCAGGTTCCCACGTCCTCGAAATCGGCAATGATCACACGCTGCCGATTGTCAGCGGCGGCAAACAGAGCGGAGCACATGCACAACAACAGGGTAAGCAGGGGGGCGATTTTTTTCATTCGTTGGTCAGTTCGGGGAGGAGGAAAGGAGGCAAAAGAAACCGGGGGATATGAAGCACCGGCCGGCCTTCCGGTCGATGCTTCGTGTATTCGGAAAATCAGGCTTTCAACCGGCAACGACGGGCGAGCACACCGGCCAGCAGGATGCCACCCAGGACAAGCGCTGCGGCGTGAGGCTCCGGCACGGCAGTGGTGGTGATGGAGATTTCACCAACCGAAAACCCGAGGCCGGTTTGCGAGGCCGCGCCATTGGAAACAAAGTTGAGGAAGGACAGGGAGGTGTCCGAACCGTTTCGCAAGGCCAGGCCGGCCAGGCTCCAGGTGTTACTGGTCGAGAGGTTTGTCACGTCAACACGGTAGGTGTCGGCCACCGGATCGATGGTGAGCGTGAAGCGCCAGGTCACATCGGCAAGGATCGAACCCGTTCCGAGAGAGGCATACGTGTTGTTGTTGTAGACCCCCCAGCCGCCGCCATCGGCGGTGATCTTCCAGCTGTCATTCGGACCGGTACTCTGGCTTTGTGCCGAGCTGCCAAAGATGACAAATGTCTGGAGGGCACTCGCGACATTCGTGTTCGAGCGGAAGTCAAACTCCACGGTGAAAGGGCTGGTGAGCGGAATCGCCGCAATGTCCCAGTTCCGGTACGCCCGCCCTATGGAGGCAGACGCTTCGGTATCGTAAGAGACTTTGTAGTCGTTGCCGACGACCGTCGCGCTGGTGTCGGTGGTGCCGGAGTGAAAATACGGAGTCCAGCCATCAACCCCGAGCGTTACATCCGCTCCCTGTGCGGATACGGCGGTTGCTGCGAGAACAAGAAGACCGTGCAGAATGCCTGCTGTCACATGCATGGAGAGTGTGGGGGTTTTCATACGGGACGACGATTGCCCCGCTCGTTCGCGGAACACGAGGGAGCGTTTTCTTGACACGTCAAGTAAAGGACCGAAGGACTGAAACCGGATACCGGTGCGGCTGTCGTTTTTCCGACCTTCAGGCTTTCCGTCCTGCCGCCTTTTCGAGATTGCGCAGGGATTCGCCCTGGACGAAGGAAGCCTGCACCACCATGTGGAAAGCCTGTTCGGGCAGGCCGGGGATATCGCTGTAAAGACGACTGGCCAGCGAACGCACGGCATGCTCCCCGATGAGCCGCATGTTCTGGTAAAGGCCGCCCACTTTTCCGAGCTCGGCGCGCGCCACATCCAGCGACGCGCGGGCGATGTCGTTTTCCAGATAGCGGGTGGCGTGGTAGAGATCGTGCATCATGATCAACGCATCGAGTCCCTTTTGCCTGATCCACCGGCGGAGACGTTTTTCGTCGGGGTTGTCCTTCAGGATCAGGCTGTGGACGTTCTCCTGGCCGGTGCGGTGACGGTAAAGATCGGTTCCCAGCAGCCAGCCAAAATCCTGCCGGTGATCCATGTCATAATTCAACACGACGCCGGTGTTTCCGGCCCCCATGCGCCGGAGTTCCTCCAGAGCCAGAGCCATGCCCTTCGAGTGGTTGATGAGCACGGCGGGAAGATTCGGCACCTCCGTGGACGGCGTGCAGGCGATCGGAACAAACTGATGCCAAGGGAAACGAAGTGGCGGATGCGGATAAGGCATGGGACCCCAGATCACCCCGCGGATGCCTCGCTGGAACAGCACTCGCGCCAGCCGCTCGGAGTGCTGTCCGCAATACCCGGCCCAAAAGACCTCCACGCGGAAACCGAGCCGATGGGCTTCCTGTGCGGCGCCTTCGAGAATCTCCAGGGGCCCGGGCGCGGTTTCTTCGGGAGTCTGGCCGGTGCGGATAAACGCGATGATTTCCTCATCATGCACCCGGCGCTTTCGCCCGACCTGCTGCATCAGGGCGTTGACGGCGGGATGGCTGCGGTAGTCGTGCTGCCTGGCCAGAGCCACGATCCGCTCGCGGGTTCCGGCTCCGATTTCGTGGCTCCCGCGCAAAGCCAGCGAGACCGTGGTGCGGCTGACTCCGGCAATTTTGGCCAGGTCGCGGATGGAAATGTGATGCGATGAATCTTTCTCTGTCATTGAACGGGGTTATGATTCTGTCGGCCGCCGCCCGGCCATCGCAACCGGTCCCGGTATCAACGGCGGCATACAAGGCGCGGACCCTGTTTTCGTTGTGAGCGAACCGCAAGATTGAAACGCTGGCGCACGGCGGAGTGGCGGGCATTTTCATGATTTCAATCTGTCGCCTCCTTTCCCCTACTCGGCGCTTGCGCTCCGCGAGCATGCAGGGAATGTTCTCCGCCATGCGTGGAAGGTCAGGCAAGGTGAAGACCGGACTTTCGCGACTCAACCGGGTCGTGAGCTGGCTCGCCGCCGCCCTCGTTCTCTTCCTGCTCGTCGCCGAAGTCCGCCCCTCGCTCCACGCCGCCTGCTGTTCGCAGGACCACGGCAACCAAGTCGCCAGCGTCGCGCACCAGTGCGTCATCACCGCTTTCGGCCAGGGACAGGGTTTCACCCTGACCGGCCCGCTTCCCGTCGCTCCGGACGCAATCCTTGTCGGGGACATCGCCACGATGCCCCGGCCGGTTGTCCGGGAAAAGAGTATCCGCCTTCTGCCGCCGCCCTGCGGCCCCCCGGCGTCCGCGCTGGCGTAAATAGCGACGGAGCGGCGGCATTCCTGCCGCTGCGACGAGGCGCGTCAGCGCCTCGCCCCGTGCCCTCGCCGTCCGGACTGGCGACGCTCTGCGTCGTCGCAGCGGCAGGAATGCCGCCGCTCCCTCTTCTCTCTCCCTGCCGTTTGCCCTCCGGCCTCCCGGCCGATCGTCCCGACATGCAACTGCTCACCATTTCACACCTGAAAAAATCCTTCGTCTCTCCCGACGGCGAACGCCGCCTGATCGTCGATGTGCCGGATTTCGCCCTCGCCGCCGGCCGGCAGCTCGCCTTGCGCGGCGAAAGCGGCTCCGGCAAGACGACCTTCCTCAATCTCATCGCCGGCATCCTCGCCGCCGACGAAGGCGAGATCCGCTTCGAAAGCGAAAACGTCGCCGCCCTGCCCGAATCCGGCCGCGACCGCCTGCGCGCTTCCTCGTTCGGCTACATTTTCCAGACCTTCAACCTTCTCCAGGGTTACACCTGCCTGGAAAACGTCCTGCTCGGCATGACTTTTGGTCCAGGGCCTGACCGCGCCCGCGCCACCGCGCTGCTGCGCCGGGTCGGGCTCGGCGATCGGCTGCACCACCGCCCGCGCCAGCTTTCCACCGGGCAACAGCAACGCGTCGCCATCGCCCGCGCCCTCGCCAATCGTCCCCGGCTCGTTCTCGCCGACGAACCCACGGGCAACCTCGACCGCGCCAACGCCCGCGAGGCGCTCGTCCTCATCCGTGAAACCTGCCGCGAGGCCGAGGCCGCGCTCCTGCTCGTCAGCCACGACCCCGAAGTCCTCTCCGCCTTCGAGGATGTCAGCGACTTCGCCACCCTCAACGCCGCCACGAAGTCGGAAACGCTGAAACCTGAAAAATTGAAAAACTGAAATCAGGCCACCAGACACCACTCCATCTCCATCCGCCGCAGTCCGACTTTCAGCTTTTCAGTTTTCAGCGTTTCAGCTTTTCCCATGAAAACCATCCTCTTTCTCGCTCTCCGCAGCCTTCGCCAGCACGCGCTCGCCACCTGGGTGACAACGCTCTCCGTCGCCCTCTCCGGCGGCCTGCTGCTCACGGTCTGGATCGTCAAGGAGCAGTCGCAACTGGCCTTCACCCGCGTGGACACCGGCTTCGATGCCGTGCTCGGCGCGCGCGGGTCTCCGCTCCAGCTCGTGCTCAACGCCATTTTCCATCTCGAGGCTTCGCCCGGCAATGTCTCGCGCGCCGATTTCGAATTCATCAAAAAACATCCGGCCGTCAAACGCGCCATCCCCATCGCCGTCGGCGACAACCTCCGCGGCTACCGGATCGTCGGCACCGAGCCGGCGTATTTCGAGACCGAGTACACGTCCGGAAAGGCATTCCTGCTCGCCTCCGGGCGGATGTTCGATCCCGCCGCCAAGGAGGCCGTCGTCGGCAGTTTCGCCGCCGCCAGGCTCGGACTGAAAACAGGCGACACGTTCCACCCGTACCACGGCCTCACGTTCGACGAGAACCACCAGCATGCCGAAACCTACGTGGTGACCGGCATCCTCGCCTCCTCCGGCACGCCGGCCGACAAGGTCGTGTGGATTCCTCTTCACGGCCTGCAAACCATGTCCGGCCACGCGGCCGCCGCGGCCGACCAGGTCAGCGCCGTGCTCGTGCAACTCCGCTCGCCCGCCGCCGGTTTCCAGCTCGACATGATGTACAACAAGCAGGGCGACCGGCTGACGTTCGCCTACCCGATCGGTGCGATCATGGCGGGGCTGTTCCAGAAGATCGGCTGGTTCGATCGCGTGCTTGCGCTCATCGCCTGGCTCGTCGGCCTCGTATCCGCCGCCGGCGTGCTGGTGGCGATCTACAACTCCATGGCCGCCCGGCGCCGCGATCTCGCCATCCTGCGCGCGCTCGGCGCCCGCCGCCGCACCCTTTTCGGCGCCATCGTGCTCGAGGCCGCCGCCATCGGTTTCTTCGGCATGATCGCCGCCTTTGCCGTCCTCGCCATCATCGGCGGCGGTGTCTCCTCCATCATCCGCGCCCAGGCCGGTGTCGTCCTCGACATCTGGACCTGGTCGCCCGTCATGCTCTGGGCCCCCCTCGCCATGATCTCGCTTTGCGCCCTCGGCGGAGTCGTCCCGGCGATCAAGGCTTACCGCAACGACGTCGCCACCAATCTCGCGCCGACATCGTAAAAATCTCCCGTCAACCAACCAAACAAAAACATATGAAAACATCCATCCGCACTTCCTTCCATGCGCTCGCGGCCGCCGGCGTGCTCGCCTTCGCCGCCGGTTGCCACCGGCACGATGACCATGCCGGTCACAATCACGCCGCCGAATCCGGCGGCCATCACCACGAGCACAAGCCCCCCCACGGCGGCACGCCCGTCGTCCTCGGCGACGAAGCGTTTCACCTCGAACTCGTCCGCGACGTCGAGGCCGGCAGGCTCCAGCTCTACGTCATGGACGGGGAACTGGAAAACTTCATCCGCATCCCCGCCGCCTCGATCAACCTGACGGCAACCGTCAACGGCGAGCCGCAGACGCTTGTCTTCCGGCCCGTGGCGAACGAGGCCACCGGCGAGACAGTCGGCGACACATCGCTTTTCGAGGCGGAGGCCGACTGGATCAAGACCACCGCCGACTTCGACGCCACCCTGGAGACGATCACCGTCAAGGGCGCAGCCTTCAATGACGTGAAGTTCAACTTCCCGAAAGGCAACGACCACGACGAAGACGGCGATCACGACCACAAACACTGAACCCTGCGGCGGGGGTGCCGCCCTGAATCGACAACGCTCATTCGAGACCAATTCCCGCCTTCCTTTTGACTGAAGTTTGTCGACAGCTACATTTCCATGAGTCCCGATATTCCATGAAAGCCGCCGACCAGAAAATCGCCCGCAAGGCCGCCCACCGCAACAAACTGATCAAGCGCCTGCTGATGTGGACGGCGGTGGCCGTGCCGTTCATCGCGCTCGCCGCCTTGCTCGATCCGCAGCGCGAGGACCGCGCCGCGCGCGACGCTGCCGCCCAACAGGAACTCGCCGCGCGCCAGGCCGTCCTCGAACAGGTGCCCGAATCGAAGCGCAGCCTCTGGGGCGGCCACGACGGCGACGTCGTCGACCTGAGTTTTTCGAAACTCGAGTTCGAGGTCCCGCCCGAAGCGGCCCGCCCGAAGGAGGGCCAGCCGAACCACGACAGCTACACGCCCGAGCGGATCAAGTCGTACAACGGCCGCACCGTGCGGCTGCGCGGCTACATGCTCCCCGTGAAGATGGAGGAAGGCAAAGTGCGCGAATGCCTGCTCATGGCGGGACAGATGACATGCTGCTACGGCGCCTCGCCCAATTTCTGGGAGTTCGTTTCCGTGAGGATGGCCGACAAACCCGTCCCGAGCCTGATGGACGTGCCACTTGTCTTCGAAGGCACGCTCAAGGTCGGCGACGTTTACGACAACGGTTACTGGACCCAGTTTTATTCCATGGATGCCACCTCCGTCAGCCGGTGAGCAAAAATATCACCCATTTGTCACCCGGCCCCACTTGACGACTTTGCTAGCATCGCACCCGATTAACGCCATCACGCGCCCATGAATTTTCACCGTCACCCGCTTTGCCGCCAGACTCCGCGCCTGTTGCGCGTGGCCGCGTGGGCGGGTGTCGCCCTGATGGTCATGCTGGTGGTGGGAGCGGCGAACCCGCAATTCCATGCGTGGTTCCATGCCGCGGAGCATGCCGTCCAGGCAGATCCGGCACACCCGCACACGCATGGCCATGCGCACCACCGTACGGCGATCCCCTTCAATTTCCCTGCCCTGCCCGTCGGCACTGCCGACGACGCGCCTGCCGTCCCCGACGATGACGACGGCTGCGTGATTACCGTTTTCGCTCATGGCATTGTGAGCCTGAGCGCGGCCCTCGTCCTGCTCGCCGGGGTCGATGTCCTCAAGCCCGCCCACCGGATCGCCCGCGACTGGATCACTCCCGCCGCGCCACGCTACGCCTGGCTGCGAACACACGCCCCTCCGGCTGCCTGAACGTCAGGACACTCCCTGTCTCCCGGTATCCGTAACCGGATGACAATCCCGGCCGGCATGCGGACAGGGTTCACCCGGTCATGCCCGCATAATATCCCTCTCGATCCCGATTCAAGACACGTGAAGGGGTGTTTGCGGCTGCAACGATCGCACGCAGCTACAGAAAACTTTCAGGCAAATTTCATCATGATCATCCTTGCCGGAGCGTATCCGCATCCGGAATCCGTTGTCCGTCGGCAATCGTCTTTCCGCGTTTCGCCGAACGGGTTTACTCTCGTCGAGCTCCTCGCAGTCATTGCGATCATTGGCGTTCTCGCGGGAATCACCATTCCTGTCGTCAGTTCGGTCCGCACCACGGCCAGGCAGGCCAGGTGCATCTCCAATCTGAGACAAATCGGAGTGGCGATTACCGGCTATTGCCATGATCACAACGGCTCGTTTCCGAACACGGCTCACAGCGGAGAAACGGCCAATTCGTGGATACATAAACTGTCTCCCTGGTTTGGATCGTCGGAAAACGGTACGGTTTCCGACGAGGTCTGCATCTGTCCGCTCGATCCCAACAGGGAGAAGCGGTTGCACAATGAATACGGCCAGAAACTTTCCAGCTACCTGCTCAATGACCGGCTGGACAGCGGTGTCTATTACGACCCTTTCGGGCGTCTGACAGCGCCTCCGCCTAGCCTTCACCGGTTGTCCGCTCCAACGCGAACCCACACGGTGTTCGTTGCCCGGGACGAACTGGATTTCAGCGCGAGCAACGACCACACGCACGCCGCGGAATGGGGAGGCAACTGGAGCAAGGTTCTGGACGACATCGCGCCCGACCGTTTTCGCAGCGGATCAAGAAACACCGACCGCACCAACGGTCGTTCTCCCTATCTCTTCGCGGACGGCCACGTGACCGTGATCCCGGCCGCGGATTTCAAAAAACGGATCGATTCCGGGGAAAACCCCGCCGATCCGCCCTGACGCAACCGGCCCCCCCCCGGAGCCGGCAATCAGTCCATCAATAAAAACGTATTTAATAGTTAGATACAAAAATATCATGTTCAGCAACCTGCAACGCGCGGCCCTTGCCGCCCTGCTTCCGGCGGCGCTCTTCACTGCCGCCCACGCCCAAACGATCATCGAGGACGGGCACATCGACCTCGTCCCCGGTTACGACGCCGCATCCGGCACCTGGAGCTTCACTTCCGAATATAGCGGAGGTTCCCAGACTCCCGGCGGTGGCTATCTGCACCACAACGTCGCCGACGTCATCTACTTCGTCTCCGACAATTCGGAGAGTACGCAGGGTGGCGGGAAAATCACCTCGCCCGGCGGATTCCTCGGCACCCAAGCCGGTGATCCCCTCTGGATCATTCCCCAGGTCCAGGATTTCGGAGTGCCATGGCTTGGCACCGGTGGCTACGATGCCTCGGGCTTCGACTTCACGATCAACTTCGTCGATTTCCGCGGCCCGGAGGACGGTATGCTGGCTCTTTGGACCACCGGCTCCTTCGGAGCCCCGACATGGCTGGTCAGCAGCGACACCGGCATCCAGCCCGCTCCCAACAGCCTCACCGTGGCGACCACCACCCACACCCACTACAACTGGGGATTTACCCGGCCGGGTCTTTACGAGGTCGATGTCACCCTGAGCGCTCTCATCGGGGGCGTTCAGCAAACCAGCGAGGTATTCACCCTCAAGCTGGCAATCAGCGAGCGGCCTGCCGTCGTTCCCGAGCCCGCCACGGTCGCCACCTTGGTTGGCGGTGTGTCTCTCCTGCTCGCATTTTCCACACGTCGGCGATTCCGGCACGGCGCGTAACCTGCGCCCTCTTTGTCCAACCGATTCGGCCATCCTGTCGCAGGCCGCGCGCCGTGCGGCCTGCCTCCCCCTTCTCCTTTTCAATCAATGCAAAATCCAAAGTCATTCCGGCGCCTTTCCCTGCTGTCGGCTTTCCTTCTCTCCCTGTTTCTCCCGGCTGTCACGCCGGCAACCGCGCAGACCATGATCATCACGGAGGGCCATATCGATCTCAACATCGGTTATGACATCTCCACGGGCGAATGGGGCCTGTATTCGCAATACCGGGCACCTGATGATTCCTACGCAACCGACACGCCGGTCGGAGAGGTCACCTACAAGATTTCGGAGGCCGGTCGCTTCGATGGCGTGGGGGGATTTTACTCCTGGCTGGGATCGCCGGGCTCGGACATCTGGGTCATCCCGCAAAACCAGATCAGCGGCGTGCCCTGGGTCGGCTTCGGCGGCTATGGCTACGGCGGCGTCGAGGGGGGCCTCACGGATGACTTCAGCCTTTTCGATCCGATTCCCTCGATCCATCCCACCCTGCCGGCGGTTCTTGTCAGCTTCGTCGGAATCGAAGGCCCGGAAGGCGCCGATTTTGCCCTCTGGCAAACCAACGCGACGGGAGGGCTGGTGGGCGGCGCTCCCGTTTTCAGCAGCGTGGCGGGTACCGGCGCTCCCGACTCGCTGGTAATCACCCGCGGGCAGCACACGCACTACAACTGGGGATTCAGCGAGGAAGGCATCTACACCGTGCTCCTTCAACTCGGCGCCACGATTGACGGCGTGCTCACGCAGAGCGACATCTTCACGGTTACGTTCCATGTCGGGAATGTCGTCCCCGAGCCCGCCTCCTGGGCGGCCATTGCCGGCGCGCTTCTGCTGTCCGGAACCATGATCGGTCGACTCCAGGCTTCACTCTGGATGCGTATCCGGGAAACAATCAGGAGCATCTCCTGACGCGTCTTCATGAACGCTGTATCCGCGATCGTGTCACCGCATAAGCGTGCGACCCGCCAATAACAGAAGGGAACGGCCGATACGGCCGTTGCTGCAACCGGCTACATTTTTTTTGAAATCATTCTGGTCCATCGCAAAAAAGTCACCCTTTTGTCACTCCTCCCCCTTGACGAGTCTGCCAGCTTGGTACCCAAGTAAAGCTCCTCTATCCATGAGCCGTCGCTACCACACGCTCCGTCACCAGTCTGCGCGCCTTCAGCGCGTGGGCGCATGGCTGGGCGTTGCCCTGATGCTCATGCTGGTGTTGGGCGCGGCGAACCCGCAGTTCCACGCCTGGTTCCATGCCGCGAAACATACCGTCCAGGCAGATCCGGGGCACCCACAGACACATGGCCACGCGCACCACCGTACGGCGATCCCCGTCAATTCCCCTGCCCTGCCCGGTGGCACGCCTTCCGTTCCCGACGATGACGACGGCTGCGTGATCACCATTTTCTCTCACGGCATCGTGAGCCTGAGCACGGCCCTCGCCCTGCTCGCCGAGATCGATGTCATCAAGCCTGCGCACCGGATCGCCGGCGACCGGATTGCCCCCATCGCACCGCGCTATACCTGGTTGCGGACACACGCTCCGCCCGCAGTCTGAGCGGGCTTTCCCCAAACGCGCCTTCACGGGCTTTTTGCATGGTCTCCATTCCGGACCCGTTCCGGCTGGCGTGACCATTGGCATGCCGCGTCCGCGCCTGACACCGTCAGGAAGCAACGTGCCATCATGGCCTCTCCCCCGGGAACGAGATGCCGGATGCATGCCCATTTGCCTGCCCTTATCCGGCCGGTCACCCGGGAAAAAATCATCCATCAGTCATCCATCAGAATAACTGCATTTTTATGAAAACAGACTTCGTCTCAAAACTCACCACACTCTCGTTTGTCCTTTCGCTGCTCGCTTTCGGAACTCCGCAACTCCGCGCCCAATCCGTCTACACCGGAGAACACGGCGATCTCGGAATCGAATACACACCCGGCGAAACGGAGTTCGAGCCGCACTGGCATCTGCACGAAGGGGCCATCGTGGATGGCTCCGCCCTGACCGAAGAGGGCGAGTATGCACCTAGCGATCTCGTCGCGCAAACCTCGTCCACGAGCACCGCCACTTCGACCATTGCGTCCTGGCTCGGAATATCGACTGGTGCCACTCTCTGGACACTCGGCACGGAGATTCATCAGCCGGAACTCGGTTTCGGCACGGAAGAACTCACGGACAGCGAGTGGCTCGATTCGACCATCACGATCAGCCTGAGCGGATGGGCGTTGGGCAATCCGGGAGATGTCATTCTCGTCGATGCCGGTAACACACTCCGGTTCTCGACGGTCGCCGGCTCGTCCGTCACCAATGACTGGGCCTTCGATCTCGCAGCCGGGCACGCCCATCTCGCGTGGTATTTTACCAATCCCGGCGATTACCAGCTTATCTTCACCTGGTCCGGGACCTACATCGGTGAAGATGGCACCGCGTCCATTCCCGTCACCGGCACCGGCACATTCGGCTTCTCTGTTGTGCCCGAACCCGGCACCTGGGCGCTGATCGCCGGAGCCGGCCTCGGCCTGTTTGCGATCGTCCACCGCCGCCGCGCCTTGCGGCAGGCATGAACCCGTCGTCAATCCGGTCTGTTCATTTTTTCGGAGCATCCGTAATGAAAACAAAACTACCGGCTGCCATCGCGGCAGCGTTGGCCTGCGCGTTCGCCGCAGTACAACTTTCGGCGCAAGCCATCTATTACACCGCCGGTCACGGCGATCTCGGGGTTTCGTATCATCCGGGAGACACGACCTTCGGAATCCACTGGGGGCTTGATGCGGGAGCGACCGTCGATGGCGCCACGCTCACCACGCATACCGAATATGCAGAAAACGAGGTCATCGCGTGGACCACAGCCACGACCCCGCTTCCCTCGTCTTCGGAAACCTGGCTCGGTGTCGCCTCCGGTCCGGTCTGGCGCCTGGGGAGTGGCGCTTACCCACCTGACCTCGGCTTCAACGCCTCCGGAGCAGGCGACCCGGAACTCTGGTTCGATACCACGCTCGCCATTACGTTGACCGGCTGGAATACTCCGGAAGGTGGCGAAGTCGCTCTTCGATCCGGAGCCAGTTCGACTGCCTCGACGCTCTTCTCCACCTATGATCCGGCGAGCACGCTGGACAACAATACCTGGGCGTTCGATATGAGCGTCGGTCACATCCACCTCGTCTGGTATTTCTCCGTCGCCGGCACCTACGAACTGACCTTCAACTGGGCCGGGACGTACCTTGGCGGCGATACGCCACAGGAGGTCACCGGCACCGGAACGTTCACGTTTATCGCCGGCGACCTCCCTCCCGCGATCCCCGAGTCTGCGACCTGGGCGGCGATGTCGGGTATCGCCGTTCTCGGCCTCGTCGCCTGGCGGCGTCGCCATCGTTCATGAGTGCCTTGCGCACGCACGTGAACACAACTCACCGGCTCCATCAGCGTGGATTCACGCTGGTGGAGCTATTGGTGGTCATTGCCATCCTTGGCGTGCTTGCGGGGATTCTCATACCTGCTGTCGCTGGCGTGCGAATGGTGGCGAAGCGGATCAAATGCGCTTCCAACATGCGCCAGATCGGCACTGCGCTGATCATGTATGCCGGCGATCACAGGGGGATGTTGCCCCAGTCCACTCACAGCGACGGGATCAACATCCAGAATGCCTGGATATTCACACTCGCACCCTACCTGAGCGACGTGGACGAGGTTCGTGTGTGCCCCGCTGACAATGAAAAACGTCAGGAAATAATCCGTTCCACCAAAGGCTACACCAGCTATCTGCTCAACAATCTGGTCTTCGACCCCGGGGATGAGGGCAAACCGTACAACAACATCGAGCGAATCCCCATCCCGTCGCGTACCATGATCCTGTTTTCGGCATCCGACGACTATTCGATCGGCAAAGGCAGCGATCATACGCATGCCGATGGCTGGACCAACTGGTATTCGGTTTGTTCGGACATCGAACCCAACCGTCATCGTTTGGGCCCGCGTGGCGGCAATGCGATGGAGCGCCTCAACGGTTCGGCAAATTATCTCCATGCCGATGCGCACGTAAAAAACATCAAGGCCGCCGACCTGAAAAAAATCGTCGATTCTGGCATCAACCCGGCCGCCGTGCCCGAGTGAAGGACCGTTGCCTCCCGTAGTTGCGAACGCATTATCGTCATCGGGGGCGCGGCGGACGGTGCGGGATGTCCGAAACGCGAACTCGCCCGGTATGACCAAGGAAATCAGGAGAACTCGCCCAGCGCGACCAGGGAAATCAGGAAGACAACAAGCTGCGCCGCCGAAACTCCATAGGCCCCGCAAAACCCCGTCACCAAAACCATCGCGAACGCTATTCCGAGGCCTGCCAGGACAACCGGGCGCCGTTGCGGCTCCTGGCGGCCGATCCACATCATGGCGAGACGCAGGAAAATCAACGTCACCAGCGTGGCGTCCAGACACGCCAGCACCATCCAGAACCAGCCGCCGATATTGCCGGTTCCGGCCATTCCGATCGAAAAAAAAGCAATCGCAACACCGACAAGGAGCGGCTGCCCGAACATGAAAAAAGCGATCACAAGGACAATCCGGGCCACCCGCGACAATCCGGACATCCACATCGTCACCGCCGCCAGCAAACCTGCCCCGAAGACGAGACAGACGAGTAGCATCAGATCCCGGACAACATCCACACCTCCGAAGAAGTACCGGATTACCAGATACGGGAGCAGCGATACGATGATGAGGATCGCCATGGCCATCGATGCCTGCCACTTGCCGCACACGATCTCCCACGGCGTCATCCCTCCGGTGAGCAGCAACTCGGAATTTTTTGTCTTCAACTCCTGCTGAAAGCCGCTTCCCGACAACACCAGCATCAGCCCGCCTCCCATGCCCAGCCAGAAAACGGTCGTGGCCGCTTCCGCTGACCCTGTGGCCAGCGCGTACATGAACCCGACGCACATCCCGGCGTGAAACAGCACCATCGCCGCAGTAAACGCCCGTCCGCGCAGACCCGCCCGCAGCTCTTTGACCACCATCGGCGGCAGCCAGTCGGGAAAATCCCGGCGGATCGCATTGGCGGCGACATCACTCCGGGTTTCCCTGTCCATGGTCGCCCCCTCACCCCGCCACCAGCAGCTCCACCACACCCTGCGTCAGCGGCTCGCGCGCGAGCACGTCCGCCAGCGCCGCTTCGCAGCCCACGCGGGCGAACGCCACCCCGCGCCGGCGGCAGGCGTCTTCCCACAGGCCGAAGTGCCGCGCATACGCGGCGCGGTAACGGGTTGCCAGCGCGTCGTCGATTCGCTGACGACGCCGCTCGCCGGTCTCGCAATCGACCAGCTCCATATTGCCCCGGCCCGGCGGCTCCGCTTCCTCCGCCAGCGCCGGCGCGAGAATCAACGGCACCCCGCCGCCCGCCGCCATCGCCGAGACCAGCGGCAAGGGATCGGACGGATACAGCAAATCCGAAACCAGCACCTTCAACGCCGACGGACGCCACGGCAGCGCACCGGGGCCGGAGGGCCGGATATCCACGGAGCCCGAGCGGAAAGCCGGACTGCCGGGCTTCGTTTCTTCCTGCTTTCCGGTCTTCCGGCTCTCCGGCCCTCCGCTGTCGCGCCAGCGGCCGGCGCGGGCCAGTTCCACCGGCACGGTGCGGACTCTGCGGCCGTTTACCGTGTGCATCCGCACCGGCGCTCCCGCCAGCGCCGCGCTCTCCACGCAAAACGCCACCAGCGCATCCACCCGCGCGGCCTTGGCCGGCGTCAGGCGCATCGATTCCGATTCGTCCACCACCAGATCCACCAGCGGCGACACCTCGGCGCGGTAGAGTTTCATCGAAAGTTGCCCCGTGCGCGCATACGCCGCCCAGTGAATGTAGCGCGGATCGTCCCCCGGCTGGTAGGCGCGGTGATCCTGAAAGTCGATCGAGCTGCCAATCCCCGCGCCGAGCCAGTTGCCCTGCAACCCGCGCCATGCCCGTCGTCCGAAGGGCAACCGGTAGCGCCGCGCCGCCTGCAAGCCCTCGCGGTGTCCATCGCGTCCGCGTCCGGCATCGCCGGGAAGAGTGCGGGCCGTGGGGCTCATGTTTCATTCTCCGCCACACCGGCCGCCCGCACCGCGCGCCAGTAACGGCGCGAACGCCACACCACCGCCGCGACCAGCAGGCAGAGCACGATGATCTGCGCCACCCGGGGACCCTCCCAGCTGCTCCAGGATTTGCCGTCGGCCAGCGTCAGCCAGAAGCTCGCTCCCGGGAGGGCCAGCGCAACCGATTCCAGCACCGCCTCCAGCGAACGGTTGCCTTGCAATATCCAGTTTGCCCCGGAGATCGCGGCGAAGAATCCGATGACGCCCTGCACCAGCAGATAAACCACCATCGCCGCCGCGCGCGGCAGCGGCACAAACGACATCAGCAGCACCGGAAACACCAGGCCGCACCATCCGAGCACCGCCAGCCAGAACGGATAGAACCAGACAAAAGGGGTGGTCTCTCGCGTCACCGCGCTCACGACGAGCATCATCCCCGCGATCAGCGCCAGCCCGATGGCGGCAAAACACACGCCGCTGGGCCAGCCCGGCAGCGCGAACACACCGGCCGCCTTGCCGAAAAATCCCCGTCGCCACCAGGGCCGCACGTGCGCCGGCATCGGCAGGCGCATGTCGCTCAACTCCACCAGACACACGACGGCAAACGTCCATACGCCGACGCCGAGCTGCAGCACCGCCTGGTGTTCATTGGCGAAGGCAAACAGCGGCGTCCCCGCGACCGTCAACAGGCCGATGCCGCGCACGCGCCCCGATGTGCTCAGCGAGGGCGGGGCAAACCAGCGCATCGCCAGCAACAGCAGCAACCACACGAGCAGGCCGCCATTGAACACCACTTGCGCGGTCGTCCACCATGCCGAGTCCGCCAGGGACGATCTCCCGGCAAACGACATCACGTTCATGAAGGTGATCACGAGGATGATCGCGCCCGGGATCACCAGCCCGCGCAGCAATTTCGGCAGCCCCGCCAGGCACAGGCTTGCCGCCGTCAGCACGCCGCAACTCCCGTAGAGGATCGCGATCAGCACGAGATCGGAGACGATGTCGACCGCGCCGAAAAAGTATCGCACCACCGCATACGGCAGCATCGACACCGTGAGCAACGCCGCCTGCGCCATCAGCGACACCCATTTGCCCGAAACGATGCGCCACGGCGTCAGCCGCGTGAGGATCAGCAGGTCGATGGTGCGCGCGTCCAGTTCCTCGCGCAGGCTTGCCATGCCGCGCAGCGGCGTGATGCCGAGAAGCAGGCAGCAGAGCACCGTCCAGAAAATCCCGCTGCCGCTGCGCATCGCAAGCCGGTCGCCCATCGCCCCGGCGTTGAGCGACCAGATGAAGAGCAGCACCAGCGCGACCTGGAACACCACCAGCGTGGTGACAAACCCGCGCGTGCGCAGCCCCTGCCGCAGCTCCTTGACGAGCATCGGCGGCAGCCAGCCGGGGAAATCGGTGCGCTCCGGAGGAGGCGGGGGCAGCGATGCGGCGAGTGTGGAGGAAGAGTCACTCATGAATTTTCGATTCTCGATTCCCGATTTGGCAGACTGTCGCTTCGCTCGAAACGATTGAGGGAGCGACTGTGCCCATCGAAGTGGCACGGCCATCCTGGCCGTGGACGGCGCGAAGCGCCGCCGGTTTGTTTCCGGTTGCTGCGGAGAGGCAACGCACACGGGCAAGGATGCCCGTGCCACGTCCTGATATCGCTGCCATCTTCATCGCCCGCCTCCTTCCCGCAGCATATCCACGAAGGCTTCCTCCAGCCGCCGCTCGTGCCGGCGAAACTCCACCACGGGCAGGTCGGCGCACAGTTGCCGCAGCTCCGCCGCGATCGCGCCGCCGGTCGTGCCGTTTTCGGCCACCGGAGCGGCGAACTCCGCGCGCACCCCGTCGCGCCGCGTTTCGGCGAGTCGCCAGCCGGGGCGCACCTGCAACCATTGCGTCAGCGCCTCCACCCCGTCCGCGCCGCCATGCACGGAGATGTCCCAGGCGGTATTCACCGGGGCGGCTCCGCCACCGGCATTTCCTCCGCCGGGGAGCGGCGGCGGCGCGCCCCGGTTGAGCAGGCTGTCCTTGTCGCCGTGGTGCACCACGCGGCCGCCGTCCATGAAGATCAGCGTGTCGCACATCTCGCCCAGTTCGGAGAGAATGTGCGAACTGATGAGCAGCGTCTTGCCGCGGTCGCGCAGGATGCGCACGAGGTTCTTGAACTCCAGCCGCGCCTTCGGATCGAGTCCGGCCGCCGGTTCGTCGAGGATGAGAAACTCCGGATCGCTCAACAGCGTGCGCCCGAGGCAGAGCCGCTGCATCTGGCCCTTGGAGAGTTTGTTCGAGAGCCGGTCGGCGAGCGGCGTGAGGTCCGTGAAATCCATGATCTCCGTCACCCGTTTCACGAGATCGTGTCCGCGCAGGCCCTGGGCGCGCGCGAAAAAGTCGAGGTAACCCCACACGGTGGTGTCCGGATACGGCGTGAAATGATCCGGCATCCAGCCGAGGCGCGAGCGCACCCGGGCGGGCTGGTTGATGACATCGATGCCGGCGATCCGCACCCCGCCGTGATCGGGCAGATCCAGCGAGGCGAGGATGCGCATGGTGGTCGTCTTGCCCGCGCCGTTGGCGCCGATCAGGCCCACGACTTCACCGCGCCCGAGCGTGAAGGACACGCCATTGACCGCGCGCACCGCCCCGAAGTGGCGGTACAGGTTGCGGACTTCAACAAGAGGAGTGGACGCCGTCATTTTTCAGGGAGGTTCTGAAAATTCATTTTTGAACAGAAGGAAACAAAGGAAACGAAGGTAAAAACAAAGAAGGCTCCGAATAATAATACCAAAGCCTTCGGATTTTTACACCAAGGCCGCAAAGAGCGCAAAGGATTGCCAGTTGCCTTCTTCGCGTCCTTTGCGGCCTTGGTGTAAAATCAAAAACATTCGGGACGCTAGTATAAGTCATTTATTTTAAAAAAGTTAAACAGGAACGAAGGGCAAGCATCCTCCGTTGTTCTTCGTTCTCTTCGTTGCCTTCTGTTCAATTTCCGGAAGTCCCCTTCAGTTTTTCAGCGGTTCGGGTTTTTCAATTTTTCCGGTATAGATCACGTCGTCGCTCTGCCAGCGGATCGAGTCGAGCGTCGGCACCGGGGCGAAATCGCTCGCGCCGCCGATGGCCGTGAATTCGCCTCGCTTCAGGTTGCTGTCACCGCGCGCCGGTGCGCGCTGCAGGCTGATCCGCTGGCCCGGCGGCAACTCGGCCGCGAGCCAGAGCTGCTCCCTGTCATCACGGTAGCGAAAATCGCGCAAGGTGACGGGCACGGTCGATTGCACCACCGGCGCCCCGCCGGAACCGGCGGTATCGACCTGCTCGATACGCGCACGGGTCGGCACGACGGTCGTCAGCGTGTGGCGCAGGTCGGAACGGCTCGCAAACCAGTCGCCGCCGCCGCGCCCGCCCGTCCGCCGAAACGAGAGCGCGGTGATGGAGTCGACCACATCACCCGAGCCGGCGGATTCGCGGATCATCGCCACGTCATCGGCCAGCGGAAAATCGCCGCCCGCCAGCACGCCGGTGCGCGCGAACTGTTCCTGGTAGACCGTCGCCCGGTGGACGCCGGGCAGGAGTCGCACCAGCGCGCGGCGCGCGCCGTGGCCGCCGAAACCGTCGCGCACCACGATGAAAACCGAAAGCAGCAACGCCGCCGCCAGCGAGATGAGCGGCACGGTGAGAAACAGCCGCTGGCGTTTCCCCGCCGGCGCGAACACCCAGAGGTTGACCGGCCCGACGACGACGCCGAAAGCGAGGAGCACGAGCGAAAGCCAGCCGCCTTGGAGAGGCCGCTCCAGGCGATACGCGGCGCTCGTGTCTTCCAGACCGTTCGCGCTCCAGAGATCGGGCGGCGGCGCGACGGTGGAGCGCTTGACGAGTTCGAGCCCTTTCGCGGTGTCGGTGGCGAAAGGCGCGCCGGGATGCCGGATGTGGCCGAGCCCGACCGGTTCATCGTCCGGAGCGACGGGGCGAGCGGAGGCGTCGTTTTTTTCAGGATACACGAGGAGCTGTCCGCCGAGGGCGGCCCATTCGCGCAGGGCGGCGCGGCGGGCGGCATCGAGCGCGTCGTGTTCGCGTTTCGTCAAGAGGACGCAGTCGAAGGCCGAGAACACGCGCCAGTCCGCCGGCCAGGTGGCGGCGTTGACGGGTTCGAGGTAAAAATCGTCGCCTGCCGTCGCCCGTGCCGCGCCGACCTCGCGCTCGAGCGCGGGCGATACGGCGACCTTCGGCGCGGAGTTGCTGTTGTGGGTGGCCAGCGATTCCTCCTGCCGGCCGGACTGGATGCCGATGCCGCGCACGGTCACCGTTGCCTGCACGCGGCTGTACCGGTTGTGGAGCGAAACCAGGCCGCTGCCAACGTACACGACCTGCGCGCGCACGCCGTGCGCGGGCACCTCGAGAGCGACCTGCGAGAGGGTGGCGTGGCGGTAATCGTATTGCGCGGCGAGATCGAATTCGAAGCGGCGGGGTTTGCCGGAGCGGTTTTCGATGTTGATTTCGACCGGCACAAAACCGCGTCCGTCCCACTCGCTGATCGGCGCGCGCAGCGAGACGGCGGCGAGGGCGTTGTCCTGCATGGATACATTGCGGGTGACATCGGCGCGGGCGGCGAAAGGCGTGGCGAAGGCGACAAGCGCGAGGACGAAAAAAGCGAGCTGCGTGAAGTGCCGGAGACAGGATGTGGCGCGGGCGCGGCGGTCTCCAGACCGCTGGATGACGCGTAGCGTCGCACGGTTCGCACGGTTCGGAGGCGAGGCGCGTTGCGCCTCGTCGCAGCGGCAGGTACCGAGGCCGAAGGCCGACAGCTTGCCATGCCGCCGCTCCCACGGCGGGCGGGACACCCGCGCCACATTGCCGGACAGGCAGCGGGAGGGATTTTTCGGTTGAGGCATGGCGCGGCGGTGTCAGCGGATCTTGGCGGCGGCGAGGGAATCGGGCAGCGGCTTCGGCTGCACCGGGATTTCGGTGAGGAGTTTTTCGACCACGCCGGCGCTGGTCGCGCCGTCGAGCCGTGCCGAGTGGTCGAGCAGGATGCGGTGTCCGAGCACCGGGAGCGCCACGGCCTGCACATCCTCGAAACTGGCGTGGCCGCGGCCCTGGCGGAGTCCGCGGGCCTTGGCGGCGGCGGCGAGCCCGAGGGCCGCGCGCGGGCTGGCGCCGTAGCGGACGCCGGCCGAAGCGGCGGACTCGCCGGGATGCGAGGCGTTGACGAGCCGGGCGATGTAGTCGGCCACGACTTCGGGCACGTGCACGCGGCGGGCGAGTGCGACGAGGCCGGCGAACTCCGCGGCGTCGAGCGCCGGGGCGACGTCGGGCTCGATGCCCATTTCGCGGTTGAGCACGATGCGTTGAAGCACGGCCGGCGGATTGCGCTTCACGTCGATCTTGAAGAGAAAGCGGTCGAGCTGCGCCTCGGGCAACGGGTAGGTGCCTTCGAGTTCGATGGGGTTTTGCGTGGCGAGGACGAAAAACGGATCGGGCAGCCCGTGCGTCTCGCAGCCGGCGGTGACACGGCGCTCCTGCATGGCTTCGAGCAGGGCGGACTGGGTTTTGGGGGAGGCGCGGTTGATCTCGTCGGCCAGCAGGATGTTGGCGAAAATGGGGCCGCGCTGGAAAACGAAGCGCCGCTGGCCGTCCACCTCCTGGAGAATCGGGTTGCCGGTGATGTCGCCGGGGAGCAGGTCGGGCGTGAACTGCACGCGGCGGGCTTCGAGGCCGAGCGCGCGGGCGAGGCCCTTGACAAGCTCCGTCTTGCCGAGGCCGGGCAGGCCTTCGAGGAGAATGTGGCCGCGAGCGAGCACGCCCGTGACCACCAGCTCGATCAGCGGCCGCTGGCCGAAGAGCACGCCGTCGAGCGTGGTCAGCAGTTTTTCGAGAGCGGCGGTGGCGGAGGAGAGTTCGGCAGGCGTGAGTGTCATGAGAAAGTGGTGACAGCGGGCGGGGGCGGGGGGGGGGATGGGAGTTATGGGAGAGATGGGAGTTATGAGACTTATAGAAGACTTCGCTTATTTGAAAAACTCTGCGAGCGCGGCGCGTTCGGCGGGCGTGAGCGTGTCGATCCAGACCACGTCGCCGCCGGCGGCGGGACCGGCGACGGCGCCGGCCGACGTAGGGCCGGCCGCCCTGGCGGGATCGACGGCGTGCTCGCCGGTTTCCACGCCGAGCCGGTCGCCGAGCGCGGCGCGTTCCATGTCGGTGTTTTTTACCGTTTCCATCCGGCCGGGACCGGCGGCGCTTTCGTCGTAGCTGAAGGACAGCGGCACCTCGCCCGGGCCGCGGGAAACATCGCCCGTTCCCGAACCTTGCGCGGAGACGAGCAGCAGCAGCGCGTCGCCCTCCTTGTCGCCTTCCCCGCCGCCGGGGTTCATGCACACACCGCACACCTTGTCGCCCGCCTCGGCGAGACGTTTGCGGAGCCTGGCGAGTTCCTCGGGCGTGAGCTGGCGGATTTTTGAGAGATCGAGCGAGGCGAGCTGGCCGAGCAGTTCGGCGTTGGGGGTGAGCGCGCCTTCCCGGAGACCGCGGAGCGCGGTGTCGAGCCGGGATTCGGCGGCGGCCAGTTGCGCGGAGTCGAGCGGGGCCAGCGCGTTTTGTTCGAAGGGCGCCAGCGCGGCGGCAAAATTTTCCAGATCGCGTCCGAAGGAGCCGATCGCCTCGGCGGTCTGCTCGCGGAGCGTGTCGGCGGCTTCGAGCGCGGAGTGCGAATACTGCCGGTCGGGCGAACGCCGGGCGAGTTCGCGCGCGCGTTCGGCGAGCTCCTCGACGGCTTTCGGCTCGGCCACGTCGAGTTTGGCGAGTTCCTCCAGCCATGCCTCGGTCCGGGCGAGCGCGGGCGGTTTTTCAGGCGTGAAACGCACACCGGAATCCGGAGCGGGCACGGGCAGCCAGAGTCCGGCGGCAAGCAGGGCGAACGCCGCCGCGCCCCAGCCGAAGCGGGCCGGCGAGCGCCAGCGGACACAGGCCGGCACGGCGCGCGGCGCGGGCCAGGCGGCCATGCCGGCGGCGGCGGCGCTGAGCGTGGAATCAAGCTGAAGCCGGTACTCGAGCAGGGCGCGGGCGTCGCCGCGCCGGAAAAAGTTGCCCGCCTGCCGCGCACGCCATCCGGCAAACCCCGCCGCGGCCAGCAACCCGGCGGCGAGGCCGAGCCACAGCCACGACAACGGTTGCCCGAGCCGGCGAAGGGCGAAGGCGGCGAGCGCGGCGGCAGTGGCGACGCCGAAGGCGAGCGGGGCAAACCGGTCGAACCAGGCCACAAGGTTGATCCGCACCGCCAGTCGCAGGGCAGCTCTTTCCCAGAACGAGCGGGCGCGAGAGGCTGCGGCGGGAGGGGAGCTCATGAGGATCAGGCTGGTGCTTCCCGCGCCGGGCGCAAGCCCGGGGAATGGCGAGCGGCCCGTCCGCAAACAGCCGCGCTCAGTTGTTGAACCGGAACAGGGCCACGTCGCCGTCCTGGAACACGTACTCCTTGCCCTCGAGGCGGTACTTGCCGGCTTCGCGGGCGGCGGCGGTGCTGCCGAGGCGCACGAGGTCATCGTATGAAACCACCTCGGCCTTGATGAATCCCTTCTCGAAATCCGAGTGGATGACGCCCGCCGCCTGCGGGGCCTTCCAGCCCTTCCTGATCGTCCAGGCGCGCACCTCCTTTTCGCCCGCCGTGAAATAGGTTTGCAGGCCGAGCAACGCGTAGGTGGCGCGGATCAGCGACGACACGCCGGAGTCGTCCACACCGAGATCTTTCAGAAAATCCTTCGCCTCTTCCGGGCTCAGCTCGATCAGCTCGGCCTCGATGCGCGCGCTGATCGGCACATAGGCGGCGTCGTGGTGCTCCTTCACGAACGCAGCCACCTTTTGCACAAACGGGTTTTGCTCCGCCGTGGCGAGGTCGCCCTCGGCGACGTTGCACGCATAGAGCACCGGCTTGGCGCTGAGGAGCTGGAAAAGTTTCAGCAGCTTCGCCTCCTCCTCGTTCGTTTCGAGGATATTGGCCGGTTTGTTCTGGTCGAGGTGCGGGATGAGGCGTTCGCAGAGGGCGGCTTCGGCCTGGGCTTCCTTGTCACCGCTCTTCGCCTTTTTCTGCGTTTTTTCGAGGCGCTTCTGGACGGAATCCAGATCGGCGAGCACGAGCTCGGTGGTGATGACCTCGATGTCGCGCACCGGATCGATCGAGCCCATGGTGTGGATGATGTCGCTGTCCTCGAAGCAGCGGACGACCTGCACGATGGCGTCGACCTCGCGGATGTTGGCGAGGAACTGGTTGCCGAGACCTTCGCCCTTGCTCGCGCCTTTGACGAGGCCGGCGATGTCCACCATCTCGATGGCCGCAGGAATTACGACCTGGGTTTTGGCGATTTTCTGGAGAACATAAGCGCGGTCGTCGGGTACGGTGACGACGCCGACATTGGGGTCGATCGTACAAAACGGATAATTGGCCGCCTCCGCCTTGCGGGAGCGGGTGAGCGCGTTGAAGAGGGTGGACTTGCCGACGTTGGGCAGACCGACGATGCCAGCTTTTAACATAAGCCGCGAAACTTCGCAGGCCCTGCGAACAGGATCAAGGACGGAACGGAGCGCTCACTCGTAATCGTAAAGCCCCGGATCGCGCCGCGGAGCAAGGGTCCGCGGCCGGCGGGCCGGTCGCGGGGCCTTCGGTTTTCCATCCCTGTCCACCGGCGCGGACCCGGCGGCTGCGTTTTCCGGCGCCAAGCCGCCTTCGTCATCGTCGCCATATCCGCCACCCGCGGCGTCCTCGCCGCCGGCATCCCCGAACTGCTCCTCCAGCGATTCGGGGTCCTGGCCCTCTTCGAGCTTGCGGACGACTTCCTCCATCTCGCCGTCGATTTTTTCGCCCGTCAGCTCCGCCATCCGGCGCATCATGCGGCCCATGGCGCGCGGATCGTTTTCGTCGACATGCGAAAACTCGCGTTCCATTGCCTGCATGGCTGCATCCATGCGGGCGTCGTTGGACGACACCGGTCCGTTCCCCTCGCCTCCCGTCCCGCCCGCGGTGTTGCCATCGGCGTTTTCCGGCCCGCGCTCCCCGGCGGCGGAGCCGGATGCGACGGCGAAACGCGAGACGATCTTTTCCATACGCCAGGCCGGATTGGCCGGGCACTTCGGCACGGTCTGCCCCTGCGCGAGCGTCTTCGCGTAGAACTGGTAGACCGTGTGATTATCGGGACAGTAATACTCGTAGATCGGCATGATGGAATCGGCTGAAACCTGGAGAGAACGGGGCAAACCGCAACGGTATCCGCGCCCCGCTCAGTCGGCCGCCGGATCCTGTTTCGCCCGTGCGCGTGCTTTCCGCCGCGACCGCAGCCACAGCAGGAACGCCGCCAGCACGACCACGGCGAGGATGATCGTGCCCCACAGGGTGAACGAATGGGTGCGCTTCAGGGCGCGGTGCAGCTCCTCGATGTCATTGTGAAAATGCGCCCACAGCCAGTGGCCGAGCCAGACGAAAACCGGCACGCTGATGAGCGCCGCGAGTCCGTCGAGCGCGAGGAATTTCAGGTACCGCACCTTCACCGAGCCCGCCGTGAAAAAGATCGGCATCCGCAATCCCGGCAAAAAGCGCCCGACGAACAGCACCCACGAACCGTAGCGCTCGAAGAGCTGTTCCACCTTCGCCAGCTTGGCGGGAGAGAGAATGCGCTGCGACCACTTCGTCGCCAGCAACCGCATGCCGAGGTACTTCCCGCCGAGGAAAATCATCGAATCCCCGCCGACCACGCCGATGTACATGAAGAGCGTGGTCGCCCACCATGGCCGCCCGTCCATCTCGCCGAGGATGCCCGCCGTCACCAGCACGATATCCTCCGGCAGCGGCAACCCGAGCCCGCACAGCAACAGAACGATAAAGGGTCCCCAAAGCGAAAGGGAGGTGCCTTGGAAATGATCCAGAAGGGTTTCTAGCATGGGAAGGAGACGGGAAGCTGGTGACGACGCGCGCGAATATGGTGAATCCTGCACGCTTGAGGGTGGCGCATGGCGCTGCAACCCCCTTCGGTAAAAATCACGCAACGTCCGTCGCCGCGGGGAATCATCTGCAAAAAAAGAAATGCCGACGGATGTTACGCACTCCGACGTGGCCACACGCGTCCTTGCGGGTGGGACGACGCGAGGCGTCCCTTCCTGCCGCTACGGCACAACTGCGTAACATCGGATGACAGGAACAGGTTCCGGTTATCCGTATATCTGCGTGCTGGAAATGAAGCCGGGAAAGTGCATCGTTTTCGTTTATGAAATCCTTGCTCCCTCTGTTTCTGGCTGTGTTGCTGGCCGGTTGCGCCAGCAAGACCACCGGGCTGCCCGCCCCGGACTCTCCCGTCGGTTATGGCTGGACGCTCGCCTCCATCGGCGGCGATCCCGTGACGCTGCCCGCCGACAACGCCCGGCCGCTCCGGCTGCAATTCGGCGCCGACGGCCTGAGCGCCACCGGCTACTCGGGGCTCAACGGATTTCTCGGCCGCACGAACTTCGACGGCAACAAGCTGAAATTCGGTCCGCTTGCCATGACGCGGCGCGGCGGTCCCGCCGAACTGATGCAACTGGAAAACCGCTACACCGCCGCGCTGACCTCCGTCACCGCCTGGGCGATCCGGGACCGGCAACTTGTTCTCTCCGCGGGCGACACGCCGGTGCTCGTTTTCGAAATGGAGCCGCCGCGCGTGCAGCAGTAGGCCGATCCCGAAACGGAAGCCGTGGCGAACTGCCTGCGAACCTGGTAACTGTATAGCGACTACGGCGTTTGACGGAGCGGCGGCATTCCTGCCGCTGCTGACGACGCAACGCGTCGCCGGTTCGGACGGCGAGGCACCGGGCGAGGCGCTGACGCGCCTCGTCGCAGCGGCAGGAATGCCGCCGCTCCGTCGCTCAACGGATACCGGACTCACGTTCGCGGCTACGCAAAAAAGCGCCGTCCTCGCGGACGGCGCCTTGCCACAAATACAGGAGAAAACCGGCGAGTGAACCGGGGGGACGTCGATCAGACGATGCCCTGCGCGAGCATCGCGTCGGCCACCTTGACGAAGCCGCCGATGTTGGCGCCGTTGACGTAATTCACAAAACCGTCCTGCTCCGTACCGTGCTCCACGCAGACGTGGTGGATGTTCTGCATGATCGCGTGCAGGCGGTCGTCGACCTCGCCGCGCGACCACGAGAGGCGCATCGCATTCTGGCTCATCTCGAGACCGCTGGTGGCCACGCCGCCGGCGTTGGCCGCCTTGCCCGGTCCATAGAGAATCCGGTTCCCGACGAACACGTCCACGGCCTCGAGCGTCGAGGGCATGTTGGCGCCTTCGGCGACGCACTTGCAGCCGTTCCTGACGAGCACCTTCGCATCCTCGCCGTCGACCTCGTTCTGCGTGGCGCAGGGCAGCGCGATGTCGCAGGCGATGTGCCACGGGCGCTTGTCGGCGTGGTACGGAAGCTTGAAGTGCTGCGCGAACGCCTCGATGCGGCCGCGGCGGTTGTTCTTCAGGTCCATCGCCCACTTGAGCTGCTCGTCGGTCATGCCGGCGGGGATCTCGACCGTGCCGTTGGAATCGGAGAACGACACGACCTTGCCGCCGAATTCGATGACCTTCTCGGCCGCATACTGGGCCACGTTGCCCGAACCGGAGACCGCCACGCGCTTGCCCTCGAAGCCGAGTCGGGCGCGCTGCATCATCTCCTGCGCAAAGTACACGCAGCCGTAGCCGGTCGCCTCGGGCCGGATCAGGCTGCCGCCGAAGGCGAGACCCTTGCCGGTGAGGACGGACGTGAACTGGTTGGTCAGCCGCTTGTACTGGCCGAACATGTAGCCGACCTCGCGGCCGCCCACGCCGATGTCTCCGGCCGGCACGTCCACATCCGCGCCGATATGGCGGCACAGCTCGGTCATGAACGACTGGCAGAAGCGCATGATTTCGTTCTCGCTCTTGCCCTTCGGGTCGAAGTCGGAGCCGCCCTTGCCGCCGCCCATCGGGAGCGTGGTCAGCGAGTTTTTGAAAACCTGCTCGAAAGCGAGAAACTTCAGGATGCCGAGATTGACGGACGGGTGGAAACGGATGCCGCCTTTGTAGGGGCCGATCGCGCTGCTCATCTGCACGCGGAAACCGCGGTTGACGTGGACGACGCCGGTGTCGTCCACCCAGGGCACGCGGAACATGATGACGCGTTCGGGCTCGACGAGACGGTCGAGGATGCCGGCCTTGGCGTATTTCGGGTGATGCTTCAGGAAGGGCCAGAGGCTGCGGAAGAACTCTTCCACCGCCTGGTGAAACTCCGGCTGCACAGGGTCCCGCTGGCGAATGCGAGCGAGAAAGGAATCAAGGGATTGATCGGACATGGAACTGAAAAGGTTGAAGGATTGAAACGGGTTTTGACGAGAACGACTTGCGGGCCCCGATCATGAAAAATCATCGGCGCCTTGTGCGCCGGGCTGGCCGGGGCGGAAGCGGCGGTACGGGCGGCGCAGCGGGGATGCGGGCGCACCGGTTGGCAGGAGCAGGAGGCGGTTTGGCCTTGGTCAACGGGTTTCGTTCTTCGTGTGGTTTCACTTTGTTTTTGCCCCGGGCCGGGATACAAGCCCAGGGAAATGACATCCTGGCAATTTTCGGTCTCGCCTGGAAGTCCGGTAAAACCCTGATTCTGTCCCGGTATTTCGCCAATGGGTAACAAAAAACTTGCGATTGCCGTCATTCCCCCGGCTCCTTCATTCTTTTAAACAATTTAATGCTCACGTACCACCGGCCGTTCCCGTCCATCACCGGGCATGGCTGCCTGCCGTCTCTCCGCCACTCAAGGAAATCAAATCGCCTGCATGCAACCCATCTCCGTTCTCATCGTTGACGACCACCAGCTGATGCTCGAGGGGATCGCATCTCTTCTCCTGTCGACTCCGGATATCCGGCTTGTCGCCCGGGCCCAGAATGCCCGTGACGCCCTCGAGCTGATCAAGACCCACCGGCCGGACGTCGTCGTGGCCGACCTCAGCATGCCCGGCGTATCGGGGCTGGATCTCATCCAGCAGATCAAGGGCCTCGGTCTCCCGAGCCGCGTCGTCATGCTGACGATGCACCGCACGCGCCTCACGGTGCACGAAGCGTTCTCGGTCGGCGCCGAGGCGTTTGTGCTCAAGAGCGATGCGTTCGAGGATCTCATCGACATCATCCGCCGCGTGCATGCCGGAGAGAGCAAGCTCACGAGCAAGGGCCTGCCGCCTTTCGAGGCCTCCATCGCCTCCACGCTTTCACCCCGGGAAAAGGACGTGCTCGAAGGCATCGCCGCCGGCCTCAGCAACAAGGAGATCAGCCGCCGGCTCGCCATCAGCTCCAAGACGGTGGAAACCCACCGCAGCCGCATCATGCAAAAGCTCAACGTCACCAAGGCGACCGAACTGGTGCGCGAAGCCATGCGCGCCGGCCTCGGCAATTTCGACACCACCCCGCCCTTCACCGTGAATCCGCCGCCCGACGAGCAGAAGCGAGGATAGCGGCTCCGGGGCCGCGTTCCCTCCCGCCGCCGTCGGCGGTTGCCATTCCGGCCCATGCGGCGCTTTTCCCGGGTCTGACCGGAGTTTTTTCCTTTCCGCACCGGTCCGATGCCGTCCACCAGACCGGGAATCGCCCATCCGTCTTTCCCATGCCAACCCGAGGTCTTCGCCCTCCTGCGCCGCTCCTTTCCTCAACCGGATACCTGCCTGCCGTGCTCGTGGTCGCGGCGGCCTCCTTCGCCGCCACGTTTGCCGGACTCTGGCTGGGCCACACGATCCAGGGCTGGAACAATTCGCTCGGATGGGAAGACCTTTTCTGGCCCGAAACCGGCTGCTCCCTCGCGCTGGTCGTTCTCTTCGGCTACCGTCACCTGCCCTCGGTGTGGCTCGGCTGCACGCTCGCCATCGCCTGTTTCTATCCACTTTCGCTGCCCTGGCTGCTCGGCGCCCTCTACGCCGTCCAGGCAGGGCTCACCCGCCTGATCATCCGGCGGATCCACCCCAACCCGCGGCTCCGGCCCAATATCCGCTCCTACGTGGTGCTCATCGGCGTCGGAGGCGTGCTCGTGACCCTGCCCTTCTCGTTCCTCGGCACGAGCCTCCTGTACGGGTTTCCCTTCGCCGATCCCGCCCTCTGGCACAAGGTCCTCATCTGGTGGATCGGCGAAGTGAGCAGCGTGATCGTCTTCACGCCGCTCGTGCTCATGCCCTTTGCGATCGATGCGCGTTCCGACCGGCGGCGCCTCCCCGAATTCCTCGTCTATGCCGGTGCCCTGATCGTCGGCGCCTGGTTCGTGTTCAAGACCGACCTGCACAGCGATCCGGCCATCCCCGGCCTGTTCCTGATGTTTTCCGCCAGCATCATGATCGCCCTGCGCAACGGCGTGGCCCTGAGCATCGTGGCCAACGCCCTCTTTTACTTCGTCTCCGTCGCCGCGCAGATCGACTGGGCGCGCGACCTCTCCGCCTCGCCGGCCGACAACCAGCTCGTTTTCGCCCATTGCCTGATGATCGACGTGATCGCCACCGGCCTCATCACCGCCGCCGGCCTCTTCGATCACCGCCGGGCCGAGAACGAGTTGCGCGGTGTTTCCACCCGCGTGCTCAACGCCCAGGAAGCCGAGCGCCGCCGCCTCTCGCGCGACCTCCACGACAGCGTCTGCCAGACCGTCCAGGCCGTGGTCATCCGGATGAAACTCCTCGCCCGCGAGGCCGGCAAGGGCGGTGCCACCGGCGGCTGCGTGCCCGCCGACAGCCTCAACCCCCTGACGCGTGAACTCGACGAGGCGCTCGACGAGCTGCGGCAAAACATCACCGGCCTGCGGCCCGAGACGCTCGACCGCAGCGATTTCACGGGCATCGTCCGCGACCACTGCGAAGAATTTGCCCGCCGGCACCGGGTCAATGTCGAGCTGATCGGGGACGAAGACCTGCCCGTGCTGCCGATCCCGGTGCGCGAACATCTTTTCCGCGTGCTCCAGGAATCGCTGGCCAATGCCGTGACACATGGCGGCGCGAAAAACATCTACGTGCAGATGCAGGGCAAGGAGGAGCGACTTGTGTTTACCGTCCAGGACGACGGACTCGGTTTCGACAATTCGACGCTCCGCGTAGCCCGCCCCCGTTACGGCCTGCGCACGATGCAGGAACGGGCCTTCCTGATGGGCGGCATGTTCTCCATCGAATCCCGCCCCGGCCACGGCGCGCTCGTCACCGTGGACATCCCCGCCAGCGGCCAGGCGACGGAAGACACGTAATACCAAAGCCCCAAAGCCTTCGGATTTTTACACCAAGGCCGCAAAGAGCGCAAAGGATTGCCAATTACCTTCTTCGCGTCCTTTGCGGCCTTGGTGTAAAATCAAAAACATTCGGGACGCTGGTATAAGCCCCCTCCCCCCTCCGGCCGGAGCGAAAATCCGCAGACGCGCGCCGCCGGCATTCCCGAAACGGCCAGTAGCGGCCCTGTTTTCGCACAATCGTTATTGCAATCAGCTAAAACGTCATTTCAACATCGATACTCCATGACAACCTCCGCTGCCCGTTCTCCTTTCCCCGCCCGTCTTCGCGGCATTGTTCCGCCGATGGTCACGCCGCTTTCCGGTCCCGACACGCTCGACGTTCCCGGTCTCGAACGGCTCGTCGAACACATCCTCGGAGGCGGCGTCCACGGGCTGTTTCTCCTCGGCACCACCGGCGAGGCGCCCAGCCTCGGCTACCGCCTCCGTCGCGAACTCATTGTCCGCGCCTGCCGCCAGGTGCGCGACCGCGTGCCCGTGCTCGTCGGCATCACCGACACCTCGTTCACCGAATCGCTCGCGCTCGCCCGCCATGCGGCCGAGGCCGGGGCAACCGCTCTTGTTCTCTCCGCTCCCTATTATCACCCGGCCGGGCAGCCGGAACTCGCCGCCTACATCGAACACCTCGCCCGCGAACTGCCGCTCCCTGTTTTTCTCTACAACATGCCGGCGATGACCAAGACGGTGTTTGCGCCCGAGACCCTGCGCCGCGCGCTCGACCTCCCCAACGTCATCGGCCTCAAGGACAGCGGCGGCGATCTCGCCTTCTACGAACAGGCACTTGCCATCGCCCGCCAGCGCCCCGACTGGTCTGTCCTCATCGGACCCGAGGCGCTGCTCCTGAAAAGCCTCGCGCTCGGCGGAGACGGCGGCGTCGCCGGTGGCGCCAACCTCTTCCCTCGCCTGTTCGTCGGGCTCTTCAACGCCTTCGAGGCGAATGACACCGCCGCGTGTGCAAGACTCCAGACGCAGATCGAGACGCTCGACCGGCTCTACCGCATCGGGAAACACGCCTCGTCGATCATCAAGGGCCTCAAGTGCGCGCTCGCCTTGCGCGGCATCTGCGACGATGCCATGGCCGAGCCCTTCGCCCGCTTCGACCCGCCCGAACGCGCGCAGGTCGAGGCGCTGCTCGCCGATGACCTGCGCGACTTTCCCGCCTGAAGAGGCCGGATATCGCCGTCGCCTGCGGATTCCCGCCGGGCGACCTCATCGCCGGGCTTTCCAGAATTGGGAAAATCGTCTTCGATACCCTCGTCCATCCGTTTTTCCATGACTCGCAAACCCGTTTTCCCGTGATCCGGATCGCACGCATCCTTTCTTCGCTCGCCTGCATCCTTTCCGTCATGCCCACGACATTGCCCGCTTCCACCGCGGCAGGTTCCGCCGTCCTGCCCACCGTCGCCGATGTCGCCCGGCGCGCCGAAAACCGTGAACCGCTCTCCATCGTTTTCCTCGGCGGCTCGCTCACCTGGGGCGCCAACGCCTCCGATCCCAACCGCACCAGCTACCGCGGCCGCATGATGCAGTGGCTGCGCGAAACGTATCCGCGCACGCCGATCACGTTTCACGACGCCGCCATCGGCGGCACAGGCTCCGCGCTCGCGCTCTTCCGCATCGACCGCGACGTGCTCCCGCACAAGCCCGATCTCGTCTTCCTCGATTTCACGGTCAACGACGGCATCACCGGCGCCGACGAACAAAATCTCGCCAGCTACGAGCGCGTGCTCCGCGACCTGCGCGGCTCCGGCGCCGCCGTCCTCCCTGTGCTCATGTGCATGCACGGGCAAATCACCGCCCCCGCCGGCAGTCCGCTCCCCGCGCGTTACGCCGCGCATGGAGAACTCGCGACCGCCTACGGCCTCGTCGCCGCCGACACGCTGGCCGCGGCTCGCGCCGCCGTCGCCGCCGGCCGCGCGGACCCCGCGCAGCTTTACTCCATCGGCAACGACCGCACCCACCCCGACGACTCCGGCTACGCCCTCTTTTTCGAGGCCGTCCGCGACGCATGGATCAAGGCTGCCGCCACCACCGCCGCTTCCCCCGTTCCGGACCGGACCCTTCACGCCGACCTCTACTCGCGCCGCGACCGTCATATCCTTGTGGATACGCCGCTCCCCGCCGGCTGGGAGCGGGCGAAGACATACCGCACCACCATGTGGTTCGACGGCCTCTCCAGCCGCTGGATGGGTGATGTCGCCCGCGCCGGGTCTGCCGACGCCGCTCCGCTCGAAATCACCTTCCGCGGCTCGATGGTCGGCCTTTTTGGCGAAAGCAATCCGCTCACCCCGCCCTTCCGCGTGTGGATCGATGGCAAGCCCTTGCCGCAGCCCGGGTCGCGCGCCGCCGATCCGTACCTCTGGAACATCAGCACCGCCCGTTTCGGCAGCCCTGCCGCCGGCGCCGCCAACCTCTTTGCATGGACGCTCCTCACCAGGGCCCTTCCCGACGGCGAGCACGTCCTGAAAATCGCCCCCGATTTCACCGGCGCCGCTCCCGGCGCCGAACTCCGCATCGAAAGCGTCTGCGCCGCCGGCCGCTGACCGGCAACATACAGCGCCCTCCCCTTCATTACCCCCGCCCTTTCCCTGGCTTGGAATAGTTCTAATTATCGCTTGCGATTTAGAACCATTCCAGTTTGTTGCGCCTTTCAGACGACTCATCCACCGGCACCGCACAATGGTTTCCACCGCATCCAGTCCAGACGATACCGATCTTGCGCAAAAACTTGCGCACAGCGGTCTGCGCAGCACTCCCCAGCGCGAACTCGTTTACAGCGTGCTCCTTACCCAGCGCGATCACCCGACGGCCGACGAAGTGTTTGCCCGCGTCAAGGCCGACCTCCCCACCATCTCGCTCGCCACCGTCTACAACTGCCTCGAGGCCCTCGTCGCCCACGATCTCGTCCGCGCCGTCCATTTCGAGCGCGCCCCCACGCGCTATTGCCCGCACCTCCAGCCCCACGCCCATTTTCACGACGAGGACACCGGCCACATCCACGACATCGACCTTCCCCCTGCCGTCCTCTCCCGGCTCAAGTCGCTCCTGCCTCCCGGCTACGAAGCCGATACCATCGACATCACCTTCCGCGGCCACGCCACCAAACGCTGACCGCCTCCCACGCACCGCGCTCCGCCGCCATTCTTCATTCCTGATTCTTCATTCCTGATTTTCCGATCATGCACACCCTCGAAATCCGAGACCTCCGCGTCGCTCTCACCGAGAGCCCTGAAAACGACATCGTCAAAGGCGTCACCCTGACGATCAAGACCGGCGAAGTTCACGCCATCATGGGCCCCAACGGCACCGGCAAGTCGACGCTCTCCAAAGCCATCGCCGGCCATCCGGACTACACCATCACCGGTGGCGATGTCCTCATCGACGGCCAGTCGATCCTCGAAATGGAGCCCGACGAGCGCGCCCGCGCCGGCATCTTTCTCGCCTTCCAGTACCCGTCCGAAATCCCCGGCGTTTCCATCGCCAACTTCCTGCGCGCCGCCCAGCAGGCCCGCCTCGGCGAAGGCGAGGACATCGACGCCACCGCCTACTACAAGAAGCTCTATTCCAAAATGGACCTCCTCAAGATCGACCGCAAATTCACCTCGCGCTCGGTCAACGAAGGGTTTTCCGGCGGCGAGAAAAAACGCTGCGAAATTCTCCAGATGGCGATGCTCGAGCCCATTTTCGGCCTCATGGACGAAACCGACTCCGGCCTCGACATCGACGCGCTCAAGATCGTCGCCGAAGGCGTCAACACCCTCCGCGGCGAAAACCTCGGCGTCCTTCTCATCACGCACTATCAACGGCTCCTCAATCACATCATTCCCGACCACGTGCACGTCATGTATGACGGCCGCATCGTGAAGAGCGGCGACAAGGATCTCGCCCTCGAACTCGAAGCCCGGGGCTACGACTGGGTCAAGGACCTCGTCGCCGAACCCGCCACCGCCTGACCTGCTGCTGCGTCATCTCCAGCATTTCAGTTTTCAGCGTTTCAGCCTTTTCCAAAAATGTCCGACACCGCCACACTCTCCACTGCCGCCGCGACCGACGACGAACCCGCCACGATCGAAAACCCGACCGTCGGCATCGACCAGTCCGTCGGCGATTTCACCTACGACGTCGCCTACGAATTCGACGCCGGTTCCGGTCTCTCCGAGAAAACCGTCCGCTACATCAGCACCGTCAAGAAAGAGGCCCCGTGGATTCTCGAATTCCGGCTGAACGCGCTGAAGACGTTTCTCGACAAACCCATGCCCACACACTGGGCCACGAAGGATCTCGAAAACATCGATTTCGACAAGATCCGCTACTACCTCTCGCAAGGCCAGAAGCCCAAGCGCACCTGGGACGAAGTGCCCGCCGACATCAAGAAGACCTTCGAGCGCCTCGGCATTCCCGAGCAGGAACGCAAGTTTCTCGCCGGCGTCGAAGCCCAGTTCGACAGCGAAGCCGCCTACTCCAACGTCAAGGAGATCGTCGCCAAGCAGGGCGTCATCTTCATGAACTCCACGGAAGCCCTCCGCGAGCACCCGGAGCTCTTTCGCAAGTGGTTCGGCAAGGTCATCCCGACTTCCGACAACAAGTTCTCCGCGCTCAACAGCGCCGTGTTTTCGGGAGGCTCCTTCATCTACGTGCCCAAGGGCGTAAAAGTCGCGCAGCCCCTCCAGGCCTACTTCCGCATCAACGCCGAGAATTTCGGCCAGTTCGAGCGCACCCTGATCATTGCCGACGAGGGCGCCGAGGTCACCTACATGGAAGGCTGCACCGCGCCCAAGTTCAGCACCTCCACGCTGCACTCCGCCGTCGTCGAGCTCGTCGCGCTCAAAGGCGCCAAGATCCAGTACATCACCGTCCAGAACTGGGCGCCCAACGTCTATAACCTCGTGACCAAGCGCGGCCTCGCCATGGAAAACGCCGAGGTCAAGTGGATCGACTGCAACATCGGCAGCCGCCTCACCATGAAGTATCCCGGCGTCGTGCTCAAAGGCCGCAAGGCCCGCGGCGAAGTCATCTCCATCGCCCTCGCCAACGACGGGCAGCACCAGGATACCGGCGCCAAGATGATCCACGCCGCCGACGAGACCACCTCGACCATCGTCTCCAAGTCGATCAGCGTCGGCCAGGGCCGCGCCACCTACCGCGGCCAGGTCCACATCCCGAAGCATCTGAAGGGTTGCAAGAACAACACCGAGTGCGACGCCCTCCTCATCAACACCAACTCCCGCACCGACACCTATCCCGCCATCACCGTGCGCGGCGACAGCCACGCCGTGCAGCACGAGGCCAGCGTGTCGAAGGTCAGCGAAGAGCAGATCTTCTACATGCAGCAGCGCGGCCTCACCGAAGCGCAGGCGATGAGCCTTGCCGTGAACGGTTTCGTCAACGACCTCGTCCGCCAGTTCCCGATGGAATACAGCGTCGAGCTCAAGCGCCTGATCGATCTCGAAATGGAAGGCTCCGTCGGCTGACGCCCGGCTCCGTATCCAGAACTCCACTTCACGCACAAGCCGCATGGGGCTCAGGTCCCGTCGGCGCCATTCTCACAAACACACCGCATGTCCGCCGCTCCCTCCTCCATCGCCGAACCCGCAGCCTCCGCCTCCGTCACCACGTCGCCGGTCGGCAGTGGCCTCGACGCCGATCGCTTCGCGCAGCATCTTCGCCAGCGCAATTATCTGCCCGCCTGGTGGCTCGACGCCAAACGCGCCGCCTTCGAGCAGTTCCAGAAAAATCCCTTCCCCGGCCGCACCGCCGAGACCTGGCGCTTCAGCAGCACGCTCAAGGAGGCCGATCTCTCCGGCTTTGACCTGCCCGAGGATCCCGCCACCAACATCCCCAACTTTTCCACCTTCGAGCATGCTGCGGAGATCATCTTCTCCAATCGCCAGCTCGTCGCCCGCAGCCCCCTGTCTTCCGATCTCGTCGCGCGCGGCGTGATTTTTTGTCCGCTCGATGAAGCGCTCCGCAACCACGCCGACATCGTCCAGCGTTATTTCCAGAAACTCCCCGCCAATCTCGGCAGCGAAAAATTCGTCGCCCTCAACACCGCCTTCACCGCCGCCGGCGCGCTCCTCTACGTTCCCAAAGGCGTCGAGGTGGCCACGCCCTTCGTCCTCCAGCACACGCTCAGCGGCGACAACAAGGCCGTTTTCCCGCACACCCTCGTCATCCTCGAAGACCAGGCCCGGGCCACGCTCGTCGAGTTCTTCATCAGCGCCGAAGCCAACGCCCGCCACCTCGCCAGCGGCGTCAACGACCTTCACGCCGGTCCGGGGGCGCAGCTCACCTACGTCGGCGCGCAAGCCTGGTCCGGACAAACCCTCGCCTTCCAGAGCAACAGCATCGTGGCCGAGCGCGACGCCCGCGTCCTCTCGCTCAACGTTCACCTCGGCGGCCGCCGCGCCCGCCACGAATCCCACAGCCGCCTCCTCGGTCCCGGCGCGCACTCCGAAATGCTCGCGCTCACCATCGCCGACGGCTCCCGGGAGTTCGACCAGCGCACCCTGCAAACCCACGCTGCGCCGCGCACCTCGTCCAATCTTCTCTATAAAAACGCGCTTCTCGACACCGCGAAGACGATCTTCTCCGGCCTCATCATCGTGGAGCCCGACGCCCAGAAAACGGACGCCTACCAGAGCAATCGCAACCTCATGCTCAGCGACGCCGCCGAGGCCAACAGCCTCCCCGGCCTGGAGATCGAGGCCAACGACGTGCGCTGTACTCACGGTTCCACGACAAGCCGCATCGAACCCGAGCAGCAGTTCTACCTGCAAGCCCGCGGCATCGACCCGAAGCACGCCCACGAACTCCTCGTCTTCGGCTTCTTCGAGGAAGTCCTCGGCAAGCTCGAAAACGAGTCCCTCCACGACGCCCTGGTCGCGCTGATCCGCGGCAAGTTCAAAAAATAGCCCGCCTCCACCCACCACCGTTCCCATCACTCCCATAACTCACATCAGTCCCATAACTCTCATCAGTCTCTCCCCCCCTCACACACGCCATGTCCGCCACCAAAGATCGCAATCTCACCCGCGAAATCATCGCCACGCAGATCCCGAGCGGTGACCGGCAGACCCTCTCCGCCGGCACCCGCGTCTACCTGCACCAGACACTCGGCGGCAGCTTCACCGTGCAGACCGACTTCGGCCTCTACCGCATCGACGGCAAGGACGGCGACGCCCTCGGCGAGGAGATTCTCGACGACAAGGTCCACGCCGAAACGCTGGCCGACGGCGCCCCCGATCCCGATGCCATCTGGGATCAGCTCAAGAAAGTCTACGACCCGGAGATTCCGGTGAATATCGTCGACCTCGGTCTCGTCTATTCGATGGACGTCGAGAAGATCGAACCCGTTGCCAATGCTCCCGCTCCGGCCGCCGATCCCGGTTACAAGGTGGTCGTGGCGATGACGCTCACGGCTCCCGGATGCGGCATGGGCCCGGCCATCGCGGAGGATGCCAAAAGCAAGATTCTGCTCGTCCCCGGCGTCAGCGCCGCCGACGTCAACATCACCTGGGAACCGCCCTGGAGCCAGGAAATGATCACCGAGGAAGGCAAGATGAAGCTCGGCCTGATCTGATTTCGGCCTGATCTGATCTCTCCGCCAGGCTCCGCCCGCTCACGCTCCTCCGCCAAACCGGGCGCCCAGCCGCTGCGCCAGCTCATGCGTGCGGGAGAGCGCGCGCCGCTTCGCAGCCAGGGCGCCGCCTGCCTGCGCCGGGCGGAACGCCAGCCCGAGCGCCGCCAGCAATTCGCCGCGCGAACCCGTCACGGGAAACGCCATCGGCGCCAGGGTCGCTCCGGGTCTGTCCAGGACAGCGCGGCGTTCCTTGCGTATCTTGTCCAGCTGCGCCTCCAGCGCCTCGAACGATCCCCACAAAGGCGCGCCGAAATCGGCAAACGGATAACGGCTCATGCACGCCTCGCGCCAGGCATTGCTGCCCAACGCGAGAAACACCAGTGACGTGGCGCTGATATACGGCGGGCTCAACCGGTCCAGCGGCCTCTCCACGCTTGCCGGATTTTCGGGGCTGACCCGCAGCGTCACGCGCACTTCCGCCCCCGCCGCCTCGACCAGCAACGCCGCCGATCCGGGAAACTCCGCCGCCAGCGCCAGCAACGCCGGCTCCGCCGCCAGGTGCAGCGTATTGGCTGAAGCATTACGCCTGGCCAGCGCCGCCAGCGCAGGCCCCGCCGCATAACGCACCGGCTGCGTGAGCCGCGCCAGATAACCGTCCTCCAGCAACGTCCGGGCAAGATTGTGCACGGTGGTTTTTTTCAGCCCCGTCAGCTCCGAAAGGCGTCCGAGCGTAAGCCCGTCTTCCGCCTGGCTCACCCGCTCGAGAACCGCCAGTCCGCGCTGTAATGACTGCACGCCGCCACTGCCCGGTTTCCCTTCGCGCAGCTCCCCGTCGTGCTTCGTCCCGTCCGTCATGCCCGTTGCCTGTTTCATAAGATCGTTTCCCTTGGCACCAGCCTCGCAGTTGTCGCTTGACGGCGCAAGATTATACATCATTAATGGATAATTATTCCGATTAGCCGAATGAAAAACAACCACACACCCGTCCCCCCCGTATCCCTGCCCGTCGGTCCCGCGACCGCCGCCGTTGACTGCGCGCACCTCGCCGAGCGCGCCTTTCACCGTAACGTCGCCACCCACTCGCTCGCCCACTACACCGGCATCGTCTCCCTCCACGGCCTCGCCCGCCTCGCCCTCAGCGTCGCCGACCCCGCCGAACGCGAACGCCTCCTCGCCCTCGTCCGCGAACACCTCCGCCCCTTCCTCGACAACGGCCTGGACGGTCACCCCAACTGGGCCGGCTCCTGCAACTTCCCCAACTACCGCATCGGCGGCAACGGCGCCGCCTACCTCCTGAGCCAAGGTCACCTCCCTGCCGCCGACCGCGCCCTCTTCGTCGCCGCTGCCGACCAGATCATGACCAAGGCCCCCCGCGACCGCAACGGCATCCTCTCGCACCCCGCCGACATCCCCGCCGAAAAAATCTGGATCGACGTGGCCTTTGCCGTCACCCCCTTCCTCCTCTACACCGGCCTCGCCCTCAATCGCGACGACCTCATCCAGGAAGCCTGGAACCAAATCCGCGACCACCTGAAACTCCTCCGCGACCCCGCCACCGGCCTCATCAACCAAGCCCGCAACTTCCGCGGCCCCGGCCACCGCTCGCAAGACCACTGGAGCCGCGGCAACGGCTGGGGCATCCTCGCTCTCACCGAACTCGTCAACCACCTCCCCGACACCCACCCCGCGCGGCCCGAAGCCGAAGCCGCCTTCACCGACCTCACCACCGCCTGTATTCGGTCCCAGGATACGGCCGGACTCTGGCACCAGGAACTCACCCGTCACGACTCCTTTGTCGAGACCTCCGGCACCGGCCTCATCCTCTACGCCATCGGCGCCGGCCTGGAGCGCGGCCTGCTCGGCCCCGACGCCCGCGCCGCCTTTGAAAAAGGCCTCCGCGCCCTCCTCCCCTACGTTGCCGTCGATGGCTCCGTGCACAACACCTGCGTCGGCTGCCTCTGCCCCGGCCAGGGCACCATTGAGGATTACATGAACCACCCCCACCGCCTCAACGATCCGCACGCCTTCGGCCCCGTCACGCTTGCGTACACCCAAGCTCTCCGCCTCGGCATCGAAAGCATCGCCATCTGACGGAGCGGCGGCGTCCCCGCCGCCGTTTCTTTCACCGCCGCACCATCGGCCGCAACTCCGCCTGCGCATGCTGCCGGTAGGCCGAAGGTGACATCCCCACATGCTGCCGGAACGTCCGGCTGAAAAACGACAGCGAGTGAAACCCGCACCGCTCCGCGATCACTGTCAGCGTCAGCGCCGGGTCCAGCAGATGTGTCTTCGCCTCGTTGATCCGCATCTCGCGCACATAGTCGAAAACGCTCCGCCCCGTCTCGCGCTTGAACACGCGGGCCAAGTGTTCCTCCCCCCGCCCCACGTGCCAGGCGATTTCCCCGAGCGCCATGTCCTCGGCCAGATGCTTCAGCACATACTCCTTGGCCGCCGCCACGATCGTGGCCCCCGCATGTCCGGCGGCCGGCGCCGCCGCCTTCGTCGACGTGCCCGTGGCCGCTCCCGCCCGCCGCGCCACCGCCACAATCAAATCCGTGCAAATCGACCTCACGCGGTGCCGGAAGCCCGCGGCGCGCTCTTCCGTCTCGCGTCGCAGCGCCGTGACCAGCTCCGTGATCTCGTTGTCGATGCCCCCCGGGAGTTGCACCACCTGCGGGAAGTGGTGGATCACAAAATCGGCAAAATCGGTTTCCGGCTTCCGTGTGCGTCGCGCCGCGCGTTTTTTCAGGAATACGCCATCGAGAAACAGCCGCACCACATGCGCCTGGGCCGCCTTTCTCGGGTGGGGATTCACATAACAATGCCTCTCGACCAGCGGCGCCACGAGGATGTCGCCGGGCCCCAGTTTCCGCCGCCCTTCCACGCCCTCGATCTCGTGCTCGAATTCCCCTCCGAGGATGAAGAGAAACTTGAAATGATGCCGCGCCAGCCGCACCTCGCCGCCGCGCGGGATCACAAAAACCATCTCGTCGACCAGCAAGAACGGCGACCCGAGCCCCTCGACGGAATGAACAGCGTATCCCATAGAACCGCGATCCTTTCCGGTTTTCCGGTCGATGTCAAAAAAATGAAAATCCCGTCAATCCGGTCTAAAGACAGTCACGCCTTCGATCTGCTTTACTCGCCGTCATGGAAAAACCGCCCCCCGCGATGAAACTCGAAGACCTCGAAGCCGAGCGCCAGATCGATCCCCACACGCCGCTTCCGCTGCCCGAGCAGGAAATTTGCGAGCGCTACGAAAAGATCTTCACCGCCGCGGTGAACGACGCGCTCCGCGAGCGCAAGCTCACCCGCCAGACGCTCCCCAACGGCCTCATGCCGCTGCGCGACCACATGCGCGCCGCCGGTTTCGCCTTCACTATCAAGGGCGCCAAAAACCTCCAGCTCACCAGCGAGATGGCCCGCCGCGCCGAGATGCTCGACGCCATCACGGAAAACTCGTTCGTCGTCTGGGACACATCGCTCGACACCGAATCCGCCCACTGGGGCGAGTGCATGACCATGGCCGCCCAGCGCAAACACTGCCGCGGCGCCGTCGTCGATGGCGGCGTGCGTGACACCGACCAGGTGCTCAATCTCGGCTTCCCGCTCTGGATCCGTTACCGCAGTTCCAACGGCATGCTCGGCCGCTTCCGCATCAGCGGGTGGCAGACGCCCATCCAGATGGGCGATGTTTTTGTGAATCCCGGCGACTTGATTTTTGCCGACATCGACGGCGCCCTCTGTGTTCCGCGCCAGTTCGCCGTCCCCATCCTTGAGCGCGCCGAGGAAATCGCCCACGGCGAATCCGACCTCAAGCGCTGGATAAAAGAAGGCATGTCCGCCGTCGAGATCGTGAAACGCGGCGGGTATTTCTGAAAAAGCCCGAAAGCTGAAGGACTGAAGGCTGCAAACCGGCCAGCCACAGTCCTTCGCGCCACAAGTCCCCATCCCATCCCTCTCATTCCTCCCTCCGTCCCTCCGCGGACCTCCAGCCTTCAGGTTTTCAGCCCCACTCTCCGTGTCCTCAAAACTCTTCCACAAAGTCCAGCCCACCGCCACCGAGGACAAGGTTTCGCCCTCCCGACGCCTCGCCTACGGCATGGGCAACTTTTCCGATCACATCGGCACGGACACGCTGATGTCCAATGCCAACCCCATCTTCAACATCGCGCTCCACATGGACCCGCGCCTGCTCGGCGTGGCCATCGCGATCATGCGCCTTTGGGATGCGATCACCGACCCCGTCGTCGGCGCCCTCTCCGACAACGCCCGCACCCGCTGGGGCCGCCGCCGCCCCTTCATGCTCTTCGGCGCGCTCGGCGCCGGCATCACCTTTCCCCTGCTCTGGCTCGTGCCCGGCGGTCTCTCGCCCACCGGGGTCTTTGTCTGGTTCACCGCTTTCTCGATTCTTTTTTTCACCTTCCAGACCTTCTTTACGATTCCCTGGACCGCCCTCGGTTTCGAACTCACGCCCGACTACAACGAGCGCACCCGTGTCATGGAACTGCGTGCCTACATGGGCACCGCCGTCGGACTCGTCGTCCCCTGGACCTACGCCTTCACGCAACTTCCCGTCTGGGGCGGCAGCACCATCACCGGCGCGCGCTGGATGGGCGTCTGCGTCGGCATCCTCATTATCCTCTCCGGCCTCATCCCGGTGATTTTTCTTCGCGAACGTTTTTTCAAAAAAGCGCAAAACCAGGGCCAGATTCCCATTCTGAAATCGATCGGAATGACCCTGAAAAACAAGCCCTTCATCATGATGGTGCTCATCACCTTTTTCACCGTGGTGGGAGGGCGCACCGTCAACCACCTAGGCTTCTACATCGGGCTCTATTATCTCTTCAACGGCGACACCGTCAAACAAGGCGTGCTCGCCGGCGTGGGCGGTAATGTCGGCCTCGTCATCGGCCTGGCCTCGGTCTTCTTCCTCAACCGCCTTTCCCAACGTATCGGGAAACGCAAGACGCTCGCCCTTTGCCTGATCCTGCTGGTCATCAGCGGATTTGCCAAGTGGCTCTTCTACACGCCGGAAAGCCCGTGGCTCAGCCTTGTGGTGCTGGCCTTCACCGTGCCCTCCGGTTCCGGCTTCTGGTTGCTCATCGCCTCCATCAAGGCCGACATCTGCGACGACGACGAACTCAACACCGGCTACCGTCGTGAAGGCGCCATCGGGGCCGTTTCCGCGTGGATCTCCAAACTCTCCACCTCGGCAACCGCCGTCCTCGCCGGATTCGTGCTCGCCGTCACCGGTTACCACGCCGCCTCCGGCTCCGCCCAGGCCGCCGGTGTCGTCGATGCGATGCGCTGGTGGTTCTACATCATCCCCTCCGCCTCCGCCATCATCGCCCTTTTCCTCCTCTGGTGGTTCCCCATCACCGAAGAACGCGCCCGCGAAACCCGCCGCCTCCTCGAAGAACGCCGCGGCAAGCTCTGAACATTTTCTCCAACACACCAACACACACCATGAAAGACCGCATCATTGTCATCACCGGAGCCGGCGGCGGATTTGGCCGCGCGCTCATCGACACCCTCGCCCCGCAAGGCGTCCGCCTCGCCCTCGCCGATCTCGGCAGCGCGCCCCTCGCCGAACTCGCCGGCCAGGCCCGCAAACTCGGCGCCGCCGATGTCGTCACCGGCGCCGTTGACATCACCGACGAAGCCTCCACCGCAGCCTTCTTCGCGAGTGTTAAACAAAAATTCGGACGCGCCGACATCCTCATCAATCTCCCCGGCATGTCCATCGCCGCGCCCGTCGCGGACATGCCCGTCGAGTCCTACGACAAGATCATCGACGTCAACCTGAAGGGCCTCTTCCTCGCCGCCAAGCACTTCATCCCGTTGACCGACCCGGCGCAAAACCCGCTCATCAGCTTCATCAGTTCGCAGGCCGCCACCCGTCCCAATCCCAACGCTCCCGTTTATTGCGCCGCCAAGGCCGCCGTTTCCGTTTTCGGTCAGGGGCTCGCCCTCCAGGTGATGAAGCAGAACATCCGCGTCACCTCGATCAAACCCGGCCCGGTCAATACCGTCGGTTTCTGGGGCGACCGCCCCGTGCCGCGGGAAAAGTTCATGCAGGCCGCCGACGTCGCCAACGTCATCAACTTCATCCTCACGCTCCCGTCGCACATCGTCATGCACGAGGTCAGCTTCGAGTCGTTCGAGTTCTTCAAAAAATAACCGCGCACCCTCGCCGGCATCTGTCACACTCCGCCCGTTATGCCTACGCACACCTATCTGCAGTCCTCCAAAGACAAGGTCGTCGTCATCACGGGCGGATCCACCGGCATCGGTCTCGAAGCCGCCCGCCTCTTCGCCGCCGAAGGCGCCCGCGTGACGATCCTCGCCCGCGGCGCCGACAAACTCGCCGCCGCTATCGAGAACCTCGCCGCCACGCCCGAGGCCGGCATCGCGCGCGACCGTCTCCACAGCGCCGCGGTCGATGTCACCGATGAAGCCGCCGTGCAAGCCGCTCTCGCCGATATCGAACGCCGCGATGGCCGCATCGACATCCTCGTCAACAATGCCGGCGTCGGCTTCGCCACCGACCTCGCCAGCGTCGGCACCGACGACTATCGCCGCATCATCGACACCAACCTCACCGGAGTCTTCCACGCCGTCCGCGCCGTTCTCCCGGGCATGAAAGCCCGGAAGTCCGGCCACATCATCAACGTCTCCTCCATTGTCGGCAAAATCGCCAATCCCGTGGCGCCGATCTACTGCGCCAGCAAACACGCTCTCAACGGCTACACCTCCGGACTCCAGCAACAGGTCGCTGCCGACAACATTCGCGTCTCGCTCGTGTCTCCCGCCTCTGTCGATACCGACTATTGGGCCGGACGCACCGTGGACCGGGCCAAATTCCTGAAACCCGCCGAAGTCGCCGCCGCGATTCACTTCATCGCCGCCCAGCCCGAAGGCGTCCTGATCAAGGATCTCGATCTCGCCGCCCTCCGCTGATTCTACCCACAAGTCCCATCCGTCCTCTACGTCCCATGTGTCCCATCAGTCCCATGGGACTCCCCCTCATCACTCTGTCAACCCGCTCGCCACCATGCCACTGTTCCTCACCGATACCGAAAAAACCGCCTTCGCCGCCGCCCGCGCCCAAAATCCCGCCCGCGCCTTCTTCTGGACGCTCGTCAATCGCGCCGAACGCCGCGCCGCCAGCCCCTCGCTCGCGACCGGCGAAACCACTACCGACTGGTGGCATTTTGTCGGCGAATACATCACCGATGCCGCGATGGTCCACGCGCTGAAACCCTCGCCCGCCCTCGACGCCTGGCTTCGCGCCAACACCCTCGCCATTGCCCGCCGTCCGGTCGCCGACTGGGTCGGGCCCGCCTTCCGCAACCACACCAAAAACCCGCCCATCGGCCACCTCGAAACCGCCCACCTTTCCTGGGCCGTCGCCGCCGCTCTCGACCTCGCCGGCGACATCTTCACCGAAGCCGAGCGTAACGAACTCACCACGACACTCCGCGACACCGCCATCCCGCTCTGCCAGCGCTGGCTCGACGACGGCAACCACCTCGCCAACTGGCGCTGCGTCCTCAACGCCGGCGTCGCCACCGCCGCCGCCGTCATCGGCGACACCGCCGCGCTCGACCGCGCCGCCGCCGAATTCCACCGTTGCGTCGATGTCTTCCAGCCCGACGGCTCTTACGGCGAGTCGCTCCAGTACGGCAACTACGCCGCCTACACCCTCATGCTCGCCCGCGAGGCCCTCACCCGCCACACGCCCGCGCTCGACGCCACCCTCCCCCTCGCCCCCTACGCGCTGAAACCCCGTTGGGATGCCGCCTCCCATTTTTACACCAAACCCCTCAGCGACTGGGGTTCTTACCCGCGTCCCCGCGCCGCCAATTTCAACGATTCCGCCGCCCTCTACCGCGCCTCCGCCGACCTCCTCCTGCACATCGCCACTCGCGCCAAAGAAAAACACCCCGCCGAAGCCGGCCTCGCCCGCTGGCTTTTCGACACCCACTATACGCCCTGCATCGAGCAACCTCCGCACGACCAGGCCACCTTCGGTTTCGTCAACGACTTCGGCTTCCTCACGCTCTCCCTCCTCCCCGCCGCACTCGCGACCGCTCCCCTCGCCCCCTCCGCCCCCGAAGCCGGCATCGACCTCGCCGCCGGTTTCAGTTGCGGCGACGTCCTCGCCCGCGACGCCTGGCCCGAAAACGGCGGACGCACCATCCTCGCCGTCCATGGCGCCCCCGATCCCCTCCATGGCCCCGGTCATCTTCACGGCGACCTCAACAGCTTCATCCTCGTGCACAACCGGGAACGCCTCCTCGTTGACCCGGGCCATTCCTGTTACCGCAACCTCATCCACGAACTCGAAGCCCGTACCAACACCCATAACACCTGTACCTTCACTGTCGCAAGTGGCGCGGGCGTCCCGCCCGCTACCCCCGACCTCAAACTCCAGGAAGACCAACACCTCAACCGCGAACTCGAACAAACCCGCACCGCGCGCCGTCTTTTCGACCGCGCCACCGGCAAAGCCGACGCCCCGGTCACCCGCGGCGGCCGTTCCTCCGGCAACGAGCGCCGCACCCTCCTCGCCCGCGCCGGCCGCGTCACCGCCATCGCCAGCGAAGCCGCCGCGCTCTACGGAGCCCCGCTCACCGAGTTTACCCGCCTCTGGCTCCTCTGCGGCACGCACGCCCTTTTTGTCATCGACCGCATCCGGGCCGATGTCCCCGTGACGACCACCTGGCACTGGCTCCTCAACAACCGCGACAACGCCCTCGACCTCAAGCTCGTCCGCCCGGACCGCCTCGTCGCCCGCCGCGGCAACGCCGGCATGAAGCTCTTCCACTGCGCTGGCGGCAACATGATGGCCTACCCCATGTATTCGTATGTCCATGACGCCTATCACCCGCTCCCCAACCAGCTTGGCGAAGGCAAACCCGGCAGCGGCCTCCTCGTCCGCTGGACGGACAAAACCCCCGCCACCGACCGCCTCGCCGTCCACGCCATCTGCGTCGACGACCCCGGCGCCACCGCCGGCTGGCACCTGAAAACGCCCGCGCCCGACACCACCGCCCTCGAAAGCCCCGGCGCCACCGAAACCTGGACCCTCACTCACGCCGACCCGGCCCGCCTCGTCCTCACCGAAAAAACCACCGGCGAAACCCACACCGTCACCCGGTCCTCCGACGGCACCTGGATCCTCGCCTGAAGGAGCGGCGGCATTCCTGCCGCTGCGACGAGGCGCGAACAGCGCCTCGCCGTCCTGGCTACCGGAAACCACAGCACCGCCCGCCGGCCTGCCATCGTTCGCACACAACGGACCTTCCCCTCACTGCTTTCGCACCGTCTCCCCCTCAACCCATTCGCCCCCGACCAGCGTCACCTTGGGCTCCGCCGGCAGCCCGAACTCATTGCGCGCCAGTTCTCCCGCCAGTTGATCCACCGCTGTTGCAAACATCCCTCCCCATGATTGGCCGATGCCCGAAACGCCCGACCCCGGCGTCACATCAAGACTCGCATAACTCATGTCGCCCGGCACGCGCACCTTCATCCCCCGCAACCACTGCAGCGCATAATCCGGCTGGTTGCCGATCACTGCATCCGGTTTCTTTTTGCTGAACCACCTTGCAAATTCCGCCTCATCCGGCGGATCGTCCTGCATCAGCGGCACGAGTGCCGCGCCGCCATACACACGCGGCGCGGCCAGCGCGCCCGCCAGCCAGTAGTGTCGCGCCTTCTCGTCTTCGTTGCGGCGCAACATGCAGCCGATCCGCCTGCATCCCGCCGCCCGCAACCGCGCGTATGCTGTCATGATGCCGTCAAAATGCGCATTCGCCACCCGGTGCATCTCCCGCTGGCGAAACGAATATCCCACTGCCATCACTGCGTACAGATTCCAGTCGATATCCAATGGCCCCAGCTCCAGAGACACTGGCGGCAGAATCAGCCCCCGGATGCCGCGACTGAATAATACCCGCCCCACACGCTTTGAATCGCAACCGTGCTGCCCGGTCGGGAACACCTCCACGGCCATCCCGGATTGATGTGCGCGACGCCTGGCGGCTTTCACACCCTCAACTAAATCCGGACGCCACTGGGCATCCTGTCCGGAACCTTCCACCAACAAGGCAATCACCTCTCCCGTGCCATCCAGACGCCCTCGCCTCACCTGCGTCAGCAACGCCCTTACCAGTATGTTGCCATGATACCCTTCCTTCCTTGCCAGCGTCTGCACACGCGAACGTGTCGCCTCGGAAATCGCCGGGGAATTGCGCAGCGCCATCGACACGGTGGCGTGGCTCACACCCAATTTTACCGCCAGATCACGCAAGGTTGGAGGTTTCGTGCTCATTCTATTTAACGTGGTAAACTACGATGCGCTTGTTCCCTTGGGCAATCATGGAAATGTCTCTTCCTGTAATCCCGTCCCCGCCATGTTTACGCAAAAGCCCATCCTCTCTTTCCCGATTCTTCATTCTCGTCCTCCCTCCGGGACGCGAGCCTTCACCCTCATCGAATTGCTCACCGTCATCGCCATCATTGGCATCCTGGCCGGCATCATGATTCCCGTCGTCGGCAAAGTCCGGGAAACCGCTCGCAACGTTAACTGCATTTCCAGCCTTCGCAACATCCACAACTGGCTCACGCTTTATGCCGAGGAAAACAAAGGGCTCTATCCCCAGCCTTCCAATAACCCCGCCCTCCCTCCGCCCAAGGACAATGCCTCCGGTGCCTGGTGGAACATCATCCAGGCCTACTTTACGCCCAAATTCATCTATCCCGCCGTGGACGAATCCAACCTGGCCATGAACCCGTGGTATTGCGCCGCCGCCCCGAAAGGCGGCCTCTATCCCAACGGCGTCCGCCGCGTCTACGCCATCAACGCCCAAGGCGGCACACCCGATGATCGCTTCGCGCCGAACCAGAACACCAAATGGTCGCAGACCCTGATCGTCGCCGACGGGGCGCCCTGGAATCCCGGCGACTACGATTCGACCGCCTATTTCCGGGCGGCGAACAGCGGCGGCGGCTCCCTCCTTTTCGATCCCCGCCACGGAGGCAAGATCAATGGCGTCTTCCTCGACGGCCACGTCCTGTCATTCCAGCTCAATGACACCCGCCTCGACGACTGGATCAAAAACCTCCGCAACTGATTTTCTCCCTCTCAAACATCCCGCGCCCACCCACACACCTCGTAATGACGACCAAGGCCACCCATCGCCCGACCACCCGGATGCAAGCAATCCTCAAGACGCTCCTCACCCTCTCCGCTACCCTCCTTCCTCTCATCATCACTATCCCTCCCGCCACGGCCGCCCCGGACGCGCTCATCCGGGACGCCATCGCCGCCCGCCAGCCCCGCCTCCGCATTCCCGCCGGAGTTTACCGGCTGGAAAAAACCGTCGAAATCCGCAACGCCGACAACCTGGAAATCGACGCCACCGGGGTTACCTTCATCATGACCAGCACCCGGCAGCCCATCCTCCGCATCCAGGAATCCGGCAACCTCAAGATCCACGGCCTCACCCTCGACTACGATCCGCTCCCCTTCACCCAAGGCACCATCACCCGCGCCGACAGCGCCGGCATCGAATTCCGTATCCACGACGGCTATCCTGCCCTCGACAACGATTACCAACGCGCCCCGACCCACTTCTTCACCGCCGAAGGACGCCGCCATCCCGGCTCATGGGACTTCAACCGCCTGCCCCTCACGATAATCAGCCCCCGCGAAGGCCGCCTCAGACTGCAATCCAACCAGCCCGCCCCCCTCGCGCCCGGCGACCAGCTCGTCATGGACCGCCGCCTGGTCGATGGCACCAGCGCGGTCTATATCCGGCACTGCACCGGCCCCGTCATCATCGAAGACACCACCCTTCACGCCTCCCCCGGCCTCGCGTTTGTCGGCCGTTACAGCGAGGACACCGTCACCTTCCGCCGCGTCCACATCCGTCCCGGCCCGCCTCCCCCCGGAGCCACCCGCCCCCGCCTCCTTTCCAGCAACGCCGACGGCATCAACTTCGTCCAGTGTCGCCGCGGCCCCGTCGTCGAAAACTGCGATTTCTCCGGCATGGGCGACGACTCCATCAATCTTCACGGTTTCCTCATCCCCGTCATTCGTCCCCTCACCCCCACCCGTTTCCTCGCCGCCTACAAATACGGCCCCGGCGACATCATCTCCACCATCCGGGCGGGCGACGCCCTCCGCCTCTACAACCAGGGCGATTTCTCCCTCGCCGGGAATGCCACCATCACCGCCATCACCCCCCTGGAAACCGACGAAGGCGTCACCATGGGCGACATTGCCGCCCTTTTTCCGACATATCCGAAAGGCAACTACACCCTTTACCAGGTGGACACCGATGCCCCTCTCGACGTCAAACCCGGCCAATGGTTCGACACCCCCGCCAACAACTGCGACGGCTATGTCATCCGTGACAGTTATTTTCACGACCACCGCGGCCGCGGCCTGCGTCTCATGGCTTCCGACGGCCTGGTCGAAAACAACCGCTTCGAACGCCTCACCAAGTCCGCCATCTCCATCGGTCCCGAACTCGGCCACTGGCGCGAGGCCGGCTGGGTGAACAACCTTCGCATCACGGGCAACACGATCCGCGACATCGGCACCGACCACAGCCTCGCCGCCCCCGGCTCCTATGTTCCCGGCGCCATCGGCATCTTTGCCCGGACCGAACGCACGACACCCCCGTATCCGTCCGAAAACCACAACATCGTCATCGAAAACAACCGCATCGAGAACACCACCGTGGCCGCCATCCACGCTTACGCCGCCCGCGAAATCATCGTGCGCGACAACACCCTGGTGAACACCAACCGAGTCCTCCGCGCCGGGCACACCGACCCCTTGACCCGGCTTCTCACCACCGGCCCCGTTTCGCTCCACGACGTGCCCGGAACCGTCATCGGGAACAATCGCATTCAAAACAACCATACCGTATTACCATGAAAACCAACCCGCGCGTCCTCGCCTCGTTTGCCTTCGGCTTGCTTGCCCTCGCGCCGCTGCCTGCCAGCACCATCACTGACGACCTCAGCGCCTATGCGGTCGGAACCTCCCTCCGCCCCGGCCAGACCAATGTCGGCACCCCCTCCGGTGGCTGGCTGTCGCCCTGGCGCGTGACCGTCAGCGCGGGAACCACCGCCAGCGCCATCATCGCCGATGGCACCCCGCTTGGCGACGGAGGCAATTATTTTTCCACTACCGTGGCCACGTCCCCGGGAGAGACGGCGGGCGGCGGCGGCTCCCTCGCCCGCGCCTATGACGCCAACGCGATTTCCGCTTCCGGAGCCGAGACCTTCGGCATCAGCTTCAACTTCCGGGCCGACACCACACCGGCGAATCTGCGCTACAACCTTTCCGATGCCAATACCCGCGGCGCCTATTTTGACTCCACCGCCACCTGGGTCTTGTCCGCCTACGATGGCTACTGGCATGTCGGCAATGGGTCCGCCGACAACTTCATGAGCACCGGAGTGGCCTTCTCTGCCGGCGTCACCTACAATGTTGCCATCCGACAAAATCCCGCGACCCGCAAGTGGAGCATCACGATTTCCGGTGACGCCTCCCCGGTTGCGCTCACCGACCTGAATTTCCGCACCGCGTCCTGGGCCACGGGGGGCGCAGGAGCCCCCGGCGGTCGCTGGCTGACGTTCTCCGCTTCGGAAATCGTCAGCGGCACCTCCGTTGGCGTCACCGGAACCTTCTCCGTGGATTCCATTGTCATCAGCAAATAACCGCATCGTATCGCCATGAATACTCACTCGTGCCTCCTCCCCACGCTCGCCCTCGGCCTGCTCGCCCTGACTCCGCTGTCCGTTCGCGCCATCGTCATCTCCGACGATTTTTCGTCCTACACCGCCAGCGACACCACCAACCTCTCCGGCACCTCCTCCGGCCAGTTGGGTCACAGCAACGGCTTCGGCCCCATCGGCGCCGGTTGGCTCAGGGGCTGGCGCAGCTCTTCAAACAACACCGGAGGCACCACCAGCGCCTATGTTCTGGATACCAATCCTCTGCTCGTGGGCGGAAATTACTTTTCCTACACCGTGACCACGGTGGCGGGAAACGGCGTCGCAACAAGCAGCCTTCTCCGCCCGTATGATGCCACCGGGGTCTCTGTCGGTGGCACCACGGCCTTCTCCACCCGCTTCGACTTCCGGGCCGACAGTGTCACAGGCTCCGTGCGCTTCAATCTCTCCAACTCCAATTCCCGCACTGCCAGTTACGACGGCACCGCCACCTGGGTGCTCTCCGCCTACGACGGCTACTGGTATGCGGGCAACGGGGCCGGCGACAACTTCGTCAGCACCGGCCTGGCCTTTGAGACCGGCGTCACCTACAGCATCGCCATTCACGAAAACCCCGAGACCCTGCGATGGTCGGTCTCCATTTCCGATGGCGCCACCTCGAGGACGCTCACCGACCTGAATTTTCGCACCTCGGTCTGGGCCACAGGCGGCGGGGACAGTATAGCCGACTCCCGCTGGCTGACGTTCGCCGCTGCGGAAGTGTTCAGCGGCACCTCTGTCGGTGCCTCCGCCACCTTCTCCGTGGACAACATACAGATCAGCACCGTCCCCGAACCCGCCGCCGTCGCCCTGATTTTCGGCGCGGCGATCATCGGCTTCGCCGCCCTGCGCCGTCGTTGGCAGTGAACCGCATCGCCGGGTGTCGCCCGGCCTGCCATCGTTCGCACACAACGGCCCTTCCCCTTGTTGCACGACCACGGCACGTTCGCGGCGAATCATCCAACAAACGATGTCCAACGCCACCTCCTCCCAACCCGCCATCAAATTCTCCGCCGAGCACGTCGCCTGGCAGGCCGCCGACCCGGTCGCCGTCGCCGCCTGGTACGTCAAGCATCTCGGCTTCGAAATCGTGCGCCAGGGCCCCGCGCCCGTGCACATGCACTTCATCGCCGACGCCACACGTCGTCTCGTCATCGAGATCTACAACAACCCCAAAGCCAGCGTTCCCGACTACCGTACTTACGACCCGCTCCATCTCCACGTCGCCTTCGCCGTGGAAAATCCCGCCGCCGCCCGCGACTATCTCCTCGCCAACGGCGCCACCCTCGCCGCCGATCTCGAAAACCTCCCCAACGGCGACCAGATCATCATGCTCCGCGATCCCTGGGGTTTCGCCGTGCAAGTCCTCAAGCGCGCCAAGCCGATGCTCTGACAGCGCGCGGACCCCGTGCCTGTCCGTTCCGCTTGCACACGACGGGGACGCGACCGGACAGGGTGGAAACCGCTAATCTTCGCTGATCTGCGCCAATCCTGATCCCCGATCCTCGCGCTTGGCGGCACGCCCTGAAAACCGCCTCTTCCCCGACGGTCGCTGTATCCGGATTCAGAAGATTGGAAACCGCTAAAGAACGCTGAAAAACGCTAAAATCGAACCGGGAGAGACCGACTAACCGGGCTGCCTTTTTAACCACGGATTCCCTGGGGCAACTGCGCCGCAACCGAAGTTTTCCGGGATCGGATTAGCGAAGATCAGCGCAGATTAGCGGTCTCCCCTCCCCCGGACCTTCAGTCTTTCAGCTTTTCAGTTTTTCCATTTCAACCTTTCTTTCGGCATATGTCCGCCGCCGAAATCAAGGCCACTGTGGAGGCAGCCCGTCGTTTCATGCGGCGTGCCCATCTGTTCGACACGCCGGCGCCCGATGTCGCCACCGCTCTCGCGCATCACGGTTACATCCAGATCGACCCCATCAACGTCTGCGGACGCATGCACGATCTCATCCTGCGCAATCGCGTGGCCGGTTACCGGGAAGGTGACCTGATGCGCCACTTGCACGGCGAGGAAGGCAACCCGCAAGACGCGACCACGCGCATGGCATTCGAGCACCACCTGCCCTCCAGCCACATTCTCGTGGCATTCCCGCAAGACGCCTGGCCGCACCTGCTCGGGACCATGGAGGCCCGCACTCGCCAGTCCGGCGCGTGGTCCGGCCGGCTCACACCCCGTGAAAAGGAATTTGCTCCCCGGCTGCTGGAGGAACTCGCCTCCCGCGGACCGCTCTCCTCCGAAGATTTGCACGATGGTCGCCGGACCACACGCGGATGGGGAGCCAGCACACTCGCCAAATCCACACTCCAGAAACTCTTCTTCCATGGTCGCGTGCTCATCGCCGCCCGTCGTGCCCAGCGGCGTTATTATGCGCTGCCGGAGCGTGTGCTGCCTGCCGCCACGCTCGCCCGGCCCCGCCCTGATCCGGAGGAAACGGCCCGCTGGCTCGTGCTCGCCCGCCTGCGCCAGCACCGGCTCGTGCTCCTCAAAAAGACGGAGCTGCCTCTGGTCGAGGATCGGGTGCAGGCGGTCGCCGTCGAAAACGGCCTTCGTCTTCACTGCCTCCGCGAGGATGCCGGCGTGTTTTCCCTTCCGCCGGCTCCCGCCGTCGGTCTCCGGGAGACTGCCACCACTTCCATCCGGCTGCTCGCGCCGCTCGACCCGCTGATTTATGACCGGCGCCTCACGGCCCGGTTGTGGGATTTCAACTACACCTGGGAGGTTTACACGCCTGCGCCCAGGCGCGTGCGCGGGTATTACGCGCTTCCCGTCCTGTCCGGCCACGACTTTGTCGGCCACGTGGACCCGAAAGCCGACCGGTCCGCCGGCCGGCTCCTCGTCATGGGCCGCTCCGTGCGCCGGGGTCATGCCGCCGGCGACGCGGTGAAGGAACTGGCGCGTTTCCTCGGAATGCGCCAGGTTGCATCTCTCCCTGCCCGCGAGGGCAGTGGATCAAAAAAATGAAAATCCCGTCAATCCGCGCTAAAGACACGGCGTGCGGGATTTGTTTTAATCACCTGCAGGCATTGGCAAGACATTCCCGCCCGTCCCGCTTCCCCGTTCCATTTATTCCGCACTCCGCATTCCACATCCCGCATTATGAAAGCCGCTTACTACGAAGGTAACAAAACATTCCGCGTCGCCGATGCTCCCGCCATTCCGCCGGCCCCCGGAGAAGTCCGCCTCAAGGTCGCCTACGTCGGCATCTGCGGCACCGACGTCCACATCTATCACGGGCACATGGACCAGCGCGTCAAAATACCTCAAATCATCGGTCACGAGATGTCCGGCACCATCGCCGAGGTCGGCCCCGGCGTCACCGGCTTCGCCGTCGGCGATTCTGTTGTTGTCCGCCCGCTCGACAATCGCGCCGAAACGCCCGCCGACCGCGGCAACAGCCACATCTGCCGCAACCTGAAATTCATCGGCATCGACTCGCCCGGCGGTTTCCAGACGTACTGGAATGTTCCCGCTTTCGCCGTCCACAAGGCTCCGCCTGCGACCGATCTCAAGCTCGCCGCGCTGGCCGAACCGCTCGCCGTCGCCTGCCACGACGTGCGTCTCGGCGGCGTCAAGCCCGGCGAACTCGCCGTCGTCATCGGCGGCGGCCCCATCGGCATCCTCGTGGCGCTCGTCGCCCGCGCCGCCGGTGCGCAGGTCATCATCAGCGAAGTCAACGAACTCCGGCTCGCCTTCGCCCGCTCGCTCGGCTTCGAGGCGCACAGCCCGCTCGCGACCGACCTGCCCGCGCTTTGCCGCGAGAAAAGCGGCGACGCCGGGGCCGACATCGTTTTTGAAGTGTCCGGCGCGAAATCCGCCGCCGCCACCATGACCGACCTCCTCGCCATCCGCGGCCGCATCGTCGTCGTGGCGATCTACCCCAAACCGGTTGAAATCAACCTCCACCAGTTTTTCTGGAAGGAACTGAAACTCATCGGCGCCCGGGTGTATGAACGTGAGGACTACGAAAAAGCCCTCGCCCTGATCGCCAGCCGCGAGCTCCCGCTCGAAAAACTCGTCACCCGCGTCGAACCGCTCACCCGCATCCAGGCGGCCTTCGACAACCTCGGCAGCACGCCCGATGCGATGAAAATCCTCATCGACTGCCAGGCGTAAATCTGGCGGCATTGTTCCCTTCCGGACAACGATCAGGTCGAACCAACCTGGTCGGATCCGGCCGGTCTTTCATCACCGTGAAACGCCGTCTGCCTGCCGTCGTCCGCACCATCACGCCCATGTCAGTCTTCACCCCTTTCGCGCTTCCCGTGCCGCCCGTCATCCCCGACCGGCGGGTGGACATCCGGGATCACGGCGCACACCCCGGCGGCGCCCTCCTCAACACCCGTGCCATCGCTGATGCCATCCAGGCCTGCGCCCGCCAGGGCGGCGGCCGGGTCGTCGTTCCCTCCGGCATCTGGCTCACCGGCGCCATCCACTTCCGCAGCCGCATCGACCTCCACCTCGAAGCCGGAGCCGAGCTTCGTTTCAGCCAGAATCCCGACGATTACCTGCCCCCCGTGCTTTCCCAGCGCGGCGGCGTCATGATCTACAACTACTCGCCCTTTCTCTACGCCCACCGTTGCGAGGATATCAGCATCACCGGCGCGGGCCTGCTCAACGGGCAGGGACAAAGCTGGTGGCCCTGGAAGCACTCCCAGCCCGGCATGTCCAGCATCCAGGGCCCCGACAACTTCGCCGCCCTGCGCACTCCTCTGGAAGAGCGGGTGTTCGGTACGCGGGAGGCCGGGGTGCGCCCCGTCTTCTGCCAGCCCATCGAATGCAAACGGGTGCTCATCGAAGGTGTCACCTTCCGCGACAGCCCCTCCTGGACACTCCAGCCCGTCTGGTGCGCCGATCTCACCCTCCGCCACTCCACCATCCTCAACCCGCCCTCGCCCTTTTCCCACAACACCGACGGCATCGACCCCGATGCCTGCCGCAACGTCCTCATCGAACACTGCGTCGTCGATACCGGGGACGACGCCATCTGCATCAAGGCCGGGCGCGACGAAGACGCCTGGGAGGCCGGCATCCCCTGCGAAAACATCCTCATCCGCCACTGCGAAATCCGCTCCGGCCACGGCGGCATCACCATCGGCAGCGAAATGTCTGCGGGCGTGCGCAACCTGCACGCCCACGACTGCACCTGCGATGGCACCGACACCGCCATCCGCATAAAAACCAAACCCGGGCGCGGCGGCTTCATCAAAGACATCCTCATCGAGAACATCACGGCCCGCCGCATCCGCCACGCGGCGGTGGAACTCACCTTCCACTACGGCGACACGCTCGAAAAACCGCCCGATCCCAAAAATCTCAAGCACGTGCCCGCGGTGGAAAACATCCTCATCCGCAACGTGCGCTGCGACTCGGCGCGGGAGGCTCTGCACCTGCGCGGCCTGCCCGGTCATCCGCTGAAAAACGTCACCCTCCAAAACCTGGAAATCCACGCCTTCCAAAACCCGCTCCGGGAGGCGATGGAAACCCTGCGCGAGGAACGGGTGATCCTCCATCCGCTCGCCTCGCCCGACATCCTCCGCCACCCGCCCCAAATCCCCGCCGCCGTAGCCACCGCCCGCCGCGTCGCCGACATCATCGAAGCGCCCGAAATCCTCTTCCCGCCGGAAAAGCGTCCCATGGCCCGCCGCCGGGTCATCCCCGTGGCCCCGGCCGAAACAGGCCCCGCCCGCCTGCGCTGGAAACCGGCCCCCGGCGTCGGCACTGTCCGCCCCATGAGCCTGCGCATCGTCGCCGCCGTGGACGAACGCGTTCCCCATCAGGTTGACGTCGCCAATGCCGCCACCGGCGAGCACTACGGCGCCATCGACGTGCTCTACGCCTGCCCCGGCCAGGTTTTTGAACTCGCCCTCACCACGGAACAGACCGCCGCCGCCCTCCGCGACGGTCTCTCTCTCAGCGCGAAGAACGGAGCGTCCCCTCTCTGGATTGTCGCCCCCGGCCCCAACGCGCCTGATGCCGTCCTGCCCCAGCTCTACGCCGACAACGCCCCGCCCACCCTCGAAAACTTCCTCGCCCTCTTCTGTTCCGCCGCCTCCCTGCAGCCTTGCGACTGGATGGAAATCTGCGTCCTCGACGGCCTGTTCGACTGGGCCATGAAAGGCCGCAAGGACGCGCAGCAGACCGTCTTCGACCACCTCGACACCTTCCTTCACCCCGGGACCGGCCAGCGCGAGAACATCCGAAGCCACCCCTGCGACGACGAAGCCGGCGGCCCCGAGTCCACCGGCCCTTTCGCCATCCTTGCCGCCCTCGCTCCCGGACACCCCGCCCTGCGTTTCGCCGATGAAGGTTTCGAAAAACACCTCCGCCCCGGGACCGGAACCATCGGGCTGAATACCATTGTCACGGAAAGTAACTACAATATCGCCTACCCCATGATGATGATGGCGACCGAGGCCGGACGCGCGGACTTGCGCGAACGTGCCCTCCGCCAGCTCGAGGTCGCCCGTGAACGGCTCACCGCGCCCGACGACCTTTACCTCCGGCACTTTTTCGATACCGGCGAAAAAACCTTCCGCAACTGGAGTCGCGGCGTCGCGTGGTATTACCTCGGCCTCGTCCGCACCCTCGCCCTGCTTCCGCCAAAAGAACGTCCCGCATCGCTCGTCGCTGAAGCCGGACGCGTCGCCGCCTGGGTCACCCGGCATCAACTGCCCGACGGACTCTGGCCCTGCTTCCTCAAGGAAAACGATCTTCTCCCCGACTCCTCCGGCAGCGCCGGCATTGCCGCCGCCCTCGCCCTCGGTGTCCGGCACGGCATGGTCGATGCCTCTCTCCTTCCCGCCGCCGCCAAAGCCTTCGACGGCCTGATGACCTTCATGACGCATGACGGCTGGCTTCGCGGCACCGCGCAGAGCAACAAAAGGGAAACGCACCACATGGACATCCAGCGCTCCACTTTCCGCGTCATCGCCCCCTGGGGCATGGGCCTTTTCGCGCAGCTCGCCGCCGCCCTCGACCATTGAGTATCCAATCCGCCACTCTCCCGGCTCTCCATCCATGAAAAAAATCCTGTTCGCCTGCACCATCGAAGATCCCTCCGCCCGCGCGCGTATTGAAAAAGTCACCACGCTCGTCGAGGCACCCGAAGCCGGCACTCCGGAAAAAATCCTCGCCGCCGCCGTCCGCGAGCACGCCGAGGCGATCATCGTGCCCTTCACCGCGCAGCACCTCATCACCCGCGAAGTGATCGACGGCCTGCCCGGCCTCAAACTCATCGGCAGCACCTACGGAGGAGTCCGCCAGAACATCGACGAACTCCACGCGCTCGCCAAGGGCCTGTGCGTCATCCACACCGGGCCCACGCGGGTGCGTCCGATGGCCGAGTATACGCTGGCGCTCGCTCTCACCGCCCTCACCCGGATTGCCAACTACCATCACTGCATGCGCAGCGGCGAAGTCTGGCCGCGCATGAAATTTGGCCGCACCCGCATCCTTCACAACCGCAAGGTGGGCGTCATCGGCTTCGGCTGGATCGGCAAAGGCATCGCGGAGCTTTTTCGCCAGTTCAGCGATCACGTCGTGGTCCATTCCGAACACTCCACCGAGGCCGCGCTGCGCGAGCAGGGATTCCGCAAGGCGGCTTCGCTGCTCTCGCTGTTTGCCGAATGCGAAGTCATCATCCTCGCTGGCGGGCACAACCCCAGGACGCATCACATGATCCGCCGCGAACACTTCGAGGCAATGGCCGACGAGGCCCTTTTTATCAACATCGCCCGCGGCAAGATGGTGCGCCAGGAGGACATGATCGCCGTGGTGGAAAAGAAAAACATCCTGCTCGCCCTCGACGTTTTCGAGGAGGAGCCGCTGGAGGCCGACAGTCCGCTGCGACGCAACGACCGGGTTCTCCTCGCGCCGCATCGCGCCAACGCTCCGCGCGAGTTCGAACAACGCTGGCAGTTTCTCGCCGACGAACTGGAGCGGTTCGCCCGCGGCGAACGCCCGCTCACCGCGCTCAACGTGGACCGCGCCAAGGTCATGAGCGAATCCTGATGCCTTTTGCACCGCCAACCTCTATCATGAAACACCTGCCTCCTCTTTTCGCCGCTCTTGCCATGTCCACCCTCCTCGCCACTGCCGCCCCCGGCATTGAAAGCGACATTTCCTACCTCGGCCCCGATCGCGCCGAAAAACTCGATGTCTGGCTGCCCTCCGCCGACGCCTTTCCCGGCCCCCACCCCGCTGTGCTCCTCATCCACGGCGGCGGGTGGCGCGGCGGCGACAAGGCCGCCGCTCGCGAAAAAAACATCGGCAACACGCTCACCTCACACGGCTACGCGGTCTTCTCCATCAACTATCTCCTCAACGTCGGGGAAAACGACCCCGCCACCGGCAAACTGAAACTCACCCGCCTCGCCTGGCCGCAAAACCTCTACGATTGCAAGACCGCCCTGCGCTTCATGCGCGCCAATGCCGCCCGCTTCAACATTGCCCCCGACCGCATCGCCGTCATGGGCGGCTCCGCCGGCGGACACCTTGCCCTGCTCGTCGGCGCCACCGCCCGTCACGAGGAGTTCAACCGCCACGGTCTCTACACCGACCAGTCCAACGCCGTCTCGGCCATCATCGACTTTTACGGCGACTACGACATCCGCGGCCGCCGCGTCTCTCCCTTCGCCGGCGCCACCCCCGAGGAAACCGCCGCCAATGAAACTGCCGCCTCCCCCATCACCTGGATCGACAAAAACACCCCGCCCGTGCTCATCGCCCACGGCTCAGCCGACAAAACCGTCTCCGTCGAACGCTCGCGCCTCCTCGCCGAACACCTCCGGAAACTCGGCCTCGACTACTGGTATGTCGAAGTCGGCGGCGCGCCGCACACCTTCCACCTCCAGCCCAAGCAGATGGACCTCCGCCCCACCGTGCTGGCCTTCTTGGAAAAACACCTCGGCAAACCGGCGGCCACCCCGGTTCCCCTACCGGCCCCATAAGCCCCCCCCTCCCCCCCCGCGGGTCACGTGTCCGTGTCCTTCTTGCCGTTCAGATCGTCGGGCGGTGGGTTTTGCGGTATTCGCCGGGCGGCATTTTGCAGTGGCGGGTGAACATCCTGCAAAAATGCTCGGCGCTGCCGAAACCGCACAACAGACCGATCTCGCCCACCCGGTAGTCGCTGCTCGCCAGATAAATCCTCGCATGTTCGAGACGCTCGGCGACCAGCAGGGCCGAGAAACTTTTGCCGAACAGCGTCCTCGTCAGGTGGCAGGTTCTCGAAACCGAAAGCGACAGCTTGCGCGCCAGATCCGCCACCGAAACCGGCCGGTTGAAATGCGCCTCGACAAATCCGGCGATCTCGTCCCGGTAGCGAAATCCGCTCTCCGGATGGCGTCGCAGAAACTCCGCCCGCCGCAACAGCCCCTCTCCGAACACCGGCAGCACGTTGCACAAACGGCGAATCCTCTCCGCTTCCGCTCCCGACGGATGCTTCCAGAGCCCCGCGAAAAGCGTGGCCACCTGATTCTGCTGCCGGTAAAGCGGAATCGCGACCTCCAGCAATCGCCTCCGGCAACGTTTCAGATAACAAGGCCGGCCGCTCTCGTTCACCCTGCGGTTGAAATCGAACATGCAATGCTTCACGCAATAATCGCGCTCCTCCGCCGCGCATTCGGTGTAGGACTGGCGGTGTGACGCACGTACCTCGCCCAGCATCGGCTTGCGGTCCCGGTGAGCAAAAACCCCGGCCAGATCGTGCACGGTGATTTTGCAGCCGCACACTTTCTCGAAATCGACAACGGCAGGTTCGAGGTCATACATGATCACCCGCCAGCAAGACCTTTCCGGCTGCCCTTGGCAATCTTCACGCCTGTTTTCGACAAGGCGCGTCAAGACTACGGCATTCGCGGTCATTGTCCCCGGCGGGCGGGGCGGTTATGATGACGTCGCACTGACCCACCCACCCACACTCCATGAAGAATCAGTATGTCATAGATCGCGGCTGCAAATTTTGCTTCAACTGCAAGTGGACTTGCCCGGCTGATGCAATCGTCGTGGTCGATGATCTCATGCAGATCGATCAGGAGCGGTGCCGCCATTGCGGACGATGTTACGAAAACTGCCCCAACGAGGCGGTCCGGATCATCCCGCTCGCGGAAAAAACCACAGCCACCACAGGAGAAACACACACATGATCCCACTGATCGAACGCAACGGGAAGTTTATCAATCCCGAGATTTCCATGCCGTCATGCGGCGAGTATGACATCGTCGTTTGCGGAGGCGGCATGGCCGGCATCGGCGCCGCGCTGTCCGCCGCCCGCGCGGGCTGCAAAACCCTGCTGCTCGAACGCGAATCCATGCTGGGCGGACTGGCCACCGCCGGCCTCGTCAACATCCCGCTCGATTTTGCCAAGGGCATCAGCGCCGAAATGCTCCGCCGCCTCGACGCCGTCAACGGCCACTGGCACCGCAACAGCGATCCGGAAAAGCACAAGCTGATCCTCGACCGCATGACCGCCGAAGCCGGCGTGGAGGTCCTGTTCGTTTCCCACGCCGTCGATGCCATGGTCGAAAACGGCCGCATCCGCGGCGTGGTCATCGAAAACAAGAGCGGCCGCCAGGTCGTCCTCGCCGGGCGTGTGATCGACTGCACCGGCGACGCCGACATCGCCTTCTTCGCCGGTTGCGAATGCATGGCGGGCCGCCCCTCGGACGGCAAACACCAGGCGTGTTCGCTGGAGTTCCGTCTCGGCGGCGTCGACTGGGACCGCTATCAGGAATCGGAACTGAAACGCACCGATCCCTCCTGGATCAACCTGATCGGGAAAGCCGTTGCCGACGGGGATATGCCGTATCCGATCGACAACCACCTGAACTGGGTGACGCACGTCCCCGGACGCCCGCAACACTGCGGCAAGGACGAAATCTCGATGTGCTTCGCCCACTCGCGCAACTGCCGCCCGCTGGACGCCAGAGACCTGACCCGCATGTATATCGAGGGACGCGAACAGGCGGACATCCTCTCGAAATTCATCAAGAAGTGCGTGCCCGGTTTCGAGGACAGCTACCTCATCGACACCGGCAGCCTGCTCGGCGTGCGCGAAAGCCGCCGCGTCGTGGGCGAATATGTCCTGACCACGCTGGATTTCGCCCGCGCCACTCCCTTTGACGACACGGTCTGCATGACCGGTCATCACTACGACCTCCACAACCCCGATGGCCCCGGCAACGTCAAATGGGCGGAGATCGAGATCGACGGGAAAATCCGCTACGTTTCGACGCACGGCAAAGGCGGCTCGTGGGCGCCGCCGGGCGGTTACGAAGCGATTTCCGACGGCTGGGGGCGCACCGGAGCGGATTTCCGGCGCAAGGAACTGCCCAGCTCGATTCCGTACCGTTCGCTGGTGCCGCTCGGGATCGACAACCTCCTGGTGGCGGGACGTTGCCTGTCGAGCGAGTTTATGGCGCAGGCCGGGTGCCGCCTGATCCTGACGTGTTGCAACATGGGGCAGGCGGCGGGCACGGCGGCGGCGCTGTCGCTCGAGGCCGGCGTTACGCCGCGCAAGGTGGATACAACAAAACTCCGCCAGCGGCTCATCACCGACGGTTGCGAGGTCGGACAAAGCTTCCTGAAGCAACGGATGTTACTCGAACCGGCGTAGCCACAGGCCTCCGCGCCTGTGGTGACGACGCGAAGCGCAGGTATCTGTTTAGCCAGCCCGCGCCCTGTAGCTGAACGGATACAGGCGTCGCCCCCGGCTTCCGGCTGCGCGGCGCATGAGCACGCCGCCGGGCAATCACTTCGTATTGCCAGACAGATTCCAGCCCTTCTATCTTTCGTCCGGAAGTCATTCCGCAATCACCATCCACGACTGCCCGCCACGCTCATGCCTGTCTGCACGCCTCCCTCCACCCTCGAATTTCACAACTGCCACCCCGAACCCCGCGAAGGCGGCGTCTGGCAGCTTCCCCGCTATCCGGCCAATGTCCGCCACGCGCTCAACGAACGCGGCCGCATGGTCTCGATGGATTCCTGCGGCGTGGAGCTCCGCTTCGTCACTCCCGCACAGAATATCCGCATCACCCTCACCGCCGAGGACGCCGACGTCGAGGTGCAGGTTTACCGCGGCCCCTTTCTCCTGGCCACGCACCGCCTCGCCCGCGGTGTCCCCACCGCGCTCCACCTCACGCCGCCCGAACGTTTCCCCGAGGCCACCGACGCCGCACTCGCTTCCGGCGGGTGGTCGCCCGATGTCTGGCGGATCGCCCCCGGCCGCGCCGCGTGCCTCTTCCACCACATCGAAACCTTCGGTCACCCCGTACGCCCGCCAGCCGCTTCCGAAAAGCCCGCCATCACCTGGCTCGCGTACGGGTCGTCGATCACGCACTCGCACCATGGCGGCTATCCTTACCACGCCGCCCGCCTCCTCCACTGGAATCTCCTCGGCAAGGGCCTCTCCGGCGCGTGCCACATCGAAAAAGAAGCCGCCGACTATCTCGCTGCCACCGCCGCCGAAGTGAAGGCTGACATCGTCACCGCCGAACTCGGCGTGAACATGCGCGGCGGCTACACCGTCGAGGAATTTTCCCGCCGCGCCGCCGGCTTCGTGAAAACGATGCGTGCGGTCAATCCCGATACACCGCTCGTTCTCATCACCGCCTTCACCAACAGCGCCCACCACTCTCGCGCCCCGCGTGACGACTTCGAGCGTCTTCACGGTTTCGATGCCGTCCTCCGGGATATAGCCTCCCGCGCAAGCGCCGCCGGCGATTCCCGGCTCCACCTGATCGAAGGCGCGGAAATTCTGCCCGATCTCACGCTCCTCTCCGCCGACCTCCTCCACCCTTCCCCCTCCGGCCACGCCCTCATGGGCCACAATCTGGCGGAGCGGTTGCGCCCCCTCGCAGGAACCTGAGCCAGGAACTGCCGCTTGCGACCCACTCCATCGCGTCACGCCTCTCCGGTCTGATGACGATGGAACGCCTGCAAACGTGGCAGCGCGGAAATGCCGCCCAAGGTTTTGACGGCCGGGATTGCACTGCGCGGGTCGAGTCAGTCTTGAGGTGGCTGGAATGTTTCGTAGACAGTGCTTCGTCCCTTGAGGAATCTGATCATGAGTTCGCCGGTGAGGGAATCAAAGGAGTAGATCGCCCGATATTTCCCGATGCGAAGTCGATAGTATCCGGAGAGATCATCAGAGAGTGCCTTGGTGTCACGTTTTTTGCCGGCATTGAGGTCGTCAAGTGCCCGTCGAATATCCCTGCGGACGCCCGGATGCATGGCTGCAAGGGCGGCGATGACTTGTTGGGAAAATTTCACAGGGGGACGTCACTGGCGTCGGTGTATTTGATTTTCCCTGCCCTGTCGTCGGCCAGGAATTGGCGGAATTCGGCATCAGCCATCAGTTCTGCGGTTTCGGGGTCTGCTGTAAGAATGAACGGAATGGCGTTGCGGATCTCGACCTGGGCGAGGAATGCGTTGATGGCATCGCCCGGCTTGAGCCCCAGTCGGGCGAATATCTTTTCGGTCCTGCGCATGCGTCCGGTCGGGACGCGTGCCCTGAGCAGTACGGTTTTTTGAGTGGTGGTTGGCATAGAAAGACACAAATGTGTCTCTTTTGAGCCAAGGTCAACCATCAGGGTCTGTCAGTGTGCATCAGTGGATCACCGGCAACTCGAACCGCCCATCGCCTTCGAAAAAGCCGGCGTCGGCCGCTGCCGAAAAGCCCTCCGTTACCTGGCTCGCCTACGGCTCGTCGATCACCCATTCGCATCATGGCGAGTATCCCTACCACGCCGCCCGCCTCCTCCGCTGGAACGTGGCCGACATCGTCACCGCCGCACTCGGCGTGAACACGCGCGGCGGCCCTTGCTGTTCCCGGGCGCTGGCCCCCGACCATTTTCCTGATGGTCAGCTGCCAGTTTCATCATCCGCCTGGATTGCCAGGGGGTGAAACTGTCGATCAGGAAGCCCTGGCCTTGCTGCCCGCGCCACCACCGTCGGCATTCTTTTGCAGTGCCCTTATTCGCTGGATGTCCGGGATGTGTTCTCCGCCCGGATAGTCGATCAGATCGAGTGCAATCAGATCCACGACATAGGCCGCAAACGACTGTCGCCTCGATATAGCTTTCTTTTGAGCAAGCAGATACAAGGTCTTGTCCATCTTCAGGCCGGTTCTTGCATCGGAATTTCTTGGCATGTGTCCTCTTGGGAAGCTTTTCGCCGTTTTGTGCAAGAAAGGGGAAAACAAACACCTCAAATAGTGATTATATTCACTATTTATAGTGATCAAATAGTGCAATCAGGCCTGAGAACCGGGCCATCCACCCTCAACAGAAGCAGCGTTTCGCCAGGATTCTCCAATACCCGATGATAGCTGCGAAGGTAACGGAGCGCAGCAGAGCGGAGAAGGCGTCGCCGCAGGCGATGGCCCGAAGGGCTGGGCGTGGCAACGCCCACAATTCGCAGGCTCCGGGGGGGGGGAGCGCGGGAGTAATGGAGCGGCAGCGTCCCGCCGCTCCGGACCGTAGGGGCGCACTTTTACTGTCTTGTGCGCCCGTTCCCCTTTGCGCCCGCCATTCTCGCGCCCCGCGTGACGACTTCGAGCGACCGCCTGCGTTCGATCATGAACGCCTGAAGCCTTTCCTTCTGTTGGACCTGGTCAAACGCCATCCACGCCGGAGGAGACGCGTGTTTTCCCCTTCATGGTGGATGGGTCGCGGGCAGGTCGGGTCGACCGCCGCCGGGTGGTGGTTCCGTCCATCCATTCGCTGGCCAGCATGACGGTCTTGGCCTGCGCAGGCACGCCGCGCTCGTTGTGGTTGATCTGCTCCACCACCAGATCGACCGCCACCGCGCCGAGCAGCCGGTTGTTCTGGTTGATGCCGGAAAATCCCGCCTGATCGCCCTGGAGGTTGAGACTCGCCAGGCCGATGTCGCGCGGCACGCGTTTCCCGAGTTTCTGCAACCAGCCGCGCACCTCCGCATGGAGCGTGATGATCACCTCCGGTTTCTCGTGTGCCACCCACTCTCCGAATCCGTCGGGCTGCCAGTCATGCCAGAGAAAAACCGGCAGGTGGTGATCACGGGGAAGCAGCGAGCTGAATGACAGGAACGCCCCCGTCCACTTGTGCTCCACGCGGGCGTCGTCCTCGTACCGGATCGCCAGCCCGATGCGCCGGTAACCCAGGTCGCGCAGTCGCGTGACGGCCAGCCGCATCGAAGAAAATTGGTCGTTCACGGCCCGGTGCAGCACGGCTCCGCGATAGCTGAACCCGATCGTGGCGCTGGCAAACCCGCTCCAGTCGAAATCGATGTCCGGAATCGGGTCCGAAAGCGGAGCGAGGATCACCCCGAGGATGCCGCGCGCCCGGAGCACCTTTTCCATCCGCGCGGTGCTCATGTCGGGCGCGTTGAGCGCAAAACGCTCCAGTTTGTAACCGAGCGTCCGGGCGCGCGCGTTGCCCCCTTCGTAAATCGACGACAGCCACAGGCCGGCCTTCTCGTCGTAAACATGCTTGTCCAGATGCCAGGTCAGAAACGCGATCACCGGCGATCCGGGTGTCTGCCCCGTCCTGTTGCTGCGCACATGGGCCATCAGCGCGGCCAGCATCGGATTCGGCCGCCAGCCGATATCCATCGCGATTTTCTGGATACGAGCCCGCGTCTCCGCCGACTGGCGCGGATGGTTTTTCAGCGCGCGCGACACCGTCATCACCGACACTCCGGCCAGTTCCGCGATTTGCGTCATCGTTGGGGTGGTCTGCTCAGCCATTTGTGACATTTGTGTGTTATGGTTAACGCATCCTGTCAATTGCGCTCCGAAGCAAATGATTTTGAAAGGCTGTCTACTTCACCCTGTTATTACTATGAATTACAAAACAACTCCCGATTCCCTGTTCCCACGCGAGGTTTCTCGCCTCATGGCGGCTCTTGCCATTTTTTTGACCACGTGCGTGTTCGCTTTGGCTGCCACTGCTCAAACGGTCATCATTGAAGATACTTTCTCCCTTTCTGGCACTCGCATTGAAGGTAGCAGACTGGGCGGGACCTCTCCGGAAACACAGTTGGGGAATGCGACCTGGGTAGCCGCCACGACCTTGCTGAATGGCGTATTCACTGCAGATGGCAAAATTACCTCCTACAAAAATACTGCTGGAACCATTTATCCAACCGCAATGGGTATTGCGGTTCCTTCCGCTTACATCGGAGGAGTAATGACGATCACCGCGGATATCATTACAGATACCACAGGTTGGATCAGCGTTGGTTTCTGGAAAACAACTCCGTCAGGCGATACTTGGGCAGGATCCACCGACAATGTTCTTTCGGTTTTTGTTAAGAGCAATGGTGACTGGAACCTCATAGTGAATGGCGAAGTTTCGACTATCAAAGGAAAGATCAATGGCTATAACGCCTCAGTTTCCTACAACATTGGATTGAGCTTGGACATGGACACTCAAAAGGTCCGTGTGTTTTTGACCAATGGGACGACCGATACCACTCTTAAGGATTGGGTGGACGCAGGGCTCTCCACGGCAGACACGGCATCAATTGGAGTGACCGCTTTTCGTATTCATACGAGCGCGGGCGTGTCGGATACTGACAAGTATTCCATCGATAATTTCAAACTGACAACCTCGCTGGCCATTGTGCCCGAACCAGGGAATGTTGCCCTGTTGCTGGCGCTGACGGCAGGTCTGGCAGTTGGCTTGCTTGCCTGGAGGAAGAGCCATCTTTCCCGATAGCACGGCTTCCACTCTTTCCCCGACTTATCCTTCAAAATCAAATTCATCATGAATCCCCTCCTCCCCCGCCCCCGCCATCGTTCATCCGGTTTCACCCTTGTCGAGTTACTCACGGTTATTGCCATTATCGGCATTCTGGCGGGGATTCTGATTCCCGTAGTGGGGCGGGTTCGCGAGACAGCCAAAGCCTCTCTCTGCACCAGTAATCTTCGGCAAATAGGTCAGGCTTTCATCGCGTTTGCGACCGATCATAAAGACCACTATCCCCTCAGTTGGGCAAAGGGGGACGGATCTTATGATAACAACTGGCAATACAACACGGCTCCCTACTTGGGTCTGGTTGTGCAGCCGAGTTGGAATGGGACGGTGGCCGCGTGCAATCCCAAAGGACCATTAGGGTGCCCTGGCTCGGTCGGAGTAGAAGGTATCACATGGATCACTTACAAAATGACCGCCGCACATAGATACTACTTGGGAAATACTCTCAAGAGAGACCCGAAGGAAATCAAGCCCGTGGGTCTTGCCATGTCCTATATCAGGACTCCCTCCCAATCATTGCTCGTCACCGATGGAAGAACAGGAAATCCCGATTTCAACTCATCGGATCCAACTGTCTTTGATGGTGTGTCGTATCCGCATCGCGAACGCACCAATGCCCTGTTTGCCGATGGCCATGTAAGGTCTTTTTCCCGGCAGGAGATCGAGAATCGCTGGGACGTGTTTTATACCAAATCGGTCGGGAACTGATTCGTCCCCGTTGCGCTCCGCCTCAGCAGACCGATGCCTTCCTGCTGATCATTGCCACCATTCCCCTTTCATTTTATCCATGATCTCGCTACGCCGCCGCATCATTCAATGCCTGTGCATTCTTCCTTCAGCGGGAATATGCCTGTCCTCCGCACTTGTTCCGGAGAATATCACCGAACTATTCCCTCTGGACAAAGAGGCCGTTCGGCTGACTTTTGCCGCAAAGGGAGATAAAGGTCCGATATTGGCGGGAGAACCCCATTATCGTATTCTCAACTACGAGGGGAAGGAGATCGCGCGAGGACGGGCATCCATGGATGACGCCGGGAAAGTCTCGGTTCAAGCCGCGTTGCCTGCCGGTTTTTATGAGCTGATTTTTCCGGAAGCTTCCCCGGACAGTCCCGCCACGGGCATATGGAGCCGGAATCGTCATTCCTTGTTGAATGTCCCGGTCAACCAGGTGGATTCGTTTTTAGACATTGATGCGGCCTTGTCCTGGCTGACGAAACCGGAAGAGCGCCCCGAACTAATTCGGAACCTGCGAAACGTAATCGGTTCGTCAGCATTGGTCCGGGAGAGAATGGCGTGGCAAGACATACATGTGCGGGAAGATAAGTGGAATTGGGAAACGAAGTCTGCTTATGAGAGCACGCGCAAGATGTACGCGGAGGCCGGGATATCCCTGTTGGAAGTTTTTCACAATGCCCCCATGCGATGGGGCAGGTCGCAAGGAGGACGCTTCCCCGATGATCTTTTGGCGGCATCACGTTCATGGCGTGAACTTGCGCGTCGGTGGCATGCTTATTGGGGTGCGCTGGAAGTTTGGAATGAGCCGGATATTGCCTTTGGTGGGCATCAGCCGGCCGACCAGTATCTGCCTTTGCTCAAGACGATTCGTTACACGATGCGTGAGGCGGGCATTGATACGCCGATTGGAGGCGGCGTGTTTGCGACGAACGGTCGCGCCTACATCTCACTTGCCGCGCGCAATGGACTGTTGGATGAATGCGAATTCGTTTCATTTCATTATTATGGCGACCCGCTTGGGCTGGAGCGACTGATTGGACAGCACCGCATGTGGCTGGCGGAATTCGGCCAACCCCACAAACCACTCTGGTTGACGGAAACCGGAATTACCCGGCCCGGGAAATCAGGAGTGCGTCCAGATCGCGAAGTCCAGGCAAGAACGGCCCTCACCTACGCCATGCAAGCGGTGGAATCCCGGGCTTGTGGAATTGAGCGGTTCTTCCCCTTTGTGTATCCGGCTTATAGTGAACGTTCAGGTTCGAGACATTATGGGATGCTGGATCATATGAGGACGCCATTGCGAACGCTGGCCGCTTCCGCTCAGGCGGCGCACGCCTTGTCAGGAACTGTTTATGCGGGGGATCTGCCAGAGGAAACCGCCAAGGATGCCAAACGATTTCGTGTGTTTGAAATACCTGACGACAAGGAATCGATGTTAGTCGTGGCGTATTCCGGGACGGTGGCATTGGGCGCCATAATGAAGGTGCCGTTCCCGGTGCAATCCGCCCAAGGCATTGATGGACGCCTGTTAGAGCTGGCGGACGGGCAAACATTTCCCATTCCGGATGGCATCGCTTATCTAAAAGTGGCAGCCAGAGACGTGAAAAATCTGCTGGTCGAGGATACGGAAGCCATGCGCCTCTATCAATTGGCCCAAAAGAAATCTCCTCCGCCGCCATCAGCCACCCCCATTGTTTTGCAGCCTCAGATGGACATGAAATCCCTGTCCGCCGTGTCCTCATCAGGTTACTTCTTCCCTAAGGAAATGACGCGAATTCCGGTTAATGTAGGAGTCAATAATTTGGGCAAAGACGCCCGCCGAATTACGCTTCAGGCAGGCGCGAGCGCGTCCCGGAAAACAATTACCGTGGCAGGTGGGGCGCGTGAGATTGTGACGATGGAAGTCGATGTTGAAACATTGCCTGCTGGATTTGCTGAGACAAAACAGCTTGATATCACCACAACTTCCGATGGCGGTGAACGGGTTGCTCCTGTTGTTCTGCTGCTAAATGCGTCGGGTGGCTGGGACATCGGAAGGCATCTCAAGGAGAGCAATTATCAATTTCCGCTGTCTCTGGGGGAATCTTATCGCTGGACGAATCATTCCAGTGGCCGGATTGTATTCGAACATCAGGCACCAACGACATGGGGCTTTCGTGTGGATTTCCCCGAAGGCGTGGACCGCTGGGCGTATCCCCGCTTTACCTTGCCTCAGGAAGTGGATTCCGCCCGCACCACAGGCGTATTGCTGAGAGCGCGTTGTGCAAATCCTGCGACCATTCGGCTTATGGCCTGGGATGATCAAGGACGACAGAGCTACACTCCCTTTTCATTATTTCCTGCCGATGGCGAATGGCATGTAGTTTACGTCTCCTATGAGAACTTCTTGCAGGCCGATGTTGGAAAACCAATGAAGATCTCAATCGGACTCAACTCCAAAACCGAGAGCAATACCCTTGAAGTTAGCGACTTATATATAATCGGAAAATGACGACCTATTATCTGGTCACAGATCAAAGATCGGAAGTCCAAGTTTGCCCGCTGCCTCCAACTGCCACCACAGATAGAGGAATGACCTCGCAAATGTCTTGGGATCTTCCGTGGACTCGCGCGCCAGATCTTCCGGAGTGATCCAGCGCCCGTCGTCGATTTCCTCCGGATGCAGTGTAAACGGCCCCTCGTGTTCCAGTCGATAAACCCACACAAACTCCCAAGCCGTCTCCCGGGCACGGGACGGCGCGCAACCAGCGCGATGGAGGATTCCATGCGCGGCGTGTTCTTTTGTGCCTTTTTGTGGCTGTCAAATCCGGCATTTCCTTCTTCTTTCTGCGCATTCTGTTAACTTACCAAACCAGAACTAATGACAATCGACAGCTCTTCGGCCGGCGCAGGCTATGGCGCCGCGAGATATCGGGAACGAAGATTTTCTATCGCCTGAAAAACCTCGTCGGGGATCTTTTTCAGCGGCTCGACGCCGCGCCAGTGTTGTCCTGAAACGAATTTTTCAATCGCCGGATTGCCCGTGCGCTCGCCGTTAAATTCGCGGAAAATATCGCGAAGCGCGTCAAAATCGGCGGCCACGCGATCGGGCTTGCCGCCAAAATTTTTCTCGGGCTGGCGTTTGTTGAAACTGCCAAGACGTCCGATGAAACGTTCCGTTTCCTGCGCGTTCATCGGGAAAAAAACCAGGTAATACAGGACGTGAATGTTGTCCGCATCCGTCGGACGGAAGTGGTGGAGTTCGCGGGTGAGGAACTCTTTTTTCCGGGCATCCGGTTTCCATTCGTCGGACGAGGGCGCGAGAAGGCGCACGACGGGAGGCGTCAACGTCGGCAATTTTTCACGGGCGCGCGCCTCGTTTTTGTTGAGTGATTTGTTTTCGCCGAAGAGCGGACGCGTGGCGATGTAGCGGTCGAAGGGATCGAGGCGGATGGAGAAGGTGGCTTTCCCGATGACGCCGCCCGCCCAGCTCGCGCCGGTGGCAGTCACATAACTGAACCATTCGACCATGCAGTCAGCCAGGTTTTCCTGCCAGTCGGGGTAATCCGTGTCGGGCCACTTCTGTCCCGGCCGCCAGTAGGTCGCCCCCATGCTGACAGCAATCGGTATCTGGTAAGAGACGCGCAGGTTTTTGGTTTCGTCGGGAGCGAAATCCATATCCCACATAAAAAGGCTGCGGAATTTTTTCTTTTTGTCGCCGGGAACATGGCGTAGCGAATACGTGCGCTGGCCGTCGTGCGCGACGAAGCGGTAATGTTCCACATGCGCCCCAAGGTCGGTATTTTGGGCGTCGGGACTGCGATCTGCTTCGAGATACTCGCTGTCGAGCGGGAACCCGACTTGCACGCTCACAGGCTCGGCGCGAAGGTTCTGGAGAACGAAGTGACAGGTAAAACTCACCCGGTCGAGCCCGGGCAGTCCGCCGTCAAACGGTTCGCGTCCGCGTCCTGGCACGATCGTTACGGTTTCGCTGACCATCCGGATATCGTCGTTCCGGATGAGTTCGATATCGTAACCCGAACCGCCAAAAACCCCGGCGTTGGCGGAGAGTTTTGAGGGGACCGCCATCACAACAATCCACAGGCAAAGGATGCCCGTAATGTTCGGATAACGCGTGCCGACCGGCTGCACCCGGTGGCGAACGGAAGAGCGCCAGGCGAGAGGAAAACACAGGTTCATCAACATGCAGGCGAACCTGTTACCCGGCCTTGCCGATGTCAAAAGAACAACGGCAGGGTATCCGGAGAGATGCATGACCCGCACCTGCGAGCCCGGCACGTCAAAAAAGTGACAATCCCGTCAATCCGCGCCAAAGACGCGGGAGGCGGGATTTGCTTTAATCACTCTTCGCCAGTTCCGCCGCATTGCATGCCGTCACTCCGAACACCAAACTCCGAATCCTGAACCCTGAACCGAAACCCATGTTCTCCCTCACTGGAAAAACCGCCCTCGTCACCGGCTGCAAACGCGGCATCGGCCGCGCCATGGCCGTCGCTCTCGCCGAAGCCGGCGCCGACATCGTCGGCGTCAGCGCCACGCTCGAAACCACCGCCAGCGGCGCGGTCAGCGGTGTCGCCCGCGACGTCGCAGCGCTCGGCCGCACCTTCACCGGCTACGCTGCCGACTTCTCGAAGCGAGACGCCTTCACCGCCTTCATCGCCGAGGTCAAGGCTGCCCATCCGGTCATCGACATCCTCGTCAACAACGCCGGCAACATCCTCCGCAAGCCCGCCGCCGAACATCCCGACGAGTACTGGGACGCCATCATCGAAACCAACCTCAGCGCCCAGTTCATCCTCTCGCGCGAGATCGGTCGCGACATGATCGCCCGGGGCTCCGGCAAGATCATCTTCACCGCCTCGCTGCTCACCTTCCAGGGCGGCATCAACGTCCCCGGCTATGCCGCCAGCAAGGGCGGCGTCGGGCAACTGACCAAGGCCCTCGCCAACGAGTGGGCCGGCAAGGGTGTCAACGTCAACGCCATCGCTCCCGGCTACATCGCCACCGACAACACCGAGGCCCTGCGCAACGATCCCGCCCGCGCCAAATCCATCCTCGACCGCATCCCCGCCGGACGCTGGGGCGAACCCGACGACTTCAAGGGCCCCGTCGTCTTCCTCGCCAGCGACGCCTCCCGCTACGTCCACGGCTCCATCCTCCTCGTCGACGGCGGATGGATGGGACGATGATCGAAACCCGGGTCCCCGATACCGTTCGGTCAACGGGCGACTCCCGGTTCCCGCCATCATTCTCCGCCGACGCGCTCCCGTCGCGGTGACCCGACAGAATCGCTCACGCCAGCACCGGCGCTGTTGCAAGTTGCTTATACAAACACGGAGTCCCTTGAAAATCATGACGTCCGGCATTCTCTCCGTCCGGAATTCATCCGTTATGATCACACATCTGTTCCGGCTGCCTGTCGTTTCGCTTTTCCTCTTTGTTGCGGCGGCGGCAAGCGTCCTTGCCGTCACACCGGCCGACTTGCGACGCAATCCGCTGTGGTTGCCCGAAACCACCACCCTGAAGAAGGGCCTCGCCTTTGCCGACGGCACGTCCATCCAGGCCGGCCAGAGCTTGCGCATTTCCGGCATCGACAACAAAGGCTGCCAGCTCTGGTTCCCCGACGGAAAAAGCATCTTCAGTGTCGATATTTCCGATACAACCCTTATCCAGGACGCGGATGCGCGGCTGGCGACATTCACGCCCGAACAACAAAAACTCACGCCCGCCGCCCTGCGGAACCGCAAGGAGCTGTGGCCCTATACCGTGCAACTCAGGGACGAGCAGGCCTGGAACGACGGCACGGTGCTGGCCGCGGGAAAATCATTTCCGCTGATGGAGTTCGACGGTCGGCAACTCAACATCCTCCAGCCGGAAAAAAACGTCACTTATCGCGTCGATCCCGCCGCGACCGATTTTTATGCCGCCTGCCTTCAGGCGGTGGTCACGCCGCCCCCGGCCTCGCGCCTCTATCAGGAACTGGCCACCGGCGTGGTCGATGCCGCGACGCTCGAGCCCGTCGATTTTCTGCATGACGGCGGCCCCGAGTATCTCGCCATCTACTACACCGCCGGCTGGTGTCCCTATTCCGCCCAAGCCACGCCCGACGTCATGAAATGGTATGCCGGACTGAAAGACCGCGACGACAGCCACATCAAGCTGCTCATCGTTTCCAGAGACAAAAGCATTCCCGAGATGAAGGACTACCTGAAGAAGATCGACTTCAGCTCGCTGCTGGTACCCTTCGACAAGGTCAACCGGATGTTCCTGCTCAACCAGACAACCGTCCTTGGTTCCATACCCCATCTCGTCGTCGTGGACAGGTCCGGCAAACTCGTCATTCCCGGAGGCAGCGGCCAGCCCAAGGACCGAATCGACAAGGTGCTCAAGCAGATCGAGGCACTGTAGCTCCGGTGCCGTCCGGCACGAAACCCGAGTGCGGGCACGCTCGCATTTCGAAAAAAATGCACCCGGCGCTTGTAGTTTACCATTTAGTCAACAAGGTCCTTTCCCATGGGCCGACCAAGTGACGCCAAGGAACGTTTGCTCAAAGCCGCTCGCGATCTGATCTGGGAGCGCAGCTACGGCATGGTCACGATCGACGCCATCTGCGACAAGGCCGGTGTCAAGAAAGGCAGTTTTTATTACTTCTTCGATTCCAAGTCGGATCTCGCCGTCGCCGCGATCGACACCAACTGGACCGACAACAGCAAGCCCGTCTGGGACAGCCTTTTTTCCGCCTCCCTGCCTCCGCTCGAACGCATCCGCAATTTTTTCCAGTCCAGCCACAACAACCAGGCACGCCTGCAAAAGGAGCACGGCTGCGTCCTCGGATGCCCATGCTTTTCCCTCGGTTCGGAAATCTGCACGCAGGACGAAGCCATCCGCCTCAAGGTGCAGGAAATTCTCCAGCGCCAGATCCGCTATTTCGAATCCGCCATCCGCGATGCCCAGGCCGAAGGCTCCCTGCCTCCCGGCGATGCCACCGCCAAGGCACGCAGCCTTTTCGCCCTCTTCGAAGGCAGCCTCGGCCAGGCGCGCATCCAGAACGACCTCGCCTTTCTCCGCATCCTTCCCGACCTCGCGCTCGAAACTCTCGGCGTCAACCGCTTGCCCGAACCGGCATAGCGTTTTTTTGCCCAGATTGTTTACTATTTAGTCAACTACTACCACGTCATCCATCCATTCGTTATGAATCCAGCCGACTCAGTCTCCGGCAACGACACGACCACACCCGTTGCTGCCGCCGCGGGAACCACCGGGGTTTCCCTCGCTTCCCGCTTCCGTCTGCCATTTGTCCTGCTCTTCCTCGCCGCGCTCGGGGTGGGCGGAGGCGTTTATCTCACCAGTGGCGTGACCGCCGCGGAAACCGGTTCGCCCACTCCCCCGCCGGCGCCCAAGGTCACCGTCGCCCCGGTCGAGCAACGCATCGTCACCGATCACCGCGAACTGCTCGGCCGTGTCGATGCCACCGAAACGGTGGAAGTGCGTCCCCGCGTTTCCGGCTATATCGACGAAGTCCGGCTCAAGTCCGGCGAACTCGTCAACAAGGGCGACGTGCTCTTCCTGATTGACCCGCGCCAGTACCGGGCGCAGGTCGACCAGGCCACGGCCGGGGTCGAACGCGCCCGCGTCCGCCTCAGCATCGCCGAACGCGAGGCACGCCGTTCCGACGCCCTGCTCAAGGCCCGCGTCATCTCGGTCGAGGAAGCCGACACCCGCAGCACCCGCGTCGCCGAGGCCCGCGCCGAACTGCTCTCCGCCGAAGCCACCCTCGCCACCGCACAACTCGACCTCGAACACACCGAGGTGCGCGCACCGGTCAGCGGACGCGTCAGCCGCGCCTACGTCACCGCAGGCAATCTCGTCTCGGGTTCGCCCGCCGGCGCAACCCTGCTGACCTCCATCGTCTCGGTCGGCGAGGTCTATGTGTACGCCGATGTGGACGAGGACACCGTTCTCGCCTTCAACCGCCTCCGCGCCGCCGGCCGCATCGCCACGGACAAGGACGGCCGCGTGCCGGTCGAGATGCAGTTGAGCGACGAGGAAAACTTCCCGCACCGTGGCGTTATCGAATCCACCGACAACCGCATCGATCCCGCCACCGGCAGTCTCGTCGTGCGTATGGTTTTCCCGAATACCGATGGCCGGCTCGTCCCCGGGCTCTTCGCCCGCGTCCGCCTGCCGGTCAGCTCGCCCGAGCCGTCGCTGCTCGTCAGCGAACGCGCCATCGGCACCGACCAGAACCAGAAATTCGTCTTCACGGTCGGCACGGACAACACCGTCGCCTACCGCACCGTCAGGATCGGCCCGGCGCTCGACAGCCAGCGCGTCGTCCGCGACGGCCTCAAGCCCGGCGAGCGTGTCATCGTCAACGGCCTCCATCGTGTGCGCCCCGGCATGACCGTCACGCCGGAACTCGCCAGTGACGCGCCCGCCGCCGCCACCGCCGTCGCACTCAGATAAAACCGATACACCTCCCGTAGGGGCGCACTTCACGTGCGCCCGCGAATGGCGTTTGTCGCTTCGTTCTGCGAACGGGCGCACATGAAGTGCGCCCCTACGGGATTTTGCACGCCACCGAACAAGCCCGCGTCCAGTCCACTCGCATGAACTTCTCCGACTTCTTCATCAAGCGCCCGATTTTCGCCGGCGTTTTGTCCATCATCATTTTCCTCGTCGGCGCCATCGCGCTCTTCCGCCTGCCGATCAGTGAATATCCCGAGGTCGTGCCGCCGACCGTCGTGGTCCGTGCCACCTATTCCGGCGCCAACCCGAAAACCATTTCCGAGACCGTCGCCGCGCCGCTCGAACAGGCCATCACCGGCGTCGAGAATTCGCTCTACATGTTCTCGCAGGCCACGGCCGACGGCGTGATGACGCTCACCATCACCTTCCGCCTCGGCACCGACCTCGACACCGCCCAGGTGCAGGTGCAGAACCGCGTCGCCCAGGCGCTGCCCAAGCTGCCGGAGGAAGTCCGTCGTGTCGGTGTCACGACAACGAAAACCTCGCCCGATCTGCTCATGGTCGTGCACCTCTTCTCGCCCGACGGCCGCTACGACGACATCTACGTGCGCAACTACGCCACGATCCAGGTCAAGGACGTGCTCTCCCGCGTCGAGGGCGTCGGCGAGGTCCGGCTCTTCGGCTCGGGCGACTACGCCATGCGCATCTGGCTCGATCCCGGCAAGGTCGCCGCGCGCGGCCTCACCGCCTCCGATATCGTCGCCGCCATCCGCGAGCAAAACGTGCAGGTCGCCGCCGGCGCCGTCGGCCAGCAACCCGCCGGCTCCCGCCTCTCCGAAACCGAACTCCTCATCAACGCCGGCGGCCGCCTCATCACCGAGGAGGAATTCGCCGACATCATCATCAAGACCGGACCCGGCGGAGAGCGCGTCCGCCTCGCCGACGTGGCCCGGATCGAACTCGGCGCCGACAGCTACTCGCTGCGTTCGCTGCTCAACAACAAGGCCGCCGTGGCCCTGCCCATCGCGCAGCTCCCCGGCTCCAACGCCATCGCCACGTCCGACGCCATCCGCGCCACCATGGCCGATCTCGCCAAACGTTTCCCCGAGGGTCTCGCCTACGACATCGTCTACGATCCCACCATCTTCGTGCGCAGCTCCATCGAGGCCGTCGTGCACACCCTGATCGAGGCCATCGTGCTCGTGGTCATCGTGGTGCTCCTTTTCCTGCAAACCTGGCGCGCCTCGATCATCCCGCTCGCCGCCGTGCCCGTCTCGCTCGTCGGCACCTTCGCCGCGATGAGCGCGCTCGGTTTTTCCATCAACGCCCTTTCGCTCTTCGGCCTCGTGCTCGCCATCGGCATCGTGGTGGACGACGCCATCGTCGTGGTCGAAAACGTGGAGCGCAACATCGCCCTCGGCCACTCGCCGGTCGAGGCCACGCGCCGCGCCATGCGCGAGGTCACCGGCCCGATCATCGCCGTCGCGCTCGTGCTCTCCGCCGTGTTCGTGCCGACCGCCTTCATCAGCGGACTCACCGGCCAGTTCTACAAACAGTTCGCGCTCACCATCGCCATCTCGACCGTCATCTCGGCGTTCAATTCGCTGACCCTTTCGCCCGCGCTCAGCGCGCTCCTCCTGCGCTCGCACCACGCGCCGAAAGACCGCGTCACCCGCGCCATGGATTTCGCGTTCGGCTGGTTTTTCCGTCCGTTCAACCGGTTTTTCGAGTGGATCTCCCAAAACTATTCCAACGGCGTTGCCCGCCTCCTGCGCCTCTCCGTCATCGCGCTTGTCGTTTACGTGGGGTTGCTCGTCGTCACCGCGCTCCTCTTCCAGAAGACGCCCGCCGGCTTCGTGCCCTCGCAGGACAAACAATATCTCGTCGCCTTCACCCAGCTCCCCGCCGCCGCCTCGCTCGATCGCACCGACGCCGTCATCCGCCGCATGTCCGAGATCGCGCTCGCGCATCCCGGCGTGGCCAACGCGATCGAGTTCCCCGGCCTTTCGATCAACGGCTTCACCAATTCGCCCAACAGCGGCATCGTCTTCGTCGGCCTCAAGGACTTCGAACACCGCAAGTCGAAGGACCTCTCCGGCCCCGCCATCGCGCAGCAACTCCAGCAACAGTTCGCCGGGATCCAGGACGGTTTCATCGCCATCTTCCCGCCGCCCGCCGTGCAGGGCCTCGGCTCCATCGGCGGCTTCAAGCTCTACGTGCAGGACCGCAGCGACGCCGGCCTCGATTCCCTCTATGCCGCCACGCAGGATCTCATCGGTCGCGCCAACCAGACGCCCGGCCTCGCCGGCATCTTTTCGAGCTACACCGTCAACACGCCGCAGCTCGAGGCCGACATCGACCGCGCCCGCGCCAAGACCATGGGCGTGCCGCTGCAAAACGTCTTCGAGACGCTCCAGATCAACCTCGGCTCGCTCTACGTGAATGACTTCAACCGCTTCGGCCGCACCTGGCAGGTGCTCGCCCAGGCCGATGCCGATTTCCGCGACAGCGCCGAAGACATCCGCCGCCTGAAGACCCGCAACGCCGCCGGCGAACTCGTCCCCCTCGGTTCGCTCGTCAAGGTCAGCGAGACCTACGGACCCGACCGCGTCATGCGTTACAACGGCTATCCCGCCGCCGAGATCAACGGCGCTCCCGCGCCCGGCACCAGCTCCGGCGACGCCGAGGCGCTGATGGAAAAACTCGCCATCGACACCCTCCCGCAGGGCATGGCTACCGAATGGACCGAACTGACCTTCCAGCGTATCATCGCCGGCAATACCGGCATCGTGATTTTCCCGCTCAGCGTGCTGCTCGCCTTCCTCGTGCTGGCCGCCCAGTACGAGAGCTTCCGGCTGCCCTTCGCCGTGCTGCTCATCGTGCCGATGGCGCTGCTCTCTGCCATGGCCGGCGTGTGGATCACGAAAGGCGACAACAACATTTTCACCCAGATCGGCCTGATCGTGCTCATCGGCCTCGCGGCCAAGAACGCGATCCTGATCGTCGAATTCGCGGTGAAACTGCGCGAGGAAGGCAAGAGCATCACCGAGGCCGCCATCGAGGCGTCGCGCCTCCGCCTGCGCCCGATCCTCATGACGAGCATCGCCTTCATCGCCGGCGTCTTCCCGCTGGTCGTCTCGACCGGCGCCGGTTCCGAGATGCGCCGCGCGATGGGCGTGGCGGTCTTTGCCGGCATGATCGGCGTCACGATCTTCGGCCTGTTCCTCACGCCGGTGTTCTACGTCGTCCTGGAAAAGCTCGGTGTGAAAAAACCGAAGCCCGCCCACGCGCCGGACGGGGTGGCATCACCGACCATCGCTCCCGAAACCAACTAGAACGTAGCGGCATGCAGGGACGCATGCCGCTACTTCCTGAATTTTTTCTCCACCATCATGAGCACCGTCACACATAAACTCGCAGGAAAAACCGCGCTCGTCACGGGCGCCTCCAAGGGCATCGGCGCCGCCATCGCCCGCCACCTCGCCGCCGCCGGCGCGACTGTTGTTGTCAATTACGCCTCCAGCCGCGAAGCGGCCGAGCGGGTCGTCTCGACCATCACCGCCGCCGGCGGCAAAGCCATCGCCATGCAGGCGGATGTATCGAAAAAACCGGACATCGATCGTCTCTTTTCCGAAGCCAAAGCCGCTTTCGGCCGGATCGACATCCTTGTCAACAACGCCGGCATCTTTGACTTCGCTCCGCTTGCTGAGGTCACCGAAACGCATTTCCACCGGCAGTTCGATCTCAACGTCCTCGGTCTCCTGCTCGCCTCGCAGCAAGCCGCGGCGCAATTCGATCCCGAAGCCGGCGGGGTCATCATCAACATCAGCTCGCTCGTGAGCACGGCCGCTCCCGCCGGCGCATCGGTTTACAGCGCGACCAAGGCCGCGGTGGATGCGATCTCCCGATCACTCGCCAAGGAGCTTGGTCCGCGTCGCATCCGGGTAAACTCACTCAATCCCGGCATGGTCGAAACCGAAGGGTTTCACGCCGCCGGCTTCGAGGGTTCGGATTTCCAGAAGGACGTCGTCTCCCGGACTCCTCTGGGGCGCATCGGTCAACCCGACGATATCGGCCGGGTGGCCGTGTTTCTCGCTTCGGACGACTCCGGCTGGGTCACCGGACAAAGCCTGCCCGTCTCCGGCGGTTCCAACTGAACCCGGCCCGCATTCCTGCCATCACTGCGCCGGACACCCGCAACCTCATGAGTCAATCTCGCATCCAGACCATCGCCAGCCCTCACCGCTCCCCGTTGCAATCGTGGCTCGCGGTGCTGTCCGTCGCGCTCGGCGCGTTCGTCGTGGTCACGTCGGAGTTTTTGCCGATCGGACTGCTGACCGATATCGCGGCGGGTCTTCACGTTTCCGACGGCACCGCCGGTCTTATGGTCACCATTCCCGGCCTCGTCGCGGCCCTCGCCGCGCCGGTCATGGCTGTCGCGGCCGGCAAGGTCGATCGCCGGACGCTGGTGCTGTCGTTGATCACACTGCTCGTCGTCTCCAATCTCGTCGCCGCGCTGGCCCCCGGATTTGCCGTGATGCTGGTCGCGCGGGTCTTGTTCGGCATCACGCTGGGCGGTTTCTGGACCGTTGCCGTCGCGCTCGGCAGCCGGCTCGTGCCGCCGGCGTCGATGGCCCGGGCGACGACTATCATCCTTGCGGGGATCTCGATTGCCACGGTGATCGGTGTGCCGGCCGGCGCGTTGATCGCCAATTTCGCAGGCTGGCGTTTTGCGTTCGCGCTGGTCGGCAGTATCGCGCTGGTGGTCGGCGTGGCGCAGTTTTTCCTGTTGCCGTCCATCCGCCCGAAACAGGTTTTGGGCGTGAGGCAAATCACCCACCTGCTGCGAAACGCCGACGCGCGGAACGGACTATTCACCGTCGCTTTCGTGATCGCCGGGCACTTCGCCGCCTACACTTACATCGCTCCCTTTCTGAAGCAGCAGACGGGCGTGAATCCCGGTATGCTGAGCACACTGCTGCTCGCCTACGGCGTGGCCGGCATCGTCGGCAACTTTGCTGGCGGCGCCGCTGCGGCGCGCGATCTGCGACGCACGCTGGTCACCGTCATCCTGTTGATGGCGACAGCGATCCTGCTTCTTCCGGTTGTCGGGCTGTCTCCGGCCGGCGCCAGCGTTCTGGTGATCGCCTGGGGCCTCACCTTCGGCGCCATGCCGGTCGCCCTTCAGTTGTGGGTGTTCAAATCCGCGCCCGACGCTCTCGAAGGCGGCGCGGCGATGATGGTTTCCGTTTTCCAGATCTTCATCGCCATCGGCTCCGTGGCCGGCGGCATCGTGGTCGATCACTTTGGCACGCCGGCGGTGATGTGGGGCGCCGGCGCTGTCTCGCTGACCGCGCTGGCGATGGTGAGGCTTTCCCGCCATGCTCCGGTGATCGCGTCCGGCGAGCGCCAGCCGCATCTGGTTTAGGAGCCATGGTGCGCGCGGGGCGGAGGGCTCCGGGCGGGCGGCGTGATCAGAACCGCTCGCGGACCGGCCTGCCCTCCTCGGCGTCGTGGAGATCGACAAAGGTCCGGATATCGTCGCGACCGGCAAACCCGCTGCGGGCCTTGTCGGCCGCGAGGCCGTCGCTGCCGCTGTCGCGCCAGCCGCGTTTCAGCAGAAACAGATTCCAGACCAGGATCTGCTCGACGTTGGGCGGTTTGCGGTCGCGAAACAGGTCGGCGAAAATCGCCTCCGCCGTGCCGCCTTGCAGGGTGCGAACCCTGACCTGCTCGTAGTCGAGTTCCCAGAAGCGGCAAAAACGGGCATCGAAGCTGGTCGGATCGGCGAAACCGAGGTGGGCATGGAAGTCGGTGGGCAGGCGTCCCGCGGCGTGCAGACGGATTTTGTCCACCATGCGCGCGAAATAGACGATGCCGTTGGTCTCTATATGGTCGCTGACCGGAGTTTGTGTGTTCATGGCTGAGCGGGGAGGCTGGCTGCCTCCGGTCCGGACCATCCGCTTGCCGGACAAAAAAATCAAACGACGCGGCGTGTGATTTGCCCCGCCCTCGCCGGTCCGCCCGGTCGCCGGATCAAAAAAATGAAAATCCGGTCAAGCCGCGCCAAAGACGCGCCCGCTCCATTCTGCTTCAATCAGCGGCCGGTCGACTGCTTTCCCGTTGTTCTCCATGGCTGAACACTCTCGCTTTTTTGAATCAATCCGCTCACATCCGCTCATATTCGTGATTTGAAAATCGACGAACCCCTGCCAGACATACGTTCTTCGACGACCTCTCCGACCACTTCCCGACCATCGCCTGTTTCCCGCCACCATGCCCTCACCCTCCGCTGTCTCCGCCTCGCCGGTGCCCACTCCACCGGCGCTCCTCGCGCAACTCGCAAAAATCTTCCCGGCCGCACGTCTCCTGCACACGCCCGAAGACCTCCTCGCCTACAGCTACGATGGCACTGCCGCCCTCCAGGCGCTGCCTGCCGCCGTGGTTCTCGCCAAAACCCCGCAGGAAATCTCCGCCCTGCTCAGGCTCGCCAACACGCCCGGCGCCACGTTTCCGGTCATCACCCGCGGCTCCGGTACCGGCCTCAGCGGAGGCAGCCTGCCCGTCCCCGGCGCGGTCGTCCTCTGTACCACGCAAATGGATGCGATTCTCGAAACCGACAGCGCCAACCTCACGCTCTTCGCCGAGTGCGGCGCCATCACCCAAAAAATCGCCGAAACCGCCGCCGCCGCCGGGCTTTTTTATCCACCCGATCCCGGCTCCGGAAAAATCTCCACCATCGGCGGCAACGTCGCCGAAAACTCCGGTGGCCTGCGCGGCCTCAAGTACGGCGTGACCCGCGACTACGTCATGGGCATCGAGGTCGTCCTCGCCAGCGGCGACATCGCCTGGTTCGGCTCCAAATGCGTGAAGGACGTCGCCGGCTACTCGATGCGCGACATTTTTATCGGCAGCGAAGGCACGCTCGGCGTCATCACCAAAGTCCTCCTCAAGCTCGTGCCCAAACCCGCCGCCAAGCGCACGCTCCTCGCGCTCTACAACACGATGGAAGCCGCGGCCGATACGGTATCCGCCATCATCGCGCAAAAAATCATCCCCTGCACGCTCGAGTTTCTTGACCAGACGACCGCCCGTTGCGTCGAGGACTACGCGCATGTCGGCCTGCCCACCGACGCCGCCGCCGTGCTGCTCATGGAGACCGATGGCCCTGCCTCCGTCGTCGAGACCGAGGCCGCTGCCATGCGCGAGATCGCCCTCGCCTGTGGCGCGACTTCCGTGCAGATCGCCGCCGACGAGGCCGAGTCGCTCCGCCTCGCCGCCGCCCGCCGCGTGGCGTTTTCCGCGCTCGCCCGTGTTTCGCCGACCACGATCCTTGAAGACGCCACCGTCCCGCGCAGCGAGCTTGCGAAGATGGTGAGATTTTGCCGGGAGTGCGCCGACCGGCATCACCTGCGTGTCGGCATTTTCGGGCACATGGGCGACGGCAACCTGCACCCGACTTTTCTCACCGACGAACGCAACACGGAGGAAATGCACCGCGTGGAAGCCGCGATGAAGGAAATCTTCGAGTACGCACTCAGCCTCGGCGGCACGATCACCGGCGAACACGGCGTGGGCGTGGCGAAAAAGGCGTTCCTGACGAAGCAGTACTCCAGCGCCAGCCTCGATGCGATGCGCACGCTCAAACGCGCCTTCGATCCGGCAGGCGTGCTCAATCCCGGAAAAATATTCGATCTGTGACGCGCGGCAAGCGATCACCACACGCACCATGAGCATCCCTACCGCCGAATCTCCGGACGCGAATCTGCCCGGCACTGGCAGCTCTCCCGGCCTCCTCGCGCATCTCGACTACTCGGTTCTCCAGCAGTGCATGCACTGTGGCATGTGCCTGCCGACCTGCCCGACCTACGACGCGACCAAACTCGAACGCCACAGCCCGCGCGGCCGCATCGCGCTCATGCGCGCGATTGCCGACGAAAAAATCACCGCCACCGCCGCCTTCGGTGACGAAATGTATTTCTGCCTCGGTTGCCTCGCCTGCGAAACCGCCTGCCCCGCCGGCGTCAACTACGCGCAACTTTTCGAAACCGCTCGTGCCGAAGTCGAGCGCGTCAACGTGCTCTCCGCCCCGCAACGCAATTTCTGGCGCGCCACCGTTGTCAAATTTCTCTTCACACGTCCCCGCCTCCTCCGCCTCTTCGGCCGCGGCCTCTGGCTCTGGCAGGCTTCCGGCGGACAATGGCTGTTTCGCAAGTTTCGCCTCAATCGTCTGCTCCCGTCCAACCTCCGTCGCCTCGAACCGCAGGCCCCGCGCATCCGGGCGAAATTCAGCCATCAGCTCATTCGCCCCGTGGAGCGACCGGATAAAAGTGGCGCGGGCGTCTCGCCCGCCTCGTGGCACGGGCATCCTGCCCCTGATGCCTCCGGAGCCTCTTCCCTCGACTTTTCAGCCACTTCGCCCGCCCCCGATGCCCCTGCGTTAGTCTCGCGCCGCGTCGCCCTGCTCACCGGCTGCGTGCAGGACCTCGTTTTTTCCGACATCAACCGCGATACGGCCGACGTCCTCCTCGCCAACGGCGTCGAGGTGCACACGCCCCCTGTGCAACCCTGCTGCGGCTCGCTCCACGCCCACAACGGCGACCTCGCCGACGCCCGTGCTCTCGCCCGCCGCCTCATCGACCTGATGCCGCCGGAAAACTACGACGCCATCATCACCAATGCCGGCGGCTGCGGCGCTCACCTCAAGTCCTACGGTCACCTCCTCCACGACGATCCCGCCTACGCCGCCCGCGCTGCGCTTTGGGACAAAAAAGTCCGCGACATTCACGAATACCTCGCGGAAACCGGTTGCCGCCCGCCCGCCACACCCTGCCGTCACGATCCGGCAAAAACCTGCGATGGCGACGGCGCCTGCGAATCCGGCAATCACCCGCTTCCGGGTCGCACCACCTATCACGAGTCCTGCCACCTTTGCCACGGGCAGAAGGTCACGAAACAACCCCGCGATCTTCTCCGCGCCATTCCCGGACTCGAACTCGTCGAATTGCCAGAATCCAACTGGTGCTGCGGCAGCGCCGGCATCTACAACATCACGCAGCCCGAGATGTCTGCAAAACTCCTCGACCGCAAACTCGACCACATTGCCGAAACCGGCGCCACCCTCGTCACGACGGCCAATCCCGGCTGTCACATCCAGCTCGAAAACGGCCTCCGCGCGCGCGGCCGCACGACCCCCGTCCGTCACCCGATCAGCCTCCTCGCCGAAGCCTACCGGCGGGAGAAGTAGCGCGGGCGTCCCGCCCGCTGACGACGAAGTCGTCGGCTCGACGTGGCACGGGCATCCTTGCCCGTGGACGGCGCTCCGCGCCGCAAGCATTCCTCTTTCTTGTGGTCCTCTCTTCCTTTCGAAACACGGGCTGGAAGCCCGTGCCACTTCACCGTTACTTCCGCCTCTTGCCGGCCGGCGTCATGAGCCGCCGATACCCGAGGAAATCACGGTGCATCCGCTGGAAAACCTCGTACTTTTTCTCGTGATACGCGCGGACCGCTCCCGCTGCCGGAGCCAGCGTCTGGCCGGCCACGTTCATCGCGTTCATCGCCGCGACAACCGATTCGTGACGGCCGGACGCCACCGCACCCAGCACCGCCGAGCCGAGCAGCACCGCTTCCGGCTCTTTCGGCAGCACGAGCTTGCAGCCGGTGATATCCGCATGCTCACGCAGGAAGACCGGATTTTTGGTCCCGCCTCCGCAGACAAACAGCGTGCGGATGGCATAGCCCTTCCGGTTCATCTCCTCCAGAATGTGCCGCGTACCGTACGCCACCGCCTGGATCGCCGCCAGATACTGGCGCGCCAGATCGTCCGCCGTGGCGGAGAGCGTCAGCCCGCTGATCGCGCCGCGCAGTGTCGGATTGGCGCGGGGTGAACGGTTGCCGTGAAAATCCGGCTGCACGTGGAGTTCGCGCGTCAGCTCCGCCGGATGCCGGATCGCGCCGGTCGCCTTTTCCGCTGCCGCCAGCGCATCCAGCCGTTCGTTGAGCAGTTCGTAGATCGTGCGTCCCTGTTTTTTCGCTTCCTCCTGCAATCCGGCCGCCGCCGCGTGCGAGAAAATGATGTGGTCGATGAGCGCCCCCGTCGCCGACTGCCCGCCCTCGGTCAGCCACAGGCCGGGAATCATCGCCGAAAAATACGGACCCCAGATGCCCTTGATGAACCGCGGCTCCGGGGACACCGCCATGTGGCACGACGACGTACCGCCGATCAGCGCCAGGCGCGCGCCGAGCGCCGCCGTCGTGGTTTTTTTGTTACCGAGCGGAGCGCCCAGCATGCCGAGTCCGCCCGCGTGCGCGTCGATGATCGAGACGCCCACCGCGATTCCCGGCACCAGCCCGAGTTCGCGGGCCGCCTTTTCCGTGAGCCCGCGCCCCACCGGTTCGCCCATCGGGCGCACCCGCGTGCCGATCCGCAGGAAACGCTCCGCCGCCAGATCGCCGAGGCCGATTTCGCGGAAATAACTCTCGTCCCAGCCTGCGCCGTCGAGGCCGCGATGGCCGAGGTAGGTCCACTTGCAGACGAGCGAACAGAGCGAACGCGTGTCGTCGCCCGTGGCCCGCCAGGTGAGGAAATCCGGCAGATCGAAAAAGCGTGCCGCCCGCCGCCAGGTTTCGGGCAGGTTTTCCTTCAGCCAAAGCAGCTTCGGTGTCTCCATCTCGGGTGAAATCACCCCGCCCACATAACGCAGCACCGCATGCTCCGTCGCGTTGATCCGCGCCGCCTGGTCGATGGCGCGATGATCCATCCAGACGATGACGTTTTGTGCGTCGTTGCCGTCCGGGCTCACCGTCACCGGCTGCCCCACGGCGTCCACCGCGACCAGCGAACACGTCGCGTCGAAACCGATGCCCTGCACCTGCTCCGGTTTTGCACCGGCCTTTTTCAGGGACTCGCGCACGGCCTCGCCGCAGGCCGCCCAGATGTCGTCGGAGGATTGTTCGACAAAATCCGGACGCGGTTTCCACATCCGGATGGCGCGGCTGGCCGAGGCGAGCATGCGGCCGTTTTCCGTAAAAAGCCCGGCGCGGGCGCTGCCCGTGCCGACGTCGATGCCGAGGAAGAGAGGAGTAGCCATAGGGAGGAGAGATCGAGAGTAAACGTTCGGGAAACCGTCCGGCTGAAATAATGTTTTAGCCAGACAGATACAGGAAAGGGGATATTTGATGTCGCCGGCTTTTGTCGAACTGCTAAAACCATCCAAAAATTTTAGCATTGGAGAACATGAACATGCTTAAGAAAAAACCATCCGCGTCTCCGTCGCCGCGCAGCGGACGCGCCGGGCTGAAGGACATTGCCGCGCTGGCCGGCGTTTCGGTCGGTTCCGTTTCCAGCGTGCTCAACAACCGCCACCTCGAACGCCGCATCACGCACGAAACGGCGCAGGCCATCCGCAAGGCCGCGGCCCGGCTCGGTTATCTGCCCAACATCGGTGCCCGAAAACTGCGCGGCGGTGGCAGCGCAAAGAACTCCCTTTTTCTCGCGCTCGTCACCAGCTTCGAGGCGCCGATCCCGCTCATCAACCACTTCATCCTCGCGCTGCGCCGCGAGGTCGAGGCGAGCACGCTCGCGCAGGCCGACTGCACCTGCTCGGTGATGATCGAGATGTTTTCCGCCGGCCATCTGCGCGAAATGCCCGGCCTGACCACCGGCGACCATTTCAACGCCGCCATCATCCTCAACACCGTGGCGGAGGATGACCTGTTCCTCGCGCGTACGCCGCTCCCCTTCCCTGCCGTCCTCGTCAACCGCGCCGTGCCCGGCTGCACCTCGGTGATCGAGCCGGACACCTGCGGCAGTCGCCCGGCAGAAGTATTCGCCGGCACACGACGTTCGCGGCACGCCGTGCTTCATGGCAGCCCTCTCACACAGATCACACAAAGCCGTGTCGCCAACTTCCTGCGACGCAGCGCCGAGCTGACCGGAACTCCCGCTGTCGAGGTGGTGGCGGAACAGCTCTCCGAAGCCGCCGGCTACGAGGCGATGAAAAGCTACCTGAAGACATACGAAAAACCGACCGGCCGCAGCGGCAGGTCGCAACGTTGCGACAGCCTGTACGCGGTTTCCGATGCGCTCGCCATGGGCGCGTACCGGGCGATCCGCGAGCACGGCCTGAGCATCCCCGACGACATTGCGGTGATCGGTGTGGGTGATTACCAGATGTCGCCGTTTTTCGACCCGCCCCTGTCCTGCATCGGCGTCTCCCATGCCGAGCTGGCCGAACTCGCCAGCCGCCAGCTCATCCGGGCGCTGACCTCACCCGGCGCCGCGCCCGCGACGATCCGCGCCTCTCTCATCGAAACCCTGCGCGCCTCGACCGGCCACGGCTGATTGCTCACTGCGCAAAAACCGAAAAATTAACCACAGAGACACAAAGATACAGAGGACAAACCACAGAAAGGAATTATTCTCTGTGAATCCTCTGTGGCTCTGTGTCTTTGTGGTTCAACTTCTGAAAATCAGGCGCCGTTTCATCCGTATTCAGAAATACATTCCATGTGCTCGTCACCGCCTCCGGAACATCGCCCGGTATTCTCCCGGCGTTTGACCCGTGTGCTGGCGGAACAGCACGTGCAGGCGCGGCGTATTCGGAAAATCGCAGGCTTCGGCGACTGCGGTCATTTTCATCTCGGTTGTCCGCAGCAAGGTCTTCACTCGCGCGATCCGCTCCCGCTGGATCTCCGCCAGGAGCGAGCGTCCCAGCGACGCCGCAAACCGCCGCTGCAATCCGCTGCGCGAGATGCCCGATGCCCGCACCACGTTTTCGACATAAATGTTCTCGGCGGCATGTTCACGAATATACGCCACCGCCTTTGTCACTGCCTCGTCCTCCGCATAGAGCACATCCGTCGAACGCCGTGCCGCCACTTCCGTGACCGGCAGATGCTGCTGCAGGGGTGATTCCGGAGTCGCCTCTCCTGCCTGTCTCGACCGCGTTCCGCCGCCGTGCATCAGCCTCTCCAGCAACTTCGCCGCCTCCATCCCGATCTGCCATGCCGGCAGTTTCACGCTGGAGAGCGGGATGTTTTCGAAATCCGTCCAGAACTCGTCATCCCCCGCGCCGAGCACTGCGATATCTTCCGGCACGCGCTTCCCGATTTCGCGCGCGGCTTGCAGCAGGTGCAAGGCAAACGGATCGAGCACCGCGAACACGCCGGTCTGTGGCGGCAGTTTTTTCAGCCACTTTCGCATGCGGGCGATCAGCACGGGGCCCTCCTCCAAGGCGAGCGATTTTCCTCCGCCTGCAATGCAGGTCACATCCGGCATCCGCCGCTCCAGCTCCCCGGAGAAACCGCGAACCCGCTCCTGTGAAAACCGGGCGTCATGCTGTTCCCAGTACGCAAAGGTCGTGCAGCCGCACGCGAGCAAATGCTCCGCTGCCAGTCTGCCCACCGCCCTGTCGTCCTGCGTCACGAGCGGCAGCCGTGGAGAGCCGAGGACGTTCGAAACGTTCACTGCCGGCACCGGCAAGGCCAGTAACTGCTCTTCCTCTTCCCGGCTTTGTGCTGCCGCGATGACTCCGTCAATCGCCTGACGGCGCACCACCGCCTCCAGCGACTCACCGGCCTGCAGTGATCCGTTGCCCACCTCGATTTGTCCTGTCGTAAACGCATAGTGGCGCGCCCCGAGCGTCATATTGCGTCCATATTCCCAGTCGGTGCGAACGGTCATCAGCATCCGGTAGACTCCCCGTTTTTTCGGCATTCTCATTTTGGGCAAAAACGAAATAATTATTACCGTATCCGGTAAAGATTTTTTGCCCGCCGCCTGTCATACTCGGCTTCGCAATTCCCCGCCGGACCCGGGTCTTTCTCCCGGTCAGGCAACCCGATCCACACCCATATCATGAAAACCAGATCCATACTCCTTCCTTTTCTGCTGACCGCGATCACCTCCGCCATCTGCCTGATCACCCGCGCCGACGTCAGCTACACATGGACTCCGGACGGCACCGCATCCGGCGCAGCCAGCGGCGGCTCCGGAACCTGGGACAATGGCGCTCACTGGTGGGACGGCACCGCCGCCCAGGCTCTCGGCAGTACGACCACGCCGTTTGGTTCGGCGACGGAGAATGCTATCCTCAATTTTTACGGAACAGGTACGATTATCAAACAATTCACGGCCAATTTCGGCAGCAGCACTGCCCGTACCCACACCCTCAATTTTGCCGATGGCAGCGACTACACGCTTCTCGCCATCACGGGAGGGGCATGGATCGGCGGCGGCACGGGCCATATCGTCTGGAATATCGACGCCTCCGCCAGACTGACGGTTGGTGGCGATGGCAACCAGATTGCCCTCGTCTCCGGTTCAACTGTTTCCGATGGTCCTGGTCTCGTCTTTTCGGGAGGCGGCACGGTCGATCTCAAGTCCGGAGCGCTCTTGCGCAACAACTCCGCCAACAGTCGCCTCACTGTCCGCGACGGCACCACACTCAATTTTGGGACAGGCTCCCTGTATACGGGGCCTGGCGGCACCCTTTCCACCGATCCCGCCGACGGCTCCCGCATCTCGCTCGAAAACGGTGTGATCAACGTCAACGGCGGCACTGTCACAACCGGTTACGCCGGCACGAACACGGTAACAACCAGCCGGGGTTTCGGTATCGCGATCGGCGCGACCACCACCGGCGGGGGCACCGCCACCTTCAATCTTGACAGCGGCACTGTCACCGCAATCGGCGATCCTCGTGGCGAAACCATCGCCCACGCCGGCGTGGCCTTCGGAATCAGCGCCAGCAACAACGGCGGCACCTTCAATCTCAATGGCGGCACGTTGATCACGACCAATATCCGCGCGGCAGCTTCCACCGGCGCCAACGCCATCCTCAATCTCAACGGCGGCACCATCGTGGTCTCCACCGCACTTTCGGCGCCCGACGACTCCATCACGGACGGGCAGTTGCAGACTCGTCTCGACAATTTCATTACCGGATTCGCCAACAGCACGACCAACCACGTCATCATCGGCTCCAATGGCGTGACCTTCGACACCTCGCAGATCGACACCACCCGCACCAACGGCGTTGCCTCCATCAACGCTGTCATGCGCGGCTCCGGCGACCTGAAAAAGATTGGCGGCAACACCCTCCGCCTCGCCGGCGCCAACACCTACACGGGCAAGACCATCATCAGGGGTGGCACGCTCGCGCTCGGTTCCGCAGGTTCCATCACGAACAGCGAGGAAATCGTTATCGACAACGACTCCGTCTTCGATGTCAGCGCCCGCGACGCCGGCTTCTCCCTTGCCACCGGCCAGGTCATCAGCACGACCAGCAGAGGTCGCATCATCGGCAACATCAACACCGCCGGCGGCCGGCTTGATGTCGACGGCGCGCTCTCTGTCGATGGTAATCTCGATGCCGGCACCGGCACCCTCTTCGCCTTCGACCTCGGCAACATCGACTCCATCGTCACCGTTACCGGCGACCTCGTGCTCGCTTCCGGAGCGATCCTCGATCTCGGCAGCTCCTCTGCCTTTGGCGAAGGCAGCTATACCCTGTTCAAAGCCGCTTCGATTACCGGCACCAGCCTCACTGTCGCCTCCGGTGCGCCCGCCGGTTTCAGCTACAGCTTCACCCATACCGGCACGTCTCTCCTCCTCAACGTGACAGCCGTTCCCGAACCCGCCACGAGTGCCGTCCTTGCCGGCATTCTCGGTCTCGTCGCCACAGCGATGTGCCGCCGCCGCTGATACGGGGTGAAGGGGGTCCCTCCAGGACCGCCGGCTCTCCATCTCCAGTCCTCCCGTCCTGTTCCTTATGCCAACCACCGCTCCCGCAGCACTCGCCATCACCTCTCCACGGTGTTCACACACCGTCGCATCTTTCACCGCCGGCTCCTGGCCCGTAATGCTCACGCCTTTCGACGACCAAAAGCGCATCGACTGGCACGCTTTCGGCCATCTCGTGGAGTGGTATATCGCCGCGGGCAGCCAAGGTCTCTTTGCCGCCTGCCTTTCCAGCGAGATTTTCCAGCTCACTGCGGCTGAACGCCTCGAACTCGCCCGTCGCGCCACCACTCTCGCTGCCGGACGCGTACCTGTCATCGCTTCGGGCGCGTTCGGCAATACGCCCTCCGAAATCGCCGATGCCGCCAATCGCCTCGCCGACACCGGCGTCCAGGCCGTCATTTTGCTCAGCAACCAGTTCGGCGAGGAAACCGACACCGATGACACCTGGCTCGCCAATATCGAAGCCACGCTCGACCGGGTACGATCCGATCTTTCTCTTGGCATCTACGAATGCCCCATCCCCTACAAGCGCCTCCTCTCGCCACGCCTCGTTGGCTGGGCAGCAGGGACAGAACGCTTCCACTTCACCAAGGACACCTGCTGCAACCTTCCACAGATCAAGGCCAAGCTCGCCGCTCTCGCCGGTTCGCCACTCCGTTTTTACAACGCCAACACAGCGACTCTTCTCGCCAGCCTCCAGGCTGGCGGGCACGGCTTCAGCGGCGTCGGTGCCAATGCCATCCCGCACCTCTACGCCTGGCTTTGCCGACATTACCAGGCCCAGCCCGATGTCGCTCGCGAACTGCAAGCCTTTCTCGTTGAAAGTAGTCCAGCCGTAGATACTCGCTACCCGCACTCGGTCAAAACCTGGCTCCGCCTCAATGGATTCCCCATGACCACGGTTTCCCGCCTTGCAGAAAACAATATGGAAGCTGCCGACATCGAAAAACTCCGCGCCTTCCACGTCGATGTGGCTCGCTGGGAAGAACGACTCGGCATTTCCTCCCCTTTTGCCAACATTGTTCCCGTCTGCTCCGCCAATCCTTGACCGGTATCCCGTCCCCTTCACCTTCCATGCCCTCCCGCCGCCGCCTGTTCACCGCCATTCTGTTTCTTCTTGTCGCTGCACCGTCCCTCCATGCGCAAGACACGGACGCGACTCTCCCGTCGCCGATAGCGCTCGTCCTTGCGAAGTCTCCTGTCATTATGCCCGAGGCTTCCGGAGACCAGATCGAGCGAATCACACTCTCCCCTCAAACCGTCTGCCCTGATCTGCATCTCCCTGCGCCCGTCGGAGACGCCTGGACACTCACCTTCTGGGTCCGCCTCAACGACACACCCGCCCTGCTCAGAACGGACTACAGTCGAAACGCTCCCGTTACCCTTGCCGATTTTTCCACCGCCGGCCAAGCCGACACCCGGCGTCTCGTCATCCGCGTGCAAGGTGGAAAGTTCAGTGTTACCGAACAAAACGCCGGCAAATGGAAAGCGCTTTCCGGTTTCAGCGCCACAGCGGCCCCCGATACCTGGCACTTCCTCGCCTACACTCGCAACGCCAGCGCCGGCACGTTCTATCTCAACGGTGACATCAGCCTTCGCACCACCGGAACCGTTTCCTCCAGCGACCAGCTCCAGACCCTCGCTTTGGGCAACTTTTATAAACAACGCCGTCTCGACGGCATCATTCTCCAGCCTCGCCTCTACCGTCAGGTCCTCACGGCAGAGCAAATCCGGATTCGTTACCGCGACCGGCCCGCCGGAACCCGTTAAGCCTCCGCTGTCCATCCTGCACCGCCCCTTCCCCGATTTTCGCTCCTCTCGATCCATGCACTCCTGCCTGCCGTTTTGTTTTCCCGTCCTCTCCCTTGCCCTGCTGATCTCCGTGCCGCCATTCGTGCATGCCGCCTCCTTCGCCGGCGCCCCGATCCGGGCGCTCGCACAGGACCATGTTGTCTTCGACGAGTCGCCCGACCCGGCAACGATCCCGCTCTACACGCCAGGCATTCTCCGTCTCTCCGGCGGTCGCCTTGTCGCCGCGAGCGAACGCGCCGGCCAGTGGAAAAAACTCGGCAACCCCTGGGCTCGCATCAAGACCTCCGACGACGGAGGCGTCACCTGGACGCTTCGCGCCACCGGCGGCATCACCCACGGTCGTCTCTTCCAGGCTGGCAGAATCCTGTATTACCTCGGCCACGACGGTGACCTCATGATCATGCGCTCCGACGACGACGGACTCACATGGAGCGAACCGGTTCCGTTGACCGATGGCCAGTCCTGGCACCAGACCGCCGCCAATGTCTGGCACACCAATGGCAACGTATACCTCGTCATGGAACGCTCCACATCCCGCGAAATCAAGGGCTGGGGCGTCGGCATGCTCGCCCCCGTGCTGATGCGCGCGCGTGAAGCCGACGATCTCACCCGGCGAGAAAGCTGGACCTTCGCCAGCGAACTCGTCTTCGCCGATCTCGTCCCCGGCTACCGGGAGAACGATCCCCAAACCGATCTTTTCGGCATCCCCTTCTTCGCACAGACATTTCCCACCGCCCACCAACTTGCTCCCCGCCGTCCCATGCATCCCATGGGATGGCTCGAAACCAACGTCGTCCAGATTACCGACCCCGATCACTACTGGTACGACCCCGCCGGGAAAACCTTCCACCTTTTCATGCGTACCCACACCGGCAGCACAGGGTACGCGGCTCTCGCCAAAGTCATCGAAAACGACGATGGCACCATGACCACCTCGCTCCAGAAGGCCCCCTCCGGGAAAACCCTCCTCTTTCTTCCCTTCCCCGGCGGTCAGATGCGTTTTCACATCCTCTACGACGACAACACCAGACTCTACTGGCTCCTCGGCACCCAGGCCACCGACTCCATGGTCCGCCTCGAAGCCATGGATCCCGACCGTTACGATCTCCCCAACAACGAACGCCAGCGGCTCGTCCTTCACTTCTCGAAAAACATGGTCGACTGGTGCTTCGCCGGCCTCGTCGCGATCGGACCCGGCAACAAGGGCTCCCGTCACTACGCCTCGATGGACATCGACGGCAACGACCTCGTCATTCTCGCCCGCAGCGGTGACGAACGGGCCCAGTCCGCTCACAACGGAAATCTCGTCACGTTTCATCGCGTCAAAAATTTCCGCGACCTCGTTTACTGAACCATTCCCTGCCACCCCGCATCCGCTCGCGCTGCTGCCCCCTTTCGCTGCCTCTCATGAGACTTTCCTTCACCGATCTCCTTGTCCTCGCCCTCTACTTCATCAGCCAGATCGCCATCGGTCTCTGGGTCGGGCGAAAAAACAAATCCACCGAGCAATATTTTCTCGGCGGCAAATCGTTTTCGGGACTCGTCATCGGCATCAGTTTTATCGGCTCGGTCATCAGTTCCGTGACCTTCATGGCCACCCCTGCCGATGCCTTCAAAACGGCCTGGTATCGTTTCATCCCCAACTTTGCCTTCCCCGTCGTCACCCTGCTCGCGGCCTGGCTGCTGGTGCCCTTCTTCCGCAGAGGCACCCTTACCTCGGCCTACCAGTATCTCGCCCTCCGTTTCGGCGGCTCCATCTCTGCCTACGCCTCCGTCGTTTTTATCACCACCCAGGTGCTGCGCACCAGCATGATTGCCTACCTGCTCTCCCTTCTCGTCGGTGAAATCACCGGATGGGGGTTCACCGGTTCCCTGCTCCTCGTCGTCGGTGTAACCGCCATCTATACGGTCAAGGGAGGTCTCAATGCCGTCATCTGGACCGACGTCATCCAGGCCATCGTCCTTCTCGTCGGGGCCTTCGCCTGCATCGCCGTTGCGATCGCCCACACGCCCGGCGGCTTGCCCGGCGTGTTCAGCGAAGGCATCGCCCACCACAAGTTTTCCTTTTACGACCTCGATACCGTTACCGGCCAGCTTGTCCCGACGAAATGGTTCGGAGGTTTCGGCGAAAAGACCGTCCTCATGGTTTTCCTCGTTGGCCTGATGCAATACCTCAACCTCCAGTTCGATCAGTCCACCGTTCAACGCTGGTGCTCCGCCCGCACCGCTCATGACGCCCGCAAGTCCATGTACATTCTCGGTCTTGGCTGTCTGCCCATCTGGGGGCTCTTCCAGTTCCTCGGCGTCTGCCTCTACGTCTATTTTCTCCACACGCCCGACCCGGTCGCAGAAGGTATTCTCGGCGGACTCCACAAGGCCGAACGCATCATGCCCCACTTCATCATGCACTACCTGCCGGCCGGTATCGTCGGCCTGGTCATCGCGGGAGCCCTGGCTGCCGCCATGTCAACGCTCAGCGCCTGCATCAATGTCTCCAGCATGGTCGCCGTGGATGACATTTACCGCAAGTACATCAACCCCGGCGCGAGCGACCGTCGTCGCCTTCGCCTCGGCAAGCTCATCTCCCTTGCCGTCTCCCTCCTCATGATCGCCGGCGCCCTCCTCATCCATACCCTGGATGTCGTTACGCTTGCCGATTTCATGCTCGCGGCCGGCACGCTTATCACCATCGGCGTCCCCGCCATCTTCATTGCCGGCATGTTCACCCGCCGCGTGGATACCGCCGCGATCTGGACAGGCGTTATCGTTGCTCTCGCCTTCATGCTCTGGGTGATGCTCGGCAATGCCGGGCAACTGCCCGCCTGCATCAGCGTTCGCATCCCGCCTTACTATATCTCCATTCTCGGCAATCTCATCGCCCTCGCCGTAGCTCTCCCTCTCTCGCTCCTGCTCAGGCCCCGCCCACGTGACCTGACCAACCTCACGGTCTGGAACCAGACCTCCGCTTCGCTCGAATAAAAAAACACTCGTATCCCATGCATACCCGCCTCCATCACCGAACCCGCTTCGCCGGCCCGCATCCTCGCGCCGCGCTACCGCTCCGGACGGGATTTACTCTCGTCGAGTTGCTTGTCGTGATTGCCATCATCGGCATCCTCGCCGGCATCACGATTCCGGTCGTTACTTCCGTTCGCATTGCCGCAAAACGAACCCAATGCACCGCCAATCTTCGCGCAATCGGTCAGGGTTTTTCGCTTTTCCTCCAGGACAACAAGGACCGCTATCCCGGCAACGGCCCCGGAGGGAGTATTCCCCCCAATGGAAACCAGGGCCGGCTACGCTGGCACTACCGCATCGGCTACTATATGGATCTGGGATCTCCGGTCGTTCACCTCGATGCCGGTAATGGACAGATCGTTTCCGTGAGAGACAAATGCGACAATCAGGCTGTCTTCCACTGCGCGTCTGTTCCGACAAGTTCCTATAACGGCGGCTACTCTTCCGTCGGGGGTTACGGAGCAAACCTCGCCATCGTTACCAAAAATACCAACGGGTACAATCTCACCGGCATTGCTGCGGGCAGCATAACCGCACCGTCCCGCACCGTGCTTGTGGCCGATCGCTTTCCCGGCGGCGGCTCACGCCCCGGCGATGCGTCCAGCGCATTCAAAGGGTTCGAACTGAATAATACCGCGCCATATCCCGATCAATTGTACGGACCTTCTGCCAATCATCGCCGCGACCAGGACCCCGCCGCGGGAGCCGGTCTTTGCAATATTCTTTTTGCGGATGGCCATGTAAAAGCGGTTGCACTGGAAAACCTGGATCCCTGGCCCGGGACCATCTCCTTCCTGTGGCCCCAATAGTGGACAGCCCTCATCATTTTCCCTCACGGAGAAACCGTGTGAGATTTCGCCATCTTCCCCACGATTTCATGCGCCATTTTTGGCGAATGGTCCGATGCAGGATTCCCTGCCTGCCGGGTTTCCCCGCCCTTGCCATAACCATGGCCGGTACTCCGGAGTATCAGGTCACACATTCACCCTGTGATCACATCCTCACCAATATCGCCGTGTGGTCGCCCGACGGACAATGGATTGCTTATGATGTGCGTCCGGCTTCCGGTGCGTTCACCGGAAGTCGTATCGAACGTGTCAATACGATATCCGGCCGGGTCGAAATCCTCTACGCCGCTCCCGCCGGTTCGCATTGCGGCGTCGTCACCTGGAGCCCCGCCAACCCCGATCCGGCCCGGCCGCGTCTTGTCTTTATCCAGGGACCCGAGCCGGAAACGCCCGACTGGACCTATGCGTTTTCGCGTCGCCGCGGTGTGATCCTGGAATTGCGTGAATCCCCGGTCCTCCCGCCGCTGGCGTCCCCGCTCGAAGCGCTCAATCATGCTCCCCCCTTCACTCCCGGCGCTCTCCGTGGCGGCTCGCATGCGCATACGTTCAGCGGCGACGGGCAGTGGGTGAGTTTTACCTGCAACGATAATCTTCTCGCTTCGCTCGATGCCCTCCCGGCATCCGCTCGCCCGCCGGAGCATGATCCCGACCAGCGCAACATCGGTATTTCCATCCCCGCCACCCTCGCCGGACCCGACGGTCTCGTTCGCGTCAACCGCAACCATCCGCGCAACCTCGATGCCGACCGGTTTTCCGTCATCGTCAGCCACACCGTCGCTCATCCGCGTCCCGGTTCCGACGAGATCAATCGCGCCATCGAGGATGCCTGGATCGGTGTCGATGGCTACCGCCGTGGCGACGGCACGCGCCAGCGAAAGGCGGTCGCCTTCCTCGGGCAAGTCGTCGCGCCCGGCGGCCATGAACATGCCGAGGTCTTCGTTCTCGATCTTCCGGAAAATCCCGCGGGTCTCACCCGCGCCGCGAATCCCGCCTTGCCGCTCGAAGGCACGGCGACCACCCGCCCCGGTCTGCCGGCCGGCGTCGTACAAAGGCGAATCACGTTTACCGATCACCATCTGCACCCAGGCGTTGCCACCACGCCACGGCACTGGCCACGCAGTTCCCCTGACGGCGAACATATTGCGTTCCTCATGTGCGACGACACCGGCATCATCCAGTTCTGGCTGGCCTCACCTCGCGGAGGTTTGCCCCGCCAGCTCACCCGGATCGCTCCACCCGATTTCCGCGAAGGTGTTTCGTCCGCGTTTTCCTGGAGCCCTGACGGACGCCGCCTTGCGGCCGTCATCGACGGCAGCGTTTGCCTGATCGATGCCACAACCGGAGGCGTCACTCGTCTTGCTCCGAAGCGCGCCGGGGCCGACGCTCCGCTCGGATTCGCCTGCGTCTTGTCGCCCGATGGCCGGCAGATCGCCTTTCAGAGGAAAATTCGCGATCCCGAATCACCGGAGAACGAATACGCACAGATCTTTGTTGTCGGAGTTCCGGAATAAAACCGGCATCCGGTGCAGGTCACCGTCACATCGGAAACCATGCCGCCGGTACCGGCGTATCTGTTTGGCCAGCCCGCACCCTGTAGCTGCGAACGGTTACGTACCGGCGGATGGGTGCAAAACTTCACCCTTCGGCGCGCTGCTTGGCGTCGGCCTCGATGAGGGCCTTTACGCGGTCGAGTTCGGCTTTCACGTCGGCCTTTACCTTTTCCAGCGCGCCGACGTCGGACACCTTCGCGTGGGCGAAAAGGTAAAACTTCATCTTCGGCTCGGTGCCGCTGCCGCGGGCGGCGAAACTGTATCCGTTGGCCAACGACACGATGTAGAGGTCCTGCTGCGGAATCGCCTCGTCGTCGGCGTCCTTGATGACTTCCCGGCCGAAGTCCTGGAATTTCGTCACCGCCACGTCGCCGAACGCCTTCGGAGGCGACGAACGGTAGGTGTCGAGGATGCGCTTGATTTTTGCCGCGCCGCTCGCGCCTTCGTAGTAGATGTTGATCACGCCTTCGAGGAAGAAGCCGTATTTCAGATACAGGCTGTCGAGGTACTCCGGCACGGTGATCCCCTGCAGCTTGAGCGTGGCGGCAAGCTCGGCGACCATGAGTGTGGCGCTGTTGGCATCCTTGTCGCGTACGGCGTCGTTGGCGAGGTAACCGTAGCTCTCCTCGCAGCCGAACGCGTAAAAGGTGCTGTGCTCCTGGAGCAGCTTTGCGCGTTCCGTAAACGGCGTGGCGTCGTAGTCGAAGGCGGTGTCGCCTGCCTTTTTCAGCGCGGTGACAAGCTGTTCCTCGTAGCCACGGATTTTGGCCGCGATCCACTTGAAGCCGGTCAGGGTGTTGATGACCTTGACGCCGTGGGCATGGCCGATGGCGTCCTGCATGGAGGTCGTCACAAACGTCTTGATGACGGCCACGCGGTCGGAGCCGTTTTGCGGGATCCAGCCGAGTTCCTTGTATTTGTTGAGACGATACTCGGTGAGGAGCGCGCCGACCTGGTTGCCGGAGAGCAGGTGCATCTTGCCGTCCTTGCCACGCACGGCGCAGCCGACGCGGTCGGCGTCGGGATCGGTCGCCATGACGAGGTCGATACCGTCCTTCTCCGCGAGGGCGACGGCCATGGAGAGCGCCTCGGCGTTCTCCGGGTTGGGCGACTTGACGGTCGGGAAACGTCCGTCGGGGGCGAGTTGTTCGGGCACGGTATGCACCTCGCAGCCGGCGGCCTCGAGCAGCGGCACAGAGGCGACAGCGCCGGTGCCGTGGATGTTGGTGAAGACGAGCGCGAGCTTCGCCTTGCGGACGGCCTCCGTGTCGATCACCGCCTGCGCGGCGACGGCGTGATAGGCGGCGTCGGCATCGGCGCCGAGGGTGGTGACCTTGGCGAGATCCTTTTCGAGGTACACGCCGAGTTCGGCGAGCGGCACGGCATTGACCTCGCTGACGATACCGGCGTCGTGGGGCGGCACGACTTGGGCGCCGTCCTCGAAGTAGGCCTTGAAGCCGTTGTCGTGGGGCGGATTGTGGCTCGCGGTGATGACGACGCCGGCGTGGGCGCCGTACTTGCGGACCGAAAAGCTGAGCTGCGGCGTGGAGCGGGGGCCATCGAAGATGAGGGCCTCGCCGCCGAGCCGCGTCCAGGTCGAGGCCGCGAGTTCGCAAAAGTGACGCGAGAAGTGGCGCACATCGTGGGCGATGACGAGTTTCGGCGCGGTGGCGGCGCGGCCGGAGCCGGCGAGGTAGTTTTTCGTGTAACGGAAGAGGCCGACGGTGGCGCGGATCAGCGTGAAATCGTTGAGGATGTTGCTGCCGATGGCGGCGTGTTCGGGTGTACCCCGGGCGTCGGGCGTGCCGGTCTCGGCCGCGGCGGTGACGACGCCGATGGTGCGGCCGCGCATGCCGCCGGTGCCGAAGGCCATGTCACGATAGAAGCGGTCGTTGAGCTCGGCCCAGGCTTCCTTTGTCACGAGTTCGTCGATGCTCGCCACGGCCCAGGCGGGGAGCGAGACGGCGAGCCAGGAGGCCAGATTTTCAACGGTGGACGGCAAAAGGTGGCCGGCCTGGCCGGCAGCCTGAATCCTGGAGAGTGTGCTCATATGTAAAAAGTGGCGGGATTGTGAGGCGCGGGCGTTGTCCGGTGCAAGTTTGCCGTTGGCGGAAGTTCCGTTTTCTCCTGTTTTCCGTCTTCCGCTCCGGCCCGGGAAGGCTCAGCGTGCTCTTCCGATCATGTCTTCCTTCCCGATTCAATTCACCGGCGTCACTGTGACAGCCAAAGCCAATGTTTATTTCGACGGCAATGTCGTCAGCCATATTGTGGCGTTCCCCGACGGCACCCGGAAGACCCTCGGGCTCATCCGTCCCGGCTCGTACCATTTCGGCACATCCGCCGCCGAACGCATGGAAATCGTCGCCGGCTCCTGCCGGGTGACGCTCGATCGCGAGATCGTCACCAACGAGTACGCCGCGGGCAGCCACTTCGATGTGCCCGCCCACTCGGGTTTCACCATCGAAGTGAAAGAGGGCATCACCGAGTATATCTGCTCCTACCTGAGCTGACCACGACCTCCTCTCCTGCACCATGCGCAGCTTTCTCTACGTCCTGCTGCTGGGTTTCATCCTGCTGGCGATCGGCATCGTCGTGCGCACGGGAATCGCCGCCCGCAAGCACCCGGGCGTGCCGATCAATGCGGCCATGCGGCAGGCGCTGGCCGACGAGGCCCGCGAGTTGCCGACACACGATGCCAAGGTGATCGGACAGCAGTTTGCCGCGGACAAGGTCGTCGTGACGGAGAGCGGGCTGCGCTACATCGTACAAAAACCCGGCGTTGGCGAGGCCATGCCGAAACGCGGTCAGGTCGCCACGGTCAACTACACCGGCCGGCTCGTCGACGGCACGCCGTTCGACTCCTCGGCGGAGCACGGCGGGCCGTTCAATTTTCAGGCGGGCATGGGCCGGGTGATTGCCGGCTGGGACGAAGCCGTGCTCTCCATGAAGAAGGGCGAACGGCGCACGCTCATCGTCCCTTTCTGGCTCGCGTACGGAGAGAAAGGCATCCGCGGCAAGATCGAGCCGCGCGCCACGCTGATCTTCGACGTCGAGCTGGTGGATTTCCGGTAAGGACCGGAAAGCCGGCGCGAGACAGTCAATAATGGCCACAAAAAGCACGAAAAAATGCGCCGCGCATAGGAACTCTCCATCGCGCTTATAAGCGCACGGAAAACTCTCGACGGGCAGAGAGTCTCTTTGTGCTTTTTGTGGCTATTCAGGTTTGACCGAAACTCACCCGCCCTGCCGTGACGCTTCGGGGCTATGGCTCACTTCCTTCGGCTTGGCCAGCGCCTGCATGACATCGTGCAGGTCGTTGCCGCTCGGCGTCTGGAACACGCGCAGACCGAATTGCGGCATGATCGCGAGCAGGTGGTCGAACACGTCGGCCTGCACGCCCTCGTAAACCGCCCAGCGTGTGTCGCTCGTGAATACATACAGCTCGATCGGCAATCCGTGCTCGGTCGGTTGCAGATGACGCACAAGGAAGGTCATCGTCTGGTGGATGTGCGGGCTCGCCCGCAGGTAGGCCACGCAGTAGGCGCGGAAGGTGCCGATGTTCGTCAGACGACGTCCGTTGCCCAGGATGCCGAGATCCTCGCCGCGCTCCTTGTTCTCCTCGGCAATCTCGGCCAGCCGCGCGGTCAGATACGGCCTGAGCAGGCGGATTTTTTGCCAGCTTTCCAGCATCGGCTCGTCGGCGAACCGCACCGTCTGCATGTCCACGTAAATCGAACGCTTGATGCGGCGTCCGCCCGATTCCGACATGCCGCGCCAGTTTTTGAACGATTCCGAAATGAGGGCGTAGGTCGGGATCGTGGAGATGGTCTTGTCCCAGTTCTGCACCTTCACGGTGGTGAGGGACACGTCGATCACGTCGCCGTCGGCGCCCTGTTTCGGCATCTCGATCCAGTCGCCGATGCGCACCATCTGGTTGACGGAAATCTGGATGCCGGCGACGAAGCCGAGGATGGAATCCTTGAAGACCAGCATGAGGACGGCGGTCAGCGCGGTAAGGCCGGAAAAGAAAAACAAGGGCGAACGTCCCAGCAGGATCGAGAGAAGCAGGATGCCGCCGATCAGGAAAATCACGAGTTTGATCGCCTGCGAAAATCCTTTCAGCGGCATGTTTGCGCCCGCCCGGGTCGATGCGAGGATGGCCTGGGCGGCGTTGATGAACGCGCTCAACACCGCCATGATGATGATCAGCAGATAAGCCTTCAGGAACGTATCCAGCCAGACCAGCGCCTGGTCGTTGCCGAGAAGAACGATCGTGCCCAGCCACTTGATGACAATCATCGGCGCGATGTGCGACGCCCGGGCCAGCACCCCGGCCTCGATCAGTTTGTCGTCCCACTTCGCTTTCGTCGCGATCAGGACCTTCCGGATCGTTCGCACAACCGTGGCACGCACGATGACCAGAGCAATATACCCCGCCACCAGAACCACCAGAAACAGGCAGCCACGCACGATCAGTTCCGCAATTTCCTGCGAAACGCCCTGCTTTACGACCCAGTCGCTCAACCAGTTGATAAATGAGTGCATCATCGCACTCAAAGGCCCTGCGAGTCAGGATCAACCGCCGTTTTCGATTTTTGCCCTTCCGCGCCTGACGATCGCTCCCTGCTCCGCGAACTGCGCAGCGCTCGCCCGCTCACCCACACACTCGAAACCACCATCAGCAGCGCCGCCACCACCGGATGCAGCACGCCGCCCGCCGCGAGCGCCATGCCGATGATATTGTACGAAGCGGCAAACAGCAGATTGCCGCGCACCCCGCCCGCCACCGCCCGGGCCATCCGCATGGCATCCGGCAGCCAGCGCAACTCGTCGCCCGCAAACACCGCCATCGCCGACACGCGCGCCAGTTCGCTGCCGCCGCCCATCGCGATGGAGGCCTGGGCCGCGCTCATCGCCGCCGCGTCGTTCACGCCGTCGCCGGCAAACAGCACCGTGCGTCCCTCCGCGCGCAATGCCTGCACCCGCGCCACCTTTTCCTCCGGCGACAGGCCGCCGCGCACCGTCACGCCTGCCGCCTGCAAATCCGGCGGTGGATGCGGATCGCCGGTCAGCACCTCCACGATGACACCGGCCTCGCGCAGCGCCGCCAGCGTCGCCGTCAGCCCCTCGCGCCACGTTTCTCCCAGCGTGACGCAGGCGGCATGTAGGCCGTCAACGAATACATGGATCCGCTTGCCCGCCGGATCGCTGCCGTCGTCGTCAGCGCTCGCATCGGCTCCGCCCAGAGAGCGCTCGCCGATGCGAAGCTCGCGTGTACGCGCTCCTGCGCCGTCCGCGGAAACCACTTCCGCCACCAGACCCCGGCCGGGCACGGGCGTCACGCGGCTGACGCGCACGCCTCCTGTCGGCGCCCCCCCTGCCTCCGCCAGCGCCCGCGCCACCGGATGCTCCACACGGCGCTCCGCCGCGGCCACGGCTGCGCGCAGCCACGCCCGGCGCTCCTCTTCGCTCCATGCGTCCGCGAAGCGCCACTCGAGCACGCTCACGCGCGATTCGGAAAGCGTCCCGGTCTTGTCGAAACAGACGGTGTCCACGCGTGCCAGCGCATCGAGAAAATCCCCGCTGCGCGCCACCACGCCAAACGATGCCAGCCGGGCCAGCCCGCCCCACACCGCCACCGGTGTCGCCAGGCCCATCGCGCACGGACACGCCACCAGCAGCACCGCCATCGCGTTGAACAGCGCCCGGTCCCAGCCCGCCTCCAGTATCCACCACCAGACGACAAACGTCCCGAGGCTGACGCTGACGACCAGTGGCAAAAACCACGCCATCAGCCGGTCCGCCTGCCGCTGCCAGCGCGACGGCGCCAGCCGGGCCTGCGCCACCGCATCGAAAATCGCGTCGATCTTCCGTCTCCCGACCCCCCGGTTTCCCCCTCCCCCGCTCTCTCCCTCGCCCTCTCTTCCGTCTCCTTCGCCGCCCGGCCGGATCACCAGTCGCCCGTCCACCGACCGTGTCCCGGCCATGACTCGCTCCCCCGGCCCGCGCGACACCGGTCGCCATTCGCCGGTCAGGGCGGTTTCCTCCACGTAGCCGCAACCCACCAGGATTTCGCCGTCCACACAGATTTCGTCTCCCGGCTCCACTACCACGCGATCCTCCGCGGTCACGTCCCGCACCGCGATGTCGCGCACCGTACCATCGCCCCCCAGCACCCGGCACCGGTCGTAACGGCGCCGCATCGCCTCCACGCCTGCAAGCGCGGCCACGCGACTCCGCGCCCCCAGCATCTTTCCCGTCGTATGCACGACGACCAGAATCGCCACCACTTCGTAATAAACCGGTCCGGTGCGTGTTAATGTACTTACCAGCGAACCACCCAGCGCCCCCAGCAACGTCACCAGAAACAGCAGATCCACGCTCACCCGCCGTTCACGGATCGCCGCCCATGCGGAGCCCGCCAGATCGCCGCCGAGAAACACCAGCACCAGCAACGCACTCGCCATCAATCCGCCATGCACCACCCAATAGCCGGCGCCCTCGGCGGCCGTAATATTGACCCCCAGACTGAACACCATCGCCTGCCCCGTCACCGCCAGGCCGATCCCGATCCGCAGCCAGGCGCGATCCACCAGCCGCTGGTCAGCCTGCAAACCCGGCTCGATGCCGCCGGGAGACGCCAGAGTCGCAGCATCGTCGCTCACGGGATGTTTACGGTTTTGGCCCGGCCAGAAGAGTGCATGAGAAAACGGCAAATCGTCAAAATTCGGACTTCCGCTTCAATCCTCAACCTGGTATATCGATTAGCGTCATGATCCCTCACGTATCCCATACCTTGCTCCGTACCCTTACCCCGTTCATCGCCGCCCTTGCCGCCTTCACTGCCCAGGCCGATCCGAGAACCTTTACCGATACGCAAGGCCGCTCCATGGAGGCCGAACTGCTCGATGCCGACGACAAGGAAGCCAAAGTCCGCCGCACCGACGGACGCACCTTCACTCTCCCGCTCAACACCCTTTCCAAAACCGACCGCGACTACATCGCCGACTGGCTCGACGCGCAGATCATGGCCGCCGCCGGCCGTCTGCGCATCAACGTCAGCAAGTTCAAGGACACCACCGAAAAAACCAAAGGCACGGCCGTCAGTTACAAGGAAGAGGAGGCGGGTTATGTCATCAGCCTTTTCAACGAATCCATGGTCAACCTGACCGGTCTCGAGATCGAATATCGCATCTACAAGGAGGACAACTACCGCTACGCCGTGGGGAGCAAGGTCACCGGCAACCGTCGCAAAAAAGAGCGGTCCGGCAATCTCACCGCCGACTACATCCAGAGGAAATCCAAAATCGATCTCAAGACCGAGACCATTACCCTCCTCAGCCGCAAGCTGCGCGCCGACTGGTATTATGCCGACACCAACAAACGCGGCACTGCCGACGAACTCGACGGCATCTGGCTGCGCATCTACCGCGGCAAGATCATGGTCGCCGAATACGCCACCTCCGAAGAACTCAAGAAGGACGGCTGGTAGCAGTCCCCTCCCGTGTCTTCGCAAGCCGCGCCTCACGGCGCCACCTCGAGGGGAAACGGCACGAAGGTTTCGGCTCCGGCGAGATCCACCTGCGCCCAGACCACATAACGGCCGGCTTGCGGAATGGTGACGGCAAACGTCAGGCGAGGATGCTCCGCATCCGGTTTTTTCGACAAATCGGCCTCCTGCGGGTGCAGATGCGCAAATCCGCTCCGCGCCTCGTCAAACGCCACCAGGTGCGCATAGGCATCCATCACCGGCTCCAGCGGCACGGCCCCCCCGCCCTCGCGCGTCACCGCAAACGCCAGCTCCGCCTGCTGCCCGGCCCGCACCGGTTGCGCCGACGCGGACAGTTCGAACCGGTATCCGTCGCGCACCACCACCGTGGCGCCCGTGCCGCGGGCTTTTTCTGCCAATCGCCCGCTCCGGAAAAGGGACGCGGACTCCCCGCCCGCTTCGCCTTCCGCGCCAGCATCAGCTGCGCCGCTCGCCGCCGCAAACTCCGCCATCGCGTACAGCCCGCGGCCCGTCGCCACGGGCATAAAATCGGCAAACAGCCGATAATCCCCGCCCCGCTGCGGTGTCATCCGGAAAACCCATTCCCCCTCCCGTTCGCCCGGCTCCGGATGGAGGTGCCGGTAATCCTCCAGCGTCGGGTCCACGATCATGAGGTGCAGCTTTTGCGTGTGCACCAGGAAAAGATCGTCCGGTCCGATCGGTTTGCCGCTCGCCGTCGTCAGCGAAAGCACAAACCGGCTTTCCTTTCCGGCCACCGCCGGTCCGTCGCTGCGCAGCGTCGTGCTCACCGGAGAGCGCACCGCCATGACCGGCAAAAATTGCGGATTCGCCGGATCGCACAGATCGAGCGCGCTGACGCCGCCTTCTCCCGGCCGGCTGCCGGCCGCAAAATCCGCATGGCTCAGGTTGGTCCCTGTCGGCAGCCAGCGGGCCACGAAATACAACGCGATCGCTCCTGCCGTGATCCAGGCGACCTGCCGCCACTCGCGCCGCCGGCGGTCCCCCCCCCCGGGGGGGGCCTCCGCTCCACGGCGGGGCGCGGGTTTTTCCTGCCGGTCCTGTCGATCGCCCGCGACAGGAGACGGTCTTCCGGCCCGTGATCCGGTTTCGGCTGCCATCTCACGCTCCTCCCTTGAGCCGCTGCACAAAATCGTCCGGATTCCAGCCGCTGCCGTCGGCGCGCCAGACGATCCGCCCCTGCTCGTTGATCAGCAGCGTGGACAACGAGTGTTTGATGATCGGCCCGTCGCGCTCCGATGCGATCACCCCGAACTGCCGCAACAGATCCTTGATGGCGCGCTCCGGTCCGGTGAGCAGCGAAAAATTCCCCGTATCGATCCCGTGCGCCTCGGCGTAGTCGCGAAGCACGCCGGGGGTGTCGTGTTCGGGATCAAACGAAATGGAAATCAGCTCGAGATTCGTCACGCCGGCCGCCTTCGCCTTTTCCTGCACGGTTTTCATGTTGCGGGTCGAGGCCGGGCACATCGTGTCGATCGGACAGCGCGTGTAGATGAAGTTGAGCACGATCTTCTTGCCGCGAAACCGGTCGGCCGACACCGCCTCGCCTTTCTGGTTGTAGAGCGTGAAACCCGGCAGGTTTTCCCCGATTTCGCGGTACGCACCCCGCCCGCGGATCGAAGTGTCCTGGCGCAACGCATCCGCCGCGGCGGCGACGCGGGCATCCGCCACCTCGTCAACGTACCACACCTTTTCCAGCCGCAGCACCGGCGCGGCTCCCGCCTCGCCCGGCGCCGCGTCCTCTTCCACCAGTTCGGCCTGCAAACGCCGTCCTTCGGTCGCATTGGCCAGATCGCCCGGCGAGACGGCAAACTCCATCGCCATCGCCGGCATGTAACCGGGAATCTCCTCGTGATCCACCAGCAGGGTGCCCCGTTCGCGGTCCACCGACACCACCTGCCCTTTTACCGGAAACCGTTTTTCCCCCGGTGCGGCCGCAGGCTGCCGCGCCGCCTCCTGCCGCGTGCAACCGGCCGGGAACGACACCAGCATGACGACGGCCAGCCATGCCGCCGCTCCTTTGAAAAATTCCTGGATCATCAGCCTCCATCGTTCCACCAGGGTCAAAAAATTGTCAAAGGGCATTGCCAAAAGCGGCTTCCCGCGCTCGCTCTGCTGTTGCTCGCCACTGCCACGACCTGCGCCCGCCGAGGGCGCCGACCATGACCGACCCGACCAGGACCACACACCGCCACGACCCGTCCGCGCCGCTTTCCCGAGGCGCGAGCCTTCCCGTGACCGCGTCCGACGGCACTGGCCGCCGCACTGCCGGCTACCAGCCCGGGCTGGCGTGGTTTGCCGCGATCGGCGGTTTCCAGGTCTTCGTCCTCGTGCTGCTCGGGGCGTTCACCACCAGCATCGGGGCCGGCATGATTTTCCCCGACTGGCCGCTTTCCAACGGCTCGCTCAACCCCGCCGGATGGCTCAGCGACGTGGCGATGTTCGCCGAGCACTCGCACCGCCTGAGCGCGGGATTGATGTCGCTCATCACCCTCGCCCTCGCCCTCTGGCTCTGGCGCAGGGAAGCGCGTCCGTGGTTGCGCCGGCTCGGGTATCTCGCCGTCGCTCTCGTTTTTGCCCAGGCGCTGCTCGGCGGTCTGCGCGTGCTGCTCGACCACCTGCACATCGACGCCATCGAGACCAGCGTCGGCCGCCTTTTCGCGATGGGTCACGCCTGCCTCGCCCAGATCTATGTCTGCGTGCTGCTTGCGATCGCGTTGTCGCTTTCGCGGGCGTGGATCGACGCGGCGGGAGGAAGGGACGGAAAGGACGAAAGGGACCGACAGGACGCTGGCGCCGAGGCCGCCCGGACGCCCGGCTGGCGGCGGGCCGGTGTTTTCTGCTGCGCGCTCCTGCTCGCGCAACTCGGCGTCGCCGCGGTGATGCGGCACAGTTTCGCCGGCCTCGCGATTCCGGTCTTCCCGCACAGCACGCCCGAAGGCGGCTGGTTGCCCGCAGCGTGGGATTTTCGGGTGGGCATCCACTTCGCGCACCGCGTGCTCGCGCTGGCGCTGACGATCTCGCTCGCTGTTCTTGTCGTCCGCATCTGGCTCGATCGTGTGGCCTCCGCCGGCGTCCGGATCGCCGCCGGTGCGGTCGTCGCTCTGGTTGCCCTCCAGGTCACGCTCGGCGCGCTTTCGGTGCTCACGTACCGGAATCCCCATTACACGACCGCCCACGTCATCGTCGGCGCGCTGCTCCTCGCCACCACCTTCGGGCTCACCTGGTGGAGCTGGCGGCCGGCCGGCGGCTCCGATCCCGTATCGCTTGCCGGCGCGGGCCATCAGGCTGCCAGTCCGGGCGACGCTCCGCGTCGTCGCAGCGGCAGCAATGCCGCCGCTCCTTCCGCTTCCGTATGAACGTCCCCGCCACTGCCTCTTCCTCTCCCGCCGGCTCCGCCGCGACCCCCCGTGCCCGCTTCGGCGACTACCTCGAGCTGACCAAGCCGCGGCTGAGTTTTCTTTCGGTCGTCACCACGCTGGTGGGTTACCTTTGTGCCTGGCCCGGGTGGTTTGCCGGCGAGTTCTTTTTCACGATCCTCGGCACCGCCGCCTGCGCCGGCGGCGTCGCCGCGCTCAACCAGTGGATGGAGAGCGACACCGACGGCCAGATGGAGCGCACCGCCGACCGGCCCATCCCGGCCGGCCGCGTGTCCACCGGCAGCGCGTTTGTCCTCGGCTGGGTGCTCTGCGCCGCCGGTCTCGGCATGCTCTTCGTCAAGACCAACGGCGTGGCCACGCTCTTCGCGCTGCTCACCATCGCCACCTACCTCGCGCTCTACACGCCGGCCAAGCGCCGCTCGCCCCGCGCCACCGAGATCGGGGCCGTGGCCGGCGCGTTTCCGCCGCTCATCGGCTGGAGCGCGGCCACCGGCGGCGCCGGAGGGCTCGGCCTGGTGCTGTTCGGCATCCTGCTGTTCTGGCAGATCCCCCACTTCATGGCCGTGGCCTGGACGTACCGGCAGGACTACGGACGCGTCCACTTCCCGATGTTGCCGGTGATCGACCCGAGCGGCGTGCGCGCCGCCCGCTGGTCGTTCGTCAACACGCTGCTCCTCGTCGCCACCTCGCTCCTGCCGCGCTGGATCGCCGGCGCCAGCCTCGCCTACGTGGCCGTCACGGCGCTCCTCGGCGCGTGGTTTCTCTGGCGCGCCGTCGCCTTCTTGCGCCGCGGCGACCGCGACCGCACCGCCCGGAAACTCTTTTTCTGCTCGATCATCTGGCTGCCCCTGCAACTCGGTGTCCTCGTCGCCGACCGTTTCCTTTTCGCTCCATGACGCTCACCGTGCAGGAAATCCCTGCCCTCAACGCCACGCTCAACGGCATCGCCACGGTGCTCCTCACGGCCGGCTTCATCTGCATCAAGGCCGGCCGGCAGGATATCCACCGCAAGCTCATGATGACCGCGGTCGTCGTCTCCGCGGTCTTTCTCGTCGGCTACGTGACCCACAAGATTCTCATCCGCGGCGTCCATACTCCCTTCGGCGGCGAGGGGATCATCCGGAGCGTCTATTACACGATGCTCATCTCGCACATCCTGCTGGCGATGTCCATCGCCTGGCTCGTGCCGCGCACCTTCCTGCTCGCGATCAAGGGCGACTTTGTCCGCCACCGCGCATGGGCGCGCTGGACCTTTCCGATCTGGTACTACGTGAGCGTGACCGGCGTCCTCGTTTATTTTTTCCTCTACGTCTGGTGGCCGATGAAGTGATGCTGGGAGCCCATGAAAAGCATGACCGGCTTCGGACGCGCCACCGCTCCGCTCGATAACGACACGCTCACGATCACCGTCAATTCGGTGAACCGCAAAACGCTCGACCTGACACTCGCCCTCCCGCGCGCGTGGGAAGAGCTGGAGCCGGCATTCGGCGAGGCCGTCCGCAAATACGCCGCGCGGGGAAAAGTCCACGTCGGCGTCGAGCTCACCGCGAGCACCGGAGCCGCCGCGGCCGCCACGTGGGACGAGGCCGCCGCCGAGACCACCTTGCGCCAGTTGCGGGTCTTCGCCGAACGCGCCAGCGTGCCCTTCACGCCGACGGCCGAACTCGTCTGGCAAATCGTCAGCGCCCAGCGCCGCGGCTCCGATCTCCCCGAAGCGGCCTCCGTGCAGGAGACCGTGCTGGCCACGCTCGACGAGGCGCTGCGCGCTTTCGTGGCGATGCGCGAAAAGGAAGGCGCCGCGCTCCTCGCCGATTTCCTCGCCCGGCTCGAAAAACTCCGCGGACACGTCGCCGCCGTCGGTGAACGCGCGCCGCAAGTCGCGCCCGCGTACCGTGAAAACCTCCTGCGCCGCCTGCGCGAGGCCGGACTCGAGCTCGACGTGAGCGACGAACGCGTGCTCCGGGAGGTGGCGCTTTTCGCCGACCGTTGCGACATCGCCGAGGAACTGACCCGGCTCGGCAGTCATTTGCAGCAGTTCGAGGCGCTCCTCAAAAGCCGCGGCGAGATCGGCCGGAAAGCCGAGTTCATCCTGCAGGAGATCGGCCGCGAGGTTCACACCATCGGCAGCAAGGCCAACGATCTCGAGATCGCCCGCGCCGTCATCGAACAAAAGAACGAGCTCGAACGCATCCGCGAGCAGATCGCCAACGTGGAATAGCAGGGGCGCGCTTCGCGGAGGGACAAAAAGGACGCAAGGGAAGCAGGAAGGCAGCCGTTTCGTCCTTTCTGTCCTTTCCGGCAACCAGCGACCGCCGGTTTTGTACCGGTATTCCGGATGTTTCTGATTTTACACAAAGACCGCAAAGGACGCGAAGGAGATAAACGGCAATCCTTTGCGCTCTTTGCGGCCTTTGTGTAAAAATCCGGAAGCTCTGGAGCTTTGGTCTTACTTCGAACCGCCGAAAATCGACCGGGCCTTGGCCTTCGCATCGTCGAGGCCCTGCTTCACGTTGTCCTTCGCCTGCTGCACGCTTTCCTCGGCCGTGGCCGGGTTGCTGATTATCGACTTCCCCATGTTTGCCAGGCCATCGACCGCTGCGGTCGTCACGTCGGCCAGCACTTTTCTGAGAACGGTCGAGGCCAGTTGCTCGGAGGTGATCCCGCCTTCCTTCACCCCGAGGTCGTTCAGCGAAACGGTCGGCAGGCTCACCTCGGCCGTCCGGTCGCCGAGGGCGAGCGTTACCTTGGCGTTCTGGAGCCGGAAGCTCTTGACAACAAATTTCTTCGCCGGACCCGCCCCGGAACCGTCCGGGGCCGGGGTTTCGGCGGGCGACGTGCCGCCGGTGTTTTTTTCGATCTGCGCCAGCAGGTCCTTGATGTTGGAGCCGGTGAGGCTCTTTTCGTAAACGAACTCGGGCTGGTCGATGTAGATTTCCTCGATGTTGATCACATCACCGAGCAGCGACGCGGGGCTCATCCTGACCCGGATTTCGCCGAGATAAAACGCCTTGTCGGATTTCCATCCTTCCGGGTTGCCGACGAACAGCCCCTTCAGGCTGGCGCCGCCGGCCAGCGGCGACACTTTGGCCGACTCGAGTTCGACGCGCGTGCCGGTCAGGCGCGGCCCCGCCGTATTCACGCCTTTCTTGATGATCGGGCCGAGGTACATGCTGAGAACCACCAGCCCGACGACGACGAGCGCCACCACCAGGCAAAGCAGGACGAAGAGCTTTTTGAGCAGGGAAGATTGTTGTGCCATAAGGGTCAGGAGTTGATCTCGTGCAACTGAGTCGAGTGCGGGGAGAAAAGCAAGACAGTGACGGAGTTGGAGTCGCGGCGGAGGTTTCCGGGTTCAGCGGCGGAAGAGGGTGTCGAGCGCGCCAAAACTCTTCATCGGCGATTTTTTCTCCGCCGGGCGGACGACCGGCGCGGCCACGATCGGCGAGGTTTTCGGCGCCGGGGACGGCGAGGGAGCCGGTGATGGCGTCGTCGGGACCGGACTGCCGGGGACGGGGGCGCCTGCCGGGCCGTCGCCGGCCGCCGCGGCTTTCCCCTGCCGCCAGGCCGCCAGCATCCGGTCGAGTTTCACGGGCGAGACGGGGCCATCGGTGCCCAGTTCCTGCGCGAAGAGGCTCACACGCAGTTCCTCGACCAGCCAGCGCAGGGTCTCGCGCGCGTCGGCATCGAGTCCGTCGCCGCGGGCATACGCGGTCACATAGGGCGCGAGGGTGCGGGCGCGTTCGGCGTCCTTGGGTGCGTTCTGCCGCCAGCGGTCGGCGCGCAGTTTCATCGCCTTCAGGTAGCGGGGCAGATGACGGAGGCGAGGCCAGGGTGTCGTCCGCAGGAAGCCGGAGGGCAGCAGCGCGGCGAGATCCTTTTCGAGACCCGGATACGGCTGCGGGTGCACGAGCAACGCCTGGCGCAGCGTCAGGATTTCGCGGAGCAGATCGAGCAGGCGCGGCACGAGCCCGCGCAGGTCATCCTCGGCCTTCGCGGCGGCGGCGGTGAAGTCCGCGGCGGAGAGAAGCGTATCCGATGGCGGAGGGATTGAAGGAGCGGCGGCATGGCAAGCTGTCGGCCTTTGGCCTCGGTACCTGCCGCTGTGACGACGCGAAGCGTCGCCCGGTTCGGGAAATTCGTAGCTTGCTCCGGCAAGAGGCGAGGCGCGTTGCGCCTCGTCGCAGCGGCAGGAATGCCGCCGCTCCGGGAGACGCGCGGGGTCGCAGAGCCAGCGTTGCAACATGGCCATCGCGTCGTCCTGGAGCTGGTTCATCGAAGCCAGCGTCGCGGTGAGCGCACCGAGTTCGCGGAGCTGCCGCAGGTCTTTTTGCAACCAGGCGAGTTTGTGCCGCAGATGGAGTTCCAGCAGCCGGGCGATGCCTTCACGCGAAGAGGCCTGCGCGGCTTCGGGCGTCTTGAAAAGGCGCAGCGACACATCCCCGGCCGGCGTCGGCTTGAGTCCCGGAAAAGCGAATACAGGAACGCCGGCCAGATCGCCGACGGGCACGCGCGCCGGGATGTCACCGAAGGTCCACGCGGATTGCCCGGCTTTTTCCCAGCGGAGGCGGGCGCGGCGCCAGTTTTCCGGGTCTTCCTGCGCCACGCTCCGGCTCGCCTCGCGGCCCCGGGTGGCGAGGAGGGCGTGGATTTCGGCGAGATCCCGGCTGGCGCAGATTTCCCGGCCATCGTCGTCGAGCACGCGGATGCGCACGCGCAGGTGGTCGGGCAGCGGTCGGGCCGTTTCGTTTTCGGTCCAGAGCGCGGGATCGACGCGCACGCCGTGTTTTTCCGCGATGCAGGCGGCGAGGGATTGGGAGAGGGTCTCGCGCCGGCCGGTGAGGCGGTCGCGGGCGGCGGCCGCGGCGGCGAGGGTTTTTGAGGTTTCGGCCAGCGGCACAAAACCGCGGCGCAGCTCCTTCGGCAGGGCGCGCAGGCAATGTTCGATGCGCTCGGGCAGATGCCCGGGCACGGCCCAGTCGAGCGCGGCGGGGGTGAGAGCGGCGGCGTCGCGAATGTGGACGTCGAGCGTCACGCCGTCGTCGGCCTGCCCGGGCTTGTAGGCGTAGTTGAGCGGGAGCGCGGTGTTTTGCAGCGGCAGGGCCTCGGGAAACGCCTCGGCATCGACACGCAGTTCCTCCGGGTCGCGCAGGTCCGCGGGAACGATTTTCAGGAAGTCGGGGTCCGCCCCGGCGCGGGCGCGGGCAAGCTTGACGAGTTCCTGCACGGAGGAAACGCCGTGGGGAAAGGCCGCAGGCTGAAACCCGGAGTTTCGGGAGGTTGCATCGGCTTCGCCGCCGGTTTTCTGCCCGGCCTTCTCTTCTTCAGCCTTCAGGCTGGTCCCGAGCCGGGCGGCGTAGAATCGGAAAAACGCTTCGTCGAGATTGAGGTAACTGGCGTCGCGGGTGCGGGTGAGCAGGCTCTCGACTTCGGCGCGCACGGCGCGGTTGTGTTCGAGAAACGGAAACGGCCAGGTGATCGTGTCGTTGACGAGCCCTTCGCGGATAAAAATCTCCGTCGCGTGCGCCGGGTCGATCCGGCCGTAGGAAACGGCGCGCGATTCGAGCTCGAGTCCGTAGAGGCGCGTGCGCTGCTTCACGAGAACGCGGCCGTTGTCCACGTTCCAGAACGGATCGCTGTGCGAAACACGGACGACGTGCGCGCCCAGTTCCAGCGCCCAGAGCGGATCGAGCCGCGCGCAGGTGCGGGCATAGAGTCGCGAGGTCTCCATGATTTCGGCGGCGAGGAGCCAGCGCGGGCCGCGTTTGTCGGCGGCGGCGGCTTTGACGGAGGCGGCGCGGTTGGCGTCGGTGTGTTTTTTCGGTTTTTCCTCGCGGCGGAAAAGCACCGAGCCGGGGAAAATCGCCACGCGGCGGTCGTGCGTGCCCTTGTAGCCGCCGTTCTCGTCGTCGCGGGAGGCGATGTTGCCGAGCAGGCCGGCAAGGATGCTGCGATGGATGGCGCGGTAGGCGGGCGTGCCGAAGGCTTCCTTGTCCGGCGTGATCTCGTGCGGCTTCAGGCCGTCGAAGACCGAGGTGAGCCGGAAGTCGCGCCGCTGCTCGAGCACGTCGAGGAGTTGCGCGTGCACGTCGCGCCACTCGCGCATGCGGGTGTAGCTGAGAAAGTGATCCTTGCAGAACCGGCGCAGGCGCGATTGCGAAAGCCGGTCCACCTCGTCGTGGAACGCATCCCAGATGTTGAGCAGGGTGAGAAAATCCGAATCGGGATGCGCGAAACGCCGGTGCGCCGCGTCGGCTTTCTCGCGGGCTTCGAGCGGACGCTCGCGCGGGTCCTGGATCGAGAGACCGGCGGCGATGACGAGCACCTCGCGCACCGCCTTTTCCTCGCGCGCCTGGAGAATCATCCGCCCCACCGTGGGATCGACCGGCAGGCGGGCCAGTTCGCGGCCGAGCGGAGTGAGCACGGACGTGTCGGCCGCCGCCCCGGCGCCGGGTTTTTCCAGCGCGCCGATTTCCTCGAGCAGCGCGTAACCGGCGCGGATGGATTTCGCCGCCGGCATGTTGATGAAGGGAAACCGCTCGATGTCGCCGAGACCAAACGCCTTCATGCGCAGGATCACGTCGGCGAGGTTGGCGCGCTGGATCTCGGGCTGCGTGAAACGGGGACGCCCTTCGTAGTCCTTTTCGGAATACAACCGGATGCACACGCCCGCGGCCACGCGGCCGGCGCGGCCCTTGCGCTGGTCGGCGCTCGATTGCGACACCGGCTCGATCGGCAGGCGTCGCGTGCGCGCCTGCGGCGAGTAGCGGCTCACCCGCGCCAGCCCGGTGTCGATCACGAACCGGATGCCGGGAATGGTCAGCGAGGTCTCGGCGATATTGGTCGCGACGATGATCTTTCGCCGCTGCGAGGGTGCGAACACGCGTTGCTGGTCGGCATTGGAGAGCCGGCCGAAGAGCGGCACCACCTCGCAGTCGGGCAGCCGCCGGCCCTCGATCAGTTCCCGCGCCTCGCGAATGTCGCGCTCGGCCGGCATGAACACGAGGATGTCGCCCCCGCCATCCGTGCGGCTTTCGCGGACGACACGCTCCACGGCCTCGACGGCGCCGTCGATGTAGTGCAACGCTTCGGAACGGGCCTCCGGTTCGTCGCCTTCGGCCGAGTCGTCGCCCAGTCCGTCGAGCGGCTCATGGATCACCTCGACCGGAAACGTCCTCCCGGAGACCTCGATAATCGGGGCATCGTCAAACGCATGCGAAAAAGCCTGCGTATCAATGGTGGCCGAAGTGATGATGATCTTCAGTTCCGGCCGCCGGAAACGCAGCGTGCGCAGGTGGCCGAGGAGAAAGTCGATGTTGAGGGACCGTTCGTGGGCTTCGTCGAGAATGATCGTGTCGTAGGCGCGCAGCATCGGATCACCCTGCACCTCGGCCAGCAGCATGCCGTCGGTCATGAATTTGATCACCGTGTCCCGCGAGGTGCGGTCGTCGAACCGGATCTTGCAGCCCACCTGCCGGCCCCACTCCACCCCGAGTTCCTCGGCCACCCGGCGGGAAACCGAGAGCGCGGCCACGCGCCGCGGCTGCGTGCAGGCGATCAGGCCAGCCCGGCCGCGCCCGGCGGCGAGGCACATCTTCGGTATCTGGGTGGTTTTCCCCGACCCCGTTTCGCCCGCAAGAATCAGCACCGGATGCTGCCCGATCAGATCAACGATCTCTCCCGCGCGGGAGCTGATCGGGAGTTCGGGCGGAAAATCAATGCGGAACGCAGACACGGAAATGAAAAAAAGTGCGCACAAGACTGGCAAAAATTTCCGTGCGCAATATTAATTGAATCGGACAATCGAGACCTGCATCCTGTCGATTGCCCGTCAAAACGCCACTCGACACTTGATGTGATCCATTCATTCAGTATTCGTAATACTCTCTTTAATTATTAAAAAATTCCAGTGAGCCAGGCTCATTTTTTTCTTTCCCGTTCCAGAATACGAACCTCCGCTACCACCTATCATGACTCAAATCATCGACAGCCGCAAACTGCTCGCTTTTATCACCCTCACGCAAGTCGGCAGCTTCACCGCCGCCGCCCGCGAGCTTAACCTCACGCAGTCCGCCATCAGTCATGCGATTGCCGGCCTCGAGCGAGACCTCGGCACACGCCTTTTCAACCGCCTCGGCCGCACCGTCACGATCACGGCTTCCGGCACCAAGCTGCTCGAGCACACCAACGTCATCATGAACGAAATGAAGTTGGCCAGGGAAAACCTCGCGGCCCTGAAAACGGCCAAGGAGTAGCCTCTCGCTGTTTTTGCCGCACAAAACCCCCGAAAAGCGCAGTTCTCCCTGCCCTCGTCTTTCCGGATAAACAAACTGCGGCAACTCCCGTCCGTCCGGAACTGTTGCAAATAAAAAGGAAATCAGGACTTGCCAGACCCCGGCAGGTCCATTTTCTGGGCGCCTCTCTGTAATGCCCAGGTGGTGGAATTGGTAGACACGCAGGTCTCAGAAGCCTGTGCCTCACGGTGTGCGGGTTCGAGTCCCGCCTTGGGCACCATCAAAAAAAGCCGCCAGTTGATCTGGCGGCTTTTTTGCGGCCGGCATGACCGGAGCCCGCCTGATCAGCGGGAAGACAGGGCCGCCTCGCGGCGCTCCCGGCGCTTCTCGACGCGCCGCCCCACCAGAATCGCCAGCCAGTAGAGCGCATAGAGCGGTGTCGCCAGGACAGTTTGCGTGACCGGATCGGGCGTCGGCGTGACGATCGCCGCGATGATAAAAATCACCAGCAACGCATGCCGCCACCAGCCGACGAGCTTGCGCGTCGTCAGCAGCCCCAGCCAGACCAGCACCACGATCAGCAGCGGAAACTCGAATGCCGCGCCCACACCCAGCACCAGCCACATCAGCAGGCTGTAATACGCTTCGGGCGTCCACCGCGTCACGAAACCGAAAAGGTGGTTGAGCTCGACCGACACCCGGATCGTGCTCGGCACGAGCAGAAAAAAGCTGAACGCCGCCCCGATGACAAACAGCGCCAGCGCCGACAGGCAGACCGGCAGCACCAGTTTTTTTTCCCGCTCGTGCAGCGCCGGCGCCACAAACTGGCCGACAAAGAAAAACATGAACGGCAATCCCAGCACCAGGCCGCCCATGCAGCACATCTGGATGACGATCGTGAAACTCTCCATGATCGAGTGCGTGCCGAGGTCGAGACTCAGCGACGCATTGCCCGCCTCTCCCTGCACCCGGTGCAGCGGCCAGAGCAGCAATTCGTTCGACTCTTTCAGAAAATATCCGATCAGCGCCACAAAGACGCCGAAGACGATCACGCACTTGATCAGCGTCCAGCGCAGCTCCTCGAGATGATCGAAAAAACCCATCGGGCGCTCGCCCTCGGGAATATCCTCCCCGGCGTCATCGTCGCCCTCCATCCACTCGTCATCCCCTTCCCCGTCGTCGTCGGCGACCTCCGTGTCGTCCTCCGGTTCGGCAGCCTCCGGCACTTTTTCGCCATCAACGGGTTCGTCTGCGGGTTCTGGATCGTCGCGATTCACTGACGGAGCAGGAAAGATGCGCCGGCCCGCATTTCAACCAGGAAGCCCGGAAACGGATCGGGAATTTCGGTTTCGCCCCCCCCTTGCGGCCGGAGCGGGGACGAGGCCGGCATTCCGTGCGGGCTGTTCGCGTGTCGTTATTCCTGAAAATTCACACGCGCATAAGCGTTGCTCCTCCTCCGCCGTTGACACCCCGCATGCGCAGGCATTGCGTCTCAACCTTTCCGCGCCTGCGCGCCTTCGCTGCGCCCGGGTGCGGAGAGACCGTTCGGGCAACCCTCTGTTTTTCCACACCCACATCCAACCATGGCAGTCAAAACCAAGAAGACCGCGGCGTCCAGATCCTCCGCGAAATCCTCGATCAAATCCGCCTCCACCAAAGGCTCCAAAAACGTCAAGTACGTCTACACCTGGGGTGCCGGCAAGGCCGATGGCGACGGCGGCATGAAACCCCTCCTCGGCGGCAAAGGCGCCAACCTCGCCGAGATGACCCGCATCGGTCTTCCCGTGCCTCCCGGCTTCACCATCACCACCGAGGTCTGCACGTACTACTACGCCAACAAAAAGACCTACCCCGCCTCCCTCCAGACCCAGATCGAGGCCGGCATCCGCAACATGGAAAAGATCATGGGCACGAAGTTCGGCGACGCCTCCGGCTTCCCGCTGCTCGTGGCCGTCCGCTCCGGCGCGCGCGATTCCATGCCGGGCATGATGGACACCATCCTCAATCTCGGCCTCAACGACCAGACCGTCGTCGCCCTCGAAAACGCGACCAGAAACCCGCGCTTCGCCTGGGACTGTTACCGCCGGTTCATCCAGATGTACGGCGACGTCGTGCTCGGCGTGCAGAAGCGCGAGGGGGAGGATCACGAACCGTTCGAGACCGTCATCCACACCTACAAGCACGAGGTCTATCACGAGGACATCGAGGACTCGAAACTCACCGCAGGGGACCAGCAGGAACTCGTCAAGCGCTTCAAGGCCCTCGTCAAGGAACGCACCGGAAAAGTGTTCCCCAACGATCCCTGGGACCAGCTCCGCGGAGCGGCCGGCGCCGTCTTCGGCTCCTGGATGAACGACCGCGCCATCGTCTACCGCCGCAAATACAACATCCCCACCGAGTGGGGCACCGCCGTCAACGTGCAGGCCATGGTCTTCGGCAACACCGGCGACACCTCCGGCTCCGGCGTCGCCTTCACGCGCAACCCGGCCAACGGCACCAACGAATTTTACGGCGAGTTTCTGATCAACGCCCAGGGCGAGGACGTCGTTGCCGGCGTGCGCACGCCCGAGCCCGTCGCCGAGCTTCGCAAGCAGATGCCGAAGTCCTACGCCGAGCTTCTGAAAGTTCGCGCCATCCTCGAAAAACACTTCAAGGACGTGCAGGACATCGAATTCACGATCCAGGAAGGCAAGCTGTTCATGCTCCAGACGCGCAACGGCAAACGCACCGCCGCCGCCGCGCTCAAGTTCTCCATCGACATGGTGAAGGAGAAGCTCATCGACTGGCAGACCGCCATCCTCCGCAACCCGGCCGACCAGCTCGAGCAGCTCCTCGCTCCCATCTTCGATCTCGCCGAGGTGAAGAAGGCCAAGGTCATCGCCACCGGCCTTCCCGCCGGTCCCGGCGCCGCCACCGGCAAGATCTACTTCAATGCCGACCGCGCCGTCTCCGCCGCCGAGAAAGGTGAGAAAGTCCTCCTCGTGCGCGTCGAGACCTCGCCCGAGGACCTCCGCGGCATGATTGCCGCCGAAGGCATCCTCACCGCCCGTGGCGGCGTCTCCTCGCACGCCGCGCTCGTCGCCCGCCAGATGGGCAAGGTCTGCGTCTGCGGCGCCGCCGCCATCCAGATCGACTACGACCGCAAGGTCGCCACCGTCGCCGGCCAGACCTTTGCCGAAGGCGATTACCTTTCGATCGACGGCACCGCCGGCACCGTTTACGCCGGCCAGATCAAGACTGCTCCGTCCGAGATCATCGCCGGCCTCCTCCACGGTAACAAGGCCGCGCAGAAGACCCAGAAGTACAAGGACTACGCCCAGCTCATGGCCTGGTGCGCCAAGGCGACCAAACTCCAGGTCCGCACCAACGCCGACACGCCCGAGCAGGCCGCCAATGCCATCGCCTTCGGCGCCTCCGGCATCGGCCTCACCCGCACCGAGCACATGTTCTTCGAGGGCGACCGCATCGACGCCATGCGCGAGATGATCCTCGCCGACACCCTCGAGGCGCGCGAGGAAGCGCTCGCCAAACTGCTCCCCTACCAGCGCGCCGACTTCTTCGGCATTTTCAAGGCGTTGAAAGGCTTCCCGGCGACCATCCGGTTCCTCGATCCCCCGCTGCACGAGTTCCTCCCGCAGTCGAAGGAGCAGCAGATGGACCTCGCCCGCAAGCTGGACATCCCGGTGGAGAAGATCATGACGCGCGTGCACGAACTGCACGAGTTCAACCCGATGCTCGGTTTCCGCGGCTGCCGCCTCGGCATCAAGTATCCGGAGATCACCCGCATGCAGGCTCGCGCCGTGTTCGAGGCCGCCGCCGATGCGCTCAAAAAAGGCATCAAGGCCAAGCCCGAGATCATGATCCCGCTCGTCGGTTTCAAGAAGGAGCTCGATCTCCAGGTCGGCATCGTCCACGAGACCGCGAAGGCCGTCCAGGCCGAGAAGAAGGTGAAGCTCACCTACTCCGTCGGCACGATGATCGAGGTGCCGCGCGGCGCGCTCACCGCCGATGAAATCGCGCAGACCGCCGAGTTCTTCAGCTTCGGCACCAACGACCTCACGCAGACCACGCTCGGCATGAGCCGCGACGACTCCGGCAGCTTCCTCGGCGCCTACCAGGAGAACGAGATCGTCAAGAAGAACCCGTTCGCGTCCATCGACCAGACGGGCGTGGGCGAACTCATCAGGATCGCCATCGCCAAGGGCAACGCCACGCGTCCCGGCATCAAGCTCGGCATCTGCGGCGAGCACGGCGGCGACCCGGATTCGGTGAAATTCTGTCACCGCGTCGGCCTCGCCTACGTGAGCTGCTCTCCGTACCGCGTGCCCGTCGCCCGCCTCGCCGCCGCCCAGGCCGCCGTCGAGGAGGCGTTCGCCGCCGCGAAGAACGCTCCGGCCAAAAAGAAAAAGTAACGGATCGCGCACGCCAGCGCATCCGCCACCGCAAAAGCCCCGCGCCCGGAAAGCGCGGGGCTTTTGCATTACGCCCGTTCTTCGTCGCGTCGAAGAACGGACAATATGGCCACAAAAAACACAAAATTTCTTCCCGACCGGCGAAAATTCTCCCGCGCGCTTATAAGCGCGATGGAAGGCTTCATGCGCGGCAGGTCATTTTGTGTTTTTTGTGGCCATTCCTTCTCCTCCCGGGCCAGGCGTAGCTGTTTTGTGGCAACACGCCCCTGGTCACTGCGCTCCCGCCAGCAGAAACTCGAACCACGGCAGGTCGGCCGGCGTCGTCAGTTTCGGATTCGGCGTGGTGTTTTCCAGCAAGGCCACCGGGTGCTTGAGCAATTCCACCGCCGCGGCGTCGTCGGTAATCCGGAGCTTGCGCGCGCGCACCTTCTCGTACGCCCGGGTGATGAGGTCGCGGTCAAACACCTGCGGCGTCTCCATCGCCCAGAGGCGTTCGCGGTCGAGATTGCGCAGGTGCCCGCTGTCGCGGTGCTCCTTGATGGTATCGGTCACCCGGTGCGCAAGCACGACGGCGTGCTCCTTTTTCACGACCTTGAACAGGCCGACAAGCTGCTCGGGACGCACGAACGGACGGGCGCAGTCATGGATAAAAACGTAGCCGATGTCCGGCGGCAGCGCGTCGAGCGCGGCGGCCACGGAATCCTGCCGCTCGCGTCCCCCGCGCACAAACACCGCGGGCGTCGGCGCGTAGGCCGAGAGCTCGATCATCTGACGCTGGTCCCGGTACACCACGACGTAAAAATCCGCCACGCCGCTTTCAAGAAAGGCCGAGGCCGAGTGGTGAAAAACAGGGCGTCCGGCGAGCGGGGCGAGGATCTTGTCCTCGATCGCGCCCTGCATGCGGCGACTGCTTCCGGCGGCGAGGAGAATGGCGGCGGTGCGGCTCATGTTGAAATGCGGATTGCGGAATAACGGAATGCGGGAAAGTGACCGGAGGAAGGAAGACGCGAAGCGTTATTCCGCATTCCGCAATCCGCAATCCGCATTTGGCAGTTCCGCATTTCGCAATTCGTCCTGGATGGCGCGGGCGGCGGCGGCGGGATCGGGCGCATTGAGAATCGGCCGGCCCACCACGATGTAGCTCGAACCGGCACGGGCGGCGTCGGTCGGCGTCATCACGCGCTTCTGGTCATCGCCGCCTGCCTTGCCCGCCGGGCGGATGCCGGGCGTCACGAGTTTCACGTCAGCCGGAAGCTGGCCGCGCAGCAAGCCGACTTCGAGCGGCGAACACACCAGCCCGCGCAAACCCGCCGAGGCCGCCAGGCCGCCGAGACGCGACACCTGCACGGCCGGCTCCGCGCCGATGCCGAGTTCCGTGAGCCCGGCGGCGTCCATCGAGGTGAGCACGGTGACGCCGAGAAGAAGCAGGTCGGGGCGGGTCTGTTGCTGCGCCTTGAGCGCGGCCTGCATCATCTCGCGTCCGCCGGACGCGTGGAGGGTGAGCATCCCGATCGGGAGCGACGCCAGCGACTCGACTGCCTTGGCCACGGTGTTGGGGATGTCGTGCAGCTTGAGATCGAGAAAAAGATCAAACCCCTCGTCGGCGACCGCGCGCACGTAGTCGGGACCATAGGCGGTAAACATCTGGAGTCCGATTTTCACCCGGCGGAGCGAGCCGCGGAGTTTTTTCAAAAGAGGCGCGGCTTCTTCGCGCGTGGGCACATCGAGAGCGAGAATGAGTTCGCAGGACATGATTCCTGAATGCGGGCAGCGCGGAATGGGGCGAGCCTGAAAAACGGAAGGCAGGGGCGCACTTCGTATCTGTCTGGCCAGCCCGCCCCCTGTAGCTGCGAACGCAAGTTCGGTAACTGTTGAGCGACGACGGCGTGTGACGGAGCGGCGGCATGGCAAGCTGTCGGCCTTCGGCCTCGGTACTTGCCGCTGCAGACGACGCAACGCGTCGCCGGTTCGGACGGTGAGGCATCGGGCGAGGCGCTGACGCGCCTCGTCGCTCAACGGATACCAGGTTCGCAGCTACGCTGAACGCTTGCCCTGGTTCTCCTCCGCCAGTTGCCGCAGCAGTTCGCGGTGGTTGATCTTTCCCGTCCCGAGCTTCGGGATTGCCTGGACCACGCGAAGCTCGCGGGGCGCGGCGAGGTTGCTCAGGCCCTTGTCGCGGAGCACGGCGCGGATGTCGGCCAGTTGCAGGCGCGATTCGTTGGTCACGGCCACGAGCTTTTCGCCTTTGTCGGCATCGGGCACGGCCACCACCGCCACCTGGCAGCGCAGGCCGTAGCGCGGGAACGCACCGGCAAGGGCGTCCTCGACCGCCGTGAGGCTCACCATCTCGCCGCTGATTTTCGCAAAGCGTTTCATGCGGCCGCGGATGTGGACGTAGCGCTCGTCGTCCACGAAGGCGATATCGCCGGTGTCGTACCAGCCGCCGCCGCGCTGGAATTCCGCGTTCGCTTCGGGGTTGATATAACCCTTCATGATGTTGGGGCCGCGCACGAAGAGTCGCCCGCCGTCGTCCACGCCGGGGATCGGATCGAGTCTGTACTCGATGCCCGGGAGCAGGCGGCCGGCCGTGCCGCTGCCGGGCTCCATGCGGTTGGCCAGGCTGAGGATCGGGCTGCATTCGGTGGCGCCGTACCCTTCGAGGATGCGCACGCCGAACTTCCGCGCCCAGGTATCGTATGTCGCCGCCTGCACCTTTTCCGCGCCGGCGAAGAGGAAACGCAGCGTGTTGAAATCGTAGGCATGGGCCTTGCGCGCATAACCGTTGAGGAAGGTGTTCGTGCCAAACAGCACGGTGCAGCAACGGTCGTAAACGAGCGTGGGCACGATGCGGTAGTGCAGCGGCGTCGGGTAGAGAAACGTGTAGCAGCCGCGCACGAGCGGAAACAGCAGGCCGGCGGTGAGGCCGAAACTGTGGAAGAGCGGGAGCGCGTTGAAAATGCGGTCGTGGTCCGTCACGTCGATCGTGGCGATGGCCTGGCGGAGATTGGCGAGAATGTTGCGGTGCGTGAGTTCGACGCCCTTGGGCACGCCTTCGGAGCCGCTGGTGAAGAGAATCGCGGCGGTGTCCTCCGCCGTCACCGGCGCGCGGCGCAGGCGGCGGCCGCAGGCGAGACGGTTGCGGAGGGCGGCCAGGAGCCTGGCCGCGAGGCCGATGCGCGGGCGGACGTCTTCCATGTAGACGAGCGTGATTCCGGCCTCGACGAGCGGAGCGAGATCGAGCCGGGCTTTTTCGAGAAACTGGCGCGATGTAACGATATTCCGGATACCGGCAAGCTGCGCGCACTGGAGCATGACGGACGTGCCGGTGGTGAAGTTGAGGATCGCCGGCACCTTGCCCTCCGACCAGAGGCTGAGGAGCGCGAGCGGCATGGCGTTGACGTTGGGAAGAACAACCCCGACGCGTTCGCCGCGCGCGGGACCGAGGAGGCGCGGCCAGACGGTGGCGAGGGCGTCGGTCGCGGTCATGAGCCGGCGGTAGGTCAGCTCGGTGGCGGTGGCGTCCTCGAACGCGACGTGAGCCGGGAGGTGCGCGGCGGTTTCGGCGATGGCGGCAGGGAGGGTTTGTGCACCCTCGGCCAGATCGACCTCGAACTGTTGCCGCACGAGCTGGTCGCGGAGCCAGAGCGTCGTCTTGTCGCGGGCGACCGTGTTGGAGTGTTGCTTGAAATCGGGAGCCTGCAGCGCCGGGGAAAAATGGGCGCTGACACGCGGGAACCATTGTTTCCAGCCGGTATGCCGCACGAATGGCAGCCGCGTGGCCCCGCGCAGGTAGCAGGTGATGACGCGGGCGCGGGTCTTGTGAATGAGGAACCCGGTGCCGTCGTAGATCTTCATGAGCGAGCCGGTGCGGGTGATCCGGCCTTCGGCGAAGAGCACGAGGCGTCCGCCCCGGTTGAGGTAATCGATCATCTCGCGCACGGCGTAGGGCGAGGCGGTATCCACCGGGAACGTACGGTGATTGACCATGAGCCGGCGATGCAGCCGGCTGATCCTTGCGGTGACCGAGGAGGTGACGATCCGCCAGTCGTCATCGAGCGTGGCGTAGAGGAACAGCCAGTCGAGCCACGAGGCATGGTTGGGAATGAGCAACACCGGTCCGGGCGTCGAGAGCGCGGCGGTGCCGCGGGCGCGGAAGCCGAAAAGCAGGCGAACGAGGAGACGAGCAAGCGTTTTCATAAAAGAGAAGGAGAAAGAGAGTGAGAGAGAATAGTCAGAGTGCCCGGAGCATAAGTCCCACAAGTCTCATGGGTCCCATAAGTCCCATAGGCTCGATCGCCTATGCCACCGGGCCCGGTTTCCGCTGCCGCATCAGCAGCGCAATCGCCGCAATGGCCACCGCCAGTCCGAGAAACACCGCGCTGGCGGACATCCCCGCCTTCACCGCCAGGAAGGTGTAGGCGCCGGCGATGCACATGCCGATGTTGTCGAAGAGATTCTGCACCGCGATCGTCTTGCCCAGCCGCGCGGGGTCGGACTCGGCCTGGAGCGCCGCGTTGAGCGGAATCAGAAAAAGCCCGGCCACGATGCCCGTCGCGATCAGCAAGGCCGTCACCGGCACGATGATGTGGATCGACGCGACGTGAAACACCGGCCCTCGCCAGAAACCGAACGACTCCACGCTGTACAAAAGCCCGAGCATCACCGCCAGGCCGAAGCCGTAGCGCGGGGCGGCGCGCAGGTCGCCGACCTTGTGGAACTGTCCGGCAAGGATGCTGCCGATCATCACGCCGACGCTGAGCCACAGGCCGAGAAGCGCGATCTGCGTGTTGTTCGCCAGCCCGAGCACCTGGATGCCCCACGGCTGGAAGTTGATTTTCATCGTCGCTCCGCACACCCAGAACAGCGCGGTGCCGAGCAGCACCTTGCGCAGGCGCGGCGAAGCGCACAGATCGCGCGTGTGCCGGCCGAATTCGCCGATGCTCGCGCCCAGGCGCACGCCCGGGTTGGCCGGCGTGGGCCGCATGCAAACGCTGAGCAGGAGTGCGCCGCCATAGATTGCGACGAGGATGCCGAAGGAAACGAGGACGTTGTCGTGAAATGCGTCGGAAAGCTGCGCCCCGGCAATCGCACCGGAGAGAATGGCGAGGAGCGTCAGCAGCTCGACGGTGCCGTTGGCCTTGACGAGCCGTTCGCGTGGAAGGATTTCCGGCAGGATGCCGTATTTGGCCGGGCCATACACGCAGGCGCCGATGCCGACCACAAGGTAGCCGATGCCCTGCCAGAACGCCCCTCCCCAAATGCTGACCGCGCACAGCAGGGTGCCGATGACCTTGAGGCCGTTTCCACCGACGAGCCAGCGGGTCTTGGCGTGGCGGTCGTTGAGGTAACCCGCGAACGGCGCGAGCAGCACGTACGGGATGAAGAGCAGGCTGGTGTAAAACGTGCTCGCCGTGCGCAGCGCCCCCTCGGTGATGCTCCCCGCCTGGTGCAGCCAGGTGAGTTGCCCGACGATGACGGCGAGGATGGCGTTGTCGCCAAATGCACCCAGAAACTGCCCGGCGAGCAGGAGCGGGTAATTGCGGGAGGTGCCGGAGGCGCTGGAAGCGGGTTTCATACGAGTTGCCTGAACATACAGGACCTCAGGGAGCAGCGATAATTGATAAATTCAATACGCGTTATGGCTGATGGCTGCCTCCCGTTGTCCGCAAGGCGCCCCCCTCCCCTCCCTCTCCAGGACTGGCATCGGTCATCCATCAGTTTTTCTTCCCGGCCTTCCGGTCCGGCTTATAAGCGGGCGGATTGGTTTGCAGTTCGCCCGCTTTTCACAATCCGTGTTCCGATTCATGACCTTGTACCGCCTCGCGCCGACCACGCTGAACCTCGTCCTTTTTGCCCTGATCCTTGCCGGAGCTGGCTGCCGAGACCGCGAAATCACCTCCTACACGATCCCGAAAGAACAACCCGCCATCCACCCGCCGCTCGCCGCGACCGACGCCGCCCTGCCGCCCGCCACCGGCGCTCCGGGCTCGGGCAACACCAACATGGCCGGCACGCCGGTCGTCACCGCCAGCGGCGACGGCCTTTCCTGGACCGCCCCCGCGCACTGGAAACCCGGCCCCGACGCACCCATGCGCAAGGCCACGTACCTCATCGCCGACGACGCCGGCGGCGGCACGGCTGAACTCACCGTCACCGCTTTTCCCGGCGACGTCGGCGGCAACCTCGCCAATGTCAACCGCTGGCGCCAGCAGATCCAGCTCCCCCCGATCGGCGCAGCCGAACTCGAAAAAGACCTCCGCCACCTCGACGTCGGCCCGTTGCACATCGACGTGATCGAACTCGCCGCCACCGCCGGCTCCCCGCCGCCGCGCGTCCTCGGAGCCATTGTCCCGTACGAAGGCGCCACCTGGTTTTTCAAGCTCACCGGGCCCGCCGCCCTCGTCGCCCGCGAACGCGCCGCCTTCGACTCGTTCCTCAAAACCCTCCGGCCCGCCGGCCCCGCCGCCCCTTCGCGCTAACGGTCGCTCCTTCCCCGCTCACTCACTCCCCCTCCTTCATTTTTCACCATCATGCGCTCCGTCTGGCAGGAATTCGTCCGCTTCTTCACCTCTCTCAGGCTCACCGTCGTTCTCCTCGTCCTGTCGATCTTCCTGGTGCTCTTCGCCACGCTCAACCAGGTGACGCTCGGCATCTGGGCCGTACAGGAAAAGTGGTTCCGCAGCTTCATCGTCCTGCACGAGATCAAGGGCATCCCTGTCCCCGTGTTCCCCGGCGGCTACTTCATCGGCGGACTCCTGCTCATCAACCTCGTCGCATCGCACATTTACCGTTTCCGGTTTTCGCTCAAAAAATCCGGCATCCTCATCACCCACGCCGGCCTCATCCTGCTTCTCGTCGGCGAGCTCTACACCGGCATCGTCCAGGAGGAGTTCCAGATGCGCCTCGACGAGGGCCAGACGCGCAACTACTCCGAAAGCCCGCGCGAGGTGGAACTCGCCGTCATCGACGCCACCGATCCGGCGACCGACACCGTGGTCGCCATCCCCGCCGGACAGCTTGCCCGCGTCCGCGGCAACCCTGCCCGCGCCATCCAGCATCCGCGTCTCCCCTTCACGCTCAACATTCTGGAATATTTCCCCAACTCCGCTCTCGAGATGCGCGAGGCCAACCCCGCCGCCCCGCCCTCCGGCGCCAACCGCGACATCGGCGAGAAACTCGCCCTCTATCCCCGCCCGCTCACGTTCACGGAAAACACCCGCAACCTCCCCGCCGCCCTCGTCGAGCTGCGCGGCCCCGGCGGCGCCTCGCTCGGCATCTGGCTCGCCTCCGCCTGGCTCGTCGAGCCGCAAACGTTCGACTACGCCGGACGCACCTGGCGCCTGCATATGCGCTTCCAGCGTGAATATCACCCCTGGTCACTCACACTGATCGACTTCGCGCACGACACCTGGATCGGCACCGACATCCCCAAAAACTTTTCCAGTCACCTCCGCCTGCAATACCCCGCGCGCGGCGAAGACCGCGAGGTGCTCATCTACATGAACAACCCGCTGCGCTACGACGGACTCACCTTCTACCAGCAAGGTTTTGATAACAACGACACCACCACCATCCTCCAGGTTGTCCGCAACCCCGGCTGGATGCTGCCCTACATCTCCTGCGTGATGCTCGCCGCCGGACTCCTCATCCAGTTCGGCATCCACCTCGTCGGCTTCGCCCGCAAGCGCGCCGTCGCCAACCGCACCTGATTCTCTTTCCCGCACCGACCGATGTCCCGCATCCTCCCGATCCTCCTTCTCGTCCTGGGCGCCGTTTACCTCGGCTCCACCCTCCGCGCGCCCCGCCAGCCGACGGAGTTCGACCTCGGCTCCTTCGGCCGCCTTCCCGTCGTCAAGAACGGCCGTATCAAGCCGCTCGATACCGTCGCCCGCACCACCCTGCTGCAACTCCAGGGCCGCCAGCGCGTCGCCACCGACGAAGGCCGCGCGCTCCAGCCCGTCGAATGGCTCGCCCGCCTCGTGCTCGACCCCGCGACCGTGGACCCGCTCAAGACTTTCGAGATCACCCATCCCGAACTCCTCGCCCTCATGCATGTCACCGCCGAAGACGGCGACGGCGGCAAACGCTACTCCTTCCGCCAGCTCGAGCCCCGCGTTCCCGACCTCGAACGCCAGTTCCAGCTCGCCGCCAATGTCGAGGCCAAACAGCGCACGCCCTTCCAGCACGCCGCCGTGCAGCTCTACGGCAACATCACCCTGTACCAGCAGATCAAATACAGCCTGGCCGATCCGGAAGCCGCCGACTGGCTCGGCGCGCTCACCGGGCTCCAGCAAAACCTCCACACCGACGTCGCCGCCGTCCGCGCCCAGGTCAACAACCAGCCGCACGACGAGGCCGCCGCCCGCCGCGTCATCGATCTCACCCGGCGTTTCCAGATCATGGACAACTTCGGCATCCTCCTCGCCATCCCGCCGCCCGACGGCGATGTCGCAAAGTTCTCCTGGAAAAAAGTCGGCGGTTCGCTTCTCGAAACCTTCGACACCGGCGCCATTAATCCCGCCGCCCTTACCTGGGCCGGCCTCGCCCACGCCTGGCGCGCGCAGCAACCCGCGCAGTTCAACGAAATCCTCCGGCTCTATCGCCAGGCGCTCGAACCCCGCTACGCCACCGAGCTTCGCAAGAGCGACATCGAGACCCGCTTCAACGCCGCCGCCCCCTTCTACTCCGCCACCGTGCTCTACGTGGCCGTGTTCCTCCTCGCCATCGTCTCCTGGCTGCGCTGGCCACGCGCGCTCGGCCGCAGCGCCTTTTACCTGATGCTGCTCGCCTTCCTCGCCTCGACTGCGGGCATCGCCATCCGCATGTGGCTCGAAGGCCGCCCGCCCGTGACCAATCTCTATTCGTCGGCCGTCTTCATCGGCTGGGCTTCCGTGCTGCTTTGCATCGCCCTCGAATGGTTTTACCGCACCGCCATCGGCACCGCCGCCGCCGGCCTCATCGGTTTTGCCACGCACATCATCGCGCACTACCTGTCGCTCGGCGGCGACACCCTCGAGATGATGCGCGCCGTGCTCGACTCCAATTTCTGGCTGGCGACGCACGTCATCGTCATCACGGTCGGCTACGCCGCCACCTTCGTCGCCGGCGCGCTCGCCGTGCTCTATGTCGTGCTCGGTTTCTTTACCCGCCTGCTCACGCCGCAACTCGCGAAAAACCTCACCGGCATGGTCTATGGCATCGTATGCTTCGCCACGCTCTTCAGCATGGTCGGCACGATCCTCGGCGGCATCTGGGCCGACCAGTCGTGGGGACGTTTCTGGGGATGGGACCCGAAAGAAAACGGCGCCCTCATGATCGTGCTCTGGAACGCCGTCATCCTCCACGCCCGCTGGGGCGGACTCGTCAAGCAGCGCGGCCTGATGAACCTCGCCATCGGCGGCAACATCATCACCGGCTGGAGCTGGTTCGGCACCAATCTCCTCGGCGTCGGCCTGCACAGCTACGGTTTTACGGAAAAGGGTGCGATCATCCTCGGCCTGTTCATGCTCTCGCAACTCGCCCTGATCGCCCTCGGGCTTTTCCCGCCCGAAAACTGGCGCAGCCCCGTCGCCACGACCCGGTCCCGGCCCGCCTCTTCCTCGTAGGGGCGCACTTCACGTGCGCCCGCGAATGGCGATTGAAGCTTCGTCCTGCAAACGGGCGCACGTGAAGTGCGCCCCTACGATACACTCTTCCGCCGCCTCACCAGCGACACGTCCACCCGCGTCAGCAACGCATCCAGCAGCACCAGCGCCAGCGCGCCGGCCAGCGCCCACCCGCGCAGGCTCCGTTCCGACACCACCCGCGGCGAATCCCAGATCGTCGCCAGGTCCAGCCGCTCGCGTCCGCCGCTGCGCACCGAAAGCTGCCGCAACTCCTCCACCCGTTCCCTGGAAAAACTCCATTCCGCTCCGCTTGCGCCCGTCACCGGGCCGAACGGCAGCGTCGCCTTCCCCACGCGCACCACGCCGCGCACCCGGCCGCCCGGCGGCAGCCCTGTCGTCACGCGAAACCGCCCCGGCTCGATTTTCTCCCACAATAACTCCCGCGTTTGCTCCATCCCTCCGCCCGCGCCCGCCGCGGCGGCGCTCACGAATACCACCGGCCCGTCCGCCGCCACGCGCGCCGCCCACGTTTCGTCGTGGAGCAGTTCCACCGACAGCCGCTCGCCCTCGACCTTCGTCCGCAGGCCCAGCCCCGGAGGCACATTCTCGCCCGCCAGCCAGCGTCCCAGTGTCTGCACAAAATCCCCGTAACCGGCCCACCCGCGCACCGCCGTCGAGTGATCGCCGCCGAGCGGGAACGACACCGCCGCCACCCGCCCCGCGCCCCGTGCCCACGCCGCCACCAGAGGCGCCCGGTATTCGTCCGTCGTCACGTACGACGCCGTCGCCCCGTCGCGCAGATAACTCAGGTTGTAGCCATCCACCGCCGCCGGCCACGGCGGCGCCCGCGCCGCGATCTCCGCCCAGCCCGGCGTGCCCTCGCCCGCCGTCTTTTCCTTGATGAACGCCGACCGCGCCACCGACACCGTTTCCTGCGCGAAAATCGCCGGCAGGTCCGCCGGGTTGGCGTTAAAAAACATCCGCCCGCCGCCCAGCCGCGCGATGTCCTCGAGCAGACGCGCATCGGAATCCGCCGTCGATCCGAGCCCGATCACGCTCACCGTCGCCCCGCCCGCCCGCATCTCCGCGAGCAGGTTTTTGTAATCGCCCGGTTCCTCCGAATCCGCCGCGTCGGAAAACAGGATCAGATGTCGCGTCCCCGTCTGCGCCCGCTGCAATTGCTTCCAGCCCGCCGCCAGCCCCTCGTAAACATAAATGCCGCCGCCCATGCTTTCGACCCGCCGCACCGCGTTGATGATTTTTCCGCGATTCGGCCCCACCGACGTCAGCGGCACGATTTCGTGCGCCGTCGAGTCCACCGCAAACACCGCCACCGCGTCCTGCTCGCCGAGCAACTCCACCGCGCGCGCCGCGCCCGTGTTGGCCAGGTCCATCTTCGACAAACCGCCGCCCGCGCTCGCCGCCATGCTGCCCGAACGGTCCATCACGATCGCCATCGCCGTGGCCAGTTTCCGGTGCTCCTTGCGCAGCTCCATCGACACCGGCAGCAGCGGATCGACGGGCGAGGAAAAATACCCGCCCGCGCCAAAACTGTTTTCACCGCCCGCCATGAAGAGCCCCCCGCCCTGCTCGCGCACAAAAAAATCCAGCGCCCCCAAAAACTCCGGCGCCACGCGATGCGCCGGCACGTTGTTGAAAACCACCAGCCGCGCTCCCGTCAGCGACGCCGCCGACAACGCCGACGGCGTATCCACAATCTCGACACCGAATCCCTGCGCCCGCAAAAGCCCCGTCACCGGATCGTCCGGGTAGTTGGTGACCAGCAACGCCCGCGCTCCGCCCGCCACCTCCACCCACGCCTCGGCGCGGTTGTTTTCCGGATGCGCGTCGGCCGCCGGCCGGATCGCCGCCTCATAACGCACCGCGCCCCCGCCGCCCACCCGGTCCGTCAGCCGCACCCGCGCCACCCCGTCGCGCAACTCCGCCACGCCCTGCGCCGCCACCCGCCCGTCGCGCGACACCTCCCATGGCACCCGCACGGCGTCCGCGGACGCCGCCGCACCCGCGCCACCGCGCCCCGTAATCACAAACTCCACCAGAAACGCCTCGCCCGGCCGCACCCGCGCCGGCGCGCCCACCGCGCCCACGCGGTAATCCTCCGCCTGCCCGTCACCCGTCAGCCGGTAATCGAGCGCCACGCCGCGTCGCAGCACCTTTTCCGCCGCGTCGCCGAGCGGTTCCGTCGAAAAGCCGTCCGAAAGCACGAGCAACCGCGACGCCCGGTCCTCCGCCATTTGCGCCAGAGCCAGTTCCAGAGCCACGCCCGTGCGCGTCAGCGACGTGCCGCCGCGAAACACCGGATCGCCCTGGTCGCGCCGCACCGCGTCGACCGCGTAGTCCACAAAAAACACCCGATCCTCCGGACGCTTCGAACGCTCCAGGATCGACGCCACCTCGCCCGCCTGCGCCGCCGCCGTTGCCGCGACCGAATCCGACCGGTCGGCCAGCACCCACACATCCAGCGCATTCCCGCCCACCCGCGCCCGCGGATCGGCCAGCGCCACGACCAGCGCCAGCAACGCCAGCGCGCGCACCGGTTCATGCAACCGCAGTACGCGAAACCGCCACCCCAGCACCACGAGCGCCGGCACCACAAAAAACCATTCCGGAGCGTGAAACATCATCGGTTAAAAAAAAGTGCCGCGGGCGTCCCGCCCGCTTCCGGCATGCGTATCGGCAAAAAAAGCATGCCGCTACGTAGCCACAGGCTTTTTCCGCCAATCTGCCTGTGGTGACGACGCTCCGCGTCGCCAATTTCCCGATACACGCCCTCTCTCATGTTGGCGACCGCCTCCTTCCGCCGCCCGGCCACCAGCTCCACAGCAACGCCCCGCCCATGACCGCCAGCCACACATTCGCCAGCGGATCGGGCCGCATCGCCCGTTCCAGCGCCGCCGCCGACTCCGCCGGCAACCCGGTGTCGAACGTCTCCGCCTGCGAAAAATCCCCCTGCCGCACATCGGAAAACTGCGCCGCGCCCTCCACCAGCACCCCGTCGAACCCCGAAGCCTCACCGCCGCCCGCCGCCGCACGATCCGCCACCACGCGGAAAAATCCCGGCTCGCCCGGCGCCCGCAACACCGCCAGTTCCCCCGCCGACAACCCGTGCCCCCCCTCACTCCCTCTCCCGCTCGCTCCCTCGTCAGAGTTCCCCCCCGCAAGCGCCCCGGTCACCAGCCGCACCTCGCCTCCCGGACTTGTCTCCGCCACGCTTGCCTCCGCCACCGGCACGCGTGCTCCTGTATCGAAATTCGCCGCATATCCGCCCGGCTGCGCATCGCGCACCGCCTCGACAAACCGACGCAGCATCAGCACCGATGCCGGCAGCCGCGACGCGTTGCCCGCCTCCCAGTCGAAATTGAACACCAGCCGCCACCCCCGCGCATCGCCGCGCCCCGCGCCCCCTCCGCTCGTCCCCAGCCACGCCAGCGGCTTGTCCGCCTGCCAGAGCAACACCTCGTCGCCCGCGCTCCGCTCCAGCCGCCACGCTCCCGGTCCGATCAGCCCCTGCCAGTTGAGCCCGTCCACCAGCGGATGCCGCTCGGCCACCACCGGAGCGCGCTGCACCCGCACATCCCCTCCCTCAACGCCCGCGCGCGGCGCCAGCACGATTGTCGCCAGGTTGCCGCGCCCGTTCGCATCCTCCGCCACCATCCCGCGCCCGATCCGCAACCTCGCTCCCTCGCTCCCCCTCACTCCCGCTGCATCCCCTCCGCCGGCCGCCGTCGGGACGATCCGCACACCCGGCACGCTCTCCGCCACGCGCCGGAAAAATTCTCCCGCCTCGCCCTCCAGTTCCACGCTCACCGGCAAAACCTTCGCCCGCGGACGCACCAGCGGCAGCCGGTCATCGAGCGCGAACGCGTCGCCCTCCAGCGCGAGCACCGCCCGCGCCACGCCTTCCGGCAACCCCGCCCCGATTTCCACCAGCCCGCCCGGCGGCAGCACAAGTTCCTGGGCCGGCCCCTTCGCGCCCGCCTCCGATTCCATCCACCACCGCCGCCGCTGCTCCGTCGCCGCATGATTTTTCACCAGCACCCGCCACCGCACCTCTCCCCCTCCCTCCCTTACACTCTCCCTCCCCCTGCTTTCCTCCGACGCCCCGGCAAATCCGACATTCTCCAGCGCTCGCCCCACCCCGACCGCCGCCTGACCGGGCGGGACCTTGGCGCGTGAATCTGTCACGAACCAGCACACACCGTCGCTCCCCGCCAGCGCCTGCCCGAGCCGCAACGCCGCTCCGTAATCGTGCGACCCGCGCCGCGGCCTCCACTCCGCTGCCAGCGCCGCTTCCGCCCGCGCCCGGTCGGCTCCCCGATACAGCGGCGGACGCCGCGGATCGCTCGTCATGATAACCCAATCCGTATGCCGCGCCCGGCCGGCGGTCTCCCCCATCCTGGCTCGCGCCGCCATCACTGCCTCATTGCGAAACGCCGACATCCCGGCCGCGTCGTCCATCACCACCACCACGGTCTGCGACGACTCTTCCCGCACCCACCGCGGCCCCGCCAGCACCCACGTCGCCAGCAGCACGGCCAGAATCTGCAACCAGAACGCCCGCGACACCCGCAACCGTTCCCACGACCGCCCCGTGCGGCTCTCCGGCGCGAGCGATTCGATGAGAAACAGCGTGCTCGTGCGCACCTCGCGCGCCTTGTGCTGCAGAAAATGGATCGCCACCACCACCGGCACTCCAAGGAGCGCCCAGAACGCGAGCGGATTGGCGAAGGAGGGAAACATGATTCGGCAAACAGGAAACCGGAGCGAAAGCACCCGGATGGCAAGACTCACAAAGTCCGCCGCGTGCATCAAGAGCGCCGCCGGGAACCCCTTTTATCATTACAACTTCTGATAGAGGGATTTTATTAGCACAACTGATTACCCCGCCAATAATTGCGGAGCATTTGGATTTGAAGCGGCGTTCATTTGCCGGCTTCATCCGAAGCCAGTCTGCCACCTGCCCGCCTCCCCCGTCCTTTCAACTTTCCTCCATCGCCCGCGTCTCCCCTGACTTGGCCAATCGTATCCCCGCCATGAATACATCCCGCACCACCCGCCTGTTTGCCACGCTGGCGATCCTTGCCGCCGCGTTTACAACCGTCGCCCATGCCGACCCCGTCTCCCTGACCGGCGACCATGTCATCGAGCCCGGTCCGGACGACACCGGCTCGCTCACCGTTTCCGGACAGCTCCATGTTGAAAGCAACCACGTCGACCTCGGCACAACCGGGGACGGGCAGGTTGCCCTGTCACTCACCTATCAGGAAAACGGAGAGACCCGGCAGGTGACCGTCTACGCTGCGCGCGACGCAGTCGAATACCTCTGGAAGGAAGGTTCCACCGATGCCGGAACGGCCTCGCCCAAGATGACGCTGGGCGCGGACAACACGCTCACGCTCCACGACGCCGCCGGTGCGGCCACGATCACCTTGACGCCTTCCACCGGAGAGGTCAGAGCTCCGGGCGGCTTCCGGCTATCGGACGGCACCCTGATTGCGAATCAAGCCTCTCTTCGCAGCACTGCCCTGTACAACGCGGCCGGCCAGATTGTCGCGCAGGTCGGCGAGGATGGCCGTGTTTCCTTCGCAAACGGCATCGCCATCGGTCAAAACCCGACCGCTACCCTGACCGAAGGCAGCACTTCCTATCTCAACACCGTCCTCCAAAACCTGGGTTACCAGGAGAACCCGGTGACACCTACGCATGTTAAGGGTGCAGCAGTGCCAAAGGCCAAGGATCTCGTAGTGGTCTACGATACTACGGGTAACCAATATGTGGCGGGAGCTTTTTCTGGATCCTCGCTTACGATTGGCAATGCGACTATCTGGGCTGATTCTGACGTGGGAGAGCATCAGTTTGTCGTCAAATGCACTTCATCCGGGGCAGTTTTGTGGTATAACGTCTGGTCTGCTGACGGGGCTCCCCTGAGTATGGCGGTGGATACTTCAGGTAATGTTTACGTTTCGGGGTATTTTTATAGTGTGGCCGGGCAGACGCTCAGCCTCGCCGGAGTTTCTGTCACCGCCCAAGGCACTAATGATGGCTATGTGCTCAAGCTTAATAGTGCTGGAACCGGCCAATGGGCCAAGGTGCTCGGTCACACCGGTAATGATCAGGCCCATAGCGTAGCGGTGGATGCTTCAGGCAATATTTATGTTGCAGGGTATTTTTATCGTGCTGCCGGACAGACGCTCAGCCTCGCCGGAGTTTCTGTCACCGCCCAAGATCCCGAAAATGGTTATGTGCTCAAACTCAACAACGCAGGGGTTGGTCAATGGGCTCAAAGTCTGTCGTATAGTAGCTATTACAATTCGGTTCCGAGTGTCGCCGTAGATCCTTTGGCTAATGTATACATCACAGGAGGATTAAGCTCTTCTGTCGTCCAGACAATCAGTTTGGCGGGGATTCCCGTTATCGCGCAGACTCAGGATGATAGTTATATGCTTAAGCTCAACAGTGCCGGGGCAGGGCAATGGGTCAAAGTGATTCCGGCTAGTTCGTTAAGGTTGAGCTTCCCGCCTGATGGTACACTTACAGCCACTGGTTGCAGTTCTCAGAACTTTATGATTGGGAATATGGCGGTTGGTGGAAGCGGGACATATTTTATCGTGTCCATGCCTGCGGATCAAGCGCCAGTCGAAGCCCCTCGTCCAATGGCAACCAGCATCGCTTGGGGCAATGCTGTGGCCGCCGGCGCATCTACTATTGCCGTGGGGGACAACGCTATCGCTACCGGGCGGAATGCCGTAAGCCTTGGCTTGGGTGCCGCAGCCACAGGACGTAGCACTATTGCTTTGGGTGAACATGCTGTGTCCACGGGAGACGGAGCAATCGCTTTGGGCGAATATGCCAGCGCAGTTGGTTATAATGCCATTGCCTTTTCTGGATCGAATACCGCATCAGGTGAAGGTTCTTTTGCTGCCGGGGCGGGAAATATCGCATCGGGTGATTATTCCTTTATCGCAGGTGGATATGGAAGCACGACGTCGGGCAGGCGTTCGGTTTCGGTGGGCGGATTTGATAGCGTAGTTTCCGGATTGGGCTCCGTTATTTTGGGAGGCGAATCTAACAATGTGTCAGGTGACTATTCCTTTGTTGCCGCTGGTTGGGGCACTATAGTCTCAGGATACTCGTCGGCGGCCATTGGAGTGGAAAACTCTGCTAGTGGAAATTATACAGCTGCCTTCGGTGAGCATATCCAGTCACAAGCCAGTAATCTGTTTGCCATCGGACGACGCAATGTGCCTCAAGGCAATAAAACGGCATGGATACCCACCGATGATCTTTTTGTAGTCGGCAATGGGGATTCGAATACAGGGGACAGTAATGCCGCAGTCATCCACAAAAACGGCACACTCCGGTCATCCGGTTATATCGAGTCAAAGCTTGGCATCCGCATTCCGCCGGGCGGCGACATCCCGATGGGCACCTTCACGCAAGGCAACGACCCCCGTGCCCTCGACGCCGGCCTCCGCTACGAAAACGAATAAACCCGCCGGTTTCCCCAGCCCCGGTCCACCCTCAACGAACTTCCCCATGACCGCCTCCGCTCGCAAACGCTATTATCTGTCAGCCCTGCTTGCCGCCGGATTGCTTTCAGCCTTCAGCTTTCAGTTTTTCAGCCTTTTCGGACAGGCTCCCGACTGGTGGACGCAACAGGGCGTGATCGATCCCGCAGCCACGCCCGACGACTACGCGGCCGCCAACATAGGTCAGCTCAAACATATTGCGACGCAGGCGACGGCAGAGATGAACGCAAAACTGCCCGGCGGTGCCGGCGAGGCGATCAACGCCCTCGTTACCTCCTGGCAACAACCGCCTGCCGAAGGCGTAACCCATGACGACTTCGCCGCGCTCAACCTTGGCCAGTTGAAGGCGGTGGCGAAGCTGTTTTACGACCGGCTGGCCGTCGCCGGTTATGGCGGTCCTCCTCTGGCGGATGGTCAGCCCTATCCGTGGCCATCGGACGCGTCAGGTACCGACAACTACGCCTTGGCCAACATCGGGCAGATCAAACACGTCTTCAGCTTCACCGTGCCATCGGGGCCACCCGGTTTTGTCGACACCGACGGCAACGGCATCGATGACAACTGGGAACTGGCCCACTTCGGGCAGATCGGCATCGATCCGACTGCCGACCCCGACAACGATGGCCTGTCCAACCTCGCCGAATTCCTCGCCGGCGCCGATCCGAACGCCGCTGCCGAGTCCGTCCCTCCCGCCTCCCTCAATCTGATTGTTTACAGCCCATGAAAACGCCCTCACTTGTGAAACGCCTATCAAGAATAGCTTCGTTGCGGCGTTTTAATTTCGTAATGCTCAGCAGTAGCCTCGGCTTGTTCGCTGCGGCACTCTTTTGCCCTAGCGCCCTGGCGCAATGTGGCATGGGCTCATGGGAGAAAATATCATATAGGAGTATTACAGGGAGTGGATCATTGGTTGGAATTTCTGGATATAAACCTACTGGGAATAGCCAATTTGATAATGACCCAACTGCACCGTGGAATAAGGGGCCGACTTGGAAATGGAAAAATCGTCTATTTGATGGAAAATACGTAACGAATGTTTTCGTCGGCGGCCCTCCCCCAGGATCGAATGCATGTAATAATTGTGATTATATTATACATGATACGTATAGCGGCTATTGGACGTATGATGATTCATCTTTTGGTAAAGATCATTTCGAAACCTTGGAATGTTCAGGTGAACCTTGGAACGAGAGTGATATCAGCATAAGAGGACTCTTTTCTTATCCTTCAGAGTGTGCGTTTTATGATTTTGATACGATCAAGACGAGGAAAACACTAACCCAACAAGTAAATGAAGGGTGCCCATGTGATCCATGGTATATTGATTCTACGGTTGGGAAAGCCATCGCGATTTTATCGGATCCGGATAGCATTTCCGCCGCCATAGCCCGCGCCGGAGGCCCCATAGAAGGCGTGCTGCATCGTGCCTTTACGCAGAACATGGGACTGACCACACCCGAAACCACCACTCCCATACCCTTTATCGGTCGAGGCGTCACCGTCACGCTGGAAGGTTGCGGTGAAGGCCCCTATCAGGTGATCGGCTCGCTCAACGTAGGAGAATTCCTCAGTGCGACGGACGAGACAGAGGCGTCCATTCTTGGACCATGGGCAACAGAGCATCATGTTGTTCTCAGCGATGCGGTGAGCTTTAAGGATGGCAAACTGAGTTTCGAGGTTCCGGCGCGTCGCAACAAGGTGACGGAGATTGTGGAGAGCAGCATCAGGCTGATACCGGACCAAGGACGCCCGATTGGCAGTACGACACTATGCACCAACAGTGTGGAATTTTTGATGAATCTCGGTTTCCGTAGCGGAGGCCGTTCTGCCGGTGTGTTGATGATCAAAAATGACACGATAGACGAAGCCACCTTTACGCCGTCGCGCCTGTTCCTCGCCTCGTTCTCGGAGAGCGAGGTGAACGCGGTCCGCGAGGAGGACGCGGACGGCAACAAGATCCTGCGGCAGATTCGCGTGCCGGAAGGGCTGGTGGATGTCGTGGTGACCTCGCCCACCAGCTACGACATCCGCGTTTACCTCACTTTCCAAATCGGCAACGCCGACACCGACACCGGCCTTTATTCGCCCACCGGGACGCCGGTAGTGACCTACACATTTGCCGAAGCCGCCGGTTCGACCCCGACAAACCGCAAGCTGTCGCTGACGGAGACCCGCGACGGCAACGCCATCACCACGACCTACAGCCAGAACACGGACGGCAACTGGGAAACCGTTTATGGCAACGGCCTGAAAATCGAACGCCTCACGAAAACCGTCAGCGGAGCGGACACGACGGAGACCCGCGACCTGCTCGACGCGGACGAAACCCTCGTCAGCCGCACCGTCACCGTGACCCGCGCCTTTAACTTCGGGACCGGAACCGGGAGCGATATCGTGACGGTCAACAAGACGATCAGCGAAACCAGCGGAACGGGAGTCGATGCCGTCACCACGACGTACACGTATTACGACAACCCGGCGACAGACGGGATGGCGCTGGGCGAGTTGAAGACCCGGCAGACCTCGACCGGCAACTGGGAAAGCTGGACCTACGACGCGCAGGGCCGGAAGGCCAAACGCGTCAGCCAGTTTCTGGGCAGCGCGTTCAACTCGGCGGACGCGCTCAACCGTGTAACGACCTGGGACTACGCGACCGTTGACGACCTCGACGGCGACGACAAACCCGAAGCCCTGCGCACCGAGACCGATTACCTGCTCGGGCAGGAAACCGCCCGCCGCCACCACCTCACGCTCACGGCCACCAACGACATCGAAGACAGCTACGAACTCGGCTGGACCGAAGAGCGCGACATCGTGTGTACGGTGCCCGGAGCGGCGTGGGATGCGCCGACCAATCTGGTGACGACCACCCGGACGGGTATTTTCGGAGAGCGCCAGCACAAGACCCTCTGGCAGAAAAACCCGGACGGCACCGGACTGATTCTGGCACTGGAAAAACTCGACGACGGAGGCCGCACCTGGACGACCTGGGAAGGCGCGATGCTTCCCAACGGCACGATTGACCCGACAACCGCCCGCCGCACCGAAGTGATCGAGGACGCCCTCGGCCGCGAGACCGAGCGCAACGTCTACGAAAACAACCTGCTCATCGACTCCACCGTCGTCCTCGAACGCGACGCGCTCGGACGCGCCACGCACACCGCCTTCCTCGACGGCACATCGGAACAACGCGACTACGCCTGCTGCGGCCTCAACCAGATCGTCAGCCGCGACGGCATCACGACCACCTACGAACGCGATGCCCTTGGCCGGGTGGTCCGCGAAACCACCGCCGGCATCGGCACTGCGTACACCTACGACGCCGCCGGGCGCACCCTCACCACCAGCCGGGTAGGGAGCGACAGTTCCACCACGTTGCTCGCCACCCAGACCTACAACGCTGCCGGCCGGCTGCTGACCTCCACCGACGCCCTCGGCCGCGTGACCGCGTACACCGAAACGCTACTTTCCGGCGGACTAACCGAACGCAAAACCGTCCACCCCGACACCAACGAGGAAATCTCCACTTTCTTCCCTGACGGCTCGCCCGCCTCGGTCCGAGGCGACGCCGCAGCACAATGGCGTGACTACGCCTACGGCGTGGAGACCGACGGCGAATACGAACAGGAATATTTCCCCACCGGTGACGAACCCTCCGGTACACCCGCCGCGCAGTGGGTCAAACGCTACCGCGACCATGCCGGCCGCAATCACCTGGTCCGCTATCCGGATAGCGCCGAAGAAACCTCCGGCTACAATGCCAAAGGCCAGCTTGTCCGGCAGACCGACGCCGACGGCGTGCAGACCCTGTTTGCGTACAACGACCGCGGCGAGCAGACGGTGACCGCCCTCGACATCAATCGCAATGGCGTCATCGACTACGCGGGCGACGACCGGATCACCCGCACGGCTACCACCTACGCGACCCGCGGCAGTGCCACCGTCCGACGGACGATCACCGAAGTCTGGGAAGAGCCCGGCGACAATCCGGTGATCTTTTCCGTCACCGAGACGGCGATGGACAGTCTGCAATCCTGGAGCACCGCTCGCGGCCTGATCACGCACACGAGCGTCACGCAGGACGGCGCGGGCAACCGCACCGAAACGACAACCGCTCCCGATGGCTCCACCTCCCTCCTCACGTATGTCCAGGGCCGCCTGATCGGTGAAACCCGCAAGGATGCCGACAACGTAACCCTCTCCGAAATCGCCTGGGCGTACGACCCGCATGGCCGGCTTGCCTCGCAGACGGTGACCGGCATCGGCGCAACCACGTATTCGTATCTTGATGACGGCCGGGTTGCCAGCGTGACCACGCCCGATCCCGGCGACGGTGCCCAGACCACCAGCTACACGTACAACAACCGCGGCTGGCCGTCGAAGGTCACCCATCCCGACGCCGCCGAGACCGAAACCACGTACTACCCGACCGGCCAGATAAAGCGCACGTGGGGCGCACGCACGTATCCGCAAGAATACACCTACGACGCGCAGGGCCGGCTGAAAACGCTGACCACCTGGAAGGATTTTTCCGGCACCACCGGCGAGGCTGTCACCACGTGGAACTACGACCCGCAACGCGGCTGGCTCACCCAGAAACTCTACGCGGACAATCAGGGACCGGCCTGGACGTACACCCCCGCTGGCCGACTCGCCACGCGCACCTGGGCGCGCGGCGTCGTTACCACATACGGTTACACCGATGCCGGCGACTTGGCCTCCGTCACCTACAGCGACAGCACGCCGGCGGTTGCCCACACGTATGACCGCGCCGGGCGCCTGCACACCACCACCGACGCCGCCGGCCTGCTCACCCGCTCCTATGCCAACGGACAGCTGACCGGCGAAGTCTATTCCGGCACCGGTCTGCTTTCGGGCAAGTCGGTCACCCGCACCTTCGACAGCCTGCAACGGCAGGACTCCCTTTCGGCAACTTCGATCCAACCCGTGAGCTACACTTACGACGCCGCCTCGCGTCTGGCCACTGTGACGCAGGGCAACCTGTCAGCCAGCTACAGTTACCATCCGAATCTCGGCACGGTGTCCGGCGTGATCGTCAGCAACGGCTCCACCGAACGCGCCCGGCAGGAGCGCACCTTCGACGTGCTCGGCCGCGTCACCCGTGTGGACACCCTCGGCAACGGTTCCACCCTGCACGCCCGCCGCGACTACACGTACAACGCGGCCAACCAGCGTACGCAGGTCACCCATGAGGATTCCCGGCGCTGGGCCTACGGCTATGATATGCTCGGGCAGGTGACCTCGGCGCAAAAGCGCCTGTCCGACAACACGGCCTTGCCGGGGTACGATTTCGGGTACAGCTTTGATGACATCGGCAACCGCATGAGCACGACCACCAACGGCCGCACCGCCGCCTACCTTTCCGACGCGCTCAACCGCTACACGCAACGCGACTATCCCGGCGCCATCGACGTGCGCGGCTCCGCCTCCACCGCCGTCACCGTGCTCGTCAACGATGGCCTGACCACCCGCACCGGCGAGGACTTTTTCCGGGCTACCCCCTTTGATAACGCTGCCTCTGCAGTTAACGCCGAAATCAAAATCCAGGCGGTCGATCCTGGTCCGCCCGAACGGATCGCCACCGAAACACGAGCGCTGAGCAACCCCATCGAGACCGATCCCTACGTGATGCCATCTACACCTGAAGGCTTTTTGTATGATGCCGACGGCAACCTGACGCAGGACGGCCGCTGGAACTATGCCTGGGATGGCGAAAACCGTTTGGTCTCCGCGGAAATGCGGGAAAATGTCGTAACGGAAACAGGGCTGGTCTGCTTCCGGCAAGAAAACACCCATGATTCACAGGGACGACGCATCGCCGTTATCGAGAAGCTTCAGTCTCCAACTCTCGGCTGGATAACAGCCAACAGCAGACGACTCCTCTATGATGGATGGAATCTGCTCGCCGAATACCAGACCTCCTCGAGCGTCCTGTTATCCACCCACATATGGGGCTCGGACCTGAGCGGATCGACGCAGGGCGCGGGTGGAGTTGGCGGCCTGCTGTGGACCACCACAACCACGGGAACCTACGCGCCCGGCTATGATGCCAACGGAAACATTATCGCATGGATTGACACGGCCGACGGCACCCTCGCCGGCCAGCGCGGATACGGTGCTTTTGGTGAATCCGTCATAACCACCGGCATCAATGAGGAACTGTCGTTCGGCTTCTCTACCAAATACCAAGACCGCCTCACGGGTTTTTACTATTATGGCTATCGCTATTACAGCCCGAATTTGGGACGATGGCTCAGCAGGGATCCCATTGAAGAGGAGGGAGGGGGGAACCTGTATGGAATGATGGGAAATGATCTGATTAGTCATCTGGATTACTTGGGATTACAGATGTTTGGTGAACCTGGTACGATGTATAATCCGATTCCGGAATTGCCAGATAAGTTCAAAAATCCTCCACCACCGGATTGTTCGTCCGGTTTCTGTGTTGTGGGTACTACTATTGAAGATTGGTTCGGGAAAATGCTCCAAGTTCTCGGAGTTGATCATGTTGATATCGCATATAATGGTTCTGTCGTCTATGTGGGGAGAGGGGGAAGAGCAGGAAGAATCGGTACCGAATACATAAAAACCACTCGAGTCTATCAATTAAGTAAAAGAGATAACGGCTATTTAAAATACGGCAACGGAGATGGTTGCATGCCATGCAAAAAAGCGACCAACAGCGATATTCTCTCATGCTTATCGAAAAGGAAGCCTGTATCAGGAAGAAATTGTCAGGGGGATGTGCAGGATGCAGTCGGTGACTGCTGTTTGACTGGCTTTATGACCTTAGTAGGCAGTTTGTTTCCAAACACATCAGGAGCTCGAAATACAGAATGAAAAAACGACATTGTGTCATTCTTGTAATTTTAACAATGACTCTACTTTCTTGGTGGGCTTATAGAAAAACCTGTTACTACATCAATCGAATGCGAACATTTGACACAATGGCACTTGTTTACTTCATCGCAGGTAAATTGCCTGCCTTGGATGAGGCTTCCTTGCTCATTGAGGCTGTGTGCAAAGAATATCCTGAATTAGCTAAAGACGGGAATGTCGTTGATGCATGGGGCAACCCACTAAAGATAAATTTAGTCACAGATACTGGCGGAATTCGACTTGATATAAGAAGCGCTGGTCATGATGGGTCTATCGGGACATCCGATGATTTGACGAAAATAATATTTTATCCGAATCAAGACCAAATCAAAGAAAACGCTGTAGACGACAAAAAGGCTGACCAGGGGAACATATCCAGCGAATCAAACCTTACGGGAACCTCTAAAAATTGATTCCTACCGCGAAAGTCGATCTAGGAGCCGGTCCGGAAAATCAAACCTGAATGCTTGCGATTTTTCTCCACCACATCCGACACAAGACTCACTGATTTCCAACCGATGATTCCCCGATACCTCTTTCTTCTGTCCTGCTGCCTCCCGGCAACCGCGTCCCTGCCCGCTGCCCTCGTTTTCGAGACAACCACGATCTCGCAACCCGCCAAGGCGGGAGACACGGAGATGGTCGCAGTCTTCCGGTTCTAAAATGCAGGTGAAACTGCCGAAGAGATCACACCCCTCGACAGTTCATGCGTACACGCCTTGGCCAAGCCATAACGGCATTCGCCAAAGTATCTTATACGAATTACGCCGAGGAATAAACCAGACTGCAATCGCCAGTTGTCTGCATTCCTGGCCCGCCTCTGGTCTGTTTTCTGCTCGATTTGCGATAACCGCGCCACACACGCGCAATTATCTGCATATGAAGAAAATCACATCCATCCTGCCGGCCGTTTTCTGCGCCGTTTTTCCTTCCCTCGTGTCTGCCCAGATTACCTTCGAAGACAATCCGTTCATCGCGGGAGATGCCCGGGCGACCGTCTCGTCTCCGTTATCGTTCGAGATCTCTTCCCCCGCCGAAATCTGGACAGGATATCTGGTTTTCAAAAACGCCTATGCCAGTGCGGAGTCGACCCTGGGTTTCGTCGACGGTGGGCTTTCCGGATACGATGAGGGACTCAATCGCGTCTACATCAATGGCGCGGACGTGGGCTACTGGAGCTCGATCGGTTCCGAGCCGGAAACTCTCGGAGAGATTTCGGATGTGGATCTGGTTCTGGGTTTCACAGCGGAGGACGGCAATACTCCGGCGGGATTCCTGAATTTTCTGCCCGGCGATATCTTCACCCTCGGACCCGGCTACATGGTACTTGCCGAGAACGGTGGGTTCCCCTTCCCCGGTATTGCCGGACCGTACCAGATGATTCTTACCGACACCTACGGGAATCTCATCGGAACGCCGATTCCCGAGCCGTCGACATGGACGCTCCTTGCGAGCGCGGCGGTACTCGCAGCGGCCTCCCTGCTTCATCGATATCGACGGCAACCGGCCCCTCCCGCCGGAAGTGACGCATGACAGATACGGCGGGAAGCCCGGCCTGCCTGCACCCGATATTGTTTTCGTGCCATCTTGCGGCCCGCAGTATCGGGCTCCTGTCAGCTATCGGCGTCCCCGGGCAGATAAGCTTCCGGCCGATTGTTCGTTCGCCTGCCTGTGCTGCAGTTGCCATCCCGTGAATGAAACCTGATGTTCCCCATGTTACACAAAGATCGCCAGGAACGCGAAGTACCTGAAATTTAACTCTCTGCGCCCTTTGCGCGCTTGGGGTGGAAATCCGGAGATTTTGGGACACTGGCAGGATACGATGCCGACACTCCGGTCCTGGCGGTTGTCGGGCCAAATCGTACCCCCCGCACAAATCCCTGTGTTTTCGTGTTTGTCGGCGGCGGGCATTTGACGCTTCGTGTAAGGTTTTACTCAAAGGACCACACACCAGGACCAACGATCATGCCCACTTCTTCCGTCGAAAACATCGTCATTGTCGGCACCGGCTGCGCCGGACTCACCGCGGCCATCTACACCGGCCGGGCCAACCTCAATCCGCTCGTCATCGAAGGCACCCTGCCCGGCGGACAGCTCACCACGACCAGCGAGGTGGAAAATTTCCCCGGCTTCCCGACCGGCATCGACGGCTACCAGCTCATGCAGAACCTGCGCGAACAGGCGCAGCGTTTCGGCACCCGCTTCGAACAGGCCCAGGTCAACTCGGTCGATTTTTCCTCGCAACCGCTGAAGATCGTTTGCGACGACCGCACCGTCCTCACCCGGAGCGTGATCATCGCCACCGGCGCCTCGCCCCGCCTCACCGGCATCCCGGGCGAAAAGGAACTCTACGGCGGCAAGGGCGTGACCACCTGCGCGACCTGCGACGGCGCGTTTTACCGCAACATGGAGGTCGCGGTGATCGGCGGCGGCGACAGCGCGGCCGAGGAAGCGCTGTTCCTCACGCGTTTCGCCAGCAAGGTTTACCTCGTGCATCGCCGCAACGCCCTGCGCGCCTCGAAGATCATGGCCGACCGCGTGGTCGCCCATCCGAAAGTCGAAACCGTGTGGGATCACGTGCCCGTCGCCGTGCAGGGGATCGAGGCCGGCTCGGTTTCCGGGCTCACCGTGCGTCATGTCGGAACGGGCGCGGAGCGGACGCTGCCGGTCAAGGGCATTTTCGTCGCCATCGGTCACCAGCCGAACACCGCACCGTTTGCCGGTGCGCTGGAGGTGGACGAGAACGGCTATTTCATCCCGGCGGCAGGTTCACAGGTGCGCACCCGCGTGCCGGGCGTGTACGTGGCCGGCGATTGCGCCGATCATGTTTACCGTCAGGCGATCACGGCCGCCGGCATGGGCTGCCAGGCCGCCATCGAGGCCGAGCGCTGGCTGGCTGAACACGCCGGGTAATACCGGCGTCCCGCGCTCTCCGGGGTTTTACACAAAGGTCGCCAAGAGCGCAAGGATCCGGTGTTCTGAAACTTCGCGTTCTTCGCGACCTTGGTGTAAGATCAAAAGGGGACTTCTGAAAATTGGAGATGCCCTCTCAGCCTTGTCTCAGGGCGGCGCTCCTGCGCCGTCTGCGGGCGAGACGCCCGCGCCACTTCAAGGCCGCTCCGCGTAACGTCAGTAAAACAAATGATACCAGCGTCCCGAATGTTTTTGATTTTACACAAAGGCCGCAAAGGACGCGAAGAAGGTAACTGGCAATCCTTTGCGCTCTTTGCGGCCTTTGTGTAAAAATCCGAAGGCTTTGGGGCTTTGGTATGACTTATTGTTCGGAGTCTCCTTTGTTTTACCTTCGTTTCCTTCTGTTCAAAAATGAATTTTCAGAACTTCCCAAAACATCAGAGTCGCCGGTATAAAGGACGGTCTCGCGCCGACGGCATCATGCCGTCGTGCCGAGTTGCAGGCGGCGGGTGAGGCGGTGGTTTTCGGCGATCGAGATCACGCCCTGTTGTACTTTCCGCCAGCCTTGTTCCCGGAGGGGTTTCCAGCCTTGCTTGCGGGCGAGGTCGCGCAGGGCCACCGTTTTCAGACTGGCCGAGGAGAGGAGATCCACCACCTCGTCCGTCATGATAAAAATCTCGTAGATCGCCACGCGGCCGCGTTCGCCGGTGCCGCGGCATTCGGGGCAGCCGGCGCCGCGCCAGGCGCGCACGTCTTCCGGGGCGATGCCGATCGAGGCGGCCATTTCGGCGCGCGTGGCCGGGTCGATCGTCTCGTCCGGCTGTGAACAGTGCGGGCACACGCGGCGGGCGAGGCGTTGCGCGATGCTGCAGGCGAGCGAGGCGCCGATCACCCAGGGCTCCACGCCCATGTCCACGAGACGCGTCAGCGCGCTGACGCTGTCGTTGGTGTGGAGCGTGGAAAAAACGAGGTGGCCGGTCTGCGCGGAGTGCATGGCGACGTCGGCCGTCTCCTTGTCGCGAATCTCGCCGATGAGGATGATGTCGGGGTCGTGGCGGAGCACGGAGCGCAGGCCGGCGGCGAAATCGAGGCCGAGTTCCTCGCGTGTCTGGATTTGTGATACGCCGTCGAGCGTGTATTCGACCGGGTTTTCGATGGTGATGATCTTGCGCAAGCCGTCGCGCGCGGCGGAGAGCAGGGCGTAGAGCGTGGTCGTCTTGCCGCTGCCGGTCGGGCCGGTGAGGAGCGCGAGGCCCTGCGGGAGGCGCGAGAGGTCTTCGAGCACGGCGCGTTGCTCGGGCTCCATGCCGAGGCGCGAGAGGTTTTCGACGAGCAGGTTGTCGCGGCTGAGGACGCGCAGGCAGATGGATTCGCCGTGGGTGGTGGGAATGATCGAGACGCGCAGGTCGTATTGCCGGTCGCCGCGCCGCATGGCGATGCGTCCGTCGTGCGCGATGCGGCGCTCGGTGATGTTGAGGTCGGCCATGACCTTGAGCCGCGAGACGAGCGCGAGGTAATGCGAACGCAGGCCTTCGGGGATCGGGATGTCCTGGAGGAGGCCGTCGATCCGGTAGCGGAGTTTTACGGTGTTGCCGAAGGGTTCGAGATGGATGTCGGTCGCTTCGAGGCGGAGGGCTTCGGAGAGGATCTGGTCGACGAAATGGATGATCGAGGGGTCGGCGCTGGCGTCGGCATCCTTGTCCTGCACGTCGAAAACGATCTGGTCGGCGGGATCGGCCGTGCCCTGCTGTTGCGAGAGCATCTGGATGGTGTCGGCGCCGAGTCCGTAGTGGCGTTTCACGTAGTCGCGCATCGCGGCGGGGCCGCAGAGCACGGCGCGGATGCGCAGGCCGAGGAGCAGGCGGAGTTTTCCGAGGTCGGTGCTGGTGGGCGGCTCGGCAAAGGCGGCCACGAGGAGCCCGTCCTGGAGCGACACGGGCGCGAGCCGGTGGGTGAGCACGATGCGGACGGGCACCTGGGCGATGAGCTCGCGCGCCGCAGTGACTTCGGTGAGGTCGATAAAATCGAGTCCGTGCGCCTCGGCGGCGGCGTCATAGGCATCGCGCTCGGTGGCGAAACCGAGGTCGACGACAGAGCGGTGAAGCGGGATCTGCTGGAGCTGGCTGCGGCGACGGGCGAGGTCGAGTTTGCGCTGGTCGATGATGCCGCGCCGGAGCAGCACGGCGGCTTCCTGTTCGATGAGGTTCATCGGAGAATGACGTAGGAGGGAGGAAGCATGGAGAAGGGAGAAAGGCGGAGCGTCTGGTTCATTCGGGAAGTTCTAAAAATTCATTTTTGAACAGAAGGAAACCAAGGAAACGAAGGTAAAACAAAGAAGACCCTGAACAATAAGTTATTTATTTTAAAAAATTTAAACAGGAGTGAACAGTAAGCGTCCTTGGTTGTTCTTCGTTCTCTTCGTTGCCTTCTGTTCAATTTTTAGAAGTTCCCATTCGTAATTCGTCATCCGCAATCCGTCATTTTTCAACCGGCACGGGAAGTGTGGTCGTTTTGTTGAAGGCGACTTTCGCGGTCTGGTCGTCTCGCGCAAAACGGGCTTCGCCGGAGTCGAAGTCGTGCAGCGTCCAGGCGCCGGTGACGGTTTCGCCCGGCCGGCGCTGCACGAGCTTGTCCTCGACGACGAGCCAGGCGATGCGGCTGCCGTCGGGAAACTCGGCCATGCCGCGGTAGGCGACAGGCACCTGACGGTCCGTGGGAGGGGGAGGCTTGGGCGGCGGCGGTTTGTCGGGCGGTTTGGGCGGAGCGGGCGGCGGCTTGAAAAAATCGGTCTCGAACAACCCTTGCCCGTTTCCGGGTGCGGCCGGTGTCTGGTGGAAAAAGGCCAGCGTCTCGCGGTCGGTCGTACTCAGTTTGCTCTCGGGACGCGGCGCGGTGGCAGCCGGCAGGGAGTCGAGCGGCGCGCTCGTGCCGCTCGCGAAAAAAAACAACGCGCCTCCGGCCAGCAGGACTCCCAGCGTGCTGGCGGCGATAACGAGATGGCGTCGGGCGGTGGGCATTTTTCGGAAGGAGGGAGGATGGGAGATAGGGGAAGGATGAGCGTTGTGCGAGATATGGGGGGCGGCGGGAGAGGTGATCAGTTTTCGGTTTTTCCGGAAAGCAGGCCGGCAACGACGACGGTGGCCGAGGCTTCGTCGGAGGCGGCGGTGCCTTCCTTGCGCAGCACGAGGTGCTCGATGAGCACGCGGTGGTCGCTCGCCGGGACGGCCACGCCTTTGTCATCCCCGGCTGCGGCCCCGTCGTCGTCGGTCGCAGTGTCGGTGGCGTCGGCGCTTTTTTGTTTTTGTTCGTCTTTCGCCGCCGGCGTGCCGAGGGCGAGTTGTTCGATGAAGGCCTGCACGCGGTCGCTTTTGCCGGTGACCCTGGCCGAAAACAGGATTTCCACGGCGAGGAGCGGCCCGCCGGCATCGAGCCGCATCTCGCGGGTGGCCGGCACGGGGAGCGCCTCGTAGGTGGCGACTTTCGCGGTGATGGCGTGGTCGCAGATGATGCGGGCAAGTTCGAGCTGCGCCCAGCGGCGGCGAGGCTGCGGGGGGCTCAGCGACGCATCGGAGAGGATGTCGAAAGCGCTGTCGGCGAGTTTCACGCCGGCCTTGGCGGCGGCGGCCCGGGCAGCCTGGGTGGCGGCGGCGCGCTCCTGCTCGAATTCGATCAACTGGAACGAGTCGTCCGTATGGGCGCGCACCAGCGGGGCGCGGTCGAGCGAACGGGCTTCGGCCGCGATATCGCGAAGGACGGCGGTCTCGCGGGCGAGCGCGTCTGCCTGGCGTTTCAGCTCGGCCGGATCGGCGCCGTGGCCGACATTGACGAGCGCAGCCTTGAGTTCGGCGAGTTGGCGGTCGGTGTCCGCTTCGCGACGCACCAGCGGCCGGTGCGCGATCGCGAGGGCCAGCAGGACCACGACAAGCGGCACGACGATCGCGTAAAAAAAGCGCTGGCTGTAAAACGGGATCATGGTCCGAAAAGCCCTCCCCGGCTGCGGCTGCCGCCGTTGCCGCCCGGCGGAGCCGGAGGAGGCGGGGGCAGCGTGTGTTCGAAGGGGGTGGTCTCCAGCGCCAGTGCAAAATCCCCGCCGGGCGCGAACACGGCAGGGTCGGCCAGCGCCTGGCGCGCGCGCACGGGCAGGATGTCCACGCTGGTAAAGTGCCCCGTGGTCCGGAGGGCGTTGACGAGCGCGCCGATCGTGCCGAGCGGGTCCTTGTTGGCGGGAGCGAGGCTGAGCTCGACGACGAGTCCGCTGGAACGGGAAAAACAGCCGCGCAGGAGCTGTGTTTCGGGCGTGGCGGCGGGAGACCCTTTGGGAAGCGCACCGCCCGAGTACGTTTCGACATCGGCAATGACCGCGTACCAGAAATCGGCTTTGTCCCTGGCGGCCTCGCTGCCTTCCGTGCGGAGAGAGCGCAGGGTGCGGAGGCCGCCGAGCAGATCGCGGGTGCGTTTTTGCAGGTAAAGCGAGGGGGCGGCTTCGAGGTAGGCGCTTTCGCGGGCGGCAAGGGCGTCCGCCAGGCGCGGGCCGGCGGCGCGGGCCTCTTCGAGCAACGCGAGGCGCTGTTCCTTCCGGTGAATGCTGTCGAGGCGGGTGACGCAGGCGTGGCCAACGACCATCAGGCCGGGCAAGAGCAGCGCGAGGCAGGCGGCGTGGAGCCAGCCGGTGCGGCGACGCAGGCGGCGGGCTTCGCGCGCGACCGCCGGGAGCAGGTTGGCGGGAGCGGGCTGGAGTCCGCTGGAAATCGCCGCCACGCCCCAGGCGATGGCGCAGGCGGCGAGCGATACGGAGTGGCCGTCGCCCACCGCGACCTCGGGCCAGCGTTGCGAGGCGTCGCCGCCGGCATGGGCCTCGACCATGGCGCGGGCCTTGTAGTCTTCCAGCAGCGAACCGCTGAACCAGCGCGGCAGGACGAGCAGCGCTTCCGGACTGGCGCCGGTTTCGCGGGCGTGTTCGCGCAGGAGCGTCTCGATGGTGTTGCTCCAGCGCGCCAGCGCGGCCCGGAGTTTCGGCGTGCTGTCGCTGACGGCGGCGGGACCTTCGCGGCGGATGACGATCTCGGCCTCCTCCGCCGGGCAGTGAAGGTCGGCGGCGAGGGCGGCGACGAAGGCCGTGGCGCCGGTGTCGATGCCGGCCGAAAAGACCACCTGGTCGTCCACGATGAGGACAAGCATGCCGGAGACCGTCCCGAGTTCGACCAGGACGGCGGAGGACGGGCGCTCGGAGACTTCGGCGAAAGCGGCGGCGAGTGCGCCGTCCGCGCTGCTCACATGCGTGACGCTTTCGGCATCGAGTCCGCAGCGGAGGAGTTGCAACTCGACGTCCGCCTCGCGGGCGATGGTCACCCACGCGGGATGCGCATGGTTGTCGAAGGCGCGCAGGCGACGGGAATCGAAAATGCTCGGCACCTGGTCAAACTGCCGGCCGCCCACTGCCTGGGTGAGCTGCCAGGGGGCGCGGGTATCGCCGGGAGTCAGCTCCATGATCTGCGAATGGGAGCGGCCCAGGGGCAGCGCCACGGCGACAGGCGCGGATGCCGGCATGCCGTCGAGAATCTGGCCCACGCGGCGGGCCATCTCCTCGGGCGTGAGAAGGCCGTCGGCGGCAAGATCGATGGTAACGAGTTTCTCGATACGCAGGCCGGAGACCTCGCGGCGGGTGAGGAGAATGCGCGCGGTGGCGTCGCCGGCCTGGATGGAGATGCGTTGCCGGCGCGGAGCGATCCCGGAGAGGAACCGGCGAGCGGAGCTGAGGGCGGAGTCCGGCATCGCGATCAAGGCGTCCTGGGCGCGGGTTCGGGGGCCGGCGCGGGCGCGGGAGCAGGCGTAGCCGGGGGCGGCGCAGCGTCAGCCGGCGGCGGGGTGCTGGCTGGCGGCGTGGCGGGAGCCGGTGTCGCGGGTGCGGGGGGGACGGCCGGCGCCGGTGCTTCGTTGGTGGCGGACGCGGACGGGACCGGCGAATAAATCGGCTCCTCGGGCGTACGGTTGCGGATACGGCGTGGCAGACCCGGACGGCGCGGTTCGACGGTGGTGGTGCCGGCGGCGGCGCGCCCGCCGGAGGCATTGTTGTAGCGGATGAATTCGCCGCTTTCGGACAACAACGTGGCCGTCACGAAGATGAGCAGATAACGCGGCTTGCTGACTTCCGTTTTTGTGCGAAACAGCGCGCCAATAAATGGAATGGCGCCGAGGATGGGCACGGATTCGGTGAACGTGCTTTGCTCGTTTTCGATCACGCCGCCCATGACGACCGTCTCGCCGGACTGGACGATGACGCGGGTGGAGAGTTCCTGGTCGCGGGATTGCGGGAGCTTGATGTCGAAGGTGCTCACCACCTTGCCGTCGGCATCGAGGTCGCTGATGGTGGCAAAGGTCACGAGCTCCACGTCCTGCGAGACGCTGGGCCTGAGCGCGAGCATGATGCTGTGGCCGTCGCCGCCGATGCTGGCGAGCACGTCGAGCGACACGCCGGCGGTGAGTTTGGTCGGCGTGCCCTTGGGCACGAGCGAGGAGGTGGAGCGGTTTTCCAGGATAGTCTGCGAGACCTGGTATTCTTCGTAGTAGTACTGGGTCTTGCCGTCGCGGATGGTGGCCGGGCGGTTGTTGACGACGGTGAGCCGGGGCGCGCTGAGCGTCTGGCTCTCGCCGCTCTGCTCGATGGCGGTGAGGGTAGCGGAGAGGGTGTCGCTGCCAAACACGCTGGTGAAGGTGCGTTCCAGGCCGAAGCCGACGTTGGTGGCGATGCCGGTGTAGTCGGTCGCGGAGCGGGTGGCGGTGGCGGGGCGATTGGTTTCCCAGTTGAGACCAAGCTGCTGGAAAGCGGCTTCCGAGATGGTGATGAAGCGCGCCTCGATCAGCACCTGCTGTACGGGCCGGTCGAACTCGCGGATAATGTTCTCGATGGACTTCAGCTGGTCGCGCGTGCCGGTGGCGACGATGATGTTGCGCTCGTAGTCGATCATGTACTTCGAGCCGGTGAAAAATTTCTGGATGGCCGTCTCGATCGAGGGAGAGGCGGGCGCGCCGTCGCGGACAAACTGCTCGATGGTCTGGTTGGTGGTGACGGTGGTTTTATCCTTGTCCGTCACCTTGGTCTCCTTGACTTCGCTCGCCCCGAACTGGGCCGGCATCACGAAGCCGCGCGAGAGCCGGTAAAAGCGCGTCTCCTCGAAGAGGTTTTTCTTCTCCTTGGCATCGACGATCCACACGAGGTTGTCGCCGACCTCGAAATGCAGCTCCATCTGGCGCGACACGTAGTTGAGAAACTGCGAGAGCGGCACGTCCTTCATGTTTACGCTCAGTTTTTTCTGGAACTGGGCAAGGCCGCGGTCGGCGACGAAGTTGATGCCGGTGCTCTTGCCGACGGTAAAAATGATCGACTCGAGCGTCACGTCATCGACCTGGAGCGTGACGGGCTTCCTGAGCAAAGTCTCCATCGGACCCTCGCTCTCATCGATGCCGACGAGCGGGCCCGAGCGGTTGACCGTCTGCCCGTAAGTGGGAGGAATGACGGATGACTTGGGCACATCATCGAGCGCCTCGCGAAGGCTTTGCGGCAAGTCGAGGCCGCGGGCCTTGGATTCGGTGAAAAAGTCCTGGAAGTTGTTGGTGAAGCGGGTGTCGGTGGACTCGATGTCACGCAATTCGTTCTCCAGCGAACGGTCGCGCCGCCGTTGCGCCTCGACGAAAATCCAGCTATAGATGCGATCCACGGTCGGGTCGGAAGGGTCGCGCCGCTTGAGATCGGCGATCTGTTCCTCGGCGGTCTCCCATTTGCCGGTGCGGGCCGCATCGAGGACGGCGCGGATTTCCTTGTCGTGCGTCGTACTGACGGGCGGGCGGGGCAGCTCCGCCGGTGCCGGGCTGCCTTTGGCCGGATCGGAAGACGTCTTCGAGGAGGAGCTCTGGCAACCGGCAAACAGAGCCAGACACCCTCCGAGGATAGCGATGAACAGGAACCAGGATGACGGGAATTTCCGCAGGAAGATGACCATGATGAACAAAAGGGGGGCGACAGGTTTCCGCTCCAGAATTCCCGCCGGAGGGAATGCTGATGCGGAGCCCGGCAGCAATGCGCTCAACGCTTTCTTCCCGACATCCGCTGTAAACAACATTTTCGGGTGTTTGCGCAAAAGAGTTGTCCTCCCGCCGCCTCGCCTCCCCCTTCCCTCCCCGGCGGTAACGGGCGTATTCATGGATACCGCATATGCCAGAAGAGAGGTGGCGGCGTCCGGTTTCCGGCTCCGCCAGAGCGCGTGGCACCCCCTTCCGCCTGAAATGCAACCGCCCAGCATGAGACCGGTGAATTCGGTATTGATGCCCGCCATCATAATGGCTGATGTCTCGGGCTTTCGTCCTCCCTCTCGTCCCGGAATATTCCTGCCCTTTCCACCTGCTGGCTGCCTCACCGCCTTTCACCCGCCCCCTCCCCTGCCCCGCTTTCCAGCTCCTCTTTTCCCATGATCCAAAAAATCCGACTCCTCACCCTGGCCGCCGCGCTCGTCGCGACCGGCCTCGCTCCGGTCACCAGCGCGGCTTCCTCTTCCGATGCCGACGGCTTTTATCTCAAGGACGGCGACCGCGTCGTCTTCTATGGCGACAGCATCACCGACCAGCGCCTCTACACCACGTTTGCCGAGACCTTTGTCGTCACACGCTTCCCCGCGCTGGGCATCTCTTTCACCCACTCCGGCTGGGGAGGAGACCGCGTCACCGGCGGCAATTCCGGCGGCGGTCCCATCGATACCCGTCTCGAACGCGACGTGTATGCCTACAACCCTACCGTCATGACCATCATGCTCGGCATGAACGACGGCAGCTACCGGGCCTTCGACCAGGGGATTTTCGACACCTACAAAAACGGCCTCACCTCCATCGTCGGAAAGGTGCAGAAGAAACTCCCCGGCATCCGCCTGACGCTCATCCAGCCCTCGCCCTACGATGACGTTACCCGCGCCCCCAACCCGAACATTCCCGGCGGTTACAACTCTGTCCTCATCCGCTACGGCGCCGCGGTGAAGGAAATCGCCAGCGCGAACAACCAGAACGTTGCCGACCTCAACACCTCTGTCGTCGCCATGCTTGAAAAAGCCAAGGCCACCGACGCCAAACTCGCGGAAAAAATCATTCCCGACCGCGTCCATCCCGGCGGCTCCGGCCACCTCATCATGGCCGCCGCGCTTCTCAAATCCTGGAATGCTCCGTCCATCGTCACCGATGTCGCCATCGACGCTGCCGCCTCGCGCATCACCCGCGCCGAAAACACCCGCGTCACCGGCCTGAATGTCACGCCGGCCGCGATCACCTGGTCCCAGCTCGATGCCGCGCTCCCCATGCCGGTCGACATGGGCAATGCCGAAACCGCTCTCGCCGTCCGCTCTTCCGGCTTCATCGCCGACCTCGACCGGCAACCCTTGCGCGTCACCGGCCTCACCGCCGCCGGCTACGACCTGGCCATCGACGGCAAACCCGTGGGTCACTTCACCCCGGCCCAGCTTGCCGAAGGCATCAACCTCGCCACCCTCGCCACGCCCATGGCCGCCCAGGCCGCCGAAGTCCACAAGCTCACGATTCAGCGCGCCAACCTCCACAATACCCGCTGGCGCACCTTCCAGGTTCCCTACGCCAATGCCGGCGAAGCCATCCGGGCCTCTCTGCCTGACGTGATGAAAGCGCTCGACGATGCCGACCTCGCCGCCGCCCGCATGCAGCGCGCCGCCGCGCAGCCCGTTGTCCGCCGCTACGAACTGAAAGGTCTCACCCAGGACCAGATCGCCGCCCAGGGTGTGCCTGCCGAACAACTCCCCGCCGGTGTCGGCCAAAACCTCGCGCTCAACAAAAAATGGAAATCCACCGCTCCCAATACCTATGGCTGGGACAGCGGCCTCACCGACGGCTCCTGGGCGGGCAACAAGACGAATACCTGGGCCACGGACGACAAGGACACCTTCCCCAAGAGCGTGACCGTCGACCTCGATACGCCGGCCACGATCGGCCACATCGTCACCGGCGTCCCCGCCTTCGGCTCCACCAAAACCGTCGCGGTTTCGATCAGCGCCGACGGACAGAATTTCACCGAGGTCGGCCGCTACGCCTTCTCGTTGCGCAAGGAAGAAAAACGCCTCTTCAACTTCGAGCCCGCCGCCGCCCGTTACGTCCGCCTCACCTATGTGGACCACCACGCCGAACGTGTGAACTATAACAACACGTTCGCCTTTACGACGGACGTGCAGGTCTTCGCGCCGGCCAGATAACTGCCGACGCCATCGACCCGCCCCCCGCCCCTCCTGTAACGGCAGGGGCGTCTGCGGCCCGCCTGCCGGGCGGGGCGCACAGCGCCTCGCCTCCGACCCCGGCGACGCTTCGATGCGTTCCGGCAGAGCCGGTCTTCAGAGAGATGCCGTGCCTGTCTCCATCCCGGAGGAAGGGTTCATAAACGGATTGTGGTGCCCTGCCCGTGATCCCTGCCCCCGGGTTCGTTTTAGCTCCAGCGATTTTTCCCTGAGCGATGGCACACTCGTGCCCAACAGATATTGGCCCTGCTGTATCAGACGCGAGCGTACCTCGTCGGTGTTGATTGCTCGTGACGATACCCCGTTGTTCACTGCCAGTGCGGCTGCCGTTCCCGCTCCCTGGCCTATGGCCATCGCGGTCGCCATCACGCGGACCGAGCCAAAGGCATGGTGTGTCGCCGAAATACAACGACCCGCCACCAGCAGGTTGTCCACGCCCTGGGGCAACAGGCTGCGATACGGAATCTCGTATACCGCCCTGCCCGAACCGGTGAATATCTGTGTTTTTCCATCCGGAGGATGGATATCGATCGCAAATGTCCCGCAGGCGATCCCGTCCGGGAATGCCCGGCTGCTCAACACATCTTCCTCTACCATCGTATAATCGCCGACGATCCGTCGCGTCTCGCGCACGCCCACCTGCACACCGGTATCGACAATGCAGGACGCCTCGAATCCGCCGACATGCTTGCGAAGGAACCGATGAACCTGCCAGGCCTGACGACGTGTGGCAACTTCCGCCCGGGTCAGGTCCTCCACCCGCGTTCCATTGATCCCTTGCAGACGCGTGCAGTTTACCGCGACCTGTCCGTCATTGGGGAGCTGATACATCAGGATTCTCGGCGCCGCCTCCGCGGGATACTCGCCCGCCTGCATCGCCTCCTTCACCAGATCGGACAGCCCGAGAAACGCCAGCATCCGGTTCGAATCGATTTCCTCGTCGGTTGGCGAATCCTTCAACCGTTCGCGATTGGCCTTCATCCAGCTGCGAAGAAGGCCATGATCGATGCCGCCGATCCGGAAAAAAAGCGTCACCGGTTGCAACGCGCCATCATCCGCGCGTCCCATCTCAAACGGAGCCCCGATTCTGGCAACCACGTCGGCGTCTGCCGAACAGTCGATGACAAACTTCGGACGGATCGCCTGTCGTCCGGATTTGTTTTCGATGATCACATGTCGCACCTGTCCGTCCTCCGCCACTGCGTCCACGAACACGCTGTGCAACAAAAGTTCCACCCCCGCCTCCTCCGTCATGTCGAACAACAGCAGCTTCATCCCCTCCGGGTCGAAAGGCGTCATCGACGCGTTGTCGAACGTCAGATCCGTCACATGGCCCGGCGAGGCCGTGAGTGCCACCAGCCGTTCCACCACCTCGCCCGCGATTCCCCGTATCACCTGTTCGCCGCGGATGTCGTGAAACGTGAACATCGGATTCACCATCGCCGCCGTCAGGTTTCCTCCGAGAAAACCGTAACGCTCCACCAGCAGCACCTTCGCTCCGTTGCGCGCCGCCGCCACCGCCGCGCCGATCCCCGCCGGCCCCGCGCCGATTACCAGCACATCCGGCTCGTGCGTCACCGGCACCAGCCGTGCCGGCTCCATCACGTTGTCCCACGATTTTTTCTGCTCCGTTTTTCCCGGAAACCTGTTGTCCGCTTTCGAGTGTTCCATGACAGTTGCTTTGTTGAGAATCAGTTTTCTTTTCCGCAGGAGAGCAGCACCACGGTCTTCGGAGCGCAGTTCCATGAGGCGACGGTTTCGCCCACGTCCTGCTCGACCGGAAGCACTTTTTCAGGATCTCCAAAATCATTCGCCGCCTTCGGGTCTTCGTGTCCCAGTGTCCAGGACCGTTTCACCCGGTACCCCGCAGGTAGCCTCAGCGCAACCTCCGCCGCGTCCGAACGATGCCGGTTGATCAGACTCAATACGATTGTGCCGTCGTCGTGCAATGCCGCCGCGGAATCCAGCAGCGGCGACTCCTGCGCGTCACACCCTTTCAAATACGCACTCGCGCTGCGTAGCGAAGGCGTTTTCACCGACGGACTTTCCACGATCGTTTCGAGGGACTGGCCTCGCATCCATTTTGTGTATTGGCGAAACACATGGAACAGGGTCGTTTTCACCACCCGATCGGCATTTACCAGCAAGGGCGCGTGGCCGTTGACCAGAAACACGTAATTCGCCATCGCGACCCGCGGACAGTGTCGCAGCATCACGTTCAGGGTCCCCGCCACGAACACCGCATCCTCCACGTTGCGCGGATCCTTTCGCAACAGGCCGGCGTGGGAACTCCTGTCGCTCGTCGCGTAGTGGCGGATGTTCCATTCGTCGATGGCGATTCGCACCTCCTTTTTCAGGCCCGTTTCGTTCCGGGCCCCGTCGATTGCCGCCAGCATCTTCCTGATCTGAAAATCGAAATAGACCGGCGTGAAAGCCACCGTTTCGTATTCATCCGCCACGTCTTTCGAGGAGCTGGCGTACATGTGCAGCGTCAGACAATCGATCAACTCACCGGCGTTTGCCAGCACTTCGCGGTCCCATGCCGGATCGTTTCCCGCGCTCGATCCCGCCGCGAGGATCTTGATGGAAGGGTCGCGTTCTTTCATCGCGGACGCCCACCGCGCCAGCGTCTTCGCATACGTTGCCGCGTCCATGTGCCCGGTCTCCCCCGGGGCCCATGTCTCGTTGCCGATCCCCCAGTACGGCACCGCATAGGGCTCCGCACGGCCGTTCGCCGCCCGCCGTCTTCCCTGCTCCGTATCGACTCCGCCATTGCAGTATTCCAGCCACCGCAATGCCTCCTCGAGCGTGCCCGAGCCGAGATTTACGTTGAGATACGGTTTGCACCCCACCTGCTCCGACCAATGCAGGAACTCGTCGGCCCCGAACTGATGAGACTCCTGCCCGCCCCAATGTTTGTTCGGCAACACCGGCCGCCTCTCCCGCGGGCCGATTCCGTTTTCCCAATGATACACATCCGCGAAAGATCCGCCCGGCCATCGCACCACCGGCACCTCCATTTCCCGCGCCGCCGCCATCACATCCTTGCGCAGGCCCTTTTCGTCGGACAACGGAGACCGGTCATCCCACACCGCAGGATAGATGCACTCTTCGGACTCCTTCACATGCTCGAAATACTGGCCGTAGATTTCCGGCTCGATCGCGCCGAACGCCTCGGCCGCATCGACTGCCACGCTCGCGGAGTAAACGTTTTTGGAAAAGGGTTTCACACAAGCGGGTTTCATGAGGCGCAGACTCTACCGCCTTTTGTCCCGCCGCACCATGTCCCGCCCGCCCCGGTCCATGTCTCAAATCCCCATCGCCGGATCGGCGGAAAAACCTACACCATGCCCGATTCCCGCGCGGTCGTTCTCGCCTTCTCCCGATAACGCGACGGCGGCATCCCGTATTCCCGCGCGAACGCCTTGCTGAGAGAAAACGCATCGCTGAATCCCACCCGCTCCGCAATCACATCGAGCGTGGTATCCGTCAGCAGCAGCAATTCGCAGGATTTTCGCAGGCGAAGCCGTGTCAGCCGGTGACGTGGACTGCACCCGTAGTGTCGCTGGCAAAGCCGCCGCAGGTGCTCCCTGCCGACATGCGCCTCCGCCGCCAGTTTCTCCACCACCCAATCCTCTTCCAGCCGCTGCACGACCACTTCCCATAATTTTTCGATTCGCGGATCCATGGCCCGTCGGTTCGTCAGGGCAGTCAATGACGCCCGGACCAGATCGCACCAGATGCCGACAAGCTGCGGCGAGTTTCCCCTCGTCACCTCGGTGAACAGCCCGCGGTTTGCCGCCTCCAGCGCATAGGAAGCCGCCGGCATCAGCCCGGGGTGAGCATCCTGAAAAAGTTCCGGATATTTTTCCGTCGTTTCGAATTTTGCCCATGCGTACTTCCATTCGCCGGATCGCGGGCTCACCCGGTAGCCGTGCGCCACGCCGGGCGGCATGATGTAGGCCGTTTCCCACTCCGCCTCCTGCCAGCTCTCGCGACATGCCACCATGCCTGCGCCCGAAATGGTCGCGATCACCAGCCCGAAACCCGGCTCGGGCCGGATGAAACACCAGTTGCCGCTGGCGTGCGTGATCCCCACATTGAGCAACCCCAGATTTCTCAATGGCGGACACTGCTTCCGGTCTACCTCCAACCGGTCGATCACATCGCAAAAGCTTTCTGTCCTGGTGAGCTGCATCCGGGTACTTCAATGAATGACCATCAAGCGTCAGGCGCGTGCCCTCTTGTCAAAGCGATAAGTGCACCGGGCGGTATCCAATTCGCGGAATCTGCGCCACTTGACACCTCACGCAGGGCCTGAGGCGCCTGGATTTCCTGGGGATGCTGTCGACTGAAAACAAAAACACTTGACCTCATAACTTAAACCTTTCAGCCTCCTGTTCACAGCCCGATCCTCGCGATCTCTGTCCGCCCTGTTTTCCATGCGTCCACCTTTCCAGTCCCGTCCGCTTCCGGCCCCCCGCGCCCCGCTGCCGTTCATCTGGCGCGACGCCTCCCTTTGCGCGGCACCCAACACCTGGACGTATTTCCGGAAAGTTTTTTCGTGGACACCCGGTCGCAACGGCACGTCCGCATACGCCGGTTTTGCCGCCGACCCCACCGCCCGCGTCTGGCTCAACGGCCGCCTTGTCCTCGACCGCACGATGCGGTTCATGACCCCGCACATCCCCGTCGAAACCCTCAACCTTTCGCCGTTTCTCATCGCAGGTGAAAACGTCCTCGTCGTCCTCCATCACTGGTGGGGCGTACCCACCTTCCAGCGTTCTCCCGGCGGACGCCCCGGCATCGCGCTCGTTTGGGATTGTGAACAAAACAACGCCGCCACCGACGCCACCTGGAACTGGCGCGACGCGGACGAATTCGACCCGCACCCGCACCAGACCATCGGCCACGATGGCGCCCGCCGCATCCGTTTCCCTGTTCTCCTCGACACCCGTCGCGAAGCCCCCGGCCTTCACGCGCCCGCCGGTGATAACCGCCCCGACTGGCGCCCCGCCGTCCCTGTCATCTCCGAGGCCTGGGCCTGTCCGCTCCGCAAGGAAACCCCGGTCCTCACTCTCGATGACTACATCCCCGCTGCTCGCCTGATCTCCACCGGCCGCATCACCCGCACCGCCTCCACCGCTGCCCTCCCCGACCACGAGGTCGGCCGCCGTATCCGCGAAACCCTGCACCACCCTGACCGTGGCGCGGGCGTCCCGCCCGCAACGTGGCATGGGCATCCTGCCCATGATTCCGACGTGGCACGGGCATCCTTGCCCGTGAGCGTTGCCTCTCCGCGTGCCGCGGGCGTCCCGCCCGCCGACGACGCGCAGCGTCGCCCGCTCCCTTCAATAGTGTTGAATGTTCAGCGTTCGGTGTTCGACGACGGCGCAGCCGTCGCCGCCTCCACCTACACCACTCTCGACTTCGCCCGTCCCGTCCACGGCTACCTCACTCTCGACATCGCCGATGCCCCCGCCGGCGCGATTCTCGAATTCGGCTACGGCGAACTCGCCACCAATCCCCGCGACGGCGCTCCCCTCATCACGTCCGACGGCCATTTTGACCCCGAATTCACCTGCGGTTCCCCTTTCGGGGATCGTGTCATCCTGCGTGGCGGTCCGCAAACCGTCACCCTCCCCGAAGAACGCACCTGGCGCTACCTTCTTGTCCACCGAAGCGACGACAACCTCGCCACCACGGTCATCTCCCGCATCGCCTGCCGCACCAGTCAGCACCCCGTCACCCAAACCGGCGCCTTTGAAATCCTGGATTCCCAATTTCAAATCCGGGCGCCCCGCTTCGGCGCGGCCCTCGTCCGCCTCTGCCTCGACCACGCCCGTATCACCATGTCCGATACCTACGTGGACACCCCGGGCCGCGAGGACGCGCAGTGGCTCGAAGACATCCAGTACCGCGCCCGCCTCGCTGCCACGTGGTTTGGAGACACGGCGCTCCGCCAGGTCACGCTCCGCCACGCCGTCGAGCAGCAGGACCCGCAAACCGGCCTCTTCCGTGTCTTCGCTCCCGAAGACTACCAGACCTCCGGTTGCCAATTCCTCGACTGGGGCATGACCTGGATCGGCCTCCTCCACGACGACTGGCAATGGACCGGCCAGACCACCCTTCTCCAACGCTACTACCCTGCGCTAAAAAAATTTCTCACCGCACTTAAACACTTAACCACTGCCGACGGCCTCCTCACCGGGGAAAACTGTCTCGCCGACAACCACGGCAGCCAACGCCTCGATCACGCCACCGGCGAATCCGGCTACGAAAGCATCCCCAACACCTGGTATTACGGCTACCTCCTGCAATCCGCGGAAATCGCCGACGCCCTCGACGAATCCGCCGACGCCGCCGAATACCGTCACCGCGCCGCCCGCCTCCGTGCCGCCTTCCGGCGGTTCCTTACGGAAAGCCAGAGGCCAGAGCCCGGAGGCCAGAAGCCAGAAAAAACCACAACATCCGCTCTCCACTCGCATGACGGCTCTGGCCTCCGGACTCCGGACTCTGGCTTCTGGCCTCTATCCTCCGGCCTCTGTTCCGTCGCCGAACTCTGGACCTCCGATGCCGGTCCCCATGCCTGGGGCCAGGCCGCCGTGGTCAATGCCATCTACCACGGACTCATCCCCGACCGCGCCACGGCCCGCGCCATGCTGCAAACCGCCTTCCCTGCGCCCGACGGCATCCCTCCCCAAAATTCTCCGATCAAACGCTGGAACACGCCCACCACAATCTACCGCGCCCTCTGCGTCCTGAGCGAACACGGCCTCGGCCCCCTCGCCGCCGCGCACCTCGCCGCCACCTACGGTCCGCACCTCCCCGACGGCCCCCTCCCCGAATATTTCCTCTCCGGCCCGGATCGCCAGCCCGTTGACCCGACCGGTTCGCACGGCTGGGCGGCGGTCCCCCTCGCCTGGCTCCACGACACCGTCCTCGGCGTCCGTTACCACCACGCCACCCCGACCACCTCCGCCCGCATTGTAGTAAAACCTCACTACGCCGGCTGGGACACCGTATCCGGCACCGTCGTCACTCCCGCCGGCCCGGTCACCGTCCGCATCGACTGGTCCGCACGCTCGCTCGACGTCGCCGCTCCGGATGGTGTGCCTGTAGTCAAAAACCTTCCGGTTTTCACTGGAAACAACACCCGTGCGCCAAACCAGGAGGATACTACTCCGCAAACCGTATCATTAACCTCATGACACTCCTCAACGACCTCACCCGCTCCGGCTTCGACACCCGCAGTCCCTTCACGCTGAACTTCGACGAAAACCAGCGCGGCAAAACCGTTTATTTCGCCCTGCGCTGGGAAAACACCCGCGGGGATAAAGGCCCCTGGAGCCCGATCACCCACGCCGTCGTGCCATGACAAACAATCCATTTCTGATCAAAACTGAAAACAGAAAACCCAAACTCCCAATGAACTCGCCAAAATACAATATCACGGCGTTTACCCTGATCGAATTGCTCACGGTTATCGCCATCATCGGCGTCCTTGCCGGCATCCTCATCCCGGTGCTGGGCAAGGTCCGCAGCACCGCGCGCAACGCCACCTGCATCTCCAACCTCCGCCAGCTCGGCCAGGGCTTTCAGCTCTATATGGCCGACAACAAGGGAAGGCTCCCCCTCGCTGAAAGAGCGGCGGCCCCCGGCTCCCCCGCCACAAACTGGGTCTATGCACTGATCGGCTACGACAATACCGGCCCCGACTACATTGGCGCACGACTCAGAGGCACCCAACTGCCCACCATCAAGACCGGCATCAAAACCGTCCTGCTTTGCGAAACCAACGTCAAAACAGTCCCTGATCCGGCGAACTCCTCCTCCGCCACCTCCTACGCTATCAACGTTGCCGCCAGCAACGGACAAACCAGCGGCAGAAACATCAGCGAATTTAACGCCCCCTCCCGGTTTTGCCTGCTGGGTGAACCCAAAGTAAAAGAAAACGGGGCCGGCTTCAACAAGCTCATGGCTGGAAATGACCCGAATGCGATTCTGGACCCCAAAATACACGGAAATCACTCCAACGTCCTCTATCTGGACGGGCACGTCGGCTCCGTCAAAGAAGTCCCCGACATCACCACCGAAGACGGCAAACGCTTCTGGAAACCCTGATCCTCCTCACCTCGAACAGAAAATATAACGATCTCTCAATCCGTCAAAAATCAAACCTGCTACTCACCTATCCTGCACATATCAAACTTCTGACTACATATATTATGAACACCAAAAACAATACAATATCCATGCGTCTTCACGCCGCACTGTTTTTTACAGGGTTCGTCTGTGCCCTGCCACTTCAGGCCCGGGCCGCCATTCTCTTTTCCGACACCTTCGACAGCGAAACAGTCGCAACCATTGCCGGTCGTTCGCCCAGTGGCGAAAACCTGCTCGGTGTTCAGTGGCAAACCTTCGGGCTGAGTTCTCTTGTGGTTAGAACCACTACTGCGAGCACAGTAAGCACAACCTATAATGCGGACGCCTTCATCGATATCCAGGGAAGAGATAGTGGCATTAAAAATCTCACTATCAGCGCGGATCTCAAACTGGCAAGTATGGACACAAGCGGTGGCGTCACGCAGGGTATAGGTCTCGGCTTTTATCAGACTGCACGGTCGCAGGGTCAGGATCCCAAGGTTCACTTTAGAGGTTTTGTTCTCAATGCATCCGGAACCCTCAGCCTCATCAGCGTCACCAGTGGGGGCAGTGCCACAACATACGCCACCGCAGCATGGTCAAACCCTTCCGCTTTTGACACCAGTTCATTTTATACGCTAACCTATACCATAAACACGACGACCGGAGGAGTTGCCAATGTAAGTCTTGGAGGCATAGATCTGACGTCCGCCTTCTCCAGCGTCACCGGGGTTTTCACCAACGACTTAATCAAATATGCCGCATTTTACGGGAAGTCCGCTACGGCACAAACAGGATATTTGGATAATTTCTCGCTCAGCACATCTGCAATTCCCGAACCCGGCACTTCAGCCTTCATTGGAGGAATAGGTGCCGCCTTGGCATGCATCTTTATGCGCAGGCTGAGGTAAAACAGCAAACGATCCCCCAATTAAACCGGGATCAATGTCATCATTGATCCCGGCCAAATCCAACGCTCTCAGGCTTCGGACGGTTACCATCAACCGCCCGCGCAAAATCCCCCTTCTTCATCATGGTCCTTTTTCCTTATACCCGCATTTTCCTCCCATCTTATTCCCCGCCCCGTTTTTCTTTTTTGGCTCTAAGCCTTGCTCTTACCGCCACACTGTCATTCTCCCAGATAGCCGCAGTCCAGGAAGTCGAGACCCACGCGAAAGGCACTCCCGACTCCGGCACCCCCCGTTCGGTCAATATCGCCGAAACGCATGTCCTCCTTGACTACGACGCCGCTTCCCCCGACGCCTCTCCAGCCCCCTTGCAACTCTCCGCGAGTGGTGGAGCCCGTCAGGAAAAAACCACTCCAGCCCTGGCCCGGACCGACATTGCCCGCGTCAACAAAATCACCACCAAAAACTGGTGGCTTATCCTCACCCTCCCCGGCACCTATCCCGTCGAAGGCACGACATTGGCTTTCGATTATTATGTCCCGGAGAGTTCTGCACTCCGCTCGTTCACAACCAATGAAAAACAGCCCTCCATAGCCACCCGGGCAATCCGGAAAGGCCGGTGGGTCAGCGAGGAGATAGCCTTCGCCGATATGGTGGGAGGCGATCTCTGGCGCCTGCGCGATGTGCGCGACATCAAAAACCCGACGCTCACCTTCAGCGCCACCAGAAGCGGAGGCATCGAGATCGAAATCGCCCGGATCACGATTACCCGTCGTGCCACCATGCCCCTCCCGATCCCCCGTGTGATCCGCCCGGCCCGGCCTGATGCCCAACCGGTTTTCGCAAAGGAGATTGAAATCGCCAACACCGACAAAAACGCCTGGTGCCAGATCATGGCCGATGGCGACTTCACGCTGACCATCAACGACCGCGAGGCAGGCCGCGGCGGCTACAACCACATCGACATGGAACGCTGGCCCCAGGGCAACCGGTTCCTGCCCCTTGCGCGTGAAATCCCCGTCGGGGAATATCTGGTTCCCGGTAAAAACATCATCCGGGTCTCCGTCAGCTCCCCGCACACCGCTCCCGAACTCGTTTTCGCGCTTGGCTGGCAAGATAACAACGAGCGCCATGTTGTCATCAGCGATGCCACTTGGGCAACCATTCCCTCTCCCGCCCTGGACGCCGCCACATCCACCCCCTGCGAAGATCTCGGCAGCCTCCCATCCAGTGATTCCCGTCGCTTCAAGAGCCCGGTCGATATCTATCCCCTCCTCATTCCCCGTCCCTGGGATACCCGCTCTTATCTATCCGCCCCCCTCGATGCGTTTCCGCAAATGGAACACACTGCCGATGTGCTTCGCCCCCGCATCATTCCGGGAACATGGAACATTAAAAAGGTCGGCCAACGCTGGAGTATTATCGACCCAACCGGCGCGCCGTTTTTTCTCCTCACCACCCAGACCGACTATGTCCATCCCCGCTGGGCCTACCGCTACTCCAGGCATATCTATAACACCTATAAAACCGAAGCGGACTGGACCGCTCACGACGTCGATGCCATCAAGCGCCTCGGGTTTAATTCTCTCAGTGTCAGCTTTCACGAAGAGCACTACAAACACGCCAAGACGCTCGGCATGTCCTCCTTCCGTTTTCTGGGCGCGTCCGGCTTGGCGTCGCCAAAACTTCGTAATAAAGATGGCAAGACGGCCAGAATGCCGGACCCCTTTGATCCCTCCTGGCGAAGCAGTTTTAGCGAGAAGCTGGAAAATCAGGCGGCCAAATGGAAAGATGACTCCATTATCGGCGTTTTCGTGGACAACGAACTTTCCCTCGATGGTGCTCTCCACAACGCCTCGGTCGTCGGTTACGTCTATTCCGATGCAGCGGGGAAGCAATTCGTCGGCTGGCTGCGCGAGCGTTACCGGACAATTGATGATCTCAATCGTGCCTGGTTTGGTGCCGCTCCCGATAAAAAAGCCGCCCGCCTTTCGAGCTTCGATGACATCCTTGTCAAAAAACCCGCCCCCGTTCGCGAAAAGTCCAAGGGACTGAATCACACCCAAAAATCCCCTACAGCCGACACGCCTGCGATGGATCGTGATTTTTATGATTTCGCGATGCTCGTCGTGCAGGAATACGCGAACTATGTCCTCAAGGAAGTCCGGCGGATCATGCCGGGCAAGCTCGTCGCTACCAACCGCTTCATGGGAGGGGCCACGGTTGAAGTCCTCGCGGCATGGAAGGACTACGACATTATCGGCTGGAATGCCTACCCCATGGATCGCTGGGACAGCGGCGAATACACCCAAACCCAGATCGACCGGATGAAACTCGCGTGGCAGGTGACCGGCAAACCCATGATCATTTCGGAATTCGGTTCGCAAGGTCTCGATTCGGAAAGCAGCCCCAGCCCCACAGGCAAGCTCGCCACGCAAAAACGCCGCGGTGAAGAATACGGCAAGGTTCTCGACCAGATTCTCCGCGAATGCCCCTTCGTGGTGGGCTTCGCCCTGTTCAGCTGGATGGATTCCACCGAAGGCGAGCGCTCCAACTGGGGCATGGTCAACCCCGAAGGCCAGCCTTACCGCGACTACCTCGACGGCATCGTCCACCAGCACCGGAAACTGAACGACATGCTCCCGCCCCTGCTCGCCACCGAATAAATCACAGCCCTCCTGCTGCGAATGCCATTCGCCTCAGGTTACCACTGCGCCTCCAGAGCACTTTCGCTCTATTCCCTCGCACCTGCAAAATCGACAATTCCGACAGCGGCGCCGTCGAGCAGCACAAACCGTGGTAATGGCGAGGATTTCTGTTTTTTCACCTCCTGCACAACTCACCCATTTGTCCCACATAGTTGACATCTTGTGGGACATTCCGCATCCTTGTCGCATTATGGCAGAAGGTATCAATGTCCGGTTTGCAGGGGAACTCCAGCGATTCATCCAGAACCGCGTCAATGGCGAGGCGGGCCTTTACAGCTCGGCCAGCGAATACATCCGCGACCTCGTTCGCCGCGACTACGAACACGAAGAACAACGTAAATGGCACGCCCTCCGTCAGGAACTCAAAGCGGGGGTTGAAGCCGACGAATCCGCGTTCATTCCGCTCAATGCCGACGACGTGATCGCCCAGGCCAGAAGCCGCCGGAAGTCGTCCGTCAATGCCCGCTAAAATCTACCGCGCGGCTCAAACCCGGCTCTTGGAAATCTGGAACTACACGGAGCGCATCTGGGGAGAGAAACAAGCGGACGCCTACATCCGCGAACTCGTCGATGCCGCCAACCTTGCCGGGGACGAACGTCACCGCTGGCGTCCGCTCCGTGAGCGCACCTTGCCCGGCGTCTTTTTTGTCCGTCATCGCCACCACTACATTTTTTTCCGCGAGTTGTCGGGCGGAACACTTGGCGTAATCAGCATCCTGCACGAAAACATGGACATCCCCGCTCGCCTGCGCGAAGACGCCCGTTCCGGGTAAACTGGCATCGTGGTAACTTGAGGTTGATGTTTTTCGCGTAAAAATCCCTCCTGTTGTGGGGAAATCCGCAGGGAGTCAGGCCGTTGCTTGTAGATGTTCGGATAGTTCGACCCGAATCGCGGCGACGCTTACTCCAGCCGTTCGTCGAGCCGGGTGACATCCATTGCCGTGTGGAGAATCGCGATCACTCGTTGGGTGTCGGGTGCGTCGCAAACGTAGTAAACGGAGTAGGGAAAGCGTCTGGCAAAGGCCCGGCGCACGCCATTGTGAACCGGTGCGAGCAACACGGGGGCATGGCAACGACCCACGCGCCGGTTAACGACGCAGAAGTTCATCCCTGACTTCGCTCCATGGACGGCCGGGATCGCTGGCGTCGGAGGCAAGGCGGCGGTCCAGTTCGGCGCGATGCGTAGCGGGCAGCGGCAGGGCGTCTCCATCTGCAGCGATCTGATCCCAAATGTCCTCCACAAGCAGGATTTTTTCAGTGGGCGAAAGACGGCTGATTTCGGCGGCAAGGACGGCATTCACGGTCGGCAGCATCCGCCATAACGCCAAAATTGGCAATCCGGAATGCCCGCTCACTCACGGTTCTGCCGCATAGTTCAGGCTCCCGCCACCGCTTTGTCTTTCAATTTGGCGGCATGGATTTCAGCCACACCGGCACTCCGCATGAAGCCAACCCCCGTAAGCTTGAAACGAGGCTCTGGCACAAAGCGCGACTGTAGGGCAATCCCCTCCCGCAAAGCTTCGGAAAAGGAAGCAGACTCCGGGCGGGCGGCAGATGTTTTCATACCTCCAAATTACTCCGTTTATCCCCCTCTTCAAGTAATTTGCCCCCTTCCATTATCTCACGACAAATCCCGCAGCAATGCTTCGATCCTGGCGTTATCCAAAACATGGAGCCCCCCCGCCCCCCTCATCACGGCGCCGTCCGCCGCCGCTCCAGTGTGTTGCCCGGGATGCGCAACTGCACCGGCTTGGCCCTCGGCCTTTTGATCAGAGCCAGCGCCGCCTTCGCCAGCTCCGCGCCCAGTTCCTCGCACGGCTCATGCACGCTCGTCAGGCCAATGGCGCGATGGCCGCTGAGAAACAGGTCGCCCATCGAGGCAATCGCCACCTGGTCGGGAATCCTGATCTCGATCTTGTCCAGCGCCTCCAGCAACGGCAGCGCGAGACCATCGTTCACCACAAAAAGCGCGTCGGGCTTCTCGTTCGCAACCTTTGGCTCCAGCAACAGCCGCGTCACGGCCTCGGTCGGCACCACACCGGATTTTTCCCAGATCACCCAGTCCTCGCGCAACCGCAGCCCCGCTTCCGCCAGGCACCCGCAGTACGCCTCGTAACGCGCCAGCGTCATGGCCGTGCGATGATCCGGCCCCACGAACGCGATTTTTTTTCGCCCCGCGGCAATCAGATGCCGCATCACCGCCCGGGCGGCCTCGCCGGAATCCCACGCCACATAGTTCGCTTCCGGCAAGTCCGGCAGCGTGTCGCCGAGCAGCAGCAGTTTTGTCTTTTGCGCGATCAGCGAGGCGTAAAGCTCGCGGCTCTCCGGCTGCGGAAAACAGATCAGCGCATCCACCCGCCGCTGCAAAAACGACATCACCTCGCGCTCCTCCCGCGCCTTGTCCCAGAAATGCACGCCCAGGATCGGCGTGTAACCTGCTTCGTCAAACACGCCGGTCATGCCGCGCAATACCCGATGCGCCCAGTTTTCTTCCAGATCGGCAAAGATCACGCCGATGGTATCCGTTTTCTGGCGACGCAGGTTGTGCGCGAAAAAATTCGGCTGGTAGCCCATTTCGTCCGCCACCGCCTTCACCCGCGCAATCGTGGCCTCGGGGATCTTCATTTCGCGCCCCCGCCCGTTGAGCGCATAGCTGACTGTCGCGATTGAAAGGTTTAAGTGACGGGCCAGAGCGGTGATGGTAAGCGGTTTCGGTTTCATCCGTGAACGAGACCACCCATTCCACGACAAAATCCCCCGGGCGCAATGCTTATGAACCGCTCCGGCTTCTGCCTCCCCAAAACCGTTTTTACCCAAAGCCCGCGAAGGACGCAAAGCTCCGGAAAGAAGAGGACAGAGATTTCTTTGCCGCCCGGCCTTCGTGGCCTTCGCGCCCTTTGTGTAAGAATGTCCTGCGATCCTGACTGCCATCCGCGCCGCATTCAGGGGACTTCTGAAAATTGAACAAAAGATAACAAAGAAAACGAAGAACAACCAAGAGCATTTGTCGTTTATTTAATTTATAACATTTTTCAACAAATGTGTTCCGACTCAAAATCCTCTTTGTTTTTATCTTCGTTCCCTTCGTTTCCTTCTGTTCAAAAATGAATTTTCAAAACCTCCCTTCAGGATTCAATGTTCGCCCCTTTCACTTTCCGTCATGCCTGCCACCATCGATCTTCCCTCCGTCAAAAAGTACCTGCGCGATCTACAGAACCGCATCTGCCGCGGGCTTGAAGCCGAGGAAACGGCTGTCTCCCCCTCCCTTCTTCCCACCCTCTCCTCTGCTCCCGCATCCGCCCGCTTCATCGAGGACAACTGGAAACGCCCCGAAGGCGGCGGCGGGCGCACCCGCGTTATCGCCGATGGTGCAGTCTTCGAAAAAGGCGGGGTTGCCTTTTCTCACGTCCACGGGACGAAACTCCCGCCCTCCGCCACGGCGCACCGCCCCGAGCTTGCCGGAAAAACCTGGCAGGCGCTCGGTGTGTCCCTCGTCATTCATCCGCGCAACCCGTATGTGCCGACCAGCCATGCCAACGTCCGCTTCTTTGTCGCCGACCCCGACGGTCCCGCGCCTGTCTGGTGGTTTGGCGGCGGGTTCGACCTGACACCGTATTACGGTTTCGAGGACGATGCCGTCCATTGGCATCGCACCGCCCGCGCGGCCGTCTCCCCTTTCGGCGACGACCTTTACCCGCGTTTCAAAAAAGCCTGCGACGACTATTTTTTTATCAGGCACCGCAGCGAATCCCGTGGCATCGGCGGCCTGTTTTTCGATGATTTCAACACCCCGGATTTTCCCAAGGCCTTCGCCCTTTTGCGCGCCGTAGGCGATGCGTACCTGCCCGCGTATCTCCCCATCGTCGCCCGCCGCAAGACGCACCCGTACAAGGCTCGCGAACGCGACTGGCAACTGTATCGGCGCGGCCGTTACGTGGAGTTCAACCTCGTGCAGGACCGCGGCACCCATTTCGGCCTGCAAAGCGGCGGCCGCACCGAGTCGATCCTGATGAGCCTGCCCCCGCTCGTGTCGTTCAAGTACAACTACACCCCCGACTCCGGCTCGCCCGAAGCCCGGCTGCTCACGGATTTCCTGCCGCCGCGCGACTGGGTGAAATAACACCGCCCCCCCGTCGGTCATATTCGGGTTAATCCGACTCATGCTATCGGACACATACGCCTGAACCGACCGACCCCACTCTGTTTCCGGCAAGACCTCCTTTGCCGATAAGAGCACATTGCCTTGCCAAGCAATCTGTCTTATTTTTGGCACTGGAATGCCGAAAATACGTTTGCCCGCTTTGGATTTGTCTTAGAAAATTTGGCATAATCATGCCACAATCAGAGCCCAGAGTTTTGTCGGACGACCTTGCCACCACTGCAGGAAGATTCCGGCATATTGCCCGCAAGACGTTCCGTTTTCAGGGCAGTTCCTCTCTATTTTTCCTGTGGCTCGCCGTGGCGGCATGCTTTCAGATACCATCCGCTTCCGGGGCCGTCTCCTCCTCGTATCCTTTCGAAATCAACGTCAACGTCGCCGACAGCGACACGCTGAAAAACACGCCGGGCCTCATTCCCGGCGGAATTCTTGTCGGCAAGCGCGATTACCACCCGCCCGAAGGATCCGGAGCCATCGACACAGCCAACTACAAGGCGTGGCTATCCATCCCCTTTCAGGATGAAAACTTCGTGGAGGATCACATGCTGATTCCCTACCGCCGCACCGTTTCCGCCGTCACCCTCCGCCTCACGCTTCACGCCGACCTGCACGCCATCAATACCACTCCCCTCCCCTCATCCGGCGCGATTACCTTCAATGTTTACGGTCTCACCAATCACGCCCGCACTCCCGACCCCGAGGCAGACACCTGGATCACCATCGAAGGCAACAGCGTTTCCTCCGCCATCAATCTTAACACGGCCAAAACCACCCTGCTCGGCTCCATCACGCTCGACACTGCCAACCTTCAGCCCGGCAGCACGGTGACTCTCACCGGCGCGGCACTCACGGAGTTCGTCAACACCTCGCTCGATTACTACTTTTACACCAACAAAAATCAGAACACCGTCCCCAGCGGCATCACCCTTATCCTCACTCCCGCCACCGCCAATACCCCCGCCATTCTCTTCGAGCGCGAACCGCTTCTCTCCTGGGAAATGCGCTACTTCAACGGCCAGGTTGGTTCCGGCTCCGAACACGACGTTTTCGATCCCGCCTGGGACCGTCCCCCCATCCCCGGAGCCAGCCCCGAGTTCGTCGGTTGGGCCACCGGTGTCGCCGAACTGAATCGCGGCTACATCCAGATCACCGACCCCACCCTTACCTATACCAACAACGGCAATACCTCTGCCAAAGCCACCTTTGGCCGTGCCGAGGATGCGCTGGGAGCGTCCTCCGCCGCCAACCCCAACAACCCCTACGAAGTCGTCTCCCTCGGCGATGGCGGCCATATCACGCTCACCTTCGACAAGCCCATCACCAATGGCGAAGGCTGGGATTTCGCCGTCTTCGAAAACGGTTTTATCGACTACACCAACTTCAACGCCACCGAGTCCATGGCCTGGCTGGAGCTCGCTCATGTCGAGGTCAGCTCCGACGGGGAAAACTTCATCCGCTTCCCTTCCATTTCCCTCACCCGTCCCTATAACGACGCCAACTATGCCGGCGGCACCGGCTTCGCCACCACCCCGGCCAGCACCCTTCACAACCTCGCCGGCAAATACATTCTCGGCTACGGCACCCCCTTCGACCTCGACGACCTGAAGGATCTCCCCGAGACCCAGGGCGAATCCCCTCTCGTCAATCTCGACCGCATCACCCATGTCCGGGTTGTGGACGTCGTTGGCATCAACGGCAATTCTGTGGTCGCCAGCGAAATCATCGGCTATGACATGGTCACCGGCTACCCCATTTATGACTACGTTTACGCCAGAGACGTCCCCGGACTCCTGGAAGAATGCGCCAGCTACGATTCCGAAGGCAACATCATCACCGATCCCTGGCCCACTCCTTTCTGGCAGGGCGGTTTCGATCTCGACGCCGTCGGCGTGCGTCACCAGCTCCACGAATCCACGACCTGGGCGATCTGGAGAACGGAAAACTTCAACGCGGCGGAGCTGGAAGATGCTTCCGTCAGCGGACCTTACGCCGACCCCGATCAGGACGGCATCCCCAACCTCGTTGAATACGCCCTCTCCGGCGGTCCCTTCACCCAGAGTGTCGGCATCCTGCCCGCCTCCGGCCTGTCAGAAGACGGGCGGCTCACCCTCACCTTCTTCCGCCAGCGCGACGACATCACCTACACCGTGCAGGGAAGCGACGACCTCCAGACCTGGACCACCGTCGCCGTCAACCCCGGCAAAGTCGCGCAGCGCGTGACCGTCACCGACAACGCCTCCGCCGGCGCCTCCCCTCGCTTCCTTCGTCTGCACGTCAGCAACGGAGTCGACGAGACCCATACCGTGCCCGAAGGCCTGCTCGCCACCACCATCGCGGGCGGCGCCACCGCTGCCTTTTCGATCCCTCTCGACCGTGCGCCGGTGGCGCGTGGCCCGGTCACCGGCGTGGGAGCCAGCAGCGTCACCGTGGCCTCCGCCGGAGCTTGGGCCGACCCCGTGCTGGACGAAGGCATACCCGGAGAAAATTCCCTCGAAACCCCCACGCTGGAAAATCCCATTATCCGCCGCTACACGCCCTTCGCCCTGCGCTTCCTCACTGGCAATCTCTCCGGGGCCACCTTCTTCATCGACACCGTCTCCGGCAACACCGTCAACCTCGTCACCTATGGCGTGGACCTGACCGCCTTGATGCAGCCCGGCGACATCTATACGGTGATCCCGCTGCATACCCTCGGGTCACTGTTCGGGGAAGATGAGGTTTCGTTTCAGACGGGCGCAACGGCAAGCGTTGCGGATAATATCCAATTATGGAACGGCAATGCGTGGATTCCTTTCTTCCACGATGGGAATGCCTCTTGGCGACGAACGGGGTCTCGCCTCGTTCAGAACACCACCGTGTTTTTGCCTGACGGTGCATTCATCATAACCAGAAGGAATGCAACACCGCTTATGCTGCGGATCATCGGACGTATCCGGGATACGGATTCACGAATATACGTAAAGCCGTCCGTGGGTAGTTTCATAGCCATGCCTAATCTGACCGTTCTGACGATCGGACAGACTGCCATCGATCAGCTTGTCGGCTGGCGGACAGGGACAAATACCGCTTCCGCCGATGCGGTGCAACTGTGGAGCGACACTGCGTGGATTCCGTTCTTCCACGATGGGAGCTACTGGCGACGCACCGGCTCCCGTTTAACGCAGAACGACCAACTTATCCCGTTATCAACGGGTATCTTTTTCAGCCCTAGGCCGTCGGCCTCGACGCAACAATCATTCCTTCACGTTCCGCTTACCTTCCTACCATGAAAATATCACCGATTATAATAGTATTTCTCCTGCTGCTGACGCGCATGAACGCGCAAACAGGCGACATCCCTGTTTTCATGGATTCCGGGATGACATTTGGCCAAGAAGTCTTCCTATATGATATTAACGGAACCACGATTCTTTCGGGCGGGAATCCTTTCGTCAACGGGGACGGCTGCGTAATACAACTTGGATACTACACCGAATCCACGGCTGCCAATCTGTTTTCAGGCGAATGGGTGGCCCTCACCGGCCAAGGGAGCCTGAACGCCAGTAGCGGCACCCTAGGTCGCACCTCGATCGGTGATGATTACGAACAGGGATCCGAAGAGGGTTTATTCTATTTCAGCCCTCTGCTTTTTACTGCAGCTGATGCCATCGCACCTGAAGGTCAATATCTGGCCATCCGGTTTTATAATTCATCCCTTCTGTCTGCCGCAACTGCTTATGGTGTTGTTGCGTCTTCAAACGAGACATGGAAATGGAGCTCCTCTCCGCTAAATCCGACCTCTCTCAGCTTGGATGATGAACTAGTCTGGCTCAACGACCACGTCGCCTTCACCGGCACTCCGCTGGACAACGTCATCCCCGAACCCGCCACCGTGGCCGCGTTTATGGCCCTCGGCGTGCTCGGCTTCGCCCTTCGGCTCCGTCGCCGTTGACCTACCCCGATGCGCGCAATCGGCAGACCTCCGTTCGCCTCCGAGCCCTCCAGATCGCACCGCGCCTTCACGCTCATCGAGCTGCTGGCGGCCATCGCCATCATCGGCATCCTGGCGGCGCTGGTCCTTTCCGGACTCTCCACCGCCCGGCGCATGGCGCGCAGCGCCGTCAGCATGAGCAACCTCCGTCAGCTCGCTACCGCCAACCTCAATTATGCCACCGAACACCGCGGTCGCTATGTGCCAGCCATGAGTCACAGTAACAAAAAACGCTGGCATGGAGAACGCCAAACCATAAGCGGCGGGCCGGATGATCCCTTCATCGGGGAAAAAGGCTATCTGGCCCCCTGGCTCGGCCAAAGCGGCAAAGTCAAAGATTGCCCCGTCCTCGCCTCGATGGACCTCGCCAAACCCGACGCAGGCTCCTTCGAGGAAAGTACCGGTTGCGGCGGTTATGGTTACAACATGGCCTACCTCGGCGGCTGGCTCAATTCCGAGGAGGAAACCGGGGGCTATCACGACCCGCAACCTTATACCCAGGACCAAATCGAAAACCCCTCTCAAATCCTGATGTTTGCCAGCACCGCCTTCCCCAAAAACGACGAAGAGCGCGGCAAATACGGCATCATGGAATATGCCTTTGCCGAACCTTATTACCCGCGTGGCCCTGCCACCGCCTCGACTACAAAGCTGATTCCCTCGCTCCACTTCCGGCACGGTGGCAAGGCCCACATCGCCTGGTGCGACGGCCACGTGACAGCCGAGAAACCCACCGTCAACACCTCCTATGTGGACGAAACCTGGCGCAAGCTGAACATCGGCCATATCGATCCCCTCCTTTATAACGGAAAGTTCAATCCTCGCCCGGACCGGAAATTCGAATAACGCGCCCGCCTCTCCTGCGGTTTCTCGCCGCAGCAACAACAACCGAAAACAACAAAACGCCATGAAGAACACCCGCCCAAGCACCCTCGCCCGCGCCAGCCTGCTGGCCCTCGGACTCGGCTTTGCCTCCGCCCTCTGCGCTCAAAGCTCCATCATCACGACCACCGCGGATTATTCGGCACTGGACGTCACCCCCACGCTCTCCCTCGTCAACGGCGGATTCACCGTTTATGACCAAGAGCTCCACCACTGGAACGGCGACGAGTATGAAATCCGCACCGCAGACGGTACCGACACAGTCCTGGCGACCTACACGCCTGATATTCCGATCGCCAGCAACGGCTTCGGTGATGCCTTTGGTCTCTACGATCCCGACAACGATATTTTTTATGTCGGCACCTACGACTGGTCGGGAAGCGGCCTGTACAGCTATGACGCAGGCACCGACACCTGGACTGATCTCGGCGTTTTCGATTCGCTTTACGCCGGTGCCGTCCATGATGGCGATGTTTACGTCTCCGGCCTGAACGCCATCTGGACTGGCGGCGTCGGCCAGGACAACCAGATCGCGCTCTACGACCTCACCGGTGCGGGCAATCACGATGTGCTCATCCAGGCGACGGGCAACTCGGCCAGTGTCGCGGTCGATTCGAACGGTGATGTCTATTACGCCAGCTACGAACCATCCGGCTCCTCGCGCATCTACAAGTGGACCAAGGCCCAGATCGACAGCGTCCGCGCCGACCAGCCAGGCGGCGGCACCGCCGGTGGAGGCGCGGGCGACAAATATCTCACCTATGCCGATGCCACCGTGCTCGCCCCCCTCCCCTCCGGAACAGGCGCCAACGGCATCGCCGTGGATGAAGATTTCAATGTCTTTGTCACCTACAACGGCAGCAGCAGCGGCCTGCTCGTGTGGAAGTCAGCCAGTGCCACGACCGAGGTCATCGGCACCTTCACCTTTTGGGGCGGCTACATTTCAACCTACGGCGACTTTTTCGACGGCGGCGCCGTTTACGTGAACTCCTACGGCTCCGGCATCGCCGAGGTTACTTACACTCCTGTTCCGTAACCCGACTGCCTGCCGCCATACGATGGACCGCAGCCACATGATCCCGGACTCAAACCGCCCTCGGAGTCATGTGGCCCCTCGCCTCCAAACTCCTGCCTCCGCCCGCCACCCCGCACACCTTTTTCCGAAACCTGCCATGACCAAGCATCCTCACACCGCTCCCTCCGCCTCGCGCCTTGCGCCTGCGACACTGGCTCTCGCCCTTGCGGCGGCGGCGATGTCTTCATCCACCGCGACGGCTCACGAAATCTCCCGCGTCGGCCTCTACGGCCTGCCGGAGTTTGCCGACGCCAGCGGCATCTCGTCCGGCTCCATTGATGGCATCCCCGGCGCATTGTATGCCTATGGGTTGTCCGGGCGCAAGCTGGGCGGCGATGGCAGCCTCACCTACGGCGACGCCGCCTGGGGCACCAATCTCGCCACCGGCGAAACGTTCCGCATCGGCCTGTGGGACAAGCCCGGCTCCGGCACCACCGAGTTCACCTCCGCCAGCGGTTCCCAAAGCAGTTACATCTACGGCTTCGGCGCCACCCAGCCCACTCTCTCCGGCTACATTGTCGGCACCTCCACCCGCCACAACGGGCTGAATCCCGCCGACACCACCCCTTACTTCAACGGCTCCGGCGCCTGGGTGGCCAATGCCTTCACCGGCGTCACCACCCGCATCGGCCTCTGGGGCGGAGAATTTGGCGACATCCGCCAGCACAGCGGCATCACCAGTCTGACCGAGTCCGGCTGGATCACGGGTTTCTCCTACCGGCAGAACAGCGCCTACGACCAGGACAACAACCGCGGGGCCTGGATCGCCAACGCCGCGACTGGCGAGACTGTCCGCGTCGGCTATTGGGATGCGACCGACTCCGCCTCCAGCACCTTCACCAGCAGCGAAGGCAAGCAGTATAGCACCGTGCGCGCGGTCGATTCGGCGGGCTACGCCATCGGCTCCTCCTGGATTTACAACGGCAGCCAGACACAAACCGGTCAGGCCACCTGGATCGCCAACACCGGGCAGCGCACCGAAACCAACGGCTATGAAACCCGCCGCGTCGGCCTTTACCAAGGCTCCGAATACACCGCCGCCAGCGGCGCGCAATTCAGCGAATTTTACAACCGTACCGAATCGGGTTACGTCACCGGTTATTCCACGCACACGACGGGCGGAGCCCTCGACGACTACAACCGCGCCATGTGGGTGACCAGCACCCACACGGGCGAAACCCTCCGCGTCGGCCTGTGGAAGGAGGAAGACTGGGGCGACGAATTCACCAGCTTGGAAGGCCGGCAGTTTTCCGACACCAACGCGACCCTCGGCAGCGTCTCGGAAAACGGCGTGGTCATCGGCCAGTCCGTGCGTTTCCTCGGGCTCGCCGGCGAGGCCTACGCCCGATACGGCCATGCCGCCTGGGTGGCCAACGCCGACACCGGAGTGACCCGGCGCGTCGGTTTCCGGGAGGGAGCCGAATTCACCAGCAACAAGGATAAACAAAACAGCGAAATTCAGCCTGCCAGCCTCGGCAACGTGGACCGCACCGGCTACGTTTACGGCTATTCCGAACGCTACAACGGCAAAGCCATCCAACTCGGTCAGGCTGCCTGGATCGCCAACGTGAATACCGGCGAAACCATTCGCATGGGCTTCTGGGACGAGTCCGGCTCCGGTGCCTACACCAAGAATGCCGGTTCCGGCAGTGGCTCCTACGGCACCCAATACAGCCTCGTCAGGAGTTCGAATGCTTCCGGACAGTTCGTCGGCGACAGCACGATCTATGGCGCTACCACCGGCGTCGAAGGCAACGCCATGTGGGTGGCCAGCACCACCGACCCCACCGCCCGCCGTATCGGCCTCTACGAAGGCCCCGAGTTCACGCTCGCCGACGGCATCCAGGACAGCCGCTATGAAAACCTGCTCGGCATTGCCTCGGGCTATGTCGCCGGCACCTCCATACGCGCCGCCGGGGGCGCAGCCACCTGGGTGGCCAATGCCAACACCGCCCAGACCGTGCGGGTCGGCCTTTATCAGGACCCTCAATTCACCAGCGCTACCGGCGCGCAAGGCAGCGCCTTCTGGACATCGCCCAATGTCCACGCCGCCGATCTTTTTAAACAGCGGGAGCGCGTCCTCGGCAATTCCGTGACCTACGACAACAACGGCGAAAACCTCGGCAACGCCTCGTGGATCGCCCGGGCCGACACCGGCGCGACCACTCGCCTTGGCCTTTGGGACAAGGACGGTGGCAACATCTACACCCGGAGCGACGGCAAGCAGATCACCCACATCGGCGGCGCCTCCGTCGCAGCCGGCTACGTCTGGGGCTATTCCTACCGCTACAACGGCAATTACACCACCAGCAACGAGGGCCAGACGGCATGGATATTCAACATCGACTCCGAAATCCAGGTTTCCTTCGCGTTTTCCATCAGCGACACGGGCCGCAGTTATTCCGAAGTCAAAGGCATGTCCGATGACGGCATCGCCTGGGGTGTTTATTACACCTATAATGGGAATACGTATGTCGATACCCGGGCGTTTTTCTGGGGGGAAGAGTTTGGCGCCGTGGACGTCAACGAACTCCTCGCCGCTGAACTTGCCGCCGGAGGCTGGGCCAGCCTCTCCACCATCGACAGCATCCTCACCGGCGCGGACGGCTTGTTTACTATCACCGGTACCGGTCTCATGTTGAATGGAGACAACGGTCTTTTCCTGGCGACAATCGAAATTCCCAATATTGGCGAGACCAGCCTTGGCCGCGGCTATCTCGGCTCCGCCATCCCCGAACCCGCCACCTGGGCGCTGATCCTGTCCCTCGGCAGCGCTCTCGCTGCCATCTCTTATCGCATCCGCCAGCGTTGGCGCTGACGGAGCCAGCCTTCAATCCAGCATAACCATGAGCCACGTCCGTATAATCACTGCCTGCCTGATAGCCGCCACACTTGGCATTCCATCAGTTCCTCCGCTCCTTGCCGATGAAATTCCACCGTTCGGACTCACCGGCGATGAGTTTACCTCCACTACTAATATTGGTGCCACTACCGAATCCGGATATGTGCGAGGTACTACAATCCGACTTGACGGAGGGAACGCAGCTTGGGTTGCGCACACCAGTACAGGCAGCGGCACCCGCGTCGGCCTGTGGGACGCCTCTGGCTCCGGCGAGTTCACCCATGCAACCAATGGTATGCAAAACAGTACTATTTCCGGTCTCACCGAGAGCGGTATCGCGTATGGAATATCTAACCGCTACTACTATAATGGAGTGACAGCAGGAGGAGCAGGACAGGCCGCTTGGGTTGCGGATGCCAGCGCGGAAAACATCAGCAGCCACAGAGTCGGTTTTTGGGATGAGGCCGACTCTGTCACTAAAGAATTCACCTATGTCCATCCAACTAGCAATGCCACACAGCAATACTCGACATTTTCAGTGAATTCGTCGGGGACTTTGATATCAAAACCAATTAACGGCGCCACCTATATTGCCGGTTATTCCAGACGTTACAACGGTGGAACCACTCAACTTGGGCAAACCGCTTGGCTTGCTAATGCGACAACTGGTGAAACTATCCGCGTGGGCTTTACCGAAGGTATATTCACTAAGGCGAAAGGCACGAGCGCGATCGGTAGTCAAAACAGTGGAATCCACATGATGAATTCTTCCGGCTACTTTGGCGGATATTCTTTGATGTATTCTCTTACAGATGGTACCCCTACAGCAAGTCAGTCCGGTGCTCTGTGGATTGGGCATGTTTCAGATGCTGCTGCGATTACTCGTATTGGTCTTTACGATAAAACTGGAGTTGGTGAATTTACTCAAAAAGATACTGGAGTTCAAAGCAGCATAAACGTGATTACTCTGACGGAGGCGGGCTACTGGGCTGGTCATTCCAATCGTTATAATAACGAGACAGGTGCCGGTGCAGGACAGGGTGCTTGGGTGGCCGATGCCGCCACTGGTGAGACCCACCGCATCGGCCTCTGGGGCGAAGGCTATACCTCTTCGACTCAATATCAGTCATCAGTCATCAAGAACGACAGTGGAAGTGGTGCTGCTGTCGCACTCCTCAACAAAGGTAAAGTGCTCGGCACCTCCACTCGCTACAGTGGCACCGACAACCTCGGCAACGCCGCTTGGATCGCGGACGCCGCCACCGGCGTGACCAGACGTCTCGGCCTCTGGGATGAGGGTGGCGTTGGCACTTTCACCAGTGCCTCCACTGGAGCCCAAAACTCCGATGTCACTCTTCCTCTCATCACGACCAATTCCGACTACGACTACGTCTGGGGCTACTCCCAGCGTTACGACGAAACCGGCGCCGGTGCCGATACCAACCGCACCGCCTGGGTTTACAATTTTGAGACCGACACCCAGACCGCCTTCGACATCTCCGTCAGCACCGACGGACTCAGCTATTCGATCGTCAACGGCGTGACCGATGGCGGCGTCGCCTTCGGCTCCTACAAGCTCTACGCTGGCGACATCTTCGTCGGAGATCGTGCCTTTTTCTGGGGAGAAGCTTTCGGCGTGCATGATCTCGACGGCCTTGTCGCCGACCAGCTCATCACCGGCGGCTGGGAAACGCTCACAACCATCACCTCGGCCACCGAAAATGGCGATCTCCTCACCTTCATCGGCCAAGGCGTTCTCGCTGGCGGAGGCACCAGCCAGTTTTCCGTTACCCTCGACCTCGCCTCCATCGCCATCCCCGAGCCCGCCACCTGGGCCGGCATTCTCGGCCTTCCCGCGCTTGTTGGTGCTGCGGCCCTGCGCCGACGCAGATAACCCGCCCCCTCCGCAGACAGGGCAGGCCCCAGCACAAAAAGAGCGAAACCATCCGCCGGTTTCGCTCCTTCTCTTTTTCCCTCTCAGTTCCCCCGCCGGATCTCCGAACCCTGGAAGCGGATCTGCGTGCGGAAGACTTTTTTCACGCGGTTGGTGACCTTGCCGGTCGTCAGGTCCACCTGGTCGGGCACCTCGATCCGGTGCACGTCCACCACCGCGTGGTAACCGCGCTCGGAAAAGACGTCGATCAGCATCGCCAGCGCCACCGGATCGTCCAGCAGGCAATCCTCGCTGTTGATCAGCGCCACCCCGGAAATCGCGTGTCGCAGCACGATCGGCAGGATCTTCTTTTCAATGAAGGCCACGACCTTCGCAAAAAGCTCGGCGTGGTTGAACTCATAGTCGTCGAGCCGTTTCACGAGTTCCTGCCGCGCATGGACGATGAGCTCGTCGGCCACCGGGATCGCGCGCAGCCGGTCGTGCGTCAGCGGATCGAGTTCGAGCGAGCTCTGGTATTGCAGCTCCTTGAGGATGTTTTGCTCCACTTCCGCGATCGAACCCTGCGCATTGACGAAGTGGTAATGGAAAATTTCCTTCAGCGACTGGAGCGCCTCCCAGGTCTGTTCCTTGAACACGCGGTAACGGTGTTTCGCCAGCTCCACGTCGTAATCCGTGGCCCGCTCCTCCTGCAACTCGCCCACGCCGGTGCGGCGCACTTCCTCGTTGTATTTCTTGATCTCCAGGCCGCGCTTGAGCTGGCGCTCGACGGAGGTCTTTTCATCCACGAACAGCACCATGATGTGGATCGTCGGCTGACGAAAATGCATGCCGAGCGGCGTGCGGTAAAACTCGCGGCGCAGCCCCTGCATTTTTTCGGCGAGGAGTTTCAGGCACTCCACCTGCACCTCCGTGCGGGGGAAACCGTCGAGGATGACGCCGTCGCGGTACTCGGGCCGCAGCAGATGGCGGATGAGCAGGCCCACGACCTCGCGGTCGCCGACCATGCCGCCGGCATCCTTGATCTTGCGCGCCTCGGGTGTGTCGAGCAGCGAGCTGACCACGAGCGGAGCGCAGGTGAGTCCGCGCGCCTTGAGGATGAAGCCGGTATTCGTGCCCTTGCCCGAACCGGGAGCGCCGCCGAGGAGAATGATCTCCTTGGGGAAACGCAGGTTCTCGCGGCCGAGCTCGGTCTCGAGCGCGTGCCAGACGCTGTCGAAGATCAGCTGGGCATCCTTGATCTCGAGATCGTGATGGACGCTGACGGCAGGCGCAGGTTTTTCGGTGGAATGTCGGGCGGTGTTCATGAGGGAAATGGACGACGGGGAATGCATTTTTTGTTTCGGGAGTTTTTCGGACGGAGAGAAATCCCCGCACGATCAGAGGCTTGCGAAAAGATAAAAATCCGCGGAACTTTTTTCGTCCCCGCACGTCCTACTCCACATGCTTCTGATGCTCTGTCCGGTAGCGACAACGAAAAAGCTCTCACGAGCCTGACGAAATCGCAATCGGGTAAACATCAAGGCATTGTATGTGTTCTTTTGGTTGCAGGTTTCTGAGGAATTCCTGGAGGTGCGACTTCCAGGATTGTTAGTTGAAGCTGGACCTGACGGGGCCGTCTCTGAGACGGCCCCGTCTTGGTTTATGGCCACTTTTTCGAGCCGGCATCGGTTTTGTGCTGCTGACCTGCCTACCCTTCCGGTTTCTGCCACGGCTACAGGTAGTCCCGGCGGGCCTCGAGGGCGCTCCTGAGCGTCACCGAATCGGCGTAGAGCACGCCGGCTCCGCTCGGCAGGCCGAAGCCGATGCGCGTCAGCTTCACGCCGGGCTGCACCGTGGCGATCTGTTGCGTGAGGTAATGGCAGGTTGCCTCGCCTTCCACGTCGTTGGAGAGGGCGAGAATCAGCTCGCGGACGTCGCCTTCGGCCACACGTGCCAGCAACGGGGCGAAATTCAGGTCGTCGGGGCCTACGCCGTTGATCGGCGAGAGCTTGCCGTGGAGCACGTGGTAATGTCCGCGCCAGGCGCCGGAGCGCTCCATCGCCACGAGATCGGGCACGTGTTCCACCACGCACACGATGCCGGCATCGCGGGTCGGGTCGGCGCAGATCGGGCAAAGCTCGTCTTCGGCGAGGTTGCCGCAGCGCGAGCAGCGCCGCACGGTGCGCGCCGCGTCTTCCAGCGCCTGCACGAGGGCGGACAGGCGGGCGGGCTTTTCGACCAGCAGGTGCAGGGCGATCCGCTCCGCCGACCGGTAACCGAGCCCCGGCAACTGCTTCAGGTGTTGCTGGAGTTTTTCAAACGCGGGAGTCATGAAGCCGAGGGGCGGCGGGTCCGGGTGTTTTTCCCGGGAATCAGAACAGGCCCGGCATCGAGAAGGCCGAGGTCACTTTCTGCATTTCGGTGTCGTTGTACTCCTTGGCCTGCCTGGCGGCGTCCTGCACGGCGTTGAGGATCGTCTCGGAGACGAGGGCGGCATCTTCCTTGAGAAACTCGGGGTCGATGGTCAGGCCGAGGAACTTGCCGGCACCGTTGATTTTCACCTGCACGGCGCCACCGCCGCTGGTGATATCGAATTCCTTCGCCTCGATCTGGGTCTGGAGCGACTCGATCTGGCGCTGCATTTTCTGGGCTTGTTTGAGAACTTTTCCGAGGCCGGCCATATGCTGGAGTGGTTGGTGGATTGAAGCGTGTTCAGTTCGGGTGGATGAAAAGGCCCCCATCGCGCCAACCCTCCGCGCGCTCTTCAAGCTCCAAGTGCAAGTGATCCATGAAATACCGGACAAAACGTTTGCCGCGGACGGGTTGGTAACCTCAATCGGGGATCATCCGGTTTTCCTATGCAATGGTACTATTCACATAACGGCCAGCAGGCGGGACCCGTCCCGCAGGCGGATTTCGACAACCTTGTCCATTCCGGTGTCATCACGCCCTCGACGCTCGTCTGGCGGGAAGGCATGTCCGAATGGCGACCGGCATCGGAGGTCGGGGTCTCCGCCGCCGCGCCGCCCATCCCGCTTCCGGCCGGTGGCAATCCGTCCGTCGCTGCGCCCGCCGGCGATGCGGCCCCGGACCCCGATACTGCCGTGTGCGCAGTCAGCGGGCAACGCTACCCGAAAAGCCAGATGATCCAGTACGAGGGCAAGTGGATCGGCGCGGCGCACCGCGACGAATTTTTCCAGCGCCTGCGCGAAGGTGTGGGGCAGCGCGGGCCAGGCGACGTGCGTTATGCCGGATTCTGGATCCGGTTTGTGGCGGCGTTTATCGACGGTGTTTGTGTCCAGATCATTGTCTTCATCCCCTCGTTTGTCATCGGGTTGCTGATCGGCATGGCCGGCCCGGGACAGCAAGTTACCCAAATACTGGCCCAGATGGCGGGATTCATCATTGGTCTCGTCATCGGCATCACCTACGAAATATTCTTCATCCGCAAGTTCGACGCCACGCCGGGCAAGCTGGCGGTGGGCATCCGGTTGTTGCGGGCGGATGGTTCAAAGCTCTCGGTCGGGCGCATCCTCGGGCGTTATTTCGCAAAACTGGTCAGCGGCATCATCCTGTGCATCGGCTACATCCTGGCCGCGTTCGACAGCGAGAAACGCGCTCTCCACGACCACATGTGCGACACTCGCGTGACTTACAAAAACTGATCCGGCAAACTGTCCCGCTCCCCCTTCCCTCTCGCTCTCCCTCCTGTGACACAAACGGAAACAGCCATTCGCCACGCCGTCATTTGCCCCAAGTGCAGGCACACGATGGTCTCCGGCCTCGGCATGGTTTCCGCCGCCGCCGGTTTGTGCGGCGTGCGCGGCGTGACGGAGACCGGCTGCGCCTGCCCCGTGTGTTCACGCTCCGGCGTGCTGATTCCCTTTCCCTCGTTGCGGCGGCGTCCCCGCGTGGCGCAGGCCCGGGCCGTGGTGGAACAGGGCGAGGCGTCATGCTTTTATCATGACACCAACCAGGCGGCGGCGGTGTGCGACGATTGCGGGCGGTTCCTGTGCCCGGTGTGCGCGGTGGAGTTTTCGGGCGACACGCTCTGCCCGCGGTGCATCGAGGAACGCAATACCAGCGGCGCGGCGCTCGCCTCCAGCCGGGTGTGTTACGACACCCTCGCGCTGATGGTGGCCGCACTGCCGTTGTTGATGTGGTTTCTCACCTGCCTGACCGCTCCCGCCGCGCTGGGCGTGATCATTTACGGCTGGAACAAACCCGGCAGCCTCCTGCGCGGCCGGGGCTGGTGGAGCCGGCGCTGGCGGTTCCTGCTCGCCGGAGTTTTGGCAACCGGCGAAATCACCGGCTGGATCATCCTCCTCGTGTCGCTCGTATCCGGATAACCAGAACAACCGGTCCAGTCGCCAACGCGCCTCCTTTCACCTCCGCCCCCCTCCGCGCACGCCATCATGCTCCTCGCCCTGCTCATCATCCCTGCTGCTTTTTTCGCCATCGCGGTCATTTTCGGCGCTGTTAACGGACGCAACACGCGGATCGACGGACCCGCCGGGACGTTCTTGCGGCTGGCGCGTCCGCGCAGTTCGATTGCGATGGCGACGAGCCTGTGGCTCGGCGACCGGCACCTGATGCTCGTGAGAAGCTCCGGCATGCGCGAGGAATACCAGCGTTTCGACTTCCGCGACATCCGCGGCTTTTACGTGGAAAAATCATGGCAGACGCCGGTGCTCTGGCTGGTGTGGCTGGGGCTGGTCGTCCTCGTCGCGCTGCTTTTTCTCCTGATGCGCTATTTGGCGGGCGAGAAAGCGGAGGTGTCGAATATGACGATGACCATTACCATGACGATCATGATGGGCATCTTTCTCGGTATGGGAGCCGCTGCCGCATGGAACATGGGGCGCACGCGGCGGGTTTACGTTGCCACCCGGCTGCAAACCGCACTGCTGGCGCCGCTGGCTTCGGCGCGGCAGGTGCGGCGATTCATGGAGCGCGTCGTGCCCCTGGTCAACGCCGCGCAGGCGCAGGCGACGCCGGAAAACTGAGCCCGTCATGACACCGCCGCCGACACCGCCCCTGCCGCCGTCTCCGTCGCCCGGATACGCTCCACCGGCGAATTTTCCCGCTCCGCGCCCGCGGCCGGTGGCGCTGCATGTCCGGCGATGCGCGCGCCATGCGGAGCGCGAGGCCGTGGCGCGATGCGTGGCCTGCGGCGGCTTTTTTTGCCGCGAATGCATCGCCGAACACGATCGCCGCGTGTACTGCGCGTCGTGCCTGGTCCGCGTCGTCAACCGGCGGACGGCGGTGCGAGGGAGGCGGCACGGCTTCGCCGCGGTGCGGCGAGGCATGCTGCTGGCGATTTCGGCGTTGCTCCTCTGGACCGGTTTCTGGCTGCTCGGCCGCGGGCTCGGCAAACTGCCGGCCCGGATGCACGAAGGCACGCTGTGGCAACGCAGCGACTGGGAAAAACGTGGCGAGGAGGGCGTGGAGCCATGAACGCGACCGGTGCGGAGGCCGCCCCTGCTGCGCAAAAACGGTCGCGCCGGGTCCGCCGCGTGCAGCGGCGACGGGCGGGCGAGCCGGGCGCCATCGACTTGCTGGAGGAGGCCGCACACCTGCTGCGGGAAGCGCCGGCGGGCGCATGGGCGCTTTACTTCACCGGGGCAGGCGCGTGGGTACTCGGGTTTCTGTTCTTCTGGGCGCACGCGAGCTGGCGCGCGCCCTCGCCGGAGCGGGTGGCGTGGTACGCGCTGGGCCTCGTCGCATTGTTCGCGGGGCTGAAGCTGGCGCAGGCGATTTTCTGCGAACAGTTGATGGCGCTGCGCACGGGACGCCAGCCGCGCCGGATCACGATGGCGGAGGCGCGACGGATCACCGTCACCCAGCTTCGTTGCCACGGGCTGGCGGTCGTGGCGCTGCCGGTGGCGGCGTTGCTCATGCTGCCCTTTTGTTGGGTGTGGGCGTTTTACCAGAATCTCGGCGTGCTGGGTGCGAGCGGCGGCGACGACGCGCATCGGGCGGAGGACGGGGACCGCGAAGAGTGTGAGAAAAACCTGCTCTCCGCGGCCCGCGAGCAGGCTGCGCTCTGGCCCGCGCAGAATCATGTGGGGCTGGTGTTGCTCTCGCTCGTCGCCACGTGGGTGCTGGCGATCGTGGCGATCTCGTTTTTCCTGCTGCCCTGGCTGGCGGGCCGGTTGCTCGGCGTGGAGAATTTTACGGACATTACGGGCTGGTCGGGCTTCAACACGACGGCGGCGGCCTGCGTGGTTTCGCTCGCATGGCTGGTGGTCGATCCGCTGGTGAAGGCGTTTTATACCCTGCGGGTTTTTTACGGCCGCTCGCGCCGCAGCGGCGAGGATCTGCTCGTCGCGCTCGCCGATGCCGACAAGGCGCGGCGGCGACCGGGGCGCGGTGCGGCGACGGGCATCCTCATCGTGGCGCTGACGCTCGTGGCAACGCTCGTTTCCGGAACGCAAAGCGCCGCGGCCGCGCAGACGGGAGACGTCGAGGCGGGTGGCAAGGCCGACGCCGGAACCGCATCCGGACCCTCCACCGGGAGCCGGGTCGATCCCGGCGCGCTCGACCGGGCGCTCGACGAGGCATTGCGGCAGGATGATTTTGTCTGGCAACTGCCGCCGGCGCCTGCGGCCGGCGAGGTGAACGATGCCGACCGGCCCTGGCTCCTCCGGGTCACACGGCAGGGCATCGAGTGGCTTGTCGAAACCGTCGGCAGCGTCATCGACGCGGTACGCCGGTTTGTCGCCTGGATCGAAAAACTCCTTGGCCTGCGCGACAGCGATGCCCGTCCCGATCCCGCCGCGGGGGCCGCCGGCCTCGATGCGTCCTGGGTTCGTATCCTGCTTTATGTGACGCTCGGGCTCATCGCCCTGCTGGTCGTGTGGGGGGCGATCCGCCTCTGGCAAGCGCGACGACAGGCGAAGCCCGCGCCGGGCGCAGCGGGAACCGCGGCGGCACTCCCCGGCGTGCCCGACCTGGCCGACGATTCCGTGCAGGCCGCGCAGCTTCCCGCCGACGGTTGGGAACTGCTCGCCCGGGAGAAGATGACCCGGGGTGAATGGCGACTCGCGCTGCGCGCGCTTTATCTCGCCAGCCTCGCCCGCCTCGGCACAGGCGGCTGGCTCGCCCTGGCGCGCCACAAAACCAACGCCGATTACGAAACCGAACTCCGCCGCCGCGCCGCGCAGCACACGACACTCGTCGCGTGGTTCAGCGCGCGGCGGCGGGAATTCGAGGCCGTCTGGTACGGCCGCGCCGCTCCCGACGAGCAACAGGTGCGCGGCTGGCTGGACGACATCGGACGCGGCATGACCGAACCGGCAACGGACGCGGGCGGCGCGGCCGGGATCGTGGCGAGGAAGGAGGGCGGAGCGTGAACCGGCCGCGTGTTTCCCTTGTGTTGCTGGCGCTGGTGCTTGTCGCGCTGGCTGCCGGGTTTTCGCGGTTGTGGCGGATGCGTTTCTCGCGCGGCGACGTGTTTCCGCCGTACTCGACGCTCCGTGCCGATCCTCTCGGCACGCGCGCGCTTCATGACGCGCTGCAACGCCTGCCGGGGCTGGCGGTGGAACGTTCGCTGAAACCGCTCGCCGCCACCCGCGCCGGGCCGCCGCGCACGCTCGTGCTCGCAGGCATGGATAACATGGGTATTCACTTAATAGATACCAAATCGACCGATGCGCTCGACGCCGCCGTGCGCGCCGGTTCGCGGCTGGTGGTGACTTTCCGGCCCGTGCCGCCGGCGCCGCCGGCCATCAAGCGCGGCGACAGGACGGACAAGGGCTCGAAGGACCTGAAGGAGGGAAAAGACGCCGCCGCCGCCGCGGACAACGACGATGCCGCGGCGAAGCCCGACTGGCGCATGCGTTGGGGGATAGAAACCAGCACGAGCGCCGACACCTCGCAGACGGCCGTCGCCGCGCGCCACACGCCGCCGGGTCTGCCGCTCGCGTTACCGTGGATGAGCGGCATGGTTTTCGATCTGTCGCCGGAAAGCCGCCGGGTGCGGTTGCCCGTGCCGGAATCGTCGCCGTGGCGCGTGCTCTACGAACGCGACGGCCAGCCGGTGCTCGTCGAGCGCGCGCTGGGCGCGGGTTCCATCGTGTTTGCCGCCGATTCGTTTTTCGTGAGCAACGAGGCCATGCAGCTCGCGCGCGAACCCGCCCTGCTCGCCTGGCTCGTGGGGCCGCACGCGCGCGTGGTGTTTGACGAAGCGCACCTCGGCGTGCGCGAGGATACCGGCATTGCCGCGCTCGGGCGGCGCTACGGACTCGGCGCAACGTTCGTCACCTTTTTGTTGTTTGCCGCGCTTTTCGTGTGGCGCCGCGCCGCCGCGTTCGTGCCCCCCGCCCCCGAGGAGCCGGTCGCCGGTCTCGACTACAAGCCCACCGCAGGCATCGAGGCGCTGTTGCGCCGCTCCGTACCGCCACGCCGGCTCGCCGAGACCTGCCTCGCCGAATGGAGTTCCTCCGCCCGCTCCGAAGACATCGGGCGCGCTGCGCCCGCCATCGCCGCCCACGCCGCCAGCCCCGCCGCCGCCCATAACGCCGCCGCCCGGGCGCTCGGACGCGGGACGCAGCCGCTTCGCTGACCCCTCCCCCCTCCCCTCTTCACTTTTTTCACCATGTCATCGCTCGAAAAATTCCGCACCACGATCGCCGCCGCCCGGGCGCAGATCGGCAAGGTCATCGTCGGCCAGGACGCCGTCATCGACCTCGCACTCATCACGCTCCTCTGCCGCCAGCACGCGCTCGTCGAAGGCGTGCCCGGCATCGCCAAGACGCTCCTCGTGCGCACGCTCGCCCACGTCCTCGGCGTGCCGTGCGGACGCGTGCAGTTCACGCCCGACCTGATGCCCGCCGACATCACCGGCACCAACGTCTTCAACCTCCAGACCCATGCCTTCACGCTCGTCCACGGGCCGGTGTTCACGTCGTTCCTGCTCGCCGACGAGATCAACCGCGCCCCGGCCAAGACGCAGGCTGCGCTGCTCCAGGCCATGCAGGAGCGCGCCGTCACCATCGACAGCGACACGCACGCGCTCGACGACAGTTTTACCGTCTTCGCCACGCAAAATCCGGCCGACTCCGAAGGCACCTATCCGCTGCCCGAGGCGCAGAAGGATCGCTTCATGCTGAAAATCCTCATGGAGCCGCCAACGCGCGCCGACGAGCTGACGCTGGCCCGCCGGCTCGTCATAGACCGCACCTCCCCCGAAACGATGCTCGCCGGCGGCGCGGTGAGCCCGGTGCTCGCGCCCGGCGAACTCGCGGAACTGCGCGCCGCGCTCGAAGCCGTGACGCTGCGCGAGGAGCTGGTGGCCTACATCGTCGATCTCGTGCGCGCCACGCGCAGCCACGAGTGCGTGCTGGTCGGCGCAGGGCCGCGCGCCACGCAGGCGCTGCTCCTTGCCAGCCGCGCGCGCGCCGCGCTCGACGGCCGCGATTTTGTCACGCCTGACGACGCCCGCGGCCTCGCCCCCGCCGTCCTCGGCCACCGCCTCGTGTTGCGTCCGGAGTTCGAAATCGAAGGCATGACCATCGACGAAGTCCTCGCCCGCATCCTCGAACAGGTCGCCGTGCCCCGGTAAGGGTTTCCCGATTCCCGGCCCGTAATCCGAAAACCATGCCAGCCGACGCCCGCCACCCGCCTCCGCCCGCCGCAGCGCCCGCCAGCAGCGTGACGTTCGTGCCCACCGCACGCCTTCTCGCGTGCGTGGCGGGTGTGGCGGCTCCGGCTCTCGCGGGCGCATTCATACCGGAAGCCGGCATGATCTGGATGCTCGCGCTCGGCGGCCTGGTCATCGCAGCGCTGGCCGATCTCGTCAACGGCCTCGGCGCGGCGCGCACGTTCCTGCCGCTCGTGCAGGCGCCCGCCGTGGTGCGCCTCTCGCGCGAGGCCGACGGCATCATCCCGTTTGTCATCACCGCCCGCGACACCCCCGGCGCACGCCCCGCCGCCGCCCGCCGGCTGCGTTTCGCGCCCGGGCTGCCGTCGGATGCGTTCACCGACCAACAGACCGGGCCGGCGCAACTCGCGCTGCCCGCCGGCGGGCGCCCCCTCCGGCTCGACTGGGCGTGCCGCCCGTCACGACGCGGCCACTACACGGACGGCGTGCTCGCGTGTTGCGCGACCCTGTCGGCGCTCGGCCTCTGGGAACTGCGCTCGCGGCAAACCGTGCCGTGCGAGTTGCGCGTTTACCCGAACCTGTTTGCCGAACGGCGCGCGCTGGCCGCTCTCTTTCTCGACAAGGCCGGCGCCGGGCTGAAGGCGCGGCGCACGGTGGGGCGCGGACGCGAATTCGAAAAACTCCGCGATTACCTGCCCGGCGACGGCCTCGACGAAATCCACTGGAAGGCCACGGCCAGACGCGGCCGTCTCATCACCAGGCAATTCCAGGCCGAGCGCACCCAGGAGGTTTACGCCGTCATCGACCTGTCGCGCCTCAGCGGGCGCGAAGTAGCGCACGCCAACGCCGACGAACTCGTCACCCCGGACGAACGCGACCGCCGGCGCGTGACGGTGCTGGAGCGTTACCTCACCTCGGCGCTCGTGCTCATGCTGGCGGCGCGCAGCCAGGGCGACCGCTTCGGACTCATCGCTTACGATGATCGCGTGCGCGTGTTCATCCGCGCGGGCGGCGGCGCGGGGCATTTCGCGGCGTGCCGCGAGGCAATGTGCGCGCTGCAGCCCGGCGAGGGCGCGCCCGACATCGCCGAGGTGACGCGCTACCTGCGCACCCGTCTGCGCACGCGCGCGCTGCTCGTGTTCCTGACCGATCTCGGCGACCCGGTGCTGGCGGAGGATTTTGTGAAACATGCGCCGCCGCTCGCGCGCCAGCACCTTCTCATGGTCAACCAGGTGCGCGCGCCCGGCGTGGCGCGGCTTTTCAGCGGAGAACCGGTGGCGACGGACGACGACGTTTACGCGCGGCTCGCGGGGCATTTCCGCTGGGCCGAGGCGGGCGCGCTGGCCCGGTTGCTGCGCCCCTCGGGCATCCGCGCGTCGCTGCTGGAGGAAGCCGAACTGGCCGCGCAAATGGTCACGCAGTACATGCAGGTGAAACGGAGGCAGGCGCTGTGATCGTCGATCTCGACCGGTTCATCGAAGGCGAACGCCCGCGCTGGGAACAGCTCGAGGATATCCTCGACGCGCTCGCCCGCGATCCCTGGCGGCGGCTCGCGCTCGACGAGGCGCGCGACCTCGAACGGCTTTACCAGCGCGCCGCCGCCGACCTCGCGCGACTCGCCACGTTTTCCGCCGGGCCGGAAACGCGGCGCTATCTCGAAAACCTCGTCGCGCGCGGACACGCCGAGATTCACGGCGGGCGCACCGCACGCGGCAATGGCGGCGACGACGACGGCTGTTGGCGCGAGCGCTGGCGCGGACGTTTCCGGCGGTTCGCCGGGTGGCTGGGGCAGACATTCCCGGACGCGTTTCGCCGCCGCTCGCGCGCGTTCGCCCTCGCCGTCACGCTGATGATCGCGGGGATGATTTTCGGCGGCGCGGCGATGGCTCTCGATCCCGAGGCCAAGGCGGTTATCATGCCGTTTTCGCATCTGCTCGACAGCCCCTCCGAACGCGTGGCGAAAGAGGAACGCCGCGCCGGCAACCCGGGACGCGACCGGCTGGCCGGCCGGAAGGCGACTTTCGCCGGCGAACTGATGACGCACAACACGAAGGTCACGATCTTCCTGATGGCGCTCGGCATCACGTGGGGCGTGGGCACCGTCGTGCTGCTGTTCTACAACGGCGTGATCCTCGGCGCGGTGATCGTGGACTACGTGCTCGGCGGGCAAACGGTTTTTCTGGCGGGGTGGCTGCTGCCGCACGGTTCGGTGGAAATCCCCGCCGTGCTCATCGGCGGCCAGGCGGGGCTGGTGCTGGCGGGGGCGTTGCTCGGCAGCGAGGGCGGCGCGGGACGACGCGGCGGCCTGCGGCGTCCGGGGCTGCGGATGCGCTTGCGCGCGGTCACGCCCGATCTCGTCACGCTGTGCCTTGGCGCGGGGGTGATGCTGGTCTGGGCGGGCGTGGTGGAGGCGTTTTTCTCGCAGTACCACGAGCCCGTGCTGCCGTACGTGGCGAAAATCGGTTTCGGCCTCGTGCAACTGGCAGGCGTGGCGTGGTGGCTGGGTTTGTGCGGGACCGGCAAACGCGGCGGCTCCCGCCATGCCGGCAAGACGGGCGACGCCGGAGCGGCCGGCGCGCCGGGAAGGAGGCGCGCATGAGCGGCGGCGGACGCACCTGGCGCGTGCGCACGCCGGAAGGCGTGGAGTTTTCATTCCGCATCGCCGGCCCGATGCGCCGGCTGCTGGCTCTGGCCATCGACTTCATGGTGGTGCTGGCGGCATGGAGCCTGTTGTCCTCCCTCCTCCGGCTGTTCGCCCTTGTCAGCCTCGATGTGATGGCAGGCGTCATGGCGGTCGGGTATTTTGTCCTCTCGTCCGGTTACGACATCGCCTGGGAATGGCGGATGCGCGGGCAGACGCCGGGCAAGCGGCTGCTGCGCCTGCGCGTGGTCGATGCAGGCGGATTGCGGCTCACGTTTCCGCAAGTGGTGTTGCGCAACCTGCTGCGCATGGTCGACGCCCTGCCCTTCGGCTACGGCGTCGGTGGCGCGGCGATGTTTCGCAACCGCAGCGGCCAGCGCCTCGGCGACCTCGCGGCGGGGACGCTCGTCGTTTACGAAGCCGTCGAGCAGGCGCCGCTTCCGGTCGATATGGCGACCGGTGGCGCGGGCGATGGCAACGCGACCGCACGCGGACGTTTCAACAGCTTGCGCGGCCACGCCGTGCCCGTGGCGCGGCTGCGCCAGGCCGTGACGCCCGGCGAAGCCCGCCTCGCCCGCGATGCCCTCGCCCGGCGCGACTTGCTGGAGCCCGCCGCGCGCCTCGCGCTGTTCGCCCGGCTGGCGGACTATTTCCGCACCCTCGGCCGCCTCCCGCCCGCCCTCACCGAAGGCGTCCCCGACGAACAGCTCGTGCGCAACGTCGTCGCCGTCCTGTTCGGCAAATGACCGCCCCCCCTCTCCGGCCCCATCCGCGCGCCTCATTGACAGGCACGCTTTCACCCGCCTGGCTTTCCCGGATGGAATCACCGGCCTACACACTGGAGTTTGAAAAACCGTTGCGCGATCTCAGCGCGCAACTGGAGCAACTCCGGCAACAGTCGCTCGAAAACAACCTCGATCTCTCCGCCGAAATCGCCGGCATCGAGAAAAAAATCACCGCGACCCAGCGTGAGATCTACACCTCCCTTTCCCCGTGGCAGCGCGTCCAGATCGCCCGCCATCCCCGGCGACCGTACGCCCTCGATTACGTCGCCGCTCTCTGCGAGGATTTCATCGAGCTTCACGGCGACCGCCAGTACAACGACGACCGGGCGCTCGTCGGCGGCACCGCCTTCTTCCGGGGCGAGTCCGTCATGATCGTCGCCCAGCAAAAAGGTCGCGATACCAGGGACAAGATTGCCCGCAATTTCGGCATGCCCCAGCCCGAAGGCTACCGCAAGGCGCTCCGCCTCATGCGGCTCGCCGAGAAATTCGGTCTTCCCGTTATCACTTTCATCGATACCCCGGGCGCATATCCCGGCATCGGTTCCGAAGAGCGGCATGTTTCCGAAGCCATCGCCACCAACCTCCGCGAGATGGCCATGCTTCGCACCCCCTCGATCTCGGTGGTGGTCGGCGAAGGCGGTTCCGGCGGCGCGCTCGGGATCGGCGTCACCGACCGTGTGCTCATTTTCGAAAACAGCTATTACTCGGTCATCTCGCCCGAAGGTTGCGCCGCCATCCTCTGGAAAGACCCGGCCGCCGCCCCCCGGGCCGCCGAGGCGCTGAAAATCAACGCCGACCAGCTTTCGAAGCTGGGAGTCGTCGATGAAGTGATTCCCGAACCCTACGGCGGCGCGCATCACAATCCCGAAAAGGCGGCCGCCGCGCTCGGCACCGCCCTGCACAAACACCTTCGCGAACTCCGCCAGCTCTCGCAGGAAGACCTCCTCGACCGGCGTTACGAACGCTATCGCCACCTCGGCACCTTCGAGGAAGCCGGCGCCGTCCGCAGCTGAGGATCATCCGTCCGCCAGCCGCCGGCTCGCGGCCGCATCCACCGGCTTGCACGAGCGGTAGCCTTCGCCGTGCTCGGGCGGGATCGCCGCGAGGAAGGCATCGCGCCGCGCCGTATCCGGGAAATCGAGACCGATGAGCGCGCGCCCGATCCGTTCGCCCGACTGCCGGTAGTTGAAATAACAGATGCTCGCCTCGTCGCGGATCAGCCGCGCGAGAAACGCGTGCAGCGCGCCCGGCCGTTCGTAAAAGTCGAGTCGCAGAAACGCCGGGCACGTCAGCAGGTCGCCGCGCAGCGGGATCGCGCGGAAGGCCACGTCCACCGCTCCCGTCAGGTCTTCCCACTCGTAACCGCCCGCATCCAGCCTTCCCGGCAGCGCATCCAGCACCGCCGCGTCGTCCGCGCTCGCCGTGAACACCGGCCACGCCTCGTCGTCGCGCTGCTTGCCATACTGGAAATCGGCCACGTTGACGCCGGCGAAACACGTGTCGAGCAGCGCCAGCATCGAGCCGGGCCGCTCCGGGATGCGCACGCGGAAGGTCCGCGTCGTGTTGCGCGCCGCGCCCTCCGACTGCGCGATGAGGCCGAGCTGGAGAAAATCGATGTTGGCCCCGGAAACGACGATCAGGACGCGCTTGCCAGCGAGGGCGGCGCGGTTTTTCAGGACCGCCGCCAGCCCCATCGCGCCCGACGGCTCCGACACGCAGCGGAGCGTTTCCCAGAGGATGCGGATCGCCGCGCTCACCTCGGCGTTGGTCACCGTTTCCACGCGGTCGAGCGCCTCCTTGCAGATCAGGAACGGCAGTTCGCCCGCCTTGCGCACCGCGGTGCCGTCGCAGAAAATATCCACTTCGTCGATCGCCACCGGCTTCCCCGCCGCCAGCGCCGCCTTCATCGACGCCTGCCCCGCGCCCTCCACGCCGACGGTCTCGATGCCCGGCCAGAACGTTTTCAGCCAGCAGGCCGCCGCCGCCGCCAGCCCGCCGCCGCCGATCTGCAAAAACACCGCATCGAACGGCCCGTGTCCGGAAAGCACCACCTCGTCGGCCAGCGTCCCCTGCCCCGCCATCACGCGCAGGTCGTCATAAGCGTGCACGTAAACCGCGCCGCTGGCCTGCTCGTCCTCGCGCGCGGCCGTCACGGCCTCGTCATAGCTGTCGCCCGAAAGGATGATCTGCACGCAATCGCCGCCGTGGTGGATGACGGCATCCTGCTTCACGCGCGGCGTCGAGCGCGGCATGTAGATGCGGGCGCGGATGCCGAGCGTGCGCGCCGCCAGCGCGATGCCCTGCGCGTGGTTGCCGGCCGAGGCCGTGACCACCCCGCGCGCCGCCTCTTCCGGCGTGAGCACGGCCATGCGGTTGCAGGCGCCGCGCCACTTGTAGGCCTTGACCGGGGACAGATCCTCGCGCTTCACCCAGATCTCCGGCCCCGGCGCGGAGCCCGGCAGCACCAGTCGCTCCAGCGGCGTCGGTTGCCCGAAACGGTAAACCCGTTCGCGGGCAAAAAGGATTTCCTGGCGCAGTTGCCGGTCGAGAGGCAGGTTGTCGCTTCGCATGAAGCGGGCATCCAGGCACCCGCGCCCGCCCGGAGCAATCCCGCCCTGCGCCGCCTCCGGAAAAAGTGCCGGAAAACAGGCCGGGAAGAACCTTGCCTTTTCCCGCAACCACCCCGTCCGCCCATCGGCAATCCCCGGCCCCGAACCAAAAAACACGGCAAACCACTGCCATAATCGGACCTTCCGCAATCCCGGCCAATCCTCCCTTTTCTTCTGCCCCAAAAGACCCACCCTGAACCCTCCCTCGCCGGGATTTCCGGTCCCTCTTTTTAACCACACGCCACACTCGCAAACCCATTCCATAATTTGCCAATGACTTACATCATCAAGGACGCCGGAAAACGCCAGCTCCCCTTCGACCGCGAGCGCATCACCCGCTACCTCGGCCAGATCCACGCCGGGTTTCCGCAGCTCGACCTCGAGGATTACCGGACAAAACTCTTCACCTTTATCGAAAGCCGGGAAACCTTCGCCGCCGACGACCTGGTCGATGCCATGATCCGCGAGGCCGAGGCCCGCACCGACGTGCACCTCCCGCAATGGGAGATGTTCGCCGCCCGCCTCTACCTCAACAAGCTCTACAAGAAAGCCAGCAAGAACCGGTTTTACGATGCCGACGACCGTTACGGCTCCTACGTCGGCCTCCAGGAAAGCCTCGCCGACCGCGGCGTCTACTCCGGCGACATCCTCCACAGCTACTCGAAGGATGAACTCGTCGCCGCCGGCAAACTCGTCGACCCCGAAAAGGACAAGCTCTTCACCTACACCGGCCTCTACCTGCTCGCCTCCCGCTACCTCGCCACCGGCGAGACCGGCGCCGTCTACGAACTCCCCCAGGAACGCTGGCTCACCATCGCCCTCTTCCTCATGCAGGACGAGCCCCGCGCCACGCGCATGACGCTCGTCCGCGAAGCCTACTGGGCGCTCTCCAACCTCTACATGACGGTGGCCACGCCCACGCTCGCCAACGCCGGCAAACGCGGCGGCCAGCTCTCCAGTTGCTTCATCGACACCGTCGACGACAGCCTGCAAGGCATCTACGACAGCAACACCGACGCCGCCCGCGTCAGCAAACACGGCGGCGGCGTCGGCGCCTACCTCGGCTACGTCCGCTCCAGCGGTTCCACCATCCGCGGCGTCTCCCGCGCCAGCGGCGGCGTCATCCCCTGGATCAAGCAGCTCAACAACACCGCCGTCAGCGTCGACCAGCTCGGCCAGCGCAAGGGCGCCATCGCCGTCTACCTCGACGTCTTCCACAAGGACATCGAAGGTTTCCTCGACCTCCGCCTCAACAACGGCGACCAGCGTCTCCGCGCCCACGACATCTTCACCTCCGTCTGCATCCCCGACATCTTTATGGAAGCCGTCGAGCGCCGCGGCGACTGGTACCTCTTCGACCCGCACGAGGTTTACGAAAAGAAGGGCTGGTATCTGCAGGACTACTACGACGAACAGCGCGGCTCCGGCACCTTCCGCGAAAAGTACCGGGAACTCGTTTCCGACGAGACCGTGAGCAAGAAGATCGTCAAGGCCATCGACATCGCCAAGCGCATCATGGTCAGCCAGCTCGAGACCGGCACTCCGTTCATGTTCTACCGCGACGAGGTCAACCGCATGAACCCCAACAAGCACCAGGGCATGGTGTACTCCAGCAACCTCTGCACCGAGATCCTGCAAAACATGAGCCCCACCCGCATGATCCAGGAGATGATCAGCGGAGACCAGATCGTGATCACCAAAAAGGCCGGCGACTTCGTCGTCTGCAACCTCTCCTCCATCAACCTCGCCCGCGCCGTCATGGCCGACGAGCAGACCAGAAGCACCGAACTGATCGCCGAGAAAAGCACCCTCGCCCGCCTCATCGACATCCAGGTGCGCATGCTCGACAACGTCATCGACCTCAACCAGCTCCCCGTCCCGCAGGCCACCATCACCAACCGCAAGTACCGCTCCATCGGCCTCGGCACCTTCGGCTGGCACCACCTCCTCGCGCTCAAGGGCATCGCCTGGGACACGCCCGAGGCCGAGACCTTCGCCGACACCCTGTACGAGGAAATCAACTACCTCGCCATCCAGGCCAGCCACGCTCTCGCGAAGGAAAAGGGCGCGTATCCCGTTTTCCGCGGCAGCGACTGGCAGACCGGCGAGTATTTCCACCGCCGCGCCTACACTGCCGACCGCTGGCAGCGCCTCGCCGCCGCCGTCGCCACCTCCGGCATCCGCAACGCGTACCTCATGGCCGTCGCGCCCAACATGAGCACCGCGCAGATCGCCGGCTCCACCGCCTCCATCGATCCGGTGTTCAGCGTCTTCTACTACGAGGAGAAAAAGGACTACCGCCGTCCCGTCATCGCGCCCGACCTCTCGCTCGAAACCTGGCCGTACTACGAAAAAGGCGCCTGGAAACTCGATCAGCTCGCCAGCATCCGCCAGAACGCCCGCCGCCAGCGCCACGTGGACCAGTCGCAGAGCTTCAACCTCTACGTCCCCAGCGCCATCCGTGCCAGCAAGCTCCTCGAACTCCACCTCACCGCCTGGAAGGAAGGCCTGAAAACCACCTACTACGTCCGCTCCAACGACATCGACGTCAACGAGTGCGAATGGTGCTCCAGTTAAAGCTGCCGAAGGACTGAAAGCGTCCGTCCAACAATTCTTGATTTTTAATTATCATTCTTAATTCCACACGTCATGTCCGATCTCGCCACCGCGCCTCTCCGCCGCATCAAGATCCTCGATCCGCTGAGCCCCAACCGCTCCACCGCCATCATCAACGGCAACACCAGCGGCATCCTCAACTGGAACGACATCCCCTACCCGTCCTTTTACCGCGCCTACAAGGAGCTCTCCACCAACTTCTGGATTCCCGACGAGGTCGACATGAAGGGCGACGCCAAACAGTACCCGCTCCTCTCCGAACGCGAGAAATACGCCTACGACGCCATCATCGGCCTGCTCGCCACGCTCGATTCCCCGCAGACACGCTTCATCTACAACGTCGCCGAATACGTCACCGACCCGGCTGTCCACGCCAACACCGCCATCATCGGCCAGCAGGAAGTCATCCACAACGAAAGCTACTCCTACGTCCTCGCCTCCATCACCAACCTCCAGGAGCAAAACCGCGTCTTCGAACTCGCCCGCACCCATCCCACCATCGTCAAGCGCAACCAGCCCATCATGGACGCCTACGACACGTTCATGGCCGACAAGACCGCGCCCCACCTCGTCCGCGCGCTCATCCAGTCCAGCATCCTCGAAGGCATCAATTTTTACAGCGGCTTCGCCTACTTCTACAATCTGGTCCGCCAAAACAAGATGACCGGCACCGGGAAAATCATCAGCTTCATCAATCGCGACGAACTCGCGCATTCGAAATTCATCAGCGAAGTCATCCGCGCCATCCTCGGCGAGAATCCCGAACTGCAGACCGACGACCTCCTGCGCTACACGCACAACGCCTTCCGCCACGCCGTCGAGCTGGAGAGCGAATGGTCGCAGGAAGTCCTCACCGGGATCGACGGCATCGACGTCACCGGGATGGTCGGCTACGTGAAATACCGCGCCAACAAGATGCTCGGCATGCTCGGCATCCCCGAGATGTATCCCGGCTACGGCGAGAACACCCTGCCCTGGATTCGCGCCTACGCGGACAACTTCACGCAGACAAAGACCGATTTTTTCGAAATGCGGAACAGCAGCTACAAAAAGACCAACGTCGACAACGGCTTCGACGACCTCTGACGTGGCATGGGGCATCCTGCCCATGATTCCGGCGTGGCACGGGCTTCCAGCCCGTGTTCCGGACCATGCACACCGGCGGCGCCACGCGCCGTCCACGGCCAGGATGGCCGTGCCACCTGGCCCCGATCCTTATCCGCCAAATCCGTAGTCAAAAACCCGAAAGCGGCATGAACATCCTCCTCGCCTACGACTCCCTCAGCGGCAACACCCGTGAAGCTTCCCGCCTGATCCGCGAAGCCCTTGCTTCCGCCGGTCACGACGTCACGGAAATCTGCGTCTCCGCCACCGCCGACCACGCCGAAGCGCTCTCCCGCGCCTGGGACCTGCACGTCCTCGGCACGTGGACCGGCGGACTCGGCCGCACGCCCGCGGGCATGAAAGCCTTCGTCGCGCGTCTCGCCTCTCTCCCGCCCGCGCTCCGGCCGACCGACGTCGCCCTCTTCGGCACCGGCGAGACGCAGTGGGGGCTGCCGTATTTCTGCGGCGCCCTCGACCGCCTCGCCGCGTATTTCAAAACCGGCTACCCGCTCCTGAAAATCGAACAGATGCCGACCAACGAAAAAACCCTCCGGGAAATCGCCGACTGGGTCCGCGCTGTCATCCGGAAAGCTGAAACGCGAAAAACTGAAATAAGGGAGGTTTAAAAAATTCATTTTTGAACAGAAGATAACAAAGGTAACGAAGGTAAAACAGAGAAGACTCCGGATGATAATTTATTTATTTAAACAGAGTTAAGCGCGAGTGAATCATAGACATCCTTGGTTGTTCTTCGTTCTCTTCGTTGCCCTCTGTTCAATTTTCAGAACCTCCCATAGAGTTCCCGATTTCCCTTTCTCCTCCGCCAGCCAGATTTTGATTTCAGTTTTTCAGCTTTCAGCATTTTAGCGTTTTCTCATGACCACCGTCACCATCACCACTCCCGCCGAATTCGAAACCTTCAAAAAAACCACGCCGCTCTTCCTCGCCGATTTCTGGAAGGACAACTGCATGAACTGCAAGATGCTCGAACTCTCCTTTCAGAAAGCCGCGCAAACTTCGCCCGCTCCCTTCGCCACGCTCACCCTTGCGAAGCTCAAGCTCGAGGACCTCGGCGAGGAAATTTTTCACGCCCACGCCGTCCGCCAGGCCCCGACTCTCGTCCTGTTCCGCGACGGCCGGGAAACCGCCCGCCTCGGCGGTTTCATCGCCCCCGAAAAAATCACCGCCCTTCTGGCCTGAAGCCGCCCGGCCAATCCCGCGCTTGCATCTGCGCCCGGCACCGGGCATCCAGCCAGTTCCCGGTCCTTTCCCGCGCATGCCGTCCACTTCACGCCGCACTTCGGTTTTCACCGAGTCCCTGATCCGCGAGATGACTCGCGTCGCCCGGCAGCACGGGGCGATCAACCTCTCGCAAGGTTTTCCCGACGGCGATCCGCCCGCCGCACTCATCCGCGCCGCCAAGGACGCCATGGACGCCGGCCGCCACCAGTACGCCATCACCTGGGGCTCGCCCGAACTGCGCACCGCCCTCGCCGACAAAATCACCCGCTTCACCGGCCTGCCGCCCGTCGACCCCGAGCGCGACCTCGTCGTCACCTGCGGCGCGACCGAGGCCATGATGGTCGCCATGATGACCGTCTGCGACCCCGGCGACCGCGTCGGCATGTTTTCGCCCTTCTACGAAAACTACAACGCCGACTGCATCCTCACCGGCGCCACGCCCGTCCACGTGCCGCTGCATCCGCCGCATTACCGGTTCGATCCCGCGGAACTGCGTGCCGCTTTCGTCGCGGGCGGCGGCCTGAAAGCCTTCATCCTCTGCAACCCCTCCAACCCCTGCGGCCGCGTCTTCACCCGCGACGAACTTTTGCAGATCGCCGCGCTCGCCGCGGAGTTCGACACCTTCGTCATCACCGATGAAGTCTACGAACACCTCGTCTTCGACGGACGGCAACACGTCTATTTTGCCACCCTGCCCGGCATGGCGGAACGCACACTCTCCTGCTCCTCGCTGTCGAAGACGTTTTCCATCACCGGCTGGCGCCTCGGCTACGTCCACGCGACGCCCGCCATCATCGCGCAGGCCCGCAAGGTTCACGATTTTCTCACCGTCGGCGCCGCCGCCCCGCTGCAACACGCCGTCGTCACCGCGCTCGGTTTTCCGCCGGAATACTACGCCGGGCTCGCCGCCGACTACCAGGCGCAGCGCGACATCCTCCTCGGTTATCTCGACCGGACCGGCCTCCCTTACACCAGGCCGGAAGGCGCCTATTTCGTGATGCTCGACATCTCCGCCTTCGGTTACGCGAGCGACGTGGAGTTTTCCCACTGGATGACCCGCGAGATCGGCGTGGCCCCCGTCCCCGGATCGAGTTTTTTTCCGTACCCGGAAAACCGTTACGTCCGCCTCAATTTCGCCAAAGGCCCGGAAACACTCCACGCCGCCGGCGAACGCCTGCTCCGGCTGGCGCGCTGAGTCTCCATGCAGATCAGCCGGCTTCGGTCGGCGGCACCTCGGCCAGACGGTCGAGAAACTCCAGCCCTTCCGAAACCGGCGTGAGTTTCTGCTCCGCCAGCCAGGCAGGGTTGTAGAGTTTCGACGCGTAGCGCGCGCCGCCGTCGCACAGCACGGTGACGATGACCTGACCGGGGCCGCGCTCGCGCGCCAGCCGCAGCGCGCCGGCCACGTTGATCGCCGACGAAAGACCGAGATACAGACCCTCGCGGCGCAGGAGATGATAGAGGACTTCCACCGCCACCGGATCGCCGATGCGGTACGCATCATCGACGAGAGAAGCCGCCACATTTTTCGTCACGCGGCCCTGCCCGATGCCTTCGGCCACGGAATCGCCGTCGTCGGTGTCGGTGTTGCCGTTTGTGAACCACGACCACATCGCCGCGCCGTACGGGTCGGCGCAGACGGCGCGGACGGACGATGACCGTTCCTTGAGAAACCGGCTGACGCCGGCCAGCGTGCCGCCCGAGCCGATGGAGGCCACGAAGGCCGTCACGCGTCCATCCGTCTGTTCCCATATTTCGGGGCCGGTGGTGCGGTAATGGCCGTCGAGGTTGGCGGTGTTGTCGAACTGGTTGGCCCACCAGCCGCCGTCGATCGCCCCGGCGGTGCGGCGCGCGATGTGCTGGTAATTGTCGGGGTCCTTGTAAGGTTTGGGCGGCACGCGACGGACCTCGGCGCCGAGCGTCTTGAGGAGGTCGGTCTTCTCGTGGCTGAAATTGTCGGGCACGATAAAAATGCTGCGATAACCCCGCGAGAGTCCGACGAGCGCGAGACCGATGCCGGTGTTGCCCGCCGTGCCCTCGACGATGGTGCCGCCGGGCCGGAGCGCGCCGCTGCGCTCGGCATCCTCGATCAGGGCGAGCGCGGCGCGGTCCTTCACCGAGCCGCCGGGATTCTGGAACTCGGCCTTGCCGAGAATCTCGCAGCCGGTGGTCTCGGAAAGATGGCGCAGCCGGATGAGCGGCGTGCAGCCGACCGCGCCCGGAAACCCTTCGGCGATTTTCGGCCCCGGAAAGGCGGCGACGGAGGTGGCAGAGGACGGTGTGGAGGTGGTTGTGGTGGCGGACATGACGGGCGAAAAAGATGAAATCGGGTGCCGGAAAAGATCAGCGTTGCCCCCGGTCGAGCAGGCGGCCAAGCGCAGCGGGATCGGAAACGGGTGCGTCACATGCGAAATTTTCGCAAACGAAAGCCGTGGCTTGTCCGTCCGCGGAGCGCATCGCCGCCACCGCCTCGTTGCGTTGCGCCAGCCAGTCGCCGGAAGCGCCGTCGGCGAGCAGGATCGTCGCAAAGGGCTGAAACCGGCGGCGCGCCTCGGCAAGGAGCGCGCGGGTATCATCGGCACCGGCGCGGCCGGCGATGACGATCTGGCGGGGTTTGGCTCCCTCCGCCAAACCGAAGGCGGCGGCGAGGAGAACCGGCATGGCGGCGGGAGCGCGCCGGTGCTGCGGCGCAAAGGCGGCCAGCACGGCGCGGGCGCGGTGCTCGTACGCGGCGTCGCCGGTGAAAACCGCGAGGCGGCGGAGATTGTCGGCGGCGAGCGAACTGGCGGCCGGCTCGGCGCCGTCGAAATCCTCCTTCATCCGCACGAGCACGCCGGAGGCCCCGGCCGCCGTGCCGAAATAACCGCCGCCGCCGGCCGATGCCGGCGCCGGGTCGGCAAAGCGGGTGTCGAGCGTGGCCTGAAGCGCGAGCGCCCGGTCGAGCCAGCGCGGATCGAAACCGGCTTCGTAGAGATCGAGCAGACCCTGGATGAACGCCGCATAATCCTCGGCAAAACCGTCGCCGCCGCCGGGTGCCGCGATGCGGCGGAGTGTCGCCGTCTTTCCGTTCCAGGCTGTCTGCCACAGGTGCGTGGCGGCGCGAGTGGCGAGATCGAGCCAGCGTGATTCTCCGGTCACCTGATGCGCCCGGGCGAGCGCCGAGATCATGTAACCATTCCATGCGGTGATGATCTTTTCATCGCGCGCCGGTGGTTGCCGTGTGGAGCGAATGGCGCGCAGGCGATCGAGGGCGCGGGAGAGTTTTTCGGCGGCGCCGGGCGCCTTCGTCACCGCAGTGGCAGCGGCTGACGATGCCGGTACGAGCACGTTGCGGTTGTGCAGGACACCGGCGCGTTCCTCCAGCGAGGTGGCGTTGCCTTCCGCGGTGAATCCGTAACGGGCGATGACCAGCGCCGCCTCGTCGGGCGGAAGCGCGGCGGTGATTTCGTCCAGGCTCCAGGTGTAGAATGCACCTTCGGCCTTGTCGCCCTCCGCCGCGCCCGGCAGCGCGCTTTCGGCGTCGAGCGCCGCGTAAAATGCGCCATCGGGTGACGTCAGCGCGGCCTCGACGAAGGCGAGCGTTTCCCGCAGCAGGTCGAACCGGCGGGTGTCACCTGAAAGCTGATACGCATCGACAAGCAGGCCGGCGACGAGCGCCTGGTCGTAGAGCATTTTTTCGAAGTGCGGCAGCCGCCAGCCCCGATCCACGGTGTAGCGGTGGAAACCGCCGCCGAGGTGGTCGCGAAGCCCGCCGCCGGTCAACGCCTCGAGCGAGGCAAACGCCACCTCGCGGGCGCGCGCGGCCTCGCCGGCCGGCACGCCGGGCTGGACGGCGAAGCGGAACAGAAAGCGGATTTTTGAAGCATGCGGGAATTTCGCGTCGCGCCCGAACCCGCCATGCTCCGGGTCGAATTCCTCAAAAAGCTGTGCGGCGGCGGCCGACCATGCAGCGTTGTCGATCGTGGCGGCACCGGACCGTCCGGACCGCTGGTCCGGGCCCGCCGCCCCGGCCAGCGAGGCGAGTGCGGCGGCAATCCGGTCGGCATGCGCCGCGACCTTCTCGCGGTCGCGCGCCCAGCCTTCGGCGGCGACGCGGGCGACGGTCAGGAAACCGGGCTGCCCCGGTTGATCCTCCGGCGGATAATACGTGCCTCCGAGAAACGGTTTCAGGTCGGGCGTGAGCCAGACGTTGAGCGGCCACCCGCCGCGCCCGGTCGTGCCGGCCACGAACGCGAGATAGATGCGGTCGATGTCGGGGCGTTCCTCGCGGTCGAGTTTCACCGGGATGAAGTGCTCGTTGAGAAAGGCCGCGACGTCGGCGCGGGAAAACGTCTCGCGCCGCATCACGTGGCACCAGTGGCAGGTCGAGTAGCCGGAGGAAAGGAAGACCGGCCTGTTCTCGCGGCGGGCGCGGGCGAGCGTGTCGTCGTTCCACGGCTGCCAGTCCACCGGATCGTCCGCGTGCTGGCGCAGGTACGGCGAGGCGGCGTCGGCCAGGCGGTTGGCCGCGAAACCCGGCGAGCCGGCCGCCAGGAACACAACGAGAGCACAACCGAAAAAGAATTGGCCGCGAAAGGGCGCAAAAAATCTCTCTGGCCGTCGAGGACCTCCCGCGCGCTTATAAGCGCGATGGACGGCTCCATGCGCATGAAGATTTTTGCGCCCTTTCGCGGCCAATTCTCCGAAATGTTCCCGGTTCATTGACCGATCCTCCGGCGGAATTTCAGCCCCGTCCACACGCCGCCGAAAAGCGCCGCGGCAAAAATCCAGCCCGAGAGCGCCAGCGCATTCACCCCGGAAAGCAGCGTGCCGATGGTGCAACCGAGCGAGATCATCGAGCCGAAGCCGAGCAGCACACCGCCGGCCAGGGCAAGGACGACGCGCGGCCACGGCGGACGTTCCGGCACGAACGCCCCCGAACCCACGCCCGCCGCCACCGCCGCGGCGACGAGGCCGACGACAAAGAGCGCGTTGGGCGTGAGCGCGGCGGCCCCGGCGGGATCGCCCGTGGCGCAGCCGGCCAGCCCGTCGAGTCCCGGCAGCGAAAGCGGCGACACGCCCCAGTGCGTGCCGAGCTTGCGCGAGAGGCGGCCCAGTTCGGCCGTGACGCCGAGCGGCGTGGCGCGCAGGTACACCGCCGCGCCGAGCAACCCCGCGCCGACGCCGCCGATCCAGTGCGGCCAGCGCCGCACGAAAACCGCCTCCGCCAGCGTGGCCAGCGTGCGCGGGGGTCGCGCGGCCGACGGCAGCGGATCCACGCGCCCGCGCCGCCACACGAGAAAGGCGAGCAGGCCGATCACCGCGAGCTGGACAACCGCGGCGAGGGCGTAGCCTCCCGCCGTGCGCGGCAGCCACACGACCGGCGCTTCCGTGACGGCGTGCAGGTAAAAAAACTCCCACGAATTGAACCCGAGGATGAAACCTCCGGCAGCCCCCGCGAGGGCGACCGGGGCGAGCAGCGAACCTTCGCCCAACCGGTAGAGATGCGCGCTCAGGCACGAACCGGAAAGCGCCATGCCCGCGCCGAACGCGAAGCCGCCGACCAGCAAATGCCAGCCGGCCGGCCCGATGTGCGCGCGCGGCGGCAGATGCCCGGCCTCGGGAAACGGCACCCAGGCTCCGAAAATGACGAGGTAGCCGACCGTGCCCGCAGCGAGCGCGGCCAGCAGGCCGAGGACGGGGCGGGCGTCGCGCTCCTCGATAAATTCGCGTAGCCCGCAATAGAAGCAGAAACGCGAACGTTGCAGGAGCACGCCGAAAACCGCCCCGCTCAGCAGGGCCCACGAACCGGCGCGCCCGTAGGCCGCGCTGCCGTGCAGCCACCACGCCGCGGAGCCGAGGCCGGCGAGCAGCAGCAGCGGGAGGGTTATGCGAAAGGTCGAGGCGAGGCGGGTGACGGGCATCGGATGAGGTGGGCGCGGGAAAAAAGCGGCGGCACGGCATGGCTACCGGCCGGGACGACCCGACCGGTAACCGCCGGCTGGCGCGTGAAAATGTGGCGACCTTACTTCCCGTCCCAGACGGTGCCCGAGGGATTGTCGATGGGCACGCCGACGGCGTTGCCGTATTCGGTCCAGGAACCGTCGTATTGCCTGGCCGGATACCCGAGAATCTGCGTGAGCGCGAACCAGGTGTGGCTGGAACGCTCGCCGATGCGGCAGTAGACGATGGCCGGCTTGCTGCCGTCGACGCCGACATCGGCGTAGAGGGCCTTCAGTTCTTCGGGCGACTTGAAGGTGCCGTCCTCGTTGACGGCCTTGACCCAGGGCACGTTGACCGCGCCCGGCACGTGGCCCGCGCGGATGGAGAGTTCCTTGCTGTTGGCCGGGGCGAAGAGTTTTCCGGAGTACTCGTCCGGGGACCGGATATCGAGGAGCTTCACGTCGGCCTTGCCTTCGGCGGCGGCGACCACGTCGGGCAGGCGCGCGCGGAGGTCGGAGTTGACCTGCGTCACCTGGTACTGCGTCGCGCGGGCGGAGGCGGGAATGGTGTCGAGCGGACGTTTTTCGGCTTCCCATTTCTTGCGTCCGCCGTCGACAAGGCGCACGTCGCCGTGACCGTAGACATTAAAAATCCACGCGCCCCAGGCGGCGAACCAGTTGTTGTTGTCGCCGTAGAGGACGACGGTGGTTTCCGGCGTGATGCCGAGGCGCGAGGCGAGCGCCTCGAATTGCTCTTGCGAGACGATGTCGCGGCGGACCGTGTCCACGAGATCGGAGTGCCAGCTCACGTTGTGCGCGCCGGGGATGTGACCCTGCTCGTAGAGCCCCGGATTGACGGAGACCTCGATGATACGGACGGCGGGATTCGCGGCGTTTTGCGCCGCCCATTCGGTGGTGACGAGCACCTCTTTGGCGGAGACGCTGGCGGGAGTGGCGACTGCGACGGCGGCCACCAGGGCGGCCGCGAGCGCGGAGGCGAGACGGGATTTCATGCGTGTAGTTGTCTGGATATTTTCCGGGTGAAGCCCGTGTAGACGGAGGCAGTGAAAGCGTCCGGAACACGGGGCCGAGAGACTTCCATGAGCATGGTCAGCATCTGCGGTGAGATTACGGGTGACAGAACCTTTTCCTGGCGGAATCAGGAGGCGCACAGGCGCATTAATTCTGACTATTCAGGTAGGAAATAAAATTTGTCAACGCGCCGACGAAAAAAAGATGATAACTTTCACTCAACCCGTTTTTCCAAAACGGGAAACCCGACTCATGAATTCAACGACGAAGGTTTCGTGAAAGCAAAATTCCAATTAAATAGATAAAGATACAAATAAATAACCTCGGAGCAAGCCCCTGGGTATTGGAGCGGCGGCGTCTCGCCGCCGCTCCGACAAGCCGAAGCACGCTCCGGGGTACCACCAAGGGAATGAACGGAGCTGGCGGAGGCAGCCTGCTTGTTTCTTCCGGCGCTTTGTGTCTGGCTGAAGGACGTATCCATGAATCGACAACGCGTACCCGTTCACGGCCTCGATGATTATGCGGAGGCCGTACACCCGATGGACGATATCCATGTGGGGCGTTTCGAGGACACCGCCACCCGGATGCCCAACCGCGTGCCACTGCACCGCCACGACTACTACGAGGTGTTCTGGCTCGATGGAGGAACAGATTTTGAAGGTCCAGACGGTAGGCGAGTATGCGGCCCGGTTGCACGTTTCCCCCGACCGGCTGAGCGAGGCCGTGCGCGAGGCCACCGGCCATCCGGCCGGCGAGCTTATCCGGCAGCGTCAACTGCTGGAGGCCCGGCGGCTGCTCGCGCATACGACACGCTCCGTATCCGAAATCGCCTACGCGCTGAACTTTCAGGACCCGGCATATTTCAGCCGGTTTTTCCGACGGCTCACCGGCCAGTCGCCGGGAGAGTTCCGCGAGGACTTTCTGGCCAAACACCCGCTTTGACCCGTTCAGGGCTCCTCGTTACGCACACCTGGAAGTCGGCGAAGGACCTGCGCCGGCCGCCGTATCTCGTCGTGCGGGTGAAGGTGAACCGGCCCCGCGATTCCGGACCATGAAACCCGACGCTTTCCGTATCGGACCGGCATCGACGCCGGCACGACCGTCATGCGCCGGGCGCCCGAAAACGCGCGGTCGCTCTGGCCGCTCCTTTCCGGCGTGGCGCGCCGTTCCGCAAAAACACAGGCCTGCGCGGGGAAAATACCTGTTGATCCGATTGTCATAAATCCGGTTCCGGATAATGATCTTACCGTGAAAACCACCGAATCCGCCACACTCACCCGCAAATTCGAAATCCCGCTGGCCACGCCCACGGATCTCACCGCGAAAGCCACGAAGGATCTCTCCGGAGCCCTGAACACGCTGCTCGCCGACGTCTTCGCGCTCTTCCTGAAAACGAAAAATTTCCACTGGCATATCAGCGGCCCGCACTTCCGCGATTATCACCTCCTTCTCGACGAGCAGGCGGCCCAGTTGCTCGCGTTGACCGACGACCTCGCCGAGCGCGTGCGCAAGATCGGCGGCACCACGTTGCGATCCATCGGCCACATCTCGCGCCTGCAGCGCGTGCTCGACAACGATGCGGACTACGTCGAACCCCTCGACATGCTCGCCGAGCTGCGCGAGGACAACCAGACGCTCATCGTCCATCTGCGCAAGGCGCATGAGGTGTGTGACGAACACCACGACATCGCCACGGCCAGCCTCATCGAGAACTGGGTGGACGAGGCCGAGCGCCGCGTCTGGTTCCTCTTCGAGACCACCCGCACCGGCACGCCGCGGCACTGAGCGCGGGCCTCCCGCGCCGGCTGACGCATCCTTATGGCAGTTGACTTCAAAGACTACTATGCCGTCCTCGGCGTGTCCCGCGACGCGAGCCAGGAGGAAATCAAGCAGGCGTTTCGCACGCTCGCCCGCAAATACCACCCGGACGTGGCGAAGGACAAGGAAACCGCCGAGGACAAATTCAAGGAAATCAACGAGGCGAACGAGGTCCTGAGCGACCCGGAGAAACGCCGGAAATACGACGAACTCGGCGCCAGCCGGGAGTACGGCGGCCCGGGCCCGGGCTATGCAGGCGCACAGGCGCAAGGCGGTCCGGGTGCGGAGTCAGGCCAGGAATTCCATTTCGGCGGCACCACCGGTTTCAGCGATTTCTTCGAGCAGTTTTTTGGCGGACACGCGGGTCCGGGGCACGCGGCCGGTTATGAGGACATGTTTCGCCGGGCCGGACAACACGGCGCCGCCAGCGGCGAATTTCGAATGCCCGGCGCCGACATCGAAGGCGCCATCCTGGTGACGCTGGACGAAGCCATGCGGGGTTCGTCCCGGCAGATATCGCTCCAGCGCCTCGATCCGGAAACCGGCAAGCCCGAGACCGAGACCTTCACCGTGCGCATTCCCCCGGGAGCGACGGAAGGCCGCCGGATTCGCGTGCCGGGCAAGGGCGGCCGTGGCACCGGTGGCGCCGAGCCTGGCGATCTCTTCCTGCGGGTCCGGCTGGCCGCGCACCCGGACTTCGAGGTGCGAGGGACGGACCTGTATCACGAACTGGAACTTACGCCGTGGGAGGCGGTGCTCGGCGCGCAAATCACCGTGCCCGCGCTGTCCGGAACGGTGAAAGTGCGTGTTCCGCCGGGCACGGGCAGTGACCGCCAGCTTCGCGTGCGCGGGCAAGGGCTGCCGAAGAACGCCGCGGGCGAGCGCGGGGATCTCTACATCATCGTGAAAATCCGTGTGCCGGCGGAAATCACCGCGGCCCAACGCGCCCTCTGGGAAAATCTCGCCCGCACTTCGCATTTCAATCCCCGGCAACACGCGCCCTGATCTCCGCAACCCGACACCGCCATGATCGCCGAAACCGAATCCTGCGCCCTGCAAATTTTCGAACCGGAGCCCGGCGCGATTTTTCCGATCGACACCGCCGCTCGTCTCGCCCGGATGTCGCGGCACAGCGTGCTCGTGTGTTGCCGGCGCGGTCTGGTCACGCCTCGCCTCGATCCTGTTTACGGCGGGTTCTACTTTGATCGGGACGCCATCCGCACGCTGCAGCGTATCGAGTATCTGCGCACCGCGTGCGGCGTGAACCTCGCCGGGATCGAAATCATCCTGAAACTGATGGCGGACGTGGAGGAATTGCGCGCCCTCGCGCGAATCTGAACCCGCGCCCCAAGGATACCGTCATGAACAACCTGCTCCCGCACCTCTATCTCGTCCGGCACGGTGAAACCGCGTGGTCGCTCGCCGGCCGGCACACGGGCCGTTCCGAACTGCCGCTCACCGGGCAGGGGGAACTCGAATCGCGCCTGCTGGGGGAACGGCTGGCCGGCGCCGTTTTCAGCCATGTATTCACCAGCCCGCGACTGCGGGCGCGCCGCACCTGCGAATTGAGCGGACTCGGCGCGGGCGCGACGATCGAGCCGGATCTGGCGGAGTGGGATTACGGCGATTACGAAGGGAAACGCGCCAGCGAGATCCGGGAGGAGCGCCCCGACTGGGATATTTTCCGGGACGGATGCCCCGGCGGCGAAACGCCCGCGCAGGTGTCCGATCGCGCGGACCGGCTCCTCGCGCGGCTCCGCCAGTTGCGAGGGGATATCGCGCTCTTCACCCACGGTCACTTCGGGCGGGTCCTCGGGGTGCGCTGGATCGGCCTGCCGCTGGCGCAGGCCCGGCATTTCCTGCTCGGCACCGCCTCGCTCAGTGTCCTCGGCCATGAGCACGGCCGGGACGAGGAACCGGCCATCGCCCTGTGGGGCGCGGTGTCCGGCGGCCTGCTCGACGCCGGGCGACGCCTGCGCGAGAATGAGGCCGGAATCCTGAAACAGCGTGCCATCGAACGCTGGGAAAATGAGGGAGGCGAGATTCCCGGCCTGCCGGCGAACCATCAGGGAAACCCCGATGCGCTTTAGGCTGGAAGCCCGACGACCTCGCCGGGCCTCCAGCCCGCTTCCGCGGGAAAACACAGACATGGACGGGCAAAGTGCCGGCCCGGATGGTCGCGGGGACGCACTTTGTGGGTAGGTTGGGGTCAACTCATCACATTATGCCAATCTCCACCGTAAATCCCTGCACCAACGAAGTCGTCAAAACCTTCGACGAGATGACGCCCGCCGCCATCGAAACCGCCCTCGCCACCGCCGACCAGGCCTTCCGCTCCTGGCGCACGACCCGTTATGAAGATCGCTCGCTCCTCCTCCACAAGGTCGCCTCGCTCCTGCGCGAGCAGAAGACCGAACTTTCCCGCCTGATCACCCTCGAAATGGGCAAGCTGATCGCCGAGAGCGAAGGCGAGATCGACCTGAGCGCGGACATCTTCGACTACTACGCCGACCACGCGCCCGGCCTCCTCGCCGACAAACCCGTCCCGACCAGACTCGGCGAAGCGTTCATCCGCCACGACCCGATCGGCGTCCTCCTCGGCGTCGAACCGTGGAATTTCCCCTTCTACCAGGTCGCGCGTTTCGCCGCGCCCAATGTGATGATCGGCAATGTCGTGCTGGTGAAGCACGCCTCCATCGTCCCGCAATGCGCCATCGCCATCGAGGAGATCTTCAAGGAGGCGGGCGCCCCCGCCGGCGTTTATACCAACCTGCTGATCCCGGGCGGGAAAATCTCCGCCCTCGTCGCCGACGACCGGATCAAGGGCGCGTCCCTCACCGGCAGCGAGGAGGCGGGCGCGAGCCTGGCGGCAGCCGCCGGCAAGAGCCTGAAAAAATCCGTCCTCGAACTCGGCGGCAGCGACGCCTTCATCGTGCTGGAGGATGCCGACATCGACAAGGCCGTCGAATGGGCCTGGGTCGGGCGCATGAACAACACCGGCCAGTGTTGCGTCGCCGCCAAGCGCCTCATCGTCGTGGAAGCCGTGGCCGGCGCGTTCACGAAAAAATTCGTCGCCCGCATGAGCAATCTGCGCGCGGGCGATCCGCTCGACAAAACCACGCAGCTCGGCCCCCTGAGTTCGGAGGAAGCCGCCGTGCACCTCGACGAGCAGGTCCGGCGCACGGTCAAGGGCGGCGCCACCGTCCTGCTCGGCGGCAAGCGTCTCGCACGCAAGGGCGCATTCTTCGAGGTCACCGTGCTCACGGACATCAAGCCCGACAACCCCGCCTACTACGAAGAACTCTTCGGCCCGGTGGCGGCCATCTATCGCGTGGCCGACGAGGCGGCGGCCGTGGCGCTGGCCAACGATTCGCCCTTCGGCCTCGGCGGCTCCGTCTTCACCCGCGACATCGAACGCGGCAAGCGCATCGCGGGCCGGATCGACACCGGCATGGTGTTCATCAACCACCCGACCTGGACCGCGCCCGAGCTGCCCTTCGGCGGCGTGAAACGCTCGGGCTACGGCCGCGAACTCTCGTCCCTCGGCGTGGAGGAATTCGTCAACAAGAAGCTCATCCGCGTCTCGGATGTGAACGACCCGTTCTGAGCGGCGGCGGAAAAGCGGCCGACTTGGAGGAGCGGCGGCGTCCCCGCCGCCGGACGGGACAAAAGTCCCGCAGGAGTGGGCACGCTGATGCGCGTCCGGCGACGAGGACGTCGGCCGCTCCAATGCCTGGAGTTTGCTCCGGGCATTTTCAGTCTGAAATTCGCGATTGAAACCGCGGATTTCACCGATGGCTGAAGATGATCAGGGCATTACGGTTCCTACGACCGTAACCCGGAACTGTCTGCTCGCCGCGCCGCCCGCGGCCGGACAAGTTCCTCCCTCCGAATCTCCAGCTCCCGCTCATGGAAGGCATCGATCTCATCCAGGACCTCGCCATCACGCTGCTCGCGGCCGGCATCGCGGGCGTGCTCTGCAAGCGCGCCGGCCTTTCCGTCATCGTCGGCTACCTGCTGGCCGGCATCGTCATCGGCCCCTACACGCCGCCGTTCTCGCTCATCACCGACGTGCCGCGCATCGAGACGCTTTCACAGGTGGGGCTCACGTTCCTCATGTTTTCCATCGGGCTCGGCTTCAGCCTCACCAAGCTCCGCCAGATGGGCGCGGGCGCGTTCGTCGCCACGATCCTCGCCGCGCTGCTGGTGTTCAACTTCACGCAACTCATCGGCCTGATCGCGGGCTGGTCACACCTGCAAGGCCTCTTCGTCGCCGCCATCTTCATGGTCTCCAGTTCGGCGGTGGTGGCGAAGGTCGTGCGCGAACTCAACCTGGACCACGACCGCACCGGGCAACTCGCGGTCGGGGTCACGGTCAACGAGGACGTGGTGGCGGTGGTCATGCTCGCCGTGCTGGCCGGGCAGAGCGCCGCCGGGGCCGCCTCCGTCCACCTCGGCAGCCTCGTCACCGGGTTGATCGCCTTCGTCGCGCTGCTGCTGGTCTCCGGCCTGCTCTTCGTTCCCCGCCTGCTGCGGCGGATGGAGCTCGCTCACACCGATCCCGAACTGCGCACGCTGCTCGTCGCCGGGCTGCTCTTCCTCATGGCGCTGGTTGCGGTCAAGGCCGGCTACTCGCTCGCCCTCGGCGCCTTCCTCCTCGGCGCGATCGTCGCGGAGATGCCGCAGAAGCCGGGAATCGAAAAGGCGTTCGCCGGCACGCGCGACATGTTCAGCAGCGTGTTCTTCGTGTCCATCGGCATGATGATCGACGTGCGCCTCTTCGGCGAAGTCTGGCCGGCCATCCTCGGGCTGGGCCTGCTGATGATCGCCGTGCGCGTGGTGGCCGTCTGGCTGGCGCTGATCGCGGTCGGCGAACCCTCGGCGGAGGCCCGCCGCGCCGGACTGATGCTCATCCCCATCGGCGAATTTTCGTTCCTGACCGCGCAGATGGGCGTGAAGTCGGGCGCGCTGCCCGCCAAGGCCTATCCCGTCGTGGTCGGCATCTCGATCCTCACGGTCTTCGTCACGCCCTTCCTCAATCAACACGCCGGCCCCTTGCTGCGCGGGTGCGACCGCCTCGAGCCCGGCTGGTTCAAGCGCGGCCTCGACGCCTGGCACCGGTGGCTGGCGCAGCTCGCCGGGCTGGGCCACGGGCGGCGCTGGTGGGAACTGGGCCGCCACCACGTGATCCTGCTCACCCTGCACCTGCTGCTGCTCACGGGGCTGACCACGTTTTCCGAACTGATCTTCCGATCCATCCAGCAGAGCCCGCTGGCGGCCAACCTCGATCCCCTCGGGTTCAAGGTGATTTTCTGGGTAGTGTTTGGCTGCGTGCTGCTCATCCCGCTGATCGCGCTCTGGCGCGCGCTCTCGGCGCTCGCGACGCTCTTTGCCCGGACGGCCGCCGAGCGCCTGCCGCGTCTGCCGGTGCGGCCGATGGAGGCGTGCGCGAAGGTGCTCGGCGGCGCGGGGCTGGCGTATTACCTTTCGCAGGTGCTGCCCGTCGCCTCGCTCGCGCGCTGGCTCTGGCTCGTGATCCTCGCGGTCGCCGGCGGGGTCGTATTCGTTTTCTACCGCCGGCTCGCCGCGCTTAACGAGAACTGGCAAAGCGATCTCACCGCCGCCTTCGACGGCGGCGCGCCGGCCACTCCGGAAGGCACCGCCGCGCTCGGCTCGCAGCCCTGGGTGGGCGACGCCCGCTCGTGGGACCTCAACGTGCAGGAATGCGTGCTGCCCGAACGCGCCGCGTGCGCCGGCCGCACGCTGGGCGAACTGGATGTGCGGGCGCGCTTCGGCTGCTCCGTCGTGGAAATCGACCGACAAGGAACCGTGCTGATCGCGCCCGATCTCGCGACCCGGCTTTACGCGGGCGACCGCCTCCTGCTGCTCGGGCGAAGCGAAAACCTCGGGCGCGCCCGTGCCGACCTGAGCGCGGGCAAAACTGCAGGCGAGACGCACAGCATTGACGAATGCCGCCTCGAATCGGTTGCGGTGCCTGCGACGTTTGCGGCTGCGCTCACGGTCGCTGAAATGCAGGACGCGGCCGGCAGCCATGTGCTCGTCGTGGGCATCGAACGGGCCGGGGTGCGCCACGTAAACCCGGTGGGCGCCGATCCGATCCGGCCGTCCGATCTTCTGCTTGTCCTCGGCGAGCCCGACAAGGTCCAGGCGCTCCGCCGCTGGCTGGCGTCCAGGTCGGAATGAGGTCCAAAGAACGTTCGCTCAGGGTAATACCGGGCGAGGCCGTGGCCAATCAGGCCGGGGTTGAAACTCGCCTCAATACGCGTAGCTCACTTTTCGGCCCGTTTGACGGGAGCCCCAGGTGTAGGCGAGCCAGGCAAATTCCTTGCGCGGATCGATCCGGTCAATGGCCGGCTGCCAGACTCCGGTGAGCCGGAAACCGGAGTCCGTGCGCTCCAGCGGATAGAGGCGATCGGGACCCGGGTCCGATGGCGCGGAGCCCGGGGGCGGGGAGTCGGGAACGGCGAAATAAATCCGGTGCAGGACGTAAACTTTTGACCACGCCCGACGCCAGGCGGCGAGATGCTCCGGCGGCACGGTGATGGTGGTGACGGGTCGCGTGTACAGGGAGCCGTAATCGTCGGGAAAAGTTTCCAGGTGCGGGCGGGCATGCTCGAACCTCGCCAGGTAATTGAATTCCACATACCGAAGCTCCCTGAAGCTCAGTCCGGAAAACGACTGGCAGAGTTCGACGAGGGCCGCCCCTTCGGTTGCGAGCGTTTCGGGCCGCATGTCGCTCCAGGCCGGAGCGTCGGCGAGAGCCTGGATCATCCGGTCGAGCTCCCCGGTGCTCCGCGAAGCATGCGAGCACCCCGCCCACAGAAGCAGCGGCGGGAGAAGCAGACCGGTGAACAGGAATCGCGCGTTCATGGGAGTAACCGGATGATCATGATGGCAGGAACAAAGAGGATCAGAAACCCGCCGCCACGCCGTCGCGGCGCGGGTCGCTGGCGGCGACGTAGCCCTGATCGGGATCGTCCGAAAGCCGCCAGATGAACTGGCCGGACCCGAATGCCATCGGATCCACACTCGTCTCCGGACGGTGGCCGCGCGCGATCAGGCCGTCGCGGATGTGCGGCGGGAACGACGGCTCGAAACCGACGGTGAGTCCCGTCTCGACTTTCCAGCGCGGCGCATCGCAGGCGGCCTGCGGTTGCTGTCCGTAGGTGAGCATCCGCACCAGCGTCTGCACATGCCCTTGCGGCTGCATCGGACCGCCGACCACGCCAAAACTCAGGACAGGTTTCCCCGCCTTCGTCAGGAAGCCGGGAATGATGGTATGAAACGGGCGTTTGCCACCTGCGACGGCATTCGGGTGGCACGGATCGGGCGAAAAGCCGCTGCCGCGATTTTGCAGCGAGATACCCGTGCCCGGCACGACCACGCCGCTGCCGAACCCGGCGAAGTTGGACTGGATCAGGCTGATCATCCGGCCGCCTTCGTCGGCGGCGGTAATAAAAATCGTGCCGCCGCGCGGAGGCGCGCCGTGGTGGAAATCCGTCGCCCGGTCCAGGTCGATCAGACGCGCCCGCGATTCCAGGTAAGCGTCGTCGAGCAGGTCGGCGGCGGTCACTTCGGTCATGGCGCGGGCGTCGCCGACCCAGCGATACACGTCGGCGAAGGCGAGCTTCATGGCTTCGATCTGCACGTGATGCGACTCGACGGAATCGGGCGGCAGGCTCCGGAGGTCGAGCTTGTCGAGGATGCCGAACGCGATGAGCGCGGCGATGCCCTGGCCGTTGGGCGGGATTTCGTGGACGGTATGGCCGGCGTAATCCTTCGATATCGGCTCCACCCACTCCGGTCTGTATCCGGAAATATCGGACAAGGTCAGCGCGCCGCCGTGCGCGCGGCTGTGGGCGACGAGTTTTTCGGCGAGTTCTCCGCGGTAAAATGCTTCACCGCGCGTCGCCGCGATTTTTCCCAGCGTGGCGGCAGCATCGGCAAACACAAATTTCTCGCCCGGCGCCGGCGCGCGTCCTCCGGGCAGGAACGTTTCGGCGAAACCGGGCTGGTCCCGGAGCGCGGGCACCTGCGCCGCCCACTTGTGCGCGATGTGCGGCGTGATCACGTGCCCGCGTTCCGCGAGTTCGATCGCGGTTTCGAGCAGGTCGGCGAAGGGAAGCCGGCCGAAGCGTCCGGAGAGCGCCACCCACCCGGCGACGGCTCCCGGCACGGTCACGGAATCCCAGCCGCGGCGGGGCAGCCGGCCGCCATGTTTGCGGCGGAAATAATCCACGCTCCACGCCGCCGGCGCGGAGCCGGAGGCGTTGAGCCCGTGCAATGCCGCGCCGTCCCATACCAGCGCGAAGCTGTCGCTGCCGAGTCCGTTGGCCACCGGCTCGACAATGGTGATGGCGGCCGCGGCGGCGATGGCGGCATCGATGGCATTGCCGCCGCGGTGAAGGATGCGCACGCCGGCTTGCGCGGCCAGCGGGTGCGAGGTGGCGACGACGTTGCGGGCGAAGAGCGGGCTGCGCGTGGAGGGCCAGGGATTGTTCCAGTCGAAGGACATGGCGCGGTGAAGGGAGAATCAGATCGATTTCGTAAATTGTTCAGAAATGAATGATAAACGGCTGTGGTTGTTCTTCGTTCTCTTTGTTGCCTTCTGTCCAATTTCCAGAGGTTCCCCCAAGGCTGGCCGTGTGTAATATATTTCTGAATACGTAGCGTTGCGGGTCTCAGGCAGTGCGGATTGGCGGGACGGGCCAGTCGCCGTGCAGGTACCAGACGCCGAGGTCGCGCAGGCGGTAGTCGATCGGATCGTGCAGGGAGTGGGTGCGGATGTTGCGCCAGAAGCGGTCGAGACCGAAACGCGAGGCCGTGGCGCGCGCGCCCGCCGCGTCAAAAATCTGCTCCGCCACTTCCAGTCCGACGCGGGCGTTGAACACCTTGGTCTCGCTGATCGCCAGCGCCAGGCCGTGATGCTCCTCCTCCGGCAAGTCATCCCGCTGCGCCCAGGCGGCATCGTAGCGGGCGAGGACGGCGTCGGTGAGGGCGCGCGCGGCGGAGAGCTGGGTCCATAGATTGCCGTAGCGGTGCAGCACATACGGATCGCGCCCGGCGGATTCGACGCCGGGGGCAAGGTGGGAGCGGGAGTTTTCCAGCGTGTAACGCCGGCCTTCGGCGAGCGCTCCAAAACCGATGCCGAGATAGAGATTGGCGAGGATGAGTTGCGAGATGCCGTTGCGCAGGCCGCCCCGGACTTCGTCGAGCGAGGGTGCATGGGCCAGCACTTCGTCGGGGGCGATGGTCACGTTGTCGAAGCGCACAGTGCCGCTGTCGGTCTGGCGCTGGCCGATGTTGTCCCAGTCGTCGTTGACCGTGATGCCGGCGCGGGCGGTGGGAACAACCGCCATGTGACGGCGCAGGCGGTCGGCGCCGTTGCGATGGAGGGAGACGGTCAGCATGTCGGAGCCGAGCGCGCCCGAACAGAAGCGCTTGGTGGCGGTGAGGCGCAGCGTGCCATCGGCTTCGGTGCGTGTGTCGGGCTCGGTGGCGAGCGGGCTCAGGGCGTTGCCCCAGAACCAGTTTTTTTCGATCGTGCCACGCAGGTAACGTTCGCGCTGGGCCTCGTCGCCGAAGCAGAGGACGCTCGCCACCTGGAGGTGATGAAACCCGAGGATGTGAGCCAGCGAACTGTCCGCCTCGGCCAGGCGACGAATGATTTTGAGGATACGCGACCACGGCAGTTCCTCGCCGCCCCAGGCGCGCGGGACGGAAAGCGTGAGCAGGCCGGCGGCACGGAGTCGTTCACGTTCCTCGCGGGCGTGACCTCCGCGGCGGTCGCGTTCGATCGCGGTGGCGGCGAGTTGACGCGCCACGCGCTCGACGGTTTTATCGAGACCGGATACGGAAAAACCATCCTCGTTCACGCCGGGAGAATAACCCGGCTGATGACAACGCAATCCGTGCCGGACAGTCGGTGAAAAATGCGCCGATATGACGGGAGGAGCATCCGGATGCTTCATGGCCGGACACGGGCGGGTTGATGGACATCGAAGCGGGCGGTGCCGTCGCGGCGGATTTGCTCCGGGAGACCGAGCTCCCATGCGATGTAGTGGCTTTTGAAATCATCGGGGTTGCCGGTCTCTTCCAGCGGACGCCGGTAAACGTCATCGGGCGGCACGGCGAGCCGGATGAGTCCTTTTTCGAGAGGATGCCCGGCGGCCTGCCACGCGGCGAAGCCGCCGGCCAGCGCTTCGACGCGGGCGACGGTCAGCTCCTGGAATTCGGCCTGGGCGAAGGCGGCGAGGTATCCGTCTTCGGATACGAGGACGAGACGATCCGCATCGGGCAGCGCGGGCAGGCCCTCGGCGGCGCGGGCGCGGGGGACATACCATGCGCCGGGAATGTGGCCGGCGGCGAAATCCCGGCCCGGACGCAGGTCAACCACCACGAGTTTCAGGCCGGCGGTGCCGGAGGGGGCCGCCGCCAGCGTGTCCGCATCGATGAACGGCGTTTCGGGCGGCCGGGGCCGGACGGGCGCGGCCGCCGGGCCGGGGACGAGCCGGTCGCCGAGCCCGTCGGCGAGCACCGCCACCTCGCTCCAGCCGAGTTGTCGAAGCCAGGAGGCGGTGAGCGCGGCGCGCACGCCGTCGTCGTCGGCGAGGACGACGCGGGAGGAGAGGACGCCGATGTACTCGTCCGTCGCCTGCACGAGCTGGCCGCCCGCGGCGTGGGCAAAACCGGGCGCGTGGCGCGCGGCGTGCTCCTCCGGGCTGCGCACGTCGAATTTGTACAAGGTGCGCTGCTCCGATTCGGCTTCCCACGCGGCGAGGGCGTCGGCCCCGAAAAAGCGGATGCCGGTTTGCCGCGCGAGGTCCCGGGCGGCCTCGCGGGCGCGGCGATGGTTTTCCGGATCGAGACGGGCGGGAGCGCGGCGGGCGGCGCCGTGTTCGAGCTCGAGGCCGGCGAGGTTCCAGCCGATGTTGCCGTGGCGCAGCCCGACCACGTTCTTGAAAATGCCGGCGTTGATGAGCGCCTGCGTGCCGATGAGGCTGCGCGTGCGGCCGGCGCAATGGATCACGAGTTGCGTGTCGGGCGTGCGCAGGAGCTCCGCGGCGCGCAGCACGAGTTCGGCGCCGGGGATGTTGATCGAGCCGGGTATGGTGGCGGCCTGGTATTCGGCGAACGGGCGATCGTCGATGACGACGAGATTCTCGCCGCGATCGAGCCGCGCCTTCAGCTCGGCGGCGTCGATCTCGGGCGTGCCGGCCTGCTGCTCGACGACCTCGCCGAAGGCCTTGCTGGCGACATTGGTGTCACGAAACAGTTCGCCGCCCGCGCGCCGCCAGTCGGCGAGGGTGCCGCCGACAGCGGTGATGTTGGTGTAACCCAGCGCATTCAGTCGCTCCGCCCCGCGACGGACGAGTCCCTGACCGCCGTCGAAGAGGATGACCGGCACCGAGCGCCGCGGCACGAGAGAAAAAATGCGCTCCTCCAGTCGGCCGAGCGGGAGGTTGACCGCAAAGAGCGGCTTGGAGCGGCCGTGCGGGCCGGCTTCGCGGAGGTCGATGAAGGCGAGTTCGCGTCCGGCGCGAAGGAGTTCGCGAACGGCGGCGGGTTCGAGGGTCGGGAGGCTGGACATGGCGGATGTGGTGGCGGTGCGGTGGATGCGAGGGGGGCGTGGTTCAGGAGACCAGGCCGTGGACCCGGGCAAACGGATCGCGGGCGCTGTTTTCGCGCCATTCGTATTCGGCGGCTTGCGCGATGCCGATGGCGGTATCGCGGTCGAACAGCCGCGCGACGATGGCGAGGGCGAGGTCGATGCCGGCAGCGACTCCGGACGAGGTGAAAAATTTGCCGTCTTCCACCCAGCGTGCTTCCGGCACCCAGTGGACGCCGGGGCCTTGGGATACGGCCCACGGGAAGGCGCGCTTGTTGGAGGTGGCGCGGTGTCCGTCGAGCAAGCCGGCGCGGGCGAGGAGCGCGCTGCCGGTGCAGACGCTGGCCACGAGCGGCGTGGTTTCGGCGAGCCGGCGCAGGGATTCGAGGAGAGCGGCGTTGTCCACCTCGCGACGGGTTCCCTGCCCTCCCGGGACGAGCAGCACGTCGAGCGGACCGGGATCAGCGAAGGCACGGTCGGCGACGGTCGCCGGTCCGTGCGAGGCGCGCACGGAGCCGGGAGCGGCGGCGAGCGTGACGATGCGGACACGCTCGCGCAGGATACTGAAAATTCCGAGCGGACCGTAGAGGTCGAGCGACTGGAAGTCGTCAAAGAGAAATGCACCGATCACGAGCGGGCGTTCGGCGGTGCAGATCGAGGCGGACTGGACGGTGGCGGCGGTGCTCATTTTCAGAATTTACGGTTTCTTCCGGCATCAGGAGAGATCAAACCCCTGTTCGCGGACATACGCGCCGAAGTCGGCGCGGGCGGGCGTGGCGTACTGGCGGGCCTTGTCCTCGGACCAGCCGTAGAAGGCGGCGATGCCGAAACGGCCGGTGTCCTGTTGTTCCGGATACGGAAGACGGGCGGCGCGGTGGCGGTCCCAGGCATCGATTTTTCCGGCGAGTCCGGCGTCGTCGTAGCGGTCGTCGTGGACGTTGAGTTCCAGCGGGAGCCGCGGGACGATGCGGCCGCCGAAAAACGGATAGCCGAGTGTCAGGCCGGCGACAGGGAAAACGTGTTCGGGCAGGCCGAGAAGATCGCTGACGGTGCGGGCGTGGTTGCGGATGGCGCTGATCGGGCAGGTGCCGAGCCCGGCGGCGTTGGCGGCGTGAATGAACGCGCCGAGCACGATGCCGGCGTCGACCGCGGCATTGAAAAATGCGTCGAGGTGGTCGTTGGCGAAGGCGTGGCCGCGCAGTCCGGAAACCTTGCGAAGGCGGCGGTTGTCACCGATGAAGACGAGGAAAACCGGAGCCTCGCGCACCCACGGCATCGACGGAAGCAGATCCGCGATGACGGCGCGTTTGGCAGGATCGGCAACGCGGAGGATGCCGGCCTGCTGGAGATCGCTCTTCGACGGCGAGGAGAGCGCGGCGGCGTAGAGGAGTTGCAGGAGTTCGTCGCTCACGGGCGCGCCGGTGTAGCGCCGGTGGGTGTTATGCTCGAGAAAGCCGGCCAGCACGGCGGCGCCGGGCTGATCGGGCGCGACCGGGAGCGTCGTGCCGAAACGGGCGTCGAGCGCGCGGGCGATGCGTTCGCCGGCGGTGAGGGCGGTGTCGGGGGCGAGGGCGGTGGTGCTCATGCGAGAGCCGGGGCCTTGGCGGCGAGGAGGGCGCGGCCGTTTTCGACGTAGATGAGGCGGCGTTCCTCCTCCGTGAGAATGGCGTCGAGCGTTTCGATGCCTTTCCGGATCGAGGGCATGGGACCGTAGTCGGAGCCGAACAGGATGCGGTCGGCGCCGAAGGCATCGACGGCGGCGCGCACGGAACGCGGCGTGGTCGAGTAGGGTCCGGGATCGAAATAGAGACGGCGGAATTTTTTCACGGGATCGTCCCCGGCGACGCCGGAAAACGCGCCCCACTGCCGGATGTGTTCGGCGACATACGGGATCGCGCCGCCGAGCATGACGATCTGCACGGTGACGTCGGGATAGTCGTCGAGAAAATCGGTCAGGCCGAGGGTGATCGCCCCGGCGGCGAGCTGGCTGTCGCTGAGCAGGCTGGTGCGGGCCCATTCGGTGTCCTCGGGCAGGACGAGCGGCGGCTGGCCGGGAATGGCCGGGCTGGCCGCGCCCCGGTGGATGAGCAGGTGACTGCGGTGTTTTTGCGCGACCTCGAAAACCGGCGCGAGGGTCCGTGCGCCGCGCAAGGTGGCGAAGGCATTGAGCGGAAGCGCCGCGCCGAGGAAACCGGGTTCGGCATGGACGCGTTCGAGTTCCTCCGCGGCCCAGGCGAGATCCGAAGTCGGGAGCGCGGCGAGCGCCGAAAAGCGGTCCGGATGCCGGCGGACGAGGGCGGCGAGGTCGTCGTTGATGCCGCGGAAGAGCGGCTTGATCTCGTCGGCCGTGAGCGCGGCGTCGTAACCGAGCGGCACGGCGTAGGAGAGAATCTGCCGCTCCACGCCATTTTCGTCGAGGTGGCGGAGCCGGGCCTCGACGTCGGTGGCGGTGTCCCAGAGCGGGAACGGATGCGTGGCGGGTCCGGTGGCGTCGGTGGCGCGGGCGATGACGCGCCCGCCGTCGGCATCGGTGATGATACGCGGCGTTTTTGTGCGCTGGCTGAGGATGCGAATCTCGGTCGGCGTGATGACGTGCGTGTGCCAGTCGGTGATTCCGGTGAGTTTTTCAGGCATGGACGGGAGGGTTCGATGTTTGGTTTTTGGCAATGGCAGCGCGCGCGTGGCGATTGGCCGGGCGGGCGAGGCCGAGGTTTTCGCGGAGCGTGCGGCCTTCGTAGTCGGTGCGGAAGAGGCCGCGGCGGCGCAGTTCGGGGATGATGTGCCCGATGAAGTCGTCGAGCCCGCCCGGATACGTCGGAGGCATGACGTTGAAGCCGTCGGCCGCCTGGTTGACGAACCACTCCTCGAGCTGGTCGGTGATCTGCGCGGGCGTGCCGATGATTGTCCAGTGGCCGCGCGCGCCGGCAATGCGGAGGTAAAGCTGGCGGATGCTGAGGTTTTCACGGCGGGCCAGATCGACGAGGATTTTCTGGCGGCTTTGTGGTCCTTCGGTCCCGGGAAGATCGGGCAACGGTCCGTCGAGCGGGTAGCCGGAAAGATCGACGTTGCCGAGAAGGCTGGAGAGCTGTTTCAGGCCGACTTGCGGGTGGACGAGTTTTTGCAGGTCCTCGTATTTCTGGCGCGCTTCTTCCTCAGTGCGTCCGATGACGGGAAACACGCCGGGCATGATGACCACCTGGTCGGGAGTGCGCCCGTATTTGGCGAGCCGTCCCTTGAGGCTGGCGTAGAAGGCGCGGGCGTTGGCGAGGGTGGTGTGCGCGGTGAAAATGGCTTCGCCGGTTTTCGCGCCGAGTTCCTGGCCGTCTTCGGAGGAACCGGCCTGCACGAGCACCGGGTGACCTTGCGGCGGACGGGCGATGTTGAGCGGGCCGCGCACGGAAAAATGTTTTCCGCGGTGGTCGAGAACGTGAAGTTTCTCCGGATGGAAAAAGCGTCCGGTGGCCTTGTCGCGGATGAAGGCGTCGTCTTCCCAGCTGTCCCAGAGCCCGGTGGCAACATCGACGAATTCTTCGGCGCGGGCGTAGCGGTCGGCATGCGCGTAGTGGTGATCGAGGTTGAAATTGCGGGCCTGGATTTCGGTGGAGGACGTGACGATGTTCCAGCCGGCGCGACCACCGCTGAGGTGATCGAGCGAGGCGAAGGCGCGGGCGAGCGTGTAGGGCTCGTTGAAGCTCGTGGACGCGGTAGCGATCAGACCGATACGGTCGGTCACGGTAGCGAGCGCGGAGAGCAGCGTGAGGGGCTCGAAGCCCGCGCCGCGTCCGGTGAGGGACAGGGTGTCGATGTCTTCGGAGCCGTGGACGACGGCGCCGTCGGCGAGGAAAAGCGCGTCGAACCGCGCCTGCTCGGCTTTTTGGGCGATACGGCGGTAATAGTCGAAATCGAGGTCGCCGCCGCTCACGGCGTCAGGGTGCCGCCAGGAGGCGACGTGGTGGCCGGTGCCGGCGAGGAAGAGACCCAGCTTGATCTGGCGTTGGCGGGAAGTGCTCATGAGTGTGGTCAGGTTGGTGTTCGGTGTTCAGGGTTTGGCGTGCTTGGGCGGGTATCCGGTTTTCAGGCGAGGACAGCCGTGTTTTGCCGGGCGCGGGCATGGCGGCTGACGGGGCGGGCGAGGCCGAGATTTTCGCGGAGCGTGCGGCCTTCGTATTCGGTGCGAAAGAGGCCGCGGCGTTGCAGTTCGGGGATGACGAGGTTGGCGAAATCCTCGAGACCGCCGGGCAGATACGGAGCCATGACGTTGAAGCCGTCCGCCCCCTGTTTGACGAACCACTCCTCGAGCTGGTCGGCGACCTGGACGGGTGTGCCGATGACGGTCCAGTGGCCGCGGGCGCCGGCGATGGCCTCGTAGAGCTGGCGGATGGTGAGGTTTTCGCGCCGCGCAAGGTCGATCATCACCTGCTGGCGGCTCGGGCTGCCGTTGGTCGAGGGCAGGTCGTCGAAGGGCAGCGGACCGTCCACCGGATACGGTGAGAGATCGAAGTTGCCGAGCAACGCGGAGAGGAGCGAAAGGCCGACCTCGGGCTGGATGAGAGCGGTGATCCGCTCGTATTTGTCGCGGGCTTCCTGCTCCGTGCGGCCGATCCAGGCCTGCACGCCGGGCATGATTTTCACCTGGTCGGGGGTGCGTCCGTATTTGTGCAGGCGGCCCTTGAGGCTGGCATAGAAGGCGCGGGCGTTGGCCAGACTGGTGTGCGCGGTGAAGATGACCTCGCTGGTGCGGGCGGCGAGTTCCTGGCCGGCGTCGGAAGAACCGGCCTGCACGAGCACCGGATAACCCTGCGGCGGGCGGGCGACGTTGAGCGGACCGCGCACGGAGTAATGGGCGCCGCGATGGTTGAGAACGTGGAGTTTTGCCGGATCAAAATTGCGTCCGGTGGTCTTGTCGCGGATGAAGGCGTCGTCGTCCCAGCTGTCCCAGAGCCCGGTCACGACATCGACGAATTCTTCGGCCCGGGCGTAGCGGTCGGCATGGGCATAATGTTCTTCGAGATTGAAGTTTTTCGCCTCGAAGAGATTCGAGGACGTGACGATGTTCCAGCCGGCGCGGCCGCCGCTGAGGTGATCGAGCGAGGCGAATTTGCGGGCGAGGTTGTAGGGTTCGTTGAAACTCGTGGACGCGGTGGCCACCAGGCCGATGTTCCGGGTGATGGCCGCCAGCGAGGAAAGCAGCGTGATCGGCTCGTATTGCGAAAAACCGTGCGCGGTGCGGCTGAGGACATCGGTCTCGCGGCCGTGAATGCCGGCGCTGTCGGCAAGGAAAACGGTGTCGAATTTCGCGCGTTCGCCGAGTTCGACGAGGCGGCGGTAGTGTTCGAAGTTGAGGTGCCCGTCAGCGGTGGCATCGGGATGGCGCCAGGAGGCGACGTGGTGGCCGTTCGGATAGATGAAGAGGCCGAGCTTGATCTGAGGTTTTCTGGCGGAGGATGAAGTGCCCATAGGTGTGGAGGCGGGTGTGGATCATTGATATCCTGACTCCGGGTCTTCGGCATTCTCCGTCCGCCGTTACGCTGTTGCATAAAAACGGATACGGATTCTCCGGTCCGGAGCGCCTCCACCGGTGTGGTGGGCTGTGAGTTTTTTACGTTTTATGAAACGCGCCGCGGAAGCTCCCGAAAACCGGGTGGCGTGAGAATCCGCTCGCGGAAGGCCGGCATGAGGGCCGGCCGGTGCAGACTGTCGAAATGAAAATGGCGGCGGGCGCGATCAGTTGGCGGCCGTCGCGGAAGATGTCGGTGAAGGCAAGGCCGCCGCATCGGGACCAGCGGATGCGGCGGCGGGGATCGTCGCCGTCACCCCCTCGTGCTTGCGGCCGCGCAAGGTGATGGACTCGATGACGACACCGAGCTCCCCCGGTGTTTTCAGCCAGGGAGCGTTGCCTTCGTAGCGGGAAGTGCCGCCGGCAAACTCTCCGGTGGCGACGTTGGCGACCGGTGCGAGGATGAGAAACCGTTCCCGGCCGTCCGCCGTGACGCGGAACTCGAACCCTTCGGCCGACGTTTCCAGAGCGGAAGCGCCGTCGGTGTCGAGTGTCCGCAAGGTGAGGATGCCCTCGTCGCGGTCCACCGAGAGTTCGATGTGATAGACGCTGCCTTCGGGCGAGAAGAGCACCGCGCCGCGCTCCCGGGCCGCCTCCTTGGCGGCGGCAATCACGGCAGGGTCGCCCGGTTTTTTCGAGCAGCCGGAAACGGAGAAGGCCGACATCGCGACGGCCAGCAGCAGGACCGGCAGGGACCTTGCATGAAATGCCGGTCGAACCGGGATGGAAAGCAGGCGGACAAGAACGGAAGAGGACAGCATGGTGACAGAAGTTACAGAACAGGTGGATGGCGGGTTGGAAACGGGTGGACAGAGCATTCAGTGCGGAGGAGGCGGCGCCAGGGCGGCTCCGTCCGCCTCGCGCTCGGTCCGGGCTTTTTGGCGAAGACGGGCGGCTTCCTCCGAAGCCCAGGTGGCAAGCCGTGTCACCTCCTCCGCCGTCAGTCGGGCGTCGCCATGCAATCGCAGATACGCGGGCAGCGGCATGCTGCCGAAGGCGATGGCCTCGCTGACCGAATCCCAGCGCCGGGAAAGGCGTTCGCTGGAATATTCGGGCATGGCGTTGAAGTCGAGCCGGCGCAGGCCGCCGCGCACGTGAGTGTTGATGTACCAGCCGACCGGCTGCACCTCCGCATACCACGGATAGCGGGTCGTGCGGGAATGGCAGTCGAAACAGCTGTTTTTCAGGACCGTTTGAATATCCTCCGGCACGCCGAGAGCGCCCAGCGGATCGGGTCCGCCGGCGGCGCCGGGCGGCGTAATGTTTTTTTCAGGACGGGCAAACTGGATGACGAGGAACAGACCGGACGCGGCCAGTGCATAGTTCCGGATGCGCCGGCCCAGCGTGGAAGGCAGCTTCTGCGGCAGGGAGCCTGACGGGATGGCGGGATTTCCGGAATTGGACATGGACGGAGGAAAAGAAACAATGCGTAACAGAAAAATGAATACCGGTTCAGCGCGCCTTGTATTTGTTGAGGACGAGACCGACTTCCCGGTTGAGAATCTCCTGCTTGCTCGCCGCGTATTCCTGGCGGATGGTCACCGCCTCCAGAAACAGATCAGGCAGGCGCGCCGCCGCCTTCCTGCCGGCGGGCGTGCGATAAAAGGCGAGCAGTTCCTCGAGTTCTCCGGCCGAAAAGACGCGGACGTAAGCCTGTGCGAGACGCGGCCGGATCTCCTCCCAGCGGATTTCGCGCTCGAACCATTTTTCGAGCGCCGTCCGCACCGCCTCGATGCCCTCGCTCGGGAATCCGCTGGCTTTCAGCTTCGCCGCCAGATCATCGACCGTGCTGTCGAACTCGGTTTTCAGCCCGCCTCGCGCATCCGTGACGTCAAGGATCTCGAACGCCAGCGTCGTCGCAACGCCATCGGGGTCGTTTTTTATTCCGGTCACTTCCCCCGCCACCGGCCCCGCGGACGGGGTTCCCGGCACCGGAGCGGGCTGCGCGGCAGAGCGGGGGACGAAGAGAGCGGTGGCCAGGCAGGAGACCGATGCGGCCGTTCCAAAAATCAGGTGGCCCCCTGAAAACAGTTTCTTCATGTAAAAAGTCAGGTAAACGAGCAATGCATGGAGTCAAGACAGATCACGATTAATTAATACTTTTTTAGTATTGTTTTGTTACTTGTTTATTCAAAGATAGTTAATTAAAATATCATTTTATAAAAAAACTGAATCAGAAATTCTTATACCCGAATTTTTTAATTTATTCTTGCTTTACCAATTCAATAATCATACCAAGGTGATCTGAAATAAAACCGGGCTCGACGAGAGCCGCTCTACACCGACCAGGCAACTGGAGGCGTTTCTGCCACGACCTTCCATGTTCGCCTTTTTTCATTTTTTCCGACTGCCCGCCGCCCGCGCACCACACAGGCGTGCCAGCGTACAGACGGAGAGTTTCCGGCACAGTTCGCGTCCCGACCAAGGGAGCGGCTTTCCCGGATTGAATCCGCACATCGATCGTGTGCCGGCCGTATCCGTATCGCCGTTGCGATCCATGCCAGGATTCTCCAGTAACCGCCACCGCCGCTACCACCACTTCAAGCGGGGCTGTTGTTGAAGTTTGCTCCCGACGAAACGCGCGGAGCCCGGCCGTTTCCGGCCGCTCTCCCGCATCCCGCGTTCTTACCCGGCGCTTCCGGGCAATCCGCGGCTCCCTCCGTCCGTCCGCTGCTCCCGCTCTCGCCATCCCGGCCGCGGGGGGGGGCGGCATCCACATCAACTACACATTAATGAACAGATACCGCAAGCTCACCACCGCCGCCCTCCTCGCCGCGGCCACGACGTTCGGCCCCGTGGCTCCCGCCCGCGCCGACGAAGCCGCCCTCCAGAAGCAGATCAACGATCTGCAGGAGACCGTCCGCCAGTTGCAGGCGCAGCTGGAGGCCGACCGCGCCGAGAGGAAAAAATTCCTCGACTCCTCCCGCGAGGCCGCCGTGGCCGACACCACCCCGGTCCGGAGTCCGTCCTCCTCCTCCCGCACGCCGGGCATCGACCCGTCCTCCACCTCGCTGGACGGCGTGCGGCGCGACACGTTTGCCACCAGCGGCGTCAGCACCGCGACCGCCGAAGATCTCGAATCGGTCCGCGAACAGATCGGCGACCAGCTCGACCGCCGGCTGCGCGTCCGCAACGGCGTCGGCGTCGTTGTCAACGGCAGCGCGATCGTCCGCTACACGGACGACGAGAATCCCAATACTTCCCGCGGTCTCACGATTCCCTCGGCCACCCTCGGTTTCAGCGGCAGCCTCCGCTCGGATCCGGTTGACGAGGGTGACGTCAACTACTCGCTTTCCTTCAACTATGGCACCGGTGCCAGCGGCAGCGTGAACGATGCCTGGGTGCAGTGGAATGTGAAAACCCTCGGCAAGGGCGAGCTCGAGCCCGCCTGGACTCTCGGTTTCACACTCGGCCAGCAGGCCGTCCTCTTCGGTAACGACAACACCGGCAACGAAGAAACCCGCCCCACCATCAATACGGCCGGTTATCTGGGAGAATTCCGCACTCGCGACATCGGCCTGACCGCCACCGGCGGCTTCAACTGGAATTACGACGCCTCCGCCCCCGCCGGTCTCGAAAACGTCCCCACGATCGCCTACACGCTGGGCGGCTTCAACGGCAACGGCACCGGCGCCGAGGACAACGACGACAAGGCCTTCCTCGGCAAACTCGTCTACGCCCCCTTCACCAAATACAACACCTTCTTCCAGGGCCTGAAGTTCGGCTACTCCTATATCCAGTGGGATTCCGGCAGCGGCTCCGGTCGTATCAGCAACAAGCTCAACAGCATTCACGCCGAGTGGCTCAAGCTCCCCTTCCTCGTCACCGCCGAATACGTCTGGGGCGAAGGCTGGGACCAACGCGGCCCGGGCTTCGGCCCGGCCGTGGACAAGGACGACTTCGTCTTCACCGTCTTCTACCGCCCCGGCAAGCTTCCCGACTTCGAGCCGCTCTTCCGCTACGACCGCTTCCGGCAAAACAAGGACCGCTCCGACAACGGCCTGCGCGAGACTTACACTGTCGGCTTCAACTACTACTGGTGGCAGGTCGATCCCGTTGTCCGCCGCACTTACGAGACCACCAAGACCGAGCGCGTGATCAAGCTCCAGGTGAACTACAACTTCGTGAAAGACGACACCACCGCCTGGGACGACAACCAGTTGCTGACCCAGCTCGTTTTCAACTTCTGACCCTCCTCCCTCGCCATCCGCTTTTTCCTGCAACCGGGAAAACCTGACATCATGAAAAACAAATACCATATCCGCACCAGGACCGCGGCCACGCTGGCCGCTATGACCGCCCTCGCCTCCCTCGTCGCCACCACCACCGCCTCCGCCGCTCCGAAGAAACTGGATGTCATCAACATCCCGCTCAACTCGTGGACGTCCATCGCCGCCAAGAAAGGCTGGCTTCAGCAAGAGTACGCCAAGTACGGCACCCGCGTCTCCCTGCTCGACCAGGGAACCGCGGCGGTCGCCGGACAGGAAGCCGCCCTGCTCGCCCGCGGCGACCTGCACTTCGCCTCCCGCATGTCCTACCCGGCGCTCATCCACAAATCCAACGGACTCGATGCCCTCATCATCTGGCAATCCGAGCAGTCCGACATCTACCGCACGCCTCTCATCGCACTGCGCGAATCGCCGCTCGAGAGCATCGCCGACCTGAAAGGCAAAAACTTCGGAGGAAGCCGCGTCGGTTGCGGCTGGAGTTCTCCCTACGAAGCGCTCCGCGACAATGGCCTGCCGCTCGACACTCCCGTCAAGCGGGGTGAAGTGCGTTTCACGACCATTTCCAGCTCCACCGGCCTGACCTCGGCGCTTCTCGGCGGCAAGATCGACTTCACTGCCACGCATATCGCGCTCGGCGGCTGGGCCAATCTCGTCACCCAGGGTGTCATCAAGGTCATCGGACGCAGTCCGGCGGATGGAGAATACGTCAAGGGCGCAGGCCGCCCGGCCTTCTTCGCACTCACCAGGTTCGCGAACGAATATCCCGAGCTCGTCAAAGCTTTCCTCGACGTCCGCGCCCGAACCACCAAGTGGATCGTCGAGAATCCCGACGAGGCCGCATCCATCATCGCCCGCGAGACCCGTGTGCCTCGCTACGTCGCCAAGTTCATGATCACCGACGCCTCCGCATTCGACTTCATGGCCGGTGAACCCAGCTACGAGACGGCCGTCGCCAGCATCAAGTCGTTCCAGAAATGGTATAAGGAAAACGACGACGATATCCTCGCCAAACAGTCTCTCTCCGACGCCCAGATCGAAGCCTTCGTCGACAAACGGTTTTTCAAAGGAGGCGAATTCTCCATCTACAACTGATCCGCCATCGTATCCGTTTCTCCAGGCGCCACCGCATGGACGGTCGTCCAGCGCCGTCCATGCGGTTTTTCCTGCCGTTTGTTTCAACTCTGTCCACGCCTCACCCGTTTTCGTCCGCAGCTCCGATTCCGCAATCCGTATCCGCATTTTCATGAATTCCGTCACTGCCGCAACTACCGCCGCCACCTCGGGCGCCGCCGTTCCTTCCGCTCATCCCGAAGCCTCCGGCGTGGCGCCCCGGACGCGCGGCGCCTCCACCGTCACCACCGCAGCCGGAAGCCGCAAGCGGTACGCGCGGATCAAACCGGGCTATGTGCTTCCGGTCATTCTCCCGATCGTCATCCTTGCCGCCTGGCAGCTCGCCACGACCAACGTCTGGGTGCCGCCGATCATGCTGCCCTCGCCCGTACGCGTCTTCAACACCGCCCGGGATCTTTTCGCGGACGGCATTCTCTTCAACGATTTTATCACCAGCATCACCATCGTCATCCAGGGGTTTGCCTGGGGCTCAAGCATCGGCCTCGTGCTCGGCGCCTGGGCCGGTCTTTCGCGCCACGTCGAGCGTTTCTTCGGACCGACGCTCGATGCCCTCCGCTCCGTGCCGCCGCTCGCCATCCTGCCGCTCATCATTCTCTGGGCGGGCGTCGGCGATCTCGGCAAGGTCATCGTCATCTCGAAGACCGTGTTTTTCCCGGTCTTTCTCAACACCGTGCAAGGCATCCGCTCCGTACAGAAGGAATACGTCGAGGTCGGCCATGTCTTCAGGCTCACCCGCTGGCAATTTGTCCGCAAGATCATCGTCCCGGGCGCCCTGCCCTCGATCCTCGTCGGCGTGCGCTTTGCCGCCGGCCTCTCGTGGGCAATGATCATCGCCGCCGAAATGCTCTCCGGTCACGAAGGCCTCGGCTATCTGATCCAGCGCGCCCAGGACCTCCTCTTCACGGACCAGATGTTCGTCGCCATCTTCGTCATCGCCGCCTTCGGCCTCGGGCTCGACCTGATTCTCCGCCGCATCGAACGCCGCCTCCTCCGCTGGAAACAGGGTTATGTCGGATGACGCCCCGTATCCATTTCCATAACACCACTCCCTGACAGCCCGCTTCAGATTTCAGACTTCTTCCTCCATGAGCACCATCGCCACCACCACACCTGCCAGCACCGCCACGACTTCGCCCGCCGGCAAGTCCGCCCTTCTCGACGTCTATTACACCATCTGCCCGACCTTCGTCGCCTCGCACATCGCGCTCGAGCTCGGCTGGCTCGACGAGGAGTTCCGCAAGGCCGGGGCCAACCTCAAGTACCTGCGTGCCATTCCCGGTGACGCCGGCTGGCTGCCACACTTCAGCCACAAGTTCGACGGGCATCTCTTCCGTGACGGCGGCAACATTCCCTCCATCTGGGCGCACGCCGACCATCGCCCCACCCGTCTCCTCGGCCTCACCGCCGCGCCTTCCGGCGGACAGATTCTCGTCCTCGCCAACTCCGGCATCCACCGCGTCGCCGACCTGCGCGGCCGCAAGTTCGGCCTCACCCGAAGCCTGAATGCCGCCAAGGTCGACTTTGCCCGCGGCACTGCCGAGCGCGGCATCGAGGTCTCGCTCGCGCTCCACGGCCTCACCCGCAAGGACGTTGAGATCGTCGATCTTCCCTATGCCGACGACCGCTCCCACGGCCATGGCGTCAAGCCTTCCGAAATCTGGATTCGCAATCAGGTGAAGAACCAGTACCTCGAAGGCGACGACATCGCCGCGCTGCGCGAAGGCCGTATCGACGCCCTCTACAGCCATGCCAACCGCTCCGCCGCCCTCGTGCGCACCGGCGAGTTCAAGGTCATCGAGGACCTCGGCCGTCATCCCGACTGGACGCTCGGCGTCGCCAACAGCCCTTGGGCCATCACCGTCGACCAGGATCTCGTTGACAAGAAACCCGGGGTGGCCGTCGCCTACCTGCGCGCCGTCATCCGCGCCGGACGATGGGCCAACGCCCACCATGAAGCCGCCGCTGCGCTTCTCCATCCGTTCTCGCTGCAGCCGACCGTCGAGGACACCGCCCGCGCGATCGAATCGATCGACCTCGTTCCCAACCTTTCCCCGCAAAACATCGCGGGCATCACCATCGAGAAAGATTTCCTGCTCTCGCACGGCTACGTGAAGCGCGACTTCGACGTGAAGCAATGGGCCGCGCCCGACCTCCTCGCCGAAGCCTGGCGCAGCCTCTGAATCACATCCGCGTTCCCGGCCTCCGCCCATCACCACCACCACTCCGCATGAGCACCTCCCCGTCCGCCCCCCTCCACTCCACGGCCACCGCATCCACTCCGGTCGCGGCGATCTACACCCTCTGCCCGGTCCTTGTCGCGTCCAACATCGCCGTCGAGCTCGGGTGGCTCGACGAGGAGTTTGCCCGCGCCGGCGCCCGCGCCATTTACCTGCGCTCCCTGCCCAGCAGCGGAAGCTGGGAGGCGCACTTCAATCACGATTCACCCAGTCTTTTCCGTGACGGCGGCAACAGCCCCGCCATCCACGCCCGCGCCGATCTGCGCGACACCCGCCTCCTCGGGCTCACCCAGGCCCAGCCGGCGGGCAAGATTCTCGTCCGCGCCGACGCCCCCGTTTACCGCGTCGCCGACCTGAAGGGCCGCCGCTTCGCCCTGTATCGGAGCCTCAACGACGACAAGATCGACCACCGCCGCGCCACCTCCGAACACGGCATCGAAAAAACGCTCACCGTCCACGGCCTCACCCGCGCCGACATCGAGATCGTCGACATCGACGATGACGACGACCGCCCCGGCCTGCCAGCGCAACGTCCCGCCGAGCTCTGGGCCCGGTATCCCCGCAATGGCTGGACCCTCGAAGCCATCGCGCTGAAGGAAGGCCGCGTCGACGCCCTCTTCGATTATTCCGTCGGCGGAGCCCGCGCGCTCGAGCAGACCGGCGAGTTCAAGGTCATCGAGGACCTCGACCGCCATCCCGACTGGACGCTCAGGATCGCCAACTCCCCGCGCACGATCTCGGTCAGCGCAGAGTTTGCCGACCAGCACCCGGAAGTCGTTGTCGCCTTCCTGCGTGCCAGCATCCGCGCCGGCCGCTGGATCAACGCCCATCCCGATGCCGCCGCCGAGCTCTTCCGCCGCGTCACCGTCTATCCCGACGCCGCCTCCATCGCCGCGGCGCTGCCGCATTACGACCTCGTACCCGATCTTTCCGCACAAAACCTCGCCGGCCTCCAGATCGAGACCGATTTCCTCCACGCCCGCGGCTACATCCAAAACGCCCTCGACGTAAAAACCTGGGCCGCGCCCGACTACCTCGCCGAAGCCCTCCGCACCCTCTGACCCGGCGCCCTCCTCCGCTGCCACCAACTCCCAACTACAAACTTCCACACCTATGTCCACCACCACGCTCCCGGCTCCCGCCGCCTCCGCCCAAACGCAAACCGCGTCCTCCGCCTCGCTCACCGAGGTCGTTTACACCATCTGCCCGGTCTTCGTCGCCTCGCACGTCGCCGTCGAGCTCGGCTGGCTCGACGAGGAGCTCCGCAAGGCCGGCGCCAGCCTCAAGTATCTCCGCTCGCTCTCGCCCGAGATCGGCTGGCTCCCGCACTTCAGCCACAAACTCGACAACCTCTTCCGCGACGGCGGCAACATCCCGTCTATCTGGGCCCACGCCGACAACGTGCGCACCCGCCTCATCGGCCTCACCTGGTCGCCCGCCGGCGGACGCATCCTCACCCGCGCCGATTCCGGCATCTATCGCGTGGCCGGGCTGCGCGGCCGCAAGTTCGGCCTCAGCAAGAGCCTCAACGCCGACAAAGTCGATTGGTGGCGCGGCACCGGCGAGCGTTCCATCGAAGTCGCCCTCGGCCTTGCCGGCCTCACCCGCAAGGACGTCGAGATCGTTGACATCGGGAACCCCGACAACATCGGCCTCGGCAATGCCTCCAAACCCGCCGACCTCTGGACCCATCGCCGCCGCGACGACCTCTATTTCACACCCGAGGTGCAGGCGCTCCGCGACGGCAAGGTCGACGCCGTTTACAGCAGCTACGGACGCGCCCTCGCGCTCGAACGCACCGGCGAGTTCAAGAGCATCGAGGACCTTGAAAACCATCCCGACTGGACGCTGCAAATCGCCAACAGCCCCTGGGCCCTGACGGTCAACGCCGACCTCGCCGACAGCCATCCCGAAATCGTCGTCGCCTTCCTGCGCGCCTCGCTCCGCGCCGGCCGCTGGGTCAACGCCAATCGCGAAGCCGCCGCCACGATCCTCCATCGCGTCACCTACTACCCGACCGTCGAGGACACCGCCCGGGCCATCCGCCACGTCGACTTCGTCCACAATCTCTCTCCGCGCAACCTCGCCGGCATCGGGATCGAAAAGGAATTCCTGCTCACCCACGGCTACATCAAGCGCGACTTCGACGTCAACGCCTGGGCCGCCCACGACCTCCTCGCCGAGGCACACCGCTCCCTCTGAACCCGCCTATCCGCAAACTCCCTCTCTCCGCCAAAAACATGAGTGCCACTCTCTCCGACATCCCGGCCGCAAAGTCCGGCCAGACAAAAACCGCCGCGTCTCCGGCGGTTGAAATCACCTACACCATCTGCCCGATTTACGTGGCCTCTCATGTCGCCCTCGAACTCGGCTGGCTGGAGGAAGAAATCCGCAAGGCCGGAGGTTCGCCCGGTTTCCTGCGCGCCAAGCCCGACAACGGCCTCCACGCCCATTTCAGTCATCGCCATGACAATCTTTTCCGCGACGGCGGCATCGTCCCTTCCATCTGGGCCAAGGCCGACAACACCGACACCACGCTCCTCGCCCTGACCGCCGCGCCTCATGGCGGCGGCCAGATTCTCGTCCGGGCCGACTCCGGCATCCGCCGCGTGGCCGACCTGCGCGGTCGCAAGATCGGACTCTCCCGCATCACCAATCCGGGCAAGATCGACTGGTGGCGCGCCACCTCCGAACGCGGCATCGAGCTCGCCCTCGCCCTCCACGGCCTCGGCCGCGACGATGTCCGGATCGTCGATGTCGAGCACGACGACAGTCACTTCTCCGGTCGCGGCGCCGGGCATCCCCAGGTCGGCGGTTTTCTCACCGGCGCCAAACCCGCCGACGCGTGGGCTCGCCTCCGCGAAAGGACGATCCCCGGCTTCGTCCCCGAAGTGCAGGCTCTCCAGGACGGCCAGGTCGATGCCGTGTTCACCAACTTCGGCCGCGCCATCGCCCTGCAACGCACCGGCCTTTTCACCGCGATCGAGGACCTCGGCCGCCATCCGGACTGGACGCTGCAAGTCTCCAACAGCCCGTGGGCGCTGACGGTCAACACCGACCTCGTCAAAAACCATCCGGAAATCGTCGTCGCGTATCTCCGCGCCGCCATCCGCGCCGGCCGCTGGATCAACGCCCATCGCGCCGCCGCCGCCGACATCCTCCATCGCGTCACCTATCCGCCGACGCCCGCCGACACACTGCGCGAGATCACGCCGGTCGATTTCGTACCGAATCTTTCCGCACAGAATCTCGCCGCCGCCGAAATCAAAAAACAGTTCCTCCTCTCGCACGGTTACATCAAGCGCGACTTCAGCGTGAAGGAATGGGCTGCGCCCGACCTCCTCGCCCAGGCCCACCGCAGCCTTCCCGCCTGAACTCTAAACTCTAAACACTAAACTCCAGACACCCATGTCCACCGCCACGCTCCCGACTCCTGCCGCCGCCACCGCCGCGCCCGCGCAATCCGCCGACGCCGCTCCCGTCATCCAGGCCAACTACACCATTTGCCCGGTGCTCGTCGCCTCCAACGTCGCCGTCGAACTCGGCTGGCTCGAGGAGGAAATCCGCAAGGTCGGCGGCAACCTCAACTACCTCGGCGCCCTGCCCGAGTCCGTCGGCTTCCTCCCGCACTTCAGTCACAAGCTCGACAACTTTTTCCGCGATGGCGGCAACATCCCCGCCATCTGGGCCAAGGCCGACCACACCGACACCCGGCTCATCGGCCTGACTGCCGCCGCCCGCAGCGCCGGCCATATTCTGGTGCGCGCCGATTCCGGCGTCCACACCGTGGCCGGTCTGCGCGGACGCAAGTTCGGCCTCTATCGCAGCCTCAATGCCGGCAAGGTCGACTTCTGGCGCGGCACTGGCGAGCGTGCCATCGAGCTCGCCCTCGCCCTGCACGGCCTTGCCCGCAAGGACGTCGAGATTCTCGATCTCGATCACGACGACGACACCTTCCGCCGCGGCGGCAAGCCCTCCGAAATTTTCAAGGACGACGTCCCGAGCTTTGCCGAAGTCGAGGTCAACGCCCTCGCCGAAGGCCGCGTCGATGCCATCTATTCCTGGCCGGGCCGTTCCCGCCGGCTCGAGGCCACGGGCACGTTCAAGGTCATCGAAGATCTCGACCGCCATCCCGACTGGACGCTCGGCGTCGCCAACAGCCCGTGGACGATCACCGTCAACACCGCGTTCTCGAAAGAGCACCCGGAAGTCGTCGTCGCCTACCTCCGCGCTGCCATCCGCGCCGGCCGCTGGGTCAACGCCAACCGCGCCGCCGCCGCCGACATTCTCCAGCGCGTCGCCTTCGGCTTGGACATCGACGAAGTCCGCGCCTACGTCGCCACGCTCCCCGACTTCGTTCCTGACCTCTCGGCCAAAAACCTCGCCGGCATTGAAATCGAAAAACAGTTCCTGCTCTCGCACGGCTACATCAGCCGAGACTTCGACGTGAAACAGTGGGCCGCTCCCGAATTCCTCGAACAAGCCCGCCGCTCCCTCTCCGCCTGAACTCCAAACTCTAAACACTAAACTCCAAACAAAACACCTATGTCCACCGCCACCCTTCCGACCACCGTCACCACCGCTCCCGTCGCGACCCAAACACCTGTCGCGATCGATATCCACTACACCATCTGCCCCGTCTTCGTCGCCTCCAACGTTGCGCTCGAACTCGGGTGGATCGAAGAGGAAGTCAAAAAAGCCGGCGGCAAACTGAACTACCTGTTCACCGGCTCCGACGACGCCCACTACCTTCCCCACTTCAGTCACCGGCACGACAACCTCTTCCGCGATGGCGGCAACATTCCCTCCATCTGGGCCAAGGCCGACAACACCGACACCACGCTCGTCGGCCTCACCTGGGCGCCGCATGGCGGCCAGATCGTCGTCCGCGCCGGTTCCGGCATTCATCGCGCCGCCGACCTCGCCGGCCGCCGCATTGCCCTCTACAAAAGCGAACACGCCGGCAAGGTCGACTGGTGGCGCGCCACCAGCCATCACGGCATCCTTCTCGCGCTCAAACTCGCCGGCCTCACCACCGATGATGTCGAACTGGTGGACATCAATGACGCCGACCGCCCCTGGGGCGGTGGCGCCCGTCCCGCCGATGTCTGGGCCACCCGTCCCGCCGAACGCCGCATCCTCGGCTCCGAAGGCGTGGCGCTGCGCGAAGGCCAGGTGGATGCTCTCTTCACCAGCCTCGGCCGCGCCCGCTCGCTGGTGGAGACCGGCGAGTTCACCATCATCGAGGATCTCGGCCGCCACCCCGACTGGACGCTCCAGATCAACAACAGCCCCTGGGCGCTGACCGTGAACACCGAACTCGCGCAAAAGCATCCGGAAATCGTCACCGGCTATGTTCGCGCCGCCGTCCGTGCCGGACGCTGGATCAACGCCAACCGCGCCGCTGCCGCGGAAATTCTCCACCGGACCAATTTTTATCCCTCGGTCGCTTCTCTGGAGCAGGCCATCCGGCACATCGACTTCGTGCCCAACCTCTCCGCGCGCAACCTCGCCGCCATCACTCTCCAGAAAAACTTCCTCCTGAAATACGGCTACATCAAAAACGACTTCGACGTATCCTCCTGGGCCGATGCCCGCTTCCTCAACGAAGCGGCGAACAGCCTCTGATTCCCGATTCCCTGATCACCACTCCACACCCTCGGCAGGGGAGCCCCGCTGAGGCGTCCGGTTCGGGCGGCGATTCCATTCCGGTTCGTCCCATTTCGCGGCCTCTCGCGAACGCCTCATCCGGGCTCCCCTGCCACCCGATTCCAACGACAAAATTCAAACTGCCAACTCCCGCCACTCATGAGCACCGCCACACTCACCGCCCCCGTCCAGTCGTCATCCGCCACCCGCGGTCTGACCGAAGCGTATTACACGATCTGCCCCGTCCTCACCGCCTCCAACGTCGCGGTCGAGCTCGGCTGGCTCGAAGACGAATTTCGCCGCGTGCACGCGAAACCTGTTTATCTGCGCTCCCTGCCCGGCAATGCCGGCTGGCTCCCGCACTACACACACGCGCTCCATCCGCTCATCCGTGATGGCGGCTCCATCCCCACCATCCAGGTGCACGCCGATCTCGAGGACACCACGCTCGTCGCGCTCACCGGCAACCAGTCCGGCGGCCAGATCGTGACCCGCGCCGGCACCGGCATCCACCGCGTCGCCGACCTGCGCGGTCGCAAGATCGGCCTCTTCCACAGCCTCAACAAGGGCAAGATCGACTTCTCCCGCGCCACCGCCGAACGCGGCATTCTCCTCGCCCTCGAACTCGCCGGTCTCAAGCGCCAGGAGGTCGAAATCGTGGACCTCGAAGATGCCGACGACCCGTCCTTCCTCCAGCCCGCCTCGAAACCGTCCGGACTCTGGTCGCAACTCCGCGACGAGCGGGTCGGCTTCAACGGCCTCGGCAAGGATGCGCAGGCGCTGCGCGACGGCCGCATCGACGCCATCTACGCCAATCACGGCCGTTCGCACACCCTCGTGCGCACCGGCGAGTTCACCGTCATCGAGGATCTCTCGCGTTATCCCGACTGGACGCTCCAGATCGCCAACGGTCCGTCCACCAACGCCGTGAGCACCTCGCTCGCCAAAGAGCATCCGGAAATCGTCATCGCTTTCCTGCGCGCCTCGATCCGCGCCGGCCGCTGGATCAACGCCAACCGGGAGGCTGCCGCCGACATCTTCAAGCGCGTCACCTTCTTCACCTGCTCGCGGCAAATCCTGAAGGCGATCCGCGACATCGACTTTGTCCCCAATCTCTCGCCGCAAAATCTCGCCGCCACCACCCTCCAGAAAAACTTCCTCCGCGATCACGGCTACCTGAAGAACGACTTCGATGTGAAGGACTGGGCCAACTCCGCCTTCCTCGAAGAAGCCCTGCGCGGACTCTGAATCACGCACGCATGTCCACCACCGCCACACTCACCCGACCGGCCGCTTCCGTCGCCAGCTCCGCCCGCAAGAAAGGCTCCGCTGCCTCCCGCGAACAGCGCGGGCCTCGCACCCTGTACATCGACGATGTCAGCAAGCACTTCCTCCTGAAGGATTCCTTGCTCCATGTCCTCGATCACGTCTCGTTCTCCGTCGAGCCTGGCGAGTTTGTGAGCCTGCTCGGCGCCAGCGGTTGCGGCAAGTCCACCCTTCTCCGCCACATCGTCGGTCTCGACAACGACTACGAAGGACAAATCCGCCTCGGCAGCGAAATCGTGCGCGGCACCAGCCTGGATCGCGGTGTCGTCTTCCAGGACCACCGTCTGCTCCCCTGGCTCAGCGTCGAGGACAACGTCAGCCTCGGCCTCATCAACAGCAAGCTGACCCGGCTCGAACGCCAGCTTGCCGTGCGCGAACACCTCGAACTGGTCGGCCTGCGCGGTTTCGAAAAATCGTATCCGCACCAGCTCTCCGGCGGCATGGCCCAGCGCGTCGCCATCGCCCGCGGCCTCGTCAACCGGCCCGAAGTGCTCCTCCTCGACGAACCGCTCGGCGCGCTCGACGCCATCACGCGGCTCAACCTTCAGGACGAGCTGCTGCGCATCTGGCGGCAGGAACAGGCGACCATGCTCCTCATCACCCACGATGTGGAGGAGGCGCTCTACCTCTCCGACCGCATCGTCGTCCTCGATGTGCGCCCGGGACGGGTCAAAGGCATCGTGCCCATTACGCTCGCGCGCCCGCGCGATCGCGTGAGCCATGCTTTCGCCGACCTCAAGCGCGAGGTGCTCGAACTGCTCTCCATCGAAATCCCCGGCTCTGCCGAGGACCCCTCCCTGGCCGGCAACATCTGATGATGTATCGACGTTTCCAACACGACCTGACATGTAACGGCATGCGCTCCTGCATGCCGTCCGCAGGGAGTCCGTTCGCACCTGAAGAGGCCCCCGGGGCGGATCACAGGAAACCGGTCACCCTGGCCGCGCTCGTCATCGTTTTTTTCGCCTGCCTCGTGACCGGCTGCTCGCGTTCGTCATCCGATCCGGATACGACCGCCGCAGCCGGCGCGGAGGCCGGTGCGGAAACCGCGCCCTCCGGTCTCACCGAAAACCCGACCGCCGCAGCCGACGAGGACGATGGCGCGGTCCGGCATCCGTTGCGCGGAGAGATTGTCGACATCCTCGCCGCGCGCAGCACGCTCCTCGTTCTCCATGAAGACATCCCCGGCTTCATGCCTGCGATGACAATGGAATTCAAGGTCAGCGCCGGCGACCTCGCCATCGCCAAACCCGGCCGACGCATTCGCGCCACCCTCGTGCAGCGGGGTCACGACTATTCACTCGAACAGATCTGGCCCGACGACTCGGCCGCCACCGCGACCATCGACCAAGCGGCCGCCGCGCTCGAAAAGAGCACCCGCTCCCTCGCCCGCAAACCCTATCCGTTCCGGGAGCAGGGCGACACCCTGCCCGACTTCACGCTCTACAACCAGAACGGCGAGGTGGTCGCCTTCGAGCGGTTCCGCGGGAAGCATGTGCTGATCAACTTCATCTTCACCCGCTGCCCCGTCGCCACCATGTGCCCGGCCGCGACCCTTCGCATGGCGCAGACCCAGAAACTGGCGCGCGAAGCCGATGTCGAAAACTTCGAACTCGTCTCCATCACGCTCGATCCCGCTTACGACACGCCCGGCGTGCTCAAGGAATATGCCGACACCTACGGCATCGACCTTGCCAATTTTTCCTTTCTCACCGGACCGGAACCGGCCGTGAAGAACCTGCTCAAACAGCTCGGCATCGTCACCGGTTTCGAAGGCGGCATCCTTCGCCATTCCCTCGCCACGATCCTCATCAGCCCGGAAGGAAAAATCCTCCGGCGCGACGACACCAGCGACTGGACGCCGCGCCTGTTCCTCGAACTTCTCCAGCCAAAATCCGGCGTCGCCACCCTCCCCTCGCCCCACTAGATTTCCACCATCATGTCACAATCCATCCATACGCTTCTGCAAACCCGCTACGGCGACGCTGCTCCCGCCGTGGCGCCTTATGTCAACGAGACGATCACCACGCTTCTCAACCACCGCTCCGTGCGCGCCTTTCTGCCCGACGCCCTCGGCGAAGGCGTGCTCGAACTGATCGTCGCCGCCGCCCAGTCCGCTTCCACGTCCTCCAACATCCAGGCGTGGAGCGTCATCGCCGTGCAGGACCCCGAACGCAAGGCCCGGCTCGCCGCGCTCGCCGCCAACCAGAAACAGATCCTCGAAGCGCCGCTCTTCCTCGTCTGGGTAGCCGACCTCTCGCGCCTGCGCCGCATCGCCGATCACATCGGCGACCCCGCCGCCGGCCTCGAACGGCTCGACTCGTTCCTCGTCGGCGTGACCGACACCACCATCGCCGCGCAGTCCGCCGTGGCCGCCGCCGAGTCGCTCGGTCTCGGCGTGGTTTACATCGGCGCCCTCCGCGCCCAGCCCGACAAGGTTGCCGCCGAGCTCAACCTCCCGGCCGGCTCCTTCCCGCTCTTCGGCCTCGTCGTCGGCAAACCCGATCCTTCCCGCCCGGCCTCCGTGAAACCGCGCCTGCCGCAGACCGTCGTGCTCCACCGCGAGCAATACTCGACCGAGCACGAGCGCAGCGGACTCGACGCCTACGAAACCACGATCCAGGCGTTCCAGGCCTCGCAAAAACTCCCGATCCAGGAATGGCGCCGCCAGGCCGTCGGTCGCGTCAAGGCTCCCGAGGTTCCCAACGGCCGCACGCCCATCCAGGACGCGCTCGTGCAACTCGGCTTCACCGTTCCCTGATCGTCCGGACCGTGGCGCGGGTGATCCGCCCGCCTCCACTCTTTCTCATTCTCGTTCTCTTTCTCCGGATCGTACTCCTTCTCGTACTCTTACTCGTGCTGCGGCGCGCCGTGCGAGTGCCGGAGCAGGAGAACGATCAGGAGAAAGAGAAAGAGTACGGGAACGATTCCGGAGTGGCGCGGGTCCCCCCGCCCGCTCCGTAACGCCACGTTATCCGTATCCATGACCGCCTGCAGTCCGGCTTATTAGTTTTCCCGGCATCATCCCTTCGCTTGCGCCTGCCGGTCGCGACGCGAGCATTCCCTTTTCCGATTCTTCGCGCTGCCACGTCCGCATGCACCTTCACCGTCCACAACGCCGCCGCCACTTCCTGCGCATCCTCGCGCGGCGCTGGCGCGCGGACCTGGGCCGCAAGCTCTCGCTCGTCGCCGTGCTCGCGGCGTGGCTGGTGGCCACCGGCTCGCACTGGGATCTCGTGCAAACCTTCGCATGGGCTCGCATGGTGATCAGCTACTCGCAGGACATGCCGGTCACCGAGGCGCTCCTGCTCACGTTCAGCGGCAACGCGCCTTGCGATATCTGCAATGTCGTCACCGCCGGCAAAAAAGCCCAGGACCAGGACCCTGCCTCGACGTCCGGCGCCGGCGCCATCGGCAAGCACGCCGACGGCAAAATCCTTCTCGCTCTTTCCCCGGCTCCGCTGAGCGCGCCTGACGCGCCGGCCGCCGACAGCTGGCCCGGATCCGTGATACACGAACCGGCCATCCCCGCCTACCCCGTCCCCGTGCCCCCGCCACGAGCCTGAGCCGCCTCCGGCATTCGGGTGTAACTCAAAATTGTATCAACGCCGGTGTAGGGGCGCACTTCACGTGCGCCCGTTCGCGGGACGAAGCTCCGATGACCATCAACGGGCGCACGTGAAGTGCGCCCCTACACCGGAGCCCAGGCGCCTCCGGGTTTCGGAATCCTTCGCTGCGTTGACACCACTTTGAGTTACACCCCCCGGCATTCTTCCGGCGTCAGACAGCTCGGCCGCTCTCTCGTACGCCTGCCGCGGCTGCACGCCGCGCGCTGCGCATTTCCGTGCACTCCTCGCACAATCCACCCGTTTTTTATGAAACCTCCATTTTTCTTCTCTACACTCATCCTTCTCGCCACCGCCCTTCCGGCTTCGGCTCACCTCAGCTTCAGAGGCCGCGATCTCGGCTCCTTCGACGGCACTTCGACCGTATCCGTCATCATCGACAACCAGACCGTCGCCAACAACTCCGGCTGGGCCGACGGCACGTTCGAAACGCTCGCCGACTCCCACAAGGTCCGCCCTTATCGTTTCACGCTGGCCGCGCCCGCTGCCGTCACGATCACGGTTTCGGCTCACGCCGCCGCCACCGACCAGTCCGCCGGCGGCCTGCTGCCCGGCTTCTCACTCTACGCCGGGCTCCCGCACCTCCCGCCCGATCCGCTGGACTACGATGGCTCTTCCGTGACGCTCGCCTGGCTCGCCTCCCTCGGCGGCACGCAGCCGAAACACGGCGCGTTCGACGCACTCCGGTCATTCCGGATCGGCAACGACGCTGCCACCGCCACCAACGGTTCCTTCGATTTTGCCGCGCTCTCGACTCTCGCCTTCATCGGCTACGCGGCCGACGGCGGCCCGGCCAATCTCGGCGAAGGTTCCGGAGCGACCGGCGACGGCACGGCCGACGGCCAGGTCTCCGGCTCCTGGCAACTCCCCGCCGGCAGCTACACGCTTTTTGTCGGCGGGGCCGATCACGCCCACCGCGAAAACTCCGGGAGCGGCTACGGCGTCGCCGTCACTCTCCGGATCGCCCCGCCCGCGGGCGATGCCCCCGCCGCCACGCATCACCCGCACTCCGGGAGCCACGGCACGACCACCCGCTGATTTTTCAACCACATCCATCGCATTCCCATGTCCTTTTCCCGTTCGCTCCTTCTCTTTCTCCTTCCGGCAGCATCCCTGCTCGCCGAGCCCGCACCCGGCACCGATGCCACCAGCGCCGCGCCGGTCAAACTGGATGACGTCAACGTCACCGCCGACCGGCCCGCCTCGCTCACGGTCGGCACGCTCGACGCCGCCAGAGCCGGACTCGCGCTCACGCCCGGGGGCACCGAAGTCATCGATCCGGCCAGCTACCTGATCGGCCGCTCCTCCACGGTCGCCGACACCTTCGCATTCGCGCCCGGCGTGTTCGCGCAGTCGCGGTTCGGTTCCGACGAAGCCCGCCTCTCCATCCGCGGCTCCGGCCTCCAGCGCACCTTCCACGGCCGCGGCATCCGCGTCCTCCAGGACGGCGTGCCCGTCAACCTCGCCGACGGCAGTTTCGACATGCAGTCGCTCGAACCGACCGCCGCCGCCTGGATCAACGTCTGGCGCGGGGCCAACGCTCTCGCGTACGGCTCGTCCACGCTCGGCGGCGCCATCGACTACGTCTCCCTCACCGGCCGCACCTCCCCCGCCCTCTTCGGCCGGCTCGAACTCGGCTCGTGGGATTATCTCCGCGCCACGTTCGCCGGCGGCGGCGTCACCGCCGACGGCCGCGCCGACGCCTACGCCTCGTTCACCGAACAGACACAGGACGGTTTCCGCCGCCACGCCGACCAGAACAACCAGCGTGTTTTCGCCAACGCCGGCTGGCAGTTTTCCGACGTTGCCGAAACGCGCCTCTTCCTCACCGCGGTCCGCACCGATTCCGAGCTTCCCGGCAACCTCACCAAGGCCCAGCTCGAAACCGATCCCCGCCAGGCCGCCGCCGCCAACGTCGCGCAGGACCAGCATCGCGACTACGACCTGCTCCGCGCCGCCAGCGTCACCACCGTGCGCACCGGCGACACCACCTGGACGCTCACCGGCGCATGGACGTACAAGGACCTCGATCATCCGATCTACCAGGTCATCGACCAGCTCTCCAATGATGCCGCCCTCGGTATCAACTTCGAAAATACAAGCGACCTTTTCGGCCGCGACAACCGGCTCCGGGGCGGCGTGCTCTTCACCCGCGGCGAGATCAACGCCGCCAATTACGTCAACAACGCCGGCCGCCGTGGCGCGCTTCTCGCCAAAGCCAACCAGACCGCCACCAATGTCGAAGGCTTCGCCGAGGACCAGTTCGCGCTCGGCGGCGGCTTCACGCTCGTCGCCGGCGCCAACGCCTCATGGAACCGCCGCGAAAACGACCAGCTCGCCGGCGCAGGCTCCGGTTACGATCTCGATTACCATCGCATCTCGCCGAAACTCGGCCTGCGCCGGGATGCTGCGCTCGCGGAGCCCGGCGCAAGCCTGCAATTCTACCTCAACGCCTCGGGCAGCTACGAACCGCCCTCGTTCAGCGAGACCGTGACCAACGACACCGCCCGCGACGCGCAGACTGCCCGCACCCTCGAACTCGGCACCCGCGGCACCCGCGGGCCCGTCCGCTGGGACGTGTCGCTCTACTACGCGGAGGTGAAGAACGAACTCCTCACGCTCGCCGATCCGGTCACCTCGCTCACCACCACCGTCAACGCCGACCGCACCACGCACGCCGGCGTCGAGGCCGGACTCGACGTGGATCTTCTCGGCTCCCGCTGGAGCGACAATCCCGACAACCGCCTCGTTGCCTCGCTTGCCTGGACGTGGGGCCGGTTCCGTTTCGATGACGATGCCGTTTATGGCAACAACACCCTCGCCGGCCTGCCCCCGCAACTCATCCGCGGCCAGCTCCTCTGGCGGCACCGCGCCGGCTGGTACGCCGGACCGACGGTCGAATGGGTGCCCGAAAAAACCTGGATCGACCAGCGCAACACCCTCTCTGCCGATCCGTATGCCATCGTGGGCTTCCGCCTCGGTCGCCGCCAGGAGCACGGCATCTCCTGGTTTGTCGAAGCCCGCAACCTCACCGACAAACGCTACGCCGCGACCACCGGCGTGATCGAGGATGCCGGCGGCGTCGACCAGGCACAGTTCCTGCCCGGCGACGGCCGCAGCGTCTACGCCGGGCTCGAATATCGCTGGTGAGACGGGAAACGCATCCTGCATCTCTTCCGCCGTGTTCGCTCCTGACCACGGATTTTGTCAGTGAAATCCGTGGTCAAAAAACCGGTCCGTTCACCTGGCGGCGGCGAATTCCAGCCGCACGCCGTTGCCGGCGAGAACGAGGCGGTCGTCCTCCAGCCGCACTTCGTTCACCTGCTTCAGATCGGCGAGATAATCCCGTTCGCGTTCCATCGCCTCGGGCAGACCCGCCATCATCGTGGTGACCAACCCCTGCGTGAGATCGAGAGCACCGGCTTCCGTCAGCCGGGCGACGCCCATGTAGCGGTTGACGCCAGCCATGCCGCCGATCCGGTTGCCTTCACCGATCGTGAACGTGATCGGGCCGGGATCACGGGTGCTGCCATCGGCAGAAACCCATTGATCGAGTTTCCATGACCGGCCGGCGATTTGTGCCAGCGTTTCTTCCGTAGTCGCGGATTCTTCGGGAGCCGCCGCGCCAGCGGCAGCGGGGGACGTGAGGGCGCCGGCGCCGGATGACCGGCAGCCGGAAAACGGAAGCGCCAGAGCGAGGGCGAGAAGCGGGAAGGTGAGCAATTTTGTCGGGTTCATGATGTTATTTTTATTCGGATTTCATTCATTGTCCAATGACTGGCGGTAAAGTCGGGGAAATTGAAAATCGGTGACCTGTAGTTGTTAATCGATGACAAATCCGGATTTTCCGCTCATGGATCTCCCTCCGTGGCGGCAGTCAGGGCCTTGACGGGAATCCGCAGCGTCACGTGCGTGCCGGCTCCGGGTGTCGATTCGACGGCGAGCTCGCCGCCCGTCAGGAAGGCCCGTTCCTGCATGGTCCGGAGTCCATACCGGGGACGGCTTGCGCGCTGGCAGGCGCTGTCGAAACCCCGCCCGTCGTCCTTCACCGAAAAAACGAATACGCCGGCCTCGCAACGCAGGCTTACCCGGATGTGCTTCGCCCTGCCGTGCGTCACGGCGTTGGCGAGCGCCTCCTGCAACACCCGGAAAAGATGCTCGCGCACCGCGACCGGCAGGATCGGCAAATCTTCATCGGCGCATACCTCCACCTCGATGCGGTGCCGGCCCGCGAACGCGGCGCAATGATCCCGGGCAACACCGGAAAAATCGTTCCGGTCGAGCAGTTCGGGCCGCAATCCGTCGATGTTCTGGCGCAGTTCGTCCACAGCTACACCGAGCTCCGCGATACACGGCTGGATGTGCCGGTCGAAATCGAGCGCTTCGACGTGCTGGAGCATTTTCATCTGCAAAACGACGGCCTGGACGGTCTGGCAGACGCTGTCGTGGAGGTCGCGCGAGAGGCGGCGGCGCTCGGCTTCCTGGGCGTTGAGCACGCGGGTGGAAACACCGCGCAACTCGTTCTCGGCCCGGCGCTGGTTAAAGTTGCCCGAGGCGACAAGGAGCGTCGTCGCCATCAGGTTGAGCAAAAGGCAGTGTCCGATGATGACCTGATCGGCCGTGGGCGCGATGCCGGCGAACGACGCCTGGATCACATGGCCCCCGGCGATGCTCGTGTAGAAAAGGCAATTGGAGATCACCGCGGCCGCCGTGCCGTTGCGCAGGCCGATCATGACAGAGGCTGCGGCCATCACGAGAATGCCGGGCGCGACCGGTTCTCCGTTTCGCTCGAAAGTGAAAGTCAGCCACGCGCCTGTCATCAACATCGCAAGGTAGGCCAGATACTCGCCCGCGCGCCGCCGCTCGGCCCGGACCTCGGCCATGCAGATCATCAGCACCAGCGGTGTGAACGCCACCACGCTGGCCGTCTCGCCCAGCCACCAGATGAGGACCTTTTGCCAGAAAAAATCGGTCGCAGGCAGCACTCCCTCCCACTTGTAACAGCAGAAAACGGCAAACGGCAGCCCGACGAGGCCGCCGCCCACACCGATCAGGGTGATGTCGAAACGCACGCTTGGCAGGATCGTCCAGGCCGGGAAAAAACGGCGGATGATCCAGGCAGAAACCACCGCATGAATCGTGGATTCGATGCCGACCGTCGGGTGAACCGACAGCGGGAAAAAGCAGACGAGCGCCAGCACGTGCCCCAGGTAGATGGCCGGAGCCTGGCGCAACCCGTAGAGAAGAAGCAGCGCGATCGAGCAGCCGGTCTCCGGCCAGAAAACGGCCGCCCAGCTCCGCTCGCCGCCGGAAAGAGCCGTCCTGCTGATAAAGATGCTCAGCCATACGCAGGCAAAGGTGACGACCAGCGAAACGAGACCCGCACACAGATGCCCGGCGGGCGTGGACGGCGGCAGGGGAGAACGCAGACCGCGGTTTGGCATTCAGTCTCCTCCTTTCCTCGCGGCGGCCTCTCTCATCGGCTTTCCCCGTCCCGGGCGGCTTTCGCCGCGGCCCTTGTCTTGACGGAATCCCCGACCGGCATCTCCACCCGCCCGGCAGGCTCGGGCAGACCAAGCGGAAGGCACTGGTACCAGGCGATCCGGTGCGAGGCGTGCAGGATCCATTCCACCGGATACGAAGCCCACCCGCGGTCGAGCAGCCGCAGGTTTCGCGTCGTGACCGGATAAAAAACCTGCGCCCAGAACAGGGAAAACCACGCCTCCATGTCGTGCTCCGGACGATCGGGGCAAAGCCGTGCCAGCAGCTCCGCGACACGATGCTGCAGGGGGGCGAAATGCTCCAGCACCATGAGTTGCGCCTCTTCCAGCCCGTCGGCAAAAACCCGCAACAACAGGCCATTGATCGCCGGCAGTCGCTCCGGTCCGTGGATGAGGAACATCAGATTCTTCACGGAGGCATGCAGGGCGTCGGAAATCTCGCGGGGCGAGGGTGTCTCGCCGAGCGCAAAAAGCGGGTCGAAAAACCGGTCGAGTCGCGGGGTCTCGACGAGGTAATTGCGAACCACCTCGACAAACAGCCGCTCCTTGGAACGGAAATGGTGGAACAGCGATGCGAAGACGACATCCGCCTCCTTCGCGATGTCACGGATGCTGGCGTCGGCGAAACCTTTCCGGGCAAACACTGCACTCGCCGCCTCCAGGATTTTCTCGCGCGAACGCTGGCCGGAACGGTTGATCCACGGCGCACGGCTGATGGTTTTGTCTTTCGGTTGAGTCATGAGATCTGGAGGCGAAGGAGCCTGGTCGCCCCGCCCCGCACTCCTTCGCGGGGGAAGCATGATTTTTTACGGATGAGGCCGGCCATCTATCCGGCGGCGGGCGACGGCGAACCGGTTGCCTCGAGCGCGGGCATTCCGGCTGTTTTCTGCAAACCGGCATTCTCTTCCGCCCGGAGGTGCAGGCGAGACCACGGAGTGGCGCCGCCGTTGCGATAGCCCGGCGAGGGGCGCTTGCAGTTGTAGTGGTGGAGCCACTTCACAAAGTCGTCCGCCAGCGGGGCCATTCCCGCCGCCGCCGGACTGCCGGAGTACGCGGACCCGCCCAGGCGCACATTGAGCGGCAGCCGGAAATCCCGGATGAGAATCCGGCTGAACTGTTCGACGAAGCCGTTGGCGTGGAGTGCCGACCGCTGGCGATGCCGGATTCCGCATGTCGTCAGGTAGGCCGGGAACGGATGACTCTCCGTGCGCCCGTAGATGCTGTCGCGCGTCGTCAGCACGGCCCCCACGGGCGTGCCCTGGCGCGCGTACCAGGGCAACACATGATCGTGAAGCAGGCCGATGGCTTCGCGTGTCGTCGCTCCGGCATACAGCCCGCCCGTGACATAGCCGCTGAACGTATCGATCGCGATATGGGCATGCACCCATCCGGAGCCGGCCAGCCGGGCGATCGGGAAATGAGCCTGGCAAACCCTCTCGCCCGGCCGCGTGCTCTCCTCGTGACGTTCACGCAAGGCCGGGTTGAAACGCTCCAGCTTCGCCCACTCCGGCGCGGCCGGTTCGCGTTTTCCGTCCATCCACTCGCGCTCGAGCCATTCGAGATAATCCCTCTGGAGCCCGCCCTGCATTCCATGGTTCTCGATGATCTTCGCCACCGTGTTGCGCGAGATCGCGACGCCATGCCGCGCCCGGATCTCCCCCCGGATGGACTCGAGCGACTGGTGCGGGACGTTCGCAACGGTTTCGATAATGAAAGCCACGATCTCCGGCGGGGTCGGCCTGGGCCGGCGCGACCGCGCGGCAGAGGGTTGCCGCACCGATTCGATGAACCGGTCAACGAACGAGGACGACTGCGGAAAACCGTCATGCGGTGGCGGCGGTGTAGGGTGCGGGTCTTCTGGCATGGGAAAAAAGGAATCTGGCAAACGGGAAATGGAGGGAGATCGCAGGGAAAGACGGTGCGCGCCTCGCTGATGCGGACCTGCGGTCAGGCGCAACGCGGCGGCAACGGCACCGGGATTCACGGGATCGGATGGATATAACAAGGGAGGCGATCACTCGGAGGGAAGATTCATGCTACCATTATATCACTCACAGTTCCAGTCGGGTAAATACCCTACAAAACAACAAGTACCTTTTGTTAAGTAAGTTAAGTCACACAAATTACGGATAACCGGCGGAGAATAGTGACATCGACCCAGGCCCGGACCTCGACATATCAGAATGCGGACGAACAATGATTACACACTTGGACAATATCCATACATTCGTATGCATAATGGCGCATGGCATAGTTGTATAAGGAGGTTGCACAACGGTCGCTGCATCGTTCCCCGCATTTCCGGGAAGGCTGTGCGCCGCACCGTCACCGTCCCCTCGGGCGGGCAACTGCCGGCGGCTTCCGGCGCGGCGGAAGGCTGTGGTTCGGATCGGGGAGGTGAGTGTGGTCATGGTATCGTTGTCCCTGACGGCGGCCTGCCGATCGGGACACCGGAGAGTGTAGGCTCCTTCACGGGATGCAGCCAGTTGGGCAATGTCCTGATCCTCACCGGCCGCACGGTCGGCTGGCTGATGCCGGAACGGAACCGATTTCCGACCGGCCGGTTGCAATAACCGGCTCCTCACCTGCGTGTTACCGATTGGTCTTTTGACGGTTTTTCACGAAGGAGAGGCCGCCGCCGGTCCAGGGGACTTTCCTCACGCTTCCGGCCGGCCGCGAGGGCGGGCGCCTACGCCTGCGCGGGCGCCGTCAGCGGCACCTTGACCGTGACGACGGTTCCGCGGCCCGGGCTCGAATCGATCCGCAGCGATCCTCCGACCAGCAGTGCCCGCTCCTCCATCGTGCGCAGGCCCAGGTGCAGGCGATCCTTTGTCTCGTCCACCGCGAGATCGAAGCCGCTGCCGTTGTCCGTAATCCGCATTCGCAGCCAGCCCGGGTGCCGGTTTGACAGCGACAGCGTCACTTCCACGACCGAAGCCTTGCCGTGCTGCAGGGCGTTGGACACCGCCTCCTGCACGAGGCGAAACAGGTGTTCGCGCACCTCGAGCGGCAGCCGTTCGGCCTCGCCGCCGGTTTCGTCCGAAAAGAGCACGTCCGCCTCCGAACGTTCCTCGATCTGCGCGCAATAATCCGCCAGCACATCGGCAAAAGCGCTCCGGTCGAGCATCTCGGGCCGCAGACCCGCGACCGTGCGGCGCAAGTCCTTGAGCGCGGCGGAAAGATCGCTGGCCACCGCCTCCATCTCCGACTCCGGCGACGCGCCGCCCGCACGTCCCTCCCCTGCTCCGCTGGCGGCGAGGCGCAGCCGCATGATGGCGCCGAAAATCGCCTGGCTGGCGCCGTCGTGCAGATCGGAGGAGAGGCGGCGGCGCTCGATTTCCTGAGCCTTGAGCACGCGGGACGACACCCTGTGCAGTTCCCTGTCCGCGCGCCAGTAGTCGTAAAAACCGCCCGCCACCAGCAGGCAGATGGCCGTCGCTTCGAAGATGATCGCATCGAACTCCGTCTGCATTCCGGCAACCCCGGCGGTGCCCGGGCCGCCCGGAAAACCTGCCTGGATGGCTGCCGCCACGACCAGCAAGGCCATATTGGAAAAGATCGCCCCGATCACCCCGCATCGCAACGCGATCACGCAGCCGAGCACGATCAGCACCGTGATGGCCATGATCGGGCGCGGCCCGCCCTCGCTCAGCACCAGCCACGCCACATAGACACACAACGCGATCTGGCCCAGCGCCCAGAGCATCGATTTCACCGAACGCCAGCCGTTCTCGCGAAACGAGGGCCGGAGCAGCAGCACCGCCGGCGTAAACACGATGACGCTGGCGCAATCGCCCATCCACCACTCCAGAAAACCCGCCCGGAAACCGATGCCGGGATGGAGGTGCTGTTCGATGAAATACCAGGCCGGCCAGGCGGTCAGCGTTGCCGGGATCAAGGCGCCGGCCACGATCATGATCGCAAAAAACCGCGTGCTCGGGACGTAGCGAGGCCCGCGTGGCCAGGCCCACCGGATCAGCGTGCAACCCAGCGCGGCGTGCGCCGTGCCGATGGCCGCGCACAGCAGGGCCAGGAGCGGATCAAGCCAGCACAGGTACCCCGCCAGGTGTCCCGCCAGCACGCCCGGAAACAGACGCCGCCCCCGGAGCAGAAAAATCCCCAGCGTGATGCCGCCGGGCGGCCAGAAAAACAGACTGCGTTCGAACCCCGCCACCTGCTGCACCAGCAGCGATCCGGCGACCACCACGAAGGAAACGAGCGTGACGGCCAGTTGCCATCGCCACTCGATCAGGACGGGCTGGCCGGAGACCGGTGGAAACGGAGCGGGAATGACTTTCGGTATCACGGAAGACACGACAGGGCGCGCGGTCGCGACGTCAGGCTCCCGGCGACGACACCGGAGACTGCGAGGGTTGCGACGAGGGAGTCATCGGTACGATGCCCGATGCCATCGCGAGGTGGATCAGTTCCGTCCCCTTGGTGACGTTGAACTTTTTCATGAGACGCGTGCGGTAAACCTCCACCGTCTTGGGGCTGAGAAACAGTTGCGCTCCGATTTCCTTGGTCGAGAGTCCGCGTGTGATGCCCTGCAACACCTCGCGTTCGCGCGGAGCGAGTCGCGGTGTTTTCGGAGACGCTCCGGCCGCCGTCTCCATCGTCCGGCTGAAAAGAAATTCCTCGCCCTGACAGACGCGGCGGATGATGGACGCGAGCGCATCGAAGGCGTCGTCCTTGGCGACAAAGGCGCAGGCCCCGGCATCAAACGCATCCTGCATCGCCAGGGGCGTCGCGTGCATCGTCAGCACAACGACACGTGTAGCGGGAAACTCCTTGCGCAGACTTCGCAGAAACCCTGCCCCCGTGCTGCCGGGCATGCTCAGGTCGGAGACCAGCACGTCGGGCCGGACGCGGGCGACCAGTTCCTTCGCCTCCGCGCCGTCGCTGGCGCCGCCGACGTATTCCATATCCGGGCACATCCGGAGCAGGGCCTCGATGCCCTGACGCACCACGCGATGATCATCGGCAATCGCCACGGTGATGGGTCGGGAATACCCTGGCGCCGTAGCGGATGCGGCGTCGCCGGTTGCCGGGCTGACGCGATCTGACGGTGAGGGTGGCGAAGAAGCGCGGGAAGTCGTCATGGCATGCGTCGGAAGGCTCCGGAATGAAGCCGTTCCGTTGTGGTCGGATCCGTGAAGGAACAGAAAGAAGTCCAGGTTGCGGTTGAGTCGGATAAGCAAGCCTGCCGCGCCGGAAGCGACTTCGGAATGCGCGCCCGGTGTGGCAGAACAGGCGGTAGCGGTTGACAGGAATGATGCACCAACCCGCCCGATGATCAACCAGAAGCATCGGTCTGGTCTCCCGCTCGCCAACGGCGCTCTCCGTCCGGAAGGATCACGACGAGGAGAGAAGGGGTAGATGATGGCCGCCAATTTCCCGCTGTCATCGGCATGAACAAAGCAGCTTGCATTCCTTGCAAAAAAAACTGTAACAACTGCAACATGCCATCGTCATCACCGGCCGCTGCGACACCGCCTCCACTTTCCGATGCCCCGCCGCTCGACCTGGAGGTGATTGCGTTCTGGGTGCAGGTGGCGACGCTGCTCGGTTTTCCGCGCTCGGTCGGTGAAATCTACGGTCTTGTTTTCCTTTCCGAGCAGCCGCTGAGTGCCGACGACATTGTGGAAAAACTCGGCCTGAGCCGCAGCGGAGCCGGCCAGGGATTGAAGGTGTTGCTGGACATCGGTGCCATCCGGCCGGCGCACCAGCTTGCCAGCCGGAAGGACTATTACCAGCTCCAGACCGATCTGGGCATCCTGGTCAAACTCCTGCTCAACGCCCGCGTTCTGCCGCAACTTGAGGAACTCGGCCGCCGCCGCGCCGCCCTCGCCGCCACCGTGGCTGAATCCGGCCCCGACCACCTCGCCCGGCGCTTCGAAAAACTCGACCGCTGGCGCGAAAAAGCCGAACCCATCCTCGCCCTGGTCAAGGGGCTGGCAGAAACCCGCACCAACTCATGAATCTGCTCGTCACCGGCGGCTGCGGTTTTATCGGCAGCAATTTTATTCGGCAGCGCCTCATCGAGGATAAAAAAAGCTCGCCGCTGCGCAAGCTCGTCAACCTCGACGCCCTCACCTACGCCGGAAATCCGGCCAATCTCGCGGACCTTGCCGGCGACCCGCGGTACGTTTTCGTACATGGCAACATCGGAGATGAAGCCCTCGTTACCCGACTGCTTGCCGATTACGACATTGACGCCATCATCAATTTCGCGGCCGAAAGCCACGTGGATCGCTCCATCAATTCACCGGAGCCGTTCATCCAGACGAATGTTGTCGGAACTCTGCGCCTCCTCGAGGCCGCCCGTCGCCACCATGCCGCCTTGCCCGCAAACCGTCGCTTTGCCTTCCGGTTTCTGCACATCTCCACTGACGAAGTCTATGGTACCCTTGGGCCTGGTGATCCTCCCTTTACCGAAAACACACCCTTTGCGCCCAACTCCCCCTACTCTGCCAGCAAGGCCGCCAGTGATCATCTGGTTCGCGCCTGGAACCAGACATATGGCCTCCCAACCCTGACCGTTAACTGTTCCAACAACTATGGTCCGTACCAACACCCGGAAAAACTCATACCTCTGACAATTCTCAATGCCCTTCAGGGAAAACCGATCCCTCTCTATGGGGATGGCTTGCAGGTCCGCGATTGGCTCTATGTCGAAGACCACACCGCTGCCATTTGGCTTGTCCTTCAAGGAAGCTGTCTTGGCGAAACCTATAATGTCGGAGGCATGAACGAACAAACCAATATCGATGTCGTAAAAACCGTTTGCGCACTCCTCGATGCCAGAGTCCCGCGCGTTGATGGCCAGTCTTATGCCCGGCAAATCACACACGTAGGTGACCGCCCCGGCCATGACCGCCGCTACGCCATCAACTGCGAAAAAATCCGGCGTTCATTAAAATGGGGACCAGAGAAAATTTTTGTTACCGGTCTTGAACAGACGGTCAGTTGGTATCTTGGCAGACATATCAGGAAATGACTTGTGGAGGGAATATATATGTCAGAACAGAATAATCATCACTATTGGCACACTATGGAACGATTCAGGGATATTGTCCTGTATCGTACCATAGCCGGCATAAAATCCGAGGCCCGTCAGCGTTATTTAAGCTATCTATGGTTCCTTCTGGAGCCATTGCTAAGTACTGCCGTTTTTTATATAGCCTATTCTCAAATTACCGGAAAAAGGGGACCCGATGCCATCCTCAGCATACTTATCGGCATGATCCTCTGGCAATGGTTTGAAAGCGCCGTCATGTCCGGTTCCGGTTCAATCAGGGCAAAATTTCATATCCTCAACCAATTTAACCTGCCCAAGTATCTCTTCCCGCTCGTCTCCATATTTATCAGCACATGGAAATTCCTGTGCGTTTCAGTGATCATCTGGCTGTTGGCAGCGGCATTCGGATATCTACCAAATCTTAACTGGATATATCTCCCCCCTCTCTTCCTCATACAACTGTCTTTCATCATCGCCCTCACTTTGCCTATCTCTATAGCCGTCACACTCTGGAACGATTTTCAAACCATATTAAGCTCTGTTTTTCGCATGTTATTTTTTATTTCCGGCATATTTTTCGATCCCAATAAAATTCCCGCCAATTTACAGAAATGGTTTTATACTAACCCCATAGCTTTCTTCATTGAAGCCGGCCGTGCTGTCATATTGCGAAATGAACCTCCACGTTTCGAGCACATGACAATGTCACTCATCTCAACCCTTATTTTGTTATTGATTGCCTGGAGGTTGCATCGCAGCTATGATAAGCGCCTCTTGAAGCTTACCAATGACTAAGGGGGCTTAAAAACCTGCTCTTTTTTGCAACATGCTCCTAAAATGACAACTGCCAAACCCATCATATCATTACGCAATGCCGGCGTGTGTTATCGCCCGCCCAAAACCATCTTTTCAAAAGCTAAAAAGGAAATCTGGGCATTACGCAGCCTCAACCTTGACATCTATGAAGGCGAAAAGCTCGGCATCATCGGACGCAATGGCAGCGGCAAAAGCACCCTTATGCGCGTCCTCACCAAAATCTATAATCTGGACGAGGGTGAAATCATTTTTCACAAGCCAAACGCCCATGTGGAATTGCTTTCGCTTGGCGTTGGCTTTGAGGGCATTTTAACCGGACGTGAGAATGCAATCTTGAACGGAATGCTTATGGGCAAGACGCGCTCTTACATGCTGGAACACATAGATGCGATCCATGATTTTTCCGGTCTTGGTGAGTTTTTTGATTATCCGGTTTACACCTACTCAACAGGAATGAATGTTCGCCTAGGCTTCTCAACAGCAATGGAGATAGATCCAGACATACTGCTTGTGGATGAGGTTCTTGGTGTTGGTGATCAGGTGTTCATGGAAAAATCGACTAAGGCTTTAAAAACGAAATTCACCGGAAACCGAACGGTAATCCTAATCAGTCATCAGCCAGCTAACATAAAAACTCTTTCAACACGGGCCATCTGGCTTGAAAAAGGGATGATCCTTTCAGAGGGAAGTCCCGCAGAAGTTATCAAGTTTTACGAAGCCAACATACATCAATATACAAAATAGCGCATGCCCTTACACTCCATTCATAACATGACTTCAACATCATTGTTCCCAAAAAATCACATATTTCAGCCACGAGAGGCTGCTGAATCTTCCGTAGCAATTATCATGCGGACAAAGGACAGACCCATCCTTCTTGCCCGTGCAATTTGTAGTGTTATAAATCAGAATTTTTCCGACTGGCATCTATTCGTGATCAACGACAGCGGTTGCCCTGTCATCTTACAAGAAACTTTGCGCCCCTATATGGCCACACTCCAAGGGAAACTCACTCTCTTCAACAATGAAACCTCTTTGGGGATGGAAGCGGCCAGCAATGTCGCGGTAAAGGCAATAATGGCGGTCAATTCCAGACAAAATGTCACAGGTATTCCGCCTGCCCGGCGCTTCGCCTACTGCGTCGTCCACGACGACGACGATTCATGGCATCCGGATTTCTTGCAGGAAACAGTTGCTTTTTTGGAAAAAAAAGAAAATCTTTGTTATGCTGGAGTTTGCACAAGAGTTATACTGATTGAAGAGGAAATCCGTGACGAAAGCGTCGTCTGTATTCGAGAGTACCCTTATCGTGATTTTGTCAGAGATATAAACTTGTGGGAAAGTTTTAAAGTAAATCAGAGTCCGCCTATAGCTTTCTTGTTTCGCGTGGATTTATTTGATATGGTCGGGCTGTTTAATGAACACCTGCCTGTCCTTGGCGATTGGGACTTTATGCTTCGTGTCCTTTTTCAATCTGATGTCGGATTTGTTGACAAACAACTCGCCTACTATCATCATCGAACAAGTAACAGGGGAGGCACGGACGGTATTTATGGTAACTCTATAATTGCTTCAAATTCACTCCATCAGTCGCAAAGAAAACTTTTTGAGTCAGCTATTTTCAGGAGCGGGATACAAGAAACTGGTGGAAATGGAACATTCAGCATCCTGTTCGCGCTCGCCCAAATGGAGAAAAGCATAAGATGGGAGACGGATAAATTATCCACAAAACTTGCAAAACTCGAAAAAGAAATCGAACAAAAAAATATTATAAAGAAAAGTGTCTTTAAAAAAATAACTTCCTTTTTTTATCAAAATTTCATCAAGCATCTTCTGAAATTATTCAACATTCCAACCCCGCCACCAGACAAAAGGAAAAATATCCTTAAACGATTGAAATCTTTTTTCTATCAAGTCTTTGCAAAACATATTATCAACACAATAAACGCTTTGAAAAAATGAGTGACTTATCTTCATTTGTTGGCCGTATCCCGCAAAACGGAATACTTTCTCTGGATATTTTTGACACGGCGGTAACAAGAAAAGTGGCAATTCCAACGCATATATTTGCGATTATTCAAGGTGCCATGTTGGCAAGATGTAAAAAACGGAGTGAAAAATTTCTCTGGAGAAATTTTATCGAAATGCGAATTCGGGCGGAGCGAGAATCCCGCGCAAATGGCAGTATCGTACTGGGAGAAACCACGCTTGATCGTATCTATAAAAAACTCGGTGAACTTGACAAGAATTTCATTCCCTTTATCGATGAAATCAAGATACTGGAAATTGAGACGGAATTGGCAGAAGCAGTAGCGATACCTGAGATCAAAAAAATATATGACGATGCTGTCTCTCACCGAAACGAAATTATATTTACCTCGGACATGTATCTGCCACTACATGTGATTGAGCAAATATTGCAGAAATGTGGATACTCCGAATATCAAAAAATATTTCTGTCCTCGGAATTTCAAAAGACAAAGGGTCACGGTGATTTATGGGAGGAGGTACTGAGAAGCGTTGGGAAGGGTCATCAAATTTTTCACATAGGCGACAATTGGAACTCGGATGTCAGGCGCGCAAAAGAAAATGGAATTCAGGCATTTCATTTCCCGAACTATTCAACAGGGCATAAAAAATACGCGGGATTTAGCAATGCAATAATCCCGTTATCACGATTGATTGCCAAGACTAGAAATGATGTGTCCTCATACAATGTGCCTGTTTTACAAAAGGATACACTCAGTGAAATTGCACGCACTCACCTTCCGTTACTCTTGGGGAGTTACATAAAATGGATTGACGAACAGGTTCGTTTGCAAGGAGTAAAAACCATCTATTTTTTATCACGGGATGGTTGGATATTGAAACGCACATGGGAATCTCTTGAAAAACAGGGAGTTGTAACGAATGGATTGCAAATAGTTTATGCAGAGATTTCTCGACGGGCACTCTGGATGCCAACTATAAAACAAATAAACGAAGAAGTGCTTAATCGCTTCCTTTTAGGTGGACTGAAGCCAAATCGCCCTGTGCGTGTTTTTTTGGAAAGAATAGGAATTCAAATAACAGAATCTGTCGAGTTAAAAGTCCGTAAATTCTTCTCCTCTTCAGATGAAATAATTCCAGTTGCATGGCAATGTAAAAAATTATCCGCCTTGATTCATTCATTGGAAACCGAAATTGTGGATATTGCCGCAAAAGAACGTAAGCTCGCGTTGGGCTACTTGCACCAGATTGGGTTTTTCGATACTTCGGGGAAAAAAGCGATTGTGGATTTAGGCTGGCATGCGAGTATGCAAGCAATGTTGGTTAAGTTGCTTGAATTTGAATGCGAGTACCCCAAACATAATATTATCGGACTATATACAGGTCTCTTTCAGGCTGCGCAACGAAACATTTACAGAGGTGGCTATGCACAGGGAATGATCTGCACACCATTTTCCGCACTGGAAGAACAACGCAGGTTGCAAACGACCGTTCAACTTCTGGAAATACTTCACATGGCCCCCCATGGATCCGTGACCGGTTATAAGATCAATCGAGATAATGACAAAGAACATTTCAGCGGACTTTATGTAGAAAACGAAAACGAAATGATGCTCTACAGAAACTTTATAGAGCCAATGCATGAAGCCGCCATAAAAACATTGGTTGAAAGACTGATCGATAAGACAATCACATGGGATGCGCTGACCCCGCAGACATATTTGGAAACATGGCTTGATCTGAGCATACATCCAGCCGCAAATGAAGCTAAAGCACTTGGGAATTTCCTTCACTGGGATGGCATTGAGCATAGTGGGGAGGGGACGCCTCTGATACCCAGTGAAATTCCGATGGATTTTGCCAGTGCAAATTCTCTACTAAGTCAAACCGGATATTGGAGACCTGGACTTTTATGCTCTTGGAGTAGTAAAAGATGCCTGCCCCAGGAGACTTTGTTAAAACTCACAAATTCTTGCGGACATTTAGGGGGAAACGGGAAGGCCTATTTCAGGCAACTAATCTCTCAGAATGAGTTGGATAAAAAAGAAAAGAAAAAAAACCTGCATTCAAGTGCCTACAATATTGAGGAAATAAAGGAAAGCATAACCCTGAAATATCTATATCTTGTCCCTCCCTACTCACCTCGCAGTTTCGATATTGCCGGCTATTGTTGGTCCATCTTCAAATGGGTTCACAACACCAATGCCGCGAGCGATTCTATCATTATTGCACCAGAATCTTATCGTAAATATTTTGAAAACCCAATTAAAAAGGCTCGAGGAATGATATGGGGATTAAGCAAGAATGAACAGGAGGGAATGGGATATAATATAAATGAAGACGACTTGGCCAATGGAGTCCATATCATTTTCCACAGAATCTCCTCACCCGCGGAAAAAGAAATAGAGGAGAACCCTCATCTTCGCTTCGTCAACTATGTTCTTAGCGAAAACTTTGCCGGACTCAATTACGCTAATATTTTGACAGAACTCAGAGATGCTTTTGGTAAATTCACGATAATCACCTGGCTGAATTCAGTTTCTCTTAAGCAAACGGCGAAAGAACTTGGTCTGCCAATAATATTCAACGAGATCGGTCCCCTAAGGAAACCATTTTATCGACAAACTGCATTTTTTGATTTTTCCGGTGTAAATGGGAACACCTCTGCTAGAGCACAATGGGAGAGTCAAGACAGGACAGAAGATGGAAGGAAAAGGTTCATTCAATGGTGCGATAAAAATAATATAAACAAAAGGAAAATACAGACCTTACTGGCACCAACGATAAATCCGAATGATTTTACCACTAAAATCGACACGGAGTTAGGTGTCGCACTACAGGTTGAAGATGATTCGAACACTTTATTGTATTCGAATAAATGGACATCGCTGTCTTTGCTTGCGAGTGTTCAGGATAGAAGAGACAGTATGCGTGTGCGCCTGCATCCTGGCGGACTGGCATTATATCGTGGAAATATTGATTTATCCAAAACTTCACTCCATTTCTGCGCCCGGTGCAAAAAAATCATAACCATAAATTCCAGCGTTGGAATTGAGGCCGTTTTTTGGGGAAAGCCTGTCAGGTTTTTTGGAGAGAATCCCATAACATTTTTATTCGATGTTCCTGATGAGGAAAAACCATATGCATGGATATATTTCTTCCTTGGTTATCTTATTCCATGGGAAATGCTCTTCGATAGAAACTATTATGATTGGCGGATTAACAAGAATCCGGGTTTGCCGGAAATTGCAGAGGCACATCTCAATTATTATAAGAGCCTGCCACGAACAAGAAAATCAAACCCGATAACATTTCAGGCGAACGACAGTCTATATAAAGAGAGGATCGGGCATCCGATGACAGACTTCCTTCCCCACCAATCCTGATTGCACAAACCGCACTGATGACTTAAGTGCCAACAGGAATCACATATGATACATACAACCAAAGATAATCCAGGAAGGCAAAGTCCATTCATAGGAGAAAGAAAATTATTACTGCAAGAGTCACTCCGGAAGCTGCAGAATACCTCGTTTTCACGAGCAGAGTCATTCTGGTTTTTTCTTGGCTACGCTATTTCGGGGCCTTTGTTACTGGGATTTGGTCAATTTATATACAATCACTTCAAAAGGGGGGAGGCGGATCGTTGGCATTTTCTGGCACGGGATGGCATGCAAATTTTTCGCGCTTTTCTGGCATGTAAAAGCGAGGGGAACAACTTTGGTCTCAATGATGATCACTGGCTCCACTGTGATCTTGATGACTTGTTGAAAAATATCTCCGATCTTCAATCAACGCTGGAATCTCCGCCGGAATCAACAAACCAGTATTCATATTTACTTACATCTCGCAGGGCACTCAACTTTGCAGCAATTACGTGTGTGGGCCAGAAATCCACTGATTTCTTAATCTCGGATGCCTCCGGAATGTCAGTTAGGGATTTTTTGAAACGGATCAATATCCATGCGGAAAACCACCTGTCGGAAATAAAGGAATCCGGTTTGGCCTCGGGCAGCCACATTATTACCGCCGCCAACAGACCGCAGCTCAAGAAGCTTATCCATCTGCTGGAAACTCCCATTCTCAATCAGTCTGAAATAGAACGGAAGGCATATCTTGATTACCTGCATTCAATGGGGCATCCATGGAAGCGAGTGGCGTTAGTGGATATTGGATGGCATGCCTCCTCTCAATGCTCATTTGAGGCACTTCTGGCCGATTCGATCTCATCCCACGAGCGCTGTCAGTGGAACGGTTATTATTTTGGAACTCTCTCGAAAATCCAAACCAATGGTAAGACCAATGGCTTTTTTTTTGAAGAGGAGGCTCCCGTGGAGAATTTCTTACTAATTAAGGAATGCATTGAAATTGTGGAACTCCTTTTTTCCAATACCACTCAAACTTTGGAATATATATCCACAAAGAATGAACAGATCGATTTCCATTTTTTACCTGATAACAACAATCTGGACCGAAGGCTGCTGCTGCTTATGGAAACAGGCGCCCTTCGATATATCAATGATTTCTTTCACAGCGCCAACTCATTCCCTGCCTTGACCGATTTGTATGCGTGCCTGGCGGAATTACTTCTTTATCCCTCGGAAGCTTCAGTTGCAGAACTTTCCCGTGTGCGATTCACATGCGGATTCGGGAATTCCCAAGGAAGAAATATTGTTGCACATTCGACACATTCCTTCCGCTTCAAAAAGATTGTCTCCGGATATCGTGGTTCCTTTTGGCGAAGAGCTTATATTCAAAGACTGAATTTAATTCAGCGGTTACTTTTGAAGACATTCGTTCCGTCATCGCGAAAATACTAATGGATAGCTTGAATATAAAACCACTCTTCAACATTTTCCTTGGATAAGTTCTTTATAAAATCGGTTGTAACCAAATATGAAAGAAGGCCTCCGAGCAGAGAAAAGAGGCGTGGTTCGCGAGGGCGTGGCATTCTGATATGAGTCCAAGCACGCACCCAAAGCGGTCAGGTAATTTGAACTGGTCCGACCAAATGCGCAGTTTTTCAATGTCTTACGGAGGATCGAAATTCTGGATCCATTTTCCGTGCATGATTTTTCCATGAGCGAGATGAGGGTGGAAGCTTTTGGCATGTCGCCTGCTGGATATAAACAAGAAGAGGCGGTTCCCGGCAAATCTTCCTCTTTTTTACCCGAACTAACAAAGTTCGGATAAACAGGCAAACACCCTGCCGCCACCGCCTCCAGCATAGCGAGGCTCAGACCTTCGTAATCACTCACATTTACATAATATTTCCAGGTCTTCAGTATCTGGCCGACGCCAACCGCATCCTTCCAGCCAAGAAACCTCACACGGCCTCGTGCTATCTCGTCGGCAAGCTCTTTTTCCAGCCACGTTCGTTCGGGTCCATCTCCGAGGATCTCGAAATGCCAGTCTCTCCCGGCCAATTCCCTTTCCAGCAACCTCACCAATTCCGGCAGCCGGTCCACCCGCTTTTGCTCTTTTACCAGTCGTCCGGAATAACCGATCACACATTCCCTCGCAGAATCCCGATGTTTCTGCTCTTCCCCGCTTTCACTCTCTTGCGCCATCGCCAGAATCGCCGGATTCAGTGGGCACGGAACACTCGCAACGCACTCCCGTGCATGCCCCTCCGCACAACCTCGCACCCGTGTGGCGAGCGCCGGACTTACACACAAAAAGCCGTCCAGCCACCGGGAAAAATATTTTATATAATTATCGAATCCCGGAAAACTGCTGTGTAAGTAGCCGATTCGCAGGTGTGCGGTGTCCACGTCCGCCAACATGTCGGCTCCCCAGCAATTATAATAGAGAGACACATCCGGCCGCTCCTTCGCGAATACCCGTGCCGCCTTTCTCCGCAGACTCCACCACAGGCTCCATGCCCCCCCCCCTAACTCGATCAATCCCGGCTCACTTGTTCGCTTGGTCCGGTCATTCCTCCTCAGCAGGGCCATGCACACGTCCCCCCCCTCCCCTGCCGCTGCCCGTCGCATGTGCAGACGCTGCACGTAATCCATCCCCCCCTGGCCAGGCGGATATTTGAAAACATGCAGTACCTTTAGACCATCACTCTCCGTCCGGGCCCGTGATTCAGCCCCCCGGGAAAGTCGCTCTCTGGACTCGTATCCTCCCTTCGCATCCTTTGCGTCCTTCGCGGTCAAATTCATTCTCCGATCCCCCACTGTTTCCAAAACACCGGGGCATCTTCTGCCATACGGGGCCGATCAACCAGACCGGCATAATGGACGACCAGCGATCCCGTTTGCCCTCCGCCCAAGCGCACCTCCCGGTTTGTCCAGCGACTCCCGTCAAGCGGCGAGAAGTTATATCTGTTCTCCAGATACCGTGTCCTCACGCCATCATTCCGGGCGTTGTAGTTGATTCCCGTCTGCTCCCGCCAGCGTCCTTCCGGCGGCCAGCATCGTGCCGGATCGAACACCGCCCGGCATGCCTTGGATAGGACCATCACCCCTGTATTGAAGTACGGCTCCGCTGTCCGCTCCGGCGGCAACGTCCCCAGTGCTTTCTGCGCCCGATCCAGATCGTCGCGCCGCTTCCATGTCTCCCCTCCCCCGTCCGCCTGCTCGTCGCTCACCGCGCCCAGACAATCATCCGGCACCAGTTCCAGCAAATTCGGACATTCCGGATGAATCAGGATGTCCGCATCGAAAAAGATCACCCGGTCATACTCCCCGAGCAACCGGTGCAATTGCAGTTTTTCGAACTGGGCCCGCTTGCGTTTCGGGGTGAACCAGCCGCCTTTCCGCACCCGCCACTCGTCGATCACGACAAACTCCAGGCCGTGCCGCTGCGCATAGGCGCGGAAAACCGGATGCGACCAGCGCGTTTCCGGCACCTCTCCCACCGCCAATGTCACCAAGGCCGCTCTCATTTTCTTTCTTCGGGATATACTTCTCTTTCGGACATAGCCGGACTGGTTAGCAGCCGGAATCGCTGCGGCGAGCCTATACTCGCATCGGATTCTGCCATTTTCACCCGCAGAAAAATCCCCTACCCGTTCGTCCCTGCAGAGATTTCGTGCTAAAAAGTAACCACCAGACCATCACCGCCAACGCCTCGTCGGTTCACCATCCGGCCTCGCCTCTTACGCAAAACTACGCCCTCCCCCGCAAACCGGTTGGCCGGAGATGTGCTACCACGAGGCTCCAACCACAGATTATTCACGACTCACGATGACCCTCCGCCTCCGTCCCCCCTGGAAATGGCAGTCCGCCAACCTCATCATCTCCGGCCTCGTCGTCGGATTGTTGTTCGGTCTGCTCGCCCGGCATTTCTGCACCACTCCCGAAGCCACGGAGCGTCTCCACTGGTGGCTCGACCAGCTGATCCAGCCGCTCGGCAAGCTGTTCATTCGGATCATTTTCATGATCGTGATCCCGCTGATCCTCTCCGCCATCGTGCTCGGGATCGTGGAAATGGGAGATATCCGCAAGCTCGGCCGCGTCGGCCTCAAATGCGTGCTCTGGACGTTCATCCTCGCCGGCACCAGCGTCGTGCTCGGGCTGGTGCTCGTCGACACGCTCGCCCCCGGCCGGCACATGCCCGAAAGTACGCGTCTCGAGCTCACCGCCCGCTATGGGGGCGACGCCGCCGTCAAAATCGAGCAGGGCACCCGCGAAAGCCCGCCTCTTGCCGAATCGATCCTCGAACTCGTCCCCCAGAACCCGCTCGCCGAAGCGGTCAACGCCTTCGCGCCCAACTACACCGGCGGGGGCCTCATCGCCGTCATGGTATTCAGCGTCTTTGTCGGCGTGGCGCTGGCCATGGTGCCGCGCGAAAGGGGCGCGGCGCTCACTGCGGTCTTCCAGGGCATGTTCGATGTCTGCATGCTGATCATCGAATTCGCCATGAAACTGGCGCCGATCGGCGTGGCGTGTCTCGGCTTCAGCCTCACTTCCACGCTCGGCATCGGCATCCTGCAAAGTCTCGGCGCCTATGTCGGCGTCGTCATCCTCGGGCTGACCCTGCACCAGTTTGGCACCTACTCGCTGCTGCTCGCACTTATCGGACGCCAGTCGCCGCTCCTGTTTTTCCGGCGCATCCGCGAGGTCATGGTCACGGCCTTCAGCACGTCGTCGAGCAACGCCACGCTCCCCGTCTCGATCCGCGTGGCCGAGGAGAATCTCGGCCTGCCCCGGCAGATCAGCCGCTTCGTGCTCACGGTCGGCGCCAGCGCCAACCAGAACGGCACCGCGCTTTATGAAGGCATCACCGTGCTCTTCCTCGCCCAGGTGTTCGGCATCGACCTGACCATCGGACAACAGATTGTCGTGGCGCTCATGTGCATCATGGCCGGCTTCGGCACGGCGGGCGTGCCAGGCGGCTCGCTCCCCCTGGTGGTCGGCGTGCTCGTGACGATCGGCGTGCCGGGCGAGGCCATTGCCATCATCCTGGGCATCGACCGTCTGCTCGACATGTGCCGGACCACGCTCAACGTCAGCGGCGATCTCGTCTGCGCCGTGCTCGTCTCGCGCGGCGAGGCCGATCTGCCCGAAGACGACGACACGTCGAATACCGGTTCGCCGATTCCGGTCTCCGCAACGACACCGCCGGGAATTGCGACGGGGTAAGGAGGCATGTTCCTCCCACACACACAAGGGGCGCACGTGAAGTGCGCCCCTTGTTGCTACGGGCAAACCTCATGAACACCGGCACCACTTGCGGCTACAGGATGACGTCGCCGGTCGTCAGGACATCACGAGTTCGTCGTTCTTGACCTTGAAGGTCACCGTCGAACCTTCTTTCACCTCCCCGGTGATCAGGGCACGGGCGAGCCGGGTTTCGATCTGGCGCTGGAGAAAACGCTTCAGCGGGCGTGCGCCGAACACCGGATCGTAGCCTTTCTCGCCCGCCCAGGTTTTCGCCTTCTTGTCCAGCTCCACCGTCACGCGGCGGTCGGCGAGGCGCTTGTTGAGGTCGGCCAGCAGCAGGTCCACGATTTTTGTGATTTCCTCGAGCGTCAGCGGCTTGAAGAGGATCGTCTCGTCGATGCGGTTCAGAAATTCCGGACGGAAGCCCTTGCGCAGCTCGGCCATGACCGACTCGCGCACACTCTCGGGGATCGTGTCACCGGTCACGCCGTCGAGCAGGTAACGGCTGCCGATGTTGGAGGTCATGATGATGATCGTGTTCTTGAAGTCCACGGTGCGGCCTTGCGAATCGGTGATGCGGCCGTCGTCGAGCACCTGTAACAGGACATTGAATACATCCGGGTGCGCTTTCTCGATCTCGTCGAAGAGGACGACGGCGTACGGCTTGCGCCGGACGGCCTCCGTGAGCTGACCACCCTCATCGTAACCGACGTAGCCCGGAGGCGCGCCGATGAGGCGGGCGACGCTGTGCTTTTCCATGTACTCCGACATGTCGATGCGGATCATGGCGGCCTCGCTGTCGAAGAGCGTTTCGGCGAGCGTCTTGGCCAGTTCGGTCTTGCCGACGCCTGTCGGGCCAAGGAAGAGGAAACTGCCGACGGGGCGGCGCGGATCCTTGATGCCGGCGCGGGCGCGGAGGATGGCCTCGCTGGTCAGTTGCACGGCCTCGTCCTGGCCGATGACACGCTCGTGGAGCACCTCGCCGAGGCGGAGGAGTTTTTCGCGTTCGCTCTCGACGAGGCGCGTCACGGGGATGCCGCTCCACTTGGCGACGATCTCGGCGACCTCCTCGGCGGACACCTCTTCCTTGAAGAGCTGCGTCTGCGCACCGGTGGTTTCGAGTTTTTTCAGTTCGGCTTCCAGTTGCGGAATCTTGCCGTGGCGGAGTTCGGCGAGCTTGTTGAGATCGTAGGCGCGCTCGGCCTTTTCCATGGCGAGGCGGGCCGCGTCGAGTTCCTCGCGCACCTTGCGTACGCGGTCGATGGAGGCTTTTTCACGCTCCCACTGGCGCTTCAGCGCATCGGCCTGCTCGCGGGTGTTGGCGAGCTCCTTGCGGAGGGTTTCGAGACGCTGCCGGGAGGCATCGTCCTTTTCCAGTTTCAGGGCTGTTTCCTCGATTTCGAGCTGAAGGGCGCGGCGTGTGAGGGCGTCGAGTTCCTGCGGCATCGAGTCCATCTCGGTGCGGATCATCGCGCAGGCTTCGTCCACGAGGTCGATGGCCTTGTCGGGCAGGAAGCGGTCGGAAATGTAGCGGTTGGAAAGCGTGACGGCGGCGACGAGGGCGTTGTCCTGGATGCGCACGCCGTGATGGAGTTCGAAGCGTTCGCGCAGGCCGCGCAGGATGGAGATGGCGTCCTCGACAGAGGGCGGCTCGACCTGCACGGGCTGGAAACGGCGCTCGAGCGCGGCGTCTTTCTCGATGTGCTGGCGGTATTCGTCGAGCGTGGTCGCGCCGATACAGTGCAGCTCGCCGCGGGCGAGCATGGGCTTCAGGAGATTGCCGGCGTCCATCGCACCCTCGGTCTTGCCGGCGCCGACGATGGTGTGGAGCTCGTCGATGAAGAGCAGGATGCGGCCGTCGCTCTGCTTGACTTCGTTGAGCACGGCCTTGAGCCGTTCCTCGAATTCGCCGCGGTATTTCGCGCCGGCGACGAGCGCGCCCATGTCGAGCGAGAAGATGGTCTTGTCCTTCAGCCCCTCGGGCACGTCACCGCGCACGATGCGCTGGGCGAGGCCTTCGACGATGGCGGTCTTGCCGACGCCGGGCTCGCCGATGAGCACGGGGTTGTTTTTTGTCTTGCGGGAAAGGATACGGATGGTGCGGCGGATCTCGTCGTCGCGGCCGATGACGGGATCCATCTTGCCCTTGCGCGCCAGTTCGACGAGGTCGATGCCGTATTTTTTCAGGGCGTTGTAGGTGGCTTCGGGGTTGTCGGTGGTCACGCGCTGCGCGCCGCGCAGTTCACTCAGGGTCTTGAGAACGGTCCGGCGGTCGATGCCGAAGGATTTCAGATACCGGGCGAAGGCTTCCGGCTTCGCCACCTCGATGAGCGCGAGGAACAGGTGTTCGACGGAAACGAACTCGTCCTTGAGCTGCTTCGCTTCCTCCTCCGCCCGGGTGAGGACGTCGTTGACGGCCTGGGTGACGTAAACTTTCGACGTATCCACGCTGCCGCTGACGCGCGGGAGCCGGTCGAGTTCGCGCTGCAACGCAAGCTGGAGCGCGGACGTGGTGAGGCCGAGCTTTTCGACGATGGCGGGCACGATGCCGTTTTCCTGGGAAAGCAGCGCGTGCAGCAGATGCCACGTGTCGACTTCATTGTTGTTGCGGCGACGGGCTTCCGACTGCGCGTCGGTGATCGCCTGACGGGACATTTGTGTGAACTGGTTCGGGTCCATAGGTTGCACTTTCTTCTGCACGCCGCGGGCCAGCGGAGCCTGAGGGGAGATCGCCGGGAGAACCCGGACAACCCGGCACGACAACGCGTCAGCATTGCGCGAAAGATGTGCCAAAACGCCCGCTTCCGCCATTGTTGCCGAGCGGAAATCAGCCCGTTTCTCCGGACGTTTCACCGCGCCCCGGCACGGCCTCCGGCGCTCCGCGCCTTCCGGTGCGGACACGAGAAAGCCCGCGGCAGACGCCTGAAAAGCCAATAACATCCCCTATGCATTCGCTTTCAAGGCTCGCGCCCACCGCGGGCAAATTATCTGCTTTAAATTGAAAGAACCTTTTTACAAAACGGGCCTCGTTGCCCGGTTGCAACTCATATTTGCCTGACGGGTGAAATCCTGAGCAAAAAACTGTACGCCTGTCGAGCACGAGTCGCATTTTGCCTTCTTTTTGCGTTTAAGTGGTTGATAATTCGCTTTTCTCCGGTGCCAAAGCTTTTCTTTTCGCCGGATTTCGCCTCCTTGCATGCCCATGCCCAACCGCCTTTCAGCCGCCCGGTCTCCCTACCTGCTCCAGCACGCCCGCAATCCGGTGCACTGGCAGGAATGGGGCGAGGAGGCATTTGCCCGGGCGCGCGCGGAGCAGAAGCCGATCTTCCTCAGCATCGGGTATTCGACCTGCCACTGGTGTCACGTGATGGCCCGGGAATCGTTTGAAAACGAAGCCGTCGCCGCCGTGCTCAACGAGCATTTTGTCTCCATCAAGGTGGATCGCGAGGAGCGGCCCGACGTGGACAAGGTTTACATGGCCTACGTGCAGGCGATGACCGGTCATGGCGGCTGGCCGCTCAGCGTGTGGCTCGCTCCGGACCTGAAGCCGTTTTACGGCGGCACGTATTTCCCGCCCGAGGACCGCTCCGGCCGATCCGGGCTTCTCTCCGTGCTCGACGTGATCATCCAGGGCTGGAACGACGACGGCGAACGCCGGAAATTCGTCGCGGAATCGTCACGCGTGATCGACGTGCTCGCCGGTTATTATGCCGGGAAGCAGGTGCGTCCCGATCCCGCCACCCCGATGCCGCCGCTGTACGAAACCGGCGGCGACGCCTTCGAACGCTGTTACCTGCAACTGGGCGAAAGTTTCGACTCCACACATGGCGGTTTCGGCGGCGCGCCCAAATTCCCTCGCGCCTCCAACCTCGATTTTCTTTTTCGCGTCGCCGCCATCCAGGGGCCGGAAACCGAAACCGGGCGCGAAGCCGTTTCCATGGCCGCGAGCACGCTCCGGCACATGATCGCCGGAGGCATCCACGACCACGTCGGCGGCGGCTTCCACCGCTACTCCGTCGATGACGCGTGGTTTGTGCCGCATTTCGAAAAAATGCTCTACGACCAGGCCCAGATTGCGGTCAACCTGCTCGATGCCGCGCTCTTCACCGGTGACGAACGGTACGCCTGGGCCGCGCGCGCGACGCTCGACTACGTGCTCCGCGACCTCACGCATCCGGACGGCGGATTTTTCTCCGCCGAAGACGCCGACGCGGCGCCGGCGCACGGCGCCACGGAGCATGTCGAAGGCGCGTTTTACGTGTGGACGGCCGATGAATTGCGCCGCGCGCTCTCGCCCGACGCAGCCCGGCTGGTCGAATCCCATCTCGGAATCAACCCAGGTTCCGAAGGCAACGTGCCGCCGGCGCTCGATCCCCACGGCGAGTTGCGCGGAAAAAACATTCTGCGCCAGGTACGCCCTCTGGCCGAAACGGCCGCCGCTCTCGGCCTCGAACCCGCCGCAGCGGCCGAACGCCTGGCCGCCGCTCTCGAAACCCTGCAGGCGATTCGCACCGCGCGGCCGCGGCCGCATCTCGACGACAAGGTCATCACCGCGTGGAACGGCCTCGCGCTCTCCGCCTTCGCCCGCGCCGCCACCTCGCCCGCCGCCTGCCTCGACGACCGGCGCGACCGGTACCTCGACGCCGCCCGGCGCGCCGCCCGCTTCGTCGAACGCGAACTCTGCGACGCCGGCCGCGGCGTCCTCTACCGCGCCTGGCGCGGCGAACGCGGCGCGAGCGAGGGTTTTGCCGAAGACTACGCCTGTTTCATCGCCGGCCTGCTCGACCTCCATGACGCCACGTTCGACGCACACTGGCTGCGCCTCGCCGAACGGCTGCAACAGACCATGGACGCGCGCTTCCGTGACGAGATCGCCGGCGGTTATTTCAATTCCCCTGCCGGCGACCCGCACATCGTGCTGCGCCTGAAAGAGGATTACGACGGCGCCGAGCCCGCCCCGAGTTCCATTGCCGCCTCCAACCTCCAGCGGCTCTCCTCGCTCCTCCATGACGAGACCTTGCACGCCCGGGCGGTCGACACCGTCGAAGCGCTTCGCGGCCAATGGAGCCAGACGCCGCACGCCCTGCCCGCCATGCTCTGCGCGCTCGAACGCATCCTCGCCGAGCCCGTGCAGGTCGTGATCGCCGGCGACCCGGCGGCACCCGGTTTCCGGGCGCTCGTCGCCGTTGTCCGCGCGCAGGCGACCCGCCGCCGGCCGGCGCTGATCGGCCTGGTTCCGGCCGGCGGCAGCGACGCCGATGCCGACCTCTGGCTGCGCGCTCGCGCTCCCTGGCTCGATGGCATGCGCCCGGCGGACGGCGGACAGGCCGCCGCGTATGTCTGCCAGCACTACACCTGTCAGTCGCCCGTGACGACACCGGAGGCATTGCGGCAATTGCTGGCGTAATCCCGGGCGCTCCCACACCCTTCCCGGCTGCATCGCAACTCACGCCCAACCGCACATGTCGAACGAAAGACTGGATATTCTCGAGGAACGCATCGCCTGGCTCCAGCGCCACGTGGTGGAGCAGGACAAGGTCATGCTGGGGCAGGCGCGCGAACTCGAGCGCCTGCGCGCCGAACTGACTCGCGTCATCGAACGGCTCCCCGACGACTCCGGGCTGCCGCCCGCCGGGCAGCAGGAGCGGCCGCCGCACTATTAGGAGAGAATCCCTCGCCCGCCCGCTCGCCGTTCCGGTGCTGCGGCAGATGCCCTTGTCCGCGCTCAGTCGAGCACATCGAGCTCCGGCCACTGGGCGATCTTGCGGTGCAGCGTGCGGCGGCTCACGCCCATGAGTTGCGCGGCCTTCGTGCGGTTGCCCCTCGCCTTGATCAGGGCCTCGCGCAGAAGCCGCTTTTCATTCTCCTCGACCGAAAGCGTCCCGCCCGCGCTGCCGCCTGCCGGCTGAAACGGCATCGTGCCCGGCGCAGGCGCCAGTCCGCCCGTGCCAGCCGATAAAGCCTGGGCGCCGCCGGCCGGCGGCAGTGCGAGAGGCGCCGCGAACGGTTGCCGGAAACGCGCGTCGAGATCGTACTCGGTGAGCTTGCCTCCGCGATGGAGCACCACGGCGTTTTCACAAAAATTGCGCAATTCGCGAATGTTCCCCGGCCACGGATACGCCTGCAACGTGCGCAACGCTCCGGGCTCCACCGTCAGGAGCGGCAGATTGTTTTCCTTCGCAAACAGCCGGAGGTAATGGGCCAGCAGCATCGGGATGTCGTCGGTACGCTCGCGCAACGGGGGCAAGGTGATCCGCACGACGTTGATGCGGAAAAACAGGTCTTCGCGAAATTTTCCCTCGCGCACCATCTGTTCGAGGTTGCGGTTGGTCGCGGCCACGAGGCGCACATCCAGCGTGATGGGACGCGAACCGCCCACGCGTTCGATGGATTTTGTTTCCAGAAAACGCAGCAGCTTCACCTGGGTGGAAGCGGAGATCTCGCCGATTTCGTCGAGAAACAGCGTGCCGCTGTCCGCCGATTCGAACCGGCCCACGCGACGTTCGGTCGCTCCCGTGAAAGCGCCGCGTTCGTGACCGAAGATTTCGCTCTCGAGCAGGTTTTCCGAAAGCGCCGCGCAATGCACCGCCACGAACGGGGCGCGGGCGCGCGGACTGGCCTGGTGGATCGCCTGGGCGATGAGCTCCTTGCCCGTGCCGGACTCGCCTTCGATGAGGATGGTGGCCCTGGAGGGCGCGACCAGGCGCACGCGGTCGATCACATCCTTGAGGCGATCCGAGTGACCGACGAGGCCCTCGAAACTGAACTTGTCGTCGAGGCGCTCGTGAAGCTGTTTCACCTCGACCTCGAGCGTGCGTGTCTTGAGGGCGCGCTGGATGAGAACCTCGAGCCGTTCGATGTTGACCGGTTTGGTGAGGAAATCGACGGCGCCGCGCTTCATGGCCTCGACCGCGGTGTCGATGTTGCCGTAGGCGGTCATCATGATGACCGCGGGGCGATGAGGCAGGGACAGGGCCTTGTCGATGACCTTGAGGCCGCTTTTGCCCGGCATGCGCAGGTCGGTGAGGATGACGTCGAACTCCTGCGACTCCATGAGGTTGAAGGCTTCGTCGGCATTGGCGGCGGCGAAGACATCGTACTCGTCCTCGAGCGCCTGACGGAGGCCTTCGCGGGTGTGTTTTTCGTCGTCGATGATCAGGACGCTGGCAATCATGGTGAACCAAGGAAAAGGCGGAGCGGTGAGTGTGGCTGCTCGTGCTCGCAAGGGAGCGGCAGGAGGCGATTTGAACAAGAAAAAAGATTCTGCTTGCTGCACGGGGGCGGGACCCCTCATGTTCCGCAACTCCTCAAACGAGGACGATCGAGATCGGGGTGTAGCTTAGCCTGGTAGAGCGCTACGTTCGGGACGTAGAGGCCGTGAGTTCGAATCTCACCACCCCGACCATTTTCAGGTCTTTTGGCATGTTCAACCGCCCGGCGGAGATTTGATACCCGCCAGGCTTGAGGAGGACCTGCGAGCCGGCGCGGCTTACGGAATAAGCCGCTCGCGGCGCAATTTTTCGAACAGGAGGAAGAAGGCGTCGTCCGTCGGCTGGTAGAGATTGAAACCAAGCCGCCGGCTTTTGGAGATGTCGGTCACCACTTCGATCGGCCGGCCCAGGTCGGCATCGGTATGCCAGGGCGAGGCCAGACGGGCGAGATCCGGCTCGGCGAGGCGGTGGGTCGCCGCGATCTCGCGCCAGAGGGGCGCATCGGCGGCCATCTGCTGTTCGAGCGGCCGGACGACCCCGTCGAAAGGCTCCGCCTCGATGCCGAACCAGCCGGCGATGCGGCCCCACATCCACTTCCAGCGGAAGATGTCGCCGTTGACGACGTTGAAGGCTTCGTTGGCCGCGGCCGGCGTGGTCGCCGCCCACAGCAGATGGCGGGCGAGCAGCCGCGCGTCGGTCATGTCGGTCAGGCTGTCCCATTGCACGCCCACGCCCGGAAACCGGAACGGCCGGCCGGTCTCGCGGCAGATCGTCGCGTAAGCGGCCAGGGTCGTGCCCATGTTCATGGCGTTGCCGACCGCCCGGCCGATGACCGTATGCGGACGGTGGATACTCCAGTGGAAGCCGTCGCGCGCGGCGGCCGCGAAGACTTCGTCTTCCTGGGCGTAATAGAAGTTCTCGAGGTCGAGCCGCGCCTGATCTTCGCGGAAGGGCGTCTGCGGCAGGGCCCCCTTCCCGTAGGCCTCGAACGGCCCGAGGTAGTGCTTGAGGCCCGTGACCAGGGCGACGTGGCGAACGGAGCCGGCGGGCCGGAGCGCGTCGAGCAGATTGCGCACCATCGCGGCGTTGACCCGGATGTTCTCCGCCTCGGTCGCCTGCCGCAGCCAGGTCGTGAGGAAAACATGGGTGGGCTTCAGGCCGGAGAGCGCGGCGGCGAGGGACGCCGGATCGAGGAGGTCGGCGGCGATCGGGGTAACGCCGGGCTGCGCGAGGGGCCGGCGGGCCAGGCCGGACACCCGCCATCCTTCCCCGGCCAGGACTTCCGCCGTCGCGCCGCCGATGATGCCGCTGGCGCCGGCGATCAGGGCGTGCCCGCCCGTCGGCAGGGTGCCCGCGCCTTGGGCGTTGGCGGTGTTGGTCCGCGAAGCCGGGGAGGAGGCGTCGTCCGCCTCCGGAGCCGGGTCAGGCGATGATGAAGTTTCGGTTTTGTTCATGATTTTTCAGGTTGCAGGTTTGTCTGGAGAGAGGGCGGCCGGGACATGCCGCTCGCCGGAGACGGACGGGGGCAGCGGCGTTCCCCGCGCTTTTTCCCGCATCAGGGTGAGGAGGCCCGAGCCGACGATCAGAACGATCCCCGCCAGCGTGGGAAGATCGACGCCCGTCCCGAACAGCAGGAAGTCGAGCAGGATCGCCCAGAGCATCTGGCTGTATTGCGTCGGGCCGATATGCGTGGCGGGGGCATGCCGGGCCGCACGCATGGTCACGATGTTGGCGAAGGCGGCGAGCAGGCCGTAGCCGGCCAGTTTCGCCCATTGTTCGGCATTGGGCGCGACGAAGCGCGGAATCGTGAGCAGGCCGCAGACGATGACCGCGCCGAGGATGCCGGCGCCGAACAGCGAGATGGCCTTTTCCTTCGCCCCGACGGCGCGGAAGGTCACGATCGACACGGCGCCGCCAAGACCGGCGAACACGGCTCCCAAATGGCCGATTGAGAGTTCGCGGAAGCCGGGTCGCAGCACGATCAGAACGCCGATGAAGCCGATCACCACCGCGCTCCAGCGCCGGATGCCCACCCGTTCCTTCAGAAACAGCATCGACGTGAGGGTGACGAAGGCCGGCTGCAGAAAGATCAGCACAAAGGCTTCGGCCATCGAGAGGTGGGTGAAGGCGGTGACGCTGCCGATCACGCCTGCCGGATAGGCGAAGAAGCGAACCAGCCAGAGGGGCCGGTTCGTGGTGGCGAAGACATCGCGCCAACGGTCTCCCCGGCGCAGCAGAAAAGGCAGGATGGCGAGGCCGAACAGCGCGCCGAAAAAGGCCGATTCGTAGGGCGGCAGTTCGCCTTCGATCAGCTTGACGCTGGCATCGCTGAAGGAGAACAGGGCAAAGGAGGCAAAACCGAGCAGGACCCCTTTCGTGATCCGGCCGGTGTCGGTGGTCTGCATGAATCAGGCCGTCCTCCCTGCGGGCGTGGCTTGTTTATGTCCGCGGGCGCGCACGAGGCGCGCCCCTGCTGCAAAAACTGGGTGGTGCATCGGAAAATCAGGCGGCCGGAGAGGAACCGCGGCGGCGGCTGTCGAGCGACCAGGCGTCGTGGCGGACGGTCGCGAGGAGCACGGCGTAGAAGCCGAGGTAGGTCATCTGGATGCCGGCGGCGCCCCAGTTCTCGATCAGGCACGAGCCGGTGATGAGCAGGATCATCAACAGCGTGCCGGCCACGAGCGCGGGGCGCAGGAACAGGCCGAGCACGAGCAGCACGCCGATCACGGCCTCGCCGATGACGATGCCGCAGCCGCTGAGATAAACGAGCGGACCGGGCAGGATGCTTTGCGCGAACTGCTCGCGCAGGCCGCTCGCGAAGGCGTCGAGCTTGGGCAGGCGCACGAGGCCGTGCAGGGCGATGTTGACGCCGAGCCCGAGGCGCGCGAGGGCGTGGGCGAGGCGGTAGTCGGAACGGGAATCGGTGCTCATGGGAGGCGGTAGTTCAGACAGGGGACGGCACGGGGGCGTTTTCCGCGATGAGTTTTTCGTGTTTCAACTCGGCCCAGAATCCGGCGGGGATGGCGACTTGCAGGGAGGCGACGTTTTCTCCGGGTTGGTGCGCCCGGCGGGCCCCGGGAATGACGGCGGAGACGACGGCGGGCGCGCTGCAAAACTGGAGCGCCGCGGTCCGCAGATCGACGCCGTGCGCCGTGGCGACGGTTTCGAGGCGGCGTCGTTTTTCGAGTTGTTGCGCGTTGGGCTTGCGGTCTCCGGCGTAGTTGAAGCGGTCGCGGCCGGCGAGGAAGCCGTTGTTGAGCGGCGAGCCGACGACGATGGAGACGCCGCGCGGCTCGCAGAGGGGGAAGAGCGTGTCGAGCGCCTCGGCGTGATCGATCAGGGTGTAGTTGCAGGCGGAGAGAAAGATGTCCGGGTCGGCGCGTTCGAGCGTGCGCAGGAGGGGCGGGAGGGTGTTCACCCCGAGGCCCCAGGCTTTGATGAGGCCTTCGGCCTTCATCTTTTCGAGCTCGGGCACGGCGCCTTTGAGGGCCTGGTCGAGGTAGTCGGTCCAGCGTTCGCCGAGGTCGGGGTTGTCGGGGGAGAGGTCGTGGATGAACGCGATGTCGATCGACGAGATGCCGAGGCGCTGGAGGCTGTCCTCAATCGAGCGGCGGGTGCCGGAGGCCGAATAGTCGTAGTCGTAGTCGAAGGGCGAGGGATTGGCCCAGGCGGACTTGCGCGGCGCAGCGGTGGCGTGGAAGAGGCGGCCGACTTTGGTGGAGAGGACGTAGTCCTCCCGTTTTTTCTCGTGGAGGAGCCGGCCGAACCGGCGCTCGCTCAGGCCGAAGCCGTAGAACGGCGATGTATCGTAATAGCGGATACCGCCTGCCCAGGCGGCTTCGAGGACGGAGAGGGCCTCGGCCCCGTCGATCGCGATGGAGGAGGCGTTGCCCAGCGGCGAGCCGCCCAGGCCGAGGCGATAGGGCGGGCGATAGCGGCCGGTGGGGGTCTGCGGGGATTGGACCAGGGCGGGAGAACGGGGCGCGGGCCCGGCCCCGCGGGCGATGGACGGGAGGGCGGCGGACGAGGCCAGGGCGGCGGTGCCGGCGGCCAGGGCGGAGAGGAAGTGGCGTCTTGTCGTCATGTGGGCGGCGTTTGTTTTGATGGGAGTCGTGCGGGAGGGCGGGAGGCTTCGTCGGGACTGCTGGTCGTCGTGAAATCCGGGCGCGGGGGGGGCGGGAATGCGGTCGCCTACGGGAGCCTGACTTTGAAGAGGAGGAAAGGGCGCTCGATGAGGTCGCGGCCTTCCGGGTTGTTGGCGGGCAGGCGGTTGATCTGGGCGGCGGGGAAGTAGAGGAATCCGTCGGGGCCGATGCGCGAGGCGTCGGGCCAGGCGATGCGCGCGGGGTCGGCGACCAGGGTTTCGAAGGTGCCGTCGGGTTTGCGGCGGGTGATGCCGCCGATCTCGATGTCGCTGTAGTAGAGGGAACCGTCCGGGCCGAAGGTCATGCCGGCGTTGAAGCGGGTGGGGCCCAGGTCCTCGATGGCGGCGGAGAGGGCCGTGTCGTCCTGCGCGGGGTCGATGAGGAGGGCGAGGGGCAGGCGGAGGAGGCGCGGGCCGCCGTTGGGCTGGAAGTAGAGGTGGCGGCCGTCGGGGCTGAGGTCGAGGGTGTTGACGTGCATCTGCGGGGTCCGGCCCTGGGCGTTGAGATAGGGTCGTCCGTCGATGGTGAGGGTGAGGTTCGGGTCGGCTTTCAGGCGGGGATCGTCGGCGAGGAGGCGGCGGGAGCGGCCGGTGTCGAGGTCGAGCACGATGAGCGCGCCGAGGCCGGAATCGGTGAGTATGGCGTGCCCGCCGGCGATGCGCACGTCGTTGATGAAGCCGCGCTCGGGGACGACGTCGGTGGGAAATGGATACACGCGGGCGACCGTGTCGGCGGCGAGGTCGATTTGCACGAGCTTGGCCTGGCCGGCGAGGGGCACGGAGCCGAAGCCGCCGGCGGGATCGACGACCCAGAGGCGGTCGCGGTCGTCGGAGACCACGGCGTTGACGCCGACGAAGCGGTCGTGGGTGGGGTCGCCTTTTTCATAGGTGTTCCAGGTGCCGCCGGGATAGGGGCGGATGGCGCCGTCGGGCAGGATTTCGCCGACGGAGAGGGTCCGGGCACCGGCCATGGCGGGGAAGCTGGCGAAGAGGCGTCCGGTTTTGGAGACGGTGACACCGTTCCACATGTGTTCGGGGGATCGGGCGACTTCGACGAGTTCGGCGGAGGCGGAAAAGGCCGGGACGGCGGCGATCGCAAGGGCGAGACTGAGGGAAAACACTCGGTGGTTCATGGCGAGGATGAGGTTTTGGCTGGGCTCATGCGGGAAGCGTGGGTCGGCACGACATGGCGCGCTTGCGGGTGTCAGGGAACGACGTCGCGCAGCAGCACGCGGCCTTCCATCAGCGGGCGTGCGAGCAGCGGTTCGAGGATGCCGCCGAGGGCCTGACTGTCGGGCTGGGCGAGGTGGGCGTCGTGGGCGGCCTTGGTCGTCCAGCGTTCGAAAAGCACGAGGGTGTCGGGATCTCCGGGCACTTCATGCAGGGAAAAGAGCAGGCAGCCGGGGCGCTGTCTGATCTCGGGGATGTTGGACCAGGTGGCCAGGAAGGCGTCGCGCGCGCCGGGCTTGAGCTTGAAGATCACCCCGACGTTGGAGGTGGGTCCGGGGTCGGCGACCGGCAGGACTTCGGCGGGGGGAACGGGATGCAGGTCCCGGATCGGGAGGTTTTCCGCCTCGGATACGCTGGTGGAGGCGGCAGCCTGCACCGCTTTCAGGTGCGGGGTCTGCATGTGCGCGTCGAGGGCGGCCTGGCTTTTCCAGCGTTCGTAAAGGTAGAGCGTGTCCGGCTGCGCGCGATCCTCGAAGGCGGTGAAGGAGATGTTGCCGGGCTCGAGGCGGGACTGGCGCACGTTTTCCGCCATGACGGAGAGGAACGTTTCCTTGTGTCCGGGCTTGAGCTGGAGACGCACGAAGAGCTCGACCGTCCCGGAGGCGGCGAGGCCGCCGGCCGCGCAAAACGACGAGGCGGCAAACAGGGTGACGATGGTTTTGATCATGATGGAATCAGGTGAAAAAAGTGAAGGACGCGGTCTGAACCGGCGCTGGACGGTCAAATCGGCAACCTGACTTAGTTTTCAAACAAAGCTGTATCATTGTCAAATTGGGCGGGGAGTTTGTTCCCTTCTTCCTCCCAGCATACCGCCTCGTCACCGTTCCGGGTTGCTTTTTGAATTAAAATCAAAAGCTGTTATATCAACTTCTATGAAATCCGTGTCATTCAGATATCGCCAGATCTTCGAGACGCTCTTCAACGAACTGGGATCGGGCGTCTTTCGGCCGGGTCAAAAAATGCCCAGCGAGGCGGACCTGGTGAAACGCTTCGGCGTCTCGCGTGTGACCGTCGGACGCGCGCTGCGGGAGCTGCAATTGCAGGGGCTCGTGGAGCGGAGGGCGGGCTCCGGCACCTACGCAAGGGCCGGGGCGGCCTCGGGATTCACTTTTGGGCTGATCGTGCCGGACCTCTTCCGGGGCGAGATTTTCGAGCCGATCTGCCGGGGTCTGGCCGAGGCTCCCCGCGCCGCCAACCATGTCCTGCTCTGGGGACATGGCGCCACGGATGCCTCCGCGGAAGACCGGAGCGAGCAGGCCCTCAACCTGTGCGCGCAATATATCAACCGGCGGGTGTCGGGCGTGTTCTTTTGCCCGGTGGATGCACCGCCGCCGGAGGACCGCGTCAACGAGCAGGTGCTCGCCGCCCTGGAAAAGGCGCGGATTCCGGTCGTGCTGCTCGACCGCGATTGCGTCCCCTACCCGCGCCGCACCCGGCACGATCTGGTCGGCATCGACCACCGGCGCGTGGCGCACCGGGCCGCGAAACACCTGATCGACCTGGGAGCCCGCCGGATCGCTTTCGCCGCCTACACGACCCCGGCCGAATCGATCCGGATGCGTATCGCGGGGTATGCGGACGCCTTGAAGGCCGCCGGGCCGTCGATGAACGCACCCGTCGTGGTGACTCTCGATCAGGATACCCCGCAAAGAAACATGGAGGCCCTGCGGAACCTGGAGGTGGAGGGCCTGGTGTGCGCCAACGACCCTACCGCCGGGCTGGCGATGCACGGCTTGAGGGCGCTGGGCAAACGGGTGCCCAGGGACGTGCGCATCGTGGGCATCGACGATGTGCGTTACGCCGCGTTGCTTCCCGTGCCGCTTACCACCCTTCGCCAGCCTTGCCGCGAGATCGGCATCGCCGCCATGTCCGCGATGCTGGAGCGTCTGGTCCGTCCCGACATCCCGGCGCGCGACATTCTGCTGGAATGTCCGCTCATCGTGCGCGACTCCTGCGGAGCGAAAAAAGCGCCCGGCCATGTATCCGAGGAGACCATACGCCACAAAGCATCCGCCGGTGAATAAAGATCCCCGGGGCAAGCTCCGGGGAATTGGACCCAAGCGAATAAAGCCCCGCACTCCGCTCTTCATCGGCTTCCCCCTCCAGGAGGGCAACCTCCCGAAGGTTCACAACCAGCGGAAGGCGGTTCGATACAGCGAGCTCCACGAACGATCCGGCGACGCCGGTCCGGGCTGTTCGCGACAACCTGCCCGACGCCGCTCAGGAGCCCGTGGCGCCGTGAGGCGCTTCCAGCGCCTTCGATTCGGGCGAACCCTTCTCCCGCAGGAAAATGCTCAGGACCACCATCGAGCCGATGGCGAGAAACTCGCTTTGCCAGTTCTGGAACGATTCGAACCAGAACTGCGCGCCGCCCAGATGCTCCGCAACGGAGACAGGCGCTTCGCCCTGCCATGCGCGTTCCCTGTTTTCCAGCCGGGTGCTGCCGGAGCCGGAGCGGCCGCTGGCGGCGGCAGGATCCGCAGGACCGGAAGAGGAAAAGGTGACCGGCATGGTCGGGCGGTTCGTTCACTCCGGACCGGATCGCCGCCGGTCGCGGCGGCGGGCGGCCAGCATCTGGTCGTGTTGCGCCTCTTCGACGCCTTCGATCGCGAGGCGCTCGCTGGTCGCCTGTTCGTCCGGTTCGTCTTGCGAAGGGACTTCCCGGCCCGGGTTGTCGGCGGGTTCGGCCGGATCGCGGCTGATACCCCCGGTGCCTTCCGCGTCCGCAAGGGTGCCTTCCGGCAGATGGTCGCCCCTCAATTCGAGCCGGCTGCGCCGCCTGTCCCCGTCGGTCACCTGCGCCGCGGAACGGCCGTCGATCAGGGCGAGTTCACGGGCGCGAAGCTCGATGGCTTCGGCGGTCACCTCGTCGGCACGTTTGCCATGGCGGAGGATACGGCCGGTTGGACTGGTGGTTTCTTTTTTCATGGCCGGAACGGCAAACGGCGCCGCCAGGGGCAAGGGACGAGACAGGACGAGGACGATAAACGCTCCCGCCCGCAGCGCCAAGCGGACGCCTTCCCGGCGTGACGATGGGGGATTCTCCGAAAGCGCGCCGGGAAATATCGCCTGACCGGCCCGAACGAATCTCCCGGGAGTGGTTTCCGGCTTCGCTGCCGGAGTCACGCGGAGACATTTTGCGGCAGGCCCGGAAAAGCCGGTTGAAGCTCCCCCGCCCCGCCTTCATGGAGTAAGCGAATATTTCCACTCACTCGATGCCTGACGCACTCCCCGACCCGTTCACTTCCCTCTGGTTTGACCAGCCTGCGCAACAGGACTGGAATCGCGCGCTGCCCATCGGCAACGGCCGTTTCGGCGCCATGATCTACGGCAACATCGTCGCCGAACGCCTCCAGCTCAACGAAGACTCGCTCTGGAACGGCGGCCCGCGCGACCGTCGCAACCCTGACGCCCGCGAGCACCTCCCGGTCCTCCGCCAGCTCCTCGCCGACGGGCGGCTCGCCGCCGCCCACGACCTCGTGCATGATGCGCTGGCCGGCATCCCCGACAGCCAGCGCTGCTACGAACCGCTCGCCGACCTGTTCCTCCACTTCGAGCACCCCGGGGCTCCGGTCGCCGTCTCCGCCGATGAAATGGCGCTCGCTTCCGGCTATGCCACTCCGCGCTTCGATCCCGCGCTTCTGTCACACTACCGTCGCGCCCTCGATCTGCGCACGGCCGTCATGTCCGTGGACTACACTCTCAACAACACGTCGTATGCCCGCCGCCACCTCGCCAGCACCGTCGACCAGGTGATCGCCCTCCACCTTCGCGCCGGTCGCCCCGGCGGCCTCACCCTTCGCCTCCGCCTCGAACGCGGCCCGCGCGAAAGCTACTCCACCCGTTATGCCGACACGGTCGGCTTCGTCGCCGACGCCGCCCGGGAGCCCGCCGATGCCCGCACGTCCCCCGCGCTCCTGCTCCGCGGCCGCGCCGGCGGCGAGGACGGCGTGCGTTTCGCCGTCGGCCTGCGCGCCCGGATCGCGGGCGGCGCGCTCCGCCGTATCGGGGAAACGCTCTGCATCGACGCCGCCGATTCCGTCACTCTCGTGCTCGCCGCCGCCACCACTTTCCGCGAGGACGACCCCGCCGCGTTTGTCATCGGGCGCACCGGCGCCGCGCTCGCCCGCGGCTGGGATAAAATCCGCGCCGACCACGAGCGTGAATATCGCTCCCGCTTCGACCGCGCCTCCCTCACGCTCGGCGCGCCCGCCGCCGCCGAAGCCGGGGCGGGATCAATCCCCGTCGATCTCCGGCTCAAGCGCGCCCGCGAGTCCGGCGGCGACCCGGTGCTGGCGTCACTCTATTTCAACTACGCGCGCTACCTGCTCATCTCCTCCAGCCGCCCCGGCAGCCTCCCGGCCAACCTGCAGGGGCTCTGGAACGCCGACTTCTGGCCGTCGTGGGGCTCCAAATACACGATCAACATCAACACCGAGATGAACTACTGGATCGCGGAGCCGGCCAACCTCGCCGACTGCCACCAGCCGCTCTTCGATCATCTCGGGCGCGTCGTCGAATCCGGCCGCGAGACCGCGCGAGTCATGTACGGCTGCCGCGGTTTTGTCGCCCACCACAATACCGATCTCTGGGCCGACACCTGCCCGACCGATCGCAATGCCGGCGCCTCCTACTGGACGATTGGCGGCGCCTGGCTCGTGCTGCATGCGTGGGACCGTTTTGACTACGACCGCGATCCCGGCTCGCTCGCCGCCGCTTACGCCCTGCTCCGGGAAGCCTCCCTGTTCTTTCTCGATTTCCTCATCGAGGACGCCCGCGGTCGCCTCGTGCTCTCGCCCACCTGCTCACCGGAAAACACCTACCGCCTTCCCAACGGGGAAGCCGGCGTTCTTTGCGCCGGCTGCACGATGGACAGCCAGCTTCTTTCCATCCTCTTCCGCCGCACCGCCCAGGCCGCGCAGCTCCTCGGCCGGCGTCCGCTCGCTGCCGCCGCCATCGCCGGGGATCACGATTTTCTCGCGCGGGTCGCCGCTGCCGCCGCCCGGCTCCCGCAACCCGCCGTGGGCCGCCATGGTCAGTTGCTCGAATGGCTTGAAGACTACGAGGAGCTCGATCCGCAGCATCGCCATGTCTCGCACGCCTTCGGGCTGCATCCGGGCGATCTCATTTCCCCTCGCCGCACCCCCGACCTTGCCCGCGCCATCCGCGTGACCCTCGAACGTCGCGGAGATGCCGGCACCGGCTGGTGCATGGCCTGGAAAGCCTGCATGTGGGCCCGCCTCGGCGACGGCGAACGCGCCCACCGCCTCCTCGGCAATCTCCTCGCGCCCGTCGAAACCGTCTCCCTCGCCAACCGCGACACGGCCTACGAAGACGGCGGCACCTACCCGAATCTTTTCTGCGCGCACCCGCCGTTCCAGATCGACGGCAATTTCGGCGGCGCCGCCGCGATCCTCGAGATGCTGCTGCAAAGCCACGAGACGGAACCCGACGCGGACGCGCCCGACGCTCCCCTCGGCCTGCCGGTGATCCATCTGCTCCCCGCGTTGCCTTCCGCCTGGCCCGCCGGTTCCTTCCGGGGTTTCCGTGCGCGCGGCGGCTGCGAGGTGGACCTGCAATGGGAAGCCGCCACGCCCGTGCACGTCGCGCTGCGCGCATCAACCGCCACCAGCGTCTGCGTCCGCCACGGCGATGTCCTGAAAAAACTCCGCCTGCAACCCGGCGCGGAAACGGTCCTCGCCGGCCCCGGCCTCGAACTCCGGGCCGAAAGCTGAAACGCGATGCGGGCGCGGTGTGCAAAACCTTGATTCCCGCAGGCCATTTCTGCCTAATCGCGGCCCCTCATGTTATCGACTCTTCTTTCCGCCGCCCTCAATGGCATCGAAGCCCAGCCCGTCCATATCGAGGTCAATACCGGCGAGCGGGGCGAATGGAAGCTTGTCCTGGTCGGGCTCCCGGATTCTGCCGTCAAGGAATCCGGCGACCGCGTTTCCTCCGCTCTCGCCAACAGCGGTTTTTCCCCGCCCCGCACGCGCACCACGATCAACCTCGCTCCCGGCGACCTGCGCAAGGAAGGGCCGTTCTACGATCTGCCCATCGCGCTCGGCATGCTCGTCGCCACCGGCCAGGTGGCCGCGCCCGCCATCGGCGACTACCTGATCGCCGGTGAACTGGCCCTTTCCGGCGCGACCCGCCCCGTGCGCGGCGCGCTCGCCATCGCCCGGCTCGCCCGCTCGCTCGGTTGCCGCGGGCTCGTGCTCCCGGCCCAGTCCGCCGCCGAAGCCGCCCTCGTCGAAGGGCTCGATGTATTTGCCGTAAAATCCCTCGCCGAAGCCGCGCAGTTTCTCTCGGGTTCGGGATCGTCAGCAAAACCCCTCGAACCCGTCCGCCATGCCGACGCGCTCCGGCTGCTCCGTTCCTCCGGAGAGCATGCCGGCGATTTCGTCGAGGTGAAGGGACAGCAGGCGCTGCGCCGCGCCGTCGAGGTGGCTGTCGCCGGCGGGCACAACCTCATCATGGTCGGCCCGCCCGGTTCCGGAAAATCCATGATCGCGAAACGCATCCCCTCGATCATGCCCGCTCCCACGCTCGACGAATCGCTCGAAATCCTCGCCATCCATTCGGCGGCGGGACAGACGATCTCGCACGCCTCGGAATTCGGACGGCGCCCGGTGCGCTCGCCCCACCACACGATTTCCGATGTCGGCCTGCTCGGCGGCGGCGCCATCCCCGGTCCCGGCGAAATCTCGCTCGCCCATCACGGCGTGCTGTTCCTCGACGAGTTGCCCGAATTCAAACGCTCCGCGCTGGAAGTGCTGCGCCAGCCGCTCGAGGACGGCGCGGTCACCATCTCGCGCAGCGCCGGCAAGGTCACGCTGCCCTGCGGTTTCATGCTGGTCGCGGCGATGAATCCGTGCCCCTGCGGGTATCTCGGCGACCCGAAACACGAGTGCCGTTGCAGTCCGGCCCAGATCCAGCGTTACCGCGCCCGGATCAGCGGTCCGTTGCTGGACCGCATCGACATTCACATCGAAGCTCCCGCGCTCGCCATCGGCGAACTCCGCTCCGCCGCTCCCGGCGAATCCTCCGCCGCCGTCCGCGACCGGGTGCAGGCCGCGCGCGACCGGCAACTGGCGCGGTTTCACGGCAGCCGCACGCTCGCCAATGCCCGCATGACCCATGCGCAAATCCGCGAACACGTCCCGCTCGACACCACGCTCGGCGATCTCCTGCAACAGGCCATGGAGCAGCTTTCGTTGTCCGCCCGCGCCTGGGACCGCATCCTCAAGGTCGCCCGCACCATCGCCGACCTCGCCGCCAGCGACCGCGTCGAAAGCAATCACCTGCTCGAGGCCATCCAGTACCGCAGCCTCGACCGCAACCTGTTTTACTGAATCCGAACGGAAGCTGAAATGGCCCTGCTCGCCCAAGGCATCGACTACTTCGGCCCGGACGGCTTCCCCGTCACCGTCCGGCGCGCCACCGCCACCCGGCCTCCCGGCAAACCGTCGCACCCGCACGACTACACGGAAACCGAACACTGGCACGACTTCTGCGAACTCGTCATCGTGGCGGGCGGACGCGGCCAGCACCTCCTCGAAGGCGAATCGTTTTTTGTATCCACCGGCGACGTTTTTGTCGTCCAGGGCCGTCAGGTTCACTGTTTCCGTGAACGCGACGGGCTGGCGCTGATCAACGTGATGTACGATCCGGCCCGCCTCCCCCTCCCCTTCGGGCTGCTCCGGCGCCTGCCCGGCTACAGCGCGCTTTTCATGCTGGAGCCGACCTTTCGCAGCGCGCACCGCTTCTCGAGCCGGCTCCATCTCGGGCGCCGCGACCTCGGCAGCGCGGAGACACTCGTGGAACGGATCGAGACGGAGTCCTCGCAGGGTCAGGACGGCCACGAAGCCGTGCTCCTCGGCCTGCTCGTCGAACTCATGGTTTTCCTCTCCCGACGCTACGGAGAAAGCGACGCCACCGAAAGCCGCGCCCTGCTCCGGATCGGGCAGTTTGTCAGCATGCTCGAACAGCGGTTCCGTGAACCGTGGACGCTGGAGCAACTCGCGTCCCGCGCGCATCTTTCGCGCACGAATCTGTTGCGTATCTTCCGGAAGGCCACCGGCCAGTCCCCCATCGATTTTCTCATCGGCCTGCGCATCGAGGCAGCCCGGCGCCTGCTGCGCCAGAGCGATCTCGACATCACCGCCATCGCGCTCGAATGCGGCTTTTCCGACAGCAACTATTTCGCCCGCCAGTTCCGGCAAGTCTGCGGATTGACTCCGACCGCCTATCGCCGCCAGACGCGAGGAGCCGCGCCCGGGAAACCCGCGTAGTCCCCCCCTCCCCCCCCTCCCCCCCCTCCCTGCGCACGGCCCGATGCGCCCCTGTCCGATCCTGCTAACCGGACCGCCGGAATGGTCTTTTTGTGAAAGCAACCGGGCCGCCCTTCCTGTTATACTCGCGCGGACATTTTTTATCCAACCTCCCAACCTCCCGACCTCCCGCACCCGCCATGAAAACCACCAGACTCACCCTCGGCACAAAAACCTTTTTCCCCGAAATCGGCCGCATCGCGTATGAAGGCCCCGAAAGCACCAACCCGCTCGCCTTCCGTTATTATCAGGCCGACCGCCTCGTCGCCGGCCGTCCCTTGCAGGACCTGATGCGCTTCGCCGTCGCGTACTGGCACAGTTTCTGTGCCAATGGCACCGATCCCTTCGGCGCGGCCACGCGCCCTCTCCCCTGGCTCGCCGCCGCCGATCCCGTCCGGCGCGCCCGCGACAAGATGGACGCCGCCTTCGAATTCATCACCAAGCTCGGCGCGCCGTATTACTGTTTCCATGACATCGATCTCGTGGACGAAGCCCCGACGCTCGCCGAATCCGAAAAACGCCTCCAGGCCATCGTCGACTACGCGAAAGAGAAGCAGGCCGCCTCCGGCGTAAAACTCCTCTGGGGCACCGCCAACCTCTTCAGCCACCCGCGCTACATGAACGGCGCCGCCACCAGCCCCGAGTTTCCGGTCCTCGCCCGCGCCGGCGGCCAGCTCAAGTCCGCCATCGATGCCACCCTCGCGCTCGGCGGCGAGAGCTATGTTTTCTGGGGCGGACGCGAAGGCTACATGTCGCTCCTCAACACCGACATGAAGCGCGAGCGCGCCCACTTCGCCCGCTTCCTCACGATCGCCCGCGACTACGCCCGCGCCCAGGGCTTCAAGGGCAAGTTCTTCATCGAGCCCAAACCCTGCGAACCGACCAAGCACCAGTACGATTACGACGCCGCCACGGTCATCGGCTTCCTACGCGAGTTCGACCTGCTGGCCGACTTCCGGCTCAACATCGAGGTCAACCACGCCACGCTCGCCGGCCACACCTTTCCGCACGAGTTGCAGGTCGCCGCCGACGCCGGCCTCCTCGGCAGCATCGATGCCAACCGCGGCGACGCCCAGAACGGCTGGGATACCGACCAGTTTCCCGTCGACCCCCTCGAGCTGACCGAGGCCATGGCGATCATCCTTCAGGCCGGCGGCTTCACGCATGGCGGCATCAATTTCGACGCCAAAATCCGCCGCAACTCGACCGATATCGAGGATCTCTTCATCGCCCATATCGCCGGCATGGATGCCTTCGCCCGCGCCGCCATCGCCGCCGAAAAGCTGCTCGGGGAGTCGCCGCTCCCCGCCATGAAAAAGCAGCGGTACGCCACCTTCGACAGCGGTGCCGGGCTTTCTTATGAAAAAGGCGAACTCTCGCTTGTCGATCTCCACCGCATCGCCCACGAACAGGGCGAGGTGACACCGCGCAGCGGCAAACAGGAACTCTGCGAAAGCATCCTGCTGCGCTACACATGAAACAAAGCGACGCTTTCGTCACTTCCGTCACTTTTGTGCGTGGACCCGCGTGCGTTGTCCTGTCCTGCTTCTTCGCTGTGACTCCCGACGCCGCCACTTCCGCATCGCCCGCCGCCGCTCCGGCCGCACAGAAACGCGAGAACATTCTCGCCAATCTCATCTGTAACATCGCCCTGCCCGTGCTCATTCTCTCGAAACTGAGCACGCCCGACCGGCTCGGCCCGCGCGTCGCGCTCCTTGTCGCCATCGCCTTCCCGCTCGGCTACGGTCTCTGGGATTTCACCCGCCGCCGCACGGTCAATTTCGTCAGTATCATCGGCCTCTTCGGCACCCTGGCGACGGGCGGCTTCGCCCTCATGCGCCTCGATCCGATCTGGTTTGCCGTCAAGGAAGCCGCACTCCCCGCCATCGTGGGCCTGGCCGTGCTCGCCTCCATGAAATCGCGCCGCCCGCTGATCCGGCAATTTCTCTACAACCCGCAAGTCATCAACATCCCCAAAGTCGAGGCCGCACTCGAAACGCGCGACAACCTGCCCGCCTTCAACCGCCTCCTCGTCAACTCCAGCTACCTCGTGTTTTTCTCCTTCCTCGTCAGTGCCGTGCTCAACTACGTCCTCGCCCGCTGGATCATCACCAGTCCGTCCGACACCCCCGAATTCAACGCCCAGCTCGCCAAAATGAACTGGATGAGCTGGCCCGTCATCATGATCCCGAGCATGGCCATGCTCATGTTCGCCCTCTGGCGCCTCCTCACCGGCATCAAGCGCCTCACCGGCATGGAACTCGAAGAGATCTTCCATCCCCAGCCCGAAAAACCGGCCCGACAGTAAAAACCCCGCCGAGCCTCCTGATTTTCCCCCCTATCTCCCATTCCTCCCCTCTCTCCCATATCTCCCATCCGTCCGTCGCCTCACCTGAAACTGTTTGCAGCCGCGTCCCTTTTGACCCCGACCCGCCGCCCGTCAGTGATCGACCTCCACTGCCCTGCCATCCATGACACGCGTTCTTCTCACCACCACTTCCTTCCAGGACACGCCCGGCGTGCACCACGACCTGCTGGCCAAGGCCGGCTATGAAATCGTCCGCGAGCGCGGTCCCCTGCCCGAGTCGCGCATGCTCGAACTCGCCGGCCAGTTCGACGCCTTCCTCTGCGGCGACGACGCCATCACCGCCGCCGTCATCGACAAGTCCCTCCCCCGCCTCAAGGTCATCAGCAAATACGGCATCGGCCTCGACAAGATCGACGTCAAGCACGCCACCGAAAAGAAGATCCCCGTCCTCTTCACCCCCGGCGTCAACCACACCACCGTGGCCGAGCACACCTTCCTGCTCCTCCTCGCCCTCCAGAAACACCTCCTTTTCCATTGCGACTCCACCCGCTCCGGCGGCTGGAAGCGCAAGACCGGCAACGAAATCTGGGGCAAGACGCTCGGTATCGTCGGCCTCGGCCGTATCGGAAAAGAAGTCGCCGTCCGCGCCCGCGCCTTCGGCATGAACGTCATCGCCTACGACGTGTACTGGGACGAAGCCTTCGCCAAGGCCCACGAGGTCAAGCGTGCCGCCACGCTCGACGACATTTACGCCGCCGCCGACTACATCTCGCTCCACACCAACCTCACGCCCGAGACCCGCGACCTCGTCAGCGCGAAGAGCATCGCCAGGATGAAAAAAGGCGTGGTCATCCTCAACTGCGCCCGCGGCGAGATCGTCAACGTCCCCGACATGGTCGAAGCCCTCAAGAGCGGCGCCGTGGGCGGCTATGGCACCGACGTCCTCGACCAGGAACCGCCCCCCGCCGACCACCCGTTCCTCAAGCTGCCCAACTGCATCGTCACGCCGCACATCGGCTCGCGCACCTCCGAAAGCGTGCAACGCCAGGCCACCTGCTCGGTGGAAAACCTCGTCCGCTTCCTCAACGGCCAGCCCCCCATCGCCCAGGCGAACAAATTCTAGAAACACCTCCTGCACATGGGTTCATACGTCCCATGTGTCCCCTGTCTCTCATCGCTCCCATCGCCACATTCGCACTGCCATGCCCGAACTCTACTACATCGTCCCCGAGAAGCAGCACAACGACCTCGTTGCCGCCGCCTATCAGCACCGCGGCTTCCACGCCGACGAAGCCGCCGAAGGCGCCCGCTTCTGCGCCGAGGCCACCCGCCACGGCATCCGCACCCACAACGGCATCAAGGCCCTCCACCTCGACCATCTCTTCGGCTCCGGCAGCAAGGGCTGCGTCCCCGGCGCGCAAATCGAGGAGAAAAAATCGCGCTTCGCCGCCGCCAGGATCTGGAACGCCAACAAAAAACTCGGCCAGTCCACCGCCTACCGCGCCATCGACGAAGCCATCCGCCTCGCCGACCAGTACGGCACCGGCACCGTCTCCGTCGACAACGCCTTCCACTACCTCTGGGGTGGCGGTTATGTGATGGAAGCCGCCCGCCGCGGTTACATCGCCTACACCAACTGCACGGCAGCGCTCGCCGAAGTCGTTCCCTTCGGCGGCAAGTTCCCGACCCTCGGCACCAACCCGCACTCGTGGGGTTTCCCGACGACCGACGCCATCGGCTACCCGATCGTCATCGACTGGGCCACCTCCGTCGTCGCGATGGGCCGCGTGCAGCAACTCAAGCGCGAAGGCAAGCCCCTCCCGCCCAACGCCGCCGTGGACAAGGACGGCAACCCGACGACCGACCCCAACGCCGCCGTCTCGCTCATGCCCTTCGGCGCGCACAAGGGCTACGGCCTCTCGCTCATCAACGAACTCGTCGGCGGCCTCATCGGCGGCTCGCTCCCCACGATCCGCAACCGCTGGGATAAAGTGACCGACGGCGACAAGGGCACCTGCGCCTTCTATTTCCAGATCATCCATCCCGAAGCGATCAGCGGCGGCGCCTTCGCCAAAGGCCGCAGCCAAGCGGAGAACGTCAAGGCCGTCCTCGCCGACATCCTCGGACACGGAAACGAAAAGTGCATCCTCCCCGGCCAGATCGAGGCCGAGTTTGCGAAAAAGACGGCAGCCGCCGGCGGCCTCCTCTTCAGCAAGGCCGAAGTCGAAGCCTTCAACGAACTCGCCACCGAATCCGGCCAGCCGCTCTGGAAGCTCGACGCGTTCAAGACCGTCGAGCTTTGATCACGATCGCCTGCCGTCCGCTTACCGAACAGGCTGTGAGTGGGCGGCGCGGATGCGACCGGGCCAAGACATGACCGGGACTTGCTTTGCGTAGTGATCAGGACACGTTACAGGCATGAGTACGATGATGGAGCGAATCACCTTTAATCCTGCCCAATGCGGAGGGCGTCCTTGCATCCGGGGCATGCGCATCCGTGTGCGCGACGTGCTCGACCTGCTGGCTGCCGGGGTCGCAATCCCGGAAATTCTCGCCGACTATCCCGACCTCGAACCCGGTGACATCCAGGCGTGTCTTGAATATGCCGCCGCACAAGTCGATCACCCGGTGCTGACACTTGCCGCCGCGCGATGAGCTATCTGGTCGATGCGCAGTTGCCGCCCGCCCTTGCGCAATGGCTGCGCGAAGCCGGTTACAACGAGGCCTGCGCTGTCCGGGAGCTTGGCCTGCGTGATGCTGATGACGGTGAAATCTGGAAAGAAGCGCACGCCCGCGGCCTGACAGTCATCACCAAGGACGAGGATTTTGCGCAGAGAGCACAAACCGGTGCACCCGGTCCGCAAATCATATGGCTGCGCATCGGCAACACATCCAATGCCGCCTTGCGCGCCTGGCTGCTTCCCCGCATCCCGCAGATAGCCGCCTTGCTTGCCCAAGGCTGCCGGGTGGTCGAAGTCCGCTGATATCTGTTGATTTCAGCAAGACCGAGGTCGAAGCCTTCAACGAACTCGCCACCGAATCCGGCCAGCCGCTCTGGAAGCCCGACGCTTTCAAGACAGTCGAAATCTGAGTAGTCAACAAACGGAAGCCGCAACGAGTCGGCTGTCCCTGCATGCTTCCGTTCCTCGCCCCGGCAAAGGTTTTTCCTCACCCCCTCAACCCGACGCCAGATTTCACCCTTGACGAGCAGACTCCTCTGGAGCGCTCGGGCCACCGTTAACCGGGTCAAACCGCATTTTGCAGCGCTGGTACGTTGATTGGCCATTACGGATATTCAGTACCCTCCGGTCGTCAACGGATCGATGTATCGTGATATATTACCGGATCGTTGCATGATTTTTCCGGTACAATCAATATCCTCCGGAATACGCTGTTCTGTTCTTCCCCCGGAACATCGGGAGGTATATCCGGATCGATGAAATCGAAACCAGCGATCCCGGACAACCCGCCCATGACCATTCTGTCACCCCGCTTTCATTCCGGATTATCCGGCATCTTTCGTATCTGTTTCCCGATTACGATCGCTATCGTCGTCATCGCCTCCGGCATTCCCCTTCATGCGCGCTGGTCAATCGATCTCGATCACGACGCCCTCTCGCTCTACGAACGCGGCGATCCGGCATTCGCCACATTACAATGGACCGCGGAAGAAAACATGACGCCGTCCCGCGCGCCCGCGCCTCCCGCATTCGCGCTCTACGACCACCTCGATCGGCAAATCCGCTCGTTGCCTGTCCTTCCGTCAAAGACTGCCACCGACACCTGGACGCTTCCCGTACCGACAGACCGGCTCGGTTATTTCGAAATTCGTCCGCTCTCCACCGACGCCGCCACGATCATTCCTGCCCTCGGTTCGCGTCCCGCCGGTCGCCTCACGCTGGCCGTCGTCGAAAAAATCAATCCCGACCCGTCACACGCCTTCACCGCCTCCTTCCTCGGTATCCAGGGTACCACTCTCATCCGGCAACGCGATGGTCAGGCCTACGGCTGGGATGCTTACCCCTACCTCGGTATCCAGTCTGTCGGCCTCGGTTATCAATGGGGCCAATGGGAAGCGGATGGTCCCGGTACCTTCGAAAAAAACATCGCGCGCGACAAACAGCCCCGATGGGTCCGCGAACAGAAATTCGTTCCCTGGTTTCACTTGAACAGCATCCCCATGTGGGCGGCCGATCCGGACCGGCTTCCCGAAAAAGAACGCAAGTCCGCCAGCACCCAGCGTATACCGCCTCGCGACTGGAACCAGTGGCAGGCCTGGCTCGAAAAGCTCGTTCCGTATCTTGTCAAGAACTACGATTACCTCCCGGAGCGCGTGTACGAAGTCATGTGGGAGCCCGTTATCCCCTGGGGCTGGTACGGCACGCCTGAAGAAATTGTAAAAACATTCGAGATCGCCCACAACGTCATCCATCGCCTCGATCCTCTCGGCAAGGTCGCCGGCCCCACCCTCGCGAGCCTTGGAGACACCGGGTATTACGAAACCCTGCTCGAGGCCGGGCTCTCCCGTTACCTCGACATCGTCTCCGTCCATCCCTACAGGGGCTACCCTCCCGAAAAAAGCGCCATCCCTGACGCGTTGCAACGTATCCGCTCCGTTACGGCGAGCCGCCTCGGCCGCGAGCTTCCCGTCATCGGCACCGAATTCGGTTATCCCCAGGAAAAAACCGGCTCCGCGCTTGACCAGGGTTACGCGCTCGCCGCCTCGGTTCTCATCTTCAAGGGCGAACACGCCGCCAAACACACCCTTTTTTATCTCGCCGACTATGCCCTCGAAGCCGGTTATGGCATGAGCTACAATCTCGTTTCCGGGCTCCCCTTCGGCCCCCGCAAGATTTCCCCCAAACCCGGCGTCCCCATGATCCGCGCCGCCATTGACCAGGTCGGCAACGCAGACTCCGTCGGCAAACTCGATTATTTCGGCGCCAACATCCTCGGCTATGTTTTCAGGGATCGCGCCGACGGCACCCTGCTTGCCGCGCTCTGGGATGCCTCCGGCGCCAATCGCCGCGTGGATTTCGATGCCGGAGTCCCGCAAGCGGAACTCGTCGATGCCTTCGGCAACCGCAGCACACGCCCGACTGCCGACGGGCACCTCGAACTCCAGCTCGCCCGCAGCGCCACCTACGTCCGCGGGATCTCCCCTCAACTCTACGGCGAAGGACGCATCGCTCCCCTGCTCGACACTACAAAAATCTGGAAACTCTATCGCGGACGACCGGCAACGGAGACCTTCACCCTTACCCGCGATGCCGGCAGCGCTGAGCCGGAAACCGCCGTCGCCCGACTCACCTTCGACACCGCTGCCGATATCAACCGCGGACGCGTCCAGTCCCCCGTCTCCCTGAAAAAAAACAGCCGGGCCACGATCAGCTTCGACGTCGCCGCCACCGCTCCTCTCGGTCCTGCCGTCGGCTACGTGCGCATCCGCGAAAATGACCGCTCCGTCTATCGCGGCACGCAACGACTCGAAGTGTTGCCCGAACTCGATATCTCCCCGCTCTCCGCCGACCGTGCCGACAACGGATGGAATGTCACTGCAACCGTTCGCAATACGTCTCCCTGGCCGTGGTCCGGCATCGTCACCCTCCGCCATGAAAATGCGGCCCCTTCCACCAGGCGCCTCGCACTCGGCGCCGGCGCGATGCAGACACTGCGCTTTCCCGTCGATACCGTCGATGCCGCGCGCATCCTCCCGGCCTCTCTCCGGTTTGTATCCGACCTCGGCCCCGGCCTCGAGCAGCAAGGCTCGCTCACCTTTTTCACCCTCTCCCGGTACAACCCGGCGGAGGGCGATGTCTGGTCACGCCTGCACAAGACCCGCCTCCCCGTTACGTCTGAAACGCTCTGGAAGGCTCACCCCGATGCCTCCTATCGCGGCGCCTCCGATCTGTCGGCTGAAATCGGATACGCCTTTGACGACAACGGCCTTTACATTGAAATCGACGTTCGTGACGATGTTCACCGGCAAGAGGCCGCTCCGGGCGCGACCTGGTCGCAGGACAGCGTGCAACTTGCCTTCGACGTCGCTCCCGGACGCAACGGCAACAGCAATCTCCTCGCCGAAACCGGAGAACGCACTCGCAGCGAATGGACGCTTGCCTGGACAGCTCGCGGTCCCGAAATCTTCGCCAGCACCACACCCGGCGGTTCGCCCGTTCCCGAAAATACCGTCGTTACCGCGCCCGGCGCCCGGCTCGAAGGCGGACGCCGGGGCAATCGCACCCTGTATCGCGTCACCCTTCCCTGGACGCTGCTCGATCCCGTCTCACGCCGCGATGGCAAACGTCTGGGCATCGCCGCCGCGATCAACGACAGCGACGCCGACACTCGTCCCGAAGACAGACGCGGGCTGGAATTTTTCGGAGGGATTCTCCGCGACAAGGATCCCGCTCATTTCGGTATCGTCCGGATGGAATAACCCCCTCCCTCGTCCGCGCATGCGCTCGGTGGCACGCCATTACCGGATCCGGCGCAGCGTCTTGCCCGCCACCCATTCGCTCTCGATATAGATCCCCTTGGGAAAGGCAGGCAGACCCCGCTCGTTGCGATGAATCTGCCCGATAACGGTATCCACCGCCTCTGCGCCGATCCGCGGGCGTAGCTGGTGAATGCCTGCGCAATCGGATTTGTCGGGGCTCACATCGAGATGCACCATGCCCACTTCTCCCGGCACGCGAAACCCTGCGCGCTCGATCCAGCCGCGCACGCGATAGTTTCCGGTCACGACCACATCCGGCTTTTCCATCCGTATCCATTTCTTGAACACATCCTCGCTTTTTTCGTCGCAAATCAGCGGCTGGACGCGATCCGTCGGGGGCAGGCGCGACTGTGCGTGGAGGAAGGCCGCCACGTAACGATGACGCGTGGCGATATCGAGGTAGGGCCGCAACGCCAGCCCCGGACGACGGTATCCGAGCTTGAAAACCTCGCGCATGGCCTGCGCCGTATTTTCATAATGGTCCGATTGCACATGCGTGAGCGCGGGGCTGTCGGTATGGGTTCCCACCGACACGAGGGCGAAGCGCTCCCACTCGATCGCGTGCATGTTTTCCATCCCCAGCATTTCCGAGAAAATCAGGCCGAGGATGCCGCGGGCGCGGAGGATCTGGTTGATTCGCGTCCCCGACAATTTTTCCTCCCGGCAGGCAATTTCCGTAAGGCGATAGCCAAGCTGGCGCGCGCGTTGGGATGCTCCATGAAAAACCTCCGCCGGAGCATCCCAGGGGGTCCGCGCCAGCAGATGGCTGACGCGATGCGGTGTGATGAAGGCGAGCGCCAGCCCCGTCGAATCCGGAGTGTGCGTCTTCATCGCGCGCTGCCTCGCCATGAAGGCAGAGACCACCGGATCGGGCCGATAGCCAAGCGCTTTTGCTGCCGCCTGCACGTGCCTCGCTGTCTCCGTCGGGATTTTCGGGCTGCCACGCAGAGACAGACTGGCGGTTGCCAGCGAGACACCCGCCTCGCGGGCCACTTGACGAAGGGTAACATCGGGCATGGTGAACGCGTTTAACGACAAAGGAGTGGTGCGCAAGCCTTGGTCGGCGATTATTTGTGACGTCAGACCCAACCCACCCGTTCAACCCTGTCCGTCTCCCTTCCTTCCCCGGAAACCGCCACAACAACCCTGTATCACCAGATACGTCACCTGAAAGATGCATCCTCGCACCTCCATGAAGACACAAAAAATGAACCCGCGTCTCGCGATCGGCACCCTGATGATGAGCCTGATCGCTTTCTTCCCGACCCTTGGCAGCGCTGCCGATCTTCCTGCTCCGGTGCTCGATTTTTCGGCTGCAAACTACACCGCCGCCAAAAACGTTGACGGCCTGTGGATCGATTCGAGTGCCTCCCACAACAACGCCACCCCTGTCTCCAGCGGTAGCATCAGCCCTGCCCTCAAATCCGATGCCACTCCGCTGGGACTGCCTGCCGTCAACTTCAACTACAATGCCTATCAGGACGCCGAGAGCCTTGGCTTCCCGAAATCCCTCAAGCTCACCACTCCCCTGACCGGCCCGGCCTTTACCACCGCCCCGACCTTCACACTCACTTTTCTTGCGAACATTTCCGACTTCAGCGGCGGCCCTGCCGTGCTCTTCACAACTGATGTTCAGGGCGGTCTCACCTATCGGATCAATGTCGATGGCACTCAAACCCTGACCCGCGCCTCCACGGCGGATATCGGTACCAGCAGCAACACCTCCGTCTATACACCGGGCACATGGAGTGTGTTCACTGTCACCTTCGACAGCACCAGCGGCGCGTGTGTGTTTTATATGGATGGCACGGTTGTTGGCACCAGCACGCCAAACATAGGTAACCGGACATTCGCAACGCCGACAAACACCCAGATCGGCGGCGGTTTTGGTTCCACCAAATTTTTTGGCGAGATTGCTGCCCTCAAGGTTTACGACACCGCGCTGACTACCGACCAGGTGCTGGCGGACTACAACAGCCTCCGGGCGGCCTGGCTCGTCGCCCCGGTCCCCGAACCCGCCACCTGCGCCCTGCTCCTCGGCGGCGTTACCGTACTCGCTGCGTTCGCAGGGCGCAATCGTCGCCGCAAACACGATCCTCGCCAATAACCACGGTTGCCCTGTCCCTGCGGTCTGTGTGCGTTGTTGCCTTGTCGGCCAGCGGGCCAGGTGCCCGCTGGCCGGAAACACCTGTCAGCTTCTCTTCCAAAATGAAACCCTTCCCCAAGCCTGCCTCCACCACATCCGGCTTCACCCTGATCGAACTCCTCACGGTCATCGCCATCATCGGCATTCTGGCGTCGTTGAGTTTTGTCGGTATCCGAAGCGCACGACAAGCTGCGGCCAACGCACGCTGCCTCTCCCACCTCCGCCAGATCGGCGTCGCCTTCGCCACCTGGTCCACCGAAAACAAGGACCAGGCTATCGTCTCCTGGGAAACCGAAGGCAAGTTATGGATGCAACTCGTCGCCCCCTACGTCGGAGGCATACCCGGCAACAAAATCTGGGTATGCACCGCTCAACGACACGATCCCGCTATTTCTACCGACCTCTGGCCGGGCCCTCCTTTTGCCGGCTTCACCACTCCTGTTGATTACGCACAAAATACCTGTGCCGCCAGTGCCCCCGGCGGCATCCCCAGGAATCCCAAACCCGTTTATTCGGCGTCCACCCCGCTATCCAGAATCGTTTGTCTGACCGAAGGCCGTAACACGTTCTGGAACGAAGGTTCCTGGAGCACGCAGGTTGTTCCCTATTCCGGCGCCCACAATTCCGGCACCAATGTCCTCTTCCTCGATTACCATGTGAAGACCGTCAAGGAGATCACGTTCCAGAAAGTCTGGGACGCCACGCTCTGACCTTTTCCTCCTCTGTCATGCCCGCCAAACGCCACATTCACACCCGCACCGGAACAGTCATCCTCGCTATTGCCGCCCTTGTCGCGGCGGTATCCATTACTGCCGTCACCAACGCCGACACACTGTCACCATCGGCCGATGCGGGATCCGCCGCGCTTCTCCTCAGTGGATTCGAAGCGCCTCTCGAAAATGACTGGGCGCTCAATCCCGCGGCCCCCGCGCTCTCACCCGAAACCCGCCCCGAATTTATCAAGGAAGGCAAAACCTCCGCGCGCTGGGAAAACCTCCCGATGCATTCGTGGCTCAACCTCAAACCCGGAAACCCTCCCGCCGACTGGTCCGCTTACGAAGCCATTTCCATCTGGATCAATGCCGAAAAAGCCAACGGACAAGTCATCAACTTCACCGCCGGTTCATCCGGCACCAACGGCGAAGGCGACTACTTCATTGCGCAGGTCACCGTGGACTGGACCGGCTGGAAACAGGTCATCATCCCCCTTGAACGTTTTATCAGGAACCGGAGTCCCAAAGGCTGGAACGCCATCACCGGCTTCCAGATCGCCGCCAAAGGATGGGGCGGCGTGCAAGCTCTGCCCGATACCGTCCTCTGGCTCGACCACTTGCAACTCATCCGCCGCTAATCCTCCGCTCTCATCTGCCATCACGCATTCCGCACGCACCTCTGCCATGCACGCTCCGACTCGCCTCCGGTTTTCCCGGCCAATCACCATCCTGTCCTCCCTGCTCTCCGTCGTGCTGGCGTCCGCATTACATGCCCAGCTCAACACGAAGGAGGATGGCGGTGCGGCCGTTTATGCTGCCACCGCCACCTCTGCTCCCCGTCCGGCCGGAAGCCTCGTCAGTCCCGCTATCGCCGCCCGTTTCCCGCTCGCGCAACAAGCCCGCATTCACGTTCTCGGCGGCGCTGTCCGCGGTTTCGGCATGCTCGCCCGTTACCCCGAAAACCGGCCTCCCTCCGAAATCGTCGTTGCGCGAAAGACCACTCCCGGCGGGCAAGAACCCTTCACCCCCGTGGCGCTCGTCCGGGTTTTCGATCCGGCCGGCAACCTCGTGGCGGTCGAAGAATTCACCGACCAGGCCACTCCGCTCGAAATCCGCACGCTGAAAATCTCATCCTCCGGCGCCGCGACCACGGCCGGCGCCCAAAAACTCTCCGCCAACGGCATCTGGCGCGTCTCCTTTTCCGGAGGGCGCTCCGATGACATCGTCGAAATCCGCCTTCCCCGCACCGACATATGGGGTGTGCGCGGAGAAATGTCGCTTGGCCTGACTGATGCCGGCACCTCCCTCCCTCCCCCTTTTCCCGTCGCCGCGGACGGCATGATGCACGCCTGGCTCTGGGCTCCTCCTCCGGCCAGCGAACTCCTCATCGGTATTGAAACCGGCAGTACAGACGGCATCGAGCTTCGGGATTCGTCCGGTTCTGCCTCGCTCGCCACTCCCGAAAACGATCCAGCCGGCCGCGCCGGCCGCCTGCTCCTCTCCGCCCGGTCCGGGAAACCGCTTCCGCTCTCTGTCGCCGGTCAGACCGTTCGCCTGTCGCTGCCCCGCGGATGGGCTGGCACCCTTGTCGTCGACGGAGCCCCCGGCCTCCTCTGCCCCACCCCCGAAGCCGCCGCTCTTCTCAAAGGCGGCATGGTCGAAAGCCACGGTCTCTGGGTCGCCGGCCCCCTCCAGGCCCGAGCCCGCGAATGGATGATCGCCACCCTCCCCACACTCCAGCGCGAACCTGCATTTGTTTTCCCCCAAAAAATCCCCGACGGGCTGGACAACCTCCTCGTCCATGCCCTCGGCTTCGGAAAATACTCTCCACTCAACAACCTCGACTGGATGGTCCGCCGCCAGAACGAAAACGCCGATCCCCTCCGCGCCGAATTTTGCAGCGAGCGTCCTCCCCTCACCGGCGACGCCGCCGTGCCTCTCCGCCTTTATCCTCCCCCCGTCCCCCCCTCCTTCTTCATGGCCGGCAGCCTCGCCGCCGCCGTTGCCTTCCACTCCCCTCTCAATCCCGCACAGGATAATCCCGAACTCGTCCGCCGCGCTGCTCTCGTCGCCTTCGCCAACATCGCCGCCATGCAGGGGGACGACCTCCTCCGTGAAAACCCGCTGGTCAAATCCCGCTACCCTCTCACGCATGCTTTCTTCAGTTACGACGGCGCCGGCTCTCTCCCTTACGAACTGCTGAAAGACAAGCTCCCCCCCGAAGTCCGCGCCATCTGGCGCGAAGGCGTCATGGCCCTCGGAGACAAGCTCGCCGACCACCAGGCCTATCAATCCAACCAGTGGGCGCACGTCCTCCGCGGCCATCTCAACACCTGGCTTGCCACCGGCGAAAAACGCTTCCTCGGCTACTTTGAACGCCAGATGCGGGCCTACCTCGACAACACCTTCGGCCCCGGCTCCAAATTCGGCCAGCACGCCGCGGGCTACTACCTCGAAGAATTCGGACCCGACGGAAACTACGACAAACTCAATTCCTTCTGCATCGACACCCTCTACTTCGACTACCGGGAAATCCCCGGAGCGGATCCCGTGCTTGTAAAAAAACTGCACGACGCCATCGAAAAAAATCTCCGTTTCAACAGCTTCTTCTGGCTTCCCCAGCCCGATGGCTCCATCGCCGGGCCCACCGCGATCAATTGCCGCACCACCGCCTATCTCGGTGGCGGAGGTTATCCCGGCTGTTTCCTCCCCAAGGCCGAGTATCCGCTCGCCGCCGCCCGCTTTGCCCTCACTCCCGAACCTGCCCGCGGCATCGGCGACGCCGGCACGTTTTCCTACTACGCCAATACTGAAAAATGGGCGCGCGAATGCATCGAGGTCGGCCTCGCCAAAGGCGCCTCCGCCTATGACGGTCCCAACGGCAACTGGCTCCCCTACCTCGTCAAGGCCTGGTCGCTCCCCCAAAAAGCCTCGCCCGCCGCGCTTCCCTGTCGCAGCGCTGACGCCTCCTGGCAGCTTCCCGGTCTCCTCGCCTGGAACCGCCACGGCGTCTATGGCCTCGTCTTCGCCGACGTCACCGGCACCGCCCCCTCGCAACGCCTCACCGGCATCACCGGCGGCGCCCCGACCGCCCTCTGGAGTCCGGCATTCGGCACCTTCCTCTCCTCCATGCATTCCGGCTACCCCCACGAATCCGCAAGACTTTCAAAACCCGAAGAACTCACCTTTGCCTGCATTTTCGGACAAACCGCCGACAACCGCTTTTTCTTCTCTGGCAAGGAACGCGCCACGATTGCACAATCCTCCTCCTCTCCCGACCGTTTTGACATCACCTCCAAACCCGCCACCCCCTTTTCCACGCTCACCTGGAGCTACGACACCGCCACGCCCGAAACAACCATCGCCGTCCGCCTCGATTCTCTCGAACCCGTTCGCGAAGCCTTTGTGAGCCTTCCTCTCTTCATACAGAACCGGCAATTTTTCAAAACGCGTATCGAAAATGGCACGACACTGGTCATTGAAAACGCGAAAGCCCGCCTCTTCCTCACGTGGACCCTCCAGCCCCAAAAAGCGGCCGGCAGTCCCCTCCCCCCGCCCGCCGGTCAACTCCTGCCATCGACCCGCAACGACATCGAACGCCTCGTTATCCCCCTCCCTGCCGACGGCTCTGCTCTCACCTTCAGTCTCCGCAGCGAAACGCTCTGAAACACGCATCCCCTCTCCGGCACACCACTCTCCGTCCTCGCCCTTGCACCTCCGCACCATCAATCCGGACACCCGATCATGAATTCCCGAACATCATCCGACAACCGTGCCGCCTGGCTCCGCGAGGCCAGCCCCGGACTCATGTTTCACTACATAGACAATCCCGCCAGCAGTACGGTCGCCTCCGCCACCACGCCTGCCGAATGGAACCAGCGGGTGGACAGCTTCAACGTGCCCCGCTTCGCCCGCCTCGTCCGTGAAACCGGCGCCGGCTACATCATCTTCACGCTCGGTCAGAACAGCGGACATTATTGCTCCCCCAATGCCGTTTACGACGAGCTCACCCGCCAGCAACCCTCGCGCCTCTCCCATCGCGACCTTGTCGCGGAGATCGCCGATGCCCTCGCCCCCGACGTCAAGCTCATCGCCTACCTCCCCTCCCACGCTCCGTCCAACCACCCCGAAGCGGTCAACGCCCTGCGCTACCTCCCCCCCTGGGATGCCAGCCTCTGCAGCCTCACCCGCTTTTGGCCCGAATCGAGCAATGCCGACGACCGCCTGACCGTCTTCCAGCGCAACTGGGAAGCCGTCATCGCCCATTGGGGCGAACGCTGGGGAGAAGCTGTCGCCGGCTGGTGGATCGACGGCTGCTACTTTGCCGACCGTATCTACAAATCCGCTACTCCGGAAGAAATCGCCGGCGGAGCTCCCTGCGAAGCCACCCTTGCTGCGGCTCTCCGCACGGGAAACCCCGACCGCATCCTTGCCTTCTGCGCCGGCACGGCCCGCGCTTTCGAACGCGTCATCGCCGGACAGGATTACACCGCAGGCGAATTTTCCAACCGCCTCCCCGTCTCCAACAAGTGGCATCCTCTCACCGCCACCACCGATGGCATGCAAACCCATCTCCTCGGTTATCTCGGCGACTGGTGGGGCGAAGGCCAGCCGCGTTTCACCGACGATTTTGTCCGCGCCTACACCCGCCACGTAGGCGACGCCGGCGCCGCCCTCACCTGGGACATTCCCGTCACCCGCGATGGCGACATCCCCTCCGCCTTTCTCCGCCAGATCGAAACCATCACCAGTCACGTGTAGAGAATCGACCGGTTTTCATCACCTTTCCGCCTCGACACGACGTGGCATGACGCACACCGCCATGGTTCATGGTCCCAATGGCATTGCTGTCATTCGTGAGGACTGAAGGGACCAAAAGCCTCCATCAGCCTCACTTCCCTTCCCCCACCACGCCAGGCGCGGCGGTGGTGTCGCGGAGGATCAGCCGTGGCTGCAACCGCCGCGTTTGCGGCTCGCTCAGGGCGTCACGCAGACGCCACCCGAGCAGGTCCAGCGCCTGCCCGGCCATCGCCTCCGCATCCATCTCCACCGTGCTCAGACACGGCAGCATCGACTCCGCATCGTGATCGCTCCCGACCGCCAGCACACTCAGGTCGCGCGGCACATCCAGTCCGCTTCGCGCGGCTTCATACACCACGGTGCATCCCACATCGATGTCGAGCGTGACGATTGCCGTCGGCCTCTCTTCCGGCCTGGCCACCAGCAAACCGCGCAACCACGGCAAACTCTCCCGCTGTTTCCCCGCCCGATCCTCCTCCGAAAAAACGCACACCCACTCCTTGCGGCACCTGATGCCAAATGCCGACACCGCCCGCATGAACCCCTCGTGTCCAAGCCGGTGCAGTGTGTAAACCTGCGGCCCGGCGACCAGCGCAATCCTCCGGTGCCCGAGCGCCGAGAGATGTTGCACCCCGTTAAAAACCCCGTCGTCCGTGGCCGACAGCACGCAGTAATCCGCCGGCTCCTCGAAGCTCACCCACGGATACAGATCCTGGCCCTCCAGCCATTCGCGCAATCCGCCATCCACGTATCCACAAAGGATAACACCGTCCACCAGTCCGCCCGCCAGTTGCCTCGGCGGATTGGCCGCCCCCGGCACCGGATTCGCATAAAACTCGATATGATACCCCAGCTTCCTCTGCTCGCACTGCTTGATCAGATGCCCCAGCGCGATGCTCGCGTAGCCCCCGCGGAGCACTTTTGAAGGTTCCTCGCCCGGGAGCAGCAACCCGATCTGTCCGGTCGATTTACCCCGCAACAACTGCGCCGCCGCGCGCGGCCGGTAGCCGTACTCCGTGGCAAGCTGACGGATACGCTCGCGCTGCGTCTCGCTGACGCGCCCCGTGCCGTGCAAGGCCGAGGACACCGTGGAAAGCGTCACCCCGGCGATTCTGGCTATATCCTTCATCGTCAGACGCCCCGCGACGACCGGCGCAACGGAAACCGGTGTGACCGACGCAACCGACTCCCCGGACGAACGCTTTTTGGCAACGGACTTTTTCTGCATGAGAAGCCTTTTGGCAGAAGAGTTCCCCGCGTGAAAGAGTTTTTGCCGAACAGAAAAAACATTGCTTGACTATTTTGCGTGATCGATTTTTCAAAACCAGATCAACCCTGCCCAACCAATGATCACTACCCGTCTGAAAAACACCTCCTGCCTGCCTCTCGCCGGTTTCGCCGGCTTTCTTGTCGCCAGTCTGACAGCTCCCCTTCACGCGGACATCGTCAACGCCGTTGCATCGGGCGAAGGTTTCACAACCGGAACCATCTGGGGAGAGGAGAATCCTCCCTCGTCCGCCAACGACTACTTCGCGGGGAGCTATCGCGTCGAGACGCCATCCGGCACGACTGACTATACCTTTGGGGGAAAGAGTCTCACCCTGAACGGAAGCGGCGTCCTGGCCTTCAGAGGCTCCGGAGTCGTTACGATTGAGGATTTCCGTTTTGGTGGCACGTCAGGCCAGATACAGAACTGGTCAAACAACCTCGCCCGGCTTGCCGGCAAAATCACGGTGACCAGCTACGGCATCATCAATCCCACCAACAATCGCACTATTGAAATTTCCTCCCTGATTCAGGGAACGGGTTATCTCAACATCCGCAATGGCACCGTGCAACTGACCTCCGCTAACACTTACTCCGGAGGTACCGACATTGTTTTCAACAGCAACGGCAACGGACGCCTCGAGGCTCTGGCGGATGGTGCTCTCGGAACCGGCAAGGTACGCCTGCTGGATTCCGGCGTGTCGCTCAAACTCTCCGGCGGCATCACCCACGACTACATCAATGACAACGCCGATCTCCAGCTCCATGCCGACCTGGCTGCCGGTGCCGTCGAGCTGTCCTTCGTCGGAACCGACATCATCGGACGTCTCTCGCTGGATGGCGGCGCCTCCTGGATCACCAGCGGCACCTACGGTTCGCTGACTTCGGATGCGCAGCACAAGCTGGCGGTGTTTTCCGGAGACGGAATCCTGCAGGTGGGCGCGGCCATTCCCGAGGCATCGGCATCCGTCCTGATCGTCGCCCTGGGCACGGTCTGCGCGACCCTTGGCTTCCGCCGCCGTCGCTGCCCGGGCTGATGCGGTTTCGAAATCGCTCCACCGCAATTCCACCTCACAATCGCCCCTGTTGCTCCAGTCATCCCGCCATGCACACCCCGACACACCTCCGCCCATCGTTTCCGCCGCGCCCGTTCGCGGATGCCTCCCGTTCCGCCCGGACTCCGCATGCCTTCACACTCGTTGAGCTGCTGACAGTCATTGCCATCATCGGCATCCTCGCCGCGATAACGATCCCCGTGATCGGCAAAGTCCGCGGCGCCGCCGACAACGCCCGCTGTCTCTCCAACCTCCGGCAAACCGGCATAGCCCTCGCCATGTTTGTGAGCGACAACAAAGATCGGCTCCCCGCGCAAACCATGCTCGCTTACGGTCCTAGATACAGCGACTGGAACTGGAAAAACGACGCATGGCCGCAGGACCTGGGATCCCTCCTCCACACTTACCTGTCCCTTCCCGTCCCCACCGGCACCGCCCGATATGCTGATGTGCTCACCTGCCCTGCCTGGAAAAAGCGGGTGGACCCGAGTTCCAAGACATCCCTCATCGTCAACCAGAGTGCCGACGGCAAAAGCCTTGCCCCCTTTGGCAAAAGTGGCACCCCCGGTGTCGCGCCGGTAACCCACGCCCAACTCTCATCCCTCGTTTCCCTCAGCAAAACGTGGGCATTCGCCGAGACCGACCAGAAATCCACCCGTAACGGGGGCAACCCCGGTTGGGTCGCCGAACTCCCTCCCGAACCCGTGCACGGCAACTGGCGCAACGCCATCTTCTTCGACTGGCACGCCGGCAAGCTCGACCTCGACTACAACCCCATAAAATGATTTTTCCCCGGCCTTTTCAAAATCGCCCCATTCGCGTCACCCTCTGCGTTCTTGCCACACTCCTGGCGCCAATCGCGACCGTCGCCGCCGCGAACCATCCGACGCTGGAACTCAACACCGGCTGGCGGATACAGCCCGCGACCCACCCCGGCACCCCGCCCGACCCCGCTGCATGGGGACGCTCGCGCATGATCGAACTCAGCGCCGGCTGGAACACGAATCAACCCGTGGCGCAGCCCGGCAACGCTCCCTGGAAAAACATCGACCGCGCCAAGGTAAACTCCCTCTGGCACGAGACGACTTTCACGCCGCCCGCCGCATGGGAAAAACGCTCCCGTGTATTCGTGGATTTCAGCCGCGTGGACGGCGACGCCATCGTCTTCCTCAACGGAAAACGCATCGCCGAAATGCCCGCCCCCGGCGGCGAACTTGAACTGACCGCCGCCCTGAATCCCGGACGCGAAAACACGCTGACCGTCTTCAACACCCGCGACTACACCGGCATGTCGCGCACCTTTGAACAAGACCTCCTGCGCCACACCGCCCGCACCGGACGTGAAAAACTCCCCCTGCAACAATGGCCGTTGGGCATCACCGGTCCCGTCACCCTGACCGCCCGCCCGCCCAGTGCCATCGTCGATGTGTTCGCGATTCCCTCGTGGAGACAAAAAACCCTCGGCCTGGAAATCGAGGTCGATGCCGCCAGCGACCTCCACAACTCCATCATTGACGTTTCGGTGCACGACAAGGATGGCCGCCAGGTTCTGGCCTTGAAAAGCTCTCCCGCTAAAATCCCCGCCGGCCGCAGCGTCCATCACCTGAAAACGCCGTGGGCCGATCCCGTGACCTGGGAACTCGAAAAACCGTATCTCTACACGATCACAGCCCGGCTTTCCCAAGGTGACAGACTTCTGGATACGAACGAAGGCACGACCTTCGGCTTCCGCGAAGTCTGGACGGAAGGCCGCCTGCTCATGCTCAACGGCCACCCCATCCGCCTGCGCCTGACGGACCTCTTCGGCGCGGACGCCAACGCCCTCTCGTTTTACCGGTTGATCGGCTACAACAGCGGCGCGCTGCAACCACACCCCAAACTCTGGTGGCGGGACTGGAACGACATCCCGCTGCTCGACGAGGCGCTGATCGCGGAGGCCGACCGGCTCGGCTTCGCCCTCACCGCCCCCGTGCCCTCGATCTCCTACCTCGGCACCGCCTTCATCGACAACATCCCCCTGCAAGAAGCCTACACCGCGGAGATGAAACGTCATCTGCGCAAATACCGCAACCACCCCTCCGTCCTCGCCTGGTCGGTGGGCATGAACAGCTACAACCCGCGCGAAAACATCCATGCCGGCACGCTCGGACGCCGGGAGACGCCCAATCCCTTCGGACGCGCCCGCGTGATCGAAATCGCCGCCGGAATCACCAAACGCAACGATCCCACCCGGCTCGCCTTTTCCCATGCCGACGGCAGCCTCGCCGACATCTCCAGCGCCAACGTCTACCTCAATTTCGTGCCTTTGCAGGAACGCGAGGAATGGCCGATGGGCTGGGCACGCGACGGCGACATGCCCTACGCGGCCGTCGAGTTTGGCCAGCCGTTCGAGGCCAATTTCTGGAAAAACCGCCAGTTTCTGCTCACCGAGTTCGCCTCGATCTACCTCGGCGAGCGCGCCTATGAGATCGAAACCGAGGCCGGACTCCGGGATCTGGTGCGGACGAGCGCCATCGACTGGAAAAAACTGACCGCGTGGAGCCAGGTCGATGATGCCAATTATCCCGTGTATTGGGAGTTTCAGGACCTGTTCGTCAACGCGACCAACCGCTCCTGGCGGACATGGGGAGTGAACGGCGGATGGAAACACTGGCTGCTCAGCGTGGGCTACGGCAATCCGCCGGGACTCAAGCCCGGCGCCAGACAATACACTTACCGTTACCGGAACCTGCCCGGTCCCGTGGAAAAGAAACCGGAGTGGGCCAATCCCAATTTCGACATTCACGCGAAATCCAACAAAACCTTCCTCGCCTGGATCGCCGGCGGCGGGGTGCATACCGACAAGACGCACGCCTTTTACACCGGGGAAAAATTCGGCAAACAGATCGCCCTCGTCTGGGATGGCTCCGACCCCGAAACCGTGACCGTCGACTGGGTTTTCACCCGCTCCGGCGGCAACGAACCGCTGGCGAGCGGAACGCGCGAGGTCACACTCGCGCCCGGCGACATTTCGTTCATCCCGCTCGACCTGACCGCCCCCCCCTCCCCCGCCGGAGACGCAGCGCTCACGATGCGCGTCCGCAAAAATGGACAGGAAATCGCCCGTGATTCGTTTTCGATTCAGGTATTCGAACGTAGTGAAAAACCGGACACGGGAAGCGCACGTTTTGCCCTCATCGATCCCGCCGGACGCAGCGCCGCCTGGCTTCGGTCGCTCGGGCTGAATCCGGAGCCGTGGGCCCCCTCCTCGCCGGACCGGCACGATGTACTGATCGTCGGGCGCGAGGCCCTGCAGCCGGGCGCCGCTCTGCCATGGACCGCCGCCGACATCGAACGCGGCCTCAAGGTCCTCATCCTGGAACAACAACCCGCCGTCTGGGAAATGCTCGGCTTCGAAACCGTCGAAACACTGCCCCGCTACACGTTTGCCGCCAATCCCAATCCCGATCCCGATCGCGGCAGCCCCGTGCTGCGCGGACTGCGGGACGTCGATCTCGTCAACTGGCGCGGCTCCCCCGACCTGCTGCCCGAAGGACGCCAGGTGCGCACCTACGACACGCCCCGCGCCCCGCGCTGGACCAACCGCCACGCCGTGGCCTCCGTCGCCATCAAAATTCCCGAAGTCGCCGGATTCACGCCGATCCTGAAAACCGAGTTCGATCTCTCCTACACCCCGCTCCTCGAATGGCGGCATGGCCGGGGCGCCGTCTATTACTCCTCCATCGATTTCACCGGACGCATCGGAAGCGACCCCGCCGCCACCCGGCTTGCCTCCAACCTGCTGCAAACGCTGGCCGCGCCGCTGCCCCCGACACGCAAGGTCTATTACCACGGCTCGCCCGAAGGCGCGGCACTGCTGCGCGCGGTGCATGCCGGGCTCCGCGAGGGATCGTGGCCGGAAAATGCCGCCGATGCCACGCAGGCGCTGCTGGTGCTGGATCGCGACGCCTCCGCCGAATCGCCGGATACCCGGGCTCGCATCGCCGCCTTCCTCCGGCAGGGCGGCAACGTCTTGCACCTCCCGCAAACACAGGCGTCGCTCGCTGCCGCAGGCTACGCCTCCGGGTCGCGCAGTCTCGTGCGTGCCCCGGCGCAGGCCGCGCCCCGGCAAAACTCGCCGGAGATCGAAACCGGCTCCGTCATGCGCGGCCTCGGCGCGGACTTGTGGCGCTGGCGCGATGCGCTCGACGTCCAGATAATCACCGGCGCGGCCGATTCCCAAAGCCGTCTGCTCGCCGGCGGCCTGATGCTGGAACGCAGCGCAGGCGCCGGGCGGGAAGTATTTTTGCAGGTGGACCCGCGTCATCTCGCCGACCGGTACGCCGACGACCCCCTGAAGCGCGAGGCCGTGCAACTGAGCGTGTCGCGATTGCAGCGCCTGCTTGCCCAGGTGCTCACCAATCTCGGGGCCTCCCCTTCCGGCGATCTGGCCGGACGCGTATGCCGGATGGGGCAGCCGCAAACGCATCGCGCCATCGTCAACTGGGAAGTCCTCGGCCCGTGGCGTCGCGGTGCCGACACCGCCGCCGTTGCTCTGCTCGACACCGTGTTCCCCGGCGAGGAAGATGCGATTGCCGGTAACGACAACCCCAATACCGGATATAGTCCCGGCGACAACTCCGGCTCGCTTTACTGGCGCAAGGCCGTGCGCGCCGACAACAACGGGTTTGTCGATCTGGGCGGCGAATTACAGACGGCCGACGGTTCGGCTGCCTATGCGATTCACAAGCTCCGGTCGGACAAGGACCGCATGGTGCGGCTGCGCCTCGGCGTCGATTACTGGCTGAAACTCTGGGTCAACGGACGCCTGCATCTGGAAGTCAACAAACTGCACGCCAGTCCGAAGCCGGCCGGGTTCATGGTCGATGTTCCGCTCCAGGCCGGGGAAAACATCCTGACGCTCAAGGTGGTGGCGGGAACCAAGGGATTCGGCTTCTGGGCCGACATGCTGGACCTCGACCGCACGGCCGCCGCCTCCGACGGCAGCCCGGCCGCACCGGCGACGGCGAATTATTACCGTCCGCTCTTCAGGTCCTTCGACCCGTATATGTTCCACTACTGGTAATGACATGAAGATGACGAAAACAAGCTGCGCCGTCGTGCTGTTCCTGCTGGCTGCTGCATGGAGTACAGCCGCATCACCAGACAGGAAATCCGGAGGGCGGGACAATTCTGATCAGCACTGCCTTCTCCACTACACCTTTGAGGAGGAGGGTGGAGACGAGGTGGTCCGTGATCACGGGCCGCTGGGGCGGAATCTTTCCATCGGCTCCGCGATGAGCCGGAGCCTGCCCGGTGCGGGAGCGGGCGGAGGCACGGGAATCGGCCGAACCGGCGACCGGGATGTTTTTCTCTCAAGCTCGAGCGCCAGCACCCGCGCCGACGCTCATGTCGCGGGGTTCGACGGGCTCGTGTCATTCACGCTGTGCGGCTGGTACAGGCTCAATTTCAACCGTCGGACTCGCGGCACGCTCTTTCAGCTCGTGCCGCTGGAAGGCAACGGATTCCAGCTTCATTTCGGCTCCAAGGCGGGCGGCGCTCCCGACCGGTGGGCGATGTCTCTGGTCTCGGTGGTGGGGCCGGAGGGTAACAATCTGCACACGGGCGAGGGCGTCAGTTATTCGGCCTGGGACGATGCGTTCAGCCGCATGGACGAGTGGATTTTTTTCGCGCTGGTTTTTGATGCCGCCAGCCAGACCCGGCTGGTGGAGTTTTATGTGGGATCGGAGAACGATCCCGTCCGCCCTGCCGGACGGGTCAAGCGTCCGGGCCACTGGACCCGGGATTTCACGCTTGGCCGCATCGGCGGTATCCGGATTGCCAATGCGATGGACTCCCGGTCGCCGGTTCCGATGGGTGTCTACTTCGATGACCTGCGCCTGTTCGGCGCGCGAACCGGCGAGGAGGGCGCGCTTTCCCGCGACGAACTCGAACGCGTGCGCCAGCGCGCCCTGTCGGGCCATTCTCGATGAAATACGATTCTTCAAGTATCCGTTTTACTATTACTAACGATTTTTTGGCACGCGCCGGCAATGCGCGGCCGCTTTCCGCCTTTCGCGGGAAAAATCCGGCGACCGGCGAATGCCTGGAGGTGAACGCCTCGCACATCACCCGGGACGGCCTTCCGTGGCTCCCCGCGATGGGAGAATTTCACTACTCGCGGTGTCCGCGCGAGGAATGGGAACCGGCGATTCTGAAAATCAGGGCCGGTGGCATCCGGATTCTGGCGACCTACATTTTCTGGAATCACCATGAGGAGGAGCAGGGCGTGTTCGACTGGTCCGGCCGCCGCGACCTGCGCGCGTTTCTCGGATTGTGCAAGAAGCACGACCTGGAGGTGGCGTTGCGCATCGGTCCGTTCGCGCATGGCGAGGCTCGCAACGGCGGGCTGCCCGACTGGCTGTATGCGCAGCCGTTCGAGGCGCGGAGCGACGATCCGCGTTATCTGGCGCTGGTCGGGCGGTTGTTTGGCGAGATCGGGCGGCAGGCTGCCGGGTTCATGTTCGGCGAAGGCGGGCCGGTGGTGGCAATTCAACTGGAGAACGAGTTCATGGACAGCGCCGCCCCGTGGGAGACCACGCATGTCGAGGGTGTGGAATTCACTCCACGCGGGAGCGGGGGCATCGGGCATCTGCGCATGTTGAAGGAACTGGCGCGACACGCAGGTCTGGTGGCTCCGGTTTATACGGCGACAGGCTGGGGAGAGTCGCCCGTGTCGGAGGAAGAGTTTTTGCCGGTGTTCGGCGGCTACGCGTTTCATCCGTGGATCGATGCCGGCATCCCGCAAGAGCCGTCGGACAATTATGTGTTCCGCGATCTGCTGGCGGCGGACGAGAAGGCGCGGGGGTGGGGTGTGAAATTTGACGCCACGCGCGTGCCGTATGCGTGCTGCGAACTGGGCAGCGGCGTGCAGGTTTTTTACAAAAACCGCCCCGTGGTGCCGCCGGAAAGCGTGGACAGCATGCTGGTGGTGGCGCTGGGATCGGGGGCCAATCTGCCGGGGTTTTATGTTTACCACGGCGGCACCAATCCGGAGAGTCGGCGGGGTGGCTTCCTGAACGAGCACCGGTGTCCGCGTTTTTCGTATGATTTTCAGGCGCCAATCGGCGAGTTCGGCCAGTTGCGGGAATCGTATCACCGGTTGCGGCGGTTGTTTCTCTTTCTCGACGCGTGGGGCGCGGAACTGGCGCCGATGCGCGTGGTGCATCCCGACGGAGGTCCGGTCGTATCGCCGTCGGATGTGAGCAGGGTCCGCTGCGCGGTGCGTGCGGACGCGGGTGCGCCCGGGAACGAAGGGAAGGCCCGCGGGTTTGTCTTCATCAACAACTACCAGGATCATTGTCCGCTTCCGGATCGTGAACGGGTGGAAATCTGCCTCGCCGGTGCCGACGCGGCTGCATGGATGTTTTCCGTCCGCCTGAAGCCCGCTGTGTGCATGATTCTTCCCTTCGGGATGCAGGTGGGCGATGCGCGACTGGACTACGCCACGGTCCAGCCCTTGACGAAGCTGACCTGGCAGGAAAAAGACTATTTCTTCTTCCACGCACCGGAGGGGGTGGCCGCGCGACTGGCGTTTGACCGCCGGAGCGTGCGGTCGGTGAACTCCGGCAACGATGGCAGCCGGGTGTGCGAGGAGGGCGGTCATTTGCTCATCGACCTGGAGCCGGGGATTGAGTCGATGGTTTGCGTAACCGCTTCTTCGGGCCGGGAAGCCGTCATGGTTGTGCTGGACGACAAGGCGGCGTTGCAATTCTGGCGCGGACGTTTCGAAGGAGAGGAACGTGTGGTCGTGAGTTCCTGCGATGTGGTTTTTGCGAACGATCACATGGAGATTTTGGCCGAAACCGGAGGGCGCGATGTGGAATCGGTGACATTGCATGTATTCCCCCCGCTGGATGAATCGGGGGGCGCGAGGTCGGGCGTCTTCCAACGGCACAGCGTGGACGTGGAAACGCGATCGCCGCGTGTGGAGGTGGAGCAAATCGCGGCGTCGCGGGTGAGCGTGCGCGTGCGGGCGGAAGAGTTCGCCGGCTTCGACGAAGTCTTGTTGCGGATCGGCTACACTGGCGATGTGGGGAGCGCGTTCATCGGCGGACGTCTGGTGCACGACAACTTCGGCAACGGCCAGATCTGGGAACTGGGGCTGCGCCGGTTTTTCAGGGAAAACGGCGGGCGCGATATCGAAGTGCTGCTGGTCGCCGTGCCCCGGAGCGATGGCGGGAGCGGTTTTACCGCCGACCAGATGGCAAGTATCAAGGTATTGAACACGGATGGAAGTGGCGCGGGCATTCATTCCGTGCGCGTCACGGGGCGGCGGCGGGTGCGCTTCGCGCCCGTGCGGGCACGTCCGGAGGCCGAGGCAGCGCCCGAGCCTGAACTCGCGATGATCCGGTAATCCATCCCTCCGCATCCGGTGATTTTTTCCCGCAGGCAGCTCCCCGGCGGTGCTGCCCTGCGCCTTCATTTTTCCGTCTTATGCACATCCTCGACTGGCTCGTCATCCTCATCCCGTTGATCATCATCCTGACCATCGGCGTCGTCACGCATCGCTACATGAAAAGTGTCGCCCATTTTGTGTCCGGAGGACGCGTCGGAGGGCGCTATTTGCTGGCCGTAGCCAAGGGCGAGATGTCGGCAGGCGCCGTCGTGTTTGTGGCGTCGTGGGAGGTGTTCGCGCAGTCCGGGTTCATTCCCACGTGGTGGGGATGGATCACGGGTCCGGTGGCCATCGTCGTGGCGATTTTCGGGTTCGTCATTTACCGGTTTCGAGAGACGCGGGCCATGACGCTGGCGCAGTTTTTCGAGATGCGCTACAGTCGCAATTTCCGCCTGTTCGCCGGGGTGTTGGGATTCGTGGCCGGGGCGATCAACTTCGGCATCATCCCCGCGATCGGCGCGCGGTTCATGGTGTATTTTCTGCAACTGCCGCCGGAACTGACGGTCATTTCGTATTCAATTCCTACTTACATTCCGTTGATGGGAGTGTTCCTCGCCGTCGCCCTCACGCTTACGATTTCCGGCGGATTGATCACGCTGATGGTGACGGACTGCATCGAGGGGATTTTCTCCCAGTTGATGTATATCGTCATCATTGTGGGCGTGCTTTGCATGGTGGACTGGAGCGAGATGTCGGCCTTCATCGGCACGCGACCGCCGAATCATTCGATGGTCAATCCGTTCGATGCGTGGGCGGTGCAGGATTTCAATCTGTGGTTTGTCCTGATGGGTGTGTTTGTCGGCACCTACGGCACCATGGCCTGGCAAAATTCCAGCGCCTACAATGCGGCCGGAGCCACGCCGCACGAGGCGCGCATGGGTGGCCTGCTCGGGCGCTGGCGCGAGCAGGGGAAGAGTGCCGTGGTGGTGTTGCTGGCGCTGGCCGCGCTGACCTACCTGGGGCACCCCGATTTCGCCTCCGCGTCCGAAGACGCGCGCGAGTCGATTGCCGGCATCGGGCAGGCGCAGATCCAAAAGCAGATGACGATCCCGGTGGCGCTGTCCCACATGCTGCCGGTTGGCGTAAAGGGCGCGCTTTGCGCGGTGCTGTTGCTCGGCATTTTTGGCGGAGACTCCACGCATCTTCATTCCTGGGGCGGCATCCTCGCGCAGGATGTGATCCTGCCCCGCCTCAAACGTCCGCCTTCGCCAACGGGACACATCCGCCTGCTTCGGGTGTGCATCATCGGCGTGGCGATATTCGCATTTTTGTTCGGTGTATTTTTCCGGCAGACGGAATACATCATCATGTGGTGGCAGGTAACGACCGCCGTCTATGTCGGTGGAGCGGGCGCGGCGATTATCGGCGGACTTTACTGGAAGCGTGGCACCTCGGCCGGCGCATGGTCGGCGATGGTGACGGGAGCGATTCTTTCGGGCGGGGGCATCCTCGTTTACAAATTGTTCGGCGACGCATTTCTTTCACGGGCCTTGCAGGCGCTGGGTGTTCCCGTCCCGGATTTTACGGTCAACGGCATGCAGATTTCGTTTTTCTCCACGCTGGTGGCGATCACGTTATACGTTGTGGTTTCGCTGTGCACCTGCCGTCGTCCTTACCCGCTGAACAGGATGCTGCATCGCGAGGAACTGCCACTCGATGCCGATGGCCGGCCGATCGTCGCGAAGCGCCCGTGGACGCTCGGGCGAATCCTGGGCATCGACAGTTCGTTCGGCACCGGCGACAAGTGGATCACGGGGAGCCTGTTTGGCTGGGCGGCATTGTGGTTTGCGGTGTTGCTCGTCGGCACCGCCTGGAACCTTGTCGGACAATGGGGCTGGTTTTCATGGATCAAACCGTGGAGCCATGGCACGTGGCTGGGTTTCTGGCATGTGACGGCGATCGGCCTGCCCTGCCTGATCACGGTGGTGACCGGCATCTGGTTTACCTGGGGTGGCATCCGCGACATCCGGCGCCTTTTCCGTTCGCTTGCCGGTTACAAGATCGACGACACCGACAACGGCACCGTGGAGCAGCATAAACCCTGGTAAGCCGTCTTCTCGCAACCCGGAGGGGACTTTTTCATTTTTCCGCCACTTCGGCTGAAACTGTTTGCACCCCTCCGCCTTTTGACCCCGCCCCGCCGGCGCTCAGTGATGGACAGTCACTTCCATTCGCCAAAGTCGTTTCCATCCAGAAAAAGCTGTCCTTGTGCTGGTCCGGTCCATCATCTGACTCGCCCTGCCAGCATCCAGCCAGCTACCAACTTCCGGTTCCCGATAACAAACTTCCGATCCTCACCATGAGCCTCCCGATCAAACCAGCCTCCGAATGCCAGTTCGACCAAATCTCGCTTGGCGAAGTCATGCTCCGTCTTGACCCCGGCGAGACCCGCGTGCGCACCGCCCGCCACTTCACCGCCTGGGAAGGCGGCGGCGAATACAACACCTCGCGCGGCCTCCGCAAATGTTTCGGCTACAAAACCGCCGTCCTCACCGCTTTCGTGGACAACGAAGTCGGCCACCTCATCGAGGACTTCATCCTGCAGGGCGGCGTCGCCACCGACTTCATCAAGTGGCGCGAGGACGACGGCATCGGCCGCACCGTCCGCAACGGCCTCAACTTCACCGAACGCGGCTTCGGCATCCGCGGCGCCGTCGGTGTGCCCGACCGCGGCAACACCGCCGCCTCCCAGCTCAAGCCCGGCGACTTCGACTTCGAGGACATCTTCGGCAAGCGCGGCGCCCGCTGGTTCCACACCGGCGGCATCTTCGCCGCTCTCTCCGAAAGCACCGCCGCCCTCACCATCGAGGCCGTCAAGGCCGCCAAGAAACACGGCACCATCGTCAGCTACGATCTCAACTACCGCCCCTCGCTCTGGAAAACCATCGGCGGCCTCAAGAAGGCGCAGGAAGTCAACCGCGAGATCGCCAAGTACGTGGACGTGATGATCGGCAACGAGGAAGACTTCACCGCCTCGCTCGGCTTCGAGGTCAAGGGGGTTGACCACAACATCAGCGCCATCGAGATCGACGCCTTCAAGGCCATGATCGAGACCGCCGTGAAGGAATTCCCCAACTTCAAGGTTGCCGCCACCACGCTCCGCCGCGTCATCACCGCGACGAAGAACGACTGGAGCGCGATCTGCTGGCACGACGGCAAATTCCACGAAAGCCGCAAGTATCCCGAGCTCGAAATCCTCGACCGCGTCGGCGGCGGCGACAGCTTCGCCTCGGGCCTCCAGTTCGGTTTCCTGAGCAAAAACGACGCGCAACTCGCCGTCGATTACGGAGCCGCCCACGGGGCCTTCGCCAGCACCACGCCCGGTGACACCTCGATGGCCACGCAAAAGGAAGTCGAAAAACTCATGAAAGGCGGCGGCGCCCGCGTCGTGCGCTGACGGATACAACGGAGAGCAAGGTGGCGCGGGCGTCCCGCCCCGCCCCCTGACCGTGACCGCCGGGGCTTCGTTCGCGAAACCTCGGCCGATCCGCTTACGTTTCCCCTGTGCGCAGTCTGGCGAGAATCTCGCCTTGCAGCAGCTCATAGATCACACTGCGGCGCTCGGCAAAAACGCACTCGATGATCTTCCCGGACCGATACCAGAACACGACTCGATAACCACCCTGACGCAAACGGTAAAAGCCATCCAATGGTTCACTCAAGGCATGGATATTTCCTCGCCCGTCAGCCAGTCCCTTGATCGCCCGCTTCAGTTTGCGAGCATCCTCCAGACCAAGTGTCTGCATAAAGGCATACACTTGTGCGCGAGCTCTTACGGTATAAGCCGGATGCTTTCCGCTCATCCCGGCAACTGGTCGAGGCTATAAGTGCGCCCGCGTCCGGCGCGCGCATCCTCGATGGCGGCCCGCGCCGCAGGATTGGAAAGCAGTTCCATCGTCTCGGCTATGGCGGCAAGTCGCTGAGCGCCCAGAACAAAAGCAACGGGCTTGGCATGACGCGTGATCGTAACCACCTCGCCCTCTTCCGCCTCACGAACGAGACCCGGTAAATGCGTCTGAGCCTCTTTGACTGCGTAGGTATTTGCCATGTGGAAAATATGTAGTTTCTTCGGGAACGAAGTCAAGTGACGGAGCAACGCCGTCCCGCTCATGCGTCGCAGAGAATGGCGATGCCCCATTCGCCCAACGAAACTTCAAGCTGTTGCTCCTCATCGTTCGCCTCGCCGGGTTGAAGCGTCAGGTCGGCGCCGGAAATCAGTTCGGTGACGCGTCCGCTTGCGAAAAATCCCTTCTGCACGGCCAGTCGTGCAGAGGCCACGCCCGGAGGCGCGAACACGCATGCCAGGCGACGCGATCCCGCGTATCCCGTTTTCACAAACCAGCGACCCTCCACCTCCGCGGTGCTTTCGGGCGTAGCATCCAGCGATCGTACCGGAGAGGGAATCGAACCGATGCACCGAGCGACCAGCGCTTCGAAATCCGCGGTTGCGGAGTCTGAGCAGGCATCACCCGGGAATGTACCGATATGGATGATACATCCGTCGTTGTCGCCCGCGGGCATTGCTCCGGCGAGAACGCCGTCGGGATGCGTTGCCCAGCGCTCGCCGGTATCGGGAAAATCACGCCAGGGCGTCAGCCATTGGCGCGCGGGCAGGGTCAGTCGTTTTTTGACCCCGGGCAAATTGCACAAAAGCACGCCGTTCTCCGGCAAATCGCGACGCCCCGCCTCGCCGCCCGGCAGCAAACCCAGCCGCGTGAAAAACCGGTCCCCCGGCTCCCGGTAAATACCCTCCGGCGTGAATGCGCCGCACTCCGATTCGCACACCAGCGTACCGCCGCGCCGGACAAACGCGGCGAGGGCGTTTTCCAGCTTCTCACTCGCCACGATCACTCGCGGCAGAAACAGTACGCGCAGCCGGTTCGCACCCTCGGCATCCGGCTCCGTCAGGGCATCGAGGTGCTCCTCCTCGATGACCGTGTAGGGAATCGAACGATTCACGAGCGCCCGGCAATAACCCTCCAGCGCCTTGCGGGGCGTGGTCGCGCTTCCCTCCAGCGACCAGTGCAGATAATAGCTCGACGGGCTGAACAACACGCCGACCTCCGGCGTATCGGGCTCCCAGGCTGCGAGCAATTCCCGGTGACGCGCCAGGATACCGGCCGTGTGTTTCATCGCCGCGATGCGTGCCTCCGCGTGGCCGTCATTCCCGATCAGCCCGAACCCCGCCGACTCGCGCCCGAACACCTCGTCGCGCCAGCACCAGAACAGCAGCTTGTCCGCTCCGCTCGCAAACCCGCGCCACACCCACCGCTGCTGCGAAGCCGCATCCACCACCGCCGTCGGCTGAAACCCGAGCGACCCGCGTCCCCCCTGCACCTCGCTGAGCCAGAATTTTTTTGCGCGTGGCGCGGGCGTCCCGCCCGCAACGTGGCACGGGCTTCCAGCCCGTGATGTCTCCCATGGAGTGGCAAAGGCATCCATGCCTGTGCTCCCGATGGCATTTGCGGCACAGAGCGCCGTCCACGGGCTGGAAGCCCGTGCCACTTCACCTGCGGGCGAGACGCCCGCGCCCCGTCCCGCACCCGCCGCGGCCGAACGCGCAAACTCCACCCGCACGGAAAACGTCGTGTCATCCATCCCGAACAGCCGCGGAAAACTCGAACATCCGACCCCGTCCAGTTCGTCCGCGAAAAACCAGTCGTTGCCGCGATCCAGCGCATATGCAAACGGAGCCGTGGCGCTGCCCGAGGTGAGCGGCGACGGATCGCCCGCATGCACCGTCACCGCGCGCTGCGGATCGAGTCCCTTGATCAGATCGTAGCGACGCTTGCCGTGCCGGTTGGCTTTCCAGGTTACAAATCGCTGCCACGCCATCATCTCGGTAAATGGGCGCCAGGGCAGTTTCCCCGGCATGACCTCGCCCCAGTTTCCGTAACGCCGCTGCCACGCCCGGTTCAACCCGTCGAGCCCGCCATAACGCGTATCCAGCCATGCGCGGAACTCCCGCAGGCAATGCGGACAAAAGCACACCAGCGCATCCGACTGTTCGTGCCAGCGCAGTTCGTTCCACGCATCCCACCCCGCCAGGTGTGACGCCCCCCGGTAGCGCAGCACCACCTCGCGCAGAAACCCCGCCATGCGTTCCCACACGGCAGGATTCTCCGTGCACCCGCCCGGCGTGAGGCCGAAGTTGGACTCCTCGCGCAGCGACGACACCACGCGGTGTCCGTGGTTGTCGATCATCTCGCTGCCGGGAACGACGTCGTGTATCCAGTGGGGCTGGAGTTCCGCGATCGTGCTCAGGATCACCTCCAGCCCCGCCTCCCCCGCCAGTTCCATCAACCGGTCGTAGTCCTCGAATCGATACACCCCCGGCCTGCTTTCGACCCATGCCCACGTAACCCAAAGCTGGAGAGTGTCCAACCCCGAGTCGCGAATGCACTTCAGGTCATCGGCCCAGAATTTTTGGACGGGAAACGGAGGACGGTAATATTGGACGCCGAGGTTCATGATGATGGAAAAAAATTTAATTTAGTTGATTGACTGTTGTTTCTGTTTGTTTCGCTGAAACTTTCGTAAATGCGAATAATCGGGCTGTTAAAAAACCTGTTGACAACCCTTCCTGGAACTTTTGCCTTCGTCAACGAAACTTAACGAAACAAATTCTGTTAAGTAAAACCCAACCCGGAATCCGCATCCTGCCCACCCATGAAAACCAACCCCCGCTTCGCCGCCTCCACATTTGCCGCTTGGTGCGGCTTGGCCGCGCTCCTTGTTGCCAGTGCCGGCAACGCGCTCGCTCAAAAAATCGAAACCATCGCCCTGTATGATTTCAGCGATGCCACCAATCTGTTCAAGGACTCCTCCGGTGGAACGGATTTGAGTCTGACCAAACCCGCCTCAGGCGTGAGCCAGTCAACGGACCACAGCAGCGCGGCCCCTACCGAATACAGTGCCAGTTTCAGTGGCACTCAAACCGCAGCCTACAAGGCGATTGATTTTTCCAGCTACACGGCACTCACCTTCGATTGGTATATGAAAGCAACAACGCCGACTGCCGATAGCGTGCTGTTTCAATCGAATGCAAACACCGGCACCACAGGTTTTTTCAGGGTGGCACTTCTGGCCAGCGCCCAGGAGGACACCGCAACCCTCAAAGTCTCGCACAAACTGACAGGGAACAACTGGTCCACTACAGAATGGACACTGACGTCCCTGTCATCATGGAATAACTACACATTGACCATCGATAACTCGATTGTGGGGTCCTCGGGTCATGTCCGCCTCCTCGTCAATGGTGTCGAACAAACAACGACAGCGAGCACCTGGCAGGGCGATGTCGCCGGGGTATTTTGCAGCAGCACCAATTTTTACATGGGCACAGCGAACAGCAGCGCATCCCCGTTTACCGGTTATCTCCAGTACGTCGAAATCTACTCCGGCACACCCGTTCCCGAACCCGCCACCGCCGCCTTGCTGATCGGACTGGCCGGGGTTGCCATCGCGTTCGCTGTCCGGTGCCGTCGTTGATGCGGGGCGTTGTCCTCAACGCCCGCTCCTGGCACACAGTTTCCCCTCCTCATTACCCATATTGTTGCCCTTCCCTCTTTTCACCCCTGCTGTCCCCCCCCCGCCTTCTCAGCCGACACTTCCGTTCACTTTCATGATCTCCTTCAAGCTTATCCAACAACGCATTTGCCGTGCCCTTCTCACGACAACATCGGCCATTGCTGCGGCATTCGCCATTGTCTCCACATCCAGTGGAGCCGAGGCTGGCCCGCTCGTTTTGAACGCCGAATTTGATCCCCCACGCCGTTGGGTTGCCTGGACTGATGCCGAGATCGCCTCAATCACAACCTCAGCCCCCGACCAGGGAAAATCCACCGCCGGCTTGCTGGATGGCAAACCCTCCACCAGCACCCGCTTTCCCAAGCTCAAAGGCAGCACAACCACACTAACCTTCAAAACGCCACGCACCATCCGCCAACTCGCTTTTCTGCAAGGCGGCTGGGACAACTGGGCGCTCCCGAAAAAACTCAAACTTCGCCTCGACGACAAAGACACCCTCGAAGTCACACTCCAAAACGCACCGGGCAAGATCCAGTCTGTCTCACTCAACCGCACGCTCACCCAACTCGAAGTTCAAGTCCTCGACATCTACAGCGACGCCAAACGCATCCACCCCTGGGGTGGCTTTGGCGGCATCGGCGAATCCCTTTACGGCACCACGGAATGGAGCCTCCTCGCTCCCCCCCTCCAGGACCACCAACGCAACCTCCGCATCACCATCGAAACCCCCGTTGCCACCACCGCCAACGCCGTCTTCGCAATCGGAAACACAAGCAAGCACCGCGCACTGCGCTTCGCCCACCCGCCCATCGCGCTTCAGCCGGGAAAACATACCTACACCCTTTCACTTGACGGCCTCAAACCAGCCGAGGATTACGGCTATGAGCCTCGCCCCCGTCATCTTGAAACCCTCATGCTCAGTGGTCCTGACGAGCAAACGCCCATCCGCCTCATCGCCGTCGAAGCGGTTCCGGCGCCTGTTGCCGAAACCCCTTGGGAAGCGCTCCCGCCCATTACCTTTCCCACCCGCCAGATCGACGGCAAAACCTGGACCGAAGGGCACAGCTACCGCACCGCCGGACGCTTCAGCAACTCCACCTACAACGGCCTCATCAACGAAGTAGTCAGTGGAAACTGGATACGCGTTTACACCGCCAATGGTGACAGCCTCTATCGCCGACAGGATTTCGACTTCCACGTCAAAGGACAGGAAGCCGACACCACCGACAGCACAGGCGAACTCTGGCGCGTCAAACTTGGCACCTACAACCCCAAGCGGGAAAAAATCACTGCCAACTGGACAACCATGATTAACGAACGACGCGGACGCGACAACACAGTCCTCCGCGTCACCACCGGCCTCCTCGCCCCCGGATTCCTCATCGACACTCCCAAGACCCTCACCCTCAGTTCCCGTGGTGGCGGCAAACTCCCTGTTCGCAGTGGCGCGCCCGACGAAGATGAAGCCCGCTTCATGAAACCCGATGCGACCGAATCCGGGAAACCCATGATCGGCCCCTCCGCCATCCTCACCAGCCACGGTCTCTTCACCAAACCACAAACAATCCAGAACCTGCGCGAACCCTGGATCGTCGCCATCTGGGGCATTGCCGACGGCAAACCCACCTTCTGGGGAGACAAGGCCGTGGCGCTTCTGCTCACCGCAGACACCTCCGCGCCCATTGAATGGACCTCCTCCTCCCTGCGCCTCCCCCCGGCCCGCTGGGGTTTTTCCAGCGCCTTCCACGGACTCCTCAACGAAGGCTGGAAACCCGAGTCCGTATCCAACCGGGCACGACAAGTTGCCCGGATGCTCCGCACCTACCCCGTCGATTGCCGCGAATACTATCTTGTCGAGGACGACGCCGTGCGCATCCGCAACGAATTCCGTTACGAACGCTGGGGCAACCCCGCCTGGCAAACCACCGACTATGCCCCCCTCCCCCCCATCTACAGCTGGGCACGCGATTCCCTCCAATGGCAGGGCATTCCCGCCGACTCCGGCACTAGCGCCGAGACCAACCTCAAAACCCCCATCGGCCCCTTCCGCTGGCTCGATGGCGCCACGCTCGACTACACTCTCCCCCGCATCCCCGCCCGCCATGCCGCCTGGCCGCAACGCGCGGAATTCTCGGACACCTACCAGTCCATGAATGACGCCATCACCGCCAAAATACACCCCCCGCTTGCCACTCGCTCCACCAACCACCCCTGGATCCTTGCCTACCAGGACAGATGGACACAGGGCATCATCGGCGGCAGCTTCCACCAACCCCAAGCCCTCCAGTCCCTCCTCGATCTCGCGCACCTCAACGTCGAGCGCATGTATGCCCCCTCCTCCTGGATACTCCGCCGCGAACTCTTCACCCAGGAACCCTATCAACTTCGGGGCTGGCTCGACCGTTCCACCCTCCCCGTCATGTTTGGCGACCCCAATTCCAACGTCGGCCAAGCGGCGTATTCAACTTATCTCTACGCCCTCTATTCCGGCGACTGGGCAACCGTCCGCCGCCTCTGGCCACGAATGATGGAAACACTTCGCATCTTCGAAATCCTCAACGACTGGGCCATCCCCGCTACCACCTCCCGCGAAGCCGTCAAATACGGCTCCATTGACATGGATACCATCGCCTATGCCGGCGTTGCCGCCATGCACCGCATGGCGCAAGTCCTCGGCCAGACAGACGACGCCGCCCGCATCGCCTACCTCCAGACCAAGATTGCCGCCGCCACCGCCCTCCGCTTCAATTTCCCCCGTTATCTCGATCCGGAAACCAAATACCCGCGCCTCTTTGGTGTTGGTTTCGCCGAGGACGGACCCGCCATTGAGCGCGCCTCGCCCAAACACACCGGCGGCCTCGATCACATCGCCATGTGCCTGACATGGACTGGCGAAATGCCCGAGATGTACGACTTTTACCTGAACATTCTCGGCCCCGAATTTTTCACCCACTTCCAACGCGACTTCATGGACAAACAATTCAGCGGCTGGCGGGAAATGGCTTACAACCAGAGTCGGAGCGCCGCCCACATCGCCAACCGCGCCTGGCTCACCGACTGGCCTGCCGACGCCCTGAAAAACGACCTCGAAACCTGGCTCGCCCACCTCAAACAAAAACACACGCCCTATTACGCATCCGGCATGTTCGGCACCTACACCGCCCACGAAACCGGGGTTTACCTCGTCGGCTGGGAACCCGCCCGCTTCGTCAAATCCCGTTACGATCACGCCGCACGTCAGTTGTCCCTCGACATGGAAAACCCAAATCCCTTCGAGTTGGAAATCCACGCGCCGGCCCCCCCCTCAACCCTTCGACTCGACAACCGCGAGCAACCCCTTGCCGGTATCCAGTCAAACGGCAACCGCCACCGCATTCCACTTCCCCATGGAGGCAAAATCGAGATACATTTCCCATCCGCCAAACCCTGACTCCCCCCCTCCCCAAACCATGAATCATCCCGGCAACAAAACGTTTACCCTGACCGAGCCGCGATGGATTTTTACTTGCCGGAGACAGAGCGAAACGACGTCTCCGGCAAGGGCTTCACGTGAAGCCCGCCGCATCGCTTCCGCCTTTACCCTGATCGAACTGCTCACGGTCATCGTCATCATCGGAATTTTAGCTGCAATTCTGATACCGACGGTTGCGCGAGTCAGACAATCGGCCCGCGACACCAAATGCTCCGCCACGATTCGCCAATATGCCATCGCGACCCAACTCTATGCCGAGGAGCACAAAGGCGTATTCCCAAACACGGCCGGTTCCTATGCCCACAGCGATCTCATCAACTACTTCAACGTTTCCATCAAAGACAGCGCGCAAAGAATCCATTTCCTCGATTGTCCGGGAACATTCGATAAAAACGGGAAAGAGACGCATTGGATATACGGTTTCAATGCATTCATTTCCCAAAAGCCCGTCACCTCCATCACGCAACCCTCCCGCCAGATTCTGGCGACCTGCTCGACAGCGCAATGGCTCGACGGTGATGCCATCTCCGGATCGAAAGACTCCCTTAAAAAAACCCCGAAACCCCATTCCGGGAAAATCAGCGTTGTCCGTTTGGCCGGCAACGTTACCCGCGAAAAAGTAAGCACTCTCCTCTACGCCGATATCCGGCGCGACACACCCAAATATATGCCAGCCGACGAAACGACTTACGTCCTTGGTGGCGACCCCCAATACGACAAATGAAGCCGCGGAACAGCGGCGTTCCCGAAAGAAAGAAATCAACAACACCTTATGATTCACAAACCTGATCTTGCCACGCTCCCCTCTGAAGACGGCTGGGATGTCATCGTAGTCGGCGGAGGCCCCGCCGGCTGCACAGCCGCTGCTGCCGCCGCCCGCGAAGGAGCCCGCACCCTCCTTGTCGAACAAACTCAGGCGCTAGGCGGTTGTAGCACCACAGGACTTGTGCCCATCTGGGCTCCGCTGACCGACAAAAAAGAGATCATCTACCGCGGTCTTGCCGAAAAGATCATCAACGGCTCCCGCATTGGAATGGATCACGTACAACCCCTGTATTTCGGCTGGACGCCCATCAATTTCGAGCACGTGAAGCGCGTTTACGATGATCTCGTCTCCGGATATGGTGCCGATATCCGTTTCCAAACCTTTCTCGCTGCGGTTGACACCCCCGACAACACCACTGTCACCAGCATTCTGGTGGCCGGCAAAAGCGGTCTGCGCCGGCTGAAAGCCCGTGTCTATATCGACTGCACTGGCGACGGCGATCTTGCCGCCTGGGCCGGGGCACCCGTCCTCAAGGGCGATGCCCGCGGAGAACTTCAGCCAGGCTCCCTTTGCTTCATTCTCAGCAACGTTAACGAAACAGCCTACAAACGTTTCCTCACTGAACGTGGCGATCCCGCGCTTGTTCTCCTCATCAAAGAGATCATCGCCTCCGGCAAGTATCCAGAAATTGAGGATACCCACTGCCTCCAGATCAAAATCGGCCCCGGCACCTTCGGCTTTAATGCGGGACACGTTGGTGTGGACAACACCGATCCCGTTTCTCTCTCGCGCGCCGCCATCAAGGGGCGTCGCATCGCCGAAGCCTTTCGCCGCGCCCTCGCCGAATTTCAGCCCGAAATCTATGGTGATGCTTTTCTGGTAAGCACCGGTACACAAGTTGGCGTTCGTGAAACCCGTCGTATTGTAGGCGACTACCTGCTTACTGTGGACGACTGGCTGGAACGCCGCACCTTCCCCGACGAAATTGCCCGCAACTGCTACTTCATCGACATTCACGCCTCGCTTGACGAAATCCGAGCTCGGCCCAAGGACGCGAAAACCAAGCAACGATTTCCCCACTACGGTCCCGGCGAGTCGCACGGTATCCCCTATCGTTGCCTGACGCCCAAAGGATTGCGCAACGTTCTCGTGGCAGGCCGCTGCGTTTCGGCGGACCGTCCCGTGCAAGGCAGCATCCGTGTGATGCCCGTGTGTCTGGTGATGGGAGAGGCTGCGGGCCTCGCTGCCGCTTTGGCCGCGAATAACCACGATTCAGACGTACATGCGGTGGACACGAATCGTCTTCGTGAACGCCTGAAAGCGGAAGGCGCTTACCTGCCCGACCAGGAATCTCCCACGAACAAGGTCGAACTCCCGGGGCATAACCCTTCAGGAAAGGGGACTCCTGCCTTTCATTCACCCGGATTACATGTTCACGGCTCAGGATAAGCCGCATTTCACCGAGATCGGAAACTTTATCGTAGAGCGTATTCCCTTTCCTTTGAAGGAATAAAAAATTAAAAAATTATGAACAGACTATTTTTATGCATATTATTGGCTTTATTGAACGTCTTTGCGCGAAGCCACGCCGATGCCGCCACATATTACGTAAGTAGCCTGAGCGGAGACGATTCCTTTTCAGGAACAAGCACGCTAACGCCTTTCCGAACGTTGTATAAATTGTCGACCATGACGTTCAGTCCCGGTGACACGATCAAGTTCAAAGCAGGAGAAACGTTCGCTGGACACGCATGGAAAATTTCCAGCTCGGGCACAAACTCAACCACTGGATTAATTACAGTCACATCATACGACACTGGAAGCAAACCGATCCTCGATGGCACAGGTATCCCTGAGAATGAATATTCCGCAGCAGGCGACCAAATGCTTGCGTGTATTGTAGACATCGCCCCCAGCGTCAATTATTGGAAATTCGATAATTTGTCGTTCAGAAATGCCGAGATCGGGCTTCACTGTTATCATCCTTCCAATATTACAGCCGTCCAAGACTTTTTTTATATCCATGCATGCAATTTTTCACATTTAAGCCATGCCGGCGTTAAGTTCCAGGCAATGTCCGGACGGAGGATCAATGATGTTCAAATATCGCATTGCAATTTCTCCCAATCCCAAACCGGCATAAAACTGACCCGCTGCTACAATAGCACGATAATAAACTCGAACCTGTCCGAAATGAATGGAGGCGCCATCGGGATCACGGACACCACCAACGGAGGCCTGATCGCCGATTGCTCCATTTGGAGAACCTGCAAAGGCTACAGGCCGGCGGGTTCCTGCGCGATTTACCTGGGCAATGTCCGTGATCTGATCATTGATAACTGCGGCATAGCCTATACTTTCCGGGCCGCCGACCCATCCGACCCCACCAAACTCAGCCCCGACGGGGTTGCCATCGATTTCGAAAGCGCAAACAAAAACATCACCGTTAGCAATTGCACCCTCCATACCAATGACGGCGCCGCGATCCTGATCTATAGAAACCCGACATGGGGTTTTGAAAACAGGCCTTTGTATTTTATAAATAACACGATTTATGGTAATGGAATCAAAGGCGGCAGTGGTGGAACGCCGGGCGGGGCACAGTTCATAAGGCACTTACAGGATCAGGTGAGCAGTCCCGGGGAATATGCCAAGATCGAGCCTGGCTACGGGGGGGTTATATCAGAGAACACTATTACATTGTCGAATGGCACATCCACTTATCAAACACAGACTCGGTCGTCCCATTTGACCAACAATGCCCCGGGATGGTATAGCGTTGACCCATGAGCGGCCAGAATCTGAACGGAATTGGTTCCACTGAACAATCGATGAACCTCACCGGACAAGCCCATCCACTCCGACGCGACACTATGGGGGTGCGCTATAAAGACCTTCACGAATTGTTTCCCGACAAAATTACCACGGCGCTGATGATGATCTGAGCCTCGCGACACCACTTCTCCACCCATGCCTCGTAAATCCAGGATTACTACTGTTTACAGTCTCGGCGACGAACCCAGCGTCTCTGTCGAACTCCACGGAATTAAATCCCAATACGCCCTTATCAACCTGCTTGAATGATATCACACTGCCACCGGGATTCACATCCCTTGACACCCTCTCGAATCAGATTATCAGATTTGTGCATAAACACGCCCCTGACAGAGTTCCAGCGCAGCTTCAAAAGCGCACGCAAAGCCGCGGACAAAGGCGAAAGTGTCATCATTGAAGCCGACAACCAGCGCTACGTTGAAACACTCGGCGAACAGCGAAAGTCGTTTACAGGAATGCGGGGGGTGTTTGGCGCGGCAAAATTGACGAAGAAAAAAGGAACCCATCGTGAGCAGATCCGCCGCCGCCTGGCCAAGAAACATCGTGGTTGATTCCGGCAAACCGCTTGACGCCCCTCCTATGAGCGGAGACTTTACTCGCATGTCCGCACGCAAGCCTGCCCAGTCCGAAAAAGAAGTTCCCTCGCAAGGGGCGCTTCTCGCGGCAAAATACCGGGCGCGCGCAAACCTCCTGACAGATGAACAACGTCAGGCGCATCGTGCGCGCGCCATGAGCATTATCTACGGAAGCCTCCCTCCCTCCACAGATGCCCGCACGGTCCACGCTCGTCGCCGTTGACACCAACCTTCTCATGGACCTCGCCGTGCCCAGGGACAAGGCGCACGATGCAGTGGCCATTTTCCGCAAGAGGGTTCCGGGAGTTGAGTTTGTCGTAGTGCCGACCGTCGTTGACGAACTCGATTTCATCTCTCTGCACGGAGACACCGAAAAGGACAGGACACTGGCAAACACCGTCATGCAGAGCCTGGTCCGGGTCTGGAAATTCCGTCCGCTCGATTTTATCCCGGTGGGACACGGAATCATCAAAAACACCGCAGACAAACTCCGCGGCCAAGGACTGATCCCCGAACACGAAATCAACGATTCCTGCATTTTGGCGGAAGCAGCTCTCGCCAACTGCGCGTTGTTGCTGACCTCCGACAAGCACATTCGCGGGGCGGATCCAACCCTGCTCAGCCTTGCGCTGCGGGAGTGCGATGTGAGCACCATACTTGTGCGGACTCCGGCGGACATCGTCCGGCAATTTGGCGGACGCCGCTGACCTCGCCTCCCCGTCAGACTTCCCTCCCATGCCACGCAAACCCAGGCGCACCACCGTTTACAGTCTCGGCGACGAACTCGGCGTCTCCGTCGCCACCATCAGCAAGGCGCTGCGCGGATCGGCGGAGATCAGCGCGGAACTCCGCAAAAAAGTCCGCGACCTCGCCGCCAGGCGGAATTTCAAACCCCGCGTCGTCAGCCGCAAGGTGCCCAACATCTGCGTCCTCATCCAGCAATACCCCGGCCATACGCTCGACTTCGGCCTCTTTCTCTCGACCGTCATGGAAGGCGTCGCCCAATACGTGCAGGAGGAGGGCCTCGAAATGAGCATCTACGCCGACACCATCGACCGGCTCAACGCCTGCGACATCGTCCGCGAGCTGCGCCGCCGCTCCATCGACGGCGCCGTCATCCTTCGCTCCAACGACGAGAGCCACTACTTCTCCCGGCTCGAGGCCGAAGGCTTTCCCCACTGCGCCCTCCTCAGCACCACGCCCGCGCATCGCGACAACGTCATCACCGTCAATAACGACGAAGTCGGCTACCGCGCCACCCGCCACCTGATCGACAGGGGCCACCGCGAGATCGGCGTGCTCGTCAGCCCGCCCGCCGGCGTATCCGGCCAGGCGCGATTCGCGGGCTACCGGCGCGCGCTGGAAGAGGCGGGCATCGCCTTCGATGAAAAACGCGTCGCCCGCGAAGGCACCGACAAGACCGGCCTGCAATTCGGCAGCGATGCCATCCAAAATCTTGTCCGGGAGAATCCGCGCATGACCGCCGTCTTCGTCATGGACCACCCGGTAGTTGTGGGACTGTTACACGGTGTTTCCCGGATCGGCATCCATGTCCCGCGCGACCTGTCCGTGATTTCGTGCGACGATTATCCGGAAACCGCCTTCCTCCAGCCGCCCGTCACCGTAATCGACATCCCCAACCGCACTCTCGGTTACGAGGCCGCCCGCCAGGTTTACCGTCTCATCCGCGGGCTCGAGCCCCTCCCTCTCGACACCCGTATCGATCTTGACGGCCGTCTCGTCGAACGCGAAAGCACACGCGCCCTCTGACCGGAATCCGATCATCGTTTTCGTCGTTCTGCCACCTCACCATGGCCACAATCCGGATCGGAAGCAGACAGGGCTTTCCTCGCTTTTTTCTGGCCTTCCCTGCCCGTCTTCTGCGCCCATTGCCCGCCATGCATCTCCTTCGCCGCCGTTCCCTTCCGGCTCTCTTTCTCGCCATGCTTCCCTTCGTTCCGCACACCGGCGCTGCCGCGGCCACCGACAGCCCCGCAACATCATCGCAACCTGCCGTCGTCCTTGTCTTCGGCGACTCGATCACCCAAGGGCAGTCGCTCGCCACCAGCAATCCCGGCGCGATGTGGCTCAACCGCATCAACGCCGCGCCCGCAGCCGCCGGCAAACTCCGCCTCGTCAACGAAGGCAAGGGCGGCCGTCCCACCGACAGCCTCGGCGAATTCGACACCGTCCTCGCCCGCCATCGCCACATCGACGCGCTCGTCATCGCCCTCGGCGCCAACGATGCCCGCGACACGTCCGGCAACTGCGTGCCCAATGCCGTCGCCAACCTCACCCGGATGGTCGAACGTGCCCGCGCCGTTTACGGCGACGCGCTGCCCGTGCTCATCGTCGCCCCGACCAATATCAACAAGTCCGCGCTCGGCCCCTCGAAACCCATCGCCAACGAACGCGAAGCCAACATCAACGCTCTCGAAACCGCGTACCGGAAACTCGCCGGAAAACTCGACGCATCCTTCGCCTCGCTCAACAACCTCATCGCCCCCGAATCGCTTACCGCCGATGGCGTCCACCCCGATGCCGCCGGCCACGCCGCCATTGCGCAAAAACTTCTCCCGGCCGCCCTCGCACTCGTGTCCCGCTCCCTCCCCGACCAGGGCCCGACGCTCTGAAATTCCGGCCCCCTGAAATCTGAAATCGCGGCTGCCCTCCCCGCCTCTCCGGCCTTCCGCTACCCTGCCTGGTTCATACGCGGAAGCGCCTGCATCGTAGCTGCGAACGTAATACCAAAGGCCCAAAGCTTCCGGATTTTTACACAAAGGCCGCAAAGAGCCCAGCTATCTCCTTCGCGACCTTTGCGATCTTTGTGTAAAATCAACAACCTTCGGGACACAGGTATACGTTCGCAGCTACAGGCAGTTCTGCCGCCGTCCGGATTCCGTATGAAGCAGGCGGGTTACTCCTTCCGCTCGTTCTTCCGCGCGCCCCGCTCCGCCGCCTTCACCACCTCGCGCACGATCGGCACAAACGCCTCCGCCGCCGGCCGCGTGTGCACGCCGTGCAGGTTCAGGAAACCCACCTGCCGCTTCAGCACCGGACGCACGATCCGCACCACCACGCAACCCGCCAGTTCCCGGCCGCGCCCCCACAAGGCCGATGACGGCACCAGACCCGGCCCGCCGCATTCGCTCACGGTGCGCAGCAGCACCTCCACCGAACCGATCTCCATCGCAAACCGCGGCACCCGCCGCGCCACCGCGCATGCGTTGAGCGTCAGGGTCCGCGTGCCGTGTCCCGGCGGCAACGCCAGCAACGGACGCCGCAACACTTCCTCCAGCGGCACCGTCTCGCGGCCCGCCAGCGGATCGTCCGCACGCACCACCGCCACCAGTTCTTCCTGAAACAGCAACTGCGCCCGCAAGCTGCGCTCCCCCGTGGGCATGTAGCCGATGCCCATCTCCACCGTGCCCTGCACGAGCGCCGCTTCCATGTCGTCGACCGACAGCTCCAGCAACCGCACGCGGATCTCCGGGTGCTCCGTATGAAACCGCGCCACCGCCGCCGGCATCACCCGGTGCGAGAGCACCGGCAGCGCCGCCACCGTCAGCGAGCCGCGTTTCAACCCGCTCAGGTCGTCGAGAGACTGACGCAGGTTTTCCATCTCGCCCAGCACCCGCCGCGCATACGGCAGCAGCATCTCGCCGGCGGGCGTCAGCCGGCACATGCGCCGCGCCCGATGAAAGAGCGGCGCCCCCAGCTTCCCCTCGAGTTGCTGGATCTGCTGCGAGAGCGTCGGCTGGCGCAGCCCCATCACCGCCGCCGCCCGCGTGAAACTCCCCGCTTCCGCCACCGCCCGGAAGTAGAGCAGATGACGCAGTTCGACCGAATCGTATAAAATAGATGGCATCTATGGACAGGATAGCTGTGACCCTTCCGAAGCTGGTATCATGCCTGCTGGTTCAAGGTGACACGAAAAAAACGTCATTCACCTATGAGCACCACCACCGCACGCCATCTCAACCGTCGTGATTTCATGAAACTCGCAGGAGGTCTCGCCGCCGGGCTCGCCCTCTCCCCTTCCTTTTCCTCCCGCGCCTTCGCCCAGAGCGGCGGCAAGCGCGCCGACGAACTCAACATCCTCTGCTGGGAAGGCTACAACACCGAGGAAGTGCTCGGCCCCTTCCGCAAGGCCTTCCGTGGCATCAAGCTCAAGGCCGAATCCGGCACCGACGACCCGAGCATGATCAACAAGCTCCGCGCCGGCGAACTCAAGGTCTGGGATCTCATCAATCTCAACCAGTGCTGGGCTCGCGAACAAATGTGGCCCGAAAAGCTCATCGTTCCCCTCAACCAGGCGCGCTTCGAACCGCACCTGGAAAAAATGCTCCCCTGGTTCTACGACAAGAAGACCGGCATCAACCCCTTCGCCCTTTCGCCCGACGGCAAGGACCTGCTCGGCATGATCCAGCGTTTCGGCCCGTTCTCTTTTGTCGTGAACACCAAAAAAATCTCCCGCGCCGCCGCCGAGGACGGAGGTTTTCCGATGTTCCTCGATCCGAAACTGAAAAACCGCTACGGCATCCTCGCCTACGACAACTGGAACGTGATGCACCTCTGCTTCACCGCCGGCTTCAGCCCGTTCAAGGTGCACACGCCCGAGGAAATCGAGCTCTACCGCAAGACCGCACAACAACTCTTCACCAACGCGAAGATGATCTCCGGCGACCTCGTGCAACTCAACCAGGCCCTCGTCAACGGCGACATCGATTGCTACTTCTCCGGCGGCACCTACACCGCGTCCACCGCCCGCCACGAAGGATTTTCCGAAGTGCGCGGCATCTCCCCGCTCCGCGGCCCGGTCGACGGCAAGGGCGCCATGCAGTGGTTCGAGCTCACCTCGCTCGTCAACAATCCGGATCTCAGCCCGCGCGCCGCCGACTTCCTCGAATTCGTGCAAAAACCCGATATTTGCAAAGCCGTCGCCTTTGCCGAAGGCACCTTCAATCCGGTCTCGCAGATGGCGCAGCCCGAAGTTTTTGCCAAGTTCAGCAAACAGGAACTCGATGCCATCCAGTGGGACAGCCTCGAAGAGGAGATGAACCGCAGCGTCGATTACCAGGTCGTGCCCGACAACGACCTGCTCACCTCGATCTACAACGAAGCCAAGCGCACCCGCAGCTGAATCCGGACAACCATTACGTAGCGGCATGCCTCTGCTTTTCCTGACGGAAAAGTGCATGCCGGGTCGAAAACCGTGGCGGCATGCCTCCTGCATGCCGTCTCCCGGGCATCCCGGCCGCCGGGGCCGCCAATCGCAAGTCATCAACCGGAAACCGAAAATCACCACATGGTAGCACCGCTCACAGCACCCGACGTTGCCCCCGCTTCCCGCCCTGCCGCTCCTGCCGCCGACACGCCCGGCGTCCGCGATGCCATCCTCGAAGCCGCCGGCATCACCAAACGCTTCGGCGCCTTCACTGCCGTCAACGACGTGAGCTTCCGTATCCGCGAGGGCGAGTTCTTCACGCTCGTCGGCCCGAGCGGCAGCGGCAAGACCACGCTCCTGCGCATGCTCGTCGGCATGGAAAAACCCACCTCCGGCGACCTCCTCCTGCGCGGACGCGTCATCAACGACCTGCCGCCCAACCGCCGCCCCACCTGCATGGTGTTCCAGTCGCTCGCGCTCTTCCCGCACATGAGCGTGGGCCGCAACGTCGAGTTCCCGCTCACCATCGCCGGCGTCGCCTCCGGCGAGCGCCGCACCCGCGCCTGGGAACTCCTCACCCAGCTCCACCTCGATCCCAACCATTATTACGACAAGAACGTCATGCAGTGCTCCGGCGGCGAACGCCAGCGCGTGGCCCTCGCCCGCGCCCTCGCGTACGATCCCGAAATCCTCTTCTTCGACGAACCGCTCTCCGCCATCGACGCCCGCCTGCGCAAGATGCTGCAAAAGGAGCTGAAAGACATCCAGCGCCGCACCGGCAAGACGTTCTGCTATGTCACCCACTCGCTCGAGGAAGCCATGGTCATGAGCGACCGCGTGGCCATCCTCCGCGCCGGCCGTATCGAACAGATCGGTACGCCCGACGAAATCTACGCCGCCCCGCGCAACGCCTTCGTCGCCGAGTTCATGGGCGAGGTCAACCTCCTCCCCGTCACCGGTCGCGACGGCACCGCCGCCGGCGAATGGGACACCGGCCGCCGCGCTCTCCCGCTCACGCTGCCCGCGCCGCTCGCCGCCGCGCAGCCGCGCAAGCTCCTCATCCGCCCCGAATCGCTCCGCTTTCTCAAACCGGGCGAGACGGCCGGCAACGCCATCCCGGTGCGCATCGTCAACGAGTTTTCGCTCGGGTCACGTATCCAGTACCACGTCGAAGCCGCGCCCGGCTGCACGCTCACCGTCGAGCGCCTGCGCGAAGACCGCCCCGACCCGACGGCCTCCGACCACCGGCTCGGCTGGGAACTCCAGGACAGCCAGCTCCTCGAATCATGATTTCCGAAAACGCCGCCACGACGCCCGATTCCGTCCCCGCCCCCGCCGGCAGTGGCGCGGGCGTCCCGCCCGCATCCGACGTGGCACGGGCATCCTTGCCCGTGGGCGTTGCCTCTCCGTGTGCCGCCGGCGTCCCGCCCGCAACGTGGCATGGGCATCCTGCCCATGAAGTAACACGGGCTTCCAGCCCGTGCGCCCTCTCCATCCCCTTCCCCGCCCTCCCCTGGTCGCCCGACGATCCCGCGCTCCGCTACATCGACGCCAACCCGCTTCTCCCGCGCCTCCTTGCCCGCCTGCGCACCACACCCGGCGCCTTCGGCGCGCTCTCCTCGCTGCCGTTCGTGCTGCTGATGCTCTTCGGTTTCGTCGTGCCGCTCCTCTGCGTCGTCTGGTTCGGCCTCATGCCGTCCAGAACGTTCAGTCTCCTCCAGTGGCCCACGCTGGAAAACTACCGGACGATTTTCGGCCAGACCTACTACAAATCCATCCTCTGGTCGGTCGGCCTCGCCACGCTCACCGTCGCGATCCTTCTCGTCATCTGTTATCCGCTGGCCTTCGCGCTCGCCAAGATTTTCCGCGGCGGCGCCACGTTCATCACCTACGCCATCGCCTCCTCGCTTTTCGTTTCGGAAAACGTGCGCCTCTTCGGCTGGGTCATCGGCTTCATGAAAAACGGCGTCGTCGGGGGCATACTCGGCCGCTTCGGCATCCAGATGGATTCCCTGCTCTACAACGTCCCCGTGATCGTGCTCGGCATGGTGTACGTTTATCTTCCCTTCATGCTCTTCCCGCTCGCCCTTGGCGTGAAGATGGTGCCCGACCAGGTGCGCGAGGCGGCATTCGATCTTGGCGCGAGCCGTTGGCAGGTGTTTCGCAAGATCGATCTGCCGCTCTCCATGCCCGGCATTCTCATCGGTTCGCTCCTCGTGTTCGTCCTCTCCGTCGGCGCGATCACCGAAGCCAAAATCCTCGGCGGCCAGAAAGTCGTCACGATCGCCGCCGACATCGAGACCGAATTCACCTACGGCCAGAACTGGCCGCTCGGCTCCGCCCTCTCGACGCTCCTCATCGCGCTCACGACCGTCCTCGTCTTTTTCGCCCTTGGCCGCTTCGACCTCGAAAAACTCCTCGGCAAGAAACGCGACTCCTGAGGCCCTCCCGTCGCATATCCGTAGACCAACTACGAATTACCAACTTCAAACTTCCAGCCCGCCATGATCGTCTCCCGCACACAAAAAGCCGGCTTCAGCCTCTACGCGGGCCTCATCCTGCTCCTCTTTTATTTTCCCCTCTTCTGCATCATCGTCGCCTCGCTCTCGAAAAAGCGTTACTTCGCTTTCCCGTATCCGGTCGATGATCTCACGCTCAAATGGTATGATGCCGCCATCCATTCCCCGCAGGTCGCGGAGTTCGTCGGCATCAGCCTGAAAATCGCCGGTCTCACCACCGTCTGTTCGCTCGCCATCGGATTTTTCGCCGCCCTCGCCTACGCCCGTTACGTCTGGCGCGGACGCAAGACGTTCCAGCGCCTCGTCCTTCTGCCGCTGTTCTTCCCGCAATCCGTGCTCGGGCTCGCGCTTCTCATGTGGTTCAACTTTCTCGACATCACCCCGTCGTGGTGGACCGCCGTCATCTCGCACACCGTCTGGATCGCGCCGATCACCACACTCATCATGTCGATCCAGGCCTACGGGCTCGACGACTCGCTCGAGGAGGCCGCCCGCGACATGGGCGCCACCCGCGGCCAGATCCTGCGCCTGATCACGCTGCCGCTCCTCGCGCCCGGCATGGTCTCCGCCGCCTGCTTCGCGATCCTGCTTTCGTGGGGCAACTTCGCCCTCTCGCTCTACACGACCGGCCCGGACAGCGCCCTGCCCGAATGGCTCTACGCCCGCATGACCAGCGGCTACCAGCCCATCGTCCCGGCCGTCGGCGCGATCTCCGTCGCCGTTGCCATCGCGCTCGTCGTCCTGCTCTTCGCGCTCATCCGCTGGACCACCCGCAAAAACCGCCAGGCCGCCGCCGCCCACTGATCCACCGAGCCCCTTCCCTCCCCGTGCATCGCAGCAGTCCGCATTCGAAAATCACCAGTCCGAAATCGTAACGTCCCATGCCATCCTCACTCCAGGGCAAATCCGTCATCGTCACCGGCGCCAGCAAGGGCATCGGCAAAGGCATCGCCCGCGTCTTCGTGCAAAAAGGCGCGCGCGTTCTTCTCGCCGCCCGCAGCGCCGACGAAGGCGAAGCGACCGCCGCCGGGCTGCGCGCCCTCATCCCGCCCGGCAGCGGCGGCAGCGCCACCTTCTTCCGCACCGACGTCACCCGCCGCGACCAGATCGAGGCTCTCGTCGCCGAGGCCGTCCGCCTCCACGGCGGGCTCGACATCCTCTGCGCCAACGCTGGCGCCTTCCCCGCCGCGAAGCTCTCCGAACTCACCGACGCCGCCTGGGACGACCTCTTCGCCACCAACGTCCGCAGCCTGTTCACCTGCGTGCAACTCGCCGTCCCGCACCTCAAAAAAAGCGCCGCGCCGCGCATTGTCATCACCTCCTCGATCACCGGGCCGATCACCGGCTTCCCGGGCTGGTCGCACTACGGCGCCACCAAGGCCGCGCAACTCGGCTTTCTCCGCACCGCCGCCATCGAACTGGCGCGCGACCGCATCACTGTCAACGCCGTCCTCCCCGGCAACATCTTCACCGAAGGTCTCGCCGGCCTGGGCGAAGATTACATCAACGCCACCGCCGCCTGCATCCCGCTCGGCAAACTCGGCACCGTGGACGACATCGGCCACGCCGCCGCCTTCCTCGCCTCACCCGAAGCCGGTTTCATCACCGGCCACGCCCTCGTCGTGGACGGCGGCCAGATCCTCCCCGAATCCCCCGCCGCCCTCACCGCGTGACTCTGAATGACGAATGACGAATTTTCCGAATCCGCAACGCACCATGCAACCGCTACCCGACAATTCGTCATTCGTCATTTGTAATTCGTAATTATCCATGTCCTCGCCTCCCTCCACCTGGCGCACCGCGTATCGCTCGTTCTATTACGCCACGCTCCCCGCCGACGATCTGCCGGAAATCCGCCTGCCCTTCGCCTGCACCGCCCTTCTGCTGATCGACCTGCAACGCGGTTTCTACGATCCCGCGCCGCCGCCCGCCGACGCCGATGCCGTCCTCCGCGCCGACTATCAACGCTGGACGCCTTACCGCGAGCGCATGGCCAGCACCGTTCTCCCCAATACCCGCCGCTTGCTCGACCGCTTCCGGGCCGATCCCGTCGCCTCCCGCCACATCCTTTACGTCCGCATCGTCAGTCTCACCGCCGACGGCCGTGGCCGCTCGCTCAGCCACGCCCGGCCCGGTTTCAACAATCTCCATTTTCCGCCCGGCAGCCCGGGCGCGGAAATCCTTCCGGAAGTCGCACCGCTGCCTGGCGAACCCGTTCTCGGCAAGACCACCGACAGCGCGCTCACCGGCACCCGCCTCCGCCTCCTGCTCGCCAATCTCGGCATCCGCCACGTTGTCGTCGCCGGTATTTTCACCGACCAGTGCGTCTCCTGCACCGTGCGCAGCCTCGCCGACGAAAGTTTCGATGTCGTGGTCGTCGACGACGCCTGCGCCGCCGCCACCGACGAGCTCCACCGCCAGGAACTCACCATCATCAACAACCTCTACTGCCAGGTCCTCACCACCACCGAAACCCTCTCCGCCCTCACCACCTGAAAAACCAGCATCCCTCCTGAGTAACCGAATACCGACTACAAACTACCAACTTCCAACTCCAAACCACCAACCACAAATCCTATGTCTCCACTCATCGAATCACTTGTCCACGCCGACAAAACAGCCGTCCAGCGCGACTCCGTCCGTTACTGGAATCCGCACAAGGTCCAGGCCTGGCAGCGCGATGGCGTCGATTTCATCATGGGACGCCGCGAAGGCTACCATATATACGACATGACCGGCCACCGGCTCATCGATCTGCACCTCAACGGCGGCACCTTCAACCTCGGCCATCGCAACCCCGAGATCGTCGCCACGCTCAAGGAGGCGCTCGACCATTTCGACATCGGCAACCATCATTTCCCCGCGATTACCCGGGCCGCGCTCGCCAGGAAACTCGTCGAGACCGCGCCCGCCGGCATGCACTACGCCATCCTTTCCAGCGGTGGCGGCGAGGCCATCGACATCGGCCTCAAGTGTGCCCGCTACGCCACCCGGCGCAAAAAAATCGTCTCCGTCATCCGGGCCTATCACGGCCACACCGGCCTCGCGCTCGGCACCGCCAACGAACGCTACGCCAAACAGTTTCTCAGCGAGGGCGACCCGCGCGAATTCGTCAAGGTGCCCTTCAACGACCTCGACGCCATGGAAGCCGCCCTGCGTGCCGGCGATGCCGCCTGCGTCATCATGGAAACCATTCCCGCCACCTACGGTTTCCCGCTCCCCGACGACGGTTACCTGCCCGGCGTCAAAAAACTCTGCCAGAAATACGGCTCCCTCTACGTCGCCGACGAGGTGCAGACCGGCCTCATGCGCTGCGGCCAGCTCTGGGGCATCAGCACGTACGGTGTCACGCCCGACATCATCGTCACCAGCAAGGGCCTCGGCGGCGGCATTTACCCGATCGGAGCCGTCATCGTCAGCGAACGCGCCGGCCACTGGCTCACCGAGGACGGCTGGGGCCACATCTCCACCTTCGGCGGCGCCGAGCTCGGCTGTATTGTCGCGCTCAAGACACTGGAAATCACCCTCCGTCCCGAGACCGTCGCCAACGTCCATTTCGTGGCCGACCACCTCCGCGCCGGGCTCGACCGTATCCGCGAAAAATTCGCCCCGTTCTTCAGCGGCATCCGCCAGCGCGGCGTGATTTTCGGACTCGAGTTCGACCACCCCGACGGCGCGAAACTCGTCATGCCGCACCTCTACAAACACGGCCTCTGGGCCATCTACTCGCAACTCGACCCGCGCGTCCTCCAGTTCAAGCCCGGCCTCCTCTGCACGAAGGAACTCTGCGACGACATCCTTGCCCGCCTCGAAGCCGGTCTCGCCGAAGCAATCAAAACACTTCCCGTCGCCGCCGCCACCGCCTGAACGTGGCGCGGGCGTCCCGCCCGCATCTGCGACCGCAGGGGTGTCGCTTGCGACGCCCGCGAATGCAAGACGGGGCATCAAACGGCGGGCGGCGGGCTTCGCAAGCGAAGCCCCTACATGGAGCGCCGCCACAGGCGCCGCCCTCTCTGCAAGCAACACACCTGTCACCGCTCCTCCCTCCGCCGCCAAGGCACGCCACCTGCTCACCTTTTTCACCACGCGCCCGCCGCGCACCGACTCAACCCGATCATCCATCCGTCTGCCATATGCTCACGATCGCCCGCCGTCCCGCCACCACCCGACGCCGCCCCGTGCCGCCCCCCGCCGCGGTCCTCACGCCCGCGCAAGCCTTTACCGCCCTGCCGGTCGCCGACCAGCTTGCCCGCGTCGAACAACTCGCCCGCCAGGCGCTGCCGCTCTACGGCCTGCCGCCCACCTCGGCAATCAGCCTGCTCAACTATTCGGAAAACGCCACCTGGCTGATCCGTCCGCCTGGCGGCCCCGCGCGCGTGCTTCGCATCAACCGTCCCGGTTACCACCCGCGCGCCAACATCGCCTCCGAACTCGAATGGGTTCTCGCCATCCGGCGCGACACCCCGCTGGTCACTGCCGAGCCCGTCGCCGCGCTCGACGGCGAATACATCCAGCATGTCTGGCACCCTGGCGTGCCGGAGCCGCGCAACTGCGTGCTCTTCACCTTCGTCGAAGGCACCGAGCCGGACGATTCCAACCGCCTCGCCTCGTTCGAACTGCTCGGCGAAGTCACCGCCCGACTCCACCGCCACGTGGTTGCCTGGAAACCTTCGCGTCCCATGCGCCGGTTCCGCTGGGATTTTGATACCATGCTCGGCCCCGACGGACACTGGGGCCAATGGCAGAACGGCACCGGCGTCACTCCAACCATCCAGCGTCACCTGAATCGCGTCCTGCCCGTGCTCCGCCGCCGCTCCGATGCCGTCGGTTTTGCCAAAAACCGCTTCGGTCTCATCCACGCGGACCTGCGCGCCGCCAACCTGCTGGTGAAAAACGATACGGTCGCCGCCATCGATTTTGACGACTGCGGGTATTCGTGGTTCATCTACGATCTCGCCGCCGCGCTCAGCTTCATCGAGACGCATCCCGACCTTCCCGCGTACATCGACGCCTGGCTGCGCGGCTACGCCAAAGTCCGGACGCTTTCGAAAGCGGAGATCGCCGAAATCGACACCTTCGTCATGATGCGCCGCCTCCTGCTTCTGGCGTGGATCGGTTCCCATGCGGACACGGCCCAGGCGCAATCCGTCGCCCCCGGTTTTGCCGAAGGCACGGCCGCCCTCGCCGACCGCTACCTCTCCCGCTTCGCCTGAGCGAAGCGACTCATCAAGTGGCATGGGCATCCTGCCCATGAACGTTGCCCCTCCGCGTGGCGCGGGCGTCCCGCCCGCCGACGGCGAAGCCGTCCGATCGACGTGACACGGGCTTCCAGCCCGTGTCTTCCCCTCGGGTCAGTGCGGTGCTGCGCACCGTCCACGGCCAGGACGGCCGTGCCACGTGGTTGCCGACCCTGACATTCGTTCCGCATATCCCCGAAACTCGTTACTGCTGGTCGGTCAGTATCTGCCGAAAAAATGGCCAACCTCCCCGACAATGGGCTTGCCCGGTGAGTATTAACCGGCATCATGAGTGCATCTCTCTGCCACCCAGCCTGCGGAAATCCTCTCTTGGCTGCCACGTTTCCACGCCGTCTTTTCAACTGTTCAACCCTCTCCCCCGGCCATGCACACCTGTTTCCACCTCAACCGGTTTGCCGTGCCCGTTTTCGTGCTCGGCCTCGCCGCTCTCCTCCCTGCCGCCGACTCCCGGGAAACCTGGTCCGGCTGGTCCGCAGACCTCACCGCCCCCGATCCGGATACCGTCCTCCTCCCCGCCGACCACGACACCGGCGGCCTCCTCCTGCGTAGTGGCGAGGACATTACCCTTTTCCCCGCCACCGTTCTCCCCGACCTCGACACCCTTTCCCTCCGCGTCGCCTTCACCGATGCCCTCCCACCGCTCTTCCCGCCCGAAGCCGCCCTCCTCATCAACCGTACCACTCCCCTCGCCCCCGCGCTCACCGCCAGCGACGACGCCCTGACCTATACCTGGGACATCTCCGCCCTGCCCGCTCCGCCCGAAGACCTCGCCATCCTCTGGCAACCTCCCGAAGACCTCCCCGTCGACAGTTTCACCCTCCTCCAGTCTTCCCTCGAGACAACCGTCAGTCCGCTGCTGACCGATGCCGACGGCAACGGTATCGACGACGCCTGGGAACTGGCCCATTTCGGCCACACCGGCATCGACCCTACCTCCGACCCCGACAATGACGGCCTGAGCAACCTCGCCGAATTCCTCGCCGACACTGATCCGAACGTCGCTGCGACTTCGATTTCCCCTGCCACCCTCAGCCTGATTACTTTCAGCCCATGAACTGTCCCGAAATTGCGCAGAAAGTTCGAAAATCGGCAATGCGTTCCAACGAAAAAATTGGCCGAGAGATGACCGGTACCGCCTGCTTACTATTCTTCGCCTCAGTTCTGTTTGTCTCCAATGGATGGGGACAATGTGGCAACATCGAAATAAAAGATACCAGTGTTTCCTATAAAAGCATCACGGGAATCGGTAATCTGGTCGGTTTTTCCGGCTATCGCCAGACTGGCAATACCCAAGATAACTCCGACCCGACCGCCCCTTGGAACGCAGGCCCAATCTGGAAATGGAAGCAACGTAATTTTAGCGGAGCCCTCTGGACGGACAGGCACCAGTTTGGCGACTGCAACGAGGCTTGTGCTTATGCGCAGTTGCCAGGCGGAGACTTCGGAAGGTTTACGGGCACGGCAGAGATCGGACCAGATGGATTTATATCTTATGCTAAGCAATTTGCACCTTTATACGAGGTTCCTTGCGACACCCCTTGGGTTGATACTACACATGAGATTTTCACAAACCATGCGAACCACTCAAAATGCACCCTGACCGAAACACTGATAACCCGGTCTCTTGTTCTTGATGATACCAGTTGCGCAGATGGCTGGACCTACCGGTCTGAACTTGGTGGCCTGTATCAGACTCTTTCCCACCCGGACACCATCGCCGCGGCGCTGAAGAGGTCCACTCAGCCCAAAGTTGAGGGTAAGTTTCATCGAACCTACATCTCAGCTGTTGATACGACAACGCCAGAAGTGACAGAGCCGATAGCAATCAGCGGTCGTGGAGTGACAATTACATTGAATGGGATCTGTCCCGGAAAGTATCGAGTTGAAGCTGTCTTGCGAACCGGACAATGGGACGGCTTTGAAGCTGGCGGGGAAGCGAAATACAAGAGCACCCCAGCGCCTTATGACAAAAGGCAGACGGTCGCCACAGTAGAGATCAAGGATAATGGCGAAGGCACCTTTGAAACGCCGACTGGCAAAATCGAAGAAGTCACAGAGGTTCTTGAAAATACCATCGTACTCTACCCGGCTGTAAACGGCAAAACAATCGGAACTCCAGACGGATGTCGCGTCAACAGCGTCGATTTCGGCATGCATCTGGGATCTGTCACCGGAGGGCTTTCTGCCGGCCTGCTGCGTATCAAGGAAGATGATCTGACGCCGGCATCATTCACTCCAGCAGCACTGAACCTGCTCTCCTTTTCCGATGATGATGTGGAGGTCGTCCGTGATACTTTGGAGAATCTGCGCCAGATCCTTGTCCCCGAAGGACTGGCGGACATTGTCACGCTTTCGACAACTTCTTATGAAATCCGCGTGTACTTGGCCTCCCAAGTCGGAAGTCTGGATACCGGAACCGGCTTCTATGCGGTCAGCGGCACGCCTTTGGTCACCTATACGATTGCGGAAGCCTCCGGCTCCACGGCGTTGAATCCGAAGCTGAGCCTGACCGAAACGCGCGGCAGCAAGGCCATCGAAACAGTCTTCAGCCAGAACGGCGATAACTGGGAGGCAACGTATGGCAACGGCCTGAAGACCGAACGGCTCACTTATACCACCGAGGGAGACCTCAAGGTGGAGACGCGCGAACTGGTCAACCTCGACAACAGCGTGGCGCAGGTCACCGTAAAAAAGACCCGCACGTACTCCTTCGGCGAAAAGACCATCGAGGAAATCACCGGCTCGGGCGCCGCCGCGGTCACCACGACCTACAGGTATTACGACAATGCCACGACCGACGGGCTGGCGCTGGGCGAGATGAAGACCCGGCAGACCTCCGCCGGCAACTGGGAAAGCTGGACATACGACACCGAGGGCCGGAAGGCCAAGCGCGTCAGTCAGTTCCTCGACAGCACCTTCGAGTCGGCCGACAACCTCAACCGCGTGACGACCTGGACCTACGCCACCGTCACCGACCTGGACGGCGACGGCAAGGATGAGGCGCTGGAAACGCAAACCGACACCCTGCTCGGGCAGGAAACCGGCCGCCGCCACCGACTCGTACTGACGGCCACCGGCGGCCTCGGCCCGAACGGGGAAACCGCCGAGGCCTGGACCGAGGAACGCGAGATCGTCTGCACCGTGCCCGGCGCGGCCTGGGATGCCTCCACCAACCTCGTCACGATCACCCGCACCGGCGTCAATGGCCTGCTCCAGTACAAGACTGTCTGGACGCAACGACCCGACGGCACGGCCACCAGCCTGCTGCTCGATCCGCAGGAAACCGGCGGGCGCATCTGGACCACCTTGGAGGGAGCACTCCAGCTTGACGGCTCGATCACCGGCCGCCGCACCGAAGTCATCGAGGACGAACTGGGCCGCGAACGGGAGCGCAACGTCTATGAAAACGGCCTGCTCGTGGCGGCGGCGGTGGTCATGAACCGCGACGAACTCGGCCGACCCACGCTGACTGCTTTCCTCGACGGCACCGAGGAACGCCGGGAGTATTCGTCGTGCTGCGGGCTGGCCTCCTTCCGCAGCCGCGACGGCATCCTGACCACGTACGAGCATGACGACCTCGGCCGCGTCACCCGCGAGACCGTCGGCGGCGTCTCCACCGTTTATGAATACGACGCGGCCGGCCGGGTCATCTCGACCACCCGCGTCGGCAGTGACGATTCGCAGATTCCCGTCTCGACCCAGACATACGACACCGCCGGCCGGTTGCTGACCTCCACCGATGCGCTCAACCGCACCACCACGTACACCGAAACGCTGCTTTCCGGCAGCCTGACCGAACGCAAAACCGTCCACGCCGACACCAGCGAGGAGATTTCCACCTTCTATCCGGACGGCTCGCCCGCCTCGGTCCGCGGCGACGCCGCGCAGTGGCACAATTACGCTTACGGCGTGGATACCGACGGCGAATACGAACAGGAGTATTTTCCCACCGGTGACGAACCGACCGGCACACCCGCCGCGCAGTGGGTCAAACGCTACCGCGACCACGCCGGTCGCAACCATCTGGTCCGCTATCCCGACAACGCCGAGGAAACCTCCGGCTACAACGCCAAGGGCCAGCTTGTCCGGCAGACCGATGCCGACGGTGTACAAACCCTGTTTGCGTACAACGACCGCGGCGAGCAGACGGTGACCGCCCTCGACTTGGACCGCAACGGCACCATCGACTACGCTGGCGACGACCGCATCACTCGCACGGTCACCACGTACGCGACCCGCGACAGCGTCACCGTCCGACGCACGACCACCGAAGTCTGGGAAGACGCCGGAGACAATCCGGTGACCGTCTCGGTCACCGAGACGGCGGTGGACAGCCTGCAATCATGGACCACCACCCGCGGCCTGACCACGCACACGAGCGTCACGCAGGACGGCGCGGGCAACCGCACCGAAACGACGACGGCTCCCGACGGCTCCACCAGCATCCTCACGTATGCCCACGGCCGCCTGACCGGAGAAACCCGCAAGGATGCCAATAACAACACCCTTTCCCAAGTCGCTTACGCGTACGATCCGCACGGCCGGCTCGTCACGCAAACGGCGACCGGCATCGGCACGACTACGTATTCATATTTTGACGACGACCAAGTTGCTACTGTGACCACGCCCGATCCCGGCGACGGCACACAGACCACCAGCTACACGTACAACAACCGCGGTTGGCCGTCGAAGGTCACCCATCCCGACGCCGCCGAGACCGAAACCACGTACTACCCGACCGGCCAGATAAAGCGCACGTGGGGCGCACGCACGTATCCGCAAGAATACACGTACGACGCGCAGGGCCGGCTGAAAACGCTGACCACCTGGAAAGATTTTTCCGGCACCACCGGCGAGGCCGTCACCACGTGGAACTACGACCCGCAACGCGGCTGGCTCACCCAGAAACTCTACGCGGACAATCAGGGACCGGCCTACACCTACACCCCCGCCGGGCGCTTGGCCACGCGCACCTGGGCGCGCGGCGTCGTTACCACATACGGTTACACCGATGCCGGCGACTTGGCCTCCGTCACCTACAGCGACAGCACGCCGGCGGTTGCCCACACGTATGACCGCGCCGGGCGCCTGCACACCACCACCGACGCCGCCGGCCTGCTCACCCGCTCCTATGCCAACGGACAGCTGACCGGCGAAGTCTATTCCGGCACCGGTCTGCTTGCCGGCAAGTCGGTCACCCACACCTTCGACAGCCTGCAACGGCAGGACTCCCTTTCGGCAACTTCGATCCAACCCGTGAGCTACACTTACGACGCCGCCTCGCGTCTGGCCACCGTGACGCAGGGCGACCTATCGGCCAGCTACAGCTATCATCCGAACCTCGGCACGGTAACCGGCGTCACCGTCAGCAACAGTTCCACCGAACGTGCACGGCAGGAACGCACCTTCGACGTGCTCGGTCGCATCACCCGTGTAGACACGCTGGGCAACGGTTCCATCCTGCACGCCCGTCGCGACTACACGTACAACGCCGCTAACCAGCGCACGCAGGTAACTCATGAAGACTCCCGCCACTGGACCTACGGGTACGACACCCTCGGGCAGGTGACCTCGGCGCAAAAGCGCCTGTCCGACAACACGGCCTTGCCGGGGTACGATTTCGGGTACAGTTTTGACGACATCGGCAACCGCATGAGCACGACCACCAACGGCCGCACCGCCGCCTACCTTTCCGACGCGCTCAACCGCTACACGCAGCGCGACTACCCCGGTGCCATCGACGTGCGCGGCTCCGCCTCCACCGCCGTCACCGTGCTCGTCAACGACGGCCTGACCACCCGTACCGGCGAGGACTTTTTCCGGGCTGCTCCCTTCGACAACGATCCCGATCCGGTCAACGCGGAAATAAAGATTCAGGCGGTCGATCCCGGCCCGCCGGAACAGGTCGCTACCGAAACACGCTCATTTGCCACCACCGGCCGCACCGATCCCTACATTGTGCCGAGCGATCCGGAAGCCTTTACCCATGACGCCGACGGCAACCTGACGCAAGACGGTCGCTGGAACTACACTTGGGATGCAGAAAACCGGCTCATTAGCATGGAAATGCGATATGAATCTTCAATCGGACTCCATCTCGTCCAGACTCGACTGGAATTTGCCTATGATTCACAGAGCCGCAGGCTTACCGCTATAATGAAGATTCTGTCACCATCTGCTGGCTGGATGGTGGTCGACAGCAAGCAACTCCTTTACGATGGCTGGAACCTGCTGGCCGAGTACGACCAGTTGAATGCGGGCCAACTTCTGCGCAGCCATGTCTGGGGTCTGGATCTGAGCGGCAGCTCGCAAGGGGCCGGCGGCGTCGGCGGCCTGCTGTGGAGCAACACGAGCACGGCGGCATACGTTCCCGGCTACGATGCCAATGGCAACATCATCGCATGGATTAACACGACCGACGGCTCCCTCGCCGGCCTGCGCGAATATGGTGCTTTTGGCGAATCCGTCATGAGCACCGGCATTAGTGAGGAACTGCCGTTCGGATTCTCCACAAAATACCAAGACCGGCTAACCGGACTTCACTATTACGGCTACAGATATTATTCGACAATCTTGGCCCGCTGGCTCGGCAATGACCCGCTTGAAGAGCGCGGGGGGATAAATCTGTATGCGATGGTTGGAAATGATTTGGTAAACCAATGGGATTATTTAGGCCTAGAGCCATTAACAGAGGTGCCGCCTGAAGGAAAATTTGTTTTGCGGATTGCAAAAAATATAAAATTCAATGATGATCAAGCAAAGCGTGCGCTGGTACCGTATGACTCCAGTCAAGGTGGGTACTATGGAGACGGGTTTGAAGTTGAATACCAGCCTGCAGATACCTGCCCGTGTATTCGAGAAACCATACGATTAGTCCAAGCCATAAAAATCGGGAGTGGCGACTCACGAATCGATGCATCAGACTACACCAATATAAACAACGCAAACGCAAATGGCAGCGCGCCCTTGCCGGGCTATACGCAGGATGGCGGACGGCAAGGGGCACACGGTTCCACATCTTACTTTGATGCTCCATATAATGCATGGAGCAATTTCTGGGGGAACAAGCAGGGGAAAATGTATCAATTCGAAGTTTGCGCGCTATGTCCTGATGGTACTATTTTGGGATGTTTCAGTTTTAATTTTCACAATAATGAGCGCATCCCCCGTCCAACAGGCACAACACCCGCATCATCCCCAGGCAAGCTATGGAGATCAGCCGTTGAACGATGGGAAAAGGCTTCTGCCCCAAAAAACAGATCCTCTATCAAATACCTGCAAAGCATATAAAACAAATGAAACTTGCATTTCACTTTATATCCCTTATTATTGCGATCTCGGCTGGACTTTCAGTCGCACTATACCTTTGGTTTGCCGCCAATACCATAAACATATACTATCAATACGACCGACCAACCGGAGCCATTTTTCTGCCAGAGACAAAATGGATTATCAGCAAAATAAATCCAGGCCCAGCTGGCCTATCTTTCATTCTCCTATGGGAAATGATTTCATATATAGTATTCCTAGCAAAAAAAGACGCCCGCAACACCTTGATACTATACCAAGTGGCAATTTGTATATTGATCAACATCTTACTTGCCGGACTATCCCTACACCTCTGGTATTCACTTTCATTGCCAACACTAACACCAATTCAGTAAATATTTCAATAAATATAGCACACACCGAACGGTATCCGGAGGCAATCCGAAGGGGCAAACCTTAACTTTTGACATTTTTGACAGTCCGACGGTTGGGGAGACAACCGGCAAGAATGAATAGAAATCAGATAACCAGATTGCAGGTTACGTTGCCAAGCGGGGACGTGACGGGGCGAAGCTCGCTCCTCTTTACGTTTTCACTCGTTTTTCGTTCATTTTTCGATCCCAAATATCAATTATTAAGGTTTGACCCGAATGGCGCTTAGTTAAGCCGTCTCTCCGTTGAAAACCAGTGACTTCCCAAAGCCATGAAAAAACGTGAAACCCGTCCAACCTTTTGAGAGGGAAACCCCCTCTGGAATCCGGGCCAACATTGAGATCGATTCATACATTGGTAATTACCTCTCAAAACGACGGAAAACCGCCTTAACTAAGCGCCATTCAGGTTTGACCCCCTATGGATTGCCTCTCCGTATTCCGGGAAGCATTATACAGTATATTTTGGTTATGGATCTAGAGATTATCGCTGGATTTATGGCGTTGAATATGGAGCAGTAGTCTACTGCTTCCAAAAAGAAGGAAAGACAAAATTTTCATATGGAAATTTGGCAAAAGAAAATGTCACCACAAACGAGGATATCGTGCGGGGAACAGGCGGATCTGTTAATTTAGAGAATGCAATGAACCCACACCCGAATCATTCACGCTATCGTAAAACAATTAGATGGCAAACTGGTGTTCATTCACACAATACAAAAGAAGCTCCGAATAACAGCCCTGGAAATATTTTCTCTGGTCCAGATAAAGGATGGGCTATCAGAACTGGTATGGCAATTATTCTCGTAGATGACGCAGGGAACACATTGAAATATACGCCGCCACATGGCCTGACACCTAGCAACACATCGAAAATCGGCAACGTTTGCGATTGCGACAAGAAAGAATGAAAACATTAACACTTATTCTATATCTCTCTATATATACTACGACGGTCTGGTCGGGTAATCTTTTCGCGCCAAGAGCACCATTCTCGATCACCGAAAATCCTTCAGAAAGCATCAGACATAAAGTAAGCCACGAATTTGGATTCATCATCCCTCCCGATGGCTCTTTTGGCATAATCGTAACCCAACATAGTAATGAATGGGGCGCACTTTATGTAGCACCGAGTGATAAGGTAAGCGTCGAAATCAGTTTTATTGGTTGTGGCGCAATTTTTGGAGATCGGGACGGAAAAATTATCCGCCTTACAACCGATATTGATTCAATCATTGCAAAAAAAATCTACCAAGGATTTTGTAAAGAAATATTTGTGGCTAAAAACACTCCTTCATCTATCAAGGACGTGGATGTTGGTGTGATTGAGTATTGGGTTTCTGTTAAAGGAGAGGTAATCGCTGGATACTCTTTCTCAAGAGATGATAATCCAGAAGGGATAAGAAATATCTACTATAATTTAATGAATTTATTAAGAACTACTGATGAGGAGAAAGAAGCCATCCACCTGAAGTTAGCCCATCAAGCAGATAAAATCATCAATCGGACAGAAAGTCCGATCAACCAACAAAGCGTAACCAAAGAGATCGAATGAAAATAGTCAACGACGCATGGCACTTGACCCTTAAGGGGCAATCCGAAGGGGGCAAACCTTGATTTTGACAACCCGATAGTTGGGGAAACAACCGGCAAGAATGAATAGAAATCAGATGACCAGATTGCAGGTTACGTTGCCAAGCGGGGACGTGACGGGGCGAAGCTCGCTCCTCTTTACGTTTTCACTCGTTTTTCGTTCATTTTTCGATCCCAAATATCAATTATCAAGGTTTGATCCCCTACGGATTGCCCGCCTCAGAAACCATGAAAATCAGGATACTAATCACTTGCTTCTTCTATATTTTATCAAGAGAGGCGCAGGCTGACCAATCGACCGGCATCCCCTTGGAGAGAACCGTTACTATTGACGCCATATTAAGCACCTACATTGACAAGGGATGCAGCATCCAAGCCACTATATTAAACCATAACGGAACACTCACGTTAACAGGTCCCTTTTTAATAAAGAAACCGGACAACACTCCTGTTGTTGAAGGGAAAATGAGTAATGGTCGCATTCATGGTGACTTAAAATTCCTTGGCCGCGAAAAAAAACTACTGTCATTAGCTAGATACATTAATGGAGTAATTACGGGAGAGCGTATTGAGTGGAATCCACAGGGCCAAGTTATTTCAATAGCTCAGTATGACTCCGATGGTAAAAAAAATGGAGTGGAGCGCTATTTTTCAAATGGGATGGTTAGCATAGAAATAAAATGGAAAGCCGGAAACCCATTATCGGTCCTACTATATGATAATCAAAATCAAATTACAAAAGAGCTAAATGGCCAAGCCATGCACGATTGGTTTCGTATTCAAATGGAGTCCCAAATGGGAACAGATAACTAAAGGGGAGCCAATCCGGCGGATAGTTGCGAGGATTGCTGCCAAGAGGAAATTGGATATTAGTAGATCTATGACATTCCTGAGCCGATTAACTACCGCATCTATCTGGCTTTTAATAGCGATCAACGGATTTGGTGTTTTCCTGATAGTCAAGAGTGATACGGTCAACTATGATCTGCGTCCCATCGTTGGAGCATCCTTTAGCATATCGTGCGCAATTTATGTTTTCACTCAACTGGCAAGACATAAATAGCTTGATATGGATATCTTGACGAAGGGAAGCCATACAAAATGTACATCAAGGCTGATTCAGAAGGCTAAACCTCAATGATACTAGACCAAGCTAAAGGGACCAGTTTTGACTCCTCCAGGACCTCCTAATGAAAAATACAATTCTGGCAGTGGTCACTTATGCAGCACTATTGACTGCTTGCACTACTAACCGAAGAGTTCCTCTGGATGAGCCGATTGCTGGCCAATACCATTCCAGAATCGAGTTATTTCTTGTATATGCATTTGGTGAATCAGGGGACACTTATGCGCTGGCACTGCCGAGCCAGGATAAGTATTTTTTTGGAAGCCAACTCTACGGCGGCGCACCTTCAATTTCTGCATGGGAAAGCTCTCCCGATGCATACCCCCATGTCATAAAACCGATTCCAATCGGTACTACCCTTATCCTGAAATCTGTACGCAAAGACGTAGGTTTTTCTTATTGGTATGGCTTTACATCCTTCAATTATGTAGAATGCACAATAGACGGCACATCCGGAATCATTGCCAATGACCTGATCGAGTTTGACGACGATCAACGCCCAATCCGGGTAAAATCGGCGTATCTGAAAAAAGTGGGGCAATCTGAATAAATACTAAGCCAAGCCGAAGGACAGATCGGAGAACAATCCATAGGGAGTCACACCTTTACTTTTGACATTTTTGACAGCCCGACGGTTGGGAAAACAACCGGCAAGAATGAATAGAAATCAGATGACCAGATTGCAGGTTACGTTGCCAAGCGGGGACGTGACGGGGCGAAGCTTGGTCTCTTTACGTTTTTACCTATTTCTCGATTATGAAAAAAATAAATTACTAAAGTTTAACCCCTTACGAATTGCTCAAGACCTTATTTCCCATATAATTCCGAGTCATATTAATCATAATAAAGAGACAGACAAGCACATAAATTCATCCAAAATAAAAAAGACCCCATGCAATTCCACTCAAAAGTAGATATCTTCTATATCACAATTCTCGCACTGGCGACATTGAGTTGCCAAAGATTAGCAGGAATGACTGCCCCACCTTCTCCTCTACTCATGTCTGACGAGCAATGGTAAAGGAAAGGGGGGCAAGCGGACGGGGTCAGGCCGGAATGGCGCTAAGTTAAGGCGTTTTTCCGTCTACCTGATGGGGAATTTTCAATACATGAATTGACTCGATTATGGCTTGGGTTCCAGAGGAGTTCCTCCTCCCAAAAGGCCGGATAATCCCCACGTTTCTCATGCGACTGGAAGTCACTGATTTTCAACGGAGAGGTGGCCTAACTTAGCGCCATTCGGGTCAGGCCGAACGATGTGACAAAACATTGAAATGAAATCAATCTACCATCCTGATTTTCAAACAAATTATGCTTCTCGTCCAATTTCAGGATGTCACAACGTTCGGCCCGACCCCGTCCGCTTGGTGCGTATCTCAATCATCAGCGGACCCTGCATTTGAAACAAATTCTTCTCTTATAACAGATGCACCACCACCCTCGCCTTCGATAACTAAATTCCCCGCTGCATATAGCGATGCGCTAAAGGCTTTTGAAGCAGCAAAAACAATGGATGCAAACAACTGACTTGTTGCAAGGAAATCACGATATCAATAATATCATCTTCTTATACGATGGACATGAAACCATCGGATCGAAGCGGGACCCTTGCCAAGCTCTTAGGAAGCATGAGCTTGTTGGGAGCAGAGAAAAGCGAAACAATCACCTGCACAGGACGCTAAACATGAAGTCTATATATGCGCTTTTTTCACATCTATTCTGCTCGCTACTTGGCTTGGCTCCTTTCTTACATCCATAATCACAGATACTGGACCAAATGCCACTGCAATACATCGTCCGCAACCATTTAAGCAGACAATCACAACCGATGCAATAATCATCACACGAGAATTTGAGTCAAACGCCGGCGCTGGATTCGATCAACTCTTCTATCTTCCACTTTTATTTCTTGCTGCATATGGTATCAGAAGTCGGAAAATGATGGACGCGGATTTCAAACTTCATTTTATTTTTCTGAACACTTGCATATTATTGTTCTATGGAGGCACTTTTGCCTTCATCCTATCAGTATATAGTGACTACTTCCTGCTTAGTATTGCACCGACAGGCAGATCGCTATCATCGACGGCAGTAGGGATCAGGATAGCAGGAGCACTGGGTATAATATTTTTTATATACGCCTGCCTGAAACCAAAACCAAGTTCCAAGCCCCAGGCCACAAAGCGAACGGTGTCCGTGGTCAAACCGAAGGGATAAAACCTTAATTTTTGACATTTTTAACGACCTTTGCCAGAAAAGGCAAGGTCACTGAGATGAACAAGATTCGAGCCAGAAAAATTTCAGGTCACATTGCCAAGCGGGGACGTGACGGGGCGAAGCTCGGCCTCTTTACGTTTTCACTCATTTTTCGTCCATTTTTCGATCCCCAAATATCAATGATTAAGGTTTGAGGTTGCCCCGAATTGACGGACAGGGGTTGAGGGTCAAAAGCGAAAGGAAACACAGATGAAGACCCAATTGGAAAAGCCGGCGAGGAGCCGTGCGACTTACAGCAAGGAATATCAAGAGGAGGCATTGGCGTTGTGGCGGCAGAGCGGCCGGAGCGCAGCGAAGGTCGCCGCGGAACTGGGGATCAGGGCGCCGTTGTTATACCGGTGGGCCAAGGTCCGTCGGAACGGTGCCGAGCACGGCACCGTTCCGACGGAAAAGCCCGTGCCGCAGGTGGCGGAGCTGCAGGCGCAGATCCGGCGATTGAGCGAGGAAAACGCGAAGCTGTTGGAGCAGCGTGAAGTCTTAAAAAAATCGCTGGGCATCCTCTGCGAACAGCCGCCGAGAGGTATGCCCGGATCGAACGCATGAGCGGCGAATACAAAGTGAGCTGGCTGTGCGAAGCTCTGATGGTCTCGCGCAGCGGGTATTACGACTGGTTGGATCGGCGTCATGCGCCCGGACCGCGCGAGCGGCAAAACCGGGCGTTGCGGCAGCAAATCCGTGAGGAATTTACGCGCAGTCGAAAGACTTACGGCAGTCCGCGCATGACACGGGCGCTGGGTGGTCGGATCAGTCGCAAGCGCGTGGCCCGGCTGATGCGGCAGGAGTGTTTGCACGCACGGCAGCGCTCCAAATACCGAGTTGCCACCACGGACAGCCGTCATGGCGACCCCATCGCCGCGAACCGGTTGCGTGGCTTTGTGGCCGACCGTCCCGACCAAGCCTGGGCCACCGATGCGACCTGCGTGCTGACCGGCCAAGGCTGGCTGTATGTGGTCGCGTTGCTCGACGTCTATACGCGTCGGATCGTTGGCTGGGCGATGCACGACATCCTGGACGCCAGGCTGGCCGTGGCGGCCCTGCAAATGGCCTTTGCCCAGCGCAAACCCGCGCCCGGGTTGATCGTGCACTCGGACCGGGGCAGCCAGTTTGCCAGCGGTGATTACCGCTCCGCCTTGGCCGCGCGTCGCTGCGTGGCCTCCATGAGCCGGAAGGGAAACTGTTACGACAACGCCTTCATCGAATCGTTTTGGAGCAGCCTGAAATACGAGGTGGTTTACCACCGCCGCTTCGCCACCAAAGCCGAGGCTCGCTCCGCGATCTTCGATTATATTGAGACGTTTTATAACCGCACCCGGCTCCACTCCAGCCTTGGATACCAAAGCCCTGTTGCGTTTGAATCCGCATTGAAACATACAAACTAATTATCCCTTAACCGACTGTCCGAAGAATCGAGGCAAGCCCAGTTTGACCCCTACGGATTTACCTCAGAGAATATGGAGAAATAAACAGATGGCCTGTGCGACACGTAGGACGTTGATCAGCATTATCGGATGTGCCGCTTTTTTCTTGTCGGGTTGCTCTCCAAAAGAGAGCAACCCGACAAATCAAGAAGTGGCAATAAAGGAATTTATTGACTCAATTTTCGTTATAGGAGAAGACCCATCTGTCGGAATCAAACGACTGGAGGGTTTCTTTCGAGGGGAGGTTTTATTGGAGAGCAAATATAACAACATAAAAACTCGTTACATACTTATTATTCCATCTGACCGACCAGTTATAACTGACCCAGGAGATCCGGGGGCCATAGAGGCACTAATGGTTCCCGTCAATCTTTCAGATGAAGAATACTATCCTATCGTACGACGTGATCTAAAAGTTCTGTCCTACAGAACTTCCTTTTTGAAAATACCCCCTGTTGTGTTTAGGAGACCTGAAGGGGCCAAACCTGAATGGCGCTAAGTTAGGGCATCTCTCCGTTGAAACCCAGTGACTTCCAGTCGCATGAGAAACGTGGGGATTATCCGACCTTTTGGGAGGAGGAACTCCTCTGGAACCCAAGCCATAATCGAGTCAATTCATGTATTGGAAATTCTCCATCAGGTAGACGGAAAAACGCCCTAACTTAGCGCCATTCGGGCCAAACCTTAACTTTTGACATTTTTGACAGCCCGATAGTTGGGAAAACAACCGGAAAGAATGAATAGAAATCAGGTAGCCAGATTGCAGGTTATGTTGTCAAACGGGGACGTGACGGGGCGAAGCTCGCTCCCCGAAATGAGATAGCACAACGTGCCGGATTGCCGGCTACGTCCCCAGATAGGCCTCGCGCACGCGAGGGTCCTGCAACAAGCTGGCGCCGGTCCCGGTCGCCGTAATCCTTCCGGTTTCCAGCACGGCGGCGCGGTCGGCCAAGCGCAGCGCGAGGTGGGCGTTTTGCTCGACCAGAAGAAGCGTGACGCCTGCCCGGTTGATCTCCCGGAGCACGGCGTAAAGTTCCTTTACGAGCCTGGGGGCGAGGCCCATGGAGGGCTCGTCGAGCACCAGCATCCGCGCATCGCTCATCAGCGCCCGCGCCACGGCGAGCATCTGTTGCTCGCCTCCGGAAAGCGTGCCGGCAAGCTGCTCCCGCCGTTCGCGCAGACGGGGAAAAAGCGCGAACATGCGCTCGATATCCGCAGCAACCGCGGCGCGTTGTCCGCGCCGGATCCAGGCGCCCAGCCGGAGGTTCTCCGATACCGTGAGCGGACCGAAAATTCTCCGCCCCTCCGGCACGTGGGCGAGGCCGGCGGAAACGATCGCTTCGGCCGGCAGCCCGCGGAGATCGCGCCCGAAAAGCCGCACCTCGCCTCCCCGGCGCAGCATGCCGGACAAGGCTCGCAAGGTGGACGTCTTCCCCGCTCCGTTGGCCCCGACAAGCGTGAAAATCTCGCCTTCCCTGACCTCGAACAAAATACCCTTCACCGCCTGAATATCGCCATAGGCGACGGTGAGGTTTTCCACGGCCAGAGCGATGCCGCTGCTCATGTGTCGCCCTCCTCCCCGAGGTAAGCGTCGATGACCCGCCGGTTGCATTTGATCCCGGCCGGCGTGTCGTCGGCAATCGTCACGCCGAAATCGAGCACCGTGATACGATCACACAACTCCATCACGAGTTTCATGTGATGCTCGATCAGCACCAGGGTGACCTGGAAATGATGGCGCACCCAACGGAGAAATTCTGCCAGGCGCAGGGTTTCCACCGGATTCATCCCCGCCGCCGGTTCGTCCAGCAGCAGCAGGCGCGGCTTGAGCGCGAGCGCCCGGGCAATTTCCAGGCGACGCTGCACACCGTAAGGCAGCCCGCCGGCCCGCTGGCCGGCCAGGGCCTCGAGCCCGAATGCCCGCAGGAGCTCCAGGCTCCCCTCGATCGAACGCCGTTCCTCGCGCCGGTGCGACGGCAGGTCGAGCAATGCCGACCAGATCGTCGAACGGAGGCGCGCGTCGTAGGCCATGCGCACGTTGTCCAGCACGGTCAGATCGCGGCAAAGGCGGATGTTCTGGAACGTCCGGCCGATACCGAGCGCGGCGATCCGGCCGGGTCGCAGCCCGGCGATGTCGATCCCCTCGAAACGGATGGCGCCGGCGTCGGGCCGGTACAGGCCGCTGACCAGGTTGAAAAGGGTGGTTTTGCCCGCGCCATTGGGGCCGATGACGCCGTGCGCATGCCCCGCACTCACGGTCAGCCTCGCGGCCGACAGCGCGCGAAGGCCGCCGAAGCGTTTGGTCACATCCTCGATCTCGAGCAGCGGCGTCATGGCTGGCGGGGCGGAGAGCCGGCGGATGCGGTCACGTCGGGCCGGATGTCCTGAAGCCGGGCGCAGCCCGGAGGAGCCTCCCGGTGCGGTTCGCGTTCGCGGCGCAGCGCCTCCCGGGCGGGCAGGAACCAGGCACATTCACGCAGGCCCATAAGTCCGCGTGGACGAAAGAGCATGAGAAAGACCAGCGTGAGCGGCATGACCACCGCATGCCATGTGCCGAGCGGCTGGAGCAGTTGCGTCAGCACCGTCACCAGCACGGCTCCGAGCACCGAGCCGGTGAGCGAGCCCACCCCGCCGATGTAGACCATCACGAGGATGCCGGTGGACCGCATGATGTCGAAAGTCGCCGGATTGATGAACTGGAGCTGATGGGCAAAAAGCGCCCCGCCCACTCCGCCGAAAAACGACGACACCACGAAGGCCAGGATCTTGGCCTCGCGGGTGCGCACCCCCATCGCCCCGGCCGCCAGCTCGTCCTCGCGAATGGCGACGATGGCGCGTCCGAATTTTGAATACACCAGATTCCGGATCACCCACAGCGCAAGGATCGTCCAGCCTGCGGTCTGCGGAAGGGTGGTCAGCCGGCCCATGCCGGACAGGCCGTGCGGGCCGCCGGCGAAGGGCATGTTTTCCAGCGCCGATTTCATGATCATGAGAAAGGCGAGCGTGATGATCGCGAGGTAATCGCCGCGCGTCTTGAAGGAGAGCAGCGCGAGCAGGAATCCGATCGCGGCCGCGACCGCGCCGCCGAAGGTCACCACCAGCGGAAACGCCCAGGCCGGCGTGGAGCCCGGCAACACCTTCACGGTGAGCAGGCCGGCCACGTAAGCGCCCGCGGCCATGAAACCGGCGTGCCCCACGGAGAACTCCCCCATGTATCCGTTCACCAGATTCAGGCTCGCGCAGAGGATGATGTTGATCCCGGCCGTAATCAGCACGAACTCCGCGTAACCGTTGAACAGCCCGATCCGCTCGTGCAGCAGCGCCACCGCGAACGCCGCCGCGGCCAAGGTCGGCAGAGCCCGGCGGCTGCCGGCGATCGAGGTGGCAAGGTGGCGAAGCGAGGGCATGGCTCAGACTTTTTGTTGCACGGCGCACCCGAGCAGGCCTTGAGGCTTGAAAATCAGGATCACCAGCAGCAGCGACCAGGCGACGAGATCGCGCCATGTGGACGGCAGCACCGTCACGGTCAGCACTTCCACCGCGCCGAGGAGGTAGCCGCCCAGCATGGCGCCGCGCACGTTGCCGATGCCCCCGATCACGGCGGCGACAAAGGCCTTCCAGCCGATGAGCGTCCCCATCGCCGCACCGACGACCGGATACGCCTGGCTGTAAAGCACACCCGCCGCTCCTCCGAGCGCCGCGCCTGTGGCGAAAACGAGCGTGATCACGCGGTCGACCGCCACCCCCATGAGCGGGACGGTGGCGCGGTCACACGAAATCGCCCGCACCGCGATGCCCCAGGACGTCTTGCGGATACAGAAATCGAGCGCAACCATCAGCGCGACGGACACGCCGATGACGAGAAGCTGGAGTGTCGTGATGGCGACGCCGCCAAAGACGAAGGTTGTCGAAGAGAACAGCGGCGGCATCGGCCGCGAATAGGGGCTGAGGCTCAGCGTGGTGTTTTCGATGACCAGCCCGCAGCCGAGCGCGGTGATGACCGCGGACACCCGCGGCGCCTGACGAAGGGGACGGTAAGCCACGCGCTCGATCAACGCTCCCAGCAACGCGGTGATTCCCATGACCGCCAGCAGCACGGCGACGAACGGGAGCGCCACGAACGACACCAGCAGCAGGCAGGCAAACGCACCGGCCATGAACACTCCGCCGTGCGCGAAGTTGATCATGGACAGCACGCCGTAAACCAGGCTGTAGCCGAGCGCGATCAACGCATAGATCGAACCAAGCTGGACCGCGTTGATCGCCTGCTGTGCGAAATAATCCATTGGCCGGAAACCCGCGGCTCCGTCAGGGCGTGGCGTTGGCCACCCAGGCAAAACGGCCATCCCTGATTTGCAGGATGACCGCACTTTTCACCGGATCGCCGCTGCCTTCGGCAAATTGCATGACTCCGGTCACACCCTCGTAGCGGGGGATCGAGGCCATCGCCTTGCGCACCGCCTCCCGGTCGGCGACGCCGGCGCTCTCGATCGCCTTCAGGACAAACCCCGCCGCATCGTACGAAAGCGCGGCGACATCGTCGGGCGCCTGACCGTATCGGGCTTCGTAGTCCGCCATGAACTTCTGCGCGGCGGGCGTGGCGATCTGCGTCGAGTAGTGGTTGCAAAAATACGCGCCTTCGAGCGCGTCGCCGCCGAGCTTGATGATCCCGGGCGAGCTCCAGGCGTCGCTGCCGACGAGGCGCGCGGTGATGCCGAGCTGGCGCGCCTGCCGGGCGATGAGCGGCACGTCGGTGTAGTAGGCGGGCAGGTAGATCACCTCGGGCCCGGACGCGCGGATTTTGGTGAGTTGCGCGGAGAAATCGCGGTCGCCGGTCGTGTAGGTTTCGAAAGCGGTGATCGTACCGCCGTTCTTTTCGAACGTCTCCCGGTAGAGATTTGCTTGGCCGTTGGGCGCCTCGGAAGCGATGTCGAAAAGCACGGCGGCGCGGGTGGCCTTGAGTTCGCCGAGCGTGAATTTCGCCAGCACGCCGGCCTGGAAAGTATCCGTGAAGCAGGCGCGCAGGACGTAGCTCCTGGGTGTGCCGGTGGCGGGGTCGATCGTGGTTTTCGGGTTCGTGGACCAGGGCGAAATCATCGGAGTCCTGAGTGATTCGGCGATCCCGGAGGCGGGGATCGCGCATGAGCTGGCGTTGGGCCCGATCATGACGAGGACGTTTTCCCGGGAGATGAGCCGTTGCGCGGTGGCCGCCGCCAGATCGGGTTTGCCGCCGTTGTCGCCGGTCACGAGCCGGACCAGGACTTTTTTGCCGGCAAGCGTGATGCCTCCGGCGGCGTTGATCTGCCCGACATACAGCTCGACGGCATTGCGGGAGGAAGCGCCGACAGACGGAATCTCGCCGGTAAGCTCGACATTGAGGCCGATGGAAACGGCCGAATCATCCGGGCGCTTGCTGCAGCCGATGACGGACAGCGCGGCCAGCATGGAAGCGAGCAGGAAAAATAGTCTCATGGATTGGTGTCGGGAAACACGGAGGCTGCGGGACGCGGCGGCCCTATCCGCTCTGTTCCTTCCCGCCGGAAATCAATACCAGCGCCGACGGCCTCCCGCCGCGATGTAGCCGAGGCAGGCCAATCCGGCGAGGATGGCACAAGTGGCGGGCTCGGGGACGGCAGCGAGGGTGTTCAGCGTGAGGTCGATAGTGCCATCGGCGCCGCTGCCGAAAGAGAACATGAGCCCCTGGATAGCGGTAAAATCGAAAGTATCGGGCTGGCCGGCCATTGCGGTCAGCAAGACAGTGCTTTCCTCGCCGGTGACAAACTGGCTCCAGTTTCCCTGATAACCGTAGAATCCGTCATCGGTGCCGTCCCAGAGCAGGAGCTGGAAATCCGCGATGGAGGAATTGATGTCTGACACGGTGGCAGTCAACGCCAGCGCGGAGGTGTAGCCGGAGATGTCCACGGAGGTAGCGAAGGTGCCGACGATCGAGCCGGTCAGGGTCGAGCCGACAAACCGGCTGGTCGTCTCCGTCTGGGTCAGGGCCAGTTCCGAACCGGCATCGAAAAAATCATCCGAGCCGAAGCCGGTAATGAGGACGCTGGCGGGAAGCGAGGCGCAGGATGCGAGAGCGAGAAGAAGACAGGATATGCGTTTCATGGAATGGAAGGAAAGGAATGCTTCAGTTATAGGGAGCGGTTTGATGGAAAATGACGGAGCCGGCCGTACTGCCGGTCCGGTTGATGAGCACACCGGCTGCGGCGGGGATGATTTCCGTGTCTTTCACGGGGTTGCCCAAGGTGGCCTGCCGCCACCGCGTGCCATCGTGAAAATATTTTTTCCAGACGCCGGATGCAAGGATCTGCACCTGATCGGCGCTTGACGGGGAAGAAGCGGAAACCCATCCGGGAAGGTTCTGTATCCCGGACTCCGCCAGGGTTACAGGGACGGGCCAGGCATTGGAAAGGAGAGTCAGACCGCTGCTCTTGACGCCGGCGCGACGATCGTCGCCCTGCACGGCGCCGGCAAGGGTCAGGTTAATTGGCGTATTGGCGAGGCGTCCGTAAAGGAGGGCGCTGTCGGGCGGGATCACGGTGTCGGAAGCGTCCGCGCCCGAGGCCGCCTCGATCCAGTGCCCGGCAAGGGCGTCGTAATAAAAGGTGATCGAGATGCCGCTGCGGATGATTTGCAGGACATCCGAATTATCCACATCGCTCCCGCCGAGGACTCCGGATCCCGCAGGGAAGAGCGTGGAGAGCGTCTCCGCCGCCAGAATCCCGAAGGTATCCCCCTCTTCGCCGGTCGCGATCGAGAGAGTGGTGAGGTCGGCGGTCCCGGACTCGTCGAGGGTAAGCGTGGTGGCGGTGCTGGGTGTCGTTGTGGAAACGAGAAAACTGCGTCCCGCCGATGCCCCGCTGGTGATACGGATGAACCAGGGTGCGGCCGGAGTCGACCACGCGCCGGCGCTCCAGTCCGCGCCAGCGTCCGTGAGGGTGTTTGCGGTGAGCGCGGTGATGCGCCCCGTGATCTGTGTGCCAGGCGTGATCGTCAGCGGCAGCGACAGCACGGTCCAGGTTTTTGTCGTCCCCGTACCGGCCCTGATGACCGCCGGCAGGTAGCCCACCACCTGATCCGAAATCAGCCCGTCCTGCGCAGGCAGCGCGGTGGCGAGGACAACGAGTGCAGCCGGCAGGACGGCAAGGCGCGAAAGTTTTCCGGGAATACGCATGGTCTGGCGAGTAGTTGCAGATTTATGACGCCGCCGTGGCGACGAGGCGGTAGAACATCGCGGTGGCCCCGAGGGGCTCGCTGAGCAGGATCGGGCCGTTGGTGCCAGGGATGGGCTCGCCCGTATCCACCCAGCTCGTCAGGTCCGCCGATTTCTGAAGCTGATAGTTCGAGCCCCAGCGCGAGATGAACTTGAGCTCGATCATGTCCGTCGTGGCGCCGGCATCTTCGTCGGTCACGGCGACCGTGCGGATCGTGACATCCTCAGCCTTTACGGGCGCGGCCCAGGAGCGGGGTTGCAGGCGCTCGGCGGTCACGTCGTCGAGACGCTGCATCATCCGGGTCCGCTCTATGATCTGCCCGGGGGTGGCGAGCGTGGACTGGCCCGCGAGCGTGCGCAGACCTTCGGCCCAGACGGAGAGGTTGCGCAGCTCGACCGGCTGGCCGGTGCTCCCGTCGATGTCGGTGCCGCCGAGAGCGGCCGGGCGCAGGTCGTAAAACTCCTGCTGGTCGGCGGCGGCGCCGAGGCCGTCGTAATAAAGGGCATATTTGTAGCCGGCCTCGCGGATCATCCGGATGCGGTTGGGCGCGGAAACGATGCCGTTGCCATCGGTCCCGTCGGCGGACTGGCCGGCGTAGATGTCGTCGTAGGTGAAGAGCACGTAGTCCTGCACCGCCGGAGCGTCGGGATCGAGGATCATGCTGCTGTAGTCCACACCGGCGAAGGGGTATGACTGCCAGTCGGGCACGCCGAGGAGCGAACAGATCGTGGGCAGGAGGTCCACGTGCGAGACGAGATGCGGCGAGACGCGGCCGGCGGGGAAAAGGTCGGGATTGGACCACACGAGGGGCACACGGATGACCTCCTCGTAGCACATGAAGGACTTTTGCCGCAGCCCGCCATGGCACATGCCCATCTCGCCGTGGTCGGAGGTGCGCACGACAAGGGTCCGGGAGCGGAGGGCCTCGCCGGCGGAGTTGGCGGAGAAGACGTCGAGGAGACTCCGGAGATGGGCGTCCACGCGTTTCATGAGATTGCCGTAGAAGTTGAGGTAGGCGCGCTTCTGGATGTCCGCGGGAAGGGGGCCGAGGCCGTTCAGCAGGACGCCAAGCTGGGCGTGCGCGGTGGGCTTGTGGTTGAGGAGCAGGTTCTCGTCGACGGTGGGCGGCAGGTCGATGTCGCCGACGAGATCGGCGTGGGTGTAGCCGCCGTCGAGATAGTTGCCGGGGTAGCCGAGCACGTCGTGCGGGTTGACGAGGGAGACGACGAGGCAGAAGGGTTTGCCGCCGGGATTGTCGCGCTTGTGCCGGAGGTAGGCGATGGCGTCGTTGATGAAGCGGGTGTCGTGGTCGGCGGCGCCGCCGCCGAAGTTGGCGGGCTGCACGTCCTGACCGGCGTCGGGCGCGTCCCACTGGTCGAAGCCATAGCGGGAAATATCGTCGTTCTGGAGGATTTCGTCGGCGCCTTCCACGCCCTTGCTCAGGTGCCATTTGCCTTTGTAGACGACTTCGTAGCCGGCGGCCTTGAGCGTGGTGGCGAGGTTGGGCAGCGCAGGGTCGAGCTGATGCTCGGTGGCGGACTGGGGGAAGCCTTCGGTGAGCGTATCCGGCGAACGATGCTGCGCGGGAAAAAGCCCGGTGAAAATCGTATTGCGCGAGGGCGTACACATGCAGGTGTTGGCGCAGGCGCGTTCGAAGGACACCCCGTTGGCGCAGAGCGAGGTATAGGCAGGAAGGTTCGCGGCGGCCCAGCCGGCGGGGAACCATTGCAAAGCCCGTTCCTGGTCGGTGAGGAAGAGGATGAGGTTCATGCCGGCCGTGGCAGGCGGCACCGGCACATCATCGGCATGGGCCGAGGGCACAAACAGATTGACCAGGGGGCGGCCGGCGGCGATGGCACCCGCAGTGGCGCAGGATTTCAGGAACGCGCGGCGCGAAAACGAACGGGTGGCGGGAGTCGATGGGCTGGAGGACATGGCAGGAGCAGATTCAGAACCGCGCGGAGAACGGGAGAGAGGCGGGAATGCCCGAGCCGACAGAGAACATTCCGGGGAGGCAGCGCGCTGTTTTCATAAGCCGGCCTTCTCCGCTGTATGCGAATCCCTGTCACGTGATCCTGCACCAAACGGGCATTTTTTTTAACCAAAACGCCGATTCCGGGCATCCGGGGAGTCCGGTTGCGGCCGGCCCGGCATGGTCAATTCGGGGACGGAGTCACGCCACGTCGCGCACGCAGCGAAAACCGAGATTGGTGGTGGCGCTGTCCGGCGTGTTGCTGTTGCGCGCGTCGACCCGGTAACGGTTGCAATAGCTCGCGTGGCAAAGGTAACTGCCGCCACGCATGGAGCGGCGTTCGCCGCTCGTCGGTCCGGCGGGATTTTCCGCCGGGCTGCGCGCGTACCATGTCCCGGAAAACCGGTCGTGGCACCACTCCCAGACATTGCCCGTCATGTTGTAGAGGCCCCAGGCGCTGGCCCTGAAACTGCGGGCGGGCGCGACCCCGTAGTAGCCGTCCGCTTCGGTGTTGCGCACGGGAAAATCTCCCTGCCACACGTTCATCATGTGGCGGCCTCCCGGCTCGAGCTCGTCGCCCCACGGAAACCGGTTCGCGTGCGGCAGCCCGCTCCGGGCGGCGTATTCCCACTCGGCCTCGGTGGGCAGGCGTTTGCCCGCCCAGCTTGCGTAAGCGACGGCGTCGTTCCACGACACCTGGACGACCGGATGCTGCCAGCGTTTCCGGATGTGGGAGCCCGGCCCTTCGGGATGACGCCAGGTGGCTCCCTCGACCCGGCACCACCATTCGCTGCCCGCCACGGTCAGCCGCAGGGCGGAGGCGAGCTGCTTGCCGCTCAGGTGCCCGTAAAACACAAAGGACCAGCCGAAGCGCTCGGCCTCGGTGCGATAGCCGGTGGCGTCGACGAAATCGCAAAACTGCCGGTTGGTGACAGTGGTGGCGTCGATCCAGAACGGATCGAGCTTCACTTCATGCACGGGCCCTTCGCCATCGGAGGGAAAACCGTAGTCGCGCTCGTTGCCCATCAGGAAAACGCCGCCGGGAAGCAGGCGCATGCCCTCGGTGCTGCCGGTCGCCACACGCGCGAAGCCGCCGTCCGGAAGCGATGATGCCGGCGAAGCCGGGGAGACGGAGGCATGGCCGGGGGCGCAGCAGGCGGTTTTGGCGGAATCCATCGGGAAGGAGCGAAGGGCGCAACATTTCCGGCCGGCCGGCGACGTCAAGCGGTAACTGTCCAACACCGGCTCCGGAGACGCGCAACCGCGAGCCCTGGACTCGTACGAAACGGGACAGGAGGACAGGTGCGCCTACACCCCGAGTTGCGTGCGGTAGATCCGGGCCACGCGCTTGGTCACCGAACAGAGCGTTTCCCACGGGATCGTCTCGGCCCAGCGGCTGAACTCGGCGAGGGCGATCTCCGCGCCGTTCTGCCGGCCCACGAGCACTGCCTCCTCGCCTGCGGTCACGTCCGCCGGCAGGTCCGTCACGTCGATGATCGTCTGGTCCATCGTCACCCGGCCGAGCACCGGGCAGCGGCGGCCGCGCACGAGCACACAGGCGCGGTTGCTGGCGTGGCGCGGGATGCCGTCGCCGTAACCGCCCGTCAGGATCGCCACCCGCGAATCGCGCTTCAGCGTGTACGTGCGGCCGTAGCTGATGTCGGTGCCGGCGGGCAGCGCCTTGACCAGCCCGATCCGTGTCCGGAAACTGAATACGGGCTCCGTCCGCACCTGCGAGAGGAGCGAGCCGGGATGCGGCAGCACGCCAAATTGCAGCAGGCCCACGCGCACCGCGTTGAACGGCCCCGCGCCCTCGAGCGTCTCGAGCCCCGCGCTGTTGTCCGCATGCACGAATACGGCGGCCGGATCGAGCCCCCGGCAGCGCGCCAGCGCGGCCAGAAAACGCCTCCGCTGCTCCGCCGTGAACGCGGCGTCCTCGTCGGGCGCGGAAAAGTGGGTGAACACGCCCTCCAGCCGGAGGCCGGAGGCCGCGACGATTTTTTCATAGACGCGCTCCGCGTGCTCATGCCATGCGCCGAGGCGGCCCATGCCGGTGTCGATCTTGAGGTGGACGGCGACCGGCTTGCCGGCGGCGTGCGCGGCCGCGTCGAAACGGGCCACTTCCTCCTCCGACGAAACCGTCACGGCGACATTGTACTCCGCCACATGGCGATCCTCGGCGGGCAGGAGCGCGCCGAGCACGAGCACCGGCCAGTCGGGCCCGATCTCGCGCAACGCGGCCGCCTCGGCGATGCTGGCCACGGCAAACAGATCCGCCCCGGCGTGCATGAGGCGGGCGGCCGTCTGCGGCAGGCCGTGGCCGTAAGCGTCGGCCTTGACGACGGCGACATAGCGGATGTGCGGAGGCAGCGAGGCGCGGATGAGATGGAGATTGCACTCGAGGGCGGCGAGATCGATCTCGGCCCAGCAGCGCAGCGGAAGGGAAGATGTGGGAGTCATGGACGGGAAAATCCGGAAACCTGAACCTGAAATCGGAAAGGGACGAACCGAAAACCACGCGACCGGAGCCGCGCTCCGGGCATCCCTGCTTGCAGCCGTTTCCTGAATTTCAGCTTTTCCGATCCGGCGCCTGGTGGACTTTCGGGGTCCAGAGCGCGTAGCCGGGCACGTCATATAAAAACGCTTCCGGTTCCTCCGTCTCGCGAAAGAAAGGTGCGTCCGCGGTCGCTTCCAGCGCGGCGGGCAGATCGTACGGCACACGCTCCGCGCCCGCCGGAAGCGGCGTCCAGTGGCGAAACCCCTCGGGCAATGCCAGCGCTCCGGCCAGCGCCGCGAGTTCGGCCGAGGGCACCCGCGCCAGCTCCTGGCCGGCCCGCGCCACATGCCAGCTGTCGCGCCGCGCATCGACGATCAATGCGAGTTCCGGCCGGGCGAGCGCCGCCGCGACCACCTCCAGGCCGCGGAAGGCAAAACACGGGGCCGGGTTGACCACCCGCCAGGTCCGGATCGCCGCCGCCGCCGTGCGGATGCCGAGCACGGAGCCGGGTCCCTCGCCGAAGGCAAAGGCTCGCACGTCGGCAAGGCCGAGCCCCGCCCGCGCCAGCGCCCGCTCCGTAGCGCGAAACACACCGGAACCCGCCTCCTCCTCGCACCGTTCCCGGACGGGCTCCGTACCGGTGGCCCGCCACACCGCCACATGGATGACCGACGAGGCACTGTCGATCAGCAGCAAGGGAGCACGGGAGGCGAGAAGCTGGCGCAAGGTTGGCATGGAAAAACAGGATGCCCACGAAACACACGTCATGAAAACACGAAAAGAAAGGCAGGAACCGGCTGTTTATTTAACCACTGATACCCACTAATGGACACTGATAATCGAACCGTAGTCCGGAGCTTCAGCCCGAACCGTTGCCACTCAGTCGTCGAGCGTCGTTCGGTTCGGGCTGAAGGAACTACGTCAGCAATCCCGCCCTTCTCCGTATTAGTGTCTATCAGTGTCCAGTAGTGGTCAAAAAAAGACCTGTTTCCGGGTTTTCGTGTCATTTTGTGTGTTTCGTGGGCAATCCTTTCGGTTTTGGCGCAGCCAACCTGTGTCCATTCGCGGTTAGAAAATCCGCCCCCGACGGCATCGCGTGACCGAGGGCCTTCATACGCAAATGAACATCAGCCGGCTGTTTTTTTCAGGTCGGCGTGGCCCACGACCCGGACGACGTCGGGGTATTCGTCGCGGAGGCCGCGGTCGATCCGGTCGATGGCGGCGTGCGCTTCGGACACGTCGATCGCGGCATCGGCGCGGCAGTGGTAGTTGACCACCAGCCCGTCGAGCGTGGAGCGCACCCGCACGTGATGCACGTCGCTGATCGTCCCGCCGTTCGCCGCCCGGGCGGAGAGCAGCCTGGCGACGCGCTCCACCACGTCGGCCGGCGCATCGCTTCCGGCAAGGTGCCCGGTATCGAGCGGCTCGATATGCGGCTCCACCTCGGTGTCGGGACCAAATTCCTCACGCAGCGCGGCCTTGAACTGCCCGGCCAGCACCTGCGCCTTGCCGAGGCTCATCCGCCCGTCCACTTCCAGATCGAGACTGATCGAGAGACGGCCCCCCAGATCCTGCACCGTGACGTGATGCACCGGCAGGCCGCGCCGCTGCGCGACGAAGAGCACCCGCTCGCGGACCGATTCGTCATCGAGCGCGCGGGGCTGCGTCGCCACCGTGAGCACGGTATCGGGAAACTTGTTACGCACGGCCGCCAGCACGCGCTCGCGGATCGCCTCGGCGCGGGCGAGCGGCAGCGTGCGCGCCACGGCCAGCGTCATGTCGCCGAAAATCTCGTTGCCGCCCGGCCGCAACCGCAGCTCCGCCACCTCCACGACGCCCGGAATCGCCTCCGCGAGGGAGCGCAGGTTTTCCGCGCGTCCTTTCGGAGCGGTGTCCAGCAAGGTGCCGAGGGTGCGCCGGCCGAGCCGCCATCCGGCCAGGCCGATGAACACCGCCACGCCCGCCGCCGCCAGTGCGTCGCCATAGCGGAAACCGAATTCCGAGGCGACGAGCCCGAGCAGCACCATGACCGAGCCGGCAAGATCGGAGCTGAAGTGCAACACATCGGCCGCGAGCGCATGGCTGCCGGTCTCGCGCGCCACACGGTTGAGCGCCCGGATGCGATTGATATCCACGACAATCGAAATGCCGATCACGGCGTAGACCAGCGGCGTGGCCTCGATCTCGCTGCCGCCCGCCAGCATCCGGCCGCCGGCCTTGACGAGGACAAACAGGGCCAGCGCGATGAGAATGCCGGTCTCGACGAGCGCGGCCACGCTCTCGAACTTGCCGTGCCCGTAGTGATGTTCGTCGTCGGCGGGCTTGTTCGACATGCGCACGGCGAACCACGTCACCAGCGTGGCCACGGTATCGACCAGCGAATGCACGGCCTCGGAAAGCAGTGCGAGCGATCCGGACAGGATGCCCGCCGCGAGCTTTCCCGCGGTGAGCAGGGCGCTCGCCGCTACCGACCAGCGCGCCACGCGCTCCTTGCGGGCGGCCGCCGTGTCGGCGGAGCGGGCAGGTGACTGCGTTGGCAGGGGGAGGGACGGTTCGCGGGTCATCGGAACGGCCAAGCCAGGCGGATTGTCCGGAGGGTGCCAAGGCAAACGTGCCGGACAGGCGTGATGCCCGGGGCACTTTGCGCACAAGAAAGTTTGCCTCATCCCCTGCGGCCCCTTGCCTTGGCTGTTCCGGCAGCCTCGCGGTGCCCATCGCTATCACCGTCTCATTTCATCCCAGCATTCATGGCCACTCCCATCCGCTACTACGACCGCTACACCCGCCAGACGGAGACCGAACAGGTTTACGGCGAGAAGTGGCTGCGCTGGACCTACGAAACGCTGCCGGGCCGGTTCACGGCGGAAGTGCTGCTGAAGCGCTCCTTGTTTTCCCGCTGGTACGGATGGCGGATGAACCGGCGGATCAGCGCATGGAAGGTGCTCCCCTTCATCATCGATTACGGACTCGACGTGGACGATTTCGCCCGCAGGCCCCTGGAGTTCCGGACCTTCAATGAATTTTTCTACCGCGCCCTCAAACCCTCCGCCCGCCCGATTGCGGCTGGCGGCGATGTGGCGGTTTTCCCGGCCGACGGTCGCCATCTGGTGTTTCCCGACGTGGACAAGGCTGACGGATTTTATGTGAAAGGCGCCCGTTTCACACTTGCCGCGCTTTTGGGCGACGACGTGCTCGCGCGCGAATTTGCCGGCGGCGCGATGGTGATCTCGCGGCTTTGTCCGGTCGACTACCACCGGTTTCATTTTCCGGTGTCGGGCACGCCCGGCGAACCGCGGCTGATCAACGGATTTCTCTACTCGGTGAGTCCCATCGCGCTGCGCCGCCGCATCGGCTGCCTGGTGGAAAACAAGCGCATGGTCACGCTGGTCGAGCCTGCGCCCGACTCCCCGTTCGGCCGCGTGGCGGTGCTCGAAGTCGGCGCGACCTGCGTCGGCACGATCCGCAACAGCTTCCTGCCCGGCCGCCCGGTGGCGAAGGGCGCGGAGAAGGGATTTTTCACCTTCGGAGGGTCGTGCGTGATCACCCTCTTCCCGCGCGGGCGCATCCGGTTCGACGACGATCTCGTCGAGCAAAGCGCCCGGTTTGTCGAAACCTACGCCCGCATGGGTGACCGCCTCGGCACCGCGGCGGAGGCTGCCGGGGAATCCACCGCCGGGCCTTCGCTGTAGTTCGATCCCAACCACACTTCCCCGAAGCGGCTGCGCCGCAGAACGGAAAGGATCGCCACAAAAAGCACAAAAAACACGCCGCGTATGAAACGCTTCATCGCGCTTATAAACGCGCGGGAAATTCTCGACGGCCAGAGGGGAATTTTGTGTTTTTTGTGGCCATGGATTAATCTGGAATGCTCTATCCTTTCTGAAGCACCCCACGCCAAGGATGCAGGTCGGCGGCTATCCGAAGCCTGCGAACTTACGTTCGCAGCTACGTCGCGGGTGACTCATTTCTCCTTCATCGTATAGACTCCGTCCCAGTCCTCCGGCAGGGGCGTATTCATAAATTCCAGACAACGGGCCTGCATCACGAGGGAGGGATTTTTCTCCACGCCGGCATCGCGGCCGGGTTGCAGCGGCTCGTTGACGGCGGAGCGCCGGAAGTGCTGCAACGCGGCCGTCCAGTCGCGGGCGAAATACGCGGCCAGTCCTTTCCCGTAATCGGTGAGGCAGGCGGCAATGCCCGGTGTGCGGTCCGACGCGAGGCAAACGAGCTCGTACATCTCCACCGGCGCAGCGCGGCCCTTGACCCGCCAGCGGTCGAGGCGCCGGAAGACAAACCCGCTCCCCTCCCCCGCCCCGTCGTTTTCCGGCTGGCCGGCGCGCGCGGCGGCGACGGTCGCCTCGGTCACGAGAATATAAACGCCGGCCGTCTTCGCGCCGCTTTCGCAGCGGGCGGCAAGGTTGACCGTATCGCCCATCATCGTGTAGCTGAATCGCTTGGCGGAGCCCATGTTGCCGACGACCGCCAGGCCCGTATTGAGGCCGATACGCATGCGCATGGAACCGACGAGCGAGGGCCAGCGAGCGGGCTCGGCCGCCCAGGCGCGGCGCAATTCGTCGAGGCGCGCCTGCATGGCGAGCGCGCAGGCGCAGGCGCGGGCGGCGTGATCGGCGGCGGGCACGGGTGCGCCGAACATGGCGACGATGGCATCCCCGATGTACTTGTCGAGGGTGCCCTCGTGGCTTTCCAGAAGCGTGGTCATCGCGCCCAGGTATTCGTTCATCAGCGCAACGAGCTGGTCGGGCGAAAGCGTTTCCGAAAAGGTCGAGAAACTTTGCACGTCGCTGAAAAAACCGGTGAGCGCCACCTGTTCGCCGCCAAGCCGCGGTTCCTCGCCGGACTCGACCAGGCGATTGACCACGGTCGGCGCGAGGTAGGCTCCGAAGAGGTTGCGGATGCGGGCGCGATCGCGGTGGGCCCGGACGAAATCGACGGAGATACAGATGACCGCCAGCGCGCTGGTCGCAGCCGCGGAGTAGCCGGGCAGCACGAGATGAAACCAGCCGAACGCCACCCATTGCGCGGCATAGAGGCCGAGGACCAGCGCAGCGGCAAAGAGGATGCTGGCGAGCGCGCGGGTCGTGTGCTGGCGGCGGATAAAGACCAGCCAGCAGGCGAGGCAGAGAATGGCGGTCCAGAGCAACGCCCAGGGACCGGGGAAGGCCTCGCGCAGCCAGCTCCGGTGAAGGGCGTTGTCGAGGCAATTGGCCTGGATCTCGACCCCGAGCATGGAGCCGGCGGGCGTGCGGAACGCATCCTTCCAGTGGATTTCGGACGCGGGCCCGACGACGATGATTTTGTCCCTGAAATACGAACCGTTGCCAAAACGGTGCGTCCACTGGTCGGGCACGAAGAGATCGTGGACGGAGACGGTCGGGAACGTGCCGGCGCCGCCCGCGTAGTTGATGAGCCGGGCGCGGTTGTCGCGCGGGAGGTCGGCGCCGGCCTTGAGCGCGCCGCGAGCGGTCAGGGAAAAAATATCGGGCAAGACGCCCCTGCCGGCGAGCGCAGGAGAAGCGAGGGTGAGCGTGTTTTCACCCAGCACCATGCGCGAGATGGCGCCGTGTCCGTCGGGCCACACGTTGACGAACCCGAGCACCTCATCGGGATTGTCCATCGGCATGATCTCTTCCGGTTCGCGGATCGAGCCGGTGGTCTGGCCGTCGCGCAGTTCGTACTGGATATAGGAACCGATGACGACGCGCTCGCGGTGGCGCTCGATGGAGGCGGCGAAGAGGCGGTCGCCTTCCTCGGTAAGGCCCGAGCCTTCGAAAAAAAAGTCGAACAGCACCAGACGGGCCCCCGCCTCCATGAGACGCTCGAGCACGTGGGCATGGATGGCGCGATCGTAGCGGGTACCCCTGGCGGAAGCCATGAGCGCCAGCGCGGGCTGGGTGGCGAGGAGGTCGCGGTAGTTGTCCGGATCGAAGGTCTGGTCGAAGCCCACAATGACGACCTGGCCGTCGGTACGCGGCGCGGAGACCTGGGTCGCGTAGCTGTTTTCGAGCGTGTGCAGCTCGAAGTTGGCGAGGGCGCCGGCGCCGAAAAACATCAGCGCCGCATGCGAGCCGACTGCGAGCAGCGCGAGGAGGAGGAAGAGAAACGGACGGCGGACCTTGATCACGAAAGGCGCTCAGAACCGCACCGAGAGAGAGCCGGCAACGCCGCCATTGAGATTCTTGTAGTCGGGAATCGTGTCGTCGGTGCTGTCACGGAACTCGGCCGATCCGAAAAGACGCAGGGAAACGTATTCGTTAAAATAATACGCCAGCGTGAGGCCGAGGATGTGGTAATAATCGTGCCGCGAATTGTCGGTGCGGGTGTAGTCGGAGAACTGGAAGCGGTAGGAGGGCTGGAGGATCCAGTTGCGACCGAATGTCTGGGTGTACACGATATTGAGGCCGAGGTCGTAACGGTCGCCCTGGGCGTCGTTGAACCAGCCGGGCGGGAGCACCAGACCCGGCGGGAGGAAGGAGCGGCTGAAGCGGTAGCCGGCGTCGAGGTCCACCAGGATCTGGCGGGTGGGGCCGAGCGAGAACACACGGCCGGCGTGGACGGAGGGCACCCATTCCTGATAGGTGGTGGAATCCGTCTGTTCGCTGAGGTAGGCGGCGAAACGGCCGGCGACGCCGGCGATCCATGCGTCGCGCTGCCACTCGAGCTGGACGTACGGGGTGACGGTCTGAAAATCCAGATCCTTGACCGGCTGGTCGACGGTGCTGCTCAGCGAACGGTGCCGGCCCGAGAGAAGCCCGTAGGCGAAAACCTGATACCGCAGGCCGAAGGACGGCTTCAGCTGGCCGCCGGCGAAAAGCACCGGCTTCACGTTCACGGCGCCCTGGGCGGTGAAAACCATGATGTCGGTGGCGAGGCGGTCATGCTCGGTGAGGCCGGCGTTGCTCGTGGCATAAAGCTGGTAATCGAGCAGAAGCTGGAACCACTGGTGCGGGGGACGGGAGAGGAGCAGGTACTGCGGGCCGGCGTCCTCGAGCTCGCCTTCATAGAGGGCGGGCACCTGTTTGGGCGTCCCCTCTTTCTTCTCGCGTTGCGGGAGGAGTTCGAGGGCGCGGTTGGCGGAATCGGCGGTGTCGGTCTCGATGGTGCCGGGCGGGATCAGCTGGGCGCGGGAGACGCCCGGAAGCAACACACAGAAACCTGAAACGAGGGCCAGGCGGACAATGGCGGAATGCATACGGTGAGTGTCGGAGCGGTGGACAAGGAGGCGGGATTTGCAGGTGCGAAGATCGATGCGGGGGCGGAAAGATCAGAGCGACGGGCCCGAAGAGCCGATCTTGCCGATGGTGATCGGGGCATAGCCCGAATTGCCGGTGTAGCCGGAGGAGCCGGCGGCGGTGCCGTTGTTGTAGATGTGATCGGATCCTTTGACGACGTGGACGTACTGGTTGAAGTTGCCTGCCTCGTTGAGGTTTTGCGAGACGCCCTGGTAGTCCTTGATCTGCACGCCGCCGTAGAAATTCACGGCTCCAAGCATGCCGGTGCTGGTCGCGTTCACGTTGACGGTGCCCTTCCCCGAGTTGATCGTGGTGTCCGCCCTTACGTCGAATGTCACGTTGGTGAGGCGCACCGTGTAGGCTTCCATGCGCACGGAGGCATACTCGGCGCCTTCGGGCAGCGTGAGATCGAGATTCTTCACGTCGAGCCGATGCGCATCGTTGTTTTGCTTGCCGGCACGAATGTCGATGGAGGCAGCGACCAGGCGTCCGCCATCGATCCGGACCTCGCGCGCTCCCTTGATCGTGATGAAGCCGGCCGGCCTGTCGATGTCGCCCGCGGAGTAGCGGGTGGAGGTCGTGATCGTGCTGTTCGTGAGCTCGATGTTGGCCTCGGCATTCGACGTGGTGTCGATCGTCACGCCATGCGACCCGTAACCGCCGGAATTCGAGGTGGAATAGGTCGTGTAGTCGTCGGACCATGCGATGAGGGATGCCTCGTTGAGGATAACATTACCCCGGGCGGTCAGGTTGATGCCGCCGGACTGGATATAGACGAGATCATCGTACTCCTGGGGCCTGCCTGCCGTCAGCACGGTACCGGAACCGAGGTGGAGGTTGCCGAGAGATTCGATGGCGATGCTGCCTTTGGGAGTCGTCAGACTGACACCGGCAAGCAGCAGATCGGTATAGGACCGGAGACCGAAGGTCGCGTCGGAACCCACATCCACCTTGAACGAAGTGCCGGGATCGAACGTAAAACCGGTGGCGGCAAGGAAGAGGCCGCCCTCGAGCCCGAACGTGGCAAGGTCCCCGGAGAAGGTAAACTCGCGGGCATAATACGAACTGGCCTGCCAGCCGAGGGTCTCGAAAAAGGCTGTCGAATCGGGAGTGACCGCAATGCTTTGCGCCACGACGCCGGTAAACGTGTCGTAGCCGGCGGGCAGTGTGAAACCGGAGGGCAGCCCCATCTGCTCGCGGGTGAGGACCGCGGGGGCGTCGTAAGAGAAGAGGAAGTTGTTGGAGATTTCCGGATACGTATAACACGGTCCGGATCCGATCTCGACAAACTCGAGTTCGCGGCCGGGCGTGAAGATGTAGTCGAGTTTGCTGCCGCGGAAATCGGTGTCCGTCAGCTTGAGAATGTGGATCGGGGATTCGACGGTGCCGATGTTGAGCGCCGGAATGTAGAAGGCGCCCGAGTAATACACCGATTCGCTGTCGATGATGCTGCATCCCCAGGTGACGCCGCAACCGAAGGTGACACTGCCTTCGACGAAGGAGTAGCCGGTCGAGACGAGACCATCGCGGCTCTTCAACGTGAGCAGCGCGCCATCGCCGATGGAGGTGTCCTTGAAGAAGAGGCTGGTCGCGGCCGCGTCCAGCGTGGCGGTGCCGCCGATCGAGGAGCCCTTGAACACAATGCTGCCGAGGGGAGAATCGATGGACGCAGAGCCGATGGCGTGCGCGCCTTCGCCGAGCATACTGCCCTTGATCACGACCGTGCCGGTGGCGGCGATACGCAGCGAGCCCTCGATGTTTTCCATCGAGTCGAGTTTGACCGAGGAGCCTTGCAGATCGATGAACTTGCCGGCCGCCGACGCGGACAGCGTGGCACCCTTCAGTGTCAGGTCGCCGGTCGTCGTGATGCTGACGTTGCCGGACCCGGAACTGAAAATCGAACCCGACGGAGCCTTCAGCGAAAGCGCCGTGACCGCGATGTCCTGCCCGGCCGTGACAATCGCCTGGATGCCGGAGAGCACGGAGCCGGTGCTGAAGTCGATGCTGCCTGCCGGCGCGCTCAGGACGAGCGAGGCGATGTCGAGGCTGCCGCCCGCACCGATGTGGTTGAACCGGATGTCGCCGAGTGTGGCGGTTGCAACGAGAGCGTCACCGGCGCCGAACACGGTGTTGTCGGCCGTCAGGTCGCCGGTCGATGCCGTGAGGGCAACCACGCCTTCGGCCGAACTCCATACGCCGCCGTCCAGGTGGATGGAGCCGGCGTTGACGACAAGCGAATCCGTGCCGCTGACCGTGGCGCCGGTGAAGTCGATCGCGCTGATCCCGTTGAACGAGACGGAACGACCCTCGATCACCAGACCGCCCGGCGAGGCATCGAGCGTCGCGCCATTGATGCCGATCTCGTCGCCGGCGCGAAGCGTGATCGAGGAGGCGTCGAGCGTGCTGTTGGCCACAATGACGGACTGGCCATCGGAGGCGTCGAACTGGAGGGATGCGCCCGAAAAAATCGAATTCACGACCGTGATCCCTTCGCCGGTGGCCGTCAGGAGGACGCTGCCCTCCGGTCCGGCCGTGAAGGTGCTGTCATAGACGGAAACCGTGTTGCCGAAGAGGGAGATGTCTTCCCCGGCGGTGATTTGCGAATTGGAAAGCTGCACGAGCGGACTGTCGAAAAAGACATTGCCCGTCTGGGCCGTGATCACGACCGGGCCGGCCGCGGAATAGAAGCTGAAGGCTCCGCCCACCGAGATGTCGCCGGTGGCGGTTTTCAGCGTGATGGAGTCGGCGGAAAGCGTGGCGCCGTCGATGGTGATCCCGGTCGCAGCGATGAGCTTGAGATCCGAAGCGGGTGAAGCCACCTGCGTGGAATACAGCGACAGCAGGCCGTACGACGGCCCGCCGGCGGTGATGCTGCCACCGGAGAGGTCGATGGAACCGCCCAGCGAAGTGAGGTTGATGCCGCCGTCGGGATTGAGAATATGGACGCTGTCGAGAGCCAGCGACTGCACGGAGACAAGATCGAGCGTGCCGCCGGGCGTGGCGAAAGAGACACCGAGTGTGGTGCCCGGAGCGATGGTGAGCGCATGGGCGGCGAGGAAGAGGTGGGTCGTCGCCGGATCGGAGAGGACAAACGTGGTCGTGTTGTCGGCCGTGCTGGCGGTGGAAAGTATCGTGGCGCCATTATTGCCGGCACCGGGATTGCCGCCGATCTCGAAGACGATACCGCCGATAAAGATCGAGGGCATGGCGCCGAGCGGCCCGAGTTCGACGGTGCCGTCGGCGAGAATCGTGCCGGCGAGGATGCCGGTGACCGGCCCGGAAACGACGCCGGCAGGCAGGAACTGCTCGGGAATCTCGACCGGGTCGCGGAAGATCGCCTCCTCCGGGATGGTGAGGTTGGTGCCAAGGACGACCGTGGAATTGAGATTGGCGAGCAGCCGCTCCGCATCGGATAGCGGAGGCGGACCGCCGTTGTCGCCGGGAAGAGTGCCGTTGCCGGCAGCGGCGGTCGCCTGCTGGCGCACGTCGGCATCGTTGGCGACCATGAAGTCGTCGGAACTGGTCGCGCCGATGATGACGAGGCCGGTGCGGACGAGTTCGCCGTCGTCGATCCTGTGTCCCTGGATGTTGATGCTTTCCCGGATCAGCTCCTCCGAGCCGAGCGGGTATTTGAAGCCGTTGACGAGAAGCGATTCGGAAACGAGGGCGTCGAGATCGAAGTCGAGAACAGGGCCTTGCTCCGGGTCACCGGCTTGCGAATCGGCCGCCGGCATGAGGAAAGTCATCTGGCCCGCCTTGACGACGAGTTCGCGTCCGTTGGGGAACGTGACCCTGGCGGTGCCTTCGAGCACCATGAGCTTGAAACCGCCGTCGCTCGTCGCCGTGACCATGATGGTGGTGCCGATCACCGACGCCGCGACGGAATTGGTGATGATGGTGCCGCCGCCCTTCCCGGTCGGGGAATGGAAGAGCACGGTGCCACTCTTCAGCCGGATGGAGCGGCTGTCTTTCTCGAACGAAAAGACTGCGCTGGAACCCACCCGGGCAATGGTGCCGTCGTCGATCTGGAGTTGCGCGCGCGAACGGCGACCGGTGCGAAGCAGATCGGGAGCCCGAAAGGGCGCATCCACCTGGGCGGGTTGCGCCTGGAGGCTGGCGTGGTCGACGACGCTGACCTCGTTGACGATTTCGGAGATGACGGCTTCGGAAAACGTCTTCGGCGCCTGGTCATCCGCATGCGAGACAGATGAGGCGAACAGAAGACAGGCAAACGCAGCGAAGGCCAGGCGGCCAGTGGAGCAAGCAGTTTTCATGAGGAATGCGGAAGCGTTCCGTAGGCGATGTGTGTGTGGTAGATGGTCTGGCAGTCGCCGGTATCAGCCGGGGCAGAAACCGGCCGGCATGTCGGATGCCGGAATAAGGCTTCGAAGAAGAAGGACAAAATGATGTTTAATGGCAATTAGCATTTCATCTGATAGCCGAAAAATTTGCAGCCCGCCGCTGCAGGCGAAGGTCATGGCCCTGCGCATAAGCAAAAACACTGCAACAGAATCAGCGAATTGCATATTATTCATAACAGTAGGCGGCGGGGTATTTTTCTCCGGCTTTCCACTTGCGCAGCCTGCCGTGCGGACGCAACCCTCCGTGAAATCCACACCCATGCCCAAGCGCACCGACCTGAAATCCATCCTCATCATCGGCGCCGGTCCTATCGTGATCGGCCAGGCCTGCGAGTTCGATTACTCCGGCACCCAGGCCTGCAAGGCCCTTCGCGAGGAAGGATACCGCGTCATTCTGGTCAACTCCAACCCGGCCACCATCATGACCGATCCGGAGTTTGCCGATGTCACCTACATCGAGCCGCTCACTGTCGAGATGCTCGAAAAGATCATCGAGGCGGAAAAACCGTCCGCCCTCCTGCCGACGCTCGGCGGGCAGACCGCGCTCAACCTCTCGATGCAGCTCCATGAAAAGGGCATCCTCGAAAAACACGGCGTGGAGATGATCGGCGCCAAGCCCGCCGCCATTTCCAAAGGCGAGGACCGCGAACTCTTCAAGCAGGCCATGCTCAGGATCGGCCTCGACGTGGCCCGCTCGCGCACCGTCAAGTCGATGGACGAGGCCCGCGCCGCCGCCGAAGAGATCGGCGCCTACCCGCTCATCATCCGGCCTTCCTTCACGCTCGGCGGTTCCGGCGGCGGCATCGCCTACAACAAGGAAGAGTTCGAGCTGATCACCGCCAACGGCCTCGATCTTTCGCCCGTCCACGAAGTCCTCGTCGAGGAGTGCCTGCTCGGCTGGAAGGAATACGAGATGGAGGTCATGCGCGACCACAAGGACCAGTGCGTCGTGATCTGCTCCATCGAAAACTTCGATCCCATGGGCGTGCACACCGGCGACTCCATCACCGTCGCCCCCGCGATGACCCTGACCGACAAGGAATACCAGGCGATGCGCGACGCCTCCTTTGCCGTCATCCGGGAGATCGGCGTCGAGACCGGCGGCTCCAACATCCAGTTCTCCCTCGACCCGAAGACCGGCCGCCAGGTCGTCATCGAGATGAACCCGCGCGTTTCCCGCTCCTCCGCGCTCGCGTCGAAAGCCACCGGATTCCCCATCGCCAAGATCGCCGCCAAGCTCGCCGTCGGCTACACGCTCGACGAACTGCGCAACGACATCACGCGGCTCACCCCCGCCTCGTTCGAGCCGACGATCGACTACGTCGTCACCAAAATCCCGCGGTTCACCTTCGAAAAATTCCCGGGCGCCGACGCCACGCTCACCTCCGCCATGAAGTCCGTCGGCGAGGCCATGGCCATCGGCCGCACCTTCAAGGAATCGGTGCAGAAGGCGCTCCGCTCGCTCGAAATCGGCGCGCGCGGCTTCGGCGGCGGCGGCAAATACGGGCTCGACGACACTCCCGACGACAAGCTCATCCGCACCCGGTTGGCCACGCCCAACTTCGAGCGCATTTTTTACATCCGCTACGCCTTCATGGCCGGCTACACCGTGGAGCAGATTTTTGATCTCTCGAAAATCGATCCGTGGTTCCTCACGCAGCTCCGCGAGATTTACGAGATGGAGTGCGAAATCAAAAAACACGCCTCGCTGGCCGAACTCCCCGCCGATCTTTTCCGGCGGGCCAAGCAGTTCGGGTTCTCCGACGCCCAGCTCGCGCACTACCTCAGGAGCGACCTCAACACCGTCCGCGCCGCCCGCAAGGAGCACGGCATCGGCACCACCTACCGGCTCGTCGACACCTGCGCGGCCGAGTTCGAGGCGTTCACTCCGTATTACTATTCCAGCTACGGCGATGAAAACGAGGTGCTCCCGCCTTCCGGCAAAAAGAAGATCATGATCCTCGGCGGCGGCCCCAACCGCATCGGCCAGGGCATCGAGTTCGACTACTGTTGCGTCCACGCCTCCTTCGCCCTGCGCGAGATCGGCTACGAAAGCGTCATGGTCAACTCCAACCCCGAAACCGTCTCCACCGACTACGACACGTCCGACCGCCTCTACTTCGAACCGCTCACGCTCGAGGACGTCCTCGAAATCTACCAGCAGGAAGGCTGCGACGGCGCCATCGTCCAGTTTGGCGGGCAGACTCCGCTCAATCTCGCCTCCTCCCTCAAGGCCAACGGCGTGAACATCATCGGCACCTCCCCCGAATCGATCGACGCCGCCGAAGACCGCAAGCTTTTCGCCGCCATCCTCCACAAGCTCGGCCTCCAGCAGCCCGCCAACCGCACCGCCATGAACGAGACCGAGGCGCTCGTCTTCGCCCGGGAAGTCGGCTTCCCCGTGCTGCTCCGCCCGTCATTCGTGCTCGGCGGACGCGGCATGTTCATCGTCTACAACGAGGACGAGTTCAAGGCCGTCATCCGGCAGGCGTTCGACGTCATGCCCGACAAGCCCGTGCTCATCGACAAGTTCCTCGAAGATGCGATCGAGCTCGATGTCGACTGTATCAGCGATGGCACGACCTCCGTCATCGGCGGCATGCTCGAGCACATCGAATTCGCCGGCGTCCACTCCGGCGACGCCTCGATGGTGATGCCTCCGCACACACTCGGCCGCGCCATGCTGGAGACCGTCCGCAAGGCCACCCACGCCCTCGCCCGCGAGCTCCGCGTCGTCGGTCTCATGAACGTGCAGTTCGCCATCAAGGACAACCAGCTCTACGTCCTCGAGGTCAACCCGCGCGCCTCGCGCACCGTGCCGTTTGTCGCCAAGGCCATCGGCGTGCCGCTCGCCAAACTCGCCGCCAAGGTCATGACCGGCGCGACCCTGAAAGACCTCGGTTTCACCCGGGAGCAGACGCCCCGGCACTGGTGCGTGAAGGAAGCCGTCTTCCCGTTTGTCCGCTTCCCCGGCGCCACGATCGCGCTCGGCCCGGAAATGCGCTCGACCGGCGAAGTCATGGGACTCGACGAGGACCTCGGCGTGGCTTTCGCCAAGGCGCAGGCCGCCGCCAAACCCGCGCTGCCCAACAGCGGCAATGTCTTTCTCTCCGTCAAGGACAGCGACAAGAAACGCGCCGCCGACCTCGCCCGCCGGTTGATCAAGCTCGGCTTCAGTATCTTCTCGACCAGCGGCACCGCGCAGCACCTCGCCGACAGCGGCGTCGCCGTGACGAAGCTCGCCAAGATCGACGAAGGCCGCCCCACGGCCGTCGACATGATCAAGAACGGCCAGATCCAGCTCGTGATCAACACGCCCGGCGGCATGATCCCGCGTCAGGACGAGAACAAGATCCGCGCCGCCGCCTACGCGCACAATGTCTGCATCATGACGACGATCACCGGCGCCTTTGCCGCGCTCGACGGCATCGAGGCGCAGAAAAACCGCCGCGTCGGCGTGCGCCCGATCCAGCAGTACAAGGGCAATGTGACGCTGGTGTGATTCCACGGAGACCCCCCGGGGGGCGAGTCAGAATGAAGTCAACAGAGCGGCGGCGTCCCCGCCGCCGCTCCGTCAATCCCGGCACCGCTGACATCACTTGCATGTTACCCCCTCCTTCCGACCGGGTGTAATCGAACGTGGTGGTGGCATGGGCATCCTGCCCATGAAGTGGCACGGGCTTCCAGCCCGTGTTCCGGAAGGCGGCGCTTCGCGCCGTCCACGGGCAAGGATGCCCGTGCCACTTTTTCCGCCAATCCGGCTATTCACCACTTCCGATTACACTCCTCCCCCGACCCCCGGGCAGGCTTGCATCGTTGTCGGTCTGCCCCCGAACATGGCAGGATGCTGCGCGCACTCATTTTTGATTTCGACGGACTGATGGTGGATACCGAAACCGCCATTATCGATGCATGGACCCGCATCCATGCCGATGACGGCTTCACTCCGCGGCATGAGGTGTTGCGTGCGCTCGTCGGCCATGTCGATTTCAAGATCGATGTCTGGTCTGCGTATCCCGATAATCATGACAAGGCGGCGCTGGATCTGCGCTGGCGCGAATCCGCCCGGCGCATGATGTATGCCGCACCGGTGCTGCCCGGCGTGGAATCGCTGCTCGCCGAGGCCAAGGCCGCCGGCCTGAAGCTGGCGGTGGCCTCCAACTCCAGCCGCAAACACGTCCACGGCCATCTCCGGCACCGGAAACTGGAACAGTGGTTCGACACGATCTGCACGCGAGACGAAGTGGAGCACCCCAAACCCGAGCCTGATATTTACCGGCTGGCATTGACCCGGCTCGGTGTGGAGCCGGGTGAGGCGATCGCTTTCGAGGACTCGCGCCCCGGCCACGAGGCCGCGCATCGCGCCGGCCTGCGCGTCATCGTGATCCCCGGCCCGTCCACCCGGCACGACACGTTTCCCCACGCGATCCGCCAGTTCGCATCCATGGCGGAAGCCACCCTCTCCGCCCTGGCAGTATTGCCGCCCGACTGGGTTGCCCCGTCACCGGATCGTGTCTGATACCAGCGTCCCGAATGTTTTTGATTTTACACCAAGGCCGCAAAGGACGCGAAGAAGGTAATACCAAGTTGCATTCAAAGATATAAAAACCCTGAGTCGATCCAGGGGAAGCAAGTGAGGCTGCGCAGGCGTTGAGGATCATGGAGCAGAAGCTCCAGCTCGGTTTTTAGTCGAGCTTCGACTGCGTCAAGGTCCGGGAAGAGGCGGTTGGCGAAGCCCTTTTCCCGGACTTCATCCCAGACGTGTTCGACCGGGTTGCATTCCGGGGTGTAGGCCGGCAGCAGTTCCAGGCGGAGGCGCTCCGGCACGGGAAGGCGACGGGACTTGTGCCATCCCGCACCATCCAGAAACATCAGCAGGCGTTCGTCCGGCCAGCGGGCGAACAGGTCCAGCAGAAAGCGAGACATCGCGTCGGTGTTGCAGCGCGGCGAGATCGTGGCGAAGCCCTCGGCGTGGAGCGGACAGACCGCGGCGAAGGCGTAGAGGGACTCCCTGACGACTTGCCGCGGCACCCTGGGGCGCACGCCCGCGGGAGCCCAGCAGGAGCGCAACACGCTGATGCGGCCAAAGCGTCCTTCGTCCATGAACAGCACCCTCAGCCTCGCGCCGTGACGCGCCTTTTCCTGTGCGAGGATCCCGGCGAACTTTTTTTAAACGCGACCTGCGCTTGCGGGTCTTTTTTGGGATGGGAGGGGCGCGGCACGATCTTGCGCCAGCCGGCCCTGGCCAGCAGACGGTAAACGGTGGTCGCCGCCACCGGGTGTCCGACCAGGTCCTCGTAGTCGCGCTTGAACGCGTGGGCCTGGATCATATGGCCCTCGCCGGCGGCGGGCACGTGCCTGGCCAGCAACCCGGTCTCCTGCTCCGTGGACAGATGCGAACGCCTGCGGCCCCCGCGTCCGGGCCTGCCGACCAGGAACACGTCGCCTTCGCGCAGGTAACGGGAATGCAGCATCCGCACCGTGTTCACACTCAAGCCGGTCACCATCGCAATCTGCTCGACGGGTGCCGCGTTCAAAGCTCGCATCAAAACCGCCTGCACCCGCCGTTGATCGGCCACGCTCCTGGCTTGGCGCAGGATCTCTCGCAGACGGGGCACGCAGCCTTCGGGAAACAACTTGGGTGGTCTCATCAAAAAGCCTCCTGTTATACTCCCCGAAACCTTCGGTTCTTATATCTTTGAATGCAACTTGGTATAACTGGCAATCCTTTGCGCTCTTTGCGGCCTTTGTGTAAAAATCCGAAGGTTTTGGGGCTTTGGTATGATTTCATTGCTTGTCCGATTTCACCTGTGCGCACCCGATCTGCCGGAAACATCATGAATGTAGCGACAGACGTCTCTGCCTTCCGGCCTCAAAACAGCGTGGCCTGCCAGAGGTCGTCGCGTTTGCCACCGTCGAGAGTGCTCATGCCGAGGAGCCAGGGTAGCGGCCGCTCCGCGATTGATCGCTCTTCGACCAGGCGGGTGAGCAGCAGCGCGCCGGCCAGCGCATCGTAAAGCGCGGCGTGGTACCGGCGCCGGTCCGGTGGACAATGCTCCGCCGCCACCGCATCGAGCTTCGCCTGCAATCCGAATGCCGTCACCAGTTCTCCCAGCTTCGCCGTCGCGAGTCCGTCGTATAATTGCGGATACAGCCGGCCGGTGTCGATCCAGGGTCCCCAATCCGTCAGCCGCTCTCCTTCCCTCGCAAAATCGGGCGAGGTTCGCGGATAGGGCCACACGGATTTGATCAGCGAATTTTCCGCCTGGGCAAAATGAGCGGCCAGCGGCCCCGATTCGCGAAAGCCGGCAAACAGTTCGAAATCGTCGTGAAACAGCGCGTGGGCCGCCACCGTTTCGGCATCGAGGCCGTGGACCGCGCTGTCCTCCGCCCGGATGCAGCCGGTCGCGCGGCAGAGGCGGGTGTGCGAACGGATGATCCCGCCGTCACGGATCGTCACCACACCGTACTCGAGAATGCCGGAAGCGAGGCTGCCTTCGAAATCGACGAAATGAATGAGATGACGGGTCCAGGACATGGCGGGCGCGGCGCGTGACGGTGAAGAGGTGTGCGTCTTCCGCGAACCCACAGCAACACCGGAGAGCGGGCGGGAGGCCAGAGCAAAGCACGGGCTGGAAGCCCGTGGTACTCATGGGCAGGATGCCCATGCCACATTGCGAGCAGGACGCCCGCGCCACCGACTCAGTTGGAAAGCGTCTGGATGATCCTGATGAGCGGCATGAACATCGCGATGACGATGGTGCCGACGATCACCGCGAGGAAGACGATCATGACCGGCTCGATGATCGACGTGATCGACGCGACGGCGTTGTCCACCTCGTCGTCGTACACGTCGGCGATGCGGTTGAGCATGTCGGGGAGCGCACCGGTTTCCTCGCCGACTTCCACCATCGAACTGACCATTGTCGGGAAGATGCGGGTGGCCTCGAGCGGTTTTCCCACGCTGTCACCCTCCTTCACGCGGTCGTGCACGGAGTTGAGCGCGTTGGCGACATGGACGTTGCCCGAGGTGTCGCGGGTGATGAGGAGAGCCTGGAGGATGGGGACGCCGGACGTGAGCAGGGTGCCGAGCGTGCGGGTGAAACGGCCGACCGCGGCCTTGAGGAAGAGAGGACCGACGGCGGGGGTCTTGATGAGAATCCTGTCGATGATACTGATGCCGAACTTCGTCTTTTTGAAGGCCTTGAAGAGTATCCAACCACCAATCACAATGCCGAGGGTGATCAGGAAATGGTCCTTGATGAATCGACTGACGCCGAGCACGAGACGGGTGATGTCGGGGAGAGGCTGGCCCTTGAGCAGGCCGTCGAAGATTTCCTCGAACTTGGGGATAACAAACACCATCAGCGCCGCCACAACCGCAACGGCCACGAACATGATGATCAGCGGGTAGGTCATGGCAGACTTGACCTTGCCTCTGATTTTCATGGCTTTTTCCATGAACTTCGAGAGGCGGTCGAGCACGGTGCCGAGCACGCCGCCCGCCTCGCCGGCCTTCACCATGTTCACATAAAGGCGGTCAAAAATTTTCGGATGCTGCAGGAGACCATCGGAAAAGGTACCGCCGGAGCGGATGGTCTCGGCGATGTCATCGATAGCCACTTTGAAGGCGGGTCTTTTTTCCTGCCGGGCCAGCGTTTCCAGGCTGCGGAGAATGGGCATGCCGGCGTTGATGAGGGTGGCAAGCTGGCGGGTGAAAAGGGTAAGGCCTTTCTGGTTGATGGCCTTGCCGAAGGTCATCGGCCTTTTCTTCTTCGTGCCGGAGCCGCCGAGATTGAGCCATGACTTGACATCGGCTCCACCGCCGCCCTGCCCTCCCTTGGCTGTTTTTTTCGGACCGAGCCGGAGGTTGCTCGCATTGCCTTCGCCCATGATCTGCGTCGGGAGCAGACCCTTGGCCTTGAGCTCGATCGTGGCTTGTTCGGAGGAGGCAGCTTCAATCACGCCCTTGCGGTCTTTGCCGGTGGCGGAATCAATGGCGGTGTAGGTGAACTTCGGCATAGGGGAGAATTTTTGATAAAAGATGCCGGATTTTCGCCCGCTGGCAAGATGACAGATGGGCCGGAAAGCCGGGAAATGCCCGCGAAACCCGCGAAATGACACAAAATCGGAATATCCTGTTTGCCTTTCGTGTCACCTCTCGGGTCTGGCGGACCAAAGATCAGGTGTACTTGACGACTTCTTCGATCGTGGTGGCGCCGTCGAAAATGGCCCGGAGACCGTCGTCGCGGAGGGTGCGCATGCCTTGTTCGAGCGCCTTTTGCTTGATGACCAGGGTGGGAGCGCGCTGCACGACGAGGTCGCGGACCGCCTCGCTCATGCGGAGCCATTCGTAGATGCCCATGCGGCCGCGGTAGCCGGTGTCGCTGCAGTGTTCGCAGCCCTTGCCGTAGAAAAACTCGCGGTCACCGATGTCGATGGGATCGATGCCGAGTTGCTGGAGGAGATCCGCCGGCGGCTCATAGGCGGTGCGGCATTTGCTGCAGATGCGGCGGACGAGACGTTGCGCGAGCACGGCTTCCAGCGACGAAGCGATAAGGAAGGGCTCGACGCCCATGTCCACGAGTCGCGTGACGGCGCCGGCGGCGTCGTTGGTGTGGAGCGTGGAAAGCACAAGGTGACCGGTCAGCGAAGCCTGGATGGAAATCTGGGCCGTTTCGAGATCGCGGATTTCACCGACCATGATCACGTCGGGATCCTGACGGAGGAAGGAGCGGAGAGCGGAAGCGAAGGTGAGGCCGACGGCGTGGTTCACCGGCACCTGCATGATGCCCTCGATTTCGTATTCGACCGGGTCCTCGGCAGTGAGGAGCTTCAGGTCGATGGTGTTGATGATGCGGAGAGCCGAGTAGAGGGTGGTCGTCTTGCCGGAACCGGTGGGGCCGGTAACGATAAAAATGCCGTTGGGGCGATGGATGATGTCGTGAATGCCTTCGTAGACATCCTCGGGCATGCCGAGCTGGCCGATCTCGAGCTGCACGGCGCTCTGGTCGAGCACGCGCAACACGACGGATTCGCCGAACTGGGTGGGCAGGGTGGAGACACGGAGATCGACGGGCTTGCCGTTGACCGTGAGCTTGATGCGCCCGTCCTGCGGGACGCGGCGTTCGGCGATGTTGAGGTTGGAAAGCACCTTGATGCGCGAGGTGATGGGAAGCGCAAGGTGCTTGGGCGGAGGCGACATCTCGTAGAGCGCGCCGTCGATGCGGTACCGGATCTTGAACTCGTGTTCGAAGGGCTCGAAATGGACGTCGGATGCCTTGTCCTTGATGGCCTGGCCGAGAACGAGATTGACGAACCGGATGATGGGCGTGGCGTTGGCCTGATTTTCAAGCTCGGCATCACTCAGCGACTCTTCATCGGAAGGTGTGGTGATGCCGGCGGTGCCCTCGCCGCTGAGTTCGCGCAGGAGGTCCTCGAGGCCGGTGCCGTCGTCTCCGTAGTGCAGGCGGATGAGCGCTTCGACCTTTTCGGGGTCGGTGACGATGAGGCGGACGTCCTTGCCGAGGGCAAAGGTCAGGTCGTCGATGATCTGGTTGTTGAACGGGTCGGTGGCGAGCAGATCGACGGAGATGCTGTCTCCGCGGAGGGGGACAACGCCGTACATGCGCGCGAGGCTGCCGGGAAGGCTGGCCACCTGTTCCTCGGTCAGGGCGGTCGGAGGCTCGGCGATGTAGTCGAGCCCCAGATTTTCGGCGATTTTGGCGAGAAGCGTATCCTTCTCGACAAGGTTGAGCTCGGTGATGAGCGCAGCGAGAGGCTTGCCGGTGGCCTTGTGCTCTTCGTTGAGATCATGCAGCGCCTGCGGCTCGATGAGGTGCTGGTCGCGACAGATTTCGAGAATGGCCTGGCTGTGAGCGTCGAACATAGGGGAAAGTGGAATCAGGAAATTAAGTTACACCGGCTTCAACTCCTCGCCCATTTCGATGAGTTTTTCGCGCATGGGGATCGGTTCCATGCACTTTTCCATCGCTTCGTCGGCGGTGATGAGTTTGCGGTTCACAAGACTGAGCAGATGGGTATCCAGCGGGATCATGCCGAGGGTAGAACCGGTCTGGATGTCGGAATTGATGCCGAAGGTTTTGTTGTCGCGGATCTTGGCTGCGATGGAGGTCGTCATGACCATGATCTCGTAGGCGGCGATGCGGCCACCGCCGATTTTTTTGCAGAGGGCCTGCGAGATGACGGCGATGATGGAGGACGCGAGCTGGGTGCGGATCATGTCCTTCATGTTGGCCGGGAAGGCGTCGACGATACGGTCAACGGTCTTGGCGGCGGAATTGGTGTGGAGCGTGCCAAAAACGAGGTGGCCCGTCTCGGCGGCGGAGATGGCGGCCTCGATGGTCTCGAGGTCACGCATTTCACCGACGAGGATGACGTCGGGGTCCTGGCGGAGGGCGCGTTTGATGGCCTCGGCGAAGGAGGGCACGTCCTGGCCGACTTCGCGCTGGGTCACGATGCAGTTTTTGTGCGGGTGGTAGTACTCGATGGGGTCCTCGACCGTGATGATGTGGCCTTCGCGGTTCTCGTTGATGTAGTTGATCATCGAGGCGAGGGTGGTGGTCTTGCCGGAGCCGGTCGGGCCGGTGACGAGAATGAGGCCACGCGGGCGGTAGAGGAGTTCGCGGGCCTTGTCGGGAAGGCCGATCTCGCGCAGACCGAACATCTTGTAGGGAATCTGGCGGAGAACGAGGCCGTAATTGCCCTTGGCCTTGAGCACGGAAACGCGGAAGCGGGCCTTGTCGAGGTAGGCGAAACCGAAGTCGGAGCCGCCGTTCATCTTGAGCGCCTGCTGGTGGACTTCGGGCGTGATGGCCAGGATGAGGTGCTCGGTGTCGGCGGGCGTCAGCGCGGGGCCGTCGATCGGCATCATGCTGCCGCTGATACGGAGTGTCGGCGGCTGGCCAACCTGGCAATGAAGGTCGGAGGCGTTCTGGTTCACAACCAGCTCCAGAAGGTCATTCATTTCGTAGCTCATGAGAGGATGTCTGAAAAAGGAGATGGGTTAGCGTTCGGGCCGGACCGATCAACTGATCGGTCCGATATGGTCTGGTCTGAAATAACTCAATTCGCGTCGCCGACGGTGATGGAGACGACTTCCTCGATGGTGGTGTAGCCGCCGAGAACCTTGCGGACGCCGTCCTCGCGCATCGTGCGCATGCCGAGGGAGCGGGCTTTCTCGCGGAGCCGCGAGGTGCCGACGTTGTCGTAGATCATCCGCTGGATTTCGTCGTTGACGATGAAGATCTCGAAAATGCCGGAGCGGCCGCGATAGCCGGTGTTGTGGCACTCGGCGCAGCCGGTGCCTTTCATGAAGGTCGCGCCGGACGCCTGCTGGGCGGTGATGTTGAGCGAACGGAGTTCGCGGGGATCGGGCACCCAGGGCTTCTTGCAGTGTTTGCAGATCTTGCGGACGAGGCGCTGCGCCATGACGGCGCGGAGCGAGGTCGACACGAGGAAGGGTTTCACGCCGATGTCGATGAGACGGGTGACGGCGCCGGGAGCGTCGTTGGTGTGGAGCGTGGAAAACACCATGTGACCGGTCAGCGAGGCGTTGATCGCGATTTCGGCCGTCTCGAGATCGCGGATTTCACCGACCATCACGATATTGGGCGCCTGGCGCAACATGGCGCGCAGGGCGGAGGCAAACGTCATGCCGACTTCGTGGCGCACGGGCACCTGGTTGACGCCGGAGAGCTGGTATTCGACCGGGTCCTCGACGGTGATGAGCTTGCGGTCGGGCTTGTTGATGAAGTGGAGGCAGGAGTAGAGCGTCGTCGTCTTGCCGGAACCGGTGGGGCCGGTGACGAGAAAGATGCCGTCGGGCATCGAGATGATCTTCTCCATCGTCGCCTGGTCGTCACTGAGAAAACCGAGCTCGGGGAGACCGAGCGAGAGGCCTTCCTTGTCGAGAATACGCATGACGATGGATTCGCCATGCGCGGTCGGGAGCGAGGAGACACGAAGATCGATCTGCTTGCCGCTGAAATTGATCTGGATGCGGCCGTCCTGCGGGATGCGCTTTTCGGCGATCGAGATGTTGGCCATGATCTTCACGCGGGAGATCACCGCGAGTTGCAGACGCTTGGCGGGGCCGTCGACCTCGATGAGCACGCCGTCGATGCGGTAGCGGACGCGGAAACTTTTTTCGAGCGGCTCGAGGTGGATGTCGGACGCGCGCCGCTGGATCGCCTCGAGGATGATCTGGTAAACGAGCTTGATGATCGGCGCATCCACGTCGTCGCCTGAGGCCATGCCGGCGGCGGCTTCGGTGACGGTGTTGATCTGCGACTCGTCGGTGGCGGAAAAGTCGTCAAGGAGGGCGTCGAGCGTGGCGGCATCCTTGCCGTAATAGCGCTCGATGGCTTTTTCGATTTCGTCGAGCGGGGCGATGGCCGGCTCGATCGTGAGCTTCAGGAGATGGGTAAGGTTGTCGATGGTATCGACATCGAGCGGATCACTGATGGCGATGCGGAGCGTGTGGCCGGTGAGCTCGACCGGGAAGACCTTGTACCGCGAGGCGATGGCCCGGGTCATCTTCTTGAGCAACTCGGGCGAGGGCCGGAGCGCGTGCATGTCGATCAGCGGCATCCCGAACTCGTCGGCCAGCATCTTCGAGATCTGCTGCGTGGTGATCTGCTGCTCCGACGTGAGCACTTCGAGCACCTTGGGAGGCGGCCGGGTCAGGTCGGTGTGCTGCGCGATGATCGCGCGGGCGGTATCAATCTGTTCTTGTGTCAGCAGGCCCTTGTCGAGGGCGAGCTGGATGACGAAATCATCGGCGGATGTCACGGGGGATGTCGTTGAGCCGATAGGCCAGGTGGGAATGTGCTGAGTGGAAGTGGGACAAAGCAGTTCGCTAACGGCTCAGGTTCAACAAAAATTCAGCGTTTGTGCGGGTTTTCTTCAGGCGCTGGATGAACATGTCCATCGCCTCGACCGGCGGAATGCCCTGCATGGCGCGGCGCAAACCGTACACGCGCTGCATTTCGTCGGGGTGGTAGATGAGCTCTTCCTTGCGGGTGCCGGAGCGGTCGATGTTGATGGCCGGGAAGATGCGCTTGTCGGAGAGGCCGCGGTCGAGGTGGAGCTCCATGTTGCCGGTGCCCTTGAACTCCTCGAAGATGACTTCGTCCATGCGCGAACCGGTGTCGATGAGCGCGGTGCCGAGGATGGTGAGCGAGCCGCCGCCCTCGATGTTGCGCGCGGAGCCGAAGAAACGCTTGGGTTTCTGCAACGCGGTGGCCTCGACGCCGCCCGACATGATCTTGCCGGAATTGGAGGCGAGGGCGTTGTAGGCGCGGGCGAGACGGGTGATCGAGTCCAGCAGGATGACGACGTGGCCGCCCTTTTCGACGAGCCGGCGGGCCTTTTCGATGACCATCTCGGCGGCATGCACGTGGCTTTCGGGCGCCTCGTCGAAGGTCGAGGAGACGACCTCGCCCTTGCAGTGCCGCTTGAAGTCGGTGACTTCCTCGGGACGCTCGTCCACGAGGAGGATGATGAGCTTCGCCTCCGGGTAGTTGTTGGAGATGGAGTTGGCGATGTTGTGGAGGAGGACGGTCTTGCCGGTGCGGGGCGGGGCCACGATGAGGCCGCGCTGGCCGAAGCCGATCGGCGTGAGCAGGTCCACGGCGCGCATCGAGATGTCCTTGTGGATCTCGGGCGCCTCCATGAGGATGCGGCGGAGCGGGTAATAGGGGATGAGCTCCTCGAAGGCGACGACCCGGGCGACGTCTTCGGGCGAACCGCCCATGACGCTGCGGATGCCGACGGCCGCCGGGCAACGTTCGCCTTCGCCGGGCGCGGTCACCCAGGCCTGGATCTGGTGGCCGCGCTTGAGCCCGTAACGCCTGACGAGCGATTCGGGCACATAGGTGTTTTCCGGATAGAGGCGGTAGTTGACGTGCTCGTGGACGAGGAAGCCGTAGCCCTTGTCCGTGATGTCGAGCCAGCCGCGGTCCGTCATCGGGAGATTTTGCGTGGCGGCGGCTTTGAAGAAGGCTTCCAGAGCCAGCTTGCGCGAGGGCGGAGCCTCGAAGGTGGCCCCGAGCGCCGTGGCCCGGGCGGTGATCTCCTTGGCCGTGAGCGCGTAGAGCTGGTCGAGTGCGATCGGGAGGCCCGAGGCAGGCGCGGCAGCGGGCAGGGGTTCCGGAGCGGCCGCCGCAGCCGCGGCAATGCCGGCCGCCAGCGTGTCGAGCGCGGCGAGATCCGTAAACCGGTTGGGCGAAGGCAACTCGCCGTAGACCGGACGCAAGTCCGGCGGCGGGGGCTGGGCCGGTGCGCGGTCGGGACGATCACCGCCGCCTCCGCCGCCGCCACGCTGGCCCTGTTTTTCGAGCCATTTTTGCTTCTTCTTGTCTTTCTTGCGCTCCCACCAGGGGCGGTCGTCCTTGATCTTCTTGCCGCCGCCACCATTGGAATGGCCGCCGCCGTTACCGTTGCCGTAAGACGGAGCGGAAGAGTCGGACGGGCCGGACGGCGCATCGGCTGCCGGCGCTGCATCGGAAGTCGATGCACCGGACGGTTCCGGACTGTGGTCGGTGACGCCAGCGGGGGCGGGCGCGGCCGGACTCCCCTGCCCTGCATCGTCGTTGCCGGGCCTGTCGTCGCGCTCCACCCGGCCGGCAGGCGCGTCAGCATGACCGGCGGCGGAGGCAGCGGGCGTTTCTGTGCCGGACGATCCGGCGGCCGGTTTGTCGGCGGACGGTTCGGGACGGAAAACGGGACGCGGCTCACGCTCCGCCGGCACGGGAGCGGGTGGCGGAGGCTCGACCGGGGCGGGAGCGGTTCCGGGCGCGACCGGTTCGAAGCCCTGCAAGGGCAGCTCGGGGTGCGCCTCGCTCGCGGCGGCCTTGCCGCCCGTCTTGCCGGTTTTCGTGCGGGTGCGGGTGCGCGACGCCTTGGGAGCAGCGGGAGCGGCAGGCGCGACCTCGATCGTGTCGACGACGGGTTCAGCCTTGGCGGAAGCTTTGGCGGCGCGGGCACGGGGTGTGGCCGTGGTCGCGCGTTTGGCCGCAGGCTTGCGGGTTTTTCTGGTAGCCGGCGCGGCTGAGTCGGCCGCGGAGGAGGTCTCTGTTTCGTCCATGTAATACGGGAGGGTTGTGCCGCCTGAAGCGGCCAAAGGGATGGGAGGGGATGTTCGGTGGGTCGGGTTGACGGGAAGGTTGACGGAAAAAAAGCTTCCGGCGCGCGAGGATCGGGACGTGGCAGCAAATCAGCCGCAGGTCCGCAATCGTCTGACGAGGAGCGTTACCTGTTCGCGGAGGAAGTCGGTAGTGCCGTCGTTGAAGAGCACGAAATCAGCCAATTCTGTTTTTTGAGCCAAAGGCCATTGCTTCAGGATTCGTTGTTCGGCGAGCGCACGGGGAATTCCGCGCTCTTTTAACCGCGCAAACTGAGTCGGGGACGATGCGGCGACACACACGACAAAATCAAACTCTTTTTCCAAACCTTTTTCGAAAAGCAGCGGCACCTCCACCACCTGATCGGGCGCCGGAGCGTTCGCAACGAGGTTTTTCCAGATCTCCCGGACGCGCGGATGGACGAGGGCTTCGAGCCAGAGGCGATCCTCGTCCCGAGCGAAAATCCGCGCCGCCAGCGCCGGGCGATCGATCGCGCCGGACTCGCTCACCACCTCGCTCCCCCAGCGGTGACGCAGCGCATCGACGACCGCCGGCGCGGTGAGCACGTGGTCGCGGACGATCTCGTCCGAATCGATGCGGAAAAAACCGGCCTCCGCGAACAGGCGCCCCGCCGTCGATTTGCCGCAGCCCATGCCGCCTGTGAGTCCGATTAACATCAAACATCCCGTTGGCGGTTGCCGCCGGCGAGAGCAACAAAAACCTGCCGCCGCCGGCTGCACGGGAGGATGCGTTCCGCCGGCGCGGAACCCGTCGCGGCAACGGCAGGGATGGCGGGGACGCGGCTCAACTGTCCTCGAGTTTCACGTTCCGGGAACGCAGGAACGGGACGAGTTCGTCGGTGCCGAAGTCGGTCAGCACCGTGCCGTGCCAGTCGAGGACAGGGACCTTGCTCTGGCCGGAAAGCGTTTCCATTTCAGTGCGGGCGGCGGGATCTTTTTCGATATTTTTCCGGCGATAGCCGATGCCGTGTTCGTCGAGGAATCCGGCCGCATCCTCGCACCAGGGGCAGCCGGACTTGATGTAAAGAATCGGCAGGTTTTCAGGATTCATCCTCAACCATGGCACACATTCGCATCCGGCGCCACCCGCTGCGTTGCCGCACTCCTTCCCTGAATGCGCCGGCGGGTTTTGCGAAACTCCGCGAGCTGTGCGAAAGGTTCTGCGCCTCTGGCCGATACGAGCCGCGCGCTCGTTCCCGGAGTGTACAGAAACGCACCGCACCACCCGACCAGGATCACGGACTGCCACCCATGCGAATCTGCCACTTCACCAACACTTTTCTTCCCCACATCGGCGGCGTTGCCCGCGCCGTGCAGACGCTCCTCGAAGACCAGCGCCGCGCGCATCATCGCGTGCTGGTAGTCGCTCCCGAATTTGCCGACGGCCCCGCGCCCGGCCGCATCGAGTGTTCGGTGGAACGGATCGCCGCGCTGAAAAATTTCAACCACAGCGATTTTTCCGTCCGCCTGCCCGCCGCGGCCACGTTTTCCTCGCGGCTGGGAGGCTTCAAGGCCGACATCCTTCACTCGCACCATCCGTTTCTCCTCGGTGAAACGGCCTTGCGTGAAGCAGCCTCCCGCCAGGTGCCGCTCGTGTTCACCCACCACACGCTCTACGAGCATTACACGCACTACCTGCCCTTCGACTCCGGACCGCTCCAGGACTTCGCCGCCGAACTGGCCACGCGCTACGCCAACCGCTGCGACACCGTCATCGCCCCGAGCGAAAGCGTGCGCGATCTGATCATCGGCCGCGGCGTCGAGGTTCCCGTCCACGTCGTGCCCACCGGCATCGACACGCGCGAACTGGCGCGCGGCAACGGCGCCCGCGCGCGAAAACGGCTCGGCATCCCCGCCCGCGCCTTTGTCATCGGCCACCTCGGGCGGCTCGCCGCCGAAAAAAATCCCGGGTACCTCGCCGACGCTCTCGCCCGGGCACTTTCCGCATTGCCCGCCGCCCGTGCGCTGATCGTCGGCGACGGGCCCGCGCGCGAGGACATGCAAAAAATCCTCGGCGCGCGCGGCGTGCTCGACCGCGTGGTGTTCACCGGCTCGCTCCGCGGTGCGAAGCTCCGCGATGCCTGCGCGGCGATGGATCTGTTCGCCTTTGCCTCCACCTCCGAAACCCAGGGACTCGTCCTCGCCGAGGTCATGGCCTCGGCCACGCCGGTCGTCGCGCTCGATGCCTCCGGCGCCCGCGAGGTCGTGGAGGACGGGCGCAACGGACGCCTCCTCGCGACCAACGCGACTCCGGAGCAGTTTTCCCGTGCCCTCGCCCAGGCGCTGAAGCGCCCTGCCCTGCTTCGCGAATGGTCCGCCGCCGCGCGCGCCACCGCGGCCCGCTTCGACCGCGCCGTCACCAGCCGCGCGCTCCTCGGCGTCTATGCGGAAGTCCGCGAACGCCATCGCCACGCGCACGAAACGGAATCCGCCGTCGACAGGATCGTCAACCCGCTGATCGAACGCATCGCCACCGAAGGTCGGCTTATCGCGGACAAGGCCGCCGCTGTGCTCGACGCCCTCGCCTGAGCGGAGCGTCGCCTGCCCTCCGCCCGCCGCATGCTGACCAACTGGGGAGCCGCCCTGCGCCGCTGGCGCCGACGTTTCAGCCGTTCCGAATGGATCGTCAATCGCCTCCGCCTGCCTCGCACGGAGGCGCCCGCCCACGCGCCCGGCCTCCTTCTCGTGCAGATCGACGGCCTCTCGCGCCGCCAGCTCGAAATCGCTCTCGGGAAAGGCCGCATGCCCTTCCTCGCCCGGCTTCTCGAACACAACGGTTGCGAGCTGCGCACCTTTTACAGCGGCCTCCCTGCAAGCACGCCCGCCGTGCAGGCCGAGTTGTATTACGGCGTGCGCACGGCCGTGCCCGGCTGGGGGTTTCTCGATCCCGACGGCAAATCCATCGGGTCGATGATCTCCGCCGAACGCGCCAGGCGTATCGAATCCGGCATGACGGCAGGCGGCGCCGTCGGCCTCCTCCAGGGCGGCTCCTCCTGGAGCAACATCTACACCGGCGGCGCCACCCAGGCGGAGAGCCATTTCTGCTCCGCCAGCCTCGGCGTCGGCGACATGTGGCGCACGGGCAAGCTCCGCAACATCCTGCTCTTTTCGTTCCTGCACCTCCCCTCGGTGCTCCGGTTACTGGTGCTCGTCCCGCTCGAAATCGTGATCGCCATCCGGGACGCCGTGCGCGGGCTGATCGACGGACGCAGCCGCCGCGAAATCACCTTCATCCTCGCCCGCGTGTTTGTCGCCATCGGGCTGCGCGAACTCGTCACCCTCGGCGTCAAGATCGACCTTGCCCGCGGCCTGCCCGTCATCCACGTCAACTTTCTCGGTTACGACGAACACGCGCATCGCCGCGGCCCCGATTCGGCCTTTGCCCGCTGGACGCTCCGCGGCATCGACCGCGCCATCCGTCTGCTCCATGTCGCCGCGCGACGCTCCGAGGGACGCGACTACGAGACCTGGATTTTCAGCGATCACGGCCAGGTGAGAACCACGCCCTTCGAACGCCTTTGCAAGGGCGGCCTCGAAGGGCTCGTCCGTCGCCACTGGCCGGACGCCGTAGCTGAAAACGTAGCGGCGACTGTAGCTGCGAACGCAAGTTCGCAGGCCGTCGGCACCCGAAGCACGGCAGACGCCGCGCGCGCCGCCCGTTTCGCGGCCCGGGCCGGGCTCGACCTGTTCGGGACCGACGCGTTCGCCGTCGCCGGTTTCGGCCCCGTCGGCCACATCTATTACAAGAGCGCGCTTTCCGGCGACCAGGAGACCGGCCTCATCCGCGCCCTGCTGGCCGGCGGCGTGCCCGGCGTGCTCCGCTGCGTCAGCGGCGATGCGCAGGCCGTCGAGTGGCACGAACCGGGCGGCGCGGTCCATCTCCTGCCTGCCGACACCACGCTGGTCCGCGGACCGGAGGAGCTGCGCCCGGTCATCGCCGTCGACCTCGCCGCGCTGGCCCGCCATCCCCACGCCGGCGACCTCGTCGCGCTCGGCTGGCATCCGGATCCGCTCCGCCAGCCCGTGAGCTTTGCCTGGGAAAACGGCGCGCATTGCGGCCCCTCGCCCGACGAAGTGCAGGGGTTTCTCATCCTGCCGCCGGCCTCGAACCATCTGGTGGATTCCGGCATCGTCCGGCCGGCCGCGCTTCGCGACGCCGCGCTGCGCCACCTCGGCCGCACCCCGCACACGCCGCACCGCCGCCGCCTGCCGCCGCCGTCGGCCAGACACCTGCGCGTCGTCACCTACAATGTGCATTATTGCAAGGGCACCGACGGGCGGTTCGCGCCCGCGCGCATCGCCCGCGTGCTGCGCGATCTCGATCCCGACATCGTCGCGTTGCAGGAACTCGAAAGCGGCCGCCTGCGCTCGCGGCACGAGGACCAGCTCGCGTGGCTCGCCGGCGAACTGGGCCTGCACTTCGCCTTCTGCCCGTCGATCGAGCGCGGCGACGAACGGTACGGCCATGCCATTCTCGCCCGCGAACCGGTCGTCGCCACCCACCGCATCCGCCTCCCCGACGGCGGCCGGCCCCGCATCGAGCCGCGCGATGCGCTGGCCGCACGCGTCTCGCTGGCCGGCCGTGAACTCGCCGTCGTCGGCACGCATCTCGGCCTGGCCACGCCCGAACGCGTCGCCCAGATCGACCGCCTGCTCGCGCCCGACTGGCTCGGCGGCATCGGCGACGGCCAGCCCGCAATTTTTCTCGGCGACCTCAACCTCGCTCCCGGCGGCGCGCTCTACCGGCGGCTCGTCTCTCCCTGGCGGGCGGTCAACGGCGCGGCGGTGTTTCGCGACGTGCAGGCGCACGCTCCACTCCATGTGGCCTGCCGCACCTTCCCGTCGTTTTTCCCGGTGCGCCGCCTCGATCATATTTTCGTGACCCGGCATTTCGATGTGGTTCGCGTCGATGCGCCGTCCAACCAGCTCACCCGGCGCGCGTCCGATCACCTGCCGCTCGTTGCCGACCTCGTTCTCCATGACTGACGCGCCCTCCGCCCGCCGACGTGTGTTTTTCCGTCTCGGTCCGTTTGCCGTGACGCTGCGGGTATTGCTGCTCGCGCTGGCAGTCGCCGCCGCAACGGCCGGTCTGGGCCTGTGGGGGCACCACCTCGATCTCCAGGCGCTCCACGACCGGGCCGACCGCCTGCCTTGGTGGCTCGTGCTGCTCGTGCTCACGCTGCTGCCCATGATCGGCTTTCCGGTCAGCGTGCTGCATGTGGCCGCCGGCGTGCGCTTCGGCATCGGCCCCGGCATGCTGGCGGTTGCCGCGACCACCCTGCTGCATCACTTCTTCGGCTGGGCGCTCGTGAACCTCGCTCCCGGCACATTCGAAAAACGTCTGGAAAGCTGGCGTCAGCGTTTCCCGAAAGGCACGCACGTGCCGATGATCCTGTTCTGTTGCCTGATGCCGGGCATCCCCTATTCCGTCCAGCTCTACCTGCTTCCCCTCATCGGCGTGCCGCTCCGCCTCCTGCTCACGCTCAGCACCGCGCTGCACACCTTGCGCGCCGTCGTTTCCGTAACCGGCGGCGATTTCAGCAACGACCTCACGCCGGGCAAGATCGCCGCGCTCGCCTGTTACTACGTCGTGCTGTTCATCGTCTGCGGAGTCTGCCTGCGCGCGTTGCGGGCCCGGTATTTTTCGGATGCGAAGACATAGCCGCCGGCATTGCGCCTCCTCCAGCACAAAGCCGCCCCACCTGCTACTTGCTGTCATTCCGTCCAGAAAACGCAGCTTCTACAACAAGCAATGGGACAAGTTTCTGCGTGCCATGCCATCCCCCGCTGTGACAGGGTGGAGGCTTTCTCATGAACATCCACGAGTATCAGGCCAAAGAATTGTTCAAGAAATACGGAGTACCCGCACCCAAGGGCATCCCCGTCAAATCACCGGCGGAGTTCAAGACCGCCCTCGCGGAGTTCCCCCCTGGCCCCGTCGTCGTCAAGTCCCAGATCCATGCCGGCGGACGCGGCAAGGGCACTTTCACCGACGGCTTCAAGGGCGGCGTGAAATTCGCGCAGACCAAGGACGACGCCCTCGAGTACGCCAAAAAGATGTTTGGCAACACCCTCGTCACCGCGCAGACCGGCCCGGCCGGCCGCAAGGTCCACACCGTCTATTTCACCGAAGCGTGCAAAATCCGTAACGAGTACTACCTCGCCATCCTCCTCGACCGCGCCAGTTCCCGGCCGGTCATCGTCGCCTCGACCGAAGGCGGCGTCGAGATCGAGAAAGTCGCCGCCGAGACGCCCGAAAAGATCTTCAAGGTCTTCATCGACCCGGCCTTCGGCCTCGCCGATTTCGAAGTGCGCGAACTCATGTTCGACCTCGGCTTCAGTCCCGCCGAATCGAAGAACGCCGCGAAACTCATCAAGAATCTCTACACGATGTTCTGGGAGACCGACGCTTCCATGGTCGAGGTCAACCCGCTCGTCACCACGTCCGACGACCAGGTGCTCGCGCTCGACGCCAAGGTGTCGTTCGATGACAATGCCCTCTTCCGCCACCCCGAGATCGTCGCCTGCCGCGACCTCAACGAAGAAGACCCCAAGGAGATCGAGGCGTCCAAGTTCAACCTCTCCTACATCGCGCTCGACGGCAACATCGCCTGCCTCGTCAACGGCGCCGGCCTCGCCATGAGCACGATGGACATCATCAAGCACTACGGCGGCAACCCGGCCAACTTCCTCGACGTCGGCGGCGGTGCGACGAAGGAGCAGGTCGTGGCCGCCTTCAAGATCATCCTCGGCGACAAGAACGTGAAGGGGATTTTCGTGAACATCTTCGGCGGCATCATGGATTGCAACGTCATCGCCACCGGCATCGTCGAGGCCGTCAAGGAGACGGGGCTCACGCTTCCGCTCGTCGTCCGCCTCGAGGGCAACAACGTCGCCGCCGGCAAGGCCACGCTCGCCTCCTCCGGTCTCACCATCGTCAGCGGCGACACCATGGCCGACGCCGCGCAGAAGATCGTGAAACTCCTCGCCTGAGGCCGGCCGCGCTGCACACGCATCCGGAAATCCGATACACGTTCAAAACGGCAAACAATCGAAAATCAGAAATCGAAAATTCCCATGTCCATTCTCATCACACCTGAAACCAAGGTCCTCGTCCAGGGCATCACCGGCGACTTCGGTGGCCGCCACGCGAAACTCTCCCTCGACTATGGCACAAAAATCGTCGCCGGCGTCACGCCCGGCAAGGGCGGGCAGTTCTTCATTCACGAGAACCACAAGGTTCCCATCTTCAACACCGTCAAGGCGGCCGTGAAAGCCACCGGCGCCACGGTCTCGGCCGTGTTCGTGCCCCCGCCCTTCGCCGCCGACGCCATTCTCGAAGGCGTGGATGCCGGCCTCGACCTCGTCGTCACCATCACCGAAGGCATCCCGATCAAGGACATGGTCCGCGTGAAACGCGCCATGCAGCGCACCACGCTCACCGGCAAGACCCGCCTCGTCGGCCCCAACTGCCCCGGCCTCGTATGCCCCGGGGACGGCAAGGATTCCAAAGGCGGCTGCCGCATCGGCATCGCTCCCGGCTACATCAACAAGAAAGGCCACGTCGGCGTCGTCTCCCGCTCCGGCACCCTCACCTACGAGGCCGTCTATCAACTCACGACCAAAGGGATCGGCCAGAGCACGACGGTCGGCATCGGCGGCGACCCGGTCAACGGCACCTCGCACCTCGACGTGATCAGGATGTTCAACGACGATCCCGACACGCACGGCATCATCATGATCGGCGAAATCGGCGGCAGCGCCGAGGTCGAGGCCGCGCGCTGGATCAAGGAAAACTGCAAAAAGCCCGTCGCCGGTTTCATCGCCGGAGCGACCGCCCCCGCCGGTCGCCGCATGGGCCACGCCGGCGCGATTGTCGGCGGGAAAGAGGACACCGCCGCCGCCAAGATTGCCGTTTTCAAGGAGTGCGGTATCGAGGTGGCCGAAACCCCCAGCGACATGGCCGACGCCCTCCTGCGCGTTGCCAAGGCCCGGGGCGTCAAGCTGAGCTGATCTCGCCACCCGAGATTCCCGACAACGCTTGCCATCTGCACGGGCGCGTTCCCCATCCGGAACGCGCCCGCTGTTTTTCGGCTGCCGGATGAGCGCGCAACGTTGTTGCGTCGTCGTTTCCCTTCTTCTGGAGGAGGCCGGACCATGATCTGCAAAAAAACGGAAAATTCTCTTGCGAGGGTGTTCCGGGGCTACCTACTAATGACCCTTCCGACAGGTCAAAGGGCGCCCCGCGCCAGTTCTTTCGCACAGCATGGAGCAATTTTACGGTACTCGAAGAAAAGAGTGGACGTCGTCCCTGTTAGTCTTTGATTGCCAACCCCCATTGCCCGGTAGCTCAGTGGCAGAGCAGGTGACTGTTAATCACTTGGTCGCTGGTTCGACCCCAGCCCGGGCAGCCACTTTGGCCTCAAAGACTTGCAAAAGTTTTTGAGGTCTTTTTTTGACCGATTTTAAAACGCCTTGGGCCACTTTGGGGCCACTTTTTAATCGCTGGCTTCCCACTCTCCCTCGCTTGGCTTTTAGGGCGGCGTGCTGAGTGATCGCGGGTGCAGCCCGGTTGAACGCCCGCCCCACATGGGCGAAAGTCAGAACGCTAGTGGAGCGCGGAGGCAGTGTCCCGCCCGAGGGGAAGTGTTCCGATCACCAAAGCATAGAAATGCCAAAAATATGGTGTGCAGGTTGATCAAAGCGAACCAACCGTGGTTGGGTGTCACCCTCTTCGTCCTACGAACTCGCCTCCCAAGAGTTCTACGAGACAGGGCTTGGAAAGAGAACTGGCCCGAGTTCGTCAGTTTGCGGAACGGTTTTGTTGCGGTGATTCCGAGGCGTTTTCGGCACTACATTCGCGATGATGGGCGGGCCTTTCGGCAGACGCAGGCCAAGGTGGGCGAGCGAGTCTCCCTCGTAACCGCAACCTCCCCCCGGAGGCCTTGCCTCTGATACCTTTTTGGGCCAATACACAAACTGACGAACTCGGGTTAAAATAATCCCCTGAAAGCAGGCGGTTGCCGCAATGAGCCAATCGAGGTCAAAACGCGCCCGCTTTTGCCGGTTCGACTGCCGTTCCTGCGGATTCGGCTTCACCCGCCGACGCGCTGCCTCGATTTTCCCCATCTTCATCATCGCTTCAAAGGTGCGCTTGGCCTCCGCACCGCCCGCGGTGCCTTGTTAGATCAGCTCATTTACGTCTACACCGTAATTCCGCCATCCACGCTGAGAGTTGTGCCCGTGATAAAACCTGCGCTCGGCAAACACAGGTAAAGGACCGCTCCAGCGATCTCTTCAGGGCGACCCGTGCGCTTCATCGGCTGCAGTCCATTGAGAAAGTCGCGGCCGCTTTCTTCCGCCCGTATCTCCGCGTTCATGGGTGTGTCGATCACGCCTGGACACACCGCATTGACCCGGACCCCTTGTGCAGCGAACTCCACTGCCGCCGATTTGGTTAATCCGATGACCGCAAACTTGCTCGCGTTGTATATCGCCGTGCCTGGAAAAGGTCGGATACCGAGAAACGAGGCGGTATTGACGATGCCGCCACCACCACTCCGAATAATGGCCGGGATTTCGTGCTTCATGCAAAGCGCGACGCCGCGCACGTTGACGGCCAGGATGCGGTCGATGGCCTCAGTCGTGACCTCGGTAATGGGTCCGGGCGGGAGAAAAACACCCGCATTGTTGAAAGCGAAATTCAATCCGCCGAACACCTCAACAGTCTGCGCGACCATTGCGGCAACCTCATCTTCGACCGAAACATCGGCCCGCACGAAAAGTCCTTTGCCGCCTGCTTGCTCGATGAGAGCGACGGATTCGGCGCCCTCGCTTTCCCGCCGCCCGACAACGACAACCTTGGCCCCTTCTTGAGCAAAAGCGAGAGCGGTGACCCGGCCAATGCCGGAGGTGCCGCCGGTAACGAGAACCACTTTGTCGGTAAATGTCTTCATAGCGCGTACGATGGGATTCATCCTACCCTGAACCGGCGATTTTACAAAAACGGTCGAATGAATGGGCCTGACTATTTTTTGGACGGCTTTTTAATTCTACTTTGTTAAAATAGATTTTGCAATTTCCGCGGGGGTCCGGTCAGGCTCTTCGCCAGTTGATCCGGCCGGCACAGCGGCCGTTAAAAAAAATGACACGCGAGACGTGCGGGGGCTGGCGGGACGGTTCATGTCCACGAGCGAACCGCGCACACCGAGGCCCGCTGCCGGCCTCCGTCGGCGAGGGCGTCCGGCCACCCGGCCGGAGTTTTTGGCGACTCCGGTTGCGGTGGAGGCACTGGCCAGGGAACGCTTCGAAGAGCAGGCCCGCGAAGTGACGGTGCGCGCCCCCACCAGGGGCTCCCTGCGCGTGCGAATCTGGGCGGCACGGGTGTGGCAGTGGGACGGAAAGGCCGCCCGGGCCCGCTGGCTGGTGGTGCGCGAGGAAGCCGGCGGCTCGCGCAAATACTCCCTGGGCAATCCTCCGGTCGAAACGACCCGGGAGCGCCTGGCCTTCATGCAGGCCCAGCGCTTCTGGATCGAACGCTCCTTCCAGGACGCCAAGAGCGAACTGGGCCTGGCCGACTACGAACTGCGCGGCTGGACCGGCTGGCACCACCACGTCGCCCTGGTCTGCCTCGCCCAGCTCTTCACCCTGATCGAACGAAGGCTCGCGAAGCAAGGCCGCCCCCTGCTCTCGGTGCGGGACATCACTGAGCTGCTCGAGCTCTATCTGCCCCGCCGCCCCCGCACCGGACAAGAGGTCTTGCGCAGAATCGCCCGCCGCCACCTCGCCCGCGAAGACGATCTCCGGCGCCGCAGGAAAACTGCCCGCCAGAAATCCGATTTTAATTTAACAAAATAGAATTAAATGCCTACCAAAACCGCTCCCTCCACTCCGCAAACCCGGAACGCCCCAGCCAACGCCAAACTGCCGGTGAAAACTTTCCGCCTCGGCCGCATCAAGGCCGCCGTGTGGGAAAACGAAGCCGACCGGAAGACGTTCTACAACGTGACCTTCGCCCGGACCTACGTGGACGACGCCAGGAACTATCACGACACCGACAGCTTCGGCCGTGATGACCTCCCGCTCGTCGCCAAGCTGGCCGACCAGGCGCACACGTTCATCTTCGAACGGCTCGCGGAACTGAAATCCGACCAGAGCGAGTAACCCTCGCCTCAACGGGCGGCCGGCAAATCCGGCCGCCTTTTTCGTGTCCTTCGCTTCTGGCACGTCCGCTCTTCACAGGCAGGCACAGCACGATCAAAACGCGCACCGTGCTGTCCTGAGGAGCATGATACGATCTCAATGCCCGCACGTGCAGGCATACTCCGGCCGATCGCATCCGCCGCAGGTGTGGAGATCGAATCTGACGCGGAAGTTCTTCGGACTTGCTTCGGGAGTCTCGCGAACTTGCACCACCACGCGGTAGGGTTCGCCCTGCGGCAGGGGCTCTTTCGACACGAAACCGGCGGCGGTTTTCTCCAGTTCGAGCGCGATGCGGCCGCTCTTCAGCTCCGCGGTCACGGCGACCACCTGGGCGGCGGGCGCGACCGGCTTGAGCGCCGCATCGTAGAAGGTGATTTCCACCTTCCGGTCCGCGTTCACGAAGAACTCCGCTTTCTGCGGCGAGGTCTCCAGCAGCCGGCCGCCTTTGGGGCCGGCGATCACTTTGTCCGCGGCGTTGAGCGAAACCGCCAGCCCGAGGGCCGCGGCGAGGAGGATTACTTTTTTCAGCTTCATGATGATCATGGGTTGGTGGTGGGAGAACGACGCCCGCGCGCTTCCATCCAGTCGTAGAGGATGGGCAGCACGACGAGGGTCAGGAAAGTTGAGGTGATGATGCCGCCGATCACGACGGTCGCCAGCGGTCGCTGCACTTCGGCACCGGCTCCGGTGGCCAGCGCCATCGGCACAAAACCGAGCGAGGCAACCAGGGCCGTCATCAGCTTCGGGCGCAGGCGGGTGAGCGTCCCTTCCACCACGGCGTCACGCACATTCCGGCCTTCGCGGCGGAGCTGGTTGATGAAACTGATCAGCATGATGCCATTGAGCACGGCGATGCCGCTCAGGGCGATGAAGCCGACCCCCGCACTGATCGTGAAAGGCATGTCGCGTAGCCAGAGTGCGAATACACCTCCGGTCACCGCCAGCGGCACGCAGACGAAAATCAGCGCGGCCTGCCGGACGCTGCCAAAGCTCATGAAGATGAGCACGAAGATGAAGAGCAGCGCCATCGGCACGATGATCGCGAGCCGCGCCCGCGCCTTTTGCAGGTTTTCGAACTGCCCGCCGAACTCCGCGTAATAGCCCGGTGGAAAGTTCACCTCGGCGCGGAGACGCGCCATGGCTTCCTGGACGAATCCTTCGACGTCGCGGCCGCGCAGGTTGATGAGGATCGCGGCCCGCCGCTGTCCGGACTCGCGGGTGACGGCGCCGACTTGCTCGACCATCTCGAACCGGGCGACCTGCCCGAGCGCGAGCAAGCCGCCCTCGTCGGTGCGCACGGGGATGTTTTTCATGACCGCGATGTCACCGCGTTCCGTTTCCGTGAGTCGGACGACGATGGGGAACTGCCGGTTTCCCTCGACCACCGAACCCGCCTCGTCCCCCGCCAGCGCGGAGGCGATGGCCTGATTCATGTCGCCCGCCTGAAGATTGTAGCGGCGCAGGGCGGCGCGGTCCGGGGTGATCTCCAAAATCGGCGACAGGCCGAAGGAGTCGAACTCAACGTCGCCGCTGCCGGGGATCTGCCGGATCAGGTCTCGAATCTCGGTCGCGAGGCGTTCCAGCGTGGGGAAGTCGTCGCCGAAAATCTTGATCGCGATGTCGGCGCGGACGCCCGCCATCATTTCGTTGAAACGCATCTGGATCGGCTGCGTGAACAGGAAGGTCTGGCCGGGGGCGTGGATGGCGAGTTCGCGCCGCATGAGGCCGATCAGTTGCTGCTTGGTGACGGGGCGTCCGTCGGTCTTGCGCCACTGGTCGCGTGGCTTGAACTCGATGTAGCTGTCGCAGAGGTTGGGCCCCATCGGGTCCACCGCGATTTCGGCGGTGCCGATCAGGCCGAAGATGCGGTCGATCTCGGGGAATTTCTCCAGGAGCACTTTTTCGGACTTCTCCTGGAGTTCGACCGAGGCGTTGATTCCCGCGCTGCCGCTGCGGATGAACTGGAGCAGCATCGTGCCTTCGTCTAGCTGGGGAATGAACTCGGCTCCGAGCTTTGTGAAGAGCCAAAGCGAGGAGCCGAAGAGCAGCACGGCCGCGCCCACGACCAGCCAGCGCAGGCGGAGGGCAAAGGCGAGCAGCGGGGTATAGATCGCCTTGAAGAAGCGGACGAGCCAGTTGTCGCGTTCGCGGATTTTCCCGCGCAGGAGATACGAGCAGAGCACGGGCATGAGCGTGAGCGCGAGGACGAGGGAGCCGACGAGGGCGAAGATCACGGTCAGCGCCATGGGGCGGAACATCTTCCCTTCGATGCCGGTGAGCGCCAGGATCGGCACATAGACCACGGCGATGATGAGCACGCCGAAGAACATGGGGTTGGCCACTTCCCTGGCCGAATAGCGCACTTCATTGAAGCGCTCCCGGGCGCTCAGCTCGCGGCCCAGATCGCGTTGTTTGTGCGCGAGGTGCCGGACGATGTTTTCGACCATGACCACGGCGCCGTCGATGATCAGGCCGAAGTCGATCGCACCGAGGCTCATCAGGTTTCCCGACACGCGGCTCTGCACCATGCCGGTGAGCGCGAGCAACATCGAGAGCGGGATGGCCAGCGCCACGATGAAGGCCGCGCGCAGGTTGCCGAGCAGGGCGAAGAGCACGGCCACCACGAGCACCGCGCCTTCGAAGAGGTTTTTCTCCACGGTGTGGAGGGTCCGGTTCACGAGGTCGGAGCGGTTGTAGAGCGGCCGGATTTCGACACCGGGAGGCAGTTTTCCCTGAATCCGGTCGAGGCTGGCGGCGACATCGTCGGCGACGACCCGGCTGTTGCCGTCGGCGAGCATGAGCGCGCCGCCGATGACGGCCTCGGCTCCGTTTACGGTGGCCGCGCCCGTCCGGTAGCCCGAACCGATGGCCACCCGGGCGACATCCTTCACGAGGAGCGGCTCCGGCAGTCCGGCGAATTTCAGCGAGATCTCCGCTATTTCGCCGGGCGTATTCACCCGGCTGTTACCGCGGATGACGACCTGCTCGCCGCCGATTTCGACGTAGCCGCCGCCGACGTTTTCGGTGTTCTCTCGAATCTTGTCGGCGAGTTCCCCGACGGTCAGGCCGATGCTCGCCAGGCGGGCGAGGTCGGGCATGACGACGATCTGGCGTTCGTAACCGCCGCTCGTGTTGACTTCGGCGATACCGGGCGTGCCGCGGAGCAATGGGCCGATGACGTATTCCTGGATTTGCCGCAGTTCCTGCAATTGCTCCGCGCGGGTCGCCGGTTTGTCCGGAGCATCCACCGTGAACTCGACGGTGTAGTAAAAGATTTCGCCCAGGGCGGTGCTGATGGGGGCGAGGCGGGGTTGCAGGCCGGGGGGCAGTTCCTCGGTGACGCCGACCAGGCGTTCGCTGACGAGCTGGCGGATGCGATAGATGTCCACGCCGTCCTCGAAGGTCAGGCGCACCTGGGAGAGGCCGAACTTCGAGAGCGAGCGCATTTCGATCATGCCGGGCAGGCCGGTCATCTCGTTTTCGATGGGCCGGGTGACGAGTTTTTCGATTTCCTCGGGAGCGAACGCGGGCACGCCGGTGTTCACCAGCACCTGGGGGTTGGTGATGTCGGGCACCGAATCGATGGGCAGTCGCAGGGCCGACCAGACTCCGATCGCGATCAGGATGAGCGTGGCCAGCAGGACAATGGAGCGCTGCCGGAGCGACGAATCGACGATTTTGAGAATCATGGCCTAGAGGGTTTCTCCGGGGATGGCGCAGCAGGCGTGGCCGCCTTTGACCGCGGCCAGTTCCGTCATCCAAAGGGCCATCACCGGCTCCGAGACGATCTGGTCTCCCGCATAGAGTCCGTCTTTGATCTCGGCGGCGTCGGCGGTGAGGACGCCGGGAATCACCGGAGTGCGCATGTAGTGTTCGCCGCTGACGGTATAGACGAAATAGCCGTCGGTCGCCCGCACGAGGGCGGAGCGCGGGATGGTCGGAACCGGCACGCCCGCCGGCTGCGTCACATGGGCGGTGACGAACGAGCCTGCGGTCAGGCTGGAAGGGGCTGCGATTTCCACGAGGATTTCCACCCAGCCCGCGCCGGACGTGGACAGGTCCTTCAAACCGGTGACGCGCGCATCGAGTTCCTGCCCGTCGGGCGTCTGCACGCGCAGGGTCTGGCCGGCTTTGACCGTCGCGGCTTGGGCAGGCGCAATGCGGCCGCTGGCCAGCAGGGCGCCGCCGTTCTTCCCGTAGGTGTAGAGCGACAATTCGTGGGTGGCGGCCAGGCTCTGTTCGGTGATCTCGATGACTTTCAGGCCGAGCGAGAGGCGGGTGTCTTCGGGCACATAGAGGCCTTTGTTTTCGCTGTATTCGGGGCCGACGATCACGGTCCCGGCGAGCGTGGGCAGTTCCGTTTTAGGCTGGCAGCCGGCGAGAAGGGTGCCGGCGACGAGGAGGGCGATGGTCGAAAAAGAGGAGGTGTTCATGGCGTTCATTGGGCAGAGGCGGCCGAAAGCGTGACAAACGGCGTGGGCCAGCCGGTGAGCAGTTCGAGTTGTTGGGCGGCTTCGAGGGTTTCCTTCTTCGTGTCGAGGAAGGCTTCGACGGCTTCGAGACAGGCGGTCTGGAGTTCGAGGTAGGTCGCGAGCGGCACCGCGCCGAGCCGGTAGTGCCGGTCGGCGAGTTCGGCGGCTTCGCGGAACTTGTCCACCGTGTCGGGCCGCCACTCCGAGGTCGCCGCGAGTTTGGCCGTCAGCGCATGGAACGCGATGATGACATCGCGTTCCATCTCGCGCTGTGCCACCAGCAGGAGCGTCTCCGCCTGCCGGCGGCGCGCTTCCGCGATGTCGGTGCCGGCGCGGGTGCGACCGCTCAGCGGAAGCGGAACGGACACGCCGAGGCCGAAGACCGTTTCGCGTTCGCCCGCTTTCTCCTGGGAATAAAAGGGGCTGATCGATATGGCCGGATACCTTTCATTGCGGGCGAGCGAGACTTCCAGTCCCTGCTGTTCGAGTTCGATGCGCTTGCTGCGGAAGTCGTAGTTGTTTTCCCGGGCCGCCGCCAGCAGCCGGTCGAGATCGGGGGGCGTTTGAAACACGATGCTGGCATCGGCACTGCGCAGAGGCGTTTCGACGGGGGCGCCGCGGAGCTGGTTGAGTTCCACCAGGGCGGCTTGGGCGGCGAGCCGGGCTTCGGTGGCGCGACGTTTCAGGGCCAGTTCCTGCGCCTCGATCACGCGGGTTTCCAGCAAGGGGGTGATGCCGGCGGGATCGCGCGCGAGAAACAGTTCGCGCAGCGTCTGATACCGCGCGGCGACTTCTTCGGTGGCGGCCGATTTCGCGGACGCGGCCACGAGTTCGTAGGTGAGGATGCGCGCCCGCGCCAGCAGCGCGGCGCGGAAGTGGGCCAGGCCGAGTTCCGCCAGATCGATCTGGCGGTTGGCAATGCTCTTGCGCAGGGCGAGCCGACCCGGCCACTCGATGGTCTGGGTGATGGAGACCGACCATGCGGTGCCTTCGTCGGCCAGCGAGCCGCCCGCGTCGTGAACGCGTTTGCGCCCGGCTTCCACCGATAGTTCGGGATCGGCCCATCGTCCGGCCGACCGCCGGCCGGCTCTGGCCGCGGCAATCTCGGCCTCATAGAAGGCCAGTTCGGGATTTCTCGCGACGATGTCCGCCACAACCGTGTCGAAGGCGACGGGTGCGACGGGCTCTTCGGCGCGCAGGGTGGCGTGCGTTGCGAAGAGGACTGCGAAAGCGGCCAATGGAAAAAAATGACGGGTCTTCATGGAGACAGATTCACGATTCACGGACACAGTTCAGGATGGCAGGGACAGCGCGGTGCAGACGGAGCTGACCGCAGATCGGCACCCGGCCACAGAGGCGCGTGGGGTGCGACGACGTTCTTCCGGTTCGCGCAGGAACCGGTCAGACCGTCAGTGAATCGGGAGCATGCGCCGGCGCAGCCGCCCGGCGCTCGAACTGCCAGACGGGGAGCCAGTCCCGAGGTCGTCTCAGCTCCTCCTTGGCAAGAACCGCTGCCTGCTGGATTTCATCCACGTCCAGCGACAAGGCGGGGGCACAGATCAGGACGCAGAGGAGCGTGCTTTGCGGCGACAGCTTCAGAATTGAAACCGCACTGTGGTAATGGCCCCCCTCCACCGTCTTGCAGGCCGCACCGGGATCGGCGGGCTTGGCCGGATCGCATTCCTTGCAGCCATCGCTTTGTGCTGCCGGTTCAATGGCCGCAGCTTGCAGCCTACAACACACGGTCGCCGGCACCCAGATAAGGGCGAGGCAAAGGGCGACGATGCTGTGAAGCCTGCGTGGCATGAAGACGTTCAAATTTTTTTGCGGGAGCATTCTTGTCAATCTCCGAACCCCCAGTGTGGAGGTGGCCGGCCTTAATAAGGCAATCGCTGCTGACGCTCGAATTCTTCCAGCAACAGCCAGCCGCTGGTTTCCCCATTCTACATCCGGTCAAGGTAGTCCCGCTGCGCGGGCTCCACCATGCGGAATCACTCCGCGTTGGCTGGCTTTCGTCGCGACCTTGGTGGGCGGGTTCCCGATTTACCAGGAAGCGTGGGAGAATCTGCGCAAGTGGCGCATGACGATGGAACTCTCGATGACGATCGCGCTTCTCGCGGCGTTGTGCATCGGGCAATTCTTCACCGCGCTCGTCATTGCCTTCTTCGTGTTGTTCGCCGAATTGGTTGAAGGTTACACAGTCGGCGGCGGGCGGCGGGCGATCCAAAAACTGACTGATTCGCTTCCACACCGGGTGACGGTGCGGCGCAATGGGCAGGAGCAGGAACTTGGGACGCATGAAGTGGAACGCGGAGAGATCGTCATCATCCGTCCTGGCGAACGCATCCCGGCTGATGGGGAGGTGAGCAAAGGCAACAGCTTCGTTGACCAGGCATCCATCACCGGCGAATCGCTGCCGGTTGAGAAAGTCCAGACGTCAACGATTACCGTGATTATCGTTGCAGGTGCGTGCGGCGTTGCACTGCCAGGTCCGCGCCGGCGTGCGGCGGGCCTGGTGAATCGCGTTTTCCCGCAGCGACAACCGGTTCGGGAACCCCTCACCGCATTCCGTTGAGCCGTCGGGCGCGCCGGATGCCGCGGCGGAGCAGCCCCGCGGTCAGGATGCCGGCGCCTGCGAGCAGGGCAGACGTCGCCGGCTCGGGAACGACCGCCGCCTCGAACCGGAGATAACCGTCGGAATCGATCCATGCGGTCCAGGCATCGTCGTATCCGGAAATCTGTACGTTGCCGTCGCGCGTGTCGGTACCCGAGCCGAATCCGCTGAAAACGAGGTAGCTTTCGTTGTAGTCGAATCCTTCGTGCAACGCCAGGACGATGGCGCCGGAGATCAGGTCGAAGCTGCTTCCGGAATCGCCGACGATCCGGTCGAAACTGTCGATCGCCAGAATGTCCAGATGGTACGTGCCGCCGGTCATGACAAAATCATCCGAGAGCGTCCAGGAGCCCGCAGCCGCGCCATTGGTCGTCAGCGTCCCGCCGTCCTGGAGGAGCAGCCCGCCGGTCGCCACGTCCGCGACGATGGAATCCAGGGAAGTACCGGCGGTGATCGTCGTGACCCCGGCGCCGAGGGCGGCGGCATGACCGGCGATAACGGAACCGGTTTCGATGAGAAGACCTCCGCGGTGGGTGCTGGCGGCCGACAGGGTCAGGGTGCCGGCGCCTGTCTTGGTGAGCCGGCCTTCCCCGGAAAAACCGTTGCCGGTGATGCCGATGTCATACCCGGCGGAGTCGATGGTGGCGCCGCCGGCGAGGATGTTCATCGTGCCGATGTTGCTGATGAACGAGCTGTCGGCCTGCCGGGCTTTCAGGACGCCATTGTCGAAATTGACAGTCGATGCGCCGTTTCTGCCGGCCAGCTTCCGCAGGGTCCAGACGGCGCCGTTTTTCAGGTTCACCGTACCGGAGCTGCCGGTGTTGTAGCCGACATAGGTCGTGGACGAACTGCCTGCGGTGACTTCGGCATCGGGGCCATCGATCGTCAGTTCGCCCTCTCCGCTGTAACCGACGTAAAGGGTACTCGAGCTGTTCCACTTGCCCGCGCCGCTGACCATGGCGTTTCCGGTGCTTCCCGCATAACGTCCGATATAGCCTGTCGTGTTCGAGACGGCGCCCCCGGAAATGTCCAGGGTGCCGGAGCCATAGCCGCCGACTTCAATATGCGAAGAGCTTTTCCACGAGCCGCTGTCAATCTCCACCAGGCCGATGGCCCCCGCCTGGTTGCCGATGGAGGCTCCGCTGAGACTGTTGGTCACGACACCGTTGTTGGTAATTTTCAGGGTGCCGGTCCCGTAATTGCCGATGTTGAACGAACCATACGAAAGCTGGCTTGCGGCAGTGAACGTCCCCCCGTCGACGATGACAGTCCCGGAGCCGTCTCCTTGTCCTGCGATGGAGGTGCTGTAGGCGCTCACGGTCGCATTGTCACTGATGGTCAGCACCGTCCCCTGACCGGTGCCTCCCGCCACATACAGACGCTGGTTGAATGTCATCGAGCTGCCGGTTCCCGTCACCAGCACACTGGCCGTATCGCTGTGGCCCAGATAGGCACTTTTGGCGGAGTTGTTGGCAGGACTCGTGAGGGAAGTGGTCAGCGTGGCTCCGCCCCGGACCGTCAGATTTCCGCCGTACATGAAAAGCGCGTAGTTTTGGGTACCGGCATTTATGCCCAGGCTCGCCTCCGGACCGTCCAGGGTCAGTGCGTTGTCCGCGTTGACCCAGAGAGTCCGGACGGCGGCACTCCCCGAAAGCACACTGCTGCCTCCGCCGGCGACCTGCAACCGGACATCGTCGGCGGAACCGGGCACAGCGCCACCGGTCCAGTTGGCCGACTCCTCCCAGTCTCCGTTTGCCGGTGCGGAGGGGTTCCACGAAATGGTAGCCGCCCTGGAAAAGGGAAGGAGCGAACCGGCAAGCGTCAGCAGAAGACAGCAGCATGGAACGGATGGAAAGGCGGGCGCGCTCATGGCGCCGCCCTGACTGTTTTCTTGGGTGGGCGTTGATAACATCGGATCAGGTTACCAGTCCGCCGCCGGTTGCGGTAGTCGGGTAAAGACCCTATTTGTTGTCCCGTTTCCGGCAACCGGATCGATCCCGCCGCAGGGAAGCGCCGGTTCGTCCCGAGGGCCGGATCTCCGGCGGGCGGCAGGGGCCTTCGATCAGGAAAAGGAAAAAGGCCGTTGTAACCGCTTCACAGCCAGGCTCCGGCTAGAGCATTTCAAACAGAATTGTGGCCGCACAAACAGAACCACGGATTGCACGGATATGTCAGGCAGGATAGCACGTATAATATATTGATTTTTATTAACTTAAGTATTCTTCACCATCCGTGAAATCCAAAAGAAATCCGTGAAATCCGTGGTTAAAATCGGCTACGGCTTTATTTAAACTGCTCTAAAATATTGCATTTCGGGTGTTGGAATGTCTGGCTATATGTGTTCACTTGAACACTAGGAGTATCCAGCCCTATCGAACAATCCAACGCCATGCTCACCGAAAAACAGGAATCCATTCTCGACTACATGCGTGAAGTGCAGGCCGAACGCAGCATCCCGCCCAGCACCCGGGAGATCCAGAAACACTTCGGCTACGAGAGCCAGAACGCGGTCATGAATCACCTCCGCGCCCTCGCCCGCAAGGGGCAGATCGAGCAGATCGACGGACGAACCTGGGGCCTCCGCGCCCGAATCGTGCAGGGACAGCTTTTTACCGTGCCGGTTTACGGCACCATTCCTGCCGGCATGCCGGCCATGCAGGAACAGGAAGCCGGTGAAAACATCCGGATCGATCCCGCGCTTTTCGGCGTCGGCAGGCCCGGGAGCCGGAAATTGTGGGCCTTGCGGGTCAGCGGCGACTCGATGACCGGTGCCCACATTCTCGATGGCGACCTCGCCATTCTCGAACGCCGCGAACCGCGGGCGGGCGACATCGTCGCCGCGCTCGTGGACGAGACGACCACCACGCTCAAGCGACTCGTTTACCGGGACGGGCAGGCGGTCCTGCACCCGGAAAACAAACGTTACAGGGACATCGTTCCGGAGAACGGCCTCGAATGCCAGGGCGTTCTCGTCGGCGTCATCCGCCGCACGCAGACCGGCACGGCCATCGCGGCCTGAGCCGGAACGTCCGGTTTGCATTTGCAAATTCCAGCCCGCTCATGAACTGCCGCCCGCCGTGCCTGCCGCCGTCGCCAACATCGATTCGCTTCGCCAGCTCATTGCCACGCGCTTTCCGCAGGCGATGCAGCCGGCCTGGCGGCGTGCTGGCTCCAGCGCGCCGTCGAACAGACCGACCTGTCCAAAGCGGCCAGGCGGTGGAGAGAGTGGTCGATGGCATCACGGCTGCCCAAGTCCGGAAAATCATTCGGGGCTTACCGCTTTCCCGGAGGTCTTGGAGACACCACTTTTCTGGGCGGCTCCTCATCGGCAGGCATGGGCCGAAGAGGCGGCGGATCCGTCTTGTTGACATGTTTGCGCCAGAGCCACTGTTTTTGCATCGCTTCGATCAAGCGCTCCAACTCGCGCAGTGATATTTGCGTTTGCAAAACGAGGCCGGGAAGATCTTTCACCTCTGCCCCAATGGTGTCGCTGATCGCCGGCAGATTCGCGCTGGCGAGTTGCAGGTTTTCGCTGGTCGTTCTCAGATCCGTCAAGGTGACCTGCAATTCATCCATCGAACGGTTGGCTTTGCCGAGCAGGGTCTTCAATTCCTCTGCCGCGGCCGGATCGGTCAAGAGCTTGCCCGCCGTGCCCTTGCCCTCCTGAAGGTCCTTGAGAATGCCGTTGGCGCGAACAATGAGTTGGTCGATTCCCTCCCGCGTCGTGGCAAGGCCCGATCCAAGAACGGTCCATGTGTCGAGACCCGCATTCAGCTTCTTCAAGGCGGGCACCGCCTCGCTGCGAATTTCCTCGATCGCGGTTTCCAACGCGCTGGGAAGCTGCTCATTGCAGACAATGCTCGCCCCATTGTTCGGCAATGGCGCGCCGTGGCCCCGCGTGATCTCGAAGTAAGCGTCGCCCACACCGAATTTCCTTTTGACGACCGCGGACGAGTCGGCGCGGACGAACAGGAAAAAATCCCGGCGAATGTTTGCCTCCGCCTCCATGCGCCCTGCCTGGTCAACACGGACATCGGAAACCGATCCGACCAGCGTGCCAAGGAAGTAAACTTCCGACCCCTGCCGGATGCCCGCGGCGCCCTCCTCGGGCAGGACAATCTGCAGTGCGACATTGCCAATGAACCACCTTTGACTGCGTCCGGCGAACACGAGTGCCGCAACAAGGATGACGAGCACGACGAGGACAAACGTGCCTGTGATCGAGTGGACATGGCGGAATTTGAAGTGCTCTTCCATTGGTTTTCCCTGGTTGCCCGCTTTGGCCAGATCACGAGATTTCGGATTTCGCCCGGGAGGGCGTCGCTATAAAAAAGTCAATATCGATACGGTGGTGGAAATGACGAAGAGCCCGACGATGGAACGGGTCAGCGACCATTGGGTGGCGCGCGGGATGTTCACGACTGATCTCACACCCAGTCCGCCGATGCAACAAGATGCGCTGGTAAACAGGGCGGGCAGGACGCTTTTGATGAGAATGCTGACGATGTCCTCGGGGTGCAGCGCCCTCAGCACCGTGTTGGTGAAAAACCACGCATCGCGACTGCTCTTGCCCAGCCAGGCTCCAAACAAATAGCCGCTCGCGAAGGCGACCAGAATAAAAACAATCGTGAGGCAAAACGCGGATACTGCCATGCCCAGCACGCGCGGCATCACCAAATGCGCAAAGGGATCGTATCCCTGCGCTTCCAGCGCGTCGATTTCTCCGTTGACCTTGAGAACCCCCAGTTCGGATGCCATCGCGCTGCTGCTGCGCACGAGCACGATGATATTCGTCAGGATCGGACCCAGTTCGCGCGCGACGACGGCCACCAGCAACGGGCCAAGCAATTGTGACTGACCCGCTTGGTCGGTCCAAAACGCGAGTTGCACCACCACTGAAATGCCCACGAACATCGCCACCGCCCCAACAAAAAAGACCGGCTCGACCCCAACCGTCATCACCTGTCTGGCAAAGAGGTTTCGCGCCATCGGCCCCCAATATCGCGGTTGAACGGCGAGACCCAGGACCGTCGCAATGACCGCCACGGTATGGCGCAGTTCATCCCACTGCCTCCACACCATCCGGCCCAATTTGCTGACGGTGCTCATGGATTATGCCTTCGGCATCTTCACCACACTGTTTTGATCGGCCTGAAACGCAAGTTGCACCACGACTGAAATACCTGCGAATACCGCTACCGCACCAACAAAAAAACCGGCTCGACTCCAACCGTCATAACCCTTCGGAAGGCTGCTCGATGGGGCTTTTTCATGCCCGGATTTTTCCGGCATGCCGGTTACATGCCGGTTTCGGGAGCCCTCAAAATCGGATATTGCCGATGGGTCCGCCGCTGCAACCGGTTCCCTGGCTGGTTCGACGTGCGTTTTCCTGTGTATCCGGTTCCTGAATTCAACGGACGGAATTCGCTCCGTCCTTTTATGCCTGAAATTTCCCGCCATGCGCGGTTGTCCACAAGCGGGCGCGTGTGCCGGGCCCGGAACCGCCCTCACCATGCTTCCGGCTCCGGCGGCGGCGGCTTCTTTTCCTGTTTTTTAAGCCGGCCCGCGTAGCTGCGGTCGATTTCCTCGACCTCCGGTTCGGGTATGCGGGTGAAGGCGATCCTCATCGGCGCATCCTTCGTGGCGCCGTGGGCGCCGCCGAGATAAACGGTATTCTTGCCCAGCACCTTGTTGAGCAGATCGACGGCCGCGAAGAGTTTGCCGTGAGCGTCTTCTGTCCCGGCCTCGAACAAATCGGGTGTGTGCATCCGCAGGTCGATCAGGTCCGTAAGGTGAACACCGAGGCGCACGGGGGCCCGGCGTGAAAATTTCTCCGGACGCTTCCGCCACAGATCGTTCAGCACATGGGTGAGTCTTAACGTGTCCTGCGTTTCGGTGAAGCGCACCCGTTCGTTCCACGAGGTTTTATCCGTATAATCCACCGAGACACTCAGCGCGCCCGCATAGAGCCTGGAATGGCGCAGGCGCATCGCGGCCTTTTGCAGCAAACGGTGCAGGACGGCGAGTGCGTCGGCATGATTGCGTTTGGCCGGAGGCAGCACATGCCCGTGTCCGATGCTCTGCCCCGTCTTCTGTTCGAAGTAGGGAAGATCCTCGCCATGGAGCAAACGCCAGATCTGCTCGCCGCGCACGCCACCCCAGATACCGCGAAACTCGGCCATCGTGGCGCGTAGAGCCGGGCCATCGTGGTGATGCCGTGTCCGGCCAGCCGGCGCTGGATGTTGGAACCGATGCCGGCAATGTCGCCGGGCGCCAGGTGCAGGAGTTTTCCAGGCACATCCTCGTCGTCGAGGATCACCAGCCCATCGGGTTTCTGCATGTCGGAGGCCACCTTCGCGAGCAGCCAGGTCGGGGCGACGCCGATGGAGCTGCGGAGGCAGGGACCGACCTCCCGGCTGATGGCGGCCTTGATCTTCAAGGCCAGTTTTTCCGCTTCGTCGCGCGACAGCATCGAATCCAGACAAACCGTCACCTCGTCGATCGACTGCACCTCGATCTCCGGCACGAGCGAGGCGATGAGGTCTTTCAATTTCCGGTGATAGTCGATGTAAACCTCCGGCCGGGCCTCGACGATCTCGATGCCCGGACAAAGCCGGCGCGCATCGGCCACCCGTCCGCCGCGTTTCAGACCGGCAGCCCTGGCCTCGAGGCTCACGGCCACCAGACCGGTCGTCTCCGCCATCACGGGCACGACCCCGACCGGCTTGCCGCGCAACTCCGGCCGCTCCTGCTGTTCCACCGAGGCGTAGAACGAGTTGAAGTCGATGGTCAGGTAGCGCAGCGCCATGACTCCTACCTTGCCACCAAATCTGAAAGCTTCAACGCCGCGTTCGGGAGGCCCGGCTTGCCGCGATTTCGATAAAGGCTCCCCCTTGGATTGCGTCCCGCGCAAGCCAAGGTCTACGCCATGCAGCCCGGCCAGGACAGCGAGGCGGCGGCGGACACGCGGCGGCCGGAGTTTTTCCATTGGCAGCGCGTTGATCGGCGGGATTCTTTTCTTTTACAGAGAGACGGCCCTCTCCTCGCTTCGTTCGCACATGGAAATTCTTTGGACGTATTTAAAACCTTACCGATGGCTCATTTTTCTCTCCCTGCTCCTGGCCGGATTGGCGCAGGTGCTGAGCCTGGTGGACCCGATCATTTTCGGAAAGATCATCGATGAGTATGCGCTGCAGCAGGACACCAGAACCCAGGAAGAACTGATCTCCGGGGCGCTGACCCTGCTGGCGCTGGCCGTCGCGGTGGCGTTGGGGGCGAGACTGGCGAAAGCGATCCAGGAATACGTCGTGCGGCTGGTGGTGCAGAAATTCGGCATGCAGATCTTCAACGACGGGCTGCGGCAGACACTCCGTCTTTCCTACCGGGAATTCATGAGTCAGCGCAGCGGCGAAACGCTGTCGATTCTGCAAAAAGTGCGGACGGATACGGAGCGATTCATCAACGCGTTCATCAACATCCTGTTCTCCTCGCTGGTGGGCGTCGGATTCCTTGTCTGGTATTCGATCACCCGGCACTGGGCGCTGGTGCCGGTCTTCGTCATCGGTATTCTCGTGCTGGGCGGACTCACGGGACTGCTGAGCAGCAAGATCAAGGCGCTCCAGCGCAGCATCAACCGGGAGACCAACAAAATGTCAGGCGTGATTACCGAGTCGCTGCGAAACATCGAGCTGGTGAAGAGCCTGGGGCTAACCTTTCAGGAAATTCGCCGGCTGCGCGAGCATACCCGGCAGATCTTCAGCCTGGAAATGACAAAAGTTCGCCGGGTGCGGACGCTGTCGTTCATGCAAGGCGCGACGCTGAGCCTGCTCAAGCAGTCCATTCTGTTCATTCTGCTATGGCTTATCTTCAGGAAACTGCTGGCGCCCGGAGAGCTCATTGCCATGCAGGCCATCACCGCCCAGATCTTCATGCCGCTTCAGGATCTGGGTAACATCATCCTCTTTTACCGGGAAGCCGACGCCTCCCTGCAAACCTATGATGCGCTCATGCATCGGCCCGTTGAGACCAATCCGGAAACGCCCATCGAGACGGGCCCCATCCAGCATCTTCGTTTCGAGCAGGTGATTTTCCGTCATCAGGGCTCCGGCACCAACGCCATCGACAACATCTCCCTCGAAGCCAAGGCGGGCGACACCATTGCGTTTGTCGGCCCCTCGGGGTCCGGAAAATCAACCCTGGTGAAACTGCTGGTGGGCTTGTACAAGCCGGTGGAGGGGCAGATCTATTACAACGGCATTTCCACCCAGGACATCCGTTTCAACCCGGTGCGGCGGCAGTTCGGTCTCGTGACGCAGGAGACCCAGCTTTTCTCCGGCACGTTGCGGGACAACCTGTCCTTCGTGAAGCCCGACGCCACGGAGGCGGAAATGCTGGACGCCCTGGACAGGGCCGCTGCGATGGGGATCGTGCACCGGACGGAGAAAGGTCTGGACATGACCATCGGCGAAAGCGGCATGAAGCTCTCGGGCGGCGAACGACAGAGGATTGCCATCGCCCGCGCCCTGATCCGCAACCCGCGCCTGCTCATCTTTGACGAAGCCACCTCGGCCCTGGATTCCCTCACCGAAGACGAAATCACCGACACCGTGAAGGAAGTCTCCCGCTCCAGCGAACGCATCACGATCCTGATCGCCCACCGCCTTTCGACGATCCTGCACGCCAACACCATCTTTGTGCTGGAAAAAGGCCGGATCGTGGAAGCGGGCGACCATGAGACGCTGGTGGCGAACAAAGGCCTCTATTACGCGATGTGGCGGCAGCAGATTGGCGAACGGTGATGAATGCGCCGGAGCCTCTTCGGTCTCTCTTTCGGGCGGAGTCGCCGGCCGGGCCGGAAAAGTTTCAGCAGAAACCCCAAGGGCTGTCTTCAAAGAATGCTGCGAAATCCGGCACGGAGCGCATTGCCGAACGGCGCGAGAAACAGAAGCCTGCCGGCGACTACCCCCCGAAAATGTAACATTACAAGGTTTGCTGGCAGGGGGACTGATGTGTTACGGACAGGTAACAATCCGAGCTGTTTCCAGGCAGTTGCCCGGCGACGCTCACTCAACCCGGGAAACCAGATACCATGAGCAAAACCAAAAAAAACAAATCGACCAAAACCGCCGACAAGGCTGCTGAACTCGAACGGGAAGCGATAAAGGCATTGCGGGACTACGAGGCTGCCAAGGCGCAGGTCCATGCCGCCAAGGCCGCTCTCAAAAAGGTCCGCAAGACCCTGTCGGATGCGAAGGCGGCAGCCAAACAGGCCCGCAAGGTGCTCAAGCATCTCAAAAAAGAAGCAGACAAGGTGATCAGGGCGAGTTCCCCGACCGGCAAAAAGGCCGCGAAGGGTGGCAAGGCTGTTGCGCCGAAGAAGAAAACACCGACCAAAGAGCGCGCAAAATCCCCCAAGGCCTGATCGCGTCGGGCAATGTGTCATTCGTGTTAATTCTGCCCGGCCGGCTCGCGCAAGCTCCGGACCCGGACGAGCAGTAAAGCGGGCAGACCGGGGATCGCTCCTGTCCGGCATTCTCCGCGAGAAAGGAATACCGAAACGCGGTCATGGGCCCGGTCTGCCCTCTCCCCCCCCGCGCATGAGCGCCGGATGTGTCGCGCATATCCAGATAACAGATACAACCGGTGTGGCAACCGGCACGGCCCATGCCCGGCCTTCCCGAAACCATTGCATCCGGAGTCGCCCCCCCGATCATTCCGCGACGCCTCACGAGGCAAAACCCTCCGCTCCGGCTCCCTGCCAGTCGCTCTCATCCGTATCCGGCATCTCCTCCACATTCTCCCGGCCATCCAGTTGCCCGAGGCGTGTAAAAAACGCCTGCATCTCCAGACCCGGCTCGGTCAGTTCGTAACGGCTCCGGGAAAACTGCGTGAAACGCGACCTCGACAGCAGCCCCTGTTTGACAAAAAGACGCAGCATGGCGTTCACCCCGGCCGGCGACATTCCGGGGATCAGGCGCCTCATGTCCTCCGTCGTGAATGACGCGCTCACCGGCATTCTGGCCAGAAACACCGGCGCGCCGCGCACCCGGAGCAGCCGGCGAATCATCCGCGCACTCGCGCTCACCCGCCCGCCGAAAGCTGCCCGCACCAACCGCCGCTTCGGATCGGAGGGGACGGGAGCGCCCGCAATGATGTCGAGCCATTCGAGATCGCCAAGCAGGGTCAGCAGACGTCGTCCCCGCTTCGTCAGCCGGTAGCGGGTCAGCAGCGGGTTCCGGTCGGACCCGGAGGTTTCGGCAAACCCCTCCTGCAGAAGCGCGATCACCAGCTTGCCTGTCATCGTGTTTCGCAATTCCCCGCGTACGTACCCCAGATCGGCCGGGCTGGCCGGCCCATCGCCCAGTTGCCGGAACTGCGAAAGGTAAGCCTGCTTGCGAAGCATCAGATCGAGGATCCGCCGCAAACTTCCGGCCGGCGCTAACGGAGACGGCGTGTCGGTGCTCATTGGTTTTCTCCGCTATCTCCCCTCCCCTCCTGCCGGGGATCCGTCCTGTCCGCCACGACTCCGGCGACCGCGGTTTTCAGCGCGTCCACGTTTCCGGGTGACAGGAACAGGAGCAATGCGGCCAGGTCGGCGTAACGTTTTTTTTCGATGTCCGTGATTTCATCCACCGTGACCGCAATCACCGGTCCGTCATGGCCGGCCTCGCGCAACGCCCGCACGACGCGCAGCCCGGAATCGTCTTCCGTCTGCTCGTGATCGACAATGATGACATCGAAAGGCGCCGCCGCCCCGTCCTGCGGCACGGCCAGCGCCACCGCCTCGCCCGCGCTGCCCGCATGCGTCCACCCGCAGGGCACGTCTTTCATCAGCCACCACAGCACCTTGCGCGACAACCAGTGTGATTCCACATGGAGCAGCCGCAGCGGCGCCGCCGGAACGCATGCCCGGCCCGCAACAGGTTTGTCACCCTGGCCGGTTTTCATGGCAGCACCGGTCCTTCCGTCGCGCGAACTCCGACGCTCTGCCGGAGCCCGGCGCCCGTGTTTTCATACTCATGGAAAATCCCCAACGCGATCATCCCCGCCACAAAGGCGATGATCGCCACCCGCCGGAATGTGATGTTTTCCAAAGCCCGTTCTGTCATGATGCCTGCTTTCATAAAAATGTCGTCTCCTCCGGAAATGTTTCCCCGACCGGCGCACGGGCCAGATCGGTGGTCTGCTCGATAAATCCCTGAATGTGCATGCCCAGCTCCGTTATCCTGTACCGGCACGGATGACCCGGCCGCACACGCGTCTGCGACAGGAGCCGGCACCTGACCAGGAAGCGCAATGCGTCCCTGAGGCAGGCCGGATGCCTTCTCCGCAGATCAGCGCGAAGCGTCTCCCACGTGAAGGGGTCCAGAGTGATCCACAAAAGAATCTCCCGCGCGCCCCGGTGGCGGATGACCTTCCGCAACAGGGACGCTCCCGCGGTCGCCACCGGCTTCCGGTTGCCGGGGCCGCGCTGCCGCGCCATCACCCGCACCGTCGCCCGTGGCGACGAAGCGATGACCGCATCGATTCCCCGGACAACGTCGAGCAGGGTGTTCAGTCCGTGCCCCCGCGGCGTGAGCCCATGTCGCTTCCCGGAGCATCCGGGCACAGGTTCGACGGAATCCACCAGCCCCGTCTGCTCGAGAACCCGGAGCAGTTGCAGCAGGCCGAAGGCGGTCATCCCGGGAATGCGCCGGGAGAGCTCCGCCCTCTCTCGCGGCCCCTGCCCCAGCCGCCTCATGACAAGCCCGTATCTGCGGTGCCGCAGGATCATGTCCACGGCTCCCCAGAGCAGCGTTTGCGGGAGGTGGTCGGGTCGTGTGGTCATGAGTATCGGAAAATGCGTTACCCGGGATTGCTCAATAACTGAGCGACACCCGGAAGTGGAAGGTGGCGTCGCCCTTGTCGGTGATGGCGGCGTCCTTCATCGCAAAGCCGACCGCCGCGCCCATCGAGAGGTGCTTTCCTGCCCGGTAGTCCGCGCCGCCGCCGACACTGAACAGCTTGACGTCGTCCTGCCCGGTATCCTTCTGTTCGCCCCAGCCGTAGTCGACGAACAGATACGGAGAAAGACTGTCGCGCCAGGAGGAGACGAGGCTGACGGAGGGCAGGCGCAGTTCGTTGCGCAGCGAGAAGCCCGTGTCCACCGCACCGTCGTCGAGCGTGTAGCCGCGCACGGCGTAATAACCGCCGAGCGCGATCTGCTCGGTATCCGGCAACGGATCACCCGCGAGCACGCCGCTGAACTGGATCACCCAGTTGACCCCGCCGGGCAGGGTCGTCACCCGGGAGGCGTCGAGCGCCGCATACAGGTAAGTCGCGTTGTCCACCCGGCCGCCGGTGTAGGTGGCAAAATCCTCGTCGTCGTTGTTGCCGGGCACGCCGCCGGGGCTGCCCTTCAGCCGCAGGTCAAAACTGGTCGCCCCGTGCCGGTCGCGCAGTTCGTGAGCCCAGCCGAGCACGATCTGGAATACATCCACGTCGGATTTTCCATCGATGGGCAGCCCGGCAAACTCGATGTGCGAGTCGCGCGTGCTGTGCTTGTATTCGACACCCACGGTCAGATCGCCGAGGTAGTGGCCGGGGAAAAGGTTCGAGAGCGCCGTGCGGTAGAGCACGGGGATTTCCCAGGTGTCGCTCTCGGTGTGCGTCTGGAAGAGGCCGCCAAGCTGCGAACTTTCGGTGGTCTGGGCGACGAAGTTGGGGGCGATCTCGATCGCCTGGCGCGGGAGCGTCGGGATCGTGATCCGTCCCGAATGGCTCAGGTAGCGCGGGCGGTCGTCGCCGAGCGAGATGCCCGACGGATGCTTCCAGAAATCGTTGCTGCCGGTGAACTGGTACGAGACCAGCGTGTTGTTGAGCGGGCGGAGCACGCCGGCCGCGCCGACGTAGTAGCGGTCCTTGCCGGTCGAGGAGGTGCCGGTGTTCGAGTAACCGCCAAAAATTTGCCAGGGTTTTTGTTCGCTGACAGTGAGCTGGAGATTGCTCGTGCCGAGTTCGTCGCCGGCGGCGAAGACGCCCTGCACCTGCCGGTACGGGTTGCGGTTGAGCCAGTCGAGGTCCTCTTCGAGGCGGCGGGCGTCGATCCGGTCGCCGCCGCTCACGCGCAGGTCGCGGGCGAGTTTTTCATCGGTGCTGTCATCGGCGCCGCCAACGGCGACCTTGCCGAGACGGAACTCGACCACGCGAAGCTGGAACGTGCCGCCGGTGGCGTCGTGTGGCGGGAGCGTGATCGATACGAACGGGTATCCCGAATCCCGGTACACCTTGGCGACGGCGGCCTGCGCGTCGCTGATGAGTTTGCGCGAGAGCGGTTTTCCGAGAAAAGGCGTGAGTGCGGATTGCAGATTGGCAACGGAAGCACCGGCGATGGCGCCAACCGTGATGCCGGCGGGCGGTTGCGGATCGGGGCTCTCGTCCGGGCCGAGCAGCCGGATGCCGGTGACGTTGGCTCCGAGCGGCGTGGCATCGTTCGAGCTGGCAAGCTGGTCCTGCTGGTCGAGCTGGATGGCCGGCTGTGTGCTGCGCGACGGAGCCGGCGGCTCGTTACGCTCGATGGGTGTGCGTGCCGGCGCAGGCTGGGCGTGGACCGGCGCGGCGCCAGCGCCGAGCGCGGCCAGGGCGGCGGCGAAGAGCGCGAGCGTCTTCGCGGAAATGCGTGTTTCGGAGGTCATGATGTGGTGAGCGGTTTGTCGGTTTCCTGAAAAAAGATGTGGCAGGGTGTCTGGTCTGTTCCCGACCCTGCCGGGCGGGGGTCACGGGCTGGAAGCCCGTGCCACTTCATGGGCAGGATGCCCATGCCACGTTGCGGGCGGGACGCCCGCGCCACTTGATGTTATTTGAGCGAGGCGATCCTGAGCCAGGGGCCGAGGTCGCGGTTGTCGGGATGGATGTCTTGTTCGTCTTCCTGTCCGCCGGTCAGGCTGCCGGGGGCCGGCTCCTGCTTTTCCTCTCCGGAGAACTGTTCGAGGAGTTTTTCAAGGGCAGGCTGGGTATCGGTGCCGGCCGGTGTTTCGTAGTGGACGGGATTGTCGCGGAGAAACTCCGCCAGGATCTCGTCGGCAGTCGTTTCGGGTGTGACCGTCAGCGCGGTGGCGTTGCCGGTGGCCTGGACGAAGACGTAGTTCTGCGCCTCCAGACCGGAGCCGATGATCGCGTAGCTGCCGGGAGCGGACAATTCGCCGGCCGGGCTCGTGAACACCAGGGAACCGGTCGTGGCGGAGGCGAGTGTTTCGTCGGCAACGAAGCCGGTCACCATGCCGGTGAAGGCCGGATTGGCGGTGCCCTCGGCACGGGTGGCCGGATTGGCGATGTAGGTGAGGACGGCCTTCTCGATGGCCGCGGTGGCCGCGAAGGTCGCGTCGGCAAGGGTGTAGTTGCCCGCATCCGCACCGCCGAGCGTGTAGGTGCCGGTCACGTCCTTCGCTGCGCCGACGTTCTTGTCGGCATAGGCGGCGGCCAGCGCGAGGCTCACGCTGTCGTTGCCGATCAGGCCGGCGACGGCGCCGTGGGTAAGGATTTCGATGGCGGTGGTGCCGTCGTAGATCTTCGTGCCGGCGAGGGTGCCCTGCGTGCCGATGGTCAGCGACGCCGGCGTGATCGAGGACGTGCCGGTGAAGGCCGTGCTCGCCAGCGTGTAGTTGCCGACATCGGTTCCGCCGAGCGCGTACAGGCCGGTCACGGTTTTCCCGTTGCCCACGTTCTTGTCGGCGAACTGTGTGTTGCCGAGCGAGAGGGTCACGGTGTCGCCGGTGACAACGCCGGAGAGTTCGCCGTGGGTCAGGACGCCAATGGCGAGCAGGCCGTCGTAGACCTTGTCGGCCGCGACGGTGCCGGCCGCGCCGACGGTCAGTTGCTTCGGCGTGATCGTGGCGGTGCCGGTGAAGGCATTGCCCGTAAAGGTGTAGTTGCCCGCGTCGTCGCCGCTGATCGTGTAGGCGCCGGTGACAGTTTTTCCGGTGCCGGCGTTTTTGTCGGCAAAGGCGAGACCGCCGAGAGTGAGGGTCACCTCGTCGTCGCCGAACAGGCCGGCGAGCACGCCGTGGGTGGCGACCGTGGCGGCAGTGGTACCGTCGTAAACCTTGCCGGCCACGGTGCCTTGGGTGCCGACGGTCAGCGTGGCGGGCGTGATCGCGGCCGTGCCGCTGAAGGCGATGCCTTCCGCGAGCACGTAGTTGCCGGCGTCGTTGTTGGCCAGGGCATAGGACCCGGTGACAGCCTTGCCTTCACCGACGTTCCTGTCGCCGTAGGCGGCAGTGAGCGCGAGGGCCACGCTGTCGCCGTTGACGACGTTGGCGAGGAGACCGTGGGAGAGGACTGCGATGGCGGTGGTGCCGTCGTAAACCCTCGTGTCGACAATCGTGCCCTGCGTGGCGATGGTCAGCACGCGGGGCGTGATGACCAGCGAGCCAGGCGTGTTGCCCGTGGCCGCGATGCGGTAGTTCTCGTGGTTTTCGCCGGTGAGGCTGCCGATGGTCAGCGTGTAGGCGCCGGCGTTGAGCAGGGCGTCGAGCGTGACGGTCGCGCCACCGCTGTTCTTCACCGCGAGCACGCCGGTGACGGTGTCGGCGTCGCCGCCGAGCAGGCCGTCGAGCGTCCAGTCGATCGTGCCGGGCGTGTCGCCGTAGCTCCAGGTGTAGGGAGAGCCGAAGGCGTAGGTGACGTCGATCAACGCGGGGCTCACGGTCAGGGTGCCGGGCACATAATCGATCGTGTAGTTGTCCAGGCCGGTGCCGATGGCATTGCTGATGACTATGTCCCAGGTGTCGATCGCCGCACCGGCGGCCGCGCCGTCGCTGGCCAGCGTGGTCAAGGTCACCTCGTCGTCGTTTTTCAGTCCGGTGACGGTGAACTCCGTGCCGTTGAAGGTGAACGTCTGCCCGAAGTCCTTGGTCAGGTTGTTGGCCGTAATCGTGAGCGTGGCAGGGGTGACGGTGAGGGCGCCGGGCGTGTAGGTGATCTCGTAGTTGGACAGGCCCATACCTTGTGCGTTGGCGGCGGTGATGGTGTAAGGTGTGCCGCCGTTGACGCCGGCCGTGACCGCCGCGCCGTCGCTGGTCAGGGTCACGCCGGTGACGGTGTCGGTGCCGTAGAGCTGGCCGCCGGTGATGCTGAAGTGCTCGCCCAAGAGTCCTTCGGACGTGAAGGCATTCCCATAGACCTTGGTCAGGCCGTCGTTCGCCTTGAGCGTAAGCGGCGCCTGGCTCACCGTCAGCGAGCCGGGCATGTGGCCGGTGTCGGCGATGCGGTAGTCGCCCGCATTGTCTCCTTCGAGTCCGCTGATGAACAGCTTGTAGTCGCCGGCGTTGAGCAAGGAGGCCCAGGTGATGACCTCATCGGAGGCATTCTTGAGGCCAAGCACGCCCTTTACCTTGTGCTCGCCTTCGGTCAGCAGGGTGTCGCCGTCCTTGAGCGTCCAAGTGATGCCACCCTTGTTGTCGGAGCCGTAAATCCAGCCCGTCACCGTGTTGCCGGTGAAGTCGTAGATCACGTCCTTGACAATCGAACCGGGGGTGATGGTGAGGGTTCCGTTGCCGCCGGAGATTACGCGCATCGTGCGGCCGTTAGCGACCACCGGGTTGGCGGTGTTGACGGTGATGTCATAGGTGCCGACGTCCGAACTCGACGTCGCCGGGGTAACCAGCGTTGCGGGCGTGTTGACCGACGCCGACGTGAGTGCGGTGTTGGTGCCGAAGTCATAGGCAGCGGTCAGCGCGGCGTTCGGATCGTCGCCGTAAATCGAGATGACATCATCCGGCGTGACGCGCACCACGTTGACGCCCCACAGCTCCGGCGCGTGGGTGCCGTCGGGCGCCGCCCAGAGGTCAGCTCTCCATCCCCAGGTAGCGAAGTTCTCGGGATCTTTCAGCTGATCGCTGGAGATGCCGGTAGCGGCTGTCGGCACGTCGGTGGTGGACGCAGTTGCTCTATTGGTGGTGCCATTCGTCCGTCCCGAGGTCTCGATGTCCCAGTAATTGCCGTTGCCCGCAGTGGTGCTGGTGGTATTGGGCGTTCCACCCATAAAACCGCCGACATGGAATGATCCCTGCACTGCGGTGACCAGCCCTGTCGAATAGCTGGATGTAACGCCCGTCGCGTTGGTATTGTCGCCGACGAGGCCGCCGACAAAATCGTTCCCCGTCACCGCTCCGGTGGCGTAGCTGTTTGAAATCTGTCCCGCATTGCTTCCGACGAGACCGCCAACATAGTCCCCCGACCCGGTCACCGAAGCGGACGAGAACGATATCCTGATAGAACCAGTGGTTGTTCCGGCGAGCTGGCCTGCGATTCCTCCGACAATGTTCGCACCCTGCACCGACCCGCCGTCCGCGGACGAATACTGCAAACCGACACCGAGCGATCCGAATAGCCCGCCGGTGGCGTTACCGGACCCAATGACCGTGCTGTTGATCGACCACAGATTGGTGAGCGTGCGGCTGGTGCTGCTGCCGTACGACCCGACGATTCCGCCTGTGAATGAAAGGCCTCCGCCGCTGTTTCGTACATAGGCATTGATCAGGCCGAGGTTGTTGATCAGGCCGAGACTGTTGCCGGACCCGACCGCCCCTGCTCCAGCACTGCCGAACAGTCCGACATGCTGAGTCCCTGTTCCCACTCTATCAATATAGAGGTTGCTGACAGCGTGGCCTCGACCATCGAAATTTCCGTAAAATGTGGTATCCCATCCGATCGGGATGAAGCCGGAGAAGGCCTCCTCTCCACTGGGATTCCAGCTTGCCGTAATAGCTGCGTCGATATTGGCAGCGAGCGAATAGTAGACAATCTGCGTGTTGCTGTGTCTGTTTGTGCCTAACATCGCGCGGTTGATGGCGCCGTTATTCAGCCCGCCCCCGACGCCCTGAAGGCCATAGATGTCCACGATCTGGTAGGCATTGGCCGCATTGGCACCCGTGCCTCCGGCATAGCGCAGGAAGAACGCCGCATCTGCCTCGGTAGCACCTGCGCCGAGGATACGGAAGTCGCGCGCCATGAACAACGTCAGGTTGGCGCTATTCTGCAGCCAGGTGCCCTTGTTCAGGATGAACGTACCGACATCAATGTGGCCGTTGTCCGACGTCAGGATGCTCCCTTCCGGGATCGTCGTCCTGATGCTGTTGCCACTGCCTGTGGTGACCGCCGTACCCCGCGCGCTCAATGTCAGCCCGCCGTTGACCGCAGTGATCGGAGCGTTGATATAGATATTGTTGTCGGCCATGAGGCTGAGCGTGCGGGTGCTCGTCCAGGTGAGCGCATCCGCCACCGTGATGTTGCCGGCATCGGAACCGGCGCCGCTGGTGGTGACGGTGACGTTGGCGTTGGCCAGCGCCGTAAGCAGCGTGTTGACGTTGAGAACCGATGTATCGGTTGCCGTATAGGTGCCGTCGCCGCCGATCGTGCCGTGGTTACCGGGGTCATTGCTGATGGTGATGTCGTAAGGATCGAGCAGGAGCGTGCCGGTCGCGCCGTGCGCGGCATTCAGGTCGGCGGTACCGTTGAAGGCGAGAAGACGCTTGCCCGAGACCTCGGCGAAGCCGCCGTCCCCCGTCGCGCCGAGAGCCTGCGCGCTGAGGTGGCCGGCATAGGTGGTGAGGTCGTCGGCCCACACGACGATGCGGCCGCCGTCGCCGACCGAGCCGTCGGCGAGAAGCCTGGCGTCGGCCTCGACGGTGGTCGTCGCGGCGGTGGCGAGCGCCTGATCGGCGAAGTTGCTGGCGGAGTTTTTCCCGCCCTGGTAGTCGCCGCCGAGCAGGATCGTGCCGCCGGTCGTGCCGGAAGCATCGAGCGTGGCGCCGGAGCGGACGGTGATGGTGGCGCCGGTGGCAGTGATCGTGCCGCCGGGTGTAGGGGCTTTGCTTGCGAAGCCTGCCGCCTGTGGTTCGTCGCCCGGTTCTGCATTCGCGGGCGTCGCAAGCGACGCCCCTACGGCTGCAATCTGGCCCGCGAGTTCGACGGAGCCGGTGTTGCCGGCGTCGAAAATGATGCGACCGCCGGACAGGTCGATGCCGGTGGCCCGGACAATGCCGGTCGTGTTGCCGGCGAGGGCATAGACGTTGCCGCCGTTGGCCTTCAGTTCGGCGGCGGCAGCCTCGATCGCGCCGGCATTGAGCGCAACCGTATCCGATCCACCGATACGCACGAGAAACTTGCCGTCGGAGAGCGCATGGTCGCGGGCCAGCACCTCGTAGCCGGCGGCGAGCGCCACCGTGCCTTGCGGCGCGGTGATCGCGCCGGTGTTCTCGACCCGCCGGGCGATGAGCGCCACGTCGCCGCCGAGCGAGCCGATCCTGCCGGCGTTGACCACGAGGGCATCGCCCGTGCCGGCGAAGGTCAGGTCGCCGCCGGCGAGGAAAGCGGCGTCGGCCACATCGTGCGTGGAAGCCACAAAACTGCCGCCGGTGTCGATGCGGCCCTCGCTGCCGACAACGATGCCGGCCCGGTTGACGAGGTACACGCTGCCGGTGGCAGTAAGCGAACCGTCGATCCGCGATGGCAGGCTGCCGGTCACGCGGTTGAGCGTGGCGCCGGAGCCGTTGGCGAAGTGGACGGCGCCGCCTTGCCCGATGGAGAAGTCGCCCCATTGAATGATAGCGGCGCGGGAGGACTGGCTGACCTGCAACGAGGACGCGCCGGTTGGGTGGATCGTCGCCTGGCCGGCGGTGACCTGGCCGCCCGAGGGCAGCGCCGGTGCGGCGACCAGACTGCCCGGGAACGTGCTCAACGCCAGCGCCGCATAGGCGACGGTGGTCGTCAACCCGGTGAGTTTTTTGTGCTTTCGGATGGTGTTCATAGTGGAGGAAAAGTTAGTGTTCAGGGTTCAGGGTTGGTGGTGCGGAACGGGGTGACCGCGAAGGATGCAAAGGCCGCCAAGGACGGATTTTTTGGCCGCGTACCGAGCGAAGCGACAGTCTGACAAGAGCGCAAATATCTCCATGAAAATGAAACGTGGCGTGGCGCCTATAGGCGCCATGGAGGGTTTCCCTGCGACAAGACCCTTTGCGCTCTTTTGCGGCTAAAACGGTTTGGGGATTTCTCTCGGTAGAGATTTCCCCCTCAGCCCATGAATTTTGCCCACGAAACACACGAAAGGACACGAAAAGAAAGACAGAAATCCGATGGTTTGTTTTTCGTGTTCTTTCGTGTGTTTCGTGGGCTACCCCTCGGTTGCGGCGCAGTTGCTCCAGGTAATCCGTGGTCACAATGAAAGCAGCACGGACGACCGCGTGACAGAGGGAGCCGCCGCCGACGGGGTGTAATGAATTTGCACCACAGAGACGAGGAGTGGGCGCAGAGGCCGATCTCTCTGCATGAAGGGAGGTTTGAGGGTGCCTCCGTGTCTTTGTGTCTCTGTGGTCGATCATCTCAGTATTTCGAAAAAATGGCCTGCGCGGTGAGGTGACCATCGGAGGGGGCCGCAGCCTCCAGGGCATCGTCGGCATCGCCTCCGTAGCCGATCACCTCGATGGAGTAGAAGGTGGGCAGTGGCTGGGCCGCCGGGGCGCCGCGCTGCCGCTGCACCGTCTCGTCGGCCGCGCTGGCCATGGCTCCGGTGGTGTCGCTGGCCGCGGCAATGGCGGCCAGATTGGGTGTGGCCGCCTGGGGCACGCCGGTGGCGGTGCCGCCCGCCGAGATGTTGTCCGCGCCGATGACGTGGAGCGCCGCGATGTTGAGGTCGCCCACGGAGCGGATGCCGGCGTCGCCCGCATCCACCGTGCCCTCGGGCGCGATCAGGTCGAGCCGGCTCGTCACCGCACCGGATCGCGCCGCATCCAGAACTCCGATACCGGAGCCGGTTTGGAGCGCGCTGGCGTTGAGCAGTACGTTGGCGTCGTTGTCGAGGACGAAGCGCAGGGCCGGGGCCACCGCGCGGGTCTTGGACCCGGCGCCGGCAGTGATGTCGCCGTAGGAGGTCCACATGACCAGGTCGCCGCCTTGCAGGGTAAAAACCCGCGAGTTGGCCAAGGCAATGTCGCCATGCGACATCATGCGTACGGCCCCGCCTTTTTGTGTGACCACCCCGTTTTGCCCGCCGGAGTGACCGAGTTCATCGATGAGGATCTGCCCGTAGGGTGCCAACACAGTGATGTCTCCGCCTGCCCTTGTGGTGATCGGGTTACCGTAAAAATTGACGATCCCTTCTCGTCCTCGTTCTTCAGGAAACAGCGAGGCAATTGCCTCGTATCCCCGACGATAGCTGCCATAACGGGGATTGTCCGGATCGTTCACGTCGATGCCCGTTTCCTTCAGTTCCGTGAAATAGACATCGAGCAAAAACGGGCGGCGGCGTTCAACCGGCAGCGCCTCGAAGGCGGCAACCATGTCAGCGTCGGAGAGAGGCTCACCGTAGTCCGACCCTTGCTCCGCCATCCAGGCGCGCAGCTCCGGCAGGTAGGTACGGACCACGCCCTGCGTGTTGTTCGGATCCAGATAAGTGGCTGCAAACGCTTCATATTCCGTCCCGCCACCAACCCCGGCTACCAACGTCAGTGAAGCGCCAAGGTTCTTGAGGGCGAGATTGGAGATATTGACGGTGGAGGAACTGCCTCCGCCGAGCGTCGTGGCCAAGGTAGTGATGTTGCCGGCGCTGGTGATGCTGCCGATCGGCTTGACAACCAGGTTTTCCCCGGCCTCCACCCAGAGGCTGCCTTCGCCCAGGATCGTCACGGTGGGAGCCACGATGTCTCCCACCGCTTCCACCAAGGAGAGATCGGATCCCTGGTTGTGCTGCACGGTCAGGGTGAGGTAATGGATATCGTCTCCCGATCGAATCCAGGCAGACTTGGGGAGGTCGATTCGCAAGCTCAGCGGATAACGACCGTCGAGCGAGCCCTCCAAGGTGTAAATGTGGACGGGAACGGCATCGCCGCGATGCAAAGGAACGGTCCCGCGCCCGTAGTTGGTAGACGCGCCGTGAAAATCCGACGACTGAACTATCAGATTGTTGCTTCCGGTCCTGAATGGGGCAATGGTCGTCCTCAGGTATTCCGGAGCCACATCCATCATCAGGATGGGCGTGTCAGAGGAAAAGGAGCCCGCTGCCAGCAGGTCGAGCGTGCCAACCGGGCTGGGGGCAAGCCGGAAGGCGTGGTTGGTGTTGCTCGTATAATAGGCCAGCAGGTCGATGTCACCTTGCAACGAGGCAAACTTCACCGTGCCGGGCAGGAACAGATAATCGCGGGCGACATGTGCAGTCGTGATCGGGGTGGCCGTGAGGGACATCCGCTGATAGATGGGACGGGCAGTATTGTTCCACGCCAGATCTGCGCCGGCATAGGGGTTGTTATAATAGAGCAGATCGCCGCTGATGGAAACGGCGTCCACTGCCGTGCGATCCGTATAGCTGAAGAAGAACGAACTTCTACCGAGGAGTCCGCCGACAATATTGGGCGTAATGACCGGGATAATCATCGGATCGACGATGGCCTCGATCTCCACGTCTCCTCGGGCCTGCAATGACAACGAGGCATCCATGAGTGCGAAGAGCGCATGGATGTCCTTGAGCACATAGTCGGAAGCTGCGCCGGAAGTGACTGCAGTCCCTGTCCGGCGCTGATAGCTCTGGCGATCCGAGGTGATGGCGCCGCCAGCCACGATGGCGGCCTCGCCGCGACCCAACATGTAGACGCCGCCGTAGATGTCGTCACCGGCATGGATCGAGAGGTCGCCACCTCCGCGCACCACCACTTCGCCGGAGAGTACCGGGGAGCCGACCGCCGCAGTCTGCTGGCCGGTGGTGGGCAGGGCCACGGCCAGATCGTGAATATGGCGCCCGGCGGTGATGGCCACGTTGCCGCCGCCGAGGGCGCCGATGCCTTGTTCGAAGTTGGCGAAAACCACCGACCAGCTCGTCTGCTCTGCCACCGTCATTTGCGACGTGCTCGATCCGTTCGAAGTATCGGCATATCCGTAGCGCCAGAGCCAGCCGGTGACGAAATCCTGGGTGAGCGGCGCGGTGATGTCGCGGCCCGCGGTGATTGTGACATTGCCGCCATTGACCGGGTAGTCGCCGACGCGGCTTCCCCGGATGAAGCCGGCTTCATCCGCGATCCGCTGGCCGGCCGTGTAGATGACGGATTTGGTATCGGTGAGGATCAGGTCTCGCCTCGCTCGCACGGCGATATCGCCCGTGCCGGTGCGGATGAGTTTGCCAGCGGCCAGCGTAATGTCTCCACCGCTCTCGAAGGCGAGGTCCCACGAGCGGCCGGCGAGAAGCGCGCCAGTCGAAGCAATGGCTGTGGAGAACCCGTCGCTGATGCTGCCGTTGACGAAGAGGTTCCCGCCTGCCGAAAACGTGAGCGCGCCGGGAGCCGCCTCCGCTCCGTAGCGATGGTCGTGCAGGTCGAGGTCGTTGGTAATCGTAAGATCTCCGGTGCTGGCGGCACGGATACCCGCCTGGATTTCCGCCTGCGCGTTGCCCAGGCGGGCGTGAATGGCGCCTGCGTTGTCCATCCAGGTTGCGGCTTCGGCGAGCATGGCGGCGTAGTCCGCCGTGCCGACCGTGCCGGCGGCGCTGTAGTCATAGGCCTGCTCGCCCCGCACGATCAGTTCGCGGGCGGTGATGGTTGCGCCGAGCTGCGTGACCGCAAGGTCGTCGCCCGTGCGGGGCGCGGTGACGACAACCGAACCGCCGCCACTCGCGCCGCCAGTCGCAGCGATGACCGCTCCGGAGGCGATGCCCACGCTGCCGCCCGCGGCGGTGATTTCGACCCGGCCGCTTTGCGCCGGGAAATCCTCGCCGATGTTGTCGAGCGCCGAGGCTTCGATGCGCGCTGTGCCCCCGATCGTCACGCCGTCGCCACCGGTCAGCCGCACCGTGCCGCCGTCGGAATCGGCGGTGGTACCGTTGGCGAGGATCGCGCCGTTGACCGTCACCCGGCCGGCGTCGGATTGCAGGAGCACGTCGTGCGCGGTGATCGCCTCACCCGCGCCGAGGGTGATCGCCTGGTTGCGCAACCGGATGCTGCGCTCCGCATCGAAGCCACCGTCGTTGAGCGCGGCGTTGAGGCCGGTCCAGTCCGCCAGGGTGGCGGCATCGAGCACGAGGCTGCCGCCCGCGTAGCCCTCCGCCGCGCCCCCAAAAAAAGTTCCGGCCAGCGTGGCGCGGCCCTGCGTAGCGGTGATTTCGATACGACCGGCGTCGCCTCCCTGCGCGCTGCCGGAGACATCGAGTACCGCGCCGCCGGCCACGGTCACGTCGCCCGCGTCGGCGGTGAGGCGGAGCGTGCCGCCCGGCGCCACCTTGACGATATCATAAAAGGTCGTGGCCGTGCCCCGGGCCAGAAGGCGGGCGTGATCGCCCAGGACAAGATCGCCCGTGGTCGCCTGCGCCTCGAAAATGCCGGCAGGCAGGCTGACGAGGGTGTCGAGCGTCACCTCCGTGCCGGTGACGAGCAGCCGCCCGCCCGCCTCCGCGGGCTCCTGGTCCGTGCCGCGTCCGCCGGAGACGATGACCGCGCCGGAGGAGGCGATCCGGTAATCCGACGCCTTGCCGGCGGTGAGCAGGTCGGTGGCGAGGGTCAGCGGAGCCTCGACCGTAAGCGAGCCAACGCCGGTCGCCGTCACCCGGTCGCCGACGCCGGTCACGGTCGCAAAACCGTCGATCCGGCTCGCACCAGGGCCCAGCACGAGGGATTCCGCGTGCAGCGCGAGCGCGCCCGTGCCGGAGGCGCCGGAGCCCGCCGCCACATCGAAGGTGTTGCGCAGGTCGAGTTCGCGGGCGGTGATCGTCACCGTGTCACCCTCGCCGCCGAAGCCTTGCAGGCCGGCAGCATCGAAGATGAGCGATTCCAGACCGGGCTGCCCGTTTTCATCCCGGCCGCCCAGGGTCACCGTGCCATAAAAGTCGATACTGCCGTAGCTGCGCAGCAGCAGGCTGCGCGAGGCGCCCAAGGCCTCCAGCGTGGCCTCGCTCAGCACCAGCCCTCCGGTCCCGTCCGGCGCGTCGCCGATGCTCACCTGCGAACTGGACAGGTCGAGTTGCGGAGTGTCGAGGAGGGTCGTGGCGCCCGTCTCGACCGAGCGCGTGCCGTCGAGGATCATGGAGCCGGTGGCGAAGAGCACGACGTCGTCGCCGATGACGAGCCGGCCGCTGCCGGTCGTGGTGCGGGTGCGACTGGTGGCGATGCGGTCGCCGGTGGAGAGGCGCAGCAGCGCGCCGTTGTCGGCATCCGCCTGGATACCGGTAGCGGCGAAGAGCAGCGGGGTGGTGTCGGCGGAGACGGCACCCTCCGCCCGGATCACGCTGCCGGCGGCGATGTCGATCGTACCCTTAGCCGCGAGGATGAGTTCGGGCAGGACGAGCGCCGAGGCGGCATCGTTGGCGATATAAATGTCGGTGGCCGAGACGTTGACCTGCGTGCCGGCGGCGGCCTGCGAGCGGGTGCCTCCGAGCAGCAGGCTGCCGACGCCGAAGTTGGAAAACTGGGTGGAATCGAGCACCAAGTACGAAGCGTCGGGCGCTTCCTGGCCGCTGCCGAGCAGGGCGATCCTGAGCGCGGCGATATCCACGTTGCCGAGCAGCCCGCCCTCCTCCGCGCCAAAGCGGCCCGTGCCGTTGAGTGCGAGCGTGCCGGTGGCCGCGAGCGTGAGCGTGCCCGCATCCGCCGGCAGGCGGGGGGTGACGATGCCCGCCGCCGAGGCGAGATCGGCCGCATAGTCGTTAAAACGGATATCGGTGTAGTCGCTATACTGGCGCACCACCGCTTGCGGCATGACGAGGAAGAGCGACTTCGCGCTGTCCTGGACGGAGGTGCCTGCCACCAGCCGGTAGCCGGTCGCGAGCTGCGCCCCGTCCAGGCGGGTCGCGGTGACCGAGGCCGAGGCATCGTAACCCGTCGAGAGCATCCGGATGGCCACCCCGCCCTCCAGCAGCGCGTAGTGCGCCGGCAGCAGGGTATAGACGCCATCGGCCAACCCCGAGACCCCCGAGAGGTAAACGCTGTCGCCCACACCGAAGCCCGAGGATGAAAAACCGCCGCTTCCGTAAACCGGAGCCGTGTGGCTGGTGTAGCCGGGCAGGAGGGCGAACATGCCGGCCGTGTTCAGAATGTCGCTCGAACCGCCGTTGCCGGGAATGAACTCGTAAGCATACAGGTCGCCGCCGCCGGAGAGATCGACCACCGCGCCCGCCTGCACGTCAACCTCCGGCCCGCCCAAGGTGATGGCCTTGGCCGGCGCATATCCGGCCTCGCTATATCCGGTGACAAGCCCGGCCGTGGCCGTTCCCAGCGGCACGACCCGGCCCTCCAGCGAGACCGAGGTCAGGCTGCCCGGCGCGAGCGCGAGAGAACGGGTGGCCTCCAGGTTGATTTTCCCCTGCGGGGCGCGCAGCACGCCGGCCTGCACGATGTCGGGCGCACGCACGGTCAGGGTTTCGCCGAACGAATATGGCACCGGTGCAGCACTGCCATTGCCGAGAAAGGTGACCGACTGTCCTGACTGGAGGAGAAAGCCTTCGTGGTTGTCCGCCCGCAGCTGACTGGCTGTCGTCACATAGGTCTGGGCGCTCTCCAGAACCAGTGCGCCCGGCGATTGCAGGCGGCCTGCCATCCAGCTACTTGTCCCCATCGTCAGCCGGATGTCACCGGTCGAAACAAACCGGGCTTCGGCAAAGGCGCCCAAGCCGTTGCCGCCGAGATCGAGTGTCTGGTAAAAGTCGATCAGCCCGGCGTTGACCGTCAGTTGACCGAGCAGCGACGGCGAGGCAGACGGGATATCGGGCGACGGGGTATCGTAATTGCCTTCGCCAGGAAAGGCGCCGAAACGGACATAAGGCGCCGCGATCAGGATTTCGGCCTCTGCCGGAGCGGCGGCCGCAATACCCAGCACCGGCGTGTTGAACGTGAGCGAGCGACCGGCCTCCAGAACGAGGCTGCCATCGAAGGCCACCTGCCGGGGAGACGAGAATACCAGCCGGTCGGCTCCGCTTGCCTGCAACGCTCCGGTATACACTGCGAGCGTGCCCGCCCAAGCTTCGGGGATGGGAGTGGACGCCTCGACCGTGGGAAACAGGGCCTCGCCCGTTGCACGGTTGGTTAACCGGTCCGTCAGCAGGAGGCCGGCGACACTAGTCAGGGAGGAGGCATAATGCCCCGCGCTGACAGAGACCAGACCGCCGGCCGCCGAGGCCGACCCCGGAGCGGCATCAATCCGCCCGGCGAGATAGCCCCCCGAAAAATTCGAGACCGAGAGCGAACCGGCGTCGCTCCCCACGGTTTGCGCCACATACGCGCTGCGCGAACCGAGCAGGCCGCCCTTGGTGCGGTTGAGATCGGCCGTGCCGACGACGCCCGACACGTCGATGACAGAGCCGAGGTCGGTGAAAAGGTAAACCCTCTGGCCTAGCAAAGGTGCCGCGACCGTCAGCGATACGCTGCCGGCTGCCTCGACGCTGCGAACCGGTACACTGTTGCCATCCAGCGTTGTTTTTACGTAACCGGGTGCCAGCAAACGGGCGTCCGCTCCCAACTTTAGAGCAACGCCACTACTTCCATCTCTGATGCCAAGCTTGATAGATCCACCTGGAGTCGAGAGGATGCCATTCACAAACAGGTTGCGTGCTGTATAAAGGGAAATTGATGATTCGGAGTCCATGAGTATCTGCGCTCCGCTCTCCACGATCAGATTACCGGTTAGTGCACTTGTAGCATTGATCTCGGAATCTGTTGTAACCAGCCTGCCGCTGGTATCGCGCAGACCGTTAGCGAGATTGATGTTCATCGGTGATCGCAGGATCTCCGGGAGGTAATCGACTGTCAGCACCGACCCGAGATCACCGCCCGTCGGCAGGGACCAGGCCGCCGCACCCAGGATATAGCTTAGGGTCAAGGGCTCGATCACCGTGCCTGCCGTCACAATGAGGTCGCCGGCTGCGCCGATCGCGTAGGAGGCAAAGCCGTTTTGCCGGAAAAAGTCCGGCGACAGGTAGAGCATGTCGGTGGCCGACACGCCGGTTTCCTCCGGCGGATCGTCGGTGATCGTGATCGCCCGCGAGGCCCCCAGACTCAGGCTGCCGCCCGCGCCGAGGGCGTAGCCGCGCAACTCCGCCTGCATGACATCGAACACACCTTGCAGGGTGGATGGCACCCATGAAAAACCCCGCCCCTGATCGGGCAGGATATCGTTCTGCAGCAGGATACTGCCGGCATTCCCCGACGTTACCTTGCCGGCGGTCGTCAGCCGCCCGCCACCGCTTACGTCGATGACGCTATCGGCACCCAGGATCAGGTCGTTCACGGTCTTGAGACTCACCGAACCGCCGTGAATGGCCAGCGGGGTCGTCACGGACATCCCGCCCAGCCGTTCGTTGATCCACAGGCCGCTTACATCGATCACCGCGCCCTCGCCCAGCCGGATCCAAGGGCGCTCCTCCTCGGTCAGCGCCCTCCAGTCGATCGAGGCGGAGGTGACTTCATAATAACCTTTTGGAAGATTGGCGAGAAGGGAGACCGAGCCGCCGGGAGACACGATCAAGCCATCGATCTGCGCATGGCTTCCGGTAAAGCTGAAGGATCCGAAAGCGCCCAAGTTGACCGTGACGCCCGGTTCGATGAACAGATCGCCACCACCAATGCCGCTGACAAGGTTGACGATGCCGAATGTGTGGCCGTCGAACCATCGGGCAGGCAGCAGGAGACTGCCGGCAAGGTCGGCATCCGGCAACATGCCGGGTTCGAAACCGGCGGGCAGGACCGCCGTTTCGTCGCTGATGGTGATATTCCGCCCGCGTGCCCGCCCCAGGGTGTCTGTGTAGCCGACAGCCAAGGTCGCCGCTTGCGGAAGCTGCTTCCAGGCCTGTTGCGGTGTCCTTGAAGTCGTGTAGCGCTCGCGCTGATAACGGCCGGTCGTGGTCTCGGCGACCAGCGCTCCTTCGAGCGCCACAAAATACGGGCGCATTCCGGGACCATATTGGTTAGCGATCTCGCTGGTGTTGTTTGGCCCCACCCGCGGCCCGATGATGAGCGAGCCGGCGTTTTTTCCTTCGAGGTAGCCCTGCTCGAAACGCCGGTAGGTGTCGTAGATTCCCGCATACACGATGTTCGGGCTGGCCGTGGCGATGTCGTAAACGTGGCCATCGGCGCCGAGCAGGCGAGTGCTGGTCACGTAGCCGTCGAGATAGCGCAGGCTGCCGCCGGAAAGGTCGATGAGCGACCCGGGGCGGGTGACGAGGGTGCCGCCATCGAGCCGGAGTGTGCCTCCGCCCGTCATCAGTTCCTCCACACCGTATTCGATCAGCCCGTAATAACCGGAGAGGTCGGCGAGGGTGGTGCCCCGGCGGAGATCGACCTTCACCTTCTTGCCGCGCAGCGGCCCCTCGCGCAGCAGCGGCGCGTCCTTCAACTCGTCGAGCCGAAGTTCGCCGGTGATCGTGTTGCGCTCCATCGCCACCTCGACCTCCTGCAGGCCGGCCAGCCAGATCTCCGCACCGTCGGCCAGCCAGATGAACGACGGGTCGTTCGCCGCCGTGGCGTTGGCGTCGTTGGTCCGGGCAAAGAGGTTGACGGTCGCTCCAGGCGCGTAGATCCGGGCGTCCTCCTCCATGAGGATCGTCTGGCCGATGAGATCGATCCTCGAGGGCCGGTACTGGCTGGCCATGGCCGTGCCCGCGCTGTCGTCAGGTGTGACGGCGAGGAGGCTGCCCTCGGCCAGGGTGATGTCGCCAAAGACGGTCGGCCATACCCACCAGAGCGTATTGTTGGCCGCGCCGTCGCCGGCGAGGAGCGTGATTGAGCCGTTGGCCTTGGAGGAAGTCGTGGCGGCCAGCACGCCGTCATTGCGGATCGATTTTCCGGTGATCGTAATGTTGCCCCGGTCGGAGGAAACGAGGCCGGTGTTGGTTGCCATGCCGCCGAGTTGCACCGCAGCGCGCACGCCGCGCAGATCCGGATCGGTCCGGTCTTCGTCATGACCATTTAGCCAGTTCCGGCTGATCCAGACGCGCTCGCCTGCCGCCATCACCACCTGCCCGTCCGGGGCGGAAATCTCGCCGGCATTGGCCACATTGTGGCCGATGAGATATACCGCTCCCTCGCCGTTGCTGACAATCTTCGCGCCCGCCTGCACGAACACGCCGTCGTCGGGCGCATGGACCCCCGTGCCGCCGTCGGTGCCGAAGGTGTAGAGGCGCTGATCGTCGAACGCGATGCCCAGCCGGAATGCCTCGTTGCGGGCTTCTACCGTCGCCCCCCGGAAATCGAGGCTGGAGGCGAGCAGGGTGTGCACGTTGACCTGCGACGATCCACCGAAGATGACGCCGTTCCGGTTGACGATGTAAACCTGCCCCTCGGCCTTGATCTGACCGAGAATCCGGCTCGGCGAGGCCGAGGCTCCGGTCACCCGGTTGAGGGCGATCCACTCGCCGGCATCGGCCCCGCCCGCCGTCTGGTCAAAGTAAAGCGTGGTTTCCTTGCCCACATTCAGACTCTCCCAGGTGAGGATCGCCTTTTGCTGCTCCTGTTTCACCGTGACCAGCGCGCGGTTCCCCTCGACCGTTTCTACCGGCGCGGCCGCTCCCAGCCAGAGGCCGGAGCCGGGTGTGGCGCCGGGCATCACCACGAGCCCGCCCGGTTTCATGCCGTTGGGGACAGTGCTGACCGCGGCCTGCGCGGCCGAGCGCGCCGCCGCTTGGGCAGCCTGCATCGCCTGGATGGCCTGCGTCGTGCGGGCGAGGGCATCGCGGCTCCGTTGCGCCGCCGCGGCCTGCTGTTCCTGAGCCAGGGTCTGCGCCGCCGGCCCGTTCTCCGATCCCGGGGAGGTCCGCGCTCCGCCGCCGCGCAGGATATTTCGCGCCTCGACCGGCAACGGCATCCACAACGCAACCGATACCGTAAACGCCACGGAGAGATAAAACAGATGCAAAAGGAGTGGTTTTTTCATGTCGAAAGTGGCCGGGGACCCGTTACCAGGGGATTGGACTCTGCGCCCGCTCCCCTTCTCTGTGGTGGGAAAAAATTGAACAGAAGATAAGAAGGGGACGAAGATTCGCTGGTGGTTGAAGGGGGGTTGGGCGAATGCAGCATTTTCTTCTTTGAAAAAGAAAGGTGTCGGGTGCGGGTGGTGTGGTGTGAACGGGAGTGCCTTCGTGATCTTCTTAACTTCTGTTCAATGGTTTGGTTTTCTCTGTGCCTTCTTCCCCTCTCTGTGGTGATAAAATCATTACACCGCAGAGGATGGGAGGAGGCGCAGAGGGCGACGCTTGCGCGTCGTCGCGCGGGCTGAAGCTCCGCGCTACGGTTATTTTCAGATCCATTTCCATGCCTGGTCATTGCGTCCATCAGCGGTTGGTCCGGTTGGTGTTCAGTTTCCAGCTTTTGCAGTCCCTCCAGGCGCGAGCACCTGCGAGAGGGCGAGTTCGTTGATCGCCATCGGATTCTGCTCCAGCAGCCGGGCCATCCAGGCCTGCCGGTTGGCGCGAGCCCGTTCGGCGCGCAGTTGCTGCGCGAGTTGCCCGCGCACTTCCGTCAGGCCGAGCGTGTAGGGTTCCTTCGTTTCCAGCGCCTTGACGATGTGCCAGCCGTCGTCGAGCCGGACCGGCGCGGAGAGACTGCCGGGAGCGAGCGCGGCCACCGCTTCTAGGATTTCCGGGCGTAATTGTGTTTCCAATACCCAGCCGGCCTCGCCTCCGTTTTCCGCGCTGACCTTTTCATCGCTGTGTGCGCGGGCCACGCCGGCAAAATCCGCCTCCGGCTGCCCGAGTTGACGACGCACGGCGGCCAGCTTTGCCTCGGCGCTTTCGGTCGCGGCCTTGTCCGCATCTTTCGGCAGCGCGATGAAGATCTGCGCGATGCGATACTGGCGGGGCACCTGGAGCCGTGCCTTGTTCGCCTCGTAAAAGGTCTGCAGTTCCGCGTCGGATGGATAACCCTCCGGCGGCGTCGAAACGGACTGGAGATAGCCTTCGACAATGGCGTTTTCCCGGGCGCGTTGCAGCAGCGCGGCGGCTTCGGGTTGCTGGTCCCATTTTTTCGCCAGCGCCTCCTTCAGCACGATCTGCCGGGCGAGCAGCGAGCGCACCGCCTGGGCGAGCAGGTTGGGATCGCGGGCGAGCGCGGCCTGTTCGCGGGGATCGAGCGTTTCGAGCGCGGCGCGGATTTCGTCGGTCCTGACATCGGTGTCGCTGACGCGGGCGAGGATGCCAGCGGCATCGGTAGTGGCCGCCGAAACGGACGAGGAAATAAAGCTGACGGCCGCAAGGAGAGACAGCAGTGTGTGTGTCGTTTTCATAAAAAAGTTCAGGTGGAGAGTTCAGGTTCGGGGTTCGGATCCAGTTGACCGCAAGGAGCGGAATTTTTTGGCCGCGAAAGAGCGCAAAGGGTCTTTATGCAGGGAAACTCTCCACGGCGCCTATAGGCGCCACGCAACGTTTCATCTACGTGGAGATTTTTGCGCCCTTTCGCGGCCAAAACGGTTTGAGAAAAATGGATGTCTTTGTGGTTCACTTCTGTGTTTCTCCTGCCGCAGGCGTGTATTTCTGGTCCATGATCCTGTCGGCGTAATCCTGAACCAGGTTCTGGATTTCCACGCGCTTGGTGCCGATGAACGGCTCGCGTGCCCGGATCGCATCGCCGAGGCCGAACTTTTCCAGACGGTCGAGGATTTCATTGCCGACCTTGACCAGTGCGATGTTGCGCGCTTCGCAATCGGCCAGCGCCCGATCGAGCCCGGCCGCGCGGGTTTCGAGAGCAGCGCGGGCCTGCTCCCGCGAATCCGCCAGCGTGGTCGCCTGCTGCGAGGATTCTTTCCACTTTGCCAGGTCGGCGGAGAGCTGCGCGGCCTTCTCCTCCTGCGAAACCACAACGGCCTTCAGGTCGGCGATTTCTTTCGCGGCAGCGGCGCGGTCCTTCTCGCCCTGCTTCGCCAGGGCGGCGATCTGCTTTTTCAGGGCATCGCGTTCCTTTTCGAGCTCGGCCTGCGCCACCTGGAGCGCGGCGTTCTCGCTCTGGGCGGCGCGGAGCTGAAGCGTGGTATTGCGCAGGGCCTCACGCAAACGAAGCTCCATGGTGTTGTCAGGCTGGGTTTGGGCGAAGGCGGCCGGGCCGGCAACCGCAAGCACGAGCAGCGCAAGAACGGCCGCTTTTTCCAAAAGCCGTTTTAACCGCGAATGGACGCGAATGGACGCGAATAAAGAACTAATCCTTATTTTCTTCATGTTGGTCATTATCGTGATAAAAATATTCGCGTTCATTCGTGTTCATTCGCGGTTGGTTCGTCTGTCTGGAAAATGGGATTTGGGTTGCATCAAAGCGTGCCCTCAGAACCTTGCGTTGATGTCGAACTGGAAGACGTCCGCGGAGTAGGCGGGACCTGAGACGGAGTCGGCGCTGAGCCAGCGGATACGACCGTTGACGCGCTTGGAAAGCCCCACGCTCACTCCGAGGATGTAGCCCTTGAGGTTGGTGCCCCCCAGGCCGAAGTCGGAATCCGTAAAACCGTCCACCACGGCATCGGACTCGACGTATTTGTAGGCGATACTGGCCTGCCAGTCCCACCGCTTTTCCAGCACGGGATTGCCGACATTGAGCCGGACCAGCCAGCCCATGTCGCCGCCCTCGAAGATGCCGGGATCGTCATCGTCGTCCGTCAGGAAAATCCGGTTGTTGATCGCCTTGGCAGCGACGGCGGATTCCTCGTAGGCGAGGTTTTTGACGAACTCCGCTTCCAGCGAGAGATGCACCGGATCGAACCGCTTGAAGTCGAGCCTGGCCGTCAGCGCCAGTTCGCGGAATGGCGTGGCCAGCCCGAAATACTGCCACTGATCCGCCAGCCCGAGCTGATTGGAGTCGGCAGGCAGGATGTTGCGCAGGGCCATATAGGTGTTGCCCTTCTGGGCAAAGGAAGGGCGGCGGGAATCGGTGTCGCCGCCATCGGCCGAGGTGAGCGGCGTGTAGGGCGTGGACAGCTTGCCCTCCACGTTGACGAAATCGTAGTAGGCCACGCCGACCTTCAGCGAAAGGTCGTCGCTCAGTTTCCAGTCGAACCCGAGCTGGCCGCCGTAAAGCCACTTGTCGTCGCTTTTGAATTTGTCCGGCCGGTTGCTGGAGAAGTTGAAATCGGTGTTGTAAACCGGGAATGCGCCGATGGTGAAAAACGGCGTGACCGGCCGGCCGATGCCGTAACGGGCCTGGGCGAGAATGCCGTCGAAACCGAGGTCGTCGTCCCAGACCAGATCGGTGGAAAAGAACGGATTCTCGAACCGGCCAACCGTGAGGGTGACGGCCTTGTCGGACGTCAGGCCGGGCACGTCGTAGCGGAGAAAGGCGCGGTCGAGCCAGATGGCATATTTGGAACCGAGGCCGTCCGCTCCCATGCTCTGGTTGGTGGAAACGGGCGAGTCGTCGTTGCCCGTGACGAGGCGGAAACCGGCGGTGAAATTTTCGCCGAGATCGGCCTCGAGACCGAGGCGGGCGCGGAGCCGGAGGCGCTCGCGGTCCTGGTCCACGTTCTGTTGCGGAGCGAATTCCTCGGAATTGGCGAGCGAGACATCGTAAGGGCTGCCGTTGTTGATAGCATTGAAATTGGGAAATACCCCCGTGGTGTCGTTGCCGGAGGGGAAATAGTCCCCTTCGTAGCGGAACCGGAAATCGCCGGAAAGGCGCAGGCGCGAAGTCCATTCGGGAAACGAGCGGGGGGCCGCCCAGTTTTCCTCGCGGGCCTGTTTCATGACCTCCTGTTTGATGTCCTCGCGGAGTTGCCGCTTGACGACTTCGGGCACGTAGGTGACGCGCAGCAGCCCGTCGCTGCCGGTCGTGGTGACGACGGTGGAGCCGGCAGGCGGCGGGGAGGCGGCGGCGACCCCCGATGCCGGAGCGGAGGAAGCAGGCGCCGCCGGCGCAGTCTGCATCGCCTGCTGCACGGCCTCCCTGACTTCTTTCGCCACGGCGGCCTTTTCCTCTTCGGCGATCTGCACCAGCAACTGTCCCTGCTCGGGCGTAAGCGTCTTTTGCTCGACCAGCATCTGCACCAGACGGTTCATGGCGCCGGTCTCAGCGGCAGCCGCCGGGAGGGCAGCCGAGACAGCGAAGCTGAAGGCCGAAAGAAATGTCAGCAGTTTACGGGTGATCGTCATATGAAAATGGGTTGAGCGTTCGGAATCGGGTCTGGATCTAGCCGGCTTCCGGGAACGGATTTTTGGCCGCGAAAGAGCGCAAAGATCTCCATGCAGATGAAGTGCTGCGTGGCGCCTATAGGCGCCATGGAGAGTTTCCCTGCAAACAGACCCTTTGCGCTCTTTCGCGGCTAAAACGGTGTGAGAAAAATTGGCGGTTTTGTGATTCATGCAGATCGGTAGCTTCAGCGTTTTGGCGCTACGGACGTTTTCCGGTGATGCGCAGGACAATGGGCAGGGGCATGTCGGAGGGAGGCGGTTCACGCAGGGTCAGGCCGGTGAGCACTTCTTTCCGGATCGCCTCGTCGAGAGCGGGATCTCCTGTCGTTCGCGCCAGTTCGGCATGCGTGATGCGGCCCGCGGCATCGGGCCAGAGCCGCACCACGATGCGCACATCGGGGGCGCTGCGCGTGGTTTTGTTTTCGAGCAGCGCATCGTGAATCTGCTTCTGCACCTGGCTGCCGTACCAGCCCCAGCGGCTGACCGCGCGTTGTCCGCCGCCTCCGGTACCGGCGCCGCCGAGACCGACAATCCCGCCGCCCCCGCTGCCGACCAGCCCGAACCCGTCGGGAGGACCGTTGCCCTGGATACTGGTGCCCATGGTCTCGCCCGCCGGTTGCTCGTCCGCCGGTGCCTCCGGAGTGGCGGACGGTTTTTCCTCATCCGGTGCGATCGGCTCCTGCGCGATCATCTCCTGCGGATCGGTCGGCGAGTTTTCCGGTTCCGGTTCCGGGCGCGGCACCGGAGGAGGCGGCGGTGGCGGCGGCACGTCCACCCGGATCATCGACAACTCGGGGGCTGCGCGACGCGGCGCGGGTTTATCCCCCGAGCATGACTGGAACACCGCCACGATGATGCCGGCCAGAGCGATGGCTCCCACGCCGAGCAGGATCGCATGGCGCTGGAAAAAGCCCATCTCCTCCTCTTCTTCGAGAGGGGCGTCATCGTTTTGATGGTTGTTGTCAGAAGATGATGTCATGAAAACAGTTCGGGTCGGCGGGTTGTTGGGTTATTTGCCGGCCTTGGTGGCGAGGCCGACTTGCGCGATGCCGACGCGGCCGAGCACATCGAGCACATCCATGATGCCCTGGTATTGCGTGAGGCTGTCGCCGCGCACCACCACCGGGAAATCCGGCGTGATCGATTTCTGCGAGTTGAGCCGCTGTTCGAGTTCGGTGAGCGTCACCGGCACCGTATCCAGAAAGACACGTCCCTCGTTGTTCACCGTAATCGCCTTCGTCTTCGGCTTGGCGAGGCTGGCCGGTGTGTTGCTCGATTTCGGCAGGTTGACTTTCGTCCCGGCGACCGAGGCCGTGCACATGAGGATAAAAATGACGAGCAGCACGTACGCCAGATCCAGCATGGGCGTGATGTTGATGTCGTCGTAAGGTTTGCTTTCGTCCTGGACGGTCATGGTGAGCTTCGCTCCGGTTTCGGGTTCAGAGTTTCGGGTTTGGTGTTCAGAGTTGACCGCAAGGAGCGGAATTTATTGGCCGCGAAAGGGCGCAAATATCCCCCTGCGGATGAAGCGCGGCGTGGCGCCTATAGGCGCCATGGAGGGTTTCCCTGCAAACAGACCCTTTGCGCTCTTTCGCGGCCAAAACGGTTTGGGAAAAATGGAGGTTCGGGTGGTTCATCCGGATCGATGTTTTTTGGCGGCTTCAGTTTTCGGTACCGGCGAGGCGGGCTTTTTCGGAGGCGCGCTTTGGGTAAAATTCGGCGACCTTGGTGACGAACTCGTCCACGAAGACCTGCATGTCGGCGGTCACGTCCTTCACGCGAGTGAGCAGGTAGTTGTAGCCGAACAGCGCGGGGATCGCCACGGCCAGGCCGGCCACGGTCGCCAGCAGCGCGGCGGCGATGCCGGGCGCGATCGCGTTGACGTTGACGTCGCCGGCCATCGCCACCGCGGCAAAGGTGATCATCACACCGACCACCGTGCCGAGCAGCCCGAGGAACGGACCACCGGAAATGGCAATCGTCAAAAGCACCATCTGCTTGTTGAGGCGCTGCTGTTCGCGGACACGGCCGCCGTCCATGCTCGCGGTAATCGCCTTGATGGCATGCGAGGAAAGGGACTTTTCATCGCCGTTTTTCACCTCCGAGAGGCGCTTGCGGATTTCCTCGGCGCCGATGTGGTAAAGCCGGTAGAGCGGCGCGCGGGCAATCAGCTTGCGCTCGGCATCGGTGAGCTGGCCGCCGAGCGAAGAAACCTGATGGTTGGCGTTGTCGAGTGTGGTGAGGTCGGTGGCGACGTGCTCGTTGAACAGCTTCAGGAACCGCTCGTTCCCCTTGCGGACCGCGTCGATGTAACTGTTTTTGGCCACCATGACGGCGATGCTGATCGCGCTCATCACCCCGAGGATGACGATGACGATCCAGCCATCGAAGGTGAGGTTCTGGATGATGACCGTGAAATAACCGGAATGATTCCCGCCACCGCCGCCCGAGTATTCTTCCTCTCCAACCAGAGCGACGCGGGGGCCCGAGTCTCCCCCCTGCGAAGTGGCGAGGAATCGGATGAAGCCGGACGGGCGAGCGGTGCGGGAAAGCTGGAATTCGACGAGTTCTCCGGTGAAACCGGCCGTGATGGCGGCATCGGGCGCGGCGCGATCACCGCCGAGCGCGGCCGGCGTATCGAACGCGGGGATACCGCCGTCAAGCGTGGCATAAGCGCTTCCGTCGACGTAGAGGATGATCCGGGAGCCGTCGGCGACGACGGCAAGGTGATGCCAGGCATTGACGGCGAGCGGCGCCCCGGCCGGTGTGCGGAGGGTGGTGCCGGAAGCGGTGATCTCGACAAAAGGGACGCCCTGGTCGGCGCCGACGAGGAAGGCGGCTTGCGAGCCGCTACGGCGGCTGTAGATAATGGCGCGTCCGGCAAGCGTGGCGGGTTTCACCCAGGCCGACCAGGTCAGCGGAGCGTTGGCGGACCAGACGAGCGAGGGTGTGGCGGGAACGGTGATGGCGGAGGTGCCGTCGAAACGCAGGCCCGTGCCGATAAGTGTGCCCTCGGCCGGAATACCGGGGTTGGCCGCATTGTTGTCGTTGCCCGAAAAATCCCGGGCCGGCTGGCCGCGTTCGCCGAAGTGCCAGGCGAGAACCGTGTCGGCATCGAAAGTGCCTTTCGCGTTTTCGACTGAGGGCGCGGCCTGGTTGCCGTAATAGAGCCGGATCACGGTTTGCGCGCCGGGCTTGATATCGGGAACGCGCACCCAGACAAACGCCTCGCCGAGGAGCGAATCGAACTGCGCGACGTGGTAGGGAAGCACCGTCTTGTCGTCCTCGGCGAGGAAACGGATGTCGGCCCCGTCGGGCCGGGCCTGATCGAACTGGAAGTTGCCGATGTGCAACCGCACCAGGACAGGCGCTCCGCCGACCGGTTCGGCGATATCGGCCCCGGCGGGCGTCGTATCGATCGTGAGTTGCTTGCGCAGCGCCCACTCGTCGTTCCACCAGGCATGGGCCATGCCGGGAAGGCCGAGCAGGGCCACGAGGCCGAGTAGTGCATTTTTGATCCGGAATCGGGTCGGTCGTTTCATAGATGACATTCGTTGGTGCGGAGCGGGGCGGCCGCGAAGGATGGGGAGGCTGCCAGTGACGGATTTTTTAGCCGCGAAAGGAGCGCAAATATCTCCATGCAGATGTAGTGCTGCGTGGCGCCTATAGGCGCCATGGAGGGTTTCCCTGCAAACAGACCCTTTGCGTTCTTTTGCGGCCAAAACGGTTCGAAAAAAATGGATGTCCCTGTGGTTCATTTCGGCGTTTTTCAGAATTCGGCCCACAGGCGGAAGGTGAGGCGGGGTTCATAGCGGTCGGTGCGGCCTTCGCTCAGCAGCGGCAGCCCGAAATCGAGCGAGCCGTTGTAGTGCTCGCGGAACTTCAGCCGCGTGCCGGCGCCGATGCTGGCGAGCTGGAAGCGGGAATCCTGGTCGGGCAGCGGATCCCTGAGCGTGAGTCCCGCCCACTCGGCGAAGACATAAAAGCGCCATTCGTCGAGGCGCTTGCCGAGCGTGAGCGGCGGCGCGCGCAATTCGGCGGAAAACGCGATGCCGTTGTCGCCGAGCGCCTCGCTTTCGAGGTAGCCGCGCACGGTGCCCAGGCCGCCGGCCCCGAACTGTTCGCCGGAGACCAGCGGCTGGCTGGCGAGTTGTCCCATGACCGTGCCGTAAAGCTGCCAGTCCCCGCCGAGTTCGCGGGTCTGCGAAAGATCGCCGCGGAAATAGATGTAGCTGCCATCGGCCCCGTAACGCCGTGCGTCGAATTCCTCGGGATCGCTGCCGAGGCCGCGCACATGGAAATTGAGTCCGGCGTTGAGCTGTGTGGTCGCCTTTTTCCCGAACGACGTCAGGGAGTAATTGAGCCCGAGCGGCCAGTAGGTGACGGGCGTGGCAATGTCGTCGGGATCGCCGGTCACGGTCAGCGTCTGGTCGTAGTGCTTGTAATCGATGCCGATGCTCAGGCTGTGCGAAAAGGACTCGGAGCCGCCGAGGCTGATGATGGCCTGTATGCCGACGATGTCGCCGCGGCCGGCTACATCGAACGTGCCGAGGGTGGACACGTTGCTGTCCTGCTTCACTCCCTGGATGAGGAGGCTGACCGGCGAATCGGGCAGGCGCGCCAGGTACCAGGCGGAAAACACCTCCGCGTCGTCGAGCCGCTGCGGCGCGATCTGGAAACTGAGGCCGGCGGAGTGCTCGAGCTGCCAGAGGTTGTTGTAGGTAAGCGAGCCGTTGAGACGCAGCGGCTTCGTATCCGCGCTGTGGCGGTTGTTGAGTTCGAGGCTGCCGTGGAGCGGGAGCGTGTCCTCGACATTGAGGTCGATATCCACCGTGCCCGGCACGACACCGGCGCGAAGGGCCGGGGTGACCCGCCGGTCGGGCGACTGGTTGAGCGCGACGATGTCGCGGGTGACGGCGTTGAAATCGGGCACCTCGCCCTCGGCGAGCGACGGGGCCTTTTCCTTGATCGCGTCGAGATCGTAGTAGCGGGAACCCCGGACGCGCAGCCGGCCCACCTTGCCCTCGATGACCTGGAGATAGACCGCGCCATCGGTCACCTGCTGGGCGGGTACCTGCACCACCACCGTCTGGTAGCCCTTGGCCTGGTAGGCTTTTTCGAGCGCGGCGCGGGCTCCCTCGACGTCCTCGGCCGTGCGGGCCTCGCCGAGGAACGGATACAGGGCGGTTTCGACTTCGAGCGGCGTCAGCCTCTGCACGCCCGCGATGCGGTACTCGAACACATCGAGCCGCCGGGGCGCAGGCGCAGAAGCGCCGGTTGCCTGGGCGAAGAGTCCGGCGGACCCGCACAGGCAGGAAAAAACAAGGGAGGCGAACGCGAGGTTCACCGGCGAGTGGCGAGGGAAAAGCGGCATCAATGAGTGGTGGCGGGCGGTAAAATCCTTAATGGCGACCTGGACCGATGACGGGTACTCGTCACGATGGCCGGCAGTCTTGTGTTAAAAGAAGGTTACAATTTTCCCGATGTGATTAAGGCAGCCGTTCCACCCGGGTGGAACGGCTGCACGACCGTTGTTATTTATGACTCTGACAAAAAGGAATCCGTGCGGGAGAATCAGGCAGCGAGAACCTCCCGGTTGAGTTTCCAGCGGCGGTAGCCGACAAAACCGAGCGCCAGCGCGCCGATCAGGATCGCGTAAGTAGCGGACTCGGGCACTTGGGAGTAGTCGGGAGGAAAGCTGAAAAACGACGGATTGTTGCTGAATGCCAGATTCCCGTCGGCATCCAAGCCGAAGGTTCCGAGATAAGTCCCGCTTGTGGAATCCCAAGTTACCTCATACAAATCCAGAACCTGCCAATCCGAATCGGAGAAATCGGTGTTGACCGAAAAGGAGGCATAGCTGATCGCAGGACGCCTGCCTACTACCGCAGTCACAACGTTACCGTTATTAGATGTAGCGACGGTCCAGCTGTTCAGATTATTAACCCCACTAACAAGAACATCAACAATTCCGGCATAGGAATTGTTCTCGGTGGCGCTGGCCCTAAAGAGTCCGTTCGCCGTGTCCTGCACGAGAGATGTATATGGCGCATAAATCCCGGCAGCTGTCGTGCTTGTATCAATGCTGGGTCGTGCATATGTGCTAAGCCCCTTAGGCAATTCACCAGCTTGATTCCCTTGGGTCAGGAATCCAATTTGGTTTGAGAATCCGGTTGTTGTGTTAGAACCAATGACCCCAAATGTAAGATCCGCCCGCGTGTTCCAACCAGAGCCATAAGTAGCCACAAGATCGGCACCGAGACTAAAACGTTCCGATGTATTGAGGGCGTTAACGGATGTGATCGTAAAGGTCGTATTTGCGCTAAGGTCTTTATAATTGGATATATTGCCCAAGTTTATCTCCAGATTGCTCTGTTGGCCCGTTCCACTGGTCGCCTTAAACCCAAGGATAAGGTCACCGGATTCGATTGTGACCGCTTGGGAATGGGCCGCCAAGGCAATACCGAGCAGAGCCATGACAGAAGGAAGTGTTGATTTTCTCATAGTATTATTTATTTTTGGTTGCGAAAAAAATATATGAGGGGAAATATTTGTATTTCCCCTCCTGAACTTGATCGTTGCCGATCGGCTTCCGGTTCACACCGGAAGCCTCATGCCAGATATGATTCCGGAGGATTACGGATAAACAACCCCGCCCTCAGTCTGCCGAGTGACATTCACATCCTCCAACAAGATGCCGGCGACTGCCGCATCGGTCTCCACGATTTGATTAATAAGGGCCGTCACCACCGGGAGTTCGGGACTCCCCAGTGTCGGACGATAATAAACATGCTCGTAGCCCCAAAGTGTGTACTTGCCTTCCTTGACGGCGTCATAGGAGAAAGGCACGCCGTTGTAGCTCAAGACCAGGTTGTCCGATGTCGAACCAAACTCCCCCGTGGTGCCATTGAAGGTAATACCCGCAACATTGGCGGCATCACTGATGCCAAGGTAGGTAACGAGACCGAAAGGAATCGTTGCCGAATCCACCGTCGCATTGGCAGCCACCGAGTTACCCACAATGCCGGCAAGCGTTCCGCCACTGGACTCGCCGCCGCCACCGATCGAGACGACCGCAGTGATGGCGGAACCGCTGACCGAGGCTTGGTACTGGTTAATGACTGGTGTCAGGTTGTACGTAGGGAAGTTGATTTCAGCCAGCGTGGTGATACGGGTTCCCGAACTGTCATTACGTCCCAGCGGCAGCACTTTGAACGCAAAGTGATCCTCGTTCTTCGTGAAGAAGGAAAGCGGAGCTCCCACTTCCCAGATCAGACGAGCCTGCTGGGTCGTGATGTTGGTCACACTATGGAAATGACCATTCCACGCTCCTCCGCTGCCAGGGGCAGTAGCACTATTGCTGCTGGATCCCCGGACGAACACGAACGGAATGACACCAACAGGATTGTCCTCCAGCCTTACATGCGGATCAGTCGGCAGGGCTGGGTCACTGTACTGGGTATAGATGGTAGATCCTTGGTATACGTCTGAAAATGCCGCATGGGCTATCCCCGGAACCTGTAGATCTGCCGCATCCTCTGGAGAAATCTGCCCGGGAGTGCCCAAGGCTTCATCATCCAGCCAATCAAGAACCGGTTGAGTCTGCAGTGCCAGCGCACCAACGCCTGCGGCAGAACCGGACCAAGTGGTTTTGATGGTTACAGTATCTGAACCCAGCGTTCCGCGATAAATCGCTTGGTTAGCCGAGGCAGACGTACTGGTTCCAACCCAAGATACCGTTGGACTACCAAGGATATTTTGGATTGCACTATCCGCTGACGCACGAAACGCCGTGGCCCCGGTGATGCGGATTTCAATGTCAGCAGCGAGCGCCAAGGAGGCGGACGAAATGGCGAGCGCGCTCGCCATGAGTATGTTTTTAGCTTTCATAGGATTTTTCCTTGTTCCCTGAGTTGTTGTTTTTCTGCCCGACCGGTTGGGAACGTGGCCGGTCGGGAAGTTGCGAGGGCAACGCGCTGGCGCGCTGTCATGGGATTCGTCCAGGCCGCCGGACGGGGTGCCGGCGGGAACTCCGGAATCACCGGAGAGAGCCGGAGCACCCGGACCTGCCTCCTCGCCCGGTTCCCCCATGCCGGAACAGGAATCATCAGCATCCACCCTTGCGCGACGCGGCCCGCGGCACGAATCTCCGGATCGGAGGCATGGATGATATCAAGGGTGGCTGGCATGGGAGGGAGGCGGAGGCCGGGCTGGACAGGTTTGGATCGTTGGCTGAAGCGGTGAATTTGCCTTCAAATAATAAGACCCGTTTTTACCCCCCGATCTACTAGTCGCGCAGGTTACAAACCTGTTACGTTTTGAATGAGGGGAAAAATTTGTCTGTAAAACCGGCCTGAAGGCTTTTTTGTCAGATTATATCAAGTGCCAGACACCTTCAATATTCTCGCCAACAGGTTTCATTTCCGTGCGGCAACTATTAATATAAAGAAACGGTGACAGGACAAACCGCCCGATTCCGGACCGGCCGGCACAATGTAACCTGAATGTCACAAAGGTGACTAGTAGATCGGGGCGAAAAAACGGGTCTTACTATTGTGCACTTTATCCATTTTTTCCGATGCCCGCCGTGGCCGATATCTGCCTCCTTCCGGGTCGCACCTTCCCGGCGCACGGCCCGGTGGCTCTTTCTCCTCACCATCGCAAGCCTCGGGCACGCCACCCCTCCCCCGGCCGACCCGATCGATTACTTTACCGACCCCGTCCTGGTCCGCACCCCGGTCAGCGTGGCCGCGATCAAGATGAAACCAGCGACCCTGCCGGAAATTTTCTCCCTCGTGGAGCAGCAGACGGGGCTGAAGTTCGTCTACCTCGCCACCCAGTTGCCGCTCAAAACCACCATGGAACTCGAATCCCGCGAGACGGTGACCCTGGCGCGCCTGTTCACCGACGTGTCCTCGATGGTGGGCGTCGTGTTCGTACGCCATAACCGCAAGATCGTGGTTCGCGTCCAGTGGCCCGAGGACAGGATCGCCATCCCCGGGCCCAACCGGACCGGCGCAACCGGATTTGAACGGCAGGATCTGGCCGCCCCCCGTCCATCCAGATGAACCACCGCTGACCGGACAACCGACTCTCCCTCGTCACAGCGACCACCCTCGATCCATGCACACCGAAGACACAACCGACGAAACCCTGATGCTCCGCATCCGCGATCACGACGAGAAGGCGCTGATCCTGCTTCAGCAAAAATACTACCGGCACCTGTGCAAGTTCGCCTTCCACCTGCTCCGCCGGAAGGACTACGCCGAGGAGGCCGCCTCCAACGTCTTCATCAACATCTGGTGCCGCCGGCAGACCCTCTCCGTCAAGACCACCCTGCGCAATTACCTGTTCAGTTCGGTGAACAACCAGTCCCTGAAGCTGCTGGCGCGACAGATCGATGTCGACACGGTGGCCATCGACGACGTGCCCCCGCACATGCTCGTGGACGGCCACCGCACGGACGGCGGCCTGCTCTTCCGGGAGTTCCAGGAAGAACTGGATGCGCTCCTGGCGTGCATGCCGCCGCAGCGGCAACTGGTCTTCCGGATGAACCGCTTCGAAAAGATGTCCTACAAGCAGATCGCCTCCGCCCTGAACATCGCGCCCCGCACGGTCCAGAATCACATGGTCGAAGCCAACCGGCAGATCGAGGTGACGATCCCCCGCCTCTACGAACTCATAAAACGTCATTTCTAGACCACATCCCCCGATTCATCTCTCCAGACCGGACATGCCGGGAAAAAATATTCAGCTCCGACTAGTAGATTCAGCCCATTTTCCGGGTCATATATTATAGGCCCCTCCACATGCATTCCACCACTGACGACAACGAATACTTCTTCAACCTGGCCACTCGCTACCTGGTCGGGGAGGCATCTGGCGCGGAACGCGAGCAGATGGTCGCGCTGCTGCAGGATCCTGCCCGGCGGCAGATGTTCGAGAGCATGCGCTCCACCTGGGAGCTCGCCCCGCTCGGGCCGGAGGACGATTACGATCTGGAAGGCGCCACCCGCAGGCTCGAGGAGATCACCCGGCGGGAGGACAGGCGGGAAAAGCCCGCCGTCCGCGTATCGGTAAAAAAGATACGGCGGCGCCGGCTCGCGTGGCGCCCCGCCGTGCTGGCAATGTGCCTGGCCATCGCCGGCGCCATCCTCTTCATCGGCCTCCGGCCCGCGCGGCGCGTCGTCGTCGCGGGCGATTCCGCCGCCTGGGTGCAGAGGACCACCGGCGGCGGGGAGCGCCTGGCCGTGACCTTGCGTGACGGGACAAAAATCACGCTCAACGCGAACGGCACCCTCTCCTACCCCGCGGCATTCAGCCCCTACGCGAGAATCGTGCGCCTGACAGGAGAAGCGTACTTCGATGTCGCCCACGACGAAGCGCGTCCGTTCGTCGTCGAGGCCGGAACCCTGCGTATCACGGTTCTCGGTACGCGATTCAACGTCCGGGCCTTTGCCGATGGAACGGAGGCCCGGGTGGCCCTCGTGCAGGGGCGGGTGCAGGTCACCGGAGCCGGCCGGGAAGGCGAGACGGAACCGGTGGTGATTGCACCGGGCCAGCAATATTCGTTTTCCGCCAAAACCGGCCGCGGCGAGGTGGCGGCTGTCGTCACGGAGACCGTCACCGGCTGGATGCTCGGCGATATCATCTGGGACCGCGAACCGGTGCCCGCAGCCATGCGGGACCTGGAAAAACGCTTCGGGATCCCGGTCGAGATCAGGGATCCGCGACTGGGGGGAGAAACGATCACCGCCCGCTTCCAGTCGGACCCGCCTTCGGAAATCTTCGAGGTGCTGCGCCTGACCGGCGCGCTCAATCCGCACATTGTGCGCAACAATGGCCAGATCGAGCGCGTCATCCTCCTGCCCGGCCGGCTGAGCGACCGCTCCGGAGCAAGCGGCAGGGCCTCCGGCCAGGCGTCGCCGGACTGACGACTGACTGCAGTGAAAAGCGCAACACCGGATACCGGCTGTTGCGCCTTGGGTCGCCGGACGATCCGGAGAATGCAAGCACGACCGAGAAGCGGTCGCCAGGTGCCGCCGCGGACGGCTCGCCGGGATTTTCCGCTCCTTCGGGGGGAGCGCTGGCCTCCTCCCGACGGGCGGATCGGGTTCATCCGTTCGGAATCTCCGGCTCGACGAGCCGGGCCAGCTGGATGAGCGACTCCTGCCAGCCGAGGTAGCACATTTCGGCGGGAATCACGGCGGGCACACCCTCTTGCTCGATGTTCACCTCGGTGCCACAGGACACTTTCTTCAGGGTGACCGTCACCTGCATTTCGCCGGGCAGATTGGGGTCGTCGAACTTGTCGGTGTAGCGCAGGCGCTCGCCGGGGATCATTTCCAGAAAATTGCCGCCAAAGCTGTGGCTCTGGCCGGTGCCGAAATTCGTGAACGACATCCTGAAGCTGCCGCCCGCCTTCGGCTCGAAGTGGTGCATTTTGCCGGTAAAGCCGAACGGCGGCAGCCAGCGGCACATCGCATCGGCGTCGGTGAAGGCTTTATAAACTTTTTCAGGCGTCGAACGAAGAACGCGGTGCAGGCGGATGGTATGGGTGGACATGATTGCTTTTCCTTTTGGCGGAGGGTGACGGTTTTCAGTTGGTTTCAATCCTTCAACGAACGAAGCCCGCCGAAGCGGACATCGCAATCGGTTTTGGGGCGAACCCGGATTCACCCGCCTCTCCAATCAATACCGCTCTCCCGGATTTCAGGGGAAGTCCTGGCAGATGCATGCGGGAACCCTCGCCCGGAATGATCACGCCGGGCCGCATATCCCCCCTTTCTTCCTCGCGTGGACCGTTCCGGGTTTCGTCCGTCTTGAACTGGATGATAGCGCGCGCCAGCCACTCTCCGACTCCGACGTGACGTGGCCAAGCCCGCGCACGGCCTTGGCGGAGTCGATGCGCAGTCCGGGTTCGTGCAAACTCGCGTCGCGATTCCGTTGCCCGATTTTCACCCAATCCCCGGGAAAAATCAGCCTTTGCGCAAAAGCGGACGGATTCCGCGCCGTTGTCATGAAGCTGTAACACCGAAGTCCTATCGTAGCAGCATCATGATCGAAAAAGGCGAGTCCTCCCCTCCCCCTCCCTGCCTGCAAAGCGTCGCTGCCGGCGACACGGTCTGGATCACCCGCTTCTTTGTCCCGCAAGATCTGCGCGGGCGTCATCTCGGAACGACCATCGTCCGGAATTGGGAAAAGAACCTGCCTGCCCATGTCCGGACTGTCCGGCTCCGCGCGCCTGCCACCGATCCGGCCTGCCCGGGCCTCTTCTGGCAAAAACTCGGCTTCCGCCCTGTGCAACCGGACAGCGAACCGGCCTTCAGCGAATTCGATCTCACCCGCTTTTCCGAAATGGAAAAACATCTCCCCGCACGTTCCGGAACACCGGCCGGGATGGCCTGAGCATCCGCGGTTCCGCCACCCGCCTGCATCCGTCACACAAACTTAACATTCGCCACGCCGTTTTTTCTCCCCGCAGCCCGGGGTGTCCGGGCAGACTGGCCCTGTCATGAACGCCACCGCGCTCTCTCCGCTGCCACTCAGAGCTGACTGGCCGCTCAGCTCCATCTACCGCCTCGCGGACACCCGCCAGCGGACGCAAGACCCCTCCGCTTCTCCCGCCATCGTCTTCAGGGTTCTCCCGGAAAATCCGGCCGTGTTCTCCGCGACCTCCGGAACGCTCGTCCTGACCGCCTGCCGTCCGCATGTTTCCGGTCTCTACGACCTGCTGGCCGGCCCGTGGCGCTTTCTGGCCCGGATCGCCCATATCCACCGCGTGGACGACTCCGTCACCATCGGCCAGCTGGTCGGCCAGATGGCGGAGCACAACGAAACCCTCCGTATCCTTTCCCGCGATACGTCTTCCGGTGAAATCATCTTTTTGCGCCCGCCCGCCACTGATCCGCAATTCGGACACGTCCTCGCAGGCAATCCCCGGCCCGGGATACGCCGGGCAGTGACCGGCTAACGCCAGTGTCTCCGCAAGGACGCTTGCAGAAGAACCAGGCGTGTTATCAGCCGAAGCACATAGTGCATTCAGCCGCCCAGAAGGGGCTTGCGCAGGTCGTCGTCTACGCCCCTTGGGAGGACAGGAAAAATATCAAAATAAAGGTGCGACCCCTTACGGCTTGCCTTCAGATTACCCCAACGGGCTGGAACAGCGTGTTGCCTCGCAAGCAGTTCCTCCGGCTCAGCCGCAGCGCCATCGTGAATTTCCGGCATCTTTCGACCCTGAAGCGAGCATCCAGCCGTACGACGGCGGCGCTCGACAATGGCCAGCAAATCCCGGTTACTCGCTCCAGTAGGGAGGTCGGAGAACGTTTGCGCAGGTTGCCGGGGTGACGCGCAGGCGGCATTAATTCCCCGATCCCTTTCCCCGGCATTGCCTCCGCCCGGGGATCGCGCTGACTACCGTGTCGCACAAAAACCTGCATGAAATCTGTTGTCATCTACTCGGGCGGACTCGATTCCACCGTCCTGCTTTACGAGCTCGTGAACGAAAGCCGCGAGGTGAAGGCGCTTTCGATCAACTACGGCCAGCGCCACGTCCGCGAGCTGGAGGCCGCCCGTTCCCTCTGCGCGCTCCTCGGCGTCGAACACCGGATCGCCGACCTGCGCGCCATCGCCCCGCTTCTCTCCGGCAGCAGCCTCACCAGCGACGACATCCCCGTGCCCGACGGGCATTACTCCGAAGAGGTCATGAAGACCACCGTCGTCCCCAATCGTAACATGATCATGCTCTCGATCGCCGCCGGCTGGGCCATCTCGCAAAAATTCGACCGCGTGGCCTATGCCGCGCACGGCGGCGATCACGCCATCTATCCCGACTGCCGCCCCGAGTTTGCCGACGCCGTGGACCAAACCATCCGGCTCGCCGACTGGCACCGCGTCTCGCTGTACCGTCCGTTTGTCAGCCTGACCAAAGCCGACATCGTCCGTCGCGGCGCGGCGCTGGGCGTGCCCTTCGAAAAAACCTGGTCCTGCTACAAGGGCGGCCGGCTCCACTGCGGCGTGTGCGGGACGTGCATCGAGCGGCGCGAGGCGTTTTCGCTCGCCGGCATCCCCGATCCCACGGAGTACGACCCGGCCGCGCCGTCCGTGGAGAAACTGGTTCGCCATCACTGGAAACTCCCGTTCCCGTCTTCCGCATGATCACCTGCCGGAAAACCTGGATCGACATCCCGTTCGCGCATCGCCAGCACAGGCACGATGGCCACTGCGCGTGGATTCACGGCCACAACTGGTCGATCACGCTGACTTTCGGCTGCCACCGCGCGGACGAAAACGGATTCGTGATCGATTTCGGAAAACTCCAGTTCATCAAGCGCTGGATCGACCGGCACCTCGATCATGCCTGCGTCTTTAATGCCGACGACCCGCTCCGCGAGCAGATCGTCGCCGCCTGCCCCGATGTCTGGAAAATCCATGTCGTGCCCAGTTGCTCCTGCGAAGGACTCGCCCGGCATTTTTACGAGGTGCTCGGCGCGCTCGTGGACAAGGAAACCGGCGGACGCGCCTTCCTCGTCGCGGTCGAAGTCGCGGAAGACTCGAAAAACATCGCCACCTTCACCCCCGATTTCCTTCCCCGGCCGCACCCGCCCGAGCCGCCGGCCCTCGTCTGACCGGCGACTACAACCCGACGGGGGGACCATCATCCCATGAGCGCAAGCACGACGCTTCCGGTTTACGAAACCTTCTTCACCTGGCAGGGCGAGGGCTGCCACATGGGGCGCGCCGCGTTTTTTATCCGCACCTTCGGCTGCCCCGTAAAATGCGCCTGGTGCGACTCCGCCGGCACGTGGCATCCGGACTGGGTGCCCGCCGACGTGCCGCGCATCGCGGTGGACGAACTGGCCGCGCATGCCCGCGCCACTGCGGCGGTTTTCGCCGTGGTCACCGGCGGCGAGCCGGCGATCCACGACCTGCGTCCGCTGACGGCCGCGCTCCGGGCCGCCGGCCTGCCCGCGCACCTGGAAACCTCCGGCGCGTATCCGGTTCGCGGAGACTTCGCCTGGATCACCGTGAGCCCCAAATGGGCCCGGCCGCCGCTGCCGGAAAACCTTCGCCGGGCCGACGAACTCAAGCTCATCGTGGAGGATGCCGATTCGATCCGGCGCTGGTGGGACGCCATCGGCGACGAGGTCAGCGCCGTGCGGCATGTGTGGCTGCATCCCGAGTGGTCGCGCCGTGAAGACCCGGCGGTGCTCGGCGCGATTTCCGCCTGGATCAAGACGCACGGCGACCCCTTCCGCGCCGGCTGGCAACTCCATCGTCTCTATAATGTGGACGCCCTCGACACCCGCGCCCGCCCCGCCATTCCCCTCGGCGGCGACCCGGCCCGCGGATACTGAGGGGAGGAACCGCTAATGGATTTCGCCAACAGGCGAAATCTTCAAAGTGAAGCTGTGACTGATCGTCGCAGCAGGGAACTGTCGGGGGCCGCTGATCGCGGCCCGGTCAGATTCATGGAAACAAAATGGCCTGCGATCAGCAGGCCCCGGCAGTGTGTTCCGGAGGCGATCAGCCGGAGGGGTGCCTGAAGATTTCGCCATTGGCGAAATCCATTAGCGGTTCCTTTTCCCCCCCTTGGCCGCTTTGGCCGCTTCGCAACTTCGTCCTTTCAGTCCCTGCCGCCTTTTGCATGGATCGCCGGATGGCTGACCCGAAGATTCTCGAAACCTTTCCCAATCCCGCTCCGCATCGCGATTACGTCATCGAGCACACGCACCACGAATTTACCTCGGTATGCCCCATCACCGGTCATCCCGATTTCGCCGCGATTACCGTGCGTTATGTCGCCCACCAGGTGTGTGTGGAGCTCAAGTCGCTCAAGCTCTACTTCCACGCCTTCCGCAACGAAGGCATTTTTTTCGAGGCGGTCACCAACAAGATCTGCGACGACCTCGGCCAGTCGCTCCGGCCCCGCTCGCTCACCATCATCGCCAACTGGAAAGGCCGCGGCGGTATCACGTCCGTCATCACCGCCGACTGGCAGCCATCGGCCGCCGGCTGATCTGCGGAATCCGGAATACCGACGTCCAGCTTCAGCCCCTCCATTCGTTCCCGGCCGGGGAACAACAACAAACCCCGGCCGGGAACCGGATCATTGGCGGACATCACACTGACCCGAAGAATTGCGCCGGACGAAGCACCGGCGCGGCCAACAAGGCATCCCTGCTTCCGGGCCTTGCAGCCCGACCTGGCAAGAAAAATATCCGGAAAGCCTCCCGTCACCAGGCCAGGGCACCGTCGCCGGCCAGTCCGCCATGACACGGGTCGCCGGCTGTGTTGTCTGCCGCCGGGTGAAAAACATCCAGCATCGCACCCAGGAGATCTTCGGTTTCATCGCGGTGCGGCGTCTGTTCAAAATCTATGGCCACGAGGTGATGGCTGACGGTTCTTTGTTGGTTCGGCGCTTCCTCGTCTTGCTTCATGGGATCGGATTTGTCCTCGCGGCAACGCGCCGCTCCGGAGACACACTGCACAGCAGGACCGGTGCCAGCATCGCGACAGGCGGTTGGCAAATCCGACGATATGCGGGTCAAATCCGGTGAAACGGCTCCGCCCGGACGGACATGGATGGCAACGAATCCGGCCCCGTCACACCCCGTTGACCTGCTCGCCCAGAATGCGCGCGACCTGGTTCACGTCCTTGTCGCCGCGGCCGCTGAGGTTGACGAGAACGATCTTGCCCTTGCCGAGCGCCCTGGCGCGCTTGATGCCCTCGACGACCGCGTGGGTCGATTCCAGCGCCGGGATGATGCCCTCGAGTCGCGATACGAGCTGGAAGGTTTCCAGCACCTCGTCGTCGCACGCATAGGCGTAATCGATCCGTCCGCGGTCACGGTACCAGGCGTGTTCGGGGCCGATCGCCGCGTAGTCGAGGCCGGCGCTGACGGAATGCGTCAGCTCGATCTGCCCGTCCGGGTTTTGCAGGATCCAGGTTTTTGCACCCTGCAGCACGCCGAGTTTGCCACCCTCGAACCGCGCCGCGTGCTCGCCGCGACGGATGCCGCGGCCACCCGCCTCGACGCCGATCAGGCGCACGTCCTCAAACGGCAAAAATTCGAAAAACACGCCGATCGCATTGGAGCCGCCGCCCACGCACGCAATGATCTCGTCCGGCAGGCGGCCTTCCCGCGCCATGATCTGCTCGCGCGCCTCTTGCCCGATCACGCGATGAAAGTCGCGCACCATCATCGGATACGGGTGCGAACCGAGCGCGGAGCCGAGGATGTAGTGCGTGCTGCGGACGTTGGTCACCCAGTCGCGCATGGCTTCGTTGACGGCATCCTTGAGCGTTTTCTGGCCGGCCTCCACCCCGCGCACTTCCGCGCCCATCAGACGCATACGAAAAACATTGAGCGCCTGGCGCTCCATGTCGACCGAGCCCATGTACACGACACACTCGAGCCCGAATTTCGCGCAGACCGCCGCCGTGGCCACACCGTGCTGGCCGGCTCCGGTTTCCGCGATGATGCGCTTCTTGCCCATGCGACGGGCGAGAAGGGCCTGGCCGATGGCGTTGTTGATCTTGTGCGCGCCGGTGTGGAGCAGGTCCTCGCGCTTGAAATAAATCTTCGCGCCGCCGCAATGTTCCGTGAGCCGGCCGGCGTAATAAAGCCCGGTGGGACGCCCGGCGAACTCCTTCAGGTGCCAGCGCAGCTCCTCGACAAACGCCGGATCGTTGCGGGCGACTTCGTAGGCGTCGCCCAGCTCCTTGAGCGCAGTGAAGAGCGTCTCGGGAACGTAGGCGCCGCCGTAGGCGCCGAAGCGGCCATGCGCATCGGGCAGCGAATCGGGCGAAACAGGAGCGGCGGATGAAGTGGCGGCGGAGCCGGAAGAAGAGGCCATGTACACCATGCGAAGGCCACACGCCGCGTCTGGCAAACGGGATTTCCGCCAGACCGGATGGATTTCGGGATTTTCGATTCCCGATTTTCGATTGCAGAAATCAGGCGCTGGCGCGGCCGGAGCGTTTCCCCGGAGTGGCAGGATCCACTCGGGAATCGGGAATCGAAAATCCTTCAGGCCAGAGCCCGCTGCTCCACGAAGACCTCGCGCAGGGCGAGGCTGAGGCGGTCCTGCAAGGCCTGGAGTTTCCGGTAACGGCCCACGTTTTTCCGGTCGGGAACGCAGCGGGTGGACTCGTTCACGGCAACGATCCGGCCCGTGTAGTCGGAGAGTTTCGTTTTTCCGCCTTCGCGCAGGTCGCGCGCCCACACGGCCTGCAACGCGCCGCCCAGGGCCGCGCCTTCGTCCTCGACCATGCCGACCACCGGGACGCCGAAAATGTCCGCCATGATCTGACGCCATACCGGCGATTTGCCGCCGCCGCCGGTGACGCGGATTTCCTTCGCCTTCACACCGAGCGAAGCCAGGCGGAGCAAACCGTAATTCATGCCCATCGTCGCTCCTTCCATGGCCGCGCGCGCCATATGCGAGGCGTTGCCGGTTTTGCTGTTGAGCCCGAGAAACACGCCGGAGCCGGCCGGCACATTCGGCGTGCGCTCGCCCGCGAGGTAAGGCAACAGCACGAGGCCGCCGGAACCGGCGGGGGCGCCGGCCACGGCTTTATCGAGCTGGCGGTAATCGAAACTGAAAAGCGCGCGCATCTGCTCGGTGACGGTGGTGACGTTCATCGTGCAAAGGAGCGGGAGCCAACCGCCGCTCGAGGAGCAGAACGCCGCGATCTCGCCATCGGGATCGACCACCGGACGGTCGGAGTACGCGTAGATCGTGCCGCTCGTGCCGAAGCTCGCCGTCACCACGCCCGCGCTCACGTTGCCCGTGCCGATCGCGCCCATCATGTTGTCGCCGCCGCCGGCCGAGACGATCACGTCGTCGCCGAGCCCGTAACGTCGCGCGAGTTCGGGACGCACCGTGCCGGCAACGGCGCTCGACTCGCCGGGCGGCGGAAGCCAGTCGGCGAGGTTTTTGTCGATCGCCTCGATCGCATCGCGCGACCACACGCGGCGGCGTACGTCCATGAGCGCGGTGCCCGAGGCGTCGCCGTGCTCCATGAAGTAGTTGCCGGTCAGATAAAAATTCAGGTAGTCGTGCGGCAGCAGCACGTGGCGGAGGCGCTTGTACCGGGCGGGTTCGTTGCGCTTCAGCCAGAGGATTTTCGGCGCGGTGTAGCCGGGCAGGAAGGGCACACCCGTCTTGCGGATAACGGATTTCACCGTGCCGAATTTTTTCGTCAGCAACTCGCACTCTTTCGCCGTCGAGGTATCGCACCAGAGCTTGGCCGGGCGGATGACCGCGCCCCTGGCATCGAGCGGCACGAAACCGTGCTGCTGCCCGGAGACCCCGATGCCGCGCACGGAGCGGGCGCGACGCGGACCGATTTTTGCGAGCACGCCGCCAATGACGGTGTCGAGCGCCGCCGTCCAGTCCTGCGGATGCTGCTCCATGTGACCGACCGGCAAGCCGGAGATCAACTGGTGCGGAGCGCGGGCCTCCGCGATGACCTTGCCCGCTTCGGGATCGAGGACAACGGCCTTGGTCGACTGGGTACCGGAATCGATGCCAATGTAGAGATTCATGAGGGATAAATTTGCTCAACAGGTGGGCACAAATGCGGTCCGATGGACACAAAAAACCGGTGTCGTCGCAGCAAAAAAGAGGAGCATCGGACCAAGGCCGTCCGGCACGGTCGGGACGCCCGCGGAACAGCAGACGGCGAACCCGCAGCTACGGGAAATGCGTGCGACGGGTGCGGGCGGTCTCGCCTGCGCCGCTCACTCCCTCGCCGTGCCGGCCGAGAGATCCGCGGCCTTTGCGCCGATGGCGCCGGCAATGGCGCTGCGGTTGTCGAGATGATCGCGGATGACATTCACCAGCGCGCTCCCGACGACCACGCCATCGGCATGGCGCGCCACTTCGGTGACATGCGCCCGCTTGCCGATGCCAAAACCGACCACCACCGGCAGCGTCGTCCGGGCCTTGATCCGCGCGAGGGCAGGACCGACGCCCGCCGCGACGGCATCCTGCACGCCGGTCACGCCCTCGCGCGACACGTAGTAGATAAAACCCGTCGCAGCCTTCGCGATCACGGCGATGCGTTCATCGGGCGTGGTCGGTGCGACAATAAAAACCGTTTTCACGCCGTGGTGCGCACAGGCGCCGGCGACGTCCGACGCTTCTTCCGGCGGCAGATCGAGCGTGAGAATGGCATCGATACCGGCCTGCTTCGCCTGCTGCACCCAGGCGTCGACGCCGTTGGAGAACACGAGATTGTAGTAGGTGTAGTAAACCAGCGGCACCTGAGGAAACTCCTCGCGCAGTTTCCGGGTGAGCTCGAAGACGCGGGCCGCCGTCATGCCGCTTTCCAGCGCGCGCTGGGCGGCGAGCTGGTTCGTCAAGCCGTCGGCGAGCGGATCGGAGAACGGCACGCCAAGCTCCAGAATATCCACCCCGTTGCGCAATACCGCCCGACAGGCTTCGAGCGATGTGTCGAAATCCGGGTCCCCGGCGCACAAATAGGCGACAAAGGCGGCGCGATTTTCCTGCTGGCAGCGTTGAAACGTCTCGGCGATGCGGTCCATGGAGATGTCATGCGCGCAAAAAACCGCCCGTCTGGCAACATCCGCGATGCACTTTGTCGATCATCGCAAGCCTCCCTCCCGGCTCCTCCGGCCTTCGCGCCCCCCTCCCCTTCCCCAATCGCCCGCAAAAAAACCGGACGGCCTTGCGCGGCGCGATCCGGTTTCGAAAACAACGGGCAGGCCACGGACGGAGAAACTCCCCCCCCGCGGCCCGGGTCCGGTCAAAGTGTCTTGATGTCGATCTTCTTGAGCAGTTGCTTGAGGATTTTGCCGGACTTGAACTTCACCACGGCGCGCTCGGGGATCACGACCTCGGCGTCGGGCTTGTTCGGGTTGCGGCCGATGCGCGACTTGCGACGCTGGACCTCGAGCACGCCGAAGTTGCGAAGCTCTACGTTCCGGCCCTCGGACAAGGCTCGCATGATAATGTCCAGAGTCATCTGGACCGAAGCCACGATTTCCTTCTGGGGAAACCCGGTCTTTTCGTAAATTTCGAGGACGATCTCGCGTTTGGTCAGATTAGCAGGCATGGTTGGATTCCTTTATTAGATCAGGTTATCGGTCGTTCCGTAACCTACGTGCTCTTCATCGATTACGTCAAACCACCTTTTGATTTTTTACTGACATGGATACACAAGATCCTTTTAACCAACTACCTGCAAACATCAGGGAAATGCTCCGGAAAGCGGGCATGTCCGGATTTTCCGCGCCCTCTCCAACCAGCCAGAGCGCCGGTACTTCGGAAACGCCGCCGGCCGCCGAGACGCGCGACGAGACGCTCGCGCGCATCCGCGCCTTCAGCCTCAAGCCGCGTGAAATCCGCGACCACCTCGACCGCTTCGTCATCCAGCAGGCCGAGGCGAAAAAGGTCCTCTCCGTCGCCATCTGCGACCATTACAACCACGTCCGGCAGTGCCTCGAAAACCCCGACCTGCGCGAGCGCGACTACGCCAAGCAAAACATCCTCGTACTCGGCCCCACCGGCGTGGGCAAGACCTACCTCATGCGCAACATCGCGCGCCTCATCGGCGTGCCCTTCGTGAAGGCCGATGCGACAAAATTTTCCGAAACCGGCTACGTCGGCGGCGATGTGGACGACATCGTGCGCGACCTCGTCAAGGCGGCCGACGGCGACGTCGAGCTCGCCCAGTACGGCATCGTCTACATCGACGAGATCGACAAGATCGCCTCCGCCACCGGCTCCGCTTCGGGCGGCGGCGGGCGCGACGTCTCCGGCCGCGGCGTGCAGATCAACCTCCTCAAGCTCATGGAGGACACCGACGTCAACCTCCAGAGCCAGACCGACCTCGCCTCGCAGATGCAGGCCATGATGGAGATGCAGCGCACGGGAAAAACCCGCAAACGCACCATCAACACCCGCCACATCCTCTTCATCGTCAGCGGCGCCTTCGACAAGCTCGCCGAAAATATCCGCCGCCGCATCGAGAAAAACCGCATCGGCTTCGCCGCCTCCCTTCCCCTCCCCGACGGCACCGCGGCCGCAGCCGGCGCCGGCGCGACCGGCGTCGCCACCGAGGACATCGCGCCGCCGCGCCCCGACGTGCCGACCGATTACCTGCGCTTCGCCGAATCCCGCGATTTTATCGACTACGGCATGGAGCCGGAATTTGTCGGCCGCCTCCCTGTGCGCGTGGCCTGCCAGCACCTCACCGCCTCCGATCTCGAAAAAATCCTCAACACCTCCGAAGGCAGCATCCTGCAACAATACCGCGCCGACTTCGGCGGCTACGGCATCGATTTCGAAATCACGCCCGAGGCCATCACCGAAGTCGCCCGCCTCGCCCACCGCGAGAGCACCGGCGCGCGCGGCCTCATGACCGTGCTCGAACGCGTGCTGCGCGACTTCAAGTTCGAGCTTCCCTCGACCGCGATCAAGGCCTTCCGCATCGACGCCGCCACCGTGGCCGCGCCGCGCGAGACGCTCCGCGCCCTCCTGCGCGAATCCGCGCATCGCCAGCACGATGTGCTCAAGGCCGATGTCCTCGCCTTCTCGCAACGTTTCCAGGAAGAACACACCTTCCAGCTCATCTTCACCGACGACGCCATCGACACCCTCATCGAGCAGAGCCTCGCGACCGACAAAACCATCCGCGCGCTCTGCGAGGACAAATTCCGCAACTTTCACCACGGCCTCAAGCTCCTCGCCCGCGACGGCGAACCGTCCGTCACCACCATCGACCGCCACGTGGTGGAAAACCCGGACAAGGCCATCTCCGAGTGGGTCGTCGCCCGCTTCCGCTGACCGGAAACGCTGAAATACCGGCCTCCCGAAAACCGGCAACCGGCCCGTGGCGGCAACCGGTATTTCAGCTTTCAGCCTTTCAGCATTTCAGCTTTTTCTCTCCTGCCATGCCCGATCCTGTCGCCGTCAACACCATGTTTGGCCGCATTGCCCGTCGCTACGACCTCGCCAACCGGCTTCTCAGCGGCGGCGCCGACGTGTGGTGGCGCTGGCGTCTCGTCCGCCGCGTCCGTCGCGGTCTCCTCGCCTCCGCTCCCGCCGCCCGGCCCGCCGATGTGCTCGACCTCGCCACCGGCAGCGGTGACGTGGCCTTCGCCCTCGCCCGCGCTCTCCCGCCCGCCGCGCGCATCACCGGCATGGATTTCTGCCAGCCCATGCTCGACGAGGCCTCCGCCAAACAGCGCGCCCTCGGCAGCGACACCTCCGCCGCCCGCATCGTCTTCCGGCAAGGCGACGGCATGGCCCTGGCGCTCGACGACGAGTGCATGGACGCCGTCACCATTTCCTTCGGCCTGCGCAACATGGCCAGCCGCCTGCAAGCTCTCCGCGAGATGCACCGCGTGCTCCGCCCCGGCGGCCGCGTGCACGTGCTGGAGTTTTCCCAGCCCTGGCGCTGGTTCCGGCTGCTCTACTTTTTTTACCTCCGGCGCATCCTCCCGCGCATCGCCGGCATCGTCACCGGCGACAAAAGCGCCTACGACTACCTCTGCGGCTCGATCGAGACGTACCCGACCCACAGCGCCATGAGCAACGAACTCCGCCTCGCCGGCTTCCGCCAGATCGAGGTCATCCGCATGACCGCCGGCATCGTCGCCCTCCACATCGGGAAAAAGCTGAAAGCAGAAAACTGAAACACCGCCGGCTCACCCTGATCCAGAAGCTGGAACCGCTAAAATTCGCTAAAAACCGCTAAATGAAAACAGGTCGGAGACGAAACCGGAATGCCTTTGTTTAGCGTCCCTTAGCGTCCTTTAGCGGTTCCCCCTCTGCCAGCTATTCCAGATTTCAGCTTTTCAGATTTCAGCTTTTCAGCTTTTTCCTCCCTGTGGTTCCCGACGCCGATTATCGCATCAAACTGCCCGTCTTCGAGGGCCCGCTCGATCTTCTCCTCTTCCTCATCCGGAAAAACGAGATCGACATCTACGATATCCCCATCGAGTCGGTCACACGCCAGTACATCGACGTCCTCCACTCGATGCAGGAACTGGACCTGGAAATCGCCGGCGAGTTTTTCGTCATGGCCGCCTCGCTCATGGAAATCAAGAGCCGCATGCTCCTTCCCCGTGGCCAGGCCGCCACCGGCCCGGCGGAGGACGACGACGCCCTCGATCCCCGCTGGGAACTCGTCCATCAGCTCCTCCAGTACCGCAAGTTCAAGGAAGCCGCCGGCAAGCTCGACGAACTCTCGATCTTCCAGCGCGACATGCTCCCCCGCGTCGTCATCCAGGAAACCGCCACCGAAGCCGAACGCCCGCTCAGGCCCGCCGACAAGATCGAACTCTGGAACGTCTTCAACATCGTCCTGCGCCGCCTCGCCGAAAAACTCGTCATCGGCGAAATCCAGGACGAGCAGGTCACCGTCTCCGACAAGATGGAAGAATTGCTCGCCCTCACCCGCACTCAAAAATCATTCATTTTTACCGACCTTTTCACCGGCCCCGTCACCGTCCGCGTGCTCGTTGCCACCTTCATCGCCGTGCTCGAGCTCACCCGCCTGCGCAAGCTCCGCATCAGCCAGACCGAAGCGTACACCGACATCCTCTGCACCGCCGTCGAGGACGAGGACCCGCCGCCCACCCCCGCCGCCGCGGTCGAAACGGCTGCTCCGGAAAGCAATGAAGTGCAAAACCCTCTTGAAACACCGGAGGAACCTCACACCGTCACCCCGTGAGCAAACGCCCTCGAAAAAAGACCGACGCCCCGAAAAAAGCTCCCCGCAAAGCCGGGCTCCTTGGAGTCGGCCTCGATAATGACGACGGGCACAAACGCATCACCCGGGGCGAAAAATTCGTGCTCGTCGGCGGCTCCGAGGAAACCCACGGCCGCATGACCGAAACCGTCGTCAAGACGTTCGAGGAGCTCAAGCGCCGCGACAAACACCTCGAAACCGTCGAACCGCGCGAACTGGCCGAGATCATCGACAAATCCACCCCGCGCTAGACAATCGCCTCCTTTCGTTCCACGTTTCTCTTTTCTGCATTCCCGGAACCCTCACATTTCTGTCATCCACATGAGCGACACATCCCCCGAGCAACCCGCGACTCCCTCCGCTCCGAAGCTTTCCCTGAAGCTTCCGGCCCAAAACAAGCCCGCCGCCACTCCGCCGCCCGCTTCCGGACCGGCATCTCCCGCGCCCGCGCCTGCCGCCGCTCCGGCTGCCGTGACGCCGACTCCCGCCCCTTCTCCTGCGCCGCTCGGTTTTGCCGCGCCCGCCCCGACCCCGGCTCCTGCGCCGGCCGCCTTTGCGCCCCCTTCGCCGGTCGCCTCCACTCCCGGCGGCATCGCGCCCAAACCGCCCGTCCGGCTCGGAGGTGTTCCTCTCGCCGGCGCCCCCAAACCGCCTCCGGCCGCCAGCAAGCCGCCGGGTCCCGGCTTCGCCAAACCCCCCGGTTATGGAACCGCCGCCGCCGCATCCTCCTTCTCCTCTGCTCCCGCCGAGGAGGACTTTGAAGAGGAAGAAGCCGGCACGCCCGCCTGGCAGGCCGTCATTGCCTTCATCGCCGCCGCCGGCGCGATCACCAGCGCCGTTCTTCTCTATTTCAAAGACGCATCCTGAACTGAAAAAACATGTCCGCCACCATCACCCAACTGAATAACGATTCATTCCAGAGCACCATCAGCAGCTCCAGCCTTGTCCTTGTGGACTTCTGGGCTCCGTGGTGCGGTCCTTGCAAGGCCATCGCCCCGATCCTCGACCAGCTCTCCACCGAGCTCGGCGACAAGGTGACGATCGGCAAGGTCAACGTCGACGACAACGGCGAACTCGCCGCGAAGTACGGCGTCCGTGCCATTCCCACCCTTCTTCTTTTCAAGAATGGCGAGATCGCCGAGACCATTGTCGGCCTGCAATCCAAGGAAACGCTGAAGCAGAAGATTCTCGCGCAAGCCGCCTGAGTTTTTTTCCGACAACGTCTCCCCCCCGTTTCTCCCGTAACCCGGCCTTCGCGCCGGGTTATGTTTTTTCGGGAGGGGCCGCGACGAAACCTGTCCGCGTTTCACAGATTGCTCCCCTGCGGAAACCGGTCGCGAAATTCCTTGGGAGCGATGCCGTGGTTTTTTTTGAACCACGCGGAAAAATCCGACGCGTGCGCGAAGCCGAGGTCGTGCGCGATCTGCTTGAGCGGGATGGGGCTGTTGATCAGCATCCGCTTGCACGTCTCGCGACGGCGCAGGTCGAGGTATTTTTTCGGAGTGAGGCTCATCTCCGCGCTGAAAAGCCGCACGAACTGGCTGAGCCCGAGCCCCACTTCCACCGCCAGATCGCGTTCGCGGAACTTGTGCGAGAGCGGCTGGTTGTCGAGGCGCGAGAGCGCATGCAACACGCGTTCGTCACGCGTGCCCAGGCGCGTTGGTTTGAGTCCGCATGCGATCAGCGCTCCGGAAAACGCCCCGATAAATTCCAGGAGCCGCGTCTTGATGCCGATGAACGCTCCCATCGAAAAATGGCGGATGCCGAGCAGCGTCGGATCGTCCGCCGGCGTGTGATCGCGGGCAGCCCCCAGCAACGCCCGGGCGCGGACTTCCAGATCGGGAAACCGGTGGCGCGGAAAACTCACGCCAAGCCCTTCGTCGAACAGCGGCCTCCCGTCGGGCCACTGCGCCTGGAAGCGGATCGAGAGCAGGTGCGTGCCGGGGGCGAAATCCTGCCGGCGGATGCCCGGGCGCGGGATGACCCACTCGTCCGCTCCCGCGCGGATCGTCTGGCCGGCATAGGAAACGGTCAGCGCACCGGAGAGCACCAGCCACGCGACGCTCGACTCGGGAAACAGCGATCCGCCGCCGCCATCGAGCGGGATGTCGCCCTCATAGATCCAGAGCAGGTTGGTCTTGAGCGCCATCCAGTCCTGGTAACGGGTCGTGAGCGCTTGTCCTGACGGAGCGACGGGAAACGGGGAAGCCGGGTGGTCGGGCATTCGCTGACTATCGGGGGAAAATTCCGGCGGTGGCGAGTCCGGGCATGCCGGTTTTTACGGTGATCCTGCTCCCGTGTCCGCCGGTTCCAGGCGCGTCGTCACCGTCGCCTCCGCGCGACCGGCCGGCAGTTCGAGATAAAAACCGGCGCGACGCCGGGGAGGCAGATCAGGCGACGAACCCTGATAAAGCGTGAAGTCGCCGCCACCCTGCACGGAAAATGTCACACGCAGTACCGGCCCGCCGGGGAACTCCACGTCGATCGCGGCGCGATCCCGAAACGGTGCCGAACGCACCTGTTTCCAGTAACGAAACGCCGCCGGACGGTTTCGCGAAAACTCCTTGTCCGGCACCGCGACAAACGCGGTGTCGGGACGCGGCGTACCGTACAGGTGCAAGGCGAGGCCGAGGCGCGTTTCCCTCGCGCCGGAACCGGCCAGCGTCACCGTGGCTTCGTCGATCAGGGCATCGCCGTCGATCCGCAGCGTGCGGGTTGCGGACACGCCTTCGCGATAATCCGGTTGCGCGGCGGACATCACGCCGGCGTCGGCATCGAACCGGAGCAGTTTTCCGGGATGCCAGGGGTTTTGCCCCTCGCCGTCTGCGAGCGGCACATTGTGGTTGAGTCCGCGCGTGTAGTAGTCGCTCCAGAGTCTGGAGCCGTAGCCGACGTTGCCGGGATCGGCCGTGATGCGCGTTTTCCCGAAATACGCCGACCAGTTGAGCGCCTCGCCCTGGGCATGCGGACGCCCCGCCTGACCGTAATGGAAAAAAACCTGCCAAGGACCGCGCCGGAGCTGGGCGAACCGGGTGGTTTCGAAATGACGAGAGACCACCGGAGGCAGGTCTTCAAGTGGCGCGGGCGTCCCGCCCGCTTCCGATGTGGCACGGGCATCCTTGCCCGTGAGCGTTGCCTCTCCGCGTGCCGCAGGCTTTTTCTGCCAATCGCCCGCTTCCGGAGACGGACGGTTTGTATCAGAAAAAACCCGCGCCACATCCTCCGGCGGGTCGAGCAGCTTGTCCCACGACGGCTTGCCCGCCATCGCCATCGCCAGGCCGAGGGTCGTCGGCAACGTGCGGTAATTCGAACCGAGACGGCCGGACGGCGCGCGCTGCGTGCCGGCGCTATCCGCGGGGTTGGGCACCGTGTTGTCGGGAAACCGGATCTGCAACGTGGCGAGCATCATGTTTTGCACGATGGCCGCTTCATGGCGGATGCGGTCGGCCTGCCCGGTGAGCCCGGCGAACACCAGCAGCGGCTGCATGCCCATCATGACAAAATCGTGGTAGGGCATCGACTGCTCGAACCAGAACCACTCGCCGGTGACGCCATGTTCGAAAAGCCTGTGCAGGCCGTATTCGCCATCGAGAGCGCGGGAAAGCAGCGAATCGTCGCGATACAACATCGCAACCTGCGCCTGGGCGACGCGCTCCCAGAGGGTGTGATTGTGAAAACCGCGGGAGGCCTCATCGAGGAATTCGAACTCGGGGAGGAAGAGTTTTTTCAGCCACGCCTGGCGACGCGCCGCGGGCGCTTCGGGTGAGTCGAAAACCAGCCGCGCCGCTTCCGTGAGGCGCGTGAGCATCACGCCGTCGTTGAACGGCATTACGCCCAGCCTGCCGGTGTGCCCCTTCGCCACCGGCCACGCACCGGCCGCAAAACCGTCCGCATAGAAATCGAGCTGGGAGGCCACCCAGGCCGCGTAGCGGACATCGTCCGTGAGCCGGTAAAAACGGGCCGCCTCGGCGATCATTTCCATGTGCTGCTTGCGGAACTTGTCCACCCACCCTCCCATGATTTTCGGCGTGATTTCGACATCGTGGCCGGTGCGGCTCCTGAGTTTCGGCGCCTCCTCGCCGGGGATGTCCGGCGTCCAGACGAGAAACGATCCGTCGCGCGGACTGACAAAATCGTGACCCCGGCCGCCCACCCATTCGCGGCGATCCCGGTGACGCGCCATCCACGCGTCCACCGTTGCGCGTTTTTCGGCGATCCACTTCGCCCATTCCGGATCGTCGGCGACACGCTGGCGGGCGCCCGCCCAGTCCTCGAGGGGCATGCGATAAACGGAACCGTCAGGTTGAAGGATTTTCAAGCCGAGGCTGGCGAAGGCCTTTTCAGGATCGGGTTTCGGGAAACCGCGGTCTTGCGCGAGTACGGCCAGGGGGAAAACGAGAAGAGCGATCAGAGCCGGGGATTTCATGGAGTCGTGTGTCGGATAATTGGATACCAAGGTCAACGCGCCAGCTCGCATTCGATCCAGGCACGGGTGCTTTCCTGCTGGTTCTGCGTTTCCAGAATCGCGCTGAGGCGTTCGCCCAGACGCTGCCGGTCGATGCCGGTGGCGTATCCGAGGAGCCCGATCGCGGCGGCGGCGGGCAGATCCTGGCGGGCGATGTTGAGTCGGGCTACATTGGCCTGGCGGACCAGGTCCTGACGCACGGCCTTGCCGAATTCAGGAGCGATGACCGCCTTGAACGCCTCCACCGAACCGGCGGGACGGACGAGAGCGTTGTTGGCGTTCTCCACGATACGGGCGGTGTTGGTGCCGAGGTTGTTGATCTGGAATCCGTCCACGTAGCCCTCGACCACGGGCACAAACGGTTCCACCTCGGGGGTGAGCCTTGCGCCGACAACCGCCGGGAGCCATGAGCTCAGTTCGGTGAAGCGTTCGTTTTCCCGGCGCGAGGTGAGAAAGCGCAGGAAGTCGATCGCCCGCTCACGGTTGGCCGTCTGGAGAGGGATGCCGAAGCTGAGGCTCGTCGTCGTGGCAGCCTCCGATGCCGGACCGAGAACGTTTCCCCCGTAACGGGGATTGTCGCGCGCGGGGATCGGAAGATTGAAGACAGCCAGCGGAAACGGCGCCTGCTCCCGGAAGCTGGGCGCGTCGTAACTCCCGGTCGCGATGAGCAACGCGCGGCCCTGTACGAAATAAAACGTGGCGTCCTCTCGCGGGATTTGCAGGTAACCGGGCTGGAGGCGCAGGCCGATGTCGCGCGTGATGGCGAGGCCGTCGACCACGGCCGGCGTGTCGAGCGACCAGTCACCGCGGAGGTAGCTGACGCCGAGCTCCACGGGATCGCGCTGCATCGCGTAATTGCGCAGCGCGGTGGTCGCCAGTTTCTGCGTCTGGCTGGTGGCGAACTTGTAGATGATGAGCGGGCCGTTGAGCTTCGATCCGGCGACGGGAATGAGGGGCATGTTTTCCCGGCGGGCGTACTCCTCGACGCGGTCGCAGACGGCGATGAATTCCTCAAACGTGCGGGGCGCGGGCGTGTCGCCGAGAATGCGTTTCCAGAGCGAGGCGTTGTAATAGACGCGCACCGTGTGCATCGACATGGGCACGCCGTAATACTCGAGGAGATTGGGCCGGTAACTGAAGCCGCCGACGAGGCCGTCGACAAACGTTTCGCGCCAGGGGACGGCCTCCAGATCGGTGCCGGCATTCCAGGGGTTGGGTTGTTCGACGTAATCGGTGAGCGGCAGGAAAAAGCGGCTCAACATTTCGTCCTCGGCGTTGCGCGGCATCTTGCCGAGTTCGATCAGATCGGTGGCGGTGCCGCCGATGAGCTGGGTTTGCAGCCACTGCGTATACGTACGCTCGGGAATGGCGAGCTGCTCGACGCGTACCTCCGGGTGGAGCTTTTCGTACTCGCGGGCGAGCGCGTCGAAAGCCGTGCGCAAGCCGCTTTCGAGCTGCCAGTGGGCGAAACGGATCACCTCGCGACCATCGGCTCGCTCATCCCGCGAGCGGCTCATCACGCGCACGAGAGCAAACATAAAACACCCGGCGAGAAGCAGCAGGCCGAAAAGGTTGGTGATGCGGGTGCGGTTCATGGTGAAGCAGGCGCAACGGACAAAGCGGCGGCGGACGGCAGGACCGTCACGCGGAAGTCGTCGAAGTCCGCATGGTTGTCACGCTGTGGCTGATACGCGGGTCCCGATCCGCCGTGGAACGTGCTGAAGTAGAAATGATCGATCTGCCAGGTGTGGCCGGCGAGCCGCCAGCGCATGTCGTGGCGCTCGAGCGCGAGGCGGCCGTCCACCCACACTTGCAGGGTTCCGTCGGGTTCGCCGGGAGTGTTCAGCCTGATGCGTTGTTTGAGCGTGTGCCACTGGCCGGGACGGAGCGTGCCGGCACGCCCGAGGCGGAGGCCGTCGCCGTAGCGGTCTTTCTGTCCGGAATGGTAGAGGTACAGGATCAGTCCGCCTTCGGGATGCCACATGTAGCGCGCACTGAAACCGTCCGGTGACGGACGCCCGCCGGTGGCGCCCGAGCCGCCGGCAAGGCCGGGCAGCTTGCCGCCCCGGGTCCAGTCGAAACCGGACTCGAAGCGCACCCGGTATTCCGCCGTGGCCTCGTCGGAGGCCGGCAGCGGCGCCCGCCAAGAGGCGCCGCTGTGGGGAGAATTGGTCCGGCCGGCCGGATACAGGACACGGATGAAGGTGTTCACGCCATCGCCCTCCTGCTCCTTCACCACCGTCACGCGTTGCTGCTCCAGGCCCTGTTCGGGACGCGTCACCTTCCAGCGGGCCGCCAGCCAGGATGCCGGCAAGGGTCCGGGAGCGGCAGCCTCGAAATCATCGTGTAGTCCGCCGGCCGCTACCGGGAGAAGCCCGGAGAGGCAAAAGGCGGCAATCGACACGAACGGGGGAAATTTCATGCAGGAGAAGGCGTGGCTCGGGTTGTCAGCCCGTTTTTCCGACGGGACGAATGACGGTCATGAAACGGGCAGCCGCGCGCGGTTCGTCGAGCTCCAGATAAAAACCGGCGCGGCGGGCCGGCGGCGGCAGATCGGGCGAAGATCCCTGGTAAAGCGTGAACGCTCCGCCGCCGGTAACCGCGAACTCCACGCGCATCACCACCCCGTCCGCAAATTCGACATCGACCGAAGCGCGGTCCCGGCACGAGGCGGCCTGCACGTCCTGCCAGTACGTGAACGTCTTCGTGCGACCCTTCGCAAACTCCGCCGCGCTCACCGGCCGGAAGACGGTTTCGCTCCCCGCCTGCGACGGACGCATTTTCCCCTGCAAATGCAGCGATAGTCCCAGGCGCGCGGTCACGGCCGGATCCGTCAGCGCAACGCCGGTTTCCTCCACCAGCGCATCCCCGTCGATATGGAGACGCCGATCGGCCTTTACCCCTGTGCCCGAGCGCAATGACTCCGGCGCGTTCTCCCAGCCCCACGGAGGCATCCGCGTGTTGCCGGCCGGCCAGTAGCGGGATTGCCCGGCCTCGACAATGCCGGCCTCCGGATCGAAGCAAACGAGTTTTCCCGGATCCCAAGTGCGCTGCCCCTCGCCGTCGATCAGCGGCACGTTGTGGTTGAGGCCCCGCCGGTAATACCACTGCGTGCTCTGCGCACCGTAGCCCACATTGCCCGGATCATGGCTGATATCGGTGCCGTTCCACGACGCTGACCAGTTGAGCGCCTCGCTCTGCCGGTGCGACTCGAGAAGTTGTCCGTAGTGGAAAAATACCTGCCACGGACCTTTCCGGAGCAAGGCAAAACGGGTGGATTCCATGTTGCGCGAAGTCACCTCCGGCAGGGCATCCGAGGCGCGTTCGAAACCGGCGATCTGTTCGGGAGGGTCGACCAGCGCACTCCAGGAGCGTTCGTCCGATTTTGCGGCGTGCCGGAAGCCGAGAGGCGTGGGCCAGATGCGGTAAGCACGGGCAAACCATCCGGAAGGCACCCGCGGCCGCCCGCCATTGTCCGCCGGGTTGGGAATCGTGCCGTCGGGAAACCGGATGTAAAGCGGAGCGATCATCAGGTTCTGCACAATCGTCGCCTCCCTCGCGATCCGGTCCTGCCGCCCGATGAGGCCCGCAAAGGTAAACAGCGGAGCGGTGGCCATGACGATGAAGTCGTTGTAGCCCATCGACTGCTCGAACCAGAAATAGTCACCGGTCACCCCGCGGTCGATCTGGGCGCGCAGTCCGAACGGCCCGCCCATTGCCTTGTCCAGCAAACCTTCATCCCCGTACAGCAGGGCGATCTGCGCCTGGGCGGCCCGCTGCCAGGTGGCGATGTTATGGATGAAACCATAGGTGCGGCCAAGCAGTTCGGCTTCGGGGCGAAACAGCTTGTCCAACCACGCCTGCCTCCGGACAGGCCCCGCGTAGTCGAAAACCGGACGCGCTGCCTCGACAAGGCGTGACACGATCACGGCGTCGTCGAGGCTCTGGTAACCCAGATGCGAATTCTTGCGCTGCGCCACACCCTTGCCCCACGAGTTATAGTGATCGGCGTAGAAATCGAGCTGGGCGCACACCCATTCGGCATAGCGCTTGTCACCGGTGAACTGATACACCGATGCGATTTTTCCCATTTCGAGGGCATGCCGCTTGCGAAAAGCGCCGACCCAGGCCCGAAAGATTTTGGGATTTTCACTCCCGGACACAGCGACTTTCTCGCCCGAATGACTCAGAATCACTCCGGTCTCTTCCCCCGGTACATCCTCGGTCCAGACCAGCCACGCACCGCTGGCCGGGCTGATGAAATCGTGGTTCCAGCCTGCCTCCCAACCGGCGCGGTCGCGATTGCGGGCCATCCATGCGTCGGCCGCCGCCCGTTGTTCATCGGTCCATGTTTTCCATGCCGGATCGGTGGCGACGCGCCGGCGGGCTCCCTCCCAGTCTTCACGAGGCGTACGGTATGCCGAACCATCGGGCTGGATGATCTTGAAACCGGCGAACACCTTTTCCGGATCCGGCTTGGGAAACACCGGAACGGGCGCGACAGCGCCTGACGTTGCCGACGGACGAGTCGCGCCGGCATCGGTCGGAAACTCGCTGGCGGCGGATACCGGAGCGGCGGAAACCGAAAAATCGTCGAAATGGGCCGTCACGCGATTGCCGCTGAATGAATGCACCCACACGGCGGCAAACGCCGTCTCCGCCGGGGCCGTGCCTGCCAGGGTCAGGGCGGTCCAGTCTTTCGCCCCGGGAGGGATGACCCGAAGCAGCTCCTTGCCGCCGGATGAAGAATCGGGACGAATGAGCTTCCGGCTGGCGTCATAAAACTGCAGATACACCGCGATGCCGCCGCCTTCGACGACCCGTGCATGGAAATCGAGCCGGTATGTCTCGCCTGCTTTCGCCGGAAGAAAATCCGAGCGCGCGCTGCTGCCTGCCTGCGTGTCTGCATCGACGACCAGCAGGCCGAGCTTTCCCGTCCGCGCAGCCTCGGGCGCGACCCGGCTCATGCCCTTGTCGGCCGCCGGGATGGTCCAGCGGGCGGCGCCCTCCTCGAAACCGGAATTCGGGAATGGCAGCAGGCCGGCAGCCGGGAGGCAAAAGGGCGCGGCGAGCAGCAGCAGCAAAAAGGCGCGGGGCAGGAGCAAGATGAGCGATGTCGGGAGCGTGAGGCGGAGGGATTTTTTCACGGTAAAAAGGCGGGGAGTGGAATCGGGAAAAACGCGCGGCCACGTTTTCCGACGTGGCCGCATGAGGAAAATCAAAATCGGACGCCGTCTTTATCCGACACGGCGGAAGCGGCGGTATGTGAAGAGGAGTAGTCCGAGTGCTCCAGCGAGGATGAGGGCGGTGTGCGCGGGTTCAGGAATGTTATTGGGTGCGGGGGTGTTCACGGTGAGGTTGGTGAAGCGGATTGTCTCGTAATAGTTGGTCTCGGTTCCAGTGGTGTAGAGATAGATTTTGAAGGTCACGGCGGATGTCACTGCGCTGAAATCGACTCCGCTGACGCTCGTGAGATCGAAGGTGGCTGTCCCGCCTTGGCGTATGCCACTGCTTGTTTGGCCTAACATGGAGGAAGTGCCGATGGTGTAATCTTGGCCTCCAAGCGATGCCACCAGCGCAAAGTTGGCTTCGAATGCATTATACGTGGTAGTGGCCGGAGGGGTGGGAGAAATATTCTGTATAATCATGTCGAATGAGACCGAGCCCATGCTAATGGTCTGCTCTGCCTTGGGTGTCAGTGTGAACGCGAAGTAGCGGGTACCGGTCAGCGCGTCGGCAAGATTGGTCGCCAACAGGGCGGAACCACCCGACGTCACTGAACTCAGGCGTGAAAAGGCCTGTCCGTTGCTGCCACTGAAGCCGAAGTTTCCAGCAGCGGCTCCGTCAGCGAACGCTGTCATACTTTCAGCGGTGATGCTTGGGGCGACATTGCTCGCCACACCAGCCAGATTGGTCGAATTCAGTCCGTAAGTCACGAGGACGTCCTCGGCGGAGAGCGTGGCGGTGGCTGCCGAGAGCAGGCAGACTGCAAGGGCAGGAATAAGTGCGCGTGGTTTCATGTGAGGATAGTGTGCGTGGTTTGTGTTTTCTGGCGGTGTGAGCGGGTTGTGATGGGCAGGGGAAAGGGTAGCGGTGTGTGGAGGGAAAGAATCATTCGTTTCTCGGCTTGGGCCAGCGGTAGGAATTGTCGGCGAAAACCGTCAGTTGCTCGAATTTGAACCATTTCACCGAGCAATCGACGTAACCGGCGAACATGCCGGACAAGGGGATGTTGTTTCCATCGGCAGCCTCGGAGTAGCCGAGTGTTTTTTCCGAGGATTTGAAGGCGAGCGTGCCCCATATGGCATAGTCGAGCGGAGGGTTGTTGAGGTCTTTGAAGAGCAGTCCGTATTTTTCCGGGGGGCGGCCGGATGATGTGCCTTCGTGGGTTCGGTGGAAATATGCGAAATGGACGTTGGCCTTCGGTATGCCGCCCCCGGCCTCGACCTCGCGTTGTTGTTCCGGGTTATAAACGTCACTATATTTGCTCAGCGCATCCGAGGCGAAGAGGGAAACGAAGCGGTCTCCAAGATAAGGGCGCAGGGTTTCATTGTATGCGGCAGCTGGATACGAATGCGGAAATCCGGTATATTGGGGCGCATCCGCGGTGCCGGCGGTAAACGGGGGGCGGCCCTTGTTGTCCTGCCCGTAGGTTATCGTGGCGATAATCGCTTGCCGGAGCTTGCTGATGGTTTGTGCGCGTTTGGCTGTTATCCGGACTTTTCCGACGGTCGGCACGATGATGGCGGCGAGGATGCCGATGATGGCGATCACCGTCAGCAACTCGATCAGCGTAAAGGCCGGATTATGGTGGCAGCGGATATGTGCGGGGGGGCGGGTAAACATGGGCGGGTGGTGTTTAGCCGAGACCGTATCCGCACAATCGCACCACGAAAGCTCCAACGCTGCCAAAATCAGGGGATAAACCAGGGAAAAACGGTAGTCTCCCCCGCGATGTGCAGCAGGGCGGGTGGCTCGTGTTTACCCGGAAACGCAGGTCACGCTCTCGACCGCCGGAGTTTCCGCAGACGGCAACATCCCGGCAGCGGACGCCGGAGCCCATTCCACCCGTCCGGACGGTTCGGGCAAGCCGAGCGGCAGGCAGCAATGCCAGGCGATCCGGTGCGCCGTGAAATCCAGCCAGCCGGGAGGATATTCCGTCCAGCCGTGTTGCTTGAGGATGAGGGCGCGCGCCACGGAAAGATACAGCACCTCTGCCTGGAAAAGCTGAAACCACGACTCCACGTCCTGCCTGTCGAGAGAAGGAGAAACCTGCCGGAGTCGTTCGAACACCTGTTGCCGGGGTCGTTCGACGAGTTCCCGGATCAGGGAGCAGGCCTGCCGGTTGCCGTCGGTCAGGGCATGCAGGAGCAGGCCGTTCAGAAGCGGAACCCGTCGCGGGCCATGGCAGACTTCGAGAAAGTCGCGCACCACCTTCCGCAAGGCATCGGACGCCGCCTGCGGAGTCAGCCGGGCGGAGCCGGAAACGAGCGGATCAAACAGCGTTTCCAGCCCCGATTTTTCGACCACGTGATAACGGATCGTTTCCTCAAAGAGTTTTTCCTTGGTGCCAAAATGGTAGACCAGAGAGCTCAGGATGATCCCGCCCTCTTTCGCGATGCCACGCATGCCGGTTTCGCCGTATCCGTTGGCCGCAAACACCTGCCCGGCGGCCTCGAGGATCCGCAATCTCGTCCGCTGGCCATTCGCATGCACACGAGCGGGTTTCTCGATATCACTTCTGGTCATTTCCATGGTAAAGGTCGGCAACGTTCAGACGGCGATGCGCACGACGCAACACAATTGCATAATTATGGCGTTATCTGCCATCCCCGGCCTGCGAGAGAGCAGGACCACAGAGTCATCGCTCATTCAGAATCTGGCCGCGAAGGAGCGTAAAAATCACTCTGCCCGTCGTGAATCTCCCGCGCGCTTATAAGCGCGATGGAGGGTTTCATGCGCCTAAGGATTTTTGCGCTCTTTCGCGGCCAATGGATCGTCTCTCCGGCTCTCCGGTGTTCCCCTGGCGGGTGCCGTCGTCACCACTCTTCGAGTCCGGACTCCTCCGGACCGGAGGCATCGGCGTCCTCGTCGGCATCGGTTTTTTCGCGGGTCTTCCACTTCGGCTCCACGGCTTCGCCGCGGGCGGCCTTGCCGCGATAAGGGGTGCCGGGTTCGTGCTTCGGTTTGCCGACGAGTTCGAAGTACACCGGACAACCGGACAGACCAAACTCTTCCACGATGCCCGCTTCCAGGTAACGACGGTAGTTTTCGGGAAGCCGTTCCTCGCGGTTGCAAAAGATTTTGATGCGAAACGGACGGGTGCCGGTCTGGGTGCAGTAATAGGCGCGGAAGCGGCGGCCGCCGATGGCTGGCGGCGGGGTGCGGTCGGTCAGGTGGCCGATGAGCTGGTTGAGCTTCGCAGTGGGGATTTTTTTATCGAGAAGCCGATGGAGCCGCACGGCGGCGTTGAGCATCCGGTCGATCTCCATGTCGCCGAGCGCCGACACAAAAATGACCGGCGATCCGGGCGTGAAAAAGAGCCGGTCGAAAAGCGCCTTTTCGTACTTCTCGCGGTAGTCGCGCTCGTTCTTGTAGCCGCGGATGCCCTCCGGTTTCCGGAATGCTTCCTGCACGAGGTCCCACTTGTTGACGATCACGATGATCGGCTTGCGCTCCTTGATGGCCTCGCCGGCAATGGCCTTGTCCTGCTGGGTGACGCCATCGAGGGCGTCGAGCACGAGAAATACCACGTCGGCGCGCTGGATGGCGTCGAGCGAGCGCAGGCGCGAGAAATACTCGACCGGCGAAGCGAGCTTGGTCTGCGCCTTGATGCCGGCGGTGTCGATGAGCAGGAACGGATACTGGCGGCCGTCGCGTCCGCAGAAACTGAAAGGCAGCTCGATGGCGTCGCGCGTAGTGCCCGGAACATTACTGACGATGAGACGATCGCTCTTGAGGAGACGGTTGCCGAGCGAGGACTTGCCGACATTGGGACGGCCGATGAAACAGACGCAAAGCGGATCGGCGGAAGAGCGGCGGCTGAAACCGGGGAGACCTTCGGGGGCGGACACGCCGGCTTCGCCAGGGTCGGTTTCGCCTTCGGCGGCGGGCGGCGGACCGAGACGGTCGAGGATCGCGGCCCGGAGTTCGGGTTCGCCGTTGCCATGCTCGGCGGAGATGCGCACCGGTTCGCCAAGCCCGAGGCGATAGACCTCGGCGAGGTCAATCTTCTCGTCGTTGAAGTCAGCCTTGTTGACGACGAGGAGCACGTCTTTCTTCGACTTGCGCAGCATCTGCGCGATGCGGGTATCGAGCGCGGTGAGTCCCTCGAGGCCATCGACGACAAACAGGATCAGGTCGGATGTGTCGATGGCGAAAGCGACCTGTTTTTCGGACGCGGCGATGAGCTCGACGGTGGACTCGCCGCCCTTGAGCCCGAGTCCCCCCGTATCGAGCAGCGTCCAGGCGCCGTCGGCGATCTCGGTGGAAATGACGTCACGCGTGACGCCCGGCTGGTCGTGCACGATGGAAATGCGACGACGGGCCAGCCGGTTGAAAAGGCGGCTTTTTCCAACATTGGGACGGCCGACAATGGCAACGGTGCGTGACATGGTTTGGGTGATGTGTTTTCCGCGGATTATTTTCCGGCGAGAAGCTGGTCGAGCGCGGCCTGGTCAACCTCGCCCTGGACGGCATGCAGGTGGTGCAGGACATCCATGCGGTCGTCGGGGCCGCAGGTGGAGATGTCGAGCATCCAGTCTTCGGTTTTGGGAGCGGCCACGATGACCTCGTCGGCCCAGGCGATGACCTCGGCAGCGGCCACGAAGCCTCCGGTGAGGCCGCGGATGTAGTACTCGGCCATGGTCTTGTTGTTCGGTTTGTCGGATGTCTGGCTCATGATTGATCGGTCGGGTTTTTGTATCGGATAATTGATGACCGGCGGGTGTTGCTGCCGGAGCCGGGTGAAGGGCTGCCGGCGGCTGAGGGCGTCGGTGTTTTATTATACGCCGTTGACGAAGCGCTCGATGCGGTCGCAGGCGTCGATGAGTTGTTCGTAGCTGGTGGCGAAGCAGGCGCGGACGTGGCCGGTGCCATTCTCGCCGAAGGCCGTGCCCGGGACGACGGCGACCTTTTCCTTTTCGAGCAGGCCGACGGCGAATTCCTTTTCCGTGAGGCCGGTGCCGGACACGTGCGGGAAGGCGTAGAACGAACCGCGTGGCGAGTGGCAGGTGAGGCCGATTTCGTTGAAGCGGCGCACGACGAGGTCGCGGCGGCGGTGGTATTGCTCGCGCATCTTGCAGACGTTGTCCCAACCGCGTTGCAACGCCTCGAGCGCGCCCTCCTGGGCGATGATCGAGGCGCACATCATGGCGTACTGGTGGACCTTCATCATGGCGTCGATGAGCACGGCGGGGCCGCAGGCGTAGCCGATGCGCCAGCCGGTCATCGCGAAGGCTTTGGAAAAACCATGCAGGAAAATCGTGCGCTCGGCCATGCCGGGCAGGCTGGCGATGCTGGTGTGCACGCCGTCGAAGGTGAGTTCGGAGTAGATCTCGTCGCTGAGGACGAGGAGATCTTTCTCGCGGACGAATTCGGCGATCTTCGTGAGCTGTTCCACGCTGCAGGTGCCGCCGGTGGGGTTGCACGGGAGGTTGAGCATGAGGATCTTCGCACCCGGTTGCCAGGCGGCGCGGAGGGCCTCGGCGGTGAGGGCGAAGTTGTCCTTCGCATACGTCGGCACGGCGATGCCGATCCCGTGCACGAGCGAGACGCTCGGATGATAGGAGACGTAGCAGGGCTGGTGATACATCACCTTGTCGCCCGGGTTGCAGAAGGCGCGGAAGGCGAGGTCGAGCGCCTCGCTCACGCCGACGGTGACGAGGATCTGGTCTTCGGGCCGGTAACCGATGCCGAAGTGCTCGCCCACGTAGGTCGAGATCGCCCGGCGCAGCTCGATCAGGCCGAGATTGGAGGTGTAGTAGGTCTTGCCGCGCTCGAGGGCGTAGATGGCGGCCTCGCGGACGTGCCACGGGGTGACGAAATCGGGTTCGCCCACGCCGAGGGAAATCACGTCCTGGCCTTTCATTTTGGCCACCAGTTCGAAGAAATCGCGGATGCCGCTTTTGGGCAACGAGGCCACGTGGCCCGCTACCCAACGTTTCGGGTCGTCGGTGCTCATATCGGAAAAATGTGTGTTGCGACGGTTTTACGGAGTGACGTTGAGACGGACCGACGGTCCCTCCTCGACGTTGAGCAGGAAGCCCTGCTCCTTGTAGCAGCGCAGCATGAAGTGCGTGGCCGTGGAGAGCACGCCTTCGACCGTGCTGAGTTTTTCCGAAACGAAAGCGGCGACCTTCTGCAACGACTGGCCCCGTACGAAGACGAGCAGGTCGTACGCGCCCGACATGAGGTAGCAGGACTCGACTTCGTCGAAACGCGCGATGCGCTCGGCAAAGCGGTTGAATCCTCCCCCGCGTTCCGGAGTGACCTTGACCTCGATGACGGCGCGGACGGCGGCAGCGGCGGCGGTCTCCTGGGAGAGATCGAGCACCGGACGCCAGCCGAGGAAGATTTTATCTTTCTTCAACTGTTCCAGGTGCTGTTCGACTTCGGGGACGGACAGGCCGGCCACCTGCGCCATTTGCGCGGTGGAGAGACTGCCGCCTTCGAGTAACAGCTTCAGAACAGGGTTCATAGGGTGCCGACATTCGCAGGAGGCGGGCCGTGTTGACGAGGGGAAAATCGCATGAAAGCGCGAAGAACGCAGGAAGATGAAAAAACCTTCAAAAAGTGTCTTTACACGCTGCGGGGGATTTATCTTAGTCCGCCTTCCTCTTTCTCAGTCAGTCATTTTATTGCTCAGGTGGTGGAATTGGTAGACACACACGTTTGAGGGGCGTGTGCCGAAAGGCGTAAGGGTTCGAGTCCCTTCCTGAGCACCAGTTTAAAAGCCGCGCCAACCAGCGCGACTTTCGTATGTTACGAAACTGACGAGATCCGGAACCTGTATCCTGAATGCGGTACGGTAGCTGGCATGGGACGGGCGCCGGGAAGTCTTGTGATGACCTTCGCGGAGGATGTTGCCGGAGTCTGCAGCGGTGATTCGATGATCTGGCCAGTCAGGCGTATTTATCATCTACGGGTAAAGATCTGCATTGGCGTTCCAGGGATCCGGCCGGGCCGCGCCCTCTCCGGTCCCCGAACGCCACCCAATCTTTTTCCGATCTTTCCGCCGTCCCTCCGTCTGTTCCTCCCGTGTCCCGTCTGACGCAAGCCCTTACACGAATCATTATCAGCCCTATTAGGTTTCGTAACGACTGAAACCATAGCATGTTGCATCCGTCATACATCCTCGTCTGCATTGACCCTCGCACCGGTTGCAGGTCAATTGCCCGGGTCAGAAGCTCTCCGATCATCACGCACACCCTCGTCCCGCCTGTTCCCCTTTCCCCCCGTCGCCCACATGTCATCCACCCTCCTGTCCCCGACTCCGGCCGCCATCAAGACCCTCGCCCGCGCGGAAAACGGCATCCACATCGCCCCGCTCACCGGTGGCCTCGTTGCCTTCTCCGCAAACGCCCGCACCGGCGAAACAGTTGGCGCCCTCCTTGTCCGTCTTCAGGAAGCCGCCGACCGCTACGGACTCGTACCCGTCCAGGCCAATGCCTTCTGTCACCCCAAAACCGGCGCCTCCCTCCACACCGGTTTCCCCGTCACGTATCTGGGTCGCCATGACACCCCGGCCGGCGACGTCCGGAGCGCCCGCCTCTGCGCCCTCCCCGCCCGCTCCTTCACCCGCCTGCAAACCGACATCGGCGGCGCTCCCTGCGGTGTCACCTGGGAAACCGGCAGCGCCCGGTACCTTCTCCTCGGGGCGCTCGTCCCTCCCGACATTTCCGCCCCCCGCGACGTACAATCGGCCGCGCTCTGGGAGACCCTCAAGACACGTCTCGAAACCAACGGCTTCTCCCTCCGCAACCTCGTCCGCACCTGGTTTTTCAACGATCATATCCTCGACTGGTACGCCGACTTCAACCGTGTCCGGAACGCCTTTTTCACCGCCAACAACGTCTTCGGCACCCTCGTCCCGGCCAGCACCGGCATCGGAGCCTCCAACTCCGCCGGCGCCGCCCTCACGCTCGACGCCCTTGCCGTCGCCCCCTTTCCCTCCGCCGCCACCACGCCGACCCCCACCCCTCTCGAAACCCGCGCTGTCGCTTCGCCTCTCCAGTGTGCCGCCTACGACTACAAAAGCGCCTTCAGCCGTGCCGTTGAAATCACGACCCCCGACGGGCGCCACCTCCTTGTCTCCGGAACCGCCAGCATCGAACCCGGTGGCCGCACCGCCCACCCTGGCGACCTCGACTCCCAGATCGACCTCTCCCTCCGCGTCGTGGCCGCCATCCTTGAATCGCGCGACATGGCCTGGACCGACGTCGCCCGCGCCATCCTCTACTTCCCCGACATTTCCTGGATGCCCCGTTTCGAAACCCGCCGCACCGCCCTCGGCCTCCCGCCTCTCCCTGCAATCCATGCCCACTGCGACATCTGCCGCGACGACCTCCTTTTCGAAATCGAACTCGATGCCTGGAAGGCAAAGGATGGAACGACGGAAACCCGAAAGGCTTAACAACCGGTAACCGCCCCCCCGCTCCTCTTCCCTCCCGTCCCCGCCATGAAACACCACCGTTTCCTCCGCCTCATTTTCTTCAGCCTTTCCGCCCTGCACGCCTTCAGCCTTTTCGCGGCACACCCCATCGACACCCTCGTCAATCGCCGCCTCGCCGCCCTTTCCATCACTCCCTCCCCCCTGTGCACGGACGAAGAATTTCTTCGCCGCGCCTGCCTCGACCTCATGGGCACGCTCCCCACCGCCGACCAGGCCCGGCGCTTCCTCCAAAACCCCGCGCCCTCCCCTCTCAAACGCACCCGGCTCATCGACTGGATCTTCCAACAACCCCAGTTCGCCGACTACTGGGCCATGCGCTGGTCCGACACCCTCCGCATCAAAAGCGAATTTCCCAGCAACCTCTGGCCCAACGCCGTCCAGGCCTACCATGCCTGGCTCCGCGCCGCCCTCGCCGCCGACACTCCCTTCGACCAGATCACCCGCGACCTTCTCCTCACCTCCGGCAGCAACTTCCGCGCCCCTCCCGTAAATTTCTACCGCGCCCTCCAGAAACGCACCCCCGCCGCCATCGCCGAAAGCGTTGCCCTCGTTTTCATGGGCGTGCGCCTCGATCCCGCCAGCCCCGAAGCCCGGGCCTTCGCCGCCTTCTTCACCGACATCCGCTACAAACGCACCGACGAATGGAAAGAAGAAGTCGTTTACTTCGCCGGCAACTGGCCCGCCTATCGCGACCCCGTCACCGGGGACGTCATCGAACCCGCCCTGCCCGCCGCCACCGACGCATCATCCGCCACCCCACTCCCCGCCACTTTCGCCCGTTCGCAGAACCCCCGCAAAATCGTCGCCGACTGGTTGACCGCACCCGACAACCCCTGGTACGCCGCCAACCTCGCCAACCGCACCTGGGCCGCGCTCTTCGGACGCGGCATCACGCAACCCGTCGATGATGTCCGCCCCGACAATCCTCCCGTCGATCCCGACCTCCTCGCGCTCCTCTCCCGTCATGTAACAGAAAACAACTACAGCCTCCGCTCCCTGCTCCGCTTCATCGCCACCTCCGACACCTGGCAGCGCTCCAGTCGCCGCAACGAGACCAATCGTGCCGACGGCGATGCCTGGTCCCACTATCACCCCCGCCGCCTCGACGCCGAACTCCTGGCCGACGCCATCGGTTCCCTCACCGGAGCCTACGAAAGTTTTTCCAGCCGCATCCCCGAACCCTACGCCTTTTGGCCCGACGATTTCCGCGCCGTCCAGAATCCCGACGCCAGCGTCACCACCGGCTTCCTCGAAACCTTTGGCCGTCCCGCCCGCGACACCTCCTACGCCTACGAACGCGACCGCTCGCCCTCGATGGCGCAGGCCCTCTACCTTCTCGATTCCAAAGCCCTCAACTCCAAGATCGAGAAACGCAACGGAGGCGTCGCCGCGCTCGTGAAAAAACACGCCGCCGATCCCGCCGCTCTCGCCGACGAGTTTTATCTCTCCCTCCTCTCCCGTTACCCCACTGCCGCCGAACGCGCCCGTGTCGTCCGGCACCTCACCCCTGCGCCACCCTCCGCCGCCGCCACCGCCAAATCGAAGACGCCCCCCATGCTTGCCCCTGCCCGGGACGTCGTCTGGGCCCTCATCAACACCAGGGAATTCCTCTACAACCACTGACCGGATCTTCGAATTTCGATCCCCGATTTTTGATTACCCTCCGCCAACCACACATCACCAACGACGCGACAGCACCCAACCGAAAATCGAGTACCGGGCGATAGCGACAGCCCGTCATCCGAAATCGAAAAATTCCCCCCCTCCATGCACACCCACGACCCACTCTGCCAGCATCACGACCACGACGAAGATGCCGCCTGGCGCCGCGCCTTCGATCTCGTCACCCGCCGCGACTTTTTGCGCATCGGCGCCCTCACCATCGGCGGACTCGCCCTCGCCCCCTGGCTCCGGGCCACCCCCGCTCCCGGCGCCCGCGCCAAAGCCGTCATCCAGTTGTTCCTCTTCGGCGGTCCCTCGCACCTCGATACCTTCGATCCCAAACCCGGCGCCCCCGCCGACTATACCGGCCCCTGGCGCAAGGCCATCGACACCAACATCGATGGCATCCGGATCAACGAACTCCTCCCCCTCACCGCCCGCCACGCCGACAAATACAGCCTCCTCCGCGGACTCTCCCACAATACCAACGGCCACGAAACCGCCACCTACATGATGCAAACCGGCACCCGCCCCGGAGCCGACCTCGTGTATCCCTCCATGGGCGCCGTCGTTGCCCGCAAAATGGAAGAAACCGGCCTCCTCAAAGGCCGCTCCCTCCCGCCCTACATGACCGTTCCCGTCGCCATCGGACGCTTCTCCGAGGCCGGTTTCCTCGGCCCCCGATACCGCACCTTTGTTCCCGGCAACCTCAGCGACCCCGCGACCGACGCCGAACGCAGCCGCCTCGAGACCCGCGCCGCTCTCCTCTCCGACCTCGACGCCTTCGGCCACACCGAAAAAGACCTCTTCGAAGAAGACGACTACTACCGCGACCAGGCCCGCGAAATGGTTTTGGGCAAATCCCGCGCCGCCTTCGACATCTCGCAGGAACCCGAATCCATCCGGGAACTCTACGGCAAAAGCGAATTTGGCCGCGCCTGCCTCCAGGCCCGCCGACTCGTCGAAAACGGCGTCGCCTATGTCACCGTCAACATGCGCGGCTGGGACACCCACCGCGACCAGGCCGACCGCTACAAAAAACTCATGCCCGACCTCGACCGCGGATTTTCCGCCCTCCTCACCGACCTCGCCCGGCGCGGCATGCTCGACACCACCATCGTCACCTGCGGCGGCGAATTTGGCCGCACCCCCAGGTTTCTCATGGACCCGCCCTGGAACGGAGGCCGCAACCACTACGGAGCCGCCTTCTCCTGGGCCATCGCCGGCGGCGGCTTCGCGGGCGGCCAGGTTGTCGGGGAAACCGATCCCCGCGGCGAAAAAGTCATCAAGCGTATCATCAGCCCTGGCGACCTCTCCGCCAGCATCTACCGCCAGCTCGGTATCAACCCCGCCGATACCCTGCCGCATCCCCGTGGCACCACCGCCCCCCTCGTCCCGCCAACCACCACACCCGCCAACCCCCTTACCGAAATCCTTTCGTGAAAAGCCGAAAAACTGAAATCAACCCGCACAAAGACTCCTCGCTCACACCCATGCCCCCCGCCCGCATCCATTTCAGCATTTCAGTTTTCAGCCTTTCGGCTTTTTTCTTCGTGCCAGCGTCACTCGCCGCCCCCTACATCGAATACCTTTATCCCGCCGGTTCTCCCGCCGGGCAGACGATCGAAATCACCCTTGGAGGCAAAACCCTCGAAGGCGCCCGTGAAGTCTGGATCAGCGGCGAAGGCGTCACCGGCGAAGTCATCACCATCGCGCAGCCCACGACCGCCCAGATCAACGAAGCCAAAAAACGCGACGAAGTCGCCTCGCAGACCGCACGCCTCCGTCTCACCCTCTCCCCCGACGCCGCCCCCGGCACCCGCGACCTCCGCATCATGGCCGACGCCGGCCTCTCCAACCGCTTCCGCTTCGAAATCGGACGTCTCCCCGAAGTTTTGGAAAAAGAACCCAACGACACCCTTGCCCAGGCCTTTCCCCTTCCCTCTCTCCCCGTCACAGTCAACGGCCAGATCACCAACGCCGACCGCGATCACTTCCGCTTCCACGCCGAAGCCGGCCAGCAACTCCTCCTCCAGGCTCGCGCCCGTGCGATCAAACCCTACCTCGCCGATGCCGTTCCCGGCTGGTTCCAGGCTCGTATGGCGCTCCACGACGCCGCCACCGGCAAAAAGATCGCCGAGGTGGACGACTTCCGCTTCGATCCCGACCCTGTCCTCCTCTGGACCGTCCCGGCCACCGGCGACTACATCGTCGAAATATGGGACGCCCTCTCCCGCGGCCGCGAAGATCTCGTTTACCGCCTCACCATCGGCCGCCTCCCCTTCGTCACCGATATTTTTCCGCTCGGCTCGCCGCCCGCCCCCGCCGTCATTACCGCCCGCGGCATCAACCTGGCGGAAAACCCGACTTCCGAAACCCGCATCCCGGACTCCGGAGCCGGCACCACTCTCACCTGGCATCGCGACTTTACCGGCCAGCCCCCCGGCACCTGGGCGATCGGAGACGACACCACCCCGCTCGGCCCCACCAACAAACTCCCCTTCGAAATCGGCATCCTCCCCGAAATCCTTGAAAAGAAAGAGCCAAACAATAACCCCCGTAATGCCCAGCGCATTACTCCCCCCGTGGTCATCAATGGCCGTATGGATGTCCCCGGCGATACCGACTGCTACACCTTCACCGCCAGGAAAGGCGACCGCCTCGTCCTCGATGTCATGGCCCGCCGCCTCGGCTCCCCCCTCGACGCCAAACTCCGCATCGGCCCGCAAAAACCCTTCACCCAGGCTGCCAACGCCGCCGAAGCCGCCGCCCTCGCCGCCGGCAAACCCAAGCCCCGCCGCTCCGGCCCGCCCTCCAGCGACGATGTGAAGGACGAACGCTACGGTCTCGTCACCCACCACGCCGACCCCCGTATCGACTTCACCGCGCCCGCCGATGGCACCTTCCATATCTTCATCGAAGACACCCAAGGCCAGGGCGGACCCGAATACGCCTACCGCCTCCGCGTCGCTCCCCCGCAACCCGACTACGAGCTCCGTGTCCTGCCCGATAACCTCAGCGTCCCCGCCGGTGGCAACGTCGTCGTGCAACTCCGTGCCTTTCGCATCGACGGGTTCGACGGTCCCATCACTCTCCACCTTGAAGGGCTCCCCTCCGGTTTCGAACTCGGCTCCGCGACCGTTCCCGCCGGCAAAAACACCGCCATCCTCACCCTCGCCGTCCCTGCCGACGCCGAACCAGGCGTTTACAAACCCCGCTTCTTTGCCGAAGCCGACATCCCCGACCCCGCCCATGGCGGCGAGCCCAGGCGTGTGCGCCACGACGTCAGTGCCGCCGAGGAGCTCATGCAGGCGTTTTTCTACACGCACACCGTTCCCGTTGCACAAAGTTACCTCGTTGTGGGTCCGCCTGCCCCCTTCCGCGTGGAACTCGCCCGCCCCGCCGACGCCGGTCCGCTCGAACTGCCTCTCGACACTGAAGTTGAAATACCGATACGCGTGCTCCGCGAAGGAAAACAGAAATTCCAGACCCCCGTGCGCGTCACCGCCACGCGTGCCGGCAAAGGCATTGTCGTGACCGCCGCTCCCGTCACTGCGCAAGAAACCGGCGGTGTCATAAAAATCCGCTGCACCGACCCCAAACGCGTCGGCGGCGAAGGTGTTTTTATCATTGAAGGCACGCAGCGCGCCAAAGGCCAAAAAATTACCGCTACCGCCCCCGCCCTCCCCTTCCGCATCCTCCCCGCCCCTGCGCCTGCGGGACCGGGCGACTGAAGGGGATGTTGCGGGCGCAGGCAAAATGCAATGCCGGCCCGACCTGCCCGGCCATCCACGCAAGGCGAACGAAGTCCGGCCGAAGCCCGCCGTCCAGTGATGGCTCACAGGGTTGTCATCGTTGTGACTATCCTCTCCACCAGCAACGGCACACCGTAATCGTCATCGGCCCGTGCTCCATTCCACGCTTGGCATGAGCTGTGAACGTTTCGGCAAGCAAGTCATGGGCATCGGCCCTGATTATCTGGCTCCCGCCAGGCGCGCCATGGCGTTTTTTTCAAGCCGATAAATGGTGCCGGCCGAAAGCAGGACCGGATCGGCGGAAGACAACTCCGCTCCTGTATCGAGATTTATAATACCCGTGCCCGATCCGGTGGACAGGGGAATATCTTCAAGCGCAAAAAGTATGCCGGCATCATCATCACTTTTCCACAAAACCGCTTTCCCGCCCTCCACAAGGCCGTGGAGTCTCTTCATCCCGGGAAGCGCCTTGCCATACTGGGCATGCCATCTTTTCAGGTTTGTCTGCTGCTCCAGAGTAAACGCCCAGATCCCGGCCCGCTGCGGCCACAGGTGGTTGGACAGCAGGACAGGAGTTCCGAACGCCAGTAGCGAAAAATAATCGACCCCTTCCATTTTCGATCCGCCCTGCACTTCATCGACGTAGGGGCTCATCACAAGGGCGCGGTACTCCGACTTCCGAAAAAACGGAAGCCGGCCGCCGATCATTCCGAACGATGAAATACCGAAGGGCGTGAGCGCCTCCGCATAGAGATCGAATCCCGTGTCCTGCAATTCGCGCACGGTTTCCAGAAACCACGGGAAAACCGGCTGGCGCCCGTTGCCGCCCCCGTTTGCATCGCGCCGACGAACCACCTCGACCCCGAAATTGTGAAACGAATCGAGCCAGAATCCCGACACGCCTGCCTCGCGCACGGGTTTCAGTTGTTGCCGGAGATAAGCCCGCAATTCCGGACTGGAAAGATCGAGCGGCACCAGCTTGTCGTCATACAGATCGGAGCGCGCGGACATCGCCTTCCACTCCGGATGCGCCGCGAGCAGGGGTGATTCGTCCGAGAGATGAAACGACGGAAACCAGCTCACGACCTTGATGTCGTATTCCGCTGCCTTCCGGCACAGCGCGCGCAGCCCCTCGATGCCGCCCCAGCGTTCCGCGACGGAAAAGTCGTAAACCGACATGCTTGCCCGTTTACCGCCTTCGGTGGCGCTGCTTTTCCAGATCGGCCCCACGGAAATCGCGCCGAAACCGAGCTCCCGGATGCGAGGCAGCAGGGCTTCGGCCAGTTCGAACCGCGGCCCCACCACGAGACAGGGAACGGGTGGCGCCAGCGGAGGCAGGCCGGCTTCCTCGCGATAACGGTCGGTCAACGCCAGCCAGAGCCGGTTGAACCGGTTGATCCGCTCCAGCCGCGACGTCGGCCATTTCCGGGCAACCAGCACCCGTTTCCAGACCGTAGCGCGGTTATCCGGCGTCAGCAAAAAACGGTCGGTCACCGCCGGCGTTTCCCCGGCACGCGCCTCGGTCCGGTTCAGGATCAACGCCGCCTTTTCCGGGTAAACCAGCAGGGCGCTTCCCTCTCCCTCATGAAAATCGAACGGGATTATCTTGCCAAACCGGCCATGCAACAGATTCCCCGCGCCCGTCGAAAACGCGGGCGACGTACCCGGCGTATATTCGGTCGCCAGGTACACGCTTCGAATCCACCACGACGGATCGCGCCCCGTCGCCGCCAGCCGCCAGCGAACGGTCTCCTCGATCTCCGCGCCGGCCACGGCATCGCCCGGGATGACGTAGCGATAACGGAATCCCTCCCAGGCGACACCGTCGATCGTCTCCCGCACGGGCTCCATCTCCAGCACGAGTCGCCCGGCCGGTTCGCTGTCCGGAGCGCGCAAGACCGCCCGCCAGCCGGGACCGGCCGGGTGGAGGTGTTCCTCCAGACGAAATTGCCGGACGGTTTTGTCGCCGCGGACGAGCGCAATCTGCCATGCAGCCTCGCCGCCCGGCGTCTCAGCCGCCACGATCTGCTGTCCCCAGGCCACACTTGAAAACCCGTTGATCGCCTGCGGGCTCGCCGCTCTCGCAACGGCTTGGGGTTTCAATATCGGCATGTCGGCTGCTTTCGCAGGAGACATCATGACCGGCATCGTCGACAGGACGATCATCGCATGCCTGACGAATGCCCGGATGCGAACGCTACCCGGGAGACAGGTGGGACAGAACTGAAGGAGGTGAAATGTGTTTTTCATGAGAGGAATGCAGACAAAAAGCGGACAAACGGATGGGGAAGCATGGCAAATGAAGGGCATGCCAGGATTTTCAGAAGCGCCTGAAAACCACCAGGCGCTCTTCGCCGGGCGCCAGCGTGAGGTCTTCGCTCGCGGACGCGGCGGCGCCCTCCACCATGAGCCCGGAGGGAGACAGCCGGCCGCGTTGCTCGATAGCCGTCGGGTTATGTATCCAGAATTCCACCGCAGCATCAGTGATGCGCTTCACATCCACCTGCAATTCAGGGTTGGTGCAATTCACCGGCAGGCCTGCCTTGAGAGGGCGCCCGGTGCGGGTCGGAATCGTATGGTAAATGTAGCCGCCCTCCTGCCCGAGCGGAATCCACGTGCCTTCGGTGGTTCCGGCCAACGACATGCCGTAGGCAGGCAGGCGATCCGAGCCGCCACCGATTTTGCAGGTCAACGGAACCACGCGATACCCGGACGGGGCGAGCGTGCCGGAGACGAAGCCGTTTTCCGCAACCATTTCCAGATAGCCGGAATGTGCCTTCACCTTGCCTGAATCCAGCCGGAGCCCGGTCCCCTCGCCCAGCCAGGCACGCATCGCATCCGCGGCCAGAGCCGGCGGATCACTTTCCTGCCCGGATGTGATCGCGACGACAAAACGTACGCTTATGGCGTCGCCCCGCTTCCACACGCGCTTTTCGGGATGCAGATAAAAACGTCCTCTCGGTCCCTTGCTCGACGCGGTTACTTGCAACGAGTAGCTGCGGTCATCCAGCCCTCCGATCAGCAGTGAGCCCAGCGGATCGGGATGCAGCATGAACCACTGGCCGGTGTGCCGTCCGGCAGCCGGCCCCATGTTGAAAAGTTTTTCAGCCATCGGCTGCGCGGAGGTGGAACGGCCGACAGCGACCTGCCCGAAAGACCCTTTCAGGCGGCCGACAAATTCGGCCAACTGGATGGACGACGCGGCGTCCGGATCAAGATCGCGCAGCGGGGTGAGGGTCATGTCCACAATGATCGAAACCAGCCCCTCCGGCTCCCAGACCGGAACCGTGAAGGTCGTTTGCGCGGTGACGAGTTCGGCCGGAGCAACGGTGCGCACGCCGTCGACCAGGGCTTCTTTCCGGTCCACGGTTTCGTGCAGGACCGAGGCATTTTCCGAAACCATCGCATAACCGATGCGGCGAGGTTTGGAGACCGTGTATTCACGAATTCCACCGGTGTGGATCTGCGGCGCGAATCGGATGTATTCGATTCCTCCGGACGGAATCCCCCATTCGTGACCAGCCGGATAAGCTTCCGTAATTGCCGGACGCGGCGCCAGCGTGTCGCCCCAACCGAGGAAAAAGAAGAGTCCGCCGATACCCGACACCCGCTGCCCGTGAGCAACGATCAGCCCCTTCGGGTCGGATATCGCCACGCTGTGGTAAAGGTTCATGCGGTCGCCGCCTCCGTGCGCCCAGTTGACGTAGTTTCGGCTTCGTGACACCGGTGAGATCGCATCCAGCCGGTCTCCGTCCCAGATCTCCATCCACCAGGAATGCAGCGATTCGGTGGAGGCAAATTCGATCTTGTGCTGCCAGTTCCTCTCGCCGGGGACATAACGCCGCCAGAGAAGCTCGTCCCGGTAAATGCGCACTTCGGCGTTTTCCGGAAGACTGTGTACATCCATCGAATACACGGCGTGATCCTGCGGACCGCGCCAGAGATAATAGAGCCCCTCCCACGGATCGTCCACCAGACTGTCCCCGGTCAGCGCGGCCTGGCGGATTTCGGGACCACGCGAGACGACGACGTTGCGCTTGTTGTGAAACAGGAAGGGCATTTTCAGCGGCACATCCTTCACCTCCCGGGCAGGAACCTGCGTCCGGTAAGCGCCCTGCTCCAGAGCCGCGGCCACCGCTTCGGGGCCGGTTTCGTAGAACACGACCTGCGGGGCGAGAAACCAGTCGCCGGCCTGGAGCTTGCGGAACGTCTCGAGGTTGAGGCGGTGCAGCGCGCCACCCCGGTATTCGGCGAGCGCGAATCCCTGGAAACCGCCGATATTTTCCACCGGCCAGGGATTTTCGTCGGGAGTGAGCAGCACCGGATGGCCGCCGATTTCGCGGGCGATGTGGTTGATCGCTCTCTGGGTACGACGCACCGGCCACTTGTCGGGGTTGAGCGCGGCCATCGGATTGCGGAAACTGTCGAGCACCTTGCCACCGGGAATCACCAGAAAATCCGGGCGGGACGCCTGGGCACAGAGCGACTTCCAGCGCGCAAAGTCCGCTTCCTCCGGGATGGCGGTATCGGGCAAGACAAGCGCCACCCAGTCCAGCTTTCCGCGCAATGCCCCAACCCACTGCTCCAGGGAAGCGGGTTCTTCGTCGAGGATAACGATGACGCCTTTTTTCCAGTCGGTCGCGGGCGCCTGCTGTTCCGCCGGCACCGGCCTGAGGTCCGTGGCAGGCGTCGGATTGCCGGTCAGGGCAGGCATTTTTCCGTGTGCGGAGGAGGGCGATTCATCCAGCCAGTCGAGAGTCCGGACAAAAAAATCGGCCATGCCCGCCTTGAGAAAATGACCGTGATCCCAGCGATCGTGAGAGCCGTGCAGGAACGTCAGGCTGGAATGCGCGCCAAACACGACCAGACGCCCCTGGTCCACGATGCGGGCGGCGGCGAGGACAGGTTCAGTCTCGTAGTTGCCGCGACGATCGACGGCCCAGATGTCTTCCGACCTCGCCGTTTTTTCGGCGCGGACGAGCGGTGTCCATTCCGGCGAGAGCATCACCGGGTAACTGTCCTTTCCGTTTTCGGTTTGCGGAAACTCCATGGCAGCGATTCCGGCCGTCACGGGGTGGTTCGCCGCGAGGTTGCGCGTCCGGAACAGGGTGACGCCGTCGTCGTTTTTCAGTGCGGAGACGTTTTCCGGGTTGCTGTCGATGACGGCCTCGCGCACGAAGCGGGCCCCGTACGGGGCCAGCAATTCGTTGACGGGAGAAAAAACCTGAAAATAGCGATCATCGAAAATCACGAGCAGACCGCCTCCGCCGCGCAGGTAACGGTCGAGTTCCGGGGCAAGACGACGCAGCGCCTCCACTCCCTTGATATTCACTCCGTATGGCTCCTGCAAAAGCACAACGGCATCGGCCGCCTCGAAATGTTCCCGGCAGGCCTCCTCGATTCCGCGGCCTTCGATCACCCAGCCCCGCGCCTCCAGCTCCTGCTGGAGCCACGGATCCACAAAGAACCCTTGCAGGTTTTCATTGCCCTCGATGGTCACGAGGACCAGCAGCGTACGCTTGGAGCCCGAGGCCGGCGGTGTCGTGGACGCAGCGGCGCTGTACGACAGGCCGACCGGCAGCGCAAACAGGCACAGGGTGCGTAACAACGAGGCGAGAGAGGGGAAGCAACGGATCATGGCTGCAACCTTACGGAAACGGTCTGTTTCTGACATTCACGATTTTGCCGCCGGCATAGCAGGTTTTGTCCCGCAAGTCCCGCTTTCCGTGTCGCGTCGTGCGTAGCAAAAATGTCCTGACGTGAAACCAATCGCGTCCTGTCGGCCCCGTGTGCGGGCCGATAATCTTGCCGCATCATATGCAATCCGGCTCCCCTCCGTCCGACAAGGGACGCACTTCACTCTCTCCGGCAGACATCCGTCACAATGTGCTGATGCTGGTTCTGATCGACTCGATCTGGGTCTTCGGCGCCGCCGAGATGCAACTCGCATCCGGACCTCTATACGTCCATCTGAACGCCTCCAACACCATGATCGGCCTGATCGGCTCGTTGCAGATGCTGGGGCTTTTCGGCATCCTGCTCTCGCCGTTTATCACGCGCCATTTTCCGATCAAGAAATACTACCTGTTTCTGGTTCACCTGCCTTATCTCGCCCCCTGGGGAGCCATCGGCATCGCGCTGGTGTCGGCCAACCACTTCGGCCTGGGCAACGAATGGCTGATGACGTTCATCGCGTGCATGTTCGGAGTGAGCTGGTTTTTCGCCGGATTCGTCACCCTGCCCCACAACGAATATGTGGCTGCATGCGTGCCGATGAGTCATCGCGGACGGCTTTCCGGATACGCCAACACCGCGGGCGGCGCGCTCGCGCTCATCTCCAACGCGCTTGCGGGCTGGATCCTCTACCACCTGAGCAAGCCGGGGGCGTTTGGCTGGCTGTTTATCATGACTTGGGTGATCTGCCAGTCGGGCTACATTCTCGCGCTCTTCGGGCGCGAGCAGCGCACGCCGGTCGAAAACGCCCCGCCCCCCTGGTCCGCCTCCATGCTGCGGGCTGTTATCGCCGATTCGCGCTACCTGCGCGTGATCGCTCTCAACTCGGTGTACGCCGTCCTGTTTTACCCGACGATCACCACGTTTATCAGCATCTACGGTTTCCGCGAGCTGCACATGATCCCGGCCACCGCCGCGGTGATCGGGATTTGCCAGAAGGGATCGCAGATCCTGCTCGGCGCGAAAATCGGGAGGATGATCGACAGGTACAGCCCGAAGCGGGCGCTGCTCTTTCTGCCGGTGAGTTTTGCCCTCACGATGCTGCCGATCCTCGTCTGGAAAAGTCCTCTGGCGGTTTATGTGTCCGCCGCATTGGGAGCATCGTTTACCATCTGCTTTTCCGCGGCGTTCAACGCGTTGCTTTTCGGCCTCCCCCGGCCCGAGAATCGGGCCGGGCACTACACGATCCAGATTCTCTGCAACTACGCCGCGCTGGGCTGCGGACAGCTTGCGATCGGTATTATGTGCGACAAAATCGGATACAAATTCTCCTTCGCCGCCCTCGCCTGCCTCGCGATCGTCATGGTGCCTGTCTCGAAAAAAATCCTGCAGCCGCTGAGCGAAAAGTCCGAGCACTATCACTAGGCGGCCCCGCATTCCCGCCGCTCCCTCCCCTGCCCCGGTCTTCCAGTCTTTTCCGATCCACTCCCGAACCATGAAACGAAAACCCGTCTTTGTTTTTCTTCGCAACCACTTCGACCTCGTCTGGCGACGTGGCTGGAAGCGTGCCTACCGGCATGCCGGCCGCTGTTACCAGCCTTACGCACACTTGCAACGATTGCTCGCCGACCATTGCCTGCGCCAGGCGACAGAGGAGGGCGCCGGCTTCGAAATCGAACAGAGCCTGTCGGTCCGCGCCTATCTCGAAGCCCGGCCCGGCGCGGCCGTCGCGCTCCGCAAGCTGGCCGATGAAAACCGGTTTTCGATCATCGGCTGCGGCGAGGCCATCATCGACACCAACCAGTGCTGCATCGAGACACTCGCGCGCAACCTTGCCTCGGGGCTGCATTTCGCCCGCACGGTCCAGGGTCGCTGGCCCCGGGTGGGCGGACGCTTTGACGGTTTCGGCTCTTCCGCGCAGCTCCCGCAACTGTACCGGCAGTGCGGCATCCTCTGGGTGACCGGTTTTTCCTACTCGAAACCGGACCGCCTGTATTGGCGCGGGCTGGACGGATCGACGGTGTACGTGCGGGCCGACGAGTTTCCGGGGGTTCACGAATTTTTCGATCACTGCTACCAGGAACCCTGCCCGCACTGCCTCGGCACCGGGAAAGTCGCCGGCGACGGGAAACCCTGCCCCGAATGCCGGGCCACCGGCTTCAATCTCGCCCTCAACACGTATCCGCCGCTGAAACCCGTGCAAGTGCCACCGGACGCGCCCTTCGGGATCATCTGGCGCCAGTCGGAGGAGATGTTTCCCGATCCCGCGCTTCCCGGTCTGGTCGAGGAGTTCAACCGCCGCGATCCCGATCACGAATACCGCTGGGGCAACCTCGAAGCCCTTCTTCCCTTTTTCGCCGACGAAATCGCGCGAACGGACAACCCGCCGGAGGAAAGCGTAAGCCCGCATGTCGAATGGAATCCCGTGCAGGCGGGCACATGGGTTTCGCGCATCCGGCACAAACTCGCCGCGCGCCGCCTGGAGCGGGCGTTCTTCGCCGCCGAAGCCTGCGCCGCCTTGCAGGCGATGACAGGCGGTGCCGCCCGCCGCGAGTTTCCCTCCGGAGACCTGACCCGAATCTGGCTGGAGCTGCCGTTGCAGTTTTTTCACGACGCGATCACCGGTACGCACAACGACCCCGCCTTCGATGAACTCATGGACGCTGCCCGCTCCGGTTTCCAGGCCTGCCTCGAAGCGGCCGGTCCGCGTCCGGAGTCCGGCGAAGCATTCGTCGCATGGTCGATCGAACGCGAATCCGAGCAACTGCTGATGCTGCCGGAAGGCAATCCAGCCGGCGTCAACTGGAGGGGCGAGCATGGCGTCGAGATCGCTACCGCCTTCGCCCGCGTGCCGGCAACCCTCATGACCGACGCGCGCCTGGTCGCTCTCCGGGCGGACAGTCCCTTGCGCCCGCCAGCGGCCGGCGAAGTCTGCCTCGCCGTTTCCTTGCCCGATAACCGGCCGCGACTGTTTCGGACGGCAGGCGGGATTTCCTCCCCGGTCCCCATTTCGGGAATGCGCATGGATAACGGGCTCATCGGGATTGCCTGGGACAAAAACGGCCTCACCTCGATCTGCGACCTGGCGGAGGGAGGCTGCCTGCTCTCCGGCGTCGGGAAACACAACGGCATACGCCCGAACGAATTGCTTCTGGAGCGGGACGAGGGCGACCCGTGGGGAACGAGAGGACGTGAGCGCCCCCGGACCATGCTGGGCGGATTCACACGGTTTGTCGCCGCGCGCAGGACAGGGTCGGTGCAAGAGGCGGTTTTTACCGGAACCTTTGAGCCCAATGCCCGCTTCGGTCGCGAAGCGGACCCGGCCGTCTTCGGTCTGGAATGGACCCAGACCGTACGCCTGCATGACCACGTGGCCCGCGTCGATTTTATCACGGAGATTTACTGGAAAAGCGCCAACCGCCGGATTCGCGTGGCTTTCCCCACGCAGGCGAAAACCGACCGTGGTGTTTACGGAATCCCCGGCGGCTATCTGGAACGCGAGCGCTACGAGATGACCGACAATTTCCTCTGGTCCCCCAACGGCGACTGGCCTGCGCTGGATTTCTTCGCCACGCTTCCTGGCGGTGATGCGTCAACCCATACGCCGGGCGTGGCGCTCTTCAATCGCGGCACGGTTTCTTCACGGATCGAGAATGGCATGCTTCTCATGAGTCTCGTGCGTTCACCGGCTTTTGGCCACTGCCTCGAACGTTATGCACAGGATTACCCGATGCCGTGGCAGGGCGCCCTCGATCCCGGGTACCATGTTTTTGAATACTCCCTGGCCGGCGGATTCCGGTCGCGTGAAGCGTTTCCCCGGTTGTTGCGACAGGCCGCGGCGTTCAATGCCGTCCCGGTGTTGCTCAAAACATCCGGTGCCGGAGCGCCGGACTGGCCGGTGCCGTTGATCGACAACCCGCACGTGCAACTGCTCGCGATCAAACGTGCTTTCGATGACGACGGCTGGATGCTGCGGGTGCTCAATACGTGCGGCGATACGATATGCATGACGGTCGCCGTTCCCGGCTTCGCGCTCTGCGCCTGCGATCTGCTGGAACAGCCTGCCGACGACCCTGCGGGCACAAGCGACGGAAGCCCGATCGAACTGGGTCCCTTCGGTATCCGGAGCTACCGGCTCAGGCCTCGTCAAACATGACAAGCGGGCTGAAGGCGAAAGAGAGGTGAAAACCTGTCCTCCCGCCTTTCATCCCCTCAATGCGAAAGGTCCATCCCGTCGGAGATCAGCGCGGACTGGAGAAATCTCACATCGAGCTCGCGCACCGGCACACCCGCCCGAAAGGCCAGCGCCGCGGCGGTGCCGGCAGCCTGGCCGATAATGAAGCAGGGAGGCATCACCCGGAGCGAGGACATCGCCTCGTGTGTCATCGAAATGCACCGGCCCGCCGCCAGCAGGTTGTCCACGCACCGTGGCACGAGGCTGCGGTACGGGATGTCGTAGCTGGGCACGCGACGGGCCTTTGTGCCGCGGGCGCCGGTCGGATTGTGAATATCGAGGAAATAATCGCACTTGCCGATGTGATCGTGAAAATAACGGCCGGCGACGACGTCCTCCATCGTGAGCGTGTATTCCCCCTCGATGCGGCGTGTCTCCCGGATTCCGATACGCGGTCCCGACTGAACCAGACGATAGTCGAAATGTTTTCTCAGGGTATCCATCTGGTCCCACATCTGGCGTCGCCCCTCGATCTCGGCGCGGGTCAGGTGTTCGGCGTTGGTGCCGTCGGCCGCCACCCGGGTGGCGTTAATGAGAAAACGTCCGTGTGGGATTTTCCAGAAAAGGTTCAGGTGCCGACGACCGGTGTCCATCGCGACCTGATACATCAGCGAACAGGGCTGCGTAAGCCGGTCCTGCTCGCGTCCGAGAAATACCGGCACGCCGGCGGCCTTGGCGACATCACCATCGCCCGAGCAGTCGATGACGACAGCGGCGTGAATCCGCTCCATTTTCCCGTCGCGAAACACGGTGAGGGCGCGAATGATGCGTTCCCGTGTTTCCACCGAGCACAGCACGCAACCGAACCGGACCGCCACGCCGGCTGCGCGGACGAGGTGATCGAGAACCAGACGAAATCCTTCCGGATCGAAGGCCTGGTTGGGAGGAAACTTGTAGCCTTGCCGGTGCAGCGCATCGAGCACCTCCTCGTAAATGCCGCCCCGCGACCCCCCGGCAAACGAGGTCACGCCTCCCGTGCTGCCGCTTCCCCCGAGTTCGCCCGATTGCTCCACGAGAACGACCCGGGCACCGTGCCGCGCCGCCGCCACCGCCGCCGCCACTCCGGAAGGCCCGCCGCCGATCACCGCCACATCGAAATCGTCCGTGCCGGTCGCTTCGGAATCTGCGCTTTCACGGCTGGACGAAAAGGTGATTTTCTCCCGACTGTCTGCCTTCCCGGAGGCTGCCGGCCGCGAACCGGTTTCCGGCTTCAACGAGCCGACGGCCTTTTCGACATGGGGCGCAAACAGAAGTGAAAGGCCGGTCCCCTCCACGAGGACAGACGTCGATTCGTCCCACCAGAGATCGTCCGGCAGACGGTGAAGATTTCTGACCTCGGGAGATTGCAGGGATGCGCGGTCAGGTTTTGTGGCGATCGCCGGTGTTTCGTGTATCCGGAAATCTTGCAGTGTCTTCGCCGGTAACGCCTCTGCAGTTTCACTCCGGCTACCTGTTGCCGGAACAAGCCGTTTGCAGCGGTAGCAGCCATCTGCTTCCGGAGAAAATCCGGTCGCCACCGGTCTGGCGTTCATTGTTCCCGAAACCCGCCAGGGTTTTATGGGGGAATGTGAGAGAGCGGAAGCCGTCTGGACAACAAAAACATCCTCGAAACCGGCCACCTCGCGCCGGAGAAAACCAAGCGCGGTTTCCAGATGACGCCGGAATTCCCAGGCAGCGGCGGACCCGCGCTCCGCGAGAAACCGGATTGTCAGTCGTCGCTCGGTCCACAATCCGCCGTCTTCCAGTTCGACGCAGCCTCCGGTCAGGTCCGCCGATCCGGAAGGAACCCAAAGCCGGGTCGACGTGCGGCGGTAGCTTTCCCGAAATTTCTGGCGGACGGACAAAGCCGTGCCCGGCCGGGCTTCCTTCCCGTTAAAATGCACCGAAAAGCTGTTGAAGGACGGCACAAGGGTCGCCGTCGCCGCCACATGGTACACGTTGCCCAGCGTAGCCCTCCCGACACAGTAGCGCAAGGGCGGCCGGTCGTATCCGTTTTTCCCGACTCCGCGATGGCGGGAGCGGCATTTGTCGCGCACGAGTTGCTCCATTTGGCCGGTCGTACTCGCATCGATGAATTCCCTGGCGATGACGGTTTCAAAACCGTTTTTGGAATGCAGTTGCACGGCCCGGATGGAGGTTCCCCGGCTGTCCAGAGCGACGGCCACGGGTTGCGTATGGAAGCGCAGGCGCAAGTTGGCTTCGGTGGTGGCGTATTCATCGAGAACAATCTTGAACGCTTCGGGATGCGGCGTGTCCCTTTCTTCACACACGGCGACACGGCGACGCGCTCTGGCCAGCAGCTCTCCGATGTCGGGGATTTCGGCGACAGGGCCGGCCGTCATTTCCGGAGGGAGCGAAGCAAGCCCTGCGGTCACGCTTCCGCCGAGAAAACCGCCGCTGTGGCAGAGGAATACGCGCAGGCCGCGCCGGGCGAGATGCACGGCCGTCGTAACGGCGCCAGGAGAACTGCCGAATATCGCGATGTCGGATTCGGCGGGAGCGGTTGAATGGTCGTTGTGTTTGGATCGGGACATGAAAACGGATAGCGAAGCGCATTTCCTTCCATAACCGAAGGATGCGTACTCGAAGAGAGAGACGGGCCAAGGCGAGGCGAATCGCCGGCCGACGCCGGGCGTATCGGCGAAGAAAGACGGGGGCCTATTTCTCGGGCGACTGGAGAAGCTCCACCAGCGTGCTTCGATCCCGGATACGCGAGGAATGCCCATCGGCAAAACAGGCGTTGAAAGCCATGTCGTGCGGACCATACGATCCCGGCGTGCCTTCGGTGTCGGCATTCACGGCCGGATTTTCCGCGCGATCTCTCCAGAGGATAAAGCGGGCCGGGTGGGGAATCTCCGCAAGGGTGGCCCCATACGATTTTACATTCGGATAGAAATAAGCGGAGATGACGACCGGCTGTCCCGGACAAAACCATACGTCTTTCCCGGCGTTGCGTGGCAGGGTGTCGATCAACTGATAACGCATGATGACCGCCCATTTGACTCCGGTCTCGCCCGGCTCGATCCCGTCGGGCAGTTTTCCCTTCCGGTCGTTGGCAAACAGGATGGCGGCCATGCTGATCTGCCGCAGATTGGAAAGGCACTGCGTGGAGCGGGCGGTTTTTCTGACTTTCGCGGCTGTGGGTACGAGGATAGCCGCGAGGATGCCGATCACGGCGATGACCACCAGAAGCTCGACCAGGGTAAATGCGGAGCGAGCCTGAAAACGGGCGGGGACGCCATGTTCGTATCCGGTCGACCTGGCAGATTGCAACGTCTTTTGCATGAGGCTATTAAATCATCAATTCTTGCCGCCCACAAGGACGTTTTGCCCCCGTTTCCAGCAGGATTTTGCCATGGGGATACAGCGTCCCGCATGCCACAGTGGCGCCTACACGTTGCCCGTCAGGAAATCCGATGGAGACTTGCCCTCCACCTTGTGAAAAATGCGGGTGAAGTAGCTGGAGTCGTCGAACCCGACGCGCATTGCGACCTCCGTCACGTTGAACCGGCCGGTCAGCAACAGTTCCTTGGCCCGGCAGATCCGCACCCGGTGGATAAACTGCGTCAGCGAGACGCCCTGGTTTTCACTGAAAATCCGGCACAGGTACTGCGGACGCACTTTCAGGTGGCGGCCGATCAGGGACAGCGAAAGCTGCTCGTTGTAGTGCTCCTCGATGAAACGGATGGCCATGCGCACCAGCCAGTGCACGGGCCTCGCATCGAGCCGTTCCTTTTTCCGGTTCAGCAAATCGAGAAACTGGGGCGACACGCCATGGGAACGAAGGCAGCAACCGATGAACTCGGACACCGCCCGCGCCAGGCGTCCAAGCTCTTCCGGTTTCAGCGTCGGCATCGGCGGCAACTCTCCGAACAGGGCGTTGTCATGGTCCGGTCGGCTGTCGGTTGTCCCGCGTGCTCCTCCCACAAACAATGTTCCCAGGAATACATCCCCGAAAAACACCGGAGAGACAAAATCCCACACCCCGGCATAACAGACACCGCAGAAATCATGCCGTTTTTTTCGAGCCATGAAATTCGTTACATATTTGCAGCGAATGCATTTCTGAAACATATCGCCGCGTTTCCGGGCTTCGCAGAAGGGGTTATGGTGGCTGCGGTACTCCTGGGTCAGGCTGAATTCCCGGATGATGTACGTGATGCCGATCAGATCGTGAAAGGACGCATGGAGGCCGGTGGTGCGCTCGATCATTTCGAGTTGCCACTGCAGGAGAGGAAAATCCGTTCCCCGAAACGCCGCCTCGACGGAAACCCGGGGCGTTTCAAACCAGATGTCAGCGGGATGATTTCGTCTTGTCACAACCCGACGAATACATGTCAGGAGCATCCGGAAAATCGAGCCTGTTTGGCCGGTCCGGTAAAATCGTGCTCGTTCCGGAGGAAAATCATCAGGGAAGCCGGCCGGGATTTGTCCTAAACTCCCGCTCATGCCGCCGCACCTTGCCGGAGGCTCCGTCTTCCCGTTATCCGCTTCATCCCCGTCTCCCCGTCCGCTCGTCCTGCTTCAGTCTCCCGCAAATGAAACACGTTACTATTATAATACCGCTACTCACGAGACTTGCCTCGTTTTCGCGCAACGTCGTCGTTTCCCCGGCCGGTCTGCTGGCCCTCGCCCTGGCCTTCTCTCCCGGTCCCGCCGCCTTGCGGGCCGGAGACAGGGTGATGGGCAACCTTTCCTTTCACCTCGAAACGGTCGGGAGCGGCAACGAGGTGACCGGGTTGCGGGATTTTTTCTGGCGTTCGACGCGGATAAGCCCGGCCGGCGAATTGCTCACGTTCTCGCTTCGCCTCGATGGCGTCGACCACACCCAGTTCGAGCTGGTGTCCGCCACCGTGAATCCCGGCGGCACGCAGACGCAAATCCGGCTGACTCCCTCGGGGCGTCCCGATGTGACGGTTGACCTGGTGATGGAAACTGTCGCCTCCCGGTCCATCGCCGGCCATGCGTTCGAGGGGTTTCGTTATCAGTATCGGGTGACCCCAACCGCACCCGGTTGCGAAATCGACGAACGGACTCGCTGGTGCCTTTCGGGAAACCCCGTGACGGGCACTTTTTTTATCCGCAATGTCTACGAGGCGCTCGATTACCAGGTAGGTGGACCGGCCGGCCTGAACACGTGGAAACCTCGTGCTTCGGGAGGCGAGGAACGGCACAGCCGTTTTGGCAAGATGCAGGGCCACGATTACCAGCACATTCCCGGCGCCGGATTTCTGCTGGTGTACTTCGACGACATCATGTCCGGCCTGATCATGAACGGGAAAAAGTCGCTGACCAACGGCGGCATCCCTCGCGATCAGGATCTTTATTATCTGGCGCAACCCCTGCTTTCGACGCCGTGGAAAAACGTGCTGATGGACCTCACCCCGACCGCTCCGCCAAACCTGCAGCAGGATTGCCTGGAGGTGGGGAATCATGTCGACGAACACTACCGGAGCCTGCTGGCCTACCGGTTGCCCGAGCCGAAGCCGTTCCTGTGGGGCAATCCCCGCTTCGCGCGTTTCCGCTCGATGCTGCCGACCGTGGCCCGGCTCGGCTTCAAACGCATCTGGTTTTATTCGATGTGGAACAGCGTGCCGGGCCGCTCCGCCCTGTCGGTCGACGACTGGATCGTTTCCGACGCGTGGGGAGACGGCTCGCCAGGCAGCGGATTGCAGGCGCTGGCCGACCTGTGCGCGGAGGCCCACCGCCTCGGCATCGAGGTGTACGCCTGGTTTCCGTTTGTGCATCTTTCCGACATTTCCACGCTCCTCGCCACCCATCCGGAATGGGCCTCGCGGTCGGCCCGGGATGTGACCGACCTGCTGGTCCCCCTCGATACCACGAACGAAACGCTGCGCGATTACATCCTCGCCCGCCTGCAACCGGTTCGCGACGCCGGCCTGGACGGGCTCTGGCTGGATTCCTACCACAACTACGGCATCGAGTCCGTGCACGACAACGGAGCCGCGACGATTTCCCAGATGCCGGGCTCTCTGCTGCTGCAACAACAACTGGAGGACATGGGCTTCGGCATCTACATCGAGGGCATGTCCCCTCTCGGCCTCACCTCCTCGGCGCTCAATGCCGGCCGCCTGGCCGGCTACAGCAACGGCGGGGAATGGCGTGCGTTCAACTCCGGCTTCTATCTCGACAAGGACAAGTACATCACCGGCGGAACGGGCACGCCGGTTTCCATCGGATCGGATATCAGCGGCGTGCCTTATTACGGCCTTTCCTCCTGGCGCTGCCCGCTCGCGCTCAAAACCCGGATCGATGTTGCCAACCCTCTCTGGGCCAATTTCACCGCCACGGAACTGGAGCAGATCAGGCTTACCAACTTCATGTACAACAGCGCGTCTGACCGCATGCAGGGCATGCCGGAGGTACTGCCGGGCGGCCTCGGCGCACGCTGGCAAAAGGCCGACGGAAGCTGGGCCATTTTCGCCTTGCTCGACGGAAACGTGGCTGTCGATCCCGGCCATGCGGTGCTCGACCTGCACGACCTTTCGTTCCTGACAACCGGCTCCGCGCTCGCGGCCCAGGCCGGCCATGTCTACAAACAGGTGTCGTCCCTGCCCGTCTTCAACGACGCCTTCGAATCCGGCGCCTTTGCCTCTCCCCAAGGGGCGGGCGTCTCGTGGACCCGCTCGAGCACCACCGGCGTGACGAGTGTGAGTGGCCCTGAAGCGCTCGACCGGACGACGTCGGCGCTCATCTCTGACCTCGACACAACATCGAGCGAGTCCCTTGTGGCATCCTTCACTCCGCCGCCCGCCGACGAAACCACCGTGATCCGCTTCATCGCGGCGACCCACCATGTGGAAAATGCCGACAACAACAACTGGCTCGCCGTCCGCAACGGCACGGGCGACATCCGGCTCCGCCTGCGCTGGCGCCAGGGTCGCCTGCAATATGGCCCCGCCTGGACAGACTTCGGCACCTACCTGCCCGGCGAAACCCTCGTCTACACCCTGATCCTCGACGAAAGCGCCGGCACCGGCGGCATCCTCGTGAACAACGGCTCCGGCATCATGAACATCCCCATCGAAGGCAACCCGGCAGCCGGCTTCAACCGGCTCGCCTTTTCCAGCGGAGTGGTGGCCGCTTCCCGGGTAAACTGGTATCTGGATAATGTATCTGTGGATACAGCCTGGTCCTTGCTGGCCGATTCTTTCGAGTCCGGAACGTCTTCCGCTCCGCAGGGAGCCGGCGTTTCGTGGATCGCGAGCACCGGGACGACAATCGGGACGACCGATCCTCTTTCCGGCGCATGCTCCGCGCACCTGCAGGATCACTCGTCCTCCGGCAGCGAATACCTGCTCGCCCTGCCCCCGCGGACGTCCGGCGACGGACTTTACCGGCTCACCTTCGAGGCGAGGACGACCCATGTCGGCGCACAGCCGAACAACAATCTGGTGATCCTGCGCAACGGCCTGGGCGACGTTCGCCTGCGCCTGCGCTTTCAGTCGGGCAATCTCCAGACCGGTCCGTCATGGACCACGTTCGGCACCTACGGGCCGGGGACGATCATCCGTTACGACATCCTGCTTAACGAAGCGGAAGGCACCTTCAGTGTCTTCGCGTCCAACGGAAGCTCCGCCACCAACCTTCCGCTCGAGGGAAACACCGCCCGGGGAATCGACCGGATCGAATTCCGCACCGGCGTGATCGCTTCCTCGCAGGTGGACTGGACGATCGACAACGTCCGCCTGGAGCAGCTCCGTTTTACCGACGCGACGATCAGCCCTCGCCCGTCTGTCCCGCAACACCTCGCCGCCCAGGCCGGGGATCACGAAGCCCTGCTGACATGGACCGCCGCACCCGGCGCCACCAGCTACACGTTGAGGACCTCCCCCTCCTCCGGCGGTCCCTACACCCTGGTCGCGGCGGACATTCCCGGAACCGGCTATACGCATACCGGGCTGACCAACGGAGAAGCGCGCCATTACGTGGTCTCGGCGACAAATGCCGCCGGCGAAAGCGCCTGCTCCGTCGAAGTCGCCGTCACTCCGGAAACACCGCCCGGCGACTGATGCACGGAGGGCGTTTCCGTCGCCGGGCATCCCTCCTCTCGCCCGTGCGGTAAAATCGTCCGTCAGGCGAGGCAAGAGCGTCCTGGCCGGACAGACGCAGGACAGATAACATCACCTCCGGAAAATCACTTCTGCCTTCTTTCCCTCACACCAGCCAGCAATCCGCATCTCCCATGAAAAACATAAAATCATACAGCATTGCCTTCCTCTTCACGACCCTCTTCGCCGCCTCCCAGGGGGCGTTCGCCCAGACGGTCGTTTTTTCCGACGATTTCGAGTCCGGCAATTTCAGCAGCCCCGCGGGCCAGACACCGGTCTGGACCGTTACCCAAAACGGTGGCACCACCCAGACGACGGTTCAGACCGGCACCCTCCTCGATGGCAGCTATACCGCGGCGCTTTCCGACAGCGACGCCTCGGCGAGCGGCAGCCTGGTGGCCTCCTTTGCCAATACAGCAGGCACCGGTTCCAGAATCGAAGTCTCTGCGCTGATACGCCCGGTCAACGACTCTTCTTTCAGCGGCTTCATCGCCGTGCGGGAAGGATTCACCAACGTAGCCCGTATCCGCTTCTATCAGACAACCGGCCAGATCCAGTACGAATCGGCTACCAATGCCTGGACCACGCTGGCGTCCTACACCTCGGGCACCACCTACGACCTCAAGCTGGTCCTCGATTTCGAAACCGACAAATACGATATCTATATCAACGGCAGCATCGTCATGAGCGGATTGAGCGCGCTCGCCAGCGTCAACGGCATCGACCGCTTTCAGGTGCAGACCGGACTGGTCGGCGCGTCGCAGGGAAGCTTCTACGTGGACAACGTGACGATTGCCACCCCCATTCCGGAAGCCGCCCATGCCGGAACCGTTTGCGGCCTCACCGTCCTGTCTGCCCTGTTCTGGTTCAGGTACCGGGGTGTCCGGGGAAAACAACGGCACCGGTGATGCCTCCGACAACCTTGCGCGCGGTTTCTCCGGGCGTGAAAAAACCGTAGAAAGTATCGGGCATCCGGGTGCTCGTGCCTCCGGCAAAACCGTAGCGTTCGATCAGCATGACGGACCCGGCGCCAGCCTCCCGGCGGCAATGGCGGCGCAACAACCTGCGGAGCCGCCGCCAGCCACCAGAATGTCAACCGTAGCCAGCAAAGGAATACCGGGAAACGGAAGCCTGTCATGGAGTCCCTGAGCCGGAGGAACGGGATCGGAGAACGCTTTCCTCGGGATTTTGGCTGTCACCAGGGGAGAAGATTGCCGTAGGTGATCGTGCCGCGCTTGAATTTCCGGACGCTACAGTCAACCATTCCTGCTCCGGCTGAATCTTTCAACCGATAGGCAATGCCACCGAACGAATCCGTCCCCATGTCCACCGTGGCCGAGGGAATGAGGGTTTCGAGATCTGTCGTATTAAAATTGATACCATTTCCGTATATCGAGGCAGCGGCGTTGCCATTGACGGGATCCTGAACACCGGTGACCACAAGAATGGTCTGGCTGGGACGCTCAATCTGGCTCGCCGGGACGACCGGTCGTCCGGAAAAGGCCGAGGTCCGTACGCCGGTGTCAGCATCCTGACGACTTCCTACGACCGCCTGGTTCATGGAATAGTGGATCAACGCATAGGTGGGCGGATTGGCTGCCGAGCCTTTGAGCGCAGCAGGATCCTGATAAACTTCCGCACGTTCTCCCTGAGGACGATCTGTATCGATGTAGGCGTCCAGATAATCCATCCAGTACGTCACCGACGCCCCGTTGTAGTTATCATATTGGCCGGGAGCAAAGTAATCGTTGTTGGCGTTGGCGAAAAGTTGCTGCCCGAGAGCAATCTGCCGAAGGTTCGAGAGAGATTTTATGATGCGGGCCTGCTGACGGACCGAGCCGAGAACCGGAAGAATAATGGCAGCCAGCACGCCGATAATCACGATGACGACAAGCAGCTCGATCAGGGTGAAGGCCCGGCACCGCGGGCGCCGCAGGGACGGATGTATGAAGATTGGCATAAGTGAAACCACAGGACGGCGGGTTAGCAGATCACGGGCCGGCAGTAGCGACGCACCGCAGCAAAAATCAGCCCTCCGACGGCGCAGAGCAGGCTGACGGTCGCGGACTCGGGAATGGCTGCGGTGGCCGTCAGACCCAGCGAGTTGAGCTGGAACAACCATTGCGAGGAAGCAGTTCCGCTGCCACTGAAGGCGTCGTTTTCGAAGTACAAGCCCGCGGCAGTCACGGAGGCTGCCATCATGGCCGTGCCCGTTACGGAATAATTGAGCGAACCGAGATCGAGATTGAGGCTTCCGCTGGTGGCCGGAGTGATGGCCGCCCAGCTGGTATCGGCCACATTCTGCGTAGCGGTTGTAACCAGCTCCAGGTCGGGCGTGGTGGATGCCTGGGAGATGTAGTATTGACCGCTGGCATCCTGCACGATCCAGCGGGTGGTCGTGCCATTGGTATAGCTGCTGTTGCCGGTCACGATCGAGTAGGTGGCTGTCAGCGAACTGATAGTGACGCCTCCGCTGCTCAGGGGCGAGGCGCCTCCGGCCGTGTCGCGCCAGTCTTCCTGCCGGAAGAGCAGGTAACCGGCGAGACTGGCTGTGGTCGAGGTGGGCCATACCGTTGTGAATGCGCTGACGACCTGGATACTGTCGGGCGTGCTCTGGACGACACGCTGCCCGCCAATGATGCCAACATTGCCCGTACCTGTCGTGTTGGAGGTAAGGATCTCGAAACCGCCATAAAACCGCGGTCCCAGATACCCGGAGGACGGGTTCAGGGGCGCGGTATCGGTGAACGATGTGCGGAAATCACCTGGCGCAAGATTGGTGGTCGTGCGCTGGAAACTCTGGCTGGCGGTGACATAGTCACTGTTGCCCGTTGTCGGACTGTTGCCACCGTAGGCGATGACGGTAACCTGAGCGTGAACAAAGGTGACGGAAGCGAGGCCGAAAACGGCCGCGAGAAGGCGTGCGATCTTGATCATGACACTGGGATGTTTGACGTTACGTTTGGTTGATTGCAGATGGGGCAATTCATCTGACAGGGGTAAAATGGCCGGGAAATACAGGCGCGCCACCCGCCCTTTCATCGACAAGTTGAAATCGGCGGGATCGCGCCGTCACCTGCATACCGGGCGAGAAATGCGGTCGCGAATCATGCGCCGGAACCGGTCCTGCCCGGATATCGACTGGTTGAAAATCCGCCCTCTTGTCTCTTTGTCCGCTCGCGACACGTTGTGACCCGATGCCGTTTCTTCGCCTGTCTCGTCTGCTTCCCGTGCTCCTCTCCATTCTTCTCGCCTCCTCCGCTCTCCCCGCTGCCCCGGCGTTCAGCCCGGCGGTGATCGACGAGGCCGTCGCCTGCGACCTCGCCCGCTGGGGCTATGGCCCGAAAGTGGATACCGAGTTCGGCACATGGAATACCCTGCACACCAGCCGCGCGATGTATTATCTCGCCCTCGTCGCCCGCCTCGATCCCGCCGCCCGCGCCACCGACGGCACCGTGCCGGCCGACCGTGCCCTCGAGCATGTCCGCCATGTCATCGCCGGCGGCAATGAACCCATGGCGCGCGGCGTCATCGCCGGCTGGGCGGACAATCCCCTCGCCCAGACCCTCGCCCTCGTGCGCCGCACACCCGCGCTTTGGGACCGTCTCTCGGCTGATGAACATGAACGCTGCGACTGGTTGATGCGCGCCCTCGCCGCCGCCGGCAACTATTGCCACAACGCCGGCGCCTGGATCAAGCGCGACATCCCCCAGGCCGAATCCTGGGGCAAGTCATGGAACCCGAACCACGTCGAAGGTTACGTCGGTGTGATGATCGCCGCCTGGCACTACTTCGGGGGCGCCGATGCGGTCAACGCCGAGCTCGCTGCCTTCGATTACGAACACTGGCTCGCCGAACTGCGTCGTCTTGGCTTCCGTCATATCGTCGGTTGCTGGGAAATGGCCGGACGCAAGCTCCTCGAAACCGGCGGCCATGACACCGGCGGAGGCTACGCCGCCGGCATGCGTCCGCCCTTCGTCTACCAGTTGCTCGAACGTCCCGCCGACCTCGATCCCTGGTTCCGCGGTGATATCCTTGGAAAAACCCGTGTGCCCTACGACCCGATGGCCCTCCTCTCGGCCCTTGTGTACCGGATGTGGCCCTACATCGTTATCAGTGAATTCCGTATCGATGATACCCTTACCGCCCGCCTCGCCGATGGCTCCCGCAGCCCGTTCGAAGGTCGCTGGGGCATGGGTTATGAATTCATATCCTGGGATGCCGGCGGTGTGCGCAGCGATGCCGGTTATGTTTACGAGGGCTTTTTCAACGAAGTGCTCACCCGCGCCACCATGCAGGCGCTCGGCACCTGGCCCGTACAGCCTACCGACGAGGCCAACCGGCTGCATGCCGCCATGTTCGTCGGCGGTTCCGATCTTCTCTACAAGATGAAGGTCGGCTGGCACGGGAAGAAAAACGGCAAACCTTCTTTCCAGGGCGCCGCGCCCGGGGGCAAGATGGGTTTCAATTTCACCCGCGACATTTTCGAACGTCTTCAGTGTTATGATTCCGCTCCCGCAATCGACACTCCGCCGGCTGATCGCACGGCCGTCGCCGGCGAAAAAGTTGTTCTGCGCGTTCTCGGCGGCGGCGAGCCCGCCCCCGTCGTCCGCTGGCGCAAGGACGGTGCGGACGTGCCGGGTTCGCACGGCCTCGAACTCGTGCTGCCCGCGGTCACGCCTGCCGATGCCGGCAACTACACCGTCTCCCTGGAAAATCCGCTGGGCCGGGTCGAGGCCCCCCCTGCCCGCCTCATCGTGCAACCCCGTCCCTGACGCATCCCGGCCTCCGCCGTCTTACACATGAAAACCACATTGTCCCTGCTGCTTCTCTCCACGCTCCTTGCCGCGCCCGGCATTCTGCCTGTCACGCTCCACGCCGCCGGACCGGCGCCGGCAAACATCCTCGAAAACGGGGGCTTTGAAGAAGGTGACCTCGGCTGGCGCTTCGTCAGCCCGCCCGACACCACTGCCACGGTGAACGAATCCGCCGCCCGTACCGGCAAGTCCGGTTTCAGCATTACGGACAACTCGGCTACCGCCTTTCCCCGGGCCATGAGCCGCGACTTTCCCACCGCTCCCGGTCACCGCTACAAAGTTGCCTTCTGGGCCCGCACACATTCTCCCGGTACTTACGGAGGCATTACCGTTCGTTTTCTGGACTCCGCCGGCAAAATGGTCGGCGATCCCGGGGTTGCCCACGCCCAGGTTTCCAATACCGGAGACCAGTGGCAGCCTTTCGAACTCACGGTCGCCGCTCCGGCCGGAGTTGCCACCATTGCACTCTGGCTGCACACCTATGCGAGACAGGAAGGCGTGATCGACTTCGATGACATCGAGCTTGTCGACCTCGGCGGAGCCGACGGAGATACAGCGCCGCCCCTCCCCGCCCCCGCGCCGGTTGCGGCCGGGAGCGATGGCGCCCGCGGCCTGTATGTCGTTATCAAGGCCGATGACTTGCGCGCCATTCCCCGCGGCGTCCATCCGCGCTGGGCCAAATTTGTCTCCTTCCTGCGCGAACGCGGCATCAAGTCGGGCATCGGTATCATTGCCCAATCGTTCGAAGCCGACAACCCGGCCTACTTCTCCTGGATCAAGGAATGCCAGGCCAGCGGTCTCGTCGAATTCTGGTATCACGGTCACGATCACCGGCAATGGAAAGATAACGGCGCCGACGTCTACGAGTTCAAGGGCTCCGGTTATGAGCACCAGCGTGATCATCTCGCCCTCAGCCAGCGCCTCGCCCGCGAGCGCCTCGGCTTTGCGTTCTCCACTTTCGGCGCTCCCTTCAATGTCACCGACGAGGCGACGAGCCGCGTCCTCGCCGAAGATTCCGACATCACCGTATGGCTTTATGGCGACAAGACGGCGCCGGCCGGCAAGGTCATCCTCGACCGCGACTGGGGCGTGGGGATCGAAAATCCGCTCTTCGTTCCCAACCCCGAAAAATTCGCGGCCGGCTACGCCGCCACCTCGGCCTCGCGCCGCTACTATGTGATCCAGGGGCATCCTGCGCAGTGGGACGATGCCCGTTTCGAAAATTTCGTTCGCATCATCGACTTTCTCGTCGCCCACGAGGCCCGTTTCGTCACCCCGTCCGAACTGGCCCGCGTCCCCGGTATCTGAGCTGCAACCGGGCACCCTGTATCCGGATTTCCCTTCACTCCGGGATTTCCTCCGGTGTGCCGGCGCCGTCGCCAGCGGTGTCCCGTCGCGAGGATCCGGAATTTCAACTGGATGAAGGTTCCTTGCCTCGCCTGACCGGACTCTGCGATGTCCCTTTCCCCTGCCTGCCGGGCGCCGGTGCGTCCGACGGTCAATCATCCGCAATCGTTGGACTCGCATGAAAACCTGCATCTGCCTCCTCGGCGCGTTCGGACTCTGGCTGGCGTCGCCTGCTTCCCTCCGTTCCCAGACACCGATTCCCTTCGACAGCTTCGAATCCCTTGCCGTCGGCAATCTCAACGGACAGGGCGGCTGGACAGTCACCAACCTCGGCGGCACGTCCCAGGCCCTGGTCAGCATCGACTATGCCCTGAGCGGGCTCAAGTCCATGTACCTCGCCGACAATGACACGGTCAATAATCCCAAGGCCTGGCGCGAACCCACCGGCATCAATGTCACCAGCGGCCGTTTCGATTTCGCCGCGCTCGAAAGCCCCGACACCCCAGGACGCGATTACTGGAGCGTACTCTTCAGCCACACCGGTTCCTCCGTTGCCAACTTCAAGCTGGCCCTCACCGACACCGCCACGCTCGCCCTCTACGGCGGCACCGGCGCCGCCACCCTCCTGGCCGCCGTCAGCCCCGCCTCGACCAGCTACAATCCCGCCGCCTGGAATACGTTCACCGTCATCTTCGACGCTTCGTCCGATACCGTCTCTGTCTACCTCAATGGCGCAACCTCGCCCGTTCTGACCGCCACCGATGCCAGCACGACCTGGGCCGCCGGACGCTACACCCTCTGCCCGGGCAACAGCACCTTCACCGGCATGGCGGTCTATTTCGACGAGTCCCTTCCGGAGTGGGAGTATACCGACAAACTCCGCTATGCCCCGCCCACGCTGGTTGCTCCCACAACGTGGACTCCCTCTGCCGGCTTCAATACCCGCACCTTCGCCGCGGACGAGGATGTCATCGTGCAACTCTCCCCCACAGTCACCCGCACCGGCAACCTTGGCGTCGTCTCCGGCCGCCATGTCCGCATCATCGGCGGCGATCTTGGCACCACCTACATCGCCCCCACCGCCCAGACCGCGAGCCTTTTTCTCGAAGGTCTCAAGGCCGATCACTCTGCCGGCCTCCCCGTCGTCAATGGCGTGCCTGTCGATCTCTTCGCGACCCGCTCGACCAGCAGCAAGGAAAAGGATGCCATCGATGTCTGCGGCACCACCAGCGGTTCCGGAGCCGACGTCTTTGTGCAGAACTGCTCCATCACCGGCGTTCACGGCACCCGTACCGCTCATGGTGCTGCCGTCCCGATCGCTTCCATCACCTGCACCGCCATTTCCGGCCTCGGCTTCACGGTCACGCTCAACACCTCCGCTCCCCTGACTCTCCCCGCCGGCACCAACTGGGTGATTGTCGGAGCCACCACCCGGCCCGCACTGGCCGGCACCTACCGGATCATCCTTGCCTCCCCCACCACCGCCTCCTCCTTCACCGCCACCCGCTGGGACAACTGGAATCCTCTTCCGTCCGGCCTCACCGTCGACGCCACCGGCACCGGCGGTTATGCCTGGCCCAACGACCCGACGATCTCTCCTCTCCACGCCGACGGCTTCGAATCCATGGCCGAAGGCATGCATAACATCGCGTACTTCTATCGTGTCACCCTCGACAGCAACGCCTCCTGCCTCCTCAGTCGCAACCAGCTCGATACACAGGGAGGGCGTGGCCTGGTCATGACCCGCGTCAACATGTCCGTCAACAACGTCTGGCCCCAAGACTATGATTCGCAGTCGCTACATATCGGTACCACTGACCAGTCCGGCGGCGGCTGGGGCAGCAACGGTTTTCCGGTCCTTTTCGATCGCGTCTATCTCAAGACCCGTCCTGACCGCGAACTGACGGCCGCCGTGCATCCGGGCGCCGGCAATACCCGCAGCGGCGTGGACGTCGGAGCGTATTCGACCGACGGTGACGCCACCGTCCGGTGGCCCGCCGCGCTCGGCGTCACCGGCATCGTCACCCGATCCACCAGCCCCGACGGTTATCCGCTCGAGCCCAGCTACACCACCCGCGATTACGCCAGCCTGACCGGCTCCGATGCTCCCGGCCTCAACTACGTCTCCCCCGGCTACTCCTCCGACGCCCTGCAACCGCTGGTGCTCGATTCCGTCACCGGTTCTCCGGCTCTTTCCGCTCTCACCGTTGCCGCCTCTTCTCCTGTCGGCACGCTCGTCACGCGGCTCGACGTCTCCTTCACCGGCGCTGGCCACGTCATCGACCTCTCTCTCGAAGACCCATCCGGTCACTTCGGCATGGACGCCGGCAATCGCCGCAATGTCATCGTCCAGACTCCTCTCGCCTCCGGCACCTGGACGGTCACCGCCGCCGCCAGCGAGCAGGGCAACCCGACCAACCGCCGCACCCAGGTCTTCACGATCGTCGTCCCCTGACCCGATTCCTCCGGGTCCGTTCTCCGGGAGCCGGCGACCGGTTCTGTGTTTCCCGGAAAATCAGCGCGACCCGCCATCACGACGCGTACTGGCCTTCGGAGCGGCCGGGGCGTCCGCCCCGGCCGCATACAGGCCCGGCTGCATGACGCCGGCAAGAAACGCGGCTGTCACCCAAACGGATCACGAACGAGGGGATGCTATCTTCACGGGAAAAGTGCCAGGGAAAGAATCCATTGCACGGAAATCACAGGGACTCGTGCCGGGAGTGACCAGTTCATTGAAAATCAACAAATTGACAAAAAACCGATACCCATAACCTCATTAACAGCCAATAGGTTGTAGATTCAAAACAGAATGACCGTCGCGCCCGCCAGCGCCATGGGATTCCGGATACGAGGGACGTCTGGTTCACCGCACCGGCGATGGAAACCGCCGCCATCCCGCCGCGGGATCAACCTCAGGCCGGTCGCGCCCGCAAACTTTGTCCCTCGTGCCACTTGCCTTCGACGTGCAACCGCTGCGGATATTCGGGGATGCCGCGTTCCCCGCGATTGATCATCGCCACGAGCTGGTCGACGGCTATTTCGCCGATATGTATCGAGTTTTCCACGATGCCGCTCATCCCGCTTTCGGAAGTCGGCAAACTGGCGCAGGCCATGCCGATATCTGCCGGGACACGAAAGCCGGCCGAGCGCACAAGAGGAAAGGTGCGAAACTCGGTGGTCAGAATTGCATCGGGTTTTGCTTTCCGGATCCATGCCAGAAACGGAGCCGGCGTTTCGATGATATCGAGTGTTTGATGGAAAGGCTCGCAAAAGAGATCCGGTGAGCCGAGCGACCGGGAGATCAGGAAGCCAGCCCGGTAAGTGTCGTCACAGCGTCTGTCCACGTTATCGTTGATCGCCACGCCGATACGCGTGTAACCGCGATGACAGAGCTCGGCGATGGTCTGGCGGACCGAACGGTAGTGGGCGGCGGTCACGGTGTGCATCGCCGGCCGGGAAAGCGTGTAGCCGAAAGTCACGGCGGCAAAGTGTTCCCAGGGAAAATCCATCACCGCATGGGCGGTGGGCTGCGGACAAAGAAGGATGCCGCCAATATTGCGGGCGCGCAGAATGGACGCCATGCGGCCGACATTCATCCCGGCGGGGTCGAACTCCACCACCTCCAGCTTGAAGCCGTGGCGCACGGCCCGTTGTGACGCTCCGGTGTAGTAGTCGAGATAATGCGGAGAGCGTTTCCAGTCATACTCCGGGTGCAGGCAAACCAGCCAGGCAAGTGTTCCGTGAAAGGCGGCGGGACGACGGTGATGACGATACTGCGCGAGAGCCGTCAGCATGGGGTCGGGCATGTAGCCGAGTTCGTCGGCGATCCGCAGGATGCGCTCGCGGGTGGCGGCCGGAATGCTCGGGTGGCTCCTGAATGCGAGAGAAACCGTAGCGCGGTTGACGCCCGTCTTGAGGGCAATGTCTTTCTGGGTTATGCGAGGAGAGAGCATTTACTCACCCGTGTAAGCGATGAAGTCGTGGCGTTACGAGTTTTTTGGACAATCCTGTTTCCAGTTCGCACCAACCACCACGCCCGATTTCCGATCCGATGCCTCAACGCATTACACAAAGAGATGTCGCCAGGGCCGCCCGCCTGCACTTTTCCACCGTCAGCCTTGCCTTGAGCAAAAGCTCCAAGGTCAACACCAGGACGCGCGAACAGGTCATGCAGGTGGCCCGTGAACTCGGTTACGAACGCGACCCCATGCTGGCCGCGCTCGCCTCCTATCGCAAGGGACGCGAAACACCCGCCTATCAGGGAGAATTCGCCTGGATCGTCCAGTCGCCGCCCGACTCCAGCTGGCGCCAGTGTCCCGAAAACCTCGCCTACCTTGACGGAGCCGGCACCGTCGCCCGCAACTTCGGTTACCGCGTCTGTCCTTTCGACCTGAAAGACTATCCCCGCGGTGTGGAACGGTTGCCCGCCATTCTTCGCAACCGCGGCATCCGCGGCGCCTTCCTCTGCCCCGCCACGCCCGAGGATCCCATGCTCAACTGCGACCTCGGCAGCATTCCCGGCGTGACTCTCGGCTTCGCGCTCCGGCACACCTCGCTCCACGCCGTAGCGGTCAACCGTTACGGCACCATTCTCGATGTCATCGAACAACTCTCCGCCCGCGGACACCGCCATATCGGCTTCGCCGTTCCCCGATCCCTCAACGACCGCCTGAACGGCATCTACCTGGCCGCCTTTCTTCTCTATCAGACGACCCTGCCCGCCGCCGATCGCCTCTCGCCCTATCTCGAAGACGAACCCGACGAGCACTCCCTGCATGCCTGGCTCGAACGCGAACAGCCCACGGCTCTCCTCACCGCTCCCGGCATCATCCCGCAGCTGATACACAAGCTCGACGTACCCGTGCCCGCAAAAGTTTCTCTCGCGCTCGCGTCCCTGCCCGAACCCGATGGCTTCTACGCCGGCATCGACGAGTGTCCTGCCGAAGTGGGCCGCCGCGCGGCCGAACTCCTCGTCTCCCGCGCCGAAACGTTCGCTGACGCCCACGCCGGACGCCAGCCCGAGCTTCACCTGATACGCGGTGTCTGGCGTGACGGACGCTCCTGCACTTCGCTGGTCAGCCCGTGACGTCAGGGATCCCGCCGCGCTCCGGTGGCGACCTGCATCCGGCCGGCGGAAGCCGTCACCTCCGGATACATCCGTCTCGCTTCTCACGTGGACCGGTCGTAAGCGGCGAGCGACACGATGTCGGGCGGCGTCTCGCCAGCGAGCACGCGGACCAGATTATCGCACAACCTCTTGCCGCATCGCGCGGCCTCGTCGTCGGTCGGTCCGGCAATGTGCGGCTGTAAAAATGCCTCCGGCAGCCGGCGCAGCGGCGATTCCGCCGGCAGCGGCTCCTGCGCATAGACGTCGAGCGCCAGGCGCAGCCCGCGTTCTGCCGCGACGCGGGCCAGCGCCGCCTCGTCCGCCACCAGCCCTCCCCGTGCCACGTTCACGAAGACAGCCCCTGCCGGCAACAACCGCAACCTGCGCTCGTCCACGCTGCCGCGCGATGCCGGAGTCAGGCCTTCCGCCTCGATCAGGATTTCGCTTCCCGAAAAAAGCTCGTCCAGCGACGCCGCCCGCCGCACTCCCAATTCGTCGCAAATCCGTGCCGGCGCCCCCTCGCTGCAAGCCGAAATCCGGCAGCCGAAGGGCTGCAACAGCGGTATGAGCGATCTCGCGACCGCACCCAGTCCATGGATCCCCACCCGCCGGCCATAGAGGCTGCGGGTGCCGTGCGGCCTGGCCGACCACCCGCCGCCATTCCCGGCCATCAGGTCCAGGTAATGCGGCGTGCGACGCAAGGCGCACAGCGTCAGGTGCAGGGCTGCCTCCGCTACGCTGCGACTGGCGAGCGAACCCCAGTTCGTCACCACGACCCCCTGTTCCAGCAACGAACGGGGAACCACATCCCGCACCGAGCCACCCACATGACAAACCGAACGCAACGCATCCGTCCTTTCCGGCAGTCGCGGTGTGGACCACCCGCTGACGACAATCCCGATCTGCTCCGACCGCAGCCACTCTGGCCAGGCCTCGCCCGTCAGGCCGGCCTCCCAACGTTGCCGCCCGGGCAGCAATGCCTCCAGACGAGCGCGCGCCGCTCCGGGAAAAAACAAGGCGTAATCCGCCTCGGTCAGCGCAATGACCGCCGGTGGATGCGCAAGGGTTTCCCTGACTTTCCTGACGGACAATGTAGCGAGCCCGGATTCGAATTGCATGGCTTGCACCCTGATTCTGCGGCTGCCCCGCCGACAACTTTCCCGAATATCGACTGGTTGAAAAACGGCCCTTGCCTCTTCGCCCGATCCTTTTTGCCCGAGTTCCGCCTGCCGTATTTCCTCCCATAGGCGAACACGGGTTTGCACGGATGGCGGCTGAAGGAGTCATGGTATAAGGTGAAGGCCGGAAACCATCCGACAGCGCCGGACCGGAGCCCGCTCCGAGGTCAGAACCGACCCGACCCGGAATCCGAAGGCTGGCTGCTGTCTGTCCAACCCGCCACCACCATGCCGACCCAAACCACCATCAAGAGAGCGAGCCGGAAAGCTCGGGAAGGGAAAAAACCCTCCACCCAGGCAGGAGAATTCGTCCACGAGGAAATGAAACGCTACGAACGGGGCGATCCTGATATCAAATCACGCAAGCAAGCCATTGCCATTGGTCTTTCCGAAGCGCGCCGGGCCGGAGTCAAGCTGAAGAGCCCGAAGAAAGGCACGGCCTCCGGCGCCACGCGCAAAAAAGCACAGCGCGACAAGGCCGTGGGCCAGGGCAAGGCCAGACCGGATCCCGTCCGTTCACGCGCGGCCAAAAAGGCGGCCATGACACGAAAACACAAGGGCCGCTGAACCGCGCAGCCACCCGGGAGCGCTCCGCATCGCGTTCCGGTTCCGAAAACACCGTCCGGGCGATCATGCTGCCCTCGGGTCCTTCCGTTCACATCGTTCCATTCACCTGCTTCCAGCCCAGGACCATCCAGTGGATGAAGCACAGTTTCCTGACGACCTTGAGGGAAAAAATGAACGGATAGAGCGTGTCCTGGCCGATGCTGGCGGCGACTTCGTTGAGCGCAGGCGACAGCTTCGCCCACGAGTGCAGCACCTCCATGAAGCGTTTTTTCTCGCCCGCCTCCAGGCTCAGTCCCAGCGGCAGGTCCGCGGCCTCCGGCGGGAAACGGGTGAAGGGAATCGGCACCGCCTTGCTGTTGAGCCCGAAATCCGCCGCCGTCTCCGTGCCGTCCGTCACGTGCAGGTAGTGCGCCCAGCACTCCGCCCAGTCCTCGTGCGGATGGGCGGTGGCGTAGCCGGAAATGAACTCCGTCTCCCACCCCGGAGGCGCTCCGTACGAATAATAATGCTGCAACGCCGCCGCGTAGTCGGCGCGCTCGTCGCCAAAAAGCTCGCGAAAGGCCTGCAGCGCCACGTCGCCCTCCGCCTTCCAGCCAAAAAACTGCTGCCAGACATAGTGGGCGGATTCGTGACGGAAATGTCCCACCAGCGTGCGGTAGGGCTCGGCCAGCTGGTTGCGACGGCGCTCCCGCTCCGCGCTGTCCGCTTCGTTGAGATTCAGCGTGATGACGCCGTTCGCATACCCCGTGAGCACCGGCGTGCTGTCCACCGGCGCAAGAATGTCGAACGCCAGCCCGCGCCCCGCATCGTCGATCCACCGGGGCGGATCGATGCCTAGCTGAAACAGCGTGTAGAGCACCCGGCGCTTGGCCGACTCCACGCGTTTCCACGCGTCGCGATTGCCCGGAAACCCCAGGTCGGGAACGGTCCGGTTGAGCCGGCAGGATTTGCAAAAAACCTCGCCGTTGCCGACCGCCAGCCAGTTGCACGCCCCGTAGTCCTGCCCGTTCCGGCACCGGACCACTCCGTCTTGAGGGGCCAGCGCGACCATCCGCGCACCCACCGGGTCATACCCGACGTCCAGCCCGCACTGGAGACAGGTGGTGTTTTCGAAAAACAGCGTGTTACCGCAAGAACAGATGAAGTGACGCATATGGGCCGGACGTGGTCACGTCAGGAAAACAGTCCCGGCCGGAGAGTCCAACGGTTACGTCCGAAAATCCTCCTCGCGTCTGATACCCCTGACCAATCACTGCCCGCGACCCAAACCGGAATAGCCGCCGAAGGGACGCAAAAATATTTCTGCCCGGCGAGAATCTTCCGCGCGCTTACAAGCGCAATGGAAGGCTCCATGCGCATCAGGATTTTTGCGCCCCTTCGCGGCCATTCCTGCTCGTCCGGCCGCCTTCTCGCGACATTCACCCGCTCACCTTTTTCTGCCATCCGATTGCATAAGGAGATCAAATAAGCGGCCCTCCACCGCCGTTCCTCGCTTGGCGAAGCGTGCCGATATCTTTTTTGTGGGCCGTTCATCCACTTATGAAACCCTTACATTGTCTGCTTCCGGCTCTGGTCCTGGGGGCCACCGCTCTCCTTGCCGCTCCCGATTCCGCCACCGGATCGGCTCCGCTCGTCCGCCTGGTGCCGGACAATGCTTTTTTCGTCGCGAGCATCGCCGATGTGCCGGCCTTTTCGCAGAGCCTCGCCAACAGCCCGTGGTACCACGGGCTCGCCGATCCGATGTGGGACAAGAGCTTCGGCGAAATCCGCAGGGAATTTACCTTCCTCAAGGATCTCGACGCCAAGGTGAAAACCATCACCGGCGCCTCGCTTCCTGAACTTCTCGAATGCGCCACCGGCGACGCCGTTCTTTTCGTCCCCGACTCCGAAATCCCCCTCCCTTCCTCCTCTGACGCGGCCGTTGGCAAGGCCCTCTCCAACGAGTTCAACAGCCCCCGCGTCATCGTCGCTTTCCGCACCGGCGACAAGGCCGGGCGGCTCGCTGCCATCCTCGATGCCGCCCGCAAGGAAGGCGAAAAGACCGGCAACCTCAAAACCTCCACCAGCCAGACCGGCAGCGTGACTCTCCACACCGTCACTTTCGTCGACAAGGATGCCGACGCCGACACCACCCGGGAGATTCCGTCGGTCAGCTACGCCATCAGCAACGGCGTCTTCCTCGCCTCGGGTCACCTCCCTTCGCTGCAAGCCGTCCTCGGCCAGCTCGACGCCGGCGGATTCGACAAGAACATCACCACGCGCCCCGATTATGCCGCCATCGCCGCCGGCACGCCCGGGGCCGGTTTTGTGGCCTTTCTCAACTGGCAGGCCGTTTACACCCGGATCAACGCCGCCGTCGCCGCGCTCGGTGCGTCCGGCCAGGACCCCGCCGCCGGCATGCTCGGCGTGCCCGCCACCCATCTCCTCAACGCCCTCGGCCTCGACGCCGTCCGCCACGTCGGCCTCGCCGCCGCCATCGGCAAGGAAGCCACCCGCATCGACAGCGTCCTCGCCTTCAGCGAACAGCGCGGCCTCCTCAGCCTCCTCGCCTGGGAAGACGGTCCCGTCACCCTGCCCGACTGGGCGCCCGCCAGCTTCTACCAGGCCAGCACCGGCAACTTCAATTTTCCCCGCGCCTGGGCTGCGCTCGAGGAACTCGTCGCCAGCCTTCACCCGATGGTTCACGGCATGGCCCAGGGCTACATCGGACAACTCAACCAGGCCGCCGGCATCGACCTCAAGAAAGACCTCATCGGCAGCCTCGGCACCCGTTACCTCAGCGGCATCGCCCGGCCCGCCGCCGGCACCACGGCCTCGCTGGAAAACGCCAACCAGCTCTACGCGCTCTCGCTCGCCGATCCGGCCGCCTTCACCCGGGCCATCGAAGCCCTGAAAAAAACCGTGCTCGCCTCGTTCTCCTCGCAACTCACCCGGCGCGAGTTCGCCGGGGTCACCGTCTCCAGTCTCGCCCTGCCCGGCGCCGGCGGCGTCACTGCGCCCCGCGGCGTGCATTACGCCATCACCGGCGACTGGTTGCTGATCAATGTCGGCGACGCCGCGCCCCTCGAAGCCTCCCTGACCGCGATCGCCGCCGGCAAGGACGCCGCCGGAGCCGCCGACCCGTTCTGGAAACGCCCCGCCATCGCCGCCGCCGTCGCCAAGGCTCCGCCGGCCTCCTTCGACATCAGCGTCACCGAATTGCCTCCCTACCTGCTCGCCATCGCCAATACGGCCGTGTCGTTCCTCAACGAAAAAGCCTCTGCCAACGCCACTTCCGCCGACGAGGCGGCCGCGGCCCCGGGCGGAGCGACCGATGACCCGGAGAACGCCACCGCGCCGAAACCGGCCAAAAAACGCGTTCATATCGACCCGGCCACGCTTCCGACCCTCGAACAACTTGCCCGCTTCTGGGGCATCGTCTCCGCCTTCAGCCAGCGCGAGAAGGACGGCTTCCACGGCCATGTCGTGATCGAGCATCCGTAATTCTGCATGTTTCCGCGCAGGAAGCGCCTGGCGAAACAGGGGGAGCACGTGACGTGCGCCCCTGCCGGCAAAATTTCCCCCTGCGTTCGCAATTCGTTGGCCCGCGAGTATGGATTTGCCACAACGTCGTGCCAACGTCATGCAGCCCTCTTCGCCCGGCTGCCGCGGCGAGCAAACCAACCATCATGAAATTCACCCGAACCCTTAAACTGTCCACCGTCCTGTTCGGCCTCGCCGCCGGGCTCCAGGCGCAGGATGCTCCCGCCGCCGCTCCGGCTGCCGAGGCTCCCGTCGCCGATATTTCCGAAACCGAAGCCCTGGAATCCCTTGGCTGGTTCATCGGCGATCGCATGATCGGACAACAATTTCAACTGACCAATCTCTCCGAAGAGCAGAAGTCCGCCATCATCAAGGGCATCACCGCATCCCTCAACGGCGAGAAGGGTCCCGACTTCGAAAAGGTCGGTCCCGCCATCGACAAGGTGGTCCGCTCCCGTCAGGAAGCCGCCCAGGCCAAGGCCGCCGAGTCAGGCAAGGCCGAAGCCGACAAGTTCTTTGCCGATCTGAAGAACAACCAGAACGTCACCTTCCTCCCGAGCGGCCTCGCCTACGAGACCATTGCCGAAGGCAGCGGCGAAAAGCCCAAGGCCACCGACACCGTCAAGGTTCACTACACCGGCAAGCTTCTCGACGGCACCACCTTCGACAGCTCCGTAGAGCGCGGCGAACCCGCCGAATTCCCGCTCAACGGCGTGATCCCCGGCTGGACCGAAGGCCTCCAGCAGGTAAAGAAGGGCGGCAAGATCAAGCTCTACGTCCCCTCCGACCTCGGCTACGGAGCCAACGGCGCCGGCGGCAAGATCCCGCCTTTCGCCACCCTGGTGTTCGACGTCGAACTGCTCGACATCACGGCAGCCCCGGCGGCTCCGGCCGAGCCGGCAGCTCCCGCTGCCGTCAACTGAGGCATCCTGTCCATCCTCAGACCCGAGATGAAAAGGGCGGTCCATTCCGGACCGCCCTTTTCCGTTTTTCGTGTTTGGCAAGCCTGCCGCACGGGCTTTCGTCTCCCGCACACAGATGCACGCCCAGGACGTCAATCTCTACTTCGTCGGATTCATGGGAACCGGCAAGACCACCGTCAGCCGCGTGGTCGCGCAACGCCTCGGCTTTCACTGGATCGACAGCGACCACGAGATCGAACGCCTGCAAGGCCGCACGATTCCGGAAATCTTCGCCACCGACGGCGAGGCCGCCTTCCGCAAGATGGAACGCGACTTTATCGAAACCGGCCACCCTGCCACCCGCCAGGTCGTCGCCTGCGGCGGCGGACTCGTCGTGCAGCCCGGCATGCTCGACCTGCTCCAGACCCGCGGCATCGTCATCTGCCTGCACGCCACGATCCAGACCATCCTCGATCGCACCCGGGGCAATTCGCGCCCGCTCCTCAACGTCGAGGACCCCGAACAACGCATCCGCGCGCTCTATGCCGCCCGCGAACCCGTTTACCGCCGCGCCGGCACGATGATCCTGACCGACAACCGCCCCATGCACGACATCGCCCGGCACGTGCTCCGCGTCTACCAGCGCGACGCCGTGGACTTCGCCCGGGCCAGCGAGCGGTCCGCCCCGCATGGAAACCCGGCGTGAACTCCTCCGCGCCCGCCTGCTTGCGCTCGGCTTCGACGACGTGCGCTTCGCCCGCGCCAGCGAAATCCGCGGCGAACGCCTGCGCGCCTGGATCGCCGCCGGTCACCACGCGGACATGCACTGGATGGAACGCACCGCGGACAAGCGCATCTCTCCCCGCCTGGTTCTCCCCGACGTCGCCACCGTCATCATGCTCGGCATCAACTACTGGCCGGGAGAAAGTGGCGCTGGCGTCCCACCCGCACGGAGCGGCGGCGTCCCCGCCGCCGGACGCGCGTCAGCGCGCCCAGGATTGGCGGAACTGTCGTCCCGTCCGGCGGCGGGGACGCCGCCGCTCCGAAACCATGAGCGCCCCCCCTCTGCCTCCCCTTCCGCCGCTCCGGTCTGGGCGCGCTATTCCCTGTATTCGGATTATCACGACACCGTAAAACCCGGCCTCGAAGCCGCCGGCCAGGTCATCGAGGAGCTGTTTGGCGTCGGCCCGCGCGACTACCGTTATTACGTCGATGCCGGCCCCGTCCTCGAACGCGCCTGGGCGGCGCGGGCGGGGCTCGGTTTTCAGGGGAAAAACGCCATGCTCATCTCCCGGAAATTCGGCAACTGGCTTTTTCTCGCCGGCATCCTCGCGCGCATCGACATCGAGCCGGACCCGCCGCTGACCCGCGCCGCTGCCGTCCGCGAAGAGCCCGGGCTGCTCTGCGGCAAATGCACCCGGTGCCTCGACGCCTGCCCCACGCAGGCCTTCACCGCCCCGGGCGTGGTCGATGCCCGCCGCTGCATTTCCTACCAGACCATCGAAAACCGCGGCATCATCCCGCGCGACCTGCGCGCCGGCATCGGCGACCGGATCTACGGCTGCGACATCTGCGCTGAAGTCTGCCCCTGGAACCGCTTCGCGCAGGCCAGCCGCAGCCTGCTCCTGACGCCGCGCCCCGAACTGCGCGAACTCGCCCTGATCGAAATCCTCGAACTGACGCCGGAAAAATTCGCCGCCATCTTCCGCAAGACGGCGATCAAGCGCATCAAGCTTGCCGGCCTCCTGCGCAACGCCTGTATCGTCGCCGGCAACACACGCGCCCGGGAATGTGGCGATGCGCTGCTCCGGCTCGCCACACCCGGCGGCGAAAGCGGTCCGCCCGCCGTCGTCCGCGCCCACGCCGTCTGGGCCCTGGCGCGACTCGGCGAACTGGCGCGCCTCGCCGCCGCCCGCGCCGCCGAAACCGATCCGCTCGTCCTGTCCGAATACGCCGCCGAAACCGCCTGACGGGACGGCGCTCCCCGAACCGCCGGACGACACGGAATGCCGCCGGTCTCCCTCCGTTCTTCGCTACCGCAGGTCCGCGTGCTTCTCCAGGCGCCGGAGCGCGAGGTGGCCGATGGGGAACGGATGCGCGGAGTTGCGCAGCGTCACCCGCGCGCCGTCGTCATTCTGCCGCCAGGACACCACCTCCGCCAGGTTGATGATCGTGGAGCGGTCCAGCGTCTGGAAACGCCGCGCCGGCAGCAGGCGCTGCCAGTCGCGCAGCCGCCGGTTGTCGAGATACTCCCGCCCGTCGGCCGCAATCACCCGGCTGTAGTCGCCCTCGCCCGCGATCGCCGCGATCCTCCCGACCTCCAGAATGCGCCGTTCGTCCCCCTGCCGGAACGCCAGCAGGTCGTCGAGCTCGAGCCGGCGGACGGGCGCCTCGTCCGCGTCGTCGTCGCCTTTTTTCCCGGTGGCAACCACCAGGCGCTGCAACGTCCGCGCCAGCCGCTCCGGCATGATCGGCTTGAGCAGATAGTCCGCCGCATCCACATCAAAGGCGTCCGCGGCGTAGTGCAAATGCAGCGTGCAAAACACGATCTGCGGCCGGCCCGGCCCCGCCTCGATCGTATCGAGCAGCCGGAAGCCGTTTTCCCTGCCCAGTTGCACGTCGAGGAAGATCGCGTCGAGCGGATGTTCGCGCAACAGGGCGCGGGCTTCCGTGAGGTTTTCGGCCTCTCCTGCGATCTCCTGTTTGTGCGCCAGCAGCAGGTTGCGCAGGTTCATGCGATCGATCGGGTTGTCGTCAATAATGGCAAGACGCATTGGCGTAACGAGTCGGTGCGAGTGGCAGAAAGGGCGGGAGCGTACGAGACACCCGCGCCGGATTGCAACCCATCACGACGCCGCGCCGGGAAGTGTCACGACAATCCGTGCGCCGCAGGGCACATTGTCGAAAATTCCGATCCGGCCGCCCAGCAAACCGACATTCAACTGCACCACGTAAAGGCCCAGCCCGACGCCATCGTTTCGCACCAGCGCTTGCGCCTCCGACTGGCGAAATGCCGAAAAGACCGACTCGCGCTCCACTTCCGGAATCCCCGGCCCCTCGTCGCTGACCATCAAGCGCAAAACGTTTTCCAGTCTCGTCACGCTGATGGCGACGGCGCCGCCGCGCGGCGTGAACTTGATGGCATTGTGCGCGATATTGAGAAGGATCTGCGTGAGGCGCACCGAATCGGTTTCCATAATGCCGAGGATGTCGTCCTCGTCCGAACCGATGTCCCAGCGGACCCGGATGTCGTGGTTGGTGGCGATGGGTTCGAGGAGATTGCGCATCGAATCGAGCCATTCATCGAGGACGAGTTTTGTCCGGTGCAGCGGGATGCGGCCGGCCTCGGCCGCGGAAATGTCGAGCATGTTGGTCAGCATCAGATTCAGGTACTGGCCACCGGTGCGGATCTGGTTGAGAAACCGGGAAAACTCCGTCGGCAGGTTCATCTGGCCGGACTGCATCCACATGGCCTGGGAAAGCCCGACCAGCGTGCTCAACGGTGCGCGGATCTCGTGGCTGACGTTGGCCAGGAAGAGCGTCTTGAAGCGGTTGGCCTCCTCGGCGCGTTCCTTGGCCTGGCGCAGCTCCTCGGTCCGCTCGCGCACCTCCTGCTCGAGTTTCCGGGTCATCTCCTCGCGCAGTTCGTTTTCCTTCCGCGCAGCGATCTGCCCTTCGTAACGGATCTGTCGCAGCCGGTCCGCCATCGCGCCGAAAAAAAACAATCCGGCCAGCGCCGCCGAAACCTGCATGACCTGCTCCATCGACACCGTCATCGGCAGCACGCCGAGAAATTTCAGATACAGGAGCGGGTGCCAGATGCACAGGCCGATGCAGCCGGCCAGAATCCAGAGCGCGGATTTCACGCCGCGGCAGATGAAACAGATTCCCGTGATCACGCCCGCCAGGCACGCGATCGCCTCGACTCCCTGCACCGCGACGATCTGCATCCGGTACGGACCAAAAGGCGCCAGCACCATCCAGGCCGCCGTCGCCATCGCCATGCCCCGCCACCAGCGGTCCAGCCGCGGCAGATGGCGCGGCACCTCGAAGATCAGCCGGACAAACAGCACCAGGCCGAGCAGCGCCAGCCCGTGCCAGAGGAGCACGCCGTGGCGCGACCAGAATACCGCCCCCGGCCAGCCGAGCCACGAATAATACCCGTTCACGCAAAACAGGAGCGCGCCGATGCTCGCCAGCAGGAGCGAGTAACACAGGAGAAAACCCCGGTTGCGCGTCAGCCCGGCCATGATGATGCCGAGCACGGACAGCCCGGCGACGTAGCCGAAAAAAAGCGCCCCGCGCCAGGCGCGCCGTTCGACGACGGGCGTCCAGGCAGCCTGCGGCCAGAGCGTCAGCGGAGTGAAAAACGTCATCTCCGTCCGCAAGCGCAGGTACACCTCGAACGTCCGGCCCGGCTCCAGTTCGTCCAGCATGAGCACCGGATAACGCGGTTGCCGCCCGGCATGCCCTCCGCCCCGGACGGGCGGGCGGAGGTGGCCGGCGGATTCGCTCCGGACCAGGTGTCCGTTTTCCAGCAGGAACCAGTCGATCTCGTCGAACCGGGTGCTTTCCAGCTCCACCAGCCAGCGACGGGAAACCCTGTCGCCGTTTTCCGGATACGACACCCGGAAACGCAGCCAGATGGCATCGGCCGTGTAACCGAAATTCGGAATCCCGCCCCGGGCAGGTTGCCAGCCGGAAGCCGGTGATCCGGAACGGATATCGTCCAGGGTGGCCCGCCCTCCGGGGTCGCGCAGGAAAGAGAGCACCGGAGCGAGCGGCACCGGCGTATCCGCCACGGCGGCAGTCGGCGGTTCTGCCAGGACGGCAGACGCAGGCAGACTCAAGGCCGGTGCAATCAAAAGCCATGCCAGCAAAAACCGGTTCCGGATTTGTGGGAAAAAGTTCATGAAAAAAAGCCCGCTCCGGCTAACCGGGACCGGAGCGGGCATCGTTGCTGGACAGCCGGCTTCCTGAAAGCGGACGTCCTTCAGGAAGCATAGATGCGGCAACGAAGGAGCCGATGACCGAAGCCGGGAGCGACCGCATCCAGACCGGCTCTGTCTTCCGGATAAAGTCGCTTTCTGCAAAACCGCCGGTGTTTCCGGTGAAACCGGCATTTCCGGCGGTGAAATTCCCCGGGGTCAGGGCACCGTGCCGGCGCGCCGTCCGGGGGATCGATGGAGACCGGCCGGTTTTCACCGGGCGAAACGCCATTTTCACCGAGCCTGCCGTCAGTTTCGCAGATCGTGATTTTACACCGTCCGCCGGGGGCGTCAGCAGGCTATGACTGCCATCTGCACATTTTCCGTTCCCCGGATTCCATGAATGCAACCTGTTCCCGCTCGCCCGGACCGATCTCTCACCGCCACACCATGCGCGACCTCCCGACTTTCGCCCAACGCTACTGCCAGAAGAACAATCTTTCTCCGGATGATTTCCAGCGCGTTGTCATGGCCCGCGGCCTCTACCTGCCGGCCCGTCTGTTGCGTCCTGTCATCGACTACATGTGGCCGCGCCATTTCGATGCCGACCGCGACTTCATCCAGGGCATAGCCCAGTTGCGGCACTGGCACGAGTTCCAGTGGGAAGCCAACGAGTTCACCTGGCATCCGTCCAACAAGGGACCGGCCCGCCGTGTGTTTCGCCTCCGCCTTTCCGTCCGGCGATTGCGCCGGCTCGTCCGGAACACCTTCGAACAGGCCGACCCCGCCAGCGTTCGCCGGAGCGAGGCTCGCGGCGAATTGACGAAATAAAGAACCTCGGAGGTGCTGGACCCAAAGGGGATAAATAAACCCGGGGCATCAACGTCCCCGGGCTCCAACCCCGCCAGCCGGTTGCATTGCGCGCGACCCTGCCTAAAATCGTCGGGTTGAAAACGCATCACCTCCCCTCTCTCCCTCCCGTCGTTCTGTTCGCGCTGGCCGCCCTGCTTGCATCCGCCGTGCCTGGCGCACGCGCCGACGCCCTCCGCCTCGACGCGTTTCCGTATCCGTTTCCGGTCAGGACCTACGCCTTCGAAAACCAGCAGCAGGCTCTCGAAATGGTTTACATGGACGTGCGCCCGCTCAGGCAGGAGAAGGCCGTCGTCGTGCTTCTCCACGGCAAGAATTTCAGCGGCGCCTACTGGAAGGACACCGCCGAGGCCCTCCGCGAAGACGGTTACCGCGTCGTCATGCCCGACCAGATCGGCTTTGGCAAATCCTCCAAACCCGCGCATTATCAGTATACGTTCCAGCAACTCGCCGCCAACACCCGCGCCCTGCTCGAAAGCATCGGCGTAACCAGGGCGCACATTCTCGGCCATTCGATGGGCGGCATGCTCGCCACGCGCTACGCGCTGATGTTTCCCCACGACACGCTCTCGCTCACGCTCGTCAACCCGATCGGCCTGGAAGACTGGAAGGCCAAAGGCGTGCCGTACGCCACCGTCGACGAGTGGTACGAGGGAGAACTGAAACAGACCCCGGAAACCATCCGCGCGTACCAACTCGAATTTTATTACGACGGCCAATGGCAGCCCGCCTACGATCCGGGGGTGGAGATGCTCGCGCACTTCCTGCGCAGTTCCGATTATCCGCGCATGGCGTGGAATCAGGCGCTGACCTATGACATGATTTTCACGCAGCCGGTCCTCTACGAGTTCCCCCGCCTCCGGGTGCCGACGCTGCTCATCATCGGCCAGCGCGACCGCACCGCGCTCGGCAAGGCCCGCGCGCCCGAGGAAATCCGGCCCACCCTCGGCGACTATCCCGCGCTCGGCCGCGCCGCCCGCGACGCCATCCCCGACGCGCAACTCGTGGAGCTCGACGGCCTCGGGCACCTTCCGCAAATCGAGGATTTTCCGCGCTTCATCGGACCGCTGCGCACCTTTCTCGACATCCGCACGCAGGCCGCCGCACGGAAGCCCGCGCCGCCCGCCGGGCCGGAGTCCGATCAGGAACCCTAGGTCTTATACCAAAGCCCCAAAGCCTTCGGATTTTTACACCAAGGCCGCAAAGAGCGCAAAGGATTGCCAGTTGCCTTCTTCGCGTCCTTTGCGGCCTTTGTGTAAAATCAAAAACATTCGGGACGCTGGTATTACGGGCACCGGTCCGTGCTCGTCGCCGCGAACGCTTCGCGCAGTATCCGCGCGCAGGCGACCATGTGCTCGAGCGACGGCCTGACCTCGGCCCAGCCGCGGGTCTTGAGTCCGCAATCCGGATTCACCCAGAGATTGCCGACCGGGATCACCCCGGCGGCCTTGCGCAGGAGCCGGGTCATTTCGTCGACCGTCGGCACGCGCGGCGAATGGATGTCGTACACGCCCGGCCCGATCTCCGCCGGATAACGGAAATCCACAAACGCGCCGAGCAACTCCATGTTGGAACGCGAGGTCTCGATCGTGATCACGTCGGCGTCCATCGCGGCGATGTCGGCGATGATGTCGTTGAACTCCGAGTAGCACATGTGCGTGTGGATCTGCGTGTCGTCGCGCACGCCGGCGGCGCTGAGGCGAAATGCCTCCACCGCCCATTCGAGGTAGTTTTTCCAGTCATCGCGCCGCAGCGGCAGGCCTTCGCGGATGGCCGGCTCGTCGATCTGGATCGCCGCGATGCCGGCGCGCTCCAGATCGAGCACCTCGTCGCGCAACGCCAGTGCGATCTGGAACGCCGTGTCGCGCCGCGGCTGATCGTCGCGCACGAAACTCCACTGAAGCATCGTCACCGGTCCTGTGAGCATGCCCTTCACCGGCCGCCGCGTCAGGGATTGGGCGTAGCCGGACCAGCCGACCGTCATCGGATGCGGGCGCGCCACGTCGCCGAAAATCACCGGCGGTTTCACGCAGCGCGTGCCGTAGCTCTGCACCCAGCCGTTGGCCGTGAAGGCGTAGCCGTCGAGCTGTTCGCCGAAATACTCCACCATGTCGTTGCGCTCGAATTCTCCGTGGACGAGCACGTCGATCCCGATCTCCTCCTGCCAGCGCACGCAGTCGGCCGTTTCCTTTTCGAGAAACGCCCGGTACTCCGCCTCGTCCAGCTCGCCCTTGCGCCACTTCGCGCGGGCGGCGCGGATCTCCGCCGTCTGCGGAAACGAACCGATCGTGGTCGTCGGCCAGAGCGGCAGCTTCAGCCGTTCGCGCTGCCTGGCCTGGCGGGCGCCGAACGGCGACGCCCGTTCGAAATCGCTCCGTTTCACCGCTGCCAGCCGCGCCTTCACCTCCGGGCGATGTATCCGCGTGCTCGCGCGCCGCGAGGCCGCCGCCCGCCGGTTGTCCTCCAGAATCGTCGCCGCCGCTCCGCCGTCCGCAGCGGCGTCCTCCTCCGGACCTGCCCCCGCAAGGTCGCGCAACGCCACCACCTCGCCGAGCTTTTCCTCGGCGAACGCGAGCCAGCCGCGCAACTCCGCATCGAGTTTTGTTTCCGGCTTCAGCGACACAGGCACGTGCAGCAGCGAACACGACGGCGCGAGCAGCACGCGCTCCGGCCCGAGCAGATCGACGGCCTTTTTCACGAGCGGCAGCACCGCGTCAAAATCCGTGCGCCAGATGTTGCGCCCGTCGATGACGCCGAGCGAAAGCCGCCGCCCCGCCGGCAATTCGCGCAGCACCGTGTCGAGCTCGCGCGGCGCCCGCACCAGGTCGATGTGCAGCGCCTCGACCGGCAGTTGCAGGAAATCGCGCAGGTTGTCGCGGAGTCCGCCAAAGTATGTCGCCACGACGAGTTTCAGGCCTCGCCCGCCGCCCGCCCCTGCCGCGACCGCGGCCAGTCGCGCATAGGCCCGGGCCAGCGCCGCGCGCTGCACCGGCGACAGGTCGAGCGCGCACACCGGCTCGTCAAACTGCACCCACTCCGCGCCGAGCTCGCCGAGTTTTTTCACAACCTCCGCGTACACCTCGACCAGCCCGTCGAGCAGCGAAAACCGGTCGAATTCCCCGCCGGTCTTCCCCCCCTCCTCGCGCCCGTGCGCATGCACCTTGCCAAGCGTCAGGTACGTGACCGGCCCGACCAGCACCGGCTTCGTCCTGATCCCCAGCGCCAGCGCCTCGGCGAACTCGTCAAACGGTTTCGACGACGCCAGCCGGAAGCGCGTGTGCTCGCAGAACTCCGGCACGATGTAGTGGTAATTCGTATCGAACCACTTCGTCATCTCGCTGGCAAAGGTGGAGACCTGGCACGTCGGGCACTCCGCAGGTTCCCCGCCGCTCTCCCCCTCCCCCGCCCCGGCTCCGGCGCCGCCGCGCACGCCGCGCGCGATGACGAAACGTGTATCGAGACCGGCATTACCGTCCACCCTGCCGAAACGCGCCGGCACGTTGCCGACGAGACAGCTCAGGTCGAGCACCTGATCATAAAAGCTGAAGTCGTTGGACGGGATCAGATCGATGCCCGCCTCGCGCTGGGCGAGCCAGTGGGTGCGGCGCAGTTCGCGGCCGACTGCTTCGAGTGCGTCGCGGGAGAGCTCCCCTTTCCAGTAAGCCTCGGTGGCTTTCTTGAGCTCGCGCTTCGCGCCGATGCGCGGAAAGCCGAGCGTGTGAGTGAGGAGCCGGCCGCCGCCGGACGGCGACGCGACGGACAGGGATGCGCCGGATGACGGCGCGGTGGAGGATGCGGACATGGTGATTTCCTGATTCGAGCGATGAGGTGTTCCGTGAACGGATTTTGTTTTCTGCGCGCAGCCGGGTATTCGGACTCCGGGTTTTCGCAGCGTGCCGCCTTCGCGCGACCTCCCCGCAGCCTCGCCCCTCGCCTTGGCAACGCGACGGAATGCGTCGTGCCGCTGTGCTTTGTTCGCCAGCGCCGGCCGCCCGGAGGCGACCGCGTCAACGATGAGGGCTCGTAACCCGATACCGCAGCGCGACTGCTGCCGGTTCTCACGGCATTCCCCGTCCGCTGCACGCGTGGTGATTCGTTTCAAATAACAGCCCGCACCAGAGCCATATCAGGTCGCGCTGTCAAGAAACATATCAACAAATTCGAATGTGTTAATTTTTAATAGGGAATCTAAAAATTGAACAGAAGGCAACGAAGAGAACGAAGAATAACCAAGGATGCTTACCCTTCATTTTTAAGTTTATTAAAATCAATAATTTATTATTCAGAATCTTCTTTGTTTTACCTTCGTTACCTTTGTTTCCTTCTGTTCAAAAATGAATTTCCAGATCCTCCCTTAAACCGAAACCTCCACAAAACCCCACTTCGCCGCCGAGAACAGCCCGCGGTCGGTCAACTTCAGGTCGGGGATCACCGGCAGGGCCATGAACGACAGCGTCATGAACGGCGCATCCAGCCGCGAACCGAGCTGCTTCGCCGCGCGGTCGATCTCCGTGTAGCGTCGCGCCACCGTCCGCCCGTCGGCATCCGACATCAGCCCGGCGATCGGCAGCGGCAGCACGCGGCGCAGCCCCCTGCCCTCTTCGCCGCCCGCCACCGCCAGCGACAGACCGCCGCGGTTTTCGATCACCAGATTGACCGCCGCCGCCAGCGACGCGTCATCCGCGCCCACCGCCACGATGTTGTGCGAATCGTGCGCCACCGAGGAGGCGATCGCGCCGGCCTTCAGCCCGAATCCGCGCACAAAACCGACCGCCACCGGCGCGCGCGCCGCATAACGGTTGACGACCGCGATCTTGAGCAGATCCCGGCCCACATCCGCCACCGCACGCCCCGCCTTGATCTGTGCCGGCAGCACCGCCTCGCCCGTCACCAGTTGTCCGTTGATCGCCTCGATGGTTCTCACCTGCGCGCCGTCCTTCACCGGCAGCGCAAAATCGGCCGCCACGCGCGGCCGCGCCCGAAAGCGGTTCACCGTCCCCGCAGGCTGCCGCAGCAGCTTCGTCCGCCCGCCCGCCGCCACCAGTTCCCCGTCGATGTACGTGCGCCGCACCCGGAACCGCCGCCAGCCGTCCACCAGCACAAAATCCGCCGGATCGCCCTCACGCAACAGGCCCGTGTCCAGCCCGTAATGAACGGCCGGATACACACTGGCGCAGCGCAGCGCGTCGAACCGGTCCGCCCCCGCCGCCAGCGCGCGCCGGATGTGCTCGTCGATGTGCCGTTTCACCAGCAGGTCCGGATGCAGGTCGTCGCAACAAAACATGCAGCGCTCCGGCTCGTTGAGCAGGAGCGGCGCGAGCGCCTCGAAATTGCGCGCCGCCGAGCCCTCGCGGATGAGGATGCGCATGCCCGCGGCGATTTTCCCCCGGGCCTCCTCCAGCGTGAAACATTCGTGATCGGTCGAGATGCCGGCCTTCGCGTACGCCTTCGCCTGCGCGCCCCGCAGCCCGGGCGCGTGGCCGTCCACCGGTTTCCCTTCGCGCCTGGCCGCGGCGATCATCGCCAGCAACTCCGGATCGCCCGCGAGCACGCCGGGGAAATTCATGACCTCGGCGAGAAACCGGATGCCCTTGCGCGCCAGCAACCGCTCCACCGCCGCGGCGTCGAGCTTCGCCCCGGCCGTCTCGAACGGCGTCGCCGGCACGCACGACGGCGCGCCGAAGGCAAATTTGAGCGGCGACCGGCGCGCATCCTCCAGCATGAAGTCCACCCCGCGCTCGCCGAGCACGTTGGCGATCTCGTGCGGGTCCGAAACCGTGGCCACCGTGCCGTGGATCACCGCCAGCCGCGCAAACTCCGAGGGCGGCAGCAGCGAGCTTTCGATATGGATGTGCGCATCGACGAACCCCGGCATGATCAACCCCGCCTCGCGCACCCGCGAATCGCGCCGGATCGCCGTGATCCGCCCGTCCGCCCACTCGACGGTGCCGGGAAAGATCTCCCGGCGGTGGAGGTCGACAATCTGCCCCGAAAGGCGTTGCCAGCGCGATGCTCTGTTCATGCCCATGCCTGCCAGCCTTTTTCGCCAACGCGAGGCTGGCAATCCGGTTCGAAGCAGTTTTCCTCCTTCCGATGGCCAAATCCGCCGCCGCCACTTCTTCCCGCAAACCTTCGTCCGGCAAACCTGCCTCCGCCCCGCGCAAGCCGGCCTCCCGCCGCATGTTCACCCTCCTCCTCATCCTCGCGCTGCTGCTCGTCCTGTATGTGGCTTTCGCCAATCTCTTTATCATCGTCACCAGCCGCCAGCGGCGTGCCGCCACGCTCGCCGGCGTCACCCCCGCCGATGTGGCGCTGGTCCTCGGCACGAGCCCGCAACTTTCCGGCGGCGCCCCCAATCCCCATTTCATCCACCGCATCGACGCCGCCGCGCAGCTTTTCCATGAGGGAAAAGTCCGCCACATCCTCGTCAGCGGCGCCAATCCGTCTCCGTACTACAACGAGCCCCTCGCCATGCGCGACGCGCTCCTCGCGCGCAACGTGCCCGACTCCGCCATCACCCGCGACTACGCCGGCCTGCGCACGCTCGACTCCGTCGTGCGCGCGAAAAAAATCTTCGGCCTCGACCACTTCATCATCGTGAGCCAGCGCTACCACCTCGACCGCGCCCTGCTCATCGCCCGCCGCAACGACATCGACGCCCAAGGCTACGCCGCCGCCGATGTCGCCGCCCGCTATTCCCTGCGCACCGAGATCCGCGAGATTTTCGCCCGCGCCCTCGCCGTCGCCGACCTCTACGTCCTCAACCGCCAGCCCCGCCACCTCGGCCCGCCCGAACCGATCGTCCTGCCGCCGCCGTCGAAGCCACGTTGAAAACCCGTCTCCTCTTCGTTTGCAGCCGCAACCGGTGGCGCAGCCCTGCCGCCGAAGCCCTCTTTCGCAACCACCCCCACTACGACGCCCGCTCCGCCGGCACCGCGTCGTCCGCGCGCATCCGCATCACCGCCTGCCACATCAAGTGGGCCGACCGCATTTTCTGCATGGAGCGCAAACACGCGCAGATTCTCCGCGAGCGTTTTGCCGGCGCACTCGCCAGGAAGGAGCATCCCGTCATCGTGCTCGATATCCCCGACGACTACACGGCGATGGACGCCGGCCTCCTCGAGCTGTTGCGCGAAACCCTTGCCGCGTATCTCGAATTTCCAGTCAGTTGAGTCCTTCGTCTGCCGAATAAAAATCCCGTCTCTCCTTGTTCATCCCGGCGAATGGCCCGATGGTAAGGGCATGGCTACGTTGTTAATTGACAAAAAACGCCCGCGCATCGCCATGGTCTCCACCCATGGATACGTGGCCGCCGAGCCCCCGCTCGGCGCCGCCGATACCGGCGGGCAGGTCGTGTTTGTGATCGAGCTCGCCAAGAAGCTCGCCCAGCTCGGTTACGAGGTCGATATCTGGACCCGGCGCTTCGAAAAGCAGCCCGAAATCGATATCGTCAACTCTCGCGTCCGCGTCGTCCGCGCCCGCTGCGGCGGCAATGAATTCATCCCGAAGGAATATCTGCACCGCGAGCTCATGGAGTGGGGCGAAAACGCCCTGCGCTTCATCAAGCGCCACGAGCTGAAATACCAGTTCATCAACTCCCACTACTGGGATGCCGGCATCGCCGGCCAGCGCCTCGCCGAGGCCCTCCATGTGCCGCACATCCACACGCCCCACTCGCTCGGCATCTGGAAAAAGCAGCAAATGGAAACCGATTATCCGGAACGCGCCGAATCGTTCGAAAAGGAATTCAACTTCACCGAGCGTATCCGCGAGGAGACGATCCTCTACTGCAACTGCGACCTCGTCGTCGCCACCACCCCGCCGCAACTCGACATGCTCATCGACGACTACGGCGTCGTGCCGCAGCACGCGCACATGATCCCGCCCGGCTACGACGACAACCGGTTTTTCCCCGTCAGCGAGGCCACGCGCCAGATGATCCGCAAACGCATCGGCTTCACCAGACCCACCGTCCTCGCGCTCGGCCGCATGGCCACCAACAAGGGCTACGACCTGCTCATCGACGCCTTCTCTGTCCTCGCCACGCGCGTGCCCGATGCGACTCTCTACCTCGCCGCCGGGGGCGAGAAAATGGATGCCTCCGAAAAACGCATCCTCGCCAGCCTCAAGGCCCGCGTGAAGGAGCTCGGCCTCGGCAGGCGCGTGCGCTTCGGCGACTTCATCGCCAACGACGACCTGCCCGACTACTACCGCGCCGCCGACCTGTTCGTCCTCAGCAGCCGGTACGAACCCTTCGGCATGACCGCCATCGAGGCGATGGCCTGCGGCACCCCCACCGTGATCACGATCCACGGCGGCCTTTTCCGCGCCGTGACGTTCGGGCGCCACGCGCTTTTCGCCGACACTTTCGACAAGGAAGATCTTGGCATCATGATGACAAAACCGTTCCGTCATCCGAAACTCCGCCGCCGCCTCTCGCGCATGGGCGCGCACAAGGCCCGCAGCCTCTTCACCTGGACCGGCATCGCCCAGCAACTCGTCAGCCTGGTCGAAGGCCGCCCCTCGCAAAGCGCGCTCGACGACACCGAATGGGACGAACCCTGGAACGATGGAGACTGAGGCACGCGCTGCGCACGTGCCCGAAAAGCTGAAACGCTGAAAACTGAAATGCAGAAACAGGAATCAACAAAACATCACCAGAGAGCCATCATCCGGTTTTTCCGGCATTTCAGCTTTCAGCTTTTCAGCATTTCAGCTTTTCCCTCCTGATGCCCATCCGCCTCTTCAGCACCGATCTCGACGGCACCCTGCTCGGCGACGCCGTCTCCACGCAGCGCTTCGCCGCAGCCTGGGCGGCGTTGCCTTCATCGCCGGAAAAGCCGCTGCTCGTTTTCAACAGCGGCCGGCTCGTCGATGACATGCGGGAGCTCGTCGCGGCCGGCTATCTTCCGGCCCCCGATTATTACATCGGCGGCGTCGGCACGCAGATCGCCGATGCGCGCACCGGCACACCGCTGGGCGCCTTCGCCGAGCATTTGCGCGACGGCTGGGATCGCCCTCGGGCCGACGCCATCATTGCCGCCACTCCGGGCATCGAACGCCAGCCCGACAAGTTCCAGCACGAGTTCAAGTCGAGCTGGTATCTCCGCGATGCCCCGCCCGCGCAACTCGCCGCCCTGCGCGACGCGCTCGCCGCCGCCGGGCTCGAAACCGGGCTGGTCTATTCCAGCCGCCGCGATCTCGACATCCTTCCCGCGCGCGCGACCAAGGGCGGCGCGCTCGCCTGGCTGGCCCGTCATATTAATATGGATACGGACTCCATCGTGGTTGCCGGCGACACCGGCAACGACAGTTCGATGTTCCAGGTTCCCGGCGTCCGCGGCATCATCGTCGGCAACGCGCTTCCCGAACTGGCCGAAGCGACCGCAGAGCACGCCGCGCGCATCCATCGCTCGCCGTATCCCGCCGCTGCCGGCGTCCTCGACGGACTGCGGGCGCACGGCCTCGAACTGTAAAAATGTGGTACGGGCATCCTGCCCGTGAAGTGGCATGGGCTTCCAGCCCATGTGACGCGGGCGGGACGCCCGCGCCAAGCGGAGAGGCAACGCTCACGGGCAAGGATGCACGTGCCACGTCGGCAGGCGTCCCGCCCGCTCCGGCTCACTCCTGCGCGGCGCACACCTCCAGCCGCCCCGGCGTCGCCGCGCACGCTTCCGCCGCCAGCGTCACCGCCAGCAAGCCGGGCACCGGCTCCGACACCGCCGGCGATGCCAGTTCGCGGCCGTTCCACGTCACGCGGTAGCGCGGCCCGGCCTTCATGCACACGAGCACCGAACGTGCCATCCGTCCCCCCTCTCCGGGGAACAGAATCTCGCCCTCGAAACGCGTGGCCCGCGCCGAAAACCGCGACGCCCTCACCCAGGCGTCGAAACCGACGCTCAATCGCCCCGGACAATAACAGGCCGCGTAAAAAATCATCACCGGCGTCGAAAGTCCGGAAAACTGGTGCCAGCCGCAGCCGCGTCCGGTCTCGATCAGGAAGTGCTCGAAACAGTGATACGACTCGTCCACCTCCGCGCGCCACGTTTCGAGCGCGCGCTGCGCAATGGCCAGCGCCAGGTCGGGGCGGGCGAGATCGAGCATCGTTTTCCAGAAAAACCACTGGTGCGGAAACCACACCGTGCCCGACCAGTAGCCGTCGCGCCGGTAATACGGCGCGGAGCGATCCACCGCCGACAGCCCGATCTCCGTCCACACCCGCGCCGGGTCGAACAACCGCTCCAGCAACCACCCGCGCCGCCCCGCATCGCCGACCGCTCCGGCCGTGCCCGCCACGAGCGGAAACAGCCCGTCGAGTCCCCGGTTGTAGTTTGCCCCGCTCGCCGGATGCCGGAGCGGCCCGGCGGGATTCCCGTCGGCATCATGGACGACATACGAATAATAACCCGCCTCCGCATCCCAGGCATGTCGCTCCAGCGCCTCGCCCAGCGCCGCGATGTCGGCCTCGTAACCGGCGACGTCCGCCGCCAGCGCCGCGTCGTCGTCGCCACCGCGGCCGGCGCCGCCGAGTTCGCGGGCGGCCAGCGCCAGCGTCTTCGCGCAGCGGATCGCCAGCGCCGTGGTAATGACCGGCGTCACGCGATCCGCCAGCTTCGCCTCGTGAACGTGTTTCTGCGGCGGGTAATCGTCCCAGCCGCCCGAGTTGTAAAAATAGTCCCAGCTCCGCAACAGACCCGAACGCAGGTTCCCCAATGTCGATCCCTCCGCGTGGCCCGCCAGAAAGCGGTAATACTGGCGCAGCGACGCGTAGTGTTTTTTCAGCGACGCCTTGCCCGCGGCTCCGCCCGCGCCGAGCCGGTTCCACACTTCGTGCGCCAGGTGGATTTGCATCGGCACCATGCTCCCGTGCTGGATGAACGCCGCGTGCGGATTGCCGGGCGCGGTCAGGTATTGTGCGAGGTTGTCCTCCGCCTGCGCGACGTCGATCTCGAGCAACCCGAGCCCGATAAAGCCCGAGTCCCAGGTGTAGAGACTGTTCCACCAGCGGCCCGGCGGACGGTGCCGCACCTGCTGGCGCTGCGTATAAACCGGAAACACGGCGTTGCTCAACGTGGTGGCGGCCATCCGGTTCTGGCTGAAAGCAAACGCCCGCCCCGCCGGATTGGCCGCAAACGCAAACGCCCGCCTCCGCGCCGCACGATGCGCCGACTCATGCCGCGCCGCGCGCGCGGCGGCATCGCCCTCGAAAAATAATGCGAACGTTTCCGCGAGGGTCTCCGGCGATCCCTGGCACACGAGCCCCCAGATCACCGTGCGGGATTTCGGAGCGAGCGTGACGGGGCGGATGAACACATTGGTGAAATGCCCCTCGCCATCGCCGCGCAGGGTTTCGTTGACGTGATCGTGCGCCTTGTAACGGACAAAACTGTCGAGCTCGCTGCTGAGGATCTGCCGCACCTCGAAATCCTCCGTGTCCCACGCGATGCCGTAATGGGCGGGCGCATCGGGATATTTCAGGATCAGCCGGGCGCCGGGATCGTCCGGAACGGCGGCATTCCTGCCGCTGCCGTGAACGCCACGGGGCTGTTTCGTGGTGCGCAAGGCGTCCGGAAATCCGGATACGTTGTCCGGAAAGGCAGCGGCAGGAATGCCGCCGCTCCGCAAAATCTCCGGCCGCGGCGACCATTCCTTTTCGGCCACGACAACCGGTCCCGATGCGGCCGGCGCCAGCGCCAGAAACGCGATCTCCGCCGCCCCGCCACCTTCCATGGCTTCGAATCGCAGCGCGTGCTCCCCGGGAGCGAGTTTTCCGAGCGTCATTTCGATGTTCCGGAAGTCGTCATCAGCGAATGCCAGCGTCCCCGCTCTCTCCTGCGCATCCGGCCCGGCGAACCCGGTGACGCGAAAACTCCCCTGCCCTCGCCCGCGAACGACGAGCCGCGCCTCGTCCATCGGCTCCGTCAGCGCAAACGTGTAACGGACCGTGTCGCCGGCATCGCGGCCGAAGCGTCCGCCGAGTCCGCTGCCGTCGAGAAAACCGTGGCCGCGCACTTCGCCGCGCAACAACCCGTCGGCCACGAGCCGGTCGCCGGGCGCGGACGCCGCAAAATCGAGCGTGTCGTAATCCAGCGGATGTTTTACGAGGAGTCCGCCGCCGTTGCTCCCGCCGCCACCGCCGCCACCGGCCGCCGTCACCTCGATCCGGCGCAGGGCTTCGGCGGAATAATTGGAGGCCGTCGGAAAATTCATCGACGCCATCGCATGCAGCGCGACCGGCACGCCGCGCGCTGTCGCATTGACGAACTCGCACCGCACCCGCAGCCCCTCGCTGCCGCCGGCCTCGCCGGCCAGCGGAAACCAGGCGATGTCGGCATACACCTTGTCTTTCCAGACCAGTTCGTGACGCGTGCTGAAATACTCGAATGCCGGCCCGCATTCCCACGGATGCCAGCCCGATTCCCAGGTCACGTTGGGCACGTCGATCCGCCGCCGGTAGAGAGCGGGAAACACGCTCAGGTCAAACCGCAGCCCGAGCCGCCGGTCGGCGATATGGGACGCGCCGGCATAACGCTTGGAATACGGCCCCCAGTCGGGGAGGGAAAGATCGTGGTTTTTCGGAGTAAACATGGCGCGAGGGCTGAGTTGTCGAAACCGCCCGGTTTCTGTCCGGTCCGGGTGGGCCCGGCAAGGAGAAGTGCGCCCGGAAGCGTCCGGAAACGTGCGATGAAACCGTCGCCGCTTGCGAATGGCCCCGCTTCGGACAAAAATTTCGACTTCGCCCGCGTCTGCGGGACGGCAAGACTCATCCGGGAACCTCCAGAAATTGAACAGAAGACAACAAAGAGAACGAAGAACAACCAAGGGCGCTCATCAGTCTTTTCTTCTCAAGGTGTTTATAATAAATGATTTTTAACTCAAAACCTGGTTCTTCGATGTTTTCAGGGGCGAGCATTCCGCTTCCCGCACTCGTGCCCCCCCTGACGAGACAGAAAAGATTACGCGGCGGCGCAGAGCAGCGGAGCTTTCAAACCTTTTTTACACGAAGGACACAAAGAGCGCGAAGAACCAAAAAACCGGAAAACCTTTTCCCGCTCCATCTTCGCGCCCTTTGCGAGCTTTGTGTAAAAATCCGCAATCCAGAGAGAGAAAAGGGGGAAAGGGGGTTGCCACTGAAAACGTCGAAGAACCCAAAATCTTCTTCGTTTCATCTTCGTTCTCTTTGTTTCCTTCTGTTCAAAAACGAATTTTCAGAATCTCCCATCCACCAAATGAAAGAACGCTCCGGCTCTTCGGCCTCGCCCGGCATCCCGCCTCACGCTTCCGCCCGTCATCCGGGTGTGATCCTGCCGGCAGTCGTGGCCAGCGCCGCGCTCGCGTTCTTCCCTCCCGTCATCACCGCGGCCACCCCTGCCACGGCTGCGGCCACCCCGGCTGCGACTCCGGCGGTAGCCGAGGCGCCGGTCGTCCTGCCGCCGCCGTTACCCACCATCTGGGAAACGCCGCTCCCGGCCGACGACACCAACAACGCCCCCGCTTCCGCCACCCAGGCGGAATGGGACGCCGCCGTGGAAGCGCTCGTTTCCACCTTCGAACAGGCCACCGGCCGCAAGCTCGTCCCCGGCGAGAAACGCAAGGCTGGCCTCAAGATCTACACCGAATCCGGCCCCGGCCTCTCCACGCCGTTGCCCCTGACCCGCGCCGTCATCCGCGCCCTGGAACGCCGCGGCTTCGCCTCCGGCGACATCTTTCTGGTCGGGCTCAACCCGATCCGCCTGCGCACCACCGGCTACCTGCCGCTTTCGGCCACCGACACCGCCCCGTTCGAGGGGCACCCGGTTTACGTCCTCGAATCGAAGCGGTTTTACGACCCGGTATGGTTTTACGACAGCCCCATCCCGTACCGTTTCGATCCCATCCTCTCCGGCCGCAACTACGCCTCGTACAATCCCTTTCCCGGCGAGGATATTTTCGGGCCGGGCAAACGCGACTCCGCCTTCGACGACGACCGCAAGAGCTTCCTCGCCACACCGCTCTTTCTCGACACCGATTTCTGGATCAACCTGCCCGTTTACAGCGACCACAACATCGTCGGCGTCAACGGCGCGCTCGCCAACGCCACGATCTGGAATGCCTCCAACACCACGCGTTTTTTCCGGTCGTCCTCGACGGCGCCCGCCGCCGTCGCCGAGATGGCCGCGATCCCCGAACTGCGCATCACCTGGGCCTTCACCCTCGCCAGCCTCGGTCGCTGGCAATATATCGGCGGCCCGTCGTTCAACTCGCTCTACACGGTCTCCGAACCGCGCCTCTGGCTGAGCGCCGATCCGGTGGCGATGGACAGCCTCATGCTGCAAAAAATCAACCGCGCCCGCGAGGCGCACGGCTTCAAGCCCGTGCCCGACGACGTACGCACGCTGGAATTTGCCGAAACGCTCGGCGTCGGCACCCGCCACCCGCCCGAGCCGGTGCTCGTTCCCGTGGGCAAACCATAACAACACCCGCGTCACGCCACCTTCCTTGATCCGGACGATTCGGGGTTGAATGTTCAGCATTCAGCATTCGATGTTCCCTCTTTCCCGCTGCCTTCCGCCATGCCTGCATCCGTCACAGCCGTTTCCGGCCCGCTCTCCTCTTCCGCCGTCACCCTCCTTCCGGACATCGCGTACCTCCCGCCCGACCGCGCCGAGAAACTCGACGCGTACCTCCCTCCCGCCGCGACCTTCCCCGGCCCCCATCCGGCGGTGCTTCTCATCCACGGCGGCGGCTGGCGCATCTGCGACAAGGCCGATGGCCGCGAACGCAACATCGCGCAAAGCCTCGCGGCCTGCGGCTACGCCGTCTTTTCGATCAATTACCTCCTCAACGTCGGCGAGCACGATCCTGCCACCGGCCAGTTGAAGCTCACCCGCCTCGCCTGGCCGCAAAACCTCATCGACTGCAAGAGCGCCCTTCGTTTCCTCCGCGCCAAAGCCGCCCGCTTCAACATCGACCCCGCCCGCATCGCCGCGATGGGCGGCTCGGCCGGCGCGCACCTCGCCATGCTCGTCGGTGCGATGGCCCGCAGCGGACACCCGGCCGCCGCAGCCCTCGCCAGCCGCGGCGACTACGCCGACCAGCCGGCGCACGTTTCCTGCATCATCAACCTTTACGGCGACGCCGACATTCGCGGCCGTCGCGTCTCGCCCTTCGCCGGAGCCACGCCGGAGGAAACCGCCGCCAACGAGGAGGCCGCCTCGCCCGTCACGTATTTCGATAAAAACACCCCGCCCATGCTCATCGCCCACGGCACGGCGGACACCATCATCCCGGTCGAACGTTCCCGCCTGCTCGCCCGCATTCTCGAAGAAAAGGGACTCGACTACTGGTATGTGGAAATTGCCGGGGCGCCTCATACCTTCGACCTCCAGCCCGCGCAGATGGACCTGCGCCCCGTGGTTCTCGCTTTTCTCGAAAAACACCTCGGGAAGCCGACTCCGCGCAGTCGCTGACACCTTTCAGCGACGTAAGAACGCCGTCAGTTCCGGGTCTCCACGATCTGACTACAACGTCACCCGGAGAGAAAGCGCGCCCCATGCGTTGCTGATGGAACGCGCTTTCAGTGCTCATGTTGTTTTCCGCTCATTTTCCTCCGCTGTGATTCGTCAGCGCGGCATCTCAAGGAAGTCAGACGGGGCGCCAATGGCGTCGGTGGCCATGCCGTCTTCCCACGCGCCGCGGTTGCGGCCACCGGGGAAATTCTTGACGCTGTCGGGCCAGCCTTGGCGGATGGGATAATCGCTGCCGGTATTTTTGCCGGGAGCGCCAGGGTGCAGGCGCAAGTCGCGTTTTTCGTCCGGAGTATTGATGTTGGCCGCACCGGTGCCCGGATGCACAAAGTGGCGTTCGAGTTGCGTGTCGGTGAGGGCGTCTTTTTCGGCGGCGTGAGTGTCGATGTTGTAAAGGTTGGCCTCCCAATGGTTGTCGCCGCCGTCATCGGTGCGCGAGGCTCCGCGAAAGACGATATTGGCCTTGGGCGAATGCGAGAAAAAGATGTTGTTGACGAAGTCGTAACCGTGCCAGCGGTCGGGATGGGGATCGGTGGTTTTTTCCCAGAGGTTGTAGGAGTTGGCGTAAAACGTGTTGTTATAGAATTTGATATTCTCGGCCTTGCCGGCCCAGTCGTGACCGCTCTTGATGCTGAAGCCGTTGTTCCTGGTTGCCGGGTTCATCCCGGTCTGAAGGCGCGTGGTTTCGACGACGTTGCGGTAAATGTAAATGGGGCCGGGGGTGTCGGTGGTGACGCTGATGCCGGTCCAGGCTCCGCGGATGTGGTTGTTGTAAAACTCGATGTTGGCGGACCAGGGGGATTCGAGTTCGATGCCGTCGTCGAGAATGTGGGCCAGGGTGTTATGGTGGATGCGGACTCGGTTTTTGCGGATGCCCATGCCGTCCCATTGGCCGAGGATGAGGCATTCGCGGATTTCGCTGTCCTCAAGATTCTCGAGCCGGAGGCCGACGCCTTGCCAGGGGCCTTCGAAATGGGCTCGGGTGTAGGTACCGATTTCGTCCGTGTATCCGCCATGCCATTCCCAGTTGTCGGGAATGCCGTTGAGGATGCGCACGCGGGCAATGAGGACGTGGGTGAGGGTGGCGTTGGATTTGGCGGCGCTGAAGGATTCCATGCCGCGCCAGCAGTTGCGGATGGTAATGTCCCGGACTTCGATGTGCGAAGCGGGTTTGCCGGTGTTGAGAAGGATGCCATAGGCGGCGCCGTTGCGGAGTTCGAGCGCGCGGATGCGGAGATGACTGTGATTGGCGAGGTCGATGACAGCGGGGGCGCGTCCGATACTGAGGGGCGTGCGGTTGGGATCCTTGTCACCGTCGAGTTTCAGGTAGATGTGCTGGTTGTCGCGAAAAATACCTTCGCCGCGTGGAGCGGCTTTGAGTCCCTGGAGGCTGGCATAGGTGGCAATGAGACGGTCGCAGCCGTGGTTGCCGGGGACGCCGGTAAGGGAAACCCAGGTGTTCACACCGGGCAGGGTAATGCCGGTGATGGGAAGCACGGCGCGATGGCAGGTCAGGTTGAGGGTATTGTCAGTGAAGGGTGTCCACCGTGGATTCGAAGGGGAGATTTGCTGAAATGCGGGGTCTGCTCCATCAATGATGGTGGCGGGACCGGATCCTTCGAGTGTAATTGAAGCGTCGATACTCCCTGATTTTCTAAATGTAATGTTTTCATGATACACGCCGGAAGCGAGACGGATGGTGTCTCCGGGGGCGGCGGCATCAAGCGCGGCCTGAATGGTGGCGTGGGTCTGTCGCGCACCGTCAGCGCGTTCGAGCGTGACGGCGGGAGCGGCAGACGCTGTCGATGCGGTCAGTGCCAGAGGTGCAAGGAGATGTCGGAGAATGTTGTTCATTGGATTTTAAGCAATTAGTGTTACGCGCCAGCGCTTGTTCGCAGGTTTCCAAACCTGCTGGCAGGGCGAAGCCCCGTTCCTTCATGGGGCAGGCTGGAAACCTGCGATACTTGTCGGGGCCTGTAACGCCAGTTAGTAATTGTAACGCCAGAACGATGTTTGGTTGGAGGCGCTGTACTCGTTCACCATTTCTGTCTTGGGAATGCGCCGCACGTGGCCGTCAACAAAGGCGACATTGATGGAATTGCCATGCGGATAGAGAGGCTGTGCGGCGGAGCTTTCCTTGATCTCGGAATTGCTGAGGCCGAGCCAGTAATTGCTGCTCGTCGTCGTGTTGATGGCTCCGTCCATAAAGAACGCGGTGCGTGACGGGGTGGTAAAGGTGGCGCCGGGCGGCGTGTGTTCGGCGACCTTGAAACCTTGTGCATCATCGCCATCGGCACTGTTGCCGGTGCCGCTGGAGGTGTGCCGGTTCATGGAGTAGGTGCGGTCAAATCGTCCTTCCGCCGCAGTGGGGTCTTGTGGAGGACGAAGCTTGAAGGACGAATCGCATCGCAGGACGGAAGGACCGCCGGGGGTCCAGTTGGCAGCTGTGTAGTGCATGGAAAGATACGGCAGGATGGAGCCGGGCGTCGTGGACAGGTAATGCCAGCGTTTGGCGTAGGGCATCCGTTTGTGATCCTCGGCGTAGAGGAGCGCGGCCGTCGCGAGTTGTTTGAGGTTGCTGGTGCACTTGGCAGCGGCCGCGGTTTCGCGGACTTTGCTGACTGTGGGTATGATGATGGCGGCGAGGATGCCGATAATTACAATGACGGTCAGCAGTTCAATGAGAGTGAAGCCGGAGACACGGATGTGTGTGTTTTTTGAGTTCATGGGGAGGGGAAGACGAAGATGGTGTGAGAAAGAAAGGTTGAGGCAATGTCAGAGCAAGCGATCTTTTGTAGTTGTTTTTCAACGACGGCGTAATGTCCTATTGAGCATCAACACCGCGAGGGCCACAAATCCCGCACCCAGGGCAACGGAGCGGGGCTCGGGAATCGGGGCGACATCTGCCCACGTGGTGCCGATCACAAGGTCATCCACAAAATACCGATCGGTCGCTTCGTTGCTGACACCACGGAAGCCGACCGCGCTGATTGAAGCAAGACCGCTGGCTGAAGAGATGGCGCCAATGGGAGTGTCGCTCGATGAGGTCGGATTTATCCAAAGGGTGGCAGTATTAAAAACACTCAAACCCACGCCTTTGGAATAGCGAACAACAATATGGTAGCTTGTCCCATCGATTACACTGGAGCCAGCGATGGTGTTAGTGCCACCGGTAGTCGGGCGGGCGAAAAGGGCACCGCTTGACATACCGACGTTGAGACGCGAACCACTGTGGGTATCTGTGCCGCCACCGGTGCTCGACGCCTGATCGAGCCAAAGGGCAAAGAAATCGTTACCCTCGTGTCCGGTCGCCGTGATCGTGAAGCTGACGTAGAGTTCGTCTCCACTTTGCGCATCGAATGTGCGATAGGCGATTTCGTTGCCGTTGGGTGCGGTGCTGCCGACGCCAAACCGGGCGGAGCCGTCGGCGACCGAAGCGGCTGAGCTGGCTGTCCATGCCGCAGTCCAGCCGGTGCCGCCGGATGCGCCGTTGAGGGCGGAATTGGCAGTGTAGGAAAAGCTGTCGGTGGCGACAATCGTGGCACCGGCATGCGTAACCAAAAGGGGCAGGAGTGCGGCAAGGCTGGTGGCAAGGAATGTGTGACGTGGCGAACGATGTGTGTTGGGTGTTTTCATGGAGGAGTGATGTGGTCTGGCGAATGAGTCGCCATCTGAATTGCGAGAATGAGTCTAGTGGAATGAGTGCCCGGCGTCATCAGCCAAAAGTTGCATGCCTCGACTCTGGTTGATATTTTCCTGTGCCTGCCGAGAAAAACGAATAGGGATCGGAACATGGGCCGGTATATTCACGTCGCCGAACATTTGCTGCCTCCGCTGTGTTTTCTGGATGAGCGCATGTTTCACCTGCGCTCGGGAAGGTCGCTCTACACCGTGCCGGGGGATCCGATGGTGCTCTTGTTTCTCGACGCGAATCATGACGTCGTGCTGCCTGGCCCAGCCGAATTTCCCGAGCGGATCACGCGCGCTCCGTTGCATGTGGCAACCGGCGACATTTGCGTGTTCCCGGCCAACTTGCCACGCGTTTACCGTCGGCATTCGCCTCCAGAAAACACTTCGCTGCGCACAGCGAAAAACACAGGCGACAGTGGGAGCCGCATCCATGTTTTGCGCGTGTTGTTCCGATTCCCAAACTACGCCGCCGACGCCTCCGCCCCCCCTGCTGGCAACGCAACGCCGTTGTCCGACACGACCAAAGCGATGCAGTTCGTGCGCGACTTTGTGAGCGAATTTCGCCACCTGCCCGGAGGCATCACGCCTGCGGTGCACGAACGCATCACGATCTTTCGCCAGGAGGTGGAAACGGGCGCGCCCGGATACCATTTGCGGATGAGCGCCCTCTGGCTCGAATTTGTCGTCGAGTGCGCCCGCGCCATGGCCTCCGCCGGGAAGTCCCGGACGATGACGCCCCAAACGCCTGCGGGCGAAAAACACACCAACCGCGCTGATGTCCTCGTGCAGCGAACCAAACAATTCCTGGTCGAAAACCACGCCAGTCCCCTGACCCTCGATGAAATCGCCTGGCAGGCAAAACTCAGCCGCGAACACGTGGCGCGCACCTTTCGCCAGCAAACCGGGCAGACCGTTTTCGATTACCTCGCACGAGTGCGCATCGAGGCGGCGCAGCAACTCCTGACCGACTCGGCCCTGCCGGTCACGGAGATTGCGCATCGCACCGGTTTTTCATCTCCGACACTGTTTGGGCGGGTTTTCAAACGGCTGATCGGCCAGACCCCGCAAGCCTACCGGCAGGAAGTGCTCTCCCAGGTGCGCTTCCGTCCGAGCATCCTTTTGTAGTTTATTCACTGATACCTTTAAGTCTATCCCTTCTTTACGCCTTTCCCTCTTTCATCTTTTCCTTCTTACATTCCCCCCTTCATCCCGCCATGGGCCGCATCCTCCACTCCATCGACCGCCTTCCTCCTCCCCTGCTCCTCGCCGAAGAACGCCTCACCGTCATCCCTCGCGGCGAACGTCTTGTCGTGCCCAACCGCCACATTATCCCCGATCGCTGCGCCAAGATTCTCTACTTCCTTCAGGCCGATTTCGAAATGGCCATTGTCGGTCGCCCCGCGCTGCGTATCCGCGCCGGCGACATCCTTTTCGTGCCCCTGCGCGTCATGCAGACTTACCGCGCCGTCCGGAACGCCGAAAGCCTCAGCCACACGCTCCGCCTCCTTGTCTCCCCCGCCTCCGCGGCGGACATCGATCCCGCCCTCGCCGACGCCCTCCGCGACATCCGTCACTTGCCGCGCGGCATGACGCCCCGTTTCCACGAACTCATCAACCAGCTTCGCACCGAAATCGAAAACCGCCGTCCCGGGCACCGCCTCATGGTTGGCGGCCTCGCCCTGGAACTTCTGGCCGAGACGCTCCGCCGTATCCATTCTTTTACGACCAAGGAAACGGCCTCCGCTCCCTCCGGCTCTCCCCCCTCCGATGCCGCCGCCGCAACCGACACCCACATCCGCCGCGCCAAGGAGTTCATTCTCGAAAACTACGAAAAACCGCTGACCCTGGCCGACATCGCCTGGAGCGCCCGCCTCAGCCGCGAACACCTCGCCCGCCTCTTCAACGAAACCACCGGACAGACCGTGTTCGACTACCTCACCCGGATCCGCATCGAAGCCGCCAAGAGTCACCTCTGCGACAGCGTCCTTCTCGTCAACCAGATCGCCACCCTCTCCGGATTCACCTCCGACGCCCTTTTTTGCCGCACCTTCAAAAAACACACCGGCCTCACCCCCATGGCCTGGCGCCGCCGCATTCTCAAAAACTCCGGCTTCGAACCCGCCCTCCGCTACCAACCTGCCATCATCACCGAAGCCACCCCGGAAGAAGAAGATACCAGTAACGAGGACCCCCGGGTCACTGCCCTCGCCCGCAAGGTCAAATTCCGCCTCGTTCCCCCAAAAACGCCGTCTCCCCAACCCTGAACCCCGAACCGGGGGGCAACCATCATATCAACCACAATCAATCCTTCTAACTCCTGGCTAATGACATTCGCGCCAACACCCGATAGAGTCGGACCATGTTCCCCCCGATCGTCCGAAGCAGCTTTTACCTCCTCCTTGCCGCCGCGCTGATCCCGGCCTCCGTCACCACCGCGCCTGCCGCGACGCCTGCGGATGATCTCCCTTTTGCCAACGGTTTCCCCTTTCACATCCCTCCCACCGGCACCGTCGCCGGCACGGCGCCCGCCGCCCTCGCCATCCCCGCTCGTCCCGCCGGAGCCGACGGTCGGGTCATCGTCCGCGGCGACCAGTTCCTCCTTGCCGATACCGGGACCCCCATCCGTTTCTGGGGCGTCAACCTCTGCTTCTCCGGCGCTTTCCCCGACCACGCCACCGCCGACCGCATCGCCGCCCGTCTCGCCAGTCTCGGCGTCAACATCGTCCGCTTCCACCACATCGACCAGCGCCGCTTTCCCGGCGGCCTGTGGCATCGCGATTCCCCCGGCGCCACCAACAACCCCCGCGAGGACAACATCGCGCACCGCACGCTCGACCCCGAAGCGCTCGACCGCCTCGACTACCTCGTCGCCCGACTCAAGGAACACGGCATCTACACCAACCTCAACCTGAAGGTCTCCCGGATCTTCAGCACCTTCGACGATCCCGCGTTCCCGGCCCCCGCGCCTGGCGAAATCCTTCCGAAGAAAGGCAAAGGCTTCGACCAGTTTTACACGCCCGCCATCGAAGCGCAGAAAGCCTACGCCCGCCTCCTCCTCACCCGTCGCAATGCCTGGACCGGCCTGACCTGGGCCGAAGACCCCGCCGTCGCCCAGGTCGAGATCAACAACGAAAACGGCATCCTCTGGGCCTGGAACTACAACCTGCTCGATCGCCTGCCCGCCCCCTACCTCGCCGAGCTCGCCGCGCGCTGGAACACCTGGCTGCGCGCCCGTTACACGGACACCGCGGCTCTCCGGACAGCCTGGGATCCGGCGAGTGGCGCGGGCGTCTCGCCCGCATCCGACGTGGCACGGGCATCCCTGCCCGTGAGCGTTGCCTCCCGGCCCACCTCCGCCGCCGGTAACGCAAACGCCGCCGCCGCGGACGCCGACCTCCTCGCCGGGATCAGCCCGGCTCTTTTCACCGCGAAGAAAGCCCGGGCCACGCTTGCGCCCCTGCCCGCGCCCGACACCGGCGATGCCGACGCCGCCGAATCCGCCGGCCTGCGCCTGGCCGTCAACAACGTCCCCGGCGACGCAACCTGGAACGTCCGTTGCAGTTACTCCCTCACGCTTCCCGCGCTTTCCTCCGGTGCGCCCTGGACCGTCACCCTTCGCCTTCGCGCCAACAAACCCGAAAAAATCCGTCTGCGCCTCCGTTCCCCCGAGCAAAACAAGGATATCGCCCCGCCCCGCACGCTCAATCTCGCCACCACCTGGAAGACCCACACCGTCACTTTTGCCATCCCCGAGCATGCCGCTCCCCTCGCCGCGCAACTGACGCTCGAAGCCGGCCTCCCCGGCCTCGTTCTCGACATCGCCTCCGCCAGCCTCCGCTCCCACACCCGTTCGGGGCTCCCGCGCGGCGAGGGACTTGCCTCCGACGAGCGCCCCGTCACCTGGATTCCGCGCCGCGACCTCTCCGGGCGAACCGATGCCGTCGTCCGCGATGTCATGCACTTCCTGCGCGACACCGAGATCGCCTACTGGCGTGAAATGCACGCGTTCCTTCGTGATGAACTCCGCGTCGCCGCTCCCATCACGACCACGGCCGTCGGTTACACCACGTCGCAGATCGCCGCCGAAACCGCTGACTTCATCGACACCCATCGCTACTGGGGCGCGCCTCGCTTTCCCGGTTTCAACCGCAGCAAACCCTGGACCGTCGAACAAAAAGCCATGGTCGCCCGTCCCGGCGAATCCGCCATCGAACGCATGGCCGCCCGCCGCGTCTTCGGCCTCCCTTTCACCGTCACCGAATACAACCACCCGCCCTCCAGCGATCACCACGCCGAAGGCTTCCCCCTCCTCGCCCTCTGGGGCGCTGCGCAGGATTGGAACGGCCTCTTCGAATTCGCCTACTCCCACAGCGACGCCTGGGAAAGCGACACCATGACCGGCTTCTTCGACACCGCTCCCAACCCTGTTCACACCGTCGCCGCTCTCGCCGCCTCCGACCTCTTCCGCAACCGCCGCCTCGCCCCCCTCGCTCCCGCGAAATCCGGATACGTGCCCCTCGATCGCCAGCTCGAACGGCAAAACAACGACACCTTCCCTCGCCTCATCGAGGCCGACGCCGTTTTCGGCGGACTCCCGCCCGACGCCTGGCTCGCCAATCGTGTCGGCCTCGTTCGCCGCGCCGATGAACAGCCGGAAACGCTCCCGCCGCCGCCGGCCAGCCAGCAACTCGCCTGGACCGCCACCGATCCCGCCACCGCCCACGTCCGCTACACAGGCGAGGGCGTCGCCGGCCTCGTCGGCTTCGTTTCCGGCCAGACCCTCGATCTCGGCTGGCTCCGTATCACCCCCGGAGATACATCGCTCGGCGGTTTTTCCGTCGTCATGCTCAACTCCGTGGACGGTCAGCCCCTCGGCGCATCCGGCCGCTATCTGCTCACCACGGCGGTGCGCGCCGCCAACCGCGGCATGGGCTGGAACGCCGACCGCACCGGCTTCGACAAAAAATGGGGATCCGGCCCCGCCCAGGCCGAATCCGCTCCGGTCACGCTCGACTTCGCCTCCGCCTCCGGCGTCCGTGTGTATCCGCTGAATCCCGACGGAACACGCCGCCCGGAACTCCCGCCCGCCTCCACCCCGGGCCGCTTCGAAGCCACACCCGCCAGCAAAACCCTCTGGTTTGAAATCACATTCCCGTAACCAAAAATAAACTACACACCAACCGTCATCCAACAAACACCATGAAACGCACCATCCTGTTAACCCTCGCCGCGCTTCTCGCGGTCCCCCTCGGCGCCAGCGCCCAGACTGTCGTCCATGATCCACTGCTCCCCTCTGCCGACACCCACGTGCGTGGGACAAATTCCGTTAGCTCAAATTACGGAAGCGCCAACTATATTTCCGTCCGGGCAACCACTAGCAGTAACAAGCGCTACGCATATCTGCAATTCGACGTATCCTCCATCACCGACCCGATCACCGACGTCACGCTCACCCTGACGCTTTCCGAAGACATCGCATCTGCTCGCACGGCTTCCACCCTCCAGCTCTATGGCCTCACCTTTGCGAACGATACCGAAGCCTTGGCCCTCGGGCTGGAAACCTCCCTTAACTACAACAATGCTCCCGCTCCCTGGGGCTCTGGCTCCTCTTCCGCCAGCGCCACCGATCTGCTCAGCACTGTTGCGCTTCCTGTGGCGGGGGGAACAGGATCATCCGCAGGCACAACCTTCACCTTTGGCAGCAGTTCCGCCCTGATTTCCTTCCTTGAAGCCGCCCGCCTCAATCCCGATCTCAGCATCGTGACACTCGTCCTCACGGAAAGCACCGGTCAAACCACTAACGGAGAAATATTCTTCGCTTCAAAAGAAAATACCACCTACGCCGGCCCGACCCTCACGATCACCACCACCGCCATCCCCGAACCTGCCACCGTAGCCGCCTTGGCTGGCATTGCCGTTCTCGTCCGCGCCGCCGCGTTCCGCCGCAGACGGAGCTGATTTCAATTACGAATCATTAACCACAGAGACACAAAGACACAGAGCCCAAACCACAGAGGGGAAATGACGGAAAGTAGCGTTTGTATCTCATGACTGCACTCGGTGTTTTCTCTGTGTCTTTGTGTCTCTGTGGTTAAAAATCTGTTTCCAGTAGTTCCCATTCGTCATCCCCCTGGTGAAACCCGCCCGCATCCTTCTCGCCCTCCTTGCCATTCTCGCGGTCGCTGCCCGCGCGGATGTCACGCTCGCGCCCATCTTCACCGACTCCGCCGTGCTCCAGCGCGCCCAGCCGGTTGCCGTCTGGGGCACTGCCGATGCCGGGGAGAAAGTCACGGTGACGTTCGCCGGTCATTCCGCGACCACTACCGCCGGCGCCGACGGCAAGTGGCTCGTCCACCTGCCCGCCCTGCCCGCTTCCTCCGAATCGCGCCAGCTCGTCGTTCAGGGCAAAAACAGCATCACGCTCAATGACGTCGTGGTCGGCGAGGTCTGGCTCGCCTCCGGCCAGTCCAACATGGAATGGATCGTCCGGAACACGGATACCGGAAAATTCGAGACCACTTTTGCCGACAATCCGCTCGTCCGCCATTACAAGACCACCAAAAAAGTCTCCGCCGTCCCGCTTCGCACCGCCAAAGGCGCGTGGGAACGCACCACGTCCGAAACCGTGGGCGGCTTCACCGCCATCGGCTACCACTTCGCCGCCGAACTCAACCGCGCCCTCGGCGTGCCCGTCGGGATCATCAACAGCAGTTGGGGCGCCACGCCCGTCGAGGCATGGATGGACGCCGAAAGCGCCGACGCCGGCAACGGCCCCGCCTTTGCCGAAATCCATGCCCGCTGGAAACAAACCCTCGCCGATTACCCGGCCGCCAGGGAGCGTTACGACGCCGACCTGAAAACATGGGAAGCCAAACGCGACGCCGCCAAGGCCGCCGGAAAAACCTTCACGCTTCGACGCCCCGATTCACCTCCACGCGCCGGTCACCGCAAACAACCCTGCGGCCTCTTCAACGGCATGATCGCCCCGCACATCCCCTATGCCCTGCGCGGCTTCATCTGGTATCAGGGCGAAGGAAACGTCCGGCGCCACTTCGAATACCGCGAATTCCAGACGGCCCTCATCACCGGCTGGCGCAAGCAGTTCGCCCAAGGCGACCTCCCTTTCTACTGGGTGCAGCTCTCCAGCTACAAAAGCGAGGACGCGCAAGGGACCGACTATGCCTTCCTCCGCGAGGCCCAGACGCAGTGTCTTGCGTTGCCCGATACCGGCCAAGCCGTCACCATCGACATCGGCAACGCCAACAACATCCATCCCCGCAACAAGCGCGAAGCCGCCCGCCGCCTCGCCCTCGTCGCCCTCAGGCACACCTACGGCCAAACCGGCCTCGTTGACCACGGCCCCGCCTTCGCCTCCGCCGTGCGTGAAGGCGCCGCGATGCGCGTCCACTTCCAACCCGCCGACATGGATCAGCAAAGCACTCTGGACAGCCCGCGCGCCCCGGCGCCTTCCGGCTTCGAACTCGCCGGAGCCGACAAGGTATTTTATCCCGCCGAGGCCCGGATCGACGGCCGGACCGTTGTCGTGACCTCCGACCGCGTCCCCGTTCCCCTGGCCGTTCGCTATGCCTGGCGCAACGCGCCCTCCGCCGGACTCTTCAATCCCGACGGTCTCCCCGCCTGCCCCTTCCGCAGCGACGACTGGCGACAGGAAACTCCTGAAAATCTGACCGCGAATGGACGCGTACCGAGCGAAGCGACATTCTGACATAGACGCGAATTTCACGAAGCCTTTTTAGTCAATAAATTATCCGGATTTTCCGGAATCTCCCAAAAACAAACCACCACACCGAACCCGCTCACTATGAACACGCATATCTCTGCCCCCCACCGCGCTTTCACGCTCATCGAACTGCTCACCGTGATCGCCATCATCGGCATCCTTGCCGCGATCATCATTCCCACCGTTGGCAAAGTCCGCGAGAGTGCCCGCTCCGCGCAATGCATGAGCAACCTCCGCTCGCTCCAACAAGCCGCAAGCATGTCCATCACCGACCGCAAAGGTAAAATGTTCGACCGCGAAAAATGGAAAGTCTCCGGGCAAAATGTAAGCATCATCGCCTACCTCTCCCTGCCCAAGCTGGACGAGAACAATTGGCCCGCGAACGCCCCCTCCCCCCTCCGTTGCGATTCCGCCTACCGCCTCAACAAATCCAGAAGCGGCTACACCCGCACTTACAGCATCAGCAACTACGCCTGTGCCACTTACCAAAAAGACAGCAAGGACACGCCGCTCTCAGGAACTGCCCAAACCATCGACGACATCGCCAGCCCATCGCAAATGGCCTTTTTTATGGACGGCAACCCGGGAAGCGGGACCGACGATTTCGATTACTTGCCTTACATCCGCGACAACAGTTTCCGAGACAGTTCCTCCGACCCGAAGTCCAACTACCCTCACAAGGACGGCATCAACATCGTCTTTGTTGACGGTCACATCCGCCACTTTACCCGTGCCGTCCTGACCTCCTCCGATTACGCCAAGAGTGGAGCGCCGCTTTGGGGAGGCTCGCTGAAGTAATCACGCCAACAACCCACGCCACATTGAACGCGACCGATTTCCCCGGCGTCACCGCCGCTCTCGACGACCTCCACCGCGATCTCGCCAAAGTCCTTTCAGGCGGAAGTGGCAGTGGCGCGGGCGTCTCGCCCGCCGACGTGGCACGGGCATCCTTGCCCGTGAGCGTTGCCTCTCCGCGTGGCGCGGGCGTCTCGCCCGCAACCGAAACCGTAGGGGCGTCGCTTGCGACGCCCGCGAATGCAGGACGAAGTATCAAACGACATGCGGCGGGCTTCGCAAGCGAAGCCCCTACCTGTGACGCCCCCCCTCCCCCCTTCACCCTTCGCGTCACTCTCGACCCCGCGCTCCCGTCCGAAACCTTTCGCATCCGGATAACCGATACTCCCGCCGCCTCCCCCGCGCCGGTTCCCGTCGCCATCTCCGGCGCGGACGAACTCGGCGCGATCTACGGCATCTACGAATTTTCGCACCGCTTCCTCGGCGTCGATCCCCTCTGGTTCTGGAAGGACATCGAACCCGCCCCGCTCACCCCTGCCGACCTCCGCGCTCGTCTCGCCGCCTCGCCGCCGACGATCCTCTCCGCTCCGCCCGCCTTCCGCTACCGGGGCTGGTTCATCAACGACGAGGACCTGCTCTCCACGTGGGAAGAAATGACGAATGACGAATTACGAATGCCGAATGACAACCTCGTCGCATCCGGCACCACCTCCGACCATGCGTCATGCGTCATGCGTCATTCGTCATTGGCGAAGCGCTCGCGCCAACGCTTCCGCGACTGGCCCCGGCGCACCGAATTTGAAGGACGTTCCCTCGACGACGAAGAGGCCAACTACGAAACCCGCCTCCTCCAATACTACACCCCCGTCGCCGCGCCCGAAGTCATGGAGAGGGTCTTCGAAGCGCTCCTCCGCCTGCGCGGCAATCTCGTCATCCCCTCCTCTTTCAACGACATCACCAACCCGCCCGAAGCCGCCCTCGTCCGTGCCGCCATCCGCCGCGGACTCCACGTCTCGCAACACCACGTCGAACCCCTCGGCGTCTCCCATTTCGCCTACGAGACCTGGTGCGCCAAAAACAACCACCGCGGCGCCCCCTTCTCCTACCGCGAGGCTCCCGACGTGATGCGCGCCTGCTGGCGCGATCATGCCCGCCGCTGGCGCGACATCGCCGGAGACCGTGTCATCTGGCAGATCGGCCTGCGCGGACGCGGCGACCGCCCCCTCTGGAGCCACGATCCCGCCGCCCGCACCCACGCCGGAGAGTTCATTGCCGCCGCCCTCGCCGACCAACTCGCCATCATCCGCGAGACCGACTCCCGCCCCGCGCCCCCCGTCACCCTCACCCTCTGGCTCGAAGGCGCCGAACTTGTATCTAACGGACAACTACAGATACCGCCGGGCGTCACCTGCGTCTTTGCCGACCACCACCTCACGCAGGAGCTTCAGGACGATTTCACCGGGCTGCCCCGCGACCCGCAAAGCCCCTGCGGCGTTTATTACCACGCCGCCGTCTGGCCCTTCGGCCCGCACCTCGTGCAAGGCCCGCCCCCCGCCAAAATCGCCCGCATCGTCCGCCAGCTTATCGAGCGTGGCGATACCCGCTACGCCATCCTCAACGTCTCCAATATCCGCGAGCACGTCATGGCCGCGCAGTGTTTCATGGAACAGGTGGGAGGATTTTCGATTTTCGATTGGGGCGCTACCGCGCCAGCAGGTTCTTCAATCGTACCGGACGAAAACAACAGTCTGCCAAACCAAAAATCGACAATCGGGAATCCAAAATCGAAAATCCCTCTCACCGAGGCCTCCTTCCTCGCCCGCTGGTCTCCGCCCGGGTTCGCGCCCCTTCACGCAAAACTCCTGGCCGCCATTCCGGAAATCTCGCCCGGTTTCCGCCTCTACGACGGCGCCGCCCGCCGCTTCATTTACAACGAAGTCCATGCCCTCGCGACGGCAACCCCGCCGCGTCGCGACCTCCTCCCTCCCGGCCTCCTCGCGATTCTGGATACAGCCGCGCAAAACCTCGCCGCGCTCCTCGGCGAACTCCGCGCCCGCGCGCCGCAGATCGATCCGCGCCACGCCTCCTTCTTCCAGACCAACCTCGTCGCCCAAGCCACCCTTCTCCTCGGCCTCTACCGCACCCTCGCCGCGCTTCTCCGGCCGGCCGAGCCCGACTTCGCGGCGGCCGCCGCCGGACTCCGCTTCGCACTCGACGCCTTCCCCGTCGGCGAAACCGGCCGCTGGCGCGGCTGGTATCGCGGCGACACCAAAATGGCCCTCGCCCACCTTCTCAATCGTATCGAATCGTCAGCTACTTCCTCCCTCTCCGCCTGACCGGATGAAACCAGAACAACCCTCCAGGCCATCCCGTTTCGGGATGTTCAGATCAAAAGTCCCCGAAAAGGACCGCGTCCCGGTCGGGCAAAAACTCGCCTACGGACTCGGCGGGCAGCTCGAAGGCACCGCCGTCTGGGTGCCCAAGAACAACCTCACGCCCGTCTTCAACATCGGGCTCGGCCTCGATCCCCTGATCATCAGCTCGATACTCATGATCTGGCGCGTATGGGATGCCTTCACCGATCCGGTCATGGGCAACATCTCCGACAACGCCCGCACCCGCTGGGGCCGCCGCCGCCCCTTCATCGTCGCCGGCGCCATCCTTGCCGGGCTCACGCTGCCCATCATGTGGTGGATGCCTCGTGACATAAGCCAGTGGCAGATGGCGGCCTGGCTCCTCGTCTCCGGCCTCCTCTTCTATTCCTGCTTCACGCTCTGGTCCATGCCCTATTACAGCCTGCAACTGGAGATGAGCCCCGACTACGACGAACGCACCAACATCACCGCATGGCGTTCCGTCTCGCAGAAATTCATCGCCCTGGCCAGCGGGTGGATCCTCGCCCTCGCCACCCTGCCCGTTTTCGGCGTCCGCGCCGACGGCTCCCCCGACCTCGTCAACGGCATGCGCTGGATCAGCATCGGACTTGGCATCGCCACGATCGTCCTCGGCGTGCTCCCCGGCATCTTCGTCAAGGAGCGCTATTACGCGAAGGAAACCAGCAAACAGCCCCGGCAGCCCCTCCTCGCCGGAATGAAGCAGACGCTCTCCACCCGCCCCTTCCTCTGGCTTCTTGTCATCGTCATCACCAAAAACCTCGGTGTCATCCTCGTCAGTTCGCTCGGTTTTTACGTCAACGCCTACTACGTGTGCCGCGGCGACCTGGTATTGGCGGCAAAAATACAAGGAGCCAGCTCCACCGCCGTGTTCCTGCCCGCCATTCTGGCCGTGCCTTTCTGCACCTGGCTTTCCGCGCGCTTCGGCAAACGCATGCTCCTCTATATCATCGGTGCCGTCGGCATCGCCGGTTACCTCTCGGTCTATCTTTTCTACACGCCCGAGCATCCCTGGTTGCAGATTGTCTCCTCGCTGCTCATCGGGCCGCTTGCCACCGGACTCTGGCTTGTCGCGCCTTCCATGCAGGCCGATATTGTCGACTACGACGAACTCGCCACCGGTCAACGCCGCGAAGGCAGCTTCGCCTCGGTGTTTTCCTGGTGCCTGAAGGCATCCGGCGCCCTTACCACCGGACTCAGCGGCGTCGTCCTCGTCTGGACCGGATACCATGCCTCCCACGGAGCCAACCAGCCCGCCCACGTCGCCGAAAATCTCCGCACCTTCTACATCTGGATCCCCGTGGTTTTCATCGCGTTGAGCCTTTTTGCCGTCAACCGCTACGAACTCACCAAGAGCCGCATGCACGAAATCCGCGCCCGGCTGGAAGCCAGGCGGGGAGCATTGTAAACACAGGCCCGGTGCATCAAAAAAGTGCCAATTGCATCAATCCGCGCCAAAGACAGGCGCGACGGGATTTGTTTTAATCAGGACCAGCGCCATACTCGCCCTTCATCATGTCCGTCACCTCCGCCATCGCCGCCCCTCCTGCTCCTCTCCCCCATCCCGTCCCGGATCGCTGGAGCCTGCACAGCTATTATACCCTCTGCCCGTACGCGCCCGACGGCTCCGACCGCCTGCTCGTTTCCGGAGCCGACCTTGCCACCCGCACCGGCGAGATCATCGTCTTCGGCCCTGCCGGGGCCGACGGCCGTCGCGCCATCGAAACCCGTTTCCCCGCCGGCCCCGTCAGCGATGCGTACTGGCATACCGGTTACTGGCAGACGTGGTCGCCCGATGCCCGCGCCGTTTATTTCCAGGGCGGCAACCTTGCCGCTCCGCGCATCCGCCGCCACGACCTCGCCACCGGCGTCACCGCCGAAATCGCGGGCGACATGGAAGGCGCTCCCCCCGACGGCGAGCCCATCCTCTCCGGCCTCCTCGGCATGCTCTACGCTGCCGGCTATGGCGATGGTCGTTACAAACCCGACGCCGCTCCCGTTCCCTTCCAGGCCCGCGACCGGCACGGGCTTTTTGAATACCGTTTTCCCGACTCTGAACTCCAAACCCTGAACTCCAGACCGGGCGAAGCCCGCCTTCGCCTCAGCATCAACGACGTCCTCCAAAAGCTCCCCGCCGCCACCCGCGACCGCATCCGCGCCACCGACCGCGAACTGGCCGCCACGCTCGGCGCCGGCGACGCCGCCACGCTCATGCTCTACTGCGTCCGCTGGACGCGCGACGCCCGCCGTTTCCTCTTCTTTTTCGGCAACCACTGCGTCGTGAAGGAGCGCGGCGAACCCAAGCTCACGTACATTCTCACCGCCGACCGTTCGCTCGACGAAATCCACGTCGCGCTCGATTTCAGCTACGAACGCCGCGGCGTCCACTGGAGCTGGCAGCCCGATGGCGACCACCTTATCGGTTACGGCCCCGATCCACAAAATCCCGGTCGCCAGTGCCTCGCCGAAGTCCGTTACGACGGCACCGGCTACCGCAAGCTCAGCAACCATGCCAGCGGCGGGCACCCGAGCGTCAGCCCGCTCGATCCCGACCTCATCGTCACCGACGAAGGCACCGCGACCGGCGGCGCCGTTCTCTTCATCTCGAAACGCACCGGCCGGACGATCCGCCGCGTCGACCTGCCCAAATTCATCGGCGACCGCGAGCCGCCCGGCCGCAATCCGCTGCGCATCTGCCACCACCCCGTCTTCAATCACCGGGGTGACAAGGTGCTCGTCAACACCCTGCCGGGCAAGAACGCCGTCCTGGCCGAGTTTTGCTTATGATTTCCTCCGGCTACGTGCTGTCTGTTTTCCGAAAATTGAACCACAGAGACGCAGAGGCACAAAGAACCGAGCCACAGAGAAACATGCCTCTGCTGATGGAATCTTTGTGGATTTGCTCTCTGTGTCTTCGTGCCTCTGTGGTTAACCTTCTTCGGTTTGGGCGCAGCCAATCCCTGACACCCATGGTGCATGGAATCTGATACTGTGCCGATCCGGATTTTCTGCCTGCATCGTTCCCTCCGTTCCCCATCAATCCCCACTCCGCATTTCCCATGAGTTTCTGGACCCTTATCGACGGCGGTGAAAGCATGCCGGCCAACCGTACCTGGCGTCAGCGCCTCGCCCTCCGCTTCGGCCGTTTTCTGGCCACGCGCCACGCCCACGTCCACATCGACCCGACGGCCCGGATCAGCCCCGATGCGCGCATCCATCCGCGCGCCGGCGAACTCCGCATCGGCGCGCGCTGCACTGTCGGTCCTGGCGTCATCCTGCAAGGCAACGTCACCCTTGGCGACGACTCCTCGATCCAGGCCGGCAGCATCATCATCGGTTACGGCAACCGCGAAGACCGCGCCGGCCAGATCACCATCGGCAACAAGGTCCGCATCGCGCCTTTCGTGCAGATGATCGCCGGCAACCACAATTTCGACGACATCACCCGCCCCATCCATGACCAGGGCCTGACGCCCGCCCCGATCACCGTCGAGGACGATTGCTGGATCGCCGGACGCACCGTGCTCACGGCCGGCGTCACCGTCCACACCGGTGCCGTCGTCGCCGCCGGTGCGGTCGTCACGAAGGACGTCCCGGCCCGCGCCATCGTCGGCGGCGTCCCGGCCAAGGTCATCCGCCTGCGCGGCCCGGCGGCGTAGTGAAAAAATCGCCCAGGTTCGCCGACTTCTGTAACAATTCCCCGTTTTTTCCTCTTACATGGATGACGCCCGGGTGACATCTCTCACCTGCGGCGCTTTCCATCCATGGCCACACCTTCCGCCTCATCCCTCTCCAACTCCGGTTCCGCCCGAAGCTGCCCCCAGTGCGGCCGCCCTGTTCCGCCCGGTGCCGCGCTCGGCCTTTGCCCCGCCTGCCTTCTGGCCGCCGGCCTGCCGACGCAACCTCACGACCCCGCCCCGCCTCCGCTCGCGCCGGCCGACATCGCCGCGGAGTTTCCGCAACTCGACATCCTCGCCCTGCTCGGCCGCGGCGGCATGGGCGCGGTCTACAAGGCCCGCCAGCGCGACCTCGACCGCATCGTGGCGCTGAAGATTCTTCGCCCCGGACTCGATGCCGATCCGACTTTCGCCGACCGCTTCCGCCACGAGGCCCGCGCACTCGCCCAGCTCAACCACCCCGGCATCGTCACGCTTTACGAAACCGGCCGCACGTCCGGCGGCCTGTATTTCATCCTCATGGAGTTCGTGGACGGGCTCACGCTCCGCCAGCTTCTCGACACCCGCGCCGGTCCCCTGCCCGCCCGCGAGGCGCTGGAAATCGTCCCGCAAATCTGCGACGCTCTCCAGTACGCGCACGACCGCGGCGTCGTTCACCGCGATATCAAGCCGGAAAACATTCTCCTCGACCGGCAAGGCCGCGTGAAAGTCGCCGACTTCGGCCTCGCCCGCATCGCCGGCCCCCGTGGCGCGGGCGTCCCGCCCGCAATGTGGCATGGGCATCCTGCCCGATTGGCAGAAAAAGTGGCACGGGCTTCCAGCCCGTGTTCTGCGGGCGTCCCGCCCGCTTCACCCTCACCGGACTCCGGTCTGCCCACCCGTCCCGGCAAGATCATGGGCACCCCCGCCTACATGGCTCCCGAGCAAACCGCCGCCTCCGGCGAGGTCGACCACCGCGCCGACATCTATGCGCTCGGCGTCGTCTTCTACCAGATGCTCACCGGCGAGCTTCCGCCGTCCGCGCAACCGCTCACGCCGCCCTCGAAAAAAGTCCACATCGATGTCCGCCTCGACGAGATTGTCCTCCGCGCCCTCCAACAAAACCCTGCCCGCCGCTACGCACAGGCCACTGAACTGAAAACGCAGGTGGAAACCGTCACACGGACCTCCGTCACGCCTCCCTCCGGCGACTCCGGTTCCGGCCTCCGCCAGACGACCCCTTCCCCGCGCCTGCCTCGCCATCCGCTCGTCGGCCCCATGGCCACGATCCTTGCTGCCACGCTCGTTTTCCTTGTCGCTCTCCTCCTGGCGAACCACTGGCTGCCGGATCGGGTCGCCTCCCATTTCAATGGTGCCGGGCGCGCCGACGGCTGGATGCGACGCGATACGTTCCTGCTCACGCTCGAACTCGCCGGCCTGGGTGTCTCGTTCGGAATCGGCGCGCTCTTTTTTGCGCTCAACCATTTCCCTGCCCGCTTCATCAATCTGCCCAATCGCGGCTACTGGCTGGCACCGGAGCGCCGCGTCGCGACCATGACGTTGATCCTCCGTCGCGGTCTGTGGCTCGTTCCCTGCATGCTCGTTTTTTTCACCGCGCTGACGGTCCTCACCGTGTTCGCAAACCGCCTTTCGCCGCCACGCCTGCCTGCGTCATGGATCGTCGGCCTCATTATCGGCGACCTGCTTCTCCTCGGAACGGCGCTCTTTGCATTTGTCACGCCCTTCGTCGGGAAAAACCCGCGCCCCCTTCCCGACTCCGTATCCATGCCTCACCGGCCTTTCCCGCAAACATTGACGCTCCTCCTTGTTCTCACCGGCCTGCTCCTGCCGCTATTTACCGGGCTGCAACTCGCCCGGGAAAAACCACCGATTACCATTCCCGGGGCTGACCATCCGGCCACGCCCTCCACGCCGACAAACGTTGCCGCTACCGATCCCGGCCGCTTGCGTTTTCTCCGCGAAGCCAGTCCGGCAACCTTCGCCGGTATTTCCTCCGAACTTCGTCAGGCTGCCTCCGGACTCGTTCCCGATTCGGCTATCCAGGTATCCGATGAACAATTTCAGATAACATCCGATACGGTACGGCTCACCCTTGTTCGCACTACCCGGCCGGCCGATGAAACGTCTGCCCTTCCGCAGGTCACACGTGGCGAGCACTCCTTCACCTTCATCAATGCCGGTTTCGATTCCGTCGCCGGAGAAGGCGTCCGCGTCGAGCTTGTCTGCACCGCCTCCCCGCCCGCCTCCGATCCGTTGCTGGAAACGCTTATGCAGACATCGCTCGCGTGGCTCCACGTCGGCCAAGAAACCCTTGTCGACCGCAGGGGCGAATCCTTGCGTGTGAACACCGAGGTTTTCCTTGATGGCAGCGCGCTCGATTCCGTGGAAATCCAGCCTTCGCCCTACCCCGAACAGGGCAAACACCAGATCCTGTTCCGGCTCACCACGGAGGGCGTGTTCCGGCTCGACCAGTTATTCCAGTCCGCCAGAAAACGCCGCATCGCCATCGTACTCGATCAACGGGTGCTCGGCTCTCCGACGGTGATGGCCGACAGCGCCCCCTCGGCCGTGTCACTCATCGCCGACCTCTCCGATGAAGAGGCCGCCCTGCTCGCCGGGCTGCCTCGGGCAACATCCTCTTCCGGGCGACAGAACCCGCCGGAGCATCAGCCCGTCTCCACTGCTGTTGAACGTGCTCGCGTCTGGTTACAACTGATCGACGCCGGACCGGAACACTACGCACAGAGCTGGCGCGACGCCTCCTCCGGTTTCCGCACCGCCGTGGGTGAGACCGAGTGGGTGTTCACCCTCAAGGCCGGGCGCCCTTCGCTTGGCAGCGTCGTCTCGCGCCGGCTCATTTCCTCGCAGGAAACCCATACCCTGCCCGGCGCGCCCGACGGGCATTACGTCGTCATGCGGTTCTCCACCGATTTTTCCCGTCAAAAAGCCGCGATTGAAACCGTCACCTTCACGGAAGAATCCGACGGCGTCTGGCGGGCCACCGGATACTACATCCACTGAACCACCCGACTCACGCCAATCCCAAGCCAAAATGAAAATGCACATCACCAAAACACTGATCGCCACTCTGATCCTTCTCGCCGCCCTCCCCTCCGGGAAAGCTTTTGCCCAAGAGCAACAGCCATCCCCCGCTCCCGTGCGCGATGACGCCAGCGATCCGGTCGTCGAAAAGGCCCTTGCCTGGCTGGGCGACATCGACAGCGGCCGCTACGCGCAAAGCTGGCGCAACACCTCCGCAGGTTTTCAAAATGCCGTGACTGAGACCGACTGGGAAAAGGCCCTCAAATCTGTCCGCGCCCCGCTCGGCACGCTCGCCAAACGCCAGTTGCAGCACTGCCAGCAAACTTCCACGCTGCCCGGCGCTCCCAAGGGTGACTACGTCGTCATGCAATTTGCCACCGAATTCTCCCGCAAAAAATCCGCCGTCGAAACCGTCACCTTCAGCCGCGAGTCCGACGGTGCGTGGCGGGCCTCCGGCTATTTCATCAAGTGACATCAAGTGAGCGCCTCCTTCGCCACCACCCGCTGGACACTCGTTCTCGCCGCCGGAGCCGGAGGCGCCGCCGCCTCGTCCTCCGGTAACGACGAGGCGGATACGACCGCCCGCCGTGCGCTCTCCGAACTCTGCCGCGCGTACTGGTCGCCGCTCTACGCGCATGCGCGCCGGCGCGGGCTGTCACCCGTCGACGCCGAAGACGCCGTGCAGGGGTTTTTCGCCCGGCTCCTCCGGCTCGACTCAATCGCCGCCGTGCGCCGCGAACGCGGACGCTTCCGCTCTTTCCTGCTCGGCTCCTTCAACCACTACCTCGCCGACGCGCGCGATCGCGCGCACGCCCAAAGGCGCGACGCCCGCCTGCTCGTCTCGCTCGACACCGCCTCCGCCGAAAACGCTTTCGCCGCCGCGTCCTCCTCCGACCTGTCTCCCGACCGGGCCTTCGACCGCGCCTGGGCGCTCGCCTTGCTCGATACCGTCGTCACCCGCCTGCGTGACGAACACGCCGCCGCCGGCCGCCTCGCGCTCTTCGAAACACTCGCCCCCTTCCTCACCGCCCGGGGCGAAGCGGCTCCGTTCGCTGAAATCGCCGCCCGTCTCGGCACCAGCGAAGCCGCCGCCCGCGTCGCCGCGCACCGCCTGCGCCAGCGTTACCGCCAGCTCCTGCGCGATGAAATCGCCCAGACCGTCGCCCGTCCGGAAGATGCCGACGACGAACTCCGTTATCTGCTCGCCGCGCTCACCGGCGCCTGATCGGCGTTCTCCCCGCCATAAAGAACCTCGGGGCAAGCCCCGAGGCATTGGAGCGGCGGGCGTCCTCGCCGCCGCTCCGACAAGCCGAAGCAAGCTTCGGGATATCAGACCCAAGAGAATGAATCAGCCGGCACGCGGAGCGCTGATCACGTTGTCGCCATCCTCCGGACGCAGCCGCCGGTAGGTCAGCGACGAGAGAATCGTCAGCGCGCCGAGCACGACAAACGCGTGCCGGATCGCCGAAACCATCTCCGCCGGTCCGGAGCCGGCGTGCGCTCCCGCCGAGAGGAACATCGCCACGGCCAGCGAGCCCGTCGCCACGCCAAAGCTCATCGCCAGTTGCTGGCCCACGCTGGCCATGCTGCTGCCCATGCTCGTCTCCGCAGCATCGAGATCGGCAAACGTCAGCGTGTTCAGGCTCGTGTACTGCGCCGACATCAGGAAACCGAAAATGTAGGCGTGCACCAGAATCAGCCACATCGGAGTGTCCGCGCCGATGGTCGCGAAGAGCGCCATCGTCACGCCGATCAGGCAGGTGTTGACGAGCAACGCCCGCCGGTAGCCGATGCGGTCGAGCAGGCGTGGCGCGACGAACTTCATCGTCATCGCCGCCAGCGGTTGCGGCATGATGAGCAGGGCCGCCTGCACCGGCGACCGCCCGAAACCCACCTGGTAAAACAGCGGCAGCAGAAACGGCATGCCGCCGATGCCCAGCCGCGAGACGAATCCGCCCAGCACCGCCGTCGAAAACGTCCGTTTGCGAAACAGCGACACCCGCAGCAGCGGATGCGGCCGCCCCAAGGCGTGCCGCGCGTAGGCGAGCAGCAACCCCGCCGCGACGGTCACCATCGCCAGCACCCCCGGCAGCGCCATGCTGTGCTCGCCAAAAACCTCGAGCGCGTGCGAGAGCAGCGCCACGCCGCCGCCGAAAAGCAAAAAGCCGGCAAAATCGAGCGGCACCCGCGAGACGCCGCGGTAATCCGGCATGTAGCGACTGACGCAATACAGGCCGATCACGCCGACCGGCACATTCACGAAAAAAATCACCCGCCAGTGCAGGTAGTCCACGATCGCACCGCCCGCCAGCGGACCGATCAGCGGGCCGATCAGCCCCGGGATCACCACAAAACTCATCGCCCGCATGATCTCCGTCTTCGGAAAGGTGCGCACGATGGCGATGCGGCCCACCGGCATCATCATGGCTCCGCCAATTCCTTGCAGGATGCGCGCCGCCACCAGCATGTGCAGGTTCGTGGACAGTCCGCACAGCAGCGAGCCGAGCGTGAAGATGCCGATCGCGGAGCCGAAGACCCGCCGCGTGCCGAACCGGTCGGCCATCCAGCCGCTGAGCGGGATGAACAGCGCCAGGCTGAGCGTGTAGCTGGTGAGCGCGGATTTCAGGCTGAGCGGCGCGACCCCGAGCGCCGCCGCCACGGTGGGCGCCGCCGTGTTGAGAATCGTCATATCGAGCGATTCCATGAAAAACGACACCGCCACCAGCCAGGGCAGGATGCGTTTCAGGGTGTCGGACGGCACGGGCCCGGCCGACGGCGTTTCCGGCCGGGCGGCGGCATCCTGATGAAAAGAAGTGGCAATGGCGGGGCCGGAGCGGTTCGAGGAGTCGACTGGCACAGCGTCGGCGCCTTCCGGTTGCGACCGGTCAGGAGAGCTTACCAGCCCGGTATCATCGAAGCGGCCGGCCGCCTGATCCGAGCGTGACATGCGGCCACAACCATTCACCGCGCTCTCCGGTCTGCAAGCGGATACCGGTGTTTCCCGGAGCGGGCACGATGCCGACTCGTCGTGAAGAATGCCGGATTGGCAGAAAAAGTGGCACGGGCATCGTATCCGTTGAGCAACGGAGCGGCGGCATTCTTGCCGCTGCAGACGACGCAACGCGTCGCCGGTCCGGACGGTGAGGCACCGGGCGAGGCGCTGACGCGCCTCGTCACGGCGGGATTGGCAGAAAAATGCCGCCGCTCCCTCGGCGGGCGGGACGCCCGCGCCACGCACCTTCCCCGCAAAAAACCCCGCGACGAAGCTGCGGGGTCGGGAGGGGAGATCGGGCGCGGCGGGCCGGGAGACGCTCAGAACGTCGGGGAGAGCACCACGCTGGAACCGGGAGCCACGACGTAATCCTCGCCCGTGGACCATGTCAGGTCATTGATGAGGAACTTGCAGACGACGGGCTTGTTCGTTTCGCCAACGGTCACCAGCCAGCGCTCGGAGGACACGCACGCGAGCGGGATGCCTTTCTCCCAGCTCAGGCCCGGACCTTCTCCGCGCAGATAGAGGGTGTTGCCAAAACCCACATCCACCGCCGCCGTGATTTCGGTGAGCACGGGACGCGGCGCGGTGCTCTTGACCGCCGGCACCAGCGTCGGCACGACCGGCTTGCGGACCGGCACGCTTTTTTTGGCCGGAGTCGCGGGCTTTTTTGCCGCCGGCTTCGGGGCGGCCGCTGGCGTCTTCACCGGTTTGGCGGCAGTTGCAGTTACCTTTTTTTCAGCAGTCGAAGCGGACTTGGTCGATTTTGTTGTCTTTTTCATGACGTAGGCAGTTGAGGGTTGATTCTGTATCGGATCTCCGACGACGGAGATGAAGAATGCCACCAATGGTGACGCGGACAACAGCAATCTCGGTGCCATTGTGCAGCCCGGCTAACGAAAACCTTCGGGCTCAACTCAAAGCAGGGGTCAGGGCGGCGCGGAAGTGGCACGGGCTTCCAGCCCGTGTTCCGCTCCGGACAGAGGCGGCGCTGCGCGCCGTCCACGGCCAAGATGGCCGTGCTACATTCAGGAGAATCACTTTCCCGCGGTGTCGAGCGCCGCAGCGTACACGCGGACCGCGGCGGCGATGGAATCGGCGATGTCCTGCCGGTAGGCGTCGGTGGCGATTTTGCGGGCCTCCGCCGCGTTCGACAGATAACCCGCCTCGATCAGCACCGCCGGGCAGGGCGCCTCGCGGAGCACGGCAAACCGGGCGCGCTTCAGTCCGCGGTCCACACTGCCCAGCCTCGCCATCAGATGGCGCTGGATCTGGTAACCGAGCAGGGCATTCCACTCGTCATGCGCATTGCCAGGATGGATTTTCGCATCGGCGGGGGTGCGCTGGTCGGCGCCGGTGGAGCGCTGGTTGCCGGGCGTCAGGATAAAGGTCTCCGTGCCCTTGACGGCCGAGGGGCCGGCCACGGCATTGAAGTGGATGCTGATAAAAAGATCCGCTCCGGCCTTCGCCGCCATCTCGCTGCGGGCTCCGAGATCGATGAAGCGGTCGTCGTTGCGCGTCATGAGCACGCGCCAGGGTCCGCCGGAGAGTTTGGCCTGGAGCAGGCGGGCGACGACGAGCGTGAAGTTCTTTTCGTCGTACCCGAGCGCCTTGTTCTGCGTGCCCGTGTCCTTGCCGCCGTGGCCGGCGTCGATCACGATGGTCCGCAGCGGGCGGGTCACTTTCAGGCCGGCCGGACGCAGGATCGGGGCGAAGAGTTTTTCGGTGTCGGGCTCCGAGACGTAGAGCGTGCCCTGGCGCACGAGAGCGGCGTCGCCGAGGTAGGCCTTGACGCCGTTGATGAGCACGTCGCGCTTGTCGTGCTCGATCTCGATCCGCGACCACCGGCTGGAAAACACGAGGCGGGTGCCGGGCGCCGACCACTCGCCGGCCAGCCCGTAACGGGAAAAAAACGGCCGGGCGTCGATATACCGGATGCCGTTCACGAGGAACGCATCCGGCGTCGTGGCCGCGGGGGAGCCGGGCCGGGGCGGCTGCGCCCGGAGCGCGGGCGCGGCAAGCGGCGCCATGCCGGCGAGAGTCGCGAACACGAAGGCCGCACCGGCCGCGATGCGGAAGATGCGGGACGGGCGGCGGCAGCGCCGCCCGGCAGACACGCCAGGATCGGCCACCGTGGTCAGCCCTGGGTTTGCGGCGAGGGAGCGGCTTCGTCCTGCTCGTCGGCGTCGTCCTTGTCGGGAGTCTCCCGGCCGGTGTCGTCGATTGCCTCCTCGTTTTCGGCGAGCGCGTACTTGCGCTTCCGTTTGCCGGGAGGATTGGGCGTGAGCATGACGTTGATCTGCTTGCCCATGAGGCGGGGCTGGGAATCGGGATGGCCCATGCCGGTGAGCTCCTCGATGGCGCGTTTCATCACCTCGAAACCGATCTCCTGCCGGGCCATCTCGCGGCCGCGGAACTTGAGGCGGAGTTTCACCTTGTTGCCGTGGTCGAGAAATTCCTCGGCGTGGCGCACTTTGGTGAGGAAATCGCCCTTTTCGATGCGGGCGGTGAACTCGATTTCCTTGATGCGCGAAGCCGTGGATTTGACGTGGCTGGTCTTCTTCGACTCCTCGTAAACGTACTTGCCAAAATCCATGATCCGGCAGACGGGCGGAGTGGCGTTGGCGGCCATCTCCACGAGGTCGAGGTTGAATTGCTGCGCGAGGGCCAGCGCCCGCTCGGTCGCCATGATGCCGAGCTGCTTGCCTTCGGGGGATATGACCCGGATTTCAGGAACCCGGATACGCTGGTTGCGCCGGATGTGCGCGAAAGGGTCGTTGTTACGACGCTGGTATTGACCGGGACGCCGGCCGCCTCCTTGGGGGAACGATATAGCCATTCAGTATTTTATGTTCTGCGAGAAATATTCCGGAGGTTTTTCACGCAGATAAGTGGCGGGATCAACAACGAAGTGGCAAAAGGTGACAAACCGGGGGAAAACCCCGATGCGATTTGTCCGGGATCATCCGAATAAACCTGAAGACCGCAGCAGAGGGAACCGCTAAAGGACGCTAACGGACGCTAAACAAAGACATGGTCAGGCAGGATGACCCGACGATGTCTTCACCCGCAGGAGAATGTTCCGGTCTCCTGATTTCTTCATCCATCTGTTCCCCTTTAGCGACCTTTAGCGTCCTTTAGCGGTTTCAACTTCTGAATCAGGGAAAAAACAGCCGTGAAGGGACGCGAGGGCGGTTACACGCTGAAACTCTCGCCACAGGAGCAACTGGCCTTGGCGTTGGGATTGGCGAACTTGAAGCCGCCGGCGATCAGTTTGCTCGAATAATCGATCACGGTGCCTTTCAGGTAGAGGGCGGTTTTGGGGTCCACAATCACCGGAATGCCCGCCGTGCGCACGAGGATGTCGCCCTTGCGGGGGGCGGCGGCGAAGCGGAGCTTGTAGCTGAGGCCGTTGCAACCGCCCCCGCTGATCGCCACCCGCAGGTATTCCCCCTGCTGCTCGCGGGCGACGAGCGCGCGCACCTTCGCGCCGGCGGGCCCGGTGAGGGAGACGAGGTTTTCGTTGCCCTCGCGCACGCCCTCGGGAAGCGGCGCGTCGGTGAGAGCGGCGGCGGCGGTGGCGGTGCTGGCGGTCGGTGGTGTTTCGGTGGTCGGTGACATGGTCGGTCGGCAGGCAGGTCGGATCGGCGGCGCTTCGGGAGGACCGGGACAGGTTGTCACAACCGGGACCTCCCGCGCAACGCAGGACACAGTTTTCCCCCTTTCAGCTTTTTCGCAACAACCGGCGGGCCACAGTGACGGCATTGGCAAAACTGGTGATCGATGCCTTCCCCTGCCCCGCGATGCCGAACGCCGTGCCGTGGTCCGGGCTGGTGCGCACGTGCGGGAGGCCGAGCGTGATGTTCACCGATTCGTCGAAATCGATGACCTTGAGGGGCGCCAGGCCCTGGTCGTGGTAAAGGGCGACAATCACATCGAATTCGCCGCGCAGTTGCCGCCCGAAAAGCGTGTCGCCCGGTTCGCAGCGCGAGAGGCCGGGAAACTCCGGGCGCAGCGTGTCGAGGATCGGGTCGATCACGTCGCGCTCCTCCGTGCCGAGCAACCCGCCCTCGCCGGCGTGCGGGTTGAGGCCGCACACGCCGATGCGCGGCGGCGGCATGCCGGACGACGCGTGATCCGGCACGAAGACGCCGGCCAGCCGGGCCGCGGCGCGGACGGTGCGGGCGAGCTTTTCCGGGGAAAGCTCCGCGGCCACCGCGCGCAGCGGGATGTGCCAGGTGTGCAGCACCACCCGCAACCGGCCGCCGGCAAACGCCATCACCGGCTCGCCGCCCCAGCGGGCCGCGAAAAACTCCGTCTGCCCGGGATACGGGTAGCCGACGCGCGCCAGCCACGCCTTGCTGACCGGGCCGGTGACGACTCCCGAAAACGCGCCCGCCAGACAACCCGCCGCGGCGCGCTCCATGGCATCCCGGGCCACCCGCGCGCCGGCCTCGGCAGGCTGGCCGGGCGTCGCCGCGAAACCGGCTTCGCCGACGGCGACCTTCGCCGCCACATCGCCGGGCAACGTTTCCAGCCAGGAGGCCGGGCCGATCACGGCCACGCGGGCACGTTCGGCCGGATAGGTCTCCAGCCACCGTGCAATGATCTCGGGACCGACGCCGGCCGGGTCGCCGCAGGTCAGAGCGAGCGGGAGACCGGCAGCGACAGAAGCGGAAGCAGGAGAGGGAGCGGAAGACGAGGTGGTGGTGGCCATCGGTTGATGCGGGTGCGTTGTGGTATTCGTAAAAGTTACAGATTCGGAAAGCCGGACAGGTATCTGACCACGGATTACACGGATGGGAAGCTACCTGTTGTTCTTGAAAATCCCTGCCTTTATCCGGTTTTCCATCCGTGCAATCCGTGGTCAAATTCCGGCTCCGGGCATGCGAGGAGAGACGAAGCCGGTCCCTACAGCGCCGCCGTGGCCTCGATCATCTCGCGCGAGGGGCGGGCGATGCCGCGCTTGCCGAGGGTGAAAAACCGGATGAAGTGCCGCGCTTCCGGCGTGCGGGCGTCCTCGAGCAGCTTCGCCGCCACATCGCGGATGTTGCCGGGCGTATAGTAGATGGCGCGGAAAGCATCCTTCAGTTCACGCACGGCGGCGGCATCGACGCCGCGACGCCGCAGACCCACGAGGTTCAGGCCGATGATCTCGTTGCGCTCCGCCACCATGACGTTGGGCGGGATGTCGAGCGCGATGCGCGCGCCGCCGGCGACCATCGCGCCCTCCCCCACCCGGCCAAACTGGTGCAGCCCCGCGCCGCCGCCGATGAACACGTGCCCCTCCACATGCAGATGGCCCGCGAGCAAGGCGCCGTTGGCGAGGATCACATGGTCGCCGAGCACGCAATCGTGGGCCACATGCGCATCCGCCATCAGGTAACACTGCGAACCGATCACGGTCGCCCCGCCGGCATGCGTGGCGCGGTTGACGGTGACATGCTCGCGGATCGTAGTGCCCGACCCGATACGCACGCCGGATTCCGTCGCCGGGTCGAACTTGATGTCCTGCGGCTCCCCGCCGATGACCGCATAGGAATGCACCGTGACGCGGTCTCCCAGCACCGTGCCCCGGCGCAGGATGACACCCTCGCGGATGTGGCAGTTTTCACCGAGGACGACGCCGTCCTCTATTATGGCAGTCGGATGGATCATGAGCGGAGAACAAGATCCCTGACAACTTGTTGAAAAAGCGGAAAGGCTGAAAAACCGGAAGTCGGAATAAATGATATTACGCAGATGGCGTGGCACGGGCTTCCAGCCCGTGGGTTTGATGTGGCATGGGCATCCTGCCCATGATTGCCGGGGGAAGGAAAGGAGGGGGGACGTTTGCGGCGCGGAGCGCCGTCCACGGGCGATTGGTGGGAAAAGCCCGTGCCACGCCGGCCCGCGTAACATCCGTTTTTTCAGCTTTCCAGGCTTTCAGCCTTCCGGCTTTTTCCCTCCATGCATCCGTCCGACGATTATCTTGACCGTTTCGGCGCGCTCGGCCGGCTCTTCGGCCGCGAGGCGCTTGTCCGGCTGCGGGCCGCGCACGCCTGCGTCGTCGGCACCGGCGGTGTCGGTTCGTGGACCGCCGAGGCGCTCGCCCGCAGCGGCGTCGGCGCGATCACCCTCATCGACCTCGACGACGTGTGCATCACCAACGTCAACCGCCAGCTTCCCGCGCTCGACGGCCAGATCGGCCGGCCCAAGGTGGCCGCCCTCGCCGACCGCATCCGGCTCATCCATCCCGGCTGCCGCGTCACCGCCGTGACGGAATTTTTCACTGCCGCCAACGCCGATGCGTTGCTCTCCCCTCCTCCCCCGCCGGCGCCGGGATTTTCCGTCGTCGTGGACGCCATCGACAACGTCGGCAACAAGGCCCTGCTCGTCGCCGAATGCGTGCGCCGCGGCCTCCCCTGCGTGACAACCGGCGGCGCCGGCGGCAAACGCGATGCCACCCGCCTGCGCACCGGCGACCTCGGCCACACCGGCGGCGACGACCTGCTCAAACAAGTGCGCAAGAAACTGCGCCGCGAGCACGGTTTCCCGGCCGGCGAACGCGAGCGCTTCGGCGTGCGCTGCGTGTGGTCGGATGAAAAACCGGTTTTCCCCTGGGCCGACGGCACCTGCCACACCGACATGGAACCCGGCAGCCGCCTGCGCCTCGACTGCGCCAGCGGCTTCGGCACAGCGGTCTGGGTGACGGCCGCCTTCGGCCTCGTCGCCGCCCAGGAGGCGGTCGCCGCGATCGCCGGCGTCCCTCAATCAAACACCACCGTCTTGTTCCCGTAAGCGAGCACGCGGTGTTCGAGCTGGAGCCGCACGGCGCGCGCCAGGACCATCCGCTCGAGATCGCGTCCCATGCGGACCAGATCCTCGACGCCATGGCGATGGGTGACGCGCATGACGTCCTGGTGGATGATCGGCCCGTCATCGAGCACGGCGGTGGCATAATGCGCGGTGGCGCCGATGAGCTTCACCCCGCGCGCATGCGCCTGATGATAAGGTTTCCCTCCCGCAAACGCCGGCAGGAACGAGTGATGGATGTTGATCACCGGCTTGCCGAAATTCTGCAGGAAGGCCGCCGACAGCACCTGCATGTACCGCGCCATGATGACGAAATCCGCCCGCACTTCATGCAGCAGCGCCACCTGTTGCGCCTCGGCCGCGGCCTTCGTCACCGCCGTCACCGGGATGTGGTGATACGGGAGCCCGTAGCCGGCGGCCGCTCCGGCCAGGTCGGGATGATTCGAAACGATCGCCACCAGATCGCAGTGATATTCGCCCGCCTTCCAGCGCAACGCGATATCATGGAAACAGTGGTCAAATTTCGAGACGAACATCACCACGCGCGGACGCTGGTCACGCCGCGTCACCCGCACATTCATCCCGAGGTTGCGGGCAAACCCGGCAAACGCCTCCCGCTCGCCCTCCACGTCGGCCGCCGTCGTCGGCACCCATTCCACGCGCTGGAAAAACACGCCTGCCTCGCGATCCTGGTGCTGGTCGGCGTGCAGGATGTTGCCGCCTTTTTCGAAAATCCAGCCGGAGACGCGGGCGACGAGGCCGGGCTGGTCAGGACCATGCAGGAGAGCGACGAGGGAGGAAGGAAGATGACTCATGACAAACAGTTTTAATGAAATCCGAAAACCAAACCTCGGAGCCAAAGCCGAAACCGGGAAAGCTGAAAGCGGAAAAGCCGAAACCCGGCCCGACGTGGCACGGGCATCCCTGCCCGTGGACGGCGCTCCGCGCCGCAAACGTCCCCCCCTCCCCCCGGCAATCATGGGCACGGATGCCCATGCCACACCAAACCCGCGGGCTGGAAGCCCGTGCCACGCCGCCCTCCGCGTAACATCGGCTTTTTGTTGTTCTTCGCATCCTTCGCGTCCTTCGCGGTAAAATGGACCGGATCGGTTTTGGTGCAGCCAATCCAGGTCCCGGTGGTTAGTTCTTTCCGCGTTTCCGCTTTCCGTTTTCCCTTCCGCCATGCCCGACCGCCCGACCACTCACCTCCCCCCCTCTGCCGCGCCCTCCGCTTCCCCGTCGCTCTGCGGTCTGTGGATTGCCGAAGACGGCGTCGCACACCTTGCGGTCGCTCTTCCCGACGGTAAGCGCGAAGAACGCACCGATACCCTCCGCCCCTTTGCCTGGCTCACCGCCTCCACCACCGAATCGCCCGATCTCGCCACCGGGCGCGTCACCAACGCTCTCCACATCGAACCCCTCGCCGGCGACGCCGTTTTCAACCGCCTCGTCCACGCCGACACCCTCCCCGCGTTCGACGCCTTCGTCAAAACCGCCCGCGCCGCGTCCGGCGTCGGCATTGGCGTCGATGTCATCCGGCCGGCCGAGAGCCAGTACCTGCTCCAGCACCGCCAGCGCCTTTTTCGCGATATCAGTTTCAGTCAGGTCCGCCGTTGTCAGCTCGACATCGAAACCGCCTCGCATGACGGCGATTTTTCCGACGCCTCCAAACCCGGCGACCGCGTCCTCGCCATCGGCCTGCGCTTCAACTTCCCGTCCGCCGCGGTCCCCCCCTTCCCCCCTCTCGCCCACTCCCCCGCTTCCCCCCACTCCCGCACCCGCCTTCTCGTCCTCGAAGCGATGACCGATGCCGCGGAAAAAAAACTCCTCGAGGAGCTCAACACCGTCCTCGCCGCCGAGGACCCCGACTTCATCGAGGGGCACAACCTCTTCAAGTTCGACCTCGACTACCTGCGCCGCCGCGCGCGCCGCCACAAGGTGCCGTGCGCCTGGGGACGTTTCGGCCAGCCCGCCACCTTTCGCAACAGCCGCCTCAAGGTCGCCGAACGCTGGATCGATTTTCCCCGCTGCGACCTGCCCGGCCGCACCGTCGTCGACACCTACCTCCTCATCCAGCTCTACGACATCACCACGCGCGAACTCACCTCGTACGGCCTGAAAGACGTCGCCGTCTATTTCGGCATCACCGACGAAAACTCCGACCGCACCTACATCGAAGGCGCGCACATCCAGGATGCGTTTCACCAGGACCGCGAACGCTTCCTCGCCTACCTCGCCGACGACCTCCGCGAGACGCAGGGCATCGCCGACCTGCTCCTCCCCACGTATTTCGAGCAGATCAGGACATTTCCCATCCTCCCGCAGGAAGCGATCCTGCGCGGCATCACCAACAAGATCGACCTGCTCTTTCTCGAAGACTACTACCACGCCCGCCAGTCCGTCCCCGCTCCGCCCGAAATCCGCGCCTTCGAAGGCGGCTACACGCGCAGCTTCCAGGAAGGCGTCTTCCGGCACGTCCTCCACTTCGACGTGGCCTCGCTTTACCCGAGCCTCCTGCTCTCCATCGGACGCAACCCGCGCAACGACACGCTCGGCGTATTCATTCCCCTGTTACGCAGCCTCCGCGAATACCGGCTGCGCTACAAACAGCTCGCCCGCTCCGCCCCCACCGCCGACGAGCGCGCCGAGGCGCAGGCTCGGCAGACGAGCTTCAAGATCCTCATCAATTCCTTCTACGGCTACCTCGGTTTTTCCGGCGCGCGCTTCGGCGACGGCGAGCTGGCCGCGGAAGTCACGCGACGCGGCCGTGAACTCCTCCAGACGCTCATCGACGCCTTCGCCGCCGAAGGCTGCACCATCCTCGAAGCCGACACCGACGGCATCTACCTCTCCGCGCCCGATTACCATGACCGCCCCGAAGCGCTCCTCGAAAAGATCACCCCCGTCCTCCCGCCCGGCATCGAGCTCGAGTACGACGGCCGTTACGAGGCGATGTTTTGCTACAAGTCCAAAAACTACGCGCTCTATGACGGCGAAACCAAAAAGATCATCCTGCGCGGCAGCGCGCTCCGTTCGCGCGGCACCGAACCCTGCCTGCGCCGCCTCGGCACCATGCTGATCCACTTCCTGCTCGGCGCCTCCGCCGACTCCCCGCTCGACGAGATTGCCCGGCTGCGCGAAACCATCGGCCGCCGCGAACACCCCGTCGCCGACCTCGCCAAATCGGAGGTGCTCGGCCAGAACCCCGATGCCTACGAACTGTGGATCAACAACGGCGGCAAACCCCGCCGTCCCGCCGCCGAGGCCGCGCTGCAACTCACCCCGCGCCCGCGCATGGGCGAACGCATCGCCTACTACATCGTACCCCGCACACCCGGCCAGACGGCCGACTGGCAACGCGCCCGTCCTGTCGCACTCTACGACGCCGAAACCGCCCCCTACGACGCGAGCTATTATCTCGAAAAGATCGACGACTGGCTCGAACGCTACGGCCCCTTCCTCGGCGTCCCTCCCGCCGGCGGCGTCCAGGGCGAGCTGTTCTGATGACAGAAGTGGCGCGGGCGTCCCGCCCGCTTCCGGAGTGGCATGGGCATCCTGCCCATGAAGTGACACGGGCTTCCAGCCCGTGTTTTGCGGGCGGGACGCCCGCGCCACTCCGGAATCGTTCTCGTTCTCTTTCTCGTTCTCTTTCTCCGGTCCGGGTTCGTTCTCCTTCTCTTTCTCCTGATCGTTCTCCTGATCGATCGTTCTCCTGCTCCGGCACTCGCACGGCGCTCGCACGACGCGCCGCAGCACAAGAAAGAGTAAGAGAAAGAGAATGAGAACGAGTGGGAGCGGGCGGGACGCCCGCGCCACTTTTTTCCCCCTCCAGCCACTCCGGCGCATCGCCATGCCACCGCTCATCTCGCGGGCAAACTTTCCCCCTCCACCCACCGCCCCTCGATCATGGTTGCCGCGGCCGTTTCCGGAATCCCGCGCTTCCCCTGCCGTAGTTGCTCGATCACGACACGCACGCCCGCCGCGCCGATCTCGACATGGTTCTGGTCCACGCCTGCGCAGTTCTCGTAACCCGGCGCCGGCACGCGGTCGATCGTCACCACGCCCACCTCTTGCGGCACGGAAAATCCCAGACGCGTCAGATTCCACGGCAACAGCCACCCCAGAATCACCTCCGGCCGACATCGTGCGATCCACCGCTCCAGCGCCTCGCCGCCGTCGCCACGCGCCAGCGTCCCCTCGGTCCGGAAAACCGGAACGGCCTTCATCTCCCGCGTGTGCTTCACGAAGCCTTCGTACGCATAACACACTCGATGTCCCGTGATCGCATCGACCGATGGCGGACACACCAGCCCCACCCGCCGGAACCCGTTCGCATGCAATCGCCGCAATGCCAGCAACGCGCACGCGAAGTGATCCGCCTGGGCAAAATGGATGTCCGGCGCCCTGAGTCGCGTCCCCACGCTCGCACAGGCGAACCGCGACAGGTCAAACGCCAGCCCCGGCGCCCGTCCCCCCTCCGCCGCCTGCCGGTAGTATTGATTAACCACTACACCCTCGATGCCTCGCGCCCGGAAGATGCCGGCCAGCCGCTCCGGCGACACGCCTGGTTCGTTGAGCCAGAACCGCTCCAGCCGATACCCCGCTTCCTCCGCCTGCGCCTTCGCCCCCTTCCACATCAACTGGAACACGGGATTGCCCGCAAACGGATCGCGATCCGGCGTCACGTTGAGCCACGCCAGCACCGATTCGATGCGGCGACCCGGCCGCCGCCGCATCTGCGCCATCCCGGCGGCGAGCACCGGATCGACCTGATACCCGCGAGCCTTGGCCAGCGCGCGCACCGCCTCGCGCACCTCCGCGCTCACTCGCCCCGACCCGCGCAACGCATGGCTCACCGTCATCGGCGAGACACCGGCTTCGGTGGCGAGGGAGCGGAGAGTGATGCGGGTCGCAGTCATGGGTTGATCAAAAACCGGACGATATACTGTAAACCATCAGATTGTTTTACTTCGAGTCAAGGATACGAAAAGTTGCCGACGTTTTCGGGGAGCCCGTGTTCCTGACAGGTCATTCGCGATAGCCGGCCACGACCAATCCCCCCCCTCTCCACCAAAATCAATCCAACCTCATTCCTCTATCCCGTTATGAAATTTTTCATCCCCTCCCTGCATACGAAATCTGCGACTGGCCGGGCAGGTTTTACCCTGATCGAACTGCTGACGGTCATCGCCATCATCGGCATCCTCGCCGCCATCATTATCCCGACGGTCAGCAAGGTCCGGGAAAGTGCCCGGGCGGCCCAGTGCAAAAGCAACCTGCGCCAGATCGGTATCGGCCTGGTCAGCTATATTTCTGCCTCGAGAACAGGCGTGCTTCCCGGAATGGTCGGCGACGACTCGCGCAGCCTCTTTCAGGGCACCACCCCCATGAATATTATCGGGGTCATTATCGACAGCGGCCACCTGCCGCCTCCGCCCAGGCTGGTGCTCTCGGGCTATCCCGGGGACGTGAACATCGCGGAACGTGGCGCCTACGCGTGCCCGGGGCTTCTTCCGCTCCGGAAATACATCGGCGGCGGCGACCAGTCCACCTACATGACCGACGACCGGAGCAACCGCATGAAGAAGGACGGCGCCAATCTCGTCCCCTATAACGAGAGTGCAAAGCCCATCCTCATCACCGACGTGACGCCCTCCATGCGGGCTCAGGTCGCATGCAGCCATCCCGATGCGCACAAGGGTCGCCCCAACATCCTTTTCCTCGACGGGCACGTGGAAATCATGCCTCCGGAAAAGGTGGCGACAGGCGAAGGATGGGCGCCCAACTGGTGGAAATGGGATGTCCTCGACAAGGATTACACGAAGACTCCCTGATCCGTTTCTCTCCCGTCTCACCCGTTCATGTCATGTTATGTCGGGCAACCCGTGATCAGCGTATCGGCTCCTGTTTTTCGCTTCATTTGAAAACGCATTTTTTCACCTTCCTCTGCACGCCGTTGCTCATGCTTCCGCCATCCTCGCCGGCCGATGCTGTCGCCGCCTCGGGAGCGCCCGCCACCCCCGCGCCCATCGCCGACGGCCTGCCCGCCCCCTTGCCGCCCTCCGCCAAGGCGCCGTGGAAATCCCGTTTCACCCTCACCAACGGTGTCCTCTTCAAGGACGACGCCCCCTTTTATCCGATCGGCTTCGTCTTCGGCACGAGTGACGCCGACCTCGCCCAGGCCCGCGCCATGGGTGCCAACGCCGTCCACTTCGACATCGGCTGGAACACTGCGCCCCGCCCCGGCGACATTCCCGACGCCTCCTTTGACAAGGTTCGCGGCATGATCCGCCGCGCGGCCGACTGGAACATGGCCGTCATCCCGCTTCTCACCGGCCACTACGTCCCCGGCTGGTTCCAGCGCGCGTATCCGGCTTCCGAACACGCCCCCGTCGGCAGCGACGGCAAACGCACCGGAAGCTGGACCCCCTACAGCCTCCACTCCCCCGCACTCCGCGAGCACATCCCCGCCTTCTGGCGCGCCACCGCCGCCATGGTCGCCGCCGAGCCCAACGTCATCGGCATCGGTGCGTGGAACGAACCCGGCTACGGCGGCACCTGGAACCGTGGCGACCAGTTCGCCGAATATTCGCAATGGGCCGTCGCCGCCTGGCGCGATCACCTCCGCACCACCTTCACGACTCTCGACGCCCTCAACCGCGCCCACGGCACCGGCTTCGCCACCTGGGATGACGTGCAACCGCCTCGCCAGCCGGAAGCATTCAACCGCCGTGCCTGGCTCGACTGGATGGAGTTTGGCCAGCGCGCCTTCGCCGGCTTCTTCGCCTGGGAGCGCACGATCATCAAGGAGGCGGCCCCCGCCCTCCTGCTCACCAACAAGAAACAGACCAACCCGTGGGATCGCTCCACCGCCTCTTCCGGCACCAACTGGGAACTCATGGGCCGCTCCGAAGACATCTTTGGCATCAACCTCTACTCCGGCTCCCCCTTCGGCACGCGCAACATCCTCGACGCCGCCTCCAGCTACGCCGACGGCAGGCCGGTCATGATTTTCGAAATCAACTCCATGCCCCCCGGCGCCGAGGCCCGCACGCCCGACACCATTCGCACCCTCCTCTGGGCGCCGCTCGCCGGCGGTGCGCGCGGCATGTTCATCTTCGCTTTCATCCGGGATACCGAGCACGGCATCCTCGGCCCCGGGGGCGCCAACGCCGAAGGCCGCGCCGAATACACCCGCCTCCTCATGCAGATTTCCGCCCACCAGCGCGAACTCGCCTCGCCCCGCGTCGCCGGCCGCATCGGTATCGTCTATTCTACTACCGCCGCGCTCCAGTCTACCGGCGATCTCGTGCCCCGCCATGCCTCCGGCGCGTTCAGCCTCTTTCGCAACAGCCACTATCAGGTCGACTACATCCCCGAGGAACGCTGCACGCCCGACTACCTGAAACGCTACACCCTCGTCGTCCTGCCCACCGCCACCGTCCTCAAGCCCCGCGAAACCGCCGCCGTGCAGACGTATCTCGCCGACGGCGGCCGCCTCTGGGCCTTTGGCGACAGCCTCGCGCGTGACGAACTCTGGGCCGCGCAACCGCCCCCCGCCTTCCTCGGCCTCAAGGATCGCAAGCCTCCCATCGGGGACCGCCGCCACCAGCAGATCGGCAAAGTCGACTCCGCACTCGAAAGCTATTTTGAAGGCGACTGCCAGATCGGCGGCGTCGAGATGGTTTCCGCCGTCGTCGGCGACGCCGACGCGATCCTGCCCGGAGCCGAAATCAGGACCGCCACCCACGGCCGCGTGCTCGCCTGGAACAGCGACAGCTACCCGACCCTCCTGCAAACCTCCACCGGCGGCCGCGTCATCTACAGCGCTTTCAGTTCCGACTACTCCGCCGCCCTGCGCGGCCTTGTCGAAGGCATCACCCGCGAGATCATCGGCCTCCGGCAGGAAGCCCGCCTCGTCGGCAACGCCACCGACATGACCGCCAGCGCGGTCATCACCGGCCTGCGCGAAGATTACCAGGACCCGTCCCTCCGTTACCTCATCGCTATCAACACCGCCTGGCGCCCGCAAAAAACCCGCCTCGAACTTCCCGAAGGCTGGAGCCTGCAAGGGGAGGCGCTTCACAACGAAAACCACAAAACCACCCCCACCCATGCCACCCTGAATGCCGACTCGCTCACCCTCGCCCCGCGCGAAGTCTATCTCTTCACCTTGAAAAAACGCGGTTAATCCAGCCGCTGTCCGCTCTCGCCGATGACCACTTCTGCAAGTGTCCAGCGACTGCTTTGCCCGAAATCCCGATCTTTCCTCCAGAACGTCCAAACAAACCAACCCGTCACACCATGAAAACACCACTCACACCGTCATGCCTCAAAGCACTCCAGGGCGCGGCGTTTCTTGCCGCCGCGAGCCTGTTCCTCATCCCGGCCGCAAACGCCACCATCCTCGTTGATAGTGGCGACATCACCACATCCGGCGGAGTCTCGACCTACTCCTTCCAGGCCACCGGCAACCAACTCCTGGCCAAACCCGCCGACAGCATCACCCAGGTCAACAATGCCTTTTACTCGGCCAGCCGTATCGACTGGCGCGCCGAAGGCACCGCCACCTATTTTGCCAATCCGTGGTCCGGCGGAACGTCCACCATCATTCTGGCCTGGGATTTCTCGAGTACTTCTTTTCGTCCGGAATCAATGGATGTTTATGACCGGGTTTTTATGGTGGCCGCCGCCACCGGAGTAACAGTGACCACGGCATGGTCCGACGATCTCGCAACATGGCATGATATCCGGGCAGTCACCTCCACGGGGACCAATGCCAGCAGCTATACCACCACTCCGGACATCTCACTCTCCTCGTTCGTTTCCAGCACCCTCTATTATCGGGTCACCTTTGAGGTCGCTTCAGACGGCACCTACGCCAACAGCGGCCAAGGCACGCAATGGGGACGCTCCGGCCCCGACCAGACCGCGTTCAGCATCACCTTCAACGTGGCAGCCGTTCCCGAGCCCGCCACCTGGGTGGCGATCACGGGACTGGTGGTTCTCGGTCTTGCCGGTTTCGTCCGCCGGCACCGCCGCCAATCCCGTTGATTTCCGGAGGGGCGGCCGTCTCCGCCGCCCCGTTCTTTCATCAAACAACACTACCCGAAATGCCCCCCGAATATTCCATGAAAGTCGCCGCGATGGCGGCCATTGCCTTTCTCGCCGCCCCGGCCTCGCGCGCCACCGTTTATGTGGAGAGCGCCGATATCACCGGCAGCGCCTATACCTTCACCGCGACCGGCAACCAGTTGCAGGCTTCGGGAACACGCCCGCAAGTCAACGGTGCCTGGTATTCGGACAGTCGTATCGACTGGCGTAACGAAAGCAGCACTACTTTTTACGCCAATCCCTGGAGCGGCAATACAGAGACCCCCGGCATCATCCTCGCGTGGGATTTTTCCCGCTCCGGTCTCCGTCCGGTTTCCTTTGCCGTTTACGACAAGGTATTTTTCGCCCCCGCCGCGTCGGGCGTAACCGTCAAGACGGAATGGTCCACCGACCTGATCGACTGGCAGGAAATCCGGACGATGGCCTCCACCGGCGTTGCCCTGACCAGCGCCGTCACTTCCGGCCCGGTCGCACTGCCCTCGCCCCGGGCGAGTCGCCTTTATTATCGGGTGACGTTTACCTCGACCGGCACATTCGGAAACAGCGGGCAGGCCACGCAATGGGGCCGCTCCGGTCCCGACCAGACGGCTTTCTCGATCAACGTCGACCTCGAACCGGCGCCGCCTCCGGCAAGCTATGCGATCGAAGGAAGAACGCTGTTGCGCGATGGCGAACCCGTCCGGGGCGCCTTTGTCCTGTGGCCCGTCAACGCCACGCAGATGAAGGACGAACCCTCCATCCGGGCCGAAATGCGAAGGATGAAATCGCTCTTCGGCCTGAAGGGTTTCGCATTCGAGCTTGGCTGGAGGGGCACCGAACCGAGCCGCGGCCAGTTTGTTTTTCCCGAGGCGGTCGACCGGTTTCTGGAAGTCGCGGAGGAAGAAAAACTCCACGTGCAAATTTTTCTCACCCCGCATTACACGCCTGACTGGGTTTACAATCAGGGGCTCGATGTGCGGATGAAGGACGAAAACGGCGCGGACTCCACAGGCATCTGGCTGAATTATTCGCCCGCGTCACCGGCAGCCTTGCAGTGGCAGGGCGAGTTCCAGAGCCGCGCGATCGGATACTACCAGCGGTTTTCGAGCGTATCCGGATTTCACCTCACCAACGAACTCACCTACGGAGTATCCGGTGCGTGGAACGATTATTCTTCGTGGGCCCAGGCGGCCTGGGAGGACTGGCTGGCTGCGCGAGGGTTGCCCGTCGTTTCCCTGCCGAAGTCCTCCGAAGCCTCCACCCGCGCGGCGGACTGGGGCCGCTTTCTGCTCTTTCGCCAGGACATGCTTACGAACTACTTCAACACCGTGTATGGGCAAGCCGCCGCCGCCCTGGACGAGTTTATCCCGGTTTTCCATCGCCACAACTGGTATGCCGCCAGCGACGCTTACGCCAGACGGCACGGGTTGAACTTCGACCCGACAAAAAACCTCGGCGACTGCACCGGCGGCAACGTTTACGGCGTGAGCAACACAATGGCGGCGATGTGGCTCTCGTGGCAGCGCCCGGTCAACCTCACCGAAACCAGCCTGACTGCTCTGGCCAACGCCGCCACCAGCACCCTGACCCCCGGTTCGCTCAACAGTGCGTTTCTCCGGCAATTTTTCTACGGAGCCGACATCCAGACCGTCTACCAATGGTCGTCGGGGAATTTTTACCCGATGCTCGACCCTGCCGGCGGAGCTCATGCTGCCTTCTCCCATTTTTCAACGGTCACCCACCTGATCGACCGGATCAGCGGAGCATTGCCGGAAATCCCGGACCAAGTCGGTTATCTCTGGCCGCGCGCCTTTGCCGCGCTTCGCTCAGACCAGTATCAGCACCTGCAACACCTGTTCGGCACCATCATGACGCCACCACGCCGCCTGGGCCGCACTCCGGTGATGATTTTTCCCGGTCAGATCGAACTCGACGCCGATTTGCTGCACTCCGTCCGCCTGCTGTATGTCACACGCCACTTCGGCAACGACCAGGACATCCTCGATCATCCTGCCCTGGAAAACTGGGTTGCCGCCGGCGGCACACTCGTCATGGAGCTCGACAGCGCCTCCCGCCCTCCGGTCTGGAGCGGAATCCAGATGGCAACGGCGGCAACCGGTGACATGGTGGCTGTTACAGCGGGGCCGCTCGATCCGATGGCAGCAATCCCCGCCACATCGGGCCGGCAAGGCTTCGCCCGCGCCTCCGTCACCGAAGTGTGGGCCGAGTGGAGTGACACCGCAAAAACACCCGCTGTAATCCGGAAGGACTACGGAAACGGCAAGGTCATCGCCGTGGGCACCGCCGCCTTGGCATCGTTGCCGCATTCATTTTACGCGGTCATCGATGCGGGGATTTTTTCCGACCAGGTGCAATCCGGCGAAAGCGTCAATTATTACCGCCTCGGGAAAAACGTGCTGGCCCAGCCGCAGGAGGCGACCCGATCGGTGACATCGCTCCCGGAATCCTGGATCGCCGCCGCCAGCGAATTCTGGAGTATCGACCGCACTACGGGCCTGGCGACCGAGGTCGCGCCATCCGGCACAAGCGGCGGCTTCGTCACCTTCGCGTTGCCGGCCGGTTCCCATCTCATGGCGATCGACCGGACCGCCGGCGCGTCCGCGCCCGTGTTGCTCGATGCCGTCTCCCGCAAGACGCATGGCCCGGCGGGCGTCTTCGACATCCCGCTTGCGGTGACAAACGGCGACACTGATCCTCCGGACGCCACCCTTGCCCCCGTCGAATGCCGCCGGGGCGACACACTCACCCTCGTTCTCGCATTCGACCAGCCCGTCTCCGCTCTCGAAGCCATCGTGACCGCCGGCACGGCCACGGTGGCCGGAGTCGATTATGACCTCCCGGGTGGCGGTGTTACGATCCGCCTTTCCGGTGTGGCCAACACGCAACGCCTGCAAGTCGCCCTGCAAGACATCAGGGGGCCGGATGGCAATGCCGCCGCCACGGCCACAGTCAGCCTCCGTATCCTGCACGGCGATACGAACGACGACGGCAACGTAAACACCGCCGACGTCGACCTCACCAAATCGCGTGCCGCCGCACTACCGGACGCCCTCAACTTCCGCAGCGATGTCACGGCAGACGGAAATGTGAACACGTCCGACGTGAACTTCATCAAAAGCCAGGCCGGCGCCTTCGTTGACTGAACCCGCCCCCTCCCATGAAAACCGTGCTGTTTCCGGTGTTCAGTGCTTTCGCCCTGACGGCTTGTTGTGCCCGGGCCGACGTGTCGCTCGTCTGCCCGACAACCGCCATCAACGTGCTTCCGGGCGAAACCTTTTCCGTAACGCTCAACCTCCTGATCACCGGCGACGAACGAGTCTCCGGCGTCGATTATTTCTGGAGAATCGACGGCGCCACGTCCGGCATGTTTGCCATCATCGGGCGCGACTTCGCCGGCAGTGTCTTCGATGATCCGATGTTTTCGAACGCTGCCATCACCCAAAGCCCGGCCAACGAGCTTGCCCCTCAAAACGGACACGTTCTCGGCGCCGTTCCGGAAGACTGGGAAACGTATGCAGACACCGGCACTCATTTTCTGGCGACCTACACGTTTTCCGTGAGCACATCCGTGACGGGAACCTTTGTTTTGGGAACAGTCAGCCATCCGGATTCCGGCTGGGGCGACACCGACTTTAACAGCCACGATTTCACCGGCCACGCCACCGTCACACTCAATGTCGGTCCGTTCATCCCTGAGCCGGTGACCTGCTCATTATTGATCGGGATTCTGGTCACAGGAACCCTTGTCTGCCATCGTCGGCAAACCTTCCGGGCAAAAACGATCGCTCACTGAAAATCCTCCCGGGATGCTTCCCTGCGGTTGACCCTGCCCGCAACAAAGAGGCAATCTTCCTCGCATGTGCTCCATGCGGTTCCTGCTGTCGCTTTTCTTCCTGCCTCTGTCCGCCTCCCTGGCTTGCGCCGCGTCCCCGGACACTTCCTCCCCCCCGCCCGATCTCGCCGCCTACATCGCCCGCCCCGAACCCGACTACGGCTGGACGCTCCGGACCACCGGCGACCTCGGCACCTGCGATTACTGGCTGCTCAAACTCAAGTCCCAAGTGTGGCACGGCATTCCGTGGGAGCACGATGTCGTCATCATCCGCCCGAAAGGCGTCGCGCCTTCCGACACCATGCTGCTCATCAACAACGGCGGAAAGTTCAGCCCCAAATACACCGCGCACGGGATCATGCTCGCCAACCTCGTCAAGGCCCCCGTCGCCATCGTCCTCGGCGTGCCGCGCCAGCCGCTTTTCGACGGGAAAACCGAGGATCGCCTCGTCGCCGAAACGTTTGTCCGCTACCTCGAAACCGAAGACAGTTCGTGGCCGCTCCTCTTCCCGATGGTCAAGAGCGTCGTCAAGGGCATGGACGCCATCCAGGCGTTCACGAAACAGGAATGGGGCGCCGATGCCGCGCCGGAAAAATTCATCGTCACCGGCGCCTCCAAACGCGGCTGGACGACCTGGCTCACCGCCGCCGCCGATCCGCGCGTCAGCGCCATCGCCCCCATGGTCATCGATCTCCTCAACATCCCCGAACAGATCACCCTGCAACACGACCGCCTCGGCGGTTACAGCGAACAAATCCAGCCCTACACCGAGCGCCAGCTTGTCCCCTCCCCCGACACGCCGCAGGCCCGCCATCTCTGGGCCATGGTCGATCCGTGGTCCTACCGCGCCAAGTACACCCTGCCCAAGATGATCGTCCTCGGAAACAACGACCGCTACTGGTCCACCGATGCGCTCAATGTCTACTGGGACGGCCTGCCCGGCCCCAAATACATCTCCTACACGCCCAACGCCGGTCACGATCTCTCGCCGCGCAATGCCGCCGGCAAACGCGAACTCCCCATGCGCGCGCTCAACAACATCGCCGCCTTCGTCCGCTGCCAGCTCACCGGCCGCGAACTCCCGGCCGTCACCTGGAAACACGACGACACGGATACGCCCGACGGTCCCCGTCTTCGCCTCACCGTCATCACCCGTCCCGCGCCGGCCCGGGCGAATCTCTGGACGGCCACCTCGCCCACGACGGATTTTCGCAATGCCCGCTGGGAATCGCGTCCGATCGACCTCGCCGCCGCCACCCATTCCGGCGGCGGCGAGGGAAACCCGCAACCCGTCGTCATCACCCTCGCCGCGCCGCAGTCCGGTCACCTCGCCTTCTATGCCGACCTCGATTACCAGGTCGACGAACTGCCCCTCCGCCTCTGCACCCAGCTCCGTATCGTTGGAAGCGATACGCCCGCCGCTCACCTGGCAAAAACGCCGTGAACTTGCCCCGTAGGGGCGTCGCTTGCGACGCCCGCGCCAGGCAGGATGAAGCGACAATCGCAGGCGACGGGCGTCGGCGAGCGACGCCCCTGCACGGCAAAAAGCTTCCGCATACCGGGTATTATTCCCCCGCGCGCCACACCCCCGGAAACATCAACTTTCTCGGGAAATCCGGCAGCCCGCGCTGCCCGCGCAACAACTGCGCCACCACCAGATCCACCGCATTGGCCGCGATGATGTCGTAACGCTGGTCCACCCCGTGCGCGCCGTGCCCCGGATGCCACGACAGCAGCACCGAACGGTCCGCCGCCCCGCTCCAGCCCGCCCGCCGCGCCGCCTCCAGCGTGCCGCCGTTGTCCAGCACCAGCGCATCCGGCTCCCGCTCCCGCAGCCACGTCTCGAGCACCGCCTTCTCCGGCAATCCGCCTCCGCCGCCTGCCGTCTTCCCTCCGGCTCCCGTCCTCGCCTTCGCTCCGGGCAACAGCAACAGCCGCCGCGCCGCCCCGCGCGGCCCGTGCGCCAGCCACGCCGCCTGCCAGCTCCGGTGCGCCCGCTCGTCGATCGCTGCGGAAACAATCGCCGCCGGCCGTCGCGCGCCCGCCTCCCGCAGCCGCCGCAACGCTTCCTCCATCGCCTCGTAGTGAAAATGAGCCGCCCGCGAAAGCGGCGCCGGCCACTCCGCCGTGCCGAGCACCGCCATGGCAAACGCGTCCCACGGCCACGCAATCTCCACGTCCTCGTGCTGCGTGACCGGCGCAAACACCACGCCCGTAATCCCGCGCGCCCGCAGGATCGACGCCAGCCGTTCCGCCCGTCCGCCCACCTCCGTCAGCCAGAACACCTCCAGCGCGTAGCCCGCCTCGCCCGCCCGCTCCCGCGCTCCCGCGACCACGCTGTCCAGAAATCCCCCCTTCGCCATGTCCGCCCGCGTCCCCTCCACGCAGACCAGCGCGATCCGCTCGCCCGTCGGCATCGGGTGCCCCCGCCGCACATTCGCCATCACTTCCGCCACCCGCGGGTTCGGCCGGTAGCCCAGACGCCTCGCCGCCTCCCGCACCCGCTCCGCGGTCTCCGCCGGGATGTTTTTCATCCCCCGCAACGCATACGACACCGACGACACCGCCAGCCCCGTTGCCCGCGCCACATCTTTCAGGGTCGCGTACCCCTTCCGCTCGTCTGTCCGGCTTTCGTCGCTGCTGTTCATCGCATTTCAGTGAACGATTTCACTAAGCCATGCCTCGCCCTCACGCAAGCCCGCCGCCAACCCTTTCCCTGCACACTGCATTTTCACTCCGCATTCCGAAATCCGCATTCACTCATCCATGCCACTCCAGACCCACACCCTTGAAACCGATCTCCTTGTCGCCGGCGGCGGCATGGCCGGCGTCAACGCCGCCCTCGCCGCGGCCCGCAACGGCGCCCGCGTCGTCCTCGTGCAGGACCGCTCCATCCTCGGCGGCAACGCCTCCAGCGAGGTGAAGATGCACATCGTCGGCGCCGACTGCCACGGCGGCAAACCCGGCCTGCGCGAATCCGGCATCATCGAGGAACTCCGCCTCGACGACGCCGTCCGCAATCCCCATCGCTGCTATGCGCAGTGGGACCTCCTTCTTTACGAGAAGGTCAAACTCGAACCCAACATCACCCTCCTCCTCGACACCATCGTCACCGGCGTAGAGATGAAGGACGGCGTCATCCAGGCCGCCCACGCCGTCCGCCACCCGACCGAAGACGCCTTCACCATCCGCGCGAAATTTTTCGCCGACTGCACCGGCGACGGCCGCCTCGGCACCGAAGCCGGCGCCGACTACCAGCACGGCCGCGAAGCCAAGTCCGAATACGGCGAGACCCTCGCCCGCGACGTCGCCGACCGCCAGACGCTCGGCAGCTCGATCCTCCTCACCGGCCGCAAATACGACAAACCGCAGCCCTTCATCGCCCCCTCCTGGGTGCGCAAGTTCCAAAAGAGCGATTTCAAGTACCGCCCGATCAACAGCTACGAATACGGCTACTGGTGGTTCGAATGGGGAGGGCAGTTCGACACCATCAAGGACAACGAAAAGATCCGTCACGAGCTGCTCCGCATCACGCTCGGCGTGTGGAACTACATCAAGAACTCCGGCGACCATCCCGACGCCGCCAACTGGGCGCTCGACTGGGTCGCCCCCATCCCCGGCAAGCGCGAAAGCCGCCGCTTTCTCGGCACCCACGTCCTCAAGGAACAGGATGTCCTCGGCGGCCGCATTTTTGAAGACCGGGTCGCCTACGGCGGCTGGGCCATCGACATCCATCCGCCCTCCGGTGTGGACGTGCCGGACGAGCGCCCCTTCACGCCCACGCACTTCAACCACATCTACACGATCCCCTTCGGCTGCTACCACTCGCGCAACGTGGCGAATCTCTTCTTCGCCGGCCGCAACATCAGCGCCACCCATGTCGCCTTCGCGAGCACCCGCGTCATGGCCACCTGCGCCATCGGCGGCCAGGCCATCGGCACGGCCGCCGCGGTCTGGCTCGGCGAGAAAGAAAACGACCTGCGCACGCTCGCCGCGAAAAAGGAAAACATCAAAACCCTCCAGCACCGCCTCCAGCGCGACGACGCCTGGTTGCCCGACCTGCCGACCCACACCGATTCCGCCGACCTCCTCCGTTCGGCCAAAGTCACCGCCACCAGCGAGACGCCCGCCGCCCCCGCGGCCAATGTCCTCGATGGCACCCCGCGCGACCTGAAAGCCAGCTTCGGCGCCTGGGCCGGCGCGAGCGACACGCTCCATCGCTGGGAATCCGCCGCGCTTCCTGCCACGCTCGCGCTCGAACTCCCGGCGCCCGCCGCGATCCGCGAAGTGCACATTACCTTCGACAGCGGCTTCGAACGCGAACTGATCCTCTCGATGAGCGACAGCCACACGAAGCGCAGCGTCCGCGGCCCGCAGCCCGAGACGGTCAAACACTACCGCCTCAAGCTCGACGGCAAGGTCATCGCCGAAGAGACGTCCAACTGGCAGCGCAAGCGCGTCCACCGCCTCGCCGGACCCGCGACCGGCCAGAAACTCGAACTCGAGGTTCTCGCCACGCACGGCGCCCCCGCCGCCCGCGTCTACGAGATCCACGCCTGGTAAACAGGTGGCGCGGGCGTCCCGCCCGCCTCCACTCTTACTCTTTCTCGTTCTCTCACTCTTTCTCCGGATCGTATTCTTTCTCGTACTCCTTCTCTTTCTCGTACTCGTGCTGCGGCGCGCCGTGCGAGTGCCGTGCGAGTGGCCGGAGCAGGAGAACGAACCCGGACCGGAGAAAGAGTACGAGAACGATTCCGGCGTGGCACGGGCTTCCAGCCCGTGAGCGTTGCCTCTCCGCGTGGCACGGCCATCCTGGCCGTGGACGGCGCCGCGCCGCAAGCGTCCCCTCCCCCCCTCCCGGAATCACGGGCTGGAAGCCCGTGCCACTTTCCGACTCCACTTCGAGTCCCCCCCCCCGGCCTCGTCCTCCCGAAAAACAAATACTCGCCCCCCTTCCCTCGCCTTGCCAATTTGGGCGCCTTCATGGCCTTCCCACAGATTCCGGCGATCCTCGCCGAGCGAGACATCTCTACCAGCGACCTCAACACTCCCCCGGCTCTTGTGCGCCTGTACGCCTGGATGTTCTACGCCCGCGTCACGGATGACCGCATCGTCGATCTCTTCCGCCAGGGCCTCATCAAGGGCACCGCCGCCGGCGGCCAGGGCAACGAAGGCCTCATCATCCCGCTCGCCCTCCTCGCCGACAAGGCCATCGACGTCATCTCCTTCACGCATCGCGACCTCGGCGGCCACCTCATCTGGAGCGGCCACCTCTGCGAGCACCTCGACCAGTATTTCGCCAACTCGCAAAGCCCCACCCGGGCTCGCGAGGGCAACGTCCACCACGGCGACCCGGCCAACCGTTCGCTGCCGATGATCAGCCACCTCGGCTCCATGATCTCCAATGTCGCCGGCCTCGCCGACGCCCAGCGCCGCGCCGGCAAACCCGCCGTCGGCTTCGCCCTCTTCGGCGACGGCGGCTCCAGCACCGGCGATATCCACGAAACCCTCAACCTCGCCTCGCTCCTCTCGCTCCCCGTTGTCTTCATCGTCGAAAACAACGACATCGCCTACTCCACCCCCGTCAGCGAACAATACCCCGCCGGTGTCGAACTGTGGACCCGCGCCGCCGCCTACAACATGGAAGGCCGCTTTCTCGACGCCACCGACGATCCCGAAAAAATCGCCCGCCAGCTTGCCGACGCCATCGACACCGTCCGCTCCACCTCCCGCCCTCTCCTCATCGAAGCCCGGACCCTTCGCCTGCGCGGCCACGCTGCCTACGACACGCGCGACTACCTCTCCGCCGGCCAGATCCAGGCCATCGACGCCGCCGACCCCCTGCCCCGTTTCCGCACCCGGCTCGTCGCCGAAGGTCACGCCGCCCTCATCGAAAAACACGAACAGGACATCCGCGTCTTCATCGAGGACTGCATCAAGGTCTCCCTCGCCGTCCCCCCCCCCTCTCCCTCCTCGCTTCCGCCCGACGCCTTCGCGCCCTCCACCACCGAAATCGCCTGGAAACCCGATCTCGGCCCCGGCTCCGCCGGCGCGCCCGAGCCGCTCACCCTCGCCCAGGCCATCAACCGCGGCCTGCGCAAGATCCTCGCCGAACGCCCCGAGTCGCTCCTCCTCGGCCAGGACATCGGTGTTTACGGCGGCGCCTTCAAGGTCACCGAACACCTCCTGCGCGATTTCGGCCGCGCCCGCGTCTTCAACACCCCGCTCGCCGAATCCGCCTGCACCGGCTACGCCACCGGCCTTGCGCTCGGCGGCATCCGCACCATCGAGGAATTCCAGTTCGCCGACTTCTCGACCGAGGCCGTCACCCAGATCACGCAAAACGCCGCCACCTACCACTACCGCTCCGGCGCCAAAGTCCCGATGGTCTTCCGCTTCCCCTGCGGCGGCGGCATCACCGTGGGCTCCTTCCACTCCCAGGAACTGGAAACCCTCTTCCTCGCCTTCCCCGGCATCAAGGCCCTCTACCCGAGCACGCCGCAGGATGCCTTCAACGCGCTCCTCGCCGCCTACGAAGACGACAACCCCGTCTGCCTTTTCGAACACAAGGGCCTGTACCGCCGCGGCAAGCACCCCGTCTCCTGGGACCCCGCCTGGCGCGACGTCTGGCAGCCGCGCCACGTCCGCGCGGGCGACTTCGCCACCCTCGTCACCTATGGCGAGATGGTCCACCATGCCACCGAGGCCGCCTCGTATCTGGAGAACGAATACGAACGCACCATCGACCTCTTCGACCTGCGCGCGCTCTCGCCTCTCCGCCTGGAGCAGATCGAGGCCTCGCTCGCCCGCACCCATCGCCTCATCGTCATCCACGAAGGCCACCGCACCCATGGCTTCGGCGCCGAACTCGTCGCCCGCCTCACCGAAAAGCACTTTTTCGATCTCGAAGCCCCGCCGCTGCGCATCGCCTCGCTCGACATCCCGGTGCCTTTCGCCCCCGAACTCGAAGCCGTCTACCGCCCCGCCCGCGACAGCATCATCGGAAAAATCGTCGCCTGGCTCGGATGAGCCCGGGGAAAGCTGAAAACTGAAACGCTGAAAAGCTGAAACAGAAGCCTGCCACACACCTGAAACCCGCCACTCAATTCACCGTCGCGCAGCAGCCGCACTTTTAAAATTTCAGCTTTTCAGTTTTTCCTGATTTCAGCTTTTTTCATCATGAAGTCTCTCATCACTCCCGACCGCTGGGCCCGCGTGAAACTCTTTGCCATGGACGTCGACGGCATCCTCACCGACGGCACCATCCACACCCATTCCGACGGCACCGAGAGCAAGATCTTTTCCGTTCTCGACGGCATGGGCCTCACCCGCCTCGCCAGGGCCGGCGTCGCCACCGCCTGGATCAGCGGACGCCACTCCGGCGCCACCACCGTCCGCGCCAACGAACTCCGCATCCCCCACATCGTGCAGGGTCGCACCGACAAGATCACCGCCCTCCAGGACCTCGCCGCCTCGCTCGGCCTCGCCGCCGACGAGATCGTCTACATGGGTGACGACGACATCGACGCCGCCGCCATCCGCTGGGCCGGCATCGGCGTCAGCGTCCCCGACGCCATGCCCGCCGCCCACGACGCCGCCACGTACATCACCACCCGCCGCGCCGGTTTCGGGGCCGTCCGTGAAATCTGCGAACATATCCTCGCCGCCCGCGGTCACACCGCCCTCTGATGCGTTTCCCCGCCTTCATCCGCCGCCTCCATCCCGCGACCCTCGTCCTCGCATGCGCCCTCCTGCCCGCGCATGCCGAAACCGCTCCCGACAAAAAACCGGAATCCGGAAAACCCGCCGCCACCACCGCGGCCGCCACCACCACCCAGGATATCCGCGCCAGCGCCCCGATCCGGGATTTCAAGCTCCCTCTCTTCACCGACGCAGGCCTTCGCCAATCCCTCATGATCGCCCGTGAAGGCCGCGTCCTCTCGCCCGATCACATCATCGTTTTCGACATGCAGCTTACCCTCTTCACCGAGGATGCCGCCAACAAACCCGAAACCATCGTCACCAGCTCCCTCGCCGAAGCCTTCGTCAAGGACCAGACCGTACAGGGCGAACGCGACGTGAACATCGTGCGCACCGATTTTCAGGCCTCCGGCAGCGACTGGAGCTACAACCACAAAGAGCAGCACATCTTCATCAACCGCGACGCCCACCTCGTTTTCCAGGCCGAAATCACCAACATTCTCAAATGAAGCCGACCTCTTCCCGTTTCCGGAAACACCTCCTCGCTCTCCCGCTCGCGTTTCTCCTCGCCGGCGGCGGCGCGGCGCTCGCGCAGATCGCCTTTCCCGCGCCCAAACCGCTCAACCGCGACACCACCGGCGGCAACAGCACGCCCCCGCCCGCGGCCACACCCGCGCCCGCCGCCACCCCGGCCACGCCGCCGCCGGCCATTGCCCTGCCCGCCCCCCGCAAGGACAAAACCGATCCCACCCCCGAGACGTCTCCCGATCCGGTCCCGACCGAACTCCGCAGCAACAAGCTCGAGATGAAGTCCACCGACGAGGAAACCCGCGCCATCTGCACCGGCAACGTCGTCCTCACCGGCACCAACCTCAAGATCACCTGCGACCGCCTGGAAATCATCGCCACCCGCATCGGCGACAAGGACGAGACCATCGGCACCTTCGAGCACTTCAAGTACATCCTCGCCACCGGCCACGTCCGCATCGTCCAGGACGACCGCGAGGCCACCTGCGGCCGCGCCGAAGTGTTTCCGCGCGATGAAAAAGTGGTGCTCACCGAAGCCCCCGTCCTTCTCGATCACAGCAACAACACCCTTCTCGCCGCCACCCGTATCACGCTCCTGCGCGGCCAGCGCGAAGCCATCGCCGAAGACGTCCGCCTGATGGCCCCTCCGATCCAGGACCTCGGCGCCAACGCCAAACCGGAAAAAAAATGACGAATGGCCACTTACAAACTGATGTCACGCGGACACGTTTTCGTAGGGGCGCACTTCACGTGCGCCCGTTTGCAGGACGAAGCTTCAATCACCTTCGCGGGCGCACGTGAAGTGCGCCCCTACGCGGATGCGTAACACCAGCTACACATTACCCATGCCCCCCGTCACCCGGCATTCCTCCATCCACCCATGACCACCGACGCCACGGCCCCTTCCACCGACGCCACCTCGCCCGCCGCCATCGCCGGGACCGGCCCGCTCCACGAGATCGAGACGCGCGGCCTCGTCAAAACCTACGGACACCGCACCGTCGTCAACGAAGTGGACCTCCACATCAAGGCCGGCGAAATCGTCGGTTTTCTCGGCCCCAACGGCGCCGGCAAGACCACGACGTTCTACATGGTTGTCGGTCTCGTCGCCGCCACGCGCGGCCAGGTCCTCTTCAACGGCCGCGACATCACCCGCCTGCGCATGCACCAGCGCGCCCGTCTCGGGCTCGGCTACCTGCCGCAGGAGCCGTCCACCTTCCGCAAGCTCACCGTCGAACAAAACATCCTCGCCATCGTCGAGGCCGTCGGCGTGCCCCGCCGCGAACGCGCCGCCCGCGTCAACGAACAGCTCGAGGAACTCCACCTCACCCACGTTGCCCGCCAGCGCGCCTACACGCTTTCCGGAGGCGAACGCCGCCGGCTCGAGATCGCCCGCGCCCTCGTCACCCGCCCGTCGTTCATTCTCATGGACGAACCCTTCGCCGCCATCGATCCCATCTCCGTCGCCGACGTGCAACGGATCATCCTCCGGCTCAAGGAGCGCGGCATCGGCGTCATCGTCACCGACCACAACGTCCGCGAAACCCTCCGCATCGTCGACCGCGCCTACCTTATCCGCGAAGGCCGCGTCTTCAAGGAGGGCAACAGCGAATTCCTCATCAACGATCCCGAAGCCCGCCAGTTCTACCTCGGCCAGGATTTCAACATGTAAAAATCAAGGGGACTTCCAAAAAAAGATTTTCTGAACAGAAGATAACGAAGGAAACAAAGATCAAACCAACGAAGAGGAATCCATAACCCGGTAAATATAATACTATATATTTCAGAGGCATTCTTTGTTTCAGGACTTCGTTATCTTCGTTTCCTTCTGTTCAAAAAAACAATTTTCAGATCCCCCGATTCTCAATCCACCCGCTCTCCCATGCCCAACAAGGCCATCCACGGAATCACGGTCTCCCACTTCTACGAAACCTACCGCGACCGACTGAAACTCGACCTCGTGACCAGCGGCGCGGGGTTGCACCGGCTCATCCGCGAAGGCTCGATCAACCGTCCGTCGCTCGCGCTCACCGGTTTTTTCAAATATTTCGCCAACAAACGCATCCAGGTGCTCGGCGCCGCCGAGATGACGTTTTTCAAAACCGTCGATCCCCGCAAACAGATCGAGATCCTCAACCAGATGGCCGATCGCGGCGTCCCCTGCATCGTGGTCACGCGCAACTTCCATCCCACCCACGCCATGCTGGCCGTGGCCGAGGAGCGCCGGCTGCCGATCTTCCGCACGCCGATGATCACCATGCACTGGGTCAACCTCGCCACCCTCTGCGTTGACCAGGAATTTGCCGCGGTCTCCACCGAACACGCCACCATGGTGGATATCAAGGGCATGGGCGTGATGCTTCGCGGCGAGTCCGGCACCGGCAAGAGCGAGTGCGCCCTCGCCCTCATCGAACGCGGCGCCCTGCTCGTCGCCGACGACCTCACGGTGGTGCGCGTCGTCGAGGATTCGCGGCTCCTCGCCTCCAGCCGCGAACTCAACCGCGGCTACATGGAATGTCGCGGCATCGGCATCATCAACATCGCCGAGATGTTCGGCATCCGGGCCGTGCGCATCGACAAGCACATCGACCTCGTCATCACGCTGCGCGACTGGACGCCCGACGCCATCGAGGAGCGCACCGGCCTGGAGGAATCGACCTACCGGATTCTCGAAATCAGCGTCCCGCACGTGGAGCTCTACGTGCGCCCCGGCCGCGACATCGCCCGCCTGGTCGAGGTGGCCGCGATGGTGCAGGCCCTGAAAAAGATCGGGCACGACCCCGCCAAGGAATTCAACGATCGCCTCATCGCCTTCATGAGTCGCCAGGCCGAGGAACGCGAACGCGTCATCAAACCCTTCACTCCGGGCCCGCCGCCCCGCGACTGATTCCGCCCGCCGGCCGGGGCGCCTCGCGGACCCGCGTCACGATTTGACGTTGCCCGTTCCCGGCACGATACTCCGCGGCATGTTTCTCCACAGCGCCCTGCCTCCCGGCCTGCTCCCGGGCCTTGCCCTCGCAGCCCTGGTCCTTGCCTCCCCGCTCCTCCCTGCCCAGGACGATCCCGCCCCGCAGGAGCCGGCGGCGGCGGCCGATGACATCGTCAGGCTCACCGGCGCCAACGGCCGCGAGGTCGATTTTGCGGGCATCTGGGAAGCCCGCCCCGAAGGACTCGTCGTCCTCACCGATCCGGCCGGCAACCTCCAGCTCGTGCCGTGGGATCGCTTCGACCTCTCGCAACTCAAGGCCACCCAGCCGGCCATCGACGCCGCCCGCCGCCGCGCGGTTTTCCTGCGCACGGCCCAGTCCGTCAACCTCGGCCTGTTCTCCGGCGTCCTCACGCCTGCCCAGGTCGGCTCCGAACTGCGCAAGGTTCTCGACACCCCGATCACCGTAAAAGTGCCTGTCGTCTACCGCACCACGACCGAGACGAAAATCTCGTCCGGCGTCATCGTCCCGCCCCCCGTGTACAACGGCATTTATGTCCCGCCTGCTCCCGGCGGGGGCGGCATCATCTCCGGCAAGATCGTCACGGAGACCGAGACCCGCCAGGTCACCCCGGAGGAAATCACCACCAGCCCGCGCCGGGTTCTGGAAATGCTCTCGCAGGTGGACGGCGTGGCCGATTCCGTGCGCCGCGCCGTGTTCGAGCTGGTGAAGGTCAATCCGCAGCTCCTCGACCAGCCCGCGCATCATGTGCAGCGCGTGCGCGCCTCGCTTCCGCCCGCCCGCCTCCTCGCCAACGATCCCACCCTGCAAAACCTTTCCGGCAAGCTCGACGAAATGCTCAGGACATTCAACGAATTGCACACCGTCCGCACCGTCCAGCCCGCGCAGCAAAGCCGCATCCGCGATTTCCTCATCCTCGTCGATCATCCGATCCTGAAATAAGGGGACTTCCAGAAAAAAGATTTTTTGAACAGAAGGTAACGAAGGAAACAAAGATCAAACCAACGAAGAAGAATCTGTAATCCGGTAGATATCATATTATGGGAGGTTCTGAAAATTGAACAAAAGGCGACGAAGAGAACGAAGAACAACCAGGGAAGCAGACGCCTCATTCTTGTTTAATTCAATTAGAATAAATGAATTATAATTCATAGCCTTCTTTGTTCTTCCTTCGTTCCCTTTGTTTCCTTCTGTTCAAAAATGAATTTTCAGAGCCTCTCTGAAGAGAGCCTCGGGACTTCGCCGGACGGCGCGACATTCCTTCCCTCTCCAGTTTCCCCGGCCTTGTCCCCGCCGGTTTTTCGTGCGATGCACGCTGCCCTGACGCGATGACGCTTGCGGACTACACCACGGTTCTGGTCATGGGCCTGCTCGGCAGCGGCCATTGCATCGGCATGTGCGCGCCCTTCGCCCTCGCCGTCGGCGCAGGTGCGGGCGGCAGCGGACGCCGGCTCGGCGCGATCACGCGCCACTTCGCCTACCAGGCCGGCAAGGCCACCACCTATGCGTTTATCGGCCTGCTCCTGCTGGCGGCGGCGTCGCTGGCCGGCAACAGCGGCATGCCCATGGCAGACGCCCGCCGGTTTATCGCCGGGCTCGCCGGCGGCCTGATGATCCTGATCGGCCTTGGCTACGCGCTCGAATGGCGGCCCGTCATGCTCGCCGCCACGGCCGAGCGACTCGGCGGCCGCGCCTGCGGGCTCGCCCGCTCGCTCTGGCAATCCACCTCGCCCTGGAAAAGCGTGTTCATCGGCTGGCTCAACGGCTTCATCCCCTGCGGCCTCTCGCTCTCGGCGCTCGGCTTTCTCGTCGCGCAAGGATCGGCGACCGGCGTCGTCACCGGCGCGTACGTCTTCGGCCTCGGCACGATGCCCGGCCTGCTCCTGATCACGCTCGCCGGCCGGCAGATCACCGCCAGCCGGCGCCGCTGGCTCACCCGGATCGCCGGCCTCACGCTCGTTGTCCTCGGCGCGCTCCTCGTGCTGCGCGCCTCCGGCGTGCTGACGCATGGCGGCCACGAAGGACATGGACACCCCGGCGGCCACGAAGGCCACCCGGTGCCGGCGCAGGTGGAGTGCCACTGAGGGGAAAAACCGAACACTGAAAGCGGATGCAGAAGTTGAAACCGCTAAAGGACGCTAAAGGTCGCTAAATGAGAACAGGTTGACGATGGAATCAGGAGAGCGGGGCATTCACCTGCCGGGTGAAGACATCGTTGGGACATCCTGCCAGGCCATGTCTTTGTTTATACCAAAGCCCCAAAGCCTTCGGATTTTTACACAAAGGCCGCAAAGAGCGCAAAGGATTGCCAGTTACCTTCTTCGCGTCCTTTGCGGCCTTTGTGTAAAATCAAAAACATTCGGAACGCTGGTATTAGCGTCCTTTAGCGGTTCCCTCTGCTGCGGCTTTCAGGTTTCAGCTTTTCAGCGTTTTCAAAGCGCTGCCCGGTTGAATTTCTCCGCAACCCGGTTACGATAAACGCACCGTGACCGGGGATACAGACACCGCCATTCCCTATCTGCATAGCTGCACGGCCGGAGACACCGTGTGGATCATGTACTTTTTTGTGCCGCCGGAGCTGCGCGGCCACAATCTCGGCCGGACGATCATCCGCAAATGGGAGCGCACCCTTCCCTCGCATATCCGCACCATCCGGCTGCGCGCACCGACCAGGGCCGACTCCTGCCCCGGCGTTTTCTGGACAAAACTCGGTTTCCGCTACGTGCGCCTGTCCGACGAACCGCTCTACAGCGAGTACGAAGTCACCGAGAACACCGTCATGGAAAAACTCCTGCGGGGGTAGCGTCCTCGCGCCCGCGGGCAGGATGCCCGCTACGCAGAAGCTCGCAGGTCCGGCGTGCTCCGGCAGAACATTTAACATGCAACATTTCATACCAAAGCCCCAAAGCCTTCGGATTTTTACACAAAGGCCGCAAAGAGCGCAAAGGATTGCCAATTACCTTCTTCGCGTCCTTTGCGGCCTTTGTGTAAAATCAAAAACATTCGGGACCCTGGTATTACACTCAACATTCAGCAACCCGGTATCCGTTTTCCCACTAAATGTTAAATATTGAGCGTTAAATGTTAAATGTTCAGTGTTCGATGTTCGGCGTTTTCCGCCCCGCTCCCTGCCAGAACGCCCGCGGCGTCTTCCCCGCATTCCGGTACCCTTCCAGCGGTGCCTCCCCGTTGTAGTGTAAAAGCCACTTCGCCAGTTCCTCCCGCAGCCCCGTCAGCGCCGGCTCCGGCAGGGGGCGGCTTTCCCTGCCCCGCTGCCACCCGTCCAGCAGCCGCTCCTCCATCTCCCGCAGCCGCAGCGCTCCCCGCCCGCATTGCAGCCCGTGCCGCCTCATGATGTTGCCCACCGTGGCATGGGTCAGCCGCACGCCGTGCCTGCCTTTCACCTGCGCCTGGATCTCCCGAAACGTCGTATCCGGATTTCCCCGCATGATCGCCACAACCGTCGCCACCACCTCGGGGCCGGTCGAGACCGGGCCTTGCCCCAACACCATGCCCCGCGCCAGCGACACCGCCGCCCGCCAGTCCGCCGCCGGCCCCTCTCCTCGCTGTTTTATCGTCCTCATTTTCACGTATCCGGCTTTCAGGAAATGTATCTGTAAATTAACCACAGAGTCACAAAACCTCCTCTTCCGGTTTTCTCTGTGTCTTTGTGTCTCCGTGGTTAATGTTCAGGAGTCCCCTTGACGTTAAAGGGTGCGGCGGCCTCGACGTACCATCACTCCAAATACAAGCATTGTCAGTCCCATCGCACTGGCCCATGTGCTCGGCTCAGGCACGGCCGTCAGGCTGGCAACACGGAAACCGATGACGGCGCTCTCAACCGCCGGGCCGTAGCTGGTGCGACCAGACGCGGCGGAGAGGTCGTAGCCGGCGCTGTTGAACGAGCCGCCCCGCAACACACGGCTATTACCAGAACCGATACTATCGGTCCACTCCCATACGTTGCCTCCTTGATCGTACGTTCCAAAATACGAACTCGCATTGATGAAACTTCCCGCTTCCAGCGCCTTGTTTCCATTCCCGCTATTATTGTAGTTCTGCCCGTTGCTCGCTGTCAGCGTGCCGCTGTAATCGTTGCTCTGCGTCGCGTAATTCCACCAGCCTCCCGCTCCATCGTAATAGGCCGCCCGATACCACTCGTTCTCGTTCGCTATCACCCATCCGGTGCCGGCTGCTGCTGCCGCTGCATGATCCGGCGTGCTCACCAGGCTGGCGACTCCGTCAAACACATACAGCCCGCTCTCCGTAGAGGAGTTCGCCGTCCCTCCGTTCGTCAGCCAGTTCACGAAGCGCGCCGCGTCATAAAACGACACATACACCACCGGGCGGTTGTCCCCCACAAATTGGCCGCCGCTCCAGGTCAGCCCGTACGACGCCTGGCTTGAATTGTACAGGTTCAGACTGTTGTTGCCCGTCGTCACCCCGATCGTGTTCAGAAAATACGCATACTGCGCGTTCGTCACCTCGTATTTGCCGATGGAGTAGTCGTAACTCACCGCTCCGTAGCCGCTGTTCGACTCAGGGCCGCCCGTCACCGGCACCATCAGCGACGCATCGCTCAGGTAATCGGTCCCCACGGTAGCCCCGGTGGCCGTCGCGGCCCCCAGCGTGATCATTGCAGCCGCCAGGAGGGCGGCGGCGCGTGTCTGTATTGGTTTTGTCATGATGTTCATGGTGTTCATGGCGTATTTGAAAATTGATTACAGATTGGAGATTACAGATTTCAGATTGGAGAATGAGGAGCGGGCTCCGGCGGCTTCGCCGTCTGCGGGCGGGACGCCCGCGCCACGTTCCGGACAATTTGTCATTCGTCATTGGTTACTGGTTACGGGATGACGACGAAGGCGAGGGGGCTCCAGGGGCCTTTCCCGCCGGTGGGGCTTTCCCAGCGCAGGGCGTACCACATCTTCAGGCCGCGCTGGTCGGCGCGGAACTGCTTTTTGAAGGGCGAACGGGTGTCGATCTCCGAGTGGGCCAGTTCGCCGGGGTCGCCGGGGGGCGTCTCGCGCACGTCGTAAGCGATCTCCGCGCCGTGCGCCAGGCCGGGCTTGCCCCGGTGTTCGCCTTCCTCGTCGCGGAAATGCAGCTCCACCAGCCCGGGCTGGTTGCCGCGTTGCTCGGCCACGGGGTGCGTCGCGGGCGGCGGGATGGGCGTGCGCGTCTTTTTGTGGATGGGCAGGCCCAGGGCCACGCGGTCGGCATCGGTCGCCGCGTCGTTGGGGGTGATGTACTGGCGGACGAGGGCGCGGATGAACTCCTCGTAAAGGCCGCGGATGCGCGTCTTTTCCTCGACAGCCAGGGGAGTGCGGGTGGCGGGCTGGCTGGCGAGGTGCCAGGCTTCGTCCCACTGGCCTTGCAGGCCTTCGAGCGCGGTCACCTTGGACGGGGGGATGCCCAGGCGCGCGATCCGCGTGCCGGTGCCAAGCTCGACAACAAAATTGGTCTGCCAGCCGTGGAAGCTGGCGTCGGGTTCAGGTATATAATAGGTGTTCGACATATCAGGAGTGCGTCAGGCAGGTGGTTGTCGGGTGGTGGTTGTCGTGGCGGTCGGGGTGGTGGTTTGCCGGCTCCCGGCGGAATGCCGGGCCAAGGGCTTGTTGCCCAATGGATCGGCGCCCTGGCGCACGGGGTTGACGGGGGGCCGGACTGCTTTCCCGGCCGGCCGGGAAAGAAATCCGGCCGGCCGGGAAAGAAATCCGCCAAGGCGGGAGACCGTTCCGGCTAAATCCGGAGGCGCGGCGGCTGGAGCGGCGGCGGGATGGGCGAAGTTGGCGCATGAGGCGGGAGTATCGGGGACGGCGGGGAACGGCGTCCATCAATTGCCCGTTTTGCGCCCGCCGCCGCCCGTTTTCCCTCGCATGACCGGCGCAAATCAATGCACAGGCATTGCGGGGCCAGGCGGACGGACGCCGCCGCTCCGGGGAACCGCTCTCCGTTGACACGGGTTTGAATCGCACCCCCTCCCCCTCCGAATCCTTTCGGCTTGTGCAATCCCGCCCTGGCTGGCGATATCGGCCAACCATGATCTGGCTGCGGCGCGTTTGCGTCTACCTCGGCATTACCCTCTGCGCGGCGGCGACGATGACGGCGGAAGATTTCGCCCGCGATCTCTCGCGCCTCCACGTCGACCGGCTCGGCGGCCTCGACGCCATCCGCCGGCTCACCGCCATGGAAGTCACCGGCGAAACCCGCATCGCCGGTCAGACCCTGTAACTTGCGCAAGTCACTTGGGAAAGGTGGCATACGTGGTAAATTTTCCGAATCCCGGGTTGCCCGTGTCTGTTTCCCCTCCTTCCTCCGGCCGCAACCGAAGGGAGAAGAATGGCCACGAAAAACACGAAAAGACACCCCGCGCATGAAATCCTCCATCGCGCTTATAAAGCATTTTTTAAAAAATTGTAGCCGTACAGGATCCTGAAAACAGAACCACGGATATCACGGATGCACACGGATAAGAAGGAAGCGGCAAGGCATGGTTTGAATCCGTGATAATCCGCGAAATCCGTGGTTAAAAAACGACTACAGTTTTATTTGAACCGCTCTACAGGATCCTGAAAACAGAACCACGGATATCACGGATGCACACGGATAAGAAGGAAGCGGCAAGGCATGATTTGAATCCGTGATAATCCGCGAAATCCGTGGTTAAAAAACGACTACAGTTTTATTTGAACCGCTCCAAGCGCGCGGAAGATCCCCGTCGGGCAGACAGGAATTTTGTATTTTTTGTGGCCATCCCGGTTTGAAAAAGGCCGAAATCGACCGCCAATGAACCGCATTTTTAGCCGCAAAAGAGCGCGGCGCGGCGCAACCGAAGGCGGGGGGAGGGAGGGGCTGCGGGCAAGGAAACAAGATACGGGGAGGGCGTAACCTCTCTCTCTTTCTCTCTGCGCCCACTCCCCTCCTCTGTGGTGTAAAAATCTGCACCACAGAGCATGGGGAGCTTTGCGCCCTTTCGCGGCAAAAAACGGCCGCGGCTCAATGTGAACCGCCCGGGTGCAGCGGAAACATCAGGGGTACCAGCAGGACGCTTACCACCAGCACCAGCAGCGTGAAAGGCACGCCGATTTTCACAAAATCGCCAAAACGGTACTGGCCCGGCCCGAGCACGAGCGTATTCACCGGCGACGAGACCGGCGTCATGAACGCCGCCGACGCCGCCAGCGCCACGATCATGGCGAAGGGCAGCGGCGAGGCTTCGACCCGCCCGGCCAGGCTCAGCGCGATCGGCGCCATCAGCACCGCCGTCGCCGTGTTGGAAACGAACAGGCCGATCAGCGCCGTCAGCACGAACAGGCTGGCCAGAAGCATGCGCGGCCCGGCATCGCCGAGCAGGTTGATCAGGCCGTCGACCGCGAGGCTGACCCCGCCGGTCCTTTCCAGGGCGAGGGCAAAGGGAATCATGCCGGCGATCAGGACCAGGCTCTGCCAGTTGATCGATTTGTAGGCGCTGTCCATATCCACGCAGCGGAAAACACCCATCAGCAGGCACGCCCCGAGCGCGGCCACGACGTTGGGCACGATGCCGGTGACCATCAGCGCCACCATGACAAACAGGCTGAGCAGGGCCCAGGGCGCCTGGCTGAGCGCGGGCGCCACCTCGTCCACCTCGGCCGGCAGGCTCAGCACGATGAAGTCGTGCGTCAGCGGCTGCAACTGGCGGATGGATTTCCACGGGCCGATCACGAGCAGGGTGTCGCCCATCCGGAGTTTTTCCTCCAGCAGCGCGCCTTCCATCGCCTCGCGCTCGCGGCGCAGCCCGACGACGTTGAGGCTGTGCCGGGTCCGGAAACCGAGATCGAGCACCGTCTTGCCGATCAGGCCCGAACCGGGCGGCAAGGCCACTTCGGCCATGCCGACCTCGCGCGACTGGTCGGTGAAATAGCTGCCGCGCAGTTGCAGCGATTCGAGCCGCATGCCGGCGCGCAGTTCCGACAGGTCGACGCCGGGCGCATACACATCCACCAGCAATATGTCGCCGGCGCGCAGTTCCGTGTGGGCGTGCGGCGTGAGCAGCTCGTTCTGGAAACGCCCCTGCCGCTCGATGCCCACGATGTTGGCCTTGTACTGGCTGCGCAGGTTGAGGTCCTGCAACGTCTGGCCGACCAGAGGCGAATCGGGGAGGATGCGCAGGCGGTGCTCGCGCCCGGCCAGTTTGTAGTCATGGATCAGGTCGTGCAGGTTGCGCCGCGCCCCGCCGGCGTGCGCGGGATCGTTGCGCACGGTCAGCCAGCGGCGGGCCACCAGCATGTAGCCGATGCCCATGATCAGGATCACCGCGCCGATCGGCGTGAAGCTGAAAAAGCTGAAACCGGCAAACCCCTCGCGCTTCAGCGTGCTGTCCACGACCATGTTGGGTGGCGTGGCCACCAGCGTCATCATGCCGCTGATCAGTCCGGCAAAACTCAGCGGCATCATCAGCCGCCCCGCCGGGATGCGCAACCGCGCCGCCACGCTGAGCACGACCGGGATAAAGATCGCCACGATGCCGGTGGAGCTCATCACCGAGCCGAGCCCGGCGACGGCGAGCATCAGCAGCACGAGCAGGCGGGTCTCGCTGTTGCCGGCCTTGCGCACCAGCCAGTCGCCGAGCCGGTAGGCGACGCCGGTGCGGACGAGCCCTTCGCCGATGACGAACAGCGAGGCGATGAGCACCACGCCCGGATCGCTGAAGCCGGCGAGCGCCTCCGGCACGGTGAGGATCCCGCCCAGCGGAAGGGCAAGGATCACCAGCAGCGCGACGACATCCATGCGCGGCTTGTTGACGATGAACAGAACCATGCAGGTCAGCAGCAGGACGAGAACGAGGATCAGGTCGAAATTCACGAAGCGGGAGTCGGGAGGACAAAAACGATGTGGCAGGGTGGCAGCAAAAGAAAAAGCCGGGCTGGTGGAGTTCCGGTTTTCGCCGTCGGCAAGGCCGGGTATGGCGAGGCCGGTTGCGAACCGGGGTTTCGGCTCCAAAAAGGCGGGCCCGCATTTGCAGGCCCGCCCGGGTGAGAAGACGGAAATCGTATCCGGAGTTTCCGGACGCTGCCGTCTCCGCGGTTGCTAGTTGAACTCCTTCTGGAGTTCGACGGCTTCCTTGAGCTCGCGCTTGCTCTGCCAGATCGCCCAGCCGATGGCGATGGCGCACACGAGCGCGACGATGAGGCCGATGACGCGTCCGCTGTTGCCTTCGCTGGCCGTGAGGACGTTGTACTTGATGACCAGGCCGAGCGCGAGGAGGCTGACCATGTTCATCACCTTGATGAGCGGGTTGATCGCCGGGCCGGCGGTGTCCTTGAGCGGGTCGCCCACGGTGTCGCCGGTGACGGCGGCCTTGTGCGCTTCGGAACCCTTGCCACCATAATGGCCGTCCTCGATGAGTTTCTTGGCGTTGTCCCAGGCGCCGCCGGCGTTGGCCATGAACACGGCGAGGAGCTGCCCCACGATGATCATGCCGGCGAGAAAGCCGCCGAGGGCCTGCGTGCCGAGCAGGAAGCCGACCGCGATGGGCGTGAGGATCGCGAGGAAGCCGGGCCCGACCAGTTCCTTCTGCGCCGTCGAGGTGCAGATATCCACGACGCGTCCGTAGTCGGGCTTCTTGGTGCCGGCCCAGATTTCCTTGTCGCGGAACTGCACGCGGCACTCCTTGACGATCAGGAAGGCGGCGCGGCCCACGGCGCGGATGAGCATCGAGCTGAAGAGGAACGGCACGGCGCCGCCGAGGAGGAAGCCGATGAAGACCATCGGATGCGCGACGGTGAGCTTGCCCGCCTCGATCAGATACTGCTCGGTGGTCATCTCGCTGATCCTGTCTTCGCTGCCCACCGCGATGACGGCGATGAACGAGGCGAAGAGCGACACGGCCGCGATGACGGCGGAGCCGATCGCGATGCCCTTGGTCTCGGCCTTGGTGGTGTTGCCCACGGCGTCGAGATCGGCGAGGATCTGGCGGGCCTTCCGGTAGGAGCCTTTTTCCTGCTTCTCCATTTCCTCCGGGTCGTAACCCATTTCACCGATGCCGTTGGCGTTGTCGGCGACGGGGCCGAAGACATCCATCGAGATGGTGTTGCCCGTGAGCGTGAGCATGCCGATGCCGGTCATGGCGATACCGTACGCGACGAAGAGCGGCGGCGTGCCGACGTAACACAGATACGAGAGGAGGATCGAGCTGGCGATGACGCCGACGGTGGCGACGGTGCTCTCGTAACCGACGGCGAAGCCCTGGATGATGTTCGTCGCGTGGCCGGTCTGGCAGCTCTTGGCGAGACCCTGCACGGGCGAGTGCGTGGTGTGCGTGAAGTAGCTGGTGACCTTGTTGAGCGCGATGGCGAGAATGACGCCGATGAAGCAGGTGAGCACCGGACGCATGTCGGTGTTTTCCAGGCCGAAGGTGGCCCAGCCGGGCAGAGCGGTCGGATCGCCGCCGGGGAAACCGGGGATGGCGGTCGGGTTCTGCGCGAGGTAGGCGGCGTCGAATTTCAGGTAGAAGGCGCCGAGGATCACAAAGCCCAGGACCGAGATGAACGACCCGATCCAGAAGCCCCGGTGAACGCTTTTCAGCGCGGTGTCGGAGGTGTCGTTCGGGCCGGCTTTCACGGTGTAGGTCGAGATGATCGAGCCGAGCACGCCGATGCCGCGCACGAGGAGCGGGAAGATGACGCCCTTGTGGCCGAAGCTGGCGAGACCGAGGATCATGGCGGCCACGATCGTGACTTCGTAACTCTCGAAGATATCGGCGGCCATGCCGGCGCAGTCGCCGACGTTGTCACCGACGTTGTCGGCGATGGTGGCGGCGTTGCGCGGATCGTCTTCGGGGATGTTTTTCTCGATCTTGCCCACGAGGTCGGCGCCCACGTCGGCGGCCTTGGTGTAGATGCCGCCGCCCACGCGCATGAAGAGCGCGAGCAGGGTGCCGCCGAAACCGAAGCCGAGGAGGGCCTCGTAAGCCTGTTCGCCGTAGGCGAGGAAGATCAGCGTGCCGCCGAGCAGGCCGAGGCCGTCGGTGAGCATGCCGGTGACGGTGCCGGTGCGATAGCCGAGTTGCATCGCCTCGCCGTAGGAGCGGCGGGCGGCGGCGGCCACGCGGAGGTTGCCGGTAGTGGCCAGACGCATACCGACGAAGCCGACGGCCCAGCTGAAGAGCGAGCCGACGAGGAAGGCGCCGGCGCGGCCGATCTTGAACGCCATCTCATGGCTCTGCGTGGTGAAGAACAGGATGATCGTGATGATGATGATGAGCGGCCCGATCTTGCGGAACTGGGCCGAAAGATAGGCGTTGGCGCCCTCGCGCACGGCGGCGGCGATGGCCTGCATCTTGGGCGTGCCCTGGTCGGCTTCCTTGACCTGCTTCACGAGCATGAGCGCGTAGAGGAGGCCGAGGACGGCGATGCCGAGCACGGCGAGAAGCGACCAGATTTCGAGCGTCGTGTACTTCGGGTCCGAAAAGAGACCGAAATATTTGAAAGCCTCCTTGGCCGCATGACCCGCCGCGGTGGAAGCGTCGCCGATCTCCTGGGCCATCGACGGGCGCACAAAAAACGCGACCACGAAAAAGGCCGCGAGACAACTCAGGTAAATCTTCGCAAACTTGCGGTTGCGAAGGAGACGGAACATTATGGAACGCATGGGGAGAGACAGTAGGTGGTTGAGGTGATGGGCTTAGTCGACGAAGGAGGATTGGGCGGAGCGCCACCACGGGTAGTAAATGCTCTCGAGGTCTTCGCGCGAAGGCATCGGGAAGTGCAGGAAACCGCCGCCGGTCTTGCCGACGAAGAATCCGCCGAGGAGGGTGCGGAAGAGGACATCCTGGTGGAGGTAACGGATGACGGTCTTGGTCTGCTTGCCGGGCTTGCTGCGCAGTTCGCGGAGGCAGTCGCGCAGGTGCTCGATGTTCGGATACGGCAGGTTGTCCACGCCGGCGGCCTCGGGATCGTCGCCGAGGCGGTTGAGCTTGAGCTCGGCGAAGACGATGGCGGGCATCGACACGTCCTTCGTCGTGTCCGTGATGGTGGCGGCGAATTCCTGCGGATTCAGCTCGCTGACCACGCGCGGAGTGACGGGGCAAAATTCCTGGTAGAGATGAAAACGCGGTCCGGGGTCGACCTTGAACGCACCGGGTTTCAGGTCGAGCACGCGGCCGTCATGGGTGGTGAGGTGAAGCGATTCGAGCGCCTCGAGCGGCGTCTGCTCCAGCACACGATAGACGGCGAGGTAATCCGACCGGCGGGAGGTACCTTCGGGACGCTCGAGCGTCGGGGCCAGTGACTTTGCCTTGAGGAACTGTTCCGCGTAAGCATCCGTCAGTTTGAAAAAGAGCGCCTGGCCGCGGGCGCGCTTTTGATTACCGGTTGCCAGATAGGCGCCAAACTCGGCCGGGGCCAGGTGTGACGCTACCAGCGACTCGGGCATCAACGAGAGGTACAGGTAGGGCTTCATAGGATTTGGTGGTGTTGCCCGGCACTTCTGCCGGACATTACCAGAAACCTGCCAGAAACGGCGAAGCCCTGCTGCGCACGGTTTGGATAACGCCGGTCGGATTTTGCGCGTGTTGCCCCCAAAACGGGCCGTCAGCGGTCTGCAAACGAGTGCAGCTGGCGAAGATCGACGGGATGGCGCGGCGGCGAGGAAGCCGCCGCACCGGGCCGTCACCGCGTCCGCATCATCCGCGACGTCAGCAGCGCCATCGCGAACAGCGCCGCCCCCGCCGCCGCCCGGAGCCACAACGGCAATCCGCCGTCGCCCGGCTCCGCGTCGGCCAGCGACAGTTGCACGGAAAGATCGCTGTCTGCGCCGACCTGCAGGCGGCGCGTGAAGGTCAGCGTCTCGCCCGAGCCGCCGTCGGGGATCGTGGTGCGGATCGAGTCCGGCACGCCGGCCTGCGTCTGCTGCTGCGAGAGGAACCGCCCGGCCACCTTGCGCATCACGGCGTTGTCCTCCGCCGTATTCGCATCGCGCAACTGCGCCACCTCGGCGGCGGCGTAGTTGGTCGAAAGCCCGTCTCCGCCGGCCGCGGCCGCCTGTGGCGACACCAACAACCCCTGTTGCGGCATCAGCGATCCGTCGCCGCCCGGTCCGCCGGCGACTGCGACGACGCCCGAGTTCGACACGACAAAATTGCGGCGCCGGTTGAGGCCCACTTCGATCTGCTCCATGCGCAGCGCGTCGAGTTGCACGCGCGCATCCTCGTTGAGCGCGCGGTTGCCTTTCGAGAGCGTGTTGGCGAGCGCCAGCGCCTGGCGCGCCTTTTCCTGGTCACCCTCGCCGCGCAGCCGGTTGCCGAGCCGGATCAGCTTGTCCGCCTCCTCGCCTTTCTTCCGCAGCACCGCCGTGTTGAAACTCTTGTAGTCGGAAACGCTCAGGAACGATGCCTCGCCCGCCGCCGTTCCTCCGCTTTTGCCCGCAAACTGCAGGTCGCTGCTCTGCCGGGCCAGTTCGCGTCCGTCCGGCAAATGCACGCGCCAGGTGATGTTCTCCAGCGGCACGTCAAACCGCGGCCCGGCCAGACGATGACCGGAGCTCCCTCGGGCCGGCGTATCCATGGTCCGCGCCGAGTAATAAAACTCCACAGCCGACGGCTGACCCTCGACCGGATTCGGAGTCACCGGCAACAACAACGCGTCGCCGTCCGCCGCCACGCGCACCGGCTCGTCGTTGACGAACCCGTGCCACCACTCCGCGCCCGCCGGCAGCGTCAGCCGCAACACACGCTTTTCCGCCAGGCGCACGGCGAGGCTCACCCGCGTGAGCATCACGCCTTCGTCGGAGAGCATCGTTTGCAGATCGGCCTTTTCCACCCGCACCGGCAACAGTTTTGCCGGATCGTGCACCGCCACCGTGACCGGCAACGTGAACGTGCTTTCCACCATGCGCAGCACCACCGCCGGCTCCGGCGCTCCCTGTCGCAATGCCGCCGGCACCGCCTGCCAGTCCGTGACCTGCAACGCCGCCGGCAGCACGCCCGGCTTCAGTTCCAGGCGGCCCGAAGTGCGCAACGCCAGCCAGCCGTGTTGCAGTCCCGCATCCGCTGCCCGCACGGAGGCGATCCTCTCTTCCGTCGCCGTCCCGCCGCCACCCGCTCCGGCGACCGCCCGCCGGAACGTCGCCATAAAGACGACCTTGCCGAGCGCGCGCCGCTGCAAACGCACTTCCCACAGGCCCGGTGATCCCGCCACCGGCACGGCATCCGCCACCAGCGCACCGCTGAACCGCACGCTGCCCGCGTCCGCCGGCAACTGCACACGCAGCGCCTTCGTCGCCGCGTTTTCGATGAGGTAGTCGAACTGCACGGCACCGCGCACCTGCCCGTCGCGCACCGTCATGTCCTGCAAATACGAACACTGGATCCACGGCGCGAGGCTCTCGATATCGAACGCCAGCCGCCACTCGCGTTGCAGCAACCGGAAGGCCAGCGCCCCGCGCGGCACCCCCGCCGCGCGTCCCGGATCGAACTGCGTGGCGTTCTCGCGCCGCGTCACATGCAGCCTCACACCTTCCTCCGGCGTGAGCAGCAATTCTCCCGCCTGGCGCGACGCCTCGCGGATCGTCACGCGCGGCGCCTCCCACCTCGTCACCCCCGCGATGCCCGGACCCGCAAAACTCAGGTTGAACGACTGCCGCCCGAGCGTGCGTCCGCGCAGGTGCAGGACAACAACCCGCCCTGAGCCCGCGCCGCCGTCCGCGGCGGCCGCCGTCTCCGTCCAGTGGCTGAGCGACGGTCCGCCGATCGACTCGACCTCCAGCCCGGCCGGCAACGCAAACGTCAGCCGGAAAATCCCCGCCCGCGTAATATCCACGGACAGCGCCGCCGCCAGCACCACGCGGTCTTCGCCGAGCGACACCGTCTGCGAGCCCGTCACGCGCACCTCGGGCTCCACCGCCGCGATCCGCAGCGTCAATCCGCCATCCGCCGCCCGGCCATAACGGTAACTGCGCCGCACCACCGGACGCCCTCCGCCCTCCCCCGCGTCACCCGCCGCCGCCGCGCTGTCGAGCAGAGCCGCCGGAAAATCGTCCACGCTCACCGCCGGGAGTTTTTCGGCGAACACCGGCTTCGCCTCCGTCACCTGGATTTCGTCGCCCGCCGCCACCGCGATCAGACCGATCTGGCCCGCCGCCGCCTCGACCGTCACCGGATGCAACAAAAGCTCCCGGGGCAGCGAACTCACGCTCACCTGCGTTTCGATGAGCAACTCCGCCTCCGGCGCGCTCGCCGGAGCGATCCGCACCGTCAGCCGACGCGCCTCGGGATCGAAACGCCAGAGTCCGGCATTTTTCCCCTGCACACCCGTCACCGTAAATCCTGCCGGGATTCCGAACACCAGTTCATCCAGAAGCCCCTGCGCCGCACGCGCCAGCACCCGATGCCTCCCCTCCAGCACACCCGGAGCAGGCACGAACAGATCCGCCGTCTCCGCGTAAAAAACCGTTTTTTCCGAACGCCGGTCCCGCGCCTTTGGCGACCAGGCGACCTCGCGCGCCGCCACCGGCGCAAACACCAGCCGCGCCCCCGAGGCCGCCGTCGTCCCCTCCCCCGCCTTCACCGTCCCGACGGATACCGCTGCCTTCGAGGCGAACTGCATCTCCGCCTCCGTCCGCACCCCCAGGATTTCCGCCGTATCCGCCGCCGCCTTGCCGGTCGGCAATACAAACGATGCCGTTCCCTCCGCCATCGCCGGCAATTCCCAGACAAACGTCACCGCAGCCGCGCCCGCCGCGGTCAGCTCGATCTGCGTCACCGGACCGCCGCGTCGTTCCGGATCGCGCACCACGCGCGCCCCGCCCGCGATGTCGCAGCGTGTGAGCACCGCGGGCGCGGCCAGCAGGTCGAACCGGTCTCCGGCCTCGCCACGCACGCGCATCACCCCTTCGCCCGTCACCCGGTTTTCGCCGATCCGGATCGTTTGCTCCACCGAATCCGCCGCCATACCCGCCCCCGCGGCGGCTTCGCCCTCCGGCGACGTCCGCTTTTCGCCCGTGGCAGGAGCCGGGCTTTCCGCATGCGCCGGAGATGCCGCCGGCCCCGCCAGCCCGGCGGCCAGCAACACCGCCAGCGCCGCAGCCGCCGGCGCGCGAAAGCATCGCACACCCGGCCTCACGATTTCCACCGCGACAAACGCCGCCGCCACGACCGGGAACCACGTCAGCCCGTGGGTCGCCAGCAACGCTGCCAGGCCGAACGATGCCCAGCCCGCCGCTCGCGCCACACCCGCGTGACGCCGCCGCGCCAGCGCCCGCACAAAACACGCCAAGCCCGCCGCCGCCAGCAGCCAGACTGCCCAGCCCGGACCGCCCGCGGACGCAGCGGCCCCGCCCGCCGGCGCCGCCAGATTGCGCAATTCGAGAAAAAGCCCCGCACCGCCGCCCGCATGAATCGGCGCGGTGAACTCCAGCACCCGGCTTCCTTCGTGACTTCCGCCGCGGACGCCCATGCCGAGCGCCTTGAGAAACACCGCCCCCAGCCCGGCCAGGGCCGCGGCCGAAACCAGCAACGCCAGTCCGCCGCCGATGCCCGCGGCCAGCCGGCGCCCGCCCGCCCGGATTCGTAACGAAAGGGCGAATACACACGCCCCTGCCGCCGCCAGCCCGAGCGCGCCGCCCAGCGCCACGATCACCGTGCTCCCCGTCAGCGCGCCGCGCAGGATCGTGCGCAGCCCGATGGGGCGGGAAGCGGGAGCCGCAACGGTTTCCGGAGCCAGATTTCCGCCGGCAAACACGAGCCGGCGGCCGTCGTCGGGCGTCACCTGCCAGCGCGTACGGATGACCGGCGCGCCGATTCGCGGCGCGTCCAGCCGCACGCGCACGGCATCCTCCGCCGACCCCGCAAACCGCAGGTCCACCGTCACGATGGCATTGGCGTCCGGACGCGATGGCAACGGCACGAGCGTTGCCGAGCCGTCCACCACCGGCAGCACCTCGGCGTCGTCCACCCGCGCGGTCCACAGGCGCAACCCTTCCGGCACGCTCACCCGCAGGTGCGGATGCCCGTGGCTCTTCACCACATAACGCGCCTCGGTCACAAGCTGGCCGTCGCGGGCCACGCGCGTGTCGAGCGACGCGAAATCCACCACCTGACTGACCGTCGCGCCGCGCGGCCGCGGCGTCAGCCCCAGGCGCAATTCCCGGGGACGCTCCGCATACTGGAACGCCGCCAGCAGCGAGGCGTCATACATCATCCGGTACTCCGCCGGGATCTCGCGCGGCTCCACCGCCACAAGGCCGGCCGGCACGGTTTCACGCGTCACGCTGAATGGCAGATCGCTCGTCACGAGGACATATCCCTGTTCCGACTGCACCCCGGGCGGATGCAACCCCGCGAACCCGAGCACGCCGCCGCGCGGATCGTACAAAAAGTCACCGGTGCCCAGCAGCGTGAACGCGCCGCTCACCGGCTTGTGCAGGCTCACTTCCACAATGTCGCCCTCGCGTTTCCAGGAGCGGATGTCGCGCCCGGAAAACTCCAGGTTGCGCCACTCCGCCGGCACCTCGAACCGGAACGCCCCCAGCGGCGCTCCGACAATCGCGTAGTTGATCATCGTGCTCGCGCTCACCATGCCCTCGCGCACGGCGAACAGATGCAGCGCCTCGCAGTTCACCGCCATGTCGAGCCGCTCGATTGTCATCGACGCGCTCCATGCCGCCTCCCGCAGCCGGAAGGCCTGCTGAAGCCCGGCCGTCTTTTTCGGGAAAAAGGCGGTGGCGATCTCGACGATGCCCGTCGTCTCGCCCGAAGGTGTCACGCGCAGCCCCGCCGCCGCCGTCACACCGACGAAACCTCGCATCGATTTCGCGTCCGGAAACGTCAGCGGCTCCAGCGACCACGCCGAAAAATCCGCCGCCCGGTCGCGCTCCAGCCGGCAGCGCAAGAGACTGCGTCCGGACACCGGTTGGGCAAACACCACCTTCAACTCGCGCCGCCCGTCATGCGGTTCGCCGACACTCCATTCGATACCGCTCCCGCCGGCGCCCTCGCCGCCATCGCCGCGAAGGCTGCTCACCGTATAACCCGCGGGGATACCGATCAAAAATTCGCGCAGCGGCGCCTCGCGCACATCCAGCTCGATGTCGGCCCCGATCGTCAGGTCGCTGTCGCCCACGTCGTAAATCACCACCGCCGACACGCCCGTCTCCGGCAGGATGTTGTCGGCCCGGATGTCCATCGACGTCCCCGCATCGGAAATCCGGTAAACGAATTGCTGCGCGCCCGCGTCGTCGCCGGCCGCCTTTTTCGGAAACACCGCCGGAGCCACCTGCGTCAGCCCCGCCCGCGGCGACGTCTCCAGCCGAACTGCGCCTGCATTCGTCACGCGGACGTACCCGCTGTGCCGCACACCGCCAAGCGGCGCCAGCGCCAGCGGTGACACGTTGGCCGGGAAATCCCCGAGCGGAGTCTGCGAGTCGATCGTCACCGTGTAGTCTCCCCCGCCCTGCGCCTGCGCGAGGCGGACGACGAGCACGCGCGGTGTGGCAGGGGCTTCCGGTCCCGGCCTCTGAAAATCCGCCGCCATCTCCGCGTCCGTCACCTCCCATGAAAGCACATTGGACCCCGTCACCCGCAGGATTTCCCCTTCGCCCGCCAACGCCAGCCGCAACGTATCCAGTTTTCCCTGCAACACCTTCCAGGTGTAGACGCCCGATTGTCGCAACAGCCCCGGCCCCACGACGATTTCCGACACTTCCGACGTCGAATAAAACAGGCGTCCGTCGGCCTCCTCGCGCGTCGTCAGCCACGAGAACGCCACGCCGCCATCGGCGGCGAGACGCCCCGTAAACCGTCCGCCGGCCTCGGGTTCGAAGGGCGGCATTTCGCCGGTTGCGAATTTTGTTCCGCCGGGGAATCCCCCGACCGACAATCTCGCGATGCGCGCCGCCGGCAGCGCGAACCGGACACTCCGCCAGTCGCCCGAATCATCCACGCGGGCGTCGAATTCCAGCCGCACCGGAAACGTGCCGGCTTTCGGGAAAACGAGTTCGTAGCCGACATTTTTTCCGGTGCGGGTGTTACCGTGGACACGAACGAAAAAGTTTGCCGATTCGACCGCCGTGCGCAGCGCCGCGCCGCCGCCGAGCAACGGCAATGTTGCTCCGTCGAACCGGGCGTGCACCTCGCCTTCGAGCACGAAACCGAAACGTCTCTCTTTTTCCGTGAAATCGCCGGTTACGGACAATTTTTCCCATATGGCGGTGTCCCCGGAACGTGTAATGGACAGCAAACACGAGGCGTCCCGCTCGATCAGGAAACGCATCTCGTTCTCCGGCGCCGCCCCGCCTGCCACATTCTTCGTATCGACGCGCGCGAGTCCGTGAACGGATGATGGCTTCACCGACAGAAGTCCGTCCCAGGAAATCCGCAACGTGCCTTCGAATGCACCGGATTCGCCGGACGCCGAAAGCACGGGCACCGAAGTCCCCCAAATTCCGGAATTCTGCGGCGTGCGCATCCATCGGGAAAAGAAGACCCCCATCTCCGTTTTCTCACCTTTTTTCAGAGGCGTGTTCAGGCGCACGTCGAGAAATGTCACCGCCCCCTTGTTTGCCTGCCGCAGCGCCCAGTCGCGGACGTTTCCGCCTTCGACCCGGACGTGCTCAAACGTATCCGCAAGTTTTTGCGAAATACGCAATGACAGCGTATCCGCTTCGCCACTCAGGACCGTCGCCTTGATCGAAGCGTACGAGGAGAGGCGCGAGGGTTCGATTTCCGCCTTTTGTTCGACCCGGATGGAAACGATCGCCGGCGCTTTTGCGGCATCGCCCGGAATCGTGGCGTGCAGCGAGATCTGCGCCGCGTCGGTGGACGCTGCGGATCGGGAATTGACGGACGCCGCGACAGCCGGCGGCATCACGGACAATGCGAGGAGGAGGGTGAGGTGTTTCATGGTAAAAATAGAGGAGCGGCGGCATTCCGGCCGCTGCCCGGTCGGCCGACTCAGGGCTCCGGGCGTGTCGAGGGGCGACGGGGCCGCAACGTCCAGGAAAACAGTGCGGGTTTCCTCTCCCGTGGATGGCGGGAAGGGGGGCTCCCCCTTTGAGGGCGTTCCCCGGATGGGCGACGCTACGCGTCGTCGCAGCGGGATTGGCAGAAAAATGCCGCCGCTCCTTCCTGCGCCACGGGCGTTTTCGTCGAGGATCTTCATCGCTCCAGTCTCGCCGCCTCCTCCAGCAGGGTGAGCAACTGCCTGTTCGCCGGAAACGCACCGTGCGCCGCCAGCACCTGGCGCAGGCCGGTCGCAAGCGCGGGCAGCGATACCGCCTGCGCGTTGGGGTCGCCCGCGAGCGTTTCGGCAAAAAGCGCCGCCGTCGCGGCCAGACGCACGCCCGGAGCCGCCTGATCGAAAGCGGGCGCAGCGGGATCGTACGGGATGCTCCACTCGCTCTCGTGGTATTCTCCGGTGGCCGGATCCTGATAACGCACCCGCGCCACGCCGAGTTCGCCCATGCCGCCGTCGGCATCGGATCTGGCTTCAACCGTGTAGACGGCGGTGCCGCTCTCCGCCGCGCCGAGTTCGGCGGCGGCCACGGTGTTGTCACGAAATTCCTCTTTCCGAAGCAGATGTTTTTCGTAACCGAGCAATCGATACACACCGACGCGGGCGGGGTTGAATTCGATCTGCACTTTCACGTTTTGCGCGGCCACCTGGAGCGCGCCGGCGAGTTTTCCGGCAAAATCGTCCCGGGCGTCGGCAGGATTGTTGAGCCATGCGTAGCGTCCGTATCCGGCGCGGGCGAGGGTTTCGAGCATGGCGTCGTTGTAGCCATCGAAACCGATGCCGTAGCAATCGATGCCGATGCCGGTCTTTTTGTATTTTTCGACGATAGCGGCAAGGGTCTCCGGATTGGCGTCGCCGAGATTGGCGGCGCCGTCGGTGAGGAGGACGACACGGTTGAGCGAGCCGGCGGCGCGCGTGGCTGCGTTTTTCGAGCAAGCCTCGGCAAGCGCGCGTTCGAGGTTGGTGCCGCCTTCGGGCGGGATGCCGTCGCGGGCGATGCGGCGCAACATTTCGGCGGCGGCAGGGCCGCTGGCGGCGTCGATGTAGAGAGTGGGGCGGAGCGCGAAACCGAGGAGGCTCACGGTGTCGCCGGGGCGGAGGGCGTCGGCGAGGGCGTTGAGGGCGACGGCCACGGTTTCCTGACGATCGACGCGCTCCATCGAGCCCGAGGTATCGAGAAGCAGCGTGAGGTTGAGCGGCTGGCGCGAGGAACGTCCGGCGCTGGCCGTCTGCACGCTGAGACGGAGGAGATTGCGGTTGTGCGCGAAAGGGTGGCGCGCCTGTTCCTGCGTGAGCGCGACGGCCTGGCCGTCGGCGGGCGGCGGGTCGTTGAAGGCGAGCGCGTTGACGAACTCCTCGGGGCGGATGCGCGTGGAGTCGGGCCACTGTCCGCGCCGCAACGCCTCCGCCGCGAGCCGGAAGGAGGCGTCGCTGACATTGAGCGAGAAAGTGCTGAAGGGGGTTTCAGCGGCAAGGGTTTCCTCCCGCATTCGCATCTTCGCCGGTTTGTCCGAATACACCGGGACGCCGAATGCGTCTGCATCCGTCCTGATACCCGCAACCGACTCGTTTTTCGCGAGTGAAGACCCGGCACTCGGCGCGAATGCATCCGGTTTCGATTTGAGCGAGGCTTCGGCGGATGCCGCGAAACCGGTTGAAGACGTGGACATAAGTCCGGAAAGAACGTTTTCCGACAGGGGCGGGGTTTTCTGTTCTGCGCCCTTGTAGTCGTAGTAGTCCATCTGTACGCGCGGGGCGGCAGGGGTGGCGGCAGCAGCTATCCTCTCCGTTGTTCCGCCACGGTAAGCATCCGCGGGTTGCAGACTGGACCCGTCGTTCATCGGGATCGCAACGCGAGCCAGGCTGTCGCCAGACATTCGGGTACGTACCCCGAAGACAGAACGAGCTTCTGATACAGGCACGGGGGTGGTCGGAGCCTGCGCAGGAATCGGAAGGGGTGCGGACACCGGAGCTGGGTGGAGGAAAACTTTGGCTGGTGACGCCGGGGCTCGCCGCTCATCGGCAACCCGCAAGGCGTTGAACGTGTCGAATCCGACCCCGGGTGATGACCCGACCGCGCTATTCGCGACCATGCTGCCGACCGCGACGGTGGCTCCGGCAGAGTTGTTTTCCCGGATGGCATTACGGATGGATGCCGGGCCAGATGCGTCCGGGCCGCGGAGTTCCAAGGTGCCTGCCGCCGGAAAAGCGATCTCCGGGAGAGCAAGTCGCCCGGAAACCGCCGGCGCGTTGGCGGCGGCCGACGTGTCAGGGAGAATGCTCGCGGGATCAGCAACGATCACCTCGGGAGCTTCGGGCGCGGCATACCTGACCGTGGAGACTGCGGAGGCCGTGACACGGGAGCGGTTCAGCGCGGAAAAAACTCCGGTCGCAAGCAGCCCCAGCAGCAATGCTGCGCAGGCGGCGAAAGCGGGAATGTTTTTACGAATCAGGGCTGGCCATGGAATGCTGTTGGCGGATGCAGGCTGGGCGGTGGCGCCACTTCCGGCAGCCGCCAGGGTTTCCAGCAGCTTCGTGCGGCGGGCGGCGTCGAGGTGCAGAGCGGCGGTGCCCGGGCCGGCGAGAATGGCGTCCGGTCGCACGGCGTCGCGGAGGAGCGGAAGAGTGGCTGAAACGAGTTCGTCGCGCCAGGCGCGCAAAGCAGGATCGGAGGCGAGGAGTTGCTCGACGGCTTCGATCTCGGCGGGCGGAGCCTCGCCCAGAACGACGGCCAGCACGCGGGCTTCGCGTTCGTCGGCCCCGGCGGTGTCGCGGGTGGCGTCGTCGGCAGTGTGGTTGTCGTTGTTCATGGCGTTTCGGTGGCGGGCGCGCCGGCAGGGGCGGCGGCTGCGGGAAGAGTGGATCGGGGAACGGCCGGCGCAGGATTGTCGCCGGCGTGGCGAAAGGTGGCCGCGAGGCGGCGGATCGCGTGGTGGAGCCGGTAACCGACGTTGCTGACGGTGAAGCCGGTGCGACGGGCGATTTCGTCGTAGGACAGTTCGTTTTCGAATTTTTGCCGGATGAGTTCGCGGTCGGCGGGAGGAAGGCCGTCGAGGCAGAGGCGCATGAGGAGGAGCGATTCGGCGCGTTCCAGACCGGCGGCGGGCGGAGCGGCGGTCGCGGGATCGGCGATGTTTTCGTGAGCGGTGGTGTCGATGAGGGAAACGCGAGCGTGCTTGCGGCGGTGATTGTGGGCGAGGTTGCGGATGGTGCGGAAGAGCCAGGCACGGGGCTGCGTGATGGCGGGAGCGGCAGGAATATCGGCGGTGGAGAGGGTTGCCCGGTGCAGGCGAAGAAACGCGTCCTGGACGAGGTCCTGCGCGAGGGCGAAATCACCGCCGGTGAGACCGGTGGCGAAATGCAGCAGGCGCGACTCTTCGGCGAGAAAGAGGTCTTTCAGGGAAGAGGCGTCCGGCGGCGGCGATGAGACGGCGGCAGGATCGTCGGGCTGAGGCTGGAGAGCGTCGTCGGCCATGCGTGAGGAAGAGAGGGCGCGGGACCGGGACGATCAGGCAATGGTGTGGGTGGAACGGGAAGAGGTGATCACGTCCATGAAGACACCCGAAACCGGGGTTTCCTGGGAGGTTTTTGATGTAAAGTTTTCGTCAGGCGGGAACGACCGCCACAAGCATGTCGGGGGGGGGAAGCGAGGTCGAGGCGGGAGGGTTTCGGGGAGGGGACTGCGGCGAGAACGCGGCGGGGACAAGAAAGATGCGGCACGGGGTGAGTGCCGCTCGCTGGTCATTCCGGCAGGGTTACCCAGACGGTGATCCGTCGGGTGGTGCCGCCGGCAAATGTCGCGGAGAGAGCGACAGGCCAGGTGCCGGTTTTTTCCGGACGCGTAACGGTGAGCGTCCACGGGGCGGCGGCGTCTTTCACATTTGCCGCGCGGGTAACGGAGGGGCGGATACTCCCCTCGCCGGAGCTGGCCGTGAGCGACTCGAGTGCGAGGCTGCCGACGGGCATCACGGTTGCCGTGAGCGGTTGCCCTGATTTGGCGGTGCGCACGAAGGCCAGGGAGGCCGGTTCGGCGACGAGAAGCTCGGGAATGTCCACTTCAACGGAAAGCTCGGTCGCCGGGGCTCCGTCATCGGTTTTGACGGTGAGGAGGCTGCTTTGTTTGCCCACGCGCACTCCAAAGGTGAATGTCACGCGGACGTCGCCGCTTTCACCGGGTTTCCAGGTGCGCCGGGAGACCTCTCCGACCGTGCAGCCGCATCCGCTCTCGATGGCGGTGATGGTGACGGTTGCCTTGCCTGCATTTTTGAACGGGAAAACCGCCACCGCTTCCGTATCCGTCTCGGCCGCCTCCAGCTTTGTCGTTGTGCGCTCGAACAGAAGCGCGGCGCGAGCCGCGGGCGGTAAAGCGAGCGTCGCACCAGTCATGGTGATGAAGCCGGACAGGAACAGGAATGGCGCCAGGAGTGATGCGGATCGTTTCATGGAGAACGGTTGAGCCCTGCTGAAGCGGAACGCCCCGGGCAGCCGTCTGCGGTCCGGGAACAGAAATCAGGCAGACGGGCTCGAGCACCGGACGCAAGGAAGAAGACCGCCGGAGCCTGGTCAGATTGTTGTACGCCGGAGTTTCCGCAATGTCGCCAGATCCTGTGCGCCCCAGTCGGTGAGCGGCGGGAGGGGGACCGGGTCGTGCCGGTGTTTCCGGCGGCGCAGGAGACCCCGGGCCTTGCGGCGGCGTTCGTGACGGGCGACGTAGCCGGCCACGAACACTTTCGAGCCGAGCACCACTCCCTCACTGAAATAGCGTATCCGGTGGCGCAGGACGACGGTCAGCGGGAGTTGGCCCTTTTCTTCCATGACCCTCTCCAAGTCCGCTTCGGATATCTCCCCCTTGCCTTCCTGCGGGCCGGCCCCCTTGCCGAAGAGCATCTGCCGGTAACCCGCCTGGACGGCCCGCCAGCCGTTGCCCTCCACCACCGACACCAGTCCGGCGCGCGCCCGCTCGTGGCCGGCGACGGCCTCGGCGTATCCGCAGAACCGGTACTCCGCCGGGTCGGTAGCCAGTCCGGCCCGGATGCAGTTCAGGTCGATGTAGGCCGCCATCGTTTCCAGAACGCGTCCCTTGGGCTCGACCAGCACGCTTTTGAAGCGTTCGCACCAGAGCGTGCCGAAACGGTTGTGTGTACGATTGAACCAGATCGAAAAGCGCTGCTTGAGCAGTTTCATGAACTGCGACACGTCGCCCATCAGTGCGACCTGCCGGGCCCGCCATGCCTCGGCCTCCTGCATGATTGCGAGATTTTCCCTCTCCGTCAGCCATTGCCGGACCACCTCCAGGCGAGCGGTCTGATACGGCGTCGGTTTCGGATAAAGCACCCGGTAGCGCCGGAGCAGTTCGTTGTCGTCGACTGCCGTTTTTCGCGGCACCCGGACCAGTACATGGAAGTGGTTGGACAAGATTGTCCAGGTGATGATCTCCACTCCACAGAAGTCGGCCACCTGCCACATCTGCTTGCGGAATACCTCCCGCGCCGCCTCCCCGAACAGCCGCTCCCCGTTCACCGTCCGGCTCATGCAGTGATACACCGCCTCCCTCTTCTCCGATGCCTCCTTCACTCGTGCTGTCCTCATTCTTCCCTTCCTCCTTCTCTAATATCGCAATCGCAAGCTTATTTTAACCTGTCCCTAAATTTGAGTGCATACGCTTTTCGCTTCACCCGGACCTTTCCCCGTCTTTCGCTCCTGGCGTGTCTTCGTCTTCCGACTTCGTCCATCTCCACGTTCACACCGACTACAGCCTGCTCGACGGTTCCTGCCGCGTGGACCGTCTGATGGCGCGCGCCAAAGAACTCGGCCAGTCCGCCATTGCCCTCACCGACCATGGCAACATGTTTGCCACCATCTCGTTCTACAACGAAGCGAAGAAAGCCGGCATCAAACCTCTCGTCGGCTGCGAACTCTACGTCGCCCCCGGCTCCCGACTCGAAAAAGCCGGCAAATCCGAAGACGGCAAGAACTACTACCACCTCGGTCTCCTCGCCCGGAACATCACCGGCTACCAGAATCTCCTCAAGCTCGTCTCCGACGCCCACCTGAAGGGTTTTTACTACAAGCCCCGCGCCGATCTTGAAACCATCGCCCGTCACGCCGACGGCCTCATCGGCTTCACCGGCTGCCTCGCCTCCGAGGTCTGCCAGCACCTCATGCACGACCGCTTCGAGGAAGCCCGCGCCGCCTGCGCCCGCTACGTCGATATCTTCGGCCGCGAAAACTACTTCGTGGAGCTCCAGGACCACGGCATCCCCGAACAACGCAAGATCATCCCCGACCTCCTCCGCCTCGCCGAAGAATTCCATCTCAAGGTCGTCGCCACCAACGACGTCCACTACATCCGCGCCGAAGACGCCAACCCCCACGACGCTCTCCTCTGCATCCAGACCGGCGCCAAGCTCGCCGAGGAAAACCGCATGAAGTTCGACACCCAGGAATTTTTCCTCAAGTCGCGCGACGAGATGGCCAAGGTCTTCCGCGAACTCCCCGAATCCCTCACCAACACCCTCGCCGTCGCCGAGATGTGCGACCTCTCCATCCCCTTCCCCAAAGGCTCCGAACGCTACCCGCGCTACCCGCTTCCGCCCGAAGTGAAAGCCCGCCAGACCCCCTCCGACTACCTCCACCAGCTCTGCGCCGAAGGCCTCAAGCGCCGCTACGGCCACGACCACGACCCCGTCGCCGCCCGCCCCGTCGTCGCCGAGCGCCTCGCCAAGCTCAAAAATCTCCCCCCCGGCCAGAAACCCGCCCCCCCCGACTACTCCGGCCTCGCGCCCGACGAGGTCCTCGTCCTGCGCATGGGCTACGAACAGGCCATCATCAACGTCACCGGCTTCGTCGACTACTTCCTCGTCGTCTGGGACTTTATCAACTGGGCCAAACAACACGAAATCCCCGTCGGCCCCGGCCGCGGCTCCGGCGCCGGCTGCCTCGTCGCCTATCTCCTCGGTATCACCAACATCGACCCCATCCGCTTCGGCCTCCTCTTCGAACGTTTCCTCAACCCGGAACGCGTCTCGCCCCCCGACTTCGACATCGATTTCTGCATGCGCCGCCGCGAAGAGGTCATCAACTACGTGCGCCAGAAATACGGCAACGACTGCGTGGCCAACATCATCACCTACGGCACCCTCGGCGCCAAGATGGCCATCCGCGACATCGCCCGCGTCCACGACCTCCCCTACGCCGACGCCGACCGCCTCGCCAAGCTCATCCCCGACGAACTCGGCATCTCCCTCGAAGACTCCATAAAAAAATCCGACGAACTCCGCGGCGAAATCTCCCGCAATCCCGTTTCCAAACGCATCATCGACACCGCCCTCGTCGTTGAAGGTCTGGTACGCAACACCGGCAAGCACGCCGCCGGCATCATCATCACCGACCAGCCCCTCGACGACTTTGTCCCCCTCACCTCGCAGGAAGGCGACGTCACCGTCCAGTTCGACATGGGCGCCGTCACCAAGCTCGGCCTGCTCAAGATGGACTTCCTCGGCCTCAAGACCCTCACCGTCATCGCCGACGCCGTCGAGAACGTCCGCCGCACCGTCCCCGGCCAGGAGAAATTCGACATCGACGCCATCTCCCTCGAAGACCCCAAAACCTACGAACTGCTCAACGCCGGCAAAACCGTCGGTGTCTTCCAGCTCGAATCTGCCGGCATGCAGAACGCCGCCCGCCAGGTCGGCATCTCCACCGTCGATGACATCAACGCCATCTCCGCCCTCTACCGCCCCGGCCCCATGCAGTTCATCCCCGACTACGCCCGCGGCAAGAAAGACCCCGCCTCCATCACCTACCCGCACAAGCTCCTCGAACCCGTCCTCAAGGAAACCTTCGGCATCATCGTCTACCAGGAACAGGTCATGGAGTGCGCCCGCGTCATCGCCGGCTACACCCTCGGCGGCGCCGACATGCTCCGCCGCGCCATGGGCAAAAAAGACGCCGAAGCCATGGCGCAGGAACGCACCAAGTTCGTCTCCGGCGCCAAGGAGCACAACAACATCGACGCCAAAAAAGCCGACGAGATCTTCGACCTCCTCAACAAGTTCGCCCAGTACGGCTTCAACAAATCCCACTCCGCCGCCTACGCCGTCGTCGCCTACCAGACTGCGTATCTGAAAGCCAACTACCCGGTGCAGTTCATGGCGGCCGTGCTCACCGCCGAACTCGGCAATTCGGAAAAAGTCGCGCACTTCATCGCCGAGACCGAAGCCATGGGCATCACCGTGCTCGGCCCCGACGTCAACGAATCCCGCGGCGCCTTCACCCCCGTCGGCGACAAGGTCCGCTTCGGCCTCGCCGGCATCAAGGGCGTCGGTGAAATCGCCGCCCGGACAATCATCGAGGAACGCGAGGCCAATGGGCCCTTCAAGGACTTCGACGACCTCGTCAACCGCGTCGACACCAAGGCCACCAACAAGCGCGTGCTCGAACACCTCGCCAAGACCGGCGCCTTCGATTTCTCCGGCGAGCCCCGCAAGGTCATTTTCGACCGTGTCGACGCCGCCATCTCCGCCGCCGCCTCGCTCGCCCGCGACCGTGCCGCCGGCCAGGTGGGCTTCTTCGACCTCCTCGCCGACGCCGGCCCTGCCCCCGCCTCCGGTTCCCGTCCGTCAGCCGGGAAACGCAAATCCGCGCCCGCGGACAACGACTTCACCCAGGCCGAACGGCTCCAGTTCGAAAAAGAACTTCTCGGCTTCTACGTTTCCGGCCACCCGCTCAACGCCTACGACGGTCTCCTCGACGCCATCGACTCGCACTTCGTCCGCGAACTGCTCGAACAGCCCGACCGCACGCCCTTCCGCCTCGGCGGCATCGCCGGCACCATCGCCAAGAAACTGTCCAAAAAGGACAACCGTCCCTGGGCCGCCTTCTCGCTCGCCACCAAGGAAGCCACGCTGCAACTCAACATGTTCGCCGGCGCCTGGGCCGAGACCGGACACAACCTCGCCGACGGCGCGCAGGTCATGATCTGCGGCTCCGTGATGGTGAACGAGGAAGGTCCGCGCCTGAACGTGAAATCCTGCCACCCGCTGGAGGCCTACGTCGCCGCCAACGTCAAGTCCATCCTCTGGCTTCTGCGCCCCGAGCATGCCGGCGTCCCGGAGTTCCTGCAACAGGCGCGCGCCGAGATGGAATCCCGCCCCGGCGGGCTCCGCATGGGTTTCGGGTTCCTTTTCGAAAACCGCATCGCCGCCGTCACCGAAACCAGCGCCGCTCTCGGCTGGCGGCTCGACATCACCCGGTTCCACGAACTCCGCAGCCACCCCGCCGTCGCCGGCGTGCAGATCGAGACAAAACCCCTCGAACTCCCGCAGCCCTCCTGGAAAAAACGCTGATGCAGGAGAGGCGACGTCCCCGCCGCTCCGCCAAACAGGTACCCGACACCCTGACTCATCAGGTTTTTGTATTTTTGAGTGAGCAATGGCCTCACTGCGCGGCCGACGGCGCGAACGACGGCACCTCGAAAAGATCGCCGGCAAACGTCTCGTTCACCTTCACCGAGTCGAACACCACGGTCAGCTCGCGCATGGTGCCGTCGGCCAGCTTGTTGGCGGTGACGATCTTTTTCGGGAAACGCAGCTTGCCGGCGCGCAGGTCGCCCTCCTCCCGGATCGTGCTGCCGGATTCCGTCTCGGTCAGGACCAGCCGCCCGGTCGCCTCGTCAAAGTACCGGTTAAAAACAATGTTGTCCGCATGCCGGAAGGCCAGCTTGCGGCAGTTCTTGCCGTCCACCTGTGCCGCGCCGAGATCCTCGATCGCGCCACCCACATCCCCGATGCCGCGATAGAACGAAAGGTTTTCCCACGTGTTGGCGCGGAGCCGCTTGATCTGGTCGGCGCCGAGGATCGTGAGTTGCCATGCCGTGGTGTCCTTCGGGTCGACGATGCGCTGCCAGGCATCGTAACCGTTGAGCGCCGTCACCTCCACCTTCTCCGGCGATGTCGCCACGATGCGCTGCTGGTAGGGTTTCTGGAAAATGATCTCCAGCCCCACGTTGACCGGCACGTCCTTGCCCTCGGCATCCTTGTCCATCACCGTGAGCGTGCCCTTGAAATGCACCGACCTGAGTGCCGCCAGCTCGTTTTCGGGGCCGACAAACGACCGGGCCTTCGCAATGACGTCCTCGTTCGCCAGGAGCGGCTGCGAACCGGAAGCGGCGGCAAACAGGAACACACAGGCAAACGAGGCCAGCAGGGAGGTGGATTTTTTCATAAAGTGGATACGTGGATAACCGGGAGAGACAGTAATAGCAGCACCTTGTTCGCCGGTTTGTTCAAAAGGCCGAAAGCCTGAAAGCCGAAGGCTGCAACCGGAAACTTCGGCGGGTCGGGTGCGGTCTGGTCATCGTGATGCGGTATTCGTGATCTGTTTTCAGCCTTCAGCCTTCGGACTTTCAGCCTTTTATCCCGTTCACTCCCATTCAATGGTCGCGGGTGGTTTGGAACTGATGTCGAGAACCACGCGGGACACGCCGCGGACTTCGTTGGTGATGCGGTTGGAGATGCGTTGCAGGAGGGGGGTGGGGAGCTTGGCCCAGTCGGCGGTCATGGCGTCGATGCTCTCCACGAGACGCAGGGCGATGACGTCGGCGTAGTTGCGCTCGTCGCCGATCACGCCCACGGACTTGACCGGGAGGTACACGCAGAAGCTCTGCCAGATCTTGTAGTAGAGACCGGCTTTCATCATTTCCTCGTGCAGGATGGCGTCGGCCTCGCGCAGGACGTCGAGTCGTTCCTTCGTGATGTCGCCGATCACGCGCACCGCCAGGCCGGGGCCGGGAAACGGCTGGCGCCAGACGACCTCGCGCGGCAGGCCGAGCTTCGTGCCGACGGCGCGGACCTCGTCCTTGAAAAGCTGGCGGAGCGGCTCGACGAGCCGGAGTTTCATACGCGCCGGCAGGCCGCCGACGTTGTGATGGCTCTTGATCATGGCGGCCGGATTGTTGCCGATCGCCATGCTCTCGATCACGTCGGGATAGATGGTGCCCTGACCGAGGTACTCGAGCTTGCCGATGGTCTTCACGGCCTTGTCGAACACCTCGATGAAGGTGTGGCCGATGATCTTGCGCTTGCGCTCGGGATCGGTGACGCCCTTCAGGCGCTTGAGGAAGGTCTTCGAGGCATCAACGATGCGGAGGTCGATCCTGAAGTGCTTCGCGTAGAGTTCCTCGATGTGTTTCGTCTCGTCCTTGCGCATGAGGCCGGTGTCCACGTACACGCAGGTGAGCTGCTTGCCGATGGCCTTGTGGATGAGCGCCGCGCAGACGGAAGAATCGACGCCGCCGGAAAGGGCGAGCAGCACGCGGCCCTTGCCGACCTGGGCCCGGATGTCGGCGACAGCGTGTTTGATAAAATCGGCTGTCGTCCAGTCCTGCTTCGCGCCGCAGACGGCGACGAGGAAGTTTTTGAGGATGTGGAGGCCGTTTTCGGTGTGCGAGACTTCGGGATGAAACTGGATGCCGTAGAAACGGCGCTTGCTGTCCTCGATGGCGGCGTGCGGGGCGTTGTCGGTCGTGGCGACGGTCCTGAAACCGGGCGGCAGATCGATAAGGCGATCACCGTGCGAGTTCCAGACCGTGAATTTTTTCTGCGTCAGGCCGCTGAAAAGGCTGCCGGCTTTCCTGATCGTGAGGGTGCCGAGGCCGAATTCGCGCTCCTTGCTCCGGGCGACGGAGCCGCCGAGGAGCTTGCCCATGAGCTGCACGCCGTAACAGATGCCGAGGACCGGCACACCGAGTTCGAAGACTCCCCGGTCGGGCATAGGCGCATCCTTGGCAAATACGGAACTGGGTCCGCCGGAGAGAACCACGCCGATAACCCCATCCGCCCGAAGCGTTTCCGCAGGAGTGGCGTAATGGTAGATTTTGGAGTAAACCTGACACTCGCGGATGCGGCGGGCGATAACCTGCGTGTACTGGGAACCGAAGTCGAGGACGGCGATGGTTTGAGACATGGGTGTTAAAGGGTGAAAACAAGTCCGGTCGTCGCCTCCGGTGCAAGCCCGGGGTGAGGATGCGCGAAGATGAAGAGGGACGGCGCGGAAGTGGCATGGGGCATCCTGCCCATGAGCGTTGCCTCTCCGCGTGACACGGCCAGCCCGTATTTCGCACCGGACAGAGGCGGCGCTGCGCGCCGTCCACGGCCAGGATGGCCGTGCCACAGGGACGCCGCCGCTCCGGCTCCGCCCCCCCTCTCACGCCCGCGCCAGGTCGTAGAGCGCGTAGCCGGCCAGCAGGTTGGGTGCGAAGGAGCAGGCCGTTTTCCAGTCGCCGCGCAAATGGGCGCGACGGACGATGCGGATGCGCTTTTCCGCGCAAAACTGCTCGAAATCGTGGATTGTTACCGGATTCGTCGGGCGGCTCTCGAACCACGCCGTCGTGTAAACGGCGTTGCGCGGCTTGCGTCCGCGCAGCGCGCCGTCGAACCGGTTTTTCCAGTAGGCGTGATTGACGAAACCGACGGTGACGTTGCGCGCCACGCGCAACCCCTCGACAATCGCCGCGCCCGGCGCAGGCAGTTCCTCCAGCGTGCGGGAAAAGATCACCCGGTCGAAATGCCCGTCGGGGAACCGCTGCATGAATCCGAGCATGTCCGCCTGGTGCGCGGTGACGCCGCGCCGCACGCAGGCCGAAATCTTGTCGAAATCCATGTCCACGCCCACCGCGAAGACATCCTTCGTATGTTGCAGGTAATCGAGCAGCACGCCGCGCCCGCAACCGAGGTCGAGCACGCGCGAACGCGGCTCCACCCAGCCGGCGATGATCTGCATGTCCACCGTGCGGCGATGGCCCGCCACCGACGGCTTGCGGTGCCGGGCACCGACGCCGGCAGGGACGCCGGCGGAATCGGCAGGATTGACAGGATTGGCAGAAAAAATGTGGGAAGGAGACGCGCTCATGGAAACACAGGCAGGTCGAAAGGAAGGACGGAGTGGCAGGACAAGGGGCGGGACAGGATCAGGCCAGGGCCGGACTCTGCCACCCGGCGACGCTCGCGGCAAATCCGGCCCGGTCCGCCGCCTTGAAAAACGCGGTGCCGGCCACAAACGTATCCGCGCCGGCAGCACGGCATTCGGGACCGGTGGCGAGATCGATGCCGCCATCGACCTCCAGCCGGAACGTCAGCCCGCGTTCGGTGCGCCAGCGGTCGATCTGCGCGAGTTTCGGCAGCACGTCGCGGCGGAAGGCCTGCCCGCCGAAACCCGGTTGCACGGTCATCGCCAGCACGAGATCCACCTCGCCGAGCAACGGTTCGATGGCTTCGGCGGGCGTGCCGGGATTGAGGACGATGCCGTTGAGGCAACCCAGTTCGCGGATGCGGCGGAGGGTGCCGGCGTGATCGTACGCCGGCTCGATGTGGATGCTGACGAGATCGGCGCCGGCCTTGATGAAGGGCTCGATGTAGCGGTGCGGCTCGTCGAGCATCAGGTGCGTGTCGAAAAACAGCCCGTCCGGCACAGCGGCGCGCAGGGCGGCGACCGTTTGCGGGCCGAACGTCAGATTGGGCACGAAATGCCCGTCCATGATATCGAGGTGCAGCCACGGGATGCCGAGGCCTTTCACGAGTTGCGCGCTGTCGGCGAGCCGGGCGTGGTCGCCTGCGAGAATCGACGGAGCAAGGACGGATGCGTGTTTCACAGCAAAGAAGCTGAAGGACGAATCGCCCGTAATCCAATGACGAATTACACATGACGAATGACGAATTACCCGATCCCTCCGGCAGCGGCAGTCCATCCGTCGTTCGTCATTCGTCATTAGTTTCGTCGTGCCTTTTCACGGGTTTCGTGGGCATGCTCCCGGCTCAATTCCCGCCTTCCACCATCATGCGACACTGCATTTACCCCGGAACATTCGATCCGGTCACCTACGGTCATCTCGACGTCCTCTCCCGCGCCACGCGGATTTTTGACCGGGTCACGATCGCCATTGCGGACAACTCGGCCAAGGCCCCGCTGTTCACCGCGGAGCAGCGGCTGAACTTCCTGAAGGCCAACACCACGCAGTTCCCCAGCGTCACCACGGCGATCTTTCACGGCCTGCTGGTGGATTTCGCCCGCGAGCAGAAAGCCTGCGCGATCATCCGCGGACTGCGGGCGCTTTCGGATTTCGAGTTCGAGTTCAACATGGCGCTGATGAACCGTCACCTCGAACCGGGTGTGGAAACCTTTTTCGTGATGCCGCGCGGCGCGTACAGCTTTACCAGTTCGTCGCTCGTCAAGCAGGTGGCTCGCTACGGCGGCGACGTCAGCCACTTCGTGCCGCCCGATGTCGCCGAAGGCCTGCGCACCGCCTACGCGGTTTAGCGTTTAGGGTTTAGGGTTCAGAGTTTGGAGTTTCCGCTGGCGTGACGTTGCCAGAACCCTGAACTCCAAACTCTGAACCCTGAACTCTACTACGGCCGGAACCCGTCGCGCCAGACCTTGCCCTGTTCGAGCTGCCGCCGGACCGCCGGCCAGTCATGGTTCGCCAGCGCCGCCTGGAAATCCTGCAATTGCCCCGAAAACCGCTCCAGCGCGCGCAGCACGTGGTCGCGGTTTTGCTGGAAAATCTCCACCCACATCGTGGCGTCGCTCGCCGCGATCCGCGTGGTGTCGCGCAGCCCCCCGCCCGCCAGGTGCCGCCACTCGCCCGGTCGCCCCGCCAGCGTATCCGCCAGCACCGTGGCCACCGCCTGCGGCAGGTGGCTGATATGCGCCACGACCTCGTCGTGCTGCTCCGGCGTGAGCGTGGCCACCATCGAGCCCAGATCCCGCCAGAAATCCGCCACCCTCCGCACCGCCGCCCCGGGCGTGTCCGGATGCGGCGTCACGAAACACGTCCGTTTCTCGAACAGCGTCTCCGAACCGTTTTCCCAGCCCGTCTTCTCGCTCCCCGCCATCGGGTGCGAACCGACAAAAACCACCCCCGCCCGCATCGCCGTGCGCGCCTCGTGGCACAGCCGCGTCTTCACGCTGCCCACATCCGTCACCACCGCGCCTGCCGCCACCTGCGGACCGACCTGCCGGGCCAGTTCGATGATCGACGTCACCGGCGCCGCCAGCACCACCAGCGACGCGTCGCGCACCGCAGCCTCCGGCGACTCCGCCACCGCATCGCACCACGGCTGCCCGCGCAGCGCCTCCCGCGTCTCCGCCCGCCGCGCCCAGATCGTGATTCGCCCGGCCAGCCCGCGGGCGCGCGCCGCCCTGGCCACGGAACCCCCCAGCAACCCGGGGGCGAGGATAACGAGGTGTTCGATGCTCACACCGCCGAGAAACGGCCAACCCGCCCCCGATGTCGAGACCGCAACCGCCCCTTCCGCGCAAAACACACCGTCCCGTCCGCTCCGAAAAAACCCGTGAGGGAATCCGTTGCATTTGCCCGCGACTTCCCCTTGGCTGGCAAGCTTCCCCTCTATGCCAAGGTTCCGTCTCCGCCGCCGCCTCGCCACCATCTGGCAAAAATTATACAAGGTGCTCCTCGTTGCCTTGGGCCTCGCCGTGCTGGCCGTTCTCTATTATGTTCTCGCCAACCTTGGTCCCGGCAAGCTGGACGATCCGGCCGCTTCGCAACTGATCGACGACCCCGCGGTGGTCGCCCTGATCAGGCAGGTGGATGACCTTGAAAAGCAGTACCGCCAGGTTGCCGATGCCGGTGTGTTCACCTCCGATGCCCTCCAAGCCCTGGAAAAGGCCGTCGCCATCCAGCGCGACATCGTCCGCCGCCTCCCGCTCTCCAGCTACGAACAGGCCAACCGCCTGCGCGACCTCGAAAGCCGGCTCGATTCGGCCCGTGCCCGCGATGTCGTTGGCCGTATTGACCAGCTCGAGAAAGAAGGTGGCGACGCCGCCGCTCGCGGCGACATTGCCCAGGCCAAGGCCGACTACGAGGAAGCCCTTCGCCTCCAGCGCGAAATCAACGTCACCAGCGCCAGCGCCGAATTCAAGAACTACATGCGCGAAGCGACTCTGTCGCAGTCGCTTGCCTCGGTCGATGCCGCTCCGCTCAACCACCAGAAAGAGGCCGCCCTCTCCGCCGCCCGCAAGGCTCTCTCCGAAAAACGCTGGCGCGACGCCATTGCCGCCTTCACCACCGCCCGCGATCTCCAGATCAGGATCAACAGCGAATACCCGCGCACCCGCTTCGTCGACGTGCAGGGAGTGGACAAGATCGACGCCGAAATCGAGACCCTCAATGCCTCCGACGCGGCCGACGAGATCGAAAAACACATCGCTGCCGCCGAGCGCGCCGACCTCACCGCCGATTACGACGAAGCCGCCCGCCTCTACACCCTGGCCGCCGGCATCCAGCGCGAGATCAACGCCACCTTTCCCCGCAGCCGCTTCGTCTCCTCCGCCCAGGTGGACGAACTCGAAATCCGGCGCCAGACCACCCTCTCCCGCATGCTCGGGCACAAGCTCGAAGCGCTGGACAAGCAGATCAGCCTCTCCCTCTCCCGCCGTCATGTCGTGGCCGCCGAGCTCGATCTCCCCGCCGCCATCGCCCTGGTCGAGAAAATCGAAACCGACTTTCCCCGCAGCCGGCTCAACAGCGGCGTCCGCAAGATCCGCCTCTCCTACCTCAATCTCAAAAAGGCCGACATCGGGCCGCTGCAGGACGAGATTTATTCGCGCATCGCCCTCATTCCCGATCTCCCCGAAATCCAGATGAGCGCCATCGAAGTGACCCAGGCCCTTTACCAGCGCATCATGAACACCAACCCGAGCCGCAATCCCGGCCGCACGCTTCCGGTCGACTCCGTCACCTGGAACGAGGCCGGCGAATTCTGCAACCGTCTCGGCTGGCTGCTCGGCGCTCCCGTCCGCCTGCCCACCGAGGCCGAGTACCGCGCGGCCTTCAAGGGCGGCGCCGGCGGCGTCCAGTCGGCGGACAACGGTTCCGCGCACACCCGCGAAGCCGGTGTTCTCGATCCCAATCAATTCGGCATCCATGATCTCCTCGGCAACGTCGCCGAGTGGCTCCAGGACGTGGACGACACCCGCGACACCCGTGTCATCGGCGGCAGCTACCTCGACCAGGCCGACCGGCTGACCGAGCTGCCCATCGCCAAACAGTCGCGCAACGACCGGGCCCGCCACATCGGTTTTCGCTTCGTGATCGAGCGCCCCGCCCTCGCCGCCAGCGAAAAGTAACCCCCCCGGGGGGCAACCGGAGCGGTGGCGTCCTCGCCGCCGGATGCGTGCCACGGAGCGCGACAGCGCACAGGTTGGCTGCGCCAAAACCGAAAGGATTGCCCACGAAACACACGAAATGACACGAAAACCGGGAGGCAGGTCTTTTTTAACCACTAATGGACACTAATACGGAGAAGGGCTGGATTGGTGGTGCATCCGGACACCGCGCCTCTGCCCGGGCCCAGCGACCACGCCCTCGCCACCAGTTGCGGTTTGATCAGGATGCTCGTCGCCCTGTTCTTTTCGCCGCCGGCCGCGCGCTTCGTCTTGCCTGCCTCTTCCGCGATCAGCTTCAGCAACAACTGCGCCGCCTCGCGGCCGATCCGCGCACGCTGCTGGTCCACCGTGCTCAACGGCACGCGCAAGTACTGGCTGTACTGGTGATTGCCCACGCCGATCAGCCCGAGATCGCGCGGGATATCCAGCCCCGCATCGAGCGCGGCCTGCAACGCTCCGATCGCGATCGGATCGCTGGCCGCAAACACCGCGTCCGGCCGCTGGTCCGCTCCGAGCGCGAGCAATTTCTGCATCGCCTCATAGCCGCCCGACTCCGCGTGGTAATTGCTCTCGATCACCCGCTCGGGAGCCAGGGGCAACGACAGTTTTTCCAATGCCCGGCGGTACCCCTTCAGGCGTCCCGCCGCAGTCACCACCGACTGTGGCCCGCAGATGTGCGCGATCCGCCGGTAACCCTGCTGCGCCAGATGCTCCGTCGCCTCGGCGCCGATCGTCTCGTCGTTGCCGCCCACGAAATGGTGCCCCGGCATCCGCCGGTCCACCAGCACCACCGGCACCCGCACCTGCCGCAAAGTCTGCCGCCAGGCCGTGTCGTTGCGGTCGTGCGCCGTCGCCAGCAGGATGCCGTCCACCTGACGGGCCAGCAGCATCCTCAGCGCCTGTTCCTCCCGCACCGCGTCCTCCTCCGTGTTGCACACGAGCAGGTTGTAGCCGGCCGGGTTTGTCACCTCGTCCATGCCCTTGAGCACACCGGAAAAAAACGAACGCGAAAGATCGGGCACGATCACCCCGAGCACCTGGGACCGGCGCGTGACGAGGCTGCGCGCCAGCGAATTGGGATGGTAACCCAGTTCGCGCACCGCCGCCCCCACGCGGTCGCGCGTGGCCTGGCTGATGTCCTCGCGGTTCTGGAGCGCGGCGCTCACGGTGGAGACAGACAAACCGAGCCGGGTGGCGATGTCTTTCAGACGGATGGCGGCCATTTTCAGGGAGACGAAGTTTTTGGGAAAAGCGTTGGAAACCGGAGAGGAGGAGACGGCTGACGGGCAGCCAATGTGGCGGCTGCCGGAAAAAAATCCACAAAATTTAGAACGTTCTAGCTTGACTGCTCCTAGAACGTTGTAGTTTTTGGCGTTGTTTTCAACATCCATCCGGTCACACCCTCCCTGACCCGTTCTCCCTGCCCTGCCCTCCGCAGCGCTTTTTCTGTTAGCCAAAATAGCTCCCCGGTACGATCCTTCGTCCTTCCCGCCCTCCGCTTCCCGCCTGCCCTTTTCCTATGAGACCGTTCCTGACAAAATCCCCCGACGCGGTGGAAGCCGTCCTTGGCGGCATCATCGCCTCCAGTCGCCACCCCCTCGAGCAGGTGCCCGGCCACCTCGCGCTGCTCCATCGCGGCAACCCGTCGCGCCGCGTCCGCATCCTCGTCGGCGGCGGCAGCGGACACGAGCCGCTCTTTCTCGGCGCGGTCGGGCCCGGCATGGCCGATGCCGCCATCGCCGGCCAGGTCTTTGCCGCGCCCAACCCGATGTCCGTGCAGGCCGCCATCGAAGCGTGCACCGCGCCCTCGCCCCGCAGTTCCGTCGCGCCCGAGGGCTCGCTCCTCATCTACGGCAACTACTCGGGCGACGTGCTCAATTTCGGTTTTGCCGCCGACGAAATCCGGCAGGCCGGCGGACGGATCGATGAAGTGCGGGTCCACGACGACATCGCCTCCCGGCCGCCCGCCGAGCTGGAAAAACGGCGCGGCATCGCCGGCGACATTTTTGTGATCAAGACCACCTGCGCCGCCGCCGATCGCGGACTGCCTTTCGACGACGTGCTGCGGATCGCCCGCAAGGCGTGTCTGGCCACGCGCTCGCTCGGCGTCGCTCTCGGCGCGGCCTCCTCGATCGACACCGGCAAACCCATGTTCGACCTCCCCGCCGGCCAGATCGAGATCGGCATGGGGCTTCACGGCGAGATGGGTGTGAAACGCTCCGCCTTCGAGCCCGCCGCCACGCTCGTGCCGCACATGCTCGAAATGATCCTCGCCGACTATGCCGCCACCGGCAGCCGCCCCGCCCGCGTCGCCGCGATGGTCAACGGCCTCGGCAGCACCACCATTCTGGAGCTTCTCGCCGTCTCCGCCCGCCTGCGCGAGGCGCTCGACACGCAGGGCGTGGCCGTCTCCTTCCTGCGCACCGGCCAGTTTGCCACCTCGCTCGATATGGCCGGCTTCTCCATCACGCTCATGGCGCTCGACAGCGAACTCGAACCGCTCCTCGACGCGCCGTGCTCCTCCTTCTGTTACAGCAATCCCGCCTGATAACCGATCCCCTCCACTCCCGCCATGACCTCCGCCACGACCCGACCCGCCACCGCCACCGGGACACGCGACCTGCTGATCGCCGCCTTCACGGAGCTTGTATCGAAAAAGGACTACCTCAACGAACTCGACTCACAGCTCGGCGACGGTGATCACGGCAGCACCATCGCCCGCGGCGGCGAAGCCGCCATCGCCGCCCTCACCGCCAAGTCCGCGCCGGCCTCGGTCAACGAGGCGTTCACCGCCGCCGGCACCGCCATGATGACCAGCATGGGCGGCGCCTCCGGCGTCCTCTTCGGCGTCTTCCTTCGCGCCGCCGGCCTCTGCGCGCCTGCGCAGACGCTCGATGCCGCCACGCTGGCCGGCTTCATCGAAAAAGGCGTCGGCGAACTGGAACGCAAGACGCCCGCCCGTGTCGGTGACAAGACCATGATGGACGCGCTCATCCCCGCGGCCGCCGCTCTCCGCGGCGCCGCCGGGCAGCCGCTCGCCGACGCGCTCCAGGCCGCCGCCACCGCCGCCCGGGCCGGCTCCGACTCCACCTCCGGCATGCTCCCGCGCCTCGGTCGCGCCGCCACGCTCGGCGAACGCGCCCGCGCTCCGCGCGACCCCGGCTCCACCTCCATCGCCATCCTTTTCGAAACCCTCGCGCAGAAAGCCGCCTCCCTGACGTAACCGCCCCCCCCCGAAGCCGCACGCCTCGCCACGGCCGGCAATGCGCGCGCGCGGTCTCACCCGTTTTCAGAATCCGTTCCTCGCCCGGCGGCCCGACGACTGCCGTTCCTCTCATTTTACCCTGGCCACACCACACCGAAAATTATGAACGCCAAAATAGCTCCCCCCGGGAAATCCATCCGGAGATTATTTCTCCTCGCCTCCGCCCTCTCCGTTCTTTCCGCCCTCCTCGCCGCCGGCTGCTCGAAACAGTCCGGCTCCGCGACCGCGCCCGGAGCGTCGTCCGGAGAAAAACGCACCTATCGCTTCGTTGTCATCCCGAAGGTCGTCCACCCGTGGTTCGACAAGGTCAACACCGGAGCCCGGGCCGCCGCCGCCATGCTCTCCGAACAGACCGGCCACAAATTCGAGATCGACTATCGCGCCCCGCAGACGGCCGACGTGGTCGTGCAAAACGAAATCCTCGAACGCTCCATCGCCACCAGACCCGACGGCATCGCCTTCGACCTGCTCGACGGCGAAGGCAACCGCGCCGTTCTCCAGGAGGCGCTCAACCGCAAGATTCCCGTCATCCTCTTCGACTCCGAGGCGCCTCCGGGCATGCAGCTCTCCAACGTCGGCAGCGACTACGCCGTGCAAGCCGAACTCGCGGCCGAGCGCCTCGCCAAGCTCCTCAACTACGAAGGCGAGGTCGCCATCATGCAGGGCGTGCCGACCGCGCCCAACCACCGCCGCCGGGCCGAAGTTCACCGGGAGGTTTTTGCCAAATATCCGAAGATGAAAGTCGTCGCCGAAGGCATCGACAACGATGACATCGAGACCGCCCAGAAGGAAGCCGCCCGCATCATCTCCGCCCATCCCAACCTTCGCGGCTGGGTGTCGTGCGACGCTGCCGGCCCCATCGGCGTCGGCCTCGCCGTCAAGGAAGCCGGCAAGACGGGCAGGATCCTCTCCGTCGGCCTCGACGACCTCGCCCAGCTCATCCAGCTCATCAAGGAGGGCGTCGTCGAATCCTCCTCCTCCAGCAAGCCCCACATGCAGGGCTACTGGTCGGTGATCTGCCTCTGGCTGCAGACGCAGGGCATCACCACGCCCGAAAAACTCGACACCGGCGTGAGCTTCATCACCCGCGACATGACAGAAAACTACAAGGACCTCTGACCGGCAACCACGCGACCGTAGCTGCGAACGCCGGACGCCTGTCCGCACGTTCGCAGCGCTACGCCTGACCCGGCCCCTCATCCTTGATTCTTGATTATTCATTCTTGATTCTTCATTAGCGCCCGCAGGGACGCGCGCCCCCCCCCCATGGCCATCATCGAAGCACGCGGCATCCTCAAGCGGTTCCCCGGTGTCGTCGCCCTGCGCGGCCTCAACCTCGCCATCCAGCCCGCCACCGTCCACTGCATCATCGGTGAAAACGGCGCGGGCAAGAGCACCTTCGTCAAAATCCTCACCGGCGTCTACACGCCCGACGAAGGCGAGGTCATCATCGACGGCAACGACGCTCTCCATCACCCGCACCTGTTCGAAAAAATCGCCTACGTGCCCCAGGAGCTGAGCCTCTTCCCGCACATGACCGTGGCGGAAAACCTCTTCATGCCATTCTCCCGCTCCGGCATCGACGGCTGCCTGATCACCGGCTCCCGCCTCAACAAGGCCGCCCTCCCCTGGCTCGAAAAATTTCACCTCGACGTGCGCCCTTCCGCGTTCGTGCGAAACCTCACCGTATCGGAACAGCAACTACTCCAGATCGCCCGCGCCCTCACCAACCGCCACGCCGAGGCGCTCATCCTCGACGAGCCCACCACCTCGCTCACCGACCGCGAGGCCGAGCGGCTTTTCCGGATCGTCCGCCAGCTCAAGAGCGAGGGCCGCTCCATCATCTTCATCTCCCACAAGCTCGACGAAATCTATGCCATCGGCGACGACATCACCGTGCTGCGCAACGGCGAGCAGGTCGGCCACGCGCCCGCCTCCGCAATGAGCCAGCGCCAGCTCATCAGCCTCATGTCGGGCAAGGACATCGACCTCGACGAAATCTTCCGCCCCGCCCGCCCGCCCGGCGACGTCGTGCTCGAGGTCAAGGGACTCGGCGGCCCCCGTTTCCGCGACATCTCGTTCACGCTCCGCGAAGGCGAGATTCTCGGGTTCGCCGGCCTCGTCGGCGCCGGCCGCTCCGAGATCATGCAGACGCTCTACGGCTACCTCCCGCAATCCGGCGGCGAGGTCCACATCAACGGCGACGACCGCCCCTGGAAATTCCGCAATCCCACGCAGGCCCTGCGCCGCGGCCTGCTCTACCTGCCCGAGGAACGCAAACTCCACGGCATCCTCCCGCACCTCAGCGTGCGCCAGAACATCGGCATCTCCGTCCTCCGCGAAACCGCGCCCCGCGGCTTCATCTCGCTTCGCAAGGAAGCCGAGGTCTCCCGCGAAGTCATCGGCACCTACGAGGTGAAGACCGCCGGTGACGACAAGAAGATCGTCTTCCTCAGCGGCGGCAACCAGCAAAAAGTCATCATCGGCCGCGCCATGCGCACCGTGCCGAAAGTCCTCATCTTCGACGAGCCCACCAAGGGCATCGACGTGAAGGCCAAGGCCGACATCTACCGCATCATGCGCCGCCTCGCCGAAGAGCAGCGCGTCGGCATCATCCTCGTGTCTTCCGAGATGAAGGAGCTGCTCAAGTGCTCCAGCCGCATCGTCACCATTTACCACGGCTCCAAAACCGGCGAATTCGACACTGCCACCGCCACCGGCGAGCAGATCCTCGGCGCCATCATCGGAGTCAAGGAACCCGCGCACACATCATGAGCAACCATCCCTCCATCGGCAGAACTCTCAACGGCAACGGCTCCTTCTGGCGCGCGTTGTTCGGCAGCCAGATCATCGGCGTTTTCGGCGTCCTCGTCGTCATCGTCGTGGTCTCGCATTTTCTCTCGCCGCATTTTTCCACGAGCTACAACGCCGGCATCATGATGCGCACGTTCGCCTTCGCCGGACTCGTCGCTCTCGGCCAGTGCCTGCTGCTCCTGCTCGGCGAGCTCGATCTCTCCATCGGCGCCATCGCCGGCCTGTGCGCCGTCATCGGCGGCAAGCTCATGGTCGACGCGCAGATCAACCCCTACCTCGCCTTCGGCCTGTGTATCATGCTCGGCATGCTCTGCGGCATGATCAACGGCATCATCGTCACCACGCTCCGGCTCAACGCCCTCGTCGTGACGATCGGCATGACCGGCATCTACTCCGGCACCAACCTCGTCATCACCGAGGGCAAGGCCATCGTCGGCATTCCCAAGGTCATCCACTTCCTCGGTCAGGGCGACATCGGCGGCATCCCGATGCCCTTCATCATCCTGCTCGTCGTGGGGGTCATCGTCACCGTGCTCGCGCTCTGCACGCCGTTCGGCCGCTACATCTACGCCATCGGCAACAACCGCGAGGCCGCCCGCATGCTCGGCATCCGGGTCAATTTCGTGCGGGTGTCGTGTTTCATGATCGCCGGCGGTCTCGCCGCGCTGGCCGGCATGCTGATGGTGGCCCGCCTCGGCTCCGCGCAACCCTCCATCGGCAACGTCTGGGTGATGGCCTCCATCGCCGCGCCCGTCATCGGCGGCATCGCCACGACCGGCGGCATCGGCAACCCGATCGGCGCGCTCATCGGCGCGGCCATCATCGGCGTGATCGAAAACATCATCGTCCTCTTCGGCGTGTCGCCCTACTGGCAGACCATCGTCAGCGGCGCGATTGTCGTGCTCGCCATCTCCTTCGACTCGATCTCCCGCAATTTTCTCAAAAAGGAAGGCGGCTGAAACCGGCTGAAAACGCTTGCGGCGGAGCGGCGGCATTCCTGCCGCTGCGACGAGGCGCGGATGCGCCTCGCCCCGAATGCGGTGTGCAACCCGTCACCGCGTCGCGCTGTGCCCTGCGTCGTGCAACCGGTCTTCCGGCGTAATTGATCAACAGATACCGCCCGTCGCGCCTGCCGCCCTGCCACGCCACTCACCGGTCACGTCCACCGACTCCTTTCCCCTCATGAAAACCCGATTCCTCCTCGGCACCAACTGGAAGATGTTCAAAACCAATACGCAGGCCGCCGCCTGGGTGACCGGAGTGGCGCGGCTGTTCACCGGCTTCTCTCCGCCGCCCGGGTTGTTGTTGTTTGCCATTCCGTCGTTCCCCTCGCTCGTGCCGGTGCGCGCGCTCGTCTCGCATCACCGCCTGCCATTGCAGATCGGCGCGCAAAACGTCCACTGGGCGCCCGAGGGAGAATTCACCGGCGAGGTCTCGATCCCGATGTTGCAGGATATTCCGGTCGATCTCGTGGAGATCGGTCATTCCGAACGTCGCCACAAGTTCGGCGAGACGGACGAGGACGTGAATCGCAAGACGCTCGCCACCCTCGCCGCCGGTCTCACCGCGCTCGTCTGCATCGGCGAAACGGGTGCCGAAAAACGGCGTGATTCCGGACGCGCCCTGCTTGCCCGCCAGCTCGACGCCGCCCTCCGCGGTGTGACCCCGGAGCACCTCTCCCGCCTTCTCGTCGCCTACGAACCGGTGTGGGCGATCGGGGAACAGGGCGAACCCGCCACGCCCGACTATGCTGCCAGCCGCCACGCCCTTTTGCGCGCCCTGCTCGCCGCGCGTTTCGGCGACGCTGCGGCCGCGCGCGTGCCGCTTCTTTACGGAGGCAGTGTCAACACGGACAATTACCTCGACTACGCCCGGCTCGCCGACGTGGACGGCCTCTTTGTCGGCCGCGCCGCCTGGACACCGGAAGGCTTCGTGGCGCTCGCCCGCGGTCTCACCGAAAAGATCCTCTCCCGTTCCTGACGCGGATTGCTTGATCAAGACCAACCGCGAATGAACCGGGGGCGGCTGTGCCGCAACCGAAGGGGCAGAAAGAATGGCCACGAAAAACACGAAAAAACACACCGCGCATGAAATCCTCCATCGCGCTTATAAGCGCGCGGGAGATTCACGTCGGGCAGACGGAAATTTTGTTTTTTGTGGCCATCCCGGTTTGAATCCGGACTGCATCCACACCGAGGAAAACCGTGCGCGGAAGTGTATGATTTCCCTATGGGACAGGATCATTTTGAATTAAACCGCTAAAGGACGCTAACGGACGCTAAACCGGTTTTCCCGATTGTCCGGTTTTTAGCGACCGTTAGCGACCTTTAGCGGCCTCCCTCTCTTCGGTTGCCGCTCTGCCGCTCCGTGTTCATTCGCGGCTAAATAACCACTGATCAGGCAGCATTGGAACAAGGCCGGATCGTCGGTCGCCATCGCCTCGCCTCCCTCACCCGTTCGCCCTCCCCTGCGCCGTCGCGCCATCGCGCCAAGACGCGCCGATCAGTGTCGCGCGCGGAAACTCCGGTACACCCTCCTCGCGGCCGTGCATCATGCTCACCAGCATGTCCACGGCGGCCGCGCCGGTCAGGTCGTTGTGCTGGTCCATGCCCGCCCAGTCCATCGTGCCGCGGCGGCGTTCCAGTTGCACCAGGCCGATGTCGCGCGGCGCCTCCACCCCGAGGTCGGCGAGCCAGTCGCGCACGCGCCGGTAGAGCGTCAGGATCGCATCCGGCCGCACACGCCTGAACCACTTCGCAAACACCGCCGGGTTCTCGCGCGCCTCCCGCACCTGAAAAAACCCCGGCAACCGCCGCGCCGCCGGCAACGCCTGCTGCCCCACCCACATGCCCGCGCTGAACCGCCGGTCCACCAGCAGATCGATGTGCTCATCCACGACCAGCGCCGGCCTGCGGTAGCCGAGACGCAGCGTCCGCGCCATCGCCTCCATGACCAGCGCATGGTGGTCCACACAGCAAAACGACAACGTCGGCCCTTGCGTGCGCACACCCGTGACCACGCACGGATAATGCGGCCACAGGCTCGCAAATCGCGCCGGCAACACATTGCCGTGCATGAGCCCGGTCACGACGATCCCGCGAATCCCGCGCGCCCGGAAAATCCGGTGCAGCCGGTCGCCGTTCGCTTCGGGATTGTGCAGCCAGAATTCGTCGAACTTGTAACCGTGAAATGCCGCGCGTTCGTGACACCCGGCCACATACACCGGGATCGTCGGATGACGCTCGAAGGCATGCGGGTCCTCGTTGGCATTGACCAGCGCCAGCGTCCGGCGAAAGGCCGGTGCGTGCTCCTTGCGCAGTTCTCCCATCAGCTCCGCCACGACGGGATTGCGCACATACCCGAGCCGCGCCGCCACGGCCTCGATCTGCCCGCGCGTGGCGGCCGGGATCTGCCGGTCGCCGCGCAACGCCAGCGACACGGCGTTCTTGGAAACCCCCGCCGCCGCCGCCACCGCCGCCATCGTCACACGCTTCGTTGCCATGTTGCGGTGTCGTTATCCGGAAATTCCCGGGAACGCCAGACTCCTGTCTCCCTTCTCTCCCCGCTCCTTGGTCGAGACGCGTATTCCCCCGCCGAGCCGATGCGCTACGTCTGACGCCTTGATCGTTCCACCAAAAAATTGACGGAGGACGCTGGACGCATAATGTGGCTCAATGCCTGTTTCCACGACACTTTCCCGGGAGCTCGATCGTTTGACCGCACGCGAGAAGGCCGCTCTGGCCGACCATTTGTGGCGACAAGCCGAGGCGGCGAGGGTGGATGCCACGCCTGCCCAACTCGTCCGTCTTGGTGCGCGAGCGAAACAGGCTCTCAAAAATCCCGGATCAACACGTCCGCTTGGTGATGCCGTTCGCAGCCTCAAGCGATGAAAAAATTCAGGAAAGCGGAAGGCTACGCGACGGATTTGCAGGAGGCTTACGACTAGTATCGGAGCTACAGCAGACTCGCCGCCGAACGCTTCCTGTCCTGTTACGAGGAAGCCATCGCAATGGTCACAAGGAGTCCTTACATTTGTCGTCCCCGCAAACATGGCTGGCGGCAGATGATTATCCGCCAGCACACGAGCTACTCCGTTTTTTATCGGGAGCTTGAGACCATGTGGTTGTTGGGAGGCATCCTTTCCACGTTGCGCGATCCCGACATGTTGCAGGCGCGGCTTTTGATTCGCGAAGTTCAGAAAATGTAACCTCTGCGCATTACCTGCCACCCCCGTTGCGGGCCTGACAGATCCTCACGCCACGGCCACCGCCGAGCTGCGCACGACGAGTTTTCCCGGCACCGTTACGACGACGTTGTTGCCCTGCAAGTCGAGCGGACGCGCGAGCAGCAACCCGGCGGCGAGGCGTCCCATCAAGTCCCAGTCGGGCCCGTAGCTCGTCACCTTGAGCGAACGATCCTGAGCCACCAGATTGTCGAACGCCACCATGCTGCACTCCTCTGGCAGCTTCCACCCGCGCGCGAACATCTGGTTCTGGAGCGTGTAAGCCATGCTGTCACTGGAGCAGGCGATGGCGGTGAAGCGGCGTAGCAGATCATTCGGCACCTCCTTGGTCTCCGGCGTGAAATACACCTCGGATGCCAGTCCTGCCCGATGCATGGCCACGACATAGCCATCGGCACGCTCGCGGAAAATCTGCGTGCGTGAATCCGCGCTGCCCACGAACAGGATTTTTTTGTGGCCCATCCCGATCAGATATTCCGTTGCTTCGCGCATTCCGCCGGCGTTGTCGGCCACGATGCGCGGCAGGCCGCCGCAACTGATGAAACTGCTCACCGCCAGCGCCGGCGTGTCACCCAGCAACCGCGCCGCCGCCTCCGTGTAGCGGCCAAATAAAAACACGCCGTTCACCGTCCGGTTTTTGACGAGCAGGGGGATGTCGCCTGCCGCAGGTGTTTCGATCATGGTTTCCACCTCGCGACGCTGGCACTCCTTTTGCAGGGCAAGAAAAATACTCCGTCGCACATCGGACCTGAGCAGGTCGGCCTGATGCGCCTCATCGCTTTCGTAGAGCAGGATGCCGACCCGTGTCGGGTGCCCGTTGCCATTGCCGCCGGACGTCTCACGAAAAATTCCGGTGCCTCCCATCATTTGGGTGCGCGCCTGAAATTTGGTGTAACCGAGTTCGCGGGCTTTCTGGAGGATGCGGCTCTTGGTGTCGGCAGCCAAGTCCGGGTGATCGCGCAACGCTCGCGAAACCGTGATGACGGAAAGATTTAGCGCCTTGGCGATCTGCTGTTGGTTCACTTTCATGAAAATTACCGGTAAAAATTTTCGCATCCAAAGCAACATGGAAATTGAAACCAGATCATAAAAATCGGATCCACAAGCCATCGTCACATCGTAACTTATTGTAAATGAATAAGAAAAAATCCAGTAAAATTTATAAAAAATACCGGCAGAAAAACTTGACTAATTACCGGCATTTTGCGTCATTTTTTACCGACAATCCAACAAGGCAAACCCAACCCTACAGAGAAAGCATCAAAATCTCATGAAACCATATCTCCAAAATTCCCATCCAGTCCCTTCACGGCTCGCCGCGACCGCCTTGACCGCCTTTTTGGTGGCGGTGGCCCTTCCCGCCATCAATGCCCTCTCCATCAGTCAGTCAGCGACGGCTCCCGATACAAATGTGATCGCAAGCAGCGGCTCCACGACCCCGCATGCGTCGGCTAATGTGCAGTACAACCGCAGCGCCAATAGTGACCGGTTTGGCGGGTTCCTCTTCAGTCTGGCGGGTGCGGCCGATCTGGGGGCGGTGACGGTTTATGTGCATTCGTACGGTTATGATACCGCAAAGAATCCCAATCCTGAGACGACGGCGGCGTTCTCGGTTTCCATTGTGGCCTTCAACAGCGAGATTTCAGATGAAGGATCGCACACGATTGGGGAGCCCGGAGCATCCTGGACCACCCCTCCGGCGGCTCCCACGCTTTATTCGACCGTGTATTCGGAAACAGTGACCATGCCTTCCAGCCTGGTGGCGGAGCAGTTCCTCACGTTCACTTTCTCAAATTCAGTTTCACTGGCGGCGGGGACGACGTATGGGATTGTGTTCCACTGGCTCGACAGCACCGCAGGAAATAGCATTAACATTCGTTCTGCAGGCACGGCCAGCTCGGCCCGAAATTTCCGAACGACTTGGGCGAGAAGCAGTGGCGTAGTGACCCAATATGATACCACGGTGGAGGCAGCGACCACCAGAGAAAGTCTTTTCATCCTTCAAAGTGCCACTTCCAATATACCCGAGCCTGCGACCAACGCGGCACTTTTGGGAGTTGCCGCGCTGGTCGGAATCGTGGCCTGCCGCTTCCGCCGTCGCTCTTCCTGATGTTTGGTTGACGAGATGTCCGTGATGGCCCTCTCGTCGATTTTATCCCCTGTATTCCCCCGATTCCCCAGTATGAACAATCACAAGCACCGCGCATTTACCCTCATCGAGTTACTGACGGTCATCGCTATTATTGGCATTTTGGCGGCAATCGCTTTGCCGACAATCAGCCATGTGCGCGAAACGGCGAAAAAGGCGAAATGCATTTCCAACCTGCGTCAAATCGGCGTTGCGCTGCAAGCGTTCGCCAGCGACCACAAAAATCAAATCATGGGACGCCAATACAAAGCCGAGTTCAAAAGCGACGGCGTCAGTGCGACCTATACGCACTGGTATCGACGGCTTGGTCGAGAGGGCTACGTTAGCAAGGGCAATCAACATGGCGACTCGGATATTTTTCTTTGTCCATCCATCGCGCCAAGGTCCTTGAGTGATCTGGCGGTGTCGGATACCGATGTATTGAATGGTCGCTACGGGATGCGGATGTGGGGTCCGGAGGGTGACAACGATACCTACAACAAAGCCAAGGACGGCGATGGGCTGTTGCCCTTGTCGGCGATTGAGTCACCGGCAGATTTTTTTCTCGTGGCCGATTCGTATCGCAACCATGCAGGCTTGGAGCCGGTGCAGGGCTATTGCATCGGCCAGGGTGACGACCAGTGGCGCGTCGGGCTGCGCCACGGCAACCGTGCTCATGCGGTTTTTGCCGACGGACATGTCGCCGCCAAAGACCGCGAGTATTTTGAAAATGTCCACTCTCGCCAGAAAAACGCGCATTCCAGCGTCGTGAACAAGGCGTTCAAAGTGTGGCCGGAGTGAGGTTCGCTTTCTCCCGAGTGGATCTGACCGGAATCGAATGCGGTTGAAGGTAGGTTTCCCATTTTTCCATTTCCATTATTCTATCATGAAAATATCTCCTATTGTCATATTCATTGCGGCCGCGATGCCGGTCATGGCCGAGCCGGTTTCTGTCCCCGAAAATTTTTGGCGGGTGCCTGCGCAAACGGGCCGCTTCGTCACGCTCGCGGCAAGCTGGGATGCCGTGCGCGATTTCACCAGTGAAGAGCGAAGTCGCAACAGCAATGGCATTAACGATTTGCTCAACAATGCCCGTTTCAGCGCGGATTTTGCATCGGGCAATTCGCTGGCCGGCGGATACGGAATCGCGCCGTTAAAAGACGGTGTGAACCAGCAGGGAATCATTGTGACCGAGCCCGGCGGGCATCTGCATTTCACCGGTGGCAGCAACCTGAATCCGGACGCGGCGACGGTGCGGTTCGCGGCGAAAGGACAATTTTGGGAACGCGGACAGTTGATGACGCTGTTTTCCGCGCGCCGCGAAACGTTCAGCATCGAGATCGTCAAGAAAGCGGACGCGCTTGCGCTGATTGTCCGCAAATTCCAAACCCCCAATTCGCGGGAGAAAAAGCTTGGCACGTATTGGAGCACGATTTCGGAAGTCACTCTCCCCTTGCCTGAAAATCTGGATACGCAGGCATGGCATTCTGTTGTCGCCTCGTGGGACGCGAAGGCGGGCACCGGCCTGATCGCGCTCGACGGCGCGGGCGAACGCGGGGCGTTGACATTTCCTAACGACAAACGCGGCACGCTCGTGATATTCCTTGGCTCCGCTGCCAAGGTGGGCGCGCATGCGTATGCCATGGATGCGAACAGCCTCCAAGGAACGGCGTTTGATGAATTGCAGATCTGCAACCAGCCGCTCGACCGCTTGCTGGCCTTTGAAAAACTCCCCCCTCCCCCCCCCTTGCTGGTGAAAGCCGAGCAGGGCGCGCGCACTTATTTTGCGACGCTGGAAAAAATACAGCGTTTTGGCGGCTGGCAGAACATGTATTCATGGCCCACGTTGCTCGGCAGTGACGCGCAGGGCCGCGAACTGATTTCGTATGACAACGTCATCAGCAATGACAAATCGCGCGGCACCGCGCTCATCGCCGCCCACTTGCTCTACGGTTACGAAATTTTCAACGATCACCACTACCTCGACCTTGCCCGCAAGACCGCCGATTTTTACGTCGCCGTCCAAATCCCCGAAGGCGCGTGGCTCTACATCTACAACGTCGGCGTCAATCGAGTCGAACCGCGCGAAAAGGCGGAATACAAATTTCAGGACAGCGTGCAGAGCCACCCGCTTTATCTACTATGCTACATTTACCGGCTGACCGGCGAGAAAAAGTATCTCGAGGCGGCGATGCGCGCGGGGGAATTTTATTTGAGCGCGCAAAATCCGGACGGCAGTTGGTCGCACCACTACGACATCAAGGCGAAGTGCGGACGCACCGCGCGTGGCCTGCCCAACGGCGGCGAGATCAACGACCTCGCGATGAACGACGCCATCGACGTGATGACGCTGATGTGGCATCTCACGAAAGACCGGCGTTATATCGACGCGATGAAACGTGCCGGCGACTGGCTGTTGAAGGCGCAACTGCACGGTGCGGTCAACGGCTGCTGGGCGCAGCAATACGACAACCAAATCCGGCCTGTCTGGGCGCGTGAATTCGAGCCGCCCGCGATGTCGCGCACCGCCACCGCCGACGCTTGCGAGGCGCTCGCCGGGCTGTATCGAATATCTGACGATAAACGCTACCGCGACGCCATCACCCTGTGCCGCGACTGGTTCGCCAAAAACATCAAAGGCAGCAAAATGTTTGATTACTACGAGGTGGAGACGGGGCGCCCCATCATCGCGCATCAGGACAGGATTTACCATCTGGACGACGAGGCAGAGGCGAAGGCGTATGCTGCGTTTTTCCGCGGTGTGCCCGCCCGCTCCGATTGGCAGGTCCCCGACATCGGTGGTATTTTGAGGACGGCGGTTTACCCGGTCGTCGAAAAACCACTCGACGAAGCGGGCGCGGCGGCGATGTTGCAACTGACGCAGGCGCGTGGGAAGTTGGCGGCGGACACGCAAAACGAGGCGGGCATGTGGGTGTTCCCGAAAATCGCCGGTTCCATCGATTCCATTGGCGCGGCTTTCATTCCGGGGCACGCCCGTGCGCTCATGCTGCTGCAATACATTGATGCCGCCCGCACGGTGCGCGGCGAGTTACCCCTGGCTTATCGTGGGGGTTCCTATCCGCATGGATTGGGGGATACAAAGAATCTGGCCCTCCCAACCAATTGGTATGAGGTACCGTGGAATCAATAATGCTACCATGTCTCCACGCCTGAACTACGGCGTGGTGATCGGCGAGGTGGAGTGGCGCACGACGAGTTTTCCGGGGACGGTGATAACGAGGTTTTTGCCCTTGATGTCGAGCGGACGTGAAAGCAGCAGTTCCGCCGCCAGCTTGCCCATCATGTTCCAGTCGGGCGCGTAGCTGGTGACTTTGAGCGTGTGGTCCGCGGCATCAATGTTGTCGAAGGCGACCATGCTGCACTCGGAGGGCAGATTCCAGCCGCGCGCACGCAGGGGCTCCTGGATGTCGTAGGCCTGTGCGTCGCTTGCACAGACGAGCGCGGTGTGGCGGCGGATTTCTTCGTCGGACAATTTTTCGTTGGCGACCAGAAAACGCACCGCTGGTGCGAGTCCGGCACGGTGCATGGCGACCACGTAGCCGTCGGCACGCTCACGGAAGATCTGTGTGTGCATCTCGCGTTTGCTCACGAAGAGGATTTTTTTGTGGCCGAGCTGGATGAGGTGTTCGGTGGCCTCCCTCATGCCGCGTGCGTTGTCGGCGACGATGCGTGGCAAACCGTCGCACTCGATAAAACTGCTGACCGCCAGCGCTGGCATGTCGCCGAGCGTGCGGATGGCCTCCGGCGTGTAGCGTCCGAACAAAAACACGCCGCCCACGGTTTGATTTTTAACGATCAGGGGAGCATCGCCGGGTAGTGGAGTCTCAACTACGGTTTCGACTTCGTGGAGCTGGCATTCGCGTTGCAGGCCGAGAAAAATGCTCCGCATCACGTCCGACCTGAGCAGGTCGGTGTGCGGGCTTCCGTAAAGCAGGATGCCCACGCGGCGTGGCATGCCACTGGAGTGCATGGAAGGGTTGTTGTCCGCGATGGCCAGATGAGCGGCGCTGAGGCGGGGCGGGGGTTTCACATAGCCGAGTTCCTGAGCTTTCTGGAGAATGCGTTTTTTGGTGTTTTCGGCGAGGTCCGGGTGGTCGCGCAATGCCCGGGAAACCGTGATGACGGAGATATTCAGGGCATCGGCGATCTGTCGTTGACTGACTTGCATGTCGATTACCGGTAATCGAAAAAATGTAAGCTTCAATCAAATTCTAGAAGATTGCTGATATTATCGCTTCCAGACAGGGAGTTACTTCAATTTTCTATATTAACATAATTACCATCAATATATTATAAACTTTTATATTTCCCGGAAATATGGATTGACAAGTTGCCGGTAATGACCGATCAATACCGGCACACCAGTCAATCCAATGAACCCCGAACATGCCCTTACCCTCATCAAACCGCTGTCGCGACGCGAGCCTGAGCAGGCTCAGGTTCTCACAGGACTCCGTCCTGTTAGTTCCCCTTCTTCGGCCTTCACGCTGATCGAATTGCTCACGGTCATCGCCATCATCGGGATTCTGGCGGGCATCATGATTCCCGTTGTCGGCAAAGTCCGCGAATCGGCAAACGCGGCGACGTGCAAATCCAACCTCCGCCAACTCACCTCCGCCGCGCTCCTCTACGCGCAGGACAACCGTGGGTATTTCCCCAGTAAACGCCTTTACAACACCTCCGCCCACAGCGAGCCGGGCGTGCGCGATTACATCGGCGCAAAGCAGTCGAAAGTCTTCACCTGCCCGACCCTCGCGCGGCAATTCCCGATCAAGGAAAATGTCGTCACGAGCGAGGGCGAGCACACCTACGGCGTCAACGCGGGGGTCGTCCCCGAATACGAGAACAACCTCGTCAAATCACCGCAAAGCCGTGCGCAAATCCTCTGTAAAATTGACGCTGTTACGCAGCCCTCGCGCACCCTCTTCATCCTCGACGGCTCGTGGAACGCATCGGGGCAATACTTCGACAACGCCATCTCGCCCTTTCAGGGCAGCAACGCGTTCCACCAGTATTTCGACAACCTCAAATACCCTCACAAAAACCATGAAAACGTCGCTTTCGTTGACGGACACGTCGAGCAACTCCCGCTCGAAAAACTGAATGACTACACCGCCACCATCTGGACAGGCCAATAGACTGCCCGCCTCCCCCCCCTGTTTTTCACCAGAAACAACCCAAACCACACATGAAGACCAAACCCGAAACCTTCGCTAAACCCGCCAGCCGCCTCGCCACCGTGTTTGCCGTCGCGACGCTCGCTCTCGTCATCACCGCCGCCGCGCCGAAAACCGCCCACGCCGCCGCGACCATCACCGAAACCGTTTTCTCCTACGATTTCCAGAACGCCACCGTCGGAACCCCGCCGCCCAACGGCGGCACGACCGGCGTCCTCGTCAAATACGCCACGCGCCCCGACGGCGGCGTTGTGGGTAACGACAATACCACGCTCGTCTCGACTGCCGGAGACACCGCCTCGTCCGCCACGACACCCGTAACGCCCGCCGACCCCTTCGGCGGCTCCGGCAACCGCTCCGGCTACCTCTGGTATCACAAACAAACCTCCAACTCCAAGATGCCGACCTTGCAGTTCACCCTACCCGATTACACCGCCGTCGCGCCGCTCACCACGGGCACCCTGAGCTTCGACTTTTACATGCCGACGCCGGTGGACGGCACCGGCATCATGGAAGTCAACATCATGCCCGACACCAGCAGCTCCGACGCCACCCGCGCCACCTCGCTCGTCTCCTTCCAGGTCCAGGGCAGCACCACCGACGGCTACGGCACCGTTTACATTTACACAAACGGCGAGACCAGCGGCACTCAGGCTCGCGCCACCACCGCCACCGTCTCCTTCGACACCAAACACACCTTTGCCATCACATGGGACGCCGCCAACGACACCTTTTCAATGAAACTCGACGGCACGATTGTTGAGCGCAACGTCAGTGGCTCGCTCGTCAGTTCCTTCGTCTCGACCACCGATCAGGCTGGCGCCGCCGCCGTCCGTTTCACGACCGCCTCCGGTGGCGGCAACACCAGTGTCGGCTATTTTGTGGACAACATTCTCGTCACACACGAAATCCCCGCGTCCGTTCCCGAACCCGCCACAAGCGCCGTCGTTCTCGGTGTCATCACCGCCGCGATTGCCGCCGCCACCCTGTCCGCCAGAAAAAACAAGCCTTCGGCATAATGAACAACTTCAGCGGGCGGCACTTATGCTGCCAATACCGTCTTTTCTTCATCCTCCTTGCGTTCCTGCCTCTGCCCGGCTCCGCGCTCGCCGCAACCGGGCAACCCCGCCTCGAAATATACCCCACTTTCGTCAGCGCAGGCATTTACCTCAACGACCTCACCGCCGGGACGCCCGAGCATTTCTCCGCCAATGTCCGCTTCCGCAAAATCGGCAACAGCGACCGGACCAGGGGGGGGAGGGAGGAACTTGCTGCCGCCGCGTGGCAAGACGCTTACGAGCTCACTTACCATCCCGCCGACCATCAAGCCCGCGGCATCCTCGCCAACCTCGCTTCTGCCACAACCTACGAGGTATCCGTAACCTACACGGACTCCGGACGCGCCGGCACCGCCATCGCGACATTCAGAACACTTTCGGACGACGTTCCCGTTGCCAAAACCATTACCCTCACCCCCGCCGACCTCGCAAACGGTTTTACCATAAGCGAATCCGGCACCGCCGACGGCTATCTCCGTTACACCGCCCCACCCGGCGTCACCCTGATTGGCTCCATTCAGAAAACTCAGGCAATCCTCTTGATCAAAGCCAATTACATCATTCTGGAAAACCTGACGCTCGAAGGAGGCAACTACAACGCCATCAGCATCATTGATTGCGAACACATCCGCATCCGCAACTGCGACATTTCCAACTACGGCACCGAACGCGTGTTGCCCTTCGACACCAGCGGCAGGCACAGCGTTTATCGCGACAACGGACGCAACATCAACAACCAGGCCGGAATCATGATTCGCGGCGGAAGCGACATCGTCCTCGAACGCAACTACATCCACGATCCGAAAAGTCGCGCCAATTCCTGGTTTTACTCCCATCCCGCCGGACCCAACGCCGTGTTTCTCGGCGGCGCGCGCGGCGTCGTCTTGCGCTACAATGATTTTGTCGGCAGTGATTTGCACCGCTGGAATGATGCCGTCGAAAGCAACATCAACGGTGACATTCGCGGCGGCCCCTGGAAAGACGCCGAAATCTACGGCAACTATTTCGGCTTTGGCAACGACGACGGTATCGAACTCGACGGCGGTCAAATCAATTGCCGCGTTTTCCGAAATAAATTTGAGGGAACACTTTGCGGCATCAGCACCGCTCCCTGCCTGCGCGGCCCGTCGTTCATCTTTGAAAATCTGATCGTCAATCTGCGCGACGAACTCGGCACGGCTAACACCGCGCTCAAGAACAATTACAGCAAGCGCGGCGATGGCAAAATTCTCCTCTTCAACAACACCATTGTGACCGATGTCGATGCGGTTTCGGGCTTTGGAAAAGGCGACCCCGACCGCGTTTCCGGCAACCTCAAATTCGTCAGCCGCAACAACATTATTCAGGCTGCCAACATCTTTGCAGGCGGCGTGTTCCGCGAAAAAACCTCGGTGGATTACGACCTTCTCAGCCTGGTTCGCCCGCGCACAGACGTGGATGTTTTTGCCCGCCTGGACCAGGAAAAGCAGGAAACGCACGGTTACCGACAGACCGCCCCGTTTCGCGACGCCCCAAACGGTGATTTCCGCTTGCAGCCCGAAGTGCGTGAAAAATTGCGCGGTGAAAAAATCCCCAACTTTTCGCCTGACGGAAAACTTGGCACCGCTTTGGCCATGCCGGAGCGTCCGCTCGATTTCGAGATCTCCGCCGCCGAAGTTCGCCTCGACCTGCAAACAACAAACGCGCAACTCACGCTCACTCCGAAAATCGAGCCGCCCGCCAGGCGCGAAAACACGCGCATCGAATTTTCAATCGTTCAACCCGTTGCGACGAATTATTTTGCCGTCACACCCTCGCACGGCGTCCTGGAAGCAGGAAAACCGGTCACCCTTACAATTGACACAAAAAGTACTTACAAAGACGTCAAGGACGCGCGATTGCACAGCGGGGCGTTTCTGATTCGGATGACCAACGGCTTCTCGCGTCCGGTCACCGTTTATTTCGATAATCGCGCCGACGATGCCAAAGTCAAAACCCGCCGCGCCAACGTTATTTACGGCAAAATCGAACCGCCAGGCGAAGATGAACGCCAAGGCCCAAACAATAAAACCCCCGGCAAGTCCGCCTCCTGCAAACTCGTTTTCGATCTCACCCCCGACCAGGCGGGCAAGTATTACCTTTTCGGACGTTTCAAGAATCGCGTCAGTCGTATTTTATTGAATGATAAAATGATGTGGATTCGAAGCGGAGAGCAGCAATTGGGTCGCGAGATTCCGAACGTGCCCTGTTGGGGCAACATCGGCCTTCCGCAAGGCGCAACCAACGCGCCCTTCGTGTTGCTTGCCGGACGCAACGAATTTGTCCTCGCGCCTGCCGAAAAACAACCGTTCGAAATGGATGCTGTTGCGTTGGGCAAAGAGCCGGAGGATTTCCTCTACGCTCCGGCAAATTTTGCCAGATGAAGAGTTAAATAGAGCTCAAAGAATGAATACTGCAAAATATAATTCCTGTCTGGCGCATGTTTGTCTGTTTCTGTCCGTCGCTTTTTTGTTGGCGTCGGTCCATGCTGTGCCCGCTGCGGCCGCGCCGCTCAAGCTTGCCATTATTGGCGATTCCACGGTTTGCGATTATCCGCTTTCGCAGGCCAAACGCGGCTGGGGGCAACTCCTGCCGGAGTTTCTGCCCAGGGGGACGCAGGTCATCAATGTCGCGCGAGGCGGAGCGAGCACCAAAACGTTCCCTGCTGACCGCTGGCAACGCGTGTTGTCATCGAAACCCGACTACGTTCTGATCCAGTTCGGTCACAACGATTCTCACGCCAAGGACAAACCGGAATCCACCGACGCCGCCACCGACTACCGCGACAACCTCCGGCGCTACGTGCGCGAGGCTCGCGATGTCGGCATCAGGCCAATTCTCGTCACTCCCGTCCGCCGACGACTCTACAAAAACGGCCACCCAACCACCGAACTCGCCCGCTATGCCGACGCCATGAAAGCCGTCACCACCGGGCTGGGTGTACCTCTCATCGACCTGCACGCCACCAGCGGCGAGCTGTTCGATCGTCTTGGCGAAGACGGGAGCGAGGCCTTCACCGTCAACAAACCCGACAACGCCGACCGCCCCGGCAAAGGTGACCGCACGCACTTCACGGAAACCGGCGCCCGCGAAATCGCCCGTCTCGTCGCTGCCGGTCTGGTCGAAATCGACGCCAGGCTGACTGCACCGGCCAAGTGAGTCGCCTGGTGATTCGTTCAGCCAGAAGCATTCGAAACGTTTTCGCCACCCGGAATCTTGCTCCCGGCGAACAAGTCACCTGGACCCGTGTCTGGCGGTTCGGGCAACAAATCCCATGATCACATCCAACAATACCGCTGTCCGGAACGACCGGTTCATTGACGTGGACGTCGCCCTGATCGGCGTCGGCATCGGTGGGGTGGCCGCCTTGCAGGCCCTGCTCGAAAAGGGACTTCGCGTGGCCGCCTTCGAGGAATACGCCTGGATCGGCGGACAGGTGAGCAGCCAGGCGCTGTGCGTCCTGGACGAGTTCCATGATCCCGTATCCGAAAAAATCGGATACAGCCGGCGTTATCACGCCTTCCGCGAATCCCTGCGCGATTTCTACCGGAAAAATTTCCGGCTCTCGAAAGGCGGGGCAGCCCAGCTTTACTTCAATCCCGGCAACGCCATGAATTCCTTCATGGTAGCCGAACCGCATGTCGCCCACCAGGTGCTGCGTGAAAAATTCGCCCCTTACGAGGAAAGCGGGCAATTACGACTTTTCTGCGGGTGGGTTGCCGCGTCGGTCCGGCGCGACGGACATCGCCTGCTTTCAGTCACCTGCCGCAATCTTCAAAAACCGTCGGAAACCGTGGAGGCACGCGCGCGTTTCTTTCTCGATGGCACGGAGGCAGGCGACCTTTACCCGCTCATCCCCGTTCCGTTCCGCCTCGGCGCGGATGGCCGCGAGGCATTCGACGAACCTCACGCGGAACCGGAAGCCAATCCACAGGGTATCCAGAGCAGCACCGTGTGCTTCGCCGTCGAATACGTGCCCGGCGGCGATTTCCGCATTCCCAGGCCGGCTGATTATGACGAGTGGGAACACGCCTGCGGTCCCTTCCGTCTCGACGCCCCCGGAGCCTCCCGCGAAGAGCCGTCATTGATGTTTCGCCGAAAACTCGGTCGCAATGGCCGGATGGTGCCCCCTGCGTTCTACTACCGCTGCGTCATCGACCGGCGCAATTTCGACGATCCGAAGCGTCCTTTCAGCCGCGCCATCATCAACTGCGCTTGCAATGATTTCGCCCTGGAACCCATGGTTGGCGGACGCCCCACCCATCTTGTTTACGAACGGGCCAAGGCGCTTTCGACCGCCTACTTTTACTGGCTGCAAAACCATGCTCCGCGCGATGACGGCAAAGGCGCTGGCTACCCGGAATTGCACCTCTGCCCGGAAATCACCGGCACGCCCGATGGCATGGCGATGGCTCCCTATATCCGTGAAGGGCGCCGCCTCTGCGCCTGCACCACCATTCTCGAACAGGACATCGCCCGGGCCAATCAAACCGGCGCCCGCGCGCGCCACTACGACGACTCGGTCGGGCTTGGGGGATTCATCATCGATGTGCACAAACGTTGCCTCGCCCGGTCCGTCTTTTCCGGGGGCGTGACGACCAATCCTTACCAGATACCGCTCTCTGCGTTGGTGAGTCCCGGACTGGAAAATTTTGCCGTGGCCGGGAAATGCATCGGCACGACGCAAATCACCAATGGCGCTTATCGGCTCCACAACATCGAATGGGCCATCGGCGAGGCCGCGGGCGAACTGGCCGCGTTTTGCCTTTCCCGGTCAGGTGCCTCCGGGTTTCCCCTGACCGGACGGGCGCTGTTTGACTATCAGCGGGAACTCATCCGGCAGGGGCTACCGGTCTTCTGGTATGATGATCTGCCCTTCGATCATCCGGCCTTCGAGGCGATCCAGCTTTTCAGCGTGCGCCGCATCTGGCCCGCCGATCCTTCGCACCTCCGCGCCGACGCGCAGCACAGCGTGGCGCGTTCCCTGAAATCCGTGGAGACTTTTTTTCAGAACCTTGCCGCGCTTGGAGCCGATCCGGGGGACATCCCCGAAATCACCCTCGTTTGTCATGGCACGCGCAAGGAAGACTTGCTGGTGCGGATGCTTCGCCATCTCGACGACAACGGCTGGCCCGACGCTGCTTTCGGTGATACAGGGACGCTCCGGACCGCCGGGGCAAGCGAGGCCGGCATCCCCGAGGCGCTGGCTTGAAGACCAGCGCCCTGGCTCGCCCGTTCTCCCCGATCAACAGGTGGACAACCTGTATCCAAAAAAACATACTATGAAACAGATACCGTTCGGGATACTGACAGCATGGGTCGTCACGATCCCAAACTGTTTCCTGCCGATCGCAGGCGCGGCAGATCCTGCCGGAGTCCGGTCATCCGCTCCAGTCAGGCTTGCCCTCATCGGTGACTCCACAGTTTGCGACTACAATTCCACCTCTGCCAAACGTGGCTGGGGACAGCTTCTGCCCGAATTTTTGCCGAAGGGTACGCAAATCACCAACCTCGCCCGCGGCGGGGCGAGCACGAAGACGTTTCCGCCCGACCGCTGGCAACGCGTCCTCGCCTCCAGACCCGACTACGTGCTGATCCAGTTCGGTCACAACGATTCTCACGCCAAGGACAAACCGGAATCCACCGACGCCGCCACCGACTACCGCGACAACCTCCGGCGCTACGTACGCGAGGCTCGCGATGTCGGCATCAGGCCAATTCTCGTCACTCCCGTCCGCCGACGACTCTACAAAAACGGCCACCCAACCACCGAACTCGCCCGCTATGCCGACGCCATGAAAGCCGTCACCACCGAGCTGGGTGTACCTCTCATCGACCTGCACGCCACCAGCGGCGAGCTGTTCGATCGTCTTGGCGAAGACGGGAGCGAGGCCTTCACCGTCAACAAACCCGACAACGCCGACCGCCCCGGCAAAGGTGACCGCACACACTTTACCGAAACCGGTGCCCGCGAAGTCGCCCGTCTCGTCGCCGCCGGCCTGGCCGGAATCGAACCTCGCCTGGCGGTGACATCCCGTTAATGTTTGCTGCGAACACCCTCCCGCTCTCATGATCGTCTCTCCGACCCGCGCCCTCCTTGTTCTCGTCCTGGCACTTCTGTTTCCCACGCTCTCCGTCCTGGCCGCCGCCACCACCTGGGATTTCGCCTCGCTGCAGACACCGCCTCGCGTTCATGACGCGCCCGCCGCTTACCGGCAGGCTCTCGAAGCCGCCAACGCGGCGACTGCCGCCGCTTCCGAATCCCAACCTGCCACCGCCCCGCTGCCGGAAGGTGTCCGCGCCTTCGCCTTCGAAGGACTTTCATGGAAGGGCAACCCGACGCGCGTGTTTGCATTTTACGGCGCGCCTGCCGGAGCCACGCCTGCCCAACCGGTGCCCGGCATCGTGCTCGTTCACGGCGCGGGTGGCACCGCTTTCGCCAAGTGGGTAAAGTTATGGAACGATCGTGGCTACGCCGCCATCGCCTTTGATCACGACGGCGGCATTCCCGTCGGCAAATACAGCCACTGGCAGCGCAATCCCGAATATCCCGGCCCCCGGCGCGTCGGCATCGGCGACATCGGCCAGCCTCCCGTCGACCAGTGGATGTATCACGCCGTCGCAGACACGATCCTTGCCCATTCGCTGCTCGCGTCTTTTCCCGAAGTGGACGCGGAGCGGATCGGCAGCACGGGCATCTCTTACGGCGCAGTGATCTTGTCCAATGTTGCCGGCATCGACACACGCCTGAAGTTTGCCGTGCCGGTTTACGGCTGCGGCTATATCTCCGAAAACGAGGATGACGGCTCTCGCTTCATCGACTCGAAAGCGCCGTGGGAAAAATCCGGCAATCGCGTCACCATCTGGCGCGCACTCTGGGATCCGAAAAACCGTCTGCCCCAGGCACGCGTCCCGATGCTCTGGCTCAACGGCACCAACGACTTTGCCTTCGCCCTGAGTGCCTGGCAGCGCTCGTATCGCGCCGCGCCCGGCACGCAGGCGATATGCCTGCGTGTGCGCATGACGCATGCCCACGGCGCACCCGGCGAGAACCCGGAAGAAATCCGCGCCTTTGCCGACAGCATCGTCAACGGCGGCCGTCCGCTCGTCCGCATCACCGGCCAAGGCCGCGAAGGTCCGGACGCATGGGTCACGTGGCAATCCGCCACGCCGCTGCGGCAAGCCCGACTCAACTTCACCCGCACCGCCACCGGCCGCTGGCAGGACCGCGTGTGGGAAACCCTGCCCGCAATGATTGATATCACGGCCTCACGCGTCTCCGCCACGCTCCCGGCCGACGCGGCGGTTTATTTCTTCAATCTGATCGACGACCGCGACCTGATCGTGAGCAGCGAACATGTGACGATGGAATCGGGCAACCCCTGATTGACGACTCCGCCGCCATCGAGTGCACATGTTCCCGCATGGGGACCAGGCCGGGTATCTGTCAACCAAGAGAGCCCCTGAATAATTTGAACAGAAGAGAACGAAGGCCCGCTGGTGGCTGGTGGAAGATCAGGTGCGGGTTACGGTTCTGTTATAAAACTCCGGATACAAGAGGAGTGACAGAAACCGGAAACATCTTCGTTATCTTCTTACCTTCTGTTCAATAGATTGGCCGGTTTTGGTGTTTTTCAAGAGATGGGTTTGATTTTTGCTATCATGACTTGACTGTCAAGTAACCTCTCCATTTACCCCGCCCCGGCTTGCCGGCACCTTCTTCGCTGAAAACTCCGAACGTCAGACCCTGAACCCGAAACTGAAGCGAAGTGTCATGTTTACCATCGGCATCGATTACGGCACCAACTCCGTCCGCGCTCTCGTCGTGCGCTGCGCCGACGGCGCGGAACTCGGCACCGCCGTCTACAACTACCCCTCCGGCGAACAGGGCGTGATTCTCGATCCCCGCGATCATCTCCTCGCTCGCCAGCATCCGGGCGATTACCTGCTCGGGCTCGAAAAATCCGTCCGCGCCGCCCTCGCCGCCGCCCGCAAGGCGCACGCGGATTTCGATGCCCGCAAGGTCATCGGCATCGGTGTGGACGCCACCGGCTCCAGTCCGCTGCCGGTGGATCGCCACAACGCCGCCCTCGGCACGCTCTCCAAATGGCGCGACAACCCGCACGCGCAATGCTGGCTCTGGAAGGACCACACCAGTCACCGCGAAGCCGCCCGCATCACCGCCACCGCCGCGCAGCACCGCCCGCATTTTATCGCCAAATGCGGCAACACCTATTCCTCCGAATGGTTCTGGTCAAAGATCTGGCGCTGCCTCAACACCGCACCGAAGGTCTTTGCCGATGCGTATTCGTGGGTGGAACTCACCGACTGGATTCCCTCCGTCCTCGCCGGCGTGCGCGACCCGCGCGAAATCAAACGCGGCATCTGCTGCGCCGGACACAAATCCCTCTACGCCGAAGACTGGGGCGGCCTCCCCGACAAGGAGTTTCTCGCGATGCTCGATCCGAAGCTCGCCGACCTCCGCGACCGCCTCTACACCACCGCCCACGACGCCACCACCGCCGCCGGCGTCCTCTGCCCCGAGTGGGCGCGCAAGCTCGGCCTGCCCGCCGGCATTCCCGTCGCCATCGGCGAAATGGATGTCCACTACGGCTCCATCGGCAGCGGCATCACCGAAGGCGCGCTCGTCAAGGTCATCGGCACCTCCACCTGCGATTGCGCCGTCGTCTCCGCGGCCAAAAAAGTCGCCGACATTCCCGGCATCTGCGGCATCGTCAAGGGCGCCATCCTCCCCGGCTACTACGGCATCGAGGCCGGCCAGTCCGCTGTCGGCGACATTTTCAAATGGTTCGTCGAACGCGTGCTCGGCGGCGCTTCCCTCCACACCCTGCTCACCGCCGAGGCGGCGAAACTGAAGCCCGGCAAAAGCGGCCTGCTCGCCCTCGACTGGAACAACGGCAACCGCACCATCCTCGTCGACCAGCGCCTCACCGGCCTGCTCCTCGGCCAGACGCTCTACACGACCCCCGCCGAAATCTACCGGGCGCTCATCGAGGCCACCGCCTTCGGCGCCCGCGCCATCATCGAACGCATCCGCGAGTACGGCGTGCCGATCACCCGCTGCATCTGCGCCGGCGGCATCGCCGAGAAAAATCCGCTGCTCACGCAGATCTACGCCGACGTCACCGGCCTGCCCATGTACATCGCCGGTTCCGCCCAGGCGTGCGCGCTCGGCGGAGCCGTCAGCGCCGCCGTCCTCGCCGGCGCGCACAAGGATTTCGCCACGGCCCAGAAAAAAATGACGCGCCTGAAAAAAACCGTCTGCCGCCCCCGCCCCGCCGCGCACAAGACCTACAACCGGCTCTACTCCCTGTATCGCCAGCTCCACGACAGCTTCGGCGGTATCGAAAAATCCTCCGACCTCTTCGCCGTCATGAAAGACCTCCTCGCGATCAAGGAAGCGACCTGATCCGAAACGCCTGACACTCTCCCATGAAACACCTCGCCTCTCCCGAAATCTGGTTTGTCTGCGGTTCGCAGCACCTTTACGGCCCCGGTCCGCTCCGGCAGGTCGCGGCCAACGCGCGTGAAATCGCCACCGCGCTCGGCGCCTCGAAGCGGATCGGCGGCGCCCGCATCGTCTACAAGGCGCTGGTCACCACGCCGGACGAAATCACCGCCCTCATGCTCGAGGCCAACGCAGTGCAAGCCTGCGCCGGCCTCATCTTCTGGATGCACACGTTTTCCCCCTCCAAAATGTGGATACGCGGGCTCACCGCGCTGAAAAAACCCTTTCTCCACCTGCACACGCAGTTCAACCGCGACCTGCCGTGGTCCACAATCGACATGGATTTCATGAACCTCAACCAGGCCGCCCACGGCGACCGCGAAGCCGGGTTCATCCACACACGCCTCCGCCTCGAACGGAAGGTCGTCGTCGGCCACTGGAGCGAGCCCGAGGTGCAGGATCGCATCGACGCCTGGGCTCGCGCTGCCCGCGCCTGGCACGACTGGCAGGGCGCCCGCTTCGTCCGCCTCGACGACAACATGCGCCAGGTGGCCGTCACCGACGGCGACAAGGTCGGCGCCGAAATCCGCTTCGGATTTTCGGTCAACAGCTACGGCATCGGCGACCTCGTCGCGCACGTCGATGCCGTGTCCGAAAAAGCTGTCGACACGCTCGTCGCCGAGTACGCGGCCACCTTCACTCTGGCCCCTGCCCTGCGCAAGGGCGGCGCCCGCCATGCCTCGCTCCGGGACGGCGCCCGCATCGAACTCGGCCTGCGCGCCTTCCTCGACGAGACCGGGTCCAAAGGTTTTACGACCACCTTCGAAGTTCTCCACGGCCTCAAACAGCTTCCCGGCCTCGCCGTGCAACGCCTGATGGCCGACGGCTACGGTTTCGCCGGCGAAGGCGACTGGAAGACCGCCGCGCTCGTCCGCGCCATGAAGGTCATCGGCCACGGCCTCAAGGGCGGCACGTCCTTCATGGAGGACTACACTTACCACCTCGACCCGGGAAACCCGCTCGTGCTCGGCTCGCACATGCTCGAAGTCTGCCCGAGCATCGCCGGTTCGTCAGGATCGTCAGTAAAACCCTCCGTCGAAGTCCACCCGCTCGGCATCGGCGGCAAGGAGGACCCGGTGCGGCTCGTGTTCACCGCCCCCGCCGGCGATGCGCTCAACGCCTCGCTGATCGACCTCGGCAACCACTTCCGGCTCATCGTCAACGAAGTCACCGCGATCCGCCCGCCGAAACCGCTGCCGAAGCTCCCGGTCGCCCGCGCCGTCTGGAAATGCCTGCCCGATTTCCGGACCGCCTGCGCCGCGTGGATTCATGCCGGCGGCGCGCACCACACCGGTTTCAGCTACGCCGTCAAAACCGAACACCTCGAAGACCTCGCCGCGATCGCCGGCATCGAGCTGGTGGTCATCGACCGCGACACCCGCCTGCGCGAATTCAGAAATCAACTACGACAGAACGACCTCTGGTATACGATCGCCCAAGGTCTGCGAAACTGACGGAAGGGCGACAACCTTCCACTCCCGCCCATGTACACCGAACTCAAACGCGAGGCTTACGAGGCCAATCTCGCGTTGCCGAAACACGGCCTCATCAACCTCACCTTCGGCAATGCCAGCGCCATCGACCGCGCCCGCGGCGTCTTTGCGATCAAGCCGAGCGGCGTGGATTACGCGGAGCTCAGGCCCGAAGACATGGTGCTGATCGACCTCGACGGCCATGCGGTCGAACCCGACAACCGGCTCCGTCCCTCCTCCGATACGCCGACGCACCGGCGGCTGTTTCTGGCCTTCCCGGAAATCGGCGGGGTCGTCCACACGCACTCCACGCACGCCACCGCCTTCGCCCAGGCCGGCCGCGAGATCCCGATTTTCGGCACCACGCACGCCGACTATTTTTTCGGCAATATCCCGGTGACGCGCAAGATGACCGCGGCCGAAATCGGCGGCGGCGCCTACGAATGGGAAACGGGTAACGTCATCGTCGAGCGTTTCGCCGTCGGCAACCCGCCGCCCGCCGTGCCCGGTCCGCTGTCGCCGCTCGATTTTCCCGCCGTGCTCGTCAACCGCCACGCGCCGTTTACCTGGAGCCCGACAGTGGCGAAGGCCGTCGAGGTCGCCGTGGCCGTCGAGTGCATCGCGCAGATGGCCCGCATGAGCCTGCAACTCGAACCCGCGCTCGCCACCATCGAGCCGGCGCTTCTCGAAAAACACTTCCACCGCAAACACGGGCCGAGCGCCTATTACGGGCAACCGGCAGGCCCCGCCCGGCAATCCTGATTCCCGCGCGCCTTTCCTGCCGCGGCTCCGGCCGGGCGCGGCGCGGCTTCCGCCTGCCCCACGTGGCTGATCAGGAACGAGGCATCTCCTTTTCGATGCCAAAGAACTCCGAAGCCCAAAAATTAATCCCGGGATCTTGCATTTTTCAATAATGAGACTCAGTATCATAAAATTCCATCCGATTCTGTGTCTACCACCGAGAACAACCGCCATATACTCGCCAAAGCGGATGATGGCGCCCATCTGCTTGAAGAATGCCGGCTTGACCGTTTTCATCCCGTGCTCGCGCCGGTCGCGGCCGCCGAGTCGCAACCGGCCGGCTGGACCAATGTATTTCTGATTGCCCTGGGCATCGGCGGGGCAAGCCGCTGGTACCGCCATCCTCGGCCCGGGAATGAACCGCCCTCCCCCTCCGCCGCCAGCGGCGAATCCGCGGCCGGGTGCATTCTGGATCGTCACCAGTTCGCGGCCTTTCCTGCCGGGCCTGACTTGCAGGTCAGCCGGGCCGGCGGACCGACCGGGCATTTTCTCGTCTGGCGTTTTCGCATGGATGCCATGCGCGCCATCCGTTCGGTGCTGGGCAGCGGTCCTCCGCAACCGCCGGCCCATCCGGGCACGCCGGGGCTTGCAGGGCAATCATGGCCGATTGTCGGTCCGCTGCCGATGTCGGCCGCGCTGCGCTCGCTCGCCTTGTCCCTGCGCACGCCGCCCGCCGGTCCGATGCAGACGCTCTGGTATGGCGCCAAGCTGCTGGAGCTCATCGCCCTGCTGGCGCCCCCTTCCGCCAGCCGACTGCCGGACCCGCGCAACGACGGCACTTCCTCAGCTCATCCCCGCCTGCATCCCGCAGTGCAGAAGGCGGTCGGATTCATCCAGGATGCGTTCGCAAGTCCGCTCACGCTCGCCGAGATCGCTAGGGCGGCCGGCGTCAGCCCCACCCACCTCAGCCACCTGTTTTCCACCGAACTCGGGGAAACGCTCACCAGCTACCTGCGCCGCACCCGCATCGAGCACGCGGCGCAATTGATCCAGAGCGGCGATTGCAACGTCACCGAAGCCGCGATGTCCGTCGGCTATTCGAGCCTGGGCCAATTCAGCCAGGCGTTTCGCGCGCGCTTCGGGCACTCGCCCGGCAAGCACCGCCGGCTTCTCCGGAATTGATACCGGTGTCCCGGATGTTTCTGATTTTACACAAAGGCCGCAAAGGACGCGAAGAAGGTAACTGGCAATTCTTCGCGCTCTTTGCGGCCTTGGTGTAAAAATCCGAAAGGATTTGAGGCTTCGGTATAAACAACCCGGCCCCGTTGCCGGTTTTCCTGTGCAGGGGAAGCGGTGGCCGCGAACAGGATCACCAAGGTGCAAAGTGGCACGGGCATCTTGCCCGTGTGGCCGGAGGGCGGCGCTTCGCGCCGTCCACGGGCAAGATGCCCGTGCCACTTTCCTCTGGCCCGTTCTCCAGCCGGATCGCCGCGCTTTTCAGCGGCTGGCGTAGTAGGCGTTGATCTTGTCGGCCACGTCGCGGAAGCCGATGTCTTCGCTGTAGATCAGCTTGAACTCGTTGATCGCGTCATCGGTGCGACCCATCGACTCGTAACATTCGGCAAGCTGATAGATCACGTCCTTCTTGAGATCGTCCATGACGCCGAGCTCGCTCTTGGCAGTCTGGAACTGGGCGATGGCAAGATCGTACATGCGACGGGCCTTGAAGCTCTTGCCCATGCCCGCCAGCGCGTGGATGCGCACTTTCGGGTTCTTCTGCGCCTGCTGGTAGTTGGCGATGGCGTTTTCGTACTCGCCGGCGTCGTAGTAAAGATTGGCGAGGGTGAAACGGGCTCCGTAGTCGTTCGGGTAGCGCTCGCAATAATCCTTGGCGTCGGCGAGGCGGAAGCGGGAAAGCTCGGCTTTCACCTTTTCAAGGGCTTCGGCGGCGGAAGCGTCGTCGGGATTGGCGGCGACCGTTTTTTCCGCAGCAGCAACTTCTTCCTCAAGGAGCTCGATCCGAAGCTCGGCTTCGAGCTTCTCGAAGGCGGAATCCGAAGCGGCGCTCGGCAACTGGCGGGCCTTGCGCACCCATTCGAGCGCGGAGGTCGCGTCTTCGAGGCGGCGGTAACCCTCGATGATGCTGCGCAGATGATTGAGATTTTCCGGCTGCTCGGCGTGGCGCTGCTTGGCCTCCTCGATGAGGCGTTCGGTCATCTCGGCCGAGGTGACGACCTTGGCCGCCTGCTCGAGCGACACGGCCTGTTTCTCGTCGCGCAGTTTCTCGCGGAAGGAGGCCTTGGACTCCCAGTTGCCCTTGTTCATCGTCTGGGCGACAGATGCCCGGCGCATGAGCGCGAGCGCCTCGCCATCCTGCGGCTTGTGCCGGAGAAGCTCGTCGGCAACCTGAAGCGCCTCGCGCGGTTTTTTGGCATCCAGCAGTTTTTCTGCGTAGGTAACAAGCGTCTTGTGATCGGCAGGTTGCAGATCGCGAATGCATTCCCAGGCAAAAGCGGCCGTTTCGATGAGGCCGAGGGAGGCAGCCGCGTCGGACATCTGCTTGAGGGCAGAAATATTGGTCGGGTCGGCGATCAGCATCCGCTCGGTGTTTTCAAGCACCTTGGCGGGGTCTTTCTTGCTGCCGAAGAGGAAGCCGACCGAGGTCACCGAGCCGAGCGCCTTGGCGAGAACCTTGTTTTTGGATTCGAGCCGCTTCATCAGCGCAACGCGCTGGAGACGCCGGACCTGCAGGCATCCCGGCTCGGCTTTCAGAACCTGGGAAGCGAGCTCGACGACGTAGTCGAAGTTGCCGCGCTGGAGAGCGATCTGCGCATTTTCAACCTGCTTCTGCAGGCGTTGGTCAAGTGAGGAAACCGGGATCTCTTGCATAGGGGGAATGGGGTAAGAAATCCGCATCACTGCACGGGGTCAATCCCGTTCGTGAAATGTTGACCCGCTAACAGGCGATTTCATGTCCGGCCAACCGGAGTTTACCGACGGGCCGGCAGACCCCGGAATGTACCTTTGCCGTCACAGCACCGCCAGCTCCTGGCGGGCGGCGGCTTCGAGTTCCTCGAGGCCACGCAGGGTTTCCGCTTCGTCGGGAGCTTCGACGAGCAGGCGCAATCTGGCTTCGGTGCCGGAAAAACGCACCAGCACGCGGCCGCGGCCGGCGAGGCGTTTTTCGATGGAGCCGATCGCAGCGGCGAGGCCGGGCAACTCTTCCAGCGGGCGACGCTCGCGAACGCGAAGATTGCGGGTGCCTTGGGGGAATTTTTGCAGGATCCGGCGCAGTCCGGAAAGCGGGCGGCCCGTCTCGCGCATCACGCCGAGGATGCTGAGGGCGGCGACCAGGCCGTCGCCGGTGGGAGAGACATCGGAGCAGACGATGTGGCCGCTGGATTCACCGCCGAGGTTGGCGCCGGTGCGGCGCATCTGCTCGAGCACGTAACGATCGCCGACCGGTGTGCGCAGGATGCGGCCGCCGGCAGCCTGCACGGCCCGGTCCACGCCGAGATTGCTCTGGACCGTGATGACGAGGGTGTTTTGCGCGAGCCGGCCCCGGGCGAGCGCGTGGGTGGCGAGGATGGTGAGCAGTTCGTCGCCATCGAGCACCGCGCCGGTTTCGTCGCACAGCACACAGCGGTCGCCGTCGCCATCGTGGGCCACGCCGAGCCGGGCGCCGGTGGCGCGCACGGCGGCGGCCATCGCTTCGGGATGTTCGCTGCCGACGCCGGCATTGATGTTGGCGCCGTCGGGCCGGTCGCCGAGCGGGACCACTTCCGCGCCGAGCCCGCGCAGGACGGCGGCGCTGGTCAGGCAAGTGGCGCCGTTGGCCGTATCGAGCACGATTTTCCAGCCGGCAAGCGAGCGGGCGGGCAGCAGGCGCGAGAGCGCGGCGCAATAGTCCATGATCCCGTCCTCCCCGGCGACGAGCGTGGCGGGGCCGGAGGCGGGCATGCCCGCGAGGAATGCGGAGGTATCGTCGGGCAGCAGCGCCTCGATCTCGCACTCGTCCTCGTCAACGAGCTTGGAGCCGCCGGCGGAAAAAAACTTGATGCCGTTGTCGGCCGCCGGGTTGTGCGAGGCGGTGATGACGACGCCGAGCGAGGCGCCGCCGGTCAGGACGGCGCGGGCCACGGCCGGCGTGGGCAGGATGCCGAGCGACACGGGTCGCAGCCCGGCGGCGGCGATCCCCGCCGCCAGCGCATGGAGCAGACGCTGGCCGGAGCCGCGGGTGTCGCGGCCGATGAGAACGCGGCCGTCCCCCTGCCCCGCTTTCCGTGCCCGCGTGGCGGCGGCGAAGCCCAGGCGGGCGGCGAATGTTTCGTTGATGACGGAGCCGCCGTAGGGCCCGCGGACTCCGTCGGTGCCAAAATACTGGCGCTTCATGTATGGTAAAATTCGCGCGTCGCCGCAATGCGGGCCTTCACCGCGCCGCCGAGGAGAAGCTCCCGGGCGAGTCCCGCGCCATCGGCCACCGCATCCACCTTGCCGGTGATCCAGAGCGCCGTTGCCGCGTTGAACACGATCGTCTCGGCCAGGCCGGCCGGAGCCCGGCCGGCGAGGAGCGCCTCGACGATCGCGAGGTTGTGCTCGAGATCGCCGCCGAGCAGATCGGCGAGCGGCGATTCGCGCAGGCCGTGGTCGGTGGCGCGCCAGATGCCGTCCACGTCGGCGAGCCGGCCGATGCCGCGCACGCGGTTGGGGCCGGTGGTCGTGAGTTCGTCGATACCGCGCGCGGCGCCGTCGGCGGCGGGCTCGAGAATCGAGTGGGCGGAGAGGCCGGCGCGCGTGCCGAGCAGCGTGTGGACTTCCGCCAGGAGCGGCACCCATTTTTGGGAAAATACGCCGAGCAGGATGTGCGCGGGGCGGCCCGGATTGATCAGCGGACCGAGGATGTTGAAGATCGAGCGCCGGCCCCGGGCCGCGAGGAGCTTGCGCGCCGGGGCGATGTGGCGGAAGGCCGGGTGATAGGCGGGAGCGTAGAAAAACGCGAAGCCGAGCTGCTCGAGCGAATCGCGGAGCTTTTCGGGCGGAGCCTCGATGTCGACGCCGAGGCCGGTGAGCAGATCGGCGCTCCCGCATTTGGAGGTGATGCCGCGGTTGCCGTGCTTCATCACCGGCACGCCCGCGCAGGCGAGCGTGAAGACGACCATGCTGGAAATATTGAACGCTCCGGCGTGATCACCGCCGGTGCCGACCACGTCGATGGCCCGATCCGCCCATTTTTCGACGCCGGGATTGATGGCGCGCTCGCGAAAGGCGCGGGCGAAGGCGGCGACCTCGCCGGCGGTTTCCCCTTTTTCGGCGAGCGCCGAGAGAAACGCGGCCTTTTCCTCGTCAGCGGTCCCGGAGCCGGTGAGGGCGGTGGCAGCGGCGTCCACTTCCTTGTCGGTGAGGGAGTGTTGTGCGGCGAGACGTTCGGTGAAATCCGCAAGCAGAGTCATTTGGCGCAGAAAGCGCGATCCGCCCGACGGGGAAAAGAAAAAAATCCGTCGCCGTGCGTGACGAGGTGCAATCGGAAGGGGGGAATGCCGGATTGGCAGAAAAAGTGGCACGGGCATCCCTGCCCGTGGACGGCGCGTAGCGCCGCCCCCGCCCCCCTCCTCCGGTCCCGCTCCCGGGAACACACGGGCTGGAAGCCCGTGCCACGTCGGAATCATGGGCAGGATGCCCATGCCACGGCCTTTCCCGCCCTCACTTGCCGGGCGGGGGTGGCGGGATGATGGGCTTGTTGGACTGGATCTGCTTGATGAAGTTTTGCGCGTTGTCCACCTGCTCGGCGTCGAAGAAGCCGTGGAGCTGGCGGATGCGCGTCGGGTGGCGCATCTTTCTCAACGCCTTCGCCTCGATCTGGCGGATGCGCTCGCGCGTCACCTTGAACTGCTTGCCGACTTCCTCGAGCGTGCGGCTGTAGCCGTCCACCAGGCCGAAACGCAGCGAGAGCACCTTGCGCTCGCGCTCGGTGAGCGAGTCGAGCACGTCGATGATCTTTTCGCGGAGCAGCGAGTAGGCCGTCATGTCGTACGGGTTTTCCGCGGACTTGTCCTCGATGAAATCGCCGAAGCTGGTGTCGTCGCCGTCGCCGACGGGGCTTTGCAGCGAGATGGGCTGCTGCGCCATCTTCATGATCTGCTGCACGCGCTCGACAGGCAGGTTCATCTCGTCGGCGACTTCCTCGGGCGTGGGCTCGTGGCCGAATTCCTGGAGGAGCTGTTTCTGGACCTGCATCACCTTGTTGAGCGTCTCGATCATGTGGACCGGGATGCGGATGGTGCGGGCCTGGTCGGCGATGGAACGGGTGATGGCCTGGCGAATCCACCACGTGGCGTAGGTCGAGAACTTGTAGCCGCGGCGGTATTCGAATTTTTCCACCGCCTTCATCAGGCCCATGTTGCCTTCCTGGATGAGGTCGAGGAACGAGAGGCCGCGATTGGTGTATTTTTTCGCGATGGAGATCACGAGGCGCAGGTTGGCCTCGACCATCTCGGTCTTGGCCTGGTGGGCCTCGCGGATGTGGACGTTGGTCTTGCGGACGACTTCGAGAAATTCGCCAGGCTCGATCCGGTGCTCGGCCTCGATCTGCTGGAGACGGACGTTGATCGCCTTGGTGTCGATCGCCGCGTCCTTCTTCGTCTTCGGCGTTTTGGCGCGGGCGAGCTGGGCCTGGAGCTGCTCGATCTCGCTGAGGACGGGGCGGACCGTTTCCAGCCACTCCTCGTAAACCTTCAGCTTGAAAAAGAATTTCGAAAAATTGGAACGCAGGACCGTCTCGCGCTTCTTGTGCTTGGAGAGGACTTTTTTCCGGTCGGCGTCGTTGCGGGTCTTCTGGAATTCCTCCCACGAGTCGGTGACGGATTTTTCGTTTTTCTGCGTGGTCTCGACGAGCTTGGGCAGCGCCTTGAAATAGGCGTCGCGGCTTTCGATTTTCTTGTCGATGACGACGCGGTCGAAACGTTCCTCGCGGTCGAGCAGTTTCTGGCCGAGCGTGCCGATGTAGCGGCCGATGATCGAGGCTTCGAAGAGTTCCGTCTGCGCCTTGAGCTCGGCCGTCTCGATGCGCTTGGAAATTTCCACTTCCTGCTCGCGCGTGAGCAGCGGCACCTGGCCCATCTGCTTGAGGTACATCCGGACGGGGTCGTCGAGGATGTCGTTGTTGGTGGTGCGCGACTCCTCCTCCTCCTGCTCTTCCTGGCGCTGCTTGTAGTCCTCGACCTGGTCGGGTTCGAGGATCTCGATTTCGAGGTTTTGCAGGATGGAGAGGACGTTGTCGATTTCCTCCTGGTTTTCTACGGATTCGGGCAGGGCCTCGTTGATGTCGTCGAAGGTCAGGTAACCCTGCTCCTTGGAAAGACGGATGAGATTGCGGATCTTTTCGTTAATGCCGCCGACAGGCAGGTCGGAACCATCCTGCGTCTGCTCGATGGCAGCCTCTACGGCATCGGAGTGTGTGTCTGTGGCGGCGGACTTGGCTTTGCGCGACATGGATTATGTGAGAATAGGACAGGGAGCAGGGAGACGTTCGGAAATGGAGAAACGGACAAGGACAGTGAATCCTGCGAAAAAGGCAAAAAAAGAATCACTGATGTCCGACAAGTATGATCGGGGCCCGCAACTGGCGCTGGAGGTCGGTCCGTTCCCGGATGAGCGCGATGGGGTCGGCGGCCCCCTCCCCGCCCCCCCCGGCAGCCAGCGCAACGTCGATCTGGCGCAGACGCGGCTCGATGGAGCGGGCGCGCAATTTCTGGATCGCCTCAATAGCAACTTTCGATGGATCATCGACTTCCATGCTATCAAAAAGAAGCGAGGCCACCATCGCGCGTTCCTCGTCGGTTTCGAGGAGACCTTCGAGGTGGTCGCGTCCGGGCCATTCGCCGTGCTCGAATTCGGCCAGGAACCGGTTGAGCAGAATGCCCGCCGTGTGAGTGGAATCGATCCATTCGTGCGGCAGACTGATGCTGATCGAGGGCCCGAATTGTTCGAAATGCAGGCAAAGCCAGAGCAGATGATGCTCGGGATTGTGGCCGAAAGCCTGCATGCCGCCGAACGACGGAGCCGCCGCGATCGCCGCGCCGGACCCGCCGCCGGAAGAACCGGAGACGCCGCCCTCCCCTGCCCGGCTGGCGGCAGTCGCGGCCGCGACGGGGCGGAAACGTTCGCCGGTGTGCGCCGCCGCATCGTGCAGGAGCGCCGCCTCGTCCACCCGCAGGAACACGGCGGCCTCCTTGAGGAAAGCGGCGCGCACCACGTGCGACTCGGCGTGATTGACGATGCCGCGGACCTCCTGGGCGGCGCGGGCTTTTTGTTCGGCGGAGGCATGGACCGCATCCGGCAAGATCGCCCGGCAGGCGAACGCCATCGGGCCGAGCGCGCTGCCGCGCAGGTCCTCGTAAGCGGCGAGGCCGCGTTCGAGAAACAGCACGTCGGGGTCGATCTTCGCATCGCCGGCAGCGGCGAGGAAACGGACTTCGAGTCCGGCCTTGAGCGCCATCGGCAAAAAACGCAGCGCGGCGGCGCGACCGGCCTTGTCGCCATCGAAAAAACACTCCACCTGCGAATGGTAGCGGCGCAGGAGATGCAGTTGCTGTTCGGTGATGGCCGTGCCTTGCGGCGCGATGGCGGTCTTGATGCCGACGGACCACGAGCGGAGCGCGTCGAGCTGGCCCTCGACCATGACAAACGGATGTCCGTCCTTCGCGTGCTGGCGGGCGCGGTCGAGGTTGAAGAGCAGGTGGCCCTTGGTGAAGATCGGCGTCTCGCTGGAGTTGACGTATTTGGCTTCGTGTGACGGATCGTCCTTCGGCGTGAGGTCGGTCTGGCGGGCGGTGAACGCGACCACGCGCCCCTGGTGATCGCGGATCGGAATCATGAGCCGTCCGCGAAAACGCGGACGCATCGTGCCGAGCGTGGGCAGCGCGCCGTCGCGCACGTAGAACAGGCTGCTCTGGCGGATGGCGTCTTCCGAAAACCCTTTTTTGAGCACCGCCGCCGCGAGGCCGCTGCCCTGGGCGTCGGTCGCGCCGATGCGAAATTCGTCGGCCAGCTCCATCGAGAAGCGGCGGCGCTCCGTCCAGTACTCGCGCATGTAGTCGCCGGCGGGGCCTTTTTCCCGAAAGACCTGGTGGAGGTGCTCGGCGGCGAGATCGTGCAGATCGAACAATTCCTGGCGCAGCGAACGTTCCTCGCGCGACGGGCCGCCGCTGCCTTCCTCGTATTCGATGGGCACGCCGAAACGCTTGCCGAGCGTCTCGACGGCTTCGGTGAAGGTGAGCTGCTCCGTCTCGCGGACGAAGGTGATGATGTCGCCCGCCTTGCCCGTGGAGAAACACTTGTAAAACCCCTTGTCCGGCGAGACGTAGAACGAGGGCGTCTTTTCCTGGGTGAACGGGCTGAGCCCCTTGAACTGCGAACCGGCCTTGCGCAGCGTGACGACGCGCCCGACCACATCGACGATGTTGATCCGGAGCTTCAGGTCGCGAAGACAGGTGGGCTTGATGACTGGCATGGCTTACCGGGAGAAGGGAGCCCACGAAACACACGAAAAGACACGAAAAAAATCCGGAAAAGACCGGTTTTGATTTCCGGTTTTCCTGACGTGTGTTTCGTGGGCCACCCTCCTCAGCACATCTCCTCGTAGATGCGCTCGTACTCGGCCACCGGTTTTTCCCAGGAAAAATCGCGGGCCATCGCGCGTTGCTGCGCTTTCCGGTAGCGCGGCCCGTCGGCAAACAGCCTGAGCGCGCGTTCGAGGCCGTGGTGCAGGCCGTTGGCGGTCGGCGGGACCACGATGCCCGTGCCTTCGCGCGGATGGCCGTCCACGTCGCTCACGGTGTTCACCAGTCCGCCCACGCCGGAGACGATCGGCAGGGTGCCGTAGGCCTGCGAGTACATCTGGTTGAGCCCGCACGGTTCGAAGCGCGACGGCATCAGGAAAAAATCCGCGCCCGCCTCGATCAGGTGGCTCATCCCTTCGTCGTGCACGGTGCTGAGCGCCACCTTGCGCGGGGCCAGCGTGACGAGTTCGCGCAGGCCTTTTTCGAGTTGTTTGTCACCCGTGCCGAGCACGATCAGCCGGCAGTCGGCGCGCTGGAAAAACAGGTGATTGTCGAGCACCAGGTCGACGCCCTTTTGCGGCGTCAGCCGGCACACCATGCCGATGACCGGCCCGGCATAATCGGGGTCCATGCCGTGGCGCACGAGCAGTTCGCGGCGGCAGAGCGCCTTGCCCGACAGGTCGGCGGCCGTGTAGTTGGCCGGCAATGACGAATCGGCCGCCGGGTTCCAGATCGAGGTGTCGATGCCGTTGACGATGCCGACGAGATCGTCGGCCCGCGTCTTGATGACACCGTCGAGCCCCGCGCCGAATTCCGGCGTCTGGATTTCCTGCGCGTAACGCGGACTCACCGTTGTCACGCGGTCGGAAAACAGGATGCCCGCCTTCATCAGGCTGATCTGCCCGTAGAACTCGATGCCGTCGATCCCCTGCAACTCCGGCGGCAGGTTGGTGCGGCTGAAGCTCTTCATCGGAAACACGCCCTGGAAGGCGATGTTGTGGATGGTGAACACGGTGCGCAGCGCGAGCGTCACATGGTAACGCTCCTCGGCATGGCGGAGCAGGAGCGGCAGGATGCCCGTCTGCCAGTCGTGGCAATGCACGATGTCGGCCTGGTATTCGAGCAGGCGGAGCGTCTCGACGACGCCCTTGCAGAAAAAGAAAAACCGCTGGTCGTTGTCCTCGTAGTCGCGCGTGCCGTTGCCGTAGGGCCCACGGCGGTCGAAAAATTCCTCGCGGCACACCAGGTAGACGGTGAGGTTGTGCCGGGGGCGGATGCACCACAGGTCGCCGGACATGAACTCGTCGCCCATCTCGATACGGAGCTTGGTGAGATGTTCGGCCCCGGCGGCATCCGGGTGCTCGATGATGGCGCGGTAGCCGGGCAGGAAGACGGCCACCTCATGCCCGCGGTCGGCCAGAGCCGAGGTCAGCGCCCCGACAGCATCCGCCAGTCCTCCGGTTTTGACGTAGGGAAACAGCTCGCTGGCAACGTGGACGATCTTCATCCCCGCAACGCTCGCAGCCCCGCCCCGTCCCCGGCAAGGCGCAAGTGATCGGCGCCCGGTCGTGGAGATGGCCGGATATCCGCAGCCAGGCCCTCCGCTGACGCCCAATTTTCATGGGGTCGCCTGTGGTTTTGGAAGTGACCGGTGACGGCCGGTGTTTTCACACTGTCGGGAACCTCTGAAAATTGAACAGAAGGCAACAAAGAGAACGAAGAACAACCAAGGGGGTTTATCATTGTTTTCCACACAAGATGTTTATGGGAAATAAGTTTTAATTCAAAATTTTCTTTGTTTCATCTTCGTTCCCTTCGTTTTCTTCTGTTCAAAAAACGTATTTTCAGAACCACCCTGTCATTTCTTTCTCCGATGAATCTCACCAAACACTGGGCCGCCCAACTCGACGATTATGTGATCGACCTCGCCTGGTCGCCCGACGGCGAACAACTCGCCGCCGCGTCCGCCGCCGGTCCTCTCGCGCTGTTCGACACCGGCGATGGCGCGCGCTCCGATCTTCCCGGCCATGACGACGGGGCCAACTGCCTCGCGTGGCATCCCGTCTTTCCGATTCTCGCCTCCGGCGGGCAGGACGGATCCGTAAAATTCTGGGATGCGTCCACCGACCAGCACATCACCACCGCCCGCCTCGGCTCCGGCTGGGTGGAGCATCTCGCCTGGCAACCGGTCGCTGCCGCCGCCGTGGCGCCGGCGGCAGTTCAGGGTTCAGAGTTCAGGGTTCCGGGTTCCGGCAACGCTGCGCCTGCCAACAACGCCCCCCCGGTCGATAACTCCAAACCCGACACTCCGAACTTCAAACCGGGCGCGGAGGCGGCGCCCGTCGCCCCCGCGCTCGCCGCCGCTTCCGGGCGCACGCTCGCTCTCCTCAACGCCGACGGCTCCGCCCGCCACACCTTCGAGCCCGCCCCGCGCACGCTCTGCGCGCTCGGCTGGCATCCGCGCGGACACACGCTCGCCGCCGCCCACTTCGGCGGCGTACGGCTGCTTGCGCCCGACGGGGATTTCACGCTCCGCCAGGAATTGCCCTACGCCAACGGCGTCCACGCCCTTGTCTGGTCGCCGCCCGACGGACGCTGGCTCGTCTCGGGCAACCAGGACCGCAGCGTCCACCTCTGGCTCCCCGACGAGAACCAGGAATTCCACATGAGCGGCTACGAGAGCAAGGTGAAGGAGCTCTCCTTCGACCGCACCGGACGCTGGCTCGCCACCGGCGGCGGCCAGGATGCCTGCCTCTGGGATTGCTCCGGCGCCGGCCCCGAGGGACGCGAACCGCTGATGTTCCCGCACGACGCCCGCGTCTGCGCCGTCGCCTTCCAGAATGCCCACAACCTCCTCGCCACCGCCGCGCAGGATGGCGGCGTTTCGCTCTGGAGTCCGGAACGTCCGCAACCGCTGCGCGCCAACATCCGGCTGCCCGCCGCCGCCACGTGCCTCGTGTGGTCCCCCGACGACAGCCACCTGGCCATCGGCACCGCAAAAGGCATTATCTACGTGCTCAAGGTGGAAAACTGAACCGGAGCGGCGGCATTCCTGCCGCTGCGCCTCCGAGGGAAAAGAGCGGGTTTGCAGTCAGGCGCATGATGCGTGGCGAGCCAAACCGCGCACCCCTGAAAACTACCCATTTGTGTCTGCTGACCTTATGATGGATAGCAGGAGATCGAGATCCTGACTTTTCCGCAAAATCGTGTGTACGGACATGGTTCGATATTCTTCAACCACGCTGTCGCTTATCTCCCCGGAAAACACGATGACCCGCCCTTTGAAATGACACCCCCGGACCGCTCTTACCAAGGCAAGTCCGTCCATTTCCGGCATGGCGTGATCGGTGATCAGGAGTCGGTAAAGATGCGGAGCCTCCCTGATTCTGGCCAATGCCTCCCGGCCATCTGATGCGAAATCCAGATAATCGACCGAGCCGGCAAGAAATATCCTGAGCATTTCGATGAACACATCGTTATCCTCGGCATATAATATTCTTTCCCCTCGGCTGCGCGACATGCCGGTTGCAGAGAATCCGGTTTTCATGAGCAGCCAGTCATTCGCTGAAAGCGATGATCAACGAAATCACGATCAACACGATAGCAACGGCCACCACAATGGCGGCGGGCCGTCCATTCCGGCCTTTCCGGTTCTGGTTCATATTTACTGACTGATGTTACGCGAAGGGCGGCGTGGCACGGGCTTCCGGCCCGTGGGTTTGGTGTGGCATGGGCATCCATGCCCATGATTGCCGGGGGAGGCGTTTGCAGCGCGGAGCGCCCTCCACGGGCAAGGATGCCCGTGCCACGCCGGAGAGCGTGGATGCGCGCGTCACTGTCCGCCCTTGCCGGTGAGCATGACATGCACCGTCCGGATTACGATGGTGGCGTCGAGCAGGAACGAAAAATGGCGGATATAGTAGAGGTCGTATTCGAGCTTGCGCAGCGTGTCGTCGAAGTTGCCGCCGTAGGGATAATTGATTTGCGCCCAGCCGGTGATGCCGGGCCGGACGAGATGACGGAAGTGGTAGCACCTGATACTGTGCTCGTAGTCGGCCACGAGCACATCCCATTCGGCACGGGGACCGATCATGCTCATATCGCCCTTCAGCACGTTCCACAACTGGGGCAGTTCGTCGAGACGGCTGCAACGCAGGAAGCGGCCGATGCGGGTGACGCGACTGTCGTTTTTTGCCGTGTAGTTGCCGCCGCCTCCCGGCGAGCTTCCGCCCTTCGGGCCGGGGCGCATGGTGCGCAGTTTGTAGAGCGTGAAGGGCACGCGGTTGCGACCGATGCGCTGTTGCCTGAAAAATACAGGTCCGCCGTCCTCCCGCTTGATCGCGATGGCGGCGATGGCGATGAGGGGTGCGCTGAGGACAAGAATGGACAGCGAGAGGGTGATGTCGGTGAGGCGCTTGAAGTGGTTGGTTATCGGAACGCGCGCCATTTTGAACCCTTCCTGAAAAAGCCAGATGGCGTTGAGCCGGTAGAGGGGAATCTTGCGCCAGTAAAGCTGGTGAAACAGCTCCAGTGAGTAGATCGGCACGCCTTCGAAATAAAGTTCCTTCAGGCGCCGCAACACGTCGGGCGGGAGCGAGCATCCGTTTTCGTGCAGGACAACGGCCTCGACATCGAGGTGTCCGGAGGAGATCTCGGTGATAAGATCGTCGAGGAGCGGACGTCCGTCGTCGGAACCATCGTCGGGACGGAGGCGGGCGTAGCGGATTTCCCGGCCGAGTTGCAGGCGGGCAGCTTCCTCGGAAAACGCCGCGGCGTCGCCGCCGGCATAGATGACGAGACGGCTGGTGCGATGGTGCCGAAGCCTGGAATGGAGGAACCGGCGGAGAAGCAGTGTGGCCGGGGCGATGGCGAGAAAGGAAAGCCCGGCGACGGCGCGGCTTTGCTGCAACGGATAGCTGTAAGGCGGGAAGACAAAGGTGACGAAAAGCAGTGCAATAGCCGCGACGAAACAGGCGAGGAAGTGCAGGCTGAAGTAGTCGGCAGAGAGAAAATCCGTGCGAGGATTGTATCCGTCGATGAGATGCAGCGCGACGAACAGCAGCAGGAGCGGAATCAGCAGGGGCCAGAACAAGGGCGAATGCCACTGGACGATGCCACGCAGGATGGCTGCGAGATTGATGCAAAAGAACACCGCAATGCAGTCGCCGAGGACCAGCGCAGGCGTGAGGGGTCTTGTATATCTCATAAAAACAGACGGAGAGGGGGTCGGGGATGACAGAACGTTCCGCGCCGGAAGGACCCCGGCCTGAAAAAACCCAAATAATGTCGATGATGGGAACGTCCCAATATACAGGTTTCAACCGCGAATGAACGCGAATAGACGCGAATAAAAATACGATAAACTCATTATCAAATTATGGTGTGTTTCGTCTTTTTTCTGAATTCGCGTCTATTCGCGTCTATTCGCGGTTGGTTTGTCGGATTGGTAAAAAGGCCGGCAAAGGGAAAAGGCACACTGGCTCTACAAATACCAGTCGCGGATACCGTGTATTCCTCATACCAGCGTCCCGAATGTTTTTGATTTTACACAAAGGCCGCAAAGGACGCGAAGAAGGTAACTGGCAATCCTTTGCGCTCTTTGCGGCCTTGGTGTAAAAATCTGAAGGCTTTGGGGCTTTGGTATCACCGGTTCACTTCCCCTGTTCGTCCTTCCGGCCGGAGACCGCCGCGAGCAGAGCTACGCCACTGCAGAATGCCCCCAGCAGACAGGCGATCACCAGAACCGGACGCCACTGCTCGTCAATAGCGGGATGCAGGCCGAGATAACCCGCCATGGCCGACTGGATGGCGCACATGGAAAGGTAGATTGTTATTATGAGTGAGAATTTCATTTCCATATGATCACTGGAGGCGCCTGCAGTTCAGCCTGCTATATACATGATAAAAACGATGAGGCATGACGCCCCGATGATCGCCAGGCCGGCGACAAGCAACCACGTCTCTTTTGCATCCGGATCGATACTCATGAGCACTGGATATTTTCAGTATGTGGCCCGGACGATGCCCGTCACGCAGCCAGGACAAGGATTACACAGATGACAATCAGCGAAAGAGCGATTGTCACCTCGATGATGTTCGGGTGATTATCTTTATGGTCGTGGTTCATGGCTGGTCGGATGATGTTATAGCTGGCAGCAAAAGATCGGTGTGGGTGTTCGGTTGCCGACAACCGGGAGGCGTGGCCCGGGTCTGCATTTCGTCGGGCAGACGCAGCACCTCCTCCCAGGCGTCGAGCGCGGACGGAAGGTCGCGGGTGCGGGCAAAGGCGAGGGAGGCGCGGGCAGCGTCCTCGCAGGCGGCGGGAGTTTCGATCCAGTGATGCAGGGTCCGGACAAAGCGGGCGGTGTCGTCTGGCGCGGCCGCGATGCCGAGCCGGTGGGCGGTGACCTGGCGGGCGAGTTCGCCGCCGGGAGGACCGGCAAAAAGCACCGGACGGCCAACGGCGGCGATGCCGTAGAGTTTGCTGGGAAAGACGAGGCTCCCGCAGCTGTCACGCAGCGTCACCCAATGCGCATCAGCGGCAGCCAGGGAAGCGGCGAGGTGCCGGCGCGATTCGTGCGGACGAAAGACGACGTTCTCCAGACCACGGGCCGCGACCGCGCGCTGCAGCCGGGATTTGCGCGCGCCTTCGCCGATGAAGACGAACGCGAAACGCGAATCGCTGCGCAGCGCCTCCGCCACGCGCAGGCAGACATCGAGATCGTGCACGCGGCCGAGATTGCCGGAGTAGGCGACGATAAAACGGTCGCCGAGCCCCCATCGGGCGCGCATGGCGGCGACGGTCTCCGGAGGCGGTGGCGCGAGCCCGGCGGGAGCCCAGTTGGGGATGATGGCGAGACGGTCGGACGGCACGCCGCGGGCGCGGAGCAACGCCGCCATGTCCCCTCCCAGTGTCACGCAGCGGGTGGCCTCGCGCCATGCGCGGTCGCGGCGCAGGCGAAGCAGGGCGACGAGCGGCAATGCGGGCCAGCCGGCGCCGGCGGCGGCGAGGAGTTCGGGATAGATGTCCTGCACCCAGTGGACGAGCCGGGCTCCGCTCGCGCGGCAGGCCTGTGCGGCGGTCACTCCCACCAGCGGCGGATCGGTGAGCGCGACGACGGTGTCGGCGGGCGCCAGCAGGGAGGGAAGCCGGCGGCGCGCGGCGACGTGAAAGGCGCGAAACTCCGTGATCCGGGCGAAGCCGCGCCAGCGGGCGGGTGTACCGATGCGGTGGATACGGACACCGTTGTGCGTTTCGTCCTCCGGCAGCGAGGCATCGTGACGCGAGGTGACGACGCGGACGGCGTGTCCGCGCGCGGCCAGCCCTTCGGCGAGGTCGGTGAGAAGCTGTCCGGTGGCCGTCGTGGACGGGTGGTAGAACCGGTTGAGGAAAACGATCATGACAATTTTATGAGCCTCTCCGTGAGATTCATGACACCACGTCCAGAGCCTGGCGGACGCGGGTATTATGCATTTCTCCCGGATTGGTCCCGGTGGTCAGTTTTTTCCGCGGGCGGCGGAGTTCGTGAATGCAGGGTGTGGCGCCGGTTGAGGCGCGAATATTTCCTCGATCGGTCGGGCCGGGCGGATCCGCGCCGGGTTTCCGTAGGCGGCCATGCCTTCGGGGACATCCTTGACCACCAGCGCGCCCGCTCCGATCACCGCATCCGGTCCCGCCGTTACTCCGGGGCCGATGAACGCCCTCGCAGCGATCCAGCTCCGGTCGAGCACGATTATGGGAGCGGTGATGAGATCGAAGGTGTCTTTCCGATGGTCATGCGATCCTGTGCAGAAAAAAACTCCCTGGGAAATGCACACATGCGAACCGATTTTCACCCGGTCGAGACTGAGAATGAAAACGTCGTCGCCGATCCAGACATGGTCGCCGATTTCCAGCCGCCAGGGGAAAGTGATATTCACCCGGCTGCGAATCACCACCTTCCGTCCCACTTTCGCGCCGAAGGCGCGCAGCGCCGCCACCTTCAGGGAGGAGGGCAACGGGAACCACGGAGCGAACAGGAGGCTGCGCACGATCCACCACAGAACCTCTTTCCAGCGAGGCGCTCCCCGGTGGAATTCCGGGTTCCGAAAACGGGTAAAATCGATCATGGTCAAAACTTCACGATCCGGAAAAAATCCGGATCTTCGGACAAACGATGCTCCAACCGGAGGGTTACACCACACATCCCGGTTTGGGCTCATCCCCAAGCACCCATTTATAACAAGCAATAAAATCCAGGGCGATCCGGTCCCACGAAAACCGTTCTTCCGCGATCCTTCGCCCGCGCCTTCCCATATCCGCCAGTTTTTCAGGAGACTGTCGTGTCGCATTGTCCAGTGCCGCAGCGATGTTCTCTACACTCACTGGCACCCACCAGCCGCACTGCTCCTGTTCCAGCACTTGCCAAGGAGCGCCATGCGTTGTGATCACCGGCAACCCGTGCGCCATCGCCTCTGCCACTGCGATGCCGAAATTTTCGCTGTGGGTTGGCAGAACAAACAAATCCGAATCCTGAAACGCCTGTGCTTTTGCCCTTCCCGTCAACGGCCCGGAAAAACGCACGACATCCGCCAGCCCCAAAAGGCCGGCCTGCCGCTCCAGGTCGGCCCGATGGCCACCCTCATCCGGTCCGGCAATGAGCAAGTCCCACCCCGCCGGCCTCACCCGAGCCCATGCTTCCAGCAAGAGCGGCAATCCTTTTTTGGGATGTATCCGGCTCAAAAACAGGGCGTTTTTCCGTTCTCCTTTCAGTCGTCCATTCGCCTGGGTTATCGCCAGTCGAGGCAATTCCACTCCATTGGGAATGATGGCAATGGGAGCGCCCAGCCCGCGCTCACGCAAACTTCGCGCTTCCTGGGCGGACGTGGCATGCAACAGCGCAGCGGACTCGAGATTGCGCCGTTCCAACAGCCACCACACCGGACGCTTTTTCCATGCGTGGTGCCGCCAGGCCCAAGGCTCCAACATACCCCGGACGGAAACGACATGCGGCCTGCGCCAACGACGCTTCCAAGCCAAAGCCACCCAGGATGGATGCAACCACAACCCATGAGTATGCAGCAGTTCCGCTCCGTCTTGCAGTATCGATTGACCAAAGCTTGGCGACCAACCCAACGACGAAACCAATACCCGCCCTGTACATCTCACCGGGGCACTCCACTTGTCGAGATGCGCCTTGGCCTCGCCCTGAAACGGCATTGCTACCGAGACGCCAAGCCCATACTCCGCCAAACTCTTTGTAAGATGGCGAATCGACTCAAACGGCCCTCCGGAAACCGGGGACAAAGGAGCGCTGACATGGAGAACGCGCATCGATTCAAAACATTTTGCCAAAAATGGACAGAGTGGCTCGCCTCGGACCGCGTGGACCGTTCTCAAACCCTTTTCATCACTCCTTCACGCGACTACCACCCCATGATGCCAACCCACCCCCGGAATTCATCGGTATCCGCTCCCTGCGGTAGTGGACTCTTCGTACCGCCAGCATGAAGATCATCCAGAAAAGAAACGCGAAACAGTTCCCCGCCGAATAGATAGACGATTCAAATATGCACACGACCAAGCCACTGATCAGAGTGCCGGCATAGATGACCAGATTGAAATCCCTGTACCACCACACGATCAGACACCATCCGGTAAATCCCCACAACAGCCCAAAAAACAGATACGCCAGTGGCCGGCCCAGTTGGACGGTCAGCCCATAGTAAGCGCTCATCACTCCGTAACCGCGCAATCTCAGATCAAAAAGTGAAACTCCATAGTGTTCATGGATCACCCTATCCGTGGCAAACCCATGCCCCAGCCAAGGTCGTTTGTCGGTATAGTTTCGGCCCATTTCCCAGAATTCTGTCCGCGTTGAGCCGCTCCCCAAACTCTCCACCCGGAGAACCCGCTCCTTGAAAAAATCCGTCTGACTCGCCGCACCTCCCCCCGTCACTGCCGCCACCGCGAGTATCCAGGCCCATGTAGTTCGACGGGCCGCCAAAGGTACGAAAAACACCACACACGCAACCACTACCCCCAGCAAGGCTGATCGCGTGCCACAGGCCACCAGATTCGCCCCCAGCACCGCGGCCACCACCATATCCCACCTGGCTCGCGAACGCAGCCACCGCCCAACTGCAACCGGCAGTGCAACGCCCACGAGGATTCCAATATTGTTCGGATTATGAAAAAATCCTTGAAAGCGTTGGCCCGCCAGTTCCTCCGAAAACATGAGCCCTCCAACCACCAGATTGATCGCCAAGACGATAGCCAGCACTTTCAGCACCTGTGAAACCAGACGTTCTTCAGAAAAAAAATCCGCGTAGCTCCACAATGTCCACATCGAGCACCCATACAATAGCACTAAACTTACCGCTCGCAGCACCGTGTAGACCGGCGCGATCGACCACATGCCCGACACTAGAAACAGGCCTAGAAAAGCCAGCATCCACCTATCCGCGGCCACCAGATGCCCCGGTCGCCGACCCGCCCGATAGAACCCCATATTGAAAGCGAAAGCGCATCCCATCGCCAATGCTAGCCAGCGGAGAATCTCGCTCAGTCCTGCTACCTGCTCGAAACGCGATGTCGCCAGCAAGAAGGGTGTCACATACAGAAACGGGAAATGCTTCCAGAGCCAATTCACCTATCATCCTTCCTTTTGCGGATCGTCGCCAATCCCTCCGCCAACGTCGCTGCCCAGCGCTCCGGCCTGTATTGCTTCGAAAGCTCAAGGCTGGCTTGCGAAAAAACTTCCCGGTCCGCTTTGGACAAGCGGTGCATGGCCAGCAAGGCCTCCGTCAAGGCCCCGGCATCTCCCGTGGGAAAGCAGTATCCATTGTACAAGTGCCGCAGCAGATGCACCGCCGCCCCGCAGGCTTCTGAGGCTATCAGAGGCAAGCCGGCAGCGGCGGCCTCCTGCAGCACCACCCCCCAGGGTTCAAAGCGACTAGGCAGGATAAAGGCCGAGGCTTCCCGCATCAAAGCCGGCAGTTCCCCCGGTTGGACAAAGCCCCGGTCTTCCGCTCCTGCCTGAAGCAGCAGTTCCCGGCACTCTCCCCTGCCCGCACAGATCAGCGGCCAGGGATTGGGCACTTCCGCCCGATATTGCCGATACGCATCCGCCAAGGTATCCAGCCCTTTTTCCGGTGCGTAGCGCCCGACATAAAGAAAAAAGGGCTTCTGTGCCCTCTCGTCAGTCACTATTCCGCTGGACCGGTGCGCCCTATCGGCAAAAACCTCCCAATCACAGGCATAGTAGCCCTCCCAGCAACGAGCACCACTGTAGCCCAGCTTATTGGCCAAGTAGCGCTGACGCTCCCCGGTAACCCATAACACGTCAATGAAGCGATGGAGATGCCAAGGGGACACCCAGGATGCGCCATACTGGCGCAAGGAGCCCGTCCACTGCGTATCGCAACCGGCGATTACGGGGATATCATTCGCCTTTAGTCGCCGGCATATTCTCGCGTATCCTTTGTCCGCCCAACCACTGACCAGAACCGCATCCGGGGAAAATGCACGGACTGCCCTGAGGATTGCAGCATCTGCATGCTCATGACGGTTCAACACAGACCCCAAATCCTGAAAAACCGAGGCATCGAAGGGTGCATTCGGCTGATTCGGCCAGGCATAGACCAGCAATTCGGCATCAACCAGGCGCTTAAAGGCACGTAGGCAAGCTGCCAGGTAACCGGATAAACGACTGTGGAGCAAGACCAGTTTCATAAAACATACCCGGCATCAGCCGGCCAAAGCCACTAACCACTGCATCTTTGAATAACGCCTCTCGGCCGTCGCATAGCGGCAGAGAACCTCACTCATCCGATGGAGCGGAGGATATCGATATGCACTGACCTTTTCCTCATCGGAGATGGCATCAATCAATATGATCGTATGTGTTTTCTTGAAAATATTCAATAAATCGTTGGTGACGCCAGGACGAAATGCCTCATGCAACTCAACGATGAAATCCGTCCGACGCAGCCGAGATACGATATCATCGTCGAAAAGATCGCCTTCCCCTCCCTCGATATCACATACAATCAATGCTCTGCATGAACATTCCAAGTTCATCAGATTTTCTCGGTTACATAGACCTTTGATATTCACGCGCTCGGCCACCTCATTCCTCTCACATGTAATCCGACAATTATTCACTGCGGAGGGATTTCTTTCCCAAGCAGTCACCCTCGCGTCGGGAAACAAAAGGGCAAGACCGGCGGCATAATAACCATCAGCAGCTCCAATATCCCATATCTCCTCATAATGATTTACTTTTAATTTGTCGAATATCCCGTGAAGCTCCGCCTCATAACAACCAACTAGCTTCGGGAAAAAAACACTGCAATTTCCTGATCTATGAGGAAATCGCATCCCTTCGAAGGGTCCATTGATCACTCGATCATCCGGAAAATAATTCCATAATTTGGATTCCATTCGTGAATACAGGGCACGCTTTGCCCACTTGACAACAACACGGACAGCAGCGGCACGAGAAAGGTGGTTCGCCCAATCGTTAACACGATACAGAAAATCAACTTTCACTATTTCCTCCAACCTTTAATTCGTACATTATCATTCAGAATCAATCTCACTTACAAGTCACTATAAACTAAATTTCAATATTTACGCAAACACACATTTACCATTCAGACCAAAACAGCAATAAATCCTGCCACTTAACAAAATTACGAGATAGAGCCCGCCTTTATCTCCTCTCTATTGTCATATATCCCTGAAATCCCTCCCCATATGTAGTCATAACTCGTCAACGAGTGTCCACCTTGTATCAAATCATTATTGCACCTCTGAAGAAATCGCACCCTCTCTCCCTTAACTAATTTCAATACAGAATTTCTTATTTTCCTCCTGTCTATAGGACAGTTTACAAACTCACAGACCGCCTGATAAATCGAATTAGGATCTGGATCAACCCACTTTGCATAGTCCTCGTGAAGATAGAAATCCCTGCCTCCAATGTTTCTTGTCGTTACCACAGGAAGCCCACACATCAGATATTCCATTGATGCCCACATGGCTCCTTCTTTAGCAGACAATGCCAACCCACATGACGAACTGCTGTATATCCTGCACAGATCATCGTGACTATCTATGAAGTTTCGATTAAATTCGCAATGACTAACCCTGGGCTCATAACCATGTAAATCATTGCGCCCATTTGTATCCTTGTTAGGGCAAGCATAAGTAATAATAAACAACTTGGAAACCATAGATGCAAGATGAACCCTTTTAAACTTACTTGCGCGTGCTGCATAAACAGCTTCATATCTTAAATCTACCTCAATCGGGCGAAAAACTGACTCCGGCAGATGCATGTTCTGATTAAGAAATTCATTCTCCACATTAAGCATACTCAGATGAAAACATTCACCTCTCTCATTACAGCAGATAACAACACGAACCCCCTTTCTCTTCAAATTCCTAACCTTCCGCATGATCCTCAGGGCATATCTCCATCCGACATACCACGGAGGATGAAAATAAACAACGCAAGGTGCGCGCCTAGGTGCCGATTCGAACATCTCAAGGCCATCGCCACTACACATATAACAGGGCGCACACGGATGCAATCTAAACAGGGTATTCCTTAAATACATAAATTAAAACAATTAAATCCTAGAATCAATAAAACACCTAAAACCCATGATGTAATCGCATTACCACCACTCTGCTTGCTATTATCTTATTGACTATCAATTATCAACTTAATACTGTCAATAATTCTCCTGGAAATCATATCCCATGTATAAGCACGTATTTTGTTCAATGAACAACGTTTCATCGCTAGCATGGCCTCCGGTGTAACCCGGCTTATCTCTTGAATGGCATCTGCAATTCTATCAATCGAAGGAGAATCCAATAAGATACCATTTTTTTCACTCACCACCTCAGCAGTCGCGCCAACGTCCGTTGCGATGATGGCAAGACCGCGAGACATTGCTTCAAGGATAACAGTAGGCATTCCCTCAGCATAACTGGGACAAAGCAAAACATCGCAGCGATCATACAAAGCTTTCAGGGCATGAGTCTCCGTCACCTTTCCATGATAAATACAGCGTACATCCGGCAATTGCTTTTCTTTCTCAATCGGCCCGACAAAATGAAATTCGACATGAGGATCACGAAACGAACGAATCGCTCCTGCCAGTTCTTCGATTCCTTTGCGACGTTCATAGCGACCAACAAAAAGAAACCGGCATTTTCCAGATGCCACTCTGGCATCTGTGAGCAGCCAATCATCACCTACCGCATTGGGAATTTCCAATATACGAGAGGGAGGGACGTTCAGCTTGTTTTCAACAATAGCCCGAATCTTCCCTGGAAAAGAAAAAACATAATCCGCGTTCCTATTCAACCGTGAGAAGGAGGGGCGGAGCATGTAATGCGCAATTCGTTCCCTTGTATTTGCTGCATATTGAAACATTTCGTAACCATGTACATTGACACCGACCGGAATCCGTAGACTCCCATTCTTTCGGGCTTCGGCAAATGCGAGGCCGGTCAATCCTTGGGCATAAATAAAATCGCAATCTGCGCAAACTTCCCGGAAGCGGGCTAATGCCTTTTGGGAATAGACATGCAGTTCCCGTATATAATGCCCAGGCAATTTACTCTCTTCAGGAAATGGAATAAAATGAGCATGGACAGAGTTTTTTAACCACTCTTCCATCCCCTTCAATTTCCCAGCATCAGCTTCAAGATTTCGGTTCCGTACCGTATGAAACAAGTGGAGTTCCACGCCTTGCTTCACAAACTCCTGCGCAAGCATTGTGGAGTAACGTTGCATTCCCCCTAAAACATAGGGCATAACCCCGTCAGTTATCAGAGCAATTTTCATTGATATAGCCGGGGCAACCACAGCATGCAGACATTCATGAGAATAAATATTTCAATACCCTGGGGATGCCTCTGGCATGTGCCATTCCGTAATTAGACAGAATTTTTTCGATATAGACCAATATAGGTCTCTTTAGCCGGAGGACGGCATTGCTGGATAATAATAGATCTCTCAGATACTTCAGCTCATCCTTCGTGATTCCTCCCCTTTGGCGATCGATATTCAATCTGGAGACAATTGATATCAAAGTCCCGGACAGGGCTTTCGCCAATTGCTTTCCTCGCTTGTCATCGGCATTGAGTTCCACTATCTTTTTATACATTTTATCCAGATAAAGTACACATGAATCCACATACATTTTGCTCATTTCGTAACTTGTGAAAGTGGCTTTATCGGAGGATATTCGATAATAAAAATCCAACTCGCAGTGTTCATGAACAGTGTAACAAGGACTTCCGAATAATATCCTTGAGTGAAATTCTACATCTTGAAGGCGCTTGAGCTCTTCGTCATATCTCCCGGTTCTTTTGATGAGATCAGATCGGAATATGCCGGATGTGATGGTCCAAGGTAAATTATGTCTGAGAAACATTCGGAGGTGATCATCTCCCTTCTTGGGGGCCCATACCGACTCGCTGTCTCCAATTGTTTTATAAAAAGTTCCGGCGGGATAAACCTGAAAGTCATCCTGGCTTTTCTCGATATTCCCAACTCGTCTTTCCAGGCAGATGGACGTCAATAAGTCATCGGAATCCAGAAACATGATATAGGTGCCTTTGGCATTCTCTATCCCTATGTTGCGAGCCGCGCAGCCACCTCGGGGACCATTAATTGTCGAAAAGTTCCTGATTCTGCAGTCAGTTAAGCAATAGTGGGCGATCAAAGAGTGAGAGTTATCCGTAGAGCAGTCATCCACCACGATCGCCTCCCAGTCATTATAATCTTGACATATCAGGGAGTCCAAGGTTTCGGATATGAACTTCCCCTTGTTATAATTTGGTATTACTATTGAAATCATGGGACGGTAATACTCTGAGCAACTCATGCAATGAAGCGCCGGGGCAGCATACTGTAATCACAAGCTCTTGGCCATGGAAGCCAAGTGGTTAATTGGCTGCATGTGAGGTCTTCACAGGGTTTCTTGAGCAGGCTTAGGAGAGGCAAATTCTTATCATGCAGGTCGCGATGAATTCATCCCAATGATGGCCAAACGATACATGGACTGTAGAATTTCGGCATGGCGTGCTGGATTATGTTCTCTTTGGATTCGTTCCAGAGAACGAATACTTTTTTGCCGGAGCAGGGGACGCTCCGTGTACGCTTGCCGCAAAGCCCGAATCAGTCCTTCAACTAAAAGTGCGCGAAACTGATTTCGCTTTTCTTTTGTATCGTGATCGCCATCGCCATTGGGAAGCTTCGGTACTGGGATTACCCAGCCACACTCTTCATTATTGATTTCGGGCAGTGCCCGCAGATTAATAGTGATGGCAGGGCATCCCGCGGCTTGGCCCTCCAGTACGGAATAGCCGTAGGTGTCGCCCCATGTAGGTAGACAGAGCAAGTGACTGCGCTGCAGCAGATTCATCACGGCTCCCCACGGCAGTGGTCCCATCACATTCACTCGATCTTGATTTTTGTGAATTAATTCACGGGCATGTGCCTCTTCAGCGGTCCCGGCCCGGCTAGCGTAATCTCCAGCTGTCATTTTTCCGGCGATCGAAAGATGAATATCCGCGCCTTCAGTCGCCAGCCTGTCCAACGCCAGAAGCACCTCTAGTCCACCCTTTCTGTAAAAATCATGTCCCACCAACGCCAGCCGCAGTGGCCCTGCGAACTCTTTTTTATCAGCCGTTATCAAAATATCCTGTGGTGGGTGGAGCACTCTTATCTTGGCGCGTATCGCCGCCCGCGTGCATGCGTCCATTTTGGCGATATTCGTGTCCAAATCAGTGATGAGTCTTTGGCGGGCGCACTCCGATAAGGCTAAAATACCGAGACATTGGGGTTTTGATAAACGTCCCCAAGCCAATTTTATGAGAAATTTTGGCAGGCGATTGGAACGAGGCAATGTTGTCTCATATGTCACAGCCCAGCTTCTTCCGCCAAGCACCACTGAGTTGAAGGTATGAACAACTTGCACTCCCCCCCCCACTGGCAGTGCGAAGCTTTGCAGTGCCATCGAGTAATGGCGCCTAAGTTTCCGTAAGATCGAAAACAAGTCACGGACATGTCTCACATCATGTGCGGCGGCGTACGCAATATTTCGAGTTTGAGCATAACCGCGATTAGTATAGCCGATTTTCATGTTTGTGGATTTATTCATAATACTGACCGGTGTGGATGAGCCCATAGTTGAGCTTGTTCCCGTTGGCTATGTGGACATCAAGCGCTGAGATAATAGGCGCTATTTTCATAAAATTTGGGCGGGCACCAGCAATGATATCGATGAGCATTTTCATTAAATGGAAAAATGGAAATCACTAACGGTCCATGTTAGCACTGTTCATGCCCGGTAGTAGCGTTCAGGAGAATTTTGCAGAAATCCGCGGGTATCGACAACCGGTGCGTTGAGGCCACGAAAATCGTAATCCCTGAATTCATGGTGGGCGGTAGCGATCAAATAAAGATCATAACCTGGCTCAAAAACGACTGTACGGCGACCAGCGTATTCCGGGTGTTCACGTGTCAACGGAATCACCGGAATGTAGGGATCGTGATAACTGACGACCCCCCCCTGCTCCTCCAGCAATTGGATCAGTTTATAGCTGGGTGACTCACGGTCATCCTCGACATCCGGCTTGTAGGCCAACCCTAGCAGCAGAATACGGGTACCCTTCAGGGCCTTGCCTTCGTGGTTGAGTGCTTCCGTAACACGCTGCACAACATAGCCAGGCATGGCGGTGTTGATTTCCCCCGCCAATTCAATGAATTTCGTATTCTGACCATATTCCCTCGCCTTCCAGGTCAGGTAAAATGGGTCGATCGGGATGCAGTGTCCGCCAAGGCCTGGTCCGGGATAAAAGGGCATGAACCCGAAGGGCTTGGTCTTGGCGGCATGGATGACCTCCCAGATATCGATTCCCATCTTGGCATAGACCACCTTCAATTCATTCACCAAGGCGATGTTGACGGAGCGGAAGATGTTTTCAGTCAGCTTGGTGGCCTCGGCCGTCCGGCAGGATGACACCGGAACCACCTGATCCACGGCACGGGAGTAGAGTGCCTTCGCCTTTTCAAGGCAGGCAGATGTGTAGCCGCCGACCACCTTGGGGATGATTTTGACTTGGCTGTCGGGGTTGCCAGGGTCCTCCCTCTCGGGACTGTAGGCTAGGTGGAAATCTGTTCCAGCTTTCAACCCGCTCCCCTCTTCGAGAACGCGGCGCAGTTCATCTTCCGTGGTGCCCGGATAGGTCGTTGATTCGAGCACAACAAGGCTTCCCCGCTGCAGATGCGGCGCAATCGCGCGTCCGGTATTCAATACATAGGAGATATCTGGTTCGCGGTATTTGTTGAGAGGAGTCGGTACACAGATGATGGCCGCGTCCGCCTTGGCCACTTCGGAAAAATCCGTAGATGCGCGGAAATGTCCGGAATCCACCGCCGCACGGATACGGGGAGACGGAATGTGCTTGAAGTAGGTTTCCCCCTGATTCAGCTTATCTGTCTTTTCCGGATCGATATCGAGTCCGGTGACGGCAACGCCTGCTTCAGCAAAAGTCAGTGAAAGCGGTAAACCCACATAGCCGAGCCCTATGATGGTAATATTCATGAAAGTTTCGATTGGTTGGAAATTAGGCGCCATTATTAATCATGATGACTTCACTGTTCGAATAGGCCTGATCCAAGACACTCTAGATCGTCTCGATCACATACTTTTCCGTATTATAGCAAAGGATTATAATACGGAAAAGAGACTGAGGCATGAGTGATAAATTATAAGCCAAGAGGCAGGAAGTTGTGTGCTGAGAGTTTTGAATTGGAGTATTCTTTGTTCATTCTGGTTCCCTAATTCTACCCTGTGAGACGAAATAGCAGTATGAGCTTGGTATTCTATATTGCCTGCCTGAACTCCTTCACTTCCTGCCACATTGCCGTAGTTTTTCTTTTGAGGTCTTTGGAGGCGGCAGTGATGCGAGCTATAATCTTCATGCTCCGGCATTCCTAAAAATGGTCGCAAATTTCCCTGTTTCTTCCAGATCGGGCAGGTGTACGATCTTCGCCAATTTAGAGAAGAGAAATCCGCCGAAGCGACAAAGCATGCGGAAAAGCCGCCAGTTGAAAACGAAGGTCGGCCGCCACGGTGAGAGTGGCCAAGTCAGCATGACGTTATCTGCTTTTGATATAAATATTCGAAAGCATCCAGCATTCCATCAATCGAAAAATATTTTTCTACAAATGATCTTCCACGCCGGCCGAATTCGGGAATCAGTTCACGATTTCTCTCGAAAAATCGGATCGCTTCCTTGATCGCCGCTACATCACCAGGTGGACACAAGCGGCCTGTTTCTCCGTCAATCAAGCTCTCGGACACTCCTCCAATAGAGGATCCTATCACCGGCAAGCCACTTGCTTGGGCTTCTGCAAAAACCACCCCTTGCGTTTCCACCCTGCCAGTGGAAGCGACCACTCCGGTCAAAGCGAACAGATGTGCGCTCTCCATTTCCTTTGAAACTTCAACGGAGGTCAGCGCACCAAGCAGTTGAATATGGTCATTCGATTCACTCTGTATGATTTGGGCCATCAAATCTCCACGTAAATATCCTTCACCCACGATCCTGAGAATAATATCCAACCCCTCCTCACGTAATTCTGTCACCGCTTGGATAAGATGGCAATGCCCCTTCATTTCATCCAGCCTTCCCACCGAAAGCATTCGCAGGGGCGTCCCTGCTTCCCTATTTTTTTCCCAATATGGAAAAGCGGCCAGATCGATTCCCATGGGAATCTGTGAGAGGTACGCCTCTTCCGCCCCCAGATTGATCAAGCGCCGCCGCATGAAATCAGACCCCACTGTATGCCGCCACCCCGCCTGGAACAGATCACGAAACATGCCCTCTCCGCAAAAACGGGGCGCCATGTTCGCATCGTAGCCGTGCCAAGTTACGACCACCGGTCTCTGGAAACCGATCCGGTGTAGTTGTCGGGCTAAAGTTCCAAAATGAATATGGATGATATCTGGTGCTAGCTTCGCTAATGCTTCGCTCTGGAAAATTGCGGAAACAGCCCCTGGATCGTGCCAAGGTGGGGATAGCCTCAGCCAACGGATTGTCGACGGTTTTCGGCACAGTAATCCGACCAACTGGCCGAGTTTGCGAAGTTTGTTGCCGGAAAGCCCTTTACATACCGGCATCGCAATCCCTTGGATGCTCAGCTCTTCCAGTTCCGCCGCCGAAATCCCCTCTCCTGGTCCGGAACTCAGCACTGTAACTCGGTGCCCGCGCCGGATTAACCCCAGCGCGTGTTCGCGGATGAAGGTTGCGGAACGGGTGGGAAAGTTTCCCGGGACTAAGCAAATGTGCATGGAAATTATTTTGATACGAAATTCCACATTTCAGAAAAACGTCTTCAATCAAGACTACGGTAAATCCTTGACCTCAAATCAGAAAAGAGCCTCGGAGGCTTAACAGAAACATGTAATTATCGCTTCCTCCTTTCGGATCACCAATTTGCCCATATCCCAAGCCCTTAAGTATATCATTACATTGCCGATAATTATCATCCGATATTTCCACCCAAATCGTAGGTTTAAATTCACTCAAAACATTTTCCCGCTATTCAGAACATCAACCTCATATCCCTCAGTATCAATCTTAACCAGATCAACAATTTTCAAACTGAATTTTGATGCACAGAAATCATCCAATGTCGTCATACGCACACGAACCACATCATTATTTCCATCTATATCGGAAGTTATCCGGCTTGGAGAAGTGAGAAAACAACCAATTGATTGTTCCGGGAATCGGCGCCGTTTACCCTGACATGGAGACATGATTCATGCGGGTTATGCATAAGGCCGGGAAGACTTAAACTTTTTGTGGGCTTTGCACAATCCAAGTTGCCACGCCTCCCAAAGGCGACGATCCACATCTCCAGTAAGGAACGCTCTTGTTTTACGCAAAGCTACCCGGAATTTCCCTTTTTGCGGCTCTGGGGAGGGTAATCCGATCACTTTATGGTGGATCGCTTTCGAATATGCTGCCATTTCAATAAGTTTCTCCATGTAGGGAATTGTATAGCGCTGTTGAGGAATCATATGATCAAGCTCCAGCTCCGGGAAAACACCTTTCCCATAGCCGTTCCGGCAAGCTGAATATGCCATATCGATATCCTCGCCACTCATTAAGCTATTTCCCTTCCGACCAAGCCCCGATCTTTCTTGGTTTTTTGTCACTTCCTCAACCCACAAGACGGCGACGGATCTTAGAATGGCCATTCCGGCGCCAATGGGTGTACTTGCAGCATGCAATGGATCATTAGACCACCTGAGTTCCATTATGTCACGCACGCCAACCCAGCCTTTGTGGCGTTCAAACCAGCTTGGGGGAGGTGATTCATAAATGCCTTTGCAGCTTCCTCCGAATATGCCAAGATTAGGATGACTCTTGGTTAAGCTTAGCGCCTTATCAAGGTAATCAAACCTCAGCGCGTTGTCATCATCCACAAACACAAGAAGGTTTCCTTTTGACTCACTGATGCCGCGTATGCGGGCGGGAGTGAGGCCGAGTTCGTCTTCACGGATATGACGGGAGTGGGGATGCCAGGAAAGATCCCATTTCCCTGCAAGTGCTTCTTTGGAAACGTTGTCGATAAGGAGCAATTCCCATCGGTCTTTGGATAGGGTCTGTTTGTCGAGCGCTGACAGAACACGGCGAAGATAGTCCTCGTGGGGATTGTGCGTGCAGATAATAACGGAGAGGTCCATGGATCGGAAGCTGGTAGCTAAAATGAAAATACAGAGAATTTCGGAAATCGGAAACTATTAGGCACTCCCAAGCCTTTTACTATTGATGAGATATGGGGACACGATCATACATCAGTTTCCTTTTAAGTTTTGCAACTGCCGCCTGCAACGGCGTCGTTACATACCACCCAACCGGCATCCGTCCATGTTCGATAGCAAAGGTGTGCTCCTTTAGTTTTTGGTTCGACTTGATCATGGGAAGCATAGCCGGATGAATGACCGATGGTATCCTTTTTTCGTGTCCGGCGAGATTAGCATCACGAATAGCCACAAAAATATTTTGCCGATACCAAGGCTCAATATCTCCATGGGTCCAGATCAGCCACCGCACATCATCCGAGCATGCAAATCCATGCCGATTAAATAATTGTTGCCAATAAACTGGCCACTGGCAATTGACATGATGCTGCCCCGGCTGATCAGGGCACGCGGCGGAAAAGATGATTTTGTCGGAATGCTTCGTTAGTGAGGAGACCAGTGTCTCCGCATGCGCTTCATCCAAATGCTCCGCGACCTCCAGGCAGAGCGCGACATCAAATTTCCTGCCCAGATTCCAAGCCTGTGTGAGGTCTTGACAAAAAAAGTGTTCTTTCGGAAATAGCAAGGTGCTTCCCGGAATTGGTACCCCATCCAAACCTTGATAGTCTGTGATTCCCATGTCGATTGCCGCGCGGAGCCATGTCCCCAGTCCGCAGCCTACATCCAGCAGGCTGGAGGGCATATGGGGGCCAAACAATGCTGGTAAAGCAGTCCGTGGACCCTTCTGCGTGTGAAGATTTCGGGAATGAGTGTAGTCGATCGGCATATGCTGAGCTGAAATTTACTATAGCCTATTCAATTGACCAATTTGGTATAGCATCAATGTATCCAATGACTGATGAAGGAGGTGAAAGAGAGGGAGAAGTGTCCTCCTTGAAGGAGAATTCCAATGCATCAATTTTTTGGTCATGATCTTGATGCCACTCTCCCAGCCATACAGACACTCGATATCGGCCAGGAAGCAAGGGCATCTTATGGCATTTGAAATGAATTGTTCCACACAGTCCTCCTTTCAATTTTTCCACGGTTGGGTGCATCCGCAAATTGGAACCATAGACTGGATCGCCAGACGAAGAAGTTAAAACAACTCCTGGGACAGGTGCGAAATCACTAAACGGAGAAACATAATCAATTGATATATCTATATCTCCTCTACGGGCTTTCGTTCGATCAATTGACACCCCAACAATACATGGCCTGTTGCTCTCCTTTTCAAATTGTATCTTACGACAATCATTGATGGCATCCCCTAAATAGCAGCCTATACAAGAGTGAATCGTTCCGATATGGGAAATAGTGCCAGAATGAAGAAGTATGCCTTCCTTGCACAGCTGCCTTAATGTTTGTAATTGATGGCTCACAAACAAAACCGTGCGCCCCCCTTTTGCCACATCCTGCATTTTGCCTAGGCACTTCTTTTGAAACTCGGCATCCCCCACCGCCAGCACCTCGTCTATGACGAGAATTTCCGGTTCCAAATGGGCTGCCACGGCAAAGGCGAGGCGGACATACATGCCGGAGGAATAGCGTTTGACGGGCGTATCCAGAAATTTCTCCACGCCAGCGAAATCCACGATTTCGTCGAATTTCCATTTAATCTCTGCTCGCGCCATACCGAGGATGGCGCCATTGAGGAAGATGTTTTCCCGCCCAGTGAGTTCGGGATGGAAACCGGTGCCGACCTCCAGGAGCGACGCCACTCGCCCGCGCAGGGTGACACGGCCTTCGGTCGGTTCGGTGATGCGGGAGAGAATCTTGAGCAGGGTGCTTTTCCCTGCTCCGTTGCGGCCGATGATACCGAGCACCTCGCCACGCTTGACCTCGAAGGAAACGTCCTTCAGCGCCCAGAATTCCTCGATCTCGTCACCCTGGACGATCTGGCGTCCACGCATCATATCGAGGGCCTTGCGGGTGAAGTTTTTCCCGTGGCGGACAAGGGTGTCGCGCAAGGCGTGGTAGCGTTCCCGCGGCCCCTCGTGACCGACCAGGTAGCGCTTGGAAAGATTTTCGACGGAGATGACGGTGTCACTCATGAACGACTGGATTTGGAAAAACTGGATTGTCTCAAGGGCGGCTCTAAAAATTAACCGCGAAGGATACGAAGATCAGAAAAAGAACCATTTATCTTTCATAATTTATTGTATGTAAATTGATTGAGAATATTATCTGAGTCTTGATTGCTTGGTGCCTTTGGCGTCCTTCGCGGTAAAAAAATCTTCAGGAGTTCCCTCAAATCAGATCCGCGAAGCTTTTCTCCATCTTGCGGAACTGGCGGATGCCGAGCCACAGGAAGAAGGCTGTCACAATCATGCCAATGCCGAACGAACGCGGATCGAATGCAGCATCGTGTCCAAGAATGCACCAACGGAAGCCGTCAATGACGCCGACCATTGGGTTGAGGGAATAGAGGAGACGCCATTTTTCAGGGATGACGGAGGAGGAAAAACCCACCGGAGAGACATAAAGGCCGAACTGAACAAGGAAGGGAATGACGTAGCGGAAATCGCGGTATCTGACGTTGAGCGAGGTGATCCAGAGACCGGGGCCGAGCGAGGCGGCAAAGGCGAGAAGCACGAAAACGGGGAGGAGGAAAATCTGCCATCCGGGCAGGAATTGATACCACAGCATCATCCCCGCAAGGATGGCGAAACTGATGAGAAAATCGACAAAGGCAACGACGACAGTGGCGGTGGGGACGATGAGGCGGGGGAAATAGACTTTGCTAATAAGGTTGGCACTGGAGACGAGGCTGTTGGATGCCTCGGAAAGGGCGGTGGCAAAGAAGGTCCAAGGCAGCATGCCGGCGAAGACCATGAGGGCGTAGGGGGCGGCGCCTTCGCTGGGGAGCTTGGCTACTTTCCCGAAAATGATCGTGAAAACGACCATCGTCAGGAATGGGCGAATCAAGGCCCAGGCGACACCGATGATGGTCTGCTTATAGCGGACGGAAATATCGCGCCAAGCAAGAACCTGAAAGAGTTCGCGGTAGCGCCAGAGGTCGCGCCAGTAGTTTTTCTCGGCGCGGCCGGGTTCGAGGATGAGAGTGACTGGATGAGGGCCCACGGCTATGAATTCTTCGTTGATTGAGACGGACGCTGGACGCTGTACGGAAAATGCTGAGGCCCTCGCAGTCGCCATGCCAGCAGGCCTCCCACAGATTTCAGGGTCTGCTTCCACGATAATTCCATAGGATGACGCAGCACGCCAAGACTTGGCACATCGATACGCAGTCGAGTTTCGAGGCTGAGGCGTTTGTGCGCACATTGAAGTTGGGAATGGTCGCGACCGTGGATGACGATCACCTCTCCTTCCACCACCGATGGGCAATAATGCATGAGATTATAGTCGTGAGGTAGGCAAGCCGAACGCAGATCGCTTTCGTAGAGAAGCACACGAAGGCACTTTTGATCCCATATGCGTCCCTCTTGTGTGATTACCTGATCTCCAAACTTCGCCTATATATCGAAACATTACGCATCCTTTTTTATGTATATCAACTCCTTCCATTCTCCTAAAGTCGGAACCGTACAGAGGCTTAATAAAACGGTTGAAGCAGCCTGAGCAGCATCATCAACATCAAAATCATTTTTATTCATCAAACTTGCTACTGCTGATCCAAATTTGAGGGTAAAAATCCCATTCATTACTGTACTAATACCCATAGCAGCTAAGGTGCCTGCCCCCGGTATCAGATGAAAAATCCATGTCGCAACCTTACAGCCACCGTAGTAGCCCACAAATCCGGTTCCGATTGTGCTTATGAATTTCTTGGCAAAAGCAGAATCTACCATGTGACCCGACTTATTTGCAATGGATATGAACATTGTCGTCCATATGCCTGCTATTGCACCAGCATCAAATGGTCCGGAAAAAGCGCCGAGGGGGCCGGCTGCCAAGGATGCGATTACTCCGCTACTAATGATTTTTTTATATTTTTCCGGTATAGCCATATAATAGAGGTTTCTTGCTATTTATTCATGTATCAGACTAAAACTCTCTGCCTCCAAGCGGTAACAGGTTAGCGTAGTTCGGAGCCTTAGTTCGAACCGTGAGGAGTGGAAGGACCGGGAACCGGGTGACTTGGGCTAAAGCTCCGAAGGGAACTCCCTTTCCAAGAAATTGCCTAACATGGCCTTCACTGGCAGAGTTTATCCACACGTTATTCGAGGTCGTCCTGCATCCTGCTTACATGGTCAAATTCCCTACGCAACCAGCAACTAGAGCGACTATTGCCGTGACAATGGATGCTTGCCCGAAATCCGGATGTATCTTCTGAACAGGAGCCTTCAATTGACATGTCATGGCGAAACCGAAAGCGCTCGCTGCAAAGGTGATATTGAGGACGAGAATGCCACCAAGGATAATACTCAATGCAGAATGATATAGACTGTGTGTGTGTGAAGACAAACTGCAGAGGACAAGGTGCAGCGTGGTTGCAGAAGCGCACACTGAGAAGAAGTACAAGTGCCCCATCTTGAGCACGTCGCGAACGGTTACTTCCGCCCTCATCCATTTACCGATCAAAAGAGTGAGGGCCAACGGCAGTAATCCGAGGATAACACTGAAGAACAGGAATCCCAACAGATTCTGAAGCGGCTCAGGCATTGTGCATCCTCAGTACCTCGCAAGCAATCGTTCTAGTTCATCGATGAGCTCCGCTCGCCTAGTTTCAGAGATATCTCTGTCCCTGAGAGTCGTAATTATACGCTTGTATTCAGTTTTGTCTGAGGACGACATCTTCTCCAGGCGCTCCTCCATTGCCTTCATTCGCTGGCGCAGTTCCCGGGCTTCACGACTAAGGGCCTTTGCCTCTGCTTTTGAAACGTTTTTGGGATTGCGTCCCTTCCGAACGAGCAGGTAGGTAGTCCAACCAAGCAACTCTGTCACACCAAAGGTTGCAATAGCATTTGCGGCGTTACCGATTCCGGGAATCCACTTCACGAGGAAGACAAGCCCTCGAGTGCCAAGATAGTAGCCAGCCATCGTTCCAATCAGTGCAAGTCCTTCGCCAACGCCCCACTCCTTCCCGTTTACGCGGCTGATGACGATTATCATTGTAATCGTGAGTGCTGTCAATGCAGCCTCGTCGCCGATCAAAGTCTGGGATAAAGCTGCAGCGGTTCCAGCATGCGCAACAGCAAAACCGTGGATCACTGCCGCTGTGATGAATTGTTTACTGTCGTCACTCATAATACGGCCTCCTTATTCCATATGGTTGCGAACCTGACAAATTCGATGGGGCCAAAACTATACTTTTGACATTTTTAGCAGGTCAAATCCCCCTCTCCTTGCCTACTCGACCATTTTCAATCTACTCAAAAATATCAAAGTTATAGGTTTGTCTCCTTTTGACTGGCCTGAAAAAGAAAATTTCTTGTTCGCCTTGTCGGGCTATTCTGCGGGTCACTCTCTACTGACCTTCATCGTCTTGACCAGGTCGTGCGTTACCTTGAATCCGAGCGCACGAACGTGGTCGAGCAGCCGACGTTGCTCTTCCTCCGTTTTTGGATTCAAGAGATCGGGGGACGCAACAGGAGAATCTACATCATAACTGTACAGGCTGGTAGTTGGTAGTCGGGGGACAGGTGTCGGGGGGCAGTTGCAGCTCCTGGCGGAAGTAGGAGATGGTGCGTTCCAAGCCGTCCTCAAGCGGGATGGAGGGCTGCCAGTTCAGGTGCTTTTGCGCCAGGGTGATGTCGGGACGACGCTGGCGCGGGTCGTCTGGCGGGAGCGGACGATGGACAATGCGGGAGGGGCCGCCAACCAGGCGTAGAACGTGTTCGGCCAGTTGCAGCATCGTGAACTCACCGGGATTGCCGAGATTGACCGGGCCGGTGACGGCATCCTGATTCATCAGCCGGACAAAACCTTCGATCAGGTCGTCCACGTAACAGAAGGAACGCGTCTGCGTGCCGTCACCGTAAAGGGTCAGGTTCTCGCCGCGGAGGGCCTGCACGATAAAATTGGATACGACACGTCCGTCGTCGGGATGCATGCGGGGACCGTAGGTGTTGAAGATGCGGGCGATGCGGATATCGACCTTGTTTTGGCGGTGATAATCCATGAATAGCGTCTCGGCGCAGCGCTTGCCTTCATCATAACAGGAGCGGAGACCGACGGGGTTGACGCTACCCCAATAGCTCTCCGGCTGGGGATGGACGGACGGATCGCCATAAACTTCCGACGTGCTGGCCTGGAAAATACGGGCGCGGGTACGCTTGGCCAATCCCAGGCAATTGATCGCCCCCATGACGGAGGTTTTGACTGTCTTGATCGCGTTGTACTGGTAATGTGGCGGAGAAGCCGGGCAGGCCAGATTGTAAATCTGGTCCACTTCGAATTTGAACGGATCGATCACGTCGTGGCGCACCAGTTCGAACCGCCGGTTCGCCAACAGGCGGGTGATGTTGGTCTTTCTCCCCGTGAAGAAATTATCGAGACAGATCACTTCGTGACCATCGGCCAGAAGGCGTTCGCACAGGTGGGAACCGAGAAAGCCGGCTCCGCCGGTAACAAGGATGCGTAGTGCCATGACAGGGAGGATCTGAAGTTCAGTTTTTAACCGCTAATGTCAGGCGTGTCATAAAAAGGAGCGGCGGTCTCCAGACCGCCGCTCCGGCGATGCAGCGTGTTGCCTCCCCATCCATGCGCGATCCGCGTTTTCTCCATGAAGTGGCACGGCCATCCTGGCCGTGGACGGCGCGCAGCGCCGCCTCTGCAGGTGTGAAACACGGGCTGCGGAAGCCCGTGACGTGGCATGGGCATCCTTGCCCATGTTGCGACTTTGGCCGCCCGAAGGGCACCCGCCCAAAGTCGGTCCTCCGGACCATCGCCTCCGGCGATGCCATCGTCGCGCTGCCGCGCTCCGTCGCCCCGACGGGGCTTCGCACGGAATTCTTCCGAGCTTCGCCCCGTCACGTCCCCGGACGTAATTTCTCGATGAAAAAACTGTGATGCGCGGTATAAGCCGCATGAAATAGTCAAGTGCGCGGACGAATGGCCGCGGTCACGGGAGTCCTGATTTGCCCCGGCCACGTCCGCAGCGTTTGCAGGCGTTCCTCAATCATTGCCTGATCTGTCCGGTGGCTTCCCCGGCGGGAAGGGTCACCATATCCGGCAAGTGTATTGATGGCGGCATTCCACTTTTCCAATCCGGGCAAAAGCCGGTCGGTGAGAATGCGGTCGATCAACTGTCGCCCCTCGGGGGCAGGTTCAAAGTAGATGCGCCGCTTGTCGTGCTGTTGTTTTGCCAGGCATATAATTCCCCACGACCGGAGGACTCGCAGACCCTGGCTGACAGAACCCTTGCCGAGATCCAGCCGGTCCGCGATCTGTTGCAGACAAAGAGGCAAGGCGGATGAAAAGAGTACGCCGTAAATTTTGCCGACCGAGGGAGGAATGCCGGCAACCCGGGCGGCACGGCCGAAGATATCGACCATCAACCTTTGCTCCGAAGCCAAGCCAGCGAAAGACCTTCCGGACCGAAGATCTTTCCCGGTTCCGGATGCGCTCCGGTTCGCCCTGGTTACTGGAATTGCCGCTACCATGGATGCCGTGTTTTAGCCACTCTGCCCCGCCAGTTGCTCCTCCTTGTAATAGGAGGCATAATATCTGGAGCCGTAGTATCCGTAACCGGAATAGTAGCCGGAGCTTCCGCGCCCCGATGGCATCATGTTGAGGACGATGCCGGGCAACTCCAGGCCCGTCGACCGGAGACGCTCCGTCACCCGGTGTACTTGCGGGCGGGATACATAATTGAAACGGACAACATAAATCAGTTCATTGGCAAAGGGCGCCAGACTGAGCGCATCGGGAAAAATGCCGGCGGGTGGAGTGTCGATGAGCAGGATATCAAATTCCCGTTGGGCCTGCTCGATGAGCGCCTTCAGCTTTTTGCTTTCCAGCAATTCACTGATCCGGCGGCTTATTCCTCCAGCACGAAGCACAAACAGGTTGGGAGCAGGGCGGAGCAGACCGAGATCCGGATCACCGGCAAGGGGACCGTCGGATCTGCCGCCCTTGTCCAGCCAGCGCAGCAAGCCATGCGTATTGGGCGCACCGGCCAGGCGATGCTGGACCGGGCGGCGCAGGTCTCCATCTATAATCAGGGTACGCATGCCATGAGCCGCAAAGGCGGTAGCAAGGTTGCTGGCGACAAAGCTCTTGCCTTCGCCGGGCACGGTGGAGGTGACGATGAGGGTCTTGGGGGCATCGAGCCGGGAGTTCAACCTGAGCTGGGAGTAGAGAGTCTGGATGATTTCGCCGGCATCGGGATCCGTATCCTGCAGGACAAGATGGTTCAGCTTGTCGTCGGGCAGTTTTTTCAGGACAGGAAACTCGGAAAGCAAAGGGAGACCAATGTACCTTTCGACATCCGTCCATGTCTTGACCCGGTTGAAGATGAGTTCCATCCCGACCGGGTATCCGATGATGATCAACAGACCCAGGAAGCCGAGTGCGCGGAAGATTTTTTTCGGGTCGGGTTCGATGGGGAAAGTCGGGATCTGGGCGCGTTCGGATATTTTGATGTTGGAGTTGCCCAACTGTGCGGTGAGGGAGGTCTCGTTGAGACGTCCGAGGACCTGGGTATAGGTGGCCCGGTTGGTCTCGGCTTCGCGCCGCAGGACGTTGTATTCGACTGCCAGCCTGTCGAGGCCGAGACTGGCTTTTTCCGCATCGGCCAGTTTCTCCTGAAGCTGGCGTTCATTTTCCACGGCCTTTTCGCGCTGATTGCGAAGGGTGGACAGAGCCGCGCGGACCAGGTCGCCGCGCAGCTTTTCCAATGCCTGGATGGAGCGTTCCTGCTCGACCATGGCGGGATGCCGGCGTCCGTATTTCTCGGACATGACAGCTTTTTTGGCGATGAGCCCGTCGAGCTGGCTCTGGACGGAGGCGAGGGAGGAAAATTCGGTTACCGAGGCCAGCTCGAGAGGATCGCTGTTTTTTGAGATGATGGACTCCGCCTGCTGGAGCCGCGCGTTGATTGCGAAGCGGGCCACCTGGGCTTCGGTCAGGGCGCTGCTGATGGCCTTCATGCGGTCAACGACGATGTTCTGACTCTCCTCCAGAGAGACCATGCGGGTTTTTTCCCGGTAAGCCTGGAGGGCGCGTTCGGAGGCTTCGGCCTTTTTGCGCAGGTCTTCGGTCTGTTCGCGGAGAAAGGAGATGGCAGAATCGTTGCTCGAGGTATTCCGGTCCATCAGGTACACGATGTAGCACTCGGTGAAGCGGGTCGCGACGAGTGCCGCAACAGCCGGCTCACGGTGCTTGTAGCTGACCCGGACCAGGAAGGTGGAGCCCTGGCGGACTACGCCGACGTTGTCAGCGATGAGCGAAGCGAGGCGTGCGTCGGTCTGGCTGTCCGACAAGGGCGGGGCATCCTTGTCGAGCCAGGGCGCGAGGATGCGGGCTTTTTCCTCGGGCTTGAACGAGGCGACAACCCGCTGGATCATTTCGCGACTGGTGATCTGGGCGAGGTGCGTGTCGAATGCGGGATCGTTTTTCGAACCGCCAACGCTGTCATCCACGACATTGGTGATTTCATTGCCCAGGACTTTTTCGATGCGGCCGACCAGAAGGGTGGCGCTGGCCTGAAACACCTTGGGTTGCTTGAGCAACCAGACGCCGAGCAGGACACACACGAGGGTGGCGAGGGATGTGGAAACAATCCATCGCTCCCGGATGCAGAGCAGAATCTGCCGGATATCCAGCCGAGGCAGCGAGCCGCCTTCAAAGGGCGGCTCACTGCGCGGAGCGGAGGGCCGGGGATGCAACGGGCCGGTGTCCGGCCCCGTTTTTGTGAAAGGGATTTCAGCCATGCCGGGAGTGGTTAGAACAGGCGCTCCGGGACAAAGATGACGTCCCCCGGGCGGACCATGAAAACATCGCCACCGGAACCGCGGAGGAGAGTTTCGACGTTGATGGTAAGCCGGGTTTCGTTCCCGTCGCCGAGCTGGCGCCGGGTGACACGCACCGCATCGCTTTTGGCAATACGGGTGAAACCGCCGGCCGCCGTGATGGCTTCGACGATAGAAATAGCGGAGGACTCGGGCGGGAGTTCGATCTTCCCCTGCTTGCCAACCTGACCGAGCACAGAGACCTCTTTCTTGCTATATTCGACCACGCGCAGGCTTATCCGCGGGCGGATGAAAATTTCCGAATCCTGGTAAATCCGGGCGATCTTTTCCTGCGCCTGGGCCAGCGAGAGATCCTGCACATGGACACTGCCGGCAAGGGGAACGTTGAGATCACCATTGCCGGAAATGCGAAGCTCGGTGGCCAGATCGGGTTCCCCGTAAACCTCGAAGCGCAACAAATCGAGCGGGTAGAGCCGATACGAGTCGCCTTCGTCAGGGGACGCCGCAATGGCCGAAGTGGCAAGAGCGATCATGCCGAGGGTCGAAACCAGCCTTTTATACATTGTCTGGCGGATGAGGGTGTGGTCAGTAACGTGCCGATGCCTGGAGCGTGTAGATAGTCCGGTCATAATCGGCGGTATCCAGGTCCGAGCTGTTGTGACGCCAGGAGATACCGGCGCTGACGGAGAGGTATTCGTTGACGACGTAATCCAGGTCGAGGGTAAGGGGGACGATCTTGTCCGTGCGCCCGGCGATCAGGCCGTTGGACGAATATTTGACGTGTTCGTACCCGATTGATCCGGCAAGCGAGAGACGGTCGCTCAGTGCCTGACGGGCACCCAGCGCGGTGCGGAGGTTTTTGCTGGATTGCGCGGATGAGGTGGTATCGAAGTCACTCGAAATGGTCAGAAAGACAGATGTCTTTTCCAGGACAGCCCAGTTGAGGTCGATCCCGGCGTAAGGCAGCCAGCTCGAATCACCGTCGTCGAAATCGCGATACGTGGCACCCAGGCTGGCGGAGCCGGTGAGCTTGGGAGCGAGGTCGCCTTCCGCGCCGAACGAGAAACGGTGGTCGCTGCTGTCGGGCTTGTCCGCGCCGGCGAGGCGGTCGCGTGTCGCCGTCGTGCGGAAATCGTATCCGGAAACGAATGTCAACTTGGGCGAATAGCGGTAGAGAAGCCCGACACCGGCGCCCCAGCGATCGACATCGTTGAAACCATCGGTCCTGGACCGGGAGAAGCTGAGGTCTGCCCTGGTGCGCACGCCGAGTTTCTCACTGTAGTAATAATTGACGATCGCATCGGCCAGCCAGTCGTCGGACTCGGTGCGGGTGAGGGCGGCGTCATTGGTTTCGGATCTGCGCCGGTAGCCCACACCTGCCTGGGCAGATCCCTTGTCGGCACCATCGTAATTGAATTTCAGGTTGGCGAAGGGATCCTCGGAATTCTGGTTGGTGTGATCGGAGAAACGAATGATATTCACCCCTCCCGACGCCAATGTGGAGATCTTGCCGACATTGCGCGTGTACTGGAGATCGGGGGTTATCGTGAAGACCTCGTCGGAACGCTCGGTGTTGTTGCCAAAGATATTCGTATCGTGCGCAGCGGATACGGTGAGACCTGCTGTCAGGGAACCGCGGGCGATTTCGACAAAAGCGAGGGATTCGTGTGCGATGAAGGCGACAAACGCGGCCGCAGTCGCTCGGGCTGTCAGTTGAAGCATGCTGGAATGATTTGAATTTTGAAAAGTGAGCCGGCGCACAGCTCGCCTGAATGCAGGCGGCAGGGCGGGCCTGCGTGCGGTCAGCACGGTGTCTTGTTACGGGAACAGGATCGGCATCGGATTTCCGGATGCATCTTTTGTCTGACGCGGACGCATCCGGTTTGATAGTGGTTGGCGGTTATTCCCGGGCGGGCCGGTTAGAGCCTGTCGGGAGAGAGTATGGTCGGAGTCGACGGAACGGGAGCGATGCTCGTGGTGTTGGCCGGTTGCGTTTGTGCGGCGACGGTATTCGCAATGTCGGCCGAGAACAGAGGGGCGGCGGCGGTAGCGGCAGTGACGATTGCGGCTTTTTCGCTGGCGGGGGCGGCGTTGATGGCGGCAATTGTAATGGCTGTGACGGCGGATACATCCGCCCCCGCTTTGACGACCGCAGCCACAGCCGCAGTGGTAATGGCGGCGGCCTGAGTGGGTGCAGCGCTAATGGCAGCAGCCACGATTTCCGGTGCTCTCGCAGGAAAGGCGGTAACCGCAGCGGTGACGATGGCGGACGCATCATCCGGATTGGCCGTAATGAATGCGGATATCGCTGCCTGAAAATCGGCCTCTCCCAACTCCTGCCATGTGGCCACGGTGGCGGCGATTTCCCCGGATGTGGCGGCGTGGAGTACAGCAGGAGAGCTGCAGATCAACGCCCCTGCGAATAGTAGCATGTTTCTTGCTGTTTTCATATCAGTCGATTTTGTTGATGCGGTCGCCCGAAGGCCGGCTGGCGGGGGTAAAGGCAATGAGGGAAATCGGAAAAATGCTCTGACGGACGAGCAGATGGCTGTTTTCAGCCTGTCCGCGGGCAACCTCCGGTACAGCCGTTGACAGGGAAGAGACTGTTTTACCATGCAATGAACTGGCAAAAGGCTGCGGCCCACCAAGGTCGAAATCCGATGCGCTGGCCTTTTGTTGAAAAGCCCCGCACTGTCCTCTTCTGTACTCTGCTTCCGGTAGAACATCGATATTATCTGAAGTTGTGATAGTAAGGCCACGTAATAGAGGCGGACACGATTCCTGATATCGTGTGCATAATCCCATGACCGCGAAATTTCTGGTTCTGTTTAGCAGGGCTCAGCAAGGGGAATATATCCTTATAGTATAAAAATAATACCAACCGCCTATATAAACTGATCAGTCAAGTGCTGCCTCAATGATACTTTATGACTATCCGTCAATCAGCGCCGCCCTGCCTGTGAATAGCTTGCCGGGAGTATAACCGGAAGTGACGGGAACTGGCCGGCAGGCGGGGGCATGCCCGTTGATGATCACGGGAGCCTCATCCCGCGAACGGGCGCACAGGAAATGCGCCCCTGCGGCTCCAGGCCAACCACCTCGCCCCCATCACTTCCGGTTACACCCGGCTTGCCCCGAGGCTCTTTATCAGCCTTGCCCGGAATGGCAGCATCCTTTCAACGCTTGCCTTGCCTCGGCTTATGAAGGGAGCATTGATGCACCCGCCATGCATCCTGTAACCGGGCTTCCTCTGTCCGGAAATGCAATATGATTTCCTTAACACCCTTGACCAAGGATTAAAAATAATCACAATAATGAGGCAACCGTTTCAGTCTGAGAATGGTCATATTTCCTTATCCGAATATCAGATAATCATTCTGACAGCTGTAGTCGTAGCGGGAGCGGCATGGGCATTTGGTGGCCGTGTGGATTGGGCTCCCCCGATCTTGTTGATCCTGTCAGCGATTACTGCAGTCTTGTCACTGGTTTCCAGCTTTCGGGAGAGGCGTCGCTGGAAGGTCACGGCATGGCTGCCTGCCATTGTATTTGCCATCCTTGTCGCCTGCAGCCTCGCAAATCCGAGCCTGATTCCGGTCAATCGAGGTTTCGATGGGTGGATTGAACGCGACAACTGGATTCCCTGGCTCCCGGCAACCATCGACCGGCTTTCCACCCTTGCGGCAGCCCAGCCATGGATGTCCGCCCTGCTTCTGGGCGCCGCACTCATGCAGGTTTCACCGGGAAAACAGGCAGTCCGCCTGCTGTGGAAGATTCTGCTGGTGAGCGGCGTGCTGCTGACCCTTGCCGGCTTTTACTTTCATCTCACGAATCCGGCAAAAATCATGGGGCTCGTACAATCCCCTTATAGACATCATTTTGCCAGTTTTATTTACCGCAACCACTGGTCGGCCTATGCCGTGCTGCTGGTGACCCTCTCCCTCGGGTTCACCTTCGGTGGAGTGCAGAAATGGATCGAGGGGAGCGGGCGCCTGGACCGTGCGCTTCCCGGAGCCGTGCTGGCGTTGATCATTGCGACATCGGTTCCCCTGCCCGGATCACGCTCAGGCATGGTGCTCATGGCGCTTCTCGCCATTTCCGGACTGGCATACTTTGCATGGCTCCTGTGCCGTTTCCGCCCTTCCCGGGAACAGCAGCGCCGTGAGCGTAATCTGGCCTTTGCCGCGCTTCTGCTCCTGGGTCTCGGCATATGCATCGCCCTGGGCATAGGAGCAGCCAGTTTTTCTGATGCAAGATCCCGTACTTCAGAACAATGGAAACTTTATGAGGAAGGGGGATATCCTGACCTGCGCTGGCCACTGATCAAGGATACCCTGCGCGTGGCGCAGGCCCGCCCCGTGTACGGCTGGGGACTGGGGACCTTCGGACAAGTGATACCCACCTATCAGGGCGATTATCTCAGAAACGGGAAAAACGAGATCACGACGCGTATTTTTCACGCGCACTGTGACTGGCTGGAATTATGGGCCGAGATCGGCCTTGTCGGTAGCCTCGTTCTGATCATTCCACCGGCTTGCCTCCTCTGGCGCGGGCTGCGCTACGGCCATGCCCAGGTCCGCTGGAGCCTTGCCGGATGTATCCTGACCGGATGCTACGCCTGGGTAGAGTTTCCTTTCCGGAATCCGGCCGTCCTGCTTCTGTGGACGACCCTGGTCGTGACCATGAGCCAGTATGCCAAACCGGGAAAAGAATCGGGAAGGAGCGATCGTGACATGGCTGTGATGAAGTGCCGACAGCGGTTTCAGGTACGATAATGCCCGGCACGATCCGGGCAGGTCGCTGCGTGTCCAGCAACAGCCGGATTTTCGGCCTCATTCGTCGATGCCTGATGGCCGCTGTACCAATGCAGCGCGTGCGTCACCGGATTTTCCCCTTTTCCTTCTCCGGACAGTTTTGGCCCGGCCGATGGAGCCGGAACCAGGCCAATTTGTTCAGCGTAGCGAGAGAGCTGGATGGCACCTCGCAAACCCGTTTTTCTCCGGATCTTGGCCCGATGATTGGCGACGGTGAAAGGACTGATTCCGAGACTCGCGGCGATCTCCTTGGTGCTCAATCCGGATGCCATGAGCCTGAGGATGCCCAATTCTCTCTGACTGAGTGGAAAAGGCGACCTGCTATCGAAATCGATCCTGTTTTGCAGGATTTTGACGATTATAGCATTGATCAGGGAGCTAAAGTAAATGCCCCCTTCCGCGATCGTCTTGATCGCTTGCTGGAATTCAGAGAAAGATGCCGTCTTGCTTACATAGCCATGAACACCTGCTTCCAGCGCAAATCTCACCGTTTCGAGGCTACAATCACCGGAAAATATGAGGACACGCGTATCCGGATGCGACTGACGAATCTGGCAAAGCAGGTCAGGCGCTGAATTGGTCGGAGAAGAGAGCTCCATGATCACGAGGTGAGGGTTATGGCGCTCCACTGCTTCCAGGGCAGCCGCATCCGCAACGACCCGGGCAACGACCGCATAGTTGCCAAGTGAGGAGATAAAATTCTCAACAAGACCGCTGACCACCAGATGATCGTCGATCAAGATTATTCTTAATGATTCTTTTGATGCTGGCATTTGTGCAGATATAGCTGATTATTGGCAGGAATATATATAATCCGGGGTGCATTTTGGTGCCTGTGATCACTACCGAAGTTGCTCGGCAGCTTCCGGAAGCTGCTGGTGGGGGCATACGCAATTATGATCCATGATGCCAGTTGACCAGTTTACTTTGGTACTGCCCACAACCAAAATGATTCGAAGTAGCTCAAAAAGGATGACTTTTGATTATTATAATATGATTTAACCAAATTAGTTAATTTAGTTCTTTCAAATTGATTACTTTTCCCAAAAGCCACCTGATGTCAATTATATTGCCATTATATAGCGTTTATCGGCCTAAATAATCTGGATATCCAATATTGAGGCGGCCCATACGCGACAGACCGCTCCGGTCGGGTTATCCGGCCCTTCCGGAGACTGATTTTATTATCCAGGATTTTCAGGTTAATCTTCGGGCATTGCAGTTAAGCCGCAGGTTCACATGCAGGAGGCGCCTGGCGGAGAAGGATGGGAGGGCTGCGTATCGGCATAATCAGGACATCCGGGCCGGGGACCTCTCCGGGTTGCCGGTGGTGGCCGTTGACCGTCCGGCTGCCGGCCCGGGAGAAACGGGGTTGCATCTTCTGGAAGCGGACGGGCATGCCGAACCGGAAATGAAACGTGGCAGAAGTCTTCACAGGATTGTCCGGCAAATTCGGCAAATCCCGACGGCCCGGACAAGTGCCGGCAGGACTGCCGCTGAAGAAGCAAACAGGGTGTTGGACAAGGCTGGAAACACGGAAGGGATGCGGCACGCGAAACGGGAAACGGAGGTGTGGCGAATGGCAGAATACTTGCGAGAGATGAAGCGCAGCGAAAAGGAGAGCGGAGAGCTGCAGCGAATGTCGGAGCATGATGAAGGGGGGGGGAAGGCGCTCCGGCGCCTCGTCGCAGCGGCAGTGAATGCCGCCGCTCTTTTTTTCCTGCTTTATCGCCCCGCCGCGTTTTGCCAGCCTGCGCGTTTCTCTTCCCGCACCTCATGAAACTTCTCTCCGGCCTCGCAGAAGGCCAGGTCCTGCAACGCATCGGACAACGCGGCGCCACGGCGCACCTCAGCGGCGAGACGCGCGCCACCGGCCCCGTTTACGCCACCATCGCTCACGCCGCCGGTCCCGTGCCCGGCTGGAAAAAACAGCGCGTCGGCGAAGCGGCCCGCGGTCGCTTCACCGCCACGCTCGCCGGCATTCCCTCCGGCGGTCCGTACCGCCTCACCCTCGTCTGCAACCCCGCGCAGCATGATGCCGTCGCCCGCATCCGTTCTTTCTACGTCGGCGACGTGTGGCTCCTCGCCGGCCAGAGCAACATGGAAGGCTGCGGCCGCATGGATGGCGGCGCCGCCCGCCCGCATCCGCTCGTCCGCGCCTTCTCCATGCGCCGCGAATGGCGCCAGGCGGCCGACCCGCTCCACCTCCGCATGGAGTCTCCCGACTCCTGTCACAACGACGGCGCGCAACACACCCGGGAACAGGCCGAAAACGCCCGCCGTACCGCGCAACGCGGCGTCGGCGCCGGTGTCTTTTTCGCCCGCGAGATGCTCGCCCGCTCCGGCGTGCCGCAGGGCCTCGTCTGCATCGCGCATGGCGGCACCAGCATGGAGCAGTGGAATCCCGTCCACAAAAAATCCGGCGGCGCCTCCCAGTACGGCTCGATGCTGCTCTCCCTGCGCGCCACCGGCCAGCCCTGCGCCGGCGTGCTCTGGTACCAAGGCGAAAGCGACACCGCCGCGCCACTCGCCGCCGTCTACACCGACCGCATGAAAAAACTCGTCGCCGCCACCCGCCGCGACTTGCACCAGCCCGACCTGCCCTGGATCATCGTGCAACTCGCACGCGTCTTCGGCCACCGCTCCGAGACCGGCTGGAACTCCGTCCAGGAGCAGCAGCGCCTTCTCCCGGCAAAAATCCGGAACCTCGCCACCGTTGCCGCCATCGATCTCGCGCTCGATGATCCCATCCACATCAGCGCCACCGCCTTCCCCCGGCTCGCCGCCCGGCTCGCGCGCGCCGCCGACCGTCTCGTTTACGCCAACCGCAAGGAAGTCCCCCCGCCCGCCCTTCGCTCGATCTCGCCCGTGAAGGTCGAGAAGATCACCGGCGCCGGCACCATCGACGTCACCTTCGACCACGTCCCCGGCGGGCTCCGCGCTGCCGGCGAACCGCAGGGTTTCGCCCTCCTCGACGCCGACGGCGTCCCGCAGCCGCTCATCTTCAAGACCACCCTGCACGGCGACACCGCGCGCCTCCACCTCGTGCCCGGCACGCGTCCCGGCGAAGTGCGCCTCTCCTACGGCGCCGGTCACGCGCCGGTCTGCAACCTCACCGACGGACGCGATTTTTCCCTCCCTGTTTTCGGTCCGCTCGCCTTCGCGCCGCAGGAAGCCCTGCTTCCCTTCGTCACCCGCTGGCGCAAGACGCCCGTCGTCACCGCGCCCGCCGCACCGCTGGCCGCCCTCCCCTGCCCCGACGTCGCCGCCTGGCCCGACGCGACCATCGCGACCTGGGGCACGGACGGTTTTGTCAACGAACACGCGCTCTGGCAGAGCCGCGCCGGCCACGGCTACTTCGCCGCCACCCTCACGCTGCCCGAACCGATGAAGCTCGACGTCCTCACCGGTTACGACGGCCCCTTCCGCCTCTGGCTCGACGGGAAGCCGTTCTACAATGCGCTCGACGGCATCAATCCGTGTTTCCCGGACGAGGGCCGGAAAACCGCCACCCTCGCCGCCGGCTTGCACACGCTGACCGTGGCGATGGACCTCAACAACGGCGCCGCCTGGGGATTTTTCCTGCGCTTCCGCCGCCGCGACCTCACCGCCGCGCAACTGAAATCCGGCGACTATGCGCGGCCCGGATACGACGTCTGATACCGGCATCGCAAGCCTTCCGGATTTTTACACAAAGAATCGCAGATGCTCAGGACGGAGCGGCGGCATTCCTGCCGCTGCAGACGACGCGCAGCGTCGCCGGTCAGGACGGTCAGTCGGACGGACGGCGAGGCACTCACGCACCTCGTCGCAGCGGCAGGAATGCCGCCGCTCCGCCAAACTCGCTTAACTTCATCAACTGACTGATGTTACCGTCCCCCCACACATGCACGCTCACGGCGACACGACCAGCAACCCCTTCATCCCGAGATCGTAGTGGGCCGGGAAGCTGCACACGTAGGGATAGTTGCCCGTCGCGGCGGGCGCGGTGATCTCGAGGCGCTCGCTCTCGCCCGGGCCGAGCAGCTTCGTCGCAGCCAGCACCTGCGAGGCATGGGCGGGCGGCAGGTAGTCGTGGTCCTTTGCCTTGACCGCCGCCTGGCAGTACGCGCGGCCATCGGCGGACTTGTCGAGCAGCACCCAGTTGTGCCCCATCGCCTCTTTCGGCTGCACGCCGATGTTCTTGAAAAGCACCACAAACTTTTCCCCGGGCGACACCTCCAGACGCGCGAGGTTGTATTTCATATTGTCGTTGCCCGTCACGACGAACACCCGCAGCCCCGCCGCCTTGTCGGCGGCCACCTGCGCATCGAGCGGATCGGCCGCGACGGCCGGTTTCGCACCGGCGGAGCCCTCGCTCCCGGCAGGCTTGCAGCCGGAAACACCGAGGCCGGCCGTCACCCCGGCAGCGCCGGCCGCCAGCGCCAGCATGGCGGAAAACAACCGGGAAAAACGGAAACAGGAACGGAAACGAAGCGGGTTGCGAGACACCATGCGAGGCAGTGAGACAAATTCTCAGGCCCGCGCAAAGCCCTTATCTCGCCCCGCCCCGCACATTCCCTGCCACGAAATGCGTTTATGTCTTGAAAACCGGCAAAGTGCCGAAACGGTATGTCCTTCCTGTCACGATAAGCTCTCTTTCTCGACCAAATGAGCGCTGTTAAAGCCTTCCGATTCATCCTGCGGCGTTGCACCGCTCTCACCGTCATTTCCCTGCTGCCGCTTTTCCTCGGAGGCTGGAGCTGGCGCTGGCTGAGCGGCCCCCAGTCGACCATCGATGTCGCCGGCCCCGTCGCGAGGGCGCAGACGCAGGTCTTTTACGTTACGCTGTGGGTGACCGGCATCATTTTTGTGATCGTCGCCGCCGTGCTCGCCTATGCGACGCTGAAGTTCAAGGCGCGCAGCAGCGCCGACGAGCACGCCCCGACTCCGCCGCAAGGACACGGCAACCCGCTCGTCGAGCTCTCCCTCATCGGCGCCTCCGTCCTCGCGCTCGTCTTCATCGCCGTGCCGACCCTGCGCGCCATCTGGTACCAGTACGACGTGCCGGAAGAGGAGAAGGCCAACGCCCTCGAGGTCACGGCCACCGGCTATCAGTGGTGGTTCAAGTTCGACTACCAACAGGAGCAGATCGACGGCGCAGGTGATCTCGCGACCGCCAACGAGCTCGTCATTCCCGCCGGCCGCCCCGTGCGCGTCAACCTGCGCAGCACCGATGTGATCCATTCGTTCTGGGTGCCCAAGCTCGCCGGCAAGGTCGACATGATCCCCAACCGCGGCAACCACCTCTGGCTCCTCGCCGAGCAGCCCGGCTACTTCTGGGGCCAGTGCGCCGAATACTGCGGCGAGTCGCATGCCGTGATGCGTTTTCGCGTGGTCGCCCTCCCCGAGGAGGAGTTTGCCGCCTGGGTCGCCAACCAGAAAAAACCCGCCCGCACCGTCAACGACGACAACACCCGCTCCCGCGTCCAGACCGCCGGCGTCGGCGGTTACGTATTCAGGAACCCGGGACGCAACGCCCCCGGCTATTCCGCCGAATTTGACGCCGATCCGCTGCTCGCCTGGAAACAGCTGCAGGCGCCCGAGGCCGGCGAGGATGTGAAACTCATCGCCCGGGGCCGGGAGATTTTCCGCGAGAAAAACTGCATCACCTGCCACACGACGCGCGGCCACGACGGCGTCGGCGTCAACGGCCCCGATCTCACCCACGTCGGCTCCCGCACCACGATCGCCGGCGGCGTGCTGGAAAACACCCCGGAAAATCTCCACCGCTGGGTCACGCATCCCGACCTCGTGAAGCCGGGCAACAAGATGTACGTCGGCCTCAAGGGCATGGACGGCTATGTGACCCTCGACCCGAACGACGGCCGCACCATCAGCAAGCACAATATCACGGTGAACGACGACGAGGCCCGCGCGCTCGTCGCCTACCTGCACAGCCTGAAATGAAAGACGCAACGACACAAAGGAGCGGCGGCATTCCTGCCGCTGCGACGAGGCGCAACGCGCCTCGCCCCGAACAACACGGCGCAATCGTGACCGCGCCGCACCGCGATGTGCTCCCCGTTTCCCGGATCTCCGTCCGGCCAATGCAGCGGCAGGAATGCCGCCGCTCCCTTTCGACCTGACCATTCCCGACCGCTCGCACCGCACTCAATGGAAGCCTCTACCACCACCGCCCTCCCTGACGCTGCCGGAACCGACGCGCCTTCCGGCCGCCACCATCACGCCGCTCCCGAGCGCCGTCCCTGGTTCTTCACCCGCCCGACGGCGCGCACCGGGCTCGTCTCCTGGCTGACCACCGTCGACCACAAAAAAATCGGCAAACTCTACGGCATCGCCGCGCTGTTCTTCTTCCTCGTCGGCGGCGTCGAGGCGCTGCTCATCCGCATCCAGCTCGCCGTCCCCAACAACACCTTCCTCACGCACCAGCTCTACAACGAGCTGTTCACGATGCACGCCACCACGATGATCTTCCTCGCGGTGATGCCTCTCTCGACGGCGTTTTTCAATTTCATCATGCCGCTCCAGATCGGCGCGCGCGACGTCGCCTTTCCCCGGCTCAACGGATTCGCCTTCTGGGTCTTCATGGCCGGCGCGATCATTCTCAACGTCGGCTGGTTCATCAAATCCGGCGCGCCCGACGCCGGCTGGTTCGGTTATGCGCCGCTCACCTCCAAGGCGTTTTCCAACCAGTTCGCCACCGACGTCTCGACCGATCTCTGGGTCATGGGCCTGCAGATCCTCGGCGTGTCGTCCATCGTCGGTTCGCTCAACTTCATCGTCACGATCATCAACATGCGCGCTCCCGGCATGACGATGATGCGCCTGCCGGTCTTCACCTGGATGACGCTGTTCACCTCGTTCCTCATTATCCTCTCCTTCCCCGCCATCACCATCGCCCTCGTCGAGCTGATGATGGACCGGGCGTTCGGCACCACGTTCTTCGACGTATCCGGCGGCGGATTACCCATCCTCTGGCAGCACCTGTTCTGGATCTTCGGCCACCCGGAAGTGTACATCCTGATCCTGCCGGCGATGGGTGTCGTTTCGGAGATCCTGCCGTGTTTCTCGCGCAAGCCGCTCTTCGGTTATCCGATCGTGGTGTTTTCCGGCGCGACCATCGGCTTCCTCGGCTTCGGCGTGTGGTCCCACCACATGTTTACCACCGGCCTCGGCACCATCGCCACGGCGGCCTTCTCGCTCGCCACGATGGCCATCGCCATCCCGACCGGCGTCAAGATCTTCAACTGGGTCGGCACGCTCTGGGGCGGCCACATCGTGACGCGCACGCCGATGATGTTCGCGCTCGGCTTCATCTGGATGTTCATGATGGGCGGATTTTCCGGCGTCATGCACTCGGCCTCGCCCGCCGACACCCAGCAGCAGGACAGCTATTTCGTTGTCGCGCATTTCCACTACGTGCTCATCGGCGGCGCCATCTTCGCGCTGCTCGCCGGCATCCATTACTGGTTCCCGCTCATCTTCGGACGCAAGGTGCCCGAATTCTGGGGCAAGCTCTCGTTCTGGGTCGTTTTCATCGGCTTCAACACGACCTTTTTCCCGATGCACTTCCTCGGCCTCAACGGCATGCCGCGCCGCACCGCCGTTTACGACGGCAACATGGGCTGGAACGAGGCCAACCTGATCGCCACCATCGGCGCCTTCATCCTCGGCATCGGCATCGCCATCTATTTTGCCACCATCATCTGGACGTGGCTCCGCGGCGAGAAAGTGAAGCGCGACTACTGGGACGCCCGCACCCTCGAATGGTCGCTGCCCAATCCGCCGCCCGACTACAATTTCGCCGTCACGCCGACCGTCCATGCGCGCGACGCCTTCTGGCACGACAAGCAGCACAAGGAGGAGATCGCCCGCGAGACGGCCGCGCACGGCGCCGAGGAACAGTCGCACGGCGGCATTCACATGCCGAGCCAGTCGTGGTACCCGCTCGTCACCGCGACCGGCCTGCTCATCGGCGGCCTGTTTGTCGCCAACCACCACTGGGCCGGCGCCATCGCCGGCGGCGTGATTCTCTTCATCGGCATCCTCGGCTGGGCCTTCGAAGGCCCCGGCGGCTACCACATCCACCTCGACAAGGACGGCAACGAAACCGTCGAGCATCATTGATATAACCGCCCTCTGCATTTTCCCATGAGCAGCCACGCAGCCACCGCAGCCATCGATCATCACCACGATCACACCACGGCCACCGGCATTCCGAACAAGAAACTCTTCATGTGGGCCTTCCTCGCGTCGGACTGCATGTTCTTCGGCGCGCTGATTTCCTCGCACGTCATCTACCGGCTCCACCCGTTGCCCGACTCGCCCGATCCGCGGGATATTTTCTCGATCGAGCTCACCTCGTTCTCGACGTTCATCCTGCTCATGTCGTCGCTGCTGATGGCGCTCGCCGTCAACGCGTGCCAGAAGGGCAATGTGCCCGCGACCCGCAAGATGATCCTCGGTACGATCTTCTTCGGCCTGATCTTCCTCGGCTGCCAGGTGTTCGAGTTCAGCCACTTCGTCCACGAGAAGGACCTGACGCTCTCGGTGATGTTCGGCTCCACCTTCTACACGCTGACGGGCACGCACGGCTGTCACGTGGCCATCGGCGTGCTCTGGCTCGTGCTGATGTACGTGCGCACCTTCAAGCCGGCCGACCCCTCGCGCGCCTGGATCGCGCGCTGTGCGGTGCAGTTCATCGCCTTCGCCGTGGCCACGGTCGCCGGCATGACCGTGATCCTCGATGTCGTGCATGCCTTCCTGGAAGACGGGGTCTCGCTCGCGACGTTCGGGCACGGCCTTTTCCATCACCCGCTCGTCTTCGGCGCCGCGGCCATCAGCCTCCTCGCCGCCATCCTCCTCGGCCGGTTCCGCCAGCCGGTGGACTTCGGCGAGGCCAACGCCATCGACGTCGAATCGATGGGCCTCTACTGGCACTTCGTCGATATCGTGTGGATCGTGATCTTCACGGTCGTTTACCTGCTGGAATATCTCTGAGCCGCGCTCCCGATCCCGTTTCGTCGCCCTGTCATTCACCCGCCAAACAACATCCGCGAATTTTCGATCTGTCATGTCCGCCACGTCTTCCACCACCACTCCCGACAGCATCAGCCCCGCCAGCGCGGCTCCCGGCTACGACGCCGATGCCGCCCACGGCAGCAGCAAGTTCCAGAAATTCGTCAACATCGCCATGATCCTCGCCGCCATCACCGGCGTGGAGATTGTGCTGATTTATCTGCCCTTCGCCAAATGGCTCATCCTGACGGCGCTCGGCGTCCTCTCGGCGGTAAAGTTTCTCTTCGTGATCTTCTACTTCATGCACCTGAAGTGGGACAAGATGTTCTGCACCATCCTGTTTTTTATCGGCCTGCTCCTCGCCGGCGGCACGGTGGCCGCGCTGATCGCGATCTTCGCATCCGGCGACAGCAAACCCATCGAAAACATGGGCGCCCTGCCCGTTCCCGCCCACGCCTCCGCGCACGCGCCGGCAGTCGTGTAGCGCGGGACGTTTCCCGATGATCGACTGGCGTCACTGGCATAATGAACCCCACCTCGTCGGCGGCCTGATCCTGCTTGGCTGGCTTTACGCGCTGTGTACCGGCCCGCTCCGCCGGCGCATCGCTCCCCGTGCCGCGTATCCGCGGACCCATGCCATCCGCTTCTACGCGGGGCTGGTTATTTTCTACCTCGCGGTCGGCTCGCCGCTCGACCAGATCGGCGAGCGTTTCCTGCTCAGCGCCCACATGGTGCAGCACCTGCTGATCATCTACCCGGCGGCGATTCTCCTCCTCACCGGGCTCCCCGACTGGCTGGTCGAGCCCGTCACCGGCCGGCCCGGTCTCCGCCTGCCGCTCCGCGTGCTCACCCATCCGCTTGCCTGCACGGTGATCTACACGCTGACGATTTCGCTCTGGCACGTGCCCGTGATGTACGACTGGGCCCTGCAAAACCGGATCGTCCACATCATCGAACATCTGATGTTTTTTGGCGCCGCGCTCTTTTACTGGTGGCCCATCCTCAGCAAGGACCGGCGTTTCCCGGCCCTGCACCCCGCCCGGCAAATTCTCTACCTCACCGGCATCACCATCACGATGACGCCGCTCTTCGCCTTCATCGCGTTTTCCGACAGCGTTCTCTACCCGACGTACGAATACGCCCCGCGCCTCTTCGCCACCCTCTCCCCTTCCCAGGACCAGCTTCTCGGTGCCGCCATCATGAAGCTCGGCAGCATGGGGATCACGTTCATCGTCATCGCCTGGGCATTTTATCGCTGGTATACGGACACCGAACGCTCCGCGCCCTCCCTCGCCCCGCGGCCGTCGCACCCCGCAATCCTGCGTCGCACGCCACAAAAACCGCTCACCCCTTCGCCAGATACGCACAGATAAAACCCTTGCGACCCCTTTCCCCGGGTTCGTAGCGTATCCCCTCGGTATTCACCCATAACAAACTATGATCGTCACCACCGCGCAGCTCTTCAAGCACGCCTACGGCAAGTACGCCGTCGGTGCCTACAACATCAACAATGCGGAGCAAACGATGGGCCTTTTCAAGGGCGCCATCGCCTCCAAGGCCCCGTTCATCATCCAGATTTCCAAGGGTGCCCGCAAGTACACCGACAAGCTCATGCTCGAGGGCATGATCCGCTCGGCCGACGCGATTTTTCCGGAAGCCATCTTCGCCGTCCACCTCGACCACGGTGACGAGGAGACCTGCTACGACTGCATCAACTCCGGCTTCTACAGCTCCGTCATGATCGACGCCTCACACGATCCGTTCGAGAAGAACGTCGAGATCACCAAGCGCGTCGTCGATGCCGCCCACAAGAAAGGCATCTCCGTCGAAGCCGAGCTCGGCATGCTCGGCGGCGTCGAGGAAGACGTGAAAGTCGAGGACGGCCACGCCACTCTCACCGACCCGAAAGAAGCCGAAGACTTCGTCAAGAAGACCGGTTGCGACTCCCTCGCCTGCGCCATCGGCACCTCGCACGGCGCCTTCAAGTTCAAGGGCAAGCAGTCCCTCCACTTCGATGTCCTCGAGAAGATCAAGGCCCGCCTCCCCGGCTTCCCGCTCGTCATGCACGGCTCCTCCTCGGTGCCCCAGGAAGAGGTCAAACGCATCAACGCCGCCGGCGGCCAGATCAAGGATTCCGCCGGAGTGAATGTGGAGGAGTACCTCCCCGCCGCCAAGCTGGGCGTGACCAAGATCAACATCGACACCGACGGCCGCCTCGTCTGGACCCGCGTTCATCGCGAGTTCTTCCGCGACAAGCCCGCCGAGTTCGACTTCCGCGCTCCCGGCAAGGTTTACATCGAGGAGTACGCCAAGTTCATCGCCAGCCGCAACGAGCTGCTCGGCAGCGCCGGCCAGCTCGAGGACCTGCGCGCCAGCCTCAAGAAGTAACGACCCGCGGCAAACCGCCGCCCGACCGTTTTCCCTTGTGCAACGCGGACCTTCACCGGTCCGCGTTTTTTTCGGCTTTTTGGCCCCTTGCGCCGAATCGGATCTTTCGCCCCGCTTCCCGTTCTCCATTCATCCTTGATTCAGAAGTTGAAACCGCTAAAGGTCGCTAAAAGTCGCTAAATGAGAACAGGTTGATGATGGACTCAGGAGGCCGGGCCATTCACCTGCCAAATGAAGACATCGTTGGGTCATGCTGCCAGGCAATGTTTTTGTTCAGCGTCCGTTAGCGCCCTTTAGCGGTTCCCTCTGCTGCGGTTTTCAGGTTCATTTCCCTGTCTTTGATACCCGTGTCCCGAATGTTGTTGATCTTACACAAAGCTCGCAAAGGACGCGAAGGAGATAGCCGGCAATCCTTGGCGACCTTTGCGGCCTTTGTGTAAAAACCCGGAAGTTTCGGGGCATTGGTATCAGGTATTATTCTCTCCGCATGCGCCTCTGGACTCTCCATCCCCGCTACCTCGATGCCAAGGGCCTTGTCGCCGCCTGGCGCGAGGCGCTGCTGGCGCAAAAGGTTCTCGCCGGCCTCACCCGCGGTTATCGCAACCACCCGCAACTGACGCGCTTTCTCGCCCACCCGCAGCCGCTCGCCGCCATCGCCGGCTTCCTCACCGGGCTTGCCGACGAAGCCGGCCGCCGCGGTTACCGCTTCGACGCCGCCAAAATCACCGGCACACCGCTCCCGCCCGCCTCGCTCGACGAAACCCGCAGTCAGCTCCTCTACGAATGGGAACACCTGAAAGCCAAACTCCGTGTCCGCGCGCCCGACCTGTACCGGAAAGTCGCCCCCCTTCGCACCCCGGAGCCGCATCCGCTCTTCCGCATCGTCCCCGGCGGCATTCGCGACTGGGAAATCCGCACCTGACGGCTGCCCGGACGACGCGTCTCCGGCGGCCTCCGGAGAAACGCTCGCCATCCTCCGCCTCCCCCGCGATAGTCCGCACGCCATGGGCTTCCGTCGCGATCCCTTCCGCCGAAAAACCGCCTCCGCTCCCCACCGCCGCACCTGGAAAACCGTTTCCGGCGCCGCTGTCGGCATCCTTTTCGGGCTGATTTTCGTCTGCATCGGATTCGGTATCATCTGGTCGGGCTTCCTGAAACCCGCGTGGCAGTGGTTTGCCGTGCGGTCGTGGACGGAAACGCCCTGCATCATCGCAAGCTCGCGGTTCACCGAAGCCGACATCCTCGTACCCGATTCCCGGCCCACGCTGGAAATTGCCTACGCCTACACGTACAACGGCAGGGACTACCGCTCCACCCGCATCGGCATCCGCGACAACAACGACACACTCGCCAGCCTCGAAAAAAACCTCGCGTCGCTGGCCGGGCACTACGCCACCGGAACCCGTGCCTCGTGCCGGGTGAATCCGGACAACCCGTCGGAGGCCGTGCTCATCCCCGATTTCCCGCAAGGCATCTGGCCGGCACTCGTCTTCGGAGTATTCTGGACGCTCTTTTCGGGCGGATTCACCGCTACCGCTGTCCTGCTCGGTGTCGCCAGGCAGGGTGAGACCCGAAGCGCCGACGCCGACGCCCCCGACAATGTCCGGCAGCCCTTCGCAACCCGGCTCGGCATCTTCGGCATCGTGGTCGTGTTCGGCTTCTGCTTCTTCTCGGCCGGCGCGTTTGTTTTCATCCGGGAAGCCGCCATCCCCCTTCACAAGGCGTGGTCGGCGCATCGCTGGATCGAGACACCCTGCATCATCGTCGCCAGCTCCGTCCAGCGCTCCGATTCCGGAGACGGCTCCCGTGTGTATATCGTTTACGAATACACCTGCGCCGGCCGGACCCGGCGCGGCACCCGTTATCATTTTTCCGACAGTTTTTCTTCCGGCATCGAAAATCACCGGAAAATCGTCAACGCGCATCCCGTCGGCCAGACTGCCGTCTGCTTCGTGAATCCGGAAAATCCCGACGAGGCCGTCTTCAACCGCGACGTCCCCCTGACCGCCTGGATCGGCATCCCCTTCGGAGGCGTCTTCATGCTTGTCGGCGGCTCGTTTGTCGGAGGCTGGCTCTGGTTCACCTTCGGGAAACGCCGGACTGGCGACGGCAACGTTTCGCCCCTGGGAAAACGGTTGACCGGAACCGTGTCGCCATCCGCCGCCACCTCCCCTGCCCCGACCGCCGCTCCGGAGGCGGGCTGGCATGTGCTGCCTCCGGAACACGGCATAAAAACCGCCGTCGCCGGGTTGCTCTTCGCCACCCTGTTCTGGAACGGCATCGTCAGCGTGTTCCTCATCATCTGCGTGAGCGGCTGGCTCGATGGCGAGGGCGACCTGTTTCTCTCGCTCTTCCTCGTGCCGTTCGTCGCCGTCGGACTCGGCCTGCTCGGAAAAACCGCCGGAGCGCTTTTGCGGCTGCTGGCCGGCGACTCCGTTACCCTGGAAATCGACCGTCCCGATCTCGTCCCCGGCCAGACCCTGCGGCTCCGCTACACCCTCCGCGGTAACATCAGCCGCATCCGGAAACTCCGCATCCGCCTTCTGGCCACCCGCGAGGACTCCGAGAGGCAGACTCGCCTGACCGGCCGCCGCTACAAACCCGTCCTCCTCGAAACCGCGCTCTTCGACCGGACCGGCACGCACGACCTTCACCTCCCTCCGGACCTGCCTCTCGCCAGCGCCGGCGTTCCCCTGAAATGGACCCTGCACTTCGCCGCGTGCGCCATGCTGGTCAACGTGATCGAGGAAACCTGCCCCGTGCGCGTCGCCGCGCCGCCGGCCGCCGCCACGCCTGCGTCCTGAGGACTTCCCGTTCTGCCCCGCAATTCCCGCTTCCCGCGTCATCCGTTTTGGGGCTACAAATCCGGGCAGGAAAATTTGCCCGCCATTCATGTTTCACTTCCGCCGCTTTCGCACCCGCGTTCTCGTGCTCGTCACCAGTCTGGTCGCCCTCGTCCAGGGGGTTTCGTGGTGGGCAGTCGCCCATGCCAACCGGAAAAATGCCAGCCGTCACATCGAACAAAGCATGCGGGACGGCGTGCTTGATTTCGGAGAGTTCATGAAAACGCGCCGGCATATGCTGACCGCCGGCGCGGGGCTTCTGGCCGGGGATCTCGCTCTCCGCTACGCCATCGACCGGGATGATCGCCGGACAATTCGCAGCGTGCTCGATCATTATGTACAGCGGCTCGACATCGCTGGCATGGCCGTTTTTTCCGGCACCGGAGATCTCCTCGCCATTTCTCCGGAGACGGCCGGAGAACCCACCAGGAACCTGCTCGCATCGCTGGCCCGCGGATGGCCGACCCGGGACAAGGAACTGACGCATGATCCGATCCTTGCCCTCGACGGGGAAAAGCTGCTCGTCGTGCTCGTCGCCGATATCGAGGTTGCGAGGGAAATGCCGGGCGGTGCCCGTCTCGTAGTCGCCCACCGCATTGACCGGGAATTTGTCGACCGGATCAAACACCAGACACGTCTTGATGTTACCCTCCTCACTTCCGGCGCCTCACCCCGCATCCTGGCCTCAACGCTGGAAGACGACGCCTTCGTTCCTCGTAATCCGGACCTTGTCAACCGGATGCAGGTAGAACCGGGACCGGACGGTCCGCTCCTCCTCTGGAGTCTGCCCATCACCTTGCTCGACGGCCAGGAAGCGCATCTTGTCCTGCAACGCTCGCTCGAGGATGAAATCGCTCCGGTCCGCTGGCTCGAACACCTGCTGGCCGTCACCTTTACGGTTTCGATCGCCGGCGCCGTCTTTCTCGCGATCCTTCTCGCCCGCAATGTCAGCCGCCCCGTCCAGCAGCTTGCGCGTCACACCCGCGTCATTGCCCGCGGCGACTACGCCACCCGCATCCCCTGGAAACGCGCCGACGAACTCGGACGCCTCGCCAATGCCCTCAACACCATGAGCGAGGGGCTCGCCGAGCGCGACCAGGTGCGCGACCTGCTCGACAAGAACGTCTCCCCCGAAGTCGCCGCCCGCCTCATTCGCCACGGAGCCGTTCTCAGCGGCGAGGAGCGCACCGTCACCATCCTGTTTGTCGACCTGCGCGGCTTTACGGCGATCAGCGAACAGCTCGCACCCGCCGACCTGTTCGCGCTCCTCAACCGTTTTCTCGACACCATGAGCGCCGAAATCGAGTCCCGCGGCGGCATCATCGACAAATACATCGGCGACGAGATCATGGCGCTCTTCGGCGCCCCGCTCGACATGCCCGACGCCCCCGATCGCGCCGTGCAGGCCGCGCTCGCCATGCGCGCCGCGCTTCCGGCGCTCAACGCCGCGCTCGCCGCCGAAAATCTTCCGGAGGTCGATTTCGGCATCGGCATCTGCACCGCCAGCGTTCTCGCCGGCAACATCGGCTCCCGACGGCGCCTCAACTATTCCGTGATCGGCGACGGCGTCAACCTCGCCGCCCGCCTCCAGGCCCTCACTCGCCGCGAGGACTGGCACGCCTCCATCCTCATCAGCGACACCACCCGCGCCGCCTTGCGCGATCCGTCCGCCTGCCACCTGCGCGAACTCGGCGAGATCGCCGTCAAGGGAAAAACCGCGCCCGTCCGTATCCACGCCGTGGATGCGTAAGGAAACGCCTCCCGCCGGCCTCCGGAAAGACTACACGACCGATCTCGCCCCGCGTACTTCGGTCGGTGTTCGCCCCGTGCAGGCCTTGAACGCCCGGCAAAACGCCGACGTATTCAGATACCCGCTCAGCCGCGCCACCGCATCGACCTTGTAGTCGGTCGTCGTCAGCAGCGACTGCGCGTGCTCGATCCGCACCCGCTCGATTTCCTCGCCGATGGAGCGCCCCATGACCTTGCGGAACCGCACGAACGCATTCGTCCGGGACGCGTGGATATCGTGGATGATCAGCTCTGCCGTGATCTTCTCCATGAAATGCTCCCGGATGTACTCGAGAATGGCCGATACGATGGGATCGTCACAGCTCGTCCGTTCCGTGGAGCGGCGTTTTTCGATGCCGAGTGGCGGGATGACGATTTCCCGGGGCGCATTCTTGTCGCCGGCCATCAGACGGTCGAGCAGGCGCGCCGCCTCGTAGCCGAGCTTGGAGAGATTGACGTCTACGCTGGAGAGGGGCACCCGGGCCATTTCACAGATGCCTCGGTCGTTGTCGGTCGAGAGCACCGCGATGTCGTCGGGAACGCGGTATCCAAGTTCCATGACGCCCTGTTCAAACACATCCGCGGCATAGCCGTCTGGACTGAACACACCCACCGGCAGCGGCATTCCGACCAGCGCCCGCTTCAGGTGCGCGGGCAGGATGGAAAGATTGGCCGCCGAGTATTCTCCCCAGCCATCGTAGTGAAGCACCTTGGTATGCTCTCGCTTTATCCCCAAGTCTTCCAGCTGCGACCTGTAGGCGATGTTTCGCTTACGGAGGCCGTATTTGTAATTTTTCAAATCAAGCCCGAGAAAGCTCTTGCATCCGAGTGAGTGGAGGTAATTCGCAGCCATTTGCCCGACTTTCCCGTGATCGACGATCACCCTCGCATCAGGGACCAATCCCTTTGCGCCGAGTATATCGACAATCTTGGCCCCCGGGAAAAACTTTCGCGCATCGAACGCGGTGTATTCTGTGGGCAGAATAATGACTCCATCGAATTTTATGGGAGTCTTGGGTGGGCCGGCCAGCAGCGTGGGAGGAGCGACCAGCAACCAGCCTGCTTCCCGGGCATACGCCCGCAAGCCATGCCACAGGCTCGGTGCAGACCAAGTGAGGTAGATCATGACTTTCCTAGGAGGGGACGAGGTGGACCGTGACATGACTGAACACTCTGCACATACTTCGGTTCATTGTGCAAAGCCCTTTATCTTGTCGGGTCGCCACTCTCCGGACTGTCTGGTGCCCATGACATTCGTTTGCCCCGATTTCTCTTTGCCCCAAAAACGCCGCCACACTTTCACGCTGACCGGGCGGCCTCCGCAGGAGGCCCGGGATCGGTCTCCCGAGGCATCAAGGACGCTTGGAGCGAAACAGGCTCCGCCATGGTTCCGTGATCTTCCCGCACTGGAAACCTCCATCTGAACAGGTTGCACCCACTTCGGTTCTCCGGGCAAACCACCATCCCTTCTCTCATCGCTTCTCTGCATTTCCCTCGGAAATTAACTTATGAAACCCTGCCTCGGCCTCCTTTCATCCGCTTGTAGTGCAATCGGCACCATGCTTGTCATGGCATGCCTGTCTCCCGCCTGTGTGGCGGCGGATGTTCGCATCGAACAACGCATCTTGGTTGATTCTGTCTGGTCAGGCCAGCCCGTGGGTTTCTCGCTTTTAACCGATACAACCCGCCGTCTCCAATACGTCGGATATTATGATGATCAGCAAAACATGGTGGTCGCTTCCCGCCCTCTTGATGCCAAGACGTGGACTAAAAAAATTCTGCCCTCAAAAATCGGTTGGGATTCACATAACTACGTCACCCTTGCCATCGACAAGGAGGGGCATCTCCACGTCGCAGGCAACATGCATAATTCGCCGCTCATCTACTTCCGTTCCGCCATGCCAGGCGACGTATCCGGCCTCGCCGCCATACCCTGCATGACTGGCAAACGTGAGGACCGTATGACTTACCCTCAATTCATCAACGGGCCCGACGGCGCATTGTATTTTACTTACCGCGACGGCCAAAGCGGACGCGGTTCCAATCTCTACAACCGCTATGATGAAAAGCGGCGTGAATGGACCCGATTGATCGACACCCCGCTCTTTGATGGTCTGGGAAGAATGAGCGCCTATCCGGAAGGTCCCCTCCAAGGGCCGGATGGATACTGGCACATGGCGTGGCTGTGGCGCGACACACCCGACGCCGCAACCTGCCATGACCTTGGCTACGCAAAATCACGTGACCTTGTGCACTGGCAAACCATCGCAGGTAATCCCATTGCGCTTCCCATTTCCGCACAAACGCCCGGCGTCATCCTGGATCCCATCCCACCGGGAGGAGGCATCATCAATGGAAGTGGCAAACTCGGTTTCGACAAACAAGGGCGCGTGGTTGTCGCGTATCACAAATTCGATACCGAAGGAGCGACGCAGGTTTACCTTGCCCGCGCTGGCAACGGAACGTGGGATATCCGTCCCATCACGAAGTGGAGCTATCGATGGGAACCGAAAGGCTATGGTGCGATCAGATTCGACATTCGCCACTCCGGGGTGCAGCAAGACCCGTCCATCGGTCTCTACATGTTCCTCTACAACGCCCGTCACGGAGGAGGAAATTGGCGACTTGATCCCGACACACTTGCCCTTGGCGAACGTATTCCCGATGAGCAGGTGCCGAATCGTGTGCCTCCCGAACTCGGACACGGTGTGCGTGCTCCGCTAAAGCTGCTCACCGCCCGCGATTCGGGCAATCCCCCGTCCGGCATGCGTTATCTGCTGCGCTGGGAAGCTCTGCCTGAAAACGGTGATCGCCCTCGCGAAGGACCGCTCCCGCCGAGCCAGTTGGAGATTGTCACGCTCAAGATCATCACGCCCGTCCGGGCCGAATGACATTCTGTTTTTCACAATAAAAATCACAACTCGTTATGAAACCCATGCCCCGCTCTCCCCGTTTTCCGTCACCCTGCTTTCGTCCAAACAGCATTGATGGCCATCGTGCATTCACCCTCGTCGAACTGCTCACCGTCATTGCGATCATCGGCATTCTTTCGGCCATTCTGATTCCCACAGTCGGAAAAGTGAGGGAAAAAGCACGACAGACCACGTGCGTGCAACGCCTGCGCGTCATTGGCCAGGCCTTTGTCCTTTATCTCAATGATCATAAGGACCGGCTTCCTCCCCAAGGCGGCTCTGGCCAGCGCTGGCCGATTCACATCATGGAATACATGGGGCCATGGAAAATCAACTACGACTCCGACGGCAAAATAACGGGGGCGGCCGGCGGCAACCCAGTAACCGATGTGGTTTACCAAAGCCCGCTGTTTCGTGATCCCGCAAACGAAGGGCAGCCGGGAGGCCAAGGAACGTTCGGATACAATATGGTGCTCAATGAAGCGAACCAGCCAAACGGGCTTCCCATTACCCGGCTCACACAGCCGGGCAATTTTCCCGTTCTGGCCACCACTCAGGGAGACTCTGGCGGTGGATTCAACCTCCCTGCCCGCGGTCCGTCTCCAAGAGCACGAGACTTGTATGGGTTTACCGGTACCGTCGACAACAGCGGCGCGTCTCCCAACTATGGACGCAAGGCCGTCTTCCTTTTCGCCGACTGGCATGTCGCGGCCATCGATGTTTGCGATGTCAATTCCTGGCCGTGGAACGATCCCGATGCCTTCATCGTTCGCTGACATCCCCCTCCTCCTTTCATCCTGCCACAAACGACAACCCGAGTGACAACATCATGCATATTGGAAAACATCATACGACCAAGGCCATCGCTCTCTGCGTCGGCCTTTTGACCCTACTCTCACCGCTTGCGACCAATGCCGCTTGGGGTGCCGGGACAATCTTGTTCGAAGACACGTTTGCCGGGACGAGCGGCACCAGCCTCGCCGCACATACTCCGACGACATCCCTTATTCCCGACGCAGCCTGGATCACCCGCAGTTGGCGCGGTGAGCCAATCCTCGCGAATGCCTCCCCGGAACATGCCTCGGCCGTCAGGTTTCAAGGCAACGGAGCCGGGTTCGTTTCGATTGCATCCAACGGCGGTTACACGAAGCCGGAGAACATCACCCTCAGTGCCAGCCTGAGCGTTGGGACATTAAATTTCGCCGGACTTGGATTCTGGAGCACGCCCACGACAGGGAGTACCGATTCCATCAACGACTTCGTGGGCATTTACATCAATGGCAGCGGCGAGGTTCATGCCATGGAAAAATCAGCGGGTGTGGACGTGACAATTGGAGACAAAATCTCCGGTTTTTCGACGAGTTCGTTTTATGAGGTCCTTCTGTCCGTCAATACAAGCACAGGTGCGCTCGACAGGCTGACGGTGAACGGCGTGGACTACACCGCCGCATTTCAGAACAGCAGCGTCACCGGCAGTGCTTTTTCCGGTACGGCCACCGCCTACGCCGGCTTTCTCGGCAGAGAAACAAGCAATCCCTCCGCTTATGGCTACGTGGACGATTTCACGATCTCCACAACGAGCAGCATCCCCGAGCCGCAGACTGCCATTTACCTGATTTTTGTTTTTCTCATAATCACGGGAATGCGCCTGTTTCGTCGCAAGTAGATGGTGCGCCTTACAGGGAATCAATCAGTCCGCCAGCTTCGACCTCGTCGAGCCACCATGCGCCGTCCTTGCGCACCAGCAGGCCCCTCAACACCTGGTTTTTCTTCGCCGTCCTGAGCGTCGCCTCATCGACCCGAAGCAGCATCGTCATGGCCTTCATCACGCCGGGCACCTCCTCGTGTTTCACGAGCAGGCCGCCCTTCTCCGGCCGCACCGAGACCCCCACGCCCCAGAGCACCGGCGCGGACTGCGCAGCCTGGGCGGGCGGTTCCGTTTTCAGGACCGCCGCCACCGCCGCGGAGTTCGCCTTGTCGTCAGCCTTGCAAGCCGGGCAATTCGCGTCCGCGCGAACGGCGGTTGACGCCCAGGCCATCCCTTGCGGCTCGCTTTTGCGTTGTTACGAATTTCTTGATTATCCGGGAGTGGATGTGCTGGGGATTCGCAACTCCAGTTTCCATGTGGTAAAACAACTCGCTTCCGTCGCACGCCAGTTTGAAAGACCCTGGCTGATTTCCGGGCTTTATGGATGCAGCGGCTGGCAGACAAACTTTGAGGATCACAAACGTATCGGTGACTGGCAGGCTCTTTTTGGAATCAACCTGCGCTGTCATCATCTTTCCTGGTATTCCATGGGGGGCGAAGCCAAGCGTGATTATCCGGCCAGCATTTCCTTCCAGTCGCCATGGCATCGGGAATACAAAGTAATCGAAACCTATTTCAGCCGTCTCCACGTCCTCTTGCAGGCAGGTGAACCGCTTTGCGACGTGCTGGTTGTCCATCCTGTCGAGAGCCTTTGGGCACAGATTCATGCCGGATGGGCCACATGGTTGCGCACGGTGGATTCGCGTGTGCAGCATCTGGAGGACATCTACCGTAAAGTTTTTACCTGCCTGAGCTGCGCCCAGATTGATTTTGATTACGGAGACGAGGAACATCTGGCCCGCCGCGCTTCCATCATTCCTTGTTCCGGGACGCTGGCAATCGGGCCGATGCGCTACCGCATGGTCATCGTTGCCGGCATGGAAACCATGCGTGCCACAACGGTGGACCTATTGCGTCGTTTTCATGAAGAAGGCGGGACAGTGATTTTTGCCGGGCCTCCGCCGACGCACGTGGACGCGTTGCCGTCTCCGGCGGTGGAAAAACTCAAGGGCAAATGCGTCCATGTGCCGTTGGAAGAAAACGCGCTTGTGCTCTCCACGCAGGAAGCAAGCGAGGCAAGCCGGACGGTTCTGGATGAGCGCGGGCGCGGACTGTTGTGTCAGGCCAGGCGCGATGGCGGTATGCACATCATCGTCCTCCTCAATCCATCCGAGACCCGCGAATATCCTGAAGTTGTTTTGTCGGGAAATGGTCCTGTCGTTGAGTTCGATTGTCTGGCCGGGGTTACGTATGCAGTCGATGCGCATGCCGGTGACAGATGTATCCGTTGGAAGACGGCGGTTCGCCCCTTGCAGGAACGAGTGTTTGTTTGTGGGACCTGCATTCCCCAAACACTTCCTGGTCGACGTTCTCCTCCCGTACCGGAAAACACCGTCACTGTGGAATGCGGTTCCGGTTACGACTACACGCTTGACGAACCCAATATTGCGGTGCTCGACATGGCCGAGTTTTCAGTCGGGGAAGAGGTATGGGAAAGTCGCCGCGAGATTCTTCAGGTGGAGCAGGCCCTGTGTCAGCGATCTGGCGTTCCGTTGAGGGGAGGAATGATGGTGCAGCCTTGGGCCAATGAGAAAAAAAATGAAACTAAGATACCAATACGTATTCGGTTTGTTTTCGACATCGTCGTTTTGCCCGCCGTCCCTGTCCGGCTGATGATCGAGCAGCCCGAACGCCACCAGTTGTTTCTCAATGGGGTTCCCGTCCCGGTTCCAGAAAAAACCGACTGGTTCATCGATCCATGCTTCCGCACGTTTACGCTTCCGGAGGGAGTGCTGCGCGAGGGGAAGAATGATCTGGTCATGCACACTACGTTTGGCGATGGCACGGATCTGGAGGCCGTTTATTTGCTCGGTGAATTCGGTGTCGAAATCAAACACGCCAGGATCTCGCTTCGGGAGTTGCCCGCCCGTCTTTTCGAAGGCGATTGGACACAACAGGGGCTCCCTTTCTATTCCGGGCGCATCGCCCTCAGGATTCCGGCCGATGGGACCCACCGACTTTTAGTTGATCCTATGGGGGCGGCAACGCTGGTCTGCCGTCATCCAATGGGCGCTCCCAGGCGCATCATGCCGTGGAAGCCATTTTCGACCGATCTTGAGGGGTTTGCTGATGCAAACGGATTCGTTGTCGTCGAGTGGGTTTTGACGCGTCGCAATACCTTTGGCCCTTTGCATCTTGTTCCCATGGAGCAAGACTCGATTGATCCTCAACGTTTTCGCTCCACCGACCCGGAATGGTCCGATGACTATCAACTTGTTCCTGTCGGCCTCGCGCAGCCTCCGAGGCTGCGACTTTAGCCATTTGGTCCTTTTCGTGTGCCCTGAACATTCAGCATACAATTCGGTTCACCGCGCACATCCTGAAGCCTTGCGGTGCGGCCATACGAACAGGGTTCAATTCCGGACTGCGGATCGTCCAGGCCGCGATATCTCGATTTATCATCATGAGCACCTCCTTCGCATCGTCCTTGTTGCCCGGAAACATCACGGGAGCTTCGCCTCGCCATCGTCTTCTCTTCAACGAGGGCTGGCAGTTCCGACCTCCTGGTTATTCCAATTCGACAGACGGCTGGCTCACGCTTGATCTCCCGCACGACTGGGGTGTCGAGTCCGGCTTCGACATCTCGTTGCCCGGCGAGACCGGGAAGCTCCGCTGGTGGGGCGAGGCGTGGTATCGGAAAACGCTTCGCCTCGAACCGGGTGATGAAGACCGCCTCGTCTCACTCGAAATCGAAGGCGCGATGGCCAATGCCACCGTTTGGGTCAACGGGCAGCGTGCCGGTGGATGGGCGTATGGATACACGAGCTTCCACGTCGAGCTCACGCCGCATCTCGACCATGACGGCCCGGACAATCTCATCGCCATCCATCTCGACAATCCGCCCGATTCCTCGCGCTGGTATCCCGGTGGCGGACTGTATCGCAACGTCTGGCTCCACAAGACCGGACGCATCCATGTGGCGCCGGATTCTCCGGTCGTCACCACGCGCGAGCTCGCCGCCGACCATGGCAGGGCGAGTCTCGACGTTTCATTGGAAATTTCAAATACAACGGCGGAGCCCGTTACGGTCTGCGTTCGAGTCGATTTGCACCCGTTGGCAGATACCGGAGAAAAAAGCACGCATCCGGTAACCGAAATTTCATCCCCCTTTCTTGAGCTTCCTGCACAAGCGGCGGCGTCTCACTCGATGCTGGCGGAAATCACTGCGCCGCGACTTTGGACTCTTCACACCGAACAATCCGCTCCGCCAGGTTTGTACGTGGCCGTGGTTACGGTGGAAGACGCGAAAACCGGTGCGTTGCTCGACCGCATCGAGACCACCTTTGGCATTCGCACCGCACGCTTCGATCCGAATACGGGTTTCCACCTCAACCATTCCGCCGGGCCCACGCGCATTCAGGGGGTTTGCCTGCATCACGATCTCGGGCCGCTTGGTGCAGCGGCGCATCCCGGTGCCATTGCACGTCAGCTCACGCTTCTGCGCGAACTCGGTTGCAATGCCATCCGCTGTGCACACAACCCGCCCGCGCCTTCGCTCCTCGATCTTTGCGACCGCATGGGGTTCCTTGTCATGGATGAGTTGTGCGACGCCTGGCGCATCGCCAAAAAGCCGAATGGATACCAGACCCTGTTCGACGATTGGGTGGAACGCGACTTGCGGGCGATGGTGCGACGCGACCGGCATCATCCGAGCGTGATTCTCTGGAGCATTGGCAACGAAATCCCCGAGCAGACCTCGTCCGACGGTCCCGCGCTCTCCGCCCGCCTGGCCGGGATCGTGCGCGAGGAAGACCCCGAACGCCGTCCGGTGACCGGCGGCATGAACATTCCCGAGTCGGGTTTCAACGGCTGGCAGCGGGCGTATGATGTCTTTGGCTACAACTACAAGCCGCACCTTTACTCCGCATTCCGCGAGGCCAATCCCGGCATTCCGCTGATCGGGGCAGAGACCGCCTCCACCGTGAGCACGCGCGGCGAATATGTGTTTCCCGTCACGGATGATCCGGCGGGAGGCATCGTCGCTCCGCCCGCCTGTCAGGTCAGTTCCTACGATCTTTATGCGCCTCATTGGGCGACGACGCCCGATATCGAATTTGCGGCACAGGACGCTCATGCGCCTGCCGTCGCCGGCGAGTTTGTATGGACCGGCTTCGATTACCTCGGCGAACCGACGCCGTTCAACGACGACCCGAGCAATCTCCTCAACGCGTCCGATCCGGCGACGCGTGCCGCCATCGCCGCTGCGCTTGATCAACTCTCCCGCTCCGGCTCCCCGCTCCCGGCACGCAGTTCCTACTTCGGCATTTTTGACCTCTGCGGTTTCCCGAAGGATCGCTATTATCTTTACCAGGCCCGCTGGCGTCCTGATCTGCCGATGGCGCACATCCTGCCGCATTGGGACTGGCCGGGGCGCATCGGCCAGATCACCCCGGTCCATGTTTACACCAGCGGCGACGAAGCCGAATTGTTTCTCAACGGCCGCTCGCTCGGCGTCCGCCGTCGCGGTCCGTACGATTACCGGCTCCGCTGGGACGATGTAATTTACGAGCCCGGCGAACTCCGCGTCGTTGTCAGAAAGCACGGTGCACCCTGGGCCGAAACCGCCCGGCATACGACCGGCCCGGCTGCGCGTATCGAGTTGCAGGCCGACTCCGGCCGTGAAAACGGTCATCTCGTTTTCGTGACCGCACGCATCACCGATGCACTGGGGCAACTTTCGCCGCAGGCAAACCACCCGCTCCACTTCGCGCTCTCCGCCGATGCGCCCGCGAGTCTTGTCGCCACGGACAACGGCGACCCCACGCGCCTCGTTCCCTTCCGGTCCCCGACCTGCGACGCCTTCAACGGACTCGCCCTGGCCATTTTTCGTATGCGTTCGCCGGCAGAGTCATCCGTTCCATTTTCGCTCCGTGTCAGCTCTCCCGGTCTGGCCGAAGCCACGCTCACCTTTCCCGGCAGGTGATCAAACCCGAAAACCGGCCCGTCTAACGGGTGAAGCAGCGACGCCATTGAAATTTGCTCCGGAGCGTTGCAGGCTGCGGTTCTCTTTATGCCCCGCCGCCTTCTGCCAGTTTTTTTCGCTCTTTGGTTCGCCACTCAGGCAACCTTCGCCGCCGACTCCGCCTGCACCGTCGAGGTCCGCACCAAACCCGGCGCTCCGTGGCGGACGGAAAACGTCCGGCTTCTCGCCGATCTGCCCCTTCCTCCCGCGGAGACGGTCCCGCTCGACCGCTTCGGCGGTGACGCCCGCGTGCCGCTTCACGCCACCGGCTTTTTCCGTGTCGAACGGGCCGCCGGCGGCCGCTGGTGGCTCGTGACGCCGGACGGGCACCCGTGGTATTCCGTCGGCCTCGCCGTCGTCAAGTCCGCCTCCGGACGCTCCGCCGTTGTCCGCGAAGCCCTGCGGGAAAAATTCGGCTCCGCCGCCAACTGGGCTGAAACCACCACGCACGACCTTCGCGCTCTCGGTTTCAACTCGCTCGGAGCGTGGTCCGAAACCGCCCCCCTCCGCGCCGTCGCCCGTCCCCTGCCCTACACGCTCGTTCACAATTTCATGGGCAGCTACGGCCGCAAGCGCGGCGGCACGTATCCGCTTCCCGGGCACACCGGCTATCCGGAAAACGCCATCTTTGTTTTCGATCCGGAATTCGAGCGGTTCTGCGACGAATTCGCCGCCGCCCGGCTGCCGGCGACGCGCGACGATCCTTGGCTGGTCGGTTATTTTTCCGACAACGAACTGCCCTTTCGTTCCCGCACGCTCGACAATTTCCTCCGGCTTCCGGCCGACGATCCCGGCGGGCGCGCTGCCCGCGACTGGCTGCACGCCCGCCGCGGCTCCGCCGACGCCGCACCCTCAACCGACGACCGCGCCACCTTCCTCGGCTACGTTGCCGATCGCTATTACCGCATCGTCTCCGCCGCCATCCGCCGTCACGACCCGAATCACCTCTACCTGGGTTCGCGGCTCCACGGTCAGGCGCTCGCCAGCGAGGCCGTGTGGACCGCCGCCGGCCGGTATGTCGATGTGATCGCCGCCAACATCTACGGTCAATGGACGCCGGACCGCGACCGGTTTGCCCGCTGGGCACGCTGGAGCGGCCGTCCTTTCCTCGTCAGCGAGTGGTACGTGAAGGCGGAGGATTCCGGCCTGCCCAATACCACCGGCGCCGGCTGGATCGTCCGCACCCAGGCCGACCGTGGGCGCTTTTACCAGCATTTTGCCCTCGGCCTGCTGGAAACGCCTTCCTGCGTCGGCTGGCACTGGTTCCGGTACATGGACAATGATCCCGCCGACCTCTCCACCGATCCCTCCAACCGCGATTCCAACAAGGGCATTCTCGACATCCGGTTCACGCCCTGGACCGGCCTCACCAGGGCCATGCGCCCGCTCAACGAACGCGTGTACGATCTCGTCGACTATTTCGACCGGCCCGGCCGTGATTCCTGACAGGTTGCCGGAGCATCGGCAGAAGCCCGGCCGGACGAACCGGCGATCATCACCGCCAGCCCCGCCACCACTGCCGTTTCCACCCGCAGGACCCGCGAACCCAGGTGAACGAGCGTGAAGCCGCTCCCGCGCAGCAGGTCGCGGTCGTGGTCGCCCCAGCCGCGCTCCGGGCCGACGGCGAGCACGCAGCCGCCGGAACGTTTGCCCGCGACCGCCTCATGCAGGCCGGCGGTCGCCTCGTAATTGTCGAGCGCGATGCGTAACGAAGCAGCGGATACATTCTCATCCGCCAGCGCCTGCGCCAGCGAACGGTTCCAGGTGACGGCCGGCAGGCTCGTGTCGAACGCCTGTTGCGCCGCGTCCACGAGATGCCGCCGCCATTCACCGGAGCGCCACAGCGTGCTCGCGGCGTAGTTGGGGTCGGTCTTTTCCGTCGCCACAAAGTGGATCGCGCCTACGCCGAGCGTGGTCGCCTCGAACAGGATCTTGCGCGCGGTCTGCGGGCGCGCCAGGCCGACGACGAGCGTCACGGGCGGAAGCGGCGGCGGCTCGCGCGTGGCCGCAAACGAGAGCGTCAGTCCGCTCGGCGTCACGCCGGCGAGGGTCGCCTTGCCTAGCGGACCGTCGATCAGGCCGGCGTCGAAGGTGTCGCCCGGCCGGCGGCGGAGCACCGCGAGGATATGCTCCGCCCGCGGGTCGGTCCGCGGGAGCGGTTTTGCCAGTTCGGAAGGTTCGAAGAGGATGAGGTTCATCAGCGTGGCGCGGGCGTCCCGCCCGCGTCAGAAGTGGCACGGCCATCCTGGCCGTGGACGGCGCGAAGCGCCGCCGGTTTGTTTCCGGTCGCTGCGGAGAGGCAACGCACACGGGCAAGGATGCCCGTGCCACGTTCGGGCGTGCCGCATGCATCCGGCATGCGCGGAGGCATGCTGCTACGTAACCACAGAATGCATTTCCCTCTCCTCACCCTGCCAGCGCCTTTTCGATCGCCGCCAGTTCGTCGGAGGAGAAGTCGAGGGTCTTCAGCGCGGCGAGGTTGTCCTCGAGCTGGCTGACCTTGCTGGCTCCGATCAGTGCCGTAGTCACGCGCTTGTCGCGGATCGTCCAGGCCAGCGCCATCTGCGCCAGCGACTGGCCGCGCTCGCGGGCGATCGCATCGAGCGCCTTCACCTTCGCCAGCACTTCGGGTGTCACGCGGTCGGCCTTGAGGAAACCGTGCGCCTTGGCGGCGCGGGCGTCGTCGGGAATGCCGTTGAGATAACGATTGGTGAGAAGCCCCTGCGCCAGCGGCGAGAACGGGATGCAGCCCATGCCCTCGCGTTCCAGCACGCCGAGCAGTTCGGGTTCGATCCAGCGGTTGAACATGTTGTAAACCGGCTGGTGGATGAGCGCCGGCACGCCCAGTTCGCGCAGCAGTTTCGCGGCGCGCGCCGTCTGTTCGGCGTTGTAGTTGGAAAGACCGGCATGGATCGCCTTGCCGCTGCGCACGGCATGGGCGAGCGCGCCCATCGATTCCTCCAGCGGCGTGTCGGGATCGGGGCGGTGGTGATAAAAAATGTCGACGTAGTCGAGCCCGAGGCGGCGGAGCGAGGCGTCGAGGGAAGAGAGCAGGTATTTGCGCGAACCCCACTCGCCATACGGGCCGGGCCACATCCGGTAGCCGGCCTTGGTGGAAATCACGAGTTCGTCGCGGTACGGGGCGAGGTCATGGCGGAGCATTTTCCCGAAATTCTCCTCGGCCGAGCCGGGCGGCGGACCGTAGTTGTTGGCGAGATCGAAGTGCGTGACGCCGAGATCGAAAGCGCGCCGCACGATGGCGCGGCTGTTTTCGAATACATCGACACCGCCGAAGTTGTGCCACAGTCCGAGCGAGACCAGCGGCAGGTGCAGGCCGGAGCGGCCGCAGCGGCGGTAGAGCGAGGGATTATCGTAACGGGACGGGGAAGCGAGATACATGGGATCCGTTACTGCCCGTTGCCGGTCCGGCTGCCAAACGGATTCTGCAAGACCGGACAGCCTTGTGGCCGGCAAACAGCGGAGGCGGCCCGGCAGCCATCCGGTTTGCACAGGAAGACGCGGCGAAGACCGCCGCTTCTTCTGTCATTCTGTCGTAGCAACACTCAGGCAAGATGCCCGACGATGCGCGTCGGTCAGCGATCCTCGTAGGTGAGCCCCTGAATCACACCCTGTGCATCGACCTTGAGCGTGGTCACGTCGTCACCGTCCTGGAAGACCCAGGTGGACGTCCCGTCGGGATTCGGGATGCGATCCTTCGGCGCGCCGTGCTTGGACAGATATTTCGCCGCCGGTTCGCCGACCCATTCCTTGCTGAGCGATTTTTGCGAGACACAGCCGCCGGCAAGCAGGGCGGCAACAAGACTGAACAGGAGGATAGAGGTTTTCATAGGGTTAATGATATATGGAGTCCGACCTGTACCCTGCCTCAACTTCGCGGTCTGGCAACCCTGCCATGCAAAATCATGTCAGGAAGGCGGCCGGCCCTCCGGCGCAGGCGAGGCGGATGCGGCGGGCTGCGCGCGCCGGAGTTTCTCGAGGCGGTCGAGCACGTCGGCGTTCATGCGGTCCACCTTTTCGTGCAGGTGCATGATCTCGAGTTCGGCCTTCAGGTTCACATCGTACTCCACGTCGGAGCGTACCCGGTCCTTCGCCGCCTGGCGGTTCTGGCTCAACAGCACGAAGACCGAGAGGAAAATCGCTTCCAGCGAAACCGTCAGCGTGAGAAACCCGAACGGATACGGATCGAACTGCGGGATGCCCGGCACCTTCACCGTGTTGAGAACGAGCCAGAGCGTGAACCAGATCACGTGCAGGATCAGGAACGTGATGCTGCCGGCAAACTCCGCGATCCAGTCCGCCGACTTCTGCACGAGAGTGCGGTTGTCCGCCGCGGCCTCGTTGACGTTGCGCGTGGCCGTGTGCCGCAGTTTTTCGGCCGATACACGCATGCGGCGCCCCATCGCGGTGAGAAAACTCATCGCCGTGGTCGGGTGCGCCTGCAAAAATGCCTCGAGGCGGTCACGGCTCACGCGCACGGCCTCGAGATCCTCCACCACACGGACCGAAGCGCTGCGCGGTCCTCCGTCGAGCATCGAAAGTTCGCCAAAAAATTCTCCCGCCCGGGGCGTCTCGAGCACGACCTGTTCGCCGGTGTTGTTCTTGAAAAACACCTCCACATGGCCCGTGCAGATCACATAGAACGAATCACCCGGATCGCCGACGTTGAATACCGTCGAATTTTTCGGATAACGGACGATTTCCAGGGTTTTCCCCAGCGTCTCGCGTTCCTGATCGCTCAGGAATTTGAACAGCGGGACCTCTTTCAGCAGGTCGGCGGCAAGGCTCATGTGGCAGGATCGTCAGGATAAACGTTGTGGCAGAAACGCCGGAAGCGGAACGACCGGCACCGTGGCGATGCCTGGGGACGGAGTCAGCTCATTTTTGCAAAAGACAGACACTTATCACCTTTCCTTGCGTGGCGTGGCCTCTCCCATCACGTCGCCTTCCGCCGGAAAACCACGCCCGCCGCCGTCAGGGTGACCGCCCCGATCACCAGCAGCGGCCAAGCCAGCTCCGCGACGTGCGCGGGGGTCGCATTTTTCAGGTACACCGCCTTCACCACTTCCATGAAGTGCCGGATCGGATTGAACCACGAAACATGCTGGAGGAACACCGGCATGTTTTCCACCGGCGCCGCGAAACCCGACAGCATGATCGCCGGCATCATGAAGCTGAACATCCCCAGAAACGCCTGCTGCTGCGTCGCGCAGACCGACGAAATGAAAAGCCCCACGCCGGCCAGCGCCAGCGCGTAGAGCAGGATGCCGCCGTAAAGCATCAGCAGGCTGCCCTGGAACGGCACGCGGTAAACGAACACCGCCGCCAGCAGGATGAGCGTCGCCTGAAACGCCGCCACGAGCACCGCCGGGGCGATTTTCCCGGCCATGATCATCTCGGGCGTGAACGGCGACACCAGCAACTGGTCAAACGTCCCCTGCTCGCGCTCGCGCGCCACCGAAAGCGCCGTCACCACCAGCACGCCCACCGTCGTGATGATCGCGATCAGGCACGGCAGGACGAAGTCGAGGTAATCGAGATTCGGGTTGAACCAGTTGCGCACCGCCAGGGCATCCTGCGCAGCCGGCCCGGCGACGACGGCAACGGCATCGCCCGCCGCCAGCCCCGCCGCAATCTGCCGGAGGTAGCCCGCGACGATCTGCCCGCTGTTGGACCTTCGCCCGTCCAGCACGATCTGCAACTGCGGCGCATCGCCGCGCGCCACCCGCCGGGAAAAATCCGGCGGGATGCGCACCGCCGCCAGCGCCTGCTGCTCCTCGATGGCGCGCGTCAGCTCCGCCTCGCTTCGCAGAAAAAGGATTTTCGCAAACGTGCGCCGCGCCGAGCCGAGCCGTTGCACGAGTTCGATGGCCGCCGGTCCGCCATCCCGGTCGTAAACGGCCAGGGTGGCGTTCTTCACTTCCAGCGTCGCCGCCAGCGGGAACAGCGCCATCTGCAGGATCACCGGCATGACCAGCAGCAACCGCCCCTGGCGGTCGCCGAGCAAGGTCTGCAATTCCTTGCGGACGAGAACGAGTATGCGGCGCAGGGTGTTCATTGTTTTCCGTGTTTGCAGATTCCGGGGCTCCGGGTGTCGGCCTCGGGGATTTCCACCCGGTTTCAGTCCAGCCGCCTCCTTGTTTTCAGCGCGGTGATCCCCAGAAACAGCACCGCGGTGCAGCCGAGGAAAACCAGACACGGACGCACCACGGGCCACAGGTCGCCCGCCTGGAAAATCGTCTGCATCGCCGTCACGAAATAGCGCGCCGGGATCACGTGGCTCGCCGCGCGGACCGGCGCGGGCATCGACGCGATTTCAAAGATGAATCCCGACAGCATCATCGCCGGCAAAAACGCCGCCATGAGCGTGGCCTGCGCCGCATTGAACTGGTTGCGCGTCACCGTGGAAAGCAGCAGCCCCATCCCCAGCACGCTCAGCAGAAACAGCGACCCCGCCGCCCAGAGCGCGAACAACGATCCGCGAAACGGCACGCCCATCACTCCGCGCGCCACCGCCACGCACAGAAACAGCACCGCCATCCCGAGCACGTAGTAGGGCACGATCTTGCCCAGGAGCATTTCGGCCCGGGTGACCGGCGATGCCAGCAACGCCTCCATGGTCCCGCGTTCCCACTCGCGCGCCACGACGAGCGCCGTGAGCAGCGCGCCGATGACCGTCATGATGACCGTGATCGAGCCCGGTATCAGGTAATAGCGGCTCTCCGCCGTCGGGTTGAACCAGAAGGTCTGTTCCAGCGAGATGGCATGCGCGGCGGGCGGCGGCAGCCCGAGATCGTCCGCGCGGTGCTCCAGCCAGCCCTGCCAGGCGCCGAGCACGTAAGCCTGCACGAAGCTGGCCGTGTTGGGTTCCGAACCGTCGGCCACGACCTGGAGCGGCGCGGCCGCCGCGCCCTCGCGCTCCACCCGCGCGGAGAAGTCCGGCGGGATCACCACGAATCCGCGAATCCGCGACCGCGTCAGCGCCTCGCCCATCGCACCGCGATCCGTGAACGCCTGCACGTCGAGGTAAGGCGATCCGGTAAAACTCGCCGCCAGCCGCCGCGCTTCCGGCGACGTGTCTTCGCAGAGCAGCCCGATGCGCGTGCGCCCCGTGTCGAGATTGAGGCCGTATCCGTAAATGAACAACATGACCACCGGCAGGATGAACGCGATGAGGATGGTCACGGGGTCGCGGACGATCTGCAGCGATTCCTTCCGGCAAAGGGCGACGAGACGACGGAGGTTCACAGCCCGCTCCCCTCCACCAGCGTGATAAACGCCTCTTCCATCGTTTCCGCGCCGGCCTGCCGCTTCAGTTCCGCCGGAGTGCCGTTGGCGATGAAGCGGCCGCGATACACCAGCCCGATCCGGTCGCAGTATTCGGCCTCGTCCATGAAATGCGTCGTCACCATCACCGTGACGCCGCGCGCCACCGCCGCCTTGATGTGCGACCAGAACTCGCGGCGCGTCACCGGATCCACGCCCGACGTCGGCTCGTCCAGAAACAGCAGGTCCGGCCCATGCATCACCGCGCAGGCCAGCGCCAGCCGTTGCTTGAACCCGAGCGGCAACGAATCCGCCTTCGCCGCGAGATACGGCCCCAGGTGAAAACAGTCCGTCACCGCGGCCATCGCCTCGCGCTGGGCCCGTCCGTTGAGGCCGTAGGCTCCGGAAAAAAACGCCAGGTTCTGCGCCACCGTGAGGAGACCGTAGAGCGAGAACTTTTGCGCCATGTAGCCGATCCGCTGCCTCGCCTGCGCCGGACTGTGCCGCAGGTCGATCCCCGCCGCCATCGCGTGGCCGGAGGTGGGCGCGAGCAGGCCGCAGAGCATCCGGAACGTGGTCGATTTCCCCGCGCCGTTGGGACCGAGCAACCCGTAAATTTCCCCGCGCTTCACTTCAAAGGTGATCCGGTCGGCCGCCGTGAAGTCGCCAAACGTGCGCGTCAGGTCGCGCGTCGCGATCACGGTGGAACCATCGCGCGGGATGTCGCGCAGGATGCCCGTCAACGGCGACACTCCCGCCGGCGCTCCGCCGAGAAGCCCGATGAACGCATCCTCGAACCGCGGCCTCTTCCCGTCCTCGCCTCCGGAAGCCCGGGAGATCAGCTCCGCCGGCGTGCCGGAAAACAACGTTTTCCCCTCGTTGAGCAGCAGCACGTCGTCGCACCGTTCGGCTTCGTCGAGGTAGGCCGTGCTCCAGACGACCGCGATGCCCTCGCCGGACAACTCGCGCACCATCCGCCACAACTCGCGTCGCGAGATCGGATCCACACCCACGCCCGGTTCGTCGAGCAGCAACAACTTCGGCGTGCCGAGCAGCGCGCAGGCCAGCCCGAGTTTTTGTTTCATGCCGCCGGAGAGTTTTCCCGCCAGCCGGTCCGTAAAACGGGCCAGATCCGTAAACGTCAGCAACCGTTCGAAGGTCGTCCGTCGCTCCGCCCCGACGAGGCCGCGCAGGTCGGCGTGAAGCGTGAGATTTTCCTGAACCGTGAGGTCCTCGTACAATCCGAATTTTTGCGGCATGTAGCCGACGAGTCCCCGCAGCGCCGCGGCCTCGCGCACCGGATCATGGCCAAACACCCGGAGGGTTCCCGCATCGGGTTTCATCAACCCGGCCATCAGTCGCATCAGCGTGGTTTTCCCCGCTCCGTCCGGTCCGACGAGTCCTGCGATCCGCCCGCGGTGAATCTCCGCCGACACGCCTTCCAGCGCCGGTTTCGGTGAACCGGGAAAGGTGCGGGTAATCTCGCTCAGGGTGACGGCGGGCATGGGCGGGAAATGCTGAAGCTGGAATCAGGCACCGGAACGAGACATGTCGAGGAGGCGGAATACGAAAACCGGAGCGTATGCAAGTGCCGCCATTTCAGATTTTCAGTTTTCAGTTTTCAGTTTTTTCATACGCACCGTCACCGGCATCCCCTGCCGGAGTTGCGAATCCGGCTCCGCGATCACGATCCTCAGGCGATAAACCAGCGATGTCCGCAGGTCTTCCGTCTGCACGGTCTTCGGCGTGAATTCGGCCCGCGGAGACACAAACCCGATCGTGCCGCGATACGGCTTCCCCGGCCGGGCGTCGGTCAGCACCTCGACTTCCGTTCCGGGCGCCACCGTGCCGAGGTCCGGCTCGTCCACGTAAGCGCGCACCCACACCGGACGGTCGAGCGACAGCGTCAGCACCGTCGAGCCCGGCTGCACGATGCTGCCCGGCTCCAGCGCCCGCGTGGAGAGCGTGCCCGCCGATGGCGCCGCCAGCGTGGTATCATCGAGATTGATACGCGCCGCCGCCAGCGCCGCGCGCGCTTCGGCTGCCTGCGCCCGGGCGCGGGCGATATCCTCGACGCGATAGCCGGCTTCCAGCAGGGCGAGGCTGGCTTCGGCCGCCTGCAACTGCCTGGCCGTCTCCGTCTGGCGCGCGAGGCGGTCGTCGTGTTCTTCCTGCGGGATGACGTTTTTGGCGATCAGTTCCCGGGCGCGGTTCGCGTTGAGCGCGGCATTGGCATGGATGGCTTCGGCCTGGCCAACGTTGGCGCGGGCCTGCGCGATCTCCTCGGGGCGATAACCGGCGGCGAGACGTTGCGCCTCGGCTTCGGCCGCCGCCAGCGCCGCCTCGGCCTGCTCGACCACGCGCGCATAAGGCCCGGCATCCAGTCTCGCCAGCACCGCGCCGGCCGCGATCGCGTCGCCTTCGTCGTGGAGCACTTCGGTCACACGTCCGGCAACGCGGAAACCCAGGTTCACCTCGCGAATGTCCACGTTGCCGTACAGCGTGAGGACGCCGTCGCGGGCAGGCGCCGGACGCAGCCGGAAAAACCATGCCAGCCCGACGACCGCGACAAGCAGGAGGAGAACGGGGAGTTTTTTTTTCATGAAAGGACGGCGGAGGTGATCGCAGAAGAGACGGAGACCGAAGCACAGCGTATGATTTCCCTATGGAACAGGATCATTTTGAATAAACCGCTAACGGACGCTAAACCGGATTTTTTCCGATTGTCCGGTTTTTAGCGACCATTAGCGATCTTTAGCGGTCTCCCTCTCTCCGGTTACCGCACGGCCAGGATAGCCGGGCCACACGCACGCCGTCCCTGAGGTTGCCCCGGATTACACCCGGTCCGTCGGGCCGGGGTGAAATCGCCGTTGCCACCTGGCCTTCCGGACGGTGGTCTGGAAGGGAACGCATGAAAATCGACATTCCCGAAGGCGACTTCGCCGGCTACATCTTCGACCTCGACGGCACTCTCGTTAACTCGATGCCCGTCCACTACCTCGCCTGGGACGAGGCCATGCGCGGGTTTGGCATGCCCGGCACCCTCAACGAAGATCTCTTTTATTCCCTCAGCGGCGTCTCCACCGTGCAGGTCGCGGAAATCCTCGGCAAACACTACCAGCTCGACCTCGACCGCGAAACCGTGGCCTCCCGCAAGGAGGCGCTTTATCTCGACCGGCTCGACAAACTCGAACACATCGCCCCGGTCGTCGACTTCGCCCGCCGCATTTCGAAAACCCGCCCGGTTGCCATCGCCACCGGCGGCGGCCCCGAAATCGCCCTGCCCGCGCTCGACGCCGCCGGCCTGCGCGACCTGTTCCCGATCATCGTCACCCCGCTCGACGTCGCTCCCGGCCGGGGCAAGCCCGAGCCCGACATCTTTATCGAGGCCGCCCGCCGCATGGGCGTGCCACCCGGAAAATGCCTCGTATTCGAAGACGGCGAACCGGGCATCCGCGGCGCCCGCGCCGCCGGCATGCAGGTCGTCATCGTCCCCAGCCGCACCTGATCCGGCCTTCGGGCTTTCACTTCTTTCCCATGCTCCTCACCGATCTCGTCAATCCCGCCATCCTCAAACAACCCGTCTACGAACCGGGCAAACCCATCGAGGATGTCGCCCGTGAACTCGGGCTCGATCCGGCCAGCATCATCAAGCTCGCCTCCAACGAAAACGCCCTCGGCCCCTCGCCCCGCGGCGTCGCCGCCGCCACCGCCGCCCTCGGCCACGCCGAACTCTACCCCGATGGCGGCTGCGTGACCCTGCGCGCGAAACTCGCCGCCCGGTACGAACTCGACCCGTCGCAGTTCGTCATCGGCAACGGTTCCAACGAGCTCCTCGAACTCCTCGGCCACGTGTTCCTGCGACCCGGCGACGAGGTCGTCATGGGCAACCCCGCCTTCATCATTTACAAGCTCGTCGCCCTCCTCTTCGGCGCGAAGCCCGTCGAGGTGCCGCTCGTCGATCACACCCACGATCTTCCCGCGCTCGCCGCCGCCGTCACGCCGCTCACGAAACTCGTTTTCGTCGCCAGCCCCAACAACCCCACCGGCACCGCCAACCCCGCCGCCGACCTGCTCGCCTTTGCCCGCGCCCTGCCGCCTCACGTCGTGCTCGTCCTCGACGAAGCCTACGCCGAATTTCTCGAAGGCGATTACCGCGCCGACATCCGCCCGCTCATCGCCGAAGGCCGGCATGTCATCGGCCTGCGGACGTTTTCCAAAATCTACGGCCTCGCCTCCCTGCGCGTCGGCTACGGCTATTGCAGCCCGGAACTGGCCGGCCTCCTCAACCGCGCCCGGCAGCCCTTCAACGTCAACGCCATCGGCCTCGCCGCCGCCGAGGCCGCTCTCGACGACCACGAATTCGTCGCGCGCAGCCTCGCCACCAACCGCGCCGGCCTCGCGCAACTGGAAGCCGGCCTGCGTGCGCTCGGGTTCGGGTTCGACATAAAAACCGTGCCCAGCCACGCCAATTTCATCCTCGCCAAAACCGGCCATGGCGCCCGCGTGTTTGCCGAGCTCCAGAGGCGCGGCGTGATCATCCGCCCCGTCGCCGGCTACGGCCTGCCCGACTGGATCCGCATCACTGTCGGCACCGAGTCCCAAAACGACCGCCTCCTCCGCGAACTCGCCACCGTCCTCCGCCTCCCGTGAGCCCGCTCCGTCCCGTCGAAATCCACCGCCTCCTGCGCCAGGTCCGCCGCGATATCCCGCGCACCGCGCTCGCCCGCCTGCTCGGCGTCACGACCAAAAGCCTCAGCCAGTGGGAAACCGGCGAAGTCCCCTGCCCGCCCATGCTCGGCACCGCGCTCTCCGGCCTCCGCGACGCCCGCCCGGGGCAAAACGGCGCACCGGCGGCGTTCACGTTCATCGACCTGTTCGCCGGCATCGGCGGCATCCGCATCGGCTTCGAAGCCGCCGGCGGCCAATGCGTGTTCACCTCGGAGTGGAATGCGTATTCGCAAAAAACCTACCGCGCCAATTTCGGCGAAAACCACCCGATCGTCGGCGACATCGTGCCCTTCCCCGCCGCCGACGTGCCCGATCACGACGTGCTCCTCGCCGGCTTCCCCTGCCAGCCGTTCTCCATCGCCGGCGTCAGCAAGAAACGCTCGCTCGGCCGCCCCGACGGCTTCGCCTGCGCCACGCAGGGCACGCTCTTTTTCGACGTCGCCCGCATCATCGCCGAAAAGCGCCCGCCCGCCTTCCTCCTCGAAAACGTCAAGAACCTTGCCAGCCACGACAAGGGCAACACCTTCCGCGTCATCCTCGCCACGCTCCGCGACGAACTCGGCTACGACATCCACTGGCGCGTGATCGACGGACAAGCCTGGGTGCCCCAGCACCGCGAGCGCATCCTCATCGCCGGCTTCCGCGAAAAAACCGCTTTCACCTGGGACGCCCTCGAAAAACCCCGCGCCAGACCCGCCCTCTCCGACATCCTCCATCCCGAAGATGGCAGCGAACCCGTCGAGGAACCGTACACGACCGGCGACCGTGCCGCCGTCGCCGGCCGCTACACGCTTACCGACAAACTCTGGGCCTACCTGCAAGCCTACGCCGCCAAACACCGCGCCGCCGGCAACGGCTTCGGCTTCGGCCTCGTCACGCCCGGCGACGTCGCCCGCACGCTCTCGGCCCGCTACTACAAGGACGGCTCCGAAATCCTCCTCAGCCGCGGTCCCGGGAAAAACCCGCGCCGGCTCACCCCGCGCGAGTGCGCCCGCCTGATGGGTTTCCCGGATACGTTCCGCATCCCGGTCAGCGACACCCGCGCCTACGCGCAATTCGGCAACTCGGTCGTGGTGCCCGTCATGCGCGAAGCCGCCCGCATCATGCTCCCGCACATCCGCGCCCTGAAGGCCAGACACACGCCCGCCGCCACCCAGCCCGAACTGGCCTTGGCCTGAATTCCTCAAAATCGTGCCCACGAAACACACGAAAAGACACGAAAAGGAAACCTGAAGTAGCGGATGGTCTTTTTTTTCGTGTCTTTTCGTGTGTTTCGTGGGCTCATCTTCCCCGCTCCATGACCGATATCGTAAACAAGGCGACGCGCAGCCGGATGATGAGCGGTATTCGTGGTGAGAATACGAAGCCGGAAATCCGCATCCGCCAGTTGCTGCACCGGGACGGATTTCGCTTCCGGCTCCACGGCCGCGACCTCCCCGGCAAGCCCGACATCGTGCTCCCGCGCTACCGCGCCGTGGTGTTCGTCCATGGCTGCTTCTGGCATGGTCATGATTGCCACCTCTTCAAACTCCCCGGCACCCGCCGCGCCTTCTGGACGGCCAAGATCGGTCGCAACCGCATCCGCGACGATGAAAATGTGGCCGGTCTCCTCGCCCTGGGCTGGCGCGTCGCCACAATCCGGGAGTGCGCGCTCAAGGGTCGCACGCGTCTCCTCGAAACGACCGTCGCCTCCCATCTGGCCGTCTGGCTGCGGGGCGACGCCCCCCTGCTGACCATCGAAGGCCGGCGCTCCTCCCCCGAAAAACATGTGACAAAGAACGTTGATAGTCGGTAGCTTGTAGTTGGAAATCTGAAGTTTGAAGTTGGTGCAGAAAGAGAGTGCCGGATTTCTGGCGGACCACCAACTGTCCGTTTCCAAACTTCCAACTTCAAATTTCCAACTACAACCTGCCTCCACGCAGCATCCTTGACTCCGCCCCCTGCTTTCGCTTATACCTCACCGCCTTGATGCGATCCACGCACACGAATCTCCTGCGACTTACTCTGGCGCACGGTCACTGAAACGGCCGCCCGGCAGCGGCTGATCGTGCGTCCTTCCCCTCTCGCAGCGAGCCCGATTCAACCGGCATCGGCTTTGCCGTTCCCTGTTCACATGCGCCGGCTTTCCGTTTAGCACTTTTTTCAAAACCAATACCACTCACCGTCATGCAATCCGCTCCCGTCACCAAATACCGGCCCTTTCCGCCGGTGAACTTGCCCGACCGACAATGGCCGTCGCGCACCCACACGCAGGCCCCCGTCTGGTGCAGCGTCGATCTCCGCGATGGCAACCAGGCGCTCGCCCAGCCGATGAGCGTCACGGAAAAACTCGAGTTTTTCGACATGCTCGTCCGCATGGGTTTCAAGGAAATCGAAGTCGGTTTCCCCTCCGCCTCGCAGATCGAGTTCGATTTCTGCCGCCGCCTCATCGACGAAAAACGCATCCCCGACGATGTCGCCATCCAGATCCTCTGCCAGTGCCGCGAGGAGCTCATCACGCGCTCCCTCCAGGCCTTGCGCGGTGCCAGAAACGTCATTTTCCATCTCTACAATTCCACCTCGCCTTACCAGCGCCGGTACGTCTTCGGCGCGACCAAGGACGACATCAAGGGCATCGCTGTCCGCGGCGTCGAATTGCTCAAGAAACACGCCGCCCCGCTCATCGCCGAAGGCACGCACATCCGCCTGCAATACTCGCCGGAGAGCTTCAACAGCACCGAACTCGAATTTGCGCTCGAAGTCTGCGAAGCCGTCACCGACGTCTGGCAGCCCACGCCGCAGGACAGGATCATCATCAACCTGCCCGCCACCGTCGAGTACGCCACGCCCAACATCCATGCCGACCAGATCGAGTGGATGTGCCGGCACCTCACGCGCCGCGACTCCACGCTCGTCTCGCTCCACACGCACAACGACCGCGGCACCGGCGTGGCCGCCACCGAACTGGCCTTGCTCGCCGGCGCCGACCGCGTCGAGGGCACGCTCTTCGGCAACGGCGAACGCACCGGCAATCTCGATATCGTGACGGTGGCGCTCAACCTCTACACGCAGGGCGTCCACCCGAACCTCGATTTCAGCAACATCAACGCCATCCGCGAGGTGTACGAACGCTGCACGCGCATGGAGGTGCCTCCGCGTCATCCCTATGCCGGCGACCTCGTGTTCACCGCCTTCAGCGGTTCCCACCAGGATGCGATCAAAAAATCCTGGCCATACCAGAAACCCGGCCAGCCGTGGACGACGCTCTACATCACGATCGACCCGGCCGATGTCGGGCGTAACTACAAGGCGATCATCCGCATCAATTCGCAGTCCGGCAAGGGCGGCGTTGCCTATATCCTCGAAAACGAATTCGGCTACCAGCTCCCCAAGCTCATGCACAAGGAGATCGGCAAGATCGTCAACGACCTCGCCGACAGCAAAGGCACCGAGCTGACACCTGCGGATATCCACGACGCCTTCGTCCGCGAATACATCGACCGCCGCACGCCGCTCGCGCTCGAGAATTTCAAGGCCACCGAACGCGACAGCGCCGTCATCTGCGAGGCCCGGATCGTCTACAACGGCCAGGCACAGACCGTGGGCGCGCGTGGCAACGGCCCGATCGATGCCTTCGTCCGCGCGCTCGCCACGGCCGGCGTGCCTGCGTTCGAGCTGGTCAGCTATTCCGAACACTCGATCGGCCGCGGGGCCGACACGCTGGCGGTCTCGTACATCCAGGTCAAAAGCATGCCGGGCGGAAACACCTTCTTCGGCGCCGGCATGGACACCAACATCGAGCTCGCCTCGATCAAGGCCGTCGTCAGCGCCGTGAACCGCTCGCTCGCCTGAGCAGCCCCGCACACTCCCCGCGGCGGAGAACCCTCCCGGTTCTCCGCCGCTTTTTTGTATCCGGAAACCAATGCAGAGCCCCGGAGCAAGCCCCGGACAGGTATTGGAGCGGCGGCGTCCCCGCCACCGGACGCGCGACAGCGCGCCTTCCGGTCCTGCGGGACTTTCGCCCCGTCCGTCACCCTGCGCGGACTTGCCCGAAATGCCTTCGCGCCGGCAAAAATACGGATGCGGCTGAAGTGATCGGGTCAAATCCCCGACGCCACGAATAACGCCGCCGCCCTGCAAACAGGACCTGCGGGCAGGCCGACCTGGAACTGGCCCGGAACATTATAACGGGGATTTCCCTGACTCACTCCTCCCCCTGAATGCGGATTGTCACCCCGCTTTCCCAATCCTTTCCCCTGACAGGCAAAGACATTCGTTTTACCCGCCCCGATGGCCATCCATCGGTTATCCCGCCTTCACCTGTCAGGCAAACACCTGAACAAATCGCCCGGCGAAGGCATTTTCCATTTTCTTATACACATGTATTCCAAAACTAATTACCCGCGTAACTAATATTAAAATACAGGGTTTACCCGACTACCGGGTCGGGGAGTGGAGCCGGTATCATTTGGCCAACATCTGATTCACGACTCTATGAAAAACCATGCCATGCGATATCACGCTCCGGAGGTCTGCACGAAGACCCTCTCTGCCGCCGCGAACAGGACGCAGCCGGAGACGAAGACGGGAAACACCATCACCAGATGGATGCGCGCTGCGATGAAGGCCTCCCCTCCCTTGGCGATCTTTTCCCTGGCGCTTCTGTTTGGCGGCTGCGCAGCCACCCCTGAAATACGCAATGTCGATGCGCCCAACGCCTGCATGATCAACTCCATTCGCTACAAGGACGCGCTCGCGGCAAAAGCCTCGCTGGAGGAAGGCTCCCATTGGGCGGAAGTCATCAGCGTGGTCTGGGACGCCCGTCCCTCGAAATCCAGACTCGGACATGCGCTCTGTTTCTTTGAATATGGCGGATCGACCCTGGTCTACGATCCGAGCTACGGAACCAGCATCCTGATCCGGGGCCGTGTCGAAAAGAACCCGAAAAAACTCGCCGAACACTGGATCATGAAGGAGCGGATCATCGGCCGGTTTCCCTGGGACGGCGAGATCCTGAACGTCACCCGCTACGGTGAAAATCCGGAGATGGAAGTGGTGCAGCACGTCACCCGACACGAGGACGCCTTGCCTGCCGCGCCTACTCTGTCCGGCAGTTGACAGACCTTCGCGGGCAGCAGGCGCCGCGTGTGCCTGGGCATGCCCGGATCGGGCGCAATGTCCGGGCTCTTTGGCGGCGGCAAACCCGGTCCTTGCGCGCTTGCTCTTGTTCCCTCGTCCCCGGAAGCTCGGTGTTTTTCCGCATCCGCACCACACTTCCCGATGATCGGCCTGAGCGAAACCAATGACGCCCCCCCTCCGGAGCTGCCGCCCCCGTCGCGCGCTCCGGGGCTCGCCGCGCATGTCTTCGCTCCCGGCGGCACGCTCCAGGCCGGCCTCAAGCTCGAGCACCGTCCGCAGCAGGAAGCGATGGCCCGCGCCGTCGCCCGCTCGTTCGCCGACAACGCCCCTCTCCTCTTCGAGGCCGGCACCGGCGTCGGCAAATCCCTCGCCTACCTCCTCCCCGGCATCATCCACGCCATGGACCAGAGCCGGCAGATGATCGTCTCCACCCACACGATCGCCCTCCAGGAACAGATCGACCGCAAGGACCTGCCGCTCTGCCGCCGCGTGTTCGCGGCCTCGCCGGAAACCGCCGGCTACGCCGATTTCAAGTCCGCCGTCCTCGTCGGCAAGGGCAACTACCTGTGCACGACGCGCCTCGCCGCCGCCCTGCGCGACAAACACGAACTTTTTTCCACCCCCGAACACGCCGAGCTCCAGCGCATCGCCGACTGGGCGCAAAACTCGCCCGAAGGGCTCCGCCACGAACTCAACCCGCCGCCCGCTCCCGAGGTGTGGGAACTGGTCAACGCCGACTCCTCCGCCTGCGCCCGCAAATACTGCAATTGCGAGACGTGTTTCTACCAGCGCGCCCGCGCCCGCATCAGCAAGGCCCACGTCATCGTCGTCAACCACTCGCTCCTCTTCGCCCTCCTCAACGCCGGCGGAGCTCCCGGCGGCAACACGCGCGGGGTGCTCTTTCCCGACGACTTCGTCGTCCTCGACGAAGCCCACACCGTGCCCGGCGTCGCCACCGACTACTTCGGGTTGCGCATCAGCAGCTACGGCGTGGACCGGATGCTCAAGTACCTCTACAACCCGCGCACCCGCCGCGGCCTCCTCAAAAAAACCGGCGCGCTCCCGCACGAACTGCAACTTGTGGACGACGCCCTCGAAGCCGCCCGCCAGTTTTTCGCCCACGTCGAGGAACGCCTCCTCCTGCAACGCCCGATCGCCCGCGTGCGCTCGGAGGGGTTTGCCGAGCCCTGGCTCGACGGGCCGCTCACCGCGCTGCACAAGGTCGTGCGCGACCGCGCCGACAAGCTCCCCGATGACTCCAGCCAGCGCCAGGAAATGCTCGAACAGGCGGCCAAAATCAAAAGCTGCCAGACCGGCATCAGCCAGTTCCTCACCGTCGCCGAGCCGGACAAGCTCGTTTACTGGGCCGAACGCAGCGGACGCCGCCAGACGATCATCACCCTGCGCACCGCGCCCATCGACGTGGCGCCGTGCATCCGCGACGCTCTTTTCGACCGCGGCACCGCCGTCGTCTGCACCAGCGCCACGCTCGCCCTCGGCGGTCGCATCGAGCCCTTCCAGCACCGCATCGGCGGCGAGGCCGCCCGCACGGCCATCGAGGCGTCGCCCTTCGACTTCGCCCGCCAGATGCGCGTCTACGCCGCCACCGACATCCCGCCGCCCTCGCCGCAGGACGCCCGGCTCGCGCTCGAATCGCTGATCGACTACATCGACTTCTGCACCCGCCGCACGCAGGGCGGTTCGCTCGTCCTCTTTACCAGCTACGCCGACATGAAACGCGTGGCCGAGGAGCTGGAGCCGGTTTACGAAGGGGCGAAACGGCCTTTTCTCATGCAAGGCCGCGACGCTTCGCGCACCGAACTCGCCCGGCTGCTGCGCGAGACAGGCAACGGCATCCTTTTCGGCACGGACAGTTTCTGGACCGGCATCGACGTGCCGGGCGATTCGCTCTCGCAAGTCATCATCACGCGGCTGCCCTTCGAGGTGCCCACGCATCCGATTCTCGAGGCGCGCACGGAGTGGGTGCGCGAGCGCGGCGGCAATCCGTTCCAGGAGATCACGCTGCCCGAGGCGCTGATGACTTTCCGGCAGGGCGTGGGCCGGCTGATCCGCAGCGCGCGCGATCGCGGGGTCATCACGCTGCTCGACCCGCGGATCATCCAGAAACCTTACGGGCGAATGTTTGTCGAGAGCCTGCCGAACACCAGCGTGGTGCGGATCAACCGGCACAACCGGGCGGAAAAATTTGTGCCGTTCGTGTGAGCCGGACGTCGACGCTGCGAGGCAAAACCGTGCTCCTTCTTGCGAGCGCCGGTTCGCCTGCGCATCTTCCCGCCATCGACCATGCACTCAAACCCGTTCTCTCCGCCCTCGCCGCCAGCGTAAAACGCCGCACCATCACCACCTGAGCGTATAACCCGCAACCTTCCGGCGCCGGGTTCCTGCCGGCGCTTTTTTCCTGTCACAAAACTGCCACATGAAATACCGGAAACCCGGAAACACCGACCTCCAGCCAAGCCTCACCGGTCTGGAAAGCATCTCCATCGAGGAATCGCCCGTCGCGCTCCCCAATCCTTTGCCGTGAGTCGCGCCGCCGCCATGCCTGCCGGCGTCGCCCCCCGCGGCGCCAGCCGCAACGGAGGCCGTCCTCCCGGATCGCTCCCGCCCGGAGCCTCCGCCCGTGTCGCGGACGCGCCGGCGCCCTCGCGTTCCGCCTTGCTGCGCCTGCTGGCTCTCTGCTGGCGCGACCGCGTGCGTTGCCTCCAGGTCATCGTCTGCCAGATCTGCCTGCTCGCGCTCGGCCTTGTCGGCCTCGGTTCGGCCGGCCTGGGCATCGACTACCTGCACGCCACGCTCTCGCCCGGCGTCCCGCCCGCACGCTGGCCGCTGGGCCTCGTCCCGCCGGCTTCATGGGAGCCGATGACCGTCCTTCTGCTCGTCGCCGCGGTCGTTGTCCTCGCCGCCCTGCTGCGCGGCGCGCTCACCTGGCTGGCCGGCGCGCTCCTCGCCCGCCTCGTCCACCGTCGCGTCATCTCCGATCTGCAGACCGCCGTGTTCTCGAAACTCCAGCGCCTGCACTTCCGCTTTTTCGACCAGCACAGCCGCGGCGAAATCATCAACCGGGCCACCGGCGACATCGCCTCCGTGCGCGCCTTTGTGGATACCGTGCTGGTTCAGGCCCTCGTGACGGTCCTCACCATCTCCGTCTATCTCGTTTACATGCTGAACATCCACGTCGGCCTCACCCTCGCCTGCCTCGCGTTGCTGCCGCTGCTCGTTTTCATCTGCATCCGCTACTCGCGCTCCGTGCATCCGCTCTACCTGCGCAACCGGTCGCTCTTCGACCGCATGGTGCTCACCCTCGCCGAGTCCATCGAGGGCGTCGGCGTCATCAAGGGCTTCGCCCGCGAGCCCGAGGTTTCGGATCACTTCCGCTCCGACAATCTCGCCGTGAAGGACCAGCAGCGCCGCATCTTCTGGCGCATGTCGCTGTTCACCCCGGGCATTGATTTTCTCACCCAGATCAGCCTCGTGACCCTGCTCCTCTACGGCGGCAAGCTCGTGATCGACGGCACCCTGCCTCTCGGCACCGGCCTTGTCGTCTTCGCCGGCCTGCTGCAACAGTTTGCCAACCAGGTCACCACCATCGCCCAGATCGCCAATGGTATCCAGGAAAGCCTTACAGGAGCCCGCCGCGTGTTCGACATCCTCGACGCCCCCGCCGGCCTGCCCCTGCCCGCCCGCCCGGTCATCCCCGCGCGCGGCGGCGGCTCCGTGCGTTTCGAGAACGTCTCGTTCCATCATATCGAGGACGGCCCCGCCGTGCTCGACGGACTGAGCTTCGACATCGCCCCCGGCGAATGCGTCGCCATCGTCGGCGAGACCGGCTCGGGCAAGAGCGCGCTGCTCAGCCTCATCCCCCGGTTCTACGATCCCGCCGCCGGCCGCGTGCTCGTGGACGGCGTGGACGTGCGCGACTGGGACTTGCAGGCGCTGCGCCGCCGCGTCGGCGTGGTGTTTCAGGAAAACTTCCTGTTCAGCGACACCGTGGCCGCCAACATCGCCTTTGGCCAGCCCGACGCCTCCCGCGAGGCGATCGTGACCGCCGCCAAAGCCGCCTGCGCGCACGACTTCATCGAAGCCCTTCCCGACGGCTACGGGGCCATCCTCGGCGAGAGCGGCGTCGATCTTTCCGGCGGCCAGCGCCAGCGGCTCACCATTGCCCGTGCCCTGCTCGCCAATCCCGCCATCCTGCTCCTCGACGATCCCACCGCCGCGATCGATCCCGAAACCGAGCACGAAATCCTCGCGGCCATCGAGCAGTCCCTTGCCGGCCGCACCACCTTCGTGGTTGCCCACCGCCTCAGCACGCTCCGTCGCGCCGACCGGATCATCGTCCTCGAACACGGTCGCATCGTCCAGGCCGGCACCCACGCCCGGCTCATGCAGGAAGACGGCCCCTATCGCGGCGCCGCCATGCACCAGATGGTTGACGACGAAAGTCGCCGCCTGCTCGCCGGGGAAAGCGACCCGGTTGCCCCATGAGCTCGCCCTTTCACGGAGCCGGACGCGGCAATCCCCTGCGCGGCCTCGGAGAGGAACGTCCTCCCGGCGCCGCCATCGACTGGAAGGTCATCCGTCGCGTGCTCGCCTATAGCCGGCCCTATGCGGCCAAGCGCAATTTCATCTTCGTGCTCACCGCCGTCCGCGCCCTGCAAAAACCGGCGCTCGCCTGGTCGATCGCGGCGATTATCAACGGCCCCGTCACGCGCGGCGACTATCGCCTCACCGTGATCGAAACGCTCGGCTTCGTGGGTCTGCTGGCGTTCACCGCCGTCATCTTTCATCTCCGCCAGCGCAACCAGCTCGAACTGGGCGAGGCGGTCATCCACGATCTGCGCAACGACGTCTTCGGCAATCTCCAGCGCATGCCGCTGGCCTGGTTTCACAAAACCAAACTCGGCCGCATCCTCAGCCGCGTGATCACCGACATCGAATCGGTGCGTCGCGGCATGCAGCAGGTGTTTTTCTTCAGCATCCTGCTGCTCGGCCAGATGCTCGGCGCCGCGGCCCTCATGCTCTACTACAACCGGGTGCTGTTCCTGCTCCTCCTCGGCGTGGGCCCGGTCATCTGGCTGACCAGCCGCTATTTTCACCCCCGGCTGAGCCGGCTGTCCCGCGCCGCCGCCGAGAGCAGCAGCCGCCTCACCGGCAACCTCGCCGAATCCGTGCGCGGCATGCGCGTCATCCAGGGCTTCACCCGCCAGCGCCGGGGCGAGGATATCTTCGAAGGCTACGTCAGCAAGCTCGCCGGCGACAACGTCGCGCTCGCGTCCGAATCCGCGCTCTATGTGCCGTTGCTCGACCTGAGCAGCCAGTTCTTCATCGCCGCCATGCTCGTCGTCGGCGGCTACGGCGCGCTCCACGGTTTTGCCGGCATGGAAGTCGGCAGCCTCATCGCCTTCTTCTTCTTGCCCGCCCTTTTTTTCCAGTCGCTCCAGCAACTCGGCAACCTCTACACGCAGACGGTCACCTCCATGGCCGGCGCGGAACGCGTCTTCCGTCTCATCGACCTGAAGCCCGAGTGGAGCGATGCGCCCGAGGCCGGCGACCTGCCCGACCCGCGGGAGACCGCCGGATCGCGCCCTGCCCCCGGCGCCCGCGTCGAGTTTCGCAATGTCTGCTTCGGCTATGACCCTGCGCGCCTCGTCCTCCACGACATCAACCTCGTCGCCACGCCCGGCCAGACCCTCGCGCTCGTCGGACACACCGGCAGCGGCAAGTCCTCCATCATCAATCTCGTCTGCAAGTTCTACCTGCCCACCACCGGCGAGGTCCTCATCGACGGACGCGAAATCCGCACCCTCCGCTCCGCATCGCTGCACCGGCAGACCGGCATCGTCTTCCAGACCAACTTCCTTTTCACCGGCACCGTCCGCGAAAACATCCGCTTCGGCCTCCCCTCTGCCACCGACGCCGACGTGAACGACGCCGCCCGCCAGCTCGATTGCCTCGACCTGCTCGAAAGCCTCCCGCAAGGACTCGACACCGAGGTCGGCGAAGGCGGCGCCAGCCTTTCCCTCGGCCAGCGCCAGCTCGTCTGTTTCGCCCGCGCCCTCCTTGCCAACCCCCGCATCCTCATCCTCGACGAAGCCACCAGCGCCGTCGATCCCGTCACCGAACACCGCCTCCAGCACGCGCTCTCCCGCCTGCTCTCCGGCCGCACCAGCTTCGTCGTCGCCCACCGCCTCAGCACCATCGTCCGCGCCGACCACATCCTCGTTCTCGACCAGGGACGCATCGTCGAACGCGGCAATCACCGCGAACTCCTCGCCCGGCGTGGCAAATACCACGACCTCTACCGCCAGTTCGTCTTCGCCGGTCTCGCCGGTGAAACGACATCGGCGCCGGACGCAAAGCCCGCTGGCGCCGGATCGATATGATCACGCGGCGGCCCCGCGTGGGCGCGCGTGCAGCCCGGCTCGTGAAATTCCCGGCAAAAATGTCAGTCCGGTTCCCGTTTTACTTCAACCTTCGGGTTCCTCAACGTTTCCCTTTTCCGTGACCGCTCTTCTCGCCAAATACCGCCATGTGTTCCTCGTCGGAATCCAGGGCAACCTCGTTTACCGGTGGAACTTCGCCATCCGGGCCACGCTTTCGTTCATCCACCTCGCCTACGTGTTCATCCTGTGGGGCGCGGCCTACGCGGGCAAAACCGAACTCGGCGGCTTCGATCTCCGGCAAACGCTCACCTACTTCGTGGTCGTTCTCGTGCTCCAGTTTTTCATCAGCGCGATGAACGAGGATTACGAGGTTTCGGAAGAGATCCGCAACGGGCTCATCAACCAGTTTCTCACCAAGCCGGTAAACTATTTCGGTTACCGGCTCACGCTCTACAGCGCGGCGCGCGCCGTCTCCGGCCTGCTCGCACTCGTGCCGCTGGCGCTCTTCCTGCCCTGGCTCTCCGGGCATCTCTCGTTCCCCTCCCCCGCCGACGCCGGCTGGATGTACCTGGCGGCCGCGCCTGCGCTCGTCATGTCCGCACTGATCCAGTTTACCATCGCCTACATTTTCGGACTGCTGACCTTCTGGTTTCTGGAAATCCAGTCGTTCGTCATCCTCTCGCTGGCGGTGGAAACGATCCTCGGCGGCCAAGTGTTCCCGCTCGACCTGATGCCGCGCTGGTTTCTCGAAATTTCCTCGTGGCTCCCGTACTATTACCAGATGTATTTCCCCGCCGCTCTTCTCACCGGCCGCATCTCCGACCCTGCGCTTGCCGTGCGCGGGCTCTGCGTGCAGGCCTTCTGGGTTGCAGCCCTCCTCGCGATGGCTCACTTCCTCTGGACCCGCGGCCTGCGGCGGCATACCGCCGTAGGAGGATGAAACCAGCCGTCTGAACAACACCGCACACCCCCGCCGTCGCTGCCTTTTCCCATGACCTTTTCTGCCTCACGCCGCCACTGTCGTTGCTTTCTGTCCGTTGCGATTTTTGCGACGCTGTTTTTCTCCGCTCCCGAAAATGCCGCTGCTGCCGACGACGATGCGTCCGCTCCTGGGCCAGTTGCCAATCCTGTCCCCGATGACAATCCCTACGCCGCCGCCATCGCCGCCTGGAATGCCCTCCCCGCGGAACAACGCAGCCGCCTGCAACAAACCAGCGAGAAACAAGTATCCCCCGACCCTCCGCAACCGTCCCGACAAGGACGCGGCCTCTTTCCCCCCTCCCCCCCTCCCCCCTCATTCGCGCAACTCGCCGCCGACCCCACCACCTCCGCTGTTCTCCAGACCATCGGGCAAGCCCTCCGCAACGGCGGCGAAGCCCGGTCCGTGGACTGGGGCGTCAACATGAATCAAAACCCCGAAAACATCGTTTTCGAACACGTCGGAGATGCGCGCGCCTTCGCATATATCGCTCTCGCGCAAGCGGACTCGCTGGTGGCGAATGATCCGCAAACCGCAGTTACGCTTGCCGCCGATGTGTTCGCCCTCTCGCGTCACGTCAGCGAGACCAACACCCTGATTACCAGCATCACCCAAGCCGCGCTAGACGGCGTCGCCACCCGATGGCTGGCCAGCCGCCTCCCGGAACTGCCCGCGCAAGCCGTATCCGAACTTCAACGACGCATGGAAAACCTGCCCGAAGGCGGCAGATGGTCCGCCTGTTTTCCGAACGAAAAGCGCTATGCCGAAGCGTTCCTCGACAGGATCGTTGGCCTTGCCGCGCTCACACCGGCGGAGGACAGCGACCGCTCCGCCAAAACCCTCCGCATGGCCGGCCTGCTCGGGGAAGGCGACAACGTATCCATCAGCCTCGAAACCGCGGACGGCAGCTTCTGGCTCAAGACCGGCCAGACCCTCCACGGCGTCCGCCTTGTAAATGTCGATATAAAAAAACAGCAGGCACTCCTCTCCTACGAGGGGCGCCTGGTGCAACTGCAACTGGAGAGCCGCAAGCTCGTCGATCTCGACACCATCCGCGTCACCCTTTCCGAAGACGATCCCCTGCGGAAAATGGTGGAAATGCTCTCCGGCTCCGAGCCCGCTCCCTTGCCCGAAACCCTCGCGCAATGGGTATCCGTCTATCAGGAGATCACGGACTATTACGATGCGCTCGCCGCCCGCTTCGACGCCTTTGACTTCGACGACACGACCGCCCTCCACAACCGGCTCAGCGAACAGGCAAAAACCCTGACGATGCACATGACGATGCTCCAGCGCTTTGCCGCTGCCGGGAAAATCCGCGAAGCCCAGCTCGCCGCCGCCCTTGACGCCGCCGTCGCCGGAAAACTCCCCTCCGGTGTATCCGATCCTGTCACACAAAAAACCTTCCGCATCATCCCGGAAAAAACGCCGGATGGCGCGGAAAACGCCGGGACGGGCGGCGTTGCTGCCAATGCCGCCAAAACCGGTTATGTTATCGAATCCGATTTCATCCCTTCGACACATCGGCCCGATCCTGTGCGGCTCGTTGTCGGCCGCGTCGCCGTTGAACCGTAAACCCGCCCCCTCTGCCGCCTCATTCTTTCAGCCCTGTATTTTCCCATGAGATACTTTCGCATCTGGCTCGCCAGCATTCGCTACTCGGTTGTCCGGGCAATGATGTTTCGCGGCGACTTCCTCATGTGGTCGCTCGTCGAAACGTTCTGGATGGCGGTCAACCTCCTGCTGGTCGGCGTCATCTACCGCCACACCGAATCGATCGCCGGCTGGGGCGCCTGGGAGATGACGCTGCTCGTCGGCACGTCGATGGTCGTGCAACGCCTGCTGATGGCGTTTTTCTGGAGCAATCTCTTCGAAATGGGCCGCAACGTCCGCACCGGACATTTCGACTTCTTCCTCGCCCAGCCCGGGAACCCGCTCTTCATGGTCTCCACGCGCAAGCTCGACCTCGACGGCCTGATCAATCTCCCGCTCGCGCTCGCGGTCGTCATTTACGCCGCCCACCGGCTCGACCTCGAACTCACCGCCGGACGCGTCCTCGCCTACGGTTTTCTGGTCCTGTGCGGGCTTGCCGTCCACTACGCCACGCTGCTGATCAACATCTCGCTGGTGTTCTGGCTGCAAAGCGCGCGCGGCATCGAGGGCGGGTACTTCGCGCTCAACGAATATTCGCGCCTCCCGCGCGAAGCCCTGCGCGGCATCGCCTCGATCGTTCTCGTTTACACCCTACCCGTCGTGATCGTGACCAATGTGCCCGCCCGGACGCTGCTCCACGGCATCGAACCCGCCCATGCCCTTTGGCTGGCGGCGGCGGCGGGCTTCTGGCTTTCGGTCGCCGTCCTCGTCTTCAACCGCGGCCTGCGCCGCTATGCCAGCGCCAGCTCATGAACCCTCCGCCCCGCGCAACCTCCCCCGCCCCCGGCGGCAACACTCCCGCCGTCCCGCCAGCCATGCCCGCCGACGCCGGGGCGGTTCTTGCGGATCTGCAGGCCCGGCTCGGCCACACCTTCCGCGACCCCGTCCTGTTGCTCACCGCCCTCACGCATCCCTCCTGGTTGCAGGAACACCCGGAAACGCCCGAAAACAACCAGCGCCTCGAACTCCTCGGCGACGCCGTTCTCCAGCTCCTCCTCACCGAAAAACTCTTCCACCTCTTCCCCGCCGAACGCGAAGGCCCGCTCAGCAAACACCGCGCCGTCCTTTCGCGGGGTTCCTTTCTGGCGCAACTCGCCCGCGAAACCGGTCTCGACGCCGCCCTGCGTCTCGGCTCCAGCGAGGAACAGACAGGCGGGCGCCAGCGCGATTCCACGCTCGAAGACGCCTTCGAAGCGCTCTTCGGCGCCCTCTGGCTCGATGCGGGCCTTGAACCGGCTCGCCGTGTGCTCCACGCGATCTACGGCCCGCTGGAGGCGCGTCTTTCCAGCAATGCCGGAGCCGACAACCCCAAAGGCCGGCTCCAGGAACGCGTGCAGCCCGAGTACGGCAACAACGCCTTGCGCTACGAGACGTTTCACATTTCCGGCCAGGACCACGCCCGTGAATACGAGTCGCGCGTTTACCTCTGCGAGCGTTTCCTCGCCACCGGTCGCGGCACCTCGAAAAAACATGCCGAGGAAGCCGCCGCCGGCGCAGCCCTCGCCCTCCTCGCCCGCGCCGAAGCCGAAGAAAACCAGGCCGGCAGCGGTCCGGAAACCCCGTAACGCATGTTACGCGGATCGACCGTAGGGGCGTCGCTCGCCGACGCCCGCGAATACAATTTGACGCCCCGTCCGGCTGGCGCGGGCGTCGGCGAGCGACGCCCCTGCCTCCGGAGTGCGTAACTTCAGCCCGTAAAAAAACCCGTTTCCGGTGATGGAAACGGGTTTTAAAAGCTGGCGCAGCCGTAGGGAGTCGAACCCCAAACCTTCTGATCCGTAGTCAGATGCTCTATCCAATTGAGCTACGGCTGCGTTTCAAACTGACGAGCCGCGAGAGTTAGGTAACGCCGCCCGACCCTGGCAAGGTTTTTTCTGACAAAAAACAAACTTCCTCCCCGACTCCCCTTTCCGGGGAGCCTTTTTGCACTTTCCGGCCCTGCCCGCCATGCATCGGCTCCTCTTCCCGGACCACCCTTGCAGGTGATGTCGTCTTTCCGTTTGCCTGCGAGCCTGCATGCGATTCGCTCGCACCCTAAATGCTCTTGCGATCCCTTTTCTCCTGCCTCGCCGCCGCCGCCCTTGCTCTTCCCGCTGCGCTCCCCGGCCAGAGCCCGGGCCCGATCCGCATCGCCGGCTCCGACATGCTGGCCGCGGAAATGACGCGCGAACTCACCTCCTTTGCCCAACGCAACGACCTCAAGCTCGAACTCGACTTCAAGGGCAGCACCACCGCCCTGCTCGCTCTCCGGAACAATCAGGCGGATCTCGCCATCGCCATCATCGGCCCGCTCAGCCCCAAGCTCGATGACCGGTTCATCGCTCGCCCCGCCGCCTGGCAGACTGCTGTCATCGCGGTCAGCGAATCCGGCACTTCCCTCAACCAGATCACCTTCAACCAGCTCGCCGGCATCTACAACCAGAGCGAAACGACCAACATCCGCCGCTGGGCCGATCTCGGCGTCCCCGGCGTCCAGGCACAGCGCACCATCCGCCCCATCGCCATCAGCCAGCGCGCCAGCCTCACCAGCGAACTCGCTCTCGCCACCGCGTCTGCCGGCGGCGAACACGCGCTCAAGTCCACCGTCACGGTCGTCGACACCGCCGCCGCCGCCCTCGCCCGCCTTGCCGGCGACGAAAGCGGCATCGCCATCCTTCCCCTGACCCCGCCGACGACACCGAATATCAAGGTGCTCCTCGTCTCCCGCAGCCGGGAAGACACCGCCTATGCGCCCACGCCTGAAAATCTCCAGTCCGGCACCTATCCCTTCCGCCTGCCCGTCCAGTTCGTTTTCCGGAAAGAAGACGCGGCAAGACTCCGGCCCGTCCTCCGCGAACTCCTGAGCGAGGAAGCCGAAAAGATGTGGACCGCCGCCGGTTTCGTCCCCCTGCCGGTCCCCGTGCGCAACGAACTCGTTTTTGAACTCGAAACGCTCTGACCTCACATCCGGGCCATGCCGGGAAATCGTGTTTTTGAGCACGATTCTCCACAGTCGGAAGAAGCCGGTGCGCCCGATCCTGTTAACCGCGAATGAACGCGAATGGACGCGAATAAAATCACCGATGTTACGCGGATCGACCGTAGGGGCTTTGCTTGCGAAGCCCGCGAATACCTTGGGGCATCGCCACGTCGCCCGGCTGGCGCGGGCGTCGCAAGCGACGCCCCTACCTGCGGAGTGCGCAACATCAGTAAAATCAATGTGTCCTCTGTCCTGACCTCACCTTGAACGCCGCAGCCCTCATCGCCACCCGGACCGGTTTCCAGGATGCCCTGCTCTCCTGGTATCGCGTCCACCGGCGCACCTTGCCCTGGCGCGAAGAACCCTCGCTCTACAAGACTGTTGTCAGCGAATTCATGCTGCAACAGACCCAGGTCAAGACCGTGCTCCCCTACTTCGCCCGCTGGCTGGAGACGTTCCCCGACTTTTCCGCCCTCGCCGCCGCGCCCGAGGACCGCGTGCTCAGGAACTGGGAAGGCCTCGGCTACTACACCCGCGCGCGCAATCTCCACAAACTCGCCCGGGCTCTCGCCCCGCTGCCCGCGCCTCCGCGGACGCGAGACGCATGGCTCGCCCTGCCGGGCATCGGCCCCTACACGTCCGCTGCCATCACCAGCATTGCCTTCGGCGAACAGGCGGCGGTGGTCGACGGCAATGTCGTCCGTATCCTCGCCCGCCTCACCGCCGACGCCACGGAATTTCGCGACAGCGCCACCGCCTCCAAAGCCTTTGCCCCGCTCGCCGACGCCTTGCTCAATCCGCGCAACCCGGGCGACCACAACCAGGCCATGATGGAGCTGGGTGCCACCGTCTGCCACCGGCAGAATCCGCTCTGCACCGTGTGCCCGGTCCTCACCTTCTGCGCCGCCCGGCGCGAAGGCGCTCCGGAAAGCTATCCGCGGCTCGCCGCCAAAACCATCACGGCCCTCAGCGTCGATCGCCTCTGGTGCGTGCACGACCAGAAACTCCTGCTCCACCGCGCCGCCGCCGGCTCACGCCGGTTCGCCGGCCTGCACGAACTCCCCTCCGCCGAACACCTCGACCTCGCGCCGGACACCCTCGCCACGGTCGCCCCGCAGATTCTCGCGAAGAAAAAACGCGGCATCACCCGCTACGCGATCACCGAGACGATCCGCGCCCTCGCCGCCCCGCCCGCGCCGGTCCTCTCGCCCGCCACCTGCCCGCCCGGGCTTGTCTGGGTACCGCTCGCAACGCTCGACAGCATCACGCTCTCCGGCCCGCACCGGCGCTGGGTCACCGAACTCCTCGGGTAACTGTCAACTGATGTTACGCGGAAGGCGGCGTGGCACGGGCATCCTTGCCCGTGGGTTTGATGTGGCATGGGCATCCTTGCCCATGATTGCCGGGGAGGGGGGAACGGTTTGCGGCGCGGAGCGCCGTCCACGGGCTGGAAGCCCGTGCCACCCGCCTCACCCGAACCGCTTCCCGATCAGGCCGAGCACGCGTTCGCGCGAAGTCCGGATATCGCCGGGCGACACGCGCGGACTCAGCTCCAGCGTCAGCCGGTGCTCCGGTTGCCAGAACCCGCTGATCATGTCGAAATCGATCCTTCCCGCGCCCACCGGCTGATGATCGCGGCCATTGCTGTCCACGTCGTGCAGATGGAAGCCGAGCGTGCGACCGGCGTTCTGCTCCAGGTGTTTTTTGTGATCGAGCAGACCCAGGCTGCGCTTGATCTCCGCATGCCCGGTATCGTGCCAGTACCCGCAGGGCGACGGCGTCGCGAGCGTCCCGAACAACGTGTCGAAATCGTCGTCCAGCGGCAGTTCCTCGAACCGCTCGCGGTTCTCGCAACCGATCCGGATGTTTTTTTCGAGCGCGTAGGCCCGCACCTCGTTCAGGCTTTTGATGACCTGGTTCCAGAACGGCACCATTCTGGCGCGCAGTTTTGCGCAGGATTTTTTCAGCAATGCCTGGTAACGCTCGCTCGTCGCCACCTCCGTCTCGGGGGAGGAGCGCAGGAATGCCTTCAGCCGGCGTGCCGGCGACATCCAGAAAAACCGCACGCTGCCCAGGTGCGCCACCATCACGGAGGCCCCGACCTGCGCCGCAAAATCGATCGAGCGCAGCGTGTACCGCAACCACTGGTCCAGCTCGCGACGGTCCCGCGACGAGGGCTCGAACAGGTTGGGCGCCGCCTGGCTCACACTCGTGGGGAGCGGACAGAAATTGTGGGTGGAGCTGACCTTGATCACCCCTTGCTCGAGCGCCCGCAGGATACCCGGCACCAGCAGCAACCGGATGCCGTGGCTGAGTTCGGCATGGCTGAAACCCAGATCGGCTATCTCCTTGAGCATCCCGTAACCATCGTTGTGGCGAAAGGAGTTCCAGCAGGTAGAGAGAGCGAGAGTCGGTTTCACAAAATTAAAAAGCGGACAGATGAAGACACCGGAAGGAGGATGCATTCTTTTTGCAATCTTCTCCTTTTCGATGACTGTGGCAGGGATCCGGCAGCGGGTTTTTCAAAGTGGCAACGCAACCAGGCGGACCGGGCTATTTCAAGTCATGAAAACACAAAAAAACGCTCCCCGGAAGGGAGCGTTTCGCAAATTTCATGAATGGAAGTCCACCCGCTTATTCAGCGTAACGGCGGCGGAGCATCTGGGTAAAGGCCTGGACCTTTTCCTTGCGACGGCGGCGCTCGCAAGGCTTTTCAAAGTAGCGCTTGGCACGGACATCCTTGATGACGTTCTCGCGTTCGAGCTTCTTTTTCAGGCGGCGGATGGCCCGGTCAACTGGCTCGTTTTTGCGGATTTTGATTTCGATGGGCATGTTGGAAACGACGGTCGGTAAAAGTGAAAGCGGTTAACCAGGCATCTGGCCGCGAGCGCGTCAACGGCAATTTTTCGTCGTTTCGACAGGTTGACGGACGAGGGCAGGCGCATCACTTCCCTGCATGGTCATATCTTCCCTGCCGCCTTGCCCGCATCTGCCGCCGCCGGTCTCCGGCATGGACTGGCGCGCCATGAACGCCCACGGCGGCGCGCGCGACGGCGGGTTTTACCTGACGGCCCTCACCTACGCGCATTCGCTCTGGCAACGCAGCCTGGCCGCCCGCGCCGTGCTCTGCCTCGACCGCGCCTTCGGCGCGGATCTTGCCGGCGACGAGCCGGTGCTGCGCGCGTGGCCCCTGCCCTACGCCGCGATGGCGTGGTTTCTCACGCACACGCCTCCCGAGGTGTTTATCGGCAACCCGCGCGTCCATTTCCAGCACTACGCCGACCGCATGAACGAACCGCGCAAGGATCAGCGCCGCTGGCGCGCCTGGGCCTGCTGGGCGCTCGTTCGCCACCTCCGTCCCGAATGGCCGGCGGACCCGAAGCACGCTGTTGCCGAGCCGTCCGTTGACGAGATCGCCGGCCGGTTGCGGCGACACGGCGTGCCGGGTGAAGAAACCCTGTGGCGAAGCGTGCTGGAAGCCTGACCGGGCAGGCCGGCATTCCCGCCGCCGCTCCTTCAGGCTACGCCCGCAACGCCTCCTCCAGCCGTTCGCGGCGGAACTGGCTGGTATAGAGCTCGTGGTAATGCCCGCGCTTCGCGAGCAGTTCCTCGTGCGTGCCGCATTCCTCGATGCGGCCCTTGCCGATCACGAGGATGCGGTCGGCGTTGCGGATCGTGCTCAGGCGGTGCGCGATCACGAAGCTAATCCGGCCCCGGAAAACCGTCTCCAGGCCGCGCTGGATGAGTTGCTCCGTTTCCGTGTCGATCGACGACGTGGCCTCGTCCATCACGAAAATCTGCGGATCGGCCAGCAGCGCGCGGGCAAACGACACGAGCTGTTTTTGTCCGGTCGAAAGCCGGTTCCCGCCCTCGCCGACCTCGGTGTCGTATCCGTTTTCCAACTGCATGATGAAGTCGTGCGCGTTGACCATCCGCGCCGCCGCCTCGATTTCGGCATCGGTCGCCTCGAGCCGGCCGTAACGGATGTTTTCACGGACGCTTCCCTTGAAGAGATGCGGAGCCTGCAACACGATGCCGAGCTGCGACTGGAACCAGTGCAGGGAGCGCTCGCGGTAATCCGTGCCGTTGACCAGCACCGTGCCAGAAACCGGTTCGTAGAAACGACACACGAGCGACACGATGGTGCTCTTGCCCCCGCCCGACGGACCGACGAGCGCGATCGTCTCGCCCGCGCGCACCGCGAGGTTGAAGTCGTCCAGGACAACCGGCCCGTTTTCGTAGCGGAAAGTGACGTGGCGAAACTCCACGCTTTCGATGCGGTCGGGCAGACCGTCTTCCGCCGCGCCCGGTGTTCTCTCCCTTTCAGTTTTCAGCTTTTCCGCTTTCAGTTTTTCCGTGACGGCCTCGCTGTCCCTGATCTTCGGCTCCGTGGCGAGCAGCCCCATGACGCGTTCGCCGGCCGCCTGGGCGGCCTGCATTTCGGTGAGGATGCGCGCCATCTGGTTGATCGGATGGAAAAACTGTCCGGCAAACTGGATGAACGCGACCAGCGTGCCGAGGGTGAGCGCGTCGTTGAGCACGAGCCAGCCGCCGCGCCAGAGTGCGAGTCCGCCGGCGAGCGAGCCGAGCGTCATCACGACCGGAAAATAGAGCGAACTCTGCCGGGCGTTGCGCACCGAGGCCTCGAACATGCGCGCGGAAAGATCCTCGAACTCGGCGAGATTTTCCTTTTCGCGCACGAGGGTTTTTGTCGTGCGCACGCCCTGGATCGACTCGTTGTAGCTGGCGGTGATCTGCGAATTGTACTTCCGGATCTCGCGCGCGGAGAGGAGCATCTTGCGCTGGAAAAACAGCGACACCAGCGCGAGCGGCGGAAGCACGGCAAGGACGATCAGGGCGAGCCGCCAGTTCATCCAGAGCAGGCTGCCGGCGATCATGAGCACGAAGAAAAAGCCCCACACGATGTCGAGCGTGCCCCAGGCGATGATGCGCGACAGGCGGTCGCAGTCGCTCGTCAGCCGCGAGATCAGCCAGCCGACGGGGCGCGTGTCATAAAACGCGAACTCCAGCTCCTGCAACCGGTCGAAACCGTCGCGCCGGATGTCGTGCGCGAGCCGGTTGGAGAGGTTGCCGGCCATCTCGATGAACACCCAGATGCCGGCGCTGAAGAGCAGGACGATGCCGAGAAACGCGCCGATGTAGAGGGCGAAGGGCGCATTCACCCCGTCGCGCGCCACGCCGTCGATGATCCAGCGGGTCATGTGGCCGAGCGTGGTTTCGAGCACGGCAATGAGGATGGCGGTGATGCCGAGCGGCACGAGATAACGCGGCATTCCGAGCGCGCGGCGAAAGAGCTTCATCCAGAGGCCGGCATCGAGGCGGGCCTTGAATTCGTCTTCCTGGTGAGAGTGGTCAGGCATGGCGGGAAAAAACCGAACCCCGGAGGGTTCGGAGTTCAGAGTTCAGTGTCGGGGGTTGGGCCGGAAGCGATGCGGACGGGCGGAGCGACGGCGACGGGGACGCCGCTTCTCCGATGAATTCCTGCTCGATGTCGTTCTGGATTTGCCAGAGGCGGCGATAGAGACCGTCGCGGCCGGCGAGGTCGGCGTGGGTGCCGCTCTGGATGATGCGGCCATGGTCGAGCACGATGACGCGGTCGGCGTGGGCGAGCGTCGAGAGGCGGTGCGCGATGACGAGTGTCGTGGAGCGGCCGTGGCGCTGGCGGAGGGCCTCGATGATGAGCGCCTCCGTCTCGCCGTCCACGGCGCTGAGCGCGTCGTCGAGGATGAGCAGCGGCGGGCGTTTCAGGATCGCGCGGGCGATCGCCATGCGCTGGCGCTGCCCGCCCGAGAGCGTGATGCCGCGCTCGCCGATGAGCGTGTCGTAGCCTTTCTCGAAACTGGTGATGGATTCGTGGATACACGCGGCGCGGGCGGCCTCCTCGACCTCGCTCTCGGACGCGTCGCCGCGGCCGAGGCGGAGATTGTCGCGCAGGGTCTTCGCATAAAGAAACGGCTCCTGCATGACGACGCCGGTGCGGGCGCGCACGTCCTTGCGCGGGAGGGTGCGCAATTCGCGTCCGTCGATCCGGATGCTGCCGCTGCCGCCGCTCGCCTCGTCGTAGTCGTAGAGCCGGAGCAGCAGGTGCATGAGCGTGCTCTTGCCCGCCCCGGAGGGGCCGATGATCGCGAGCGTCTCGCCGGGCGCGACATCGAGCGAGATGCCGTCGAGCGCGGGGCGCGACATGCCCTGGTGCGTGAAACCCAGGTCGCGAATGGAAATGGCGCCCGGCCGGGCGTCGGCGGCGCCGTTCGGCGAAGCGTGTCCGGCCGGGACGAGGCCGGCCTCCGGCTCTCCCTCGCGCGGCGTGTCCAGAATCTCGCGGATGCGGCCGAGCGCGACGGTCGTTTTCCCGAGATCCGTCAGGATGCGCCCCATCTGCCGGACAGGCCAGAGCATGATGCCGAGGTACGTGATGAACGCGAACAGCGTGCCGACCGTGATCTCGCCCTTTGCCAGCCACCAGGCGCCGACGAGCAGCGTGAGCCCCGTCTGCACGAGCGACACCAGATCGCTCAGCGACCAGTACCATGCCATCAGCCGGAGCATGCGCAGGCTCGTGTCGCGGTAGGCGGCGTTGGGGCCGGCGAAACGCCGGCGTTCATACTCCTGGCGGGCGAAGGCCCGCACCACGCGGATGCCGGTGAGGTTTTCCTGCACCACGCCCGTGAGCGCGCCCTCGGCCTCGTCCACCGCCTTGAACACATGGCGCACGCGGACGAAATAAACGTAGCTGTAAACCACCAGCGGCACCACCAGCGCGAACGACACCAGCGTCATCGGCACATGGAGCATGAGCATGAGCGGCAGCACGGAGGCGGCGAGGATGAGCGAGTTGCCGATTTCCATGACCTGCACGGCGAGAAATTGCCGCGTGGTTTCCACGTCGCTCGTACAGCGTTGCACGAGGTCGCCCGTGTCGGAGCGATCGTGATGGCGGGCGGGCAGGTGGTTGAGGTGGTCGTAGAGCTCGTTCTTGAGATTGCGGGCGATGCCGTCGCTGGCGAGCGAGGCGAGCCAGCCCTTGGCGTAGGAAAACACCCCGCTGGTCGCCGTGATCGCGACCATCGCCACAACGGCGATCCAGAGGTGCGCGCGGAGATTTTCGGCGCCGCCGAGCGCCCCGAGCATGACGGCGAGCAGGCCGTTGGCCTCGTGCGCAGGCTTGCCGGAGATAGCGTGGTCGAGCGTCACGGTGCCGACAAGCGGCACGAGATAGTTGAGGCCGATGGCGAACAGGAGGCAAACCAGCGCGAGCAGATAGAGCACCCGCTGCCCGTGCATGAGGCGCCAGATAACGCGGAAAAGGGAAAACATGTTGGAAAAACGGATGAGTGAAAAATCGGAGAGACAGAGTCGGATGAAAAACCGGACCGCAAACCCCGGCGACAGCCAGGCCCCGGAGACGGCCGAAACGGGAGCGGGCACAAAAAAACCCGCGCGGTTTCGGGCGGCGGGCGGGCTGTGGATCAGGGATCGGGATCGGGGATCGTCCGTAAAACCGGTCGGAATGATTTGCCGGTTGGCCTTATCCGGGGAGCACACGGCCCGCACGCAGGGAGAGGTCGATGGTGGGCGTGTGGTTCATCATGGGAAGTCCTCGGTTAAAACAGAGCCCGGAAAAAACCGGGCCGGACCGGACGAGGCAAGCGGAAACTGAAACCGGTGCGCCAAAAAAAACGGACGCGCCCCGGCGCCTCCTCAGGCTTCGTCGAACTTGCGCGTGAACAACTGCTCCAGTTCGTCGAGCATCGCCTTGGCATCGCCGCCGGTCGCGAGGAATTTCACTTTGGAACCCTTGCCCGCGGCCAGCATCATCAGGCCCATGATCGACTTGCCGTTGACCTGCTCCTCGTCTTTTTCGACGAGGACATCGGCTTTGAACTTGTTGGTGATGCGCACAATCATGGCTGCCGGACGGGCGTGAATTCCCATCTTGTTTTGAACAACAAGCTCTCGGGTCAGTTGCTGGCCGGCGGCGGCGGTATCTGCGTTATCCATGTGTCAGAACGGTGAAGGTTCGCGGCGCGCGGGTGGCTTGCAACCCAAAAACCTGATCGCCACGCTCCTTCCCTTTCATCTCCGTCGACATCCGTCACCTGCAATTGTCCATGAGCACTGCCATCATTGTCCCCTGTCGCCTCGAATCGACCCGCTTTCCCCGAAAGCTGCTCCATCCCGTCGGCGGCCGGCCGCTCGTCCTCCACGTGGCCGCGCGCATCCGGAAAGAAGCCCCCGGATTCCCGCTCTGGTTCGCCGTGGATGACGCCCTCCTCGCCGCCCCGCTGGAGGCCGCCGGTTTCTCCGTCATCATGACCGGCACCTGCCACCAGTCCGGCACCGACCGCATCGCCGAGGCCAACCGCACCGTCCGCGCCGCGCACATCATCAACGTCCAGGCCGACGAACCCCTGGTCACCGGCGCCCAGATCCGCCGCCTCGCCGAACTGGTTGCCTCCCCCGGCGTGGCCATGGCCACGCTCGCCACGCCCTTCCGCACCGCCGCCGACTTCGCCAACCCCAACCAGGTGAAGGTCGTCTTCGCCCCCGGCAGCCACCGCGCCCTCTACTTTTCCCGGCTGCCCATCCCCTACGCCCGCGATCACGCCGGCCAAGTCACCGACGACTGGGTCCGCGCCCACCCCTGCTACCGCCACCTCGGCCTCTACGCCTACAAGGCCGATCTTCTCGACCGCTTCGCCAGCCTGCCGCAAGGCCGCTACGAAATCGTCGAAAGGCTCGAACAACTCCGTGTTCTGGAGAACGGTTACGACATCGCCTGCGATGTCACCGATGATCCCGGGATCGGTGTGGACACGCCCGAAGATGCCGTGAAATACGAAAAATATCTCGGCGTCGCCCGCTAGCCTGCGCTATTTCGCCCCTTTGAACAAAAAACCGGCATCCCGGTCCACCAACCTCTTTCAAACACGCTCCCTTTAATGCCGAAACGCACACCTCCCGACGACGACCAGAAGCAACCCGAACTGTCCTTCAACGGCGATCCGAAGCCGGCCGACCGCACGCTCGCCGCCTCCTCATCCGGCACCGCATCCGGAACGTCGCCGGGTGGCGATGACGACAGCGCCCTCCCCCCCGCCTCCGGAACCGCGGACGCTCCCGCCGCGCAGGTCGTGCCCGAAGAGCCCAAGAACAACGACAAGGCCCCCCTCGCCCACGCCTACAAAAACTGGTTTCTCGAATACGCCAGCTACGTCATCCTCGACCGCGCCGTCCCGCACATCCACGACGGCCTCAAGCCCGTCCAGCGCCGCATCCTCCATACGCTCTGGGAAAAGGATGACGGCCGCTTCCACAAGGTCGCCAACATCGTCGGCGCCACGATGGCCTACCATCCGCACGGCGACGCCTCCATCGGTGCCGCGCTCGTGGCCATCGCCCAGCGCGGCTGGCTGATTGAGCCGCAGGGCAACTTCGGCAACGCCCTCACCGGCGACGACCCGGCCGCACCGCGTTACATCGAAGCCCGCCTCACGCCTTTCGCCCGTGATGTCCTCTTCAACCCCAAGACCACCGCCTGGCAACTCAGCTACGACGGCCGCGCGAAGGAGCCCCTCACCCTTCCGGCAAAATTCCCCGTTGCCCTGCTCGAGGGCACGGATGGCATCGCCGTGGGTCTTTCGACGACGATCCTCCCTCACAACTTCAACGACCTCTGCCGCGCCTCGATCAATCACCTCCAGGGGAAAAAATTCCGCATTGTCCCTGATTTCGCGACCGGCGGCATCGCCGATTTTTCCGAATACAACGACGGCGACCGCGGCGGAAAAGTAAAAATCCGCGCCAAGATCGAACAGCGGACAAAATACCTGCTCGCCATCACCGAGCTCCCCTACCGCGTCACCACGGTGAAGCTGATCGAATCGATCGTCTCCGCCAACGCCAAGGGCAAGATCAAGATCCGTCATGTTGACGACAACACCTCCGACAAGGTCGAGATTCTCGTCCACCTCCCGCAAGGCGCCGACGCCGACCAAGTGCTCAACCAGCTCTACGTTTTCACCGATTGCCAGGTTTCCATTTCTCCTGCGGCCTGCGTCATCGAGACCTCCGACACCGGCAACGGCGACGGCATGCAGGACCGCCCCGTGTTCCTCGGCGTATCCGAAATCCTCCGATGCTCCACCGACCGCACCGTCCAGCTCCTGAAACAGGAACTCGAAATCCGGCTCGGCGAACTCGAGGAGCAGTGGCACCAGGATTCGCTCGAACGCATTTTCATCGAGGAACGCATCTACCGCCGCATCGAAAAATCCGACACCTGGGAAAGCGTTCTCGAGGAGATTCGCACCGGCCTCAAACCGCACATCAAGCACCTCCGCCGCGAGGTCACCGCGGACGACATCACCCGCCTCACCGAAATCCGCATCAAGCGCATCTCGGCCTGGAACCGTTTCAAGGCCGACGAAGCCATCAAAAAAATCGAGGCCGAGATCAAGCAGACCAGGCACGACCTCGCGCACCTCACCGACTACGCCATTGCGTGGTTCGAGCGCCTCCAGGAAAAGTACGGCAAGGGACAAAAGCGCCGCACGACCTACGACGAGATCGAGCAGATCAGCGCCGCGCAGGTCGTGGCGGCCAACCAGCGCCTCTACGTCAACCGCGACGAAGGTTTCATCGGTCTCAACTGGCGCCAGCACGAGTTCATCACCGAATGCACGCCGCTCGATGATGTGATCTGTTTCATGGCCGATGGCACCATGAAAGTCGCCAAGGTGGCGGACAAGGTCTTCATGGGGCGCGACATCATCCATGTCGCGATCCTGCCGAAAGACGGTGACAGGAAATTCTACACGCTCGTCTATCAGGACAAGGCCAGCGGCAAGGCCTTCGCCAAGCGGTTCCAGGTCGGCGGGGTGACCCGGGAAAAACTCTATCTGCTGACGGCGAGCGAGGGATCGAAGGTCGTCTTTTTCGATGTGGCCGACACCGAGGAAAAAATGCCCGCCAAGGTTGAAATCATCCTCAGCGGCCGGTGTTCGGCACGGGTGAAGGAATTCGAATTTGACCTCGGCGAAATGAAAGTCGGCGGACGCAGCGCCAAAGGCATCACGGTCACCCAGTGGCCGGTCCGTGCCGTGAAGAAAAAAGGATAGCTGCGAACGCAAGTACTGAAGTGGCGCGGGCGTCTCGCCCGCTGACGGCGAAGCCGCCGGGATTGGCAGGAAAAGTGGCACGGGCATCTTGCCCGTGAGCGTTGCCTCTCCGCGACGTCCGGAAACACACCGGCGGCGCTCCGCGCCGTCCACGGCCAGGATGGCCGTGCCACGCCGGAATCGTTCTCGTACTCTTTCTCGTTCTCTTTCTCCGGTCCGGATTCGTACTCCTTCTCTTTCTCCTGCTCGTACTCCGGATCGATCCCCGGATCGATCGTTCTCCTGCTCCGGCACTCGCACGGCACTCGCAAGGTGCACGCACGGCGTTCCGCAGCACGAGTACGAGAAAGAGCAAGAGTACGAGAAAGATCCCGATCCGGAGTAAGAGTAAGAGAACGAGAATGAGAACGAGTGGCGCGGGCGGGACGCCCGCGCCACGCCCCCTCTGCACCGGCAGGCCATTTTAACCTGCAACCTTTACCAAACACTCAACAAACGATCCCGTATCCGGTTTTCCACTATAGCATTTTTTAAAAAATTGTAGCCGTACAGGATCCTGAAAACAGAACCACGGATATCACGGATAAAAATCGGATTACACAGATAATACATTGGTATATGGTATCTTGATTATTTCTTGACCATCCGTGGAATCCAAAATCATCCGTGAAATCTGTGGTTAAGAAACGGCTACAGTTTTATTTTAAACTATCTAAATGTTAAATGTTGAGCGTTAGAGCATTTTAAATAAAACTGTATCTATTTTGGAATAGATGGTTCAATTTTTCGGGATGAAAAGCATTTCTTTGGATTTGAGGCGCCGGATAGTGGAGACCTACGATGAGGGAGAGTGGACGCAGGAGGAGGTAGCGAAGCGTTTCCGGGTGTCGTTGGGGATGGTCAAGAAGCTGTTGATGCAAAGGCGCAGGACAGGGCAGATCGAAGCCAGGCACCGGTTTTCCGGAAGGAAGGCGCGGTTGTTGCCTGAACGCGGCCAGGAGCTGAAGGCGTTGGTGGCGAGGCATCCGGACCTGACCTTGGCCGAGATCAAGGAGCGCCTCGATCTGGTCTGCACGATTCCGGCGATCCATCAGGTGCTCGCGAAGCTGGGACTGACATATAAAAAAAGACGCTCCATGCGGCCGAGCAAAACCGCCCGGATATTGCCAAGGCGCGTCGCGGATGGAAACGCGGCCAGGGCGCGTTCGATCCGGCCCGGCTTGTCTTTATCGACGAGTCGGCGGCCAAGACGAACATGACGCGTTTGCGGGGCCGCTCGCCCAAAGGAAAACGGCTGGTCTGCCACGCCCCGCACGGCCACTGGAACACCACCACGATGATTTCCTCGGTGCGGCTGGACGGCACCACCGCGTGCATGACCATCAAGGGAGCAACCAACACCGAGGTCTTCCAGGCCTACGTGCGCGAGGTGCTGGTCCCCTCGCTGCGTCCAGGCGACATCGTCGTCATGGACAACCTCGGCTCCCATAAAAACGAACACACCCTCGCCCTGATCGAACAGGTCGGCGCCCAGGTCCGCTTCCTTCCCGCCTACTCCCCCGACCTCAACCCCATCGAGATGATGTGGAGCAAGGTGAAGGCCCTCCTTCGCAAGGCTCAGGCGCGTAATCACCCCGACCTCCTCAAGGCTGTCGCCTCCGCGTTACGCTCCGTCACTCCCCAAGACGCACTTGGCTGGTTCGCCGCATGCGGTTACAGTTTTATTTAATATGCTCTAAATGTTCTGCGCCCGGCCTTCAGCGTCCCCGCCGCCCCCTGCCAGAACGCCCGCGGCGTCAGCCCCGCGTTCCGGTACCCTTCCAGCGGCGTCTCCTCGTTGTAGTGGCGCAGCCACTCCGCCAGCTTCATCCCGTGCTCCCGCTCCACCCGCTCCCTGATCTCCTCGTTGCACAGTTCCGGCGCTTCCCCCGCCAGCTCCACCAGCGTCGCCACCACCTCCGGGTCTGTCGGCGGCAGGCCCCACCCCTCATGGGCGTTCTCAGGGGATGTTGTCGGATCGAAAAAGATCATGGCAGATGCGGTTCATCAGAAACGGGAAAACCCACGGACCCGGGCAGACGGGCCAACCGCGAATGAACGCGAATAAAACCAATCAACCCTGCTTTCTTACGGAGATGTTAGGCCGACCCGTTTTCGCAGGGGCGCAGATGCGTAACATCCGCTCAGACACTCTGCCCTCCGGCCTCTGCCCATGCGATGCCCGCGGCTACTGTTTTCAGAAAATCTTCCCCTGCGGCAAAATTGCCGCCTCGCGATGCGTCCGGATTTTCTCTTCTTTCGGCCTTCGGCGTCTCCGCGCCTCCCTCCGCTCAACCAACATTCCCCTCCTCACCAGGAGAACCCTCAACCTCCCATGCACTGGATCGACTGGCTCATCACAATCGTCCCCATGATTCCCATCCTCTGGATGGCCATTCACTGCCGCAAATACGTGCGCGGCGTCGCCGACTACCTTGCCGCCGGGCGCGTGGCCGGACGCTACGTGATCGCCGTCGGCGACCTCACCGCCGGCCTCGGCGTCATCACCCTCGTCGCCCTCTGCGAGCAAAAATACCAGGTCGGCTACGCCATCTCCTTCTGGGACTACATGGTGATCCCCGTCGGCATCGTCATGGGCCTCACCGGCTACTGCACCTACCGCTTCCGGGAAACCCGCTCTCTCTCGTTCGGGCAATTTATCGAGATGCGTTACAACCGCCCCTTGCGCGTCACCGCCGCCGTCATCAGGACCACCTCCGAGATGTTGACCAACGCCATCGGCCCGGCAATCGCGGCCAACTTCTTCATCTACTACATCGGCCTGCCCCACAAAATCATGATCATGGGGGTCAACATGCCCACCTTCGCGATCCTCTGCGCGATTGTGCTGGCAACGTGCCTTTGCATCCTGTGGCCGGGCGGACGCATCGCGCTCCTCGTCACCGACGCCTTCCAGTCCATCATCTGTTACCCCATCTTCGTCATCATCGCCGGCTACATCTTCTTCAAGTTCAACTGGCACGACGTCATCGGCCCGGTGATGATCGACCGCGTGGAGGGCGAGAGCTTTATCAGCCCCTTCGACATGCACAAGCTGCGCGACTTTAACATCTTCATGCTGGTCACGCACCTCATCGCCTCGGTCCTCAACCGGGCGAGCTGGATCGGCAACGACACCTCCATTTGCGGACGCACCCCGCAGGAGCAAAAAATGGCCGGACTGCTCGGCCAATGGCGCAACGGCTTTTCCCAGCTCATGTGCCTGCTCATCGCCGTCATGATCATCTCGTTCATGACGCACGCCAAGTTTGCCGATTCCGCGCACAAAGTCCGCCAGCACCTCTCGGAAAAAATCGCCGCCGAACTCGTCGAAGACCCCGCCACCCGCGCCACGCTCAACGCCAAAATCGCCGCCCTCCCCGTCCAGCGCCACGAAATCGGCAAGGACGAGCCGCTCTCGCAAAAGTACAACCTCGACACCATTTATTTCGAGACCGCCAAGAGCGTCCTCGCGCCCGACGACGCCGCCGAGAGCGAGAAAGCCGCCGGTAAATACGTTTTCCAAAAATACCGCACGCTCTTCAACCAGTTGATGCTCCCCGTCGCCTTCCGCGAAATCGTCCCCATCGGCCTCGTCGGACTGTTCTGTTTCATGATGATCGTGCTGATGCTCACGACTGACGACGGACGCCTTTTCAACGCCTCCAGCACCATCATTCAGGACATCGTTTTGCCCCTCGTCAAACGCCCGCTCGCCCCCAGACAACACCTCCTCGTCCTGCGCCTCGGCACCGTTGGCGTCGCCATTTTCTATATGCTGTGCTGCCTGTTCTTCGTGAACATCGACTACATCAACATGTTCATCACGATCATGTGCTCGGTGTGGCTCGGCGGCGCAGGCCCGATCATGATTTTCGGATTGTATAGCCGCTTCGGCACGGTCACCGGCGCGTTCTGCTCGCTGATATTCGGTTCCGGCCTCTCCATCGCCGGCCTCTTCGGACAATACAACTGGGCGGAAACCATCTACCCGTGGCTCGTCCGCAACGGCTGGGACGCCCCTGTCAACAGCTTCCTCGAAACCGTTTCCGCGCCCCTCAACCCGCTCATTGTCTGGCACCTTGGCGACGGCACCAAGTTCCCGATCAACTCCTACGAGATGTATTTCCTGGCCATGCTCGCGGGCATTCTGGGCTACGTCGGCGGCTCGCTGCTCACCCACAAAAAGGGCGGCTACAATCTCGACCGCCTCCTCCACCGCGGCATCTACGCCGTCGAAGGCGAGAAAAAGCTCAAGGAAGCGTGGACGTTCCGCAACTTCCTCGGCAAACTGGCCGGCATCACACCCGAATACACACGTGGCGACAAAGTCATCGCCTGGTCCGTGGTCGGATATGCCATTATCTATAAATTCGGCCTGTGCTTCCTCGCCGTCCTGATCTGGAACCTCATCTCGCCTTGGCCAAAGAGTTGGTGGAGCGAGTATTTTTACATCACCAACATCTGGGTGATGATCATCATCGGCATCGTCTCCACGGTCTGGTTTCTTGTTGGCGGCATCATCGACCTTCGCCGCCTCTTCCGCGACCTCGCCGCCCGCGTCGATAATCCCCTGGACAACGGCGTGGTGGAGGGCCACGTCTCCCTCGTTGACAAAGCCACCTTCGAAGCCCGCACCGGGAAAAAACAGGAAGACTGACCGGCGGCGCGCGCCGGGGGAGCACAAAGCGGCTTCCTCCGAGGTCTTCTGGCTTTACACAAAGATCGCAAAGAACGCGAAGTTCCTGAAAACCAATCCTTCGCGCTCTTTGCAGCCTTCGTGTAAAAATCCGGAAGCCTCGAGGGAGGTTCGGAAAATTCGCTTCTGTTCAATTTTCAGAAGTTCCCTTGAGGCTTTGGTATAAAGCCATGCAATCCGTGGCTAAATCCAACGCTCGGAAAAACGCATGAAATATGCAGGGTAACCGGACGTGTGACGATCTCCCTCCGCCAGCCTCTCTCCATCGACCTCCCGCCGCCCTTGCTCGCGGTGTTGCAGGCCCTGCGTCGCGTGCCGGGGGCAAGGCCCCGGCTGGTGGGCGGTTGCGTGCGCGATGCCCTCCTCGGGCTCCCCGCCAAGGATATCGACATCGAGGTTTTCGGCATCGATTTTTCCACGCTTCACCGCGTGCTCGCACCGTTTGGCGCCACCGATGTGGTGGGACGCAGCTTCGGCGTGATCAAACTCCGGCTCGGCAAGGAGGAGTACGATTTCAGCCTGCCGAGGCGGGAGTCCAAAACCGGAGCCGGCCACCGGGGTTTCCACGTCGAACCGGAACCGGGCCTGTCCGACGCCGAAGCCGCCGCCCGCCGCGATTTCACCCTCAACGCCATCGCGTGGGATCCGTTTGCCGATGCCGCCGAAGCGCTGATCGACCCCCATGACGGCGCCCGCGATCTGGCCGCCCGCGTGCTCCGCCACACGAGCGCGGCCTTTGCCGAAGATCCGCTGCGCGTGTTGCGCGCATTCCAGTTTGCCGGCCGCTTCGATCTCACGCTGGCCCCTGAAACCGCCGCGCTCTGCCGCTCCATTGCCGGAAGTTATTCCGAACTCGCCACGGAGCGCATCTGGGGAGAATGGCAGAAGTGGGCGGAGAAATCGCAAAAACCCGCGCGCGGCCTCGCCGTGCTCGAGGAATCGGGCTGGCTCGTCCACTTCCCGGAAGTCGCCGCGCTGCGTGGCTGTCCGCAAGACCCCGGCTGGCACCCGGAAGGCGATGTGCTGACCCACACCGGTCACTGTTGCGACGCCCTGGCATCGCTGCCCGAATGGCAATCGTCTCTTCCGGTTCGCCGTCGTCTGCTCATGCTGGCCATGCTCGCCCATGATTTCGGCAAGCCCGCCACCACCGTCCGGGCCCTGCGCAAGGGGGTGGAGCGCTGGACGAGCCCCGGCCACGAAGCGGCCGGCGTGCCGGTGACGGAAGCATTTCTGGCGCGCATCGGCGCTCCCCACGACCATGCGCCGTTTATCACGCCGCTGGTGGCCAACCATCTCGTCCATCACCACGGCGGCGGGGCGGAGGCAGGCGGCGAAGCCTCGTATTCCGATTCCCTGATCCGTCGTCTCGCCCGCCGGCTTGCTCCGGCCACCATCGAGGATCTTTGCCTGGTCATGACCGGGGACAGCCAGGGTCGGCCCCCGCGCCACACGCCGGAATCGCTCGACCTGATCAAGCGACTGCGCACGCGCGCCAGGGAGCTCGCCATCATCGACTCGGCCCCCCGCCCGCTTCTGCTCGGCCGGCACCTCATCGCAACGGGCCACAAACCCGGACCCGATTTCAAGGCCGTCCTCGATGCCGCTTACGAAGCCCAGCTGGACGGCGCTTTCACCGATGAAGCCGGCGCGCTGGAGTGGTTGCGCCAAAACCAAAGAACCCAAACCCTCAAGCCAACCGCGAATGAACACGAATAGACGCGAATGAAGGCAGCGGAATCATTGGTTTTATTCGCGTTCATGGCGGACTGTTGCTGCGCTCGAAACGCGCCTGTTCGCGGTTGGTTCGTCTGCCTTGGTTTTGAAAAATCATTCTCTTCTGTGCATGATTGCCCTCGGTGCGGATGCGTTCCGGATTCAAACCGGGATGGCCACAAAAAGCACAAAATTCCCTTCTGTCCGACGGGAATCTCCCGCGCGCTTATAAGCGCGATGGAGAATTTCATCCGCAGTGTGTTTTTTCGTGTTTTTCGTGGCCATTCTTTCTCTGCCTTCGGTTGCGGCTGAGTCGCCCCAGGCAATCCGTGGTCAAAAAAGAACCCGGTTGCGCCTCCCCTCACCTGCTGCTTGCGCGAAAACCCGGAACCCCACAAGGTGTCGGGTTTCGCTCATGTCGCTATTCACCGACCGCACCTGGCTCTGGCTCGCCGCCGCGCTCTACTTCGCGGGCTTCCTGCTGGGCACCATCTCGCTCCTCCGCGAGCGCCGTCACTCGCGGGCGTTCATGTATGTGATCCTTTCGGCCGCCTGGACCGTGCAAACCTTCGGCCTCTACCTCCGCGGCCTCGCCGTCCATGGCTGCCCGCTGGGCAACACATTCGAAATCTACCAGTTCACCGCCTGGTCCGCCGCCTCGCTTTATCTCGTGATCGGCGCGACCTTCCGCCTCAGCCTGCTCGGCTACTTTTCCTCCATGCTGATGGCGACGCTCACCCTCACGTCGCTCGCCATTCCCGCCTGGGATGCGGAGCGGCGCGTGGGCATTTTCGGCGGCAACCCGTGGATCGAGTTTCACGCCGCACTCGCCCTGTTCAGCTACGGGGTGTTCGCACTGCTCGCCCTGACTTCGCTGATGAACCTGCTCCGCAACTACAGCCTGAAGCACAAACGCCTCGGCGGCGCCTTCGCCTTCCTGCCGCCGATCACCGCGCTCGACCATATCAGCCTGCGGCTGCTCGTGGCGGGCGTCCTGCTCCTGGCCGCCTCGCTCGCAGTCGGCGCGGTTTACTGGGTGCGCGATCCGGACAGCGTCAAGGCGTTCAAGATCCTGGGCACCGTCAGCGTATGGGCGGTTTACACCCTCGTCATGATCTTCCGGATACGCGGACGGCTCATCGCCCGGAAATTCTCGTGGGCCTGCATCCTCCTTTATCTCTGCGCGCTCGCCACGCTCTGGCTGGTCGATACCAGCCGGCAACCGGCGGGCGCCCAGGTAAACCGGGAGAACGAAATCCCGCTTCGCACCCAGGAGGCCGCCGCCCGACGATGAGCAACCCCGGCCCAACCGCCGGCGACTCCCGCGGCGACGTCCAGCTTTTCCATCTCGGAGCCAGCCACCGGCGCGCCCCGCTCGACCTGCGCGAACGCCTTGCGCTCGATGCCTCCGCGCAGGAAACCCTCCGGCTCGCCCTCGCCACGCGCACGCCCGGCCTCTCCGGGCCCGTCATCCTCAACACCTGCAACCGGATCGAGTTCTATGGCGTGGCCTCCCCCGCCGCCATCGACGCGCTGGAAACCACCTTCTGTGAACTCCGGAACCTCCCGCGCGAGGAATTCGCGGCCATCCGCGATCTCTCCCGCGGTCCCGACGCCCTCCGCCACCTGATCGAGGTCGCCAGCGGACTCGAGTCGCAGATGCTCGGGGAAAACGAGATTTTCGGCCAGGTGAAAACCGCCTACGCCGCCGCGCAAATCGCCGGTTCCACCGGCCCCGTGCTCAACCGGGTCTTTCAAAAAACCTTTCAGGCCGCCAAGCACGTGCGCTCCAGCACTGCCATCACCGAAGGCCAGGTGAGCGTCGCCAATGTCGCGGTCGAACTCGCCCAGAACATTTTCGGGAAACTCTCCGCCTCCCGCGTGCTCCTGCTCGGCGCAGGCGATATCGGGGAAAAGACCGCCAAAGCCTTCCAGAGCCGCGGCGCCGCCTCGCTCACCGTTTGCAGCCGCACCCTCGAACGCGCCATGGAGCTCGCATCCACGCTCGATGCCACCGCCATGCCGTTCGAGCACTTCACGCATCATCTCGGCCAGTTCGACATCGCCGTGTGCTCGACCTCCGCGCCCGATGCCGTCGTCACGGCCGGAGCCGTCGCCGCCGCCATGCGCACACGCCCCGCGCAGCCGCTCTTCTTCATCGATCTCGCCCTGCCCCGCGACGTGGAACCCGCCGTCGCCGGCCTCGAAAACGTCTTCGTCTACAACCTCGACGATCTCGCCCGCATTGCGGAAAAGAACCGCGCCGCCCGCGAGGCCGAAGTCGCCCGCGCCCGCTCCCTCGCCGCGGCCCGCGCCGATGCCCTCTGGCGGCATGTCCACGCGCTGCTCACCCGCTGATCCCGCCGCCCGGCCTTCCTCCCCATCCTCTTCCTTGTCTCGCCCGCGCCTTCGACTATAATCCGCCCTTCCTCCATTTTCCTCCCTCCCGCGTGACCACCAATCTCAACATCGCCCTTCGCTTCCTCGGCTCCCGCAAGCGCGCCATGCTGATGAGCCTCGCCGGCATCATTTTCGGCGTGGCGTTTTTCATCCTCACGCAGGCGCAGACCGCCGGTTTTGAATCCTACTTCATCAAAACCATCCTCGGCGTGAACGGCATGGTGCGCGTCGAGGACCGCGCCCAGTCCACCCTGCGCACGCTCGACGCCGACCCCGACAGCACCTTCACCGTCACCGTCGAAGGCAGCGTGAAATACATCCCCGGCATCCAGTACCCCTCGCGCATTCTCGAGTCGTTGACCCACTTCCCCGGCATCACCGCCGCCTCTCCGGTCATCCGCGGCAACGCCACCCTGAAAGCCAATTTCCGCGAATACGACTGCAAGCCCTACGGCATCGAACTGGCGTCCTACGTCGGCGTCTCCGACATCGAAAGCCAGATCGTCGACGGCTCCCTCCAGACCTTTGCCGACAACCCCTACGGGCTCCTCCTCGGCGCCCGCATCGCCCAAAGACTCAACCTCCACTCCGGCGATGCCATCCTCCTCGAGAGCGCGCACACCCGCATGCGTTTCCGCATCTCCGCCATTTTCGAGACAGGCATCGACCAGGTGGACCGCGAACGCGTTTACCTGCACCTCTCCGCCTCGCGCAGCCTGCTCAACCGGACCAACGGAGCCTCCTTCATCCAGGTGAATCTCGACGACCCCGACCGCGCCCCCTACCTCGCCGCCCGCATGGAGAACGTCCTCTCCCACGCCGTCATGCCCTGGCAGGAACGTGAAAAAACCTGGCTCCAGGTGTTCAACGTCCTCCGCCTCTCGTCGGCGCTGACCATCTCCACCATCATCCTCATTTCCGGCATCGGCATGTTCAACACGCTCGTGATGATCGTCATCGACAAGACCCGCGAGATCGCGATCTTGCGCTCGATGGGCTACACGCGTGGCGACATCACGCAGATCTTCATGCTCCAGGGCAGCATCGTCCTCGCTCTCGGCCTCGTGCTCGGCTGGATCGCCGCCGCCGCCGGCACCTGGGGAGTTTCCCGGATCCCCGTCAACATCCGCGGCATCTTCGCGAGCGATCACCTCGTCGTGGTCTGGGACGCCTGGCACTACGTCTGGGCCAGCCTCATCGCCGCCGTTGTCGTGCTCGTTGCCAGCTATTTCCCCGCCCGCCGCGCCGCCCGCCTCGAACCCGGCACCGTCATCCGCGGCTCGGGCGACTGAAATCAATTAACTGCACCATGCCCATCCTGACCGCTGAAAATCTCCACCGCACCCTGGGTGAAGGCGAAGCGCGCGCCCATGCGCTGCGCGGCGTCAGCCTTGCCATCGAACCCGGCCGCACCTGCGCGATTTCCGGGCATTCCGGTTCCGGCAAGAGCACGCTGCTCTATCTCCTCGGCCTTCTCGACCTGCCGGACGAAGGCACGATCGTCGTGAACGGACGCCTCACCAGCGGACTCACCGACGCCGAACGCACCGCCCTGCGCAACGAGCACATGGGATTCGTCTTCCAGTTTCACTTCCTGCTGAAGGAATTCAGCGCGCTGGAAAACGTCATGCTTCCCATGCGCAAGCTGGGCCGGCTCGACGAGCGTACCATGCGCGACAAGGCCGCCGGCCTCCTCGCGCGCGTCGGCCTCGCCGACAAGACCGCGCGGCTCGGCAACCAGCTCTCCGGTGGCGAACAGCAGCGAGTCGCCATCGCCCGCGCCCTCGCCAACGACCCCGTTCTCCTCCTCGCCGACGAACCCACGGGAAACCTCGACCAGCAAAACGCCGGCAAGGTTTTTGACCTGCTCGCCGAACTCACCCACACGCGAGGCAACGCGCTCGTCATGGTCAGCCACAACCCCGAACTGGCCTCCCGCTGCGACCACATCTTCCACATGAAGGACGGTCTCATCGACCGCGGAGCGTAACCCTTCTGCCGCAACCCGCCCATGCGCCCCCACGCCCTCCTCGCTCTCCGTCTCCTCGCCTTCACCGGGCTTCTTGTCTCACTCTGGGCGCTGCTCGCCAACCTCGCGCAGAGCTACGACACCTTCAATCCCGCGTACGCCTCCTATTACTGGAAGCAGCAACTCCTGCGCCCCGTCCTCGGCCTCGCGCTCTCGCTGCTTGTGCTGTTCCTCGCCCGCCCCCTCTCCCGCTGGCTCTCCGGTGAATAGAACAGAAGCCAGAGGACAGAGGCCAGAGGACAGAGGCCGGAAGCCAGAAGCCGGAGAACGGAACCCGGGAGCAAAAATTTCGCCGCTTCATGCTCTTTTTCGGCCATCCGGCATCTGTATTCTGGCCTCTGTCCTCTGGCCTCTGGCTTCCGGCCTCTGTCTTCTCTCCGCCGCCGCCGACATGGCCACGGCCGACGCCGCGCTTCGCGACACCTTCACCCTCCAGGGAGTCACCGCCGTCCAGCCGCGCCGGCCCGACGGGGGATTCGACTGGGACTGGCGCGGCCCCCGCAACGATCCCGAATGGGCCTGGTTCTTCAACCGGCACCTCGTGTTCACCGACCTGCTCGCCGCGTATCAGCAGACCGGTGACGTCCGCTACCGCGACCGGATCCTCGTCACGCTGGATGACTGGATCGCGCAGCATCCCGCGCCCTCCGGCATCACCTTTTCCGCCGCGTGGCGGCCGCTCGAGGCCGCCCGCCGCGTCATGGAAAGCTGGATACCCATCTATGCTGCGCTCCGCGACGATCCCGCCGCCTTCCCCCCGGAGCGCCGCGCCCGCTTCGTCGCCAGCATTCGCGATCACGCGCTCCACCTGCGCAATCACCACGCCTTTTCCGGCAACCATCTCATCACCGAGATGCTCGCGCTCACGCGGCTCGGCCTCACCTTTTCCGACCTGCCCGACGCCGCCGGCTGGCGCAGCTACGCCCTCGACCGGCTCGCCCGCGCTTACGAGGACCAGGTTTACCCCGACGGCGCGCACAAGGAACTCTCTTCCCACTACCAGCGGGTCGTCGCGCTCAACTACCAGGAACTCCTCGATCTCCTCCGCGCCTCCGGCCAGGAGGAGGCCGTCCGCGAATGGGAGCCTCGCGTCCATCGCCTCTGGGACTATTTCGCCGCCATCATGAAGCCCGATGGCACCAATCCGCTCAACAACGACTCCGACACCGAATCCGTCGCCGCCCTCCTGCGCCAATACGCTCCCCATATCCGCATCCCGGAACAAACCGTCCGGCTGCCGTGGGCGGGCCAGGTGATTTTCCGCAGCCGTGCCGCCGCCGCGGCTGACGCGGCGGGAGTTCGGGGTTCAGGGTTCGGAGTTCAGGGTTCCGCCAACGCTGCCGCCGCCAATAACGCCAAACCCCGAACCCGGAACCCGAAACCGGCGGCGGCCACGCCGCCGCCGCTGCTTTACGCCTTTTTCGACACCGGTCCTCGCGGCACCGATCACGATCATGCCGACTTCCTGCACGTCTCGCTCTCGGTCGGTGCCAGCGACTTCCTCGTCGATAACGGCCGTTACACCTACACCCCCGGCGCGTTTCGCGACTACTTCGCCGGGCCTTCCGGTCACAATGTCCTGCTCCTTGACGGACTCGGTCCGGATCAGGGACCGCGCGCCGTCACCGCCGCCGCTGATGCGGCGGGAGTTCAAGGTTCAGGGTTCAGGGTTCAAGGTTCAGACAGCCGCTTCCCCTCCCCTGCCGGCAACCCCAAACCCGAAACCCTGAACCCCGAACCGGCGGCATCAGCCGCCCCCGCCGTCGAAATCGCCTGGGGCGACACCACGTTTGCCTCCGCCTCCCGCCCGGCTTTCGCGGCCAATCCGCGCGCCGCCGACTGGCGACGCCTCGTCGCGCATGTGCCCGGCCGCGCATGGATCGTCGTCGACCGCGTCATCACGTTTTCCCCCGCCACGCTCACCACGCTCTGGCACTGGTCGCCCGAATGCACGGTGGAGCCCGTCCCCGGCCAGCCCGATTCGCTGATCGTCTCCCGCTCCTCCGCGACGCTCCATGTCCGGCATGCCGCCAGCCAGCCCGTGCCTGCCGACCGGCAACAGATCACCGCCCGCTCGCGCCCCTCGCCCCAAGGCTGGTACAGCCCGCGGTTCAACATGCTCGAACCGGCTTCCTGCACACAACTCGACCAGGCGATCCGCGCACCTCTGGTCAACGTCTGGCTTTTTTCGCCCGCCGCCCTCCCCGGCGCCTCGATCCGCATCTCCGCCGATCACCGCATCGTCGTGCAACTCGACCCAGCGACCAGCCTCACGCTCGATCCGGAAGCCCCCGGAAAATCGGCCGTGACAGGCACGATGCGCTGAATCGCCGGCCCTTCCGTTTCCCTCTCCCGGCCAGGCGTTCCCTGTTTTTCATGCCTCGCGCCGCACTTCCCCCTTGCACCCGCCCGCCCGCGGGAGTTCAAACCCCGTTCAACCACCCGGACTCTTTTTCAGATTTTTTCAGACGATCCAGTCCGCCAATCCATCCATGGGCATGCGATTCCAGATTCTCGGCAGCGGCAGTGCGGGCAATTGCGCCCTGCTCCTCACCGACCATGCCCGCATCCTGGTCGACGCCGGTTTCTCCGCCCGCCGCCTGAACCAGCTCATCCGCGAAGCCGGCGCCGACCTCTCGCAAATCGACGCGGTCTTCATCACCCACGAACACAGCGACCACGTCGCCGGCATCGAGGGCCTGAAACGTTATCCGCACATCGAACTCTTCGCCAACGCCGGCACCGCCCGCGCCGTACAAAACAAACTCGAGTACCGCCCGCGCTGGCGCATCTTCGAAACCGGCGCCCGCTTCACCTTTCGCGATCTGGAAATCGAAAGTTTCCACATCCCGCACGATGCCCAGGAACCCGTCGGCTATACGTTTACCCACGGACAAGGCCGCGAGGGCGACCTGTTTTCGTCTCCCCGCCGCATCGCCTGGCTCAGCGACATGGGCCACGCGCCCGACCATATCCGCGAGCGTATCCGCGAAGCCGACGCCGTCGTCATGGAATCCAATCATTGTCCGCGCCTCCTCGAAGCCGACCATCGCCGCCCCTGGTCCACCAAGCAACGCATTGCCGGCCGGCACGGACACCTGTCCAACGAGCTCGCCTGTGAATTGCTCGCGAGCGTCGCGAGCCCGCGCTGGCAACACATCGTGCTCACACATCTCAGCCGCGATTGCAACACACTCGACGCCGTCGAGCAGACCTTCGCCACGCTGCGCGCCCGGCTCACCTGCCAGTTCGCCATCGTCCCGCCGGGCGGGGGCACCGCTCTCGTCGAATTGCGGTGACGGAATCCGTGACGGAGCGGCGGCATTCCTGCCGCTGCGACGAGGCGCAATGGCGCCTCGCCCCGCGGGCCGAAGACCTGACGAGGGTATTCCACACCGCGCCAGGCCTTCCGGTTTTCGCGTACTCCGTCCGAAAAATGCAGCGGCAGGAATGCCGCCGCTCCCTATTTTCGCCTTCGCGCTGGCATCCTGCCTGCTCGTGACCAGGTTTTCCCGTTCCGCCACATTCCAGTCATCCAGGCCATCGGCCTCGCACACCTTTTTATGCTACGTCCGCACGACACGCCCATCCGCCGCACCAAGATCGTTTTCACGCTCGGTCCCGCCACCGAGTCCGAGCCGATGCTCGAAAAGCTCATTCTTGCCGGCGCCGATGTCGCCCGCCTCAACATGGCCCACGCCAACCACGAGTGGACCCGCTCCATCATCCGCCGCATCCGCGCCGTGTCGGCGCGCGTCGGTCGTGACATTGCGATCATGATGGACATCAAGGGTCCCGAGATCCGCACTGGCGACGTCTCCGCCCCCATCGAGCTCAAGGCCGGCGAGATCTTCGATTTCACCATCCGCCCCGGCGCCACCCACGCCGACTCCGAAGAAATCCGCTCGGTGGACATCAATTACAAGGACCTCGTCAACGACGTGCGCGTGGGCGACACCGTGCTCGTCGACAACGGCCTCATCCGCCTCGAAGTCCTCGAAAAACAGTACAACCGCATCCGCTGCCGCGTGCTCATTCCCGGCGAGCTGAAATCCCGCCGCCACATCAACCTCCCCGGCGTCAAGGTCAACCTCCCCTCGCTCACCGAAAAGGACAAGGCCGACCTTCTCGTCGGCATCGCGGAAGGTCTCGACTTCGTCGCGCTCTCTTTCGCCCGCGAGGCCGCCGACATCGAGTTGCTGCGCGAGTTTCTCCACGCCCACCGCTCCGGCGCGCGCATCATCGCCAAGATCGAGGACCAGTCCGCGATCGTCAACCTGGAGGAAATCGTCCGCGCCACCGACTCGCTGATGGTGGCGCGCGGCGACCTCGGCATCGAATGCCCGTTCGAGGAGCTGCCCGTCATCCAGCGCCGCGCCGTGCGCATGTGTTTCGACTACGGCAAACCCGTCGTCATCGCCACGCACATGCTCGAATCGATGATCAGCTCGCCGATGCCCACCCGCGCCGAGATCACCGACGTGGCCAACGCCATCTACGAAAAAGCTGATTGCGTGATGCTCTCCGGCGAGACGACCATCGGCCGCTATCCTGTCGAATGCGTGGAGATTCTCGACAAGATCGCCCGCCGCATCGAATCCGAAGGCCCCTTCGACCTGCTTGATCCCGTCAGCGTCGAGGGCGACAAGATGCGCCTCGTGCAATCCGCCGCCCACCTCGCCCACGAGTTTCTCGACAGCCCGACGGCGATCCTCACCTTCACGCGCCGCGGTTACATGGCGGCGGGCCTTGCCGCGATGCGCCCGGCGCGCGCGCCGATTTACGCGATGACCAACTCGCCGGAAACCTTCCGCCACATGCGCCTCATGCGCGGCGTGGAGCCCTTCATGCTCGCGCTGGAAAGCGATCCCAACGAGACGATCGACAACGCGATCAAACTCCTCACGACGCGCGGCTGCGTGCGCCCCGGCGACAAGCTGATCGTCGTCACCGACATCCTCTCGCACGATCGTCTCGTGGACAGCATCCAGCTCCGCACCGTGCGGTGAAGGGTCGGACGAAATCGAGATCCGCAACGGCGGCGCCGGGAGACTGCGCACAGACACGCCCGGATGGCACGATTCCGGCTCACCGGTAAACGGCACCATGACTCTCCCTCGTCACCGGCACGTCCACCGCCTCTTCGTTTACGGCACCCTCATGCGCGGCGAATCGAACCACCGCCTGATGGCCGGCCATCGTTTCGTGACCCGCGCCCGCACGCTGGCCCGCTACCGGCTCTACAACCTCGGCGATTATCCCGGCATGGTCGAGGACCCGGTCAACCCGCTCTCCGTCGAAGGCGAGATATGGGAAGTGGATGCGGCCGGACTCGCCGCGCTCGATGCCTTCGAAGGGGTGGCCGAAGCCCTCTATGCCCGCGTGCCCGTCCCGCTCGCCCCTCCGCATGCGGACCTCGCGGTCGACGGTTACCTGTACCTGCGCCCCGTCACCGGAGCCGCGGACATCGGCGGGCGGTGGCGATGAGCCGGATGAAAAGCTGAAATGCTGAAAGCTGAAACACTGAAACAAAACCGGCGGCGGCGAGGACGCGCTCTCATTGCCGAAGCTCTGTTTTTCAGCTTTTCAGTTTTCAGCATTTCAGCTTTTCCGAAGCGTCACGGCCGCCACACGCTCGCCTGCGAGCACTGGCCGAGGGCGGGCAACGACACCCGCGTGGACCGCCCGGTTTCCGTGTCGAGAATGCGAAGCTCGCGCTGGTTGGCCGAACGCTGGGTGTACACCAGATGCCGCCCGTCCGGCAACCACGACGGCTCGATCGCATCCATCGGCGCACGCGAGACGACCTTCGCCTGGCCCGTCTTCAGATCGAACACCGCCACCTGAAAACCCCGGTTCTGCGCCACGGTGAAAGCGATCTTGTTTGGATCGGCCGTGCTCCAGTCGGGCTCGGCGCAATAACCGCTGATGGCCGTCGGCACCCGCGAGGCCGAGCCTCCGCCGACCGGCATCGTGAAGAGCTTCAGGCCCCCCGCCACATCGGAGGCGAAGATGATCTTCGAACCGTCCGGCGAAAAACAGGGCGACGCTTCTACCGAAGGCATGCGGGTGATCCGGCGGATGCCCCGCGCCTGGGCATCGGCGATGTAGATTTCCGGGTTTCCCTCGCCGGAAAGCACCATGGCCATCCGGCTCCCGTCCGGGCTGAAACGCGCGCCGGTGTTGGTGCCGCGCAGTCCCACCAGGCGTGTGCGCTGCATCGTCCGCAGGTCGATCTGGAAAATCTCGGGCGAGCCCATGCGGTAATAACCGGTGTAGACGATCCGCGAACCGTCCGGCGACCAGCGCGGCGTCAGGGCGAGCGAGTTGTCATGCGTCATCTGCCGGATTTCGCCGGCAAAAAGATCGCTGGTGTAGATCTCGTGCTTGCCTCCCGATTCCCGGACAAACGCGAGTCGCGACGTGAAGTACCCGTTGAGGCCGGTCGTCGCCTTGACCGCCAGATCGGCGGCGGCGAGCAACGCGTTGCGCTGACTCGAGCCCGACACCGTTTGCGAAAGCACCGCCGCGCCCGATCCCGCCCGCGTCACGCTGACCTGCACCTCGCTCGCCCCGACCGGCGTGAACCGGATGTCGTGGCTCTGGTTGGCCGCCACCCGGCGGAAACGCCCGTGCGAATCGAAGGCGATCTTCGCCAGGTTATCGAGCTCCGCCGTGGTCGCGGACACACTCACCGAAATCGCGTCGGACGCATACGGGATGTCCACCACGATGTTGCGCTGCGGCTGCGCCGTCAGCGTGCCCGCCGCAAAGGCAGCAACGACGGCAAAAGCGGTGATCGGGAGGAATTTTTTGAAAAAACGGGAAAGGGCTTTCATGAAGTGCTGAGTAAGGAAGGGCATTTCTATTTACAGGGAATCGCCAGCAAACAACGTCAAACGCTCGCACTTTTATTGCCGATCCACCATTTTCGCCCAGTGACACCCGACGCCCTCAAGGAACATCTCAAACAGGTCAAATATCCCGGCTTCAGCCGCGACATCGTGTCGTTCGGCCTGGTGCGCGCCGCCGCGCTCGTCGACGGCACCGCCAAGGTCTCGATCGCCCTGACCACCTCCGACCCGAAAGTGCCGCTCCACATCAGGACCGAAGTCGAAAAATGCCTGCGCGCCCTCCCCGACGTGCGCGACGTGATCATCGACGTGGCCGTCACCCCCGTGCGCACACCGCCTCCCGCCGCGCAAGGCGGCAATCTCGCGGGCAACACCGGCGCCGCCGGTGGCGCTTCCGCCATCAAACACGCCGTGGCCATCGCCTCCGGCAAGGGCGGCGTCGGCAAAAGCACCTTTGCCGTCAACCTCGCCTGCGCGGCCGCCCGCCTGCTCGCGCAGCGCGGACGCCCCGGCCGCGTCGGCCTGATGGATTGCGACATCTACGGCCCGAGCGTCCCGCTCATGATCGGCATCGAGGGACGCCCGCTGATCGAGGGCGACAACCTCCTCATCCCGCTCGAGAATCACGGCGTGAAAGTCATGAGCATGGGTTTCCTCATCGACGACAACACGCCCGTCGTCTGGCGCGGCCCCATGATCATGAAGACCGTCCAGCAATTCGTGCAAAACGTGAAATGGGGCGAGCTCGACCTGCTGCTCGTCGATCTGCCGCCCGGCACCGGCGACGCGCAACTCTCGCTTGTGCAAACACTCCCGCTCGACGGCGCCGTGCTCGTGACCACGCCGCAGATCGCCGCCACCCACATCGCGCGCAAGGGCGGCCTCATGTTCCGGAAGGTCAATGTCCCCCTCCTCGGCGTCGTGGAAAACATGAGCGGCTTCGTCGATCCCGCCGGGCAGCGGCACGCCATCTTCGGCGAAGGCGGCGGTGCGGCCACGGCCGAGGCGCTCGGCACCGCGCTCCTCGGCGAAGTTCCCCTCCTCCCCGAGATCCGCGCCGGCGGCGATGCCGGCACGCCCGCCGCCGCGACGGCACCCGATTCGCCGGCCGGGCGGGCCTTCACCGAAATCGCCGAAGCGCTGCTCGCTCTCCTCGACCGCAAATCCGGAAAACCGCCGGAAGCCGACTGATGCGGCCCGGATGCCTTGCGTAGCGACAGGAATACCATCCCGCCCTGTCATGATCAATTTCACTACGTGCCCCCCTGGCATTGACACTCTCCGGCGCCCCTCTAACTTCCCTCGCTAAACGACCACCATGGGGCCCACCAAAGAAGACGTTTATTCTGCTCTCCGCACCTGCCAGGACCCCGAAATTCCAGTCAACATCGTTGATCTGGGGCTCGTTTATTCCGTCGATCTGGCACCTTCCGCCGAAGGGGCCGTCGCTTCCGTAAAAATGACGCTGACATCAACCGGTTGTCCGATGTCCAATGCCATTGCCGGCGAGGTTCACAAAAAGCTCCTCCAGGTGCCCGGCATACGACAGGCCAGCGTCGAGATTGTCTGGGAGCCGCAATGGCGGCCGGAAATGATCACGGAAGAGGGTCGTCGCAATCTCAACCTTGTCTAACCTGCTTCCTCTTCCAGTCGTGCTCGCTATGGCCAGTCCTTTCCCTTCGGAGTCCGATTCTTCCTCCCGTGAGTTCGTCAAGAAATCGAGTCTTTACCAGGAATTCCTGGCCGAGCGGGAAGAGATCCTGAAGCACAAGTGGCTGGAGTCCGAGCGACTCGGGTACGACATCGGTTTCGAGCGCGCCCTGCTCGACTGGATCCGCAAACACCGCGAAAGCTGGCGCGCCTCCCGCCGCACCCGCCAGCAACCTCCCGCCGACAGCAACGGCCCCGCCAGAAAACAGGAAGAGCGGACGGACAACAACCGGCGGTGACCGTGCCTCCGCTGCTTCGGGCGTTGCCAGCGCCCGCCGCGCTGCCACGCTTCCCGGGTTCATGGAGATCGAAGGTCAACGCCCCGTCCGCACGCAGCAGAAGAAACCCGGTTTCCCTGTCAGCGAACAACTCCGCTCCTACCTGCGCCGCTGGCAACGGGAACGCGAACTGCCCGTGACCTACGAACGCCTGCGCCGCTTCTCCGACAGCGTGCCGCTCAGCGACTCGCGCGGACGCCACACGCTCTGGGAAAGCGTGTTCTACGATCACCTCGAGATGCACCAGTTGCAGGAAGACCTGAAGCAGGTTTACGCCATCCTGCGCGTCGACGGCGACATGTCCGTCATGCAGCACCTTTACATCGACCGCATCGACTTTTGCGCCTTCGGCAACTCCGCCCCGTTTCGTATCCGGATCGTCAATGCCTACAACGACAATCCCGATCACTTCTACATCAAGAAAGGCGACGCCTCGCGTATCTACGGGCTGGATCTCGAGCACCTGCTCTCGCCCAACCGCATGAACTACCTCACTTTCGGCAACACGCTCGTCGAGGAGCACATCGCCGGCATCCCGGGCAACGAGTTCATCTCGCGCTGGATGGAGAGCCCCGAAATCCGCCCGATCCGCCTTGCCAAGGAACTCGTGAAATTCAACGAACGCTGCTTTGTCCGCCTGCTCGGTGACATGCGCAGCTACAACTACGTGGTCGTTTTCACCCCCGATTTCGAAGGCGCGCAGATTCGCCTGCGCGCCATGGACTTCGACCAGCAAAGCTACGAAGGCCGGATGAATTTTTACCGTCCGCAGTTCTACAAGGACAACCAGGCGCTCGCCCTCTTCTGCACCAAGCACCTGCGGATCGAGACCGCCCGCCAGTACGAACGCGAGGAGCAGGTGCTCATGCTCCAGCGCGCCGCGATCAGCGACAACCGGCTGGGCATGCTCCTCACGGCCATGTCGAGCGACGAACTCGCCCCGCCGGAAAACGTGCGCGAGTTGCGCGAGTCGCTGGCCGAGCACTACAAGCGCAGCGCCTACCTCGATTGCGAGTCGATGGGTGAACTGGTCAGCGAAAACCTCGAATCCATCCGCCTCAACATCATCTCCGGCGGCGTGTGATGATCCGCGGCAGCACCGGAGCGGCGGCATTCCTGCCGCTGCGACGAGGCGCACTGCGCCTCGCCCTTTTGCCGGTACAAGCCACAAACATACCCAAACCGGCGACGGCGGCCAGGAATGCCGCCGCTCCTACTGCTTCACGGCCGCCTCGCGGTACTGGAGATACGCGTTGCGCGTGGCGATGTACGGATCGATCGCGTTCTTGCCGGCCGCGGCGTCAAAGGTGCGGAGCAAGTCGGGCGTCTGGTTGATGATATCCGTCGCGTACACCGCCGTCTGCACTTCCCAGCCGCCGAAAACTTCCTCTTTCGTCACGCGCCAGCCCACGGGATTGAGCAGCGAATCGCCGACCTGGCCCACCGTGTCGCGCACCGAACCGGGACCGAGGATCGGCAGCACGAGGTACGGACCGGCCCCGATCCCCCAGCGGCCGAAAGCCTGGCCGATGTCTTCGCGCGGGAGGTCCGCGAGTTCGGGCACATTGTCCGACTGCCTGATAAAGCCGCCGAGGCCGCCGAGCGTATTGACGACAAACTTGCCCGTCTCCTTCCCCGCCCGCTTGAACTTGCCCTGGAGCACGCAGCCCACGAACCGGACGGGAAACTTGATGTTGTCGAAAAAGTTGGTCAGCCCGCTGCGCACCGGCTTCGGCACAACCTTCTCGTAACCCTTCGACACCGGACGCAACACGTAGTCGTACACGCCTTCATTGAACTTGAATGTCAGCCGGTTGAGCGGCTCCAGCGGATCGAAAACCTCGGGCAAGGCATATTCATCAAAATCGTCCTCCTCCACGACCTTCTTGACGAGTTCGGGATCGGGCCGCTGCGGCGTCTTCTGCGCCTCGAGCCGGACCGGGAAAACCGCGAACGCCAGCACCAGCGCGCAGGCGCCGGCAAATGAAAGAAAGGACGAGACCGGGAATCGGGAAACGTTCATGGCTGACCGCTCACTACAGGCTGTTGGAGATTTTTTTCAAGGGAACGAATGACCTCGTCGGCGCCGCCCTTTTTGTAGAGGGGATCGAACTGGGCGCGGTAATTGGCCACGAGGCTCACGCCTTCGATGATCACGTCGTAGATGCGCCAGGCGCTTTCGCCCTTTGCCTGCTCGAGGCGGTAGGCCACGGCATAACGCTTCCCGTCAAAGGTGATCGTGCTCGGGATCTCGCGCCGGGTTTCGGAAAGTTCGCCGGCCTTGCCGAAGGCGATGACCGGACGCGGTCCCGGGTCGAATTTGTCCGAATAGGTGCGGATGACGAGGGTGGCGAACAGGTCGATCGTCCGCTTCTGCTGGTCGGCGCTGAAACTGCGCCAGCCCGGACCGATCGCGAGGCGGGTGGCGCGTTCGAAATTGAAATACTGCTCCAGCACCGGGCGGAGCCGCTGGTGCAGCGGCTGGTGGCTCGCGGTGTCATAGGCGACGGACAGCACCTGGTCGACGGCGGCGGTGAGCGTTTCCTGCGGGCCGCTCCCGGCTGCGGTTGCGGCGCGAACGGTAGCGGCACTCGTGGCGAGCAGAAGCGGGATGGCGAGGAGGATGGCGAGGTGGCGTTTCATGGTGTGGCGGGTGGCGGTGAAGGGTTGTCCGATGCGAATTGCCCGGCGTTTGGCGAAAGGAGTGCGGGATGTCCGGATCATTCCCGGACGGCGGTGGCCGCTTCTCCGGATTCGGGAGATTTTTTGTCCACCGAACCGAAGGCGAAGCGGCTGATGAGCGATTCGATATCGACGGCGGGTTCGGTCTCGGTGATGCGTTCGCCCGGTTTGAAAAACTCGTCGTCGCCGCCGGGCGCGAGCGCGATGTAACGGTCGCCGATCAGGCCGCTGGTCTTGATCGAGGCCATGGTGTCGGTCGGGAGTTTGAGCGAATCCTGCAGGCGGAGCGTGACGATGGCGTTGAACCCGTCGTCCAGCCGCACGCTCTCGACGCGCCCCACGGGCACGCCGGCGATGATGACGCTGCTGCCGGGATTGATCCCGCCGGAGTTGGCAAAGCGCGCCTCGAGGAGCCAGGAGCCGCTGCCGAGGAGCGTGCCGGAGCCGATCTTGATGGCGAGCCAGGCGATCGCGACGATGCCGGCGAGGACGAAGGCTCCGACGATCAGTTCTGTTTTGTTTTGCTTCATGACGTTCGGGTTTTACGCGGCGGTTCCGGAAAGGGAGGCAGCTCCGCCGCCGAGGGCGGCGAGCGTGTGGCGGAGGGCGTCGGCGCTGTCGCGGAAGGCGCGCACGCCGGGGTCCTGCGAGGCGCTGAATTCGGCGGGCGTGCCCTGGAAACGCATCGTGCCGCTGTCGAGCAGCGCCACGCGGTCGCTGGCGACGAGCGCCTCGGGCACGTCGTGCGTGACGACCACGGCCGTGAAACCGAACTGGCGGCGGTACTTCGTGATCATCTCGAACACGCTGTTGCGCCGCAGCGGATCGAGGCCGGCGGTGGGCTCGTCGAAAAGCACGATCTCCGGGCGCGTGACGATGGCGCGGGCGAGCGCGAGGCGTTTCTGCATGCCGCCGGAAAGCTGGCCGGGATATTTTCCCGCGCTGGTGTCGAGTTCGAGCTGGCGCAGCGCCTCCATGCAGCGTTTGCGGATTTCCTGGTTGGGAATCCGCGTCGTCTGCTCGAGCGGCAGCGCGACGTTCTCGAGTGCGGTCAGCGAGTCGAAAAGGGCGTTGCTCTGGAAAAGGTAGCTGCAACGGCGGCGAAATTCGGCGCGCGCGTCGGGATCGTCGGCATTGAGCGGCTTGCCGTCGAAACAGACCTCGCCGCGGTCGGGCCGGATGATGCCGGCGAGGCACTTCAGGAAGACGGATTTGCCGGTGCCGCTCTTGCCGAGGATCGTCACGAGGCTGCCGCGCGGCACGCCCAGGCTGGCGCCGGCGAGCACGGTGTTGCGGCCGCTGTGCTCGTAATCGTCACCAAAACTCTTGTAAATGCTGCGCACGTCGAGCAGCAGGTCGCCGGCACACGTCGCTGCGCCGCCGGTATTCGCGTTGCACGTCCCGTCGTCGGTGCGGTTCTGGCTGAGGTTGCGGTCGTGGCTGGTCATGGCGGCGGCGTCGGTCACGGGAAGCGGGGTCAGACGAGAAACGAGGTGATCACGTAGTCGGCGGCGAGCACCGTGATGCACGAGATGACGACAGCCCGTGTGGTCGAGGCGCTGACGGCGCGGGCTCCGGTGAGGTTGCGGCGGCGGTGGGCGTTAAAACCGTTCCAGGCGCAGATCGCGATGGTCAGCACGCCGAAGACCGCCGCCTTGAGAAAACACTCGCGCACGTCGCCGCCCTGCACCGCGCGGTCCACCGAGGCCCAGTAGACGCCCGGTTCCAGTGGCAGCACCACCGAGCCGGAAAGGTAGCCGCCAAACATGCCGATGAGGCTGAAAAACGCCGTATGCACCGGGTACACGATCACCGCCGCGATCAGGCGCGGGGCCACGAGGTAGGCGTGGACGTTGGCCCCCATCGTTTCGAGCGCGTCGATCTGCTCGCTGTTGCGCTGGATGCCCAGTTCGGCGGCGAGCGCGGAGCCGGCCTGGCCGACCAGCATGAGCGCCGTCAGCACCGGCGCGAGTTCGCGCACCAGCGTCAGCGAGACGAGCGTGCCCAGCATCCCGGAAGCGCCGAAGCGGCTGAGCACATGGTAACCCTGCAACCCGAGAACCAGCCCCGTGAACAACCCGACGATCAGGATCACCGGCAGACACCGGACGCCCTGGTCATAGATGGCGCGGACAATGCGCCGTCCGAGCTTGCGCGCGCCCACGGCAGCCGTGAACGACTTGCCCGTAAACGTGGCGAGGTCGCCCAGTTCGCGGACCGTGGAAAGCGTGTGATGGCCGATGACGCGCAACATGAAAAGGGAAAGACTGGCGCGGGTTTCCGCCCTGCGCAAGGCCGCTCTGCCCTGTGCCCACCCTATGCGAGGCACTTCTGCGCCAGGCTAACCTTCGCTGATCCGGTTTTTCAGGAACGTGAGGACGTCCTGGAATTTCGCGAGGTTCCCGGCATCGGCCGCGACGAGATTCTCGTGCGCCGCGAGGACATGGCGGGCGCTTTCCACTTCGTCGAGCGCCGGGCCCGAGGGCAGCGCCTTGTCCGTCGTCGCCGTCGCGGCGCCGGCCGGGAGGCTGTCGCCCGTATCGACCGTCAGGAGACGGTGCAGCCCGAGATTGCGCACGAGTTCCAGATTGCGCGGTCCCACCCGGCTGATGACGAGGCTGCCCGGCGGGGCGAACCGGCGCACCTCCAGCGCGGCCCCGGCCAGCACGCCCAGAAACGTGCTGTCCATCGTCGAACAACGCAGGAAATCGATCACGAAGCGCCGCTTTCCCATGCGGAAGGCTTCGGTGAAAAAATCATGGAGACTGGTGCTGTTGACGAAAGACGCGCGGCCCTCGATCCGGATCACCACCGGATCGGAGTCAGGATCGACGAAAAAAGCGGGCTGTGCAGTCTCGGGCATCGCAGCAGATATGGCAGGTTTTGTTGGATGAAAGGATATACCGGAACCGGGAAAGTTTCATGCGACTGCGGAAGTTTCGAGAAGGAAATGCATCAGGAGACGAAAGCCGCGGCCGCCGGAGGCCATGCCGCGCGATTTTCCCGCGCGGGATTGCGCGGCGCCGGCCCATTGATTGCGGCAAGGTGTTCATCGTCCGGATGAAAAAAACCGTCCCCGGCGCAGGCTTGCAGACATGCGGGCACTCCCGGTAGCGTCCGGATTTTCCAATTTCTCCCCGCCCGCCCAGGCCCATTGCTCACATGAAGCTCATCCTCGCGATCATCAAACCCTTCAAACTCGAACAGGTGCGTGAAGCCCTCACCGAAATCGGCGTCGCCGGCATGACCGTCACCGAGACCAAGGGTTACGGCCGCCAGAAGGGGCACACGGAAGTGTATCGCGGCACCGAATACGTGATCGAGTTTCTCCCCAAGGCCGAGATCGAGATCGTCGTGCCCGACGAACTCGCCGCCCGCGCCATCGACACGATCGTCGCCTCGGCCAAAACCGGCAAGATCGGCGACGGCAAGATCTTCGTCTACCCCGTCGAGGACGTCATCCGCGTGCGCACCGAGGAACGCGGCGACGTGGCGATCTGAAACCGCCGGAGTTGCGCAGGCGGCAACCGACGTGGCACGGGCATCCTTGCCCGTGGACGGCGCGAAGCGCCGACTTCCGGAACACGGGCCGGAAGCCCGTGCCACGTCGGTTGCCGGGTACATCCGTGAACAAACACTCAGTCCATCCCGAACGCCTTGCGCAGCTCGGTCAGCGCGGCGTCGGGCATCGGGGCCAGCGGCCCGAGCGGGCGGCTCAGCAAAAGCGCCTCCGACGTCGCCTCCAGCACCTCGAGCCGGTCGAACGCGTCGAGCACGTTGCGGCCGATGACCAGCGCCCCCTCGTTCTCGATCAGGATGACGGGGCATTTTTTCAGATCCATCTGCGCCGCGATTTTCGCCGCGTCCTCGACAATCCGGGCGAACGGCACTTTCGGCGCCTCGTTGAGCACGATGTAGCTCTCGGGAATCGTCCGCGTGGTCAGCGGCGTCCTCGTCATGCAAAACGCCGAGGCATGCGCCGGCTGTGCGCTGATGACGGCGCCGACCTCCGGCAACCGTTCGTAGATCAGCGAATGCAGATGCGCCACGCGGCTCGGCCGCTGCCCGGCGGCGCAGGCGTGACCCTTCGTCCGGACCAGCCCCGAGGGCTCGAGCTCCAGGCGATCGCGGCGGCGCGGCGTCACCAGAAACTCCCCGCCCTCGCCGAGCCGCGCCGAAAACGCCCCCGCCGTGCTGATCAGCAGCCGCTGCTCGTACGAACGCCGGACAAACGCGCAGATCTGCGAACGCAGCTCCTTCTCCCGGTTGGTCAACGGCGCGGGCGCCAGGTCGCGCCACTCCGGCGCCGTCTCGCGCACCAGCGCCGCGTCGGACAAAAACTGCACCTCGCCCAGCGAAGCCGCCTTGATCAGCGTCTGCGCCGCGAACTCGAGCGTCTCGAATCGCTGGAAGGCATCCTGCAAATCCGCGCCGCCGATCACCACGCCGTGATTTTCCAGCATCACACAATCCGCCCCCGTGCCGAATGCCTCGGCGATGTTCTGCCCCAGTTCCTCGCTGCCCGGGCAGGCGTAGGGCGCATAGACGATCTTGCCGCACACGTTGAACACATGCGTCTGCACCCGCGTATCCGGAATCTGGCGACAAATGCTGAACGCCACCAGCGCGCCGGGGTGCGCGTGGACGATGGCCTTGATGTCGGGCCGCCGCTTGTAGATCTCGCGGTGGAAGGGAAATTCGGAGGACGGCGGATGCTGCCCCTCGCGCCGGCCGTCGGGCAGCATGCGCACCACGTCGGACGGCGTCAGGTTTCCCTTGTCCACCCGGGACGGCGTGATCCAGATGCTGCCGTCGGGGTCGATGATCGACAGGTTGCCGCCCGATGTCGTCGTCATGCGGTAGCGGTAAATGCGATGCATCGTCTGCACCAGTTCGTTGCGCGGATGTAGCCAGCGGGAATCCATCCTGCGATCCAGACAGACAAAAGACCCTCCTGTCAAAGCCGGTGATGATAGAAAATGGTAGATTTTGACAGATTTTGACAGATTGCGGATTCCGCCATTTTCATTATCCGGGGCCGACGCCGTTCTTCCCCGACAATGCCGCAAATGCTTTTGACCGTGCGGCCTCACCGACATTAGGTGGCAGGCTCTACGGTTTCAGACTTCCTTCTATCACACATCACCACCATGCCCGACGCATCCACGCCTGTCATCATCTACACCAAAACCGACGAAGCTCCCGCGCTCGCCACTTATTCGCTCCTGCCGATCATCCAAGCGTTTACGAAACACTCCGGCATCTCCGTCGAGCCCCGCGACATCTCGCTCGCCGGCCGCATCCTCGCCGCCTTCGCCGACCTCCTCCCGCCCTCGCAAAAGACCCATGACGCCCTCGCCGAGCTCGGCGCCCTCACCCTCAAGCCCGAGGCCAACATCATCAAGCTCCCCAACATCAGCGCCTCCGTCCCGCAACTGAAGTCCGCCATCGCCGAACTCCAGGCCAAAGGCTACGCGCTCCCCGACTATCCCGAATCCCCCAAAAACGACGCCGAAAAGGACGCCAAGGCCCGCTACGACCGCATCAAGGGCAGCGCCGTCAACCCCGTCCTCCGCGAAGGCAACTCCGATCGCCGCGCCCCCAAGGCCGTCAAGGACTACGCCCGCAAGCACCCGCACTCCATGGGCGCCTGGTCTCCCGACTCGAAAACCACCGTCGGCACCATGGGCAGGGACGATTTCTACTCCAACGAGAAGTCCGTGACCGTCCCCGCCGCCACCGACGTGAAGATCGAGTTCACCGGCGCCGACGGCTCGACCAAAGTCCTCAAGGCCAGCACCCCGCTCAAGGCCGGTGAAATCATCGACGCCACCGTCCTCCGCAAAAAAGCCCTCGTCGCCTTCATCGAACAACAGATCGCCCGCGCCAAGGCCGACGGCGTCCTTTTCTCCGTCCACCTCAAGGCCACCATGATGAAGGTCTCCGACCCGATCATTTTCGGCCACGTCGTCCGCGTCTTTTTCAAAGACCTCCTGGCCGCCCACGCCGCCACCTTCGCCGAACTCGGCGTCGACCTGAACAACGGCTTCGGCGACCTCGTCGCCAAACTCGAAAAACTGCCCGCCGACAAAAAAGCCGCCATCGAGGCCGACATCGCCGCCGCCTGTGCCGCCGGCCCGGCCCTCGCCATGGTCAACTCCGACAAGGGCATCACCAATCTCCACGTCCCCAGCGACGTCATCGTGGACGCCTCCATGCCCGCCATGATCCGCACTTCCGGCCAGATGTGGAATGCCGCCGGCAAGCCGCAGGACACCCTCGCGGTCATCCCCGACAGCAGCTACGCCGGTGTTTACCAGACCACCATCGACTTCTGCAAAAAGCACGGCGCCTTCGACCCGCGCACCATGGGCAGCGTGCCCAACGTCGGCCTCATGGCCCAGGCCGCCGAAGAGTACGGCTCGCACAACAAGACCTTCGAAATCCCGGCCAACGGCACCGTCCGCGTCATCGATTCCTCGGGCAAGATCCTCCTCGAACACGCCGTGGAGGAAGGCGACATCTGGCGCGCCTGCCAGACCAAGGACGCTCCCGTGCAGGACTGGGTGAAACTCGCCGTCAAGCGCGCCCGCCTCTCCGCCACCCCCGCCATCTTCTGGCTCGACGAGAACCGCGCCCACGACGCGCAAGTCATCGCCAAGGTCAAGACGTATCTGAAAGACCACGACACGACCGGCCTCGACATCCGCATCCTCCCGCCCGCCGCCGCCACCCAGGCCACCCTCGAGCGCCTCAAGGCCGGGCAGGATACGATCAGCGTCACCGGCAACGTCCTCCGCGACTACCTCACCGACCTGTTCCCGATCCTCGAGGTCGGCACCAGCGCCAAGATGCTCTCCATCGTCCCGCTGATGAACGGCGGCGGCCTGTTCGAGACCGGCGCCGGCGGCTCCGCGCCCAAGCACGTGCAGCAATTCAACGAGGAAAACTTCCTGCGCTGGGACAGCCTCGGCGAGTTTTTCGCTCTCGCCGCCTCCTTCGAGCACGTCGCCGAGACCTCCGGCCATGCCGGGGCCAGGATCCTCGCCGGGACTCTCGACGAGGCCAACGGCAAGTTTCTGGAGAACGACAAGTCCCCGGCCCGCAAGGTCGGCGCCGGCATCGACAACCGGGGTTCCCACTTCTATCTCGCGCTCTACTGGGCTCAGGCCCTCGCGACGCAGACGAAGGACGCCGGACTCCAGGCGCTCTTCACCCCGATCGCGGAAAAACTCGCCGCGAACGAAAAACAGATCGTGGCCGAGCTGAGTGCCGTCCAGGGCAAGCCCGCCGACATCGGCGGCTACTACCAGCCCGACGAACAAAAAGCCTCCGCCGCCCTCCGCCCGAGCGCGACCTTCAACGAAATCCTCGCCGCCCTGTAACCTGCATCGTCCTCCGTTCTTCGAGGGAAGATCGGGTTCCGGAGGCAAGGGGCGTCGCCTGGAAGTATCTGGCGGCCACAGGGCCGTAGCTGCGAACGCACGTTCGCAGGCCTTCCGGTACTCGAACCCTGCGAACGTGCGTTCGCAGCTACGCGGCAGGTTTCCCGACACCGGCGCTGACGAGTGACCGTCGCCAGCGCCGCCCCTGCCTCGCGGCTGCGTCACACCAGGTATCACGTCCGGTTATACCCTGCGCAAGATATGCGTGGCAATTGACCTGGCGCCATCGGACGCAGTGTGCGACCTTGTCTCCGGACAGGTAACCGCGGTCACGGTGAAAATACTTTTGGTCAGTCCAAAGACACCCGACACATTCTGGAGCTTCCAGCACGTGCTACGTTTCGTAGCGAAAAAAGCGGCCTTTCCGCCGCTCGGCCTGCTGACCGTCGCCGCCATGTTGCCGCGCGACTGGGAACTGCGGCTCGTCGATCTCAACGTCCGCTCCCTCGACGACGCCGACCTGCGCTGGGCCGACTACGTCTTTCTCGGCGCCATGATCGTGCACGGCGAATCCGTGCGGGAGATCGCCCGGCGCTGCGCCGCCCTCGACCGGCAGATCATCGCGGGCGGACCGCTCTTCACCACCGGCCACGAGAATTTTCCGGAAATTCCGCACTTCGTGCTGGGAGAGGCCGAGATGATCATGCCTGAAGTGATCGCCGACCTGCAACGCGGCGCGCCGCAACCTCTCTACCGGGCGCCCGCCTTCCCCGCCCTCGCCGGGACGCCCGTGCCGCGCTGGGACCTGATCCGGATGAAAAACTACGTGACGATGTCCGCGCAGTTTTCCCGCGGCTGCCCCTTCGACTGCGAATTCTGCGACATCATCGTGATGAACGGCCGCGTGCCGCGCACCAAGTCGCCCGAACAGTTCGTCGCCGAACTCGAGGCCCTGCGCCGGTGCGGCTGGAAGGACATGGTGTTTGTGGTGGACGACAATTTTATCGGCAACAAGGCGCGCACCCGCGCCCTCCTGCACGCCATGATCGCATGGCGCGAACGCACGCGGCCGCAGATGGGTTTCCTCACCGAGGCCTCGATCAACCTCGCCGACGACGCCGACCTGCTTGCCCTCATGGTCACGGCCGGCTTCCGCAAGGTGTTTGTCGGGATCGAGACGCCCTCGGCCGCGTCGCTCGACGAGTGTCACAAGCTGCAAAACCGCGGCCGCGATCTCGTCGCCGCGGTCCAGGTCCTGCAACGGTCCGGGCTCGAGGTCATGGGCGGCTTCATCGTCGGCTTCGACAGCGACACCCGCGACATCTTCAAGCAGCAGTTCGATTTCATCCAGCGTTCCGGCGTGGTGACGGCGATGGTCGGGCTGCTCACTGCCCTGCCGCGGACCCGGCTTTATGAGCGGCTGAAGCGCGAGGGCCGGCTTCTCGCCCGTTCCACAGGCAACAACACGGACGCCACGCTCAACTTCCTTCCCCGGCTCAATCGCGACTACCTCGAGTCCGGCTACCGCGAGCTGATGCGCCGGCTCTACGAACCCGGTAACTACTACCGGCGTATCCGCATTTTCCTGAAAACCTACCATGCGACAGGGGGACGACTGCGGTTGTCGTGGGCAGATGTGTCGGCGTTCATAAAATCGTTCTGGCTTCTCGGCGTCTGGCATCGCGGCCGCCTGGCCTACTGCCGGTTTTCCCTGGCCACCCTGTTCCGCCGTCCCGGCCAGTTTCGCGTGGCGATCGAGCTGGCGATCATCGGCCACCATTTCCGCTGCGTCGCCGCCCGGCTGTGAGGCGAGGTTTTCCGGAGAAGCGCGCCACGGCCCGGCGACGTGGCGTTCATCGTCCTCGTGCTATCGGGGCGATGTCGGCGGTCACCAGCACCAGAGAAATCACCGGTGTGGCCTCATCCGGAGTTGCCACAGCCGGTATCACGGCGCCCGAACCGAGGATTCGTTTTTTTGGACCGCAATTCAACACGACGGTTTCTCCCGAATTCAGATTCACGATCGCCGTCACCGTTCGCACGGAAAATACCGGAGTGAGCGGTGCGTTCCAGGGTATGGGTTTCCCATCCAGCGAAATCCCCTCGGTCGTCGGCAAAACGGGACCCACCTCATCCAGTTCGAGGAAACCCTCGAACTCCCTGCACGTCGGAGTCACATCCAGTTCAAGCGAACCGTCCGCCTTGATCTGCGACATTACCCTCAGCTCCACTCCGACAAGCCGCCCTTCAAATCCGTCAGGCAGCCAGTCAGTGCCAGCGGGATTCTTTTCCCAACGGGCCGGATAACGCAGTTCCTGGCCGATACTCATGTGAGCCGGCTGCCCTGCGGTCACTGTGACCGTGGGCGAAGACATTATCTCCACGCCTTTCAGGGTTTTCAGCGCGGCGAAGACGGACGCCGTTTGCTCTCGCGTCAACACGCCGACAACCCCGCCCGGCGGCGGCAACGTGCCTTTCACAAGAGCGTCCAGGGCGCTTGCACCTGAGGGTACTTCCCCGATTTCAACGAAACGAGCCCGCACCACGATACTCGGCCGATCGGTAGCCGTGGACCCCATGGATGCTTTTTCACCGGGCGTAGCCGGTTTTGGCCCGTCGCGCACCTCCACCGCCGAGCACCCGACAAGCGCCATCAGCGCCACCAACGACGTCAGCGCCACCAGCAAACGATGCACCGGACGCCGGTTGCTCCCTTCGCTCATGATGCCCAGAACCCGGGTTTCGAGCGTGGAGCGTTCGGCCATCGCCACGGCTGCGCCAAACCGGCGTCTTCCCGATTCACGCGCCGCTGTCACCAGTTCCATGGCATAGGCCTCCGTCGACACGCCCGCCGCGAGCACGCGATCATCACAAGCCTGCTCCTGCGCGAGGCGCGCCCGGCGAGCGCCCAGCCACACCAGCGGATTCGGCCAATACAACGCGCACGCCACCTGGCAGCACAATCGCGCCAGGCAATCCCGCCGCTTCACGTGTGCGAGTTCATGACGCAGCACCAGCGAGAGTCGTTCTTCCGTCCACCCGCACGCCCCGGCTGGCAACATCACCACCGGCCTCCATATTCCCCATGTCATCGCCACACGACAGTCCCTCGTCATGCGCAACCGCACCCTCCGGCTGATTCCGCCTTCGGTAGCAATCCGGCCAACCAATGCAACCACCCGTGCGTCGCGGACCCGCTCGCTGCGCCGTCGGCACAGGTGCCACAACCTCACACGCCCGGCGACTCCCGATCCCAGCAACATTGCCGCTCCCGCCAGCCACACACCGGTCAGCCCCGCCTGCCATGCAGACGCGTGCCACTCGCTGGTGACTGGTGCCGGAGTGGCGACGGTCTCCGGCGACCCGGAAGATGCGGACGCCACCTGCGGCAATTCAGGGTCGACTGCGGGAAACCCCAACACGAGCGTCACGCCTCCTCCGGTCTCCCTGTTCGCCGCTATCCGGGAAACCAGCGCGGTCGTTACTGGTATCAATAAAATAATGACGAATGCAGCCAGCCAGATCATGTGCCGGCTCGCCGCCGACGCATTGCGCCACACCTGCGTGACCAGCAACGCCAGCAAAAGGACGACAGTGCTCTTCAGCATCAAATCCGGCAGGAGAGAAAAATAACTCTGGAGGTTCATCGGGCCAAGGGGGCGAAGAGGGACAGTGGATCGGAAAACAGGCGAAAAAGCGGAAGGGATTATCGGGATCTGGCTTTTTTTATGATCGCCTCGATCCGGTTCAGTTCTTCCGGATCCAGCTTGCCATCGTCCGCATCCACCAGCGCGGCGACCGCACTGGCGAGCGAACCTTCGAAAAACGTGCTGACCACCCGCTTCAAGGCCGACCGCCTCGCCTGCTCCGGCGCCTGGGTGGGCAGGTAGATATAGCGCGGACCGTCCTCGCGGTGTTTCAGGAAGCCCTTTTCTTCGAGAATGCGCAACAGGGCACGCACCGCAGAATAACCGGGCGCCTCGGGCAGGGCGGCCTGAACATCGGCTGCAGTCGCTTCGCTCCGGCTGAAGATGATATCCATGATCTGGCGTTCGCGTCGGGTGAGGTGCTCGGGCTTCAACTTCATGCTATTTTTTTAGCACACGATCCTCCGCCGACGTCAAGTCGATATGCTAATTTTTTAGCATTCCATCTGGATTTATAGTTATGACCCTGTTGCCTTCAGCCCCGAAATCGGGAGAGCCACCGATTCCACCTCTCATCCTTTCGCCGACCTGGAACGCTTCACCTTCGCCAGGGTTTTCTGGCAGATCTCCATGTCGCGGGGAATGTCGCCGTACTCGTCATGGCACCGGATAATCGCCTCCGCCGCCCAGCGCAGGATTTCCGCCACCTCATGCTCCTTCCCTCCATGGGCAACCCTGTCCGTGTCATCACCGCCATCCACGAAAAAAATCTTTGCCAAAAAATTCGTCGACTGGTGCACCGCTCCCCGCCGGTCCGGATCCCGGTCGTCCGCCCCTGCCCGGTCGGTGTGATTCCGGTTGCCCGTCTCCGGATTATCGGCGGTCTTGTTCACATGGGAGCCAAATACATACCATCCGCCAAAGACCGGAAAGCCGACCGACGTTTTCAGCTGAAACAAAGCCAGCTGCCCAAGCTCAAAAAGGCGACCGGCAACCCGCCCGCCAAGAAGCGCAAGAAAAAGTAATGCCGGGCATCACCGGCGACAGAGCCGGACACACCGGCCGGGCGCCGCCCCGGATTGTCATGAAACCCGGATACACATCCTTGCTCAACCGGACCGGAAACCCAGCGCCTCCAGTTCGTCCAGCTGAAATGGCGCGCTCTCCAGCACGTCGTGCACCAGGGTCAATGCCTCCGCCCGGGACGGCGCCTCGCACAAGGCTGCTCCGTCGTCGCGATCATGCAGGTACACTCTCCACACGCCGGTAGAAACGTCATCGGCAGTCTGAAACACCGAACCGTGCAGGTAATTGCCCGGCAGGCCGGGATTCGGACCGGCTCCCGGCACCAGGAACAGGGAATGCACCGGATCGTGCACCGCTTCGGCTCCATGCCTGGCCCGGTGATGGATCCGGCGAGCCACGACCAGCGCCCGGCACTCCTCCGCCTTTTCCCGCAAAGCCTCCGGCAACGACACCACATAGCGGCCAAAAATCTCCGCGTCGGGCTCCAGCGCGCCCTCCTCCACCGTTCCCGCCAGGAACGCCTCAAGATTATGGGCATAAAACGAAGGCAGCCCCGCCAGGGATCGCACCGTCACATAACCCCCCTTGTGATCGGCCGACGCGTACACCTGGTGCGAGGCGCACAGGCGGGCCAGCGCGTCCTGCCAGGCCGGCGTATGCGGCACCGCGCCCACGGGGCTGTGCTCGATCAGTTCAAGGACGGTATTATCCATTTGGGCCAGAGGTGAGGGAAGCATGATGCCGTCTTATGACCGACTCCGCCGGCCAACACGAGGCCTATCCACCGCTTGCCCCCGGGGGGGGAGTTGGCGAAGGCCTGCCCTCCCCGCCGGAATGATCTCTGCCATATCCGGGGACAGGGAAACTCCCGGCCCTGACGGTGCGAAACGTCGTCCGCAGGAGCCCTCGCCGGCCCTCCGCCCGGCACACAGACGTGAACCGGCGCTTGACAGCCCGACAATAAAGTAACAATCTCGGTTACATTAAAGATGAGTGGCAATTCCAGATTCGCCGTCAGCGTGCATGTGCTCGCCTACCTCGCCTACAAGGCGGGCCCGTCGGTCACATCCGCCGAGATCGCGTCGAGTGTCGACACCAATCCGGTCGTCATCCGCCGGCTGCTCTCCGCCCTGGCAAAGGCTCGTCTGGTGGTCGCGCACAAAGGCGCTTCGGGCGGTTTCAGCCTGACCAGCGCACCGGCCAACATCACCTTGCTCGATATTCATCGCGCCGTTGAACCGCAACCCGACCACAGCCTCGCGCGCTTTGCTCCCAACCACAAGTGCCCCGTCGGCGCGCGCATCGAAACCATCCTTCGCACCGCCTTCTTCAAGGCGCAGGCCGGCATGGAAGCCGAACTCGCCCGCATCTCGCTCGACGACATTCTCCAGCAGCTCAAATCCGTCTGCACAGGCAAGCACTGACATTTTTTTGAGCAGAAATGTAACCATTTCTGTTTCATTAAAACCCAACCAACATCCATCCATCGTCATCATGAATACCAACACCACCACTCCCGTCCTCCTCCACATCGACGCCAGCCCGCGTGGCGAGCGCTCGCACAGCCGCCGGCTCGGCCGCGACTTCAACGCCGCATGGCAATCGGCCCATCCCGAAGGCCGCATCGTCAACCGCGATCTCGGCCACGAGCCGCCGCCTTTTGTAACCGAAGCCTGGGTCGAAGGCGCCTTCACCGCTCCCGCTGGACATTCGCCCGGCGCACGCGAGGCGATCCTCAAATCCGACGCGCTGGTCGACGAACTGCTCGCCGCCTCCGAAATCGTGATCACCACGCCGATCTATAATCTTTCCCTCCCCGCCGTCCTCAAGGCATGGATCGACCAGATCGTGCGCGTCGGCCGTACCTTTTCGATGGGGTCCGATGGCTACAAGGGCCACGCCAAAGCCCGGCGCGTTACCATCATCGTCGCCAGCGGCAGCGACTTCCGTCCCGACGGACCGAACGGCTCGTACAATTTCATCGAGCCCTACCTGCGCGGCGTCCTTGGCTTCATCGGGCTCACCGATGTGCAGTTCATCTACGCGCACAGCCTCAACGACGGCAATCCGCAGCGCGAAGCCTCGCTGGCCGAGGCGCAGGCCGCCGTGCAACAGCTTGCCGCAGCCTGATTGCGGAAACGTCGCACGCTTGCCCTCGCCCGCCAGATGTCATCCGCTGGCGGGCGATGTCGTTCTACGCCGATCTGCACATCCACTCCAAATACTCCCGCGCCACCAGCGGGGACCTCGATTTCTACCACCTCGCGCTCTGGGCAAAGAAAAAGGGCATCCGCGTCGTCGGCACCGGTGATTTCACCCATCCCGCCTGGATGGCCGCGATCAAGGACGAACTCGTGCCCGCCGAACCCGGCCTCTTCCGCCTGCGCGACGATCTCGAAGCCGCCGTCAACGCCGGAATCGGCCCGTGCGCCGCCGCAGCCGCGCCGGTCCGCTTCCTCCTCGAGGTGGAAATCTCCACCATCTACAAACAGGGCGACAAGGTCCGCAAGGTTCACCACCTCCTCTACGCGCCCGACATCGCCAGCGCCGAACGCATGACGGGCCGCCTCGCTCGCATCGGCAACCTCGCCTCCGACGGCCGCCCCATCCTCGGCCTCAACTCCCGCGACCTGCTCGAAATCTGCCTGAGCGCCGGCGAAGGCTGTTACCTCATCCCGGCCCACATCTGGACGCCGTGGTTCAGCGTCTTCGGTTCCAAGTCCGGTTTCGACCGCCTGGAGGAATGCTATGGCGACCTCTCCTCCCACATCTTCGCGCTCGAAACCGGCCTTTCCTCCGATCCGGCCATGAACTGGCAGCTCTCGATGCTCGACGGTTATCAACTCGTATCCAGTTCCGACGCACACTCGCCCGGCAACCTCGGACGCGAAGCCAGCCGTTTCGACTGTGCGATGGATTATTTCGCCATCCGCGACGCCCTCGCCACCGGCCGCGGCTACGCCGGCTCGGTCGAATTTTTCCCCGAGGAAGGCAAGTACCACATGGACGGCCACCGCGCCTGCAACTTTCGCTGCGAGCCGGAGGAATCGCGCCGCCTCGGCGGCAAATGCCCCGTCTGCGGTGCGCCGCTCACGCTCGGCGTGCACTACCGCGTGCTCGAACTCGCCGATCGCGCCGAACCGCAAAAACCCGCCGGGGCCGCGCCCTTCCGCAGTTTCATCCCGCTGCCCGAAGTGCTGGGGGAAATCCACGGAACCGGCTCCAAAAGCAAAACCGTGCGCACCGCCTGGGAGCAAGCCATCGCCCGTCTCGGTCCCGAACTCGACGTGCTCGGCGACCTGCCCGTTGACGAAATCGGCCGCGCCACCTCGCCGCTCCTGGCGGAGGCGATCCGCCGCATGCGCGCCGGCGAGGTCATCCGCGAAGGCGGCTTCGACGGCGAGTACGGCGTCATCCGCGTCTTCAAACCCGGAGAAGTCGAAGCCACCCAATCTGTCGGCGTGCTCTTCGACCTGCCCGAGCCGGTGAAACCGAGAAAAAGTGGCGCGGGCGTCTCGCCCGCAACTCCGTGGCCCGGGCTTCCAGCCCGCGATTCCGAAGCGGGCGGGACGCCCGTGCCCCATGATCGGGAGGCCTGTGCCCCATCAGAGGCAGGGATACCCATCGCACATTCCCCGTCCCCCCACCCCCTTCTCGCCGGCCTCGACCCCGACCAGCGCGCCGCCGCCTCCATCGTCTCCGGCCCCCTTCTCATCATCGCCGGTCCCGGCACCGGCAAGACCCGCACGCTCACCCATCGCATCGCGCACCTGATCGCCGACCATGACGTGCCACCCGAATCCTGCCTCGCCATCACCTTCACCCGCCGCGCCGCCGGCGAAATGCGCGAACGCCTCCAACACCTCCTCCCCGACGGACGCGGCGCCCGCGTCCCGGTGACGACTTTCCACGCCCTCGGCCTCACCATTCTCCGCGAGCAACAGGCCAGACTCGGTCTCGGCGCCCCGCTCCGCGTCGCCGGCGAACGCGAGGCACTCGACCTCGCCCGCGAAATCCTCGGTGTCTCCGCCGCCGACGCCCGCCGCCTGCTTGCCGACCGCGCCGCCATTCCCGCCGCCTGGACGCAGGCCATGCGCGCCCGCGGGCTCGTGGATTTCGACGACCTCATCGCGCTCACGGTCGATCTCCTCGCCGCCGATCCCGAACTCGCCGCACATTACCGCGCCCGCTGGCCGCACCTCTCCATCGACGAGTATCAGGACGTGGACGAACGCCAGTATCAGTTAGTCAACTACCTGACAGACGTGGCGCGGGCGTCCCGCCCGCATTCGGAAGGAGAAAGCGCACCGGACGCCCGCGCCACATCACCCGCCTCCAGCCTCTGCGCCATCGGCGACCCCGACCAGGCGATCTACGGCTTCCGCGGCACCGATGTCCGCTTTTTCCAGCAATTCCGGACCGATCATCCCGGCGCGCACGTCGTGCAGCTCACGCGTAACTACCGCTCCGCCCGCCTCATCGTCGAAGCCGCCTTGCAGGCCGTCGCGCCCACCACGCTCGTGCGCGACCGCGCCCTGCACGCGCAGAACGCCGACGCCACCCGTCTCACGCTGCGCGAGTGCGGCACCGACCGCGCCGAGGCCGAATTTGTCGTCGAAACCATCGAACGCCTCCTCGGCGGCACCAGCCTCACCTCCTTCGACACCGGCCGCGCCAGCGGCACCGTCGCGCCGACGCACTACGCCTTCAACGATATCGCCATCCTCTACCGCACCGACGCACAAACCCCGTCGCTCGTCGAGGCGCTCGCCCGCTCCGGCATTCCCTTCCAGAAACGCGCCCACGGCCCGCTCTCCGCGCACGCCACCGTGCAGGCACTCGTCACCCGAATCAAGACCCTCCCGCCCGACGCCCCGTTGGCCGAACGCCTCGCGCAGGCCTCGACCGCGCTCGCGCTCGCCGACCAACCCGACGCCGACCTGCGCGCCATCACCGACGCGCTGCGTCCGCTCGCCGAAAAACACGGTGCCGACCTCGACGCCTTCCGGAGCGAACTCGCGCTCGGCGTGGATGTGGACCTGCACGATGCCCGTGCCGAGCGTGTATCGCTGCTCACGCTACACGCCGCCAAGGGTCTTGAGTTCCGCGTCGTCTTTCTCGTCGGCTGCGAAGACGGCCTGCTGCCTCACCGATTCGGCTTCAGCGATACCGACAGCGACGCCGAAGCCGACATCGCCGAAGAGCGCCGCCTGTTTTTTGTGGGCCTCACCCGCGCGAAGGAGCGCCTCTTCCTCACGCACGCCCGCCGCCGCCACTGGCAGGGCGCGTTGCGCGACCGTTATCCGTCGCTCTTCCTGCGCGACATCCGCGATACCCACCTCGACCGCCACCGCGAGGAGCCGCCCGCCGCGCCACGCGCCCGGCAACTGGATCTGTTCTGAGTCGATCAGGAGGCTATCGGCAAATGCAGGATCTGATGAACGCCGACTGGCTGTGGCTATTTGGGGATCAAGGGAATGCGGCCAAACCACCTTCGCCTCTCTCGTCTCCGTAACCGTGATTTGACAGCCAGGAACACAATGAGGCATATTGGGGCATGACCACGACACAGCTCCGCATCCGGGTTCCTGCCGCCCGTGCCAAAAAAGTTCGCCGCATCCTGGAGCGGCTGGGTACCGACACCACTACTACCATCAATATGCTTTTCGCCCAAATCGAGCTGCGAAAAGGGCTGCCGTTCAAGGTGGAACAGACCGATCCCGAAACGGAGGAATTGATGGCCGACCCCAAGGCGCTGGCTGCGATTCGGGCTGCCAAAAGCAGCAAAGGGGGACGTCGCTACACGATGGAAGAAGTGTTTGACTGATGACACCCTGCACGGTCGCGGTACTTGGCGCGGCAAAGGGCTACATCGACTCCTGCGGCCCTGACATAAAAAAGCAATTCAGGATCGCCATTTCCCGGCTGGCACAAGGCAAAGACGGAGACACCCATGCATTTACCGGAGAACTCGACGGTTTTTACCGCCTGCGTGTCGGTTCGCACCGTATCATTTACCGTTATTGTTCCGGGCGCGTCATCGAATGTGTTTATGCCGGCCCGCGCGCTACGGTTTACGATGCCTTTATTCCACCGGGCTAATTGACCATCCCCCCCCGGTCATCTCCGATCCCGTATCGTTTTCCCGTAGCGCCAGGTGCCGCGGATGAGGGTTTCGTGGGCGATTTCCGGGATGCCGGGCTGGTTCGTCTGCATCATCGCCACCAGTTGCTGCACGGCCTGCGCCCCGATGTGGCGCTTGTTTTGCCAGATGCCCGCCCAGTCCGCGCAGTCGTCGTCGAGCGCAAGATGCGCCACACCGATGTCCTCCGGCACCCGCAGGCCGAGACCTGCCAGCCACTCGAGCAGGTTGCGGCGCTGGCCGATGATCACATCCGGCCGTTCACGCTCGATCCAGTCGCGCAACATCGCCTGCGGTTTGGCCTGGTAGTCGCCCTGATTCGGTTTCCGGCTCTCGCTGGCAACCCATTCGGCAAACGGAACCGCATCCGGCAGTCCGTAAATGCTCCTGTAGAGCAAAGGCTCCACCCTCTCCTCCTCCGGGATATTTTTCTGGAAGTAATGCAGCGCGGCCAGATAGGTGTGCTGCGAACGGCGGTGTTCCAGCGTCTGCATGAAAAGTCCGATACGCCGGTAGCCGGTGCGCCGGAGCACCTTGAGCGCGAGCATCAGATTGTAGTGATACGCCTGCGCCACCCGATGCAGGCGGGGAGCGAGCAGCGCGTTTTCAAACGAAATCCCGCAAAACTTTTTCCAGTCGAAAGCCAGATGTGAAACACCGAGCACCGTGGGCGCCGGCGTGATGATCACCCCGCGAATCCCGCGGCTGGTCAGGATCCTCGACATCCGCTGCTCGGTCATCCCCGGCTCGGCCAGCCAGAAATCGTCGAGCCTGTAGCCAAGCGCCGCACACTGCTCCTGCGCCCCCTCGCGATAGGGCGTCAGCCACTTGAGGTCCCGCCAGCACCAGCGTTCGGGCGCGGCATTGAGCCACGCGACGGGTTCGGGAACGCGAACCTTGGCCGCACGCACGCTCGCCATGACAGACGCGATCCGCACGTCCGGCACATAACCCAGCCTGACCGCCGCCTTGCGAACACGCGCGGCCGTGCCGGCACTCACTCTCGGAGCAGAGCGCAACGCCCGCGAAACCGTCATGCACGAAACCCCTGTCTCCTCCGCAATCTTCTTCAAACTGACCGGTTTGGGCGACCCCTTCATAATATCCATGCAACGCCGGGTGTGTTATGTAACGCAAGCTCTCCCTTTCCAAACCGGCAGGTTTCCGGCTTGGTGGGTGCGCCCTCCTGTTTGAGCCAGTCCGCAAGCACTCCTGCATCATGAAACCCGGTTTTACCCGCCCACACCCTTTTCCCCTCCTTCTCCGGCGGGCAGACTCTCTTCGGGCCGCATTTTTCCTCGTCGCCATCTCGTGTGCCGCGCTTGCGTCCGCCCTTCCGGTGGCATTCGCCACCGCCACGCCTCCGGCCAAGGCGACCGCATCGCAGACCCTTGCAACCGACCCGGCCGTAGCCGGCGCCCTGGAGCGCCTGGAAGGTGCGTTCGCTGGCGTTATCCCCTGGGTGCTCAGCCTGGCCGATGAAGACAGCGGCGGCTTCTTCGAGTCAGCCGGCCTGAAAAACGGACTCGAAGACCGCCCCTGGGCGCCCGATATCCAGTCCAGCTTTTTCGCCGTCCAGATTCTGCATGACTCCGGGCAACTGGCCCGGTTGCCGGCCAGCCGGAAGCAGGCAATCGTGCGATTCTTCCAGTCGCGCCAGGACCCGGCCACCGGATTTTTCTCCGACCCTTCGTATCCGGAGATGAAAGACGATACGCGGACGATGGGCCGCGCGCTCATGTTCTCTGTCTCCGCACTCCGCTATCTCGGAGCCCAACCGCTCCATCCATTACCCGGGGAACGGAGCGCCCGGATCGGGGAAAGACCGGCTCTCCGCACCGCCGGGATCGGTCTCTCCTTCATCTTCCCGAAAACTTCGCAGCCGTCGCTTGCACGCAAGACAGCCTCCAGCCCGATCCCCGCTCACCTCGCCACCGACTCCGCCTTCCGCGAGTGGCTTGATGCCCTCCCTTGGGACAATGCATGGACCTCCCTCGACAAGCTCTCCTCGCAAGCCCGCCTCATTCGCGCCCAGGAACCCGTCCGGAAAAACGCCCTCATCGCCGAAGCCCTCCGCAACGTCCGCGCGCGCCAGGACCCCGCTACCGGCCTCGCCGGCGGCGGACGCATCAACATCCGGCTCTCCGGCGCTTTCAAGCTCGTCGCGTTCTGCCGCTCCGTCGGGCAGCCCGTCCCCCTCGCCGACCGTCTCCTCCAGACCACCCTCGACTGGTATCGCGGCCAACCCGAAACAGACGTCATCTTTTTCATCCGCAATGCCTCCGAAATGCTCTCCGTTCTCGTGAAGGAAACCGGGTACACGCTCTCTCCCTTTGAACTCTGCGCCATCATCGACACCTCGCGGATCGAGTTGACCCGTTTCCAATGCCCTGACGGCGCCTTCTCCCGCCGCGTCGGACGCTACACCATTTCCCCCAATGACCTCTACCACCTCCCCGCGCGCGCCGGGCCACAAGGCGACCTGAATGCCACCTCCAGCGCCTGGGCGCTCCGCAAGGCGCTCTGGCAACTGGCCCACGTTCCACCGCCGCTCCTGGCGGTGCCGGCCACGACGGAGAATCCGCCACCTCCGCCACCTGCATCGACCACCTCTTCCCGAACCCCGCCAACACCATGATCTGTCAACACACCCTTCCCCATCCTTTCCGCAATCTCCCGCCACGCGTCGCCGCCAAACGGGGATTCACTCTCATCGAACTCCTCACGGTCATTGCCATCATCGGCATTCTCGCGGCGATCCTCATTCCCACCGTCTCCCAGGTCCGCTCTTCCGCCCGCGCCGCCACCTGCCGCAGCAATCTCCGTCAACTCGGAGTCGCCGGCCTGCTCTACGCCGAAGACAATCGCGGCAAGCTGTTTCCCTACCGCGACGGCAACAACCAGGACAAAGGCTGGAACTGGCTCCTCATGCCCTGGGCCGGAGCCGCGGACAGTCATGGCACGACCGCGCTGCTTCCGGTCTTTCTCTGCCCCGTGCAGCCGGTTGAAGTGAAACCCCAGATCCATTATCCACGCTACACCTACGCCATCAACAATACCCTGGTCGCACCCGATGCGGATGCTCCCGAGCCGCGCCTTGACGCCATCACCGACCGCCAGCACGTCATCTTTTTCGGCGACAGCGGCCAGGTGCCCAAATGGTCGGGCGGCTCCGCCTACGCGTTCAGATGGAATCTTCGCCCCATCCCCTCCGATCCGGAAGGCATTCTCTCCTCAGCCTCCGACCCCGATGTCGATGACGATTCCCAAAACGGCTATTTCCGCTACCGCCACAACGGCCTGAGCCATGCCGTGTTTCTCGACGGCAGCGTGCGCGCTTTCAAGCCCGGCGAGATGCGCAACCGGAACTACTACTGGCCTTACTGAATTTCCCTCTCTCCTCCGCCGGATGTCCGATGCCGGAGCCGATCTCCCCTGCACCATCAACCACCACACACCGCATTCAATGAAAACAATCGTATCCACAACAAAGATACTGACCGGAATCATCGCCTTCTGCGCCCAGGCGCATGCCGCCCTCATTCTCAATGAATCCTTCTCCGACAATGACCTGACCAACCAGGCCCTTCCCGATTCCGCCGCCTGGTATTGGGTGCATGGCAATAACGACGGAAACAACACCATCGCCGTGCAGGACGGCGCGCTCCACGTAACCTTTACGCGCAATACGGGCAACCCCGCCCTGATAACATACTTTACCCCCGTCAGCCTCCAGAGCGTGGGTGACAGCCTCACCGTCAGTTTCACGCTCAAAACCCCCGCCTCTTTTCCCGGGGGTGGCTGGCCTGATGCACTCCGGTTTGGTTTTTATGACTCGAATGACAGCCGGCTGGACGGAGACCGAGGCACGTGGTCCTCGACCGACGGCGCAGTCTCCTCCTACGAAGGCTACGCCGTGCGGGGACCAGTGGGAAACGTCTCTGGCTCTGTGGCCATCCAGGGCCGATCCACCGGCAATAATGACCTTTTCGCGAGCGGCACGAGCGTCGATTCCATCAGCTACGTCGCCAACACGCTTGAGGCCAATGGCACCTGCAATTTCTCCCTCTCGCTAACCCGGACGGCAACAGGTATCCAGTATTCCTTTACCTATGGTGCCCTCACCCTCACTGGTGTGGACACCAACCCCTCCACTTGGCAATTCGACACTTTTGCCATCGGGTTCCTCTCAAATGCCTATGCCACCGATTCGGGCTTCATCCTGGACGACGTGCGCATCGAAACCTCCAGCATTCCGGAGCCGACCGCCACGGCGTGCTTTCTCGGCCTTCTTGCGTTCGCGCTGATCCCCGTGTTGCGCCGTCTGCGAGCCGGCAAAAAATAACGACCGATTGTTAATACCGCCCCCTCACTCCTCCCGCCGGTACTCGCTCGGCGACGCGCCGGTCTCGCGCTGAAACACCTGCGCGAAATGACTCGGGCTGGTGTAGCCGACTTCGAGGCCGACATCGATCACGCTCCGGCGCGTCTCCCGCAACAACCGCCGCGCCTTCTCCATGCGCAGCCGGATAAAATAGCGCGACGGACTGAACCCCGTTGTCTTGCTAAACAGACGACAGAAGTGGAACTTGCTCATCCCCGCCTCGCGCGCCAGCTCGTCGAGCCGGAACTCCTCGTCCAGATGCGCCTCCATGTACTCCGTGATCCGGCGCAGGCTGGATGCCGGCAGGCGGCCGCCGCGCAGTCCTCCGCGCGCACCGGCGGTCTTCGTGTCCGCGTAGTGCCGCACCAGATGCACGGCCACGCTCTGCGCGATACCCTGCACGAAAAGCATGCTCGGCCGGCCCGCCGGCGCCGTGATCTCGCGGTGCAGTTGCCCGAAAAACGCCGACAGCACCGGATCATGCCGGCCGGAAACCTCGCGCAGGCTCGCCCGCCGTCCCGCCTTGCCCAGCACCTCGCGCGCCGCCTGCCGGAATAACGGCAACCCGAGATACAGGTGCATGACCTCCAGCCGCTCGCTGCCGACCGCTTTCCAGCGCAGTTCGTAAGGCGTCGGCGACGTGGTCAGATAAAAGTCGCCCGCCCGCACATGGTTGGCGGTCCATTCGCCGTCCAGTTCCCGCTCTTCGACCACGGCGTCGCCCGACAATACCCACACGATGAACGGCTCCGCCACCGACGGGATGATCACGCCATCCTCGATTTGTTGCAGCGTGTAGATTTTCACCAGCAGATCGCGCCACGGACGATCGCAACTGCCAAAAATCAGTTTTCCCGGCATCTGGCGGCACAATTCCGCTACGGGCAGGTTGTTCGGTCGGGCAGTCATCGTAAGGTCGAACCGTAAAATACCGGAAACCCCGTCTTATAGAAAGAGTATCCTGATATTAAAAATTACCATTTTTCAGCAAAATCCCGACAGAATGAGCAAGACCGCGAGAGACGCCCTTCCATAATTCTGCTACCAACGCCTCTCGCGATCCTTAACGCCCTCGACCAAATAACAAGATCCTCGCCATGCACGCGTCCCAAGCTGCCCTCCCTGCCTCGTCTGTGCCTGCCTTTCATCCGTCCGCCACGCCCGGTCTTCGTGACCGGGCATTTTATTTGTGGGGCGCCGCCTTCATCGTCGGAAACCTTGCCCTCCCGCAACTCTGCCACCTCCTCGCTCTCGGCGGGAAAATCGCGCTGCCCCTCTACTTTTTCACCCTCGTCGCCGCCTGTCGCTGCGGCTGGCGCGTGGGGGTGCTCACCGCGCTCGCCTCGCCGCTCCTCAACAGCGCCCTCTTCGGCATGCCTCCCTCCGGGGCACTGCCCGTGATTCTGGCCAAATCCCTGTTCATCGCCGTGCTCGCGCCCTTCGCCCTCCGCGCCTGCGGATATCGCCGCCGGCTCCTGCCGCTCGCCCTTCTGCTCATTGTCATCGGTTATCAGACGCTTGGCGGGCTTTTCGAGTGGGCCTGGACCGGCAGCCTCGCCGCCGCCCTTCAGGATGCGCGCCTCGGCTGGCCCGGCATGATTTTCCAGATCGTCGGCGGATGGCTCATCTTGCGCAGCCTCGAAAAACGATTCCCGTCCGCACCGTCTTCGATCAAGACCGCCGCGCACGCCGCCGATGGAATCGAATAACGCAAAATCCTTCGAGCGGATCGTCGCGCGCCTGCGGGCTCTCGAAATCAGGGAGCCGTTCGATATGATCGTTGCCATTGCCAACGGCGGCCTCCTTCCGGCCGCCCTGCTGCACGAACGCACCCGGCTCGAGGTCAACATCCTGCGCATCAACTGGCGCGACCTCGCCAACGTCCCCCGCGGCGAGACCCCGCGTCTCCTGCGCCAGCCCGATTTCGACTTCTCCGGCAAACGCATCCTCCTCGCCGACGACCGTATCAAAACCGGAACGACCATCGCCTTCGCCAAAAACATCCTCTCCACGGCCGCGCTCATCCGCACCTTCGCGATCAACGGAAACGCCGATTACGCCCTTTTCGACGAAGACTGCTTCCCCATGCCCTGGCGCATTCCCTCCCTGCCAACTCCAGACTCCAAACGCTGAACTCTAAACTCCGGACCCGTCTCCCGCCATGCACACTCGCCGTGACTTCCTCAAAAAAGGCTTCGCCGTCGGCGCCGCCTTCTCGCTCGTCGATCTCGGCGGTCTCTTTGCCGCCGCCACCGACACCGCCTCCGCGGACAAGAAAAACACCGCGACCTCCGACGCCTCCGGTTCCACCGCGCCCGCGCTCGTCGCCGTGCGCGATGGCGACCGCGTCTCGATGCTCAATCGCGCCATGACCGAACTCGGCGGCATGGAACGCTTCGTCAAAAAAGGCCAGACCGTCGTCATCAAGCCCAACATCGGCTGGGACGTCGTCCCCGAACGCTCCGCCAACACCCATCCCGATGTCGTCCGCCGCCTCGTCGAGATGTGTCTCGCCGCCGGCGCCAGCCAGGTGTCCGTGTTTGACCACACCTGCGACGCCTGGGAACGCGCCTACAAAAACAGCGGCATCGTTGCCGCCGTCGAGGAGGCCGGCGGCAAGGTGGTTCCCGGCCACGACGAGTCCTGGTACCGCGAAGTGGAAATCCCCGGCGGAGTCGCCCTGAAAACGACCAAAGTCCACTCGCTCATCCTCGACAGCGACGTCTTCATCAACGCCCCCGTGCTCAAGCACCACGGCGGCGCCACCATGACCGCGTGCATGAAAAACCTCATGGGCGCCATCTGGGACCGCCGCTTCTATCACCAGAACAACCTGCACCAGTGCATTGCCGATTTCATCCGCTTCAAGCGGCCTGCCCTCAATGTCCTCGACGCCTACGCCCCCATGATGCGCAACGGTCCGCGCGGCAAGAGCGTCGATGACCTGATCCACACCAGGTCCCTCCTCGCCTCCACCGACATCGTGGCCATCGACGCCGCCGGCGCCCGCATGCTCGGCCACGCGCAGGACGGCATCGAACATGTCAAGATCGCCGGCAACGCCGGCCTCGGCACCTATCAACTCGACACCCTCAAAATCGAACGTGTGCGCCTGGCCGCATGACGCGGCCGGACAGTTCAGGGTTCAGCGTCTGGAGTGGGTACCAGCAGCCTCTGATTTCCGGTGCGGCCCTGCGAACTCCGAATCTCGATTCTCTGACCCTGAACTCCAAACCCTGAACTCTGGACTGAAAGCATGCGTCGCCGCCACACTCTCCGCCTCCTGCGCATCGTTGCCGCCGCGCTCTGCCTGCTGGCAGTGTCCGCTGCATTCCTCGATTTCCGCGACGCCATCCCCGCTTCGTTCAAGCATGCGGCGACCTCCATCCAGTTCCTGCCCTCGGCCATCGCGCTCGCCAGCGGCGCGGTGCTGTCGCTCGCATGCATCGCGGTGCTCGGCATCACCCTGATTGCAGGCCGCGTCTATTGCTCCACGATCTGTCCGCTCGGCGTACTTCAGGATGTCGTGGCGCGCATCGTAAAAAAACTCCGCCGCAAAAAACCGAAGCTCCTGCCCCATCGCCCAGCGTATAACAAGATCCGATACGGCATCCTCGCGCTCGTCATCGTCGCCGTGCTCACCGGCTGGGGTGGCTTTGCCCTCGCGTGGCTCGATCCTTACAGCCACTTCGGACGCTTCACCGGCACACTCTTTCGACCCCTGGTGATCGGCGCCAACAACCTTGCCGCCCCCGTCGCGCAACACTTCGGGTCCAACGCCCTGCCGCATGTCGCGCTGCCCTGGACCGGCATCGGCGTGTTCCTCCCGGTGGCGGTCATTTTCAGCGCGGTCGTCCTCATGTCGGCCTGGCGGGGCCGCCTCTGGTGCAACACGGTCTGTCCGGTCGGCGCACTGCTGGGCATCTTCTCCCGCAAAGCCCTCTTCCGGCTCACCATCGACCGCAGCGCCTGCGTGCGCTGCGGCGATTGCCTGCGCACCTGCAAGGCGCAATGCATCGACCTGCGCAAGCAGGAGATCGACTTCTCGCGCTGCGTCGGCTGCTTCGACTGCGTCTCCGTCTGCGACGAAAACGGCCTCAACTACCGCTGGCTCGGACGTCCGCCAAAGGCGGGAGGTTTGGAGTTTGGGGTTCAGAGTTCAGAGTTTTCGAAAACGGAGCCCAAAAAAAACTCCGACCCCCCTCCCCCTCCCGGCTCCCCATCCCGAACCCTGAGCTCCAAACCCGAAACCCCAAACTCAACGGCGCAGTCGCCCGCACGCCGCGCCTTTCTGGCCACGCTCGCGACGGGCACCGTCGCGCTCGTCTCCGTCCGTGCCGGAAAGGACGACTCCCCTGACAACATCCCTGCTTCCGGCAATGCACATGCCGCCGACACCGGCAGTATCCCGCGACGCCAGACCGTGGCCCCGCCCGGCGCGCAGAGCATCGACCGCTTTGTCGCCCGATGCACGGCCTGTCAGCTCTGCGTCAGCGCCTGCCCCAGCCATGTGCTGGAACCTGCTGTATTTGGCTACGGCAGCCTCGAAGGCATCATGAAACCCCGGCTCAATTTCGACCGGAGTTTTTGCAACATCAACTGCACGACCTGCGGCGGCGTCTGCCCCGACCATGCCCTCCTGCCGCTCGCGCTTGGCGAAAAACAGCGGACGCGGATCGGCGTGGCCGAAGTGACACGCTCGCGGTGTATCGTCATCACGGACGACACCGCCTGCGGCGCCTGCGCCGAGCACTGCCCGACCGCCGCCCTGCAAATGAAACAACGCGGCGCGCGCCACGCCGAGCCGGTCGTGGATGAGCGCTATTGCATCGGCTGCGGCGCATGCCAGTTCGCGTGCCCCGCGCTCCCGAAAAAAGCGGTGATCGTACGCGGACTCGCCACTCACGAGACGGCCGAAGTCCTCGTGCAGGAAAAAGCCGTCGCCCCCGCCGGCTCCGATGACTTCGCGTTCTGAACATGTGGCATGGGCATCCTGCCCATGAAGTGGCCCGGGCTTCCAGCCCCTGTCCCCATCCCTCCCGTCGATTCCAGTCTCATTCCCAACCGATGCTCAAGCAACTCGCGCTATCCGCCGTCGTTCTCGGTCCTGCACTCGCCCTCGCGTTCGCCCCGGCCCGCGGCCAGTCCTCCGCCGCCGGGCCCGCGCCGCAAGTATTGCCGGAGATGATCGTCACCGCGCCTCCCCTTATTCAGGACAACAACGTCAGCCCGTGGGCGGGCGGCTACAGCGTGGTGGGAGCGCGGCAAATCGAAGACCTCGGCGCCACCGACATTGCCTCGGCGCTGCGCACCACGCCCGGCGTCAACATCTCGCGTAACAACAAGGTCGGCTCCTACGGTGGCTCGGGTGGCGGCGCGATCTTCATCCGCGGCATGGGCGCCAGCCGCCCCGGCGGCGAACTCGTCGCGCTCTATGACGGCGCGCCGCGCTACAATGCCGTGTTCAGCCACCCGCTGCTCGACATCCTCTCGATCGACGCGGCGGCATCGATCGAGGTTTACAAGAGCGTGCAGCCGCAGATCTTCGGCAATGCCTTCACCGCCGTGAACATCACGCCCCGGCAAAAACGCACCGAAGGGCTCGCCGCGGACATCAACGTCGCCGTCGGCTCCGACCGCACGCGAGTCGAAAAAATGTCGGCGGGCGGGAAAACCGGCCCCTTTGATTTTTACGCCGGCCAGAGCTACCGCCGCGCCGACGGTGACCGGACCAACTCCGGCGGCGAACTCCAGGATTATTTTCTGCGCCTGGGTTACGCGCTGAACGAAAACTGGTCGCTCTCGTTTTTCGGCGACCGCACCGACAACCACGCGGAAGACCCCGGCGCCGAAAACGCTCCGTATCACATGGGGGATTACCAAACCGACGACTGGCTCTCTGTCCTCACGCTGGCCAACCGCTACCGGCGCGCCGAGGGCTGGATCAAGGCGTACTGGAATTCCGGCCACGCCGCCTGGTATGACCAGGGCATGCGGGACACCGGCGCACCGGTCGCCCCCGGTGATACGGACAACACGATCATGGACTGGGATCTCTACGGAATACGCGCCGGCGAAAAAATCACGGCATGGGAAGGCGGCGAGGTGCTCGCCGGGCTGGACGTGGATGTGATGAGCGGCCGGGGCGAATTCGAGCGTTACAACCCCGCGCTGACGACACGGTTCGGGCGCGAGGACTTCCGGATCGTTTCCCCTCACGCTGCGGTCAGTCACCTGTTCGGCACCCGCGACGGTTATTATGCCCAACCCTCCGCCGGCGTCCGTTTTTACGATCACAACATTTTCGGCTCCGAAGTCGCGCCGCATGCCGGCGTGGTAGCCGGTTACAAGGCCACCGAAGCGCACGCCGGCTACGCGCGCGGCGTCAGTTATCCCGGCCTCAACGTCGCCGCATTTTCGCAAGCGGTGTTGCCGCCGCTCTACAACGATCCGGCAAAACGCAACGCCTGGCGCGGCCTCGACGCGGAGACGCTCGACCATTTCGAGGCGGGCGTGAGTCACCGCTTCAACCCGAGGTTCAAGGCCGACGTCACGGCATTTTACGACCGGGGCGACAACCGCTACGTGCTCACCTTCCCGGCCACGGGCGCCCCCGTGCCGCAGGGTTTTGCCAACATCGGCGACTGGCACAATTACGGCGTGGAGAGCAGCGCCACCTGGACGCCAATGGCAGACCTGAGTTTTTTTATCGGCGCCACCTGGCTGCAACCTTCGGTGAAAGGCATGCCCTATGCGCCCGAGTGGACGGCGAGCGCCGGCTTCAACTGGACGTTTCTCCGGAACTTCCGGCTCAGCGTCGATGTACTTTACCAGGACCGCATGTATGTAAACCCGACCAACGCCTGGGCGCGAAGCGACGCTTCCGGCGCCGATCCGGCGACCAACCCGCAGGTGCCGTCCTCACTGGTCGTGAATGCCCGACTCGGTTATCGTTTCGCGGCTCCGGCACTGCACGTGAAACAAGGCGAGGTGTATCTCGCCGTGGATAACCTGACCGACCGCACCTGGTATTACCGCCCCGGCTACCCCATGCCCGGCATCGGCGCCATGCTGGGTATGCGGCTGGGGTTTTGAGCGCGTATCTTCCGGACAGGCCCCCGGAGTGCCGCCGGACAACGCAATGGAGCTGCGGGAGCGATGCATCCGGTGTCAGCGGCAACAAGCCGGATACCCACTTTGGAGCAAAATCCCGACAGAGAAAGCAAGGCTGCGAGAGCAAATCCCGCGACCGCATGCTATGATCTGTGCCATGTCCAAACCAACCGTCACCGCCGTCCCCAAACGGGCCTATGCCGCCCAAGCCACCACCTCTCCCCTCGCCCCGTTTTCCATCCAGCGCCGCGATCCGCTGCCCGACGACGTCGTCATCGAAATCCTCTACTGCGGCGTCTGCCACTCCGACCTGCACCAAGCCCGCGGCGAATGGGGCAACACGGTCTATCCCTGCGTGCCCGGCCACGAGATCGTCGGGCGCGTCACCCGCGTCGGCCCCAAGGTCACGAAATTCAAGGAAGGCGACCTCGCCGCCGTCGGTTGTATGGTGGATTCATGCCGCACCTGCCCGAGCTGCCAGCGCGGACTTGAGCAATATTGCGAGAACGGTTGCACCTTCACCTACAACGGCGAGGACAAGCACCTCGGCGGCGCGACCTACGGCGGTTATTCCGAAAGCGTCACGGTCGATCAGGCGTTTGTCCTGCGCGTGCCGGCCAATCTCGATCTCGCCGCCACCGCTCCGCTGCTCTGCGCCGGCATCACCACGTATTCGCCGCTGCGCCACTGGAAAGTCGGTCCCGGCCAGAAGGTGGGCATTGTCGGCATCGGCGGGCTCGGTCACATGGGCGTAAAATTCGCCCACGCCCTCGGCGCGCATACCGTGGTGCTGACCACCTCGCCGGGGAAAGTCGCCGACGCCATCCGCCTCGGTGCCGACGAGGTCATCATCTCGACCGACCCCGAGCAGATGAAAAAACACGCGCGCAGCTTCGATTTCATTCTCGATACCGTATCCGCCAATCACGACATCAACGCCCTGTTCAGCCTCCTCAAGCTCGATGCCACGCTGACGCAGGTCGGCGTGCCGGCCTCGCCTCTCGGTGTGGCGGTTTTCAACCTGATCCTCCCCCGCCGCAACTTCGCCGGCTCCGGCATCGGCGGCATCGCGGAGACGCAGGAGATGCTCGATTTTTGCGCCGAGCACAACATCGTGAGCGACATCGAACTGATCCGCATCCAGCAGATCAACGAGGCCTACGAACGCCTCCTGAAGAGCGACGTCCGCTACCGCTTCGTCATCGACATGGCCTCGCTGAAGGAATGAGGTGCGCCCGGAGATGAAGAGACATACTTTTGGCCCGGCATTTTGAACAGAAGGCAACAAAGAGAACGAAGAGCAACTGAGGGAGCCACCGGCCAAACATAACTAATCCTTCGTTCGCATCTTCGTTTCCTTCGTTCTCTTCTGTTCAAAATCATTAACCCTTCAGATTACCCCTTATCGTCCGGACTCCTGTTCACTGATATATTCCGTCCACATCCCCACCCGTAATCCACCATGAAATACAAACCACTCGGCAACACCGGCCTTCTCGTCTCGGAAATCTGCCTCGGCACCATGACCTTCGGCGGACGCGGCTTCTGGACCGCTATCGGCACCCTTGACCAGTCGGTCGCGGACGGCATCGTCGCCCGTGCGCTCGACTCCGGTATCAACTTCATCGACACGGCCAACGTTTATTCGGAGGGCCTTTCCGAGGAAATCACCGGCCGCGCCATCAAAAACTCCGGACGCAAGCGCTCCGATGTCGTCCTCGCCACCAAGGCCTTCGGCCAGGTCGGCCCCGGTCCCAACGATCGCGGCGCCTCCCGCGGCCACCTCATGGATGCAGTCAAGGCCAGTCTGAAACGCCTCGGCACCGACTACATCGACCTCTACCAGATTCACGGCCTCGACACGCTCACGCCCATTGAGGAAACCGTGCGCGCGCTCGACGACCTCGTCCGCCAGGGCCACGTGCGCTACGTCGGCGTTTCCAACTGGTCCGCCTGGACGATCATGAAGGCGCTCGGCATCGCCGACCGTCACGGCTGGATGCGCCTCGCCACGCTCCAGGCCTACTACACCATCGCCGGCCGCGACCTGGAACGCGAAATCGTCTCGCTGCTCGAAGCCGAAAAACTCGGCCTGATGGTCTGGAGTCCGCTCGCCGGCGGCCTGCTCTCGGGCAAGTTCGACCGCGACGGCAACGGCCCCGCCGGCTCCCGCCGTGCGTCTTTCGATTTCCCGCCGGTCAACAAGGACCGCGCCTTCGCCTGCATCGACGTCATGCGCGGCATCGCCGATGCCCGTGGCGTGTCGGTGGCGCGCATCGCGCTCGCGTGGGTGTTGCACCAGCGCTTCGTCATGTCGGTCATCATCGGCGCGAAAAACATCGAACAACTCGACGACAACATCGCCGCGACCGAAATCGAACTCACCGACGAGGAGTTGAAGCAGCTCGATCAGGTCAGCGCCCTCCCGCCCGAGTATCCCGGCTGGATGCTCGAACGCCAAGGTGCCTACCGCCGGACGAACTGACCGCAAGGCCGGCAGGGGAACTTCCACAAAATGATTTTGGAGGAGTTGGAGTTCCCTTGAAGATGAGGCAGGGACGTTGCCGGAGCTTGGTCAGGCGTCTCTCGTCTTTCTCAAATAAATCAATGTGACTTTGGGGGACAGCACGTGTGTCCTGACGCGACGATAACCCGTTTTTTCATACAATCTCAGATTTGCCTCGCTTCTCGATCCGGTGAATAGCTCACAATAACGCGATGAGGGGAAAAGTGCTTCGCAGGCTTGGAGCAGTGACCTGCCGATTCCCTGCTTTTGATAGCTCGGACTTACGCTCAGGCGTCCCACTTCGCAGATTTCTTCTTTGAGCGTGGCGCGAACAGAACCCACCGGGACGCCATCCATTTCCGCCTTGAGAACAACGCTCCCGGATAATGCTCTTTCAAGATCGGCAAGGGACTCCGTTAAAGGAGGAATCGCATAGTCACCATAAATATCAGCCTCCGCCCGGTAGGCCGCTTTCTGAATTTCGAGAAGCTTCGGCAGATCTTCCGCGTTCGCTTTTGTAATCTTCATATTTGTCTGAGGTCAAATTTACCGGAAATTGGAATATGTCATGAATTTTTCATGACATACTTTTATAGCACACGACCATCTCTGACATGATCAATGTCAACCACTCCGGATTCGCAAAATATTCGCCTGTTTTATGCAATTTATTTGAATAGCTCATGCCGCATTTTGGGTGTGGGGAGGTTGTCTTGCGCATGGTGCGACATTCATCGTCTTCGGTTTGTCCGGAAAATTGTAAACATGGACGGGACCAGGTTGATTTGCCTCAAGCATTGCTCGCCGACACCGGGACATTATGGACTTTCCTGTCCGCAAACCGCAGCGGTCCTGCCCATGAAAATTCCCTGCGACTCAAATGCCGGCAAACCACGGCCTTCTTCCACACATCCGGAACTTACTTCCGTCGATGCGCTGGGGCGCTACATCCCGGGAAGGATTTTGTCCGCAAGCACGGTGCCGGCGTGGCGGGAACTGCCCGCGCGCCTCTATTGTCAGCCGCCTGAACAGGCCGCGTTCGCGATGCCCGCCGTCACCGAGCCGCATCTCGTGTGGATCGTATCGGGCAGCGTACTCGTGGAAGAACGCGAACCCGGTGGCACGTGGAGCCGCACCGAGGCGCGTCCCGGCATGTTTTTTCTGACGGTCGCGGGCGGTCCCTACGAATTGCGCTGGCGCGTCCTCGATGGCGGACCGTTCGAGACATTGCAGGTGTTCCTGCCGCTGCCGGTCATCCGGCGGGCGATCGGGGAGACCCGGCGCGAAGAAGAAAACAACCGCGTCCTGCGCGACGCCTCCGGTTTCGCCGATCCCTCGCTCGATGCCTTGCTCCGGGTAGTGCGCTCCGAACTGGAACTGGGCCGCAACGGTCGCGAGACCGTCGTGGCGAGCCTCGCCCATGTGATCGCAGTGCAGGTGGTGCGCCGCTTCGCCGTGACCGGAGCCGTCTCGCGGCCGCCTGCCGGCGGCAGCGGCCTGCCCGGCTTCAAGCTGCGCCGCTGCCTCGATCTCATGGCCGCCGATCTCGCACGGCCTCTTGATCTGCGAACCCTCGCCGCGCACGCGGGCATGAGCGGATGCCACTTCAGCCGGCTCTTCAAGCGGGCGACAGGCATGTCGCCGAGCCGTCACCTGCTCGATCTGCGCATGGAACACGCGCGGCGGTTGCTTCGCGAGACCACCCGCTCCGTCATCCGGATCGGCATGGACTCGGGCTACTCCAACCCGAGTCATTTCTCCCAAATCTTCCGGCGCGAGACCGGCTGCGCGCCCCGCGACTACCGCCGCCAGCGGTAGCTGCCCGCACGTAGGGGCTTCGCTTGCGACGCCCGCGCATGCAGGACGGGGCATCAAACGGCATGCGGCGGGCTTCGCAAGCGAAGCCCCTGCATGTGGCACGGGCATCCTCCCCTCACTTTTGCGCAAGATTCCCACAGTCCGGTCGAAACCCCAAAAGACACGTCGCGCCCTCCGTGGCATCCTTTGCCCATGGATACAAAAATCTCCCGCAAACGTTTCGTCGGGCTCGCCGCGGTCGCCGCCGGCTCGACCCTGATCCCGGGCACCGCCACCGCGGCTCCTGTCCCTGCCGCCAATGACTCCGACCGTTTCACGCGCGGCTGGGAAAAACTGAAGGAAATCGACGGCGAAGCCGGCCAGCGTGTCATCGACGCGCTGCGCGCGGTCGCGCCCGATCTTGCCCGCTACACCATCGAGTTTCCCTTCGGCGACATCTACAGCCGTCCGGGACTGACGCTGAAGGAGCGCGAGATCGCCACCGTCGCGGCGCTGGCCGCGCTCGGCCATGCGCAGCCGCAGCTCAAGGTGCATCTTCATGCCGCGCTGAATGTCGGCTGCACCCGCGAGGAACTGGTCGAGATCATCATCCAGATGGCGGTTTACGCCGGTTTTCCCGCGGCCCTGAACGCCGCCTTCGCCGCCGAGGAAGTTTTCCGCACGCACGAACCGGCAGCAAAATCGTGAACGGAACCGGAATCCGAACCGGCCGACAGCCCCAGGCGTATCCGTCCGGGCATCATGCCGCCCCGGCCACGGTCTGCCGTCGCCGCCACTCGCCGGGCGTCACGCCTTCCCATTCGCGGAAGGCACGGTAAAACGAATTCGGATCCTCGAAGCCGAGCAGGCATGCCGTCTCCGTCAGCGTCATCGCCGGTTCACGCAGATACCGGTGCGCGAGCTCCCGGCGCGCGTCGGCCAGCAGTTGCCGGAAATTCGAACCCTCCTCCGCGATGCGGCGCTGGAGCGTGCGCGGGCTCACCGCCAGTTCCTTCGCCACCTCGCCGATCTGCGGCAGGCGGGCGCCGACCAGCCGTTGCATCACCCACTTCGCCTGACCCGCCAGCGTCGAGGTCGCCTTGCGCCGCGCCAGTTCCCGGTCGAGCGACGGACTCAGCATTTCCAGCAACTCCGCATTGTAGGTGACGAACGGCAGATCGAGATCGGAAAGCCGGAAGACGATGACACTGCGCCGCGCCCGGAAATGCACGCGACAGCCGAAGTATGCCTCGAACCGCTCCACCGCCGTCGGCGGGCGGGCCAGTTCCACGCGCAACGGATTCAGCGGACGCCGGGTGCCGCGCCGGCCCAGTTCCACCGTGCCGGCAAACGCCGCGTCGATCAACCGGGGAGGCACCGGCTCCGTCGTCTGTAACCAGGAAAACCCGACACGGCATTCCCCGTTGCCTTCGGCCAGCCCCAGTTCCTCCGCGCAACAAAGATACTTGTAGCGGGCGAATCGCTGCAACGCATCACGAAATGTCCGCGCATGCTGCGCCGCGATGCAGGCCGGATGATGTTGCTCCAGCGGAACCCGGCGGGCCAGTTCGATGCCGGTCAGCGGATCGTCGCTCACCGTTTCCAGCGCCCGCCAGAAGGCGAACATCTGCTCCGTGGTCAACTGCACCCCGGACTCGCCGCCCACCGCAAGCGGCAACCCGGCCGCGCGCAGCACCCGGACGGCATCGACGCCCAGCTCGCGCAACGTGGGCCGGATGTCGGGAAAACGAAAAGTGGGTGTGCTCATGCGAAAACGAACAGAATGGAATCAACTCGAACTCAAGCCAGCGACTTGACCTCCTCCGACAGTACCGATCCGGGATAATCCGTCGAGCGCGTGAATGAGGACCAGCGCTCCAGCTCCGCCAGCGATTGCTCGTAGCTGTTGCGCAGGAAAAGCAGCGCATCGCTGCCAAGCGGCAGGCGCAGCGGCGGCTCCTCCATTTCGGCGACCTGAAGGAGAACTTCCGCGGCCTTGCGCGGATCGCCCGGCTCGTTGCCCGTGAAGTTGGCGAGCAGCGTCCGCATCTGCCCGACAGTGGGGTTGTACGCCTCGATCGGCTCGGCAAACGCCATCGACGCCCCCGCCCAGTCGGTCCGGAAACCGCCCGGCTCGACGATGGTCAGCCTGAGGCCGAGCGGTTTGATTTCTTTCGCGAGGGCCTCGCTGAACCCCTCCACCGCGAACTTGGCCGCGTGATAGCCCGAGAAGCCGGCGGTGGCGAGCCGTCCGCCGATGGACGTGATCTGGAAAATATGCCCCGCACCCTGGCGGCGCAGGTGCGGCAATGCGGCCCGGGTCACGTTCACCGTGCCCCGGAAGTTGGTGTCGATCTGCCGCCGGAAATCCTCCGGGGTCATCTCCTCGAAGGCGCCGATGAAACCGAAGCCGGCGTTGTTGATGAGCACGTCGATGCGCCCGAAGGCGTCGAGCGCCGCCGCGACCGCCTGCGACGACTCTTCCGGAGAATTGACGTCGAGCCTCACGGCGCGGAAACGGTCGCCATGCGCGGCGGCGAGATCGGAAAGCTGCCCGGGATCGCGGGCGGTGGCGACGACGCGGTGGCCCGCGGCGAGAATGACTTCAGCGAAAGCGCGACCGAGGCCGCGCGAACTGCCGGTGATGAACCAGATTTTGGACATGGCGAATAATGGATGAGTTTGTCCGGAACGCGATTCGTCGCGTCCCGTAATGTCTTCACTTTACTCGCCCGGTGCCGCCAGCGCACTGGCCGCATCTGCCAATCGACTCGCAAACCGCGCCAACTCTTTTCGGGAAAAAATGCACGACGAGCGGATGCAACGACCCAACCAGTTGAGGCAGGTTCATCGTCCAGAAAGACGGGCAGCAAAGGCAACCTGCTGCCCGTCTCCCTCTGTCCTGCATCCGGAGCATGCACATAACGGGCTCCGGAAATTCAGTGATGATGTGCGTCGTGGCCACCGGCGCTCTGCGCCTTGGCGGCAGCGGCTTCATCAATCTGCTTCAGGTATTTGTCCGGATCTTTCCGGAAATCCCGGATACAGCTTTTGCAACAAAGGCGCACCAGGCGGTCAGGTTTTCCCTTTTCCTTGTGGATGTAGTCGATGGGTTCGCCCATATCGCCGCCCTCCAGCTTGTCACCGGAGACAACGCAGGTCTCCAGCGGATAGTCGGCCCGGGAGACGGTCGCCGAACCCTGACCGGCGGACGGGGTTCCGGTTTTTCCATGGTCTTCGCCGTTGTGGGCGAAAAGCGCGCCTGCCGGGAGGCCGGCAGCGAACAGGGAAATGAAAGCAAATTTCAACAGTTTGTTCATAGTGGATGAAGGCACGTCCGGTAATATGCCACGGCCACGCCAAACCCTTGTGACCGGAAGCATTTTTTTCAAAAAAAACCGCAAGATCAAAGGAGTGGACGCGGCGGCCTTTAACGTCGTCGCATCCCTTCCGGCCTCTATCCGGCATTACCCTTTGTCGCAGGACGCATCACAGGTGTGAGTGGTTGCCACCTTCACGGAGCGGAGGGCGCCTTTGCCGTTGGGCAGGCCGGGCCTCATCACCGTGGTGGTGGCGCAGGATTCACAGACCTGCCAGGAACCGACCGTGACACGTTGCAGCGCGCCCTTGCCATTGGGCAACGTCGGCCGGAGTTCCGTAAGGGTTTCCGTCCGGGCGGTGGCGCATACCTTGTCGGCTGAAGCCGGAGCGTTGGTCTGCGACGCGTAGCGGGTCGCTCCGCCCTGTTCCGTCCGCCGCCAGTAATCGGGACCGGGGCCGGCATTCGCTCCGGAAAGAGCGACCGTAACGAACAAAGCCAGAAGCAGGCTTCGTCCGGGAAATTTTGATACCTTGTTTGATGTATTCATGGGATTTCGGAATGTTGTCGGAATGCGGCGCGTTGAATGCGCTCGCACAGAATGAAACGCCGCGGCCTCCCCAAACCCTCGCAAAAGATTTTTTCCGCCGGCGTCCCTCCCCGGCTGTTCCGGCCGCCATCCCGGCCATGCGAGTGGCGCAAATATCACCTCGCGCCGTCTACCACCTGAATCCGAAAAACAACTACGACCTTCACTCGGAAAGAGCCAGCGCCCCGGGAGTCGGCTTCGGATCGACGTTTTCCCACCACGGAGAAAACGCATGCGCGTCGTCCCGCAGGTCCACGATCTCACCGATAATCGGGGTGAGCAAAACCGGCGCGGTTCCGTCGGCGTCATTCGCGGCGGCGGCGGTGATTCGCCGCAGCGGCTCGTTCCAGGCATGGTTGGAAATGCTGAACTTGGCGGAATGCACCGGCAACAGCCGCTTCGCGTTCAGTTCCCGCGCTGCCTGCCAGACCTCCTCCGGCATCATATGAATGCTCTTCCAGCTCGGATCGTACTGGCCGTTTTCCAGAATCGCCAGATCGAGCGGACCGAATTTTTGCCCGATCTCCGCGAAATGCGCGCCGTATCCGCTGTCACCGCCGACATAGAAGCTGAACGTCGGCGTCCGCACCAGAAACGAAGCCCACAGCGACCGGTTGCCGAAAAATCCCCGTCCGGAAAAATGGCGTGCCGGCAGACACTGCACGCTCACCCCGGTCTCCGGCGCGCAGTTCTCGCCCCAGTCCATCTCGATGATCCGGCCGCGCTCGAAACCCCAGTATTCGAGGTGCTCCCCGACGCCGAGGCCGCAGACGATCTTGCCGACCTTCGGCCTGAGTTTCAGCACCGTCTCGTAGTCCAGGTGATCCCAGTGATCGTGCGTGATGAAAAGGTAGTCGATCGCCGGCAGGTCGTCCACGGTGTAGGCGTCGGCGCCCGTGAAGGCCCGGGTGGTGAAGGTGACCGGCGAGGCCGCGCCGCTGAACACGGGATCGACCAGAATTTTCTTTCCGCCAGTCTGGAGAAAATACGAGGAGTGCCCGAACCACACCAGGACATCCTGCGCCGCGTCCAGGTTCGCCAGATCCCGCTTCACGGACGGCACGGGATTGGCCGGACGGCGCACCCGCTTGTCGCCGAACAAAAACTCCCGGTAGAGCGCAAAATAGCTCACGCCCTCCGTGAGGATCGAGGTGCGGACGAGGTTCTGAAACCGGCCGTCGCGGTAATGCGGCGACTTCCGGATTTTCTCCAGCCGCTCGCCTCGCGGCAATCTCCCGAATTTGGGCTGCTGCACATAGATGACCACCGTGAACATGAGGATGCCGGTGAGAATAAATCCGCTGATAATCATTCGCCTGAGAATTCGTTTCGTTTTGCCCGTTTTCATGGTGCCCCGTCGTGTGCCGATGCCCGAACCTGACCCCGGGGAAGCGCCTGCGCTCCCCGGTTTTGGTCCCGGCAGACATTACCTTAATCATTCCATGACGCCAGAACACTGGCAACATCCGCCAATCGACTTGCAAATCGCGCCAGGCAGGACCGCGGACGAAATCGGGCACCGGCTCCGGGCCATTGAGCCCTTTCCCCAGTCCCTTCCCTTTCGTTCCTCCGGCAAAATTGAACATCCGCAGAGATTTCACTTGATAAACTGAACGTTTGGTTCATTAAATGATCCCTGTCTTCTCCGTCTATTTCCGACTCGGGAGCACCGGTATTCGAAAAACCACTATGAAAACAAAAACCTGGTTCATCACCGGCACATCCAGAGGCTTTGGCCTCGAACTGGTTCGTGCCGCCCTGCAACGCGGCGATTCGGTCGTCGCCACTTCCCGCCAGCCTGCCGCCGTCGCCGCCGCGTTTCCCGAGGCGGGCGACCGCCTGCTGGCGATTTCGCTCGACCTGCATTCGCCGGCCGCGGTCGAGGCTGCTGTCGCCTCGGCGCTCGCCCGCTTCGGGCGGATCGATGTGCTCGTCAACAACGCCGGGCACGGTCTGCTCGGCGCCGTCGAGGAAGTTTCCGACTCCGAGGCCGCGTCCGTTTTCGGGATCAACGTTTTCGGCCTGCACCGCCTCACTCGCGCCGTCTTGCCGTCGATGCGTGCGCAAAAGAGCGGCCACATCGTCAACCTGTCCTCGATCGCCGGCCTCACCGCCGGGCCCGGCTGGGGTGTGTACAGCGCGACCAAATTCGCGGTCGAAGGCCTGTCCGAAGCGCTCGCCCAGGAGGTCGCGCCGCTGGGCATCCGGGTCACCCTGATCGAACCCGGCCCTTTTCGCACCGAATTCCTCGGCGACTCCCTCGCCCGGACCGCCCGCACGATCGACGACTACGCATCCACGGCGGGCGGCACCCGCGCATGGAGCCTGGCCAATGACGGTGTCCAGAAAGGAGATCCCGTGCGCGCCGTCGAGGCGATCGTCCGCGTGGTCACGAGCGAACATCCGCCGCTGCGCCTGCTGCTCGGTGCCAGTGCCTGGGAGCGCGCTCACCGGAAAGTCGACACGATGCTCCGCGAATTCGCCGAGTGGCGCGACGTCTCGCTCGGCGCCGATTTCCCGGAATGAAAACAAAACCCCGGTTGCGCGCCGGCCCGGCGGCCGCTTCCCTTCCCGCCATGCCCGCACCCGAACCCGCCCCCCCGTCGTCCCTGCCCAAACGCCGCGGCCGCCAGCGCAGCCTCGCCGCCGAAAAGGCCATCCTCACGGCGGCGATCAGGCTGCTCGAAAAAAAGCCGCTCCGCGACGTCACGGCGGAGGCCATCGCCGCGCGCGCCGGCGTGAGCAAGGCCACCCTCTACAAGTGGTGGCCGAGCAAGGCGCACGTGGCGCTCGCGGCCTTCCTCTCCCGCATGCAAACGAACGTGGCCATCCCCGACACGGGTTCGGTGGAGCGGGATTTCACCGAACAGCTCAAGTCGGTGATCCGCTTCTACACCAGCCCGGCCGGCCGGTTGTTCCGCCAGTTCATCGCCGAGGGGCAGAGTGATCCCGCTTTTCTGGAGCAGTTCCACCGGCAGTTCCTGAAATCCCGGCGCGATACCGTCCGGGTCATGTGGCAGCGCGGCGTCGCCCGCGGCGAAGTGCCCGGCAACCTCGACGAAGAGATCGTTCTCGATCTGATCTACGGACCGATGATCTACCGGCTCGTCGCCGGCCACGCTCCCCTGAACGACGCGATCGCCGGGACCATGATCGCCACCGCATTCGGCGGGCTGAAAAAACGGAAGTAACCGGATAACCACTACGGCGGCGTTTGTCCGCATCCGCCGTTTCCAGTCGGTGCTCTCCGACAGCGCACATCAAAAATTCCCGAGGCCGTCTTGACTGGCCGGAGCGGCTCCGGCAGGGTGCCAGGTGGATGTCACAATCTGATTCGGTATAAATCACACATCGACCGGACCCGCCGGATTTCAAGGCGGGGCCTTTTTGTGCCCCGGCAGCCCGGTTTCCGCCAGCCCGTGGTGTGCGGTTGATGTGTGCAGAGTGCGGTCCCGGAACGCACATGTGCGTCGTGTCCGGGTTGTCCCTGGTGCCGGGGCGTTTTCCGCATCCCGATGTCCCATCCTTCCGATTTTTCCGATCAATCGCATCCTGCAATTCACGGGCGCCGTTCGTCACGTCCGGCGGCCTGGTTGAAATGCCGCCATTGTGGCGGTGAGTTTTCGCTCGACGCTCCCGGCACGCGCCATCGCAACCACTGTCCGTGGTGCCTCTGGAGCCTGCATCTCGACAATTCGCCAGGCGATCGCCAGGCCGACTGTGGCGGCGGCATGGAGCCGATCGCCGTCAGTGCGCGTCCCGACGGCGAGTGGCTGATCGTGCACCAGTGCAAAAGCTGCTTTGCGGTGCACGTCAACCGCATCGCCGGCGACGACAGCGAACGCGAGTTGCTCGGGCTGGCGGTCCGCCCCCTGCGTCTGGCGCCGTTTCCGATCTGAGGCGGGCCAGCCTGCCCCGGTTCGGGCACTGCCGGACCCGGCGCGGGACGGGGGAGCAAAACCCCCGAAGCGCGCCGGGAGTCGCCGCCCGGTCATATTTCTTCAATACGCACAAATACCGCCCACGTCACCCTTATCCGGCGCCGGCGCGCAAGCGTGATGCCGGATGCCGGCCGTTCACGTGTTCACATGCATCTCCGTCGTCAGGTACGTGACCGCAAAATCCGTGAACGCCCGCACGCGCGCCGGCAGCTTGCGTAGTCCCGGATAAATGACATGGACCGGAAAGGCCGGCGCGTTCCATTGCGGCAGCACGCGCACGAGCCGCCCGGCAACGAGGTCCTCCCGCGCCAGCCAGTCCGCCAGCACCGCCACGCCGAGACCCGCCCGCGCCGCTTCGCGCAAGCTGGTCACCCCTTCAGACACCAGCACCGGCGCGATGCGGAGCGTCTGCTCCGCGTGTTTCGGCGCGGAAAGGGTCACCTGGTCCGCTCCGCCAAACTGCGCGCCGCCCAGCGCCAGCCAAGGCCACGTCCCGAGGTCCGCCGGCGCCTTCGGCGCAGGGTGTTTCTCGACCAGGCCGGGCGCGGCCACGAGGTAACGCACCACCTTGCCCGCCGGCCGCGCCTCCACGCTGTCGTCGGTGATGCTGCCCACGATCACGCCGGCGTCGTAGCCGTCCTGGATCATGTGCAGCGGGCGGTTCGTATAACCCAGCTCCGCCGTGACGCCGGGATTCGCCAGCAAAAAACGGGTGATGAGCCGGGTGCCCGTAAATTGCCCGAAATCGATCGTCGCAAACAGCCGCAGGTGCCCGCGCAGCGCGGCCTGATCCTCGTGCAACCGCTGCGCGGCCTCGTCGGCCAGCGCCAGCATCGCCTGCGCATCCGCCAGCAGCCGGCTGCCGGCTTCCGTCAGGCTCATGCGGTGCGTGTCGCGCCGGAGCAGCGCCGCGCCGCAACGTTCCTCCAGCGTGCGCAGGTGACGGCTGAGCGAGGGTTGCGGGATCTTCAGCGTGCGCGCGGCGGCGGAAATGCTGCCGCTTTCCACAATGCGCACGAAAGCGCGGAGCAGCGACAGGTCTTCGAACGGCGTCATTCACTTTCCGAATAAGCGCCAGCCAGACCCGATGGCTACCAGAAAAACCGCCGCGGGTGCATAATGACGGCCTCATGAAAAACACCGACTCATCCGCTGCCACTCAACCAACCCCCTCGTCTGCGTCGCAGGCGACGTCCGTCGCCTCCGGCGCCCGCGTGGCCATCGTCACCGGCTCCTCGCGCGGCATCGGCGCCGCCATCGCCCGGCGACTCGCCGCCGATGGTCTCGCCGTGATCGTCAACTACGCCGGCCGCGCCGCCGACGCCGAAAAAATCGTCGAGGCCATCCGGGCCGCAGGCGGGCGCGCCCTCGCCGTCCGCGCCGATGTTTCCTCCCCGGCCGAAGCCGGGACGCTCTTCGCCCGGGCCGGGGAGGCGTTCGGCGGCGTCGATGTCGTTGTCAACAACGCCGGCATCATGCAGCCCGGGCTCGTTCCTCTTGCCGATACCGACGACGCGCTCTTCGACCGCCTGTTCGCCATCAATGTGAAAGGCACGTTCAACACCCTGCGCCTCGCCGCGAAGCACCTGCGCGCCGGCGGACGCATCGTGAACTTTTCCACCAGCGTGGTCGGCCTCGCGCCGCCCGGCTATGCGGCCTACGCGGCGACCAAGTCGGCGGTCGAGACGCTGACCCGCATCTTCGCGAAAGAACTCCGCGGACGGAGCATCTCCGTCAACGCCGTCGCGCCCGGCCCGACCGCGACCGATCTGTTCCTCAACGGCAAGACGCCCGAACAGATCGAACACCTCGCCAGGATCGCCCCGCTCGAACGTCTCGGCCAGCCCGAGGATATCGCCGGAGTCGTCTCGTTCCTCGTCGGTCCCGACGGCGGCTGGGTCAACGGCCAGACTCTTCGCGCCAACGGCGGCATGGTCTGAGCGAGGGCCGCACCGCATCCCGCGTTCACCTTTCACCTCCGTTCCTCTCCGTCATGAAATCCATCATTCTTGTCACCGGCGCCTCCAGCGGCATCGGCAACCTGAGCGCCCGCGCGCTCGCCCGGGCGGGGCACACCGTTTATGCCGGCATGCGCGCGCGATCCCGCCGGCCGCCCCGCCGCCGCTTTCGCCGAAAAAAACCCGTTGCGCTTTTTCGCCATGCTCCTACCACCTGCATGGCAATCATGCCAAAGGTTGCACCGATCATCACACCAGAGTCCATCGTCACCGCGGACACCGGCACGCTCGACAGCGAATATTACCAGCCGGCCGAAGCGTTCTTCCGCTCCAACCAGCCCACCGGACTCACCTTCGACGACGTCTCGCTCGCGACGCTCTATTCGGATATCCTCCCGAAAGATGCGGATACCTCCACCAGCCTTTCCGAGGCGCTCCGGCTCTCCGTCCCGATCATCTCGTCCGACATGGACACCGTCACCGAAGAGCGCATGGCCATCGCCATGGCCCTCAACGGCGGCCTCGGCCTCATCCATTACAACATGCCGGCGCGCGACCAGGTCAAGGCCGTCGCCCGCGTGAAGCGCCACATCCACGGCCTCATCCAGGACCCGATCACCGTCACCCCCTCGCAACACGTCGGCGACGTCCTCGCCCTCATCGAGGCCAAACGCTACGAATTCCGCACCTTCCCGGTCGTCGACACGCAGGGCAAGCTCGTCGGCCTGCTCTCCGGCAGCACCGTCCGCGAACGTTACAAGTCGCGCACCGTCGCCGACGCGATGGTCCCGCGCCACGAGATCCAGACCATCCACGAGCGCCAGCTCCAGCCCGACCCGATCACCGCCGCCGACGCCTTTTTCACGGAAAACATCGGCATCCACAAGATGCTCGTCGTGGACGACGACGACCGCCTCCGCGGCCTCGTCACCTTTTCCGACATCGAAAGCATCCTCCAGGAATCCCGTTCCCGCCGCAAACCCGCCCGCGACCACGCCTTCCGCCTCGTCGTCGGCGCGGCCATCGCGCCCGTCCGCCTGCCCGACGGCTCGCTCGACCGCGACAAGATCATCTCCCACGTCGGCCACCTCGTCGACGAGGCCATCGACGCCGTCGCCGTCTCCACCGCCCACGGCCACACCGCCGGCGTCGGCGACATGGTGAAACTCGTTCGCGACGCCTTCCCCGATCTCACCATCATCGCCGGCAACGTCACCAGCGGTGCCGGCGTGGAATACCTCGCCGGCTGCGGCGCCGATGCCATCAAGGTCGGCCAGGGGCCCGGCTCGATCTGCACCACGCGCGTCGTCGCCGGCGTGGGCATCCCGCAGCTCACCGCCCTCTACGTCGCCGCGCGCGGCGCCGCCGCTGCCGCCGGCCGTGGCAAGAACATAAAAATCATCGCCGACGGCGGCATCACCAAGTCGGGCGATATCGTCAAGGCGCTCACCCTCGCCGACGCCGTCATCCTCGGCGGCCTGCTCGCCGGCTGCCGCGAGGCCCCCGGCGAGATCATCGAGATCAACGGCAAACTCTACAAACAGTACCGCGGCATGGGCTCGGTCAGCGCCATGAAAGCCGGCAGCGCCGCCCGCTACGGGCACGACAAGAACGACACCACGCGCAAGCTCACCGCCGAGGGCATCGAGGCGCTGAAGGAAGTGTCCGGCTCCGTCGACGACGTCCTCGCCACCCTCGTCGGCGGCGTGCAGAGCGGCATGGGTTATCTCGGTTCGAAAGACCTGTCGACGCTCCGGAAAAAGGCGCGCTATATCCGCGTTTCGCCCGCCGGCCTGAAAGAGGCCGCGCCGCACGACGTCGTGGAGATCAAGACGCCCGGCACCGTGTAGCCAATCAATGACGAATGACAAATTACGAATGACAAACTGATGTGACGCGGAGCGTCGTGGCGCGGGCTTCCCGCCCGCTGACGGCGAAGCCGCCGGATCGCGTGGCACGGGCTTCCAGCCCGTGTTCTGCGGGCGTCTCGCCCGCACCTGCTGGAGGTGCCTCTCAACCTTGTTTTCAGGGCGGCGCTCCGCGCCGTCTGCGGGCGGGACGCCCGCGCCACTTCCCCTCCGTCGCGTAACATCAGTGACCAATGATCCGGACGCAGAGCATTCTGCATTCGTCATTTGTCATTCGTCATTCGTAATTGATCCGCCTCCACCACCTCGACGCCGCGCCCGTCTTCCGTGGCCCGCCAGCGGATGTTCCACCCGGCGACCGTCATGCCCCAGGTGCGCCGCCCTCCGGCATCCACCCCCGCGTCGCTGCGCTGGTAAGCCGGCTGCAGATCCAGCCGCAACAGGTGCCGCACCAGTTCCAGGGTCCGGATGCCTTCCGGCCCCGATCCGTGCACCAGCCGCTCCGCGATTGGCGGCGGGATCGACACCGCCTCCGCAGCGCGCACACAGGGCGCTCCCCCGGCCCAGTCCGCCCGGGCCGTCGGCAACGCCTCGCACCATGGCAGGTACGGCTTCACGTCGAGCACGGGCGTGCCGTCCACCGCATCGATCCCGGCCACGCGCAAGGTCAGGGCGGGGGCCGTCTCGATCGCGAGCAGCCGCACCAGACTGAGCCCGAGCGGGTTGGGCCGGTTGGGCGAACGCGAGGCGAACACCCCCACGCGATCGTTGCCGCCAAGCCGCGGAGGCCGCACCGTCGCCGCGCCCGTCCACTCCGCCGACCGGTGAAACCACGTCACCAGCCACACATGGGAAAACGCGTCGAGCCCGCGCACGAAATCCTCGCGGGCGAACTCCGGCAAAAACTCCACCCGCCCTTCCGCCTCCTCGACCAGGCCGCTCTGCCGGGGGACGCCAAACTTGTCGGCAAACGGCGTCCTCAGTCGCGCCACCGGCCTGACTCCGAACGACTGGCCTGACAACACGCTGGCGGTCCCGGGTTTCATGCACCGGAGATGGATCGCCCGGCTCCGCCAGTCGAGCGCGTTGTTGTTCTTTTTCCGCCCTCCCGCCCTCGCCACCGCCACGCACTTGCGCCACCTCCCCGTCCGGCTGCAAACGTTATCAGCACCTCGCCCGGTTTCGGTGCCGGAAACTCCAACATTTCACTTGGCAAGGCCCGCCGCCGCCACAAGAAACACCCCTTTACACTCTCCCTCCCGGTATCCCTCAAGGATGTCCGGGCCACACAACCCGCTTCCGTCTCCAACAACCGGCCAACCATGGCGCTACCCATCAGTCCTCAAAAAGCACTTCGCGAGTGGAAACTCTACCTGTTCATCATTCCCTCGCTGGTTCTCGTCTGCACCTTCTCCTATTTCCCGGCCGCCAGCGCCATCTATCACAGTTTTTTCGAGTGGTCGGGCGGTGACACCAAGCAGCTCATCGGCTTCGACAATTTCCGCCGCGCCTTCGGTGACGACGTGCTCTGGGGGTCCTTCAAGACCGTTTCCATCCTGATCGTTTTCAATCTCTTCAAGATGATCCCGTCGATCCTCATGGCGGTCATGATCCACCGCCTGAAGAGCGACCGCTGGCAATACCTGTACCGCGTCTTTCTCGTCGTGCCGATGATCGTGCCCAGCCTCGTCACGCTCTTCATCTGGAAGTTCTTTCTCGATCCCAATCTCGGCGTCCTCAACAACGTCCTCAACTTCACCGGCATCAAGACGCTCCTCGTCAAGATCGACGGCCTTTTCGGCTGGGGCGTGTTTTTCGACAACGTGCCCATCGGCTGGCTCTCCCAGCCCGAGCTGATCCTCCCCTCGCTCTTCATCTGGGGCTTCCCGTGGATCGGCGCCGTCGGCGTGCTCATCTACCTCGCCGGCCTCCAGAGCATCGGCCAGGAGGTTTACGAAGCCGCCGAACTCGACGGCGTCGGCCCCTTCAAGAAATTCCTCTACATCGAACTGCCCCTCATCCTCACGCAGGTGCGCCTCTCGCTCGTCCTCCTCATCATCGGCACACTCCAGGGCTACGGCCTGCAACTGCTGCTCCTCGGCGAGTCGGGCGGTCCCGGCGGCAAGGGCATGGTGCCCGGACTCTGGATGTACAACCGCGCCTTCATCGCCGGCGAGTTCGGCTACGCCTGCGCCGTCGGCATGATCCTGTTCGTGTTCATCCTGGCCCTGACCTACATCAACAACAAATACGTGAGGGTTGAAAAATGAGCGCCGCCCTGAAAGACGCCGTCGGTTCCCACAAACAGAAGGACTGGCCCAAACACATCGTCATCCTGTTCTTCATCTGCATCGAGCTGTTCCCGCTCTACATGATGATGCAGGTGAGTTTCAAGGATAACACCATCTTCATCCAGAACCCCTGGATTCCCGCCGCTCCCTGGAGCGTCACGGAAACCTTCCGCGGCGCCGATGGCAGCGAGGAACAGAAGACCCGCGTCGCCGCGTGGTCGGAAGTGTTCGGCAGCCTGAAGGCATCGGACCCCGCCGTGGAGCTGGAGAAAAGCACGATGCAGTTCGACGCCTCCGTCTACAAGGTGCGCAACTGGGAATTCGGGCTCAAGCTGATCGGCCCCTACATCGCCAACAGCGTGTTCATTTCCGTTTCCGTCACCTGCATCGCGCTCACCATTGCGATCATGGGGGCGTATTTCTTCGCCCGTTACAAGATGCCGTTCAGCCCCGTGCTCTGGTCGGCCTTCATGGTGCTGATGCTCCTGCCCGGCGTGGCCAACATCGTGCCGCTGTTCAACCTGCTCAAGACGCTCGGCCTCCTCAACACGCTCTGGGCGCTCATCATCGTGGGCATCGCCGGCGCGCAGGTGTTCAACATTTTTGTGCTGCGCAACTTCATCGAAGACCTGCCGAAGGATCTCTTCGAAGCGGCGGAGATCGACGGAGCCACGCATTTCCAGCAGATTCTCAATGTGGTGATTCCCATGTCGGGCCCGATCATCGGCACACTCGGCATCCTCGCCTTCCTCGGCTCGTGGAACGACTTCCTGCTCCCGCTGATCGTCCTGCGCGACAAGGAGATTTTCCCGCTCGGCGTGGGCCTGATCTATCTCGACGGCGAGTATGTGAAACAGTGGGGCCAGATCATGTCGGCCTACTTCATCGCCTCGATCCCCCTGATCGTGATCTTCCTTTTCTGCATGAAGCTCTTCGTCCGCGGCCTTTCCGCCGGCGCCGTCAAGGGCTGAACCCGCCCTCCCCTCCCCCGGTGGCGACCATATGCCCGTCGCTGCGAACTTACGTTCGCGGCTACGGGCCAGATCTAAAGACCCGCCGGCACGATCTCCACGCGCGGTGCCCATGCGGCGACACCGTTGCGAAATCCGGCGGAGTCCGTCGGTTGCCCGAGCGTGAGTGCGGACAACGAAAAGGCCGTCGCCAGCCGCGCCACCTCGGCCAGCGGCCGTTTCGCCGGGCGCGTTCCCTCGCCGAGCGCATGCACCACGCCGGCCACCATCGCGTCCCCCGCCCCCACGGTGCTCTGCACCCGGATCGGCGGCGGTTTCGCCAGCAGCGCCTCGTCCGCCGTGACAAAACAGGCGCCGGCCGCTCCCATCGAAACCGTCACCAGTCCGATGCCGTAACGGGCGATCAGCTCGCGGGCCGCGGCGATCACCGCAGCCACATCCGGCAAATGGCGGCCCGGGCCGAGCAGGGTCTCGAGTTCGGCAATGTTGGGTTTTACAAACGTCGGCCCTGCCTCGACCGCATGCCTCAACGCCTCGCCGCTCGTATCCAGCGCCACGGCGGCGCCGCGCTCGCGGAGCGCCCGGATCCAGTCCGCATAGATCGTCACCGGCACACCGGGCGGCAGACTGCCGGCCAGGACATACCAGGGCGCGACGGGCGTCTCGCTTGCGCCGGGAACCAGTCGCCGTGAAAGCTCCGCCAGCTCTTCGCGTGAAGGCGCGAGGCCGGGAAGATTGACGTCGGTCGTGCTGCCGCTCTCCGGGTCCACGATCTTGATTCCGGTGCGCGTTTCGCCCTCCAGCAGCACGAACCGGCCGGCGATATCCAGTTCGTCGAAAAACTCCCGGAAGATGCCGAGGTTCCTCCGTCCGAGAAACCCGGTTGCCGCGACGTTGCGACCGTAGCGGGCCAGCGCCGCCGCCACATTGACACCCTTGCCGCCCGGTTCGTCATGACTGCCGACGGCGCGGTTGACCTCACCCGCCGCAAACTCCGGCACCGTCACCGTGCGGTCGATCGCCGGGTTGAGCGTGACGGTGATGACCTCGGGCGCCTGCCCTGCCCGATGCGGCGCGAGCTTTTTTTCCCGAACGCCCGCTCCCGTGTGGCATGGGCGTTCCGCCCATGATTCCGGCGTGGCACGGGCTTCCGGCCCGTGTGACGGCGAAACCGCCGGATTGAGTGGCGCGGGCGTCCCGCCCGCTCCGTCCTGCCTCTCCCGTTCGTCGCTCATGATTCCGCCCCCCCGATCTCGCCCGCGCCCGCAAACCGCACCACCACGGCCGCTGCCGCGCGCGAGGCCGGCAGCGACACGACGAAGCGCGCCTCGTAGTCGTTATGCCCTTCCGCATCGACCAGCACCTGCGCCACGGGCCAGTCGCCGGTGCCGCCGCGCGCGCCGGCCTCGTCGTAATCGCCCCAGTGCGTGTGTTTCGCCGAACGGCCTTCCGGATCGAGCCGGAAACGGCCGCGGCTGTCGAAATACGGTGCGAATGCCTCCTCGATCCGCCGCGCCTCCGGCGAACGCGGCACAAACGATCCCGCTCCGCCGCCTTCGCCGGCTCCCTCCGCCGCGTCATTGCCGTCCGCCCCCGCACCGAGACGCGCCGCCGCGGCTTCGTAATCGTGCGCGGCCACCTCCTGCAAGAAGCCCAGAATCGCCGCCCGCACCGCCCGCCGGAAACCGGCCGCGTCGCGCGTGATGTCGTACGAAGCCGGCCGCGCCGGTTTGCGATCCGCGCCACCGTCGGCCTCCGCACCCGCCGTCCCCGGCGCCACGTAGTCGGGATTGCGCATGCGCTCCCATTCCTCGAGCAGACTGGAATCGATGCCGCGGATCAGCTCGCGGAAATACTCCTCCATCTCGATCACGTCCTCGGTCTTCGCCGCATCGGGCACCGTCTGTACGAGCACCTTCCAGACTTGCGAAAGATGGCGCAGCAGCAGCCCTTCGCTGCGCTCCAGACCATACTCCTTGATGTAGTCGGAGAACGACAGGTAACGCTCGAACATCTCGCGCGCGATCGACTTGGGGCGCACGTTCTCGTTCTCCACCCACGGATGCCTGGCGGCGAACGCGTTGAACGTCTCGTAAACAAATTCGCGCAACGGCTTCGGGTATTCGAGCTCGTCGAGCTTTTCCATCCGCTCCTCGTATTCGACGCCAGCCTCTTTCAGTTCGATGAGCTTTTGCGTCTTCAGCTTGTCGAGCTGGCGGCGCAGGATCTGGTCCGGGTCCTCGACGATCGATTCGCACAGCGTGAGCACATCGAACGGATAATCCGGCGAGGCGCGATCGAGCAGCGGCACCGTGTCGATAAGATAGAGCGAAAGCGCCTGATGCAGCGAAAAGTCCTCCTGCAGATCGACGTTGACGCGCAGCTTGCGGCCGCACGGCGGGCGTTCGTTGACAGGAAGCCACTCCACGATCTTGCGCTCCAGCAGCGCCCGGAAAAGCTGCCAGGCGCGACGGCGCAGCAGCCGTTTCTTGTGCAGCGTCTCGTGGCAGTCGCGGATGATTTTCTGCATCGCGCGACACCCGTCCGCGTCGCGGCCGAGCACGAGCAGCAACATGCCGTGCGACACATCGAACCGCGATTGCAGCGGCTCCGACGGCGAAGTCATCAGCCGCTCGAAGGTGCGCGCATCCCAGCCCACCTCGCCCTCGGGGGCGGAGCGTTTCTGCGCTTTTTTCTTCTTCGGATCACGCGCCGCCTTTTCGGCGAGGCGTTTGTTCTCGATGATATGCTCCGGCGCCTGCACGACGACGTATCCCTTGTCGTCATACCCGCGACGGCCGGCTCGCCCGGCCACCTGCTTGAAATCGCGCACGCTGAGGATCGCCGCCTTTTGCCCGTCGTATTTCCAGAGCTGCGTGAAAAGCACCGTGCGGATCGGCACGTTGACACCGACACCAAGCGTATCCGTTCCGCAGATGAGCTTGAGCCGCCCCTTCTGCGCCAGTTGTTCGACCAGGATGCGATAGCGCGGCAGAAGCCCCGCGTGATGCACGCCGATGCCGTGGCGCAGCCAGCGCTTCAGATCCTTGCCGTAGGGACTGTTGAACTTCACGCCGACGAGATCGTCGGCGATGGCCGCCTTTTCCTCTTTCGAGAGGAGGTTGAGGCTCATCCAGCTCTGCGCGGCCTCGGATGCGGCCCGCTGTGTGAAATAGACGAGGTAAACGGGCGCGCGTTTGTTGAGCACGAGGTCGGCAACCCGCTCGGTCAGCGGCGTCTCGGAGTATTCAAATTCCAATGGCACGGGCCGTGTGTCGCTGCGCACGGTGACGCACTCGACACCGGTGAGGCGGAGCAGGTCCTTTTCGAAAAACTCCGTCGCCCCGAGCGTGCCCGACATGAGCAGGAAACGGCTCTGCGGCATCGTCAGCAGCGGCGCCTGCCAGGCGTAGCCGCGCTGCACATCGGAGTAGTAGTGAAACTCGTCCATGATGACGGCGCGGATCGGCGCGAGCTCGCCACGCGCGAAAGCGATGTTGGCCAGGATTTCCGCGGTGCAACAGAGGATCGGCGCGCCGGGGTTCACGCTGGCGTCGCCGGTCATCATGCCCACATTCGCCGGACCGAAATCGCGGCAGAGCGAGAGGAATTTTTCGTTCACCAGCGCCTTGATCGGGCAGGTGTAGACGGAACGTTCGCCCGCGCAGAGCGCCTTGAAGTGAAACGCCGCCGCGACGAGGGATTTGCCGGAGCCGGTCGGCGTGTTGAGGATGACGTTCTTGCCATCGAACAGCTCAAGGATCGCCTCCTCCTGCTCCGCGTACAGTTCGAGCCCGCGCTCGCGCATCACGGCGAGAAACCGGTCGAGCACGGCATCGGTGGACGCGCCCGGCGGCAACGGCGCGAGCGGAGCGGGCGGCGGGGAGGGCGAAAATGCGGGAGAGGAAATGGAAATACCGGATGACATCAGGATCAGGAGGATGGCGCGGGCTTCGAGTTGGAAGCAATACCCCTGGCTGACGTTTTTTTGACCACCAACACGCATGCGCGTCCGCTGGATTATCTCAGGCGTGTCTCATGTCCCTGCCCTCCTCCGCTTCGGCGCCACCAACGGTTCCGGCGACGAAACGTCCGTTTTCGCCCGTTCTTCCAGGATTCTCGCCAGCGGAAAAATGTAGGAGGATTCCGGCAGGCCCGGGGTGAGTTGCCACTCCCGGGGCGTCTGCCCGGTGTGGCGGCGAAAGATGCGGATGAAATAGGAGGGCTTGTTGAAGCCGCAGGCCCAGCCGACCTCGGTCACATTGTGGCGGGCATCCTTCAGCAGATCCTTGGCGAGGCGGATGCGCTCGCAGGTGATCCATACGGATGGCCGGAGTCCGCGCTCCCGGTGGAACTGCCGTGACAGGTGGTCCGTCGAACAGCCCAGGGACCTGGCCAGCCTGGCGATGGACAGCTCGGGGTCGGACAGCTGCTTGCGGATGATCTTCTCGGCTTCCAGCACCAGCGGGGAACCAGCGACATCGGAGGTGTCCGGGACGGGCGATTTCCGTTCCTCCAACTGAAGCGACGAGAGCACGCTGAGCAGAAACGACTCCAGCTGCGAATGGATGTAGGCCTTCCGGTATGTCTTCGGCACGGTCTTGCTCTCGGCGATCCTGTCGAGGTGCAGGAAACTGTCGCGGCCCCACGCGCCGGGCAGGAGGATCGTGCCGTGGCCCTCCTGTGCTCCGGACACCGGATGCATGCGCGCCCGGTGCAGGAAGAAGCCGTTGCGCGCCTGCATGCACACGACGATGCCGTAGGATGACCGGAGGTCCAGCGGCGTCTCATGGTGAGCCACGCCGCGAGGCATCACGCAGACCTGACCGGTGCCCATCCGGAACTTGCCGCCGGGGCATTTGAAATCCGTGCCGCCGCCGACCTGAACGAAGAACTCCGGCGTGGGATGGAAATGGGCCTCGGGGTATCTCCGGTAAAGGTCTTCCGCGGGGGGGATGTGGATTCCCAGTCGTCCCGCCCGCAGCCGGGCCAGGACCGCGGTCAGGTCCCGTTTGTAGTCCTGATGGGGCAGCAGGTCGGATTTCATGATGTCGGATTTGTAGCATCATATCAGGCAAAGTGCAATTTTCGCCTGTTGGCCGCCCCGCCCGAAAATTCCTATCTCTTGTCCAGCGCAAGCCACTCCTCTCCTTGTCCCTGAATCCCCGAACACCATGCCCGTGAAGAAATCCCTGCTTTGCCTCGTTTCCCTGCTGCTGTCTCCGGCCGCATTTTCCCAAGCGGCCGTTCCGGTCGGCACCGAATCCATCCTCGTGCGGTCCGAAGAGCCGGCGCACAGCTCGCTGTATACCCCGAGTATCATCAGGATGGATACGGGCAGGCTTGTCGCCGCCTACGAGATCGGGGATCGCAGGACACCCAAGGACGCCCCGTATGCCTTTGTGCTCACCTCGGATGACGGCGGAAAGAACTGGACGCGGCGCGGGTCGGCCAGGATCAATCACGGGCGTTTGTTCGAGGCCGGCAAGAGCCTCTACTACCTCGGGCATGAGCGGGATCTGCGCATCATGCGCTCGGATGACACCGGCGAGACGTGGTCGCAGATATTTCAACTGACCCGCGGCCAGCGGTGGCACCAGAGCGCGTGCAACGTGTGGTATGCGCGCGGCAACGTCTATCTGGTGATGGAACGCATCGTGGACGACAGGATCAGGTCGTGGCCGGTGGGGGCGGCGGCGCCGGTGCTGATGCGCGCCAGCGTGGACGACGATCTGACCAATTGGGAGTCGTGGACCCTGGCCGACGAGCTGGCCTTTCAAGACATCATCCCCGGCTACCGGGAAAACGATCTGGAGATCGATTTTACCGGACTCCCTTTTTTCCCGCAGAGTTATCCGGGCCGGCACTCCCTCGCCAACAGGCGCTCCATGGCCCCCATGGGCTGGCTGGAGGCGAATGTGGTGCAGATTCTGGATCCGGAACACTACTGGCACGATCCGAACGGGAGGACGTTTCACCTCTTCCTGCGTGCGCACACCGGAGGCACCGGCTATGCGGCCTTGGCCAAGGTGATCGAGAACGCCGACGGGAGCATGACGACTTCGCTGGAGAAAGTGCCGTCGGGCAAGACGGCCCTCTTCCTGCCGTTTCCTGGCGGGCATATGCGTTTCCACGTGCTCCATGACGAACCAACCCGGCTTTACTGGATGGTGGGTTCCCAGGCGACCGACTCCATGACGCGCATCGAGCAGCTGCCGGCGGATCGCTACGACCTGCCGCTCAACGAGCGCAACCGTCTGGTGCTGCATTTCTCGAAGAACATGGTGGATTGGTGCTTCGCGGGGTTGGTGGCGAAAGGGGGAGGCAACAAGGAGTCCCGGCACTACGCGAGCATGGCCGTCGACGGGGATGATCTCGTGATCCTTTCCCGCAGCGGCGACGCCGAGGCCCGGACCGCGCACGATGGCAATCTCATCACCTTCCACCGGGTCAAGGACTTCAGGAAACTCGTTTATTGAGATTCAACAACATGCTGTCATGACGTATCTTAAATCGATATTCTCTTTCCGGTCCGCAGTCGCCCTCGCGGGGTCGCTGATGGTTTTGTCCGCGGGTCTGGTTGCGCAGGGGAACGCTCCCGTGCTCCTGTTCTCGTCGGATTTCAACGCCGCCAGCGGCGACTATGCCAGCAAGGGCAGCCTGCCCGCCGTGCTGAGGCCGATGGGGCCGAACCAGCGCCACGGGAAACCCGGATCGGGCGTGTCGGGCCTGACGGGGGACCGGGCGTGGGACGCTTCGGCGAACACCTCCCAGGGCGCGGGCGTGCCGGTCAATACATCGCGGGTGCAGGTCGACGTGAGTGGCTTCAACTTGTCGGACCTGAAGGGGTTCACCCTGGCGTTCTGGTTCAAGACGGAGCAGGCGACCGACGACGGCCTGCGTCTCTTTTGCCTGAGCATCTCCCCGACCGGCGGGATCTCGCACACCCAGCGGGGGATGGTTCTGCGGACATTCCGGGGCGGCCTGGAGATGTTTTTCGGGACGGGGGCGTCCAGTGTGCGGGCAACTTCCGAGGCCCACCGCTACAACCAGACCGACACCTGGACCTTTGCCGCCATCACCTGGGATGGCTCCGATGTGATGTTTTATGCCGGAGACCGGGACTCCGGCGTGAAGAAGGCCGGCCATGGCCGCTTCTCCGGTCCGCTGACCCATGTCCCCGGATCGCCCATCCTGGGCAACCACATTCAGGCCAACCGCGGTCTGGACGGATGGCTCGACAACGTCCGGTTCTACGACGGACCGCTCTCCCTCCAGGCGCTGGAGGCCCTTCGCGCCGCCGACGCAGCGGGAAGCCCCCTCTGAGTGCGCCCCCACCCGATCACCACCTCCCATGAAAACTGCAACACCGATAACATTCCCCCTCCGCCTCATGACGTTTGCCGCTGTCGTCCTTGCCGGCTCCCAGGTTTTGGGCCAGACGACGTTTACCTGGATTCCCAACGCCGCCGGCAGCTGGAGCAGCGCCAGCAACTGGGGGGCCTCCCCCGGCGGTTATCCCGACGCCGCCGGCGTCATCGCGGACTTCAGCCAGGTGAATATCACCGCGAACCGAACCGTGACCGTGGACGATGACTTCACGGTGGGGAGTATCCTCATCGGCGATACGAACAACAGCCACTCGTATACGTTCAGCGGGTCCGGTTCCATCACCTTCGACAACACCGGGGGCTCGGGTGCCTCCCGCCTGGCGGCGACCAGCGGCGCCCTGAATACCAACTTCACGGTGGACATCCACCTCGCCTCCGACCTGGAAATCGTCAACGCCAACACGGCCAGTGGCACAAACGGCTACTTCTCCATCGGTGAAGGCGGCAGCTTCGTGATCCAGTCTTCCACGGCGGGGCTCAAGACGATCACCTTCACCGACGAGTCCACGAAGCGGATCAATGTCTACAGCTCCATCCAGGATGGGGCGGGACAGGTCGCGGTGGTGGTGGACCTGTATAATCCCGACCTGACGAGCCAGTCCGTCAACCTCTACGGCGAAAACACGTTTACCGGCGGCCTGTTCATCAATGGCAATGTGTCCACCGCGAACGGCATCGGCGACAAGGCGCTGGGCGGGGCCGGCGGCGCGATCACGTTCAACGGCGGCAAACTGAACTTTGCGGGCACCTTTATCGCGGAGAATGGAACCGTGAATCGTGCCACCACCCTGCTGGCCGGAGGCGGCACGATCGAGCCGAACTCCGGGCACACGATCACTTGGCAGGGGACCATCGACGGCGAGGGAGCCCTGACCAAAGCCGGCGCCGGCACCCTGGTGCTGGCCGGCGCCAACACCTGGGAGGGCGGCACGGTGGTCAGCGCGGGCGTCCTCTCCGTGGGGGTGGATGCGAATCTGGGCGCGGCGGGAACGAGCGTCACCATGAACGGCGGCACCCTCCGCATCACCGAGGAGTTCAACACCCCCGCCTCCCCGCGCGCGCTGATCCTGAATAACAACGCCACCGTCCAGACCGACGGGTTCACCAACTGGTACGGCGCCGTCTCCGGAACGGGGCGGCTGACCAAGACCGGCAGCAGCACCCTGTCGCTCAACAACGTGAACAGCACCCACTCGGGCGGCATCCAGGTGAATGCCGGCATCCTGCGGGTCCGGTATGCGGACGGAGCCTTCGGCGCGGCGGGCAACAGCGTGACCTTCGCGAGCGGCACCGTGTTCCGAATCCAGGACGACTTCACCGCGGGCGCAGGCCGGACGCTCACGCTCACCAGCGGCAACGTGAGCTTCAACCTTTCCTCCAGCTTCGAGTGGGAGGGGGAAATCACGGGCGGAGGCAGCCTGGTCAAAACCAACAGCGGCATCTTCACCCTCACGGGCGAGGCCGGTTACACCGGCAGCACCACCGTGAACGAGGGCACGTTTCGCCTGGGGGCCAACCACCGCTTCACCCACGCGAGCAACGTGGTGCTGGGAGGAGGCACATTCGATTTCAACGGCTTCAGCGAGACGCTGGGCACGCTGAGCCTGACCTCCGGCTCCTTCATCCTGCTCGGCTCCGCCGGCACCAACCAGATCGTCTTCGCCGACAGCAGCGCGCTGGACTGGGGCGACTACGCGCTGTCGATCACCGGCAGCTTCGTGAGCGGATCGTCGATCCGCTTCGGCACCGACACGAGCGGCCTGACCGCGGAGCAACTGGCGGCGATCACGGTCAACGGCTTGTCGGTGGGCATCGACGAACAGGGCTTCCTCACCGCCGCCGCCGTGCCCGAGCCCTCCGCCTGCGCGGCGGTCGCGGGCGGCCTCCTGCTGGCGTTCTCCGCGCTGAGGCGGCGGCGCTTCCGGTATTCACCGAAGAGAGACGGCTGCCTTGCCCCGGCCGATTTCCGCCATGAAGCATGCTCACGCCCCGCCCGTCGCAGCCCGTCCGCCCGGCGGGGATTTACGCTGATCGAATTGCTGGTGGCGATGGCGATCCTCACCATCCTCGCCTCGCTGGCGGTCTTCGGCATCGGCCGCGCGCGGATCAGTGCGAAGCATGTCGTCTGCAAGTCCCAGCTACGAAGCATCGGTGTAGGCTTCGCGCTGTTCCTGGCCGATAACAAAGACGTCTATCCCGGGCCGGGCATCAGCCGGGCCAAACGCTGGATGTTCCGCATCGGACCCTACATGGGACTGGAGCCGGTGACGACCGGGACGCTCCAGCGGGGGGAAAGCGTGTCGCTCTTGAGCGAGGCCTACCGGCGCGCCGAGTTCCACAGCCCGTTCACGCCCCCGGAGCTTTACGACATGAGCTCCGCCCTGCATGAATCCATGGGCACCTATGGCACCAACGGCCTCATCGTCACCAACGAATCATGGGCAGTCTCGCCCGGCGGGCTGAAGGGCGATTGGGGCATTCGGGCGGCCGACATCGCCTATCCCACACAAACAATCCTGCTGGGGGAGCGCTATGCCGGCGTGCTGGGCGACGGCGCCACCGCGGAGACGCAGGGTTACAATGTCGACCGCGCCGGACCCTACCCCGACCGGCCTCAGGGGCTCGCGTCCAACGTCGCGATTTCAACTACCGGAAAGGCCCACGGCGGCGGGCCGGTCAACCTGCTGATGGCCGATTTCTCGGTACGGGCGATCCGGCTCGAATCGCTTGCAGACAAGTGGGGGACCATCGCCAGCAAGGATGCCGAGGGACTGCGCTTTCATCCGCTTTCGCCCTGAACCCGGCAACCCGTGAGTATCCAAATTGTGAATACAACAATCAGGCGCCCGCCCTTCCTCCGGATCTTTCTCTGCCGAGGGCGGATGCCGGCCCTGCTTGGGGCAGCCGTCTGCGGCGCGGCCCTGCCCTCCTCCGCCGGGATCGTAGCCGGGAAGCCGCCCGACTATTCTCCGGGCTCGTCGCTGGTGCGCCAGGAGGGAGTGATCTTCTCCCGCAGCGGGGACAAAAACGTCCGGTCCGCCCACGACGGCAACCTGGTCACGTTCCATCGCGTGAAAAACTTCCGGGACCTCGTGTATTGACTGACCCCTCGCTCATCCGCTTCTTCACCATGCTTTTTTTTGCCGCCGCACTCCACCCGCTCGACCTCGCCATCATGGCGGCCTTCTTCGTCACGATGGCCCTCATGGGAGCGCATTTCTCGCGCAAGACCAGGACCAGCAAGACCTACTTTCTCGGCAACAACCTGCCGGCCTGGGCCATCGGCCTCTCCATGCTGTCGACCTCGATCAGCTCGGTGACGTTTCTCGCCTTCCCGGCGGCGGCCTTCGCGCTCGACTGGCGGCAGGTGGTGCCGAACCTCGCCAATCCGGTTCTCGCGGCGCTGGCGATCTGGCTGTTCGTGCCCTTCTTCCGCAATACTGCGAAGACCACGGCGTTCGAGTATTTGAAAAAGCGATACGGCGAGGGCGCCCGGCTCTACGTCGCGGGCATGTTCCTGGTGATGCAGTCGCTCCGGCTCGGGTCCATCCTCTACCTGCTCGTCATCCCCATCCACATGATCACGGGCATCTCGCCCTTCTGGATCATTTTCAGCACCGGCATCGGAGCGGCGATTTACACCACCATGGGCGGCATGTCGGCGTCGGTATGGACCGACGTGGTGCAGGCCTTCATCCTCTATCTCGGCGGCGCCGTCACGGTGGCGGTGATCATCTTCGACTTGCCCGGAGGCTTCTCCGACGTCTTCCGCGTCGCTGGAGAGCATGGGAAATTAAGCCTCGGGCCGATGAACTGGGATCTCTCGGAGCGCACGTTCTGGACCATGCTCATCATCGGCCTGACGACCTGGGTGAGCGGCTTCGTGGCCGACCAGAACGTGGTGCAGCGCTACCTCGCCGCGAAGAGCACGCGCGAGGCGCGCAGCGCCACTCTGCTCTGCGCGCTGATGAGCCTGCCCACGTGGCTGTTCTTCTTCTTCCTCGGCACCTGCCTGTTCGTTTACTACACGGTGCTGCCCAGCGCGGAGGTGGCGGCGCTGCCTCCCGACTCGGTGTTCCCTCACTTCATCATGTCGCGCCTGCCCGCCGGGTTGAGCGGACTGGTGATCGCCGGCGTGCTCTCGGCGGCGGTCGGGTCGCTCAGTTCCAGCCTCAACGCTTTCGCCACCGTCTCGACGGTGGACATCCTCGCGCCCCACGTATTCAAAGACCGCTCCGAACGGTTTTACGCCCGGCTCGGCCGCATCATGACTGTGGCGGGCACGCTGGTGATGTTCGCCGTCGGCTACGGGTTCTGGTATGCGGAGAAGGAGAGTTTCCTCGATCTCTCGCTCAAGCTGGCGGGCCTGCTCAGCGGGGTGACGGTGTGCTTCTTCATGCTCGGCTTTTTCGCCCCGCGAGTGAACCGCAAGGTGCTCTGGCAATCCTTCACGGTGGCGATCTCGCTGAATCTCTACCTCGCGCTGGTGGAGTGGAAATTCATCCCGAATTTCCTGCGCATCCACGTGCATCCCTACTGGGTTTCCACGCTGGTCATCTGGGTGATGATCGTCCTCGCCCTCCTGCTGGCATGGCTTCAGCGGACCGGGCCCGAGCGCCGTCCCGGCCTCACCATCGCCGGAGCCAGGGAGACGCACGAGGCGGCCGGGGAAACCTCATCGGCCTGAAGTCCCATGAATGGTGATTTCGTTTTCGCTTGCAGACCCCTTTGGCCGACGGCGGCGCCCGGCGTCCGCCGACGGCCCGGGTTTCTCGCCTGCGGGATGAACCGGGGAATCCTCGCGCTCGCGTTTGCAGCCGTTTTTTTCCCGCAATGCCCGGCCGCCGCCATCCGGGATCTCTCATCCGGGACCCGGGAAGTGCGCCTCACGAGCGGGCCGCTTTCGCATGACATCACCAACTTCGGCGTCTGGTCCCCGGATGGCGAATGGATCGTCTGCGACGAGCGGACCGAATCGAGCGAGTTTACGACCAGTCGCCGCATCTTGCGGGTGCATGCTGAAACAGGCGCCGCGGAAACGCTCCACGAAGCCGCCGGCGGCGGTTCCTGCGGGGTGGTGACGCACAGCCCGGTGGATGACCGCGCGGTGTTCATCGCCGGACCGGACCATCCGACCCCGGAGTGGTCGTATGGATTTTCCCGCCGCCGGGGCGTGTGGGTGCATGCCGCCTCCCCCGGTGAGTCCCGGCCTCTCGATGCGAACGCCTACGCGCCCCCCTTCGTTCCCGGCGCGTTGCGGGGCGGATCGCACGTGCACGTCTTCAGCGGCGACGGGCGCTGGGTGTCCTTCACTTATGAAGACGAGGTGCTTCGGCTCCTTGAAGGCAGCGGCATCGATCACGACGCCAACCAGCGCAACGTCGGCGTGGCCGTCCCGCAAGGACCGGTCGTCGTGAACCGCAACCATCCGCGCAACCACGATGGCGACTTTTTCTCCGTGCTGGTCACCCGCACGGTGGCGGACCCGGCTCCGGGTTCCGACGAGATCAGCCGGGCCTGCGAGGAGGGCTGGGTCGGACGCTCCGGCTATCGGCGTGGAGACGGGCAATGGCAGAAAAAGGCGCTCGCTTTCCAGGGGACGGTGAAGTCCCGCCCGGGTGGGACGCACCAGGAAGTGTTCATCGTCGATCTCCCGGAGGATGTCACGCTGGCGGGCGATGCGCCGCTGGAAGGCACGGCCACGCGGCGTCCGGCTCCGCCGAGAGGAACCGCACAGCGCCGGCTGACGTTCACCGACGAACGCCCTTTTCCCGGCCTGCAGGGCCCCAGGCATTGGCTGCGGAGTTCACCGGACGGCGCCACGATTGCCTTCCTGATGAAGGACGAGCGCGGCATCGTTCAGCTTTGGGGAGTTTCGCCCAACGGGGGATTACCGAGGCAAATCAGCCGGCATCCCTGGAACATAGACTCGGCCTTCAGCTGGAGCGGGGACGGACGCTTCATCGCGCACGTCATGGATGGGAGCGTGTTTCTCACCGAAGCCGCAACGGGCGACGCCTGGCGATTGACGGCCAAAACAACCGATAGCGACGCCCCCATGCCCGGCGCCTGCGTCATCTCCCCCGATGGCTCGAAGATCGCCTTTGGCCGGCGCCCCCGCGGCACCTCCCGGCCACAAGTCTACTTCGTAACGGTGCCCCAGGTTTTGTCCGGTGAGAAAACGGAATCTCATGACTAGTTCCACTCGCCGCTCCGCATGACACAACTTCGAGTCGCACCCGATTTTTGTGGGTGACACGGATGCTTCTGGAAAAAATTCAGCCGCTCCATTGATATTGTAAGGTCTGCCGCTTGCCGGCGCGTCGCATCGGTATTCGAATCTCCAATGCCCTTCGCGGCCTTCCTCAAAGGAAGGCCCTGCAGGAATTTTCGAGCAACGCCATCATTCCGCTGCTCCGACGACACTGAAGTCCGCCTTATCGGCCCTGATCGGCAATGCCTTCGAGGATGCGCTCGGAGGCGAGTATTCCCTTTTCCATGACACCGAGGTCGAAACTCTCGTTGGGCGCATGCAGGTTGTCCTGCGGGAGGAACAGGCCCATCATCACCGAGTCGAGGCCGAGTTCGCGCTTGATATCCGCGATGATCGGCACGCTGCCGCCCTCGCGCAGGTAGAGCGGCGGCTTGCCGAAGGCCTCGGCGATGGCCTTGTCCGCCGAGCGGAACGCGCGCGCCAGCACCGGCGACTGGTTTTTCGGCGTGTTGGAGCGGTCGGGCGGCACCACGACATATGGTGTGCCGCCGTGCTGGTCGATGATCCGGTACGTGACATCGGCCGGCATGCGCTCGCGGATGGTTTTGTACAAAAGCTCGCGGATGCGTTCCGGCTGCTGGTTGGCGACGAGGCGGCAACTGATTTTCACGAACGCCTTGCTCGGGATCACCGTCTTCGTCCCCTCGCCCTGGTAACCGCCGCCGATGCCGTTGAATTCCAGCGTCGGCAGATAGCGCGTGCATTCGAACGGCGTGTAACCGGCCGTCGGATGAAAGGCCGGGATGCCGAGGAACTTCCGGTATGCCTCCTCGTCGCCGCCGAGTTTTTTCAGCTCCTCGCGCTCCCAGGGCTCCACGTCGAGCACGTCATCGTAGAACCCGGGAATGTTGACGCGCCCGTCCGGCGTGTGCAGCGAGGCGCAGAGCTCGGCGACGGCCTGTATCGGATTGCGCAAGACACCGCCGTGCAGGCCCGAGTGCAGATCGGTCTGCGGGCCCGTCACCTCGACGTCGCACAGCACGAGTCCGCGCAGGCCGCAGGTGATGACGATCTGCTCCGCGCTCGGGCTGCCGGTGTCGGACAACAGCACGAGGTCGGCCTTTTTGAGCCGGTCGCGATAGTCGTTGAGAAATTTCGGGAAGCTCGGGCTGCCCATCTCCTCCTCGCCTTCGATCATGAAAGTGATGCGAAGCGGCAGGTCCGGACGGCGCGCCAGCAACCGGGCCACGCCTGCGATGTGCGTGAGGAGCGGTCCCTTGTTGTCGGCGGTGCCGCGCCCCCGGATGCGCCCGTCGCTCACGACGGGGTCGAACGGCGGCGTTTTCCAGAGAGCGAGCGGATCGGCCGGCTGCACGTCGTAATGACCGTAGATGATGACGTGCGGCACGTGACCGCCATCGCCGGCAGCGGTCGCTCCGGTCGCCGGTTCGCGCTCGGCGAGGATGAGCGGATGTTTGTCGGTCCGCACGACTTCGACGGCAAATCCGAGCGAGCCGAGCAGCCCGGCCAGAAACTCCTGCGCTCCCTGCATGCCCGCCTTCGCGGTGGAGTCGGTGGAGATGCTGGCATGGCGGACAAATTCCTTCAGTTTTTCAACAGGATCGAAAGTCATGCCGCCTACCGTGAAGAAACCCGGGGCCGCTTCCAGCCGCTTTTTCCGTGAACGCCACTATCCCGATTGGCATTCACAAGATACGTAATCCCGAAACGACTCCGCACCCGGTCAAGGCGACGCCAGAAAGAGCGGCGTGGCTTCCCGCGGATGCGACACCATTGCGCGACCGGCAACCACGGCCGCGGCGACCAGAAATACAGGCACATCGGGTTTCACGGGAGCGTGTACGTTGCGCAACCAACCACCGGTGCCCAAACCGTGAACCTCCGGTTCCCGCCATTCACCAGCAACAGGGGTGCATGTGATCAAAATTCCCCAAAAAAACTTCCTGATACGTCCGTACCGGATCTTGCTGCCGATCTGGCGGAATCATTTATTATGGTGTCATGCCTCCTGTCGGCTCCCTCCCGTCCCTCTCCCCGCGCCCTGCGCACTCCGGCGGTCCTGCCTGCATTGCCCGCATTCGTCGCCTTCACGAATACCTTTCCGCCGGTCGCTGCTTCACAGCCGAATCCTTCGCCAGCGAATGGGAAGGCATTTCCGCCCGCACTATCAAACGCGACATCAATCACCTCCGCGATCGCCACAACGCCCCCGTGGAATGGGATCCCGCCCGGCGCACCTACCATTACTCCGGTCCCTACACGTCGCTGCAACTCACTCCGCTCCCCCGTATCGATGCCGACGAAGCCCTCGCCCTGATCCTCGCCGGCCGCACCTTCGCCGCCTGGCGCGGTTCCGCCCTCGGCCGTGCCCTCGCCGCCATTCTGGAAAAAATGGCCCCCGCCCTCGGCTCCGCCATCTCGCTGGCTCCCGAAGAACTCAACCGCCTCATCTACGAACCCGATTCCGACCCCGAGACCGACGCCGCCACGGCCGCCGAGCAACGCCACCTCGTCGAGCTTCTCGATGCGCTCCGCCATCGCCGCGAACTCCGCCTCACCTACAAAAAACCCCGCGCCTGCCGTCCCGCTCCGCGTATCGTTCATCCGCTCCACCTCGCCATTCTCGACCACCGCTGGATGCTTGTCGCCCACGACCCCCGACGCCGCGCCCTGCGCAATTTCCTGCTCTCCCGCATCGGCACGATCACTCCGACCGGCGCGACCTTCACTCCACCCGAAAACTTCGACGCCCACGCCCACCTCACCGGCAACATGGGTCTCTTTACCGGGGAGAAACTCTTCACCGTCCGTATCCGATTCGACGCGACGGCAGCGCCCTACATCCGCGAACGTCCCTGGCACGCCTCGCAAACGATCACCGAACTCGCCTCCCCGCACGGCGCGATCGAGGCCACGCTGCGCCTCAACAACCTGATCGACGTCCGCCGACGCATCCTTGGTTGGGGCCGCCACGCCCGCGCCCTTGCTCCCGCCGCTCTTGTCCGAGCCGTAAAGACCGAAGCCACCGCGCTCCTTGCCAACCATGCCGCTTCGCCCTCCGCCAAAGGCGCTACAAAAGAACTCCTTAAAAAATAATCAAAAAACAGAGACCGTGCCACCCTATGTCCCTCCCCGGCTGATATTCTGTCAGTCGATTTTTATCCAAAAGCCTTGCTCATCCCACTCACCAGCTCGCAACAATAGCCCTCATGCCCTCCTTCGCTGACATTTTCCAGGCAGCCACCGGCAACCCCCCTTACGATTATCAAGCCCGCCTTGCCCGCGCTACGCCGGATGCCTCGGCAAGTATCCATCATCGTCCGACTTACTTATCTCAACATCAACCCGACTAAATCATGAGCACTAAACTCGACCTTGCCACACTCCAGTCCGCCGTTCGCGGCACCGCCGCTGCCTTCCGCTCCCGCAGCACCCTTCAACCCGCCGCCGGTGACGGCACGAAGGTCTTTCCCCCAACCTATGATAAAGCCGCTTACGCCACGGAAGAGCGCCGCGTCCGGCAACCCGACGGCACCATCAAGACCATCCCCTGCGTCCTCCTAGATTCCGTGCAGGCCCAAGCCAACCGATTGGAAGACGCCCTCCAAGCAGCCATTGACGCAGGCCGCTTCTCGTCCTCGCCCATTCCCGTGGTTCAGGTCGATTTTCCCAACGAAAACCTCCTCAACGCCGTCGGAAAAATCACCAGCCTCCAAGCCCCCCACCGCATCGCCGATGCCATCCTCCGTGACAGCCTGCTGGACGATAAACCATTTCGTAAATCCGAGACCGGCGAAAAGCTCGATCATGTAAGCCTGCAAAACGCGACCGCGCTCTACGAACTTTGCCCGACCGCACTGGTGTTCGGTATTTGGGATTCCACCGGACCGAAAGGCGGACTCGGAGCAAAATTCCAGCGCGCCTTCGTCTCCGAGGTTGTCGGCATTAATGTGATTAAAGGAGCCAAGACGAGCAGCCGTATTGATCCACTCGGAATTCAAAAACAGGCCGGTCCCGTATTCCGGACACCAGAACACTCCATCACCTTGGATGCGACACAGGCACTCCAATCCAGTGGCAAACCCATCCTTTTTGGGAAAAGAAAAGGGAAGGACGTTACCTACAATCTGAAGGACGCAACCTTTCCCGACGAAGGGAGGCCATCGGCTGCCAATCATGGAAACATCGTCCCATCCGTCTCCGAAGGCGGCGTCACCCTCGACTACGCCGAGCAGACCGCCGTCCTTTCCCTCCCCGCGCTTCGCCGCCTGCATTTCCCGCTGGCCAACGGCACGCGCAGCCAAGAAATCGACGCAGCCGGCCAGACCGTCCTTGCCGCACTTGCTCTCACCGCCGCCGCACTCGCGTCCGAAACAGGTTTTGACCTGCGCTCGCGCTGCCTGCTCTGGCCCACCGGTTCCCTGACCTGGGAACTCCTCGACAAACCCGGTGCCGCCCCGACGCCGCTCACCATTGACGCCGACAACGCCATCAAGGTGCTGGCTGAGGCGGTCACCGCCGCCGAAGCGCTCGGACTCAAGTGGCGCAAGGAGCCGCTCAAACTCACGCCCTCCCCGCAGCTCATCACCCTCCTGCGTCGCAGCCAGGAACTCGCCGCTACCGGAGCCGCCGAAACCGAGGAGTGATCCATGCTCGCTCTCGGCATTCACTACCTCACTGGCTACGCCACGGCGACGAGCGTCGGAAGCCGCGACGAGGCCGAGTGGCCGCCTCATCCGGGACGGGTTTTCATGGCGCTTGTCGCCGCCCTCTACGAGACCAAGCCGCATCCCGGCGACACCGATTCCGCGTCCCTGTGGCAGGAAGAACACACCGCCTTGGAATGGCTCGAAGCGCTTGAGGCGCCATCGCTCAAAGTCAGCGAACACTTCGACAAACGCGCCGTCGTCACCAGCTACGTTCCGGTAAACGACAAACTCTCGCTCCCCGCGAACAAGCAGCCCCGGACCTTCCCCAAGGTCCGCCCGCATGATCCGAATGTGTTCCTAGTCTGGCCGGACGCGACGCCCTCCAATTCGCACAAAAACGCACTCCAGCGTCTTTGCGGCAAAGTCACTCGCATCGGGCATTCGTCGTCGCTTGTTCAGATGTGGCGAGTGCCGGAAGGTGAAGAGCCGGCCCCGGACCTCCATCCGGTCGCCACTCCGTCGCGCGGCTCCAAAGCCGTCCACCTGCGCATCCCCACGGCCGGCTGCCTCCGCGAACTGCAACAACAGTTCAACGGCGACGCCATCGACCGTTTCTTCGATCTTTCCGTCCGTATTTCGTCGTCCAGGGGCAAGGCGAAAAGAGAAGCCGAGGCGACATTCGCCGCCGAGTTCGGCACCAAGTGGACCCGCTCTCTCCCGCCGCCCACGCGCCTGCGTCCGATGCTCACGATCACCCGTCCCTATGTGCGGTCGCGTCCCGCCGCGGCCGTGATCAGCCACGGCTGCTTCGATTCCGATCTGCTGATTCTCGCCAAACAAGACGGTCCCAATCTGGGGCTCGAATCCACCGCGGCACTGACCGACGCCCTCCGCGGTGCACTGCTCAAAAGCTGCGGAGAGGACGCGCCCGAATGGCTAACCGGCCATCGCGCCAGAGGAGTCCCCTCCGAGCGCACGCACGCCGCGCTGCTCGCGCTGGCATTCGCCGGTTTCCCGCATGCCGACGGACATTTACTCGGCCTCGCTATCGCCTTCCCCCGCGACCTGCCCGCGCGCGAACGAGGCCGCGTCCTGCGCCCGTTTCTTTACGATCAGGACGGCCTGCCCGCCGAAATTCGCCTCACCCTTGGCAAGCTCGGCGTCTGGACCCTGCGCCAAGAAGAGCGAACCGTGCCACCGCTAACGCTGCGCCCGGAGACCTGGTGCCAGACCGCAGAACCCACGGACACATGGGCCAGCGTGACCCCTGTCGTGCTCAACCGCCATCCCAAGCTCGACCCCTACCCCGACCGCGCCGCCTGGTTTGCCGAGATCTCCGACATCATCGCCACCAGCTGCGAACATTCGGGCCTTCCTCGTCCTGTCGAAATCGACCTAGACAAAACCTCCTGGCACGAAGGCGCCCCTCGCGCTCGGCCCGGCGCCGGCGGCTTCCCTTTGTTGCTTGGTAAACCAAGCGCCCCGGCACGCCAGCAGATCCACGTCTGGCTGCGCTTCGCCAATCCCGTCCAAGGCCCGGCAAGAGCCGGGGAAAGTACTGAAAAGGGTCGGACGGGGTGGAAAGAAAAGGGTCGGTAAGCGAGGCCGCGGGAGGCCTGCGGGAGGCTCGCAGCCGGCTGGCGACGAGGCCGCGGCTCATGTCGTCGGAATGTAGATATCCGGGATGACCTGCTGGACGTGGATGCAGGCGGCGAGGTACTGGTGGGTGTTGTCATTGCCCATGATGCCGCTCCGGAGGAGGATGGTGTGCTGCCCGGCCGTGAAACGGCGGAGGGAGGGGGAAAATTCGAGGAGCGCCGGCGCTCCGTCCCATTGGAGGTGCCTGTTTTCGCCCGTGCCGCCGTCGATATGGAGCCAGAGATCCATGTCCACGTTGCCGGAGCCGTCCGAACCGGCGACCCTGGCGCTGGCATAGAGATAACAGATGCCGTCAGCGGGAAGGGTGAAGACGAGCCGGGCGATCTCGGAGTTGTAGTTCTGACCGTTGTAGGGAGAGACAAGCAGCGTGTCGGTGAAACAGGAGACGGGGGCAAACGCCCCTGCGACGGCGATGGCGGCCGAGCGGGCGGCTGTCGTCTGGCCTGCGCTGGTCGAGACCGTGACGGCGATCTTGTGGCTGCCGGCCGTCAGGGCCGTCGCCGACAGCTCCCGGACGTAGTCCTGGGGAAAGGGAAGGCTGGCGGGAAACGTGTCCTGAATGACGGGGCTGGCAGGGCCGTCCGTGCCGTTGGGGTTGATCTGGATCAGGGAGACAGTGACCTGGGCGAGGTTGGCCGTCTGCGAGTGGACCGTCAGGGAAAACGTGAAGGGAGCGCCGGCCGTGGCGTTGGCTGGCACGCCGGCAAAGGCAATGGTCGGGAGCGGCGGGAGCGGGGGTAGCGCCGCGAAAGCGAAGGGGATGGGCGCGGCGTCCTCGGCCGGGAGCATGTCGGAGGGCGTCAGCGGCAGGAGCTTGAAGGCGCGGGTGGTGCCGGGGAGAAAGACGGCGTGGGTGAGCGCCTCAAGATCGGAGCCGGGGATGAGCCAGGCTTCGGCGCCGGAGGCGTGGGCGGCGGGCTTGGTGCCGAGCCGGCCGCGCAGGAGAGTGAGCGTGCGGCGCAGGGGATTTTGCGCGTCGATGGCGATGGCGCCGATGCTCATGATCTCGTCGTCAATGACGAGGAGGAGGGTGTTGTTGGCCTGCTCGGCGTCGGGTTGGCTCTGGAAATCGTCGTCGGCGAGGTCGAGGTTTTGCGCGTCGAAGAGGAGGGTGGCCTGAGTGGCGGCGGAGGTGAGGGCGCCGGAGGCCAGGGCGGAGGCGGCCCAGTTGTCGGAGTCGGCGAGCGTGCTCCATGCGTCGGAATTGACGGTGGGGGCGTGGAGGATGCGGGTGGCGATGACCTCGTCGCCGGTGAGCGCGGCATTGTCCGGGTTGCGGGCGAGGGGGCGGCGGATGAGGAAGGCGATCGTCGCGGGAGCGGTGGGGGAAAAATCGGTGCGGGGCAGCTCGATGATCCTCGCGGCGGTCACGGGGTCAGGGATTTTTTGCGCGAAGACGGGAGGCGGCGCGGGAGGCGGGATCGGCGGAAGTGCGCCGAAGAAGCCGTGCTCGGCTTCGAGGGTCAGCGAGGTCTTGCCGCCGGGGGTGTCGGTGCGGGAGGTGATGCGGCAGTATTTTTCGAAGAGGCCGAGCGGGGGATAGGTGAAGTCGGCGTTGTGTCCGGGGAGGGCCTGGGCGCCGGAGGTGAGGATGGCGCGGGCGGGCGGGAGTTCGATGGTCCAGGTGGCGCTGGGCCGAGGTGGCCGTGGCGGCGGCGCGGGCGGCATATTGCTCGGCCATGACGAGGTCGGTGATGGCCGGCATGTCGAGGGTGGCGGCGATCTCGCCTCCGTCGCGGGCGGCGATCGCGGAGGTGTCGCGGGCGGTGACGGTGGACTCGACGAGCTTTGCGGCGCGGTCGCGGCAGGTGACAGTGACGGTGTTGACGGCTTGCGCGGCCGGAGTGAGGGAGAGGCGGGGCTTGTCGGTGAGGTCGTAGAGGGTGATGGAGGCGCGGGGCGCAACCTTCACGGCGTCGTGAGGGTAGCGGCCGGGGGTGATGGTCGACCCGCGGATGGTCAGGTATCCGTCATAATAGGACAGAAGTTTTTTCATCGTATCGGTGACGGGCTCGGCGCGCAGGAGCTGCGGGGAGTGGTGGCCGATGTCCGCCATGACGGCCGCCGAGAGCGCCTCCCACTGCGCCGGGGTAAAATGCTCCGGGGGGATGCCGGCGCCGTAGATTTTGTTGGTCAGCAGTTCGAGGATGGCGGCGGGGAGGGACTCGCCGCGGGGGTTCCACGTCGTCGGGAAATTGCCGACCTCGGGCTGCGGGGAGCGGCGGACGAGGATGCGGGTGTTGGGGACGTTGGTGCAGTTGCGGCCGAAGTACCAGTTTTCCATGCAGCAGAGCACCTGGCCGCGGTAGGCGGGGTGCTCGTAGCCGAGGGCGGCCCATTTTGCGAGGACGGTGTTGTCCGCGGGCTGGTCGGCGCGGCCCCAGTAGAGGCGGAACTGCGAATTTATCGCGTCCTGTCTGAGGGCGATGGTGGCGCGCCAGTACGGGGAATCGGGGTTGCCGGCCGTGTGGGCGGCGCCGTCGTCGCGGCGCAGGCCGTGCTCGTCGGGGACGCCGGAGGCCGGCCAGACGATGGCCTTGTTGATCTCGATGGCGTGGATCGAGTCGATGACGCCGAGCCCGGCGATGCCGGCGACATTGGCCCGGTATTTTTTACCGTACTTGATGCTCACGCCGTGCTTTTTCTTTTTGATGGTCGTGCCGGTCAGGCCCGGCTTGCCGGTGGCGTCGATCGTGTCGGGGACGATCCAGGTGAGCGGTCTCCAGTCGAGGCCGGTCCACCAGGGGACGGGGACGCCTTTCTGGTTGGAGGAGGAGTCGGTCGCGTCCTGGTTGTAGAGGGAGGGATCGTCTGCCGCGATGTCGGCGGCGCCGTTGGCCATGCTCATGCGGAAACCTCCGGTTTCAGTCTGGAGTCTGGAGTTTCGGGTTTGGAGTTTTCTGAACCCTGAACCGGAAACCCTGAACCCTGAACCGGAGGCGGCGGAGCCGCCTCCATGATACGGGCGGCGAAGAGGACGCGCCGGAGAAAGGTCTCGTGCTCGGCGTCGTGGACGATGACGCCGGCGCCGTCGGCGGCGTGGGCGCACTGGCCGTCGCCGGTGCAGAGGGCGAGGTGGTGGGCGGTGAGGCCGGTCTGGATCGCAAGGAGGTCGCCGGGGATGAGCCGGCCGAGCGGGGGGACCGATCACGAGGGCGAGGCCGGGGGCGGTGGCCTCCATGAGCCAGCGGAGGAGGTCGGGCCGGGCGGAGTGGTGGCCGTGGGCGAGGCTGTAGCCGGCGGGCAGGGACTGATCGGCGGTGGCGCCGCACTCGGCGAGCACGGCATGGATGAAGTGGACGCAGTCGACGCCGCCTTGCGGGCCGGGGACGGCGGTGTGGGCGCGGAAGGGGGTGCCTGTCCAGCGTGCCACGGCGGCCCGGAGGGCGGGCCGGCGCTCGGGGGTGAAGTAAGGTCTCCAGGGGGGAAGGATGTCGCGCATGGCGGTGTGTGTTGTGCGGGTGGATACGCGGTCAGCCTTTTTTTCCGATCGCATCGCTGGTGTTGTAGCTGGGGAGGGAGAGGTTGTCGGGGCCGATGTGGGGATGGCCGCCGAAGTTGATGTAGTTGCCCCGCGCCTTGCAGGCGTCGGGGGTGCCGTCGCAGGCGGCCATGAGGGTGACGGGGCGGCCGGTGAGGGCGAGGGGGGCCGGGAGGGCGCGGAGGGGCGAGCGGAGGGTGATCTGGCGGGCGTTGACGCTGCCGGCGACGGCGACGATCTGCCGCACCTGCCAGTCGCCGACGGGCAGGCCGGCCTCCGGGGCGAGGGAGAGGATGAGATGGCCGCGGGCGAGCGCGCCGGTCAGCCAGACGGTGTTGGCGGGGGCGTCCGGGGTGACGGTGAGGACGGCGGCGCCGGCGCTGGCCACGGCGATGACGCCGGTGACGCGCCAGGCGGCGGCGAGGAGAGTGCAGCCGGTATCACAAAAGCGGTGATTGCACACGCCGGAGAAGACGAAGCGGGGGATCTTGTTCTCCAGGCGACCGGCGAGGGCGCGGCTGGTGGCGGTGAGGGTGCGGCCTTCGGCGGAGACTTCGGCGATGTCGCCGGTGTGGAGGGCTTCGCGGGCCTGGGTGGTGGCGACGGGAGCGGTGGCGCTGGCTCCGGGGTCGGGGCGGCAGGCATGGATTTCGATCTGGAGGGGGGCCTCCAGTTCGCCGGAGGCGAGCAGGGAGAGCGGGTTTTGCGGGAGGTTGGCCGAGAGGGTGAGCTTGAGGGCCGGGTCGGAGAGGTCCGCCGTGCGGGTGATGGTGTCGTGCTCGATGAGGGACCGGGTGTCGCCGAGCCAGGTGGCGCCCTCGAAGGTGATGTCGGTCTCCCAGTCGGTATAGCGCCAGACGGGGAGCTGGTTTTGCGCGAGGCCGGGGATGCGGAGAGTGAAGGTGTAGAGGTGGGCGCGGACGGGTTCCGCGGCGGCCAGGGCGGAGGCTTCGCCGGGGGCCTCGGTGAGGGCGATCTTCGCCTCCGCCATTTCCTGCGAGACAAACGTGATCTCCAGTGATGTAGTGGTGAACCGGTGACGACGCGGGGGCCGGTCGGGGAATTGCGGGGAGAGGGCGAGGAAGGATTGCGCGGTGGAGGCGCGGGCGTGGTGGAAGTCGAGCAGGGCGGAGATCTCCTCCCGCGAGCCGAGGGTGAGGGTATGGACAAGGGTCTGGCGCGGGGGGGCCTCGGTGAGATCGGTGGCGGGGAGGCGACCGCGCCCGATGGTCTTTTTTTCAATGGTGTCGATGGTGGCGGTCTCGACGGCGTACGCCCAGTTGGCTTCGAGGATGGCGGGCCAGTTGTCGGGGATGGCCTGGCGGGCGGGGAGCCGGATGGCGTAGCGGGCGGGCGACTCCTCCAGGAGGGTGAGCGAGACACTGGAGCCATCGGCGGTGATGCCCCGGAATTTGGGTCGCGCCTTGAGTTTGCCGACGAGGAGAGGCGCGAGCGTGGCCGTGGCCGGCACGAGCGCCGGGTTGGCGTCGAGCTGCGCGGTGGCCACGACAGAGGGCGGCGCGCCGTCGGCGGGGATCACGAGCGTCCAGGCGGCGTCGAACAGGCGGGCGGCGAGGTAGTCATCGCGCAGGAGCCGGTCGCAGGGCACGGGCAGGGCGACGAGGGCGTCGGCGAGGTTTTGGGCAAACACGTCTTCCCAGTTGTCGAGGTCGGCGGTCTCGATGTCCCAGGCGAGAGTCAGCGTGTGCCGGGCAAGGGTGTGCTCCGGGCGCCGGCTCTCGCCCGCATCGAGCCGGGTGAGGATGCCGGTCTGCACCTCGCGGGTGAGCTTCGGGCGTGTCGCCCAGTTGGGCTCGTCGAGGATGATGAGGAGGGCGGAGCCCTGGTGGTTGATCGGGTGAATCATGGGATCGGATCGGCAATAAAATCAGGTGCGGAGGCCGAGGGTGGTTCTGCCGCCCTTGACGACGCGGAGGATGTGGGCGTCGCCGTCGGCATTTTTCCGGACGACTTCCGCTTCCTCTTCGCTGCTCACGAGGATGATGGTGAGGCTGGTTTCGCGGGCGCCCTGCGGGGAAGCCGCGAAGGCGCTGCCGGCGGCCTGCGAGCCGCCCGCGGCGGGAGATTGCGCCAGCGGAGCCGGGATGGCGTTGACGCCGGCGGCGAGATCGAGCGCGCCGGTGTTGACCGCATCCATGAAACCGACGCCGTATTTCCCCACGGCGGCGGCGCGCATGACGTATTCCTGATCCGACACGCGGATGAGGTTGCTGTCGCTGGTGCCGGTGCCGGCGCCTCGGATCAGGCCGCCGGTGGCGAAGCTGCCGGCGATGGCGGCCGACATCGCCATGATGGCGACCATCGACGCGGCGAAGGCGGCGAGTCCCCACGGCCCCATCTGCGCGACACATTGCGCGCCGGCATTGGCGGTGTTGAGGGCGAGTTCACCCGTCTTCTCCGCCTTGCGCTTCTGGCCGAGGACGGTCTCCAGGGTGAAACGGGCGATCTCGCCGGCGATCCACTGCGCGAACATTTCGGCGATCGCGCTGATGACACCGTTGAGGATGGAACCGCCGATGTTGCGCAACGCCTGCCCCCAGGTCTGCGTGCCCGTAATGAGGCCCTGAATACCTTGCGAGATGCCGGAGATGGCCGAGCCGAAGGCGCTTTGCAGGCCGGCCGCCACGATGTCGCCCTCGGTGCCGATCTGCTGGATTTGCGAGAGCAGGCCGCCTTCCAGGCCCTCGCCGATGCTGCGGAAGTGCTGGCCGTCGGTGCCGGCGTCCATGCCGGCGACGGACCTGCGCAGGGTGGTGATCTTCGGCTGGGCGGGCTTCGTGGCGAGCGAAGGGTTGTCGATCTCGTGCTGCGCGGCGTCGATTTCCGCCTGGATGCGGGCGCGATCCAGCGGGTTGGCGGCGAGCGCGAGTTCCTCTTTTTTGAGCCGGACGACCTCGGCAAGCGTGGTCTGCTGACGGGTGAGCAGTTTGGCATATTCCTCCGCCTTTTGGGCCGGTGAAATATCCTCGCGGAGCGCGATCAGCTCGCGCTCGCGGGTGATCTGGTCGAGGATGTTTTGCTGGAGCTGCTGCCGGGCGGCGAGGTCTTTTGCGGTGGCGGCCTTGGCATCGGTATCGAGCTGTTTGGTGATCCGGGCGCGGTCGGCCTCGGCCTTGGCGATCTGGGTCTGGAGGTCGAGCTGCTGCGCGAGGTGGCGGTTGACGGCCTCCCGGCTGTCGGGGTCGGGCGCGGGGAGCGTGGCGAGTTTGCCCTTGAGCGCGTCGATCTGCATCCCGAGGGCGGCGTATTGGCCCTGCGGTGACAGCTTCTGGAAGTCGAGATCGGCGGCGAGGTCCCTGAGTTCGGAGAGCTTGGCGACGAGGGCGTCGATGCGGGCCTTCTCGGCGTCGGCGGCGGCCGCGGAGTCGTTGCGGGAAATGGTCTCCTGGATGCGCTCCGCATCGGTGAGCCTGTCGACGATGGCCTGGCGCAGCTGCACCTCCCTGCGGAGGGTGCCGTACGTGGATGCCTCCACTTCGGACATATACAGGCGGCCTTTCGTGGTGCCGCCCTCTACGAAGGTGGAGGAGAACTGAGCCCGGAACTCCTTCAGCTTTGCCTCCGCCTCGGCGAGTCCCTTTTGCGCGTCGGGGAGCAGGGTCCTGGCTCCGGCCTTGTCGCGGAGTTGGGCGACTTTGGCGTAGAAGGTGGCCGTAGCGATGGAGATCTTGTCGAGGGCGTCCTGGTGGCGCTGCGCAGCCGCCTCCACCGAATTGACGTAGAGATCGGCGGCGGTCTTGCCGATGGCGTAGACGCCGAAGAGGACGGCGAGCGGACCGGCAGCGGTGATGGCGGCGGTGGCGAAGCCGTTCAGGGACTGGGTGGCGCCTTTGGCGAGGGTAGCCATCGCGCCGAAAGAGCCGCGTGTCTGGAGCAGGCGAGTGTTGAGGGCGTGGATCTCGGAGAAGGAGCGGCCGGAGAGGGAGACGGCGAGGGTGCGGACGGGGTTGATGGCAGCCATCGCCGTCTCGCCGAGTTTGTTGATGATGGCGGGGACGGCGACGAGACCGACGGCGGCGACGCCGACGCCGCCGAGGTTTTGCGAGAGGGCGGCGGCCGCCTCCGCGCCCGTCTTGAGGGCCGGGGCGAGCAGGGAGGCGAACGGGGTGGCGGCGGTGCGGACGGACTCGCGGACGGCGTTGACGGAGCGGCCGAGCTCGATGAGGGAGTCGCCGGTCTGGCCCGCCGTCTGGCCGGAAGCGGCAAGCTGGGCGTCAAACTGGGTCGCCTGCTGGCCGAGCTGGCGCAGGGCGCCGAGGAGAGCGCCGCCGGTAAGGAGCGCGCCCCATTTGCGGATGGCCACGTCGCCGTTGCTGATGGAGGTTTTGAAGCGGTCTGCGGCGAGGGCGTTGCGCGAGAACAGGCCAGCGAGCGGGCCGAGGCGCTGCTGGAGGCCGGAGAGGGCGTTGGCGGTGCGGTCCGCGCCGGCAGTATCGGCGTTGACCTTGACGTTAATTTCGAGATTGTTCCCGCTCATGAAATCCTTTTTGGCAGGGCTGGTGCTGGTGTTGCTGGTCTCCGGATTTTTTGTCGCATTCGCGGTTTATCCGGAGTTCCGGAGCGTGGTGATCGGCGTGACTGTCGGGTTGTTCGCGCTGGCATGGGGTATCGGGGCGCATTTGCAGAACAGGTATCACAACGAGCGTTGCCGCCGGGAGGGACGCAGCCCCTGGGCCTTGTGATGGCTGATTACCGGCGGGCGCGGCGCATGTCGGCCGCACGCTTTTCGGAGACGGCGGCCGCTTGCCTGATAATCAGGTCGAGGTCGAAGAGGGTGCAGCGGTCGAGGTAGTCGGCGCCGTATCCCCATTCGACGAGGCGGGTGTAGGCGAGTCCCCAGGATTCTTCGGACTCTCGAAGGGCGGCCTCCAGTTCGGCGGCCTGATCGCGCCGGGCGTGGCAACGGTCACGGTGGAGCCGGGCGTGAAGGAAGCCGGAATCGCGAACAGGTCCTTGAGCATGCTGCCGATTCCGGCCAATGATTTTTTTAGCTCGTCCCCCGTGTTGAGCCGGAGGGCGATGTGGATGATCTCCAGTTGGTCGGCGAGATCGAGGTCGTCGATCTGTTCGGGGGTGAGGCCGGTGCTGGCGGTGATGAGTCTTTCGACGAGGTCGAAGGCGCTCATGAGGATCGCGGGCAACCCGGCGGGATTGGCCAGCAGGACCTCCAGCGAGGCGGGGTTGTTGATGCAGTGATACGCAAGTGCGAGCAGGAACTCGCGGGCGGGCTTGGCCTGCATGCGGCGGACGTCGACGGAGGTAATGTCTCCCAGCGGGAGAGAGAGAGGGTGGCGCCGGGTGCGCTGTTTGAGTGTTTCGGACACGGGAGGAAAAATTAAGAGTTAAGAATTAATAATTAAGAATTGGATACAGGCGGCGGAGAAAGGGGGAGGGCGATTCACAGGCGTGCCGATAGCGCGCCCTCCCCCGCATGAACGACTAGCGCTTCGGCAAAGGGGGAGCCCACTCCTCCAGGGAGGCGATCCGGGCGGTGAGCACCTCGACCTCGTTGCGCAGGGCGCGGGCGTAGGCTTCGAGATCCTCGCGGGTCATGGTCATTATGCGATCGGGCGGTGATTCGGCGCTCATGGGTTGGGTGATCAGGCGAGGGCGGCGGTGGAGAGAGACTGGTAGAAGGCGATCCAGTCGGCGTCCGTGGCGAGGGGATCGGCGAGGAGTTGCCGCCAGCGCACCCAGGCGGGGGAGCCGGAGGCGTAGTAGGGGATGGTGCGCAGGCCGGCGCGCTTGAGAATGGTGTAGAGGCGTTGCGCCTGCTCGATCACGGGGAGGCCGGGCGCGGCCTCGGGGATGAGCGGCACAAGGCTGTTGATGCCGGCGATGCTTTTGCCGACCAGCGCTTCGCGGGCGATCATGGCCCTGGCGATTGCCTCGGCCATGATCTGGTCGGGGATGGTCGCGGCAATGGCTTTCTCCAGCACCTTGGCCGGGATGGGCGGGGGCGGAGGCTTGACGATGGCGTCGATGTGGCGGAAGGGGTCGAGCTTCCTGTCGATGTCATCGAAGATGGAGGTCTCCTTTCCGGCCGGTGCAGGTGCGTCGGCGACGGCGACAAGGGACACGGGCGCGGGATGATCGTCCAGGAGGGCGTCGGTGGCGATGTAGCCTCCGATGCCGGCTGCGGCCAGGGCGGCGGTGGCGAGGGCGGTGGTGGTCTTGCTCATGGTGGGCGGGTGCGGGTCTGTGGTGGAGGGGGCGGCGGGTGAGCGCCGCCCCCCGGTGGCGGTGCAGGTGCAGGGCGGCGGTTATTCGCCCGAGAGTTTGCCGGCGGCGCGGAGTTTGACCAGGCGGGCCTCCTGCGCGGGAGTCGTCTTGAGCTTGTTGACCGCGAGGGCTTCGACGCGGGCGAGCCGGACTCCCTCCGCTTCCTTGCCGGCGGCGGCGAGGTCGATCAGCTTTTGGTCAAACCATGCGTTGTAGCCGGTAGTGATGAGACCTTTGGCGAGACAGCGCGTGTAGTAGTCCGTCACCAGTTCGGGCTGGCCGAGTTCGGCGGCGCGTCCGACGACGGCAGTGGCGAAGCTTACGCCGGATGAGCCGGGGAGAGCCGCGATTTCGGCGGCGGTGGCATAGCGACGGATGTAGTTGTGCGCGTGCGAGGAGACGGCCAGCAATTTGGCCGCGAGCGCCCTGTCTTCCGGGTTTTGCTGCCACGCGATTTTGGCGGCAGTGGCGTCCTTGTTTTTCTGGCCCAGATGATACCAGATGACGAAGCCGCCGAGGTTGGGGCGCTCGGCGATGAGGGCGTCGATTTGCGGGATGGCGGCTTCGACGGTGGCGGCATTGGCGGCGTCCCAGGCGTCGATCGCGGCCTGGCGGGCAAGCCGGTCGGCGCGGGTCTTGGTCGGCAGCCTGTTCACTTCGACACGTGAGGCCTGGAGGTCGGCAATGGATTGCGCGAAGTCCGAAAGCTCGGCGGCGATGGCGAGGCTCGCGCCAAAGACGAGAGCCGGGATGATGATCATGATTTTTTTCATGGTATTTATGTGGTGTTGGTTTGGATACCCGGATTGCCCGCCGGGAGACGGGAAAGTCAGGAGATGATGGCGTCGTCGCCGGGGGTGTTGTCGCGGGGCGTGCCCGTGTCAGCCGGCGGTGGCGTGGCAGAGAGGATTTCGTTGGCTGTCTCCACGACGATCAGGGCGCAGACTACGTCCACGGCATGATCGAGGCGGCCCTCCGGCGAGCCGCCCATCCAGTTATCGAGGGTGCGTCGCAGCACCCGGTTTTCGGCGCGGATGCGCTCGATCTCCGGGCATCGGGCGAGGGTCTTCAGGGCATCGCGCAGGCTGGCGCAGGTGAGCATGGTGTCGGGTGTCATCGCGGGCGATTACGGGGTGGGCATGACGGTGCGCCAGGACGGCTCGACCATGCGCCAGACGGAGCGTCCGCCGGCATCGCGCTCGTGATCGGTGGGCGTGAAGCGCAGGTACTCCACGACGAGCGCGGCGTTGTCCGGGCGGATGACGCTGTCGACCGGGACGGCGATCATGACGGAGGCGATGCGCGAGTTGCTGTTTGTCCGCATGGTCCAGATGGACTGCGTGGCGCTCTGCTTCCGGAGCCGGCGCGGGTCGGTGTATTGGCTATCCACGAACCAGACGGAGGGCACGGGGCCAACCTGTCCGGTGACGACGGTGCGGCCGGGGTCCGGGCTGTGATAGTAGAGATACAGGTCCGTAAACGGCGTGTGTTCGCCGAAATTCGAGATGGTGATCTTGAACTCGAAATCCGTGTAAGCATCGCCGGGCGCGGTGTTGAGCTGGATCGTGCAGACCATGAAGGCCGGCTGCGGGGTGCGGGCATCGACGTAGCCCTTGCTGGCCGCATGGATGGAATTGGTCGGCGCGGTGGCCGGCAACAGGATATGCCCCTCCGTGGACCGCTTGACGAGGTTGCCCGTCGTGGCGCTTGTCGAGATGATGAGCATCGCCTGGCTCCCGACAAGATTTACCGTGTAGGCGCGCTCACTGCCGGAGCCCGTCACCTTGTCGAGCTTGCCGGCGAGGGCGGGCGTGAGGTTGGCGCCGGCGAAGTTGGGCGGCCAGACGACGACGCCGGCGTCGTTGACCATGACGGCGGTCGTTTGCGCGGCGGGGACCGCCTGGGCCAGGGCAGAGGACGGAAGCCAGAAGACAGAGGCCAGAAGCCAGAAGGCAGAGTGTTTCAGTAGTGTTTTTCTCATGACGTGGCTGGCTTATGCTTCGGGTTGCGCTTCCGTGACGGGCGCAGCGGCGGCGATGGCGGGGGCGTCATCGGTGCCGGCTCCGACGACGGGGATGAGTTTGCCGTCGGCGCGGCGGACGTGGACGGCGCGGAGGCCGCCGGGGCCGGTGAGGGCGTAGGTGCCTCCGGCCGGGGCGACGATGTCGGTGATGAGCTGGTCGACCTGGTCTTTGGTGTAGTAGCCGGCTCCGGGGCCGGGGTTGCTGCCGCCGGAGCCTGGGTTAGAGGGGCCGGTGGCACTCCCGGAGTTTTTGACTTGGAAGGGCGGGCCTCCGTTGACGCTGGCGTGGAGCGTGGGGCCGGCAGCGAGGATCGCGTCGGCCTGCTCCAGGGTGAGCGTGGCGGTGTAGGCGCCGGTGGCCGGGGTGGGCGTCCACGCATCGAGCGTGACGAGCGGCTCGGCCGCGCCGGGCTTGTAGAGCCGCAGCTCGACGGCCGCCACGCCGTAGATGACAATCGTGCCGGAGGCCGCGCCGAGCGCGGGCGCGGTGCCGGGCGGCACGGGCTGGAGAGTATCGGGTGAGATTTGCATGGTGTTTTTCCGGCCTCTGGTTTCCGGCCTCTGGTCCTCCGGTCAGTCCCTGTAATAAACGAGGCCCTGGTCGTGGGTGATGGTGACGAGGATCTTGAGCTCGCTGAGGGAGTCGCGGGAGATGGTGGGCGGGCCGGAGAGGGACAGTTCGCAGGAGAAATCCTGATGATCCATGACGAGGGGCTGTTGCTCGTTGCCGTCCCAGATCAGGAAGCGCGCATAGCCGCTGTAGGAGCCCCGCGTGAGCGGCTTGACCGCTTTCAGACCGAGGGGGTGATCGGCGCCGGTGATGGCGGGGGCGGTGACGGTGGGCGCGATCTCGGCGACCGGCAGGGCAGCGGCGTTGATGAAGCGCACGAGGCCGAGCTTGGGGTCCACGATGAAGTCGACGCCTTCGACCAGGTCGGGGAAGGTCAGCGCCTCGATCTCGCGGATTTGCCGGGTGACGCCGCCGGTGGTGCGGGTGACGGGATACCAGAGGTTGTGAATGGCCGGCGCCTGGACGCTGAAGACGAGCGGATCGACCTCGGTGGCAGGGAGCGCAAGCTGGGTGAAGGGATCGGTGTCCTCGCCGAGGAGGGCGAAGCGGATCTTGCGGGCGTCGGAAAACTCGTTCGTGGCGAGATCGTAGCCGTGCTTCATGATGCCGGGGATGTTGCGGGCGAGGAAGGACCGGCCCCGGTAGGATTTTATCACTTCGGTCTTGGCGACTTCGGCCTTGAACTCGGCGCCGTTGAAGCAGCCCATGTCGAGGTAGCCTCGGGCGAGCGCCTGGGCGCGGGTGGTGGCTCCGGCGGAAAACAGGAGCTGGACGGTGCCGACGAGGTCGGCAGTCGTGTGATGGAGCGTTTCAGGATTGAGCGGCATGGCAGTGTGTGTGTTGGCGGTTGGCGTGAATCCCGACGTATCGGGAAATTTGTTACGGAGCGGGATCGGGAGCCGCGGGGCTCCGGGAGAGCGTGATCTCGGTGGAGGTGTTGACGTGGTAGACGACGAGCATGTCGTCGGGGACCAGTTCGTAGGGCACTTTCGGGTCGAGGGTGATCTCGTGGAGGCCGGGGCGGCGGGGCTGGCCGGCGGGTTGAAATCCGTTGGGCGCCCGGTGCAGGACGGGGAGCAGTTCCGCCACGACATCGAGGGCGGCGAGGCCGGTTTTGTTCATGCCGCCGTTTTCCACGACTTCGACGACGATCCGGGGGCGGATGCGGATGGTGGTGTCGATGGAGGCGGTGAGGGGCTCGGCGTCCGGGGTGAGCACGATCACGGCGAGGCCGAGTTTCCCCACCGCCTGTTTGACCATCGAGACGATGTTGCCTCTGGATTCGCAGATCGCGGTGATGCCCTTGCCGGCGAGGAGCGGGATGGCGTCGATGAGGCCGGCGGCGTGGGTGGTGAGTTGCGAGAGTTTTTGCATGGTCAGAGGAGCGAGGTCTTGTCGCGGGTGAAGTTGAGGGGGGTGTGGCTGACGAGGATCGCGCCGGCGCCGGCGGGCATTTTTTCCGGGCCGGCCACGGGCGGGGCCTCCACGGAGATGCGGCAGGCGGCCACGTCGCGCATGGCCGTCATGGCCTGGTTGTATTCGTTGACGCGGCCGTCGCTGAGGAGGCCGACCTCGGGGAAGCGGGTGAGGAGCCGGTGACGGGCGATGACCATCGCGTCGCCGACGAGTTGCTCGGGCAGCGTGCCGGCGGGGCCGAGGGTGTTGCGCGAACAGCCCGCGATGTAGCCGCGGACGGTCTGCACGACGTTGGCGAGGGTGCCGGGCACGGGATCGCCGGCGCCGTCTTCCAGGGCCACGGTGCGCACGCTGTCGATTTCCGTGCCGGTGAGCACGGTGCGCAGATCGTCTTCGGTGATTGTTCTCCAGGACATGTGGTTGACGGGGGATGGGCCTCATGGGGCGGAAGGCCCCATGAGGCCAATGAGGTTTAGCCCTGGGCGGGCGCGGGCTGCTCGATCTTGAGGAGCTGGGCGGCGAGGGTGTTGGTGATCTTCACGTCGTGCGACCAGTCGAGCTTGGCGACCTCGACGCGACCGTCGTCGCGGGCGTAGGTGCCGGGCTTCATCCACCGTCCGCGCAGACGGAAGGTTTTCATGAAGGACGGATCATGGCGCGTGGGGTGTGAACTGGCCGCGAAGACGATCAGCGATTCGTCCAGGAGGAAGTCCACGTCGGCGGGTTTGCCCTCGGGGGCTTCATCGGCCACCATCATCGAGAGCTTGATCTCGGGCTTGGCGATGAAGAGCGAGAGGAGGTCGTCGATGGTGGGGTTGACGGCTTCCTTCTTGCTGCCGGCGCCGAGGAAGCGGCCCTTGACGCTCTTGTGGTTCTTGAGGCGGCGGAAGAAGGTCGGACCGAAGAGCATGCGGACGCCGAGGAGCGAGCCGTAGCGGGCGGCCTTGATGACCTGGATGATGCGCTCGTCGATCTGGTCGATCACGTCGGCATCGGCCGCGAAATCGAGGTTGGCGAGGCCGGGCGTGAGGAGTTGCAGGGCGGTGTCGATGGTCTCCTTCTCATGGGAGAGGGAGCCGACGGCGGCGCCGAGATCGGCGGCCTCGCGGAGGCTGTTCTCCATCGTGTTCTCGTCGTCGGTCTCGATGATGTCGACCGGCACGTCGAGGGCGTGAGGCGAGCAGTTGTATTGGGCGTCGGTGGCTTCCCAGCCGATTTCGACGGCGCGACCGTTGATGGCGCGGCGGGTGTTGGGAACGCGGAAGCGGCGCTTGTCGTCATACACCTTGTAGTAGGCGATGGGTTTGGCGACCTCGACGGTCGGGGCGAGGAAGTCGGCGACAGGGGCGGCGGCGGATTGCGCGGCGCCCTGGGCGTATTCCTGGATCGTGCTCTTGGAGACGATGGTAGAGAGGCGTGAAGGCATTTTGATGAAGAGTTAAAAATCAGGTTGTGAATGGATAATTGGATACGGCAGGAGGACGGGCTCCGGATCAGGCGGCCACGGTCTGGAGGAGGCCGGTGAGGTGGGGGCGGAGGAGGATGATCTGGCCGTCGACGCCGGTTTCCTCGGCGATGCCGATGCGGACGTAGGTGCCGGCCGCGGCGGGCAGGACCTTGACGCCACCGGCGCCGTCGGAGACGAGGACGTCGCCGGGATTGGCGGCGCCGGTGAGCCAGAGGCGGTGGTTGCGCTGGGGATCGAGCGGGTTGACGTCCACGATGCCGCCTGCGTTGTCGACGGCTTCGTTGGTATAGAAGGCCGGGATGTCGGTGAGGGCGGCGAGGGGAGAAACGGCGGGATTGCCGGCGTTGTTGACGAGCTTGACGAGCCGGGTGCGGGCGATGGCCGCGGTGGCGACGAACGGCAGGGGGCCGTATTTGGTGTTGGATTGGTCAGGATTCATGACGGTCTGGAATTTGAAGTTTGTAGTTGGCAGTTTGTAGTTGGGAACCGGTTACGTTTTCCGGTTCAGGTGACGGATTTGGAGGCTTGCTCCCAGGCGGTGGACCAGTGGAGGGACGGGTTGGAGGCCTGAAGCTCGTGAGCCTTGGCGCGGATACGCTCGGCCTTGGCGGTGTCCTCGCGCTGGGCGGCGTTGAAGGCGGCCTGGCCGGGGAGCTGGCTCTGCGTCTTGATCGAGGGCTCCTTGGCCGCGAGTTCACCGTAGGCGGCTTGCAGGTCCGCGGCCACGGCGAGCTTTGTGTTCCAGGCGCCGCGCTCGGCGACGGTGATGAGGCCGTCGGCGATGGCGCGGGTGAGGATCGTGTTGATGTGGGCGGCGCGTTCGGCGGCCGTGGCGGCTTTGGCGGTCTCGACGGCGCTGTTGACGGCAGCGAGATCGGCAGCGGCCTTGGCCCTGTCGGCCTCGCCCGCGGTGTTGGCGTCGGAAAGCTCCTTCGCCTTGCCCGCGGCGGAGCCGAGGGCGGTGTTGAGTTGCTCGTCGGTGGCGTCCGCGGCCGTGGTGAGGCCGAGGGCGTTGAGAAGAGCGATCACGAGTTCTTTTTTCATGGTGTCGGTGTGGGCGGAATTGCCCGAAGAGGTTTTTTCTGCCGATCCGTCGGCGACGTTGACGGCGGGGGCATCGGCGATGTTGGGGTTGGGGACGAGACCGAGGGAGAGGAGTTTGACGGGGGTGATGGTGCCGTCGTCGTTTTGCCGATACGCCCAGCCGGGGGAGACGAAGAGTTTTTTCGCCTCCGTCTTCGGGTCGTAGCCGGCGTTCCAGGCGACTTTGCCGAACAGGGCCTCCTCGCGGGCGTCGAGTTCGAGGATGCGGCCGTAGCGGGTGGTGTCGTCGTGGCCGGGGGTCTGGGCAAGCGAGGGGCTGTCGGGGTGGCCTTTGTAGATCGGGATGGAGGCCGCTTCCTCGCCCCGGCGGGCGCGGGCGGTGTCGTGCGCGGCCTGCATGAGGACGGCGGCCTCGATGTCGAGGACTTGCAGGCCGGCCTTGTTGGGGTGGCGACCGTAACCGGCAAGGGGGATGAAGCCGTCGGCGGAATTGGTGGCGAGGGCGAGGCAGGCGGGAGAGGTGGAGAGGGCGTCGGTGGTTTTCATGAGCGGCGGGATCAGGCGGCGGCGATGCGGGCGAAATACGCCGTGACGGTGCGGCCGGCGGATTCCTGGAGTTTCGCGTTGGAGGGGAGGGCGTCGGGGTCCGCCCGGCGGGTGATGGTTTTGACGAGCTTGTAGTAGATCGTGAGGCGCCTGGCGTTTTCCGCGGCCGGCGTGGAGGTGGCCATGCGGCGGCCGGTGCGAGCAGCCGCGCCCTTGAAGGCGGTGTTTCCCCATTTGGCGAGATAGACGCCGCGTTTGGCGACGAGCACGAAGAGACCGGGGATCGCGCCGGAGCGGGGATTGATGCCGGCGGCTTCGGGACGCTGGGGGATGGCGTATTTTTTGGTCGGATGCGTGAACGTGCCGCCCTCGGCGATGGCGCGGATCGCCGGATGCGAGATGGTGACGGTGGCGCTGTCGTTGGTGACGGCGGCGAGGGCGGTGGCCGTGGCGATCTGCCGCCAGAGGTGCTGCCGGGGCCAGCCCTTTTTGTTGGGCGTGGTCCGCTCGCGCTCCAGAAAGTGGAGGCGGGTGTCCTTCTCCAGTTGCTTGCCGAGCTGGGCCATGAGGGGCCGGCGGTCGGAGAGCTTCCGCGCAACCTGGCGGAGGCGGGGGGAGGCGGTGTCGGCGACGTTGACGGTGGCGAGGATCATGACGTATGCGGGGTTGTGCCGGGCGGCGTGTACGTGACCTTGCCGCCCTCGAAAACGGCGGCGGGAAACATGTCTTTCAGCAGGTCGCGCTCGGTGTCGGAAATGTTGCGCAGGGACATTTCCACCTCGCGGGCGCGGGCGGCGGTTTGCGGTTTTACGGTGACGTCCGGAGCGATGACGCCTTCGGCGACGGCCTCGTCGCGGTCGATGTCGATCAGCTCCATGCCCGAGCCATAATCGAAGGGCGTCCAGGGATTCCCGAACCGGGAAATCCTGGTCCAGACGCGATCGTCCTTGCGGGCGATCATGCGGCCGGAGCGGGAGAGTTTGCCGCCGGCCGCGACAAACCGGGCTTTCCAGTCGCGGGGGTTTTCCGCGTCGCGACCACGGATGAGTTCCTGGCACGGGAACCGGTCGAGGATGGCGGGGTCCTGGCCGGCCGACCAGCGCGCCTGGGAGAAAGCGTCCTCGACCTGCATGTCGTGGATGAGACCGAGGCGGTTGAGGCTGGTGGTGTCGGTGAGCCGGCCGGAGTCGCCGGGATCGGCGCCAAGCTCGATGCGCATGTCGGCGATGAAGCCGGCGCGGCCGAGCCAGATTTTTTCCGGGTCCATTTCGAGGAGGTCGATCAGCTTCGATTTCATCGAGCCGAGGGTTTTCGCCTGGAAAACCTTGGCGGAAAAAAAGGAGCGGTCGCGGATCGCCAGCGGGAGACCGGCGATCTCGGCGCTGTCGAGATCGGTGGGCGCGATCGCCTTGCCTGAGAGGCGGGCGACGGCCGCGGCGTTGGGGCCGGCAACGGCGGAGGCGGAGGGATCAGGCATAATGCCTCCTCTCGGTCGGTCGCCGGGAAGCGCCTTGCGTGCGCCTTGCGGCCCCGATTTCCGGGGTCGGGCACGAAAGACGGGCGTCGAGGGGGGCCGGGGAAACCGGCCTTTTACGGGCGGTTTTCATCGGGCGCGGGTTTCGGGGGTTTTTCCGGCCGCTTTCAGGCCGGCGCGGGCGGCGGCCTCGGCGGCGTCGGCGAGGGTGTTGGCCGCGGCATCGCTGCGCAGGGTCTGCGAGGCGAGCGCGGGGAAGTCGCGGAGGAGGCCGGCGAGTTCGTCGGCGAGGGCCTCCGGGGTTTTTGCAGCATCGAGCGCGGCGATGCGGGCGGCGAGCGGGGCGAGATCCTGCGCGTTGGCGCGGGCCAGGGCGGCGAGGTCCGCACGCTCCGCGGAGTTCCAGGCGGCGGACGGAGCGGGAGCGGCCGCCGGCGCGCCAGGAGTCGCGGGTCTGAGGAGTTCCTCGCCGGAGGCCGGCGCCGGCAGGCCGAATTTTTCCCGGAAGTGCGCCACGGACACGCCCACGCCGTGGTTGACGCCCGTGGTGATGACGCTGAGTTCGCGGGTGGTGTCGGTGTCGGCCTCGGCGATCAGCCGGAAGTGCGCTTTGGGAGTGACGCCGGCGCCGTGGATGAGTTCCAGGGCTTTTTTCGAGAGTGCCTCGGCCTGCGCGGTGACAAACTTGATGTCGCCGCCGAGCAGGGCGTCGCCGCCGGCCTTTTGCGGATTGGAGCCGTTGGCGCCGCCCTCCTGCGACATGGTGGCGAGGTCGCCGCCGAGCCAGAGGGAGACGATGGCGCGATCCATGCGGTCCACCAGCGCGGGGTGCGGGCCTTCGCCGCCGGCCGCGGAGGCGTTTATCTCGACGCTGCTCTCGTTGTTGGTGACGATGGCGCAGTTGTTGCCGAGGCCGCCGACGGCGCGGGCAAAGGCGTGCCAGTCGGGGGAGTTGGGCTGCGCATTGGTTTTGCCGACGGTCCAGGGGATGCCGAATTTCTCGCACTTGAGCGCCCAGTCGGCGAGGGGGGTGACCTTGAAGGTGTAGGCGATGGCCGTGGCCTCGTGCAGGGGGCTCTCCTCGCTGGCGCACACATGCCAGCCGCGGGGATCGAGATCCTCGCCCTCCCTGGCGCCGGGCTCGCGGAGCAGGCGCAGGCGGCCGCTCTCCGTCTCGAAATACCACAAGGGCACGGCGACGAGTTCCGCCGTGTAGCGGCCGCCCGGAGACACCCGCCAGAGGATCTCGTGGGTGGCGTACTGGAACCCGATCGCCCCCATGACCTGGCGGATGTAGGTGTCCACGCCGCCGGTCATGTCACGGCAGCGCATGTCGGTGGCGCGCAGGTTGCCCCAGAAGTATTCGAGATCGGCGCGCTGGGTGGTGGCTTCGGGGCTGTCGTCGTCGGTGATGATCTCCCAGTTGAGGGCGGAGACGGCGCGCTTGCGCTTGGCGACGGCGGTGCGCACGCGGTCGTCGCGGCGCTCGATCTTGTCCCAGAGCAGGGCGGCCTCGCGGGGCTGGCCCCAAAAAAACTCGTCGAGGATGTGGGCCAGCGTGAGGGGGTTGAGCTGCCGGACCGGCTGGAGGCGGTAGCGGCGGTAGGACTCGAAGAGATCGGCGGAAATGGAATGGCTGGTATTCATAGCGGGTATCCTCCCTCGTATCCGACGCGCACGGACACGGCTTGCGCGACGGCGGGCGCGGCGATGGCGCCGGTGAGGCCGTGGCGGGCGAGGCGGTTGGAATCGAAGCTGTCGGCGTGGCAGCCATCGGAGGCGACGGATGCCTCGTAGCGGCCCTTCGTTTTCCTGACCAGGCGGTGATCGTCGAAGAGCCAGCGGCAGGCGGCGAGCGCGATGCGGCCGTCGTCCAGGTCGTTGACGTATCCGTCGCTCGTATACTGCTTCATCGTAAACGTCTGGCCCTGGTGGACGAGGGTTTCGCTGCCGATGACGAGTTCGACCTGGATGAGATGGCGCAGGGCGGCTTGAAGCATGAGCGCCCAATAGCGTTCACTCGTGGCGTCGATACAGAGGCAGCGGGGGGCGCGGCCGAGGCGGGCGCTGACGGCCTTGACGACTTGCTCGATGCGGGCGTTGGCGATGGCCGGGTCTTTGGTTTTCCAACGCCAGACGAGGCGGCAGGGGATCGCGCCGGCATCGTGCTGGGCGACGGTGAGGGAGCTTGGATTGCTCTTCTCGCCTTCGGTCGTGCCGAGGTCGAGGCCGAGCGCGGTGGGCAGACCAGGGCGGAGATTTTCCAGCCAGTCGGCGGGCGGCTCTTCGCCGTCGTCCACGGCGATGCAGGAGGGCGACAGTGCGTGCGACTGGGCGCGCTCCAACGCAAGACGTGAGCAAGCGGCCGTGCCGCTGGCCGAGAAGGTGAGGCCCATGTTGCGGTCCCAGGACTCGCGGTCGAGCGAGAGGCGGCGGTCCTCCTCGGCAGACAGGACGGCGCCGGTCTTGGGGTGGTAGAGCTTCGCGCCGGCCGCGATGCCGTCGTGAACGTCGACGCGGTGGATCGTAAGGCCGGCCGTCGACTCATACCAATGCCCGGCGGGGTTGACATCGAAGGTCATGCCCGGCGGGGGCAAGAGGAGTTCGTGAGAGAAATGGTTGTCGTCGATCGGCGGGGTCGTCGCCAGAAGGCACGTAAACGAGGGGTCGGACGACATGATGTAGATCATGGCATCCCAGACGCCGCGGAAGTCGGCGATGAGGCCGCACTCGTCGATCATGACCGAGCCGGTAAAACCGCGGGCGGTGGCGGGGTTGGGCGCGATGACCTGCGTGCGCGAATACACCGTGTTGTCGTGCCAGAGCTTGACGACCATGCGGCGCGACTCGAAGGCATCGACAAAGTCGTCGTCGGTGCCGTCGGCGAGCACGTCGCGGCCGTGGGCGTCCTCGGCAACGATGGGGTTTTTCTGCTGCGCCTGGACGTGCCGGAGAATCTCGCGGAAGAGGTGGGCTTCTTTCTCGATGACTTCGCGGCCGACCAGGAGAGACGCGCTGGCGAAGGTGATGAGGCGGCCGGCGTGGGCGGCCATTTCGCGCAGGGCGCGGAGGGCGAGCGTGGTGGTCTTGCCGCTCTGCCGGCGCCAGAGCATGAGAAACATGCGCAGGAGCGTCTCCCGGATGATCTCGCGTGAGTAGTCGCGCAGGCGGAAGAGTGGTTTTGCCGGGGGGACGATCATCGGGGGGTCACATGGAGTCGATCGTTGCGACGATGGACTCCATCATGCGCTGGCGGCTCTCGGCGTTGCCGGTTTTGGCGTTGAGGGCTTTTTGCAGGGCGGCGATTTGCTCCCGGATTTTGTTCTTCGCGGCGGTACGTTTCTCCTGGAGATCGGCGATCTGCTCGTCGCGGAGCTTGAGATCGGCGGCGAGTTTCTCCGCCTGCTGGGCGAGGGCCTTGCGTTCGTTCTCGCTGCGGGCGAGGCCGGCGAGGGTCTTGACGACCTGCAAAAACTGGCCGGGCTTCTCGATCAGCGCGGCCTTGAGCATGCCGACATCGAAGGTCTCCAGGACTTCGGTGAGCATGTCGGCCGCCTGCAACTGCGCGGCCTCGGTGATCGACGCGCCGCCGGCTGCGGCCTCGCGGGCGAGTTGCCGGGCCGCCGCGGCACGCTCGCGGATCGCGGCGGCCGTGGACCGCCGCGCCTGCCAGCGGACAAAGTAGCCCTGGCGAAAATCCGTGATGTTCTGGTCGGAGACCGGGAGCGAGCGGGCGTCGTGAGCGTACTCCTCGATCCAGTTCGCCAGAGCCCGGCCGGAGTCGCCGGCGTCCATCCGCTCGCAGAATTTTTCCAGGAGCTTCAGGTCGCCGCCGAGGGCGCGGTAGATTTTTGATTGGTGGATGGCCACGAGGGGAGGGTGTCAGGCAGACTCGAAGGTGGCCTTGCCGTCGCTGGTGACGCGGTAGCGTTCGGGCTTGTAGAGATCGCCGGGGATGCGCTGCGCCTGCCCGTGGTTGACGAGGGCGGTGAGCGCGACGATGGTCTCGGCCTTCGTGAGGCTTTCGTCGTTCGCCCGGAGGGCGTCATAGAGCTGCGTCTCGGTCAGGGTGCCGGGATGCTGGGCGCAGAGGAGGCGGAGGATTTCCCAGCGGAGTTCGCGTTGTGTGCCGTTCATGGTGTATTCGGATTGTGGTTACGGTGGAGGAAAAAGGGGTCAGGTGATCCGGCGGTTGATCTGATCGACCAGGGCGGCGGTGGCCTTGCTTTCGGCGCTGAGGGCGCGCAACAGGTCGAAGATTTGCCGCATGTCCTCCCGTTGCTCGGCGCGGTTCTTGTCGATGGCCGCCATGATTTCCGATCGCTGCACGAGCAGCTTCTGCTCGAACTCCCGGCGCATTTCGTCCTGTTTGGCGAAGAGCGCCCGGATGGCGTTCTTGCTCGCGGGCGTACTGGACAGGGAGACTTCCACCGGCTGCTCCAGCTCCGTCCTGGGCGGCTTGCGGAAATGGCTCCAGATCCACAGCCCGGCGAGAGCGAATACAATCGCAGCCCAGAACCAGTCTGAGAGGAAGTTGGCGGGAGGAGTCGGGAGGTTGGTGGGCATGTGTGATGACGAGCGGTGCGGAAATTTGCTCCCCGGCCGGAGGAGAGGACGGACCCGGCCGGGGAGGTTTGTCGTGGCGTTTATCGATGCAGAAGCCCGGCAACGGCCGGGAGGGATGATCCGCGCCCGCCCCTGTTTTCACCCCGATGAATACCCCTGGTCGCTGATCGGAGCGGGCGCGGAAAAGTGTGTGTGCGAAGTGCGGTCACGAGAGGAGGGCGTAGATGAGCCAGCCCAGCCAGGTGCCGGCGGCGGCAAGGGTGGCGGCGACAAGGACCACCCGGAAGGTGACTGATGCGGCGAGGCGCTCCTCCCCGGAGCTTCCGACCGGCCGGAGGAGCGCCCAGCCCACGACCATGACGGCGAGGAGTGTAACGATCCACGGATACAGGGGGGAGACAGCGGCGATCATGGTGAGGAGGCCGGACGGCCCATGCGCAGCCAGGAGAACATGACGATCGCCTTTTCCATCGCCTCGCGGGAGGCAAGGAAGGTGCCGTCGGTGCGGGCGATGACGCCGTGATCCGGAGCGAGGGTCGGCCGCCAGTCGGCGCCGTAGCGGGCGATGGCGAGGTTGTAGCGTTCGCGCCAACGGGGCGTGACGACGAAACCGGCGGGGTCGATGGCGAGCACTCCGCTGTTTTGGTTGTCGCCATCATAGGAGGCGCGGGCGGGAGTGACCGGCGTGGGCGTGATCGTGCTGGTGCAGGCTGGCTGGCCGAGCACAAGCACGATGGCAGCGAGGAGGGGGATGAGGCGTTTCATTCGCTGTTGGCTTTCTGGATTTTTTCGAGGTCGCCGCTGGCAACGATCTTGCCGGCGTTGTCCTTGATTTCCTGATCGGTGCGGGCCTCCGCGTTGGCCTGCATCTTCGCCGAGTTTTTCAGGCGGAGTTTTTCGAGCAGCCAGTCGAAGGCGCTTTTGACTGCCGCGGCGACGTTGCTGATGGCGGTGGTGGCGCTCATGGGCGGAGGGTGGCGTGGTGCAGGGCGATGCCGTCGGCGATGCCCGTGGTGAGAGCCTCCACGAGGGCGCGGACGTTTTCATCGAGCGGGATGAGGACGGGGTTGCCCGTCTTCGTCGTGTAAAGCTCCCAGGCGTCGAGGATGACGGAGACCAGGAGCGCGGCATCGCCGTCATCCAGATCGGGGGCGATGATGGCGAGCGTGCCGGCGAGGGATTCCTCGGTGGGCAGGCCGGAGAAGAGCGCCGACATGCTGTCGGTGACGGCCGTCACGTTCTCCGCGTAGTCGGGGGAGCGATCGAGCACGGTTTTTATTGCGTACTTGGCGGCAAGCCGGGTGGCGTGGTTGATCGTGTCCCAGTCGGCCTGCGTCTCCGAGGTCACGTTGCCGGCGCCGTCCGTTGCGATAACGGTGCGACATCCGGAGAGCAGGCCCGTCAGCAGAGCCGGCAGGACAAAAGCGAGGAGGATGAGATTGCTCCCTTGGCCGCCCAGAGGGCGCCCGCCGCGGTCGGCCCTGCGGGCCATCGCCTCCGGCGATGCCATCTCCGCGCTGTCGCGCTCCGTGGCGGGCGGCATCCCGATCGTGTGGTGTTCGGGATCGGCCTGGCTGGCGGCCTGCACGGCTGCCGCGGACTTGGCGCGCTGGCGGGCGACGATCGTCCAGGCGACGCCGAGGAGCGTGACGAGCGCGCCGGCCCCGGTGGCAATCTCCTCCGACGAGGCGACACCCGCGCTGGTGAGGGCGGTGCCGCCGTAGGTGAGGACTTGCCGGAGCAAGTTAAGGATGAGGTCTTTGTTCATGTGCGGGCGGTGTGGATACAGACAACGTGGATACGGACGATGATCAGGGCTTGGGGAGAAGCGCGGGGTGAATGGTGGGGGTGGGGATGAGACCTCCGGTGGCGAAGCCGCCGGGGATGGCTGCCGGTTTGCTGCGCAGGGTGCGCGTGTCGATGCCGTCGCGCTGGGCGCGGCGGTAGAAGCAATCGCGGGATATGCCGTGCCGGACGCACAGCACGTCGGGGCTCTCCTGCGAGCCGGCGGCGATCTCGGCGACGATCGCCTGGTAAGACTGCTCGATGGCGGCGCTCGCCCGCTCACGGAGGCTGGGCGCGCCGCCGGAGACCTGGTGAAAGAGCCGGTAATAGATGACGGGCGTGATACCGTGACGGCCGCAAAGCACGGAGACCGGCGCGGTGGAGCCATTCTCGATCTCTGCCGCGATGGCACGGACCTTGACCAGATCGGCCTCGCGGTTGCGGCGCGGCCAGGCAATCCGGGGCTTCGGCGCCGGGGCGGGTCCGGCGTCGGCCACGAGGGCGGCGAGCCGCGCCTCGGCCATCGCGGGATCGGCGGGGGCAGGCCAGGGGTTGCCGTTGCTGTCGCAGTCAGTGCGGGCGGTGGCCGTCCAGACGGAGAGCGGGACAATCAGGCGCACGAGGCCGGCGGGCGTCGCGGCCGACACGGCCACGCGATCGCCGCCGCGGCAGATCGTGAGGCCGCTGACCTCGTGGAGCGCAATCGTGTCCGTCACGCGCCGCGTGCTCATGGGGCGCGCCTCCCGTTGTTGTTCTTGGCTTCGGTGCCGGTCTCGTTCATGAGCCGAGATTAGCCAAAAAAAAGAGACACGCATTCGCGTGTCTCGCATCTCTCGCAACTTTCGCGTAATTATTTTTCAGTGACGCGGAATCAGTAGCTGTGGCGAATGCTGAACTCGACAAACCCGGCATCGACCAAGGTCTGGCAGAGGGCGAGCACTCGCTCACGTTTCACCGAGGGATCGTAGTCACCCTGCACGTCAAAGGTGATGATCCCATCCTGTTCATCCAGCATCCGCGCCCGCACTTTGGCCTTGTCGCCGCCGACGTTCATTTCTCCGCGGGTGTCCACTTCAGCGATGATGATGTAGCTCATGATTTTTTCGTTAGCATGTTTTACCAATATACAAACAGCCATTCCCATAATCAGGTGTTGGGCCGATAGAATCCGTCCGGCGTGCGAGTGAAGAGGCCGGCACGGTCGGGCGAGACGTAGCTCCGCAGTCCGTCGCGCAGCGGATGTTTGAGATGTTCGAAAGTGATTCGAGCCGTCGCGGGGTCCTCCCAGAATCGAAAGTTGTAGGCGCTGCCCACGATGTTTTCCATGATGCGCTCGGCTGGCGACCAAGTTGGGCCGAGCGACCCGAGCAGCGACATTGCTGGAGCGATACGCTCCAGCTCGTGGCGATCCACGGTGAACCATTGGCCCGGTTCGATTCCTGCGATTTTGTTGGAGAGTTCGAGGTAGTTCATTTTTCGAGAGATTAAGAGGCCCAACCAAGTGCTAGAGACCAACGGCTTTCAGCCGTGGCTCACCGTGGTGTTGCGCCGGGCGATCTCGTCTTGCAGCCGCCTGATCTGGTCGGCGGCCAGGTTGTCGGAAATGTAAAACCCGCCCTCGACGGGCCGGAAACCCGATGCCTCGCGCATCCGGGCGATGCCGATGCCGGCGCCGCACACTTCGCAGGCCGGCGTGAGGCCGGCGAGGATATGGATGTCCATCATGCACGGCAGGCCGATTTTCAGTGTCGCCCGCTGGCAGAGCCGGAGGGGACATTTCGCCTCCTGTTTCGCCCGCTCCAGCGGCCGGCCGCACAGGTCGATGTGCTGGCGCTGCGTGCCGGGGCGCTCGATGAGGATGACGCGCACGCCGAGCCGGCGAGCGGTGGCGACGAGGCGCGCTTTATCCTGATCGAACAGGTGGGCGATCTCGCGGCGGCCTTTGAAGCAGCCGGGGGTGTCCGGCCGGAGGTATGCCCAGCGGCCGGACATGAGGTGCAGCGCCTGCCCGCCGGAGGTGGCGTGTTCGAGGGCGGCATGGATTTCGTGCTGTTGGAATATGCGGATCATGGTGTATCGGGTATCTGGTTACTTCTCGCTGGTGTCGCGGAGGCGGGCGGCCTCGCTGGCGAGAATGAAAATGCTCTTGGGGCCGCGGCGTTCCCACCTGTCGGCCGGGATGATGCCGGAGTCGATCCAGCCGTAAATGGTGCGCACGTTGAAACCAAGGGCGCGGGCGAGGCGCGCAGGGCGAATCCACTCCGTCGGCACACCCTCCGGGACGACGCGGAAGGTGGCGTTGCCCTGCGCATCGACGCCGGTGCGCTCCACCCGCGAGAACGCGAAGAGGGTCAACTGGGCGGGATCGTCTTTGCGAGAGCGGCGCATGGTCAGCGGGCGGGGTGGCCGGAGGGCAGGCCGGCGAGGGCGAGGGTGGCGCGCACGCGGAGCATTTCCACGGTGGCGGCGAGCCGCTTCTCCACCTCGATCAGGCCGGCGATCCGGTCGACGGAGTGGGTGCAGGAGCAGCGGCCGTGCGCGATGGCGCGGGCGATGAGGTCGTGGTTGTACCGGGTCAGGGTGACGGCGAGGTGATAGTAGACGTGCCGCGCCTCGGCGAGGGTGGCCGTGCGGCAACGGCTGCGCATCTGCTCCGGGGTGATGCCGTAATGCGCCATCACGACGCTGGCAATGGCGCCCAGGGCGGCGGGGACGAGGGCGTCGCCGGCCGCCCCCGACGGGCCGCCGACCCGCACCAGGCCGCTGACGATGTCGCCGACCAGCTTGCCGACGGCATCCTGCACGATGGCCGCGAGGGCGGCGCGCAGCGGCTCGGGGATTTCGGTGGCGGCGCTCATGTCGTTTCGGCGGGGGTGAGGGTTGAGACGGGGGCGATGTCCACGGTCACGGGACTGACGAAGATCGCCAGCCGCGGGGAGGCGCCGCGCAAGAACCAGTCGCCGGCCAGCGCGGTCTTGCCGCGCACGTAGCGGTTAAAGCGCCGGGTGCGCTCGGCGGCGCGGCGGGCGTCGCGCTTGCCATGCTTGCCCGCCCATGTGGTCGCATCCACGGGCGGGAGTTCGCACAGGACAAAGACATGGGGCCACCGCCCGATCGACGGGATGTGTAGCGTGGTTTCGCGGGCGGGCAGGCCGTTGATCGTGACCATCCAGCGCACGCGGGGACGGGTCTTTTTCACCAGGAGTCTCCTTCCGTGAAGTCGGGGTTGGGGCGCGCCGAGAGGGTAAGCGAGAGGCACACGGGACCGAGCGCGATTTCGAAGTGGCCCTTGTCGCTGCCCGATTCGCGCAGGCGGCGTGAGAGGGTGACGGCCAGCGAGGCGATGGCTGTCTCCACCTCGTTCGCGGGGGACACACCATGCAGCAGGTGCGCCAGTGACACGCTGCTCATGACGACGTGGATGTGCCGGCCGGGCGTGGCGGGGTCGTTGTCGGAGGGAGCCATGTCAGCGTCCTCCTTTCTTCGTGTCGGCGCCCACGGCCTCGCGGAGGCGGAAGAAGATGCCGAGGGTTTTTTGGATTTCGACGCGGAAGTCGAGTGCCTTGGCGTCGGGGTTGCGGACGCCGGCGCTGGCCTTGTAGAGGCGCACATCCTGCGCGATGGTGATGAGCCGGCCCTCGTTGGCGACGTGCTCGCTGGCGAGTTCGGCGCAACCCTGGCGGATGCGCGCCTGGAGGGCGGAGCGGAAGTCCGTGTCGGAGGTGCGGGGGAAGTCGATTGCGCAGGCGGCTTCGTAGAGTTGCACGAGCTGCGCCCGCATCTTGTATTCGAGATCTTCGGTGGTGGTGGGCTTTTTCATCGGGTGGTTATTTTTTGGCGGGAGCGGTGGAGATGGAGCCGTCGCGGATGGCGGCGAAGAGGGCGTCGCCGATGGGCGTGCCGTAGCCCCAGTTGCCGGGGGCGCCGAAGGCGCGGTAAACGGTCTGGCCCTCGACGAGGCGCGCCAGCACGCGCAGCAGTTCCGGGGTGTCGTGACCGAGCCCGTCGGCGATTGCCTTGCCGTCCGGGTCTCCGGTGGCGATCTCATATACTGACTGGAGGCGCTCGGCCTCCTGGCGGATAATCTGGGCGAGCTTGAGGTTGTTTTTGCTCATGTGTGTGTGCGGTGGTGTGGCGGGTGTAGTGGCTGGAGTGTTACGCCTTCACGCCGAGCACGTCGGCGGAGAGGTGGCTGAACGACTTGAGGAGGGCGTCGGGAGTGAGGCTGTCCTCGTCGCCGGCGTCGGCGCGGGCGGCATCGACGGCCTGGGTCAGGTGGCGGAGTCCCCAGCGGCTGAGGCGGGGGCACAGGTCGCGGGCGAGGGTGTCGCGTGTCTCGGCGTCAAACTCCGGGCAGGCGCCGGAGAGCCAGGCGGCGATGTCCTCGGGCCGGTTGCCCCGTTTCCACTGCTGGGCGATGGGGAGCAGGGAGCGGCCGGAAAGCTGGTTGACCTCGGTGAGGTTCATGAGGCTATCGGCCAGCTTCGAGTAGCCGAGCGGCCAGGTGGTGAGGATGAAGCGCGTGGGCGTCCACTCGATGAGCGTCTTGATCAGCTTGACGAGCTTGAGGCCGCCCTCGTGGACTTCATCGAGGAGGATCGTCATGGGGGTGAGGTTGAGGCGGGCGACGATGCGCTCGATGGTCTCGTCGAGATCGTCATCGGGCTCGATGCCGATGGCGCGGGCGAGGCCGCGCAGGATGGCCGGCTTGTTGTTGCGCCAGAGTTCGGGGATGAAGAGGTAGGCGGTGTTGTCGTTGGTCTTGACCAGGTGGCGCAGGGAGACGCTCTTGCCGGTGCCGGTGGGGGCGACGAGCCAGCCGATGCGGATGTCGCCGCCGGAGCCTTGCAGGCAGTCATACAGGCGGATCGACTCGGCCAGGATGGGGAGCGGATAGACCTTCTCGCCGCCGGCCGCGCCGTCGATCTCGGCGACGAGATCGCGCAGGGCGACGGTCCACTTGCCCCAGTTGCGGGCCGAGAGGCGGCCCGGCTCGCGGGTGTCGGAGCGGAGCGTGCGCACCCAGACATCGGCGGACCATTTGAGGCGCTTCGCGTAGCGGGCGACGAAGCGGGCGTTGTTCAGCTTCAGGCGAGCCTGGTGCCGCATGACGCGGGCGATCAGGGCTTCGAGTTCGGCAGGGATGCCGGCGGCGGTGTCGGTGGTATTCATCGGGTGTGTATTTTATTTCTGGATATGCCCGGTTTCCGTCGGGCGGCGGTCTGCATCAGGGTGATGCGAAAATGTCTTCGGGGGCGCCGTAGAGGCGGCGGGTGAGCGCCTCGGCGTCGTCAACGCGGCCGGCTGGCGAGGGGGCCGCGGGGGTGTCGCGGGCCACCTGCGTCACCCGCACGGGGGCGCCGGCCGGCGGGGCCGGCGTGACGCGCTCGGCGGCGGCGATGATCGCGGCGGCCTCGGCGGGGGCGGTGCCGCGCTTCGACGGCGCGGCGTGGGCGCCCTCGATGCGGGTGGAGTTGCCGGCGCCGTCGTGGCGTTCGTCCACCTTGCCGCCCGCCGCTCCGCGGAAGAGGGCGCGGGTGCAGCGCCGGTAAAGTTTGCGGTAGTCGTGGCCCTTGCGGTGCTCCGCCCACGCCGACATGACGAAGGACGGGGCGCGCTGGAACAACTCCGCATGGCCGAGAAACTCGCCCGGAGGGATGACCGCGCCGAGTTGCCCCGGCGTCCAGCCGAGGTCGGCGCAGGCGGGGACGTGGTCGAGCAGCCAGCCGCGGGTCTTCACCTTCCGCGCTGCCGTCTCCAGCGAATACACGGCGGCGCGATCGGGGTCCGCCACATCGAAGCGCAGGCGCACGCGGTAGCCGGGGCCGAGATGGGAGAAAAGCTCCGCGTTGCCATACCACCAGACGGCCTCGCCAAAGGTCTTGAAGCGGCATTTCGCCAGCCCGTCGCGCAGGGAAACTTCACTGCATTGCGGCATGAGCAGCCACTCCTCGCGGTCGGAGAGGCGGGCCAGCGGGGCGGCGCGGCCCATGTCGCGCTCCCAGGCTTCGTCGGGCGAGAGGCCGCGGAGGATCTCGCCGTTGGACGGCAGGGCGTTGTAGTCGGCAAAGGCGTCCGCGATGGCGGCGCTCACCTCGCTGATATGGGGCAGGCCCGCCGCACGCGGGTCCACCTTGCCGGCGCGGATGTCGAGCCAGCGTTTGTTGCTCTCCTGAAACTCTCCGCGCAGGCGGCCCAGGTCGATGCCCCTGTATCGGAAATGCCGCGACATGAGCGTTTGCAGCTTGTCGAACATCATCTCGATGCGCTTGCCCTTGGCGCTCTGGGCAAACTCCACATGCAGGCCGAGCGACCGCAGCGGCTTCACCACGCCGTCGCCCGCCCAGATGCCGTGCTCGTGCTTCATGCCCAGGCGGGGTTTGCCGGCATCGCGGAATACCTGCCGGTAGAGCCAGAGCACGCTGTAGGTGTTGTAGCTCTGCGCGGGGTTGGCCCAGATCGTATGCCCGATGAAACGCAGGGTGCCGTGGTCCGCCACGGCCAGCACCTGGGCACGCGAGGGGGCGACGCCCCAGCGGGCGGTGCAGGGATCGGACGGGTCATCGCCCTCCCGCCAGAAGGGGATGTTGCTCGTCATGTCGTCGGCCACGTAGAAGTCGCCGCCGCGGATGTCCTGGCGGGCGCCGTCGGCATCGATGTAGGTGTTGTCCCTCGGCGAGGCGACGGTGTTGAGCTTCGCAAACTTGTCGCCGCGCATCTCGGCGCGGGCGTCCCCGGTCAGCCCCTGGCAGACGCGGGTGAGGATGCTGCGCGGCAGGGGCTTCCGGCGCAGGGCGCGCTCGCGCAGCCCGGCCGGCAGGCGCTCCGGCTCGTGCAGGGCCATGAGCGCGAAGGGGAGCGCGGGCGAGGGGGAGCGCCCGGCGGTGGACATCGCCAGCGCCTCCGCCCGCACCTGCGCGATCACGTCAGGCGAAAGCTGGTCCGCCACCGGCGGGCGCCCGATCCGCGACAGGCCGGCGTCCGGCGCCGGGCCGGCGAGCACGCGGTCCACCGTGGCCGCGGAGCAGCCGAGGCGGAGGGCGGCCTCGCGGCGGGAGAGGCCGTCGGAAAGGAGGGTTTCGATCTGCGCGGCGGTGGGTGTCATGGCGAAAGTCAGGGGGCGGCGTCGGGGAGCGGTGCAGGCGCGGCTCCGGTTGTGATGGGCGTATGGATACGCACGCGCTGGCCGGCGCGCATCCCGGCCCAGAAGGCGGCGGGCATCCGGGGCGCGGGGCAATCCTCCGGCTCGTCGTCGTCGGCCGTCGTCAACGCCTCCGGCACTTCCGGGGCCGGCGCGTGGCGGGCGCGCTCGTAGGTGAGCGCCGACCAGAGGCCGGCGCCGAGGCCGTCGATGTAGGCGGAGCGGTCCTTGCAGCGGCCCCGGAAGTACTCCCAGAGCCAGGCGAAATGCGGGTGAACGAAGCCGAACACGTACTCGGCAAAATCCACGTCGGCCGGCGCGCCGATGAAGTGGCACGACCAGAGGGTGCGCTCCCGACGGGAGAACGGATCGCTGCGCGCATCCAGGCGCACGGAGACGCCGTAAAACTCGGTGACGATGGCGGCGGCCTGCCGGTGCTCGTCGCGCCATGCCGCGCCCTCCCATACCTTGCGCTCGATCAGCGAGCCGGCGGCGGCCTGCCCGCGGATCGCGTCGAGATCCTCGCCCTCCGCCCGGCACAGGCGCCATGCTTTTTCCAAGGCAACGGCGGCCTCGCCAGGCGTGCCGCGATCGGCCAGCGCCAGCAGTTTGTCGAGCTTCTCGCGGAGGGCGGGACTCATGAGCGGCCTCCCTTCCGGGCGGGTGCAAACGCCTCAAGATCGTCGAGGAACGCCTTCGGCATCGTGGAGCGCAACGCCACCCACAGTTGCACGAAATGCGCCCTGTCCTCGCGGGAGAATTTTTCCCAATGGGGGAACGAGGTCGCCAGCTTCCGGAGGCCGGCGTGGAAGTTGCCGAGGTGGTCCGTGTCGCCGCGGATGTCGCCCTTCTTGACGGAGCCGAAAACGCCGACGTAGGCGCGGGAGACCGACAGGGCCGGGTTCTCCTCCAGTTGCGCCAGCGCCATCTGCGCGCCCGGCGCCAGCTTCGCCATCGCCCGCTGTTCGTACTCGTCGCGGAGGGCCTTGTTGCCCTTGTTCTCGCGGCTGTGGAGGTTGATCTGCTCCCGCTTCGCCATCGTCTCCGCCAGCTTGCCGATCGACTGCTGCGTCGCCCGGTCCAGCGCCTCCCGGTCCATCTCCGCCAGGGCGCGGATTTGCTCCCGGTAGCGGTCGCTCTTCGTCGGCTTCGCCGGGGCGGCTTTCGCGGCGGGGGACGGATCAGGAGCGCGGCCGGCCGCGATCCGGCGGACTTCGCCGCCATCGGCCTCCGGGTGCTCCTCGGCAAAGATCGCCGCGGCGATCTGGTAGTGCGCCCAGCGGGCGCTCTTCTGCCAGCGCTCGTAGCAATAGCGATCGAAGCTATCGTGAGTCTCCCGATACAGGCGCTGGTCCCGGATGGTCTTGAGCGCTGCGCCGATAGAGGAAAGGTTGCGCTCGATGTTGAGTTCGCAGCGGGTGAGTTGGTCGCGCTCGTCGCGGGTGAGCGCGGTGGACGGCTTGAGTGGTTTTTCGGGCATGGTCAGTTAAAACCGAGGTGGCAAAGGAAGAGGATGAGGAAGGCGTCGCCGTCGATGACGCCGACCGCCCAGAGGATGAAGAGGACGATGGTAAACATGGGGGCGGGGCTCAGGCGGCGGCGGGGGTGAGGGCGTCCCGCAAGCGGGCGATCTGCGCCTGCTCCTGCCTTGCGATCTGCTTTTCGAGGTGGCGGAAATAGTCGGACGCCGGCGCGGGCGTGCAGGCTATGACCTGCATCGCCCCGAGGGTGCGGAACAGCACGTCGCGGCGGGCGTTTTCGGGCAGGCGGAACAGCCGGGTGACGATCTCGTCGGATTCCGCTTCGGTCATGGTCTTGCATGGGCGGGTCTTCATGGTATTCAGTTTTATATTACAGATTGAGACGGGGAAAAGACGGGGGGGTCAGAGCATGATGAGGATCACGAGGAGGATCGCGGTGAGGAACCCGGCGCCGAAGGCGTTGAGCAGCGCCAAGGCGAACGTCCGCCGGTGGATCGTGACCGTCGGGAGCGTCAGCGGCTCTCCGCTCCGGTCTTGCCCGGAGCAATCCGCCGGCGTGGAGTCGGGGGCATGGATACCATCACCCTCTCTATCGCCGCGCTGGGCGCGGTGCTCGGCATCATCAACCTCTGGCGGGAGCTTGACCGCAGCCGGATCAAGCTTCGTGTCATCCCCCGTGGCTGGATCGACAGTGCGAGAAACGACGGGATGTGCGTCGAGGTCGTAAACCGCGGCGAGTATGCGGTAACGATCGTGGCCGTGGGGGTGCAATTGCGTCGCGACAAGAAGCTGGAGTGGCAGTTTATCCCGATCGACCCCAACTGCCGCTGCCCCTACCGGCTGGAACCACGCGATGCGGTATCCTTTCGGGCAAAACCGGGGGCTGAGAAAGATGACATACTCAGGACGGCCGGCCGGCGCGCCTTTGCCCGCACGGCTTGCGGCTGCACCCGCACGGGAACTTCTCGCTACCTGCGCAGCCTCCTGCGTCCCCGCGAGTGATTGCACGTCCACCTTGCCGCCGTAACAGACGACGAGCCGGTGCCCGACCACACAGGCCGCTGGCCGGGCGGAGCGCTTCGGCCAGCACAGGGCGAGGATCGTGACGGTGCCGCCGACGACAAGGAGGATGCCGGCGATGAGATCGAGGATGGTGCCGCTCATGCCGCCTCCTTGGTGCGTTCGGGGAGTTCGGCCACACGCTCGACGAGCGAGCGGGAGGCACGGCGACGGTTGAGAACGTCGCTGAGGTGCTGGTAACAGACGCCGAGGCGCGGGGCCGCCGTCCGGTAGCTCCACCCGCGACGCTTCATGATTTGTTTGGCTTCTTTGGCTGTCATTGTTTTGGCATCGCCCGCGAACAGTTCGCGTGCGAACATACTCCAAATCGGAGAAATAAGAGTTTATGCAACAAAAATCAGAGAATTACTTGGAGTTTTCGGAGAGAACTGAAGCACTGAGTCAAAAACTTGGCGTCAAATTAAGTGACCTTCCTCCTGTTATAGGTATATCTCCCGCAATGTTTTATGCCCACCGAACCGGGAAACATCACATCTCTGATAAGACATGGCGAAAATTAGAGTCAGCGGAGGTAACGGCAGGGGTTATGACCAAGAAAACGCAGCCGGTAAGTGCGCCCAGAGTCCCTCCTCCAGAGGCCGGGCGGCACATGGGGCCATCCGATTTCGCACGAGGGCGTCCTCCTGTGTCGATTCTTCCCTCTGCTGATTATGCCTTCCCTCCCCCACCGATCACACGCGAACAAATTGAGTCCCGCGTGTCTGCCTATCTGGATGCCGCCGAGCGCGTGCCCGGCGGACTCGGTTTCGCGTGGGGGCAGGTGTGCCTTCACCTGGATATTGCCCACCTGTCAGCCTTGGACGTTCCTCCGCCTGACAAAAAATTTTAGCCTAACTGTTCGCGTGCGAACGTGCAGACATCCCGCGACCCCTAATGTGAAGCAATGCTTCGCAAATTTCATTCATACATCACGGCCACACTTTCCCATCCGTAACCAGAAATAAACTACAACCTCAACCCGACCATGACTCCCGAGCAATTTGAGAAACCCTCCACGGAAGCGCGCAAGTCACCCGCCCCTGTCCCCACCGGGCTGGCCGAAGCCAATGCCGATGTTCTCCGAATCTGTCGTGCGGAGGGGCGCGAAGCCGCCATCCGCCACACGGTGCGACTGTGGGGAGGCAGCGAAGCCGATGCGGCGGAACTCGTGGACAAGCTGCTGGCCTGCGCGGCCCGGCCGCCGGCATCTCCCGCCAAACCAGCCCCGGCAGCCGGAGGGATGATCGCCGTGCTGCTGGAGCTTTTTGCCGCCTTCCAGTGCATCGCGGCCGCTATCGGGATAGCGCGGGGCATCACGTCGGAAGACGGGGTCATGCTGTGGTGGTCGGCCTGCCTCATCCCCTCTGCCCTCGCGTTTGTCGCTTTCGCCACCGTCGTGCGGCTTCTCCTTCGGATCGAAGCCAACACCCGCAAGGCCCCGTGAACAGCCGCCGGCCTGCGCTGCGTGGTGGGCTGACCGCGTAAACATCCCGCGTCGTAATCCTCCCCGCCCCGGCCGGGTTTTTTGCGTCCGGCTCGCGCCCGCCCCGCGAGCAATCCGCTGGCATCCCGCGACCCCTGCGCCGCCGCCGCATCTGACCCTTTCCTGCGCCCATCTCGTTACCCGCCGCGTTTCGCCCCGTTTCCGGGGGATTCGCCCCGCTTCAACCCTTTTCAACCCTTTCCCCGCCTCTCAGCACGGGCTTCCTGGCCCGTGTCCCGCCATCGGCGAGGGAGGGAGGGAGGAAAAAGGCGGCGCTTCGCGCCGTCCACGGGCAGGGATGCCCGTGCCACTTCCGGCTTCCATCACTTCCGGCTACCAGGTCGTTTTCAGCCTTCATTCCGGCTGAAACGTTCTCCAGGGTTCGCACTTCCCATTATGGCTCCCTCGTCGTCTGCCCCCCGTTCCGGATTCCGCCGCTCCCGCAAGCTCCTCCTCCTTGTCCTCGGTCTTGCCCTTGCCGGCGCGGGTGCCGGCGTGTGGTTCCACTACCGCAACCGCGCCCGGCCCGTGACCGTAACCGTGGAGCCCGCCGCCCTCCGCACGATCATCCAGACCGTATCCGCCACCGGCAAGATCCAGCCCGAGGTCGAGGTCAAGATTTCACCCGAGGTCGCCGGCGAGATCATCGAACTGCCTTTCCGCGAAGGCGCGTCCGTGAAAAAAGGCGACCTCCTCGTCCGCATCAAACCCGACAACTACCAGGCCCAGGTCGAGCAACAGGAAGCCTCCCTCGCCGACGCGCGGGCCCGCCACCTCCAGACGCAGGCCCAGCTCCTCAAGAGCGAGGCCGATTTCCGCCGCGCCACCGACCTCTTCAAAAAGGGCCTCATCTCCGACGCCGACCACCTCGCCGCCAAAACCGATCTCGATATCGCCCGCACCTCCGTCGACGCCGCCGCCGCCAACATCCGCCGCACCGAAGGCACGCTCAGGCAGTCCCGCGACCTCCTCGAAAAGACCACCGTGTACTCCCCGCTCGACGGCACCGTCAGTTCCCTGACCAGCGAACTCGGCGAGCGCGTCGTCGCCACCGGACAGTTTGCCGGCACCGAAATCATGCGCATCGCCAACCTCGACGAGATGGAGGTGCGCGTGCAGGTGAACGAAAACGACGTCGTCAACGTCAAGATCGGCGACCTCGCCCGTATCACCATCGACGCCTGGCCGCGCCGCCGTTTCAGCGGCATCGTCAAGGAGATCGCCTCCACCGCCAGGACCACCGGCGCCAATACCCAGGAAGAAGTGACCAACTTCGAAGTGCGCGTGCGCATCGCCGACCGCGACGTGCCGCTGCGCCCCGGCATGAGCGCCAGCGCCGATATCGAAACCCGGACCGCCACCGGCGTCATCAGCGTGCCGATCCAGTCCGTCGCGGTCCGCAGCCGCCAGTCGGGACAAACACTCGAGGAACTGGCCGCCGCCCGCGAGACCGCCGCCCAGGCAAATGCCGGCGACAGCAACGGCAGCGGCGCCCTCCGCGCCGCCACCGCCGTCAACGAGAAACAGAGGCAGACCCTCGAACAGGCCGACCACGATTCCCTGCAACGCGTCGTTTTCGTCGTCCGCGGCAACACCGTGAAGCAGGTTCCGGTCGAGACCGGCATTTCCAACACCACGCACATGGAGATCAGGACCGGCGTCGCCGTCGGCGACCGCGTTGTCAGCGGCAGTTACAGCGCCATCACCCGCACGCTGAAAGACGGCTCCCTGGTAGAGACGGAAAGAGCAAGCAACCCCACCCCATGACGTCCTCGCCTCGTCCGCAGCTTCCGTTGCAGCCGCCTGCCGCCTCCACGGAGGCGGTCATCGAAATCGCCGGCGTCACCCGCCTGTACCGGATGGGAGTCGAGACGGTGCACGCCCTGCGCGGCGTGGACCTGCGTATCCGGCGCAACGAATACCTTGCCATCATGGGCCCTTCCGGCAGCGGCAAGTCCACCCTCATGAACATGCTCGGCTGCCTCGATACGCCCACCGCCGGCCACTACGAGTTTGCCGGCAAGAATGTCGCCGTCATGACCGACGACGAACTCGCCGACATCCGCAACCGCGAGATCGGTTTTGTGTTCCAGACCTTCAACCTCCTCCCCCGCTCCACCGCCCTGCACAACGTCGAACTCCCGCTCATCTATGCGGGCGTCCCGCGGGCCGAGCGACTCGAACGCGCCCGCCAGGCGCTGGAAAGCGTCAACCTCGCCGACCGCCAGCACCACCGTCCCAACGAACTCTCCGGCGGCCAGCGCCAGCGCGTGGCCATCGCCCGGGCGCTCGTCACCCGCCCCTCGATCATCCTCGCCGACGAACCCACCGGAAACCTCGATTCGAAAACCGGTGTGGAAATCATGGCTCTCTTCGAGGAGCTCTACCGCCAGGGCAACACCCTCATCGTGGTCACGCATGAGGAAGACATCGCGCAGCACGCCCGCCGCATCATCCGCCTGCGCGACGGGCTCGTGGAATCGGACGCGGACAACACCACCCCCTCCCCCCCTGCACCAACCCTCCCTGAGCAAACCGTTTTACACAAAGATCGCAAAGAACGCGAAGCAGCAGAAAATCCATGAAGAAACCAGCCCGCCCCCCCGCCCCTTCCTCCCATTCCTCCTTCGCGCCCTTCGCGTCCTTTGTGTAAAAATCCCGAACCGTGCGCCGCTTCCTTTACGAACTCACCGAAGCCTTCCGCATCGCCTTCGCGCAGATCCGCGCCTCGAAAACGCGTTCCGCGCTCACCGCGCTGGGTGTGATCATCGGCATCGTGGCCGTGACGCTCATGGGCACCGCCATCAACGGCATCGACGTCGGCGTGGACCGCAGCTTCGCCGGCTTCGGGGACGACATCCTCTACGTCAACAAATGGCCCTGGCGCGATGTCGACGACTGGTGGACCTTCCGCAACCGCCCCCCGATCAAGACCACCTACGCCGACCGGATCAACGCGTGGATCGCCGCCCGCCCCGACGGTCCCCTCAGACTCGCCGTCCCCGTCATGCAGCGCGGAGCCACCCTCATCCGCGGCGAATACCGGGTGAACAACATCGCCACCCTCGGCACCACCGCTACCTACCCGCTCCTCAACAAGACCGACCTCTCCGCCGGCCGCTTCTTCAGCGAGTTCGAGGCCGAAACCGGCCGCAATGTCATCGTCATCGGCTACGACGTCGCCGCGGCTCTCTTCCCGGGCGAGTCTCCCGTCGGCCAGACCGTGCGTATCCGCAATCAGCACTACACCATCGTCGGCGTCATCGCCCGCCAGGGCAGTTTCCTCGGGCTCTTCAGCTGGGATTCCCTCGCGGCCGTTCCGATCAACACCTTCCGCCGCCAGTGGAGCACCCGCGGCAACGGCGAAGTCCGCGTCCAGGTCGATGCCGCCCGCATGGACGAAGCCCGCGACGAACTCCGCGGCCTCCTCCGCCGTATCCGTCAGCTCGCTCCCGAGCAGAAAGACGACTTCGAACTCAACGAACAGGGCACCATCCGCCAGCAACTCGACCCGATAAAGAACGGCATTTTCATTTCCGGCCTCTTCATTACCGGACTCGCCCTCTGCGTCGGCGCCATCGGCATCATGAACATCACCTACGTCAGCGTGAAGGAGCGCACCCGCGAGATCGGCACGCGCAAGGCGCTCGGCGCGCGCCGCCGCACCATTCTGCTCCAGTTCCTGATCGAGGCCGTGTCGATCTGCCTGGTCGGCGGCGCCATCGGCCTGCTGCTGGCAGCCACACTCTCCACCGTGGTTTCCGTCGTCGCCCCGACATTCCCGCTCGTATTTTCCGGCGGCCTCGTCCTCACCGGCCTTGCCGTCTCGGTTGCCACGGGGGTCCTCAGCGGTTTCGCCCCCGCCTGGCAGGCCAGCAAGCTCGACCCGGTGGAAGCCCTCCGGCACGAGTAACCGACCTCGCCTCCCCTCCAGCCGGACGGACCTCCCCCTCTGTGCCGCCTCTGCGTCCCCTGTGTAACCGGTTCGTAATACCAGCGTCCCGAATGTTTTTGATTTTACACAAAGCCCGCAAAGGACGCGAAGAAGGTAACTGGCAATCCTTTGCGCTCTTTGCGAGCTTTGTGTGAAAATCTGAAGGCTTTGGAGCTTTGGTATAAAAAGACCTTGACGCCCACGACTACATCTGTGGTCCTTATTTAAGATTACAAATGTAGTCACCCCGCCAAATCCGATGAAAACCGACCTGCGCATCTCCGACACCGAATGGGAAATCATGCGTGTGGTATGGGCCTGCCACCCTGCCACCGCCGCCGAAATCATCGCCAGCCTCGCCGAACGCGACCCGACCTGGCATCCCAAAACGGTCCGTACCCTGCTTGCCCGCCTCGTCCGCAAAAAGGCGCTCGGCTACCGTGCCGAAGGGCGCGCCTATGTTTACACGCCGCTCGTGAAAGAATCCGAGTGCGTGGCCGCCGCCAGCGAGACGTTTCTCGAACGTGTATTCGGTGGCTCGCTACGCCCGATGCTCGCCCACCTCGTGGAGACCCGGCAACTCACCCGCGAAGACATCAGCGAACTCCGCGCCCTGCTCGACGCCAAGGCTCCCGCCAGCCGCAAACAGTCCAAAAAATAGACCACCCCCTCCCTCTCCCGCTCCCCGCCATGCACCTCCCCGATTTCGTGTCCGGTCTTCTTCGCTGCTCCGCCGAGGCCGCTGCCCTCGCCCTCCTTGTTCTTGTTCTCCAGAAACTCTTCCACCGCCGCCTCGCTCCCTCGTGGCGCTGCGCACTCTGGCTGATCGTCGCCGCCCGCCTCCTGATTCCCGTCTCCTTCAGCACCGCCGCCAGCCTCTACAATCTGGCTCCGCGCGCTTCGACCGACACTCCGCCTGTGACCGCGAGTGAGCAGACAAACCCCGCGTTGACCGGAATCGCCCCACCCCTGTTCCCGCCGCCCGATCAGGCAATCGCCACGCCGCCCGATTCCGCCGCCGTCCCGGCATCCTCCATCGCCAACGAACCGGCCCCCGCCACCTCTGCCGCCTTCGCCAGTGCAGACGCCGCTACACTGAATGCCCACACTCCGGACCCCGATCCGGCCGCGCCGGCAAACACCGCCTCGCGTCTCGCCCGTTGGTCCGCCTGGATTTTCGGCATCTGGCTGGCCGGCGTCGCCGCCATGTGTGCCGGAGTCTGGAGCGGCAGCCGCACGCTGGCCCGCCGCTTCCGGCAGGCGCGCCCTGTCACCGCTCCCGACGTGCTCGCCCTCTTCGAGGACTGCCGGCGCCGCCTGCGTATCCGTTCCTCGCTCGCCATCCACGAATGCGACCGCGTGACGAGCCCCGCCCTTCACGGCTGCCTGCGCCCGCGCCTGCTTCTTCCCGCCGGTTTCATCCGGCGCTTTTCTACCGACGACCTTCGCTACGTTTTTCTTCACGAGCTTGCGCACGTGAAACGCCGCGACCTCCCGGTCAACTGGCTGCTCGCCCTGCTCCAGGTCGCGCACTGGTTCAATCCCCTCGTCTGGTTCGCCTTCGCCCGCTGGCGTGCCGAACGCGAAATGGCCTGCGACGCTTTGGCGATCGAAGCCGCCGGCGACGGGCAAAACCGGGCCTACGGCCAAGCGATCCTGCGCATTCTGGAAAACTTCGTCCCGCAAACCATGGCTCCCGGACTCGTCGGCATCCTCGAGGACAAACGCCAGCTTCGCCAGCGCATCGCCATGATCGCCGCCTGGGCACCCCGCCGCCGGCTGTCCCTCCTCGCCCTGTTCCTCCTCGGGGGCCTGGCTCTGATCGGGCTGACGGATGCGCAAGTTTCTGCACCCGCATCCATACCGGCTACTGCAAATGAGCCAAGCGCAGACACAGGCAAGGAACCGTCAATTGATCCCGATGCGATTTCTCCCTTCGGTTCCCGGGCCACTCACTCCCTGCATCTGCGCGTGCTCGATCCGGGTGGCACACCACTTAAAGCCGATGTGACGATGATTCCCGCTGAGGGCTCCTTTTCCGTCGTCCCCCTCAAACGTTTGTCCTGGACTGGCACCACCGACGATACCGGAAGCATCAAGTGGGATGACGTGCCGCCGGGCACGCATCCCGTTTCGATCCGCGCTGTCGGTTATATAACAGAAACGCTCGCCGTTTCCGTTCCTGGCGATCGTCACGAGTATCAGGTGAACCTTGTCCCCGTTCCCAACGGTTCCGCCAAGACCCGCCACATCACCTTCACCGTGCTCGACGCCGAAACCGGGCAGCCGGTCAGTGGAGCGAATGTGACACCTTCTGCTTCCTGGATGCTGGATGAATATACCCGTATCACCGATGAGCAGGGTGTCGCCGTTTCCACTATTTCTCTGGAACGTCCCGGTACCCCTGCCGACACCCGATTTTTCAGTTATGAGATTCTGCATCGCGACTACGTTGGTCACGGTCTTCGCTGGCATACACCGGCGCAGGATGCACGGCTGGCCTTGCCGGATGACATCACCGTTCGCCTGACCCGAGGCATCACAATCGGTGGCACCGTTCTCGACTCAAAAGACAGGCCCGTCGTTAATGCCAGTGTTGTTGCGATCGGGAACGGCCCGTCGCATGAAAAACCGCTACCTCTGTCCGGCACTCGCAGTGAATATTCGACAACCGGATACTGGCGGAGCAGCCATTCTGCCGTCACCGATGGAGCCGGTCGCTGGAGCCTGAAACACTATCCTGAGGATGCTCCTGACATACGTTTACTTGTAACCGGCCCCGACGGTGCTCCCATCGAATTTTTCGACAATCAACTTCATCGCTCATTTTCGTGGCTGCCAAGGGGACTCGTAACGCGCGGCGATCTCGTCGCGGGCCGGGCAGTGCTCTCCATACCAATCGGGATCACGCTACGCGGCATCGTCGTAAACGAGGCCGGCCTCCCGGTCGGCGGCGCCAGCATGAAAATACAATACGCCGGTGATCGCGAATACCACGATCATGCCTTCACCTCGCAGCCGGACGGACGCTTTGAACTTTCCGGTTGGGTGCCGAATAACAAGATAATCATCGCCGCCGCGCACGCCGGCTACGCGGGTACCGTCATCGATGCGACTCCCGGGTCCGACAGGGATAAACAGCCTGAAATCCGTGTAGTCCTATCGCCAGCACAAACGCTTCGTCTGCGCGTGCTCGACGAAAACGACGCCCCCCTGAAAGCCAACGCAGGGATTTTTTACCCTGATGAGACAAAGGCACTCATCCCGCTCAAAGGCCGCGCATGGGATACCACCACCGGTGACGATGGACGCATCGTGTGGGACGATGTGCCGGCGGGCATGATCCCGGTCTCCGTCTGGCGCACCGGTTATGTGCAGACGACGGTTTCCCTCCCGAGCGATGGCACCGAGCACATTGTGAAACTCGTCCGCGACACCCGGCGTTCGGCGGCCTTTCCGCTCAAAGTGAATGTTACGTTGCATGTGACCGACGAAGCCAATGGCACACCGCTGGACGAATTCGAAGTGTGGCCTTTCGATTCCACGACAGGTTATGCCGACACCAGTCTCTTCGGTGCCCGAGGACATTTCACCACCTCTCTGACAATTCAGAGCGCTGGAGATTTCGCTGCCCTTGAAGTCCGCGCCCCCGGCTACCTGCCTTGGCAGAGCCCGCGACTCGAAGGAAGCATACCCGATCATGACATCACCGTGAAACTGAAACGTAGCGCCGCCGCCACGGACGCCCTGCCCTCTCCCACCCTGACCAACCCTATAGTTCTCGGCAGCGAACCGCTCCACCAACTGGAAACGCTCTCTCAAAAAATCTGCGATCTGCTCGCCAGTGGAGATGCGGATGCCTTTGCCCAAGCCGTCACGCCAACGGTGGATGACTGGCGCCAGCTTTTGGGAATCTCGACCGAAATGCCGGAGATCAACTTCGGACCCACTCGCTATTCTCAAGCCGGCATCCATGCCGCGATCGCCGAGAGCGCCCGTCGATTTCTCGGTCAGGCCAGGCGCATGGGCCTGCGCCCCGGCCGGTTCGCCTTTCGCATCAAGTTTCTGCAAGCCGCAGGTCAGGGACAAACCAGCGTGAATGTTGGCACCCAGATGGTCATGATTCCCATTTTTCATGGTGTTCGCCTCGTGCTCGCCATAGAATCGAAAGACAGCTCTACCGAGCCTGATGCCGATACACAACGCTTGGCCGGAGACTACACCATCGATCTGGATACGAATGTTTGGCTGTTCCCCTCATCCGCACGGCTGACCAACGGCCTGCGCTGGAGCGGCTTCCCCGCCGGCGTTGGCGATGACGCCCTCCGCCATGAGATTGTCATTACGCGCACAACAGGAAGTTGGTCATGGACGCCGCAACGCCCGCTCAGCGGCGCCGACGATCCCGCGTTGTCCGCTTATGGCAAAGCTTTCGTCGATCTCTTGCGGAAACAGGATGTCGCCTCCTTCGTCGGCGCGGTCATGCCATCGGCGGAAACTCACCGCAAAATGCTTCCGGGACGGCCAGTGACGGATGCCGACAACACCTGGATAAACGCACGCCAGAAAATTTCCAGAGACGCGAAAGCCGTCCTCAGCCTGTTTGCGAAAGCCGGGATAAACCCGGCGCTAGCGACGATCCGCGTGCTTCAAGTCAGCGCGCTTGATCCCTGGTGCGAAGTTTACGGATCGGCTGACGGACTGAGTTCACGCACCCTGCAAATCACATTCACGATCGACACGCTGCAAACGACACCCAAACGCCGGTCGCTCCTGGACAACTACATCCTCGTTGCAGGCCGCAGCGTCCGTCACGATGGGCGCTGGTACCTGCTCGATGCGCCGCTCCGCTGGAAGTCGTTCCCCGCCGGCGTGCTTGCCCCCGAAGATGACGCCGCCATGCGACTGGACGATTACGTGGCCCAACACGACGCACTCCCGCCCGGCACCAAGGTGCCCGATGTCGAACTGACCCCGCTCGCCGAAGGAGGACGCCCGACCCGGCTCTCCGATTTCCGCGGAAAACTCGTCGTCCTCGACTGGTGGTCCCGGGACTGCCATCCCTGCCGGGAACCCATGACGGAACTCCAGACGCTCATGGACGCCCATCCCGAGTGGGGCGACGATGTGGTGATCGTCACGGTCGGCATCGACTCCACTCCGGAAATTGCCCGGCAGGAAATCGCGCTCCGAAGCTGGACGAAGACGCTCAATTTCTGGGCACCGCGTGGAGGCTTCCAGTCAGAAGCCGCCAAAGCCTTTCGCCTGCGCTCCATCCCGTCGCAATACGTGATCGGTCGCGACGGCAAGATACTGGCGTCGGGCCATCCTTGGTCGATGAAGATCGCCGAGGTGATCGCCGCGCAGCTTCAAGCGACGAAGAACCAGCAATAAAGACGGCCAGAGTTATCACAGGATGACCCAACTCCGGACACCCAAAGATGAACATTCCGAGTGGGGAAAAGGTGTCGTAGTCGTCACGACCAACACCAACTCGTATCCAAAAAAATCATGCCAGAGAACCTTCCATCAAAACGGAGGGCAAAGACGCCCGATCTGTGGAGGTGCCTGATGATACCAGATGGCATTCTTGTTCTGCCCGTCCCTGCCTTCCCCGCAGTTCCCGTTTGACCCGCCGCCCGGCGTGGTTAACCCCAAGCCTTTTTCTTCCGATCGCCCACGACAGGCACCACGTCACGAGTGAACCGCGTTTATATCAAAACCTACGGCTGCCAGATGAACGAGCGCGACAGCAACGCTGTCGCCGCCATGCTGCGCGCCCGCGGTTACCGCATCGTCAACGCCGAGGACGAGTGCGACATCATGCTCCTCAATACCTGCTCCGTCCGCGACGCCGCCGAACAAAAAGCCCTCGGCAAGGCCAGCTACGTGAGCCAGCGCAAGAAGCGCAACCCTGACTTCGTCCTCGGCATCCTCGGTTGCATGGCGCAAAACCGCGGCGCCGAAATCCTCGAAAAACTCCCCGACGTCGACCTCATCATCGGCACCCAGAAATTCCACCAGGTCCCCGACTATCTCGAAAACCTCCGCGCCGCCCGCGAGGCCGGCGTCCCCGTCGGCGACACCATCATCGACATCGCCGAGGAACCCGGCTCCCAGAACACCATCCGCGACCACCTCGCCCCCCCCGAAGGCGAACGCCAGGTCACCGCCTACGTCTCCATCCAGCAGGGCTGCAACATGGACTGCGCCTTCTGCATCGTCCCGAAAACGCGCGGCGACGAACGCTCCCGGCCCATGGACGACATCGTCGCCGAGTGCCGCACCCTCGCCGACCGCGGCGTCCGCGAAATCACGCTCCTCGGCCAGATCGTCACCAGCTACGGCCGTCGCGATTATGTCCACACCGGCGGCATCTCGCCCTTCGTCCAGCTCATCGAAAAAGTCCACGCCATCGACGGCATCGACCGCATCCGCTTCACCTCCCCTCACCCGCGCGGATTCAAACAGGACCTCGTGGACGCCTACACCCGCCTGCCCAAACTCTGCGAATACGTCCACCTCCCCATGCAGAGCGGCAGCGACCGCATCCTGCGCGCCATGCGCCGCCCGTATTCACGCGAACGTTACCGGCAGATTGTCGAATCCCTCCGCGCCGCCCGGCCCGACATGTATTTCTCGACCGACATCATCGTCGGTTTCCCCGGCGAGACGGACGCCGAGTTCGAGGAGACGCGCACCCTCTTCGAGGAGTGCAATTACGACATGGCCTACATCTTCAAGTACTCCATCCGCACCGGCACGCCCGCCGCCGCCATGGGCGACCAGATTCCGGACGACGTGAAGGAGCACCGCAACCAGGTCCTCCTCGAAATCCTCCGCCGCAATTCCGAACGCCGCAACGCCGCCCTCCTCGGCACCATCGAGGAAGTGCTGGTCGAGGGCCCCGACAAGACCGGCCTGCGCTACACCGGCCGCACCCGCGGCAACCGCGTGACGATTTTCGACGCCAGCCCCCGCCTCGTCGGCCAGCTCGTCCCCCTCCGCATCGAGCGCGCCACCGTCAGCACCCTCTACGGCCAGCTCGAACTCGCCGGCATGGAAGCCGCGTGAAAACAAGCCATTAGCCGCGAAGGAGCGTAAAAATCTTCACGCGGATGAAACGGTGCGTGGCGCTTATAAGCGCCATGGAGGATTTCCCTGCAAAAAGACCCTTTGCACTGCGATCCCGGGGATTCGTTGCAGTGCGCGAGGATTCTGAATCCGGGAGAAGTTGAGCATTCCGGGGACGCTGGCTTGCCCTCTGCGCCCACTCCCAATCTCTGCGGTGTAAGAATTTGCACCACAGAGATTGGGAGCAGGCGCAGAGAGAAAGAGAGAGAGGTTACGCCCTCCCCGTATCTTGTTTCCTTGCCCGCAGCCCCTCCCTCCCGCCTTCGGTTGCGGCTGCGCCGCGCTGCGCTCTTTTGCGGCTAAAAAATCCTCCCCGTCCGTCCTGACCGCGATCCGGTGACATTTTACCGCCTTCGCGGCTATCCGGTCTGATCCTGCGCCAAAACTCCCGCCTCTCCCGGAGAAATCTTGATACCCGCCCCGCTCTTTGCGTTTCTAGGCCTCTTTGCGGTCAAAACCACTTTCCTGAAGATCATCATTTCCATGTCGCTCCTCCTCGCCACGCTCCTGCCCGGCCTGTTTCTGCTCGGCCTCGGCAGCCTCTTCCTCGCCAACAATTCCCTCGTGACCGCCAGCGTCCGCGCGCTCCCCCGTTCGCGCCGCGCCGCGGCGGTGTTTTTCGGGCTCGGCGCGGCCTGGTTTCTCTTCAACGTCTGGAACCTCTCCGCGGCCGACTTCGGCGAGTTTCGCACCCCGCTCTTCATCGGCTTCGCGGTGATCGCCGTGCTGGCCTGGCAATTTGTCCCCGAATTTCTCGCCGTGCGCGGCATCGCCATCCTGCTCCTTCTCGTCGCCTCGCCGCTCCTCCACGCCGCCTTCACGCAATACGAACACCCGGCGCGGCTGTTCATGGTGTCGCTCGTCTTCGCCGGCATCCTGTTCGCTCTCTGGATCGGCGCCCAGCCGTGGCGGTTGCGCGATTTTATCGAGTGGCTCTACCGCACGCCCGGCCGCTCCCGCGTCTTCGGCGCCCTGCTCGCCGGCTACGGCGTGCTCCTCACCATCGTGGCTTTCAGCTACTGAAACGCCCGGCCTGATCACGCTTTTCCACCCGTGTCCGCCGCCGTCCTCATCGTTCTCGCCGGCCCCGCCGGCTCCGGCAAAACCACGCTCTGCGACCGCATGGTCGCCGAAATCCCCGGCTTCGAACGCGTCGTCACCACGACCACCCGCGAACCTCGCCCCGGCGAAATCGACGGTGTGCATTACCATTTCCTCTCGCCGGAACAATTCGACGCAAAAGTCGCCGCCGGAGAATTTCTCGAATGGGCCTGGGTCCACAAAAAGAACCGCTACGGCACCCTCGCCTCGTCGGTCCACGAGCCCCTCGCCGCCCGACGCAGCCTCATCCTCAACATCGATGTGCAGGGCGTGGAAAATTTTCGCCGCGCCGCCGCCACCGATCCGTTGCTGGCGCGTTGCATGACCACGGTGTTCGTCACCGTGCCCATCTCCGAACTCCGCCAGCGCCTCGAGCTGCGCGGCGAGACCCCTGCCGAGATCGACCGCCGCATGCAGACCGCCGAGGCGGAGCTGCGCGAGATCGGCAAGTTCGACCACGTCATCGAAAGCCGTTCGCGCGAGGAAGATTTCGCGGCGCTCGTCCGCATCTGGAAACAGCACGCGGCCTGAACCGGAGCGGGGGCATTCCTGCCGCTGCGACGAGGCGCGAAAGCGCCTCGCCTCATTTGCCGGAATACAACACGAGGTCGTAACCGCTCGGTGCCGCGGGATGTTTTTCCGATATCCGGATGCCCTGTCCGGCAAAGCAGCGGCAGGAATGCCGCCGCTCCTTTACCCTCACTTCAACCGCAGGTTCGCCGCGTGAAACGCCAGCGCCTCGCGGATGTGCGTGTCCCAATAATCCCAGTTGTGCTCGCCCGGATGTTCCGTGTACCGGTGCGGCACGCCGTGTTTTGTCAGCGCGGCGGCGAAGGCGCGGTTGTCCTCGATGAGAAAATCCTCCGTGCCGCAATCGAGCATCAGCTTCGGCAGTTTGCCCGCCGCCTTCGCCTCGGTCGCGAGCGCCAGCAGATCGTGCGCGCTGCCGCGGCGGGGCGAGCGTCCGAAAATCCGCCGCATCTCCTCCGCAAACTCCGGCGCCCACCCGCGCGCCCGGACCGCCTTCCGGTAATCCGCCGAACGGGCGATCTGCCCCCAGCCGACCGCGCCCGAATGGCTGTTGACCGAACAAAACCGGTCCGCGTAACCAAGCCCGAGGCGCAACGCCCCGTAACCGCCCATCGAAAGCCCGCCGATCGCGCGGCCGCTGCGGGCCGCCCTCGCGGGAAAGGTCTTTTCGACAAATGCCGGGATCTCCTCGCCCACATGCCGCCCCCACGCCTGCCCTTCCTCGTGGTCCGTGTAAAAACTCCGGTATCCGTCGGGCATGACAACGATCAGCGGCAGGCCGGCCACGTAGCATTCGATGCGGGTGTTGCGCAGCCAGTTGAACGAGTCGTCGGAGAGCCCGTGCAACAGGTAAAACGTGGCGTAAGGCGGCTTGCCCGTTTCGGGCAGCAGCACCTGGAGGGTCGTCTGCTTGCCAATGATCGCGCTTTTCCAGTGAACCGTTGCCCAGGCCATAAATGATCCTTTCGCGTTATCCGTCCGGATTTATCCCTTCGCCCCCTTGATCAGGACGACGTTGGCGAGGTCGTTTTTCTCGAACTCGTCCCAGTAACCGTCCTCGAGCTGCTTGAGCCGGGCGTCGGCGTTGATCGGCGGGCCGCCCTTGCCGGAGGCGTGATGGCGCGCCTGTTCGGCCGACAGGTCGCGGTCGGCGAGGCGTGTCACGAGTTCGTGCCAGAAGGTATCGTTGTCGTAATCGCCGAGGATCTTCCGGAGGCGTTCGTCCTCGTAGAGTTTTTCCGAAAGGGTGAGGCGGCCGTCGCTGCCCACGGTCACGAGATCGGCGCAACCGAACGGCGTGGCGAGCTCGAGCAGTTTTTGTTCGATCTCGGCAAAGCGCTTCGTCGCCGGCGCCTCCTGCCCGTCGCGCGGGATCGTCGTTTGCAGGCCGAGCCAGACGAGCTCCAGCAGGCGGGTGTATTCCCTGGTCGTAAACGTTACCTTCATGAGATGTGGTGTGGGTTGGAGGCGGGTGTCCGGGGCGCTGATCCGATGCGGATACTGATCCGTGGCCGGTTTTATGCCGGCAGGCCATCCCCTTCGTCGAGGCCGAGGTGAAGATTCATGCTCTGCACGGCGCCGCCCGAGGCCCCCTTGCCGAGGTTGTCGAGCCGCGCGATGATCACCGCCTGGGTGTCGTTGCCGAACACGCCGATGTCGCAGCGGTTGGTGTCGTTGCATGCCTGCACGTCGAAAAACCCGCCGTCGAGCGTCGCCGACTCGTCGCCAAGGGGCAGGACGCGGACGAACTTTTCACCGGCGTACGCCTCCGCCAGCACCGCGTGCAGCGCGGCCGGCGAGGGTTTGCCCGGCAGGCTGGCGAGCGGCAGCGGCACGGTCACGGACAGGCCCTTGTAAAAGGCGGCGACCACCGGATTAAAAAGCGGCGCGGCGGCGAGGCCCGCATGCACGCGCATCTCGGGCAGATGCTTGTGCGCGAGGCCGAGCGCGTAGAGGCGCGGGCTGGCGAGCTTCGCCGGCGCCGGCTGCTGTTCGTAGTCGGCGATCATCTTTTTGCCGCCGCCGCTGTAACCCGTGATGGAAAACGCCGAAAACGGAAAATCGGCCGGCACCCGCCCGGCAGCCACCAGGGGCCGCACCGCGAGCAGAAATGCCGTCGCATGACACCCGGGGTTGGCGATGCGTTTCGCCGTGCGGATTTTTTCGCGATACGCGGCGCCGAGTTCGGGCAATCCGTACGCCCACGCCGGATCGACGCGGTGCGCCGTGGAGGCGTCGATCACGCAGGTGCGCGGGCTGGTGACGAGCGCGGCCGACTCTTTGGCGGCGGCGTCGGGCAGGCAAAGAAACGCCACATCGGCGGCGTTGAGGCAGGCCGCGCGGGCGGCGGAGTCCTTGCGCCGGGCCGGATCGATTTCGATCACCTCGACATCGGCGCGCGCCGCGAGCCGCTCGAATATCTGGAGACCGGTGGTGCCTTCCTGGCCGTCGACAAAGACTTTGGTTTTCATGCGCAAAGGCCTCACCATCGCAGTCTGTCCCGCGCCTCGCAACCCTTTCTCCACACTTGGGTCCGGATTGGCAGAGCCAAAACCAAACCTTTGAACAGAAGACAAGAAGAGCACGAAGAGGTCCCGTCTCCTGCCACCCGGTCCTGCATCCGGAACCTTTGTTTTTTTAGAAAACGCCGCGCTTGCACCCTCACCGGCCAGTCTTCGGGGATGCCTTCGTCATCTTCCTGGCTGATGTTACGCGGAGAGCGTCGTGGCACGGGCTTCCAGTCCGTGGGTTTGGTGTGGCATGGGCATCCGTGCCCATGATTGCCGGGGAGAGGGGGGACGTTTGCGGCGCGGAGCGCCGTCCACGGGCAAGGATGCCCGTGCCACGTCGGCCCGCATAACATCAGGTATAGTCAAGGAGGCTCCGGTAACGCTTGCAGCGACGCGTAGCCGCAAGCCCTCCGTGTCCGGGCTTCCCCTCCCCCCCCGGCCCCGTGTCAAAGACCGAACGGCAGACACTGCTTCAGCGCAGCGGCGTGCCCGGGGGCGACGAGCTTGTCCTTCGATGCGCGCCGTTTTGCCTTCGTGCTTTTCGCAGCCAGCAGGTGCCGGAAGCCGGGAGTGCGGCGCAACAGCTTGCCGGTTCCGGTCAGCTTGAATCGCTTGGCGACCGATTTTTTGGTCTTTTGCATAATTGTATTCGACTAATAGATACGGTGTGGGGGGGGGGAGGGGGACCGGAGTCAGCTCGCGGGGATTTCGGTGATCAGGCACTCGGTCGTGAGGAGCAGGCCGGCGATCGAGGCGGCGTTTTGCAGCGCGGTGCGCGTCACCTTGGCCGGATCGACGACTCCCGCCTTGACCAGGTCCTCGTATTCGCCCGTGGCGACGTTGAAGCCGTGGTTGCCCTTCCCCGCCTCCACCCGGTCGATGACGACTGCGCCCTCGATCCCGGCATTGGCGCAAAGGGCGCGGATGGGAGACTCGATGGCGCGGCGCACGATCTGCGCGCCGATGGCTTCGTCGCCTTCGAGCTTCAGCGCGTCGACGACCGGGCCGCAGCGCAACAGGGCGACGCCGCCGCCGGCGACAATGCCTTCCGCCACGGCGGCCCGGGTGGCGTGCAGCGCATCGTCGAGACGCGACTTTTTCTCCTGCATTTCGAGCTCGGTCGAGGCGCCGACCTTGATCACCGCGATGCCGCCCGCGAGCTTGGCCAGGCGCTCCTGGAGCTTTTCCCGATCGTAGTCCGAAGTGGTTTCCGCGATCTCGCGCCGGATTTGCCTGATGCGCGTCTGGACGTCCGCCGGCGTCCCGGCGCCGCCGATGATGATCGTGCTTTCCTTGTCCACGGTGATGCGTTTGGCGCTGCCCAGTTCGCTGAGGGAAATGTTCTCCAGCTTCATGCCGAGGTCCTCGCTGAAGCAGCGTCCGCCGGCAAGCGTCGCGATGTCTTCCATCATGGCCTTGCGGCGATCCCCGAAACCGGGAGCCTTGACCGCGCAGACATTCAGGATGCCGCGAATCTTGTTCAGGACGAGCGTCGTGAGCGCCTCGCCTTCGATGTCCTCCGCGATGATCAGCAGCGGACGTTTCCCCTGGGCGATCACCTGAAGCAGGGGCAGGAGATCCTGCACGCTGCCGATTTTCTTTTCGTGAACGAGCACGTAAGCGTCTTCCAGGACCGCCTCGAGGCGGTCCTCGCCGGTGGTGAAGTAGGGCGAGAGGTAACCCTTGTCGAACTGCATGCCCTCGACCACCTCGAGCGTGGTCTCGACGGATTTGCCTTCCTCCAGCGTGATCGTCCCGTCCTTGCCCACCTTGTCCATCGCGTCGGCGAGGATGCGGCCGATGGAATCGTCCCAGTTCGCCGAGACGGTCGCCACCTGCCGGATTTCGTCGCCGGTGGACACTTTCCGCGACACGCGCGCGAGTTCGAGGACCGCGGCCTCCACGGCCTTGTCGATGCCGCGTTTGAGGAAGATGGGGTTGCAGCCGGCGGTGACGCTGCGCAGCCCTTCCTTGTAGATGGACTCGGCCAGCACGGTGGCGGTGGTGGTGCCGTCGCCCGCGGCATCGGAGGTTTTGGACGCCACTTCCTTCACCATCTGCGCGCCCATGTTTTCGTAAGGATCGGGCAGCTCGATTTCGTTGGCGACGGTGACGCCGTCCTTGGTCACCGCGGGCGAACCGAATTTTTTGTCGATGACGACGTTGCGGCCTTTGGGGCCGAGCGTGACTTTTACGGCGCGGGCGAGGAGCTCGATGCCGCGGAGAATTTTCTGACGGGCTGCCTCGTCGAAAAGGAGTTGTTTTGCTGCCATGATGATTGAATTTCCGGTTGTGGTTGAGTGTTGGATACGTACCTGCTCAGGCGACGACGCCGGGGATGTCGTCTTCGCGGACGAGTGTGTATTTCCGGTCGTCGAGCCGCACCTCGTCACCGCTGTGCCGGACGACGGGCACGGTGTCTCTCTTCACCGGCGCGCCAGTTCGCCGGCCGTCGGAAGGTCATAGCTGATTTTGCCTTCGTAAATTTCGCGCAGGGCGATGTCTTCGGGAGCCATTTTTTCCAGCGATACCACCAGCGGACGATGGCCCAGGCGGAGTTGCTTGACGCGGCGCGAGACGACGTTGATCAGGATATAGGGATCGGTGATGACCTTGAGTGCGTTTTGGATGTAGTCGTCTCTCATTGGATAAAAGGGGGTACGGGCGCTGAAACAGAAGTGGCGGTGAATGACATATGATATATCCGGGCCTTGATCCCGGCTGGTTTGAACAGTGTAGAAGTGAAGTGCCGCAAACGCGACATATATCGCGCCCGCCGGCAGCCCGGTGGGGCAACACGCTCGCGGGGCACGCGGTTGAAATGATTATAGATGAAAGATGAATGCCGGCGCGCGTGTCGTCAGTCGGTCGTCACCTGAACGCGGCTCTCGATGACGCCGGTCGCGATGGCGTGGCGGGTGAGCCCGGCGGTGTCGTGGATGTCGAGCTTGTTCATCAGTTGCTGCCGGTGTTTTTCAACGGTCTTGATGCTGATGCCGAGTTCGGCCGCGACCTGTTTGTTGGCCGCGCCTTCGGCCACGAGTTGCAGCACTTCGGCTTCGCGCGTGGTCAGCGGCGGATCGGATTTCTTGCGTGGCGCGCCACGTTCGCTGGATCTCTGCGCGGCGTCCCGCAGACGCTTCAGGATCGACGCACTGAAATACGGATGCCCGGCGACGATTTCCCGGATCGCACGGACCAGCACCTGCCCGGAATTCTGTTTCACCAGATAGCCCGACGCGCCGACCGCGGCCATTTTGGCCACATACTCGTCATCGCTGTGCGCGGAGAGCACCAGCACCCGGGTGGCGGGTGCGGCGAGCAGGATCTGTCGCGTCGCCTCGAAGCCGTTGAGCACGGGCATGGCGATGTCCATCACGACAACGGTCGGGTGGAGCTTCCGGGCCAGGTCCACCGCCTGGCGGCCATTCGACGCCTCGCCGACGACATCGAAGTCGGGATCCAGCACCAGCAGCGACCTCAATCCTTCACGGACGATGGCATGATCTTCGGCGAGCAAGACGGTGATCCGTTTCATGAGCCCGGTCCTCCCTGCTTGACGAGGAACGGAATCTCGGCGCGCACGGTGGTGCCCTTGCCCGGCACCGACTCGATGGCGAAGTCCCCGCCCACCATCTCGACGCGTTCGCGCATGCCGAGCAGACCGAGGCGCTTGTTGTTTCTGGAGGCGAGGATGCGATCCACCTGGAAGGATTTGCCGTCGTCGCGGACTTCGAGCCGGACGGCGTCGGTGATCTTGCAGATGCTCACCTTTACGCGCCGCGCATGCGCATGGCGGGCGACGTTGGTGAGCGCCTCCTGCGCGACCCGGTAAAGCACGGTGCGCCGGATGTTGCTCAGGGTCTCGACTCCGGGAAATGCCGTGAAACGGATGTGCAGCCTCTTGCGGCCGGGCAGATCCTTGATGTAGGAGCGCAGCGCCGGGATCAGCCCGAGGTCGTCGAGCATCGCGGGGCGAAGTTCGCGGGCGTAGCGATGGACGATCAGGACGGACTGCCCGACCAGCCGCTGGGTCTGGGCGATTCGCTGGCGGAGGTTCCGGCTGTTGATCGCGGCGGCTTCCTGCAAGGCCGCGAGCTGCACATTGATGCCGGCCAGAATCTGGGCGACCTCGTCGTGCAATTCACGGCTGATTTCCTTTCGCTCCTCCTCCTGCGCCGACAGGACCTGATGTGCCAGACGCCGCGATTGCTGCTGCATGCGTTGCGACTGGGCCAGGAGCCGGCTGTAGTGCCGGGCTCCCCGCACGAGTTGCCTCTCGCCCTTCTTCCGTTGCGCGACTTCGCGCCGCACCTGCTGCCGGGCAACCGCCAGCGCGGCGGTGCGCTCGCGCAGCCTGGCATCGATCTGTTGCGCGTGGAGGGCGGCCGCCTGCGCGGCCGGGTGCGTTTGCTCGACCGGTGTCAGCACTTCGAGAAAGAAGAACGCGCCGGCCTGCGCGAGCGGTTTTGTCTGCTTGCGGCCATCGGGCAACGAGTGCGGCGAGGCGAGCCCGGCCACCGCCCGGTCGTGCATGCGGGCCAGATCCAGCGTGTCCAGCCCCAGGGATACGGCCGCGCGCCCGAGCACGCCGGCCGAACGCACGGGCAACCGTCTGCGTGTCCGTTGACGACGCAGATGGTGTTGCAGCGCAGTGTGGTACTGTTTCTCGAACTGGATTTTTGTGTCGATTGTCATGGCTGCATCCTTCCGCGCGGGGTGGTTTGCCGGATGGTACTTCCTCTCATGGTCGGGGAAGGCAATCGGTGCCTGCGTTTGTCTATTAACTAATGCGGAATGCCGGCTTTGGCGAGCGATTGTTTATGGGGTGATGACCTGCCCGGCCGCCGTAGGGTTACGCCCCATGGTGAACGGTCACCTTCAGTCGTATAGTTTAGTTTCACGCTGGCATCCTCCTCCGCCCAGGTCCCCACAAACAAACGGAGCTTCAGGCTCGGGATGCAGGAGAAACACAAACATGAAAAATCACGTCTGCAAATTTATCGACCCTGTCGGCACCACGACCATGTCCGCCGAACCAGCGGTCAACCCACTCGTCCGGCATGTGCGTAACGCTATAAAGAACTTCTTCCGGTTCCTGCCTCGTCCCGAAAGATCCGGGCAAACGGGCGGCATGAAATTCCTCCGGCTCGCATCGGTCTTGTCGGCTGCCATGCTGGCCGGTTCGTTCGCGCGGGGCGCTGACGAATCCTCTGCCGGCGCCACCACGAATCTGACCCAGGGCGGCCGGGAGGAAACCACCTCTTCGGTTCAGGCCTCCGATGTCGTTCGCAAGCTCAACGCAGGCAACCGCCGCATGCAGGCAGGCAGCCCCAGGCAGGCAGGATGGCAGGGACTGTCACCCGGTCAGCAGGCCCGATCCGGCAGGGTCAGATCGGTGGATGCCTTCGTGGTGACCAGTGTGGAACTGGCGCCCCTGGTTCCCAAAATCGTCGATGCCGAGCCGGGAGCGATTGTCACGGAGACGGTGGACCTCGAGAACATCACCGAGGCCGACGTCCGGCGCATTGTCGAAAAATTCCTCGCCACCAATACGACCCTTTTTGTGGTGCTCGTGCATCCGACACCCGAGCTTGAAGCCCGGTACGGCGGCTCGAAGTCCCGGATAGACGCCGCACTCGACCGGATCGCGACAAACGCAAAAAAACGTTTCCTCGATCTGAGCCCCGAGCTGAATGACCGTATCCGGAACGGGACGCTGAGCATGATCACCGGCACCTATGACCGTGCATCGCTGAAACTCGTGCTCCTCCGCATGCCGGACATCGGCCAGACCTGGGGTTCCAGTTACCAGCTTCCGCATCCCGAGAACATGATACGGGTGAGCCCGTCTTCCTGATTTCGCAGGATCGCGCATCCCGGCTCCCCTCAGGCGGCGGCATCCTGCCTCCCGCCGTAGGGTTACACCCCATGGCAACCGGCCGGCCCCGACCGTAGTATCAGCCGGCATCCGGATAGCGGAACGCGCTTGCCGTCATGTTGGCGACAAACGGAAACAAGGAACCAACCGAAAGACTCACCATGAACACACTCGAAATCAAAGGCGACTGGAACATCACCAAGGGCAAACTGAAGCAAAAGTGGGCCAGGCTCACCGATGACGATCTCCAGTACGCCGAAGGCAAGCAGGATGAATTGATCGGCCGGATACAGAAGCGCACCGGCGAAACCCGTGAAGCGGTCGAAAAAGCGATCCGGGAATACGGAAAGCGGACATGAAAGATCACGTCTACAAGCTCATCGAACTCACCGGCACCTCGACCACGTCCATCGAGGACGCGGTGGACAAGGCCATCCGGCGCGCCCACAAAACCGTAAAAAACCTCTGCTGGTTTCAGGTGGTGGAAACACGCGGCAATATCGACAAGGGGAAGGTGCAACACTGGCAGGTGACCATCAAGGTCGGCTTCTCCGTGGAGAACTGAGCGTGTCCCCGATAACGGCAGAAGGCCGGAGAGGAATCTTCCATCGCTCCCCGGCTCGATGCCCGGGCGGTGGGTGACGCTGGGCAGGCTCAACCCGCCCGATCCGGCCCGAATGCCGTCGGATTCGTACGGGTATTGTTTGTCAATACTCGTCGCCGTCTCCGGTCCCGTCACTCCCGATTCGACGAGGGAGAATAATCCATTATATGACTTCGCCCGCCACACCGGCCATTCAGGCAGCGGCCATGGCCGCCCAGGCTGCTGCGATGGCGGCTCAGGCGGCCGCGATGGTTGCCCAGGCCACCGTACCGGACAACAACCAGCCCGCCGCACCCGCTGCTCCCCCGCCCGCTGCATCGCCGGCTCCACCAGCCAAACCCGACGACCATGCCACCGCTCCGCCACCCGCCGCGCCGGACGCCGGGGCCAAGCCCGACGAGAAGGCCGGGGAGCCTGAAAAATCAGGGAAGGACACGCCCGCCGAAAAAGACGGGAAGGCCAAAAAGGACGAGACACCGCCCGGGAAAAAGGGCGCCTCGGTCAAAAAAAAGGTGCTGGTTTCGGCCGCCATCGCCGCCGTCGTCATCGTGATCGCGGTGCTGGTCTGGAGCGCCCTCAAACCCTCCGGCCCGGGCGAAGGCTTTGTCAGCGGCAACGGCCGGATCGAGGCCACCGGGATCGACATCGCCGCCAAGCTCGCCGGACGTATCCACGAAATGATGGTCAACGAAGGCGACTTCGTGCAGGCCGGCCAGCCCCTCGCGCAGATGCAGGTCGACGTGCTCGAGGCGCAGCGCAACGAGGCGCGCGCCCAGTCCCGCCAGGCCACGAGCGAGGTCGCCAGCGCCGAAGCCCAGGTGGCCGCGCGCCAGAGCGACACCGCCGCCGCCCGCGCCGTCGTGGTGCAGCGCGAGAGCGAACTGGACGCCGCGCAGCGGCGGCTCGCGCGCAGCGAAACGCTCTCCCGCGCCGGCGCCATGACCATCCAGGAGTTTGACGACGACCGCGCCCGCGTGGATGGCGCGGTGGCTGCCCTGACCGCGGCACAGGCCCAGGTGGTCGCCGCCGCGGCCGCCGTCCGGGCCGCCGAGGCCCAGGTCGTCGGCGCCGTCGACGGCGTGGCCGCGGCCGAGGCGACCGTCGCCCGCGTCGAAGCCGACATCCGGGACAGCCTGCTCGCCTCGCCCCGCGACGGCCGCGTGCAATACCGCGTCGCACAGCCCGGCGAAGTCCTCGCCGCCGGCGGCAAAGTCCTCAACCTCGTCGATCTGGGCGACGTCTACATGACCTTCTTCCTGCCCGAGACGGTCGTCGGCCGGTTGGCGCTGGGCAGCCCCGTCCACATCGTGCTCGACGCCGCGCCGCAATACGTGATCCCCGCCAGCGTGTCCTACGTCTCCGCGGTTGCGCAGTTCACCCCCAAGACCGTGGAGACCGCCAGCGAACGGCAGAAACTGATGTTTCGCGTCAAAGCCCAGATCGACCCCGCGCTGCTGAAAAAACACGTCAGGCTGGTCAAGACCGGCCTGCCCGGCGTGGCCTGGCTCAAGCTCGATGCGCAGGCCGCGTGGCCGGCCGATCTGGAAATCAGGGTGCCGGAATGACCCCGGAGACGTCCACGTCCACGCCCGCGTCTGCCCCCGCGCCCGTCGCCCGCCTGGATGGCGTCATCCTCCACTACGGGAAAACCGTGGCGCTGGACGGCATCACGCTCGACCTCCCCGCCGGCCGCATGGTCGGCCTGATCGGCCCTGACGGCGTGGGCAAGTCCAGCCTGCTCTCGCTGATCTCCGGCGCGCGGGCCGTGCAGGAAGGCAGCGTGCGCGTCCTCGATGGCGACATGGCCGAAACGCGCCACCGCGAGCGCGTCTGCCCCCACATCGCCTACATGCCCCAGGGCCTCGGCAAGAACCTCTACGCCACGCTCTCGGTGGAGGAAAACCTCCAGTTCTTCGGCCGCCTCTTCGGCCACGACGCCGCCGAGCGCCGCCGCCGCATCGACGAGCTGACCTTAAGCACCGGCCTGTCTCCGTTCCTCTCGCGCCCCGCCGGCAAGCTCTCCGGCGGCATGAAACAGAAACTCGGCCTGTGCTGCGCGCTCATCCACGACCCCGACCTGCTCATCCTCGACGAACCCACCACCGGCGTCGATCCGCTGGCCCGCGCCCAGTTCTGGGACCTCATCCGGCACATCCGCGACCAGCGCCCCGGCATGAGCGTGATCGTCGCCACCGCCTACATGGACGAGGCCGAGCGCTTCGACTGGCTGGTCGCGATGGACGACGGCCGGGTGCTGGCCACCGGCACGCCCGCCGAACTGCTCGAACGCGCCGGCAGCGACACGCTCGACACCGCCTTCATCGCCCTGCTGCCCGAAGAGAAACGCCGCGAACACCGCGAAGTGACCATCCCGCCCCTCGCCGGCGGGGAGAATGCCGAGATCGCCATCGAGGCTACGGACCTCACCATGCGCTTCAGCCAATTCGTCGCCGTCGATCACGTCAGCTTCCGCATTCGCCGCGGCGAGATCTTCGGCTTCCTCGGCTCCAACGGCTGCGGCAAGTCCACCACCATGAAAATGCTGACCGGCCTGCTCTCGGCCAGCGAAGGCCGCGCCTCGCTCTTCGGGCGCGAAGTCGACCCGAAGGACATCGCCACGCGCCGCCGCGTCGGCTATATGTCGCAGGCGTTCTCGCTCTATTCGGAGCTCTCGGTGCGCCAGAACCTCGTGCTGCACGCCCGCCTCTTCCGCCTGCCGGAGGCGGACATCCCCGCGCGGGTGGACGAGATGGCGCGGCGCTTCGGCCTCGTTCGCTCGCTCGACGCCATGCCCGACAACCTCCCGCTCGGCATCCGCCAGCGTCTCTCGCTGGCCGTGGCGATGGTGCACAAGCCCGAGTTGCTGATCCTCGACGAGCCGACCTCGGGCGTGGACCCCGTCGCACGCGACAGCCTCTGGCAACTGATGATCGATCTGGCGCGCAACGACCTGGTCACGATCTTCATCTCCACCCACTTCATGAACGAGGCCGGGCGCTGCGACCGCATCTCGCTCATGCACGCCGGCCGCGTGCTCGTGACGGACGTGCCGGCCGACCTGGTGCGTAACCGGGGAGTGGATACGCTGGAGCGGGCCTTCATCGGCTACCTGGAGGAGGCCGGCGCGCGCGGTGCGGCGAAAACACCGGAGACGAAGGCACCGCCGCCTCCCGCCCGCGCGCCGGCCACCGCGTCCTCGCGCCACTGGTTTTCCTTCAACCCCGCCCGCGCCTGGAGCTTCAGCCTGCGCGAGACCCTGGAGCTCCGGCGCGACCCGGTGCGCGCCACCATGGCGCTGCTCGGCGCGGCCATCCTCATGTTCGTGATCGGCTACGGCATCAGCCTGGACGTGGAGGACCTCACCTACGCCGTGCTCGACCGCGACCAGACCACGCTCAGCCAGAACTACGCGCTCAACCTCTCCGGCTCGCGTTACTTCGTCGAACGCCCGCCGATCGCCGGCTACGACGACCTCGACCGGCGCATGCGCTCCGGCGAACTCGCGCTGGCCATCGAGATCCCGCCCGGCTTCGCGCGGGACGCCGCGCGCGGTCGCGCCGTGCAGATCGGCGCCTGGGTGGACGGCTCCATGCCCCAGCGCGCCGAGACGGTGAAAGGCTACGTGCAGGGCATGCACCAGGGCTGGCTGACGGACCAGGCGCGGCTCCGGCCCGACGCAGGCTCCGCGGCCGCCCCGGCCACGATCGAGACGCGCTATCGCTACAATCCCGACGTCAAGAGCCTGCCGGCGATGATTCCCGCGGTTATCCCCATGCTCCTCCTCATGATCCCGGCCATGCTGGCCGCGCTGTCGGTCGTGCGCGAGAAGGAGCTCGGCTCGATCCTCAACCTCTACGTCACGCCCGTCACCCGCAGCGAATTCCTGCTCGGCAAGCAACTGCCCTACATCGCGCTGGCGATGCTCAACTTCGCACTGATGACCCTGCTCGCCGTCACGCTCTTCGGTGTGCCGATCAAGGGCAGCTTCCTCACGCTCGCGGCGGCGACGCTCCTCTTCGTGACCTTCTCGACCGGCTTCGGCCTGTTCGCCTCCACCTTCACCCGCAGCCAGATCGCGGCGATCTTCGTGGCCATGATCGGCACCATGATCCCGGCCGTCCAGTTCGCCGGCATGATCAACCCGGTCTCCTCGCTGGAGGGTGCGGGCGCGGTCATCGGCCGTGTTTACCCGGCCTCGCATTTCCTCACCATCAGCCGGGGCGTGTTCAACAAGGCGCTCGGGTTCCCCGACCTCTACGCCGGGTTCGGGCCGCTGCTGCTGGCGGTGGTGGTGATCCTGGGCCTCTCCATCGTGCTGCTGAAAAAACAGGAGACCTGAACCATGTCGCATGCCGCCAATATCTACCGGCTCGGCGTCAAGGAACTGTGGAGCCTGGCGCGCGAACCGATGATGCTCGCGCTGATCGCCTACATCTTCACGCTGTCGATCTACGTCGCGGCCACGGCGGTGCCGGAGACCCTGCACAACACGCCTGTCGCCATCGTGGACGAAGACGGCTCGCCGCTGTCGGCGGCCATCGCCTCGGCGTTTTTCCCGCCCCGCTTCAAGCCCCCGGCGATGATCTCGCTGGCCGGCATCGATTCCGTCCTGGATGCCGGCTCCTATACCTTCGTGATCGACATCCCGCCCGATTTCCAGCGCGACGTGCTGGCCGGCAAGTCGCCGGCGATCCAGCTCAACGTCGACGCCACCCGCATGAGCCAGGCCTTCACCGGCAGCGGCTACATCCAGCAGATGGTGACGGACGAAGTCACCGCGTTCGTCCAGCGTTACCGCGGCAACGCCGCCCCGGCGGTGGAACTCGCGCTGCGCATGCGCTTCAACCCCAACCTGGAGCAGGCGTGGTTCGGCTCTCTGATGGAGCTGATCAACAGCGTCACCCTGATGTCGATCATCCTGACCGGCGCCGCGCTGATCCGTGAGCGCGAGCACGGCACCATCGAGCACCTGCTGGCGATGCCGGTCACGCCGGCCGAGATCATGCTGGCCAAGGTCTGGTCGATGGGCCTGGTGGTGCTGGTCGCCTCGACCATTGCCCTGGTGTTCGTCGTGAAAGGGGCGCTAAGCGTGCCGATCGAAGGCTCGGTGGTGCTGTTCATGGCCGGTGCCGCGCTGCACCTGTTCGCCGCCACCTCGATGGGCATCTTCATGGCCACACTGGCGCGCTCGATGCCGCAATTCGGGTTGCTCGCGGTGCTGATCCTGCTGCCGCTGCAAATGCTCTCGGGCGGCTCGACCCCGCGCGAAAGCATGCCGGAGCTCGTGCAGAACCTGATGCTGGTCGCGCCCACCACGCACTTCGTGGCGGTCGGCCAGGCCATCCTCTTCCGCGATGCCGGCCTCGACGTCGTCTGGCCGCAGTTCCTGACCCTGGCCGCGATCGGCGCGGTGTTTTTCGGCATCGCGCTGAACCGGTTCCGCAAGACTATCACCCAGATGGCCTGAATCCCGGGGCAGCCTGCGTGCAGCGGGCGCAGGTGCGCGGAGGTAGGGTAACACCCCATAACGGCAGAGGCTGAAAGGGTGCATACTGTCCCTCATGCTCAAAATCATACGTTCGATACTTTTCCCTGTGGCAGCGCTCGCCGCAGCGTTTTGCGTCCCGGCCACCGTTTCCGCCCAGTCCATCCTGCTCTCGGCGGGTGACTTCGCGCTGCTCGGTGGCACGGCCATTACCAGCACCGGTAGCGACGGCACGGTGATCAGCAACGGCAACGTCGGTGTCGGTCCGGGCACCGCGATCACCGGCTTTCCTCCGGCGGAGATCGAGAACGGGAGCATCATCGGAGCCGGCGATGTGACCGGCCAGGCACGGCTCGATCTCATCACGGCCGCCACGGGTCTGGCTCTCATGGCGTTCGACACGACCCTGAGCAACGTGGATCTGGGCGGGCTGACCCTGCTCCCGGGTGTTTACAAGTTTGACGCCGGGGCGACGCTGACCGGAGCGCTCACACTCGACGCCAACGGACAGGATGGCGCATTCTGGGTTTTCCAGATCGGCACCTCGCTCATCACCTCCGTCGATTCGTCAGTCACGGTCATCAACACCGGTTCCGGCGGCGGTAGCGATCTCGGCATCTTCTGGAACGCCGGTGCCGAAATCACCTTCGGCGCCAACAACGTGATCGCGGGGAATTACATTTCGGGCACCAGCATCACTGCCGGCGCCGAAACCGCTGGCGGAGCCCGGCTGCTGGCGCTGGCCGGCGTCTCGCTCGACACCAACCAGATCGATGCCCAGGGCGGCCTCGATGGCGGCGACTGGAGCGGCGGCCTGACGTATGCTGCCGATGGCATCAACGTGGTGCCCGTTCCGGAGCCGGCCGCCGCTCTCTGGCTGACTCCCCTCGGCGCTCTTGGCTTCGTCATCTGGCGGAGGCGTCAGGGTCACGGCAAAACAGTCGCGTAAAAACGGGAACATCCCTGCAAGGCAAGCGTGACCGATCAAGGTCAAAGGAATAACAGGCCCCGGGGTAAAAATATCCCGGGGCTTGTTGTGTGCAACGGAAAGAGCTCCGGTCACCGGACGGTTCAGTTCCCCCGACCGTTCGATAAAGTGACGCAGATGCGCACCCGGCACACCTTCCCTGCCAGGCGGGCGGAGTCTCACCGGGCCGGACTCCCGATAACAAGGCCACCCAGGTGACAGGGCGGACGGTCGGGCTCAAACCACCGGGACAAGGGCGAGCTTCCCGATGCGGCCTCGGGATAGATCCGGACAAGACGTTTGCGAAGATCTTCCCGGGCCCGGCCGATGCGGCTTTTCACCGTGCCCGGGCTGAGGCCGAGGGTGTCGGCGATTTCGTCATAGGAGCAGCCCTGACGATTGCGCAACGTGAGGATTTCACGCTGGAGGACGCCGAGTTCCTCCATGCACGCCGTGACGTGCGCGAGAAATTCGCGGTTCATCGCTTCGCGCACGGGGTCGGGATCATCACTGGCAACGAGGTCCGCGAAGGTCGTCGTGCTGTCGGCATTGAGCACGCAGTCAAAAGAGAGAGTCGCATGACGACGGCGGCAGAAAAAATACCAGTAGCGGTTACGCGAGAGATTGGCGGTGATCCGGTGCAACCAGGCGGCGAGCGGGCATTCGCCCCGGAAGAGCGCCAGGCCGCGATGCGCGCGGATGAACGTGTCCTGGACGATTTCCTCGGCATCGGCACGGTTGCGCAGCAGGGCGTACGCGATGGCGAACATTTTCCCGCGATGAAGCATGACAATCTCGGCAAAGGCGGCGGCATCCCCGGCGTTGAAACGCCTCACCAGCGCGGCGTCATGCTCCGTTTCCCGGACGGCGGTCGCATCGGGGCGGCCGCGATCCGGTGGCATCCCCGGCATGGATGGACGACGGGGCTTCGCTTTCGCATCGGCAGCAAATCGTCGTCCGGGCAACGCTGTGAGGCGGTCGCTGGACGATGAGGGATCGTAAAAGCGCCGTGACTTGTCCATCGACGCGAGACTATCCGAAAACATCCGGCCCAAAAATGGGGTGATGCCCTACCGGCGCCCGGCCGCGATCCGTTGCGAAACCAATCGGTCCACCTCGTCAAAATCACAATGCGGCAGCAATCTGTCACGTTGTTCCGGCAAAGTGAGGGTGGCGCCGGGTTGCTCGCCATGATGTTCGAGGATGCGGGCGAGGCCTTCGGCGTGGCTGCCATTCTCCTCGTCGAGCAGTCCGCGGACGATGGTCAGCAACCCGTATTCCGCCGCGAGGAGGGTTCCGGATCCGTGAGTGATGGGTATCGCATTCGAGTGCATGTCGGAGGCCGGGCGGCCAGCCCTGCTTCAGCGCGGCGGTGTATCCGGAAAATAATGATGGTCGGGGAATCTGCCACGGTCAGCGAGCGGGCGGAGACCGGCCCCCTCCCCGCTCCCTCGGGAAACTCACGGTTCGCGCCGGTCTTCTCGCCCGGCGGCCCGGGCGGCCTGGCGCATCCGGTCCTCGCCGGCTTCCTCGACGCCTTTTTCGGCCAGTTGTTCGCTTTCGCTCCGGCCCTCCGCATCCTCGTCCTCGTCGGGGGGCTCGGCGGTCTGGCTCCCGGCCGAGCCCGGCGCGGGGTCCCAAGGTTTTACTTCGTTGATCGAGTCGAGCATCGCCTCCTGCCGGTCCGCATCGGATTCGCCCGTCACTTCACGCTTCGCCTGCTCGTAGTTGGCCTGCGATACGTGCGGCGGCGCATGGCCGGCGATCACGGCCAGTTCGCGCGTGCGCCGATGCACCCTCTCGCGAGCCGCCGGCACGCCGGCGGGGTTTTCGTTTTCGGCCGGATGGTTTTTATCGGGAGAATTTGTATCCATGTGGGAGTATACCGGGGAAGAGCGTCGGAGGCTATGGGGTATTACCCGAAATCGAACAACCAGCCCGAACGCGGGCGGGCGGTTCCTTTTTGGGCGAACCCCGGGCCGTCGCGGTCGCGGCAATGATGCCGCGCACGACAACGAAGGCGAGCGATCCCCAGCCGACAAGCGGGCTCCGGATTTTCTTTCCCGGACGGGGAAAAATCATGCGCCGGAGAAGGAGGCCCAGCGGTATGGCCGCGAATCGCACGAGCGGCGAAAATCGCCGCCAGAATGCCATTCCTCGGTCCAGCCATTCCAGGGGTTGAGCCACCCGGGCCGCGGCCTCGGCGCATCGGGCGCGGCGGAGCGCAATCTCCCCCAGCAGCGTTTCCTTGCGGGTCGCAAGGCCGATCAGTTCCCGGGACGGATACATGAGCGGTCTTTCCCGATCTCGCCCAGCGTGGCGGCGAGCGGTTTTGGCTGGCGGGCAAGGGAGCGGCGAAACGCAATCACGAGCGTCACCAGCGCCCCGGCATAAAAAATCGTCAGTCCGCCCAGCACGGCGAGGCGGGCGCTTTCCCGGAAAAAACAAACCAGCGCGAGGCTGGCGAAGGTGACCGCCAGCATGGCCGTGAAAACGACCGCGCTGATCCAGATAAAAATCCGGATCAGGCGATATTTTTCCTCCTGCAACTCGACGGAGAACAGTTCGAGGCGGTGCTGCAGGAGGGCGATGAGGCCATCGCCGAGCGCCCGCAGCGAATCCACAAAACCGGCCGGACCGGAAGGCGGCGGATTCTTCATTTCAGTCAGCGGACTTGCTGCGGCGGCCCGCGAGGAAGCCGATGAACAGACCGACGCCGGCCGCGATGGCCAGAGCCTGATACGGCTTGGCGCGGATGGCTTCGTCGGCGCAGTGTGCCCCGGCGACGATTTTTTTCTTTGTGCACGCACAGAGATCGGTCAGGCGCTCCTGTGCGGCAGTGAAGCGCGCACGCAGTGCCTCGAGGGTGTCGGCGGCAGGTTCGGAGGCGGAGTCGCCGGTCAGCTTTTCGACTTCCGCGACGAGGGTGTGAAGATCGTCGAGAAGTTCCTTGGATGTCCGGGCGGTGGTTTCACTGTTGTTTTTCATGGAAATATAAACGGATGGATGGATGGTGACCGGAACGGTCAGACTCTCCTGGAGCGCACCAGCGAGATGATAAAGAGCACGAGGAAGATGACGAAGAGAACCTTGGCGATCGTGGCGGCAGTGCCGGAGATGACGCCAAAGCCGAGGACGGCCGCGACGAGCGAGATGACGAGAAAGATGATAGCGTAGCTTAGCATGGGAAAAGTCGGTTACAGGTTACGGGTTACAGGGCTTTCGATCCGCGGAACAGACCGACCGCACCCGCGATGGCTGCGACGAGGCCGCCGATGAGCAACCACATGGTTTTGTCGGTCGGAGCGCCGGTGAAAAAGCGGGAGAAGCCCGAGCCGATCGAGTCGGAGGCGCTGATGCCGTAGATGATGAGAACGATGCCGCCTGCGAGCAGCGCGATGGATACAGGTCTGTTCATGATTTTTGTAGTTTGTGACGGTCAGGGTGGCGAGGCGCCCCGGAGAGACCCGGCGGTATTCCCGTCGGGCCAGCGAGGCAGGAGATAAAGAATCTTCCGGCTCAGCTCTTCACCGTCATGTTGTTGTTGACCGACCTCACGCCGCGGACGTCTCCGGCGAGTTTGGTGGCGAGAGATTTCTCGGCATTGGAGGCGGCTTCACCGGTAAGGGTGGTTACGCCGTCGACCGTGGTGACTTTGGTCTTGAGCGCGCTGGTCGACTTGTGGCTGAAGAGCGCGTATTTCACCTGGCTGGTGATGGAGGCGTCGTCGATCGTCTCGGTGACCGTCTCACCCGTGGCGGGTTTGGCTTCCACGACGATGTTGTTCGTGACCGATTTCACCCAGTCGATCTCTCCGGCATAAATCCCGGTGAGCTCTTTCTGGGCAATGTTGTCGGCCGTGCCGGTGAGGGTGACAGCACCGTCCTGCACGTCGACCTTGGTGGTGGCGATGCTGACGTTGGCTTTCGTCAGCAACCGGCTGCGGATTTTGAAGGCCATCCACGCGTCCGAGTGTTCGGGATAGGCGGACTTGACGGTGAGTTTGTTGTTCACGCTCGTGACACCCGGGAGATTTTCCACGGTGTCCTCGGCGAGAGCCTTTTCATCCGAATCCCGCACGGTGCCGGTAAGAGTGACCACGCCGTCGCGGGCTTTCACCGTCACGTTGTCCTCGAGGACGGTGCGGTAATTCCAGGACGCCTTCGCGGCATCCTCGATCTTGCGATCGGTTGCGGGCGAGGCGAGCAGGGCGATCGGGCTGACGATGAGCAGTAACAGGACTGACATGTTTTTGATTTTCATAAACTGAACCTGGACTCTACGCCCTCCGCGCTTCCGCCGCTATGGGGTCTTGTCCTACCTTCGATCGTGGCACGGGCTTCCGGCCCGTGTTCCGGAAGGCGGCGCTTCGCACCGTCCACGGGCAGGGATGCCCGTGCCACTGCTGCGGGATCGCCGTCGGGGTGGGTGAACACCCCATGTCGGCGGGTGGCGTTCGTGCTTATATTTGTAGCGGGGCCGGCCGGCGAAGATCGATCCCGCGCGAACCGCCCGAGCGGAGATCGCCGTCCGGCCTCTGTCCGGAACCATGCATCAACTCGACCTTATTCTGACCCTGACCGGCGGCTTCATCACGGCGCTCGTGCTGGGTCTGGGCACGCAGCGTCTGGGGCTTTCCCCCATCGTCGGCTACCTGCTGGCCGGCATCGTCGTCAGCCCGCACACGCCCGGCTTCGTCGCCAACAAGGAAATGGCGGAGCAGCTCTCGGAGATCGGCGTCATCCTGCTGATGTTCGGTGTCGGCCTCCAGTTTCATTTCAAGGAATTGCTGGCGGTCAGGCGCGTCGCGATCCCGGGCGCGCTGGTGCAGAGTGCCACCGCGACGCTCCTGGGCGCCGTAGTGGTGTACGGTTTCGGGTGGAGCTGGCCGGCGGGCATCGTTTTCGGCCTCGCCCTTTCCGTCGCGAGCACCGTCGTGCTGACCCGCGTGCTGGTGGACAACAATCACCTGCACACGCCGACCGGACACATCGCGATCGGCTGGCTGGTGGTGGAGGATCTGCTGACGGTATTCGTGCTCGTCCTGCTTCCGGCCATCTTCGGGCCGGGCGGCGACGCGGGCGGCAGCGGCATCCCGCTGGCCCTCGGCGTGGCAACCCTGAAGATCGGCGCGCTGGTCGGGTTCACCTTTGCGGTCGGCAACTGGCTGATCCCCCGCCTGCTCACGTTCATCGCCGCCACGGGCTCGCAGGAACTGTTCACGCTCGGCGTGCTGGCGATCGCCCTCGGCATCGCCGTGGGATCGGCGGCGCTGTTCGGCGTGTCGATGGCGTTAGGGGCGTTTCTGGCGGGCATGGTCGTGGGGCGGTCGGACTTCAGCTTGCGGGCGGCCACGGATGCGCTGCCGATGCGCGATGCGTTCGCGGTGCTTTTTTTTGTTTCGATCGGCATGCTTTTCGATTTCAGCAGTCTGCTGGAATCACCCTGGATCGCGCTCGCCACGCTCGGCGTCATCCTGATCGGGAAACCGGCGGCCGCGCTCGGTCTCGTCGTGGCAATGCGGTATCCGTTTCGGGTGGCGTTGTCGGTGGCGATGGCGATGGCCCAGATCGGCGAGTTTTCCTTCATCCTCGCGGCCATGGGCCGCCAGTTGAAAATCCTCCCCGAGCAGGCGTCCAACATCCTGGTCGCAGCCGCGGTCGTCTCGATCACACTCAACCCTCTTCTCTATCGCACCGTGAAGCCGGTCGAGGCGTGGGTCTCACGCAGGCCGTGGCTCTGGCGCTGGCTCAACGTGCATGATCACGGCGCGCGCGTGGCCAACGGAAAGCCGGAGCCGGATGCGCGCCACCGCGCCGTGATCGTGGGATTCGGTCCGGTGGGGCAGACGGTGGTCCGGCTGATGAAGGACAACGACATCGAACCGATCGTCGTCGAACTCAATCTCGAGACCGTGCAGCAGTTGCGGACCGAAGGCGCCACGGCGGTGTACGGCGATGCCGGCCATCGGGAGACGCTCCGGCAGGCGGGCCTCAAGCATGCCGATGTTCTCATTCTCAGCGCGTCGAGCATCGAGGCCGGTCGCGAAGTGATCCGCGTGGCGCGCGAACTCAATCCGCGCATCCGCGTGCTCGCGCGGACCGCCTACCTGCACGAGGTGGCCGCCCTGCGCGTCGCAGGCGCGGATCGCGTCTTCACGGGCGAAGGCGAAGTCGCGCTGGCGATGACGGAGTTTATCCTCGGCCAGTTCAATGCCACCCGCGAGCAGATCGACCGCGAACGCGACCGGATACGGAGAGCGCTGTTCGACAAGAAGACCGGATAAAATCCTGCGAACCGCCAGCCCGGGCCCGGGCGGCCGGGTGGGCGTTCACCCCATGGCGGATCGTCGCTTGCCGGGTTAAGCTGGCACATGAAGACCGGTCAGATCTCCGCGCCTCCGCCGTCCTGCGCCGCACAGGCTACAGGTGTCCCGCCAGACTCTTGCTCATGCTGTCCGTGTTGCCGTCACCGGCCTTGCGCCTCCCGCACCGCCTGACGCATGCACCTCGAAATCTCTCACGTCACCCGTTACGAATACGATCGCGAAGTGCAGTTTTATCCGCATCTGCTCTACCTGCGGCCGCGCGAGAATCCGCTGCTTCAGGTGAACCGCTTCGCCTTCACCTTCCGGCCCGAGGCGCGGGTGGACTGGATGCGCGACGATTTCGACAACCTGCCGGCCAGCGTGCAATTTTTCCGGAACGCAGCGACCCTCGAAATCCGCTCCGGATGCGCCGTCACCACCACCGACACGCCGCCGTTCGACTTTCTCGTCCGCGACTACGCGACGACCTTCCCCTTCGTCTACGAACCCCTGCACCGCTTCAATCTCTCGATCTATCTCACGCCGCCGGCAAGCGCCACTCGCGAAACCCTGCTGCGCTGGCTCGATGCGCGATTCGTCGCCCGGCCGCGGGAAACCGTGGCGTGGCTTCTCGCCTTCAATCAGGTGATCAACCGGAGCCTTTCCTACCGGCGGCGCGACGAGGCCGGCATCCAGACCGCGCTCGCCACGATCACCCTCGGCTCGGGCTCGTGCCGGGATTTCGCCGTCCTGTTCATCGAATGCGCCCGCGCGCTCGGCCTCGCGGCGCGGTTCGTCAGCGGCTACCTGTTCGATCCCGCGGACAACGGTTCGGGCAGCGCCGCCATGCACGCCTGGGCGGAAGTGTTCCTGCCCGGCGCCGGCTGGAAAGGGCTCGACCCGACGCACGGCCTTTTTTGCGACAACGCCTACGTGCCCGTGGCCCACGCCGTCGTGGCCGAGAGCGTGAATCCGATCCAGGGCTCCTTCTTCAGCGCGATGCCGGCCGTGGCGCGGTTGACGACAGAGGTGCGCGTGCGGCGGCCTTTGTAGCGTAGCGCCGGCGGCGGTTCAGGCCATCGCCGCCAGCACCGCATCGACGGAAACCGTGGCGAAGCGAGTCGCGTAGTCGGAAACCGCATACGGGATGATCAGCTCGCGGCCGTGCAGCATCGCGCCGCACGAATAGACGACGTTGGGCACATACCCCTCGCGCTCGTCCTCGGTCGGCGTGATCAGCGGCTCGCGCAGGCGGCCGAGCACTTTGGTCGGGTCGTCGCGATCGAGCAGAAAGGCGCCGATGGAGTACTTGCGCATCGCCCCGACGCCATGGCTCAGCACGAGCCAGCCCCGTTCGGTCTCGATCGGCGAACCGCAGTTGCCGAGCTGCACGAACTCCCAGGCAAAGGTCGGCTTGAGCAGAAGCGTCGCCGAGCGCCAGAAGTACAGGTCGTCGGAGAACATGATGAAAATGTTCTCGTTGTCCTGCCGCGAGAGCATCGCGTAGCGACCGCCGATTTTTTGCGGGAAGAGCGCCATGCCCTTGTTCTGCACGGCGGAGCCGCCGAGCGTGATGAACCTGAAGTCCAGAAAATCGTTCGTCTCCAGCAGTTGCGGATGGGTGGCGCGACCGTCGTAAGCCGTGTAGGTGGCGAACCAGGTTGGCGTGCCGTCATCGTTCCGGAAGCGGACGAAGCGCGCGTCCTCGATGCCGTTGCTCTGGCTGGGCGAGCGGGGAAAGATCACGCGCTCCGACATCCGCTGGTCGGCCGGAAAACGCACCTGGCAGTTCGAGAGCGCGAGCGTGAGGATCGCGCCCGCAGTGGCGAGGGTCCCGGCGGGGTCGCCTGCACCGAGCTGGTTTTGCACGAGGGCGATCGCGGTCCGCAATTCGTCGAGGGAAAAGGCGTCGCCGAGCGCGGCGAGGGTGCGGCGGGTGAATTCGCCCGCGTAGCCGGCTTCCGCGAGTTGCTGCGCAAACCGCGGCCGGGCGTAGGCCATGTCGCGCACCGGCTGCGGTTCGGTGACGAAGCGCGTCGGCGTGCTGATGCTGATCCGGTTGTCCGCATCGACCACGCCGGTGCGAAACGTGATCGACGAAACGTGGCCCTCGCCGGTGGCGCGCAGGCTGAGCACAAAGCGCGTCGCGCCCGGAGGCAGGTCGGTCTGGTCCGGATGCGGCACGATGGACGGGTTGAAGAGCGCCGCCGCCTCCAGCGAATACTCGTGCGTGAAGTAGGAGCCGATCACCAGCTTGCGGGCCTCGGAGAGCTCGAGGTCGGTCACGAGACAGGGGCGCACGAATTCGAAACGTTCGAGAAAGAGATCCTTCGTTTTCTGGTGGCGCCCGGAAAACTCCGCCATCACCTGCGCGAGCAGCGCCTCGATGGCGCTCTCCGGCAAGGCGAGCAGGCGCGCAATGATTTTTACGATACGGTGCTCGCTCGCCGGCGTGAACGGCCGGATCAGCACGCGCGCGCGATCGGGATTGATAAAAATGTCGGTGCGGGTGACGGCAACCGGAGCGGGATCGGGCGTGAATGCGGATGCAGATGTGGGTGTGGGCAAGGGAACAGATGGAGGTACGTGAGCTTTCATCGCAGGGCGGCGGCCGCCGGCGGCTGCTGACGGACGTCGGCCAGTTCGTTGTGCAGGAGTTGCAGCTCGGCGAGCGCGAGATGGAAGGCGAGCGTCGATTCCGCGCCCTGGTTTTCGTTCACGCGGTCGACGTGAAGCGCATCGCAGCAACCGCCGGTCTTCGCGTCGTAGAGCATCAGGCCGAGGTCGTTGCGACCGAGAAACCACTCGAACACGATGTGCGCGCGCTCGAGCCAGTGGCTCTCCCATGTCAGGCGATACGCTTCGAGGCAGGCCGACACGGTCGCCTGGACCTCGATCGGCTGCTGGTCAAAAAAGGCCCGCTTGCCGTCGCGGTGGAAAAATCCGTCGGACCCGATCGGCTGGAAACAGCCGCTGGCCGAGGTCTGCATCCGCACGAGCCAGCGCAGCGCGCACAGACCTCTTTCCACCAGGGCCGGCTGATGCATGGCGCGGCCGCTGACCATCAGCGCGTGAGGCAGCCGGGCGTTGTCGTACGTGGCGTCGTCCGCCAGCCAGTGCCAGTCGTCGCGGGTGTGTTCGGCGAACCGCTTCATCAACCGCTCCGTGAGCACGGCCCGGATGTCGCTGGCGCGTCCGTCGCGCGGCCAGCGACGCAGGTAGGCGTCGATGCCGAGCAGCGCAAAGGCCCATGTGCGCGGATGGACCAGGCCGGTGACGGCGGGCAGCGCCGCGGTGAAAAGCTGGCTCGCCAGGTGCCACCGTCCGCGGTCGCGGGATTGCCCGACGCACACGCCGAGCGCCCAGACCGCGCGGCCGTGCGAATCCTCCGATCCCTCTTCCTCGAGCCAACGGCGGTCGTAGCCCATGAAGTTGCGAAACCGTCCGGTCCCGGGATGGAACGCATGCGCGAGAAACGCCATGTAGCTGGTGGCGAGCGTGTCCAGCTCCGGGAAGGTTTCGCCGGGACTTTCCCGGAGAAGCGTGAGGAGGAGGGCGCGGGCGTTGTCGTCGGTACAGTAGCCGTGGGCGAAGTTGGGAACCGAATACAGCGCGTGTTGCAGCATGCCGGTCGAGTCGCTCATGCGCAGCACGTGATCGGGCTTGAATCCCGGCAGGCGCATGAGTTCCCGGGCTGGCGGGCGGACAAGAAGCGACTTGCGACGCTGTTCCACCTGCTGCGCGCGGGCGCGGGAAAAGCTTTCCCGATAGTGACCGGCCGTGCGGCTCCAGACCATCTCGCGGCCGAGCCGGAAGGCGCGCTGGCGCATGGCCAGCCGGCGGGGTTCGTCGCGCAACAGGGCGCGCACTTCGCGGGCGATGGCCTCGCTGTCGGCGAACGGCACGAGCACGCCGCGTTCCTCGGCGAGGAGCTCGGCCGCGTGCCAGTACGGGGTGGAGACCACCGCCTTGCCCGCGCCAAACGCGTAGGCCAGCGTGCCGGAGACGATCTGCTGCTCGTTCAGGTAGGGCGTCAGGTACACATCCGCCGCGCCGATGAAGTCCTTGAGCTCGGGCAGATCGGCGAACCGGTTGAAAAATATGACGTGCTGGTCGACGCCGTTTTTCCGGGCCAGCCGCTCCAGGCCGATGCGGTAGGCTTCGCCCTGTTCGCGGAGCAGATTCGGATGCGTGGCGCCGAGGACGAGGTACACGACCTGCGGAAACTCCGCGATGATCGCCGGCAGCGCGTTGAGCACGTTTTCGATGCCCTTGTTCGGCGACAGGAGGCCGAAGGTGAGCAGCACCAGCCGGCCGTCCACGGCGAAAAGCCGCTTGTAGCGGTCGGGCTCCTCGAAGGGCACGTCGTGGATGCCGTGGGGGATGAGGTCGATCTTGTCGGCCGGCGCTCCGTAGATTTCGCGCAAGAACATGCGGCCGCGTTCGGTCATGACCACGAGACGATCGGACGCCTTGATCAGCGCCTCCATCACCCGGCGCTGCGCGGGGTCGGGATCGCGCAGGATCGTGTGCAGCGTGGTGACGACCGGCATTTTCAGCGCGCGCAGCAAGACCAGCAGATGGCTGCCCGCATTCCCGCCAAAAATGCCGAACTCGTGCTGCACGCAGACAACGTCCACGCCACTGCGGTTCAGAAATTCCGCGGCGCGTTCGTAGCTGGCAATATCCTGCTCGGCGATTTCGCAGACCACCTCGGGCGGATACTCGCAGATTTCCACAGCGTCGTTCACTGCCACCACGGGGCACGCCTGCTCGCCGCATTGCGCAGCCACGGCGTTGCGCAGGTCGTGCGTGAAGGTCGCGATCCCGCATTTTCGCGGAAGATAGGTTCCCAGAAATGCGATTTTCATCGCCGGCGTGAGGACATGACGGGGACCGTCGAACCCGGACGGCTGGTCGGTCACAGCAAGAGAAGACGCCGGAGAACGTGGAGAGGAGGTGACAGGTTGGTTCATGATTTCTTTGGTGCATCTGTGCGTGCATCCGGAGGTTTTCCGTGTATGCACGACTGCCAGCCCCGTGAGTCGCGAAATTCGCCGGGTTCAATAGTATGACCGGTCCCACACCCGGCATATGGGGTATAACCCTACCATGCACCGCAACTGCTCCCGCCGTCCCCTCTCTCCCCGCCTCCGGCATACGCTCACATCACCACGCGAAACCTCCTCCGGTATTCGGTCGGCGTCATTCCTGTTTCTGCGCGGAACACCACGCTCAACCGGTGCGAACCCGGCAACCCGCATCGTTCCGCCACCGCCTCCATCGGCAAATCGCTTCCGGCTAAAAAACCCTGCGCCAGCACGATCCGCGCTCGTGTCAATTCGTCCATCAACGAATGCCCCAGCACCTCCTTGAAACGCCGTTGCAAGGCCGTCCGCGCCACGCCCGCCGTCCGCACGATCTCGTCAACATAGAGCTCGCGCGCCGCGTTGGCGCGGATGTGCCGCACCGCCCGCGCCACGGCCTCGTCCGCCACGAACAACGTATCCGTTGACTGCCTCGCCGCGATCTCGCTCACCGGCAGCACCCGCACCGGTGGCGACGTCACTCTTCCTCGCCCCTGCCTGCCCGCGCCATTCGTCTTCGCCCGCCGCTGCTGTTTCTGACCGTTTACAATCAACTCATCCAGCAGCTCCGCTGCTTCGTATCCAATTTTAAACGACGGAAGTTTCACACTGGAAAGCGGCACGTCTTCAAACTTCACCCAGAACTCGTCATCCCCCGCGCCCAGCACCGCCACATCATCCGGCACCCGCCAGCCCAGCGACGCCACCGCCCGCTGCAAATACAACGCCGCCGTGTCCAGCACGCAAAACACCCCGATGGGACGCGGCAACGACGGCAGCCACTCCACCATGCGGGCAAAACTCTCCGACGCCGGTTCCATTGCGAACTGCCCGTTCACATGCAACGCCCGTTGCATGCCATGCTTCGCCAGCACCTCGCGGAAGCCCTCCAGCCGTTGCTCGGAAAATCGCGAACCCTGTTCACTCCAGAAACCGAAACACCGGCACCCGCACGCCAGCAAATGCTCCGCTGCCAGCCGCCCCACGCCCACATCATCCTGCGTCACCAGCGGCAGGTCCGGCTGTGGCACGACATTGGACACATTGACGACCGGCACGTTCAACCCCGCGAACTGCTGCACCATCTCCTCCCTGTGCGCCGCAACGATAACCCCCTCAATGGCATCCCGGACAACCAGTTCCAGCCAGGACGCGGTTTCGTGGTCGAGCCACCGGTTGGCCAGCACAAACCTCTTGGTATCAAAAGCATAGTGTCTCGCCCCCAGCGTCACATTCCGAAAATACTCCAGGGAGCTATCATGGAGAATCTGCACCTTGAACGGCGGTCCCTTGGCTGTTTCTGACCGGGAGGATGAAAGCATCATGTCTGAAAAACAAAATCTTTTATCCTTTTCAGCCAAGACGAAAACGTTCGCCTCCGGCATACTTTCCCGCATCGGAGACACGCCCGCCCCGCCGGACGCGCTCTCTTTTTCCCACCCGTTCCCCGTATTCAAAAAAACTGACAAAACCCATGAAACCGACATCCCGGCCATCACTCCCGCTGTTCCTCCTCGCCTGCGCCCTGGGGTTTTCAGCCATGCTTCCCGCGGGCCTCGCCGCCCGCGACCTCATCAATGAGTCGTTCACCTCCTTCGACACCAGCACATGGTCGAACATGCACGGCGCCACCACCAACCCATCCATCACATCCCTGGATGCAGGAGCCGGCAGTGCGCTGGCGCTGGGCAACCGCGGCATCTGGACCCAATTTTCCCCCACGCCCCTTGCCCAGGACTTCGAACTCAGTCTCAAAATCGCCGCGCAGGCCGCTGGCGAACGTTTCTTTTATGCGGTGGTTACCAGCGCCCCCGATACGGACAACAAGATCTCCGGTTATGGTTTTCGCTGGCAGGTCAACCCGGGCACAACGGCGGTCAGCAATCTCAGATTTCTCAAACTCGACGGAGTCGAACTCTCCAGCATGACCGCCAGCTCAAGCGGAGGGAGCCTGATCTCCGGCAGCAATATCGCTTCAGGAATAGCTGTATTGTCAGCCGCACCGGACTCCTCCGCCGTCTTCGGCGCCATCCGGCTGACCTGGAACTCCAGCGGGGCATTATCCCTCTACCTCGGCGACAGCGTTGCCGCGACCGTCACCGTCTCCGACACCAGCTTTTCGTCCTTCACCAATCTCTACGTTTCCGGCGGCCAGACTTTTTATCTGGATCAGCTCACGCTCTCGACCATCAGCGCCATCCCGGAACCCGGCGCCTTTGCCTTGCTCTTCGGGCTCGGTTCCATCGGCCTTGTGATGCTGCGCCGCCGCATCACACTCCTCCGTCACTGACGAATTTCCCCCCTGCACCAATCCCCATGAAAACAGCCTCGTTCCCCTACTCCGGCTTCTCTGTTTCCGTGCGCGTTCTCGCCCGCCAGCGCCAATCGCGGCGAGGCTTCACGCTCGTCGAATTGCTGACCGTCATTGCCATCATCGGCATACTCGCGGCGATCATCATCCCGGTTGTCGGCGCCGTGCGTCAAAAGGCGCGCGGCGCCCAATGCATGAGCAACCAGCGCCAGCTCGCTCTGGCAATTCGCCTCTATGCCAACGACAACAAGGGCCAGATTCCATGGCTGTCCGAAGGCAATACAAACAACAACAAGTGGTGGACCAATCTGCTGGTGGATGGCGGTTACGTCCCCGAGTGCCAATGGCGTGACCGAGCCTGGGGCGCGGCCGTTTCCGGCGTGTTCCGCTGCCCGTCCATTGTCGATCCGGTGGGATGGTATGGAGGCATTGCGCTCTCCAAGGCGGTGGCAAATTACGGCACCTCGGCAAACGGATCCTCGGCCAACATCAACCGCATTGAAAACCCCGCCAGGGTTTCCCTGCTCGCCGATGCGCCTGCCAATCCGGGCAACACCAGTGCGCAGCCCGACATCGGGAAAACCACCAACGCCTGGAGCGGCAGGCGCGTCAACCGCCACAGTGAAGGTGGTTATGTCGCCTTTGTTGACTGCCATGTGTCGCACTGGAAAGAAACCGACCTGCTCGCCAACAAATCTGGCGTGTTTGATCTCCCCTACGAGCCACTCTTCCCCAAGCCATTCTGATTCCCTTCCGGCCCGTTCACGCCGCCGCTTCCGTCCCTCCGCGCGCTCCGCTCTGGCCGGCCAACCTCTTTTTTCCCTTCGGTATTTTGTATCCAGATAATGCCTGCATCCACTCATACGTCTCTCACGCTCCTTTCCCTGCTCTTCGCCGTCAGCCTGTCGGCCGGCGGGATCGCCGCGCCGCACGTATTCTTTGCCCGTGATTATGGAGTTGTCCCCGGACAAGCGACATCCTCCACGGAATCGATCCAAGGCGCACTGGACGCCGTGCAGGAGCACATCCGCACCACCGGACAACCTTGCGAACTCCGCTTTGACCCTGGCCGCCACCTGCTCGCCCCCAGGGCCGGCGCACAGGGATGGCGCATATTCCGCCTCACCCACGCCAGCAACCTCACCATCAATGGCAACGGTGCCGAATTCATCATCACCGACCCGCGCCACGGATTATTGTCCCTGTCCGAATGCGAGAACATCCACATCCGTGACCTCGTGATCGACTACGATCCCCTTCCCTTCACCGCCGGTCACATCCGGGCCATTCACCTGGACCTGCGGGCCATCGACATCGAGATTGCCGCGCCCCATCCATTGCCCGACGCGCCTCATTTCACCGAACAGCAAACCTACGGATATCCGCTCGACCCCGACGTCCCCGGACGCCTGCGCGATGGCTGCCACAACGCCTGTTTCGCGAAACGCGTCGAACCCCTCCCCAATGGTCTGTTCAGAATCCACATGCGCCCCCCCACCGGGCCCGGCGAACTGAAAAACCTCCACGTCGGCGACAAATGGGCTCAACTCAGCCGGCAAGGCGGCGGAGACCTCTTCATGGTCTCAAGCAGCCAAAACGTCACCTTCCAGGGCATCACCAGTTACGCCGCCACCGCCGGCCACTACGTCAGCGCCAACACCTCCGGCCTCAAAATCCTCGCCTGCAAAGCCCTCATCAAACCCGGACGCTGGAAAGGCGGCAATGCCGACGGCATCCACGTCCAGAATCCGCGCAGCGGCCCCCTCATTGAAGACTGTCATTTCGAAGGACTCGGCGATGACGGAGCCAATATCTACCGCAAGCCCTTCAAGGCCACCGCCGTCTCTCCCTCCGGCGAACTCACCCTCCAGGTCCTGCCGCGCGGCGTCTTTCTTCCCGGCGACACGGTCGAGTTCTTCGATCCCCTCACTGGCCTGATCACCCATCACGCCGTCATCACCGCCGTCAACGTATCCAAAAAACAATTAACCCTCGACTCTCCGCCCCCTCCTGTCCGCACCGGCGCCGGGAAAGACGCCACCCAAATCTACCGCAAAAGCCCCGGCCAGGAGTTTGTCATCAGAAACTCAAAATTCCTCAACCTCCGCCGTCACGGCACCATCGCCAAGACCAGCGGCCTCATCGAAGGCTGCACCTATTCGGGAACCAGCAACGCTGCCCTCGCCGTGATGAACGAACCCGGCTGGCCCGAAGGCCTGTATGCCGAAAACCTCCGTATCCAAAACAACCGGTTCGAACACTCCGCCTTCGAGCACAACGTCATCAGCCAGAAAACCCCGCTCCTCCTCATCAAGGCCAACCGCCTGGGTTCGCCCGTCACCACGCCCGGCCTGCACGGCACGCTGGAGATCACCGGCAACACCTTCGCCCAATGGCACTACGCCGCCCTCTCCCTCCGCAACACCGGCATCGCTCGCATACACGGCAACCATTTCCTCCCCGCTGCGAACAGCGGCCCCGCCATTCGCATCGCCCACAACACGGATGTGCTTGTAGAACAAAACACCTTTCCCTCCACGGCGACACTGGAAAAGCAGGTCATTGACGAAGGCGGAAACACGACTCTCCGCATCCTGCCCTGATCCCTGACAGCCATATGAACCTCGGTGTCCAATACTACCGCCCGCCCTTCCCGATACAAAAACACTGGGCCGACGATCTACGGCGCATCCGTGATTCCGGCCTCGACACGCTGCAACTGTGGGTCACCTGGGCCTGGGCGGAGAGCAGGCCGGACGTATTCAATTTTGATGACTACGACCGGCTCGTGGAGCTCGCGGCGGACGCCGGCCTTGACGTTATCCTCAGCACCATCGCCGAGCTTCAGCCCCACTGGATTCACGATATCGTCCCCGGCAGCGAGATGATCGACCACCGCGGCCACCGCGTCATCTCCTCCCTGCGCGAAGAATCCAACTTCGGCCTCACCCCCGGCGGCTGCACCGAAAACACCGCCGTATGGGAACGCATGTCCGCGTTCCTCCGTGAAACCGTCCTGCGCTACCGCTCCGCCCCCCATCTCGCCGGCTGGGATGCATGGAACGAACTGCGCTGGCACGAGCAATCCGACGGCCTTGTCTGTTTCTGTCCGCACTGCCTGCGCGAATTCCGGGCGTGGCTGGATTCCCGATACGGCGGCCTCCACGGCCTCAACCGCGCCTGGCAGCGACGCTATGGAAACTGGAACGAAGTCGTGCCCGGCAAAACCCACTGGCGCCCCTTCACCGAGATGATGGCCTGGCAGCGCTTCATCACCTGGAAGGCCAACCGCCATGGCAAACGCCGCTACGACCTCATAAAATCGCTCGATCCCAACCACCCTGTGACCGTCCACGCCGGCGACCCGTCTCCCGTCTCCTCCGGCTGGGCCGAAGCCTACGCCCTCGACCGCGGCAACGACTGGGTTTTCGCCGACGAACTCGACGGCGTCGGCTGCTCCAGCTTTCCGAAACTCTTCGGCATGGATGACACCACGTTCACCACCCGTGTGGAATTCGTCCGCTCGGCTGCGACAAGTGGCGCGGGCGTCCCGCCCGCTGTATCACAATCACGACGCAAAAAACTCTGGCTCAGCGAAGTCCAGGGCGGGCGCGGTTCGCTCGGCTTCCAGCCCACCGCGGCCGTGGATGCCGCCTCGCAACAACGCTGGATCTGGCGCGGCTTCGCCAGCGGGGCCGACAAAGTGCTGTTCTGGTGCTGGCGCGACGAAGTGTTTGGACGCGAGTCCGCCGGCTTTGGCCTCACGGGCAATGACGGCCACGCCCCCGCGCGCCTCGCCGCCATGAAACACACGGCCGGCATCCTTGCGCAGCATCGCGAACTCCTCTCCGGCTACGAACCCGACACGCCCTCTGTCGGTGTTCTCTTCAGCCCGTCGAGCTACTATCTGCACTGGTCGCTCGAAGGCAACGCCGCCACTCCACGCAAAGCCCTCGAAGGCTACTGCCACGCCCTCGTCAACCTCTCCATCCCCTACACCGTGATCGAGGAAAATCACCTCGATGCGCTCACCGCTCCCCCCGCGTCCACCAGTCCGCTGCGCACGCTATTCCTTCCGCGCGTGATTGTCGCCGGCAAGGAACTCGAAAACGCACTCGCCACTTTTGTGCGTCGCGGCGGCACTCTCGTTTGCGAATCCGAATGCTGCGCCTTTACCCCGGAAGGCATTTACCGCGAACCCGCCAACCGCTTTTTTCAAAACCTCGGCCTGTTCCCCGCCAACAGCCACGAAGCCGGACGCCGGACACTGGATCCGGAACGGCAATCCATCCTTTTCGACGGCGCAACGCTCCTCGCCCGCCAATGGCTTACTCCCTGGCAAAATTTTCCCTTCACCGACGGCCTCAAACCCTGGGCAACGCATCCGGAGGGCGTCCTTGTTGGCGAGGCACACATCCCGATCTCGGCCCACGACAACAACCCTCGCCATCGTCACCTGCATCCGGGCCGTGTCATTCACGCCGGCACATTTTTGGGCGACGCCTACATGGAAACCCGCTCACCCGCGTTTGAGCATTTTGTAATGCGTTGCATCGGCGCATTCGATCAACCCATCCGCCTCCCCTCTCCCTCCGCCGCTACGTCCGCTGCCTGCGCCTCCGCCACCACCGCCGCACCAACCGACAGCGACGCCCGCTGGTTCGTGAAAACCGGACGCTCCGGAACGCATCGGATCGCCTGCATATTTTCCCCGCCCGGCATGACCTCCGCCCGTCTGACCATCCGGGAGGATTTTTTCAGCGCGCCCAGGCCCAAAGAGCTGATTTCGGATCGCACTCTCGCATTTGATAACACCCCTCCCGACGAACCTGGATGGAAGACACTCGACCTGCCGCTGGGCGACTGGGGCATTGCGATTCTCTGCGCGTAGCATCCTCCCGGCACGGCTGCCACGGTCCTACATTTCCGTAGGAACCCCCATCGCCAGCCGACCCGGCGGTAGTTTTCTTCCCGGCCATCTCCGTCACGCCGGAGGTCCCCTCAAAATTCCTCCATTTTTATCAAACCGGAAACCAACGATTAACACAGCACCAGACACTGGCCCGGAACCGCATGGCACCGCTCCCGCTATGGGCAACGGCAGCCAATGGTCCAGATCGCCGACAATCCGCCGCCCGTCGAACCGACACCACCCGCCGCCGCCCGCGACGACGCCCGCGCGATGCCGCCCGCATCCGCCGCCGCACAGTCCATCCGCATCCTTCCCGGCCGCGCGGCCTCGATCACCGTCGCCGGCGCGCCTTCCGCCGATCCCTCCGCCCGCGCCACCGCTTCCCTCGCCTGCGATCGTTCCAGCCTCGCCGGCTCCGTCACCCAGCGCGCCTGCGCTTTCTGCGGCTCCCGCGTCGTCCTCTACCCCATCGCCGACGCCCTCCATCTCGTCCACGGCCCCATCGGCTGCGCCGCCTACACCTGGGATATCCGCGGCGCGCAGAGCAGCGGATCGCAGCTCTTCCGCAACAGCTTCTCCACCGATCTGCAGGAGATGGATGTCATTTACGGCGGCGAAAAAAAGCTCGGCGCCGCCCTCCGCGAACTCATCGCCCGCCACCAGCCCAAAGCCGCCTTTGTGTACTCCACCTGCATCGTCGGCGTCATCGGCGACGACGTGGAAGCCGTCTGCCGCGAGGTCGCCCGCGACACCGCCATCCCCGTCATCCCCGTTGCGTCCGAAGGCTTCAAGGGCACCAAAAAAACCGGCTACCGCGCCGCCTGCGACGCCGTTTACCGCCTCGTCGGCACCGGCGACACCGCCGGCATCCCGCCTGCCAGCATCAACCTCCTCGGCGATTTCAACATCGCCGGCGAGACCTGGGTGATCCGCGACTACTTCGAGCGCATGGGCGTCCATATCGTCGCCACCCTCACCGGCGACGGCCGCGTGGACACCATCCGCCGCTGTCACGGCGCGAAGCTCAACCTCGTGCAGTGCTCCGGCTCCATGACCTCGCTCGCGAAGATGCTCGAGAAAGACCACGGCATCCCCTTCAAACGCGTCTCCTTCTTCGGCATCGAGGACATGTCCGCCGCCCTCTACGACGTTGCCCGGCACTTCTCCGCCGAAGACCCCGCGCTCCTCGAACGCGCCCGCCAGGTTGTCCGCGAGGAGCTGGAAAAACTCATGCCCGAGCTTCGCCGCTACCGCGAAAAACTCGTCGGCAGGAAAGCCGCCATCTATGTCGGCGGGGCCTTCAAGGCCTTTTCGCTCGTGCGCGCCCTGCGCACCCTCGGCATGACCACCGCCCTTGTCGGCACCCAGACCGGCGACAAGGACGATTACGAATTGCTCCGCCAGATGTGCGACCCCGGCACCGTCATTGTCGACGACTCCAACCCGCTCGAACTCGCCAAATTCTGCCTCGAGAAAGACGTCGATCTCTTCATCGGCGGCGTGAAGGAGCGCCCCATCGCCTACAAACTCGGCATCGGTTTCTGCGATCACAACCACGAGCGCAAGGAGGCCCTCGCCGGCTACGTCGGCATGCTCAACTTTGCCCGCGAGGTGTATGCCAGCGTCATGTCACCGGTCTGGCAATACACTCCCCGCCGCGCCGCCTGCTCCCTGCCAACTGCCAATTTCCAATTGCCAACTCCCCGCGCCGGAGGCGCGCCCGCATGATCGCTCCCGTCGAATCCTTTGCCCGCGTCAGCGACACCGGGGCCGAACCGTGGCCCAATGCCACCACCAACGCCTGCAAGCTCTGCACGCCGCTCGGCGCCTGCCTCGCCTTCCGCGGCGTCGAGGGCGCGATTCCCTTCCTTCACGGTTCGCAGGGCTGCGCCACCTACATCCGCCGCTACGTCATCAGCCACTTCCGCGAGCCGATGGACATCGCCGCGTCCAATTTTTCCGAAACCAGCGCCGTCTTCGGCGGCGGCCTCAACATCCGCATCGGCCTCGAGAACGTCCTCCGCCAGTACCGGCCCGCGCTTGTCGGCCTCGCTACCACCTGCCTCAGCGAAACCATCGGCGAAGACCTTCCCGGCCACCTCCGCGATTTTCACGACACGCATGCCGATGGCGTGGACGGCGCTCCGGTGCCGCCCATCGTTCCCGTCTCCTGCGCCAGCTACCGCGGCACCCACGCCGACGGTTTCCATTCCACCATCCGCGCTCTCGTCGAGACCCTCTGCCCCGGAGCGGCGGCGTCCCCGCCGCCGGACGCGCGGCAGCGCGCCTTCCGATCCAGCGGGACTGCCGGCCCGGCCGGCGGCGGTTTGGCAGAAAAAGCCGCCGCTCCGTCGGATCATATCGCCCTCTTCCCCGGCATGGTCTCTCCCGCCGACCTGCGCGAACTCAAGCGCCTCGCCGCCGCCTTCAACCTCCCCGTCACGCTCCTCCCCGATTACAGCGACACTCTCGACGGCCCTTCCTGGTCCGACTACGAAAAACTCCCCTCCGGCGGCACGCCCGTCGCCGCCATCCGCGCCCTCGCCCGCGCCCGCGCCTCGATCGAATCCGGTCGCGTCCTCGCCTGCGCCACCGACACCGCCGCCACTGTCCTCGCCCGCCGCCATGGCGTGCTTCCCTACCGGCTCGGCCTCCCGATCGGTCTGCGCGAGACCGATCGCCTCGTCGACCACCTCGCCGCTCTCGCCGGCTGCCTGCCTCCGTCCGAACTCACCCGCGAACGCGGCCGTCTCATCGACAGCTGGGTGGATGGCCACAAATACGTTTTCGAGAAACGCGCCGTCGTTTACGGAGAAGAAGATCTCGTGGTCGGCCTCGCCGCACTCCTCGCCGAGATCGGCGTCGTCCCCGTGCTCTGCGCCTCCGGCGGACGCAGCGGGCACCTCGCCGCCGCCCTGCGCGCCGCCGCGCCCGAGCTCGACGAACGCACCGTGATCCGCGAAGGAGCCGACTTCGCCGACATTGCCGACGAGGCCGCCGCGCTCCGGCCCGATTTCCTCATCGGCTCCAGCAAGGGCTACAGCCTGGCCCGCCGGCTCGATGTCCCGCTCGTCCGCTGCGGCTTCCCCGTCCACGACCGCATCGGCGGCCAGCGCATCCTTCACGTCGGCTATGCCGGCGCACAGTCCCTCTACGACCGCATCGTCAACGCCCTCCTCGACCGCAAACAGTCCGACTCCCCGGTCGGATACAGCTACCTGTGACCGCAACCGTCAAACCCGACTGTATCCAATGATTCACGACATCACCGAAACCGCCGCCACCGCCGATGCCACCGGGACCGCCTGCGTCGAAACCGTCACCCCCGCCGACGTGGCGCTCGATTTCAGCAAACATCCCTGCTTCAACAAGGCCTCGCACCACACCCACGGCCGCATCCACCTGCCCGTCGCCCCGCGCTGCAACCTCCAGTGCAACTTCTGCAACCGGAAGTTCGACTGCATGAACGAGAGCCGGCCCGGCGTCACCAGCGCCGTCCTCACTCCCGCGCAGGCCGCCGACTACCTCGACGCCACGCTCAGGCGCGTGCCCAACCTCGCCGTCACCGGCATCGCCGGCCCCGGCGATCCGTTCGCCAACGCCGTCGAGACCATGGCCACGCTCGCCGCCGTCCGCCGCCGCCATCCCGACATGATCCTCTGCCTGGCTACCAACGGCCTCGGCCTCGCCCCCCACATCGACAACCTCGCCGCCCTCCAGGTCAGCCACGTCACCCTCACCGTCAACGCCGTCGATCCCGTCATCGGCGCGAAAATCTACGCCTGGATTCGCGACGGCCACCGCCCCATGCGCGGGCTCGCCGCCGCGCAGCTTCTGCTCGACCGCCAGCTCTCCGCCATCCAGCGGCTCAAGGAGGCCGGCATCGTCGTCAAGATCAACACCATCATCATGCCCGGCATCAACGACCAGCACATCGAGGATGTCGCCCGCCAGATGGCCGCGCTGAAGGTGGACATCATGAACTGCATGGCCTTCCTCCCCGTCGCCGGAGCCGAGTTCGAAAACATCCCGCCGCCCGATGGCGCGCTCGTCGCCGGCACCCGCCTGCGCGCCGGCCGTCACGTGCCGCAGATGACCCACTGCGCCCGCTGCCGCGCCGACGCCGTCGGCCTCATCAACGAACCGATGACGCAGGAAAACCTCACTTCCCTCGCCGCCTTCGCCCGCCCCTCCGTCAAGGACCTTGCCCGCCGCCCCTACATCGCAGTCGCTTCGCAGGAAGGCATGCTCGTCAACCAGCACCTCGGCGAGGCCGCCCGCGTCCTTGTTTTCCGGCAGGACGATTCGATGCCCTCCGGCTGCAAGTTCGTCGAAGTCCGCCGCACGCCCGAGCCCGGCTCCGGCCCTGCCCGCTGGAGCGAGTTTGCCGACCTGCTCCATGATTGCCGCGCACTCCTCGTCTCCGCCGCCGGCCCGCAGCCCCGGCGCGCGCTGGAGGAACGTGGCGTCCGCATCGTCGAGATGGAAGGCATGATCGAGGAAGGCCTCGCCGCGGTCTTCAAGGACCAGCCGCTCCCTGCCTCGCTCACCCGCCGCTTCACCGGCTGCGGCAGTTCCGGCTGCAAGGGAGCCGGCACCGGCTGCGGATGAAACCCGGCTGTGCCGGGAGTAGCTGGAATTTTGTAATTGGAATTTAGTGACAATCCGCATCGCCCCTTCTTCCAGCCACCGCCCGCCAGCCACCAACTTCAAACTACCAACTTCAAATTTCCAACTTCACCTTCCCGTTATGTCACCCGCCCTCATCGACGCCCTCGCCCGACAAGCCAACCGCGAGCACTACACCTCGCTCCTTTTTCTCGCCCTCAAGTACTGGGCCGAAGCCGAACAGCACGCCGGCTTCGCCCGGTTTTTCGCCATCCAGGCCGAAGAGGAGGAATCGCACGCGAAAAAATTCTATCAGCACCTCACCGACCGCGGCGTCATCCCCGCCATCGGTCCCGTCGCCGCCCCGCCCGCCAGTTATCCCGATCTTCTCACCGTCGCGCAGGCTCTCTACGATCACGAACGCGAGAACACCCGCTGCATCCACGCCGTCTACGAAGTCGCCCTCGCCGAGAGGGACTACGCCACCCAGGTCTTCCTTCACGCATTCATCACCGAACAGGTCGAGGAGGAAGCCTGGACCGACCGCCTCCTCGAACGCACCCGCCGCGCCACCTGCGCCGGCGGCCTCTTCAACCTCGATCATCACCTCGTCAAGGACCTCCTCGGCGACAAGGCAGCCTGATCCGTTCCGCCCGTCAATCCGGCCGTAAATCGCAACCCGTCATTTTCCTCCACTACAATGTCCAAACCCACCCATCACCTGTTCGTGTGCGGCAGTTTCCGCGCCAACGGCGAACGCCAGGGCGTTTGCCACAAAAAAGACTCCATGAGTCTTCTGTCCTATCTGCAAAGCGAGGTGCAGGATCGCATGCTCGACGGCGTCGAAATCGCCGTGACCGGCTGCATGAACTTCTGCGTCAAGGGACCCGTCATGGTCGATTACCCGAAAGGCAATTTTTATCGCGTCCCGAACAATGACGCCGTCGACGCCATTCTCGATGCCATCGAGGAAGACACGATCGCCGAGGACTACCTCATCGCGGACTGACCGGCGAAGCGGCGGCTTTTCCGCCAAACCGCCGCCAGACGCGCGCCTTCCCCCGACCGACCTTTTCCTGACCTGACCAACCACCACTGCACCGCCACCCGCCACGACCATGGCCTACAAAATATCACCCGACAAATGCATCGCCTGCGGCAGTTGCGCCGCCGAGTGTCCGGCTTCCGCGATCAAGGCCGGCACCCCTTATCGTATCGAGGCGGATGAATGCCTCGACTGCGGCACCTGCGAAACCGCGTGCCCCGAACTGGCCATCAGTCCGGGCTGAAGCGAACTTTTCCGCCCCGCTCCGAAATGTCAGCCCGCCATCATCTCATCGACACCACGCTCCGCGACGGCGAGCAGGCGGCGGGCGTTGTCTTCGGCCGGGCCGACAAGATCGCCATTGCCCGCGCCCTCGCCGAGGCCCGCGTCCCCGAGCTTGAAGTCGGCATTCCCGCGACCGGCCCCGATGTCATCGACGACATCAATGCCGTCGCCGACGCCTTCTGCTCCGCTCCCCGCCCGCGTCTCATCACCTGGTGCCGCGCTTCCGCCGCCGATCTTGCCCTCGCCACCCGTTGCCGGGTCACCGGAGTCCACCTCTCCTTTCCCGTTTCCGAACTGCACCTGCGCATCTGGAAAAAGTCGCCGGACTGGGTGTTTTCCGCGCTCCGCGAACTCACTGCCGCCGCCCGCGAGCACTTTGACCAGGTGACAGTCGGGGCCCAGGATGCCTCGCGCGCCGACCCGGTGTTTCTCGATGAATTCACCGCCGCTGTCGCCGAAACGCCCGCCGCCCGCCTGCGCCTTGCCGACACCGTCGGGCTGCTCTCCCCCGCCCGCACCACCGCGCTCGTCGGCCGGCTTCATCGCCTCGTTCCCGGTCTCGCGCTCGAAATCCACGCCCACAACGACCTCGGCCTCGCCACCGCCAACACCCTGGCCGCTCTCGCCGCCGGAGCCGTTGCGGCCAGCGTCACGGTCAACGGACTCGGCGAACGCACCGGCAACGCTGCGTTCGAGGAAGTCGTCATGGCGCTCCTCGTCGCCGAAGGCGTCGATTGCGGCATCGAAACAAAAAACCTCGCCGGGCTTTCCGCGCTCGTCGCCCGCGCCTCCGGTCGCCCGGTTCCACCGCAAAAACCTGTCACCGGCGCCGCCGCCTTTCTCCACGAGTCAGGCATCCATTGCGCCGGCCTCCTGCGCGACTCGCGCAGCTACGAGGCTTTCTCTCCGCAACGGGTGGGCCGCTCCCGGCCTCCCTTCGTGCTCGGCGCCCACACCGGCGCCGCCGCCGTGGCGGCTACCCTCGCCGAAAAAGGCGAAACGCTCTCCGCTACCGCCGCCCGCGCTCTTGCCGCCCGGGTGCGCGCAACTGCCCGCGAACGCGGCTTCCCCCTCACCGCAGCAGAAACCCAGGCTCTCGCCTCCGCCTTCACCACGCCACTCGCCATCAACGCCATTTCAACCTGACTTCCCATGAGTTTCAAATCCTGCGCTCTCCATCCGCAACCCGACGGCTCCATCGTGCTCGACGATCCGCAGCCACTCGTCTTTTCCGGTCGCCACGGCCTCATCGCCCGCTTTGTCGCCACCGAGCCGCAACGCGCCAGCGAACCGTGGAAACTCTGTCCCGGTGAACTGCACGCGCTCGCCATGCCTGGCGTCCTCGTGCGCGACCGGGCGATTTTTTTCGAAGAAGTGGACGGCGGACGCCGCCAGCTCCAGCAGTTGCAAGGCATCCACGGCGTCTCCGCGCAACGCACCGAGATGCTGTTCAGCCTCATGCCGCTGATCGTCGAACATGAAAATGCCCCCCTGCGCATCCGTATTCCGGATACCGGATGCACCTACAACGAGGAGCTCGATCTCGACGGAGGCGTCCTCCAGCCGGAAGGCCCCTGGCGCTGGGCCAAACCTCATCTCGCCCTCGGCGGCGTGGTCCTGCAACGCCGGCGCTCCCCGCTGGACGATCGCCCGGGCATGATGTCCTGCGTCGGTTAGCCCGCATACTTCATGCGTTCCGTTTTCACAAACGGAACGGCTTGCCGATGCAGGGGCTTCGCTTGCGACGGAGCACGCCAGTGCGGAGAAGGCATCGCCGCAGGCGATGGCCCGCAGGGCCGACCGAGGCGGGTGCCCTTTGGGCAGCCGAGGGAGCAAATGGCGCACCTGTAAGGTGCGGTCTGGAGCGAAGCGCAAGACCAGACCGGAACGGTCTGCAAGCCCTCGAACGGGACAGGAGGCTTCGTCCTGCTGGCGCGGGCGTCGCAAGCGACGCCCCTACGGCTCATTCGAAACATCCCGACCGGATCTACCGCTACCGCTGCCGCTGCTGCTGTTGCCGCTGCGGCGGTGGCGGACGCCCTTCGTTCGCCTGCCTTGGCTGAGCCGGCTGCACCGCCGGCGGCGGAGGAGGCGCCGGGCGAGGCGCTACGCGCGGCGGCGGGGAGCGGAAATTTTGTCCGGAAGACGGCGGCTGCATGCGCTCCGGCGGAGGACGCACCCGGCGTTCTTCACGATTGCCGGCCTCCGGCGGCCGCGTGCCGCCGCGCCGCCCGGGATCGACGGAATACTCCGGCCCCCTCGGCGGCGGGATCCGCGTGCGTGCCGACGGCATGTCGCCCATCGCCGGCGGCGGTCCTGAACGTCCGGGACGCGGCGACACCCGTGGCGGCGGGGAACCCGGCTGCAAGGCCGAACCCGGCTGCTGCTGCGGCGGCGTGGTCAGATCCGGCGCCCGATTCCTTCCCGGTCGCTCTCCCGAATCCTGGCGCGGAGGCCGCGGACTCACACCGTCGCCGCGCCCCGGCTGCGGCGGCCGCGGTTGCTGCTGCAAGCTGTCCTGACGATCCCGCGACGGATTCGAGGGACGCGGGCGCACGCCCGGCGTCGACGGCCGGTCCGGCCTGCCCGGGGTGACACCGGGCATCGGTTCAGGCCGCGTCACCCCTCCCCGATCAAAGCGTGAAGGCGGCGGACGGCGGCCCGGGCGCGGATGCCAGACATGGGCGGGAGGCGGCCGATGGCCGCTGCCGTAATGCGGAGGCGGCGGGGGCGGCCGGTGTCCCCATGCCGGCCGCCGGTAATACACCGGTCCCCACGAACCGATCCAGATGTTAAAACCCAGCCAGTTGCAGTCGTAACGCAACCAGGCGCCGCTCCGGTAGGGCGGGCCAAAGATCACCGGCGGACCGTAATAATAAGTCACCGTCGACGGATAATAAACGACCAGCGGATCGTAGCGCGGCACGTAGATGACCTCCGGCTCCGCAGGCACGATGCGGATGTATTCTTTTTCCACGACAACGTTCTGCTCCGGTGTATCCGTGAGGTTGCCCGCTTCCTTCGCGCGGGCGCGCAGCCGCTGCACGGCCTTCATCACGTCGGCAGGCTGGGCGAGAAAGGCCGCGCCGAGTTGCTGCGTCCACGCCAGGTTTTCATCCATCCATTTCAGCACTTCCGGATAACGGGCCAAGGCGCGCACGCTTTCGTCCCAAGGCTGCTCGTCGATCTTTTCGACATCGCCGCCGGCTGCGAGCCAGCGCGCCGCCAGCACCACATCCGACGACTCCGTGGCCGCCGGCAATATCAGCGCCAACAACGGATCCGGATAAAGCGCGACGGGGCCGAGCAGCTTGTCCAGTTCCTCGTCATCGAGCATCGCCGCAGTCGCGGCCGGTGCGCCGGCCGCTTCGGCGGGCGGAAGCGCCAGCGTTTCCTGCTGCGCCCGAAGAACACCGGCGAGAGCCAGACCCGAAAAGAGAAAAAATATGGTTTTCATAGGCGGAGGGGGCCGAGGGTTTTATTTGCAACAAATCTACATGACGCCCGCCCCCGGTCAACGGTTTCACCCCGTTTGCCGGCCAGCTTCTCCGGCAGGGCGGAAGCGCCGGCAACAGACTGTAACAAGGTTTGTTGCCACATCGCCGGAAACAAATTTCAAACTTCGAACTTCAAATCTCAGGGGAGTAGCCAGAAACTGAACAGAAGTTAAGAAGATCACGAAGGCACTCCCGTTCCCGTAAGCACCTCCCGCATCTGACACATCTTTTTCAAAAGAAGAACCCGTCACATCCGCTCAACGACCTTCCAGCCTCCTCCGGACCTTCGTGATCTTCTTAACTTCTGTTCAAAAAAATTCCGGATCCTCCCTCAAATATTCACATGCCCCGGTCCACATCCGCCAACACACATCAAAGCGAGTTTCTTTTCAGCGACGGGCCGGTCCCTGAACTGGCTCCGCCCGATGCGCTGACCGATCTGGTGACCGAGATCGCCCGCTGCTGGCGGTTGCCGCTCATGGAAACCACCCGCATCACCCTGCGCAGTCACGAGATTGACGAAGTTTGCGGCCGGCTGGAACTCGTCGCCGCGCCCGATCTCCCGCTCAACCCGCACCGCGAACCGCTCCGGCTGCGCGTGCGCGGAGTCGAGTTCACCAGCAACCAGATCGTGGAGTGGTCGCTGGCATAACACCGCACTCTCGTTCTCCTTTCGCGTACTTCCGTTGCGTGCCTCCCGACGCCGGATTTTTACACAAAGATCGCGAAGGGCGCGGAGGGGAAACTCCCGGTCCTTTGCGCCCTTCGCGATCTTAGTGTAAAATCAAAACCACCTTCACTCCAACCCGACCGGCTCGCCGAGCAGGAACAGGGCGCCGGCATACCAGTTGGAACCGACATACTTTTCCGGCGACTTGTCGAAATCGTCCCTGTTGCGCTCGAAAAGCACGTTTTTCTTGTCCACGGCATCGGCCAGCACCGTCACCTCGACGGTGTGCTCCGCGTCGGGCAAACCGTCGCCGAGGACGGTTGTCCCGAGACGATGATAGGTGCAGTAGCCGTCGAACCGGCGTTGCCCGGTCGTTTTTCCGTCAATCGTGACTCGCAGCGCACCGCAATCGGGACCGAGCAGGTCGTAGACCGCCGCGCGGGTGCCACGAAAACGGAAACGCAGCGTGGCTCCGGGCTCCAGTTTCCAGAGGCCCGGCAGGCGCGAGGCAAAGCTGCGCGCGCGTGCATCGGTCGCAGGATCGAGCAACGTAGCCGGTCCGTCGATACGGATGCCGATGGCGGCAGGCGTGGCACCGAAAGGAATCATGCGGGCGTTCTCCCAGTTGTCGGCAACCAGCGGAGCGGGCAACGTGCGCGCAGACGACTGCGACGATTTCCCGCCTGCGGCGCGGATCGCCGGGATCGAACGGATGATCGCCTGGGTGTAAAGCGCGTGGCCGGTGTCGAGGTACGGATGCACGCCATCTTTGGAAAACAGGATGCGGCCTTCCGCATCGGTCGGGATGCCGGAAGACACATCGAGTTCGTCACCGGAGGGGCGTTCCACGCGGGCATCAGGCGAGGCCATGACGAGCTTGCCCTCCGCTTCCAGCCGGACGACTTCCACGCCGAGATGGATGGACGGGATGCCGTAGTGATCGGCCACGTCTTCCATGACGCTTTCGGAGCGTTTCATCTTGCCGGTCCTGAGCACGGCCATGTCGTTTTTGGTGATCGTATAGACAAAGGCGATGTCGCAATCGGGCACTGCCCGCCACGTCTTGCGCACGATGCCCTCCATCGCCTTGCGGATGCGGTCGGGCGAGGCGCCGGCGTCGTTGACGGCAAACTCCACGAAGAGCAGGTCGGGTTTCCGGTCGAGAACATCGCTCTGCACGCGAAAGACGCCGAGGTCCGACCCGGTGCCGCCGATGGCGGCGTTGATTTCCTCGATCTGCGCTTTCGGAAACTGCTTTTGCAGCCACGCGCGACTCTGCACGCGCCAGCCTTTCTGCGCCGTGATGCTGCCGCCGAGATAGCCGATCCGGACGGCCTTGCCGTCTTCGAGTTTCCGGAAGAAGCGCGGCAGCCCGTCGCGCGGCGAAACCTCCTTCAGGTCGCGCGGCGCGAAGGCAGCCGGATCAGCGGCTGCGTGACAAACCGGGGCCGACAGCAACAACGCGCTGACGAGCGAAAGAACAGCAGAACAGGGGAATGATAACAGGCGCATGGAGAGGTGTTATTCGGTGCAGTTGGAATCGTGCATTTTTTATCCGGTATTCCACAAGCAGGTCAACATGGACAAACGCCTAATCCACGGTAATCGCATACAGTTTCCAGATAGCACCCACTCGCCCGAGTATCCGGCAGGAGCCGGTATCGAACATGATGGGCACCGACAACCCGGATCCTGACAGAGAAAAACCTGGAGGAGCGATCATCTCGGCAAACTCCACCGGCTCCGTACTGCCGCGTGTGACGGTGTACGACGGTCCGTTCACGTAAGCGCCCAGAGCTTCTCCTGTGACGGTGACAAACACCGGAGCGCCCGTGGCGGAAACCTGCTTGCCTGATGTCCCGATGTCCACCGGATGCCCATACAAATCCCGGGCGGCAGTCGCCGCATCCGGCAGATTTGTCACCCGGGTCGCGCCGGTCTTCGTCCAGAGCGCCAACAAGGTCCTGCCCGATCCGGTGGCCGTGAATACCCGCAGATCCGCGCCGAGGTACAGATAGCGCCTCTGTCCGGTGCAGGCGGCCACCTCCCGCGCGGCGCGCGCATAGCTGGCGAAAGGCAGGCGAGGCGTGAAGTCCGGATTCAGGAACGAATAATGGTCCAGTCCGCCACCGCTGAGATGCCGAAGACAAAAGCTCTGGGCTGCTTCGATCTGATAGTCGTCCGCCCGCGACAACAACAGCAGCCAGGCACGCGCTGTATAGTTGGCATGATCCGTCTCCGAAACCGCAGGCTGCCAGTCGCCCGGATTCCCCGACTGCCAGCCGAACTCGGTGAAATACACCGGCAGCGAACCGGCTCCGATGCTCACCAGATAATCCCTGAATCCATCGAGTCTCGTCAAAAACTGGTCTTCGGGCGCCGAACCGTTTCCGTAAGCGTGCATCGAAATACCATCGAGACTGGCGACGACGTTTTGCACACGGAGCAGGTCGTCCAGCATGAGATATTTGTTGGCGAAACCATAGCTCGAATCCGGACTCGTATCAGGATCCGGATACGCCGGAGTCGAGAGATGGGCAAAAACCGGCCCGATCAACTTGAGATCCCGTCCGACATCCTCGGCATTCACGTCGTCCACCACCTCCCTTATCGCCTTGATGTAGTCTCCAAGCTGGGCCCAGGTACCGCCCCAGTTTCCCCACTCGAGCTCGTTGCCAGTCTCGACGTAGTGAACGAACGAAGGCAAATCCGTCAGCACCCACTTGAGCATCGCCTTGAATTGCGCGCGGTCGTTGAAATACTCCCACTGTTTTCGATTGGTTGAATCCTTTCCCGTCGGCAGCAATTCATCGGGGATGCCATCGAGGCAGGCGATCCACTCCTGATCGACGGACTCCGGGAGATAGAGCATCGAATTGGTGAAGGAGGAACTGCCGGACAACCATTCACTCCTGGCGTTGTTGGATGAACCGGTGTATCTGAATGTCGTGCCCGAGCTGATCACGTTCCTGAAATGAATGAAGTAACGATTCCATCGGGAGCCGGCTGCCTCCGCCAGCGGGTTATCGGAATTGACGCTGAAAACGCCAAAGGGAGAGACTGTGGCGACGGGAGACCCGATGATGGCCGCAGTCCATGTTTTTACAACCGGACTTCCGCCGGCAGGGGTAATGGTGGCCTGAACCGTATAATGTCCCTTCTCGAGAAACCCGACCTGCAGTTTCTTGCTCGTCAGAGCGGTCACGGTGGCCTGTGTCGATGAAGCGGCGCTGCCCGCATGATCGAGAACGCTCACATTGATCGATGCGGTTCGCGGATCATAAAGCTCGACGGTCATCATGCCGTTATCGGCCTCGAAAACATTCCCGGTTTGTCCTGAACTCGCCTCTACCAGATAATCGTCATTCGCATCGAGGGCAGTCACAGACACGTTATCCAGCCAGACCACGCCGTTGGCGTTGGTGCCGTCCATCACGTATACGTAAACGAACAAACGCGTCGTGTCGTCCCGCAACCAGGCAATTTTCTCGAATTGTACCCATTGTCGTGACGCAGGCACTTCGAGAAAATTTTCCCTGTCCATCACCCAGTGGGACACGCCATCATCCGTCTGCTCCAGGACACGGATGACCAGATCGCCTGCGGCAAGAGCTTCCGAGCGGATGCCCAGGCTCACATGGATGCGGCGCGGTACCGGTGGCGTTGTCGCCACCGCCACCGGAATCAGGCTCTGATTGCGAATATAGCGGGCGCCCGTATCGGTTCCTGTCATCACAAACTGGAGACAATTTCTTCCTTCCTGCACCGGGAGAATATCATCGTTGCCCACCTGCGTAATCCCGGCGTTCGCCCCCGATACAATCCACCCGGATATGGACGCCGGGGTTTCGAAGCCATAAGTTGCCAGCGATGTATCCGCCCAAACCCGGCCCGTGATGCCGAGGCAGAGCAATAACAGACAATGCAGAGGCCTCCGAAGGCAGGCATCGATAACAGGGACAGGGGCAATCCGGCTGGACGGGCTGGCCTTGAATGCAAGGTCGCGCGGCATGTATTCGGAATTTTGACGGGTTTTCATACAAAAGCGGGGTTCGGACGGAATCGCGGGGCACGGTTCTGCCGGCTGCATCAGTCCCCCGCCCTCGCAAGAAATCGCAAGGCAGGATGATGCATTCAGGGAATCGAAAAACAGATCAAGGCAAGGAACGCTGTGCTGAAAAAATCAGGGGACCACCAGGCCATAACCGGAGGTGTCGACATTGTTGGTGGCCGAGCCGAAAAGAATGATCTGGCTCTTGCGCTGGTCGGCACGCGAAGGATGGGCGTCTGCGGGAAAGGGTGCGTCCACCGCCACATCGAAGCCGAAGGCACGTGTCGGCCCTCCGGTAGCCGGGTCGAGCGGGAGACCGGTGGAGGTCCACGGAATGCGGAAGGCAACGCGGTAGCCACCGGCACGCGGAGCACCGAAGGCCGTAGTTTTTTCAAGGATACCATGTTGTTTTGAGGCGTTCCAGATTTCGACCGTATCGCCGGGCTGGAGCGCGGGGCGGAGCACGACCTGATAAACGCCTTTGCCGTAGGCGGGCGTGGTCGTGGACTGCGCGGGCGGACGGAAATCGAAAAACAGTTCAACCACCGAACCGCGCACGTCGGGCCAGCGGCGGGGATGGCGGGCATGGGCATCGGTGACGTCTATATAAACGAGCAATCCATCGCGGTCGCCGCCGAGTCTTGCGCGGGCGGAGAGTTCGGCGGGACCAGCCCAGAATTGTTCTTCCTGGATCGAGGTGAGCCTGGGCGGACGACCGATGGCCACCTGGTCGGGCATGTCGATGCGGAGATCGCCATTTGCCGGTTGCCATGCGGCAAGGGCGGCGAGGGAAACTTCGCCTGAGGTTTGGGAAAAATTGGCTGGCAGCGGCGAGAGGCGTGCGGTTGGCCGGGCTTCGAGCACAACGGGAAACGTGAAACGCGTGCCATCGGCGAGACGCGTAACGGCGTCGATGACAAAGCTGCGCTGGCTGGCGTCCGGGATTGCGCCGGGAGCGGCGGGGGCAATGGCGGTGAAGGCGAGCTGGGTGCGCTTGCCGGGAGCGAGATTGAACGCAAGCGAGGCGGGTTCGAAGCGCCATCCTTGTTGCGGGGGGAGTTCCACCCGGTCGGCCCAGGATTGGGCACGGTCACGATTGACAAGCGTAAAGCTGACGGCGGTGCGTCCGGGCTCGCCGGTTTCCAGACGCAGGTTGATGACGGGAGAGGACATCACGCGGATGCCGGGGCGTGCGGTGTGCAGGTAAACGGGTTCGTCGCCGAGTTCGATGGCATGGAGGTTTCCGTCGAGATAGCGGGTTTGTCCAAAAAGGGTAACAAGTTCGGCGCGGGGCGTGGTGACAGTCGCGGCGGTTTCGATGAGCACGCTGCGTTTGCCCATGCCCGACCAGAGGACGGCAACTTCACCCCCATTGGCTTTGGGGAAGACTGCTCCAAGAACGCCGGCGTTGTCGATGGCGCGGCCTTGCTGGTGGAGCGCCCCTTCGAGTTGCGCGGCGAGGACGCCGATGGCGAGCGTGTGCCGGCTGGGTGTACGGATGCCGTCCTTGGTGGCGGAGATGAGGGCGAAGCCGCCGTCACCGGAACCGGACGCTGCCTGCTCGGCCCAGTTCGCGGCGGGCCAGTGGAGGTTCCAGCCGAAGAAGGTGAAGCGTTCGGCTCCCGCGAGGAAGTTCCAGGTGGCGTTGCGGACGATGGAGAGCGCGCCTTCGCGTTCAGAGAGAGCGTAATTGGGCCAGCCGCGGGCAACGGCAAGGCCGGGATGTCCCTGGCGGATGAGTTCGGCAAGACGGGCGTCGGGGATGGGGCGGTCGACCTCCTCGCGAAGAGCAACGTAGGTACCGGTTTCGGAGTTGAGAATGGGGAGGTTGGGGTGGCCGCTTTTTGCAATGATGTCGCGCACCTCGCCGAGTTTTTGCGGGAGATTGGCGGCTTCGGGAAGTTGCGGGGTAACGTAGGTGTGGATCGAGACGGCGTCCATGTATCGGGCTCCACCGTCCTTGAAGACCTCTCGCATCCAGGGGACGAAGTTGCCGGTGCCGCAAATGCCGTAAACGCGGGCGGAGGGATCGACAGCGTGGACTTCCTCGAACACGGCCTGCGCGATGGGTACATAGTCGGCAGGCGGGATACCGTTGTCGCCGCCGGCGTTGGGTTCGTTTTCAACTTCGTAGTGGAGGACGCGTCCTTGGTAACGAGTGGCGAGGGCGCGGACGAACTGGCGGTAACGGGCAAGGTTCGGGTACCCGCCGCGATCGCCCCACTCGTATTTCTTGAGCTTCTGCTTGGGGTAGGTACGTTCGCGCATCCAGGGGAGCAAGGGTTCGGACTGGAGGCTGATGTAGGTGGTGAGGTTCTGGCCGAGGAGCCAGTCCACGCGGCGGTTCCAGTTCCACTCGGCGGGCGGGGTGGCGGGATCAATACCGTAGTCGCCATTGTTGTCGCGGACCCAGGCGGGTCCGACTATGTATCCCCAGTAAGAATACACATGGGCGAAATCGATGCCGAGAGCATCGGGCCAGGAACCGAAGTGGTTGTCGTTGGCGTCGTGGAGTCCGAATTTGGGCGTGCCGGCGGGTTCTCCGGAACGGCGGGCGGCGTGGAAGAAGTGTTTTTCGGTATCGAGCTCGACAACAGCCAGCGCGCCGGAAGGGGAAGGATCGGCAAGGCCGGTGGTGCGGATTTTCAGATGGTAAACATCACTCGCAAGCGCTTCGGGAAGAGTGACAGGAGCGAGGGTTTCGGAGCGCGGGGGGGCGGTGAGCGTTTGCGTCCAGCGGACGGGAGCAGTTGCGGCAGGGCCGACTTCGCCGCGGAGGTTGAAATCGATCGAGATGGTGCGGGGCGTGTCGGCGGGGTTGATGAATTGAAGGGTCGGCGTATCGCGTTTTCCCGGCGCGGTAGTGATGGCATAGGTATCGAATCCATGAAGCCGGATAGCAGGCATGGCAGAAGGGGGAGAATGGGCGAGTTCGAGAGTTGCGGCGTATCCATTTTCCCAATCGAGAGAAAGGGTGCCGATGGCAGCGGCGGAGAGGGAAAGCTGGTCGATGTGCCAGGTGGCAAGTTCGAGACGTTTGGGTGCAAACCCGCCGGAGAGGGCGAGCGTTACAGGAGGTTGACCGGCAATCTGGCAGATGAGCTGGCCCTGGTTCCAGCGGAGAACAAGGTGTGTCCAGACGTCGCCCCACGGTTGGCCGAGGGAAATGGTTCCCGATTCCGGATCGGGAGTGAAGTTTTCAAGAACGAGTTGCGGGGAGCGTCCGTCAGCGGCACGGGCAAAGCGCAGGACGAGTTTGCGGTCGCCATCGATGAGGGTGAGCACGTCCTTGGCAGCGCGGCGGGAGTTGTCGCGGAGGTCGACGGTGAGACCGAAGGTATTGGCAGGAAATGTGAGGTGAGGCGCGAGGTCGTAGGCAAAAACAGCTTCGATGGGCATGCAGTGTCCTGCGCTGCCTCCGGGGACGGGAGGGACGGCGGGGTGGAGGGGATTGGCGACAGTGGCGGAATCGGGGTAGAGATGAATGGGAGCAGCCGGAAGGAGGGATTCGAAGAGGAACGCAAGGGCGAAGAATACAGCGGAGGAGCAGAGGAGGGGTTTCATGTAGGACAGGCGGAGCGAGGCGAGCGACGACGTGTTTGCAGGTGTACGGATATAGGGAAAGCGGGAGGGGCTAAAAAAAGGTGGGATGGGACGTCGGGTCGACCTCCCCAGGGCGGCGTCAGGACGCCGCCCCCGAAGGGGATTATTCGTCGGCCAGGATGAGAATCGCGTCGTCGAAGCGGGCCTTGATTTCGACATTGGAGCTGATGCCGAGGCGGACGCCGATCCTGGCGGCGTTGTCGGGAGCGGTGGCCTTGAGGGTGACGGTTTGCCAATCGGTGGTGAATTGTTGCGTGGGCAAGGGCTGGTAGCCGATCCACTTGTTATTCGCATCCAGAAAATAGATACCGATGTCGGTGCCTGCGTAGCCTTTTTTTTCGCCGGCGGCGAGGCCGGCAGGAATATCTCCCGCGATGCGGACGGTAAGTTCGTAAGTGGAGCCGCCTTCGGCGAGAACTTCCTGCTGCCACCAGACGTGGGCTTTGACAGGCCCGGAGACCGCCACCATGGCGAAGCGGTTGCCATCGGCGTCGGCATCGCTGCCCCAGGTGATTTTATCGGCGTCGGCACCATGCGCCTTGAGCGGACTTTGAGGGAAAACCCAGCGGGTGACGCTGCGATCCTTGCCGGATGCGAAGTCGCCGTTCTGGAGGAGATTATTCGGGGTCTGGGCGATGGCGACAGACGCGAAAATGAGCGAAAAAAGGGCGGCAAGACTGATGATAATACGCATGGTGGAAAAGGAGTCAGGGAGAAGGTTCGTCAAGGGTAAGCGGGGTGTCGCTCCACTGGAACCCGCGCCAGAAAACGTGATGCGAAATGGAGCTGTAGTAGTCCATCTGGTTCTGGTTCCTGGGAGCGACGTGGCCGTCAATGAATGCGACATTGACCTTTTCCTTGTGCGGATAAACAAGGGCGGTGTTCATCCAGCGTCCCCCGCCACCGCTGCCGAAGAGGTCCACGAACAAATATGTTTTCGACGGGTATTCTATCTGTGAATACTTCGCGCCCACCCTGTCCCAATTGCCTCCGCCGTCGGTGAGGTGAAGGTTGATGCTGTAGCGGATGCGGACGCGGTCTTCGACGTACCAGGTAGCGGGCGGAGAGGCTTTGTTGGGTTTTTCCACGGGGCACAGGAAGATCGTCTGGTCCACTTCGCCGCTGTTGGGTTTTTTCGCGCTGATGTAGGGCAGCAAACTGGTTGTCCAGTAGGGAGCGGTATTGTTGACGCGCCAGGGGACAATGGTGTCCTTGTTGTCCCCGGCATAGGCAAGGGAGGCCAGCGCGAGTTGGCGGAGATTGCTGGCACATTGGGCAGCGCGTGCGGATTCGCGGACTTTGCCGACAGCAGGAATGGTGATCGCCGCAAGGATGCCGATGATCGCAATAACGGTGAGGAGTTCGATGAGGGTAAAGGCGGAGGCGGGTTGTTTTTTCATGGGGAATGGCGGAGGCAGAAAGGGGAGACAAGACGACGCAATGCGGGAGCTGGAGCAAGCGCCTGGATCAGCGATGGCACCGGCGGTAGCGCAGGAGGAGAGGAATGAGGCTGGCGGCTCCGATGAGCATGGCAACGGTGGAAGGTTCGGGGATGTTGGAGGTGACGAGGATGTTGCTCATGTAGGCTTGCGTTGCGCTCTGGCCGCTGAAGGCGGCGATGACGGCTTCGTTAAAGGTAAGGGTTGTTGCCGTTGTGGTGACGGAGGCGGTGTGGGAAACGGCGTTTTCCCCGGAGCCGCCGGTGATTTCGTAGGTGATGTTCAGGTCGGTCAGATTGTCGGCCAGCGTGAGGGTGAGTGTGGTCGCATAGATGGTATTGGCCTGAAGGGTAAACCCGCTGTCCTCGATTTTGACCGGGGCCCCTGACCAGTGGTAGAAGGCGTTCGTGCTGCCTGCCGTCTGGCTTTGGATTTTCACGTCGTTGGCGGAGGCCGAGGCGAGCTTGGTCGCCTTGTAGCCAGCATCGTCGGCGAAATAGTCCGCATAGGCCGTGGAACTGATCGCATCTGCTGTTATTTGGGTCGCGCCTGAATTGAAGAGGCCGAGCAGAGGGCCGGTGTTGGTCGTGTTGGTAAGTGAGGTGTAGTAGATTTGTGAGGAAATCCGGATGTAATCGCCTGCTTTGACGAGGGTGACGGGCTTGAAGGCGGCGACGGCGATGCTGTTGCCCCAACTGGACCAGAATTGCATCGCGTATGAACCTCCGAATGTCGTGTTGGCCGTGATCTCGTTGCCGGCACCGGCAGTTGCAGTCGAATACCATTGCGTGGCGCGACCGGTGCCGTTGCGGAGGCCATCGGCGAAGGTTTCGTTAATGAGGGTGACCTGGGCCCGGGCGATGGGGGCGCCAAGGACAAACACGCCAAGGATGACGGTGACGAGGGGAAGTTTTGCGGGTTTTTTCATGGTAGGACCGGGTTGGATGGAACAGAAAAACGTGACAACGGGGGGGATTTTTTCGAAGCAAATCTGTTATATATCAATAAGTGAAACAATCCCTCCCTACTATCGTCAAGAGAAATTTTACCTCTGTCTTAATTTAGGAATTGAGATTCCCCCAAAGTATAACAGTTTTCTGTTTCATTCGCTCCATGACGCACCAAACCGATCATACCCGCACCATCGCGCATTCGCTGACCGCACGCCGGGCCGCCCGGTCGGGCGCCGTGTCCAGCGGGCCGGGCAAGCAGCCATTCATCAAGAAGCTGCTCGCGGACTCTGTATCCGAACAACCAGCACATACCCGCCTCCCTCCCATGCGCGAACTGGCTGGATACCTCGGAGTATCGCTCGTTACGGCGCAGCGGACAGTCACCGATCTGATTGCCGACGGCCTGCTTTACAGCCGGCCACGTGCCGGAGTATTTGTCGCGGATGCCGGGGAAAACAACGCCGCCCCTGAAAACGGGCAACCCGATGCGGATACGGATGCCGCAAATAATACAGGCAGGCACCGGACAGCGGGACGGAAAACCATCCGGCGGGGAGCGGCGCAATCGCCCTTCGACAGTTGCTTCCGGTTCGGAACCGAAAGCCATGCGGACTTCCAGCGTCCGCTCTGGGAACAACTGGCAGGGAGTTTTGGCGAACGGTATCCGCACAACCGCACCGAAATGGTTTTCGTGCCTGACCCCGAAGACTCCGCCCATGAACTTGATGCTTACGAGCGGTTGGGGTGGAACATGCAATGGGCGGGGGACGAGGATCATTTGCTCGATCTGCGCAGTTACGCTCCGGCGGAGCTGGCGGCGCGCTGCACGCCCCAAGGGCTGCTGCCGTTGTACTATCGGACAAACTACCTGTTTTTCAACCGCGAGCTTCTGCAACGATGCGGGGTGCCAGTGCCGGCGTTCCGGACTTTCGAGGGACAGATTGCCTACCTGCGGGCGGCCGCGCCGCTGCTGGAGAAGCAAGGATTTGATCCGCATCCCGTATCGGTGCAGCAACCGGTAACGCTCATCGGGAACCGTCATCTGCAACTTTATCTTTCATCCGTGCGCGCAACCACGCCCAAAGCTGGCAGGCACACCGGCGCATATAAAAACTTTCTGGCCGCCGCGCAGGCGGCCATGGAGCTCTGCCGCCAGAGCCGACGCGGACCCGGCGTCAAAAGTCCCCTGAGCCGAGAAGGGCGCGAAAGCTTCATGAACGGGCAGGCTCCGTTTTTTTTGAGTTACAGTGTGGACGCGTGGCTGTTTACCGAATCGAAACTGTCATTTCCATTCGAATACGTCCCCTCGCTCTGCACGGATGATTCCCTCTTTCTCTGGCCAATGGTAGGCGCGATCAACCGCTGGTCGAGACATCCGGCGGAATGCATCCGTTTTCTGACCTATCTTCTCGGCCCGGAAGCGCAGTCCCGGTTCTCCCGGACAGGCAATTTTCCGGCATCGCTCAACGTTGGCGACTCACCCGCCATGCCGTGTGATCGCGCATGGCTGGCGAAGGCACTGGCGCACTCGGAGCCATTTCACCTGCCGACCCCCGAACTGTTTTATCTGGTGATCAACGTGCTCAACAATGAACTCTGGCACGCGTTGCTCGACCACGTCTCGGTCGAGGAGGCAGTGGAGCAGGCGGCGCAATTCGGCCAAGCCTACTTGCGCCAGCACACCCAAACATTTCCCTCGCAGTGAATTTTCATCCCGTGAGCATAACCGCCACGCTCCTTCCTGCCCATCCCGCCACGGCTCTCCCTGTCTCCGACCTGCTGGAACGGTAATTCCTCCCGGGGTGAAGGGGCCGACGAGGGTTTGATGCGGTGATGCGAATCACACTTTCCATACCGGTTTTTCCGCAAGCGGGTCAACATGCACGAGCGTGGAGCCGCCAGCACCGGGCCATGTCATTTGCCAGGCATCGTCATTGGCCATACGGATGCCTCCGTCTCCTCGCTGACCGGAAGGACGCAGCGCGGGCAGTGTGGGCACGTCACGTCCCCAGCAGATCATCCAGACACAGGCAGCGCGCTCCTGCTGTTTCAGCATGCTCTCCGTCCAGATGGCTTCCCATACGACTTCACCAGATTCGCGCCAGAGCCGCGGGCGCACGCCCGAACCGAGCGGCAGGAAAAATACGGTCACCGGCTCGCCGCCGGCTTCGAACAGAAGGCGCGAGGCGTCCATGCCGAGCTCTTCCCGAACGATGGTGAAATCAGACCCCGTCAACACGAGCTGGTCCGCGAGCAGGTCCCACGAACGTGAAAGGGCCGGCATGCGACGCAGGATACAGGCGTCGGGGCCGTCTTGCAGGGAATCGGTCAGACCGACGACAGGGGGAACGATGACATCGGTAAGGGCGTTTTTCAGGTACGCAGTCTGTCTGTCGCGTGCGGGATGGAAACGGTCGACGCCACCCTCGCGGGTGTGCCAGCGCAGGAAGCCCCATCCGTCGCCCCGCGTGGCGAAGGCGACGGGCATCGACTGCCAGGAAAGTCCCCATGCTGCGTGGTCGCTTCGCGGCATCATCGGATAGCGCGACATCGTGCCGAGCCGACTGTGGTTCACGGGCGATATCCACGCACGGGCGACCGTGCCGCCGTGGCAGGGAATCTCGATGCGTTCGCGCCCCGGCTGACGCGGGCCGGCAAGGGCATGCCAGCCGAGTTCGTTAAAGAGGTGGCCAAAGTAAAAGTGTGTGTTGCGCGGCATGCGTTGCGAATCCGTCTGGCTGACCCAAGGGCGGATGGTGTCGCGCCAGGGATGGAGGACGGGGCGGGAAGCGAAGGCGTAGGTGCGGATTGCCGGGACGCGTACGTCGTTGCCGTAGGCATCCTCGATGGCGAGGAGCTGGCGAAGGAGGCGCGTATAGTGTTCGCGAACGGATTCGGGCAAGCGACGGGAAAGGAGGAGCAAGGCGGAAAGTTCGTTGAAAAGAATTCCCGTGTAGCCATCGCTCAGATGCTCGCCCCAGCCCCAATGGTGCTCTGTCCAGTATCGGGCGGCGGCTTCCAGGGCTGCGATCAGCCGGGTCGCAGGAGGATGACCGGGAGCAGCCGTTTGTTCGTGGAGAAGCCACGCACAGACAAGATCGCCAAGGTATTTGTTCGGATAGTACGGGATGGCGACCGCACTCTCGCGCTCGAACCAGAAAAAAAGGTCGGCGAGCATGAGGTCGAGTTCGGCGAGAGCACCGGAGTCGAGTTGGTCGCGATACGCGGCGGAGAGGACGATGAGGTTGAGGCCGACGAAAAAGGCGGCGTTGGTATCAACGGGATGCGGCTCCTCGGCGAACCACTTGAAACAGCCATGTCGCTGCGATCCATCCAGCCATTGCAGGCGTCGGATACCGGCGAGGATGCCTGAAACAGGCAACTCGTGCAGAGCACCGAGTTGCGCAGCAATCACCAGCCGACAGGCCCCCATCACGCCGGAATGCACATGCAGATGCTCTACAACAGGTCGGGTATGGCCAGCCTGTCGCAGCGTCCAGAGGCCGAGCTCGTGGTTGAACGCTTCGGGAAACGCGATGCGTTGCGGACGTCGTAAAACGGGAGGCTCAGCCGTCGTTTGCATGGAGATGTGAACAAGATGCCAACTCAAAAGCTGCCACGCAGGTATTGGGGAAGCGGGCTGACCTTGAGCGTGACCTTGCCCGCAACGGGGACAAGATTCTGCTCGCGTCCGTAGATATCGGTCAGCGTGATCAGGCTACCGGTGACAGGAAGGGTCAGAACGATTTCGCCTGCGGACCTCCAGATGACGACGGTCTCGGGCCGACCAGGATCGGCATTGGTGACACGAATGTGGCTCACTCCCGACGGGAGACCGGTGAGCGCCGGGAGTTTGTTGCGGCCATCGAGCAGATGACTGGCGATATTGGCCGCGTTGACGATCGGAAGCGGATCGCCGTGAAGGCTGTCGAATCCGAGTCCGGCGCTGTTGTAGTCAGGTCCTCCATACGGGACCAGGTAACTGAGTCCGATCACCGGAGCGACGGGAGCATCGCGCCAGTTCACTCCCCAGGCCAGCTGTTTGACCAGATCACCCGCGTGACCGAGGGCACCGCCGTTATTGAGTGCGCGGGGCGAGGAAATTTCTCCATAAATGAGAGGACCGGTGTAGCCTGCGGCGAGAAGCATGGAACGGCCTTCACCCAAGGAAGGATACAGTGAAGCGTCTCCGGGTTCGGGCGCCTTGTTCGGATGCGTATGCACATCGACAATGTCAGGAACCGCGAGATAGCCGGCGTCGATCAGATCCCGGGCATGGCTTTGGGCCACGAGAGACGAACTGATATAAAGCGCGGAAGGATCGGCCGCCTTGAGGCCAGCGATAATCTGCCGGGCGGCGGCGACATAAAGTTCGGCACCGCGCGGGCCAAGGTCGGCCGCGATATCTATCTCGTTGGATCCACCCCAAACGGAAATCCGGGAGCGATAGCGGTCGGCAAGTCCGTGACCGTAGTTATAGAATGTGTCGTTCCAGGCAGCCGTTCCATATGCAGGCAATGAACCGCCGATGCCGGGCAACTTCAGATTATCCGCCACACTGTCATAAAAACCCTCGAGCGCATCGCCGTAAACAACGACGCCGGCTGTGGCCGCCTCGACAAGAGTCGCGTCGAGCGTTGCCGATGCGTCGACAGTGACATGGCCTGCGCCGTCGTGGCTGGCCTTCCAGACACCCCAGCTCGCGACGAGTTTTTGCTGCGCAATGATGCCCACACGTTCCAGCCACCGCCAGCGTTGGGGTGCACGTGTGGCGTTGGAAAGCAGCCAGTGGCCTTCGGCACCGAGCAGGCGGTGCTTCTGATCGGCAGCAACATCCACCGGGCCGGGAATGACTGAAAACGCGTGCTCGTAATCGCGGGCGAGGACCCGGTCGGAGGAATCAAGTATTTCAGAAAACACTACGTAATGGCCAAGAGGAAACCCTGCGAATGACAGTGAGAGCGGCGCCGTGATGACGCCTTCCTCCGGGCCGCCGAAGGTAACCGCGAAAGTCTGTGCCGCGATCTCTGTGCCGGCATCGTCAATTACCCGCAACCGGACTCTGGCAGGAGCGTAAGCTTGCCAGGAACCGGAGGGTACGGTCGTCCAGGAGGGAGATCCGGAGCCTGCCAGGGCAGGATCGGTCGAATAGACCCAGGGATAGCCCGAAAAGGATTTGGTGCGGCGGATGGCCGGCTCCTGGTAATTGGCGGCAGTGCCGAGGGCGACCTTGAGCGTATAGTCGAGATTGACGGTCATGCTCGCAGCGGTCCCGAGTGTGAAAACCGGCGTGTCACCATCTGTACGGGCAAGGCTGGAAAGATAGCGGAAGGCCTGACCATCATCCGTAACGAGCACCTTGCGCCCGGGATCAGTCAGGCCTGACTCTATCGTGGTCGTGACTCCGGCCAGCGACGCGCGGAACAGCCATCCGGTACTCAACGAATCACCTGCCGAAGTGGCCGGACTGCGGACTCTGGCCATGAGACGATTCCACCCGGGCTGAAGTGTGATCGTGGCTCCGGGTCGGACGGGCTCGCCGTTCAGCCACAACGCAGGCGCATAAGGAGATGATTGCACGCGCAGGATAGCCGTGGCGGGGATTGTATCACTCGCCTTCAGATAGGTGTGCAGGTAATTGACCATGCCGGCCCAGTCGTGATCGCCAGCCAGGCTGGATTCGACGACACGAGGGAAACGGGTGTCGTCTAGAAAATCGAGCCAGCCATCGGATTCGGCCGAAACGGCCCGCCACTCGACCATTCCCCGGCCTCCGTGGGCCGAGTTGATCTCGATGTCGCCGGGTTGCGGATGCATGGCGCCTTCGGCATCAAACCGGATGACACCCAGGCCCGCGCGGCCCCAGAACGGTCCGCATTCCGCCCAGGCAAGAAGTGGCAAATCGCGGTTGAAGGAAACCCGGATGTTATCGAAACGAAAATCGGCCTGAGATCCCTGAAGCTTGATTTCGTTGAACCAAAACGTGACCGGCGCGGAATCTTCCACGGTGGCCGCTACTCCGTCATGTTCGAGGGTGACGGCGAGCCTGTCTTCGGCCAGTCGGGTAAGAACAAGAGCGACATGATGAGGGATGTTATCCGTCTCCATGGCATAGGGTCCGGCAAGACCCGAGAGAGTCGCAGGCGAACCGCCACCGGGAGACTGACGCTGGAGAGAAGCACCGGAGGCACCGGAGTATTTGACCAGCATGTAGCCGCCGTCATCGGCCACGCTGCTGGATGAGACGCCAAATTCGTTGGTGCTGATGGCGGTGCCATTGTCGTCGTAAAGACCGACGATGAAAGCGCGGTTGAGAGTGCCGGCCAGCCGGACATCCAGCTCGATGCGAATGGAATCCCCGGGTTGCGCGAGTTCGACTCCGCCTCCCGGCAGGGAACCATAAGCGATCGTGTTGGAGGCCGATCCGACAGGATTACGCATGACGAAACCGGCCAGAGGAGCCGTATTATCCGTGGTCAGTGTGTAGGCTGTGCCCGCAGCGGAAGAGTTCCAGAAATACCAGGCGGTGTCGTTTTCTCCGACCGCGGTCCCATTGCCGAAAGAACCATCGAGGAATTGTTCGTCCAGGACGGAATTCAGGATGTTACCCCTGGTGACCACGATATTATCGAAACGATAATCGATCTGGGAGGCCTGCAGCCTGATCTCGTCAAAAGTGAAGGTAACCGGTGAAAAATCTTCGACGATGTTGACAACGCCATCATGTGAAAAAGCGATCTCCAGTTTGTTCAACGCGGTGCGGGTGATCTGCAATGCAAGCCAGTGCGGAGAGCCATCGGTATCGGCGGCAAATGGACCGGAAAGCGAACCGAGCGTGGTTGTGCCGCCGCCCGCTATCACCTGACGCAGAGCGACCGCCCGGGAGGCGCCGGTGTATTTGCGCACGGAGTAGCCGCCGTCATCCAGAACCCGGCTGTCAGCAGATCCGAATTCGTTGCCGATGATTGGCGTGCCGTTGGCATTAAAAAGACCGAGGAAGAGAGCACTGTCCGTGAGTCCGGCGGCGCGGCCATCCAGTTCGAGACGGATGAAGTCTCCCACACGAGCGAGCGTAACGGCCCCGCCCGGGAACGCCGCATAGGCCACGGTGTTCGCTGCACTGCCGTTGGGGTTGCGCATGACAGATCCGGACAATGGCGCCGTGTTATCGGTAATCAGGGTATAGGCGGAACCACCCGCGGAAGCGTTCCAGAAATACCAGGAGGTATCGATCTCGGCCGGATTCGTACCGTTGGCAAACGTGCCATCGAGAAACTGCTCGTCGATAAGGGTAGTCGTAGCCTGGATTCGGGTATATGCGGATACAAGCGTGATCAGGAAGGCTGCGGCAAGGGCCGCGTATGGAATATGGCGGGGATGGGTGCCTGTGTTCATGGGGAGAAAACAACGAGCCGGATCAGAAGCGCGTAAGCCGTTCGTAATTGTCCCGGGTGAGCAGGTAAACGGGACTGTCCGTCAGCGCCAGAGTGAGCGTGCCGTCGGGAGCGAAGGCATCGGCGGACAGGTCGGTCACGCGGCCGACAACATCAACGAGCACGAAGGGGCCTTTTTCGCCGGGACGATATTTGAGCGTGGCCGGGCGGGTTGTGTCGGTGCTCCAGACCATGAGCGTGGGTCCGAAGCGGGCAGCCTGTATCGTTTTTTCGGTTACGACTCGTTTGTAGTCAAAACCGTCGATGAGAGCGCTGGCGGTATAGAGGGCCGCTTCGGCGGGCATGTGGCCGTTTTCGATGTCGGAGATGTAGTAGCGGTTTTCGCCGCGGCTGTACCGCCAGGGAACAAGGAACCCGACCTTCTGGAAGTCGTCCCGGCTGAGCACGCAGGCGGCAATTTTGGCGATCGTGGCAGCCTGCCAGCGGCGGGCGTCGTGACCATGACCGGAGCGTGCGCCGGTCTCTCCGATCCAGAAGGGCCTGGTGTTTTTGAGGCCGAGTTTCTTGTAAACCTTCAACACACCGAGTTCGGTCTCGTTGGGACTATTGGACATGCTGCCTTCAAGGACGGGCGGTTTTTGCGGATAACAATGCACATCCCATGCATCGTGATAGTCTGCCAACCCGAGCTTGAGGCATGCTTCGAACCACGAATCGGAGGCCGGCCGCACAAGGCTGGCGCCGATCATGAACGCCGAGGGGTTTTGTTTTTTGATGATTTCGTAATCCTGTTTGGCCTTGGCGACCCAGGCGGCAGGCGTGCCACGCTGGGCAGGATGAATGTCCACTTCGTTGAAGGCTTTCCATGTGGTGACAAGCGGGGTGGTTTCCTTGACGTAGGCGCGCAGGTAGTCGGGATCGCGATGAGTCCAGGTATCGGCGATCACGTCGAGACCACGGTCGCGGGCCTGTTGGTAAAAATCGGGAGCGCGTCCGTTGTGGCCACCTATGTTGCGGAGAATGCCGATGCGCTCCATGTAGGGGAAAAAGAGGGTTCGATAACGCTCCTGACCGGCCATGAAATAATAGGTGACTGACATCTTTTTGGCATCCTTGCGTTCGCGTTGGGCGGCAGTTCCCCGAATGACACTGAATCCGTCGGGAGGATACGAATGAACAGGGTTTCCGTCCGTGTCGAAAATGCGAAGGTGCGTGGCGTAGTAACCGCTGGAGACCGGGGCGGATCCGAGATCGAAGGTAGTGCGTCCGGGCAGCGTGAAAGATCGGGTACGGCGCAGGATTTCCTTGCCGTCATAGTCGGTGAGGATGAGTTCCAGCCGGCCGGCGGGTTGTCGGGGAAACGGCTCGATCGTCTGGCCGAGGAGATCGCCGGAAGCGAGGTCGACATCGATGGCGAGAGGGGCGCCGGGAGAAACAAGATTGAAGGGAGCACTCGTGTAAACGCGGGGTATAAACCGGCTGGCAACGTCACGGGAAATTTGCGCGGGGGAAGGATCGGAGATGGTGGTTCGAATATCGGCAAGAGATGCCTGCGAACCCGAAAAACGGGCGGTAAAGGCGAAGTTTTCGCCTTTGCGCTGTTGCATGACGAGTTTGACGAGAAGCCGGTTCCAGCCCGCATCGAGTTTCAGCGCAGCGACGTGGGCAGTATCTCCTCGTATCCGCCGGATAACGACGGTTCCTCCCTGATCGTTGCGGCCGGTTTCTTCGATTTCGTCGTTTCCGGATGCGACGGTAGAGTCCCGTTTCCAGTCGAGCGAGCGACCGTTGAGCCAGCCACTGATCCTGGAACCGGTTTGTGATATACGAAGAGCGATCTCTACCGGGTTCGGCGTGTGGACATAAAGATGCGCATACGCAGCGCCTTTGGCCCAGGCGTAATCGCGGGAGAGGGTTTCGATGAGAATACGATGGTCATCGGCGGCACCCGGCTGGTGAGGCGTCCAGCGGGCATACCAGGCACTGTCCCAGTAGGTAACGATTTGCGGAGCGCCAGGAACCGGGCGAACCTGGGCTTCATAATCCAGACCCCAAAGAGAAAGGCCGGCAGGGCCGGCCCAGGTTCCCAGTGTCAGCCAGTGCGCCGGCGTATCGCGGGCGGGTCCGCCGAGAGGCTCACCGGGAGGAGCCGCAGACGATGCGGCAGGAACGGATGCAGTGGAGGGGATGACAAAGGGAGCAAGGGGCAGGACGTTGGCGCCCTGGGGCGCCGGATCGTTGAGCGCCACGAGAATGGTTTTGGCGGTGGCGGTATCGAAAGGAGACGTCCACAGAGCGAGGATTTCCTGCCGGGAGGAAGTGAGAACGAGAGCGGGAAGCTTAGCTTCGGGGATGCCGAGTTCCCGGGCAATGTCCGATGAAGAACGCTCGGCAATGAGCGTTTCGGCGGCCGTTGGCGGCTGGCGGCTGGCGGGACGCCTGTCCGCGGAAGGCGAAGGGAGGGTGTAGGGAACAATCTCGAGTGACGTGCGACTCGCAGCAGGTGTGGTGGCTGCAGAGGCCAGCAGGTCGTAGAAGGCTGCGGTGTCAGCCGTAGTGGCGCTTTCGAGAACGATGAGGCGAGCCTGAGGCCTTTCGGGGCGCCAGAGAGCGGATACCCGTGCCCCTGCCGGTGGGGCAGGAACGGAAGGGGATGCTGTTGCCACCCTGATACCTCCGATCTGCCAGCGGGCGGGAGAGGTGCCGGGGGAAACCGCGAGGAAAAAACCGATGCCGGTGCGGTTCCAGTCGGGCATATCATCCACGTTTTCGGATGTGGAAGAACGGAGGGGCTGGTCGCGCGCAACCGGGGTGTCAATGTCGTCACAATAGTAATCGAAGGTGCGGGTGGCGGTGTTGACTTCGATTTTGAAGTGACGCCACCCGGGTGCGGCTTTTCCGAGGACGGTTTTCCCGTGACGGACTTCACCGCTGGAGGGAAACTCGAGGCGGAGAAGAAGCGCCTTGTAGTCGTTGGCCCTTGAGCCAACGCGACCCCAAAGCTCCATGCTCGGGTTGTAGACGCCAGCCTGGATATCGGCACTCCATGCCACCGAAAAACGCCCCTCGCCGACGCGGATTGCCCGACTGCGAATGTAGGAGGCCTTGCCACGGTCAGCGGACGTGGCGGTCTCGCCCAGGACGAAGGCTGCGACATTGCCGGGAGGGGCGCCGGCGGCATTTTCGGCAGGACCGGCGGTGATCGCCATCCGGTCTTTCATATGGGTGTAAGCCGTCAGCCAGTCGGGATAGCCGACTTTGTTGCCGGTGAACGAGGGTTCGAAAACGACTGCATCCGCGGCAAACAGGGTGCTGCTCACGAGGGCGAAGGTCGAGGAGACAAGGATGGCGGCGAATGAAATCCGTATTCTTTTTAACATGACAATACAGCAGGAGCCGGGGCGAAGTTTTATGCTGAGGGGCCAAGAGCCGGTAGTGGTCAGCGTTGTTCGTATTTCACATGACCGTCGAGATACGCGTAGACGGTTTTGTATTTCTTGCCCGTGGGCACCGCGTAGTTTTCCTTCGAATCCTCGTGATTGCCGTAATAGTCACGAAGCCAGGGTTTGGTGCTGATGAGTTCATAAACGCTGTCCAGAGCGAGACCGGAGGTCGTCACCGCAGGATTCATGTACTGACCCATATAAAAATAGTAGCAGGTGGCGCCATGGCCACTGATGGTAAGCGTGACGTCGGTCGTCACCGGACAATACCAGGGCGTCTGATAGCGATCGGGGATTGGCGTGCTCCAGGCAACCCACTTGGCCCGTCGGACCCCGTAGGGTTCAAGAAGCTTTGTAAGGTAGCCGGTGGTATTGATGGAGGATTGGTCTCCCTGAATAGTACCGGAACCGTTTGTACCGCTCGGCCGGTAATAGAGTTTCCCGCGGTTGTCGTTGAGATATTGAAGATAGCCGATGGTGATCTGCCGGTGATTGCTCAGACAGGTGGAGACCTTGGCCTTTCGTCTGACACTCCCCACGACAGGGATGAGAATGCCCGCCAGGATGCCGATGATGGCGATGACAGTGAGGAGTTCGATCAGGGTGAAACCGTGCCGGAAGCGGATGCAGGGGCCGCTGGCAAGGGAGCGGATATCGGAACGTACTGTGTTCATATGGGGAGGGGGAGTGTTGGTATTTGCAGCGGCATCAGATATCGATGCCGCCAGGTTTGTGCAACCAAACGGATGGAGCAGGCTTCACGCGACGACTCCGGCTTGACCATGGGAACGGCGGCGACGCGATGCGATAAAAGCGGTAGCGAGGACGGCGGCACCAAGAAACATGGCCACAGTGGCCGGTTCGGGAACCGGAGAGGTATTGGTCGTGACGGTGATGTTGTCGAAATTGACCGTGCTGGCGACGCCTCCGGTAAGAAGCCAGAGCGTATCCACCGTGATACTGCCGCCGGCAAGGCTCTCGAGCGTGTAGCTGGACATCGAACGGTCATCGAAAATGGTGGCGAGTTCCAGGCCAGCGGCGGTCATTGTGAGAGTAAACGTAAGCTTGTGATCGGCACTGGCAGTGAACAAGGCACCCTCGATAGTGCCGGTACCGCCCGTGCTGCCTGTAACGTTGCTGGCCCCGCTTTTCAGGGCGTAGGTTCCCCTGTCGGTCGTAAAACCCTGGCCGTAGGCGTATCCGGTTTTTCCGGCGACAGGATCGTCTCCCGGCAGCAGGTTTGCGTCGAGTTTGGTTCCCAGGTCAAAGAACCCGACCTGGAGTTGCTTGGTGCCATCCGTGACACCGGAAAAGACATCGAAGGACACGCTGATGAAGTCGCCCACACTGGACAATGTGACCGCGTCGAATTGTTTCATCGCGGAAGTGTTGGCTGCGCCGCTGGCGGGATTACGGAGAACCTTTCCGGACTGTGTAGTGGATGCGGCAGGCTTGTCCACTACCGTCCAGGTCGTGCCAGCGGCATTACTGTTCCGGAAATACCATCCATAATCGTTGAGGGATTGAGTGGTATCGGAACCATTGGTGCTCACACCGGTGAAATCGTCGCTAAAAAGTGGCGGGCGATCTGCAGCGGCGGCATGCGGAATCACGGCAGCGAAGAGACCGGCGAAAGCGGCGCAAGAGATGAAAACAGGGAAATTGCGGATCATATTGTGCATATTCATGGCAGGCAGACCGGGTTTGATGGGTTGGCGGGTTTGGATAACGCCAACAGCACTGGCAGCAGTCTTGATTTCGGAAAAGCAGCTCGTTACGTTAGCCTAACGTGAAATCTCCCCGTTCCCCCTCCATAAAACGCACCGCCCGGGACATGCGCGTTACCATGGCCACAGTGGCTGACAAAGCCGGGGTGAGCCAGATGACGGTGTCGCGTTCATTGCGCGACGATCCGACGATTCCCCTCACCACACGCCAGCGCATCAAACGCATCGCCGCGCAACTCGGTTATCGTCCCGATCCGGCCGTATCGCAACTGATGGCACGGTTGCGGCAAAGCCGGGTGTCGGATTCGGCTTCGGAAACCGTGGCGTGGATCACCACTCACCCGACGGCGACGGGATGGCGCGACAATCCGGCAAGCGTCGCTTTCCACGCCGGTATCACCGCACGGGCCCGCGAACTGGGATACCGGATCGAGGAGTTCTGGTTCACCGCACCCGGCATGAACGGCCACCGCCTCAGCGAAGTTCTGCGAGCGCGCGGCATTCGCGGCGTATTGGTGGCGCCGGTCATCAACACGGGATTGGTCATTGATCTGGAATGGTCCAGTTTTGCGGCGGCCTCGTGCGCGGCGCTGGCTTTGCCGGGCGTAGGGCTGCACCGGGCGTGCGCGCACTACGCCAACGCGGTCCATGTTGCGTGGCGGGAACTGACGCGGCTCGGTTACAGGCGGATCGGCCTGGCACTCCCGACAGACAACCACAGACGCGTGGCCGGCTTCTGGCTGGCAAGCGCATTGCTGGAACAACGCGGACTTCCGGTGAAACAGGTGGTGCCGCCGCTCGTGACGGACGACTGGCGTCCGGAAACGGTGCTGGCGTGGATGGGCAAACACTGTCCCGACGTGGTGCTGTCATTTCGCCAGGTATGCGACTGGTTGCAAGCGGGCAGCGTGCGCGTGCCGGAGGATTGTGGATTTGCGTTGCTGCACATCGAGGACCCGCTGTTCGCCGGCGTGGATGAGCAGCGACCCGACATCGGCGCAGCGGCGCTCGATCTCGTTGTCGAACAAATCAACGCCAACCAGCTCGGCCTGCCCGCAAAGCCGAAAACGGTGTTCGTCGAGTGCTCGTGGGTCGATGGACGGACAGCGCCTTCCCGGACCGGATGAATCCGTCAACAGCCGCAGCTCCATCCGGTCAGCCCGCTCAGGCCAGCGCCACGATCACCCCGAGCGACACCGCCGAAGCCAGCGTGCTCAGCACGATGCCTCCCGCCGCCAGCGCCTCGTCGCCGCCGAGTTGCTGCACCATCGTGTACGACATGATGGCCGTCGGCGCCGCCATGTAGACCAGCATCACCGTAAGGTCGTCTCCCGTGACGCCCAGCCATCGCGCCACCGCGTACCCGACCAGCGGACACACCCACGCCTTGCCCACCGCGCCGACCGTGGCCGCCCGGAGGTTGCCCCGGAGCGGCAAGGTCACCAGCGCCGAGCCGATACACAGGAGCGACACCGGCACCACCATGCCGGCCACCAGCGTCAGCGTCTGCATCACCGGCAGCGGACACGTCAGCCCCGTCATGTAAAACAGCCCGCCCGCCACGCTCGCCAGGATGATCGGGTTTTTGACGATCGCCAGCACCAGCGCCTTGACCACGCCCGGCCCGAAACCGTGATGGCTCGCGAGCAGCACGGACACCGCCAGCACGTTGTAAACGACCATGAGCGGCGCGATCACCAGCATCGCCACGGTCGACGACACCTGCGGCAGCGCCACCAGCACCGGCAGCCCGACAAAGGCGCCGTTGCCGCGAAACACCCCCTGCACAAACGTGCCGCGCGCCGCCATCGGCAACCGCAACGCCCGCGCGCCCGCCCAGCCGGCCAGCAGCATGACGAGAGTCGCCAGCACCAGCGCGCCGAGCAGCCGCACCGGTTCGTGGTCTGAATGCTCCGCCGAAGCCAGCCCCGAAAAAATCAGCGCAGGCAAGCCCACGAAAAACGCCAGCCGGTTGAGCGCCGGCACGACGCCTTCACGAAAAAAGCCGCCCCGCTGCAACGCCGCGCCCAGCGCGATGATCAGGAAGATCGGCAAAAGGGTCGCGAGAACGGCGTGCATCGGTCCGGAGGAACGCCCCTCACTCCGCGACCTCGACCACAAGCTGCACCTCGGTGGTCGCGCCAAACGGCAGGCCGGCCACCGCCACGGCGGCGCGCGCGTGCTTGCCGGCGTCGCCGAAAACCGCCACGAGCAGATCGCTCGCGCCGTTGATCACCGCCGGGCTGTCCGCAAAACCCGCCACGCCGTTGACGAAACCGTTGACCATGACGATGCGCCTGACTTTTTCCAGCGAACCGGTGGCGGCCTTGATGTTGGCCAGCGTATTCAGGACGGCAATACGGGCGGATTCGTAACCGGTCTGCACCGTCTGCTCGCTGCCGACCTTGCCGGCATGCGTGACCTGGCCGTCCCGGATCGGGAGCGTGCCCGCGCAATAAAGCAGGTTGCCCGTGCGCACGACAGGCAGGTAATTGCCGCCGGCGGCAGGCCCGGCGGGAAGTTTCAGTCCGAGTTCGGCAAGTTTTTGCTCCGGAGTCATGGGTGTGGATCGATGGTAAACGGATTAAAGGAAGCTCTGAAAAAGTTTTTGAACAGAAGATAACGAAGGAAACGAAGGCTCGCTGATAGCGGGTGGAGGGTTGGGCATGGGCAACCTTTTCCTTTCCTGAAAAGGGTCCGGATGCGGGACGGATGACAGAATCCGGAAAACATCTTCGTTATCTTCTTATCTTCTGTGAAAGGGATTGGCCGGTTTTGGCGTTTTTCAGAGGTTCGTTAATGGAATCGAAAGCTGAAACCACCATCCTGATGCTCGCCTCGCGGAAGGAAAAGCCGGTGTTTCCCGAATTTCGGGAGATCAGTCTCACCCGGGCGGCGACGCGAGGACCACCCGGCCTGCCGGCTGCACAATCCCCCTCTTTTCTCACTCACCCAAATTCCCTCTTGATCTGAGACTGAGTCTTGTTTTCAGATTTTATCATGCTTGCTCGCATCCCGTCCACATGGCGTCACACCGGTCCGATCCGCTCGGTTCAGGTGCGGGCGCGTCCAGAAGGCGAGCGCATCCCCCTCCTGGCCGACTGGCCGCGGTTGCTCGACGCGATCCGCGACGCAGGCGAGGTCGTGTTGCAGGTGCGCCATCGTTACGGGCGGCTCATCGGCTGCGGGCAACTGCCTGCGTTATCCTGGGATGCCACCGGGCAAAACGCCCGTGGCGGCGGCGACGGTCATGCTCTCGACCTGCACACCGCCCGCTGGGCGCATGCCTGCGGCCGGGTCCGGACCTGTGCGCGCTGCTGTTCGCCCGGCGGCATCTTTATCCACGATCACGGCGACGCCGGTTTTCTCCAGATCTGCCCCCCGGCCCGCGCTTCGGCCACGCGCTGGGCACACCTGCTCGACGAGTGGCGATCCGGCCCCCCCCTCCCCCCTGCATCGCGACCGCCTGCGGCCGCCTTCAGCGCCCTGCCGGTTGCCTTGCCCGCTTCGGCTCGCCCCCTCGGTGGCGAGGCCGCCACGCTTCTTGCGCTCCTGCAAGCCGTTATCGACCAGAAACTCGCCATCGGCTGCGCGCTCGAAACCGCCGGCGCTCGCCAGTACCGCGAGTTTGTCCCGCGTCACCTTGCGCTCGAAAACGGCCTTCTTATACTTTCCGGTGACGGTGTCGTGGCCCAGGTGATCCTGCCTGTCATCGCAGGACTCGCTCTCGATGATGCCGACGACGCCGCGCCCGCCGGCCGCAGAGGGGGCGTTCTCCATCTCGTCAATGCCGACGGCAGTTCGCTGCTCTCGGTCGGACCCGCCTCCGGACCCCCCGCCGCCACCCGCTGGCGGACGGTTCTCCGGTCAGCCTTCGCCGGGCTTCGCTGATCAACTCCCCCGCCCTTGCACCCTTTTTCCCGTAACAAACCAACCCACCGATATCAGACATGAGCAACAGTCTCACCATCTACTACGCCACCATGACCGGCAATGCCGAGATGCTTGCCCGCCGGGCCGAAGAGCGGGCCACCGCCGACGGCTGGACGGTCAATCTCGTCAATCTGGCCGATGCGAAACCCGACGATCTCGCGGCCAATGCGCCTCTCGCGCTCTTCATCGTCAGCACCTGGGGCGACGGCGAACCGCCGTCCGATGCCGAGAGTTTTTACGGCGACCTCACCGGGTCGTCCGTCGATCTCTCCGCGCTGCGCCATGCCGTCCTTGGCCTCGGCGACCGCGATTACCAGTTTTACAACGCCTTCGCCCGCAATCTCGACGAACGCCTCGTCGCTCTCGGTTCGAAGACGCTGCTCGACCGCGTCGAGGCCGACCTCGACTTCGAAGACACTTATACGGAATGGGAAAACCGCGTTTTCGCCACCCTCGCTGAAGTCCGCCAGGACGCCTCGGCGACCTCCGCCTGAGCACGCCGCCGGCGCAGCTTTCGCAGCACCGGCCAATCCCGACCTCATGGGCACGACGGGCGACACCTTCCGGTTTGTCTGCGGGCTGGCCTTCGCGCTGGCCCTGCTCGCCGCATTCGTCCTCATGGTCCACGCCGCGCTGTAGCCGCCGGGACAGGGTCCGCGCGGAGCCTTCTCCCTGCCCTGCTCCCGGGGCAGTAACTGATGTTACCCGGAGCACGCAATGGAGGGGCGGCGTCCCCGCCGCCGGACGGACCGGCAGGTCCGCCAGAATGAAGCCCTTGTACAATCCGGGCGCGCTGACGCGCGTCGGGCGACGAGGACGTCGCCCCTCCTGCCAATCCTCCTTCCGCGTAACATCAGTCAGTAAATCGGCCATACTCCCGGCGTCAGCAGCTCCAGGAGGTGGCCGTCCGGATCGCGGAAAAAAATGCTGGTGCCACCGGCAGGCCAGGAAAGCGTGCTTTCGATCGCAATCCGGCGTGCCGCGAGACGCTCCCGCCAGCCGTCGAGCGTTTCCGCCGGCACACTGAACCCGATATGGGTCGGCCCCTGCGTCCCGTGCGGCGGGATGTCGCCAAACGGCAATGTCGAGCCGAGCGCCGTCCCGTCGTGCGCGAAGAGCAGGAGCACCTGTTTCCCGCCGATGTTGAAGGCGCAGAAACGTTCGTCGGAGGTCATGACCTCGTAGCCGAACAGGCCGGTGTAAAACTCCCGGGCCCGGGCCAGATCGGCGACATACAGGCATGTTTCCAGCACGGCGGACGGAGGAGCGAGCGGCTGTCCGGCGTCGGTATGGGAGGGGCGCGGTGTCATGGTGGTTCTTTTACGGGGCGGGAAAGAGATGGCCACCCTAACCGCAACACCCCTTGCATTCTTCTTGCTGGCAACCGGTTAATCGCCTCTTTCCGACAAACCGGCAACCGGGGAAACGGCCCGGTGGCCGGGCCTCCGGCCGTTTTCCGTCCTGCCACTGATTTTCTTTTGCAACCGGTTATATTAAATTTGTCGCCCGCCTGCCCGGTTGCACACTCCCGCGCCAAACCCTCCCTCCTATGGCGAAACGCGACGACATCCATAAAGTCCTCATCATCGGTTCCGGTCCCATCGTGATCGGCCAGGCTTGCGAGTTTGACTACTCCGGCACCCAGGCCTGCAAGGCCCTGCGCGCCTGCGGGTACCAGATCGTCCTGGTCAATTCCAACCCGGCCACGATCATGACCGATCCCGTCATGGCCGACGCCACCTACATCGAGCCGCTCAACGTCGCCCGTCTCGAGCAGATCATCGCCAAGGAGCGGCCCGATGCCCTCCTCCCCAACCTCGGCGGCCAGACCGGCCTCAACCTCTCCCTCGAACTCGCCAAAAAAGGCATTCTGGAAAAATACGGTGTCGAGGTCATCGGCGTGAACCTCGAAGCCATCGAACGCGGCGAGGACCGGGAAATTTTCAAGGAAACCATGCGCAGCCTCGGCATCGGCCTGCCCGACAGCCGCATCATCCACACCGTCGAGGAGGCCAAGGACGCCGCCGCCGAACTCGGCTATCCCGTCGTGGTCCGCCCCGCCTACACCATGGGCGGCGCGGGCGGCGGCCTCGTTTACAACATCGACGAACTCCGCACCATCGTGGCCCGCGGCCTCGCGCTTTCGCTCACCACGCAATGCCTCATCGAGCAATCCATCCTCGGCTGGGAGGAACTCGAGGTCGAGGTCGTGCGCGACGCCGCCGGCAAGATGGTCACTGTCTGCTTCATCGAAAACGTGGACGCCGTCGGCGTGCATACCGGCGATTCGTTCTGCACCGCGCCGATGCTCACGATTTCGCCCGAAGTGCAAAAACAACTACAGGACATCGCCTTCAGGGTCGTCGAATCCATCGGCGTCATCGGCGGCACCAACGTCCAGCTCGCCCGCGACCCCGAAAGCGGCCGCATCGTCATCATCGAAATCAACCCCCGCACGTCGCGCTCCTCCGCCCTCGCCTCCAAGGCCACCGGCTTCCCCATCGCGCTCATCTCCGCGCAGCTCGCCTCCGGCCTCCACCTCGCCGATATCCCGTACTGGCGCGATGGCACACTCGATCGCTACACCCCTTCCGGCGATTATGTCGTCGTCAAGTTCGCCCGCTGGGCGTTCGAGAAATTCAAGGGAGCCGAAGACAGACTCGGCACGCAGATGAAGGCCGTCGGCGAGGTCATGAGCATCGGCAAGACGTACAAGGAAGCGTTCCAGAAAGCCATCCGCTCGCTCGAAAACGGCCGCTCCGGCCTCGGCTTCGCGAGAGACTTCAACACCCTCGCGAAAGACGAACTCCTCGCCCGGCTCCGCTTCGCCACCAGCGAACGCCACTACCTCATGTACGAGGCGCTGCGCAAGGGCGCCACCGTCGTCGAACTCCACGCGCTCACGCATGTGAAAGCCTGGTTCATCGAACAGATGCAGGAACTCGTGCAACTGGAGGAAAAACTCCTCGCCTTCCGCGGACGCCCCGCCGCCGGCCTGCCCGATGATCTCCTCCGCCAGGCCAAGCTCGACGGCTTCGCCGACAAGTACCTCGCGAAAATCCTCGCCGTCCCCGAAGCCGGCATCCGGCAAAAACGCACCGCGCTCGGCATCACCGAAGGCTGGGAAGCCGTGCCCGTGTCCGGCGTGAAGGATGCCGCGTATTATTATTCCACCTACCACGCCAAAGACTCCGGCACCGCCAGCGCCAACCCGAAAAAAGTCATGATCCTCGGCGGCGGCCCCAACCGCATCGGCCAGGGCATCGAGTTCGATTACTGTTGCTGTCACGCCGCCATGGCCCTGCGCGCCGCCGGCTACGAGACGATCATGGTCAACTGCAATCCCGAGACCGTCTCCACCGATTACGACACCTCCGACAAGCTCTATTTCGAACCGCTCACCGTCGAGGACGTCCTGCAAATTCACGCAAAAGAAAAACCCGCCGGTGTCATCGTGCAGTTCGGCGGACAGACTCCGCTCAACATCGCCCGCGAGCTTTCCGACAACGGCGTGCGCATCCTCGGCACCAGTATCGACACCATCGATACGGCCGAAGACCGCGACCTTTTCCGCCAGATGATGGAGCGCCTCGAAATCCCCATGCCCGAATCCGGCATGGCTTCCACCATCGACGAAGCCGTCGCCATCGCCGGCCGCATCGGTTACCCGATCATGATCCGCCCCTCCTTCATCCTCGGCGGACGCGGCATGGAGATCATCTACGACGAGGACATGCTCCGCGAATACGTCGCCCGCGCCATCGACGTCTCGCCCGAGCGTCCGCTCCTCCTCGACCGTTTCCTCCAGTCCGCGCTCGAATGCGAGGCCGATGCCCTCGCCGACGGCAAGGATGTGTTCATCCCCGCCGTCATGGAGCACATCGAACTCGCCGGCGTGCATTCCGGCGACAGCGCGTGCGTCATCCCGCCCGTGTCGATTCCCCAAAAACACCTCGCCACCATCAACACGTACACCCGCAAGATCGCGCAGGAGCTGAAGGTCGTCGGCCTGATGAACATGCAATACGCGATCGAGAACGACAAGGTGTACGTCCTCGAGGCCAACCCGCGCGCCAGCCGCACCGTGCCGCTCGTTTCCAAAGTCTGCAACGTGCAGATGGCGCGCATCGCCACGCAGCTCATGCTCGGCGCGACGATCCCGGAGATGAAGCTTTCGCACAAGACCATCCCGCACTACGGCGTGAAGGAGTCGGTGTTTCCCTTCGACAAGTTTCCCGAAGTCGACCCCGTGCTCGGGCCCGAGATGCGCTCGACGGGCGAGGTGCTCGGCATGTCGTCCGACTTCGGCCTCGCCTTCTGCAAGTCGCAGGAAGCCGTGCAAAACCCGCTGCCGACTGCCGGCACCGTGCTCATCAGCGTGTGGGAACGCACGCCGCAGGTTCTCGAAATCGCGCGCACCTTTGCGCACTGCGGTTTCAGGCTCCGCGCCACGACGGGCACACGCGGTTTCCTCGCGGAAAACGGCATCGCCGCCGACCTCGCGATCAAGATCAACGAAGGCCGGCCCGATATCGCCGACGACATCAGGAACGGCCTCGTGCAGTTCGTGGTCAACACCCCGATCAGCAAGCGCGCCAGCCAGGTCGACGATTCCTATATCCGCAAGGCCGCGATCAAGTACAAGGTGCCCTACATGACAACGCTCGCCGCCGCCGCCGCCAGCGCGAGGGGCATCGCCGTCCTGTGCAAAGGCGCCGAAAGCGCCTTGCGCTCATTGCAGGAGTACCACGCCGCGATCCGGTAACAGGCGAAGTCGGCTACCGAAGCCAAGGGGCGCACTTCACGTGCGCCCCTGCTTTCTGGTCCCCCCGCCCTTCACCGCCACTCATGGCGAGGATAACGGCGCGACAGCTCGGCCTTCACCTTCGGGTACATGTCGCGCCAGAAACTCGTCAGGTCGTCCGTCACCTGGATCGGGCGATGGTTGGGAGCGAGCACCGCGATCTTCACCGGCACGCGCCCGTGGCCGAGCGTGAATTTCCCTTGCACCCCGTAAAGCTCCTGTATCCGGGCCGACAATACCGGCGGACCTTCCTTTGCATACTCGACCCTCGAGCGCCGGCCGTTGCCCATCACCAGCCGCTCGGGCAAATAGTCGTCGAGCACCGCAAGCTGCTCCGGACGCAGCCATTCGCGCAGCACCGGCATCACCGGTTTGTCCTTCAGTTCGCGCGCGCCATAGCTCCCGTAGCAGATCTGCTCGATCAGCGTCGCGCGGTCGGCGTCGGTGATCGGCGTCACCTCCAGTTCGGGGAACCACTCGGCCAGCCGGTTCACGCGGACGATCCACTGCTCCACGTTCCCGTTCCACTCGCCGAGCTGGATGCGACCCGCCAGCACCTCCTCCGCCAGCAAGGCCGCCGCCGCGCTTGCCGGCGGCTCGTCGGCGGTCTGCTTCGCCTCCAGCACGAGATCGCGGAATTTTCGTTCGCGCCGGGCGATCACCCGCCGGGCCTGCGCGTCGAAGACCACGCCCGTCTCGTCGCGATAATCCGCCGGGAACAGTTCGCGCAGCCATTCTTCCCGCACGGCCGTGGCAAGCGAGAGCAGCACGTTGACCTCGCCGCCCCGGCCTCCGATCTCGCTCACTTCGGCGGCCACGAGCAACGGCGCCCGCTGGATCGCGCTCTCGCGGGCGAGAAGCCCCCGTCGCCGGTGGACGAGTTCGCAGCGCAGCGTGCCCGCGTCGAGCCGCTTCGCGAGGTGGTCGGAGAATCCCGCGAGCACACATTTGCAAATCTCCTCCCCCGCCTCTCCTCCGGCGTCTTTCCCGCTGCCCGCCGCGCCCGCATCGAGCCCTTCCTTCTCCGCAATCTTCAGAAACTGTTCGAACAACGGCCCCACCTGCCGCGCGCCCTGGGCGTGCAGGCCGAGCCGGCGGCACGCATCCGGCGCATAACGCTCCCGGTCGGCATAACGCCAGGCGCGCATCAGCAGGAAAAAGTCGCTTTCCGCCTCCTCGCCAAGCGTATCCTCGCGGGCGTCCTCGATATCGCGCGACACGCCGCGCAGGAGAAAATTCCGCCCCTGCACGAGCGCCGCCATCAGCGCCACGCTGCGCACGCACCCGCGCCGGTCCGCCTCCAGCAGCATGCGCGCGTAGCGCGGATGCACCGGGAAACGCAGCATGCGCCGGCCCGTTTCGGTGATTCGTGTGGCACGGGCTTCCAGCCCGTGTTCCGGGGAGGTGACGCCTGCGTCACCGGAGCATCCCGCCCCGGCGGCCATCACGGGCTGGAAGCCCGTGCCACGTCCCTCCAGCGCCCCCAGATCCGCCAGCAGCAGCTCCGCCCGCTCCAGCGCCTTCGCGTCCGGTTTCTCCAGCCACGGGAAACCCGCCACGTCGTCGATGCCGCTCGCCTTGAGCGTCAGCACGACCTCCGCCAGATCGAGCCGCCGCACTTCGGGCAGTTCCTGCGCCGGCCGGTCCGCGTGCTCGCGTTCGGTCCAGAGCCGCACGCACACACCCGGCGCGGTGCGCCCCGCGCGTCCGGCGCGCTGGTCGGCCGAGGCGCGCGAGATTTTTTCGACCAGCAGCGTGTTGATGCCGCGGTTCGGGTCGAACCGCGCCACGCGCGCCAGTCCGCAGTCGATGACCGCCGTGACGCCGTCGATGGTGAGCGACGTCTCCGCGACATTGGTCGAGACGATGATCTTGCGCGCCTCATAACGCGCCACCGCCCGGTCCTGCGCCTCGGGCGGCAGCTCGCCGTGTAATGGAAATACGATACAATCGCGCAGCGACCGCTCGCCTTGCAGCGCCTGGACGGTGCGGCCGATTTCGTACGCGCCCGGCATGAAAACCAGCAGGTCGCCGGGTGTTTCGCCCGCCACGCGCGCCGCCTCGCGCGCGGCCACCTCCCACACCGGTTCACGCTCGAAATCCACGCGCTTCGGCAGGTAGCGCACCGTCACCGGAAAACTCCGGCCCTGCGAGGTGAGGATGTCGCACGGCGCGAGGTAGTCGCCGAGCGCCGCCGCGTCGAGCGTGGCCGACATGACCACGATCCGCAGATCGGGACGCGCCGCGCGCTGGATTTGCAAGGCCCGCGCCAGCGAAATGTCGCCGTAAAGATGCCTCTCGTGAAACTCGTCGAACACGAGAGCCGCCACGCCTTTCAGCCCGGGATCGAATGACATTTGCCGCAGCAGGATTCCTTCCGTGACAAACCGGATTTTTGTCCGTTCCGACACGCGCGATTCGAGCCGGATCTGGTAGCCGACTTCCGCGCCGAGCTGGACGCTCATTTCTTCGGCCACGCGTTTCGCCAGCATGCGCGCCGCCAGCCGACGCGGCTGGAGCACGACGACCTCGCCGTCATCGAGAAACCCGTGCCGCCACAGCATCTGCGGGATCTGCGTCGATTTGCCCGAGCCAGTCGGCGCCTGCACCACCACGCGCCCCTGTCCGCGCAACGCGGCGACGAGCGTGTTTTCGAGTTCGTAGATCGGCAGTGCGGCGGGTGTCGGCATGGAGCGGTTTCGGCGTGGATGACGTGAGAAACCCGGACGGAAAAATCCGGGAACGAGCCGTCAACCGAAACCGTCCCGCCCGCCCCCGTGCAAGCCGCAATGCGACCGGGCTCCTCCCGCGCTCACAAGCCCGACATGTCCATCTTCCGCGCCGTGAGCTTGTCGCGTTCCTGCTGGTCTTTTTCCTCCAGCGCGGAATCCGAATACACAACCCAGAGCGTGCCGATGTTGCTGACCGAGATTTTCCGGGTGCCGCGCTTGAGCGAAAAACTGTTGTCCGACCGCACCACGGCCAGGCTGCCGCTGCTGCCGTACTTGCCGATCAGGAAACGGTAGAGAAACTCGAACGTTTCCTTGTCCTCCGCCGGGTTGCCCACATCCGCCACGCCCCGGATCTGGTAGATCGTCTTTGTCACCGGCGTCACGCTCACCAGATAAAGCTGGAACAGTCCGCTCGCCACCGGAGGCACCACGCTGTACGTGTTGGCCGAGCTCTCGCCGGCCACCGGTTTGCCCTTCGCCACATCAAAGGTGTCACCGAGCTTCAGACCGAAGGCCCCGTCGATTTCGGGCACAGCCGCAACGGCCGGGGCCACAACCGGAGCCACTCCCTCGGCCGGCGCCGCCGGGGTGTCCGGAGCGGCCGGGGCCACCGGGGCGGGAGGCTGCACTTCAACGGTCTGTGCGGGCAGGGATGCGACCAGAACGAACGGGAGGAATGACAACAGGTTTTTCATGAGCGAAAGGGAATTGGCGACTCCGACCCTGGGCGGATCACGCGCCGGATGCGAGCCATGAATCCGCCGCACTTTCGTGCCTGGCACTTCCCCTGGCGCCCTCCCTTCGCCCTGCCGGCGGCGGCGTCTCCGCTCCGTTCACAACAAAGCTGCATGTCACTCCTTGCGTTACCCGCAACCATCGCCATCCATAACCACCTTCACGATCTGACCATGACGCTTACGCCCGAACAAAAAGCCGCTGTCGCCAGCTGGATTGCCGCCGGCGACAATCTTTCCACCGTCCAGAAACGACTCCTGGAGGAGTTCAATCTTTCCATGACCTACATGGACGTGCGCTTCCTCGTCGATGACCTTGATCTCACGCTCAAGGATCCCGTCAGGCCCAGGGCCGACGCCTCCGACGTCAGCAAACCCGGAACGGCTCCGGCCGGGGGCGACGCGGCCCCGGCAGCTGGCGACGATGACGAGATCGAGGACGACGCCCTGCCCGCCACTCCCGACGGAGAGGCCGTCCCCGGCGGCAACGTCGTGGTCAATGTGGACAACGTCACCCTCATTCCGGGCGCCCTCGCCAGCGGCACGGTGACCTTCAGCGACGGCGTCACCGGAAAGTGGATCGTCGACAACTACGGCCGGCCCGGTTTCACGGAAGTCAGCAAGGAAGGCTACCGGCCCACCAAGGAAGACGCGCAGAGCTTCATGCAACAGCTCGACGCAGCGCTGCGCCAGAAGGGCTTCTGATCGCGGCTCTGCCACCGGAGAGCTTTTCCTGGAGCATCTTGACAGAACTGTAGTCGTAGCCACAGACCTCGACTTTTCCTGACGGAAAAGTGCCTGTGGTAACGATGCGTAGCATCACCGGTTTGGGGCGAGGCGCCCCGCCCACCAAGCAGAGACTCTCCCTCATCATTCCCTCACCCATTTTCATTTCCGGTCCGAAATTCAGGTAAAGAGAGGGTCATGGTGGAATGGCGCTTAGTTAAGCCGTCTCTCCGTTGAAAACCAGTGACTTCCCAAAGCCATGAAAAAACGTGAAACCCGTCCAACCTTTTGAGAGGGAAACCCCTCTGGAATCCGGGCCAACATTGAGATCGATTCATGCATTGGAAATTACCTCTCAAAACGACGGAAAACCGCCTTAACTAAGCGCCATTCGGGTCATGGTGTCATTGCACTCCATACTTGCAGTTCTCCTGCTTTCAGATCGTTGCAAGCAGCCCAGGCTTGTCTTCATTCCATGAATCCGCCAACTTGTGCACCGGATTCAGCTTCGAGCCTCCGGTTGGCAGCCTCCTCTCGGTTTTCTTCCCCATGGCTTTCACTTTCATCCTCATCCGATTTTTCCCGATGGTTACCTCCCTGTTCCGGGGACGTGACGGGGCGAAGCTCGGAAAATTTCTCTTTTGGCAACAAGCATGGAGGGAAACCCGGACTTTTCATTCGTACAGCATATGAATACAAAAAATCCGCTTTTCCCCGGATTTGCCGGGTTAAAGCCGACAAAGACCAACTTTCTTACAGCTAAACAACATTCGGCAATATGAAACTCGTATTCCTCCACGGTCCGGCCGCTGCCGGAAAACTCACGATTGGTCGCGCGTTGCAGGATCTCACCGGTTTTCGCCTCTTTCATAATCACCTCGTGGTCGATACACTGCTATCGGTGTTCCAGTTTGGTTCGGAATCATTCATTCGCCTGCGAGAGGAAATGTGGCTTTCGGTATTTAGTGAGGCCGCCAAGCAAGGCGTTTCGCTAATCTTCACGTTTGCTCCAGAGACGACTGTTCGGCCAGAGTTCATTGGGAGGACAATAGACACCATCAAAGCCGCAGGAGGAGAAGTCCATTTCGTTGAGTTGACTTGCCCGATTGATGAGCTGGAGAGAAGAATTGAAAATCCTTCAAGAGCACAGTTCATGAAGCTCCGCTCTGTGGAAACTTTTAGAAAAATCAGGCAAAACAAGCCAGGGCAGTTTCCGCCATTGCCATCGTCAGGACTCTCAATTGACACTAGTACGATGCAGCCGAATGAATCGGCACGCCAAATTTGTGGCCACCTGAATTTACCGATTGTCTCAGGAGGCGCGAAGATTGAGCACTATCCTGAAGCCAATTAGGAATTGGCCGAACAAGGTGATGCAGCCTACTCCGGTAAGAGTCATACCCTGTGCTTACGCACAGGCCGCGCCACTTACCTCCATGGCTGATCTTCGACGTTAGGCAAATATCATGAGCACTCCTCAAAGATACAAAGCGAATTGGTGCAAATCTCTTGTTGTCATTACATCTGTAGTGAGTCTTTTCCTCATCGGATTAGCATGGTTTTCCATCAGGAATGGACACCCACCGGTTTCGCTTCCCGTCATTCTTCCAGTCGCAATTATCCTGCTAACCGTTCCGTTTCTCATCAGAGGTTACACCATCGCCACCGACGCTATCCTTGTGCACCGTTTATTCTGGAATACCAAGTTGCCATTTCAGGGATTGCGCTCAGTTGAGGTTGATCCCAAGGCCATGGATCATTGTATGCGTCTTTGCGGTAACGGTGGCCTTTTCTCCATCACTGGATTTTTCTACAATAGTCGGTTTGGCATGTTTCGCGCATTTGCAACCGATCCCCAAAAATCAGTGATTCTTTACTACAAAAAGCGCCCCATCATTATCTCTCCTGAGTCTCCGGAGGAGTTTGTCAGGAATCTTGAAATCAAAAGAAAAGAAGAAGGAGCCTGACAAGGCGCCAGAGCCAATGCCTTTGCTGCCTGTCACAGCCATGGCTGATCTTTGACGTTCGGTAAAATCAGAATATGAGCACATCCAAGATACAGAAAATCGGACGCGGCCTGAAAGCAGCGGCGAAGACATTTGTTACAGTTCCGGTAGAATTTACGATTTCAGGAAAGCAGATTCGCTGTCCGCATTGTGGGCATACGAAGTTCGATCAGCAGGATATTCTCATGAATACGCGTGGCGCTACTTTCGTGAACATGGATTGGCTGAATCGAAATGCGACTGCCCTCATATGTAAGAAATGCAGCCGAATCGAATGGTTTAATAACCCACCTGAATCCCTATCATAAAAAAGCAAGCCCGCCTAACAAGTCGCTAGAGCCAATGCGATTGTTGCTACGCAGGTGCCCGGAAAGCATTTTCGGCATTTATGAGTCTCCCGCTCGCATGGCTCATCTCGAACGTTAGGCAGAAATCCATGAAATTCTTGGAATATATAGCATTGGGAGCATTTGTAATCTCTTTCGGACTGCCCGCCTTTTCGGACTTTTCAGGGTGGCAATGCCTATGGGTGTGCGCAAACGCCCTCACAGGTGACGATTTTCAGGGGCTCTCACGTATTTATTACTTTGGATTTACCGCTGTTAATCTCGGATTCTTTCCGCTCTTTATTCGCGCCCTTCGAGGGAATTATTCACACGGTTATTTTATCACCAGCATCTTAGCCACGCTCTATGTGATCTCTTGGCCCACTTTGCTCCTCGTATCCTCGGACTGGAGCGACCTAAGAATTGGTTACTTCGTATGGCTCGCCAGTTTTGCGATCATTTCATTTATTTTAAGACCCAAAAAGAAGAAAGGAGCCTAACAAAGCAAAGCAATGCAGCCAATTCCGGTAGCTATCACGTCCCATGCTGTCGCATGCGACGCGCCATCTATTTCCATGGCTGATCTTGGACGTTGATCTAGCTGCGATTCTGCAAGAGGGAAAAAGCAGTGGCAGCCCAATGATTTATCAGGTATCTGTTTATATAAACTATTTTGCCGATGGAGGCACAGGACAGGGACCGGTCGATTATAGGATAAACGCGTGCGTGGGTTGGTTGGCGTGATCCTGGCTGTAAACCGTGATCGTGCTGATCTACGCGGGTTGGTTACCGACAGTTCATTGGTGCGTCTTGCCCGCATGCCCTAGGCTCGTGCGTGGCGGACGGATAGGCTCCGATACCGCTGCCCCTAACGTCAACATGCATGGGCCGGCCGCCCGGTCCCTGACTTGTGCCGCCATTCGGCCTTTGAAAGAACATCCTCCCCCTCTTCGCAGACGTGGTTGGCTTATGCGCAGCGAGTCATATGATCCCAGTCGACGGTTTTGAGCATGGCCCAGACAAAGCCGGCCATTTCGCGAGCGAGGGCCACGGTGATTTTGGGCTTCATCACGCCGCGCCGGCTCAGGTGCCATGCGCGGCTGTGCAGCCGCAACTGGACCTTCCAAGCCAATTCTTTTCTGTGCACGGGCTGGCCTTCCTGCCGTTTGGACAAGTGCGCGGAGACCTTGGGCGGTAACCAGGCGTGCTGGACCATTTCGACCAGTATCCAGCGCGCATGGGCGTTGCCGGCCTTGGTGATCGAACCGAGTTTGCGGGTTTGCCCCGAGCTTTCCTCCTTGGGCACTAGCCCAAGAAACGCCATCAGGTCACGCGGATGAGTAAACCTGCGTATATCGCCCAACTCTGCGACCAGCACGGCTGCGGCGACCAATTGAACGCCACGCAGCGTCATCAGAGCCTCGACCGCCGGATACAAGCGCCACAAGGGCGCCTGCAATTCCAGCAATTGCTCCAGCCGGTTCACCCGGTCCTCGCACTGACTGATGGCCAAAAGGTATTCCTCGAGCACCGCCTTGAGCCCCGGCAACGGCAACACCAGCTCTCGCAGATACCGACGGTGCGCCTCACTCCAGTTCGCCTTGCCCGAGTAACGATAACCATGACGCAACAAAAACGACTTGAGGCGCTGCCGGGCCCGCGTCAGGTCGTGCACCGCGTCCGCCCTGGCCCGGGTCAAATCGCGCATGGCTTCGTCCGCCGCGTCCGGCACGTGCACGGCGGTCAACTCCCCGGCCCGGTGCAACCGCGCCAGCATCTGTGCATCCCGGCGGTCCGTCTTGCGCCGTGCCGCCTTGTCCACCGGCGTCTTCGATGCAGCCACCACCACGCACTCAATCTGTAATTGCATCAACCGGCGATAAATCACGTAGCCGGTCGGCCCCGCCTCGTAGGCCACGTGCAATGCCCCGCCGTCCGATCCGATCTTCCTTAACGCCTTCTCTATGGCGTGCAAATCATTGCTGATCTGCCCGTAAAGGCGAACCTCGCCCTCGCGGCCGCCATCGGCCACCGCCACCATCACTGTATCTTTGTGGACATCCAGTCCAACATAGTGCTCTGTCTTTCTCATGCGCTTGTCCTCGTTTTCAGGTTGTTTGGGTTATACTCTCAGCCTTGTGGATAGGCCCCGCTTCCCGGGGCAACCCACGCTTAGGGGACAAGCGCTTCCTTTTACAGATCGCTCTTGCCCTCAGCTATAATGTCTAGGCAAGATCATGATCCAATGAATCCACAGTCATTTGTTATATTACCGATTATTGCGGGGACAATCGTCACTTTGATGCCTGCATTATACTTTGTTATATCTTCATAAAAGATGAAAAATAAGGAGATTTCATTATGACGGAAAAAGAAAAATCGCATGCTGGAATGTTATATCAGCCCGGTGACCCTGAGCTTGTATCAGATCGTGACATTACCATCAAAAAGCTGTATAATTACAATAAATTGAATCCACTCGACCGTGATGCACGACAAATTGCTATACGCGAGTTGTTAGGCAAGGCTGGAGATAACTGCGTTGTGGAGCAACCGCTTTTTTGCACTTATGGGTATAATACGGAGGTGGGCGATAATTTTTTCCTCAACGTCAATTGCAAGCTTATGGACAGCGGGAAAATCACAATTGGAAATAACGTATTCATTGCACCAAATGTCTGCATTATAACAGAAGAACATGCAATGGATGTCAGACAACGCTTGGCAGGATTGGAGTATACCCACCCAGTAAATATCGGTGACAATGTGTGGATTTGTGCAGGAGCGATTATATTGCCGGGGGTAACTATCAGTGAGAACAGTGTAATCGGTGCAGGCAGTGTCGTTACAAAAGACATTCCGCCAAATAGTTTGGCTGTTGGCAATCCCTGCAAAATAATCCGCACACTAACAAACGAGTAGTCTTTCTTTGACTTGTATTGTCCAATCGCGATCTTGCCCTTGTGGCCAGATCGACGCTGGCAGACGCCAACAAGCAGCGGGGCTGGCGGATGTGGCAGGACCTGGGCCAAACGTTGATATGCAAGGCGCGTCCTCTTTACGCGGGGTAAGACCTGGTAAGACATTGACGACCCCACGTTACGGTGGCGTTCTGGTTGGACCGTCCTTTCTGCGTCAGGTATTCAATGATACGGAATCGGAGGTTTTGTGGCTTATCGTCGGGGCTCCCGACAAAGAATTTGAGTCCGGCAAGGTTGACTTAAGGCAGTTTTATCCGGTCGAGCCTACTCAGCTTCCTGTCGAACTGGAAGACGTCGCTTGGCCATCAAAAGAATAAAATGAGCCTAACAAGGCGCTACAGACAACGACCCGCAGCTCCCCCGACTCCGCCTATCTTTTCTCGATGCGATTCATCTCAGTATTCTATGCGGGTCGCGTCTGACCTTGAACGTTAGGCAAATATCATGAAATACTGGATTCGAATCGATAATTGTGAATTTGGCCTACGTACTTTTGGCCCACTGAGCAAAGAAGATATCGTGAGATTTTATGGTAATGAAGTCACTTCTAAAACACCCTGTTGTGCGGTTGGCGAAAATCAATGGCATGACATTATAGAAATACTGCCAGAAATCCTTGATCCGGCACAAAGGGAATTACTTAAGTCAGCTCCTGAGCCGACCGCCCCAGCAACGAATCCAAAAGATGATATCCACGAAAAAAAGCTGAGAAAGACTTTATTGTATATTGCTTGTGCCACATTGATAGCCCCATTTATTTTATGGACGGCAGCCTATCGGTGGCTTGTCGATCCGTGGGCAGCTATATTGCTTGGTGTTATATCCGCCACTTCGATTATCGTAGCATTTATCCTTTTTCAGATTCTCTTCATCACCCGGAATCGAAGCAAAAAGAGACAAGCCGCCTGACAAGGCGCTGGAGCCGACGTCCGTATCTGTCACGCATCCTGCTGTCGCAGGCCGCGAGCCAGCTATGGCCTCCGCTCACCTTTAACATTCGGTAAAAATCATGACAGACGCTAGCCTGGAGCTCCCAATCGACAAGGACGCCGCCTACAAGCACTTGTGGGCCACAACTCTTACGTGGTCGCTTGTCGGGTGTATCTACCTTGGTGCAGGTCTGTTCTTTCTCCTATGGGCATATCTGAATCGGGGAAGAATGCGACGCTGGTGTTACGAAACGAATGCCACCCTGACCCGGTCAGAACTAATCATCAGGCGGCACTCGTTCTCCAGGACGATTACTTACATACCATTCAAAAAAATCGGGCATATCACCATTACGCAAGGTCCCTACCTAAGAAAATATAAAATATGCAATATTCAGATAGGATGTAACGATCAGGCTGGCGGAAGGCTGGTCAGTCATCTTATACCTGCTGTCCCGGAAGACAAAGCAGAAGATGTTGTTTCGCTGCTCCGTAAGCGAATGGAAGCAGAAACATGAAAACCAGGAAGCCCGACAAAGCGATGCGGCCGACCCCGGTAGCTGATCTTCGACGCCAGCCAGAAACGAGGGCGATGCATCTCATCCCAAGGGTAATTCAGTGAGCGAGGTAAACTCATATGGGGGCCGGCCGACTTCGGTTTGTTTTGAGGCCAAATGTCCGATGTGTGACAAGCGCACGAAATTTCGCCTGCTCGAACTCCAACTCGGCCTCTCATCCGAATATATGATAACCGGTGTTTCGTGTGATTCGTGCCATTTCGAGGTCAGGACGTCCGATAATGAAGAAAGGCATAGACTGTTTCAGGCGTCGGAGATAAGTAAGGGACTGAAAGCCGACGAAGTCGCCGAGGTCGCACCTATCGAAGATCTGGAAGAACTTGAATCTGCAACGATTGCCAGAATACTGGCTGAATCCAGATCGTGGAAATGCCCATTCTGTAATGAATCGAACCCACCTGATTTTCTGGAATGCTGGAGCTGTCAGAAAGAACGACTTCTTGACGAAGAAACATCCAAACCAGCCTGACATGAGGTGCTGGAACCCATGCGATGAACTGTCACGTGTCATGCTTACGCATACCCTAGGCGCGTCCACTGCATAACGCATTTATAACGTCAGACTAAAGCCGTGGCTCATCCTGGACACGCCCCCCAGGCTCACGCCCAAAGATAAAGAACAGAGAGCGCAGCGACATGTTTCAGGCCCAACTGGAAGCTTCCTGACCTAGAACAGTCCGTCCCGTCCGTTACGAAGCCCTGATGTAACCTTCAGGGCTTTTTTGTGCCCTCTCGCTTTGATCCGCAGCAGGAACCTGCGTCCTCGAAAAAATCGTTCCTCCTCCTGGTCAGCCCGCATTTGCTGTTTTTCAGCGCAGCCAGATTTTCCCGAGTCCTGACCCTCTCTCCGGAATTCCGTAACCCTTTTTTGGTGAAGTGGTGCCAGAGGGCAGGATTGAACTGCCGACCAAGGGCTTATGAGTCCCCTGCTCTACCACTGAGCTACTCTTTTCGGTCTTGATCTTTTTTTGCCGTTTTCAGAGGCATTTTCAGAGGTAAATCGAAGAAAATCGAAATCGATGAAAACGGTAAAAAAGACGCTACCAATCTCAGAAATTGGCAGGGAATTGGCAGGGGAATTGCCTGAAAATATGTCCCCTGCCAATTTGAGTGCTCGCCCAAAAGCCCGCCTTTCCAAAGCCCATCCCGACTATTGGGTGAGTCGCATCTACCGGGACACTTACTCCGACGGGAACGGCAATCGCGTCGAGTTACCCGAATTTTGCGTGCGCATCCTCTTTAATGGCAAACGAGGCTATTTTCCGCTCCGTGAGGCCAACAAAGCCAAGGCATCGACCAAAGCCCGAGACATCTATGCATCGCTCGTCGCCAACGGATGGGATGTCACGCAGGCCAAGTATCATCCTGAAGCCACGAAGAAGATCATCTACCCCACGGTTGGCGAATTTCTGGACGCCGTCAAAGCCATCACCAGCGTCTCGGCCACCTGCTTTGCCACTTATTCCCGGAAATTCCGTCATGTCGTAGCGAGCGTCATGGGCATTGAGGCTCCCAAGGAAAAACGCCCTGAAATCAATCCGGTAACCGGACAACAAATGAGGAACCGCAAGACGGGTAAGCTGAAATTCCGCGTGGTCGATCTTCGCTACGACTACGTCCACGGAGGAGCCAAGAAATGGCGAGCCTCCATTGATGCCGTTCGCCTCGACAAGATCACGTCCGAGAAAGTGCAGCAGTGGATCGCCTCTCGTCTCCAGGATGTCTCCGACAACCCTGCCAAACTGGCATCAACCAAGATCACCCTCAATAGCCAGCTCAGGGCGGCAGGCAGCCTTTTCACGCCTCGCATCCTGAAGCATCTGAAACACCTCTCCCTGCCCGCTCCACTGCCCCTCGCAGACGTAGAGCGGCCACCTGCCACCCGCAAGCGTTACGTTTCTCGTGTCTCGGTAGAAATCCTCCACGCAAAGGCCGAAGCCGAACTGAAAGGTGCGACCGGAGACGACGCCGACGACCGCCAGCAAATGTTCACTATTTACCTTTTGGCCCTGTTCGCCGGCCTTCGTCGTGACGAAATCGATACACTCACATGGCAGCAGATCGACTTCGATAACGGCCGGGTTTTTGTGGAAACGAACGAACACACCACCGCCAAGAGCGAACACAGCGAGGACTTCGTCATGCTTGCGCCAGAAGTTGTCGTTCACCTCAAAGAACGCTTCAAGGCGCGTCGCTCTCAATTCGTTATCGAGTCACCCGTGGAACCCAAGCCCGGCGTCAGCTATTATCACTACCGCTGCAATCGCCTGCAAACGCGCCTCATTGAATGGCTGCGCGAAAGCACAGGGATCACGGATGACAAACCGCTCCACATGTTGCGCAAGGAGTTTGGCTCCTTCATCGCCAAAAAGTTCGGGATTTTTGCCGCCTCTGAAGCATTGAGACATGGTGATATTCGCCTCACAAGGGACTACTACCTGTCGAAAGATCGCAGAGCCACGTTTGGGCCAGCTTCGTTGAGTGCAGTCACCGCGCCAAGTGAAAGCGCTGAACCCAATGCACCAGTATCAACGTAAAATGCCTGTTCTCGTCGCCTCACGAGAAATATGAAGGCACAAAAAAGCCCTGACGGTATGCATCAGGGCTTCGCAACGAATGAGGCTGATTTGATTTCAGATCAGGAAGCAATCGGCGTGGACCCTTCACTGGCGGGAGCCGAAACAGGAGCGGTATCGCCACGAGCAGTCACCAGCCCAAATTCCTTTTTGATGTTCTGCACGCTGGGAACGGAGATGCCGAACTGAGCGGCAATCGCAGAGCCGGTCTTGCCTTCAAGGACAGCGGCCTTCACCTGCTCCTTGAGTTCAGGTGTAATCTTGGCGCGGGTCTTCTTGCCAGCGGGTTTGTCAGAGGGTGCCTTGGCGGCTCTATTCCCTCGCTTGCCACGAACACCGACAACCTGCTTCAAAACCTTGATGAAGTCATTGACATCGGAATAGCCATACTGGCTAGGAATGGCAGCAAGCTCAGCGGTGCGTTCCTGTTCGATACCGGCTGCAAGTTTGGCAATGCGAAGACGGAGTTCGGTGAGTTCTTGAATTTTTTGGACGAGCATAAGTAAAAGTTCCTTCTACAAATGTTATTTAGGTCACAAGCAAACATATTCCGGGATGAGCCGGACACATGGCATCACGCACTACTACGGCACCAGCCCCAATGCCGTGAAAACCCAAATCTGGATCGCCCTGTGCGTTTACCTCATCATCGCTATCCTTCACAAGCAACTCAACCTCCCCGGCTCTCTTTACAGAAATATACAGGTTTTGAGCGTTCATTATTTTGAAAACCTGCTCCATTATATACTTGCATGTAATCATTATTAAAACATGATAAATGCATCCTTAATCAATTGTCTATCTGGTATTTATAGCCGGACAACTGGGGATCTTTCTTCTTTACTTTAATTTTTTCCAGAAAACCCACATTTATCAATTGAACCAAGTGCCTGAAGTTTTTCGAAAATGAGCCGACTTCGTTCAAAATCAACGCCAAGCTGCATCCTTATTGTTCGCGGATCTATTGATCCACTGATTTGTACTATCTGTAGTGCTCGGACTAGCAGCGCATCCTCTTCTTCCCAATTTTGAAGCACATTCAGGTCGGTTGCCCTATATTCTTCTTCAACTGGATAGCGAGTTGCTATGGATTTCACTATATCAACTGCAATGCACGTATCAACCTTAAAGAATTCACGTCCTTCTGATACTCTATACTCATGCAGATACTCGTGGATCTCCTTTTCTGCACAAACAGAATTAGAGACTTCTTCTTGCCATACCAAAACAAAAGGTGTTGGAATTCCTGTCGCGGATGAAAGCTCCTCAATCCTCTCATAAGATGTTCGATCAGTCCTGCCGATTTTGAGTAAGCCTGGCATATGGGAGTTGCCTAATATATATATCCAGCCCGTGTTGCGTTCTGAAGTAGAGAAAGGGAGCTTATTCTTACGGATCAGATCCTCTATTCTGTTAATCAAGTTTTCTATTGGTAAATATTTCCCTGTTACCGTATCCCAAAATACAGCTGATGGAGAATATTTTTTATGGATAACCTCGCTTAGGTTCGTTGTAGATAATATTCCGCAAAACTCGCCCTCATAATCTCTAATGTAGACCTGATTATCCTTGGTCTCTCTTTGGAACATCTCGGCTTCAATATTCCATTTCTGAATTTTTTCCCATATTTTAACGTAATGCATCGCGCTAATCCCGTAACGATGGGTAATGTCTGAAAATAGATGAGAGCGCAATGATAAAATACCAAACAAGCTAGTGCCAGTAAGGAAACGGTCAATTTCCTCTTGTGATAAAGAAATATTGGTGAGTTTTTTAATTTCATTTTCAATTTCAATATAGCACTGAGGCACTTGGACCTTTGGCTTCCGAATCCATTTGTCGATTTGTTTTCGCCAAGCTCGTTCGGTTTCCTCATCAGGAATGAAATATTTAGCTTTCTCTATTTGTCTATTTATCATCTGATTTTGCTAGATCAACGTTAAGGACACTCCTTTTTCGCATATTTCTTTTCAATTTCTTAAACGAATAAAAATGTGCATATTTGGTGATCCGTCTCCCATCGGGACAGACTTAATCTCTAAGTATGGCTGAGAACGAACCAATTCCCCCAGCTTTTGATAACCATAATTTCTAGGGTCGAATGATGGATTCGCCTTCATAATAAATGATCCAACTGCGGATAAGGCGGCCCACCTGTCATCACGAGCCGCAGCACTAATAGCAGCTATAAGCACTGGTTGCAGCGGTTCTTCAGAAGCTGGAGCTGAAGCAGGTGCAGTGTCTTTTGCATGTGGTCGAAGAATCTCTGTGAATACAAACTTATCGCAGGCTGCAACGAAAGGACGAGGCGTCTTCTTTTCGCCAAAGCCATATACTGTTAAACCTGCCTCCCTTATTCGCGTTGCTAACCGAGTAAAGTCACTGTCAGATGAGACCAAACAAAATCCATCCACACTTCTTCCATGCAGAAGATCCATAGCATCAATGATTAGGGCCGAATCCGTTGCATTTTTTCCAACTGTAAATCTGAATTGTTGTATTGGTTGAATCGCATGATTGTGCAGGGTTTCCTTCCATCCAGTTAGATTGGATGTTGTCCAATCGCCATAAGCCCTTTTAACTGTCGCTGTTCCATACTGGGAAACTTCTGCCAAAAGTTCAGCAGCAACGCTTGCTTGTGCATTATCAGCATCTATAAGAACGGCTAGGTTATCTGATGTTTGAGGTGTCATTGTATCCTTCTTTTATCTAACGTCAATAATCCAGCTATGGAGGTAGCATGCGAAAGCACGAGGCATGATAGCCATTGGAATTGTCTGCATCGCTTTGTTGGGCTCATTTTAATTATTAATTATTCCGAACACGAGAAGTGCAACGATCCCAAACACAAACGATCCTAACATGACCCGCCAGCAGAGTTCCGCACTTTTGAGCGACCGCTGCAACTCAGGAGGGATTCCCGCCATCGGCTCTACCGGCTTAACTTTCTTAATCTTTTCGTTAAGCTCCCTATGCCGATTGTTCCAGAATACAGCGTTCGAAGCCTCCATAAGTCGGAGAAAGACGTACGAAATCGGAACCAGTGCCAGAAGGATCCACGCGAGAGATAATATCCATTTCGCTTTGGCACCTTCCGGCGCAATTTCGCCTCGAAAGGTAATCGATAGCGCCAGTGCTCCAGTGGCGATTTGGAAAATCGCTTGAAAGGCGCTGTCGAGCTTCTGCTCGGCTTCAGTTAGATGTTCGCTCATGGTTTCTCTGCCTAACGTCGAAGCTGAGCCACGCAGGTAGCTGGCGTGACAGCTAACAGAGTTGCCTGCAGCGCCTTGTTAGGCTCCGTTTTCTTCTCTAACATTTGATGTCGAGTTAACAAAGAAGATCTTAATATTCAAATGCAGCAGGATATCGATGATCGCTTGAATTTCCGCAGTGTGGTCGTCATTATCTGGAAATACAAGCGCCGTATTCCAGCCAGCGGCACAAATCTTCAATATACGGAGCAGCCCTCTGCCTACATGATCATTTACTTGATCTCGGCTAAAACATTCTTGTCCGACATTTGTGGGTCGGCTAGAGCCTTCTCCTTTTGCCTCTATGAACAGTAAACCCTCTTGGGGGTGGGATGCTATGATATCAATTCCGCGTTGATTGGTGTAGCATTTTCCCTCAATTTCATATCCCGTATTTTCTAAATGGCGACAAAGCGCGTCAATGATCCTATTCTCTGTAATCATATATTTTAGCCTAACGTCCAAGATCATCCATGGGGGTAGATGGCGCGACTCATGCGATAGCATGAGTCGTGACAGCTACCGGAGTTGGCTGCATCGCTTTGTTAGGCTCGGTTTTCATTCTGCATCATAATTCCAGGATGACCTTTCCTTTCCCGTTAGCGGCGATTCGAATTAGATCATCGGTCGTTTTACTGCCCGCTCCTCGAATTATTACTGTAGCCCCGCTACTCGCTGCGTTCGCTGCAATTCGGATCAAGTCATTGGTCGTTTTGCTAGCGTCGACAATAACGCCACCACCATTGGCGACGATACGGATAATATCATTTGTAGTTTTCATGTTTTACTTGCTTTGCCTAACGTCGAAGATCAGCCACGGAGGTAGATGGCGCGACTCGTGCGTTCAGCACGAGGCGTGACAGCTACCGGAATTGTCTCCATCGCTTTGTTAGGCTCATTTTTCATTTTGCTGTCATTCTGCCTTTTGAATTCTGCACGGCCGACTTTCCCGGCGGGATCGCTACCATTCTTCCGTCGGATCCTTGAAGCGCTCTGTAGCCGGGCGGAACCGCGATCATTCTGCCATCTGACCCTTGCACGGAACGATAGCCGGCGGGCACTTCGATCATTCGTCCATCACTCCCCTGAACGGAGCGGGCTCCCGGTGCTACCGCAATCATTCGGCCGTCACTTCCTTGAACGGAACGATAACCGGGCGGGACGGCAATCATGCGACCATCGCTTCCTTGGACCGCACGCTCGTCAGGTCCGACCTTGATCATGTGTCCATCGCTCCCTTGGAGAGATCTGTAGCCGGGTGGAATCTGGATGCTTCGACCGTCACTGCCTGTAACTTTACGATTCATAGTTTTGGTTTTCTGCCAAACGTCCAAGATCAGCCATGGAGATAGATGGCGCGGCTCATGCGATAGCATGAGGCGTGACAGCTACCGGAATTGGCTGCATCGCTTTGTTAGGCTTATTTCTTGTTTTTATGTATCCACTCCGCGATTTCGATTAACACAGCGCAATCTCCATCGTCATTCCAAATTGGGCCTTTGAGTCCCCAGTAACAATGATGCGTCATCGTATTATCTGAATTTTTGGTGGAGCTGTCGGTGCCTGACCTTGTGTAAATAATTATTGAGTCGCCTTTTTTGGCCGCTGCGGGAATCCAATACATGTGACGTAATAGCGAGGACACCTTGCCCTCTTTTGTGTAAGTTGTATCGGTAATAATGTGACTCCATGCCCTAATGTCGGATTCGGCTTTTAGCCAAACGTATTCTTTTGTTTGGTCGCCGTGATTGTGAATTGATAGGATGCTGAGCTTCATGGTGATTTTATTGATATTGCCGAACGTGAAAGATGAGCCATGCGAGATGGAAGGTGACGAGAACCAAAGAAACCTTGCGAATACTTGCGTAGCTCCAATCGCATTGGCTCCAGCGCCTTGTTAGGCTCAGTTTTCATTCTTTTCGATTCGCTTGGTAAGTAATCGGACGGTTACGACTCCTGCAAATATCGCCATCCATATCAGAACGGTGGCACCGAGGGACTTTTCTTCGAGTATCTCACGCTGTCCATACGCCAGATTGATGCCAATTCGGCTGTAGAATATGGCGGCATAAGTGGATGGAATACCGACGAGCATGATCACCGGAGCGATCCACCATGGCAACGTTCTGCTTTTCATATTGGTGTTTCTTTTGCCTAACGTCCAAGATCAGCCACGGAGGTGCTTGGCGCAGAGCGTGCGTCAGCACGATCTGTGACAAGCACCGGAGTTGGCTGCATCGCTTTGTTAGGCTTCTTCTTTTATTCTTCTGAGTAAGTGTCGCGCACAGTGCCCAGCTTAGTATTCCCTGTAACTTTCTTTCCGTTTCCGTCTATCACATCAACCGTATAGCCAGGAAACGTAGGCGAAAATCTGGCCTTCTTCCACTCACTTACGGTCATATCATTTTTCGCCATCTTCTCGTATTTGATGTAGTGAGGTAATCCTGATGCGTCGCTTCGCTTATTCTTCCCGTTTTGTTTGATAACGACATCGAATCCTTCGATGTCCCAGATGCGTTTCTCTACATTTTTTACTTTAGTCATGATTTTGTTTTTTGATTTCTGCCTAACAGTGTTATTGAGCGGAACTCGGGGTTCGGTTTTTTGGGGGAAGTCGGGAAATAGTGATGTTGGGTTTGATCATCAGTAAGTTGTTTATGAATCGATTCTTGTAAACCAAATGAAACTTGGTCCCTGGATCCAGTTCGGCTTTTGGGGAGTATGGTAACTTCGCAAAGCGGAAGCCAAAAAGCGGAACCGAAGGCATGAGAGGGGCCGATTTTTTCGCAGGATGGGCCGGGGATGCGGAGTCCGCTGGACGGATAGGGCCGGGTGGATAACGGGTTTCGGATCTGAAATTTCGATGCGCTGAAAGGGGCAATGAATTTGCATCACCTGATGAAGCCTTGCCAGGTGACGTTTCAGGCAGGATCCGATCGGCCGAGGAGAACTTACGTGAGCTTCGCCCCGTCACGTTCCCGGAGCGGAAAAGTAACCAGTGAGAGGAATGGGTGGTTGAAAGGGTGAAAGCCAAGGGGAAGAAAACCGATAGGAGACTGGCAACCGGAGGCTCGACGCTGAATAGGAAACGGAAGTTGGGAGATTCATGGCGTGAAGGCAAGCCTGTGTTAGTTGTGGGCTTCTGAAAGCAAGAGAACTGCAAGTATGGGGTACAATGACACCATGACACTCTTTTTACCTGAATTTCAGAATAGAAAAAATAAATGAAGAAATGAACAGGGAGAGGTTCTGCCTTTTCGGTGTCACGGTGTCATCATCTGCTCCCCTTTTTCTCCAGGTCTCCCCTCCCAGCTAAAAAAAGGCCCTCCATAGGAGAACCTTTGTCGATGGCCGGGGTTGCCAGCCAGTCAGTTCCTCCCGGCCAGCCCCACGTACCCGTCCATCAGGCCATGCAAAGCTTGGGTGCGGGCGGGAAGCATCGGGAGGTTGCCTTTAAGCGCCTCGGTGAAGCCGTTGAACAGGCTCCAGATGTTGCGCGGTCGGAACTCTTCGTAGCCGGGTTTACGCCATTCGCCGAGAACCTTGGGCAGCGTCGTGACCGGGCAGACGCCGCTGTCCACCGCCCGGATCATCAGATCGTGCGCTTCGGTGTCTCCGATATGAACATCCCGATAGCGGGCAATGCGCTCGTCCTGCGAATGCCACCGGTCCACAAGCTGGCCGATGGCCCTCTCGGTGAGCATGGGCAGATCACGGTTGAGGAAACGCGTATGTTTTCTGGCGATACTGATTTCGCCGTGAAACGACAGATTGTCGCAAACGAAGACCTGGGAACCGGCGACGAGACCGGCAGGAAAGCGTTTGTCGTGCGAGTTTCGCAGGCCGAGAACCCAGGCATAGTCGGAATGCTGCGAGCCGTTACGGACCTGAATGAGGCCGAAATAACGGTCGCCGCCGTGCGACAGGGCATGGGCCTGATTGACGATGGAGAGGCGGGCGGAAACCAGCGCACGCTCGATCTGTTCGACGAGCCGCAAATGCGGGATCGGCGTCCAGGTGGGCGTTGCCAGCGGTGTGCGAACTTCGCGGAGTGCGCTGCGTTCGACGGCAGCGGCTCCGCAGTGGAGGAGGAGGTTACATTTCATGATGATTGATGGTGTGGTTGATGGTTGGCTGTTTTGTGCGATGTGGATGTGACGGATCGGTTTTGCGTGTGCGGAAAACGACGAAGGCCACGCTCCCTCGGGGAATACGTGGCCTTCGCCTGCTCTCTGCTTTGTCTGCTTTCTGTGTTGTGTAGTTATCTGATAAACACGCGCTACACTTCGACGGTGCGGAGGGCGCGGATGTTTTTCTTCAGGGTTTCATGGTCGCGTTCGAGCGCCTTGTGCTGGCGGACCGATTCACGGACAAGAACCTGAAGGTTGCCCAGCGCGCCGTTCAACTCCCGGAGGAGATCACGGGCTCGCTGGATCGACTGCTGCGCGGCATCGACGCCGGAAGCCTGGGCCTCCGGCGCGGCAATGACGTGCGGCTTTTGTGACGTGCTGGCGACAATGCCGGGAGTGCCGGTGTTGTTGCCGATGCGTTGATGTGCGATGGCTACCATGGTTGTGCTTTCGTTGCGGGTTGTGATTGTGACCGGGCTGTTGCCGGTCGTGGTTTTGTTTTCGTTGGTGGATGCGGCCTGCGATGAGGCAGGCTCCGCATCCGGGTGATCCGCAGCTTTCGGCGTGATGGCCGGGGCGGCGGACGGAGTGGTTGACGTTCTGGCCGGAGCGGGACCGACACGCGGACGGTTGGGAATCCACAGGTTGAGCCTGTGTTCGTCGCGCATGACAACAGGTGTCACGTCGTCGAGGATGCGCAGTTCCCGAAACCCTCGCCGGAGTGCTCCCAGCAGGTAGTTCGCGTCGAACTGCACATCCTGAAGACCGTCGCCATCGTCCGGAACGGCCAGAACCCGGCTTTTGTCCAGATCCACGCGGACCTGCGGCAGGTGCGGCGGCGGATTCAGGAACGCGCCTTCCTCCCGGATCGTCAGGCAAACCGGGCTGTGCCCGTCCCTGTATCCGGGAAGTTGTGGCAACACCGTCGTGAGACGTTCCGCATCCTCTTCCGAGATACGCAGACGGGCCTTGTAGCCGTCGATATCGGGAATCACCCGGTGCCAGTTCGGATATTTCCCCTCGATCAGCCGGGTGGTCCACAACCACGGTCCCGCCGCGATTCTTGCCAGTGACCGGCAACCCTGTTTCCACGTCCGGAAAAGCAGCGTGTCGCCGGCATTCTTGCCGAGGACGGCGGGCGCTCCGGAGAGAGGAAATACAAGGCACTCGTCGGCCAGAGGCAGGTTGAGGTGGTTGCGCACGTACATCTGCCGTCCGTCGCAGCCGACAACGGCGTGCTTTTCGAGCAGCACGCTGTTGAGCAGGTAACGGTTGGCGTCGGTGCTCGCGCAGCCTGCCGCCTCGACCATCGCGGCCAGCACACATGACGGAATGCCGACCGGAGTGCATCTGCCTGCGTCCGGCGCGTCCGGCCAGTCGGCCAGCGGCTGGGTAGCGAACGGCAAAACCACCGGCCCGCCCTTGCTCTCGCAACGGATCACGGGATCGGGCTGCGTGCAGATCGAGACGGTTGAACCGGCATCGGCGGTTTTGACGACACCGTTCAGCACGCTCCAGGGGACGAGTACCTTTTCTTCCGTGCGAGGCTCGCCGGATTTTCCGGGGACTTCGTACAAAAGGTATTCGTCCAGGCTGGTGGCTTCGAACCGGACAACGCCGTCGGTTCCGGTGACACGGACACAGCGCAAGGCCGCGAGTCCCTGTCTGCCGGGTTTGAGAACGCGCAGGCCGGAAAGGGCCTCGCGGAGTGTTTCTTTTGAAAACGAGATCATTGTAGTTTTTCCAAAATACATTATTGATGGTTTGACAAAAAGCCCGCGACGGATGGACGGCGCAGGCACGGGTTGAGGTTGACGGTTGATGCGAGTGAACGCGGACAGGCCGCATTCACCCGTCACGAAGAGACGGAAGATCAGGCGGGGACGGCGGTTTTGTACGACAGCAATGCCACCAGAGCCATGCGGCCCCGATGGCAAGCAGCGGAAACCACAATCCCGCGCCCACGAAGACCCCGGCGACAAACGCCGCCAGGACGATGACCGGCACGGAGCCGGAGACAGGGCGAAACTGCCACGAACGGACTGGCGGAATCTTCATCGGCGTGCCCTCCATTCCCTCACGGCAAAGGCGACGGCGAAGATCAGGATCGCCACCGAAAACACCATGAAGGGACTGAGGATTTGCCGGGCGTCACGGGCCAGCGCATGACTCCACGCGAGCGGAGTGATCGTGCTGCCCGCAATGAACGCCAGCGCCAGCATGACAACCAGACGGAGGATCACAGGCATGGCTATTTCCTCCGGTTGTTGCGGCTGGCGAGAACGAGGCAGACCCCGCCCACAGTGGAGCAGAGCACCGCGCACGTCCCGACCCATTTGAGCGAACTTGCCAGTTTCGGCGCGTCCACCTCGACGGGTTTTCCGTTTGCCCCGTTGCAGGCTGCCAGGAGCAGCAGACCGGCAAGCAGCGCAGGAACCGGGAAAATGTGTAGTCTGTTTCTCACGACACACCTCCGGTCCATTGCGCACACGCTTTCCGGAACGGACACCACGCACACTGCTGTCCCGGCGACGGGTAGTAGTGCCCGAGTTCCACCCCGTTGGCGTAGATGTCCACCAGCCGGTAAAACCGGTCCCGCTGAGCCTGCGTCGGAGAGGGGAACGCCTGCCGGACAATTTTCGGTATCTTGGTTTTCACCAGAAACACCAGTTCGTTGCCCGGACAGGTTTCCCCGGTGGCGTCCTCGATCAGCAGCGTGTAGGCGGTAAGCTGAAGCTCGTGTTGCCACGTCTCGTTTTCGAGGTTCGGAGTCTGCGCGATGGTCTTGTAGTCCACCGGAGTGTGATCCGCCTTCACGAGGTCGATCACACCCAGCAGGGGCAAGGCCAGTCCGGGCAGTTCCGCCGACAGCCTCACCTCGACGCCGAGCGGTTTTTGTTCGGTTGCCGGGTGCACGCCGCTGGCGAGAAACGCCCGCAGGAGCACTTCGCCCTTGGCCTGAAGCTCTGCCTTCTCGTCGTTGCTTTCCCATTCGACCGGTTTCCCGTCGTCAGGGTCGGCAAACGCACGGCTGAAGGCGGCGAGCACGGCGGTTTCGGAAAAATCCCCGTCGCGCCAGCGAGCCTTGTTGAAGTGCTGCAAGCCCTCGTGGACCGCCTTGCCGAAGTGCAGCCCCGGCGAGACGGGCGCAGGCAATGCGAGCACTTTTTCGTAATAAAACTTCAGGCGGCAGGACAGGAACGACTTCAGGCGCGACACGCTGACGTATTCCAGCGGATCGCCACCGTCAGCCGAAGCGGCGGGAGGCGGAACCGTGGTGCTGTTGCCCGCGTTGCCTTCCGGAAGCGGAGGGATGGCAATCATCGGCCCGCCCTCCCTGCCGCCGGATAACCCGACGTGCGGCGATACGAACCCCGTCCGCCTCCGTTGCCCCGTCCCTGCCTCCTGTCCGTGCAGGTTTCCAGCAATTCATCGATGAGGCCGGAAGCCTGCATCTTGTTGAGTTGCCGGACGCCGACGCCGAACCGCTGCACCGACAGGTCTTCGATGTCCTGTTTTTGCAGCGAGTGATCGGCGACGATCTTCAGTATCAGGTCGCGCTGCTTGTCCGAACAGCGCCAGCCTGCCTCGCCCGGATCGTTGCCGCTGGTTACAGTGGAGTCCGGGCCGGTTGAGGATCGGGAACGGAAGGTTTCGGGCTGTCCGGAACCGCTCCCCGGTGCCGCAAACCGTCCCGACTGGTCCGAGGGGACCAGACCGGTATTGACGATCTGGCCGTCAACCGAGGTTTGCAGCCGGGAATAAAGCTCCGCGTTGGTTCTCTCCAGTTGGGAGAGATCGGCCAGTTCGGTGCGGAGCGTGACCGAGTACTGGTGCGAGGAATAGTGAGGCAGCCCCACCTTCTTCGAATAGTTGGCTTCAATGATGACGGCCATAACAGGAGTTTCCTTTCGTACGGGCACAAAAAAGCCCGCTCCGGTGAGTGAGCGGGTTCTTCATGCGTGGTTTTCGAGGGTCAGGCTTCGGCCTTCGTGGCTAAAACTTCCCTCAAAACGTTATACCACAAAAAATGACCGTTTCAGGGAGGGGGGAGGGGTCTGCCAGGGCACCTTCAGGGCTGCTTTTTTGTACCGGAAGCGCGTTTTGACTCTCTGGCCGGGATCACGATGGCTTTTTCACGTTCCACCTCGTCGAGTTTTTCGATGATCGCCTGGCGAATCAGCACCGACGCCTTCACCCCATGACGCACAGCCAGAGCCTCCAGCTTCTCACGAAGCTCAGGGGACAGCCTTACGTTGATGCCGTTGTTCAATGCCATCCCTCCATTCGTAGCGCATTGTTTTACTCCGGCAAGCAACTTTCGGCTTGTTCATTTGCGCTACAACAGGCTACTTTGCGACCCATATGAAGTCCTCCCGTTCAACTTCCTCGATCTGCATTCGCCTGGACAACCAGACCGAGACCCGCTTGCGGGCAGCAGCAACGCAAACCGGGGGAAAAGTTGCCGATTTCATCCGGACTGCGCTGGAGGAAAAGCTGCCCCGTTGGCTCGCAAGACATTCCTGCCCCGTTCCGTCCCGTCCCTCCGACAGGGTCCGTGCAAAAACGCCCCGCTCTTCCCCCTGACAATCAATCCGCTTTCCCTCCGGATCATCAGAGCCGTTCCCCGATGAAAATCCCCGTCTTCCTTGTGACATCCTTGGCAGTGTTGCTGTCAGGTTGCGGACAAAAACAGGCCGAACAGGCTGACGAGGCACGACGCCAGGCCGAAATACGCTTGGCTCAGGAAGTGGCCGAGGTTGCCCGTCTGCGTGCCGAATCGCAGGGACTGCGCAGTGAAATATCCCTGCTCAGTTCGGAGCTTTTCAGGGTACGCAACGAACTCGACAAGGCTCGGGATGGGCAGGCACGCCTAGGTGACGAGCTTGCTGCCGCAGAGAGAAAATACTCGTCCCTGCTCTTTGATCGCCAAGGCTCCCTTCCGGATACCGCCGCTTCCGCTGCACCAAGGGCTCCCCGATATCACAAGGCAACCCCGCCCGAAACAGTGGAAGAGTACATGGCGCGTTTCAGGGCACAGAACAGCAGCGTCACCGCCACTCCCGATACGGCCGATTCCGCACTCCTGGCAGAAACGGAACCGGTATCGCCGACGAATCCTGATCCTGTCGCAGATACTGCTGCCGCCCAAAATACCGACCCGGTTGCTGAAGAAAAATTCGATGAGGAAATCAGGCTGATGAGCGGCTGGAAGTCTGCGCGCCGCAAGGGTGAGGAGGAAAACATTATCGAGGACTTGCGCCGTATTTTCAACGGTCTCGCGGCTCCATCGGATGATATCCGGGTTACACGACCGTTCCCGATCTACCGCGACATCGAATTTCTTGAAGACATAGAGTCGGCCAAAAAGAAACTGGGGGTTGCCACATTCGGGAGCAGGCCGTTCAACCTTCCCGGTTTCCCGCAACACTCCTTCTATGTCTATCGGGCAACGCTGGAAATCGACGGGTACCAGACCATGCTGATACTCACCGACACCGCCCGGAGGATTGTCGCCGTCCAGCTTTCCCGCAACGGACGCAGAGGCTTCAACAATACCACGTACACCTACAGTCGATTTACGCTTCACGACATGCTCAATTATGCCACACGCGCCGGCCACAATACGCGAGTTGGCTGGAAAACCGCAGAGCAGTCCGATTCCGTCGTGGTTCTCGATTCGGAGTTCCAGGGATCCAACCAGACGCAGTATACCCGCCTCTACATTGCTCGCCAGATAGTCGCCCTCGTTTTATGGAACATAAGAGAGAACTGGTAACCCCTGCTTCCAACATCGGGGACTCGAAAAAACACGCCCTTTTTTGTATCTATAATCAAAATACAAAACAATCCGAACGATCCAAACCATGAAAAAGAAAATCATCATTATTGCTGCCGCCGCTCTCGTGGTGCTCTCCTCGGCGACCTACGCTGCGGTCAAGATCAAGTGTACCTTTTGCAAGGGCACGGGATTCCAGCCCAACACGCCGTTCACCTGTCAAGTTTGCCAAGGGAAAGGATTTCGCTAGGCGATGCGGCTGCGGGGTGTAATTACCCTTCAGCCACACATGTTCTCTCCGGTTGCGGAGCCGCGCCCGGCAGTTGCGGTTCTCTGGCATGTCGTTGCCCGGAGTGCCCCTCATCACCCTGCCCGGCCTTGTCCGTCCTGCGTCGTCCTTTCTTTCCTCAGGCAGGAATAACCCCGCCCCATTTTCGCGCCATACGTCTCCCTCCTTTGATTTTTCCCGCGCTTCTTCCCCTCGCGATCCCGCCCGAAGTCTCCCCCCCCGACCCAACCATGCAAGAAACCGTCGAAAAAACACGAACCCGCTTGGTACAGTGGGCTGAACGCTGCCTTTCCGTCTGTCAGGACGAAGGCGATACAAAAGCGGTCTCCATGATCCAGGAAGCCGTTTCCAGATACAGGGATGATCGCTTCGTGCTCTCCGTCATGGGCCTCGCCAAACGCGGAAAGTCCACCCTCATCAACGCTCTTTTGGGTCGCGCCGATGATCTGCTGGCTCCCGTTGACAAGCTCCCTGCTACCAGCGTCACCACCACATTCAGTTGGGGGCAGACACTTCTGGTCGAAGCGATCCTCCGCAACGGCACGAGTGTATCCCTGAAACCGGAGGATATTCGCGCATACGCCACGGAAGAAGGAAACCCCGGCAACATCAAGGAGGTGCAGTTGATCAGGATCACCGGACCGTTTCCGGAGCGCCTGCGCGGTCTCACGCTGGTTGACCTGCCCGGCCTTGGCTCCGTCCATGAACATCACGACCAGATACTGCACCAGTTTTTGCCACAGAGTGATGCCGTGCTTCTCCTGACAACGGCCCGCATGCCCATTAACGAACAGGAACTCGACCTGTTACGCGACGCCCGGAAGGCCGATATCGACAAGCTGTTTGTTGCCATCAACCAGATGGACAAGACCGAACCGGGCGAACTGCTTGAATGCGAAGCGCACAATCGCAAACAACTCGGACTGTTAGGCGCATCTGTCCCCGTCATCCACAAGATCAGCGCCCGGCAAGCGTTCCTGGGTGAATGGGAGGCAAGCGGTGTTTCCGCGTTATGGGCTGACATCGAAACCTTCCTCCAGAAAGAGCGAGGTGTCGTCATGACCAGGCGGCTTGTGTCCGCAGTCATGCAGGCGGCGTCCCCTGTTTTGCAGTCTCTGGCTACTCTTGCTGCCGCTGTCGGAAAGTCCTTCGGGGAATTGGCTGCGGAACGCGCACGATTGACCACGGAAAAGAAAAGCATCGAAAGCACCCGTCAGCTTCGGGAACGTGAATTCAAGATCAAATGGGACAACGCCGTTGACGAGACGGCAGAACAGTTGCCTCAGGCGGAAAAGGAGATTCGTCACCAGTTGACGGAGGAAATCAAAAAAACCGGGCTGGGTCAGGTAAAGGCGCTGGAAAAGCGCCTGCCCGGCATCTTCGCCAGATGTGTGGAATCCACGCTATCCCCGATATTTTCTGCGATGGAAAATACGCTCCGGGACATTACTCGGGAATTCGATGCCACCTATCCTCGCGTAAGCATCGATGCCGAAGGTTCGGCACACATCGAGGCAAGCGCGGACAACACCCTGCTCAAAGGTGCCGTTGCCGGTGGGGCCATGATTGCAGGAGGTGTAGGGGTGGCAACTGCCGCTTCCGCAGCAATTGCGGCAGCAGTAACCACGGTTCCTTTAGCCGGGCTGGGGGCTGCCACGACTCTTGCAGGTGGCGCGTTGTCCTACTTTGGACTGACGGGGCTTGCCCCTGTCGCAGGTGGAGTAATTTCTGCACTCTGGCCCACAGCCACAGTTTCCACCGCATCCCCCCTCTTGCTTGCCGCTGGCCCGGTGGGGTGGGCTTTGGCCGGTGTCGGTGCCCTGGCGGTTCCGGTTGCGTGGAGCATGGCACGCAGCAAGCGCAGGCGCAATTTGCAGGAACAGATCGAAGAGCACGTCGCCGACGCCTTCTCCGGACTTAAAAACGAACGCCTGCCTGCCATTCGCCGGATGGCGGGCAAGATCATCGAGGAATTCCGCATCAATCTGGACCATCGCTTGGTCGCCATTGATCTGGCCTTGGAAAAAGCTGCTCTCCAGCCGGGAGACGCCCAGGCCGCGAAAGCGAGCGAAGAACGTTACAGGCAGTTCGACAGCCTCCTTGCAGAATCGTCTCTCCTCATCCGATGAGCCCGGTCACGACAAAAGAGATCATCGATGATCTGCTGCTCCTCGTTGCACAGTCGGAAAACCTTCACCCCGATGCGCAGGGGAAAATCCGCGTCCTGCTGTCCGGCCTCAGGCGGGAACTGATGTTGATGCGTCAACGGTGCCTGCGCCCGCCCGGAGCCTACAAGGTCGCCGTGGTCGGGTTGGGCAATGTAGGAAAATCCACCCTGCTCAATGCCCTCCTCGGCATGAAAATCGCGCCGGTCAGCAATGCCCCGTGCACCGCCAACATTGTCGAATTCAACTATGGACCGGATTTCCGTCTCATGGCCGAGGCACAGGGACGCCTGATGCCGCAACACTGGACATTTCCGCAGCCCGCCTCTCTCCATGAACAACTCTCCAAAATGGTGGCGCACGATGGCGGCACGGAGCGCGAGTGGAACCGTCTCGAAGTCACCCTGCCCGCCGACATCCTTTCCGGGGGGCTGATTCTCGCCGATACGCCGGGCTTCGGAGTGGCTGGCGAGGTCGGCCAGCACGACAACGAAGTCATTGCCGGTTTTCTCAAAAATGACGTGGCGCAAATATTCTGGGTGGTGATGGCCGATCAGGGCATTGGCCGTCAGGAACTCGCCTTCTATCATCAATACCTCGTGGATCGCTGTGATGATCTGGTGGTGACCAACGCCGAAGACTGGGAGCCTGAGGACAGGAAGCGCTGGGAACAGCGTTTTGCGCCACAACTCCGGTCGGCGGTGCAGATTCATTTTGTCAAGGGAAAGCAGGCCCGGCTCGCCCGCGAAAGGCAGGACATCGAAGGGTGGGAGGAATCCGGTGCCGCCGACGTATGCAGGCGGATCGGTTTGCTCAAACACGCGGATGGCCGTCTCGACGGCGTAAACCGCAACCTTGCCCTCCTCGGTGAAATCCTCTGCCGCAATCTTCAGGGAACCGGAATCCCCGGGCGCGTGTTCTGCCCGCTGGCAAACGCCCGCTTGCTCCGCAAATACGCTGATGAACCTGCGATGCTTTCGTGGATGCGGGCACTGTCGAAATCCGGGAACAACTGATACATCATGGCTCAAATCTGCATCATAGGAACCGAAGGCGCGGGCAAAACCGTTTTTATATCGGTCTTCGCCACGCGTCATCAGGAAATGACTCCGGGCTTCCCGTGGATGGCGTACAAAAACAGGGAAACAGCGCGCTATGTCGCCCAAAACTGGAGTATCCTCGCCGACCAGCAAGACTGGCCTCCATCCACCCCCGCCGGCACCCTCCCCTCGCTAGAATGGGAGTTGCACACTCCCGATGGAGTTGAACATACGATGAAAGTACAGGATGCTCCCGGCCAGGACATCCGCGCTATCTTCGATTCACCTCCTGAAGACCTGAACGAAAAACAGACCGAACTGCTACGCACCATCCGCGAATCCGACATCCTTCTGTTTCTCATAAATCCGGGAGAGGCAATCCGCGCTGCAACCGCCATCGAACGGGCCGATGTCGAGATCCCCATCGCCATGGCACTCCGAAACGTCCTGGAGCGCAATACCCGTGCGGCGATTCTTCTCTCCCTGCACGACCAGTTATTGCCTTATTTTGACAGCATCGGGGTTCCGCGAAGCGATCCGCTGGAAGCCATCCGGGCGTGCCTTCCGACTGTTTATGGGATCATTCGCAATGCGGGTGATCGCCTCAAGGCATTCTATGTGGCCTCCATTGCGGAAACGGTCCCGTTTGTCGATAATCAAGGCAATGCCCGCTCCCGTCCCAAGGCACAGTTTGAATCCGAAGGACTGGCCGAACTGATGATATGGCTGACCATGTCATTGCAGGATATCCGGAATGACGAAATCAATGCAGAAAGAGAAAAAAACGCCAAAGAACAGTCCGCTCAGGCAGAAAAGCTGAACGCGGCTAAAAAAAAACGAAACTGGTGGACTGGCTTCGCTCTGCTAGGACTTTTTCTGACTTCCTTGTTCATCGGAACAGGAATCGTTGATGCCAATACCCCGACACACAAAAATGTTTCTGTAAATAAACGAGGATATCGACCTATCCCGCAAGAATATTGGAAATGTGAGATCAAGCAAGGCGATGTTGGTGTTGCCGATGACATCGTATTTTTCAATACGAGCCAATATCATTTTGAAAAACCATACATCGATGTGTCTTTTCGAGGGAAACAGTTCAGAAGAGAATATGGAGGCACCTTGTCAGCCGGGTATTATGTCACTTGGGAAAAAACATACAATTTCAGTTGGGGAGAGAAGGATGCACGCATCAATGCTTATTGTATCATGGATTATGCAGAAACGGAGTCACAACCGTTAACCTCGGACGAAAAATTCCGGCTTCAGGCAACTAACCAAACCATTGCGACGTTAATATCTCTTGTTATCGCGGCTGTCGGTGCGGCCATCGTATTCGATTGCTGGAACAAGCATATCAAAAAGAATCAAAAAATCCCGCCACCGCTGCCACGATCCATCCCGTTACCTCGACAATAACCATTTTGTTCCGCATAACACCCATGAACTGGTTTACATACGATTTTTTTGACCCTTCTTCTGCCTATGCTTACTGGACCGCTCAAAACGGCGCGCCACCCCTCTCCTATATCAAGGGAATTGCTACCGAATTGACCGCACGATTCGGAATCATCACCTGTAACAACTGGTCTGATTCCGATTATATCGGCGGACTCAGGACGATGGGAGCACGAACCTGTGTTTTCCGTGTGCTTAATGGCGGGCGTGATCGTCGGGGTCGCCCTCACCGTTGGGTGCTTTTTGTCGCGGAAACCGAAGCGGGCGAATGGCAAGCGACAGATATTCTGGAAGCGCTGGAATCTCCCGTTTTTCAACAATATGCCAAAACTGCCGTTCCCTCGCCAGTGCCGATGCCATCTGCAATTCCCAAATGGCCCTTGCATCCGCAAAAATCAGGTGCGCTTCCCGATCAGCTTTCGCTGACAGGAGACGACTCACGGCAACAAATCAGCAAATATTCATTAGTGATGACGTCCGGTCCGGAAAACAATTCCCTCCTGGTCGTCGAGAAACAGGGAACGCAATATCGGGCGTGGATTAAAGACATCAAAAAGGCGTCAAAAACCGAAAAAACGTACCCGCCAACACCAATACCACCTCATTCTACCACGCTGCCGCACAACCCGGACAAGATTCTTTCGGGCAACAATCCCTATTCATCAATAAAAATGCAATTTTCACTCAAGACACTCTTGATACTCACCATTATCGGATTCATTTGCGGTTTGGGCATCGGCTACTTTTTCGTGAAAAATAGCAATTCCGGCAAAGAAGTTCCACGTGTCACTATTAAAGGCCAGAAGACTGATACCGAAGGAAATCTTGTAATCACAATAGGGGTAAATTACAACACATCCCTTCCGTCCAAGGCAGGAAGTAAACCGGCAGAGAGTAACCCTTACGGCAGGGAAGTACCAGAGCCATGAAATATAACATTTCAAGAAACGGCAGGAACGTCGGGAAATATACTCTGGATGAGTTGAAATCTTACTATGGCAAGGGAATCTTGCTAGCCACTGATTGGGCTTGGCAGGAAGGGATGCCCGAATGGGTAAGCTTGGAAAGCATTCTGCAACCACTTTTAGTACAAGGCTCGGCATTACATACAAAAATTGCACCACCTCCTGAAACAGTCACGGTGGGCAAGCAGATTGAAGACAACTATGTCGGACCGAAAAACGCGCTAACTGCCTTTTTGGGTGATAAGTCGCAAAGGCCAACCGGTATTCGTCGGCTCCCGTTTTTTGGAATCTGCATCGCATTGCAATTAATATCCATTGTTCCTCAGGGTTCCACGGGAGAATCATGGGGGGTTTTCACTATATCTATGGTGCTGTTTTTGGGGAGTGTTTGGTCCCGTCTAAAAAACATAGGCATGACTCCATGGCTTTGTTTGCTTATGTTCGTTCCGATTGCCAATATCCTAATTCTGATTCGTTGCCTTGCCTTTCAAGAAGGTTACCAAACCACAAAGAAATTAGATACTGCGGGGAAGGTCGTCTCCATCATTGCACTCATTTGCATTTCGGCTCCCGTATTGTTTTTTCTGTTTTCATATATCACAAAAAATAGATGAAACCACCTGATTATAGACTTGGATCGATCTGCCTTCGTTGCGGCTGTACTGTATCTGAAGATGCTTGCCCAAAGTGCAAATCCATAATTTCAGCATTACCCAGTACCATTCCAACGACGAAGGATATATCCACGTCACAGACCGACTCACATGAAAAAACTGTTACTGCGGTCCAGGATTCTGATTTGTTTATCATCGTAGCGTTGCTGTATGGGGCAGCCTGCATTACCTTTCTGCTCGGCATTGTTCTTCCGTTGATCACGATAAAAAAGGAAGTCGTGATTTTTGGGATCAAGTGGGTGGATGAAATGAATACAGTTTCACTCCTGTCTGGCACATGGGCACTCTTGACGAATAGGCAATTATTCCTGTTCCTTATTATCTTTTTCTTTTCGATGGTATTTCCGGCTCTGAAACTGTTTTTCCTCTACAAAATAGGCTTTGATTCCAAAACTGATTTGAAAAAAAAGAAACACCTTGGTTGGCTCTCCGCTGTCGGCAAATGGTCCATGCTCGACATATTTGTGGTTGGCCTGCTGGTCGTAACCCTGAAACTCGGCGATCTGGTTGAGGTCAAGGTTCACGCAGGCCTGTATGCTTTTGCCGCTTCGGTTCTGTTGACCATGATATTAACCCTGCTCGCCAAAACAGACCGATTTCCCTCCGGCCCTCCGGTCAACCGATAATCGGCTACCTGCCCGAAGATTTTCCTACTCCACAACCAACATATGATGAAATCCGCAGCCACCCTCTCACCCTGGAACAAATCCGTCATTACCAGACTGCTTCTCTGGCTCCTGCTTGTCGCTTCTGTGATAATAGCACGAGTCCTCAGCAGAAAACATTTGCGATACCTCCTGCCGGAAATGTTCCGATATGCTTCCAATGTATCTGCCCAGCCAACCTGTGCCATAATCGTTTAATTCAATGCGGCCCCGTGCATCATATGCGCTCCCGCTTTCATGCCTGACGGTATATCGAAACCGCCGCTCGATTCACTGGCTCCGGCTTCTGGCAGAAATCCGCAATTATTTCTATTCGGGGAAATCGTGGTGGCTGTTCCTGCTCTGCCTTGCTTTTGAAAACCAGATTGTTCTCCGAGGAGTTCATTTTATCGTGTACAAGATACTGAACCCGCCGAGATCTTCCCCTGGCGCGATTTTGCTGACGGATTATCTCTGGCGTTCCTGCATTCAAGTGCCGGTGACAGAAACATTCGAATACCAGTTGCTCCTGATTGAATTGGGACGTCTTCTGAAACTCCCTGTCGGAGCCCAGCACATCCTGAGCATGGCGGTTTTCGCCATCATGCACTATGCGGGGGGCGGACTGGCGCACGGACTTTGCGCAGGACTGGTCGGCGGATTTTATCTTGCCTGGACCTACCTGTATTTCCGCCAGCGCTCGTTCTGGCTGGCGCTCGGGATGACCATAGCATTGCATTCATTACATAATTTTATTTGTATCTGGATATGACACGGGTTCACTCTAATGGTGAAGAAATGCACATAGGGGGTGCTTCCCTCCATGCCCAATCAAGCATTGCTTTTGCAAACGTCAACATAATAATGGATTGAGAAAATTTCCGGGATCACTGTCTCCCATTTCAGACAAGTAATGATATAAGACCAAACAGGATAGGGGGATGTGAGCGGGACAATCATTGCATCAATATAGTATATCTGCCGTATTTTGCCAGAAAGATAACAACGCTCAGGCTTCTTGTTTGGCAGTTGATGCCGGACAGAAAAGATGTAGGCAGGGCGAGTAGTGACACTGTGTCATCGTTTTTTTTCTAGATTTTCAATCGGGGTATTTTTATAATATAAATATAACGGAAAATTACGGAAAAAGAGGTGTCACCGTGTCACTGATCAATCAAGGCATCAGTAATGCCTATGTAACGTATTTACTCTAAAAAATTATGTAATTTCATGAATCATCACTCCCGATGATATGAGATATATCACCGAGAGTGACACTGCTTGCTTTAGACTAAAAACCTGACTAATTTGGCATTAGAGTACTCCACTGGTCACAACTCAGCGGGCGGTTCAATTATCCACAAGCGCTTCTGTGCTGTGCGCTTTCGTTTCACCCGGCGGCATTCCTCTCTTTCAAGCTGGCCTAGTAGCTGCCCGCATGCGTTCGGATGTGGAAGCAACTGTCTGGCGACACTGCCATAACTCGTGTTTTCAGTAAGTCTTGCCTGTAACTCGGGAGCTGTTCCTTCCCATGTTGACAGCGGGCGCGCCGGTCCGTCCAGAGCACTAAACCCGTTCGAATGCTCGGCGAACAGGACTGCATCAATAATTTCAATCAATGTTGTTGCTGGTGCGATTTCGCCCAACCCTTGTAACAGGTCCGGGTGATGGTAGTGGGTAACGTTGAACCGCTCACACCTGATCTCGTCCGGAATCTGGTATTTCAGCAGGTAGTCGGCCAGCGAGGGAAGTTCCGCTACCAAGGCATTCCAGAATGCGGCTTTCTGATCGGCAGTTTCGGTTGGCATCGGCATGTTGCAATGACTCACCTTCAAGAGCATGATCTTGTCCCGGACATCCTCGTCGATAGGCGGTAGCACCTGAAGACAGGTCGGTTCGTCATTCAGGGATATTGTCGCCGCCCAGATTGGCATGAGCGTGACCGAATCACGGTACTTCTGGGAACAATTCTGTTTCTTGTTCACAGCTATCTGCTTGATGTAGCTGGCAAGACGCCTGCGTATCGCGTAATTTGTCGATTCTGCTGCATCTTCTACCATGAGGTGAGTCGCAGCAAACCAGTCGCTATTGAACGCGGTTACTCCGGTCATGAACGGATACGGATTGGCAGATGTCCCACCAAAAAACTCTGTCAGCAGTGCCTGAAAAAGCGACTTCCCCGAATTCCTCGGCCCACATAGAGCCAGTACCTGACCATAATGCCAACGCCGGTTCAGCAGGGATTCATACCTGATTTTCAGCCATCCATAGACATAGGCTTGTTGGCATTCGCCAAACAACTGCTGAAAAATGTCTCGAATGAGCGGGAAATCACCGGCTTTGGCTTCAACCGGCCTAGATTCCCGTGTAACGAGAATCTTGCGACCCAGCACGGCATGCAGCCCGACCGGATACCCGGCAACAGGTGCGGCATAATCCAAGGCTTTGTCTTTAACAAGCTGGATGATCGCACGTTTGGTTTCAGGCAAGGGTTCTCCGTTAAGAGGATTTTTGCTGACTCCGGCATCGACCAGAATGTTTTCGGCCAGCGCTTGGGACACTTCAGTCCACCCTGTTTCCGTCTGGGTGTAGAACAGCCCTCTTGACCCGGTGTAGTAGAGTTCGGGAAGCGGAAGTGCGATCTCCAGTGACCGGATATCTCCGGTTGTGGCAGCAGCAGGATCGCAATAGACTAGCTCCTGGTAACCGCGTCCGCGAGGAAAGCCCGGCAATCTGGCAGGCTGACTGGCGGTGAACATTTTCGGGTCACAGCCCAGTTGAGGCAAAATCGCCTTCAGCTCCTGCAAGGTTTTCTCGTCCGGATACCGGAACCACCCATGTAGGCTTTTACCTCCTGTGTTGACGACTGCAATCAGAGGCAGGCCCACGTTGTCACGAAGGAATCGGAAAATTCCTCCTACCCTGTCGCGGTCAAGCGTGTCCGACTCCACCACAAGGAAGCGCCGTGTATCCAATGAGGCATTACTACGGGAATGCGAACCACTGCGAAACGTGGCGGGGCAAATAAAGGGGGCCGGAGGAGGAGTGCAGTTCGCTATCCATTCCTCCCGTGTCCTGAAGTACGCGCCGTGACGTAGCTGGCCGGAGGCGGTGAGTTCTCCGACCCAAATCGTGTCGCCGGATTCAAAGCACTCGATCAGCATCCGGCACTGAGCGGCGTGATCATCGGGAGGAATTGCAACCGGTGACGCCCCTTTGATCGCATTGTACGGCCACTGAAATTCCCTCAGCAAGTAATCCCGGACGTAACGTGCCCGGCGACTGATTCGCGCCAGCTCCTCGCTGCGCAGTCTCATTATTTTCTCCAGCGCAGAGCGAGCTTTCTTGTCCGCATGGGTATCGCTGCTCCGGGCAAAACCTGTCAACCGGGCATTAGCGGTCTTTACCTCTGCACTGCAATTCTGGTGGAAGCAGTGGATGTGTGGCGTCGGTTCGAGATACAAGCGGCAATCTTTGGGACCATTCTTCCCGGTATGGTTGGCCTGTCCGGGACAGGTACAGAACCATGCCCCGGAAGAGGCGTCTTTTCGGACATCACCCAAAACCTGATAAACAAATTCGGGACATTCGTGGTTTGGTGCCTCGTCGAACTGAAACACCTGCGTTTCGGTGTCTGGGTCTGGTGCGGATGAAGTTGCAACGTTGGCAACTTCGCTGGCCGTTTGTGTCGTGGTGACTGCTGTATTTTGGTCTAAAATGCTCATTGTATATGAGATTTGACAAGGCTCCGCCCCGAAGGAACGAAATGCATCCAAATTATGAATACAGAGCGAAGCCTATAGTCGTTTTATGTGTGGGCAAAGGAATCCCGTCCGCGCAGCAGGGGGCAGCAGGCCGACAGGCGAAGGCCATGAGGTATGGCCGTCACCTGCGGATCATGCATCTCAGGCAGGCTGCGCGGACAGGTTCGGGTTCAGGCGGCTTCCTCCTGGATGTCCTCCGGTCTTTCGAACGGATTTGGCGGCGCGGATACCGAATTGAGCATCCGGACTTCATGCCCGGGCCATTCGGAAATTCTGGACCACCAGTAATCGACCCACCGGGAGTAGTTCTCAGGGTTGGCCTGCTGCCTCCGGAATTCCTTCGTGCCGAGAGCCCCGTCCACCCACAGGTGCAGGCGGTCGTAGAGCCCTGTGGCCTTGGCGGCGTGTTCCGCCTCGGCAAAGGCACGGAGGGCATACTTGGGCCACTCGTCCGGCGCAAAGCACTCTTCCTTGAACAGGATGTTCTTGGAACGGGCGTAGGCTGCTATGCGGCTCACGTTTTCGCCCCGGATGTTGATCGGTTCGTGGAAGACGGTGAACGGATTCAGTTCCTTCACCGCAGACATGGTTTGCAGCAGGTCGTCACAATCCGACTCCGGGAAAACCGGAGCGATTGCGACGAACACGGGGATACCTGCCTCCGCAGCGGCCTTCAGGGTTTCCAGCCTGCGTGCGGGAGCCGGTGCTCCAGGTTCGTAAAGTGCGCTGAGGTCGGCCCGCAGGGTTGGCAGGCTCATCCCCAGCAGCAGCCGGTTCCCGAAACTCTTTAGCAGGTCAAAATCCTTTTTCACAAGAGGGCTCCGGGTCAGGATGCGCACATTCAGCGAGGACTGGTCCCGGATCGCCTCCAAGGCTTGGACCATCAAGCCGGACCTTGATGTATTGAGGGCGATTCGCGTTTCTGCGTCCGGGTGATAAATGACCTGATACGGATCAGTCGTGCTCGAAAACATCACGGCTCGATGTCCGTCCGGTGTCAGCTTTTCGGCAGGCAACCGGTCGGCCCGCCTGAGTGACCTCAGGAAGGTCGCCGCATCATACGGACGCAGGAAGACATAGCTACCCCATTCGCTGTCAGGATCGGAAACCCCGAGCGGTTCCAGCTTCTTGGCCATCTTTGAGGCCGAGACCTCCGGAACGTAACAGAATCGGCATTTGTGGGCGCAACCGACTGCAATGTTGGCTGCAAAATCACTCAGGCTTTTGTGCTTGAATCGATTCTGCGCAATTTCTAGCGGCTTATCCCAGAATCCGATCGGATACGGATGCAGCCCGGCTAGATTGTTTGGATTGATATTGTCTTGAATAGAAATGTTCATGGTAAAACTGGCACTTAGTGCCTTTAATTATCCAGTAGCCTGCCGATAGTCCCATTTGGGCATGACAGGCCCTTGGATGCCCGAATCCGGGCAGAGCTATAGAACACTATTGTATGTATGCAGGCTAGTGTTGCCAATTTGGATACAGCAGAACCTGCGCTGCCCATTTTTGGGCACACCAATAGATTATTAATCTTTGGCCGAACGTATAAACTACATCCGACTTAACCGTTAGTACGGCAAAGCAAAAGAATTTCAGTTCGGTCAATAATTATTATTTTTTATTATGTTCTGATATATGAATTCCCCGCCAAAGGACTCCCATTAAGGAATATGATTATAAAATGGTTAAAATTTAGACAATTTGAAAATTCATTTTTCAGCGAAAAAACATGTGGGGTATTGTAGTGTCACTCAATTAATTCATTATTCGCTGTAAGTCAGTGTGCAAGAAGAACTCCAGTATTGTCAAGTTTTCACATTCTTCTCGGTTATGACTACTTTTCCAAACTGCCATCTGGAACTATGGGAGATCATTCGGCTTTTTTTAGTTCAGCTTCATTATCACCCATAATGTGATGTATCAAATAAATCTGTCTTTTATGATTTTATTATTTTTGATCAACTGATCGGTTTATGCATTCTCCTGTGAGGTTAACGTCATCAATGAATGACGATTCGCTTGCATCAGCGCCCGTGATCTTGGTGTCACAATTATACCAATTCCTTGGTATAACCGCAGGATCACAAACGCTGTTAAAATTCCGCAAGCCGAAAGGCTGCGGAAAATTGATACGGCCTCCCTCTTCGACAGGATCAATCGTTGGAAAAATGCCTGATGAATGAAGGATTCGAAAATCATCTTAAACGATCTAAATTTAGACTCAAAGAACAAAAATTCTGAAAATTGGACGGGCAAAAGCGGAGAAATTGGGCTGTTTGTCAAGCAATATGTCCACTAATATGGCTATTTAATCATAACTATTTCCCAAACATCATCTTATTTGCATATTTTTATTCAAACTATAGGCAGATATTCAAAATTCTGTGCAGTCAACCCGGAAGTGAGGCACACGAGCGCCATATACCGCCCTGTTTTTCCATCCAGCCATCGCCCTACTCCGCCTTCCGCCGTCACATCCGGCAGCAGCGCAATCGCCGCCTTTTTCGAATCCTCGTCAACATGGGTACCGCCGCACTGTCCTGCCGATGATGTCACGCGCCACGGCTTCAACCACATCGGCATTCTCGACGTTTCACTGCACACCACGCGAATTCGTCACTGCCACCTTTGCCTCGAAACAATACCCTCTTCCATTAGAGAAGTGCATTGAGTCGACCTAAAAAATTGGCAGGGGATTGACAGGGGATTTTCAATTTCAGTGTTTTTTGACATCAGAAAAATCTCCTAACTCTCTCTGTATCAAGTGGTGCCAGAGGGCAGGATTGAACTGCCGACCAAGGGCTTATGAGTCCCCTGCTCTACCACTGAGCTACTCTGGCGGGAAATGAGGGGATGTGACTACGTAGCCCGCCGGAACCATAGCAAGCAAAAATTCCCCGGAATCCCCCGGCAACACCCGCCGCCAGCCCGGCCTGGCCTGATCACACTCGCCCTCCCCTCGCCCGCGCCAGCGTTCCCCTGTTCTTCCCATTACCATCTGCAATGCCATCCCCGGCTTGCCGCTTGCGTCTTTTCCGGTGAATATCCGCGTCATCATGAACCTCACTACCATCATCGACGAAATCGCCAGCCAGGCGGACGATTTTCTGGAAGGCTCCACCAGTCGCGATCAGGCACGCGCCGGCATCGCCGAACTCATCACGGTCGACTACAACCAGCTCGCCGCCGGCGACCGCAAAAAAGTCACCGATGGCGTCATGGCCATTCTCGAGGACGAAGGTTTTTTTGATTCCCGCTACGCCTTCGACACCGGGAGCAGCGACGGCGGCACCACCGACGAAGAGGCCGGAGGTGACGAATGATCTCCTGGTCCGCCCCCGATCTCACCGTTCACCCGCCCCGCAGCCCGCGCCTCCGCCTCGGCGGCTTCGTTCACCTGCCGCGCCTGCTCGACAAGTCGCGTGCCTTCGCCGCCGGCAAACAGGGCGAGTACATCTACCCGTGCCCGCTCGACAAACGCCTCTTCGCCTTCACCGGCATCGATCCCGACGCGTTTCTCGAAGCCGTCAAAACCGGTCGCAACGACACCGAAATGCTCGCCTGGGTCACCGCCAATACCCGTCCCGCCCGCGCGCCGCACGAAATCCTCGCCTGGTCCGCCTGGCTCGAAAACCTCGCCCCCGGCGACGCCGATCGACACGGGCAATTTGCCGACGCCATCCGCACCCTCGCCCCGGGCCGCGATGACATTCGCACCACCTTCGACCGGCTCGATCTCGACGACTACACCAGCTTCGGCGGCAAGGCCTGAATTTTTCCGGAAACAGTCCGCGAAACACACCCGGGACACGCAAAAGACCGCGTCACCCTGCCGCGGGACGATTTTCTTTTCGTGTCTTTTTGTGTGTTTCGTGGGCTTCTTTCCTCCGACATCCGATGTCCGACTCCATCACGCTCTGTTTCGATACCAACAACCGCCTCGCCGTCCGGCCCGATCCCGCCGACCCGGCCCGGCGCCTCTCGCCCGCGCCCGCGGCCGACCTCCCGCTGCGCACGCAACCCGCCGAATTCTTCACCCTGCCCGATCCCGCCGATAACCGCCGCACACTCCGCGTCTCCTTCGCGCAAATCGCTCCCCCACTCTCCCCTTCCCTCGCCCCCTCCCCTCTGCCCTCCCCGCTGCCCTCCCCGCTCCTCTTCCGCTCCATCGAGCAACTGGAGGCCGGGCCCGCGGCGCTCTCGCCCCTTCTCGCCGCTCTCCTCCCGGCGCTCGAACCGCACCTGATCGCCATCCCCTACCTTCACCTCGGCGAGAGCGATTTCATCTACAAGTTCCGCCCCGAAAAAGAGCGCAACACCGCCATCTACGCGCAGGACGGCATCTCGTCCGCCCTCTACCAGTCGCAACTTTGCTCCGCCCTCAAGGCGCTCGCCCGCCGCCTCGAACGCACCGCCGCCGACCCCGTGCCGCTCGATTTCGGCGCCGTGAGCTACCTGGTGCCCAGCCACTTCGGCTTCTGCCTCGGCGTGAAAAATGCCATCGAACGCGCCTACGAAACCCTCGCCGCCAACCCCGGCCGGCGCGTGTTCATGCTCTCCGAACTGATCCACAATCCGTTCGTCAACGAAGACCTCCTCCGCCGCGGCCTCCGCTACCTGCAAACCGACAAGGGCACCCCCTTCACCACCGACGGCCGCAAAGCCTCCGCAGCCCCCCCCCCTCCCCCCCTCTCTCTCGCCCTTCCGCCTCCGACTCCGCCGCCCCCGCCGCCCCGCTGCTGTGGGATACGCTCACGCCCGACGACATCGTCATCATCCCCGCCTTCGGTGCGACCGACGACGACAAGCGCCGCCTCATCCGCAAGGGCATCGCCCTCGGCGAATCCGACGCCACCTGCATGCTCGTCGAAAAAGTCTGGAAAGCCGCCCGCTCGTACGGGCGCGACGGATACACGATCATCATCCACGGCAAACACGAGCACGAGGAGACCAAGGCCACCTTCGCCAACACCCGCCGCCACGCTCCCGCCGTCATCGTGCGCGATCTCGCCGAGACGCGCCTCCTCGGCGAGATCATCGCCAGCCGCGACCCCGCCTTCCGCGCCACCTTCTACGAAAAGTTCGCCGGCAAACACACCGAGGACTTCGATGTCGCCCGCCACCTCGACCGCGTTGCCGTCGTCAACCAGACCACGCTCCTCGTCAACGAAACCCGCGAGATCATCGCCTGGCTGCGCGACCTCTACGCCGCCACCTTCGGGCCCGACATCCCCGGCGCCCTCCCGCGCGTCGGCCGCGGCGGCCGCACCGACACCCTCTGCTACGCCACCCAGGTCAACCAGGACGCCCTCGGCCGCGCCTTACAAAAGCCGCTCGACGCCGCCATCGTCATCGGCGGCAAAAACTCCTCCAACACCTGGCAACTCTACCGCCTCTGCGAACAGCAACTCGGCCCCCGCGCCTTCTTCATCCAGAGCGAACGCGACATCCGCTCCCTCGCCGAAGTGGAGCACACCGTCTTTGCGACGCACCAGGGGGCCAACCCCGCCGGAGGCACCGAAATCCGCCCCCTCCTTCCCGCCGGCGCTCCGCCGCATCCCTCGCCCGGACACCCCCTGCGCGTGCTCGTCACCGGCGGCGCCTCCTGCCCCGACGGCCTCATCCAGCAAGTCATCACCCGCATCAACAGCTTCATGCCCCCCGGCGCCCTTCGCCCCGTCGAAGCCGTCCTCGCCGACATCGAACACCTCGCCGCCGAAAACCCGCGCCGCCAGCCGGCAACCGCCGCCACCCTCGCCGGCTGAGCCGCGTTCATAACGATCTCCCGCTTGCTCTGCTTGCGCCCGGTCGCGACCTTGTCACATTCCGCGCATCCACACTGCCACACCAACACCACACACCTGACCAACGGCCCCTCCAGCATGTCCGCCGCACCGACCTCGTCCACCACTCCCACCTACGTTATCGGACACAAAAACCCCGACGCCGACTCCGTCTGCTCCGCCATCGGCTACGCCGCCTACAAGGAAGCCCGCGGCATCGGCGGCCACATTGCCGCCCGCGCCGGCAACTCCAACGCCCGCATCGACACCATCCTTCACCGCTTCCAGCACCCGCTGCCCCTCCTCGTCAGCGACGTCACCCCGCGCGTCCGCGACATCATGGTGTCCGATGTCGTCACCATCAACGAATCCGCCACCTGCGCCGAAGCCCTCGAACTGATCGACGAGCACGACGTGCGCATCCTCCCCGTCGTCGCCGATGACCGGCGCGTCCTCGGCACCCTCTCCATTTTCCAGCTCGGCGGCTTCTTCGTGCCCCGCATCCGCGCCGTGCGCGAACTCCGGAAGGTCCACACCAGCATCGACTGCATCGTCCACGCCCTCAAGGCCCGCGTCCTCCACACCGCGCGCCCCGACGTCATCGAGGAGCTCTACGTGCGCATCGGCGCCATGGACGTGCGCTCCTTCTGGAAAGTCGCCCAGGACGACGGCATCCCCGCCGAGCAGGCCATCATCATCGTCGGCGACCGCTGGGATATCCAGCAACGCTCCATCCAGGTCGGCGTGCGCCTCCTCGTCCTCACCGGCGATCTCCCCGTCGAGGAAGAAATCATCCATGCCGCCCAGCAAAAAGGCGTGTCGCTGATCGTCAGCGCCTACGACTCGGCCACCACCGCCTGGATCATCCGCACCGCCACGCGCATCCACGACCTCATCGACCGGCAGTTTTCCTCGCTCAGCGCCGACACGCGCCTGGCCGACGTGCGAAAAAAACTCGCCGCCTCCTCCGCCGCCGCGCACGTCGTCCTCTGCGACGACGGCAAACTCCGCGGCATCCTCACCAAGACCGACATGCTCAAACCCGCGCGCACGCGCCTCGTGCTCGTCGATCACAACGAACTCACGCAGGCCGTCACCGGCGCCGACCAGGTCACCATCACCGAGATCATCGACCACCACCGGCTCGGCTCCCTCTCCACGCAGCAGCCCATCCTCTTCCTCAACGAGCCCGTCGGCTCCACCTGCACCATCGTGGGCGACCTCTTCCGGCGCGACGAGCTCCGGCCCACGCCGCAAATCGCGGGCATCCTCATGAGCGGCATCATCGCCGACACGCTCCACCTCAACAGCCCCACCTCCACGGAAAAGGATTCGGTCGTCCTCGCCTGGCTCTCGCAAATCGCGGGCGTGGATTCGCGCGCGCTGGCCGACGAGATTTTCAGTTCCGGCTCGGTCATTCTCGCCAGCCCGCCCGACAAGGTCATCCGCTCCGATTTCAAGGTTTACGACGAGGACGGCGTCCGCTTCGCCGTCTCGCAGGTCGAGGAGCTCGGTTTCGGCAACTTCTGGAAGAACTCGAAAAAACTCGCCGAGGCGCTGGAGGAAATGTGCACGTCCGAAAAACTCGCTTTCGCGGGCCTGCTCATCACCGACATCAACACGCAGAATTCCCTGCTGATCGTGAAAGGCGACGCCGATTTCATCCGCCGCATCAGTTATCCGGCGGTGGAACACGGAGAGATTTTCGACATGCCCGGCATCGTCAGCCGCAAGAAGCAACTCATCCCCTACCTCACCACCGTGCTGCACGAAATGGCCGCCGAAGGCGTGGTGCCCGGAGTGGAGTGAATACGGACCGGGCCCCCCTGCATTCCGCCTTTCTGCGGCGAAGCCGCCCTGGAGTGCGGCAGTCCTCTGCCGCTTTCCGCTCGCTCCAAAGCGGCAGAGGACTGCCGCACTCCAAGGCTGGCTTCGCCAGCAGCCGGAATCGTTCTCGTACTCTTTCCCGTTCTCTTTCTCCGGTCCGGGTTCGTTCTCCTTCTCTTTCTCCTGATCGTTCTCCTGCTCCGGCCACTCGCACGGCGCGCCGCAGCACGAGTACGAGAAAGAGAAGGAGTACGAGAATGAGTACGATCCGGAGAAAGAGTGAGAGAACGAGAAAGGGTAAGAGTGGATGCGGGCGGGACGCCCGCAGAACACGGGCTGGAAGCCCGTGCCACTTCATGGGCAAGGATGCCCATGCTACCTTCACTCCCCCTGCCGTTGCAGCCAGGTGCGGCTGATCTGCTCATGCGTGAGCAGGAAAAAGTGATCGGCACCCGGAATCGTCGCGGCGTCAAAACGCACGCCTCGCCGATGCAGAAAATCGAGCGACTGCTGCCACACGCCTTCCACGACAAACCCTTCGGCCGCCCCGGCCAGAAACCGGATCTGCCGGCCCGCCGCCAGCAGCCGCAGCGTATCCTCCGGCGGATACGCCGCGAGCACGGTCAGCGAAGCGTACTCCTCCGGTCGCGCGGCAAACAGGCGGCACGCGCCGAATCCCCCTGCGGACAACCCCGCCAGTTGCGGACGCGCCAGCGGAAACCCCAGCCGTTGCTCCGCCGCCCGTCTCGCTTCGGAGACATAGGCCGCCGGCACGGTCGCCCCGCTCAGCCCGTAGGCCGGCAGCAGGAGGATCGCGTCCGGATACACCTCGTGGAGGAAATGCGCATACCACAAAAAACTGCCCCCGTATCCGTGAAGGAATACAACCGTCCGCGATCGCGCGTTCGCTCCCGCCGGGACCACCAGCGTGGCGAAGCCCGACGCCGGCCGGGTCTCCGAAAGGCAGTAGTCGAGCGCACCCGGCGCCGTGTTGAAACCGGGCGCCTGCGCGATCCGTTCGTAACGCCGGGAGACCAGGCGGCCCAGTTGCGCCGCCTGCTCCTTCGGCAGGCCGAGCAATTCCGCCTGCCCGAGGGCAAGCCCGATCACCGCCGATTCCGGCAACGTCCTTACCGCCAGCCGCACCGCCGGGAGCCATTGCCGGACGCGGTCCTCCAGCTCGGCATCGACCGGAGCCGCCGCCAGCTTCGTGGGCCAGGACAGCGGCAACACCGTCACGGCCTGCGCGCACGCCGTCCCGGCGAGCAAGGCCGGCAACAGGCGACCAACCAGCACCGTGACGAAGATCATTTTCCGCATGCGCCAGCTTCGGGTGTAACCCGGGGCGAAGTCAACTGGCCGGGAGGCCGGGGGGATCCGGAGCGGTGTAACCGGAAGTGAGGGTGGCATGGGCATCCTTGCCCATGAAGTGGCACGGGCTTCCAGCCCGTGTTCCGGAAGGCGGCCCTTCGCGCCGTCCACGGGCAAGGATGCCCGTGCCACTTCTCTGCCAATCCGGCCCGATTACACCCGTCTACTCCCGGGCTTTCGTGTCGATCACCAGCGTGACCGGCCCGTCGTTGACCAGCGCCACCTGCATGTCGGCGCCGAATTCGCCCCGCTCCACACGGCGACCGCCGAGCGCGGCCTCCATCTGCGCGAGAAATTTTTCGTAAAGCGGACGCGCCAGGTCCGGCCTCGCCGCCGCGTCGAACGACGGTCGCGTGCCCTTCCTCGTGCTCGCGAACAGCGTGAACTGGCTCACCACCAGCACGCCGCCGTCGCCGCTCCCGTCGACAGCCGGCTCCGCCACGCTGCGATTCATCGGCCCGGGGCCGTCGGGATTATCGGGGTTGTCAGGGTTGTCGGGAAAAATGCGCAGCCGCGCCAGTTTTTGCGCGAGCCATTCGCCGTCGGCTTCGGTGTCGTCGCGGGCCACGCCGAGGAGCACGAGCAGGCCGCGGCCGATCCGGCCCGTGACGCGTCCGCCGATCGTGACGGACGCGGACGACACGCGCTGCACCACCGCTCTCACCGGTTCGCCTTTCTCCGGCCGTTCACCCGACGGAGAGCGGCACGTGCGGATCGGTGTCGGCGTCGTAATCGATGCCCGGCAGCCCGAAGCCGAAGAGTTTCAGGAACTCGGCGCGGTAACCGGCGATGTCGGTCAGCGCGTCGAGGTTTTCCGTCGCCACTTCGGGCCAGATTTTTTGCACCTCGTCCTGCACGTCGGGTTGCATCTCCAGGTCGTCGATGCGCACGCGGCCGGCGTCGTCGAATTCCAGGCCCGTGCCGCCGTACATCTGTTTTTCGAAGAGGCGCTGGATCTGCTCGATGCAGCCTTCGTGCGTGCCCTTCGCTTTCATGATCTTGTAGAGGATCGAAATGTAGAGCGGCACGACGGGGATCGCCGAGCTGGCCTGCGTGACGAGCGCCTTGTTGACCGAAATGAAGGCGCGGCCGTAGCCGTGCGTCTTGAGTGTGGCGTCGATGGCTTTCGCGGCGCGCTCGAGGTCGTTTTTCGCGAGACCGATGGTGCCGTTCCTGTAGATCGGCCAGGTGACTTCGGGCCCGATGTAGGAGTACGCGACGGAGGTGGCGCCGGGCGCGATGAGGCCGGCCTCGTCGAGGGCGTTGATCCACATTTCCCAGTCCTCGCCGCCCATGACGGCGGTGGTGTCGGCGATCTCGGCTTCGCTGGCCGGCTCGATGGTCACGGAGCTGACGATGCCCTTGTCGGTGTCGACGGTCTTGTTGGTGTAGGGCTGGCCGACGGGCTTGAGCACGGATTTGTGGGTGACGCCGGTCTTCGGATGCGTGCGGCGGGGTGAGGCGAGCGAATAGACGATGAGGTCCACCTGGCCGAGGTCGGCCTTGATGGCGGCGAGCACGTCGGCCTTGAGCGCGTCGGAAAAGGCGTCACCGTTGAAGTTGCGCGCGTAGAGGCCGGCGGCCTTCGCGGCGGCGGTGAAGGCGGCGGTGTTGTACCAGCCGGGCGTGCCGGTCTTGTCGACATCGGAGGGACGCTCGAAAAACACGCCAATGGTGGCCGCGCCGGAGCCGAAGGCGGCGCCGATGCGCGAGGCGAGTCCGTAGCCGGTGGAGGCGCCGATCACGAGGACCTTTTTCGGACCGTTTTTCAGCGGCGGCCGGCTTTTTACGTACGCGATCTGCTCCTGCACATGGGCGGCGCAGCCGGCGGGGTGGGCGGTGATACAGACGAATCCACGAACCTTGGGTTTTATGACCATATGAACGCCGGAGTTTCAAAGACCGGCGGGACGTGACAAGTAGCAAGTTTGGTCCGCCGTTCCGTCACTTCGTCCCGGTCCGGAATACCGGGCTGCGCGCCAGCAGCCAGCCGAGCAGGCCCTGGAAGACGCCGTGGCAGGCCGGGTTGTCGCGTCCGCCCGACAGGCCGGTTTCACGAAGGCAGGCCATCAGTTCGTCGGGCTGGTCGCCCGGCAGCCAGATACGCCAGAGCGGCCAGAGGTCCTGCGCCGAGCCCGCTCCAGGGCCGTCCGCCTCCGCCTGCGCGGCGAGCAGCGGAAAGGCGGCGTCACAGAAAAAGGTGTCGAGCCGCGTGCCGCCGCCGGGCGCCTCCGCGCCGGTCAGCCGGGCCAGTTCCTCGCGTAACGGACGCAGCTTCGCCTGCCGGCGTGCCGCCGCCACCCGCCAGTCGTCTCCCCTGCCCTGCTCCGCGGCGCTCGCCGCAGCCGCTTGCAGGCGCGGCCACGCCTCCCGCAAACGCGACGGCCAGTCGGGCGCGGCGGCGATCCAGCGGGCGTATTGCGCCAGCCTCACGCGCGGGCGGTTGGCCGGACGCACACCGCGCTGTTGCCAGCGCTCGCGCTCCGCGTCCCGGGCAGCGGCAGCGGTGCGATCCGGTGCCGCCCGCCAGGCTGCCAGCGGGAAGGCCGCAGCCACGGCCAGCATCGGCGAGCGGTTCATCCGGTAACCGAGCACTTCGAGCGCGGCGTGGTGACAGGCGGCCTCCCAACCGAGACGGGTGATGCGCTGCCCGGCGAAACGGACTTTCTGCCGCCAGCGTTTTTCGGCGTGCAGCGCGACGCCGTCGGACAGCGCCTCGCGCGGGAGCGTTGCCAGGAGCGCGCGCAGCTCGGTGACAGGGCGGCCGGCAAGCGCCTCGATCGCCTCCTCCGCGGCGTAGGCTTCCAGATCCTGATGGAGGTACGACAACAGCGCGAGCACCGGCAGGCGCCGTCCCTGCGCGCCCGCTGTGAAGGTCTCGTGCGCGGCGGGCGGAAACAGCACCACATGCAACACCACATCCGCGTAGGCCGGATCGTGCGCGTGGGCGTGCGCTTGCCAGTCGGCGGTGTACAGGTGCAACTCCACATCGCCCGTCAGGGGCTGGCCGTCGAGCAGCAGGCGCGCTTCGCGAAAATCCGGACCCGCCAGCCGGTTCCACCGCCCCGGATGGACGATGCGGAGCGGGTGCCCGTCGGCGGTTTGCAGGGACGCGCGGTCGAAATCACCGCGCAACCAGATCTTCTGGAGCAGGTTTTCGGAAAACGAAAACGCTCCGTCCAGTCCCGGCATTTCCGCGACCATGCCGGCGGCCTCGTGCTCAGCAGCATTGCCTGTCATGAGGGCCAAGCATCCGGGTTGAAAGCCCGGTCGCAACTGCAATTCATCCCTCCTGCTTTTTCACCGGAGCGTCGGGTTTGCGCTCCAGTTGCTCGGCCAGCGACAGGGCGCCCTGCCCATCAAGGCGGCGTTTGATGATTTTCTGGAAAAACATGTTGTTGGGCACCTGGATCAGTCGCCCGTCCTGGTCCTGCAACGTCGTGTAGACAAAGTTGAGGTTGACCACCTTGCCGCGCACGCCGGCCGGATCGGTGAACTCGATCTCGTCGCCGACCTCGAAGGTCCGCGACATGAGGATGACCATCGTGCAGGAGACGTTGCTGAGCACGCTCCACACCGCCACGAATCCGATGGCGATCATCGCCAGCATTGTGGCGAGGAGGGTCCAGATATCGCCAAGATTGACGCCAAGGACTCCCATGATGACGACCACCGTCACGACCACGACGCTCACCTGTCCGCCGCGCCTCAGGGGTTGCAGGAAGATCGACGATGTGCGCGCGGCGACGAGGCTGGAGAGATGCTGCAGTACGAAATTGGCCGCCAGCGCAAGCGCCACGATCAGGATCAACACCGGCCAGACCGCCAGAATTGTGTGCCAGAAGGAGGAGAAATTGGACAGGAAATCGACTTGCATGCGGCCAACTCCGGAAAGGTGGCCGGCGCAGGCAAGCTCTTTTCCCGCTACGCCCGCGCCTGTAACACGTGGAAGTTCGCCATGGAGATGCCGCTGAGCATCGCGCCGACGATGCCGAGAAACCCCTGGTCGGTGCCGGCCAGGTAAACATTTCCCAGGGCGGTGCGGCCGTCGCGGAGTTTTCGCGGCGAACCGTAGATCGCACCCTGCGCGTGGCCGGTGTAGCGCACGATCGTCAGCGGCGTGAACATGTCGGTGGCGACGGTGGCTGCGGCCAACACGCCGGCGTCGTCGTGTGCGGCGGCGTTGGCGGCGGAGCCTGCTGCCGCCCGAGCCGTCAGTCGCGGCGGCGGGAGGAAGCGCAGGGCGCTCGCCTGCATGGCGGCGAACCACACGCGCTTCGCCTCGCGGTAGGCGGTTCCCTGGCGGCCGGCGGGATCGGCGGCGGCAAGCGCGGCCCAGCGGTCGTGGTTGGCAAGGCAGGTGCAGCGCAGCCAGCCGTCGGCGAGTTGCCGCGGCGCGCCGGTGGCGGGATCGGCGCCGAACTCGAAGTTGTTGGGAAAACAGATGACGCCGCTGCGCGTGTCCACGAGGTCCGCCGGGCGTTCGTAAGCGAAGCGGTTGCCGTCGTTGAAAAACACGATGGTGTCATCGCCCCAGCCGAGCGCGGCCGGCTGGCGGTCGAGCACGGTGATGGTCTCGCAGTAGCTGAGGCGGCCGGGCGGATGCGAGGGCTTCGCCACGGCGTCGGCCATTCGGGATTCCGGATTTGAAATTTCAGATTCGGGACCGGGGCTCCCCCCGGCGACGAGCGCCTCCGTCTCGGGCGCACCGATCGTGCTGATGATGTGCGTGGCGGTGACTTCCTCGCCGTTGTCGAGGACGAGCGCGGCGGCGCGGCCGGCGCGGGAGACAATCCGGCGGACGCCGCACTTCATCCGGCGTTCGCCGCCGGCGGCGCGGTATTTTTCCAGCAACACGCGCAGGATCACGCGCACGCCGTCGAACGGCCGGGCAAACCCTTCGAGGAAGAGCGCCTTGAACATGATCACGAACTGGCCGAACTCCATGTCGCGCTCCTGCGCGCTGCCGTAGTACATGACCGGGCAAAACAGCATGTCCTCCAGCAACGGGTCGGTGACGTGGCGGCGCACGACGGCGCGGGCCGATTCGGGCTGAGCGCCGAGCGAGACGTCGTCGTATGTTTTCACGACGCCGACGAGCCGGCGGAAGCCGTCGATCTGCGCCGGGAAGGCGCGGGCGACCTCGCTCTCGAAGACGGCAAAGTCGTTGGTGAACGCGAGCGAGACCTGGCCGCCGTCCGGCCCGCCGGGCGCGAAAGCGATGCGCGAGCGTTTTTGCGGGCAGAGCGCGAACTCGTCGCGATCGATGCGGAGCTGGCGCAGGAGCTTGCCGAGCGGCGTGCCGCGGACGCCGGGCGGCACGTAGTTGGTCATGGCGTGCAGGCCCACGTCGTACTTGCGGCCGGCGATGCTGTAAAAACTGTTGAGCCCGCCGACGACGTTGTGCCGTTCGAAGATGCACACGCGTTTGCCGAAGTGCGCCAGCCGGATGCCGGCCGCGAGGCCCGACATCCCGGCGCCGATGATGGCGACGTCGTAGTGTGGTGCGATGGTCATGGAACAGAAAAGCCGGAAGGCAGAAGGGCCTCCCGGCTTTCGGAAACCTGGTGTCGCCGGAGCGCGGTTGCGGTTATTTGCCCAGCGCCGTGAACTTCGGCGTCAGGTAGTTCGCGCAACTGTCGAGGCTGGCGAGTTGCATGTAGTCGGCCTCCGGCACCTCGATGTTGTGGCGCTTGCGAAGCTCCATCACGATATCGAGAAAATCCATCGAATCGAGCTGGAGCTGGTCGCGCAGACGCACGTCGGGCTTGAGGTTGGAGATGTCCTCGTCAGGAGCGATGTCCGCGATGATTTCGAGGACTATCTTTTTGCATTCGTCTTGGGTCATTGGAATTCAGTTAAGGGGTCAGAATCAGGCGACAAATCGCTTCACAATCAACGTGGAATTTATCCCCAGCATCCCGAATGAATTATTCAGAATCGTATCGACCTTCGCCACCTTGCGCGGCTGGCCGATGACGAGGTTGGGCAACGCACATTGCGGATCGAGGTCATCCACGTTGATCGTGGGGTGAACGGTGAGGTCGTCGAACGACGGCAGGTTGCCCGCCAGTTCGAGCGCGCCGGCCGCGCCCATGCAGTGGCCGATAAAACTCTTCGTGTTGTTGATGAACGTCTCCGGACAATCCGTGAACACCTGTCCGAGCCCCTGGCACTCCTGGATGTCGCCCTGCGGCGTGGCGGTGGCATGCGTGTTGACGATGTGGATATCCTGCGGCCTGAGGCCGCCGCGTTCGATGGCGCGGCTCACGCATTCGGACTGGCGGGCGGGGTTGGGCAGCACGTAGTCGGAGGCGTCGCTGTTGACGCAGTAGCCGGAAATCTCGCCATAGATTTTCGCGCCGCGCGCCTGCGCGTCCTCGAGGCGTTCGAGCGTGTAGATGCAGCCGCCCTCGGAAATGACGATGCCGTTGCGCGCCTTGTCGAAGGGGCGCGAGGCTTTTTTCGGGTCCTCGTGATGGGCGAGCGCGCCCTGGGACTTGAAGGCGGCAAAAATGCCGAAGGTGCCAACGCTTTCGCTGACGCCGCCGCAGAGCGCGACATCCACCTCGCCGAGACGCAGCATCTGGGCCGCATGAATCAGGCCCATGTTGCCGGCCGCGCAGGCCGCGCCGATCGTGTAGGCGGGGCCGGTGATGCCGAGGTTGAGCGAGACTTCGCCCGCCGGGTTGTTGGCGACGGTGCGCGGGTTGTGGTAGTGCGACCAGAATTTGGTGTCGTAGCCGAATTTGGAAATCGCGTAGATCTCGTTTTCCGTCTCCACGTTGCCGTGCTCGGTGATGCCGATGTAGATGCCGGCGCGGTCCTTCGGAACATTTTCCCAGGCGATGCCGCTGTCGGCGAGCGCCTCGCGGGCGCAGTAGATCGAGATCGAGCCGGCGCGGGTGCCGACGCGCAGTTCCTTCTTTTTCTGGTAACGCAGCGGATCGAAGTGGCAGATGCCCGCGATGAGTTTGCCCATGTAGCGCACCTCGAGCGGCTCCACGCCGGCCACGCCGTTGAGGAGATTGTGCCGGAACTCGGCCAGATTGTTGCCGTTGGGGGCCGCGAGGCCGACTCCGGTGATGACGATGCGTGAGGTGTTGGGCGTCATAATTGAGAAACAGGCTAGCCAACCCGCCGGGCGGCGCAATACAAGCTTCGCTTCCCTTCACATTCCGCAGTCTTGCCTGAAAAAACGCTTATGAACGTTCTCGTCGTCGGAGGTGCCGGTTACATCGGCAGTCATTGTGTTCGCCAACTCGTCGCAGCGGGGCACCGCCCCGTGGTGCTCGACAACATGGTCTTCGGCCATCGCGAGGCCGTGGCCGCCGGCATCCCGTTTTACGTCGGCAATCTCGGCGACGAGGCGCTCGTCGGCGACATCCTCGAAAAGGAAAAAATCGAGGTCGTGATGCACTTCGCCGCCTACATTTTCGTCGGCGAGTCGGTCAACGACCCGATGAAGTATTATTTCAACAACGTCGTTTCCACGCTCCACCTGCTGCGGACGATGCTGGCGAAAGGCGTGAAGAAATTCGTCTTTTCCTCGACCGCCGCCACCTACGGCATTCCCGAAAAGATGCCCATCACCGAGGATTCGCCGACCAGTCCCATCAACCCCTACGGCCAGACGAAGCTCGATGTGGAGCACGCCCTGCACGCCTTCGCGCACGCCTACGGGCTGAGCGCGGCGGTCTTCCGCTATTTCAACGCCTCCGGCGCCTCCGAAGACGGCACGATCGGCGAGGACCATTCGCCCGAGACGCACCTCATCCCGCTGGCCATCGGCGCCGCCACCGGCGACCACCCGCCGCTCAAGCTCTTCGGCGACGATTATCCCACCCCCGACGGCACCTGCCTGCGCGACTACATCCACGTGGACGACCTGAGCCGCGCCCACATCGCCGCCTTCGACAAGCTGGCCGAGCCGGGCAAGGTGTTCACCTGGAACCTCGGCACCGGCACGCCGGTGTCGGTGCTGGAGATCATCCGCACCGTGGAAAAGGTAACGGGCAAAAAAGTCCCCTACTCGGTCGCGCCCCGCCGCGCCGGCGACCCGCCCGCACTCTACGCCGACTCGACGAAGGCGCAGCGCGAACTCGGCTGGAAGATCCAGTACCACGACATCGGGTCGCTCGTCGCCAGCGCCTGGAAGTGGCACTCGGCCAACCCGAAGGGGTATCCGAAAAAGCAGGACTGACGCCCCGCTGCTCCGGCCACGACTCCATCTGGTACCAACGTCCCCAATCTTCCGGATTTTTACACAAAGAGCGCGAAGGGCGCGAAGGATTGCCGGTTATCTTCCTTCGCAAGCTACCCTGAAAAATCGTGCGCGGAAGCGCATGATTTTCCTCGGTGCGGATGCGTTCCGGATTCAAACCGGGATGGCCACAAAAAACACAAAAATCCCTTCTGTCCGACGGGAATCTCCCGCGCGCTTATAAGCGCGATGGAGGATTTCATGCGCGGTGTGTTTTTTCGTGTTTTTCGTGGCTATTCTATCTGCTCCTTCGGTTGCGGCAAAGCCACTCCAGGCCCTTCGCGATCTTTGTGTAAAATCAAAGACATTCGGGGCACGGTTATTCCGGCTTATCTCACCGGTTTCTCGTCAGGATTCGTCCGCAGCGCGCTCGGCGGTTGCCCGAACTGTCGCCGCACGGCCTTGTTGAAATGCTGCGCATCCGGAATCCCCACCTGCCAGGCGATCTGCTTGATCGACATCGTCGTGTGCCGCAGCAGATGCAGGGCTGTCTCCATGCGGCGCCCCCGGATGTAGTCGCCCACGGTGGTTTCCACCGCCGCCTTGAACAGGCGGTTGAGGTGTGTTTGCGAGACGCCGAGCTCTCCCGCGAGCGCCTCGACCTCGATGGTTTCCGCCAGGTGCATGTCGATTTCATCCATGGCCCGGGCCACGATGGGATGTCGCCAGTTTCCGCCAGCTTCGCGTCCCGACGGCTGTTCGGGCACCAGTTGCCAAAGGATATCCCAAAGCCGCGCCACTGCCCGCTCCGGCTGCGCCCGGTAAAGCGACGACACCCGTTGCAACTCCGCCCGCAGCGGTTCGAATTCCCTGCCCAGGTCCTGCATGACCGGGATGTCCACGGCACGCCCGTCCGGCTCCGTTTCCGGAATGAAGTGAGCCCATGTTTTGACCGTCGGTTTCCGAAAGGTGTAAACGAGATCCGCATCCGGCCACGTGATGCCTGCATATCCGTGGTGAAACGGAAACACGTCGCCATCGATGCTCAGTTCTCCTTCCCCCTGAAACAGATTGAGACACCAGAACCGGTCGAGCCGATAGCGTTCCGCGCCGTGGCGCCCATGCGTGCGCCGTCCGGACATCCGCAGAATCGACGGGGGCCGGGTGAGCGGGATCGCATGACAAGGGGAACGAAAGAGCGGGGGTACCATGAGGATTGCGAAAACAGAGAAGCAAAACGCCCGCAATGCGATGTTGATTTTATACCACTTTTGGCGACTCACGCCAATTGTCGGCGAACCCTCCGGAGGATACCATGATCAGCATCGAAACGGGTGCTCTCGCCCACCGCCGATCACCCGAACCACCAACACCCACACCCGCACGCTCCATGAAACACGCGCTCCCCTCTCTCGCAGCCGCTCTCGCCTGCCTCGTCGTCGCCCCGTTCGCCACGGCCGCGTTCACCGAAGACTTCTCCGGGCTCGACGCCTGGGTTACCTACAAGGCCGGCGCAGGCGCCCTTGATGCCGAAGTCGCCGAAGGCAGCCTGAAACTCGCTACCGAAACCGCCATCGTCAATCCGGCGGAGACCCGTACTGTCCGCGCCATTACCAAGGCCGCCAGCAGCGACCTGAACCCCTTCACCGGCAGCGAGCCGGTCGACATCGTATTCAACGATCTCGCCATCCAGTCCGCTGGCGCCACCACCACCTTCCTGCTCGGCATCACGCCCGACAACGCCAATGCCAATATTTACGGCCGGAGCAATTCCCTCTACTTCGCGCAGAACGGCACGGCCAACGCCCAGCTCGTCCTGCGCGACGGAGGCGCCGCCACCACGGTCTGGAGCACCACAACCGCCAGCGAACTCAGCCTGAGTTACAGCTCCATCGCCATCTCGCTCACGGCGACCACCTGGTCGCTCGCCCTCTACGACCAGACCGGCACCGCGCTCGTCAACACGTCCGGCTTGCTCACCACCCCCGCCAATGCCGGCTGGCAGTCCGCGCTCTATATGAGCCTCACCCTGAACCAGTCGAGCGGTACGGCGGGCACCGCCGCCACCACCCTGCTCCTCGGCGGCATCAACGCCTCCCAGATTCCCGAGCCCGCCACCATTGCCGCCCTGCTTGGCGCAATCGCCGCCGGATGCGTCGCCCTGCTCCGCCGGCGTTCACGGTAATCCGCCCCGGAATCCCTGCATCGTTTTCCGGTCGCAGGTCCGCGCTGTCGAAACCAGACTGGCGGATCTGTTGCTCCTCCCCGTCCAGTCTCTTTTTCTCCGTTTTCCCCCCGTATTTTACCTCTCCGATCATGAATCCGTACCAACCCCGGCCCCGTACCATGCACGACCGTTCTCCAGCCCGCTCGGCGTTCACACTCATCGAACTGCTCACCGTGATCGCCATCATTGGTATCCTTGCCGCCATCATCATCCCCGCCGTGAGCGCCGTCCGTTCCAAAGCCCGCGCGATCACCTGCGTTTCCAACATGCGCCAGATCGGAGCCGCCATCTCCGGCTACGCTGCAGACAATGGCGACAAGCTCCCCGGCCCCATCTATCGTCCCCAGGGCACCACGATCAGCTCCGACGCCTCCGGCAACATCCGGGAAGAAAACCTCGCCGGTTTTCTGGCCCCCTACATGGGAGAATCCGCCCCTCCCTCCGGATATTCCAATGCCCGCGAGACAAAAGTCTTCCGCTGCCCCGTCTGGGATCGCCTCAAGGAATCCAGTTCCAGCCTCTCTGCTCCCTTCCAGGCCAACGTTCTTTATTTCGGCACGCCGCAGAGCGCCAGCATTCCCGCATCCCCGCCCCTGCAACTCGGTCGCATCCAAAGCCCCTCCATGACCGCCGCCCTCTTCGAAACCGACTGGAAAGACGGCACCGGAGAAACCACCGGCCAACACCCGAGGTACGCACAGACGCCGGTCCACGAGACCTACCGCAACTACCTGTTTTTCGACGGCTCCGTCCGCTCCATCAAACTCGCCGACCAGGACCACCAGCAACAGCTCATCAAGGACAACCGCCCCTGACCGGTTCCCGTCCCGCCGGGATCAGGTCAACTCCGCACCGGCCCACGACATCATCATGCCCGCCCGAAGAATAACCGTTCTCTCCCTGCTGTTCACCCTTCCCGTCAGCCTCATGTCCGCTGGCCCTGTCGCACAGGATTCCGTCCCCACCGAAACCCTTCGCCGTTTCCCCTCGCCCTCCTCGTCCGGGCCATCTGCATCTCCCTTCTCCCGCGACCTCGCCTCGCTCCTCACTCCGCCCGGCACCTATCCGGTCAACGACCCCGCGCTCCCTGCGGCCGACGGCATCACTCCACTCTTCTTCGACAGCATCCCCTGGAACGGGAAACCCACCCGTGTCTTCGCCTGGCTCGGCATCCCGTCGGCCGCCGCCGTCTCCGCGCAGAAATTGCCCGGCATCGTCCTCGTCCACGGCGGCGGCGGCACCGCTTACCGCAACTGGGTCCGGCTCTGGATGGACCGCGGTTATGCCGCCATCGCCATGGACACGTGCGGAGCCATGCCCGTGACGTCCGACGGCATGCAGCTCAAAACGAAACGTCACCCGCACTCCGGCGTGCCTTTCTCCGGCGGTGGATTCGCCCGCGCACTCGATCCCGAGGAAAACCAGTGGCCGTACCATGCCGTGGCCGCGGTCATCCGCGCCCACAGTCTCCTGCTCTCGCAACCTGCCGTGGACCCCCGACGCACCGGCATCACCGGCATTTCCTGGGGAGGCGTTCTCACCGAAATCGCCGCCAGCCTCGACCCGCGATTCCGGTTTGCCGCCCCCGTTTACGGCTGCGGTTTTCTCGGAGAGAACTCGTATTGGCTCGAAACGGATTTCCAGAAAACCCCGCCCGCCGCCATTGCGCGCTGGATTGCCCTCTGGGATCCGGCGCAATACCTCGGCCTCCCGGCCAGCGCCACTCCCGCCGCCCGCACGCCTTTCCTGTTCGTCAACGGAACCAACGACAAACACTTCCGCCCCGACTCCTGGCGCAAGACCACGCGTCTGGCCGCCACCACCGGCCGCTCCGTCACCCGCTCTCTCAAGATTCGCATGCCGCACGACCACCCTCCGGCCGGCGACCCCGTCGAGGTCACGCGCTTCGCCGACGCCCTCCTCCGCGACGGCACCCCGCTCCCGCGCATCATCAGGCAGACCGCCCATGACATCCGGTGGGACGCTGCGGCAGTCGTTCCCGTCGCCCGTGTCGAGCTAGTTTATACGACGGATTCCGGCTCCTGGCCGGCCCGCCGCTGGCAAAGCCTTCCCGCTGCCATCGATGCGGCTGCAAGCACAGCGGCCGCCTCCATCCCGGCCGGCGCCACCGCCTGGTATTTCAATCTTCATGACGCCCGCGGCTGCATCGTGAGCGGCGAACACTTCGAGAACACCGATACCTGAAAACGATTTTTTCACCATGTTTCCTCTCCCGCGCCTGTTCATCCGGGTTATTGCTTTTTTCCCCGCCACCTTCGCCGCCGTTTTCTCCCACGCCATGATGCCACCCGGGGCTCCGGCCACCGATTCTTCCGGCGAATTACCTGCCGATGTGGTCAGTATTCTCTCATGGCGCATCGGCTCATCCTTTACCAGAGGCGCTTCCACGCTCGCCGGGACGCTCACGCTCGTTCCCGCCGCGCAGGCTACCCGCATCCAGTTTCATCTTTACCGCATCGTGGCCGGCCCCGGCTCCCCTGCCCAGGAGCCGATCGCCTCTTCCGTTTCCTTCGTACCGGCGCGCAGTCCCGTCTGGGTGCGCAATCCATCCGTACAAGTCCCCTTTGCCCTCGCCGTTCCCGAAGACCTGCCGGACGGACGCTATCGGCTCGAATCCTCGGCCCTCCCCGGCCAGCAACTCCGGGGTGAACTCACCTTCGACCTGACTCGCGGAAATCCGCCCCCGCCCGTCGTCCCGGAAAAACTCTCTGCATCCGGCTCCGGCCGGGATTGGGAAATCACGATCCCCAAAATCGTCGAGCGAGAGTCCCGCCTTGAAGCCTGGTTTTTCCTTGCCGCCGGCTCCGGCAATACATCCGGCGCGCTCATGGCCACCGCCTCGTATCCGATCCCGGGTGACACCGGAAAAATGCGGATCCGCCTTCCGGACGAACCGCGCTGGCGGGAAATCTCCTCCGGCATCCTGCGCTTTCACATAGGCGAAACCGCCCTCGCCAGCGATCCCGTCCCCGTCAGCTTCACGGTCGTGGCACCGCCAGACGCCACCCGGAAACCCATCGCCCACGGTGTCTACACCCGGGCCGACGGCACCCGGCACTACTGGCATGCCGACGATACGCATACGCTCAACTGGAACGGCGTCCCGTGGATTCCCTTTGGCGGCATGTTCTACCTCTTCCCTGCCAAAGCCACCCTTCGCGAGCGGGCCGCCGAACGCGTCGCCATTGCCCGCCATCTCGACACCCTCCAGACTGCCGGTTTCCGCGACCTCTACGTCAATGCCGGCGTCGGCCTGACGTCCCCCGAATGGTTCGTCCAGACTGTTGTGGACGAATTCAACCGTCGCGGCATCCACTTCGGCTGGCAACTCACTACCGGCGCCAAGCCCTTCGCCGCCTGGGAAATCTACTCTTCCACCTCGCAGGGCCTCATTCGCGCCCGCGCTTCCCTCCCGGGAAAACTCGAAGCCGAAATCCCGCAAGTCCCCCTCACCGAACTTCTGGTCATCCCCGCTTCCGGCGCCGGCTCCGCCCGCCGCATTCCCTTTTCCTCCGCAGTCAAAACGGTCGCCGGAGGCATGGAGATCGCCCAGATTCTGGAATCGGAAAACTCCGCCAAAAAACAGCGCGTCACGCTGGATATCCCGGACCTCTCTCCCGGCGACTATTACGTCCTCGCCAACACCCTCCAGCAGGGAAAACGCGTCTCCAATGTCTGGGAGCGCCTCGACGAAACCCTCGCCGGACTCGACTGGATCAGTCACATCGACTGGGGGTCCGGACTTCGCTTTTTTGTCGATCCCGAATGCAACGAGGGCGGCATCAACAACCGCCACGAAACCGTGCGGGTTTCCTCTCCGTCATTTGAAACCGACTACGCAAGCTGGCTCCGCAATCGCTATCGCGGCGATATCGCCGCCCTCGCCGCAGCCTGGAGCCTTCCCCGCGCCGCCCTCGTCGATTTTTCGCAAGCATCCCGCCTCGTTCCGTTCCGCGATCTGGATTCGCCCCGCTACCGTCAACAGAACACCGTCACGCTCGTCGATCCGCAGACCGGAAAGATTTTTAACACCACGACCGACGAAGGCGCGAGCTGGATGGACTACCTTCAGGCAGTCCGGGAATCCTACGCCCGCAAGCGCGACGAAATTGCCCGTTACATAAAAACCCGCGTCAATGTTCCCGTGATCATCAAGCGTGTCTCGCCCTGGGTTTCCACCGAGGGCATTCCCCGTTCCCCCGGCGGCATCGACGGCATCGGCCTGGAACTCTATCCCGACAACGGCAGCGGAGTCCCCTACGGCGGACTCAGCGGCCGCGCCGAAGCCGACCTTGCCGCGCAGACCACGTGGCTTCTGGCGACCGAACTCGGCTACAGCGCCAAGCCCGGCAACCTCGGAGTGCGCAGCTGGCCCGACAAGGCGACCTTCGAGCGCATCGTCCGGGAAACCGTCTCCACCGGCGCGAAAGGAATCTATCTCTTCGGCTGGCGCCTTCCGGGTAAGGAATGGGAAAACCACGTCCTCCTCGACCAGCCCGACCGTCTGCGCTGGGCCAGCGAAATTGCCGGCCGCCTTCGTGCCGACCCCCCGGTCGCCTGGACCCGCTACGGGCTCATTTTCCCGGAGGGCCAGTCCTGGTGGTGGCGCTCCAACGGCAAGCTCTGGACCCGTTACAACTGCATCTACCGCGACCCGCCTTCCGTCTTTTCCCAGTCCGCACGCCTCGCCGGCGATGGTCCCGATGCCCTCTGGGCAGTCAGTTCCGGCGTGCCCGTCCCCGACGCCAACCCGGTCGTCGTCAATCTGGCCGATCCGTACTTCGCAAAATACTACACAGGGGACATCGACCGGATGATGGATGCCCGCAAGCATGTCATCTATCTCGGCCGCTGGCCTGCCGGCGCCGACACGCCGGCCCGGCTTGCCCGTCACTTTTCCTCCCCGGGCCAGACACTTCCGCTCCCGGGTTCGGAGGGCGAATTCCAGCCGCTCCGGCTCTATCCCGGCGATGAAGCGCTCGCCCGCGATTCCAGCGGCAACGTCTGGGCCAAGCTCAACCCTCGCGACCGCCTCCTCATCGTCTCCGCCACGCCCGCCGGGCCTGCCGCCAGAAACTCGGCGCAGCCTCCTCCCCATCTGAAACCGGAATGGATCACCCGGCTCCTTTCACAATGACCTTTCACCCTTCCGCCCGCTGGATCTGGGACGACTCCGATCCCGGAAAAATCGAGCAATACGATCTGCTCGCCCGTCGCGAATTTCGCGTCGGACCCGCCCTCCTCCAAAAAATCCGGACATCCGGCGACGCCCGCCTGCGCATCACCGCCGAGTCGTATTATCAGGTCTGGCTCAATGACCGCGTGCTTGGTCACGGTCCGGCCAAGTCGCCGGAAGGCGAGCGGTTTGTGGATACCTTTGATCTCTCGCCGTCCGATCTGCTGCGCGAGGGCGACAACCGCCTGGGAGTGCTCGTCCACGCCCTCGGCGTCGGCACCATGAACGCCTGCCCGGACGGAGCCGGGCTGATTTTCCAGATCGAGCTGCCCGACGGGAGCGTCATCCCCAGCGATCCTGCGACCCTTGTGCAACGCGACCCGCAACGCCTCAAGCGCACCGTCCGGAGGTGGATGATGCCCTGTATCGAGGATGTGGATGCGAATGCAGAAGTGGCATGGGCTTCCAGCCCATGTTCGGGAGGTGACGAAAAATCTTCGCATGGCGAACTGGCGGTGCGTCCCTCATCCATCCAGTCACACGGGCTGGAAGCCCGTGCCACTTCCTGGCGTCCCGCCACCCTTGTGGATCATCGCGCCAGGCTCCTGCCCCGCCCCGTGCCGCTCCCCTCCCGCACGCCGATCTCGCCCAATCGTGTCATCGCCTGCGACGACGTGCAGTTCCCCAACTTTTCCTGCACATTCCGGATAAAACCCTACCTCGTGAACGAGCAGGAGCAGGGCCGCTGCAACCTCTTTCAACAGCCCGCACTCATCGTCACCGACCTGATCTCGGAGTGCGACCAGGAAATCGAACTCGTGCCGACCGCCGGCCAGGTCATCTGGTTTTTCCACGACAAAAAACTTGTCCACAGTTCCGGCTGGGGACGGTGGCCCGGCGACCCGACCCCGAAAACGCTGCGTCTGCACCAGGGAGCCAATCGCCTCGTCGGCGTGCATGTGGAACGCGATCATTTCCAGTATGCCAATCTGGCGGCCTTTGCACCCCATCCGGTGTATCCGGAAAACCCGTTCGGGAAAGGCGGCTTTCAAGTCCTCCTCGCGGATGAACGCCCGCTGCTATCCGATGACGAACGCGAGCTTTCTCCCGCCGCGCAGGAACTCATGGCACATGGCCCCTATCCGGACATGGACCCGCAGCATACGCTGACTGACGCCAATCCCCAGGATCTCGTCGCCAACGCCAGGCGGACAAGTGGCGCGGGCGTCCCGCCCGCTTCCCCGACCGCCTCGTTATTTACCCTTCCCCCTTCCCGATGCCCGGGCTCGGCTGTCCGCCTCATCGTCGATCTCGGAGCGATCCACAACGGATGGCTTGCTTTCTCCGCCTTCGGCAAGGCCGGCGACACCCTCATCTTTTCGTTCTTCGAATCCCTCGCGCCCGGCGCGCCCCTCCGCATCGTCTGGCCCGGCCCCCTCAACAACGCCATCCGTTACCGCCTGCGCGACGGCTGGCAGCATTTTGAAAGCTTTTTCGCTTACGGCGTCCGCTACATCGGCGTCCATCACCAAGGAGACGCTCCCGTAGAAATTCGTGATCTTCGCATCCTTTCCGCCCACTGCGGCAACCTTCCCGCCGCCTCCATCCGCACGGGCGATGTCGCGCTCGACGCCATCCATGCCCTCTGCGAACAGACTCTGTACGCCGCCACCGACGACACGCTCACCGACTGTCCCACCTACGAGGCCGTCAACTGGAACTTCGACAACCGCCTCGGCACCCTCGCCGACTTCACCACTTTCCGCAATCTGCCGGTTCTGCGGAATACCATCGAGCACTACACCCGCGACCCGCTTTATCCCGGCCTTGTGCGTTCACATGCTCCCAGCACCTGGGAGAATCGCATTCCCGTTTTCAGCTTCCACTGGATCCTCCTCTGTCGCGATTACCACTGGCACACCGCCGACCGCGCCTTTGTCGGGCGCGTGTTCCCCCAGGTCGCCCGCGGCCTCGAGGAGGCTCTCGGCATGATCGACCCTGCCCTCGGTCTCCTCCGCTGGCGTGATCCTCACGATGGCTGGCACCTCGCCGACTGGGCGCAAGGTCGCGACGACAAGCACGATGTCGTCTCCGCCGAACAGGCCCTTCTCCTCGGTGCGCTCGAGGCCGGCGAATACCTCGCGGAGGAAATGCTGAAGACTGATAAGCTGAAATCTGAAATTCTCCAGACCTGCATCACTCATTGGCAGGCCGCGCGTGCCAGCCTCTGTAGCGCTATTGACCGTCATCTCTGGTCTTCCGACCGCGACGCCTATGCCGACAGCCTCCATGCGGACGGCACGCTTTCGCCCGTCAGCAGCCAGGTCAGCAACGCCGCGCTCGCCCTTCATGGCGCAGGCTCCCCCGAATGGCATACCCGGTTTCATCGCCGGCTCCAGACGAGGGACCCGGCGCTCCTTCCCTTCGGCAGCCCCATGGGTCTCTTCTACCTCCTCGAATTCCTCGACCGGCGGGACGACGTCGAAACCATCTTCAAGCTCATCCGCGACAAGTGGACGCCCATGCTGGCCGCCGGCGACAGGACTGCCTGGGAACACTTCCCCGAATACTCCGGCGATCCCGACTTCCCGACCCGCAGCCGCTGCCATCCCTTCGCCACCTGGATTCTCAAGTACTACGTCAAATACCTGCTCGGCCTCACCGCCACGGCTCCGGGGCAGCATGAATTCCGCTTCGATCCGCGCCCGCCCGCCGATCTCGACTCCTTTCAGGGTGCCCTCCCTGTCACCGATGGATGGATACGGGTGAGCTGGCGTCGCAAGGACGACGGCCGCCTCGATGCCGCCATCGAAGCTCCGCCCGGCATCACCCTCACACGATCATTCCAGCCTGTGCCGTCTGTAGTTCTTACCTCCTGATTATTCTCAATTCCCATGAACCGCTACTCCGTCATCCTCGGCAATCTCGGCAACACCTGCGACCGCTTCCTTCCCACCGGCTACAAGGACGTGCCGCCCAAGTCCGAACTGATCCGCCAGGCCGCCGCCATCCCCGGCATCGAAGGCATCGAACTCGTCGGCACCTGGGACATCACCGAACAAAACGCCCGCGACATTCACGCCCTCCTTGCCGACGCCGGTCTCGCCTGCGTTTCCATCATCCCGGACCTGTTTTCGCAAAAACGCTGGGGACTCGGCAGCCTCTCGGCCAAATCCGCCGACACCCGCCGCCAGGCGCTCGAAGAATGCCGCGCCGTCTCCCGCATCGCCCAACAGATCGGATGCCCGCTCATCAACCTCTGGCTCGGGCAGGACGGCTACGATTATCCGCTCACCGCCGACTACCGCACCCAGCGCGCCCACCTCACCGAAAACATCCACACCGTGGCCGGCGAGTTTCCCGATCTGCGCTACGCCCTCGAATACAAGCCCAAGGAGCCGCGCAATTTTTCCTTCCACGCCCGCGCCGCCGACACGCTCCTCATGGCCAGCGAAACCGGCCTGTCCAACGTCGGTGTGTGCATCGACGTCGGCCACGCCTTCATGGCCGGCGAGAACGTGGCCGAGTCCGCCGTCCTGCTCCAGCATTACGGCGAAAAGCTGTTCCACATGCACTTCAACGACAACTACCGTTCGTGGGACGACGACATGATCGTCGGCTCCGTGCATGTTGTCGAATACCTCGAACTCCTCCACTGGCTCCGGGAGACCGGCTACGCCGGTTGGTATTCGATGGACCAATACCCTTACCGCGAGGACGGCGCCGCCGCCGTCCGTGAAAGTGTCGCCTTCCTCCGCGACCTCGAAACCCTCCTCACCGACGCCCGCCGCGCCGATCTCCGGAAACTCATCGCCGCCGGTGACGCCACCGCCACCACCCGCTACCTCCGCGAACTCCTCTTCGCCCGCTCCTGAAAAAGATGAACGTGGCACAAAGGCACCGGGTGCAGACCACGGAGGATGTGGTCATCGTGAAGGAGCGCGAAATGCCTGAAAAATCATCCGGCCTTCTTTTTGAATCTTTTTGCAGCCATTCCATCCCTTCTGCCTCCGGATTGTTCTTTGTGCCTCTGTGTCTCTGTGGTTAATCTGAAATTGCTTCCCATGCACCGCTTCCACCAGCGCATCCGCGAAAAGGCCCTCGACGTCACCGCCGCCCCCGTCCTCATCGTGGCTTTCGGGGACAGCGTCACGCAAGGGGCCATGGAATACGGACGGCTCGCTCCCGACACGGTTTACCACCGCCTCCTGCAAACCCGGCTCGAACAGCATTATCCCACGACCACCTTTTCCACGCTCAACGCCGGAGTCGGCGGCAGCAGCGCTCCGCAGGCCCTCGCCCGGCTCGACCGCGACGTCATCCGCCATCAGCCCGACCTCGTGCTCATTGCCTTTGGGCTCAACGATTCGCTCGGCGGTCCCGAAAAACTCGCCGGCTTCGAAGCCGCCCTCACGCAAACGATCGCCGCCATCCGGGAAAAAACCGAAGCCGACATCGTTCTCCTCACGCCTCCTTTCATGGCCACGCGCCGAAACCCTGCCCGTATCCATCCCCGCCATCTCGATTTCGCCGACTCCATCCTGCGCACCCAATGTGACGGCGCCCTTGCTCTCTACGCCGAAAAAATCCGCGACATCGCCCGCAACACCCGAACCCCGCTCGCCGACATCCACGCCTCCTGGACCCGTCTCCGCGACACGGGCGCCGATACCGACGACTGGCTTGGCAACGGCCTCAACCATCCCGACATCCGTGGCCACCGCCTCGCCGCCGACCTCCTCTTCCAGACCATCCTCGCAACCGCCGTCTGAACACGTCCATGCCCGCCACCGCCACCCATCCAACGCTGCGCGCCGAATTCATTTTCGAGACCGCGCCGACTCCTTCCTGCCACGCCTCGACCCTTGCCGAGACGCCACACGGCCTCGTCGCCGCCTGGTTTGGCGGCAAACGCGAATGTTTCCCCGACGTCGGCATCTGGCTCGCCCGCCTCGACGCCGCCACCGGCCAATGGACCGAGCCGGTCGAAGTCGCCAACGGCATCCAGCACACCACCGAAGACGGCCAGGTGCTCCGTTACGCCTGCTGGAATCCCGTCCTCTTCCAGCCCCGCCACACGCCCGGCGCGCCGCTCGTCCTCTTCTACAAGGTCGGCAAAACCCCGCAAACCTGGTGGGGCATGATGACCACGTCCGCCGATGGCGGCCACACATGGGCCTCGCACCGCCGTCTCCCCGAAGGCATTTGCGGTCCCGTCAAAAACAAACCCGTCGAACTCCCCGATGGCACCTGGCTTTGTCCCGCCAGCACCGAAGAATCCGTGACCACCGGCTGGCGCGTCCACTTCGAACGCACCGCCGACGCCGGCCGCACCTGGACCCGCACCGCGCCGGTCAATGACGGCATCGACTACGGCGCCATCCAGCCCAGCATCCTCCGTCACGACGGAGGCCGCCGCCTGCAGGCCATCGGCCGCACGCAACTCGTCAAACGCCTCTTTTCGACCGACTCGCTCGACGCCGGTCGCACCTGGAGCGAGATCGCTTTTCTCGACGTTCCCAATCCCGACTCGGGCACCGATGCCGTCACCCTGGCCGACGGCCGCCATGCCCTCATCTGCAATCCGACCGAAAGCGGACGCTCGCCCCTTTCGCTCGCCCTGTCCAGTGACGGCCTCCGCTGGACCCGGGTTCTCGACCTCGAAACCGGACCCGGCGAATACAGCTACCCCGCCATCATCCAGACCGCCGATGGCCACCTCCACATGACCTGGACGTGGAAACGCGAACGCATCAAACACGCCGCCATCGATCCCTCCGGCCTTGTCGGGTAAATCCCTGCGGCGCCCATGCCGGCCGCCCCGTTTCACGTCTTCCGGAAAATCACCCTCGGCGCGGCGTCGAGCTGGCCGCGGGTGACGCCGAGCTGGTTGATCAGCCGGAGCTCGCGCCACAAATCCGCCCCCGAGATCTCGCCGCGCAGAAGCTGGCGATAACGCTCCAGCGTGCGGCGGATGTCGCCCGGCTCCTCGTGCATGAACTCCACCCGGAAATGCCGCGCCCCGAGATCGAGCATCCGGCGGGCAAACTCGGCTCCCGTCTGCGCCCGGTTGTTGTAAACGGTGTTGCGGCAACCCGCGTCGGCCCGCAACGGAAACTCCGCCCCCACGCGGTCGCGCAGGTGCACGCGGTGCTTTTCGCAGGGCCGCCCGCAATCGTGATAGTCGCGCCCCTCCGAGAGAAACGCGCAGAACACGCAATGCTCCATGTGAAACATCGGCATGTGCTGGTGCAGCGTGATGTCGAACCACGCGCCGGGCGCCGCGCCGAGCAGGGCGTCGAGCTGGTGGATATTGAGATCGTAGCTCGCGGTGACGCGCTCCAGTCCGTAACGGGAAACCAGATACTCGGCCGTCAGCGGGTTGGCGACGTTGAGCGAAAAATCGCCCCGTTTGCGGTCGCCGGCGAAATAGCGCAGGTGCTCGTGGTTGCGCACGAGGTAGCCGTCGGCCTCGCTGGAGCGCACCTGTTTGAGAATCCATTCCTCGCCCGGCTTGTGCACGCGCGGCGGGGCCACCCAGATGGAGGACGCGGAGCTTCCTCCATCCGGAGTTTCGGGTTCAGGGTCTGGAGTCCGGAGTCCGGTTGCCTGCCATTCGCGGAAACGCCGCACGGCGTCGCGGTAATATTTCGGGTTCTCGAATTCGCAGTACACCGTCCGCACGCCCTCGCAGCCGAGCACGGCGTCGAGCTGGCCGAGGCTGCGGATCACCGGAATGATCTCCGGTCCCGCCGCGACAGCCGGGACGTCGTCGGTATCCACCTTTCCACTGCGAATCCGCCACGGCGCCTCGTCTGCCGCCGGCTCGCGCAACGTCCAGCGCAGCGGGGCGGCGCGCAGGCGTTCGAGCGCGGCGACGGCTTCGCGGCGCACGCGGTTGAGTTCGCTGATGGGCAGGATGACCGCGCCTTCGAGCCGCACGTCGAGTTCGCCGAGCGCGAAGGGCGTGCCGCCGAGACGGCCGAGCTGGTCGCGCAGCCGCTCCGCGTCGAGCGGCTGCCGGTCGGCGGCGGCGAGTGGCACGGTGGAATCCGTCCGCACCACATGCCCCGCGCCGTCGTTGACGATCAGCGTGAGCGGTGCGCCCGCGTGCCCGTGGACTTCCATCGCCACGACGCGGCGGAACCGGATTTTTTCGCCCTCGAACGTCGCCCGCAATTCGCGGTCGAGCGCCGGGTCGCCGGTTTTCCAGAGGCGGTTGCCGGCGCGCACCCGGCGAAAGTCGATGTCATCCCGCCCGAACCGCACCAGCGTCAGGCCGCCGGCCGCGCCGGGGCGGGTGCTGCCGCCTCTGCCGTCGCGCGGCGGCGATTGCGGTTCCACCTGGTAAACGCGTCCGCCTTCCTCGCCCGCCTCGGGCGTGCCGGCGTCGAAGACCACGCCGTCGCCCGGCTTGAGCGGCGCTTCCAGCCGCACGAGCACGCCGTCGGGCGCGACCAGACGCTGCACCTCGCCGAGAAACACCCCGCGTTTCGTGCCGAATCGCCCGTGCGCCAGTTCCTGGTTGTTGATCCCGCGAAACCAGCCCGTGTAAAGCCCGCGGGAAAACGCCATCTGCAATTCGTAGCGCTCCCGGCTTTCGTCGAAGGCCGCGTTTTCTGCCGCTTTCCCCGCGCCCACCTCCGCCCGCGCCGGTTCGCCGAGCACGCGGTCGAGCGCCTGCCGGTAAACGCGGGTGATGCTCGCCACGTATTCGGGGCTCTTGAGCCGCCCCTCGATCTTGAGCGAGGCGACGCCGGCCCGCACGAGTTCCGGCAGCACGTCGAGTCCGGCGAGGTCCTGCGGACTGAGCAGGTATTTGCGGTCGCCGAGATCGACCTTCTCGCCGTCGGAAAACAGTTCGTAGGGCAACCGGCACGCCTGCGCGCACTCGCCGCGGTTGGCCGAGCGGCCGCCGAGCGATTCGCTGGTGAGGCACTGCCCGGAGTACGCCACGCAAAGCGCCCCGTGCACGAATACCTCGAGCGGCAGCGGCGCGCCCTGGCCCGCCGCCTGCGCCGCGCGCTGCGCCTCCTGGATGCGGTCGATTTCCGCGATCGAGTTTTCGCGCGCCAGCACGACGAGGCTCGCGCCGAGTTCGCGGGCAAATGCCACGCCGGCATCGCTGGTCACCGTCATCTGCGTGGAGCCGTGGATCGGAAAATCGGGCGACAGCCGCCGGATGAGCCGGCACACGCCGATGTCCTGGACGATGGCCGCATCGACGCCCGCAGCGATGATGCCGCGCAGGTAATCGGCCGCATCGGCCAGTTCGTCGGCGAAGACGAGCGTGTTGAACGTCACATAACCGCGCACGCCCCGGCGGTGCAGAAACGCCATCAGCGCCGGCAGGTCGGCCTGCGTGAAATTTTTCGCGCGCATCCGCGCGTTGAACCGCTCCAGCCCGAAATAGATGGCGTCGGCGCCGTTCTCGACCGCCGCCCGCGCGCACTCCCAGTCGCCGGCGGGCGCGAGCAACTCCGGGCGCACCGGCAGCCGGTGGCCGGAGACAGTCGCGGGCAAGGAAGCGTCGTTGGTCAGTGACGGCATGAGCGGGCACACCATGCCCGCCCGCTCCCCGTCGGCAAGTAGCAACGTGAGGTCAGGGACGGCGCGGAAGTGGCATGGGCATCCTGCCCATGACTGGAGTTTGGCACCGACTAGTTTTCCAGGAGGAAAGGCTTGATCAATAGTCTAGTTTTAATACTAGTTTTTTTTCATGGGCTATCCAACCAAAGTTCAATGCATCCAGCGCAAGGAAACCTCGCAGTATTACATCAACTTCCCCGCCCCCATCGCCCAGGCGATGGACTTCGCCAAGGGTGAGACCGTCGAGTGGACGATCCACGACAAGGGCCATCTGATCGTTTCGCGACGGGAGGTTCCGCCCGGTCCTGTCCCGGTAAAAAAAACGGCACGTTGAGCGAAGCCTTCGATTATTTGCTCGACGGCCTTGCCCCGGTCTTTGCCTCGCCGGAGGATTTTAGCCGCGCACGCACCCAATGGCTGGCCGGCTTGCTTAATCTGGGCCGGCACACGGTGACCGGGGCATTGAGCACCGCCGGCTCCCAGCACCGGGACTGGTCGGCGGAGTATCGCCTGCTGCAGCGCCTGCCGGTCGATCCGATCTTCGCGCATGTGCGACGCGAAGCGCTGGCGGCCACCGATGCCGACAGGCCCTGGGTGGTCGCGCTGGACGACTCGATCACGCGCAAAACCGGCCGCTGCATCCCCGGCTGCGGCTGGCGCAAGGACCCGCTCGGCCCGCCCTTCAACATCAACTTCGTCCGGGGCCAGCGCGTGCTTCAGTTCTCCGCCGCCATTCCCGCCGCCGACGGCTCGGCCCGACTGGTGCCGGTGGACTGGCAGGAGGCCCCTTTGCCCAAAAAGCCCTCGCGCCACGCCGATGCCCAAACGCAGAAGGCCTATGTTGAGGCCCGCAAACAGGCCAGCATCAACGAAGTCGCCGCCGGACGCATGGAGCACCTGCGCACCGTGACCGAACGACCGATCCACTGGGTGAGCGACGGACGCTTCACCAACCGCACCCTGCTGCGCCGGCTGCCGGAGAACACCGTCCTGATCGGCCGGGTGCGCAAGGATACCAGGCTCTACGCGCCCTGCGACGGGCGGCCCGGCAAAAACGGACGCCCCCGCAGGTATGGCGACACCCTGCCCACGCCGGAACAGTTGCGCACCGACGACACCGTGGACTGGCTCCGGGTGCCGGCCTTCGCGGCGCAAAAGCGCCACGATTTTAAGATCAAGACGCAAGGCCCGGTGCTCGCGCGTATAACCGGAGTGGATACGCTGGTTCGCGTGGTGGTGATCGCCCCCCTGGGCCACCGGCTGAGGAAAGACAGCAAGCTGCTCTACCGCCAGCCCGCCTACCTCATCTGCACCGACGCGGACGTGGCGCTCGAAGACATCCTGCAGGAATACCTGTGGCGCTGGGATATCGAGGTGAACTTCCGCGACGAAAAGTGCCTGCTCGGCGTAAGCGAGGCCCAGGTGCGCGAACCCGAGGCGGTGCGCCGCCAGCCAGCCTGCGCGGTGGCCGCGTATGCCCTGCTGCTGCTCGCCGCCCATCGCACCTATGGCCCGCACGGACTGCCGCCCTCGGTGCCTCTGGCCAAATGGCGACGTGGGGAACCCCCGCGCCGCGCCACCACCGGCCTGCTCATCAACCAACTGCGCGTCGAACTGTGGTCGCCCCACCTCCGCCGCGAGAGTTTATCCCACTTCTGCTCTCGCCCCTCCCCGGATCAGAAGTCCCATAAACCCTCTTCCGACCTCGCATCCGCCTTGTTCTACTCCCATAACTGAATCTCGCATGCGCCAAACTCCAGTCACGGGCTTCCTGCCCATGATTCCGGGGTGGCACGGGCATCCCTGCCCGTGTCTTGCACCGGACACAGGCGGCGCTGCGCGCCGTCCACGGCCAGGATGGCCGTGCCACATGCACGCTGCCCCTGACCTCACTTTGGGTGACATCCCTCTCTTCACCGGATCCGCAAAAACCGTTGCCCGCGCCCGACCTTCGCCCTTGGGTCTTCTCTTTCCATGAAACTCACCTTCAGCGCCGACGAGATCATCCGCCTCCTCCAGCCCGTTGCCACGCTCGGCTCCACCCGTGAAACCGTCCGCTCCATCGCCGCCCTCCGCGACGCGCAGCCCGGCGACCTCTCGTTTCTTGGCAACCCCAGGTACAAGAGCGAGGTCGCCACCACCGCCGCCTCCGTCGTTCTCGTCCCCGAAGACTACGACGCCGCGCCCGCCGACAACCAGCTCTTCCTCAAGGTCCCGTCCCCCTCCGCCTCCCTCGCCACGCTCTGCGCCGTCATCGAAAGCCGGCTCTGGCCGCGGCCCCACCCCGGCATCCATCCGTCCGCGATCATTGCCGATGGCGCGCAGATCGCCGCCAGCGCCACGATCGGCCCGCTCTGTGTGATCGGGGAAGGCGCGGTCATCGGCGAAAACACCCACCTCCAGGCCCAGGTTTTTGTCGACCGCGCCGCCCGCATCGGCGGCGGTTGCTGGCTCGCCCCTCACACCCATGTGGCTGCGTACTGCGAACTTGCCGACCGCGTGCGGCTCCATGCCGGCGTCGTTATCGGCAGCGACGGCTTCGGCTACGAATTCACCGCCGGCCGTCACGCCAAGATTCCCCAGATCGGCACCGTTCTTGTCGGCAACGATGTCGAGATCGGCGCCAACACCACCATCGACCGCGCCCGCTTCAGCCGCACCGTCATCGGCGAAGGCACCAAAATCGACAACCTCGTGCAGATCGCCCACAACGTCGTCGTCGGGAAGCACTGCATCCTCTGCTCCCAGGTCGGCATCTCCGGCAGCACCACGCTCGGCGATTTTGTGATCCTCGGCGGCCAGACCGGCGTCGCCGGCCACCTCACCCTCGCCAGCGGCACCAAGGCCGGCGGCCAGACGGGCATCAACATCAACACCGAACCGGGCACCTATCTCAGCGGTACTCCATCACTTCCGCACATGCTGGAACGCCGGCTCTTCATTCTCCACCAGCGCCTGCCCGACCTCTTCCGCAAGGTCGATTCGCTGGCCGCCCAGGTCGCCGAACTGAAACCGAAGACCTGACGATACCCAAAAAAGACTTCCGCCGCCTGGCCCTTGCGTGTCAGCCTGCACCCTTTCCGCAACACACACCGGCCACCGTTTCGCCTCCGTCCGCCTTCATTCACCTTCGTCCCTTCCTGTCCATTTCGTCCCTCTCCGTCCCTCACTCCTCCAGCACACCACCTCCTTCATGAGCGCACCGCACTTCAAGGTCTTCTCCGGAAATTCCAATCGGCCCCTGGCCGAGGAAATCTGCCAGCATATCGGCGTGCCTCTCGGGGAGGCGGTCGTCACCAGTTTTCCGGACGGCGAGTCGTTCGTGAAAATCAACGAAAACATCCGCGGCAAGGACGTCTACATCGTGCAATCCACCTGCACGCCGACGAACCACCACCTGATGGAGCTCCTCATCATGATGGACGCCGCCCGCCGCGCCTCGGCCAAACGCATCACCGCCGTCATTCCCTTCTACGGTTACGCCCGCCAGGATCGCAAGGACCAGCCCCGCGTCCCCATCACCGCCAAGCTCGTCGCCAATCTTCTCGTCGCCGCCGGCGCCAACCGCATCCTCACCATGGATCTGCACTCGCAGCAGATCCAGGGTTTTTTTGACATCCCCGTCGACCACCTCTTCGCCTCGCCCGTCTTCTTCAAGTACCTGGAAAGTTTCCGCGCCGAAAACCTCGTCGTCTGCTCCCCCGACGTCGGCGGCATGAAGATGGCCGCCGCCTACGCCGGCATCCTCGGCGCCGGCCTCGGCATGGTCTGGAAAAAACGCACCAGCGCCACCACCGTCGAATCCGTCAACGTCGTCGGCGAGGTCGCCGGCAAGGACGTGCTCATCGTGGACGACATCACCGAGACGGCCGGCACACTCGTCAACGCCGCCAAGCTCCTCCGCGCCAACGGCGCCATCTCCGTGCGCGCCGCCGTCAGCCACGCGCTCCTCAGCCCGATGGCCTACGAACGCCTTCGCACCGGCGGCCTCGACGAGCTCATCACGACCAACTCCATCCCGCTCGAGACGCGCGACCTCCCGATCAAGGTGCTCAGCATCGCCCCGCTCCTCGCCGAGGCGATCATGCGCATCAACAACAACGAGAGCGTCACCAGCCTGTTCAAGGTGAAGGGATTCTGAATATTGGAAGTTTGGAATTTGAAGTTTGGAGTTTGGAGTTTGGAGTCGAGCCCGGAGGGCGGAAAGCGACGGCGAAGACCGGTTTTCCAAACTTCAAACGTCCAACTTCAAACGTCCAATTCCCGTCCTCAACGCTCCATCCCGATTTTGACATGTCATCCGCCGCATCCGCCAGCACCTCCCCCGCCCCGTCCACCTCGCGCCTCATTTACGGGTGCATGAGAATCGGAGGCGCATGGGACGCGTCTCCGCTCACCGACGAGCAACGCCGCGCCGCCTTCGCCGCACTCGACGCCGCGCTGGCTGCCGGCATGACGTTCTTCGACCACGCCGACATCTATTGTCGCGGCAAATCCGAAAAAGTCTTCGGCGATTACCTTCGCGCCCATCCCGGGCTGCGCGAGCGCATCGTCATCCAGTCCAAATGCGGCATTCGTTTCGCCGATGATCCCGTGCCCGGCGTGCCGGCGCGCTACGATTTCAGCCACGATCACATTCTGCGCTCGGTGGACGGCATCCTGCAACGGCTCGGCATCGACCAGCTCGATTCCCTCCTGCTCCACCGGCCCGACTGCCTGGTCGAGCCCGAAGAAGTCGCGCGGGCGTTCGACACCCTGCACACCTCCGGCAAGGTGCGGGCCTTCGGCGTCAGCAACCACACGGGACCGCAGATCGACCTCCTTCGCCGATACGCCAGGCAACCCCTCGTGGCCAACCAGCTCGAGATCAGCCTCGCCCATGCCCCGATGATCACCGAAGGCTTCCTCGCCAACCAGCGCGGCTCCGTCTCCCTGCTCGCCACCGGCATGCTCGATTACTGCCGCCTGCACGACATCACCGTGCAGGCCTGGAGCCCGGTCGGCGGCGGACGACTCCTCAAAACCGACCTGCCCGCGGACGATCCCCTGCAACCCGTCATCGCGCTTCTCAAGACGATGGCCGCTGGAAAAGGCGTCGGCATCGATGCGCTGGCGCTCGCCTGGCTGCTACGGCACCCGGCGGGCATCCGGCCCGTCGTCGGCACGACCCGGCCGGAACGCATCGCCTCGAGCGCGCAGGCCGAACACATCACGCTCTCGCGCGAGGAATGGTACGCCCTGCTCACCGCCGCCCGCGGAGCCAAAATGCCCTGAGCAGAACGGGAGGATTTTCGATTCCGATTTTCGATTATTGGACTGATGTGATGCGGAGCGTCGTGGCGCGGGCGTCTCGCCCGCATCTGCTGGAGGCCACTTCCCCTCCCTCGCGTAACATCAGTTATTGGGGCGGTGCAACCGTTTGAGAGCGACGCGACCGTAGCCAATCGAAAATCAGGAATCGAAAATCGAAAATCCCCCTCCCCCCCCCGGCAACGCACCGCATCCGACAGGCGGGAACCTTGCGCACCGGCGGCGGTCGATTCTCCATTCGCGTTAAAAAACCGACTTATGAAAATCCGAAACATCCTGACCCTCCTGCTGGCCGCCATGGCCGGCGCGACACTCACCTTCGCCGTCGTCGCCAAAGAGGAAAGCAAGTCGCCGCAGATCAAAACCGATGACGCCCCTCTCGCCAAAACCTCCGGCGGCGTCGTCACCAGTTACGCCGACGTCATCGAGCCGGTGCAAAAGGCCGTCGTTTCGGTGTATTCGAGCAAAACCGTCCATCAGCAGATCAACCCGCTTTTTCGCCGTTTCTTCGGCGACCAGATCCCGGGCGGCGGCGGCGACTACAAGCAGGAAGGCCTCGGCTCCGGCGTCGTCGCCACGGCCGACGGCTATATCCTGACCAACAACCACGTCGTCGACGGCGCCGACGAGCTCAAGGTCGCCCTTTCCGACGGACGCGAACTCACCGCCAAACTCGTCGGCGCCGATCCCAAGACCGACGTCGCCGTCATCAAGATCGAGGCCTCCGACCTGCCCGCGATCACCTTTGCCGACAGCGACAAGATCCGCGTCGGCGACGTGGTCTTCGCCGTCGGCAACCCGCTCGGCGTCGGCCAGACCGTGACCCAGGGCATCGTCTCCGCCACCGGCCGCAACAGCCTCGGCATTATCGGCAACGGCGACGGCTACGAAAACTTCATCCAGACCGACGCCGCCATCAACCAGGGCAACTCCGGCGGCGCGCTCGTCGACGCCGAGGGTCGCCTGATCGGCATCAACACCGCCATCATCTCGCCCTCGCGCGGCAATATCGGCATCGGTTTTGCCATCCCGGCCAACCTCGCCGCCGGCATCATGCGCAGTCTCGTCGAAACCGGCGGCGTGCAGCGTGGCTACCTCGGCATCCAGGGCCAGGACGTCACCGAAGAAATCGCCGACGCCGCCGGGCTCAAGAAGGGCACGACCGGCATCATCATCAACGACATCCCCTCCGACAGCCCTGCGGGCAAGGCCGGTCTGCGCCGCAACGACGTGGTCACCGCCGTCAACGAACGGCCCGTGAAATCGATGCGCGACCTGCGCCTGCAGATCGCCTCGCTCGCCCCCGGCACCGAGGTGAAAGTCACCTACCTGCGCACCGGCAAGGAACACACCGCCACCGTGAAGCTCGGCGCGCTCTCCGACACCGGCGGCGACGAAATCCTGTCCGGCGTCCGTGTCGAGCCGCTCACCGATGAAACCCGCCGCCAGATCGGCGCGCCCAAGGACCTGGCCGGCGTGGTCATCACCTCGGTGGCGGAAGACTCGCCCTACAACGGCCGGCTCGGCGAAGGTCTGCTCATCGTGGAGATCAACAACCAGCCCGTGAGCGACGCCGATTCCGCGCGCAAGGCCGTGCGCAAGGGTGCCAACCAGTTGCTGGTCTACACCCGCGGCTACCTCGTGCGCCTGCCTGTTCAGGTGAAATAACCTCCGTTCCCGTCGCGCCCGGACGGCGGATTGGCAGAAAAACCGCCGCTCCGGCAATCGACACTCCCGCCCGGCGTCAGCGTCACAAAACGCTCCGCCGGTTCGCCCGCCTCGGCCAGCGCCGCCGCCAGTTCCTGCGGCGGCGCCTCCCGCCCCTCGTCCGTCAACTGAAACGTCCCCCAGTGCATCGCAACGCTCTGCCGCGCGCCGAGCTCGCGATGGATGCGCACGGCATCCGCCGGATCGCAATGGTGCACCGACATGAACCAGCGCGGCGCGTACGCCCCGATCGGCAACAACGCCAGGTCCGGCGCGCCGAGCCGCTCGCGGATTTTTTGAAAAAGCCCCTCCTCGTAACCCGTATCGCCCGCAAAATACAGCGTCGCCTCCCGCCCGGCCCGTTCTCCCTGCGCCGCCGACAGCCCGGGTTCGGCATAAAAACCGCCCCAAAGCCGGCCGTTGCGCCCCCCGCTCAGGCGGTTGCTCCAGTGATGCGCCGGTGTCACCGTAATCCGGATACCCTCCGTGCCGCCGCCGCCTTCGCCTGTTGCCGGCAGCAGGTGCGCCTGCCACCAGTCGAGCTCGACGATCCGGCCCGGCGTGAAACCCGCCCGCCGCAGCAGCGCGCCGTTGCCGAGCGGCGTGATCGCCAGCGGCCGGTGCGCCCGCCAGAGCCGCCGCAAGGTGGCGAGGTCGCAATGGTCATAATGATCGTGACTGAGCAGCACCGCATCGATCCGCGGCAGCGCCCCGAAGGCTACGCCCGGCGGATGCACCCGGCGCGGTCCCGACAATCCCAGCGGGCCGCACCGGTCACCCCAGACCGGATCGGTGAGCAGGTTGCCCGCCGGCGATTGCAGCAAAAACGTGGCATGGTTGACCCACGTCGCCCGCCACCCGCGCTCCGGCGGCGGGGGCGGCGCGACCGGCGCGATGTTCACCCGGGCCGGCCAAGGCTCGCGCTGCCCGGCAAATTTCCACCGCAACACGTCGGCGAGATTCCGGCCGACGTGATCGCGGGCGTTGAAGAAACGAAAACCGTCGCAATGATCGGAAACGGGAAACCGGTGAACAGGCATGGCGGAGAGGCCAGGATGAGACCACCGGGTACCGGCGACGGCAAGACGGAGCGATGGCGCACCGGGATACGTGACGCGGGCGTTCCGGATTTTCAGCGACAGTCCGGGAGAGCGTTTCAAGGAGATCACTGGCCGCTGGTCAGACAAGAAGGGAGGTTAACATCCAGTTTTCCTGCCGATTGCGAAATTTCGATCAACCCGGAAACCGTTTCGATCTGATAAAGAAAATCTTCCTTTATTCGAGGAGTGCAACGCACGTTTGCCCATCCTGGCACGGCTGGCTGTATCCCCAGAAAACCTTCAACGATGAGCGAATTGACCGAGGCCCCCCACGCATGGGCAGTATTGAATTCCGATGGTGTTGCTCCCTCTGCCCACGTCGGACTGCCTGTCGCAGCCTGCCGCCCACACGTCTCGTCAAGACAGGCAATCGCATCGGATGCATAGCCATTCGCGACGAGAGGCTGCAACAGCAACTGCCACCAACCCGGCCCCATGGACGCCCGCGAGGCGCCCGCGGTAGTCAACCATCGGGCAACATTTTTCAGCAGGACATCGCGTCGTTTTTCCTCAAGGAAAGCTGCCATTTGCAAATTCCCGTGAAGACTGTGGGTTAACGTTTGCCCGGCAGGAATATGACCAAATGTGTTATGCGATCCGGGATTCACCGTCGGTTCCAGGTGGTCGCGCCAGAGTCCCGCCAACGGGTCGTAAAACCGTTCGATGGCGGCTTGCAGGAGTCGCTTGCGTCGGGCCGCCAGGGCCGCAACTTCGGTATCATCATTTTCGTTGGCGAGCCATTCGGCAGCCGCCAATGCGTGGAGTGACGCCGCATTGACGGGCAACGAAAACGGACGCCTGTCCAGCGGCGCCCAATCCATCCAGTGCCAGGCAAAAGCGGGCGGTACAAAAATATCCTCGACGTAGTGGCGTTCGCATTGCGCAAGAAATCTCGCCAACGGTTGGCGGACCTCCGGCCAAAAATCCCTGTCGGCAGTCATCAGGTAATAATCCCGGCAACTGGACACCCACTGAAAAGCATGGTCGAACAACACCATGAAACTCGCCTGCGCCGGAACAACGGACGACGGGATGCCATTCCCGTCGATCCCCTCGCCAATCAACCAGAGGCAATGTCTCCACAGGCGGGCATCGCCGAATGTATAAAAAGATGCCTTGCCGCTCACGCAGGCATCGAATGTCCAGAGCACATTTTCGCGCGCGCATGTATCCACAATCACATCCGAGGAGCATGAACGGAGACTTTCCGCCGACATTTGCCAGTATTTCGTAAAATCGCTCCTCTCGCATTCGAACCGGACTTTTGCCGGCCACGGATACTCGCTCCCGTTGAATTGCGGAATGAACCGGCAACGCCCGGGCCCGGCCGCCCGAATGGTCACGAAGCGGCAACCGCGAGGTTGCAATGTCTGCCACACGTCCCCGCCGCGCACGGGGATCATGGAGTCGCAGAATCCCTCCTGCTCACCGTGGAACCCGGACATCACCGAGGGTTTTCCGTCAAAGGCCAGATCGTAAAAAAATTCCAGACGCACGTTTCCCGACACATCAACCACCCTGATGCCCGCGCGGAGCGGACGGGTTTTCCCGAGATCAAAAACCCACAGATTGACCTCGCGATTTTCCAACGGCGAAATGCCGTCCCAGGTTTGTTCAACACGGGAGGCATTGCGCATTCGTTCGGGAAAACGGTGGCAAAGGTTGCCGCCTGGTTCCATTCCACGGTCATCCTGGCCGCTCCAGACATGGCGCGCGTGCAGATGCTCGACTGCCAGCAGAGGAACGGGACGTTCACGCAAAAAATCCCAGGGAGGCGTCCCTGCTCCGCCCAGCAAACGGGCGGGCCGCCATTTGTCGGAATCCAGCGTGTCATCCTTCGCGGTCAGCCAGTTTTCCGGTTCGCCAGCCAAGTCCCAATGCTCCTGATGGCCTGTCGGCAAGGAGGTGAGAAAACCGTGCGAATCAATCCAGTCCGCAACGCAGGTCCGCCACCCCTCCCCGCTGCCGAACGCGCGCGCATGGCCGTCCGTCCCGGTGATCTCTCCGGCGAGGAAAAAACCGGTGCGCGTCGGGCATGAATACCCGGTGACGCCCGTTGGCGGCAGGACGACGGCGGCAATCGTGTTGGCTCCGGGTTTGAGCCAGCGGGTGATGTCGAGCCGGTCAAGGAAGCGGTAGCGCGGAAACGCGCGCGCCGGTCCGGAAAGCACCCAGGCCCCGTTCACCCACAGGTTGTAAACATGGGACGCAGTCGTATTCACAACTACGCTACGACATTCACCCTCCAGGGAGACCTCGTGGCGGAATGCCACGGGATGCCGCTGAACGGGCGCGGCGTCCAGTTGCCAGGGCGCGGGGCCGATCCATTGTCCGCGAGCCCATGTTGCCGGCCCGCCTGCGGTCGGCCCGGTTTCCGGGATCACAAGAGTCGGCATGGGATGCGGAGATTCTTCGTGGAGGCTGGACTCGTGTTTCTAGAATCGTGTGAGCCGTTCATATTCGGCGCGGGCAAGGATGTAAACGGGACTGTCATCAATAGTGACGTTCGCGATCGCGCCGGCGCCGTCCCTGGCGGGAGTGATGTCATTGGCAGCCAAAGCGCGCGCGCGGCCAATCACGTCAACAATCACGTGCGGCATGATGGCGAGGGCGTTTGCGCTTGCACCGGATTTTGCCAACGGAAGCGAGACCTTGCGCGGACGGTTGTCGGTTGTCCAGGCCATGACGGTGGGTCCGAAACGGGCGGCCTGCACAACCGGTGCGTCGCCCGGAAAACCGCGCAGCCGCTCGTAATCACACTTCAGCCAGCCCGGTTTTTGCCACGCGGCCTTGCCGTCGCTGTCCGCCTGACCTCCGCCGGTTGCCGAGGGAACCCGAAGGGAAGGAAATCCGTCAATGAGAGCGCTGGCAGTATAGAAGGCGGCATCGGCGGGCATATGCGCATAACCCATGTCGCCTATTATATAGCCGTGCATTCTCGTTCCCGGTCCTTCGCGCGGATAATCCCACGGGACGAGAAAACTGACGATCTGGAAGTCATCGCGGCTGAGCGAGCAGGCGACCATTTTGGCAAGCATCCCTGCCTGCCAGCGGCGGCCATCGTGGCCATGACTCGCTCGCGCTCCTGTTTCCCCTATCCACCAGGGCTTCGTGTTTTTCATGCCCAATTTTTTATAGGCACGCAGCACACCAAACTCCGTCTCCAGGTCATTGTTTGACATGCTGCCGCCGAGCGCCGGCGGATCCTTCGGGTAAGTATGAACGTCCCAAACATCGTGATACTTGTCCAAACCGAGTTTCAGACATTCCTCAAACCACGAGTCAAAATGCGAACCGAAACTTGCGCCTGTCATTATCATATCGGGAGCCAGGCGCTTGACGATTTCATATTCGCGCTTTGCCTTGGCGACCCAGGCCTCGGGAGAACCACGCACCTTGTAGCGGATATTTATCTCGTTGGTCCCCTTGAAGCCGCTCACAAAGGGTTTTGTCCGCTGCACAAAGTCCTCGATGATCTTCGGATCGGTATGCAAATCCAGATCGGCCATGACGTCGATATTGCGGGCGGCGGCTTCCTTGAAGAAATCATCATGCGGGAAGATGCTTCCGCCAAGATTGCGAAAGACGCCAACCCGTTCCATATAGGGGAAATAAAGCGTCTTGTAGTGGCCGGTCTGCGCCATGTAATAATAATTCACCGACATTTTTTTGAACGGCTGGCGTTCGTGCTGCGCGATGGTGCCACCGACAACACTGAAACCGTCCGGAGCGCAGGCCCGGATAATATTTCCGCGGGCATCAAGCAGATTGAGTTGTAGTGCGTAATAACCACGCGGGAGGGAGGGGGGGGACGGCAGGTCAAACGAAAATACGCCGGGGAAGACAGCGGACCGTGTGCGGCGATAAATTTCAGCGCCGTCGTAATCGGTCATCCGCAGTTCAAGTTGCCCGCGCCAGGGGCGAAACGGCGCGACCGTTCCGGCGAGCAGGTCCTCGGATTGCAAATCCACCTCTATACTGAGTGCAGGCTGGTTTTGCGGGACAAGGTTGAGATTGTGAGCATCGGAAGTTTTTACGCGTGGTACAAAACGTCCCGCTGCCGCAAGAACATCCTCCGCTGCCGCCGGATTCCGGCAGGAAACACGCAATCCGGCCATCGTCCGCGCAACCTCGGCGGCGGAGGCGGACGCGGAGGAGCGGGCCGGGACAAAGCGCGACGAAAAAGCAAGTGTCTCGTCCTTGGCCTGACTGCTGAATATTTTGACAAGCACCCGGTTCCAGCCCCGTTCAAGTTCGAGCGGCGTTTCCCATGCGCTGCCGGCGGACGTTTTTTTCACCGTGACGCTGCCACCCTGGTCGCTCGTGGCCGCCACATTGCCAGTGGTTGAGGCATCGGAGGAAAGGGTTTTTATGGCGTTCGCGGCGGCGGGCGAACTGTCGGCCTTCCACGCAAGGGTCTTGCCATTGAGCCAGCCTGCCGTCCCGTCCCCCGTGTGCGCCAGGCAAAGCGCGACGCGGCGCGCATCTGGCGACCATATATAAAGATGCGCATACGCGGCGCCACCTGCCCAAGGGAGGTAGGGCGGGGCAATTTTTTCGACAATCACGCGCCCGCCTTTGCTCGCGTCCGCCTTGTGAACTGCCCAGCGCTTCCGTCTGAAAGGATCGAACCAGGTGACAATCTCCGGGTCGCCGGGCGATGGTCGCGCAACCGGCTCGTAATCAAGCCCCCACATACCCAGCCCCGCGGGCCCGGCCCAGGTGCCAAGCACCAGCCATTGCTCCGGAACACCCGACTCGGGCATCCGCGCAGCATCGGCAATGGCCGGCGTCGCGCTTGTTCCTGCGGGCGCTGCCTCCGCCGCCGCCACCGGCGTCCCGTTCCCGAGCGCGGCGTGGATTTCCTCGCGCAGGACACGGGTATTTTCGGCGGTAAACGGCCCTTCCCATGTCTTTATTATCTGCTGCGCGGGCGTGGTGAGTACCACGGCAGGCAACACTTTTAGTGAGAGACGTTGCGCAAGGGCGGCGGCAGTTTCGTTTTCGCGCTGGTCCATGTCCCTGCGACCAATCTCGGTCCAGCGCCATTTCGCGGCGTCGGACAGCGTGTCGGCATCCGCAAACTCACCGGGAATGACGGAGACTGCGACTTGCTCGCGTAGAGCAGGTTGCGCATTGAGTGTGGCGTCAATCGCCGACAGCGCCGGGTCGGACATTGCGGCGGTTTTGCCTTCAATGACAACCAACCGCGCCGTCACTTTTTTTGCATCAGGCTGGATGGTCAATTTCTGGCGCAAGCGCCAGCCAGCGGAGGTGATTCCGGCAGGCCAGTCAGCGATTTTCAACAACCAGAAACCGGCAATATTTTTCTGGTGCGCGGCAAATCCGCTTGTCTCAATCTCTATAAATTTGTCTTCGTCCGTTATAAACAAAGTCTTTTCCGCCTTGCTCCATTGCAATTCCCAATTGGGAACATTGTGGACGGATTTCAGGCGTTCCTCGCCCGCTTTATTGTCCTGCCCGCCAACGTATATGCTTACGTTTTGCGACGCTTGGCCGCTTTGTGCATAGCGCGCCCACACTTCATAACGTCCTGCGGGCAAAACAGGCGCTCCGGCGGCAACAGGCAGCTCCCAGCGAAATTTTGCCTTTGTATTATGCCATCCTTTTTTGAGAAAGGAGCGCACACGGACGCCATCCTGCCATGCGACAGGAGTTGTGTCGGCATCGTGCGTCACAAGTTCGCCGGAAAGCACCGGTGTCTTCCCGCCGTCGGGCGCATTTTTCGGATCTCCGGAGGCGTCAAGAAATACCGAGACGTCTCCAGCCTCGGTTGCTACAGGGAAAACCGGCTTCGTCACCGCCGGTTCCGCGACACCGACGCCGCAATATAATACAAATAACACTACGTTCAGAAGCAGGGATGTTTTTGTCATGAGATAAACCTTGAAAATATACATATGGGGTGGTGGCGGGGGGGGACTGGCGTCAGTTTTCGATTTTGTCGACGATGTGTTTCAGGAAGCTGCCGGAGTCGCCGGGTTTGCCTGCCGCGATTTCGGCCTCGGTGATGCTTGCCAGCAGAATTTCGCGGGCCTTGAAACGCTCGCGGTCGTAGATGACATGGATGCGTCCGTCCGGCGTGATGCCGGCATCGGGATAGGAAACCTCGGCGCGTTCGTCCAGGAGCAGGCGGCCATGCCAGGTCCGCCCGTCGTCATCGGAGAGCGACGCCGTGAGGTGCGACCTCCCCGTGAAATTGTAGTGGTGAAGCAACAACAACCTGCCACTGGCAAGGCGGCGGATGTGGAAACGCGTGCAAGGGCTGGCGATATCGGTTGGCCAGCCCGGGCGCCACGTCGCGCCGCCATCAACGGATACGCTCTGGCCTATGCCGTAAAGCGTCCGCACCAGCATCCAGAGCGAGCCGTCGCGCCGCTCCACCAGCATGTGTTCGTCGATACAGCGACAGGGGACATCCGCCCCGCCGCGCAGGGAAAACGTTTCGCCGCCATCGGTGGAAACGGTGATGTTGGGATAACGTTCGTGCGCCAGTTCCGGAAGGAGCGGCCCGTGTTCGGTCCAGATAGAGGTGGGCAAAAGCCACTCCCCGTTGGAGCGCACAGTGGGTTTGTTCATCATGACGCCGTTGGCAATGCGCCGCGGAGAGGTCCATGCGGGTTGCCCGGCGTCCGGCGTGTCCGTCCGGATGAACCATACTCCGGAGCGTCCGTTATGAACGACGCCCCCGTGCGGCGCTCCCTCACCGACGCGGACAAAGGTCTGCGCCCAGAAAATCCACAACCTTCCGGACGGGTCCAGCCAGAGCACGGGGTCGAAGGCCCTGACGTATCTGGCAGGCGGGTCAATCACCAGATACGGTTCGGACCACGTCCTGCCGCCATCCCGGCTGCGGACAACGACCACATGGTTCGCCTCACATTCCGTGTGCCCGCCCGTATACCATGCGGCATACAGGACGCCGGTTGCGGTCGCCTCGATACCCGGAATGCCCTGCCACTTGCGCGTGGCCGTGGCATACGCCGCGCCCGGATTCACAAGAATCGGCACGGGGCGCAGGGAGTCTTCATGGAGGTTGGCGTCGTGTTTCATGGGTTGAAAAAATCAATGGTGCGCATTGGGGGGGGAGGGATTCAGGGGACGGAGGCGGTCAACCGGTCATAATCCGCCCTGGAGAGCACATAGACCGGGCTGTCGCCGACCGGGATGCGCACGGAGCCGTCAGGGCCCGGAGAGGCCAGCGTTTGCACGCGCCCGACGACATCGACTCGCACGAAAGGCGGCGGCGTCTCCGGTCGCAACGTGACCTCGCGGGAAGCTCCGTCGCTCGTCCACGCCAGGATCGTCGGCCCGAACCGCGCGGCCTGCACATTTGGGCCGAAGTCGAGTTGTTTGTAAGCGGCGTCGCCGAAGCCGTCGATCAACGCGCTGGCCGTGTAATACGCCGCCTCGGCGGGCATGTGGCCGGCCTCGATGTCCATGATGTAGTAGCTGCTCTCCCCGCGACTGTAACGCCACGGCACGAGAAAACCGATCTTCTGAAAATCCGGGCGGCTGAGCGCGCAGGCGGCCATTTTGACGCTTGTGGCGGCCTGCCAGCGGCGACCGTCGTTGCCATGCCCGGAGCGGGCGGCGGTCTCGCCGATCCAGAAGGGTTTCGTGTTCTTCCAGCCGAGTTTTTCGTAAACCTTGAGCACGCCCAGTTCGGTTTCGTCGGGGCTGTTCGACATCGTGCCTCCCAGCAGCGGCGGGTTTTGCGGATAACAATGCACATCCCACACGTCGTGATAATTGGCGAGACCGAGCTTGAGGCATTCCTCGAACCACGGATCTGCCGCGGGACGCACGAGACTGGCGCCGAGCATGAGCGCGGCGGGGTTCGCTTTTTTGATAATTTCGTAGTCCTGCCTCGCCTTGGCGACCCACGAGGCGGGCGTGCCGCGCACGGCGGGTTGAATGTCCACCTCGTTGAACGCCTTGAACGTATTCGTCCACGCGGCGCTTTCCTCGACATAGGCGCGCACGTAGCCGGGGTCGCGGTGCGCGTAGGTATCAATGATCACACCCAGTCCGCGCTCATGGGCCTCGCGGTAAAAATCGGGAGCGCGCGTGTTGTGACCCCCGATATTTTGCAGGATGCCGATGCGCTCCATGTAGGGGAAATACAGGCTCCGCCAGGCGTCGCCGTTGCCCATGTAATAGTAATTGACCGCCATTTTCTTGACGGCCTTGCGTGAACGTTGCGCCGCCGTGCCCCCGATGACGCTGAATCCATCCGGCGGATACACGTGAACGAGGTTGCCGGCGCTGTCGAAGAGGCGCAGGTGCGTCGCGTAGTAACCGCGGGCCGGCGCGGGGCCGAGATCGAACGACGCGCGTCCGGGCAACACAAAGGGCAACGACCGGCGGAGAACCTCGCCGCCATCGTAATCGGTTACAGTGAGTTCAAGCCGTCCGGCCGGCTGGGGCAGAAACGGCGCGACCGTGCCGCCGAGAAGATCGGCGGCGCCGATGTCCACATCGAGCGCGAGCGGGCTTCCCGGATAAACGAGGTTGAAGGGTGCGTTCGTGAAAACACGCGGGATGAAACGGGCGGCCACCTGACGGGAAATGTCCGTCCGCGAGGGATCGGCCGTGCTGGTGCGGAGCCGGGTGAGCACGGCGGCATCCGCGGCGGAGAAGCGGGCGGTGAACGCAAACGTCTCCTCTTTGCGGTGGCGCATGACGAGTTTTACCAGGAGCCGGTTCCAGCCGGCGTCGAGCCGGAGGCGCGCGTCATGCGCCGAGCCTCCCTCGGTCCGGCGAATGGTCACGACGTTGCCTTGGTCGCTGACGCCGCGTTCCTCCACGGTGATTTCCCGGCGGGCCGGGTCGCGCCGCCAGTCGAGCGGCCGGCCATTGAGCCAGCCGTGCACTTCCGGGCCTGTTTGCGTGAAGTTCAGGGTGATCTCCGCCGGCGCGGGCGAGGCAATATACAGGTGCGCGTAGGCGCTTCCCTTGGGCCAGGTGAAATCGCGGGCGAGTTTTTCGATGACAATGCCCCCGTCGGCCGAGGCGGCGCGTTCCTCCCAGCGAGCGTGCCACGACGAATCCCAATAAGTGACGACTTGCGGCTCTCCGGGATGAGGGCGGACTTCGCGTTCGTAATCCACTCCCCAAAGGGAGAGGCCGGCGGGCGCGGCCCAGGTTCCCAGTGTCAGCCAGCGCGCCGGCGCATGGCGGGCGGAAAGCGCCTCTCCGGAAGACGGGGCGATGGCGCGTGCCGGAAGCGGCAGGGGCGGCGGGAAAACCCGCACGCCGTGCGGTGACGAGGATTTCATCGTGGCCAGGATTTGGCCGGAAACAGTGGCATCGAGCGGAGCGGTCCAGATGCCGCGCACTTCGCCTGCCGGTGTGGTCAAAATGGCGGCGGGGAGTTTGTCGGGCGACAATCCGAGATCACGGGCGACATCTGCCGCCGTCACCTCGACCGCCGGCGCGGGCGGGCGACGGAGAGTGCTGGCCAGACGCCGGTCGGTTGGAGAAATCGCGGAGACCGTGTGCGGGACGGTGTCCAGAGCGATGCGTTGCCCCGGCTCCGGATTGGAGGCGAGCAGCGCATGGAGTTTTTCGGTGTCCGATGGCGAGGCGCTTTCGAGGATGACAAGGCGGCCTTGAGGCGTCTCCGGACGCCAGGACGCCGTCGCCGTCGCCGTCGATGTTGCGACTGTTGCGGTCGTCGCGCCGGGCGCGGGGCTGGCCAGGGTTGCAAGGAACAATCCGGCGACAAACGGCAGAGACAGGGAGCGAATGCACCTCATGCGGGTGAGTGGACGGGGGTGGAGGGGGGATACGGCTACGGCATTGCGCGGTAAGCCACATGACCATCAAGGAACGCATACACGGTTTTGTCGCGCTCGTTGGTCAGTACGGGGCCTCCGGGATTAATATGGTTGCCGTAGTGATCGGACAGAAAGGGTTTTGTGGACCAGAAATCGGCCACCGTCAGCGACGACACCGGGCGATCTGACACGCCAGCGTGCTGGCCGGGATAATAGTAACGATAGGTCGTCCCGTGTTTGCCTATCTCATCGTTGGAAGCCATCAACGGACAATACCAGACGGTCGTCATGCGATCAGGAATCACTTGCCAGTTGTCCCACTTCGCCCGTCGCAGCCCATAGGGTTCGAGCAGAACGGTGAGATAGCCGGGATGGATATCCCACTCTTGCTGGCCGAACATCGTGCCGCACCTTCCGTTGTTCGGCTGGACGAAGGTCGTCGACGCTCCTTTTTGCAACCAGAGCATGTTTTTGTGATCGCCCAGATACAGTTGGTAAGCAGCGGCGACCTGGCGCTGGTTGGCGAGGCATTGCGAGAGCCGCGCCGATTGGCGGACCTTGCCGACCACAGGAATCAGGATGGCCGCCAGAATGCCGATGATGGCGATGACCGCAAGCAGTTCGACCAAGGTAAAGGCCCGCGAGGATTGCGTTTTGAAGAATGACATGGGGCGCGGCAGTTGATGGTTGCGTTAGCGAATTGTGGGCGCGGGGTGAAGGACGCGCCACCTGCGGCGAAGGGTCAGAATTGTCACCGCAGCGCCGGCGCCGGTCAGAATGATCCCCGCATGAGCCGGCTCGGGAACTGCGGCCACATTGGTCGTCACGCGGATGTTGTCGTAAAAGGACGTGGCACCCGTGCTGCTCGTGAACAGCTTTAACGTATCCACTGTCACACTACCGACCACGCTGGTCATGATGTGACTGTCCATCACAGTCCCGTCGAACACGGTCTGGAATTGCAGCCCTTCCGCCGTGCGAGTCAGCGTGAAAACAATGTTGTGATCAGCGCTGTCGGTGAACTTGGGAGCGGGAACGAGATCCCTGGTTGCCACCGTGGTGTCCAGCTGGGTGCCCGCGCCTCCCGTCACCTGCCTGTAGGAGCCCGATTCGCCATTCGGAAAGTTCTGCGAATAAGTGTAACCCGTCCTGCCCGCGAGCGGATTGCCCGCGGAAGCGCCAAAACCGTCGCTCTGAATGGGCTCCCCGCCCTTGTAATAAAAGCCCACGTTCATCGGGGCGACAGAGCCGGTGCCAACCCGGACATCGAGGGAAACTGAGATAAAATCATTCACTTTACCGAGTGTGACAGGAGAGAAAGATTTCAGGGCGAACGTGCTGATGCTGGGGCTAGCTTGTAAAGCGCCACCCTGGATCAGGGGCCAGGTGCGTCCGGACGCCATTAACCAGGCCGGGCCCGCCGAACCGACGTTGGAGAAATACCAGCCGTTGTCGTTGGCCGACCCGCTGTCGAACGTGTCATTGAACATATCGACAGCGACGACCCGCGGAATGGCGAAAACAAGGGCAAACGCTCCCGCAAGCAAGACGGAGGCGGCTGATACAAAAGATGACGATTTCGAGTTCATGGCAGGGTGCAGGCGTTGATTTGTTTATGGAGGAATGGGAACAGAGGTATCCTTACCGTTGACGATGCAGGGGCGGCAAACCAGGTGTGCTTGAACACGTTCAAGTAAACATGGCCACGCCCACTTACCGCCAGATTGCAAAACTCGCCAACGTCAGTCTCGCCGCCGTCAGCTACGCCTTGCGCAACCGTCCCGAAGCCTCCGCGGAAATGCGGGCGCGCGTCCAGGCGGCGGCCCGGAAAATCGGTTACAAACCCAACCCGATGGTGACGGCGCTGATGACCAACCAGCGCAAGGGCCACCTGCGACGGACGGCCCGGGCGATCATCGTCCAGCTCATGTCCGCGCAAGCCGAAAAACAGCTTTCCACCTATATTTCCCGGCACGCGCTCTCCGATGAAATCCGCGCCATATGCGAAGACGCAGGCTTTTTGTTCGAACGATTACGGTGGGACGACTTTGGAGAATCGCCTCGCAAGCTGTTTGCCGCCCTGCGCACACGCCGGACGGCGGGCGTGATTTTCTGTGAAACAATTCCTCAATGGGCCCTGGCGGCGGGATGGGACGATTATGCGCTCGTTTCACAAGGCTCCGCCCTGCCTGGAATGCCCTGTCACTATACCTGCATCGATCACCATCTGAACGTGCTATGCTGCATCGAACGATTGACCGGGCTCGGCTACCGCAAGATCGGCTTCGCCATGGCCAGAACGGGATGGATTGATCGTGACCGGTACCGCGCCTTGTCCGCCTACCTCGGCTGGATGACCCAGGCGGGAACAGGATCCCGTCTGGCATTCTGGAGCGAGCAATGGCAACGGGACATTTTTCTCGAATGGGTCCGCAAGCAGAAACCGGAGGTCATCATCGCGGTGCAACACGAGCCATTGGAGTATCTGCGTTCCGCCGGGTATCGGATTCCCGAAGACATCGGATTCGCCCATTTCGATCTTGACCCGGACTGGAGCGATCTGGCCGGCATTCGACAGAATTATTTTGAGAACTGGCAGGCCACGGCGCATCTGCTCATCGAGCAGATCAACCTCAACGCTCGAGGCATTCCCAAACACCAGCACTCAATTTCCATCACCAGCGACTGGGTCGATGGACCGTCAGTGCGGCGGATTACCCGCCCGCATCCCTCAGACAACGTCTTCCGGTAACATGCGATCCGCGGATAAAAACGCCGGAGGTTTTTACGATTTGCGGGGACACCCCGCGCGGTGAGGTGACGGCGCAGCGTCCGCGTTTAGTCTGGCGGCGGGCAGTCCTGCCGGAATTTTGCCTCGCGCATCCGCGCCTGCCGCCGCCACGCTGCCGGCCTATGCGAATCAGCGGCGGAGCCGCCCGCGGCATCACCTTGCAAACACCGAAAGGCGACACCACGCGCCCGGCCACCGACGGGATGCGGCAGGCCGTGTTCTCCAGCCTCGCCGCCCGCGTGCCCGGCGCGCGGTTCGTGGACCTGTTCGCCGGCAGCGGCGGCTACGGGCTCGAAGCCTTCAGCCGCGGCGCGGAGGCCGGCGTCTTTGTCGAAAAAAACAACCGCGCCGCCCGCTGCATCGCACAAAACATCGAAGCCGTCGCCCGCAGCGTCCGGCGCGAGCCCGCCGCGCTCCGGCTCGTGACCATGGACGCTCTCGCCTGGTCCCCGCAGCCCGGCGAAGCGCCCGACCTCGTGTTTGTCGATCCGCCTTACGGGATCATCCCGGAAACCGGCCCGCGTCTGTTTGCCCGCATGGAGGCCGACGCCTGGTTCGCGGCCGGGGCCGATCCGGTCGTGGTGTTCGAGATGCCGGGCGAACTCGAGTTGCAGCCCCCCGGCTGGACCTGCGTCAAACGCCTCGGCAAAGGCGCCCGCCAGCCCACCGTGTGCTTTTTCCGAAAAACCCGGCAGTAAGACCGGACCCCGCGATACGGCTCACTTTTTTCATATAGTCCCTTGCGGAATGGCGCATGCTGATTCCCGTGTGGCAATCTGCCACACCCGTACCGACTTCTGCCTATGATCTCCCGCCGTTTCCCGCTTGTCGCGCTTGCGACCTTTTTTGCCCTGTTGTGCTCCGGCGCCCGCGCCGAGACCTATACCATCGATACCGCGCACTCCTCCGTCGCGTTCTCGATCCGCCACTTCGTCAGCAAGGTGCCGGGCAAGTTCACGACTTTCTCCGGCACCGTCAGCTACGATCCCGCCAGCCCGGAGGCCAGTTCGGCGCAGGCGGTCATCGAGGTCGGCAGCGTCGACACCTCCAACGCCAAGCGCGACGACCACCTCAAGCGCGACGACTTTTTCGACGCCGCGAAATTCACCACCATCACGTTCCAGAGCAAATCCTGGAAAAAGACCGGCGAAAACACCTTCGATGTCACCGGTGACCTCACCATCAAGGACGTGACCAGGGAGGTGGTCCTCAAGACCACGCTCCTCGGCGTGGGCCCCGGCCCGGGCGGCGCGACGCTTTCCGGCTGGGAAGCCACCACCACGATCGACAAATCCGCCTTCGGCGTGAACGGCCCCTCCGGCCTCGGCGCGGCTCTCGGCGACGACGTCGCAGTGACGATCAATATCGAGGCCAAGGCCGCAAAGTAGTTCCCGGTTATGAACAGCCGCAACGAGGCGCGAACGATGCAAGGAAAAGGGATGTCCCCGCGATCTTCCTGTTGCGTCTTTTGCCTCTTCCCGCTGCCGTCTTCCCGTGCGGAAAACGGCAGCGCAGCGCCGGCAACCGGCCCGTAGCCGCGCCGGGTTTTACTGCCAATCCGCCGTCCGCCGCTCCACCCGACCCTCCGCCCATGCCACACGACGTCGCTCTCATCGCCACGCTTGCCATGGGATTCGTCCTGGCGTTCGTGTTCGGCTTCATCGCCAACAAGCTCTCACTGCCTCCGCTGGTCGGTTACCTGCTCGCCGGCGTGGCCGTCGGTCCGTTCACGCCGGGTTTTGTCGCCGACACGGCCCTGGCCGGACAACTGGCCGAAGTCGGCGTGATGTTGCTGATGTTTGGCGTCGGCCTCCATTTTTCGGCAGCCGACCTGATGGCGGTGCGCCGGATCGCGGTGCCGGGCGCCGTCGGCCAGATCGTGATCGCCACCGTCATCGGCGCCGGCATGGCGATGCTCTGGGGCTGGAGTTTCGGCGCCGGCCTCGTGCTCGGCCTCAGCCTCTCGGTGGCCAGCACCGTCGTGCTGCTCAAGGCGCTCGATGAACGCAACGCCGTCTCCACGCCCAACGGGCGCATCGCCGTCGGCTGGCTGATCGTCGAGGACCTCGCGATGGTGCTCGTGCTGGTGCTGTTGCCCGCGTTTGCCGGATTGCTCGGCGGGCAGGCGCCGGTCGATGGCCACGCCGCGCATGGAGCGGCCGGCGGCGATGGCGGCGGACCCGGCCTGCTGCTCACTCTCGTCATCACGCTGGCCAAGGTCGGGGCGTTCGTCGCCATCTCGATGATTTTCGGTCCGCGGGTGGTGCCGTGGATCCTGCGCCAGGTCGCGCGCACCGGTTCGCGGGAGCTTTTCACCCTGTCGGTGCTGGCGGTGGCGCTCGGCATCGCGTTCGGCTCGGCCAAGCTGTTCGGAGTGTCGTTCGCACTCGGCGCGTTTTTCGCCGGCGTGGTCCTGAGCGAATCCGACCTGAGCCACAAGGCGGCGGCCAACTCGCTGCCGTTGCAGGATGCGTTTGCGGTGCTGTTTTTCGTATCCGTCGGCATGCTGTTCGATCCGTCGATCATCGTGCGCGAGCCGCTCATGGTCATCGGCGTGCTGCTGGTGATTCTCGTCGGCAAGGCCATCGCGGCAGTCGGCATCGTGCTGGTGCTCGGTTATCCGCTGAACACGGCCCTCGTCGTATCCGCGTCGCTGGCCCAGATCGGCGAGTTTTCGTTCATCCTCGCCGGGCTCGGCATCAGCTACCATCTGCTGCCTCCGGAAGGCCTCAGCCTCATCCTCGCCGGCGCATTGCTGTCGATCACGGTCAGCCCGCTGGTGTTTGCCGGGGCCGACCGGCTGATCGCCCGGTTCCCGGCCATCCCGGCCTCCCGCGCCGCCCGCTTCGGCCGGTTGCAGGGAGAACTGGCGGCCGCCCGCGAACAGATGGAAAAACGGCTGGCCGCGCACAAGACTTTCACCCCCGAAGAACTGGCCGAGCGCTTTCCGCTCTTTTCCAGCCTCACGCCCGAACAGCGCGAGGTGCTGGTGCTCCACTTTCATCCTGCGATCGCCCAGCCCGGCCAGCGCCTCATCCGCGCCGGCGACGAGGCCGACGCCGCTTACTTTATCTCATCGGGCGAAGTCGAGGTCGCCACGCCGGGCCGCAAGATCAAGCTGCGCGCCGGCGATTTTTTTGGCGAGATGGCCCTGCTGAGCGGCGCCCGCCGCTCGGCCGACGTCACGGCGCTCGACTACAGCAAGTTTCTCATGCTCAGCCGGCGGGATTTCCGCCAGTTTCTGAAAAAATACCCCGCCATCCGCGACCAGATCACGGCTCTCGCCGCGCAACGCGGGGAAATGAATCGCAAGCAGCCGGAAACCGGCGACCCCGACGGCGGCGGCGACACTCCCGCGCCCGCTCCCGCCGCATGAACAAAAAGTCCCGGAAGCGGAAAGGCTTCCGGGACTTTTACTTTAAAACCTGGTACCCCCACGGGGACTCGAACCCCGGTCTGATCCGTGAGAGGGATCTGTCCTGAACCGCTAGACGATGAGGGCGTATAGTGGAGCGGAAGACAGTTCCGGTTTATCGCCGGTCGTCAAGCGATTGTTCGGCCCCGGTCCGGAACAAATTTGCCAGCGAATCCGCAAGCGGATGACAATCGTTCCGGTTTTGGAGTTTTTTATTGAAACTCCGTCTCAACTGATACCGTTTCGATACTCTTATGGCTACCACCTGCACTCTGGCATTTCTCATGGGCAAGTCCCCGATGGAGCTTTTCGCCCACGGCGGACCGATCATGTGGCCGATCCTGCTCGTCTCGTTCATCGCGGTAACGGCGGTCATCGAGCGCGCGATTTTCCTCATCCGCGAGAACGGCCGCCGCCAGCCCGAGGTGGTCGAGGCCATGCTGGAAAAAGTCGAGGCGCGCGATGCGGAGGGAGCCGTCGCCTTCGGCCGCCAGAGCCGCGACTACGTGGCCCGCATCCTCGTTTACGCGCTCACCCACCGCGAACACTCGCTCTCCAACGCCTTCACCCGCGCCGCCAACCAGGAGCTCACCCGTTACCAGCAGGGCATCGCCGTCCTCGATACCTGCATCACCATCGCGCCGCTGCTCGGCCTGCTCGGCACGGTCACCGGCATGATGAACACCTTCGGCGCGCTCGGCAGCGGCGACATCGCCGCCAACGCCGGCCAGATCACCGGCGGCGTCGGCGAAGCCCTCATCGCCACCGCCTGCGGCCTCGGCATCGCCATCATCGGCCTGCTGCCGTTCAACGTCCTCAACACCCGCATCGAGCAGGCCCGCCACGCCATCTCCGACGCCGCCAACGCCCTCGAACTCATCCTCAAGAAAAACGAGAGCGCCGACTGCTGACCCCCTCCCCCCCCGGTTTCACTCATTCCGTCCTCCGCCCTCCGCATTCCGAATTCCGCATTCCAGACGTTGTCCGCCATTTTCCAGTCCTCCGCCGCCGCGCCGGCGCCACGCAAGGCCCGTATCGAGATCATCCCGCTGATCGATGTGATCTTTTTCCTGCTGGCCACTTTCGTCCTCTTCACCCTCTCGCTCAACAAGTCGGGCGGTCTTCCGGTCACGCTTCCTGCCGCCGCCAGCGGCGAATCCCGCGACCCGTCGCATGCCGTCACGCTGACCATCCGCGACGACGGCTCGCTCGGCTGGGACAAACGTCCGCTGACCCTCGACCAGTTTCTCGCCGAGCTCCAGGCCCTGCGCCAGACCACGCCCGACGCCCGCATCCTCATCAACGGCGACGAAAACGCCCTCTGCAGCCAAGTCCGCTACGTCGTCGATGAAGCCCGCAAGGCCGGCTTCACCCGCGTCCATTTCGAAACCCGCATCCGTTCTGCAACCGAAGCCGCACCGTAATCCTCCGCTGTACGCGCCTCGCTCCCTGTCCGCCATCTCCGCCGTGTCCTCCCTTTTCCAGCAACCCGCCGCCACCGTTGCCGCTCCGGCCAAAAAGGCCCGCATCGAGATCATCCCGCTGATCGACGTGATCTTTTTCCTGCTGGCCACCTTCGTCCTCTTCACCCTCTCGCTCAACAAAATCCAGTCCCTCCCGGTCACGCTTCCGCAGGCGCAGACCGCGCCCACGCCTCCGGCCGACGACGAAGCGGTGATCCTGCAAGTTTCCGCCAACGACAGCGCGTACTGGAACCGCGAACTCATCCCGCTCGCCGAAGTCCGTCCGCGCCTCGAACACTACCGCGCCACCGCCGCGAGCCCGCGCGTCCTCGTGTCCAGCGACGACCTCGCCCGCTACGGCAACCTCATCCGCATTCTCGACGACGTCCGCCTCGCCGGCATCAGCCAGGTGTCCGTCGAAACCGCCTGGCGCGCCACCGGACGGTGAGGCGCGCAAAACCGCAACCGAATCCGACCCGCACGGCTCCTCCTCTTTCAGTCAATCCGCACTCCGCATTCCGAATTCCGCATTTCTCCGTGTCCCGCGACCTGCTCATCGCTCTCCTCGTCTCCGTGGCGCTCCACGCCGGCCTCGCCTTCAGCGGCCAGTGGCGCTCCACGCCGGCCGCGCCGCCGCCGGTCGAAGAAATCCCCACGCTCGAGGTCATGCTCCCGCCGCCCGAGGAGCCCGAGGAACCCGAAACCGTCGACTACACTGAAACCGAGGCCGGAGGCGGAGCGCCCGACGCCGTTGCGCCCCCTTCGCTGATCGACACTCCCAGCGTCGTCGTCGATCCCACCGCCTTCGTGCAAAACATCCAGCCGCCGCCCCCGCCCGGCCCGTCCGTCCCCACCGGCCTGATCGCGGTGCCCGCCGGACGCCCCGGCAGCGGCACCGCCGGGCCCGGCGGACTCGGCACGTTGTTCGACTTCGGCTCTCTCGACCAGAAGCCCGTGCCGATCATGCAAATCCGACCCGAGTACCCGTACCAGCTTCGCCGCGAAGGCGTTTCCGGTTCGGTGCTCGTGGCGTTTGTGGTCGATTCGCGCGGCGAGGTGCGGGCGCCCCGCGTCCTCCGCAGCAGTCATCCCGGATTCGAGCAACCCGTCCTCCAGGCGATCCAGCGCTGGAAATTCAAACCCGGCCGCAAGGGCGGCGCCGCGGTCAACACGTCCAACGTCCAGATCACCCTCACCTTCAACCTGGGAGACGCGCCATGACATCTTCCTCCCTTCCGACGCTCGTTCGCGTGGCCCTTCTCTTTTCGGTCTTCAGCCTTCAGCCCGGCCTTCCCTGCCGGGCCGACGCCCCGGCGCCGGAGGTCAGCTACGCGCTCTCCGAAAAACTCGGCCCTCTCCGCGAAGCCACCGAGGCCAAAAACTACCCCGCCGCGCTCGCGCTCATCGCCAGCCTCCTCCCGGATACCAAACCCGATACCTACGACCGCTTCGTCCTGCAACAACTCCAGGCGCAGATGCTCCTCTCGCAAAGCGCCTGGGCCGCCGCCATCCCGCCGCTCGAAAACATCCTCGCGCTCGACGCCACCCACACCGCCCGCGCCCCCCGCGAAGCCGCCTGGCTCACGCCCGCCACCCGCCTCGACGTTCTCCGCACCCTCGCACAGCTCCACTACACCCTCGCCTCCGGCCTGCCCGCCACCGCCACGCCCGCCGACCGTCGCGCCGGCTACCGGCGCGCCCTCGACTATCTCCGGCAAACCGCCCCCCCTCCCCCCACGCCGCCGACTCCGGAATACCAGTCCTTCCTCGCCTCGCTGCTCTACGCGCTCGCCACCGCCGATCCTGCCGCGCCCGACAAGGCCATCCTCAGCGAAACCCTCGCCGCCGCCGGGCGCGGCCTCGCCCTCACCGCGGTCCCCGGCGAACAATTTTTTGTCATCCTCCTCGCCGCCCACCAGCAACTCGGCCACCCCGCCGCAGTCGCCGAAACGCTCGAACGCCTCGTCGCCGTCGCCCCCGCCAACAAGGGCTACTGGAGCCAGCTCGCCGGCGCCTGGCTCAATGTCGCCGCCGTGGCCGCCGCCGGCGAACCCGACCGCCCCTCCGCCGCCCGCTCCGCCAGTTTCCGGGCCATCCATGCCATCGAACGCGCACAAAAACACGGCGCGCTCGACACCCCGAAAGACAACCAGAACCTCGTCGGCCTCTACCTCAACCTCGGCTCACCCGAACACGCCATCGCCCTCCTCGAAGCCGGCCTGCGCGACGGCCGCATCGAGGAAACCCGCCGCAACTACGAGCTTCTCGCCGCCGCCTGGCTCGGCATCGAGCGCCCCGACCGCGCCCTCGAAACCTACGCCGCCGCGACCGCCCGTTTCCCGAAAGAAGGCCAGCTCGACCTCCAGGCCAGCCAGCTTCTCTACAGCGCCGGCCATCCCGACCAGGCCCTCGCCACCGCCCGCGCCGGCCTCGCCAAAGGCTCTGTCGAAAAACCCGGCCTCGCCCACACCTGGGTTGCCTTCCTCGCCTGGGAACTCGCCCGCTACGACGAGGCCGCCAGGGCCGTCGATCTCGCCGCCACGTTTCCCGACTCCCGCCCCGAAGAACTCGCCCGCCTGAAAGCAGCCCTCACGGAAAAGACCGAAGGACTGAAAAACTGAAAGCTGAAAAAACACCCGATTACCAATGATCCGCCCGCCCGCCAAATCATCCGCCTTCAGCCTTCGACCCTCGGCACTCTACACTGTCGCGCCCCTGCTCGCTCTCGCCGTTTTTGCCGGCTTTTACTGGCGGCACGCCGCCACCTGGAAGGAACGCCAGCGCACCGAAGCCGCCGCGCGCATCGAGGAGCAGCGCCAGCGCATCGCCGCCGAGCAGGAGGCCCGCCGCATCGCGTATGCCGAAGCCATCGCCGCCCAGGAAAAACGGAAACGCGAGCGCGAGGAACGCGAAGCCCGCCGCCGCGAACGCGAGGCCGCCCGCGACGCCGCCCTCGCCCGCCGCGACCAGGCCGGCAGCCAGCGCGACCAGCTCGTCCGCACCCTCCAGCGCCTCGAGAAGGACATCCCGCCCGAGGCCGACGCCCTCGAAAAATACCAGCGCGAGCTCAAGGCGATCGCCGCCGAACAGGCCTTCCTCACCGGCTACCTCGCCGAGGCCCGGCAAGACCGGACCCGCCTCGCCGCCACCGCCACCCGCCTCACCGCGGCCGCGCCCGTCGCTCCATAATCCGCACTCCGCAATCCGCATTCCGCAATTCGATGAACCGCCTTTACATCATCGTTCCCGTCATCTTCCTCGCCATTTTCGGCGGGCTTTTCTGGCAGTACACCCAGGACGCCGCCGCCGCCGAGCTGGCCCGCCAGACGGAGCAGCAACGCATCGAAGCCGCCGCCGCCGCCGAGCGCGCCGTCGCGGAAAAAAAAGCCCGCGAGGACGCCGAACGTCGCGCCGCCGAACGCGCCGCCGGGGAAGCCCGTCGCGAAGCCGAACGCATCGCCAGATGGGAAGCCGACAGTCGCCGCATCGCCGAAGAGACGGCCGCCCTCGAAGCCGAAGTGGCGACCCTGAAGACCACCGTCGCCGAACGCGAACAACAGCTCGCCCGACTCAAAAAAGACCGCGAAGCCACCCGCATCGCCGTCTTCGAAGCCGCCCAAAAACTCGAGGAGGCGCAGGTCGCCCGTCGCACCCTCGATCTGGAAAACCAGCGCCTCGTCACCCTCATCGCCGACCGCACCGGCCAGCCGGGGCAATCCCGCCCATAACGCCCTTCTCCCCCTGTTCTTTTCCTCCCTCCCGTCACCAACATCATGCACCGCACCATACTAACCGCCCTCCTCCTTCCGGCGCTCAGCCTTCCCGTTTTCGGCCTTTCCCTGAAAAGCCACGACGACGTCACCGTCACCATCGACAATCCCCGTCGTATCGTGTCTCTCAATACATCCAACTATGAGATTCTCCAGGATCTCGGCGAAGCCTCCCGCATCGTCGGCACGGATGTCGCCACGCATGGCATCATTCCCGATGCGGCGGAAAAAGGGATCGCCAACTTCGGCCACCCCTACCGTCCCAACATCGAGGCCATCATCGCCGCCAAACCCGACCTCGTGCTCGGCACCGCCGACGTGCTGCTCGACCCCGCCCCCGCGCAGCTCCGTTCCGCGGGCCTTTCCGTGCTCGTCCTCGAACCTTCCGCGCAGGATGGCATCGAAGGACTGAAACGCCGCGTCGCCGTTGTCGCCTCCATTTTTGACAAACAGGCCGAGGGCCGGGCCATCGTCGAAAAAATCGACGCCCGGATGGCGGCCATCGAAGCCGCCAACGCCAAGGTTGCGAAAAAGAAAAACGTCTTCTTCCTCTACACACACGGCCCCGGCAAAGCCTTCATCTACGGCCGCAACACCGGCTCCCACTGGCTGATCGAGCTGGCCGGCGCGCGCAATGCCGCCGACTTCACCACCGGCACCAAACCCCTCACCGCCGAAGCCCTCGTGCAAGCCTCGCCCGACGCCCTCATCCTGCTCGAACGCGGCGTCGCCGCCATGGGCAACATGGATGCCGTGTTCGCCATCTCCGGTGTCAACCTCACCCCGGCCGGCAAAAACCGCGCCGCCTTCACCGTGGACAACAACATCCGCTGGATCGGCACCCGCTTCCCCGACCACATCGAAAAACTCCACCGCCAGCTCTACCCGGAGTCGAAGTAATCCCTCCACCGCCTCCCTTGCTCTCTCCACCTCCGCGCAGCCTCAACGCGCCATGCGGGCAGTGGAGAGAGTCCACTCCTCACGGACATAAAAACGAAACCTCGCGGATTCAATCCCTGCCGGTCCCGTTTTGCTCCCGCTTCCGGAAGCAGGGCGACCTGACCGGGAGTGACTCCGGAGACCGGGCTCTCCGGCCTCCCGGGTTTTCCTCTCTTTCTGCTGCACCGCGGGGAAGGCTCGCATGGTTTTTGCTTTTGGGTCCCGGGATTGGGTCCTGGTTCCGTTTCCTGTCATTTGGCTATCGTGCATGCTTCCCGTCCCGTTTTTGAATATTCCGCTCCGGTTCGTCGGCCACAGGCACGCCGTCCCCGGGTAGCCAGGCGGAACATTCCCCGCCTGCCGGGTTGCCTTGACGGCCTCTGCGCCATTCGTGCTTTCGCGGCGAAATACAGGAAACCCGTGTTCATGGATCACCATCGTCACGACTTCTTCGAGATTTTCTGGTTTACCGAAGGGCAGATCCGCCACCACAGCGATTTCGAAGTTTACGATGTGGAGCCTGGCACGCTCGTCTTTATCCCTGCCGGCCAAGTGCATACATGGGATTTTTCCGAGGATGTCCGCGGGTATATCATCGCCTTCGATACACGTCTTTTCGCCTCGCGCCCGGCTCTGGCTGGCGAACACGCCGGCCTCCCGTTTCTCGATCCCGCTACCTCCCGGCCGATCATCCCGGTGCCCCCGGAAGATCGGGAGGGCATCGACCAGGCCTGCCAAAGCATGCTGCGGGAATATACACGCCCGGGCCCTTACCGGGACCACGGCCTGAGAGCCCTGCTCGAGTTCATCCTCATCCAGTGCGCCCGCCATGCCGAAAACCGGACTTCCGGAGAAGAACCGGAGGCCGCCGCCAAGCACCTGTCCCGGGAATTCTCCCTGCTGGTCGAACACCATTTTTCCGAAAAGCACCGGGTGAAAGACTATGCCGCCCTGATGCAGGTCTCGGTTTCCACGCTTTCGCGCGCGGTGCGCCAGAGTACCGGACGCAGCCCCAACGACCTGATCTCCCATCGCCTCCTGCTCGAGGCCCGTCGCCTGCTTCACTACTCCACGCTGACCATCAGCGAAATCGCGTATCAACTCGGCTTCAACCCCCCCTCCAACTTCGGTCGCTTCTTCAAGAAACATACGAAGCACCCTCCCGGATATACGAGAGGCCGGCATCCCGCCTGATCCGTTTGGCCGGCGGCATGACACCGGCCAGATCACCGGCGAATTCCCCGACCGCATTTACCTGCTGCCAACATATGGCAATATAAAACGGCCTTGTGCTCCGGATTGAATGGATTTTGCCGCGAATGGACAGTCATCGGGCTGGTTCCTTGTCGAGACTGAGTCTTGTTTTCAGAGTTGATCATGGATAGCAATTACCAGCTCAACTCATATTCCCTCGCCCGAAAAGGGCTTCGTATCGGTATATTCCTCGGGTTCACCGGCCTTGTACTGGCAGCCGACTCTCCTTCGGCCTCCGGAATTGATACAACCCCGTCTGCGGCACCGCAGGTCGAGGTCATCGAAACTCCGCCAGCCGGCTCTCCGGCGGCGGAGTCCAATGAACCCGCGGTGACTCTCGACGGACTCGTCATCACCGCCGCCGGCCGTGAGCAGGAGGTCAAGTATGCCCCCGCCTCGATCAGCGTCGTCACCCACGAGCAGCTCGAAGCTCTGCCTTACCGCGAAGTGACCGACGCCTTGATGGAAATCCCCGGCGTCACCGTGGTTCCCGGCTCCGGCAATTCGAAGGACATCTCGATCCGCGGCATGGATGCGAAATACACCCTGATCCTGGTGGATGGCAAACGCCTCAGCTCGCGCGAAAGCCGCACCAGCCTTCCCCGGGGCAACGACAATGCCGGCTACGTCAGCGAAGGCAACCAACTCCCGCCTTTGGAAACCATCGAGCGCATCGAGGTCATCCGCGGCCCGATGTCCTCGCTCTACGGTTCCGATGCGATGGGCGGCGTGATCAATGTCATCACCAAGCGCGTCGCCGACCGCTGGGGCGGCAGCGTCCGCGCCAATGCCACGGTTCCGTTTTCCTCCGATGGCAGCACCATCCTGGATTCCAACTTCTACGTCTCCGGCCCCCTGATCGCCGGCAAGCTGGGCCTCCAGCTCTCCGGCTCCGTCGCCCGCACGGAGGAAAGCGACTACATCGGCGGCTCCCCCAAGCGTGAAGATGAAAGCCTGACCGCCAAGCTCTCCTGGAAGGTGTCGGACGACCATAGCCTGATCTTCGAGGTCAGCCACTACCAGCAGGAGACGATCTCCACCCCCGGCAAGTCCCTGGCCCTGAGCGACTCCCTGACGGAGCGCGAGCAGGAGCGCATGGTGTATGCGGTCAGCCACTCCGGCAACTGGGGCTGGGCCACCTCCGAAAGCTATGTCCAATACGAAGATGCCACGGCGAAGACGCCCAGCAATTCCGGGACCTTCGACAAGGAACTCGGCAACCTCACAGGGCAGACTTCGTTCATCATTCCTCTTCCCGGACGCAATACCGTCAACACCGGCCTCTTCTACCGCCTCCAGAAATTGACCGATGCGAACCAGAAGCTGAACAACACGGCCTCGGACAGCACCGACCACACCAATTGGGCTCTGTTTGCCGATGACGAGTGGCGGATCTTCGACAGCTTCGCCCTCACCGGCGGCTTGCGCATGGACGATGACGAATTCTATGGCGCCCACTGGACGCCGCGTGTTTATGGCGTCTATACGCCCACCTCCGCCCTCACCGTCAAGGCCGGCGTGTCCTACGGCTTCCGCGCCCCCGACCTGCGCCAGACCATCGAGGACTGGGGATCGAGCAGCCGGGGAGGCAGCATTTACGGCAATTCCGACCTGGATGCGGAAACCTCCCGCACCTACGAACTGGGCTTCATCTACAAATTCCCGGTTGGCGTGGAACTGGGTGTGACGGCCTATCAGACCAACTTCAATGACAAGATCATGCGCGTCCCCTGCGTCGGCAGTGGAGCCTGGTGCGAAACCGGGGCTCCCGCCGGCAGCACCACTTACACCAATGTGGACGAAGCGGAAATCCGGGGATTGGAGGCAACGCTTGACGTGCCGTTGACCGAATCCCTCGCGCTGAAGTTCACGGGAACCCTGCTCGACTCCAAAATCGATGACACCCGGAATAACCGGCATGGTTCGCTGAACGACCTGCCCGAGAAACAAGCCAGCCTTTCGCTGAACTGGCGTCCCAGGACCAGGCCTTACACCGCTTACGTGCGGGTGATCTACCGGGGCAAGGAATCGGTGCCCGCTGGTGACATCGTCACGAACTCGGGCTCCGCCGCCGCGGCGAGTCCCGCGCCCGACTACGCCACCGTCGATATCGGCGGCTCCTGGAAGCTGAACAAGACCTTCACCCTCTACGGAGGCGTCATGAATCTCTTCGACAAGCAGATCAGCTACGAAGAATCCAGCTACACGATCGATGGCGCCCGTATCTGGGCCGGAGTGAAGGCCAGCTTCTGAGCCTTCCCTCCGCCGCGGTCCGCATTCCCCGGGTGCGGACTGCGTTTTTCCCTTCCTTGTATCCACCGCATCCTCCTTCCGCCATTCCTCCCGAAAAAGCATGATTGTTTCCCTTCGAAAACAAATCCTTCCCTTTCTCGCCGCTCTCCTGCTGGCCGGGAGCCATGCGCGGGCGGACAACGCCGCCGGCGCCCCCCCGGCGGCCATTGACCCGCAACTGGGTCCTCCTTTCCGCCCCGCCGAACGCCCGACGCTGGGTCCGGCCGACGCCCCGCTGGTAGTGATCGAGCTGACCAGCTTCCTCTGCTCGCACTGCCAGGCCTTTCACGAACGCGAGTTTCCCACGATCAGGAAACGCTTCATCGACACCGGCCTCGTCCGCTGGGTGGTTGTCAACGCCCCGAAAGCCGACGAGCAAAATGCGCCCGCCTTCGCCATTGCCCGCGGAGCCCTTCGCGCCGGCCTCTATTGGGAACTCGCGGACTCGCTCTTCCGCGAGGCCCACCGGCCCGCGTCCGGGCTGTTCGCCGCCCTCGCCCGCCCCGGCGGTCCCGATGCGGCCGAAATCGAACGCTGGGCCCGCGACGAAACCAACCAGCGGGAAGTCGCCGCCGACCACGCCGAATTCACCCACCTGAGTGTTGGCGCCACCCCCTACTTTCTCCTGCGCAAGCGCACCCCCGACGGGCGCTACGTTCAGGCAAGAATCAAAGGCTACGAATCCGCCGCTTATTTTGCCAACGCCATCGGGCAGATGCTGGAAAAATGACCGTTCCCGCCGCCTCCTCCGCCGCGCCGGGACGTGCGCCCGGTATCCGGTCCCGAATCGGCAGGCTTGGCCTCGTCCTGCTGCTGGCCATCGCCGCCGGCCTGCTGACCGACGCCCTGCGGGCCAGACGTGTTTTTTTCCCCGAGCGCGACACGCCTCCGCGCCTGGAAATCGTCCCGGTAGAACCATGAGCCGGTCCTCTCCGACAACTGAGCCACACCGACCGGCGGCCACAAACCTCCCCACGCCTCGCATGCGCCTCGGGGTGCTTTTCGCCCGGCTCGCGCTTGGCCTGCTCCTGCTCTGGGCCGGTCTGACCAAGTTGGCGGCCACCCGGGAGTTTTATCTCGACCTGCTCGCCTATCGCCTGCCCCTGCCCGATTCGCTGCTGCGCCTGACTGCCGCCGTCTTCCCCTGGCTCGAACTGCTCGTCGGCGCCGGGCTGCTCGCCAACCGGTGGCGAGAGGTTTTTCGCCCCCTGGCGGTGGCAATCACTGCCCTGTTTGTCCTCGCCCTCGGGCAGGCGCTCGTCCGCGGCCTCGACATTAGCTGCGGCTGCTTCGGCCGGCCTCTTTTCGCCTGGGCCGCCACTCCCGGCTTCGCCCTTGCACGCGCCCTCCTCCTGCTGTCCGCGGCCCTCTTCCTGCATTTTTCCACCACCGACAAAACAACCAAATCCTCATCATGAAAAAACGCATCCTCCTGCTGCTTCTTCTCTCCGGCCTGACCCTGCGCGCGGCTCCCGTCCAGGGCGCCGACGGCGTGGAAGTGACGGTTGACAGTCCCAGGCGCATCGTCGTCCTCAACCGCTCCTCCGCCGAGATTCTCCGCGACCTCGACGCCGCCGCTCTCGTCATCGGAGCCGACAGCTCCGCCGCCGAGTTCCTCGGTGGCGAGACCATCGCCAACCTCGGTCATCCCTACCGCCCCGACGTCGCGGCCATCACCCGGCTCAAGCCCGATCTCGTCCTCGCCACCGAGGACGCCCTGCGGGCGGAACCGGCAACGCAGCTGCGCGCCGCCGGCCTCGCCGTGCTCGTGCTCGAAAACTCCTCCAAGGACGGCATCGAGGGTCTCAAACGCCGCCTCGCCGCCATCGGCGCCCTGCTCGACAAGGAAGCCGCCGCCAGGGAATTGACCCAGGCGATCGACGCCCGCCTCGCCCGTCTCCAGGCCGCCAACGCCAGGATCACCCAAAAGAAAAACGTCCTCTTCATCTACCGGCGCGGCGCCACCAACAGCATCTTTTACGGAGCCGGCAGCGGTCCCGCCCGGCTGGTCGAGCTGGCCGGCGCGCGCTACGCCTCCACCGCCACCGAAAACACGCCCGTCTCACCCGAGACGCTCGCCCCCCTCGCCCCCGACGTCATCATCGTCCTGCAACGCGGCTTCACCATCGACAACATCCTCACCCTGCCCGGCGTGGCGGACACCCCGGCCGGCCGCGACAAAGCCATCTACCCGGTCGACAGCAGCATCCGCTGGATCGGCACCCGCTACCTCGACCACGTCGAAAAACTCCACCGCGATCTCTATCCGGAATAAAAATTTCCCTCTCCCGGGATCTGGCTTGTTGAGTGTTCGGCGTCGGGCCGTCAACGTGCTCCGTTTTCACCTGTACAATCGAGCCCGACGCCACTTTCGCCGCCAACATGTCACCATCCTCGACCCGTGACCAGGTCCGGTCCGCCACACCCGCTGCCCATCCCGGCGTGGCGCGACCGCGTCGCTGGCCCGTCCTCCTCGTCCTTGCGGCGCTCCTTGTCATTGCGATGATCGTCTCCACCGGCATCGGTGCCGTCGAGATCAGCCCCCTGCAGGTCATCGCCATCCTGCTCCACAAGCTCGGCATTCCGGCGGAGACGCTCGCCGCGCTCCATCCGAAGCTCGCTTTCGCCGACCAGCAAGCCGCCGTGCTCCACGCCATCCGCCTGCCCCGCGTCGTCCTCGGCGTGCTCGTCGGCGCGGCCCTGGCCGTCTCCGGCGCGGCCCTGCAAGGCCTCTTCCGCAATCCCCTCGCCGACCCCGGCCTGCTCGGCGTCTCCAGCGGAGCCTCCCTGGCCGTCTCCGCCACCATCGTCCTCGGCTTCAGTTTTCTCGGCCTCTACACGCTCCCCGTCGCCGCTTTCGCCGGCAGCGTCGCCGCCATCAGCGTGATCTACACGCTGGCCCGCAAGGATGGCCGCACCAACGTCGCCACCATGCTGCTGGCCGGCATCGCCATCAACGCCCTCTGCGGCGCCGGCACCGGCCTGTTCACCTATTTTTCCGACGAGGAACAACTGCGCGCCATCACCTTCTGGCTCCTCGGCTCGCTCGGCGGCGCCACCTGGAAATCCGTCCTCAGCGCCACCCCTCCCATCCTCCTCTGCCTCTGCGTGATGCCCTTCCTCGCCAGCACGCTCAACGCCCTCCTCCTCGGCGAGGCCAACGCCCGCCACCTCGGCATCCCGGTCGAAGCCGCCAAGTGGATCATCGTCGCCATGGTCGCCCTCGGCGTCGGTTCCAGTGTCGCCATGACCGGCATGATCGGTTTCGTCGGCCTTGTCGTGCCTCACCTGATACGCCTCTGGCGCGGCCCCAACCACCGCCTCCTGCTCCCGGCCTCCGCCCTCCTCGGCGCGCTCCTGCTCGTCCTTGCCGACCTCGCCGCCCGCACCATTGTCAGCCCGCTGGAGCTGCCCATCGGCATCGTCACCTCCGCCATCGGCGCCCCCTTCTTCCTCTACCTCCTCCTCCGCAAAAAAAGCCTCGGCACGCCATGACCACCGCCTCCCATGTACTGAGCGCCCGCGGCCTCGCCTACACCGTGGACGCCGGCCGCAAGACGCTCCTCGCCGACGTGGACCTCACGCTTCGCCCCGGCGAATTCCACGCCATCATCGGCCGCAACGGGGCGGGCAAGAGCACGCTCCTCAAGCTCCTCACCGGCGAACTCCATCCGACCGCCGGCGAGATCGAGCTCTGGCAAATCCCGCTCGCCCGGCACCGCGCGCGCCACCTCGCCCGCCGTCGCGGCGTGCTCGCCCAGCACACCGAACTCCACTTCGACTACCGCGCGCTCGAAGTCGTGCTCCTCGGCCGGATACCGCATCAACGCAACCAGATCGAGACCGACGCCGACGTCGCCATTGCCCTCGACTGCCTGCACCGCGTCGGCCTCGCCGGTTACGAGGACCGCAACTACCTGACGCTCTCCGGCGGCGAGCAGCAGCGCGTCCACCTCGCCCGCGTGCTCGCCCAAGTCACACCCGGCGACGCCCATCCCGACGACGCCGCCTCGCCCGACCACCGCCCGCTGCTCTTTCTCGACGAACCCACCAGCAGCCTCGACCTGCATCACCAGAACCAGGTTCTGGAAATCGCCCGTTCCCTCACCCGCGACCGCGGCGCCGCCGTGCTCGCCGTCCTGCACGACCTCAACCTCGCCGCCCGCTATGCCGACACCATCACGCTTCTCACGGCTGGCCGCGTGACGGCCTGCGGCACGCCCGACGCCGTGCTCCGCGAGGACACCCTCCGCCACGCTTTCAGCCACGAAGTCCGCGTGCAGCGCCACCCCTGCTTCGACTGCCCGCTGGTCATCAGCGCGTGATCCGCGCAAGAGCGCCCGCCTGCCAGCCGACCTTCCTCCCTCTTCCCTCATCGACCGACCAATGAACTGGTTCCTCTGGGCTCTCCTCTCCGCCTTCTTCGCCGGCCTCACCGCCATCCTCGCCAAAGTCGGCGTGGCCGGCGTCAACTCGCACCTCGCCACCGCCATCCGCACCGTGGTCATCCTCGTCTTCGCCTGGGCCGTGGCCCTCGCCGCCGCGCCCGCGCCGGTCCGCGAACTCGCCACCCTCTCCCGCCGCACCTGGCTTTTTCTCGTTCTCTCCGGCCTCGCCACCGGCCTTTCCTGGCTTTGCTACTTCCGCGCCCTGCAACTCGGCGAAGCCTCGCGCGTCGCCCCCGTGGACAAACTCGGCGTCGTCTTCGCCATCGTCCTCGCCGCCGTTTTCCTCCGCGAACGCCTCACCTGGACCCACTGGACCGGCGGCGCCCTGATCCTCGCCGGCGTCCTCGTCATCGCCAGCAAGACCAACTGAGCGGATATCACCTGCCAATAATCGGGAATCGGGACTTTTTTTCTTTATTTGAGAATGAGTCTCCAATTCAAGTGATTCGTTATGCACTCCCTCATACGAACCAGGATTCCCGTCATGATTACCAAACACACCCGCAACCCGATTTTCCTTCTGGCGTGCCTGCTCGGCGCACCGGTTTTGCCCGTAGCGGCGGCGACCGCCGGCGACTCCGACGGCACACCGTCCGCCACAGCCCCCGCTGACGGCGATCCTGCCTCCTCGTCATCCCCGGTTCCGGCCGGCTCCGCCAACCAGGCCACCGTTCTCCCCGGTATCGAGGTCACCGGTGACCGTCCGCAGGACAACGCCCTTGCCAGCGTTTCCGGTTTCGTTGCCGGGCGCACGGCCACCGCCACCAAGACCAACACTTCCCTGGTCGAGATTCCCCAGTCGCTCACCATCGTCACCCGTGACGAAATGGACAAACGCGGTGTCCAGCGCCTCACCGAAGCGGTCAGCTACGTGGCCGGCGTGCAGTCCGAATTCCAGGGAATCGACAGCCGCAACGACACCCTCACCATCCGCGGCTTCAAGGCCAGCGACAGCGGTGGCAGCAACAACGTCTATCTCGATGGCCTGCGCACCCTCAACGGCGGCCAGTGGACCCGGGCCCAGTTCGACACCTTCGGCCTCGAGCGCATCGAGGTCCTCAAAGGCCCCTCGGCCGTCCTCTTTGGCCAGGTCTCCCCCGGCGGTCTCGTCAACTCCGTCAGCAAACGTCCCTCCGTGGAATCACACACCGAAATCGGTGTCCAGGCCAGCAGCCACAACACCGTGCAGGGCACCCTCGACATCGGCGGGGCCTCTCCCGCCAGCGACAAGGTCCAGTTCCGCCTCGTCGGCCTCGTCCGCGACGGCGACGCCGAGGTGGATCACACGGAACTCCGGCGCACCTTCTTCGCGCCGAGCCTTTCGTGGAACCCCACCGAAAAGACCAGCATCACCTTCCTCGCCCAGTACCAGGACGACTCCGGCGGCTCCACCTACCAGTTCCTCCCCGCCAACGGCACCCTCCATTCCGTCAACGGCCGCAAGATCAGCCCCTCCACCTTCCTCGGCGAACCCGACTGGAACAACTACGACCGCACCCAGTATTCCCTCGGCTACGCCCTCGAGCAGATCCTCAACGACACCTTCACCTTCCGGCAAAACTTCCGCTACACCCACGTCGAGACCGACTACAAGGCCGTTGTCGGCGGGGTCGGCGCCGTCAACACGACCACCGGCATGTGGCCCCGCCGCTTCATGTGGGGCACCGGGGAATCCGACGGTTTCGCCGTCGACACCCATCTCCAGGCCAACTTCGACACCGGCCCCCTCGCCCACGCCGTGCTCGCCGGTATCGACTATTTCCATACCGACTGGAACGACGTCAACCGCGAGAACCGCCTGCAAACCGGCCCCGGCGCCGTGCCCCCGATCAATATCTTCGATCCCGTCTACTCCGGCGTCGGCAACGCCACCAACCCTCTCTACCTGCTGCCCCGCAGCAGCAGCGACGTCACCGAATGGCAAACCGGCGTCTACCTCCAGGACCAGGCATCCTGGAAAAACCTGCGCGCCACCCTCGGAGCCCGCTACGACTGGACCGACAACAAGACCCTCAATCGCCTGAGCGGCGTCACCAGCGAGATGGACCCCGGCAAGTTCACCTGGCGCGCCGGCCTCACCTGGCTTTTCGACAACGGTCTCGCCCCCTACGCCAGCTACTCGACCTCCTTCGAACCCGTCAGCGGCAGCACCGCCCCCGCCCGCGGCAGCAACCCGTTCGACCCGACCGAAGGCGAGCAGTATGAAGTCGGCCTCAAGTACAAACCCGCCGGCCTCAACGCGCTCTTCACGGCCTCCGTCTACCAGCTCACCCAGACCAACGTCAGCACACCCGACCCCCTCTACGCCGGCTACCAGGTGCAGACCGGAGAAGTCCGCATCCGCGGTGTCGAACTCGAAGGCCGCGTTTCCTTCTTCAAGGGCTTCGACGCCATCGCCACCTGGACCTGGATGGATTCCGAGATCACCAAGGACACCAACAACAAAGGCAACGAAATGACCGCCGTCCCCGACACCATGGCTTCCCTCTGGCTCGACTACACCCTGCCCGAGAGCTTCCTCGAAGGCTTCAATGTCGGCGCCGGCGTGCGCTATGTCGGCAAGACCTGGGGCGACAACACCAACAACCCCGCCCTGCGCGTGCCCGACTACACGCTCTTCGATGCTGCCATCCGTTACGATTTCGGGAAAAAATTCCCTTCGTTCAAGGGCGCCTCGGTTGCCCTCACCGCCAGCAACCTCGCCGACAAGACCTACGTCGCCACCTCCAGCGCCGGCGGCGGCGGCGTCGCCTGGTATGGCTCCGGCCGCAACGTCTCGCTCAGCTTCCGCTACGCCTGGTAAACGCCGGCTGGACCGCAGTCCGGAGCTTCAACCCGAAACGGGCGATCCCGCGACAACCGCAACCGCCACGTTCCGGGCCCGGGCTCCGGACTGCGAAATCAGCCTCAACCTGACCGCAATCCGGCCCGGCGCCGGCAACCCCGCTGTTCCTCCTCTCTCTTTTCCCGCCATGAATCCGATCCGCACCGCCATCACCGCAGCAGTCCTCCTTGCGTCGGTCAGCCTTTCCCCGGCGGCCGACTGGCAGGACTCTCCCTCCTTCGTCCGCAGCCGGCAGCTCGACCTGCCCTCCGCCATCACCGGACATACCTACCGCATCTTCGTTTCCGTCCCGGAAACCCCGCCGCCCGCCGACGGTTATCCCGTGCTCTACACGCTCGACGGCGATACGAGTTTCCCGCTCGCCGCCTTTCTCGTCCAGAGCGCCGAACCCCGCGCCGCCGCCTTCGGCATCACTCCCGGCATCGTCGTCGGCATCGGGTACACCGGAGACGAAAAAAACAAAAACGCCCGGGCCGAAGACTACACGCCGCCCGCCGCCGACCTCTCCGACACCGGGGACCTCTCCGGTGCGGTCCAAGGCGGCGCCGACCGTTTTCTCGATTTTCTCGAAAAAGACCTGAAGCCGCTCATCGCCTCGGAATTCAGAATCGACCCCGCGCGCCAGACGCTCTTCGGCCATTCCTACGGCGGCCTGTTCACCCTGCACGTTCTCTTCACCCGCCCCGCCCTTTTCCGGCACTACGTCGCCGGCAGTCCCTCCATCTGGTGGGCCAACCGCCACATCCTCTCCGAAAAGGCAGCGTTCGAAAAAAACCTGCTCCCGCCACTCAAGGCCGCCGGGGCCGTTCCCGATCTCGTCATCGGCGTCGGTTCCAGCGAGCAGACCCCCCGCCCCGACCCGCGCCTCGCCCATCGCGCGGAAATGGTCATCCGGCGCCGCCAGGTGGACAACGCCCGCGAACTCGCCGCCACCCTCTCCGCCAGCGGACTCTCCACCCGTTTTTACCTTTACGAGGACGAAGGCCACGGCGCCGCCCGTGTGCCCGCCATCAACCGCGCCGTGCAGGTTGCCTTTGCCGCCCCCGAACCCGCAGCCGCGCCAGCCGCCTCCGCAGAGTAAAAAACATGGCGCGGGCCCCGCCGTCCGTGCCACCTTGCCTGCCTCATGTCCAGACCGCCGCTCGTCATCTACACCTACGCCAAATGCAGCACCTGTCGCGACGCCACCCGGTGGCTGCGCGACCACGGCCTCGCCTTCGAGGAACGCCCCATCCGCGAAACGCCGCCTGCGCTCGCCGAACTCCGCGCCATGCTCCGCGCCCAGGGCGGCGAAATCCGCCGGCTCTTCAACACCTCCGGCATGGATTACCGCGCGCAGAATCTGGCGGCCAGACTTCCCGACCTGACCGAGGCCGAAGCCTTCGACCTGCTCCGCGGCAACGGCAACCTCGTCAAGCGTCCCTTCGTCCTCGCGTCCGACGGCACCGGCCTGGTCGGCTTCAAGCCCGACGCCTGGAAAAAGGCGCTCCTGCCTGCGGGGTAAAAAAAAGTGGCCAGGCACTCCACGGCACTGGGAGAACGTCACTACCGTTGCTACCTTCCGGTCCTGGCGGGATTCGCGCGCCTGCCCATGCATGGCACCTGGCCAACGCGGACAGTGCGGCGCGTCCGCTGCTGTTCAACCCTAATTTCGGCTCCACGGCAAACGGGGGGAGTGTAATCGGAAGTGGTGAATGCCGGATTGGCAGAAAAAGTGGCACGGGCATCATTGCCCGTGGACGGCGCGAAGCGCCGCCTTCCGGAACACGGGCTGGAAGCCCGTGCCACTTCATGGGCAAGGATGCCCATGCCACCCTCACTTCCGATGACATCCCTCCCCCTTCTGCCGATCCGTCTTGAAACTCGTCCCGGGCGTCGGCACGTTTGACCCCTTTTAGTCGAAAAACGCTACCACGCCCTGTCGTGCTTATGAACCAGAATATCCGAAATATCGCCATTATCGCCCACGTCGATCATGGCAAAACCACTCTTGTTGACCAGCTCCTCAAGCAAGCCGGCACCTTCCGTGCCAACCAGCAGGTCGCCGAACGCGCCATGGACTCCATGGACCTCGAGCGCGAGAAGGGCATCACCATCAAGGCCAAGAATACCGCCGTCCGCTGGCACGAAAAGACGATCAACATCGTGGACACCCCCGGCCACGCCGACTTTGGCGGCGAGGTCGAACGCGCCCTGCGCATGGTCGACGGCGTGCTCCTGCTCGTCGACGCCTACGACGGTCCGCAGGCCCAGACGCGCTTCGTGCTCCGCAAGGCGCTCAACCACGGCCTCAAGGTCGTGATCGTCATCAACAAGATCGACCGCGACAACGCCGACCCCGCCGGCATGTATGACAAGGTGCTCGAACTCCTCATGGAGCTCAACGCCACCGAGGAACAGTTCGACGCCCCCGTCGTTTACGGTTCCGGCCGCGACGGCTACATGAAGCGCAAGCTCACCGACGAGAACAAGGACATGACCCCGCTCTTCGACGTCATTCTCGAGCACATCCCGCCTCCCTTCGCCCGCCCCAACCAGCCCTTCCACATGCTCGTTTCCAACATCGACTGGAGCGACTACGTCGGCCGTATCGCCGTCGGAAAAATCCTCGGCGGCACCATCAGCATCGGCGACCCCGTGTGGGTCATCCGCCACTCCGACGGCAAGCGTGTGCGCGGCAAGATCAGCAAGGTTTTCGAATACACCGGCCTCAGCACCACCGAATCCGGCACCGCCTCCGCCGGCGACATCGTCGGCCTCTCCGGCTTCGAGGACATCGACATCGGCGACACCCTCGCCGCCAACGAGGACGCCAAGGCCCTGCCCTTCACCGACATCGACCCGCCCACGCTCGAGATGCAGCTCTGCGTCAACGACGGTCCGCTCGTCGGCCGCGACGGCAAGTACGTGACTTCGCGCCAGCTCCGCGACCGCCTCTACAAGGAGGTGAAAACCAATATCTCCATTTTCGTCGAGGACACCGGCTCCGCCGCCGCCTTCAACGTCAAGGCCCGCGGCGCCATGCAGATCGCGGTCCTCGTGGAGACGATGCGCCGCGAAGGCTTCGAGTTGCTCGTTTCCCGTCCCACCGTCATCGAGCGCACCGCCGAGGACGGCACCCGCCAGGAACCCTACGAAACCCTCTGGGTTGAAGTGCCGGAAGACTGCGTCGGCGCGATCATGCAAAACCTCGCCAACCGCAAGGGCCAGATCACGAACATGGAGAAGCACAACACCACGACCATGATCGAGGCCACCATCACCACGCGCGGCCTGATCGGATTCGAGGTCGATCTCGTCAACGCCACCAGCGGACACGGCATCATGTCGCACCTTTTCAAGGAGTACGGCCCCTGGGCCGGCGAGCTCACCACACGCCAGACCGGCACCCTCATTGCGACCGAAGCCGGCACCACCACCGCCTACGCCCTCGAAAGCATCCAGGAACGCGGACGCCTCTTCGTCGGAGCGGGCGAGGATGTTTATGAAGGCATGATCGTGGGCGAGAACCCGCGCCAGGAAGACATCCCGGTCAACGCGATGAAGGCGAAACAGCTCACCAACTTCCGTTCGCAGGGCGATGGCAAAGGCATCCAGCTCACTCCGGCGGTGAAAATGTCGCTCGAACGCGCCATCGAATACGTCGCCGCCGACGAATTTGTGGAGGTCACGCCGAAAAGCCTCCGCCTGCGCAAACGCATCCTCAACGGCAACGAACGCCGCAAGGCCGAACGCGCCGGGAAAAGCTGAGCGGCTTGCCGGCGCTTTTCCCCGCAGCGCCACAGAAAAACAGGCCTCCGGGAAAGAGGAGGCCCGTCAAAACCCGGGAGTCGAACCCGATTTGCACCGCAGGGATCACGTTCCACTGCTTGATACCGGGTTGCAGTCGGTTGTATCAAAAAGGAGCGGCGGCATCCTCGCCGCCGGACGGGACGAAGTCCCGCCTGAACTGACTGGAACAGGCGAGCTTGCGCGTGTCCAGCGGCGAGGACGGCGCCGCGCCCTCACCGGCTTCGCATATCTTTACTGATATTACGCATCTGCGTAGTCGCGCAGGCCCATCAGTCGAGAAAGGTGGCCGGGCTGGCGCCAAAATGCGCAGACAGGGCTTTGATGTGCGCGGTTGTCAGGTTGCGCTCCCCCTTGAGGATGCGGCTGGCAACGGAACGGTCCACACCGAGTATCCGGGCAAGGTCGCTTCCGGTCATGTCGTGCTCTTCCATCAGATACTTGAGCGCATCCAGCCCGCTGGCTTCCGGTTCGTCCGGGGCGTTCTCCTTGTCATAGGCTTCCACAAGATCGGTGAGCAGCTGGGCGTAGTCATCCTGATCGGCATTGAGCTCGCCGGCGCAATAGGGGAGCACAAGCATGTCCAGCACTTCCACGGTGTTGTCATAGGCAACCTTGTCGCGGATGGGGCGGGGCATGTGGAGCTTCACCAGCCCTTCGTAGGTGGTGGGGAGTTTCTCGAAGCTGAGTTTGTTTCTGGTTTTTTTCATAATTCGTTTTTCCAGGAATTTTTGTCGTATTCAGCGTGAGTCAACAGACGCAGGATGAATGCCTGGGCACGATTGTAGTGGATGGCGGTGACAAGGCGGTAGTGGTTGCCGAGGTTGAAGACGGTGACGGTTTTCCTGCTTTTGACGGCAACCTGATCGGCATGGGGGAACAGCTTCCGCAGGCTGACCAAATCGGTAAATGTGTTCCGGGTTATGTTCCGTTTCCATTGCTTGACAGCGGGGATGCAAGTCGGATGCCGGGCAGCGAGTTCCTGCAATCGGTTGTTTTTGATGATGCGCACGGTTGAGGCGGGAAGAATGTTGCCATTTTGGCAACATCGGCAAGCGGAATTTCGAAAAAAAAGAAAAACAGATCGCGAATCCATGCCGGATTTCGGCCGGAGAAAAACACCCCCGGCACCACGGCATGTTCCCGATCGAGGAGATACTACAGACAACAGGGTATATCAGATCAGGCCATGACGAGCGCCTGTTCGCGACAAATGACGTGACCGAGCGGTGCGCCGCTCAGGTAACGCTGAAACTCCTCGACCATGGCGCGGCCCATGCGGCGGCATTCCGGCCCCATGCTGCCGGCGATGTGCGGCGTGAGCATGACATTGGGCAAATCATGGAGCGGCGAACCGGGCTCGGGAGGAATCGGCCAGGTGACATCGAGCAGGGCCCACAAATCGGGACGCTCCCGCAGGACGGCGATCAGGCCGCTTTCGTCGATGATCGCGCCGCGGGCGGTGTTGATGAAGGTCGCGCCCGGCTTCATGGAGGCGAAGTGTTTTTGTTGAATCAGCCCCTCGGTCTCCGGCAGCCAGGGCGTATGACAACTCACCACATCGGCCTGCCGGAAAACGTCCTCCAGTGAACACAATTCCACATCGAGACGGGCGGCTTCGAGCGGGTCGATCAGCGGATCACAAGCGACTACGCGGACATGAAAATCCTGGAGCCGCCGCGCGACCATGCGGCCGATCGTGCCCAGTGAGATCAGGCCGATCGTGGAATCATACATGCCGGGCGATTCGCGGTCGGCAGACGGCGGGAAGGCGCGACGCGCACGCGTCACGGCTGCGAGGTGCCAGACGCGTTTGGCGGAAAGGACAATCTGTGAAACGGCAAATTCGGCGACCGGCACGGCATTGGCCGCGCCGGCGCTGGAGACAATGATCCCGCGTTGCCAGAGCGCGTCGGTAACGAATCCCTTGACCGAACCGGCTCCGTAAAAAACGGCTTTCAGGGCGGGAAACGCCGCGAGGAATTCCTCATCCGCGCAGGGCATGCCCCATCCCGAGAAAATGACTTCGGCGCTTCGGCAGACATCAGGATGCTCGCGCCACGTTTGGGCGGTGAGCAACGGAGGCGGTACAGCCGCCAGCCGGCTGATGTCGGCGCGTTCTTCCTCGCCGTAAATGCGATCCATCGAAGCCGGATTCAGCAGGAAAACGGCGACGGGTCTTGATGGAGTGTTCATGGGTTTGCAGGTTACCGGGATGTCTTTGACAGCACGACAGTATCCGGGATGGTTTCTGTATTCAGTATTTCATGGGAGCCGGCGCTGCTGCGCTTTTCATGCTGCTCTCGTTCTCTCCGGGCAGACGCGGCTTCCGGATCGGCGCGAGAATCTCGCCCGTTTGCATGGGGATTTTCATAATGTACCGGGCACACATTCCGAGTGTCGGACGGCCGGAGGCAGCCTCTACTTGTACAGGTGTTTTTTTTCATCTTTGCTTATTCTGTCTGACACGGGTTCGAATTGCACCCGTTGCATCGAGCAATTGGAGGAGGTTGTTGATGTTGAATTTTTCGTCGCTGTCGTGCCAGTGCGCGAACACACCGGTGTCGGTGGAGCACAGCAATTCGCGGGCATCGGCGAGCGCGACGCGAGCGGCGGCGAGATGCGTGAGAACTTCCTCGTGCGCAGCGGCGGGCCGGGCGCAAGCCTCGGCGATTTCGTGGAGCATGAGGTTGAGCCGTTCCATCACTTGTGCGGGGATGCGCAGATTCTGGTCGAAAAACCAGCGGTTGCGCGCCGGAATTTCCGCGCGCAACCGCTCCGCCTCCCGGCCGACCGCGGCAAACGCGGCTCCGGACTGCGCCGTGCCACGCAGGATGGCGCCGATCTGGCCGTGGTCGCCAGGCTCGGACTCGACGCGGAAATAACCGACGCTGCCGGTATCGGGGTTATCGAGCGGATGGCCATCGAGCGGATTCGCCGTGCGGGTGTCCCCCTGCAGCGCCTTGAGCAGCATCCCGGCGGCGCGGGCATAGCGCAGATCCTGAAAAATATACTGTCGATCGAAGCCCGGCAAGTCGGCCTTTTTCTGGAGCCAGAATGCGTAGTAATAATCGTGATACAGGCGAGCGATCTCCGGAGCACGGACAGCGTCGAAGTAGCGTGCGCTGAAATCCGTGAGAAAAGCGGAAGGATCGAAGAAATCAAAACGCCACATCATCGCGGCGTTGGCCGAGAGTTCGGTGACGTGCTCGCGGATGTTGCCGGCGTTGACAACCGTGAAGGCGAGCGGACGAGCGTTGAGCGAATCGAGCACGCGGTAGTTGGCCGCCATCTTCCATGGCCCTTCCGCCGCGACGAGGTGCGAGCCGGTGGACGTGAACTGGAAGTTGAAATAATACCCGACCAACAGATCTGGCGGCGCCTTGAAGCCGCGCACATCGGCGGCAGGAAAATGGTCGCGGCGGGCGGCGACGAAATTCCAGATCAAGGTCGGCTCGGCGGGTGGCCGCAACAACCCGGCTGCGAAAAGATCGGCGCTTTCATTGTAGAACGTCGTCCGCATCAACGGGGCGGGATTGCCAGTGACTTCCTTCACGATGGCGACCTGCCTTGCCAGCATCTGTTCGATCATGCGGGCGCGGGCGGGCATGTCGGGCGGTGCATCCGGAAATGTCTGCCAGAACGGGATGTCCCCGCCGCCTCGAAACGTAATCGTCCAGACGCATTCGAAGCCTGTGCGCACTGCGGTCTCGACGTGGTAACGCCAGTATTCACAGAGCGGCTCGGGATGCCGCACACTGAGTTTCGGGATGTCGCCGCCGCGGCCCATCCTGGTCCAAAACCGGTTCCAGTATTCCAGGCGGCGGCCAAGCCGCGCTCCGAGCGGCGAGTGGTGATGCGTGGTGATCACCAGCCCGTGTTTGTGCGCGGCGAGCGCCTCGCTGTCTGGCTCGTAAGGGGGCGAGGATTTGCCAAGATTGGCCACCGTCTCAACTTCGTAGGTGTTGTATTTGAGCCGGAGAATCGTCTCGAACATGGCCTCGGCGTTTGCCCCTCCATTGGCTTGTTTCCACGGTGAAAGGAAATCCTGGTCGTTGTTGAACCATGCGCGCCAGCGCACGCAGGGGGCCGGGTGCAGGTGCTCGAATCCGTCGGGCAGCGAAAGGCCCGCTTTCGGCTGCGGCTGCCAGTTGCTCCAATGCCAGAGAGGCGGCACGCCGAGGCATTCCTCGGTAAACGCATAAATCGCGTAAAGAAGCCCGCGCACACCACCACCTTCAAGCACGAGCCGGGGACCGTCGCCGGTCTGGACCAGACGCATGCCGTGAGCTTCGGGCGCGGAGAGCCGCGGATCGCGCCTCAAGTCGCCGGACGGCTCGGGTGCGGCGAGAATCACAAGGGCGGGTTTGCCCGCGATTTCTTTCGCGTCGGTAACCAGGGGGGACGCGCGTCCAAGCACTTTTTTCAGATCACGGATGAGGTGTTCGAGCGCGGTTTGCTCCGCGACGCCGGGTGCTCCGACAATGAGCACGGGCACGCCGGGCGCGAACTCGACATCGGCGCGGGTGACCGCGCCGCCAAGCGTAACGGCGCCGAATGCCAGAACCGGAACGCAGCGAAATAAAAAGCTCATCGGGATGCGGCAGTATCAAGGTTGAGGAGTGTGAGCATCGCCCTAGCATAAGCCACCCCGAGCAGGCGCACGAGCGCGGACTCGCTGCCGTAGTGCGCGAGGGCGTTGAGCTTGTCGCGAAGTTTTCCGCCAGATTCCGGGGCGAGCATGTCAACACCCGCAGTGTGCGGCATGCGCGCGGGTCGCACAAGGGCGACCATTGAGAGCAGCCGACTGTGTATCATGAAAACAGAGTCTCAGACATTCAGTCTGCGCCGAGCCGCTCGGCCAGTTGTGCCCGGTACAGGCTCGCCGGCTGCACGTGGGCATCGGGCGATTCGACAACGCCGCGGGGCCGGTCCGGGTAGCGGCCGTCAGAATACTTGCCGATGCTGCCGATGGCGTAATTCTGCGCCGTGGGCGGTTGTTGTACGACGATGTTCCCGGCGACCTCGCAGTTCCAGAACACCTGCTGCGCGCCGGCCCAGCCATGCCCCGTGCCGTAATCCCCGCGATCCTGCACGATCAGGTCCTTCGATTCCCGGATGTTGTCGTAAAGCGTGCCGATGGCGAACCGCTCGTGCGGGCCGGAATCCGTGTGAGAAAGCTCGGCGGCACAATCGAGAAACACGTTGGGGCCGCGCGTCCGGTAGCTCGTGGCGAAGGCATGACGGGCGTTGCGCGTACGACAGTTTTCCACGAGCCCGTACTGGCCACGGTGGTTAAAGCCATAGCGATAGCCTCCCTTGATCGGACCGACAGGATCGAGCAACGCGCTGTCCCTGATCGTCGTAAAAATAGCGGTGCGGTCGGCGGCAAAACCCATATTAAAATGCAGGGCGACGACGTCGCGCACCCAGGCGTTTTCCGCCGCCGTCAGGCTGATGCCCAGCGTAGCGTGCTCGGTATCCTTTTTTTCCTGACCTTTTTCGTATTCGGAAACCAGGCGCAGGGATTCGACGCCGCATTCGGCGGCGCGGCGTGACTCGGCACGGTAAAGAAAGCCGCCTCCGTATTGTTCGTCGATCGCGATCATGACCGGAGCGTCGAGCGTCACGCGGCGTGTAGCGGCATCGATGGCGGTGACAAAACGCTCGATCGCGAACGTGTATTCCTCGGGTTTCCACTGGTGGAGTTTGCGGCCCGGGCCCGGATTGGTGAGCACGATGCGATCCATACCCATGGCGGCGATCCATTCGGGAGTGCCGGGACGGAGTACCACCACACGATCGCCGATGGAGAGTTTTTCGGTGTGTTCGAGGGTGAGGGCTTTCGCGCTCCACGGCACGTAAGCGTCGGTCACGCGGCGACGCGTGCCCTCGATCTCCGCCGAGCCGATATGCGCGGGCGTCGTGCCGATGGCGCCAGCGGGTTTGCCGAGGCTGAGGTCGCCCACGGTAACAAGTATGCGGCGTTTTGTCCCCGTGGCGATGATGACGGTGGCGTCGGTTTCGCCGGAACCTTCGCCGCGCAGGACAACCCCGCCCGGGACGTGCAGCGAATCCGCCACGCGATAGACACCGCGCCCGAGCAGGAGCGCGCCGCGATGCCCGTCGGCGTTGGCAGGCAGCGCGGCGACGGCATCGAGCGCGGCCTGGATGCGCTCACCGTCGTCGGGCGGCGTGCTGCCGCTTTCGGCGACAACCGGTTCGAGGGTTTGGACGACAGCCACGTCCGGCAGCGCCACGCCTCCGCCATGATAACCGGCCCGGGAAAAATCGGGGATCGTATTGCCCTGCTCGTCCGCCCGATAGACGAGCCGATGCGTCGATGAACCGACCGTGACCGAGGGGGATTCGGCGGCGAAGGCGCCGGCCAGCACGGCCAGCAAGCCAAGCAACAACGGAAGGAGTGAGAAGGCAGGATGTTTCATGGGAAAATGGTAGTGGCGTTGCCGGGAAGGTCAGGGCCGGGAGCGGCGACGCTCCCTGCGTCACCCTCGGGCCCGCGTCCCGGATACAGGCGAGTGAACGCAGCCGGTGTCAGCGTTGCCGACGGCGCCCACAGGCGACGGCCAGCAAAAAACTTCCCAGTCCGCCGAGCAGGGCGACCGTCGCAGGCTCGGGGATGGCGGTGACCTCCAACGTCAGCCGATTGATCGTCAGGGTAGTTGAGTCAGCACTGGATACCTTGCTAAAATTCACGCCAATCGTGTCGAAGGAGGTGTAGTTGTAAACGGAATCCGTCCACACGACAGATTCGCCTCCGAATGAATAAGTGATTCTGACTTCGGTGGCGCTGATGCGCGCAATTTCCAAGAAGCCGCTGTAGGAAGCGTTCAGAGTGACTTTGGTCGAAGCACTGGAATCCAGCACCACACCGGGGACACTGCTGGCGCCTCCACCCAGGAGATAGGATGTGGAACTGCCGTCTGTTCTTGCGCGAAGGGCTGTGCCGGTCTCACCGGTGGCTCCCGGATTGGTCGTGATGAAATACCCCGTGTAGTCGTCGGCTCCTGCTGCACTGGAGAAATTTCCGCTTACACGCGTTGCCTCGCCGGAGTTGAACAGGCCCATGCGCAACGAAGAGGCCCGGTTGTTGACGGCACCTGTAATCGTGTAATCAAACGAAAGCGTGAGTTTTTCACCGATATCGAGCGTGACCGGCGAGCTTTGGTTGGCGAAGTAGGCGAGCGCCTCGGTGTTTTCGGTATTGGGGCGATAAACAATCTGTGTGCTGGTCTTGCTCCATGTGGTGATATTTGTGCTGCTCCGATACCAGGAACGGCCCAGCAGGTCGATTTCGACCGGTGTTGCCCAAACGGACGTGGCGCAGGTCAGGAGCCCTGTGAGCAGAAGAAGGATACTATGTGTTTGCATGGCAGGTTGTTTTTGTTCTGTGCGGGTTGTGGTTGTGCGGATTTGCGATGTTTGTGCGGGAAATACGGGTCGGGAAGAGCCCGGGGGCGGAGGGGAGGCGTTGTCAGGGTGCCTTGTCGGAATCGGCCTTGCTGACGCGGCCGACGTGCCAGTCGAAATAGAGCTGGTTGCGGTGATCGCCGTGGACGGGTTCCTTCGGGAGCTTGCCGGAATAGGAGGAGGTGTTCATCGCATCCACATCCCGCAAGGCCCACGTCCGGGAGGCAGGGTTTTCCGAAACAACCTCCGCCCAAGTGAGCGGTGTGCTGTTCTCGTCGTTGGCGTTCCCCCACGGGTTCTTGCTGCTGTAGCGGGCTGATTTTACCCCCGAGGTGAGCAAGTAGACGGGCGGCCCATCCTTGGTTTTCCAGTCAACGACGGGGACGTTGCGACGCCAGCCAAGGCAGACGTACTCGTCCGGCAAATACCGGTCATTATAAGTCGTTTTGAGCGAGAGGTAGGGGGCAATGAAGCTGAACAGGTGTTTGTTTTGAGGCTCACCATTGTTGGTGCGTGTCTGGGGCAAAACGTGCCCGTACAGCGGCCCCGGCAGCTTTCCGTCACGCCTGTCGTTCACGTACATCTGGATGCCCAGGCCATACTGTCTCAGCGCCGACACGCATTGCACATTGGCCGCCGACTGGCGAACCTTCGACACCACGGGCACCAGAATCGCGGCGAGGATGCCGATGATCACGATCACAGTAAGGAGCTCGATCAGGGTGAAACCTTGCCGAGTCTCGCTGGCGAGGAGGATTCCTCGCGGCAAGCGCGAACGCATGACGGTCGTTTTTTTTGGGTAGGGAAATACGGGGTTCATCGTGAGAAGGAAGAAAGTTCGGCGGAGGCAAGGTATCAAGCGACTCGTTGCGCAATTGGTTGCGCAAGCTCCGGGAGGGGGGAGGGAGGACCGGAGCGGCGGCGTCTCGCCGCCGGACGTGCATCAGCGCGCCTTCCTGTCCTGCGGGGCTGCCGCCCCGTCCGGCGGCGGGGACGCCGCCGCTCCGCCAGGCCGGAACATGATCGTGCTCTCATAAATGCCGTTGCGGGTGCGGGCGGTCATCCAGAGGGAACCGCCGCGACGCTCGACAAACTCCAGCGCGGGCACAGCCAAGTCTTCGATGGCTGCGGATGTGGCGGTTGTGATCGTTGCCAGCACCAGTGCGGCCAATGAGAGCAGCCGGTGGAGAATCATGAAAGCAGAGTCGCAGACATTCAGTCTGCGCCGAGCCGCTCGGCCAGTTGTGCCCGATACAGGCTCGCGGGCTGCACGTGGGCATCGGGCGATTCGATCACGCCGCGAGGCCTGTCCGGGTATCGGCCGTCGGAATACTTGCCGATGCTGCCGATGGCCCAGTTCTGCGCGGTGGGCGGTTTTTGCACGATGATGCTCCCGGCTACCTCGCAGTTCCAGAACACCTGCTGTGCGCCGGACCAGCCATGCCCCGTCCCGTGATCCCCGCGATCCTGCACGATCATGTCCAGCGACTCGCGGATGTTATCGTAAAGCGAACCAATGGCGAACCGCTCATGCGGACCGGAATCGTTGTGCGAAAGCTCGGCAACGCCGTCGAGAAACACATTGGGACCGCGCGCCCGGTAATTCGTGACGAAGGAATGACGGACGTTGCGCGTGCGGCAGTTTTCCACGAGCCCGTATTGGCCGCGTTGATGGAAGCCGTAGCGATAGCCGCCCTTGATCGGGCTGACGGGATCGAGCAGCGCGCTGTCCCGGATCGTCGTAAAAATGGAGGTGCGGTCGACGACAAAACCCAGGTTGAAATGCAGCGCGACGACGTCGCGCACCCAGGCGTTTTCCACCGCCAGCAAAGTGACTCCCACCGTGGCGTGTTCGGTATCCTTTTTTTCCTGACCTTTCCTGTATTCGGACACCAGTCGCAGGGATTCCACACCGCATTCGGCGGTGCGGCGCGACTCCGCGCGGTAGAGCCAGCCGCCGCCATACTGGACGTCGAGTGCGATCATGAGCGGAGCGTCGAGCGTCACCCGGTTTGTGGCAGCGTCGATGGCGACGATGAAGCGTTCGATCGGAAAATCATATTCGGCGGGTTTCCACTGGTAGAGCTCGCGGCCCGAGTCCGGATTGGTGAGCACGATGCGATCCATGCCGAGCTCGGCAATCCATTCGGGGGTACCGGGACGAAGCACCACCACACGATCGCCAACCGAGAGTTTTTCGGTGTGTTCGAGGGTGAGGGTTTTCGCGCTCCACGGAACATACGTATCGGTCACGCGGTGACGCGTGCCTTCGATCTCCGCCGAGCCGATGTGCGCGGGCGTCGTGCCGATGGCGCCGGCAGGTTTTCCAAGGCTGAGGTCGCCCACCGTGACAAGCCCGCGGCGTTTTTTGCCCGTGGCAATGATGACGGTGCTCTCGTTCTCGCCGGAGCCTTCGCCCCGCAGGACAACACCGCCCGGCACGTGCAGCGAATCCGCCACGCGATAAACACCGCGCCTGAGCAGGAGCGCACCGCGATGCCCCTCGGCATTGGCAGGCAGCGCGGCGACAGCGTCGAGCGCGGCCTGGATGCGCTTACCGTCGTCGGGCGGCGTGCTGCCGCTTTCGACTACAACCGGTTCGAGTGTCCGGACGACGGCCACGACCGGCAGCGCCACGCCTCCGCCGTGATAACCGGCGCGGGAAAAGTCGGGGATCGTATTGCCCTGCTCGTCCGCCCGATAAACGAGCCGATGCGTCGATGCATCGAGCGTTACCGAAGGTGAATCGGCAGCGAAGGCGAGGCAGGCAGGCACGGCCAGCGAGAGGAAAAATGACAGAAGGCGGGAGACGGGAGGTTTCATGGACGAGAAAGAAAGGGAGGATGTTCGCACGGAACAGCGTGTGCGGCAGCTTATGGCAGATTTCAGTTCTTCCGCCTGCCGGTCTCATTTATTTTTCGAAATCGGATTTCGTCCAGATTTCCAGATCCCGGAACGTCATGTCGGTACGCATCATGGCACGGAGTGCGACGTGTCCGTGGCGGAGAACGGGGCCATTGTTGTCGAAACCGGTGTCGGTGGCATCGAATACCGTTACCCCGTCGATGGCTCCGCGAAGGCGGGCGCCCTGTTGCAAGTATTCGAGACGATACCAGCGGCCGGTCTCCCACTGGCGGTTCTCGATCTGGAAGGCCACGGGGCGCAGCCAGGGATTTTTTATGACGGCGTGCGAAACCAGATCGTTGCGGGTGTCGGTCATCTCGCGGTAAAATTCCCAGTGGTAGTTTCGCACGTCCTCCATGTGGACCACGCTCATGGAACCGGTGGAGCGGAGGGGGTAATCGGCGAGGAAATCCTCGCCCTGCATACCGGAGGCCTGAGTCATCAGGAGAGCCAGTCCTCCGTGCGAGTGGATTTGAAAATGGACGCTCAGGTAAAGGTCGCCCTCGAACACGCGGCGCGTCCAGAGGTACATGCGCGTCATGTCGAGGACGTCGCCGGTCGCGGTTTTGGCTTCGCGTCGGACGAACTCGTCGAGGCCGGGTGTAGTCACGCGCAGGCCGTCGGGGCCGAAGCGCACAGTCGGGCCCCCTCCCTGGTGGAAGAAGTGGGCGTAATCGGCGTAGTCGCGCAGCGGAAGCGCGAGTTGGCGCGCCCAGCCGACGGGGGTGGCGTTTTCCCCGCCCGGCCGCCAGTCGAGCCTGGGGAGATCGCGCCCTTCGTAGATCTTTTCCATTTCGGTGCGGGTTGCGAGGGAAGCCGGTGCGCTGGCGGGAGCTTGCTTGAGACCGGAGTCGAACAAGGCGCGAAGTTGCGCGGGGGAAAGCACCTGGTCATAGAAGGCGATTTCGCCGGTGACGATGGCCGGACTGCCGAAGTAGAGCGCGGGGGCCGGGGCGTCGTGCGGCGGATGGGAGACCGTGACGTCGGAATGCCCGATCATCACTCCGTCGGAAAAAAGTTGATACACGCCAGCCTCGTGGTCCCAGGTGACGGCCAGCTGTTGCCAGACGAGCGCAGGCATGGCTAGAAAGCCGGCGAGGGCGCTGGCGGTGTGGTCTGCCGGAAATTTGCTCTGGTTGATGGTTCCTTGGCCGAATTTGGCAAGGAAGGCGGGGTACCAGCGGGTCTCGTAAAGAAGGGTGAAGTTGGCGGCCTCCACTTCCTGGACGGCTTCGCGGTCGGAGAGGAAGACGAAGCGGTTGAAAAAGGGATTGGAGCGGCTGTGCGCGGGGAGTTGCGTGGCGGGAAAGAGCTCCTGGAGCGGGAGAACCCAGAGTGTGGCGGTGCCGCGCGGCTTGTCGGCTGTGTGGCGCGGGAGCATGGCGCGTCCGCGAATGCTCCGGAAGGTCAGGCCGCTGCGGCCTTCGCGAGTGACGACTCGCGAGGGAGCGGCGCCGTCGAACACCATGACACCTCCCGCCTCGCGCGCGGCGGGGTCATAGGTGAAGGCGGGGGCTGGCGTGGCGGATTGGGTGGCAGTCATAGCGGGGGGGAGAGGGTGCCCTTCCGGCGTCGTGGAAAGAGCAGGTGCGGCCATGCCCGGCAAGGTGCACATGCCAAACGCGGGGATGGCCAGCAAGGCCGGCAAACGCAGACGACGGAAGGAGCGCTTCATGAGAGAAGTCCTGAAAAACGGTTTGTTTTGTGAAGGCATTTTTGGATGAGAGGGAACGACATTCATGATTTAGGAAAAGCGGGAAGCGGGCAGCCTCATGGAGAAGTGGGCTGTTTCAGTCCGGCAAGCACTCGTATGGTGTCATATGAACCGAGCCCGGTGAAGCGGGACAGCGGGAACACCGTTACGCTTCCATCCAGCCGCACCACGGCGGCTTTTGTATCCGTAAAGCCCGTATCCTGTATCTTGCTCGCGCTGGTGGGGTCGGCAAGCAGGGGCGTGGTCCGCACGTAATTCGCATCATTGCGGTCATTGAACAGATCAGGCTCTATGGCGGTTCCGCTGGCGGGGAGGGAATAAAAACAATAGCTGATACGGAAGCCGACGTTTGACGTGGCCTTGAGCTGGCCGGGCGTGCGTCCTTCTTCCAGCGGAGGCGTGAAGGGACCATAAAACACATCCGCATTGGGAACCTGGCCGGCGCCCGAACCGCCGGGAAATCCTTCTCCAAGTATTCGGAGCAAGTCCTGTCGGTTGCTGAACAGGTTCACGCCTTCGGTCTGCTGCGCATCGCCCGAAGAATTGATCACGACCACAGGCATCTTGCCCTTGTTATCGTTGGCGTAGAGGTGGCAAGCCATGCCGAGCGTACGCAGTTTGGCCACGTTTTGCGCCCGGCGGGCGGTCTGGCGTACGCTGCCGAGAGCGGCCAGTGTAATCGCGGAAAGGATACCGATGATGGCCACGACCGTGAGCAGTTCGATCAGGGTAAAAGCGCGATGTCGCGAACGGGTAGATGACATGAAGCCGACAGGAGAGGGAAAACCCTGCATGCGGCCGCTTCCATTCCGGAAGGATGTGTTGTTTTTCATAGGGGAAGAAAGTCGGGGATTTGAGGGCAGACATGCACGGTTGCCTGCCCTGTTTTGATGGGCCTGAGAGCAATCAGCGTTTCAGTCGACGCAAGCCGATAACCAGCGCCAGCGTGCTGATCCCGGCAAGGAGCGCGACGGCGGAAGGCTCGGGAATCTGCGAGGTGCTGATGGAGAGATTGCCGGTGGATGCCGAGAAGGCGTAATTGAAACCGTTGTAGTCGGTTGTCCAGAGTCCGTTCCCGTCGCTCGCAAGCGACTGGCTGATGCCGGACAGGGTGACTGATGCAAAGTCGCCGGTCAGCCCTTCGGTAGTCTCGAATAATTTGAAGACGGCGCCGTCCGCGAGTGCGCCGGAAGCGAGATCAATCACAAGGTCGCCGCCAAACGTGATGGTGGTGGCCGAGACGATCTTGGCCGCATCGGTCGTGGAGAACAGGTGCAACAGAGTGGTGCCGCCGGTCAGGGTGAGGGCTCCGCTGAGTTTGAGATTGGTGTCGGTGATGGTCGTCCCGGAAGTGCTCCCGGTATAGGCGGCGCCCACCTCGATTTTACCGGAGCTCATGGTGATGTTGCCCTTGCCGACGCCGCTGGCGGTATAGGTCACGCGAGTCGCGTTACCGGAGCCCGTTTTCCGCGCATTCTGGACGACAAGTTCCCCGCCGGCGATGGTCGTGTCGGCATTGAACAGCTGCACTGTCTCGATGGTGGCACCACTGGCATTGATGATCTTGCCCAGATGCAACGCTCCACCTGTGTTGAGAGTGATGCCGCCCGCCGCAGAAAGGGAACGTACGGAGGCGCCGGCTACTGCCGCATAGGCGCCGCCATCGACGGTGTCGGCGGAAGCAATGGCGGCGAGCGCCGTGTCAAGGCGAAGGATCACCTGCCCTCCTCCGGAGGCCCCAAGCACAATCGCGTTGGTAAAACCGACGTTGCGACGAAGTTCCACGATATTCTGGAAAGGGGACGTCTGTGAAAACTCGATACCGAGCAGCAACCCGCCGATCCCCCCGTTGTAGGCGATCACCGTCCGGTTGGCCGTGGCATTCCCGAAATTGGCGATTTGGTCGCTAGCGGTCGGGCGGGCTCCGCCTTCCCAATTGGCATCAACCGACAGGCCGCCGGTCGAGGGACTGGCCCAGTTGATAGTCGTTTGCGCGGACACGGAAGTGACCGCAAGAATGGCAAATGCTGCCACGGTGCTGAGGGTTTTGTTGGTATTCATAAGCATGAATTTGGGTGTTCGGATTGGCTTTACGCGGTTTGTCGGGAAAGGGCAGAAGCGGCGGCGGCGAGGTATCGGGGGTAAACGGGGGGCGTCATCATGATGCAGTGTTTGGGTCCGGAATGATCTAGGTTCAATCGCCGCATTACGAAACCGTTTCGTAATGGCGGAATTTCCCCGGCGGGGTCATGCTGGCAGGCATGTTCCTCGAATCACGCATGAACCCTCTTCCCGGCATTACCCTGCAATCCATCGCCAAGGCCGCGGGCGTGGCGCGTTCAACGGTTTCCAAGGCGTTGCGCAACGATCCGACGATTCCGGCCGAAACCTGCCGGCGTATTCAGGCGCAGGCGAAAAAACTCGGTTACAAGCCCAGCCCCGCCGTTTCGGCCCTGATGAGCCAGCTCCGGCGCAACCGGCACCGGAAACATTTCGAGCCGGTCGCGTTTGTCACCGCATTCCCGACCCCGGACAAATGGAGATCAATGATCCAGTACAAAGCCTATTTCGACGGAGCCACCCAACGCTGCGAGGAACTGGGCTTTCGCCTCGAAGAGTTCTGGCTGGGTAGCGTCAACTGGCAGGGCGCACGCTTGTCGAATATCCTGCAAACACGCGCCATCCGGGGGGTGCTTCTTGCGCCCGCACCCGCCACCACCGTCACCCGTATCGACATGGACTGGACACAGTTCTCCATTGTCGCATTCGGCTACGGTCTCAAGAATCTGCCCTGCCATCGCGTGACCAATGACCAGTACCGCACCTTGCTGCGCCTGCTCTCGCGGCTCGATCATCTCGGTTACCGCCGCATCGGACTGATGTATCCGAAATCTTCCGACCAGAGTATCCTCAATTATCTGTTCGCCGCAACGTCCGTCTACCAGAGCTATCTTCCGCAGGCGCTCCACGTGCCCCCGCTCATGGTGGAGCATCAGAATTCCCGCGACCTGATCGAGTGGATCCGTCAGCACCGGCCCGATGCCGTGGTGGTCAGCCATTCGGATGCGCTGAAGTGGCTGAAGGAAGCGGGCATTCGCGTGCCCGAAGACCTGGGGGTGGCGTTTTTTTCCGGACGCGACATCCGCGCCGAAAAACTCGCCGGCATGGACCAGAATCCGCGCCACATCGGCATGACGGCCATCGAGCTGATGGCAGAGCAACTTTACGAAAACCGCACCGGTATCCCCGCCTTCCAGAAAATCGTCCTCGTCGAAGGCGAATGGAACGACGGCTGGACGGTGCGAGACCAGGGAATCGGTCCTTCACTCGACTGGAGCCGGCTGCTCTGAAGGCTGGACGGCGCGCACCTCCAGCCGTCCCGGCGTCGCGGCGCGCGCTTCCGCCGCCAGCGTCACCGCCAGCAAGCCGGGCACCGGCTCCGACACCGCCGGCGCAGCCAGTTCGCCCCCGTTCCATGTCACGCGATAGCGCGGCCCGGCCCTCATGCACACGAGCACCGAACGCGCCATCCTCCCGCCCCCTCCGGGGAACAAAATCTCGCTCTCGAACTGCGTGGCCCGCGCCGAAAACCGCGATGCCCTCACCCAGGCGTCGAAACCGACGCTCAATCGCCCCGGACAATAACAGGCTGCGTAAAAAATCATCACCGGCGTCGAAAGTCCGGAAAACTGGTGCCAGCCGCAGCCGCGTCCGGTCTCGATCAGGAAGTGCTCGAAACAGTGATACGACTCGTCCACTTCCGCGCGCCACGTTTCGAGCGCGCGCTGCGCAATGGCCAGCGCCAGATCGGGGCGGGCGAGGTCGAGCATCGTTTTCCAGAAAAACCACTGCTGAGGAAACCACACCGTGCCCGACCAGTAACCGTCGCGCCGGTAATAAGGCGCGGAGCGGTCCACGGCCGTCAGTCCGATCTCCGTCCACACCCGCGCCGGATCGAACAACCGCTCCAGCAACCACCCGCGCCGCCCCGCATCGCCGACTGCTCCGGCCGCGCCCGCCACGAGCGGAAACAGTCCGTCGAGTCCCCGGTTGTAGTTTGTCCCGCTCGCCGGATGCCGGAGCGGCCCGGCGGGATTCCCGTCGGCATCATGGACGACATACGAGTAATAACCTGCCTCTGCATCCCAGGCGTGCCGTTCCAGTGCCTCGCCGAACGCCGCGATGTCGACCTCGTAACCGGCGACGTCCGCCGCCAGCGCCGCATCGCCGCCGCCGGTTGCTTCGCCGAGTTCGCGTGCGGCCAAGGCCAGCGTCTTCGCGCAGCGGATCGCCAGCGCCGTGGTGACGACCGGCGTCACACGATCCGCCAGCCCCGCCTCGTGCATGTGTTTCTGCGGCGGATAATCGTCCCAGCCCGAGTTGTAAAAATAGTCCCAGCTCCGCAGCAGGTCCGAACGCAGAGTGCGCAATGTCGATCCCTCCGCGTGCCCCGCCAGGAAGCGGTAGTACTGCCGCAGCGAGGCGTAGTGTTTTTTCAGCGACGCCTTGCCCGCGGCTCCGCCCGCGCCGAGCCGGTTCCACACTTCGTGCGCGAGGTGGATCTGCATCGGCACCATGCTCCCGTGATGGATGAAGGCCGCGTGCGGATTGCCGGGCGCGGTCAGGTATTGCGAAAGGTTGTCTTCCGCCTGGACGACGTCGATTTCGAGCAACCCGAGTCCGATGAAACCCGAGTCCCAGGTGTAGAGGCTGTTCCACCAGCGGCCCGGCGGACGATGCCGCACCTGCTGGCGCTGCGTGTAAACCGGAAACACGGCGTTGCTCAACGTGGTGGCTGCCATCCGGTTCTGACTGAAGGCGAACGCCCGCCCTGCCGGATTGGCCGCAAACGTAAACGCCCGCCTCCGTGCCTTGCGATGCGCCAGTTCGTGCCGCGCCGCGCGCACAGCAGCGTCGCCCTCGAAAAATAGTGCGAACTTTTCCGCCAGGGCCTCCGGCGTCCCTTGGCACACAAGCCCCCAAATTACCGTGCGGGATTTCGGCGCAAGCGTGACGGGACGGATAAACACATTGGTGAAATGCCCCTCGCCATTGCCGCGCAGGGTTTCGTTGACGTGATCGTGCGCCTTGTAGCGGACAAAACTGTCGAGCTCGCTGTTGAGGATTTGCCGCACCTCGAAATCGGCCGTGTCCCACGCGATGCCGTAATGCGCGGGCGCGTCGGGGTATTTCAGGATCAACCGGGCGCCAGGATCGTCCGGAGCGGCGGCATTCCTGCCGCTGCCGTGAACGCCACGGGGTTGTTTCGTAGTACGCAAGGCGTCCGGAAATCCGGATACGTTGTCCGGAAAAGCAGCGGCAGGAATGCCGCCGCTCCGCAAAATCTCCGGCCGCGGTGACCATTCCTTTTCGACCACGGTAACCGGTCCCGATGCGGCCGGCACCAAGGCCAGAAACGCGATCTCCGCCGCCCCGCCGGCTTCCATCGCTTCGAGTCGCAGCGAATGCTGCCCGGGCGCGAGTTTTCCGATCGCCATTTCGATGTTCCGGAAGTCGCCGCCGGCAAATGCCAGCGTTCCCGTTTTCTCCTGCGCATCCGGCCCGGCGAACCCGGTGACGCGAAAACTCCCCTGCCCTCGCCCGCGAACGACGAGCCGCGCGTCGTCCATCGGCTTTGGCAACGTAAACGTATAGCCGACCGCGTCGCCGACATCGCGGCCGAAGCGACCGCCAAGTCCGCTGCCGTCGAGAAAACCATGGCCGCGCACTTCGCCGCGCAGCAACCCGTCCGCCACCAGATGGTTGTCGGGCGCGGGCACCGCAAAGTCGAGCGTGTCATAATCCAGCGGATGTTTCACGAGGGGTCCGCCGCCGTTGCTGCCGCCGCCACCACTACCGCCATCACTGGCCGCCGTCACCTCAATCCGGCGCAGGGCTTCGGCGGAATAATTGGACGCCGTCGGAAAATTCATCGACGCCATCGCGTGCAAGGCGACCGGCACGTCGCGCGCCGTCGCGTTGACGAGCTCGCACCGCACCCGCAACCCCTCGCCGACGTCAGCCCCGTCGGTCAAGGGAAACCAGGCGATGTCGGCGTACACCTTGTCCTTCCAGACCAGTTCGTGGCGCGTGCTGAAGTATTCGAACGCCGGTCCGCATTCCCACGGATGCCAGCCCGATTCCCAGGTCACGTTGGGCACGTCGATCCGCCGCCGGTAAAGGGCGGGAAACACGCTCAGGTCGAATCGCAACCCGAGTCGCCGGTCGGCGATATGCGATGCGCCGGCATAACATTTTGAATACGGTCCCCAGTCGGGAAGCGAGAGATCGTGGTTTTTCGGAATAAACATGGCGAGAGGGCTGAGTCGGGTTGCCGGAACCTCCGGGTCTTTGTCAACCCCGACAAGGGCGGGCTTACGAAAACCGTTTCGTAAAACCGAACGGCGTTTCTCACTCCACCCAACCCGCATCCACCCGCAGGGCCCTGGAGACCGTGGAGACGGCCCCCCCCTCGTGCAGTGTCACGCATGGTGACGTTCTTTTGATTTTTCACGAAACGGTTTCGTGACTGCCCCGTTGTCTGGCGAGAGATTTGAGCAAACGGTGAACGCCTTGTTTCAAACCACTGTCTTCCATGCCCTCTCCCACCCTTCTTCTTGACCCCGACACACCGTGGATTCTTTCGCCCGACGAACCGGAGCCCGTACGCCGCGCCCTCGAGGATGTCCGGAACGACTGGTATGATGTAATGGGCCATCTGCCCTTGCTGCTCGATTCGCCGCCCGAATCGGTCAGCGGGCCCGTCATCTACCTGGGGTCACACCACTCCAGGCTGAAGGAACTCGTGCCCGAGTCCTTTGCGGCGCCGGAGTGTTTTCTGCTCCGGACCCAAAAGGACGCTGACGGACGTGATGCAGTCGTCGCAACGGGCTCGGGCATCCGGGGCGCGATTTATGCCATCTATTGTTTTTCGGAAAAAATTCTCGGCGTCGATCCGTGGCATTACTGGGTGGACAAACGGCCCGTCTTTTCGGGGCGGGCGGAGGTTCCCGCCGGTCTGGATCTTTCCTTCGGCCCGCCGACTTTCAAGTGGCGCGGCTGGTTCCTGAACGACGAGGATTTGCTCAACGGCTTCGCGCCCGACCCGTTGCGGGAAAATGTCTTCTCGCTGGATCTTTACGACAAGATCTACGAAACCCTCCTCCGGCTGAGAGGCAACATGGTGGTTCCGGCCACCTTCCCGTTTCCCGACGAGCGATGCCAGGAATTGGCGAGCCGCCGCGGGCTGGCCCTGCACATGCACCACGTTCTTGGCCTGGGACTCAACACGTACCGGTGGCCCGAGGATATTCCGTATTCCCATTCGAAGCATCCGGACATTCTGGAGGCGCACTGGAAAACATGCGTCGATGCGTTCCGGGACAAGGAGGTCATCTGGACGATCGGCTACCGCGGCAGGCACGACCAGCCGTTCTGGGTGCATGACGACGATGCCTCCCAGGCTACCGACAAGCAACGGGGCGAAGTCATTTCCCGTGCCATGGCCCGCCAGGTGGAAATGGTCCAGGCCGTCCAGCCGGGGGCTCCGATGGTGGCCAACCTTTTCATGGAGGGCAACCAGCTCTACCGCGACGGCCACTTGCACCTGCCGGAAGGGGTCACGCCGGTATGGGCGGACTTTGGCAACGGCATGATCTGCGACGGTGGCAAAGTCCGGCCGGGCGAAGGAGTCTATTATCACACGGCCATGATGAACAACCGGAGCAACCAGCTCACCGAGATGGTGAGCCCCGAGCGAATCTTCAAGGAACTCGGCCGCTTCGTCCGGGCCGGAGCCACGGAGTATTTGCTTCTCAATGTCAGCGACATCCGGCCGGTTCCGCTCTCTTCGGACTGCGTCATGACATTTGCCTGGAACGCCGCGCCGTGGCTGGACAAGAGTCCGGCGGACACAGCGGACGACTTCTTTCTGGACTGGTCGGGCCGGATGTATGGTGACGGGATCGCGGACAAGGTTCGCACGGTTTGCCGTCAGTATTTTTTAGCGCCTTTCATGCGCGACGAAGAACGCACGCTGGGCGAACACTATCTCTGTTCCTGGATTCTCCATTTCCATGCCCGCCAGTTCGAACCGGCGCTCGGGGAAAAGGACGACCTGTTCGGCAAGATGGACCGGTTGGCCGATGCCGTGATCGAATATTTCCATCCGGACGGGCTTCCTTCGTTTCCTGAATTCCTCGGCGGGACTTTGTCCGAGGGACTGGCTGTCGCCCGGGGGAATATCGCGCACTTTGAACCGCTGGCCAGGGAAGTGGAGACTCTGTTGCCCGAAATCCCCGCCTCCCGCCGCGAGTTCTATCGCACCCATATCGGCTTGCAGGTTCATCTTCACCTTCACCTCAGCTACGTCTTGCAGGCCTACATTCTTGCCGTCACGGCTCTGATGGAAAAACGCACGGCGGAGGCGACGGGTCAGATCCGGATCGCACTGACCCATATGGACAAGGTGTTTGCCTTGTTGCGCGCGGGAGAAACCGGCAGGTGGCGCGGGTGGTATCGCGGCGACCAGTTTGTCGGAGTAGAGGCGGTGCGAGAGTTTCTCCGGCAAGTGGAGGCCATGCTGGCGGGGCGGATCATTCCCATGCAAAGGCAAAAAACGCGGTATGAGAAAACCTGCCAAATCGTCGGCGGCAAACGGCGCGACGCCTCTTTCAGCGAAAAAATGCGATACCAAAGAATCTGCGAATATCAGACTCCCTTTGCCGACCACTTCCCCCTCCTGTATTCAAAAGAATGAACCCTCCCCGCAGCAGGCTGCGGGGTATGGGTGCCATCCTGAATAACTGATGTTACGCCTCCCGGGGAAGTGGCGCGGGCGTCCCGCCCGCAGACGGCGCGGAGCGCCGCCCTGAAACAAGGGTGAAAGGCACCTCCCGCAAAAGCGGACGAGACGCCCGCGCCACCACGCTCCGCGTAATATCAGCTGAACAAAGTCGTAGCCGGGAAAAGTAGCGTGACCGAAGAGATTGACGCCGTCGATCTTGCATCCGGGCAGGGGACTGTTCCCATAACGATGCACCATGATGGCGTTGAAGCGGTGACGGTGCCCGGCCTCGACCCACTGTATCCAGTCTTCCAGGTTCCAGCCGGAGCAACCGCCGGGAAAGTTGTGCCAGTTGAAAAGGATGCGTCGCCTGACGGTCGGACTGTCCCGCAGTCACCCGGCCAATCCGGGAGGCCGGGAAATGTCGATGTTCAGGGTCTTCATGTGTAACTTTCCAGGGCGCATTTCATATAACCCATGGCATAGGCCATCCCGGCATGCCACGGAGCCGCGCAGTTCATCTGCGGAGCGTGGTCCGGAATCAGGATGCCGGAGTAATCGTGCTTTTTGAGGATCGAAAGAATGCGCTTCATGTCGATGTCCCCCTCATCCACAAAAACCTCCCGGTAGGAAGGCACGCGTCCCCGGACATTGCGAAAATGAATGTAGCTGATTTTCTGCTGGGCGGCGTACTGCTCCGTCGCCTCGTAAACATCGCCTTCGCTCATTTCCGCGATGGTGCCCAGGCAGTACTCCAGGGTATTCGACGGACCGGGAACCATGTCCAGGAGGCGCTGATACAGGTGCGGCTGGTAAACCAGGCGCGGCGTATCGCGCAATCGTTCGACCGGCGGATCGTCCGGATGCGCGGCCAGCCGGACGCCCGCCTGCTCCGCAACCGGCAGGCAGGCTCTCAGAAAGGTTTCCAGACGTTGCCAGAGCGTCGCGGAGTCCACCCGGGTGCGGATGGAGGTGCCCCTGGCCGTCTCGTCGAAGGTCATGTTCCAGACCATGCCGTCGGGCATCGGCTCCTGGTCGACGGAACCGGCCAGTCCCACGCCCGCGGCGCCTCCGCGCGCCCAATTCCCGTGCACGCGCCCGTAAACGCCGGCCAGACTGAAATTGTAGCCGATCACCGGAATGCCGACCTCCCCCACCCTGCGAATCATCGTTTGCAGGCCGGCGAGTTGCGCCTCCTTTTTCGGGCCGTCCAGGAGCACATCGTGCCAATGGGCGGGGTCGAAATTCTCGATGGCGTACCAGACCATGCCTTCGGATTCGATGAGCTCCCGGATGGCCGCCAGTTCATCGACCGACCACAGGGTGTCCGGGTCGCCGGCGTGGCCCCAGCCGCCCCCGCGGCCGCCGTCGACGGGCTGGTCTTGGCGGTTCGATGTCCGGTTGAAGTAATCGACCAGATGAACGACGATATGGGTGGCGCCGCATTGTCTGGCAAAGCGCAGATGATCGCGGTCCAGCATGTGGCGATAGAGTCCGAATCCGAGGTGCATGGAGGAGAAATTAAAAATTAAGAATGAAGAATTAAGAATTGGCGGCTTCGCCGTCGGGTTGAGTTACGCAGGTCATGAGTGGTTCGTGTGCGTTGGTTCGTTTTCTTAATTCTTCATTTCCCGCGTCAGCGGGGAGAGGGGGACGATGAGTTGAAATCAAAAGCCGATGGAAGCCCCGCCATCCACGGGCAGACAAACGCCGGTCACGAATTTTGCCGCCGGGCTGGCCAGGTAAACGGCGGCCCGGCCGATGTCCTCCGGTTCCCCGAGGCGTCTCATGGGCGTGCGCGCAAGAATCCTGTCGGTCCTGGCCTGGTCGCCGTCGAGGGCCTGCCGCAACATCGGACTCTCGATCCACCCGGGAGCGATGGCGTTCACCCGGATGCCCGCCCCGGACAGCTCCGCCGCCATGCTCCGGGTCATGCCGAGGCAGGCGCTTTTGGCCGCGCTGTAGGCCACCACCAGAGGGATGCCGAAGAGGGAGGTCATCGAGGCGATCATGAGGATGGAGCCCCTGCCCTGCTCGCGCATGCCGGGCAGCACCGCGCGGTTGAGGGCATGCGCGGCGCAGAGATGCGTCGTCAGAACGGACTGGAATTCTTCCGGGCTGGTCTCGTCCACCGCCTTCTTGAGGTGGATGCCGGCGTTGTTGACCAGGATGCCGATCGCTCCGCCCGCCGATGCCCGGGCCCTTCCCACCAGTTCACCGGCGCGCTCCAGTGCGGTCACGTCATGCGCCACGAAGGAGGCGGAGGGACCGATCGCCGCGGCGGCTTCGGCCAGCTGGCCCTCCCGCCGCCCGACCAGCACCACGCGGGCGCCGGCGGCGGCCATGCACCGCGCGATGGCAAAACCCAGCCCGCTGCCGCCACCGGTGATCAGGGCGCATTCTCCCCGCAGGGAAAAAGCTGTCAGTTCGTCGTTTTCCATAAGTTGTCGTTTTCAGGAAAGGTGAAAGTGTATTCGCTCTATGGTTACAGAATTCCGTAGGTCGCGAATGCCTCCGTGGCGCTCATGCCGCTCTCGATGGCCTGGCGCACGACCTTTTCTCCGCGTGCCTTCTCCAGAGCCCGGGTGATGACCTCGTTCTCGATCGCCCGGGGAATGATCACCACGCCGTCCAGATCGCCGAAGACCAGGTCGCCCGGCTCCACCCGGACACCGCCTGCTTCCAGAGCGCACCGGAAATCGGCCACCTGCGTGCGCACGGCCGAATCCTGGCAATAGCGTCCCCGGGAAAAAACCGGCCACCCCTGCTCCAGCACTTTGGGTGTGTCCCGGTGGTAGCCGTTGATCACGGCCCCGGCTGCCCCGCGGGTGCGCGCCGCGGCCGTCAACAGCTCGCCCCAGTACGCGCAACGCATGTCGCCTCCGGAGGCCAGGTACACCTCGTCGCGCCGGAGATCGTCAAGGGCCTCGGTCAGGAGGCCAAAGGGCTTTTTTTGGGGACCGTACACATCCACCATCACAACCGGCATGGCGCGCCCCACGACCACCATCGCCTCGCGCATGGGCTGCACCTGCGCCGGGAGCGTCTGATGGAAACGCCCGTACGTATCCAGAATATCACCGACAACCGGCGTGTAGAGTTCACGACGGACAAGATCGAAGAGTTGCCGGTCATCCGACCATTCCACAGCGGGGTGCGACATGCCTCCTGAATGAGGGAAGGGAACGGGACATGGCGACTTGAATGATGCAGCAAATCCCTTTACTGACGAATAATGCTTGATCCAGATCCCCGGGGTTCCATCAACCCGCCGCGCGGAAGACGGCCTTGGCTCATACCCGGTGAAGCCGACAGCGGCGGTCTGTGTTACCTTGCCTGGGGCCGAAGGCGTTATGGCGACGATCCCATTCCCGTGGCCAGGCAGGCCGGCCATGTCTATTTTCTGATATTACGCGGGACGCCGGTGCTGCGATTCGAGGAGGGCGAGTTTTCCTGCGCTCCCGGATTGTTTTTTATCCTGCATCCGGCGCGCCCCATGGGCTGGATCGACCGGCCCGGAAGCGTGCAGGAGATACTGTGCTGGATCTGGAAACATCCTCCGGAGATCAGAAACCTCCGGCCTGCCAGAGGAGAGTGGCTGCACTGGCACCTGCCTGCGGAAACCACGGCGACCCTTCAACGCCTGCACCGCGCCACCCGCAACGAGCTTGCCCGGGCGGACCGGTATTCTCCACTCGCCCTCGGAAAGTTGCAGACGGAACTGGACATCGAACTGGCCCGGTCACGCGAAATCGCGCACGCAGATGCCAGGGCCCGCCTGCCCGAAAAGCTACGCCTCGCCCTGGACTGGATCGAACGCCACCCTGCGTCCACCCGGCCGGTGGCCGATCTGTGCGACCGGCTGGAAATGGAACCCTCGAACCTCGCCCGCCTCTTCCGGAGGCATCTGGGCCGCCCTCCCCAGGACATCGTCAACGAGCACAAAATCCGTGCGGCCACCCGGCGTCTCCAGGCGGGAGACCCCGTCAAAAATGTGGCTCTGGACCTCGGTTATCGCCACATCCACGACTTCTCCCGCTTCTATCGTCTGAAAACAGGGAACACTCCGTCTTCTCTCAGGCGATAGGCGGACTTCTTGTGTTTTGTATCCACAAACGGACTCGCATGCGCCGTAGCGTCGCTTGCGACGCCCTCGCCAGCAGGACGATGCCTTGTGCGGAAGAGACGAATCACCGGTAAATCGCGTCCCGCGTCATGGCCGGGAAGTCGTCCGTGCGGAAAGGCGCGGCGGGCAGGCCCTCGCCGTTGACAAGGTTGCAGGTCGGATTGTCCGCCCAGGCGTAACGGACCGCGACGGGACGGGGAACCTTGTCCGACCAGACAATGACGGAATCTCCGGCGTCCGCATCGATCCGGGCCTCGGCCCACACCCACCGGCGATCCTCGCCGCACACGGCAAAACCCTCCAGTTCGCTGCCGGGGCTGTTGCGCACGAGCGGGGCGGTCCGTCCGGCCAGCGTGTTCACCGGGTAAACGGCGGGGAGAGCGCCCGCCTTCAAACCGCCATTCGTATCGTCGAAGCGGATGCGAATCTTTCCGTCCTCGATCGTCATCGACCGCCAGACCGGTCCGGAAGACGGAAAGTTCCGGCCATACTCGCGCGCCAGCACGAGCTGCGCGAGACGCTCTCCGGGAGTCCGCTTGTCGCGCGGGTGAATGTCGGCGGCCTCCCCAGTATCCACGAGAACCGCCTGCCCGGTGCGAGGCAGCCTGAGCGCCTGCGACTGCGCTTCGCGCAGTTCGAGCCAGGAGCTGTCCTTGCCCGCCTCGGGCTGCTTGTCGCGGTAGGCCGGGAGCTGGCAGAAATAAAAGGGCAGCACATCGCGGCCATCCTGCCCGTCGCGTCCCCATTGCCTGCGCCAGTCCTCGATCAGGAGAGGAAACGTGGTGCGGTATTGCCAGGCACGACCGGCATTGGCCTCGCCCTGATACCAGATCACACCGTGAATCGCAAAAGGCACGAGCGGGTGAATCATGGCGTTGAAAATCCCGACCGCCGCTCTGTTGGCACGGGGCAGCGCAGGAGGCGGACGGGGCGGCGCGGCGTCTACCGGCAGGGACGGAAGCGTGTATTCGACTTTGGCCATCCACTCCCGGCTCAGGTTCACCAGATTGGCGCGAGGCACACCACCGAAGCGTATCGGCGCCGCCGGAGACCAGATGCGGATCGCCAGGATGTGCCTCCCTTCGCGGACGTCCTCTTCCGCGATCCAGGCGCGACGCAGGGAACCCTGGCCGGGATCGCTCCGGAATGTCGTCTGGCCGACGATGCGGCCATCCCAGCAGACGGTTTCGTAACCATCCAGGGAGGAGATATCGATGCGTAGTTTCCTGCCCGCTACATACGCTGGAATGACAACCTCCTGGCGCAACCAGAGAGCGCCAAAAGAAACCGGCAATACAGGCGTAGCAGAGGTGACGCCGGACGTTCCGGACAAGGTAACCGGCGTCCATTCGCTTTGACCGGAAACAGGGATATTCGCGCTGGCAAAGGCGGCGATGTTGTCTGCCGTCGCCGCGGCGGCACGGTCCTCGCGTCCGGTCTTTTTCAGCCAGGCGGAGAACGCGTCCACAAAGCGCTTTTTCTGCGCCGGGTAAGCAGCCGCAGCCCTTGCCTGCCGGGCACGGGCAGACTTCAGTTCCGGAATGGTGTCGATGGCCTCGGCGCTCATCCAGCCTTCGGCCGGAGAACCGCCCCAGGAACTATTGATGATGCCGACCGGCGTTTGCAGGGTGGCTTCGAGTTTTTGAGCAAAATACCAGGCAAGCGCCGAAAACTTGCCGGTGGTTTCGGGCGCGGCGACGATCCACCGGCCCTTGCAATCCGCCAGAGGTTTCCGTGACGACGCGGATTCCACGGCAAACTGGCGGATGCCCGGCCTGGCGGAGCGGGCGATTTCCGCTTCCGCATCGAGAGTCCTTTCGAGGGAAAATTCCATGTTGGATTGCCCGGAAGCCAGCCACACCTCGCCCACCAGCACATCGTCGATCGTAATCCGGTTTTTCCCCCGGACAGTCATCGTGAATGGACCTTGCGCTGTCTCCTGAAGGTTGAGCGATGTCGTCCAGCGCCCATCGGCGCCGGCCGTGGTTTCGATCGTCTGTCCGGCGAGCGATAGCGTGATGCGTTCGCCAGGCTCGGCCGTTCCCCACACGGGCACATTCGCCGCCCGCTGGAGAACCATGTGATTCGAAAAAATCGCCGGCAGGGCAACTTCGGCGGCGAGCGATCCGGCGATGAACAAGGCCGCGAGAACGACGCTGAAAACAGAAATAGCGCGGATGATCCGGGAGAGAGACAGGGTGTGCATAGGGATTTACGGGATGGTTGCGGGAGCTGGTGTGGCGGACGCCGGGACGACTTCGGTGATATTGCCCTGCTCGGCCACGTTTGCCGAGTGCGTCACCACGACGCCGGGCGAGGCGTTGCTCCGGTCAGCGAAGGCGGGACGCGCAAAACGGTTGCCGCGGACGAGGATGTTTTCCGCCGCCGAAACAGAAATCTCCGGCGGACGCGAATTCACGAAGCGGTTGTTCTCCACGACGATGTTCCGGCACAGGCGCGCCGGCTCGATCCCGGCCGGCGCCTCGACGTGGATCGCCAGATCGCCCGGCGCGTCGCCGTGTTCCCTCCACTCCGCCGAATGGGTATTCTCAAAATGGTTGTCTCGGATAATGATATTCTCCGGGCCGAAACCTTCGCCGTAGCTCCCGTAACCGGCGGACACGTGCATGCCCGGATAAAAGTTCCGCACGAAGCGGTTTCCCTCGATGGTGCCGGAATGCGTGCGGATGAGCAGGCCACGCCCGCGGTTGTCGCGAAACACGTTGTTGCGAATCCGGTAGTGGCCGGAGTCGAAACGGCGGTTGAACAGGACGAATCCCCTGTCGCCCTGGACGAGTCCGGACGGGAGCGGGTCGGCAAGCGTCAGTGAAAATCCTCCGCCCCTCTTGTAGTAAACACCCACTACACGCGACGAAAATCCGGCGGGCGACAGGTCCGCATTGCGCAGCTCGACGAGGTCGGCCGGCTCGAAACGATAACGCCATTGCGGCGCGGTCTCGTGGACGAGGGTGTCGGGCCGGTCCGGGCTGCGCCTCACGCCGGACGGGAAATTGTCGTGCACGTTGACGCAGTCGTCGCCGTTTTGCGCGAGTTCGCAGTCTTCGATTTTCAGCCAGCCGGAGGAGCCGCCGATGTGGATGCCGTCGGCCGCGCTGCTGAAGCCGAAGGCGCGATCCGGAGACCGGATCATCCGGACGCGCCGGATCCGGTAATGATGGCTCCCCTCCGCCCCGACGATGCCGTGACCCCGCGTGCCGTGGATCGTGATGTCGGAGAGCGTGCCGTGGACGACATTGCGCAGCACGATGCCGTGCGATTCGTAGCGCAGGCGCATGAACAGGTAATGCTGGCCCGGCGCGTAGCCCTGCCGTCCCAGCCATCCGGCTCCGTGCCGGTTTGCATGGTGGTAAAAACGCAACACGCCGGGACGCACCTGCTCTGTTCGGGACAGGTCCATGAAATACACCCCGGTGATGGGTTTGCCCGTGGTGTGACGCACGTCGAGCGTGACGGGATCGAGTTCGATGATCTCGTAAAACGTCATCTCCGGTCCGGCCGGCTGATCGTCCGGAAATTCGACCTCGATGAAGTTGCCCGCCGGATCGACCCGGCTGATAATCCCGTGGCTCTGCGGCGGCTCCAGGTCGCGGTTCCAGTCCATCGTGAAACCGGTGACGAGCACGCGCTCGCAGGTATCGATCACAAAAAAATCCCGCCTGCTCCCGAACACGAACTGCGCCCCCTGCGCATCGAAGGTGAAGTCCTTGAAATCGCGCAGCTCGATGATGCCTCCGCTCGCCTGCCGGCTGCCTTTTCCCGGCACGAAACGGCCGATGCGATAGCGGCCGCGGGGCACGGTGAGGCGCGCGGCGCCGGTTTCCCGGCAATGATCGAGCGCACGACGGAAGGCGGCCTCGTTTTCCTCCCCGCTGTTGTTTTCGCTCACGCCGAACCGGGCTGCATCCACGGTTGCGGCACCGGCTGCCGGGGCCGGCGGATCGATGGTGAAATCCGGTTGCCCGCTCGTTGCCGCAAGGACAGACCGGGCCACGGAAGCCGGTCCGTCATTCGCAAACGCTGCTGTCTGGATACAGACTCCCCCCGACAACGCGATGCCCGCAAGACCCGCGATCAGAGGGCCGAGCATGAGACGAAGCGCAGGCAGTTTATTCCGGAGCGACATAACCCTTGGGGCCGCCGAGCTTCATGAATTTCCTGTAAACGTAAAGTCCGGCGAAAAGGGCTACCACCGATAAGGTGCAACCCACCGTAAACGTGTAGCGAAACACGCCTCCGGTCTGGTCGATCGCGAGGCCCATCAGCGGAGCCATGGTCATGTTGGCGAAGGCCGTGCAGATGCCGGCGGCGGAGGCAAACTGGGCGTATTTCGTGTGCGGAAACAGCCGCTGGCCGAGCGAGGCCACGCTCGTGAAGTAGCAGCCGGAGAGCACGCCGTGCGCCACCCAGGCGATGAGAAACGTAGTGGGCGTCGTCGCGTAAATGCTGCCCCAGGCGGTGACGGCAATGTATCCGACCAGCATGACAATGGCCATACGCAGGGGATGAAACACATCGGCCAGCCATCCGAGAAAAAACGAGAGGCTGAGTGAAATCAGATACGTCAGCGCGAGAAATTTCCCATAGACCTCCATGTTCACGCCGAGGCTGCGGGCGTAGGGAATGGCAAATGTATTGACCGGAGCGATACCGAGCGCGGCCACCTTGATAAAGATGAAAATCGAGAGATAATAGGGGTTGGTGAAGCACTCTTTGCAGTAGCGTCTGGTCTCGTGAAAATATCCGGAAAGATGCCCCCTGGTTTTCGCGTTCTGCGCCCCTCCCGGCGGCGATGCCGGGGCGGGCGGCGGAGGATAGTTGCCTTCCTTGACCTTGAAACACACCCACATGAAGGCCGTGCCATAAAACACGCCGATGATGCAGAGGATCAGCGTGAAGTGATCGGGCACCTTGCCCATGATCCAGTAGTTGAAGATCATCCCGTCAATCAGGCTGACGGCGCGGAACAGCCCGTGAAAGCGACCCAGCAACGGCTTCGGCACGACGTCGTTGATCAGCCCGCCAAAGACGGATTGGGCGGCGATGGTGGCAAACTCGAACGCCGTCCAGAACACGCCGAAGCACACGACAGCGACGACCATCTCGCTCTGCTCCGGGAAAAACCCGTGCACCCAACGCGCGACAAGCGGCGTCACCGCGATGCCGATCATGCCGAGCGCCGCGATCGGCGTCGTCACCAGCAGAAACGGGATGCGGCGCCCCCAGCGTCCGCGGTGGCGGTCGGACTTGACGCTGATGACCGGCCCGAGCGTCACGCCGATCAGCGCGGGAAACGAACTGAGGAGCAGGCCGAAGAGAAGATTGGGCACCTTCAACTGGTTCAGATACCATTGCGCCATCGGCCCGACAGAACGCTCGCGCATCGACCACGAGAAATCACCAAAGAGCAACCAGCAGAAGAGGACTACCAGACCACCGCTGGTGTAGGTGAGCGTGCCGACCGTCCAGGTTTTGGCAGGGGCGGCGGAAGCGACGGCGGACACAGGGGATTCCGGCACGGACGGGGGAGGCGGGGAGGCAGGAACGCAGGAGTGTGTTTTCAACAGGATTACAGGGTGGAGTTGCCGCGGCGCAGACAGGGACCTCGCCGGAGCGCCGCCACGATGGAGCCCGGGAAAACCGGCGGGCAAGAGCCCCGACGCGCAATTGGTTGCGCAGCCCCCGTCCCCGCTGACGCGGGGAAATGAAGAATCAAGAACTGATGGTACGCAGGCCGACGGTGGCACGGGCGTCCAGCCCATGATTGCCGGGAAGAGAGGGGGAAGGAGGGACGCTTGCGGCGCGGAGCGCCGTCCACGGGCAAGATGCCCGTGCCACGTCGCACGCGCGTAACTTCAGTCAACCCGGCAGCGAAGCCGCCAATTCTCCCCCCTGCCCCTGCCTCAGACGGCGGGCACGCCGCCGCCCGCCCGCCAGATGCCATTCACCAGCACTGTCTTGGGTGAATCCGGGATGCCGCGTTCATTGCGCTGGATTTGATCCACCACCAGATCGATCGCCGCCGCCGCCACCCGCTCGGTCTGCTGGTCGATGCCTCCGAGCGGACGGTCCCCCGGCCGCCAGTGCAGGAACGTGAAATCGACCTCCTGCGGAATCTTCACACCTGCCGCCTCCAGCCAGTTTTTTGTCGTGGCGTTGCCCAGAATGGCGTCCGGCTTTTCCCTGCAATACCAGTCCAGGGCCGCCTGCCTCGAGGAGGGCGCGTTTTCCTGGATCAGGAGGGAGAGCCGCGGGCTGCGTGCGTGTTGTTTGCACAACAAAAACCCGGCGTGCCAGAGTTCGCCGACCCGTTTGTCGGTGGCGGCGGCGAGTGTGACGCCGATTCTCCGGTGCCCGAGTCGCTTCAGTTCTTCCAGCGCCAGCAGGATGCCCTGAAAGTGATGGGCTGCGGAGCGGTGCAGCACGGGGGATTTCAGGGAATAGCCGATGGCCGCGCACGAGAAATGGCTCCAGTCCAGCGCCAGCCGGTCGTCAAATGTCGCCATCGGCGCAACGCAGACCCCGCAGATGCCGCGTGCATAGAGGATGTCGCTCAGGCGCTGCTCCGGCATCTCGATTTCCTCGATGCCGAACGGTTCCAGTTGATAGCCCAGTTCCTCTGCACGCGCCTTGGCCCCGGCCAGGCAAATCTCCTGGTAGTTGCTTTCGGCTGTCATGCCCGGGGATGCGGTTCTCCCGGCCATTTTCCGGCGCCGGACAAAATCGCGGCTGTTCGTCACGTAGGCGATGGTCGTGACGCCTGAAAAGGCCGCCTTGAGCCGATGTCGCACCGCCAGGGCCGTCAACAGCGGATCGGGGCGGTAGCCCATCGAGTCGGCAATCTTGCGAATGCGCTCGCGCGTCTCGCGCGGGATGCGCGAATGGGAGCGCAGGGCGCGGGAGACCGTGGACGTGGCCACACCCGCGGCCGCAGCCACATCATCCAGTGTAATACGGGGAGGCATCGCAAAAGACGGCTGAGAGGCAAGGACCGTGAGGCGGCGCGCCCCGATGGTCAAACTATCCGTCTCCGTCTTTACTGATGTGACGCGACGACGCTCCGCGTCACATCCGGTCTTTATGCAAGCTCCGGCTCGGGACGCGTTCGGGAATCACCCGCCCCCCTGCCGTCACTTCCCCAGCAACGCCTCCACCCGGTCGCACACCGCGGCGTTGCCCGCCACGTAGCGGATGCGGTCCATCCTCAGGTTGAAACTGCGTAACGGAAATGGCGATACGCTGCGGTAGCGCACTTCGCCGCCCGCCGCGAGGCACAGCGGCACCGCCGCCGCGATGTCCCACACGCGCACGTTGTGGTCCACCGTGCCGCCCAGAATGCCTGCTGCCACGTAAGCCAGGTGCAGGGTGCTGCTCCCCAGCCCGCGAATCTTGAAATGCTCCATGATGATCGCCGCCTCCTTCGCGTACTCCCGATCCATCGGGCTGTGAAAGCCGAGCAGCGTCCGGTCCTTCGTCGCCTCCGGCGCCGGCTGCACCCGCACCTCCCGCTCGCCGTCCCTCACGCCGAAACCCGGTCCGCCGTGCATCAGCACGCGACGCGCCAGATCGTAAATCACGCCATACACCGGCACGCCGTTTTCCAGCAACGCCAGCGAGATCGCGCAGTGCGCGATGCCCAGCGCGTAGTTGTTGGTGCCGTCGATCGGATCGAGCACCCACGCGAACCGCTTCACGAGCGGGATCGGGCGCTCTGTCTCCGTCAGCTCCTCGCTCAGCAGCTCGTCGTCCGGAAACTGCGCGGCCAGTTCCCTGAAAATATTCTCCGAAATCGCCACGTCCACCGGCGTCACCCGTGTGCCGTCGTATTTCCAGTTGCTCTGCGCGCGGCCGAACTCGCGGTGCATCAGCTCCGTCTGCGCCATGACGGCGCGCTTCGCGGCCTCGATGCGGGATGACAACGCGGCCGGCGCCGCTGCGGACGATGAAGACATAAGCTGTCATCCGAACACAATTCCTCCCCGGTGTGAAACCGTTTTGCACGATCCCCGGAAGTAGAAGCAGCGATGCCTCGCCGCTTTCCTGCCAGTCATACCCGTCGGCGCCGCCGGTCATCGGCAATAAAAAGATTGGTCCCCTCGCCTCGCCTGTGGCACGTTTCCTGTTAGCGTTTTTTTCCAATCCTTTCCAACACCATGCCAGCCTCATCCAAATCGAAGTCGAAGAAAACAACCGCCTCCGCCGCCACCGGCGCCCGATCCTCCGGCAAAACCCTCCCTCCCTTTTACCCTTCCGCAGTCGATTCCTCCACGCCGACAGCTTCCGGCAACGGCTCCGATGTCGATGCCACCCGCATCAAGAACGCCATCCTCCGCCACCTGACCAACACCCTCGGCCGCGATTCGCACACCGCCACCAACCGTGACTGGTGGCTCGCCACCGCCCACGCCATCCGCGAGTACATCCACTGCCGCCTCATCGCCACCCAGGGCGTCCACAACCGGCAAAATTCCCGCCGCCTCTACTACCTCTCGCTCGAGTACCTCATGGGCCGCCTGATGGAGAACAATCTCCACAACACCGGCCTCTACACGCAGACCCTCCAGGCCCTCAAGGAACTCGGCATCGAGTGGGAAGCCATCCGCGAATCCGAAGTCGACATGGGTCTCGGCAACGGCGGCCTCGGCCGGCTCGCCGCCTGTTTCCTCGACTCGCTCGCCACGCTCGACCTTCCCGCCATCGGCTACGGCATCCACTACGAATTCGGCCTCTTCAAACAGGAATTCGTCAACGGCGCCCAGGTCGAGCACCCCGACAACTGGATGATCTTCGGCACCCCTTGGGAGCTCGTCCGCGCCGAGAACACCCAGACCGTGCAAATCTACGGCCGCGTCGAACAGGTCTTCGATGACAAGGGCAACGCCCATCCCCGGTGGGTCGATACCAAAACCTTCCTCGGCGTCCCCTACGACATCCCCATCGCCGGCTACGGCACCGAAACCGTCAACCTCCTCCGTCTCTGGGCCTCGCGCTCCACCGAGGAATTCGACCTGGCCGCCTTCAACAGCGGCGGCTATGTCGAGGCCGTCCGCGAAAAAGCCGTGGGCGAGACCGTCTCGAAGGTGCTTTACCCGAACGACAAGACCGAGAACGGCAAGGAGCTCCGCCTCGTGCAGCAGTACTTTTTTGTCACCTGCTCCCTGCGCGATCTCATCCGCCGCCACTTCCGCGAGAAGGGCAACACCTGGGAGAATTTTTCGGAAAAAGTCGCCATCCAGCTCAACGACACCCATCCCGCCATCGCCGTGGCCGAGCTCCAGCGCATTCTCGTGGACGAGGAAAATCTTCCCTGGGACACCGCCTGGCAGACCGTCACCGCCACCTTCGGCTACACCAACCACACGCTCCTGCCCGAGGCGCTCGAAAAGTGGAGCGTGCCTCTCTTCACGCGCGTCCTCCCGCGTCACGCCCAGATCATTTTCGAGATCAACCGCCGTCTCCTGGCGCACGTCGAGACGGTCTGGCCCGGCGACAACGACAAAAAACGCACGCTCTCCCTGGTCGAGGAAAACGGCGGCAAATCCTTCCGCATGGCCAATCTCGCCGTCGTCGGCTCGCATGCCGTCAACGGCGTCGCCGCCCTCCACACCGAACTCCTGAAAAAAGACCTCTTCCCCGACTTCAACGCGCTCTATCCGGGCAAATTCCAGAACAAGACCAACGGCATCACGCCCCGTCGCTGGCTCGAGGCCTCCAACCCGCGCCTCGCCGCGCTCCTGACCGAAACCCTCGGCAACAACAAGTGGGTGCGCGATCTCAATCTCCTGCGCGGCCTCGAACCCCATGCCGACAAGCCCGACTTCCAGAAGAGGTTCATGGACATCAAGCGCGAGAACAAGGTCGAGCTCGCCGCCATCATCAAGGCGGACTGCGGCGTCGAAGTCTCGCCCGACGCGCTCTTCGACGTGCAGATCAAGCGTCTCCACGAATACAAGCGGCAGCACCTGAACCTGCTGCACATCCTCACGCTCTACCGCCGCCTCCTGCAAAACCCGTCGCTCGACATCGTGCCGCGCGTTTTCATCTTCGGCGCCAAGGCCGCCCCCGGCTACGACCTCGCCAAAAACATCATTCGCGCGATCAACATCATCGGCGACCGCATCAACAACGACATCCGTACCCGCGGCCTGCTCAAGGTCGCCTTCCTGCCCAACTACCGCGTGTCGCTCGCCGAGCGCATCATCCCCGCCGCCGACATTTCCGAGCAGATCTCGACCGCAGGCAAGGAAGCCTCCGGCACCGGCAACATGAAGCTCGCCCTCAACGGCGCGCTCACCGTCGGCACGCTCGACGGGGCCAATGTCGAAATAAAAGAAGAGGTCGGCGACGAAAACATCTTCATCTTCGGCATGACGGTGGATCAGGTCGAGGCGCTCAACGCCCGCGGGTATCATCCCTGGGACTACTATCACGCCGACGAGGAGCTCCGCGCCGTGGTCGACTGGCTCGGTTCCGACTACTTCACTCCCGGCGAGCACGGCGCCTTCTGGCCGCTGCATCACAGCCTGCTCGACGGCGGTGATCCGTTCAAGGTGCTCGCCGACTATCGCGCCTATGTGGAGTGTCACGAAAAAGTGGATGCGGCCTACCGTGACAAGTCCGCCTGGGCGAAAAAGGCGATCCTCAACACCGCCCGCGTCGGCTTTTTCAGCAGCGACCGCACGATTGCCGAATACGCCCGCGACATCTGGCGCCTCCCGCCCGTCGCCGTCGTTTCCTGAACGCGGCCCGCGGCGGCTCAGCCGCAACCGAGGGGGGAAGAATGGCCACGAAAAACACAAAAAGACACACTGCGCATGAAATCCTCCATCGCGCTTATAAGCGCGCGGGAGATTCTCGTCGGACAGAAAGAAATTTTGTGTTTTTTGTGGCCATCCCGGTTTGAATCCGGAACGCATCGACACCGGGGGAGAGCATCCGCTTTTGTGCGCGATTTCCCGGTCAGCTGAACGACTTGCCGCAGCCGCAGGTGCTCTGCGCGTTGGGGTTCCGGATCTCGAATCCCTTCCCTTGCAGCCCGTCGTCGAATTCGATCACCGATCCGTCGAGATAGGCGAGGCTCGTCGGGTCCACCAGCATCGGCACGCCTTCGCTCTCGAAACGGGCATCGTCCGGCTTCGGTTCGTCAAACGACATGCCGTACTGGAAACCCGAGCAGCCGCCGGACTCGACCAGCACGCGCAGCACTTTTTCCCCGGCATCGTTTTCACGTTGCATGAGACGGATCTGGTCGGCGGCGCGCGGGCTGAGTGTGATCATGGCTCCTGCAAGTTGCTCGCCCCGCTCCCGCTGTCAACCGGGCGGGATGCCCTCATCGGCCTTACCGCGACGGTTTCACCTGCTCGATCACCGTCACCTTGCCGTCGACAAACGTGACCCGGAAACGCTCTTCCATGCGCTGCTCGTAGACCGGACGCTCGACCGGCGTGAAAAGCACCCGGTACCCGCCCCGCCCGTCCGGAATCACCTCGCGCCGGTAGCCGACAAAAACCGTACCCCGGTATTCCTGCCAGTAGGAGTTGTAGATCCACATCGTCTTGCGGCCGGTGTCCGCCGTCAGCGATTCCTGCTTCTCGCTCGGGTCGCCGAGCGCGATGTACACCATGTCCTCGGTATCGCCGACGTTGATGTGTTTCTCCTTCAGCCGTTCCTGCGTGGACGGATCGAGGTTTTCGAACACCTGCGCCTTCTCGCGGCTGCGACTTTCGAAGGTGTTGCAGCCGGAGACGAAAAACAGGGCGGCAAGGAGCGCCAAAAAAGAAAAAGGGTAAAATTTCATCACAAAAAAACCTGACCGCTTTTGGTGTTTCGACAAGCGGCAGATCATGGATTTGCGTTTTTTCCGGTTTTGTCCGGACGACCCGTCCCGAAAAAAATTTCAAAGAAAATGCTCCCGCGATTTGTGCGGCGCGAAAAACCAGGTATCAGGTTTCTCAACCCGCTTGATTGGCTGTGTCCGAACGTGAGGGACGCGAGGACACATAAAAAAGTCGATCAGGCAAAGGGTTGAGGGAAAGGCCAGGAGAAATCCTGGCCTTTTTCGTGCCCGCACCGGAAGGAGCGGCGGCATGGCAAGCTGTCGGCGAGGTCAGAACCCGATCGCCTTGCCGATGATGGCCTTGGTCAGCGCGCTCGTGTCCACTTTTTCCAGGGAACCGCCGAGCACCACCGGCGTGAAAAACGGCGCATAGCCATCCGCATCGGCCTCGCCGCCGAGCAGGTGGGCTGCTTCCAGCCAGGTGGCGAGTTTGCCCTTGCCGGCGAGGTTGACGTTGAGGTTCAGCGCCTGGCGCACCAGCGGCACGCCTTCCGCAAAGGTGAGCTGGCCTCCGCCGGTCAACCGCAGCTCCGGCGACACCAGCGTGAGATCCTTGAGCACCGCATTCAGGTTGTCATCCCGGCTCGCCACCAGGCTGAGCCGGTCGAATTTGATTTCCTCGAAGGAGGAGGCAATCTGCCGGAGCGCGGAGACCACTTCCTGCGCCGTTTCGGCCGCCTTGGCGGCCTTGCCTCCCTTGCTGCCGAGCACGCCGGAAAGGATGCTCACCGCGGTGGAGGCGAGGTTGCCCGTTTTGTTGACCTGTTCGGCGAGATCGCCCGACAGCGCGCGGCAGATGCCGCCGCCCGCGCTGGCGATGCTGAAGTCGCCGCGCACGTCGTCCACCAGTCCGGCCGGCGTGGGCGCGGCGCCGGTCAGCTTGCTCGCGACGTTGAGCCGGGTTTCGAGCACCGCGGGCTGGCCGGGATTGAACGCGCGCAACCAGGGCGCGGTGGCGAAGTTGTTGACCGCAAGGTCGGCGGCGAGCGCGTAGGCGTCGCGCTTTTTCGCATCGAAGGTCAGGGCGCCGTTGAGCTTGAGGTCGCTGTCCGCGCCGAAGATCGCCTTGATCGCCTCGAGCTTCAGGGCCTCGGGCGTGATGCGGATCGCGCCGCCGACATCGGCGATTTCCAGTTCACCGGAGTACACCACGCGCTTGAGCGCGAGCGTCACTTCGCCGGTGAGGCCGGCCCAGAGCGGACCGGCGGCGGGTGTTGTCGTTGCCGGCGGCGGAGGCGAGGCGGGAGACGTCGGCGAGGCGGACGGAGCGGTGGCGGAATTGTCCGCCGGCACCAGGGCGGCGAACGCCTGCGCGTCCTCGATATAGAACAGGTTGCTCGTGATCTGCGCGCGGGCATCGAGCGCGTTGCCCGCGGGAGCGGGCGTGAGCGTGGCCTTGAGCGTGAGATCGGAGGCGCGGTTGCCGGCGGCGGCGTTGCGGAGCGTGACCGGAGCGGAAACCGTGAGCGTACCCGCCGCCGTGCGGCTGACGTCGGCGTCGAGCGTGAGCGCAGGCAACGTCGCGGGAGCGGCGCGCGTGCGCAGGCCGTCAAGTGCGAGTGTCGCCCTGGCCGCGAGATCGCCGACGGCAGACAGCGTGCCCCGCGCGCTGAACGTGGCCTTGCCCGCCGTCACGCCTTCGAGCGCGGCGAGCAGCGGCTGCGAGGCGAGCGCGGCGGGCTGCACGGTGCCGTTCGCCTCGAAAGTGACCGGGGCTCCGGCCGCGGTGGCGCCCGCGGCCCGCGCCGCCGCCGCCGGGTCGATGGTCTGCCGCGCGCTGGCCGTGAGCTGCACGGCATCGGCTCCGGCCGCTCGCAGCGTGATCTTGCCGATCGAGGCGCTCCAGCCGCTGGCAGCGTATGTGGCAGCGAGATCGTCCACCGACAAGGCAAGGCGGGCCGCAATCGCGCGGCCATCCTGCGTCACCTCCGTGAGGTTGACGGTCAGCGGTTCGATGGTGGTGATGCGGGCCGTGTCGCCTTGCAGCCGCGCCACCCATGCGCCGCGCACCGGTTCCCCCTGCACGCGAATCCCGGAGCCGGTGAGGAAGGGCTCGGCCATCGCCAGCGGCACGCCGTCCAGGGCGACACGGACGAGATCCGCGGAGGTGTCGCCTGCGGTCACGACGCCCGTGGCGAGATCGACGGCGAAAGGCTGCTCCGCGCGCACCGTCACCAGCGGCTGCCCGGTGGAAACGGTGGCGGAAAATTTTTCGATGCGCGCGGTGTCCCCCGTCAGGGCGGCGTCGAACTCCGTCGCCACCACGACTTCGGTGCGCGGCATCTCCGGCACGAAGTCGGCCAGGTTGCCCTGCACCTGGAGGCGGCCCGATCCGGTCGCATTGCCGGAGGCGAAGCCATAGCTGAAGGAGCCACTGCCGGCCGCCGCGAACTTCGGGAGCACGATGCCCGCCGCGTAAGGCGCGAGATCGGCGTCGCCGAGATCGAGTTGCCAGCTGCCTTCGACCGCCTGCGCCGCCGGGTCCCGCCGCGCCTCGACGAGCGCGCGGGTGGTGTCGCGGGTTTGCAGCGAAAGCGAATACGCTTCCGGCTTGCCGGCGGCGGCGGCCAGCGCCGCGACCTTGACCGTCGCCGATTCCTGGCCGGCGCGCGCGGCGAGGTGGAGCGACAGCGAATCGAAACTCCGCGACGTCGGCATGTGCGCCTCGAGCACGCCTTCGAGAGAAATCTTTTCCGCGCCGGCGCCACCCGGCACATCGACGCCCTCGGCCGTCACTCCCACGGTCAGCTTCCCCGTCTGCCCCGCCGAAAAATTGCCTCCCCCGAGCGAGATGTCGGCGACCAGCGGTTTTGTTGCCGCCCCCGGCGTGGTGATCACCGTCACGCGCCCCGAACTCTCGATCGTTCCCACCGACAGGTCGACGGGCAGCCCAAGCAGGGCGAACAGGCCGTCGAACGGCTCCGGAGCCGCCGGCTCCTTGCCGGTGGCGCCTTTCTCCGCGCCGGCCGCGACCAGCGCCGCCGGCGTGAGGGTGGCGCTCCAGCCGTTGGCCACCAGCCGGCGCACGTCCACCCGCGAACGCGCCGCATCGATCAGCGGCACGTCGAGCTCGACGGAAGGCACATCGAGCAAAATGCCCGGCTGCTCGATCCGCAACCCGGTGACACGCACGCCCGAGAGCCCCGCCGCCACGCGCTCGACGGAGGCCGTCATGCCCGGTTGCGAGGCCAGCACCCGGCGGGCGACGGCGGTCTGCACCGCCGGGACGAACGCGAGGGCAATCACCAGCGCGACGAGCACCGGCGGCAGGAGGAGGAACAGGACAAGTTTACGGCGACGGGTCATATGACAAAATAAGGAATCATCATACGACGACATCATGTTCCGCCTGGTTCCACCAAATAAAGTTCTCCCTCCGCGTCCGCATCGACGTTCCCTTGCAGGAAACAGCTTGCCAGCCCCGTGGCGGGCGCGAAGCTGGCACACGCTTCAATTCCTGCAGCTTTCATCAAGAAGAATCCAGCCACACAACCCGCGGGAACTGCCCCGCTCGCATACAGCATGGACGAGAAACCAACCGAGAAACCCGCCGAGGGCCTCAACAAGATCGATTTGTCGCAACTCCAGGGCTTCAGCTTTGGCACGCAATGGACGCAAGACGCGGGCAACCGCGGCGGCGCCGGCGGCGGCAGCGGACATCGTGATCATCAACGCCGTGACGACCGTCCGCGTCGCGATGGCGGCGGAGGCCCGGCAGATCCGCGTCGTGACCGGCGCGGTTTCCGCAAGCCCGGCGGCGACGCCGCTCCCGGCGAATCCGCCCCCGGGGGCGATCGCCCGCCGCATCCGCGCCGCGAATTTCGCGAGCCTCGCCGCGACGGCCAGCCCGGTGGCGGACGCGGCCCCGGCCAGGGTCCGGCCCAAGGCCAGGGTTACGGCGGCCAGCGTCGCGATTTCCGGGGTGGCGGTCATCGCCGCGAAGGCGGCGGCAGCCCCTTCCCGATCCAGGACCGCGGCCCGTACATCAGCCCGTATTTCGACATCACGCTCTATACCGAAGACGGCGGATTCAGTGCGCTCGCCAAGGCCGTGCGCGCCTCCTGCCGCACCTATGAACTCTTCGACATCGCCCGCGTCGTCGTCGAAAAGAACGACCGCTTCATCGCCGTCGTCCAGCGCAAGGCTCCCTCCCCCGCCCCGGCCTCCGCCGAAGGGACCAGCGTGCCGCCCGTGAAGCCCGCGCCCTTTTACATCTCCGTGCCCGACGGGCTGCCCTTCGACAACGAGGAAGACGCCATCCAGCATGTGCTCACCCATCACCTCGACCGCTTCTTCGAAACGAGCGAAGTCGAGATCGATCCGCCCAAGGGCAGTTTCCAGGTCATCAACCGCTGCCCGCTGACCGGCACGCTCCTCGCGCCTCCCAATTACCATCGGTACAACCAGATCGTACAAAAACACCACGCGGCCCATATCCGCATGCCGCTGGAAGCCTGGCGCGCGAAAATCGAAACGGTGCGCGATCCCGAGCTCATCAACCAGTGGCTCGACCTGATGAAAAAGGTCACACGCTACACCTGGAAGCTCACCGGCAAGCACGCCGCGCCCGGGGCGGCGCCTGCTGAACCCGCCGGCGAAGCGGCCTCCTCCGACCCGCAACCGGCCGCTGCCCCGACGGCAGACGACACGCCCGCCAATCCTCCGGCAACCGAAGCGCCCGCGGAAGTTGCCGCGGCGACGGACGACGTCGCTTCTCCCGCGCCTGCTCCGGAAGCCGAAGCCCCTGTCGAGGCCGCGGCCGCGCCGACGCCCGAGGCACCCTCCTTCGATTCGCTCGAAGAGGCCCGCCAGTACCTGCTCACCCACGCCCGCGAGAAGGTTCTCCGCACCACCGGCCAGCTCCGTTTCCCGGGTCGCCTGCTCGAAACACTGCCGCAGGGTGAAATCCGCCGCGCGCTCGAAGGGTATCTGGAAAAACAGCGCCGTTTCCCGCTCGATACCGCCAATGCCCTCCGCGGCCGCCTCCGTCGTGAAGGATTCACGATCTTCAAAAAAGGCTCCAAGGGCATCAGCTACGTGTGCGCCGTGAAGCGGAAATTCCGCGTCCCCGGCCAGACCTTTGCCGATTCGATCGACGGCCTCATCCGCTACATCGAGGAGCATCCGATGATCCGCCAGTCGGACCTTCCCAAAAAATTCCTCGGCATCCATCTGCCCGCCCCCGCTCCGGCCTCCGAAGCCGCGCCCGCCGCTGCTGCCGGCGCCGAAGGCGAGGCCACTCCGGCAACCGCTTCCGCTCCGGCGGAAGGCGCGCCGCCGGAACCCGCGGCCCCCGCGCTCCCGCCGGAGGATCAGGCAAGGATCAACCGCATGCAGATGGACCTGCGCTGGCTGGTCGGCGAAGGCTACGTCACGGAGTTCCGCGACGGACGCCTGTTCGCGCCCCCCCCGATGGTCGAGGCGCGCAAGAAGGAGATCGAAGGCGGCGAGCACGATCCGGAAAACTTCCCGGAAGCTCCGGCCCAGACCCCGCCGCCCGCACCCGCTTCCGCAACCCGGGAAGAATCACCGGCTGCTGCCACCGCTGCCGCGCCGGAAGCGGAATCCACACCGGAATCCGCGGAGCAGCCCGAAGCGTCTCCCCCGCCGGAAACGCCGGCCGAAACCGCGGAGCCGGCGGCGGCGGCCGACACGCCTGCGGCCGACACCGCCACTGCCGAAGCGGATCCGGAAGCCGGAGAAGCCGACAAACCTGCGTCCGGATCGTAACCGGCCGCCGGTTTCACGCCGCAACCGTCGCTCCCTTCACAGACCCGCCCTTGCCGGCGGGTCTTTTTTTGTCCGGCCGGGGAGGGACACGTTCCGGGAAACCACGCCGAAAGGAGTCCCGGCCGGAGACGAGGCAGGCGCTCCTGCGTATGAACCTGGATTCAGAAGTTGAAACCGCTAAAGGACGCTAAAAGCCGCTAAAGGAGAGCCGGTTGATGAAGGAATCAGGAGGCCGGGACATTCCACCTGCCGGGTGAAGGCATCGCCGGGTTCTCCTGTCTGACCATGTCTTTCTTTAGCGTCCGTTAGCGTCCTTTAGCGGTTCCCTCTGCTGCGGTTTTCAGGATGAAACAGGCGGGCTAGAAATGGCCGATGTTGGTGCCCGACAGCGCGGCCTCCCGCATGTCAGCATCCTTGACGAGAGCATCGAGCGTCTGGTCGTTGATCTGGCGGGCCTGATAAAGGTTGTTGAGCCTGGCCCTCTCCGCGCGCACGGCTGACAGACGCAACTGCTTCTCGATCCCGAAAGCGTGCCGGGCCGGTTCACTCGCGCCCTGGTCATCATCGAGGATGGAGAGCTTTTGCCGGAGAGACGCGATGACCCGCTCGCAGAGATCCGCCCGCAGGGAAGCGTCGGGTATCTGTTCGGGAGAGATTTTTTCTTTTTCGCGTTCGATTTCCCCGATCGCCGCCTCGATCGCCAGGCGGCGCGCCATGCGTTCCTCGATCGCCGCGGCGCTCATGGGCGGCATTTGCAGATTCTTGAGCAGAAAGGGGAGCCCGAAACTGGCCCCGAGCAGCGACATGAGGATCACGCCGGTCGCCAGAAAAAGCATGAGGTTGCGCGCGGGGAAAGGAAGGCCGTCCGGCATGAGCAGCGGAAGCGAAAGCACGCCGGCGAGCGTCACGGCCCCGCGCACACCGGCAAGCGAGGTCGCCGCGATCAGCCGCCAGCCCATGGAGGGCGGCAGCTTTCGCCGTTTCAGCGCGGCGCGGAGCAACGTCAGCTTGAGCGAACACCACACCCACAGGAATCGCAGGACGAGAAGCGCCGCGCCGATCGCCAGCACGTACCAGAGCAACACCCACGGCGAACGCACCCCGGCCTCGATCGCATCTTGCGGCGCCTTGTCGAGGATGCCGGGCAGTTGCAGCCCGAGAAGCAGAAAGATGATGCCGTTGAACGACATTTCCAGCATGCCCCAGATGGCGGCGCTCTGGATACGCGTTTCCAGCGAACTGTCGCGCGTGAAGGTCGTGTAGTTCATCGTGATGCCGGCGGCGACGGCGGCGAGGATGCCCGACCAGCCGAGATGCTCCGCGAGCACGTAGGCCGCAAACGGCAGGAGCAGGGTCAGGATGATGTGCGTGCCGGCCGATTCGCCACGCCAGCGGGCGATGCGGTGACGTCCCCAGCCCACCGCGAAGGCGAGAACAACGCCGACGAGCAGTCCGCCCGCGGCGATGAAGACGAAACTCGTGGCGGCCGCTTTCAGTGAAAACGTGCCGGTGAGCGCCGCCGCCAGCGCAAACTTGAAGGCGACCAGGCCGGAAGCGTCGTTGAGCAGCGACTCGCCCTGGAGGATGTGCATGAGCCGCTGCGGCACGCGCACCCGGCCGGTGATGGCCGACACCGCCACCGCGTCCGTGGGCGAAAGCACCGCGGCCAGCGCGAAGGCCGCGGGCAACGAGATCACCGGGATCAGCCAGTTGATAAAATACCCGGCGCCGACGACGGTGAAAAACACCAGACCGAACGCCAGCATGAGCACACCGTTGCGCTCGCGGAAAAGCTCGCGCTTGGGGATGCGCCATCCGTCGGAAAACAGCAGCGGCGGGATGAAGAGCAGCAGAAACAGCTCGGGGTCGAGCGAGACATGGATCCCGTAGTGCGGCAGGGCGGCCAGCCCCGCCCCCACACCGACTTGCACAAGCGGCAACGGCAGGGGGACGAAACGCACGAGCACGTTTGAAATCCCCACCATGAACAGAAACAGCAGAACCAGAAAAACGGTTTCCATCGGAACCGGATTCCGCGCTTCCGGCCGGATTTTTCCACATCAATTCACGAACCGGCAAAAAAATTCCGGCCTTCTCTGTCCGTCACCGTCACTCCGGCCCGCAGCCCGCGCAAATGAATGAAAGCAGCAGGAAGGGAGAGACATGGCGAGAGCCCGGGCGAATTGTTTTTTTGCGAATTCCTGCCAGCCGGTGCAGGCTATGGGCGTGGACGATCCATCGTCCCGGTCCGTGAACTGCTCACATCAACCCGCCAGCCTCTCATGAAAATCCACCATCAGCCCGTCACCGTGCCTACCCGCTGGCATGGTCTTCATCCGATCACCGAACTCGTCACGGCCGAGGTGCAGCGCAGCGATCTCCGGCAGGGGCTCGTATCGGTTTATTGCCAGCACACGAGTTGCAGCCTGATCATCACCGAAAATGTCGATCCCGCCGCGCGCCTCGATCTCGAGGGGTGGTTCAACCGGCTCGTGCCGGAAGGCGATCCGCACTTTACGCACACGGTCGAAGGCCCGGACGACATGCCCAGCCACATCAAGACGGTGCTCACCCACACCAGCGTGACGATTCCGGTCAAGGACGGCAAACTGCTCCTCGGCGACTGGCAAAGCATCTATCTGTGGGAACACCGCCGCAAGCCCCACAACCGCTCGCTGGTCATCACGACACTCGGCGAGTGAGGTGCTCCGGAGCAATACGGGCTCACGTCATCCCTCCCGGCGCTTCCACGATCAGGCGGATGGCATCGAGGCGCAGCCGCGCCTGATCGATGGCCGCGCGGGTGTTCGCGATCTGTTCGGTGGCGAGCGCGATCTCTTCAGGGCGCACGTTGTCGTTGAGTTTTTGCAGATCGAGGAGGCGCTGCCGGCCGGCGGCGAGCGTCGTCTCGGCCCGGGCGGCGGCGGCGGCCTTCAGGTCGAGGATACGCGCCTCGGCGCGCGCCGTGGCGGCGGAGACCAGGTTGCGGAGAAGCGTGGCGTTGAAGCCGGGGCGTTCGAGAAAACGCTGGATCGTGCCGTCCGTGATTTCGCCGGCGATGGTCGCGGCATCGCGCTCGCCGGTCAGGTCGCGGCCGCGGACGTCGACGAGCACGCGAACCGGCGTCGGCGCGAGGAACCGGTCCACCTGCCAGCGCGAATCGGCCACGGCCTCCAGGACAAAAACCGCCTCCAGCAGCAAATTGGGCGTATCCGACCGGATGATACCGAAGCTCGCGCTGCCGGCCGGGGAGCGGGTGAGCAGATCGATGGCATCCTGCACCAGCGGATGATCGGCCGAGAGGAAGCGGATATCCTCGCGGGCGATGGCGCGTTCGCGGCTGAAGGTGGCGAGCATGCCATCGCGCGGGATCGACGGGAAGGCCTCGACGTACGCATGCGCCGGATCGAGAAACACGTCGCCGCTCTCGTCCTCCTTCACGCGCACGCCGAAGTGATCGAGCAGCGCGAGCAGGAAACGGCGCAGGAACGGATCGGTATCTTCCTCCCGGATACGTTCGATGACGCGGGCGGCGACACCGGCGTCGAAGGAGTTGATCTCGAGCAGGCGGTCGCGGCCTTGTTTCAGTTTTTGCGAGAGTGTCTTGCGGAAGCCGGCGGTTTCGGCGACGAGGGTTTCGAGCGCGGCGCGGCCGGTCGTGTGTCCCGCGCGACCGTGGGCCTGCACGAGCGCGAGCAGGCGGTCGCGGAAACGCTGCCGGTATTCGTCCCCGCCATGGAGCGAGGTCTCGAAGGCGTCGAGGCCGCGGTGATACCACTCGACCACGCACTCTTCGGCGCTGCCGGCGACGTACGGCACGTGGATGCGGATGGTCTGCGTCTGGCCGATGCGGTCGAGACGGCCGATGCGCTGCTCGAGCAGGCCGGGATTGAGCGGGAGGTCGAAAAGAACGAGATGGTGGGCGAACTGGAAATTGCGCCCTTCGCTGCCGATCTCGGAACAGATGAGCAGTTGCGCGCCGTCGGGCTCGGCAAACCAGGCGGCGTTGCGGTCGCGCTGGACGAGCGGCAGTTCCTCGTGAAAGAGGCCGGTCTTGATGGCGGCCTTTTCCTGGAGGGCGGCATCGATGGCGACGGCCTTGCGCCGGGATTTGCAGATGAGGAGCACTTTTGCCGGACGGTGCTTTTTGAGGAACGCCGCCAGCCAGTCGATACGCGGGTCGCCGCGAAACGAATAACGGATGCCGGCATCGGCGCCGGTTTCCTCGGCGAGGATTTCGCGGGCAATCCGGGCGAGTGGAGAGGGATGGGAGATATGGGAGGAATGAGACTTATGAGAGAGACGGGAAGTCCCGGACGCGCCGGGCGCAGAGCCGCCGGGAGACTCGGGGCATGAGAGCGCGTCTCCCCCCATCCCCTCCGTCTCATAAGTCCCATCCCTCCCATCTCTCCCATATCTCCCATCCTCCTCCTCATCCCCCGCACCGGGAGCCACCGCTGTCGCCTCCAGCGGCGCGGGGCAAAACCTGCGTTTCGGGAAACCGCTCATCGCGGCGCGGGTGTTGCGGAACATCACGCGGCCGGTGCCGTGCTGGTCGAGGAGGTTTTTGAGGAGCGCCTCGCGCGCGCCGGGCTTGCCCGCGGCCAGCGCGTCGAGGTGCGCGCCGAGTTTTTGCAGATCGCGGGTGAAGATTTTTTTGAGCGCGGCGTGGTCTTTTGCCGTCAGCGGTTTCCCGTCGATGATTTTGCCGGCGATGCCGGCGACCGCGCCGAAGGTTTCCGATTCCTGCAAAAACCGTTCGTAATCGGCATAGCGGTGCGGATCGAGCAGGCGCAGCCGCGCAAAATGACCGGCGACGCCGAGCTGCGTGGGCGTGGCCGTGAGGAGGAGCAGGCCGGGCGCGCGCTGCGCCAGTTGCTCGACGAGGGCGTAGCCCGGGCTGGCCGGGATCGCGGCGGCGGGCGACCATTCGAGGTGATGCGCCTCGTCCACGACCACGATATCCCAGCCGGCGGCCACGGCCTGGTCACGGCGGCGTTCGTTGGCGGCGTCGGCGAGAAAATCGAGACTGCACAAGGCAAGCTGGCTGGCGTTGAAAGGATTTTGCTCCGGGTCGCTCTGCTCGCAGGCAAGACAGCGCGCTTCGTCGTAGATGCTGAACCAGAGATTGAAACGGCGCAGCAGCTCGACGAACCACTGGTGCGTGAGCGATTCGGGCACGAGGATGAGCACGCGGCCCGCGCGTCCGGTGGCGAGCAGACGTTGCAGGATGAGGCACGCCTCGATGGTCTTGCCCAGCCCCACCTCGTCGGCCAGCAGCACGCGGGGAATCTGCCGCGAGGCGACTTCGTGGAGGATGTACATCTGGTGCGGGATGAGTTCGAGCCGCCCGCCAAGAAAGCCGCGCACCTCCGACTGCCGGAAGCGATGCTGCGCCTGCAACGCGCGGAAACGCAGGTCGAACACCTCGCCGGCGTCGGTCTGGCCGGCCAGCAGGCGCTCGGAGGGCGACGTCACACCGATGATATCGGAAAGCGCATCCTCGCGCACGCGGCGTCCGTCCTTGCCCACATAAACCAGCACGCCCGCCCCCGTCGCGTCGCCGACGGCGCTGGCGGTGACGGCGGAGCTCCCCTGCCCTGTCGCCGCGCCGCCGTCTTCCCCGGCCTCGACCGAAGCGACCACCATCTGCGCGCCGTCGCGCGTGGTGATCGTGTCGCCGGCCCGGAACTGCACACGCCGGAGCACGGGTGTGCCGAGCGCGTAAAGGCGGCGTTCACCGGTGGCGGGAAACCCGATCCCGATGCGCGACTGCGCGCGATCCACGCTCACGACAATCCCGAGCCCGAGCTCGGGTTCGCGTTCGCTCATGCAACGCTGGCCGATGCGGCCAACCTGTTCGACGATGTTTTCCGACATCCTCCCATGAGGCCGGAAGAGCGCGGGAGCCGGCAAGTTTCAATATGAAGGAAAGCTCCCTCCCCCCCCGAACCGGACTCCCTTCCGCGCTCCGGCCCGTTTTTCAGCTTCCCGCTTTCGCTCCGCTCCCCTCTCCTGTCAGGCAATGATTTATTCTTCCGTGTTGTCCGTCGTCCTCCTCTTGATTGCCGTCCGGCTCGTCGCGCAGCTCGTGCTTTCCACGCTCAACCGCGCCGAAGTCCGCCGCCATGCCCGCGAGGCTCCGCCCGCCGTCGCCGCCGTCGTCGATCCCGAAACGTATAAAAAATCCGTCGCCTACACGCTGGCGAAAAATCGCCTCGGTGTCGTCGAGCTGGTTTTCGATGCCGTCATCCTCGCCGCCGTCCTCACCAGCGGCCTGCTCCCGTGGCTGTTTGCCCACATCTCCGCCTGGTCTCCCGACGGCGCCTGGGACGACGCGCTTTTCATCCTCATCACCGGCCTGCTCCTCGGGCTGCCCGGCCTGCCGCTCGACTGGTGGGAACAGTTCCGCCTCGAAGCGCGTTTCGGCTTCAACAAGTCCACGCCCGCGCTCTGGATCACCGACAAGCTCAAGGGCCTCGTCCTCGCCCTCGTCATCGGCTTCCCGCTGCTCTGGGCGCTCCTCTCGCTCGTCCGTGTGGCGGGCGGCGCGTGGTGGGTGTGGGGCTTCGCCCTCTTTTTCGGATTCCAGTTGCTGATGATGGTGCTTTATCCGCGACTGATCCTTCCGCTCTTCAACAAACTCACGCCGCTGCCCGACGGCGAACTGCGCACCCGCCTCCTGTCGCTGGCCGAACGCACCGGCTTCCGCGCCTCGACCATCGAGGTCATCGACGGCAGCAAACGCTCCGGGCACTCCAACGCGTACTTCACCGGCTTCGGACGCTTCCGGCGTATCGTTCTTTTCGATACATTGATCGAACAGCTCACGCCGGAGGAACTCGAAGCGGTGCTCGCGCACGAAGTCGGGCACTACCGCTGCGGGCACATCCCGAAAATGCTCGCCGTGTCCGCCGCGACCGTGTTCGGCGGTTTCGCGCTCATCGCGTGGCTCGCCGGCAGCGCGTGGTTCAACCCCGGCTTCGGACTCCCCGCCGGCGCGCTCGCGCCCGCCTTCCTGCTCTTCGGCCTGCTCAGCGGACTGGCGACGTTCTGGCTGACGCCGCTTGGCGGCTATTTCTCGCGCAAACACGAATACGAGGCCGATGCCTTCGCCCGCAAGGCGATGGGCGGCCCCGCCCCGCTCGTCGCCGCGCTGCGCAAACTCTCCGGCAAAAACCTCTCCAATCTCACGCCGCATCCGCTCTTCAGCGCGTTTTATTACTCGCACCCCACGCTTGCCGAACGGGAAGCCGCGCTGGAAGCCGGGAATCCGAAACCGTGAAAACAGGCAGCGGCCGAAGTGGCGCGGGCGTCCCGCCCACATCCGACGTGGCACGGGCATCCTTGCCCGTGAGCGTTGCCTCTCCGCGTGCCGCGGGCGTCCCGCCCGCCGACGTCGCCCGCACACGGCCTCTCCCCGCTTTCCTCTGCCGCCACCTTCTCCTCCTTTTCCTCCTCACCCTCGCGTTCTCCCTTCCTCTCCGCGCCGCGCCCGCCGGCAGCCCGTACGAACTCACCGTCGCCACCTGGAATATCCGCAACTACAACGCCATCGACCGCCGCATCGACGGCGAATTTCGCCCCGACTACCCGAAACCCGAATCCGAAAAGACCGCCCTCCGCGCCGTCATCCGCACGCTCGATGCCGACGTCCTCGCGCTCCAGGAAATCGGCGGCGCTCCCTGGCTCGAAGAGCTGCGCCGCGACCTCGCCGGCGAAGGTTCCGAGTATCCTTACCGCCAGGTCCTCGCCGGCGCCGACAAGGTTCGCTGCGTCGCCGTGCTTTCCCGCCTCCCGCTGCGCGACATCCGCGAGCACACCGACATGACGTTCGCCTACCGGGGCGGCCGTATGAACGTGGCCCGCGGTCTCCTCGAAGTCACGCTCGACGTTCCCGCGCCTCTCGCCTCCGCCCCCGCTCCATCCGCCGTGGCGTCACCTGTCCCGCTCACGATTTTTGTTCTCCACCTGAAAAGCCGCCTCACCACCTTCGACGACGATCCCTCCAGCGCCACGTGGCGCGCCCGCGAGGCCGACGTCATCAGAAACCGGATACTCCGCCGCTTCCCGACGCCCTCGGCTTCCGGCGCCCGCTTCCTCATCGCCGGCGACTTCAACGACCTGATCGACAGCCGCCCCGTCCGCGCCCTGCTCCGGCGCGGCAACACCCCGATCTCCGCTCCGCTTCGCGCCGCCGACCGCCAGGGTCTGACCTGGACACATTTTTACGCCCGCGGCGAAACCTGGTCGCGCGTGGACAACCTTCTCGCCTCCCCCGCCCTGTTGCCTCACGTCGTCCGCGCCTGGATTGTCGATTCGCCCGAAGTGCTCCGCGCCAGCGATCACCGGCCCGTCGCCGCCACCTTCCGTTTCCCGCCCGCCGCGCCGCAAAAGTCCGCCTCCCCGAAAACATGAACGTCCATCACCTCGAACTCTTTTACCACGTCGCTCTCCACGGCGGCATCAGCCGCGCCGTCCGCCGCATGCCCTGGGGCATCCAGCAACCCGCCGTCAGCAGCCAGCTCCTGCAACTCGAACAGGATCTCGGCACGCGCCTTTTCGACCGCATCCCGTTCCGCCTCACGCCCGCCGGTGAAGAGTTATTCGCCTTTGCCCAGCCGTTTTTCGGCAACCTCGACGCCGTGGCCGCGCGCCTGCGCACCGACAACGTCCCGCAGCTCCGCATCGCCGCCGCCGAACTCGCCCTGCGCGATCACCTGCCGGCCGTCATCGCGCCGCTCCGCAAACGCACGCCCGGACTCCGGCTCACTCTCCGCTCCGGCTTCCAGCCCGAAATGGAAGCGTGGTTGCAGGCGCGCGAGATCGATCTCGCCTTCGTCCCGCTCGAAAACAAACCACCTCCCCGCTTCCGCTGCGAAAAGCTCCTGCGCCTCCCGATCGTCCTGCTCGTGCCGCGCGACTTTTCACAAAACCAAAAAACCGCCGCGCCCGGCTGGTGGCCCGGCGAAGCGATTGCCGAGCCGCTCATCAGCCTGCCCGCCGCCGAGATCGTCAGCCGCATTTTTGCCAAAAACCTCAAGCGGCTCGGCGTCGACTGGCCGGTTTCCATCGAAGCCGGTTCGCTCGATCTGGTGACGCGCTACGTGGTCGCCGGCCACGGCATCGGCGTGAGCGTGGGCACGCCCGAAAACCTGAAAAACCGCGCCATCCGCGCCATCCCCGTCCCGAAAATCGAGCCGCTGGAAATCGCCGCCCTCTGGCGCGGTGAGCCCGAACCCATCGTCAACGACCTGCTCGCCGAAGTCCGCCGCTACGTCAGGGAAGACTGGCCGGCATGACGCCAATGTCCCGTCCGGTTCACCACGCATACGTCACCGCCGTGGACCACGTCCGCGGGGTGCCGGGCACGAGCGGCACTTCCTGGTAATCGACATCCCACAGGTTGTCCACCTGCGCCGATACCGTCAGGCCGGACACGCGTGGCACGTGCCAGTACAGGCCGAGCGACGTGAAAAAGGGCGTCCGCGTCGTCTCGCGCAGGTCGTTCTCCTCCTGCACGCGAAATTCGTTGTCGCAGCGCACCTCGAAACCGCCGCCGAGGCGCACCGTGACCGCCGCCGTCAGACGGTGCTCGGCGTAGTTGAGCGCGTAGAAACTGGAGAGGCCGGCCGTCGTGTAGTTGTCCGTCTTGTGCAACCAGGAGTAGCCCGCCACAAAGTCCACCGCGCGCCACGAGCGCCGCGCCACCAGTTCCACGCCCCACGTGTCGAGATCGACGGCGCTCGCCATCCGGCTGCCCGGCGTCGTCGGAGCGAACACCCAGTCGACGAGGTCGTCGTCGCGCCGGAAAAACACCGCCGCCGTCGCCGTCCAGCCCGCCGCGGCCACGTCGGCGCCGAGTTCGAGGTTGAACGCCTTCGAGCGGCCCAGATCCGGATCACCGCCGAAGAGACCCGTCGGGCTGCTGTTGAGCGCCGTGTAGGTGGGCAACTGTGTGGACTGGTCGTAGCTCAGGTAAACCCGCTGCAACCCGGCCGCAGACGCCGGCGCGGTGGACGATGCCGGCGGCGTCCGCCTCCAGGCGATTTCCGCGACCGGCGAAAAGGCGGAGCCGGCGCGGTTGCTGTCGTCATAGTTGACGCCTGCCGTCAGCACGAGTTCCTGCGCGCCATCGGCGAGCCCGAAGGTCTGGTCACCGAAGACGCCCGCGTACACCTGGGTGCGGCTGTTGTAGTCGCCGTTGTTGAGCTCCGTCGACCAGAGGTCGTCCGCCACGACGCCCGCCCGGTAGCGGATCGCCGTCGTGCGGCCGCCGCTCCCCTCGCCCGCTCCGGCCACCGTCACGCGCCCGTCGAAACCGGCGCCGCGCACGATTGTCCGGTGATGCGCGTCGTAGCTGAAATCGGGGATCGAATAGTGATCGCGGTTGCGCCGGTACCAAGCGCCGGCCTGAAACCAGTCGCCGTCGGCGCCGAGCTCCACGCGGTGGTTGGCGACAAAAAGCTGAGTCTGCAATTCCTCCCGTTCCAGCCGCTGCACCGCGTCGACATTGCGGGCGGCGTAGAGATTGGGCCACGCAAACTCCTTGGACTGGTAGCCGGCGAAAAGATCCGTCTGCGACCGCGCATCACGAATCTGGATACGGCCGTTGTAACGGACAAAATCGTGATCGGAAAACGTCACCGGTCCGTCGCCCTGCGAGGCGGCCGCCGAAACGTCCGCCGCCACGGTGTAGCCGCCGACGGTGCGCGGGCTGACCACGCCCGCGTACAGCTCGCCGGTGAGCAGGCTGTCGTTGCCCGTGCCGGCCGAGACGAAGCCGCCGGTGCTGACCGGCTGCCAGGCGTAGCCGACGCTGCCGGCCGTCGCGCCCCACCCCGCCTGCGCGTTGGCCGCGCCCGTGCGCACCTGCGGCGCGCCGAGCATCGCGGGGGCGACGGGCAGCTCCGCCGAGTAATGCCCCGTCTGCGAGTCGTAGAGCGGCACCGCGCCGATGCTGAAACCGGTGTTTTCAAATGTGCCGCCGCGGATCGACACATCCGCCTGCGCCTCGCCCGTGCTGCGCGACTGCACGTCGACCAGCGGCTCGTAACGCAACGCCGTCACCGGCATGGCGAAGGAAGCGGTCGATTCCTGGTTGGCCACGCGCGGCGAATAAATCGCCAGGGCCGGCAGCGTGTGCGACTCCTCGCTCGCGGCGGCAGTCGCCGCGGTTTCGGCGGCGGGGTCGGCGTGCAGGCTGGCCGCCGCGCCCATGAGCCCCGCGAGGCCCGCGAGCCCGATGCAACCCGGCCTTGCCGTGCGGCCACGCGCCGCGTGAACGATCTTCGATAACAAAAACATGGCCGCCACCGATGACGGCCTCCGGGCGGCAAATCAAGCCGCTAGTTATTGCAAATTGAAAATTCAACTAACTAGCAGCATTTCCTCTGCCGGAAATAACGCGGGCTCATTTCCGCGGTTTCCATTCGCCCCGCCGTTGCCGGCGAGGTCCGCCGCTGCCGCCGCCACCCGTCCCGCCGGACGGACGGTTGCCGCCGCCGCCACTGCCGCCGCGTTGGCCGCCCCCTCCTCCGCCGCCACCGCTGCGCCGCGGATTTTTCGACGGATGGCTCGTGTCGATATGCGGCGGGCGGCCGCCATCGACATAATTGAAACCCTCCAGTTTCTGCACCGGGATTTTCGTGCCGATGAAGCGTTCGATATCGCGCACGTCGCCGGCTTCTTCCGGCGTGGCCAGCATGAAGGCGTCGCCGACCGCCATCGCCCGGCCGGTGCGGCCGATCCGGTGGACGTAGTCTTCCGGGTTTTCCGGCACGTCGTAGTTGATCACGTGTGACACGCCCGCCACGTCGATGCCGCGCGCGGCGATGTCGGTGGCCACCATCACTTCGTAGCGCCCCTTCTTGAAGCCGTCCAGCGCCTCGACGCGCTGGTTCTGCGAGCGGTTGGCGTGGAGCACGGCCACGGAGTGTTTGTTGGCCTTCAGCTTGCGCGCGATGCGGTCGGCGCCGTGTTTGGTGCGGGAAAAGATGATGACGCTCTCGTAGTCGGTGCGGTCGAGCAGCGCGCGCAGGAGGTCGAATTTCTGTTCGAACGCCACCGGGTAGATCGCGTGCTTCACCAGTTCGTTGACCGTGCGGGCGCGGCCGATCTCGATGCGCTCCGGGTTCTGCAAGGCGAACCGGGCCACCTCCTCGATCTCGGGCGGAATCGTGGCGGAGAAAAACAGCGTCTGCCGCTTTTTCGGGCACAGCGCCACGATGCGTTTCACATCATTGACAAAGCCCATGTCGAGCATCCGGTCCACCTCGTCGAGGATGAGCACTTCGAGGTGGTCGAGCGTGAGGGTTTTCTCGCGCAGGAAATCCATGAGCCGGCCCACCGTGGCGATGACGATATCGGTGCCCGCTCGCAGATCGGAACGCTGTTTCCCGTAACCCACGCCGCCGTGGATGATCGTGCTGCGGATGTCGGTGAAGCGTCCGAAATCGCGGAACGCCGTCTCGACCTGCGCGCCCAGTTCGCGGGTGGGCTCGAGCACGAGGACGCGCGGCCCGGCGGCCTTGTGCGCGCCGAGTCCGGCAAGGACGGGCAGCGCGAAGGCGGCGGTCTTGCCGGTGCCCGTCTGGGCCGAGGCGATCAGGTCGCGCTTCGAAAGCACGACGGGAATCGCGCGAAGCTGCACCGGCGTGGGATCGGTGTAGCCCATGGCCTGGACACCACGGACGAGGTTTGCTGGAAGACCGAGACTGGAAAACGGCATAGGCTAACAACTGCGGTCTGCGGCCGGAACGCGAGGGGAAAAGGAGCGGCGGCATTCCTGCCGCTGCGACGAGGCGCAATGCGCCTCGCCACGGGTATCTTGCGAAGTCGCCCGGCGACCGGCGTACCTGCGTGGGTGTTGCGTGTGCTTCGTCCGGCAATTGCAGCGGCAGGTACCGAGGCCGCAGGCCGACAGCTTGCCATGCCGCCGCTCCTTCAGCACACCAGTCCGCGAAAATCCGAAAAATCCGCGGTGTATCCGCCCGGCACGCCCTTGCAGATCACGCTCACGGCGTCGTGCGAGTGGAGCGATTCCAGATGCGAGCAGGCGATCTCGAAATCCGCGATCCGGCGGTCGGCATCGAGTGCGGCAAAAAGCAGCCGCGCCGCATCCTCGACAAATTTCAGGTGCGCCCCGTTGAGCTCGGCAAACGCCTGCTCGTCCTCGCGCCGCACCATCACCTGCGTCTCCGTGGCCAGCGCGCGGATGCAATGCTGCTGCAAATCCTCGATGGTCACCCGCGCCTTCGGGGCGATTTCCACGCGGAGCCGCGCCTTCGAACGCTGGTTGTGCCCGACGGCGTACACGCCACGCGCCTCGCGGGCATGCTCGGCCAGCTCCGCGCTGCACGGGCAAGCCGACGAATAGACAAAATCGAATTCGACAAACCTCCGGAACCGCCCCCGCGCATCCAGCCGCCCCTCGAACACGACGTCGTAGTACTGCCAGCCTTCCAGATCGCTGCGCAGGGCGCGCTGGAGGACCGGATACGAAAACGCCAGCCGCAGCCGCGCATCGAGCGTCCCGACCTCGCGCCGGTACTTTTTCAGGATGCGCTCCAGCAACTCCGGCGAAAAAACGTCGTCCCGGTGTTCGTAGAACGACCGGATAATCCGGCTCATGTTGATGCCCTTGTCCGCGGCCCCGACCGACACCGTGCCGGTGACGCGCGCTTCGAGAGTGACGGTGTCCGGGCTTCCGTGGCGCGCGATTCCCCCCTTTCCCTTGCCTTTTTTGCCACCGCCGCCCGGCGTGCGGAACCGGAGCGGCAGGCGGAAGCCCGACACGCCGACCTGCTGGATCGGCACGGCCGCCCCCTCGATGGCATCGGTCGCCTGGACGATGTCCGGAAGCGTGGCGCGGTAGGCCGGAGTGACCCGGAATCCGGCATCGTAGCCCCGCCGGATACGGGGACCGGCGCCACCTTTCGGACTGTGCAGGTACAGAGCAGATTCGGCGGCGGGACTGGAGGTGTTCCTGGACATCAAAAGATCAAGCAGGTAGCACAAAACCTCCGCGGGTCAACGCGGCGCATGCGACTCCCGCCGCCGCCGGCGCTCCGCAGGTGCGAAAAGATTGCACCCCGTGCCCGCCCGCGGTTTCAATCCGCCGCATGGTTACCGCACTCATCCTGCTCAAGGTGGAACGCAAGCGCATCAAGGAAGTCGCCGACGGCCTCCTCTCGACTCCCGACATCACCGAAGTCTACTCCGTCAGCGGACGCTACGATCTCGTCGCGATCATCCGCACCGGCGACAACGACAAACTCGAAGGCATCGTCACCGGGCATCTGCTCAAGATCGACGGTATCCTCGAGACGGAGACGATGTTCGCCTTCCGCACCTGGTCGAAACGCGACATCGAGGCGCTGTTCTCCGTCGACTGATTTTCCCGTTCGCAACCCGTCAAGACAGCCGGGCTGTTTTCCGGGAAATCGATGGTTTGACGCGCCAACGCCAACGGTTCACGTTTTGCGCCCGTATGAAACCCTTGATTCGAAAATTCCTGATCGTTTCCTCACTCGCGCTGGCGGCCACGGTTGCCCGCGCCGACAGCGGCTTCCAGTTCGGCTTCTGGGCGCCCGACCTCCAGCTCGTCGATGCCAGCGAAGACATCCGCGGCGTGCGTATCGATCTCGTCTATGGCGAGAACAACAACTTCACCGGTTTTGACTTCGGCATCCTGGGCGTCGGCGTCACCCGGGGCGATTTCGAGGGCTTTGCCTGGAGCTGGGGCGGCGTCACCAACGGCAATGCCACCGGCGTTCTCTGGCAGGGTTTTTACAGCAGCGTCGACGGCCAGTTCTCCGGCTGGCAGGGCGCTCTCGTCGGTCGCCTCAACGGTGAATCCGCGGGTTTGCAGACCTCGTTCGTGGGTCTGGTCGACGGCAGCCTCCGCGGCGTGCAGTTCGGCTTCTTCAACAAGGCCAACGAAGTCCGCGGCCTCCAGCTCGGCTTCGTCAACTGGGCCGAGAACCTCTACGGCGTCCAGATCGGCCTGATCAACTACGCGAAGAACTCCGACCTGTTCCCGGTCTTCCCGATCGTCAACTGGAGCTTCTGAACCACTCTGGCTTGGCCCGGCCCGGCGGCTCTTTCCTGGAGCCGCCACCGAACAGCCGACAAAAAAGCACGGTCCTTTCGGGTCCGTGCTTTTTTTCGGATTCTTCCGTGGTTCGGCGGTACCTTGCCGACAGCCCGAAGCTTCCGGATTTTTACACAAAGATCACAGAGCGGCGCAGCCGCAACCGAAGTGGAGGGACGCCGCGCTTTGTGGCAGGGTCCGGGTGTGAAAACAAATAACCAGACATCCACCAGCGGGCACGGCGTCCCGGAGGCCTTTGTTAACAAATTTGGCGGGCAGATCACAGGGATACTTTGCGGATTTGACCGTGTGAGGTTCCGGGCGACGCTGAGGCTGCTGTTTCAGCCGTCGGCGATGGAAGCGTACCTGCAGGCGTGCGGGGTGCTGATCAAGCACTTCAAGCCCTTTGCCGAGAAGATCACGCAGCGCATCCGGCAGGCGGCGTGGGCGGCGGCGGAGGCGGCCGGGCGGCCGGTGCGCTACCTGGGTTGCGCGCAGCAATCGAAGGAGGAGCTTGCCCGGCAGATTGCGCGGGAGGAGGGGATTGCCAGCGGGCTGATCGCGGTGTTCAGCGCGGTCGAGCCGTGCCTGTCCTACGCGGTGCGCGGCGAGCGCGAGAGCAGGGAGATCCACCTGGTGCTGGAGAACCGCAAATGCACGCACCTGTATCACTATTACCAGCACCCCGGCTTCGGGCTGATCCATGTGCGGGTGCAGACCTGGTTTCCGTTCAACGTGGAGGTGTGCCTGAACGGGCGCGAGTGGCTGGCCCGGCAGATGGACCGCGCGGGACTGGACTACGAGCAGCGCGACAACTGTTTTGCCCGGGTGAGCGATCCGGTGCGCGCGCAGGCGCTGCTCGACGAACAGTTGAAGACCGACTGGCCCCGGGTGCTCGACGGGTTGCTCGAGCAGGCCCATCCCCTGCACGCCGAACTGGGCCGCCCGCTCGGGCAGCGCTATTACTGGAGCGCCAGCCAGACCGAGTTTGCCACCGATGTGATGTTCCGCGACGCGGCCAGCCTGGCCGGGTGGTATCCGCAGTTCCTGCACCACGGCATCCGCAGCTTTGGCAGTGCCGACGTGCTGCGCTTCCTCGGGGCGGCCTGCCCCGACAAGTTCCGCGGAGAAGTCACCTCCACGCTCAGGCGCCGGCCCGAAGGGGTGCGGCTCAAGCATGTGGTCAACGGCAACTCGCTGAAGGTTTACGACAAGCAGGGCAGCGTGCTGCGGGTGGAGACGACCATCGTCAATCCGCACCCTTTCCGGGTCTACCGGCCCAGCGAAACAGATCCGCAGCAGCAACCGGCATGGAGGTACCTGCGGCGGGGCGTGGCCGACCTGTGGCGGCGGGCCGAGGTCAGCCGCGCGGCCAACGGCCGCTATCTGGGCGCCCTGGCCAGCGTCACCGGCAAAACCCCGCTCGCCCAGGAAGCCCGGCCGGTGTGCCGGGCACGCACCGTGGACCGGCAGCGTTACCGGGCTCTCAACCCGTGGGCTCCCGCCGATGGCGCCTTGCTGGAAGCCATCAGCCGCGGCGAGTTTGCCCTCAACGGCCTGCGCAACCGCGATCTGCGCTCCTTGCTGTATCCGCCCGCCTCCACGGCCGCCGACACAAAACGCCAGGCCGCCGCGGTCACCCGCCAACTCGCCCTCCTCCGCGCCCATGGCCTGCTCAAAAAAGTCACCGGCACCCACCGCTGGCTGCTCACCGACCACGGCCGCAGGATCGTCACTGCACTCCTCGCCGCCCATCAGGCCGATGTCGATCAACTCACTAAACTCGCCGCATAAAAGGCACATATAAAATCCTCTCAAAAATGTGCGAATCCCCAGGATAGCAGTGCAAAGAACGCAAAGGATTGCCGGTAACCCTCTTCGCGCTCTTTGCGATCTTTGTGTAAGATCAACATCCGGGACACCCGATCAGAGCGCCTTGAACACGGCGGCGGCATTCTGGCCGCCGAAGCCGAGATTGTTGCTGAGCACCACGCGCACTTTCTGTTCGCGCGCCTGGTTGGGCACGTAGTCGAGATCGAGTTCGGGATCGGGCTCGTTGAGATTGATTGTCGGGGCGATAACGCCCTTCTCGATCGTCTTCGCGCTGATGATCGCCTCGATGCCGCCGGCCGCGCCGAGGAGGTGGGCGGTCATCGACTTGGTGGAGCTGACGGCGAGCTTCCTCGCGTGGTCGCCGAAGACGCGCTTGATGGCGAGTGTCTCGAACTTGTCGTTGTAGGGCGTGCTCGTGCCGTGGGCGTTGATGTAATCGACTTCCTCCGGCGTCACGCCGGCGCTCTTCAGCGCGCGCGTCATCGCCATGCCGAGGCCCTTGCCTTCGGGGTCGGGCATCGTGATGTGGTGCGCGTCGGCCGTGGCCGCGTAGCCGGCGAGTTCGCAGTAAATGCGGGCGCCGCGCTTGCGGGCGTGCTCCAGCGACTCGATGACGAGCACGCCGGCGCCCTCGCCCATGATAAAGCCGTCGCGGCCCAGCGAGAACGGACGGCAGGCCGTGGCCGGATCGTCGTTGCGGGTGCTCATGGCCTTCATCGCGCAGAACGAGGCAAAGGCAAACGGCGTCACCGCCGCCTCCGCGCCGCCCGCGATCATCACGTCGGCGTCGCCGCGGCGGATCATGTGCATCGCCTCGCCGAGGGCATGGGTGCCGGTGGCGCAGGCGGAAACGAGGCCGAAATTGGGGCCGCGGGCGCCGGTATCGATCGCCACCATGCCGGAGCACATGTTGCCGATCAGCGCCGGGATGGCGAACGGGGATACCTTGCGGGGACCGCCCTCGGCCAGCTTCCCGAGTTGCGTCTCGTAGGTGAACATGCCGCCGATGCCCGAACCGATGACCACGCCGACGCGGTCGGGGTCTTCCTGCGCCATGTCGAGGCCGGCATCCTTCACCGCCTGCCGGGCGGCGCAAAAACCGAAATGCGTGTAGCGATCCTGCCTCCGCGCATCTTTCGGATCCATGTGCTCCTCCACGTTCCAGCCCTTCACCTCCGACGCGATCTGCGTCGCAAAGGGAGCAGGATCGAACCGGCTGACCCGGTCGATGCCGTTACGGCCGGCCGTAACGCTCTGCCAGAAGGATTCGACGTCGGTACCGAGGCCATGGATCGCGCCAAGGCCGGTGATCACGACGCGCTGGTTGTCGGAGAGGTTTTCCATAAAAATTGACAAGGCTGCTGCACGCGCGCCGGAAGGGAAGCCGTTTTTTTCAACCTGTTCCGGATGACGTGTTCCGGATGACGCCCCTCCGACCCCCGCCGGCTCTGCCTCGCTCTCGACAACCTCCGCCTCGTCCCCCCACTATCCGCAAAACACGAACCGCACGAGCCGCCGCCGCCCGCCCGCTCCTGCCGGCCGCATCCGCACGATGAATCTCCCGTTTCCGTTCCCGATCTTCCTCGCACCTTTCCTCATCCTTTTCGAGGCGCTGCAACTCGTCGCCGCCGAACGCTACCTCGGCGCCCGGCAGGCCGAAACCGGCATCGATCCGCGCGACATGCCGCTGTCCGAAATCCGCGCCTTCCTCTGGAGCGCCGGCATCATCTGCACCTGGCTGTGGATGCTCTCCTCGCTCCTGTTCGAACCCGGCCGCACCCAGGTCGTCGCCATGCTGCTGGCCTCGATGGTCGGCTACTCGCTGCGCCGCAACTGCTCGCGCCGCTGGGTGCTCCCCATCATGACCGGCGAGGCGGCCGTCCGCATCGGCATGCTCATGTCGCTCCTCACCATCGCCTGGCGCAGCATCTGACGGAGGCCCCCCTCCCCCCCTCCGGCCTCCCCCGGGGAGGGGAAGCCCTGTTTCCCGCGTGAATTTTCCCGAGACATCCTGCCCGTCGCCCAACCACGCCGCGCCGCCCGCCTGCCCGGCGCACGAACAGCTCGGCGTCTGCTTCCACCACAGCGTGATGCCGTTTGCCGAAACCGTCGCGCACATGCTCCGCCCCGAATCGCAGGTCAGCTACCACGTCCTCATCGCGCCCGACGGCGCCCGCGCCCGGCTCGTGGCCGACGAACATATCGCCTGGCACGCCGGCGCCTCGACGTTTCTCGGTCGCTCCCGTTGCAACGACTTCCTCCTCGGCGTCGCCTTCGCCGGGGACACCCGCGCCGCTCCGCTCGCCGATGCCCAGATCGCCAGCGCCCTCGACTGGCTCGCCCCGCGCTGGGCCGTCCGCCACTGGACGCCCGCCGTCATGATCGACCACCGCCAGATCGCTCCCGGCCGCAAGGATGACCTCGCTCCGGCCGAATGGCTCCGTCTGCTCGCCGCCATCCGCGCCCGTTTCGGATAATTCCTTGAGTTGCAGCGGACGCCCGCACCTGTTTGATGCCCCGACCAGAGCCGTCATGAACACCACACCCGAAGCCGCCCCCGGATTGCCCAAGCTGCCGTTCTTCATCGCGGATGCCATCCTCCTTGCCGCCGCCTTTTTTGTCGCGCAACGCGGGGGCACTCCCATCGAGACGCCTCCGCTGCTGGTCGTCGCCTTTTGCGTGGGCCTCGGCGCCGTCCTCACCGTGGTCCCGTTCTGGACCGACTACGTGCGCCGCCGGGAAGACGCCCTCCGCGAGCGCGAGGACGCCCTGCAAACGCTCGCCCGCTCCACCACCTCCACCGCCGAGCAGGTGGGCATCGCCGCCGCCTCGCTCCATACCATTTCGGAAAACCTCCACCGCGCCGCCCACGCCGCCGAGCAGCTCCCCCGGCAGCTCCAGGAAAAAATCGACCGCTTCAAGGAACACCTCGCCGCCAGCGAAAGCGACTCGCTCGACGCCCTCCAGCAGGAGATCGCCAGCCTTCGCTCCAGCGAAAGCGAAAAGCTCGATACGCTCCTCGAACGGATCACCACCACCGCCGTCGGGCTCGCCAGCACCGCGGCCACGCTCGCCGATGCCGACGCCGCCATCCGCAACCAGATCGAAAGTTACGCCGCCCGGTTCCCCCGTCTCGACGAACTCACCGACCTGCTCGCCCGCATCGAGGAAGCCGACGCCCGCCTGCGCGCCACCGCCGGTTCCCTCGCCGAGCAGACCGCTGCCGCCACCACCGCCGCCAGCGTCACTCCCGCGGGACGCACCCGGCTCGGCCGCGGCCTGCGCAGCCTGATCTCCGGCGCCACTCCCGGCGCTCCCGCCGGCCCGGCCACCACCGAAGACGACGTCTCCGAAGCCGCCCCGGAAAGTGACGACGGTGACAGCCCCGAGGCCGATGCGCCTTCCGAGACCCCTTCCGCGCCTCCTCCCTCTCCGCCGCCGTCTGCTCCCTCGGGCAAAACGCCCTCTCCGAAATCCTCCGCTCGCAAATCAGCGAAGCACAAACCGGCTCCCCCGCCCGAACCGCAACCCGGGCCCGAACCGCAGCCGGAGTCCCGGCAGGAATCCGCTCCCGCCGACGAAGACGAACCTGCCGCGCCGGAGGACGAACCCGCGGACGAATCACCCGACGCTGCCGATGCTGCCTCTGATGCTGACGACACCGCTACCGACGCTGGCGCAGCGGCAGAGGGCGCCGACGATGATGAAGCGTCTTCCGAATCCGGTCCCGAATCCGAACCTGAACCGGAACCCGTGCCGGAACCGAAATCCAGGCCTGCTCCGCGTCGCGCCGCGGCAGTCAGGGAAGACCCGGCTCCCGGTCTCTTCGACGATCCCGCGTTTCACGAATTGCCCGCCGCTCCCAGCCGCTCGCTGTCGAGCGATGGCGCCACCCGGCTCATCGCCACCGCCTACATCGGCATCGGCAACAAACTCTATATCCGCGGCGAGGGCCCCGGCCTGCGTCCCGACAAGGGGGTGCCGCTCCAGTTCATCTCGATCGGCAAGTGGCGCTGGGAGACCGGCGAGGCCACCGGGCCGGTGCGCGTCCGCCTCTACAAAAACGACCAGATCGAATGCGCCGCGCTCGGCGAATTCGAACTCACGCCCGGCCACCTGCACGAGGTCAGCGCGACGTTCTGATACCGGTATCCCGAATGCCCTGAACCGTGGGGGTGCAATCCTTCCCGCTCACACCCGTGCCAGTTCCGCCAGCGTCCGCGCCACCGCGCCCTGGTTCGCCCGGTGCCACCCCTCGCCCGCCGCGCCCATCCGCGCTCTCGCGGCCGGGTCCGCCAGCAACGCCCGCACCGCCTCGCCCAGCGCCGCCGCGTTTTCCACGCGCCGCGCCGCGCCGCATTCCAGCAACTCGCGCGTGATCTGCCGGAAATTCGCCATGCCCGGCCCGAGCAGCAACGGCTTGCCCAGCGCCGCCGCCTCGACCGGCGTCTGTCCCTCCGTGTGCGGCGGCAGGCTTTTGCCGACAAACACCACCGTGGCCACCTGCACCAGCCGGCGCAGTTCGCCCGTCGTGTCGGCCAGCGTCACCTCGCACGGCCCCGCCGCCTTCCCGCGCGAGCGCACGCTGTACGCCACTCCGCTGCCGGCCAGCAGCGGCTCGATCTCGCCACGCCGTTCCGCATGACGGGGTACCAGCAGCAACCGGCACGCCACTCCCGCCGCCCGCAACTCCGCAAACGCCGCCAGCAACGCCGCCTCCTCGCCCGGCCACGTCGAGGCGCCCGCGATCACCGGCTCGCCCGGATCGGCCGGATCGACAGCAAAACCCAGTTCCGCCCGCAACGCCGTCACCTCCGCCTCTGCCAGTCGCGGCACCGCGAGATCGAGCTTGATGTTGCCCGTCACCGCGACCCGCTCCGCCGGGACGCCCAGCGCCCGGAATCGCTCCGCGTCGCCCTCCGATGCCGCCAGCACCCGCGTCAACCCGCGCAACATCAATCCCGCCAAGGGACGCACCCGCTGCATCCGCCGGAAACTGCGGTCGGAAAGCCGTGCGTTGACCGCCACCGCCGGCACCCCGCGCGCCCGCGCCTGGTGCAGGTGCTCCGGCCACCGTTCGCCCTCCGTCTGCACCACCAGGTCGGGGCGCACCGCGCGCCACGCCCGCGCCGGGAAAAACCAGAAATCGAGCGGAAAATACGCAGCCGCCATCACCAGCCCCGCCGCCTCGTATCGCTCCTTCGCCAGCCGGTAGCCCGTGCTCGTGGTTGTGGTCAGGTAAACCTCCACGCCCGGATCGCGCCGCCAGGCTTCCAGCAGCGGCCCCACGGCGAGCATTTCCCCCACGCTGACCGCCTGCAGCCAGATGCGCCGCACGCCGGCCCGCTTCGGCGGCAGCGCCGGGGTGCGCCCGAACCGCTGCGAAAACCCCTCCCGATAGCCTCCGCGCCTCCGCATCCGCAGCAGGTAATAGGGAGCGGCGAACACCAGAACGGGTAAAAAGAGCAACCGGTAGAGCCAGATCATTGCAAAGGAAGTCGAAACGGAAACGTTCACTGGAACCGATTCCCCCCGCAGCGCTCAAAACAAATCCTCACCGCACCACCAACCGATTCATTTTTTAACCGCTAAAGAACGCTGAAATCCGCTAAAACCAGACCACTTCCATGCCAGGTCCCCCCTCCCCCCGGTTCAATTTTAGCGTTCTTCAGCGTTTTTTAGCGGTTCTCCTTTTCCGTCATTAGTGTCCATCAGTGTCCATTAGTGTTTAAAAACAAACAACATCTCCCGCTTCCCGCGATCTCTTCCATGCGCCTGCTCACCGCCTTCCTTCTCGCCGGTCTTCTCGTTTCGTCCGCCTTCGCCGCCGACGCCTCCGCGCCGGCCGTCACCGCGCTCCGCCCCGATCCCGAACTCCGCGAGGGCACGCTCGACAACGGCCTCCGCTACATCGTCCGCCGCAACAGCGAACCACAGCACCGCGCCTCGCTCCGCCTGGTCGTCCTCGCCGGCTCGTTCCACGAAACCGCACAACAACGCGGCCTCGCCCATTTCCTCGAACACATGGCCTTCAACGGCAGCACCCACTATCCCCCGCGCACCCTGATCAAGTTTTTCCAGCGCATGGGCATGGGTTTCGGTGGCGATACCAATGCCTGGACCTCGTTCGACCACACCGCCTACCTGCTGGAACTTCCCGACACCAAACCGGAAACCCTCGCCGAAGGCCTGCGCGTCTTTGGCGACTACGCCGGCGGGCTCCTCCTCGACCCCTCCGAGATCGACCGCGAGCGCGGCGTGATCCTTTCCGAAAAACGCACCCGCGACTCCGCCGAGTACCGCGCCAGCATCGCCAGCTACGAATTTCTCTTCGCCGGCACGCTCCTGCCCCGTCGCCTCCCCATCGGAGAAGAGTCCGTCATCAAAAACGCCACCCGCGACGACTTCCTCGACCTCTACAACACCTGGTACCGCCCCGAACGCATGGCCGTCATTGCCGTCGGCGATTTCGATCCCGACGCCGTCGTCGCCGAAATCAAAAACAACAAAAACCTCGCCTCCGTCGCCGATCGCGCCCCCGCCCGCCCCGAGCCCGACATGGGCAAACTCGCCGCCGCCGACCGGCCGGGCGATGACACTGCGTCGTCCGCTGGCATCCTTGCCTCCGCCCACTATGAATCCGACGCCGGCGCCACCACCGTATCCATTAATGCAATACGTCCGTGGAATCGCGAGCCCGACTCCGTGCAAAAACGGCTCCGCGAACTCCCCCGCGATCTCGCCTCCGCCATGCTCAACCGCCGCCTCGAAATCCTCGCCAAGAAGGAAAACGCCCCCTTCAGCCAGGCCAGCGTCTCCATCGGAGAATATTTTCGTTTTATCCACAGCGCCTCGCTCCGCCTCACGACGACTCCCGACCACTGGTCCGACGCTCTCGCCACCGGCGAACAGGAACTGCGCCGCGCCCTGCAATTCGGTTTCCGTGAAAGCGAACTCCGCGAAGCCCGCGCCAACTACAAAAACGCACTCGAACAAGCCGTCAAAACCGACCCCACCCGCGACTCTCCCGACCGCGCGTCCGAACTCATCGACTCCGTTGTCGATGAAATCGTGCCGACCACTCCCGCCGACGATCTCGCCCTGCTCGGCCCCGCGCTCGACGCCATCACTCCCGAAGACTGCCACGAGGCCCTCCGGGCCGACTTCTCCACTCCGGCCGGACTCCAGGTTTTTGTTGCCGGCAACACCCGCCTCGCCGAAGCAGCCGACGATGCCTCCGCCGCCATCGTTGCCGCCTGGAAAAAATCCGCCGACAGTCCTGTCACCCCGTCCGCCGACACCGCCGCCGACGCCTTCGCCTACACCGACTTCGGCCCTGCCGGCAAAATCACCGAACGCCGTCACATCGACGACCTCGACGTCACTCTCGTCACGTTTGCCAACGGCCTCCGCCTCAATCTGAAGAAGACCGATTTCAAGACCGGTGAAATCCAGGTCCGCGCCCGCGTCGGCACCGGACGCCTCCGGCTCCCGGGCAACCAGCCCGGACTCGATTTTTACGCCGGCCTCACCTTCACCGCCGGCGGCCTCGGCAAGCACAGCACCGACGACCTGCGCTCCCTTCTCGCCGGCCGCAACGTCGGCGTCGGCTTCAATGTCGCCGACGACGCCTTCGTTTTCTCCGGCGTCACCACGCCCGCCGACCTGCTCCTCGAGCTGCAACTCCTCGCCGCCCACATCACCGATCCCGGCTACCGCCCCGAGGCCGCCCGGCTCGCGGAAAAAAACCTCGAACAGTTCTACACCCGCCTCGCCCACAGCACCTCCGGCCCGCTCCAGACCATCGTCCCGCGACTCCTCGCCAGCGGCGATCCCCGCTTCGGCCTGCCCACGCGCGCCGAGGCCAGCGACCGGACTCTCGGCGAAGTGAAAGCCTGGCTCGCCCCGCACCTCGCCAGCGGCGCGATCGAACTCGCCGTGGTCGGCGATATCGACATCGACGCCACCCTCCAGGCCGTCGCCGCCACCCTCGGCGCCCTCCCCGACCGCGCCCCGCGCCCCGCGCGCGACGCCCTCGCCGATGTCCTCCGCGTCGACGTGCCCGCCAAATCCGTCGAGGAAACGTTCACCGTTCCCTCGACCATCCCGAAAGGCATCGTCGCGCTCTGGTGGCCCACGCGCGACGCTCTCGACGCCACGCCTGCCCGCCGCCTCAACCTCCTCGCCGACATCTTTACCGACCGCCTCCGTGAAGTCGTTCGCGAAAAAATAGGCGGCGCCTACAGCCCGTATGCGGCCAGCGCCCCGAGCGATGTGTTCCCCGGTTACGGTTTCATCCTGACGAACATCACCGTCGATCCCGGCCATGCGGTGGAGATCGCCGCCGCCGTCGCCCGGATCGCGCAGGAACTTCACGACGACGGCGTCACGGACGACGAAATCACCCGCGCCCGCCTCCCCGTGCTGACGGCCCTGCGTGAATCCGCCCGCACCAACGAATACTGGCTCGGCATCGTGCTCGCCGCCGCCCAGGAGCAGCCGCAGCGCCTCGACTGGGCGCGCACCCGTTACAGCGACTACGAATCGATCACCAAGGCCGACATCGACGCCCTCGCGAAGACATACCTCGCCCCCGACCGCGCCTTCCGTTTCACCGTCCTCCCGGTGGACGAAAAGAAGTAGCCGTCCGGCATCCCCGCCGCGTAGCTACCCGCCCGCTGCCGCCGCGACCCGCGCCAGCAACGCCTTCCGGTATGCCGTGTCGCGCTTGCGATCCGTCCGCACTTCCAGCACGCGCACCCCGCCCCGGACCCTTTTCCCATAACTCCCCTCTCTCCCATAGCTCCCCTGACTCCCATCCCTCCCCTCCCCCCCCCCCGACCCCGCCAGCCCCGCGGCCAGCTCCGCGAAGTGCGCACCGTCGCGCACCGCCACATGCTCCACACCGTAGGCTGCGCACAGCGTGGCAAAATCCACCCGCTGCGGCGTCGCCCAGTATTCCTCGAACGGCGGATCGAATTGCGCCACCGGCAGGTGCTCGAAAATCCCCCCGCCGTTGTTGTTGATCAGCACGATCGTCAACGAACCGCGCAACCGCCCCGCCGACAGGAACCCGTTCGTGTCGTGCAGCAACGCCAGATCGCCCGTCAGCAGCACCACGGGACGATCCTCCTGCCCGTGCGCCACGCCCAGCGCCGTCGAAAGCGTGCCATCGATGCCGTTGGCGCCCCGGCTCGCCAGCACCCGGGGCCCGCGCGAGCGCACCGGCGCGAAATATTCCAGATCGCGCACCGGCATGCTGCTCGCCACGAACAGGCACGCTTCGGCCGGCAGCCGCTTCGCCAGCAGCCGCACGTACGCGCCCTCGAATCCCGCCGCCGCAGCCCCGGTCATCCCGGCGTCCAGAACCTCCTGGGCTCGCGCTTCCGCCTTCATCCAGGCGTCGAGCCAGCCGGCATGTTCTCCCGCCTTCGAAACGGAAACCCGCTGAAAATCCTGCGGCGCCACCCGCACCCGGCGGGTCCGCACGTGCAGGCCGTCCCGGTTTCCCCGGTGGGTGGTCAAGTGGATCATCGGAGCATTCACCTCCGCCAGCCACGCCCGCAACACCTTGCTCGTCGGCAACTCGCCCGCCAGCAACACGGCCTCGGGACGCAGCGCGCGCGCCAGGGTTTTATCGCGCAGGATCGCATCGTAGGCGGCGACGGTCGCGACGCCCTCCTGTCCGCCAAAACGCGCCTCCGCCAACGCATCCGCCAGCACCGGCCAGCCCAGCGCGCCGGCCAGGCGGTTGATTTCAAGAGCCCCGCCCCCCCCCGCGCCCGCCACGATGATGCCCTTCGCCCGGCAAAAATCCGGCGGCAGAGCCGGGCTGGCCGGAAACTCCGCCCGGGGGGCCGGCGGCGTTTCGAAAAACGCCTCGTCCACGACCCCGCCCGTCCGCACCGCCGCCACCGCTTCCGCCGCGCTCCCGCCCTCCGGCACGGGCGGCAGCGGGTCGCGGAAGGGAGCGTTCAGGTGCGCCACGCCGCCCGCCCTCGCCCGGTCCACCGCATGCGACACCGTCTGGCGCAGATAGGCCAGCAACTCCGGCCGCGCCTCCGGCACCGCCAGTTCGTGATAAAACGTCACAAACCCGCCGAACAGTTTTTGCTGGTCGATGGTCTGGCCCGACGCGCAATCGCGCATTTCCGGCGGCCGGTCCGCCGTCACCACGATCAGGGGCGCGCCGCTCTCGTGCGCCTCGATCACGGCCGGGAAGTAGTTGGCCCCCGCCGTCCCGCTCGTGCACACGAGCAGCACCGGCTCCCCCGTCGCCTTCGCCACCCCCAGCGCAAAAAATCCCGCCGACCGTTCATCGAGCACCGGCACCGCCACAATCCGAGGATGCCGCGCCAGCGCCATCGTCAGCGGCGTGGATCGCGACCCCGGAGACACCACCGCATGCGACACCCCCCGCCGCACGAGTGTCTCCACCAGGACGCTGCACCAGAGGCTGTTGGTATTCCGGAAATCGATGTCGGTCATAAACGCGAGCCGTCCACCCTACAACCCGGCCCGCCCGGCTCAACCCGCAACTCTTCCCGGAATGAATCGCAACAAAACGCCAACAACAACTCGCCACCCCTCGCCCGACTCCTCAAATACTCTCCAAACTTTTTTCAAAACCGCCCAACCATGCTCATCCATCGCGGCTCCTCCGCCCTCTCCGGCTTCCGCCTCCAGAAACTCCAGCAGGATCTCGTTGCCGCCGGTGTCCCCGTCGCCCGCATCGCCGCGCGCTTTGTCCACGTGGCCGAACTCGCCGACGGCTCCGACACGCTCCCCCCCGACCAGCAGGCCCTCTTCGAAAAACTCCTCACCTACGGCCCGCGGTCCGACTCCGCCCAGGCCGCCGCTTCGGCCTTCAGCCTTCAGCCCCCGGCCCTTTCCCTCGTCGTCGCCCCCCGCCCCGGCACCATCTCCCCCTGGTCCAGCAAGGCCACCGACATTGCCCACATCTGCGGCCTCGCCGCCGTCAAACGCATCGAGCGCGTCATCGCCTGGTCCGTCGAAATCGACAACGCGGCCTTGCAACCCCCGCTCCACGTCCTCCCCGCCGACAAGCTCGACCTCCTCCGCGCCCGTCTCCACGACCGCATGACGCAGGCCGTCTTCACCCGCATCGACGAACTCGCCGTCCTCTTCCGCCACGAACAACCCCGCCCGGTCAAGACCGTCCCTGTCCTGAAGGAAGGCCGCGCCGCCCTCGTCACCGCCAACCGCACCCTCGGCCTCGCCCTCGCCGACGACGAGATCGACTACCTCGTCAACGCCTTCGGGACCCTCGGCCGCGACCCCAACGACATCGAGCTCATGATGTTCGCGCAGGCCAATTCCGAGCACTGCCGCCACAAGATCTTCAACGCCACCTGGGAAATCGACGGCGCCCCCCGCGACCGCTCGCTTTTCCAGATGATCCGCAACACCCACGAGTTGCACAGCGCCGGCATCCTCTCCGCCTACAAGGACAACGCCGCCGTCTTCGAGGGCACCCGCGGCGGCCGCTTCTACCCCGATCCCGCTACCGGCGACTACGCCGCGCACGAGCAGGACATCCCCATCCTCTGCAAGGTCGAGACACACAACCATCCCACCGCCATCTCCCCCTTCCCCGGCGCCGCCACCGGCTCCGGCGGCGAGATCCGCGACGAAGGCGCCACCGGCCGCGGCTCCCGCCCCAAGGCAGGCCTCACCGGCTTCACCGTATCCAATCTCCGCATACCCGGCGCCCTCCAGCCCTGGGAGCAGACCGACAACGGCAAACCCGACCGCATCGTCAGCGCGCTCGACATCATGATCGAAGGCCCGCTCGGCGGCGCCGCCTTCAACAACGAATTCGGCCGCCCCGCCATCAACGGCTACTTCCGCACCTACGAAGCCGCCGTGCCGGCGGCTTCGCCAATGTCGACTCAAGTCGACTTATATCGACTCAAGTCGCCCGCTGTTGCGGAGCTCCGCGGCTACCACAAGCCGATCATGCTGGCCGGCGGTCTCGGCAACATCCAGCCCGGCCACATCCGGAAAGGCGCGATCAACCCCGGCGACCACCTCATCGTCCTCGGCGGACCCGCCATGCTCATCGGCCTCGGCGGCGGCGCGGCCAGCTCCATGGCCAGCGGCTCCGGCCAGGCCGATCTCGATTTTGCCAGCGTACAGCGCGATAACCCGGAAATGCAGCGCCGTTGCCAGGAAGTCATCGACCGCTGCTGGGCGCTCGGCGACGCCAATCCCATCAGCTTCATCCACGACGTCGGCGCCGGCGGCGTCTCCAACGCCCTGCCCGAGCTCGTCAACGACGGCGGCCGCGGCGGCCGTTTCGACCTGCGCAAGATTCCCAACGACGAGCCCGGCATGTCCCCGCTCGAAATCTGGTGCAACGAATCCCAGGAACGCTACGTCCTCGCCGTCCCCGCCGACCGCATCGACACGTTTGAAAAACTCTGCGAACGCGAACGCTGCCCCTACGCCATCGTCGGCACCGCCACCGAAGAAAAACGCCTCGTGCTCGAAGATCCGCATTTCGGGAACACCCCCATCGACATGCCCCTCGAAGTGCTGCTCGGCAAACCCCCGCGCATGCACCGCCAGGAAACCACCCTCGCCCGCCCGCAATTTCCACTAAACCTCGGTGATATCACGCTCGCCAAAGCCGCCCGCCGCGTCCTCGCGCACCCGGCCGTCGCCGACAAGACCTTCCTCATTTCCATCGGCGACCGCACCGTCACCGGTCTCATCGCCCGCGATCAGATGGTCGGCCCTTGGCAGGTGCCCGTCGCCGACTGCGCCGTCACCGCCGCCGCCTACGACGTCTACACCGGCGAGGCCATGTCGATGGGCGAACGCACGCCCGTCGCCGTCAACAACGCCGCCGCCTCCGCCCGCCTGGCCGTCGGCGAAGCCCTGACCAACCTCGCCGCCGCCCGCATTGCCGACCTCGGCCGCGTCAACCTCTCCGCCAACTGGATGGCCGCCCCGGCCCACCCCGGCGACGCCGCCGACCTGTACGCCGCCGTCCACGCCGTCGGCATGGAACTCTGCCCCGCGCTCGGCATCACCATCCCCGTCGGCAAGGACTCCATGAGCATGAGTACCGTCTGGAAAGACGAAGCCACCGGCGCGCAAAAACGCGTCACCGCGCCCGTCTCGCTCATCGTTTCCGCCTTCGCTCCTGTCGCCGACATCCGCCGCACGCTCACGCCGCAGCTTCTCACCGACGCCGAAGCCGGCGGCGAGACGGAGCTGCTCCTCATCGACCTCGGCCGCGGCAAGAACCGCCTCGGCGGCAGCATCCTCGCGCAGACCCTCAGCCAGACCGGCGAAGCCACGCCCGATGTGGATGATCCCGCCGACTTGCAGGCTTTCTGGAACGCGATCCAGGCGCTCAACGCCGACGGAAAACTCCTCGCCTACCACGACCGCAGCGACGGCGGCCTCTTCGCGACGATCACCGAAATGGCCTTCGCCGGCCACACCGGCGTGGACGTCGAACTTCCCTCCTGTAGCGCGGGCTTTTTCTGCCAAACGCCCGCTTCCGACGTGGCACGGGCTTCCAGCCCGTGTGACGACGCGCAGCGTCGCCCCTTCGCGCAACTCTTCTCCGAAGAACTCGGCGCCGTCCTCCAGATCCGCACTGCCGACCGCGACGCCGTCCTCGCCCTTCTGCGCGCCCACCATCTGGACACCGCCACCGCGCGTATCGGAAAACTCAACACGACAAAAACCCTCCGTATCCGCACCGACGACGGAAAAATTGTCCTCGCCGAAGACCTCTTCGCCCTCCGTGCCATCTGGAGCGACACCACCCGCCGCATCGCGGCCCTCCGCGACAACCCGGCCTGCGCCGAGTCCGAATACCGGCTCAAGCTCGATCCGGCCAACCCCGGCCTCACGCCGAAGATCACCTTCGATCTTGCCCCTCCTTCCGCTCCCGCCCTGCTCAAGACCCGGCCTCCGGTGGCCATCCTCCGCGAGCAGGGCGTCAACGGCCAGATCGAGATGGCGGCCGCCTTCACCCGCGCCGGCTTCCGCGCGGTGGACGTCCACATGACGGATATCCTGAGCGGCCGCGTCAGCCTGCGCGATTTCCGCGGCCTCGCCGCCTGCGGCGGTTTCAGTTACGGCGACGTCCTCGGCGCCGGCGAAGGCTGGGCCAAGAGCATTCTCTTCAATCCCCGCGCCCGCGAGGAATTCGCGACCTTCTTTGCCCGCCCCGACACCTTTGCTCTCGGCGTGTGCAACGGCTGCCAGATGATGAGCAACCTCCACGAAATCGTCCCCGGCGCCGATGCCTGGCCGCGTTTTGTCCAGAACAAATCCGGACGCTTCGAAGCCCGCGTCGCCTCGCTCCTCATCGAAAAAAGCCCGAGCGTCCTCTTCGCCGGCATGGAGGGCAGCGTCATCCCCATCGCCGTCGCCCACGGCGAGGGTTATGCCGAATTCCCGACTTCCGACGCCGCCAACCTGTTCAACGACAGCGGCCTCGTCAGCGCCCGCTACGTGGACAACCACCACCGCGTCACCGAGCAATACCCGCTCAATCCCAACGGCAGCCCGCACGGCATCACGGCGATCACGACGCAGGACGGCCGCGTGACGATCCTGATGCCGCATCCCGAACGTGTTTTCCGCACCGTACAACATAGCTGGCACCCGAAGAGCTGGGGCGAGGATTCCCCCTGGATGCGCCTCTTCCGCAACGCGCGGGCGTGGGTTGGCTGAACCGGAAAGGGACACAAGCGATGGAAAAGACGCCCGTCCGCCGCACCTCCCCCGCTCCCGCTTTCCTCTCGCGCTCGACCGCCCTCGCCACCGACTACCATGTCTTTGTCGAGGCTCCCGACGCCTCTCGCCATCCCGGTCCGTGGCCCGTCGCCGTCGTCGTGGATGGCGACTACATGTTCGCTCCGCTCGTCCAGGCGGCCACAAACCTCCGCTCTTCCGCGCGCCTCCATCCCCCGTTCCCGCCTGTCCTTCTCGTCGGTGTCGGTTATGGCAAATCTTTCGGCGACCCCGCCAACCGCCGAGGACGCGACTACACGCCGACCGCTTCCGCCGAAGAACCCGGCAGCGGCGGAGCCGATGCCTTCCTCGCCCACCTCACCGGTCCGCTCTGGGCCGAGCTTGCCCGCCGTTATCCGGTGCGCAACGACCTCCGCCTCCTCGCCGGCCACTCGCTCGGCGGCCTGTTCGCGTTGCACGCGCTTTTCCAGCCCAGGCCGTTTTTCAACCGCGTGCTCGTCGGTGCCCCCTCGCTCTGGTGGGATGACCACCGCTTCCTCTCCCGGGTCGCCCGCCGCCAGCAAGAGATCCCGCTTCAGGCGCCCCGCCATCCGCCGCCCGCACCCGTTCGCCTCTTCCTCGGGATCGGCGCCGAAGACACCGAATCCATGACCGGCGATCTCGCCCGGTTCGAACGCCAGCTGGCCGAATCGCCCATTCCCGGTCTCGAAACCGTCTCGCGCACCTTTCCGCGCCACGACCACTACAACGTCCTGCCCAGGCTCTTTCACGACGGCCTGGCCGCGCTGCTGCGCTGATCCTTTCCGTCAACCCGGACAAGGACTTCCGGAGCAAACCGGAGGCATTTTCAGGCCGGCGGCAGAGGATCCCGCCTCTCCCGGCGTCCCCCGCTGCCAGGCCATCCGGAAGCCCCGGCTTGCACTGGACGGCGTTTTGCGTTGTTTTATCCGGTTTCCTCACGCCGTGTACCGCACTTTCCTGAAGACCAAACTGCACCGGGTCACGCTCACCGCTGCCGATCCCGATTACGAGGGGTCGATCTCCATCGACCGCACGCTCTGCCGCGCCGCCGGATTGCTGGAGTACGAACAGGTGGACGTGCTCGATATCAATAACGGCTCCCGTTTCACGACTTACGTGATCTACGGGGAGCCCGGACAGGTGCAGGTCAACGGCGCCGCCGCCCGGCTCGTGCGCCCGGGCGATCTGGTGATCGTGCTCGCCTATTGCCGCCTGGAAGAGGCGGAAGTCGCCACGCACAGGCCGCGCGTCGTCCTGATGGGTCCGGGCAACGTCATCGCCTCGACGGAAGACAAACCGCTCGAACTGCCCTGATACCTCCTCCCCCCCATCCCGCGCCACCCGACTCGGCTCAAATCGACTTAAGTCGAATTATGCCGCGAATCCCCCCGCAACGCGGCGACGACGCCGGAAGCGCACAAGGGTGGAGGGCGACAAAAGACTGGTTTCGGGGCCGTAAGCCGGATTTTGTGCGCCGCCGTCTCGCGACGGCGGGCGGTCGTCATTTCTCTGACGGGCTTGCGCCCGCCCCGGGTCCGGAGACCCGATGCGGCATACCCGTGACCTGAGGGCGGGCCACCCGGTCACCTATTTTGCCTTGCACCGGACGGGGTTTTTCGTGCCGCCGTCATTGCTGACGACGCGGTGGGCTCTTGCCCCACCTTTTCACCCTTGCCCCGCGCAGTTGCCTGCGGAGGCGGTTTGTTTTCTGTGACACTTTCCGTCGGTCGCGCCTTGACGCGCGCCGCCCGCACTTGCCTGCCTTGCGACAACAGCTCGTGCGGCGTCCTGCCCTGCGGTGTCCGGACTTTCCTCTCCCATGCTGCAAAGAACATCGGAGCGGCGACCTGGCCCCGAAACCAGCCGGCGAGTGCAAAAGCCGGAACGGAAAATAGCAAGGAGCAAGCCACGGGGGGATTTTTGATCCTCTAGCTTTCCCACCAGATGATCCGGCCGCACTGGTCGCAGGTCCCGAGCCGGGTTTCGTCGCGACTGCGGGCATCGGTCTCGGCCTCGCCGGAAACACGCAGATGGCAGCCATCACATTTGCCATGGCGCACGGCCACCACGGCAGGCATGAGCCGGACGGAGACACGATCGTAAACCCGCAACGCCGGTTCCGGCACCGGCTCGCGTGCGGCCGCCATCGCGCTCCGCGCAGCCGCGAGTTCGGCGGCGAGGTTCTGCTCGCGCTCGCGCAACGTGGCGATGCGCGCCTGGTGACCGGCGATATTGTTTTTCATCCCGGCCTCGGCCGCGGCAAACCGCGCCTTCGCCTCGTCGACCCGGTAAAGCAGTTCGAGCTCCTTTTCCTCCAGAGCGTCGATGTCGGCCTGCGTTTTTTCGATCTGGTGGCCGAGCGCCTGATATTCGTCGTTTTTCTTCACGAGCGATTGCTGGGTCTTGTACCTGGCCAGCGTGTTTCCGGCCGAGCCGATTTCGGTTTCGAGCAGCTTTCGTTTCGATTCGAAACCCTGCAATTCCCCCCGGGCATTCTCGATCGCGGCTTTCTCGGCGGCGATTTTTTGTTCGACCGCGGCCACATCGGCCGGAATCGCCGCCAGTTGGGCGGCGAGGGCGCGTTGCTTCGCGTCGCGGTCCTGGAGGATCAGCAATTTCTCGATGACAGCGTGAGGCATCCGCGCAGTCAGCGGAGCAAAACGCTGCGGAGCCAGCACAAATCGCCCCGGGCGCGCCCGTTCTAGATATAATACATGTCGTCGCCGCCGCGGGACACGAGTTGGTCCAGGGTGCGTTCCTTGCAAAACTCCTCGAGTTCGTCGCGTACCTCGCTCCAGGCATGCCGCACCTTGCGCCCCGACTGCCCCTCGCCGGTGGCGCTCACCTCCAGCACCTCGCCCTCGATCAGCCGCAGGATGTCGTAAAGCGAGATCTCTTTCGGAGGACGGGCCAGCGCATAACCGCCCTGTTTGCCGCGTTTGCTGGTGATCAGGCCCCCGTTGCGAAGTTCGCTCAGGATCTGCACCAGATAATTGGCCGGCACCGCCTCGACGCGGGCCAGCTGCTCGATATGGGCCAGTTCATCGCCGCCGTGGAAACGGGCGAGCTGGGCAAGGACTCGACAGGCATAATCGACTTTGACGGAGAGTTTCATGACAGGTGCCGCGGAACGTGTCATCGAATCTTCGGTTCGCAACCTGAAATACTCGAAACGCAACAATCCGGGCTGCGCATTCCTTGTTTCGGGGGGCAGCAAAAAAGGGGTTGTCGGCCCCCCGGTTTTCCGATGTGATTTTCCTTTAAATTTTTTCCATTTACCGTCTCGAAAATGCCCAACCATTCCGATCCGCAAAACGCCGATGCCCAGCCGCCTGCCCCGCATAACCACGGCGGCGATTACAACGCTTCCCAGATCGAAAAGCTCGAAGGTCTCGAAGGCGTGCGCAAGCGCCCCGACATGTACATCGGCGACACCAACGAGCGCGGCCTGCACCACTGCGTGTTCGAGGTCGTCGACAACTCCATCGACGAGGCGCTCGCCGGCTACGCCACCGCGGTCAAGGTCGCCATCCATCTCGACGGCTCCTGCTCGGTCGAGGACGACGGCCGCGGCATCCCGGTCGATATCCACGAGAAGTACCAGATCCCCGCGCTCGAGCTCGTGCTCACCAATCTCCACGCCGGCGGCAAATTCGGCAAAGGCGCCTATCAGGTCTCCGGCGGCCTCCATGGCGTCGGCGCCAAGTGCGTCAACGCCGTCTCCGAGTGGTTCGTCGCCGAGGTGCGCCGCAACGGCAAGGTCTACCAGATGCGTTTCGCCCAGGGCCTCACCACGCAAAAGATGACCATCGTCGGCGAGACGAAAAGCACCGGCACCAAGATCACCTTCAAGCCCGACCCCGAAATCTTTCTCACCACCCGCGAGTTCGTTTACGAAATCCTCGCCAAGCGGCTCCGCGAACTCGCCTTCCTCAATCCCGGCGTGCGCATCGAGCTTTCCGACGAGCGTGCCCAGAAATCGGATACATTTTATTTCAAGGACGGCATCACCGAATTCGTCAAGTACCTCAACCAGAACAAGGTCATCCTCCACGACAAACCCATCACCTTCTCCGACTCCGTCGCCAACGAAAGCGACCCGTCCAAGCCGCCGATCACCGTGGATGTGTCGATGCAGTACAACGACAGCTACAACGAGCAGATCTACGCCTACGCCAACTCCATCTACAACATCGAGGGCGGCACCCACCTCTCCGGCTTCCGCAGCGCGCTCACCCGCGTCATCAACGCCTTCGCCAAGGCCAACAACCTTTTGAAGGAAAAAGACCCGCCCATCACCGGCGACGACTGCCGCGAGGGTCTCACCGCCGTCATCTCCGTCAAAGTCCCCGAACCCCGCTTCGAGGGCCAGACCAAGACCAAACTCTCCAACGGCGAGGTCGACGGCATCGTGCAAAAAATCGTCGGCGAGAAACTGAAGTTCGTCTTCGAGGCCACGCCCTCCATCGCCAAGCGCGTCATCGACAAGTGTCTCAATGCCGCGCGCGCCCGCGAGGCCGCGCGCAAGGCCCGCGAGACCGTCCGCAAGGGCGCCCTCTCCGGCGGCGGCCTCCCCGGCAAGCTCGCCGACTGCTCCGAGCGCGATCCCTCGCTCTGCGAAGTCTACATCGTCGAGGGCGACTCCGCCGGCGGCTCCGCCAAGCAGGGCCGCGACCGCCGCTTCCAGGCCATCCTCCCGCTCCGCGGCAAGGTCCTCAACGTCGAAAAAGCCCGTATCGACAAGGTGCTCGGCAACGAGGAAATCCGCACCATGATCACCGCCTTCGGCACCGGCATCGGCGAAGGCGACGACAGCGTCGGCGGCTTCAACATCGGCAAGGCCCGCTATCACAAGATCATCATCATGACCGACGCCGACGTGGACGGCTCGCACATCCGCACCCTGCTGCTCACGTTCATCTACCGCCAGATGCGCGGCCTCATCGAGAACGGCTACGTCTACATCGCCCAGCCTCCGCTCTACAAGATCAAGCGGAAGAAGCGTGAACAGTACGTCGACAACGACGACCAGATGAACCGCATCCTCCTCGAACTCGGCTCCGAGGACGTCACCCTCACCCGCCTGCGCGACAGCCTCACCTTCAACGAGGAGCAGATCGACCAGATCGTCGAAAACCTCTCCGCGCTCGAAAAACTCGGCGGCGGCGTCACCCGCTACGGCGCCTCGCTCGCCGACTACCTCGACCGCCACGACAAGGAGACGCAGGATCTTCCCCGCTACATCGCCCGCATCCGCGAAGGCAACAACGAGAGCCACGAATTCCTCCGCGACGAGGCCGCCCGCGCCGCCTTCGTTCTCGCCAACGGCCTCGATGCCGCCCTCTCCGAGGGCAACGGAGCCGACTCCGCCAATGGCGCCACGCCGCCCTCCGCCGCACCCGACGGCTCCGTGGATGCCCTCACGGTGCCGGCGCCCGCTCCTTTCTCCGGCGGCGGCGGCCGTCCCGCCTACGGCGTGAAGCGTATCACGATCCACGAGATTTTCGAGGCCACCGAAATGTCGAAAATCCTCCGCGCCATCGCCCGCGTCGGCCTCGACATCAACCAGTTCAGCGCCACCGCCGAATCCCGTTACGAACTCGCCGAAAACATCGGCCAGAAAAACGAGGTCCGCACGCCGCTCAACAGCCCGCTCGATATCGTCGCCCAGATCCGCGCCAACGGCCGCAAGGGCCTCAGCATCCAGCGTTACAAGGGTCTCGGTGAAATGAACCCCAAACAACTCTTCGAAACCACGATGGACCCGGAAAAGCGCCGTCTGCTCAAGGTCAACATCGCCGACGCCGCCAAGGCCGACGCGCTGTTCACCCTGCTGATGGGCGACGAAGTCCCGCCCCGCCGCCAGTTCATCGAGGACAACGCTCTCAACGTGCAATTCCTCGACGCATAACCCCCCCTCTCCGGATTGACCGCAGGCCCGACGTCGCCGTCCGGTCGCGCGCAGCCGGCGCCTTCCCCGAGGTCGCCGGCCAGCCCGCAACCCCATCCGGCCCCCCCCGGCACTTGACCCGCGGATCGTCCTCAACATCGTAAAACGGAACCAATATCGATATGCCTGTCACACTCTCATCAAAATACCAAGTGGTTGTTCCCGAAACAGTACGCAAAGCCCACGATTTCAAGCCCGGCATGAAATTCGAGTTCATTGACGATGGCGCCACCATCCGGTTTGTGCCTGTGCGCGGCCTCAAGACCCTGCGAGGATTCCTCAAAGGCCGCCTGAAAAGCTCCGATGTTGAACGCGAAGAAACAGACCGTCCTCTGTGAACCTGGTCGATTCCTCTGCCCTGATCGAATACTTCATGGACACCCCGCTCGGGGCGCGCTTTGCCACCGCCATCGAACAACGGGACAAACTCATCGTGCCCACCATCGTGATCTACGAAGTCACCAAACGAATACGCACCCAACTGGGTAAGGACACCTCCGACACCGTGCTTGCCGAACTGCTTGCCACCAACGTCGTGGCCCTCGATGCCAAACTCGCCTGCTCCGCCTCGCGCATCAGCACCGACCACAAACTCGCCATGGCCGATGCCATCATCTACGCCACCGCCCGGCATTACGACGCCACCCTCTGGACCCAGGACGAACACTTCAACGGCCTCCCCGGCGTCCGCTACTTTCCCAAAACCTCCACCTGACTTCTCCCCCATTCCATCCCTCCTGTTTCTCCCATCGTCCCCTCGCACCGATAACGCCACATGTACACCGCCAACGAAAAACTCTCCACGGCCAACATCACCGACATCATGCAGACGGCCTACATCGACTACTCGATGTCGGTCATCGTCTCGCGTGCCCTGCCCGATGCCCGCGACGGCCTCAAACCCGTCCAGCGCCGCATCCTCTACGCCATGCTCCGTGAAGGCCTCTACCACAACCGCGCCTTCACCAAGTGCGCCGGTGTCGTCGGCGAAGTGCTGAAAAACTACCACCCCCACGGCGACTCGTCCGTTTACGACACCCTCGTCCGCCTCGCCCAGCCCTGGGTCGTCCGCTACCTCCTCATCGACCCGCAAGGCAACTTCGGCTCCGTCGACGGCGACCCGCCCGCCGCCTACCGTTACACCGAGTGCCGCCTCCGCGACATCGCCGAATCCCTCCTCGCCGACATCGAGGAAGACACCGTGGACTTCGCCCCCAACTACAACGAATCCACCACCGAGCCCACCGTCCTCCCCTCCGCCCTGCCCAACCTGTTGATGAACGGCTCCACCGGCATCGCCGTCGGCATGGCCACCAACATCCCCCCGCACAACCTCCACGAACTCATCGCCGCCTCCGTCGCCGTCCTCGACAACCCGGCCACCTCCCTCGACGAACTCTGCCAGATCATCCAGGGCCCCGACTTCCCCACCGGCGGCGTCATCGCCGGCCGCGGCGGCATCGACTCCTACCTGCGCACCGGCAAGGGCATCGTCCGCATGCGCGGCCGCGCCCACACCGAGGAAAACAAGACCGGCGAGCAGATCGTCATCACCGAGATCCCCTACAACGTCAACCGCTCCACCCTCGTCGCCCGCATCGCCGAACTCGTCTCCGACAAACAGCTCGAAGGCATCCGCGACGTCCGCGACGAATCCGACGAGAACACTCGCATCGTCATCGAACTGAAACGCGGAGAACAATCCTCGCCCATCCTCAACCAGCTCTTCCAGAAAACCGCCCTCGAATCCTCCTTCGGCGTCACCCTGCTCGCGCTCGACCAGAAGCGGCCCAAGCAGATGAACATCCGCGAGCTGCTCGACTGCTACATCGACCACCGCCGCGACGTCGTCACCCGCCGCACCCGCTACCGCCTCAAACAGGCCGAAGACCGCGCCCACATCCTCGAAGGCTACAAGATCGCCCTCGACAACCTCGACGACTTCGTCCGCATCATCCGCGCCTCCGCCTCCCGCGCCGAGGCCAAGGAAAAACTCATGGCCAAGTACCCGCTCTCCGAGCGCCAGACCGACGCCATCCTCGAACTCCGCCTCTACCAGCTCACCGGCCTCGAACGCGACAAGATCGAAGCCGAGTACCTCGAACTCCTCAAAAAAATCGAGGAGCTCAAGATCATCCTCGAAAACGACTGGCGCCTGCGCGAGGTCATCAAGGAAGAACTCCTCGCCATGAAGGAAAAATACGGCGACGCCCGCCGCACCGAGATCATCGGCGCGCTCGGCGATTTCCGCATGGAGGACGTCATCCCCAACGAAGGCTGCGTCATCACCGTCTCCCACCTCGGCTTCATCAAGCGCACCCCCGTCGCCGACTACCGCTCCCAGAAACGCGGCGGCAAGGGCATCATCGGCACCGAGACCTACGAGGAAGATTTTGTGGAGCACCTCTTCACCGCCTCCACGCACGACTACATCATGTTCGTGACCAGTTCCGGCCAGTGCCTGGCCAAGAAGGTTTATGACGTGCCCGAAGGCGCGCGCACCACAAAGGGCAAGTCCGTATCCAGTTTCCTGCGACTGCGCGAAGGCGAGAAAATCGCCGCCATGCTCTGCTTCCAGGAATTTGTCGAAGACCGCTACCTCGTCATGGCCACCAAACGCGGGATTGTGAAGAAGACGCCGCTCTCCGACTACCTCGGCACCACGCGCAACCACGAAGGCGGCCTCATCGGCATCAACCTCGCCGAGGGCGACACGGTCATCGGCACGGTCCTCACGACGGGCAGCGACGAGATCATCCTCGTCTCGCACCAGGGCCTCGCCGTCCGCTTCCGCGAGCGCGATCCCGAGACCGGTGAAATCCTCTTCCGCCCCACCGGCCGCGCCACCGGCGGCGTCACCGGCATGCGCTTCAAGCTCGATAACGACCAGCTCGATGTCATCGAGGTCGTTGACCACTCGGCCAAATTCCTTGTCGCCAGCGAAGCCGGCCTCGGCGTGCGCACGCGCTTCGAGGACTACCGCCTCATCAACCGCGGCGGCCGCGGCGTCTGGGCGATCACCCTGCCCGAGGACAACTCGATCAACATCGCAGGAGCGCTCAGCGTGAAGGACGAGGACGAGATCATGCTCCTCACCGCCAAGGGCCAGAGCGTGCGCTGCCCGGTCCGCGACATCCGCGAAGTCAACCGCGGCGGCAAGGGCGTGAAACTCCTCACGCTCGCCGAGGGCGACAAGCTCCTCAGCATCGCCAAGGTCGTCGAGACCGAGGAAGAGCAGGAAGCCGCCGCCGCTGCCGCCGAAACGGCCGCCGCCGAAGCCGCATCCTCCGGTGAAGCCACCGACGCCGCCGCCGATACTCCTCCCTCCGACGAACCGCCTGCGCAGGAATAAAGTGAAAGTGGCGCGGGCGTCCCGCCCGCTGACGGCGAAGCCGCCGGATCGCGTGGCACGGGCTTCCAGCCCGTGAGCGTTGCCTCTCCGCGTGGCGCGGGCGTCTCGCCCGCTCCGGGAAAGCGTCAGCCGCGTGTCAGACGTGCGCCACTACGCCGCAGCGCGGCGCTGGCGAGGATCGCCAGCCCGGCCAGCGTCACATACGCGGCGGGTTCGGGCACCGCTCCCACCTCCGCCGTGCCCAGAATCACTGCGGAGCCCTCCGGCTCTATTGGGAAGTGAGCCACCGCCGCATTCACATATCCCCACCCGAAGGTCAGCGTCCCCGTCCATGCCGTATCGAAAATGTCCGTGCCGGTGAGCAGTTCGTTGGCGCTCCAGTCCAGGGTAATCGCGAGGTCCACGGTCTTCCCGGTGTAGTCGGCCCACGAGTTGCCAATCCCCACACCGAGAAAAATACCGGAGCCATCGGGAAAGAGCGGCGTGGAAACATATTCGGTGCCGACAAGCGCCTCGTAGGCGAACAGAGAGACCGTGCCTCCGTCAATTGTTCCCTCAATGTATCCGCTGCCGTGCATCAGGCTGTTCCCCAAAGCCGACGCGTCCGGGCCGGAAAGAAAATCCGTATATGGCTTCACGATTCCCGATGGCGAGGCCCATACGTAAAGATATTCCGAGGCACCGTTGCTGCCTGCCGTCGCGGGCCACTCGGGCCACTCGCCTGAAAGGTTGAAGGAAATACTCCTGGCCTCCAGTGAGGCGACGGTGATGGTAATGTCGGCGCGGGCCGCTGTCGCGGAGAGCGTCAGGACGGCGAGCGCGGCCACGGCGAGGCGGCTGTGCGAGTAAGGACGGACGCTGGTGGATATTCGATCGGGTTTCACAGGTTTGTTTTCGTTTCGGTGCTTTCGGTTTTTGTTCGTGGTCTGCTGACCAGATTCTTCCGTCATGCCGCATCCGATACCTCGCTTTGACCGCGCAGGCTCCCCGTCTGGCGAGAGAACGGCAGGCTCAACTATTAACCCCGAAAATGGGGGGGGGGGGGGGGGGCGGTATAGATATTATTGGATAATAACTTGTATATCAAACTTCCTGCCTGTGGCGAGGCGACATGACAGGCAACCGCTCCGAAAACCATCGTCGTGTGATATGTGGAGGAGGCCGGCATGTGGCGCAATAAAAGTGCTCCATTATGCCAGCTTTCCGGGAACCAGTCATGTCAGGCAAACACCTGATTTCTTCCGATCTTTCAGGCACGAGCGACGCTTGCGACGCCCGCGGCCAGCCGGATGGAGCACCTGTCCCGTTCGCAGGCCACAACGGGCGCATGACCAAAACCTTCCGCGTCCCTCCCGGCCTGTTCCCTTCCGATTATTCCTCCCCGAAGAAGAACCACACTTTCACCCATGGACCGTGAATGAATCACACTTTGCACATTCCCCATCACTCTTTTCACCTCCTCCCCGCGTTGCCTCCGTCCGTTCCCTGCTTCCGGTGCATTTGCCAGGACGGCGGATCGCATCACATAACCGCCAGTCAGTCCTCCCGCTCCTTCCACACCCGTTCGTTTCACCCATGCCTAAAATCACCCTTATCGGCGCCGGCTCGGTCGTGTTCGCCAAGAACCTGATCTCCGACATCCTCCAGTTTCCCGAATTGAGCGACACCACCCTCGCGCTCATGGACATTGATCCGGCCCGCCTCGAGACCGCCCGCGTCATGACCGAACGCGTCATCCGCAAACTCGGCGTCAAGGCCCGCGTCGAGGCCACCTCCGACCGCCGCAAGGCCATCGCCGGCGCGAACTACGTCATCTGCACCATCCAGGTCGGCGGCTACAAGCCCGGCACGGTCATTGATTTTGAAATACCGCACAAGTACGGCCTCCTCCAGACCATCGGCGACACCCTCGGCGTCGGCGGCGTTTTCCGCGGCCTGCGCACCATCCCCCGGATCCTCGAAATCGCGCGCGACATCGCCGACGTCGGTGCTCCCGGTTGCACCTTTCTCAACTACACCAACCCGATGGCGATGCTCTGCATGGCCGTCGATCACGCCGTCGGCGTCCCGACGGTCGGCCTTTGCCACAGCGTGCAGGGCACCAGCCAGCAACTCGCCGGCTACGCGGGGCTCGATTTCGACCACGTCACTTACCGCGTGGCCGGCATCAACCACATGGCGTTTTTCCTCGACTACAAATACCGTGGTCAGGACGCCTATCCGTTCCTTTTCAAACTCCTCGACGACCCCGCCTTCACGCAGGACAAGGTCCGTTTCGAGATGATGCGCCGCCTCGGCTACTTCGTCACCGAATCCTCCGAACACCAGAGCGAGTACAACCCCCACTTCATCCACCACGGCAAGGAGGTCATCAAAAAATTCGACATCCCCATCGACGAGTACCTGCGCCGCTGCGAATCCATCATCGCCACCTGGAAAAAAGCCGAGGCCGAGCTTATCGGCGCCGACGGCGACATCGTCGTCAATCCGCAGACGCACGAATACGGCAGCTTCATCATCCACTCGATGGAGACCAACACCCCGCGCGTCATCTACGGCAACGTCCCCAACCGGAATCTCATCACCAATCTCCCCCACCGCTGCTGCGTCGAGCTTCCGGTGCTCGTCGATGCGCAGGGCCTGCAACCCACGTACATCGGCGACCTCCCGCCGCAACTCGCCGCCATCTGCCGCACCAACATCAACGTGCAGGAGCTCACCGTCGCCGCCGCCCTCACCGGCAAGCGCGAGCACATCTACCATGCCGTGATGACCGACCCGCACGCCGCCGCCACCCTGCCGCTCGACAAGATCTGGGCCATGTGCGACGACCTCATCGAAGCCCACCAGAAAGCCGGCCTCCTCGGCGAGTACGCTCCCGTGATCAGCAACACCGGCCGCACCCGCGCCGGCACCGGCGACAAGGTCCTCGTCTCCCTGGAACCCGTCAAAACGCTCACCGCTCTCGACGCCGCCACACCGGTCGAATTTGTCCTGACCGCCACCAATCAGGGAGACAAACCCTTCAGCGGCCCGCTCGCCATCGAATCCGATCCCGTTGCCGTCACGCTCGGCGGCTCCGGCTCCGCTGCCGGCGGCAACACGCTCGCCCTCCCCGTCGGCCCCGGCAAGACCGTCAGCAAACGGATAAAACTCCGGCCCGCCGCCTCCGTTGCCAAAGGCCCCTTCACCGTGCGCGTCACGTCCTCCGATCCGCGCGTGCTCGGTCACGACTACGTCTTCAAGGAACGCCGCCTCGTCAGCGCCGCCGCCACCAAAACCGGCGCGCCCGTCGAGGTGCGTTTCATGGACAACAAACTCCTCTCCGCGCAACTGAAGCTCAACGGCACCGTGCTCGAACTCGCGGGCCGCGTCCTCGACACCGCGGTCAAGATCGACGAAGGCAGCCCTTGGACCGCGTCCGCCATCGAGCTCTTTGTGAACAGCGAACACGGCAGCCGGCTGCGCCAGTTTTTCCTGCTCCCGCGCGAAAAGGGAATCACGGTGCTCAACCGCGAACGCCAGCCGTTTGGCAAGAAAACCGCCACTGCGGCTTTCAAGGTGAAAATCGACAAGGGAGGTTATGATTTCACGCTCCGGCTCGATCTCGCCGCCCCGGGCGTGGAGGTGCTGGAGACCGGGAAGCCCGGCGCGTTTTTCCTCGACCTGATCGTGGCGGCCGGCGCGCTCGGCGACGCCCACAGCTCCTGCCGCGTCGGCTGGAACCGCAAACTCAACAGCTCCGCCACCTCGGCGCACTACGCCTTCGTCATCCCGTAGGGGCTTCGCTTGCGAAGCCCGCGCCTCCGGATGGCGCCGCCGTGGATGGCGGCGCCGTGGCACGGGCTTCCAGCCCGTAGGTTTGCGTGGCATGGCCATCCTGGCCATGTCTTCCGGAATCATGGGCAGGATGCCCATGCCGCATCGCCGCCCGCTCCACGCTTGCCAGCCGCCCGCCGGCGGAGTTGAAGTCGGCGGCATCATGGCCGTTTTCGGAACCCTCGACACTGTCCGCACGCAACTGCCCGCCACCCGCGGCTTCACGCTCGCCCTGGATTACGTGGCGCGCTGCCTCGATCCGCAATCGGACGAGCACCGCCGCATCCTCGGCCTGGCGGAAGGAGTCAACGAAACCGTCCAGCTCGGCGACGGTGTTTTCGCGATGGAGCAGGTTTACCGGACCAAACCCCGCAACGAAGGACGCTGGGAAGCGCACCGCGCCTACATCGACGTGCAGGTCATCCTCGCCGGCGAAGAGCTCATGGAAATCGCCGACACGCGCACGCTCCGCGTCGAGGAGGACCACACCCCGCAGCGGGACGTGATTTTTTTCCATGCTCCCGCCAGCCACGGCGACGCGGCCAGCGCCAGCGTCAGCACGCTCCACGCCGGCGCCGGTTTCAACGGCATCTTTTTTCCGGTCGACGCCCACCGTCCCTGCCTTGCGACCGGCGCCGCGCCCGCGCTCGTGCGCAAGACGGTCGTCAAGGTTCCGGTGGCCCTCGGCGGCGTGTGATGATCTCCGGACCCGGAATCCCGTGAATTACCGCCACCAGTTCCACGCCGGCAACTTTGCCGACGTTTTCAAGCATGCTGCGCTCGTGCAACTCGTCCGGTTTCTCCAGCGCAAGGAGAAGGGTTTTCTGTACCTCGACACCCACGCCGGCCGCGGCAGCTACGATCTCGCGGCGGCCGCCCGCGGCGACTCGCTCGCCCGCCAGCCGGAATGGCCCGATGGCATCGGCCGGCTCCTCGCCGCTCCGTCCGGGCCGGCAGACCCGGCTTCGCCCCGCCCCCGCCCTGCCGCCTCTGCGGGGCACGCCGCGCCTGCCGCTCCAACGCCACTGGCCGACTATATCGAACTCGTGCGGAGCCTCGCCGACACCGACGCCAGCGCCCCCGCCGCCTCCTCTCCCTCCCCTGCTGCTCCCCTGCGGATGTATCCCGGTTCGCCGCGCATCGTGCAGGCGTTGCTGCGTCCGCAGGACCGGATGACGCTTTGCGAGAAAGAACCCGGCGAGGCGGCCGCCTTGCAGGCGGAGTTTCGTCACCTGCCGCGCGTTTCGGTGCAGGCGCTCGACGGCTATACGGGAATCCGCGCCCATCTGCCTCCCCCCGAGCGACGCGCCCTGGTGCTGATCGATCCTCCCTACGAGGCGCAGGACGAACTGCAAAAAGTTGCCGCCGCCCTCCGCGAAGGCGTGCGACGGTTGCCGGGAGGGGTGTTTGCCGTCTGGTATCCCTTGACCGGGCGGGCGGGTACGGAGGCGTTTTTTACCGATCTGGCCCGCGCCTCTTCGCCTCCCCTTTTCGCTGTCGAACTGACGGTTGCCGGCGACCCGGAGGCCGCGGCGGCGGGCCTGTCGCTGCGAGGATGCGGCCTTGCGGTGCTCAATCCGCCGTGGGGAATCGCGCCGGTGCTCGAGTCACTCGCGGTGGACCTGGCGAGGCTGTTGGCGCGCCATCCCGGGGGCAGAGGAACCCTGAACTGGATCGTGCCGGAGGCATAGCTGAGGGCCGGGAGAAAAACTTCCGGGAAACTTCCGAAACCGCGCTTGACAGCGAAATCCCGACTCCTACGGTCAGCGCCCTTTCCCGATTTCCGGGGTGGTAGCTCAGTTGGTTAGAGCGTCTGCCTGTCACGCAGAAGGCCGCGGGTTCGAGTCCCGTCCATCCCGCCAGTTTTGAAACCCGTCCCTTGAAAAAGCGGACGGGTTTTTCATTGGTTCTGAAAATCCCCCCGGTTTTTTCCGTAAGTCTTCCTGAGCCTCTCCTGCTTCCGATGGCAAGGCATGGTCCCGAGTATGACAGGCTGTCCAGAAATCGTTGCCTTGTTTCAAATTCTTTGCGCAAATGAGCAGCCTTTTATCCCGACCAATTCTCACCATGAACCCGATCATCGACAGCAAAAAGCTCCTCGCCTTCCACACCCTCAGTCAGGTCCTCAGCTTCACCGCGACCGCCAGGGAACTGAATCTCACGCAATCGGCCATCAGCCATGCCATCGCCGGGCTGGAAAAGGATCTCGGCGTAAGGCTGTTCAACCGCCTCGGAAGAACCGTCACGATCACGGAGGCCGGAAGCTGCCTTCTGGTCCACACGAAGGCGATCCTTGAAGAAATGACCAGAACCCGGGAAAGTCTGGCCGGGCTGAAAAATAGCGGCATGGAATGACCGGGAGGGGCAATTTTCGAGGACGGAAATTCTCGCTGTAGATCAAAGCGAGAGGGCACAAAAAAGCCCTAAAGGTGTACCATCAGGGCTTCGCTTCTTTCTCTTTCATAAAATTGAATCAATGATCCTGTCCACAATCGCATTGGCCGCACCGTCCAGAGCACATTCAATCGGCTTCCTCTTTCCAATAATTGCGAGAACCGTACATCCAAGCCCGAGTGTTCCGATAAACAGGATGGCATAAATACTTATATCTTTGTGGTGAGAATAATACGAAAGCAGCAAAAAGAATACACCCAACAACAAACACAGTATACGTTTCCACGATTCAACCGTCTGGATACGAAGCTTCTGAATATCTTCTCTCGTTAATTTTTTCGATTCCGCACGTTTCCGGGCGCGGCGAATAGTCCTTGCCGCATGTTTTTCCAAAAATCGAAGATGCGATTCTTGGCTCATATTTCTGCCCAACGTCAAAAGATTGCCACAAAAAAGCACAAAAAATCTCTTTGCGCATAAAACCCTCCATCGCGCTTATAAGCGCACGGGAGATTCTCGCCGGGCAGATGGCAATCTTGTGTTTTTTGTGGCCATAGACTAATTTGCAATGCTTTAGCTGGCGGGCAACCTGCGAAAGCAGGGGGGACATAACAGCCAAAGACATTGGCGCTTGCGCCTTGTCAGTTTTTTCTCCCCGGATTCATGGTTCGTCCCGCTTCTGAACGACACAGAACAGATTACCGTCCGGATCCTCCAGCACCACATAGTCTGCTCCCTCCGGATAACGCCACGGGTAGCGTCGAGCACCCAGGCTGACCAATCGTTCCACTTCGTCATCCTGCCTGCTGGTATAGAGGTCGAGGTGAAGCCAGCTCCGGTGTCCAGCGCGCCGGTCGCGTGCCTGGAAAGAAAGATTCGGTCCTCTTCCTTGCGGATCGCAAAGAACCACCCAGTCATTGCTCGCCGGTTCACGCGGAATGTAGCGCAAAGCCTCCTTCCAGAATGCGACCATTTGCTTGAATTCGAAGCAATGTATCACGATTGATCCGACCCTCATGGTGCTTCCTTTTTTACCTGACATCGAAGATGCGCCCTGGAGGTAAGTGGCTGCATCGCCTTGTCAGGCTCCTTTCTTCATCAGGGTTTTGTCTTCTTTCTCTTCCACTTCGAGAATCAAGAGGTAGGTGCCGTATTCGTCCCGGATTAATCTAAATCCGTAGTGCAGGAATCCGCCTCCGCACTCAATAAACATATCCTTTCCACTTTTGGCTATGTAGGAATATGTGGCGGGCGCTATTATGGCGCGCAGATCAGCGGCCCTAATGTCTTCTGGGCCAAGTGAAGCGTCGCCAAGCAGTGATTCATATAGCCTGATGGCGGGCTCAAATAGTGCTTCGTAAACCTCCGGTTTCGAGATTCGCTTGATCTCACGTTGTATTTCGCCGGGGCCAGAATACAGGAGAACGCCAACGATTGCCGAGATGACGAGCAGGACTACACATAGAGCGATCCATCCAGCTTTTTCGGTGCGGTTCATAATTTTGCCTGACGTCAAAGATGCGCCCCGGAGGCAGCTGGCTGCATCGCCGTGTTAGGTTCATTTTCTTAATTTGGCTTCGTCGCGGCTCAGGACAAATGCAAAAGTAACCCCAAGGCAAGCAAGCGACAGTAGAGGGAGTGGTATCATAATGGATGATTGCGTAATGAAAATGCTCTCCGTTACCTCAATAGATTCAATTGGGGGCGTGGAGTCGAAGCTGGGCCCGCGACTAATTTCGGTCCACGAAAGAAGCAGCCAGAACCCCGCGAGGAAGACAAATCCTGGATTCTTTCGGTTTCGAAAACCGAAAGCACTAAGCAATACGCCCGCTACACCAATAGTGAGCACTGCTACGGTGTAGATTATTTCGGGACCAGGCATTGTTTTTTTCCTAGACATTATAGCTGAGGGCAAGAGCGATCTGTAAAAGGGAGCGCTTGTCCCCTAAGCGTGGGTTGCCCCGGGAAGCGGGGCCTATCCACAAGGCTGAGAGTATAACCCAAACAACCTGAAAACGAGGACAAGCGCATGAGAAAGACAGAGCACTATGTTGGACTGGATGTCCACAAAGATACAGTGATGGTGGCGGTGGCCGATGGCGGCCGCGAGGGCGAGGTTCGCCTTTACGGGCAGATCAGCAATGATTTGCACGCCATAGAGAAGGCGTTAAGGAAGATCGGATCGGACGGCGGGGCATTGCACGTGGCCTACGAGGCGGGGCCGACCGGCTACGTGATTTATCGCCGGTTGATGCAATTACAGATTGAGTGCGTGGTGGTGGCTGCATCGAAGACGCCGGTGGACAAGGCGGCACGGCGCAAGACGGACCGCCGGGATGCACAGATGCTGGCGCGGTTGCACCGGGCCGGGGAGTTGACCGCCGTGCACGTGCCGGACGCGGCGGACGAAGCCATGCGCGATTTGACCCGGGCCAGGGCGGACGCGGTGCACGACCTGACGCGGGCCCGGCAGCGCCTCAAGTCGTTTTTGTTGCGTCATGGTTATCGTTACTCGGGCAAGGCGAACTGGAGTGAGGCGCACCGTCGGTATCTGCGAGAGCTGGTGTTGCCGTTGCCGGGGCTCAAGGCGGTGCTCGAGGAATACCTTTTGGCCATCAGTCAGTGCGAGGACCGGGTGAACCGGCTGGAGCAATTGCTGGAATTGCAGGCGCCCTTGTGGCGCTTGTATCCGGCGGTCGAGGCTCTGATGACGCTGCGTGGCGTTCAATTGGTCGCCGCAGCCGTGCTGGTCGCAGAGTTGGGCGATATACGCAGGTTTACTCATCCGCGTGACCTGATGGCGTTTCTTGGGCTAGTGCCCAAGGAGGAAAGCTCGGGGCAAACCCGCAAACTCGGTTCGATCACCAAGGCCGGCAACGCCCATGCGCGCTGGATACTGGTCGAAATGGTCCAGCACGCCTGGTTACCGCCCAAGGTCTCCGCGCACTTGTCCAAACGGCAGGAAGGCCAGCCCGTGCACAGAAAAGAATTGGCTTGGAAGGTCCAGTTGCGGCTGCACAGCCGCGCATGGCACCTGAGCCGGCGCGGCGTGATGAAGCCCAAAATCACCGTGGCCCTCGCTCGCGAAATGGCCGGCTTTGTCTGGGCCATGCTCAAAACCGTCGACTGGGATCATATGACTCGCTGCGCATAAGCCAACCACGTCTGCGAAGAGGGGGAGGATGTTCTTTCAAAGGCCGAATGGCGGCACAAGTCAGGGACCGGGCGGCCGGCCCATGCATGTTGACGTTAGGGGCAGCGGTATCGGAGCCTATCCGTCCGCCACGCACGAGCCTAGGGCATGCGGGCAAGACGCACCAATGAACTGTCGGTAACCAACCCGCGTAGATCAGCACGATCACGGTTTACAGCCAGGATCACGCCAACCAACCCACGCACGCGTTTATCCTATAATCGACCGGTCCCTGTCCTGTGCCTCCATCGGCAAAATAGTTTATATAAACAGATACCTGATAAATCATTGGGCTGCCACTGCTTTTTCCCTCTTGCAGAATCGCAGCTAGATCAACGTCCAAGGTGAGCCGTGCGAGCGGGAGGGGAGCAAAAACCAAGAACCTTTACGACTACCTGCGAAGCAACAATCGTATTGGTTCCAGCGCCTTGTTTGGCTCTGATCAAAAAGTTACATTGCCGCTTTCAATGCCAATAACCAGAAGGGTAGCTTCTGGATTATTTAAAAAAACAGTTTCCAATCCAAAGCTCGGCGGGAGCTTCAAATCTTCAAAATAGAGGATGAGTAAAGGACTTCCTTTTTCCCCTTCCAACTCCTTCAGGTTAGCCTTTAGTGTGGTAAATCCATTTCGTCCTTTCAACCTAAGCTTATCTTTCGGAATATTTATAGTCCCACGTTCGCCAGAAAAGCCATTCAGATCATATGCATATGTTCGCCAGGAACCAATAATTTCACTGTCTTTTTGCTCAAGAAAAACAGTAGTTTCTGAGTCGATTCTGTATGGGCTCTTTTCAGTAATTTTTCCTGTGGTAATATAGCCTAAATGTCTTCTGTAGATCACTTCACCATTCTGGTGGACGGAAAGAGCTATCCTCAGTGGTTTCACATTGGAAAGCCCTTTGATTTCAATATAATATGGATCCAAATTAAAATGTGGGGCAAGATCATCCCATCTAGCTAAGCTAACTTTGCTTTCCAAGTATGGGTACTTACGTGTGTCACATCCAGTTATCCCCAGTATTATTGCTGTCAAGGTTACGTAAATTGCTATTAGCTGTTTCATGATTTTTGCCTAACAGTGGTATTGTGCCTTACTCGGTAAGGCTTTTGGGTAAGCCCACATCAAATTAGTTTCGTTGATAAATGGAGTAATTATACATCAATATATTTTTTCATTATCTTATGTAAATTTATTCAAACCGGTATTTGAATCGAATTAAGCTTTTGCAGGGACGTCGGACCGGCAAAGGCCAAACCGGGGAGAAAGGGGTGACTCGAATGAGGAATACCTATTTTGAATGGTACCGAGCTTCGCCCCGTCACGTCCCCGGAACAGAGAGGCAACCATCGGGAAAAAGCGGGTGAGGATGAAAGTGAAAGCCATGGGGAAGAAAACCAAGAGGAGGCTGCCAACCAGAGGCTCAAAGCTGAATCCGGCGCCCAAGTTGGCGGATTCATGGAATGAAGACAAGCCTGTGCTGCTCGCAACGATCTGAAAGCAAGAGAATTGCAAGTACGAATGCAATGACCCCCTGACACTCTTTTTACCTGAAGTTCAGAACAGAGAGGAAAATGGATGAAAGAATGATGCTGAAGAGCGGGATTTCGCTCGGGGAAAATACCATTTTCCCCGAGCCACCAAAGGGTCACCGGACGTAACAAATAAACGTAAGCCGTTGATTTTCCTGTCCAGAAAAGCAGCGTCGAATCCTGACTATCCCGCCAGTGTTGAAAACTCGTCCCGTTGAAAAGCGAGCGGGAGTTTCATTTACCGCCCTTCATCCCGGAGGCCGAAGTGGCAAGAAATCTGACAATCCGCAGGCCGGAAAAACAGATTCGACTCCGGGTCCGGCACCCGAAGGATTGCCGGCCACATGACCGGCGATCCCGCTGCCACTCCAGGAAAGAAAGCTCTCCAGCTCGGACTCTGCCTCGGCGCGCTCGGCGTCGTCTTCGGCGACATCGGCACCAGCCCGCTCTACACCATGAAGGAGTGCATGGCCACCTTGCCGCCCGCGGATCGCGCGGAAGGCGTGTTTGGCGTCCTTTCCCTCATTTTCTGGGCTCTCATCCTCGTCGTCTGCATCAAGTACATTCGCTATGTGCTGCGGGCCGACAACCGCGGCGAAGGCGGCATCTTCGCCCTCCTCGCCCTCAGCCAGGTGCGCCAGGGCAAGAACGACGGCAACCCCCCCGGCGCCCCGGCCGGCGATGACAGCCGTGACAAAAAACGCCATGTCATCGGCCCGACCCTGTTCGTGATCCTTTTCGGTGCGGCGCTGCTCTACGGCGACAGCGTGATCACCCCCGCCATCACCGTGCTCAGCGCGGTGGAGGGTTTGCGCGGCGTGAGCAGTTTTTTTGCCGGTGACGATGCCCAGAGCCGCATCGTCCTCATCACCTGCGTGATTCTGGCCGTGCTGTTCCGCTTCCAGCACAAGGGCACCCACGTTATCGGCTCCATTTTCGGGCCGGTCATGCTCGGATGGTTTCTGGTCATCGGACTGCTCGGAGCCTGGCACCTGTGGGACGAGCCACATATTCTCATGGCGCTCAATCCCGCCTACGGCATCGCTCTTCTGGTCAGCCACCCGGCAGGCGCGGCCACGTTGCTCGGCTCCGTCGTGCTGGCCGTGACCGGCGCCGAGGCGCTCTACGCCGACATGGGGCACTTCGGCCGCCCTGCCATCTCGCGGGCCTGGTTCCTGGTCGCGTTGCCCGGGCTTCTGCTCAACTACTTCGGCCAGGGCGCCAATATCCTCAAGCACCTCCAGCGCGGAGCCGATGTGGTGAACCCGTTTTTCGAGCTCGTGCCCCCCGGCCTGCCGCGGGCCGCGCTCACGTTGCTCTCGGCCTGCGCCGCCGTCATCGCCAGCCAGGCCGTGATCTCGGGCGCCTATTCGCTGACACGCTCGGCCATCCAGCTCGGCTATTTCCCGCGCCTCAAGGTCACCCACACCAGCGCCGAGCTCGCCGGACAGATCTACGTGCCGCTCATCAACACCGCCCTCGCGATTCTCTCCATCGGCGTCGTCATCCTGTTCGGCACGAGCGACCGGCTGGCGGCAGCCTACGGCATCGCCGTCACGGGCACGATGATCGTCACGACATTCGCGTTTTTCCGCGTCACCCGTTTCCGCTGGCACTGGCCGCTGTGGAAATCGGTCGGACTGTGCGCCGGTTTCTTCGCCATCGACGCCGCGCTCTTCGGCTCGACGCTCCACAAGTTCATGGACGGCGGCTGGCTCCCCCTCGGCATCGCCCTGGCCGTCATCGCCATCATGCACACCTGGAAAACCGGACGAAACGAGATCCAGGAGCGCGTGTACAACGGAGCGACCATGGATCTCGAACTCTCCGATATCGCCAGGAGCAAGAATATCGTCCGCGTCCCCGGCTCCGCCGTCTTCATGGTGGGCACCCCCAAGGGCACCCCGCTCGCGCTCCTGCATCACCTCAAGGCCAACAAGTGCCTCCAGCAAAACGTCGTCCTCCTCACCATCATCACTGACGAGGTGCCGCACGTGGAAGAGGAGGAGCGCATGACCCTCGAACTCCTCGGCGAAGGCGTCTGGCGGGCCACCGGCCGTTACGGCTACATGGAGCAGCCCAATGTCGCGAAAATCTGTGAACGCATCGCCCACCAGGGCGTGCCGCTCAACCTCCGGACGACGACCTTCTTCTTCAACCGCGAGATGATCATCGGCGGCGGCACGGCGCGGATGTTCGAGTGGCAGAAAAATCTCTACGCCTTCCTCAGCCGCAACGCCCGTCCGGTAAAAGACTATTACCAGATCCTGCCGACCCAGATCATCGAGATCGGCCTGCCCGTGCAGTTGTAAACGATGCGGCGCAGGCGCTCTGGCGCTCCGCCAGTGGCGGCGGCCGCCGCCAGCGTTTCCCTCCGGCCCGCCGCGCGGGATCCTTCCCTCTGCTGCTCCTGCTCAGCGCGGACGTTGCACGCCCAGCGCCGGCAGGAACGTCAGGACGAGCCCTCCCGCGAGGAGCGCCGCGCTGCAATAAAACGCCACCGGCGCCGCATCCGCCGGGCGATGGTCGCGCAGCCACGCCATGAACTTCGGCCCCGCAATGCCTCCCGCCGACCAGGCCGTGAGAATCATCCCGTATAACAACGCCATCCGCTTCTCCCCGAACAGCGCCAGCACATACGACGGGATCGCCCCGAAACCGCCGCCGTAGCACAGCAGGATGTAGCAGACCAGCCCCCCGAACAGCAACGGCGACCCCACCTGCGGCAGCACCGCAAACACGGCGATCTGGCTCCCCAGCATCAGCGTGAATGCCAGCGATTGCCCGATGCGGTCCGACACCGCTCCCCACAGGAAACGCCCGAGGCCGTTGAAAATCGCCCCGCAGGCGATCAGCGTCGCCCCGCCCGACGCAAGCTGCGCCGCGCTGATATCCGGATTCCGGATACGCAACAGATCCTGCAGCAGCGGCGACTGGAAGCTGATGATCGAAATGCCGACGAAAATGTTGCAGAAAAACAAAAGCCACAGCAGCCCGAATTTTCCCCATCCTCCCTCATCTCCGGCCGCCGCCGTCGCGGCAGCCGTGACCGGTCCCGCAGACGCTTTCGCCCCTTCGCTTTCCCGTTCCTCCGCACCCGCATCCCCGTGTTCCGGTGGGTTCTTCATGAAGGCGCCGGCGGCGGGCGCCAGCACCGCAAAAACGCAACCCATGGCCGCAAAAGCCACGGCGAGATTTCCGTCAAACCATCGCAGGGCGAGCGGCGCGAGCACCTTGCTCATCAGCAGCGCCCCGAGCCCGAAGCCCATGACCACCATGCCCGTGACCAGCCCTTTCTTGTCGGGAAACCAGCGGGCCGCTGTCGCCACCGGCACCACGTAGGCCAGCCCGAGCCCCGTGCCGCCGATCACGCCGTAACCGAGCAACAGCAGCCAGAGCTGGCTTTTCCACAACGCCGCCGCCGTCACCAGATGCCCGAGCGCAAACAGCAGTCCGCCCGTGATGGCGATGGCACGCGGTTCCGTCCGGCCCTTCTTGAGCTGGAGGCCGCCCCAGGCTGCCGCCAGTCCGAGAAAACAGATCGCCAGGCTGAACACCCAGGTCACGGCTTCGTTTTTCCAGCCGTGCTGCTCCATGATCGGCTTCTGGAAATAGCTCCAGGCATAGACCGTGCCCAGGCAGGTCTGGAGCAGTGTGCCGGCCACGGCGACGGTCCATCGCCGGCCGGCCGGGAAGGGAGTGAGGGATTGGTTTGTCATCAGGTTGAGTGAACGCGAGGGCCCTGATCTGAAACCGGTTTGCGGCGGCGCGGCGACGGAAAAACGGCGCGTGTCCAGGTCTTCAGGAAAACCTCCGCTCCCCGATGCGTTCCGCCCGCGTGATGCGCCGGCCATCATGCTCCCAGCGAAACAGCGGGATGCCCGGTCGCCGTGACAACTCCTTCAACAACTGCGGATCGGCGCGTTTCTGCAATTCCAGCTCCACAAGCCCGGAGGCCTCGCACGAAAGCATCCGCGCATAACCCTTAAACACCTCGGGGCGACCGAGCACGCGGGCGGCGCCCTCGACATCCGCCGCGATCGACCCGGCGGCTTCGGTCCCCCCCTCCCCCCCCTTTGCACCGGAGCAGGCACCGGCGGGCGACAGGGCCGGCCGGTCGAGCACCAGAAACGAATACGGCAGACTCCGCAAATCGATGCCCGCCCGCTGGCCGAAACGGACCCATTCCGAATCGTTCTGCACTCCGGCCGGAGGAGAGGCGAAAAAATGACACCAGTGGCGTTCGTTTTCCGCCTGGAAAAGCGGGCACGCCTCGCGATGCGTGCAGGGCGCGACGATCCGCGGCGGGGCGCTGCTGCCGTCGCCGCCGTTGTTACCGTTGCCGCTGTTGGCAGTCTTCAGCAAGGCGTCGCGCACTGCCGCGAGCGCACGGCTGTCCGCATGGGTGCCCGGCTCCACCCAGATCACGGCGGCGGCCCGGGCGGCGAGAGCCAGCAGCGCGGTCCGGTCGGCCGGCGAAAGCTCGTTGATGACATGGCTCACGACGAGCACCAGCGGACCGTCGGCGGCGCAGGCCCCCTCGCCACTCCATTCGCCAACATCGGCCATTCCGGGAAACCGCTCGCGCGCCCGGTCGAGGGCGAAGCGTCGCGCCAGCGGCGAATGGTCCCACACGCGCACGCCCGCAAAAGAGTCCGGTCCGAACGCCGCAAGCACCCGCCGCCCGGCGATCCCGCTCCCGCAACCCCAGTCGAGCAACACGCCACCGGCAGGCGGACGCCAGTGGCGGACGCAGAGTTCGTGCAGCACGGCATCCCACTTCCAGCCGATGCGCTCGCCATACGTGGCATCGTAGGACGCCAGATCGTGTTCCGTTTTCCAGTACGGCCCGTTCGCCGCCGCGCCGGAGAGAAATCCGGCGCGCAACCGGTCCAGCGCCTCCCAGTCGAGTGGCGGGAGCGAAGACGGGGGAGAACCGGATTCAGGGGAATTCATGGCCGGGCGCGCGGGTCGTTGCGAGGCCAGCCACATTTCCGGAAATGCATCCGGACACAGGGCCGGTTCATTTTCATGGTTGCGGATGGCCGGCGGGATGTTTTGTTGGCGCGCAGTTCCTCGCGGGCATAGTATATCGGCTATTATGTGTGCTTCCCAAGCATGAGAGGAGGGTTCGACTCCCTCTGCCCGCACCAGCAAAAAATCCCCTCTGAAACACGGTTGTTTTCACGGAGGGGATTTTTGTTTTCCGGTTTGCAGGCTGCGGATCTGCGGACCGGCAGCCTTGCCGGATCTCAGCCGAGCACTTCCTCGGGCTTGAAGAAACGGGCGATCTCGATCTCGCCGTTCGCGACGCTGTCGGAGGCATGCACGACGTTGACCATCATGTTCTCGCCGAAGTCACCGCGGATCGTGCCCTTGGCCGCCTTGGTGGAATCGGTCGGGCCGAGCAGGTCGCGCACCTTCGCCACGACGTTTTCCCCCTTGAGCACGAGGGTGAGCACCGGACGCTGGCTCATGAACGCCTCGATCTCCGGATAAAACGGCTTCGATGCGACGTGCGCATAATGCTCGCGCAGCAGCGCGGGCGTCAGCCGGATCAACCTGGCGGCGACGATCTCGAAGCCGGCTTTTTCGAAGCGGGCGATCACATCGCCCACATGCTTCTTCGCCATGCAGTCCGGTTTACAGATGATGAATGTTTTTTCCATAAAGAATCCGGATCACAAACCGCCCGCCCTCGCATGGGAAGCCTGATTTTGGCATGAATTCTCTCCCTGCAACTAACGTGAACCTCTTCACGTAATCGTTGTCGCCTGCTTGCCTTGAAGCCGTTAAGAACTTCTGCTCATTCCCTGTGACAACTTCCGGTCCACGACTCCTCTTTTCCCGCCTCGCCGCCTGCGTCCTGTTCGCCGGATGTCTGCTGCTGCTCCCCTCTGCGGCGCGCGCCGCCATCGAGAAAGCGGAAATCACCTTCGACACCATCCGCGAACTCGCCGCCAGACGCGCGGCCAGCGCGTGGAAGGCTCCCGACGTCGAACTGCCTTCCGGCCTGGCCGCCCTCGATTACGACCAGAACCGCAAAATCCGCTTCATCCCCGAAAAGGCCCTCTGGCGCGAGGAGAACCTCCCCTTCAATCTTCAGCTGTTCCACCGCACCAGCGCGCGGCGTGAACGCGTCACCATCAGCGAATTCAGCCCCACGCACGTGCAGGACATCCCGTTCATCCGGGAGTTTTTCGACTACGGCGACCTGAAGAACCTTGGCTGGATCCGCTCCTCGCTCGGCTACGCGGGTTTCCGCATCCATTACCCGCTCAATCGTCCCGAGGTTTACGACGAGCTGCTCGTGTTTCTCGGCGCGAGCTACTTCCGCGCTCTCGGCGCCGGCCAGATCTACGGCCTCTCCGCCCGCGGCCTCGCCGTCGACACCGGCATCATCGGCCAGCCCGAGGAGTTTCCCATGTTCACCGATTTCTGGCTCGGCAAGCCCAAACCCGGCGCGAAAACCCTCACGATCTACGCCATCCTCGACAGCCGCAGCGTCGCCGGCGCCTACGAATTTATCGTCACCCCCGGCAAGCCCACCGTCATCGACGTGCGCACCGAGCTGCGTTTTCGCTCCGCCGTGGAACTCCCCGGCATCGCCCCGCTGACCAGCATGTTCTGGTTTGGCGAAAACACCGACCGGCCCGCCGGCGAACCCCGCCCCGAGGTGCACGATTCCGACGGCCTGTTCGTCGAGGACAAGAACACCCACGCCTGGCGTCCGCTCTCCAACCCGCGCATCATCGTCTCCACCGACATCGCTCTCGACAACCCCGTGCGCTTCGGCCTCCTCCAGCGCGACCGCGCCGTGTCGAGCTACGAGGACTTCGAGGCGCTTTATCACCAGCGTCCCTCCGTCTGGATCGAACCGAAAGGCGACTGGGGCCGCGGCAAGGTCCGCCTCGTCGAGCTGCCCACCGGCGACGAGTACGCCGACAACATCGTCGCCTTCTGGGTCCCCGAATCGAAACCCCTCCCCGGCCGGCCCGTCCTCTACAGCTACCGGATGACGTGGGCGCTCTCCGAGCCGAAGGCCGATCCTCCCCTCGCCCACGTCGCCGCCACGCGCACCGGCGCCCTCCCCGGCGATGCGCAGGGCCGGCTCATCTGGGTGGATTTTGCGGGCGGCCAGCTCGAAGGCATCGAGGCCGACAAGATCACCGCCAAGGTCGAGGCCTCCGCCGGAGGCAAGATTCTCAGCCAGACACTCGTCCGCCACCCCGGCCTCAAGGGCTGGCGCGTGGTCCTCCAGGTCGAGCGCGGCCCCGAACTCGCCAACGACGGCACCATCGAGCTCCGCTGCCAGCTTCTCAACGGCTACGATCCTCTCAGCGAGACGTGGCTCTATTCATGGACACCGTAACCACCACCATGACCATGCCTGCGCCAGGCCAGCATCCCGATTTCCTCATGGCGACCGTGCCGTCCTCCTCCTGCCCGCCCCCCATCGAACCCGACTGGGACGAGGCTTTCGTCCGCGTCGAGAGCTACCTCCGCGCCCACCAGATCGAGAGCCGCATCCAGCTCAACCGCCTCACCAGCGAGATCATCCAGGCCTCCCGCGCCCGGGCGAAGCTCGAGCCCGACGCCGATCCCGTGACGCTCGCCATCCACGTTGCCGAAGCCCGGCTCGAAGCCTGGTGCGCCAACGTTCTCGGCAGTCGCGAACGCGCCGGCCTCCGCGGGCGCCTCGCCCTCGCCATGGCCAACGTCCCCGGCCGCTGGCCGCAACACTTCCTCGCCGACACGCCCCCCCCGCCCGAACTCGTCGCCGCCATGCGCGCCAGCTACATCGAGACCGGCCCCGAACTGAAACTCACCGCCATGGTCCCGCGCAAGATCGACTTCGGCCCCGTCGCCAACGCCGCCGGCGAGACGTGGAAAACCTTCCGCCGCCTCCCCTTCCTGCGCGCCGTCACCGGCTGGGTGCTCATCGTCGCCCTGCTCGCCGTCATCTGGGTCATCACCCACCCGTGATCGGGAAAAACCGAAACCTGAAAAGCCGAAACGCCGAAAACCGATCCATGGCCGAACAACGTCCACCGCCCTCCCCGTCCGCCGCCTCCGGCGCGTCCGCCCGGCCGGCCGCGCGCTTCGATCTCCCCACGCTCGACGCCGGCCGTGTCACCCGGCGCCGCACGCTCATCGCCACGCTCACCCTGCTCCTGCTCGGCCCCGCCGTGCTCCTCATGGCCGATCTCCACTGGCGCAGCGGCGTGGATACGTGGAAGATGATCCATCTCGTCCTCTTCACCGTGCTCTTCGGCCTCATCGCCTTCGGCGCGGTGCAGGCCGTCATCGGTTTCTGGATACGCCGCCGCCGGCGCGGCCAGCCCGGCGGCGATCCCTGCCGCATCGTCCGCAGCCTCTCCGCCGAAGACGACCTCGCGCCGATCGAAGCCTCCGTCGCCATCGTCATGCCCGTCTACAACGAGGAGCCCGGCCGCATCCTCGAAGGCCTGCGCGTCATCTACGAATCCCTGCGCAAGACCGGCCAGCTCGACGCCTTCGACTTCTTTATCCTCAGCGACTCCAGCGACCCCAACCGCTGGATCGAGGAGCAGACCGGCTGGATCGCCCTCACCCGCCAGCTCAACGCCGAGGGCCGCATTTTTTATCGCAAGCGCCGCGTCAACACCAACAAGAAGGCCGGCAACATCGCCGACTTCTGCCGCCGCTGGGGACGCCACTACCGCTACATGGTCGTGCTCGACGCCGACAGCATCATGACCGGCGAAGCCATCACGAAGCTCGCCCGGATGATGGAGAAAAACCCCACCGTCGGCATCATCCAGACCGTCCCCGAGCTCGTGAACGGCGAGACGCTCTTCGCCCGCCTCCAGCAATTCGCCAGCCGCCTCTACGGCTCCATTTTTTCCGCCGGCCTCAACTTCTGGCAGCTCAGCGAGGCCAACTACTGGGGCCACAACGCCATCATCCGCCTCGCCCCTTTCATCGATCACTGCTCGTTGCCCGACCTCCCCGGCCGCGAACCTTTCGGCGGACGCATCCTCAGCCACGACTACGTCGAGGCCGCCCTCATGCGCCGCGGCGGCTGGGAAGTGTGGCTCGCAATCGATCTTCCGGGCAGCTACGAGGAATGCCCCGGCAACCTCATCGATTTCGCCAAGCGCGACCGCCGCTGGCTGCAAGGCAACCTCCAGCACGCCTGGCTCCTTTCCGCGCGCGGCCTGCGCGCCGCCAACCGCGCCCACCTCGCGCTCGGCATCATGGCCTACCTCAGTTCGCCGCTCTGGTTCGCCTTTCTCGCGCTCACCACCGTCATCTCCTGGCGCAACGTCGCCACCGGCCTCACCCCGCTGCCCGTGGACAGCTTTGCCCGCTACCTCACGCTCACCTTCGCGCAACAGGCTCTTGTCCTCTTCGGCATCACCCTCGGCCTGCTCTTCCTGCCCAAGCTCCTCGCGCTCCTCGACCTCCGCCGCCGCCCCGGCTCCGCCGCGCTCTTCGGCGGCTGGAGATGCGCGCTCACCAGCGTCATCCTCGAAACCGTGCTCTTCACGCTGATGGCTCCGGTGATGATGCTGTTTCACACCAAATTCATTTTCATGACACTTGCCGGCAGCGGCGTCGCCTGGGTCACCCAACGTCGCGGCCAGGACGGCGAACCCGAATGGCGCGAGACCATCCTCACGCACCTCGGGCAGACGCTCCTCGGCGCCGTCTGGCTCGCTGCCGCGCTCTGGATCAACCCCTGGCTGGCGATCTGGATGTCGCCGATCTTCGCCGGCATGCTGCTGGTGATGCCCGTCTCGCTGCTCACCGGCCAGCGTTCGCTCGGCTTGCGCATGCGCCGCTGGGGTCTCTTCTGCACGCCCAACGAAACCGCCCCGCCTCCCGAACTTGACGACCTCGCCCGCGCGCTCGCCCCGCCCACGCCCGACGCGCCCCGCCATGCGCCCCTGCCCGAACTCGCCGCCGATTACGGTCTCATGCAGGCTGTGCTCGACCCGTACGTGAACGCCGTCCACGTCGCCCTCCTGCGCGAAAAAGACACCACGCCTCCGGCCAGCGAAGAGCGTTTCGCCGTCCTCCGCCAACGCCTCCTGCGCGAAGGCCCCGCGACCCTCGACCAGCGCGACAAGCTCTCGCTCCTCATGGATGCCGAGTCGATGACCCTGCTCCACCGCGATCTCTGGTCCGCGCACACCTCCGACCTCGCCGACTGGTGGCGCCACGCCATCCGCTCCTACAACATCGTCGCGCCCGCCCCGCAGACGGCGCTGCACCGGTAGCGAGCGAAGACGCACCAGAGCCGGAGCGGCGGCATTCCTGCCGCTGCGACGAGGCGCGACGCGCCTCGCCCCTTGCCGGAGCACGGAGCATGTCCCTCGAACAAGCGGCGCACCAGTCTCCCTTTTTCGCAAAACTCGACACACCGCTACGCGTTCAGTTTCATTCCGGGGCAGTGAATGCAAACACCACCGGCGCCCCTCCCCCCCTCCCCTCTCCCGCCGGGCCATCCTGTTTCCGGCGCCACCACCGCCTGACCGCGCTCGTTCTCACCTTCCTCGTTCTCAAGGCCCTCCTCGCCGGCCTCTATCTGCGCCAGGCCCGCGACGAACCGCCACCCGATCTCACTGAGATCGAAATTCCCCGCCCACCAAAAATTCCCGACGAACAAAACGCCTACTCCCTCCTCGCCCAAGCCGCCGCCGCCGCGCAGACCCCCCTCCTCCAAACCCGCAAAAACGACATCCATGCCCTCGCCACAGGCACGCTCCGCGATGACGCCCTGCACGCCGAGCTCCTCGCCCACGCCGAAGCCTGCAACCTCTGGCCGCAAGTCGCCGCCGCCCTCGCCGCCCCCGATGCCCAAGGACCGTGGCCGACCAAGCTGGATTCTTTCATCCCGGAAATCGGCCAAGTCCGTTTCCTCGCCCAATACATGATCATCCGCGCCATTGGCGAAGCCCGGCGTGGCGACACCCATCAGGCCGTACAAACGCTTCGGGACGTTTTTGCAGTCGGGACCATCATCGAAAACAGCAGCACCAGCCTGATTCACTACCTCACCGGCCTTGCCATCAAGACAGTCGCGCTCGACGCCACCCGACGCCTCGCCGTCACCCAGCCCCTTTCCGGCGAAGACCTCCGTTTCGCCATTGCCACCGTCCGCGCATCGCGTATTAATCCTGAAAATACACGACGTACATTCCGCCTCGAGCTGAACTTTTTCCGGCTTTGTCTGGATGAAGTCCTCCGCGACCGCAAAGGGCTCTACAAGTTGTCTCCGGAAACCGGTGGCCCCCAAGGCGCCCATCGGCGTTTGGCCGTCATGGGAAAACTCCGGCTCACGCTCAAACCCAACAAAACCACCCGCCTCTACACGGAAAACCTCCGTGAAGTCATCCAACTCATTGGCAAAGACAGCACAGCGATCACCTCCTCAGGCATTGCCAACAGTCTCAGGTATCCCCGCCTGCCCAACCCCGAAAACTTCGTGGGCAAAATACTCTTGGCGATCGTCACTCCCACCTGGCCCAAAATCCTCCAGTCCGGCGTCCGCCACGAAACCGCCTTTTCGGGCACCGAAGCCTTTCTGGCGCTCCGCCTTTACGCCCTCGAACACGACAACACGCTGCCCGCCACCCTCGACGCCCTCGTCCCCGATTACCTCTCTGCGGTTCCCCGCGACCATGCCGATGGAAAACCGATACGTTATTCGCGCGAATTTCACGCTCTCTGGTCAGTTGGTGAAAACAACCTCGACGTCACCCGTGCCGGCCAAAAACCCGAAAAACGCGACCTGATTCTCGACCTCGTTTTCGCCGCGCCGGCCGCTCCTGCCGATCAGGAACCGGCTCCCCTCCATCCATAACCCGCCTGCGATCCTTCCTCCTCCGCCATCGCAACCGGCTCTGGACAGTATTCTGGATAGCCGTACCCGTCACCCTCATCCTTGCGCAAGGATGAGGCCCCGGGCCCGGGTCCGCCATCGGCAAACCACGGACGCAGGCTTGCGGATTCGCGACGACCGCCTCTCCCCGGGTATGCTGCGGCCTCACAGGTTCTGCGGCTTGAATTTTTTTCTCAAACTGATCGAACGTCCCGAGATCATGAATACGCCGTCCCCCCGGTAGTGAAAGGTTTCCGGATACTTCGGCGACACGGCGACATGGGCTTTCACCACCTCCCAGATAAAAAGGCCGTTTCGCGAAATCTGCGTGGCGTCGGCCAGCCGGCACTCGAAATTCGCGTAACATTCCCGGATCAGGGGCGCTCCCACCTTTTCGCCCGGCACCGGCGTGAGACCGAATTTTTTGAACTTGTCCACTTCCGCCCCCGAACAGTTGCCGATGCCCACCGCCTCGTTGATGAGGTCGGTGGTCGGGATGTTGATCACGCATTCCCGGCTCCGGCGGATCATTTCGAAACTGTGGTTTTCGTCCCAGATGTAGCAGCCGACCCGCGCCGGGGTGAATGCCATCATCAGGTGCCAGCCCATCGTCATGATATTGGTTTTCCCCTTCCACGCCGAACTCACGAGCACGATGGGGCCGGGCTCGAGGTAGCGGCGGATTTCGGATAACGGGTAGTCTTTTTTTCGGTACGTTCTCATGATTTTTGAATAAACCGCTAAAGGTCGCTAACGGACGCTAGACCGGATTTTTCCGATTGTCCGGTTTTTAGCGTCCGTTAGCGATCGTTAGCGCATTTTTTAAAAAATTGTAGCCGTACAGGATCCTGAAAACAGAACCACGGATATCACGGATAAAAAACCGGATTACACAGATAATGCATTGGTATATGGCATCTTGATTATTTCTTGACCATCCGTGAAATCCAAAGTCATCCGTGAAATCCGTGGTTAAAAAAACGGCTGCGGCTTTATTTGAACCGCTTTAGCGGTCTCCCTCTCTTCGGTTGCCGCTCTGCCATTCCGGGCCCGATCCGCAAAGATCACCGAAACATCCGGGGTTAGCTCCTGCCAGGACGGTTGCGAATGGCGCCAATTTGGCGAAACTGAGGCCATCGCCCACCTATGAATCTCCAGCTCGAAAACCGTCTCGCTCTCGTCACCGCCTCCTCCGGCGGCATCGGCCTCGAAATCGCCCGCGCGCTCGCCCGCGAAGGCGCCCGCGTCATCATCAACGGCCGCTCCGTGGCCAGCGTCGAGGCGGGCATCGCCTCCATCCGCGCCGACATTCCGGACGCCCGGCTCGAAGCCCTCGCCTCCGACAACGGCACCGCCGCCGGCACGGAGCAGAGCATCGCGCAATTCCCCGACGTGGACATCCTCGTCAACAACCTCGGCATTTACGAACCCGTCGGTTTCTTCGACGAAACCGATGCCGACTGGTTCCGGCTGTTCGAAGTCAACATTCTCAGCGGCGTCCGCCTCGCCCGGCATTACCTGAAGCGGATGCTCGAAAAGAAAACCGGGCGCATCCTTTTTATCTCGAGCGAATCCGCCATCAGCCCTTCGCCCGAAATGCCGCACTACGGCGCGACCAAGACGATGCAACTCGCCCTCTCGCGCAGCCTCGCCGAGCTGACGAAAGGCACGCAGGTGACGGTCAACACGATCATGCCCGGCTCCACCCTGACGGACGGTGTGGCGAAGTTTGTCCAGGAGCTTTTCCCCGGCCTTTCGCTGGAAGAAGCCGGACGCCGCTTCATGCGCGAAAACCGTCCCACCTCGCTCATCGAACGGCTGCTCGACCCGAAGGAGATCGCGAATTTCGTCGCCTTCGTCAGCAGCCCGCTCGCCTCCGGTATCAATGGCGCGGCCCTGCGCGTGGACGGCGGCCTGGTGCGCAGCGTGTTCTGACAAAGGAGCGCTGGCCTTCCAACCTCGTCCTGTCCTGCATTTTCAGAACTTTTGCTGATAAAGATTTGAACAGAAGGTAACGAAGGGAACGAAGATGTTCCGGTTTCCGTGCTCCGTCCTGTATCCGGAACCTTTTTCAAAACAGAAAATGATTCTTCCGCTCAATCCCCGGTCGGCCTCCAGCGAATCTTCGTTCCCTTCGTTACCTTCTGTTCAATCTTCTGTATCCGGATTTCCCTGATAAATGCAGAAGAGCTTATGATTGAAATAAAACGCCGTTTCGGCAGGAGCGGCTCAGGCCGGTGTCGCGCGGGCGGCAAGCATCGGGCGGTAGCTGTTGCGGTAGCACCACGCCAGATACAGTTCCAGTGCCAGGAAAACGGCGGCAACAGGAAGCCCGGAACGTTCAAGAAACAGGTGGAAGGCGATGCTGTTGACGATGAAGGGAGCGAACAACGCGAGGGCCAGAGGCACGAAACGGTTGGTCAACAGCAAGACGCCGACGATCAGCTGGGTGACGCCGATCAGCGGCATCATGTAGCCGCTGTTCACCAGCGCGCCGGCAAATGCCACGGCGCCCTCCGGCATGGGCGTCTCGGGTTGCGGGATGAAGTTCAGAAACAGGTTCAGCCCGAAGACCAGAAGCGGCAGGCCCAGCAGGACCCGGGCGACCGTCGGAAGATGGCGGGTCAGTGATTTTTTCATGATTGGTTCAGGGGTTCTTTGATCGACGCAAAGGATATCCGGTGGGACACGACACGGCCTTGCGTCATTATCATGCGGATACGATTACCTTGAATCCGCCGTAAGCCATGCGCTTGCAGTCGAAGGGCATGGCTTTCGGGTCGGGGCACTTGAGGCGCGGGTCCTTCATGACCCTGGCGTTCACCCGATCACGGTGGGCGCGCGACTTGAAGGTGATCCAGGAAAACACCACGGTCTCGTCCGCCCTGGTTTTCGCCAGCCGGGGAAACGGAAGGCCGAATTTCACGTCGGCGTCGTCAACGACGCACTCCTTGTAGTCGAGCGCGCCGTGCTCGCGCCAGAGTTTGCCGCCCAGGCGGGCCATGCGGCGGTAGGCGGCGATGTTTTTTTTCGGGACCGGAATGACGAATCCGTCTACATAATGAGCCATGGTATTAATCTCCTGATTTGAGTCGGGTGAACAGATGCGGGTGGAGGAACGGATTTGTTGTCCGTTCAAGAAGTACAACGAACGAACCGGCGGCATCCGGACAACTCGCTCCGAAAGAAATTTCCGCCCCCGGTTGTCCGGCGGGCGATCCCTCGTTCGTTGTGATGTATGCCCACCGGAGCCGGCAAAAGCCGGCGGCCCCGGACGGACAACCATCTGCCATCCTCCATCTCATGAAAACCACACCTGTTCCCGACTCCTCTCCGTACCTCTTGTTTTTCCGCAATACCGGCCCGGAAAACTACCAGCACCTGTCGCCGGATCAACGCCAGCAACTCGTCGCCCGCTGGAATGCGTGGTACGACCGGCTGGTCGCGCAAGGCAAGGCCGTCGAAGGTCAGCCGCTGGAGACGGAAATCCGCCTCGTCTCCGGGCGTCCCGGCGGGGGCCGCGTGGTGGACGGCCCCTTTCCCGAGACCAAGGAAGCGATCGGCGGCTACGTCAAACTGCTGGTCCGCGATGTGGACGAAGCCGTCGAGATCGCCCGCCAGCATCCGGCCCTCGAATACGGAATGCAAATCGAGGTGCGCTCCATGACGGCCACCTGTCACCTCGGCGTCACCGCCGGCCACGACACGATCGCGGTCGCCTCCGGCCAACCCGTGCCGGCCTGATCCCGCCATCCCCGTGCCGCCCTCCGACGCAGAACAGGACGCCGCAGCCGGCGTCCCGCCGGTCGAACATGACATCGAGACCGGCGCGCCCGCCCCCGCCCCGGCGGCGCCCGGACAACTGGTGGAGCATTTTTTCCGTCACGAGGCGGGGCGGCTGCACGGCGCGCTGATCCGGCGGTTCGGCGTGGAAAACATCGCGCTCGCCGAAGACGTCGCGCAGGAAGCCCTCCTCCGCGCGCTGCGCGCGTGGTCGATGGGCGGCGTGCCGCCCAATCCCTCGGCCTGGATCACCCGCGTGGCGATGAACCTCGCGCGCGACGCGCTGCGCCACCGGCAGATGTCCGCCGCCAAGGAACCGGCGCTCGTCACGCATTTCGACCAGCTCCACGCCGCGCCTCCCTCCCCCGCCGCGGCCCTCGCCGGCGAGGCCGGATACGAAATCCGCGATGACGCGCTGCGGCTGATGTTCGTCTGCTGCCATCCGTCGATCGCACCCGATGCGCAGGTCGTGCTCGCGCTCAAGGTGTTGTGCGGCTTCAGCACGGCGGAGATCGCGCAGGCGTTTTTCGCCAGCGAGGCGGCCATCGAGAAACAGCTCGGGCGGACCAAACAACGCATCCGCGAGGCCGGCATCGGCTTCGAAATCCCCGAAGGCGAAGATCTCGCCCCGAGGCTCGACGGCGTGCTCGGCGCGCTTTACCTGCTCTTCAACGAAGGCCACAAGGCCTCGTCCGGCGAACGGCTGCTGCGCGAGGATCTTTGCCAGGAGGCGGTGCGCCTGACGTCGCTCCTCGTCGCCCATCCCGCGGGCCGGACACCCCGCAGCCACGCCCTGCTCGCACTCATGCTGCTGACTGCGGCGCGGTTCCCCTCGCGCCTGGATGAACACGGCACGCTCCTGCGTCTCGACGACCAGGATCGCTCCCGGTGGAACCAGCCGCTCATCGAACGCGGCCTGATCCATCTCGCCGAAGCCGCGCAGGGCAACGAACTCGGCGAGTACCACCTGCAAGCCGGCATTGCCGCGATCCACTGCACGGCGGCTGATCACGCGTCCACGGACTGGGCGCGCATCCTGAGTCACTACGACGAACTCTACCGGATAAAACCCTCGCCTGTCGTCGCGCTCAACCGCGCCGTGGCAGTCGCACACGTGCGCGGGCCCCGGGCCGGGCTCGACGCCATCACGGCGATCCCGCAGCGCGACCGGCTCGAAGCGCATTATCTGCTGCACGCGGTCACGGGTGAGTTGTATTGGCGATTGCAGGACCACCGTGCCGCCGCCGCGAGTTTTCGCCGCGCGCTGCAACTCGCCCGCGTGGAGCCCGAACAGGTTTTCCTCTCGCGCCTGCTGGAACGGGTGAACCGGACAGCGGAGTGAAAAACAAAAAACCGCAGAGGCGGCGGGCGCCCCTGCGGTCGGAAAATGCCAGCCTGACGCGCCGGAAACGGCGCGGCAGGTTATTTCTTCAGCGTCGTACAAAACGCCGCGAGGCGCTCCACGCCCTTTTTGATGATCTCGTCGCTCGTCGCGTAGCTGAGGCGGAGGTACCCCTCGGCGCCGAAAGCACTGCCGAAGACGGCGGCGACTTTTTGCTGCTCGAGCAGCTTGTCGCAAAACTCGGCCGAACCGAGCCCGAAGCTGGAGATGTTCGGAAACAGGTAAAACGCGCCCTGGGCGAGCAGACACGTCACGCCGGGGATCTTGTTGAGCTCGGCATGGAGGAATCTGCGACGGCGGTCGAAAGCCACGAGCATCGCGTCGAGCGCGGCCTTCGTCTTGTCCTTCTCCTTGAGCGCGGCGAGGGCGCCATACTGGGCGAAGGTCGTGGCATTGGAGCTCGTCTGGCTCTGGATCTCGGCGACCGCCTTGGCGACGGGCGCGGGCGCGACCGTGGTGCCGAGACGCCAGCCGGTCATCGAATAGGTTTTCGAGAAACCGGAGACGATGATCGTGCGCGCGGCGGCCTCGGCCGAAAAGGTGGCGGGCGAAACGTGCTTCGCTCCGTCGTAGAGCAGGTGCTCGTAGATCTCGTCCGACAGGATGTAGAGGTTGTGCCGGAGCGCGACCTCGACAATGGCCTCGAGTTCGGCGCGGGTGTAGACGGCGCCGGTCGGGTTGGACGGGGAATTGAGGATGAGGAGCTTCGTCTTCGGCGTGATCGCGGCCTCGAGCTGCGCGGGCGTGAGACGGAAGCCGGTGGTGTCGTCGGCGAGAACGAATTTCGGGGTGGCCCCGGCAAGCTTCACCATCTCGGGATAGCTGACCCAGTAGGGCGCGGGGATGATCACCTCGTCGCCGGGTGAACACACGGCGAGAATGGAAAGGTAGCAGGAAAACTTGCCGCCCGGCGAGACGATGACCTGGGCGGGCGCGGTCTTGAGACCGAGGCGGGTGGAGTAGTCCTCGGCGATGGCCTCGCGGAGGGGCTGGATGCCGGGAGTGGGCGCGTACTTGGTCTTGCCGGCCTTGAGCGCGGCGATCGCGGCCTCCTTGATGTGCTCCGGCGTATCGAAGTCGGGTTCGCCGGCGGCGAAACCGCAAACGTCCTCGCCGGCGGCGAGAAGGGCCTTGGCCTTGGCATCGACGGCAAGGGTCGGCGAAGGCGCGATGTTGAGAGACCAGGTGGAGAGCGGCGCAGGCGCGGGACTACTCATGGAGATGGAAAACGGACAGGCAGGCGTAGCGGACAGAAACAGAGGATTCGATTTACCGGAAGTGGCGCGCGATCAGACCAGCCGGAACCGGAGGCGAAGGGTTTCGCCTGATCGGGCATGTGCGATGGAATAAGCGCGACTTGCCCCGAAACGCAAGGAATCGGGGCAAGAAACACGCGAGGAGGATCCGCGGCGGGCGCGGAGCCGGTCAGCGCCTGCCTTTTTTGGTCGGCAGGCTCTCGACGGCGGCGCGGATGACGTCGCCGATGCTGGCCTTTTGTTTCTTCGCAGCGCGGGCGAGCGCGGTCTTGGCCTTGGGGTCAAGACGCACGGAGATCTGGCGGCGCTCCTCGACGGAAGCCTCGAAGCGGGTGAGATCGTACTCGGCGATCGCGTGACGGACGACTTCACTGGTGGAAGCGAGGCCGAGTTGCTTGCGGTGCTGCTCGATTTTCTTGAGCAGGGAGGCAGGCAGATCGAAGGTCAGAGGAACAGGAGCGGATGCAGTTTTTTTAGCCATATGGAGAGATGTGGTTGAGTTGATGTTGTAAGTATAACCGGATACGAAGGGTTCCACGTATTGACCCTTCGGATGCAGGGGCAACACCAAATTTCACCCTTGGTCATTTCTTTTGCCGCATGGTATCGGCATATCAATGACTTCCGTATACTAAAAATTATGGCCAACCACCGGCAATTTCCCGGAAAATCCCCTCCCGCAGCCTTTTTCCCGCCCGTCGTAACCGTTTTTCCCCTACCTTGGCGGCGCCATCGGCGCAAAAGGCGCGAAGCCATCCTTTATCCCGGATAAAAAATCACAAAATGCACATCGATTATCAAACTTCGGCACTGCGCCGTGCGGTCAGCATCCGGCAGGATGAAGGCCGCTCCATCCCGGAGCGCAACCCACACCTGTCACATTATTCCCGATGGCTACGAAAACAGTTACCAAAACCGCCAGGACGAAGCTCAGCGGCCACGCTGCCCATACCCAGGACGCCGCCGCGAACGGGCTCGCCGGCGCGATCCGGCGCCCGATCAAGATCACCATGCTCGGCGCCGGCTCGGGCTTCACGCCCCGCCTTGTCAATGACGTGCTCCGCATTCCCGGCAACCAGGGCGGCGTCGTCGCGCTGGTCGATATCGACACGAAGCGGCTGCGCACGATGCACCGGCTCCTCGATAAGCTCATCGCGCAGCTCGGCGCCGGCTCCAGAGCCGGAGCGAAAGGGTGGCGCGTCATCTCGTCGCCCGATCGCGCCAGGGTGCTCAAGGACTCGGATTACGTGGTCAACTGCATCGAAGTCAGCGGCACCGCCTGCGTTGTCCACGACAACGATATCCCGCTCAAATACGGCATCGACCAGTGCATCGGCGACACCATCGGCCCGGGCGGCCTCTTCAAGTCCCTGCGCACGATTCCCGTCTGGCTCGACGTGCTCCGCGATTGCGAACGGCTCTGCCCCCGGGCTCTCGTCCTCAACTACACCAATCCGATGGCCATGATGTGCCTGGCCGCCGGCCGCGTGTCATCGATGCCGGTCGTCGGCCTCTGCCACTCCGTGCAGGGCACCAGCCACCTTCTCGCCCGGTATGCGGACATTCCCTACGAGGAAATGGACTGGGAATGCGCCGGCATCAATCACCTGGCCTGGTTCACCCGGCTCGAGCACCGCGGCGCCAACCTCTACACCAGCCGCCTTTACAAAAAATTCACCGCCGATCTCGCTGCCGCCGAACGCGAGCGCCAGGCCGGCAAGGCTTCGCACGACAGCTCCGATCTCGACCGCGGCAAGACCGAAAAGGGCTACGAGGCCGCCGATCTCGTCCGCAAGGACATGTGCCTGCACTTCGGCGCATTCATCACGGAAAGCTCCGGTCATCTGTCCGAGTACCTGCCCTACTATCGCAAGAGCGACGCCGGCCGCGCCCTGCTCCGCCAGCGTTACGACGGCGGGTCGCGTTTTTACGCCACCAACTGGCCCGACTGGCGCAAGGCCGCCGACGCCTCCCGCATGGCCATGCTCGCCGGCACCGAATCCATCGACTGGAAACGCTCCTGGGAATACGCCTCGTGGATCATCGAGGCCCGCGAGAAAGACGTGCCCTTCCGCATTCACGGCAACGTCATGAACAACCACAAGGGCGCGGGGCAACTCATCACCAACCTCCCGGCCGATGGCTGCGTCGAGGTCGCCTGCATGATCGACGGCAACGGCATCAACCCGACCCGCTACGGCGCGCTCCCCGCGCACCTGGCCGCCGTGTGCGCGAGCAATATGAGCATGTTCGATCTCGGAGCCCAGGCCGCCATCGACCGCAGCATCGAGAAAGCGATCCATGCCCTGATGCTCGATCCGCTCACCGCCGCCATCCTCACGCCGGCCGAAATCAAGGCGATGACGCTGGAGATGTTCCGGGCCGAAAAGGATTTCCTCCCCGGCTACCGCTAAACGCCGCCGCTCCCCTGCCCTCGCAGGAATTCCCCGACCGCCGCCTCCAGCGACAGGTCGGGGTTTGCCTTCGACACCACGCCCCAGAACCGCAGGAACGGCACCACCTGATGCGTGGCCGTGGCGACCTCGCGGTAAAACAGGCGTCCGAGGGGTCCCGTTTTTTCCAGATACCCCGTCTCGCGAAACCGCCGCAGCGTCGCCTCCACCTCGTAACGCACCGCGCGGTGCCGCACCCGCCATCCCCCCGCTCCGCCCGCCGCCGCGTCACTGCGTAGTCGTTCCAGAACGACAAATTGCGCCGCCAGGTTGCCGTCCTGCGGCATGCCGGTCGCGCCGGTCGTCACGATCCGGCCGTGCCGCCACTCGCGCAGCATGCACTGGTGATTGTGCCCGCGCACGATCAGGCTCTCCCGCATCGTCGGGAACATCGCTTCCACCAGTTCGTCCGGCGTGTAGTGGAAAACCGAATCGTGGTCCCCCCGCTCCGACGCATGCACGACGACCAGGCCGGGCGCCTCCGGATCGCGCCACACCGTCGGCAACGCCGCCATCTCGCGCATCTGCTGCGCGGAAAGCTCCGCCCGCGCGAAGTGCAGCGGACCAAACTGCGGTTTTGCCCACTCCGGCGCCGCGCGCTCCGTGCCGAAATCGAAAACGTAGCGTTCATGGTTTCCTCGCAACACCGGGCAACCCAGACCCCGGACGCGCTCCCAGCAGGCGGCCGAATCCGGACCGCCATCGACGACGTCGCCCGCCACCACCAGCCGGTCGGGATGCAGCCGCGAGATTTCCGCCAGCGCGGCCTCGAGGGCCGCAAGGTTCCCGTGAATATCCGCAATGACGACGACTCGCATGCCCTCAATCAGCGGCCTCCTCCCGCATTACGGAAGGCAAAAATACGCCGGTGCCACGGCAGCAACGCTGCCACTCCTGTATCCGTCCTGCGCCCGCACGCCCTCTCAGGGCATGCCCGAATGCTCGCCCGGCTTCTGCCGGTGACCGGACGCCGCAGGGCGGGCCGGCTCGTACCTGCGCTCCGTTTGCGATTCGCCTCCCGGAGCAGCCAGGTGAGGAACCGCCGATTCGGCATAATCATGCAGCCACAGAAAATCCCCGCCATAACGGTGCGAGCCCCATGCAATCAGGACTCCCCCCAGAAGCGCCACGCACCAGGCCTTGCGCAAACGGGGCAGCCGGAAAAACGATGTGGTAGACCCTTTCGCTGCCCGTGATGCCATGGAAGATTTTTTACCGGAAAACATAGCCGTTTTCACAGGGACGAGCTTTTCGTTCCCCGCGTTACAACGCAACGATCAAAATCATGTTTGTGCGCCCGGTTTTTCATAAATGTTCATCAGTATCGGTACAAATCCATCACGGGAAAAGTCCCACCGACTGCCAGCCCCTGCCATTCGCGGAGCGCTCATAGCGGGTGCGATCGTGCATGCGGAAGGGTTTTTCCGTCCACAATTCGATCATCGCCGGGACGAGCCGGAAGCCCGACCAGTGCGGCGGACGCGGCACCCGGCCGCGCGGATACTTGATCATTGTCGCCGCCACGGCCCGCTCCAGCTCCGCCGGCGTTTTTAACGGCTGCGACTGGCGCGACGCCCACGCTCCGATCCGGCTCAGGTAGGGCCGCGACGCGAAATACGCATCCGCCTCGCTCGCCGCAATCGGCTCCACCACGCCCTCGATCCGCACCTGGCGCCCCGGAGGATTCCAGTAAAAACACAACGCCGCATGCGGATTGGCCCTGAGCGCGCACACCTTCGGGCTCTCCAGATTGGTGTAGAAAACAAACCCGCTCTCGCTGGCCTCTTTCAGCAACACCATCCGCACCGATGGCTTGCCGTCGGGATCGACCGTCGCCAGGGCCATCGCATTGGGCTCATGCACGCCGCGACGCGCCGCGTCGTCCAGCCAGTCGTGAAATGTATCCAGAGGATTCTTCATATTAGAGGATATTCTGGAGCTTATTCCAAATCGCTGCTCCGCATGCGTTGCCAATATCTGCGCAGTGACACGCCGAACCGCAAAATCTGCATGATGCTTGCGAATACCGACGCGAGAATCCGCGGGCCGTTCCGGTTGTCCTTTTCCGGTCTCCGCTTCCGCATTGGACATTCCTTCCCGCCGATGCTCACGTTGCATCCGTCACACACCGTACAATCCACCCGCCACCTACGCCTCCATGCGCATCGGCATTGCCCAGCTCAACACCACGGTCGGCGATCTCGCCGGCAACCGCCGCAAGATCCTCGACACCTACGCCACTCTCGTCGAGCAGGGGGCGGAACTCGTCGTCTATCCCGAACTCGTGGTCTGCGGCTATCCTCCCCGCGACCTGCTTTTCAAAAGCCGCTTCGTCCCCGACACCGGGGAAAGTCTGGCCGCCATCGCCGCCGCCATCCGCGAGGTGCCCGCCCTCATCGGCACCGTCACCCGCAACCCTGCGCCCCATGGCCGGCCCTTCCTCAACGCCGCCGCCTTCTGCCAGCACGGAAAAATCCTCCACACCGCCCACAAGTGCCTGCTCCCCACCTACGACGTCTTTGACGAAGACCGTTATTTCGAACCCGCCACCGCGCCGCTCGTCATCGACCACGCCGGCCACCGCATCGGCGTCACCATCTGCGAAGACATCTGGACGCACCCCGCGCTGCGCACCCGTCCGCTCTACCGGATCGACCCGGTGATGCTCCTTTCGTCCCAAAAACCCGACCTCATGCTCAACCTCTCCGCCAGCCCCTGGCAGCAGGAGAAGGCGAGCACGCGCGAGCAACTCGTCGCCAACACCGCCCGCGCCCTCCGCGCCCCGGTCGTCTATTGCAATGCCATCGGCGGGAACGACGAACTCGTTTTCGACGGCCGCAGCCTCGCCGTCGATGCCGGCGGCAACCTCCTTGCCACGCTCTCCGCCTTTCGCGAGGAGCTGCGCGTGGTCGAAATCCCGAAAGCAGGCGGGGCCGCTCCGCGCCTCCCCGCGGCAGCGGCAGCCTCCGCCGGAACCCGCCCTCCGGCTCCAGTCACGTCCGCCGCCCGCGAGCGGCCGGAACCCGCCCCGCCCCTCCCTCCCCCTCCTCCCCCGCATTCCGGCGAAGAGCTTGCCGACATCCACGACGCCCTGGTGCTCGGCCTGCGCGATTACGCCGGCAAGAGCGGTTTCCGGCGCGCCCTCATTGCCCTGTCCGGCGGCATCGACTCGGCGCTCGTGGCGGTGCTCGCCGTCGAGGCGTTCGGGGTGGACAATGTCACGGGCATCGCGCTCCCCTCCGCGATTTCCTCGCAACATTCCCGTGACGATGCCGCGGCGCTCGCCCGCAATCTCGGCATCCGTTTCGAGTCGCTCTCCATTGCCGGGCCCGTGGCCGCCACCGAAGCCGCGCTCGCTCCGGTGTTCGCCGGATTGCCGCGCGACGTGGCCGAGGAAAACATCCAGGCGCGCCTCCGCGGCGTCCTCATGATGGCGCTCTCCAACAAGCTCGGCGCGCTCCTCCTCACCACCGGCAACAAGAGCGAGATCGCGGTCGGCTACTGCACACTTTACGGCGACATGTGCGGCGGCCTCGCCGTGATCAGCGACGTTTTCAAGACGCAGGTCTATGCCCTTTGCCGGTGGATCAACCGCGACCGCGAGATCATCCCGCCCAACACGATCAGCAAGCCGCCCAGCGCCGAGCTCCGCCCCGGCCAGGTTGATCAGGACAGCCTCCCGCCGTACGACATCCTCGACGCCATCCTTCACGGTTATGTGGAGGAAGGCCTGTCGCGCGCCGAACTGGTCGCGCGCGGTTTCGATGCCGCCGTGGTCAACGACGTGGTCCGCAAGGTCGATCTCAACGAATACAAGCGCAAGCAGGCCGCCCCCGGCCTGAAGATCACCCCGCTCGCCTTCGGCGTCGGCCGCCGCATCCCCCTCGTCCAGAAATACGTGAGCTGAGGATTTTCAAATCCGGTAAAAACCACTAATGCACACTGATGGACACTAATAGCCGAACAACGGAACTGTATCAGGAAGAAGGTTACAACTTCATGGCAGCGTGCTTTGAGGTGCACAACACGATGGGGGCCGGTTTTCTTGAAGAGGTTTATCAGGAAAGCCTCGAGATGGAACTCACCGATCGGGGTATCCCCTTCATTTCCAAACCTCGACTCCAGCTCTACTACAAAAACCGTCCGCTCAAAAAATACTACGAGGCCGACCTGATCATCATTGGAGAAATCCTTGTCGAACTCAAGGCGGTCAAAAAACTCCTTCCCGAACACGACGCCCAGCTCATCAACTACCTGAAAGCCACGCGCAAGCGCGTCGGTTATCTCGTCAACTTTTGTTCCTTTCCGCGCCTCGAATGGAAACGCCTCGTCAACTGATTCTCCAGCCCGCTCATCATTAGTGTCCATAAGTGTCCATTAGTGGTTAAAAAATGCCATCCACCGATCCTGTTTCCACCGACCTCTTCGCCCGGGCGAAAAAGCTCATTCCCGGCGGCGTCAACTCGCCCGTCCGCGCCTTCCGCTCGGTCGGCGGCGCGCCGTTTTTCGTCAAGGCCGCGCGCGGCGCCACGCTCGTCACCGCCGACGATCGCGAACTCGTCGACTTCGTCTGCACCTGGGGGCCCGCCATCCACGGGCACAACCATCCCGTGATCCGCGATGCCATCGCCGCCGCGCTCGGGCACGGCACCTCCTTCGGCACGCCCAACCCGTACGAGGTCGAGATGGCCGAGCTCATCGTCCGCTTTTTCCCCTCCATCGAAAAAGTCCGCATGTGCAACAGCGGCACCGAAGCCACCATGACGGCCATCCGGCTCGCCCGCGGCTTCACCCGGCGCGACAAGATCATCAAGTTCTCCGGCTGCTACCACGGCCATTCCGACTCGCTCCTCATCAAGGCCGGCTCCGGCGCGCTCACCCACGGCAATCCCGACAGCGCCGGCGTCCCCGCCTCCTTTGCCCGGGAAACCGTCGTCCTGCCGTACAACGACCGCGACGCGCTCGAAGCCGCCTTCGCCGCCAATCCGCAACAAATCGCCGGCGTCATCATCGAACCCTTTTGCGGCAACGTCGGCTTTATCATGCCCGACCCCGGCTACCTCGCCTTCCTCCGCAACCTCACCGCCCGCCACGGCGCCGTGCTCATTTTCGACGAGGTCATGACCGGCTTCCGCATCGCCCCCGGCGGCGTGCAGGAACGCGAATCGATCACCCCCGACCTCACCACCTTGGGAAAAATCATCGGCGGGGGCCTTCCTGTCGGCGCCATCGGCGGCCGCGCCGACATCATGGATCACCTCGCGCCCGACGGACCCGTCTACCAGGCCGGCACCCTCAGCGGCAACCCGCTCGCCATGGCGGCCGGCATCGCCTCGCTCCGTCTCCTCCGCGAACTCGATCCCTATGCGGGCCTCGACGCCCTCGGCCGCCGGCTCCGGGGCGCCGTCCTCGCCGCCGCCCGCGCCAAGGGCATCCCCGTGCAGGTGCCGCAATGCGGATCCATGTTCAGTATCTTTTTTACCGATACGCCGGTCCGCGATTACGCCACCGCCCTCAAGGGCGATGCGAAACGCTTCGCGCGCTTTTTTCATGCCTGCCTCGCCGGCGGCGTCTATCTCGCGCCCAGCGCGTACGAAGCCGGTTTCCTCAGCACCGCCCACGAGGGCTCCGCCATCGACCGCGCCTGCGAGGTCCTCTCCGCGGCGATCCGGGAGCTGTGAATTTTCGATTCTTGATTCTCGATTTTCAATTGGGCGCTGCCACGCCGGATTCACAGGCGGAGCGGTAGCTCCATCAATCGAGAATCGAAAATCGAAAATTGCTCGCCCCGCGCTCGCCTCGCGGACGATTTTCCTGTTGCCTGTGCGTCCATGATCCCGTCTCACCCGATTCTTTCCTGCCAAGCAGCGAAGGCATTCGAAGCCGCGTTTTTTGCCGGCGACGAGGAACGCGAGTGGTCCGCCATGCAGCGGGCCGGCATCGCGGTCGCAGAGAGTGCGCGGCGTGATTTTGCCGAAGCCGGTCCGTTTCCCGCCGCTCCCCGCCTGCTCGTGCTCGCCGGCAAGGGACACAATGCCGGCGATGCGCTCATCGCCGCCCGGCACCTCCTCGTCACCTCGCCGGCGGGCGGCTCCGCGGATGTGCTGTTCGTGTTCGGCGAACGCACGCTGCGCCCCCTCGCCGTGCGCGCCTGGCGCGAGCTTTTACTGACAAACCTGACCAACCCGACGGCCCAGGCCGCCCCGGGTCGCGTGCGGATGATCCGCGCCCCGGACCTGCCCGCCGGCGGCGACGCTACGGCGGTATCCGGAACCGCATACGATCTCGTCCTCGACGGCGTCTTCGGCTTTCAGTTCCGCCCCCCCCTGCCCGCGGAGGCCGCGCGCGTGTTCGCCGCCGTCAACGCCTTGCCCGTCCGCCTGCGCGTGGCCGTCGATCTGCCGAGCGGGCTCGATGCCTCCGACGCATTCCGCGCCGATTTCACCTATGCCACCGGCAGTGTGAAAACGCCCCTGCTCCCGCCGGGCAATGCCAATGCCGGACGCGTGCGCTACCTCGATCTCGGTTTCTTCGACCGTGGCACGGGCTTCCAGCCCGTGCCACTTTTTCTGCCAATCGGGCAGGAGGCCCATGCCACCGCGACCGACGACACCCGTGACCGCGTGCTCGTGCCCGCGGTGCTCGATCCGCTGCGCCGGTGGCGTTCGCCGCATTCGGACAAACGCAGCTTCGGCCACGTCCTGCTGGTCGGTGGTTCGCGGGCGTTTCCCGGCGCCATCTTCATGGCGGCCACCGCGGCCGTGCGCAGCGGCGCCGGACTCGTCACGGTGCTCGCTCCGGAATCGCTGATCCCGGCCTTTGCCGCGCAGTTGCCCGAAGCCATGTGGGTCGCCTGGCCGGAAACGCCGGACGGCGGGCTCGCCCTGGAAGGCCTGCACCTGATCCGCGAACGGCTCACGCGGACCTCCTCGCTCGTCATCGGCCCCGGCCTCGGGCGCGAGCCGGAAACGCTCACCCTTGCCGCCGAAATCGTGAAACTCGCCACCGTGCCGCTCGTGATCGACGCCGATGCGCTGCAACCGCAGATCGTGAGCGCCGGCAAGGCGCCGCGCATTCTCACGCCCCACGCGGGCGAACTTCCCCGGATCGAAAAACAGATTCCCGCCGCCCACTCCATCCTCGTCCGCAAGGGACCGGTGACTGTAGTTGAAACCGGAGGACACCGTTACCACAGCCTGGCCGGCGGCCCGGTGCTGGCGCGAGGCGGCAGCGGTGACATTCTCGCCGGGCTCACCGGCGGCCTGCTGGCGCAGACGCCGGACGATCCGGCCGGCGCCGCCTGCCGCGGCGTCGCCTGGCACGGAGCCGCCGCCGATGCCCTCGCGCGCGCACGCGGCGCCGTCGCGGTGCGCACCACGGAGTTGACGGAGTATCTGGGGCCGGTGTTGCGGGAAACGGCGTAGAGGTGCGCTTCACTGTGAAGTGCGCCCCTACGGACGAGGCAGGCGCACCTCGAAACAGGCGCCGGCACCGGGTTCGCTCTGCACGTCGATCGTGCCGCCGTGGTTGGTCACGATGGTTTTCACGATCGCCAGGCCGAGGCCGGCATGCGCCGCCGGGTCGCCGCCGGTGCGCGCCTTGTCCGCCCGGTAAAAGCGCTCGAAGATGTGCGGCAGGTCTTCGGCCGGGATGCCGGGGCCGTCGTCCCGGATCATGATGACCGCCTCGCCGTCGCGCGTCCCGCTGCGGAGATGGACGTGGCCGCCGCCGGTGGCGTGGTGGTGCTGGAGGGCGTTGGTCAGGAGGTTGGTCACGAGGATCGAGAGCGCCGCCGGGTCGCCCCGGCATTGCGCCGGCTGCAGGTCGGCGTGAAAGGTGATGCCCCGGTCGGCGGCAAGCGGGGCGAGGTGCGCGGCGGCCTCGTCGAGGATCGCGGCGAGATCGCAGGGCTCATGGTGGGCATGCGCTCCGCCGGCGCTGGCGGTCTCCTGGCGGGCGAGGAGGAGCAGCGCCTCGATGAGGCGGCGCATCCGGGTGGCCGTCTCGCCGCAGGTTTGCAGGGCCTCGCGGTATTCTGCCGGCGTGCGGTCGCGTTTGAGGATGCGCTGGGTTTCGGAGAGGAGGATCGTGACAGGCGTGCGCAGTTCGTGGGAGGCATCCGCCGTGAAACGGCGCTGGCGCTCGAAGGTGGCGGCGAGGCGGTCGAAGGTCTCGTTGAGCACGCGGCCGAGCTGGTCGAGCTCGTTATCCGTATCGGTTACATTGATACGCTCGGAGAGATTGCCTTCGGCGATCCGGCTGGCGGTGCGGCTGATGGCCTCGATGGGCCGGATGGCGCGGCCGGCCAGCCACCAGCCGCCGAGCAGGCCGAGCAGCCAGACGGCGAGTCCGCAGCCGGCGAGCGACCACGCGAAACGGCGGCTGTCGTCGAGATCGGGCGTGAGGTCGCGCCCGAAGGTGAGCAGCAGGCCGTTGCGAAACCGGTGATGGACGATGCGGCGATGTTTTTCGGTGTGCAGTTCCTCGGCGTCGGTTTCGCCCGGATCGGGCGGCAAGACGACATCGCCGGGAAGATTGGGCGACGGGAGAAGGGTTTTTCCGTTTTCCCCGCCTTCGCGGAAACTGAACCAGTAATACCCGGGAGACGTGTCTTCGTAGACGGCCGCGAGGGAAGGCGGGACCGTCAGGCGGCCCTCGCGGGCGAGCGTGGTGAAGAGCACGTCCGGAGGAGGGCGTTCGGCGAGGTCGGACGGGCTCGCGAGTTCGAAGATTCCCCGGACGAGTTTTTTTTCGTTCTCGACCAGCACGGCATCGATGCGGCGGAGGTGGTTGTTCCAGGCAAGCCGGTGGGCGGTGAAGCAAAAGGCCGCGATGGCGAAAAGCAGGATCAGCCCGTGCCAGGCCTGCACGCGCCAGCGGATGGAATGAAGAAAGCGGAGAGGGAGCGTCATTCGATGAGGTAGCCGTGGCCGCGGCGGGTTTTGATCAGGTCCAGGTCGGCGCCGAGTTTCTTGCGGAGGTTGGAGACGTGGACGTCGAGGAGATTGGAGAGCGTGTCGTCGTCCTCGTCGAAGAGGTGTTCGTAGAGCGTGGCGCGGCTGACCACTTCGCCGCGGTGGAGCGCGAGGTATTCGACAAGCGAATACTCGCGGGCGGTGAGCGGGATGTCGGCGGCGCCGAGCGCGACGCGCCGGGCGGCGGTGTCGATGGCGAGCGGGCCGATACGGAGGATCGGGTGAGTCTGTCCGGCGGAGCGGCGGATGAGGGCGCGCAGGCGGGCGAGGAGTTCGTCGATGTCGAAGGGTTTTGTCAGGTAGTCGTCGGCGCCGTGGTCGAGGCCCTTGATGCGGTCGGGCACGGTGTCGCGGGCGGTGAGCATGAGGACGGGCGTGCGGCAGGCGGGCCGGAGGGCGGCGAGCACGCCCCAGCCGTCGAGGCGCGGGAGCATGACGTCGAGGACGATGGCATCGTAGACGGTTTCGCGGGCCTTGAAGAGCCCGTCCTCGCCGTCGGCGGCGGTGTCGACGGCGTAGTTTTCCTCGCGCAGCGTGGCGGCCAGGCTGCGGAGGAGCACGGGATCATCTTCGATGACGAGGAGGCGCATGGGAGGACGGAAGGGGATGGGAGATAGGGGAGGTATGGGAGACAGGGGAGTTATGGTTTCGGGGGGCGGGAGCGGTGATCGAGGCGGGCGCGGGTCATGCGTTCGCGGAGACCGCCGTTTTTGAGGAAATCTTTTTCGAGGTAGCGGAGCTGGCGGTCGATGAGGTAGTTGGTCTGGTGGATGAGACAGATGGCGATGTTGGCGAGGGTCGCAGCCGGACGGGTTTCCACAAAGGGGCGGTAGAGATCCCAGGTCTGCGGGGTGCGTCTCCCGAGTTTGCGGACATAGAGGGCCTCGCGGGAGTTTTTGTCCCAGACAGGGAGATCGCGCGTATTGAGGTAATCGCGGTAGTCATCGAGAAGTTCTTCGAGGCTGGCACGGGCGACATTGGTGAGCTTGATTTCGGTTTCTTTGGAGGTGACGGCCGCCTTGCTCCCTTCGAGCAGGTTTTTCTTTCCGGAGCGTGCCGCCTGCACCATCTGGTCGATGGTGCGGTCGCTTTTGGCGAAGTATTTGTGGCAAAACCGGTAGGTGATGCCGTAGACGATTTCGGCTTTCTGGAACGAGAGGAGCCGGGTGTAGTCGCCGTGGCGAGGGAGGAAGCCTTCGGGTTCGGATGACATGGCGAGGGGGGAGAGGAGGGATGAGAGATATGAGAGAGATGGGAGTTATGGGAGTTATGAACCGGCTCACAATTTCCGATTTTCCCATAGCTCCCATGGCTCCCATTTCTCTCATAGCTCCCATACCCTCCTCCTTCACTCGTGCCGCAGGGCGTCGATGGGGTCGAGGGCGGCGGCGCGGCGGGCGGGAGTGAAGCCGAAAAGCACGCCCACCGCCGCCGAAAAGATAAAGGCGATGAGGTTGATCTGCAGGTTCCACGTGACCGGCACATTGATGATCGCGCCGAGGCCGTAGCAAAGGCCGAGCGCGAAGAGGATGCCGACCAGGCCGCCGATGCAGGAGAGCGTGATCGCCTCGACGAGAAATTGCAGCAACACCTCGCGGGCCCGCGCGCCGATCGCCAGGCGGATGCCGATCTCGCGGGTACGTTCGGTGACGCTGACGAGCATGATGTTCATGATACCGATGCCCCCGACCAGGAGCGACACCCCGGCCACGGCAGCGAGGAGCATGGTCATCATGCGGGTGGAGCTGCTGAGCGTCTCGGCAATCTGGCGGGTGTCGAAAACATTAAAATTGTTGTCCTGGTTGCTCTGGAGATTGCGGCGCTGGCGCATGAGCGAGGTGATGTCCGCAATCAGCGTGTCGCTGTTGGCGTTGTCCTCGGCGGAGATGCTGATCTGGCGGATGTCGCGCGACGAGGTGCGGCCGACCAGCCGGCGCTGGAGCGTGGAAAGCGGCACGACGATGGTGTCGTCCTGGTCGCCCATGCCGACCTGCCCCTTGGCGGCGAGGACGCCGATGATTTCGCAGGACGCCTTGCCGATGCGGATCTTCGCCCCGATCGGGGATTCGCCGACGGTGTCGAAGAGTTCCTTTTTGACCGTGTTGCCGATCACGCAGACGGCGGCGCCGGAGCGTTCTTCGAGTTCGTTGAAAAAACGTCCGTCGGCGAGGTTCCACTTGTTGATCTGGAAATAATCGACCGTGGTGCCGGTGACGGTGGTGGAGCGGGCGTTCTGGAGGTAGATGGTGCTGAGCGAGGAATTGCCCACGGGCGCAATGGCGGCGATGCCGGGCACCTGCTCGATGATGGCGGTGGCATCGTCCACAGTGAAATTGGGCACGCCGGCGGAGGAGGCGCGCGGACCGAACCCGAAACCGGGCCGCAGCATGAGCAGGTTGCTGCCGAGGCTGGAAATCTGGTTTTTCACCGCCTGCGTGGTGCCCTGCCCGAGCGTCACCATCGTGATGACCGCAGCCACGCCGATGATGATGCCGAGCACGGTGAGAAACGCGCGCGTGAGGTTGCGGCGGATCTCGCGCAGGGCGATGTGAAGAGCGTTCAGAAGCATCAGGAACATGGGCGGAAAACGGGAAGTGACGGCAGTGCGGGAATCAGCGGTCGGCGGAGCGGGAAGGGTGGACCGTGGCGGACGAGGCGGCCCTTTCCGCGGGCGTCCGGGTCCGGTCTTCCGAGACCAGGCCGTCCTGGATGCGGACGACGCGTTTGGCATAGGCGGCGACGTCGTCCTCGTGCGTGACCATGATGATGGTGATGCCGCGTCCGGTGTTGAGCTGGACGAGCAGGTTCATGATTTCGTGCGTGGTGGCGGTGTCGAGGTTGCCGGTCGGCTCGTCGGCAAAAAGCGTGCTCGGCTCGGTGACGATGGCGCGGGCGATGGCGACGCGCTGCTGTTGTCCGCCGGAGAGTTCGGCGGGGGTGTTGCGAACCTTGGTCGGGAGACCGACCGAGGTGAGCGCGGCGAGGGCCTTTTCGTGGCGCTCGCGGCGCGAGAGGCCGCGGTAGAGCAGCGGCAGCTCCACGTTTTCGAGGGCGCTGGTGCGGGCGAGCAGGTTGAAACCCTGGAAGACAAAACCGAGGGCGTGGCGGCGCAGCAGGGAACGCTGGTCGGCGTCGAGCGTCTCGACCGGAATGCCTTCGTAAAGGTAGCTGCCGGTGGTGGGCGTATCGAGGCAGCCGAGCGTGTTCATGAGCGTGGATTTGCCGGAGCCGCTGTGCCCCATGATCGCCACGAACTCGCCCTGGTGAATCGTCAGGTCGATGCCGCGCAGCGCCTGGAAGGCGGCTTCGCCGTGACCGTAGGTCTTGGTGAGCTGGCGCAGTTCGATGAGCGGAGGCGTGGACATGGCAGCAATTATGAGGCCGGAGCGCTGGCGCGGAGAATGACAGGGAGGCCGTCGGCCAGGTCGTCACCGCTGACTTCGGTGTAACGTCCGTCAGTAAGGCCGACCTTGACCTGGACGGGGACGGGGTGGCCATCGCGCAGGACCCAGATGCGGGCGGTGCCGTTGACCCGACCGGAGGAGGCGGCCGATGCGTCGCCGGTGGCCGCAGGCCGGGACGACTGCCGGCGCGGCGGGCCGGGCATGAGGCTCTGGACAAAGGATTTTTTTTGCGCGGTCGAAGCGCCGCTTGCCGCCGACGTGGCCGGGGTGAAACGGAAGGCGGCCGTCGGTACGAGGTAAACGTTTTTGGCTTCGGCCACGTGGATGTCGGCGGTGGCCGTCATGCCGGGGCGGAGGCTGAGATCGTCGTTGGCGACTTCGAGCTCGGTCTCGTAGGTGACGACATTGTCGGTGACCGCGGAGCCGTACGAAACCTTGATCACGTTGGCCGAGTAGGAGCGGTTGGGCCAGGCATCGACGGTGAAAGACGAGGGCTGGCCGTTGGCGACGCGGCCGATGTCGGCCTCGGCGACGGCGACCTTGAGTTTCATGTGCTCGAGTTTTTCCGCGATGACGAAGAGCTCCGGCGCGGTGAAGCTGGCGGCGACGGTCTGGCCGGGTTCGAGGTCGCGGGTAAGCACGATGCCGTCGATGGGAGACTTGATGATGGCCTTGGCGAGGTCGGTTTCATTGATGAGCACCTGCGCCCGAGCCTGGCTGACGGAGGCCTGCGCGGCGAGGAGGTCGGCCTTGGCGCGATCGGTGGTGGCGGTGGCGGTATCCATTTCGAGCCGGGACGGCACCTTGCCGCCGCTGAGCTGGTGAAGCTCCTGCTGGCGGGCGAGCGTGGCCTGCGCTTCCTTGAGCGTGGCCTCGGCCTGGGCGACGCTGGCCTGGGCGGAGGCGAGCTGGGCGCGGCTGCTCTCGGTCTCCTGCGCGAGTTTGGTCGTGTCGAGTTTGGCGAGCGGCTGGCCCTTGGTCACGTGGTCGTTGGTATCGACATACACTTCCAGGGTCGTGCCGGAAAGTTCACTACCGACAGTGATCTCGGTGGTGGGTTCGAGGTTGCCGGTGGCGGTGACGGTGAGACGGATATCGCCGCGGGCGAGCACTTCGGTGACGAACGGCGGCGGCTGGCTGGCGGCGCGCGCCCGGGCGCTCCACCAGAACCAGGCGGCGACCGCGAGCAGGACGAGGGCGACCGGCAGCAACAGACGGAGGAGGCGCGAGAGGCGGGAGCGTTGGCCGGCGCCGTTATGCCGGATGAGCGTGGCGAGATCGGGAGTGGACATCGGGAAAGGGTCTGGCGTTCAGGATTCGGAGTTCGGAGTTGCGAAATTGCAGAGGAGCGGAGGAGGGCGATGCGGTTTCAGCCTTCGGCATTTTGTTCCCAGCCGCCGCCCAGGGACTTGTAGAGCTGGATGTGCGCCGCGGTCCGGTCGGCTGTGGTGCTGACCTGCTGTTCGCGGAGGCCGAGCAGGGTGCGCTGGGCGTCGAGAACGGTGCCGAGATCGACGGTGCCGGCCTTGTACTGGAGCTCAGCGAGACTGGCGGCTTCGGCCGCGGCAGCGGTGGCCTTGTCGAGAATTTCGAGGCGCTCCGCGGTGCGTTGCACGGCGACGAGCGCATCCTCCACTTCGGAAAGCGCGGTGAGCACGGTGGATTCGTAGCCGATGAGGGCCTGTTCCTCGAGGGCGCTCTGGATCCTGATCTGCTGGCGGATATTGCCGGCATCGAAGAGCGGAGCGGACAGGCTGCCGATGAGGCTGCCGATGGTGGTGTCGGGCGAGAAGAGGCGCCCGGCTTTCAACGCCTCGACACCGAGTGAACCGCTGAGATTGAGCGACGGGAGACGCTGGCGCTCGGCGGCGCCGGTGCGGGCGATGGCGGCTTCGAGCCCGCGCTCGGCGGCGCGCACGTCGGGGCGCTGGCGAAGCGTGTCGGCCGGGATGCCGATGGCGATACCGGCCGGGACGGCGGGCACGGGCCGGGATTGTGCGAGGAGCGTGTCGAGCGCGCCGGGGACGAGGCCGGAAAGGAGGGCGAGCTGGTTGCGGGTTTGCGAAATCGTCTGGCGAAGCGAAGGGAGAGCGGCGCGGGCCTGTTCGAGCGTGCTGATGGCCTGTTGTGTATCGAGGGCGGAGCCGGTGCCGGCCTGCTCGCGCCACTGGGCGATCTGCGTGGTTTCGGTGCGGGTTGCGAGCGTTTCCTCGACGACGGCCAGTTGCTCTTCCGCCGAGCGGAGCGAGACGTAGACGGCGGCCACTTCGGCGGCGAGCGAGACCCGGGCGGCATGGTAGTTTTCCTCCGTCTGGGCGAGGTCGGCGGTGGCGGCATCGAGCGTCCGCCGTTGCCGGCCGAAGAGGTCGATCTCCCAGCTCGCATCGAGGCCGGCGGCGTAAGAGTCTCCGCGGGTGGAAGTGCCGGTGTTGTGGTTGCGGTTGTAGTCTTCCCGGCCTGACACGCTGCCGGAGAGCGTCGGGAAGAGGTTGGCCTTCTCGACACCGCGGCGGGCGCGGGATTCCTCGATCTTCGAAAGCGCGGTGCGGAGGTCGGGGCTGGTCTTGAGCGCTTCGGTGACGAGCTGGTCGAGAACGGGATCGTTGAAACGGGTCCACCAGGCAACGAGAGCGCTGGTGTCGAGCGGGGCAGCCGCCGGGGTCCCGGTGGCTGCCGGGGAGGCGGAGGCATGCTGCCACTGGCCGGGGACGGCGCCGGCGATGGAGGCCGTGGCGGCGTCGCGCCGGTCAGCGGTGCTCGCGCAGGAGCTGAGGCCAAGCAGCGCGGCGACGGCGAGCGGAGGCAGGTAGCGCACGCAGGCGGCGGACGGGTGGCGGGTTTCGGTCATGGTCGGATTCACGGTTCTTGCTTCAACAGGTCACGATTCTGGCAGAATGAACCTTTAGGAAACATGAAGGCTGGCGAAAATTTGCCGACACGCGAGAGCCGACGACACCACCGGGCGACACAGGCGGAGGCTACCAGCCTTTCACGACACCGCCGGGGAAGATCTTTTCGGCGGCCTCGAGCACTTCGTCCGTCTGCCAGGTCTGCACGAGGGTGCGCACGGCGGGCGAGTCCTTGTTGTCCTCCCGCACCACGATGAGGTTCACGTAGGGCGAATCCTTGTCCTCCACAAACAGGCCGTCTTTCGTCGGGCTCAGGCCGATCTGGCCGGCGTAGGTGGTGTTGATGACGGCGAGGTCCACATCCGGCAGCGTGCGCGGGAGTTGTGCGGCCTCGAGCTCGACAATTTTCAGTTTTTTGGGGTTGCCGGCGATATCGAGAACGGTGGCGTTGATGCCGGCCCCGGGCTTCAGCGTGACGAGCCCCTGCTTCGCCAGCAGGACGAGCGCGCGGCCGAGGTTGGTGGGATCGTTGGGCACGGCGACTTTCGCACCGTCGGGAAGGGCATCGAGCGATTTTATCCGCAGCGAGTAACCGGCGATCGGATACACGAAGGTGTTGCCCGCGACCACGAGCTTGTAGCCGCGGTCGCTGATTTGCCGGTCGAGAAACGGGCGGTGCTGGAAGGCGTTGGCATCGAGCGAGCCGTCGGCCAGCGCGGCGTTGGGCATGATGTAATCGCTGAACGTGACGATCTCGACGTCGAGTCCGTGGCGTTCCTTCGCAAGCCGTTTGACGATCTCCGCGAGTTGCTCTTCGGGACCGCCGATCACGCCGAGGCGCAGGTGGTTTTCACGGGCCTTGCGACCGCAGCCGGGCAAGAGCACCAACGCCGGGAGGACGAGGATGGCGAGAAGGAAGCGGAGGGACGGGTGTGTCTGCATGGTCTTCGGATAAAATGTAAAAGAAGGTCGCGAAGCGCGATCAGTAACGCCGGTCGGTCGTCCTGACCAGCCGTTCGCCGAGCCACTGGATCGCCTGCACGAGCACGATAAGGACAACGACCACGACGACCATGACGGTGCCGTCGAACCGCTGGTAGCCGTAGCGGTAGCCGACATCGCCGAGACCGCCGCCGCCCACCGCGCCGGCCACGGCGGAGTAGTTGACGAGCGTGACAAACGTGACGGTGGCGCCGTGCAGCACGCCGGGCATCGCTTCCGGCAGCAGCACCCGCCAGATCACGCAGCGCGACGAGGCGCCCAGCGATTGCGCCGCCTCGATCAGGCTCGACGGCACTTCCCGCAGCGCGCCCTCGACCAGCCGGGCCATGAACGGAATCGCCCCGGCTGCCAGCGGCACGATGGCCGCCGGCACGCCGATGGAAGTGCCGGTCACGAGGCGCGTAAACGGGACGATGGCCACGAGCAGGATGAGGAACGGGATGGAGCGACCGGCGTTGATGACAAGGCCGAGGAGCCGGTGGAGCGCAGGGTGCCCGGAGAGCCGGCCGGGCCCCGTCACGAAAAGCGCTACGCCGAGCGGGATGCCGCCGAGAAGGCCGATGAGTCCCGACGCCAGCACCATGGCGAGTGTCTCGCCGAGGGCGCGGAGCAGGAGCAGGATCATGGCGGTCGTCATGCGTGGCAGTGAGAGCGTGGAGCCGGAAACGGAAGGAATGCGCAGGCTGGCGGCACTTCGCCGCGGCGGCAAGCCCCCTTCCCGGGGTGAGAGTGGCTTGCCGCAGGGGCGAAGCACATCTCAACAACGTGGACATGCATAACGCCGTGGCATGGGCTTCCAGCCCGTGGGATTGCGTGACATGGCCATCCTTTGGCCATGTGTCCGGAATCATGGGCTGGAAGCCCATGCCACGGCGCAGGGGCAACGCTCACGGGCTGGAAGCCCGTGCCACTCCGGAGCCTGTCCCGTTTTTGAGATGCTCCCCTACATCGCCGGTGGGAACCGCTGGTCGAGAAAATCCTGAAGGATCAGCGCCGCCGCCCGCGAATCGATGATCCCCTGGCCGCGAATCTCGCGGAGTTTTTTCTGCGACAGGCCGGACTCGGCCATGTGCGAGGTGAGGCGCTCGTCGATCAGGTGAACGGGCAACGCGAACTCCTCGCGCAGGCTCCCGGCAAATGCATCGACCTCCTTCGCCTTGAAACCCGCCGAGCCGTTCATGTTGAGCGGATAACCGAGCACGAGGTCGGTGATACGACGCTGCCGGATGACGACCGCCAGCGCCTCGCGCCGCGCCGCCGGGTCGGCCTGCGTGAGCGCGGACAGCGGCGTGGCGATGCCGAGTTCATCGCCGAAGGCGAGGCCGATGCGGCGGGTGCCGTAGTCGATGCCGAGAGCACGCATTGAAAAAAGAAAAAGCTGAAAAGCTGTACCGAGCGAAACGACAGTCTGCCAAACTGAAAAGCTGAAACACCGGACCACCCCGGAGCGGCGGCATTCCTGCCGCTGCGACGAGGCGCGTCAGCGCCTCGCCGTCCTGGCCCGTTCTGACCGGCGACGCTGCGCGTCGTCTGCAGCGGCAGGAATGCCGCCGCTCCGTCCAGACCACGTAACATCCAGCCGTCGGACCTCAGCGCTTCGACACCGCAGGCGCCTAGAGCCACTTCGCGCCGCCGCGGAGCGCTTCCACCCGCTTGAGCAGCGCCTTGATTTCCTGGGCTTTCGCCTTGGGGACGACGAGCGTGGCATCGGGCGTGTGGACAACGATGAGGTCGTCGGCCCCGAGCACGGCCACGAGGTGTTTTGTCTTTTCGTCGGCGAACACGAGGTTGTTGCTCCCCTGCTCCACCACGGCGAGGCCGCGGGTGACGTTGCCGGCGGCGTCGGGCGTGAAGTGTTTCGGCACCGCCGGCCAGGCGCCCACGTCATCCCAGTCGAATGACGACGGCAGCACCACGACGTTGGTCGATTTTTCGAGCAGCGCGTAATCCACCGAGATGCGCGGCAATTTCGGGTAAACGCGTTTCAGGGTGGCGTCGAGCGGGGCTTTTCTGGCGGGCGCGAGCGCGGCGCGGATTTTCGCCAGGCCGGCGTCGAGTTCCGGCGCGTGCGCGGCAAAGGCGGCGTTCACCACCGGCACGCTCCAGACAAACATGCCGGCGTTCCAGAGGTAGTCGCCCGAGGCGAGGTACTGTCCGGCGACCTCCTGCTTCGGCTTCTCGACAAACCGCTTCACGCGCGAGACGGCGCGGCGGCGGCGGTCGATGGTGAAGGTTTTCCAGGCGTCGCCCTTCTGGATGTAGCCGAAACCGGTGGCGGGCTCCGTCGGCGTGATGCCGATGGTGACCATCACGTCGTCGGCCGCGGCCGCGGCGAAAGCGGCTTTCAGGTCGGTCTGGTAAGCCTTCGCGTCGTGGATGACGTGGTCGGCGGGCAACACGGCGAAAACGCCTTTCGGGTCGCGCGCGCCGACGAGCGCGGCGGCGAGGCCGACGGCGGCGGCGGTGTCGCGGCCGACCGGCTCCACCACGACGTTGGCGGCGGGGATGCCCTTGCACACGGCGCGCACGGCCTTGGCCTGCACGGCGCTGGTAATGACAAAAATGTTTTTCGCCGGAGCGAGCGGTTTTACCCGGTCGAGCGTCTGCACGAGCAGCGGTTTGTCCCCGACGACCGGCAGCAGGTGTTTGGGACACGCGGCGCGGCTTTGCGGCCAGAAACGTTCCCCTTTTCCTCCGGCGATGATGACGATGAAAGGTTCGGACATGATGATGTGTGTTGTGGTAGTAGTGCTAGCGTGGTGACGTGGTCTGGAAACGGATGTTCGGCATCTGGCACGGGGGCAAGAGATTAACCGCGCAGGTGCGCGGATATCCATGAGGGATCGCGGCGGCAGTCGACGACAGCGCGAATGCGAACCCGGGGAGGCTCATACGAGTAGTAGATGGCATAAGGAAAACGATCCGTGAGAGCCCGGTGATACCCGTAAACCTTGCGATGGGCTCCAGCGTGCAGCTTTAGCGACTCGATGGCCGAAAACACGGTTTCGAGAAAATAAGGACCAAGCCACGGTTCTTTCCGCGCATAAAATTCGAAACCGGTCGAGAGGTCGTCGCGGGCGGACTCCAGAATTTCCAGCTGAATGCCGGTCATCACGTTTACAGATGACGAGCCCGGAGTTGCTTTTTGGCATCCTCCCAGGAGAGGAACGAATCGCGTCCTTCAGCCAGATCCTGCTCACGCCTGGCGAGCAGTTCCCGATGCCATTCCGGCGAGGGAACATTTGCCGGATCGCGGGATATGTCCTGCCAGAGCTCTTCCATCAGCGAGAGTTTTTCCTCGGTCGTCAGCTCCGAAATTGCGATCTGGCTTGGCATGGAAACAAGGTTATGCGGGACGATAGCGCGCACAAGCGGGTTTTTCTATAATGCAGTTCAGATTCAGAAATCTGAACAGAAGTTAAAAAGGTCACGAAGGCCGGCTTGATTCATGGAAGATTCTCAAAGATGCGTAACGTTTTCGTAGAAAAGTCTGATGCGAGGACTACGCCTTCGTTATCTTCTTGGCTTCTGTTCAAAGGTTTTGCCGCAACCCGCCGCACGTGCGAAACGGCGGCCGGCCTCGCGGAGGGCGTCGCCGGCGAGGACGCCGTAGCTGAGGCGGACATGATTTTTCGGCACATCGTCGCCGAAACAGAGATCGCCCGGCACGTAGAGGACGCCTTCCCGCAGGCATGCCTTGCAGAAGGCCGACTCCATCCCCGTGTCCGTGCCCTCCGGAGCGCGCAGCCACAGGTAGAGGCCGCCTTCCGGTTCGCTCCAGCGCCAGCCGCGCGCGGCGAGGCCGGCATCGTGCAACGTCTCGTGCAGCATGCGCATTTTGGCGGCGTAAGTCGGGCGGATCGCCGCGAGCTGCCGCTCGAATGCGCCGCTGGCGAGCGCATGTTCGCAGATGGCCTGGCTGAAGTTGGCGGTGCCGAAATCCTGATGCCCCTTCGTGTGCAGCATGACATGAAGCCAGCGGTCATCGGTGCAGACGCCCCAGCCGGTCTTGAGTCCGCTGGCAAAGGTCTTGGTCAGCGTCTCCAGGTAGAGCCGCGGAAACGCGCTCCACTGTGGCAGGGTGAGCACGCCCGGCGCGGCGGGCGGGCGGTTGTACCAAAGTTCCCGATACGCAGCGTCCTCGATCACGGGGACGACGCAGTCCTCCGCGACAAGCGCATCGGCGAGCGTTTCCTTTTCGGCGAGCGTGAGCGTGCGGCCGGAGGGGTTGGAGAAGCAGGAAACGAAATACACCGCCTTGAGCCGGGCGCGTTCGCCGCCGGCACGGAGCTGGCGGAGGCGGGCACGGAGGGCCTCGCCGTCGACGAGGCCGGCGTCATCGACCGGGATCGAGAGCGCGCGCACGCCCATGCCCTGCAACAGTTCGAGAAACACAAAGTAGCTCGGCCGGTCCACGAGCACGATGTCGCCCGGTTCGCAGAGCACCTGGATCGCAAGGTAAAGGGCCTGCTGCGAGCCGTTGGTGACAAAGGTCCGCGCCGCGAGCGCGTCGGCGTCGAGCGACGGTTCTTTCGCGGCGAGGCGGGCGGCCAGCAGGCGGCGCAGGCCGGGGCGGCCCTGGTTGGTGCCGTATTGCAGAAACTCGGGATCGGCCGCGCCCTCGCGCGCCAGCGTGGCCACGGCCGATTGCACGGCGGCGAGCGGCAGCGTGTGGTTGTCCGTAAAACCGGCGGCGAGCGAAAGCAGCCCCGGCGTCTGGAGCGCGGTGGTCATGAGCCGCGTGATTTGCGGCGACTGCGCCCGGCGACCGGCGGCGGACAAGGTGACGGCGGGACCCGCAGAGGCGGACGCGGCGGCGGAAACAGACAAGGTGCTCATGACTGGCGAAACCGGAAAGCAAAACGGCGATGCAGGCGATCCACAAGCAGCAAGAGAACGGACCGGAAATTCCGGGTGTCGCCGGAAGTGATGGAAGCCGGAGAAGTGGCACGGGCATCCCTGCCCGTGGACGGCGCGAAGCGCCGCCTTCCGGAACACGGGCTGGAAGCCCGTGCCACTTCATGGGCAAGGATGCCCGTGCCACTTCCACTTCCGACTACACCCGGAAATCCCGGGCTTGCAGATGCGACGGGCAGCCTCTAGCCAATGCGTCGTACTCGTTCATACCGTAAACCGTATCCCTCCCGACCGACTCAACTCCAACCCACCAAACAATCCATCATCTCTTTCGCGTAGCTTCGGCTGCTGTCCACATCGAAACCTAGGAAATTTCGAAACAGAAAGGCCGCGCTGGATGTGCGCCCCAAATTGGGGCGCATTGAAAGCGTTCTTTCTGTGGGCTCTCCTAGGTGCCTGATGTGGGACGCAAGTAAGTGCGTCCCTCTTTTTTTCGGGCACCATGGATGCTCCCGCAGAGGACTTCCGCAGACATCGGCAAAGGCGCGCGACCCTTTATCATGTCCGCTTCACTACCCGAACCCGGAGACGTCGCGCGCTCGAGCCGGGCCTGTCTTCCTCCGCTTCCCCGCGCCAAAACCGACGGGGCCATCCATGCCCTCAAAGGCATCGCGATTGTCGGGGTGATTTTCCACCACGTCCAGAACCGGAGATTCTCCAGCGAAATGAACGCCGCCATCGAAATTCTGCCAGCCCTGTTCAGTTGGTGCGTCCTCCTCTTCTTTGCGATCTCGGGATGGCTACACAGCCTGGCGGAAGAACGGAACCCGAAAACGATCGGAATGTTCCTGCGCAACCGGACCAGGCGGCTGCTGGTTCCGTTTGCCGCGCTCGTGCTGTTGTACGCCGCGATGTGGCAGGTGGTCCAAGCGATGGGCATCGGGGATATGGGGGCGAGACTGTCGACGTCTTTTTGGACCAAAATCGTGCAAAGCGTGCCCGGCTGCGATTACAACCCCGTCGCCGAACAACTGTATTTTCTGCCAATCCTGTTTATCGTAGGGTCCGTCATTCATCTGTCATTTCGCCTCCTCGGCCTTGGAGGCGTCTGGGGCTGCACCCTTGGCGGCGCGTTCGCCGGCATGATCCTGACCCCCGATTCGGGAAACACAGGGCCGTCATCCGGAGTAATCCTGTTCGGGGGCTTCTGTTATGCATCCGGCTTTCTGATGCACCGGTATCGAAATTTCAGTTACAGGATTGCCGTCGTTCTGGCCGTTGCGCTGCTTTTCTTTTTGGTGCTGGGCATTGAAGGGCTTCCGAAGGTGGTCCCGCTCCTCATGATCGAATGTATGCACCAGACCGGGCTTTCGAAAATCACACCGGTTTGTCTGGCAGGAGAAGCGTCGGGCACGATTTACGCGTATCACACGCCGTTTATCCTGGCTCCGCTGGTGATCCTGGTGGCACAGCGTCCGGAAACCGTCCAGTTCGCAGGCGTGCTGGCAGCCGGTTTTTTCTGCGTGGCGATCTGCTCATTTCTTTTTTTGTTATCCGGGGCGGCAGATTCGGATGGGTCCTGCTGTAGGACCGGCGGGGAGAATTTCCCTGATCGGCGAAGGAGGTTCTCATTCCCTGTGGCGACGAACGGATGCGAACGACCCGGGGCGGCTGCGCCGTTACCCGGAAATTAGCCGCGAAAGGGCGCAAAAATCCTTATGCGCATGAAACCCTCCATCGCGCTTATAAGCGCGCGGGAGATTCACGACGGACAGAATGATTTTTTTGCGCCCTTGTCAGACTGTCGCTTCGCTCGGTACGCGGCCACCGGTTCGGAAATTTGCGGTTTTAAGTAACCTGAAACCGGATACCCTCACAACCGGAAACCGAAATGCCGCAAGGTGGCGCGGGCGGTGGCTTCCGGGCTGGCGAAATCGGAGGATGCCAGCGGCAGGCTGCGCAGGCCGATTTCCTCGTGGTAAAACCAGAGCGTGTCGCCGGATGCGTGCACGCCGAGGGCCGTCTGGCAGCCGCCGCCGAGAGCCGTCTGGAAGGCGCGTTCCAGCGTGACGGCGCGGGCGGTGCGGACGTCGAGGTGAGGAGCAAATTTTTCTGCGTCGGCGGCGCGACACTGGAGCGCGATCGCCGCCTGGCCGACGGCGGGGACCATGTGGCCGAAGTCGAGCGCATGGAGCGTCACGCCGGGCCAGGCGGCGATGCCGAGGCGGCGCAGGCCGGCGGCGGCGAGCAGCGTGGCATCGGCGAGGGAGGTGGGAGCGGCGGTCTCCCGACCGCTGCGACGACGCGAAGCGTCGCCCGATTCGGGATCGAGAGATTCGGGGATTTCGTTGCGTGTATCGGTGGCGGGCGAGATGTGGGTGCCGGCGATCTTGTTGAGGCGGGTGTCCACATTGCCGCGGATCTCGCAAAACTGCGCGTCGGGAAAAAGCATGGCGGCCTGCTGGCGGCGGCGCGGGCTGCTCGTGGCGATCGTGCGCGGCTCCTCGACGCCCTCGCGCAACACGAGCACGTCGCGCGGGTCCTCGCGCGGCAGGTAGCCGGCGATGGCGAGCCCGTCCGGCTGGTCGCCGGGGAGGTCCTTGCAACTGTGGACGGCGAGGTCGGCGTGACCGTCGAGCAGCGCCTGTTCGAGTTCGCGGGTGAACAGGCCCTTGCCGCCCTGTTTTTCGAGCGACCATTCGGCGCGCCGGTCGCCGGTCGTCACGATCCTGAGGAGACGGATTTCCACGCCGTCGCCGAGCGCGGCGCGCAGGTGCGCGGCAGTCTGTTCGGCCTGGGCGAGAGCGAGCGGGCTTTGGCGGGTGGCGAGAGTGAGTGCGGGCATGCTTTCAGGAATTAACCACAGAGACGCAGGTGGGCAGAGCCAAAAACCGGTGTTTTTTTAACCACGGATTGCACGGATTGACACGGATAAATTCCACGGAAGGAGGCCCGCGAAACACACGGAAGGACACGAAAGCCAAACCATCGGATTTTTTGTATTTTTTTCGTGTCCTTTCGTGTGTTTCGTGGGCTTTTCCGTTTCCGGCTTTGTCTGCGGTTCACCTTTTCCGGAATAAAAAAGCACCGGCAAGCTTTCGCCGGCCGGTGCCTGACGGGTGGGTGGCCGGGACGGCCCTGGCCTCAGCTGGCGTAGGAAGCCTGCACGCCCTTGATGTTCTTTTTGGCCATCCAGGGCATCATGCCACGGAGGTAGGCGCCAGTCTTCTCGATCGGGTGCTTTTCTCCGGCCTTGAGCAGCTTGTTGTAGTTCTTGAGGCCGCCCTTGTACTCGGCGACCCACTGCTTCACGAACTTGCCGCTCTGGATCTCCTTCAGGATTTTTTTCATCTCGGCCTTGGTCTTCGCGTTCACGACGCGCGGGCCGCGGGTGATGTCGCCGTACTTGGCGGTCTCGGAGATCGAGAAACGCATGCCGGCGATGCCGGATTCGTACATGAGATCACAGATGAGCTTCAGCTCGTGCAGACACTCGAAGTAGGCCATCTCGGGCTGGTAACCGGCCTCGACGAGCGTCTCGAAACCGGCCTGGACGAGGGCGCTGGCGCCGCCGCAAAGCACGGCCTGCTCGCCGAAGAGATCGGTCTCGGTCTCTTCCTTGAAGGTGGTCTGGAGCACGCCGGCCTTGGTGGAGCCGATGCCCTTGGCCCAGGCGAGGGCGGTCTTCTTGGCCTTTTTGGATTTGTCCTGCGCGACGGCGATGAGGGCGGGCATGCCCTTGCCTTCGACGTAGAGGCGGCGGACCATGTGGCCGGGGCCCTTGGGAGCGACCATGATGACGTCGATGTCGGCCGGCACCTTGATGAGGCCGAAGTGGATGGCGAGGCCGTGCGAGAAGACGAGCGTCTTGCCCTTGGTCAGGTTGGGAGCGATGTCGTTCTTGTAGACGTCGGCCTGCTTCATGTCGGGGAGGCCGACCAGGATGACATCGGCGCGGCGAACGGCCTCGGCGGTGTCGACGACCTCGAAGCCGTGCGACTCGGCCACGGGCTTCGACTTCGAACCCTTGTAAAGGCCGATGATGACCTTGACGCCGGAGTCCTTCAGATTGAGGGCGTGCGCGTGGCCCTGGGAACCGTAGCCGAGAACGGCGATGGTCTTGTTCTTGAACACGCCGAGATCGGCGTCCTTGTCTGTGTATACTTTAGCGGGCATGGTGGGTGAAAAGATTGCGGAGTGTGGATTGCGGATTGCGGAATGACGCAGGCGTGGTTGTGGCGAAGAGGGATACGTAGGCGGAGGTTTTCCATTCCGCAATCCGCATTCCCCTCTCCGCATCCGGTTCAGCGTTTCTGGGCGAGGACGCCGGTGCGGGCGATTTCGAGGATGCCGAAAGGTTCGAGAATCTTGAGGAAGGCGGAGACCTTCCCCTCGTCACCGGTGATTTCGATGATGAGCGAGTCCTGCGAGACGTTGACGATCTTCGTGCGGAAGATGTCGCAGATCTGCATGATCTCGGAGCGGGTGTGGCCGGAGGCGGAAACCTTGGCCAGGACGAGTTCGCGCACCACGGCCTCGCCCTCGGTGAAGTCAACGACGTCGACGACGTTGACGAGTTTGCGGAGCTGCTTGGTCGCGAGGTCGAGCGCGGCGTCGTCGCCCTTGAGAACGGCGGTGATCCGCGACAGCGACGCGTCGTGCGTGGGCGCGACGTTGAGCGAGTCGATGTTGAAGCCGCGGCCGGAAAACATGCCGGCCACGCGAGCCAAAACGCCGAACTTGTTCTCAACGAGGACGGAGATCGTATGTCGCATCAGGTGGTTTTTGTGTGGTGTTGCTGGTGGACGCTGAGGGGCTCGAACCCCCGACCCTCTCGGTGTAAACGAGATGCTCTAACCAACTGAGCTAAGCGTCCTGAACAAGGGGAAGAGCCAAGCAGGCCCGCCACGCGGGAGACAAGGCTTTATTCGGGAGCGGCGGGCGCGGGAGGAGAATCGGAAGAGGTGAAAGCCGGAGATGTGGCACGGGCATCCTT